>NZ_JAXCLK010000001.1:0-4800000 GCF_036289125.1 Nonomuraea sp. LP-02 | reverse complement strand
TCGCACGAGGTCGGCGCCGATCATCAGCGGCCTGCGCGCCCGCCGATCGACGATGACGCCGAACCACAACGTGACCAGGAGGAACGGCGCGAGCATCGCCGCCCTGACCCATGACGCCTGCGCGGCGCTCGCCCCGAGGGTGATGAGGGCCAGTGAGGGGAGCGCGAGCTCGCCGATCTCAGCTCCGAGCCCGGACAGCGCTCCTGCGCCCCATACGTAACGGAACGGGCGGATGCTCCACGCAGACGTAACCTTCTTCATGGATTTGAAGGTTATCCAGATAACCGTCTTCGAAGCAATAAGGGTTACGATGGCCGTATGCCTGACTCAGACCCGGCATCACCGGTCGCGTCGGCGCCGGGGGCGCTGGAGTTCGTCCGCGCGTTCGTGAACACCCGTGACGTCGAAGCCGGGACCGACCGCTTCGCCGACCCCGCCTCATGGGCCGGGTGGGCGGGCGAGCACGGCATCCGGGGCGCGACGGACGCCGAGGCGCTCGCGCGGGCGATCGACCTGCGCGAGAGCCTGCGCCAGGCGCTCCTTGCCAATCATGACCGGCTGCCGCTGCCCGCCTCCACCGCCGCGGCCCTCACCGACGCCGCCCGCCGGTCCGGCACCGCCGTCACGTTCACCCCCGAGGGCGTCGTCCTCGCCGGCCACGCGGACGACCGCGGGATGGACGCCGTGATCAGCCGGGTCCTCGGCGCGACGGCGGCGGCGCTGGCCGACGGGACCTGGGCCCGGCTGAAAGTGTGCGCCAACGACCGCTGCCAGTGGGCCTTCTACGACCACTCCCGATCCCGTACGGGCCGCTGGTGCTCGATGCAGATCTGCGGCAACCGCGTCAAACAGGCCCGCTGGCGAACCGGCCAGGCCACGTAGCGGGCGCACGGGCGGCCCGGGATCAGCGGCTGAGGATGGCGCGCAGGACCTGCTCCAGGGTGGCCAGGGGGTCGTCGGCCATGGACGGGGTGCGCCAGGCGACGTAGCCGTCCGGGCGGACCAGGACGGCGCCGTCCCCGTTGACGCCGTACCGGTCCCGCCAGCACCCCTCCACGTCCCGCAGTTCGTCGCCCACCAGCAGGCGGGTCAGTTGCACCCCGAGCCGTTCCTTCGCCATGCGCCCGGCGTCCATCCAGGCGTGACCGCCCTGCCTGTCCGCCATCAGGACGAAGCCCGAGCCGAACAGGTCGATGGTGGAGATGCGCTGGCCCTCCCAGTCGAGGATCACGTGCGGCGCCCGGCTGCCGGGACGGCCGTTCGGTACGCGGGGGTCCTCCATGATGGAGCCGTCGTCGCCGGGTTCGTCCAGGATCGCCGTGGAGTGGTAGCGGTGACCGATCAGGGCGCCGGTCGGGTCGGCGAGCGGCTCCGGGTAGCCGACGCGGGCCGCCGGCGGCATGCGTACGCCGAGGTTGGCGAGGTGCGCGTCGGCGGTCAGCGCGCCGATGGGGCGGCGCTCGGCGTCGTAGGTGTCGAGGAAGCCCGGCCCGGCCTGGCCGGTGATGACGAGCCAGAGCCGCCAGGCGAGGTCGGCACCGTCCTGGAGGGCGGTGCTGCCGCCCTGGCCGCCGGTGGGCGGCATGGTGTGGGCGGCGTCCCCGGCGAAGAAGACCCGGCCGGCGCGGTAGGCGTCGGCCAGGATGTGGGCCAGCCCGAACGTCGTACGGTCCAGCAGTCGCACGTCGAGGCCGGGGCGGCCGGTCGCGACGCGGACGAGTTCGACGCAGCGCTCGTCGGTGAAGTCGGCCTCGGTCTGGCCCTCGGCCAGGTTGACGCCGAGGACGTGCGCGCCGACGCCGGTGCCGGTCACGATGACGCCGGTGAAGGCGTCGTTCTGGAGGTACCAGAGGGTGACCTCGCGCTCGCGTACGAGGCCGCCGAGGTCGGCGTCGAACATGATCGAGCACATCTGGCCCAGCTCGCCCTTGCCCGAGGTGGGCACGCCGAGGGCGTGGCGCAGGGGGCTGCGGTAGCCGTCGGCGGCCACCACGTAGTCGGCGCGGACGAGCCGTTCCTCGCCGTCGCCGGTGCGGATGCGGGCGGTGACGCCGTTCTCGTCCTGGTCGAGGGAGCTGAGCTCGGTGGAGAAGCGCAGGTCGGCGCCCAGCTCCTCGGCGGCGTGACGGAGCACGCGCTCGATCTCGGCCTGGGGCGCGCCGATCTGGGCGGCCGGGGTGACCTCGCGGAGGAAGCTCATGTCCTCGTCCTCGCTGGCCATGATCATGTGCGGGTCGGGGTCGGCCAGGCTCTTGGCGATGGCGATGCGCATGTCGTCGCCGATGCCGGCCCAGATGCCGGAGAGGGCTTCCTCCACGCCCGGCACTGGGCGCAGCAGCTCCACGGCGCGCGGGCCCACGCCGAACGCCTTGGGCTGGATGGATGTGCTCGGATGCCGTTCGACCAGCATGACCGGCACCTCCCGCCAGGCCAGGAGCACCGCCGTACTCAGCCCCGCGTATCCCCCGCCGACCACAAGGACCGGCACTCGCTCCTGCTCCATTGCTCTCCACCTCCGTGGACGCGTACTATCGCGTTTGTGGCCGAGCGACACGATATGTCGCGTCCGTGAGACCGGTCAAGACATATCGCGAAACTGGGGGGAGTGAGGTCTTCGTACGGCCGCTACGGGCGGGGCCCAGGGGTGCGGATCGTGAGGGCCAGGGCGGTCGCGGACAGGACGGCGAGCAGGCCCCACGACGGCGCGAACCCGTCGGAGATGTCCTTGAGCAAGCCGAGGGCGGGTGGGGTGAGGATGATGGCGATCTGGTTGACGGCCATCGCGGAGCCGAGGGCGAACCCGGTCCTGCCCGGAGGCGCCGACTCGGCCAGGTGGGCGACCCAGGGGCCGTACCAGCCGATGCCGAAGAACCCGAGCCAGACGAACAGGAGGGAGGCCGCCACCGGGGAGTGCCCGGCGGGGGTGGCGAGCGCGGCCAGGCCCACGATCACCGCGACCAGGCAGGCCAGCACCGAGGTGTAGCGGCCGGATCGGTGGTGACGGCCGGATGCGTTGGAGCGGCTGCGGTCGCTCCAGGCGGCCAGGCAGATCCGGCCGGCCGCGCCCGCCGCCTGCACGGCCACGAAGACGAGGGCCGCCGTGGCGGGTGCGAGGGACGCCGTCTCGTGCAGGTGCAGCACGGTCAGGGCGCCGATGCCGCTGTGCACCGCCACCAGGCTCGTCCCGGACACCAGGATCCTGACCATGGCCGGTTCGCGCAGCAGCCGCAGCCGCCCGCCGGCCTCCACGCCGGCGCCGCGGGGTTCGGCTTCACTGGTCAGGGGGAGGGGCGGGCGTCGGCAGAAGGTCATGAAGGTGATCGCTCCCAGGGACGCGACCACCGCGCCCGCCACCAGCGTCGCGCGCCACCCGGCGGAGGCGGCCAGCGCGGGCAGCACGGCCGCCGCGAGCACACCGCCCAGCGGCAGGCCGGCCTGCCGGATGCCCATGGCGAGCCCCCGCCGGGACGTGTCGAACCAGGACGCCACCGACTTGCTGCCCCCGGGCTGGACGGTGCTGTATCCCGCGCCCACGACCAGGAGGACGAGCAGCAGGGCCGCGTACCCGGGCGCGAGGCTTCCCACCGCCAGGCTCACGGCCACCACGCAGGCGCCCGCCCCGACGACCCAGCGTTCGTCGTAGCGGTCCAGGAGTTCCCCGGCGACCAGCAGGCCCGCCAGCGGGGCCAGCTGGGCGGCCGAGAGGAGCAGGCCGAGCTGGGCGGCGCTCAGGTCCAGGTCGTCCCGCAGGTGCACGCCCATCGCCCCGATGCCCTGGACGAAGAAGCCGGAGGCGGCCTGGGTGAAGGTGGCGGCGGCCAGCACCACCCACCGGTACCGCCCAGCCTCGGCGGTCCTGCCGGCGGACGCCCGTAAGGGCCGGCGCGTTCCTGGGTGGCGGGTCATGCCGCCAGCCTGCTGTAATGGTCTTATGCATCTCAACCCTTACGGCGAGGATGCCGTCAACCTGGCCGCGGACCTGGCCAACCACCGCCCGGCGACGCCCGCGGAGCTGGCCGGCCGCTGCCGCGAGGCCGGCCTGGTGCTGGAGCGCCCGGTCACCCAGGACGACCTGGTCCGCGTGCACGCGGTCCTGGACGCCTGGGAGAAGGTCGTCGACACCGAGGACGAGCACGAGCGCGCCGCGCTGGTCAACCGCATGCTGGCGGACTCGGCCGCCTACCCCCGCATGACCGACCACGCGGGCGGCTGGCACCTGCACTACCGTGACGACCGGCAGTCGCTCGGCGCGGTGCTGTTCTCGCTCATCTCCGTGGGCACCGCGCTGCACCTGGTGGGACGGGGCATGCACCGGCTCAGGCGGTGCGCGGTCGGCGAGTGCACGGCGATCTTCGCCGACACCTCGCGCACCGGCCGGCAGCGTTACTGCTCACCGAGGTGCGCCAACCGCGACGCGGTGCGCCGCCACCGCGCGAGCCGCACGACACCCGGCAGGTAAGGCGTCAGGACAGGTGGCGTTCCAGGGACTCGATCTTGGCCGTCATGCCGTCCGTCACGCCTTCGCGCAGGTCGGCCTTGAGCACCAGGCTCACCCGGGGCGCGACCTCGGCGACGGCGTCGACGGCCCGCTTGACCACGGCCATGACCTCGTCCCACTCGCCCTCGATCGTGGTGAACATGGCGTCCGTGCGGTTGGGCAGGCCGCTGTCGCGGACCACCTTGACGGCGCGGGCCACCGGCTCGGCGACCCCCTCGCCGACGCCCAGCGGGGTGATGGAGAATGCGACGATCACGAAGCCGATCCTAGCTGAGCAGGCGAAAGGCCGGGAGAAGCGAAAAGCCACGACGCCGTCGAACGTCGTGGCCCACCGCTCACCCCGGCACGGTCACCCGTGGTCGTGGTCGTGCTCCTCGTCCTCTTCGTCGCTGAGCCCCTCGGAGGGCTCCACGCCGAGGACGGCCTCACGCGGCTCGATCTCCGCGATGTGGTCGACCAGCGCCAGCACGTGGTCCGGCTCGATCAGCCACTGCAGCGCCGAGGCGCCGGTGTCGTCGGCGTTGACCAGCTCGGCCTGCTCCGTGCGCTCCTCCTCGGTGAGGTCGGCGTCCGGGTGGCGGATCTCGGCGAGCGCCGCGGCCTGGAGGGCGTTCATGTCGAGCACCTCGACGGTCAGCTCGACCGTGAGGCGGAGGTACTTCGGTTCTTCATCAGTCATGGCGACGACTCTAGGGCAGCTTCCACTCGACGGGCGCCGCGCCTTGCCTGACCAGCAGCTCATTGGCGCGGCTGAACGGCCGGGAGCCGAAGAAGCCGCTGCGCGCCGACAGCGGGGAGGGGTGGGCGGACTCGACGCGCGGCACCTCGCCGAGCATGGGGGCGAGGTTGCGGGCGTCGCGGCCCCAGAGGATGGCGACCATCGGCTTGTTCCGCGCCACCAGGGCGCGGATGGCCTGCTCGGTGACCTGCTCCCAGCCCTTGCCACGGTGCGAGGCGGGCTTGCCCGGCATGACGGTGAGGACCCTGTTGAGCAGCAGCACGCCCTGGTCGGCCCACGGCGTGAGGTCACCGTTGGACGGCCGGGGCAGACCGAGGTCGCTCTCCATCTCCTTGTAGATGTTGACCAGGCTCCCCGGCAGCGGCCGCACGTCGGGGGCCACCGAGAACGACAGCCCGACCGGGTGGCCGGGCGTCGGGTAGGGGTCCTGGCCGACGATGAGCACCTTGACGTCGTCGAAGGGCTGGCTGAACGCGCGCAGCACGTCGTTGCCCGCAGGAAGGTATTGCCTCCCCTCGGCGAGCTCCTTGCGCAGGAACTCACCCATCAGGGAGATCTGCTCGGCGACGGGTTCGAGCGCCGCAGCCCATCCGGCTTCGACGATTTCATTCAGTGGACGACCGGCCATGGCCGTTGAGCTTATCTAGGTCTGGTACGCCTTGTGAGCCGAACGCCCGTTGACCCCCGTACCGGAATGATCACGGGCGCCCGCCCCCGTGGCGGGCGCCCGTGAAGGTCCGTCACTTGACGGAGCCGGACATCATGCCCTGGACGAAGTACCGCTGGAACGCGAAGAACAGGATCAGCGGGATGATCAGCGACAGGAACGCACCGGACGAGAGAATGTCCATGTTCGAACCGAACTGCCGCATCTGCGACTGCAGGTACTTGGTCATCGGCTGGTTCCCGGTGTCGGCGAAGACCAGCGCGATGAGCATGTCGTTCCACACCCACAGGAACTGGAAGATGCCCAGCGAGGCGATCGCCGGCTTGCCCAGCGGGAACACCACGGACGCGAAGATCTTCCACTCCGAGGCGCCGTCCATGCGCGCGGCCTCCAGCAGCGAGGCCGGGATGCCGACGAAGAAGTTCCGCAGCAGGAAGATGGCGAACGGCAGGCCGAACGCCACGTGGAACAGCACCACGCCCGGGATCGAGCCGAAGATCCCGACGTTGCCGTAGAGCACGGCGATGGGGATCAGCGCGATCTGGATCGGCACGATGAGCAGGCCCACCACGACGAGGAACGCGGTGTCCCTGCCGGGGAACTCCATCCAGGCGAAGGCGTAGGCGGCCATCGCCGCGATGCCGATCACCAGGACCGTGGTCGGCACCGTGATGAGCACGGTGTTCCAGAAGGAGGCGGAGAAGCCGCCGCTCAGCAGGTTCTTGTAGCTGGTGATGGTCAGCTCGGCCGGCTTGGTGAAGATCGTCCACCAGCCCTCGGCGCTGTTGACCTGGTTGGTCCGCAGCGAGACCACCATCAGGCCCAGCGTCGGCACCAGCCAGAACAGGCCGAGGATCACCATGACGACCTGGACGGCCCCGCTGCCCAGGCGATCGACGATCTTGCCGGCGATGCCCCGGCGGGGCGCGCCGGCCCCCAGGCTGGACGCGGCGTCGGAAGGAGCGCCGGACGGCGCGCTCGCGGTGGCGGTGGTCATGTGTTCTCCCTCCTGAACCTGCGGATGTTCATGATCATGAAGGGAAGGACCAGAACCAGCAGGAAGATGGCCAGCGCGCTGCCGAGCCCCTGGTTGTTGCCGCCGCCGAAGGACACACGCCACATCTCCAGCGCGACCACGTTCGCCTGTGGCTGGACCGAGGCCGGCGCGATGATGAACACAAGGTCGAACACCTTCAGCGTATTGATGATCATCGTCACGAAGACGACGAGCAGCACCGGCGAGAGCAGCGGCACGGTGATCTTGCGGAACACCTGCCACTCCGTCGCGCCGTCCATGCGGGCCGCCTCCAGCGCGTCACGCGGGATCGCCGCGAGACCGGCCGCCAGCAGGACCATCGCGAAACCTGCCCACACCCACACGAAGGCGCCGATGATGGCCGGCGTGATGAGGGTCGGGCCGAGCCAGGAGAGCCCGCCGTAGGCCGCCTCGAAGTTCGCCTTCGGCAGCCGCACCGTGTAGGAGCCGGCCGGCAGGCCGTCGAAGCGGAACGAGCCGTCCTCGGCGGTCGTGGCGGTGCCGGCCACCTCGTTGCCGCGCACGGCCTCGACGGTCATGCCGGGCAGGCCCTTCTCGGTGCCGTCCACCTGGCCGCTCGTGCCGCCGCCGCCCGCCGTGAAGTCGAACCACACGACGCCGGACAACGCGTTGCCCGGCTGCGGGGCCTTCGCCGGCGCCGCGTTCGCCGGCATGACCGCGGGCTTGACGCCCACGATGGGGATCAGCACCGGCTGGCCCGCCTGGGCGGGCTGCTTGGTGACGACGGCGCCGCCCTGGTCGGCGACCGGGGACTGGTCGCCCTCGCGCGGCCGGGCCTCGGGATAGCCCTGCGACGAGGAGAACGTGTCGTGCACCGTCGTCAGGATGGCGTTGGCCAGGCCCTTGTCGGGGCTCTGCTCGTACACCAGGCGGAAGATCACGCCGGCGGCCATGAGCGAGACCGCCATCGGCATGAACACGATCAGCTTGAACGCCGTCGCCCACTTGATGCGCTCGGTCAGCACCGCGAAGATCAGGCCGATCGTGGTGACGATGATCGGCGCGACGACGACCCAGATGAGGTTGTTGCGGATCGTCGTCAGCATCGCGCCGTCGGTGAAGATCGTCGCGTAGTTGCCGAGCCCGACGAATCCGGAGCCCTTGGCGTCGAACAGGCTGCGGATGATCGAGTAGACGATCGGGTAGACCACCCAGATCCCGAGCAGCAGCGCCGCCGGGAGGAGGAAGGCGATCGCGACCGCCGGCGAGGGGCCGAGGCGTCGTTTCGTCAGGGGGGTATCAGCCGGTCCGGTGGCGGCCCCGCCCGCGGTCGTCGCGGGCGGGACCTTCGGGCCGTCCAACCGTTCGGTCACGGCCTTACCTCTTTACTTCCAGGCCTTCTTGGCCTCGGCTTCGAGCGCCTCCTGGGCGCCCTTGACGTCGCTCGGCTTGCGCACGAAGTCCTGAAGGATCTTCCACTCGCCCTTGCCGTCGGTGCCGCCGAAGGCGCTGGGGGCCAGGTCGGACATGTCGTAGCGGACGGCGTCGCCGGCCGAGACGATGGTCTGGCCGAGCTGGCGGGTCAGCTCGTCGGGGTAGTTGTCGGGGGAGACGTTCTTGTTCGGGGACAGGTAGCCGGGGAGCTTGGCCCAGACCTCGCCGCCCTCCTTGGAGGCCAGGAACTGCAGCAGCGCCTGGGCGCCGGGGGAGTCCTTCATGGCCACCGCGACGTCGCCGCCGAGGACGACCGGGGCGGTGTCACCGGCCTTGGGGAAGGGGAAGTACTTGGCGTCCTCGCCGACCTTGGCGCCGGAGTTGACCGCCTCGACGGCCACGAAGTCGGCCTCGATGACCATCGCGGCCTTCTTGTTGCTGTAGACCTTGCTCACGCAGGTCGGGAAGTCCGTCTGCATGGTGCCGGAGGTGCCGTCGACCAGGAACTCCTGCTTGTCGACGATCTGCGCGATCTTCTCCAGGGCCACCTTCACGGTCGGGTCGGTCCAGGGGATCTCGTGCTTGGAGAGCTTGTCGTAGTTCTCCGGGCCCGCCGAGGACAGGTAGACGTTCTCGAAGAGGTCGGTGAGGGTCCAGCCGGAGGCGCCGCAGAGCGAGAACGGGGCCGTGCCGGAGTCGGCGATCGTCTGGGCGTTCTTGACCAGCTCGTCCCAGGTGGTCGCGGGCTGCACGCCGGCGTCGTCGAAGGCGGGGGCGCGGTACCACACCAGCGACTTGTGCGCCGCCTTGATGAGCACGCCGTAGACCTGGCCGCCGGCGGAGCCGAGCTCCTTCCAGTACGGCGTGTAGTTGGTGTCGATCTCCTTGATGACGTCGGCGCTCAGCGGCTTCAGCGCGTTCTGGTCGGCGTACTGCTGGACCAGGCCCGGCTGCGGCAGGATGGCGACGTCCGGCGGGTTGTTGCCCTGGATGCGCGGGCCGAGGTAGGCGCCGGTGTCCTCACCGGTGGAGGCGTAGGTGACCTCGGCGCCGGTCTTGTCGGTGAACGCCTTCAGCACCTGCTCGAAGTTCTTCTGCTCGGCGCCGGTCCACTTGGCCGCGACCTCGAGCTTGACGCCCTGGAGGGACTTCTCGCCGCCGGCGGCGGAGCTCGCAGGGGCGGAGCCCGACGCGGCGGGCTCCTCCGTCGTGGAGGGCGCGTTGCCGCACGCGGCGACGGCTATCGCGAGCCCGGCCAGGACTGCTGCTGCTCTGGCTGTGCGCATGGTTTGCCTCACTGGGTTCTGATGATCTCGTCGAGTTCGGATTTCATCGAGACCGCGGCGTCGGCCGCGGACTCAGGGGTGGGGGTGCCGAGGGCCTTGGCGACCGAACTCGCGATCACCAAGCTCAGCTGGTTGTAGTTGGCGCTGACCGGACGTGCCTTGGCGGCGAGGATGCTCTCCTTGAGCACCGGCAGGTACGGAAAGCGCCTGATCAGGTCGGGGTCGTCGTAGAGCTCGGTCCACACCGGCGGGAAGGATCCTTCGGTCAGGACGCGGCGCTCGTTCTCCAGGCTGGTGAAGTAGCGGATGAACTCCTGGGCGGTCTGCTGGTGCCGGGAGAAGGCGCTGACGGCGAGGTTGGCGCCGCCGAGCGTGCTGGAGCCGGGCCCGTTCAGTCCGGGCAGCCTGGTGACCGCGATCTTGTCGCCCAGCTCGACCCGGGCGGGGCCGTAGGCGTGGGGCCAGTTGCGGGCGAAGGCCAGCCGTCCCTCCTGGAAGGCGAGGCGGGTCTCCTCCTCCTTGTAGCTCAGCGACTCCTTGGGGATCCAGCCCTCCCGCAGGCCCTGGAGCAGGAAGTCGAGCGCGGTCTCCGCCTTGGCCGGGTCGAGGGTCACCCCGGTCCCGTCGCGGTTGAGTATCTGGCCGCCGGCCGACTGCAGGGCCTCGGAGAAGTTGACGGTCAGCCCCTCGTAGGCTAGGAACTGCCCGGCGTAGCCCTTGACGTCGTGCTTCTCGGTGATCTTCCGTGCCTGGTCGCGGAGCTCGGCCCATGTCCTCGGCGGCTTCTTGACCAGGTCGGTCCGGTAGTAGAGCAGTCCCGCGTTGCTCGTGTACGGGACCGCCCACAGCTTGTTCTTGTAGACGGCCGTCTCCACGACGGGCGGCAGGAACCTGTCGAGCGGGAAGAGCCCGCGCTCCAGGGGGATGATCCAGCCGTTCTCCGCGAACTCGGCAGTCCACACCACGTCGAGCCCGAGCACGTCGTAGCGGCTGCTCTGGGCCTGGAGGTTGGCCACCATCTGAGCGCGCTGCTCGTCGGCGGCCTCGGGCAGCTCCAGCAGCGTCACCTTCTCGGCCGGGTGGGCCTGGTTCCAGCGGTCCAGCAGGGGTTGCAGGTACGCCGTGGTGTCGCGTCCGGTGGCGAAGGTGATGGGACCGGTTCCGCCCGTCGCCGACTCGCCGCCGCCCTTGTCGCCCGCCGCCGCGCAGCCGGCCGTCGCCAGGAGCACGGCCAGCATCAGCGGAAGCGGACGGATCACTCTGTTTCCTCCGTGTTCAACGGGGTTACATACGTGTTAGGTAGATGCATTCATGTTATGCACACCTGTAATCTGAAGGTCAATGGATAACCGAGTAACGCGTTCGTAACACGCGTTCCCATACGCCCGGGGAGGTGAGGCGTGCGGCTTCACCTGCTGGCGCTTCTGGCGAAGGAGCCGGCTCACGGCTATGAGCTGAAACAAGCGCTGGAGCAGACCTTCGGCAGCGCCTACCCCTCCCCGAACATCGGGCAGATATACGTCACGCTGGGCAGGCTGGAGAAGGACGGCCTGGTCAGGGCCGTCGACGTCGAGCAGTCCAACCGGCCCAACAAGAAGGTCTACTACCTGACCGCCAAGGGCCGCGAGCTGCTCGAGATCTGGGTGGACGAGCCCACCGAGGGCCCCCGCGTGCGCGACGAGTTCTTCATGAAGCTCGTGCTCGCGCCGCTCACCGGCATCGCCGACCGGATGGCGCTGATCAGCCGCCAGCGGCGTCACTACCTCGGGCTCATGAGCGACCTCAACGACCTGTTGTCCCGTACGCCCCCGACCGACCGGGTGGCCCTGCTGCTCATCGAGGGGGCCATGCTCCATCTGCAGGCGGATCTTGACTGGCTCGAACGGTGCCAGGAGGATCTGGCATGACCTCCGTCATAAAAACGGTCAATCTGGTCAAAATCTACCAGGATGGGGCTCTGCCCGTGCCCGCCGTACGCGGTGTGGACCTCCAGGTCGAGCCAGGTGAGTTCGTGGCCGTCATGGGCCCCTCAGGGTCCGGCAAGTCCACGCTCGTCCACCTCCTCGGCGGCCTCGACACCAGGACGAGCGGCGAGATCTGGCTCGACGGCAAGCGCGTCGACACGCTCTCCGAGAGCGCCTGGGCGGTGCTGCGCCGCAGGCGCATCGGCTTCGTCTTCCAGTTCTTCAACCTGGTCGCCAACATGACCGTGGGCGACAACGTCGAGCTGCCCGCGCTGCTCGCCGGAGCCTCGCCCAAGGTGGCCCGCGAGCGGCGCGAGAGCCTGCTCGCCGCGCTCAACCTCACCGACCGCGCCGACGCCGCGCCCGCCCAGCTCTCCGGCGGCGAGCAGCAGCGCGTCGCGCTGGCCAGGGCGCTCGCCAACCAGCCAGCCCTGCTGCTGGCCGACGAGCCCACCGGCAATCTCGACAGCCGCAACACCCGCGACGTGCTGCGCCTGCTCGGCACCGTGCACAAGGAGGGCCAGACCATCGTCATGGTCACCCACGACGCCCGCGTGGCCAGCCTGGCCGACCGGGTGGTCTCCCTGTTCGACGGCGAGATCGTCGACGACGGCCGCATCGCCCGCCGCCGCACCGGCACGGCCGGCGAGGTGATCGACCTCAGATGAGCACCGCACTCGCGGGGAGCCGGTGGATCAAGGCCGACCTGCGGGCCAGGAAGGGCCAGGCGGTGCTCACCGTGCTGGCCGTGGCCGGGATCGTGGCCGCGCTGATCACCGCGGCGACCCTCCTGGAGGAGGGCACCAACCCCTGGCGCAGCCTGTTCGCCAGGACCGACGGCGCCCACGTCTGGCTCTACACCGACGACAGCCCCGACGTCTCGCTGACCGGCATCGACGGCGTGACGCGGGTCGCCGGCCCCTACCGGTCGGCGCCCGTCACCGTGGCCCAGGACGGCAAGAAGGAGCCCGCGGCGCTGCGCGCGATGCCCGCCACGCCGCCAGGGGTGGCGCATCCGGTCGTGGCCGAGGGCCGCTGGCTGGACCCGTCCCAGCCGGACGGGGTCGTGGTCGAGCGGTCCTTCGCCGAGTCGCTGCGGCTCCGGGTGGGCGCGCCGTTCACGATCATCGCGCTGAGCGGCGGGCGGCACACCCTCTACGTACGCGGCATCGCCGACTCCGCCGAGCAGGGCTTCTACCCGCAGTGGACGCCCGGCCTGGCGTACGTGCTGCCCCTCATGCTCGACCGGATCGAGCCCATGCTGGGCCGCAGCGAGTGGGTCACCGGGCTGCGCCTGGCCGACCCCGACGCCACGCAGGTCGTCTCGCAGCGCGTGGTGGTGATGCTGGAGGACAAGCTCCAGCGGGTCTACACCTGGCGTGAGGTCAGGGCCGCGATGGAGCTGGACAACCGGCTGCTGGGCACGCTGCTCGCGCTGTTCGGCGCGGTCGGGCTGGTGGCCGCCGCGCTGGCGCTCGCCAACGCGGCCGGCGGCCGGGTGCTCGCCCAGCTCCGCGACCTGGCCACGCTGAAGTCCCTGGGCTTCACCAGGGGCCAGGTGGCGCTGCTGCTGCTCGTGGAGCACGGCGCGCTCGGCCTGCTCGGCGTCGTGGCCGGCGCGGTCGCCGGCTGGGGCGTGATGGTGCTGATGCTGGGCTCGACCTCGGTCGCCCCCGCGCCGATGCTGGCCATCGTGGGCGGCACGGCGCTGGTCGTGCTCGCCGCCGTCGGAGTGCCCGCCTGGCGCGGCGGGCGCACGCCGCCGATCCCCGACGCGCCGTCCGCGCCGCCGCGGGGCCGCCTGTCGCGGCTGGCGCGCCTGGCCCTCCTCGTACGGCTGCCGCCGGCGCTCGTGCTCGGCACCCGCGACGCCTTCACCCGGCGGATGCCGGCGTTCCTGACGGCGTTCGGGCTGGCCGTCCCGATGATGATGATCACCATCGGGCTCGGCGTGTGGGCCACGCTGGACGACTTCGCCGACCATCCCGAGCAGGTGGGCCAGCACGCCTCGCTGTACGTCCGCGCGGGCAAGGTCGAGCCCGCCGAGGCCAGGCGCATCGCCGAGCGCGACCCCGGCGTGGCCGCCGTCTACCCGGGCACGGAGGTCAACGCCCTGTCGCCCGGCGAGGCCCGGTCCGTACGGGTGCGGGCGATCGGCGCGTCGTCCACGCCGTACCCGTTCCCGGTGGTCGAGGGGCGGATGTACGGCCGTCCCGGCGAGGCCGTGGCCGGGCAGGGCCTGCTGGACCTGCTGGGGGTGGAGATCGGCGACCGGGTGCGGCTGACCGTGGGCGGCACGCCGCTGATCGTGCGTATCGTCGGCCGCAACGTCGAGCCCGACCAGGACGGCGAGGTGCTGTCGGTCGGGCTGGACAGCCTGTCGGCGAAGGACGCGGTGCCCCCGGAGTTCTACGCGCTGGCGCTCAAGCCGGGCGCGGACACCGCCGAGGTGCGCGGCAGGCTGCTGGCCGAGTCGGGCGAGGGCCTGGAGGTGCAGGAGGCGGTCAACCCGGCCGACCGGCTGTCGGTCATCCGGGTGATCATCGTGGCGCTGATCGGGGTGCTGGCCCTCATCGGGCTGGCCAACCTGCTCACCGCGAGCGCGCTCGGCCTGCGTGACCACGCCTTCGACCTGGCCGTGCTGAAGGCCATGGGGCTGACGCCGCGCCAGGTCATGGCGACGCTCGTGACCGCCACGGGCCTGCTGGTGGTGCTGGGGGTCGGCGCGGGCGCGGCGGCGGGGATGTCGGTGGTGACGAGCCTGATCGACCTGCAGGGTCACACGAGCGGGGTGGGGGCGGGCATCGGCCGCGCCCCCTCTGCTCTGACCCTGACGATCGCCGTGCTGACGGCCGTGGGCACGGCCCTCGCGGTCGCGCTCATCCCCGCCCGCCGCGCGGCCCGTGCCCAGGTGCCCGTCACCTCTCGCTGACGACCTCGGCGGACTCCCTGCGGGCGGCCGCGCCGCGCTTGAGGCTGAACCAGTAGAAGCCGTGGCCGGGCAGCGTCAGCAGGTAGGGGAGCTCGCCGATCGTCGGGAACTGCACGCCGCCGCGCGCCTCCACCGGCGTCATCCCCTCGAACCTGCGCAGGTCGAGCTCCACCGGCTGCGGGTACTTCGACAGGTTGTTGACGCACAGCATCACGTCGTCGCGCTCCTCGCGGATGAACGTGAGCACCGACGGGTTGGACGACCACATTTCCGTGTAGGCGCCGGTGCCGAACACCGAGTGCTTGCGCCGGATCTGCAGCATCCTGCGGGTGAAGTGCAGCAGGGAGCCCTCGTGGCGCTGCTGGGCCTCCACGTTGACCGCCTGGAAGCCGTAGATCGGGTCCATGACGGCCGGCAGGTAGAGCCGCCCGGGGTCGGCCGTGGAGAAGCCCGCGTTGCGGTCGGGGCTCCACTGCATCGGCGTGCGGACCGCGTCGCGGTCCTCCAGCCAGATGTTGTCGCCCATGCCGATCTCGTCGCCGTAGTAGATGATCGGCGAGCCGGGCAGCGACAGCAGCAGGGCCGTGAACAGCTCGATCCGGTCGCGGTCGTTGTCGAGGAGCGGCGCGAGGCGGCGGCGGATACCGAGGTAGGCGCGCATGCGCGGGTCCTTGGCGTACTCGCTGTGCATGTAGTCGCGCTCTTCCTCGGTCACCGTCTCGAGCGTGAGCTCGTCGTGGTTGCGGAGGAAGATGCCCCACTGGGCGTGCTCGGGCAGCTTGGGCGTGCGCGACATGATCTCGGAGATCGGCTCGCGCGTCTCCTTCTTCACCGCCATGTAGATGCGTGGCATCAGCGGGAAGTGGAAGGCCATGTGGCACTCGTCGCCGCCCGTGGTGGGGTCGCCGAAGTACTCGACGACGTCCTCGGGCCAGCCGTTGGCCTCGGCCAGCAGCACCCGGTCGGGGTAGAGGCGGTCGACCTCGGCGCGGATGAGCTTGAGGTACTGGTGCGTCTCCGGCAGCCCGGAGCAGGCGGTGCCCTCCCGCTCGAACAGGTAGGGGACCGCGTCCAGGCGGAAGCCGTCGATGCCGAGGTCGAGCCAGAAGCGCAGCACCTCCAGCATGGCCTCCTGCACCGCCGGGTTGTCATAGTTGAGGTCCGGCTGGTGGTGGAAGAAGCGGTGCCAGTAGTACTGCTTGCGCACCGGGTCGTAGGTCCAGTTGGACTCCTCGGCGCCGATGAAGATGATCGGCGCGTCGGGATATCCGGTGGGATCGTCCGACCACACGTAGAAATCGCCGTACGGGCCCTCGGGGTCGTGCCGCGAGGCCTGGAACCAAGGATGTTTGTCGCTGGTGTGGTTCATCACGAGGTCGGTGATGATCCGCAGGCCCCGCTCGTGGGCGGCCTCGATCAGCTGGATGAAATCCCCGAGATCTCCGAAGTCAGGAAGGATCTTCATGTAGTCGGAGATGTCGTAGCCGCCGTCGCGCAGCGGCGACTCGTACAGCGGCAGCAGCCACAGGCAGTCGACGCCGAGCCATTCGAGATAGCCGAGCTTCTCGATGAGCCCGCGAAGGTCGCCGGTGCCGTCGCCGTTGGAGTCCTTGAACCCCCGGACGAGGACCTCGTAGAACACCGCCCGCTTGTACCAGGCTGGATCTTCGGAGACGAATGCCTCGGAGATCGGCTCCGGCGTTGGGGATGCGTTGATCATATGTCGCTCACAGGAAGAGATGTGGGCAGGACGAAGTCACCGGTTCCCCGGCGTTCTTAATTGGTGACCGCGCCGCCTGGAGTCGTCATCCCTGCGAACTCCATGCCCTCGAACGAGACCGGATTTGTGATCCGCTGCCCGTTTGTGCGGCGCTTACGGGCCGAACACTACCAGCCCGTCGGCTTTCCGGAACCCGCTTCTGCTGTGCCGGGTGTAATACCCACGAGATCCGTATGTAACCACGTTGTTACCGAGAGTTCATGAGAAAGGTGGGACCAGGTCGGCGAGGTCGTTTTCGAAGTCGCTCAGCCAGAGTCCGAAGAGTACCAATCCACGCACCCAGAAGCGGTCGTTCCAGCCATTGAACCTGGTGAGTGCGTCCGGGCCTCCCGCCACCACCTCGTGCAGCTCCTCCGACAACAGCCCCGGCACCCGGCTCACCAGCGTTTCCAGCATGCTGTGCGCATAGTTTCGCGCCGGTGCCGCCGTGGAACGCAGCGGCACCCGCTGGAGCGGCTGCTTGACGACGTTCGTGGAAGGAAGGGCCGCCACCCGCGGATTGGCCGCGTGCAGCACCTCACGGTAGAAGCGGCCCTTGTCCTTGCGGGCCACCCCGACGGAGAGCGCCGCGTCGAAGAAGTCAGGGTGGATGAACGGCGCGGCGAACGACGCCTCGGGCCCCACCAGGTTCACCGCCGAGCGCGCGATACCCCGCACGGTCCTCGTGTGCAGCACCGACAGCGGCAGCTCGGCCCGGTGGCCGTGGAGCATGGAGGTGGCCGCCGCGAACTGCTCGCGCACGCTCTCCTCCATCCACTCGGCCGCCGCCTTCGACAGGAACGGCCGCGAGGGCGCGCCCAGCGACAGCGACCCCAGCACCGCCGCCGACCGCTCGGCCTGCGTCCGGGCCTCCAGCGCGGCCCCGCTCACCATGAAGTTCTTCAGCAGCGGCCCGCCGGCCAGGCCGTCCACCAGGATCCGGCCCGCGCCGTGCACCTCCTTGGCGAAGGGGGCGTACCAGGCGTGGTGCGGGGTGAGGTACTCCAGCCTGCGGGCCACCTCGACGGCGTCCGCCGGGTAGTCCGCCGGGTCCTGGGTGATCACCCGGTGCTGGATGCCCAGCTCCTTGGTGATCGCGCGGGCGAAGGCGATGTCGGTGTCGGTGCCGTCGTCCGGGCTCGTGGTCCACGACTCGACGTCCGCGCCGCGGGCCTTGGCCACGCTCGCCAGCAGGCGGGAGTCGTAGCCGCCGCTGACCGGCACGAGCAGCTTGCGGCCGTCGTACTCGGCGTAGACCTGGTGCAGCAGCTCGACGATCTCGGCGGGGCTGGTCCACGCCTCGTACGGCTCGGTGCGCAGCCAGCGCGGCAGCCGCCGCTCGACCGACACCCGGTCGTGCCGCCACACCAGCGCGCTCGACCCCGGCAGCCGTTTGACCTCGGTGTACGGCGTCGCCTCGCCCAGCGGGAACGTCACCTGGAGTATCGAGGCCCAGGCCGACCAGTCGATCGCGATCGGCACCAGGGAGAGCAGCGGCTGGATCAGCGAGGAGAAGTAGACCGCCTCGCCGAGGCGCACGTAGTAAAGGTCCACCAGCCCGAGCGCCCCCGTGTGCAGGGTCACCTGGGGGCCGTCGCCGATGAGGCCCGGCGTCTCGTACGTCTCGGCCACCGTCATCCAGTCGTCGGCGGCCGGCGGACGGCGCTCGCCCCAGGCGAACGCGTACGAGTCGGCCGCGCGGTGGTAGGGCGGCAGCGGCGCCGAGCTGAACAGCGCGGCCTCGGGCGTCTGGAGCGCCGGGCGCACCCGCGGGCCCGCGCCGGTGAGCTTGCCCACTATGGCGGTGTCGATCCGGCCGAGAGCGCCGCAGACGTAGGGCCGCACGTTGAACTGCACCGGATCTCATCCCTTCGAGCCGCTTCTCGCAAAAGAGTATCCTTTGCCAGGCTGAGGAAGCGGAGGTCGACTTGTCCACTGAGCTTGAGAGCACGCGCCGGGCACTGCGAGACGCGGTGGCGCAGGCCGAGCGCGCCGCCGAGCTGGCGAGGCTGCTCGACGCCGCCCAGGGGCGGCTCGCCGAGGCCGAACGCAGCGTGGAGGAGGCCAGGGCGCTCGCCGAGCGGCTGAGCGAGGCCGAGGCCGCGCTGGAGACCGAGCGGGCCGCCGCAGACAAGCTCCGCAGGGAGCTGGCCGAGCAGCGCTTCCAGGCCGAGGTGGCCAACTGGAAGCTGTCGTCGATCAAGGTCGCCCGCTGGAACCGGCTCGGCGACGCGATCAAGAGCGGCAAGAGCAACCCGGTCCGGCTCGCCAAGGGCCTGCGGACGGCCGCCAAGCCGGTCAAGCGGCCGAGCGCCCCCAAGCGCAAGCCCGTCACCACCGCCGCCGGCAAGGAGGAGCGGCCCGGGGCCGCCTTCCAGGCGACGACCTCCACCCGCACGCTCGGCGGCGCGTCCTTCAAGCTCAAGCCGTTCCGGGTGCCGACCGGGCCCAACACCAGGCCGCACATCACCGCCGCGGTGATCGCCGACCCGCACGCCGAGGCCCTGCTCCGCTACGAGTGGCGGCAGACCACCGGTTTCACGCCCCGCGACTTCGCCCGGGTGCTCCCGCTGGAGGTGCCTCACCTGCTCGTGGTCGAGTCGGTCACCGAGGGCCCGTGGGCCGAGGAGATCACCGGCGAGCCCGGCGAGGGCATCCGCGCGCTGCTGGCCTGGTGCGCCGAGCGCGGCATCCGCACCGTGTTCTGGCACACCAAGGGCCCTCTCGACGCCTACGCCGCCACCGCGCAGCTCTTCGAGCACCGCTTCACCAACGACCTGTCCGTGCCCTGGCCTCGGCTGCAGTACGGCGTCCAGCCGCGCGTCCACAACCCGCTGCCCCTGGCCGGCGGGCGCATCGACCGGGTGCTCACGCTCGACCAGCTCCTGCCCGGCCACCTGGCCTACCCCGACGTGCTGACCTCCTACCGGTGGCCGGCCGCCGCCGACTGCCCGCCCGGCACGCCCCAGTGGCGGCTGGCCGAGATCGCGGCCTGCGGCACGCCCATCGGCACCGAGGCCGACTCGCGGCGGGCGCACGTGGCGCTGCGGCGGGCGTACCAGATGGGGACGATGACCGAGCGCGTGGACGAGATGCTGGAGACCGTGGGGCTGCCCAGCGCCCGCGCCACGCTGGAGACGTCCGTGCTGCTGCCGATCACCGGCCCGCACCTCATCGAGCACGGGCTCGCCCAGGTCGCCAAGCAGACCGGCGTGGCCCAGGTGATCGTCATCGGGCCGCCCGAGGCCGAGCTGCGCGCCCGCGACGTGCTGCCGGACCTCGACGTCGTCTACCGCCGGCCGCAGCCGTCCATGAGCGAGGGCGCGATGCTCGCCGCCGGGCTCGACCTGTGCGAGGCCGACCTGGTGGCGGTCATGGACCCGCGCGACGTCTACGGCCCTCACTACCTGGCCGACCTGCGGCGGGCGTTCCTGTTCAGCACCGCCGACATCGTCGGCAAGGCCGCCTACTACGCCCACCTGCGCAAGCCCCAGGCCACGCTGCTCAAGCAGCCCGAGGCCGAGTACGCCTACCTGCCGGAGATCGCCGGCGCCACCCTGCTCGCCCGCAGGAACGCCCTGCGCGAGATCGGCTTCGCCGACCTCAGCGAGGGCTGGGACGAGGTCATGATGCGGCAGTGCCGCACTGACGGGATCAAGGTGTTCTCGGCCGACCGGTTCGGATATGTACGGGTGCGCGACGAGGACCGCTGGCTGCTCGGCGCCGCTCACCTGGTCGAGTACGGCTCCGCCGAGCCCCACGCGCTCATCTAAAGTCCTCGGCATGACGTTCCCGGAGCTGGCCGAGGCGCTGGGGGAGCCGCCCGCGCCCGAGGGGACCTGGGAGCGCCGGGCGCTGCTCGTCTCGGCGGCGGCGCTCCGGCGGCGGGTGCCCGTGGCGGAGCTGGCCGGGCGGGTCCGCGCGGTGCCCGGCGTGGCGGGCGTCGCGGCCCGCGCGAACGGGCTCCTGGAGATCGAGGTACGCGTGCCCGGCACGCTGCTGGAGTCGTTCGAGGTCCCGGCGATCCCGGAGCCGGCCTGGCCGGACTTCCCGCGCACCTGGGACAACCCCGGATTCGTGGTCAGGTACGGGCACGCGCGGGCGCAGGCGGTCACGAGGTGGGCCCGCGCGCTCGGGGTGCCCGGTGACGGTTTCGACCCGGCGGCGCTGGACGGCCCCTGGGACCGGGCGGTGCTGCGGGCGCTGGCCGAGCTGCCGGGCCGGGCGGTGAGCAGGGAGCCGGGGTGGGAGGCGTACCTCGTGCGGCTGGCCCTGGCCTTCCACGACGCGCACGAGCGCGCGCCCGCCGTGCCGCGCGGCGACGAACCCGCTCGGCCGGTGCACACGGCGCGGGTGCGGCTGGCGGTGGCGGTGGGACAGGTGTTGATAGGTCCGGAACGGATGTGATCGATCGCAAAATATCCGGCCAAACAGCGAAAAAGCGTAAAAATATCCCTCGTGGAGCCCGATCCCGTCTCGATACGTGGTCACCGGGTCATGGTGGAGTGGCGGTTCCGATAGCCTCGATCGGGTGAGTCGATTCGCCCATCCCGCCGGGGACCGGCACGCCGAGATGCTGCCCCAGGAGCGCCCGCCGCAGGCGCCCGCCGACCTCAACCGGATCCACCCCGCGATCTGGCCCCGAACGTCGACCCGGACCGATGGCGCGCTCACGGTCGGCGGCGTGGACGTGCGCGACCTCGCCCGCGACTTCGGCACCCCGCTCTACGTCCTCGACGAGGACGACGTGCGCTCACGCATGCGCGACTACGCGAGCGCCTTCGCCGGCTCCGACGTGCACTACGCCGGCAAGGCGTTCCTGTGCAAGGAGATCGTGCGCTGGCTCCAGGACGAGGGGCTCGGCCTCGACGTGGCCAGCGGCGGCGAGCTGGCCGTGGCGCTCAGCGTCGGCTTCCCGCCCGAGCGCATCACCCTCCACGGCAACAACAAGTCCGTCGCCGAGCTGTCCAGGGCCCTGGAGGCCGGCGTCGGGCACGTCGTGGTCGACTCCTTCGAGGAGATCGCCAGGCTCGGCTACCTCGCCGAGCGGATGGGCAAGCGGCCCAAGGTGATGATCCGCGTCACCACCGGCGTCGAGGCCCACACCCACGAGTTCATCGCCACCGCGCACGACGACCAGAAGTTCGGCCTCTCACTCGGCCAGGGCACCGCGGCCGAGGCCGTGCGCCGCGTGCTCGCGCTGCCGCAGCTCGAACTCGTCGGGCTCCACTCCCACATCGGCTCCCAGATCGTCGACACCGGCGGGTTCGAGGTCGCCGCGCGGCGGCTGGCCAGGCTGCTGGTGGAGATCAAGGACGAGCACGGCGTCGTGCTGCCCGAGCTCGACCTCGGCGGCGGCTACGGCATCGCCTACGTCGAGGGCGACGAGGCCCCCGACATCAAGGAGCTGGCCGACGGCCTGCGCGAGATCGTCACCAAGGTCTGCGTGGACGCGGGCCTGCCGGTGCCCCGGCTCACCGTCGAGCCCGGCCGCACGATCGTCGGGCCGGGCGGCATCACGCTCTACGAGGTCGGCACCGTCAAGGACGTCGAGGGGCTGCGCACGTACGTCAGCGTCGACGGCGGCATGAGCGACAACGTCCGCACCGCCCTCTACGGCGCCGAGTACACCACGGTGCTGGCCAGCCGCGAGAGCGACGCCCCGCCCATGCTGAGCCGCCTGGTCGGCAAGCACTGCGAGAGCGGCGACATCCTGGTCCGCGACTGCTACTACCCGTCCGACCTCGCGCCGGGCGACCTGGTCGCGGTCTCCGCGACCGGCGCCTACTGCCGGTCGCTGGCCAACAACTACAACTACCTGCCCAAGCCGGCCGTGGTGGCCGTCTCGGGCGGCAAGGCCCGGGTGATCGTACGGGGCGAGACCGAGGACGACCTGTTGAGGGGGCAGCTGTGAAACCGCTGAGAGTGGCTCTGCTGGGCTGCGGGGTCGTGGGCTCGCAGGTCATCCGGCTCCTGCACGAGCAGGCCGACGACCTGGCCGCCCGCGTGGGCGCGCCGCTGGAGCTGGCCGGGGTGGCCGTGCGCCGGCTCGGCCGCAAGCGTGACGTCGAGGTCGATCCCGCGCTGCTGACCACCGACGCCGAGTCGCTGGTCGCCCGCGACGACGTCGACATCGTCATCGAGGTCATCGGCGGCATCGAGCCCGCCCGCGGCCTCATCGTCTCGGCGCTGTCGCGCGGCAAGTCCGTCGTCACCGCCAACAAGGCGCTGCTGGCCGAGGACGGCGCCACCCTGCACGAGGCGGCGCGGGCCGGCAACGGCGACCTCTACTTCGAGGCCAGCGTGGCGGGCGCGATCCCGCTGCTGCGTCCCCTCCGCGAGTCGCTGGCCGGCGACCACGTCAAGCGCGTGCTCGGCATCGTCAACGGCACCACCAACTACATCCTCGACAAGATGGACTCCACGGGCGCGTCCTTCACCGACGCCCTGGAGGAGGCCCAGACCCTCGGCTACGCCGAGGCCGACCCCACGGCCGACGTCGAGGGCTTCGACGCCGCCGCCAAGGCCGCCATCCTCGCCGGGCTCGCCTTCCACAGCCGGGTGACGGCCGCCGACGTGCACCGCGAGGGCATCACCGAGATCACCGCCACCGACGTGGCCTCCGCCAAGGCCATGGGCTACGTCATCAAGCTGCTGGCCATCTGCGCCCGCTCCGACGACGGCCGCTCGTTCGGCGTACGGGTGCACCCGGCGATGATCCCGCGCACTCACCCGCTCGCGGGCGTGCGTGAGGCGTACAACGCGGTCTTCGTGGAGGCCGAGTCGGCCGGGCAGCTCATGTTCTACGGCAAGGGCGCGGGCGGCGCGCCCACGGCCTCGGCCGTGCTCGGCGACCTGGTGGCGGTGGCCCGCAACCGCCTGGCGGGCACCCGCGGCCCCGAGGAGTCCACCTACGCCGACCTGAGCGCCCACCCGATGGGCGAGACCGTCACGCGCCTCCACATGGCGCTCGACGTGGCCGACAAGCCGGGCGTGCTGGCCAGGGTGGCCGAGCTGTTCGCCAAGCACGACGTGTCCATCCAGACCGTGCGTCAGGAGGGGCACGGCGACGACGCCCAGCTCGTCATCGTCACCCACCGCGCCACCGACGCCGCGCTCACCGCGACGCTGGAGGGGCTGCGGGAGCTCGACATCGTGCGGGCCGTGGCCGGCGTGATGCGCGTCGAGGGCGACGACTAGCGCCTGAGAGGCCGCGAAACGGGCGTAAGGTAGGCGCCGACTGAATCCCCGCGGTCGAGGAGCGCCCATTTCATGTCCGTCACCCCGTGCGGTTTCCTGCGCACGCCGGAGAAGGGGCCGGCCCGCCTGCACTGGGCGGGCGGCGGATGGGCGGTCGACGGCCGCCCGCCCGTCGTGCCCGAGCTGCGCCCGCTGCGCGGCCTGGAGATCGAGTGGCCGGACGGGCCGGTGCCCCTCGACGGGCTCATGGAGCTGGCCGCGGCCGGCGTCCCGCTGACCGCCGAGCGGGCCCCCGACTGGGTGCCCGCCGGCCTCGCGGCCCTGCTCACCGACCGCGACTGGCTCGGCCACGCCGCCGACGGCACCGCGCGCAGCCTCGCCGACCTGCGGCGGGAGGAGCACAGCGTACGCCTGCGCCGCCTAGCGCACCCCGCGCCGGAGACCCCGCCCAGCGTCAGCATCGTCATGGCCACCAAGCGGCCCGCCCTGGTCGGCGCGGCGCTGGCGCAGATGGAGCGGCAGCGCGGCGTGACGGCCGAGGTGGTGCTGGGGCTGCACGGCGTGCCGTTCGAGCACGTACGCCAGGCGGTCGAGACGTGCGCGCTGCCGGTGCGATGGGTCGAGGCGCCGGAGTCGGTGCCGTTCGGCGAGGTGCTCAACCAGGCGGCGGCGCTGGCCGGCGGCGACCTCCTCGCCAAGTGGGACGACGACGACTGGTACGGCCCGCACCACCTGTCCGACCTGTTCATGGCCCGCGCCTACGCCGAGGCCGACGTCGTGGGCACCACCGCCGAGTTCTTCTACCTGGAGCCGCTGAAGGCCACCATCAGGCGGACGACGTTCGCGAGCGGCGCCCGCTATCCGAGCGAGGTCTACTCCGACCACGTGGCCGGCGGCACGATCATGGTGCCGCTGGCGCGCTTCAGGGAGATCGGTGGCTTCCCGCCGGTCGCGCGGGCCGTGGACCTCGAGTTCCTCAAGGCGGCCTCGGGGGCGGGCGCGAAGATCTACCGTACGCACGGTCTTGGCTACGTCCTGCGCCGCGGGCTGAGCGGCGACCACACCTGGCAGCTCCCGCTCGCCCACTTCGTCAAGGTGGCCGCCAACCAGTGGCGAGGCTTCCGGCCGAGCCTGCTCATGGAGGCCGCGTGACCGGCCGCATCGCCCGCGTACGCGGCAACGACTACCGGACGCTGCGGCCGGAGCCCGGCTTCACGCCCGAGCTGACGGTCAGCGTCGTCGTCCCCGCGTACGGCGGGCAGCACAAGCTCGACCTCGTGCTGGCGGCGCTCGCCCGGCAGACGTATCCGGCGGAGCTCACCGAGGTGATCGTCGTCGACAACGGCAGCGAGCCGCCGCTGCGCCTGCCCGAGGCCGCGCCCAAGAACGCCCGGCTGATCCGCTGCCCCGAGCCCGGCCGGGCCGCCGCGCGCAACGCCGGGCTGGCCGAGGCCACCGGCGAGGTCATCCACTGGCTCGACTCCGACGTGGTGCTCACGCCCGGCGCGATCGAGGCCCACATGCGCTGGCACCACACGGCGCCCTACCTCGTCGTCACCGGCTACATCAGGTTCACCGAGGCCGAGCCGCCCGCCGAGCTGCCCGGCGACCTGGAGGCGCACTTCGAGCCGGCCGAGCCGCACGCCTGGATCGTCGACCTCGTCGAGCGCACCGGCGGGCTCACCGACAACCCGCAGCGGCCCTTCAGCCTGCACGTCGGCGGCGCCACCTCGGTCCACGCCCGGCTCGTCGCGGCGGCCGGGCCGATGGACGACGACCTCGTACTCGGCCAGGACACCGAGATGGGCTACCGGCTGAGCCAGGCCGGCGCGGTCTTCGTGCCCGAGCCGGCCGCCCGCGCCTACCACCTCGGTCCCACCATGCGCATGCGCGACAAGCCGGCCATCGACCGGGTGAGCCACGCGTTCGTGGCCGACCGCGTCCCCGCCTACCGGTGGCTGCGCGGGCATCCGGGGCGGCAGTGGAAGGTCCCCTACGTGACGGCCGTCGTGGACGGCACGGCGGGCTACGACGAGGTGCGGGCGAGCGTGGACGCGCTGCTCGCCGCCACGGTGCCCGACCTGTCGGTGCTGGTCGTCGGGCCCTGGGACACCCTGCGCCGCGAGCGCCGCGCCCCGCTCCGGGACCCCGCCCTGGACCTGGTGCTGGTCGAGGGCCACTACCGGTACGACGGCAGGGTGCGCCTCGCCGCCGCCGAGGACGTGGACCCCGCGGTGCCGTACGTGCTGCGGCTGCCCGCCGGCTGGGTCCCCGGCGAGGACAGCCTGGCCCGGCTGCTCGACCTGGCCCGCGACGAGGGGCTGGGGCTGGTCAACGTGCTGCTGAGCGAGTCGGCCGAAGGCGTCGTCGCGGCCCGGCTCGAACGCCTCTCCGCCTTCGCCAGGGCCCGCCTCGTGGCCGGGCCCGATGAGGACCTGGACGACGTGGTGGACGAGGTGTCCGGCGTGACGTGGGTCGACGGCGAGACGTACGGGTTCACCGCCGAGGCGGCGGCGCCGGTGGGGCGGCGGAGCGCGTACCGTGCGCGGGCGGAGGCCCAGGCCGAGGCGGCCCGGCTGGCCAAGGAGAACGAGCGGCTGCGGGCGCAGGTGAGCAAGTGGAAGGAGGAGGCCGGCCGCTGGCGCAAGTCGGCGGTCGAGCTCCGGCGCGAGGTCGGCGGGCTGCGGCGCGAGCTCGCGGCCGCCAACCGAGTGGCCCAGCAGAGCCTCCGCACGGTCGTCTCCACCACCATGCGCCGCGCCCTCCGCCGCCCCCGGGACTGAGAGCTCCGCCCCCGCCCCAGGTCAGTTGGGGCGCAGGGCGGACTTCAGCCGGCCGAGCAAGGAGCGCTCGGCGGCGTCGGCGGTGGCGGGCACCGTGACCGGCGCGGGGATGGTGACCGGCTCGGGCTGCTTCGGCGCGGGCCAGTAGCGGTCCGGCGGCTCGTGCCGTACGCCATGCGTGGCCGCGATGACCGCGTCCACGTCGGCGGGGCCGGCGCCGGGCTCGGTGAGCAGGACCGCGCGCCCCAGCGCCGAGGTGCGCTCCAGCCGGGCCGTACGCCCGTCCGGCAGGTCCACGACGAGCACGCCCGTCAGGTCCTTCTGCGCCGACTCGACCATGCGCTCCAGCGTCGCCCGGTGCAGCGGCACGTCCACCGGCCCCCGGTAGCGGAAGGGGCACGGCGCGGGCGTCGGCGCGGCCTCGTCGATGAGCCTGATGCGTTCGTCGTGCGCGAACAGGTCGCGCATCAGCCGCAGCTCGAAGCACGGGTCGCCGAGCACCGAACGCCGCCCGTCCCGCAGCCGCGACCACGGCCCCACCAGCGTCACCACGACGTCCTGCAGCTTGCCGCCGAGCGCCGCCGCGACGGCCTGCCGCACCACCGACTCCGAGGTGTCGGTGACGTCGAGCACGACCTCGACGTACGGCACCAGCCACCGCCGCCCCGGATCCTTGCGCAGGTCCCTCCGCAGCGGGATGCGGTGCGCCAGGTAGGGCTCGACCGCCCGCACCGCCCGCTCCCGGTCGCGGTGCTGCGCGGGCAGCCCCAGGTGGACGGCCTGCGCCTCCAGGTCGGGCACGAACACCACGCCGTGCATGGCCAGCCGGTAGGCGAACTCGGTGTCCTCGCCGCGCGCCACGGTCGGGTCGAGACCGCCCACGGCGTGGAAGACCTCCCGAGGCAGCGCGAACGTCGGCCCCGTGCACACGTGATAGGGATTGCGGCTCGCGCGCAGCCCGTCGGTCTTGGCGATCGTCGCCTCGGTGGAGCTGGAGACGGCCTCGTCCAGCGCGAACACCTCGTCCAGGCGCCGGGCCTGGAAGACCTGCCGGGGCGTGACGGCCGGCGGCTCGACGAACTTCTTCATCCCGATCGTGACCAGGTAGTCCGTGACGTGGTGCCAGCGGGCCAGCGCCTCGATGTGCTCGCGGCAGGCCACCATGTCGGAGTCGAGCCGCTGGATGATCTCGCCGTCGGCGGCCTTGGCGCCGGTGTTGACGGCGTTGGAGATGCCCCAGCCGTCACGCACCCGCACGATGCGCGTGTTGACCGGCCGGAGCTCGGGCAGGCGGATGGGCGGCTCGCTGCCGTCGTCGACGACGAGGACCTCCATCAGCCGGTCCGGGTACGTCTGCGCCGCCAGCGCCGCCAGCGTCAGGTCGAGCTTGTCCTGCCCGCCGTGCGCAGGTATCACCACGCTCACGGAAAGGGCGGGTGACCAGGCGCCCAGCGGCGGCGCCTCGATCGGCGAATAGTCGTTCTGCCTCAGAGCAGGACGCGCGTTCATGGTCGTGACCCCCTGCCGAGACCTTATCGGGAGATGCTGAGAATTTCCTCAATAGCGTCGCTGTCCAACCCATACGTCCGACCCGTGTCCGAGCCGTGTCCGACACTTGGACGCGAATCCGATGCGGTCGCCCGCACCCCGTACACTCTGTGACCAACACCGCAGGTAGGGAGTCATCATGAGCAGGTCGTGGCGTGGCCTCATCGAGGAATACCGCGAGCGTCTTCCCGTGACGACGAAGACGCCGGTCATCACGCTGCTCGAAGGCGGCACGCCGCTGGTGCCCGCGCACCGCGTCTCCGCACTCACGGGGTGCGACGTCTACCTGAAGGTCGAGGGGGCCAACCCCACCGGCAGCTTCAAGGACCGCGGCATGACGATGGCCATCAGCAAGGCGGTCGAGGAGGGAGCCAAGGCGGTCATCTGCGCCTCCACCGGCAACACCTCGGCCTCCGCGGCGGCCTACGCCGTGCGCGCCGGGCTGACCTGCGCCGTCCTGGTGCCGCGCGGGAAGATCGCCATGGGCAAGCTCGCCCAGGCGCTCGTGCACGGGGCCACGCTGCTGCAGGTCGAGGGGTCGTTCGACGACTGCCTGGAGATGACGCGCAAGCTGTCGTCCAGCTACCCGATCGCGCTGGTCAACTCGGTCAACCCCTACCGGCTGCAGGGGCAGAAGACGGCCGCGTTCGAGATCGTCGACACGCTCGGCGACGCGCCCGACATCCACTGCATCCCGGTGGGCAACGCGGGCAACATCTCGGCCTACTGGATGGGCTACCAGGAATACTTCACCGACGGCCTGGCGACGCGGAAGCCCCGCATGTTCGGCTTCCAGGCGAGCGGCGCCGCCCCGATCGTCCAGGGCGCGCCGGTGACCCGCCCGCACACCATCGCCACCGCCATCCGCATCGGCAACCCGGCCTCCTGGTCGCTCGCCACGGCGGCCCGCGACGAGTCCGGCGGCGTCATCCAGTCGGTGACCGACCGGCAGATCGCGGCGGCGTACAAACTGCTGGCCCAGGAAGAGGGCGTGTTCGTGGAGCTGGCCTCGGCGGCGAGCGTCGCCGGTCTGCTCCAGGCACACGAGCAGGGCCTGGTCGAGCCGGGGCAGCGCATCGTCTGCACCGTCACCGGCAACGGGCTGAAGGACCCTGACTGGGCCATCTCGGGAGCGCCGGCGCCGACGGTGATCCCCATCGACGTCCACGCCGCCGCGGCGGCGCTCAACCTCGCCTGACAGAGGTCACGGGGAGTGAGGATCTGATGCGTGAATGAGGACCGTTGACATCCGCGTGCCCGCCACCTCGGCGAACCTCGGCCCGGGTTTCGACGCGCTCGGCCTCGCGCTGAGCCTGTACGACGAGGTCGAGGCCGGCCTCACCGGCGAGCGCGGCGTCGAGGTCAGCGTGAGCGGCGAGGGCGCGGGTGAGGTCGACCTCGGCGAGCGCCACCTGGTCGTACGCGCCATGCGCGAGGCGTTCGGCCGCATGGGGGTCGCGCAGCCCGCCGGCATCCGCCTGCGCTGCCGCAACCGCATCCCGCACGCCCGCGGCCTCGGCTCGTCGTCGGCCGCCGTGTGCGCGGGGCTGCTCGCGGCCCGCGCGCTCGCGGGTGCCGAGTGGCCGGACGACGAGGTGTTCGCGCTGGCCACCGAGATGGAGGGCCATCCCGACAACGTGGCGCCGTGTCTGGCCGGCGGTCTCACCGTCGCCTGGTCCGACCACGCGGGAGCGCCGCATATGGTGAAACTGGCTCCCGACCAGCGGGTCCGTCCCGTCGTCCTGATTCCGTCCGCACGGCTGGCGACGGAGACCGCCCGGGGGCTGCTGCCGAAGGACGTGCCCCACAAGGACGCCTCCTTCAACGCCGGCCGGGCCGCGTTGCTGATAGCCGCGCTGACCCAGCGGCCCGAGACGGGGCTCCTGCTCGCCGCCACGGAAGATCGGCTCCATCAGCATTACCGCGCGCCTGCGATGCCGCAGAGCGCGGCTCTGGTAGAACGTCTGCGTGCAGTGGGCGTGCCCGCGGTCGTTTCGGGAGCGGGTCCCACGGTTCTTGCGTTTTCGACATCGGATACGCAGGATTTGATCGCGCCAGAAGTGGGTAATGACTGGCACATCCAGCAAATGGACGTCGACCCGGTTGGTGCGAACGTTCAGTTCCCCGAGACACGCTGATGCCTCTTTAGACCTTCAGGGAATAGCCGTGTGCGCTGGTGATGTTAGGCTGATAGCCGCACCAGATGCCCCCTTGGTGGGTGCGTGCTTGTCAGCCACACATCGCTGCATCATGCTTCACGTCGCGAGGCGTGGGCAGCGCGGCTGTCTCCCCGGAATTAGTCGCCTCCGGTTGGCCCACACCCGGTTGGCCCGAACCGAGGCGTCTTCGACGGGGATCTGCGCGTTCGAATCCAATCGACATCTGGTTGGCGACAGCAATCTGGGGGGTGTCAGCCACGCGCCACGGCCCAGCGGCGGCGTGACCTACCCCTCCCCAAGAGTGGCGGCCGTCTCCAGCGACAGCCGAAGATCGCAAAGTGCACCCCGACCCGGTCTGTCCCGCCGGATCGCAAGCACCTCCGGGACGCCCGGCAGAACAAAAACCGGCGCCCGACCCCTGGGAAGGACCTTTTAGTTGAGCGACACCACCGAACTCCTCTCCGACGCACCAGGCGCTGAGCCCGCGTCCGGCGACACCCCCACTCGCGCCGCGGCCAAGCCCCGTGCGCGTCGCTCCGGCACCGGCCTGTCCGCCAAGGTGCTGCCCGAGCTGCAGAAGATCGCAGCTGAGCTGGGCATCAGCGGGACGGGGCGCATGCGGAAGAGCCAGCTGATCGCGGCCATCCAGGAGAAGCAGGGTGGCGGCACGGGCGACGCCGCGCCGGCCCCCGCGGCCGCCGCGGAGGCGCCCGCCCCCGTGGCCGAGACGGCCCCCGCGGCCGAGCGGCCCACCCGGGCACGCAGGGAACGTTCCCGCGCCAAGACCGCAGTCGAGGAGCCCGCGCCGCAGCCCGTGGCCGCCGCGCCGGAGCCCGTGGCCCAGGCGCCCGAGCCCGTGGCCGCGCCCGCCGAGACCGTCGTCGAGCAGGCCCAGGCCGCTGACGGCGGCCAGGGCGACTCGCGCGCCGAGCGTGGCGAGAGCCGCAGGGAGCGCCGCAGCCGCGGCGAGCGCCGTGAGCGCGGCGAGCGTTCCTCCGAGCGTTCCTCCGACCGTGGCGAGCGCGGTGACCGGGGCGAGCGCGGTGACCGCGGTGACCGTGGTGACCGTGGCGAGGGTGGTCGCACCGACGGTCGCACCGACGGTCGCACCGACGGCAGGGCCGACGGTCGCGCCGCCGACGCGGGCAGCCGCGGCGACCAGCGGGGTGACCAGCGCGACCAGCGCGGCGACCAGCGGGGCGGCGGCGCCGACGACGACGAGCGCGGTGGCCGTGGCCGCCGTGGCCGCTTCAGGGAGCGCAACCGTGGCCGTGGCCGCGAGCGCTTCGAGGCGGGCGAGCCCGTCATCGGCGACGACGACGTGCTCATCCCGATCGCCGGCATCCTCGACATCCTCGACAACTACGCCTTCGTCAGGACCAGCGGCTACCTGCCGGGCAGCAACGACGTCTACGTCTCGCTCGCCCAGATCCGCCGCAACGGCCTGCGCAAGGGCGACGTCATCACCGGCGCGGTCCGCCAGCCCCGCGAGGGCGAGCGGCGCGAGAAGTTCAACGCCCTGGTCCGCCTCGACACCGTCAACGGCATGGACCCGGACCAGGCCCGCAACCGGCCCGACTTCAACAAGCTGACGCCGCTCTACCCGCAGGAGCGCCTGCGGCTGGAGACCGAGCCCAACATCCTCACCACGAGGATCATCGACCTCGTCTCCCCGATCGGCAAGGGCCAGCGCGGCCTCATCGTCTCGCCGCCCAAGGCCGGCAAGACGATGGTGCTGCAGGCCATCGCCAACGCGATCACCCGCAACAACCCCGAGTGCCACCTGATGGTCGTGCTCGTGGACGAGCGGCCGGAAGAGGTCACCGACATGCAGCGGTCGGTGAAGGGCGAGGTCATCCACTCGACCTTCGACCGTCCCGCCGAGGACCACACCACGGTCGCCGAGCTCGCCATCGAGCGCGCCAAGCGCCTGGTGGAGCTGGGCCACGACGTGGTCGTCCTGCTCGACTCGATCACCCGTCTCGGCCGCGCCTACAACCTGGCGGCGCCGGCGTCCGGGCGCATCCTGTCGGGTGGTGTCGACTCCACGGCCCTCTACCCGCCCAAGCGCTTCTTCGGCGCCGCCCGCAACATCGAGAACGGCGGCTCGCTGACGATCCTCGCCACGGCCCTGGTCGAGACCGGGTCCAAGATGGACGAGGTCATCTTCGAGGAGTTCAAGGGCACCGGCAACATGGAGCTCAAGCTCAACCGCTCCCTGGCCGACAAGCGCATCTTCCCCGCGGTGGACGTCGACGCGTCCGGCACCCGTAAGGAAGAGATCCTCATGGCCAGGGAAGAGCTCCAGATCGTCTGGAAGCTGCGCCGGGTGCTGCACGCGCTCGACATGCAGCAGGCGCTGGAGCTGCTCCTGGAGAAGATGAAGGAGACCAAGTCCAACGCGGAGTTCCTGCTCCAGGTCCAGAAGACCACGGTGAGCAGCGACCGCGACTAGCGGCACGACGGTTGAGGGCGGCAGGTGACCCACCTGCCGCCCTTTCCGCGTTCATAGGGCGCTTACTGGGGTTAGCCCCACCCTCCGGACACGAGTCACCTCCATTCCCGCGCGGAGCCGCGCCGTGCAGGCTTGGGTCATGCGATCCGTGGCGTTGAAGGACCGGGTGCCCTGGGGGCCCAGAGGGCCGTTGGGGGTGCTGGCCGACCCCATGACGTGGCGGGCGGCGGCGTACCTGCTGGTCAGCGGGGTGATCGGGCTCGGCTGGTTCCTGCTGTTGTCGTTCGCGGTGCCGGCCTCGCTCACGCTGGCGGTGGTGTGGGTGGGCGTGCCCCTGGCCATGGCGACCGTGCTCATGTGGCGCGGCGGGGCGATGCTGGAGCGGCGGGTGCTGCGGGCGGTGTTCGGGGTGCGCATCGCGGACCCGTACCGGCGGCGGCCGGAGGGCGGGGTGGCGGCGTACCTCCAGTGGCTCGTCACCGATCCCGCGACCTGGAAGGACCTGGGCTACCTGCTCATGCTGCTGCCGCTCGGCGCGGTCGAGACGGTGGTGTCGTTCGGGCTGTGGGTGTCGACGGCGGTGCTGCTCCTCGCGCCGGTGATCCTGCGGGTGAGCATGGCGGCCGACGGCCAGACGTACGCCGTGGAGGACCACGTGGCCACCTGGTTGTGCGTGCCCGCCGGGCTCGTGCTGCTCGTGCTGACCGCCTACCTCGCCCGCGCGATGGGCTGGCTGCACGGGACGCTCGCGACCGTGCTGCTCGGCGCCCCCGAGGAGGAACGGCTGCGGGTGAGCCGCGCCCGGGGGGTGGACGCGGCCGAGGCCGAGCGGCGCAGGATCGAACGTGATCTGCACGACGGCGCGCAGCAGCGGCTGCTGTCGGTCGCGGTGGACCTCGGACGGGCGCAGGCCAAGTTCGACACCGACCCCGACACGGCGCGCGAGCTCATCGTCCAGGCCCACGCCGGCACCAAGGCCGCCATCGCCGAGCTGCGCGACCTCGCGAGAGGCATCCATCCGGCCATCCTCAGCGACCGCGGGCTCGACGCCGCGCTGTCGGGCCTGGCCGCGCGGGCCCCCGTCCACGTGGACGTCACGGTCGAGCTGACCGAGCGGCCGCCCGCGGCGGTGGAGAGCATCGCGTACTTCATCGTCGCCGAGGCGCTGGCCAACATGGCCAAGCACGCGGTCGCCACGGAGGCGTCGGTGTCGGTGTTCAGGGAACGGGCCGCCGTGGTCGTGGACGTGTGGGACAACGGCGTCGGCGGCGCCCTCGTCACCCCCGGCGGCGGGCTGGCGGGGCTGGCGGACCGGGCGGCCACCATCGACGGCGTGCTCGTCGTGCACAGCCCCGTCGGGGGCCCCACCATCGTCCGCGCGGAGCTGCCCTGCGAGTGGTAAGCATGAGGCCATGCGCGTGGTGATCGCCGAGGACTCCGTACTGCTGCGCGAAGGGCTCGCCCGGCTGCTGGCCGACGGCGGCATCGACACGGTCGCGGCCGTCGCCGACGGGCCGGCGCTGGAGGCCGCCGTCCGCACGCACCGGCCCGACCTGGCCATCGTCGACGTACGCATGCCGCCCACGCACACCGACGAGGGCCTGCGGGCGGCGCTGCGGGTGCGCGCCGAGCGTCCCGACTTCCCGATCCTCGTCCTGTCGCAGTACGTCGAGGAGCGCTACGCGGGCGACCTCATCGGCCGGGCCGTCGGCTACCTGCTGAAGGAGCGGGTGGCCGACGTGACCGAGTTCCTGGAGGCGGTGCGGCAGGTGGCGGCGGGCGGCACCGTCATCGACCCCGAGGTCGTCGTGCAGCTCCTCAGCCGGCAGCGCCGCGGCGCGCCGCTCGACTCGCTCTCCCCGCGCGAACGCGAGGTGCTGGCCCTCATGGCGGAGGGCCGCTCCAACACCGCCATCGCCGCGCGGCTCGTCGTCACCGAGGGCGCGGTCGAGAAGCACATCTCCAGCATCTTCGCCAAGCTGGCCCTCGGGCCGGCGCCCGAGGACCATCGGCGGGTGCTCGCCGTGCTCACCTACCTCGGCCGATGAGCCAGCAGGTGAGTCGGCGGGTGAGTCAGCGGACGTCCACGAACTCCTGCGGCGACAGCGACGCGCTGGTCGTCCTCGTGCCGGGCACCCTGACGCGGTAGTAGCCGTCCTTGCGGGCCGTGTACGTCTTGGCGTACCTGCCGGTCGAGGTGGTCTTCGCGAAACCGAGCAGCTTGTACGTCTTGGTCCCCTTGACCTTGAAGTACACCTCGATGATCTTGCGCGGGTACGCCTTCGAGCCGCGGTAGACCTTCCCCGACACCTTGACCTTCTTGCCCGCCACGACCTTGGCCGGGGCCGAGATCGTGACCCTCGACCGCGCCTTCTTGGAGGCGCCGTTCACCGGCTCGGCGACGGTGAAGCCGGCCACGCCCTTGAGCGTCTGGCCGCCCTTGTGCGCGTACACCTCCAGCGTCCAGTCGCCAGGCGCGGTGTCGTCGGAGAAGTACGTGGTGCCGCGGTACTTCCCGTCCGACTCCCTGGCGAGGTCGCCCAGGTCGTAGAACTCGCCGCCGCCCGCGTTGACCAGCTTGGCCGACACCTTCGAGGCGTCCTTCACGCTCGCCTCGACGGTGACCTTCACGTCCTTGCCGGTGACGAGCCGCACCGGGTTCGGGGTGACCTTGGCGGCGGTGATGCCCTGCTTGCCGGCGACCCGTACGACGAACGGCGTGTTGCTCGTGCCGCCGTCGCGGGCGACGGCGACGTTGAGCTTCCACTCGCCCGCCGGGTCGTCCGCGGCGATCCGCCACCTGCCGGTGATCCGCTGCGTGGCCGCGGCGTCGCCGGGCCGGAAGTCGAACGTCACCGTACGCACGGCCCTGCCCGGCGCCTCGATGCCGCCCGTCACGCCCGTGACCTGGGCCGGGTCCTTGAGGTTGAGCGTCACGGTGCCCTCGACCTCGTTCTGCAGCGGGACGGAGGCGTTGGCGGACGCCTCGCCCGTGAAGTCGCCCGCGGCCGCGCGGCGGGTCGCGTCGGCGACGCTCGTGCCGGTGCCTCCCAGGAGAACGGCGGCCCCCATGGCGGTCGCGAGCAGCGACCTCAGCCTTCTTCTCATCCGGAGTTCCTAACAAGAGTGAGGGATGGTGCAAAGGAGCCTATTGCGGCGGCGCGCGGAGTGCGGGGGCGCTGCGCGGGAATGCCCGATGGCCTGGGATGGTTGCACGATCTGGCACACTGGTAGCTGACCATTTTGCGGTTCCGGTTCACGCCATGCCTTGCGGCGACCCGGCGGCCGCAGCCCGAAAGGACAGCGATGAAGAGCGACATCCACCCCGATTACCACGTGACGCAGGTCTCCTGCTCCTGCGGTAACACCTTCACCACCCGCAGCACCGCCAAGAACGGCGTGATCCACGCCGACGTGTGCTCGGCCTGCCACCCGTTCTACACGGGCAAGCAGAAGATCCTGGACACCGGCGGCCGGGTGGCGCGCTTCGAGAAGCGCTTCGGCAAGAAGGCCGCGGGCAAGTAGCTCACCACACGCCGGCCCGGCCGCACATCCGCGTGCGCCGGGTCGGCGTTGTCGGTAAGCGACACCACGCCCTCAGCCGATCCACACACCTCAAGGACCCACGGTGAACCTCGACGAGTTGCTCAAGGAGTATTCCGAGCTGGAGCTGCAGCTCGCCGACCCCGCCGTGCACGCCGCCCAGTCCAAGGCCCGCACCCTGGGCCGCCGCTACTCCCAGCTCACCCCGATCGTGACCACCTATCGGGAGCTGGCCTCGGTCCGCGAGGACCTGAGCGCGGCCAAGGAGCTCGCCGGCGAGGACGAGTCGTTCGCGGCCGAGGCCGCCGAGCTCGAAGCGCGCGTCCCGCAGCTGGAGGAGCGGCTCAAGCACCTGCTCATCCCGCGCGATCCCAATGATGACAAGGACATCATCATGGAGATCAAGGCGGGCGAGGGCGGCGAGGAGTCCGCGCTGTTCGCCGGCGACCTGCTGCGGATGTACCTCCGCTACGCCGAGCGGCTCGGCTGGAAGACCGAGGTCATCGACTCCCAGCCGTCCGACCTCGGCGGCTACAAGGACGTCACGGTCGCGATCAAGGCCAAGGGCGACGAGGGCGTGTGGTCCAGGCTCAAGTTCGAGGGCGGCGTCCACCGCGTGCAGCGGGTGCCCGTCACCGAGTCGCAGGGCCGCATCCACACCAGCGCCGCCGGCGTGCTCGTCTACCCCGAGGCGGAGGAGGTCGACGTCCAGGTCGACCCCAACGACCTGCGCATCGACGTCTATCGCTCCAGCGGCCCCGGCGGCCAGAGCGTCAACACCACCGACTCCGCGGTCCGCATCACCCACCTGCCGACCGGCGTCGTCGTCTCCTGCCAGAACGAGAAGAGCCAGCTCCAGAACAAGGAGTCGGCGATGCGCATCCTGCGCGCCCGGCTGCTGGCCATCGCCCAGGAGGAGGCCGAGGCCGCGGCCCAGGCCGAGCGCAAGTCGCAGGTCCGCACGGTCGACCGCTCGGAGCGCGTCCGCACCTACAACTTCCCGGAAAACCGCATCTCCGACCACCGCGTCGGCTTCAAGGCGTATAACCTCGACCAGGTGCTCGACGGCGAGCTCAACGCCGTCACCCAGTCCCTCATCGACGCCGAGATGGCGGAGAAGCTCGCACAACACTCATGAGTCTGCTGCTGGACGAGATCGCCCTCGCCACCGCCCGGTTGGCTGAGGCAGGCGTGCCCTCACCGCGCACGGACGCGGAGGAGATCGCGGCGTTCGTCCACGGCGTGCGCAGAAGCGAGCTCCACACGGTCAAGGACGCCGACTTCGACGCGCTGTTCTGGGAGGGCGTCGCGCGGCGCGAGGCCCGTGAGCCGCTGCAGCACATCACCGGCCACGCCTACTTCCGCTACCTGGAGCTCGCGGTCGGGCCCGGCGTGTTCGTGCCGCGCCCCGAGACCGAGGTCATGACCGGCTGGGCCATCGAACGGCTGCGCGAGATGGACGTCAACGCGCCGCTCGTGGTCGACCTCGGCACCGGCTCCGGGGCCATCGCGCTGTCGATCGCCCAGGAGGTCGCGCTGGCCGAGGTGCACGCCGTGGAGGTCGATCCCGCGGCCTACACCTGGGCCAAGCGCAACATCACCGAGCTCGGCCAGGGACGCACACACCTGCACCCGGAAGACCTCGCCGAGGCGCTGCCCGAGCTGGAGGGCAAGGTCGACCTGGTCATCTCCAACCCGCCCTACATCCCGCCCGGCGCGATCCCGCGCGACCCGGAGGTCCGCGACTACGATCCCGCCCGCGCGCTCTACGGCTCCGGCGACGACGGCCTCGAGGAGGTCCGCGCGGTCGAGCGCACCGCCCGCCGGCTGCTGCGGCCGGGCGGCTGGGTCGCCGTCGAGCACGCCGACCAGCAGGGCCGGTCCGTCTACCTGACCTTCCCCGAGGACAACGGCTGGCGCGACGTGCGCCTGCGCCAGGACCTCACCAGAAGGGACCGCTTCGTCACGGCCCGGCTGGGCCAGGACTGAGTCACCACCGAGGAGTACGCCGTGGGACGACGCTTTGACTGCTCAGACCCCGAGCAGAAGGCCGAGGGGCTGAAGGAGGCCACCGAGGCCGTACGCAGGGGCGAGCTCGTGGTGCTGCCGACCGACACCGTCTACGGCATCGGCGCCGACGCCTTCACCCCGGCCGCCGTCACCGCCCTGCTCGACGCCAAGGGGCGCGGGCGCGACATGCCGCCGCCGGTGCTCGTGGGCACCGTACGAGCCGCCACAGCGCTCGTGGACGACCTGGGGCCGTACGGGCAGGATCTCATCGACGCCTTCTGGCCGGGGCCGCTCACGCTCGTCTGCAAGGCCAACAGGGCCCTTTCCTGGGACCTGGGCGACACCAAGGGGACGGTCGCCGTTCGCATGCCGCTCCACCCGGTGGCGCTCGAACTGCTCAAGGAGACCGGCCCCATGGCCGTCTCCAGCGCCAACCGTTCCGGCGCCCCGGCCGCCACGACGGCGGAGGACGCGGAGACGCAGCTCGGCGAGTCGGTCGCGGTCTACCTCGACGGCGGCAAGACCACCGACAACACGCCCTCCACCATCCTCGACCTCACCACCGCCGTGCCCAGGCTGCTGCGGAGCGGGGCCATCCCGGTCCAGAAGCTGCGCGGCATCATCGGGTACGTCGCCACCGACGACTGACGCCCCGGGCGGGATGACCTGCCGCTCGACGTATACCGTCTGCTTATCCCGGCTGCGGTGGCGCTCCGGCCGTGATTACGGTGAGGCCCGGAGCGGCGAGACGTCGGGGAGTGGCCCATGGGCAAGTACGACGGCATGGATCCCAAGCTCGTGCGCGAGCTGCTGTCCGAGGCGAAACACGCGGCCACGGAGATGCGGGCGGTCGAGGACCGCGTCCGCTCCGCGCTCGGCCGCGCCGGGGTGTCGGTGCGGGCCACCCACCGCCCCGTGCAGGTCGCCGAGGCCGTCGACGCCATGGTCAAGGACGTGAACGGGCGGCTCGCGGTGCTGGAGAAGCGCGCCGAGCAGCCCGACAAGTCCGACACCACCCGCCCCGCCGATCCGGTGTCGCCCGGCAACCGGCCGGGGAACGACGAGGGGGCGAAGGACGTACGCGGGGACGACAAACCCACCCAGGAAACCCCGAAGACCGACGCCGACGGCAAGACAGGCGCGGACGGCAAGACCGACGCTCACGGGAAGAAGGGCTCCGACGGGAAGACGGGGTCGGACGGGAAGACCGACGCTGACGGCAAGACGGGCGCTGACGGCAAGACGGGCGCTGACGGCAAGACGGGCGCGGACGGCAAGACCGGTTCTGACGGGAAACCTGACGCTGACGGGAAGAAGGGCTCCGACGGGAAGCCCGACGCTGACGGTAAGACGGGCTCCGACGGCAAGACCGGGTCGGACGGCAAGACCGGTTCCGACGGGAAGCCCGACGCTGACGGTAAGACCTGTGACGACACCGGGGACAAGAACACCGGGGACAAGAACACTGGGACAGGCAAGGACACAGGCACCGACACGGGGACGAGAAGGGGTGACAACGGCGTCACCGACACTCCCGCCAAGAACCACCCCGACGACACAGCAGCCACAAAACCCCATGTCGTCGAAGTGGACGGAGTCAAGGTCCTCCAGATCCCCCTGGACCCGCCCACGGCCGAGCAGGTCGAGAACATGCTCAGGAACGCCGACCAGATTCAACCCGCCGACATGCCCAAACCACCCACGACCGACACCGGCGCAGCAGCGACCCCCGGCACGAGCGACTCCCCGCCCCAGGGCATGCCGAGCGTCGAGGCGCCGGCAGGCGAGTACGGCAAGGGCGAATGGGCCGAACGCGACATCCGCCCTGACGGCACGCAAGGCTCCATCAACCCGAACGACCCCTCATCCACGACCTCACCACCGGACGGCGGCACCGGCGCGGCGACAACCCCCGGCACCGTCGAAGCCGGCTATTCGCGGGACGACAGCAGCGCGACGGCCATCACGCCGATCGACGACAAGCCCTCGAACGCGGACACGGGTACGGGCACGGACACCGGCTGCGACTCCACCACCGACCGCACCCCGGGCGGCAACAACACGACACCCGAAGGCACGGGTAAGGGGGATGCCCGTGCCCCCTCAGGCGGCACGGGCGCGACCCCTGGCGGCATCGGCTCGGAGTCAGGTGGAGCGGATCCCACGCCACCTGGTGGCGGCTCCAACCCGGACGGCGCAGGATCCCCGCGCGGCGACACTGGCACGACGACACCGAGCGGCGAACGTACGACGCCGGGCGACGCGGGCACGGCCCGCGGTGACGGCGGCTCGGCCCCGAACGGGAACCAGGGAGTGATCATCCCGCCGACACCCCCGGCCGCCGACGGCGGCGGCGAGGGCGCGACCGGAGGCAACGGCGGCGGCATCACACCACCGGCAACCGGCGGGGACGGTACGTCGGGGTCTGGTCAGGATGCGGCGCCGAGCCCGGGTCATGGGGCGGCGTCCGGTGATGGGGCGGGCTCGGGAAGTCCGGGGATAAGGCTCATGGACGACCCCGGCGTGTCGGTGGTCGCTCACGGGTACGGCGGTGCCGGGGCGGAGGGGGGCGGGGCTCACGGTGGTGCGCAGGTGCGGATCACGGCTGGGGGAGAGGTCCCTGGGTGGGCCGGGGGCGGCGGTGACGCGGTGTCCGTCGAGGTGACGCCGCCCGATCAGGACGCGCCCCGCGCCGGCGTCGGCCATCACCGCGACATTCACCCCCAGGACATCCCGTCCGTACGGATCCCGCCCGGCGAGTACGACACCGGCGACTACGGCACGGATGCCCGGCCGGCCCAGGACATCCGCCCCGACGGCCCCCCGGGCACGATCGAGCCCGACCGGCCCGGCGACCCCGACCGGCCCGACCCCCGAAATACCCAGAAGCCGGAAAGGACCGCGTGATGTACGTCGACCCGCCGGCCCCCCGCCCCAAGGCCGTGGACGAGCGTCCCCCGGCCACCTCCACAGGCCCCCTGGACAACCAGCCCGCCGCCTGGGAGTTCAACCCGGAGTACCAGCGCCTGGTCGTCGCCTGGCAGACCGTCCTGCCCCAGCTGGAGTCTCTCAGGACGACCCTGGACAAGGCGTTCAACCTGGCCAGGAGCCCCCAGACGTGGGACGCCCCGGTCGGCGAGCGGTACGTCCAGGACATCCGCGAGTGGCGCACCAGGCTGGCCGTCTACCGGCACGCGGTGCTGACGGCGATCAGTGACGAAGCTCACGACACGCCCCGCTGGATCCCGGTAAAGACGAGCGCTCCCCACGCGTTCCCCTGACGCGCCGCGGACCCGCTCCCAGGAGAACCGGACACCGGGTCGTACAGTGGGGGAATGGGTGCCGAACCCTACTACGGCCCGGACTTCGGGCTGCTGCGGCGGAACGATCCCGAGCTCGCCGAGGTGCTGCTCGACGAGCTGGCCCGCGAGCGCCGCGGCCTTCAGCTCATCGCGAGCGAGAACTTCACCTCGCCCGCCGTCCTGGCCGCTCTGGGTTCGACCCTGACGAACAAGTACGCCGAGGGCTACCCGGGCCGCCGCTACTACGGCGGCTGTGAGGTGGTGGACCGCGCCGAGCGGCTGGCCGTCGAGCGTGCCACGAGGCTGTTCGGCGCCGAGCACGCCAACGTCCAGCCCCACTCCGGCGCCTCGGCGAACCTGGCCGCCTACGCCGCCCTCCTCCAGCCCGGCGATACGATGCTGGCCATGGCCCTGCCGCACGGCGGCCATCTCACGCACGGCTCGAAGGTGAACTTCTCGGGACGGTGGTTCGACGTCGTGCCGTACGGGGTGCGCAGGGACACCGAGCTGATCGACTACGACGAGGTGCGGGACCTGGCGCTGCGCCACCGGCCGAAGGTCATCGTGTGCGGCGCGACGGCGTACCCGAGGCTGATCGACTACGCGGCCTTCCGCGGCGTCGCCGACGAGGTGGGGGCGTGGCTGCTGGTGGACGCGGCCCATCCGATCGGGCTGATCGCGGGCAGGGCGATCCCGTCGCCGGTCCCGTACGCCGACATCGTGACGTTCACCACTCACAAGACGCTGCGCGGGCCGCGCGGCGGTGCGATCCTGTGCACCGCCGAGCTGGCCGCCAGGATCGACCGGGCGGTGTTCCCGTTCCTGCAGGGCGGGCCGCTGATGCACGTGGTGGCGGCCAAGGCGGTGGCGTTCGGCGAGGCGCTGCGGCCGGAGTTCGCGGGTTACGCGCGGCGGGTGGTCGTCAACGCGCAGGCGCTCGCCGGGGCGCTGGGCGCGGAGGGGATGCGGGCGGTCTCGGGCGGCACCGACACGCACCTGGCGCTGGTCGACCTGCGTGACACGGGCGTGACGGGGGCGGAGGCCGAGCGGCGGTGCGCGGCGGCGGGCATCACGCTCAACCGCAACGCCATCCCGTACGATCCCGAGCCCGCGGCGGTCACCTCGGGCATCCGCGTGGGGACGCCCTGCGTCACCACCCAGGGACTGGGGCCGGAGGAGCTGATGGAGGTCGGGAAGCTCGTGGCGGCCGCGGTCCGCGATCCCGGCGCCGCCGACGAGGTCAGGGAGAGGGTTACGGCGCTGCTGACCATCTATCGGCCATATCTCAGCGAATATTAAGCTGGTCTGTGTCGTTTTCCGGTCACACCTGGCCGGGACATCCGGGAAACTAGGGTCGTGCGCGAATACCTGTTCATGGCGCTCATCGCGGCGGCGGTGACCTATCTGCTGGTTCCGCTCGTGCGCCGCTTCGCGATCCGCATCGGCGCCATGCCGGAGGTTCGTGACCGCGACGTGCACACCACGCCGACGCCCCGCCTGGGCGGACTGGCGATGTACGGCGGCCTGGTGGCGGGGCTGCTGGTCGCCAGCCAGCTCACGCACACCGGCAAGGCGCTCAACGAGACCGACGGCAACACGGTCACGGCGCTCATCGTGGCCGGCGGGCTGATCACGCTGACCGGGTTCCTCGACGACTGGTGGGGCATGGACGCCTTCATCAAGCTCGGCGGCCAGGTCGCGGCGGCGGGCGTGCTGGCCTTCTTCGACATGCGCCTGCTCTACATCCCGCTGCCGCAGGACTGGGGCGGCTCCATCAGCCTCGACCTCACGCTCAGCACCGTGATCACCATCATGGTCGTGGTGGTGACGATCAACGCGGTCAACTTCGTCGACGGCCTCGACGGCCTCGCGGCCGGGATCGTCTGCATCGCCGGCATGGCCACCTGGGCCTACTCGATCTTCCTGGCCGTCAACATCAGCGGCGGGCGCATCACCACGACGGCCGCCATCGCGGCCATCCTCATCGGCACCTGCCTCGGCTTCCTGCCGCACAACTTCCACCCGGCGAAGATCTTCATGGGCGACACCGGGGCGATGCTCATCGGGCTCGTGCTGGCCTCGTCCATCGTCACCGTGACCCCGGTCGACCCGGGGATCATCGAGGGCATGAACAAGGTGCCGGTGCTGCTGCCGCTGCTGCTGCCGGCGGCGGTGCTGATCCTGCCGCTGGTCGACCTCATCACGGCGGTCGTGCGGCGCACCTCGCGGGGGCTGTCGCCGTTCGCGCCCGACCGCGGCCACCTGCACCACCGGCTGATGGACATCGGCCACTCCCACCGCAGGTCGGTGCTCATCATGTACGCCTGGGCGTTCCTGTTCGCCTTCGGCATCGTCGGCATGTCCACGATCGGCGTGCCGGTCCTGCTGTTCCCGGTGGTCATCGTGTTCGCGCTGGCGGTGCTCGTGCTGATGGCGCTGCCGCGCTGGCGGGGCCGGGGCGGCACGCACGCGGCCTCGCGCGGCAAGCAGCCCGACGACGACGGCCCGCCCACCGGCCCGATGCCGCCGATCCCGCCGGAGCCCGAGGTCAGGCGGCGGATGCCGCCGCCGGACGGGCCGGGGGCGCAGCGTTCCGCGGCGGCCGACGGCAATCCGGTCATTCCCGCCTTTCCGAGCCGTTCTTGATCGCGAACTAGAAACGGCAGGTAAAAGCGGTCTTCCGTGAGCTTGTGATATCTTTCACGAGCAGGGACCCCCGACGCACATGTCTGCGGGGTAGCAAACGCTCGCTTGATAACTCGCTGATGGAGCACCGATGCAGGCCAACGACGTGCGCGTACTCAAGAGCGCCGCGATTCCGACCCTCGTGGTCGGGGTGGCCGCGGTGGTCGTCGCTCTCCTGACCGCCGGCGGCAAGGGCGCGCTGGGCGCCGCCCTCGGCACGCTGCTGGTCGGGGTCTTCTTCAGCGTCAGTGTGGTGGCGGTCTCCTACGCCGCCCGTATCTCCCCGCAGGTGATGGCGATGGCGGCGATGGGGAGCTATCTCGTCAAGGTCGTCGTCATCATGATCGTGCTCAACGCGTTCCGCGACACCACGATCTGGAACACCCTCGCTTTCGCTTGGTCTGTCGTGATCTGCACGCTCGTGTGGACGGGCTTCGAGGTCCGCGCCTTCATCAAGACCAAGATGCTGTACGTCGACCCCGAGGCCAAGGTCCCCGGACACGGTGACTCATGAGGCCGTCCCTCTGGGCGGGGCCCGATATGACTAGTCCTCTACTCGCCTGCTATCGTCGGGGCCGCGATGAGCGCACAGGAACGCCGACCGGAGACAGACGGTCGCGACTTCGCCGACGCCATGTGGTCAGTCCCCAGCTACTTGCTCGCAGGGATGGCCTTCTACGGCGGTCTCGGGTGGTTGCTGGACCGGTGGTTGGACATGTCCGCGTTCTTCCCCATAGGCGTGGTCTTGGGGGTTGTGCTCGCCGGCTACCTGGCCTACCGGAAGTTCGGTCGCTAGCCCGGCGCAGCGATCACTCCGCCGAGGTAACTCTTGTGATCCACTACGACGTTGAAGGGAACGCCGCGTGAGTGCGCTGACGGTCCTCGCTCCTCATGGCGATCAGTTCGGGGCGCCTACGCCTGATGAGCTGTTCAACCTGCCCCCGATCATCCCGGGGGTGGACTGGTTCACCAAGCCGGTCCTGCTCGCCCTGCTCGCCTCGGTCGTGGTGACCGCCCTGTGCTGGGGCGCCTTCGCCAAGCCCAAGCTGGTGCCGAGGGGCCTCCAGAACGTCGTCGAGTACGGCTACATGTTCGTCCGCGACCAGGTCGCCCGGCCCTTCCTGGGCAAGGACGCCGACCGGTGGATGGGCCTGCTGGTCTCGATCTTCTTCCTGGTCCTGGTGTGGAACCTCATGGGCGTCATCCCCGTGCTGCAGTTCCCGGTCGCCTCGCACATCGCCTTCCCCGCCGTGCTCGCCGGCCTGATCTACGTCCTCAAGATCTACCTCGGCATGAAGCACCAGGGCCCGGTCGGCTACTTCAAGAACATGATGTTCCCGCCCGGCCTGCCCAAGTTCATCTACGTGCTGCTCGCGCCGATCGAGTTCCTGTCGAACCTGATCATCGCCCCCTTCACGCATGCGGTCCGACTTTTCGCGAACATGTTCGCGGGTCACATGCTCCTGGCCTTCTTCAGCATGGTCGGCTTCTGGTTCCTGTTCGAGAAGCTGACCCCGCTGGGCGCCCCCGTCGGTGTCCTCGGTGTGTTGATGACCATCGTCCTGACCGGCTTCGAGATGTTCATCCAGTTCCTGCAGGCCTTCCTGTTCGCGATGCTGGCGGCGATGTACATCGGCAACTCGCTGCACGCTGAGCACTGAGTCCCACGCACACCACACGGAATGTCCATGACCGGTGATACCCACGTCGCCGGCCGTTAAGTAAAGGAATAAGAACAATGAGCGTTCTCGCTGAGGTCTCCGGCAACGTCACCGCCATCGGTTACGGTCTCGCCGCCATCGGCCCCGGCATCGGCGTCGGCATCATCTTCGGTCAGGGCGTGCAGGCCATCGCGCGCCAGCCCGAGGCTTACGGCCTGATCCGCCAGAACATGCTCCTCGGCTTCGTCCTCACCGAGGCCCTCGCCCTGATCGGCCTGGTGGCGCCGTTCATCTTCTCGGGCATCTGATCGCCCTCAACTGACGAAAGGCTGCAACATGATCGTTAAGGCAGCTACGCTCCTTGCGGCGGAGGAGGGTGGCAACCCCCTCATCCCGCACACGTACGAGCTCGTCGTCGGTATCTTCGCGTTCCTCGTCGTCTTCCTCGTCGTCGGGCGCATGCTCGTGCCGCGTATCCAGAAGACGCTGGCCGAGCGGACGGACGCGATCGAGGGCGGCATCAAGCGGGCCGAAGAGGCCCAGGCCCAGGCCCAGGAGCTGCAGCGCCAGTACGCGGCCAACCTTGAGGAGGCCCGGCGCGACGCCGCCAGGCTCCGCGAGGAAGCCCGCGAGCAGGCCGCGCAGATCAAGGCCGAGCTCCGCGAGGAGGCGCAGGCCGAGGCCCGCCGCCTCGTCGAGGCGGCTCACGCGCAGATCGAGGCCGACCGTCAGGCCGCCTTCGCGCAGCTCCGCACCGAGATCGGCCGCCTGTCGACCGAGCTCGCGGGCCGCATCGTGGGCGAGTCGCTGGAGGACGAGGCCCGGCAGAGCCGCATCGTCGACCGGTTCCTCGACGAGCTGGAGAGCTCCAACGCGCAGGCGGTGCGCTGATGCGCGGTCTGAGCAGGACGTCGCTGGCCGAGGTCGAGGAGCGGTTCAACGCGGTCGCCGGCAGTGCCGACCTCGGGACGCTCTCCGACGAGCTGTTCGCGGTCGCGGATCTGCTCGACCGCGAGCACGGCCTGCGCCGCGCCCTGTCCGACCAGGCCAGGCCGGCGGAGGCCAAGACGCGCACCGTGCGGGCGCTGCTGGAGGGCAAGGTCGGCGCGGTCACGCTGACCACCGTCGAGAGCGCGGTCGCCGCTCGCTGGTCACGCGCCGGCGACCTCGCCGACGTGCTCGAACGGCTCGGCGTGGTCGCCGCGGCCGCGGAGGCGGAGAGCCAGTCGCGGCTCGACGACGTGGAGGACGAGCTCTTCCGCTTCGGTCGGGTCGTGGCCGCCAACCCCGACCTGCGCCGCGCGCTCGCCGACCCCGCGGGCCCCGCCGAGGGCAAGCGGCAGCTGCTGAGCGACCTGCTCGGCGGCAAGGTGGCGCCCACCAGCCTGCGCCTCATCACGCAGGTGGTTCTGCACCCGCGAGGACGTAGCCTGGAAGCAGGGCTCGAGGAGTTCGGCCAGCTCGTGGCCCAGCAGCGCCAGCGCCTCGTGGCGGTGGTGCGCAGCGCCGTCGAGCTGACCGAGGCACAGAAGCGGCGCCTGTCGTCGTGGCTGCGCACCTCGTACGGGCGTGACGTGCACCTGAATGTCGAGGTGGACAAGCGAGTGCTCGGTGGGTTCTCGGTCCGCATCGGCGACGAGATCATCGACACCACCATCGTGGGACGAATCGAAGAAGTCCGCCGCCGGTTGGCCGGCTAGGCGAAATAGGGAGACAGAGTAGAGATGGCGGAGCTTACGATCCGGCCGGACGAGATCCGGGACGCGCTTGAGCGCTTCGTCCAGGCGTACGAACCGGAAGGCGCCGCGCGCGAGGAGATCGGGACCGTCGTCGACGCCGGCGACGGCATCGCCCATGTCTCCGGCCTGCCCTCGGCGATGGCGAACGAGCTGCTCGAGTTCGAGAACGGCACGCGCGGCCTGGCGCTCAACCTCGACACCCGTGAGATCGGTGTCGTGATCCTGGGCGACTTCAGCGGCATCGAGGAGGGCCAGACGGTCCGCAGGACGGGCGAGGTCCTGTCCGTGCCCGTCGGCGACGACTTCCTCGGCCGCGTGGTCGACCCCCTGGGCAACCCCCTCGACGGCAAGGGCGCCATCGCCGCCGAGGGCACGCGTGCCCTTGAGCTGCAGGCCCCCTCGGTCGTCCAGCGGCAGCCGGTGAAGCAGCCGCTGCAGACCGGCATCAAGGCGATCGACGCCATGACGCCGATCGGCCGCGGCCAGCGCCAGCTGATCATCGGTGACCGCGGCACGGGCAAGACCGCGATCGCCGTCGACACCATCCTCAACCAGCGCGAGGCCTGGGCCTCCGGCGACCCGACGCAGCAGGTCCGCTGCGTCTACGTCGCGGTCGGCCAGAAGGGCTCGACGATCGCGCAGGTCAAGGCCCGGCTCGAGGAGGCCGGCGCGATGGAGTACACCACCATCGTCGCCGCTCCCGCCTCCGACCCGGCCGGCTACAAGTACCTCGCCCCCTACACCGGTTCGGCCATCGGCCAGCACTGGATGTACCAGGGCAAGCACGTCCTCATCGTCTTCGACGACCTGACCAAGCAGGCCGACGCCTACCGCGCCGTGTCCCTGCTGCTGCGTCGCCCGCCGGGCCGCGAGGCCTTCCCCGGCGACGTCTTCTACCTCCACTCCCGGCTCCTGGAGCGTTGCGCCAGGCTGTCGGACGACATGGGCGGCGGCTCGATGACGGGTCTGCCGATCATCGAGACCAAGGGCAACGACGTGTCGGCGTTCATCCCGACCAACGTCATCTCCATCACCGACGGTCAGTGCTTCCTGGAGACCGACCTGTTCAACGCCGGCGTCCGCCCGGCCATCAACGTCGGCATCTCCGTCTCCCGAGTCGGCGGTTCCGCGCAGGTCAAGGCCATGCGCAAGGTCGCCGGCACGCTGAAGCTGTCGCTGTCCCAGTACCGCGACCTGGAGGCGTTCGCCTCGTTCGCCTCCGACCTCGACGCCGCCTCCCGTGCCCAGCTGGAGCGCGGTCAGCGGCTGGTCGAGCTGCTCAAGCAGCCCCAATACTCCCCGTTCCCCGTGGAGCGCCAGGTCGTGTCGGTGTGGGCCGGCACCACCGGTGAGCTGGACGAGGTGCCGACCGAGGACGTCCGCAGGTTCGAGTCCGAGTTCCTCGACTACCTGCAGTCCTCGCACAAGGGCGTCTTCGACACCATCCGCGAGACGAAGGACATGGGCGACGACACCGTCACCACCCTCAAGGACGCCATCACGGAGTTCAAGAAGGGCTTCACCACCTCCTCGGGCGAGCTGCTGGTGAAGGACGAGCCGGTCGCTCCGCTGGAGGCCGGCGAGGTCGGCCAGGAGAAGATCAAGAAGGTCGTCCGCCCGGCGACGGAGAAGTAGTCCATGGGTGCCCAGCTCAGGCTGCTGCGGCGGCGGATCAGCTCGGTCAAGTCGACCGCGAAGATCACGCGCGCCCAGGAGCTCATCGCCTCCTCACGGATCGTGCGGGCGCAGCAACGGATGCAGGCGGCGCTGCCGTACGAGCGCGAGATCATCCGCGCCGTGACCGGCGTCGTCAGCAACGCGGCCAGCGTCGACCATCCGCTGACCGTGGCGAAGGACAACCCCGCCAAGGCGGGCGTCCTGATCGTCACGAGCGACAGCGGGTTCTGCGGCGGCTTCAACGCCAACGTGCTGCGTGAGGCCGAGGCCCTGCGCGGGCTGCTGGAGAGCCGTGGCCTTGAGGTCGTGCCGTTCGTCTCCGGTCGCAAGGGTGTCACCTGGCACTCCTTCCGCGGCCGGTCGATGGGCGGCGAGTGGGTCGGCTTCTCCAGGAAGCCCGCCTACGCCGACGCCAAGGAGATCGCGGGTGTCCTCATCGACTCGTTCAAGGACGAGAACGGCATCGACGAGATCCACATCGTCTCGACCGAGTTCGTCTCGATGCTGACCCAGAACGTCGTCGTCAAGCGCGTTCTGCCGCTGGAGGTCGAGGAGACCGAGGCCACGGAGTCCACCCAGATTCCGCCGTACTTCGAGTTCGAGCCGACCGCCGGCGACGTGCTGGAGTCGCTGCTTCCGCGTTACGTGGAATCCCGGATCTTCACCGCGCTGCTGCAGTCGGCGGCCTCCGAGGAGGCCGCCAGGCGGCGCGCCATGAAGTCGGCGACCGACAACGCCAACGAGCTGATGCGGGTGCTCACCCAGCAGATGAACCAGGCTCGCCAGGCCGAGATCACCCAGGAAATCAGCGAGATCGTCGGTGGCGCCAACGCGCTCGCTGACGCCGCAGCGGGGAAAGAGTGAAATGACTGCAGAGGCTGTTGAAACTGTAGAAGCCGCCGCGGCCGGCACCGGCCGTGTGGCGCGCGTCACCGGCGCCGTCGTCGACGTGGAGTTCGGCGTCGACGCGATGCCCGACATCTATAACGCGCTCAAGGTCGAGGTCACCCTCGGCGGCGAGACCAAGACGCTGACCCTGGAAGTCGCCCAGCACCTCGGCGACAACCTGGTCCGCGCCATCTCCATGCAGCCCACCGACGGCCTGGTCCGCGGCCAGGCGGTCCAGGACACCGGCGGCCCGATCTCGGTGCCCGTCGGCGACGTCGTCAAGGGCCACGTGTGGAACGCGCTGGGCGAGACGCTGGACGTCCCGACCTCGTCGCTGAAGATCACCGAGCGGTGGGGCATCCACCGTCCGGCCCCGGCCTTCGACCAGCTCGAGTCCCGCACCGAGCTGCTCGTCACCGGCATCAAGGTCATCGACCTGCTCACCCCGTACGTGCAGGGTGGCAAGATCGGCCTGTTCGGCGGCGCCGGCGTGGGCAAGACGGTCCTCATCCAGGAGATGATCCGCCGTGTCGCCCGCAACTTCGGTGGCACCTCGTGCTTCGCCGGCGTGGGCGAGCGCACTCGTGAGGGCAACGACCTCTGGCTGGAGATGGAGGAGGCGGACGTCCTCAAGGACACCGCGCTCGTCTTCGGCCAGATGGACGAGCCGCCGGGCACCCGTCTGCGGGTCGCGCTGACGGCGCTGACCATGGCGGAGTACTTCCGCGACGTGCAGAAGCAGGACGTGCTGCTCTTCATCGACAACATCTTCCGCTTCACGCAGGCCGGTTCCGAGGTCTCCACGCTGCTCGGCCGCATGCCGTCGGCCGTGGGTTACCAGCCCACGCTGGCCGACGAGATGGGCGTGCTCCAGGAGCGCATCACCTCGACCCGCGGTCACTCGATCACCTCCATGCAGGCGATCTACGTCCCCGCGGACGACATCACCGACCCGGCCCCGCACAACGCGTTCGCGCACCTCGACGCGCAGACCGTTCTCTCGCGGCCGATCTCGGAGAAGGGCATCTACCCCGCGGTGGACCCGCTCGACTCCTCCTCCCGGATCCTCGACCCGCAGATCGTGGGCGAGGAGCACTACCGGGTGGCCCAGGAGACCAAGCGGATCCTGCAGAAGTACCGCGAGCTCCAGGACATCATCGCGATCCTCGGTATCGACGAGCTGTCCGAGGAGGACAAGGTCACCGTTCAGCGGGCCCGCCGCATCGAGCGCTTCCTGTCGCACCCGATGTACGCGGCCGAGGCCTTCACCGGCCAGCCGGGCGAGACCGTGCCGCTGGACGAGACCATCGCCTCCTTCAAGGGCCTCTGCGCGGGTGAGTACGACCACCTGCCCGAGCAGGCGTTCTTCATGGTCGGCGGCATCGAGCAGGCCGTGGCCAAGGCCAAGGAACTCCAGCGTCGCTAATCGCCATACGGTGGCGGCCCGGGCCCGGTCCCGCGCCGCCACCTGATCGGAAAGGAACCTGCACAAGTGGCGAAGCTACGCGTAGGGGTTGTCTCACCCGAGCGTGAGATCTGGTCTGGCGAGGCCGACATGGTGATTGCCAAGACCGTGGACGGCGAGATCGGTATTATGCCGCAACATGCACCTGTGCTCGGCGTTCTCGTCGAGGGCGGCGTGCTGCGCGTGAAGCGGGAGGGCGAGGTCGACCTCGTGGCGGCTGTTCACGGCGGGTTCATCTCCGTGGCCGACAATGAGGTGTCCGTGCTCGCCGAGGTCGCCGAGCTCGGGTCGGAGGTCGACGTCGCGGCTGCCCGTGACGCGCTCGACCGCGCTCAGGCCTCCATCGAGGCCAACCAGGAAGACGCCGACGCGGCGATCGAGGCCAAGCGTGCCAGGGCCCGGCTCCGCGCGGCGGGGGAAGACGTATAACAGAGCTGTCAGGGGGCGGCATGGTGGCGACGGTTGTGGTTCTCGTAGTGCTGCTTGCCGCCCTCGTGGTGCCGCGCGTGTTCATGCTGCGATCGCGCGGCAACGTACCCTGCCGGTTGCGGGTCGGTGACCGCGGCTGGCGCAGCGGGGTGGCCCGTTATGCCGACGGGGAACTCCACTGGATTCCGCTCTTGGGCGTCCGACTGAGGCCGCGCCACGCGATCGCGAGGCGCGGCCTCGTCGTTTCCGCCCGTCGCGAGCTCGGCGACGGGCTCTACGCGGTCGACTGCAGCGGCAGCACGCGGGGCATCTCGCTGGCGATGAGCGCCGACGCGCTGACGGGCTTCCTGGCGTGGCTGGAGTCCGCGCCGCCCAGCGCCTACCTCGACGTGGCCTGACGGGCCCGCAGCGCGGGCCTGAGCGCCGCCCCGGGGCTGCTCAGCGGGTCCCGCCGGGCTTCCACAGGATCTCCTGGCCGGCGTGGGCCACGCGGCAGGCGATGAACAGCAGGTCCGACAGCCGGTTGAGATATTTCGCGGTCAGCGGGTTCATGTCGTCGTGGGCCTGCAGGGCGGCCCAGGCGGTGCGCTCGGCCCTGCGTACGGTCACGCGGGCCACGTGCAGCGCCGCCGTCGCGGGGTCGCCGCCCGGCAGGATGAAGCTGCGCAGCGGCTTCAGGCCCTCGTTGAGCCGGTCGCACTGCTCCTCCAGTCGGTCGATGTAGGACTGCTCGACCCGCAGTGGCGGGTATTCGGGGTTGTCCGTGACCGGTGTGGCGAGGTCGGCGCCGACGTCGAAGAGCTCGTTCTGCAGGCGGGTCAGCAGCTCGGCCAGCTCGGCCGGCAGGGTGCCGAACGACAGGGCCAGCCCGAGGTGGGCGTTGGCCTCCTCCACGTCGGCGTACGCGGCCAGCCGCGAATCGGTCTTGGCGGTCGTGCTCATGTCGCTCAACCTGGTGGTGCCGTCGTCGCCGGCACGGGTGTAGATGCGAGAGAGAACGACCGGTTTGTCCTTGTCGGCGCGCGTCATGCGCTCAGCGTAATGACAAAAGTCATCCCGATCGGACGCGGGATGCATGTCCGGCTCGTGATTTCAGCGACTACCTGGACGAACGGTGCCAACGCCACTATTGACCCATGACGAAGGAGAGGACCTGATGCTGGAGATAAGCGAGCTGCGCAAGCGCTTCGCGGGCGGCCCCGACGCCCCCGGCGGAAAGGTCGCGCTGGACGGTGTGGGCTTCAGCGTGCGGCCTGGGGAGATGTACGGGTTCGTGGGCGCGAACGGCGCCGGCAAGACGACCACCATGCGGATCGTCATGGGCGTGCTCCAGGCCGACTCCGGCTCGGTGAGCTGGCAGGGCCGCCCGCTCGACTACGACGCGCGGCGGCGCTTCGGCTACATGCCGGAGGAGCGCGGGCTGTACCAGAAGATGCGGGTCGCCGAGCAGATCGAGTACTTCGGCCGCCTGCACGGCCTCAGCGCGCCGGCCGCGCAGAAGGCCACCGAGGAGCTGATGGAGCGGCTGGGCATCGCCGAGCGCAGGAACGAGGCGGTGCAGGCGCTCTCGCTGGGCAACCAGCAGCGCGTGCAGCTCGCGGTCGCGCTGGTGCACGACCCCGAGGTGCTGGTGCTGGACGAGCCGTTCTCCGGCCTGGACCCGATCGCCGTGGACGCGCTGGCCGGCACGCTCCAGGAGCGGTGCAGGGGCGGCGTGCCGGTGATCTTCTCCAGCCACCAGCTCGACCTGGTCGAGCGGCTGTGCGACGCGGTCGGCATCGTCGCGCGCGGGCGCATGGTGGCCTCGGGCACTGTGGCCGAGCTGCGTGCCGCCGAGAGCGACACGCTGCGCGTGGTGGTCCGCGACCCCGCCCCCGGCTGGGCGGACGGCCTGCCCGGCACGGTCACCGTCAACGGCGACCGGCACGTCCTGCGTACGAGCAGCGGAGACGACCAGGAGGTCCTGCGCCGCGCGATCAAGGCGGGCCGCGTCGAGCACTTCGGCGTCGAGCAGCCGACCCTCACCGAGATCTTCAAGGAGGCCGTGGCGTGAACGGTGTGATGCTGGTCGCCCGCAGAGAGGTGATGACGCAGATCCGCACGAAGGGGTTCGTCATCGGCCTGCTGGTGACGGCTCTCGTGGTGGCGGCGGTCTCGTTCGCGCCCAAGCTCATGGACCGTCCCGACTCCTACACCATCGGCACCGTGAACAGCGAGCGGCTGCCGCTCGACCGGGCGGCGCCGGAGGCGAAGTTCGAGTGGCGGGAGTTCGCCGACGAGGCCGCGGCCCGGCAGGCCGTGCTCGACGGCGACGTGGACGCCGTGGTGGTCGGCGGGACCAAGGTGCTCGCCGACGGCCAGCTCGACGACGAGCTCGGCGTACTGCTGCAGAGCGTGAACCGCGAGGTCAAGCTCGGCGCGGCGGGCGTGTCGATCCCGCCGTTGCAGATGGAGACCGTGGGCGAGGACGCGCGGTACGACTCGGCCCGCACCGGGATCGCCGTGGTGCTCGTGCTGGTGCTGTTCATGCTGATCATCGGCCAGGTGTCGATGGTGGCGATGGGCGTCGTGGAGGAGAAGGGCAGCCGGATCGTGGAGATCCTGCTCTCCTCGATCCGGCCCTGGCAGCTGCTCGCCGGCAAGATCATCGGCTTGGGCGTGCTCGGCCTGATCAACCTGGTGGTGATCCTGGGCGTCGGCCTCGGCGCCGCGGCCGCCTCCGGCATCGCCGCGGACTTCCCGCCCGGCATCGCCGGGCTCGTGGTCGGGGTGCTCGTGTGGTTCGTGCTCGGCTACGCGTTCTTCGCGACGCTGTCGGCCGCGTTCGCCTCGCTCGTCTCCCGCCAGGAGGAGGTCGGCAGCGTGATCACGCCGCTGACCATGACCATCATGGTCACGTACTTCGTGGCCTTCTACACCACCACCGACCCCACGGGCACGCTGGCCACGGTCCTGTCGTACGTGCCGCCGTTCTCGTCCATGGTCATGCCGGTGCGGATGGCGGCGACCGAGGTGCCGCTGTGGCAGGTGGGGGCGTCCATGGCGGCCATGGTGGTGGCCGTGCTCGCGGTGCTGTCGTTCGGCGCCGGGGTGTACCGCCGGGCGGTGCTGCGTACGGGAGCGCGGCTCAAGCTCACCGAAGTGCTGCGCGCCGGGTAGGCGGACGGCGGCGGATGGAAGCGCTCCAGCGAGCCCGGCGTATCACGTGGATCACGTTGATCGCCGGTCTCGTCATGTTGTGGATCATCCTCGCGCTGGGCAGCACGGTGCTGTTCGGCGAGGGGAGGTTCCCCTGGTGGCGCGCCGTGCCCGCGTTCGCGGCGGCGGCGGGCTTCACCTGGCTCGCCTGGCGGGCCATCGACGCCGTGATGGCAGGCCGCTATCCCCTCCGCGAGATCGTGGTGAGCGCGGTCCTCGCGGTCATCGGAGCGGCGGCGGGCGGGGGAGACCCCTTCGGCTGGGGCTTCCTCATCATGGTCTGGGTCTACACCGCCACGCTGCGGGTCTCCAAGCGCACAGCGGTCCTGCAGTCGGTGGGGGCCCTCGTGGTCGCCGTGGGGCTCGGCCTGCTCGGGGTGGTGACCGACACCGGGGTGACCGGCGCGGACCTGAGCCTGCCGGAGGCCGTGCTCTTCTACGGCGGGGTCTACGGCGTCTGGTGCGCCTCCCTGCCCCCGTCCGGCCGGCTGTGGTTGTGGATCTGGACGCTGGCGGAGCAGGCGCACCAGGGCAGGGAGGCGCACACGCGGCTGGCGCTGGCCGAGGAGCGCCTGCGCTTCGCTCGCGACCTGCACGACCTGGTGGGCCACCAGCTCTCGGCCATCGCGGTCAAGACCGAGCTGGCCAGGCGGCTGTCCGAGGCCGATCCCGCGGCGGCGAAGGCCGAGCTGACCGAGATCAACACGCTCACCCGCAAGGCCCTGCGCGAGCTGCGCGAGGCCGTGCGCGGCTACCGCGAGCTTGACTTGACGGCCGAGCTGGATAGCGTGAAGGGAGTGCTCGAAGCGGCCGGGGTCCGCTGCGAGGTGCGCCTGCCCTATCGCGAGCTGCCCGGCGGGCTGGCCCCCGTCTTCGCCTTCGCGGTGCGCGAGGCGGTCACCAACGTGCTCAAGCACAGCACGGCGACGTTCTGCGAGATCACGATCCGCTTCACCCCTGAGCAGGCGGAGCTGTCCGTACGCAACGACGGGGTGGCCCGGCGGCAGGCCGACGACCTGGGCAGCGGGCTCACCGGCATGGCGGAGCGGCTGGCCGCCGTGGGAGGCGCGGTGTGCGCCCGGCCCACGGAGGATGGAGAGTTCCTGCTCGAAGCTGTCGTGTCGCTGCCTGTGGATGGGTAGGGATGACATGCAGGAGGTCCGTTCCGCGCATTTGTGCGCGCGGGCGCGACCGGCTGTGCGCGTGACTGAGGAGGTGGCATGCGCGTCCGAGGCAATCCGAGAGCTCAAGTGGTGCGGATCGGGGCCAGGCTCGACGCCGGCACGTCTGCGGGGGTGCGCGAGCGGCTGCACGACGCTCTCGACGCCGGCGAGGGCGACCTGATCCTCGATCTCTCCAAGCTGGAGATGATCGACGCGACCGGTCTCGGCGTGCTCGTGGGGGCGCATCGGCGCGCGATGGGCGCGCAACGCCGCCTCGTCCTACGGGGGGTGCCACCGCGGATCATGCGGATCCTCGCGGTGACCCGGCTGAATCGGGTCCTGCTCGTGGAGGTTCCGGCGGCCGCGGTGGCCTGAGGACATATAGCGGCGGGCGGCGATCAGCCGCCGCCCGCTCTTTCTCGACTTAGACAAAATCCGGATTACGGATGGTGCGCATCCCTATGCACACGGAAAACCGCGGCTTTTATCCCGGGGCGGTCCCGGATGGGGGCGCGGCGAGGCTCCGCATGAAGATGTGCACCGCGGTCGCCACGAGATCGTCGATGGCCGGCTGCGGCTCGGCCAGCAGCCATTCGATGAGCAACTCCTGCAACGCCCCAATGACGCCGAGCGCCAGCAGCCGCCGATTCACGTGCGGATCCTGCGGAAAATCCGCGGCGGCCTCCTGGATGATGCGGGCGAAGGACTCTATGGCCCGCTGGCGCGACATTGTCAGCACGTCGCCCGATCTGCGCACCTCGACGTGCATGATGCGGGCGCGGCGCCAGTCGTCCGTGGCGAACTCGATATAGGCGCGAATCCCCGCCCGTACTCGCCCTTCGAGGGTGTTCGGGGCCTCCTGTAACGCTTTGGCCACGACGCTCAGGCTTTCCTCCACGCACCGCTGATGCAGCGCCTGAAGGAGCTCCTCGCGCCCGCCGAAACATTCGTAGAAGGCGCGGTTGGAGATCCGCGCCTCCGAGCACAACCTTTCGATCGTCGTCGCCGCGAATCCCGGCTTCGCGTATAGCGTGTAGGCGGCCGTCATCAGCCGCTCCCGTCTGTCCGCCAGCCTTTGCTCAGCCGACATTCCCCGGTAAGACCGGTTCACATTCCACCCGTCCAACATGATCGTGGCCCCCAGAGCACACAATTATGGACGGATGATCCGTTAAGGGAAAGAGTACGAAGATTATCTTTTACGTCGGCCGTGCAAGAACGTGACAAGCCTGATCAGCCGCTCAAGCTCGGCGGGCCCTCGGGAGAACGAGGTCAGGTTCATCCCCGGCATCGCGAAACGCTGCCGCGAGATCGCTTTGGGCCTGCTGAACTCGCGCAGGCCGTCGGCCCCGTGGATGCGCCCGAAGCCCGAGTCGCCGACGCCGCCGAACGGCAGGGACGGCACCCCGGCGAACGAGATGACCGAGTTGATCGCCGTCATGCCGGTCCGCATGAGGCGGGCCAGCTCGGTCGCCCGGCGCGCGTTCCTGGAGAACACCGTGCCGCCGAGCCCGTACGACGAGGCGTTGGCCAGCTCCAGCGCCTCCTGCGCGTCGCGGGTGCGCCGCACGGTGATCGTGGGACCGAACGTCTCCTCGCGCACGGCCGCGGAGTCCTCGGGCACGTCCTCGACGATGACCGGGTCCACGAACGGCGGCCGCACCGACCCCGGCCCGCCGGTGACCACCCGGCCCGACTTGGCGGCGTCGTCGATGTGCCGCTTGATGACCTCGACCTGGGCGGGCATGGTGATCGGCCCGTAGTCCTCGCCGGCCCGCACCTTGGTCACCCGCTCGGACAGCTCGCGCATGAACCCGTCGTAGACCGCGTCCACGACGTAGACCCGCTCGACGCCCACGCAGGTCTGCCCGGCGTTCGACATCGCGCCCCACAGGCAGGCGTCGGCGGCGGCGCCGAGGTCGGCGTCGGCGTCGACGATGAAGGCGTCCTTGCCCCCGCACTCGGCCACGATCGGCGTGAGGTTCTCGGCGCAGGCGGCCATGACGCGCTTGGCCGTGGCCGTCGAGCCGGTGAAGGCGATCTTGCGGACGCGCGGGTCGGCGGCCAGGGCCGCACCGGTCTCGCCCAGGCCGGTCACCGTCTGGAACACCGGGTGCTCGGGCACCGCCTCGGCGAACAGCTCCGCCAGGCGTACCCCGACGCCGGGGGTGAACTCGCTCGGCTTGAACACCACGGCGTTACCGGCGGCCAGCGCGTACGCGATGGAGCCCATCGGCGTGAAGACCGGATAGTTCCAGGGGCCGATCACGCCGACGACCCCGAGCGGGAGGTATTCGAGCGTGGCGGCCAGGTTGAGACCGATCATGCCGGTCGCGACGCGGCGGCGGCCCAGCACCTTGTGGGCGTTGCGTGCGGCCCAGTCGAGGTGCGTGATCGCCAGCACGATCTCCAGCGTGGCGTCGCCGACCGGCTTGCCGGTCTCCTCGTGGACAAGCCGGGCGAGCTCCCGCAGGTCGCGGGTGACGACCGCCTTGTAGTCGAGCAGCCGGCGCCGGCGCTCGGCGTGCCCCAGGCCCGCCCACCAGGCGGCGGCCGCGTCGGCCCGGCCGACCGCCTCGCGGACGGCCTCCGGGCCCTGCTTCGGGTGGCTGCCGACGATCGCGCCGGTCGCCGGGTTCAGTGAGTCGAACGTCACCGTGGTCATGGCGTCACGATAATCCGGTAAGCCATCGCTTACTAGGGCAAGGTGGACGTGACGACCTGCGGCGCGTCGGAAAGGCGGGTCGGGAAGGCGGGTCGGAAAGGCGGGTCAGAACAGGGTCGGGTTCTCCGGCTCGATGCCGCGCAGCGCGTCGTAGTCGAGGGTGACGCAGTCGATGCCGCGGTCGGTGGCGAGCACCCGGGCCTGCGGCTTGATCTCCTGGGCGGCGAAGACACCGCGGACCGGCGCGAGCAGCGGATCGCGGTTGAGCAGCTCCAGATAGCGGGTGAGCTGCTCGACGCCGTCGATCTCGCCACGCCGCTTGATCTCGACCGCCACCGTCGCGCCGAGGCCGTCGCGGCAGAGGATGTCGACGGGCCCGATGGCCGTCATGTACTCGCGGCGGATCAGCGAGTAGCCCTCGCCCAGCGTCGTGATGTGCTCGGCGAGCAGCTCCTGCAGGTGGGCCTCCACGCCGTCCTTGATCAGCCCGGGATCGACGCCCAGCTCGTGACTGGAGTCGTGGAGGATCTCGGCCATGGTCAGGACCAGCTTCTCGCCGGTCTTGCCGTGGGTGACCGTCCAGGTGCCGCCGTCCTCCTTGAGCTTGCACGGCGGGTTCATCCAGTTGAGCGGCTTGAACGCGCGGTCGTCGGCGTGGATGCTCACGCTGCCGTCCGCCTTGATGAGCACGAGCCTCGGCGCCATCGGCAGGTGAGCCGTGAGCCGTCCTACGTAATCCACGCTGCATCGCGCGATGACCAGCCGCATGACGACCCACCTTAGCGGCTCTGGAAAACTGGGGTCATGGCGATTGACGGGGGCATGGCGTTGCGCGGGGCCGGAGGCGGCACGGGATGAGCCCGCGACGGGCCCGCCGCAGGGAGTCCTCCCGCCCCTTCGGCTTCCCGACCGGCCTCGACAAGGTGGAGGAGTGGCCGGACGGCGATTGGAAGGTCCGCATGCTCACGGGCGCCGCGTCGACGAAGAACTACCGCTGCCCCGGCTGCGACCAGGAGATCCGTCCCGGTCAGCCGCACCTGGTGTCCTGGCCCGCCTGGTCGGGCGGTGACGAGGAACGCCGCCACTGGCACCCGCCCTGCTGGCGCAAGAGGCTCGATCGCGGCCCCGGCCGCAGCCGTTACTAGCCCCCGAAAGGAACGATGGTGGAGATTCGCGCGGCGACGGTGCTGCCGGCCCGGCGGGAGCCGATCGAGCTGCACACGGCCGACGGCCTGACCCTGGTCGGCGAGCTGGCCCTGCCGGCCGACCGTGCCCCGGTCGCGACGCTGGTGACCCTGCATCCGCTGCCGACCCACGGCGGCTTCATGGACAGCCACCTCTACAAGAAGGCCGCCAACCGGCTGCCGGCCCTCGCCGACCTGGCGGTGCTGCGCTTCAACACGCGCGGCACCTCCTCCGAGCGCGGCACCTCGGAAGGGGCCTTCGACGGGGGCGAGGGCGAGCGCTTCGACGTCGCCGCCGCGCTGGAGTACGCCGAGTTCCACGACCTGCCGCGGGTCTGGGTGGTCGGCTGGTCGTTCGGCACCGAGCTGGCGCTGAAGTGGGCGCACGACCCGCTGGTGCAGGGCGCGATCCTGCTCTCGCCGCCGCTGCACCGGGCCACCGACGACGACCTCGACGCCTGGGCGGCCTTCGGCCGGCCGCTGACCGCGCTGGTGCCGGAGTTCGACGACTACCTGCGGCCGGAGGAGGCGCGCAAGCGCTTCGCGCGGGTGCCGCAGGCCGAGGTCGTCGGCGTCGACGGGGCCAAGCACCTGTGGGTGGGGGAGCCGTACGTGCGGATCGTGCTCGGCGAGATCGTCAAGCGGGTCAATCCGGCCGCCTACCCGCTTCCCACTGAGGTCTGACGAAGATTTGCGCGCAGACGCCCGCTATGAAGCTTTTCGTGAACATAATGAGCAGAACTATGGACTCCGCGTCTGACACAGGGTGACAATCCGAGCGTCAATCGAAGATCGTGGAGACGCCGGACGGTCTCCGTTCCGCGCGTAACCCCTGCTCAGCATGGGCGAGGACAAATGCGGGTTGTGCGTTTACTTGGTGCGGCGGCGATGGCGTTCCCGATGGTGGCGGTGGTCCTGACACAGGCACCACCCGCCGCGGCCGAGACCCCTCCGGCGGCGTATGCCGCGGCGCCGCCGGAGCAGGCCGGGCCGCCCGGCCAGGAGGGCGCGGAGCGGCAGGCGGCCGCCCTGGCCCGGCGGGAGAACCGCACGGTCGAGATCGAGTCCATGCGCGGCGAGACCCGCCGCGTCTTCGCCAAACCCGACGGCACGTTCACGCTGGAGCAGTACGTCCGCCCCATCCAGGTCCGCAGGGACGGCGGATGGGTGCCCGTGGACACCACGCTCCGCCTACGCCCGGACGGCGTGATCGAGCCGGTCGCCGCCGCGGTCGGCGTCACCTTCTCCGGCGGCGGCGACGGCCCGCTGGCCCGCCTGTCGCGCGGCGGCAAGACCCTGGAGCTCGGCTGGACCGGCCCGCTGCCCAAACCCACGCTGAACGGCGACACCGCCACCTACGCCGAGGTCAGGCCGGGCGTCGACCTCCAGGTCACGGCCGACGTGGACGGCTTCTCGCACCTGCTCGTGGTCAAGACGCGGGCCGCGGCCGAGGCCCTGACCGAGCTGGCGTACCCGCTGGCCGCCGAGGGCCTGTCGGTGAAGACCGACGCCGCGGGCAACCTGCGGGCGCTCGACGAGGCCGGCGGCGCGCTCTTCCTCGCCCCCACCCCCAAGATGTGGGACTCCGAGGGCGTGACCAGCCCGAAGGCGCTCAGGGAAGGACGTTCGCCCGAGGCCCGCGAGGCCACGATGGGCGTCACGGTCAAGGGCCGTGAGCTGCGGCTCAAGCCGGACCGCGCGATGCTGACGGACCCGGGGACACAGTTCCCCGTCTACCTCGACCCCTACTTCTCGGCCTCGCGCGGCTCGTGGACCGCGGTCTGGAGCAACTGGCCGAACTCCAACTACCTCAACTCCAGCGACGTCGCCCGGGTGGGCCACGTCGAGTCGCAGAAGAACCGCTCGTTCTTCCAGATGGCGACCGGCGCGACCATCCACGGCAAGCAGATCGTCAAGGCGACGCTGCGGACGTACGAGACGTGGTCGTACTCGTGCAGCGCCCGCAAGGTCGAGGCGTGGGGCACCGGCGCGATCAGCTCCAGCACCACCTGGAACAAGCAGCCGACCTGGACCAGGCTGCTGAGCACGGTGAACGTGGCCAAGGGCTGGGGCGCCTCCTGCATGCCCGGCGGCGTCGAGTTCGACATCACCTCCTGGGCCGCCGACGCCGCGGCCAAGAAGTGGAACCAGATGACCGTCGGCCTCCGGGCCACCAGCGAGACCGACGTGTACGCCTGGAAGAAGTTCAAGAACAACCCGACCGCGGTCATCGAGTACAACTCCATCCCCAACGACCCGGTCGCCGCCGACGTCTGGTCGGACCCGGGCGGCCCCTGCGTCTCCGGCGACGACCGGCCCATCATCAGCACCGCCACGCCCAAGCTGTGGGCCAAGCTCAAGGACGCCGACAACTCGGTCAAGGGCCGCTTCGAGTGGTACAACGCCGCCGGCGTGAAGACCGGCGAGTACGTCACCGCCACCGGCTCCTCCGGCACCGCCTTCGCCGCCACCGTCCCGACCAGCCTGTACGCCGACGGCGCGCTGGTCCGCTGGCGGGTGCGCGGTGAGGACGGCAAGGCGAACAGCGCCTGGAGCCCCTGGTGCGAGGCCACGGTGGACTCCACCGCGCCCGGCCAGCAGCCCACGGTCACCTCGACCGAATACCCGGAGAACACCTGGTCCGATGGCCTCGGCCTGGCGGGGACGTTCGGCTTCGGCCCCAACGGCGTCACCGACGTGGCCTCCTACCTCTACGGGCTCGACACCGGCCCCAACACCGCGGTCGCGGCCGGCGAGGAGGGCAAGGCCACGATCCAGATCACCCCGCGGCACGACGGCCCCAACGTGCTGTCGGTCCGCAGCAAGGACCGCGCCGGGCAGCTCGGCCCGATCCGCACGTACGTCTTCAACGTCAACGCGGGCCGCCCGACGGCCGGGCACTGGCCGCTCGACGAGGGCCAGGGCGGCACCGCCGCCGACGCGGGAGGCACGCACCCCGCGACCCTGAGCGGCGCGACGTGGACGACCGGCCGCACCGGCTCGGCGCTGCGCCTGGCCAGCGGCTCCGCGCAGACCGCCGGCCCGGTCCTCGACACGAGCCGCAACTTCGCCGTCGCCGCCTGGGCCCGCCTGACCTCCAACGCCGCCACCGCGACCCTGCTCACCCAGGAGGGCGGCAGGACCGGCGCGTTCGCCCTGCAGTACTCCAAGAGCGACGACCGCTGGGCGTTCACCCGCACCGCCGCCGACGCCGACGGCGCGGCGACCACGCGCGCCCTGTCGGCCGCCGCGCCCAGGCTGAACGAGTGGACCCACCTGGCAGGCGTCTACGACACGGCGTCCCGGCAGCTCTCGCTCTACGTCAACGGCCGCCTGGAGTCCACGGTCGCCTTCACCCAGCCGTGGAACGCCACCGGCAAGTTCGTCGCCGGCCGCGGCAAGGCGGCGGGAGCGGCGGCCGAGTTCTGGCCTGGTGACGTGGACGACGTGCGCGCCTACGGCCGGGCCATGTTCGCCGACGAGGTCGCCGACCTGATCAACAGCGCGTCCACGCTGGTCGGCCACTGGTCGCTGGACGAGGAGAGCGGCACCGCCGCCGCCGACTCCTCCGGACGGGCCACGCCCGCCACGCTCGCCGGGGCCGCCTCCTGGACCTCCGGCTGGCTGGACGGCGCGCTCGCGCTCGACGGCGTCACCGGCGCGGCCCAGACCACCAAGCCCGCGGTCTCCACCGCCACCGGCTTCACCGTCGCCCTGTGGACCCAGCTCGACTACCTGCCCACCAAGGACGTCGCCGCCGTGTCCCAGACGGGCAACCGGGCCGCCGGGTTCCAGCTCGGCTACGACACCGCGCAGCAGCGCTGGGTGTTCGGGATGGCCTCGGCCGACACCGACACCGCGACCCTCGTACGGACCCGCTCCGACTCCCTCGCCAACCCGATGGAGTGGACCCACCTGGCCGGTGTGTACGACGCCCTGACCGGCCAGCTCCGCATCTACGTCAACGGCCGCCTGTCCGCCACCACGGTCACCGGCCACACCAGCACCTGGAACGCCACCGGACCGCTGCAGCTGGGCCGGACCAAGAGCGCAGGCGTCCTGACCGGCTACTGGCCGGGCACCGTCGACGACGTCCGCACCTACGACGGCGTGCTCAACGCCGATCAGATCGCCCAGCTCGCCGCCCAATGACCGCCGCCCGATAACTGCCGCTCAGTCACCCCTTCTTTTCGCCCAGTACACCCCCTCCAAGAGCAGCACCACCCGACTGGGAGAGTTCATGGATCTGCCGAGTGAGTTAGAGCTGCCCGAATCCCGCTGGAATCGCCCTCCGGAAACCCCGGAGTTCGCCGACGCCCCCGACCCCTACTGGAACCGCTTCCTCCACCCGAAGCCCGAATCCCCCTGGCCGCGCCGCCTGGCGACGGTCCTGTCCGTCATCCTCATCGCCCCCATGGCGTACGCCCTGCCCGCCGAGGCCGCCCCTCGCCCTGCTCCCCAGGTGCAGAAGGAGACCCCGGTCAAGGGCACCAAGGTGCCGGTCCTGCCCCCGCTGGACGACCCGGTCGCCAAGCAGGTCTGGACGGCCCCGCCCGCCGTGAGCTGGCCGAAGCCGCAGACCGCCGAGCTGGGCGGCACGGACGCCGCGGCGAGGACCCTCGCCGCGGGTGACTTCCCGGTCAGGCTGGCTCCGCAGAAGGCCGCGAAGAACGCCAAGACCGCCGAGGCGGCGGAGGCGGCGGAGGCGGCGACCCCGGTCAAGGTGGAGTTGCTCGACCCCGCCAAGTCCGACCGGTTCGGCCTGACGATGCGCGTCTCCCCGACCGAGGGCGCGGTGGCCGCCCGCTCGGCCGGCAAGGCGACGACCCGGCTCCAGATCGACTACTCCGGCTTCCGCTACGCCTACGGCGGCGACTACGGCGCCCGCCTGCGCGTGGTCAAGCTGGAGGAGTGCGCGCTCACCGGCGCGGCGGACTGCCCGCAGCCCACGCCGGTCAAGAGCGAGAACAACGCCGCGGACGGCACGGTGACCGCCGAGGTCGAGACGGCCGGCCTGTACGCGGTGACCGCCGCCGCCTCGGGCCCGTCCGGCGACCACTCGGCCACCTCGCTGGGCCCGAACGCGCAGTGGAGCGTCGGCACCCAGTCCGGCGACTTCAACTGGGGCTACGAACTGCGCGTCCCGCCCGCCCTGGGCGGCGACGAGCCGGACGTGGCGCTCGGCTACTCCTCGCAGAGCGTGGACGGCCGTACCGTCTCCACCAACAACCAGCCGTCATGGGTGGGTGAGGGCTTCGAGCTCAGCCCGGGCGGCTTCGTCGAGCGCCGCTACAAGTCCTGCTCGATCGACGGCAAGAAGACCGGCGACCTGTGCTGGGACCAGGACAACGCCGTCCTGACCCTCGGCGACTCGGCGGTGGAGCTGGTCAAGGACGCCACCACCAAGCAGTGGCGGCCCAAGCGCGACGACGGCACCAGGATCGAGTACCTCACCGGCGCCACGAACGGCGACAACAACGGCGAGTACTGGCGCGTCACCACGCAGGACGGCACCCAGTACACGTTCGGACTCAACCGGCTGCCCGGCTGGGCCACCGGCAAGGCCGAGACCAAGTCGGTGCAGACCGTGCCGGTGTTCGGCAACAACAGCGGCGAGCCCTGCTACAACAGCACCCCGGCCAACGCCTGGTGCCAGCAGGCCTACCGGTGGAACCTGGACTACGTGGTCGACCCGCACGGCAACGCGACCACCTACTGGTACGTCCAGGAGAAGAACTACTACGGCCGCAACAGCAAGCCCGAGTTGGGCACCGTCTACGACCGCTCCGCCTACCTGAGCCGCATCGACTACGGCTACCTGCAGAACGAGCTGTTCGCCAAGCAGCCGGCCTCCAGGGTCGTGTTCGACGTGGCCGAGCGCTGCCTGCCGAGCGGCACCATCACCTGCGCTCCCGAGCAGCTCAAGAAGGAGACCGCGGCGAGCTGGCCGGACGTGCCGTTCGACCAGATCTGCGACTCGGGCGTGAAGTGCACCGACCGCGTGACGCCGACGTTCTTCACCCGCAAGCGGCTGACCAAGGTCACCACGCAGATCCTCACCAGCGCCGGGACGTACACGCCGGTGGACTCCTGGACGCTGGCCCACCAGTTCCCCGCCACCGGTGACGGCCTCAGCCCGTCGCTCTGGCTGGCCTCGATCCAGCAGACCGGGCACGTCGGCGGCACGCTGTCGCTGCCGAAGACGACCTTCATCGGCGTGCAGCTCCCCAACCGGGTGGACGCCAACGAGGGACGCGCCCCGCTGGTCAAGTGGCGCGTCCAGGCGGTGGCCAACGGCACCGGCGGCGAACTGCGGGTCAACTACAAGGCCGCCGAGTGCAAGCCCGGCGAGCTGCCGGCGGCGGACAAGAACACCAAGCTCTGCTTCCCGCAGCGCTGGGCGCCGCCGGACGAGACCGAGGTCACCGACTGGTTCCACAAGTACGTGGTCGCGCAGACCCTGGAAGTGGACCGGGTCGGCGGCGGCACCCCCGTCGTGACCTCCTACGAGTACCTGGACGGCGCCGGCTGGCGCTACGCCGAGAACATCCTCGTCAAGCCCGCCGAGCGCACGTGGTCGGAGTGGCGCGGCTTCGGCCGGGTCCGGGTGCGCGAGGGCGACGGCCAGGACACCAAGCGCACGCTCACCGAGTTCCGCTACTTCCGTGGCCTGCACGGCGACAAGCAGGCCGACGGCACCAAGCGCACCGTCCAGGTGGAGGACACCGAGGGCACCAAGCTGGACGACCTCGACCAGTACTCCGGCTTCGAGCGTGAGGAGATCCTCTACGACGGCGACGGCGGCTCGCTGCTGAGCGCCACCGTCGAGAAGCCGTGGTCGGTGAAGACCGCCGAGTCCACGCAGGGCGGCATCACCAAGGCCGCGTACGTGGTCGAGGCCCAGTCGATGGTCACCCGCAAGGCGGTGGCCGGCGGCAAGTGGCGGCGCACGGGCGAGGAGCGCTCGTACGACGCGACGGGCACGCTGCTGTCGGTGGAGGACAAGGGCGACCTGTCCACCGCCGACGACGACCAGTGCACCCGCTACACCTACGCACGCAACGACGCGAGCTGGATGATCGACTACACCAGCCGGATCCACAAGGTCGCCGCCCCCTGCACCACCGGCGTGTCCACGCTGGCCACCGGCGACCTCATCTCCGACGAGCGGATCCAGTACGACGGCAAGGCCAACGGCCAGGCGCCGAGCAAGGGCGACGTGACGGCGGTCCAGGTCGTCGTCGGCGGTGACGGCGGCACGATCACCGACACCACGCGCACGTACGACTCCTACGGCCGCGAGACCAGCGAGACCGACACCGTCGGCACCAAGTCCACGACCGTCTACACGCCGGCCGCCGGCCTGCTCGCCACGGAGGTCGTCGAGACCAACCACCTCGGCCACGTCGAGCGCACGCTCGTCGAGCCGGCGTGGGGCGAGCCGGTCGCCGAGATCGACGCCAACAACCGCCGGGTCGAGATGGAGCACGACCCGCTCGGCCGGCTGGTCAAGGTCTGGCAGGCCGACCGCAGCAAGGCGGCCCAGCAGACGCCCAACACCGAGTACTCCTACGTCATGCGGGCCGACGGCCCCAGCTACGTCGTCACCAAGACCCTGCGTGACGACGGCACGTACGTCAGCGACTACGAGCTGTACGACGGCCTGATGCGCGAGCGCCAGACCCAGGAGCCCGCGCCCAGGGACGACCAGACGCAGGACCCGGCCCTGCGTGACGGCCGCACGATCACCGACACCTTCTACAACTCCCAGGGAGAGGAGTACAAGTCCAACACCGGCTACTTCGCCACCGGTAACCCCTCCACGGACCTGCTCGGCGTCGCCGACGTCGCGGTGCCCAACCAGGTCGTGACGACCTTCGACGGCACCGGCGAGGCGAACGCGCAGATCCTCAAGGCCAAGGGCGTGGAGAAGTACCGGGTGTCGGTCGTCAACGAGGGCGACCGGGTCCACATCACGCCGCCGCCCGGAGGCACCGCGACCACCCGCATCGGCGACTCCGAGGACCGGCTGATCGAGCTGCGCCAGTACAAGGGCGCGACCCCGACCGGCGAGTACGAGGCCACCAAGTACGCCTACGACCACGCCGGCCGCCTGTCCACGGTGACCGACGCCGCGGGCAACGTGTGGCGTCACCACTACGACCTGCGCGGCCGGGAGATCAAGACCGAGGACCCCGACAAGGGCGTCACGACGATGACGTACAACGACGCCGACGAGCTGGTCAGCACGACCGACTCGCGCGGCAAGACGCTGTACTACGTCTACGACTCCCTGGGCCGCAAGAAGGAGATGCGCGAGGGCTCGGCGACGGGTCCGCTGCTGGCCGAGTGGAAGTACGACGCCCTGGCCAAGGGGCACATGAACGCCAGCATCCGGTACGCGGGCGGGCAGGCGTACAAGGCCGAGATCAACGCGATCGACATCGACTACCGGCCGCTGCGCGAGACGGTCACCGTCCCCGAGCGTGAGGGCAAGCTGGCCGGCTCGTACGTGCTCAACACCCGCTACACGGCCGACGACCAGGTCCAGTCGGTCACCTTCCCGGGTGTCGGCGGGCTGGCCGAGGAGCAGGTGGTCTACGGCTACGACGCGCTCGCGCAGCCGGTGAAGGTCACCGGCCTGCAGACGTACGTGAACGCGACCCGCTACTCCAAGCTGGGCGAGACCCTCCAGTACGAGCTGGGCGGCTCGGGCAGCAAGAAGGCGTGGCTGACCTACAACCACGACGAGACCACGCGCCGGCTGACCAGCTTCCGGCTGGACCGCGAGGGCTCGTCCGCGACCGACCTCAACCTCGGTTACACCTACGACGCGGTCGGCAACATCACCAAGATCGCCGAGGCGGGCGGCCAGGACACGCAGTGCTTCACCTACGACCACCTGCGCCGGCTGAGCTCGGCGTGGACGGCCACGGACGACTGCGCGTCCGGCTCGCCGAAGTCCGCCACGATCGGCGGCGTGGCCCCGTACGCGGTCAGCTACGCCTACGACGTGACCGGCAACCGGATCAAGGAGACCAAGCACGCCTGGGGCGGCACGGCCGAGACCAGCCGGTCCTACGCCTACCCGCAGCCGGGCGGCAAGCAGCCGCACGCGCTGCAGAGCGTCGGCGCCGACCTGTTCGAGTACGACACGGCCGGCAACACCACCAGGCGCAAGATCGGCAACGCCGACCAGGCCCTGGTCTGGGACGCCGAGGGCAACCTCGAGTCGGTGACGGAGGCGGGCAAGACGACCTCCTTCATCTACGACGCCGAGGGCGATCGGCTGATCCGCAAGACGCCGACCGACGCGACCCTCTACATCGACGACATGGAGCTGCGTTTCGACTACGCCAAGGACGTGGTCCAGCAGACCCGCTACTACACGATCAACGACGAGCCGATCGCCGTCCGCACCCCGGACAACCAGGTGTTCTTCCTGGTCAACGACCACCAGAGCACGGCGCAGGCCGCGGTGAACGCCGCGACGGGCGAGCTGGCGATGCGGCGGACGACCCCGTTCGGCGAGGAGCGTGGTTCGCCACCGCCCTGGTGGCCGGGTGAGCGCGGGTTCGTGGGCGGCACCAAGGACGCCACGACGGGGCTCGTGCACCTGGGAGCCCGCGAGTACGATCCCAAGCTCGGCAGGTTCCTGTCGGTGGACCCGGTCATCGACGACGTGGACCCGCAGCAGCTCAACGCTTACGCCTACGCCAACAACAGCCCGGTCACCATGACCGACCCCGACGGCCAGTGGGTGTGGGTCGTGGTCGCGATCGGCGTCCGGGTCGGCGCCCGCTACCTCGCCAAGCGCGCCGCCCAGCGGGCGGCCGCGGCGGCCCTGCGCCGCGCGGCGATCAAGCGGGCCAGGGAGGCGGCCAGGAAGCGTGCGCTCGCCGAGGCGCGCAAGCGGGCCGCCGAGGAGGCCAAGAAGAGGGCGAGGGAGAAGGCCAAGCAGGAGGCCGCTCGCGCGGCCAAGCGCAAGCGGGCCGCCGCGCTGCGGAAGAAGCTCCGGGAGAAGCAGGAGCGGGCGCGTGCCGCCGCCGCCAAGCGGCGGGCCGCGATGGCCGCCCGCAGGCAGGCGCGGAAGGCGGCTCGCGAGGCGGCGGCCAAGCGGAGGCTGGCGCTCGCGGCGCGCAAGCGCAACCACTACCGTGGTCGCGTCCCGCGGGGTATCCAGCAGGCCCGGTCCACTCCGGCGCGGCGGCCGACGAGCCATCGCGCGGCGCAGCGGTCGGCCCCGCCGAAGGCGACCCGGCAGCCGGCGCAGCCGAGACCGAGCCAGGTCTACCGCAACGACGGGACCGCGCAGCCGACGCAGTCGTACACCGTGTACGGCAACGGCCGGTTGTACCCCAATGGCCGGCCGCCGTCCAACCTCCCCAACCGGGGCGGTTCCGGCCAGGGTGAGAAGCAGATCTTCAAGCCCGAGAAGGTCGAGCTCGAACCCAACAGGACGGGTCTGACGATGCAGACCGTCAACCGCGCTCCGAAGATCATCGACAACATCGCCGACATCATCGACGGGTTCCTGGGATGACCCCTTCCTGATCGACACCATCCAGGCGCGCCGGCGCGGAGCCCCGAGGCTCCGCGCCGGTGGCGTTCCCGGATCCCACCTCCATAGAATCTTGTTCGGTTCGGCTGGCACGCAACGGAGGAGGCGGCGTGGGCGCGTTCGATCTCAACGGTAAGCAGGCCCTGGTCACGGGGGCTTCGAAGGGCATCGGGCGGGCCATCGCGCTCGCCTACGCGGCGGCCGGCGCCGACGTGGCCCTGGTGTCCCGGTCGGCCGACGCGCTCGCCGAGGTCGCCAAGGAGGTCGAGGCGCTCGGCCGCCGGGCCGTCGTGCTGCCCGCCGACCTCACCGACCGCGACGCCGCCGCGAGCATGGTGGCCGCCGCGATCGACGGGCTCGGTCACCTCGACATCGTCGTCAACAACGCGGGCGGCTCGAACTTCATGGTCGAGTTCAAGGACCTGCGGCTGTCCGGCTGGGACAAGCTCATGCGGCTCAACCTCGACTCGGCCATGGTCGTCTGCCACGCGGTCGCGCCCCACCTGCTGGAGCGGGGGAGCGGGTCGGTCATCAACGTGGCCTCCGTCGCGGCGCTCGGCGCGCCCTTCCTGGCCCCGTACGCGGCCGCCAAGGCCGGGCTGGTCGCGCTCACCAAGACGCTGGCCCTGGAGTGGGCGCGGGCCGGCGTACGGGTCAACGCCCTGTGCCCCGGCTGGACGGCCACCGAGCTCAACCGCAACCTCTGGGACGACGCGAGCGGCGGGGCGGCCACGGTCGCCACGGTGCCCATGCGGCGCTGGGGGACCGCCGAGGAGATGGCCCAGCCGGCGATCTTCCTGGCGAGCGGGGCGTCGGCGTACATGACCGGGCAGGTCCTTTTCATCGACGGCGGAGCCACCGCCGTCTGACCTGCGCTCCAGCAGGCCGGGGAGAAGCGGTCGCGCGCTTTGCGGCATATCGGCATGCGACATCGTGTGCTCATCAGCGTGATCCGCGTTACCGTGGGGGCCGTGCAGCTCTACACGAGATCGTCCGGGACCGGGCTCCCGGTTGTGCTGCTTCACGCCTTCCCGCTGTCGTCGGCCATGTGGCTGGCCCAGCGGGAAGGACTGGCCAAGGTCTGCCGGGTCATCACCCCCGACCTGCGCGGCTTCGGCGGCTCCCGGCTGGGCGAGGACGACCCGTCGCTCGACCTCATGGCCGACGACGTCGCCAGGCTGCTCGACGACGAGGGCATCGAGCGGGCGGTGGTGGGCGGGCTGTCCATGGGCGGCTACGTCACGCTGGCGTTCTGCCGCAGGCACCCCGACCGGCTGCTCGGCGCGATCCTCGCCGACACCAAGGCCGTCCCCGACCCGGCTCCCGCGCGGGACAACAGGGAGCGCATCGCGCAAGCCGTGCTGTCCGAGGGCAGCGACGTGCTGGTCAGCGAGGTGCTGCCGGGGCTCATCGGGCCCACGACCAAGGAGCGGCGGGCCATGGTGTTCGGGCGGGTCAAGGGGCTGGTGCAGTCCGCCCCGCCGGGCGCGGTCGCCTGGGCGCAGCGCGCGATGGCCGGGCGGCCGGACTCCACCGGCACGCTCGCGGCGCTGAAGGTCCCCCTGCTGGTCGTGGTGGGCGAGGAGGACGACCTGACGCCGCCCGCCGAGGCCAAGGCCATGGCGGAGGCGGTACCGGGCGCGCGGCTGGAGGTCATCCCCAAGGCCGGCCACCTCAGCGCGGTCGAGCAGCCGGAGGCGTTCAACGCGGCCGTGTCGGAGTTCCTGCAGACCGAGCTGGGCGCCGCGCGCCAGTGAGGGGCCCGCTCAGGCGCGGGCCTGCCGGGGGATCACCACCTCGCGGATGATCAGCGCGATGGCCGCGGCCACCGGGATCGCGAGCAGCGCGCCGACGATGCCGAGCAGCGCCCCGCCGAACAACGCGGCGATCACCGTCACGGCCGGCGTCACGTCCACCGAGCGTTTCATCACCCTCGGGTAGATGAGGTAGTTCTCGACCTGCTGGTAGATGATGAAGAAGATCGCGCAGGCGATGCCGGCCGGCACCGACTGCAGCAGCGCCACGGCCGAGACCACCACCGCGCCGATCGTGGCGCCCACCAGCGGGATCAGGTCCGTCAGGGCGACGATGAGGGCGAGCGCGAGCGCGTACCTGACGTCCACGATGGACAGGAAGATCCAGGTCACCACGCCCGCGATGACCGAGATGAGCACGTTGCCAGCGACGTAGCCGCCGATCCCGGTCAGGATCTCCTCGCTGATCGCGCTGGTCCGCTCCCGGCGCGAGGCCGGCACCAGCTTCAGCATGTACGCCTTGATCGTGTGCAGCGAGCCGAGGAAGTAGAGCATGAGCACCAGCAGCGTCACCGTGGTGAACACGCCGTCCAGCACCACCAGGCTCGCGCCCATGATGCCGGTCGCGAGCGACGGCCCCAGCACGGTGGTCACGAACTGGGCAACCTGCGGGATGATCTGGTAGTCGGCGTCGAGCTGCCGCAGCGTCGGGTGGTTGCTCAGCTCGTTGACGTAGCCCGGCACCGCCGCCACGAAGTCGGCGAGCTCCCGCCCCACCGGCGGCACGATCGCCAGCCCGAACAGCACGAACGCCACGATCACCCCGATGAACACGATGGAGATCGCGGCCCTTCTGGCGAGACCGCGCCGCTGCAACGCCTCGACGGCCGGATTGAGCCCGACGGCCAGGAACATCGCCACCACGACCAGGATGATCGTGCTCAGCGAGTTGACGACCATCTGCGCGATCGCGATCGCGGTCAGCACCCCCAGGCCGCCGACCAGCCCGAACAGGAACGGGCCGCGGGCGAGCGGCTTGCCCGGCAGGCCGTACGGCTGCGCCGGGCCGCCGTTCCCCGGCCCGTCCTCGGCCCTGGGGCCGTCCTCGACCTTGGGGCCGTCCTCGATCTTGGGCCCGGTCTCGGCATTCGCGGACACTTACCAGCAACTCCTCCCATATAGGGCAGAAAACACAGAGAGAGCCTAGCGATCCAGTGATCGCCAGGCTCTCTCCCAGCCGTCAAACAGCCCCGGTGCGGTGAATCGTTACTCCTGCCACCACTCCGCGTCGTCGTCGGACTTGGCCTCGATCTTGGCCGCGGGCGTCGTGGCCGGCGCCTCGACCACAGGCGCGGGCGCCGGGATCGCGGGCTTCGGCGGAGCCGCGGTGACCGCGGGCTCCGGCTCCATGCCGGGCAGCGCAGCGCCGCCGAGGAGCTGACGGAGCTGGGCCAGGTGGCTGGTGATGCTGTCCCGCTGGCGGGTCAGCTCGTCGACCTGGCGCTGCATCGCCGTACGGGTGCGCTCAGCCTCGGTCTTCGCCTCGGTGACGATGGTCTCGGCGCTCGACTTCGCCTCGGCCACGATGGACTCGGAGTTCTTGCGGGCGTTGGCGACGAGCTGCTTGGCGTGCAGGTCGGCCTCGCGGCGGGTCTGCTCGGCCTGCTGGGTCGCCTTCGTGGCCCGCGACTCGGCGGTGGCGGCGCGCTGCTCGGCCTCGGCGACCAGCTTCTGCGTGGCGGCCTGGGCGGTGGCGTGGCGCTCGGCCTCCTGGCGCTCCGCCTCCTCGCGGCGGGAGGCGAGCTGGATCTCGAACTCCGCCTCGTCCTGGGCCCGCTTGGCCTCCGACTCCTCCAGCACCCGCTGCGCCTGGGCGCGCATCTCGTCGGCCTGGCGCTTGGCGGTGGTCAGCACCTCGTCGCGCTCGCGCTTGGTCGAGGCCCGGAGCTGGGCGACCTCGCGCTCGGTCGTGGTGCGGAGCTTGGCGATCTCGCGCTCGGCGTCGGCGCGCTTCTCGGCCACCTCGTGGTCGGCCGTGGCGCGGAGCTTGGCGACCTCACGCTCGGTGGTGTTGGTCAGCTCGTCGGCCTCGCGGCGGGCGGTGCCCCGGATCTCCTCGGCGTCGCGCTCGGCGGCGGAGCGCATCTCGTCGCTCTCGCGGGTGGCCTGGGCGCGCTTCTCGGCGGCCTCGGCCTCGGCGGCGGCGCGCATGTCGGCGGCCTCGACCTTGGCCGCGGCCTTGATCTCGTTGGCCTCGGACCTGGCGGCCTGGACGAGCTCGGTGGCCTGCTCCTCGGCCAGCCGGAGCAGCTGCTCGATGCGGGCGCCGAGACCGGAGTAGGTCGGGCGCTCCTGCTCCTGGAGCTGGCGCTGGGAGTCGGACAGGTCGCGCTGCAGGCCGGTGATCTGCTCGCGCGCCTGGCGAATCTCCTGGTCGAGCTGCTTGAGGTGGTCGTGGACCTGATGCCGGTCGTAACCGCGAAGCACCACATCGAATTCGCGTGCGGGTGCGTCCTCGAAGAAATTGTTGAGCTGGGCGTCGATGTCGGACTGCATGGAGGCTCGATCCTGGGTTGTCGAGACGGCTACACGTGCCGGACGGGGGGTTCGGGGCATCCGATCCAGGAGCCTGTGCCTCGCGGCAGGCTCCCTGTCCGGTTGGGAGGACCAGCGTACTCCGCCGGTGCCACCGGCGAAGCCCCGTCCAATTTTCTGCGTGACTAGTTACATATGAGCTTCTTTTACGATTTGTCGGGATCGGCAGCTTGGACCAGCTCCGTCAGCATTCCGCCCACATCCTTGGGATGCAGGAAGGCGATCCGCGAATCCATGGAACCGTGCCTGGGACGCTCGTCCAGCAGCCTCACACCCTTTGCGCCGATCTTAGCCATGGTTTCGGTGACATCGCGTACACCGAACGCGACATGATGAACACCCTCGCCTCTCCTGGCGAGGAATTTCCCCACGGGCGAGTCCTCGGAGAGAGGCTCCAGGAGCTGGATGTAGGAGCCCCCGCCCTCGCCGTCGGCGATGTGCAGCATGGCCTCCTTCACCCCCTGCTCCTCGTTGACCTCACGGGCGACCACCGTGAGCTCGAAGGTCTCCGAGAAGAAGCGGATCTTCTCCTCAAGGTCGTGGCAGGCGATCCCTATGTGGTCGATCCGCATGAACATGTGTGGTCTACCTCCATGGCGAGCGACGTTGTACCCGTGGGTATCGTGTCAAAGACCCGACGCGCGAGCACAGGAGGCCGTTGTCATGTCCAGGTCCGTCATTGTCGCCGGAGCTCGCACCCCCATCGGGAAACTGCTCGGCACCCTGTCCGGCCTGTCGGCCGTCGAGCTGGGCGGCATCGCGATCAAGGCCGCTCTGGAGCGCTCCGGCGTCGCCCCCGAAGCCGTCGAGTACGTGATCATGGGCCAGGTGCTCCAGGCCGGCGCCGGGCAGATCCCGTCCCGCCAGGCCGCCGTCAAGGCCGGCATCCCGATGACCGTCCCCTCCATCACCATCAACAAGGTCTGCCTGTCCGGCCTCGACGCGATCGCGCTGGCCGACCAGCTCATCAGGGCCGGCGAGTTCGACATCGTGGTGGCCGGCGGCATGGAGTCCATGACCAACGCCCCCCACCTGCTGCCCGGCCTGCGCAAGGGCGTCAAGTACGGCGGCTCCGAGGTCGTCGACTCGATGGCGCACGACGGCCTGTTCTGCGCCTTCGACCAGTGCGCGATGGGCGAGTCCACCGAGCGTCACAACAGCCGCCTCGGCATCGGCCGCGAGGAGCAGGACGCGGTCTCGGCCCGTTCCCACCAGCTCGCCGCCGCGGCCATCAAGAACGGCGTCTTCGACGACGAGATCGTCCCGGTGCCGATCCCGCAGCGGCGCGGCGAGCCGGTGCTGGTCAAGGAGGACGAGGGCGTACGCGGCGACACGACGGCGGAGACGCTCGCCAAGCTCCGCCCGGCCTTCGCCGCCGACGGCACCATCACGGCCGGCTCGGCGTCCCAGATCTCCGACGGCGCCTGCGCGGTGGTCGTCATGTCCAAGGCCAAGGCCGAGGAGCTGGGCCTGGAGTGGCTGGCCGAGATCGGCAGGCACGGCAACGTCGCCGGGCCCGACGCCTCCCTGCAGTCCCAGCCGGCCAACGCCATCAAGCAGGCCATGGCCAAGCAGGGCGTGAGCGCGGACGACCTCGACCTGGTCGAGATCAACGAGGCGTTCGCCAGCGTGGTGGTCCAGTCGGCCAAGGAGTTGGGCGTGCCGCTGGACAAGGTCAACGTCAACGGGGGCGGCATCGCGCTCGGGCATCCGATCGGGGCCTCCGGCGCGCGCATCGTGCTCACCCTCGCCCACGAGCTGAAGCGCCGGGGCGGCGGGCTCGGCGCGGCCGGGCTCTGCGGCGGCGGCGGCCAGGGCGACGCCCTGCTCATCAGCGTCCCGAAGTCCTGACCCCGTCCTTCTTCTGATCACCGCTCACCGGCCCGGTGATGGTCGCTTCTGACCGTCACCGGGCCGTTCGCGTGTGCGCGATCGCCGCGTCACCGTGCGTTGCGATGTAAAAAATTCTAGACACGATGTACGCCGTGCTTTACATTCCAAGTATGGCTTCCGAAGAGAAACGCGCCTGGGTCATGCTGGTGGTCACGGTCGTGGCGTACGGCGTCTACGTCGCCACGGTCCTCGGCCGGGCGGGCGCCGTGCCGCTGACCGAGGTGCCCTACGTGGCACCCCTGCTGTGGAGCATCGGCGGGGCGTTCCTGGCCTCGATGGTGCTGTTCATCGCGGTGAGCACCACCGCGCCCGCCGAGGTCGGCAAGAAGGACCAGCGGGACCGCGAGATCCACCGCTACGGCGAATACACCGGGCAGTGGTTCCTCGTCGCCGGCGCGGTCGCCGGGATGGTCATGGCGATGGCCGAGCTCCCGCACTTCTGGATCGCCAACGTGCTCTACCTGGGGTTCGTCCTGTCGGCCGTCCTCGGGTCCACGCTCAAGATCGTCGCCTACCGGCGGGGGCTGCCGGGATGGTGAAGCCCACGAAGGTCACCAACACGATCCGCGCCCTGCGCTTCACGCACGGCGAGATGACCCAGGCGGAGCTGGCCGACCGCATCGGCGTCACGAGGCAGACGATCATCGCCATCGAGCAGGGCCGGTACTCACCGTCCCTGGAGGTGGCCTTCCAGATCGCGCGGGTCTTCGGCGTCCCGCTCGACGACGTGTTCCAGTACCCGGACGGAGACCAGTCATGAAAGCGATCACCAGAAGCGTGTACGGCCCGCCCCGCGTCCTCGGCCTCGCCGAGGTGCCCGAGCCCGAGCCCGGCGACGGCGAGGTCCGGTTACGGGTCCACGCGGCGGGCGTCGACCAGGGCGTGTGGCACATGCTCACCGGCATCCCGTACGTCATGCGCCTCGGCATCGGCCTGCGCCGCCCCAGGAGCCCCTGGCTCGGGGCCGACGTCGCGGGCGAGGTGACGGCGGTCGGGGCCGGCGTCACCGCGTTCAAACCCGGCGACCGCGTCTTCGGCACCTGCAGCGCGGCCTACGCCGAGCACGCCTGCGCCCGCGCGGACCGGCTCGCGCCGATGCCCGCGAACCTGTCGTACGAGCAGGCCGCCGCCATCCCCACCTCGGGCATGACCGCGCTGCGCGCGCTGCGCGACTCCGGCCGGGTGCGGCGCGGGCAGCGCGTGCTCATCACCGGCGCGGGCGGCGGCGTCGGGACGTTCGCCGTGCAGCTCGCCAAGACGTTCGGCGCGCACGTCACGGGCGTGTGCTCCGGGGCGAAGGAGGAGCTCGTCCGCTCGATCGGCGCGGACGACGTCATCGACTACACGCGCGAGGACTTCACGGACGGCGGCCGGCCCCCGTTCGACCTCATCGTCGACATCGCGGGCCTGCGCCCGCTGGCCCACCTGCGGCGGGCGCTCACGCCGCGCGGCACGTACGTCATCGTGGGCGGGGAGGGCGGCGGCCGGTGGTTCGCCGGGCTGGACCGGCAGCTGCGGACCGCCCTGTACGGGCCGTTCACGCGCAAGCGGCCCCGGATGTTCTTCGCCTTCCCCCGCGAGGCCGACCTGCAGACGCTGGCCGAGCTGGCGGGGAACGGGGGGATCACGCCGGTCGTCAGCGCGACGTACCCGCTGGAGCGGGTGCCCGAGGCGATCCGCGAGCTGGAGAAGGGGCACGCGCGCGGCAAGCTCGTCATCACGGTGTGAGCCGCCGGGCCCCCTGCCCGGACAGCGCGATGCCCCGGTCCGACCAGGATGGACCGGGGCTTCGCGTACGTTCCGGAGCCGTCGACCAGGAATGCTCCGGGCGCCCCTTATGGGGGCTGTTCAGCCCGGCCGCGAGGGAGGCGGCGGCCGGGCTGCTTGTGGGCGGTCACGCGGAACGGAAACGGGCGAAGACCGAGCGGTGGCGGCGCTCGGCCCGCGGCCCGCGCAGCGCCTCCCGTACGCGCCGCTGCTCGGCGGCGGCCTGACGGAGTTCGGAGGCGTGGTGCTGCATGACGCTGTATTCGAGTTCGGCGTTCATTCGAGTGCTCCTCTGGGCTTTTTCGCGTTGCCTGTCGTCTGCACTCTCAAGATTGCTCCTAAGGCCCTCCCCGGCACATCGGGCTTATGCCTTATCTCTGGGCGTAGGAGTCCTAGGTATGTACCTAGGACGGGGCGGCTCAGGGCTCGTCGGTGAACTTGACGGAGACCTTCGTGAAGCCGAGCGACCTGAGCAGGCCCGTCATCATCGCCTTGGTGTTGGCGTCCGCGCGGGTCCGCAGGTCGCTCGCCACGGCCGCCTCGGTGATCTTCTTCTCCGCCAGCAGGTACAGCTCGCGCTGGTCGCCAGGGGAGCCCGACAGGAAGTCCGAGACGCGGTCGAACAGGCCGCGCTGCTGGGCGAAGACGTACGAGCGGTCGTTGTCGAGGTTCGGCTTCTCCAACTGGGCGTGGGGGAGGCGGATCGTCGCCTCCGTACGGTCCTCCGAGACCGTGACCGCGTTCGTCGCGAGGGAGGAGAAGTCCACGTAGGCGTCCACGCCGCCCGCGCCGACGAACAACGTCCTGGTGCCCTTGATCGCGTCGGGCAGGAAGTTCGCGTCCTTCTCCAGGTCCACGACCACCTGGAAGGTGCCGGTCGCCGCCTCGAAGCGGCTGAGGTCCTTGATGGACTCCAGCAGGACCGGCTGGCTGCGGTCGATGGTCCGCTCGCCCGCCGGGTTCAGGTACGTCCAGGCCAGCCGCCCGGCCACCACCAGCAGGACCGCCAGGACCAGCAGGCCCGCCGCGTATCGCCACCAGCGACGCCGTACGGGGGTGACCTCCGGCGGCGTCGTACGGGAAGTCGTCATGGTGGCATGACTACCCGCACAGCGATCATCAGTGCCAGCCCCAGGGTGACATCTCCGATTCCGCCCGCTTACGCCCGCCGCACCGGGGACCTCACACTCGCCCCGGCCGGCCGCCTGCTGCGGGCCTGAGGGGCAGAGCGACGCGGGCCACCTGGACGCCTCCTGACGTGCGCGGTCGTTTGTGTGGGGGAGGGCGTGGTGGGACGTGCGGGGCGGGTCGCGGCGTGTGCGGTCTTTTGTGCGGGCGAGGGCCTGGTGGGTCGCGCCGGGCGTGTCCTAGCGCTGTGCGGTCGTAGCGCGAGGTGGGACGTGCTGGGCGTGTCCTGGCGTGTGCCGTCGTGGGTCAGGTAGGGCGCCCTCGGGACGCGTCCGGCGGGCGTGCGCCGTCGTAGGTCCCGGTGCCGCCGGCCCACGGGGTGCCGCTCTACGGGCGGGGGGATGGCGGGTCGTCGCGTGTCACGCCTGCGCGCGCTCCGCCCCTCTGTGTCGTTTCCTGGCTGTCCGGCCGTCCTATGCCCTGTCGCCGGACGTCCTGTGACCCTGACTCTGGACACCCTGACTACGGATGCTCTGGGTCCCGGCGGCGTAAGGCCGGTCCCCGGACGTCGCGTCGTCGGCGGGCCAGTGGCCGCGCCACCCTTCGCCGCGCGGCCCGTGAGCGTCGGTCCTGCCGTGGGCCCATGCGCGCCCGGCTCCCGTGCGGGTGTCTCTCGTGCGCGAGTCTCCGGTGCGCGGTGCTCCAGAGCGCGAGTCTCCGATGCGCGGTGTACCGGTGCGCGGCGTCCCGGTTTGTGTTGTTCCGGTGCGCGGGGCTCCCTGGGCCCAGGAGCCGGTCCCGGATGAGCCGTGGCCGAGCGGGCCGTGGCCGGGTGAGCCGTTGCCGGATGATGAGCCGGGGCCGCTGGAGCCGGGGGACGTGGTGGGGCCGGGGGCGGTGGGGCGGGTGGCCGGGACGTCGCCGGTGGCGGGCCGTTCGGCCGCCGTGCCGCCTTGCGGACCGGCCGTGGGCTGCTCGGCCGTCGTGCCGCCCCGCCGACCCCAGCCCTGACCGTTCCAGTGGTCGTGGGAGGCCCAGCCGAACGGCCCCCGGCCGGCGTGCCGGGTGTACCCCCGGCCGGGCTCGGTGGCGCCGCCGGCCGTGGACCAGGTGGGCGGGCCCGCCGCCACCCAGCCGGGCGCGGGCTCGGGCGCGTAGCCCAGGGAAGGCGCGGTGCCGGACGTGCCCGGCGTGCCGTACGACGTGGGCGGGGCGGCCGGCGTGGCGGCCGGGTCGGGGTAGACCGGGTAGACGTGCGTGGAGTCGGGCGACGGCTGCACCGACTGCGGCACGACCTGCGGCCGGGCCGGGCTGCCGCCGAAGTGCGTGCTCGACAGCCGGCAGTTGCGGAAGTCGCTGTAGAACATGCGCAGCCACTCGCGCCGCTGGTGCTCGCTCAGCCAGGAGAACCACGAGGTGGCGTACTGGTGCTCGGCGAGCGGCCCGCCCGCCGGCGGCTCGCCGCGCAGCCATACCATGACGATCTCCCGGTAACCCTCCGTGACCAAGCCGGGGCAGGGGTCGGACAGCGCCTCGATGTACTCGTACGCCGCCTTCTCCGCGAACCCGGCGGAAAGGTCGGGAACGTGGATCGGCGCGAGTCCGAGCGAGGGCCGCAGCTTCTCCTCCAAGGGCCGCTGCTCCACCCGCTTGAACGCCGCCGGCGTGCCGTCGAGCCGCATGGCGATTTGGGTGAACACCGCCCCCAGCTCGGTCAGCCCGGCCCGCATCCCCGGATGGACGCACACCGTGATCGGCCAGTCCTGGCAGGCGTAGGCGATGTCCTCGGCGGCGGCCGGCCGGGTCTGGGCCAGCACCCGCGACACGCCCATGCCCGCCGCCAGCACCGACAGCAGCGCGCACGCCAGCACCAGCGCCTGCCGCGTCACCGTCGCCGCCCAGCCGAGCAGCAGCGCCGCCGTGAGCCCGAGCAGCCAGATCGTCTGGTCGAAGAACGCGGCCCCGCTCAGCTCCTGGAACAGGTCGTACGGCTCGCCGGTGCCGGGCGCCAGCTTGTCCGCCCAGCCCCGGTCGTCGGCCAGCCACGAGAACGCCGCGTAGCAGGCCAGCCCGGCCAGCGGCGGCGTGAACGCCTTCGGCAGCACCCACCCGGCCACCCAGCCGATGACCGAGTAGAGCGCCAGCCCCGCCATGCCCATGCCCAGCCCGGGCAGGCTCAGCCGGCCCGCCTGGTCCGTGAGGACCGTCTTGACCGCCAGCACCAGCACCGTCGCCGCGAACGACCCCAGCACCACCAGCACGATCGCCAGCGGCGCCTTCAACGCCCGCCAGGTGGTGAGCGACCGGCCGCGCAGCGCGCGGCGTTTGCGCAGCGCCACCCAGGCGGCGAAGGCGGCCGCCACCGGGCCGGTCAGCCGGAGCGAGCCGATGACCGCGGCCACGATGTTCTCCCAGGCGTCCACGCCCGGTATCAGGACGTTCCACGCCGCGATCAAGCCGACAGCGAGCAGCACGGCAACCGTGACGGCCGCGCTCTGCTTCAGCTCCTCCCGTGAAACGCCCGCGTGCTCACGCACCCTTTGCCCCGTTGACGTCCATCAAGCACCCCCCGTGCCCCTCGGCAAGACGGAAGCGTGTAGTCCGGCCGGTCCCCACAGGCTGATGGACTTGGCTTCCGCGTCACCATACGTACGAGAACCATAACTGAGCGTGATGATTGATGTCCGGATTCTTGGTCAAGGAGGATCGCCTGTCGCTCCAGATCGCCCGACGAACCGGGACGAGAGGCGCGCTAACGTAGCTGCGTGTCACAGCAGAAGCCGCTCAACCTGCCGTTCGACCCCATCGACCGCGCCGCGGAGAGCTGGCGCGCCCACTTCGGGCCCTCCGCCGCCATGGCGGCCGTGACCTCCATCATGAGAGCGCACCAGATCCTGCTGTCGCAGCTCGACGGCCTGCTGAAGCCGTACGGACTGACCTTCGCGCGTTACGAGGGGCTCGTCCTGCTGACGTTCAGCAAGACCGGCGCGCTGCCGCTGTCGAAGATCGGCGAGCGGCTGATGGTCCACCCCACCAGCGTCACGAACACGGTGGACAGGCTGGAGAAGTCCGGTTACGTCCGTAGGCTGCCCAATCCGCGCGACGGCCGCGGCGTGCTCGCCGAGATCACCGACGCCGGACGTGACGTCGTCCGCCGCGCCACCCGCGACCTCATGGACGCCGAGTTCGGCCTGGCGATGTACGCCGAGGACGAACTCCACGGCCTGTTCGACCAGTTGCGCACGTTGCGGGTCGCGGCGGGTGACTTCGACGGCTCGTCCATGCGGCAAGATGAAGGGCATGGCGGACTTCTCTAGGCCCGGGTCGCTCTACGGGGCGATCGATCTGGGCGCTCGCAAGCAGGCACTGGAGGCGCAGGCCCGGCGTGAGGCCGCAGGTCCTCAGGCCGCGTCGGCCTCGGTCGTCGAGGTGACCGAGGAGACGTTCACGACCGATGTCGTCGACCGCTCCATGCAGGTGCCGGTCGTCCTCGACCTCTGGTCCCCCCGCGCGCCGGCCTCCGCGCAGCTCGGGCCGGTGCTGGAGAAGGTGGTCGGCGACCTCGGCGGGCGGGCCGTGCTGGCCAGGGTCAACGTCGACACCAGCCCGCAGATCGCGGCCGCGCTGCGCGTGCAGGCCGTGCCCACCGTGCTGGCGATCTTCCAGGGTCAGGCCGTCACCGGCTTCCAGCAGGTGCTGCCCGAGCAGGAGGTGCGCCGCTGGCTCGACGAGCTGATGGCCGCCGTCGAGCAGTTCTACCAGGCCAACCCCGCCGCCCGGCCGCCCGCGGCCGAGGGCGGCGAGGAGGCCCCGGCGGGCCCGCCGACGGACCCCGACCTCGCGGCGGCCGAGGAGGCCGTCGAGCGCGGCGACCTCGACGCGGCCGCCGAGGCCTACCAGCGGCTGCTGGCCCGCGCCCCCGGCCACGAGGACGCCAAGATGGGCCTGGCCGGCGTCACCCTGATCAAGCGCACGGAGGGCGTCGACCCCGGCGACCTCCAGCGTCGCCTGCAGGACCCCGCCGACCTCGACGCCCACCTGCTGGCCGCCGACCTCGAGATGCTGTCGGGCGCGGTCGACGAGGCGTTCAGCCGGGTCATCGCCGTGGTCAAGCGCACCTCGGGCGACGACCGCGACCGGGCGCGGCGGCACCTGCTCGGCCTGTTCGACACCTTGCCGAGCGATGACCCTTCTCTGGCGAAAGCGCGCAGAGCTTTGGCGAGCGCCCTGTTCTAGCCTGGGGATATGCGGGTCGTCACCATCTCGGCGACATACGGCACGGCCGGCGGTGAGATCGGCCCGGCCGTGGCCGAGCGTCTTGACGTGCCCTTCGTCGACCGTGCCATCCCCAGCGCCGTCGCCAGGCGGCTCGGCTGCACGCTGGAGGAGGCGCTGGTCCACGACGACCGCGCCGAGCGGGGGCTGGGCCGGCTCATCTTCGGCGCGATGCGGCTGCCCACGGTCGCCTTCGGCGGCGTCGACATGTACGTGCCGGGCGCCATGCCGCACGCCCCGGAGGAGTTCGTGCGTCACGCCGAGCGCATGATGCGCGAGACCGCCCGCGAGCGGGGCGGCGTCTTCCTCGGCAGGGCCGGAGCCCTGGTCCTCGCCGGCGAGCCCGGCGCCCTGCACGTCCGGCTCGACGCCCCGCTCCCGCGCAGGGTCCGCCGGGCCGCCGCGCTCGCCGGGACGGACGAGGACGAGGCCCGGCGCGTCGTGGACGACAACGACCGCGCCCGCGCGGCCTACTGGCGGCACTTCTACCGGGCGGATCCGGCCGACCCTCGCCACTACCACCTGGTCGTCGACAGCACCACGATCCCCGTTCCGGCCTGTGTCGAGCTGATCGTCCTGGCATCCGCGGCACTCGACTGACCGAACGCCCCCTAACATGGGAGGACTTCTTGGTCAGTCCCGAAGGAGCGATTGACGTGGCGACCGTCCCGAGTGTGTCGTACTCCATCACCGTGCGTCTCGAGGTGCCGGCCGGCGGCAAGGCCGTCAGCCAGCTCACCCACGCCGTAGAGTCGGCCGGGGGGGTGGTGACCGCCCTCGACGTCACCAACGCGGGCCACGAGAAGCTCCGCATCGACGTGACCTGCGCCGCCCGCGACACCGACCACGCCCAGGCGATCGTCGACCAGCTCGAGGCCGTCGAGAGCGTCGTCATCCACAAGGTGTCCGACCGCACGTTCCTCATGCACCTCGGCGGCAAGATCGAGATGCAGTCGAAGGTGCCGCTGCGCAACCGCGACGAGCTGTCGATGGCCTACACGCCGGGCGTGGCGCGGGTGTCGATGGCGATCGCGCGCAACAAGGAGGACGCGCGCCGCCTGACCATCAAGCGCAACACCGTGGCCGTCGTCACCGACGGCTCGGCCGTGCTGGGGCTCGGCAACATCGGCCCCGAGGCGGCGCTGCCGGTCATGGAGGGCAAGGCGGCGCTGTTCAAGCGTTTCGCGGGCATCGACGCCTGGCCGATCTGCCTCGACACCCAGGACGTCGACGAGATCGTGCGCACCGTCCAGGTCATCGCGCCCGGCTTCGGCGGCATCAACCTGGAGGACATCGGCGCGCCGCGCTGCTTCGAGGTGGAGCGGCGGCTGCGCGAGCTGCTCGACATCCCGGTCTTCCACGACGACCAGCACGGCACCGCGATCTGCGTGCTGGCGGCGCTCCAGAACGCGCTGCGGGTCGTCGACAAGAGCCTGGAGAACGTCAAGATCACGATGGCGGGCGCGGGCGCGGCCGGCAACGCCGTGCTGCGGCTGCTGCTCGCCGCCGGGGCGCGCAACGTCGTCGTCTGCGACTACCTCGGAGCCGTGCACAACGGCCGCGACGACCTCGACGAGTCGCTGCGCTGGATCGCCGACCACACCAACGCCGAGGGCTACGCCGGAGATCTGCGCGGCGCGCTCAAGGACGCCGACGTCTTCGTGGGCGTGTCCGCGCCGGGCATCCTGACCGGCGACGACGTCGCGACCATGGCCAAGGACGCCGTGGTGTTCGCGCTGGCCAACCCGGAGCCCGAGGTGTCGCCCGACGACGCCCGCGAGCACGCGACCGTGGTGGCCACCGGCCGCTCCGACTACCCCAACCAGATCAACAACGTGCTGGCCTTCCCCGGCGTGTTCCGCGGGCTGCTCGACGCGCAGGCGGCCGTGGTGACGCAGGAGATGCTGCTGGCGGCGGCCAACGCGCTGGCCGCCGTGGTCACGCCCGAGGAGCTGGGCCCCAACTACATCATCCCGAGCGTGTTCCACCCGGACGTGGCGGGTGCGGTGGCGGCGGCGGTCCGCGAGTCCGCGGGCGGCCGCGCCCGCGGCTTCACCGAGGCCTGACCAGGGCGTCCGTCCTCACTGCCGGCCGGTGGGCGCGGGGCGGGTGAGGGCGGGCATGAGACGGTAGGACTCCTGGAAGACCAGGTTGTGGGCGTCGCCGGCGGCGATGACGCGCAGGGTGTCGGCCTGCGCCTCGGCGTCGGCGGCGTCGAAGATGTTCATCGGCCAGTCGCCCACCGTGTTCCCGCGCAGGTGCGGGTGGTGGAAGCCGGCGCCGTAGTGGGCGACGACGGCGATGGGCTGCTCCTGGGCGGCCCGCTGCTCCGGCCAGGTCAGCGACCACATCGCGTTCAGCCCGCCCTCCTTGGAGCGGGTCAGGCCGCTGGCCACCACCTCGCCCGTCCCGAGCAGCAGGTCGGCGTCGAGCTCCGCCAGCACCCGCCGCGCCACGGGGTCGAGCAGCTCGACCGCCGTGGCGAACAGACGCTCCTTGTCCTCCCGGGAGACGGCCTGGCCGTGTACGCCGTCCCGCAGGTCGCGGAAGTGGCGGAGCAGGGCTTCGTTGATGGGAGTGCGCATGCCCACCCCCTTCCCCGCCAGCGGCTCCAGCCACCTCCCGCCGGGATCAGCCCAGCAGCTCGGCGATCCGGGCGCGCACCTCGGGCGTGTCGAGCCCGCGGACGGTCAGCGTCGTGCGGCGGCGTACGACGTCGTCGACGGTCGCCGCCCACTCGCGGTCGCGCGCGTAGACGGCCTGCGCCCAGATGTCCGGACCCTCCGGGTGGATGCGCTCGCCGAGCGCCGGGTCGTCCCTGATGAGCCGGGCCAGGTCGAACGCGATCGACCCGTAGTGCGTGGCCAGGTGCCGGGCGACCAGGGGGTCCATGCGGGCGCCGCGATCGCGGTCCGTCCACAGGCGCAGGGCCACCGCGTCGGGGCTGGCCAGGCCGGGCAGCGGCACGGCGGGCAGGATGTCGGCCAGGTCGTCGCCGAGCGGCCGGCCGGGCAGATGGGCGAGGATGTCGAGGACCATACGGCCGATGTGCCGGTAGGTCGTCCACTTGCCGCCCGCCACCGACAGCATGCCGCCCGCGCCGCGCGTCACCACGGTCTCCCGCTTGGCCGCCGTCACCTCGCCGGGGCCGCCGGGCAGCACGCGCAGACCGGCGAAGGCGTAGGTGATGTCCTCGCGCCGGAGCTGCGCGTCGCGCACCGCGTGGCCGGCCTCGTCGAGGATCTGCGTGATGTCGGCCTCGGTGGGCCGCACGTCGGCCGGATCGCCGTCGTACGCCTCGTCCGTCGTGCCGAGCAGCAGGTGGTCCTCCCACGGGATGGCGAACGACACCCGGTACTTGTCGATCGGCGTGGTCAGCGCCGCCTTCCACGGCTCGTGCCGGCGCAGCACCAGGTGGGCGCCCTTGGACAGGCGGATGCTGGGGGCCGCGCCCGGGTCCTCCATGCGCCGCAGGTGGTCCACCCACGGGCCGGTGGCGTTGAGCACGAGGCGGGCGCTCACCCCGAACTCGGCGCCCTCCAGCCGGTCGCGCAGCTCGGCGCCGGACACCGTGCCGCTTCTCCGGCGCAGGCCGACGACCTCGGCGTGGTTGAGCACGGTCGCGCCGGCGTCCACGGCCGCCCGTACGGTCATGACCGCGACGCGGCTGTCGTTCATCTGGTGGTCGCCGTAGACGGCGGCGGCGCGCAGCCCCTCGGAGCGCAGCGCGGGCACCTTGGCGAGGGCCTGGTGCGGCGTGATGACCCGGCCCATGCCGTCGCCGAACACCGACAGCGCCGAGTACAGGAACACCCCCGCGCCCAGCTTGGCCGCCCCGTGCGGGCCGCCCTTGTAGATGGGCACCAGGAACGTCAGCGGCTTGACCAGGTGAGGGGCGATGTCGGCGGCGAGCGCGCGGCGCTCCCTGTGGTTCTCGGCGACCAGCCGGACATTGCCGGTCTGCAGGTAACGCAGGCCGCCGTGGACCAGCTTGGACGAGGCGCTGGAGGTGGCGCCCGCGAAGTCGCCCGCGTCCACCATGGCCACCCGCAGCCCGGCCTGGGCCGCCATCCAGGTCACCGACGTGCCGAGGATGCCGCCGCCGATGACCAGCAGGTCGTAGGTGGTGGTGGACAGCTCCTCCCTGGTCTCCGCGCGCTCGGTCCCCGTACTGATCATCATTGCTGGAACTCCTGCTCATCGACCCAGTCGAGGGTGCGGGCCACGGCCTTCCTCCAGTTGCGGTATTCACGCTCGCGGACCGCCTCGCTGATCTCCGGCCGCCACTCGGCCGCCTTGTGCCAGTTGGCGCGCAGGCTGTCGAGGTCCGGCCAGTAGCCGGTGGCGAGTCCGGCCGCGTACGCCGCGCCGAGCGCCGTGGTCTCGGCCACCATGGGCCGGATCACCGGCACCGCGAGCACGTCGGCGAGGGTCTGCATGAGCAGGTTGTCGGCGGTCATGCCGCCGTCGGCGCGCAGCGTGGTGAGCCCGAGCCCGGCGTCGGCGTTCATCGCGTCGACGACCTCGCGGGTCTGCCACGCGGTGGCCTCCAGGACGGCCCGCGCGATGTGCCCCTTCGTGACGAACCCGGTCAGCCCCGCGATCACGCCGCGCGCGTCGGAGCGCCAGTGCGGCGCGAACAGGCCGGAGAACGCCGGCACGAAGTAACAGCCGCCGTTGTCGGGGACCGTCTTCGCCAGCGTCTCGATCTCGGCGGCGCTGGAGATCAGGCCGAGGTTGTCGCGCAGCCACTGCACCAGCGAGCCGGTGACCGCGATCGCGCCCTCCAGCGCGTACGTGGCCGGAGTGTCGCCGATCTGGTAGCCGACCGTGGTGAGCAGGCCGTGCTTGGAGACGACCGGCCGGTCGCCGGTGTTCATGAGCAGGAAGCTGCCCGAGCCGTAGGTGCTCTTGGTCTCGCCGGGGTCGAAGCAGGTCTGGCCGAACAGGGCCGCCTGCTGGTCGCCGAGCGCGGCCGCCACCGGGACGCCGTCGGCGGTGTGGCCGTAGACCTCGGCGGACGGGCGGATCTCCGGCAGCATCGCGCGCGGCACGCCGAGCGCGGCCAGCAGGTCGTCGTCCCAGGCCAGGGTGCGGATGTTCATGAGCATCGTACGGCTGGCGTTGGTGACGTCGGTGACGTGGCGGCCGGTCAGGTTCCACAGCAGCCAGCTGTCCATGGTGCCGAACAGCACCTCGCCGCGCTCGGCCCGCTCGCGCAGCCCCGGGTGCTCGTCCAGCAGCCAGCGGATCTTCGGCCCGGAGAAGTAGGTGGCGAGCGGCAGCCCCGCCCGCTCCTTGAACAGCGCCTCGTGCTCGGCCAGCGCGTGCGTCAGCGGCGCGGTGCGAGTGTCCTGCCAGACGATCGCCGGGCAGACGGGCCGGCCGGTGTCGCGTTCCCACAGCACGGTGGTCTCGCGCTGGTTGGTGATGCCGAGCGCGGCGATGTCGCCGTCGACGCCGCCGACGGCCTCGGCGAGGACGAGCTGGACCGACTCCCAGATCTCCTCCGCGTCGTGCTCGACCCAGCCGGGCCTGGGGAAGATCTGGCGGTGTTCGCGTTGGGCGACGGAGATGATGTTGCCGGTCCGGTCGAAGACGATGCACCGGCTGGACGTGGTGCCCTGGTCGATGGCGGCGATGTAGGTCGGTCGAGGCACTGGCGGATCCTCGCTAGCTCGGGGTTCGACAATGTCGAACGACTTGCGGAATGGTATTCGGTTCCGTGGGGGGCGTTCAACTGGTCAGGCGACTGCTCGGGCAAATGGTCGGGGTCAGCGGGCCAGGTCGCGGGTGATCGCGCGGGCCGCGTCCCTGACGTACGACACGAACTCCATGCGCGGCCCGCCCTCCGGCGCCAGGCGCTCCAGCGCGCCCCTGATGCCGATGGCGCCGACCACGATGCCGCGCGAGTCCTTGATGGGCGCGGCGACGGCCACCTCGCCCTCGGTCAGCTCCTCCATCTCGGCGGCCCAGCCGCGGGCGCGGACCAGCTCCAGCTCCGCCTCCAGCCGGCCGGGGTCGGTGATCGTCGCGCTGGTGTACGGGGGCAGCGGCGCGGCCGGCTCGCCGTACGGGTCGTGGGCGAGCAGCACCTTGCCGAGCGCGCTGGCGTGCACCGGCAGGTAGGTGCCGACCTGGAGCGTCTGCATGCTGTCGTCGGGACGGAAGACATGGTGGATCACCAGGACGTGGCCCTCGTGCAGCGTGCCGATCCAGGCACTCTCCCTGCTCCGCCCGGCCAGCGCGTCGGCCCAGTTGATGGCCCTGGCGCGCAGCTCGTTGACGTCGAGGTAGCTGCTGCCGAGGTGGAGCAGCGTGGCGCCGAGGCGGTACTTGCCCGTGGCCGGGTCCTGCTCGACGAAGCCGACCAGGACCAGCGTGCGCAGGATGCCGTGCAGCGTGCCCTTCGGCAGGCCGAGGCCCCGGGCCAGCTCCGCCACCCCGAGCTGGCGGGGGCCGGAGGCCAGCAGCCGCAGGATCGCGGCCGCCCGCTCGACGGACTGGATGGTCTCTCCCACGTGCGGCAATGTAGCACGAGATCGTTCGATATTGCCGAACGATGATCGCCCTGCCGACGGCTGCCCCGCGCGGCTCTACAATTTGCGCAAGCGGTAAGCAATCTCGCAGTGGACGCTCAGCGGACCTGCAGGCGCCGCCACCCTTCGCGCGCACCGGGACACCCCGTCCCGGCGACCGTGCGTGCCCCCGAGGGACGAGGAGACAGATGGACTCACCCGCCCGCGTCGCGGGAACCGTGCGGCCGGGCGGCCGCACCGCCCGGGTCCGCGCGGCCGTGCTCCAGGCCGCCCAGGACGAGCTGGTCGAGCACGGCTTCCACGGCCTCACCATGGACCAGGTGGCGATCCGGGCCGGCGTGGGCAAGACCACGCTCTACCGGCGCTGGGGCAGCCCCGCGGGCCTGGTCACCGATCTCATGGTCGAGCTGGCCGAGCAGTCCTCGCCGCACGCCGACACCGGCTCGATCGAGGGCGACCTGCGCGCCAACGCCCTGGCCGTGGTCGAGGCGGTCAACGACGGGCGGCTCGGGGCCACGTTCCAGGCGATGATCGCGGCCGCGACCTGCGACGAGCAGGCGGCCGCCGCGCTGCGCGCGTTCTACCTGCGGCGCATCGAGGAATGGGCGGGCGTGGTGGAGCTCGCGGTCGGGCGCGGCGAGCTGCCGCAGGGCACGGACGCCACGGAGGTGATCCGGGCGGTCTCGGCCCCGCTCTACTACCTGCTCGTCGTCACCCGCGAGCCGGTGACCGCGGAGGCCGCCGAGCGGTCCGTACGCCGCGCGCTCGCCGCCGCGAAGGCGGGCGCCTTCATCCCGTAGGCGAAGTGGGGCATCCCTTGGGCAGGTCGGGCCGGCGGGGCCAGACGGAGCCGTACCACCAGAAGATCCCGCCCATCACCACCAGCCCGCCCGCGGTCGCCAGCTTGGCCATGAGGTCGGTGGGCGGGCCGGTGAAGGGGAGCTGCCCGGTGCGGTGACCCCAGGGGCAGTCGTTGACCACCCGGGTGGAGTCGATGAGGGTCTCCGGCTGGTGCTCGGTGACCTGGTACGCCTCGATCTCGGCGCGGCTGCCCTTGCCGACCGGCACCTGCCGCACGACGCTCTTGCGGGCCGCGATCGAGCCGCTCGCCACGCTGACCGCGTCGGACTTCAGGTCGAAGCGGACCGCCTGCCGGGTCTGGTTGCGCAGCGTCACCTTCGCCCGCCCCGAGCGGCAGCCGACGTCGTCCACGGTCATCGTGAACGGATCCCCGGAGTCGGACGCTCCCTGCCAGGCCGACGCGGACGCCGGGCCGGAGGCCGCGGCGCCCACCGCCAGGGCGGCCAGGGCCAGACGGGTACCGATGCGCATGAGCTCCCCCAAGGTCCACACGTCGTGATCTTTGCTACCCGAAGTGTCTTTGTGAACACGAAAAGTAACATGAGCCCTCTGGGGCAGCGCGCACCCCCCTGCACCCTTCATGATGGAGGTATGGCGGAAGCGATCTACGTCGGCGGTTTGTTGGTGGCGACGCCGCTTCTCGACGACCCCAACTTCCGGCGTAGCGTGGTGCTGATCCTCGAACACGACCGCGACGGCGGCACCCTCGGCGTCGTGCTCAACCGGCCCAGCGACATCTCGGTGACCCAGGTTCTCCCGGTCTGGGACCCGCTGGTCACCGGGCCCTCGGTGCTCTTCGAGGGCGGCCCGGTGCAGACCGACAGCGCGCTGGCGCTGGCGGCGGTGCCGAGCGGGCAGGAGCCGCTCGGCTGGCGCAGGCTGCACGCGGGGACGCCCGCGGTGTCCCGGCTCGGCACGGTCGACCTCGACGCCCCTCCCGAGATCCTGCAGGGCGAGATCGCCCAGATGCGGATCTTCGCCGGTTACGCCGGCTGGTCCTCCGGCCAGCTGGAGAGCGAGATCGCCGAAGGCGCCTGGTACGTCGTCGACTCCGAGGTGGGCGACACCTTCCACGCCGACCCGGGGTCGCTGTGGCGGCACGTGCTGCGGCGTCAGCCGGGCGAGCTGGCCTTCGTCGCGACCTGCCCGGACGACCCCTCGATGAACTGACCCTCAGACGTCCCAGCCGGGCCGCAGGGAACGCTCGGCCAGTTCGATGCTCTCCGCCATCCGGCCGGTGATCTCGGGCAGGCTCCCGTCGCTGCGCGGGCACTCGAAGCCCACCCGCATCGTGGACATCGCGAAGGCCACGATCAGGTGGGAGAGCTGGTCCGCGTCGGCCTTGACGCCGCGCCGCGCGGCCACCACCTCGGCGAGACGGCGCTCGGTCTCCGTGCCCCGCGCCACCGACTGGCCGACCAGGCGCGGGTTCTCGTCCAGGATGCGGCGGAGCTTGAGGAAACGTTCGCGCTCCTGCGGCGTCGCGTCCTCAAGGTCGGCCAGCATGGCGCGCAGGGCGTACATGAGCGCGGTGAACGGCGGCTCGTCCGGCGGCCTGGCCGCCATCGTCTCCAGCAGGATCTCCTCGCCCTGGTCGTGGAACCACAGCACCAGATGGTCCTTGCTGGTGAAGTAGCGGAAGAACGTGCGGGGGGACACCTCGACAGCCCCCGCGATCTGCTCGACGGTGGTCGACTCGTATCCTTGTTCGAGGAACAGGTCGAGCGCCGCGTCGAGAATCGCCAGGCGCGTCTTCTCCTTCTTGCGTTCGCGGAGACCCACTGTCGTCACTCCCTCGAAACCTTCCTGTCACAGTGTGACAGAAGTCATCCGCTGCCTTTTAAAAGTCGTTTGTCAGACGTCACCGCCTGTCATAGATTACCGGAGGCTTAAGAGACTTCCGCCCTGTTGAGGGGCGAATGTGTAACTAGGGGGCTTCATGGCGAACGCGAAGGCGGTGGACGCGCCGTCCTCGCCCGAGGTGGCGAAGGCGGGGGCCGGGGGGAATCCGTGGCTCGTGCTGCTGGCGGTCAGCCTCGGTGTGATCATGGTGATGCTGGACGGCACCGTCGTCGGCATCGCCAACCCGGTGATTCAGGTCGACCTCAAGGCGTCGCTGTCCGACCTGCAGTGGGTGACCAGCGGCTATCTGCTGGCTCTGGCGGTGTTCCTGATCACCGCGGGCAAGCTCGGTGACCTGTTCGGGCACAAGCGGGTCTTCCTGATCGGTGTGGCCGGATTCGCCGTCACGTCGGTCGGCATCGGACTCAGCGCCGAACTGGCCGACATCATTCCCGGCATCACGCCGGTCGGCGCGCTGATCGGCCTGCGGGTGCTCCAGGGCCTGTTCGGCGCGCTGCTCCAGCCCGCCGCGCTGGCGCTGCTGCGGAGCGCGTTCCCGGGGGAGAAGCTCAACCAGGCCATGGGCGCGTGGGGCGCGATCATCGGCCTGTCCAGCGCCGCCGGCCCGATCGTGGGCGGCGTGCTGGTCGAGAAGGTGAGCTGGGAGTCGGTCTTCTTCATCAACGCGCCCGTCGGCGTCATCGCGCTGATCCTGGGCATCATGCTGATCAAGGACAGCCGGGCCAAGACGTTCTCGCGCATCGACTGGCTGGGCGTGCTGCTGCTGTCCGGCGCGATGTTCGCGCTGGTGTGGACCATCATCAAGGCCCCCGAGTGGGGCTGGGGCGACAGCACCACGCTGGGCTTCCTCGGCGGCTTCGCGGTGCTGATCGGGGCGTTCGTCCTCTGGCAGCACCTGCTCAAGCAGCGCGGCGGCCAGCCGCTGGTGCCGCTGTCGCTGTTCGCCAACCCGTCCATCTCCATCGGCACGTTCCTGATGATGATGGTGGCCTTCGCCATGTTCGGCGCCATGTTCTTCCTGGGCTTCTTCTTCCAGGGCGTGCACGGGCTGACGCCGCTGGAGGCCGGTCTGCGCATGCTGCCGATGAGCGCCGGCATGATCTTCGCCTCGCCGCTCGCCGGCCTGGCGATCGGGAAGCTGGGGCCGAAGATCACGATGGCCGGCGGCCTGCTCATCACCGCCGGCGCCATGTTCCTCATGTCCCGGCTCGGCATCGACGCCTCGTTCATCGACACCGCGATCCCGTTCGTGCTGCTGGCCTTCGGCCTGTCGCCGGTGTTCGTGGGCGCCACCGAGATCATCGTGGGCAACGCCCCGCTCGACCTGAGCGGCGTCGCGGGCGGCCTGCAGCAGTCGGCCATGCAGGTCGGCGGCGCGCTCGGCACCGCGATCCTCGGCGCCGTCATGGCCGGTGAGATCTCCGACCGGCTGCCCGGCTACCTCGGCCCGGCGGCCCAGGCGCTGCCGCCGGAGCAGATGGCGGGGCTGGAGGCGGCCGCCGCGTTCGGCGTCGCGCCGCCCGGGCTTCCCGAGGTGGTCACGAACGCCGTGCACAACTCGTTCATGGACGGCATGCACCTCGCCTTCGTGGTGAGCACCTGCGTCGCGGTGCTGACCGCGGCCCTCACGATGTTCGTGAAGGCCGGCCGCAAGACCGAGGGCGCGCCCGTGCACGTGGGCTGACCCCCGTTTCCCGGACGGCCCCCGCCAGGTGGCGGGGGCCGTTTCGCTGTCCGGGAGAGGCGCGGGCCGCGGGCGGGCGGGCATAAACTCGATGGGGTGAGCACGAAGATCCTTCCGAAGCAGGAAACCACGCCACAGACGTCGCACGGCGACGGCGATCACGAGCGGTTCGCCCACTACGCGGACAAGCACAAGATCACCGAGAGCATGGTCACCGGCACGCCCATCCGCGCCCTGTGCGGGAAAATCTGGGTGCCCAGCCGCGACCCGAAGAAATACCCGGTGTGCCCGGAGTGCAAGGAGATCTACGAGGGCCTGCCCTCGGGTGGCGGCGGCGACCAGGGCGGCGACAAGCAGTAGGCGTGCCTGAGCGGCTCTGCTTGACGGGTGCCGGACGGCCCGGCGGGCGACCGCCGTCTCGCCGGCATGCGCATCAGCACACCCCGGAAACGTCAAGGGTGCGACAAATTACGATGTGCGGGTGACAGCACCAAAAGCACTCGACGCCCCCCACCAACCCCCTCGGCTCTTCGGCGCCGACTACCGCATCGCCACCTTCGGCATCCTGCTCGTCGTCACCCTCGTCGCCTTCGAGGGCATGTCGGTCGGGGTCGTCATGCCGGACGTCGCCCGCGACCTGGACGCACTCGACCTCTACGGGCTGAGCTTCTCCGCCTTCCTGGTCTCCAGCCTGTTCGCGAACGTGGTGGCCGGGCTCTTCGCCGACCGGCGGGGCTTCGCGGTGCCGTTCGTGGCGGGGCTGGCGCTGTTCGTGACCGGCATGGCGCTGGCCGGCGCGGCGAACACGTCGGTGCTGTTCCTGTCGGCGCGGGCCGTGCAGGGGCTCGGGGCCGGAGCCTCGTTCGTGGCGCTGCTGGTGATGATCGCGCGGGTCTACCCGGTCGACATGCGGCCCAAGGCGTTCGCGGCGGTCTCAGCCGCCTGGGTCGTGCCGTCCATGGTCGGCCCCGCCATCGCCGGCTCCGTGGCCGGCCAGTGGGGCTGGCGGTACGTCTTCTACGGCATCATCCCGCTGGTCGTTCCCGCGCTGCTCATGCTGCTCCCGTCGCTGAAGCGCTCGGCCGCCGCCGAGCAGCTGCCCGACGGGCCGCGTTCGCGCCCGCTCGCCATGACGCTGGCCGCGGCCGCCGCCGCCTGCGGGGCCGGCGTGCTGCTGCACGGCGTCGACCGGCTGCACCAGGCGCCCGTCGCCGGCGCCGCCGAGACCGTCGTGGGGCTCGCCTTCCTGCTGTACGGCCTCTACCGGCTGCTGCCCCAGGGCGCCTTGCGCTTCGCCCGCGGGCTGCCCACGACCGTGCTCATGCGCGGCTTCCTGTCGGCCACCTTCTTCGGGGTCAACTCCTTCATCCCGCTGGCGCTCCAGGAAGTGAAGGGGTTCGGCGTCAGGGAGGCGGGGATCGCGCTCACCACCGGGGCGCTCGGCTGGTCGGCGGGGTCGTACCTGCAGAGCCGCCAGGCCGGGGAGCCGCACCTGCGGATCAGGTTCGCGACGTCCTGCGTCACCGTGGGCGTGCTGCTGGCGCTGCTCGCCGTCCTGCCCGGGGTGACGGGATGGGTCGCGGTGCCGGCCTGGATCGTGGCCGGGCTCGGCATGGGGGTCGGCATGGCCACGGTCAGCGTCACCACGCTCAAGCAGTCGCCGGAGAACGAGCAGGGCGCGAACTCGGCGGCGCTCAACGTCACCGACATGCTGGGCTCGGCGCTCGCCATCGGGGCCGGGGGCGCGCTGGTCAACCTGGTCGGGCACGCACCGTCCCAGATCGCCACCGGGTTCGTGGTCATCTGCCTCCTCATGGCGGTGGTCGGGGGGAGCGGGGCGGTGCTGGCCGGTCGCATGAGGTGAATTCCGTCCCTCCCGTCCCAGCGATCACGGATCGCCTGATCTCCGTCGCGAGGAGTGATAGGACAGCGGGCGAGGAGGTGTTCATGGAGGATGATCACCGGGTCTGGCCGCCTCTCCCGCCTGGGGCCAGGCACCGCCGCAGTCCTCCGCCGGACGGCGACGAGCAGGAGGCCGCGCCCCCGGAGGAACTCGTGGGCCGCCGGCGCGGGCATCCGCTGGACCTGGAGCCGGGGGAGACCGTCGAACTCGACGAACCCTGGAACCCGCGCATCCGGCGCACCACTCCCCGCCCCGCCCAGGCCCGATCGGGCCGGACCCCGTACCCGGACGCGACGGCCACGCGCAGATCCGCCTCCAGGGATGCCGGCGGGGATGTTGACGATGACGTTGATGATGACGGGCAGACCGGCTGGGGCTCCTCTGGGGACGCCGGCTGGGGTGCGTCTGGGGACGACGGCAGAGACGCCGGCTGGGGTACGTCCGGGAACGGTGGCAGGGACGCCGGCTGGGGTGCTTTGGCGGACGGTGGCAGGGACACCCTCTGGGGCACCGACGCGGGCGATCTCAAAGGCGGTGGCAGCCTGCCCCCCGCATCCGACGACGACCCGGACGCCGAGTTCTGGGGCGAGTCGCCGTCGGACCCGGAGCCGGTTTCCTGGCGGTCGCCGTTCCGGTCGATCCCGTCCCCCGCGTCCAGGGAGAGCTCCACGGACGCCCTGCCGCCCTCCGCCCGCCTCTACGGCACCCCCGCCGCCCCCGGCGCGCGTACGGCCGCCGTGGGCCTGCCGCGCCGCTGGGCGTTCGCGCTGGCGGCGCTCCTGACCGGCGCGGCGCTCGTGGCGGTGGCGATCAACGTGGCGCCGCGCCTCGTCGCGCCTGAGCCGGGACCGGAGGCCGGGACGGGCAGGCTGAGCGACGGCCTGGCCGGGGTGGCCGCGACCCTGCCGGAAGGCTGGTACGTCGCACCCGTGCCCCCGGTGTCCGGCTTCACGTCGGTGGCCAGGGACGGAGCCGGCAGCCTGGTGATGGCCCGCCCTCTCCCCGAACCCGTCGCGGACGCCAAGGAGGCCACGGCCGAGGCCGCCGAGCTGTACTCCCGGCTGCTGCTCAAGGGCGACCGCGTCAAGATCGTCGAGGACCGGCAGATCCCCGGCGGGCACACGCGGGCGCTGCGGGCGGAGTACCGTGACGTGGTCAACCGGCCCGCGTACCTGAGAGTGATGCTCCTCACGCGGGGCGAGCGGAGCGTGCTCCTGCTCGGCCTGCTGCAACCCGAGCAAACCGCAAGCAGAAAGGCTCTCGACACGGTGCTGACGAGCCTCCGATAAGCCGCATAGCACGTGAGGACGACCTTGGCCAGAATCCACGGCTCACGGCACGTCTTGTCGGTGGGCCCGATTACTCTTGGGTCACTGTGAGAGAGCGAAGCACACGAACCCCAGAGGTGATGCGGTGAGCACCTTCGCCGCGTCCCACCTGTCTCCTTCCTATCCTGACCGGGCCGCGTGGGGCACCGCTCCCAAGCTGCGCGCCTGGCAGCAGGAGGCGTTCGACCTCTACTTCAGGCGCGAGCCGCGTGACTTCCTCACCGTGGCGACGCCGGGCGCGGGCAAGACGACCTACGCCCTGCGCATCGCCAGCGAGCTCCTGTCCCGCGGGGTGATCAGGGCCATCACCATCGTCACCCCGACCGAGCACCTCAAGCGCCAGTGGGCCGACGCCGCCGCGCGGGTCGGCATCGGCATCGACCCCGAGTTCAAGAACAGCCAGGGCACCACCTCGCGCGACTACACCGGGGTCGCGGTGACGTACGCGCAGGTCGCGATGCATCCGGCGCTGCACAGGGCGCGCACCGAGGCGCGCAAGACGCTGATCATCTTCGACGAGATCCACCACGCGGGCGACGCCAAGTCGTGGGGCGACGGCGTGCGCGAGGCGTTCGAACCGGCCGCCCGCCGCCTCCAGCTCACCGGCACCCCGTTCCGTTCCGACGACAACCCGATCCCGTTCGTCGGATACGAGGAGGACGCCGAGGGCTTCAAACGCAGCGTCGCCGACTACTCCTACGGCTACGGCCCCGCCCTCGACGACGGCGTCGTACGCCCGGTGATCTTCCTCGCCTACAGCGGCGAGATGAAGTGGCGCACGCGGGCCGGCGACGAGCTGGCCGCCACGCTCGGCACCCCGCTCACGAAGGACCAGCTCTCCCAGGCGTGGCGGGCCGCGCTCGACCCCAAGGGCGACTGGATCCGCCAGGTCATGCAGGCCGCCGACCGGCGGCTGACCGAGGTGCGCCGGGGCGTCACCGACGCGGGCGGCCTGGTCATCGCCACCGATCACGAGACCGCCCGCGCCTACGCCAGGCATCTACGCAACATCACCGGCGAGGGCGCCACCGTGGTCCTGTCCGACGATCCGGGCGCCTCGAAGAAGATCAAGCAGTTCGCGGCGTCGCAGGACCGGTGGCTGGTCGCCGTCCGGATGGTCTCGGAAGGCGTCGACATCCCGCGCCTGTGCGTGGGCGTCTACGCCACCTCCACCTCCACACCGCTCTTCTTCGCGCAGGCGGTGGGGCGGTTCGTCCGCGCCCGCAAGCGTGGCGAGACGGCCTCGGTCTTCCTTCCCTCGGTGCCCATGCTCATGGGGCTGGCCAACGAGATGGAGGTCGAGCGCGACCACGTGCTCAACAAGCGGCCGCCGGAGGACGGGCTCGACGACTCGCTGCTGGAGCAGGCCAACCGTAAGCAGGACAACCCCGACGTTCTGGGTGACGAGCTGCCGTTCGAGACGATGGAGACCTCGGCCACGTTCGACCGGGTGCTCTTCGACGGCGGCGAGTTCGGCACCGGGGCCGCCATCGGCTCCGCCGAGGAGGAGGACTTCCTCGGCCTGCCCGGCCTCCTGGAGCCCGACCAGGTGGCCACCCTGCTCCGCAAGCGCCAGTCCGACCAGCAGGCGGCCAGGCGCAAGCAGGAGTCCGCCGAGCCGGCCGCCCAGGCCCTGGCCCCGCACGAGCAGGTCGCCGAGCTGCGCCGCGAGCTCAACGGCCTCGTCGGCGCCTGGAACCACCGCACCGGGCAGCCGCACGGCGTCATCCACGCCGAGCTGCGCCGCGTCTGCGGCGGGCCGCCGATCGCGCAGGCGACGTCGGAGCAGATCCAGGAACGCATCGACATGATCCGCCGCTGGGCCACCCAGCGCCGCTGATCCCCGCGGGCCCTCGGTCAGCGGTAGCGGTTGTGGCCGAGGTGGCGGATCATGATCCGGCAGATCTCGGGGCGGCGTTCGCGGCTCCCGTCGGCGTGGTAGACGACCTCCGTCGTGGCGACCGGCCCGTGGGGCCACTCGGCGTAGCCACGGCGGCGGTACAACCGCTGCGCGTCGTGGTTGTCCAGGTCCACGCCGAGGGCGACGCGGTCGTGGCCCTCGGCGAGCAGCCGCTCCTCGGCCGCCCACAACAACTCGGTCCCGATGCCCTGGTTCCGGCGTGGCGCGGCCACCTCCAGGTGGGTGAGCAGCGCCACGCCCGGTAAGTGGGCGCGCAACTCGGGCTCCTCGGCGGGCGCCAGCCACACGTACACGTCGCCGACCGCCACCTCCCGCTCCCAGGCCACGAGGAGGAAGCCGTGCCCGGCGTCCTGCAGGGCCAGCCGGTCGTGGAAGTAGTGCTCCTGCCCGAGCGACCGGACGAGGGGACGGAGGTCCGTACGGACGGCTTGGCGGATGTCGGGGGCGCCCACGGAACCACGATGGCCCGGCTGCCTGATGTCAAGCAATGAACTCAAGGAATGGAAGGTTCGTCTCGGCACCTTCAGTCAACTTCACCTGCGTTCGCGACTCGCGGCGCCATGCGATCACCCGCTGGGACGGTGATGAGCGTATGGACAGTGCTCAGGTGGCGGCGTTAACTAGAAGTCGCTGAAGTTGAGGGATGAGGCGGCATGAGCGGCGACGATTCCGCGCGGACCGCGCTGGCCCGGCGTCTGCGCGAGCTCCGCGACAGCCACTGGCCGGACCTCCGGGTCACCCAGGCACAGCTACGGGAGGCATTCGGGGTCAGCGTCCCGCTGATCTCGTCCTGGGAGTCCACCACCGCGGCCAAGATCCCTCCCCTGCACCGCCTGGAGAAGTACGCCGTCTTCTTCGCCACCCGGCGCTCGCTCGCGGGCGGCGTCGCCCGCGTGCCGTCGCTGTCCGAGCTGACCTCCGACGAACTGGACGAGCACAAGAAGCTGCTGGCCGAGCTGACCCGGCTGCGCCAGACGGCCCTTCGCCACCAGGTCGCGGCAGAGGGCGGGGACCCGGGCCGACCCGGCGACGCCCTGCTGGCGGGTCCCTGGCACTTCCCGGAGGGCGAGCCGATCACGATCATCTGCTCGCAGGTCCCGGAGGAGGACCGGGCCAGGATCCCGTTCGCCGTCCCGACCCAGGGCGACTACATCGAGCTCTACAAATACTCCGACCTCGACTCCTTGTTCGAGTTATGGGGCCATCTGCGGGCCGCCAACCCGCACAGCCAAGTAACCCTGCGCGCCACCGAGGATCTGCGCTCCGACGACCTGACCACGCATGTCGCGCTGCTCGGCGGCGTCGACTACAACGAGGTCACCGCTTCCACGCTGGCCCGCATGCCCGACCTGCCGGTGCGGCAGGTGCCCGACTGGGAGGGGGAGCGGGGGCCGTACTTCGAGGTCAGCGAGGGGGACGAAACGCGCCGACACCATCCAGTGACCGTACGCGCCGACGACAGCGTACGGCTGCTCGAAGACGTCGCTTTCTTCTATCGCGGCGTCAATCCGGACAACCACGAGCGCACCTTGACCATCTGCAACGGCATGTACGCCAGAGGCGTCTACGGCGCGGTCCGTGCGCTCACCGATCCGCGCTTCCGCGACCGCAATGCCAGCTACCTGAGCGAACGCTTCGGCGGCGCGCAGTCCTACAGCATCCTCATGCGGGTCAGGATCGAGGGCCGGGCCGTGATCACGCCCGACTGGACCCGCGAATCATTCCGGCTGCATGAATGGTCGAGCACCTGAATCCGGCCGAGAACGGTGATTCTGCTCTACGTCACATGTGCCGATGATCAAGCGGCTGCCGCATTCTGTCGTGCCGTGCGACGGGCGCAATTACTGGTTTCCTGGCAGTGATAGCCAAATGGTTCCGATCCTGGCTTCGTGAGTTGCTCGATCGCGGCCGGGAGCGAATTCTGTGATTTGAGCAGGGTGAGATGCTCGGTCCATTGACGCCGGTCGAGTCGCCATGCCCTGACGTACGAAGCGCACAGTTCTGCGGTGATGCAGCGGCGACGATCCAGGCTGGCCACGAGGGACAGTTGCATCGCGAGGCGATCTGTCTGGGGCAGGTGCGGCATTCGTCTGACCCGTGCCAGCACGCCGCGGACGAACGCTTCCCGCTTGAGCAGACACTCCGACCAGTACGCAGTCTCGGCGACGTCGCGGCAGGCGATATCCCCGCCGCCGTCCAGCAGCCAGAACAGCCCTTCCGCCAGCACATCCCCAAGCTCCTGGTCCTGTGCTCTGTCCGGACGGTCGAAGGGATCGTACGGCTTCTGCGAGACGTCCCCAGCAACAGCGACACGGCAGAGGAAACGATCGTCGAGCAGGTAGAACCAGTCGTCGTTATAGATGTCAGGGAAAAATGACGATCTCCCGCTCGTGCGCGTGGCCAAGGCGCCGCCGCCGATGAACGAATCCTGAGGTCCTCCGGCCAGCCGGTGCGCATGACAGACGACAGAGTTGTCCGGGTGGCCGCCTACGCGCATTCCGATCGCGTCGTAGGAGTGCAGCAGGCTCACGGCGCGGGAGATTTCCTGGTGGTCGTGCACGTCGATGTCGTCGTCCAGGAAAAGAACGTGATCCCATCCCATCAGCCGGCCGAGAAGCAGCCCGGCGTTGCGTTTAGTGCTGGAATCGTCCTTTCTCTGAAAGATCGTGCCGCGCAGGAGCGCCGAAGTCGCGAAGTCGGGCAGGTTGAGACGGCTTGTGTCGTCGATGTCGATCGCGATGAACTGCAGGCCCGGCGGCATCAGAGCGGCCGCATCCATCGCGCGGCTCCTGGCGTGGCTGTGGATGGAGACCAGCGGACATCCCAGGTGCGCGGCGAGTTGGGCGGCGGGCTCGAGCTGGGAGGGATTCCGGATGGTCGGCACGATGATGGCGTCAAGGCGGACGGACGTGTCCGTCTGCCGTTCTCCGGGGATGTGCAGCAGGTGACGATGTGAGCCGTGATGATGTTCTGCGAGGGCTTCTGCCTGGTCGGGCGGCATCTCACCAGCCGACGGGCATGCTGCCCGCGCAGTGGCCGGCATGTCCGTCGCCATGGTGATCCTCTGCGACGCAGCGCTTCGGAGACGATGCGGTGTCCATGCCACGGCCCCTCCTCGTCATGTACTTCAGCCTTAAGAAAACATCTCGATGGCGTACGTCAAGCCCCCTGGATACGGCTGAAGTTCGTTCTGACGCCCTCGGCGGGGCGTCGAGTTTTGTCGTCGGCGCACGTCAAAGCCCATCGGCTTTGTTCACCGCACTTCACCCCGCGCTCGGGCTCCGTTGAACTTCGCGTGAGTTCAGCTGAAGTTCCGGATGATCCGGCATGTTGATCATGGCTGAGTGCGAACTTTCGCCCAGCGTCATTTCCGAATCTCTCGACGAACTTCGAGAGAGGTGGGGGACATCAGTAGATGACGCTCCATTTCACGTGAATGAGCGTTCGAATTGGCTGCGGCCGGAAATGATCTCACATAATGAAGCTCAAGGAGCTGGTGGTCCCGAGAGGAGACGACATGGGCATTGCCGGGGACCTCGCAATCAACGTCATTACGTCCCTGATGGCTTCTTTCGTGATCTGGCTGGTATTGAAAGCCGCACAGAGGATCCGCTCATACATTCGTCTGGGACGGCCGCCGCGTCGAGTTCTGCTAGTGATCTTGGTTGACGATCCTGCCGCTCGTGCTGCGAGCCCGTTGACCCCCTCCACCCCCGGCCGGAGTGGCACTCGACCCGGTTCTCGTCTCCATACAGGGATCACCTCATGATGTTCTCGACTTCCACCTTTGCCCTGACCGTCCTCCAGACCGCCGACACCAGGGGTGCCACCCTGCTGCTCCTGGCCGCCCTGATCACCGTCATAATGGCCGTGATCCGCTGGGCGGCCCGGCGGACCAAGGTCGTCGTGATGGTCAGTGGCACCGGCGTCCTGCTCGTCTTCCTCATCGTGCTGGTCCTCGCCTCCCTCATCCTCGGCGGGCTGACGTAAGGGGCGTCATTCGGCCGCCTCAAACCCGCCGCGCCTGAACCATACGCATTTGGCCACAGAGCCGTGGCTTTCCGTTAGAGACCCGGCAGAAGCGGCAAGAACTCTCTTGGCTCGCGTTGATGCGCAGAAGGACTCCAGCCCATGTCATATGAGGCCAACCGAAAATCGACGCTCTACGTCTCTTCCGGCCTCTCGCGCAACGCCGTGATCCTTCGGCTCGAAGGGGAGCTCGACGTCAACGCGGTGCCCCTGCTGCGGGAGCACCTGGAGCTCGTCTGGGAGCTGCCGCCGCCGCCGTTTCTCATCCTCGATCTCGCCGAGCTGCAGTTCTGTGACTCGATGGGCATGAACGAGCTCGTCGGCGTCATGCAGCGCTGCGAGGCCCGGGGCACCCGGCTGCTGCTCGGCGGGGTGCAGGGCGTGATGGCGCGGGTGTTGTCGATCACGGGGTTGCGGCACGCGTTCGAGGTGTTCGCGCAGTTCGACGACGCGCTGCGGCTCGCGGTCGCGGCTCCCTGACTTCGCTCAGCCGCGCGGCGGCGGGATGCGGTGGCCGTTGCGGCCGTCGACCGGGACTCGGGCGGCGTCCTTCGGCAGCGGCACCGTGACCGCCGCGGTGCGGCCCTTGACGTGCACCGGCAGGGTGTAGGCGAGCCGTCCCCCGCCGCCGGCCGGGGCCGGTTGCCCGGTGTGCAGCCAGACCAGCAGCCGCCGGCCCTGCGAGCGCATCGCGACTTCCGCCGTGTCGCACTCGTGGCGGCGGGCCGCCCAGGTGAGCACGAGGCTCGTGCCCAGCCGGGCCGAGCGTGGGGTGGGGGCACGCCCCGCGCAGGAGGCCGGCGGCGCGACGTCGTGGGCCACGACCGTGTGGCCGGGGGTCGCGTGCGGCGTGGCGAGCCGGCCCATGACGATCGTGCCGGCCTCCAGCAGCAGCAGGGTCACGATCGCGCCCGCTCGCTCCAGCGGACGGCCTCGGAACAGGAGCCAGAGGCTCAGCGGAGCGAGGAGCAGCCAGGCCGCCCCGAGTGAGAGGGCCAGCATGGAAAACCTTCGAGTTAGAGGATCATGTGTCACTCTCCGTACTACTGCGGCTCCGGAGAGGGTTCATCCTCTTGACTATCACATGACCGCTGCGTTGCGAAGCGCGTACGCAACGTGAACAGCGGTTGTGGTCAGCCCGTAACGGGAGCCCCGGTCAGCGTGGCGCCCGCCCGCTTCAGCTCCGCCATCGTGGTCTCGGTCGTCTCCGGCGACACCCCGGCCGTGAGGTCGAGCAGCACCCGCACCGTGAGCCCGTGCTTCACGGCGTCGAGGGCGGTGGCGCCCACGCAGTGGTCGGTGGCGATGCCGACGACGTCCACCTCGTTCACCCCGCGCTCACGCAGCCAGTCGATCAGCGTCACGCCGTCGCCGCTCTCGCCCTCGAAGCCGCTGTAGGCCGCGGTGTACGCGCCCTTGCTGAAGACCTCCTCCACCGCCGAGACGTCGAACGACGGGTGGAAGTCGGCGCCCGGCGTGCCCGCCACGCAGTGGGCGGGCCAGGAGGAGACGTAGTCGGGGGACTCGGCGAAGTGGTCGCCGGGGGAGACATGATAGTCGCGGGTGGCCACCACATGGTCGTAGCCGTGCTCGCTCACGTGGTGGGTGATCGCCGCGGCCACGGCCGAGCCGCCGGCCACGGGGAGACTGCCACCCTCGCAGAAGTCGTTCTGCACATCGACGATGATCAGCGCGGTGCCCATAAGAGCACGATACGTCACGCGAACTCGGTCGGGATCGCCGCGTACCCCCTGCCCAGGTGCAGGGCCTCCAGGGGGAGGGTGGCGACCGCGTGCCGGTGGCGCTCGCGGGCCTCGGCCAGGGACTCCCTGCCGACCACCTTGCCGTCGCGCACCAGGTCGTGCAGCAGGGGTATGCCGCCCTCGGGGACCACGCCGCCGGTCGTGATCAGCTCGGTCTCGACGTGCCCGGAGTCGTCGAGCAGCCGGTACGCCTCCTTGCGCCCGCCCCGCGACGGCTTGCCCACCGAGCGCTTGGCCACGGCCTCCAGCTCGCCGCTCGCCGTCTCGCGCGCCACCAGCTTGTACACCAGCGCCGCCGTCGGCACCCCGGAACCGGTCACCAGCGAGGTGCCGACGCCGTAACCGTCCACGGGGGCGGCGGCGAGGGCGGCGATGGCGTACTCGTCCAGGTCGGAGGTGACGAGGATGCGGGTGTCGAAGGCGCCGAGCGCGTCGAGCTGCTGGCGTACCTCCTGGGCCGCGGCGGCGAGGTCGCCGGAGTCGATGCGGACCGCGCCCAGCTCGGTCCCGGCCAGCTCGACGGCCGTGCGCACCCCCTCGGCCACGTCGTAGGTGTCCACCAGCAGGGTGGTGGCGGCCCCGAGCGAGGCGATCTGCGCCTCGAACGCCGCCCGCTCGGTGTCGTGCAGCAGCGTGAAGGCGTGGGCGGCGGTGCCCGCGGTGGGGATGCCGTACCGGTGGCCGGCCATGAGGTTGGAGGTCGAGGCGAACCCGGCGATGTAGGCCGCGCGGGCCGCCGCCACGGCCGCTTCCTCGTGGGTGCGCCGCGAGCCCATCTCGATGAGGGGCCGCTCGCCGGCCGCGTTCGCCATGCGGGAGGCCGCCGAGGCGATCGCGGAGTCGTGGTTGAGTATCGACAGGATCAGCGTCTCCAGCAGCACGGCCTCGGCGAAGGTCCCCTCGACGACGAGGATGGGGGAGGCGGGGAAGTAGAGGTCGCCCTCCTGGTAGCCGCAGATGTTCCCGGTGAACCTGTAGTCGGCCAGGAACGCCAGGGTGGCCTCGTCGACGACCCGGTGCTCGCGCAGGAAGGTGAGTTCCTCGTCACCGAAACGGAAGCGTTCGAGCTCGTCGAGGACACGCCCGGTTCCTGCGACGACTCCATACCTGCGGCCGCCGGGCAGATGTCTGGCGAACACCTCGAAGACCGCGCGCCGGTGCGCCGCGCCGCTGCGCAGGGCCGCCTGCAGCATCGTCAGCTCATAGTGATCTGTGAGCAACGCAGTGCTCATGGTCATTGTCACGACTCGAAGACTACGACTCAGATAGGGCAGACTTGCGGATGTGGGTACCACCGCTCCAATCGCCGTCGAGCGTCCGTCATCGGACGTCCGGCCCGATCTGCCCTGGGTAACCATCGTGTGGAACGACCCTGTCAACCTGATGTCCTACGTGACCTACGTCTTCCAGACGGTCTTCGGCTACACCAGGGAGAAGGCCGAAAAACTCATGCTGGACGTGCACCACAAGGGCAAGGCCGTGGTGTCCAGCGGCACGCGCGAAGAGATGGAGCGCGATGTGCAGATTCTCCACTCCTACGGCTTGTGGGCGACGCTCCAGCCGGATTCGGTCAAGTAGGGCGTATGACGCTCTCGACGCGCGTGAAGAAGAGGTTCGGGTGAGTTCGGGGTTCTCGCCGGGGGAGGGCGGGCGGGTGGTCGCGCGGTTCGAGGCCGCGGAGATCTCCCTGCTGCGCTCGCTGGTGTCGATGATGCTCGGCCTGGTTCCGCCGGGGGAGACCAGCGACGATCCGCTGGAGCGGGCGCTCGGCATCGGCGGGGGCGAGGCGCCGTCGGACCCGGTGCTGGCGCGGCTGTTCCCCTCGGCGTACGAGGACGAGAAGGACGCCTCCGAGTTCCGCCGCTACACCGAGGCGACGCTGCGCGAGGGCAAGCGGGCCGACGCCCAGACCGTCCACGACACCGCCGCCCCGGGCCGCTTCGAGCTGACCCCGGAGCAGGCGCAGGCGTGGCTGCGCGCGCTCAACGACGTCCGCCTCACGCTCGGCACCAAGCTGGAGGTGACCGAGGAGGTGCACGACGAGATCGCGATGATGTCCGAGGACGACCCCCGCTACCCGGCGTACGTGACCTACGACTGGCTGACCTACCTCCAGGACAGCCTGGTCCGGGCCCTCTGGTAACTTCCGGGCCATGCTGTCGATCGCGCAGGAACTCGCTGACAAGATCGTCGCCCATGCCCGGGCCGACCATCCCGACGAGGCGTGCGGGGTGATCGCCGGCCGCAACGGTGTGCCGGAGCGGTTCATCCCGATGGAGAACGCCGAGCGTTCGCCGACCTTCTACCGCTTCGACTCCAAGGAACAGTTCCGCGTCTGGCGCGAGATGGACGACCGCGACGAGACGCCCGTCGTGATCTACCACTCGCACACGGCCACCGAGGCCTACCCGTCGCGCACCGACATCTCCTACGCCTCCGAGCCCGACACCCACTACGTGCTGGTCTCGACGCGCGAGGAGGGCGAGACGGAGTTCCGCTCCTTCCGCATCCTCGATGGGGTGGTAACGGAGGAAGAGGTAGAGTTCCTCCCATGATGGTCCGGCCTGTGCAGAGCTTCCTCTTCGCGCACACTCCGGCCGTCGTCGTCTACGACTGTCGCTGAGCGTGGAACACCTGCCACACCCTGGGCGTTGACGCCCGTTGGACGACGACTGACCACTCATGAGGAGACTGACCGCGATGGCCATCGAGGTTCGCATTCCGACGATCCTTCGCAACTACACCGACGGCGCGAAGGCCGTGAACGCCGAGGGCGCGACCCTGGACGAGCTGATCACCAACCTGGAGACCAACCACCCGGGCATCAAGAACCGCCTGGTGGACGAGGCCGGCGGCCTGCGCCGCTTCGTCAACGTCTACCTCAACGACGAGGACGTGCGCTTCCTCGGCGGCCTCGGCACCCCGGTGTCCGACGGTGACACGGTGACCGTCCTCCCCGCCGTCGCCGGCGGATGACATGCGTTTCGATTCACTGATCGACTCGGTGGGCCGCACGCCGCTCGTCGGCCTGCCGAGGTTGTCGCCGTCCGATGACGTACGGATCTGGGCCAAGCTGGAGGACCGCAACCCGACCGGCTCCATCAAGGACCGGCCCGCGCTCTGGATGGTCGAGCAGGCCGAGAAGGACGGCCTGCTCACGCCCGGCTGCACGATCCTGGAGCCCACGAGCGGCAACACCGGCATCTCGCTCGCCATGTCGGCCAAGCTCAAGGGCTACAAGCTGATCTGCGTCATGCCGGAGAACACCTCGGAGGAGCGCCGCCAGCTCCTGCGCATGTGGGGCGCGGAGATCATCTCCTCGCCCGCCGCCGGCGGCTCCAACGAGGCGGTCCGCGTCGCCAAGCAGCTCGCCGCGGAGAACCCGTCGTGGGTCATGCTTTACCAGTACGGCAACCCGGCCAACTGGCGCTCCCACTACGAGACCACGGGCCCCGAGATCCTCGCCGACCTGCCCACCGTCACGCACTTCGTGGCCGGTCTCGGCACCACGGGCACGCTCATGGGCGTCGGCCGTTTCCTGCGCGAGCAGGTGCCGGACGTGCGGATCGTGGCCGCCGAGCCGCGTTACGGCGAGCTGGTCTACGGCCTGCGCAACGTGGACGAGGGCTTCATCCCCGAGCTCTACGACGAGTCGGTGCTGACCACGCGCTTCTCGGTCGGCTCGGCCGACGCGCTGCGGCGCACCCGCGAGCTGCTGGCCGCCGAGGGCATCTTCGCCGGCGTCTCGACCGGGGCCGCGCTGCACGCCGCGCTCGGCGTGGCGAAGAAGGCGGTCCAGGCCGGCGAGCGGGCCGACGTCGTCTTCGTGGTGGCCGACGGCGGCTGGAAATACCTGTCCACGGGTGCCTACGAGGGCACCCTGGACGAGGCGGAAGAACGCCTCGAAGGCCAGCTCTGGGCCTAGAGCGCACGAGAAAGGGCGGCCCGCCGGGCCGCCCTTGATCTCACGTCAGTTGAACAGCACCCGGAGCGAGAACGTCGCCTCCGAGTCCGTCATCTTGCCGCTCAGCCCCACGGCCCGCAGCACCTGAAGGTTGGCCTTGTCGTCGCCCTGCATGGACTCCAGGTAGAGGCTCTCCACCTTGTCGAGGTCCACGAAGAGCGCGTAGTTGGCCTCGTCGCCGTCCGCGACCGCCGTCTTGTACGTCTCCGAGTCGCCCAGCGTGCCCTCCTCGGACAGCGACTTGGCGTAGGCGTCGCTGGTCGCCACCGTGAAGACGCCGTCGCCGGTGACCTTGGCGATCTTCGGGGCGGGCTGGCCGCTCGCCGTCATCGCCTTCTCCACCTTCTCGAAGACGGTCTGCGCCTTGGCCGGGTCGGTGGCGATCCGCACACCCGCCTTGAGCTGGTCGCCGCTCAGGCCCTCGGAGTCGACCGCGACCGTGAGGTTCTTGCCGAGCAGCGTGGCGAGGTCGCCGGGCAGGCTGAGGCCGTACTGGGTCTTGGCCTGCTGGAGGAGCTGCGTGATCTCGGCCGAGCCGGTCGCCGTGGCCTGCTTCTCGATCTCCGCCCACTGCTTGGTGACCACCTGGTCGAGGCCGGAGATCGACAGGGCGCCCGCGGTGGAGGCGGGCAGCGTGCCGAGGTTCGCCTGCGGCAGGTCGCCCTCCGGCGTCAGGCCCTTGGCCCCGCGTACGGTGCCGGCGAGCTCGACGTAGGAGCTGTCGAAGCGGAGCGCGCCGGCGAAGCGGGCGTCCTTGACCTGCTCGACCGCCGCGCGCTGGTCGGCGGGGATCTGCTTGCCCGCCAGGTCGACGAGGCCGCCCATGTCGGTCCAGAACGACAGCACGCCCTGCTCGCCGACGGCGTCCATGTCGTCGCTGAACTCGGCGTTGTCGGCCAGGCTGTCGTCGGCGCCGGCGTACTTCTCGGCCAGCGCCTGGGTCGGGGTGAGCAGGGCGTAGTCGTCGCGGAAGGCGATGCCGAACTTCTCGCCGTCCATCAGCTTGGTCAGGCCGGTCTTGGCCTGCTCCTGGTCCTTGACCTGGACGGCCACCGCGAAGTCGGGCTCCTCCTTGCCGGAGGGGACGGCGGCGAAGCCGATCCTGCTGCCCAGCCACGGATCGACGTCCTTGGCGAAGTCGAGCTTGCTGTCGTAGTCCTCGTTGAGGGTGTCGAACAGCGCCTTGCGCGGGTCGTCGCCGGAGAAGGCGTCCTTGGTGACCGTGAACTTCCTGGCGAGCTGGAACAGCGCCAGCTTCTGGTTGGCGGCGGGGTCCAGGTCGAGGCGGGCGTAGGCGATCGCGTTGGCGGGCAGGACGTCGGCCGGCTGCGTGCCGCCGCCGCCGAGCGCGCCGACGGCCCAGACCGCGCCGCCGCCGAGCACGACCACGGCGAGCGCCGCGGCGCCGGCGACGAGCCAGCCCTTGCGGCCCTTCTTCGGGGGCTGCGCGGGCGGCTGCTGCTGCCAGCCCTGCTGCTGGCCGTAGAGGTCCTGCTGGGCGTAGGCGCCCTGCTGTGCGTACTGGGGCTGGGTGTACTGGCCCGGCTGCCCGTATTGGGGCTGCTGCCCGTACTGGGGCTGGCCGTACTGCTGCTGCCCGTACTGCTGCTGGCCGGACTGGCCCTGGTGCCCGTACTGCTGCCCGTACTGCTGGCCGTACTGGCCCTGCTGGATCTGCTCCTGCTGCCAGCCGCCCTGAGGAAGCTGCTGCTGGTGCGCCGGCTGGCCCTGCTGTGGCGGATAGGGCTGTCCCTGGTTCCAGTTGTATGCCTGGGTGCGGTCAGGATCCTGCCCAGCACCGTAAGGGGGGTTATTCGCAGACATCACTTCACTCACAATGTGGACTTCTGGCCACATCGGAACATAGTGCCTGCTGCTTATCAGGCGCTTGCAGAACGCTGGATCCGTCCCTTACACGCGGTCAAGCTCGCCCTTCAAGGCGCTGATGTGCACCTCGCCCCCGCCGTAGTCGGCCACGTCCGCCCAGGGGACGAACGCGCATCCGGCGTACAGCACCCGCGCGAGCGCCTTCGACACCCAGGGCGAACGCCCCTCGCGCTCGCGGGTGAGCCCGAGCAGGAGCGGGGCGCGGTGCTGGGAGACCACGAGCCCGTAGACCGTGTGACTCTGCTGGAGCTCGCCCTTGTGCCGGACCACCCGGATGTCGACCACGTGCCCGACCCACACCCCGTTGGCGTCCCAGACGGCCTGGCCGATGAGCTGGGTAACAGTTGCCATGATCAAACTGTCTCAGTCCGATCACGTTTCCCCAGGTAGGCGCGCGGATGAGGGGATGCCGTAGAGTATGTGACGACTAGAATATAGTTCCAGACTTCACGGGTGAGGCGGATGACGAAGTTCGACGAGGCAACGCAGGCGATCAAGATCGACGACACCACGTATGACGTGTGCCTCGACCCCGGCTACTCGATCGGCGGCCCGCTCAACGGCGGCTACCTCATGGCCGTGATCCTGCGCGCGGTGGTCGACGCCTCGCCGTTCGAGCACCCCGTGAGCACCACCGCGCAGTTCCTCAAGGCGCCCGTCCCCGGGCCCGCGCAGGTGCGGGTGGAGCCGCTGAAGGCGGGCCGGACGGCCGCGTTCGCCCGCGCCACGCTCGTCCAGGACGGCACGGCCAAGATCGAGGGACTGATCACCACCGCCACGCTCAGCGGGGCGGCCCCCGACTACCACGACGACGAGGTCCACCCCATGCCGCCCGTCGAGGACTGCCTCAGGCTCCCCGACCCCAAGCCCGAGTCCGGCATGACGCTGAACGCCCAGATGGAGCTGCGCTTCGACCCGCCCACGATCGGCTGGCTCAAGGGCGAGCCGACCGGCCGCCCCGAGTCACGCGCCTACTTCCGCATGGCCGAACCGCAGGACCCGGACCCGTACGTGCTGGCGCTGGCCGTGGACGCCCTGCCCCCCGTGGTCTTCTCGGCCGGGGCGCGCGGCTGGGCCCCGACCGTGGACCTCACCTGGCACCTGCGCGCCCTGCCCGCCCCCGGCTGGCTCACGCTCATCGGCGGCGGCCGGATGATCTCCGACGGCTGGTTCGACGAGGAGGTCGAGGTGCGCGACTCCACCGGCCGCCTGGTCGCGCAGTCCCGCCAGCTCGCCCGGGTGGGAAGGGGCTGACCGGCAGCGAAGCGTACGGATGTGACCAAGGCGACATCGCATCCTGCTCAGGAGTCGCACATGTGAGCATTCTTACGCAGTGTTGATCGCCCTGGTCGCCTACCCTCTGAAGCGTGCCGGACACGAGCATCGGGATATTCGACAGCGGGGTCGGCGGCCTGACGGTCGCCCGCGCGATCATCGACCAGCTTCCCCACGAGTCCATCACCTACGTGGCCGACACGGCCCGGCAGCCGTACGGGCCGAAGAGCATCCCCGAGGTCCGCGCCTGCGCCCTGGAGGTGATGGACCACCTCGTCGAGCTCGACGTCAAGCTGCTCGTGATCGCGTGCAACAGCGCCAGCGCCGCCGTGCTCCGCGACGCCCGCGAGCGCTACGACGTGCCCGTCGTCGAGGTGATCCACCCCGCCACCAGGCGCGCCGTGCGCGCGACCCGCAACGGCAGGGTCGGCGTGATCGCCACCAGGGCCACCATCGAGTCCATGGCCTATCACGACGCCTTCACCGCGGCTCCCGACGTGCAGCTCACCGGCGTGGCCGCCCCACGCCTGGTGGAGTACGTCGAACGAGGCGAGACGATGAGCGGCGAGCTCATCGAGGTCGTACGCGACTACCTGGAGCCCGTCAGGGCCGCCGGGTGCGACACTCTCATCCTCGGCTGCACCCACTATCCGCTGCTCGCGGGCGCGATCTCGTACGTCGCCGGCGAGGAGGTCACGCTGGTCTCCAGCGCCGACGAGACGGCCAAGGACGTCTACCGGATCCTGCACGACCGCGGCCTGGCGTCGGGAGGCGGGGCCACCCCCCGGCACCGCTTCCTCGCCACCGGCGACCCCCGGCTCTTCGCCCGCCTCGGGCGGCGGTTCCTGGGTCCCGAGATCGACGCGGTCGAAGTCGCACCCGTGGGGGGTACCACCGTGAACGGCCGCCCGGCTCGTCCGGCGCCCGCGCCGCTGGCCGCCCTCGGCGGCGGCTGGGGGGTCCTGGACGCCCGGGCCGCGCGGCCGAGCCGCGACGCCGCCGAGCGTCGCAACGAAAAGGAGCCCACATGAAGGTGACCGTCGTCGGCTGCTCCGGAAGCTACCCGGGCCCCGACAGCCCCGCGTCCTGCTACCTGCTCGAAGCCGACGGCTTCCGGCTGCTGCTCGACCTCGGCAGCGGGGCGCTCGGCGCGCTCCAGCGCCACATCGGGCTGTATGACGTGGACGCGATCTGCCTCTCCCACCTGCACGCCGACCACTGCCTGGACCTCTGCGGCTATCACGTCGCCCGCACCTACGGGCCGCGGGCCCCGTACCCGGTGCTGCCGGTGCACGCGCCCGCCGACGCGCCCGCCCGGCTGGCGGCCGCGTACGGCATGCCGGACGAGCCCGGCCTGGAGACCGCGTTCGACTTCGTGCCGCTGGAGCCACGCAGCTTCGAGCTCGGCCCGTTCACGGTCACCGCGGGGCTGGTCAACCACCCGGTCGAGGCGTACGGCTTCCGCGTGGCCGCGAACGGTCGCGTCGTCGCGTACTCGGGCGACACCGGCGAGTGCGAGGAGCTGGTCACGCTGGCCAAGAACGCCGACCTGCTGCTGTGCGAGGCGTCGTTCGTCGAGCGGCCCGACCTGCCGGCCGGCCTGCACATGACCGGCCGCCAGGCCGCCGAGCACGCCGCCGCGGCCGGCGTCGGCCGGCTCGTCCTGACCCACCTCGTGCCGTGGAACGACCAGGCCGAGGTGCTCGCCGAGGCCGGTCGCGGCGGCTACGGCGGCCCGATCGAGCTGGCCCGCAGCGGCGCGGTCTACGACCTCGCCTGACTACGACCTGGCCTGAACCTCGCCCGCCTCGTCGAACTCCCGCATCCGCGGCAGCGGCGAGAACAGCAGCGGCACGAACGCGAGCGCCCGGCCCGTCAGCAGGATCCAGAGCGCCTGACGGACCCCGAGCTGCGCGGCGATGAGCCCGCCGAGCAGCGCGCCCACCGGCATCGTGCCCCACACGAGGAAGCGCACCGAGCCGTTGACCCGGCCGAGCAGGTGCTCGGGGGTCACGGTCTGGCGGTAGGTGAGCTGGCCGATGTTGCTCATCGCCGCCGCGTACGAGATCGCGAACGAGGTCACCGCGAAGAACGACGCCCGCCAGTCCGCCTGCGTCATCGGCAGCAGCAGGCAGAACGGCGGGACGATCACGGCGGCCAGCCAGGTCATCCGCGCCGCCCCCAGCCGCCGCGACAGCCACCCCGCGCTCAGCCCGCCCACCATGCCGCCGACGCCGCCGGCGGTGAGCAGCGCGCCGAGCAGGGCCGGCTCCAGCCTGACCACGTCGGCGAGGAACAGCACCGACAGGCCGAGCACGCCGCTCACCGACAGGTTGGAGATGGCGGACGACGCCGTGAACATCCGCATCAGCCGGTCCTGCCACAGATAGGCCAGCCCCTCGCGGATGCCCCGCAGCAGCGGCTCGCGCCCGTCCGCCCGGCGCGGCTCGTCCGGCGTCCTGATGGTGGTCAGGAAGAGCATCGAGGCGAGCGAGCCGAGCGCGGTGGCCGCGATCGTGCGCGAGGCGCCGACCAGCTCCACCAGCGCGCCACCGATCGCGGGCCCGGACAGGAACGACGCCGCGCGTACGGTCTCCAGCTTCGCGTTGCCGTCGGCGAGCTGCGGCCCTCGTACGAGTCTCGGCAGGTACGTCTGGTCAGCCACGTCGTTGAACACCTGAGCGGTGCCCGCGAGCAGCGCGACCACGCATAACATCGGCATCGTCAGCGCACCCAGCTCCGCCGCCACCGGAACGCTCCCGACCAGCACGAACCTGGCGAGGTCGGACGCCATCATCACGCGCCGCCTGCGCATCCGGTCGACCCACACCCCCGCGGGCAGGCCGATCACCAGATATGCGGTGGTCTGCAACGCCGTGAGCAGCCCGACCTCGGCCGGCCCGGCGTGCAACACGAGTACGGCCACCAGCGGAAGCGCGACCCGGGAGATGTTCGCCCCGAGTTCGCTGGCCAGATGTGAGCTGAGGAACCGGAGGAAGTCAGGGTTGCGCAACACCCCCGTTGTCATTGCGTAAGGATCCATGTGGCCGACACATTTGGTCAAGAGCGTCGTGGGGCGGAGATAGGGTGATCTGCATGTCCCGACAGGATGGCCGCACCCCTGACCAGCTCCGTCCCATCACGATCACCCGCAACTGGCTGGCGCACGCCGAAGGTTCGGTGCTGGTCGAGTTCGGTGGCACGCGGGTGCTCTGCGCGGCCTCCGTCCAGGACAGCGTGCCGCGCTGGCGGCGGGGCAGCGGGCAGGGCTGGGTCACGGCCGAGTACGCGATGCTGCCGCGGGCGACCAACACCCGCAACGACCGCGAATCGGTCCGCGGCAAGATCGGCGGGCGTACGCACGAGATCTCCCGCCTGATCGGCCGCTCGCTGCGCGCCTGCGTCGACTACAAGGCGCTGGGGGAGAACTCCGTGCTGCTCGACTGCGACGTGCTGCAGGCCGACGGCGGCACCCGTACGGCCGCCATCACCGGCGCGTACGTCGCGCTGGCCGACGCCGTCGCCTGGATGCGCGAGCGCCGCATGTGCCCCGGCGACCCGCTGATCGGCTCGGTCTCCGCCGTCTCCGTCGGGGTGGTCGGCTCGGTGCCGATGCTCGATCTCTGCTACACCGAGGACGTCGCCGCCGAGACCGACATGAACGTCGTCATGACCGGCGAGGGCAGCTTCGTCGAGGTGCAGGGCACCGCCGAGGGTGCGCCCTTCGACCGTGCCCTGCTCGACCGGCTGCTCGACCTCGCCGTGGCCGGGTGCGAGGAGCTGACGCTCATCCAGCAGGAGGCCCTGGAGTCATGAGGATCGTCCTCGCCACCCGCAACCCCGGCAAGATCGCCGAGCTGCGCCGCATCCTGTCCGGGTTCGACATCGTCGGGCTGGAGGAGTTCCCCGAGATCGGCGACGTCGCCGAGACGGGCGTCACCTTCGAGGACAACGCCCTGCTCAAGGCGCACGCCGTCGCCCAGGGCTCGGGCCTGCCCGCCGTCGCCGACGACTCCGGGCTGTGTGTCGACGTGCTCAACGGCATGCCGGGCGTCTTCTCGGCCCGCTGGTCGGGGCGGCACGGCGACGACCAGGCCAACCTCGACCTGCTGCTCGCCCAGGTCTCCGACGTTCCCGCCGAGAAGCTGAGCGCCCACTTCGCCTGCGTCGCCGCTCTGGCGCTGCCGTCCGGTGAGCAGCGCGTTGTCGAGGGCACGCTGCCGGGGCATCTGGTGAGGGCGCCGCGCGGGGAGCACGGCTTCGGCTACGACCCGATCTTCGTCCCCGAGGGGGAGCGGCGCACGACCGCCGAGCTGGCCCCCGAGGAGAAGGACGCCATCAGCCATCGGGGGCGGGCCTTCCGCGCGCTCGCGCCACTGGTGCGCGAACTGCTCGCCACCTGATCGCCTCTGCGCGGATCGGTCATCTCGACAGGGTCGACAGATTCCGTTGAGGGCCTGAAGTCGGTCAGAGGCGGATGCGGGCGGCGATCGGCAGGTGGTCGCTGCCCGTTCTCGGCAGCGAGTGGATTTCGGTCACCACCATCGCGCGGGTCAGGATCTGGTCGATGCGCGCCAGCGGGACGCGAGCCGGCCAGCTGAAGGCGAAGTCGCGTGGCGGGGCCGCCATCAGCGAGAGGACCGGGCGCAACGCGCGATCGTCGACGGTGCTGTTGAGGTCGCCCAGCAGAAGGACGCGGCCGAGCGGCTCGGCGGCCAGCACCGCGCCGAGCCGGCGGGCGCTCTCGTCCCGGCGTACGGCGTCGAATCCTCCCAGGCCGATGCGTACGGAGGGCAAGTGGGCGACGTAGACCGCGATGTCGCCGTGCGGGGTGCGGGCAACGGCGCGCAGCCCGCGGTTCCAGTCCGGCCCGACGTCGTGCGGGCGGATGTCCACCGGCGCGGTTTCCGCGAGGGGGTGGCGGGACCAGAGGCCGACGGTGCCGTGCACTGTCCGATAGGGGTAGTCGCCGCGCAGCGCGTCCTCCCAGGCCGGCAGGGCTGCCGGCAGGAGTTCCTCCAGGCCGATCACATCCGGCCGGGCCGCGATCAGCGTGCGCGCCGTGCCGGCCGGGTCGGGGTTCTCGTCACTGACGTTGTGCTGCACGGCAACCAGGTGATGTGGCGGCTCCCCTCGGGGCAGCAGATGTCCGCCGAACTGGGCGAGCCAGGCGGCGAGCGGCAGCAGCGCGGCCAGCGCGCCCGCCGTGAAACGCCGCCACCAGGCCAGGCCGAGCAGCACGGGAACGGCCAGCGCCAGCCACGGCAGGAACGTCTCGACCAGGCTGCCGAGGCGGCCGATCCCGTTCGGAACCGACTGAGGGAAGGCCAGGACGGCGGCGACCAGCACTGCGACGGCGATCAGGACCAAACGGAAGATCGGCACACTGCGATCTTCGCAGGCTTCCTCCACTTCCGGCATCGTCCACGTCGCTTGGACGACAGCGCGACAATGGTTTCGCCCATCGCCTACTTCGAGGGCAGCACAATTCAGGTGGCGATGCGGATCCTCGGCACCGAGAACGTCGTGCGATTCACCCGCTAGGAAGGCCATGGGATTCGGAGAAGCAATGTGGGTTCGACGATCCGAATCCCGGGCAGTCCTGCTCAGCTCACTCGGCCGGCTGGCGCCCTACGGTCTGCGGCTCACGCATCCGCACACAGGTGCCGTACGCTACCTGGCCGAGTGTGGCCCGGTGGAGACCACGTTCGACGCGCTCCTGACCGAGGCGAACCTGCCTCGGCCACTGACGGTGCAGTTGTGGATCGATGCCGACACCGACGTCTTGACGTCGATCTCGGCTCGCGGTGACGTGGCCTTGATCGAGTTCGATCTGGACGGCCTGACGACGGATGAGGCCCACCGCGCCGTGGCCGCCGTCCTCTGGCTGGCGGTCACCGACACCGCCTCCCTGGGGTTGGTCGTGGACAGCCGGCTCCCGGACACCGGCGCAAGGTGGGTGGACTTCTTTCTCGACGGCTCTGCTGCGAAGCCGTACGTACCCGAGCTGCTGTGGCAACCCCGGGCGTACCGCGCAGCTTCTTGTGAATAACTGACGGTAGTCGTATCGTAGCGGAGAGCGTACGTCTAGTTGTAGGAGGACATCACATGGGCAAGCACAAGGGCGACGAGCCCAAGCTGAAGCCGTTCCAGCCGCCCGCGCCCGGCAAAAAAGAAGGCGACAGTGACGGTGGCAAGGGAGGCTCGCACGGCGGCGGTCCGAAGAAGTGACACCTGACCTCGACCTGGCTACCGGCGGCATGATCGCCGCGATCAGCGAGACCCGCGCCCCGATCGCCGACGCGATCATCGACGCGCTGTACGCCGTGCCGAGGCACCGGTTCGTCCCCCATGTAGGGGTCGCTCTGACCGAGGCCGGCCCCCGGCTCATCGACCGCGACAACGACCCTGAATCGTGGTGGGCGACCGTGTACGGGCCGTCCGCCATCGTGACGCAGCTCGACATGGGCGCGACGGACATCCGCGCAGTGGAGGGCCGCTACACCTCCTCCAACTCCTCGCCGGGCACGGTGGTCGACCTGCTCACGCAACTTGACCCTGAGCCCGGACACCGTGTACTCGAAGTCGGCACCGGCACCGGATGGACGGCCGCGCTGCTGGCCCACCTCGTCGGCGACGCGTCCCGGGTCACGTCCATCGAAGTGGACCCGGCCGTCGCCGAGCAGGCGGCGAAGAACCTCGTGGCGGCCGGCGTGCACCCGCACCTGATCGTCGGCGACGGCGCGGCCGGATGGCCGGAGGGCGCACCGTACGACCGCGTGCACGTGACCTGCGCGGTCCACACCGTTCCCTACGCCTGGGTCGAGCAGTGCCGCCCCGGCGCGGTCATCGTCACCCCGTACTCGCCCGGATTCGACTCCGACCACTGCCTGCGGCTGGTCACCACACCGGACGGCAGCGCCATCGGGAGATTCCCCTGCGACACCCGGTACATGATGATGCGTTCCCAATGCGCCACCACCCCGGGCGACCCGGACGACGGCAGCGGCCGACGGTTCACCACCGAGCTGGATCCCCGCACGATCACCTACGCGCCGGCGGGCGCTGATCTGGTGATATCGGCCCTGACCGGGTTGTGCATGCGCCTGGACGACGACGACCGGATGTTCCTCCTCGACCCCGGCGACCCCGGACAGTGGGGTGTCGCCATCTACGAACCTGACGGCGAGTCATGGGTGTACGAGCTCGGCGACCGCCACCTCTGGGAGGAGGTGACCCGCGCGTACTTCCAGTGGGTGAGCCTGGGGGAGCCGGGGCTGGAGCGGTTCGGCATGTCCGTCGATCGTGAGGGACAGCGGCTCTGGCTCGACACCCCCCAGACGCCCGTCGGCCCTCGCCGAAAGCTGGCCTGACATTCCGCACGACGTAAGGAGCGAGGGGCTGGGGGATCTCGTAACCATCGCGTAAGAACCGGGTGGTGGCCCAGGGCGTAGCGTCGGCAGTGTGCAGAGGAACATCTCGGTGCCCGACTGGGCGGGTGCGCTGGCCGGGCTGACGGCCGGCGGCGTGGCCCTCGGGTTGGCGCAACTCGTGGCGGGGCTCTTCGGGCCGCAGACCTCGCCCGTCATCGCGGTGGGCGACGGCGTTGTGGACCTGACGCCCGCGCCCGTCAAGGACTTCGCGATCACGACCTTCGGCGAGAACGACAAGACGGTGCTCGTCTGGGGCGTGCTGGTGCTGCTCGCCGTCGTGGCGGCGGTCATCGGCGTGCTCGCGCGGCGGCGGGTCGCGTACGGGATGGCGGGGTTGGCGGCGTTCGCGGTGGTGGGGCTGGTCGCTGTCGTCACCCGTCCGGGAGCCTCGGTCGTGGACGTTCTGCCGACGCTCGCGGGGGCCGCCGGCGGGATGTGGACGCTCGCCTGGCTGCTTCGCCGTGCCACCGTCCCGGCCGTCTCGGAGGCCCCTTCCGGCCAGGATCGCGACGAGGCGGCCGTGATGCGGGCGAGCGGCGGGGCCGAGCGGCCTGCCGTCATGCGGGAGAGCGGTGCACCGCAGACCTTCGACCGGCGGCGGTTGCTGACCGGGGTCGCCGGGGGGCTGGTGGTGGCCGGGGCGGGGGCGGTGGTCGGCAGCCGGCTGGCCGGGTCCCGAGCGGTGGACCTCGCCCGGGTGAACGTGGCGCTGCCCGCGCCCGCCACCCCGGCCAAGCCGATCCCCGCCGGCGCGGACCTGCGCATCGGCGGGCTGTCGTCCTTCATCACCCCCAACCGGGATTTCTACCGGGTCGACACCGCCCTCGTCCTCCCCCAGGTCGATCCCGGTACGTGGACGCTGCGGATCCATGGCATGGTGGACCGGCCCGTCGAGATCACGTACGCCGATCTGCTCCGGATGCCGCTCACCGAGGCCGACGTCACGCTCACCTGCGTCTCCAACGAGGTGGGCGGGCGGCTCGCCGGCAACGCTCGCTGGCTCGGGGTCCGGATGCCGGAGATTCTGCGCCGCGCCGGTCTGCACGCCGATGCCGACATGTTGCTGTCCACGTCCGCGGACGGATTCACCTGCGGCACCCCGGTGGATGTCGTGATGGACGGGCGCGAGGCGCTCTTCGCGGTCGCCATGAACGGTGAGCCGCTGCCGGTCGAGCACGGGTTTCCGGTGCGCCAGGTGGTGCCCGGCCTGTACGGGTACGTGTCGGCCACGAAGTGGGTGGTGGACGTCAAGGTGACCAGGTTCGACCGGGACGAGGCGTACTGGACGCCGCGCGGCTGGGCGGCCAAGGCCCCGATCAAGACGCAGTCCCGCATCGACGTGCCGGGCTCGGGCGCCTCGCTCAAGCCGGGCCGTACGACGATCGCCGGCGTGGCGTGGGCCCAGCACAAGGGCGTGGCGGCCGTCGAGGTACGGGTTGACGGCGGCGCGTGGCGGGAGGCCAAGCTGGCCGACGTGCCGGGCCCGGACACCTGGCGGCAGTGGTCGCTGGACTGGGACGCCACGCCCGGCTCCCACACCCTCCAGGTACGCGCCACCGACGCCACCGGCTACACCCAGACGGAGCAGGAGGCCCCGCCGGCCCCGGACGGCGCGACCGGCTGGCATACGATCACGGTCAGTGTGGCCTGAGCCCCGGGACTACCGGCGTACGTGCAGGCGGGCCATCGCCGGGGTCTCGTCGTCGCTGAGCTCGCGGCGGATCCGGCCGATGACGTCCTGGTCGAGCTTGCCCGCCACGGCGCCGACGTCCGCGGCCGCCGGGCAGGTGAGCGCGAGGCGCAGGCCGTCGGGGCCCAGCCGCACCTTGGCCTTGCTCAGCCCGTCCACGTTCTTGAGCCCGACGTACAGCATGGCGGTGCCGGTGCCGTTGTGGGCGCCGCGGCGGCCCCAGCCGAGGCAGAGCAGCAGCCAGCGCAGCGCGGCCAGCGCCAGCAGGAGCAGGACGAGGGCGAGCGCCCACAGGGGCCAGGCGGCGTCGGTCAGGGCGCGGGCGGCGGGCGCGGGCAGGACCTTGGCGTTCGGCGGCAGACCGAGGAAGCGGCCGTGGCCGCGGAGCCAGGCGTAGGTGCCGGCTGCGGCCAGTGTGCCGCCCACGACGGCCAGGCCGATGCGGTTGCCCCTGTACTGGCGCAGCTCAGCCATCAGCCGCCTTTCCCGAGCAGCCGGACGACGACCTCGCCGGCGGCGAGCGTGCCCACCCCGGCCAGGCGGTCGCCGACGGCGGTGCCGACCTGGCGGAGCATCGAGCCTGAGCTCTCGCCGTCCGTCACGACGGTGACCTCGATGGTGCGGCGGCGCAGCCGTACGTTGGCCCGGTGCACGCCGGGCACCTGCTGGGCGGCGGCCCGCAGGGTACGGCGCAGGCCCCTGCGGGTGATGCCGATGACGATGAGCGGGTCGGTGGTCTCCACCGGCACGAGCCGGGAGCGGCCGGGGACGGCGGCGAGCAGCAGCATCAGCGTGCCCGTGCCGGCGAGGGCCAGGGCCGTCGTGGACGTCTCCGGCCACGGGGTACGGCCCGCCAAGTCGGCCAGTTCGTTCAGCGGCACCCAGCCGAGCGGGTGCCCGAGCAGCGCCGCGACCACTTCGGCGGCGCTCGCCCCGAGCCCGCCGGCCAGCGTGAGCGACACGACGGCGCCGGGCAGGGTACGCGCCGGCCTGAGTGCCCGCCGCGCCCGGCGCAGCGTGCTCTGCCGCGGAGCGGCGGGCGCACCGGGGGAGCGTTGCCGCTGGAGGGTGGTCATCACGAGCATCAGACGTACACGGGGGCCGGGCGGGGGCGTCCTGTCCTCGCCGCCGGTTTGCCTGATCCTTACGGGAAGCCGACCGAACACGAACAGCACTCATATTCATTTGTTCCGTATGTCGTTACGCTGCTCATATGGACGACCGCCGGCGCTACGACCATGCCACCGCTGAGCTGGAGCCTCCCTTCGCCATCCTCGACCTGGCGGCCATGCGCGCCAACGCGGCCGACCTCGTCCGGCGGGCGGGAGGCAAGCCGATCCGGGTGGCCAGCAAGTCGATCCGCAGCCGCCCCGTGCTCGAACGCGTCCTCGCCATGGACGGCTTCCGCGGCGTCATGGCGTTCACGCTCCCCGAGGCGCTGTGGCTGGCCGGGCACGGCTTCACCGACATCCTGGTCGCCTACCCGACGGCCGACCGGCACGCGCTCGCCGCCCTCGCGGCCGACGCCGAGGCCGCCCGCCAGATCACGGTGACCGTCGACTCCGCCGCCCACCTGGACTTCATCGAGCACGCCGTGCAGGGCGCGGGGCCGAGGGCCGAGCTCCGGCTCTGCCTCGACGTCGACGCCGGGTACGTCGCGCTCGGCGGCAGGTTCCGTGCGGGTGCGCTGCGCTCGCCGATCCGCCAGCCCGAGGACGCCGCCGACCTGGCCGCCGAGATCGCCAAACGGCCGGGGCTGCGGCTGGTGGGGCTGCTGGCGTACGAGGCTCAGATCGCGGGCGTGGGCGACGCGCCGCGCGGGCAGGCCGCCTACGCGCGAGCCATCCGGCTCATGCAGGCGCGCTCGGCCCGCGAGCTGATCGTCCGGCGCGGGCGCGTGGTCAACGCCGTACGGCAGTTCGCCGAGCTGGAGTTCGTCAACGGCGGCGGCACCGGCAGCGTCGAGCTGACGGTGCGGGAGAAGGCGGTCACCGAGGTGGGTGCCGGGTCCGGGCTGTTCCATCCCCGGTTGTTCGACTTCTACCGCCGCTTCACCGGCCGCCCGGCCGCGCTCTTCGCGCTGCCGGTGGTGCGCCGGCCCCGGCCCGACGTGGTGACGGTGCTCGGCGGCGGCTATCCGGCCTCGGGGTCGGCGGGGCCGAGCCGGCTGCCGCAGCCGTACCTGCCCGCCGGCCTGCGCTACGCGCCCGACGAGGGAGCGGGCGAGGTGCAGACGCCGCTGCTCGGGCAGGCGGCGCAGGACCTGCGGATGGGTGACCGGGTGTGGTTCAGGCACGCGAAGGCGGGGGAGCTGTGCGAGCGGTTCGACGCGCTGCACCTGGTGGAGGGGGACAAGGTCGTGGAGACGGTGCCGACGTACCGGGGTGAGGGCCGCACCTTCCTCTGACGGCCGGTGCTCGTCAGCGGCGACGGCGGCGGCGCAGGAGCGCGATGGCGGCGCCCACGACCAGCACCGCGCCCACCCCGATGAGCACCGGCGCCAGGCTGGGGCGTTCGTCCTCCCACACCTGGGCGGGGTCGTCGCTGTACTCGACCGGCCGCGGCGTGACCCCGAGCGCGTCGCCCACGGACGCCACGAAGTGCCCGGCCCGGGTCTTGACGTCGGCCACCGTGCGCTCGGCGACCCGCTTGGGGTTCACCCGGTCGGCGATGGCGTCGACCGTCTGCGCCAGCTCCGCGCGTGCCCGTGCGATGCGTCGCTCCAGCTCGTCGGGATCGGTGTCAGCCATGGCTCTCCTCTCGACCGTGCCCGGTCGTGATCAGTCTGTCAGGTCCGCGTGCGGTACGGGACGCCGGCCGGGCCGGTAGGTTGGCGGGAAGAACTCGAGGAGGGCCACATGACCGAAACCAAGCTCGCGCCCGGCGACGCCGCGCCCGAGTTCACGCTACCCACCGCCGCCGGCGGCGCCGTCTCGCTGGAGGACTACCGCGGCAAGCGGGTGATCCTCTATTTCTACCCTGCCGCGATGACGCCCGGTTGCACCAAGCAGGCCTGTGATTTCCGTGACAGTCTGGGGCAGCTCACCTCCGAAGGGTTCGTGGTGCTCGGGGTGTCCAAGGACAAGCCGGCGAAACTGGCCCAGTTCGCCGAGCGCGACGGGCTGACCTTCCCGCTGCTTTCCGACCCCGACCTGGGCGTTCATAAGGCGTACGCGGCGTACGGGCTCAAGAAGCTCTACGGCAAGGAGGTGGAGGGCGTGATCCGCTCGACGTTCGTCATCGACGGCGACGGCAAGGTGGAGCACGCCCTCTACAACGTCAAGGCGACCGGGCACGTGGCCTCGCTGAAGAAGAAGCTCGGCCTGGCCTGACCCGTGTAAGATTGGCCGAACTGCCGGGCGGGCAGTTCACCAGGGGTCGTAGCCCAATGGCAGAGGCGCAGTCTTTAGGTGGCTGTTAGTGTGGGTTCGAATCCCACCGGCCCTACGATCTAGCGGATTCCCGGTGTTCAGCTCAGCCGGGCGTGCGCGTACGCGGCCATGGCGTCCCGCATGTACGCGGCCAGCCCGTCGGCGATCCGCTCGTAGTTCTCCCTGAACCGCTCGTCATCGACCTGCATCCGGCCCAGGTGGGCGTACTGCTCGGCGGTCGGCGCCCAGAACCGGCTCAGCTGCCGGTAGTGGACGTCGAGCTCGGCGAGCACCGCGGGGTCGTCCGCCGGGGTCCCGGCGGCCATGAGCTCGGCCATCCGGATCATCCCCGCCGTCGCCTCCTGCTGCATCCGGCCGAGCTCTTCGGGAGCCAGGGTGTCCAGGAGCTCCTGCTGCCCGGACTGCTCCCAGTGTCCGGGCCACTGCTCGCGGGCCTGCTCGCTGTAGCGGGCGCTGTCGAATCCCTCGAACAGGTTCTCCGGCTTGCTGATTCTGGACATGCCGTCCTTCCCTTCGCTGTTCTCAAGCTCGGTGATGGTTCTGGCCACCATGCGCGCCACCGCGTCCAGGCGGTCGCGCTCCTGCAGCACGCGCTGGTGATGTTCGCGCAGGGCGGCCAGGGGGTCGGTGTGCCGGTCGACGATCTCTTTGATCTCGGCGAGACCGAGGCCCATCTCCCGCAGCACCAGGATCTGTTGCAGCCGCAGGAGCTGGTCCTCCTCGTAGTGGCGGTAGCCGTTGCCGCCGACCCGGGCAGGCTCCAGCAGCCCGATCTCGTGATAGTGGCGCAGCGTCCTCGACGTCACTCCCGACATCCGCGCCACTTCGGCGATCGACCACGCCATTGCCTGCTCACCGTCCCGTACCGTTCACCAGGCCGGATCTTCCGGCTCCCTCGTGACGCTAGATATTGACGTAACGGCAGAGTCAAGCCGGCAGAAGTCTGGGTGGACGTCCCATCTCATCGTCCTCACAAGGAGACAGGAATGCGCAAGTCGTACAAGATGGCCTTGCCTGTCGTGCTCGCCGCAGGCTTGCTCGCCGCCCCGGGGGTGCTCGCGTCCTCCTCCGCCTCGGCGACGACGGCGACGGCGAGCCTGACCCTGACCGGGGGCGGCTGCGAACCGCTCGCGCGGCGGTTCCTCTGCGAGGTCTCCTTCAGCGGCGGCGTCGCGCCGGTCGCCGTGCGCTGGTACGTCAACGGCTCCAACGTGGCCTCGCTCGACGGCAAGACCTTCGTGACGATCGGCTGTCAGCCCACCTTCAGGTACGACATCCGCGCCGTGATCAGCGACGCCACGGGGGCGTCCGTCGAGTTCAGCACGTCGCCCACGTGCCGCTCCGGCAACCCGTGACAGCGGTCTAGCAGCCCACCCGCCGGCTGCTGAGCGCGATGTCGTCCATCCACACGTCGTAGCCGGCGGGGGTCGGGTTCGCCTGGTAGAGCTGCCAGCCCAGCTTGACCGTGTCGAACCGCGGGAAGACGAAGTCCACCGGATTGCCGCCGTGCTCGCGGGTGGACACGGTGAGCTCCGGCTTGGCCACCCCGTCGAACCACAGCGAGATCCGGTTGTCGGCGGCGTCCATGTGCCACTCCACGCAGGTCCACGTCCCGGCGACGGAGGGGGCGGTGGTCCGCCAGTTCGTCCAGTCCCCGGTGGGGCCGCCGTCCGCGCCGACGCCCCAGTACGCGGCTCCCCCGTGGGGCGGAGGGGCGTACTGGCCGCCGAGCGGACGGACGACCTCGGGCCCGTCGCCGGTCGCCTCGACGAGCGTGTAGTGCGCCCAGTCGGGCGCGGTCGGGAACGCGGCGGCCCGCAGCCGTACGCGGCCGTAGAAGCTGTTGCCCGGCGCGGCGAAGTCGTCCACCTTCAGGAACGCGCGGCCGTTGCCCTCGGTGTGCACGCGCAGCACCTTCTGCCCGCGCCGTCCATCGCGCTCGACGGTGAGCGTGCCGTGCCTGGTGTCGATTCCCCAGCGGAGACTGCTCGCGCCGCCCACCGGCATGGCCTGGAAGTCCTCGCAGAACAGCAGGTTCGCCTTGGCGCACGTACGCGGGTCCGTCCCGGCCGAGGCGGGGTGGGCCGTCAGCGGCACCATCAGGACGGACGCGACGACACCGGCCAGCCATGCACGCACGTGGACTCCCTTTGCCGGGGATGTGGGTGAGCGGGAGTACGGTACGCCATTCGCCGCGGAGGGGAACACGGGCGGCGACAGCCGCCGGTCAACGGCGCTGGTGGGGGAGCCGTGGCTGGGGAAACTTTCATCGTTCACCCGGGCGGCGTGGGCAGTTGCGGGCGTTCGTCGGTCCAGCCGATCTCCTGGAACGAGGAGGAGACACGAAGCTCTGCCTGCCGCCCGTCAGCGAGCTCGGTGGTGTTCACCCTCACTTCGGAGAGAAGCAGGCCGGTGCTGGGATCGACCACGAGCCGAACCTCGGAGAACAGGCCCGGCTCGATCTCCTCCTGGTAGCTGAGCAACTGCCCGCGCCGGCCCAGCGGATCCGTCGTCTCCCCGGCAGCCCGTATGGCGGGCAGGGACGCGAGGATCCGGTACGCGGACGCACGGGTCTCGGGCGAGGCCGGCAGGGTACTGATGATGTCCACACAGTCCCGGAGAAGGATGTGCTTCCTCGCCTCCTCCACGTCCATCCCGGATCCGGTCAGATCCAGCCGGCCGATGCGCTCTTCCAGGTAGCTCCGGAGCGTCTCGGGCTCGCCCGGGACCGCGCGCAGCTCCTTCCAGGTCAACGATTCCCCGGCCAGGTCCCCGACCGTCTTCCAGCGCAGCCGTTCGGCGGTTCGCTCACCCGCCGCCGCCTTCAGCGGCCCGAACGGGACGGCGAACAGGTTCTCCGTCTTCATGTCCTTGGGGTACCGCCAGCTGGTGGGCGACCCCGCGGCCCGCCACGCCACCTCGTCCTGCGGGGTCGCGGGCCTGACGCCGAGATCCTGGCCGATGCGCCAGCTCCGCAGACCCGTTCGCCCGGCCAGCCATACCTCTCCAGATCGCGCCTCCTCAAGCACGTAGCTGCGCGTGGGATCGGTCAACATCCACCGGGTGACCCCCTTGTAACGCCAGTAGTCGCCGCTCGCGGGGGCCTGCTCCGCGGCGACGGCGGCCGCGAGCAGGATCTGCCGGGCGGTCGGTTCGGCCGTCGCGGACGCCGACGTGCCGGGCTGAGGCGCGACGGAGATCGTGTTGCCGGACAGCATCGCGGGGGTGATGACCGCCACCGCGGTGGCCGCCGCGGCCAGGCCGAGCAGAGCGCGGCCTGGCCGCAGCAGAGCGCGGCCAGGAAAGCGCGGGAGCCGCCGTCGTGCCGGGTGCTCCATCGAGACGATCTCCGCCAGCAGCGCGTCCGCCCCCGTGGTGGACGCCCGGCCGGCCAGATCCTCGTCCCGCACTCGTGCCCGGTCCTTGAAAATCTGGTCGTTGTTCACCTTGACCTCTTCTCGATGAGCGGCCGTACCGCCAAGCCGGCGGCCGATGGACGGGTCCTCTCCAGGGCCTTGGCGAAGCGCTTGCGCGCCCGGTGCAGGCGGATACGGGCGGCGTTACGGGAGCAGCCCAGCACGGTGGCGATCTCGCCGGGGTCGAGCCCCTCCCAGAGAGCCAGGGCCAGCAGCTCACGATCGCTGTCGGCGAGCAGGTCCATGGCATCGTCCACGCCGTGCGGCTCACCGGTGGGAAAGGGGACGGCGTAAAGCTTGTCGATCTCGTCGGTGAGTTCGGTGTGCCGGGTGAGCCTGCGTCGCTCGCTCCGGCGGTGGTTGGCCAGGACCCGGCGGGCCACGCCGTACAGCCAGAGCCTGCCGGCGTCACCGTCGGGGAGCTCGGTCATCCGACGCCAGGCGATCACATAGGTCTCGGCCACGACGTCGGCGGCGTCCTCGGGCGAGGAACACCGCCGCACGGCGTAGCCGAGAATCTGCTCATAGGTCCTTCGGTACACCGCCTCGAACCGGGACCGGTCGTCTTGTTCACTCACGCGCCATCCTCGTCACGTTGCGGGCTTTCACTCCGTACGTGTCCGCGGGCGACGGCGGAATTTCAGGTCAGGGGCGAACGACTGAACCCAGACGATGCGGTCGGCCTCGGCGATCAGCAGGCGCGCGGCCACCAGGAGCGGCAGCGGGTCCGGGAAAGCCGCGAGGGGTGGACGGCTGTCACGGGGCTCCAGGTCCCAGGTGTCCCGGAGGACGATCGTCCCGTACTCGGGCCGCCATGACCGTGACCGTGGGCGGAGGGGTCGGGCGGAAGCCAGCCGGACTTCAGACCGGGGCGCTCAACGGGGATCGGCGTGAGGGTCAGGGTCGCGCGGCGCTTCCTCATCGCCGCGCGACCCGGCATCGCGATCATGATCCGCCATCACGATCTCCCTTTACTCGCCCCGATGAAGGGGCGCTCCCAGAGATCAGAGTGCCGCAAAGGGCGTAAGCCCTGTGTAAGACCTCTCGATGTGCGACCTGGGTCGTAGGCGGACTTCCACCTCCAGGCGGACCAACCCCGGTTCCGGCCTGCATATCGTGAGGATGTGTTCGGCAGGGTACGGTCGTGGTCCCGCGGCCACGAGAAGCTGGCGAGCGCCCTGCGGGTCGCTCCCCTCGCGGCGCTGTGCGGCCTGTTCGCCGTGCCGTACGCGTCCTACACCCCGCCCGGCGGTGGCTTCGCGCTCGGTGTGGCCGGCTATCTGGCGCTGTCGGCGGCGCTGCTGGCGCCGCTGCTGTGGCTGGCGCGGCCGGTCCCGTCGTACGCGCTGATCGCGCTGATCAGCTTCGGGCAGTGGCTCGCGGGCCTGGACCCGCTGCCCGCCAACCTCGCCGTGCTGGTCGCGCTCTGGGTGGTCGCCTACCGGTGCTCGTTCCGCTGGGGGCTGGCCGCGATGCTGGTGGCCGAGCTGGGGATCCTCCTGGCGCTGGTCAACTGGGAGTCGCCCTCGTTCGGGACGTTCTTCGGCGGGTCGGTGTTCGTGGTCACGATCTGGCTGTTCGGCCTGTACGCCGGCACCCGCCACCGCTACCTGGAGGGCCTGGAGGAGCGCGCGGAACGGGCCGAGCGCGAGCGGGACCAGCAGGCGCGGATGGCGGCCTCGGCCGAGCGCGCCCGCATCGCGAGGGAGCTGCACGACGTCGTCGCCCACAACGTCAGCGTCATGGTGGTCCAGGCCGACGGCGCGGGCTACGCGCTCGACCGCGATCCCGAGCAGGCCCGCCAGGCCGTACGGGCCATCTCCAAGACCGGCAGGGCCGCGCTGGCCGAGATGCGCCGGCTGGTCGGCGTGCTGCGCGACGACGAGCACCCCGACACCGACTACACCCCGCAGCCGGGCCTGGACCAGCTGGAGGAGCTGGTGCGCGGCTCGGCGGTGCCCGCCAGGCTGGTGGTGGCCGGCGCGCCCGGCGAGCTGCCCGAGGGCCAGCAGCTCGCCGTCTACCGCATCGTCCAGGAGGCGCTGACGAACGCGCTCAAGCACGGCGGCCCCGGCGCCCGCGCCCTGGTCGAGCTCGACTTCGACGGCCCCGAGCTGGTCGTGCGCGTCACCGACGACGGCAGGGGCGCGACGGCGCCGCGCGGCGACGGCGGCCACGGCCTCATCGGCATGCGCGAGCGCGTCGGCCTGTACGGCGGCGCGGTGACGGCCGGTCCCCGCCCGGGAGGCGGCTACGAGGTGCTGGCCCGGCTCCCCATGGCCAGGGCGGCGTGAGGGAGGCGGCCCCGGTGATACGGGTGATGCTGGTCGACGACCAGGAGCTGCTGCGGGCGGGCTTCCGCATGGTGCTGGGCGCGCAGCCGGACATCGAGGTGGTCGCGGAGGCCGCCGACGGCGCCGCCGCACTGGAGCTGCTCGCCACGACCGAGGTGGACGTCGTCCTCATGGACGTGCGGATGCCCCACATGGACGGCGTCGAGGCCACCCGCCGCATCGACGGGCCGAAGGTGCTCATCCTGACCACGTTCGACCTGGACGAGTACGCCTTCGCCGCCATCAAGGCGGGCGCGGCCGGCTTCCTGCTCAAGGACGTGCCGCCGGACGACCTGCTGAGCGCCATCCGGCACGTGCACGCCGGCGACTCCGTGGTCGCGCCCACCACGCTGCGGCGCATGCTGGACCGCTTCGCCGCCCAGCTCCCGTCGCCGGATCCGGTCGCGGCGGCCGAGCTGACCCCGCGCGAGCGCGAGGTGCTGCTCTCGGTGGCGCGCGGCCTGTCCAACGCTGAGATCGCGGCCCGGCTGGAGGTCGCGGAGGCGACGGTCAAGACACACCTCGGCCGGGTGCTGGCCAAGCTCGGGCTGCGGGACCGCGCCCAGGTGGTGGTGTACGCCTACGAGGCCGGGCTGATCGTGCCCGCCCATCGGCCGAAAGTCTGACCGGGGGTCGTCCGGAGTCGCAGCCGAAGTCCCTCCTCAGGGCCCAGAGCAGGCGACATTTCCGCTCCTAGCGTTGGTCGCGTTGAAAAAGCGCGACAAGGAGTGACGAGTGACCCGCACCCAGGCCCCGCCCGCCGTGGTGGCCACGAACCTGACCAAGACCTACGGTCACGGCGACGCCGCCGTGCACGCGCTGCGCGGCGTCTCCGTGGCCTTCCACACCGGGGCCTTCACCGCGATCATGGGGCCGTCCGGCTCCGGCAAGTCCACGCTCATGCACTGCCTGGCCGGGCTCGACACCGCCACCTCCGGCACCGTACGCGTCGGCGAGGCCGAGCTGACCGGGCTGAGCGACCGGCGGCTCACGCTGCTGCGCCGCGAGCGCATCGGCTTCGTCTTCCAGGCGTTCAACCTGCTGCCCACGCTGACCGCCGAGCAGAACATCCGCCTGCCGCTCGACATCGCCGCCCGCCAGCCCGACCAGGCGCTGTATGACCGGGTGATCGACACCGTCGGGCTGCGGGACCGGCTCGGGCACCGCCCGTCCGAGCTGTCCGGCGGCCAGCAGCAGAGAGTGGCCGTGGCCCGCGCGCTGATCAGCAAGCCGCAGGTCATCTTCGCCGACGAGCCGACCGGCAACCTGGACTCGCGCAGCGGCGCCGAGGTGCTGTCCTTCCTGCGTACCTCCGTGCGCGAGCTGGGCCAGACCATCGTCATGGTGACGCACGACCCGGTCGCGGCCTCGTACGCCGACCGCGTGGTGTTCCTGCGCGACGGCGAGTTGGTCACCGAGGTGACCGCGCCCACGCCGCAGACCGTGCTGGACACGCTCGTGAAGCTGGAGGCGTGAGGTGCTGAGGACGGCGCTGGCCGGACTGCGCGCGTACCGGCTGCGGTTGCTGCTGACGTCCCTGGCGATCGTGCTGGGGGTGGGGTTCATCGCGGGCACGTTCGTCCTGAACGACACCGTCCAGGCGGGTTTCGCCCAGCGGGTCACCGCCGACGCCGGCAAGGTGGACGTGGCGGTGCTGGCCGAGGACGGCGTGCTCGCCGAGGACGTGCTGCGCCGGGTGCGCGCGGTCGCGGGCGTCACCGACGCGCAGGGCCTGGTGCGCGGGTCCGCGCCGCTGCTCGGCAAGGACGGCAAGGCCGTCGGCGACCTGCCCACCACAGCGATCTCCGTCGTACGCGGCCCGCTGCAGCGCACCACGATCGTCGCGGGCACCGGACCCGGCACGGACGACCGCGCCGCCGTGCTCGACGAGAACACCGCCCGCGTCAACGGCTTCCGGCTCGGCGACGACCTCGTGGTGCTCGACCCCGGCGGGGAGCGGCACACCTTCAAGCTCGTCGGGCTCCTCGACCCCGGCGTGGACCAGGAGCTCGCCTTCACCGGCGCGATCGGCCTCACCACCTCCGCCGCCCTGCGGATGACCGGCGAGAAGGGCTACCACGAGATCGACGTGGCGGGCGGCGCTCCCGGCCTGAAGCAGGCCGTGGCCGCCGCCGCCGGGGCGGGGGCGACGGTGAAGACCGGCGACGAGCTGGCCGCCGACCTCGCCGCCGCGGCCGGGCTGGAGATGCGGACGCTGACCGTGGGCCTGCTGCTGTTCGGGGTCGTGGCGATGATGGTGGCCGCGCTCGTCATCTACAACACCTTCACCATCCTCGTCGCGCAGCGCGGCCGCGAGCTGGCGTTGCTGCGCTGCATCGGGGCCACGCGGGGGCAGGTGTTCGGCTCGGTCCTGCTGGAGTCGGGAGTGGTCGGCCTGATCGCCTCGGCGCTCGGCCTCGCGGCCGGGTACGGGCTCGCGGCGCTCGCGCTCGCCCTGCTGGCCGCGTTCGACGCCCCGCTGCCCACGGGCGCCTCCGTCGCGCTCACCCCCGTCACGATCGCCGTCGGGGCGGCCGTGGGCCTCGTCGTCACCGTGGGCGCGGCGCTGCTGCCCGCCCGGTCGGCCACACGGGTGCCGCCGGTGGCGGCGTTGCGTACGCAGGCCGACGAGCAGGCGTTCCGCATGGGCGCGGCGCGCTGGGGCGCCGCCGCGCTGTTCCTGCTGGCCGGTGCCGGCGCGACCGGGTTCGGCGTGTGGCGGATGCCGCCGGGGGGCGTGGCCACGCTGGTCGTGGTCATGGTCGGCGGCATGCTGACCTTCCTGGCCGTACTGATCCTCGGGCCGGCGCTGGTCCGGCCGCTGAGCACGGTCGTGGGCCGGCTCCCTGCCCGGCTGGCCGGGGTGCCGGGGCGGCTGGCGCTGGACAACGCGGCACGCAACCCGCGCAGGGCCGCGACCACGACCGTCGCCCTGACGATCGGGGTGACGCTGATGACGGTGATCTCGGTGCTCAGCGCCTCGACCCGGGCGACCGTGACGGACAAGCTGGACGAGCAGTTCCCGGTGGACTACCTGCTGTCCGCGCAGGGCGGCGAGGCCGCGGTGCCGCGTTCGGTGGCCGAGGAGCTGCGCCGGGCGCCGGAGCTGGGCTCGGTGCTGCAGGTCCGCGAGACGCCGGCCAAGGTCACGGGGCGGACGGGCGGGGCGCGGACGTACGATCTGGGCGCCTTCAACGGGCCGGTCACCCCCGAGGTGGTCGCGGGGTCGATGGCCGCAGGGCTGTCGGAGGGGCAGGTGGCGCTGCTCGACCGGGTCGCGAACGAGCTGGGCGTGCGGGTCGGCGACACCGTGCAGGTCAGCGTGCAGGTCAGCGTGCGGGCCAAGGGGCGGAGCCTCCCGTTGCGGGTCGTCGCCGTGCTCGGCGGGGGCGGCGCGGCGCTGCCGCCGCTCACCGTCGCCGAGAGCGCGTTCGACCGCTATGCCGGGGCGCTGCCCGACGCCCGGGTGATGGTCACCATCAGGGACGGCGTGTCCGCCGACCGGGCGAGGGCCGTGGTCAGGGAGGCCGTGGCCGCCTATCCGACCGTACGGCTCAGCAGTTCGACCGGGGTGCGCGGCGAGTTCGACGAGACGCTCGACATGCTTCTCATGATCGTCGGAGGGCTGCTCGGGCTGGCGATCCTGATCTCGCTGCTGGGCATCGCGAACACGCTGTCGTTGTCGGTGCACGAGCGCTCGCGGGAGTCGGCGCTGCTGCGGGCGCTCGGGCTGACCCGGCCGCAGCTACGGCGGATGCTCTCGGTCGAGGCGCTGGTGCTCGGGCTGGTCGGAGCGCTGGTCGGAGTGGTGCTCGGCGGGGTGTACGGCTGGGTGGCGGTGCTGGCGATGCTGGACGGGGCGATCCTGTCGGTGCCTGTGGGGCAGGTCGTGCTGTTCGTGGCGCTGTCGGGGGTGGCGGGGGTGGTGGCCTCGCTGCTGCCGGCGCGGCGGGCGGCGCGGGCGTCGATCGCCGGGGCGCTCGCTGCCGGGTGATCGTCAAGTCGGGTAAAGGGTCTTGAAAGGGCATAAACCCGTCATGTGCGGATAGAGGGCGCATGCGCGCGGGGGCCGGGCGTCTCATGGGGGCGGCGCCCGGCACTCGTGCGGCTGAGAGGGGGCGGCGCGGCCCCCGGCGGGGGCCGCGCCGGCGACTCGGTGGCCGCGCCGCCGCCGTGGCGCGGCTCAGCGGGGGATGGGGCCGGGCCAGAGCTCGGCGACCGTCTCCGGGTCGAGGAGCGGCCGGGGGGCCACCTCGCCGGTGGTCTCGTCGATGACGACGCACGCCCCGCCGACCGTCTCCGGCAGCCGGGCGGGGTCGTCGGGTTCGAGGTCTCGAATCCAGGCGACGTAGCCGTCGTGGAAGCCGTAGACGCCGACGGAGACGGCCTGCTCCGCCGGCAGCGCCCCGTTGACGTACTCCTCGGCCAGCGCCCGGGCCTGATCCAGGTTCACCGCGGCCTCCCGTGCCGGTCGAGGATCACGCAGAACACCCCGGTCACCGTCAGGTAAGGGGGCTCCACGGACATGTGCCCCCGCTGGGCGTCGATCCAGATGACCTCGCCCTCGGCGTTGACCGCGTTGTAGGCGTGGCTGCCGCCGCCGGGCCAGCGCACCACGATCACCGCGCTCGCCCCGTGCCCGGCCTCCGTCAGCCGCCACGCGATCATCGGGTAGGCGTGCCGCCCCTGCCCGGTGTACTCCAGTCGCTGCCCGACCCACCGTTCGATCCTGGCCGTGCTGCCGTGCTCGCCGATGAGCACGGGCCGGCCGATGCGGTCGTGCTCGGGCACCCGCGGCGCGGCCGTGGCCGGCTCGCCGTGCCAGGTGGACAGCACGGCGAGCGCGCAGTCGGCGGCGTTGGCGGCGCGGAACGGGTCGTCGGCGGGGCCGCAGCCGTTGATCAGCCTGATCCAGGTGCCGCGCGGGTCGGGGAAACGCGCCCCAGGAGGCAGGGCCTCCATGAGGTCGCGCTCCGCCCGCGGGTCGGGGCGCGCCAGCCCGCCGGGCACGTCGTACGGCCGGCACTCGGCGAGCGGCGGCGGCCGGTGCGGCCGGTCGAACCAGTCGTCCCCGTCGGCCTCCGGCGGCGTCGTCCGCGGCTCCCCGCCGATGCCGGGCGCGTCCTGCTCGCCGGCCCCGAACAGGCCCTGCTCGCCGGGGGCCGGCGCATGCTCGTCCGCCTCGGCGGCCCGCTCGTAGTCGAGCCACCGCACCCCGTCGGCGACGACGGGGTTGTACCGCCCTTCGGGAAGGACCCATCGGACACTCGGCTTGCGCTCGCGGAACACGGCCTGCCTCCTGTCATCCCTTCGACCACCGATCGTAGATGGGTCGTCACGGAACGGAGGCGGAAAGTGCAAAGTTTCGCTGCGCCAGGTCTCCTACTCGTAGTGGTAGCGAGCCTGCAGGATGACGACCTCGTCGTCCATGGGCAGGTAGACCAGTCGGTGCTCTTCGGTGATGCGCCGCGACCACGCGCCCGCAAGGGCGTACTTCAGCGGCTCGGGCTTGCCGATGCCCTCGAAGGGGTCACGCAAGGCGTCCTCGATGAGTCGGTTGATCCGTTTGAGAATCTGCCGATCAGCCGTCTGCCAGTGGACGTAGTCCTCCCAGCCCTTCCCGGTGAAGGCGATCTTCACCGGGAGGCCTCGTCGTCCAGCAGCTCGTGCCTCTCGTGGCGGCCCGCGAGCGCCTCGTGGTACGACTCGATCAGCCGGCGAGCGTTGGCCGGAGAGCGGAGCAGATAGGCCGTCTCCCGGAGTGCTTCGTATTCTTCGGCGGCGACCAGGTAGGCGTTTCCGCTCTTGGAGACGATCTCCACGGCGGTGCGGTCGTTGTTGACCTCTTCGATGAGCGGGAACAGGCGTCGGCGGGCCTCGCTGGCGGTGATGGACATGACCCTCCCTTTGAGTGGTACAGCTTTACGGTACCACTCAAAGTGGTCAGCACTCGATGACGTTGACGGCGAGGCCGCCGCGTGAGGTCTCCTTGTACTTGTCGAGCATGTCGCGGCCGGTGTCGCGCATGGTCTTGATGGCCTTGTCCAGGGCCACGTAGTGGCGGCCGTCGCCGCGCAGGGCGATGCGGGCCGCGGTGATGGCCTTGTTGGAGGCGACGGCGTTGCGCTCGATGCACGGGATCTGCACCAGGCCGCCGATCGGGTCGCAGGTGAGGCCCAGGTTGTGCTCGATGCCGATCTCGGCGGCGTTCTCCACCTGCTCAGGCGTGCCGCCCATGACCTCGGTCAGCCCGGCGGAGGCCATCGAGCAGGCCGAGCCCACCTCGCCCTGGCAGCCGACCTCGGCCCCGGAGATGGAGGCGTTCTCCTTGAACAGCACGCCGATGGCGGCGGCCGTCAGCAGGAAGCGGATCACGCCCTCGTCGTCGGCCTGCGGGACGAAGCGGGTGTAGTAGGTGAGCACGGCAGGGATGATGCCGGCCGCGCCGTTGGTGGGGGCGGTGACGATGCGGCCGCCGGCGGCGTTCTCCTCGTTGACCGCCAGCGCGAACAGCGTCACCCAGTCCATCGCCTGGAGCGGGTCCTTCTCGGGCGGCTCGGCCTGGAGGCGGCGGTGGAGCTGGTTGGCGCGGCGCTTGACCTTGAGCCCGCCCGGCAGCACGCCCTCGCGGGAGATGCCGCGGCGCACGCACTCCTGCATGACCCGCCACAGGTTGAGCACGCCCGCGCGGATCTCCTCCTCGGTGCGGCCGAACGCCTTCTCGTTCTCCATCATCAGCGCGGAGATCGACAGGCCGGTGTTGGAGCAGTGCTTGAGCAGCTCCTCGCCCGTGGTGAACGGGTAGGGGAGCACGGTGTCGTCGGGCTTGATGCGGTCGGCGCCGGTGGCGTTCTCGTCCACGACGAAGCCGCCGCCGACCGAGAAGTAGACCTTCTCCCGCACGGTGCCGCCGCCCGCGTCGTAGGCGGTGAAGCGCATGCCGTTGGGGTGCTCGGGGAGGGAGATCTTGCGTTCGAAGACAAGGTCCTCGCCGACGACGAACGGGATCTCGTGGCGGCCGTAGAGGTGGACGGTGCCGGAGGCGCGCATGGCGGCCAGACGTTCGTCGACGGTGTCGACGTCCACCAGCTCCGGCTTCTCGCCGGACAGGCCCAGCAGGACGGCCTTGTCGCTGCCGTGGCCCTTGCCGGTCAGGCCGAGCGAGCCGTACAGGATGGCCTCGACGCGCGCCACCCGCTCCAGCAGGCCGTCCTCGTGCAGGCCCCGGGCGAACTTGTGCGCGGCCGCCATCGGGCCGCCCGTGTGGGAGCTGGAGGGCCCGATGCCGATCTTGAAGAGGTCGAAGACGCTGATCGCCATTGATGTGCGCCCTTCATGGGACGGAAGCCGGGGCCCGGTCGGGGCCCCGGCGGGGAAATCAGGACTCGCCGGAGGTGAGGGCGGTGTACTCCTCGGGAGAAAGCAGGTCCTCGGGCTCGCCCTCGATGCGCACCCGGAACATCCATCCTTCCCCGTAGGGGTCGCTGTTCACCAGGGACGGGTCGTCGGCCACGTTCTGGTTGACCTCGACCACCTCGCCGCCCACGGGGGCGTAGATCTCGCTGACGGACTTGGTGGACTCCACCTCGCCGACCGAGTCGCCGGCCTCGACGTTCGCGCCGACCTCGGGGAGCTGCACGAAGACGACGTCACCCAGGGCCTCGGCGGCGAACTCGGTGATGCCCACGGTGATGGTCAGGCCGTCGTCCAGCCCGGCCACCCACTCGTGTTCCTTGGTGTAGCTCAGCTCGTCAGGGATGTTGCTCACTTCTTCCTCCTGTAAAAGGGCAGCTCTACGAGGTCCACGGGTTCTTGGCTGCCCCGGATGTCCACTGCCAGGCCTTCGCTCGCGCCGGTGTCGACGTAGGCCATCGCGATGGGCTTGCCCAGGGTCTGGGAAGGCGCGCCGCTGGTGACCTCGCCGACGACGGCGCCGTCCTGCGTCACCGGGTAGCCGTGCCGCGGCACCCGGCGGCCCCGCGCGACCAGGCCGACGAGGCGGCGTCCTGGCTGGTCGTCCTTGACCGCCTCCAGCGCCGCTCGTCCGACGAAATCGCCGGGCTTGTCGAATTTCACCACTCTGCCCAGTCCCGCGTCGAACGGGGTCAGCTCGACGCCGAGCTCGTTGCCGTACAGCGGCATGCCGGCCTCCAGCCGGAGCGTGTCGCGGGCGGACAGGCCCGCGGGCGCGAGCCCGTACGGCTGCCCGGCGGCGGTGAGCGTGTTCCAGAGCGGGACGGCGTCCTGGTTGGCGACGAAGAGCTCGAAGCCGTCCTCGCCGGTGTAGCCGGTGCGGGCGATCAGTGCCTCGCGGCCGTCGACCAGGCCGGGCAGGCCGGCGTAGTACTTGAGCCCGGCGAGGTCGGCGTCGGTCAGCGTGGCCAGGATCTCCTGCGCGCGGGGGCCCTGGACGGCGATGAGCGCGTAGCGGTCGGAGCGGTCCTCGACGGCCGCGTCGTACGCCTTGGCCCGCTCCTGGAGCTCCTGGGCGACCTTCGGGTAGTTCGAGGCGTTGGCGACCACCATGAACTCCTCGTCACCGAGCCGGTAGACGATGAGGTCGTCGAGCACCCCGCCCCGCTCGTCGACGATCATGGTGTACCTGGCCCGGCCGGTGGCGAGCGCGGACAGGTGGCCGACCAGCGCGTAGTCCAGCGCCTCGGCGGCCTGCGGGCCGGTCACGAAGATCTCGCCCATGTGGGAGAGGTCGAACAGCCCGGCCGCCTCGCGCACGGCCTTGTGCTCGGCGGACTCGCTGCCGTACCGGAGGGGCATGAGCCAGCCGGCGAAGTCGGTGAGGGTGGCGCCCAGGCTCTCGTGGACGTCGCGTAGCGGTGTCGGTCGGGACATGTGTCGCACCTCAGGACAGGAGTGGATGCCAGCATCCTCCCCCTCTGTCATCGATGCCTGAGAGCTTCGCCCGATTTTTGCCGGACTTTCACCTTCGGCGAGGCCATGAGCCTGCTTTCCAGAGGCCACCTCGTCCGTGCGGTCCTTTGCCTTGAGAGGTTCGCGGGGAGGGCTTGCTCCTTCAGGGACCCTGACCGGCTCGTCAGAGTGCTCTCCCGCACGGTGTCGACGGTGATGTCCGCCAGCCTAGTGCCGGTACGGGGCATTTGTCGCCTACGGGCCTCAGCAGGCCGCGACCAGCGCCTCGAACAGCGCGCCGTCCTCGGCCTCCTCCGGATGCCACTGCACGGCCATCGCGAACGCCGCCGACTCCAGCTCCACCGCCTCCACCGTGCCGTCCCCGGCGGTCGCGGTCACGGTCAGGCCGGGGGCGAGCCGGTCCACGGCCTGGTGGTGGTAGTGCGGGACCGTCACCGGCTCCGTGCCGAGCACCTTGGCCAGGCGGCTGCCGGGCGCCGGCGTCACCGGCAGGTGGCCGAACACGCCCGGCCCCGGCGCGTGCCCCGTGTGCCCCGCCACGTCCGGCAGGTGCTGGTGGAGGGTGCCGCCGAGGGCCACGTTGAGCACCTGGAGGCCCCGGCAGACCCCCAGGTACGGCAGCCCGGCGTCCAGCGCCCGCGCCAGCAGCGCGAACTCCGCCTCGTCGCGGAAACCGCGTACGTAGCCGGTGCGCTCGTGCGCCTGCGCGCCGTACCTGGCCGGGTCGATGTCGCCGCCGCCGGCCAGGACGAGCCCGTCGAGACCGCGCAGCGCCCCGGCGGGCTCGCCGGCCGGCGGCAGCACGACGGGCTGGCCGCCGGCCCGCACGACCTGCTCGACGTACAGGTACGGCAGCAGCGCCACGGTCACGTCCGTCCAGACCGTGAACGTGGCGGGCTCCACGTAGGAGGTGATCCCGATCAACGGGCGACGCACGACGGACCCCCCTAGAGCGGCGTCACGTAGGCGCCGCTGATGCCGCCGTCCACCAGGAACTGGCTGGCCGTGATGAAGGAGGAGTCGTCGCTGGCCAGGAAGGCCACCGCCGCCGCGATCTCCGACGCCTCGGCGAAACGCCCGAGCGGCACGTGCACCAGCCGCCGCTGCGCCCGCTCCGGGTCCTTGGCGAACAGCTCCTGGAGCAGCGGCGTGTTCACCGGCCCCGGGCAGAGCGCGTTCACCCTGATCCCCTCGCGGGCGAACTGCACGCCGAGCTCCCGCGACATCGCCAGCACCCCGCCTTTGGAGGCGGTGTAGGAGATCTGCGAGGTCGCCGAGCCCATCACGGCCACGAACGACGCGGTGTTGATGATCGAGCCCTTGCCCTGCCGCCGCATGTACGGGATCGCGTGCTTGCAGCACAGGTAGACGCTGGTGAGGTTGACCTCCTGGACCCGGCGCCAGGCGTCGAGCCCGGTCTCCAGGATGGAGTCGTCGTCGGGCGGCGAGATGCCGGCGTTGTTGAAGGCGACGTCCACGCTGCCGTAGGTCTCGTGCGCCGTGGCGAACATCCGCTCGACGTCGTCCTCGCGGGTCACGTCCGCCTCGACGAACAGGCCGCCGACCTCGTCCGCGGCCTTGGCGCCCGCCGCCGCGTCGATGTCCACGCAGACGACCCGCGCCCCCTCCTCGGCGAACCTGCGGGCCGTGGCGAGCCCGATGCCGCTGCCCGCGCCGGTGATGACGGCGACCCGATCCTGCAACCGCTGCACTTGCTCACTCCCAGGAGATGAAGACGTTCTTGGTCTCGGTGAACGCCGCGAGGGCGTCCGGGCCGAGCTCCCGGCCGAGGCCGGACTGCTTGAAACCGCCGAACGGGGTCCAGTAGCGGACCGACGCGTTCGAGTTGACCGACAGCGCGCCCGACTCGACCGCCCGCGCCACGCGCAGCGCCCGCCCGACGTCACGCGTCCAGATCGAGCCGCTCAGCCCGTACGGCGTGTCGTTGGCGACGCGGATCGCGTCGGCCTCGTCGGTGAAGCGGGCCACCGACACGACGGGACCGAAGATCTCCTCGGTGAACGCGGGATCGGTCACCTCCGGAGTCAGCACGGTGGCGGGGAACCAGTAGCCCTTGCCCGCCGGGCACTCGCCCTGGAGCCAGGGGTCGGAGACGAACCCGCGGACCCGTTCCAGGTGTTCAGCGCTGATCAGCGGGCCCATCTCGGTGGCCTCGTCGAGCGGGTCGCCGACCCGGACGGCGCGTACGGCGGGGGCGAGCAGCGCCATGAACTCGTCGTACACCTCGGCCTGCACCAGCAGCCTGGAGCGGGCGCAGCAGTCCTGGCCGGCGTTGTCGAACACCGCGTACGGCGCCGCCGCGGCCGCCTTCGCGAGATCGGCGTCGGCGAAGACGATGTTCGCCGACTTGCCGCCCAGCTCCAGCGTCACCCGCTTCACCTGGGCCGCCGCCTTGGCCGCGATCTCCTTGCCGACCTCGGTCGAGCCGGTGAACACGATCTTGGCGACGTGCGGGTGCTCCACCAGCCGGGCCCCCGCGACCTCCCCTGCCCCAGGCAGCACCTGGAGCACCCCCTCGGGGAGGCCCGCCTCCAGGGCCAGCTCGGCCAGCCGCAGCGCGGTCAGCGGGGTCTGCTCCGCGGGCTTGACGACGACGGTGTTGCCCGCGGCCAGCGCGGGGGCCACGCCCCACGACAGGATGAGCATGGGGAAGTTCCACGGCACGATCACGCCCACCACGCCCAGGGGCTCCTGGAAGGTGACGTCCACGCCGCCGGGCACCGGGATTTGCTTGCCGTGGTTGCGCTCGGGTGCGGCGGCGTAGAAGTGCAGCACGTCGCGGACCGCGCCGGCCTCCCAGCGGGCGTTGCCGATGGTGTGCCCGGCGTTGTCCACCTCCAGCCTGGCCAGCTCCTCGGCGTGCTCGCCCACCAGGTCGGCGAAGCGCCGCAGCAGCCGCGCCCGGTCGCCGGGGGCCACCGCGCGCCAGGACGGGTACGCCTTCCTGGCACGCTCCACGGCCCGGTCGACCTCGGCCGCGTCGGCGAACTCGACGTCGGCGACGACGTCCTCCGTCGCCGGATTGACGATCTTCATGCTCACATCCGTTCGAAACCGCGGAACAACTCCCAGTCGGTCACCGCCGCGTCGTACGCGGCCAGCTCCACCCGCGCGTTGTTCGCGTAGTGCCCGACCACGTCCTCGCCGAACGCCTCACGCGCCCGCTTCGACCCCTCGAACAGGGCCAGCGCGTCGCGCAGCGTCGCCGGCACAGTGTCGGCGCCGGAGTCGTAGGCGTTGCCCGCGTACGGGTCCTCCAGCGCCAGCTCGCCGTCGATGCCGTGCAGCCCGGCCGCGACCAGCGCGGCGACCGCCAGGTACGGATTGACGTCGCCGCCCGGCACCCGGTTCTCGATGCGCAGCGAGAGCCCGTGGCCGACCAGGCGCAGCGCGCACGTCCGGTTGTCCAGGCCCCACTTGACGGCCGTCGGGGCGAAGCTGCCGGGGACGAAGCGCTTGTAGGAGTTGACGTTGGGGGCGAGCAGGAGGGTGAGCTCGCGCAGGCAGGCGAGTTGGCCGGCGATGAAGCGGGCGCCGAGCCGCGACAGGCCGTGCGGCCCGTCGCCGGCCATCACCGGCTCGCCGCTCGTGGAGCGGAGCGAGATGTGGATGTGGCAGGAGTTGCCCTCGCGCTGGTTCGGCTTGGCCATGAAGGTGATCGACCGGCCCTCCTGGGCGGCGATCTCCTTGGCGCCGTTCTTGTAGATCGCGTGGTTGTCGCAGGTCCTGAGCGCCTCGTCGTAGCGGAAGGCGATTTCGTGCTGGCCCAGGTTGCACTCGCCCTTGGCGGACTCGACGTACATGCCGGCGCCCTCCATGTCGCGCCTGATGCGGCGCAGCAGGGGCTCGACGCGGGCGGTGCCGAGGAGGGAGTAGTCGACGTTGTAGAGGTTGGCGGGGGTGAGGTCGCGGTAGGCGCGCTTCCAGGCGTCCTCGTAGGAGTGGTCGTAGACGACGAACTCCAGCTCGGTCCCGACGTAGGCGACCAGGTCCCGCTCGGCCAGGCGGGCGAGCTGACGGCGCAGGATCTGGCGGGGCGAGGCGGTCACGTCGCCGCCGTCCTCCCAGGCCAGGTCCGCCATCAGCATCGCGGTCCCCTCCTGCCAGGGCACCCGGCGCAGGGTCGCGAGGTCCGGCTTCATGACGAAGTCGCCGTAGCCCCGGTCCCAGGACGACATCGCGTAGCCGGAGACCGTGTTCATGTCGACGTCCACGGCGAGCAGGTAGTTGCAGCCCTCGGAGCCGTGGTGCAGCACCTCGTCCAGGAAGTAGCGCGCCGAGAGCCGCTTGCCCTGCAACCTGCCCTGCATGTCGGCGATGGCGAGGAGCACCGTGTCGATCCGGCCCGCGCTCACCTCGTCGCGCAGCTCGTCCACGCTCAGGAAGCCTTCGTGCACGTTCAGGTCGCTCCGATCTGGCCCGAGGCGCTTTCCCGTTGATTGGGCTAGTCTCAGACCATTGATGTGCATGGTGGATCGTCTGTCAAGACCCGAGGACATGTTGGACGAGTCGGCGCGACTGATGACGGTGCTGCGCCCGGTCCGGGCCGGCAACGCCTTCGAGGAGACCGTGGAGCGGCTGCTCCAGGCCATCAAGCTGGGCGTGGTGCCGCCGGGCGGCAAGCTGCCCCCCGAGCGTGAGCTCGCCGTGCGGCTCGGCATCAGCCGGGTCACGCTGCGTGAGGCGATCCGCGCCCTGTCCGACGCCGGCTACCTCGACGTGCGCAGGGGCCGCTACGGCGGCGCGTTCGTCACCTACGAGCCGCCCGCCCCCGACGCCCGCGAGCTGCGCCAGGCCGTCGCCGAGATGGGTCACGACGACCTCGCCGACGCCCTGACCTTCCGCCTGGCCGTCGAGTGCGGCGCCGCCCAGGTGCTGGCCGGCATGGAGCTCGCCGGCGAGCGGCGCGCCCTGCTCCTGCGCCGGCTCGCCGAGCTCAACGAGGCGTCGCTGGAGGACTACCGCCGCCTCGACACCGCCTTCCACCTGTCCATCGCCGAGCTGACCGGCTCCACGCTGCTCGCCACGGCCTGCGCCGACGCCCGCTCCCGGGTCAGCGACCTGCTCAACGCGATCCCGATGCTCCAGGTCAACCTGGACCACGCCGCCGTCCAGCACCGGGCCATCGTGGACGCCATCCTCGCCGGCGACCCCGACGCGGCCCGCCGCGCCATGACCGAGCACCTGGAGGGCACGGCCGCGTTGCTGCGCGCGTTCCTCGCATGACGGAGATAGGTCACCGTAGGGGCGATCGCCTCGTACCATCGTTTTAACGTCATGGGGGATTGGTTTCAGCACACCATCATCGCCACGGGACGGCTGTCGCTGTTCTGTTTCTTCGTCATGCTCATCGTGGCGTTCATCGCGACCCGCATCAACGTCCGGCTGATCAGGGCGAAGGTCGGCTGGTTCCGTGACGTCAACGTGGGCGAGATGCACATCCACCACGTCGTCTTCGGCGTCGTGCTGATGCTCGTCGGCGGCGTCACGCAGATCGTCCTCGCGCCCGCCTCGCAGATCGGGCACGCGGTGGCGGCGGGCGTCTTCGGGGTCGGCTCGGCGCTGGTCCTGGACGAGTTCGCGCTGATCCTGCACCTGCACGACGTGTACTGGGAGGAGGAGGGGCGGACGTCGGTGGACGCGGTCTTCATCGCGGTCGCCGTCACCGGCCTGCTGCTCATCGGGCTCCGGCCGCTCACCTGGGACTACGGCCCGCTCGTCAACCCGGCGGTGCTCATCGTGGGCAACCTGGTGCTGGCCGTGATCACCCTGCTCAAGGGGAAGATCTGGACCGGGATGGCCGGGCTGTTCGTGCCGCCCATGCTGCTGGTGGGCGCGATCCGGCTGGCCCGGCCGGGATCGCCGTGGGCGCGCTGGGTCTTCGCCCGGCGCTCGCCGCGCAAGATGGCGCGGGCCCTGCGCAGGGAGGAGAAGTGGCGGCGACCGGCGATCCGGGCCAAGATCGCCTTCCAGGAGTTCCTGTCCGGGAGGCACGACCTGCCGTCCACGCGGCGCGCACGGCGGCGCACGTGAGCGCGGACGAGATCGGGCTCGGGGTGCGGGCGCTGCACGAGCGCGGCCACGCGGGCGACCTCGCCGAGATCGCCGCCGTGCGCCACCTCTACTCCTTCCGCGAGCTCGAAAGCCTCGCCAGGCGGCACCACGAGTCCTTCTCGGTGCACGAGCTGGCCGACCGGCTGGAGTTCGCCGAGCTCATCGCCGACGAGGAGTTCGAGGCGTACGGGCTGGACGAGGAGGGCGTGCGGGCGGTCCGGCGCTTCGCCCGTGAGTGGCTGGAGGACATCAAGCTGCGCCGGGCCGACGACGGCGACGTGGACTACGACGCCGAGGACGTCCCCGGCGTCGACTGATCCACCGGGGTGAGCAGGGGCCGCTTGGCGGTGCGGCCGTCGCCCGAGGAACGGCCGCGCAGGCGGCGGCCGATCCACGGCCCCGCGAACGCGCCCAGCCAGCGGGCCTGCTCCGCCGCCGTCCGCCAGGCCGGCGCCGCCGGCAGGAACGGGAACGGGTCCTTCCACGTGCCGTCGCTGCCCGGCAGCTCCAGGGCGTGGGCGACGGAGGCGGCGATGCGGGCGTGCCCCTCCGGGCTGGCGTGCAGCCGGTCGGGGCTCCACATCCGGGCGTCTTCGACGAACCGCATGCCGAACGTGTCCACCAGTGTCACCCCGTGCCGGGCGGCGGCGTCCCTGATCCGCGCGTTCAGCGCGAGGACGCGCGGCAGGAGCGGGCGGGCCAGCGGCATGATCGCGCCGATGTCGGGGAAGGTCACGCTGACCACCCGGGCCCCGGAGCTGGTCAGGGCCGCGAACATCTCCTCCAGCGCCTCCGCCACCAGCGCGGCGTCGAAGCCCGGCCGGATGAGGTCGTTCATGCCGGCCATGACCGTGGCCAGGTCGGGCCGCAGCGCGAGGGCGGCCGGCAGCTGCTCGTCGCGGATCTGGCCGGCCAGCCTGCCCCGGACGGCGAGGTTGGCGTAGCGCAGCTCCGGGTTCGCGCCGGCCAGGACCTCGGCCAGGCGGTCGGCCCAGCCGCGGTGGCCGCGCAGGTCGTCGCCGTCGCCGAGCCCCTCGGTCTGGCTGTCGCCGAGGGCGACGTAACGGGCGTACATCACTGCTGCTCCTTCCTGGCGCGGGCGGCGCGCTCCTCCAGCGCGCGGGCGGTGTCGAGACACCAGTCGCGGATCTCCCGCTCCAGCCTGCAGCCCGCCAGGCACGAAAGGTAGGGCCCGACGCGCTCGCCCTCGCGCAGGAACGTCTCCTCGTCCAGGTCGCCGCGGAAGTGCAGCAGCGTGCGCTCGAACAGGGCCAGCTTGGCGGCGGCCGCCGCGGCCCGCTCGCGGAGCTGGGCGATGACGGGGGCGGGGTCGAGGGCGTCCACGGCGTGCACCCGTACCACCAGGTCGTCGCGGAGCAGCAGCGGCTTGGGCGGGGCGGCGGCGAAGGCGGCCAGCTCGTCGAGGCCGGCGCCGGTGACGCTGAACACCCGCTTGTTGGGGCGGCCCCGCTGGACGACCTCGCGGCCCGCCACCAAGCCGTCGGCCTCCAGCCTGGCCAGCTCGGCGTAGAGCTGCTGGGGGGAGGCGTACCAGAAGTCGGCGACGCCGACGTCGAAGATCTTGGTGAGCTGGTAGCCGCTGTGCTCGCCGCTGAGGAGGGCGGCGAGGACGGCATGGCGGAGGGCCATCGTCACTCATGCCCATGAGTAGTCATGGACATGACTATAGGCAGGACGGGCGCGCGACGCTAGGGCAGGGCGGGGACGGCGGGCGGGGTGTTGGTCCAGCCGACCTCGACCAGGGTCTCGCTGGCGTCCTTGCCCGGGACCTGCTTGCCGTCGTTCAGAGCCTTCTGGTCCCGCGACAGCAGCACCATCCTGCCGGTGTCCACGATCAGCCTGGTCCTGGCCGAGGACTTGCCCCCCTTGAACGTCCTGTCGACCAGGACCGCGGCGCCGGATCTGCCCAGCGTGTCCTTCGCGACGCCGTCCGCGCGGACGCCCGGCATCGTCAGCAGCGCCTGGTAGGCGGCGGTGCGGACCTCCTTCGTGACGGGAAGGGCGTGCAGGAGCTCCGGCAGGGTCCCCACGACCCAGCCGTCGAGCGAGGCGCTCGGCACGCGGCCGACCTGACCCGCCCTCCTGAGCCAGTCCTTCAGGATTCCCGGGTCCGCGGGCAGGCGCTGGACCTCGTCGTACGTCAGGTTCTGCCCCGCGAGGAAGAACTGGTTCTGATCGCGTACGGGGCCGATGCTGCCCTTGGCGGGCGTGGCGGACAGCTTCACGGTCTTGCCGTCGATCGACTCGCTCCACTTGGACGGGGAGCCGTCACGCTGCCACGCCTTCCGGTCCGCCGCGCTCTTCGGCAGCGTCCCGAGCTCCCGGAACCCGAACCACGCCCTGCCGTCGGGAGCCTGCCAGCTCTCCGAGACCCGCCGCTGGACCAGCGCGTAGGGGTCAGACCTGGAGCCGAACCGCCAAGGATGGGTGAGCGTCATCAGCGACCTCGTATGCCAGTAGGCGCCCTCGGGCGGAGCCGCTGCGGCCGCCCCCGGCGCGCCCATGAGGGCGGTGGCGCCCATGGCCAGGCCGACGCCCAGGGAGATCAGCGGCCGGATCGGCGCGGTCGCGAGCTTCATAGGGATCCTCCGTGGATTCGACGTGATGATTTCCAATACGCCTGGGACCGCCGGAACGTTGCCCGCGAGACTTTTCGCTGCCGGGCAACGCCCGGGACGGCCGGGGCGTATTAGGAGGCGTGAAATCGGACAGACAGCCATGAGCGGCGCGGAGCGCGACTTCAGCGCCTTCGTGGCCGCGCGTGCCACGAGTCTGCTGCGGGTCGCCTATCTCGCCTGCGGCGACGAGACAGAGGCCGAGGACCTGCTGCAGACGGCGCTGGAGCGCACGTACAGGAGCTGGGACCGGGTGCGGTACGACAACCCCGAGCCCTACGTGCGCCGCGTCATCGTCAACGCCGCCATCAGCCGCGCCCGCCGCCGGGCGATCCTCAGCATCATCCCGACGCACAGGCCGCCGGAGAGACCGGCCCGCGTCACCGACGTCGACCTGCGCCACGTGCTCATGGAGGCGCTGCGCGCACTGCCGCCCCGGCAGCGCGCGGTGGTCGTCCTGCGGTACTGGGAGGACCTCAGCGAGACGCAGACCGCCGACGTGCTCGGGTGCTCGGTCGGCACCGTCAAGAGCCAGGCGTCGAAGGCCATGGCCAAGCTCCGTTCGGCGCTCGGCCGCGAAGCAGCGGAAGGAGTGATCAGGAATGCCCGCGCTTGAGGAGGAGCTCCGCCAGATCATGGCGGACGAGACCGCGAGGCTGCACGCCGCGCCCGACCTGGCGGAGCGGGTCATGCGCGCCGCCGGCGGCAGGCGGACGAGGGTCAGGGGCGTGGTGCTGGCCGCGACGGCCGCCGTCATCGCCGCCGCGCCCATCGGGTACGTGACCCTCGGTCCGGCGGCCACGAGCGGCGAGCCACCGGCGGTGGTGGAGCCCACGACCGCCGCGACGCTGGAGCCGCCCGCCATCGACGACACCCCGGAGGTCGCCTCCCAGCCGCCGGATCTCGGCGACCTGGGGGACGGGAAGGCGTTCGGGCACGTCAAGGTGGGATATCTGCCCGATGGGCTGAGATGGTCGAACTGGTCGGTGGACTACGGCGACCATTACACGACCAGCTACAACTTCGACGGCGACAAGAACAACTTCTACTGCGTCCAGATCTTCATGTACGAGGACGCCGCCGTCCAGGGGCCCGACGAGCGGATCCAGCGCTACCGCGACGAGGGCGACGGCGAGGAGGTGACCATAGGCGACCGCACCGGCTACCTGGTCATCCAGCACGTGGGCGAGGACGGCATGAAGGGCACCCCCACGCTCTTCCTCAGGATGGGCGACAGGCAGCTCGCCGAGATCATGTTCAGTCCCGTGTACGCCAAGGAGTTCTCCGGCGCCGACGCCGTCACCACCGAGCTGAAGAAGATCGCGGAGGGGCTCACCTCGACCCTCTGACCCGCTCAGAGCGCGGCGGCCGAGCGGAGCGCGAGACCCGCGCCGAGCAGCACGACCATCGCGGCGGTGCCCAGCGGGGCCAGGCCGGACACGCGGGCGGCCAAGCGGCGGCCAGTGGCGGCCCGGCTTTCCAGGCGGTCAACCAGCCTGACCAGCAGGAGGCCGGTGACGGTGAGGGTGGCGGCCATGCCGGCCCCGTACGCCGTCACCAGCGCGACGCCGAACCAGGTGCGGCCGAGGGCGATCGCGCCGAGCAGCACGATCAGCGCCGACGGGCTGGGCACCAGGCCGCCCGCCACCCCGAGCCCCACGAGCCCGGCCCGCTTGCCCGAGTGGCCGTGGCCATGCCCGTGGCCGGTGTGGTGGCGGCGGGCGTTCAGGAGGAGACGGAAACCGATGACGGCGATCAGCGCGCCGCTGGCCACCCCCAGCCAGGACAGCACCGTCTCGCCGGCGAGGGTCGTGAAGGCCGTCAGCGCCAGCCCCACCACCAGCACCCCGGCCGTGTGCGTGGCCGTCACGGTGGCCCCCACCACGACCGCGTCGCGCGGCCGGCCGCGCCGCCCCGCCAGGTACGCCGCCATCACCGTCTTCCCGTGCCCGGGGATCAGCGCGTGCCCGGCACCGAGCACCACCGCCAGCCCGACGGCGAGCAGCCCGAGCGGGAGCGTCAGCGCGTCCGAGCCGATCAGGCCGGTGAACGTCCGGTCCAGGGCGGCGAACGCCTCCCCGACGGGCCCGCCGGCGCCGAGGCCGCCGGGCACGGTCCCGCTCCCGCCCGTGGCGGGCCCGCCGGCCGAGACCGTGAACGTGGCCGTCTGCTGGTCGAGCGGGTCGGACAGCAGGTCCTCCGGGTAGGCGCGCAACTCGTCGCTGACGCTCGCGGCCGGCACCGTGGAACCGCTCAGCCGTACGCCGTCGCCCGCCGCGCTGATCTCCCGCCAGCCGATCCTGTCCTGCTCGAAGGCGTCGCTGAACTCCACCGGGCCCGAGGCCCGGACGGCGGCCGTGAGGCGGCAGGTCAGACGGCTGGTCCGCAGCCCGCCCAGGCCGGGCGCGTACGCGAACCCGGCCTCCGCCACCCGCCACGGCACCGCCGTCCCCGCCACGACCAGGCGTTGCGCGGCGGCCAGCGCGGCGCAGCGGCGGCCCGCGTAGCCGGCGTCCACGTCGGGATCGGCCTGCAGGGTCGGCAGCTCGGCCAGGTCGACGACGGCGAGGTTGCCGATCCCGCCGGGCGTGACCACCAGCCCGTTGTAGTGGTTGACGGTGAAGTTGCCCAGCGGGTGCGCCGCCGCCGGTCCCGCGAACAGCGCCGGCAGGAGCAGGCCCGCCAGCGCGGACAACAGGGCGAAACGGATCGCCTTCATCAGATACCTCCGAGGAGACCCCCGCCTTCAGGCGGGGGAGGGATCGGACTCCTGCGGAGCAGGACAGGAGCAGGCGATACGCCGTCAGGCGGACCGCCGCTTTTCCTGATCGGCCGGTGCGCGAGCGATCTCGTACATACAATCGAAAGGTGGCGCAGCTTGTGAAGCGGGCCTACAAGTACCGCTTCTACCCGACCCCCGAACAGGCCGAAGAGCTTGTCCGGACGTTCGGCTGCGTGCGCCTGGTCTACAACAAGGCCCTGGAAGAGCGGACCCGCGCCCACAAGCTGGAAGGCCGTGGCGTCTCCTACGCCGAGTCGTCGGCCGCGCTGACCGTGTGGAAGAAGACGCCGGAACTGGCGTTCTTGTGCGAGGTGTCGTCGGTGCCGCTCCAGCAGGCGCTCAGGCATCTGCAGGCGGCGTTCGCGAACTTTTTCGCCAAGCGCGCCAAGTACCCGACGTTCAAGAGCAAGAAGAGGTCGCGGGCTTCGGCCGAATACACCCGTTCGGCGTTCCGCTGGCGTGACGGCCGGCTCACCCTGGCGAAGATGGGCGCGCCGCTGGACATCGTGTGGTCGCGCCCGCTGCCCGAAGGGGCCGAGCCGTCCACGGTCACCGTGAGCAGGGACGCCGCGGGGCGGTGGTTCGTGTCCCTCTTGGTGCAGGAGGAGATCGCGCCGTTGCCGCCGGTCGAGCGGTCGACGGGCGTGGACGCGGGCCTGACCGTGCTGCTCACGCTGTCGTGCGGTGAGCAGATCGCCAACCCGCGTCATGAGCGTCGTGAGCGGCGTCGGCTGGCCAAGGCGCAGCGGGCGCTGGCCCGCAAACAGAAGGGGTCGAAGAACCGGGCCAAGGCCCGGCTGAAGGTGGCGAAGATCTATGCCCGGATCGCCGACCGGCGCCGGGACTACCTGCACAAAGTCACCACACGGCTGGTTCTCGAGAATCAAGTGATCGCCGTGGAGGACCTGGCCGTCCGCAACCTGCTGAAGAACCACGTGCTGGCCCGCGCCATCTCCGATGCCGGCTGGCGGGAGCTGCGCAGCATGCTGGAGTACAAGACCGCCTGGTACAGCCGCACGCTGGCGGTCGTGGACCGCTTCTTTCCCTCCTCCAAGTTGTGCTCGATCTGCGGGGCCCTGCAGGAAGAGATGCCGTTGAGCGTCCGCGAGTGGGCCTGTGCGTGTGGCGCGGTCCATGACCGGGAGGTGAACGCGGCCCGGAACATGCTGCTCGCCGCCGGGCTGGCGGAGAGCTGAAACGCCTGTGGAGCTGATGTAAGACCTCAACGAGAGTCCTCCTCTCGGGCGGGCGACCGGCGGTGAAGCAGGAAGACCGGCCGGTGACGGTCGGAATCCCCCTCGTCCCGCGAGGGGGATGTCAAGAGAGCCTCGCTAGGGACGGCAGGGACGGGTCGAAGCCGGGGTCCACGCGCGCGGGCCGGCCGAGGGCCCGTTCGATGCGGGCCCGGTGGTAGCGGATCAGCGGGTTGTTCCAGCCGGTCGCGGTGGCCCGCTCCGCGTACCGCAGCGCCTGCTCCGGCTCGCCGGCCCGGAACAGCGCCCACGCGAGGGCGTCGGCGGCGACGAGGTTGGGGTGGCGGGCGTACTCGGCCCTCGCGTACCGGACGGCGCGCTCCGGGTCGCGGTGGTCGGCCTCGAACTCGGCCGCCGTCAGGTCGTCGCCCACCCCGGCCGCCGCGAGCAGCCGCCGCTGGGCGTCGAGCAGCGTCCAGTCCGGCCGCAGCCCGGCCTTGATCTGGACCTCGCCCTGCTCGACCAGGTATTGGGGGAGCGGCAGGCGGGCGACGACCCGCTGGTAGAGGTCGAGCGCCTGGCGGAGGTCGCCGCCGAGCGCGCTCGCCCTGGCCTGGCCGGCGAGCGCCGGGGTGAAGGAGGGGTCGGCCTGGAGGGCGCGGGCGTACCAGCTCCTGGCCGTGGCCAGGTCGCCCGCGTGGAGGGCCAGCTCGCCCAGGTAGTGGCGGACGTAGGCGAGGTCGGCGGGCAGCCAGGCGTCCTCGTGCGCGTACTCCAGGTAGCGGCGGGCGCCTTCCTGGTCGCCGCGCAGCTCGGCCGCGTACGACGCGCGCGCGAACGCCGCCACCCCCGGCTGCAGCTCCAGCATCCGGTCCACGGCCCGCGCGGCCCCCTTGAGGTCGCCGAGCTGGGTGCGGGCGTCGGCGAGCACGCCGTGGGCCGCCGCGCTGTACGGGTTCGCCGCGACCGCCCGCCCCGCCAGCCGCGCCGCCTCGGCGAACTCGTGCCGGCCCGCGGCGAGGGCGGCGCGCGCGGTGAGCACGGCGTCGTCGTCCGGGGCCAGCTCGGCGGCGGTGCGGGCGGCGCCCTCCGCCTTGACGTAGTACGAGGGATCGCCGGTGACGCGGGCCTGGTCGACGTACTGGGAGGCGAGCTCGGCCCAGCCCCGGTGGTCGCGGGGGAGGCGCTTCAGCCGTTCCTGGAGGGTTTCGAGTGGTTGCGCGGCCGCCGTCGCGGGCGGCGCGGCGGCGGGGGCCGCGGAGAAGGAGGCGATCGTGAAGATCATCGCCCCGAGGAGGACGAGACCGGCGAAGAACACAGAAGAGCGCATGACGGGAGCTCCTGAACGGACAGTGCGGGCCGACCGGCCGGCTCGGGGAGGGGGCCGGCCGGTCGGGGACTCATCGCTGGTTGACGGCCACGTTGGAAGGCAGCGGGATGTACGGGAACGTCTGCAGCGACGGCTTGTCGTTCCTGTCCACCTTGTCCGTCAGGCCGGGCACGAGCTTGCCGCTCAGCGCGGCGCCCGCCACGGCCTGCAGCTCGATGTCGACGACGTCGTCGATGAGCCGGCGGCCGTTCGGGAAGCCTTGGAGGTCGCCGCCGAGCACGCCGAGCCGGTTCGGGTCCTTGGCCGGCGGGATCGACATGTTGAGCCGCAGCATCTCGGACGGCCGCAGCTTGCCCGCGTCCTTGTTCAGGGCCTGCGAGTTCAGGTCGGCCTTGATCGGGCCGGTCCGTTTGGCGACGCCCGTCAGGAAGATCTGGAACAGGTCGTCGCGCGGGGTGGCGGGGGCCTTGATGCCGTAGACGGCCTGGAGCAGCCGGGCCACCTCCGGGTCGTTGACCCGCTTGACCAGCGGGGCCACGTCGGCGTCGCCGGACGGGTCGAGGGCGTTGTAGGCGTCCTTGAGTCCGGCGGGCGCGACGACCTCGTTGACCAGCGGGTTGCACAGGCGCGAGACCTGCACGTACTTGTGGCCGTTGAACTTGTCGGTGGTCGAGCAGACGCCGATGACCGGGTTGCGCTCGGGGTCGCCCTTGAGCGCCAGGTCCTTCTGCGGGACCTGGAGGCCGATCGTGTTGACGTTGTAGCCGCGGGTGGTGTCCTGGCCGACCTCCGACAGGTCGCCGCCGTAGAGGAAGTCGAACACGCGCAGGTCGAGGAAGAACGCCTCGTCCGACTGGCCGGCGAACGTCCGACCGCCGCCCGGCACGCCGGTGATGGACTGGGCGCGCAGGGCGCCGTAGTCGGGCATCGAGGCGGGGCCGAGGTTACTGGGCGCGGCGATGCCGTTCGAGACCAGGGTCCTGGTGCCGTGGGGCGTGACGCGCTTCAGCGTGTAGCGCTGGCGGTAGAGCAGGTCCGGGTCGTTCAGCGAGGTGACGGGGCCCTTGTTGGCGAGGAAGGTGTCGTTGCCGCGTCTGTCCTCGTCGCGGAACGTCCACTGGTAGGTGATGTCGGTCCTGGCGTCGCCGTCGTTGTCGATCTTGATGTTGTAGCGGGCGCCGGTGTCCCAGGGGTAGAAGTTCGGGCCGCCGTGGGGCTCCTGGAACGGGATCCAGTTGGCCAGCAGCGTCACGGTGCCCGGTTTGTCGGGGCTGACGAACGCGTACACGTCGGTGTTGTCGACCTGGGGCATCCCCAGGATCTTCGGGGCCTCCCGGTGCGAGGAGGCGGTGCCGGGGTCGGTGCGGAGCGCGGCCATCGACGACGCGGCGACCGCTGCGGCGAGGCCGAGTCCGACCAGAGCGCGCCGGGTGATCCGGAGCTCCATGGTGGTCCTTTCGCAGGTGCTGTTCCGGTGCTGGACCGGTTGCTGGTTCCGGTTGCTGGTTCGGTGCTGCGAGGTCCGGCCGGGTTCCTCGACGGCCTATTCGTCCGCCGGACGCGCGCGGATGTCGCGAGTTCCTTCTCCTCCTCAAGGAGGAGAAGTCAACCTAAGTTGACATACTTAGGTCGTCAATTTAGGTTGACCCTGTCGGGGCGGTGCGGATCGCGCCGCTTCGTTCGTTGCGCAAAGTGGAAATTTCATGGAGGGGGATGCCGTGCTCAAGGAGTTAGTGGCCTACGTCCGCCCGTACCGGAGGATCCTGTTCCTCGGCGGGCTCCTGGGACTGATCGGCTCGATCGCGGGGCTCGCGATGCCGCTGCTGGCCAAGTACGTCGTGGACGCCTTCGGCTCGAACGGCTCGATGGCCGGGCCGCTGCTGGGGCTGACCGCCGCGGTGCTGGTCGGCGCGGTCGTCTCGGCGAGCGGCAGCTACCTGATGGAGCGCACCGGCGAGGGCATCGTGCTCGGCGCCCGCCGCAAGCTCGTGGACCGGATGCTCCGGCTCAAGGTCGCCGACGTCGACCGGCTCAAGCCCGGCGACCTGCTCTCACGGGTGACCGGTGACACCACGCTGCTGCGCGCGGTGCTCACCAACGGCATCGTCGAGTCCATCGGCGCGGTGTTCATGCTGATCGGGGCCATCGTCATGATGGCGACCATGGACGGCGTGCTGCTGCTCGTCACGCTCGGCGTCATCGTGGTCGTCGGCGGGCTCGTGGCGCTGATCATGCCGCGCATCCAGCGGGCCCAGGCGCAGGCCCAGGAGGCCGTGGGCGAGATGGGGTCCGTGCTGGACCGGGCGCTGCAGGCGTACCGGACGGTCAAGGCGAGCGGCGCGGAGGACCGGGAGATCGCCGAGGTCGGCGAGGCCGCCACCCGGGCCCGCGACCGGGGGCTGCAGGTCGCCGTCTGGACCTCGCTCGCCGGGGTCGCGACCTGGGTGTCGATGCAGATCGCCTTCCTCGCCGTGCTGGGGGTCGGCGGGGCCAGGGTCTCCTCGGGGGCGCTGGAGGTCTCGTCGCTGATCGCGTTCCTGCTGTACCTGTTCTACCTGGTCTCGCCGATCGGGCAGCTCGTCCAGGGCGGCGTACAGCTCCAGCAGGGCCTGGCCGCGCTGCAGCGGATCAAGGAGATCGAGGGGCTGCCGGCCGAGCCCGCCGAGCCCGCCGAGCGGACCGGCGACGGCCGCGAGCCGGTCGGCGTCACCTTCCAGGACGTGGTGTTCCGCTACGGCGAGGACCGCCCGCTCGTCCACGACGGGGTCACCTTCGAGGTGCCGCCCGGCGGGCTGACCGCGCTGGTCGGGCCGTCGGGAGCGGGCAAGTCCACCGTGTTCGGCCTCATCGAGCGCTTCTACGAGCACCAGGGCGGCACGATCACCGTGGGCGGCAGGGACATCCGCGACTGGCCGCTCGGCGAGCTGCGGGCCGCACTCGGCTACGTCGAGCAGGACGCCCCCGTGCTCGCCGGCACCCTCCGCGAGAACCTGCTCTTCGCCGCCCAGGACGTCACCGAGGACGAGCTGGCCCGCGCGATCGCCCGCACTCGCCTCGACGACCTGGTGTCCCGCCTTCCCGAGGGCCTGGAGACGCCGGTCGGGCACCGCGGCGTGCTGCTGTCCGGCGGCGAGCGCCAGCGCGTCGCCATCGCCCGCGCGCTGCTGCGCAGGCCCCGGCTGCTGCTGCTCGACGAGGCCACCTCGCAGCTCGACGCGGTCAACGAGCTGCGGCTGCGCGAGGTCATCGCCGAGGTCGCGAGGGAGACGACCGTGCTGGTCATCGCCCACCGGCTCTCCACGGTCACGGGCGCCGACCGGATCGTGGTGATGGAGGCGGGCGGCGTACGGGCCGTCGGCACGCACGCCGAGCTGGTCGGGGAGGACGACCTCTACCGGGAGCTGGCGGCCACCCAGTTCCTCGTGAGGTGAGGCGCGCCGGTGCGTTGTAGTCTGCGGGTGACAAAGATGAATGTGTTCATTCAGGAGGGTCACGATGGGCCGCAGCGTGCGCGCGCCGCGAGGCACGACGATCACCGCCAAGGGCTGGCCGCAGGAGGCGGCGCTCCGGATGCTCCAGAACAACCTCGATCCCGAGGTCGCCGAGCATCCGGAGCAGCTCGTCGTCTACGGCGGCTCCGGACGGGCGGCGCGTGACTGGGCGTCGTACGACGCGCTGGTCAGGACGCTCACCACGCTGGAGGGCGACGAGACCCTGCTCGTGCAGTCGGGGCGGCCCGTCGGCGTCTTCCGCACCCACGAGTGGGCGCCCCGGGTGCTCATCGCCAACTCCAACCTGGTGCCCGACTGGGCGAACTGGGAGGAGTTCCGCCGCCTGGAGGCGGCCGGGCTCACCATGTACGGGCAGATGACCGCCGGGTCGTGGATCTACATCGGCACGCAGGGCATCCTCCAGGGCACGTACGAGACGTTCGCCGCGGTCGCCGCCAAGCGCTTCGGCGGCTCCCTGGCCGGCACCGTCACGCTCACCGCGGGCCTCGGCGGCATGGGCGGCGCGCAGCCGCTCGCGGTCACCATGAACGGCGGCGTCGCCATCTGCGTCGACTGCGACCCGCGCTCCGTCGCCCGCCGCATCGAGCACCGCTACCTCGACGTCGAGGCCGCCACCCTGGACGAGGCGCTGCGCCTGGCCGAGGAGGCGCGGGCCGCCCGCCGGCCGCTGTCCATCGGGCTGGTCGGCAACGCCGCCGACGTCCTGCCCGAGGTGCTGGCCCGCGGCGCCGAGATCGACATCGTCACCGACCAGACCTCGGCGCACGACCCGCTCATGTACCTTCCGGCCGGCGTCGCCTTCGAGGACATGGCCGACGAACGCGACAAGGACCCGGCCGGCTTCACCGAGCGGGCGCGCGCGTCGATGGCCCGCCACGTGGCCGCCATGGTCGGCTTCAAGGACGCGGGGGCCGAGGTCTTCGACTACGGCAACTCCATCAGGGGCGAGGCGCGGCTGGCCGGCTACGAGCGGGCCTTCGACTTCCCCGGGTTCGTGCCCGCCTACATCAGGCCGCTGTTCTGCGAGGGCAAGGGCCCGTTCCGGTGGGCGGCGCTGAGCGGCGAGCCGGCCGACATCGCCGCCACCGACCGGGCGATCCTGGAGCTGTTCCCCGACAACGAGCCGCTCGCCAGGTGGATCCGCACGGCCGGGGAGAAGGTGCGCTTCCAGGGGCTGCCGGCCCGCATCTGCTGGCTCGGCTACGGCGAGCGCAACCTCGCGGGCGAGCGCTTCAACGACATGGTGGCGTCGGGCGAGCTGCAGGCGCCGATCGTCATCGGACGCGACCACCTGGACAGCGGGTCGGTGGCCTCCCCCTACCGGGAGACCGAGGCGATGGCCGACGGCTCCGACGCGATCGCCGACTGGCCGCTGCTCAACGCCCTGCTCAACACCGCCTCCGGGGCCGCATGGGTGTCCATCCACCACGGGGGCGGCGTCGGCATCGGGCGCTCCATCCACTCCGGTCAGGTGACGGTGGCCGACGGCACGGCCCTGGGGCGGGAGAAGCTGACCCGCGTCCTCACCAACGACCCGGGCACGGGGGTGATGCGGCACGTGGACGCCGGCTACGACCGCGCCGCCGAGATCGCCGACACCCGCGGCGTCCGCATCCCCATGCGCGAGTCCTGACCCGGGCCTCCTTGAGGGATGAGAACGAGGGGCGGGAGACGTTGGAGGAGGCGTGGCGGACGGATATCTCGGCGGACTCGACGTGTTGCTCAACGGCCGCAGGCTGTCCCCGGTGCAGCGCAGGATCGCCCACTACCTCAGCGAGAACCTCGACGAGGCCATCTTTCTGTCCAGCGTCGAGCTGGCCGAACGGGCCGGCGTCAGCCAGCCGTCGGTCACCAGGTTCGCCATGGTCCTCGGCTTCGGCGGCTACCCGGAGCTGCGCCAGGCGCTGCGCCCGCTCGTGCTGGGCAGCACCGGCACGGGGGAGCCGCAGGAGAGCCTGCTCCGGGGCGCGATCGACGTCGAGATCCGCAACCTCGCCGTCGTACGCGAGCGCCTGAGCGCGTTCCCGCTGAAGGAGCTGGGCGAGCAGCTGGCCGCCACCGAGCCGCTGCCGGTGGTGGGGCTGCGCGTCTCGTGCGGCCTGGCCACCACCTTCGCCGACTACGCCCGCCGCATCCACCCCGACGTACGCCTGCTCACCCACGGCGGCACCGAGCTGGCCGACGGCCTGCACGCCTGCCGCAGGGCGGGAGCGGAATGGCTGGTGGCCGTGGTGCTGCCGCGCTATCCGCGCGAGGCCGTGCAGGCCCTCGAATACGCCGAGAAGCTCGGCTACCGGGTGGCCGCGATCACCGACAAGCCCGGCTTCCCCGCCGAGGTGGTGCTGGACGCGCCCGTCGGCGACCGGCTCGTGTTCGACTCGCACGCGGCCCCGCTGCTGCTGGCGATGGCCCTGGTGGAGGCCATGGCCGACGCGGCGCCGCTGCGCACCAGGGCCCGCCTGGAGGAGTACGAACGCATGACCGACGAGACCGGCACGTTCCTGCCCGGCGACCCGCCGCCGCCCGTCGCGGGCAACGACGGCCACCTCACCGGCTGACCCGCCGCCGGCCGCAGCGGGGAGCGCGTCGGCGGGCGGGTGGGTCAATATGCTGATCTGCATGACTGAACGACCGACGGCGCTGGTCACCGGCGCTTCCCGAGGTGTCGGCGCGGCCGTCGCCAGGGCTCTCGGGCCCACTCACCACGTCATCCTGGGCGGCCGGGACGAGAGCGCGCTGGCCGCCGTGGCGGCGGAGCTGCCCGACGCGCGGCCGTGGCCGGTGGAGCTGACCGGGGTCACCGAGGCCGACGTCGCCGGCGTCGAGCGGCTGGACCTGCTCGTGCACAGCGCCGCGATCACCCGCATGGGCCTGATCGCCGAGCAGCCGGCCGCCGTCTGGCGGGAGATGTTCGAGGTCAACGTCGTCGCCGTCGCCGAGCTGACCCGCCTGCTGCTGCCCGCGCTGCGGCGCGCCAAGGGGCAGGTGGTGTGCGTCAACTCCGGCGCGGGCCAGCGCGCGAACCCGCACTGGGCGGCGTACGCGGCCAGCAAGTTCGCGCTGAAGGCGTTCGCCGACGCGCTGCGGCAGGAGGAGCGCGACGTGCGGGTCACGACCGTCTACCCGGGCCGCATCGCCACCGACATGCAGCACCAGGTCCGCGCGTACGAGGGCGGCCCGTTCGAGGCCGACAAATACCTGACCGCCGAGAGCGTCGCCCGCGCCGTGCTGGCCGCGGTCAACGCCGGGCCGGACGCCCATCTCACCGAGCTGACGCTGCGTCCCGCCGCCGGCCCGGTCAACTGAATGGATCCATTCACTACAGTGGGTCCATGCTCGAACCACTCACGCACATAGGACGAGACGCGGCGACCGGCGGCTACGTCAGGGACGCCTGGTCGCCGGCGGACATGGAGCTCCGGGAGTGGTTCGCGGGTGAGGCCGCCCGGCGCGGCCTCGACCTGCGGGAGGACCGCAACGGCAACCTGTGGGCCTGGTGGGGCGACCCGTCGCGGAGCCCCGGCGTCGTGACCGGCAGCCACCTCGACTCGGTGCGCCAGGGCGGCGCGTACGACGGCCCGCTCGGGATCGTCTCCGCCTTCGCCGCCCTCGACCTGCTGAAAGAGCGCGGCCTGTGGAAAGAGCGCGGCGTCCCTGCGAGGCCGCTCGGCGTGGTCTGCTTCACCGACGAGGAGGGCGCCAGGTTCGGCGTGCCGTGCATGGGGTCGCGGCTGCTCACCGGTGCGATCAGGCCGGAACGGGCGCTCGCGCTCACCGACGACGACGGCGACACCCTCGCCGACGTCCTGACCAGGGCGGGGCGCAGGCCGGAGTCGGTCGGGCGCGACGACGAGACGCTGGCCGGCGTCGGCGCGTTCGTGGAGCTCCACGTCGAGCAGGGCCGCGGCCTGGTCGCCCGGGAACGCCCGGTGGGCGTGGCCGCCGCCATCTGGCCGCACGGGCGCTGGCGCTTCGACTTCCGCGGCCGGGCCGACCACGCGGGCACCACGAGGCTCGCCGACCGCGACGACCCGATGCTGCCGTTCGCCCGCATGGTGCTGGCCGCCCGCGAGGCCGCCGAGCGGCGGGGGGTGGTGGCGACGGTCGGCAAGGTACGCGTCCGTCCCGGCAACGCCAACGCCGTCCCCGGCCACGTCGCCGCCTGGCTGGACGCCCGCGGCGCGGCCGAGGACGACGTCCGCGCCCTGGTGGCGGAGCTGGCCGAGGGCCACGAGGTGAGCGAGGAGTCCTGGACGCCGGTCGTCGGCTTCGACCCGGCGCTCAGGGACCGCCTGGCCCGGGTGGCCGGCGGCGGCACGCCCGCGCCCGTCCTGCCCACGGGGGCCGGCCACGACGCGGGCATCCTGGCGGCGGCGGGGGTGCCGGCCGGGATGTTGTTCGTCCGCAATCCCACCGGCGTGTCCCACAGCCCGGAGGAGCATGCCGAGCAGGCAGACTGCGAGGCGGGAGTGGTGGCGCTGGCGGACGTGCTGGAGGATCTGTGTCGCTGACGTACTGGTGCGAGCAGGCATGGCTGCCCGACGGCGTCGCCGAAAGCGTGCTCGTCGTCGTCGAGGGCGACCGCATCACCAGGATCGGCCAGGGCCCGCCGCCGCCCGGGGCCGAGCGGCTGGCCGGGCTCACCGTCCCCGGCCTGGCCAACGCGCACTCCCACGCCTTCCACCGGGCGCTGCGCGGCGTCGCCCAGGAGGGCAAGGGCGACTTCTGGACCTGGCGCGAGCGCATGTACGAGGTGGCCGCCCGCCTCGACCCCGACTCCTACCTGCGCCTCGCCACCGCCGTCTACGCCGAGATGGCGCTGGCTGGGGTGACATGCGTGGGCGAGTTCCACTACCTGCACCACGGGCCGGACGGCACGCCGTACGACGACCCCAACGCGATGGGCCACGCCCTCGTCGAGGCCGCCCGCGCGGCCGGGCTGCGCGTGGCGCTGCTCGACACCTGCTACCTGACCGGCGGCATCGGCGCTCCGCTGTCGGGCCCGCAGGTCCGCTTCGGCGACGGCGACGCCGAGCGCTGGGCGGCCCGCGCGGACGCGCTCGCCGCCGCCTACGAGGGGCAGCCCGACGTGGAGATCGGTGCGGCCGTGCACTCGGTCCGCGCGGTGCCGCCCGAGCAGATGCCGCACGTCGCCGAGTTCTCCCGCCATCACGCCGCGCCGCTGCACGCGCACGTCTCCGAGCAGCGGGCCGAGAACGCGGCCTGCGTCGAGATGTACGCCGCGACCCCGGTCAGCCTGCTGCACGAGCACGGCGTCCTCGGGCCGCGCTCGACCGCCGTGCACGCCACCCACCTCACCGACGTGGACGTGGAGCTGCTCGCCCAGTCGGGCACGGCGGTGTGCATGTGCCCCACGACCGAGCGCGACCTCGCCGACGGCATCGGGCCGGCCCGCGAGCTCGCCGACCGGGGCGCGGCGATCACGCTCGGCTCCGACAGCCACGCCGTCGTCGACCTGTTCGAGGAGGCCAGGGCGGTCGAGCTGGACCAGCGCCTCGCCAGCGGCCGGCGCGGCCATTGGAGCGCCACCGACCTGCTGTCCGCCGCGACCTGCGCGGGCCACATCTCGCTCGGCTTCCCCGACGCGGGCCTGCTCGTCCCGGGGGCCTGGGCCGACCTCGTGTCCGTACGCCTCGACAGCGTGCGCACGGCGGGCGCGGCCGGGCTGGAGGCCGTGGTGTTCGCGGCCACGGCCGCCGACGTGCACTCCGTCGTCTCCGGCGGGTGGCGGGTGGTCACCGAGGGGCGGCACGTGCTCGGCGACGCCGGCGCGCTGCTGTCCGAGGCCATCAAAGCCCTGCGCTGATCACAACCGACCCATTGAGAATCGGAGCCCTGCCATGACCTCGACCCTGTTCGACGGGATCGGGCTGCTCTACACCGGCGACCCCGGACGCGAGGAGATCCAGGACGCGGCGCTGCTCGCCGAGGACGGCGTGGTCGCCTGGCTGGGCCCGGCGGCCGAGGCCCCGGGAGGCGCCGACGAGCGCGTGGACGTGGCCGGCCGCGCCGTCATCCCCGGCTTCGTCGACTCCCACGCCCACCTGATCTTCGCCGGCGACCGCACGGCCGAGTTCCAGGCCCGCATGTCCGGCGAGCCGTACACCGGCGGCGGCATCAGGACCACCGTCGCCGCCACCCGCCGCGCCGGCGACGCCGAGCTGGCCACGCACGCCCTCGCGCTGGTCCGCGAGATGGCCAGGCAGGGCACCACCACGGTCGAGATCAAGAGCGGCTACGGCCTGACGGTCGAGGACGAGCGCCGCTCCCTGGAGCTCGCCACCGCGCTCACCGACGAGACCACCTTCCTCGGCGCGCACGTCGTGCCCGAGGGCGTGGACGCCGACGACTACGTACGGCTGGTGGCCGGGGAGATGCTGACGGCGTGCGCGCCGTTCGCGCGGTGGGTGGACGTCTTCTGCGAGCGTGGGGCCTTCGACGGCGACCAGACGCGGGAGATCCTGACCGCCGGGCTCAGGGCCGGGCTCGGCGTGCGGGTGCACGCCAACCAGCTCGGCGAGGGGCCGGGGGTGCGCATCGCCTGCGAGCTGGGCGCGGCCTCGGCCGACCATTGCACGCATCTCACGGCGGCCGACGTGGACGCGCTCGCCGGCTCGGGGACGGTGGCGACGCTGCTGCCGGGGGCGGAGTTCTCGACGCGCTCGCCGTACCCGGACGCGCGCCGGCTGCTCGACGCCGGGGTCACCGTGGCGCTCGCCACCGACTGCAACCCGGGGTCGTCGTACACCTCGTCGATGGCGTTCTGCGTGGCGCTCGCGGTGCGCGAGATGCGGATGACGCCGCTGGAGGCGATCCGGGCGGCCACGTACGGCGGGGCCCGCGCGCTGCGCCGTACGGACGTAGGCTGGTTGCGTCCCGGCGCCCGCGCCGACCTGGTCGTGCTCGACGCCCCGTCCTACGTCCACCTGGCCTACCGTCCCGGCGTCCCCCTCGTCCATCAGGTCTTCCAGGGTGGCCTCCTCCTTCAGGAGGACATCCAGAACCCTCCCTCGGTCGTAGTGCTTTAGGGAATCTTTGCCCCGTGCCGCTCGTTGGCCGGGTATAGGACGCAGCTGCGGAACGAGGTGCCAGGGGATGGCAAGGCCTACGGGGAGTCGCACGCAGGAGCAGCACGTCGCGGACCGCGATCTGCTGGGGACGTACCTGGCCGAGATCGGCCGCGTCCCGCTGCTCACCGCGGAGGAAGAGGTGGAGCTCGCCAAGCGGATCGAGGCGGGACTGTTCGCGGAGCACCTGCTGGACAGCGGGGGCTCGGAGCCGCGCATCGGGGACGCGGCGGACGAGGAGCTGGAGCGCCTGGCCATCTCGGGCCGGCGCGCCAAGGACGAGTTCATCCAGGCCAACCTGCGCCTGGTGGTGGCGGTGGCGCGGAAGTACTCCGGCCGGGGGATGCCGCTGATCGACCTCGTCCAGGAGGGCAATCTGGGCCTGGTGCGGGCGGTGGAGAAGTTCGACTACCGGCGGGGCTACAAGTTCTCCACCTACGCCACGTGGTGGATCCGGCAGTCGGTGGGGCGGGCCATCCACGAGCAGGCGCGGCCGGTGCGGCTGCCCACGCACGCGGGGGAGCAGATGACCCGGCTCATGCGGGTGCGGCGTGACATGCTCGCCGAGTTCGACACCGAGCCGACCGACGACGACCTCGCCGACATCCTCGAGCTGCCGATCGAGCGGGTGCGCGAGCTGCGCCGCTGGGCCTCCGACCCGGTGTCGCTGCAGCTCGGCGTCGGCGACGAGGACGAGACCGAGCTGGGCGACATGATCGCCGACGAGACCTGGGCCGACCCCGAGCAGCAGGCCATCGACATCCTGGAGCGCGAGCGGCTCGACCAGTGGCTCACCGGGCTGGAGGGGCCGACGAGCGAGATGCTGCGCTGGCGTTACGGGCTGGTCGACGGCCGCGAGCACACGCTGACCGAGGTGGGGGAGCGTTACGGCATCGGCCGTGACCGCGCCCGCCGCATCGAGCGCGACGCCCTGGCCCGCCTGCGCAAGATGGCGACCGCCGCCGCGTGACCCGCTGACGGCCCGGCTTCCTGGAGGGACCGGGCCATAGGCTGGGCCGCGTGCACATCCAGACACTGCATCGCTATCCGGTCAAATCGCTGCTCGGCGAGGAGCTCGCGGAGAGCGAGGTGGACGAGCGCGGCCTGGCGGGCGACCGCGCGCGGGCGGTGCTCGACGTCGCCACCGGCAAGATCGCCAGCGCCAAGAACCCCCGGATCTGGCGGGACCTGCTCACCCTGGACGGCGCGGCGGTGCCCGGTGACGAGGAGCTGTCGCGGCTGCTCGGGCGCGAGGTGCGGCTGATCGACGTGCCGCCGGAGGGCGCCGAGCTGGAGCGGTCGGTGCCCGAGCGGGTGCTGGCCGAGGGCATCGAGGCGGAGGTGCCGTACACGGTGGGCACGCTCGGCGCGGGCGCGCCCCCCGGCACGTTCTTCGACTTCGCGCCGATCCACCTGATCACGACCGCCGCTCTGGACAGGATCGGCGCGCTCGGCCCGCGCGCACGGGTCGAGGCCGCCCGTTACCGGCCCAACCTCGTCATCGCGACCGAGGGAGAGGGCTTCCCCGAGAACGACTGGGTGGGCCGGCGGCTGCGCGTCGGCGCCGACGTGGTGCTGGAGGTCATCGTCGCCAGCCCGCGCTGCGCCGTGCCCACGCTGGCGCACGGCCCGCTGGAACGCGACCCCGACGCGCTGCGCACCGTCGCCAGGCACAACCGGGTGCCGGTGTTCGGCACCGGCCCGCAGCCCTGCGCCGGCGTGTACGCCCGCGTGGCGCACCCCGGCCGGATCAGGAAGGGCGACCCCGTACGGCTCGGCTGAACGCCGCGCGCCGCCGATAGCGCATTTCCCTTTTCGGACAGGTGAGCCGTCCGAAACGCGGCGGAAACACCTGTGTGGCGAGTTTCACAGATGTGAAACACACCTGGTCGTGGCACGAAACCCCGGGCGAACACGCTGTGGCCACACGTCACACGTAAGGAGGGGTCGCTTCGTGAAGATCGACGGCGGCACTACTGCCTGGATGCTCGTCGCCACCGCCATGGTGTTGCTGATGACTCCCGGCCTCGCGTTCTTCTACGGCGGCATGACCAGGGCCAAGAGCGTCCTGAACATGATGATGATGTCGTTCGGCGCCATCATCACCGTGTCCATCACCTGGATGCTGTTCGGTCACTCGCTCGCGTTCACCGACAACCCCAGCTCGGCACTCAACAACTTCGTCGGCGGATTCGACGCACTGGGTCTGCAGAGCCTGGTGGACACCGCCACCAAGGACGACGGCACCGGCATGCCGAGTCTCATCTTCTCCGCCTTCCAGATGACGTTCGCCATCATCACCGTCGCCCTGATCAGCGGCGCGATCGCGGACCGGGCGAAGTTCGGCGCGTGGATCCTCTTCACCGTCGTGTGGGCCACGGTGGTGTACTTCCCGGTGGCGCACTGGGTCTGGGGCACCGGCTGGCTCAACACCATGGGCATCGAGGACTTCGCGGGCGGCACGGTCGTCCACATCAACGCCGGCGCGGCGGCCCTCGCCCTGGCCCTCGTGATCGGCAAGCGGCAGGGCTGGCGCAAGGAGCCGATGCGGCCGCACAACCTCACCCTGGTCCTGCTCGGCGCGGGCCTGCTGTGGTTCGGCTGGTTCGGCTTCAACGCCGGCTCCGAGCTGGCCGTCGACGGCACCGCCGCCCTGGCCTTCATCAACACGCAGGTCGCCACCGCGGTCGCGGCCGGCGCCTGGCTCGTGGTCGAGAAGCTGCGCGACGGACACGCCACCAGCCTCGGCGTCGCCTCCGGCGCGGTCGCCGGCCTGGTCGCCATCACCCCGGCCTGTGGTTTCGTGGACCCGTGGGCCGCGATGGTCATCGGCCTGCTGGCCGGCGCGATCTGCGCCTTCGCCGTCGGCCTGAAGTACAAACTCGGCTACGACGACTCGCTCGACGTGGTCGGCGTCCACCTGGTGGGCGGCGTCATCGGCGCCGTCGCGCTCGGCTTCCTGGCCGCCTACCCCTTCCTCGACCAGCAGAGCGAGGGCCTGTTCTACGGCGGCGGCTTCGGCCAGCTCGGCCTGCAGGTGCTCGGCCCGATCGCGGTCGGCGGCTACTCCTTCGTCATCACGTGGATCATCGGCAAGATCATTGACAAGACGGTGGGCTTCCGGGTGCCCGCCGAGAACGAGGTCACCGGCATCGACGTCACCACGCACGCCGAGACCGGGTACGACCTCGGCACGGTCTACGCCTCGGGCGTGGCCTCCTCCAACGGTCCCACGGCTCCCGCTCCCAAGAAGGTGGACGCATGAGGCTCATCACCGCGATCATCAAGCCCTTCAAACTCGACGACGTCAAGGCCGCCCTGGAGCAGTTCGGCGTCAAGGGGATGACGGTCAGCGAGGCCAGCGGCTACGGCCGCCAGCGCGGCCACACCGAGGTCTACCGCGGCGCCGAGTACCAGGTCGACCTGGTGCCCAAGGTGCGCCTGGAGGTCCTCGCGGAGGAGGACGACGCCGAGGACGTGATCGACGTCATCGTGAAGGCCGCCCACACCGGCAAGATCGGCGACGGGAAGGTCTGGTCCGTGCCCGTGGACACCGTGATCCGCGTACGCACGGGAGAGAGGGGCCCGGAGGCCCTGTGATGTTCCGGCGCAGCTCCGACAACGGCGTCGGAGCGGGACACAGGGTTCGCCGGGCGGCGCCCGGCAGGCAGGACACTGAGGTGAGGGGGCACTGAGGTGAGGGGAGAGGCCCGTTCGTTCGCCGCGGCCCGCAAGGAGCGGACCGCGGACACCGACCGCTGGCTCAAGGATCTCTTCCGCACGGCGAGCGACGGCGACCACGTCTCACTGGTCGCCGTCGGCAGCCTGGGAAGGGGCGAACCGGCACCCGGGAGCGACCTCGACCTGGTCCTGCTCCACAACGGCCGCCCGGACGTCGCCAGGATCGCCGACCGGATCTGGTACCCGATCTGGGACTCCTCGGTCGGTCTCGACCACTCGGTCCGCACGGTCGAGGAGGCCGTGTCGGTCGCCCGCCAGGACCTCAAGGCCGTGCTCGGCCTCATCCAGGCCCGCCACGTCGCGGGCGATCCCGAGCTGACGAGGAAGGCCAGGGAGGCGGTGCTCGCCGAGTGGCGGGCCGACTCCCGGCGCCGGCTCGGCGAGCTGCGGGAGTCCGCCGACCAGCGCGCCCAGGTCAGCGGCGAGCTGGCCTTCCTGCTCGAACCCGACCTCAAGGACGGCCGCGGCGGGCTCCGCGACGTCCAGGCCATGCAGGCCGTGGCGGCGGCCTGGGTCGCCTCCGCGCCCGGCCCCCGGGCCCGCGAGGCCCACGAGTTCATCCTCGACGTCCGGCACGCGCTGCACGTCGTCACCGCCCGCGGCACCGACCGGCTGGTCCTGCAGGAGCAGGACGCCGTGGCGGGGCTGCTCGGCCTGCTCGACGCCGAGGCGCTCATGCGCCGCCTCGCCGAGGCCGGCCGCACCGTCTCCCACGCCTTCGACGCGACCTGGCGCACGGTTGACAGACTCCTGTCAGGGCCGGCCCCGCGCGGCCGCCGCCCGCTCGCCGACGGCGTGGTCGAGCACGGCGGCGAGGTGGTGCTCGCGAGGGGCGTCAACCCCCGTACGGACCCCGTCCTCGTGCTGCGCGCGGCCGCCGCCGCGGCCGACTCCGGGCTGCCGATGGCGCCCGCCACGGTGTCCGTCCTCGCAGCTCAGTCGCCTCCCATGCCGGTGCCGTGGCCCGAGGAGGCCCGCGACGCGCTGGTGTCGATCCTCGGCGCGGGCCGCGCCGCCGTGCCCGTCTGGGAGGAGCTGGACCAGGCCGGGATCATTGTCAAGTTGCTCCCTGACTGGGAGCGCGTACGCCACCGCCCGCAGCGCAACCCGATCCACCGTTTCACCGTCGACCGGCACCTCATCGAGGCCGCCGCCAACGCCGCCGGCCACACCCGCGAGGTCTCCCGCCCCGACCTCCTGCTGATCGCGGCGCTCCTGCACGACGTCGGCAAGGGCTGGCCCGGCGACCACTCGGCGACCGGCGAGGTCGTCGTGCGCGACATCGCCACCCGCATCGGCCTGCCGCCGCACGACGTCGAGACGCTGGCCACCGTCGTCCGCCACCACCTGCTGCTGCCGGAGACCGCCACCCGCCGCGACCTCGACGACCCGGTCACCATCGAGAAGGTCGCCGCCACCGTCGGCAGCCGCGAGGTGCTCGACCTGCTGGCCGCGCTCGCCGTGGCCGACGGCAACGCGACAGGACCGGCCGCCTGGAACTCCTGGAAGGCCGGGCTCGTCGCCGACCTCGTCCGCCGGGTGCGGTCCGTGCTGTCCGGCTCGCCGCCGCCGAAACCGCCCACCCTGTCGGCCGAGCAGGCCGCGCTGGCCCGGCACGGCGGCGGCGCGGTCCGCGTGGCCGGCGGCAACGTCACCGTCGTCGCCCCCGACCGGGTGGGGCTGCTGTGGAGCGCGGCCGGCGTGCTGTCCGCGCACCGGCTCATCGTGCGCTCCGCCTCGTCGGCCTCCGCCGGCTCCACGGCGGTGATCGAGTTCTCCGTGGTCCCCGAGTACGGCTCCCCTCCCGACCCGGCGACCCTGGAGTCCGATCTCCGCCTCGTCCTTGCCGGCCGTCTTGACATCGAGCAGCGGCTGGCGCGGCGGACGCGGGCCGTGCGCCCGCCCCGCGTGCCCGTGGCCCCACCTCGGGTGACGCTGGTCGACGACGCCTCCGCGACGGCCACCGTGGTGGAAGTCAGGGCCCATGACAGGCCAGGGCTGCTGTGGCGGATCGGACGGGCGTTCGGGGAGTGCGGTCTTGACGTCCGGGCCGCTCGCGTGGAGACTCTCGGCGCGGAGGCGGTGGACGTCTTCTACGTGGTTGATCGCGCCGGTCGCCCCCTCAGCGACGACGCGCAGCGGGCACAAGTCCGCGATCACGTGCTCGCCGCACTGCGATAACCGGCAGCAACGGCTGTCGGTACCACTGTAACGATTGTGTCCGAATTGCCGGTTGTGACACTTGCTCGGATACCTTGTGGTCCGGCTTCATGGTTTGGGCGGCTTTGGAGCACATCACCACGGGATGATTGAGGGGTAGCGGAACCAGTGACTACGGGGAACTCCGTCAGCGGCTCAGCCGCGCCGCGTGAGCGCGGCGGACGGTCGCTGTCGCGCTTCGGACTGCGCAACTGGCGCGTGCGCTGGCGCCTCACGGCGCTCATCCTGGTCCCGACCGTGGCCGCCGTCGTGCTGGGCGGCTCCCGCGTGGTCGAGTCGGTGCAGAGCATCGCCGACTACGACCGTACGGCCGCCGCCGCCGAACAGGCGGGCCACATCCGCGACCTGCTGCAGGCGATCGGGCTGGAGCGTGACACCGCGGGCTGGATCGGGGCCAGCCGCGCGATGAAGAAGACGCTCGCCACGCCGCTCACCCAGCGCAAGGCGGCCGTCGACGGACTGGCCGCCCAGGTGCGCACCGACCTCGACGCCATCGACGACTCCTACGGCCCCCGCGCCGTCAGGGCCGCCGACCGGGCGAAGTCCGTCCTCGCCCGCCTGCCCCGCATCCGCGCCGAGGGCCAGACCAACACCGCCCAGTACGACACCCTGACCGACAGCCTCCTCGCCCTGCACGACGAGCTCGGCCTGCTGTCGGACGACTCCCTGACCGTCGGGCAGTTCCGCGCGCTCAGCGCGCTCGCCGCGGCCAAGGAGGAGGTCTCCCGCCAGCGCGTCCAGCTCCTGCAGGCCAGCTACGACACCGCCAAGGTGGACGCCAAGACGGTCGAGCAGTTCATCACCTCCAACGCCCGTCAGCTCAGCGACATCAGCACCGTCGGCGCCGAGGCCGGCGCCGAGGTCGGCCTCGACCTCTCCAAGTCGCTGGCCGCCAAGCCCGAGTACGTCAACGTCCAGCTCACCAAGTCCCGCGCGATCACGCTGGCCAGCGGCCGGGCTCCCGGTGTGCGCATCACCGACAACCTGATCTCCGCCCGCGCCAGCCGGCAGGAGTGGTTCGACCAGAACCAGATCGTGATCGACGTCCTGCACGGCGTCGAGAAGGACCTCGCCGACAAGGTCAACCTGCGCAGCCAGGAGCTGCGCAGCTCCGAGACCCGCAACGCGATCATCGCCGGTGTCATGATCGTAGCGCTACTTCTGCTCGTCCTGCTCCTCACCGTCACGATCGCCCGCTCCATGGTCACCCCGCTGCGCCGGCTGCGCACCGAGGCGCTGGAGATCGCCGGCTTCCGCCTGCCCGACGTGGTGCGCCAGCTCCGCGTCAACGGCGAGGCCCAGGTCGGCGAGGTACGCCCGATCGCCATCGAGGGCAACGACGAGATCGGCGACGTGGCCCGCGCCTTCGACCAGGTACACCGGCAGGCCGTGCGCCTGGCGGGCGAGGAGGCCGAGCTGCGCGGCAACATCAGCTCGATGTTCGTCAACCTCTCGCGCCGCACGCAGACGCTGGTCGAGCGGCAGATCTCGCTCATCGACGGCCTGGAGAAGGGCGAGCAGGACGGCGCCAGGCTGGCCGACCTGTTCAAGCTCGACCACCTCGCCACCCGCATGCGCCGCAACTCCGAGAACCTGCTGGTCCTCGCCGGCCACGAGGCCACCAGGCGGCGCAGCCAGCCGGCCAAACTGGTCGACGTCGTCCGCGCCGCGCTGTCGGAGGTCGAGGGCTACGAGCGGGTCCAGGTGCGGGTGCACCGCGGCACGTCGGTGCTCGGCAGCTGCGCCAACGACCTCGTCCACCTGGTCGCCGAGCTGGTCGAGAACGCCATCCAGTTCTCCCCGAGCAACTCGCCCGTCGTCGTCACCAGCAGCCCCATCGAGGGCGGCGGCGCCCTGCTGTCGGTGAGCGACACCGGCATCAGCATGACCGAGGAGGAGCTGGCCGAGGCCAACCGCCGCCTCGCCGAGCCGCCGGTCGTGGACGTGTCGGTGTCGCGGCGCATGGGCCTGTTCGTGGTCGGCCGCCTCGCGCTACGCCACGGCATCCGGGTCCAGCTCAGGAAGGGCGACGGCGCCGGGCTCATCGCGATGGTGCTGCTGCCGCCCGCGCTCATCGCCGACGGCCGCGAGCAGCCGCTGCCACAGCGGCCCGCCTTCGGCGGCGGCACCGCCCCCGCCCCCGCCGCCGGTCAGGGGTTCGGCGGGCGGCACGCGGGACCGGCGGGCTCGGTCCCCAACGGGACGTTCCGGTCGTTCGGCAGCTTCGAGTCGATGGACGTGCCGCGCGGCCCCGCCCAGCCCGGTTCCGGCGGTCACGGCAGCACGCCGGGCACGCCCAGGCACGGGTTCGGCACGTACGGCTCCGACCCCGCCCAGCCGGGCGTGAACGCCTTCACGGCCGACACCGACGGCGGCTCCTACCGCGGCCGGCCGCCCGCCTCCTTCGACTCCGGGTCCTACCCGTCGTACCCGAGCGGCGGCTCCCGGCCGGTCAACGGCGTTCACCACGCATCGGGAAATGGTTCGTTCCAGACGCCGCCGCCTCCCGCGTTTCCGACCAACGACGTGCGCAGGGCCGACCCCGCCCCGTCCGTGGAGGTGTCGCCCATGGAGCCTGACCAGGAGGAATATCTGCCGATCTTCGCGTCGGTGGAATCCGCCTGGTTCCGGCGCCCGCCGGGCGAGCAAACCCCGGCCCCGTCGGAGACGACGGGGGGCGGTGAGGCCACGGCCGCGCAAGCCGTACCCTCTGGGGAGGAATCGTGGCGAACGGCCGCCGACGCCGGTTGGCAGGCGGCGGCCAAGGCCAGCGAGCCCAGCCTCGGCGGCATCACCGCCGCCGGGCTTCCCAAGCGGACCCCCAAGGCCAACCTGGTGCCCGGCACGGCCGCCCAGCCGTCGCCGGCGCAGCAGCAGCCGCAGCGGCAGGCCCCCGCGCCGCCTCCGGTCTCCGCGGACCGGATGCGCAGCCGGATGGCCAGCTACCAGCAGGGTGTGCGACGGGGCCGCCAGGAAGTACGTCGACAGGAGGAACAGAGTGAGTAAGCGTCCCGCCGGGGAGGATGCGTGACTACGCTGAGCCATGAGGCGCACCGCTTCGACTGGCTGATCACCGACTTCGTCCGCAACACGCCCGGAGTCGCGCACGCCGTGGTCGTCTCGGCCGACGGGCTCAGCCTGGCGGCCTCCGAAGGGTTCCCGCCGGACCGGGCCGACCAGCTCGCCGCGGTCTCCGCGGGCCTGCTGAGCCTGACCGTGGGCGCCTCCCGGGTGTTCGAGGGCGGCGCGGTGACGCAGACCGTCGTCGAGATGCAGCGCGGGCTGCTGATCGTCATGGCCATCAGCGACGGCTCCGTGCTGACCGTGCTGGCGGGTCCGGATTGTGACATGGGGTTGGTGGCGTATCAGATGACGCTGCTGGTAGACAGGGCGGGACAGGCGCTCACGCCCGCCCTGCGCGCCGAACTGCAGGCAGCCAGGGCGCGGTGATGTGATGGAACTGATGGGAGCGGGCCGTGTACGGCAGTGACGGGATCGGGGAAGAAGAGCCCCTGTTCCGTCCCTATGCGGTGACGGGCGGTCGTTCCGAGCCGCGGTACCACCTCGCGATGGAGACCCTGATCTCCTCGATGTCGATCCCGGACGCCGAGATGGCGCTGCTCACCCCCGAGCAGGAGGCCATCATGCAGCTCTGCAGGACGTTCCGGTCGGTCGCCGAGATCTCGGCCCTGCTCCGCGTCCCGCTGGGCGTGGCGAGGGTGCTCGTGGCGGACATGTCCGACGAAGGGCTTGTCCGCCTGCACCAGCCACGCCTCCAGCAGGGACAGCCAGACCTCAACATGCTCGAAAGGGTGCTCAGTGGACTACGCAGGCTCTAGCCCCGGCCTCACCTCGACGAAGATCGTCGTGGCCGGGGGCTTCGGCGTCGGCAAGACGACGTTCGTGGGGGCGGTGTCCGAGATCCTTCCGCTCACCACGGAAGCGGTCATGACCGACGCGTCCGCGGGCATCGACGACCTGGGGATGACCCCCAACAAGCAGACCACGACCGTGGCGATGGACTTCGGCCGGCTCTCGCTGGACCGTGACCTGATCCTCTACCTGTTCGGCACGCCCGGACAGCACCGGTTCTGGTTCATGTGGGACGACCTGGTGAAAGGCGCGATCGGGGCCGTGGTCCTGGTCGACACCCGCCGGTTGGCCGACAGCTTCCCCGCGATCGACTACTTCGAGGAGGCGAAGCTGCCGTTCGTCGTCGGCATCAACGGCTGGGACGGGCAGTTCGTCCACTCCGACCCGGAGGTCAGGGAGGCGCTCGCGCTCTCGCCGCACACGCCGATCGTCCGCACCGACGCCCGCAACCGCGAGTCGGTCAAGGCGACGCTGATCACGCTCGTCGAGCACGTCGTACGCCTGCGCGCCGCCGTTCACTGAGTCTCCTGCGCGGCTACCGGTCCAGCAGCCGGTAGCGGCGGACCGACAGGACGAAGAACACGGCGGTGATGGCCAGCGGCCACGCCACGGCCATGAGCACCGGGTGCTGCGCCACCCAGGAGCCGCCGCCCCAGCCGGGGTTGCCGAAGAGCTGCCGGGCCGCGGCCACGGTGGACGACAGCGGGTTCCACTCGGCGATCGCGCCCAGCCAGCCCGGCATGGTGCCGGGGGCGACGAAGGCGTTCGACAGGAACCCGACGGGGAACTCCAGGGTCTGGACGACCACCGCCGCGCCCGGCTCGCGCGCCACCAGCCCCAGGTACATCCCGGCCCACAGCAGCGAGAAGCGCAGGAGCAGCAGCAGGCCCACCGCGCCGAGCGCTCCGCCCGCCGTGGCCGGCCGCCACCCCACGGCGAGCCCGCAGGCCAGCAGGCCGGCGAGGATCAGCGCCGAGTGGAGCAGGTCGGCGACGGCCCGGCCGACGAGCACGGCCGAGGGCGACATCGGCAGCGAGCGGAACCGGTCGGTGACGCCCTTGGCGGCGTCGGCCGAGACGGCGACCATGGTGGCGCTCAGGCCGAAGAGCATCGTCATGCCGTACATGCCGGGCATGAGGAAGGCGAAGTAGTCGGCTCCCTGCGGCACCCGTACGGCGCCGCCGAACAGGTAGCCGAAGGCCAGCGTGATCATGATCGGGAAGGCGATCCCGAAGACCACGGTCATCGGCTGGTTGCGCCAGTGGATCAGGTCGCGCCGGGCGACGGTCCAGCCGTCGGCCAGCGTCCATCGCAGCGTGGTCATGCGTGCTCCTCTCCGGCGTGCGCCGGGGTCCCGGCGGCGGTCAGGGTCAGGAAGACCTCGTCCAGGGTCGGCCGCCGTACCGCGATGTCCTCGGCCTCGATCCCGGCCGCGGCCAGCGCGGCCGGCACCTCCGTGAGGGCCTTCACCCGGTCGGCCACGGGCGCGGACACGCGGCGGCCGTCGGGGTCGGACTCCACCGGCCCGCCGGCCGCGCGGGCGGCGATCCCCGCGGCCTCCGCCAGTCGTTCGGGATCGTGGATCACCACGTCCAGCCGGTCGCCGCCGAGCCGGGACTTCAGCTCGTCCGGCGTGCCCTCGGCCACCACCCGGCCCGCGTCCACGACCGCGATGCGGTCGGCGAGCCGGTCGGCCTCCTCCAGGTATTGCGTGGTCAGCAGGACGGTCGTGCCGCCGGCGACCAGCTCGCGCACCGCGCGCCAGATCTCCGTGCGGCTGCGCGGGTCGAGCCCCGTCGTCGGCTCGTCGAGGAACAGCACGGGCGGCGCCAGGATCAGGCTCGCGGCGAGGTCGAGCCGCCGGCGCATGCCGCCCGAGTAGTCCTTGGCCGGGCCGTCGTGCCGCAGCCCGAACCGCTCCAGCAGCTCGCCCGCCCGCGCCCGTGCCGCCGCCGCGCCCAGGTGGTGCAGGCGGCCGAACAGCTCCAGGTTCTGCCGGCCGGTGAGCAGCTCGTCCACGGCGGTGTGCTGGCCGACCAGGCCGATGTTGCGGCGCACCTCGCGCGGCCGGCGCACCACGTCGTGCCCGGCCACCTCGGCCCGGCCGCCCGACGGGCGCAGGAGCGTGGTGAGGATGCGCACGGCCGTGGTCTTGCCCGCGCCGTTGGGGCCGAGCAGGCCGCAGACCGTGCCCTCGCCCACGTCCAGGTCGAGGCCGTCCAGGGCGGTCTTGCTGCCGTATGTCTTGCGCAACCCGCGTGCGAGCACTGCCGTCATCGCGCTCTCCTTCCGAATCGTACGCCGTACCGTACAAGCTACGATTCACGAAGGCAACCGTACGGTGTACCGTACGAAGGTGACCGTCGAACACCCGGGAAAGGGCGACCCCGCCCGCAGCCTCGCCCTCCTCTGGCGCACCAGCGAGCGGGCCAGCCGCAAGGGAAAGCCGGAGCTGAGCGTCGAGCGCATCGTGCGCGCCGCGATCGAGGTGGCCGACGCCGAGGGCCTGCAGGCGCTGTCCATGCGCCGCGTGGCCGAGCGGCTGGGCGTCGGGACGATGTCCCTCTACACGTACGTGCCGGGCAAGCCGGAGCTGTTCGACGTCATGCTCGACACGGTCTACGGCGAGACCGCCCGCCCCGACGACGTCCCCGGCGGCTGGCGGGGCCGCCTGGAGCAGATCGCCCGCGAGAACTTCGCGCTCTACCTGCGCCACCCCTGGCTGCTGCAGGTGGCCGCGAGCCGCCCGGTGCTCGGCCCCAACGTGACCGCCAAGTACGACTACGAGCTGCGCGCCGTGGACGGCATCGGCCTGAGCGACGTGGAGATGGACGCGGTGATCACCCTGATCACCGGCTTCGTGCACGGCACGGCCAGGGGCGCGGTGGAGGCGGCCCAGATCGAGAGCCAGACGGGCCTGACCGACGAGCAGTGGTGGGCCGCGCACGCGCCCTTCTTCGCGCGCATCGCCGACACCGAGCGCTGGCCGGTCGCCACCCGCGTCGGCCAGGCCGCGGGCGAGGCACTGAACACCGCCTACAGTCCCGAGCACGCCTTCGAGTTCGGCCTGCAGCGGGTGCTGGACGGCATCCAGGCCCTGGTCGAGCGCCGCGGCTAGGTGGCCCGGTAGAACTCCACGGGCTCCGGTGGCAGCGGGGTGTTGCCCAGGATGAGGTCGGCGGACTTCTCGGCGAGCATCATGACCGGCGCGTAGATGTTGCCGTTGGTGACGTAGGGCATGGCGGAGGCGTCCACGACGCGCAGCCCGTCGAGGCCGTGCACGCGCATGGTGTCCGGGTCGACGACGGACAGCTCGTCGGTGCCCATCCGGCAGGTGCACGACGGGTGGAGTGCGGTCTCGGCGTCCTTGGCCACCCACTTGAGGATGTCCTCGTCGGTCTCGACCTCGGGGCCGGGGGAGATCTCGCCGCCGTTCAGGCCGTCCCAGGCGGGCTGGGACAGGATGTTCCTGGCGTGCCTGATGGCCTCCACCCACTCGCGGCGGTCCTGCTCGGTGGACAGGTAGTTGAAGCGCAGGGCGGGCTTGACCCTCGGGTCGGCCGAGGTGATCCGGACCGAGCCGCGCGCGTCGGAGTACATCGGGCCGATGTGCACCTGGTAGCCGTGCCCCCCGGCCGGGGCCGAGCCGTCGTAGCGGACCGCGAGCGGCAGGAAGTGGAACATCAGGTTGGGGTAGGCCACGTCGTCGTTGGAGCGGATGAACCCGCCCGCCTCGAAGTGGTTCGTGGCCCCCGGGCCCCGCCGCAGGAACAGCCAGTTCGCGCCGATGAAGGGCCGCCGCCACAGCTGCAGCGACGGCTGCTGCGACACCGGCCGCAGGCAGGCGTGCTGGACGTAGACCTCCAGGTGGTCCTGGAGGTTCTCGCCGACCCCCGGCAGGTCGTGCACCACGTCGATGCCCAGGGGTTCGAGCAGCGCGCGCGGGCCGACGCCCGAGACCTGCAGGAGCTGCGGGGAGTTGATCGCGCCGCCGCACAGGATCACCTCGCCGGCGTCGATCCGCTCGCCGCCGACCTGTACGCCCACCGCCCGGGTGCCCTCGAAGAGCACCCGCTCGACGAAGGCGCGGGTGCGGACCGTGAGGTTGCGGCGGTGGCGCACCGGATGCAGGTAGGCGCGGGCGGCGCTGAGCCTGCGGCCCCGGTGCACGTTGCGGTCGAAGGCGGCGAAGCCCTCTTGGCGGTAGCCGTTGACGTCGTCGGTCAGCGCGTGCCCGGCCTGCTGCACGGCGGCGAAGAACGCCTCGAACAGCGGCCCCTCGGCCGGCCCGCGCTCCAGCTTGAGCGGCCCTTCGCCGCCGCGGTAGTCGGTGCCCGGGTCGGCGAGGCAGTTCTCCATGCGCTTGAAGTAGGGCAGGCAGTGGGCGTAGTCCCAGTGCTTCATGCCGGGGTCGGCCGCCCACCGCTCGTAGTCCAGCGGGTTGCCCCGCTGGAAGATCATCCCGTTGATGCTGCTGGAGCCGCCGAGCACCTTGCCCCGCGCGTGGTAGACGCGCCGGTCGTTCAGGTGCGGCTCCGGCTCGGACTCGTACTTCCAGTCGTAGCGGCTGTTGCCGATGGGGAACATCAGCGCGGCCGGCATGTGGATGAAGACGTCCCACAGGCTGTCGGGGCGTCCGGCCTCCAGGACGAGCACCGACGTGGCGGGGTCGGCGCTGAGCCGGTTGGCCAGGGCGCAACCGGCCGAGCCGCCGCCCACGATGACGAAGTCGAACCTCAACGGGGGATCCAGTCCTTCCACACGATCTTGTTCTCCGCCACCCACTCGGCGGCGGCCTGCTCGGCCGTCTTGCTGTCGTTGATCATGGCGCTCGCGACCCGGTTCTGGTCGTCGTTGGTCCAGGTGAAGTTGCGGACCAGCTCGTAGGCCCGGCCGCCCTTCTCGGCGAAGCTCCGGCTGACGATCTTGTCCAGCAGGTACGGCGGATAGTCGCAGGCGACCCTGGCCGCGTCGGCGTCGCAGCCGACGGCGTACGCCGGCAGCGCGATCTTGACCAGCTTCACCTTCGTGAACAGCCATTGCGGCTCGTAGAAATACATGAGCAGCGGCGTCCGATTCTTCGTCGCGTCCTGGGCCGCCTTGATCAACGCGTCCTCGCTGCCCGAGTAGACGACCTTGTAATTCAGGCGGAGGTTGCGCACCAGAGCCTCGTCATTCGTCACGAACGTCGGGTCGCCGTCCAGGATCTGACCGGCGTTTCCGGTTTTTTCGGTCCGAAAGAGGTTCGCGTACTTATTGAGGTTTCGGTAGTCCGTAATGTCGGGATATTTCTTGGCCATCCACTCGGGGACGTACCAGCCGATCACTCCCTTGTTCCCGGTGAGCCCGGCCGACAGCGCGACCTTCTTCTGCTCGATGTACTGCTTCTTCAGGTCGGGATGGCCCCAGTTCTCGATGATGACGTCGACCTTGCCGGTCTCGAAATCACGCCAGGACTGTTCCTCTTTCATCTTCCGCGTGTTCACCGTGTAGCCCAGCTCGTGCTCCAGCAGGTAGCCCAGCACGGCGGCCTGGGCCTCGTAGCCCACCCAGGCGTGGACGTCGAGGTTGACGGTCTTCTTGGCCCCGGTCGCGGCGCCGGGATCCTCGCCGCCGGAGCAGGAGGTCAGGAGCAGAACGGCCGCGGTCAGCGGCGCGGCGAGCGTCTTCAAGCGCATGAGAGTCTCCGGGGCCGCGGCCCGCCGACGGGCCGCGGCCGGAAGGGGTCACTTGGGGATCCAGGCCTGCCACTTGGCGGTGTTGGCCTCGACCCACTTCTTGGCGGCCTGCTCGCCGGTCATGCCGTTGTTGGTCATGTCGTTGGCGACGGCGTTCTGGTCCTCGTTCGTCCAGCTGAAGTTCTTGACCAGCTCGTAGGCCTTGCCGCCGGTGTCGGCGAACTTCTTGCTGACGATCTTGTCGAGGTCCATCTCCGGGTAGTCGCAGGCGACCTTCTTCGGGTCGGCGTCGCAGCCCTCGGTGTAGGCGGGCAGGTTCACCCGGACGAGCTGGGTCTTGTTGAACAGCCAGTGCGGGTCCCAGAAGTAGAACAGCAGCGGCTTCTGCTGCTCCTGCGCCTGCTGGGCGCTCTTGATCAGGGCCGCCTCGCTGCCGCCCACCACGACCTTGAAGTTCAGCTTGAGGTTCTTGATCAGGGCGTCCTCGTTGCTGACGTACGACGGGTCGCCGAACAGCAGCTGGCCCTTGTCGCCCGACTCGGAGGTCTTGAACAGGCCGGCGTACTTGTTGAGGTTCTTGGAGTCGGTGATGTCCGGGTACTTGTCGGCCATCCACTTCGGGATGTACCACCCGATCACGCCCTTGTTGCCGGTGGAGCCGGCCTCGACCGCGACCTTCTTCTCCTCGATGAACGTCTTCTTCAGGTCGGGGTGACCCCAGTTCTCGATGATGACGTCGACGCTGCCGTTCTCGAAGCCCTCCCAGGCGAGCTGCTCCTTGATCTCGGGCAGCTCCACGGTGTAGCCGAGCTCGTTCTTCAGCAGGTACGCCACCACGTTCGCGCTGGCCTCGTACCCGACCCATGGGTTGATCGCGATCTTGACGGTGCCCGTCGAGCTGCCGGCGCCGCCCTGCGGGGCGCCGGCCGAGGCGCTGGGAGAGGTCTCGACTGTGGCTCCGCCGCACCCCGCGGCGGCCATCCCAAGAGCGAGCAAGCCTGCGAGCAGGCGGATCTTCATGTGCTTTTCCTTCTGTGGGGGGAAGGGCGCCGGTCCGCGCCCTGCGTGATGCGGTCGAGCATGACTCCGAGCAGCACGGTCGCGACGCCGGCCACGAAGCCCAGCCCGAAGTCGGTGCGCTGGGAGAAGCCCACCACCACGTCGTAGCCGAGCGCCCCCGCCCCGACCAGGCCGCCGACCACCACCATGGCCAGCGTCATCACGATGCCCTGGTTGGCGGCCAGCAGGATCGCCCGCCGGGCCATCGGGAGCTGCACCTTCCACAGGAGCTGGCCCGGGGTGGAGCCGGCCGACACGGCGGCCTCGACCACCTCGGCGGGCACGGCCTTGATGCCGTCCTCCACCAGGCGCACCACGGGCGGCACGGCGTAGATGACCGAGGCGAAGATGGCCGTGAACCTGGTGGTCTCGAACAGCGCCAGCGCGGGCAGCAGGTAGACGAAGGCCGGCATGGTCTGGGCGGCGTCCAGCAGCGGGCGCTGCACGGCGGAGTAACGCGGCGAGCGGGCCGCGGCCACCCCCAGCAGCAGACCGATCACCAGGGTGACCAGCACCGCGAGCGCCACCGTGGTCATCGTCTGCATCGCGTGCTCCCACGTGCCGAGCAGCGCGATCGCCAGCAGGCAGCCGAGCGCGGTCAGCGCCGCCCGCGGCCCGCTGACCCGCCAGGCCACGGCCAGCACGGTCAGCGCGACCAGCCACCAGGGGGCCGAGGTGAGCAGCGACTCCATCGGGTTGAGCAGCAGGACGGAGGTCTGGTCCTTGACGAACGTGGTGACCGGGTACCAGGTCGTCTCGGCCCACCGTACGGCGGCGTTGATCTCGGCCGTGACGTCGAGCGTCCAGCCCTCCGGCCAGGTACGCGGCAGCACGGGGATCAGCGCGAGGCCGGCCACGGCCAGCGCGCCCGCGGCGGCGAGGTCGAGCCGGCGCAGCCGGGCGTGGGGGCCGCGGCGGGCGAGCGCCGTCGTCATCCGGTCGAGCACGATCGCCATGACGACGACGGCGACCCCGGCCGGCAGCATGATGCCGACCTGCGCCCGCGACAGGCCGCGGATGATGTCGCCGCCGAGCCCGGGGGCGGCGATCAGGTTCGCGATGACGACCATGGACAGGGCCATCATGATCGTCTGATTGACCGCCAGGGCGATCGTGGGCCGGGCCAGCGGCAGGACGACCTTGAACAGCGTCTGGCGGCCGGTGGCGCCGAGCGACCCCGACGCCTCGACCGCCGTGGGGGAGACCTCCGAGACGGCCAGCGCGGTGATCCGGATGGCCGGCGGGATCGCGTAGATCATCGTGGCGATGGCCCCGGCCGGGGCGCCGATGTGGAAGAACAGCGCGAGCGGGGCCAGGTAGGCGAACGTCGGCATGATCTGCATGACGTCCAGCACCGGCGTGACGGCCCGCCGCACCCGCGCCGAGCGGCCCGCCCAGACGCCGATCGGTACGCCGATCGCCAGCGACAGCAGCACCGCCACCGCGACCAGGGCGAGGGTGTCCACGCTGGACTGCCAGAGGCCGAGCACGCCGAACGCGCTCACGCCCGCGACCGCGAGCAGCCCGATCCGCCAGCCGCCGGCGAGCCAGGCCAGACCGCCCAGCACGCCGGTCAGGCCGGGCCAGCCGAGCGCCGTCAGCGCGCCGGCGAACAGGTCGTAGAGCGAGCCCACGAAGAGCCTGATGTAGTTGAGGAAGTAGAGGAACAGCGGGCTCTCGTTGCGGTGCTCGTCGATCCACTCGCGCAGCTCGGTGACGGCCAGGAACTGCGGGGCCTCCTTGTCGTGCGGCAGCGTGCCCGTGCCGCGGAAGACCAGGTAGGCCGCGACGATCAGCACCGCCACGCCGGCCGGGGCCGCCCAGCGGGGGAGCCTGAGCCTGGAGGGCGTGCCGACCGCGGTGGTGCTGCTCATGCCCCCGCCTTGACCGGCGTGTCCTGGCCGGACAGGAACGTCAGCAGGTCCACGCGGTCCACGACGCCGGCCAGCTCGCCGCCGTCGACGACCCGGATCGGGCGGGCGGAGGCCGAGGCCACGGCGATGGCGTCCTTGACCAGGGTGGTCACCGGCAGCTCGGGCCCGTCCAGCGCCTCGCCGGGCTCGGGGGAGCGCATGATCCAGCGCAGGGTCAGCACGTGGCTGCGCGGCACGTCGCGGACGAAGTCGGCCACGTAGTCGTCGGCGGGCGCGCCCACCAGCTCCTCGGCCGTGCCGAGCTGCACGATCGAGCCGGCCCGCATGATCGCGATCCGCTCGCCCAGCTTGAGCGCCTCGGACAGGTCGTGGGTGATGAACACCATCGTCTTGCCGACCTCGCGGTGCAGGCGGATGACCTCGGCCTGCATGTCGCGCCTGATGAGCGGGTCGAGTGCGCTGAACGGCTCGTCGAACAGCATCACCTGCGGGTCCACCGCGAGCGCCCTGGCCAGGCCGACGCGCTGCTGCATGTCCCCGGAGAGCTGGTCGGGGTAGGCGTCGGCGTAGCCGTCGAGGCCGACGAGGGAGAGGATCTCACCGGCCCGCGCGTGCCGGTCGGCCTTGGACGTGCCCTGGATCTCCAGGCCGTAGGCCACGTTGTCGACCACCTTGCGGTGCGGCAGCAGCCCGAAGTGCTGGAAGACCATGCTGACCTGGTGGCGGCGGATCTCGCGGAGCCGGGCGGGCGAGGCGCGGCCGACGTCCTCGCCGCCGATCGTGATCGTGCCCGCGGTGGGCTCGATCAGCCGGGTCAGGCACCGGACCAGGGTGGACTTGCCGCTGCCCGACAGGCCCATGACCACGAAGACCTCGCCGGGGCGCACGTCGAAGCTCACGTCACGTACCGCGGCGGTGCAGCCGGTCTTCTCGCGCAGCGCGGCGGGTTCGAGGTGCCGGTCCTCGCTGTCCAGCACTTTCCGTGCCCTGGATCCGAAGATCTTCCAAAGGCCCGTGACGCTGATTGCCGCGCTGTCGGGAGAATCCCCCACTACTCGCCTCCTCGTTTGCCGTCGCTCAACATATGGCGTGATTAATGTCGATCTCAACGGTGTGACCGTCCGGAGACCGCCGTGCTTCCGGGGCGTTATTGCTTTGAAACGTTCAAACCGCCCATCGGGCGACAGTTGGTGTGTGAAAGGTTCATTTCCGGCTGGACCGGTCCGGAACGTGGAGCTCCAGATTTTCCCCACGTACCACACATATAGATTTTTGTCGCGATATGTTTGGGTAGCTTGCCTGCCACGTGATGTGTTCCAATTACCGGCACTTGCTGATTTCCTCAGGGGACACAGGCCCCTCCCTTATACGCCGATTCGGGCGAGGTGCGTTCCGGTGACTACACAGCTGAGCCAGAGGAGGCAGACCGGCGAAGGCAACTGGCGGCTGCGCAACTGGCGGGTACGGGCACGGCTCGTGGCGCTCATCCTCATCCCCACGGCCGCCGCCGTCCTGCTGGGCGGCATCCAGGTGCTGGCCTCCACCTCCGCGGCCGGCGACTACGCCAGGACGAACCAGTTCGCCCGCCTGTCGGAGGAGCTGGGCGCGCTCACGCACGCCGTCTCCGGCGAGCGGGCCAGGATGTCCTGGTACATCGCCCGCAACCGGCCCGCCAGCGCCCTGAGCGACGTCCAGAACCAGATGGACGAGAGCGACCTCGCGGCCAGGGACGTACGCGCCATCGCCCGCGAGCTCCTCGGCGAGGTCACCGGCCGCACCGCCGACCAGCTCGAACAGCTGCTCAACCGGCTCGACGACCTGATCGCGCTGCGCAAGCAGGCCCTGGAGGCCAACCTGCTGCCCGGCCCTGCCGTCGAGCTCTACACCACGGTCATCGCCGACCTGCTCGCCACGCACAACGAGCTGATCAAGGGCAGCTCGGACGACGAGCTGTTCCGCCAGACCCGCATGCTCGACGCGCTCGCCCGGGTCAAGGAGAGCGTCGCCTACCAGCAGGCCCTGGTCACCGTCGTGCTCACCGAAGGGGCCTTCGACGCCGACCAGCTGGAACGTTTCCTCGGCCAGCAGGCCGGCGAGGCCGCCGAGCGCAGGGCCTTCGCCGCCGAGGCCACCGCCGCCGAACGCCGCTTCTTCGACGAGACCGTCAACGGCAACGTCGCCGAGCGCATGTTGTTCCTGCGCGAGCTGGTGCTCATCAGGTCCACGAACGGCCTGCCGCTCCGCGGCCTGGACCTGTCCAAGAAGGACGACGCCAGGGAGTGGTTCGAGGCGTCCAAGGCCGTCGTGGACGCCATGCGCACGGTCGAGAAGCGCCAGGCCGCCGGCATCCTCGCCCGCAGCGGGGAGCTGAGCGACGCCGAGCGCCGCAGCGCCTGGATCGTCGCGGCCGCCGTGCTCGCCCTGCTGGTGGCCGTGCTGCTGGTCACCACCGGCGTGGCCCGCTCGATGGTGCGCCCGCTGCGCCGGCTGCGCAGCGAGGCCCTGGAGATCGCCGGGCACCGGCTGCCCGCCTTCGTCCAGCACCTGCGCGAGTCCCGGGACGGCGAGATCGCGGCCGAGGTCCCGCCCATCGGCATCTTCACCAAGGACGAGGTGGGCGAGCTCGCCCGCGCCTTCGACGAGGTGCACCGCGAGGCCGTGCGGCTGGCCGGCGACGAGGCCCGGTTGCGTTCCAACGTCAACGCCATGTTCGTCAACCTGTCGCGGCGCAGCCAGACCCTGGTCGAGCGGCAGCTCACGCTCATCGAGAAGCTGGAGCGCGGCGAGCGCGACGACACCCGGCTGGCCGACCTGTTCAAACTCGACCACCTCGCCACCCGTATGCGCCGCAACAGCGAGAACCTGCTGGTCCTCGCCGGGCAGGAGGCCGCGCGCAGGTGGAGCGAGCCGGTCGAGATCATGGACATCGTGCGCGCCGCGCTCGGCGAGGTCGAGAGCTACGACCGGGTCAGCATCCAGGTGCAGTCGGACGTCGCCATCGCCGGCCAGGCCGTCACCGACGTCGTGCACCTGCTCGCCGAGCTGGTCGAGAACGCGGTGTCGTTCTCGTCCCGCGACACCAAGGTCATCATCTCCAGCAGCCGCATCGACGGCGGCGCGCTGCTGCTGTCGGTCACCGACAACGGCATCAGCATGACCCAGGAGGAGCTGGCCGAGGCCAACCACCGGCTGGCGAACCCGCCCGTCGTGGACGTGTCGGTGTCGCGGCGCATGGGCCTGTTCGTGGTCGGGCGGCTGGCGCTGCGGCACAACATCCGGGTGCAGCTCCGCCGCCAGGACGTCGGCGGGCTGACCGCGATGGTGCTGGTCCCGCCGATGCTGCTCACGGCGGCGAACGGCGCGCTGCCGGGCCAGCCGCAGGGCCATCAGCCCGGCCAACAGCACAGCCAGCAGTACGGGCAGCCGCCGATGGCCGCCATGCCCTCCCACCCGTCGATGGCCTCGATCCCGGTCGCGTCCCCCGTGCCGCCCGCGCCGCCCGTCCCGCCGGTGCCGCGGCAGCCCGCCGCGCCGGTGGCGCCCTTCGCCGGGCATCCGTCGTTCGACGCGGCCCTGCCGGAGCCGTCGTCCTGGTTCAGCTCGCCGAACACGAGCACGGGCGCGGGCACGAACACGGGCACGGGCACGGGCGCCGGCTCCGCGTCGCTGGAGGCGCCGCACGTGACGGGGTCGTACCCGTCGTTCGCCACGCCGCTGCCGTCGTACCCGCCTGAGCCGTCCAAGGACGAGTTCCTGCCGATCTTCGCCTCGGTCGAGGACGAGAGCAGCTGGTTCAGCAAGCCCGCGCCCACCGCCGACCACCGGGAGCGTGACCCCGGCTGGTCCTCGCCCGCCGACACCGGCTGGCAGGCCGCCAGCACCGCCGCCGAGCCCGTGCAGGGCGGGACCACGAGCTCCGGCTTGCCGAAGCGCACGCCGAGAGCGAATCTGGTACCGGGCACCGCGAACCCGCAACCGCCGCCCGCTCCCGCTCCTCCGCTGTCCCCCGACCGGTTACGCAGCAGACTGGCCAGCTACCAGCAGGGCGTACGCAAGGGCCGGTCCGAGCTTGAGGAGGACTCGTGAAGGAGCTGAGTCAAGCTGCCAGGGACATGAACTGGCTGGTGAGCAGCTTCGTCGAGGAGGTGCCCGGCGTCGCGCACGCCGTGGTCGTCTCCGCCGACGGCCTGCCCATGGCGTTCTCCCGCGGGTTCCCGAAGGACCGCGCCGACCAGCTCGCCGCCATCGCCGCCGGCCTGGTCAGCCTCACGGCGGGCTCGGCCCGCGTGTTCGAGGGCGGCGGCGTGACCCAGACCCTGGTCGAGATGGAACGCGGCCTGCTGCTGGTCATGTCGATCAGCGACGGCTCGTGCCTGGCGGTGCTGGCCGCGCCCGACTGCGACATGGGGCTGGTGGCGTACCAGATGACGATCCTGGTCGAGCGCGCGGGACAGGTGCTCACGCCCGCGGTGCGGGCGGAGCTGTCCGGGCGTCCGTGGTAGGGGGAGGCGATCGTGGCATCGTGGCACAACGGTGAGGCCGAGCCTGAGCGCAGCTCGCTGGTGCGCATGTACGCCCTCACGGGCGGCCGCACCACCCCGCGCAGCGCCCTGGCGATGGAGGCGCTGGTGTCCTCTGCCACGTCGGCGCAGCTCGGCACCAGCTACCCCCGCGAGCACCGTGCGATCAGCGAGCTGTGCCGCCAGGTAAGATCCGTGGCGGAGATCTCGGCTCTGCTGAGTGTTCCCCTCGGCGTCGCACGGGTGCTGGTCGCCGACATGGAGGCGGACGGTCTGGTCCGCGTCTACCAGCCGCAGCTTGAGGCGGGCCTGCCGGATCGCGGCCTGCTCGAAAGGGTTCTCAGTGGACTTCGCAGGCTCTGACGCCGGGCTCACCTCGACGAAGATCGTGGTGGCCGGCGGTTTCGGGGTGGGCAAGACCACGTTCGTCGGTGCGGTCTCGGAGATCATGCCGCTCACCACCGAAGCGGTGATGACCGAGGCGTCGCAGGGCATCGACGACCTGGCGCACACACCTGGCAAGACCACCACCACGGTGGCGATGGACTTCGGCCGGCTCTCGCTCGACCGCGACCTGATCCTCTACCTGTTCGGCACGCCAGGACAGCACCGGTTCTGGTTCATGTGGGACGACCTGGTGAAAGGCGCGATCGGCGCGGTCGTGCTGGTCGACTCCCTGCGCCTCGCCGACGCCTTCCCCGCGGTCGACTACTTCGAGGAGGCGGGGATGCCGTTCGTCGTCGGGCTCAACGGCTGGAACGGCGAGTTCCCGCACGTCGAGCACGAGGTGCGGGAGGCGCTGACGCTCTCGGCCCACGTGCCGATCGTACGCACCGACGCGCGCGAGCGGCAGGCGGTCAAGAGCACCCTGATCACGCTGGTCGAGCACGCCCTCGCCGCCCGCGCCCGCTGAAATACGCCCGCTTACTGGGCCCGCTGTCTACGACTGGGCCGCCCACCAGTAGGCCGCGACCAGCTCGGCCACCAGCGTCTCGGTGAGCAGCGCCACGTCCGGGTCGTCGTCGTGCGCGTAGCGGACGGTGGCCGCGGCGTCCTTGACCTCGGCGCCGACGCTCACCACCGTGGAGCCGCGCTGCCGCACCCAGTCCATGGCCTGCTCGTCGTAGCGGGAGCCGGGGAAGAGCAGGGCGCGGTAGTCGAGGGTCTTGGTGAGGTAGACGTCCACGTGCGACCAGTCGCCGCTCTCGCAGGCGTCGGCCGCGCGGCGCGGGCCCTCCCGCAGCATGAGCGCCGACTGCTCGGCCGACGACAGCCGCTCGGCGGGGGCGATCGTGTAGACGCCGTGCGGGCCGTCCAGCAGCTCCATGGTCATCGGCAGCCACTCGTCCCTGCGGTCGAGCAGGTCGGCGGTGGCCTCGGCGGTGCGGCCGAGCAGCCCGGCCAGGTCCAGGGGCCGCCCGGTGAGCCGGCTCTCCAGCGCCAGCAGCAGCGCCAGGGTGTGCTGGAAGGTACGGCAGGCCACGCCGCCGCGCTCCTCGCCGGCGTGCATGGGGATGGTCGCGCGGGCCAGCCCGGCGAGCGCGGAGTCCGGCCGGTTGGTGAGGGCCGCGACGAAGGCGGGGCCGCCGGCGTAGCGGTCCACGGCGTCCAGGGTCTCCCTGCTGCCGCCGGTGGCCGAGATCGGGATGACCAGCGTGTCCGGCGTGGCCGGGTACGTCGCCGCCGCCGAGGCGTAGTCGGCGTAGGCGTCCACGCCGGCGGCGCGCAGGCGCAGCGCTGCGACCCCGGCGGCGTACCGGGAGCTGCCCATGCCGAGGAACAGCACCCGGCGCGGGTTCGCGGGCAGCTCCGCGAAGGGGTCGGCGGCGGCGAGCGCGGCGGCCAGGCCCTCCAGGGCGGCGGGCTTGGACTCCAGGTCGGACAGGTAGAGCTCGGAATTCACGACGGGTTCTCCTCGGTGTACCAGGTGCGCAGGACGCCCATGGGGGCGTAGCGCCAGCGGGGCAGGTGGCGGGCGGCGTAGATCAGCTCGCGGCACTCCTGCTCGATCTCGAACGGGCGGATCAGGCCCTCGTCCAGCAGGTCGGGTCGGCCGCGCGCGGCCAGGCGGGCCCGGTAGGCGGCGAGCAGGCCCGCGCGGGCCTGCGCGGCCCAGGCGGCGGCCCGCTCGGGCGGGGTGCCGCGGCGTTTGATCGCGACCTGGGCCACGTGCTCCAGGCTCGTGGTGAGCTGGGCGACGTCGCGGGCGGCCGGCTGGAAGGGGTCGGCGTCGGTCACCGTGGGGTTGCCGTCGAAGTCGATGACCGCGTAGCCGTCGCGCCACCGGAGGATCTGGCCCACGTGCAGGTCGCCGTGGATGCGGATGAGGGGCGAGGCGATGGGGGCGTCGAGGGGTTCGAGCTCGTGCCTGAGCCGGTCGGCGCGGCCGGCCAGCCACCGCCCGTCCTCGCCGCCGGTGAGCTCCAGCGCCTCGGCCAGCGCCCCCGCGGCCCGTACGGCGGCGGGGGAGGGCGGCTCGGCCTGAACGGGCGGCGCAGGCTCGGGCGTCGTCGTGTGGGGGAGGGTGGACAGGGCGAGGTGCAGGTCGGCGGCCAGGCGCCCGAGGTCGGCGGCGAACGCCGTCTCGCCCGCCTCTGCCTCGTCCACGCACCACTCCCAGCCGTCCCTGGCCTCGGGAAGGTAGCCGGTGGCGAGGGCGAGCAGGCACTCCCGGCCGTCGACAGGGCCGGTCAGAGCCGCGTAAGGGGGAGCTGTGTCGTTGAATCCGGCCTCAACGAGGTGGGAGAGGATCTCCGGGGTGGGATGGGGCAGCGGGACGGGTGGGGTCAGCCACTTCACGACCACCTTCTCGGCCACCACCACCGAGTAGTTGGTCTGGTCCACGTGAGGGCCGAAGTCCCGTTCGCCCGGGACCCCGATGTGCGGACTTGCCGGGTCGTACGAGAGGGTTGGCAGCGGCAGGAACCGGCGCACGCGAAATGGCGGCGGCACCTCTCCCTCCAACACCGTGAGAAGCGCGGCTGTGAGCCCGCGATCTCGTGCGGTAAGGGGTTTCTCACCGAGAGAGACCAACCGCTGCGCTATTGAATCCCAATTCAACTGGTAGACCAAACTTCCAGGTAGCAATGTGGTGAAAAGTCTTGCTCATGTTGATTCGTGCTGCAACACTCTCAGCCTGGTCTGCTGTGTCCGGTAAGGTCGCGCGACCCCTCGTACATCGCACATCAAGAAGGAGTAGCGGCCGTGTCCCGTATCCGGTTCACCCGTCGTCTTCCGGCCGCCGCTGCGGCGGCCGGCCTCGCGCTTGCCGTCGCGGCGTGCGGCGGTGAGTCGTCGAACAGCTCAGACGGCGCGACCGCGGCGGCTGCAGAACAGCTCAAGCCCAATGCCGACCTGTCGAAGCAGTCGCTCCAGGTCACTGTATGGGACGGTTACACGCCGAAGGAGCTGCCCGAGAAGGCCAAGGAGAAGCTCAAGGTCTCCGACGTCAAGGTCAGCCTGCACGCCACCAACGAGGAGGCGATGGCCAAGCTGACCGCCTCCGGCGACAGCGGCATCGACGTGGCCTTCGTCTCCGGCCAGTACGCCCAGGCGCTCAACGAGCAGGGCCTGCTGGAGCCCATCCACGCCGAGCTGGTCCCCAACCTGGCCAACCTCTTCCCGGAGGCCGCCCAGCTCTCCTACGACAAGGGCAACAAGTACTCGGTGCCCTACACCTGGGGCACCACCGGCATCTGCTACCGCAGCGACCTGGTGAAGAGCGTGCCCACCAGTTGGAACGATCTGCTGAAGCCCCCGGCCTGGGCCGACAAGAAGGTCACCATGATGACCACCGAGCGCTGGCTGGCCCTGCCCGCGCTCAAGTCCCTCGGCTTCTCGGTCAACACCGACAAGGACGAGGAGATCGCCAAGGCCAAGGAGCTGCTGCTGGAGGCCAAGCCGCACCTGCTCGCCTACGACGACACGACGTTCGGCGAGAAGCTGAAGTCCGGCGAGGCCGTGATGGTCGAGGCGTGGGACGGCTGGTGCCCGACCACCGAGAAGAACATCAAGTTCGCGGTGCCGAAGGAGGGCAGCGACCTCTGGGTGGACACCATGGTGATCATGAAGTCCTCCAAGAACAAGGAGGCCGCGCACGCCCTGATCAACTACATCCTCGACCCCGAGATCCACAGCTGGGCCGCCGAGAACATCAACTACAAGGTGCCGAACAAGGCCGCCATGGAGCGGGTCAAGGCCCCCGAGGGCTCGCTGCTCGGCGTCAAGCCCGCCGAGCTGCTCGCCGGTGAGTCGATCATCGACCTCGGCCAGGCGTCCACCAAGTACACCCGGCTTTCCAGCGAAGTCACGGCGCAGTCGTAGTCAGTGCAGTGAAGTCTGAGGCAAAGGCCCGGCCGGCGCCCCGCGTGCGGGGCCGCCGGCTGGGCGCATTCGTTTTCCTGTCACCCGGGCTGACCTACCTGGTGGTGCTGCTGCTGGTGCCGCTGGGCCTGGTGCTGAGCTACACGGTCTTCCAGCGCGGACGCTTCGGCGGCGTGGTGTACGAGTTCACCACCGAGAACTTCACCCGCCTGATCGACCCCCTCTACCTGGGCGTGGTCGGCAACTCCCTGCGCATCGCGGCCCTGACGACGCTGATCGCGCTGCTGATCGGCTATCCGACGGCCTACCTGATCGCGCAGCTCCCCTCCAAGTGGAAGACGCTCGCGCTGGTCGCGGTCGTGCTGCCGTTCTGGACGAACTTCATCATCCGGGTCTACGCCTGGATCATGCTGCTGAGCGGTCCAGGGCTGGTCAACAGCGCGCTCGGCAAGCTGGGGCTGGGGCCGTACGAGCTGCTCTACCGCGAGGGCACGATCGTCACCGGGTTGTTGTACTCGTACCTGCCGCTCATGGTGCTGCCGCTGTACTCCGCCATCGAACGGCTGGACCCGCAGCTGCGCGAGGCGTCGGCCAACCTGGGCGCCTCGGCGTTCACCACGTTCCGCAAGGTGACGCTGCCGCTCAGCGTGCCGGGCGTGCTGACCGGCTGCCTGTTCGTGTTCGTGCCGAGCTTCGGCAACTTCGTCATCCCCGAGATGCTGGGCGGCAGTAAGTCGATCATGGTGGGCAACCTCGTCCGCGACCAGTTCCTCAAGGCGCGCGACTGGCCGTTCGGCTCGACGCTGGCGCTGGCGCTCATCGCGGTGCTGGTCGTGCTGCTGATCGTGCAGGCATGGGCGGCCCGCCGTGCGTAGGTCCAAGCTGCTGTACGTCCCGTTCTGGGCCACGTACGTCTTCCTCTACCTGCCGATCGTCGTGCTCGTCGTGATGTCGTTCAACTCCGGCGACTCGGCGTACACCTACGAGGGCTTCAGCCTCAAGTGGTACGGCGAGCTGGCCGGCGACGAGCGCATCAGGACCGGCGTGGTCAACACGCTCATCGTGGCCGCGGGCTCCACCGTCATCGCCACCGTGCTCGGCACCCTGATCGCGGTCGGCCTGGCCCGCTACACCAGGTCGAAGACGCTCGACGCGCTCGCGCTGATGCCGGCCGTGCTGCCCGACCTGGTGCTCGCCATCGGGCTGCTGGTGTTCTACAGCGCCATCCAGCTCACGCTCGGGCTGTACTCGGTGACGCTCGCGCACGCGCTGTTCTCGATGGCGTTCGTCGCGGCGGTGGTGCGCACCCGGCTCACGGGCGCCGACACCTCGCTGGAGGAGGCCTCGCGCGACCTCGGGGCCGGGCCGGTGGTCACCTTCATGAAGGTCACGCTGCCGCAGCTCACGCCCGGGATCGTCGCCGGGGCGCTGCTGGCGTTCACGTTGTCGCTGGACGAGTTCGTGATCGCCTTCTTCACGATCGGGAACGCCGAGCCGACGCTGCCGATCGTCATCTACTCAATGGTTCGTTTCGGGGTGACCCCGAAGATCAACGCGCTGGCCGCGATCCTGCTCCTGGTGAGTTTCACCGCGGTGATCGCCGGTCAGCGGATGACCAGGATCGGGGAGTCACGTGCTCAAGATTGACGGCGTCACCCGCAGCTTCGGGAGCGTCACCGCGCTGGACGACGTCTCGCTCCAGATCGAGCAGGGCGAGTTCTTCGCCCTGCTCGGCCCTTCGGGCTGCGGCAAGACCACGCTGCTGCGCATCATCGCCGGGTTCGAGACGCCCGACAGCGGGCGGGTCACGCTCGACGGCGAGGACCTGCTGTCCAAGGCGCCCAACCGGCGGCCGATCAGCCTCATGTTCCAGTCGTACGCGCTGTTCCCGCACATGACCGTGGCCAAGAACGTGGCCTACGGGCTGGAGCGCGAGCGGCTGCCGCGGCAGGAGATCAAGCAGCGGGTCGGCGAGGTGCTGGAGACGGTCGGGCTGTCGGCGCACGCCGGCCGCAAGCCCGCGCAGCTCTCCGGCGGCCAGCGGCAGCGGGTGGCGCTGGCGCGTTCCATCGTCAAGCGGCCCCGCCTGCTGCTGCTCGACGAGCCGCTGTCGGCCCTGGACAAGAAGGTCCGCGCCGACATGCAGCTCGAACTGAAGCGGCTGCAGCACGAGGTCGGCATCACCTTCGTGGTCGTCACGCACGACCAGGAGGAGGCGATGTCGCTGGCCGACCGCATCGCGGTGTTCGACACGGGCCAGGTGCGCCAGGTGGACGCGCCCGTGGCGCTCTACGAGCGGCCGAGGACGCCGTTCGTGGCCGACTTCGTGGGCGCCAACAACCTGTTCCGCGGCCTTTCCACCGGGCTCGACGCGCTGCGCAGCGAGGAGTTCGGCATGCTGGCCGGCACCCCGCTGGAGGAGCTGGAGGCGGACAAGCCCGCGCTGCTCGCGGTGCGGCCCGAGCGGGTCGAGCTGGCCGACGAGAGCGCCGTCAGGGGCATGGCGGGCAGCGTGGTGGACGTCAGCTTCTACGGCGGCGTCTCGCACGTCTCCGTGGACGTCCCCGGCCACCCCAAGCCCATCCTGGCGGCCGTTCAGGGAGCCGGTACGGTCCGCCCCGGGGCCAAGGTGAAGGTGCGCTGGAACGCCGAGGACGCCGTCATCATGGCGGATCCTCAGTGAGAAAGATCGTTGCCGGTCGCCGCCCGCGCGTACGACAGGATCAGCTCGGCGGCCTCGGCGGGCCCGATCACCGGGTGCCGGGCGGTGATGCGGTAGCCGTAGGCGTCCTCCAGCGCCACGAGGTTGCGCGCGATCGACAGCGAGTCGGCGGCCAGCGTGAAGACGCCCAGCGCCGCCCCGGTGTCCAGGATCGCCTGGTACATCGACACCTGGCGGTCGTAGAGCGAGGTGAGCAGGACGCCGTAGACGCGGTTGCGGCCCGCGGCGCCGCCCAGCTCGTTGAGCAGGCGCACGTCGGGGTCGAGCGGCCCGGTCGGCAGCCCGGAGCGGATCGTGACGACCAGCTTCTCGGCCGGGTCGGTGAAGTCGGCGAGGCGGCGCAGGCGCTGCTCGTAGAAGCGTTCCATGCCCGCGTGCTGCGCCTCGACCAGCAGCTCGCCGAGGTCGGGGTAGTGGTAGAGCACGGCGCCGGAGGTGAGCCCCGCCTCCTCGGCGACGTGCGAGAGCTGCACGCCGTCGACACCGTGGCGGATGATGGCTTTGCGCGCCGCCTCGATCAAGTCGATGCGCCGGTCACTCCGGCTTTTACGCTGAGCCACCCTCACCACCTTCACTCGTTGGGCTTCCGTTCAGTTAGCCGTGACCATAGTGCCCGTTACTTGACCATCACGCCAGCCACGTTTTTGAATTAGCCTTCAACTCTTCGAATCCCTCTCTCGGAGTTCCGATGTCACTCACGTTCCTGTTCATGCCGGAAAGCGCGTACGGCCCGACCAACAACTCCATCGGGATCGGCGACATCCTGCGCCGCCGCGGCCACCGTGTCGTCTTCGCCGCCGAGTCGTCCTGGAAGGGCAAGCTGGAGGCCCTGGGCTTCGAGGAGGACCTGGTCGACCTGGCCCCGCCGCCCGAGAACCCCGAGGAGCAGGACGCCGGCCAGTTCTGGAAGGACTTCATCCGCGACACGGCCCCGGAGTACCGCAAGAGCACCAAGGAGCAGCTCGACACGGTCACCAGGCCGATCTGGGGCGAGCTCATCGACGGCGCGAAGTACTGCGAGCCGCAGCTGAAGGCCATCATAGAGCGAGTGAACCCGGACGTGATCATCGAGGACAACGTGATCACCTTCCCGGCGCTCCTGACGGCGGGCAAGAAGTTCGTCAGGATCGTCTCCTGCCAGCCGCTCGAGGTGCGCGGCGCCGACGTCCCGCCGGTCTTCTCCGGCCTGCCCGCCGACGACCGCAGCGAGTGGGACGACTTCCGCGCCGAGTACGACCGCACCCACCGCGAGCTGTGGAGCGCCTACAACGAGTGGTGCGTCGAGCAGGGCACGGACCCGCTGCCCGACCTCGACTTCATCCACGAGGGCGACCTCAACCTCTACGTGTACCCGGAGATCCTCGACTACGTGGACCGCCGCCCGCTGGGCCCGTCGTGGCACCGACTCGACTCCTCGGTCCGCGAGACCGACGAGGACTTCACGCTGCCCTTCGAGCGCCGCCCGGACACCGCGCTGATCTACTTCTCGCTCGGCTCGCTCGGCTCGGCCGACGTCGGCCTGATGCAGCGGGTGATCGACGTGCTGGGCACCACCCCGCACCAGTACATCGTCTCCAAGGGCCCGCTGCACGAGGAGATCAAGCTCGCCGACAACATGTGGGGCGCGGAGTTCCTGCCGCAGACTAAGATCGTGCCTCAGTGCGATCTGGTCATCACGCACGGCGGCAACAACACGACCACAGAGGCCCTGCACTTCGGCAGGCCGATGATCGTGCTGCCGCTGTTCTGGGACCAGTACGACAACGCCCAGCGAGTCTCCGAGCTGGGCTACGGTGTCAGGCTCTCGACCTACACCTTCGAGGACGACGAACTCACGGGGGCGATCGCCCGGCTGCTCGGCGACACCGAGCTGCGCGAGCGGCTCGCCGCCGAGGGCGAGGAGATCCGGCGTCGCGACGGCCTGCGCAAGGCCGCGGACCTGATCGAGCAGCTCGGCCAGTAAGGACAAGACCTTCCATGCGTGAACTGATCAACCCCGCCACCGGGCTCCCGTGTGCCGAAATAGCCGACACGCCGGTGGAGGGCGTGGCGTCGGCCGTGACGGCCGCCCGTGCCGCCTACGCTGAGTGGTCCGAGACGACCCCGGCCGAGCGCGCCCGGCTGCTGCTGCGGCTGGCCGACCTCGTGGAGGCCGACGCCGAGGAGCTGACGAGGCTCGAAGTGGAGGAGACCGGCAAGCCGGCGGCGGTCTTCCGTGACGGCGAGCTGCCGTTCGCGGTGGACAACCTGCGCTTCTTCGCCGGGGCCGCCCGCTCGCTGGACGGCTCGGGCGCCGGGGTGTTCAGCTCCGGCTACACCTCGGTCATGCTGCGCCGCCCCGTCGGGGTGGTGGGGTCGATCTCGCCATGGAACTTCCCGTTCATCATGGCCGTGTGGAAGGTCGGGCCCGCCGTGGCCGCGGGCAACGCCGTGGTGATCAAGCCGGCGCCGCAGACGCCGCGTACGACGCTGCGCCTGGCCGAGCTGTTCGCCAAGGCGGGCGCTCCCGAGGGGCTCGTCCAGGCGGTGACCGGCGGCGCCGAGGTCGGCCAGGCGCTGGTCACCGATCCTGGTGTGGACATGGTCAGCGTCACCGGCTCCACGGAGACCGGCCGGGCGGTGATGACCGGCGCGGCGGCCACGCTCAAGCGGGTGCACCTGGAGCTCGGCGGCAAGGCGCCGGCGCTGGTCTTCGCGGACGCCGACCTGGCGGAGATGGCCCACGGCGTGGCGATGGGGGCGACGTACAACACCGGGCAGGACTGCACCGCGGCCACCCGGGTCTACCTCGCCCGCGAGATCTACGACGACGCCGTGGAGGCGCTTCGGGCAACTCTTGCCAACATCACCTACGGCGACCCCTGGGACCCCGCCACGGACATCGGCCCGCTGATCTCCGCGGCGCACCGGGAGCGCGTGCACGGGTTCGTGGAGCGTTCTGGCGGCCGGGTGCGGCACGGCGGCGCCCTGCCCGAGGGGCCGGGCTTCTACTACCCGCCCACCCTTGTGACCGATGTCGCACAGGACAGCGAGATGGTCCAGGGCGAGCTTTTCGGGCCGGTTCTCGTGGCGTTGCCGTTCGACGGCGAGGACGAGGCGGTCCGGCTGGCCAACGACACCCGCTACGGGCTCGCCTCGTCGGTGTGGTCGCGCGACGTCTCGCGGGCGATGCGCGTGGCGCACCGTCTCGACGTGGGTGTGACCTGGGTGAACGACCACCTTCCCATCGCCAGTGAGGCGCCGCACGGTGGGGTGAAGGGCAGCGGGTTCGGCAAGGACATGAGCCAGGAGGCGGTCCTGGAGTATTCGGTGACGCGTCATCTGATGGTGAAGCACGCGGCACCCGCTGAGCGGGATTCGTTCCGGCCCGCTTGAAAACGTGTACGGCGAAATGCACCCTAAAGCGAAGCTTTGGGCGTGTTTGATGGGATATGTCGGGTTGGCCGATCTGGTACGGACTGTGTTCCAATTACCCAGCCGGACGGAATCCCATGCGCCACACGCGTGTCTGATTTCTTTCGAGCACGTACCGGCGAGAGGTTGCGAGAGTCAGTGAGGACGGAAAACCCCAGGCATACGAAGTCGGGGGAGTACACAGGCGGCAGGTTCCGGCTGGCTAACTGGCGTGTGCGCTCCAGGCTGGTCGCTCTGATCCTCATCCCCACGGTCGTGGGCGTGCTCCTCGCCGGCATCCAGCTTGCCGACGCCATCGGGACCAGCGCCGAGTACCGGCGGCTGACCCAGGTCGCGGAGCTGGTCCAGAAGGTCGGCGCGCTCAACCACGAGCTCGCCAAGGAGCGCACGCTCACCGCGTGGGCCGTCGCCACGGGCAACCGGGCCGGCCGCACGCTGCAGCTGAAGAACCAGCGCCAGGCCACGGACAAGGTCAAGGCGCAGGTGGAAACCGCCGCCAAGGCCATCGACGACTCCCACACCAGCCGCGTCCGTGAGGGCGTGGCTGAGATGTCCCGCTGGCTCGACGGTCTCGACAGCCTCCGGGACTCGATGGTCGGGAACGTTCCGCCGCAGGCGTCCATCCGCACCTACACCACCATGATCGGCATCTTCTCGTCGATCCAGGCGGGTCTGGCCGACGGCGTCAACGACGACCGCCTCCAGCGGGACATCTCGGCGCTCGGCTCGCTGCAGTCGATGAAGGAGGAGGTCTCGCGCCAGCAGATCATGCTGATCGTCGCGCTGGCCGAGCGGAAGCTGGACGGCGAGGCCCTCACCGAGTTCCTGGGCTCCTGGGACAAGCAGCAGGCCGCCCTGGCCTCGTTCGAGGCCGAGGCGTCCGCCGAGGAGCTCAAGGCCTACCACCAGGGCCTCAGGGGCCAGCAGATCGACCGCGCCGACTCCATGCGCCAGCGCGCGCTCGCCCAGATGCGCGAGTACAACAGGCTCGGCGACCTCGACGTCACCACCGCCCGCGACCTCACGGTCTGGTACGACAGCACCACGCTGACCTCCAACGCCATGCGCAAGGTCGAGGACAGCCTGGCCACGAAGATCGTGAGCCGCACCCGTGAGCTGAGCGACAGCGAGCAGCGCAACGCCATCATCTCCGGCGCGATGATCCTCGTGCTGCTGCTCCTGGTCCTCGTCATCACCACCCGCGTGGCCGGTTCGCTGGTCCGCCCGCTGCGCCGGCTCCGCGCCGAGGCGCTGCAGGTGGCCACCACCCGGCTGCCCGAGACCGTCCGCGTGCTGCGCGAGTCCGGCGATGGCGCGCAGGTGCCGGAGGTCCCCTCCATCGGCATCAACACCCGCGACGAGATCGGGGAAGTGGCGCGGGCCTTCGACGAGGTCCACCGCGAGGCGATCCGGCTGGCCGGCGACGAGGCCAAGCTGCGCGCCAACGTCAACTCCATGTTCGTCAACCTCTCCCGCCGCAGCCAGACGCTGGTCGAACGGCAGCTCCAGCTCATCGAAGGTCTGGAGCAGGGCGAGGAGGACGAGCAGCGACTGGCCAACCTGTTCCGCCTCGACCACCTGGCCACCCGCATGCGGCGCAACAGCGAGAACCTCCTGGTCCTCGCCGGCCAGGAGGCCGCGCGCAAGTGGAGCGAGCCGGTGCCGCTGGTCGACATCGCCCGCGCCTCGCTGTCGGAGGTCGAGAACTACGAGCGGGTCCAGATCTCGATCGCGTCCAGCACGCTGATCGTCGGCCCGGCCGTCACCGACGCCGTCCACCTGCTCGCCGAGCTGATCGAGAACGCCATCTCGTTCTCCCCGCGCGAGAGCAAGGTCACCGTGACCAGCACCCCCGCCGAGGGCGGCGTCCTGGTCACCATCAACGACCAGGGCATCGGCATGAGCCAGGACGAGCTGGGCGAGGCCAACTGGCGCCTGGCCAACCCGCCGGTCGTGGACGTGTCGGTGTCGCGCCGCATGGGCCTGTTCGTGGTCGGCCGCCTGGCCCTGCGCCACGGCATCCGGGTCCAGCTCAGCCAGCGCGAGAACGGCGGCCTGAGCGCGCTGGTGATGATGCCCGACATGCTCATCAGCGGCGGCGCCGGGGTGCCGCAGCAGGGCGGCCAGTACGAGGCGTTCACCTCGTTCGACCCGAGCATGTTCAACCAGCCCTCGGCCAACGGCGCGCAGTCCACCGCCAACCAGGTGCTCGACACCGAGTGGCCGGGCTCGCTGCCCGCGCCGGGCAGCACCGGCACGAGCTGGCCGTCCTTCGGCGAGCAGCCGTCGTTCGACCAGCCCTCCTCCGACCAGCCCTCCTTCGACCAGCCGCCCTTCGGCCAGCCCCGCTTCGGCGAGCAGCAGCCGGCCGCCTTCGGCGGCGACCGGCCGGGCCCGTTCGACCGCGCCGGCTTCGACCAGCCGCCGGCGGCGTCGCCGGGCGGCCCGGGAGTGGACGAGCAGCGCTGGCCGTCCTTCGCCGGGGAGCCGCCCGCTCCCGCGCGGCAGGAGGAGCAGCGCTGGTACTCCGACGAGGCCGCCCGCTGGCCGTCGTTCGCCGAGGAGCCGCCCGCTCCCGCGCCGCAGCAGCCGCAGCAGCCGTTCGCCGAGAACCGCTGGCCGTCCTTCGCCGAGCAGCCGCCGCCGCCCGCGCAGAGCGACGAGCCGCGCTGGCCGTCCTTCGCGACCGAGCCGCCCAAGGAGCAGCCGGACGATGCGTCCCGCTGGTCCTCCTTCGCCGACCCGCTGCCGCGCAGGGGTCTGTTCGAGTCGGTCGACCGGCCGCGGCAGTCCTTCGGCCCCGACTACGTCTCGCCCTTCGACGAGGACCCCAAGCCCGCCGACCGTTACGAGCAGAACGGGCACTCCGGTCTCGGGGCCTTCAGCGCCGGCAACTACACCTCCCAGGACATGACCGGCCCGCTGCCGGTCGTGCGCAACTCGCCGCTGGAGGAGCAGAGCGAGGAGTTCCTGCCCATCTTCTCCTCGGTCGGCTCCGACTGGTTCCGCCGGCCGGAGCCCGAGCAGCTCAGGCAGCGACTCGAACCGGTGGAGGAGGAGCCCGAGGTGACCGCCGTGCACCCGGCCATCCCCGCCGACGCCACCGCGCCGCCACCGGCCCCGCCGGCAGCCACGCCGCCGGCCGCGAGCGCGTCCAGGTCGTCGGGGCTGCCGCAGCGGCGGCCGGGCGCGTCGGGAGCCGGCGCGAGCTGGTCCTCGCCGGCGGACGCCGGTTTCCAGGCCGCACAGGCCGCCGCGCAGCCGCAGCAGGCCGGCACCACGAGCTCCGGTCTGCCGCGCCGCGTGCCCAAGGCGAACCTGGTGCCCGGCACGGCCAGCCTCGCCGAGCCCCAGCCGACGTCTCCGCCGCCACAGATCTCGCCCGAGCGGTTGCGCAGCCGGCTCTCCAGCTTCCAGCAGGGTGTCCGGCAGGGCCGAGCGTTCACCCGCGGAGAGAATGAGGAGGACAAATGAGAGAGATGAGCCAGGGAGCGCGCGGCATCAGCTGGCTGATCACTGACTTCGTGAACAACGTGCCCGGAGTGGCGCACACGGTCGTGGTCTCGTCGGACGGTCTGCCGCTCGCGTACTCGGAGGGTTTTCCGAAGGACCGGGCCGACCAGCTCGCGGCCGTCGCCTCCGGCGTGATCAGCCTGACTCAGGGCGCGGCCCGGGTCTTCGAGGGCGGTATGGTGAGCCAGACCGTCATCGAGATGCAGCGCGGGCTCTTGATGATCATGTCCATCAGTGATGGGTCCTGCTTGGCGGTTCTGGCCGCCCCCGACTGTGACATGGGTCTGGTGGCTTACCAGATGACCCTGCTGGTCGAGCGGGCCGGGCAGGTGCTGACGCCGGCCGTACGCGCTGAACTGCAGGCGGCCCGTCCCCGCTAGCCTGGGGGCGTCGACAGGAGATCATGGTGACAGGTCAGGGTTGGGCTGGTGATAGCACTCCGCCGCATCCGGCGGCGCCACAGTCGCGCAAGAGCTCGTTGGTACGGCCGTACGCCGTGACCGGCGGGCGCACTGCGCCACGGATGAAGTTCGCCATGGAGGCGTTGGTGTCCTCCGTGACGTCGGAATACCAAGACATTTCCCTACTAAGTCCGGAGTATCAGGCGATCATCCAACTGACTCGTAACGTTCGGTCGGTTGCTGAGATCTCCGCCCTTTTACGCCAGCCCCTTGGAGTGGTCCGGGTGCTGATCGCCGACATGGCGTCGGAGGGCCTGATCCGCGTGCACCAGCCTGCGCTGGAGGCGGGAAAGCCGGACCTCAACTTGCTCGAAAGGGTGCTCAGTGGACTTCGAAGGCTCTAGCCCCGGCCTGACCTCGACGAAGATCGTCGTGGCCGGGGGCTTCGGCGTTGGCAAGACGACGTTCGTGGGTGCGGTCTCGGAGATCCTCCCCCTCACCACGGAAGCCGTCATGACGGACGCGTCCGCCCACGTGGACGACGTCTCGCTGACGCCGAACAAGACGACCACGACCGTGGCGATGGACTTCGGCCGCGTCTCGCTGGACCGTGACCTGATCCTCTATCTGTTCGGCACGCCGGGCCAGCACCGGTTCTGGTTCATGTGGGACGACCTGGTGAAAGGCGCTATCGGCGCGATCGTGCTGGTCGACACCCGCCGCCTGGCCGACAGCTTCCCCGCGATCGACTACTTCGAAGAGGCGAAGCTGCCGTTCGTCGTCGGCATCAACGGCTGGGACGGGCACTTCGCCCACCAGGAGGAGGAGATCCGCGAGGCGCTGTCGATCAGCAGCCACACCCCGATCATGCGGCTGGACGCCCGGCAGCGCGAGTCGGTCAAGGCGACGCTGATCACCCTCGTGGAGCACGCCCTGACCCGCCACATGCACGAGCCGGTATAGCCCGGCGTCACGGGCGCCGCCGGGTGTGGATCCCCGGGCGGCGCCCGTCCGGGTGACAGGATGCGGGCATGCACGCGACCCCATATCCTCTCGAACCCGGCCCCGCCCAGACCCGTGAGATGGGCGAGGCCGCGCTGGCCCTGATCGAGGAGTTCCTGCGCGACCTGCCGGACCTGCCCGCCCTCGCCACGAGCGACGCCGGCCTGCTCGCCGGCCTGCGGGAGCCGGCCCCCGAGCACGGCAGCCCTCTGTCCGCCCTGCTGCGGACGGTGGCCGCGGCGGCCCGGCAGGGCGGGGCGAGCGCGGGGCCGGGCTACCTGGCGTACGTGCCGGGCGGCGGGCTGTACGCCGCCGCCCTGGCCGACTTCCTGGCCGCCGCGCTCAACAAGTACGTGACGGTCTGGGACCTCGCGCCCGCCTGCGCCCAGATCGAGGCGACCGTCGTCCGCTGGCTGTGCGACCTGTTCGGCCACCCGGACGAGGCGCGCGGCATCCTGACCTCCGGCGGCTCGATGGCCAACTTCTCGGCGATCGTCACCGCGCGTACGGCGCTGCTCGGCGAGCGCTTCCTCGACGGCGTCCTCTACGTCACCGACCAGACGCACGCCTCCTCCGCCAAGGCCGCCCTGCTGGCCGGCTTCCCCCGGGCGAACCTCCGCACCGTGCCCACGCTGCCGTCACTCGCGATGGACCCGGCCGCGCTGACCGGCCTGATCGCGGCGGACCGGGCGGCGGGCCTGCGCCCGTTCCTCGTGATCGGCAGCGCGGGGACGACGAACACCGGCGCGACGGACCCCCTGGAGGAGCTGGCCGGCATCGCGCGGGCCGAGGGGCTCTGGTTCCACGTGGACGCCGCCTACGGCGGGCCGTTCCAGCTCACGGCGCGCGGGCGGGCCCTCATGAGCGGCATCGAGCGGGCCGACTCGATCACGCTCGATCCGCACAAGGCGATGTTCCTGCCGTACGGCACCGGGGCGCTGCTGGTCCGCGACGGGGCGCGGCTGCGCGCGGCGCACCACCTGGGCGCCGACTACCTTCAGGACCTCGCCGCGGAGGAGGAGATCCCGAACTTCACCGAGTACTCGCCGGAGCTCACCCGCGGCTTCCGCGGCCTGCGGCTGTGGCTGCCGGTCAAGCTGCACGGCCTCGCCGCCTTCCGCGAGGCGCTCGACGAGAAGCTGGACCTGGCCCGCGTGGTGCACGACGCCCTGGTGGAGTCGGGGTTCGAGGTGCCGTGGGAGCCGCGGCTCACCACCGTGGCCTTCCGCTGGGTCCCCGAGCACGGTGACGCCGACGCCTTCAACGCCCGCCTGCTGCGCCGGATCAACGCCGCCGGGCGGGTGCTGCTGTCCAGCACCACGATCGGCGGCACGTACATGATCCGGGTGTGCGTCGTGAGCCACCGCACCCACCGCGACCGGATCGACGAGGCCGTCGCCATCATCCGCACGGCCTGCGAGCGGCTGCGCGAGGAGGAACGAGAGGCGGTCAGGAGCGGCGCAGCAGGAGGGTGACGAAGCCGAGCAGGTCGCGGTAGCCGTTGAGCCAGATGTCGCGGTGCTCGCGCGCGGCCCGCAGCGCCTCGTCGCCGTCGGGGCCGGGGTGCTCGGCGGCCCAGCGGGCGAGGCTGCCGGTCCAGGAGAACTCGTAGTCGTCCCATTCGGCCCGGTCGCTGACGTGGGCGTGGACGGTGAGCCAGCCGCCGGACTCGGCCGCCGCGACCGTGCCCGCGAGGTCGGGGAAGGGGCCGATCTCCGCGACCAGCTCCGGCGTCGGCGTACGCTCCCAGAACCCCTCGCCCACCAGCGCCAGCCCGCCGGGGCGGACGAACCTGGCGAGCGCCTCCATCGTGCCCTTCAGCCCGCCGAAGGCGTGCGTGGAGCCGACGGCGAGCACCAGGTCGTACGGCTCACCGGCGGGAAAGGCGCTGATGTCGGCGAGCCGCGCCGTGAACCGGCCGGCCAGGCCGCGGGCCGCGGCTTCGCGCTCGGCGGCCGACACGGCGTGCGGGGAGAGGTCCACGCCGTCGGCGACGGCCGACGGCACCAGCTCAAGAGCGCGGAGCGCCCACGCGCCGGGCCCGCAGCCGAGGTCGAGGACGCGCGCGCCCTCGGGCAGCGCCGCGCGCCGCAGCAGGCGGTCGAGCGCGGCGTCGGAGACGGGCGCGGCGATCGGGTGGTCGGTGTGCGCGATGGCGCTGATGAGCTGCCGATCCATCAGACGACCGCGGCGTGTCCCCGGACCAGGCGGCCCACCTCGGCCCGCAGGTGCACGAAGTCGCTGTGCTCGCGGGTGGTGATCTGGTCACGCGGCCCGGGCAGGTCGACCTTGAGGTCGCCCACGACGTGCGCCGGCGCCTTGGACAGCACCACCACGCGGTCGCCGACGTAGACGCTCTCGTCGATGTCGTGCGTGATGAGCACGATCGTCATCTGGTGGTGGCCGCGCACCTTGAGCACCAGGTCCTCAAGGTCTTCCCTGGTCTGCGCGTCCACCGAGCCGAACGGCTCGTCCATCAGCATCAGCGTCGGCCGGTAGGCGAGCGCCCGCGCGATCGCGACCCGCTGCTGCATGCCGCCGGAGAGCTGGAAGGGGTATTTGCGCTCGGCCGTGGACAGGCCGACCGACTCCAGCGCCTCCATGGCGGCCTCACGGCGGGCCTTCTTGTCCATGCCCCTGCGGCGCAGCGGCAGCGCGACGTTGTCGGCGACCGACATCCAGGGGAACAGCGAGCGGCTGTAGTCCTGGAACACCACGGCGAGGTTGTCGGGGGTCTGGCGCACGAGCTTGCCCTCGACCTTGACCTGGCCGCCGGTCGGGCTGATGAGCCCGGCGATCGAGCGCAGCAGCGTGGACTTCCCGCAGCCCGACGGCCCCACGATGCACAGCAGCTCGCCCTCGGCGACGCTCAGGTTGAGACCTTCGATGGCGCGGTGCTCGTTGGGGGTGCCGGCGCCGTACACATGGGAGAGATTGTCTATCTCGAGCAATGTGCTTCCTAGGGGGGCGAGACCGCGGAGGAGGACCGCGACTCCGGAAGGGTCGGAACTCGACTCTAGCGGAGCGGGCAAAGCTGGAGGAGTCGGTCAGGTAAACCTCTTCCGGGCGCGATCTTACTCGGGGAGACCCGCACTGTCATGGCGCACGTACGCTCCACGACTCCCGCTCGTTGAGCGCCCGCACGTCGGCGTCCGAGATGGCCCGCTGCGCCGCCGCCATGGCGGCCAGCTCGGCCTCCGTCAGCACGTCCGCGACGTCGCGGAAGCCGTCGGGCGCCCGCTCGGTCACCAGGGCGATCGTCTCCTCGACGGGCAGCGCCCGGTGCGCGCGCACCAGGGCCGAGGTGGGCGGAAGACGCTCGTTCTCGTACGCGCTCAGCGCCTCGGCCGGATCGTCGTACGAGGCCAGGCACCGCGCCAGCACCCGGGCGTCGAGCACGGCCTGGGAGCCGCCGTTCGAGCCGATCGGGTACATCGGGTGGGCGGCGTCACCGAGCAGCGTCACCCGTCCCTCGCCCCAGCGCGGCAGCGGCTCCCTGTCGACCATCGGGTATTCGAGGATGCGGCCGGTGGCGGCGAGCAGGGCCCGGATGTCTGCGGGGCGATAGGTCCAGTGCGCGAAGTGCGGCGCCACATCGGACAGGCGGCCCTCCCGGCTCCAGTCGGCGGCGGCGACCTGGCCCGGCTCGGCCACCTTCACCTCGGCCACCCAGTTGACCAGCCGCGGGTTGGCCGCCGAGATGTGGTAGGTGACGAACTTGCCGGCCGTGTTGGAGCCGCCGACCAGCACCGTCGCGCCGTCGAGGATGGGGTCGGCCTCGGCGACGCCACGCCACATCCTGATGCCCGCCCACAGCAGCGGGTCGCCGGCCGGGTGCAGCCGGGCCCGCACCGCCGACTGCACGCCGTCGGCGCCGACGAGCACGTCCACCCGCTCGCGCAGCACCTGCCCGTCCGCCCGGCGCAGCGTGACGAGCACGCCGTCGCCGTCCTGCGCGCAGTCCTCGAAGCGCACCCCCGTGCGCACGGGGACGCCGCGCTCCTCGACCGCGGCGAGCAGCGCGAGCTGCAGCTCACCGCGGTGGATGCTGTACTGGGGCCACCGGTAGCCGGCCGCGCGGCCGCGCGGCAGCGCCAGGATGACGTTGCCGTGCCGGTCGGCGAAGGTCATGGAGCTGGTCTCGACGCCGAGCGCCGCCAGGCGGCCGGCCAGCCCCAGCTCGGTCAGCTCGCGTACGGCGTGCGGCTGCAGGTTGATGCCGACGCCGAGCGGCCTGATCGTCCGCGCGGCCTCCACGACCACGCACTCCAGCCCGGCCGCGGCCAGGCTCAGCGCGGCGGCGAGTCCTCCGACGCCGCCGCCCACGACCATGGTCCTCACGGCCCGCACCCTAACCGACGGGTTCCTGCGCCGCGCGGTGCCAGCCGAGCACGCGCCGCTCCACGACGAGGAACAGCTCGTTCAGCAGGTAGCCGAGCACCCCGAGCAGCACGATCGCGGCCCACATCGCGGGCAGGTCGAACATCGAGTACGCCTCCGTGAGCTGGAACCCGATCCCGTTGGTGGTGCCCGGCAGCAGCTCGGAGAAGACCATGACGATGAGCGAGAGCGACAGCGCGAGCCGCAGCCCGGCGAACATCTTGGGCAACGCCGACGGCAGCACCACCCGCCACAGCCGCTCGGCCCGCGACAGCCGGAACACCTGGCAGGTCTGCAGGTGCAGCGGCTCCACGGCGCGCGCGCCGTCGGCGGTGTTGAGCAGCACCGGCCACACTATGCTGAACATGATGAACGCGAGCTGCATGCGCAGCCCGAACCCGAACACCACCAGGAACACCGTGACCAGCGCGGGCGGCGGCACGGCCCGCAGGAACTGCAGCACCCCGTCGAGGTAGTCGTAGACGCGGGCCGACAGCCCCACCGCCAGCCCGAGCACGACCCCGGCCAGCGCGCCCCCGGCGAACCCCGCGGCCATCCTGCCCAGGCTGGGCAGGATGTTCTGGACGGCGACGTCGCTCAGGAACAGCCGCTGCGGCGGCCCCGAGAACCACATCGCCTGCATCCGCGTCACGATGGTGCTGGGCGTGGGGAAGAACGCGCTGCCCGCCACCCTGGTCGCCGCCTCCCACAGCAGCACCAGCACGGCGAGCACGAGCCAGCGGAACGCCGCCGTCCGCACGACTCTCCGGCGGGCCGCGGCGCGGGGCCGCCGGGCGATCCGCGCGGGCGCCGTGGCCTTCGCTGTGACCTCGGCCGTCGCTTTCACGTCTGCTCCCCCAACCGGGCGTGGTGCCAGCGGAACGCGCGCCGCTCGAAGGCGACCAGCAGGGCGTTCACCGCCACGCCGAACAGCCCGACCCAGCACACCCCGGCCAGGATGTCGGTCATGCGGGCGGGCACCGCGATGCCGGCGAAGTAGATGAACACGCCCATGCCCTCGCCCCGGCCGGCCACGATCTCGGTGCTGACGGTCAGGATCAGCGCGATCCCCGCGGCCAGCCGGACGCCGGTCGTGATGAACGGCGCCGAGGAGGGCAGCGAGACGCGCAGCAGCACCGACAGCGGGCCGAAGCCGTACGACCTGAGCGACTCCTTGGCCAGCGGGTCCACGCCCCGGAGGCCGTACATCGTGTTGTAGAGGATCGGCCACAGCGAGGCGTAGACCACCAGCGAGATCCGCAGTTGCAGGCCGGTGCCGATGACCAGGGCCACCAGCGGGATCAGCGCGACCGACGGGATCGGCCGCAGGAACTCCACGACCGAGCGGGTGGCGGCGTCCACGACGGGGACGCTGCCGAGCAGCAGCCCGAGCGGCACCGCGGCGACCGCCGCGAGCCCGAGCCCCACGGCCCAGGCGAGCAGGCTGGTCAGGGCGTGCGCCCGGAAGGCGGGATCGAGCGCGAGCGCCCCCATTCGCGCGGCGATCTCCGTCGCGGGCGGCAGGAACTCGCGGTCGGTCAGGCCGGTGCGGCTGACCAGCTCGATCAGGGCGGCGAATGCGAGGGCCCCGGCCGCCCGCCGCGACCACCGTACGGTGGCGCGGGCCGGACGGCCGGGGGCCAGGGCGGTGGCGGTCACGCTCACCCGGACGTGGTCGGCGACATGAGCGTCTTGACCTCGATCGCCTTGGTCAGCCAGCGGGCCTCCAGCATCCAGTCGGCCACCCGTTGCAGCCGCACCGGGTTGTCGCTGCTGGAGAAGTAGGGGAAGGTGACGGTGGCCGCGGTGGCCGCGTCGATCTGGGTGAAGGTCGGCAGCACCTTGGAGACCACCTCGCGGTTGTTCTCCATGAGCTTGGCCGCGTTGTGGATGGCCCGTTGGAAGGCCGCCGCGACGCGCGGGTTCTTGTCGTACCACTCCTGGGTGCTGACGTAGCCGGAGATCGGGAACTCGGCGGCGGGGCCGGAGGCCGGGTCGAGGATCTTGCGGGCCCCCATGGTGGAGGTGGCCGCGGTGACCATCGGCTCGCCGAGGTAGGCGGCGTCGATCTGGCCGCCCTTCCACGAGGGCATGATGTTCTGGAACGTCACCTGCACGTACTTGATGGAGGCAGGGTCCACGTTGTTGGCCTTGAGCACCTGCGTCAGGGCCAGCTCCTGGAAGTTGTGCAGGACGTTGACGTTGATCGTCTTGCCTTCGAGGTCCTTGGCCGTCTTGATGGGCGAGGTGGGCAGCACCATGATGCTGAGCGAGTCGGGGGCCGCGCGTGAGCCCTCGGCCAGGATGCGCAGCTTGAGCGTGCCCTTGTCCTGGGCCTGGAACATCGACACGTAGTTGCCGAACATCGCGTCGATCTCGCCGTTGAGCATCATGGGGATGGCCTCGGGCGCGGCCTGGACCACCTGCGGGGTGACCTCCAGGCCCTCCTTCTCGAAGAGCCCCTGGTCGATGGCGACGTAGAGGGCGGCGCTGTCGATGGCCGGCAGGGTGGCGACCTTGATCTTGGTCTTCTCCAGGCCGCCACTGGCTGCGGCCGGTGGTGCACTGGCGGTCGTGCCGCCGCCTGAGCTGCAGGCGGCGGCGAGGGTCAAAGCGAATCCGATGATGGCGGCCCTGGCGGGACGGCCAAGCCTCATGTCAGGGACTCCCTTCAGATGGAGCCAGGGGGGACCGGGCGGCTTTCTGCTGCCGGCGGCTCTTGCGCCTGACGCGCAACAGGGCTCGACCGTAGCACCAAATTAGTGGTCATTATCGAGAAGATAACACTTGTGGTTGCAATGTCTGCTTCCCGCTATATCGTGAAAATTTGACGACCGGTAAGTAACTGGAGGTTTGTCCAGTTTGGGAATGGAGGTGTGAACGAGACCGACGTTACTGGCGGGGCGGTTCTGGTGAAACCCCTGTGGGTGAGGAAGAGGCCCGCAGGGCGATCTCTTACACCTTGTTTCCGCAGATGGACGGCTGTTTACCGATTCTGGCGTAATTTTCGGACACTCTAGGACAAACTTCTCGATCGAGCACGATCGGTGGTTGGCTGCCTTCGGGCCATGTGCTCAAATGACGCTTATCTTGACGTACTAAATTGCCCCAACGCGCATTTACCTGCAGGGTCACCGAGAATTCCCCTCCCGGGGCGAGAGGTTGCGAAGGCAAGTGAGAACGCAGAGCGCTGAAGCTTCCGCCGACCGCGAGCCGCACGCGCACCAGAAGCAGCGCCAGAAGCAACGGCCGGCCAAACCCTCCTCACGCAGGTTCGGACTGGGCAACTGGCACGTGCGGTCGCGCCTCATCGCGCTGATCGTCGTTCCCACGGCCGTGGCCGTGGGGCTCGGCGGGCTCAGCGTGATCACCTCGCTCAACGACGCCGACACCTACCAGACCCTCCGGCAGGTCGCCGAGTTCAGCGAGCAGCTCGGGGCCGTCACCCACGAGCTCGCCTTCGAACGCGACGAGACCGCGCTGTTCATCGCCCAGGGCCGGCCCGGCAGCCGCGAGGCGCAGCTCCAGACCACCTACAGCGGCGTGGACGCGCTGATCGACGAGGTCAAGGAGCGGGGACAGGCGATCTCCGACACGCACGGCAGCTCCGTGCGGCCGGTGCTGCGCCGTCTGGAGGAGATCCCGACGCTGCGCGCCACCGCCGTCAAGGGCAAGATCCAGCCGCTGCCGATGATCGACAAGTACTCCCAGATCATCTCCGCGCTCCTGCAGTTCCACGACCAGGTCGGCCAGGTCGCGGTGGACGACCAGGTCAACCACAGCGCGAGCGCGATGGCCGCCATCGCGCGGGCCAAGGAGCAGGCGTCCAAGCAGCGCGGCATCCTCGCCAGCGCCCTGGACAAGAAGTCCTTCGACAGCGGTGAGCTGGACGCGCTGACCGACGCCAAGGCGCGCGAGGAGAGCGAGGAGACCCTCTTCGCCACGCTGGCCAACCTCGACCAGCTTGAGCTGTACCGCAACACGGTGGTCGGCCGCGACGTGGACCAGACCGACCTGTTCCGGCTGCGCGCGATGGCGCAGGCGTCCGAGGGCAAGGAGCTGAGCATCGGCGCCTCGCCCAACAGGGACGTCACCACCTGGTTCGACGTCAGCACCGGCAAGATCGACGCCCTGCGGGAGGTGGAGAAGGACCTCGCCTCCTCGGTGATCCTGCGCGCCCGCGGCCTGGAGGAGGGCGCCAACCGCGCGGCGATGATCTCCGGCGGCCTCATCCTGCTCCTGCTGCTCGTCGTGGTGGCGATCATCTCGCTCATCGCCCGCTCGCTCATCAGGCCGCTGCGCCGGTTGCGCCGCGAGGCGCTCGACATCGCCGGGCAGCGCCTGCCGGAGACGGTCAAGGCCCTGCGCGAGAGCACCGACGGCAGCCCGGGCCCGGTCGCCCCGATCAGCGTCGACACGCACGACGAGATCGGCGAGGTCGCGCGGGCGTTCGACGAGGTGCACCGCGAGGCGGTCCGGCTGGCCGGCGAGGAGGCCCGGCTGCGCAGCAACGTCAACGCGATGTTCGTGAACCTCTCGCGCCGCAGCCAGACGCTGGTGGAGCGGCAGATCACCCTGATCGACGGTCTGGAGCAGGGCGAGCAGGACGAGCAGCGGCTCGGGAACCTGTTCAAGCTGGACCACCTGGCGACCCGTATGCGGCGCAACAGTGAGAACCTGCTGGTGCTCGCCGGTCAGGAGCCGCCGCGCCGCTGGAGCCAGCCGGTCAAGCTGGTCGACGTGGCCCGCGCCTCTCTGTCGGAGGTCGAGAACTACGAGCGGGTCGTGCTCCAGGTGCCCGACGGCGTCTCGGTGGCGGGCCAGGCCGTCAACGACGTCATCCACCTGCTCGCCGAGCTGGTGGAGAACGCGCTGTCGTTCTCGCCGCGCGAGACCCGGGTGACGGTCTCCGGCAGCCGGATCGACGGCGGCGGCGTGATGCTGTCGATCACCGACTCCGGCATCGGCATGACCCAGGACGAGCTCATCCAGGCCAACGACCGGCTGACGGACGCGCCCTCCGTGGACGTGTCGGTCTCCCGGCGGATGGGCCTGTTCGTGGTCGCCCGCCTGGCCCACCGGCACGGCATCCGCGTGCAGCTCCGCCCGCACGCCTCCGGCGGCCTGACCGCCATGGTGCTCATCCCCGAGAACATGCTGGGCTCCCAGGCCCCGGCGCACGCGGCCGGGATGCCGTCGTTCACCGGCAACCAGCCGCCGTCGTACAACCCGCCGCCGGCCTTCGACCAGCCCTCCTCGGGGCACCCGTCCTTCGGCCAGCCGTACGAGCGGCCGCCCGCCTTCTCCGGCGCGGGCGGCGGGGGAGGGGACGAGCCCTACTCGGGCCCGCATCCGGCCCCGCCCGCCATCGACTGGCCGCAGCCGCCCGCCCAGCTGGGCCCAGGCCACCCGTCCTTCCCCTCCGGCCCCTCGGGCGCCGAGAGCAACGGCTGGCCGAACACGCCGGGCTGGCAGCCCGACGCCGCCTCCTGGTCGGCGCCGGAACCACGCGGCTTCGACGCCTCCGACGTCTGGTCGCCGCCCCGGACCTCCGCGTGGAACGGCGGCGGCCTGCCCAGAAGGCCCACGCCACCGCAACCGCCGCCCGGCGGCTGGAGCGGCGACACGATGCCGCCACAGCGTCCCGGGTTCGAGTTCACCGACGACTCCGGGGACACCGGGCCCATCCCGGCGGTCCCTCCGGCGGCCGGCGGCGACGACTACTTACCGATCTTCGCCGCGGTCGAGTCCGCCTGGTTCGGCCGCGACAAGACGTGGAGCAGCAGCAAGGCGGACGAGGGATGGAACGCTGCGGAGGCCGTGGTGGAACCGGTACGTGACGGATCGACGGCCGCCGGCCTGCCCAAACGGGTGCCCAAGGCCAACCTGGTGCCCGGCTCGGCGGGCACCGCGGCCGCGCCCAAGGGCGTGACGCCGATGCCGTCGGTCTCGCCCGACCGGGTCCGCAACCGCCTGTCCAGCTTCCAGCAGGGTTACCGGGCGGCGCGGGACGACATCACCGAGGGCAAGGCGTTCTCCGCCGGCTCGCGGAACGACGAAAGGGAGGAGGGCGCGTGAACGACCTGAGCCACGCGGCACGCGGGGTGGATTGGTTGATCACCGACTTCGTCAGCACGGTGCCGGGTGTCGCGCACGCGGTGGTCGTCTCTTCGGACGGGTTGCCGCTGGCCGCCTCGTCAGGTTTCCCGGCGGACCGCGCCGACCAGCTGGCGGCCATCGCGTCGGGGCTGGTGAGCCTGACGCAGGGCGCGGCCAGGGTGTTCGAGGGCGGGGCGGTCAACCAGACGATCGTGGAGATGCAGCGCGGGCTGATGCTGATCATGTCGATCAGCGACGGCTCGTGCCTGGCGGTGCTGGCCGCCCCGGACTGCGACATGGGTCTGGTGGCGTACCAGATGACGCTGATGGTCGATCGCGCGGGCCAGGTGCTGACCCCGGCTGTGCGCGCGGAGCTGCGTGCCAGCCAGACCAGGTGATGGAATGACGGACCCCAGATGGAACAGCGGCGGGTGGGCGCCGGAGTCGCAGCCCCAGTCCCAGCCCCAGTCGCAGCTGAACCCGGACCCCGCATCGCCCGTCCGTCCCTACGCCGTGACAGGCGGGCGGACGGCGCCGCGGGTCAAGCTGGCGATGGAGGCCCTGGTGTCCTCGGCGACCGCCGAGCACCGGGAGTTCTCGCATATCACGCCGGAGTACCAGGCGATCAGCCAACTGTGCCGGCAGGTCCGGTCCGTCGCGGAGGTCTCCGCCCTTCTCCGGATCCCCCTAGGCGTGGTCCGTGTGCTGATCGCTGACATGGCGGCCGAGGGCCTGGTCCGCGTGCACCAGCCACAGCTGGAGGACGCCGGCCGGCCCGATGTGAACTTGCTCGAAAGGGTGCTCAGTGGACTTCGCAGGCTCTAGCCCCGGACTCACCTCGACGAAGATCGTCGTGGCCGGCGGCTTCGGGGTGGGCAAGACGACGTTCGTCGGCGCGGTGTCGGAGATCATGCCGCTGACCACGGAAGCCGTCATGACCGACGCCTCCGCAGGCATCGACGACCTCGGCATGACCCCGCTGAAGTCGACCACGACCGTGGCCATGGACTTCGGCCGCGTCTCGCTCGACCGCGACCTGATCCTCTACCTGTTCGGCACGCCAGGACAGCACCGGTTCTGGTTCATGTGGGACGACCTCGTGCGCGGCGCCATCGGCGCGGTCGTGCTGGTCGACACCCGCCGGCTGGCCGACAGCTTCCCCGCCATCGACTATTTCGAAGAGGCGCAGCTGCCGTTCATCGTGGGCATCAACGGCTGGGACGGCCAGTACCCGCACAGCGACGGGGAGGTTCGCGACGCCCTCACGCTGGCCCCGCACATCCCCATGGTGCGGCTCGACGCGCGCAAGAAGGACTCCGTCAAGAACACGCTGATCGAGCTGGTCGAGCACGCCCTCTCGGTACGGATGGCCGTGCCGGGCTGGGGCGGCTGACCCTCGGGATCCGCCGCCCCGCTCTCCGTTGCGTCCTGCCGCCGTGACGGAGAGCGGCGGCAGACTCCGAAAGGCGGCTCAGACGGGCAGGGCTTCGATGAGGCTCGCGCCGGAGCCCAGGTCGACGACCTCGGAAAGGGCCAGGCCCGCCCGGCCGAGCAGCGCGGCGTACTCCTCCCGGGTACGCTCCGCGCCCCCGTTGAAGATCGCCAGCATCCGCAGGTCGATGTCCTTGCCCAGGTGCGGCGCCGCGTCGTCGGGCAGCACCACCTCCAGCACGAGCACCCGCCCGTCCGGGCTCATGGCGCGCCGGATGTTGCCGAGGATGGTGACGGCGTCGTCGTCGTCCCAGTTGTGCAGGACGCTGGCCAGCAGGTAGACGTCGCCGCCGGCCGGCACCCCGGTGAAGAAGTCGCCGGCGACGACCTCCGTCCGTCCGGCCAGCCCCTCCTCGGCGAAGGTCCGCTCCGCGTGCGCGGTGACGTGGCCCAGGTCGAGCAGGATGCCGCGCATCTGCGGGTTGGCGTGCAGGACCGAGGCCAGGATGTGTCCCTTGCCGCCGGCCACGTCCACCATCGTCGCCTCCGGCGGGAAGGCGTACGCCTTGACCAGGCCCTCGGTGAAGGGCAGGGCCCGGCGCCTCATGTAGTCGTCGAACATGCGGCTGAGCGCCGGGTCGGCGCCCAGGTGGTCGTAGAGGTGGCCGTACCGTTTCACGAAGGCCGAGCTGCCCTCGCGGACCGTGGCGGGGAGCAGGCCCATGGCGTACCAGAAGCTCTCCTCGCCGAGCATCCTGATCGACGAGCGGACCGAGTCGTGCACGTCCGAGCGCAGCGCGGTGCCTCTCGGGGCGAGGTCGTAGGCGTCCGGCCCGGCCGGCCGGACGAGGTCCATGGCGGCCAGCTCGCGCAGGACCCGGCGCAGCGCGGGCGCGTCGGCCTCGCAGCGCCGGGCCAGCTCGGCGGTGCCGAGCGGGCCGTCCGTCAGGTGGTCGGCCACGCCCAGCTCCGCCATGGTGAGCAGGGCGGCCAGCCGGGAGATGTCGCCTACGGCTCCCCAGAGAAGCTCGTCGGAATGCGGCATACGTCCTTCCAGGTCAGGTCGCGTTGCGGGTGGCCTGCCGGTGCCAGACGAGCAGACGCCGCTCGACCAGCACGAACAGGGAGTTCACGAGATAGCCGAGCACTCCGAGCAGCACGATCGCGGCCCACACCCCGGCGCCGTCGAAGCTGCGCTGGGCCTGCAGGAGCTGGTAGCCGATGCCGTCGGTGCTGCCGAACAGCTCCGAGATGACCATGAGGATCAGCGCCAGCGACAGGCTCAGCCGCAACCCGGCGAAGATCTTCGGCGAGGCCGCGGGCAGCACCACCAGCCGCAGGTACTGCTGCTTGGACAGGTTGAAGACCGTGGCGGTCTCGGTGTAGGTGCGGTCCACCGCACGTACGCCGTCGATCGAGTTGAGCAGCACCGGCCAGATCACGCCGAACACGATCGCCGCCAGCATCATCGGCAGGCTCGCCTGGAACAGCACGATGAAGACCGGCAGCAGCAGCGGCGGCGGGATCGCCCGGCCGAACTCGATCAGCGGGTCCACGTAGTCGGTCGCCGTGCGCGAGCGCCCGAGCAGCACGCCCGCGACGATGCCCAGCACCGCGGCGAGCACCCAGCCGCTGAACATCCGGGCGAGGCTCGGCAGCAGGTTCTCCAGCGCGTCGTCCGTCAGGAAGAGGCGGGAGACCGGGCCGGAGAACCACAGCTCGTACATCCGGGCGACGATCGTCGTGGGCGGCGGGAAGTCGGTGTCCTCCACCGCGCGGGCGATGAGCTCCCACGCGACGAGCACGACCGGGATGACCCAGAACCGGGCGAGTGCCTTCACGACTGCGCTCCCGTCCGCATGCGATGCCAGTGGAACAGGCGGCGCTCGCCGGCCAGCAGTACCACGTTGGCGGCCACGCCGAACAGCCCGGCCCAGACGGTCGCGGCCATCATGAGGTCCATGCGGTTGCCGCTGCCGGCCTGGATCACGTACACGCCGATGCCGGCGACGCCGCCCGCGACCAGCTCGGCGCTCACGGCGAGGACCAGCGCGATGCCGGCCGCGATGCGCACGCCGGTGGCCATGAACGGGGCCGCGCTCGGCACGCTCACGCGCGAGAGCACCGCGAGCGGGCCGAAGCCGAAGCTGCGCAGGGACTCCTTGGCCAAGGGGTCCACGTCGTGCATGCCGTAGAGGGTGTTGATGAGGATCGGCCACAGGGAGGCGTACACGATCACCGAGACCTTCATCATCTCGTCCACCGGGATGAGCAGGATGGCGAGCGGGATGATGGCGACCGAGGGGATCGGACGCAGGAACTCCAGTACGGGCCGGATGGCGCGCTCCACCGGCGGCAACGAGCCCAGCAGCACGCCGAGCGGCACCGCGACGCAGATCGCGATCAGCAGGCCGAGCGCCCAGTTGGCGAGGGTCGCGGCGACTCCGGCGAGGAAGTCGGGGTCCGCCAGGAGGCGCCCGGTTTCGAGCAGGATGGTCGACGGGGGAGGGAAGTCCATGTCATCGCCGATGCCGTAGCGGATGACCAGCTCCCCGACGACGAAGAACCCCGCGGCGCCGGCGGCGCCGCGGAGCAGGCGAGCACCGGTCATCCGCTTGAGGCGGGTGCCGCGATCACGGACTTCACGTCGAGCGGGCTCTTGAGGTAGCCGTACTCGAGCATGAGGTCGGCCACCTTCTGGAGGCGGTTGGCGTTGAGCTCACTCGGATAGGTGCCGAGCGTGATCACGGACGCCGTCTTGGCGTCGATCTTGGTGTACTTCGGCAGCATGGCCTCGATCTCCTTGCGGTCGCTGGAGGCGAGCTGCTGGGCCTTGGCGATCGCGCGCTGGAAGGCGGCGAGCGTCTTCGGGTACTTCTGCACCCACTCCTCGCTGGCCATCCAGCCGGCGATCGGCAGGTCCTCGGTCTGGCCGGTGATGGTGTCGGCCAGCTTGCGGAAGCCGTTGGCGCTCTGGTTGGCGGTGATGAACGGCTCGGTGATCCAGCCCGCGTCGGCCTGGCCCGCCTTGATCGCGTTGCCCATCTCGGGGAACGGCTTCTCCGCGAACTTCACGTCGTCCTTGGAGAGACCGGCGACCTTGAGCTGCGTCTCCACGGCGAGAGTGGCGACATTGTTCAGGTTGTTGACGAAAATCGTCTTGCCCTTGAGGTCGGCCACGGTCTTGATGGGCGAGTCGCCCGGCACCATGATGACGAAGCAGTTCGCGCCCGCCTGGTACATGTCGGCGACGAGCTTGATCTTCTTGCCGCCGGCGACCGCCGCGAAGGTCGAGACGTAGTTCGTCTGCGAGATGTCGAGCTGGCCGCTCTCGATCATCGGGACGGCCACGGCGCCACCGGTGATCGGCGTGGGCTCGACCGTCAGGCCCTCTTCCTTGAAGAAGCCCTTGGCCTGCGCGATGTAAACCGATACAGGGTCAGGGATCGGAAGAGCACCGACCTTAATGGTGGTTTTCTCCAAGCCCTTGCTGTTGGCTGAGGTGGCGCCGCCGTCGTCGGATCCACCGCAGCCGGCAAGCGTCAGAGCGACTGTGACGCCGAGTGCGACGGCGTAACAGCGCAGTTTGCGTGTCATGGGGGGTTCTCCTACCAGGGGGAAGCTTCTGGAGATCGGCACAGGATACCGGGCGTGAAGCGTAGCGGAAGGGAACGCCGAAGGTCGGCGCAATGCCGCGTATATGCTGTTTATCTGTCAAATAAGACTGTAAACGTCTATAGATGTAAATATGGGGATAAAGACCGTTTATGAGCTGTTTGTCCGGATTGGTGTACCGGTTGCGCTCCGTGGTCGAGAGCTTGCCTTGTGAACAATGTGTGATCTGGAACGGTTGAAAACTGGCGATACGTTGGCCTAACTATGAGGTTTGTGCTCAAATTGGGCCTCGAACTTGCCTGCGATCACTCGTGCGAGAGACGAAGCCGCTGAGACCCCCACAAAGCAGGCCATGGCGAGAGGTTGCCACCAGTGAGGACAACAACGACCGAAACCGGTCGTGGTAGGGCCCCGGACGTGCCCGAAAAGCCAGTGGGCGGCGAGGTGCCAGAGGTTCAGCTGCCCAAGTCGGGCAGCCCGCTCGCGCTGCGCAACTGGCGGGTACGAACCCGCCTGATCGCCCTCATCGCCGTCCCCACGCTCGTGGCCGTCGTTCTGGGAGCGCTCCGCGTCACCAGCTCGATCGGCAGCGCCCAGCAGTACCAGGTCGTGGGCGAGGTCAACACGCTCATCACCCAGGTCGGCGAGCTCGTCCGTGACCTCGGACTCGAGCGCGACCTGGCCAGCCGCTTCGTCGCCTCCGGCCGCTCCGGCGGCGAGAAGGACCGGCTGGCCGGCCAGCAGCGCATCGTGGACGTCAGCGTGGGCCGCGTGCTGTCCAACGCGAAGACCACCGAGGACTCCCTGTCCGAGATCGGCCGCCGGTCCCTCGACCGCATCACGACCCGGCTCTCCCAGCTCCGCTCGCTGCGTGAGACGGCGATCAATTCGCACCTCCCGCCGCTGCCGACGATGGAGAAGTACTCCGAGACCATCGCCGAGCTGCTGCAGCTCTACGACGAGCTGGCCCAGGGCGCCGCGGACGAGCAGCTGATCTCCACCAGCGCCGCCCTGCGCGCCATCGCGCGCGCCGAGGAGGAGGCGTCCAAGCAGCGCGCCCTGCTGGCGATCGCGCTGGAGCGCGGGTCGTTCGAGGAGACCGAGTTCAACGCCTTCCTCGACGCCGGGTCCAAGCGCAACAGCGAGCGGGCGGCCTTCCGCTCCGCCGCCACCCTCCAGCAGCGGCAGATGTTCGACGACACCGTCGCGAACACCAAGATCGGCCGCGCCGAGTTCTACATCGACCGCGCCGTCCTGCTGCACAACAACGCCGTCGGCGTCGCCAGCAGCAACAACGTCACCGGCACCCGTTACCTGCGCAGGCTCGACACCGGCAGCAACGACGACGCCGGCCGCTGGTTCGACTCCATCTCCGACACCGTCGACCGCCTCCACCAGGTGCAGAAGAACCTGGGCGTGCAGGTCGCCACCCGCTCCACCGACGTCGCGAGCGCCGACAGGCAGACCGCCGCGATCAACATCGCGATCGTGGTCGGCCTGCTGATCCTGGTCCTCGTGATCACCGCCATCATGGCGGGCTCGCTGGTCCGGCCGCTGCGCCGGCTGCGCGGCGACGCGCTCAAGATCGCCGGTCAGACCCTGCCCGACCTGGTCCGCCAGCTCCGCGAGACGGACGTCAGCCCCGACAAACTCCGCGTGCCGCCCATCGAGATCAACTCCAAGGACGAGATCGGTGAAGTGGCGCGGGCCTTCGACGAGGTCCACCGCGAGGCGGTCCGCCTGGCGGGTGAGGAGTCCAAGCTGCGGGCCAACGTCAACGCGATGTTCGTGAACCTGTCCCGCCGCAGCCAGACGCTGGTGGAGCGGCAGATCACCCTGATCGACGGTCTGGAGCAGGGCGAGCAGGACGAGCAGCGGCTCGGGAACCTGTTCAAGCTGGACCACCTGGCGACCCGTATGCGGCGCAACAGTGAGAACCTGCTGGTGCTCGCCGGCCAGGAGCCGCCGCGCCGCTGGAGCCAGCCGGTCAAGCTGGTCGACGTCGCCCGCGCCTCTCTCTCCGAGGTCGAGAACTACGAACGGGTCGTGCTGGAGGTGCCCGAGGGCGTCTCCATCGCGGGCCAGGCCGTCAACGACGTCATCCACCTGCTCGCCGAGCTGATCGAGAACGCGCTGTCGTTCTCGCCCCGGGAGACCCGCGTCCCCGTCTCGGGCAGCCGGATCGACGGCGGCGGCATCATGCTCTCGATCAGCGACTCCGGCATCGGCATGACGGCCGACGAGCTGGCCCAGGCCAACGACCGGCTCACCAACGCCCCCACCGTGGACGTGTCGGTGTCCCGCCGCATGGGCCTGTTCGTGGTCGCCCGCCTGGCGCACCGCCACGGCATCCGCGTGCAGCTCCGCCCGCACGGCTCCGGCGGCCTGACCGCCATGGTCCTCATCCCCGAGTCGCTGCTCGGCGCGCAGGCCCCCTCGTACGCCGGCTCCGCCACGCCCGCCACCGCGGGCACCGGGCAGCCGTCCCGCGAGGAGGCGTTCCCGTCGCCGCAGCCCGCGGGCGCCGGCTGGCCGGCCACGTCCTACCAGCTCGGTCCCGGGCATCCGTCGTACCCGTCGTACCCGTCGGCGGAGCCCGCCGCGGCCGGCTCCCCGTGGGCCTCGGCGCCGCAGTGGCCCTCCTCCGACAACGGCATGGGCGCCGGCGGTGGCATGGGCGCCGGTATGGGAAGCGGCGCCGGCAACGGCGCGGGCAACTGGATGGCGAACAACTCCGCGCCCTCCTCGGACGTCTGGGTCTCCTCGCGCGGCCCGGCGACCGGCGAGACCACGGCGCTGCCGCGCAGGGGCGCCGCCCCGCCGGAGGAGCCCTCACCGTGGACCCGCGCTCCCGCCGAGGAGCCGAGCCCGTGGACGCGCCCCGCCGGACGGCCGTCCGGTGGTCCCGCACCGTCCTTCGACTTCCCCGAGACCGAGTCCGCCGCCACGGGTCCCATCCCCGTGGTCAAGCCGGCCGCGTCCGGGGACGAGTACCTGCCGATCTTCGCCTCCGTCGAGTCAGCCTGGTTCGACAACGGCGGCGAGGCCAACGCGGCCACCTGGGGCTCCAGCAAGGCCGACGAGGGCTGGAGCGCGGCCAAGGCCGTGGTCGAGCCGGTACGCGACGGGGCGACGGCCGCCGGCCTGCCCAAGCGGGTGCCCAAGGCCAACCTGGTGCCCGGCTCGGCCGACACCGTCTCGGCCCCGAAGGGCGTCGCGCCCATGCCCGCCGTCTCGCCGGACCGGGTGCGCAGCCGCCTGTCCAGCTTCCAGCAGGGCTTCCGGGCCGCACGCGATGACATCAGCGAGGGCAGGACGTACGGGTCCGGCCCCAGGAGTGACAGCAGGGAGGAGGGCGCGTGAACGACCTGAGCCACGCGGCACGCGGGGTGGATTGGTTGATCACCGACTTCGTCAGCACCGTCCCGGGTGTCGCCCACGCGGTGGTCGTCTCTTCGGACGGGTTGCCGCTGGCCGCCTCGTCAGGTTTCCCGGCGGACCGCGCCGACCAGCTGGCCGCCATCGCATCGGGCCTGATCAGCCTGACGCAGGGCGCGGCCAGGGTGTTCGAGGGCGGGGCGGTCAACCAGACGATCGTGGAGATGCAGCGCGGGCTGATGCTGATCATGTCGATCAGCGACGGCTCGTGCCTGGCGGTCCTCGCGGCGCCCGACTGCGACATGGGTCTGGTGGCGTACCAGATGACGCTGATGGTGGACCGCGCCGGGCAGGTGCTGACCCCGGCTGTGCGCGCGGAGCTGCGTGCCAGCCAGACCAGGTGATGGAATGACGAACCCCACGTGGAACAGCGGCGGGTGGAACAGCGGCGGCTGGGAGCCCCCGCCGCCGCCCCAGCCCACTGCCGCCGACCCTGCCTCACCGGTACGCCCGTACGCCGTCACCGGCGGGCGGACCGCACCGAAGGTCAAGCTGGCGATGGAGGCTCTGGTGTCCTCGGCGACCGCCGAGCACCGGGAGTTCTCGCACATCACGCCCGAGTACAAGGCGATCAGCCAGTTGTGCCTGCAGGTGAGGTCGGTGGCGGAGGTCTCCGCGCTGCTGCGGATGCCGCTCGGCGTGGTGCGTGTTCTGATCGCTGACATGGCGGCCGAGGGCCTCGTGCGGGTGCACCAGCCGCAGCTCGAGGCGGGTAGGCCGGACGTCAACCTGCTGGAAAGGGTGCTCAGTGGACTTCGAAGGCTCTAGCCCCGGCCTGACCTCGACGAAGATCGTCGTGGCCGGGGGCTTCGGCGTCGGCAAGACGACGTTCGTCGGCGCGGTGTCGGAGATCATGCCGTTGACGACCGAGGCCGTCATGACCGACGCGTCCGCAGGCATCGACGACCTCGGCATGACCCCGCTGAAGTCGACCACGACCGTGGCCATGGACTTCGGCCGCGTCTCGCTCGACCGCGACCTGATCCTCTACCTGTTCGGCACGCCAGGACAGCACCGGTTCTGGTTCATGTGGGACGACCTCGTGCGCGGCGCCATCGGTGCCGTGGTCCTGGTGGACACCCGCCGGCTGGCCGACAGCTTCCCCGCCATCGACTATTTCGAAGAGGCCCAGCTGCCGTTCATCGTCGGCATCAACGGCTGGGACGGCCAGTACATCCACAGCGACGGCGAGGTCCGCGACGCCCTCACGCTGGCCCCGCACATCCCCATGGTGCGGCTCGACGCGCGCTCCAAGGACTCCGTCAAGAGCGCTCTGATCAACCTCGTCGAGCACGCTCTCACCGTTCGGATGGCTGTGCCAGGCTGGAGCGGCTAGGGAAGCGGATAGGCTGGAGTCTTAGACGTTCATTCGCTTCGAGGACTGGCCAACCACGTGTTCGAGACGCTTTCCGACCGCCTCACATCGGTTTTCTCCTCCCTTCGATCCAAGGGCCGGCTGTCCGATGCCGACATCGACGCCACCACCCGGGAGATCCGCATCGCCCTGCTGGAGGCCGATGTCGCGCTCCCGGTGGTCAAGGCGTTCGTCGCCCAGGTCAAGGAGCGCGCCCGCGGGGCCGAGGTGTCCCAGGCGCTCAACCCGGCGCAGCAAGTCGTCAAGATCGTCAATGACGAGCTGATCGAGATCCTCGGCGGCGAGACCCGCCGGCTCCGCCTCGCCAAGACGCCGCCCACCGTCATCATGCTGGCGGGTCTCCAGGGCGCGGGCAAGACGACCCTGGCGGGCAAGCTGGCCAGGTGGCTGCGCGAGCAGGGCCACGCGCCCATGCTGGTCGCCGCCGACCTGCAGCGGCCCAACGCCGTCCAGCAGCTCCAGGTCGTCGGCGAGCGCGCCGGCGTCGCCGTCTACGCGCCCGAGCCGGGCAACGGCGTCGGCGACCCGGTGGGCGTGGCCCGCCACTCGATCGACGAGGCCAGGCGGCTGCAGCACGACATCGTCATCATCGACACCGCCGGTCGCCTCGGCATCGACCAGGAGATGATGAAGCAGGCCGCCGACATCCGCGACGCGGTGCGGCCCGACGAGGTCCTGTTCGTCGTCGACGCTATGATCGGCCAGGACGCCGTCACCACGGCGCAGGCGTTCATGGAGGGCGTCGGCTTCGACGGCGTCGTGCTCACCAAGCTCGACGGCGACGCCCGCGGCGGCGCGGCCCTGTCGGTGCGGCACATCACCGGCCGGCCGATCATGTTCGCCTCCACCGGCGAGAAGCTGGAAGACTTCGACGCCTTCCACCCCGACCGGATGGCCTCCCGCATCCTCGACATGGGTGACATCCTCACCCTCATCGAGCAGGCCCAGAAGACGTTCGACGAGGAGCAGGCCGCCAAGATGGCGGGCAAGCTCACCTCGGGCGAGAACTTCACGCTGGACGACTTCCTCGAGCAGATGATGATGGTCCAGAAGATGGGCCCCATCAAGAACCTGCTCGGCATGATGCCCGGCATGGGGCAGATGCGCGACCAGCTCAACGCCATCGACGACCGCGACCTCGACCGCATCGCCGCGATCATCCGCTCGATGACCCCGGCCGAGCGCCAGGACCCCAAGATCATCAACGGCTCCCGCCGCGCCCGCATCGCGGCCGGCTCCGGCGTCACGGTCAGCGCGGTCAGCAACCTCGTCACCCGCTTCTTCGAGGCCCAGAAGATGATGAAGCGGGTCGCGGGCGGCATGGGGGGCATCCCCGGCATGCCGGGCGGCCGGGGCAAGGCGGCCAAGGCGCAGAAGAAGAACAAGAAGGGCCGGCGCGTCAGCGGCGACCCGCGCAAGGCGGCGCTGGAGAAGTCGTCGTCCGGCGCGGGCGACGGCGACGGCCAGGCGCAGCCCAAGCAGGGCGGCATGCTGGGCAACCTGCACGGCAAGCTGCCCCCGGGCATCGAGCTGCCGCCCGGCTTCGACCCGTCCAAGCTCAAGCTGCCCGGCCAGAACTGACGCCGGGTCGCCTCGTTGCCGAGGCTTTGCGGGTGTGACCCGCGAGGTGTCGTGGACAGTGACGGCGATCTGGCACAATTGCATGTTGGAACATCGTGTTCAGGTGGGCGCCCTCTCACCGACCCGCTGATCACGCCTGTCCCTGGAGCGTCGTCCTGTCGTGCCCCACTCGGCGCGGCGCCGCTCACCCACGCTCTAATGCAGGAGAGACCACACCCGTGGCAGTCAAGATCAAGCTCAAGCGGCTCGGCATGATCCGCAACGCTCAATACCGCATCGTCGTCGCCGACAGCCGCACCAAGCGTGACGGCCGGGCGATCGAGGAGATCGGCCTGTACCACCCGAAGGACGACCCTTCGCGCATCGAGATCAACGCCGATCGTGCGGCCTACTGGCTGGGGGTCGGCGCCCAGCCGACCGAGCCGGTGCTCAAGCTGCTCAAGCTCACCGGTGACTGGCAGAAGTTCAAGGGCGAGCCCGCCCCGGCGCCCCTCAAGGTCGCCGAGCCCAAGCCCGACCGGCACGCCATCTACGAGGCCGCGGCCAAGGAGGCCCTGTCCGGTGGCGACACCGGCACGGCCGCCACCACGCCGCGCAAGTCCAAGAAGAAGGACGAGTCCGAGGCCCCCGCCGAGACCCCGACCGAGGGCGAGGGCTGACGTGCTCGAGGAGGCTCTCGAGCACCTCGTTAAGGGCATCGTCGAACATCCCGACGATGTCCGGGTCCGCGCACGCCGCATCCGCAGCGGGCGCGTCCTGGAGGTCCGGGTGCACCCCGAGGACCTGGGCAAGGTCATCGGACGCGGCGGGCGCACCGCCAAGGCGCTGCGCACGGTCGTCAACGCCCTGGCCGACGGGAAGTACGTGCGGGTCGATCTGCTCGACCTGCACGAGGCAGTCCGTTAGCGTCAGGTTTTCCGCGCCCTCACCGGTTCGTCGCCGGTGGGGGCGCTCCGCGTTAGAAAGGGCACGTTCGTGCAGTTGGTCGTCGGCCGGATAGGCCGTCCGCACGGGGTTCGCGGCGAGGTCACCGTCGAGGTGCGCACCGACGAGCCCGAGCGGCGCTTCGCCGTCGGGGCGTCGATCGCCACCGAACCGGCCGGCTCCGGGCCCCTCGTCGTCGCCGGGCGCCGCTGGCACAAGGGCATCCTGCTGGTGACGTTCGAGGGCGTCACGGACCGCGACGTCGCCGAGGACCTCCGGGGCACCATGCTCGTCATCGACTCGGCCGACGTCGAGCCCACCGGCGACCCCGACGAGTTCCACGACCACCAGCTCATCGGCTTGGCCGTCGAGACGGTCGCCGGCGAGCCCGTGGGCGAGGTGGAGGACGTCCTGCACCACGGCCAGGACCTCCTCGTGGTGCGCCGCGAGGGGCGGGAGGAGGCGCTCATCCCGTTCGTCAAGGCCCTGGTGCCCGAGGTCGACCTGGCCGGCGGCCGGCTGGTGGTCGACCCGCCGGAGGGGCTGCTCTGATGCGGCTCGACATCATCTCGATCTTCCCCGAGTACTTCGCGCCGCTCGACGTCTCGCTCATCGGCAAGGCGCGTGAGCGCGGCACGCTCGACGTACGCGTCCACCAGCTGCGCGACTGGGCCCACGACGTGCACAAGACCGTGGACGACACCCCCTACGGCGGCGGCCCCGGCATGGTCATGAAGCCCGAGGTGTGGGGCGAGGCGATCGACGCGGTGATCGGCGACGGCGCGCCGCGGCTCGTCGTCCCGACGCCGAGCGGGCGGCCGTTCACCCAGGAGCTGGCACAGGAGCTGGCCGGGGAGCCGTGGCTGTTGTTCGCCTGCGGCCGCTACGAGGGCATCGACTCCCGCGTCATGGCCGAGTACGGCGGGCGGCTGCGCGTCGACGAGGTCAGCATCGGCGACTACGTGCTGGCCGGCGGCGAGGTCGCGGTGCTGGTCATGGTGGAGGCCGTCGGCCGGCTGCTGCCCGGCGTGCTGGGCAACGCCCAGTCGGCCGTCGACGACTCCTTCGCCCCCGGCTCCATGCGCAACCTCGTCGAGGGCCCCGTCTACACCAAGCCGCCGGTCTGGCGCGGCCACGAGGTGCCGGCCGTGCTGCTGTCCGGGCACCACGGCAAGGTCGCCAGGTGGCGGCGGGACGAGGCGCTGCGGCGCACCGTGCAAAACCGGCCCGACCTCGCGGCGGAGCTCGACCCGGAGACGCTCGACAAGCACGACAGGAAGCTGCTGGAGGAGCTGTCGTTTCGCGTCGAACGGGAAGATGTGGCAAACTGAATCGCTGCCCAACTCATGTTGGCCGCTAGCGCATGCCCGGAATCCGATCCGGGACCACCGAAGACAGCAGGCGCGTCCGCTTCGCTGCCGCGCTCGTGAGAGCTCGGCCGAGTGGACCTCCGCGTGCCCCCGAACTTTGAGGAATGACTCTCATGCACACGAAGATCCAGGAGCTCGACAAGGCCGGCCTGCGCGACGACGTGCCGAACTTCCGCCCCGGTGACACGCTCGAGGTCCACGTACGCGTCGTCGAGGGCAACCGGTCCCGCATCCAGGTCTTCAAGGGCTTCGTGCTGCGCCGGCAGGGCAGCGGCGCCCGCGAGACCTTCACCGTCCGCAAGGTCAGCTACGGCGTCGGCGTCGAGCGCACCTTCCCCGTGCACAGCCCGGTGATCGAGAAGATCGTGCTCGTCACCCGTGGCGACGTGCGCCGCGCCAAGCTCTACTACATGCGCGACCTGCGCGGCAAGGCCGCCCGCATCCGCGAGAAGCGCGAGACCACGGCCGCCAAGTAAGCGCCCTTCGTCTCTTCCGTGGCCCGTGCCCTTGTGGCACGGGCTTTCGGTTTTTACAGCGGCGTTTCTTTTATGTGGAGCGACCCGTGCGTGGGTGTAACGTCGGTCGAGGCTTGTCGAGCCCGCACATCATCTAGGCTCGTCAGCGATGACTAGCGAGAGCCAGGAGCACGGCGCGGCGCGCCGCCCTGTCGAGGACGAGGTGGACGTGGTCGCGGAAGAGACTCAGAAACCGGCCAAGGGCGGCAAGAAGGACAAGAAGGGGTCGTTCTGGAAAGAACTTCCCGTTCTGGTAGTAGTGGCCTTGGTGCTCGCCCTGATCATCAAGACGTTCGTGGTGCAGGCGTTCTACATTCCGTCGGAGTCGATGGAGAACACCCTGCTCAAGAACGACCGGGTGCTGGTCAACAAGCTCGTCTACCACACGCGCGACATCGAGCGCGGCGACGTCGTGGTCTTCTCCGGCGTCGACTCCTGGGACGGCGAGTTCCAGATGGAGGAGCCGTCCAACCCGGTCGAAGGGTTCTTCCGATGGGTCGGCACGGCCTTCGGCATCGTGCCCGGCGAGAAGGACTACATCAAGCGCGTCATCGGCGTCGGCGGCGACCACGTCAAGTGCTGCGACTCCAAGGGCCGCATCACGGTCAACGGCACGCCCATCGACGAGGAGAGCTACCTCTATCCGGGCAACGTGCCCTCCGACCGGTTCTTCGACGTCACCGTGCCGCCCGGGCGGCTGTGGGTCATGGGCGACCACCGGTCGGTGTCGCTCGACTCGCGCTCCCACACGGGCGACCCCGGCGGCGGCTCTATCCCCGAGAGCCAGGTCATCGGACGGGCCTTCGTCATCGTCTGGCCCTTCGACCGGGCCCGCGTGCTGGAGATCCCCGACACCTTCGCGCAGCCCGCGCTCCAGGCGCTGGGCGGGGCGGTCCCGTTGGTCGCCGGGTTCGGGCTGGCCGTACCCTTGGTCCTGGTCCGTCGGCGCCGGCGCCTGAGGAAGCGCTGATGGCCGTCACCAAGAAGGCGGAGGGCGTGGGAAAAGAGAAGAAGAAGGGCGGCTTCCGCGAGACGCTGCTGCTGCTGATCCTCGGCGTGGGGATCGCGCTGCTGCTGCAGGCGTTCGTGGTCGGTTCGTTCTACATCCCCTCGCAGTCCATGGAGAACACGCTGCTGATCAACGATCGCGTGTTCGTCAACAAGCTCTCGGGCAAGCCGGAGCGCGGCGACATCGTGGTGTTCAAGGGCTGGAACGGCGAGGACACCATCAAGCGCGTCATCGGCGTCGGCGGCGACCAGGTCAAGTGCTGCGACTCCAAGAAGCGCATCACGGTCAACGGCACCGCGCTGGAAGAGACGTCCTACCTCTATCCCGGCGATTTCGCCTCCGGCGACAAGTTCGACGTCACGGTGCCGGTCGGCAAGCTGTGGCTGATGGGCGACCACCGCAGCGCCTCGGCCGACTCGCGGGCCCACATGGCGGAGCCCGGCGGGGGCTTCATCTCGGAGAACGACGTCATCGGCAAGGCCGTGGTGCGCTACTGGCCGCTGTCGCGGGGCTACTTGTTCGCCCGTCCCGACACTTTCGACAAAATCAAGTAGACGGACTTTCGGTCGCGGGTTGCGGCGAATGGGGCGTACGCTGCCTCTGTCATGACAGTTGCGTTCCGCCCTCGACCGAGCGTCGTCCGGCGCGATTCCGGACTCTACGCCTACGAACGGGCACTGGCCCGCCGGGGCCTCACCCCGATCGCCGGCGTCGACGAGGCCGGCCGCGGCGCCTGCGCCGGCCCGCTCGTGGTGGCGGCCGTCGTCCTGCGCAAGCAGATCGACGGCCTGGGCGACTCCAAGCTCCTGACCCCGGCCGTGCGCGAACACCTCTACGAGCGCATCGTGCGCGTCTCCCACGTAGGCGTAGTGATCATCCCGCCGGGGGAGATCGATGCCAAAGGTCTGCACAAGTGCAACGTCTCAGGAATGCGGCGAGCCGTCGCGCAGTTGCCCTGTGACCCGGAGTACATCCTGACGGACGGTTTCCCGGTGCCGGGGCTTCCGGCGCCGTCACTGGCCGTATGGAAGGGGGACCAGGTGGCCGCGTGCGTGGCGGCCGCGTCCATCGTGGCCAAGGTGACGAGGGACCGGCTGATGGTGACGCTCGACGAGCGCTACCCGCAGTACGGTTTCGCCGAGCACAAGGGGTACGTCACACCGCGACATCGGCTGGCGCTGGCGGCGCACGGCCCGTGCCCGGACCACCGTTACTCCTTCGTCACGGTGGCCAGGGAGATGGGTGAGAATGAAATGGGGGCCGGGGTTGCCTGAGCAGGCAAACCGGGGGACCGGTACGACAGGAGGACCGCGATGAGCGCAGAGGATCTCGAAAAGTACGAAACCGAGATGGAGCTGCAGCTTTACCGCGAATACCGCGATGTCGTCGGATTGTTCACATATGTCGTGGAGACCGAGCGGCGGTTCTATCTGACCAACTCGGTCGACCTCGACGTCCGCACCGCCGAGAACGGCGACGTGTTCTTCGACGTGAAGATGCAGGACGCCTGGGTGTGGGACATGTATCGGCCGGCGCGGTTCGTGAAGAACGTGCGGGTGGTCACGTTCAAGGACGTGAACGTGGAAGAACTGGCCAAGGCCGATCTCGAGATGCCCAAGGAAGGGTTCTCCGGGTAGCGGGGCCGGCCGGTCGGCTGGCTGGTTGGTGCGGGACGCCTGGAGCGGGGTGATGTCCGCCTCGCAGTGTCATGCGGGGGCTGTCGGACTCGTCGCGCCCATCCGGCACCTGCATCCTGGTCGGCGCTGCCCTGAAGGGGACGGGAAGGCCGCCGCACAGTCCGGTCCCGACGCCGACCCTCACCTCGATCCCGCCCATGACGTCGCCCGCGACCCCGGCCGGTGGTGGCACCCTCGATCTCAGCCCGTGATGGTGTCCCAGATCATGCCCGTGCCGTCGCCTCCGCCGCGTTCTCGCCACCGTCGGGTTCTCGCCACCGTCGGGTTCCGCCTCCGATCGGCCTTTGCTTCCGCCTTTGACCACGATTGCGGCTAGCCTCCGCTCGCGACTCGCCTTTGACTCTCGCGTCCGATCACGACTTGGTCTTCGGCCCTGAGCACGAACGCCGACCGCCGACTGCCGGCCGCCGACCGACGACGGCGGTACGCCCCCGACGGTGGCCCGACCCCGATGGCGACCCGAGCGCTGGCCGCGACCTCGTCTCCGGTTCTAGGCACGACCACCGGTCGCCGACAGCGGTCTGACCCCAATGGTGACCGCCCCCGTACGGCGGCCCGACCCCGATGACGACCTGAGCCGACCGCGACTTGGTTCCCGGCCCTAGGCACGACCACCAAGCACTGACCGCCGACCGTCGACGGCTCCGACCGCCGACTCGCGGGCTGGCTCCGACCGCCGACGGCGACCCAAGCGCCGACCGCGAGCTGACCCCGCGAGCCCATCCCGACTCCGACCGCCGATCGCGACCGCCACCCGACTCCGACCGTGAGCACGACCATGACCGCGCTACCCGACCGCAGGCATTCCCGCCCCCGCCCCAGTTCAGCGTGGCTGCAACTCCACGACGCCGGTAGCGTCCTTCATGCAAGTGCCTTGCTACCTCTGCCGCGAGAGCCCTTCACCTAGCCTCACCGTGAGGCACCGCATCGAGCCGTCGGCCATCGCCCTCTGCTACGGCCGCGTCGCCTTAACGCCATCTCCCGGCTGAGCAAATCAATATCCACTGTCTCCGCGTGTGCTGCCTCCGGGTGTGTTGCCGCATCCACCTCTGGCGCTACGCGCTCGCACCTCTTCGGGGCTCACGCCCTTCTTCTGCACCCTCACACCCTTGAGTTCCAGTCCGCACGCCTCGCGTCGCCTTACCCTCGCGCGCGCCCTCGATCGCCAACTCCGGCGCCTCCCGTCGGCGCGCCCTCGAATGCCAGCCCGCGCTATCCGCGCGGCACGAGCATCCAGGAAGCAGTTCCGCCGCCAGTCCTGTGCATCGCACTTCCGGCGTCGCTTCTGCGTCAGGTCAGCGTGCTCGCCGCCCTCTGCTCCCACTTATACGGCCGCGAAGGCGTGCCCCTGACCGCGCTCACGGACTCCGCCATCGCTCTCGGCCGGTACGGCACTACACCCACCCTTCAACCACCGGTCGGCGCAGCAGCCTCCTCATAGGCCCACCGGCTGCCCCGTTATCCACAGCCAGCAAGACTCTGCACTCCCTATCCCCAGAACCCCGCTCGGCCGCACGACACCCACCCCGCCTCCGCCAAGGTCGAGCCCGACGCATCCAAAGCAACACCCTCGGACGGAGGCACCACATGGCCAAGAAGGACGAACTCGGCAAACAGGGCGAGCAACTGGCCGCGATCTACCTGGAAGCCAAGGGCATGAGAATCATCGACCGCAATTGGCGCTGCCGCCACGGCGAAATAGACATCCTCGCCGAAGACGGCCCCACGCTCGTCGTCGTCGAGGTCAAGACCCGCTCAGGCCGATCCCACGGCACCGCCCTGGAGTCGGTGGACCGCAGAAAGCTCTCCAAACTCCGCGCGCTCGCCGCCAAGTGGCTGTCCGCCCAGGCCCGCGCCTTCGACTCCGTACGAGTGGACATCATCGCCATAGAACGCTTCGCCGGCGACTTCGCCCTGCGCCACATCCGGGGAGTGATCTGATGGCCGTGGCGCGCACCCGCAGCGTGGCCCTGGTCGGCGTGACGGGCCGTACGGTGGAGATCGAGGCCGACGTGGGCAACGGCCTGGCCGGCATCCACCTGATCGGCCTACCCGACACGGCGCTGAGCGAGGCCCGCGACCGAGTGAGGTCGGCGGTCGTCAACAGCAGATACCCGTGGCCCGACGCCCGTATCATCGTCAGCCTGTTCCCGGCCACCCTCCCCAAGCGTGGCTCGCAATTCGATCTCGCCATAGCGATGGCGATCCTGGGAGCCGCGGGCGTGGTTCCGGCCGAGCGCATCGCGGATCCGTTCTTCCTGGGCGAACTGGGCCTCGACGGCCGCATCAGACCGGTACGCGGCGTCCTGCCCGCCGTCCTGGGCGCCGCGAACCATGGAGACGCCACGGTCGTCGTCCCCTCGGCCAACTCCGCGGAGGCGTCCCTGGTCCCCGACGTCAAAGTGATCCCGATGGCGTGCCTCCGCCAACTGGTGGAGTGGCTGCGCAAGGGCCATGAGGAGGCGCCCGAGCCCGAACCGGAAGAGTTCACCGAGCCCAGGACTCCGTCCACGAGCCCGGCCTTGGACCTGGCGGACGTCGTCGGCCAGCCGGTGGCCCGCCGCGCTCTGGAAGTATGCGCCGCCGGCGGCCACAACCTGTGGATGCTCGGCCCGCCCGGCACCGGCAAAACCATGCTGGCCGAACGCCTCCCCACCCTCCTGCCTGACCTGGAGCTGGACCACGCGCTGGAGGTGACCGCCATTCACTCGGTGGCGGGCATCCTGCCACCCAGCGCGCCCATGCTGAGCCGTCCGCCGTTCGTGGCTCCGCACCACACGGCCACCTCGGCAGCGATCATCGGGGGCGGCAGCGCGGTCGTACGCCCCGGAGCCGTCTCCCTGGCCCACAGAGGCGTCCTCTTCATGGACGAGGCTCCCGAATTCCCCCGCCATGTCCTCGACGCGCTGCGCCAGCCCTTGGAATCCGGCCGCGTGACGGTGTCGCGATCGGCTGGCTCGGTCACGTTCCCGGCCCGATTCATGCTCGTCCTGGCGGCGAACCCGTGCCCCTGTGCGCAGAGCGACGACCAAGGTGAAACCTGCAAGTGCTCCCCGACCGTGAGACGCCGCTATCTCGGCAGGCTCTCGGGCCCGCTCCTTGACCGCGTCGACATGAAGGTCACCGTCGCCCGCGCATCCAGGCGCGAGCTGCTGGCCGACCGCCAGTTCACCGAATCGAGCGCAACGGTGGCCGAACGCGTGCTCGCGGCTCGTGACCGCGCCGCCAAACGCCTCAGCGGCACCCCTTGGCGTACCAACGCCGAGGTCCCCTCGTCGGTCTTGCACGGCGACTACCGTCCGCCCCCGAAGGCGATGAAGCCTATGACCGCCTGCCTGGACTCAGGCACCCTGACCGCCCGTGGCCTCGACCGGGCTGTCCGCGTCTCCTGGACCTTGGCCGACCTGGCCGACAAGGACCGCCCCGGGGAAGACGAAACGACCACCGCCCTCCACTTCTGGCTCGGAGCGACGTCCTGATGCACAACACCCCCTGCACCCCCGCCCGCCTCCTCCACCCTCAGAAGCCCTCCGTCGCAGCCCGCCCCGCCCAACCGGCCGTCTCGCCCCAGGAGAAGCTACCGGCCCTCTCCACCGAGCCGCTCACCGTCCGGCGGCGCACGCCGAGCGGCCAATCAACGTCGTCCGGAAGCGCCCGACCGCCTGCGCCATCCCCTCCGGCCGCATCCACATCAGAGCCGGTACGGTCATTCCAACCAGCGCCCGGTGCCGCCGCCGCAGAACGACTCCCCCCACAGAGCACCCACCAGCGCGCGCCCGCAACAGCGCCACCGCAAGCATGCGAGCCGATACGGCGCACACAACGAGACCAGCCCGGGCCAGAGCCGACGACAGCGCCACCGCAGGCATGTGCCCCGGCACGGTCACTCACGCCACGGGATCAGCCCGGGCCAGAGCCGACGACAGCGCCACCGCAGGCATGCGAGCCGACAGGGTCACTCACGCCACGAGACCGGTCAGCACCAGAGCCGACCATCGTTGCACCAACGCCGGTTCCGGCAGCCATGTCCGCTCGATCCGAGCACGCAGCTCGCGCCGCGCTGATGCGCGCCGCAGACGTAGGTGACCCGATCATGGGCCGCCTTGTGGCGCGATACGGAGCGGCCACGGCGGCGGACGCGATCCGCGCCCGGTCCCTCCCGCCCGAGTTCATCGAGCAGGAGATGACGCAACGTGACCGCCCCCGCCACGAGCTGACAGCCCGTCTGAACGCCTGGCACGCCCGCTTGGCCGCCTCCAACCCGGCCGCCGACATCGAGAACGGCGAAAGATGCGGCGCCCGCCTCATCGTCCCCGGCGACGCCGAATGGCCCACTCAACTCGACCAACTCGGCCCGAGCCGTCCCCTCGGTCTCTGGCTGCGGGGCGCGGTCGACCTCCGCTTCTCCTGCCTCAAGTCCGTGGCGCTGGTCGGCGCCCGCTCAGCGACCGCGTACGGCATGCACATAGCGGCGGAGTTCGGCGTCGGCCTCGGCGAGTCCGGCTGGACGGTCGTGTCGGGCGGCGCCTTCGGCGTGGACAGCGCCGCGCACAGGGGAGCACTCACCGCCGGCTCCCCGACCGTCGTCGTGCTGGCCTGCGGTGTCGACGTCTGCTACCCGAGCAGCCACGACACCCTGTTCGCCAAGATCAGAGACCAGGGCGTGATCGTGAGCGAATGCCCACCAGGAATGCACCCGACCCGGGCCCGCTTCCTCATCAGAAACCGCCTGATCGCAGCCCTGTCGCGAGGCACCGTGGTGGTGGAAGCCGCCCTGCGCAGCGGCGCCCTCAACACCGCCACCCACGCCCTTGCGCTCAACCGGCACCTGGCCGCCGTGCCTGGCCCCATCACCTCCCGCCTGTCGGACGGGTGCCACCGCCTCCTCCGCGAACGCAAGGCGGTGTGCGTCACCTCCCCTGAGGAGATCATCGACCTCGTCGGCGTGATGGGCGATGACTTGGTCTCGCAACCCCGCACTCCGGCGGTCGCCCGAGACAAGCTCAACGACGTGACAAAGAGGGTGCTGGACGCCGTACCTACTCGGAAAGGCGCCGGCCCGGCCTCGATAGCGGTCGCGGCCGGCGTGAACTTGAGCACCGCCCTCAGCGCCCTGGGCGGCCTCGCCGCCGCCGGCTACATCGAACGCTCCGCAGACGGCTGGCGCCTCCGCAAGCAAACGACCTCCTACCGCAAGGCTCCCGACTCCGCTGCCCTCGAACCCCCGCACATCGACGTCGACGCAGATCCATCCCAGGACCCGCCTTTCCCCGACGAGGACGACCTCGTACGCCGCGAACACAACCTCCCCACCCCTGACGAGGGTTCCCCAGAGTTCCGCACGGCCTGCAACACAAATGAACCCGAGCGACACCCGGTTCCACCAAGGAACACTCTGAACCGAGGGTGACCGGCAAGAAGTCAATGTGGCCGTCCACCTGGCCTGGCCATCGCCCCGCCTCGCGCAGCCGGCACTTTCGCGCGCCCAGAGCCAGGCCATTGGTCAGCCTGTCACCGCGTCCGGGGTCCCAGGGCGGGGTTCGCCGGTCGCCTCGGCGGCGGGAATGCCGAGGTCGTGGCCGGTGGCGTAACGGTAGGACGCCGTAAGGACGGTCTTGGCGATCTCCAGTTCGTCGTCGGTGCGCGGGCCGTAGAGCATCACGACGTTGATCGTGGGTGAATAGAGCGGGTGCCGCTCGCCCCAGCCCTTGGCGATGAGTTCATGCTGGTCTTCCTGGGAGAGGGCCAGGTGCAGGCTGCCGTCAGGGTGCACGTGGACGAATTCGGCGTTCAAACGCGGCGGTAGCAGCACCACCCCGGCCGGCGGAAGCGTGTCGTCGAGGAAGAAGGCCAGCGACCCCGGTTCGGAGATCTCGCTCGGACGGATGACGGCTCCGTCCAGGTGGTCGGTCATCCACTGCTTGAGTTGCTCGCGCAGTTGGTCGGGGCTGTTCTGGCTGAGTTGGACGTGCGGGACCGACGGGCCGGTCTCGGGACGGTCACCGGTACGGGCGGGAAGGCTGAGCGCGGACATGATGTCGTTCCTCCTTGTCACCGGATCGGCCGGCGAATGGGAAGCTAACATCCTTTGGCTAGTAGGTTCCTAATGGATAGTGACTTCTCTTGAGAGCGTCGGAGGAGACGTGATGCGTAGATCCGTCGAAGCGATCGAGGCATGCCCCATCAGTCCCGTGGTGGACCTGGTGTTCAGCCGGTGGTCGACACCGATCCTGTGGGTGCTGAAGGAACACGGGCGGCAGCGGTTCGTGGAGATCCAGCGCCGCCTGTCCGCCATCACCCCGAAGGTGCTCACGCAGCGGCTCCGGCAGTTGGAGCGCGACGGACTCATCACCCGCACCTACCACGCGGAGATCCCACCTCGGGTGGAATACGAGATCAGCGATCTCGGCCGCACCCTCAGCCCAGTCTTCGCCACGCTCACCCAATGGTCCGACGTTCATTTGGCAAGCGTCGAAGCAGCCCGCCACGCCTACGATCAGGCTGACCGTCCCACCCCCTGAACTCAGCAGGGCGCGGCTCAAGCGCCTGGTCAGCAAGGGCATCCTCATCGAAACCGAGTCAGGATTGTTCGCTCAGCCGCGTCCGCAGCCCCGTAGCGGGTCGGCTGACCAGCCCTCCTCACGACGAAAGGGGCATAAACCCTCGAACCGCCCTCTGATTGTTCTCCGGCATCTCGGCTTACCTGGGTCTGTCCAGAGGCATGGGACGGGCTGGGGCGTAGGTAGCACAGTCCGTCCTCTGGTGTCCGATGTGTCCCGGGGGCTGTCCGACGGTCTGGGACGGAGCGGCCGAGGTGAAAGTGTGCAGTCCGTCCGGCGTCCTCTGGGATGGCGTTTGCTGCAGTGGCGGCGCCGAGTGGGTGGCGGCTGAGCTGGTAGGGCTACTGGTGTCGGGCGCCGTTGCAGGCTGGTCCTGCGGGGCGGCGGCCTCCTCGATGATCCGATTGAGGTGGGCGTCGCGATGTTGTGCAGGGGGAGAGGCGGCGTGACGTTGTGGGGGCGTGTGGCAAGTGGGGTTTGGGGGCGGCTTGGGGTGGCACGATCGTTTGTGGTTACTGCGGCCGGGAGGGGCGGGCTTGGGGAGGGACGAGGTTCTTGGGGCGTTCGGGCGGTACCTACGGTTTGAGCGGGATCTTTCGCCGCACACGGTGCGTGCCTATCTGACTGATGTCAGCAGCTTGCTCGATCACCTGAATGGTTCCATTGAGGACCTCGATATCGCGGTGTTGCGGGAGTGGCTGGCCGAACAGCATGACGCTGGGAAAGCGCGCGCGACCTTGGCGCGGCGGGCGGCCTGTGCCCGGACTTTCACCGCCTACTGTCACCGGCAGGGGTGGCTGGACGCGGATCCCGGATTGTTGTTGGGGAGTGCCAAGGCGCCACGGGACTTGCCGGAGGTGCTCGATCAGGAACATGCGCAGGAAGTCATGGATTCGGCCTCCGGCGCGGAGCCGAAGGAACTCCGGGATCGGGCGATTCTTGAGCTGTTGTACGCCACCGGTGTCCGGGTGAGTGAGCTGTGCGGGCTCGACGTGGATGACGTGGACCGGGATCGGCACGTCGTTCGCGTCATGGGGAAGGGGCGCAAGGAGCGCTCAGTGCCGTTCGGGTTGCCTGCGCTCCGCGCGCTGGATCAGTGGTGCATCAATGGGCGGCCACTCTGGGTGCGGGCGGGTTCGGGGCCGGCGCTCTTTCTCGGGGTACGGGGAGGGCGCATCGACGCGGGGACGGTTCGGCGGGTGGTGCATGCGGCGTTGGCGCAGGTCGAGGGCGCTCCCGACATGGGGCCGCACGGGCTGCGGCACAGTGCGGCCACTCATCTGCTGGAGGGCGGGGCGGATCTGCGAAGTGTGCAGGAGCTCCTTGGGCATGCGTCGTTGAACAGCACGCAGATTTATACCCATGTCTCGATCGAGCGGCTGCGGGCGGCGTACAAGCAGGCTCATCCCAGGGCGTGACTGACGCCATTGATGCAGACCGGATGTTGCCGGCGAGCGGATTGGCGGGTCGTTCAGGAGCGGGGAGGAGTGGGGTTCGGAATCGCGGCCAGGGATTTCAGCGCGATCTACGGTGAGCGGGCGTGGCGGGTCACGCTTTTGCCTTGCTGATTTTTGGTGCGATCGGCACCCTCAGGGGCGTAGATGACGCGGGTGGTCGTCATGGCTGCGGGCGCCCTTGCGGTGCTTGCTGTTGGCCCTGATCCCGTGGGTGCCCGAATGTCTTTTGCGATGCCGGCCGCTGTTTGGGCGGGGTGGCCGGCTGTCTGAAGTGCGGCCATGGTGGCGGCGGTGATGCAGGCCGATGATCAGGAGAAGCGCGGTGAGTATGGCGACGGGCAGTGAGATCGCGATGGGGGTGGCGGTGGTGGGTGAGGTGGAATTGCTCAGGCGGTAGTTGTCCGGACCCGTGGTTTTGGGCGGTGGCGGGTTGGGGTGGTCGGTTTTGCCGCGCGTTCGGAATCGTGTGGGAGGTCGCGGTGCGGTGGTGCTGCGGGGCTTCTTCGAGAAAGTGATGGCTTGGGGTGGTGCGGGCCAGAAAGGGAGGAGGCGGATGGGGGCTTGGCCGAGGAGGAGAAGAGGGTTCAGATAGCGGGAATCGCGTAGGAGGCCCCAGTGGAGGCAGGACTCCGGGCAGTGCGGGTTGGGGGTTTGGAGCAGGCCCAGTTCGGTGCCGGGGGTGACAAGCTGGTTTCGTTTTACGGCGGGGGTGACCGGCAGGTACGTCGTCCGCAGGCCTCCCTCGTGGTCGATCGTCACCACGCCCTTTCCTCCCACCGGACCGGCGAAGCGGACCGTGCCGGCGCCCGCTGCCAGGACAGGCGTGGATGGCGGTGCCGCCAGGTCGACGCCGCGATGGCCGGCCAGCCAGCGTTCCGGAGGCGGGGTGAAACGACGCAGGACGCGGGGGTGGCCGTCCAGGGGCCAGCGCCAGGCCGGAGGTGAGGCTCTGGCCGGGGGAGCGGTCAGGACGATGAGCGTGGTTGCCAGGAGCGGGGCGACGAGCGTGGTCGGCAGGAGCAAGAGGAGGAAAGCGGCGATGTGATGGAAGCGCGGAGGGCGGGTTTCGTTCGGCGTGGGGCGACGGCGGAGGACGGAAGCCTGGTTGCTTGTGGAGTGAGAGTGCATGGCGGGAGTTTCCGCCAGGGTGCAGCGGGGGCGTGGCGGCGAACGGCGTTCTGTGGATGAAGGTGTTCACGGCCCGCTGCTCTTGTGGATACGCGGGCTCGTGGTCCACCGAATTGGTGGGCTTGAGGCTCGTAGCTGCTGCATCCGTGGATGTGGGGTCCGTGTCTGCTGCGGCGGTGTGTGCGGGGCTTGCGTGCCCGGAATTGTCGGAGGGAGCTGCTTGCATGTGTTGTGGCGGTGGTCCGGCGGATCTACGTTCTCGCGGCGTGGGCGGTGGGGTGGTCGGGGCACACGGGTGTGAACGGTCAGGGCCAGAGATGGCGTTTCGTGGACGTGAGGTCGCGGGTCAGAGCGCTGGGGTCCGGGCTGGTGGCGGGGGCGGGTGTGGGGTGAGGGCGTTCGGGAGTGCGGGGGCGTAGGGGAGAGAGCCAGATCCAGAACGTCGTCAGGGCCATGCCGGCGGCGCACAGCAGGATCACCGGGCGCAGGCCGATCTGGTCGGCGACGACACCGCCCGCCAGGCCGCCCAGCGCCAGGACGCCCTGGACGGCGAAGGTCATGGTGGCGTTCACGCGGCCGCGCAGCTCCTGGGGGGTCTCGCGGAGAGTGATGACGCCCAGGCAGGTGGAGAAGGCGACCACGACGCCGCCCGTCATGAGACCGACGATGGTCATCGCGGTGACGTTCCACCAGAGGGGGCCGTTCAGGAGGCCGGCCGTCAGGACCTCGAAGGGGAAGAAGATCACGGTGACGAGCAGGATGCGGTTCTCGCCGTAGCGTTTCGTCAGGCGGGTCGTGAGCCAGGCGCCCACCAGGCCGCCCACGCCGCTCATCGCGATGAGGGCGCCGATCAGGCCCTTGGGGATGCCCAGGGTGTTGACCATGTACAGCATGTAGACGGCCACGTACGCCATCGCGAAGAAGTTGATCGTCACGCCGGCGCCGAGGAGGGCGCGCAGGGTGGGGTGGGTGAGGACGGAGCGAAGGCCCTCGGTGACGTCGCGCCACATGCCGCGGGAGGGGGCGGGCTCGTTCCGTTCTTCCGTACGGATGGAGCGGAGGAGCAGGGCGGAGGCCAGGAACGACATCGCCTCCGCGAGAACGGCCAGCGGCGCCGTGAAGAACTGGACGAGGAGACCGGCGAGGCTCGGGCCGCCGACCGAGGCCACCGAGTGGCATGCCTGGAGACCGGCCATCGCCTCGACGCGCTGAGCGGGCGGGACGGTTCCGGCGACGTACGAGAAGTTCGCGGACTTGAACAGCACCGCCGCCGTGCCGATCACCAGGGCCACCACGAGGAGCCACGGGACGCTCAGCAGGCCGAGGAGCCAGGCCAGCGGGACCGACGCGGCGGCGGCGCAGGCCGCGAGCTCGCAGGCGATCATCAGCGGCCGGTGGCGGACGAGGCGGTCGACGATCGCGCCGGCCTGCAGGCCGAACAGGAGCGCCGGGAGTGGGGCGGCGGCGGTCAGCAGACCCATCTCGGTCGGGCTGGCGGTGAGCAGCGTGACGGCCGTCAGGGGGATGGCCAGTTTGGAAACCTCCGATCCCGTGATCGAGATCGTGCGCGAGGTCCAGAGGAGGCGGTAGTCGCGCTGCCTGCGCAGGGGCGGCGGTGCCGGCAGGGGGGAGGCAGGCGAGGTCTGAAGGGTTCGCTTCACAGTTATGAAGGTATCCCTTCAGAGTTCTGAAAGCAATGTTTCAGAGTTGGTGAGTGGGCCGGGTACCTTGGGCGCATGACTGCGGACTTCGAGGGGCTCAGCGATCCCAAAGCGATGAGGGCGCTGGCCCATCCCGCGCGGCTGCAGATCCTCAACCGGCTCGGAGTGGAGGAGAGCGCGACCGCCACGGAGGTGGCGGAGATCGCCGGCATCACGCCCAGCGCCGCGAGTTATCACCTGCGGATGCTGGCCAAGTACGGGTTCGTGGAGGACGCGCCGCCCAGGGGCGACGGGCGGGAGCGGCTGTGGCGGGCCGTCGGCAAGCAGTTGAGCGTGGGCCTGCTGCCAGAAGACCAGCCGGATGTGCGGGACGCCAAGGTCGCGCTGATGACGGCGTTCCGGCGGGAGGCGAACCGGGAGGCCGACCGGGCGCTGGCCAACGTCGAGACGGAGCCGGAGGAATGGCAGGACGCGACGGTGTTCCACCGGACGCGGGTGAAGGTCACCGCCGAGGAGTTGACGCGGCTCTACAGGGCGATCCAGGAGCTGATCGAGCCGTATGCCGTACGGAGGCGGGAGGAGACCGGGGTGCCGGACGGGGCGAGGGCGGCCGAGGTGCAGCTCAACCTGTTTCCCGTGATCACGAGGCCGGTTCCCGGGCTGCCGACCGAGGATCACGGGCTCGCGCAACGCGGCGCTGCGGCGGAACGGGTGGGGAGGGAAGCGGGGGGAGAGGGCTCGCCGGGGTGAGGCGTCTCCGGGCGGAGCCCTGGGGAGCTTTCCTGAAATGTCCAGGAAAGCCAGGCAAGGCGCGGGACCCGCGGGGGGCCAGAGAGGGTTTTCCCAAGAGTTCGGGGAGAGAGGCTTCCCTGGGAGTTCGGGGAGAGAGGCTTCCCCGGGAGTTCGGGGAGAGGGGCTTCCCCGGAGATACGGGGAAAGAGCCTCCGGGGAGTGGTGGTGGGCGTTTGACCTCCGGCGGTCAGGCGGGGGCGGTGTGCAAGGTAGACTTTTCGGTGGCCTGTAGCCACAGGCCAACTTCGCATGCCCCATTGCGGACCGCCCCATCGGTCCGGGCCCAGTGCCCGGCTGGAGCGGGTTCGGGGCATCAGGGCGGCAGACAACGCGCTGCCGCGGCACAACCGAGAACCGCGCCCATCCGCAGGGCGCCCAGACCTGGAGGACCAGCAGATGGCCCCCGTCGTCACCATGCGACAGCTGCTCGAGAGCGGCGTTCACTTCGGTCACCAGACCCGGCGCTGGAACCCGAAGATGAAGCGCTTCATCTTCACCGAGCGCAACGGCATCTACATCATCGACCTGCAGAAGTCGCTCTCCTACATCGACCGCGCCTATGACTTCGTCAAGGAGACGGTCGCCCACGGCGGCACGATCCTGTTCATCGGCACGAAGAAGCAGGCTCAGGAGGCCATTTCCGAGCAGGCCGCCCGCGTCGGCATGCCGTATGTCAACCAGCGCTGGCTGGGCGGCATGCTCACCAACTTCTCCACCGTGCACAAGCGGCTGCAGCGTCTGAAGGAGCTCGAGGAGCTCGACTTCGACAACGTCGCCGGCTCGGGGCTCACCAAGAAGGAGCTCCTCATGCGCCGTCGCGAGAAGGACAAGCTCGAGCGCACGCTCGGCGGCATCCGTGACATGGGCCGCGTGCCCAGCGCGGTGTGGGTCGTCGACACCAAGAAGGAGCACATCGCGATCAGCGAGGCCAAGAAGCTTGGCATCCCTGTCGTCGCGATCCTCGACACCAACTGCGACCCCGACGAGGTCGACTACCCGATCCCGGGCAACGACGACGCCATCCGCGCCGTCGGCCTGCTGACCAGGGTTGTCGCCGACGGTGTCGCCGCCGGTCTCATGGCCCGCTCCGGCGCCGCTCGCGGCGACGAGAAGCCCGCTGCCGCCGAGCCGCTGGCCGAGTGGGAGCGTGAGCTCATCGAGCAGGGCACCGGCGCCGCCGAGGCTCCTGCCGCCGAGGCTCCGGCTGCTGAGGCGCCCGCTGCTGAGGCTCCTGCCGCCGAGGCTCCGGCTGCTGAGGCCGGCGCCGAGGCCGGTGCCGAGGAGAGCGCTCCGGCCGCCCCGGCTGCCGAGGGCGACGCCGAGCAGCAGGCCTGACCCGCACGTAACGCACGGGCACAGGCGCGGGCTGGGCACGGGTGTGGATGGTGACGGTCGCCGCCGCCGCTTCGGGGGTGGTACGGCCGTCGCCTCTCACTCGGGCGAAGGCTCTGGTCCAGGGTTCGGGCTGAGGCTCGGAGCGAAGGGCCGGCGTATGAGGCAAGGGCTGAAGTTCGGGCATAGTTCCGGGCTCGGGCTCGGGTCAGCGCTCGGGGTTCGGGCGAGAGCCCGGGTTCGGGCTGAGGCCCAGGACCCAGGGCTGGCGTTCGGGGTTCGGGCAAGGGCTTGGGTTCGGGGCTGGTGTTCGAGGTTCGGGCGAGGGCCCGGGTTCGGGGCTGGTGCTCGGGGTTCGGGCTGAGGCTGGGAACTCGGGCTTACGGGTCCGGGCTTGAGGCTCAGGCTTACGGGTCAGTCCAGGGCGCGGGCACGATGGCTTGGGCCAGGGGTGATACCCGGGCTCGGGTCAGCTGACATCTGAATCACGGTGCACTACTGACCGGCGGTCCGCTGAACGGCGAACCAGGAGCTGCTGGTCCTGCGCAGGCGGCCGGGAGGTCGGCTGGGTTACGGATCGGTTGGCCATCTGGGTCGCAAGGCCGGCAGAGGTACGGGTTGTCGCTCGGCTTTCGGGCTGAGCTCAGAGCCGATGGTTTCTGGCCGGGGCTCGCAACCGGTGATTGCTGGCCGGGGCCTCCGACCGGAGCTTGCAGCTAGTGCTTCTGGTCGGGGTTCCGATCGGTGGCTCCTCGGCTGGAGCTCCCGCCGGAGCTTCGTAGCCGGAGCCTCTCGGTTGGGGGCTGGGCGGTACGGCGGGGCGAGGCTGGGCAGTATGGCAGCGGAGCAGCCGCGACCAGCCCAGGCCCGGTGCCGTACGACCCGGCGCCCACCAGCCCCGGTGCCTGACACCGGAGGCCCGGACCGGGATGCCGGAGCAGCCCGCCCGAACGGCGAGCCGGACCGGCCTACGGCACGGCACACCGGACCGGCGTACCGCACGGCATGCCGGGCAAGTGCGCCGGACAAGGACGCCGGAGCAGCGCGAAGGCTCCTGCACGGCCCGTACGGCGCGCGCCTGCCGTACCGACGACAAAGGGCGGACGGACCGATCCCGGCCCGTCCATCCGACCACGATGACCACGATGACGACGACGAAATCCCACGAGGAAAAAGAGCAATGGCTTCCGTGAACATGGCCGACGTCAAGCGGCTTCGCGAGATCACCGCTGCCGGCATGATGGACTGCAAGAAGGCGCTCGAGGAGGCCGAGGGCGACTTCGACCGCGCCGTCGAGCTGCTGCGCCTCAAGGGCGCCAAGGACGTGGGCAAGCGTGAGGCCCGCACCGCCTCCAACGGCCTGGTCGCGCTCAAGCAGGACGGCGACTCGGTCGCCGCGCTGCTGGAGCTCAACTGCGAGACCGACTTCGTGGCGAAGGGCGAGCGCTTCCAGGACCTGGCTTCCCAGGTCGTGGCGCACATCCTGGAGACCAAGCCGGCCGACGTGGCCACGCTGCTGGAGTCCTCCTTGGGCGGCAAGCCCGTCCAGCAGCACCTGGACGAGGCCAACGCCGCGCTGGGCGAGAAGATCGAGATCCGCCGTTACCAGGTTCTCGAGGGCGGCTACATCGGCGCTTACATGCACAAGACCGACCCGGCGCTGCCGCCGGCCGTCGGCGTGCTGGTGCAGCTCGACAAGCCGAACGCCGAGGTCGCCAAGGACATCGCACAGCACGCCGCGGCGATGGCCCCGCAGTACCTCAAGGCCGACTCCGTGCCGTCCGAGGTCGTCGAGAAGGAGCGCAAGCTCTTCGAGGAGATGACCCGCGAGGAGGGCAAGCCGGAGGCCGCCATCGGCAAGATCGTCGACGGCCGCCTGAACGGCTGGTACCGGGACTTCACGCTGCTCCAGCAGGCGTTCGTGAAGGACAACAAGAAGAGCGTCGGCAAGTACGCCGAGGAGAACGGCGTCGAGGTCCTCGCCTTTGTCCGTTTCAAGGTCGGTCAGGCTTAGGCTTAGGCAAGCCACCATCAGGCACGCCGAGAAGCCAGGATCGATCCACCGAATGAAGGAGGCCGCCGCCGTGCAGGACCACCGGGAGTCAGCCCACGAATCCACACGGACGGCGGCCGACTCATCTCCACATCCGCCCACCAACCATCTGAGGTGGAAGCGGGTGATGCTGAAGCTGTCGGGCGAGGCGTTCGCCGGCAGCGAGCCGCTGGGCATCGACCCGACGATCGTCGACCATCTCGCCGACTCGATCGCCGAGGCGGTCAAGGAGGGCGTGCAGGTCGCCGTCGTGGTCGGCGGCGGCAACATGTTCCGTGGCGCCACCCTGTCGCAGGGCGGCATCGACCGCGCCCGCGCCGACTACATGGGCATGCTGGGCACGGTCATCAACTGCCTGGCCCTGCAGGACTTCCTGGAGCGCAGGGGCGTCGAGACCCGCGTGCAGACCGCCATCACGATGCAGCAGGTCGCCGAGCCGTTCCTGCCGCGCCGCGCGATCCGGCACCTGGAGAAGGGCCGCGTCGTGATCTTCGGCGCCGGGCTCGGCTCGCCCTACTTCTCCACCGACACCGCCGCGTCACAGCGCGCCCTGGAGATCGGCGCAGAGGCGCTGCTGAAGGGCACGCAGGTGGACGGCATCTACGACTCCGACCCGCGCAAGAACCCGGACGCGGTCCGGTTCGACCACCTCGACTACGGCGAGGTGCTGCTGCGTGACCTCGCGGTCATGGACGCCACCGCGATCAGCCTGTGCAAGGACAACGACCTGCCGATCGTGGTCTTCGACCTGATGGGCGAGGGCAACATCCTGCGTGCGGTACGCGGTGAGAAAATCGGCACGCTGGTGAGTCCCGCGGGGAAATGACGGAGCGAGCCCGACACCGCCAGCCAGAAGACGACAGGGAGCCGCTGTGATCGACGAAACCCTCCTCGAAGCCGAGGAAAAGATGGACAAGGCCGTCTCGGTCGCGAAGGAGGACTTCGCGACCATCCGCACGGGCCGGGTCACGCCTGCGATGTTCAACAAGATCAGCGCCGAGTACTACGGCACGCCGACGCCGATCCAGCAGCTGGCGTCGTTCCACGTGCCCGAGGCGCGCATGGTGCTGATCCAGCCCTACGACAAGAGCTCGATGGGCGCGATCGAGAAGGCCATCCGTGACTCCGACCTCGGTGTCAACCCGACCGACGACGGCCAGGTCATCCGCGTGACGTTCCCCGAGCTGTCGGAGGAGCGCCGCAAGGAGTACATCAAGGTCGCCAGGAACAAGGGCGAGCACGCGAAGGTCTCCATCCGCAACATCCGCCGCACCGCCAAGGACGCCCTCGACAAGCTGGTCAAGGACGGCGAGGCGGGCGAGGACGAGGTCCGGCGCGCCGAGAAGGAGCTGGACGACCTGACGCAGAAGCACGTCGCCAAGATCGACGAGCTGCTCAAGCACAAGGAAGCCGAGCTGCTCGAAGTCTGAGCGGCGCGCCCCGGCCCGGATCGCCCCCCGGCGACCCGTACGGCGGCCGCCTCCGGGTGGTCCGCCGGGTCAGCGGGTCTTGCCCTACGGCCCTCGCCCCCCGGCGAGGGCCGTGGCCCTATGGAGAGTTGCAGTGGAAGAACGTACGGCCGGCACCAGCCCGAGCGGCGGCAGCCGTACCGGGAGGAATCTGCCTGCCGCGATCGCCGTGGGCGTGATCCTGGGGGCGCTCGTCCTCGGGACGATCTATACGATCAAGGAGCTGTTCCTCCTGGTCGTCGCCGGCGCGGTCGGCGTCGGCGTGCTGGAGCTGGTCAAGGCCTTCGCGCTGCGCGAGATCAAGGTCCCGGCCGCGCCGGTGCTGGCGGGGCTCGTGGCGATGCAGGCGGGCGCCTACTGGGGCGGGCCGGTGTGGCTGCTGGCGGGCTTCGCGGTGTTCGCGTTCGTGCTGCTCACCTGGCGGATGTTCAGCGACGGGACCGACGGCTACGTACGTGACGCGACGGCGTCGGTGTTCACGCTCTTCTATCCCGCGATGCTGGCCGCGTTCGTGCCGTTGCTGCTGCGGGAGGAGGACGGCGCCCACCGGGTGCTGATCTTCGTCGCGGTGACCGTGGCCAGCGACATCGGTGGTTACGCCGCGGGCGTGCTGTTCGGCCGGCACCAGATGACGGTCATCAGCCCGAAGAAGACCTGGGAGGGTTTCGCCGGATCGCTCGTGGCGTGCACGGCGGTCGGGGCGTGGCTGGTGACGTGGCTGCTCGGCGGGGCGCTCTGGCAGGGCGCGCTGATCGGGGCGCTGGGCGCGCTGCTGGCGACGATGGGCGACCTGATCGAGTCGATGATCAAGCGGGATCTCGGCATCAAGGACCTCGGCACGATCCTGCCGGGGCACGGCGGGCTGATGGACCGGCTGGACTCCCTGGTCACCACGCTGGTGCCGGTCTGGCTGCTGCTGACGCTGTTCTTCTGAGCACGTTCCCTGTCAATGGTGGGTGTCCAGGGTTTCGGCGGTGACGGGCGTCAGCCAGAGCCACCGGACCGCCTCACCCCCGAACGCGAATCCTGACATGTCAGGCATGTGGGGGGCGTCGGCCAGCATCAGCACCCCTGAATACCGCGGCCCCAGCGGGAACGTCTCCGGCTCGTGATACCACCTGGCGGTGTGGGCGTGCCCCAGCCAGGTGACCGAGTGCCACGGATACTGCGCCAGCCACACCAGCAGCAGCGCCGCGTCCCTCGGGTCGTCGCGGGTGGCCACGGCCAGCTCGATCCTGGCGTACGCGCCGGGCTTGTCGATCCACTGCTCGACCGTCGGCATGCGCTGGCAGCTCATCCCGACCGTGGACAGCACGGTGTAGCCGCGCTTGCCGTGGGGCGGCCGCTCGGTGATGCCGACCGTGGGCAGCCGCTCGCCGCTCGCGTCCCAGTAGCGTCCGGCCGGGCCGAGCACCCGGTCCAGGTGCCCCATCACGAACTGCTGGAACGACGGCCACGACCCCTCGCTGTGCCGCCAGCGCCAGTACGAGCGGGCATTGGCGATCCGGGGTTCGAGCCCCTCCAGCGCCTCCGACAGCGCCCACGCGAACGGCGACTCGCCCACCGCGTCCCGGGCATAGCCGGGCATGCCGCGGCTCATGTCGGCCCAGCCGGGGATGACGGCGAGGAGTTCGTCGTCCTCGTACAGCGCGACGCCGTCGCCCTCCTCGAACCACAGCGCGCTGAGCTGCCCCAGCGGGCGGCGGCCCTCCGGGCGCAGCGTGTTGGGCCGGGGCATGAGCGGCGGCAGGCCCGAGTTGATCCGGGCGAGGTCCACGACCGCCGGGGCGGGCCGGTGGTTGGCCAGCCAGACGGCGCCGTGGACGGTGCCGTCGGGCGAGCACAGGTAAGCTACCGAGGCGTCCTCGTCCCGTTCGACGACGAGCGTGCGGCTTCCGTACGGGTTGCCGACGGCGAGAACCACCTCGGCGCCACCCTCCCCGGACGCCGACCGAAAAATCGCCATACGTGTGCACTGTAGATCGGGCGGAGACCATGACGCGAGCCGTACGCTGACCAGGAATGCCACCTCCGTCCCTGACGTTGATTACCCTGGTCCCCATACCCGAAGCAAAGGCAGCAACGTGTCCCAGCCCCCAGGTCAGCTCACCTTCGTCGCGCCGCGACGGGCCAAGCCCGCCCGGCACCTGGCCGACCTGCCGATGCCCGAGCGGCGGGCCGCGGTGACCGAGCTGGGCGAGAAGGCGTTCCGCGCCGACCAGCTCTCGCGCCACTACTTCGAGCGGCTCACGACGGACGTCTCGGCGATGACCGACCTGCCCGCCGCCGCCCGCGAGAAGCTGTCCGCGCTGCTGCCGACCCTGCTCACCCCGGTGCGCGAGCTGGCCACCGACGGCGGCACCACCCGCAAGACGCTGTGGCGGCTGTTCGACGGGGCGCTGGTCGAGTCGGTGCTCATGCGCTACCCCGACCGGGTCACGATGTGCGTGTCCTCGCAGGCCGGTTGCGGCATGAACTGCCCGTTCTGCGCCACCGGACAGGCGGGCCTGACCCGCAACATGTCCACCGCCGAGATCGTCGAGCAGGTCGTGGCGGGCGCGCGGGCGCTGGCGGCCGGCGAGGTGCCGGGCGGTCCCGGGCGGGTCAGCAACGTCGTGTTCATGGGCATGGGCGAGCCGCTGGCCAACTACAAGCAGGTCATCGGCGCGGTCCGGCGGCTGGTCGAGCCGGCGCCGCACGGGCTCGGCATCTCGGCGCGCGGCGTGACGGTCTCCACCGTCGGCCTGGTGCCCGCCATCGGCAAGCTCGCCGACGAGGGGCTGCCGGTCACGCTGGCGCTGTCGCTGCACGCGCCCGACGACGAGCTGCGTGACACGCTGGTGCCGATCAACACCCGGTGGAAGGTGGCCGAGGTGCTGGACGCCGCGTGGGCGTACGCGGCGAGGACCAAGCGGCGCGTCTCCATCGAGTACGCGCTGATCAAGGACATCAACGACCAGGAGTGGCGGGCCGACCTGCTCGGCAAGCTGGTCAAGAACAAACTGGTGCACGTCAACCTGATCCCCCTCAACCCGACGCCCGGCTCCAAGTGGACCGCGTCGCGGCCGGAGGACGAGCGGGCGTTCGTGCGGCGGCTGGAGTTCCACGGCGTGCCGGTGACCGTGCGCGACACGCGCGGACGGGAGATCGACGGCGCCTGCGGCCAGCTCGCCGCGGCCGAATAGCCCCACACCCGGTCAGTGCCTCAGGCGGCGCCAGGCGTACCACGTCAGGGCGAGGAGGCACCACGCGAGCGAGACGGCGGCCAGCTCGGGAAAGCGGGCGACCAGGTCGCCGTCGTTGGCCGCGCGCATCCACACCACCAGCGGCACCGTCAGCCAGTAGGCCGGCGAGGCGCTGAGCAGCAGCATCAGCAGGAACCCGAGGACCAGCCCCATGATCGACAGGGCGGGCGAGCGGACGACGGCCCGGCTGGTGAGTGCGCCCAGCGCGGTGCCGGTCAGCGCCGCGAGGCCGTGCATCGCCACGCCGGTGGCGAGCACGCCGGGCGAGGGCCGCGCGCTCATGCCGAGCAGCAGCGCCGCGGCCAGTCCCGCGGCGGCGAGCGCTCCGCAGGCGACCAGCGCCGCCACGAGGCCCGCCACCACCTCCCTGCCCCGGCCGCCCACCGTCACCGCCGACAGCTCGCGCTGCCGGTCGGGCTCGGTGTCCAGCAGGCTCCTGGCGGACCAGGCCAGCACGGGGACGATCAGTACGGCGGCGTCGGCCAGCACGCCCGCCTCCTCGCCGCGCGGCGCCCGGCTGCTGTGCAGGATCGCCAGCAGGGCGAGGACCAGCAAGAGGCTCTGGAAGACGCGGTGCGAGCGGACATAGGCGGCCAGCCGGAACACGGTGAGCGCCGTCATCGGGCGGACTCCTCGATCTCGCGGGCCGGATAGCCCTCGCCGCGCATCCGGGCGAGGAAGCGGGGCAGCTCGCCGGCGGGCACCTGTACGGCCACGGTGACCAGTTCGTCCGAGACCGGCACCGGCGAGGAGAGCTCGTGGAGGCGGCCGTCGGCGACCGTCCAGTGCCGGAGCGCCGGTAACGCGCGCAGGCCGCCCTGGTGGTCGCTGACGACGACGATGCCGCCCCGCCCGGCCACCTCCGTCGCGAGGTCCGGCAGCACCGCGCGGGTGGCGGCGTCCAGGCCGGCGAACGGCTCGTCCATGATCAGCAGCCCGGGGTCGGCCATCAGCGCCTGCGCCAGCCCCACCTTGTGCCCGCCGCCCTTCGACAGCTCGCCCAGCGGAGTGGCCAGCAGGTGCTCCATGTGCAGTCGTTCGGCCCACGGCTCCCACCGGGCCCCGCCGCGCATCCGGGAGACGTGCCGCAGGTACGCCGCCACCGTGAACGGCTGCCCCGTGGGAAACCGGTCCGGCGCGAACCCGACCACCGCTGGCCGCTCGCCGATCGTCCCCTGAGTGGGCCGGGACAGACCGGCCAGCAGCCGCAGCAGGGTGGACTTGCCCGCGCCGTTCACCCCGGTCAGCTCGACGATGTCGCCGGGCATGAGCTCGGCGTCCGCCCCTTGGATGACGAAGGGGTCACGCCGTCGGTAGCGGAAAAAGACCTTGGACAGTCGCATGGTGGTGTAACGGTATATGTCGGGGTGCCTGACCAAGATAAAGAGCAGCACAATGGAGGCACCCCCAGCACGATTCAGAGGAGCGTGAGCTTGAACCGCTTTCCGCGCGTCATGGGCATGCGTTCAGGCTATGACCCGGCCGAAGTCGACGCTTTGATCGGCCGCATCGAGGCCACCCTGGGCCGGGGTCCCCGCACGTACGAGCCGATCACCGCCGACGAGGTGCGCGCGGCCACGTTCCGCGCCAAACGCGGCGGCTACCAGGAGACGGCGGTCGACTTCGCCCTGGAGGCGTTCGTGGTGGCGCTGGAGACGCAGGCCAAGTGGCCGGTCCGGCTGGCGCTCGCCGAGCCGACCGGCGAGCTGCTGCGCGAGGAGTGGTTCGAGACGCAGGCGGCCCGGGTCGAGCGGGTGGCCTTCCGTTCGGGCCGCATGGGCACCGGCTACAACGAGGACGAGGTCGACGCCTTCCTCGACCGCATCGTGGCCACCCTGCGCGGCACGACCGACTTCCCGGTGACGGCGAAGGAGGTGCGCGAGGCGCGGTTCTCGGCCGTGCTGGTGCGCTCGGGTTACCTCATGGCGGACGTCGACTCGTTCCTCGCGGGCATCGCCGACGTGCTGGAACAGCGGCGGGCCTGATGAGCCTGTCCGTACGGCCCATCGGGCCGGCCGACGTGGAGAGCGTGTCGGCGGTGCTGCGGGAGAGCTGGGGCGGCACCACGCTCGTCGCCATGGGCCGGGGCGAGCTGGTGGACGCCGCCGCCCAGCCCGGTTTCCTCGCCGAGCTCGACGGCGAGCCGGCCGGCGTCGTCACCTACCGGGAGCGGGACGGCGCGGTGGAGATCATCACCATCGACGCCGTGCTGCCCGGCAAGGGGGTGGGCCGGGCGCTGCTCGACGCGGTCCGGGCCGCGGCCGTCGAGCGGGGCGCCACCCGGCTGTGGCTGATCACCACCAACGACAACACCAGAGCCCTGCGCTTCTACCAGCGGTACGGCTTCGACCTCGTGGCCCTGCACCGCGACGGCGTGGAGCGGGCGAGGAGGCTGAAGCCCTCCATCCCGCGCGAGGCCGACGGCATTCCCATCAGGCACGAGCTGGAGCTGGAGCTCCTGCTCTAGGCGCCCTGCGGAGGAGCCTGAGGGGAAGGAGCGGGAGGGGCCGGCGGGGGCCGCTCCGGCGGAGGCGGAGCGGGTGGCTCGTCGGTGTGCTCCCCGTGGCGGTGCACCAGCGCCACGACCACCGAGGTGACCGGCGCGGCGAGGAACGCCCCGACGATCCCGGCGACCACGCTGCCCACCGCGATCGCCACCAGGATGACCGCGCCGGGCAGTTCGAGCGCCTTGCCGTAAATCTGCGGCGCGAGCACGTGCCCTTCGAGCTGCTGCACCGCGATGGTCACCGCGACCACGATGAGCGCCACCAGCCAGCCCTTGGCCACCAGCGCCACCACGGCCGCGAGCAGCCCGGCCAGGAACGCCCCCACCACCGGCAGGAACGCCCCGATGAACGTCAGCACCGCGAGCGGCAGCGCCATCGGCACGCCGAGGATCCACAGCGCGATGCCGATGAAGAACCCGTCCACCGCGCCCACGACCGCGATGCCGCGGACGTAGCGGCCGATCACCGAGAAGATCAGCCGGCCGGCCCACATCAGCCGCCCCCTGCTCCTGGCGGGGGCGAGGCTCACCAGCCAGCGGAACAGGTGGTCGCCGCTGTGCACGAAGTACACCGACAGGATCACCGCCAGCACCGCGCCGACCACGATCTCGCCGGCCGTCCTGACCCCGGCCAGCGCGCCGGTGGTGATCGTCTTGCTCTGGCCGGACAGCCAGTCGGTGGCCTGCTTGAGTAGCTGCTGGTCGTTGATGCCGAACCCGGCGAGGAAGGTGTGCAGGTCGTTGAGCACCTTGCCGACGCTGGCCTGCATCTCCGACACGCTCTCCGCCGTGGGCGGCACGAGCAGCGCGATGAACGCCGCCGCCATCACCAGCGCGGTGAGGAAGACGACCGTGGTGGCGAGGGCCCGGTTGAAGCCGTGCCGCCAGAGCCGGCGGGCGGCCGGCGCGAGCAGCGCCGTCAGGAACACGCCGATCACGACCGAGATCGCGACCGTCGCCACCTTGGTGAGGCAGTAGCCGGCCACGGCGATCACGCCGGCCCATCCCAGCAAGCGCCACGGCCTCATCCACTGCTCCCTGATCTGGCCCCCTCAACAGCCCGGAGAGGGGGCCTACCCGGCACTGCGGCGGGCAATCCTCAGGGGATCAGGAAGGATCGAGGTGGAGGTGCTGCCGGCGCTTGGCGGCGGCGTACTCGTCCCGGATCTCCTGCGGCGGGCCGACCTGCGCCACGGGCACGTCCCACCACGCCTCGGACGAGGGCACGTCGTCGGCCAGCCGGTCGGTCCGTACGTAGATCACCGTCGTCGTCTCGCCCGCCCGCGCCGCGTCGAGCGCCTTGCGCAGGTCGGCGACCGTCTCGGCGCGGACCACGGACGCGCCCAGGCTGGCCGCGTTGGCGGCGAGGTCGACCGGGAGCGGGCCGCCGTCGCGGGCGGTGTAGGCGGTGCCGAGCCGCCGCGCGCCGACGCTCTCCGACAGCCGCCCGATGGAGGCGAAGCCGGAGTTGTCCACGAGCACCACGGTCAGCTTGACGCCCTCGGCCACGGCGGTGACCAGCTCCTGCGCCATCATCAGGTACGACCCGTCGCCGACCAGCACGAACACCTCGCGCTCCGGCGCCGCCAGCTTCACGCCGAGCCCGCCGGCGATCTCGTAGCCCATGCACGAGTAGCCGTACTCGACGTGGTAGCTGCCGGGACCGCTCGGCCGCCAGAGCTTGTGCAGGTCGCCGGGCATCGAACCGGCCGCGCACACCACCACGCCGTCCTCGCCGGCGGCGGCGTTGACCGCGCCGATCACCGCGGCCTGCGACGGCGGCGTGCCCTCCAGCGCGAACGCCGCGTCCACGGCCGCGTCCCACGCGCGGATCAGCTCGCCCGCCCGCTCGCCGAGCGCGGACGGGGCGTGCCAGCTCCCCAGCGCGCCGGCCAGGTCCGCCAGGCCCTCGCGGGCGTCGGCGACGAGCTGGAGACCCGACAGCTTGGCCGCGTCGAAGCCGGTGATGTTGACGTTGACGAAGGCCGCGTCCGGGGCGAAAAGGGTGCGCGAGGCGGTGGTGAAGTCGCTGTAGCGGGTGCCGACGCCGATGATCACGTCCGCCTCGCGGGCCAGCGCGTTGGCCGCCGTGGTGCCGGTCGCGCCGACCGCGCCGACGGCGAGCGGGTGCCCGTGCGGCAGCGCGCCCTTGCCGGCCTGCGTCTCGGCCACCGGGACGCCGAACCGCTCGGCGAAGGCCCGCAGCTCGTCCGCGGCCTCGCTGTGGAGCACGCCGCCGCCCGCCACGATCAGCGGCCGCTCGGCCGCGCGCAGGCGTTCGGCGGCCCGCGCCAGGGCGGCCCGCTCGGGGCGGGGCCGCGGGACGTGCCAGACCCGGCGGGCGAACAGCTCGTCGGGCCAGTCGTACGCCTCGGCCTGCACATCCTGGGGCAGTGCGAGCGTCACCGCGCCGGTCTCGGCCGGGTCGGTGAGCACCCGCATGGCCGCGAGCAGCGCGGACGGGAGCTGCTCGGGCCGGTTGATCCGGTCCCAGTAGCGGGAGACCGGCCTGAGGCAGTCGTTGACCGACACGTCGTAGGAGCGCTGGTCCTCCAGCTCCTGCAGCAGAGGGCTCGCCACCCGGGTGGAGAAGATGTCGCCGGGCAGCAGCAGCACCGGGAGCCGGTTGATGGTGGCGCCCGCCGCGCCGGTGACCATGTTGGTCGCGCCGGGCCCGATCGAGGTGGTGCAGGCCAGCGTGGCCAGCCGGTTGCTCGCGCGGGCGTAGCCGGCGGCCGTGTGCACCATGGCCTGCTCGTTGCGGCTCAGCAGGTACGGCAACTCGCTGTCATCGGCGAGGGCTTGTCCAATCCCCGCCACGTTGCCGTGGCCGAAGATGCCGACGCAGCCGGCGAAGAAGCGGCGCTCCACGCCGTCACGCTCGCTCCACTGCCGCGCCAGGAAACGCACGACGGCCTGCGCGACGGTCAACCGGGTCATGAGGTCCTCCCGAAGGGCAGTCTGGGATCCATGCGCTGCCCCTCCCACGAGGAGCGGATCCAGGCGTGGCGCGGATCATCGCAGAACGCCATCGAACGCTCGTCGGCCGGACCGGCCAGCACGTTCAGGTAGTAGAGGTCGTAGCCGGGCGCGGCCATGGACGGGCCGTGATAGCCGTGGGGGACCAGGACGACGTCGCCGGAGGACACCTCGGCGAGGGTGTCGATCCGCCCACCTTCCGAGGAGTAGACCCGCTGGTAGCCGAGCCCCTGGTCGGCCACCTCGAAGTAGTAGATCTCCTCCAGCACGGCCTCGCCCGGGTTGGGGGTGTCGTGCTTGTGCGGCGGGTACGACGACCAGTTGCCCGACGGCGTCAGCACCTCCACCGCCATGAGCTTGTGGCAGTCGAAGACGCCGGGCGCGCAGAAGTTGTTGACCTGGCGGCTGGCCTGGCCGGCGCCGCGCAGCTCGACCGGCACCTCGGCCGCCGCGACGTACCGGGCGGGAAAGGCCTCGGTGGCGCGGGCGGAGGGCAGCGCGATCCGCCCCGCCCCCTCGATGGTGACCTCCGTGCCGATCGGCACGTACGCGAAGTCGGAGGGCCCGTCGAAGACCGACGGCCGCCCCGCCAGCTCGAACCTGTCACCGGGCAGGCGCACCGAGCACGATCCCGCCAGCGGGAGGACCAGCAGCTCCTCCTCGCCGGTGGAGAACGTCACCGGGGCGTCGGTCAGGTCGAGGATCCGCAGGCCGGAGTAGGTCCAGCCGGCCTGGGACGGAGTCACCTCCACCGACCAGGGGCCGTTCGCGGTCTTGCCGTACGGAAGATGGGTCATGCGCGTGCCTCTCGCACCAGGGCCGCGGCGCCGTCCACGGCGGCGGCCACGTCGTCGTCCGGAGGGTAGAGCAGGGCCCGGCCGACCACGAGCCCCAGCACGCCGGGCAGGCGCAGCGCGCGGTCCCAGTCGGCGAGGGCGGCGTCGATGTCCGGGGGATCGCCGCCGAGCAGCAGGGCGGGCAGCGTGGTGGCGGCCATCACCCGCTCCATCTCGGCGATCGCGGGGATCTTCAGCCAGGTGTAGGCCGAGGTCGTGCCGAGGGCCTGGGCGATGCTGATCGCCTTGATCACCGCCTCGGGGGACAGGTCGTTGCGCAGGGCTCCCGACTCGGTGCGCAGCGACCAGAACGGCTCCACCATGGCCACCAGCCGGCGCCTGGCCAGCTCACTTACCGCGCGGGCGCAGGACTCCAGGGTGTTGACGGTGTTGTGGTCGGACGGGTCGATGCGGCAGAGCATCTTGCCGCCGTCCAGCCGCATGGCGTCGATGGAGCCGGCGTCGAAGCCGGTGAAGCGGTCGTCCAGCTCGAACACCGAGCCCTGGAGGCCGCCCCGGTTCATCGAGCCGAAGGCCAGCTTGCCCTCCAGCGCGCCCAGCAGCAGCAGGTCCTCCAGCACGTCGGGGGCGGCCAGGATGCCGTCCACGCCGGGCCGCGACAGCGCGGTGCGCAGCCGGTCGAGCAGGTCGGCGCGGCTCGCCATGGCCAGCGGGCGGTCGCGGACGGCCAGGGCGCCGCGGGCCGGATGGTCGGCGGCGATGATGAGCAGGCGCTCGTCGTCGCCGGGCAGCCCGCGCCGCTGCCTGCGGGCCGCGGCCTCGGCGATCTCCTCGGGGCGGGTGGCGCGGATGCGGGTGAGCTGCTCGTACCCGCTGACGGCGGGCTCGTTGCGAGCGGGGCCATTCACGGCGGGCCCATTCACGGCGGGCCCGTTGACGGAGGGCCCATTCACGGCGGGCAGGGTGACGTCGCTCACGAGGTCACCCCCTTCAGCAGTTCCTCCACCTCGGCGGTCGTGGGCATGGCGTCGGCGCAGGCCAGCCGGGCGGCCACGAAGGCGCCCGCGGCGTTGGCGAAGCGGATCGCGCGCTCCAGCGGCCAGCCGTTCAGCAGTCCCAGGCAGAGCGCGCCGCCGAAGGCGTCTCCCGCGCCGATGCCGTTGACCACGCTGACCTCGACCGGCTTGATCAGGCAGCTCTCGTCGCGGGTGCGGGCGTGGACGCCTTCGGGGCCGAGCTTCACGATCGCGACCCGCGCCCCGGCGGCCAGCAGCGCCTCGGCCGCGGCCTCGGGCTCGCGCACGCCGACCGCGGTCTCGACCTCCTCCAGGTTGCCGACGGCGACGTCCGCGTACGGCAGCATGCGCGCCGCCATCGCGCGGGCGGCCTCCCGCGAGGGCCACAGCGAGGCCCGGTAGTCGAGGTCGAACACGGTCCAGCCGTCACTCCCGGCGTCACGCCGGGCGGTCAGCGCGGCCTCGTGCGCGGCGGCGCTCGGCTCCTTGCTGAGCCCGGTCAGTGAGAACCAGAACATCCGGGCCGCGCCGATCGCCTCCAGGTCGAGGGAATCGGCGGTGAGGCGCAGGTCGGGTGGATGCTCGCCGCGGTAGAAGTAGATGGGGAAGTGGTCGGGCGGGAAGATCTCGCAGAACGTGACCGGCGTCGGCGCCTCGGGGTAGGTGGCCACATACCTGTCGTCCACGCCGAACCCGCGGATCGCCCGCCGTACGTACTCACCGAAGGGATCGTCGCCCACGCCGGTGATCACCGCGGAGCGCAGCCCGTGGCGGGCGGCCGCGACGGCCACGTTGGTCGGGCTGCCGCCGAGGAACTTGCCGAAGGTCTCGACGTCGGCCAGCCCGACGCCGGTCTGCAGCGGGTAGACGTCGACGCCGCAGCGGCCGATCGTGATCAGGTCGTACAACGCACCTCCTGAAGGGGAGCTTACCTTCGACACTATGGCATATTGTCAGGACATACAGATGTCCGCCACGTTACTAGGCCTGCTACCGGATGCAAGGGTAGGAAGGCCGACATATCTCTGAAACATGGCAAGAGCTTTACGTCATCTGCATGTCATGACATATTGGCTTTCGGCCCACCTCCTCAAGGAACGTGTCGGAGGGTTTGCATGGCAATGCGGAAGTTCGCTGTGGTCATAGCCGCGGCCGGCCTCGGGCTCGCCGCCTGCGGCCAGTCGTCGGGTGGCGGCAGCGGCGACACCATAGAGTTGACGATCGCCCAGAATGCCATCGCCGGCGGCAAGAACGCGGCGGCGGCCGGCTTCGTGGCCGACTGGGTGATCCCCAAGTTCGAGGCCGCCCAGAAGGCCAAGGGGAAGGACGTCAAGGTCAAGTTCGTCCCCAGCGGCGTCGACGACGAGCAGTACAAGACCAAGCTCTCCCTGGACCTCAAGTCAGGCAAGGGCGCGGACGTGATCGACATCGACGGCATCTGGGCCGGCGAGTTCGCCCAGGCCGGCTACATCAAGCCGCTGGCCGACGTGGTGGGCCCCGAGGCCGAGAGCTGGGACGGCTGGGCGCAGATCCCCGAGTCGGTGCAGGGGCTGGCCACGTACGAGGGCAAGAAGTACGCCCTGCCGGTCGGCACCGACGGCCGCGTGCTCTACTTCAACAAGACGCTGTTCCAGAAGGCGGGCCTGCCCGCCGACTGGCAGCCGAAGAGCTGGCAGGAGATCCTCGACGCCGGCACCAAGCTCAAGTCCTCCGGCGTGCCGGTGCCGATCCAGATCAACGCCGGCACCGCGATGGGCGAGGCCACCTCGATGCAGGGCGTGCTGCCGCTGCTCGCCGGCGCGGGCGGTCAGGTCGAGCAGGACGGCAAGTGGACCGGCGCCGCACAGTCGCTCAAGGACGCGCTCGGCCTCTACCAGAAGATCTACGGCGGCGGCCTCGGCGACCCCAAGCTCCAGCAGGAGGCCAAGGGCCGCGACAAGTCGTTCCAGCAGTTCGCCGAGGGCAAGGTCGGCATCCTCATGGAAGGCGACTACTTCTGGCGCGGGGTGGTCAACCCCGCCACCGGCGTCGCTCCCATGAAGGACCGCGACCAGAACGTCGGCTACGCGCTGATCCCCGCCATCGAGCCCGGCAAGGGCATCCGCGGCCAGGACTTCGTCAGCATGTCCGGCGGCGCGCTGCGCACGGTCAACCCCAACAGCAAGCATCCGAAGGAAGCCTTCGAGCTGCTGGCCTTCACGCTCTCCCCGGAGGCGCTGAAGGAGGAGACCAAGGACGGCAACGTGCGCATCACCCCGCGCACCGACGTCAACAAGGAGATCCTGGCCGGGCAGCCGCTGCTGACGTTCATCTCGGAGAAGGTGCTGCCGCTGACGGCCTACCGGCCGCCGGTCGCGGTCTACCCGCAGGTGTCGGTGGCGCTCCAGGAGGCCACCGCCGCGGTCGTCGGCGGCACAGCGCCCGACCAGGCGGCGGCCGACTACCAGAAGAAGCTCGAAGGAATCGTCGGTGGCGCAGGCAATATCGCCTCCTGAGGTCATCGACGGCGACCCGTCAGGCCGCCGCGGCGGATACAGCTCCGACGCGGCGGGCCTCGGCCGGCTGCGCGCGGGGGCCTTCGTGGCCCCCGCACTCCTGCTGATCGCGGCGTTCCTCGTCTTCCCCGCGCTCTGGGTGCTCTACCTGGGGCTGACGAACTACCGCCTGACCGGCGCCGCGGCGGCCGAGCCGCAGTTCGTGGGGCTGGACAACTTCCTGGACGCGGTCGCCAACCCGACGTTCTGGAACTCCACCTGGCTCACCGTGCAGTTCGTGCTCGGCTCGGCCGTCATCGGCCAGGTCGTGCTCGGCTTCACCATCGCCTGGATGCTGCGCGACCGGCGCGGGCCGCTCAAGCGGCTGGTCGAGGGCCTGGTCATCCTGGCCTGGATCCTGCCCAGCGCCGTGGTGTCGTTCCTGTGGGTGGCGCTGCTCGACCGCGACGGCGGCACGCTCAACGCGCTGCTCGGCATCCCGGGCTTCGCGTGGCTGCTCGACCACCCGATGTTGTCGATCATCATCTTCAACACCTGGCGCGGCACGGCGTTCTCGATGATGTTGTACGGCGCCGCCCTCGGCAACGTCCCGCCCTCGCACCTGGAGAGCGCCCGGCTGGCCGGGGCCTCCGGCTGGCAGCAGCTCCGCGACGTGGTCTTCCCGCACATCCGCGGCCACATCCTGACGAACCTGCTGCTGATCAGCCTGTGGACGTTCAACGACTTCAGCCCGTTCCTGCTCACGGCGGGCGGACCCGACGGCCGGTCCGAGGTGCTGGCCGTGCACGTCTACAAGGTCGCGCTGCAGAGCGGCGAGCTGGGCTACGGGGCCGCGGTCTCCACGATCATCCTGCTCATCAACCTGGTCGTGGCGGTGTTCTACCTGCGGCTGCTGAGGAGCAAGAAATGACGCCCCGCTTCGTCCTCGGCCGGATCGGCTTCTACACGCTGATCGCGGTGCTGCTGGCGTTCTTCACGATCCCGCTGCTGTGGCTGGTGACCGCGCCGTTCACCTCCGACCCCACCTACGAGGTGCGGATGCCGGACTTCACCTGGGAGAACTTCCAGGCGGTCCTGGAGCATCCGTACGCGCTGCCGTCGCTGTGGAACTCGCTGGTGCTGTCGGTGGGGACGGCGCTGCTGGTCGTGCTCATGGCGGCGCTGGCGGCGTACGCGCTGAGCCGGGTGCGGCTGCCGGGGCGCGACGCGCTGCTGTACGCGCTGCTGCTGCTGTCGTCGATCATCACCGGGACCGCGGCCATGGTGCCGCTGTTCCAGCTCGCCGTGGAGCTCAACCTCATCGACTCGCAGCTCGGGCTGATCCTCATCCTGACCGGCGGGCTGCTGCCGGCGGCGATCTTCATGCTCAAGGACTTCATGGACTCCACGCCGAAGTCGTACGAGGAGTCCGCCCGGGTCTTCGGGGCCTCGCCGCTGCAGATCGTGCGGCACGTGGTCGTCCCCCTCGTACGGCCCGGGCTGGCGACCATCGCCGTGTGGTCGATCGCCAACGTGTGGGGGAACTTCCTCATGCCGTACCTGCTGCTGAGCGACGTGGAGAAGCAGCCGGCGGCGGTGATCACGTACACGCTGTACACCGAGGGCGGGCAGGCCAACCTGCGCATGCTGTCCACGTTCGGGCTGCTCTACTCGGTCCCCGTGGTGCTCATGTACCTGTTCGTCAGCAAGAAATACGGCTTCCGCTTCCACGGAGGGATCAAGCGCTAATGGCCGCCATCGAACTACGCGGGCTGACGAAGGTCTACCCGGGCGGAGTGAAAGCGCTCGACGCGCTCGACCTGGTCATTCCCGACGGCGAGTTCTTCGCGCTGCTCGGGCCCTCCGGTTGCGGCAAGACCACGCTGCTGCGCACGATCGCCGGTCTGGAGGCCGCCTCCGGCGGGTCCGTGCTGATCGGCGAGCGCGACGTCACCGGCACCCAGCCGGGCGGGCGCGACGTGGCCATGGTCTTCCAGGACTACGCGCTGTTCCCGCACATGGACGTCACCGACAACATCGCCTACCCGCTGCGGATCAAGAAGGTCGACAAGGCCACGCGCCGCGACAAGGCCGCCGAGGTCGGGGCGCGGCTCGGGCTGGAGCGCCTGATGGACCGGCGGCCCGGCCAGCTCTCCGGCGGCCAGCAGCAGCGGGTCGCGCTGGCGCGGGTCATGGCCACGCAGGCGCAGGCGTTCTTGTTCGACGAGCCGCTGTCCAACCTGGACGCCCGGCTGCGGCTGGAGGCGCGTACGTTCCTGAAGAAGCTGCAGCGCGAGCTCGGCGTCACCACCGTCTTCGTCACCCACGACCAGGCCGAGGCCCTCGCCATGGCCGACCGGATGGCCGTCATGGAAGCGGGGCACATCCGGCAGATCGGCACACCGGCCGAGGTGTTCCGGCGGCCGGCCAACACGTTCGTGGCCGGCTTCATCGGCTCCACTCCGATGAACCTGCTCGACGGGCTGGTCCGAGGTGACACGCTGGAGGTTGCAGGCTGCAAGGTGGCCGTCCCCGCCCTGGCGGAGGGCCGGCTGAGCGACGGAGAGAAGATCGTGTACGGTGTCCGCCCCGAGTACATGACCTACTCGGACGAGCCCGCGGAGGGCGGAATGGGCGGGAAGGTGGCCATCGTGGAGAACCTGGGCGCCTCCCACCTGGTGACGCTCGACGTCAACGACGTGATCGTGCAGGCCGTCGTGCCCGAGGGCAGCGAGCCCGCCGTCGGCGACGACGGCTACGCCGTGCCCCGGCGCGACCGCGCGCTGGTCTACCGGGACGGGGAGCTGGTGTCATGAGAGGCCACTGGAGTCTGGACGACCGGCTGGAGCGGATCCTGCGCGAGGTGTCCTTCGAGGTCCCGCCCGGCACCGCGGCCGTCACCGTCCGGCTGTCGTACGACCGCGCGCAGGGCGTGCTCGACCTGGGCTGCGGCGCCCCCGGCGGCTTCCGCGGCTGGTCGGGCGGCGCGCGCGACACGTACACGATCACCCCGTCGTGGGCCACCCCCGGCTACCTGCCCGGCGAGCCCGAGCCCGGCACCTGGCACGTGTGGCTGCGGCTGCACCGCATCCCGCCGCAGGGCCTCGACTTCACCCTGGAGATCGAGACCTCCGGCACGGTCCCGCCCGAGCCGGCCGCCGAGGAGCCGCCGCACGGCGAGCGCCCGCCGAGGCGCGACATCCCCGGCGTCGACGGCCTGAGCTGGCACGCCGGCGACTTCCACGCCCACACCGTGCACAGCGACGGCGCGCTCGGCATCGCCGAGCTGGCCGAGCTGGCCCACGGGCGCGGGCTCGACTTCCTGGCCGTCACCGACCACAACACCGTGAGCCACCACCCCTGGCTGGCCAAGGCCGGTCGCGGCATCACGCTCATCCCCGGCCAGGAGGTCACCACCGACCGCGGCCACGCCAACGTCTTCGGCGACGTCGGCTGGGTCGACTTCCGCGAGCCCGCCGACTCCTGGGCCGAGCACGCCGAACGGGCCGGCGGCATCATGTCGGTCAACCATCCGCTCGGCGGCGACTGCGCCTGGCTGCTGCCGCTCGACCGGCGCACCCGGCACGCCGAGGTGTGGCACTCGGGCTGGTGGGACCGCCGCTGGGGCGCCCCGATGGCCTGGTCGCAGTCCTGGCGCGACGACGTGATCGCGATCGGCGGCAGCGACTTCCACCGTCCCGGCTCCGACGGGCTGCCCGGCGAGCCCACGACCTGGGTCCTGGCCGAGGACCCCGCCACGGTGCTCGACGGGGTGCGCGCCGGGCGCGTGGCGATCTCCGCGGGGCCGGACGCGCCGCTGCTGCTGCGGCTGGGCGACGAACTGCTGGCGCTGGACGCCGACGGGCTGGTCCTGGTCCGGCCCTCCGGCGAGCGTCAGGTGATCCGCGGTGACCGGGTGCTGGTGCGCGGCATGGACGGGCCGCACCGGCTGGAGACGTACGAGAACGAGGTGATGGGGCTGTGTCACTAGTCAAGGTCGCGAACGCGCCGGTGAGCTTCGGGGTGTTCGAGCTGAGCGACGCGCCGCCGCCGCTCGGGCCGGACACCATGGTCCAGGCACTGGCCGGGGCCGGGTACGAAGGCATCGACTCCGGCCCGATCGGCTACCTGGGCACCGGCTCCGAGCTGGCCGACCGGCTCGCCGGCAGCGGGCTGCTGCTCGCGGGCGGCTGGGTGGACCTGCGTTACGGCGACGCCGAGGCGTACGCGCGGCAACTGCCCGCGCTGGAGGCCGCGCTGGACGTCTTCGCCGCCGCGCCCCCCGCGCCCGAGGGCTTCGCGCCCCGGCCCACGCTGGCCTGCTCGGGCTCGGCGAAGCGGTTCGCGCGGCCCGGCGGGAGCGTTCCAGGGCTCGCGGCGGGGGAGTGGCCGGCCTACGCCGCCCGCGTACAGGAGGCCACCGACCGCTGCCGCGAGCGCGGCCTCGAACCCGCCTTCCACCACCACCTCGGCACCTACGTCGAGACGCCCGACGACGTCGAGCGGCTGCTGGAGCTGACCGACGTCCAGCTCTGCCTGGACACCGGCCACCTGCTGCTGGCCGGCGGCGACCCCGTGACCGCGCTGCGCGACTGGGCCGGCCGGGTCGGCCACGTGCACATCAAGGACGGCGACACCAAGATCCTGGCCGCCGCCCTCGCCGATGGCATCGACCTGCGCGAGCTCATGGGCCGCGGCGGCTTCGCGCCGCTCGGCGAGGGCGAGCTCGACCTGCCCGGCGTCGTGCGCACGCTGGCCGAGATCGGCTACTCGGGCTGGGTCGTCATCGAGCAGGACACCCTGCCGGGCCGGCGCACCGTCGAGCAGAACATCGCCGACCAGGCCGCCAACCGCCGCAAGCTGAAGGAACTGGGACTGTGAGAATCGCGCTCATCGGATGCGGCGCCGTCACGCAGGCGGTGTACGTGCCGCTGCTGTCCAGGCGCCGCGACCTGTTCGAGGTGACCGCCGTCTGCGACCTGTCGCGCACGCTGGCCGACGCCGTCGGCGACCGGCTCGGCGCCCCCGGCCGCTACACCGCGCTGGAGGACATGCTCGACGCCGGCGGCTTCGAGGCCGTGCTCGTGCTCGCCTCGGGCTCCCACGGCGAGACCGTGCGCCGCGCGCTCGCCGCCGGCTACGCCGTGCTGTGCGAGAAGCCGCTCGCGCTCACCCGCGCCGAGGTGGCCGCGCTGCCCGAGGGGCGGCTCATGGTCGGCTACATGAAGCAGTACGACCCCGCCGTACGCCGGGCCGAGGAATTGCTCGCCGAGCTGGGCGGCCCCGCGGCGATCCGCGCCGTCGAGGTGACCGTGCTGCACCCGAGCGGGGAGTCGCAGCTCGCCTTCGCCAACCTCACCCAGGCCCGCGACGTGGACGCCGGCCTCCTCGACTCCCTGCGGGCCGCCGAGCGCGAGCTGACGATCCGCGCGGTCGGCGAGTCCGAGCCGGTGCGCAGCCTGTACGGCATCTCCCTCGGCTCGATCTGCCACGACCTGTCGCTGCTGCGCAGGTTCACCGGCTCGCCGGCCGAGATCTCGCACGTCGAGACCTGGGGACCCGCGCCCGGCTCGGTCGAGATCTCCGGCGCGCTGCCCGTGCAGGGCCGCTTCTCCATCCGCTGGCACTACCTGGAGGACTACCCCGCCTACCGGGAGACGGTGGCCATCCACCACGACACCGGCACGCTGGAGCTGGTCTTCCCCGCGCCCTACCTGATGAACGCCCCCACCACGCTCACCGTCGTGTCGGGAGCCGAGAGCCGCAACGAGTACCGCGACGTCACCGAGGCGTTCGAGGTGCAGCTCGCCGCCTTCCACGCCTTCGTCAACGACGGCAAACCGCCGCTCACCGACGCCGGCGGCGCGCTGGAGGACATCGTCACCGCGCAGCGCATCGCCGCGCGTTACGCCGAGCAGCATGGTCTGCCGATCGGAGGAGAGGCCGCGTGAGCGCGGAGATCGTGCCTACGGAGATCGTCGTCGTCCCGCACACCCACTGGGACCGCGAGTGGTACGAACCGTTCCAGCGTTTCCGGCTGCGCCTGGTGGCGCTGCTGGACGAGGTGCTCGACACGATGGAGCGCGAGCCCGGCTACCACTTCACCCTCGACGGCCAGCTCGCCTGCGTGGACGACTACCTGGAGGTGCGGCCGGAGAACCGCGACAGGATCGCCGCCCTCGTCGAGTCGGGACGGCTGGCGATCGGCCCGTGGCAGATCCTGCTGGACGAGTTCCTGTGCTCGGGCGAGAACATCGTCCGCAACCTCGAACTCGGCATGGACCGGGCCGACAAGCTGGGCGGCGCGATGCCGGTCGGCTACCTGCCCGACATGTTCGGCCACACCGCCCAGATGCCGCAGATCCTGCGCAAGGCCGGGCTGCTGCACGCGTGCGTCTACCGGGGCGTGCCGTCCGCCGTCACCACCGACGCCTTCGCCTGGGTCGCCCCCGACGGCACCGCCATCCGCACCCAATACCTCCCGGCCGGCGGCTACGGCAACGGCGCCCACCTGTTCCACGACCCCGACGGGCTGGCCGAACGGGCGGCGACGTTCGTCACCACCATGCGCCGCTGGCACGGGCCCGAGGGGTCGCTGCTGGCGATGTACGGCACCGACCACTCCGCGCCGGTGCGCGGCCTCCCCGAGATGGTGGCCGCGATCGGCGCCCGCATGGACACCCTGTCCGGCTACGTCGGCGCGTACTCCGGCGACGTGGCGGGCCTGCCCGCCGTGCCCGGCGAGCTCCGCTCCCACGCCCGCGCCAACATCCTGCCCGGCGTCATCTCCATCCGCCCCCACATCAAGCAGGCCATGGGCCGCGCCGAACGCATGGTCGAGCGCTACGCCGAGCCGTTCGCCGCGCTCTGGGGCGGCGAGTGGCCCGGCCGCTTCCTCGACATGGCCTGGTGGCGGCTCGTGGACGCCAGCGGCCACGACTCGGTGACCGGCTGCGGCGTGGACGAGACCGCCCAGCAGGTGGCCGCCCGCATCGCCGAGGCCGAACACCTCGGCCAGGCCGTACGCGACATGGTGACCGCCCGCCTCGCCGCCACCGTGCCGGCGGAGGGCATCCTCGTGGTCAACCCCAGCCCCGCCGCCCGCACGGGCGTCGTCCTCCTGGACGTCGCCGGCCTCGACCCCCTGGTGGACCCCTCCGGCGCGGTCGTCCCGGTCCAGCCCCTGGAGTACGCCCCCACGCTGCTGCTCGACGAGGAGATGGACCCCGCCACGGCCCTCACCTTCGTCCACGGCACCGAGCTGTACGGCCAGCACATCACCGGCTGGTCCGTCGAGGACGGCGTGCTCACCTTCACCGTGGCCCGCACCTCCACGCTCGCCTTCGACGTCGCCGACCTGCGCGACGCCCTCGACGGCGTCACCCGCGTCCGGATCGTCGCCGAGCCCCGCCGCACGGTCGCCGCCCTGGTCCAGGTCCCGCCGCTCGGCCACACCAGCGTGCGGCCGATGCCGCACGCCCTGGTGTTCACCGCGCCCGCCCCCAGCGAGGACGACGACACCGCCACCCACGACCCGGCGTGCTGGCTCGCCTCCGACGTCAGCCCCCTCCCGGCGCGCGGCGACGAAGAGATCCTCGACAACGGGCTGGTCCGCGTCACCATCGCCGCCGACGGCACGCTGGCGCTCGTCGGCGCGGACGGCACCACCATCACGGGCGCGGGCCGCATCGTGGACGGCGGCGACGTCGGCGACACCTACAACTACGCGCCGCCCGCCCACGACCTGCTCGTCTCCGAGCCGGTCGCGGTCGAGACCGAGCTCATCCACACGGGGCCGCTGGTGGCCGTGGTCGAGGTGCGGAGGACGTACGAGTGGCCGGCCGCGGGCGACGGCCTCGCCGAGACCCCCGAGCTCCCGGCCCGGTCGCGGACCGCCCGCACGGAGCGGACCGTCGTCACCACCCGGGTCGAGCTCCGCTCCGGCGAGCCCTTCGTCCGGCTCCGGCTCGACTTCGACAACCGCTGCGACGACCACCGCGTCCGCTTCCACGTGCCCCTGCCCGAGCCGGCCACGGAGTCCCACGCCGAGGGCCAGTTCGCGGTCGTCACCCGCGGTCTGACCGCCGAGGCCGGCTGCGGCGAGACCCCGCTGCCCACCTTCCCCGCCTCCTCCTGGGTGGCCGCGGGCGGCGCCGCCGTGCTGCTGGAGCACGTCACCGAGTACGAGCTGACCGGCGACGGCGAACTCGCCCTCACCCTGCTCCGCTCGGCCGGCTACCTCTCACGCAACCGCAACGCCCTCCGCCCCGAGCCCGCCGGCCCTCAGCTCCCGACCCCGGCCGCGCAGTCGCGCGGGCTGCGCTCGCTCAACCTCGCGCTGATGCCGTCCGCGTCCTGGCAGCAGGCGCCGCCCGCCGCCGAGGTCTTCCGCCACGACCTGGTGACCGTCGCGGGCACCGGCGAGCCGTCACTGCCGCTGCCGGCGGCGGCGTACGGGCTGTCGGTGACGGGCGAGGGCGTGACCATGACCTCGCTGCGGATGCGCGACGACTGGCACGAGCTGCGCGTCGTCGCCCTCACCCCGGACGCCACCGAGGCGGTCGTCGCGGGCGGCCTCACCGAGGCCCGCCACGCCGACCTCCGCGGCCGCCCCGGAGACACCCTGCCGGTGACCGACGGCACGCTCCGGCTCCCCCTGAAGCCCTGGGAGATCGCCACCATCCAGTTCCGCAAACTCTGAGTAATGAATCGAACGCGAGTAGTAATGTTCGCGGCATGGTCACGTCGCAACACGAAGGTCTGACCAAGGTCGCGACCTTCGAACCGGATCACACCCGACAGATGCTGCTCGCGCTGTTCGACCTGCCCATCCCGAAGTCGGGCGAGGGCCGCCTCGCCTCGCCCGACCTCTCGGAGGCGGACCCGGCGGTGTGCCGGGCCGACGGCGCCCTGCTCTACGGCGATGGGGAGGACAAGTTCGGCATCATCGTCGAGACGCAGCGCGGCCTCGACAAGGAGAAGCCCTACTCCTGGCTGGAGTACATCGCGAACTTCCGCTCCCGCGAGAAATGCCCGGTGTGCTTAATCGTCATCTGCCCCAAGCGCAAGGTCGCGCGATGGGCGCTGCGGGTCATCGAGACCGGGCACCCCGGCCTCGAACTGACGCCCCTGGTCATCCACTCGGGCAACACGCCCGTCATCACGGACGTCGAGCGCGCCAGGGAGAACATCGGGCTGGCGGTCATGTCCGCCGTCATCCAGAGCGAGGATCCCCGCTTCGAGGCCGTCATCTCCGCGGTGGAGAAGGCGCTGGACTACCTCGATCCGAAAATCGCCGAGCGGTACGCTCGCTACATCACTGTGTCACTGGAAGGTGACGCACAGAAAGAGTGGGAAAAAAGGATGAAGGCGATGACGTATCCGTACATGGGCGAGTACGCCGAGAGCCTGTTCGCCAGGGGGAAGCTCGAGGGGAAGGCCGAGGGGAAGGTCGAGGGGAAGGCCGAGGGCGAGGCGAATGCCATCATCCTGATTCTTCAGGGACGCGGAATTCCGGTGCCCGACAAGATGCGGGGGCAGATCCTCGCCTGCACCGACGAGGACACCCTCGACGCCTGGGTGCTGCGGGCGCTCACCATCGAGTCAGCGGAGGACCTCTTTGACTGACCCCGCGTGTCCTAGCCGAAGAGGCCGAGTTGGCGGGCGGCGCGGAGGGCGAGCCAGACCTCGGCGAAGGCGCCGCTTGACGAGAGGTCGCGGTCGGTGAGCGCGGCGAAGCGGCGCAGCCGGTAGGACAGCGTGTTGGGGTGGATGTGCAGGGCCGCGGCGGCGTCGTCCGTGTGCCGGTTGTGCTCCATCCACACCCGTACGGTCGCCAGCAGGCGCGAGTCGTGGGCGGCGTCGTAGGCCACGACCTCGCCGAGCACGTGGTCCACCAGGGCGCGCAGGGTCGCCGGGTCGTCGGGGAGCCAGCGGCCCGTGGTGTCCTCCCCGTAGTGGACCAGGGGCTTGCCGGATTCGGCGGCGTGCGAGGCGGCCCAGACGGCCTCGCGTTGCGGCAGGCGCAGTGAGGCGCCGGCCGGGAACGGGCGGCTCGCCCCGGCGCGGGCGTCCGGGACGGTGGCGGCGACGGGGCCGGCCGCGGGCGGGCCCAGCACATAGTGGTCGTCGCCGCGGCGCAGCATCAGATGGGGCAGTTCGTCCAGGGCGCGGCGCAGGGCGTCGTCGGGGGCGTCGCGGACGACCAGCAGGACCAGGTCGGCGTCGAGGCCGAGGCGGGTCAGGCGGCGGCGGGCGGCCGGCGGGTCCAGCACGTCCTGGAGCAGCTCGGCCAGCGTCTCGGCGCCCTCGCGGCGGAGCGTCTCGCGTTCGTTGCGGGCCATCGCCACCTGCAGCGCCGCCACTGTGGCGATGTGCTGGACGACGGCGAGCCCGGCCGGGCGGGCGCCCTCGCGTTCGAAGGCGACGAGGAAGCCGGCGGGGCCGCCCGGGGCGGAGACCGGCAGGGCGAAGCCGCCGGGGATGGTGGGCGGCGCGTCCGGCTCGGCGGGCAGGACGTCCAGGCTGGGCGGCACCGGCACCCCCTTGAGCAGCGGCCGGCCCTGCGGCGTGCACAGGTGGACGTCGTAGCCGGACAGCCGTTCGAGGCGTTTGAAGAGGGTCGCGGTGTCGAGGTCCTCGGCGGCGAGCCAGCGCAGCGCGCCGAAGACCTGGAGCTGTGCGCCCAGGCGGTGGTCGGCGTCCTCCTGCAGCGCCGCCGCCACCTCCTGCGAGATCGCGATGAACGGCACCGCCAGCGGCACCTCCAGCACCGGGATGCCCCGCTCCTCGGCCGTCTCGAAGAAGGCCGGGTGCAGCGGCGGGACGTGGAGCCCGGCGGACAGGGCGAGCGCGGAGACGCCGGCGTCGTCGAGGCGGCGCAGGTAGGCGCGCTGCCGGGCGGCCGAGCGGGGCAGGCCGAGCCCGGTCGTCAGGATGACCTCGGCGCCGAGCAGCCAGGGCGTCGGGTCGTCGAGCTCGCTGACGTGCGCCCAGGACACCGACCGGGACAGGCCCGCCTCGCCGGCCAGGAGCCGGAGCTGCAGGGCCGGCGAGCGGAGGAGGTCCTCGACGGTGATCTTGTGGTCCCGGCGTTCCGGAACCGGGCGTTTGTGTTCCGGCACAACACACACCGTAATACTTCGTGGCCACTACAATTGCCGCAGGTCAGAGGCATGACGAACACTGTCGGCATGACTATCGGCCCCGTCGACTCCTCCCGGGTCCCGCGATTCGCCGGGCCCGCCACCTTCGCCCGCCTGCCCCGCCTCGACCAGGTGGAGCGGGCCGACGTCGCGGTCGTGGGCGTGCCGTTCGACAGCGGCGTGTCCTACCGGCCGGGGGCCAGGTTCGGTCCCGCCGCCGTCCGGGAGGCCTCCCGGCTGCTGCGGCCGTACCACCCGGGGCTCGACGTGTCGCCGTTCGAGCAGGTGCAGGTGGCCGACGCCGGTGACATCGCGGCGAACCCGTTCGACATCGGCGCGGCCGTCGGGGCGATCGAGGAGGCGGCGGGCTCGATCGACGCCCGGCTCGTCACCATCGGCGGCGACCACACCATCGCGCTGCCGCTGCTGCGGGCCGCCGCGAGGAAGCACGGCCCGCTCGCGGTGCTGCACTTCGACGCGCACCTCGACACCTGGGACACCTACTTCGGCGCGGAGTACACGCACGGCACGCCGTTCCGGCGGGCGGTGGAGGAGGGGCTGGTCGACACCGAGGCGCTGAGCCACGTCGGCACCCGCGGCCCCCTGTACGGCAAGAAGGACCTAGAGGACGACCGGCGGCTCGGGTTCGGCATCCTGACCGCCGCCGACGTGCTGCGGCGCGGCCTGGACGAGGTGATCGACGTGCTGCGGCAGCGCATCGGCGGGCGCCCGCTGTACGTCTCGGTCGACATCGACGTGCTCGACCCCGCCCACGCTCCCGGCACCGGCACCCCGGAGGCCGGCGGGCTCACCAGCCGCGAGCTGCTGGAGATCCTGCGCGGGCTCGCCGGTTGCGACCTGATCGGGGCCGACGTCGTCGAGGTGGCCCCGGCCTACGACCACGCGGAGATCACTTCGGTCGCCGCCTCCCACGTGGCCTACGACCTCGTCAGCTTGCTGGCGTTGCGGCAGGAGAAGCAGACATGAGCAACACCCTCACCGAGATCGAGACCTACGGGGTCGAGCGCATCCCCGACGCCGACCGGACGGCGCGCCCGCTCGACCTGTTCCGGGTGGCCTTCGGCGGCGCGAACACGTTCGCGACCTGCGTGCTCGGGGCCTTCCCCATCCTGTTCGGCCTGTCGTTCTGGCAGGGCCTGGCCGCGACCGTGCTCGGGCTGGTGGTGGGGTCGATGATCCTGGCGCCGCTGTCGCTGTTCGGGCCGCTCAACGGCACCAACAACGCCGTGTCGTCCTCGGCCCACCTGGGCGTGCACGGGCGGGTCGTGGGCTCGTTCCTGTCGCTGCTGACCGCGATCGCGTTCTTCTCGATCTCGGTGTGGTCGTCGGGAGACGCGCTCGTGGGCGGCGCGCACCGGCTGGTCGGGCTGCCGGACGTCGACGCGTCGTACGCGGTCGCGTACGGCATCTTCGCCGCTCTCGTCCTGGTCGTCTGCGTGTACGGCTTCCGCTTCATGCTGTTCGTCAACAAGATCGCGGTGGCGGCGGCGTCGCTGCTGTTCGTGCTGGGGATCTTCGCCTTCGCCGGCGACTTCGACCCGTCCTACCCGGGCACGCTCGCGGCGGGTGACCCGCTGTTCTGGCCGTCGTTCATCGGCGCGGCGCTCATCGTGCTGTCGAACCCGGTCTCCTTCGGCGCCTTCCTCGGCGACTGGTCGCGTTACATCCCGGCGGACACGCCGCGCCGGCGGGTGATGACGGCGGCGTTCATGTCGCAGATCGCCACGATCCTGCCGTTCCTCTTCGGCCTGTCCACCGCCTCGATCATCGCGTCCAAGGCGGCGCAGTACGTGGACCCGGCCGCCCCCAACTACGTCGGCGGCCTGCTGGCGATCTCCCCCGCCTGGTACTTCGTCCCGGTCTGCCTGATCGCGCTCATCGGCGGCATGTCCACGGGCAGCACCTCGCTCTACGGCACCGGCCTGGACTTCTCCAGCGTGTTCCCGCGGTTCAGCCGCGTGCAGGCCACGGTCTTCATCGGTACGCTGTCGATCGTGTTCATCTTCGTCGGCCGCTTCGCCGCGAACCTGACGCAGAGCATCTCGACGTTCGCCACGCTCATCATCACCTGCACCGCCCCGTGGATGGTGATCATGATGCTCGGCTACGTCACGCGGCGCGGCTGGTACGACGCCGACGCCCTGCAGGTCTTCAACCGCCGCCAGCGCGGCGGCCGCTACTGGTTCACCCACGGCTGGAACTGGCGGGGCATGTCCGCCTGGCTGGCCTCGGCGGCGCTGGCGTTGTCGTTCGTCAACCTGCCGGGGCAGTTCGTCGGCCCGCTCGGCGAGCTGGCCGGCGGCGTGGACATCTCGCTCCCCGTCGGCCTGGCCGTCGCCGCGCTGCTCTACCTGGCGCTGCTGGCCGCCTTCCCCGAGCCGCGCGAGGTCTACGGGCCGCGGGGTCCGCGCCTGGTCCGCGCGGCCGACACCCCGGTGCCGCCGATCATCGACGCGCGGCCGGCGGCGGCCACGGAGCCGGTCGCCCCGTGAGGGAGCCGGACGTGACCGAATACGTCGACCTGTCGGTGCCGGTCGAGACCGGGATGCCCGTCTATCCGGGCGACCCGGAGGTCTCGATCGGCCCGGCGCTCACCGTGGCCCGCGACGGCGTCAACGTGCTTGCCGTCCACATGGGCTCCCAGTCGGGCACCCACGTGGACGCGCCGTACCATTTCGGCGACGCGCTGCCCACCCTGGACGACCTGCCGCTCGACCGGTTCGCCGGCCCGGCGACGGTGGTGGACGCCCGGGGCCTCGCGCCCCGGTCGGGCATCGGCGCGGCGGCCTTCCGCGAGGTGCGCGCGGGCACGATCGTGCTGGTCGCCACCGGCTGGTCGGCGCACTGGGGGAGCGCCGCCTACCTGGAGCACCCCTACCTGTCGGAGGAGGCGGCGGAGCTGCTCGTGGAGCGGGGCGTCCGTACGGTCGGTATCGACGCGCTGAGCGTGGACCCCACGCCGGCCGCCGACTTCCCCGCCCACCGGGTGCTGTGCGGCGCGCACGCGGTCATCGCCGAGAACCTGACCGGTCTCGGCCGCCTGCTCCGGGCACAGGAGAGCGGCCGGCCGGTCGAGGTGTCACTGTTCCCGATCAGGCTGGCCGGCGCGGACGGTGCTCCCGTCCGCGCGGTGGCCCGCCTGGGTCAGCGTGTGCCCCAGGAGTAGGACTGTTTGCGCAGCTTCAGGTACACGAACGACTCCGTGGCCCGCACGGCGGGGATGGCGCGGATCTTGCTGAGGATCTCCAGCAGGTGACTGTCGCCCTCGCACACCACCTCGACGATGACGTCGAACGAGCCCGCGGTGAGCACGACGTAGTCGATCTCCTCGATCGCGGCCAGCTCGTCGGCGACCGAGTCCAGGTCGCCCTCGCAGTTGACCCCGATCATCGCCTGCCGGGGGAAGCCCAGGGTGAGGGGGTCGGTGACCGCGACGATCTGCATGACCCCGGCCTCCTGTAACCGCTGCACGCGCTGGCGCACGGCGGCCTCGGAGAGCCCGACTGCCTTGCCGATGGCCGCGTACGGCATCCGCCCGTCCGCTTGGAGCTGCTCGATGATCTGCTTGGACAGCTCGTCGAGCACGACGGGACCCTGGGCCGGATTGCTGCGGCGGACGCGGGGCGGCGACGTCATCGAAGGGAATCCTCCTAGCGGTCCGGCGTTACGGGGGCGTTCCCGCTTGATTGCCGTCCTGGTGCGACATGTTGTCAGTTCCTGGCGGTCTGTCAAGCGAATTCGTAGCAATTTGGTATCTTCACCACGAAATCCCTTGTCCGGATGCTTCCACTCTGTAAGAGTCGCGGCATCTTCAGCCACCTCACGAGGAGGTCAACCTTGACCACCCGTCTGCAGAACTTCGTCAACGGGGAGTTCGTGGACGCCAAGAGCGGCCGATTCTCCGACATCATCGATCCCTGCACGGGCGAGGCGTACGTCCAGGCCCCGGTCTCCGGCATCGAGGACGTCGACGCCGCCTATGCCGCCGCGGCTGCCGCGTTCGACTCGTGGGGCAGGACCACACCGGGCGAGCGGGCCAACCTGCTGCTGAAGGTCGCCGACGCCATCGAGGCGCGGGCCGACGAGATCAACGAGGCCGAGTGCCGCAACACCGGCAAGCCGCGCGCCCGCATGGCCGAGGACGAGACCCCGGTCGCCGCCGACCACTTCCGCTTCTTCGCGGGCGCGGCCCGCACGCTGGAGGGCCCGACGGCCGGTGAGTTCCTCGCCGAGCACACGAGCGTCATCCGGCACGAGCCGATCGGCGTCATCGGCCAGGTCACGCCCTGGAACTACCCGATGATGATGGCGGTCTGGAAGATCGCCCCGGCGCTCGCGGCGGGCAACACGATCGTGCTCAAGCCGTCCGACACCACCCCGGTCTCCACGCTCAAGCTCGCCGAGATCCTCGGCGAGGTGCTGCCCGCCGGCGTCTTCAACGTCGTCACCGGCGACCGTGAGACCGGCGCCCTCGTCGTCGGCCACCCGACCGCGTCCATGGTCGCGATCACCGGCTCGGTCGGCGCGGGCATGTCGGTCGCCAAGAGCGCCGCCGACGACCTCAAGCGGGTGCACCTGGAGCTCGGCGGCAAGGCCCCGGTCGTGGTCTTCGAGGACGTCAAGGACCTCGCCAAGGCCGCCGCCGACATCGCCACGGCCGGCCTCTACAACGCCGGCCAGGACTGCACGGCCGCCTGCCGGGTGCTCGTGCAGGAGAGCGTGCACGACGAGTTCGTGGCCGCGCTGACCGAGGCCGCGGCCGCCACCGTCACCGGCGACCTGTCGAACGAGGACGCGCTCTACGGCCCGCTCAACAACGAGAACCAGCTCACCCGCGTCCAGGGCTTCATCGACCGGGTGCCGGCGCACGCCAAGGTCCTCACCGGCGGCCACCGCGTCGGCGACCAGGGCTACTTCTTCGCCCCCACCGTCGTGGACGGTCTCCGTCAGGACGACGAGATGGTGCAGAACGAGGTCTTCGGCCCGGTCATCACCGTCCAGACCTTCACCGACGAGGCCGACGCGCTGGCCAAGGCCAACGACGTCAGGTATGGCCTGAGCGGCTCGGTCTGGACCTCCGACCACGGCCGCGCGATGCGGATGTCCAACCGCCTCGACTTCGGGGTCGTCTGGGTCAACACGCACATCCCGTTCGTCTCCGAGATGCCGCACGGCGGCTTCAAGCACTCCGGCTACGGCAAGGACCTGTCGGTCTTCGGCCTGCACGACTACACGAGGGTCAAGCACGTCATGCACTACATCGGTGAATAGCGCTGATGACCAGCGCCATCGAGCTTGAGGACGTCGTCAAGGAATATCACGCGCACGGCGAGCTCGTCCGTGCCGTCAAGGGCGTCTCGCTGGACATCGAGGAGGGGGAGTTCTTCTCCCTCCTCGGCCCCTCCGGCTGCGGCAAGACCACGACCATGCGGATGATCGCCGGCTTCGAGGCGCCGTCCAAGGGCCTGGTCAAGCTGCACGGCCAGGACGTCACGAACGTCCCGCCCAACAAGCGGGACGTCAACATGGTCTTCCAGTCCTACGCGCTCTTCCCGCACATGAGCGTCTGGGACAACGTGGCCTTCGGGCTGAAACAGCGCAAGACCCCGCAGGAGGAGATCCGGCGGCGGGTCGGCGACATCCTGGAGATCGTCGACCTGGTCGGCAGGGAGAAGCGCCGGCCGCGCGAGATGTCCGGCGGCCAGCAGCAGCGGGTGGCGCTGGCCAGGGCGCTGGTCAACCGGCCGCGGGCGCTGCTGCTCGACGAGCCGCTCGGCGCGCTCGACCTCAAGCTGCGCCAGGCCATGCAGATCGAGCTCAAGCGCATCCAGCGCGAGGTCGGCATCACGTTCGTGTACGTGACGCACGACCAGAACGAGGCGCTGACCATGAGCGACCGCATCGCGGTCATGAACGACGGCCTGGTCGAGCAGCTCGGCGGGCCGCGGGAGATCTACGAGCGGCCGGCGACGCCCTTCGTGGCCGGCTTCATCGGGACCTCCAACCTGCTGACCGGGACCGCCAGGGCGGGCGAGCTGCCGATCGGCGACGGCCGGGTGCTGGTGCCCGGCAAGGAGGGCGAGGTGACGGTCACCGTACGCCCCGAGAAGATCACCATCGGCACGGACGCGCCGGAGGCGGGCCTCAGCGCGCTGGCCGGCACCGTCTCCGAGGTGGTCTACCTCGGCACCTACAACAGTTATGCCGTGCGTCTCGCCGACGGGGCCGAGATGACGGTGTTCCAGCAGAACGCCCACGACGCGACGGCCACGGCGGAGCGGGGCGACTCCGTGTGGCTGTCCTGGCAGGCGCAGCACTCGTACGTGATTGGAAGTTGATAGCAGGCCATGAACCCCCGTCTCCCCCTCCCTCGCCACGGACTGCCGCGCCGTGAGGCGTTCCGGCTCGCGGGCCTGTCGGCCGCCGGTCTCGCGCTCGCCGCCTGCGGCGTGCAGGGCCAGAAGGCCGCGCCGCCCAAGGCCGACGAGGTCCAGGACTTCTGGTCCAAGCAGACCAAGCACGGCAAGGTGATCTTCGCCAACTGGCCGGAGTACATGCCCGAGGACAAGGCGCCGCTGGAGAAGTTCGCCAAGGACACCGGCATCTCCTACGAGTACAAAGAAGTCATCCAGGAGAACGCGGACTTCTTCGGCAAGGCCGACCCCGTGCTCCGCGCCGGCCAGCCGCTGGGCTACGACATCGTCGTCATGACCAACGGCATCCAGCTCCAGCACATGATCGAGCTGGGCTACTGCGTGCCGCTCGACCACTCCAAGCTGCCGAACTTCGCGGCCAACGCCGGCCAGAAGTACAAGGAACGCGCCTACGACCCCGGCAACAAGTACACCGTCCCCTACACCTCGGGCGTGACCGGGATCGCATACAACACGAAGTACGTCAAGGACGACATCACCAGCATCCAGGCGCTGTTCGACCCGAAGTACAAGGGCCGGGTCGGCATGATGGCCGACGCGCAGGAGATCGGCAACTTCGGGATGTTCGCCCTCGGCATCGACCCGGAGAAGTCGACCGAGGCCGACTGGAAGAAGGCCGGCGAGAAGCTCAAGGAGCAGCGCGACAACGGCCTGGTGCGCAAGTACTACGACCAGAGCTACATCGACGCCGTGGCCAAGGGCGACATCTGGATCACCATGGCCTGGTCGGGCGACGTCTTCCAGCGCCAGCTCGCGGGTGAGCCGGTCAAGTTCGTGGTGCCCGAGGAGGGCGGCACGATCTGGACCGACAACATGCTCATCCCCAAGGGCGCCGCCAACCCGCTGGACGCGCTGATGCTGATGGACTACCTCTACCAGCCGGCCGTGGCCGCCGAACTGGATGAGTTCATCCAGTTCGTCACCCCGGTCCCGGCGGTGCAGGACCTGCTGCGGGAGAAGGCGAAGTCCGCCCAGGGCGAGGACAAGAAGGCGCTGGAGCAGATGGCCGACAGCCCGCTCATGTTCCCGACCGAGGCCGACTACGCCCGGCTGCGCGGCTACACGCCGCTCGACAACCAGCAGCAGCAGATCTTCAACCCGATCTTCCAGTCCGTCACCCAGGCGTAGACGATGCGGCGGCTCACCCCCTACCTGCTGGCGCTGCCGGGCTGGATGTGGCTGGCGATCTTCCTGGTCGTGCCCATGGCGGCCATGGCGTCGGTGTCGCTGCAGACCGGCAACGCCATCGACGGCTACGCGATGACGTTCGCCGTCTCCAACTACACCGACGCCCTCGGCCGCTACAGCACCCAGTTCGTCCGGTCCCTGCTCTACGGCGGGATGGCGACGGTGGCGATGCTGGTCATCGGGTACCCGGTGGCGTACTGGATCGCCTTCAAGGGCGGCCGGCGCAAGTCGGTCTACCTGTTCCTGCTCCTGCTGCCGTTCTTCGTGTCGTTCGTGCTGCGGACGATCTCGTGGAACTTCCTGCTGGCGGACAACGGCATCCTGTTCGGCACGCTGAAGGGATGGGGGCTGCTGCCCGCCGACTTCCACGTGCTGGCCACCACGTTCGCGGTGGTGGGCGGCCTGACCTACAACTGGCTGCCGTTCATGATCCTGCCGATCTACGTGGCGCTGGAGCGCGTGGACCCGCGCGTGGTGGAGGCGGCCCAGGACCTCTACGCGACCCGCGCCGCGGCCTTCCGCCGGGTGGTGCTGCCGCTGTCGCTGCCCGGCGTGTTCGCCGGGGTGCTGATGACGTTCGTGCCCGCCACGGCGGACCCGGTCAACGCGGCCATCCTCGGCGGCACCGCCAACACCATGATCGGCAACATCATCCAGACCGAGTACCTCACCAACCTCGACTACCCGACGGCCTCGGCGCTGTCGTTCACGTTGATGGGGGTGCTGCTCGTGGGGATCTTCGTCTACGCCCGCGTGCTCGGCACGGAGAACGTCCTTGAGGCGGCGGCCCGATGAGGGGCACCCGCACCGGCGACCGGCTGCTGCACATCTGGACCTGGCTCGTCATCGTGTGGCTGTCGTCGCCGATCGCGGTGATGATCCTGTTCGGCTTCAACGACAAGCAGAGCAAGTCCAACACCACCTGGCAGGGGTTCACCCTCCGCTGGTACGGCGAGCTGTTCGAGATCGCCGACCTGACCACGGCCCTGACGAACACGCTGGTCATCGCGGTGGCCAGCACGGCCGTCACGGTCGTGATCGGTACCATGCTGGGCCTCGCGCTCGGCCGGCACCGGTTCCGCGGCCTCGGCGCGACGAACTTCCTCGTCTTCGCCGCGATCTCCACGCCCGAGCTGGTCATGGGCGCCTCGCTGCTGTCGCTGTTCGTCTCGGGGAACGTGCCGCGCGACTCCGTCACGATCATCGTCGCGCACGTGCTGTTCTCGCTGTCCTTCGTGGTCGTCACCGTGCGGGCGCGGGTCGTCGGGCTCGACCCGTCGCTGGAGGAGGCCGCGAGGGACCTCGGGGCGTCCGCGTGGGGCACGTTCCGGCAGGTCACGCTGCCGTCGATCATGCCGGGCGTGGCGGCGGGGGCGATGTTGTCGTTCGCGCTGTCGATCGACGACTACGTGGTCACCAGCTTCGTCAACGGCTCGACCGTGACGTTCCCGCTGTGGATCGTGGGCGCCGTGAAGACGGGAATCCCGCCCCAGGTGAACGTCATGGGTACGCTGATCTTCGGCATAGGGGTGCTGATCGCGATCGGCAACGCGATCGCGGCGCGGCGCCGCAACTGAAACACCTGACCTTCGTAGGGAAGTGGGATTTGTGGATCCGCTGAAGGCGCTTGCTGACGCGGAGCGCAAGCCGTACTGGCTGGACAGCCCGGCCAGACCCGAGCCGCGACCGCGGCTCACCGATCACACCACCGCCGACCTGGCCGTCGTCGGCGGCGGTTTCTCCGGTCTGTGGACCGCACTGATGGCCAAGGAACGCGACCCCTCACTGGACGTCGTCCTGCTGGAAGGCCGCCGGATCGGCTGGGCGGCCACCGGCCGCAACGGCGGGTTCTGCATGGCGACCCTCACCCACGGCCTGGCCAACGGCCTGGAGCGGTGGCCGGACGACATCGGGCGCCTGGAGCGCATGGGCGTGGAGAACCTCGACGAGATCGAGGCCACGCTGGAGCGCTACGGCGTCGACTGCTCCTTCGAACGCACCGGCGAGCTGCACGTGGCCACCGAGCCCTGGCAGCTCGACGCGCTGGGCGAGCACCTGGACCTGATCTCCGACCTGGGGCTCGACTACGTGCCCCTGGACCAGGAGCAGGTGCGGGCGGAGGTGAACTCGCCCACCTACCTCGGCGGGCTCTGGGAGCGCAGCGGCTGCGCGATGCTCGACCCGGCGCGGCTGGCGTGGGGGCTGCGCGAGGCGTGCCTGCGGGCCGGGGTGCGGGTGCACGAGCGCTCCCCGGTGCGCTCGCTGCGCGACGACGGCGTCCGCATCGAGCTGCGCACCCCGTACGGCGGGGTCAGCGCCGCCAAGGTGGCGCTCGGCACCGGCGTCTTCCCGCCGCTGCTGCGCCGGCTCAAGCACTTCGTGGTCCCCGTCTACGACTACGCGCTGATGACCGAGCCGCTGACCGGCGACCAGCTCGCCGAGGTCGGCTGGCGCAACCGGCAGGGCGTGGGCGACTCGGGCAACCGCTTCCACTACTACCGCCTGACCGACGACAACCGGATCCTGTGGGGCGGCTACGACGCCGTCTACTACAACGGCGGCCTGGTCAAGCCCGAGTACGACCAGCGCGACGAGACGTTCGTGACCCTCGCCCAGCACTTCTACGACACCTTCCCGCAGCTCGACGAGGTGCGCTTCACCCACCGGTGGGGCGGCGTGATCGACACCTGCAGCCGCTTCAGCGCCTTCTACGGCCAGGCCCACGGCGGGCGGCTGGCCTACGGCGTCGGCTACACGGGCATGGGCGTGGGCGCCACCCGCTTCGGCGCGAACGTCATGCTCGACCTGCTGTCCGGCGAGCCGACCGAGCGGACCGAGCTGCGCATGGTGAAGGAGAAGCCGATCCCGTTCCCGCCGGAGCCGGTGCGCTCGGGCGTCATCCAGGTCACCCGCTGGTCGATCGCCCAGGCCGACCAGCACCAGGGCAAGCGCAACCTGTGGCTGCGCACGCTCGACAGGATGGGGCTGGGATTCGACTCCTGACCTCTCGGGCATGATGCCTGGCGACCCCCGATGCCACCAAAAGTGGGGGTCGCGAGGTGCGTGCGAGGCTTGTCGCCTGTGTCGGGATGATGCTGCTGGCCGGCGGTTGCGGGAGCCGGCAGGTCCTGCCCGCCGGGCCGCCCGCCGCCGCGGTCGCCCGCTGCGTCATGAGCTTTCCCGACGTACGGGCCGGGCGCCTGGCCCGGGCCCGGCTCGTCAGCGACATCGCCCGCTACCTCTTCCACCGCCCCGGCCGGATCGTCTACGCGGTCCACGACCTGGTCAGCGGGATCACGCTGGGGTACGGCCGGCAGCGGGACGAGCTCGTCACGGCCGGCGGCGCCAAGGTGGACATCGTCATGGCGCTGCTGGCCCGCCGCGCGGGCAGGCTCGGCAAGGACGAGCGCCACCTGGCCGAGCGCATGATCAGGAAGAGCGACGACCGCGCCGCCGACGCCATGTGGTCGCGGATCGGCGGGAGCGGCGCGGTGAGCGCGTTCTACCGGCGGATCGGGCTGAGCCACACCACGCCGGGGCCTGGCGCCAACTGGAGCGGCACCACCAGCAGCCCGTCCGACCGCGTCCGGCTGCTGAAGGTGCTGGTCAAAGGCGGCGGCGGCCTGAGCGCCGCGGACCGGGACCTGGTGCTCGGCCTGATGGGACGGGTCCAGGAGGACCAGTCGTGGGGCGTCAGCGCGGCGGCGCGGCGCGGCGACCGGGTGGCGCTCAAGAACGGCTCGACGCCGCGCCCGTTCGTCCACGGCACCTGGGCCGTCAGCAGCTACGGCAGGATCGCCGGGCCGGGACGGGACCTGCTGCTGTCGGTGCAGTCCGACCTGCAGCCGGGGGACGGGGCGGGCATCGAGACCGTCGAGGGCGTGGCCCGCATGATCGGCACCCGCTGGGACGGCCTCACCCCGACCACCAGCCGCCCCTGCCCGACGAAGCCCCTCCCGTGACCTCCGCGGCTCAGGCGCGGGCGGTCAGCACCTCCTCCGGGATCTCCTTCGGAACGCCGCGCAGGCCCACCAGCGCCAGCACCGCGACCGCGGCCAGCAGCACGGCGGCGACCAGCGACGTCATGTGCAGACCGGCGAGGAACGCCTCCCGCGCCGCCCGCATGAGCGCCCCGGCCTGCTCGGCGGGCAGCGTGGCGGCCGCATGGGCGGCCCCCGCGATCGACTCCCCGGCCGCCCCGGCGACCCCGGCGGGCAGCTCCAGGTTGGCCCGGTAGGCGCTGGTGAGCACGGTACCGAGGATCGCGATGCCGAGCGCCGCCCCCAGCTCGAACGCCGTCTCCGACACCGCGGCCGCCGCCCCGGCACGCTCCCTGGGCGCGGTGGCCAGCACGTTGTCGTTGTTCACGGTGAAGGCGAAACCGATGCCCACGCCGCCGATCACCATGGCGGGCAGCAGCGTCAGGTAGGTCAGCTCCAGGCCGAGCGTGGTGTAGTAGAGGAACGCGCCCGCGTTCATGGCCAGGCCCAGCGCGACCACGCCGGCCCGGCCGATCCGCCGGATCAGCCCGGCCGCGAGCACGCCGCCGACCGCGCCGCTCAGCCCGCCCGGGAGCTGCGCCAGCCCCGCCTGCAGCGGCGACCAGCCCAGCACGAGCTGCAGATACCAGGCGAACATCAGCAGCATGGCCGACATGGCGAAGATCGCCAGCAGGTTCGTCACGATGGACGCGCTGAACGCCCGCCGGGCGAAGAGCCGCACGTCGATCAGCGGCTCGGGCAGCCGCGTCTGCCGCCAGGCGAACAGGCCCAGCAGCGCCACCCCGCCCGCCCCCGCGACCAGCACGTTCCCGTGCCCCAGGCCCTGGTGCCCGGCCTCCTTGATCGCGTAGACGACCGCGATCACCCCGGCCATCGACAGGGCCGCGCTGATGAGGTCGAGTGGGCCCGCCGCCGGGTTGCGCGACTCGGGCAGCACGAGCGCGCCGCCGACCAGGATGAGCAGCATGATCGGCACGTTCATCAGGAACACCGAGCCCCACCAGAAGTGGTCCAGCAGCAGCCCGCCGACGACCGGGCCGACGGCGAAGCCCGCCGCGCTCATCCCGCTCCAGATGCCGACGGCCGCGGTGCGCTCGCCCGGCTCGGTGAAGACGTTCCTGACGATCGACAGCGTGGACGGCATGATCGTCGCACCGGCCACGCCGAGCAGCGCGCGGGCCGCGATCAGCAGCTCCGGACTCGGCGCGTACGCGGTGAGCGCCGAGGCCGCGCCGAACGCGGCAGCGCCGATCAGCAGCAGCCGCTTGCGGCCGATGCGATCGCCGAGGTTGCCCATGGTGACCAGCAGGCCGGCGAGGGCGAAGCCGTACACGTCGCCGATCCAGAGGAGCTGGGTCGAGCTCGCGCCGAGGTCGGCGGTCAGCCGGGGGAGTGCCAGGTGCAGGACCGTGAGGTCCAGGGAGAGCAGCAGAGTGGCCAGGCAGGCGACGGCCAGGCACCACCATTTGTTCGTCATGCCGGTCAGCGTGACGGGAGCCCCTGACCGCGGGCCTACCGGTCGCTGACCGCTCCGCTGACCTGACCGTCGAGCTCGGTCAGCGCCGCCGCGATGCGGGCGCGGGTGTCGGCCGTGCTGTACCAGTCGTCCGGGCATTCCGCACGGGCCCGCAGCAGCAGGCCGCGCGCCTGCTCGGGGGCGCCGCCGCGCAGCTCCACCTCGGCGAGCCCGAGAAGCGCCCAGGCCAGGATCTCGACCGAGCCGTTGCGGCCGGCCAGCTCGGCGGCCGGCAGGTAGCCGGCCCGCGCCTCCTCCGGCCGGCCCAGGCCCTGCAGGGCGTCGCCGCGCCGGCACAGCGACTCGGCGATCTCCGTCGTGGCCTTCAGCTCGCGGGCGATCGCCAGCGACTCGCCCGCCAGCGCGTACGCCGTCGCGTAGTCCCCCTGCTCCTGGTGGAGCGTGCCGAGCCCGGACAGCACCAGCACCGTGCCCCAGCGCTCGCCGATGGCCTTGAACCTGGCCAGGCTCTCGTGGAAGTGGCCCGCCGCCTCCTCCATCCGGCCGAGCACCTGCAGCACGAAGGCCGCCCCCGCGTACGCCAGCGCCCGCGGCCAGGGCGCGAGCCCGACCATGGTCCGCTGGACGTCGAGATAGGCCTGCTCGAAGTCGCCGCGCGGCCCGTTGTACATCGACAGCAGCATCATCAGGAACTCCACCCGGCGCGGTATGTGGTTCCACGGCAGCAGCGTGCGCGAGTGGACGATCAGGTCGCGCACCTCGTCGCCGACCTCGCCCCGCCAGGCGGTGACGACCCCGCACGTCACGTACTCCTCCTCCAGCCCCTCGGGGACGGCCGCGCCGAGCTTGAGCAGCAGCGTGGCCGCGAGGTCGGCGCTGGTGACGCGGTGGCCGCGCATCCACCAGTAGCAGGCGCAGTGCGCGAGCAGCCGCAGCGCCGTCCCGACCTGGCCGGTCTCGGTGGCCCAGCGCAGGGCGGCGTTGACGTCGTCGCTCTCCTCGTCGAGGCGGGCCAGCCACTCCAGCTGCTCGTGGGTGCGCAGCCGCTCGTCGGCGGCGAGCACGAGGTCCAGGCAGCAGGCGGCGTGGGCGTCGCGGGCCGCCGCCACCTCGCCGGACTCGGCCAACCGCTCCGCGCAGAACGCCTGGATCGTCGCCAGCATCCGGTAGCGCCCGCCGACCCGCTCCACCAGCGACTTCTCCGCCAGGGAGAACAGCACCTCCTCCGGCAGCCCGCACACCCGCTCGGCCGTCTCGGGGCGCGCCCCGCCCACGAATACGCTGAAGCGCCGGGCCATGCGCTGCTCGTCGGCGTCCAGCAGGTCCCAGCTCCAGGCCACGACCGCGCGCAGCGTCTGGTGGCGGGGCAGCGCCGTACGGCTGCCGCGGGCCAGCAGCCGGAACCGGTCGTCCAGCCGCGCCGCCACGTCGGCCACCGACATCGTCCGCAGCCGCGCCGCGGCCAGCTCGATCGCCAGCGGCAGCCCGTCGAGCGCCCGGCAGATGCGTACGACGTGCGCCGCGTTGACCGCGTCCACGGCGAAACCGGGGGCCACCGCACCGGCCCGGTCGGCGAACAGCCGCACCGCCGGATAGTCCAGCGGATCGACGGCCTCGGCCGGCGGCAGCCGCAGCGGCGCGACCGGGAGGATCGACTCGCCGGTGATGCCCAGGGCCTCCCGCCCGGTGACCAGCACCCGCAGGCCGGGGCAGGAGGCCAGCAGCAGATCGGTCAGCTCGGCGGTCGCCTCGACCAGGTGCTCGCAGTTGTCCAGCACGAGCAGCAGCTCGCGCCCGGCGAGCGCGGTCGCGAGGCGGGTGAGCGGATCCACCGGCCGGTCGGCGGCGGGGCGCAGGGCGTCGCGGACGTCGAGCGCGGCCAGCACCGCGGCGGGCACGTCCGCGCCCTCGGTGACCGGGGCGAGCGGGACGAAGCAGACATCCTGCGGCTCCTGCCCGGACGCCTCGACCGCGAGCCGCGTCTTGCCCGCCCCGCCAGGGCCGATCAGCGTGACCAGCCGGCCGGCCCGCAGCCGCGCGCTCACCTGGGCCAGCTCCCGGTCCCGGCCGACGAAGCTGGTGAGCTGCGCGGGCAACCCCTGCCGCTGCGGGGCGGCGGGAGCGGGCGCGCCGAGCGCGGGGTCGGCCCGCAGCACGGCCAGGTGCGCGGCGGCCAGCTCGGGGCCGGGCGCGACGCCCAGCTCCTCGTCGAGGATCTTCCTGGCCTCGTCGTAGACGGTCAGCGCCTCCGCCTGGCGGCCGCTGCCGTAGAGCGCCCGCATGAGCTGGGCGCGCGGCCGCTCGCGCAGCGGATGGGCGGCGACGAGGCCGCGCAGCTCGGCGGCGAGCTCCCGGTGCCGGCCGAGGTCCAGGTCGGCCTGCACCCGGTCCTCCGTCGCGGCGAGACGCAGCTCCTCCAGCGCGCTCGCCGCGTCCTCCGCGTGCGGGGCGTCGGCCAGCGGCGCGCCCCGCCACAGCTCCAGCGCCTCGCGCAGCAGCCCGGCGGCACGGCCGGGATCGCCGGCCGCGAGGGCCTGACGGCCGGCCGCCGCCAGTCGCTCGAAGCGGTGGGCGTCCACGTCCGACGGCTCGGCGGCCAGCCGGTAGCCCGCCGGATGGAACTCGACCAGATCCCTGCCGAGCGCCCGGCGCAGCCGGGACACCTGGGACTGCAGCGCGTTGGCCACGCCCTCGGGCGGCTCGGGGCCGTACAGGCCGGCGGCGAGCCGGTCCGCGGCGACGACGCGGCCGGCGTGCAGGGCCAGCAGCGTGAGCAGCGCCCGTACCCGGGGGCCGCCGAGCGCGACGGGCTCGCCGTCCTCGCCCAGCACCGTGGTGGGCCCCAGGATCTGGAAGCGCATGCTTCGATTATCCAGTTTTCGGCAGCAGCGCGGCCGTCTCCTCGTACGTCGGGACGCGGGGCGCGGGCCTGCCCTCGGCGGCGAGCGCCGTCGCCAGCGCCCCCTGGAGGGCGGCCCGGTAGAGCAGCGAGCCCGTGCTCACCCGGGCCACCCCTGCCGCGGCGAGCTCGGCCATCGTGGGGCCGTCCGGCTGGAGGAGCACGTTGAGCGGCAGCGGCGTGGCCGCCGCCACCTCGGCGATCGCGTCCAGTCCGGTCAGGCCGGGCACGAAGACGCCGTCGGCGTGCGCGTACGCCCGCACCCGCTCCAGCGTGCCGCCCGTCCGCAGCCAGCAGGTGTCGGTACGGGCGTTGACGAACACGCCGTGCCCCTTCGCCGCCTCGATGATCTCCTGGTGCAGCCCGATCGGGCGCAGGGTGCCGTCCGGCCGGCCGTCCTCGAGGTTCACGCCCGCCACGCCCAGCGCGGCCAGGCTCGCCACCAGGTCCGACACCTGGGCCGGGTCGTCGCTGAAGCCGCCCTCGATGTCCACGGTGACGAGCACGCCGAGGTCCTTGATCGTCTCGGCCAGCTCGACGGTCTCGGCGCGGGTGACGCCGGCCGCGTCCGGCCGGCCGTGCACGGCCGCCACGCCGAGGCTCGTGGTGCCGATCGCGGGGAAGCCCAGCGCGGCCAGGGCGGCGGCCGAGCCGTAGTCCCAGGCGTTCGGCAGCAGGAAGGGCTCGCCCGGACGGTGCAGGTCGCGGAAGCTCACGGGCGCTCACCCTCCCGCAGCCCCTCCAGCACGCCGGCGGCCAGCGCGAGCGCGTACGCGGGCGCCGGGCAGGGACGAACCCCGGCGCCGAACGTCAGCTGCGGCACCTCGCCGCGCGCCGGGTCGAACCGGCCGGGATCGGGGAAGACGTCCGGGTCGCGGTTGGCGGCCACCAGGTCGAGGGTCACCTCCTCGCCGCTGCGGAGGTCCAGCCTGCGGGTGACCTCGAGCGGCGGATCGTGCCGGAGCGTCTCGCGCAGCACCGCCTCCACGTCGTCGTGCCCGGCGAGCCGCGGCAGGGCGCCGGCGATCAGCGCCTCGGTGGCGGCGTGCGCCTGGAGCAGCAGGGTGACGGCCGGCAGGTCGGCCTGGTCCAGGAGGGCGGCGACGGCGGCGTCCGCCTGCGGGCTCTGCTCACCCGACAGGTATCCGGCCGCCGCGGCGGCGACCGGCGCGGTGTCGGCGACGCCGAGCGCGGCCCCGAGCACCCGCGTCGGCACGCCCCGCCACTCGCCGGGGTGCTCCAGGGTGGCGCTCCTGGCGGCGGCGCGCAGGTGTACGGGGTCCAGGGCGGCCAGCCGCTCGACGACGCGGCGGCGGCGCTCGGCATGCTCCGGGCCGGCGCTGAACCGCGAGACGTGGGCGCGCAGCCAGGCCAGCGTCCCCTCGGGGGCGTCCTGGCGCACGGGCGGCGGCACGTACCGGGGGTCGGCGAGCACCGCCAGGGCTTCGGCGTGACGGGTGATGTGCATACGGTCCACGCTAGGAGCGCGATCCTTCGGCGGCGGCCGAAGCGTGCCCGCCCTCAGGCGGCCAGCTCGGGCGCGTCCTCGGCGGACGCGGTTCCGGCGGGCGCGGATCCGGCGGGCGCGGGATGAGCGGGCGCGCTCTCGGCGGGCCCGGTCGCGGTGGGCCCGGTCGTTGTGGGCGCGGTCGCGGTGGGTGTGGCCGCGGCGTTCGAGGAGACCCGGCGGGAGGCCGCGGCCACCGCCATCGTCACGAGAAGCACCATCTCGGCCAGCACCACGGCCCGCTCCAGCGGCCCGTAGTAGGCGACCCCGTTGATCAGCGGCGAGGTGACGGTGGCCGGATGCGCGGCCAGGTACGCCGCCAGCGTCAGCGCCGCGGTCACGCTCATCGCCCGCACCGCGTTCCAGCGGGCGGCCCCCGCCCGGCCCCTGGCGAACGTCCAGCCGGCGACCGGCAGCGAGGTGAACACCACGGCGGCCGCCCAGCGGTGGATCTCCCCGGCGAGCGTACCGACCTGGGAGGAGCCGGGATCGGTGGGGAAGACCGCGCTCAGCATCAGCCCGGCGGCCCCGGCCAGCAGCAGCACCCGGGTGGCCGCGGTGCGCGCCGGGTCGGCCACGACCAGCCCGTACGCCAGGCTCAGGCACGCTCCCGCGAGCGCCAGCATCCCGACGAGCACCGGCACCAGCCCGCCGGCGACCAGCGCGTAGTCGCTGATCAGCGGCTGGGCGGGCAGGGTGAGCTCGGTCCAGGTGAGCGCCGCCGCCGAGACGGCCGTGCCACCGGCCGTGGCCCACAGGCTCCACCGAGGGATCAACGCGCCACCTCATCGTAGATCGCCTCGAACCGGGCCAGCGACGCCTGGTCGTCGTGGGTGAGGGCGAGCTCCCTGCTGGCCTTGCCGTACCTGGCGCGCAGCTCGTCGTCGGCGAGGACGCGGGTCAGGTGGCGGGCCAGCTCGACCACGTCGCCCGGCTGGAACAGGTGGCCGTTGCAGACCACCAGGTGCGGCAGCGCCATCGCGTCGGCCGCCACCACGGGCAGGCCGGTCGCCATGGCCTCCAGCGTCGCGATGCTCTGCAGCTCGGCGATGCCGGGCATGGCGAAGACGTCGGCGGCGGCGTACGCCTGCGGCATGTTCTCGTCGGGCACGAAGCCGAGGAAGAACACCCGGTCGCCGACCCCGATCCTGGCGGCCAGCCGTTCCAGCTCGGCCCGCTGGTTGCCCTTGCCGACCAGCGCCACCTGGGCGTCGGTCTCGTTGAGCACGAGCGGCAGCGCCCGGACCAGCTCGTCGATCCGCTTCTCCTCGTCCAGGCGGCCGACGAACAGCACGGTCGGCCGGTCGGGCAGGCCGAACAGCTTGCGCGCCCACGCCTTGGGCTCGGCGTGCGGGTGGAACCTGCTCAGGTCGATGCCGCAGGACACCGGCTCCACCTCCCGCGCGAACCCCTGGTCGGCGAGGAGCCGCGCGGCCAGCGGGGTGGGCGTGGTGACGTGGTCGGCCCGGTTGAAGATGCGGCTGAAGTCGCGCCAGGCCAGCCGGCCCGCCCCTGCCCGCAGCCGGTCGGGGATGTGGGCGAACTGGAAGAGGTTGTCGGGCATGAAGTGGTTGGTGGCCACGACGGGGACACCGGCCCGCCGGGCGGCGGCGATGGCGGCCCGGCCGACCACGAAGTGGCCCTGCGTGTGCAGCACGTCCGGGTTGATGTCGGCGACCAGCCGGTCCAGCCTGGCCGGAACGGTGACGCGCATGGTCGGGTGCACCAGCAGCGGCGCCGAGCGCAGCCGGTGCACGATGACGCCGTCCACGACGTCGGCGCTGGCCGGGCCGTGCTCCGACTGGCAGACCACGTGCACCTCGTTGCCGCGCGCGGCGAGGCCGGTGGCCAGGCGGTGGGTGAAGTAGGCGGCGCCGTTGACGTCGGGAGGGTAGGTGTCGGACGAGATCAGCACCCGGCGCGGGCGCTCGGGGGCGGGGGCGAGCTGGGCGCGGTCGGTGACGCTGTGCAGGGGCATGGCCATGACGGTGACTCCACAATCGCAAGGGAACCCGGCCCGGGGAGGGCCGGAGGGGGAACAGGGGACGACGAGCCGGGAACGGGGTCAGGCGAGATCGTTGCGCGCCTCCAGCGGACTGGTACGCGCCAGCGCGACGGTGCCGGCGGCGGTCAGCAGCGCGGCCACGACCGGGACGGCCCCGGTGGGCAGCGGCTCGCCGAGCAGCAGCGCGCCGAACGCCACCGCCGTCAGCGGATCGGCGACCTGCAGCGAGGCGAACGACACGCCGAAGTGACCGACGGCGTAGGCCCGCTGCAGCATCATCAGCGCGAGCAGCGCGGGCACCGGCAGGGCCAGCAGGTACCACCAGTTCCAGCCGCCGTCGACGAGCACCCGCATGAGAGTGGCGGTGGCGCCGTACAGGACGCCGGAGCTGGTGGCCAGCAGCGCCGCCCGCCAGGCCGGCGCGGCCGCCCTGGCGCCGGCCCACAGCAGCACCGCCGCGATCCCGGCCACGCCGAGCAGGACGAGGACGCCGTCCGGGTCGAGCCGGGTCGGCCCTTCGGACTCCGGGACCATCAGCACGAGCCCGACCAGCCCGGCCGCCACGACCGCCGCCGCGCCCAGCTCCTCGCGGGTGGGCCGGCGGCCGTGCAGCGCGGCGGCGAGCGGCAGGGCGAACAGCAGGCTCGCCACGCCCATCGGCTGCACCACGGTGAGCGGGCCGAGCCCGAGCGCGACGATGTGCAGGCCGCCACCCGCCAGGATGGACGCGCCGCCGATCAGCCAGCGCGGCCGGCGCAGCAGGGCGAGAAGCCCAGGCTTCGCCGAGCCGGCGGCCTCGAACTGCTGAAGGGCGGCGCCGAGCGCGAAGAACAGCGACCCGACCAGGGCGATCGCCGCGGCCAGCACAGTCATGCGCACTCCTCTCGAATCGGATGGTCGCCGGACAGGGTCAAACGGACGTGTCCGCGGGAAGACCTTCCGGGGAAGGCTGGATGGCGCGGCGCTTCCGCGCCCACCGCACGATCTCGACCACCGCCGTGACGGACACCGCGATGCCGAGGCCCAGCAGCAGGCCCTTGATGGGGTCGTTCTCGAACGCCATCCCGCCGAAGAACCCGATCAGCCCGGAGTAGACCGCCCACGAGCTCGCCGCGATCGCGTCGAAGAAGGTGAACGAGCGCAGCGGGTGGCGTACCGCGCCCATGGTGAGCGTGGTCGCCGTCCGGCCGCCGGGGATGTACCTGGCCACGACCAGCACCAGACCGCCCCGCTCCTCCAGCGCGCCGCGCGCCCAGACGAACGCCTTCTTGTCCCGCAGCCGCCCGCCGGACAGGCGCCCGATCAGGTACGACACGTGGTCGCCCGCGAACGCGCCGAGCGCCGCGACCACCATCACCAGGGCGAGGTTCGTCTCCCCGGAAGCGGCGAACACCCCCGCCGTGATCACCGACGTCTCGGCCGGGACGATGGGGAAGAACCCGTCGAGCAGGGCCAGGGCGAACAGGGCCACGTACAACCAAGGGGATGACATGACCTGCTGGACGAGGTCGAGGATGGCATGTGACATGGGGCGTTGACTCCGATCTTCACGGCACACGGACAGCGTCTCGGTACGCGGGGTCCCGGGGCATCGGGGATGCCCCCGGTCGAACGCGGACCCGTCCCCTAATCGGGTCAGGGCCGTAGCTCATGAAGCTAGAAACTCCGCTGGTCATGGCACATCGGCCGATCGGCAGCCGGTGCCCCCGACTTTCGTCGGGGGCGGTGCCGCCCGCCCCGGCCGACACCTTCGATCCAACCCGTTCGCGCAGGCCGGCGCAGGAGTGGAGGTAGGCGAATCGGGGGTGGGGCTAGCACTACCAGGACGGTGCCACGCGCCCTACCCTGACTTTCGTCAGGGTCGCTTCCTGCCTGAGGACGAGGGCGGGCCTCCACCCGGCCCCCATAGGGTCGACGGCGTGAGAGTTCCGCCGTCGATCCGCAGGGAGAGCCGCCGCGAGGTGGTCGTCGACCTGCTGCTCTGGATGTTGCTGTGCGCCTTCGTCGCCGCCATGGGGCCCGATCCCTTCAAGGATCCGGCCGCGTTCGGGATGGTGACCGGGCCGCGGCTCGCCCTGGCGTCGGCGGTGGTGCTGGTGGGCCGCCGGCGGCCGCTCGTCGCCCTGGTGCTGCTGCTGCCGCTCGGCCCGTGGCGCTTCAGCGAGGGGTTCGCCACCGTGGACCTGAGCTGGCTGCTGCCCCGGACCGGGGTCAAGATCCTCCCGTTGGTGCCGGCCTCGCCGTTCATCATGGGGTACGCCTACCTGACCGGACGGCGGGAGGCCGGGCCGTGGCGGCCGGTCGCCGCGTTCGGCCTCATCGCGGCGGTCGGCGTGGCGGTCGTGCTCGCGGCGGGCGGCGACCTCGCCCTGTGGGTGTCGATGGTGACCGGGCTGGTGGGCACCTATCTGATCCCGTACCTGATGGGGCTGGTGCGGCGGCTGGTGATCCGGCAGCGGGGCCAGGCCAGGCTCTCTGCCGAGGCGCAGGCCCGGCTGCGCGAGCGGGCCAGGATCGCGCGGGAGATGCACGACTCGCTCGGCCACGACCTGGCCCTGATCGCGGTCCGGGCCGCCGGGCTGGAGCTGGCCCCCGGCCTCGACCCGGCGCAGGCGCGGGCGGCGGGGGAGCTGCGGGAGGCGGCGGGCGACGCCACCGAGCGGCTGCGGCAGATCATCGGGCTGCTGCGCGAGGACGCCGACGCCGCGCCGCTGGCGCCCGTGGACGAGGACGTGACCGAGCTGGTCCGCCGGGCCAGGGACTCCGGCATGACCATCGACCTCGACGTGGCCGCCGGGCCGCCGCCCGCGCTGGCAGGGGCCGTCGTCCAGGAAGGGCTCACCAACGCGGCCAAGCACGCGCCGGGGGCCGCCGTGCGGATCTCGGTGGGCCCCCGCCGGGTGAGCGTGCGCAACGGGCCCGCGCGCGGCCGGCCGGTCGCCAGGCGGGGCGGCATGGGGCTGACGGGCCTCGCCGAACGGGCCCGCCTGGCGGGCGGCACGCTCACCGCCGGAGCGGTGGACGGCGGCTACGAGCTCGTCGTGGAGCTCCCCTGAACGAGCTCCCCCTGAACGAGCTCCCCCTGAACGAGCTCCCCCTGAACGGCGCCGCTCAGGCGTGCGCGACGTGCAGCCGGCGCAGCACCCGCTTGAACGCCCAGATCGAGAACGCGATCGCCAGCCCGCTGATCACGGCCACCGCCGAGGTGCGCAGGATCATGAACGCGCCGAGCGAGCCGCCCAGGCTCTCGTAGACGGCCAGCGCGATGCTGAGCGTGGAGTTCATCAGCAGCACGAACGCCCACAGCAGCGTGATCCTGGCGAAGAACCGGCGGATGCGCTCGTGCTTCAGCACCGCCGACGGCAGGTGGATGTAGTCGAGCGTGAGCTTCTGCACCAGCGGCCGGTTGAGCCGCACGGAGGCGAGGAACGCCATGCTGATGCAGATCGTGCCCAGCTCGGGCTGGATGAAGAACCACATCCAGGTGCCGGTCCAGAACGACACCAGGGCGCGCACGGTGATCGCGAACGCCGCGAGGAACATGGTGGCGGGCACCTTCACCCGCCGGACGAGCCGCCAGGCCACACCGAGGTAGACCCAGGCGACGGTGGCGATCAGCGCCCACTTGAACCCGAGGACCACCATGGCGAGGTAGAAGACCGCCAGCGGGGCGACCACGGCTTCGAGCAGCTTGGGCGCCGCCTCGCGGGCGAGGGCGCCGAGGCGGGGGAGGGTCACGGGCGGATGGTTCAAGACTGCTCCGCAGATAGGCCGACGATCAGCGACTACCCGGGCTTCGAGGGACCAGGGCTACCCTGATGGACCGCTCGCACTTACCGAGGCGGGCACCGCACCGGCGTCCCGGGAAGCACGCCGGTGGCCTACCGTACCCGAGGGCCGGCGGTGCGACCGCCTCTTTCGCCACGCTCCATCTGTGCCCTACCGAACCAGCATGTCCTTGAACCGAACTTTCAGCCCAGTGACTCAGCTCAGTGACGCGGTGGCCAGTTTCGCGCCGAACCCCAGGAAGACCGCGCCGACGCACGAGGTCAGCCCCGCACTGAGCCGCTTGTGGCTGCGGAACTGGGCGGCGAGGAACGTGCCGCCGAAGATCAGCGACGTCAGGTAGAGGAAGCTGAAGACCTGGATCACCGCGCCGAGGATCAGGAACGACAGCGCCGGCGCCGGATAGGCCGGATCCACGAACTGCACGAAGAACGAGACGAAGAACAGGATCGCCTTCGGGTTGAGCAGGCTGATCGCCAGGGCCTTGCGGAACGGCCGCGGCCGGCTCTCCACAACCCGCTCCACCGCCTCCTCCGCCGCCTTCGCCGGGACGGCCTCGGCGCCTCGCGCCCGCCAGGAACGCCAGGCGTCCCTGATCATCTGGAAGCCGATCCACGCGAGGTAGCCGGCGCCCGCGTACTTGACGATCGTGAACAGGACGGCGTTGGAGCGCAGCAGGGAGGCCGCGCCGGCGGCGGCCAGGAACATCAGCACCGTGTCGCCGACGAACACGCCGGCCGCGGCCCGATAGCCTTGCCGCACACCGTGCTGCGCGGCGAAGCTGAGGACGTAGATCGAGTTGGGGCCGGGGAGCAGGATGATCAGGAAGGCTCCGATCACGTAGGCCCAGAAATCGGTGATGCCGAAGAACACGCCTCACACGGTACATCCAGGCATGGTCCTGACAGTCACCTGTCAGGAATCCGGATGTCCGCAACTTTGGGCCTTTGCGGGCGATCGGCAGATCTTCACTCTCGGTTCAGGCGCCGGCACCATCCCATCCCGAGCGCCCTAGGAGGACCAGGTGATACGCCGTTTCGTCATCCTGCTCGCCGCCCTCTGCCTCGTCGGCCTCACCGGCATGACGGGCGTGGGGGCGGCCGCCGAGCCCCCGCCCAACAAGCAGTACCGCGTGCAGGGGCCGTCCGACGCGCAGCAGCGCAGCGCCGTCGCCGCGACCGGCGCGGCCATCGAGGAGGTGGCCACCGGCTCGGTGCTGGTCACGGCCACCACGGCGGAGGTGGCCGCCATCAGGAAGCTCGGCTACCGGGTCGTGGAGGTGCCGCGGCCGGCGGCGCCGTCCGGCGTCGAGGCGTTCGACTTCCCGCCCGCCGACTCGGCGTACCACAACTACGCCGAGATGAACGCCGAGATCAACGCCCTGGTCGCGGCCCATCCGAACATCGTCAGCCAGTCGACGTACGGGACCTCGTACGAGGGCCGCGCCCTGCGCGTGGTCAAGATCAGCGACAACGTCGGCACGGACGAGGCCGAGCCCGAGGTGTTGTTCACCGCCCACCAGCACGCCCGTGAGCACCTGACGGTGGAGATGGCGCTGTACATCATGCACCTGCTCGCCGACAACTACGGCACCGACTCCCGGATCACGAACCTGGTCAACACCCGCGAGATCTGGATCATGCCGGACCTCAACCCCGACGGCGGCGAGTACGACATCGCCACCGGCAGCTACCGCTCCTGGCGCAAGAACCGCCAGCCCAACTCGGGCTCCTCGGCCGTCGGCACCGACCTCAACCGCAACTGGGCCTACAACTGGGGCTGCTGCGGCGGCTCCTCCGGCACGACCTCCAGCGAGACCTACCGCGGCCCGAGCGCCGAGTCCGCCCCCGAGGTGCGGGCGACGGCCGACTGGGTGCGCAGCCGCGTCATCGGCGGCGTGCAGCAGCTCAAGTCGCACATCGACTGGCACACCTACAGCGAGCTGGTGCTCTGGCCGTACGGCTACACCCTGAACAACACCGCGCCCGGCCTCACCCAGGACGACCGTGACGCGCACGCCACGCTCGGCCAGAACATGGCCTCCACCAACAGCTACACCCCGCAGCAGGCCAGCGACCTCTACATCACCGACGGCACCATCGACGACTGGCTGTGGGGCCAGTACAAGATCTTCAGCTTCACGTTCGAGATGTACCCGACCGGCGCCAGCCCCGGCTTCTACCCGCCCGACGAGCAGATCGTCCCGCAGACCACCCGCAACCGGGAGGCCGTGCTCCGCTTCCTCGAATACTCCGACTGCGTCTACCGGATCATCGGCAAGGAGAGCCAGTACTGCGGCACCGGCACGCCGCCGGTGACCGTCTACTCCGACACGTTCGAGACCGCCACCGGCTGGACCGTCAACCCGGCGGGCACCGACACCGCCACGTCCGGACAGTGGGAGCGGGGCGACCCCCAGGACACCTCGTCCTCGGGCGCCAAGCAGCTCGGCACGACCGTCAGCGGCACGAACGACCTGGTGACCGGCCGTCTCGCGGGCACCGCCGCCGGTGACTACGACGTGGACGGCGGCGTCACCACGATCCAGTCCCCGCCGATCACGCTGCCCGCCTCGGGCACGCTCAACCTCTCGCTGTCGTGGTACCTCGCGCACGGCTCGAACGCCTCCAGCGCCGACTACCTGCGGGTCCGCGTGGTGGGCGGCTCGACCTCGACCGTGCTCAACCAGGCGGGCGCGGCCTCCAACCGCAACGGCGCGTGGGCCACGGCCACCGCGAACCTGACCGCCTTCGCCGGCCAGACCGTCCGCATCGTCGTGGACGCCGCCGACGCCGGCACCGCCTCCCTGGTCGAGGCCGGCATCGACGACGTCAGGATCACCCAGCAACCCTGACCTGCCATGACCTCCCGCCGTACGATCCCGTACGGCGGGAGCTCAGGCCAGGTGGATCGCCGCGAGCTTGGCCGGGTCGACGACGATGTGGATGCCGGTGATCCGGCCGTCGTCGACGGTGAAGGCGATGACGGAGAGCGGCGTTCCGTCGGCCCGCCAGGACATGTGGCCGGGAACGCCGTTGACCAGCACCGGGCGCTGGCGGGCGACCTCGCCGGCGAACCTGCGGGCGCCGGCCGCGACCTCGGTGGCGCCCAGGGTGACGACCAGGCCGCCGGGGGTGTCGACGGTCAGCCGCACGTCCGGGTCGAGGACGCGCAGGAGCGCCTCGAAGTCGCCGCCGGCCGCGGCCGCGCGGAACGCCTGGACGACCTCCTGGTGCTCGCGGCCCGTGCCCGCCGGCCGGTCCGCGGCCCGGACCTTGCGGCGGGCGCGGCTGGCGATCATCTTGGCGGCGTCGGCGGACTTGCCCAGGATGTGGCCGATCTCGTGGAACGGCACCGCGAACATGTCGTGCAGCACGAACGCCAGGCGCTCGCCCGGGGTGAGCGAGTCGAGCACGACGAGCAGGGCGAAGCCGACCGAATCGGCCAGCGCCACCTGCTCGTCCGGTGCGGGCTCGTCGGCGGGCGTCACCACGAGGTCCGCGAACTCGTGCCCGTACGCGGTCTCGGGGTGGGCCTGGCGGGACCGCAGCACGTCCAGGCTGATCCGGCCGACCACCGTGGTCAGCCACCCCGCCAGGTTGCCGATGGCCGCCTCGTCCTGGCGGGAGAGGCGCACCCAGGCTTCCTGGACCACGTCCTCGGCGTCGGCGTGCGAGCCCAGCACGCGGTAGGCGAGGGCGCGCAGCCGATCGCGCTGGGCTTCGAACGCCTCGGTCACGAGGCCGGACGGGTGCGCGGTCACGGCTTCCGCTGCTGGCGGAGGGAGATCCGGTTGCCGTCGGGGTCCACCGCCTCGACGCGGACCCCGAACGGATAGTCCTCGGGCTCGGGCTCCTCGAAGGTGACGCCGCGCGAGCGCATGATCTCGAAGTCCTTGCGCAGGTCGTCGGATTCGAGGATCAGCGGGCCGGGCGCGCCGTCCCGGTCCGCGCCGCCCGGCTGCCCTGCGCCCGCCGCGTGCGACCACAGAAGGATCTGCACCGGGCTGCCGGGCACGCCGACGGTGAGGAACCGGCCGTCGGGCCCGGTGACGTCGATCCGCTTCTCCAGCCCGAGTCCTCCGGCGTAGAACTCCAGCGCGCGGTCCTGGTCGGTGACGTAGATCGTCACGTACATGATGGTGGTCAGCATTCCTGTCCTCTTTTCACTCGTCGATCCCATGACGAGCGCCGGCGGAAGAAGGTAACAGGGAGCGCCCCTTTTTTGGGCCTTGTAAGGGCGAGGTGTCAAGGCTACGATCGGCCCACAACTCTTAGGAAACTTTCCTAACAGTAAACGACCAACCGGACAAAACCTTACAGCCCCCGCAAAACGCGTGGCTCGTGCCGTACGGCTCGCTCTCTCACCCCCCGGCGCGAGGCGTACGGCACGTCACCCCCCGTAAGGAAGAGCCCGTGAGAAAACGCGCGACCCTCCTGGCGTTCGCCAGCCTCGTCCTCGCTCTCATCGCCGCCCCGGCCCCCGCCCACGCCGCCACGGCGACGGCGACCTTCACGAAGGTCTCCGACTGGGGCTCCGGCTTCGAGGGCAAGGTCACCGTCACCAACGCCACCACCACGGCCATGAACGGCTGGAACGTGCAGTTCGACGTCCCCGCCGGCTACTCGATCCCGTCCGCGTGGGACGCGGTCATGACGAGGAGCGGCCAGCACTACACCTTCACCAACCCGTCCTGGGCCCCCGCACTCCCCGCCGGCGGCAGCGCCAGCTTCGGCTTCAACGGCAGCCCCGGCGGCTTCCCCGGCATCACCGGCTGCACACTCAACGGATCACCCTGCGGCGGCGGCGGACCGTCACCCGGGGTGCCCGGCAGGCCGGGCGCCGCCTCCGCCACCTCCACGACCGGCTCGATCACCCTCACCTGGGGTGCGTCCTCGGGCACGGTCACCGGCTACCGCGTCTACGAGGGCGCCACTGTCAAGGCCACGGTCAGCGGCACGACCGCGACGATCGGCGGCCTCGGAACCTGCGAGAGCCACACCTACACGGTCAAGGCGTACAACGGCGAGGGCGAGTCGGCGGCCGGCGACCCCGTGACCGCCACCACCACCGGCTGCACGGGAAGCGGCGGCACCCTGCCGAAGCACTTCCTCACCGGCTACTGGCACAACTTCGTCAACGCCGCGACCGAGCTCAGGCTCTCGGCCGTCCCCGCCGAGTACGACCTCGTCGCCGTCGCGTTCGGCGAGGCCACGGCCACCGCGGGGCAGGTCGCCTTCGCCGTGGACGCCGGCCTGTCGGCCGCGCTCGGCGGCTACACCGACGCCCAGTTCAGGGCCGACGTCCAGGCCCTGCACCAGCGGGGCAAGAAGGTCATCCTGTCCGTGGGCGGCGAGGCCGGGCGGGTGCAGGTCGCCGACGCGGCGGCCGCGACCCGCTTCGCCGACTCGGTGTACGCCCTCATGCAGAGCTACGGCTTCGACGGCGTGGACATCGACCTGGAGAACGGGCTCAACGCCACGTACATGGCCCAGGCACTCCGGTCGCTGCGCGCCAAGGCCGGCGCGAACCTGATCATCACGATGGCCCCGCAGACCATCGACATGCAGTCCACCGGGATGGAGTACTTCAAGCTCGCCCTGTCGATCAAGGACATCCTCACGGTCGTCCACACCCAGTTCTACAACTCCGGTTCCATGCTCGGCTGCGACCAGGCGCAGGCGTACACGCAGGGGACCGTCAACTTCATGACCGCGCTGGCCTGCATCCAGCTCGAGAACGGCCTGCGCCCCGACCAGGTGGCGCTGGGCCTGCCCGCCGGGCCGGGCGCGGCCGGCGGAGGCGTGGTCACCCCCGCCCTCGTCAACCAGGCGCTCGACTGCCTGGCTCGGCGTACCAATTGCGGATCTTTCACGCCGCCCCGTGCGTACCCGGACATCCGGGGCGCGATGACCTGGTCCATCAACTGGGACGCCAGCGCCAACTGGTCCTTCAGCAAGACCGTCAAGCCGCACCTCCAGGGAATGCCATGAGATTTCGCAGCAGACTCGCCGCATCGTTCGCCTGCGCGGTCCTCGCGCTGACCGGCGCCGGCCTCCCGGTCGCCCACGCGGAAAGCCAGACGGCCGGCCAGAGCGCCCGGCTGCTCGCCGCCGCCTGGGCCCCGTGGACCGCCTACGCCACCGGCGCGGTCGTCACCTACAACGGCGTCGACTACGTCTGTCTCCAGGGCCACACCTCCCAGCCCGGCTGGGAGCCGCCGAACGTCCCCGCCCTCTGGAAGGTCTCCACCGGCGGCGGCACCGACACGACCGCGCCGTCCGTGCCCGGCAACCTCCGCTCGACCGGCGTCACCTCCAGCAGCGTCTCGCTCGCCTGGAACGCCTCCACCGACAACGTCGGCGTCACCGGCTACAACGTCTACCGGGGCGGCAGCCTGGTCACCACCGTGACCGGCACCACCTACACCGACACCGGCCGCGCCGCGAACACCGCCTACACCTACACCGTCCGGGCCCGCGACGCCGCCGGCAACCTCTCCGGCGTCAGCAACTCCGTCACCGCCACCACCTCGGGCGGCAACACCGGCGCGCCCGGCCAGCCCGGCACGGTCAGCACCTCGGTCACCAACTCCAGCGTCTCGCTGAGCTGGGGCGCCTCCTCCGGCACGGTCACCGGCTACCGCGTCTACGAGGGCTCGACGCAGAAGGCGCAGGTCACCGGCACGTCCGCGACGATCTCCGGCCTCGGCGCGTGCACGACCCACACCTACACCGTGAAGGCGTACAACTCGGCGGGCGAGTCGGCCGGCCGGGACGCCACCGCCACCACCAGCGGCTGCACCGGCAACCCGGCGAAGATGGCCGGCGCCCCCTACCTCTACATGGGCTGGGGCAACCCGCCCAACCCGGCCACCGTCATGGACGCGACCGGCGTGAAGTCGTTCACGATGGCGTTCATCCTCTCCAGCGGCGGCTGCACCCCCGCCTGGGACGGCAACCGCGCCCTGACCGGCGGCGCCGACCAGCAGGCGATCAACACGATCAAGTCGAAGGGCGGCAGCGTCCAGATCTCCTTCGGCGGCTGGCAGGGCAACAAGCTCGGCCCCAACTGCGGCAGCCCCGAGGCGTTCGCCGGCGCCGTGCAGCAGGTGATCAACGCCGTCGGCCCGGCGGTCGTCGACTTCGACATCGAGAACACCGACGAGTTCGAGAACTACACCGTCCAGGACCGCATCCTGAACGGCATCAAGATCATCAAGGCCAACAACCCGAACGTCAAGGCCGTCGTCACCTTCGGCACCACCACGACCGGCCCCAACTCGCACGGCGTCCGCCTGATCAACCAGGCCAGGGCGCTCGGCGTGCCGATCGACAACTTCACCATCATGCCGTTCGACTTCGGCAGCTCCAACATCTACCAGGACACCGTCAACGCCTCCGAGGGCCTGAAGAACGCGCTCAAGAACGCCTACGGCTGGACCGACGCCCAGGCGTACGCGCACATGGGCATCTCGGGCATGAACGGCCTGTCCGACCAGCAGGAGCTGACCACCACCGCCGCCTGGACGCAGATCCGCGACTGGGCGAAGTCCAAGGGCCTGACCAGGCTCGCGTACTGGGCCGTCAACCGCGACCGGGGCTGCCCCGGCGGCGGCGTCACGTCCAACTGCAGCGGCATCTCCCAGTCCGACTGGGACTTCACCAGGATCACCGCCGGTTTCTGACCAGCTGCGTCGGTTTGAGCGGCACGCCGAGACCCGGCGGCCGGTAGACCGGCAGGGCCTCGCCGAACTCGCGCATCCAGGCGTGGTCCACCAGCAACCGCATGCGCCCGTCCACGGCCCGGCCGGCAGGCCCGGCCGGGGACGGGCGCCCGCCCAGCCTGGCGACCGCCGCGCCCACCAGCTCAGGGCTCGGCGGCGCCAGGTCGCAGTGATCGTCCGGCCCGATCAGCAGGTCCACGTCAGGCGGCAGCGGATAGATCGGCCGGGGGAGCGCCAGCACGCGCGGCGGCGGAGCCATCGGCCAGCCGTCGCGCACCGCCTCCAGCAGCACCGACCGCGACGTGCGGCGCGCGAACAGGCCCTCGGCGAGCGCCCAGCTCAGCGCCCCCACGTCCGAGCGGTCCTCGCCACAGGCGTGCAGGCACAGGTACGGCACCAGCGGGATCCCCGCCGTGCCCACCTGGGCCCACCCGCCGCCGCACCCCGTCAGCACCAGCAGCGCCAGCATCGCCCGGTAGGCGGTGTCGGCGTGCGGCGTGTCCAGCCGGCCCGGCACGATCACGCACCGGCCGTCCGTCTTCTCCGCCGTCACCCCCAGCTCACGAGCGATCTTCACCGCCCGCGAGGCGGGCACGCCCGTGCACGCCTCCTGCCAGGCCGGCGTGTACGGCTCCGCACGGTCGCCGTACCCGTCAGGCCACCGGCCCGGCAGACCGGGCCTGACCACCCCGTAACCGGCCAGCAGCAGGTCGAACACCGTGGTCAGCAGCTCATCCCCGTCCCGCAGCACCGGCACGCCGCGCCGCAGCACGCCCGGCCCGTCGTCGAAGCGCGGCAGCAGCACCTCCACCGCCTCGTCCGGCCCCTCACGGTCGTACAGGCTGAGCCGGTCGCACACCTGCCCCGTCGCCTCGCCCGGCACGTACGCGCCCTCCCGCTCCCGCAGCCGCACCAGGAACGGCAGGTCCGTGAACTCCGCCGCGTGCGCGTCGAACGGCGTGCGGTCCAGGAAGAACTCCTTGAGCAGCACGTGCCCCATGGCCATCGCCAGCGCGCCGTCCGTGCCCGGCCGCACCACCAGCGTCTCGTCCGACAGCCGGGTCGGATGCGTGCCGATCGCGACCACCTTCTGCCCCTTGTACCGCCCGGCGATCACCCAGGGCGTGTCCGCGGTCCGCGCCAGCCGGTTGTTCTCCCCCCACAGCAGCACGTACGCCGCCCGCGCCCACTCCTCCGCCCGCGGCGCGCCACCGAACCTCCTCCCGAGCACCTGCTCGGGCGCGCACGGATGCTCGGTCAGCACCGCCCCGCCCAGCCCGCCCACCAGCTCCGCCAGCGGCGAGGTCGCCAGCGCCGCCACCCGCTCGCGACCGTGCTCGGCCGCCGTGTGCACGATGGCCGCCGCGGCTATCTCGGCGGCGGTGCCGTCGTCGAGCGGAACCCGCCGCTCGCCGCGCGTCCCGGCGTACTGCTGAGAATTCCCTGTGAGTTTCGCCCACGCCGCGACGGGGTCGTGCAGCCCATCCCTCACCTCGAAATAGAGCCTGACCAGTGCCTGGTTGACCTGCGATCCCCCCATGCAAAAAGTTGAACACACAGGGTGAGGTCGTATCGCGATACGTGTCGGCATGTCGGGGATAAGAATCGGAAGCCCAGGTGGCAGCACCCAGATTGATACGGCAGGCTAGTTCCGCCATGGATTACGCAGTCCTCACGGGGATCGTCCTCGTCGCCGGTGTCCTGTCCGCTCTCGTCGCGCAGTGGCGCGACTGGCGCCCGCCGCTCGCCGTCGCCATCGCGGTCGGCGTCGCCGTGCGGCTGCTCATCATGTTCACCTCGGCGATCGACACCTGGCAGCCCGTCGACTTCGTCGAGAGCTTCAAGCCCGCGGGCGAGGCGGTGCTCCGCGGCCAGGACCCCGTGCTGGCCAGCGAGGGCGGCTGGCACTTCCTGCCGACCATCCCCTACGTCTACGGCATCCTGCTCTGGCTCGGCATCCCCTGGGAATACGCCGGTCGCCTGGTCACCGTCGTCGCCGACATCGTGCTCATCCCGCTGGTCGCCAAGCTGGCCGGCGGCCCCAAGGCCAACCTGCGCGCCCTCCAGTACGCGCTCAACCCGCTCGCCCTGCTCGTCGCCTGCGTGCACGGCCAGGTCGAGCCGGTGGCGCTGGTGTTCGGCGTGGCCGCCTTCGTGGTCGCCCGCGGCCCCGGCGCGCCCGAACGGCCCGGCATCACCACCGACGTCGTCGGCAGGGCGCGGGCCGGCCTGGCCGCCCACGGGCTGAAGGCCGCGGCCCTGCGCGTGCTCGGCCCCGGCGGCCTGCTGCACCGCGCGCTGAAGCCCGGCCCGGACGACCGCGCCCACCTCAAGCGCGGGGCGCTCGCCGGCGTGCTCATGGGCCTCGCGCTGTGCGCCAAGAGCTGGCCCATCTGGCTGGTCCCCGGCATGCTGCTGCTCCTGCCCAACCTGCGCTCACGCATCGTCGCGCTGTTCACCACCGGCGCCGTGCCGCTGTTCTTCTTCGTCACGCTGCCGGTCTTCGCCGGCACCGCGATCGAGGATCTCCCCAAGGTCATCGACACCATCCGGTCCATCCGGCCGATCGTCGGCGAATACGGCTGGACGCCGTGGTTCACCGGCGGCGACTGGGCGCTCCGCGACGACCTGGCCTCGTTCGGGACGAACCTCATCTACGTCTGCGTGATCGCGGCCATTCTCCTGTGGCGGCGGGCCGACCCGATCGACATGACCACCGCCATCCTGCTGATCTTCATGGTGGTCACGCCGCGCCTCGGCGCCCAGTACCTCCTGTGGTTCATGCCGTTCCTGGTGGCCCGGCCCACCAGGTTCGCCTGGCCGGCCATCCTCGCCGTCTCGCTCTGGACCGGCTACGGCTACCTCTACATGACCCAGTTCGACACCAACACCTGGTGGCACCTGCACTCGCTGTGGTCGCGCGCCTCGATCGTGCTGCTGCCGATCCTGCTGCTGGCCATGCCGTGGGGCCGCCGCGACGCGACGGCCCCCGCCCTGGCCCGCTCGTCCGAGCAGGCCAAGGTCACCTCAGCGGCATAGCCGCTCCCACAGCGTCACCCACTGGGCGGGGTGGACGTGGCCCACGACGGCGTCGCGGTCCACCCCCGCCGCGCGCAGCGCGGCGTCCACCCCTTCGTAACGGGCGCGCAGCGAGGCGCGCACCGACCCGCCGGCCCCGCCGAAGCCCAGCTCCACCAGCTCCTGCCAGGAGCGATGGCCCTGGACGAGCGGCTCAGGCCGCCGCCGGATCAGCAGGATCGCCGAGTCCACCGACGGCACGGGACGGAAGCTCTCCCTGCCGATCGGGTCGCCGAGCCGCCAGTCGAACCACGGCCACGACTCCACCGTGACGAGGCTCCAACGGCCGTAGTCGCCGGTCCGCTTGCGGGCGTACTCGCGCTGCGTGAGCAGCGTCGCCCCGGTCAGTCCTGGCGCCCGCAGGCACCAGTCCACGATCCGCGACGTGGCCGCGTACGGGATGTTCCCCGCCACCGCGAACGGCTCGCGCGGCGCCCGCGCCGCCGTGAAGTCGCCCCTGACCACCTCGATCCTCGGGTCGGAACGGGTGCGCGCGGCCAGCCGCCCGGCCAGCAGCGGATCGAGCTCGTAGCCGAGGACGCGGGCCCCCGCCTCCGCCAGCGCGAAGGTGAGCGCCCCTTCGCCCGGCCCCGGCTCCAGGACCAGCCCCTCCGGCGCGGCGGCCTTCACGACCAGATCGACGGCACGCCGGTCCACCAGGAAGTTCTGCGAGAGCGTGCGCCGCGCCCGATCCCGGGGCGTACGGTCGCCGCCGCTGTTCCTGGCCTTCTTCTGAGTGTGTGAATAGTTTCCGTGCGCGAAATTCTGCGCCACAGCACTGCCCTTTCGGGTCCTCGAGAGTGAACAGGTCTCGAAGGGCCCTGGGCACGCGTGCGGACGCGCTGCCTCAGCTCGTGTTCGACGCGTCCGCTAGCGGGCCAGAGCCCGGCCGCGGCGGATGCGGATGAAAACCTGGCAGCAGAACATCGAGGTCATGGCGCCACCCTAGGAGCGCCCCTCGCGACCGGGCAACGCAATTTCCGCCCGCCGCTCGCGTCCGATTCCGACAAGAACCCGGCGAGAGGCGGCGGCTAGCGTCCTGGTGACGGACCCGCTCGCGAAAGGACCTTGACGATGGACGTGCTCGATCGCGCCGAGAACTACCTTCACCTGAACGCCAGGCTCCTCGACCGGCTGCGCTTCGCCGCGCTCTTCCGTGACGGCGACCGCCTGCGGGTGCTGGAGACGCTGCGCTGCTACCAGAACCCCGACGGCGGCTTCGGGCACGCCCTCGAACCCGACCTGCGCGGCCCCGGCAGCCAGCCCGAGCCGGTCGAGGTGGCCTTCTGGATCCTCGACGAGCTGGACGCCTTCGACTCGCCCATGGTGCCCGCCGCCTGCGACTACCTCGCCCGCGTGACCGCCGCCGACGGAGGGGTGCCGTTCGTCCTGCCCTCCGTACGGAACGACCCGCGCGCGCCCTGGTGGCAGACCGGGGACGACCCGCCCGGCAGCCTCGTGCCGACGGCGTCCATCGCCGGGCTGCTCCACAAGCACGGCGTCAGCCATCCGTGGCTGGGCCCCGCGACCGCGTTCTGCTGGTCCGCGATCGCCGCCGTGACGGAGCCGAACCCGTACGAGGCCCGCGCCATCGTGACCTTCCTCGACCTGACGCCCGAACGGGACCGTGCGGAGCGCGAGTTCGCGCGGCTGCGCGAGGCCATCCTCGCCACGGTCGCCTTCGATCCCGGCGCGCCCGGCGCCGCCCACTTCCCGCTCGACTTCGCCCCCGCCCCGCTCCGGCTGCCGCTCTTCGGCGAGGACGTCCTGGACCGTCACCTCGACGCGCTCCTCGCCCGACAGTCCGCCGAGGGCGGCTGGAGCGGCAACTGGCAGATGTGGACACCCCTGGTCGAACACGAATGGGGCGGCCACGTCACGGTCCACACCCTCAGGACCCTCCGCGCGTACGGCCGGCTCCCGTCCTCCTGACGCACTTCCTGTCGGCGCCGTCCCGTACGTTGAAGGCATGTACGAGGAACGGCCGCCGGCACCCGACCTCGCCGCCCGCGTCGCCTGCCACTGGCATCACGTCAGCGAGTCGAGCAGCACCCAGCTCGTGGTGCCCGACGCCTGCGTGGACCTCATCTGGGGCCCCGGCGGCCTGTTCGTCGCCGGTCCCGACACCGGCCCCATGCCGACGGAGATGACGGCCGGAGACGTCTTCGTCGGCGTCCGGTTCCGGCCGGGCGCGGCGTCCGACCTCTTCGGCGTCCCCCTCCACACCCTCCGCGACCAACGCATCCCCCTGCCCGCCCTACCCACCGCCGCCCTCCTCGCCCCCTTCACGACCCCTGACCCCGCCGCCTTCACCACACCTCCCCCCGCCTCTTTCGCCACGTCCCACCCCCAGCCAGCCCTCCAGTCCGAGCCGACCTTCCCCGCCACCCGCACCCCACCCGACCTCGCCACGAGGCACGCCGCCCTGGCCGCCGCGACCCGCACCTTGCTGACCCACCTGACCACCCCCGGCCGCTCAGCCGCCCACTCAGCCGCCCCGGCCGGCTCGACCGCCTCCACTCGGCTGCCCGACCCTGCCGCCCGCTTGACCAACTCGGCCCGCTTGCCCGACTGCGCCCGGTTGCCCGACTCCGCTCGGCCGGCCGACCCCGCCGCCCCGTTCATCGCCCGCGCCCTCCGGCTCGGCCGGTCGGTGTCAGAGGTGGCCCGCGACCTCGGCCTCAGCGAACGCCAGCTCCACCGCCGCAGCCTGACCGCCTTCGGCTACGCCCCGAAAACCCTGCAGCGCATCGTCCGCTTCCAGCGCGCCCTGCGCCTGGCCCGCGCCGGTGTCCCGCTCGCCACCGTCGCCGCCGAAGCCGGCTACGCCGACCAGGCCCACCTCTCCCACGAGGTCAAGCGCCTGAGCGGCGTCTCCTTGCGCACCCTGGCCCCACCCTCACCGGTGCCCCCGCCGGCCTCATCCGTCCTGCGGCACCTTGCCTGACACCAGCGCCGCCGCCCACTTCGCACTCGGATCGCTGTCGATCAGCAACGCCCGCGCCAGCAAACTCAACGGAATGGCCAGAATCGCGCCCAGCGGCCCGAGCACGAACGTCCACAACAACAACGACATGAACGTCATCGTCGTCGAGAGCCCCACCGCGTCCCCCAGGAACTTGGGCAGGATGAACGACTGCGTGACGACGTTGATGACGACGTAAGCGATGATCACCAGCACCATCGTCTTCACCCCGCCGTCCAGCAGCGCCAGCATCGCGGGCGGCACGAGCCCGATCACGAACCCCACGTTCGGGATGTAGTTGGTGATGAGCGCCAGCACCCCCCACAGCAGCGGAAGCGGCACGTCCAGAATGGACAGCGCGATGACGTCGAGCACCGCGTTGAGCAACCCGAAAATCGTGGAGATGATCAGATAACGCCGCGTCTTGTGCGCGAACGTCGCCAACGCCGTCACCAACTGTCCTCGGTTGCGCATGCCGGCGGCGAGTATCTTCGCCGTGATCGGCGCGTCCAGGCACATCGCCAGCAACAGCACCACGATGAGGAACAGCCCCGTCAGGGCTCCGACCAGGCTCCCCAGCAAGGTCTGCGCCACCCCCAGCAGCGTGCCAGGGTCGAACGTCTGCAGCGCCCGGTTGAGCACGCTGCTGCTGAGCCCGTACGAGGCCGCCTGCTTCTGCGCCTCCTCGAGCAACTGCTGGAACTGGTGCGTATACCTGGGAAGCAACGAGGTGAGCTGCATGATCGAGATGGTCAGGATGCCCACCATGGCCAGCAGCACCATCACCACGATCAGGAAGGGCACGGCCACCTGCAGCCAGGCGGGCGCCTTTCTGGCGGCGAGCCAGCTGCGCACGGGCGCGACCGCGATGACGAGGACCAGCGCCAGCACGACAGGCCCGATGATCGAACTGACCTCGCGCAGGCCGAACAGGGTGACCACCGCACCGCCGATGCCCACGAGAATGATGAGTGCCCTGGGTAGGGGTTGATCTCGCACGCCCGGTTCCTACCCCGAGTACGCGGGAGGAGCCGTCGATTTGACGGTTGCGAGGACCGTACATAGAGTTCACCAGTCCCGAGAGGACGGCAGTGATCGCCGGCCTCACTTCGGGGACGACCTCCAGACACCTCCGCTTCGGTGGACGTACTCGTCCATGCGAATCGGCTGGTAAGTTAGAGGGGTTGCCCCGGAAACGGGGTGCGGATTAATTCCAGCAGGTCGAGCAAGTCCGGTCAATTTGACAGAGACTTGAACGGCTGAAAGAATTAAGACACAACGAAGACGAAACGAAACGCCTCCGAGGCGGGGCCCGCAAGGGATTCCGGTGAGGAAGTACGCGTCCGTTTCTTGAGAACTCAACAGTGTGTTAAAAGCCAGTGCATGTGCATCACACATGTATGACCCCGTCATTTTTGACGGATTCTTGCTTGGATGATTCATCCGGACAAGCTGTATAACAGACATTGTTTGGAGAGTTTGATCCTGGCTCAGGACGAACGCTGGCGGCGTGCTTAACACATGCAAGTCGAGCGGAAAGGCCCTTCGGGGTACTCGAGCGGCGAACGGGTGAGTAACACGTGAGCAACCTGCCCCTGACTCTGGGATAAGCCCGGGAAACTGGGTCTAATACCGGATATGACCGCCTCCGGCATCGGATGGTGGTGGAAAGTTTTTCGGTTGGGGATGGGCTCGCGGCCTATCAGCTTGTTGGTGGGGTAGTGGCCTACCAAGGCGACGACGGGTAGCCGGCCTGAGAGGGCGACCGGCCACACTGGGACTGAGACACGGCCCAGACTCCTACGGGAGGCAGCAGTGGGGAATATTGCGCAATGGGCGGAAGCCTGACGCAGCGACGCCGCGTGGGGGATGACGGCCTTCGGGTTGTAAACCTCTTTCAGCAGGGACGAAGTTGACGTGTACCTGCAGAAGAAGCGCCGGCTAACTACGTGCCAGCAGCCGCGGTAATACGTAGGGCGCAAGCGTTGTCCGGAATTATTGGGCGTAAAGAGCTCGTAGGTGGCTGGTCGCGTCTGCCGTGAAAGCCCGCAGCTTAACTGCGGGTCTGCGGTGGATACGGGCCGGCTAGAGGTAGGTAGGGGCAAGTGGAATTCCTGGTGTAGCGGTGAAATGCGCAGATATCAGGAGGAACACCGGTGGCGAAGGCGGCTTGCTGGGCCTTACCTGACGCTGAGGAGCGAAAGCGTGGGGAGCGAACAGGATTAGATACCCTGGTAGTCCACGCTGTAAACGTTGGGCGCTAGGTGTGGGACCCTTCCACGGGTTCCGTGCCGGAGCTAACGCATTAAGCGCCCCGCCTGGGGAGTACGGCCGCAAGGCTAAAACTCAAAGGAATTGACGGGGGCCCGCACAAGCGGCGGAGCATGTTGCTTAATTCGACGCAACGCGAAGAACCTTACCAAGGTTTGACATCACCCGGACCGCTCCAGAGATGGGGCTTCCCTTTTGGGCTGGGTGACAGGTGGTGCATGGCTGTCGTCAGCTCGTGTCGTGAGATGTTGGGTTAAGTCCCGCAACGAGCGCAACCCTTGCTCCATGTTGCCAGCAACACCTTCGGGTGGTTGGGGACTCATGGGGGACTGCCGGGGTCAACTCGGAGGAAGGTGGGGATGACGTCAAGTCATCATGCCCCTTATGTCTTGGGCTGCAAACATGCTACAATGGCCGGTACAGAGGGTTGCGATACCGTGAGGTGGAGCGAATCCCTAAAAGCCGGTCTCAGTTCGGATTGGGGTCTGCAACTCGACCCCATGAAGTCGGAGTCGCTAGTAATCGCAGATCAGCAATGCTGCGGTGAATACGTTCCCGGGCCTTGTACACACCGCCCGTCACGTCACGAAAGTCGGCAACACCCGAAGCCCGTGGCCCAACCAGCTTGCTGGGGGGAGCGGTCGAAGGTGGGGCTGGCGATTGGGACGAAGTCGTAACAAGGTAGCCGTACCGGAAGGTGCGGCTGGATCACCTCCTTTCTAAGGAGCACTCTCACCCGTCACCACCGAGCGTGTGGTGGGGTGACAGCTCACTAGTGGAGCACTGGCTACTCGACCAGGCCTGGTCGTCTGCGCGCTAGTACCGCCTGTCTTCCTTCGGGGAGAACGGGAGTGGGAACGGGCGTCGAGAAGGCCGGGACTGGTCGGACACACTGTTGGGTCCTGAAGGAACGGGCACATTGGTTGCGCTCGTCTTCTTCGGAGCACAGGGCCACTGAAGCGTCAGAGAAGTCTCTCTGGTGTGGATGTGGTTGCTGTTTGTTGTTTGAGATTTGCATAGTGGACGCGAGCATCTTTGTGGCCAAGTTTTTAAGGGCACACGGTGGATGCCTTGGCATCAGGAGCCGATGAAGGACGTGGGAGGCTGCGTTAAGCCTCGGGGAGTCGCCAACCAGACGTTGATCCGGGGATGTCCGAATGGGGAAACCTAGCACCAGTCATGTGGTGTTGCCTCCGCCTGAATGTATAGGGCGGTTGGTGGTAACGCGGGGAAGTGAAACATCTCAGTACCCGTAGGAAGAGAAAACAAGAGTGATTCCGTGAGTAGTGGTGAGCGAAAGCGGATGAGGCTAAACCGGGCGTGTGTGATAGCCGGCAGGCGTTGCATGTCCGGGGTCGTGGGACCCGCCTGAAGTGGCTGCCGCTGCTTCGAGAAGTTATAAACCTTTGGGGTAGTTGAAAGCTCTGGGAAGGGCTGCCGTAGACCGTGAGAGCCGGGTAGACGAAACCTTGAAGGCTTCTGGAGGGGATCCCAAGTAGCACGGGGCTCGAGGAATCCTGTGTGAATCTGCCAGGACCACCTGGTAAGCCTAAATACTCCCTGATGACCGATAGTGCACGAGTACCGTGAGGGAAAGGTGAAAAGTGCCCCGGTGAGGGGTCGTGAAATAGTACCTGAAACCGTGTGCCTACAAGCCGTAGGAGCTTAGCTGGTCTTCGGATCGGCTGTGATGTGACTGCGTGCCTTTTGAAGAATGAGCCTGCGAGTTATGGTGTGTGGCGAGGTTAACCCGTGTGGGGGAGCCGTAGCGAAAGCGAGTCTGAATAGGGCGTTTGAGTCGCATGCTGTAGACCCGAAGCGGAGTGATCTACGCATGGGCAGGTTGAAGCTCAGGTAAGACTGGGTGGAGGACCGAACCCACCAGGGTTGAAAACCTGGGGGATGATCTGTGTGTAGGGGTGAAAGGCCAATCAAACTCCGTGATAGCTGGTTCTCCCCGAAATGCATTTAGGTGCAGCGTCGCGTGTTTCTTGCCGGAGGTAGAGCACTGGATGGCCGATGGGCCCGACAAGGTTACTGACGTCAGCCAAACTCCGAATGCCGGTAAGTGAGAGCGTGGCAGTGAGACTGCGGGCGATAAGGTTCGTAGTCGAGAGGGAAACAGCCCAGATCACCGACTAAGGCCCCTAAGCGTGTGCTAAGTGGGAAAGGATGTGGAGTCGCAGAGACAACCAGGAGGTTGGCTTAGAAGCAGCCACCCTTGAAAGAGTGCGTAATAGCTCACTGGTCAAGTGATTCTGCGCCGACAATGTAGCGGGGCTCAAGCACACCGCCGAAGTCGTGGCATTGATCCTCTTTGGGAGGGTTGATGGGTAGGGGAGCGTCGTGCAGCCGGTGAAGCGGCAGAGTGATCTAGTCGTGGAGGCTGTGCGAGTGAGAATGCAGGCATGAGTAGCGAATCGAGGGTGAGAAACCCTCGCGCCGGATGACCAAGGGTTCCTGGGGCAGGCTAATCCGCCCAGGGTAAGTCGGGACCTAAGGCGAGGCCGACAGGCGTAGTCGATGGACAACGGGTTGATATTCCCGTACCCGCTTCAATGCGCCCATACTGAACCTCGTGATGCTAAGAGTCCTTAAGTCGGCCGGCCCTTCGGGGCGGGTGTCAGGCTGAACGCTCGGTCCGATCGGGTAGTAGGTAAGCGATGGGGTGACGCAGGAAGGTAGTCCAGCCCAGGCGATGGTTGTCCTGGGGTAAGCATGTAGCCCGTGTTGTAGGCAAATCCGCAACACATGCAGGGTGAGATGTGATGCCGAGCCGATTGTGGTGAAGTGGATGATCCTATGCTGCCGAGAAAAGCCTCTAGTGAGTGTTGTGGCGGCCCGTACCCTAAACCGACTCAGGTGGTCAGGTAGAGAATACTAAGGCGATCGGGTGAACTGTGGTTAAGGAACTCGGCAAATTGCCCCCGTAACTTCGGGAGAAGGGGGACCTCTGCTGGTGATGGGCTTTGCGCCTGGAGCTGGTGGGGGTCGCAGTGGCCAGGGGGAAGCGACTGTTTACTAAAAACACAGGTCCGTGCGAAGTCGTAAGACGATGTATACGGACTGACGCCTGCCCGGTGCCGGAACGTTAAGGGGACCGCTTAGTCAGCGTGAGTTGGCGAAGGTGAGAACTTAAGCGCCGGTAAACGGCGGTGGTAACTATAACCATCCTAAGGTAGCGAAATTCCTTGTCGGGTAAGTTCCGACCTGCACGAATGGCGTAACGACTTCCCCGCTGTCTCAACCACAGACCCGGCGAAATTGCACTACGAGTAAAGATGCTCGTTTCGCGCAGCAGGACGGAAAGACCCCGGGACCTTCACTACAGCTTGACATTGGCGTTTGGAGCGTCTTGTGTAGGATAGGTGGGAGACTGGGAAGCTCGGACGCTAGTTCGGGTGGAGTCATTGGTGAAATACCACTCTGGTCGTTTTGAACGTCTAACTCTGGTCCGTGATCCGGATCGGGGACAGTGTCTGGTGGGTAGTTTAACTGGGGCGGTTGCCTCCTAAAGGGTAACGGAGGCGCCCAAAGGTTCCCTCAGCCTGGTTGGCAATCAGGTGTTGAGTGTAAGTGCACAAGGGAGCTTGACTGTGAGACTGACGGGTCGAGCAGGAGCGAAAGCTGGGACTAGTGATCCGGCATCGGCGTGTGGAAGCGGTGTCGCTCAACGGCTAAAAGGTACCCCGGGGATAACAGGCTGATCTTCCCCAAGAGTCCATATCGACGGGATGGTTTGGCACCTCGATGTCGGCTCGTCGCATCCTGGGGCTGGAGTAGGTCCCAAGGGTTGGGCTGTTCGCCCATTAAAGCGGTACGCGAGCTGGGTTTAGAACGTCGCGAGACAGTTCGGTCCCTATCCGCTGCGCGCGCAGGAGACTTGAAAGGGGCTGTCCCTAGTACGAGAGGACCGGGACGGACGAACCTCTGGTGTGCCAGTTGTATCGCCAGGTGCACGGCTGGTTGGCTACGTTCGGAAGGGATAACCGCTGAAAGCATCTAAGCGGGAAGCTCGCCTTGAGATGAGGTCTCCCACCCGAGAGGGGTAAGGCTCCCGGTAGACGACCGGGTTGATAGGCCGGAGGTGGAAGCGCGGTAACGTGTGGAGCTGACCGGTACTAATAGGCCGAGGACTTGACCACAAAGCATACTTTCTAGTTTTTGCTCGCGTCCACTAGGCAATTCTGAGACAGCAAACACTGTGTGTTTGTTTGTTTCGGAGGGTTACGGCGGTTATGGCGGGAAGGAAACACCCGGTTACATTCCGAACCCGGAAGTTAAGCTTCTCTGCGCCGATGGTACTGCACTCGGGAGGGTGTGGGAGAGTAGGTCACCGCCGGACAATCTTTATGGAGGGCCCCGACTGGTTCAGTCGGGGCCCTTCTGCATTTCTGGCTGTGTCAGGTGGGCAGGTCGTACGGCTGGAGAGCGCACGCTCGCCGGGCCGCGGAAATCGTCCGCCAGGCGAGGCGGGTGTCGATGGCGAAAGCGTGGCGGGCGGCGGCGAGGTCGTCGAAGGTCTCCGCGTTGCGTGACCCGGTCAGCTCGCCTGTGAAGATCTCTTCCAGAGTCGCGCAGAAGTAGGAGTAGGCGGCGAACTCGAGAGCGGGCCCGTTCAAGGGACGGTTCAGCAGGCTCTGCGCGAGCTCGCGAGGTGTCCGGTCGGAGCGGCGATGCGTCTGCGCGTGGAGCAGATCGAGGACGTCGCCGGGCAGATCGGAAGCCGCTTCCATGAGAGCGTGTGCCTTCTTGCGGATCTCCTCCTTCAGGACGGCGAGGCAGATCGGGGCCAGAGCGGGGGAGGGCAGCGCGTACGCGGTGCGGACGACGGCGCGGGCGGCCCGGAGGAGATCGCGGGAGAGCCCGCCCGACAGGCAGTGGCAGAAGGCGATGTAGGGCTCGGTGAGTCCGACGACCCGGCGGTAGAGAAAGCGCGTGGACTCGGCGTAGGAGAGCGGTCCGACCCGGATGATCTCGTCGAAGGAGCTGTCGAAGGCGTCGCGGAAGGGAAGGCCACGGCGTTCGAAGGCGCTCATCGCGTCGTCGGACACGGAGATCATGAAGTAGGTGTGCGGGATGCCGAAGATGCCTTTGATGTCGTTGAGGAACCGTTCCGCCCGCTCTCCTGATCCGATCTTGTCGAGCTCGTCGATGCCGATGTACACGTTGTGGTCGGGCTGGAGCAGGCCGGCCACGTCCCGGACGTAGGACCGGAAGGCGGAGACGATTTCCGGATAGCTGCGAGGTTGCTCCGTGCGGCTTCGCCCGCCGCTCAGTTGCGCGTCCACCCACACGGGGAACTTGATCGTGCCGGACCAGCCGCCGCTCCGGGTCTGCAGGTAACGGATCTGCGCGAGGTTGCGACGCGCCCGTGCCTTCACCTCGTCGACGGGATCCCGGCCTTGGCGGCGGATCGACAGGACGAAGTGGACCAGGCCGAGGAGCATGACGAGGCCGGAGGACCAGTGGGCAAGGACCGCGGGCGTGAGGCGGTCACCGTAGCGGTCGACCACGTCGGCCAGCCACTGCGGTGCGGGGCCTGTCCAATACATGAGCTGCGTGAGCACATCGACGGCGACTTCGGCCAGGAAGACGGGCCAAATGGCCAGAGCCGCGGCCGCCAGCCAGTACACGAGCAGGACGAGGGCCTGACCGGGTCCGACGCGCCGCCGCCGGCCGGCCCCGAAGTGCCGTAGAGCGGCGCTGGAGAACGAGGCGAACAGGTGAAGGACGAAGTCGCGCGGGGCGTACTCCACCGGAGCCGACACCAGCAGCCGCAGATCACCTGACCTCGGTCCGAGCGGGAGGTCCCCGCAGTGTCGCAGGAGCAAGGTCGACTTACCGGATCCTCGCGGTCCTGCGATGCCCACGCTGGCCCCGGACAGGCGTCCGAGGAGTTCTTCCAGCTCATACAGGGCCTGCGTCGGCACATGGTAAGCGCTGTCGAAGGACTCGCTCAGCCCCGGGCCGGCCACCACGCCGAAGGTGGGGTCCAGACGGTTCCGGCGGGCGTTGATCCGTTGGCGGATCTGCGCGGTGAGCTCGCCGTCCTCCAGACCTCGCACGAGCTGTACCTTGGCGGGGGAGTACGGGAAGGACCGCAGCCGGTCGAGCGTTCTCGCCCAGACGCGCGCACGCGCCAGGGCCACCCACGAGGGCATCGCGAGGCCGATGACCAGGCCGAGCACTACGGGCACCCGCCAGTCCGCCGTCACCACGCCGAGCACGAGCAGTCCGAGTCCCGTCAGGATGAGGGGTCGCCGCGACACCGATACGGCGCGCCTCGGAGCGGCTCCGGCCCGTGGCTCCTGGACCGGGGTCAGCACGGCAGCGAAGACCTCAGCCGCCTGCTCCATCATCTCCAGGCGGATGTGCAGCGGCTTCACCGTCACGTAGTCGAACGCGTCGCGGATCTCAGGATCGTGCAGTGCCCGGGTGAGCGCGGCCGAATAGAGGTCGAGCAGAGCGGGATCGTCGTGCAGGGGGTTGGGTTGCACCACAGGAGCACGATGCGTGGCCGTCGCCTGCGGGTCAAGGCGATGGGCGCCGGCGCGAGGCTCAGCGCGGGTGATAGGTGACCGACGCGAAGGGCCAGTGCGCGGCGAGCCAGGCCGTCACGGCCTCGTACACGGGCAGGTCCAGTTCGGCCCGGTCGGCCCGGACCCAGGAGGACACGGTGGCGTCGTGGTCGTCGCGGCGGGAGGGATAGATGTAGACGCATCCGATCACGTCGCCGGTGGCCGGGTCGAGGACGGTGTAGGTGAATCCGCGACGCCGGGCGAAGTCGTCGGCGTGGCGTTCCAGGTCGGCGAGGTTCGCCTCCAGGGTCATGCCGTCCACGGGAGGCCATCCTCGGTCGCGGAAGCCCGGAGTGGCGCGGATGTGCTCGATGCTGCCGGTCCAGGCGGCGTGGTCGGCGGCGTTGTGCTGGGGGCCCAGGGGTTCCAGCCGGAACCGCGGGGTGGCCAGGTGCGAGGGGACGGCGAAGTCGTCGGGGACGAAGGCATGATCGCTCATGCGGCCGAGGTTACGAGCTCATGGGGTGCGGGAGGAAGGCCGGCGGACCCGGCGCCGGGCCGTCCCGGTGAGCGGGGGGCCCGGCGCGAGGTGCAAGGTGCCCGGTCGCTGAGGACTTCAGCGGCTGCGAGCCCGGTGCTACTGGGGCAGGATGAGCAGGGAGTCGCCGACGCCGCGTTCCACGCCGTCCGAGGGCCGGTTGACCAGTTTGTTCTTCACCACCATGGCCGTCGAGCCGCCGCCGTCGAGGTTGACCGCCTGGCGGGCGCCGAGCCAGCGCATGAGCTGGGCGGCCTCGTGGAAGTTCGCGCCCACGGTGACGCCCGGCTGGCGGCCGTCGATGGTGGCGAGGATGAGGCTGCCGTTCCTGGTGACGCCGAGCAGGGTGCGCGGGTGGCGGCGCAGGATCATGTTGATCGAGTCGTGGCCGTCCCGCTTGGCGGTGATCTGCACCTGGCCGTTGCGCACCAGGTTGACGTTGCCCGCGATGACGTGCAGGTCGGGGGTCAGCTTGAGCGCCTTCCTGGTACGCAGGTCCACGACCCTGGTGTCGACGCGTACGGTCCAGTCCTGCCAGGCGTGCTGGTTGAGCCAGTCGGCGGAGATGCCGTTGCCGTGCAGCACCCGGGTGCCCTTGGCGACGGCGGCGCCGGAGGCGCGCAGGCCCAGGACCTTGCCGTTGGCGTCGAGGACGGCGTCGGTGCCGCCGGTGGGGGTCTTGGCGCCGTACTCCTCGGTGTAGAGGATGAGCTCGTCCACGGCGGCGGCCCGGTTCACCCCGTTGGCCTGGGCTTTCTCGCCGTCCTGGGAGATCACGGTGATGGTGGTGGCGAGCTCGGTGATCCTGACGGAGCGGCCCTGGAGGACGACCGCGGTACGGCCGGGCACGGCCTCGCTGAGCAGTTTGCCGCCGACCACGGACGCGCCGACGGGCTCGCCGCGCAGGTTCTTGGCGGTGTGGATGTTGAAGAAGCCGCCGTTGACGCCGACGATCGCGCCCGCGGCCTTGGCCATCGCGGAGACCGTCTCGCGCTTGGCGACGCTCGTGCCGAGCGAGGCGGCGTACGAGCCGCGGAACGCCTTCGCGTCGATCATGACGACCTTGACGTCCCAGGGGCCGGTGGTCTGCAGCCCGTCGTCGCCGAGGTAGTCGACCTTGACCTTCAGCCCCGCCTCCTTGAGCGCCTTGGCCGCCTCCTCGGCCTTCTTCTTGTCCTTGAGCGACCACAGGCCGACCCGGACCATGTAGACGGTCTGCGAGGGGGCGTCGGCGACGCTCGGCCGGATCACCTCCTGCACGCTCGGGGTCTGGCCGGCGGCCTCGACCTCGGCGGCGACGGCCTCCGCGGTGGGCCGGGTGCCGTAGTCGCGGCCGCTCGGCATCAGGAGGGTGAGCGTGTAGCCGTCGGTGGCGCTGCCGGCTTTGACGTCGTACAGGTCGATGCCCGGGGCGACGGCGGTCATCGCCTTGGTCGGCACGGACTTGGTTCCCAGCGGGAACCTGGCCGACGGGAAGGCCACCGCCGCCTGTTCCGCCGCGACCGAGGCGGCGGGCAGCGTGGTGACGGTGATCGCCGCGGCTATGGCCAGGCCGCCGGCGAGGGTGCGTCGAGACATGAACTCTCCAGAGGGCACGAAAAGGGACCGCACCATACTGACGAGATCAAGGTTCGCCGGACAGGCGAACACGCGAATTGGCCGCAGGGATTACGAAATAGACAGTCGCCTTGGTTACAATTGCGATATGAAGCGCATCTGCCTGTGGTGGCGGCCGACGGACGGCCGCTGACACCGCATGCAGAGGGCCGTCTCCGGACGGCCCGCCGACCATGCGCCGGGGTCCTCCTGGGACGGCATCGACCAAGGAGGAGACCCCGATGGACCACGTCGTGCTCACCGGCGACCGCCCGACCGGGCCGCTGCATCTCGGCCACTACTTCGGCTCGCTGGCGAACCGGGTGCGGATGCAGGACGAGCACCCCATGTACGTCCTGATCGCCGACTACCAGGTCATCACCGACCGCGACCGGCCCGGCGAGATCCAGGCGAACATCACCGATCTGCTGCTCGACTACCTGGCCGTGGGGCTCGACCCGGCCAAGGTGACGATCTTCCAGCACAGCGCGGTGCCCGAGCTCAACCAGTTGATGCTGCCGTTCCTGAGCCTGGTGTCGGTGTCGGAGCTGAGCCGCAACCCCACGGTGAAGGACGAGATCGCGCACAGCTCGCAGGCGGCCGTGAGCGGGCTGATGTTCACCTATCCGGTGCACCAGGCGGCCGACATCCTGTTCTGCAAGGGCACGCTGGTGCCCGTCGGCCGGGACCAGCTGCCGCACGTGGAGGTGACGCGGCTGGTCGCGCGCCGGTTCAACGAGCGTTACGGCGAGGTGTTCCCGCTGCCCGAGGCCGTCATGGGCGAGCGTCCCCTGCTGAAGGGCCTGGACGGCGGCAAGATGAGCAAGAGCCGCGGCAACGCGATCGCGCTGAAGGCCACCGAGGACGAGACGGCCGCGCTCATCAGGAAGGCCCGCACCGACACCGACCGGCTGATCACCTTCGACGAGGAGCGCCGCCCCGAGGTGGCGAACCTTCTCACGCTGGCGGGCCTCTGCCTCGGCCGCAAGCCGCGGGAGCTGGCCGATGAGATCGGCGACGGCGGCGGCCTGGCGCTCAAGCGCCTGACCACCGACGCGGTCAACGACTTCCTGCGGCCGATCCGGGCGCGGCGGCGCGAGCTCTCGGCCGCCGGCGTACGGCGGGTGCTGGAGGAGGGCAACGCGCGGGCCCGCGAGCGGGCCGCGGACACCCTGCGCGAGGTACGCGACGCCATGGGCTTCTGAAGGTGCCCTCCCGCCGTTACCGAACCGGTCCGGCGTCGTCGGCCTGGCCGCTCCGGTCGCAGAACACCTCGTTGACGAGCCGCTGCGTCGCCTTCTGGAACGTCTGCGCCAGGGACAGCGCGGCGTCGTCCACGTAGGTCAGCCCGGCGGTCATGGTCGTGCGGCCGTCGGGCGTGCTGTACATGAGCGCCGCCGAGCCCGCCATGCCGCCGTTGTGGTGGAAGATCGTGCCGCCGCACTCCGTCTCCTGCGCGAACACCCCCAGGCCGTAGCCGATCTTCGGGTCCGGCCGGCGCATCTCGGCCAGGAGCGGGGCCGGGAGGAGCCTGCCGCCCATCAGCGCGGAGAAGAACGTGTGCAGATCCAGGGTGGTGGAGATCATGTCGCCGCCGGCGGAGATCCAGGAGGGGTTCTGGCGGGTGACGTCGACCGTCTTCTCCTGGCCCGCGTCGTCGTACCGGTAGTAGCTGTGGGCGTGCGGCCCGGGGATCTCCGTGCCGGTGCCCGGCGCCACGGTCTCCGTCATCCCGAGCGGCCCGAGGATCAGCCGCTGCAGCTCCTCGGCGAACGAGCGGCCGGTGACCTTCTCGATCAGCAGCCTGGCCAGCACGTAGTTGGTGTTGGAGTAGCTCCAGTCGGCGCCCGGCTCGAACCGGGCCGGCTTGGACAGCGCCAGCCGTACGAGCTCTTCCGGCTGGTAGGTCTTGAGGCGGTTGTCCACCCACTCCTGGCCCGACCAGGGGATGCCCGGCGCGAAGGTTCCGTCGTCGTAGTACTCGCCGGTGAAGTTGAACACGCCGCTGGTGTGCTGCAGCAGCATCCGCGCCGTGATCCGCCGGTCCAGGCCGAACTCGGGCAGGTGGTCGTCCGCCGGGGCGTCCAGCCCGACCCTGCCCTCGGCCACCAGTCGCAGCACCGTTGCCGCGACGAAGGTCTTGGTGGTGCTGCCGATGCGGAAGCGCCCGTCCGTCGACGGCCTCTCGCTCTCGCCCAGCTTGCGTACGCCGGCGCTGCCGGTCCACTCGCCCCGCTCGTCGTGCACGCGCAGCTGCAGCCCGACGATGCCGGAGTCGACGATCTCCTGGATGGTCTGCCGCAGCTCCGGACGGTCCTGGCCGGTGAGGGTGTTGGACATGATGTGCGCTCCTTCAGGATCTTGCCGTGTTCTTGGCATTCACCATCGCGGGGCGCGCTGACACGGGGCCGTCGCCGTGCTGACACGGGCGCTGAGACGGGCGCTGAGACGGGCCTCAGGTGCGGCTGTCGCGGCGGAAGGACTCCAGGGCGAGGATCGCGACGTGCAGCGACAGGCACGACTCGACGTCGTCGAGGTCGGTGTCGAGGATGCGTTCGAGCCGGCGCAGCCGGTCGTAGAAGGCGGGCCTGGACAGGTGCGCCTTCTGCGCGGCGACCGCCTTGTTGCGCCCCGAGTCGAGGTAGACGCGCAGGATGCGGGTGAGGTCGCCGCCGCGCTGGGCGTCGTGCGCGAGCAGCGGCCCCAGCTCCCGTTCGGCGAACGTCTGCAGCCGCGCGTCGTCGCGCAGCAGGTGGAGCAGCCCGCGCAGGCGCAGGTCGGGCAGGCGGTAGAAGGCCCGGCCGTCCGGCTGGCGGACGGCCACGTCGGCGACCTGCTCGGCCTCCAGGAAGCTGCGGCGTACGTCGCGGATGGACTCCACCACGGACCCGGCGGCGAGCACGAACGCCGCGCCGGGCGGCCACAGCATGCGCAGCCGGTCGGCGAGGGTGGTCAGCGCGGCCTCGGCCTGCGTGCGCGGCGGCAGCGGCAGCAGGACGCCCACCCGCTCCTGGTCCAGCGCGCCGACGAGGGCGGGCAGCCGGGCGTCCCTGCAGGCCCCGGCGGTGGCCTCGGCCAGCTCGCCGAGCTGGGCCTGGCCGTCGAGCGCCTGGTCGGCCGGGTCGGTCGGCCTGATGACGACGCTGACCAGCTTGCGCCCGGTCAGCGGCACGCCGACGGCGCGGGCGCGGGCGGCGGCCTCGTCGGGGTCGGCGTAGGCGTGGGTGAGGATGCCGGTGATGATCGTGCCGTGGGCCTGGCGCTCCAGCGACTCCTGGTGGCGTTCGAGCAGGCGGCCGAGGGCGAGCGTGGTGGCGGCGCGTTCGGCCAGCACCAGGTCGCGCGGCGACGGCGGGGCGTCGCAGACCAGGATGAGCCTGCCCCAGTCCTGGCCGCGCGCCCCGACGGTGGTGACGAGCCAGCCGGAGGCCGGGTCGTAGGCCGTCCGCCCGGCCGGCGCCACCGCCCGCGACCGGGTCTCCCAGCCGGCCAGCAGGATGCCCGCGTCGCGCCCGGCGGACTCGCAGGCCAGCACCTGGTGGGCGAGGTTCTCCAGCAGCACCGGGCGGCCGGCCAGCCTGGCCACCTGGGCGAGGACCTCCGTCGGCGAGGCGCCCTCGACGGACAGCTCGGTGAAGACCTCGTGGAGCTGCTCGGAGGCTCGTAGCTCCTCAAGCTGGATGTCGATGATCCGGGCGTGCACCGACTCGGTGATCTGGACGAACGGGGTCTCCCTGGTCAGCACGATGACCGGCAGCCCGTGCTCCTCGGCGGACTTGAGCACCGCCCGCGGCAGCTCGCCCACGAACCGGCGGCCGAGCTCCACGACCAGCCCGGAGGCGCCGACGTCGGCCAGCGCGCCGATGTAGTCGGCCAGCTTTTCGGGGTCGTCGGGCAGCGCGACGCCGGTGGTCAGCACCAGCTCGCCGCCGCGCAGCAGGCCGGCGATCTCGGCGATCTCGCCGACGTGCACCCACCGCACCCGCGTGTCGAGCCGGTCGGCGCCCGCGACCACGCGCGGGCCGCCCCGGCGCACGGTTTCGAGTTCGAGGACGTCGGCGATGGTGGGGAGCACGGGGCAGAGCCTAGCCGATCGATCTGTAAGAACGGGAATACGTCGCTTTACGCTCTGTCAGGAGCCGAGGTCGTCCTCACGGAATTCCCCGCGGGGCTCGCGTACCCGGAGCTCGACCCGGCGGATCTTGCCGGAGATGGTCTTGGGCAGCTCGCCGAACTCCAGCCGCCGCACCCGTTTGTACGGGGCCAGCCCCCGCCGGCAGTGCTCGAAGATCGACCGCGCCAGCTCCTCGCCGGGCTCGAACCCGGGGGCCGGCGTGACGTACGCCTTGGGCACCGCCAGGCGCACCGGGTCGGGGGCGGGCACCACGGCGGCCTCGGCCACCCCCTCGTGCTCCAGCAGCACGCTCTCCAGCTCGAACGGCGAGATGCGGTAGTCGGAGGCCTTGAAGACGTCGTCGGTGCGACCGACGTACGTGATGTAGCCGTCGGCGTCGCGGGTGGCGACGTCGCCCGTGTGGTAGTAGCCGTCGCGCATCGCCTCGGCGGAGCCGTCCAAGGGGCCGTCCAAGGGGCCGCCCACGTAGCCGGCCATGAGGCCGAGCGGCCGGCGGCCGTCGAGGGGGAGGCAGATCTCGCCGTCGTCGCCCTCCTCGCCGGTGTGCGGGTCGAGCAGCGCGATCTCGTAGCCGGGCAGCGGGCGGCCCATCGAGCCCGGCTTGACCGGCTCGCCGGGCGGGTTGCCGATCTGCGCGGTGGTCTCGGTCTGGCCGTAGCCGTCGCGGATGGTGATGCCCCACGCCTTGCGGACCTGGTCGATGATCTCCGGGTTGAGCGGCTCGCCGGCGGCCACGGCGGCGCGCAGCGGCAGCTTCCAGGCGGTGAGGTCCTCCTGGATGAGCATCCGCCACACGGTCGGCGGGGCGCAGAATGTGCTCACGCGCTCGTCCCGCAGCACTTCGAGCAGCGCCGGGGCGGAGAAGCGGCGGTAGTCGTGGACCAGCACGGTGGCGCCGGCGTTCCACGGCGCGAAGACGTTGCTCCAGGCGTGCTTGGCCCAGCCGGGCGAGGAGACGTTGAGGTGCACCTCGCCGGGGCGGACGCCGATCCAGTGCATCGTGGACAGGTGGCCCGCGGGGTAGGAGGCGTGCGTGTGCTCGACCAGCTTCGGCTGGGAGGTGGTGCCGGAGGTGAAGTAGAGCAGCAGCGGGTCGCCGGCCCTGGTGGGCCCGTCGGGCTCGAAGCCGGGCGGGGTGTCGTACGCCTCGTGGAAGGGCAGCCAGTTGTAGGCGTCGCCGACGGCGATCCTGGTGAACTCGCCCGGCCCGAACTTCCCCGCGTCCTCGGCGTTGGCGATCACGTGGGCGACGCCGCCGCGCTCGACCCGCTCGGCGACGTCCTTGGCCGTGAGCAGCGTGGTGGCGGGGATGACGACCGCGCCCAGCTTCATCGCGGCCAGCAGCGCCTCCCACAGCTCGGGCTGGTTGCCCAGCATGAGCAGGACGCGGTCGCCGCGGCGCACGCCCTGGCGGCGCAGCCAGGTCGCGACCTGGCCGGAGCGGGCCGACAGCTCGGCGAAGGTGTAGCGGGCCGGGTGGTCGCCGACGATCTTGAGCGCCACGGCGTCGGGGGTCTCGGCGGCGAGCACCCCGTCGAACCAGTCGAGCGCCCAGTTGAACTCCGTCAGCTCCGGCCAGCGGAAGTCGCGGCGGGCGGTGGCGGGGTCGGCGTTCAGCAGGAGGTCGCGGGCGGCGCGGAAATCGCTCATGTCCGGGATCCTGCTACGCCGTCAGCCGTCGCTCAAGGCCGTCGAGCACCGACACCAGGCCGAAGTCGAAGGCCATCGCGCGCATGACCCGCGGGTCCTCGGGGGCGGCGGTCTCGATCGCGCGCATGAGCTCGGGGTGCCCGTCGGCGACCTTCGCGAGCGCGGCCTGCGCCGCGGTGGTGTCCCAGACGCCCTCCACCGTGGTCTCCCAGGCGATCTCCGGGATGGTCATGCCGAAGATGTAGGCGGTGAGCGTGCTGCCGGCGAAGTCGATGTCGGCGCCGGCGAACCCGGCCAGCCGGAACGCGCGGCGCATGCGCTCACTGACGTTCATCGCGTTCGGGCCGAGCGCGGGCAGGCGGCCGAGGAGGTCGGCCGACCAGGGGTGGTTGAGCATCGCCCGGCGCATGCTGTGGGCCAGGACGGAGGCGACCTCGCGCCAGTGCGTCTCGTCGGGGTCGGGGACGGTGATCTCGGACCACACCTCGTCGTAGGCCAGCTCCAGCAGCTCGTCCTTGGTGGCGACGTACCAGTAGATGCTGGTGGCGCCGGACATCAGCTTCGCGCCGAGCTTGCGCATGCTCAGCCCGGTGAGCCCTTCGGCGTCGAGCAGTTCGATGGCAGCCTTGACGATCTCCTCGCGGCTGCGCCCGGGGCCGGCGGGCTTGCTGCGCGGCTCACGGGTCCAGACGGAGGTGAACTGCCTGCTCATGGCTCCAGGATAAATCCACTCGCACGGTGTACGAGGACTGTCGTACAGTGTGCGAGTGACCTCGAACACTGTACGAGACCCTCGCCGCTGGTGGATTCTCGTCGTCCTGTGCCTGGCCCTGCTGGTCCTGGTCGTCGACAACACCGTGCTGAACCTGGCGATCCCCTCGCTCAACCAGGAGATGGGCGCCACCCCGTCGGACATCCAATGGATCATCGACGCGTACGTGCTGGCCTACGCCGGCCTCCTGCTCACCTCGGGAGCCCTGTCCGACCGGTACGGCCGCCGCCGCCTGCTCATCATCGGCCTGGTGTTCTTCGGCGGCGCCTCGCTGCTGGCCGTGCTGGTGACGGAGCCCTGGCAGCTCATCGCCGCGCGGGCGCTCATGGGCGTCGGCGGCTCGCTCGTCATGCCGTCCACGCTGTCGATCCTGCTGACCGTCTTCGACGAGGACGAGCGGCGCAAGGCGATGGCCGCCTGGAGCGCCGTGGCGCTGGTCGGCCTGGTGTCGGGCCCGACCCTCGGCGGCTTCCTGCTCGCGCACTACTGGTGGGGCTCGATCTTCCTGCTGAACGTGCCGATCGCGGCCGTCGCCGTCGTCGCCGCCCTCGTGCTCATGCCCGAGAGCCGCAGCGAGAGGCGGCGGATCGACCCCTTGGGCGTCGTGCTGTCCAGCGCCGGCCTCACCGCCGCCGTCTACGTGATCATCGAGCGCGAGTGGAACATCCCCGTCATCGCGGTGGCGGTGCTCGCGCTGGCCGCCTTCGTGGTGTGGGAGCGCCGGCAGGACCAGCCGATGCTGCCGCTGCACCTGTTCGCCGACCGCAACTTCGGCGGCGCGTCGTTCTCGATCCTGCTGATGTCGTTCGGCGCGGGCGCGGTGATGCTGATGCTCACCCAGTACCTGCAGTTCGTGCTGGGCTACTCCGAGATCCAGGCCGGGCTCGCCATGCTGCCGTACGCCGTGGCCGCCGCCGTCTTCAACGGCGTGGGCGCGGCGCTCGGGCAGCGGGTGAGCAACCGGGTGCTGGTCGGCGCCGGGCTGGCGCTCATGGCGGGCGGCTTCGTCGTCATGGCCCTGACCACCGGCTACGGCGGGCTGCTCGCCGGGCTGGTCGTCATGGGCGTCGGCGGCGGGCTGGCCGGCCCGTCGGCGTACGCCTCGCTGATGAACGCCATCCCCATCGAGCACGCGGGCGTCGGGTCGGCGCTCAACGACACCGTCCAGCAGGTCGGCGTGGCGCTCAGCATCGCGGTCCTCGGCAGCGTGCTGGCCGGGCGCTACACGGCCGAGATGCCCGCCGGCCTGCCGGAGGCGGCCAGGGAGTCGATCGGCGGGGCGCACCTCGCCGGCCTGGTCGAGCCCGCGAACGCGGCCTTCACCTCCGCCATGCACCTGGGCTCGTGGGTGGGCGCGGCCTTCTGTGTGGCCGCGGCGCTGCTCGCCGTGTCGGTGCTGCGCCCGGCGAAGCCCGCCGCCGACCAGGAGCCGGTTTACAGCTCGTAACCCGATTTTCCGGTAAGCCGACATATTGCACGTATGAGGACGGGGAGCGGGACGGGATACTCGATAACATGTCGGAGCTACTAGCGCGCCACCGGGCAGTGATGCCGAACTGGCTGGCGCTCAACTACAACGAGCCCATCGAGATCGTCAGCGGTAAAGGCAACCGGGTCGTCGACGCCGACGGCAAGAGCTACCTCGACTTCTTCGCCGGCATCCTGACCAACATGATCGGCTACGACGTGCCCGAGGTGCGCGAGGCCGTCGAGCGTCAGCTCGCCACCGGCGTCGTGCACACCAGCACGGTCTACCTGCTCCGCGGCCAGATCGAGCTGGCCGAGAAGATCGCCCGGCTGTCCGGCATCCCCGACGCCAAGGTCTTCTTCACCAACTCCGGCACCGAGGCCAACGAGACGGCGCTGCTGCTGGCCACGTACGCGCGCAAGAGCGACCAGGTGCTCGCCATGCGGCAGAGCTACCACGGCCGCAGCTTCGGCGCGGTCAGCGTCACCTCCAACCGCGCTTGGAAGAACAACTCCCTCTCCCCGCTCAACGTGCACTTCCTGCACGGCGCCGACCGGCACCTGACCCAGTTCAAGGGTCTGTCGGACGCCGGCTACATCGCCGCGTGCGTGGACGACCTGCGCCACGTCCTCGCCACGGCCGTCTCCAACGATGTGGCTGCGCTCATCGCCGAGCCGATCCAGGGCGTGGGCGGGTTCACCATGGCGCCCGACGGGCTGTTCGCGGCGTACAAGGAGGTGCTGGACGAGCAGGGCATCCTGTTCATCTCCGACGAGGTGCAGACCGGCTGGGGCCGCACCGGCAGCGCGTTCTTCGGCATCCAGGACCACGGCGTCACGCCCGACGTGATCACTTTCGCCAAGGGCCTCGGCAACGGCTTCGCCGTGGGCGGCCTCGTGGCCCGGGGCGACCTCATGGACGGCCCGCACGCCGTGGGCCTGTCCACCTTCGGCGGCAACCCGATCTCCATGGCCGCCGCCAACGCCACCCTCGACTACGTGCTCGACCACGACCTGCAGGCCAACGCCGCGCGCACCGGGGCCATCATCATCGACGGGCTCAAGGAGGCCGCCAAGCGGCTGTCCGTCGTCAAGGACGTACGCGGCAAGGGCCTGATGTTCGCCGTCGAGCTGGAGAGCCCCGCCCAGGCGGCCCGCTTCATGGAGGAGACCAAGAAGGCGGGCCTGCTGGCGGGCAAGGGCGGCCTCTACGGCACCGCCATCCGCATGGCCCCGCCCCTCACCCTCACGGTGGAGGAGGCGGTCGAGGGCCTCGGCATCATCGTCGGCGCCCTGGAGACCATCGACGCGGAGGCGGCGCAGCAGTGAAGTCGGTCACCCACTGGATCAACGGCGCTCCGGCCGAAGGCGGCTCGGGCCGTACGGCCGAGCTGTTCAACCCGGCCACCGGCGAGGTGTCCGGCCACGTCGCGCTGGCGGACGTCGCCGACGTGGATGCCGCCGTCGCCGCGGCGGTCGCGGCCTTCCCCGCCTGGCGGGACGCCTCCCTGGTCAAGCGCGCGCAGGTGCTGTTCCGCTTCCGCGAGCTGATGGTCGCCCACCGTGACGAGCTGGCCGCGCTGATCTCCGCCGAGCACGGCAAGGTGCACTCCGACGCGCTCGGCGAGGTGGCCCGCGGCCTGGAGGTCGTCGAGTTCGCCTGCGGCATCCCGCACCTCCTCAAGGGCGGCTTCAGCGAGGGCGTCTCGACCCGGGTCGACTCCTACTCGATCCGTCAGCCGCTCGGCGTGGTGGCCGGGATCACCCCGTTCAACTTCCCGGCCATGGTGCCGATGTGGATGTTCCCGCTGGCCATCGCCTGCGGCAACGCCTTCGTGCTGAAGCCGTCGGAGAAGGATCCGTCGGCGTCGCTGCTGATGGCGCGGCTGTGGCAGGAGGCCGGGCTGCCCGACGGCGTGTTCAGCGTCGTCCAGGGCGACAAGACGGCGGTGGACCGGCTGCTGGAGCACCCCGACGTGCGCGCCGTGTCGTTCGTCGGCTCCACCCCGATCGCCCGCTACGTCTACGAGACCGGCACCGCCCACGGCAAGCGGGTGCAGGCGCTCGGCGGCGCCAAGAACCACATGCTGGTGCTCCCCGACGCCGACCTCGACCTGGTGGCGGACGCGGCGGTCTCGGCCGGGTTCGGCTCGGCGGGTGAGCGGTGCATGGCGATCTCCGTCGTGCTGGCCGTGGACCCGGTCGGCGACGAACTGGTCAAGAAGATCACCGAACGGGTGGACAGGCTCGTCCTCGGCCCCGGCGACGACCCGAAGTCCGAGATGGGACCGCTGGTCACCCGCGAGCACCGCGACAAGGTCGCCTCCTACCTGGACCTCGGCGTCGAGGAGGGCGCGGAGCTGGTCGTGGACGGCCGGCACACGGCGGTCCTCGGGGGCGGCACGGCGGCCGACGCGCCGGGGTTCTGGCTCGGGCCGACGGTCCTCGACCGGGTGCCGCCGGGCTCGCGCACGCACACCGAGGAGATCTTCGGGCCGGTGCTGTCGATCGTGCGCGTGGGCTCGTACGAGGAGGGCCTGGAGCTCATCAACGGCGGCGAGTACGGCAACGGCACGGCCATCTTCACCAACGACGGCGGCGCCGCCCGGCGCTTCCAGAACGAGGTGGAGGTCGGCATGGTCGGCATCAACGTGCCGATCCCGGTGCCGATGGCGTTCTACAGCTTCGGCGGCTGGAAGGCGTCGCTGTTCGGCGACACGCACGTGCACGGCACCGAGGGCGTGCACTTCTACACCCGCGGCAAGGTGGTCACCTCCCGCTGGCTCGACCCCTCCCACGGGGGCGTGAACCTGGGCTTCCCCACCAACAAGTGAGCCCCCGGCCCGGGTCCCGGTAAGCTCCTTGGCACCGGGGCGAGGGGACCCGGGCAAGAGGGGGCATCGTGCATCGCCGACGTACGTACGCGCTGGCGCTCGCCGCGGCGGCGCTGGTGGCCGGCACGGGCGCGGCGAGCGCGACCCCGTCCCCGTCTCCCACTCCCACCGCCTCCGTCACGCAGAGCGACGGCACGCTGCAGATCCTCACCTACCGGGGCTTCGCCGAGTACGGCGGCGTCAGCCCCCGCTTCAACTGGGTGGGCGACTTCGAGAAGGAGACCGGCTGCCGCATCGCCAAGCTCGACACCGTGCAGACCGCCGAGGACATGATGGCCCAGCTCCGGGCCCGGCCCTACGACCTGGTCTCGGCCGGCCCCGCGCTCGCCGCCGGCCTCGTGACGGCCAAGCAGGTGCAGCCCGTCGATCCCGCGAAGATCAGCGGTTACGGCGACCTCGACAAGCGCTTCCGCGACATGACGACGGTGTCCGGCAAGGTCTACGGCGTCCCCTACCTGTGGGGCTACCACGAGTTCGTCTACGACCCGGCCCGGGTGAAGGGCGAGCTGAAGGAGGTGTTCACCTCCGAGCGCGCCGCGCTCCGCGACAGCCCGATGACGATCGCCGACGCCGCGCTGGCGGCCGGCCAGGACGACCCCTACGCGCTCACCGAGGAGCAGCTCGACACAGCCGTGGAGCTGCTGGAGGGGGCGAAGGAGCGCACCTACTGGTCCAACCCGCTCGACCTGGTCAAGGGCTTCGCCACGGGGGAGCTCGACTACGCGCAGGCCACGCCTTACTACCGGTCGCTGCTGCAGAAGGCCGGCAAGCAGGTCAAGACGGTCCCGGCGGACGAGACGACCGGCTGGGTCGACTCCTGGATGCTGGGCGCGAACGTCCCCGACACGTCCTGCGCCTACCGCTGGCTCAACTGGATGGCCGCGCCGGAGGCGCAGCGCGACGCGGCCGCGTGGGTGGGCCTCGCGCCCGCCAACGACAAGGCGTGCAAGGGGCGGGCCAGGCAGATCTGCCAGATGTACGGGGTGGGCGACGCCAAGAGGCTGTCGCGGGTGCGTTTCGCGGAGCGGCCGCCGGCGGACTGCCGGGCGGAGGACGGCGGGTGCCCCGACTACGACGCCTGGGCCGAGCGTTGGCGCAAGCTCGCGAAATAGGGCCGGGAAGCAGGGCCGGTCAGGAAGGCCGGTCAGGAGGGCCGGTCAGGAGGGCCGGTCAGCGGGAGGGGAAGGCCACCACGGTGGCGAGCGGCGCGGGCATGAGGGCCTCTGCGCAGTCGGTGCAGGCCAGCACGGCCGAGTCGTCGGGGAGCCGGCCCACGCGCACCCGGGGACGCGGCCACCGCTTGTGGCAGACGACGCACACGTCACCCTCGCGCTGAGCCCAGCTCAGGCCCTCAGGGTCGAACGTCAACATACTCCGCGCCGTTCTTGTCGGACCCCAGTTCATCACGTTCCCAGCAGCCATCGCCCATCCGTACGTCGGATCCGTTATAACCCCTGACCGTGGCCATGAGCGTCCAGCTGAGCGTCAAGTCAGGGTGAATTCTCTACCCACCTGACCGGCTTTACACCAACAAAATCGGGCATCCAGCCACAAGCCGGATGCCCGATATCGAATGGTATCTACAGTTCGGCGATGGCTTTCTCAAGGATCCCCAGGCCCTCGTCGAGCAGGTGCTCGGGGATCACCAGAGGGGGCAGGAAGCGCAGCACGTTGCCGTACGTGCCGGCGGTCAGCACCAGCAGGCCCTCGGCGTGGCAGCGCTTGACGACGGCCTGGACGGCGGTGGGGTTCGGCTCCTTGGTGCCGGGCTCGACCAGCTCGATCGCGATCATCGCGCCCCGGCCGCGCACGTCGCCGATCACGTCGAAGCGCTCCTTCATCGCCTCCAGGCGCGGGAGCATGATCTCGCCGATGCGGCGGGCCTTCGCGACGAGGTCCTCCTCCTCGATGGTCTCCAGCACGCCCAGGGCGGCCTCGCAGGCCAGGGGGTTGCCGCCGTACGTGCCGCCGAGCCCGCCCACGTGCACCGCGTCCATCAGCTCCGCGCGGCCGGTCACGGCGGCCAGCGGCAGGCCGCCCGCGATGCCCTTGGCGGTGGCGATGATGTCGGGCACGACGCCCTCGTCCTCGCAGGCGAACAGGGTGCCGGTGCGGGCGAAGCCGGTCTGCACCTCGTCGGCCACGAACACGATGCCGTTGTCCCTGCAGAACTCCGCGATGCGCGGCAGGAAGCCCCTGGCCGGCACGATGAAGCCGCCCTCGCCGGCGATCGGCTCGATCACCACGGCGGCCACGTTCTCGGCGCCGATCTGCTTGGTGATGGAGTCGATGGCCTGCGCCGCGGCCTCCTCGGCGCAGTTGTCCGGGCCGGTCGGCCACCGGTACGGGTACGCCAGCGGCACCCGGTACACCTCCGGCGCGAACGGGCCGAACCGGTGCTTGTAGGGCATGTTCTTGGCGGTCAGCGTCATCGTCAGCAGCGTGCGGCCGTGGTAGCCGTGCTCGAAGACGACGACCGCCTGGCGGCCGGTGGCGTGCCGGGCGACCTTCACGGCGTTCTCGACGGCCTCGGCGCCCGAGTTGACGAGGAAGGTGCGCTTCTCGTGGTCGCCCGGGGTGAGCTCGTTCAGCTTCTCGCAGACCCGCACGTACGACTCGTACGGGGTCACCATGAAACAGGTGTGGGTGAAGTCCGCCACCTGCTTCTGGACCCGCTCGACGACCTTGGGCGCGGCGTTGCCGACGTTCGTGACGGCGATGCCGGAGCCGAAGTCGATCAGCGAGTTGCCGTCGGCGTCCTCCACGACGCCGCCGCCGGCGCGGGTGACGAAGACCGGCAGCGTGGTGCCGATGCCGGCGGGGACGGCCGCCTGCTTGCGGGCCAGCAGCTCCTGGGACTTGGGGCCGGGGATCGCGGTGACGACGCGCCGCTCCTGCGGAATGCTCATGGCTTCGACGCTACGGTGGCCTTCTACCTGCGCCGATACGTCGATATGGCACACTGGGGGTGCTCGTCTTCGCCGGAATGGACAAAACCCGAACGGATCAACCCGTATGCCGCCTACGCTGCAGACCGTCGTGCGCCGGATGGGCCTGCGGCCGCTGGCCGGAGGGCTGCCGGCGGACACCGTGGTGCGCTGGGTTGCGGTGAGCGAGCTGGCCGACCCCACGCCCTACCTGGAGGGGGACGAGCTGCTGCTCACCACCGGGCTGCGGCTGGAAGGCGACCTGGCCGGATATGTCGGGCGGCTCGTGGCGCGGGGCGTGGCCGGGCTCGGCTTCGGCGTCGGGGTCTCCCACGCCGAGGTGCCCCCGGCCCTCGTCGACGCGGCCGGGCGGGCGGGGCTGCCGCTGCTGGAGGTGCCGCGCGAGACGCCGTTCATCGCCATCGGCAAGGCCGTCAGCGAGCTGCTGGCCGCCGAGCAGTACGAAGAGATCACCCGGGCCTTCGCCGCGCAGGGGCGGCTCACCCGGGCGGCGCTGCGGCCCGAGGGCATGCACGCGGTCATCGACCGGCTGGCCAAGGAGGTCGGCGGATGGGCGGCGCTGCTCGACGAGACCGGAGCGGTGCGCCACGCCACCCGCGGGGCCCGTACGGACGGGGTCACGGCCGAGCTCGGCCGGCTCCTCACCGGCGGGGGACGGCCCTTGCCTGCCGGGCCGGGGGAGGAGCGGCAGAGGGAGGGCGGCCGGGGGCGATGGCCGGCCAGCCTGGCGCTGTCGGGGCCGGGGGAGCACATCGTGGTACAGCCGCTGGGCGGCGGCGGGGCGCGGCCACGCGGGTTCTTCGCCGTGGGGGCCAGGGAGGCGTTCTCTCCGGTCACCCACACGGTGATCAACGCCGCGGGCTCGCTCCTCACGCTCGCCATGGAGCAGGGACGCACCCAGGCGGCGGCCGAGCGCCGCGTCCGGTCGGCGGCTCTGGACCTGCTGCTGTCCGGGGCCGGGCAGCAGGCGCGTGACGTGCTGGCCGCTCTCGGCGGGCGGCTGCCCGAGCCGCCGCTCGCGGTGCTCGCCGCGCGGGCCGACGCCCTCGACGTGCTGGAGACCCGGGTGTTCGCGGCCCCCGAGCCCCACGCCGGTGACGTGGTGTTCGCGTTCGTGCCGGAGGCGCTGGTGGAGGAGGTGGCGGGGGAGGCGGACACGCCCGTCGGCGTCAGCCTGCCCGCCACGTACGACCCGGCGTCCCTGTCCACCGCCCTCGACCAGGCCAGGCGCGCCCTCGCCGCCGCCCTGGTCTCGACCGGCCCTCGGGTGGTGCGGTTCGGGGAGCTGGCCGGGCAGGGCCTGCTGGGGCTGCTGGACCAGGCCACGGCCCAGGCGTTCGCGACCGCGCTGCTGGCGCCGCTGACCGCGTACGGGTCCCGGGCCGACCTGGTCGAGTCGCTGCGCGCGTACCTGGAGAGCAACGGCCACTGGGACGCCGCCGCCCAGCGTCTCGGCATCCACCGGCACACCCTGCGCTACCGCATGCGCCGGGTCGGCGACCTGCTGGGCCGCGACCTCGACGATCCGGGAGTGCGCGCGGAGCTGTGGCTCGCCCTGGAGGCGGCCCGCCGTTATCCGGTTACTTCTTGCGCGGCCGGTAGCAGCTGATGACGGCCATGGTCACGGTCTCGTACGTGCTGCCGTCGCGCAGGTGCCCGGCCCGCTCCAGGCTGATCGCCCCCTGGGCGGCGGCCCACAGCGCGTCGGCGACCTTGCGCGGCTGGGTCGGCGCGAGATAACCGGCCGAGATGCAGTCGGCGATCACCCGGTCGAGGATGTTGAGCGCGGCCCGCGCCAGCGTACGGGCGCGCTCGCTCGGCTCGAAGCCGGGGATGGCCCGCTCGAACATCAGGCTGTAGTAGCCCGGCTCGGCCAGGCACGCCTCCCGGTAGGCCGGCCCGAGGGCGGTGAGGTGCTCCAGCGGGTCGCGCCGCTGCGGCACGGACTCAAGAAAACGGCGGAAGCGCTCGAACCCCTCCAGATAGAGCGCCTCCGCCAGGCCCTCCCGGTTGCCGAACATCGTGTAGATGACCGTCGTCGTGCAGCCCGCCTCGGCGGCGATGCGGCGCATCGTCAGGCTCTCGGGCCCGTCCGTCTCCAGCAGGTTGACCGCCACGTCGAGCAGGCGGGAACGCAGTTCGTCATGGCCGGCGCGCTCTCCCAGGAGATAGGCGCCCTGTAGCCCCATGGGCGCTGAGGTCATGAGGCCACCTCCCCGGCGGCCGAGGACTTTGTCGTCCTGGTGACCTCACGCTGCTCGGTCACGGGGCCCACGCCTTTCTGATCGGGGGCCCGCCGCGCTGGAGACCCGCACTCGATGACTTAGCCAAGGGCGAGTTCCCTCAAACCCCTTCCCACGGTAAACATCCCGAATTAGGTCTACTTCTGTTACATCCTGGGTATACAGAGGGGCTTGTACTTAACGGTGAGCGGTCACGAGGCTCTTGTGCAACGTGGTGTAAATCCCCGGTCCCGAGCGTGACATAACGTTCCCGTATGGACGTGCGTAGCTTCTGGCTGAACGGCAGCCCGGCGACCGGGGACTCCGAGCTCACTGTGACCAACCCCCACGACGGCCGGGAGGTCGGCCGGCACTCCGTGCCCACCGACGCCCAGGTGGAAGAGGCCGTCGCGGGCGCCCACGCGGTCGCGAAGGAGGCCGCCGCCCTGCCCGTGCACGTACGGGCCGAGGCCCTGGCCCACGTCTCGCGCCGGCTGGCCGAGCGGGCCGACGAGATCGCCCAGCTCATCTCCGCCGAGAACGGCAAGCCCATCTTCTGGGCGCGCGGCGAGGTCTCGCGGGCCGTCGCCACGTTCCGCTTCGCCGCCGAGGAGGCCCGCCGCTGGTCGGGCGAGGTCCAGCGGCTCGACACCGAGCCGGCCGCGGCCGGGCGCCTGGCGTACGTGTCGCGGGTGCCGAAGGGCCCCGTGCTGGCGATCACCCCGTTCAACTTCCCGCTGAACCTCGTCGCGCACAAGGTGGCCCCGGCCCTCGCCGTCGGCGCGCCGGTCATAGTCAAGCCCGCGCCCGCCACCCCGCTGTCGGCGCTGGTGCTCGGCGAGATCCTGGCCGAGACCGACCTGCCCGCGGGCATGTTCTCGGTGCTGCCCCTGCCGAACGAGCGCGCCGCCGTCCTCGTCGCCGACCCGCGCCTGCCGGTCGTGTCGTTCACCGGCTCCGCGCCCGTCGGCTACGCCATCGCCGACCAGGTGCCGCGCAAGCACGTGACGCTGGAGCTGGGCGGCAACGCGGCGGCCGTCGTCCTCGCCGACGCCGACCTCGACTGGGCCGCCCAGCGCGTCGCCCTCTTCTCCAACTACCAGGCCGGGCAGAGCTGCATCGCCGTCCAGCGGGTGATCGTCGAGCAGCCGGTGTACGACGCCTTCGTCGAGCGTCTGCTGCCCGCCGTGGAAGCCCTCGTCACCGGCGACCCGGCCGACGAGAAGACCCAGGTGGGGCCGCTGGTGTCGGAGGCCGCCGCCGAGCGGGTCGAGCAGTGGGTCCAGGAGGCCGTGGCCGGCGGTGCCCGCCTGCTGGCCGGCGGCACCCGCGACGGCGCCACGATCGCGCCGACCGTGCTCGCCGACGTGCCGCACGACGCCAAGGTCGCCTGCGAGGAGGTCTTCGGCCCGGTGCTGATCCTGCAGCCGGCCGCCTCGATCGACGAGGCGTACGCGATGGTCAACGACTCGAAGTACGGACTGCAGGCCGGCGTCTTCACCCGCTCCCTGGACGCCGCCTTCCGCGCGAACCGCGAGCTGGAGGTGGGCGGCGTCATCATCGGCGACGTGCCCTCCTACCGGGCCGACCAGATGCCGTACGGCGGCGTCAAGGACTCCGGGATCGGCCGCGAGGGGCTGCACTCGGCGATGGAGGACTACACGTACGAGAAGGTCATGGTCCTCACCGGCCTGTCCCTCTGATCTCCCCGCCAGCCATGGCGCGTGCCCTCACCCCTGAGAGCTGAGGGCGCGCGCCACCGTCAGGCTGTCCTCATAAATGTGGTAGCGGGTGATGAACCCGCCCTCGACCGTCAGCCGCAACGCGAACGGCGAGGTGTACGCGACCCCGCCCTCTCCCCGCACCGTCTGGACGATGTCGCCGAACACGACGGCGTCGGCCCCGTCCACCAGGATCTGCGCCACGGACGTGCCGTTCAGCTCGGGCACGTGATGCGCCTCCAGGGCCCGGAAGTGGTCCGCGACGTCCGCCCTGGTCCGGCGGGGCCGGATCCACGGCACCGCCGGGTGCCCCTCGTCCGGCCAGTCGAGCCGCCAGTCGACCGGCTCGGCGAACAACGCGGCGACGCGCTCGTGATCGCCCTCGGCCATCCTGCGCAGCAGCTCTTCCACGACCTCACGGGTGCTCTTCTCGCTCATGCCCCGACCTTCCCACCTCTGAGGTCAAGCCGTCGATTACCTCCCAGGTAGCCCCGGCTCGGCGGAATTCAGGGGAAGGCGACAGCGGACTGTCCCCACCGCCGCAAGGCTTTCGCATGCATGAGCCCTACCTGACCGCTCCTCCGGATGCACCGCCGCAGGACGACGCCGTGTGGATCGAGCGGTCCTGGGACGAGCCCGAGTGTTTCGGCGCCGTTTTCGACGCCCACTACGCGGAGATCCATCGGTACGTCTCCCGGCGGCTCGGCCCGCACGCGGCCGACGACGTCGCCGCCGAGACGTTCGCCCTGGCCTTCCGCCGGCGCCGCCGCTTCGACCTGAGTCATCGCAGCGCCCGCCCCTGGCTGTACGGCCTCGCGACCAACCTCGTCAGCCGGCACCGCCGTGACGAGGTGCGCCTCCTGCGAGCCGTGGACCGGCTGAACCCCCTGGCGGAGCCGCCCCGGGGCCACGAGGACGAGATGGCCGCCAAGGCGAGCATCCTCAGAGATCCCTTCCGGCCTCTGACTTGGACAGTCGGTGCGCCAGGGACTCCAGCGTGGCGATGATCTCTGTGACCTCCGCAGGCTCGACGCCCAATGCCCTGGCCAGGACGCCGTCCAGCGTCGCCGCGTCGGCCTGCCGCTGTCCTTGCTCACGCATGCCCGGCGCGGGGCGTACCAGAGTGCGCCGCCGGTCGGTGGGGTCCGGCTCGGTGACCATCACACCGGTGTCGCGGAACTTGGCGACCGTCGCCGACACCAGGCTCTGCGGGAAGCCGGTGCGATCGGTGATCTCGCCGATGGAACTGCCGGAGTGCTCGAAGACGTCGACGAGGATCGTGCGGGCACTGGCCGGCAGCGCGTGGAAGCCCGACCGGGGAATGGCGTCCTGACCGATCCGGATCAACTTGTGTCCCAGCAGGAACAGTTCGAGCCCGTTCATGACGTCCATGATGCACCAATCGACAGATGTATCTGTAATCTGATACATCTATTTCCTGATGTATCTCTGAGTCGATGCATCACGGATGAAGGGCACCGATGATGATCTCGAAAAATCTGCACGTCCCCGGAGCGCGACTGCGCTACCTTCTGCGCGGCACCGGTCCGCTGCTCCTCCTGGTCGCGGGCGGGGACGGAGATGCCGCCGCCAGTGACGACCTGGCCGCCCAGCTCGCCGACAGGTACACGGTCCTCACCTACGACCGCCGTGGCCTGTCCGCCAGCACCCTCGACGACCCCAGCGACCCTCCGACCGTCACCACCCATGCCGATGACCTGCACCACCTGCTCGCCGCGATCACCACCGAGCCCGCCTACGTCTACGGCAGCAGCATCGGCGCGCTGATCTGCCTCGAACTGGTGTCCCGCCACCCCGAGCAGGTCAGCGTCCTGGTCGCGCACGAGCCTCCCGCGACGCAGTTGCTTCCTGAGCCGGAGCGCAGCCGCGCCAGACAGGAGCAGCAAGAGGTCGAGGACGTCCACCGGGCACAAGGCGCTCTCGCCGCCCTGCGGACGTTCGCGGCTCTCGCGGCCATCGACCCGGCCGACCGTGAACCCGACGTCGCGGCGACGCCGCCTGGGCCGGAGCGTCTGCCCAATCTGGAGTTCTTCCTGACCCACGACGCGCCGGCGGTCCGCCGTCATCTGCTGGATCTGTCCGCGCTCAAAGCGGCGTCCACCCGCATCCTGCCCGCTGTCGGTGATGCCTCCGCGCACATCTGGGCGCACCGATGCGGCCGCCTGCTCGCGGAGGAGCTCGGTGTCTCGTACGTGGAGTTTCCCGGCGGCCACAACGCGGGTGTGTTCCGGCCGCGCGCCTTCGCGGCACGTCTCCACGAGGTGCTCGACTCGTCGGGGGCTGCGCCCGGCCCACTCGGGACGGACCGGCCGGTCAGCCCTCCCTGACCACCGTCGCCGTCGGATGGCCGCAGCTGGACACTGGCAGATATCCGTCCCTTGACCGCACCGCGAACGGCGAGGTGTACGCGGCTCCGCCTGGACGATGTCGCCGAACAGGACGGTGTGGGCTCCGTCCACCAGGATCTGTGTCATGGAGGTGCTTTCCAGCTCGGGCACCTGACGCTTTCTCAGGCGAAAACGGCCCGCCTCCCGGTTGACCCCGGCTCGCCGCTCAGGCCAGGGTCGCCCGCAACTCGCCCACCGCTGGACGCGATTGCTGTTCGACGGGCACCGCGTGCAGGACCATCCTGGCGGTCTCCGTCGCCCCTTGCTCCACTCCGCCTCTGGCGATGGCGGCCCAAGCCTCGTGCAGTTGGATGTTGGTCGCGTACACATAGTCGCGCGACCGGCGGAGCAGTTCCTCGCGGGCTCGTGCCGCTGCATCCTCCCTGCCCATGGCGGCGTACACCCAGCTCTGGGCGAAGTAGACCTAACTCGGCGTCCAGAAGCCCTGTGTGTCGCCGCGCACGCCTCGATCGGCGAGGTCGGTCATCCTGTTCGCGCTTCCTCGGCCTCGGCCAGGAGGCGCAGGACGGACTGAGGTGATCGCTGCCCGTACAGGCCGTGGCCCGCTTCCTCGGCGCGTACCAGGAGGCGGACGTCGAGGTCGCGGCTGGCGTCGGCCGAATCTTAATCGTGACGTCGCGTTCGATGATCAAGGGGACCAGCGATTCAACGAAGGTTTGACGCGGAAGCTGGAGCAGCAGGCTGGCTGACATCCGGGCCGACCCGGGCGTCCGTAGAGGAGGGCGCACTCGCGCCCTCCCTCGATGACAGACCCGACCTCGCGGCGGGCCGGTCAGCCGACCGTGACGACCGGGCCCGAGGTGGTGGGGGAGTCGTCGTCGAGGTCGATCTCGACGCCCATCTCCTCGGCCAGGCGCAGCGCCTCCTCGATCAGCGTCTCCACGATCTGCGACTCGGGGACGGTCTTGATGACCTCGCCCTTGACGAAGATCTGGCCCTTGCCGTTGCCCGAGGCGACGCCGAGGTCGGCCTCGCGGGCCTCGCCGGGGCCGTTGACGACGCAGCCCATCACGGCCACCCGCAGCGGCACCTTCAGGCCCTCAAGGCCGGCCTGCACCTGGTCGGCCAGGGTGTAGACGTCGACCTGGGCCCGCCCGCAGGACGGGCAGGAGACGATCTCCAGGCCGCGCTCGCGCAGGCCCAGCGACTCCAGGATCTGGGCGCCGACCTTGACCTCCTCGACCGGAGGGGCGGACAGCGAGACGCGGATGGTGTCGCCGATGCCCTCGGCGAGCAGGGCGCCGAAGGCGACCGCGGACTTGATCGTGCCCTGGAAGGCCGGGCCCGCCTCGGTCACGCCCAGGTGCAGCGGGTAGTCGCACTTGGCGGCGAGCAGGCGGTAGGCGTTGATCATGACGACCGGGTCGTTGTGCTTGACCGAGATCTTGATGTCGCGGAAGCCGTGCTCCTCGAACAGCGAGCACTCCCACAGGGCGGACTCGACCAGCGCCTCGGGGGTGGCCTTGCCGTACTTCTGCAGCAGGCGGGGGTCGAGGGAGCCGGCGTTGACGCCGATGCGGATCGGCACGCCGTGGTCGGCGGCGGCCTTGGCGATCTCGCTCACCTTGTCGTCGAACTTCTTGATGTTGCCCGGGTTGACCCGGACGGCCGCGCAGCCCGCCTCGATGGCGGCGAAGACGTACTTCGGCTGGAAATGGATGTCGGCGATCACCGGGATCTGCGACTTCTTCGCGATGATGGGCAGCGCTTCGGCGTCGTCCTGGGACGGCACGGCCACGCGTACGATCTGGCAGCCGGACGCGGTCAGCTCGGCGATCTGCTGCAGGGTGGAGTTGACGTCGGCGGTCACCGTGGTCGTCATCGACTGCACCGAGACCGGCGCGTCACCGCCCACGGGCACGTTGCCCACCATGATCTGGCGGGAGTGGCGGCGTTCGGCGAGCGGCTTGGGACGGACCGACGGGATGCCGAGAGCTACGGAAGACATTTCAACCCTTACTGTGGCGACGAGTTCAAGTTTATGTAGCTAGCGGGACTGCCCCGCCGTGAGTTCGGCCGCACGGGCGCGGGCCCAGGCGTCGGCGGCGAGCACCTCGTCGACGGACTCGGCCGCGGTGACCTGGTGCTCCTCCACCACCTTGGCGACCGTGTCGACGATGGCCAGGAACGGCAGCCTGCCCCCCAGGAACGCCTCCACGCACACCTCGTTGGCGGCGTTGTAGACGGCGGGCGCGGTGCCGCCCTCGGTGCCGACGTGCCTGGCCAGGGCGACCGACGGGAACGCCACGTCGTCGAGGGGCTCGAAGGTCCAGGTGTGGGCCTTGGTCCAGTCGACGCCGCGGGCCGCGCCGGGGACGCGGTGCGGATGGCCGAGCGCGAGCGCGATCGGCAGGCGCATGTCGGGCGGGCTGGCCTGGGCCATGGTGGAGCCGTCCACGTACTCGACCATGGAGTGGATGATCGACTGGGGGTGGACCACCACGTCGATGCGGTCGAAACCCAGGTCGAACAGCAGGTGCGCCTCGATGACCTCCAGCCCCTTGTTGACCAGGGTGGCGGAGTTGACGGTGATGACGGGACCCATCGACCAGGTGGGGTGGGCCAGCGCCATCTCGGGCGTGACCTCGGTCAGCTCCTCGCGCCGCCGCCCGCGGAACGGGCCGCCGCTGGCGGTGACGACGAGGCGGCGGACGCTCGCGGGGTCGTACGCGCCGGGCCCCGCCGCCCACAGGCACTGCTGGAGCGCCGAGTGCTCGGAGTCGACGGGCAGGATCTGGCCGGGCGCGGCCAGCCGCTTGACCAGCGGGCCGCCGATGATCAAAGACTCCTTGTTGGCGAGGGCGAGGGTGCGGCCCGCCTCCAGCGCCACCAGCGTGGAGGTGAGGCCGAGCGCGCCGGTGATGCCGTTGAGCACGGTGTCGCAGCGCCAGGCCGCCGCCTCGGCGACGCCCTCGGGACCGGCCAGGACCTTGGGCCGGACGCCGTGCCCGGCCAGCGCCTCCTTCAGCGCGGGCACCGCCGCGGGGTCGGCCACCGCCACCGCCTCGACGCCGAACTCGGCCGCCTGCCGGGCGAGCAGGTCGACCTTGGCGCCGCCGGCGGCCAGCGCCACGACCTCGAAGCGGCCGGGGTCGGCGGCGACGACGTCGAGGGCCTGGGTGCCGATGGAGCCGGTGGAGCCGAGCAGGACGACGGACCTTGCGGGGGGACGGTGGGTCTCTGCGTGCACCTGTCCATTGTCCCCGGTACGGGACGCGCCCGGGCACGGGGTGCGGTACGTCCCGAAATTCGTTTACGCATGTGACGGCAGAGAATGGGCCGTATTTGTGCCGGAATATAACTATATCGGTATGCGCATATCTTGAGAAATTCGGATATTGCGGCGGCTACCTTCCAACCTCACGTCCGGTTTCGGGAGGTACGTAATGCACCGCAGACTCGCTCTGCTCTCCACCCTCGCCCTCGCCGCGGGGAGCGCCGCCGCGCTGCTGCCCGCGACCGCGGCGCAGGCCCAGCCCCCGGCCGGAGCCTCGCCCAGATCATCGGCGGGAGCCTCGGCTCAGCCCTCGGCCGGGGGCCTGGTCCGGGGCTCGGTCCGTGGCCAGGTTGCAGTCCCGGTCCGGGAGCAGGCTCCGGTCCGGGGGCAGGCTCCGGTCCGGGGGCAGGCTCAGGCTCAGGCTCCGGCTCGGGGGTCGGCGGCGGCCCGGCCCAGGCCCGCCCAGCACGCGGCCACGGACTCGGCCGGCGAGCGCCGGCAGGTCGTGCGCTACTGGACGGAGGCGAGGATGGAGGCGGCCGAGCCGCTGAACCCGCCCAACCCGGCCAAGGGCGCCGAGTCGTCACCCGCCGACGTGAGAGCCCCGTCCACGGCGGCGGCTCCCTCCACAGCGGCTCCCTCCGCGGTGGCCCCGACCGCGGCGGCCTCCTCCTCGGTGGCTCGCGCGCTTCAGGCCGCCCGCAGCGGTGGCGCCGCCTGGATCGGTGGCGGGGCGGTGGTGAGGACCACCGGCCGGATCTTCTTCACCACCCAGGGCCGCAACGCCTCCTGCTCGGGCTCGGCGGTGACCAGCGCGAACAAGAGCGTGGTGATCACCGCAGGCCACTGCGTCAAGGTGAACGGCGCCTTCCACACCAACTGGGTCTTCGTCCCCGGCTACGACAGGGGCGCCCGCCCGTTCGGCACCTGGGCCGCCACCAAGCTGCTGACCACCCCGCAGTGGAACGCGAGCGAGGACGTCGACCACGACGTGGCCGCCGCCGTGGTCGCCCCGCTGGACGGCAAAAGCCTGGTGGACGTGGTGGGCGGCCAGGGCGTGGCCTTCAACCAGCCGCGCCGCCGGCAGATGTACGCCTTCGGCTACCCGGCGGTGGCCCCGTACGACGGCTCGAAGCTCGTCTACTGCAGCGGTCGCGCCTTCGACGACTACTTGCTCTCCGGCGACCTCGGCCTGACCTGCGACCAGACCGGCGGCGCCAGCGGCGGCCCCTGGATGCTCGATTTCGACGAGTCGACCGGCCTCGGCACGCTCAATTCGGTGAACAGCTTCAAATACGGCTTCGCCCCCAACTGGATGTTCGGCCCCTATTTCGGGAACGAGGCCCAAGCCGTCTACCAATCAGCGCAAACCAGCGGCGTACTCTGAGTAATTCACCGAAAGTAGTCACAACGACACGGCGGGTGGTGCAAACTCGGGGGACATGACCTTGAGCACCCCCCTGCTTGCGGCGGCTCCGCTGGTGGCGGGGCTGATGGGCCCCGCACTCATCGGCGCGGCCACCGGCCCGCGGCAGGCAGACCCCGTCGTCCCGGCGTCCCATCCGGCCCGGCAACTGGCCGCGGGATCGGCCGCCCCGCCCGCCAAGCCCGTCACCGAACGCGTGGTCGAGCACGTGGCCGCGCGCACCGAGGCCGAGCAGCAGCGCGTGCTCGACTACTGGACGCCGCAGCGCATGGCCGGGGCCCTGCCCATCGGCCTGCTCGACCTGGTGACCGGTGACGACCTGCTGGGCGGGCTGACCGGCCGGCCGCTCGCGAAGTCCGGGCAGGGGGGCGCGCTGACCCTGCCCCCGCCCGCCGCCTCCAAGCTGCCCATGCCGCGCCGGCAGGCGGCGGCAGTGCCCTCGGCCAGCACGATCGGCGCCCGCTGGGGCGCGGGCGGCGCGGTGTCCAGGACCACCGGGCGGGTGTTCATGACGCTGAACGGCGCCGACTTCGTCTGCTCGGCCAGCACCGTGAAGAGCGCCAACCGGGACGTCGTCGTCACCGCCGGCCACTGCGTCAAGGACGGCGCCGGCGAATGGGCCCAGAACTGGACGTTCGTGCCGGGCTACGGCAGTCGCGGCGGGCAGCCGTACGGCCGCTACGCCGCGCGCCGCATGTTCGTCGCCGGCTCGTGGGCGCGCAAGGCCGACGACGACTACGACATCGGCATGGTCGCGCTCGCCGCCTCGGGCGGGCGGCACGCGGCCGACGTGGTGGGCGCCCAGGAGATCGCCTTCAACGCGCCGCGCGGCGGCCAGGCGTACGGCTTCGGCTATCCCGCGGACCCGCCGTACCGTGGCGACCGCCTGGTCTACTGCGCGGGGCGGCTGCGTGACGACCCGTACAAGCAGACCCGCGACCAGGGGCTCGGCTGCGACATGACGGCCGGCTCCAGCGGCGGCCCCTGGCTGACCGGGTTCGACCCGGCCACCGGGCGCGGCCGGATCACCTCGCTGAGCAGCTTCAAGTACACCGACGACGCGCGCACGATGTACGGCCCGTACTTCGGCGCCGCCGCCAAGGCCCTCTACGACACCGCGCAGCGCGCCTGAGCACGGACTGTCACTCTCTGTCATCGTGTCATTACAGATTGGCAAGCTTTTCGCCATACCCGCCGTCTTCGCCCGTGACCCACGGGAGCATCGCAGGGCCCCGCGAAGGGGGCCAAGGAACAGGAAAGGGGGCCGGGTGAAGCGGGTACTTGGGATGGTCGCCGGGATGGCGGTCCTGGTCGCGCTGGTCGCGAGCGTGGAGCAGCCGGCGATGGCCGGAAACACCGCCGTGGGGACGGCGCGGACGGCGCCGGCGGTCTGGGGCGCGTGTCCCCGGGTGGCGGGCAAGGCGGTCAACGCCGCGCTCGAGTGCGCCACCGTTCAGGTGCCGCTCGACTACAGCCGGCCCTCGGACGGGTCGATCAAGGTGGCGATCAACCGGATCAAGGCCAAGACGTCGCGGAGCGCCGACCGCCTGGGCGCGCTGCTGATCAACCCGGGCGGCCCGGGGGCGTCCGGGCGGGCGCTGACCGAGTACGTCGCCGCCGGGCTGCCGGCCGGCGTGCGCGAGCGCTACGACATCATCGGCTTCGACCCGCGCGGCGTCGGCGGCAGCGAACCGGCGGTGCACTGCGTGGACCCGGAGGTCTTCTACAAGGCGCCGCGTCAGGACGCCGTGCCGCACAGCGTGGCCGACGAGCAGCGGCTGCTCGCGCGGGCCGCCGAGTACGCCCGCAGCTGCGGCGAGCGCTACTCCTGGCTGCTGCCGCACCTCACCACCGAGAACGCGGCCAGGGACCTCGACCGGATCCGCGCCGCCCTCGGCGAGGCGAAGATCAGCTACCTGGGCTTCTCGTACGGCACCTACCTCGGCGCCGTCTACGCCACGCTGTTCCCCAAGCGGGTCAAGCGGCTGGTCCTGGACAGCATCGTGGACCCGACCGCGGTGTGGTACCGCTCGAACCTGGCCCAGGACCACTCCTTCGAAAGCCGCCACCGCCAGTTCCTCACCTGGACCGCCGAGCACAACGACGTCTACAAGCTGGGCCGTACGCTCAAGCAGACGCAGTTCGCCTACTACGCGATGCGTGACCGGCTGCGCACCCGGCCCGCGGGCGGCATCGTGGGGCCGAGCGAGCTGGACGACACCTTCACCCTGGCCGGCTACAGCGACCGGATCTGGCCGCAGTTCGCGCAGGCGTGGTCCGACTACGTCCGGCAGGGTGACACGAAGGGGCTGCTCGACCTCTACGACAAGCACGGCAAGAACGACGTCGACGACGAGAACGGCTACGCCGTCTACCTCGGCGTCCAGTGCCGCGACGCCCGCTGGCCGCGCGAGTGGTCCAAGTGGCGGACCGACATGACCGAGGCGCACCGCACCGCGCCCTTCCTGACCTGGCCGAACGCGTGGTTCAACGCCCCGTGCGCCTTCTGGCCGGTGTCCGGTGGCACCCCGGTGGACGTACGCGGCTCGGCGACGCTGCCGCCGATCCTCATGCTGCAGGCGCGCGACGACGCCCCGACGCCGTACGAGGGGGCGCTGAAGATGCGGCGGCTCTTCCCGACCGCGAGGATGGTCGTGGACCGGGGCGGCAACCACGGGGTGGCGCTGTCCGGCAACCGGTGCGTCGACCGGCATCTGGCCGCCTACCTGCGTGACGGCACGCTGCCGCGGCGCGACGCGACGTGCGAAGCGCTGCCCGCGCCGCGCCCCGCGGAGCGGATGGCGGCCCACCGCGTTCCGGCGCCGGCGTCGTCCGGCGCGGGGGGCCTTCTGGGCGTTCTCGGCCTGCTGGGGCTGCCGTCACTGAAATGACGTCAAGAATGGGTCACTGTGGGCAGCGCCGGATGAGCTAATCGGTGACCCTTCGCGTAGTCTGACCATGTGATGCTGCGTACCTCGGCGTCGCGCGTGCTGGACGACAGCGACCGGGACGAAGTCCTCGCCCTGCTGGACACCGATCCGGTCGCCAACGTCTTCGTCTCCTCCCGGGTGCGGGCCGTCGGACTCAATCCGGCGCGGCTCGGCGGGCAGATGTGGGGGTTCGGGCCGCGCGGAGCCCTCGTCTCGCTCTGTTACGCCGGAGCCAACATGGTGCCGGTCAACGCCGGGCCCGAGGCGGTCCACGCGTTCGCCGACCGCGCCCGCAGGCAGGGGCGGCGCTGCTCGTCCATCGTCGGCCCGGTCGACGCGGTCTCGTTGCTGTGGGAGCGGTTGGAGCCGCACTGGGGGCGGGCGCGGGCGATCCGCTGGGCGCAGCCGGTCATGGCGATCTCGCGCAAGCCGTCGGTGCCCGTGGATCCGTGGGTGCGCCGGGTGCGGCCGGAGGAGTTCGACATCCTGCTGCCGGCGTGCGTGGCCATGTTCACCGAGGAGGTCGGCGTCTCGCCCAACCTGGGCGACGGCGGCGCGCTCTACCGTACGCGGGTCGCCGAGCTGATCAGGATCGGCCGCTCCTACGCGCGCATCGAGGACGGCCGGGTCGTCTTCAAGGCGGAGGTGGGGGCGGTCACGCCGCAGGCGTGCCAGATCCAGGGCGTGTGGGTGGACCCGGAGCTGCGCGGGCGCGGGCACGCCGTGGCCGGAATGGCGGCGGTCGTGGAGGCGGCCAGGGAGTGCTTCGCCCCCGTGGTCAGCCTCTACGTCAACGACTACAACCGCTCGGCCCGCGCGGTCTACAAGAAGGTGGGCTTCACCGAGGTCGACACCTTCATGTCGGTTCTTTTCTGAGCCGTTTCTCTTCTAGACACGGACCAGCTTGTCGAACAGGCGGGCCAGCTCGGTGTCCGGGTCGGCGGTGAGACCGGCGTGCACGGGGCCGGACTGCACGATCGTGCTGCGGGGCGCGGTCAGCCAGCGGAACCTGCCGCCCAGCGGCTCGGCCGCGAGCGGGCCTGGACGCTCGCCGCAGGCCAGCTCGTACGCGGTGAGCGCCCGCCGCACCGCGTCCACGTCCGCCGACGGGTCGAGCGCCCGCAGGCGGGCCGCGTCCAGCTCGACACGGGCGCACAGGTAGCCGCGCGGCTGGCAGTAGAGCAGCACGCCCACGTTGATCTGCTCGCCCCGCTCGACCTTGGGGATGACGCGGATCACCGCGTACTCGTAGACGTCCCTGCTCATCGGCCGCCTCCCCGCCAGAACTCGCCGACCGAACCCGGCCCGGAACGCTGCTCCCGCCGCTCGCCGCGCACCAGCCACCCGCCCGGCCCGTGGGCGCGGGCCAGCAGGTGCTCGACGTACGCCGCCCGCACCTCCGCCGGCCCGTCGAAGCCCGGCTCGCCGGCCAGCCACTCGTCGGGCACCAGCGCGGTCACGGTCTCCAGCAGCTCGCGGGTGATCCTACCGGCCAGGTGGGCGCCGGCGGCGGTGACGTCGCCGGCGTAGGGGGCCAGCACGTGGTCGGCGGCGTCGAACGACCGCTGCGGGTCGGCGGTCGGCCAGTTGTGGTGGAACCACAGGGACGCGCCGTGGTCGATCAGCCAGGTGTCGCGGTGCCAGATGAGCAGGTTGGGGTTGCGCCAGCTCCGGTCGATGTTGTGGATGAGGCCGTCGAACCACACCACCCGCGCCGCGAACACCGGGTCGGCCGCCCACGCCAGCGGCTCGAACCCGAGCGCGCCCGGCAGGAAGTCGACCGCCAGGTTGAGCCCCGCGCTGGCCTTGAGGAGGTCCTGGACCTCCTCGTCGGGCTCGCGGGCGCCGAGCTGCGGGTCGATGTCGATGAGCTTGAGCTCGGGGGTGCGCAGCCCCAGCCTGCGGGCCAGCTCGCCGGCGATGATCTCGGCGACCAGGACGCGGCGGCCCTGCCCCGCCTCGCGGAACTTGACGACGTAGGTGCCCAGGTCGTCGGCCTCGACGACGCCGGGCAGCGAACCGCCCTCCCGCAGCGGGGTGACGTATCGAGTGGCTGCGATCCTATCCAGCACGACACGAGGCTATCGCCCATCGGAGGTACTTTCGTCCCTTGGCGTCACAGCCTCCCGCCCGGCCGGGCGAAGGGGCGGTCTGACCCGACCAGGGAGGGGGACCGGCCGGGTCAGAGCTTGGCGATGACCTCCTCCGCGAAGCGCTCCATGGTCGCGAGCTTGAGCTCCAGCGTGCCCTCGCCGTACCGGGTTTTCTCCTCCGGCGTGGCGAGCCACCAGGGGGCGGCCAGCGTGCCCGTCACGCCCTTGGCGGCGTAGCGGCGGTAGGTCGCGGCGTCGGGCAGCTCGGCCAGGGGCGCGATGACGTCGAACGGCTCGCCGTCCCTGCCGTTCTCGGCCAGCAGCCGGCGCAGCGTGGCGAGCACCGGGTCGAGCTCGGCCTCGGTGTAGATGCGGTTGCCGATCCAGCCGTCGCCGAGCCGGGCGGCGCGGCGCAGGGCGGCCTCGCTGTCGCCGCCGACGTACACCGGGACGGGCTCGGCCGGGGTCGGCGAGATCGACAGCTCCGGCAGGCCGTCGAGCGTGACCTGCTCGCCCGCCCACAGCGCCCGCAGCACCGGCACCATGGCGTCCAGGCGCCGGCCGCGCGTGTGGAAGTCCTGCCCGGTGCCGACGAACTCCTCCTTGCACCAGCCCACCCCGACCCCGAACGTCACCCGGTCGCCCGACAGCACCGCCGCCGTGGAGACCTGCTTGGCCACGGTGAACAGGTCGCGGGCGGGCGCGATGTAGACGTTGGGGGAGAAGCGCAGCGTGGCGGTGACCGCCGCCATCGCCCCGATCGTCACCCACACGTCCGGCCAGTGCGTGGCGGCGTTCCAGCGGGGCCGGCCCGAGCGTGAGTACGGGTAGGGCGTGTCGAAGTCGGCGTAGAAGAGGTGGTCGGAGAGCGTCAGCGTGTCGAACCCGCAGCGCTCGGCGGCCCGTGCCAGCTCGGTGAACTGGCCGGTGTCGACGAAGGAGGCGGCCAGCCAGATCTTCATCGCGGCTCCCTCACTCATCGGAACTCTGGGGCGACCTTGGTGGCGAACAGTTCGAGGTTGCGCTTGACGGTGTCCAGCGGCAGCACGCCCTGCTGGCCCTGCATGTAGAGGCCGAACCACTCCAGGTCGGGCATCCGGTCGAGCATGCGCTGGATGCCGCGCTTGACGTCGTCAGGGGTGCCGAACAGCGCCATCTCGACGTCCTTCATGCGGTTGGCGTCGCCCTTCTCCGGCGAGATGGGCTTGTGCTTCTCGTCCTCCTTCTTGCGCAGCACCTCCAGGTAGCCGAAGGGGCCGAAGAAGGCGGCGAAGTCCTTGGGGATGCTGCGGCCGAAGGTGTTGATGGCCTGCTCGGTGGTGTCCGCGATGCCGACGATCTTGAGGATGCCGGTGTGCTCGCCCAGCTTGTACTCGCGGCCCTGGCGGGCGGACTCCTCCTGGTAGAGCTTGGCCTTGGCGGCGTGGTCGTCGGGGTTGGGGGTGAACATCCACGGCAGGATGTTCTCCTGGGCCGCCCTGATCACCGACCGGTCGGAGATGGTGAACGGCTGCCACAGCTCCGGGTGGGGGTTCTGGTAGGGCCGGGGGCAGACGGAGACGGAGACGACCTTGCCGTCCTCGTCCAGCTCGCCGGGCGCGCCGAAGGTCTTCGTCCACTCCTGGGCGGGCCAGCCCTCGATGCCCTCGTACGGGTAGGGCACCTGATAGTCCAGCACGTCCGACTTGTAGCGGATCGTCTCCTGCGTCCACGCCATCTTCATGATCTTCAGCACCTCGCCGAAGACGTCGAAGTTGCGCGTGTCGGAGGCCGAGCCGTCGGAGCGGGCGGCGGCGGCGTGCCAGCGCTGGCCGAGCACGTTCATCCAGCGGTTCTGGTAGCCGCGGGCGACGCCCAGCCGCAGCCGGCCCTTGCAGAACTGGTCGAGCAGCGCCACGTCCTCGGCCGCCCTGATCGGGTCCCAGGCGGGCAGCACCAGGCCGAGCGGGGCGAGGAGAATGCGCTCCGTGCGGGCGGCGAGGTCGGTGAGGAACATCAGCGGGTTGACCGAGAACTCCATGCCCTCGGAGTGGAAGTGGTGCTCGGTCATCATCAGCGCGTCGAACCCGAGCTGGTCGGCCAGCACCGCTATCTCCCGCACCTCGTGCAGCAGATTCTGGTACGACTCCGTGTCCCGCCCGATCGGGCGTCTGGCCTTGGCGTTCTCCTCGGCCGCGTATCCGGAGCCTGGAATCTGCGGGTTAAGGAAGATGGAAAACTTCACCGGGGACCTCTTTCCGCGGAGTGTTCCTACGCAAGGTACTCTGGAAATCTTAGCCGAGCAATCGCTTGGTTAACTACGAGGAGGGCCCATGAGGCTGGGCGTCACCATGTTCGCCACGGATCTCGCCATGCCGATCGACGAGCTGGCCAGAGCGGCCGAGGAGCGCGGTTTCTCCTCTCTCTACGTGCCCGAACACACCCACATCCCCGTCTCCCGCCGCACCCCCTACCCCGGTGCGGCCGGCGGCGAGCTGCCCGAGGAGTACCGGCGGACCCTCGACCCGCTCGTGGCCCTCTCCTTCGCCGCCGCCGCCACCCGTACGCTGGAGGTCGGCACCGGCATCCTGCTCGCCGCCCAGCGCGACCCCATCGTCACCGCCAAGGCCATCGCCTCGCTCGACCACCTGTCCGGCGGGCGGGTGACGGTCGGCGTCGGGTTCGGCTGGAACGTCGAGGAGATCGAGAACCACGGCGTCCCGTACGCCGAGCGCCGCGACATCGCCCGCCGGCACGTCCTCGCCATGCAGGCGCTCTGGCGCGACGAGGCCGCCTCATTCGACGGCCTGCTGGACGGGGTCGAGCCGGCCTGGTCCTGGCCCAAGCCGCGCCGCCGCCCGCCGGTCTACCTCGGCGGCGCGGCGGGGCCGAAGCTCTTCGCCCACGTCGCCGAGTACGCCGACGGCTGGATGCCCATCGGCGGCAAGGGCGTCAAGGCCGCGCTGCCCGCGCTCCGCGAGGCGTGCGAGCGGGCCGGACGCCCGCCGGCCCGCGTCATCCCGTTCGGCACCCTGCCCACCGCCGAGAAGCTCGACCACTACGCCGGGCTCGGCGTCGAGGAGGTCGTCGCCGGCCTGCCGAGCGGCCCGGCCGACGAGGTGCTGCCGATCCTCGACCATTACGCCCAACTGATCGCGAAGACGGCATAATTCCGGAGCATGTCCGAGTTACGTCCCGACGACCCACGCCACCTGGGGTCCTACCGGTTGTCGCGACGGCTCGGGCAGGGCGGGCAGGGCGTCGTCTATCTCGGCCACTCGCCGCAGGGCGCGCAGGTCGCGGTCAAGCTGCTGCACGCCGGGCTCTCCGCCGATCCCGCCGTACGACGGCGCTTCCTCGGCGAGGTCGAGGCCGTCCGGCGGGTGGCCGCGTTCTGCACCGCCCAGCTCCTCGACGCCGACCTCGAAGGCGACCGGCCCTACCTGGTCAGCGAGTACGTCGAGGGACCGTCGCTGCGCGAGCACGTCACCGCCAGGGGGCCGCGGCTCGGCGGCTCCCTCGAACGGCTGGCCATCGGCACCGCGACCGCGCTCGGCGCCATCCACCGGGCCGGGGTCGTGCACCGGGACTTCAAGCCCGGCAACGTGCTGCTCGGCCTGGACGGGCCCCGCGTGATCGACTTCGGCATCTCGCGCCTGGTGGGCACCACGGTCACCACCGGGATCTCGCCCGTCGGGACCCCCGCCTACCTGCCGCCCGAGCGGATCAACGGCGAGGGCGCCGGGCCGCCGGCCGACCTGTGGGCCTGGGCGCTGACGGTGGCGTACACGGCGAGCGGGCGGCACGCGTACACGGGGGAGACCTATCAGGAGGTGCTGGCCAGGATCCTGTTCGGCAAGCCCGACCTGGGGCCGCTCGCCGGGCGGCTGCGGGAGATCGTCGAGGCGTGCCTGGCGCGGGAGCCCGGTGACCGGCCGGACGCGGAGGAGGTGCTGCGGCGGCTGCTGGGGCAGGACGGGTCGGGCGGGGACGTCCTGACCTCGGGCGCCATGGCCGCCATCACCCCGCGCTCCGCGGCCACCACCTCCGATTCGGTCCCAGCCGCCGCCACCATCACCGACCCGGTCCAGACCACCGCCTTCCCGGCCGTCACCGGAACCGCCCTCGCTCCCGAGCCCCGGCCGGCGCGGCGGCGGCCCCGGGCGTGGCAGGTGGCCGTCGGGCTGGCCGGGCTGGCCATGGCGGTCGCCGGGGCCTTCTACTGGCTCCAGGGCGCGCACGCCCCCGGCCTGGCCGGCACCTGGACCGGATCGGCCGAGCACGCCACGGCCGAGCGGGTGTTCCCGGTGGAGCTGCGCCTCGGCGAGGACGGCGCGGGCACCATGCGCTGGGGCAGCGACCTGCACTGCTCAGGCCGCGTCGGCCCCGACGGCGCCGGCGGGACGGTGTACGCCCTCCACGATGTCGCGGGCGAGGCGTGCTATCCAGGGACGCTGCGGCTGCTGCCCACCGCGTACGCCGACCAGCTCGCCATCAAGGTGACGCGCGAGGGCCAGGAAGAAGTGACGTATTCGGGCACCGTGACCCGCGCTTCCTGACGGGCGAGTATCACGGTCAGGTGGCATTGTCCTGCGCGAGGTTGACTGCGAGCAACCGGTTGCTTCCACTGGTAAGCAGGAACGGGTGGCGGCGAGGGGAGGCACCCGGTGCCAACGGCACAGCCGCTCAGGACGGGGGACCCGGCCCGGCTCGGTGCGTACGAGCTGTCCGGGCGCCTCGGGGAGGGCGGCCAGGGCGTCGTGTTCCTCGGCGCGAGGGACGGCGAGGCGTACGCGGTCAAGCTGCTCCACGGACCGGTGGGCGACGAGCGGGCGGCGTTCCTGCGCGAGGTCGAGCTGGCCAAGCACGTGGCGAGGTTCTGCACGGCGCTGGTGATCGACGCCGGGTTCGACGAGGGCCGGGCGTACATCGTGAGCGAGTACGTGGACGGGCCGTCCCTGGCCCGCGAGGTCGCGCTGACCGGGCCGCGGCGCGGCGGCGCGCTTGAGCGGCTGGCGGTCGGCACGGCGACCGCGATCACCGCGATCCACCGGGCGGGCATCGTCCACCGCGACTTCAAGCCCCAGAACGTGCTGCTCGGCTCCGATGGGCCGCGCGTGATCGACTTCGGCCTCGCCCGCGCCCTCGACGCGGCGGCGACGGTGAGCGGCAGGGGGGTGGGGACGCCGGCGTACATGGCGCCGGAGCAGATCACCGCCTCGGCCGTCACCGGCAAGGCAGACGTGTTCTCGTGGGCCGCGACGATGTGCTTCGCCGCCAACGCGACGGCCCCGTTCGGGCAGGACTCCGTGGCGCCGGTCCTGCACCGTATCCTCACCGCCCCGCCCGAACTCGGCCGGCTGGAGGGGCGGCTGCGGGTGCTGGTCGAGGCGTGCCTGGAGAAGGACGCCAGGAATCGGCCGGGGAGCAGGGAGCTGCTGTTCGAGCTGCTGGGGGAGTCGTCGGCGGCGGCACTGCCCGCCGAGGTCCTCGCCACCCCGCCCCCGCACATCCTCCGCGCCCCGCCCCCGGACCCGTCGCCCCCGCCCCTGGTTCCCGAGCAGCGCGTGCCGGTCGCCGAGCCCGAGGCCACCGGCACCCCTGGCGGCTACGTGCTTCCCGGGGGAGACGACCCCAGCGAGCCCGTCTCCCCGAGTGCCTCGGCCTTCCCGGCTTCAGCCGCCCCCACGTCCCCGGCCGGGCGGGACGGGTTGGGGATGGGGGCGGCCGGGCGGGGCGAGCTGGGAATGGGGCCGGCCGGGCGGGGCGGTCCAGGGATGGGAACGCCTGGGCGGGGCGGGGCGGGGCCGCCCGGAAACGGGCGCCTGGGGGGCGCTGGGGATCCCGCCAGGAGGACGGGGTGGTTGCGGGCGGCGCTCGCTGTCTCCGTGGCCCTGCTGGTGACCGCCACCGTGCTGCTCGCCGTGCTCGTCCCCACCATCGGCAGGAACGGCCAGGTCGCGCAGGTGGCCGGCCCGATGGCCGGGACTCGGCCCGTGACGTCCGGGCCCGGCACCACGAAGCCGCGGTCCACCACCGCCCCGCCGCGTCAGGGCCAGCGGAACCAGCCCGTCGACCGCACCCAGCCCCGGCCGGTTACGAACCCCGCCACCAACCCGGCCACCAACCCGGGCACCGCCCCCGCGTTGCCCCCGGTGACCGTTCCGGCGCTGACCGGCCTGGACCGGGCCGCGGCGGTCAAGGCGATCAAGCGGGCGGGTCTCGTCCCCGGCGCGGTGACCCAGGCCGACTCGCCGGAGAAGATCGGCAAGGTGCTGTCCAGCGAGCCCGCCGCGGGCACCAAGGCGGCGAAGGGCGCGGCGGTCGCGCTCCGGGTGTCGGCGGGGGTCCCCGTCCCGGCCGTGATCGGGCAGCAGCGCGAGGCCGCCCTCTCCGCCCTGGCCGCCGCGGGTCTCAAGGCCGGCGCGGTCACCCGTACGTGCTCGGCCAAGCCGGACGACAGCGTCCTCGCCGCGCGGCCCGCGCCGGGCACGCGCGTCGCGGGCGGCACGGCGGTGGCGCTGACCGTGTCCAGAGAGGGCGTGACCGTCCCCTCGGTGGTCGGCCGGTCCCGCGCGGACGCCCGCGCCGCGCTCCGGGCCGCGGGGCTCACCGCACGGGCGCGGGGCCAGGTCGTCGACAACGCGTCGCAGGTGGGCGTGGTCATCGCCCAGAGCCTTCAGGCGGGCACGTGTGCCGGGTCCGGCGCGGCCGTCGTCCTCACCGTCGGCCTGCAGAGCCAGTCCGGCCCCGACCCCGAGCCCTCCGCCACCCCGACGCTCCCGTCCGGCGGCAGCGAGGTCCCCCCAGAAGCGTCCTGAGAGAACGGGGGTCACAGGGTGCGGACCGCCTCCAGGAGGAACGCCTCGACCTCGTCCTCCGGCAGGTCCATGGTCTTGGCCACGCCCCACTGCAGCGCTCCGAGCAGCGCCCAGCAGCGTACGGTCGTCGCCGGGTCCGGGTCCTCCCCGGCCAGTTTGACGAAGATGCCGTCGCGGAAGGTGCGGATCGCCGCCGCCTCCGAGTCGGGCGAGACGGGGGAGACGGCGTCGTCGCCGGCCAGGTCCTCCATGAACAGCCGGATCACCGACCGGTAGCGCACCGCGAACGAGACCAGCGCCGACACGAACGCCTGCCGGTCGGCGTAGTCGTCGCCGAGCAGCGCCAGCATGTCGCCGGCCACCGGCGACAGCAGTTCGGACGCCAGCCGGTCCTTGGGGTGGAAGTGGTAGGCGACGGCGGTCTTGGTGAGGCCGACGGCGGCGGCGATGTCGGCGAGCGAGGTGGCGGCGTAGCCGCGCTCGGCGAACAACTCCCTGGCCGCGGCCAGGATCCGGGTGCGCGTGTCGTCGGCTGTGGTCATCGTCTCATTTCCCTGGGGGGACAGCCTGCCGGAGTGTTCCGGCCTTATCGTATTTTGTACGACCGTACAGGACGGGCGTCGAGGGTGGGGGCGGAGCGATGACGCGGTTGCTGGGGCGGCTGGGCGGCTGGTGCGCGCGGCACGGCGGGATCGTACTCGCATTATGGGTCGTGGTGGCGGCCGGCCTCATGGGAGCGAACCTCGCTTTCCCCAGCCCCACCAGCAACGACGCGAGCATCCCCGGCACCGACGCGCAGCGTGCCCACGACCTCATGAAGGAGGGCTTCGGGCCCGGCTACGACCAGGGCGGCAGCATTCAGCTCCTGGTGTACTCGCCCGACGGGCCGCTGCTGGAGGACAAACGCAAGCGGGCCGTCGAGGACGCGATCGCGGCCATCCGCCAGGTGCCGCACGTCGACAAGGTGGACACGCCCTTCCGCGTCGGCGGCATCTCCTCGAACCTGCAGATCGGCGTCATCGGCGTCAGGCTCCAGGGCCAGGACCCGAACAAGGTCGCCGAGACGACGCAGACCCTGTCGAAGGCCGCCGACCCCGCGCGCGCCGCCGGGCTGGAGGTCGTCCCCGCCGACAGCTCCAGCCCCGCGGACAAGGAGATCAAGACCGGGCCGAGCGAGATCATCGGCGTGGTGTGCGCGCTGCTGGTGCTGGTGTTCGCGTTCGGGACGCTGGTCGCCGCGCTGGTGCCGATCTTCGCGGCGCTGGTCAGCGTGGCCTCGGGGCTCGGCCTGATCGGGCTGCTCGGCTGGGTCGTGGACATGCCCAAGCAGGCCGGCATCATGGCCACGATGATCGGGCTCGGCGTCGGCATCGACTACGCGCTGTTCCTGCTCTCGCGCCACCGCCGGCTGCTCGCCCAGGGCGTGCCGGTGGTCGAGTCGGTACGCCGCACGGTCGCCAGCTCCGGCGGCGCGGTCGTCTTCGCCGGCGGCACTGTGATCATCGCGCTGAGCGCGCTGCTGCTGGCCGGGTTCCCGCTGCTGGCCACGCTCGGCTGGGTCACCGGCATCTCCGTCGTCGCCGCCGTGCTGACCTCCATCACGCTCGTTCCCGCCCTGCTCGGGCTGCTCGGCCACCGCGTCAACGCGCTCAAGGTGCCCGGCCTGCGCGCCGCCGGTTCCGGCTCCGGGGGCGGCGGATGGGCCGGGCTCGGCTCGTGGGTGGCGCGCCGGCCGTGGCGGGTGCTGCTCGCCAGCATGGTCGTGCTCGGCGCGCTGGCCGCCCCGGCGCTCGCGCTCAAGCTCGGCTCGCTCGACGAGGGGTACGGCACCCAGGGGTCGGACTCGCGGCGCGCGTACGAGCTGATGGCCACGGCCTTCGGCCCCGGCTCCAACGGCCCGCTCATCGTGGTCGCCGAGCTGCCGGAGAAGGTGAAGGACGCCAAGGACCCGCTGGTCAAGGAGCTCAAGAGCGCGGTCGGGGACGTCGAGGGCGTCGCGCACGTCACCGACCCCAAGGTCAACGACTCGGGCCGCTCGGTGCTGCTCCAGGCGATCCCCGAGTACGCCCCCAGCGACAGCCGGACCGTGGACGTCGTCCACGAGGTCAGGAAGATCGCGCTGCCCGGCGTGGACGTGCACGTCGGCGGCAAGGTCGCGGGGCTCACGGACGCCGGTGACCGCATGGCCGAGCGCACCCCGCTGGTCATCGGCGTGGTGGTGCTGCTCAGCGCGCTGCTGCTGCTGTTCGCCTTCCGCGCGCCGGTGGTCGCGATCAAGGCGGCGGTGATGAACCTGGTCTCGCTCGGGGCCGCGTTCGGCGCGCTGGCGCTGGTGTTCTCGATCGGGCTCGGCAGCGGGCTGGTGGGCATGGACGCGCCGGTCAGCTCGTCGTACCTGCAGACGGTCTTCTTCACCGTGCCGATCGAGAGTTATGTGCCGCTGATGCTGTTCGCGGTGCTGTTCGGGCTGTCGATGGACTACGAGGTGTTCCTGCTGACGGCGGTGCGGCAGTCGTACGCGCGGCACGGGCGCAACGCGCGGGCGGTGGCCGAGGGGCTCGGCTCGACCGGGCGGGTCATCACCTCCGCCGCGCTGATCATGGTGGCCGTCTTCGTGGCGTTCATCGCCTATCCGGACGCGCTGGTCAAGACGTTCGGCGTGGGGCTCGCGGTGGCGATCGCGGTGGACGCCACGATCATCCGCGGGTTCCTGGTGCCCGCCACGATGGTGCTGCTCGGCCGGGCCAACTGGTGGTGCCCGCGCTGGCTGGACCGGCTCCTGCCGAACCTGTCGGTGGAGGGCCACGAGGAGGACGAGGAGGAGGCCGCGCCGCCGGCCCCCAGGCACCGCCAACCCGCCGGGGTATAGGCGTCAGTCGGGGTCGTCGGTGTCGCAGGCGGGCACCCACCCGGTGACGCCGGTGGCCAGGTTGCGGCCGTGGTGCCACAGGGTGCTCCCGAACGGGCCGCAGCGGTAGAGCTCGTGCTCCTCGGAACGGTGGAGGGCGAAGCTCTCGCCGGGCTGGCCGAGGCCGACCTGGCCGGAGCTCGCCGTCGGCTCGCTCCGGATGACGACGTCGGGCACCGCGAAGTCGTAGAGGCGGGCGGCGGAGGCCGGGGCCGGGCCGCCCAGGGCGAGGAGCCCGGACAGAACGGCCACGGCGGTGCGGGCGAGGCGTAGGTGCGCCTGCCTCTGTTGTGATGGTTCGGTCACTCGCAGTGAATATCACATTCCGCGCCGCCATCCCAGGTAGCCGCCGTCGAGCGGGCGGGCGTCGAAGCCGTGCTCGCGCAGCACCCGTACGGCCTCGGGCGAGACCACGCAGTACGGCCCGCCGCAGTAGGCCACGATCGAGGCGTCGCGCGGCAGCTCGGCCAGCCGTTCGCGCAGCTCGGCCAGCGGCATCGAGATCGCCCCGGGGACGTGCCCGGCCGCGTAGTCGGCGGCCGGGCGTACGTCGAGGACGAGCGTGGCCGGGTCGGCCAGGCGGCCGGCCAGCTCGCCGGCGGTGACGCCCTCCATCGTGCCGAGCCGGTCGCGTACGGCGTCGCGCAGCCCGGCCAGCCGGTCGTGGGCGAAGCCCTGGAGCTCGCCGAGGAAGCGGGAGACCCGCTCGTCGGCCAGCCGGTAGTAGACCCGCGGGCCGTCCCTCCTGCTGGTCACCAGGTGGGCGGCGCGCAGCTGCTGGAGCTGCGCCGAGGTGTTCTTGAGCGCGACGCCGGCCGCCGCGGCCAGCTCCTCGACCGTGCGCTCGCGCTGGTCGAGCACGTCGAGCAGGCGCAGCCGCACCGGGTTGGCGAGGGCCTTGGAGACGCGGGCGAGCTGCTGGTAGATCGGCTCCTCGGGGAACTCGGACATCAGACCATGTACTGGTCGTGCCGGAGGTAGAGCTCCGTCCACTCCTCGGGCGTGAGCTCCCGGCCGGTGGTGGCGATGTCGGCCAGCTCCTCGAAGTACGCCTCGCGGGGCGCGCCCGGCGTGAACAGGATGAGCATCGAGGCGGGCGCGCCGGAGTCGTTGCGGAAGGCGTGGATGCCGCCCTCCGGCACGAACAGGAAGTCGCCGGGGCGGCCCGTGGCCCACGTGTCGCCGTTGAACAGCTTGATCTCGCCGGACAGCACGTAGAACGACTCGGTGATCGTGCGGTGGAAGTGGGGGCTCGGGCCGGACGGGTTGGGGCCCATCTCCCAGCGGTAGAGGCCGAACGCGCCGCCCGTGGAATCGCCGGTGCCGAGGTAGTGGACCTGGGTGCCGTTCTCGCCCATCCGCAGGTCGGGGGCGAGGTCGCCGGCCCGCAGGACGCCGCCGGTCGTGCCCTTCTCGCCTTCGTAACGGATCGGGGGGTAGGACATTGTGCCTCCTTCTAACGTTCTAAGGAAGCTTAGAATAGCCTAGAACGTGATCACCGTGCGTGCGACGGCCCCCTCCCGTACGTGGGCGACGGCGTCGTTGACCGCGTCGAGCGGGAGGCGTTCGGAGATCAGGCCGTCCAGGTCGAGGCGGCCCCGCCGGTAGAGGCCGGCGAGCATGGGCAGGTCGCGGTGCGGCGCGGCGTCGCCGCCCTGGGTGCCCATCAGGCGGCGGGAGGCGAACAGCAGCCCAGGGTCCAGCTCCACCGGACGCCCCGCCGGCGGGCTGCCGACCATGACCGTCGTGCCGCCCTGCCTCGTGGCGGCGAACGCCTGCGCCAGCACGCCGGGGACGCCGGTCACGTCGAAGGCGTAGTCGGCGCCGCCCCGTACGAGCTCGCCCACCTGCCGGGGGAGGTCGGCGGCGAGCAGGGTGTGGGTGGCGCCGAAGCGCTCGGCCAGCTTGAGCTTGGGCTCGGCCACGTCCGCCGCGACGATCGTGGTCGCGCCCGCCAGCACCGCGCCCTGGACGACGTTGAGCCCCACGCCGCCGCAGCCCACGACCAGGACCGACGAGCCGGGCTCCACCCGGGCGACGTTGAGCACCGCGCCGACGCCGGTGACGACGCCGCAGGCCAGCAGGGCCAGGGCGGCGAAGCCGGCGGTGCCGTCGACCTTGACGCACATGGTCTCGGCGACGACCGCGTACTCGGCGAAGGAGCCGATGCCGATGAAGCGGCGGGCCTCCCGGCCGTCCAGGCGGACGCGGGGCGCGCCCCCCATGATCGCCTGCAGCCGGGCCGGGCCCGAGCACAGGTGGAATTGTCCCGCGCCGCAGTGCCGGCAGCGCCCGCACGGGCCGTTCATGGCGATGACGACGGGGTCGCCCGGCCTGAGCCCCGTGACGCCCGCGCCGACGCTCTCCACCACGCCCGCGCTCTCGTGGCCGAGGATGAACGGCGGCTCGCGTACGACGGGGCTCTTGCCATCGATGGCCTTGAGGTCGGAGCCGCACACGCCGGACGCCTTGATCCGTACGCGGACCTCGCCGGGGCCGGGGTCGTCGATCTCCACCTCGAGGATCTCCATGGGGGCCTGGAATCCGGTCAGCACGGCCGCGCGCATCAGCATGCGCCTCACGGTAACCGGGCCGGGAAATTCGAGCAAGCGGTTGCTAGGTAGGCCGTTGACACCCTTTCCAGGCGAATTTACGCTCACCCCAAACCAAGCGAGCGCTAGGCCAAATCATGAGGTGACCATGATCGCACGGCGGGGTGTGACGGCGGTGCTCCTACCGGTGCTGCTGGCGGCGACAGCAGGCTGCGCCGCCCAGCAGCAGGGCGCCCCCCGGCAGGAGGGTGACGCCGCGCCGGGCGTCACCGGCACGACGGTCAAGGTCGGTGGCGTGCTCACCAAGACCAGCGCCAGCGGCTACTCCACCAAGGACGCCGAGATCGGCGCGAAGGCCCGCTTCGAACGGGCCAACGCCGAGGGCGGCGTGCACGGCAGGAGGATCGAGTTCATCGGCGCGGAGGACGACGGCCAGGACGCGGCCAAGGGCGACGCCGCCGCCAAGAAGCTCGTGCAGAAGGACCAGGTCTTCGCCCTGGTGCCGGTGCACGCGCCCAACTTCGGCGGCGCGGCCTTCCTGGAGCAGCAGGGCGTGCCGTGGTTCGGCTGGGCCACCGGGCCCCAGTGGTGCGGCACCAGGACCGGCTTCGGCTACAACGGCTGCCTGGCCCCCAAGCAGGGCGACGGCTCCCAGACCTGGTGGGGCCGGCAGATGGCCGAGCTGCTCGGCGGCGCCGAGGGCAAGACCGTCTACGTCCAGACCAGCGACTCCAGCGGCAGCAAGTACGGCGGCACCACCATCTCCCAGTCCTTCACCGCCGCGGGCTTCGAGCTGGCCGGGGTCGACTCGGGGCTGCCCGCCGCCGCGCCGCCCCCCGACTGGCTCCCGTACGTCAACAAGATCATGACCTCCGACGACGGCGGCCCGCCCGACGTGGTGGTCTCGGTGATCGCCGGCACCAAGTTCAACGTCGGACTCTACGGCGCGCTCAAGCGGGCCGGGTACAAGGGCGTGCTCACCGACGCCACCAGCTACGACGTCGCCATACTCAAGGACCCGGCCAGCGCCACGGCGCTCGACGGCGTGATCGCCGCCCCGATGTTCGAGCCCTTCGAGTCCACCGCCCCCGAGATCGCCCGGCTCAAACAGGACGTCGAGAAGGTCGCCCCCGGCACCCCGCTCACCCAGCACCTGGCCATCGGCTACTGGGCCGCCGACATCTTCCTCGACCTGCTCGGCAAGACCGGCAGCGACCTCACCAGGGAGAAGTTCCTCGCCACGGCCAACGGCTCCTACCTGTACGAGAACCCGGGCTTCGGCCGGATCGAGTACCCCAAGGACCACACCGAGCCGAACGGCTGCGGCGCGCTGGTCAAGCTGGAGGGCGGCGCCTTCCGGGTGGCCAAGAGCATGAAGTGCTTCGACAACGTGCCGCTCCGATGATCGTCGGCTACGTCCTCAGCGGCCTGGTCACCGGCGGCATTTTCGCGATCATGGGAGCGGGCCTGACGCTCTCCTACGCCGCGACCGGGGTGTTCAACTTCGCCCACGGGGCGCTCGGCTTCCTGGCCGCGCTGCTGTTCCACGAGCTCAACGCCGCCGCCGGGCTGCCCGCCTGGCTCTCGGCGCTCCTCGCGGCCGGGGTGTTCGCGCCCGCGCTCGGCTACGTGCTGCACAAGGCCATGTTCAGGGGCCTCGCCAAGGCCGGGGAGACCGCGCAGATCGTCGCCACCATCGGGCTGACGATCGCGCTGCCCGCACTCGGCCTGCTGGTCGTGGACCTGGCCGGGCTGCCGCCCGCGGACGCCACCTCGCTGCCGCGCGGCGTCGGCCCGCATCCCTCCGTGCCCGTCGGCGTGCTGGGGGTCACGCTCGACACCGACCAGCTCATCACGTTCGGCTTCGCCGTGGTCACCGCGATCGGGCTGTGGGCGTTCCTGCGGCACACCCCGTACGGGCTGCGCATGCGCGCCTGCGTGGACCGGCGGGACCTGGCGGCGCTGCGCGGCATCGACCCGGACGCGACCTCCGCGCTGGCCTGGATGCTCGGCTCGGGCCTCGCCGGGCTCGCCGGGGTGCTCGCGGTCGCGGTGCTCGGGCTGGACGCGACCGCGTACACGGTGCTGCTGTTCGCCTCGGCCACGGCGGCGGTGTTCGGGCGGCTGCGCTCGATCCCGTGGACGTTCGCCGCCGGGCTCGCCCTCGGCGTCGTGCAGAACCTGGTCGCCGGATACACCGGCTTCCTCCAGGAGGTCACCGGGCTGCGCACCGCCGTGCCCGTCATCCTGCTGTTCGCCGGGCTGGTGCTGCTCAACCGCTCACGCGAGCGGGTCGCGGGCAGCGCCGCCGAGGACGCCCCGCCGCCGGACCACCTGGCCGGGCTGCCGCCGTGGCGCCGCCGCCTGCCGTGGGCGGCCGGGCTGGCCGCGCTGGCCGTCTTCGCGCTCGCCGCGCCCGCGTACTACGTGGGCGTGGCCGCACAGGGGCTGGTGCTGGCGCTGATCTTCTGCTCGTTCGTCGTGGTCACCGGGATCGGCGGCATGGTGAACCTGGCGCAGGCCGCCTTCGCCGCGATGGCCGCGCTCACCTGCGGCTGGGCGTTCGCCTCCGGGCTGCCGTTCGCCGCCGCGATCGGGCTGGGCGTGCTCGCGGCGGCGGCCGCCGGGCTGCTCGTGGCGCTGCCCGCGCTGCGTCTCGGCGGGCGGGTGCTGACGCTGGCCACGCTCGCCCTCGCGCTCCTCGCCGACCAGGTGCTCTTCCAGGTGGACGCCTTCAGCAACGGCACCATCGGCTGGCCGCTGCCCGCGCTCGGGCTGGGCCTCGCCGACACCTCCGACCCGCGGGTGCTGGTCGCGGTGCTGCTCGTGCTCATCGGCGGCGTCGCGGTGCTGGTGCGCAACCTGGAACGGTCGGCGTCCGGGCGGGCCATCCTCGCCGTGCGCTCGGCCCCGGCCGCCGCCCTCACCTGCGGGCTGTCGCCGACCCGCGCCAAGATCACGCTGTTCGTGCTGGCGTCGGCCATCGCCGGGCTCGGCGGGGTGCTGTACGCGGTTGCGAAGGGCTCGATCACCGCCACCGACCTGCCCGCCTTCTCCGGGTTCGTCTGGCTGGCGATCGTGGTGCTCCAGGGCGTGCGCCGGATCGGCGGCGCGGTGCTCGGCGGGCTCGTCGCGGTCGCCGTGCCCGAGCTGCTGGCCACCTGGGACGTCTCCGCGCACGTCGGGGCCATCCTGTTCGGACTCGGCGGCATGATCCTGGCCAAGCATCCGGACGGCGTGCTCACCCAGCTCGCCGAGCTGCGCCACCGCCGGCCGCCGCCCACGGAACCGGACATCAGCCCACCGGTGTCGTCACCTGTCGAGGGCGCGGTCTTCCGGCTGGAGGGCGTCGCCGCCGGGTACGCCGACTGCGCCGTCCTCCGTGGCGTGGACCTCGCCGTCCGCCCCGGCGAGGTCGTCGCGCTGCTCGGCGCGAACGGCGCCGGCAAGTCCACCTCCTGCGCCGTGGCCGCCGGAGACCTGCCGGTCACCGGGGGGCGGATCCTGCTCGACGGCGTGGACGTCACCTCCTGGCCCGCCCACCGCCGCGCCCGGGCCGGGATCCTGCTGGCCCCCGAGGGACGCGGCGTCTTCCCCGGCCTCACCGTCGAGGAGAACCTGCGCACCTGGCTGCCCGACCCCCGGCCCGTCTACGAGCGGTTGCCGCGCCTCGCCGAGCGCCGCGACGTCCTCGCCGGCGCGCTGTCCGGCGGCGAGCAGCAGCTCCTCACGCTCGCCCCGGCGCTGGTCCGCCCGCCCCGCGTGCTCATCGCCGACGAGCCGTCGCTCGGGCTCGCGCCGCTGCTCGTCCGGCAGGTCTTCGAGGTCTTCGCCGAGCTGCGCGAGCGCGGGGTGGCGCTGCTGCTGGTCGAGGAGAAGGCGACCGAGGCGCTGGCGCTCGCCGACCGGGTGGCGTTCATGCGGCTCGGCCGGATCACCTGGGCCGGGCCGAGGTCGGAGGTCGACGGCGACCGGCTCACGGCCGCGTACCTGGGGGTGGGCTGACGGTGCTGGCGATCGAGGGCGTGTCGGTGGCGTTCGGCGGGGTCCGGGCGCTGGAGGAGGTGTCGTTCGAGGTGCCCGAAGGCCAGGTGTGCGGGGTGATCGGGCCGAACGGGGCGGGCAAGACCACGCTGTTCGACGTGGTGTCCGGGCTGCGGCGGCCGGACGCGGGCCGGGTCCGCCTGCGCGGGCGCGACCTGACCGGGACGTCACCGGCCGCGCGGGCCAGGGCGGGGGTGCGCCGCACGTTCCAGCGCACCCAGGTCTTCGGCCGGCTCACCGTGGCCGACAACGTGCTCGCCGCGCTCGACTGGCACGAGTCCGACCGGCGCTGGGGCGGCGGCGGGCTCGCCGCCGATCTCGCCGGCTGGCCGGGACGGCGGCGGCGCGAGCGGGAGCGGCGCGAGCGCGTGGCCGAGGTGCTGGAGCTGTGCAGGCTCACGCCGCTGCGCGAGGCGTACGCCGCCGCGCTCCCCGTCGGCCGGCGCCGGCTCGTCGAGCTGGCCAGGGCGCTCGCCGACCGGCCCGCGCTGCTGCTGCTCGACGAGCCCACCTCCGGACTCGACGCCGCCCAGACCGCCCGGCTCGCCGAGGTCGTCCGGGCGCTGGAGACGACCGTGCTGCTGGTCGAGCACGACATGGGCTTCGTCATGGACGTCTGCGACCGCGTCGTCGTGCTCGACCTCGGCCGGGTCATCGCGGCCGGCGCCCCCGCCTCGGTGCGGGAGGACCCGGTGGTCCGCGCCGCCTACCTGGGCTGAGCGTGCCGCTCGGTGAACGACAGGATCCGCCGCCAGGCGTCCTGGCAGGCGCTCTCCCACTCCTTGTACGAGCGGTCGAAGAACGAGTGCGGGGCGCCGTCGTACACGTGCTCCTCGTACGGGGTGCCGACGCGCTCCAGCGCCGCCTCGTACGCCGCGAACTGCTCCGGCGTGGAGACCGTGTCCGCGCCGCCGCGCAGCAGCAGGACCGGCGCGCCGGGACCGGTCTCCGGCGCCTGGATGGCCCGCAGCGCGCCGTAGAAGCCGATGCCGCCGGCGATGCCGTTGCCGCCCTCGTGGGCCTGCCGCCAGGAGTGCGCGCCGCCCATGCAGAAGCCGACCGTGAAGACCGGGCCGGGCAGCGCGTCGGTGGCGGCGCGCACGTCGGCGCGGATGCCGTCGGTGTTCAGCTGCTTGACGTGCGTCATGAAGTCGAAGTCGTCGCCGCGGTCGCCGATGCCCGCGGTGCGGCCGAAGTAGTCGATCGCGATCGTACGGAACCCCGCCTCGGCGAAGCGCAGCGCGAGGTCGCGATAGAACGGGTGCAGCCCGCGCACGTCCGGCATGATCACGACGCTGCGGCCGTTCGGCTCGGCGGGCTCGGCCCTGAAGGCCATGAAGCGGTTGCCGTCGGCCGCGGTCAGCTCGAACTGCTCGTGCGCGGCCACCTCTCCCTGGACGGGCGGAGCGGGCGGCCTGCTGTCGGTGGAATGGCACATGTCCGCCAGCATGCCCCCAAGGATCACGGATATCCATCTGCGGAGGAGTACCGCCCGGCGTGGCGTGGAAGGGTCACTGACATGACCTATCACCCCAATCTTGATCCCGAGCTGCGCGCCGCGGTCGAGGCGGCCTCCATGCCCGTCGTCGACCTCGCGGCCATGACGCTGGAGGATCTGCGGGCGCGGCGCGCGGAGGCCGACGCGTTCGTGGCCGCCGTGCCACGGCCGGAGACCGGCGTGACCATCGAGGACCGGTACGTCCCTGGGCCGGACGACGCGCCCGAGGTGCGGGTGCGGATCTACCGCCCGGCGGGCGGCGGCGCGGAGCGGCCCGGCCTCTACTGGATCCACGGCGGCGGCATGATCATGGGCAGCCCCGAGTTCGACGACGCGATGATGATCGACTACGTCGAGCGGCTCGGCCTGGTCGCGGTCTCCGTGGACTACCGGCTGGCCCCGGAGCACCCGCATCCCGCGCCGGTCGAGGACTGCTACGCGGGGCTGGTGTGGACCGCCAAGTCCGCCGCCGAGCTGGGCATCGACCCGGCCAGGCTGGCGGTGGGCGGGGCCAGCGCGGGCGGCGGGCTCGCGGCGGCGACCGTGCTGCTGGCCCGCGACCGCGGCGGCCCCGACGTGGCCTTCCAGTTCCTGCTCTGCCCCATGCTGGACGACCGCGACGCCACGCACTCCAGCGAGCAGCATGCCGACGCCGTGGTCTGGAACAGGTCCGCGAACCGCTACGGGTGGCAGGCGCTGCTCGGCGAGCGGGCGGGCGGGCCCGACGTGTCCCCGTACGCCGCCCCGGCGCGGGCCGAGGACCTGTCGGGGCTGCCGCCGGCGTTCATCGACGTCGGCGAGGTGGAGGTGTTCCGCGACGAGGACATGGACTACGCCTCGCGGCTGGCCCGGGCGGGGGTGTCGACCGAGTTCCACCTGTATCCGGGGGCCTTCCACGGGTTCGACATGATGGTGCCGGACGCGGCGCTGAGCCGCCGGGCGCGGGAGACCAGGATCGCGGCGCTGCGGCGGGCGTACGGGGACTGACCCCGGGAGGCTGGGCAACCAACCAAGCGTGCGCTAGGTTGGTTGACGTGGATCTCGACTTCTCCCCGGCCGAGCGGGACTTCCGCGCCGAGGTTCGCGACTGGCTGAGCGCCAACGTCCCCGATCCGCCGCTGCCGTCCATGGACACCGCCGAGGGCTTCCAGGCGCACCGCGCGTGGGAGGCGCGGCTCGCCGCGGCCCGGCTCTCGGTGGTCTCCTGGCCCGAGGAGTACGGCGGCCGCGGCGCCTCCCTCATCGACTGGCTGATCTTCGAGGAGGAGTACTGGGCCGCCGGCGCCCCCGCCCGCGTCACCCAGAACGGCATCTTCCTGCTGGCCCCGTGCCTCATGCGGTTCGGCACCCCGGAGCAGCGCGCCCGCTGGCTGCCGCGCATGGCCCGCGGTGCGGACGTCTGGGCGCAGGCCTGGTCGGAGCCGGAGGCGGGCAGCGACCTCGCCGCGCTCACCTCCCGCGCCGAGCCCGCCCCCGGCGGCGGCTGGCGGCTGTACGGGCACAAGACGTGGAGCTCGCGGGCCGCCCACGCCACCCACGGCTTCGGCCTCTTCCGCACCTCGGGAGCGCGCCACAAGGGCCTGACCTACTTCATGTTCCCCCTGGACGAGGTCGCGGTCCGCCCCGTCGCCCAGCTCGACGGGCTGCCCGGCTTCGCCGAGCTGCACTTCGACGGCGTGCGGGTCGAGGAGTCGATGGTGCTGGGCGAGGCCGGGCAGGGCTGGTCCATCGCCATGGCCACCACGTCCTCCGAACGCGGCCTCACCCTGCGCAGCCCCGGACGTTTCCTCGCCACCGCCGACCGGCTCCTCGCACTGGCCCGCGAGTCAGGGGACCCGGCGGCGGCCGACCGGGCGGCGCGGTGCTGGACGGAGGCGGAGGCGTACCGGCTGCACACGTACGCGACCGCGCGCCGGATCATGGCAGGGGAGGAGGCGGGGGCGGCCGCCAGCCTGGGCAAGATCTTCTGGTCGGAGCTGGACCTGCGCATGCACGCCCTCGCCCTGGAGCTGCTCGGCGAGCGGGCCGGGGAGACGCCCTGGCTGGACGGCTTCCTGTTCGCGCTGGCCGGGCCCATCTACGCGGGCACGAACGAGATCCAGCGCACCATCGTCGCCGAACGCGTCCTGGGGCTGCCGCGATGAACTTCGCCTTCACCGACGAGCAGCTCGCGTTCGGCGCGGCCGTCCGCGACGTGCTCAGGGACGCCTGCCCGCCGGCCGCGCTGCGCACCGAGCGGCGGCCGGGCTGGCGGCGGCTCGCCGAGCTCGGCCTCTTCGCCGCGCTGGTGCCGCCCGAGCACGACGGGCTCGGGCTCGGGCTGACCGACGTGCTGCCCGCGCTGGAGGAGACCGGGCGGGCCTGCCTGCCCGGGCCGGTCGTGGAGACCGTCGTGGCCGCGCCGCTGCTGCCCAAGGCCGCCGGCGGCGAGCTGTGCGTGAGCGTGGTCGCTCCCGGGCAGGCGTACGCGGCGGACGCCGACCTCGCCGGCCTCCTCCTGGTGCTCGGCCCGGACGGGGTCCGGCTGGTCGAGACGGCCGAGATCACCCCCCGGCCGGGGATCGACCCGTGCCGGCCGCTGTTCGCCGTCGCCTACGACGCGTACGAGCCGCTGGAGTCATCGGTCGAACCCGTGCTGCACCGGCTCGCCGTGGCGACCGCCGCGCAGCTCGTCGGCGTGGCCAGGGAGCTGCTGGCGCGTTCCGTGGCCTACGCGCGGGTCCGGACGCAGTTCGGGGCGCCCATCGGGTCCTTCCAGGCGGTCAAGCACCGGCTCGCCGACGTGGCCGTGGCCGTGGAGTTCGCCGCGCCGCTCGTGTGGCGGGCCGCCCTCGCGCTGGACGCCGGAGCGCCCGCCGCCGGCAGGGACGCGAGCGCCGCCAAGGCCGCCGCGGGGGAGGCCGCCGCGCTCGCCGCCGGCTCCGCGCTCCAGGTGCACGGGGCCGTCGGCTACACCGACGAGCTGGACCTGCGGTTCTGGCTGGCCCGCGCCTGGTCGCTGGGGGCGGCGTACGGGACCGGCGCCGACCACCGCGCACGCCTGCGGGCCGCGCTGCTCGGCGGCGACGCACGGAGGTGGCCGTGAAGTTCGGGGTGCCGCTCGGGCTGCTGCATCCGGCCGCGTGGAAGGACGTCGCGGTGGCGGCCGACGAGCTGGGGTTCGAGTCGGTGTGGCTGCCCGAGCACCTGGTCTTCGCCACGGACTTGTCGCTCGCCCGCTATCCGGGCGGCGCCGACCCGGGGATCAGGCCGGAGACGCCGCTGTTCGACGCGCCCGCGTACCTCTGCTGGCTGGCCGCGCACACCAGCCGGGTGCTGCTCGGCACCGCCGTGCAGCTCCTCGCCCTGCGCCATCCCTTCGTGTCGGCGCGCGCCTTCGCCACCCTGGACGTGGTGTCGGGCGGGCGGGCCGTGTGCGGGGTGGGGGCCGGCTGGTACCGGGGGGAGTGGGACGCGGCCGGGATCCCGTTCGAGACGCGCGGGGCGCGGCTGGACGAGGCCATCGCGGTCGTACGGCGGCTGTGGACCGAGCCGGTGGTCGCCCATTCCGGCAGGTTCTACTCCTTCCCGGAGGTCGCCTTCGAGCCCAAACCCGTGCAGCGGCGGCTGCCGGTGCTCGCGGGCGGCGAGTCGGCGGCGGCGCTGCGCCGCGCGGCACGGCTCTGCGACGGGTGGATCAGCATGCCGCACACCCTCGACTCCATCAGGCCGCAGCTCGACCGGCTGGGGGGCGGGGTGCCGGTGACGGCGCACGCGTACGCGCTGGGCTCGCCCGAGGAGGTCCCGGCGTGGGCGGCGCTGGGCGTCGAACGGCTGATCGTCCGGCCGTGGACGCGCGGCCGTGACGCGGTCGCCGCGCTGACCGCCTTCGCCGGGCGGTACGGGGTGAACTATGCAAACGATCGGTCGTTAATGTAGTTTGCGTCCATGACACAAGACGGCCGGCGGCTGCGCGGGCTGCGCAGCCGCGAGGCGATCCTTGAGCAGGCGGTGGCACTGGCCTCCGTCGAAGGGCTGGACGGACTCTCCCTGGGGCGATTGGCGGCGGCGACCGGCACCAGTAAGTCCGGATTTTTTGCCCATTGGCGCGACAAGGAGCAGCTCCAGCTCGACGCCGTGGAATGGGCCGCCCGCCAGTGGACCGAGCGGATCGTGGCGCCCGCCCTGCAGGCTCCGGCCGGGGTGCGGCGGCTATTCGCGCTGCACGAGGCGCGGCTGCGGTTCTACGGCGAGGGCGTGCTTCCCGGCGGGTGCTTCTTCTTCACCGTCCAGGCCGAGTTCGACGACCGTCCAGGCGCGTTGCGCGACCGCGTCGCGCGGGCCATGAACGACTGGCAGGAGTTCATCCGGCGGCAGGTGACCGAGGCCGTGTCGATGGGCGAGCTCGCGGAGGGCGTGGACGCCGCCCAGCTCGCGTACGAGATCGACGCGCTCGGGGAGATGGTGATCATCCATTCCCGCCTGCTCGACGGGCCGGCCTCCCTCGTCCACGCCCGCCGCGCCGTGCTGCAACGCCTGCGCGCGCTCTGCCCCGACCCCACGCTTCTCCCGGAGGACTGATCATGATCGAAGACGGCGTGCACGAGCCGGTCCAGGTGCATTTCGACGACCTCGACGCCATGGGCCTGCTGCACAACTCCCGCTACGCCCTGCTGGTCGAGCGGGCGATCAGCGCCTACTGGCAGCGCCTGGGCTGGGCCCCGGACCCGGCCGGGTCGGCGTTCAAGGACGTCTTCCTGGCCGTGCGCGAGTTCAAGGTGACCTACCACGTGCCCATCGCGGGGCCGGGCGAGCCGCTGGTGCACTTCTGGATCGAGCGCCTGGGCCGCACCAGCGGCGTCTACGGCTTCCGCGTGCTGTCGGCCGATCGCGCGGTGGTGCACGCCGAGGGCTATCGCGTCAACGTCAACCTGGACCCGGCCACCCTGCGGCCCGCGCCGTTCAGCGACGAACTCCGCACCGCCGCCGAACCCCTGCTCCGCAGGACGGCGGCGGCGTGCTGAAGACCCGCTGGATCGCGCTCCGGTCCCGCACCCGGCGGATCGGCACGCTGGACCGAGCCGCCCTGCGGCGGGACCTGGACGCGGGCAGAGCCTAGGCGCGGTGGCGGCCCCGGCTGCGGTGGCCGGTCGAGGTGGCGCTGATCGCGCCGACCAGCTCGCGCTCGTCGTGGCGGTGCCGGCGGCCGCGCGGCAGCAGGTCCACGAAGGGCTCCTCGGGGGCCGGGTCCTGGCGGCGGCGGCGTCCCCGGTAGGAGACGGGCATGGGGGCGGGGCCGTCGTCGAGGACGTCGCCGGTCCAGGCGGGGGCGAAGGCGTCGAACGAGCTGGTCGCCTCCGGGATGACGATCCGCTGGAACGGGCCCGTCTCGAAGACGAACGCGCCCGTGTCGCGCGGGTCGGCGTCGCTGATCCGCCGCATCGGGCCCGTGTCCCAGCACGGCTCGAACGGGCCGACGTCCACCGGCTCGCCGAAGGCGTCGGCGTCGGCGTGGCGGCCGGTGCGCCGGTAGGGGTTGTCGACGGCGATGCCGGTGCGCGGGTCGGGCTCGGCGGCGCGGCGGCCCCGGCCGCGGCGCAGCGGCGCGGGGTCCGCGAACGGGTCGAAGGGGCGGGCTTCCCTGATGCGGCGTACCTGCTCGGCGGGGGAGGCGTCGCTGCCGCTGCCGCCCGCCGCGACGAGCCGGGCGTCCCTGGCCCCGACGGGAGAGGTGCCGGCCGCGACCACGTCGGCGTCGCCCCGCACGAACGGGGTCTCGGCGGCGAACAGGTCGGCGTTCTCCCGCGCGAAGAGGGTCTCCGCGGAGGTGAGGTCGGCGGCCCGAGCGAACGAGGTCTCGGCGGCGGTGAGGTCGGCGGCGGACGCGGCGATCAGGTCGGCGGCCGTCGTGGCGATCAGGTCGGGGGTGGCCGTCGCGGCGACGAGGCCGGCCGTGGTGGCCGATTCGGTGGTGAGGCGCGGGGCCGGGCCCGTGACGAGCCCCGTGGTGAGCTCTGCGGCGCCGGAGGCGAGAGTGCGGCTCCACGCGGGCCGCGTGACGGGCAGGGCGGCGCCACGGCGCTTGCGGCGGCGTCCCCGGTGGGACGGGACCGGACGCGGGGCGGGGGAGGCGGCGGCAGCGGCGGCGCGTACCCGGTTCTGGCGGGTCTTGGCGACGGCGAGCAGCGCCAGGGCGGCCACCAGCGTCGAGCCGATCAGCGTCGGCGAGGAGATGGCAGGGAGCGGTCCAGTGGCGCTCGCGTCGGCGTGCGTCGGCAGCGGCTCGGCGGTGGCCGCGGTCGTGTCGGCGGTGGTCGGCTTGGCGTGCTTGCCCAGCTTGGTCCCCTGGCCGGGGGCGGCCGGCGCCGGGGTGGCGCCCGTGCCGGTCGTCGTCGCGCCCGTCGAGGCGTCCGCCGTCGCGCCCGCCCGCACGTCCGCGGGAGAGCCGGTGGACCGCTCGGTCTTCTTCGGGGGCGTGGTCTGCTTCTTGGACGCGGTGGTCCGCTCGCTCTTCCGCTCCGGGGCGGCGGGCCGGGTGGCGAGCGGGGGCCGCGCGCCGCTCTCCTGTTCGGCGCCGGTCTGCGGGATCATCGCGGTGAGCGAGCCGTCCTGCACGTAGAGCGTGGGGGTGCCGGGGCCGGAGTCGGGCGGCAGCGACCCCTCGACCTCGGACTTCTTCTTGGCCGCCTTCGCGTCGAGCTTGGCCTTGACCACGTCGGGATAGCCGTAGCCGACGACCTTGCTGGTGTCACGTTTCTTGTACTTGGCGACACCGCCGTCGATGTTGCCCTCGATCGTGATGATCTTGTTGCCCTCGACGCGGACCACGACGCCGACGTGGTCGATACGGTCGATGCTCTTGGAGCCGCCCCAGTCGTAGAAGACGAACGCGCCCGGCTTGGGCTTGGTGCCCCAGGCGCCCTGCTTCTTGAACCACTTGGCGTGCTCCACCGTCCACGCGAACTGCCCCATCCACTCCTCGTAGCCGAGCTTGTGCGCGGCCCAGGAGAGGAACATGTCGCACCAGGGGGCGGCGGTGTAGTCGGCGTCGAACTCGACGTTCTTGCCGTACCAGTCGCCGAACTTGGTGTACGCGCCGGCCTTCTCGGCGTAGCCGAGCTGGCTCTGGAGCAACTCGATGAACTTCTGCGTCTCTGGCGTCATGGAAGTATGAGGGCACCTTCCGGGCAAGACCGGTTTCGCCCCACGCCGCACTGGGTAGAGAATCCCCCTGTGACTGGTGGGACAAGACCGGAGGCTTGTCATCTACCGTGATGAAGCGAGGTTACCGTGCCGTAATCCCAGGTCAAGCATGCACAAAGGGACGGCAAAGCCTGTGGGGCAAGGAAATCGCAGGTCAGGATGCTGCCAGAAATGTCCGAGCGAGCGCTGTTTAACCGTAAAAGATCTTACTGTCCCAAGGGTTAGTAATCAGTAGCCCGCGCCCGTGAGCAGCCCGCCGTCCACGGTGAACTCGCTGCCCGTGCAGTAGCTGGACCGGTCCGAGGCCAGGAACGCCACCACGTGCGACACCTCCACCGGCCTGGCGAAGCGCTTGATCACCATCGCCTTCACGAACGCCTCCGCGTCCACCTCCCGTGCGAGGTCCGGATCGTGCACCATCGGCGTGTTGATCGCCCCGGGATGCACCGAGTTCACCCGGATCCCGAACCCCGCCAGCTCCCGCGCCGCCGACTTCGTGAGACCGCGCAGCGCGAACTTCGAGGCCGCGTACGCCGACAGCCCCGCCGCGCCGATGAGCCCCTCGATGGAGGAGATGTTCACGATCGAGCCGCCGCCGGCCGCCGTCAGGGGCTCGATCACCGACTTGATGCCCAGCCAGGCGCCCTTGAGATTGACGTCCACGACCCGGTCGAACTCCTCGGGCGGCATGTCCGCGATGCGGCCGTACCTGAGGATGCCGGCGTTGTTGACCAGCACGTCCAGCCGGCCGTGCAGCCCCACGGCGGTGCCCACGGCCTGCTGCCACTCGGCCGCGCTGCGCACGTCGTGCCGGACGTAGGCGGCGCCCGTCTCCTCGGCCAGCGCCTTGCCCTCCTCGTCGAGGACGTCGCCGAACACCACCCGCGCGCCCTCGGCGAGGAACAGCCGCACGTGCGCCGCGCCCATGCCCCGCGCGCCGCCGGTGATCAGCGCGACCTTGCCGTCAAGCAGCCCCATGATCTCCTCCTGCCGCCACGGCCACCGCGGCCGCCTCCATGGACCGGTAAACCGGGATGCCCGCCGCCGCCGCGACGCGCCGTACCTCGTCGTCGACGCCCGGCGGCGCGCACTCGCCGTTCCTGGTGACGAGCGTGAACCTGGTACGCGGCAGCGCCTCCTGGGCGGCGGCCAGCGCGTGCGCGTAGGCGTACAGGGCCTCCGGGGCGTCGCCGTAGGTGAAGAACGCCTGCACGTTGACGTGCGCCACCACGTCGCGGTACGCCCGTACGCGCAGGATCGCCGCGACCACGTCGGGCACCAGGTCCGGGCGGCCACGCGGGCCCACCGGCGCCTCCAGGGGGTTGCCGAAGGCCGCCACGCCGAGCCCGCGCAGCTCGCCCGCCACGTCCTCGGGCAGCGGGTCCAGGCACACCCCCGCGGCGTCGAACGCGTCGGCCGCCAGCACGCTCGCGCCCCCGCTCGGCCCCACCACCAGCACCCCGTCCCCGCCGGGCGGGCGGGCGGCGTGGGCCTGGAAGTACGCGAGCACGCCGATGAGGTCGTCCTGGCTCGTCACCAGCGCCGCCCCGGCCTGCTCGGCGACCGCCTCCCACAGGCGCCGGTCGCTCACCAGGCCCCCGGTGTGCGAGGCGGCGGCCGCCCGGCCCTGCCCGGTGCGCCCGCCCACCAGCAGCACGACCGGCCGGTCCAGCGCCCGCAGTGCCTCGTACAGCTCCCGCCCGTCGCGCGGGTCCTCCAGATAGAGGCCGACGGCCCGCGTCTCCTCGTCCCGCGCCAGCCAGCGCAGCAGCTCGGCGGGGGTGACGTCGGCGGCGTTCCCGACGGTGACGACCCGGCTGAAGGCCAGGCCGCGCCGCTCCCCGACCTTGATCACCTCGCCGGCGAGGCCGCCGCTCTGCGAGATCAGCGCCACCGAGCCCGGCGGCCCCAGCCCGCCGCCGACGAACGTCTGCCGGCCGCGCGGGCAGTAGACGCCCATGCAGTTGGGCCCGAGCAGGCGGGTGCCGGCCGCGCGGGCGGCGGCGACCAGCTCGTCCTCCAGCCCGGCGCGGCCCGCCTCGCCGAAGCCGCCGCTCATCACCTGCACGAACGGCACGCCCGCCGCCTGCGCCACCACCTCGGGGCAGCGCTCGGCGGGCACGGCGACCAGCGCGTAGTCCACGTCCGCAGTCTCGGCGGCTTCGGCGAGCGAGCGCACGGTCTTCACGCCCGCCACCTCCTCCGCCCGTGGGTGCACGGCGACCAGCGGGACCCCGGCGGCCCGGTAGAAGTCGAGGAACATGTTCCCGAAGGTGGGCCGCGTGGTGGACGCGCCCACCACGGCCACCGCGCGTGGCTCGAACAGCGGCAGGAAGTCGGCCGTCCCCCCGCGCGTGACGGGCGGGGGCGGCGCGGCGGGCAGATGGCGGGCGTCCACGGCCGTCACGCCGTCCGGGGTCGCGATCACCGGGTTCAGCTCGAACTCGCCGAGCTCCAGCCGCTCCCACAGCCCGCCGGGACCGCCGACCGCCAGCAGCAGCTCGACCAGCGCGGCCAGGTCCACCGGCGGGCGGCCCCTGCTCCCCGCGAGCAGCGGGGCGGCGCGCAGCGAGGCCAGCATGCGCCGCGCGTCCTGCTCCGACACCGGGCACAGCCGCAGCGCCGTGTCCCGCAGCGTCTCCGTCCACACGCCGCCCAGCCCGGCGAGCAGCACCGGGCCGAACGCGGCGTCCCTGACCAGGCCCACGATCAGCTCGACCCCGGCCGCCGCCTGCTCCTCGACCAGGAACCCGGCGAGGTGCGGCACCCGTTCCCGCATCCGGGCCGCCGCGCCGGGCAGCTCGGCCGCGCGCAACCCGAGCGTCACCGCGCCGGACTCGGACTTGTGCACCAGCTCCGGGCCGAACGCCTTCAGCACCAGCGGCTCGGCCAGCTCCCCGGCCGCCCCGAAGTCCCTCGTGTCAGGGGGGAGCACGACGCCGCGCGGCACCGGCACCCCGGCCTCGCGCAGCATCGCCTTGACCACATGCTCTGGGACGTGCTCCTGCGCGCTCACCCGAGCAGGTGCCCGTACTGGTCGCGGATGGCCTTGCGGAGCAGTTTGCCCGGCCCGCCCGAGGCGTCCTGCGAGTGCGGCAGCTCCCCGGCCACCACGATGTGGTCCGGCCGCCGGTGCTCCGGCAGGATGTCGGCCAGGGCGAGCGCCAGCTTGGAGGCGTCCAGCGAGTGCCCGGAGCGCGGCACGACGGCCAGCAGGATGCGCTGCTCCGCCGCCCCCTCGGGCACCCCGACGGCTCCCGCCTCGGCCACGCCGTCGAGCGCCGCGGCGGCCTCCTCGACCGCGGCCGGCTGCGTCCACACGCCGCCCTTGGCGATCGCGTCCTCGCGGCGGCCCAGCACGCGCAGCACCCCGTCGGCGGAGACGGAGCCGAGGTCGCCGCCGACGTACCACTCGCCGCGCAGCACCTCCGCCGTCCGCTCCGGCAGGCCGTCGTAGCCCGCCATGCGGTGCGGCCCGGCCAGGTTGATCTCGCCGACCTCGTCGATGACCCGGCGGCCCTTCGGGTCCGTGACCCGTACGGCGTTGCCGGTGCGGGCCCGGCCGGAGGAGCCGAGCGACGTCGAGCCGTCGTCCACCCGGCCCATGCACGTGTACGGAGCCTCGGTCTGCCCGTAATAGGAGTAGACGCCCGCCTCGGGCAGCCGGGCCTTGATCCGGTCCAGCATGGGCGCGGTCAGCGGCTCGCCGCCCAGCATGATCACCCGGATGGACGACAGGTCCACGTCCTCGTGCTCCGGCGAGCCCAGCAGCGCCGCGTAGAACGACGGGATCTGCGACACGTGCGTGACCCGCTCGCGCGGCACGACGCGCAGGAAGTTCGCCGGCCCCCAGTCCTGCTCCAGCACCAGGCGCATGCCCGCGTACAGCGCGGGGCCGACGATGGCGGGGAAGCCGATGCCCCAGATGATCGCACCGGTGCCGAACACCGCGTCGGGGCCGCGCGGCACGTCCAGCCAGATCTGCGCGGTGGCCAGCGAGGAGGCGTGCGTGTGCACGACCGCCTTCGGCAGGCCGGTGGTGCCCGAGGTGTAGTAGAGCGCGAGCGGGTCGTCATGGAAGCCGGCGAGCGGCGGTTCGGCGTCAGGGCCGCCGGTCAGCTCGCGGGCGTCGATCCACGCGGTGACCTCGGGCAGTGAGCCCCTGATCCGCTCGACCGTCTCGGCCACGGTCGCGTCGTGCACGAACGCCGTGCAGCCCGAGGCGGCGACCACGTCCCGCAGCGTCTCGACCGGCCAGTACGGGTTCAGCGCCGCCGTCACCGCCCCGATCTTGGCCTGCGCCAGGTAGACCTCGGCCACCGTCAGCGTCTCGTTGAGCAGCGCCGCGACCCGCCGCCCCGGGCCGATCCCGGCGGCGAGCAGGGCGTTCGCGCGGCGGTTGACGTTCGCGTTCAGCTCCTCGTAGGTGAAGCTCCGCTCGCCGCAGTACGTCAGCGCCACCCGGTCGGGGGTGCGCAGCGCGCCGGCGGTCAGGATCGCGTGGCCGTAGTTGCCGTACGGTGATGGGGCCATGGGGGCGCCTCCAGATCGGCGGGGCTCAGAGGGGGGAATAGAGCACGAAGACGTTTCCCGAGGGATCGCGCAGCACGGCCCGCCGCTCGTGCGGCCCCTCCTCGGGGCCACGCACCACCTCGGCCCCGCGCGCCGCCAGCTCGCGCACGCTCTCCCGCACGTCGTCCACCTTGTACGACGGCGCCGCCCCCGGCGTGACGTGCTCGGCGGGCCCGGCCAGCGCCACGGTGACGCCGCCCCCGTCCAGCGCCGCGAACCGGTCGCCGTCGCGGAACTTCACCGGCAGCCCGTAGAAGGCGATGGCCTCGTCCAGGTCGGCCACCGGGATCAGCACGTTGCCCAGCTTCACGCGGGCCTCCAATGCGGCAACTCGTCGACGAACGTCACCCGCACCGGCATGCCGATGCGTACCTCCTCCGGCGCGCACCCCACCACGTGCCCGAACGCGCGCACGCCGGCGGGCAGGTCCACCCACGCCATCACGTACGGCTCCCGGCCCCGGTAGTCAGGGGCGAAGGACCGGTGCACGACGGTGAACGTGTGCACCACGCCCGTGCCGGTCACCGGCTCGTACGTCAGCTCGCCGCCGCCGCACCACGGGCACGCGGCCTCGGGGAGGTGCACCCACCGGCCGCAGCCCGCGCAGCGCTGGACGACCAGCTCGCCCCGCGCGCAGGCGGCCCGGTACCCGGCCAGGTGAGCGGGCGGGTCGGGGGGAGGGGGCGTGGTGGTGTCGGCGCTCATCGCTTGCCAAGCTAGCGCACGCTTGGTTGCCCGGCAAGGCCGCGCCCGGTCACTCGACGGGGATCAGCGTCCCGACGAGCTCCGGCGGCCCGTCCAGGGCTTCCTCCGGGCCACTGTGAGGGGTGTGGTCGTAGGCGTTGGCGGGGGCGTTCGCGGGGCTGGGGGAGTGGGAGGCGGGCGGGGTGGAGGAAGGGGTGGGGCAGGCGGGGCCGTCCACGGGGACCTCGCTCACCTGGGGGCCGTTGCCGGAGGCGGGCTCGGTCATCACCACGATGCCGGCGTAGACGCGCCGGCCGCAGGCCACCGTGCCGGGGTCGTGGCCGACGGCGCTGGTGTACGACGTGTGGCCGCTCAGGACGCGGGTCTCCTCGTGCAGCGTCGTGGCGGGGGCGTCGTCGCCGTCGCGCCGCGTGTACGTCACCCGCAGCCGCACCTGGCCGGTCCCGTCCGCGGCGACCTGTACCGACCCGCTCCGCCCGCTCCAGGCGGTGATCGTGGCCGCCCTTACGTCGGGATGCGGCGCCGACGCGGTGGCGGAGGTGGAGGTGGTGGCGGAGGTGGTGGCGGTGGTGGTGGCGGACGGGGTGCGGCGTGGGGCGGCGGCGCTGGTCCGGCCCGGTGTGGCGGCGGGCGTGCGCGGCGCGACCTCGCCGGTGGCGCGGGACGTGGGGCGTTTGGTGGGGCGTTTGGTGGGGCCGGACGTGGGGCCGGTCGTGGCGTCGGCGGGCGAGGGAGCGGGCTCGGTCTTCTCCTCCGGCGGCGGCAGGAGGATCGCCCCCGGCCCGGTCGGCAGCCGCCCGCCCGACAGCACGATCCCGATCGCCACCGCCATCACCAGCACGCCCGTCACCCACAGGTGCGGCGGGAGGCGCGGCATGCGCGCGAGCCGGTCGCGCAGGGCCACCGCCGGGCCGCCGCCGCTCGTGGCGCGAGCGGTACGCGCCAGCGGGAAGCGGAGGGCCATCAGCGTGGCCAGCTCGGCCAGGTGGCGGCGGCCGCGTTTCTCCCATTCCGGGCCGTAACCGGCGACCGCGTCCTCCTCCAGCTCGGCGGCGAACTCGCGGGCGGAGGCGTACCGGGCGGCCGGGTCCTTGGCCAGGCCGCGCCTGAGCAGGTCGCGCAGCGTGTCCGGCACCACCTCCAGGGGGATCGGCTCGGTCAGGTGCCGGTCCCTGGTGGCCGGCACGTCCAGCTCGTCCTGGCCGCCCTCACCGGTGGCCCGGAACGGCGGCCGTCCCCTGACCGCCTCGAACAGCGTGCAGGCGGCGGCGTACAGGTCGGCCTGCGGCCCGGCCTGGTGCAGGGTCCACAGCTCGGGCGACATGTACGCCGGGCTGCCCGCGGGCACGCCAGGCTCCTCGGCGTGCACCACGACGCCGAAGTCGGTGAGCTTGCTGGTGCCGTCCGCCTGGACGAGGACGTTCTCCGGCTTGACGTCGCGGTGCGGGACGCCCTTCTCGTGCGCGGCGGTCAGGGCCAGCAGGATGCCCTTGAGCACGGCGAGCGCGGCCTCCGGGGTCACGTGGCCGTGCTCGGCCAGCAGTGCGCGCAGGGTCACGCCGTCCACCAGCTCCATGACGAGCGCGGCGCGGGCCGGGGTCTCGACGTACTCGTAGAGGCGGACGATGTCGGGCTGGTCGAGCTCGACCAGGTGGTGGGTGTCCGACCGGAAGCGTTCCATGAACTCGGCGTCCCTGCGCAGCGTGGCGTTCAGGTACTTGATCGCCACATAGGCGCCGGTCGATTGGTACGTGGCGAGGAACACGCGGCCGGTGCGGCCCGCGCCGAGCTGGCGTACTTCACGGTAACCAGGGACCAAGTCCTACCCCCATACGGCGGCCGTCTCTGGGTTCGACGGTCTCACCCGGGGTGTTGGTTGTCACGAGTGCGGCTATTTCGCCGTGAGTTAACCCCTTATGACGGGAGGTGGCGGTGATACCCTCATGATGCCAAGCAAGCGCTCGGGTAAATGAAGAGGGGTGGGCGGGTGGAGGGCGTGGCGGTGCTCGTGATGGAGATGCAGCGAGGCGTCGTCGGTGATCTCACGAAATTTCCGGACCTGCGGGCGGCGTGCGAGCGGCACGACGTCGTCCCCAACACCGCCCGGCTCCTCTCCGCCGCCCGCGCCGCCGCGATCCCGGTCGTGCACTGCACGGCCGCCTTCCGCGCCGACCGGGCCGGCTCCCACACCGCGAACTGCCCCTTCATCGTCTCCCTGCTCAAGGACCCCGCCCACATGCTGGAGGGCACCCCGGCCGTCGAGGTGCTGCCCGAGCTGCGCGCCCCCGGCGACCTGGAGAGCCGCAGGCACCACGGCTTCTCGCCGTTCACCGGCACCTCGCTCGACATGACGCTGCGCTCGCTCGGCGTCTCCACCGTGGTCGCCACCGGGGTCTCGCTCAACCTCGGCATCCCCGGGCTGGCGCTGGAGGCGGTCAACCTCGGCTACCGGGTCACGGTCGTCACGGACGCGGTCGCGGGCATCCCGGAGGACTACGCGCGGGCCGTCCTGTGGAACACGATCAGCCTCCTGGCCACCCGCGCCACCGCCGCCGACCTCGCCGGGACCTGGAGGTGAGCGGCCCGATGGACGGCATGCGGCTGGACGGCCGGACCGCCGTCGTCACCGGGGGAGCGGGCGCGATCGGCGCGGCCATCGCCGCCGACCTGGCCGCGCTCGGCGCCCGCGTCGTGCTCGCCGACGTGGACCTGCCCGGCGCGCGGCAGGCCGCCGCCGCCCTGCCGGGCGCGCGGGCCGTCGCCCTGGACCTCACCGACCCGGAGTCGGTCACGGCGTTCGTCCGCGTGGCCGGGGACGTGGACGTGCTCGTGCACAACGCCGGGGTCGCGGTGATCGGGCCGTTCGCGGAGAGCGACCCGGCCTCGTGGGACCTCATGTGGCAGGTCAACCTGCGCGGCCCCATGCTGCTGACCAAGCTGCTGCTGCCTGGGATGACGGCGAGGGGCTGGGGGCGGCTGGTGTTCGTCTCCAGCGACGGGGCGCGGGCCGGCTCCGGCGGCGAGGGCGCGTACGCGGCCACCAAGGCGGGCCTGTTCGGGCTGGCCAAGACGCTCGCCAGGGAGGCCGCCCGCGGCCAGGTCACCTCGAACGTGGTCTGCCCCGGCCCGACGGACACGCCGATGCTGCGGCGGGTCTCGGCGGCCGAGCCGGGGCTGGTCGACCGGATCGCCCGGGGCATCCCGCTGCGCCGCCTCGGCACGCCGCAGGACGTGGCCGGGCTGGTCGCCTTCCTCTGCACCGACCGGGCGGCGTACATCACCGGCCAGACGCTGTCCGTCAGCGGCGGCGTCACGATGCACTGACCGGCCCTGCATTGACCGGCTCAGAGGGACTGGTACACCGCCTCCACGAGGCGGATGCCGCGCAGGTTGCCGGAGAGCGCGTTGGCCATCTTGTTCATGACGTACGCGATGCCGAGCCCGCGCTCGGGATCGCCGAGGCCGATGGAGCCGCCCATGCCGCTGTGCCCGAACGCGCTCCCCGACGGCATCAGGAAGGTCAGCGACGGCCGCATGTAGCCCAGCCCGAACGCCGTGTTCAGGATCAGGACGCGGTCGGGGCCGTTCACCCGGGTACGGGTGGCCTCGCGCAGCGTCTCGGGGCTGAGGATGTCGCCGGCGGCGAGGGAGCGGTAGAAGCCGGCCAGGCCCCTGGCCGTGGTCACCAGGCCGGCGGCCGGCCAGCCGGCGCGCAGGATGACCGGGTTGTTCGCGCCGCCCTGGACGCGGTGCATGGCGGGGTTGCCGAGGGCGCGGTTCATGAGGCTCTGCGGGTCGAGCGCGGCCCTGGTCATCGCGGCCATCACATCATCGGGCCGCCCCTGCTCTTCGGCGCCCGCACCGGCCGCGCCTGCGCCGGCCGCGCCCTGGCCCGCGCCTGCGCTCTGGCCCGCGCCTGCGCCTGCGACCTCGCTCGTGGTGGCGCCCTCGCCCGTGGGCGCGGTGCCGGCCTCGGTGACCTTGAGCGCCTGGGGCCGTTCGGCCGCCTTCAGCCGGGCCGTCCTCGGGATCACGTCATCCGGCGCGCCCACCCACATCTCCAGGCCGAGCGGCCCGGCGATCTCCGCCGCCACCAGCTCGCCCACCGACTTCCCGGTCACCCGCCGGACCACCTCGCCCACCAGGAACCCGTACGTCAGCGCGTGATAGCCGTGCGCCGTCCCCGGCTCCCACAGCGGCTCCTGCGCGGCGAGCCGGGCCGCGATGGCGGCCTGGTCCTCGAACTCCTCCACCGGCACCGGCTCCTCCAGCACCGGCAGCCCCGACTGGTGGGTGAGCAGGTGCTCGACGGTGATCGCCGCCTTGCCCCGCGCCGCGAACTCCGGCCACACCTCGGCCACCGGTGCGCTCACGTCCACCAGCCCGCGCTCGGCGAGCTGCAGCAGCACGGTGGCGGTGACCGCCTTGGTGCAGGAGTAGGCGAAGGCGGGCGTGTCGCGCTCCCAGGGCCGTCCCGTGTTCCGGTCGGCGACGCCGTCCCACAGGTCCACGACCAGCTCGCCGTCCTGGTAGACGGCGAAGGCCGCGCCGAGCTCCTCCCCGTCGGCGAAGTGCCGTTCGAAGACCTCGCGGACGCGGGAGAAACGGGGATCGCAGTGCATCGGACCTCCACGGAAAGGGAGCGCTTACGTGGTTCACGAGCCTAACAACTGGGGACGATTCGGCCCAGACGATCAGCGCGGTACCCTGAACCTCCTCACCCCGTCCGTGGTCCTCGACGCCCTGCGCGCGGCCACGACCGGCGAGGTGCTGAGCCTGGCCCTGCCGATCCGTGGCGCGACCTCCTCGCCCGCGCCTGCCACCGTGCCGCACCTGCGGGGCCGGCCGCTGCCGCAGCACTTCATGTCCGTGGACGGCGGCGACTACGCGGCCGGCGCGCGGCCGATCGGCGAGGGCCTGTGCGTGGCGGACGACGCCCTCGTCGTGACCCCGCACGGCACCACCACCCACATGGACGCCCTGTGCCACATGTGGTCCGGCGACCGGCTCTACAACGGCCATCCGGCGGCCCGCGTCCGCTCGTACGGCGCCACCCGGTGCGGCATCGAGCGGGTCGGCGGCGTGGTCGCCCGGGGAGTGCTGTTCGACGTGCCCCGGCGGCTCGGCCTCGACCACCTGCCCGCCGGGCACCGGATCGAGCCCGGCGAGCTGGAGGAGATCGCCGTTCCGCGGCCCGGGGACGTGGCGGTGATCCGTACCGGCTGGCCGCGGGTGTGGGAGCGGTCGCCCGAGGAGTACTGGTCGGGCCAGCCGGGACTGTCGGCGGCGGCCGGGCGCTGGCTCGCCGCCCACGACGTCGCCGTGGTGGCCGCGGACAACGCCGCCATCGGCGGGCTCGACGCGCGCGGCCTGGCCGGCGAGGGCCTGGCCGACGACCTGCACCTCATCCTGCTCCACCGGCACGGCATCCATCTGATCGAGCTGTTGTGGCTGGAGGAGCTGGCGGCGACGGGACGGACGGAGTTCGTGTTCGTGGCGGCCCCGCTGCGCGTCGAGGGCGGCACCGGCAGCCCGCTGACCCCGCTCGCGATCCTCTAGCGTCGATGGGCGAGTAAGTCTCCTATGCGTTCGCGAGCTGTCGATGATGCACGGTCAGAGGCTCGATTTCAGTGGTGTCGTCGTCGACGACGAGCTCGACGCGGAATCGAACCCCCATTGCCGCGCCGAGGCGCAGCAGTGTCGCTATATCCGGGATGCCGCCACCGCCCTCGATGCGAGACAGGGCGGGCTGGGACATCCCGGCACGCTCCGCTACGACCTTCTGGGACAAGCCTCGGCGCTTACGGATCTCACGTAGTTGGTCGCCGAGCTCCAGGTCACGGCCCGCCTGCTCGTACTCGGCGTGGGGCTGCGCATCCGCTTCCATCTCGCGCAGACGCTTCGCCTTGTAGGTTTCCCAACGGCTGTGACCCATCATGCGCTCCTCTCGAACACGTGCGTGGTGGTCAGGTCGTGCTCTGCCTCACACCGCTTCCTGGCAGCGATCGCACGGTCGATGTCGGCAGGTCTGCGTCCCATCCTGTGTCTTACGAAAGACCGTCAGGATCACGATCACCTTGTCGGCCGGCTTCCAGAAGGTCAACCGCCAGGTCGTGCGGTCAAGAGCAACACGCAGCTCGTGAACACCTTCGGCGTCCTTCAGCTTCTTCACGTGATCCCCATCAGGGATGCCACCTGTGACGAGGTAGTCGTCTACGTTCCGCATCACGCGCTGGTAGAGCGGAAAAGAAAGGCCATCTAGCCAAGACTCCACCTCCGGCTCCAGGTCGATCCCCCGCTGAGACATATCATCAATAGTATATGCACTTAATGGTAACTCGTGGCGGTGGTGAGTATCAGGCCTGGCCCGCGCCTACTCCCTCGATCTTGGTTTTTGTTCAGATCAGCCGCTACTGGGTCCTTCAGCCCCAGGTGACGGGCAGGCTGCCGACGCCGAACACCACCGCGTCCTGCCGGAGTGGCACCTCGGTGGCGGGGACGGCCAGTCGCAGGCCGGGGAAGCGCTCGAACAGGGCGCGGTAGCCGATGCGCAGCTCGTTCCTGGCGAGCTGCTGGCCGAGGCACTGGTGGACGCCGTGGCCGAAGGCCAGGTGGCGGCGGGCGTCGGGGCGGGCCGGGTCGAGCGTGTCCGGCGCGGCGAAGGCGGCCGGGTCGCGGTTGATCACGGGCAGCGACAGCGCCACCGTCTCGCCCTTCGCGACCCGTACGCCGGCCACCTCGACGTCCTCCAGCGCGGCCCGGCTGGGCGCGCCGAGGTGCAGGATCGACAGCCAGCGCAGCAGCTCCTCCTCCGCGCCCTCCTCGTACGTCAGGCCCGCCGTGAGCAGGGCGAGGACGCCGAGGGCGAGCATGTTCGCGGTGGTCTCGTGCCCGGCGACGAGCAGGATCATCGCGACGTTGGCCAGCTCGTCGTCGGCGAGCTCGCCGGTCAGCCCGCTGATCAGGTCGTCGCCGGGCTCGGCCCGCTTGCGGCGCACGAGCTCGGCGAGGTAGGCGTGCAGGTCGGCGTTCGCGCCCGCCACGTCCCCGTCGGGCGAGACCAGCTCGCGGCTGCGTTCCTGGAAGAAGTCGTGGTCGGCGTACGGGACGCCGAGCAGCTCGCAGATGACCATGGACGGGATCGGCAGCGCGTACGCGGTCACCAGGTCGGCGGGCGGCCCCGCCGCGGCCATGGCGTCGAGGTGGTCGGCGGCGATGCGCTCGATGCGCGGCTCCAGCAGGCGCATCCGGCGCACGGTGAACTGGCCGGTGAGCAGCCGCCGGTAGCGGGTGTGCTCGGGCGGGTCGGTGGTGGCGAAGAAGCCCGGCGGCGCGGGGCGGCCGGGCCCGGCGACGGCGGCCGACGACCGTACGGCGGGGTGCTTGAGCTCCTGCCGGGCGCTGAACCGGGGGTCGCCGAGGACCGCGCGGGCGGCGTCGAGCGTGGTGGCGAGCCAGCCGAGGTGGCCGTCGGCCATCTCCAGGCGGGTCATGGGCGGCAGGCCGCGGAGGGCGGGCGGGGGGTCGAGAGGGCGTCGCGGGTCGCGTTCGACGGGAAGTCTGCGCATGATTGTGAGAGTAGACTCTCAAATAAGAGTTGGCTAGCAGAAGTTGGAAATGGGTCGTGAGTGGACGTGCCGGGGCGAACCCTCCAGAATGCGATTCCATGAGCGACGGACCCGGTCTCCGGGAGCGGAAGAAGGCCAAGACCAGGGCCCTGATCCAGAAGGCGGCGCTGCGGCTGTTCCGCGAGCGGGGCTACGCGGAGACGACGGTCGAGCAGATCGCGGAGGCGGCCGAGGTCGCGCCCAGCACCGTGTTCCGCTATTTCCCGACGAAGGAGGATCTGGTGCTGGTCGACCAGTACCCACCCTTCATCGAGGCGCTGCGGGCCGCCCCGCCCGAGCTCAACCCCGTCCAGGCCGTACGCGCCGCCATCGGCCAGGTGTTCGCCGCGCAGACGCCGGAGGAGCGCAACGACGGCCTGGAGCGAGAGCGGCTCATGTTCACCGTCCCTGAGCTGTGGACGGCGAGCATCGACAACATCCGCGGCGTCCTCGCCGGCCTGCGCGCCGAGCTGGCCGCGCGCGAGGACCGCGACCCCGACGACCCCGAGATCCGCAACGTCACCGGGGCGGTCTCGGGCGTGATGCTCGCGCTGTGGTTCGAGTGGGCCGCCGATCCCGGGCTCGACGCGCCGGCCGCGTTCGACCGGGCCCTCGCCCACCTGGAGGCGGGCCTGCCGATCGCCCGTCAGGCCGAGCCGGGGTAGTTGCCGCCGCCGTGGGCGGCGTCGATCGCGTCGTAGTCCGGGGTGAAGCCGCGCTTCGGGATCTCGTCCGCGAACACCACCTCGCGCGGCTTCTTGTAGGACGCGACCTGGCCTCTGACGTGCTCGATCAGCTCGTCGGCGGTCGCCGTCGCGCCCTCGCGCAGCGCCACCACGGCCTTGACCGCCTGGTGCCAGGCCGGGTCCGACACGCCGATCACGGCGGCGTCCGCCACGGCCGGATGGGACTTGAGCGCGCGCTCGACCTCCGCCGGGTAGATGTTCTCGGCGCCGGATTTGATCATGCGTAGCTTGGGGCCGATGAAGGTGATCGTGCCGTCGGGTTCGCGGCGGCCGAGGTCGCCGGTGTGATGCCAGCCGTTCCTCAGCTTTTCCGCATTTAAGTCGGGCCGGGCGAAATATCCGGAGAAAAGGGTCTTGCCGCGGGCGCAGATCTCGCCCACCTCGCCCGCCGGCACCTCCGTGTCGTCCGGCCCCATGATCCGCACCTGCGCCAGCGGCGACGGCCGCCCCGCGTACCCGGCCCCGCCCTCCGCCAGCCCGAGGAACGTCAGCATGCCGCCCACCTCGGTCTGCCCGTACCCGCCCATCTTCGACCGGCACCACGGCGAGTCGTCCACCGTGATCATCGCGTTCCACTCGTCGGAGGCGGCCACGAAGCGCAGCGAGGACAGGTCGTACTTGCCGCCCGCGTTCGCCTTCACCACCGCGTCGATCATCGGCCCGAACAGGAACGCCTGCGTCACCCGCTCGGCGTCCACCAGCCGGCACACCTCCTCGGGGTCGAAGGCCGGGGTGAAGACGTTCGTGCCGCCGATCTGCAGCGTCGCCAGGCAGAACATCATCGTCCCGACGTGGAAGAGCGGCCCGTTGTCGAGGAAGATGAAGCCCGGCTCCATCTGGCGTACGACGAGCAGCGACGTGGCATGCGCCACCAGGGCTGCGCTGCTGAGCAGGGCCGCGTTCGGGCGCCCGTCGAAGGCGGCGGTGTAGAGCGCGAGGACCGGCTCGGTGTCGGCGACCTGCGGGAACTCCCGCGCCGGCCCGCCCGCCACCAGCTCCTCGTAGTCCGCCCCCGCCCGCACCCACCGGTCGTCGTGGTCGAGGGCGCCGACGGTGTCCGAGTGCTCCCAGACCACGGCCGCCGGAGCGAGATCCTGGAGCACGAAGCGCAGCTCGTCCGCCGACTGCCGCCAGTTCGCCGGGCAGAACACCGCGCCCAGGCGGCTGCACGCGAGCAGCAGCTCCAGCACGGCGTGGCTGTTCTGGCCGAGCCACAGCACCCGGTCGCCGACGCCGACGCCGCGTCCGGTGAGCGCGCCGGCGAGCCGGGACACGCGGGCGTCCAGCTCCGGATAGGTGAGCCGGAGCTCCCCGTCCACCACGGCCGTCGTACCGGGGCGGCTGCGGGCGTGCTCGGCGAGTACATCGGACAGGGACAGGCTGTGGATCATCGTCAGCCTCCGGGAGGGGGTCACTGGAACGCGGGCATGACCTCGGCGGCGAAGAAGCGCATGACCCGCTTCATGTCCGCGAGCGGCATCGGGCGGGTGCTGCCGAAGTCGCAGAGCAGGTTCGAGAACCCGGCGTCCCTGAGCAGCGTGATCTGCTCGACGACCCGCGCCGGGTCCCCGATGACCTCCAGCTGCTCCCACCGGAAGTCGGCCGAGACCGTGCCGCCCTTGAGATAACGGTCCTGGTAGTACTCGAAACCCTGGGCGGCCCGGCCGGTCCTGGGGTCGATGGGGGCGCTGCGGTCGTTGAAGATGCGCGAGCGGTCGAACGACGCCTCGAAGCGCTCCTGGTCCTCGCGAGCCCGCTCCAGGGTGGGGGCGACGTACACGCTGCGGGCCACCACCAGCTCGGCCCCCTCCGGATGCCCGGCCCGCGCCGCCGTCTCCCGCCAGGTCTCGGCCGCCTTGACGACCTTCCTGAACGTCGCGGCCGGGTCGGCCAGGATGGGCAGGCCGCGCTCGGCGTACATGGTGACGGTCTCGGGAGAGACCGCCGCGACGTGCAGCGGCGGATGGGGGGCCTGCACGGGCCGGGGCACCAGCGACACCTCGGCCCCGGTCCGGTAGAACTTCCCCTCGTGCCGGTACGCCTCCCGCGTCCAGAGCCCGACGATCACCTCCAGCGCCTCGTTGAACCGGTCGCGCGCCTCGGCCAGATCGATCCCGAACCCCTCGAACTCGTAGCTCTGGTAACCGCGCCCGATACCGAGCTCCAGCCGCCCGCCGGACAACACGTCCACCTGCGCGGCCTCCTCGGCCACGTGAACGGGGTTGTGCAGGGGCAGGACGACGATCCCGGTGCCGAGCCGCAGCCGCTCGGTGCGGGCGGCGGCGTGGGCGAGCATGGTGAACAGGTTGGGGACGACGCCGTAGTCGCGGAAGTGGTGCTCGGCCAGCCGTACCCCGTCGAAGCCCAGCTCCTCGGCCAGCTCGATGAGCTCCAGGTGGTAGTCGTAGACGTCCTTGAAGCTCTGGCCGTCGAAGCGGTGGAAGAGGTGGAAGGTCGAGAACTTCATGCGGCGGCCCCTCGGAGGTAAACCAAGCGCTCGCTTGGGAGCGTATCACGCCCGGACCCAAAAGCACGGCCTTCCGCCCGGGGGCGCTCCGCGCCGGGAGGCTCCAGACAGCACCTCGAAGGGGGGCTCCGCCCCCCTTCGACCCCCCGCGCAAGCGCCCGCCCGTTGCCCGATTACCAGGTTGACCGGCGGGAGCCCACCCCCAAGGGGCCTCGCTGACGCTCGGGCGTTCTGACAAGGGGATCGAGGCTCCGCCCCGATCCCTGGCGAGAGGGCCTGCCGGCCCCCTCGCGCTCCCCTGGAGGTTGACCGGTCGCTGGCATTGCCTCGCTCGGCCGTGCCTCAGGGGGTCAGCGGCGAGACATGGCGAAGTTCCTCAGCTGCCGGCATCTCCCGGTCGCACCCCGAACCGCACCGAAGTTCTCGCTTGTCGATCAACGGCACGGCTATCCGCTCAGCTCTGACCCGCGATCCATTCGGGAGCCAGGATCGAGTGAACGACGGAGTCGCGCCAGCCGGGCGAACGCCACCAGCTCTTCGTCAGGCAGCACGGCAGCCAGAGAGTAGTCAGCCCGGGCTCAGTGCGAGCCGCCGTGATCACGTCTTCGATGGTCCTCTCCACCTGCTCACGCGAGCGAGGCTCGAAGCTCATGTGCTTGGTCACCTTCCCGTCGCCGTAGATGACGAGAAGTGAAGTCCACGTCAGCCGAGGTGAACTCCCGCAACATGAGCCGCGACGAGGAGACTGTTACGGGGTACATGGACGCTGACTCTACGGATCGAAAGGGGGAATCCGCAGGCTGCCGATAGCCCCGGACGTGGCTCGCTGCGCTTCTGATGTCGACTCACCCCTCGGCACCAGAACGGATCCACTTCACGAAAGAGCACCAACCATGACGGCTGACCCAGTCCTCACCACCGGCACGAGCACCTACCAGACCCCCGCACTGGAGCCGGTGTGGTTCCTGGAGATCGAGCTCACCAACGCCTGTCAGCTCACGTGCCGGCACTGTTACTCCCTTTCGAGCCCAGCAGGGCCGCACGGGAGCATGACGTTCCACGACTGGATGAAGGTGCTGGACACCGCCTCGGCTGCCGGCATCCGGCGCGTCCAGCTCATCGGCGGCGAGCCGACCATGCATCCCGGATTCCTGCCGCTGGCTGAGCACGCTCTCCGCATGGGCCTGGAGGTGCAGGTGTTCTCCAATCTGTACCGCGTCACCCCCGCCCTATGGGCGCTGTACGCCAAGCCTGGCGTCACTCTGGCCACGTCGTACTACAGCGATGTTGCCGAGCTGCACGACAAGGTCACGCTCAGGCCGGGTTCCCACAGGAGGACCCGGGCCGCGATCGTCGAAGCTTTGGAACGTGGCATTCCACTCAAGGTGGCCATAGTGCAAGTGATCCCCGGCCAGCGCGCTGAGGAGGCGCACGCCGAGATGCAGCGGCTCGGTGTCCCGAATCTCGCACCAGTCGATCGAATGCGCGGCATCGGCCGCGCCGCCGAGGGAACGCGTTCCGAGGCGGACGTCAGCGAGCTTTGCGGCCAATGCGGTAACGGTCGCGCCGCCATCTCCCCGAACGGGGACGTCTACCTGTGCGTCATGTCGCGGTTTCTGCCTCCGGCCGGGAATGTTCGAGATACCCCACTTCGGGAAATTCTGAACGGTCTGGCCTGGGGCGACCTGGTCAGGCAGGTGCCGCGCCCCCATCACAGTGATCCGAAGCCGCCGTGCGCGCCTGTGGACGAATGCCCGCCGGCGAGCGACAGCAATGACTGCCCGCCCGCCTCGACGATCTGCGAGGGCAATGCGCTCCTCCTACCCCTGTCGGCTATCCACCTCCGCAAGACAGGGAACCCGTGAACGATCCAGCCTTGGAGGGCGACCATCTGCTTATGGACTCCTGGGAAGAGCATGCCCGTCGTCTCGCCACCGCGGTTGCTCCGCCCGGTTCGCGGTGGCGTGAGGTGGTCGCGCGCACGCGGCGCCACCCGTTGGTGCCCCGGTGGTGGGCGAGCACGCCGGAGGGGTGGAAGCTGCGGGTCGGCGGCGACGATCACGAACGGTGGCTGGCCGCCGCCTATCGCGACTGGACTCTGGTGACGCGGGTCGGCGGCGTCCACGCCGACCACGCCGCGCCCGACGCCTGTCCGGAGGGAGCGCCGACGTCGTCGAGCACACTGCCCGGACTGCTCGTGAGCATGTTCCGGCACGCCTCGATCGGTGACCGGTCCACCGTCCTGGACGTGGGCACCGGCACCGGTTACGGCACGGCACTGCTGTGCGCCCGGCTCGGGCATGGCCAGGTCACGGCGATCGACGTGGACCCGTACCTCACGGCGGCCGCCGAACGGCGGCTGGGGGAGATGGGCTTACGGCCGGAGCTCCGCACCGGCGACGCCACCGGCCCGATCGACTGGTACGGAGACCGGATCATCGCCACCGTGGCGGTCCGGCCGGTCCCGGCGTCCTGGCTGCGCGCGCTGCGGCCGGGTGGGCGGCTGGTGACCACGATCGCCGGCACGAGCCTGGTGATCACCGCGGACAAGCAGGAGGACGGCGGCGCGGCCGGCCGGGTCGAGTGGGATCGGGCCGGGTTCATGCGCACCCGGGCCGGCGCCGACTACCCGGCCCAGGACCTGAGGGCCGTGCTCGGCCGCGCCCGGGTCGAGGACGGCGAGCAGGTCGAGCCCAGCCCGTACCCGGTGATGAACGTGACGACGGCGTGGGACGTCGGCACGATGCTGGAGCTCATCGCGCCCGGCATCCAGCACCGGTTCATCACGTACGACGCCGACCCCGACCGGGTCGCCCTCATGGCCCACCCGGACGGCTCGTGGGCCCGCGCGGAACAGATCGGCGGCAGGGTCATGGTCCACCAAAGCGGCCCGCGCCGTCTCCACGACCTGCTGGATCAGGTGCGCGAGCACTGGCTCACGTACGGCGAGCTGCCGATCCGGGGCGCGGAGGTGGCCATCGACCTGGAGGGGGTGATCACCTTGAGGCGGGGCGGCTGGACGGCGACCATCGGCGGCGAAGGCTGCCAGAATCGGGGGAATGTCCCGTGATGCGCGGCTGCGCGCGACCTTCGACGTGGCGGCCGAGACCTACCAGGACGCCCGCCCCGACTACCCCCGCGAGCTCTACGCCGACCTGCTCGCGATCACCGGGCTCAGGCCGCCCGCGCGGCTGCTCGAAGTGGGGTGCGGGCCGGGGAAGGCGACGGTGCCGCTGGCGCATATGGGCTTCCCCGTCACGGCGGTCGAGCTCGGGCCCGCGCTGGCGCGGGAGGCGCGGCGGCGGCTGGCCGGGTTCGCCGGGGTGTCGGTGGTCACGTCGGCCTTCGAGGAGTGGGAGCCGGCGGCGGGGGACCGCTTCGACCTGGTGTACGCGGCCACGGCGTGGAAGTGGGTGGACCCTGCGGTCAAGTACGACAAGGCCGCCCGACTGCTCGCCCCCGGCGGCCACCTGGCCGTGTGGAACGCCGGCCACGCGCTGCCCGTCGGCTTCGACCCGTTCTTCACCGAGATCCAGCAGGTGTACGAGGAGATCGGCGAGGGCCACCCCGACCCTTGGCCGCCGCCGGAGGACGAAGCCGATCCCACCGCCGCCGAGTTCGCCGCCTCCGGGCGGTTCACGGTGGTGGCGGCACGGCGCTACCTGTGGGCGCTGCGTTACACCGCGGACGCCTATCTCGCGCTGCTCGACACGTTCTCCGGTCATATCGCCATGGAGCCGGACAAGCGGGCGCACCTCTACCGGGAGATCCGCCGGCTGCTCGCCGCCCGCCCGGACGGGCGGCTCACCCGCCACTGGTCGGCCGTCCTGACGGTCGGCCGCCGGTCGTGACCGGGTGAGGACACGCCGGGCCCGGGGGCGTGGCAAGCTGGACCAGACGGCCGCGATGAGGAGATCGACGATGACTGACCCAGCCCTACGGCGCACTCCGCTGACCCCGGACGAGCGCGTCCGCGCCGAGGCGGGCTTCGTCCCGCTGGTGACCGAGCACCTGCGGGCGAGCGGCCGGTTCAGGATCACCGCCGACAGCCCGGAGATGGTCGATCTGTGGCAGACGGTCGCCCGCCAGGCGGGCGAGGCGCTGCGGCGGCCGGTGGTGAGCTACGCCAACGGCCGCGACATCGTGATCATGTTCGGTGGCGAGCCGTCGAACATGCCAGTGAGCGTGACCGCTCAGAACGAGCCGTAACCCGGCTTGCCCGCCGGCCTGTAGACGTTGAGCACGCAGCCGCTCTCGCCCCTCACCGATTCGACCAGCCGCAGCGCCGTCGGCACCCGGCCCGGCTCGAACAGCCGCTTCCCTGCGCCCAGGACGACCGGGAACGTGTAGAGCCGCAGCTCGTCGATCAGCCCCCGGTCCAGCAGCGCCTGGGCGAGCACGCCGCTGCCGTGGATCTGCAGCTCGCGGCCGGGCTGGGCGCGCAGCGCGGCGATGTCGTCCAGCGAGCGGACGATCGTCGTGTTGTGCCAGTCCGCGCTGCGCAGAGTGGTCGAGACGACGTACTTCGGCAGCGCGTTGAGCGGCCCGGCGATCGGATCGTCCGGGTCGGTGACGGCCGGCCAGTAGCCGGCGAAGATGTCGTACGTCCGCCGGCCCAGCAGGAACGCGTCCGCCTCGCCGAACCAGCGGGTGATGTGCGATCCCATCTCCTCGTCGGCGTAGGGGAACTGCCAGCCGCCGTGCTCGAAGCCGCCGCTTCTGTCCTCCTCGGGGCCGCCCGGCCCCTGCATGACCCCGTCCATCGTCAGGAACGTCGCCAGAGTGATCTTCATGCCGTTCTCCTTTCCTGGTGTTCAAGAGAGGAGACCGGCGCGGGCGCGGAAACTCATCGCCCGCGCCCGAGATCAACGGGATCAGGCCGCCGGCACCGGCTCCCGGAGCGGCAGGCGCACCTCGAACCACGTCTCGCCGGGCACCGAGCGCACCTTGATCTCGCCGCCGTGCCGGCCGGCCACGATGCGGTAGGAGATGTCCAGGCCGAGCCCCGTGCCCTCGCCCACGCTCTTGGTCGTGAAGAACGGCTCGAAGATGCGGTCCAGGATCGCCTCGGGCACCCCGTGGCCGGTGTCGCCGATCTCGACGATCGCCTCGTCCTCGTCGTGCGCCGTGCGGACGGTCAGCGTGCCGACGTCGCCCATCGCGTCGAGGGCGTTGTGGATGAGGTTCGTCCACACCTGGTTGAGCTCGCCGGCGTAGCAGGGGATGTGCGGCAGCGTACGGTCGTAGTCGGTGACCACCGTGATGCCGGGCGGGACCTTGCCGCGGAAGATGGCGAGCGTGCTGTCGAGCAGCTCGTGCACGTCCACGTTCTGGAACGGCGCCCGGTCCATCTGGGAGTACTGCTTCGCCGAGCGGATCAGCGTGGTGATGCGCTCGGTCGCCTCGCCCACCTCGCTCAGCATCTGCGAGATCTCGACGGCCTCGGCCAGCCAGCGCACCGCCGCCGGGGCGTGCTCCTCGCCCACCTTGCCGCGGATCTTCTCCAGGTCCTGCGTCGAGAACTCGGCCTGGACCAGGGCGGGGGCGAGGTCCCAGGCGTCCTCGACGCCCAGCTCGTCCAGCGCCTCGCCGAGCTCGTCCTCGGCGTCGGAGATCTCCAGCGGCGAACGCTTCGGCTGCTTGCCCAGCTTGCTCGTGCACGCCTCCTGCGCCTCGATGAGCGCCCGCAGCTTCTCCGGCGGGATGCCGTCCTCGGCGAGCTGGGCGAGCTGCAGCCGGGAGTTCTTGATGAGCTGGCGCAGCTCGCCGACGGCGCGTACGGCCGCCGCGGCCGGGTTGTTCAGCTCGTGGGTGAGGCCCGCGGTGATCGTGCCGAGCGCGGTCAGCCGCTGCCGCCGGTCGATGATCTCGCGCTGCATGCGCCCGCCCGACAGCATGCCGTCGAGCAGGTGCATCGCCATCGGGAACCACTCGGCCACGATGTAGGCGAACTTCTTGGCGGGCAGGATGAACATCCGCGACGGGGCGGTGGCGCGCAGCGTGTGCTGGTAGGTCTGGGGGGCGCGGTCGCCGAGGTAGGCGCTGGTGGCGCCGCCGTACACGCCGGGCTGGGAGGCGCGCGGCATGGCGACGGTGCCGGCGCTGACCGTCTCGCTGATCATCTGGATCTCGCCCTCGATCAGCACGGCGAAGCAGTCGGCCGGCTCGCCCTGCCGGACGATGTCCTCGTCCGCCGCGAACGTGGCCACCCGGCCGCTGTCGGCGAGCTTGGTGAGCTGGGCGTCGTTCAGCCGCTCGAAGAGGAAGAGCTTGCGCAGCTCGTCGATGTCGACGCGGGTGTCTGTCTCGGTCATTGCTTCTCCAGGTAGCGGTGCACGAGCGCGACGGCCATCGCGCCCTCCCCGACGGCGGAGGCCACCCTCTTGATCGACTCGGCGCGTACGTCGCCCGCGGCGAACACCCCGGGCACGTTGGTCTCCAGGTAGTAGGGCTCGCGCCGCAGCGGCCAGTTGCGCGGCCGCCGGCCGCCCTGGACCAGGTCGGGCCCGGTCAGCACGAACCCGCGCGGGTCGCGCTCGACCGTCTCGCCCAGCCACGAGGTGAACGGCTCCGCGCCGATGAACACGAACAGCCACTGGGCGTCGACCGTACGCTCCTCGCCCTTGGTCGACAGCGTCAGCCGCTCCAGGTGCCCGGTGCCGCCGCCGCCGGCGACCTCTGTCTCCAGGTGCACCTCGATGTTGGGGATCGCGGCGATCTGCTCGATGAGGTAGTGGGACATGGACTTCTCCAAACCATCACCCCTCACCAACAAATGAACTTTGCTCGCGAATCCCGCCAGGTAGACGGCGGCCTGCCCGGCCGAGTTGGCCGCGCCCACGATGTGGACCTCGGCGTCGGAACAGGCGGGCGCCTCGGTGAGCGCCGCGCCGTAGAAGACGCCCCGGCCGACGAACTCGTCCAGGCCCGGCGCGTCCAGCCGCCGGTAGGTGACGCCGGTGGCCAGGATGACCGCGTGCGCGGCGATCTCGCCGCCGTCCTTGAAGCCGACCACCCGGGCCTGGCCGCGCGGCTCCAGCAGGGTCACCTTGCGCGCGGTCAGCAGCTCGGCCCCGAACTTCAGCGCCTGCCGCCGCGCCCGGTCGGCGAGCTGCTGGCCGGAGACGCCGTCGGGGAAGCCCAGGTAGTTCTCGATGCGCGAGCTCTGGCCCGCCTGGCCGCCCGAGGAGTGCGACTCGACGAGTACGGTGTTGAGCCCTTCCGAGGCGCCGTAGACGGCCGCGCCCAGCCCGGCGGGGCCGCCGCCGATCACGATCAGGTCGTAGAAGTCGGTGGCCGGGGTGGTGGACAGGCCGACGGCCGTGGCCAGCGTGGCCTGGTCGGGCGACTCCAGCGTGGTGCCGTCGGTGGTGACCACCAGCGGCAGGTGGCAGCCCTCGCCGGCCGCCTTCACGAGCTGCGCGCCCTCCGGGTCCTCGGCGAGCATCCACTGGTAGGGCACGTGGTTGCGGGCCAGGAAGTCACGCACCCGGTACGACTGCGCCGACCACCGGTCGCCCACCACCCGCAGCTCCGTGCGCTCGATCCGGTCGGTGCGCAGCCACGCGTCGAGCTGCCCGTCGATGACCGGGTAGAACTTCTCCTCCGGCGGGTCCCACGGCTTGAGCAGGTAGTGGTCGAGGTCCACCACGTTGATGGCCTGGATGGCCGCCTCGGTGTCGGCGTAGGCGGTCAGCAGCACCCGGCGCGCGTACGGGTACATGTCCATGGCGGCCTCGAGGAACTGCACGCCGTTCATCTGCGGCATGCGGTAGTCGGCCAGGATGGCCGCCACGTCGTCGCCGCGCAGCCGCATCTCCTTGACCGCCTCGATGCCGTCGAGGGCGGTCTCGGCACGGACGATGCGGTATTCCTGGCCGTAGCGGCGTCGCAGGTCGCGCGCCACGGCCCGCGAGACGCCCGGGTCGTCGTCCACCGTCACGATGACCGGCTTGTCCATGCCTTTGCCTCTCCCCTTTGGTCCCTGAAACGGCCCCTATGGGAAGCATGTCATGCGCGGGCGGCCAGGCGGGAATTCGCTCAGGTCACGCTCCTATGATGGGCGGATGGGCACCCGCGAGCGCATCGTCGACGCCGCCGAGCAGGTCGTCCGCGAGTTCGGCATCGTGGGCGCGACCACCAAGCGCATCGCGGCGGCCGCCGGCTGCTCCGAGGCGCTGCTCTACAAGCACTTCCCCGGCAAGGAATCACTGCTGCTCGCGGTGCTGCTGGAGCGGCTGCCCGCGCTCGGCCCCGCGCTCACCCGGCTGCGGCTCGCGGCCGGCACCGGCGACGTGGCCGACCATCTCACCGCGTTCACGCTGGCCGCGCTGGAGTTCTACACGCGGGCGGCGGGCATCGCCGCGGGCGTGCTGGCCGACCCCTCGCTCACGGAGGGGTTCCGCGCCATGCTCGCCAGGAGCGGGTCGGGCCCGCACGTGCCGATCCTGGCGCTCGCCGACGTGATCGCCGGCGAGCAGGACCGCGACCGGATCGACAGGAAGATCGACCCGGGGGCGGCGGCGTCCATGCTCATGGGCGCCTGCTTCCACCGGGCCAACCTGTCCTACTACGTCGATCCGCCGGACGACGACGCCGCCTGGGCCGCCGCGATCGTACGCACCTTGCTGAGGAGATGACCCGGGCTCAGGCGATGACCCGGCTCTCGCCGCCGTCGACCAGCAGCGACACGCCGTTCACGAACGAGGCCCGCTCGCTGGCCAGGAACGCCACGACGTCCCCCACCTCCTCGGGCCGCCCGATCCGGCCGATCGGCACCGCCCTGCCGCGTTCGGCGAGGTTCTCCTCGCCGCCCGACGTCTCGCGCAGCCGGTCGGTGTCGATCGGGCCCGGCAGCACGTTGTTGACCAGCACGCCGTCGCCGGCGACCTCACGGGCGAGCGTGCGCACCACCCCGGCCACGGCCGAGCGGGTGGCGTTGGACAGGGCGAGGCCGTCCAGCGCCTCGCGCACCGACCGGCTGGTGATCGTCACGATCCGGCCCCAGCCGCGCGAGCGCATCTCCGGCAGCACGGCGTGGATCAGGCGTACGGTGCCGAGCAGGTTGCGCTGGACGGCGACGTCCCAGTCGGCGAGGCTCGCGTCGGTGAAGCGGCCGGGCGGCGGGCCGCCCGCGTTGGCGACCAGGATGTCCACCGGGCCGAGCACGTCGCGGGTCTCCTCCACGACGCGCCGGGCAGCCGACGGGTCCTCCACGTCGGCCAGTACGGCGTGCACGACCTTGCCGAACTCCTGGAGTTCCACCACCGCGTCCGCGAGCCGTTCGGGGGTGCGGCCGACGACGCAGACGTCGCAGCCCTCGCGCGCGAGGCTCTTGGCCGTGGCGAGTCCGATGCCCGCGCTGCCTCCGGTGACGAGGGCGACCTTGCCTGAGATGCCGAGATCCATGGGCTGACTATAGATCGTCCTGTTCGGCCCGGCGGACACGGGCGAGTTTGTCCGGGTTGAGGATGCTGTAGAGGCCGTGGATCCGGCCGTCCCTGATCTCGATCATGGTGAGCTGGTCACTGTCGCCGAACCGCGTCCAGATGGCCGGCTGGCCGTTGACGTCCAGCATGCGGGCGCCGCCGTAGTCGAAGCGGTTGAGCAGGCCGCCCAGGAAGGCCACCACCTTGCGCCGGCCGAGGATCGGGCGCAGCGCGGCGCGTACCTTTCCGCCGCCGTCGTTCCAGGCCACGACGTCCTCGTGGAACAGGTCCTTCAGCGCGTCGAGGTCGCCGCCGGACGCCGCCGCCACGAAGCTGCGCAGCAGCCGCGTGTGGTCCTCCGCCGAGGGCGTGAACCGGTCGCGGCCGTCGGCCAGCCGCACCGAGGCCCGGCGGTGGAGCTGGCGGGCGTTGGCCACCGAGACGTCGACGATCTCGGCGATCTGGTCGTAGGGCAGCTCGAACGCCTCCCGCAGCACGAACACCGCCCGCTCCGGCGGCGACAGCCGCTCCATCAGGTGCAGCGTCGCGAAGGAGACGGTGTCGCGCAGCTCGGCGGTGTCCAGGGGCCCCGCCTCGCCCGTCGCGACCGGCTCGGGCAGCCACGGCCCGGTGTACGCCTCCCGTTTCACCCGCGCCGAGCGGAGCTGGTCCAGCGCCAGCCGCGACACCACGGTCATCAGGAACGCCCGCGGCTCCCTGACCTGGTCCCGGTCGGTGCCCCGCCAGCGCAGCCAGGCCTCCTGCACCACGTCCTCGGCGTCCCACATGCTGCCGAGCAGGCGGTAGGCGAGTCCGAGCAGCGTCGGCCGGTGCTGCTCGAAGTCCATGTCGGCGTCCGTTCGCGTCTCCACGGCTGGCATCATGCCGTCTCCCCTGGGAGGGCGGAACGCCGGGGCCGTCGCTTCCCAGGGTGGTCATGCCGCCACAACCGTGATGAGCTGGAAGAGTGGCAAGAAACCTGATCCTGTCGGGAGGCGTGTTCCACGACTTCGCCGCCACGTCGGCCGCGCTGGCGGAGCTGCTGACCGAGGTGGGGATCGACTCCGAGATCATCGAGGACATCGCGGGCGCGCTCAGCGAGCCGCCGGAGGTCCAGCTCATCACCGTCAACGCGCTGCGCTGGCGGATGAGCCAGGACCGCTTCGCCGACCTGCGCCCCCAGTGGCGCTTCGAGCTGCCGGCCGAGGCCCGCACCGCGATCCTCGACCACCTCGACCGGGGCGGCGGGCTGCTGTGCATGCACGCGGCGTCCATCTGCTTCGACGACTGGCAGGGCTGGCCGCGCGTGCTCGGCGGCCGCTGGACCTGGCCCAAGTCGCACCATCCGCCGCTCGGCTGGACGAGCGTGCGCGTCCACGGCTCGCACCCGGTGGTGGCGGGCCTGCGTGACTTCGACGTGGTGGACGAGGTCTACAGCGACCTCGACATCCTGCCCGACGTCGAGCCGCTGGCCTCGGCGAACGGCCAGCCTCTGGTGTGGGCGCGGCCGGTACGGCGCGGCCGGGTGTTCTACGACGCACTCGGCCACGACACCCGCTCCTACGACAACGAGGTGCACAGGACGATGCTCAAGCGGGCCGCGCTCTGGCTGCTCAAACGCCCGGTCGCGGTGTCGGAGTAGTCACGGTGCCGGAGCAGCCGCCCAGCCGCGCCAGCGGGTCACCTCCACCACGACGGCGGGCCCGGCGGGGCGGCGTTCGCGGTACTGCGGGTATTTCGCCGTCAGCGCGTCCAGCGCCGCCTCGCGCTCCGGGCCGGCCGTGACGACCCTGGCCAGGCCGTCGGCGCGGACCCACCACAGCAGCGACCAGTCCTCGTCGTAGTGGTCGGCCAGCAGGGTGACACGCGGCTCGGCGCGGATGTCGGCCAGCCGGCGCAGGTCGGTGGTCGTCTTCGGCTTGTGGTCGACGGCGCTCACCACACGATCTCCGATCACGGCGAACACGACGGGCACCAGGCGCGGCCCGCCGTCGCCGCCGCGTACCGTGGCCAGCCGTGCCACCCGCGCCGCGGCGAACCGGCGCCGCGCCTCCTCCTCGTCCACGCCTCCATTCTCCCGCCCGGGCGTCCGGAACCTACAAGACTGCACGTCGCGGCCCCGGGCACGATGGGCCCATGAACGTGAACCTCGACCTGATCCCCGGCTTTCTCGCGACCCACGCACGGCTGCTCGACCGCAGGCGGTACGCGTCGCTCATGAGCGGCGGCGGCGGTGAGGCGGGCGTGCTGGCCGCTTTGGAGGGCTACCGCAACGCGGACGGCGGCTACGGGTGGGGACTGGAGCCCGACCTGCGCTCGCCGGAGAGCCAGCCGGGCGCCGCGCTGCACGCCTTCGAGGTGTTCGAGGAGGTCGCGCCGCGCACGTCCCCGGCGGCCGTGGCGCTCTGCGACTACCTGGAGTCGGTGACGCTGCCGGACGGCGGGCTGCCGTTCGCGCTGCCGCTGACCGTGGCCGACGGCACCGCGCCCTGGTGGGCGGGCGCCGATCCGGCCGTGTCGGCCCTGCAGACCACCGCCGTGACGGCGGCGGCCGCGCACCGGGTGGCCGCCTGCGACCCGGCCATGGCCGCCCACCCGTGGCTGGCGCGGGCCACCCGCTACTGCCTGGACGCGATCCAGGCGCTGGAGGAGCGGCCGCACGCGTACGTGCTGTCGTTCGCCGTCGGCTTCCTCGACGCCGTGCACGACACCGAGCCCCGCGCCGCGGACCTGCTGAAGCGGCTGGCCGGGCACATCCCGGCGGACGGCAGGGTGCCCGTCGAGGGCGGCACGGCGGACGAGACGCTGCGGCCGCTCGACTTCGCGCCGTTCCCCGGGCGGCCGGCCCGCGACCTGTTCGCGCCCGAGGTGATCGCCGCCGACCTCGTACGCCTCGCGGAGGGCCAGCAGGACGACGGTGGCTGGACGGTGGACTACGCGCGGATCTCGCCCGCCGGGTTCCTGGAGTGGCGCGGCGCGGCCACCGTGCGGGCGGTGCGGATCCTGCGGGCCAACGGCCTGCTCTGAGCAGTTACGTCAGCCGGTGGGCCGACTCCGACTCCTGGGCCATGCGGCGCAGCGCGTCGAACGCCTTGCCGTACAGCACCGAGCCCAGCACCAGCGCCTCCACGGCGGCGTCGCGCGGTCCGTCGAAGGGGACGGTGTTCATCTCGACCTCGGCGACCAGCTTGCGCGCCGCCTCGACGTAGGGCCGCAGGTCGACGCGCAGGCCGAGCTGGCGCATCCGCACCAGCGTCTGGGCCAGCTCGTCGCGGGTCGGGGCCTCCGGGTGGATCCGCCAGCCGAGGTCGTCGATGAGGGCGTCCACGTCGGCGCGGGCGGCGCGCCACTCCTCGCCGGGCTCCGGCTCGACCGTGGGGCCGAGGGCGTAGTGGGCGGTGCCGAGCATCTGGTGGATGGGCAGCGACTCGTCGTCCACGGCCTCGATGATCTTCTTGATCGAGGCCACCGGCAGCTTGCCCACCTCCAGCAGCGCCCTGACGAGGCGGAGCCTGCGCAGGTGGGAGTCGTCGTACTCGGCGCGGGTCGCCGCCGTCTGCTCGCCCTGGTGCAGCAGCCCCTCGCGCAGGTAGTACTTGATCGTGGGGATGGCGACGCCGGAGCGGGAGCTGAGTTCGGAGATGCGCATCATTGGATAATAGCGCTATCCAGTTCTGGCGACGTGGCGTGCAGCGGTGACCAGCTCGGGAACGTCCGCCTGCCGGTTCCATAGGAAGACCACCTCCAGCGGCGGCACGTCCTCCTTCACCGGCAGGAACGTCAGGGCGTCCGGCACCGGCGTCCCCTCGTGCACGCAGAGCGTATAGCCGGCGCCGCGCTCGATCATCGTGATCGCCAGGTCGTGGGTCGCGGCGGCCGGGCCGAGCCGCGGATGCAGCCGATGGCGGACGAAGCCCTCCAGGAACCGGCGCGCGCCCGCCACCGCGTCCGACTCGGGCATCACCAGCGGCTCGGCGGCGAGGTCCGCCAGCGACACCGCGTCCGCCCCGGCGAGCGGATGGTCGCGGTGCATCAGCGCGCGCACGGGGAAACGGCGGACCAGCATCCGGGCCACGCCGCGCGGCAGCGAGCCGGGGGCGTACCCGAGGCCGGCCTGCAGGGTGCCGTCCACGATGGAGACGATCTGCTCGGCGGTGCTCATGGGGGCCACGCGCAGCCGCAGGCCGTGGAGCTGCGACAGCACGCGGGCGACCACGTCGGCCAGGCCGTCGGCGACGCCCAGGCGGGCGTCCCTGCCGCCGCTCCTGGCCACCGCCACCGCCCGCTCGAAGGCGTCCACCGCGATGGTGGCCTGGGCGAGGAACGCCTCGCCCGCCTCGGTGAGCTGCACGCCGCTGGAGGAGCGGCTGAACAGCTCGACGCCGACCTCCTTCTCCAGTGCCCGGAGCTGCTCCGACAGCGTGGGCTGGGCGATGTGCAGCGCGGCGGCGGCGCGGCGCAGGCTACCCGCCCGTGCGATCGCCATGGCGTACCGGACGTGGCGTAGATCCATCGCTCACCTCGGGTGATGGTGATGGGCTGTCGGAAGATCGCACCTCCGTATTACAAGACGGGGCAGCTCCCGTGAAGACGCTCAGTCACCACGGGAGCGTGGCCTGGCCGGGAGGCGGGCGGTACGGGCTGGTGGCGGGCGGTGCCGGCGCGGCCGGGTCGCCGGGGGGAGCGGGCTTCGGGTGGGCGGGGGGCTGGGTTGTGGCCGGCCGATACGCGCTTGCCTAGCAAGCGCTTGGCCGGATAGCGTGGGCGGGTGGGAACGCAGCCGTTCGCCGGGCGGGCCGCCGTGGCCGGGATCGGGATGACGGCCCTGACCCGGCGCTCCGGGCGCGCCGAGCTGGAGCTCGCCGTCGAGGCGTGCCGCGCCGCCTGCGCCGACGCGGGCCTGCGGCCCGGCGAGGTGGACGCGATGCTCAGCTACCACCTCGGCGACTCCGCGCCCGTCGTCCAGGTCGCCCGCGCCCTCGGCGTCGAACGGCTCGGCTGGCACAACGACATCGCCGGCGGCGGCACGCAGGCGGCCTCGATCCTGGGCGACGCGGCCATGCTGATCCACGCCGGGCTGGCCCGGCACGTCCTGATCTACCGCGCGCTCAACGGCCGGTCCGGCCGGCGCATGAACACCGTCTCCACCGGTCCCCAGGAACGTCTCACGTACGGGCTCGCCGGGCCGATCCCGCTGTTCGCCCTGGCCGCTGCCCGCTACCTGCACGAGACCGGCCTGACCGAGGAGCACCTGCACGCCGTCGTCGCCCAGTCCAGGGAGAACGCCAGGGGCAACCCCAGGGCGCTGCGCCGGGAGCCGCTGGATCTCGCCGGCTACCTCGCCCGCCCGTACGTCGCCACGCCGCTGCGCACCGTGGACTGCTGCCAGGAGACCGACGGGGCCTGCGCGCTGCTGGTGAGCGGCGAGCTGGACGGGCCGCGGGTGCGGGCGGTCGTGCGCGGGGGCGGGCCGGGCTGCTCGTCGATGGACCGGGCGGCCGACGTCAGCGCGATCTTCTCGGCGTACGTGGCTCCCATGCTCTGGGACGCCTCCGGCCTGCGGCCCGCGGACGTGGACGTGATGCTGGCGTACGACGCGTACTCGTGGCTGGTGCCCAGGCAGCTGGAGGACTTCGGGCTGGTCGCCCGCGAGGAGCTGGGGGAGTACCTGCTGGAGCGCCGCCACGCCTGGATGAACCCGCACGGCGGCCTGCTGTCCGAGGGGTACGTGCACGGGCTCAACAACGTGGCCCAGGCGGTCAGGGAGCTGCGGGCGGGCCGGCACGAGGTGGCCCTGGTGACCGGCTTCGGCGGCAGCTACGGCAGCGCGGCCCTCCTCACCGCGTGAGGTCGCCGCCCGGAGAGACATGTCAAAAATTATCGCCCGAACACCTTGACGGCACCAGATGCTGTGCATAATTTTCACAGCGTGGAACTTCTCACCCGCATCCAGGCCGAGGCGCCCGACCTGCCCGACGCCCTCCGCAAGGTGGCCGAGACCATCCTCGCCGCCCCCGCCGAGGCCGCCCGGCTGACGATCGTGGACCTCGCCGAGCGGAGCGGGACCTCCACCGCGACCATCACCCGCTTCTGCCGCGCGCTCGGCTTCGCCGGGTACGCCGAGCTGCGCGTCGCCGTCGCCACCGAGACCGGCCGGCAGGCGCGGCAGACCTGGCAGACCGACATCGGCCAGGAGATCCTCCCCGACGACAGCCTCGACAAGGTGCTCGGCGTGGTGTCCGGCAACGACATCCGCCTGATCCAGGAGACCGCCGGCCAGCTCGACCTCGCCGTGGTGGAGAAGGTGGCGCAGGCGGTGGCGCGGGCGGGGCGGGTGCTGCTGTTCGGGGTGTCGAGCAGCGCGGCCGTGGCCAGCGAGATGGAGTACCGCCTGCAACGCATGCGGGTGCCGACCTGGAGCAGGTCCGACGCCCACAGCGCGCTGACCGACGCCGCGCTGCTCGGCCAGGGCGACGTGGCGATCGGCATCTCGCACAGCGGGCGCACCCGCGAGGTCATCGAGGTGCTGGCGGAGGCGGGCAGCCACGGCGCGATCACCGTGGCGGTCACCTCGCAGCCGCGCTCGCCGCTCGCCGAGGTGGCCGAGCTGGTGCTGACCACGGCCAGCCGGGCGACGAGCTTCAGGTCAGAAGGCTTCGCCGCGATCCACTCGCAGCTCCTGGTGCTCGACGTCGTGTACGTGTCGGTCGCGCAGCGCACGTACGAGCGCACCAAGCAGGCGTTCGACGTCACCGTCCGCGCCGTCGCCGGACACCGCCTACCGGAAGGGGATTCATGACGATAGATCCGGAACAATACGCCGCGCAGGTCGCCGCCCTCGTCCGCGACCTTCCCGCCGACCCCGAGCTCGACCGCGCCGCCGACCTCTTCACCAAGGCGCTGACCGCGGGCGGCGTCATCCAGGCGTTCGGCTCGGGACACTCCGAGGCCGTCGCCATGGAGATCGCCGGCCGGGCCGGCGGCCTCGTCCCCACCAACCGGCTCGCGCTCAGGGACATCGTCCTGTACGGCGACGCACCCCGCGCCGAGCTGGACCGCTACGACCTCGAACGCGACCCCGCCGTGGCCCGCACGATCCTCGACCTCGCTCCCGTGCAGCCGCACGACCTGTTCGTCCTCATCTCCAACTCGGGCGTCAACGGCGTGGTCGTCGAGCTCGCCACGCTGGTCAAGGAGCGCGGTCACGACCTGGTCGCGATCACCTCGCGCGCCCACAGCGAAGCCGTCCCCTCCCGTCACCCCTCGGGCCGGCGGCTCGCCGACCTCGCCGACGTCGTCCTCGACAACCGTGCCCCCTACGGCGACGCCGTGCTCCCCCTCCCCGGCGGCGGCGCCGTCGGGGCCGTCTCCACCATCACCTCGGCGTTGCTGGCCCAGCTCGTCGTGACCCGCACCGTGCGCAACCTGCTCGACGCGGGCGAGATCCCGCCGGTGTACCTCTCCGCGAACGTCCCGGAGGGCGACGCCCACAACCTCACGCTCGAAGCGCGCTACGCCGGCCGCATCCGACGCGGCGCCTGATCAACCAGCCTGATCACCCTGCTCCTCCGGGCCTCGCCATGAGGCCAGTCCGGCATGCAAGGAGACACCCCCCAATGTCCAGAAAAATCGTCAAAATTGCCCTCTCCTTAGCCCTCCCGCTCGTCCTCCTCGTCGGCGCCCTCGTCACCCCGGCCGGCGCCGCCCAGTCCGTACGCCTCCAGTACCGCACCAGCGCCCCCGGCGCGACCACCGCCCAGGCCGAGCCCTGGTTCAAGCTCTTCAACGACGGCACCACCACCATCCAGCTCAACCAGGTCGCCATCCGCTACTACCTGACGGGCACCGAGACCTACCGCTTCGCCTGCTCCTGGGCCGTGGTGAGCTGTTCGACGGTGACCGGCCGGTTCGTCCGCCAGTCGGGTGCGGACCAGTACCTGGAGGTCGGCTTCACCTCGGGCGCCCTCGCCCCCGGCGCCGACACCGGCGACCTGCAACTGCGCTTCTACCGCGCCGACTGGCAGTCGTTCACGCAGAGCGACGACTACTCCTACGGCCCCGGCACCGCGTACGCGAACTGGGACAAGGTGACCGTCCACGTCAACGGCGCACTCGCCTGGGGCAAGCCCCACGGCACCGAGCCGACGCCGACGCCCACCATCACCCCTACCGGCCCCGGCTCAACAGGCGTGCTGTTCGACGACTTCACCTACTCGGGCCCCTCGGACCCGCTGCTCGCCCAGCGCGGCTGGACCGTCCGCTCCAGCTCCGGCGGCCCCGGCGTGCCCGGCGCGACCTGGTCGCCGTCGGCCGTCTCGTTCCCCGGCGGTCTGCTGACGCTCGACTCCACCACGAACGGCACCGCCTCCGGCACCGTGCAGGCCGAGCTGTCCACCGCGAACCGCAAGTTCTTCGAGGGCACCTACGGCGCCCGCGTCCGCTTCACCGACGCGCCCACCAGCGGCCCCGACGGCGAGCACGTCGTGCAGACGTTCTTCACCATCACCCCGCTCCGCTACAACCTGGACCCCGACTACGGCGAGCTGGACTTCGAGTACCTCCCCAACGGCGGCTGGGGCGAGCCGTCGAACATCCTCTACACCACGAGCTGGGAGACCTACCAGGGCGACCCCTGGCAGGCCGTGAATACCCACACCGAGGAGCGGGCGAGCTTCGCGGGCTGGCACGACCTGGTCATCCAGGTCTCGGGCGGCCGGATCCGCTACTACGTGGACGGCCGGCTGTTCGCCGACCACGGGGACATCTACTACCCCGAGACCCCGATGTGGATCATGTTCAACCAGTGGTTCATCGATCTCCAGGCGGCCACCGGCACCCGTACCTACCGCCAGCAGGTCGACTGGCTCTACTACAGCAAGAACGAGGTCGTCCCGCCCGCCGACGTGGTGAGCCGGGTCGGCGGCCTGCGCGCCGCCGGCACCGCCTTCCGCGACACCGTACCCAACTCCTGAGGAAGCGCCATGAACAACCGCATCCTGGCGCTGGCGGCCGTGTTCGCGCTGACCGCCTGCGGAGCCACGGAGCAGCCCCGGAACGCCGCGGGACCGGTCAAGCTGACCGTCTGGATCATGGACGGCAGCGTCACGCAGGACCTGCTGAAGTCGTTCGAGACCGAGTACGAGGCCGCACACCAGGGCATCGACCTCGACCTGCAGATCCAGGCGTGGGACGGCATCGGCGAACGCGTCACCGCCGCCCTGGCCAGCACCGACGCCCCCGACGTGATCGAGGTCGGCAACACCCAGGTCGCCCAGTACTCCGCCAGCGGCGGCGTCACCGACCTGACCGCCAAGATCGCCGAACTGAAGGGCGAGGACTGGCTGCCCGGCCTGGCCCAGCCGGGCAACGTCGACGGCCACCAGTACGGCATCCCGTGGTACGCCGCCAACCGCGTCGTCGTCTACAACAAGGACCTCTGGGCCAAGGCGGGCGTCAAGGAGCCGCCGAAGACCCGCGACGAATGGCTGGACATCACCGCCAAGCTCGACCGGGGCGGCGACCAGGGCATCTACCTGACCGGCCAGACCTGGTACGCCCTGGCCGGCTTCGTCTGGGACGAGGGCGGCGACCTGGCCGTCCAGGAGGGCGGCAGGTGGAAGGGCGCCCTCGACACCCCGCAGGCCCTCGCCGGCATGGACTTCTACCGGCGGCTCCAGGCGCTCGGCAAGGGCCCGAAGGACGCCGACGAGGCCAACCCGCCGCAGCACGAGGTGTTCGCACAGGGCAAGGTCGCCCAGATCATCGCCGTGCCCGGCATCGCGGCCCGCGTGCTGGAGGTGGAGCCGAAACTGGCCGGCAAGATGGGCTTCTTCCCCATCCCCGGCAAGACGGCCGACAAGCCGGGCACGGTCTTCACCGGCGGTTCCGACCTCATCGTCCCGGCCGCGTCCAAACGGCAGGAGGAGGCGTACGAGCTGGTCAAGGCGCTGGCCGGGGAGAAGTTCCAGACCGAGCTGGCCAAGGCGATGAGCTTCGTGCCGAACCGCACCTCGCTGGCCGGCGTCCTCGCCGGCGACGAGGGCACGGCCGCCATGGCCGCGGCGGCCGCGGGCGGCCGCGCCACCCCCAACACCCCCAACTGGGCCGCCGTCGAGGCCACCTCGGTGATCAAGCAGTACATGACCGCCGTGCTCACCGGCGCCGACCCCGCGACGGAGGCGAAGAAGGTCTCGGCGGCCATCACCACGACCCTGAACAGCGGATCCTGATGCGGGAGCGCACCTCTTCGCTCTGGCCCTACCTGCTCATCGCGCCCGCGGTGGCAGGCGGGGCCTTCCTGCTGCTGTATCCGCTGCTCAAGGCGGCGGTGATCTCGTTCCAGCACTTCCGGATGGGCGAGCTGATCCGGGGCGGCGCGACCCTCGTCGGCCTGGACAACTACGCCGAGCTGCTGACCGGCGAGGAGTTCTGGCGGGTGCTGTGGCGCACCGCGGCCTGGACGGCGATCAACGTCGTGCTCATCGTGACGCTGTCCACGGGCGTGGCCCTCATGCTGGTACGGCTGGGCCGCGGCCTGCGCCTGGCCCTGATGAGCGCGCTCGCCCTCGCCTGGGCCACGCCGATCATCGCGGCCACGACCGTCTTCCAGTGGCTGTTCCAGTCGGAGCTGGGCGTGGTCAACTGGCTGCTGGTCACGCTCGGGTTCGACTCCTTCCGCGGCTACACCTGGTTCGCCGACGGCACGGCCACGTTCGCGGTGCTGGTGATCCTCGTGGTGTGGCAGTCGGTGCCGTTCGCCGCGCTCACCCTCTACGCCGGGCTCACCACGATCCCGTCCGAGCTGTACGAGTCGGCCAGGATCGACGGCGGCACCGGCCCGCAGATCTTCATGAAGGTCACCCTGCCCATGCTCAGGCAGCTCTTCGCGCTGGTCGCCTCGCTGGAGGTGATCTGGGTGGCCAAGTGCTTCCCGCAGATCTGGGTGCTCAGCCAGGGCGGCCCGGACGGCGCCACCACGACCCTGCCGGTGTACGCGTTCAAGGTCGCCCGCGTGCTGCACCGCTACGACCTCGGCTCGGCGGTCGCCATGCTCACGGTGGTGCTGCTCGCCGTGGCCCTGGTCAGCAACCTGCGAAGGATGGTGCGCCAGTGAGACGGCTCCTGTGGAAAACCGGGCTGAACACGGCGGCGCTCGCCGTGCTCGCCACGACGATCTTCCCGGTCTACTGGATGTTCCTGACCGCGTTCAAGCCGACCAGGGACATCCAGTCGGCCACCCCCACGTTCTGGCCGGCGCATCCGACCCTGGAGCACTTCGTCACCGCCGTCGAGGCGCCGGGCTTCTGGGTCTACTGGCGCAACAGCCTCGTGGTGACGGCGGTGGCGGTGGTGATCGCGCTGGTGGTGGCGTTGCTGGCGGCGTTCGCGGTGGCAAGGATGCGCTGGCGGGGGCGCTCGGCGTTCGTGGTCGCGGTGTTCGCCGCGCAGATGGCGCCGTGGGAGGCGCTGCTGGTGCCGGTGTTCATCATCGCCCGCGACAGCGAGCTGCTGGACTCGCTGGCCATGCTGACCGGCGTCTACTTCATGATCACGCTGCCGTTCACGATCGTGACGCTGCGCGGGTTCCTCGCCGCGATCCCGGCGGAGCTGGAGGAGGCGGCGCAGGTGGACGGCTGCTCGCGGCTGGTGGCCTTCCGCCGGGTGATCTTCCCGCTGCTCGCGCCGGGGCTGATGGCGACCTCGCTGTTCGGCTTCATCACGGCGTGGAACGAGTTCGCCTTCGTCAACGTGCTCATCATCAAGGACCAGGACAAGCGGACGCTGCCGGTGTGGCTGTCGTCCTTCCGCGACGTCTTCGGCACCGACTGGGGCGCCACGATGGCGGCGGCGAGCCTGTTCGCGCTGCCCGCGCTGCTGCTCTTCCTGTTCCTGCAACGGCGGGTGGGCACCGGGATGACGGCGGGGGCGGTCAAGGGCTGAAACAGGGCGAAATGCCGGTGCGGCCGGCGACATGTAGAGGGTGTCCCGCCACCGACCCCGAGGAGGCCGACCATGGGGACCGCCCGTGGACGATGACCGGAAGATCCGGTTCGAGGCCGTCTACAGACAGACGTACGACCGCATCCTGGGCTACGCCGTCCGCCGTTGCGACTCTCCCGAGGACGCCGCGGACGTGGTGGCCGAGACCTTCGCCATCGCCTGGCGGCGCGTGGACGCGCTGCCGCCCGGCGAGGAAGCCCGGTTGTGGCTCTACGGCGTCGCCAGGAACGTGCTGGCCAATCACCAGCGCGGCGAGCACCGCCGCCACGCCCATCTGGTGGCGTTCGACGCCGGCCTCGCCGACCTGTACGCCCGCACCCCTCCGCCCGCCCACGACCTGCCCGCCGACCTGGAGGCGGTCGCTCAGGCGCTCGCCGTGCTGTCGGACGACGACCGCGAGCTGATATCGCTGGTCGCCTGGGAGGGGCTGGACCACGGCGAGATCGCCGCCGTCCTGGGCTGCTCGCGCAACGCCGTGCGCATCCGGCTGCACCGGGCGCGCCGGCGGCTGACCAAGGCGCTGGCCGCGGCCGGCGTTCCCGCAGGCCGCATCGTCATGGAGACCATATGAACGAGTTGACGCGCCTCGCGCGGGTGCGCGACGAGGAGCTGACCGGGCAGTCGTCCACCGAGGGGGCGTGGGCCCTGTTCGCCGCGATCACCGCCGGGCACGTGGAGCCGGCTCCGGCCCCCCGTGCCCGCCGGCTCGGGACACCGGCCAGGCGGCTCCTGGCGGGGGCCGCCGCCACCGCCGTGCTCGCCGCCGGGGCGGTGCTCGGCCCTGGCCTGCTCGCCGGTCCCGGCGGTACCGCCGTCTACGCCAGCACCGAGCTGGACATCACCAGGGAGGGCGGCGAGTGGGTGGCCCGCGTCAAGGACGCCTACGCCCAGCACGACGCCTACACCCGGGGGTTCGCCGCTGTGGGCCTCGACGTGCACCTGCAGATCGTGCCGGCCGGGCCGAGCCGGGCCGGTGGCGTGGTGCAGAGCGGGGTGGAGAGCGCGGGCGGAGCCACGGGAGGGAGCACGGCGATGACGACCGGCAGCGAGCCGCCGGGATGCGTCGTGGGGCGGCCCGGCTGCGTGCTCGTGATCAGGCTGCCGGTCACGTTCGAGGGGCGGGCCTGGGTCAAGCTCGGCCGCGCCGCGCGGCCGGGGGAGGCGTACGAGGCTCCGGGACGCGCGGACGCCGAGGGCGAGCCCCTGGAGGGCGTCGCGATCGGCGGGCGGACCGTGGGCGAGGTGAGCGCGGCGGCGCGGGCCCGCGGCCTGGAGGTCGTCTACCAGCTCATCACGCCGTCCCCGCACGGCGGTTTCTCGGCACGGCCGGGACAGGAGGCGTCCGGGGTGGGACCCGGCTGGTACGTCTGGGACGCCGAATCCATTCGCGACGGCGTGGTCCGCCTCCTGGTGACGAAGGAGCACCTGGCGGAGAACCCGGTCCGCGGCAGCGCATTCCCTACGGACTGAGTCCGGTGAAGGCGCCGTGCCGCGCCTTCGCCTCGTCCCCCAGCAGAGGGCGGGCCGCCAGCCAGGCGGCCGCTCCCGCCGCGTCGCGGGCCGTGCCGATCGGCACGCCGGGCAGCCGCGCGGTCACGGCCGCGCGCACCGGTCCTTCGCTGGTCAGCACGCTGCCGGCGAGCACCACCGGGCCGGAGACGTGCACCCGGCGCAGCGTCTCGACGAGCCGGTCGGCGGCGTCCTCGACGATCGTGACGGCCATCGGGTCGCCCGCCGCGGCGGCCCGGCCGACCAGCGCGGCGAGGGTGGCCAGCCGCATGTGGTCGGCCTGCGCCAGCCGGACGATCCGCGCGGCGACCGCGCGCGGCGTGTCCGGCCGCTCCGCGCCGAGGAAGTCACGCGCCACCAACGGAACGAGCCGCTCCGCCGGGTCGTCCACGGCCGTGACCGGCAGCCCGCGGTCGAAGGCGTCCACCACGGCCACCGCCGCCGCGCGCCCGATCCAGAACCCGGAGCCGGCGTCGGCCAGCAGCCAGCCCATCGCGTCGGCGACGACGTCGAGCCGGAACCCGGTGATCCTGGCCGCCGCCGCGCCGGTGCCGGACAGCAGCAGCGCCCCGTCGGGCTCGGCCGAGCCGGCGACGTACCCGATGAGCAGGTCGCCCTCGCACCGCGGCCCCTCGGCGACGCCGTGGTCCGCCCAGACCTTCGCCAGCTCCGGCGCCAGCTCGGGCACGTACCCGGCGATCCCGGCCAGAGAGGCCACCACCCGCCCGACGTCGAGCCCGTCGAGCGCGGCCGACAGCGCCTCGCGCACGGCGGCCACCGCCTTGGCCATCCCGTGGGCGGTGGGGTTGCCCGCGCCGGCCCGCGCGTAGCCCACCCGCGTGCCGTCCAGCGTGTGCACGGCGACCCGGGTGGAGGTGGCTCCGGCGTCCACGCCGATCACCAGCGCTCCGCCCACTCCCGATTTCGTCACGGTCCGAGTCTGGGGGTTGACTACGCCGGTTAGCAAGAATAATTTTCGCCGCAAGGCCGGGTATTCGGAAGGAATATTCGTGACTTCAGGTGCGCTCGGACGCGTCGAGACAGAACTACCCGGTTTGCCGGAGGCGTTACGCCGGGTCGGCGAGGTGATACTCGGCGACCCCGCCGAGGCCGCGCGATCGACGATCATCGCGCTGGCCGAGCGGGCCGGCAGCTCGCCGGCGACCGTGACCAGGTTCTGCCGGGCCTTCGGCTTCTCCGGCTACGCCGAGCTGCGCGTGGCGCTCGCCACCGAGACCGGCCGCGCCGCCCAGGCGGGCTGGGGCGCGGGCGTGGGCCACGAGATCGGGCCCGACGACCCGCTCGACACGGCCATCGAGGTCATGGCCGCCGCCGACACCCGCCTCATCCAGGACACCGCCGCCCAGCTCGACCTGGACACCGTGGCCCAGGTGGCCGACGCGATCGTGGCGGCGCCCCGGGTGCTCCTGGTCGGCGTCTCCACCAGCGGCGACGTCGCCAGGATGCTGGAGGGGCGGCTGCGCAGGATCGGCGTCCCCGGCTGGAGCGCGGGCGACGCGCACGTGGCCCTGGCCGAGGCGGCGCTGCTCAAGGAGGGCGACGTGGCCGTCGGCGTCAGCCACCGGGGCCGCACCCGCGAGGTCATGGAGGCGCTGGCCGAGGCGGGCAGCCACGGAGCGCTGACGGTCGCGGTCACCTCCTTCCCGCGCAGCCCGCTGGCCGAGCTGGCCGACCTGGTGCTGACCACCGCCAGCAGGGAGACGACGTTCCGGCTGGGCGGGCTGGCCGCCGTCCACTCGCAGGTCTTCGTGCTGGACGCCGTGTACGTGGCCGTCGCCCAGCGCACCTACGAGCGCACGAACGAGGCGTTCGAGCGCACGATCAGCGCCGTGGAGAGTCATCGGGTGGAAAGAGGCTGAATGTCGTACGTCAACGAGGTCCTGGAGCTGGCCCGGCGGGTCGCGGAGAGCCAGGCGGAGCCCGTCAGGCGCGCGTCAGCGCTGCTGGTGGCCGCGCTCAGGGCCGGAGGGGTGGTCCAGGCGTTCGGCTCCGGCCACTCCGAGGCCATCGCCATGGAGATCGCCGGACGGGCCGGCGGCCTCGTCCCGAGCAACCGCCTCTCGCCCCGCGACCTGGTCCTGTACGGCGGCCGCCCGCCGGGCGTGCTCACCCCCGAGCTGGAACGCGATCCCGCCGTCGCGCACGAGATCTACGCGCTCGCGCCGGTCGCGCCGGAGGACGTGTTCGTGCTGATCTCCAGCTCCGGCATCAACGGCACGGTCGTCGAGCTCGCCACGCTCGTCAAGGACCGCGGCCACCCCCTCATCGCCCTGACCTCGGTCGCGCACAGCACCGGGATGACCTCGCGCCACCCGTCAGGGGCCAAGCTCATGGACCTGGCCGACGTCGTGCTGGACAACGGCGCTCCGTACGGTGACGCGATCCTCGACCTGCCCGGCGGCGGCAGCTACGGCGCGGTGTCCACGATCACCTCGGCGCTGCTGGCGCAGATGGTGGTCACCGAGGCGGTGGACGAGCTCGTCGCGCTGGGGGAGACGCCCCCGGTCTACCTGTCCGTCAACGTGACGGGCGGTGACGAGCACAACAAGGCCCTGGAGAGCCGCTACCAGGGTCGCATCAGGCGCGGAGCGTGACGATCCGCGAATCGTAAGAAGTCAGGAGTAGCCGTTATGCCCACCCCCCATATCAGCAGGCGTGAACTCCTCCGTGGCGCGGCCCTCGTGCCCGTGGCCGGCGCGCTCGCCGCGTGCGCCACTCCCGCCGCCAAGCCGGCGGCGTCCGGCTCGGCCGCGCCGGTCGCGACCAGCGCCGCCAACCCGTTCGGCGTGGACGGCAAGAAGCCGCTGGAGGTGTGGATCTTCGACGGCGGCTTCGGCCAGGACTACGCCAAGAACATCCACCAGCCGCTGTTCGCCGCCAAGTATCCCGACGCGCAGATCAAGCACAACGCGACCAAGGAGATCACCAAGGTCCTCCAGCCGCGCTTCGCCGGCGGCAACCCGCCCGACGTGATCGACAACTCCGGCGCCAACGCCATGGACTTCGGCGCGCTCGCCCAGGACTCCCAGCTCCAGGACCTCACGCCGCTGCTCGACGCCCCGAGCTGGGACGATCCCAACGTCAAGGTCCGCGACACCATCGACCAGGCCGTCATCGACCTCGGCACCTACGACGGCACCTTCAGCGTGCTCGGCTACGTCAACTACATCTTCGGCATCTGGTACTCCCAGAAGGCGTTCCGCGACAACGGCTGGGAGGCGCCCAAGACCTGGGACGAGTTCCTCAAGCTCTGCGAGACCATCAAGAAGTCCGGCAAGATGGCGCCCTTCACCTACGCCGGCAAGTTCCCCCAATACCTGTACGAACCGCTGCTCACCACGGCCGCCAAGATCGGCGGCAACGAGGTGCTGGTCAACATCGACAACCTGGAGGACGGCGCCTGGACCACCGAGGCCATGAAGACCTCGGCCACCGCCTGGGCGGAGATCGGCGCCAAATACCTCATGGAGGGCACTCCGGGCCTCGACCACGTCCAGACCCAGACCGCCCAGAACAAGTACAAGGTCGCGATGCTGCCCTCCGGCTCCTGGCTGGAGAACGAGCAGAAGACCACCACCCCGGCCGACTTCGAGTACGGCATGTTCCCCATCCCCGACATCACCGGCTCCGACGCGATGCCGTACGGCACCCTGCACAGCCAGCCGAGCGAGAACTTCATCGTCCCGTCCAAGTCCCCCAACCCGCAGGGCGGCATGGAGTACCTGCGGGCCATGCTGTCGAAGAAGGCGGCCGGCGACTTCAGCGAGCTGGTCAAGACCGTCTCGGTGGTCAAGGGCGCGGGCGAGGGCCGCCAGCTCTCCCCGGGCGCGGCCAGCGCCACCAAGGCGTTCGCCGACGCCGGCCAGAACGTCGTCTACTACCGCTGGCAGACCTGGTACGCCCAGCTCAAGGACGAGGCCGTCGCCGCCACCGGCGAGCTCATGACCGGCGGGCTCAAGCCGGAGGCCTACCTGGAGCGCCTGCAGAAGAAGGCCGACGAGCTCAAGAAGGACTCCTCGATCAAGAAGTACAAGCGCTGATGCTGTTCAACAGATATCGCCGCGGGCTGTTCATCACCTCGTTCCTGGCAGCCCCGGTGATTCTCTACCTGGTCTACGTGATCTCGCCGTACGCCCAGGCGTTCTACATCGCGATGACCGACTGGCGGGGCGTGACGGCCACGCCCGCCTTCGTCGGTCTGGACAACTTCGTCCGCCTGTTCAGCGACGACATCTTCTGGAAGGCCGTCACGCACAACGCGGCCCTGCTGGTGCTGCTGCCGCTGCTCACGATCGTCATCGCGCTGTTCTTCGCCTTCCTGCTCAACGTGGGCGGCGCGCAGGGCGTGACCGGCATCCGCGGGTCGAAGTTCTACCGGGTGGTGTTCTTCTTCCCGCAGGTGCTGGCCGTCGCCGTGGTGGCGGTGCTGTTCCAGCAGGTGTTCCGGCCGGACGGCAGCGGCATGCTCAACGGCCCGCTCATGGCGCTCGGCATCAGCCCGATCGGGTTCCTGTCGGACCCGGACGTGGCGTTCTGGTCGGTGCTCGGCGTCATGGTGTGGCAGGCCGTCGGCTTCTACGTCGTGCTGTTCTCGGCGGGCCTGGCGAGCATCCCCCGTGACATGTTCGAGGCGGCGCAGATCGACGGCGCCGGCCGGCTCAGCCTCTTCTTCCGCATCACGCTCCCGCTGCTCTGGGACACCCTTCAGGTCGCCTGGGTCTACCTCGGCATCCTCGCCCTGGACGTGTTCGCGATTGTGTGGGTGATGACCGACCAGCACGGCGGCCCCGACTGGTCGACCACGGTCATGGCCGCCGAGATCTACCGCAACGCCTTCCAGTACTTCCGCTTCGGCTACGCCTCCGCCCTCGGCGTGATGATGTTCTTCTTCATCGTCGGGTTCGCCGTCCTGTCGCTGCGCCTGTCCAGGCGCGAACGAATCGAGTACTAGAGATGAGCACGACGACTTGGACGGTGGCGAACTCGCGCAAGCTCGCCCGCGCGGAGCGCAGGCGGCGGCTCGGCCCGATGGGCGTGCTCACGCACGTGGCGCTGCTGGTCTGGACGCTGCTGGTGATCGTGCCGATGGTGTGGACGTTCCTGGCCTCGGTCAAGAGCGAGGACGAGATCTTCGGCGACGCCTGGTCGCTGCCCGCGGCCCTGCGCTGGGACAACTTCGGGCGGGCCTGGGAGCAGGCGCACATCGGGCAGTACATGCTCAACAGCGTGGTCGTGGTGGTGTTCAGCACGTTCGGCACGATGCTCGTCGGGTCGATGGCGGCGTACGTGCTGGCCCGCTACCCCTTCCGCGGCAACCGGGCGATCTATCTGCTGTTCGTGTCGGGCCTGGCCTTCCCCGTCTACCTGGCGTTGACGCCGCTGTTCTTCGTCGTCCAGAACATGGGGAACCTGCCGGTGGTCGGGCCGTTCATCGGCCTCAACACGCACGCCGGGCTCGTGCTGGTGTACATCGCGTACTCGATGCCGTTCACCGTCTTCTTCCTGTCGGCCTTCTTCCGTACGCTGCCGACGGCGGTGGGGGAGGCGGCCATGGTGGACGGGGCCTCGCACACGCGGGTGTTCTTCCAGATCATGCTGCCGATGGCGCGGCCGGGCATCGTCAGCATCACGATCTTCAACGTGCTGGGCCAGTGGAACCAGTACCAGCTCCCTCTGGTGCTGCTCCAGGAGCGGGACAAGTGGGTGCTCACCCAGGGCATCGCCGACATCTCGACCGCGGCCGGCTACGACCAGGACTGGTCGGCCCTGTTCGCCGCGCTGACCCTCGCCATCCTGCCGATGCTGGTCGTCTACACGGTCTTCCAGCGCCAGATCCAGGCGGGTCTGACGGCAGGTGCGGTGAAATAAGCCGGGTGTGATGAGTTGGGCCGGGTGTGATGATTTGGGCCGGTGCGCGCAAATGGCTCGCGCGCCGGCCCGTCCGCCTCTAGGGTGCGGGATGTGACTGGCGACATCCGCGCGTTGCTGGCCCGCCACCTCCCCGGCTATCAGGTCGACTCCGTCCGCCCGCTCGGCCGGGGCCTCGACCACACCGTGCACGAGGTCAACGGCGAGCTGCTGATCAGGCTGCCCAAGGCGGCCGACCCCGAGGCGCTCCGGCAGGAGGTGGAGCTCCTGGCGGCAGTCGCCGGGCTGTCGCCGCTTCCGGTGCCCGAGGTCGTCTTCGCCGACGCCGAGGCGGGCGCGCTCGCCTATCGCAAGCTGCCGGGCGAGCCGCTCAACACGAGCCCGCCGGAGCGGCCCGAGCGGCTCGCCGAGCCGCTGGGGCGCTTCCTCGCCGCCCTGCACGCCGCCGACCCCGAGCGCCTGGGCGAGCTCGCGCCGCTCGACCTCTACCCGGCCGCGACCCTCCTGGAGGAGGCCGAGCTCGACTACCGCGACGTCGAGCGGCACGTCCCCGAGGACCAGCGTCCCCTGGTCGAGCGGTTCCTGGCCGAGGAGCCGCCGGGCGAGCCCCGCTCGCTGCGCTTCTGCCACAACGACCTGGGCGCCGAGCACATCCTGGTGGACCCGGGGACGGGCGCGGTGACCGGCGTCATCGACTGGAGCGACGCCGCCGTCACCGATCCCGCGCACGACTTCGCCCGCCTCTACCGCGACCTCGGCCCCGAGGTCTTCGAGCTGGTCGTCGCCCACCACCCCGGCTCCCTGGACGAGGACGACCGGGCCCGCGTGCGCTTCTACGCCCGCTGCGCGCTGATCGAGGACCTCGCCTACGGCCTCAGCACCGGCCCACGCCACTACGCCGACGCCGCCCTCGCCCATCTGCCCTGGACGTTCGCCTGACCCCCGCTCAGATCTCGGCGCGCAGGCGGCGGGCGGCTGCGACCACGTTGGCGAGCGCCGCCTCCACCTGCTCGTACGTCCGCGTCTTCAGCCCGCAGTCCGGGTTGACCCACACCCGGCCGGCCGGCAGCGCCCGCAACGTCCTGCGCAGCAGCTCCTCGACCTCCCCGGACGAGGGCACCCGGGGCGAGTGGATGTCGTAGACGCCCGGCCCGAGCCCGCGCCCGAACCCCTCCACCGCGTCCAGGATGCGCGCCCCCGACCGGGCCGACTCGATGGTGGTCACGTCGGCGTCCAGCCCGTCGATCGCGGCCAGGATCTGGTCGGCGTCCGAATAGCAGAGGTGTGTGTGGATCTGCGTGCTGTCGCCGGCCCCCGACGTGGCCCTCCGGTACGCCGCCACCGCCCACTCCAGGTATTCCTCCTGCGCCGCCCGCCGCAGCGGCAGCAGCTCGCGCAGCGCCGGCTCGTCCACCTGGATGATCGGCACCCCGGCCGCCTCCAGGTCGGCCACCTCCTCCCTGACGGCCTCCGCGACCTGGAACACCACGTCACGCAAGGGCAGGTCGTCGCGGCGGAACGACCAGGCCACGATCGTCACAGGACCGGTCAGCATGCCCTTGACCGGCCGGTCCGTCAGCGACCGGGCGTACTCCGCCCACCGGACGGTGATCGGCGCCGGCCGGCGCACGTCGCCGTACAGGATCGGCGGCCGGGTGCAGCGCGAGCCGTAGGACTGGACCCAGCCGTTCCTGGTGACCGCGAACCCGTCGAGGCGCTCGGCGAAGTACTGCACCATGTCGTTGCGCTCGGGCTCGCCGTGCACGAGCACGTCCAGGCCGAGCCGTTCCTGCAGCCGGATCGCCCGCTCGATCTCGGCGGCGACGCGCCGCTCGTAGGCGTCCTCGGTCAGGGTGCCCGCCGCGACGGCGGCGCGGGCCGCGCGCAGCTCCCCGGTCTGTGGGAACGAGCCGATCGTGGTGACCGGCAGCGGCGGCAGCCCGAGGCGCGCGGCCTGCGCCGCCGCCCGCACCGGGTAGGGGGCCCGGCCCCCGGCCGGCGGCGGGTCCGCGAGCGCCACGGACGGCCCGCTCTCCTGGAGCCCGGTCGCGGGCAGGTCGCCCAGCGCTCCCGCCAGGGCGACGACCTCGGCCACCTTCTGGTCGGCGAAGGCGAGGCGGGCCCGCAGCCCGGGATCCAGCTCCGGCTCGTCCGCCACGTCGTGCGGCACGTGCAGCAGCGAGCACGACGTGCTCACCGCGACCCGCTCCGCCCCGGTCGCGGACAGGGCCGCCAGCGCGGCCAGCGCCCGCTCCGGCGGGGTCCGCCACACGTCCCGCCCGGACACCACGCCCGCGACCACGGTCTTCCCCGTCAGGTCGGCGGCGGGGACGCCGCCCCGTACCAGGTCCAGGCCGATCGCCTCCACCGGCGTGGCGGCCAGCGCGGGCAGCGCCGCGCCCAGCTCCCCGAAGTACGACGCCACGAACAGCCGGGGCCGCGCCCGCACCGCGCCCAGCCGCTCGTAGGCGGCGCGCACGGCGGCCAGCTCCTCCGGCGTCCGGTCGGCCGCCAGCGCGGGCTCGTCGAGCTGCGCCCAGGCCACGCCCTCGGCGGCCAGCTCGCCCAGCAGCTCCTCGTAGAGGGGGAGCACGTCGTCCAGCCGGTCGAGCGCCCCGGCGAGCAGCACGAACGTCACCGGCCCCACGAACACGGGACGGGTCTCGTAGCCGAGGGCGCGCGCCTCCCGGATCTCGCCGAGCGGCTTGGCCGCGTCCAGCTTGAGCGTGGTCTCCGGGCCGAGCTCGGGGACCAGGCAGTGGTAGTTCGTGTCGAACCACTTCGTCATCCGCAGCGGCGCGAGCCCGTCGGTGCCCCTGGCCATCGCGAAGTAGGGGTCGGCGGCCTCCCGGTACCGCTCCGGCACCGCGCCCAGCAGCACCGCCGTGTCGAGCACGTGGTCGTACAGGGAGAACGTGTTGGACGGCAGCCCCTCCAGCCCCAGCCCGGCCAGCCTGTGCCAGGTCCGCGCGCGCAGCTCCGCCCCGGCCTGCTCCAGCTCGGCCCGCGTGCTCCGCCCGTCCCAGTACGACTCCAGCGCCCGCTTCAGCTCCCTGCGCGGCCCGATCCGCGGATATCCCAGCACGGTGGACGTCGGAAACGGCGTCATCTTGCCCCTCGGCTTCCTCTTCGGCGTACGAGTGATCGCCGTGATCGTGCCGATCCGGAGCCGGGTGGTGCACCATGGATCGATGCTGCTTATGCTCAGGGAGATCCACTGCTTCACGCGGGTCGCCGCCAGGCTGAGCTTCTCGGCCGCCGCCGCCGACCTGGGCATGTCGCAGCCGGCGATGAGCCAGGCCATCACCCGCCTGGAGCGCGCCTCCGGGGTCCGCCTCTTCGAGCGTTCGGCCCGCGAGGTACGCCTCACCGCCGCGGGCAAGGCCCTGCTGCCCTACGCCGAGCAGGCGCTGGAGTCGGTCGCCGCATTCACCGCCGAGGCCGCCAGGCTCGCCCGCCCGACCATTCACCTGGCTTATCCACCGCTCGTCGGCACGCTCGCCGCCCGCGTCGTCCGCCGCCTGGCCGGGCGTGTCCCGTCGATCGGGGTGGAGCTGCGGGCGGCCGGGCGCGCCGAGGCCGCGCGGGCGCTGGCGGCGGGCGAGGTCTCGGCGGCCATCCTCGCCACCCCGGCCCCGGCCGCGTTCGTCACGGCGGCCCGTTTCCACGTGACCGTCGACCACGTGGCGGTGCCCGCCGCGCACCGCCTGGCCGCCCGGCCCCGGCTGGCTCCCGACGACCTGGCCGGCCAGACCCTGCTCACCCCCTCCGCCCGCCCGTGGGCCGGGCTGCCCGGCCACGCCCGGCTGGTGCCCGACGACGACTTCGCCGCCGGTCTCGACCTGGTCGCGGCGGGCGCGGGCGTGCTGCCGATCCCGCAGCTCCTGGTCCGCGCCGTACGCAGGGACGACGTGCGCTTCGTGCCGCTGGAGGCGGGGGAGCTGCGGATCACGTACGCGCTGGCGTGGTCGAGGGAACGGGTGACGCCCGAGCTCATGGCCCTGGTGCAGGCCGTCCAGGACGCCCTGTGGACCAGGTAAGGGGCCTGACTCCTCAGCCTTGCCGCACCTTGGCGTAGTGGCGCGCGGCGCGCGCCCGGTTGCCGCAGCCGGCTGAGCACCACTCGCGCCGGGTGGTGTCGCGGACGAAGTACAGCACGCAGCCGGGGCCGTGACAGGCGCGCAGCTCGTGGCGGAGCGGCCCGGCGAACAGGACGACGGCCTCCTCGGCCAGCGCGGCGATCGCGGCCGCGACAGGCCGGCCCGCGGTGCAGACCGCCAGGTGCGGTTCGGGGGTCGTGCGCAGCTCGTGCCAGCGCGGGGTCTGACGCGCGTGACCGTTGAGCACCGCGACGGCGGCGGGATCAGGAGCACGACCGTCGACGGCCGCAGCGGCGAGGGCCCGGACGGCGTCCCGGACCTCCCTGGCGGCGTGCAGGTCGCTGTCGCTCACCTCACGCAGGTCGGCGTCGGTGAGCGGGACCGCCAGGCGTGGGCGCATGTCGCGCAGCCACGCGGCCAAGTGCTCGGTGCTCTGCAGGCCGTCCTTGGGGCGGCCCCGCACCGCGTACGAGGTGTTGGCGAGTTCGATCGGCGGCGGTTCGCCGAGGAACGGGGCGCCGCCGCCTGCGAGGTGTGCCACTTCCACCTTTCTAACGCTACCGGCCGGTTGACACCATGAGAAATCGTCTGCCATATTTCTAACGCTTGCAGCGGCAGTCAGCCGTTAGAAACCGCGCTCACTCTGGAGATCCCCCATGACCACACCGGCCCTGCAGACCGGGCACGTCGCCCTGAACGTCACCGACCTGGCACGTTCCATCGCCTTCTACCGCCAGGTCTTCGGCTTCGAGACCCTGGCCGAGCAGACCGACGGCGAGCGCAGGTTCGCCTTCCTCGGCCGCGACGGCGCCCTCGTCCTGACGCTGTGGCAGCAGAGCGGCGGCGCCTTCCCCACGGATCGCCCCGGACTGCACCACCTGTCGTTCCAGGTGCCCGACATCGAGGCGGTCCGCCGCCACGAGGCCGTCCTGCGTGACCTCGGCGTGCGGTTCGCCTACGACGGGGTCGTCCCGCACGGCGAGGGCGCGTCCTCGGGCGGCGTCTTCTTCAGCGACCCGGACGGCATCCGCCTGGAGATCTACGCGCCCACCGGCGCCGAGACCTCGTCGGCGCCCGTCCAGGGCGCCCCCACCTGCGGCTTCTTCTAGGAGAAAGGGTTCGCATGTTCCATCGAGGTGAGCGTGTCGTGCAGCGCCGTGCCGGTCTGACCGTCGACGGCTGGGGGTCGGCGGGCGTGGGCACGACCATCCCCCAGGTGGCTGCGGACTTCCTCGGGCAGCAGCGCCTGGTGGTCATCGCGGCCGCGGACGAGACGGGCGCCGCATGGGCCGGCGCGCTCACCGGCCCGCCGGGCTTCGTGACCGTGCCCGACGACCGCACCATCATCGCCGACCGGCTGCCCGGAGCCGGCGATCCGCTGGCCGGCCTCTTCGGCACCGAGCGGCCGGTCGGCATGCTCGCGATCGAGCCGGCCACCCGGAGACGGATGCGGGTCAACGGCCGCGCCCACGACGACGGCGGCCGCCTGGTGATTCAGACCGAGCAGGTGTACTCGAACTGCCCGAAGTACATCCAGACCCGCGCCTACGTCACCGATTCCCCCTCGGTCAGCAGGACGGCGCTCGTCACCGGCGAGCTCGCCGCCGACCACCGGCGGTGGATCGCCGGGGCCGACACGTTCTTCATCGCCACGTACGCGGCCGGGCTGGGCGCCGACGCCTCGCACCGGGGTGGCAACCCCGGCTTCGTCACCGTGACCGGCGACCGCCGGCTGACCTGGCCCGACTACGTCGGCAACGCGATGTACATGACATTGGGCAACCTCGAACTCGAACCGCGCTGCGGGCTGCTCTTCCTCGACTGGGAGAACGGCCACACCCTGCACCTGACCGGCCGCGCCCGCGTGGACTGGGACCCGGACAGGGCGGCCGCCGTACCGGGCGCGCAGCGCCTGATCGACTTCGACGTCGAGAAGATCGTCCACATCGCCGGCGACGTCCCCCAGCGGTGGTCGTTCGGCAAGTACTCCCGCTTCAACCCCACCTGAAAGGCGACCATGCGCGTCCGTGTCGACAGGACCCTGTGCCAGACCCACGCCCAATGCGTTTTCGCCGCTCCGGAGGTGTTCGCCCTCGATGACGACGACGAGCTGGTGTACGACGCCGCACCCGCCGACGCGTCGTGGCCCGCCGTCGAGCAGGCCGCTCGGGCGTGCCCCGTACAAGCCGTCTTCCTGGACGAAGACTGAGCCACGTTTTCGTGCGATCGTCGCTAGAGGACGGTGATGCCCCGGGCGGCGAGGATGGCGTTGGCCTGGGTCTGGTTGATGATCGCGCCCGCGAAGGCGCGCAGCTTGGCGTCGTCGGGCTGCCCGAGGTCGGCGCCCCGCAGGTCGGCCTTGGCGAACGTGGTGCCGAGCAGCCGGGTGCCGATGAAACGGCAGTCGCTGAAGGTGGCGCCGGTGAAGTCGCAGCCCGACAGGTCGGCGTCGTCGAAGCGCACGCCCTCGACCAGCTCGCCCCGCAGCGAGCAGCCGCCGAGGTTGGCGAGGGTCAGGTTGGAGCGGGACAGCCGGAAGCCGGTGCCGCGCGAGGCGGTCAGCGAGGCGCCGATCATGCGGCAGCCGGTGAAGGAGGCGTCGGTGAGCAGCGCCCCGGCGAACTGGGCCGAGGACAGGTCGACGTCGGTGAAGGCGGCGTCGATGAGGTCGGCGTCGTTGAAGCGGACCCGCATCCCGCCCCCGCCGGTGAACACCGCACCGTCGAGGTCGGCCCGGCGGAAGTCGGTCTGGTCGAGCACGCACGCGTCGAAGACGGCCCCGCCCAGCGAGGCGCCCCACAGGTCGGTCTCGGTGAGGTCGCAGCCGCGGAAGACGTGCGGCTCGCCGGGCGGCAGCCGCTCGCTCAGCGCCTTGCGTGAGAGGTCCTCGCCGTCGAATTCCACGGCTCAGAGCCTACCGGTCAGGACCTCCGCCGCCGCCTGCCCGCAGACCCGGGCGGAGCCGTACGTGGCGACGTGCGCCGCGCCGAGGTCGGCCCGCGCGGGCAGGCCCATCTCGACCACGACGGCGTCCGGGCGGGCGCTCAGCAGGTGCCCCAGCGCCTCGCCCTGCCAGGCGTAGCGGTGCGCGTCGCGTACCGCGATCACCAGCGGGCGGCCGATCGCCGCGCCGAGCAGCCGCTCCAGCGCCGCGCCCGTCGCCTCGGCGGCGGTCAGCCTGGCGATGGTGGTGCCGGGCAGCAGGCGCGACAGCGGCTCGCCGACGCCCCACGGGGTGTTCTTGTCGATGGCGAGGTTCATCTCGGGCGCCAGCTCCACGACGGACGCCGGGCCGGACAGCGGCAGCACTGCGGCGGCGGAGCGGCGGGTCACCCGCACGGCCCGCCGGGCCGCGACCAGCCCCAGCCCACCGTCCCGCGAGCCGGCCCCGGCGCCAGTGGAGCCGCCCGTAGAGCCGCCCGTGGAGCCGCCCTTAGAGCCGCCCGAGGAGGCGGCGGCCCAGGTCGCCAGCTCGCGGACCCGGCGTGCGGCGTCGGCCAGCCGCTCCTCGGGCAGCAGTCCGTCGGCGACGGCGGCGGCGATGGCGTCGCGGATCTCCACGGCCGTCGCCTCGTCGGCCCGCTCGCCGCCCACGCAGATCGCGTCCGCCCCGGCGGCGATGGCGCGGGCGGCGGCGCCCCCGATGCCGTACGCCTCCGACACCGCCGCCATCTCGATGCCGTCCGTGATGATCACGCCGTCGAAGCCCAGCTCCTCGCGGAGCAGCCCGGTGAGCACCTTGGGGCTGAGCGTGGCGGGCAGCTCGGCGTCGTACGACGGCACGAGCAGGTGCCCCGTCATGACCGTCCTGACGCCCTCCTTGATCGCCTCGCGGAAGGGCAGCAGCGCGTCCTCGAAGCCGTCCCCGGCGACCACGGGCACGCCGTGATGCGAGTCCACGGAGGTGTCGCCGTGCCCGGGGAAGTGCTTGGCGCAGGCCGCGACGCCCGCCGCCTGGAGGCCGCGGACGAACGCCCGCGTGTGCCGGGCGACCAGCTCAGGCTCCGCGCCGAACGCCCGCAGCCCGATGACCGGGTTGTCCGGGTTGGAGTTGACGTCGGCGGACGGCGCGAAGTCGATGGTGATCCCGGCTCTCGCCAGGTCCGCGCCGAGGTCGCGGGCGACGGCCTCGGTCAGGGCCTCGTCGTCCACGACGCCGAGCGCGTACGCGCCGGGCCGGCTGCTGCCGCCGGCCACCTCCAGGCGGGTGACCTCGCCCGACTCCTCGTCGACGCCGACGAGCACCAGGGGGTTCTCGGCGCGCAGCGCGGCGGTGAGCCCGGCGAGCTGGTCAGGGTCGGCGATGTTGCGCGTGAACAGCGCCACCCCCGCCAGCCCCTCGCCGAGTCTGCGGCGGAGCCAGTCGGGTGGCGTCCGCCCGGCGAAGCCCGGGAAAAGGACGGCGTCGGCGAGGCGCAGCAGGTCACCGCTCTGTGGCATGCCTCCGAATCTAATAGGAAAGTTTCTTATTTGCTAGAGGCATCTTCTGACGTCAGGCGTTCGATGACGGTGACGTTGGCCTGGCCGCCGCCCTCGCACATCGTCTGCAGGCCGTACCTGCCGCCGGTCCGCTCCAGCTCGTGCAGCAGCTTGACGGCGAGCACCGCGCCGGTCGCGCCGAGCGGATGGCCGAGGGCGATCGCGCCGCCGTTCGGGTTGACCCGGGCGGGATCGGCCCCGGTCTCCTTGATCCAGGCCAGCACGACCGGGGCGAACGCCTCGTTGACCTCGATGGCGTCGAAGTCGTCGATGGACATGCCGGTCCTGCCGAGCGCGTACGCGGTGGCCGGGATCGGCGCGGTCAGCATCGTGATCGGGTCGTCCCCGCGGGCCGACAGGTGGTGGACGCGGGCGCGCGGGGTCAGGCCGTGGTCGCGTACCGCGCGGGGGGAGGCGATGAGCAGGGCGGCGGCCCCGTCGGAGATCTGCGAGGCGAGCGCGGCGGTCATCCGGCCACCAGGGACGAGGGGCTTCAGCGCGGCCATCCGCTCCGGCGTGGTGTCCCGTCGCGGGCCCTCGTCGTCGTTCACGCCGTCGCAGGGGGCGATCTCCCGCCGGAAACATCCGGCGTCGATGGCGCGCAGGGCCCTGCGGTGCGACTCGTACGCGTACCGCTCCATCTCCTCGCGCGACAGGTCCCACCGCTCGGCGATCCGCTCCGCGCCGGCGAACTGGGAGACCTCCTGGGTGCCGTACCTGGCGGCCCAGCCCTTGGAGCCGGTGAACGGGTCCGCGTGCCCGAGCGCCTGCCCGGCGAGCATGGCCGAGGAGATCGGGATCATGCTCATGTTCTGCACGCCGCCCGCCACGACCAGGTCGCTCGTGCCCGACAGCACGGCCTGGGCGGCGAAGTGCAGCGCCTGCTGGGCCGAGCCGCACTGGCGGTCCACCGTGACGCCGGGCACCTCCTCGGGCAGCCCGGCGGCCAGCCAGCAGGTACGGGCCACGTCCCCCGCCTGCGGTCCGACGGTGTCCACGCAGCCGAAGATGACGTCCTCGACGGCCGAGGGATCGGCGTCCACGCCGCTCATCAGCTCCTTGAGCACGTGGGCGCCGAGGTCGGCGGGATGGGTGCGGGCCAGGCCGCCGTTCCTGCGCCCGACGGGGCTGCGGACGGCGCCGACGATGTAGGCCTCTCTCATCCCGGCATCCTAACAAGCGCTTGGTAAAGCGCGGAATGCCGGATGAGCTGGGCTCGTCGTGTGAACAAGCGATTGTGCGAGGGCTCATAATGGTGGTGTGACCACGCGAAAGAACTCCGGCACCACCACCACACCGGCGAAGCGCCAGCGGGCCGCATCAGGCTCGGCCTCCGAGCGCCGCGACCACCTCGTCAAGCTCGCCGCGGAGCTCTTCGCGCGCAAGGGCTTCCAGGCCACGACCGTACGCGAGATCGCCGACGAGGCCGGCATCCTCTCCGGAAGTCTCTACCACCACTTCGACTCCAAGGAGACGATCGTCGACGAGGTGCTCTCCACCTTCCTCGACGACCTCATCGCCCGCTACCGCGCCGCCGTCGACACCACCGCCGACCCGCGCACGGTGCTGTCGGAGATGGTCCGCATCGGCTTCGGCACCCTGGAGCCCCACCGGGCCGCCATCACCGTCATGCAGAACGACTGGAACTACCTGCGCCAGTTCGAGCGCTTCAACTACCTCGTCAAGGCCGAGGACGAGGTCGAGCAGATCTGGGTCACCCAGATCAAGGCCGGCCAGGCCGCCGGGCAGTTCCGCGCCGACGTCGACCCCAAGCTCACCTACCGCATGATCCGCGACACCATCTGGGTCGCCGTCCGCTGGTTCCGCCCGGGAGGCAGGCTCAACACCAACGGCCTGGCCGAGCACTACATCACGGTGTTGTTCGACGGCCTCGCCACCGGCGAGCGGACGACCCAGCCCCAGGGATGAGCCTCGGCAAAGCGGTCCGGCTGGCCCTCCAGGAGGCGGCCGAGCCGGACAAGGCGGAGACGATGCGGGCCTACATGAAGTCGCCCATGCCGTTCCTCGGCGTCCAGGCGGTGCCGCGGCGGGCCACGCTCCGGCGCGTCTTCGCCGAGCACCGCATCGACAGCGCCCCCGAGTGGCGGCGCACGGTCCTCACGCTGTGGCGGGAGGCGGAATACCGCGAGGAGCGCTACGCCGCCGTCGACCTGTCCGGCCACCACTACTACCGGCGCTTCCAGACCCTCTACACCGTCCCCATGTACGAGGAGATGATCGTCACCGGCGCCTGGTGGGACCTCGTGGACGAGCTGGCCACCCACCGCGTCGGCGCCCTGCTCGCCGCCTACCCCGACTCGATGCGCCCCCTCATGCTGGAGTGGGCGCACGACGCCGACCTGTGGAAGCGCCGCACCGCGATCCTCTGCCAGAACCGCTTCAAGTCCCGCACCGACACCGCGCTGCTGTACGCCTGCATCGAGCCCAGCCTGTCGGACAACGACTTCTTCGCCCGCAAGGCGATCGGCTGGGCGTTACGCGAATACGCCAAGACCAACCCGGCCGAGGTCGTCCGCTACGTCCGCGCCAAGGGCCTGTCGGGCCTGAGCCGCCGCGAGGCGCTCAAGAACGTCCCAGACGGCCTAGCGCCTCCGCCGCCTCGGCCATGATCCGCTCCACGAGCTCCTGACACGTCGGCAGGTCGTCGATGACCTCCACGACCTGCCCCGACGCCATCACGCCGAGGTCCGCCCTGCCCTCCACCATGGCCGCGCGCAGCAACATCGGCGTGTTGGCCGCCTGCAGCACCTGCGCCCAGGTCAGCTCCCTGCCGCGGCGCATCCGGCGGCCCTCGCGCAGCATCGCCGCCCACGACAGGCCCGACAGCCGCTTGAAGCGGGCCCCGTTCAGCACCGCGCGGGCCAGGCGCAGGCGTTCCAGCCCGGCCACGAACGGCGTGGCGAGCACCCGGTGCGGCACCCCGTCCACCTTGGTGGTCACCACGGTCTCGCGGGCGGCCAGATAGACCTTCTTCACCTCGTCCGGCACGGGCGAGTCGGCGGTCAGCAGGAAGCGGGTGCCCATGGCGACGCCGCAGGCCCCGTACGCCAGGGCCGCCACCAGGCCGCGCCCGTCGAAGAAGCCGCCGGCCGCGATCACCGGGATGTCCACCGCGTCCACCACCTGGGGCAGCAGCAGGGTGGTGGCGAGCGGTCCGGTGTGGCCGCCGCCCTCGCCGCCCTGCACGATGACGGCGTCCACGCCCCACGCCGCCACCTTCTCGGCGTGCCGGCGCGCGCCCACCGACGGGATCGTGACCACGCCCGCGTCCTTGAGCCGGGCGATCAGGTCCCGCCGGGGCGCCTGCGCGAACGAGGCCACCCGCACGCCCTCGCGCACCAGCACCTCCACCCGCTCGGCCGCGTCGTCGGCGTCGGAGCGCAGGTTGACGCCGAACGGCTGGTCCGTACGCTCCTTGACGCGGCGGATGGCCGCGGTCATCTCCTCGACCGACAGGGTGGCCGCGCCGATCACGCCCAGCGCCCCTGCCCGCGAGGCGGCCGCCGCGAGCCGGGCGCCCGCGACGTACCCCATGCCGGTCTGCACGATCGGATGCCGGCAGCCCACCAGCGTGGTCAGCGCGGTCCTCACGCCGCGACCTCGCGCTCGCGGGCCCGGCCGGGGTCGAGCCGGTCGAGCACGTCCAGCTCCGCGGCGGTCGGCTCCCTCGTCACCGGCACCTCGGCGGGCACGGTCAGCTCGAAGCCGGTCGCCGCCACCACCTCGGCCACGCTCACGCCCGGATGCACCGACGCCAGCCGCATCGACCCGTCCGGGGTGGCGAAGTCGAGCACGGCGAGGTTCGTGACCACGCGGCGCAGGTCGTACGCGCCCCGGTCGGTGCCGAGCCCGCTCACCATGTCCACCCGCGGCACGAACACGCGCGGCGTGTGCCGGGGGATCCAGTAGCTCGTCGGGTCGCACCGGGTGTTGCCCGGCGCGCCGCGCACGCCCAGGAGCTGCGCCTTCGGCCGGGCCCAGTCGCCGATGCAGGAGATGTTGGTGTTGCCGTGCCGGTCGATCTGGCTCGCGCCGAGCATGACGTGCCGGCGGCCGTTCAGCACCAGCCACAGGTGGTCGCGGAACGGCAGCCACCCCTCCACGACCTCCGGAGGCCGCCCCAGGGCGGGCACGTCATCGGTGAGCAGGCAGACGCCGTCGTGGGTGAGCAGATCGGGCTCGAACGTCAGCCGCGCCAGCCGCGCCGCCAGCACCGTGACCGCCCCGCCGATCCCGGCCGCGAGGATCTCGCCGTCGCCGCGGAACGCCTCCGCGCAGGCCAGCACGCACACGTCAGCCCTGCTCGTCATCACGCCCTGTCTCCATGTAGCGCCGTCTCCACGTAGCGCCGCTGCCGCTCCTCGTCGCGCCCGTAGTCCGGCTCGCACGCGGTGAACCCGGCCCCGCCGGGCGCCTCCACCACGCCGGTCACCATGGACCTGCTGATCAGCAGCGACTGCACCGGCCCCTCCTTCAGCAGGTCGGCGGTGTCGACCAGGCGCTCGCAGGAGACGTAGCAGCGGGCCGCCGCCTTGGCGTAAAGGTCGTCGAAGTACGGGTCGGGCCCGAGATACTGGGCGTTGCCCCGGGCGTCGGCCCGGTTGAGGTGCACCAGCGCCACGTCCAGGGTGAGCGCGGGCACCGCGACCAGCTCCTCCCCGTCCCCGTACGGCGAGTACACCGTCCGCAGCTCGGGGTTGACCCGCAGCACGTCCGAGCCGAGACCCGCCCGCGTCGGCAGGAACGGCAGCCGGTGCGCCGCCGCCAGCAGGCCGAACATGAACATGCCCTCGTCGTACTCGGTGAACTCGATCTCCCCGGCCTGCCGGGCGCGGCGGAAGTGCGGCTCCAGCGGGATGGAGTCGAGCGTGACGAACGGGGCCACCACCCGGCGCACCTTCCCGGCCGCGCACAGCATGCCGACGTCCGGCCCGCCGTACGAGACGACGGTCAGGTCACGGACGGGGGAGCGCAGGACGGCCGCCACCAGAGCCATCGGCTTGCGCCGCGACCCCCAGCCGCCGATGCCGACGGTCATGCCGCTCTCCAGCCCGGCCGCGACCTGCTCGGCGGTCATCACCTTCGTCCCGGTCCCCTTCAGGCGGGTCCCCTTCGAGCGGGTCCCCTTCGAGCGGGTCACCGGAACCGCTCCCTGTGCCGCTCGCCCGCGCCCATCAGGTTGAGCTCGAAGGTGAACCCCTGCTCGAAGCGGTAGCTGCGCCGGACGTCCACCGGGTCGATGCCGTTGAGCGACTCCTTGGCGCGGCGGACGACGTACGGGTCCTTGGCCGCGATCTGCCCCGCCACCTCCAGCGCCGCCTCGCGCAGCTTGTCGCGCGGCGCGACCTCCAGCACCGAGCCGAACGCGTGCAGCTCGGCCGCCGTGACATTCCTGCACGTGTAGACCATGGCCCGCATCAGGTGCTGCGGCACCAGCCGGGCGAGGTGGGTGGCCGCGCCGAGCGCGCCCCGGTCCACCTCGGGCAGCCCGAAGTAGGCGTCCTCGGCGGCCACCACGACGTCGGCGTTGCCGGCCAGGCCGACCCCGCCGCCCAGGCAGTGCCCGTGAACGGCGGCGATCACCGGGACCGCGCACTCGTAGACGGCGGCGAAGGCGGCGTAGCAGGCCCGGTTGACGGCGACCAGCGCCTCGTGGCCGGGGGAGTCCCGCAGCTCCTTGATGTCCACCCCGGCGTTGAACCCGCGTCCTTCGGCCCGCAGCACGACCACCCGGGTCGCGGGGTCGTCCCCGGCCGCCCGCAGGGTCGTGGCCAGCTCCTCCCAGGCCCTTACGGTCAGCGCGTTCACCGGGGGGACGTCCATGACGACCTCGGCGACCGGCCCGGCCCGCAGCGTGATCCCCATCCCGCCGCCCCACCTCCTGGTTGCACCTAACGCTTGCTTGGTACGGTAGCACCCGTGACCGTCACTTACGACTACGCGGGCAGGTCCGTCCTGGTGACCGGCGGCACCAAGGGCATCGGGCTCGGCGTCGCGCGAGCCTTCGCGCGGGCCGGCGCCGACGTCACCGTGTGCGCCCGGCACCCGCCAGAGCGGCCGGAGTTCCGGTTCGTCCCCGCCGACGTGCGCGCGCCGGAGGACGTCGAGCGGCTGATGGCCGGGTTCGGGCGGCTCGACGTGGTGGTCAACAACGCGGGCGGGTCGCCGTACGCGCCGCTGGCGGGCACCTCGCCGCGCCTGCACGCCCGGGTCATCGAGCTCAACCTGACGGCCCCGCTCCTGGTCGCGCAGTACGCCCGGCCCCTGCTGGCGGCCACGCGCGGGGCGGTGGTGATGATCGGCAGCGCGAGCGGCGTACGCCCCTCGCCCGGCACCTCCGCCTACGGCGCCGCCAAGGCGGGACTGCACCACCTGGCCCGCTGCCTGGCCGCCGAGTGGGCGCCCGAGGTGCGGGTCAACACGGTCGTGGTGGGCCTGGCCGCGACCGAGGCCGCCACCACCGGCCACTACGGCGACCAGGGCCTGGGGGCGGCGATCCCGGCCGGCCGCCTCGCCACCCCCGCCGACGTGGCGGAGGCGTGCCTCTGGCTCGCCGCCCCCGGCTACGTGACGGGCGCCGAGGTACGGGTGGACGGCGGCGGCGAGATCCCCCTCTGGCGTAACCTCGCGGAGAACGGGGCCGAGGGGGAACGCTCATGATCCAACGTCTGCACCCGCGATTCAGCGCCGCCGAGATCGCCGTCATGGTCTACGCGGCCGTCATCGCGCTGGCCGGGGCGGTCTCCCTCGCCGGCGTGCTCATGGGCAAGGACACCGTCGTGCTGTGGCCGCTGGCGCTGGTCAGCCTTCCCCTGAGCGTCCTCTGGAGCCGGCTGGCCACCTTCGGCGCGGTGCCCGACGAGCTGTGGTGGCTGGTCCCGTTCCTGGCGTGGGCGACGCTGCTCCTCACGGGCCTCGCGCAACCCGCGATCATCTGGGGGCTGCTGCGCCGCGCACGCCGGCGCCGGCAGTCCTCGGGAGGATGATCAGCGCATGGCGGAGCGCGCCGTGGGGCGCAGGCGGAGCCGCTGGGGCGCCGCCGTCAGTCGCGACTCCACCAGCGGCAGGTCCACGGCCGCGAGGTCCGGCACGTCCTCGTCCCGTTCCCACCGGGCGAACCATACGAACATGTTCACCCCGCTCCGCACCGGCAGCCGGGGGAAGGTGTTCTCGGCGTGCTCGGTGGCGAAGGACGCGACCGGCGGCGCCCCGGCCTCCGTCAGCGCGGGCGCGACCACGGTGGCGAAGTGGCCGGCCAGATCACCCTCCACGGGATAGATCGTGGCGACGTACGCGGCCGGAGGCGGCGTGACAGCCCCCACCGGCGGCCGTGGCCGCAGGGCGGGCTCGGTCAGCGCACGCAGCAGCAGCACGTCGTCGGAGTCGAGCATCGTGGCGTTGGCCTCCTCCCGGTGGGCGAGCCACACCGGCCCCGAGTAGAAGCTCTCCAGCGCCGCCTTCCTCGCCGCCATGTCGGGAAAGCCGCGCAGCCAGGTGAAGGTGCCGGGCGCGTCCGCGTCGCGGAAGGTGCCGGGCACCCGCATGCCGGCGGCCTCCTGCGGCTCGACGAACTCCCGCTCGAACAACTCGATGAGGGCGTCGCGCCGCCCGGGGCGCAGGGTGTAGCGCCGCAGTTCGTAGATCGTCATGGCAGGCGACGGTAGGGCCGGGTCGCTGACAGTCCATGTCAGTGTCCCGTCCGCGCCGAACAAAATTCTGACTACTTTCAGCTACTCTTCGGCAACTGTGAGTTATAGGCTCGCCATGAGAATGCTTTTCCGTACGGCGAAGGAGTCGAGTTGATCCGAAGATGGTGCGCCGCCGCGGCAGTGGTGACAGCGGTCGCCGGCGGCGCTTTCCTTGCTCTCACCGCGGCTGTCCCCGCGCACGCCGACGTCTGGCCCGGCGGCTGGTTCTGGGCCGGGAACGGCAGTGCCAACAGCGACTCCTCCCAGTCCGGCAACAACTTCGGCGACGTCACCACGGCCAACCGCGGCCAGGGCGCTTCGACGAACGTCAACAACGTCAACGGCATCGCCTCGACGGCCGCCCACGGCGGCATCGTCGTGACCTACATCTTCGACTGACCGGCCCACGCCCGGTTCCATCGATCGAAAGGATCTCCACCCGATGAAGAAGCTCTGCGTGACCGGTGTCCTCGTGGCGGCCGCGGCGGGCGCCGCCTTCCTGTCGGCCCCCGCCCACGCCGACACCAACGCCGGCAACGCCAGCAGGAACACCAACGCCTCCCAGTCCGGCAACAACTTCGGCAACGTGGGCAACCGCAACGTCTCCGGCGCGAGCGCCACCAGCGTCAACGCCGTCAACGGCAACGCCGTGACGACGGCCCACCGCAGCGGCGCCTACGTCGACGACGTCGTCGACTGGTAACCCGCGCTCACCCCGTCACGCACGAGCCAGGCCGGAAACGGCCTGGCTCGTGCCGTATTAGCATCTCTGGGTGACTATCTGTGCGTATGCCACTTTTGACGGTCAGGACAGCGACGACGAGCTCGACCTGGTCCTCGCGGCCTGGCGCGCGGCCGGCGTCGAGGGCCGCGCCGAGCGCTGGGACGACCCCGCCGCCGACTGGAGCGCCTACGACGCGGTCGTCGTCCGCTCGGTGTGGGACTACGTGCCCCGGCGCGCGGAGTTCCTGGCCTGGGCCCGCCACGTGGAGTCCGTCAGCCGGCTGCTCAACCCGGGCGCCGTGATCGCCGCCAACACCGACAAGACCTACCTGCGCGACCTGCCGTCGGTGCCCACGCACTGGTCGTCCGATGACCTGCCGCACTGGCCCGAGTACGTCGTCAAGCCCGCGATCTCGGCGGGCGCCCGCGACACCGTACGCACCCGCGACCGCGGCGAGGCCGTCGCCCTGGCCGCCGCGCTGGAGGCCGCCGGGCGCACGCCGATGGTGCAGCCCTACCTCGACATGGTGGAGACCGAGGGCGAGACCTCGCTGCTCTACTTCAACCGCCGCCTCAGCCACGCCGTGCGCCGCAACCCGATGCTGGCGGGCGGCGCCGCCGACGCCTCGCTGGCCGAGGCCCGCACGCCCGCCGCCGACCAGGTCGAGCTGGCCGAGCGGGTGCTCGCCACGGTGCCGGGCCCGCTGCTGTACGCCCGCGTGGACCTGGTCCGGCTGCCCGGCGGCGAGCCCGCGGTCATCGAGCTGGAGCTGACCGAGCCCTACCTGTTCCTGCGCCACGACCCCGGCGCCCCGCAGGCGTTCGCCAAGGCCCTGGTCGAGCTGTTGTAGTCAGGCTGTGTAGTCAGGCGGTGATCCCGCCGTCCACCGGGATGACCGTCCCCGTCAGATACGCCCCCGCCCGCGAGGCCAGGAAGATCGCCGTGCCCGCCATGTCGTCGGGCCGGCCGATGCGCCCGAGCGGCACGCCGGTCTCAATGGACTCCCGGGTGCCGGGGTCGTCGAGGGCGAAGGCCATCATCTTCGACTCGAACGGCCCCGGCGCGATGGCGTTGACCGTGATGTGCTCCTTCGCCAGGTGCCGGGCCAGATGCCGGGTGAGCATGTGCACCGCCGACTTGGTGGAGGAGTAGGCGTACGTCGGCAGCACCGGCACCCGGATGCCGTCCACCGAGCCCACGTTGATCACCCGGGCCGGGTCCTCAGGACCGGCGGCCTGCCTGAGCTGCGGCAGGAACCGCTGGGTCAGCGCGAACACGCCCTTGACGTTGATGTTCCAGAGCTTGTCGAAGGCGGACTCGGGATATTCCTCCAGCGGCGCGCCCCAGGTCGCGCCCGCGTTGTTGATCAGCACGTGCAGCGGCCCGTCCACGGCCGCGGCGAGGCTCTCGCGCCCCTCGGCCGTGGACAGGTCGGCGGGCACGGCCGTGCAGCCCAGTTCGGCGGCCGTCTTCTCGACCTCGGCCGTCTTGCGCGCCGAGATGTAGACGTTCGCGCCCGCCGCCACGAATCCCGCCGCGATCATCCGGCCGATGCCCCGCGAGCCGCCGGTCACCACGACCGTCTTGCCTTCCACCGAGAACAGAGTCATGTTCCGGAGCATGCCATACCGGCCGGTCGGTTCACACCCCGGGCAGGAGGCCGTTGCGGAACAGGTCCACGAACCGCTGGTGGTCGCCGCGGGCCTGGGCGCCGTACCGGTGGGCGAACTCCACGAGCATCGCCGTGAACCCCGGCCGGTCCTCGCCGATCACCGCCACGATCGCCTCCTCCGTCGAGAAGTCGACCAGGTCGTGGCTGGACTCGTCGTCGGCCACCGAGTGCATGCGCGCCACCGCGCGCCCGAGGTCACGCATGATCGAGCGCAGCTCGCCCGGCTCGTTGACGTCGTCCCAGTCCAGGTCCGCCGAGTACGGCGAGACCTCTGCGACGAGCTGCCCGATCCCGTGCAGCGTGGTGTAGCCCAGCCACGGATCGGCGTACGCCTGCAGCGCCCGCTGCGACTCGGCCGTGCGGTGCCCCTGGTGCAGGAAGTACGACGCCACCTTCTCGTCGGCGACGTGCCGGGCCACCGCCGGCGCCGCCGCCTGCTTCATGTAGAGGATGACGTCGTTCTCCAGCGCCTGCGAGCGCCCCTCCAGCAGCAGGTTGTACGACGGCAGCCCCGCCGACCCGATGCCCACGCCCTTGCGCAGCGCCACGTCCTTGACCACGTGCTCGACCGCCCGCTCGGCCGATCCGTCGTGACCGGGCAGCGTCGTCAGGTAACTGGCGAACGCGGCCAGCACCGCCTCCCGCGTGGCCTCGTCCACCGGCTCGCGCCCGTCCATGAGCGCGAAGCGGCGGTCGTAGTCGTCGATCACGGTCTCCACGTCCAGCAGCGCCACCCGCGTGCTGAGCCGGGCGGTCTGGAGCACCCGGTGCAGCACGCCCGTGGTGGTGCCCAGGGTGAGCGAGCCGATCGCGTCGTCGCCGCCCGCCGCGATCGCGGTCAGCTCCTCCACGTACGCCCCCGCGAAGTCGGCCACCAGCTCGCCGATCGCCTCGTCCGACAGCGCCTTGGCGTAGCCGAGCAGCGCCACGCTGGCCGCGAAGCGCTTGAGGTCCCAGACGTACGGCCCGACGTACGCCTCGTCGAAGTCGTTGACGTTGAACACCAGCTCGCCGGAGGCGTTCATGTACGTGCCGAAGTTCTCGGCGTGCAGGTCGCCGTGGATCCAGACGCGGCTGGTCGGCTCGTCGAGGTAGGCGTCGTCGGCGTACGAGCCGGTCATGTCCGCGTAGAACAGGCACGCGCTGCCCCGGTAGAAGGCGAACGGCGAGGCCGCCATCTTGCGGAACTTGCGGCGGAAGGCGGCGGGATCGCGGGCGATCGAGTCGCCGAACTCGGTCATGAGGACGTCGAGCAGGAAGGTGGTGCGTGAGCCCATGCCACGGACGGTAACCCCGCAAGCCACTCCCCGCCTACCCCGGAATCAGGGGTGCTGCGACGACACCGACACGACCTCGCCCGTCATGTACGAGGAGTAGTCGCTGGCCAGGAAGACGATCACGTTGGCCACCTCCCACGGCTCCGCCGACCGCCCGAACGCCTCCTTCGCCGCCAGCTCCGCCAGCAGCTCCTCGTCGGTGACCTTGGCCAGGAACGGGTGCACCGCCAGCGACGGCGCCACGGCGTTGACCCGCACCCCGTGCTCGGCCGCCTCCAGCGCGACGCACCGGGTGAGCGCCATCACCCCGGCCTTGGCCGCGGCGTAGTGCGCCTGGCCGCGCTGCGCCCGCCAGCCGATCACGGAGGCGTTGTTGACGATGACGCCGGAGCCCTGGCCGTACATCTGCCGCAGCGCGGCCCTGGTGCAGCGCATGGTGCCGGTGAGCGTGACGTCGAGGACCGCGTGCCACTGCTCGTCGGTCATCCCGGCCAGCTCCGCGGTGCCGCCGAGCCCGGCGTTGTTGACCACCACGTCGAGCCGGCCGTGGGCCTCGGCCACCGCGTCGAACAGCGCCAGCACCTGCGGCTCCGACGTCACGTCGCACGGCACGGCGAGCGGCTTGACGCCGGTGAGCTCGGTCAGCGCGTCGGCGGCGGCGGCGAGGCGGCGCTCGTGCCGGTCGGACAGGACGATCGTGGCGCCCTCCTCGGCGCAGCGGCGCGCGGTCGCGTAGCCGATGCCCGCGCCCGCGGCGGCCGTCACGAGCGTCACCTTGCCGTCGAGCAGTCCGTGTGCCTTGGGGGGCGGCGGGAGCATCGGTTCTCTCCAATCAGCGGGGGAGCCCCAGGGTGCGCTCGGCGATGATGTTGCGCTGGATCTCGCTGGAGCCGGCGTAGATCGTGTCGGCCCGGCTGAACAGGTAGAGCCGCTGGAGCTCGTTCAGCTCGCCCACCAGCCCGGCCTTCCCCTGGACGGCCTGGGCCAGCTCGCCGAGCCGCCGGTGCCACTCCGACCAGTACAGCTTGGCGATCGACGCCTCGGGCCCCGGGTCGGGGCCCAGCATGCGCAGGGCGTTGAGCCGCATGACCTCCAGCTCCAGCCAGGCCCGTACCAGGCGGTCGCGCAGGACGGGGTCGTCGGCGGCGCCGGTGCGGCGGGCGGTCTCGACGACCTTGGCCAGCTCGCGGCGGAAGCCGAGCTGCTGGCCGAGCGTGGACGCGCCACGCTCGTGCCGCAGGGTGGCCATCGCGACCCGCCAGCCGTCGCCGGGCGCGCCGAGCACGTTCCCGGCCGCGGTGCGCGCGCCGTCGAAGAACACCTCGTTGAACTCCGACGTCCCGGTGAGCTGGGTGATCGGCCGGACCGTGACGCCCGGCCCGCGCATCGGGACCAGCAGGTACGACAGCCCGTGATGCCGCCGCGACCCCGGCTCGGTGCGGCAGAGGACGAAGCACCAGTCGGCGACGTGCGCGAGCGACGTCCACACCTTCTGCCCGGTGACCACCCACTCGCCGCCCTCCAGGCGGGCGCTGGTCCGCACGGCGGCGAGGTCGGAGCCGGCGTCCGGCTCGGAGTAGCCCTGGCACCACAGCTCCTCGCCCCGGCGGATCGGGGGCAGGAAGCGCTCCTTCTGCTCCTCGGTGCCGAACTCCAGGACGGTGGGGCCGACCAGGGTCTCGCCGATGTGGCCGACCCTGGCGGGGGCGTCGGCCCGCGCGTACTCCTCGTGGAAGGCCATCTGGTCGGCGAGGCGGGCGGCGCGGCCGCCGTACCGTTCCGGCCAGCCGAGACAGGCCCAGCCGTGCGCGCCGAGGTGCCGCTCCCACGCCAGGCGCAGGTCGTGCCCCTCGTGCTCGCGGCCGGGGCCGCCGAGGCCGCGGGCCGCGGCGAACTCGCCGCGGAGCGCCTCCTCCAGCCAGGCCCGCGCCTGCTCGCGGAAGCCGGGGGTCTCCCCAGGGATCAACGGAAGCCGCCGTAGCCGCCCTGGAAGAAGACCAGCGGGCCGCCGTCGGCGTGCGTGTCGAGCTGCAGCACCCGGGCCACCACGATGGTGTGGTCGCCGGCCGGGTGCTCGGCCTCGACCACGCAGTCGAGCCAGGCGAGGGCGCCCTCCAGCACCGGGTTGCCGCCGGGGGAGCCGGTCCACTCCAGCCCGGCGAACTTGTCGCCGCCCCGCGACGCCAGCTGCGCGCACACCTCCTGCTGGTGCTCGGCGAGGACGTTCACGGTGACGACGCGGGCGCCGCGCACCCGCGGCCAGCTCGTGCTGGTGTGGGCCACGCAGAAGGCGACGAGCGGCGGGTCGAGCGAGACCGAGGTGAAGGAGTTGGCGGCCAGGCCGCAGGGCTGCCCGTCACGGGGGTCGAGCGCGGTGATCGCCACCACGCCGGTGGCGAAGCGGCCGAGGACCTGCCGGAAGCGGCGGCTGTCGAGGTGGCCGTTCGCGCTCTGGGGGGTTGGGCCCGTCGGCATGGTGGCTCCGTTGCGAATCCGGCGCTGAGGTGGCGTCGGAAGGCCACGACAGCTCTCCGGCGCGACGAGCCGGGCAGCGTGTGTGCTCATGGGGGTCCGCCTCCTAGTCCACCGGCTGCGCCCTACTATACCAAGCGCTTGCTTGGACGGTAGGGGGAAGCCGGAAAAGGTGTCAAGTTGCCCGGCCGGACGCGCGGGAGCCCGCGTTGACATGGGTGAAATGTCCGGCCTACCGTGCTGCTTGTGGCCAAGCGCTTGCTTGAATTCCGGAACGCGACGGCGATCGCCGGCGTCGGATACACCCCCTTCACCAAGAACTCCGGGGCCAGCACGCTGACCCTGGCCTGCCGCGCGGTGCTGGCCGCCCTGGCCGACGCCGGGCTCACCGCGGACGACGTGGACGGCCTCGCCACCCACCGCGTCGGCGACTCGGCCCCGCCGACTCTCGTCGGCCCCGCGCTCGGGCTGACCGACCTGTCCTGGCACCTCGACCAGTTCGGCGGGGGCAGCGTCTCCCACGCCGTCGTCGGCCAGGCCGCGCTGGCGGTCGCGGCCGGGCTGGCCGAGACCGTCGTCTGCTACCGGGCGATCAACGCCCGCTCCGAGTTCCGCATGGGCGGCACCGGGCGCGGCCTGCCGGTCAGCCCGGAGGTGCAGTACCAGGCCCCGTACGGCTACGTCGCCCCGCCCCAGCAGTACGCCATGTACGCCCGCGCCCACATGCTCAGGTACGGCACCACCGCCGAGCACTTCGGGACGCTCGCGGTCACCCAGCGCGCCAACGCCGCCAAGAACCCCCGCGCCCTCATGCGCACGCCCATCACCCTGGACGACTACCTGGCCAGCCGGTGGATCGCCGAGCCGTTCCGGCTGCTGGACTGCTGCCTGGAGACCGACGGCGCCTGCGCCGTGGTGGTCACCACCGCGGAACGGGCCCGCGAGTTGCGCCGCCCGCCGGTGCTGATCTCCGCGGCGGCCTGGGGCGGCGGCCAGTCCCACCTGTCGGGAGGCGACCCGACGGTCACGGCCGCCGCCGGGCTGGCCCCGCGCCTGTACGCCCAGGCGGGCCTCGGTCCTGAGGACGTGGACGTGGCGGAGATCTACGACTGCTTCACGTACTCGGTGGTCGTCCAGCTCGAGGACTACGGGTTCTGTCCCAAGGGGGAGGGCGGCCCGTACGTCGCCTCCGGGGCCACCGCGCTCGACGGCCCCCTGCCGGTCAACACGCACGGCGGCTTCCTGTCCGAGGGCTACGTGCATGGCGTCAACCACATCGCGGAGGCGGTGTCCCAGCTCCGGGGGGAGGCGGGGGACCGGCAGGTGCCGGGCGCGGAGGTGGCACTGTCCACGGCGCAACCGGGATACATCCTCCCGGCCACGTCGGCGCTGATCCTCAGGAGGGCGTGATGACCGTTCACCGGCCCGAGCCGGACCGGGACTCGCGCGAGTGGTGGGAGCGGGTGGCCCGGGGCGAGTTCGCGGTGCAGCGGTGCGCCGGCTGCGGCGCGGACCGCTTCCCCGCGCGGGCGTTCTGCCCCGCGTGCCGGAGCGAGGAGTGGCGGTGGCGGGCGGTGCCGCCGGAGGGCCGGGTGGAGAGCTGGATCGTCAGCCACCAGCCGTTCGTGCCGGGGCTCGCGACGCCGTACGTGGTCGTCATGGTGCGCCTCGCGGCGGTGCCCGGCTGCCTGGTGCACGGAAACTGGCGGGGCGGGCGGGAGCCCCGGGGCGGGGAGCGGGTGCGCGGGGTCTTCAGGCGCGTCGACGCGGACCTGACCCTCGTGGACTGGGAGCCGGTCGGATAAGGAACCCGTTCGGTTGGGTTTCGTACCCACGAATCCCACCAGTCCCACAACGCCGAAGCCGCCCCACGCCCCGCGCGAGAAGGCCGATGATGAGTCTGTAGACGTCAGCGCGGACGATACGGACGGGACGGCGCACGTGAGCGGAACCGGCTCGGCGGCGGCGGGGCGGCCACAGGCCGCGCTCGCGCCTGTCGTCCGACTGGCCGTCCGGCTGCGCCCGCGGGCCCGGCCGCCGCCGTGCGCGGCGGTGGTCCAGCGGGAGGAAGCACTCTGTCGAGAGGTTGTTGCGTTCCACATGACGGTCCCCCTCAAGAGGAAAGCGCGCCCTGGCGGGCGTGGGGGACCCGCCAGGACGCGCTTCCTGCCCCGTGAGCGGCGGCGCCAGGACTCCGGCGAGGGATGGAGTCCTAGACCGCGAATTCGCTCGCGGAGTCGATGGGGGAGTGTGAAGGCTCCTGCTGCCGGCAACGTGCGGCGATGCGTCGAGCTGCACCGACCGGGTCATCGATGAAGCGCGTGACGGGGGCGCCACCCTCCTCAACTGCGACTAAGGATCCGTCTTCGCGCTTCGCGGTCAGCTCAGTGGACGCCGAGTGCGCGGACGCGCCGTGCCGGTTGCTCTGGTAGGTGTGGGTGAAACCCTGGCGCGGCAACGCGTAACGCAGTAAACGTGTTGCTTCGCCAAGGTCTTTCCAGGGCAGGTACGACTCACCCGTGCTGACCGGCGGCATTGGCCTTCACCCCCTCACCGGCCTTTAGATGGATTTGTACCAACGAATGGATGATGGGCCGATCGAGGGGGTTCGGTCAAGGGGTTGTGGCCTGCTAGAACCAGATCGTCTAAATTGTTGGAACAAAAGGGGTGAAAGTGGCAAGGTCGGTGCTGTATCAGCAGGTGGCCGCGGAGTTGCGTCGAGCCATCTACTCGGGTGTCCTCGGCCCCGGGGCGCAGCTTCCGACCGAGGCACAACTCATGGAAGACCATGGGGTGAGCAGGAACACCGTCAGACTGGCCCTCGGAGAGCTCGTCAACGAGGGGCTCGTCACGCGCACGCCGCGACGCGGAACCGTGGTCAGGGACCGGCGGCCGCTGCTCATCTATCCCCAGCGCGAGCTTGAGCCGCGCTCGCGCGGTGAACTGCGCGAGGCATTCGCCTACGCCGTGGCGCAGGAGGGCCGCGAGCCGAGCCAGTACATCGAGGTGCTGACGGTGTCTCCCGTCGAGGAGATCGCCAGCAGGCTGGAGTTGGCCGACGGGGAGTTGGCCGTGGTGAGACGCCGTCTGAGGTTCGTGGACGGACAGCCGTACAACACCAACGACTCCTACTTCCCGCGTGATCTCGTGGCCGACTCCGAGATCGCCAGGCCCGGCGACATCGCCCGAGGGGCGAACCGGGTGCTGGAGGAACTGGGCCATGCCCAGGTGCGCGTCGTCGACGACATCTGGGCGCGCATGCCCAACCAGGAGGAGGCGGAACGCCTTCAGCTAGAACTCGGCACACCAGTAATGGTCTACGTCCGAGTGGGGTACGACGGGGCCGACATGCCTGTGCGTGTCGCCGTGTCGGTGTTGCCAGCCGACAAACATTTGATCAGATACGAGCTCGATAGCCGCTAGAGAGCTCGTAAGAAGGGGTGATCCCGCCGGCCGGGTGCAGCGAGAATTAGCCGCCTCGCTGGCCTGAGGGAGTCGTGCATACTCCCTCAAATCGCCTTAACTCCCATATGTCGGATATATCGGATATGTGGGATCAAGGCATCAAATCACCCTTACGCGACAACGCGTCATCACTGTGCGCGTGCGCGTGAACGCCCAATGCAACGGGAGTTTTACTATGCACACCAACACGCTGCTGCACCCGCTCGCCCTCCGCCGTGCCGAGCCCGGCGACCTTCCCGGCGTTCTGACGCTGTTCGCCGACACCTCGGAATGGCTGTACCGGCAGGGGGTGCGGCAGTGGCCCCGCCAGGGCTTCGGGCCTGAGCGGATCATGCCGCTGATCGAGGAGCGCGTGCTCTACCTGCTCGACGACGAACTGCGCTATCTCGACCCGGACCTGGCGGCGCCTCCTGTGGCCACCATAGCCCTCGACGGGCACGCCGACCCGGAGTTCTGGACTTCCGCCGACGACCCCGGGGCGGCGCTGTACGTCCACAAGCTGGCCGTGGCCCGGCCGTGGTCCGGCAGCGGCCTCGGTGACGCCCTCCTGGACTGGGCCGGGGCCAGCGCCTTCGCCGCCGGGCTGCCGTACGTGCGGCTGGACTGCGCCAAGGCGAACCCGCGCCTGCAGCACTACTACCGCAGCCGCGGCTTCCAGCACGTCCGTACGGTGGACCTGCCGCACCGCGCCAGCGGCGCCCTCTTCCAGCGCCGGTCGGAGGATCTCGTCACGATGGCCTTCCGCGACCTGACCCTCGCCGAGCTGATCACCGCCGCCTGACCGTCCGGCCGCCCGGCCTCCCTCGGGAGGCCGGGCCACCCCCACGGTTCTGCGCAGGTGAGAGGGTAGTTCGGGGCGCAACGGTACAGAGCGCCATATAACCTCTGCACCATGACCGGATCCCTGCTCGAGGTGATCGCGCTCGACGTACGCGACGCCGTGGCCGCCGAACAGGGCGGAGCCGACCGGCTGGAGGTCGTCGCCGACATGGCGGCCGACGGGCTGACCCCCTCCCCGGAGACGGTCGCCGCGATCGCGGCCGAGTGCCCACTCCCGCAGATGGTGATGCTCCGCCGCGACGCCACGTTCACCGCCGGCCCGGAGACGCTCGACCGCCTCGCCCGCGACGCCAAGGCGCTGGCCCAGGCCGGGGCCGCCGGGTTCGTGTTCGGCTTCCTCGACGGCGCGGGAGCGGTCGACCTGGCCGCCACCGAGGCCCTGATCCACGCCGTCTCCCCCCTCCCGTGGACGTTCCACCGCGCCGTGGACCACGCGGCCGACGTCCATGCGGCCTGGCGCGCGGTGCGGCTGCTGCCCAACCTGGCGACCGTGCTCACCGCGGGCGCCCCCACCGGGGTCGGCGACGGCCTGGCGGTGCTGCGGTCGCGGGCGGAGGCGGGCGACGGCTCGATCATCCTGGCCGGCGGAGGGCTGCGCCCCGCCCACGTGCCGATGCTGCTCGACCAGGGCATCCGCGCCTTCCACATCGGCTCGGCGGCACGGGCGAGCTGGTCCGACCCCGTGGAATGGCGGCTGGTCCGCCGCTGGCGCACTCTGGTCGAACGCGACTGACACCGCCCTCGCGGACCCCTCGAAGACCGCCTGTACGGCTCTGGTCCGCCGCCTGCGGCCCGATCGGCCTACCCATGTCCCTCGATAAGGGGAGGCCCGGGGCGCGCGCCGTACCGCCGTCAGGGCAGCGCGGCGTCGGCGCGGCGCAGTGCCGCGGCGAGGGTGCGGATCGTGGCGGGCTCGTCCATCACCCCGCCCCCGGCCTCCCGCCGCTCCTCCCACGCCCGCACCCGCTCCCGGTAGGCGTCGTAGTGAGCGAGGTGGAAGGCGTACACGGTGGCGAAGCGGCTGACCAGATGCGACGGGTGCATGTCCCAGCCCTGGTGGAAACCGTGCCGCAGCGAGTGCCGGACGAGCTCGGCGTGCCGCCGCCACAGCGCGTGCACGTCCCCGGCTTGATCGGAGGCGGGCGCGGCGGCGAGCGAGCCGTCGGACAGCTCCACCCCCGTGCCCGCGAACGCCGTCTGCATGACGTGCCGGGCGTGGTCGCAGGCCGGATGGTCGAGCCGCTGCTCGTGCGGCGGCAGCCCGAGCGCGGCCGTGTAGTCGAACACCCCGAAGTGCGCCGCCGCGAGCCGCCCGTCCAGCGCCTCGGCCAGCTCGGCCCGCAGGAACGGCAGCGTCTGCGGCGCCTCCACCTGCATCTCGAACCGCAGCCGCACCCCGAGCCCGGCCTCCAGGGAGGCCAGCACCTCCGCGAACTGCCGCAGGTAGTCCTCCATGAGCACCTTGGGGAACGTCACCGTGAACCCGGCCGGCAGCTCGCCGGTCCGCTTCGTCACCCCGCGCACGAGCCCGGCGAGCGTCCTGATCGAACGTCCAGGGTCGCCGTCGGCGAACGACTTCACCCGCGGCCCCCAGCGGCGCGGCAGCGCCCCGGCGGCGTGCAGCGCGGCCACGGCCTCGGCCGCCTGCTCGACGTGCCCGTCCTCGACCGCGTCCGGCGGGGCGCCGTAGCCGTCCTCGAAGTCGATCCGCAGGTCCTCGACGGGCTCGCGGCCGAGCTTGACCAGCAGCTTGGCGTGCACGGCCGCGGCCGTGGCGGGCGGGACGCCGAACACCTCGGCCAGCTCGCCCGGCCCGGCCAGATGGGCGTGGACCAGCCCCAGGGCCTCGTCCCGCCACGCGTCCACGGTTCCGGCCGAGAACCGGTCGGCGGGCACGTACACGGTGTGGACCGGCTGCCGGCCGGAGAGGCCGGGGAAGCGGGCCCGCTGGGCCCGGTAGGCCGCGGCGAACCCCGCCGGGACCGGCGGATCAGGGACGGCAGGCACGGAGCATGGCCTCCAGCCCGACGAGCTTGACCCGGTCGCCGCGCCCGAGCGACTTGGCCAGCTCGGTCTCGGCCGCCTCGATCGCCTGCCACTCGTCGTAGGTGATCGGCCGCACGCCCCGCTCGGTCAGCAGCGCGTCGATCGTGGCCGTCGCGGGGACCCGTTCGCGGCCCTCCAGGTCGGCCAGCAGGGTGCGCACGGTCTCGGCGGCGTCGGACTTGTTCGTGCCGATGACGCCGGTGGGGCCGCGTTTGAGCCAGCCCGCGACGTATTCGCGCTCGCGCACCCGCCCCGCCTGGTTGGGCACGGTCATGGTGTCCTCGGAGAACGGCACCCCCGGCAGCGGCACGCTCTGGTAGCCCACCGACCGCAGCACCATGCCGACCGGCAGCGTCTCGAACTCGCCCGTGCCGACCACGCGCCCCTCCGGCGACAGCCGGGTGCGCTCCAGGCGCAGCCCCTCGACCCGCTCGGCGCCGAGGATCTCCACCGGCCGCAGCCAGAAGCGCACGTCGAGGCGGCGGGCCCGGCCGACCGGCTCGCGGGCCGCCCAGGACCTGATGACGTCCACGTTGCCCTGCACCTGCCGGGAGAAGCCCGAGCCGAGCACCTGGGCCTCGTCGGGCCGCACCACGACGTCGGCGTTGTCCAGCTCGCCCAGCTCGCGCAGCTCCTTGAGGGTGAACTTGGCGTGCTCGGGCCCGCGCCGGCCGACCATGTGGATGGCCTTCACCTGGCTCTCGGACAGCCGCTGGAGCACGTCGTGGGGCACGTCGGTGCGGCTCAGCTCGTCGGCGGTCTTGGCGAGGATCCGTACGACGTCGACGGCCACGTTCCCGACGCCGATCACCGCGACCTCGGAGCTGTCCAGCGTGAAGCGCGAGGGGTCCACGTCGGGATGGCCGCAGTACCAGTTGACGAAGTCGGTGGCGGCCACGCTGCCCGGCAGGTCCTCGCCGGGGATGCCGAGCCGCCGGTCGACCATCGCGCCCGTGCAGTAGACGACGGCGTCGTAATGGTGCAGCAGGTCGGCGACCGACAGGTGCTCGCCCAGCGTGACGCCGCCGAGGAAGCGCACCTCGGGCAGCTCCAGCACCCGCTTCAGGTAGTTCGCGATCGACTTGATCGAGGTGTGGTCGGGAGCGACCCCATATCTCACCAGCCCGTACGGGGTGGGCAGGCGTTCGAGCACGTCCACCCGCGCCGCTCCGGCCGACTGCTTGACCAGCGCCTCGGCCGTGTAGATGCCGGCGGGTCCCGATCCGATGACCGCCACACGCAACGCCACGCTGCCTCCTCAGAGCCGGCCGCCCGGGGCAGGCGCCTCACCAGGCCCCACTAGACATAACCGGCCGGTGTGATCGATGTATCCCCGATCGCCGACACGGGCGAACCCGTCCCCGGCGAAAACAGCTTGATCCGTGCTCCTGCCAACGTAACCGCTCACGCCCGCCTCCGGGCGGAGAAACACCCCGCGCGGCTACCCGGACGCCCGCTCCCGCAGCGCCCGCTTGTCGATCTTGCCGTTGACGTTGGCCGGCAGGGCGTCCACGACCACCACCCGCTTCGGGACCTTGTAGTCGGACATGTTCGCCCGCGCCCACGCGATCAGTTCCTCGGGCACCACGCGCGCGCCCGGCCTGGGCACCACGAAAGCCACCCCGGCCTCGCCCGCCGACGCGTCCGGCACCCCGACCACGGCGACCTGGGCCGGCGACCCCTCGCGCAGCAGCAGCGACTCGACCTCGGCGGGCGAGACGTTGAAGCCGTTGACGATGTAGAGCTCCTTCAAGCGGTCCACGACGGCGAGATTGCCCCGCTCGTCCAGCACGCCGATGTCGCCGGTGTGCAGCCAGCCGTCGGCGTCCACGGCCTCGGCGGTCCGCCCGGGGTCGTCCCAGTAGCCGCGCATGACGCCGTAGCCGCGCTGCAGGATCTCGCCGCGCTCGCCGGGCGCGGCCTCCTTGCCGTCGCCGTCCACGATCTTGACCTCGATGCCGGGCACGGGCCTGCCGGTGGTCTCCGCGACGACCTCGATCGGGTCGCCGGCCCGGGTCATGGAGACGACCGTGCCCTCCATCAGCCCGTACGCGTTGATCATCCGTTCGAGACCGACCCGCTCGACCAGCCGGGTGATCAGGGACGCGGGCACGGCGGCGGCGCCGCAGATGGCCACGCGCAGCGAGGAGACGTCCCACGAGCCGCGCTCCAGCTCGTCCAGGATGCGGTGGAAGAGCGTGGGCGGCCCGGCGAGCACGGTGACCCGCTCGCGGGAGATCAGCGACATGAGCGCGTCCGGGCTGAAGGCCGGGATCGGCAGCATCGTGGCCCGGCGCAGCACGCAGGCCACGAGCCCGGCGTTCAGCCCGAACCCGTGGCTGAACGGGGCGATCACCGGATAACGGTCGTGCTCGTCGAGGGTGACGATCTCCGACCAGTCCCAGTAGCCGCGCAGGACCTGGGAGTGGTCCAGCATGACGCCCTTGGGCGTGCCCGTGGTGCCGGAGGTGGACATGATCTCGCACAGGTCGCCGGGCCGGACGGCGAGCGCCCGCTCCTCGGCCTCGCGCTCGGGCACCCGCTCCCCGAGCGCGCGCAGCTCCGTGGCCGGCGGGACGATCGTGTGCCGCAGGCCGGGCAGCGACGGCAGCAGCCCGGCGAGCCGCGTGCCCGCAGGGCCGTCGCCCGTGATGAGCACCTTCGCGCCGGTCCTCGTGACGACCTCGGCGGCCTCGATGCCCTTGAAGCGCGGCGACAGCGGCACGACGACCGCGCCCGCGTCCCAGACGCCGAGCACGTGCTCCACCCAGTACGCCGAGTTCACCCCCCACAGGGCCACCCGGTCGCCGGGCTCGACGCCGAGCGCGATGAGGCCGCGGGCGACCGCCGAGGCGGCCCCGCGCAGCCCGGCGAGCGTGCCGTGCCCGCCGCGCCCGGCCACGACCGTGTCGCCGGGGTGCCGTTCGGCCTGGTCGCGCAGCATGCGGGGGAGCGTCCCCCACTCCGGCATCGGTGCCATGCCCACCCCTAGGTGACGAGCGCCCGGTCCCTGCCCAGATGGTGGCCGCGCAGGTCGGTCACCGTGCCCGGCCGCGGCCCTTCGGCCGCCTCCGGGGCGATCTCCACGCCGATCGAGACCGGCGTCAGCGCCCGCACGGCCTCCTGGATCCGCGAGCGCCACATGGGGTTGCCGACGAGGCTCTCGCGGCCGAACGTCACGGTGAGCACGGCGGAGTCCAGCGTGCCCGGACGGCTGATCGTCAGGTCCCAGCCGGCCACGCCGTCGATCTTCGCGAGCGCCTTCTCCAGGCGGGGCAGCGCCAGCCACACGCCTCTGACCAGCACGTGCTCGCCCACGGTGTGGGCGGGGGCGGGCAGGCCGCCCAGGGGGTGGGCGGGGGCGGGCAGACCGCCGCGTACGACGTGGCCGGTCCTCAGCGTCGCGTCGCCGAGCGTGGCGTGCCCGCGCGGGGTGACGACCAGCTCGGCCACCGGGGCATCGGGGTCGGCCGGGGCGTCCTTGGCCAGGGCGGCCAGGCCCAGCAGGTCGTCCGCGAGCGGCGTGAGCGGGTCCTCCTCCGCGGCCCGCCAGGCCAGCGCGGTGCCGCCGAACGGGCTCGCGTACACCTCGGTGACCCGGGCGCCGAACTCGCCCGCGAGGTGCCCCAAAGTGCTCCTGGAGGCGATCTCGCCGGTCAGCACGATGTGGGCGAGCCCGAGGTCCAGCGGATCCAGCAGGAACTCCAGATGCAGGCGGGCCAGGAGGTCCATCGCGCCGGTCGGCGTGGCGACCAGCGTCGTGGCCCGCAGCGCCGACAGCGCGTGGTGCAGCCGCATGCGCCCGCGCGGCCCGAGACCGGCGGCGGCCTGGGCGACCTCGGCCGCGGCGGCGGCCCACAGAGAGCCGGCCGGTTCGGCGAGGGCCACCGCGACCCGGTCCCGCTCGCCCACCCCGGCCGCGCGCAGGGCCGCCGCGGTCAGCCCGGCGGCGGCCCGCCGGTCCTCGGGGCCGAGCGGGAAGGCGCTGGACGCGTCGGGGGAGACCAGCAGGAGCCCGGCGGCCGAGCCCGCGGCGGACCCGAGGTCGTCCCGCGTCAGCCACCGGCCCATCAGCGCACCACCTCGGTCATGAACAGCGTCATCGACTCGCACACCCGCTCGTGGGCGAGCCCGCCGACCTGGGCCTGGATGATGAGGTCGGTCGCCCCGGCCTCGGCGATCCTGGCCAGGGCCTTGCGCGAGCCCGCCACGTCGTCCACCACGACCATGAGGTGCTCGCGCAGCGTGGCCATCGCCTCCTCGGGCGGCAGCCCGGCGGCGAGCTGGCCGAGCACGCGGTGGGTGGCGTGGCGGGCGTCGTAGTAGTCGGGCGGGGTGACCAGGTTGACCTGGCGGCGGATGTACCACAGGACGGGGTCGGCGGCCGTGGCCGCCGCGGCCTCGCGGGTGGGGGCGACGTACCAGGGGATCATGAGGGCGACCCGGCGGGTGTCCGGGTCGAAGCCGTGCTCGGCCAGGCACTCGCGGTAGCGCGCGACGTCGGCGGCCACGTCGTCGATGCCCTTGAGCATGGTCATGCCGAGCAGGTTGTAGCCGTGCCTGGCGGCGGCGAGGTAGCCGTCCAGCGAGGTGGAGGCCACCCACACCGGCGGGTGCGGGTGCTGGGCCGGGCGCGGGTAGACGGCGACGTCGGGGATCTCGAAGAACTCGGTCGAGCGGCTGACCGGCTCGCCGTCGGCGTTCCAGATCGCGAGCACGGCCTCCAGCGAGTCCTCCCAGATCCGCCGGGACTGCTCGAACGGCCGCTGGAACGCCTGGTACTCCAGGGGGGAGGCGCCGCGGCCGGTGCCGAACTCGACCCGGCCGCCGCTGAGCACGTCCAGGGTGGCGACGCGCTCGGCCGTGCGGATCGGCGACTGGAACGGCAGCAGCACCACGCCGAGCCCCAGGTGGATGCGCTCGGTCCGCTGGGAGATGGCGGCGAGGACCAGGTCGGGGGCCGAGGAGTGGGAGAAGCCTCTGGTGAAGTGGTGCTCCACGAACCAGGCGGTGTCGAACCCCAGCCGGTCGCCCAGCACGACCTGCTCGACCACGTTGTGGAACGCCTGCTGCTCGACGTCGCGGGTGCGGCCGCGGACCTCCAGCTCGTACCCCAGGCTGATCCGTAGGGACGTCATCGCGCCTCCGGCACAGTAGGAAACCAAGCGCTCGCTTGGTAGAGCGTATCAGCGGCGAGGACTTGCGGGAAGGGCGCGGGCGCGATCAGAGTGATGCTCGTGAAGCGAAAGCACGCGCTGAGACGGCCGAAGGACGCCGAAGATCCCGGCCTCGACGGTGGCGACCTCTCGCTCACGAGCGCCCGCCGCTACGAGGCGTTCGGACGGGTCATGGCGGCGCTGGCGTCCGAGGCCGACTTCATGGAGTCGTGCCGCGACCTGACCTGGTGGCGCGGGGGCGACCACACCTGGCACATCGAGTGGCGCGACGGCCCCTACGCCTCCGAGGTGGCGGGCCTGCTGGCCGAGCGGGTCCTCGACCCCGACCGCGAAGGGCCGCTCGTCACCGAGGCCGGTCCCGGCGGAGCCGCCACGGCGGTCCTCGACGTCATGGGCGTCCGCGTCGAGCTGCGCGCCATCGACCCCATGGGACGCGCCCGCACCCACGCCAGGCCCGGCTTCTGGCGTCTCGCCGAGGCGCTCGACACCACCCGCCGCACCAACACCCGCCACCCCTGGGAAGAACTGCTCGGCGGCTGAGCCCGGGGTCACTCGCCGAAGACCACCGACGCCAGGCGGGCGCGGTGCGCCTGGGGCAGGCCGAAGAGCTGGGCGTCGGACGTGGCCCGCTTGAAGTAGCGATGCGCGGGATGCTCCCAGGTGATCCCGATCCCTCCGTGGACCTGGATGTTCTCGCCCGCCGCCGCCAGGTACGCCTCCGTGCAGTACGACCCCGCCACCGCCGCCGCCACCCCGTCCCCGGCCGCCGCCCGCGCGGCCGACCGGGCCGACTCCACCAGCAGCAGCACGTCCGCCAGCTTGTGCTTGACGGCCTGGAAGGCCCCGATCGGCCGGCCGAACTGCACCCGCGTCCGCGCGTACGCGACCGCCATGTCCAGGCACCGCTGTGCCCCGCCCACCTGCTCGGCGGCCAGGGCCGCGATCCCGAGGTCGCGCACCCGTGCCGCCGACGTCCCGTCGCCGAGCCGCCGTACGGGCACGTCCTCGAAGGTCAGCCGCTCCAGCGGCCGGCTCTCGTCCATCGTCAGGTACGCCTCCCGCCGCGTCGGCGCGGCCTCCACGAGCTGCCCGCCCGCGTAGAGCAGCACCACCTCGCCCGCCAGCACGTACGGCGCCACCCCGCTGAGCCGCCCGCCCGCCAGCCGCAGCTCCGCGTCGCCCGGCAGCACCACGGTCGCGCTCACGCCGCCGTCGGCGATGGCCTTCAGCAGGTCGGCGGCCCCGCAGGCGGTCGCGGCGGTCACCGCCATGACCGCGGTCTGCAGGAAGGGGTGCGGCGAGAGCGCGCCTCCCATCTCCTCGGCCACGGCGGCCAGCTCGGCGGGACCGCAGCCCGCGCCCCCGTGCTCCTCGGGGACGAGCAGCCCGGCCACCCCCACGTCCCGCGCGAGCTCCGCCCAGGACGCGCCGGGGCGGGCGGCGAGGTGTTCGCGGACGAGGGCGCCGAGCTCTTCGGGAAGCGACACGCCGCCATGCTAACCAAGCACTTGCTTGAGTTGGTAGAGGAATGACCGATTTTTGCCTTTTGTGTAGGTTCACATAATCTGAAACAGGTCAATTCCGGAACGTTCTGGGGGAGGGGTTGACCTGGGGAAAGGGACATGAACAACACCACGATCGAATACGCCGACTTCGCCGAATACGACCGGCGCCAGCGCGGCATCGAGCGCCATCTGGTCGCGGCCTTCCTTGGAGGACTGGTCGTCGGCCTCGTCGGCGCGCTCATCTCCGGTCGTGGCCCCGGCTGGATCGGCCAGCTCTACGAGCCCTACGCCTACCTGGCCCTGTCGCTGGCCGTCGGCGCGACCGCCACCGGGTTCGGATGGGCGCTGGTGACCACGTTCCTGGCGGCGGTCTCCACCCTCGTCGCGGCCATGGGCGCGAGCGCCGTCCGCGGCGATTTGGCCCTCGCCGACCTCGGCGGCGGCGGCGCGGCCGGGCTCAACTGGGTCCTCGCCCTGCTCGTGGGGCTCGGCCTGCTGGCCTACGTCACCCGCAGGGACGACAGATGGGGCGACCTGGCCGCGGGCGGCGTCGGCGCCGCGCTCATCGCCGACGTCGTGGACCGCGCCACGCCGGGCTTCATCGGCGTCGAGGGCTCGTTCTGGCCGGGCCCGGCCCTGCTGGTCGGCGTGCTGTCGGTCGCCCTGGTGCTCGCGCTGCGCAGGAACGCCCGCTCCCGCCTGCGCGCCCTCGCCCTCTCCACGCTCTTCTCCGGGCTGTTCACGGTGTGGCTGGCGGTGTTCGTCACGGGCTGGCTCCCGGCCCTCGCATGAGGGCCGGGGACTTAAGCCCGAGCGGACGGCCACGTCGAGTCGATAGCCTGTAAGCCTTCACATCCGGGTTCGAGCAAGGAGTAGCCGTGTTGCTGCGCATGTCGTCGTTGTTTCTTCGCACCCTGCGGGACGACCCGGCAGACGCGGAAGTGCCGAGCCACAAGCTGCTGGTCCGCGCCGGCTACGTCCGCCGCGTGGCCCCCGGCATCTACTCCTGGCTGCCGCTCGGCAAACTGGTGCTGGAGAACGTCACCAGGATCGTCCGCGAGGAGATGAACCGGATGGGCGCCCAGGAGGTGCTCTTCCCCGCCCTGCTGCCCCGCGAATACTACGAGGCCACCGGCCGCTGGACCGAATACGGCGACACGCTCTTCCGTCTCCAGGACCGCAAGGGCGCCGACTACCTCCTCGGCCCCACGCACGAGGAGCTCTTCACCGACATGGTCAAGGGCGAGTACTCCTCCTACAAGGACTATCCGGTCACCCTTTACCAGATCCAGACGAAATACCGCGACGAGGCCCGCCCCCGGGCCGGCATCCTGCGCGGCCGGGAGTTCCTGATGAAGGACTCCTACTCCTTCGACCTCGACGACGACGGCCTCAAGCACTCCTACGAGCAGCACCGCGAGGCCTACATCCGCACCTTCGACCGGCTCGGCATCCACTACAAGATCGTCTTCGCCCAGTCGGGCGCCATGGGCGGCTCGGCCTCCGAGGAGTTCCTGGCCCCCACGCCCACCGGCGAGGACACCTTCGTGGCCTGCCACTCCTGCGGCTACGCGGCCAACGCCGAGGCCGTCACCACGACCGCGCCCGCCGCCCGCTCCTACGACGACCTGCCCCCGCTCACCGTCATGGACACGCCCGACACCCCGACCATCGAGACGCTGGTGTCGTACGTCAACGAGCACCACGGCCTCTCCGTCACCGCCGCCGACACCCTGAAGAACGTCGTCGTCAAGGTCACCACCCCGGGCTCCGACAAGACCGAGACGCTCGTCATCGGCGTCCCCGGCGACCGCGAGGTCGACTTCAAGCGCCTGGAGGCCGCGCTCGCCCCCGGCGAGCCCGCCATCTTCGAGGCCGCCGACTTCGCCAAGCACCCCGGCCTCGTACGCGGCTACATCGGCCCGCAGATCCTGCGCGAGCTCGGCATCCGCTACCTCGTCGACCCGCGCGTGGCCACCGGCACCTCCTGGGTGACCGGCGCCAACGAGCCCGGCAGGCACGCCGCCAACGTCGTCGCGGGCCGCGACTTCACCCCCGACGGCACCATCGAGGCCGCCGAGATCCGCGCCGGCGACCCCTGCCCCCGCTGCGGTTCCGAGCTGTCCATCGACCGCGGCATCGAGATCGGCCACATCTTCCAGCTCGGCCGCAAATACGCCGACGCCGCCGGCCTCGACGCCCTCGGCCCCGATGGCAAGCCCATCCGCATCACCATGGGCTCCTACGGCATCGGCGTCTCGCGCGCCGTCGCCGTCATCGCCGAGCAGGCCCACGACCAGCTCGGCCTGGTCTGGCCGCGCGAGGTGGCGCCCGCCGACGTGCACATCGTCGGCACCGGCAAGGACAACCAGGTGGAGGCCGCCCTGGAGCTGGCCGGCGAGCTGGAGTCGCGCGGCCTGCGCGTGCTCGTGGACGACCGGCCGCAGGTCTCGCCCGGCGTCAAGTTCAAGGACGCCGAGCTGCTGGGCGTCCCGACCATCGTGGTCATCGGCCGCGGTCTGTCCCAGGGCGTCATCGAGCTCCGCGACCGCGTGACCGGCGAGAAGTCAGAGATCCCCCTCGCCGAGGCCGCTGACCGCATCGCCGCCACCGCCACCGCCTGACCCTCGCCGCCGTGAGGTGCCCAGCCGGTCAGGGCACCTCTCAGCTGCCGCCCTGGGCGCTGGGCGTGGCGGGCGCGGGAGCCGCCGGCATGCCGGGGAACGCGGCCGGCTGGGCCGGGCGGAAGGCGTACGCGCGGGCGACGGCGTGCTGCATGGCAAGGGCGGCGAACCGGCGCAGCGCGGCGTCCTCGGCCGCCACCAGTTCGAGGTAGGCGGCCGTCACCCCGCCTTCGAGGTGCGCCGCCAGCCGGGCCGCCAGTTTCGCGTCCGAGGGGAAGAACGGCAGCGCGTACGCCGCCTCCGCCTCCACCGGCTTGCCGCCGCGCTCCGTGATGAGCTTGCGGACCTGGTCGCGCCGCGCCCGGTGGGCGTCGTAGGCCGCGCTCATCCGCGCTCGAAGCTCTCCCGACGTCCGCGCCCCGAGCAGCCCGTACGCGAACAGCGCGGCGTGCTCGGCCGCCAGCGCCTTGCGCAGTTTCTCCAGGTCGTCCCCGTTCACGGCCACCTCGTTCACACCGACTTGGGCAGGGCGACGACGTGCGCGGCCTCGCAGGCGCCGATGCTGGCGATGAGCTGAGCCATCCCGGGGGAGATGCCCGCGAGCTGCTTGGGCCGCAGCGCCGCCGCCTTCCGCTCCAGCTCGCGCAGCCGCGACAGCGACGGCTTGTCCGGCTCGGCGGAGCCGGAGGGCGCGGGCGAGCCCGAGGGGGCGGGGGTGCCGAGGCCGGTGACGTGCTTGCGCAGCTCGTCCAGATGCGCCTGGTGGCGGTCGCGGAAGGGCACGAGCCGCTCGCCGCCGTCCGCGATCAGCGCAGAGTAGAGCGCGATCGTCCGCTCCTTCTCCGCGATCAACTGCTTCACGAGAACCGTCTCGGGCGAGTCGGGGACGGGCGTGGCCGGCTGCCGGGCCGGCCCGGAGGCGCTGCAGGCGGCGAGCGCGGCCACTCCGCCCGCCAGCAGGCCACGACGGGAGAGCTGACGCGGGCGCACGAGCGGGAACCTCCTGTTGTCACTGACGCAGATAGCATCGTACGGTCTGAGCCCGCGAACGCCGCCAGGCGACGCTCCGCCATTCGGCCGTGACGAGTGGCGCTCTTTCTGTGCCCTCGTACGGATAGGGTGTCAACTGTCGTCGCTGGCCCGAGTGGCCGGGCGGCGGGGAGCCAGTGGCGAGGTCCGCCCGGCTGAGACATGACAATAGGGGAGGTCGATATGGGCAGCGCATCACCCCGCGACCACCTGATGAAGCTCCTGGAGCCCGTGGTCAGCGCGGAGGGCCTCGATCTGGAGGACATCACGGTCACCCAGGCGGGCAGGAGACGCGTGCTGCGCGTGATCGTCGACCGTGACGGCGGCGTGAGCCTCGACGACATCGCCGACGTGAGCCAGGCCGTCTCCACGGCGCTGGACGACGACGACTCGATGGGGCAGGCGGCATACACGCTGGAGGTCTCCTCGCCGGGTGTCGACCGCCCCCTCACCGAGCCGCGCCACTGGCGTCGCGCGGCCAGTCGTCTGGTGAAGGCGGAGCTGCGCGACGGCAGCGTGGTGGAGGGCCGGATCACGGCCGCGGACGACGCCGGCGTCGATCTCGACGTCGAGGGCGCGCCGCGCCGGTTTGAGTACGAGGACCTGGCCCGCGGACGGGTGCAGGTGGAGTTCCGCCGCATCGACGACGTCGACGGCGACGAAGGCTAAGGGGGAGCCGCCGTGGACATCGACATGAGCGTCCTGCGCAGCCTCGAACGGGAGAAGGACATCTCCTTCGACCTGGTGGTCAAGGCGATCGAGGACGCGCTGCTGATCGCGTACTTCCGCACCGAGGGCGCGGCCTCGAAGGCGCGGGCCGAGCTCGACCGCGCCAGCGGGCACGTCACGATCTGGGCCGCTGAGCTGGGCGACGAGGGCGAGGTGGTCAGGGAGTTCGACGACACCCCTGGCAACTTCAGCAGGATCGCCGCGACCACCGCCAAGCAGGTCATCCTGCAGCAGCTCCGCGACGCCGAGGACGAGATCAACTTCGGCGAGTTCGCCAGCCGTGAGGGCGAGCTGGTCTCGGGCGTCATCCAGCAGGGCAAGGACCCTCGCGTGGTGCTGGTCGACCTCGGCAAGATCGAGGCCGTCCTGCCGCACGCCGAGCAGGTGCCCGGCGAGGACTACGTGCACGGCGAGCGCATCCGCGCCTACGTCGTGCAGGTCAAGAAGGGCCACAAGGGCCCCTCCGTCACCCTCTCGCGCACGCATCCCGGCCTGGTGAAGAAGCTGTTCGCGCTGGAGGTGCCGGAGATCGCCGACGGCACCGTGGAGATCGCCGCCGTGGCCCGCGAGGCCGGCCACCGCACCAAGATCGCGGTGAGGTCGCGCAAGCCCGGTGTCAACGCCAAGGGCGCCTGCATCGGCCCCATGGGCTCGCGGGTGCGCAACGTGATGACCGAGCTCCACGGCGAGAAGATCGACATCATCGACTGGTCCGAAGATCCCGCCGAGTTCGTGGGGAATGCCCTGTCTCCTGCGCGTGTTTCCCATGTCGAGGTTCTCGATCTCGACGGCCGGGTCGCGCGGGTGACCGTGCCCGACTACCAGCTTTCCCTGGCCATCGGCAAAGAGGGGCAGAACGCCCGGCTCGCGGCGAGGCTCACGGGTTGGCGGATCGACATCCGGCCTGACACCCAGGCGGAGGATGCCGCCGGTTCCGTAGATGCGTCAAAGCGGTAAGCTGGAATATGGTGGCCGTAGGGGCCCTCAGCGCACGTGTGTGGGCTGCAGGGTTCGCACGGCCAAGTCCGAGCTGCTCCGCCTGGTGCTGGCCGGAGACCATGTGGTCCCCGACCTGCGAGGACGGCTTCCAGGCCGAGGTGCGTCGCTGCATCCGGCCTTGAGTTGTCTGGAGCTCGCCGAGCGGCGGCGGGCGTTCCTGCGCGCGTTCCGCGTGCCGGGTCCGCTCGACGTCTCGCCCGTGCGGGCACACCTGGAGGGAGAACCCAATGTCATGTAGGACGCCGAGTTGATGGGCGGAGTCAGATTGCTATGAGCGCCTGATGAGCACGCGGCGATGAAGACGTCAAGGTAGCGACGGTCCGGACGGCACAGCCAGCCTCCCGGGCCGAGTAAGGGAGTGCAGTGGCGAAGGTCCGGGTATACGAGCTCGCTAAGGAGTTCGGCGTCGAGAGCAAGGTCGTCATGGCCAAGCTCCAGGAGATGGGGGAGTTCGTCCGTTCGGCGTCCTCCACCATCGAGGCGCCGGTGGTCCGCAGGCTCACCGAAGCTCTGGGCGCATCGAAGGGTGGGCCCTCCAGAGGCGGCGGACAGCCGTCCAACAGGCCGCAGCCGCCAAGGGCTGCGCACCGGCCGGCCGAAGGCCAGGCCGGCAACGGCAGCGGGCAGGCTCCGATGCCTGCTCCTCCGCGTCCGGGCCCCCGGCCCGGTCCGCGTCCGGGTCCGCAGAGCGGCCCCCAGGCCCCGCAGGCCCCCCAGGCCCCGCAGGGTCCCCAAGGTCCGCAGGGCCCGCAAGGTCCTCAGGGCGGTCAGCCCCGCCCGCCGGTTCCCATGCCTCACCAGCAGCCGCAGGCCGCGCGCGGTGAGACGTCCCCGGCTCCGCAGGCGCGCTTCGAGAGCGGCGCTCCGGCTCGGCCGACCCCGGGTCCGCGTCCCGGCCCGGCTCCGCGTCCCGGTCCCGGCCCCAAGCCGGGTCCGCGTCCCGCCCAGCAGGGCGGTGGCGGTGCGCAGGCGCCGCGTCCCGGCGCGCCCGCCGGCGGCGGCCCGCGTCCCGGCCCCAAGCCGGGCCCGCGCGGCCCGCGTCCCGGGAACAACCCGTTCTCGTCCAACGCCAGCGGCATGGGCCAGGCGCCCCGGCCGCCGCGTCCGGGCGGCGGCCAGCGTGACGGTGGCCCCGGCCCGCGCGGCGATCGCCGTGACGGCCCGCCGCGCGACGGCGCGATGCCGCGTCCGCCGCAGGGCCGCGGCGGCGACCGGCCCACTCCGGGCCCGCGTCCCGGTCCGCCCTCCGGCGGTCCGCGTCCGGGTCCCGGTGCCGGTGGCCCCGGTGGTCCGCGTCCCGGCGGTCCGCGTCCTAACCCGATGATGATGCCGCAGGGCCGTCCTGCCGGTCCCGGTGCGGGCCGTCCTGGTGGTGGCCCTGGTGGTGGCGGCGGCGGTCGTCCCGGTGGCGGCGGTGGCCGTCCCGGTGGTGGCGGCGGTCGTCCCGGCGGCGGCGGTTTCGCCGGCCGTCCCGGCGGCGGTGGCGCGGGTCCGCGCACCGGTGCCGGTGGTCCCGGTGGCGGCGGCGGTGGCTTCGGCGGCCGTCCCGGCGGCGGTGGCCGTGGTCGTGGCGGCGGCACCGCGGGTGCCTTCGGCCGTCCCGGTGGCCGTCCGGCCCGCGGGCGCAAGTCGAAGCGGCAGAGGCGCCAGGAGTTCGACAACATGTCGGCGCCGTCGATCGGCGGCGTGCAGGTCGCGCGCGGCAACGGCGCGACGATCCGCCTCCCGCGCGGCGCGTCGCTGTCCGACTTCGCCGACCGCATCGGCGCCAACCCTGCCGCGCTCGTGCAGATCATGCTGCACCTCGGCGAGATGGTGACCGCCACGCAGTCGGTCAACGAGGAGACGCTGCAGCTGCTCGGCGCCGAGCTCGACTACGACATCCAGGTCGTGAGCCCGGAGGAGGAGGACCGCGAGCTTCTCGAGGCCTTCGACATCGAGTTCGGCGAGAACGAGGGCGACGAGGCCGACCTCGCCGCACGTCCGCCGGTCGTGACCGTCATGGGTCACGTCGACCACGGTAAGACCAAGCTGCTCGACGCCATCCGCAACACGAACGTGGTGGCGCGCGAGGCGGGTGGCATCACCCAGCACATCGGCGCTTACCAGGTCGCCGCCGAGCACGAGGGCGAAGAGCGCAAGATCACCTTCATCGACACCCCGGGTCACGAGGCGTTCACCGCCATGCGTGCCCGAGGCGCGAAGTCGACCGACATCGCGGTGCTGGTGGTCGCGGCCGACGACGGCGTCAAGCCGCAGACGATCGAGGCGCTCAACCACGCCCAGGCGGCCGACGTGCCGGTCGTGGTCGCGGTCAACAAGATCGACAAGGAGGGGGCCGACCCCAACAAGGTGCGGGCCCAGCTCACCGAATACGGCCTGATCGCCGAGGAATACGGCGGCAGCACGCTGTTCGTCGACATCTCGGCGAAGAACGGCATCGGCATCGAGAACCTCCTCGAGGCGATCCTGCTGACCGCCGACGCCGAGCTCGACCTGCGGGCCAACCCGACGATGGACGCCCAGGGCATCGCCATCGAGGCACACCTCGACAAGGGCCGCGGCCCGGTCGCGACCGTCCTGGTCCAGCGCGGCACGCTGCGCGTCGGCGACTCCATCGTCTGTGGCGAGGCCTTCGGCCGCGTCCGGGCGATGCTCGACGACACCGGCGAGCCGGTCGACGAGGCCACGCCGTCGCGTCCGGTCCTGGTGATGGGTCTGACGGCCGTGCCGGGCGCCGGTGACAACTTCATCGTGGTCACCGACGACCGGATGGCCCGGCAGATCGCCCAGCAGCGCGCGGCGCGCAAGCGCAGCGCCGAGATGGCGAAGTCGAGCCGTCGCCGCACCCTCGAGGAGCTGTTCAGCGACCTCGAGAAGGGCCGCGTCGACGAGCTCAAGCTCATCATCAAGGGTGACGTGTCCGGTTCGGTGGAGGCCCTGGAAGACGCCCTGCTCAAGATCGACGTCGGCGACGAGGTCAGGCTCCGTGTCCTGCACCGCGCGGTCGGCGCCATCACCGAGTACGACGTCAACCTGGCGGTCGCCGACGACAACGCGGTCATCATCGGCTTCAACGTGCGGCCCGAGCCGCGGGCACGCGACCTGGCCGAGCGCGAGGGCGTCGACATCCGCTACTACTCGGTCATCTACCAGGCGATCGAGGAGATCGAGGCGGCCCTCAAGGGCATGCTCAAGCCGGAGTTCGAAGAGGTCCAGATGGGCACCGCCGAAGTCCGCGAGGTCTTCAAGGTGCCGAAGATCGGCAACGTCGCCGGTTCTCTGGTCCGCTCCGGTCTGATCGTCCGCAACAGCAAGGCCAGGGTGATCCGCGATGGCGTCGTCATCGCCGACAACCTGACCGTCTCGTCCCTGCGTCGCTTCAAGGATGACGCGACCGAGGTCCGCGAGGGCTTCGAGTGCGGCATCGGTGTCGGCTACAACGACATCAGGATCGACGACGTGATCGAGACGTTCGAGATGCGGGAGAAGCCGCGCGTGTGACACGCGGCCGGGCGCCCGGCGGGTCCTCCGCCGGGCGCCTCTCGCGCGCCCTGGCCTGCTCCCCACCGCAGCAGGACGGGCGCGCGCTCAGCACACCAGGCCAAGCGGTGGTGACCAACGATGTATGTGGGTGCTCTGACCCTGGACATCCTGCTCGGCGACGTGCGCTCGCTGAAGCAGAAGCGCTCCGTCGTACGGCCGCTGATCGCCGAGCTGCGACGCCGTTACCCCGCCATCGCGGTCGCCGAGACCGGGTGTCATGATCTGCATCGCAGAGCCGAGGTCGGCATAGCGGTGCTTTCCGCCTCCGCGGGTAACTGCAAAGAGGTGATGGACGCCTGCGAGCGGATGGTGGCCTTTCGTCCGGAGATCGAGCTGCTGTCGGCCAGGCAGCGTCTGTACCACGACGAGGATTGAACGACTAGCACGGCCAGATCGTGCGTGAGGGGGAGCCAACATGGTGGATGCCGCACGAGCGCGCAAGCTCGCCGACCGCATCCAGCAGATCGTCGCCGAGATGCTGGAGCGACGGATCAAGGACCCGCGTCTCGGCTTCGTCACCGTGACCGACACGCGCGTCACCGCTGACCTGCGCGAGGCGACGGTCTTCTACACGGTCTTCGGCTCCGAGGCCGAGCGGGCCGACAGCGCGGCCGCCCTGGAGAGCGCCAAGGGGATCATCCGTTCCGAGGTGGGCCGCCAGACCGGCGTGCGCTTCGCCCCGACGCTGACCTTCAAGCACGACCCGCTGCCCGACAGCGCCCGCCACCTGGACGACCTCATCAACGCGGCGCGGGCGCGCGACGCCGAGGTGGCCAGGCAGGCGCAGGGCGCCTCCTACGCCGGCGAGCCGGACCCCTACCGCAAGCCTGACGAGGAGGACGACGACGAGCTCGCCGACCTCCGGGGGGCCGAGCGCGCGGCCGGGGACGACCAGGCGTGACGCCGGACGTACGCGACCGGGCCGACCGGCCGCCGCGGGCCCGGGCGGGCGCGGGGCACGGCATCCCCGAGAGCGCGTGGAAGCGCGCGCTGCGGCTGATCGACTCGGCCGACGAGATCGGGCTGGCCTGCCACGTCACGCCCGACGGCGACGCGCTCGGCTCCATGCTGGCCGTGGCGTTCACGCTGCGCGCGATGGGCAAGCGGGTGCGCGCGTCGTTCGGCGACCGGCACTTCGCGGTGCCGCGCCTGCTGCGGTTCCTGCCGGGGCAGGAGATGCTGGTGCCGCCGGCCGAGTTCCCGGCGGCGCCCGAGCTGGTCATCACCTTCGACTCCTCGACGTTCGAGCGGCTGGGGCTGCTCAGCGGCAACACCGCGCGGGCGGCCGAGGTCATCGTGGTGGACCACCATCCGGCCGGCGCCGGGTTCGGCACGCTGGGGCTCATCGACGCCCACGCGGCCGCCACGGCGATGCTGGCCGAGCAGCTCATCTACCGGCTCGGCGGGCGGCTCGACCGCGACATCGCCACGTGCCTCTACGCCGGGCTGGTCACCGACACCGGCTCGTTCCGCTACTCCTCGACGACGCCCGCCGTGCACGAGATGGCGGCCCGGCTGGTGGCGACGGGGCTGCGCACCGACGAGATCGCCCGCGAGCTGTGGGACCGCTCGCCGTTCGGCTACCTCAAGGTGCTGGCGGCGGCGCTCGACCGGGTGCGGCTGGAGGACGGCCTGGTCTGGACGTACGTCACGCGGGTCGACCGGGCCGCGCACGGGCTCCCGTACGCGGAGATCGAGGGCATCATCGACGTCGTGCGCCGCACCGACGAGGCCGAGGTGGCGGTCGTGCTCAAGGAGGACGACGAGGGCGCCTGGCAGGTGTCCACCAGGTCCAAGGGCGCCGTCGACGTGGGCGCCGCGTGCGCGGCCCTGGGCGGCGGCGGCCATCACAACGCGGCCGGCTACACCTCGCACGACGGCGTCGAGGACACCATGGCCGCCCTCAGGAGAGAGCTGGGAAAGGCGTAGATGGCCGAGAGCGGTCTGATCATCGTCGACAAGCCGGGCGAGTGGACCTCCCACGACGTGGTGGCCAGGATGCGGCGCCTCGCGGGCACCCGCCGGGTGGGCCACGCCGGCACGCTCGACCCCATGGCGACGGGCGTGCTGGTGGTCGGCGTGGAGAAGGCCACCCGGCTGCTCGGCCACCTGACGCTGACCGAGAAGGTCTACGAGGCCACGATCCGGCTCGGCGTCACCACCAACACCGACGACGCCGAGGGCGAGGTCACCGCGACCGCCTCGGCGGCCGGCGTCAGCGCCGAGGAGATCCGCAAGGGCGTCGAGGCGCTGACGGGCGCCATCATGCAGGTGCCGCCGCAGGTCAGCGCCATCAAGGTCAACGGGCAGCGGGCCTACAAGAAGGCCCGCGCGGGCGAGGAGGTCGAGCTGGCCGCCCGTCCCGTCACGGTGCGGGCCTTCGACGTGCTCGGCGTGCACGCCCATGACGACGTGGTGGACGTGGACGCCGTCGTCACCTGCTCCAGCGGCACCTACATCCGCTCGCTGGCCCGCGACCTCGGGGCCGGGCTCGGCGTCGGCGGCCACCTGACGCGGCTGCGCCGCACCCGCGTCGGCCCGTACGACCTGTCGCTGGCCAGGACGCTCGACGAGCTCGCCGAGCGGTGCGTGATCCTGCCCATCGGGGAGGCGGTCGCCGCGGCGTTCCCGCGCCGGAACGTCACCGCCGAGGAGGCGAGGATCATCGGCCACGGCGGCCGGCTGCCCGCGGCCGGGCTGGGCGAGGGGCCGATCGGCGTGTTCGGCCCGGACGGCACGCTGCTGGCGCTGGTCGAGGAGCAGGGCCGGACGGCCAGGCCGCTCGCGGTCTTCGTCTAGACCGGCTGCGTCTAGGCCGGCTTGGCGGCGACGATGACGTCGCGCACGATCGCCTGGTCCACCCAGTGCTCGAAGTCGGGGTAGTCCATGACCTCCAGGCCGGCGGCGGTCAGGACGGCGGCGAGCTCCTCGCGCTTGCCGCCGTAGGTGTTCCAGGCGATGCCCATGGCCCCGCCGGGCCGCAGCAGCTCCGCCCAGATCGGCACCGCCTGGCGCAGCAGCTCCAGCGGGCTGCGCGACAGCCCCGAGCCGCCCTTGCTGCCGTGCTGGACGCCGTAGGGCGCGTCGGTCACCACCAGGTCGAACGAGCGCGGCTTGAAGAACTCCCTGCTGCGCAGGGTGTCGCCGTTGACCACGGCGAGGTGCTGCACGTCACCTGCCTTGACCGCCTCCTTCGACGTCCCGAAGGTGACGTTGAGCCGCCGCCCGGCGAGCGCCCGCTCCCGGCGCACCGGCACGGTCTCGGCGGTGTGCTTGAGCCGCTTGTTGCGCAGCCAGGTCTTGATGAAGCCGGCGTAGGCCTCGAAGTCCTTGGCGTCGATGTCGAGGCCGTAGGCGTCGTAGCCGTACATGAGGGCCTGGTTGAGCGTGGTCCCCCGGCCGCAGAGCGGGTCGAACACCGACAGCCGCTCGCCGAGGCCCTTGCCCGAGGCCAGCGCGGTGACGTTGAGCAGCAGCTTCGTGAAGTGCTCGTTGGTCTTGCCGGCGTATTTCTGGATGGTGATGAGGTCGCTGCTCAGCCGGTCGAGCGGGCGTACGGGCAGCGGGCGCAGCAGCGGCTCATCGCCCCCCTCACTTTCGACGCTGCCCTCGACGCCGAAGAGCGCGTAGACCGACGACAGGTTGGACAGCAGCGCGACGTCCCGCTCCGCCAGCGGCGCGGCCGTCTCGAACGTCACGTAAGGGACGCCGCCGAACACGTGCTCCTCGCTCCCGGAGAGCTCCGCCCGCAGCCCGCGCGCGCCGAAGACGGCCAGCTCGCTCCTCGTCAGCCGGACGGAGCTGTCGGCGTAGACCCGGTTGAACGCAGGCAGGATCAGAAGCGCGTATCGAGGCATGATGGCCGAGTGTAGCCCCCTCGATTGGAGGTCACGGCCAGGCGCGTGGCAGGCTTGTGGGGTTCGATCCGCGACGAGCGAATTGGGGTCCGGCGTGCAGGGTTCGGGTAGGTCTGTCGTCACCGTCGGCGTGTACGACGGAGTGCACCGGGGCCACCAGCGTGTCCTCGGGCGGGCCGTCGCCGTCGCGCGCGAGCGGGGGCTGCCCGCCGTGGCCGTCACCTTCGAGCCGCATCCCGACGAGGTCGTGCGCCCCGGCACGCATCCGGCCCGGCTGACCGGCCCCCGGCGGCGCGCCGAGCTGCTGCGCGCGCTCGGCGTGGACGAGGTCGAGGTCGTGCCGTTCACGCTGGAGCTGTCGCGCGCCGACGCGGCCGAGTTCGCGCGGACGGTGCTGGCCGAGCGGCTGCGGGCGGCGGTCGTGATCGTGGGGGAGGGGTTCACCTTCGGGCGGGACGCCGGCGGCGATGTCGAGACCCTGCGGGCGCTGGGCGACAAGTACGACTTCGCCGTCGAGGTCATGCCCCCGGTGGCCGGGGTGTCCTCGACCGGCGTCCGCGAGCGCATCGTGGCCGGCGACGTCGAGGGCGCGGCGGCGCTGCTCGGCCGCCCGCACCGGGTGGAGGGCGTGGTCGTGCGCGGATACCAGCGCGGCCGTCAGCTCGGCTTCCCCACCGCCAACGTCGAGACGCCCCCGCACACCGCGATCCCGGCCGACGGCGTCTACGCCGGCTGGCTGGAGTGCGTGCCCGTGGCCAACCTGCCCGCGCTCTACCCCGGCGAGCGGTGGCCGGCGGCCATCTCGGTCGGCACCAACCCGACGTTCGAGGGGGTGCCGCGCACGGTGGAGGCGTACGCGCTGGACCGCGACGACCTGGAGCTCTACGGCGCGCACGTGGCGGTCGACTTCGCCGCCCGGCTGCGCGGCAACACCCGCTTCGAGTCGATCGAGGCGCTGATCGAGCAGATCCAGGCCGACGTCGAGGCCGCCCGCCGGCTGACCGCGTGAGGCTCCGGCGCGGCGCCCGCCCGAGCACCGGGCGCGGGATGGTAACCTTGCATGTCGGCTCTGTGACGGCAGCGCTTTCGCGCCTTCGCCCACGTCGGCCATCCACGCGGCGACTGTAGGCACGCACGGTCGTTCGCGCTTTTGTCACATCCACGCGTGTCCGTAGTCAGAAGGAGAGCCGTGTCCCTCGACACCGCTGCCAAGAAGAACATCATCAGCGAGTACGCCACCGCCGAAGGCGACACCGGCTCGCCCGAGGTGCAGATCGCGCTGCTGAGCAAGCGCATCAGCGAGCTGACCGAGCACCTCAAGACGCACAAGCACGACCACCACAGCCGCCGCGGCCTGCTGCTGCTCGTCGGCCGTCGTCGCCGCCTGCTGAAGTACCTGCAGAAGGTCGACATCCAGCGTTACCGGACGCTCATCGAGCGCCTCGGTCTGCGCCGATAACATGGAAAGGGAGCGGCGCACGCCGCTCCCTTCTTCATATGGGTAGAGCAACGGCGTGAGGCGCGTGGCGAGGTGAAATCGGCCCCGCGCCTGACGTACAACTGAAGATCCGAGACACACAGCCCCCGCGTCCGCTCAGCACCATGCGACCCGCGACGCCTGCGGGCCGGTCCTCGGTAGTGGCTTCCGGTAAGAACGCATGTGACCGGGCGCTTCGATCGAAGACCGGCGCTGCACCTAACGAGGGTGCCGGTGAGAAAAGGGCGCGGGAGACCGACCACAAGGAGGTCCCCCGTGGAGGGTGTCCACACCGCTGAAGCCGTCATAGACAACGGCTCTTTCGGCACGCGCACGATCCGGTTCGAGACCGGTCGTCTCGCGCGGCAGGCGGCCGGCTCCGCCGTCGCCTATCTCGACAACGAAACCATGGTCCTGTCGGCCACCACGGCCTCCAAGACCCCCAAGGAGCAGTTCGACTTCTTCCCGCTGACGGTCGACGTCGAAGAGCGCATGTACGCGGCGGGCCGCATCCCCGGCTCGTTCTTCCGCCGTGAGGGCCGGCCGTCCGAGGACGCCATCCTCACCTGCCGCCTGATCGACCGGCCGCTGCGCCCGTCGTTCGTCAAGGGCCTGCGCAACGAGGTGCAGGTCGTCGCCACCGTCATGGCGCTGCACCCCGACCACCTCTACGACGTGGTCGCCATCAACGCCGCGTCGCTGTCCACGCAGCTCGCCGGGCTGCCGTTCTCCGGCCCGATCGGCGGCGTGCGGGTCGCGCTGATCGACGGCCAGTGGGTGGCCTTCCCGACGCATCCCGAGCTGGAGCGGGCCACGTTCGACATGGTGGTGGCCGGCCGGGTGCTGTCCGACGGCGACGTCGCGATCATGATGGTCGAGGCCGAGTCCACCAAGGACACGCTCAAGCTGGTCGCCGAGGGCGCGGTCGCGCCCACCGAGGAGACCGTGGCGCAGGGCCTGGAGGCCGCGAAGCCGTTCATCAAGGTGCTGTGCGAGGCGCAGTCGCGCATCGCGCAGGTCGCGGCCAAGGAGACGGCCGAATACCCGGTCTTCCTCGACTACCAGGACGACACCTACGCCGCCGTCGAGGCCGCGATCAAGAACGAGCTGGCCGCCGCGCTCACCATCGCCGGCAAGCAGGAGCGCGAGAACGAGCTCGACAAGGTCAAGGCACTGGCCGCGGAGAAGCTGCTGCCCGAGTTCGAGGGCCGCGAGAAGGAGATCAGCGCCGCCTTCCGCGCCGTGATGAAGAAGCTCATGCGCGCCCGCGTGATCAGCGAGGGCGTACGCATCGACGGCCGCGGCACCAAGGACATCCGCGAGCTGTCCGCCGAGGTCCACGTGGTGCCGCGGGTGCACGGCTCGGCGCTGTTCGAGCGTGGCGAGACCCAGATCATGGGCATCACCACCCTCAACATGCTGCGCATGGAGCAGGTCATCGACACGCTCAACCCCGACCGCACCAAGCGCTACATGCACAACTACAACTTCCCGCCCTACTCCACGGGCGAGACCGGCCGCGTGGGCTCGCCCAAGCGGCGCGAGATCGGCCACGGCGCGCTGGCCGAGCGGGCGCTGATTCCCGTGCTGCCCACGCGCGAGGAGTTCCCCTACGCCATCCGCCAGGTCTCCGAGGCGCTCAGCTCCAACGGCTCGACCTCGATGGGCTCGGTCTGCGCCTCGACGATGTCGCTGCTGGACGCCGGCGTGCCGCTCAAGGAGATGGTCGCGGGCATCGCGATGGGCCTCATCGGCGAGGGCGACGACTACGTCACCCTGACCGACATCCTCGGCGCCGAGGACGCCATGGGCGACATGGACTTCAAGGTCGCCGGCACCCGTGACGTCATCACCGCCCTGCAGCTCGACACCAAGCTCGACGGCATCCCCGCCTCCGTGCTGGCCGGCGCGCTCAAGCAGGCCAAGGGCGCCCGCCTGGCGATCCTCGACGTGATGCAGGAGGCCATCGACCGGCCGGCCGAGATGAACCCGACCGCGCCGCGCATCATCACGATCAAGGTCCCGGTCGACAAGATCGGCGAGGTCATCGGCCCGAAGGGCAAGATGATCAACCAGATCCAGGACGACACGGGCGCCGAGATCACCATCGAGGACGACGGCACGATCTACATCGGCGCCACCGACGGCCCGGCCGCCGAGGCGGCCCGGTCGGCGATCAACGCCATCGCCAACCCGCACATGCCGGAGGTCGGCGAGCGCTACCTGGGCACGGTCGTCAAGATCGCCGCCTTCGGCGCGTTCGTCTCGCTCATGCCCGGCAAGGACGGCCTGCTGCACGTCTCGCAGATCCGCAAGCTGCACGGCGGCAAGCGGATCGAGAACGTCGAGGACGTCATGGGCGTCGGCGAGAAGATCCAGGTCGAGATCGCCGAGATCGACGGCCGGGGCAAGCTGTCCCTGGTGCCGGTCGAGGTCATCGAGAAGGAGGCCGCCGAGCGCGAGGCCAAGGCCGCCGTGGCCGGCGAGGGCGACGAAGGCGAGGCCCCGCAGGCCGACGCCGAGGCCGCGCCCGCCGAGGAGCGGTCGGAGCGCCCGCGCCGCACCCGCACCCGCGTGCGCACCCGCGGCTCGGCCAACGGCGAGGGGGACGACCGCAACTCGTGAACACCACCACGCTGCACCCCGGTAAGGACGGAGCCGGGGAAGTCAAGCGCACCGTCCTCCCCGGTGGGCTGCGTGTGGTGACCGAGACCATGCCGACCGTGCGTAGCGTCGCGGTCGGCATGTGGGTCGGCATCGGCTCGCGGGACGAGGCCCCCGAGCACATGGGCGCCACCCACTTCCTCGAACACCTGCTGTTCAAGGGCACCCCCACGCGGGACGCGATGGAGATCTCGGCCTCCGTCGAAGGCATCGGCGGCGAGATCAACGCCTTCACCGCCAAGGAATACACCTGCTACTACGCGCGGGTGCTCGACGAGGACCTGCCGATCGCGGTCGACGTCCTCGCCGACGTGGTGACCAGCTCGCTGGTGAGCGAGGACGACGTGGAGTCCGAGCGCGGCGTGATCCTGGAGGAGATCGCCATGCACGACGACGACCCGTCGGACGTCGTGCACGAGCAGTTCGCCGCGGCGCTCTACGGCGACTCGCCGATCGGCCGGCCCATCCTCGGCACGGTCGAGTCGATCAACGCGCTCGGGCGCGAGCGCATCGCCGAGTACTACCACCGCTACTACCGGCCGCGCCGCACCGTCGTCTCCGTCGCCGGCAACGTCCGGCACGAGGACGTCGTCGAGCTGGTCGCGCGGGCGTACGAGCGGGCCGGCGCGCTGAGCGGCCCCGCCGAGTACGAACCACCGCGGACCAGCGGCCCCGGCGCCGGCCCGCGACCCGGCGTCCGGGTGCTCGACCGGCCCACCGAGCAGGCCAACCTGGTGCTCGGCACCACCGGCCTGTCCCGCACCGACGACCGCCGCTTCGCGCTGGGCGTGCTCAACGCGGCGCTCGGCGGCGGCATGTCGTCGCGGCTGTTCCAGGAGATCAGGGAGAAGCGGGGGCTGGCGTACTCCGCCTACAGCTACACCTCCGCCTACGCCGACACCGGGCAGTTCGGCATCTACGTCGGCTGCCTGCCGACGAAGATCGACGACGTGCTCAAGATCTGCCGGGACGAGGTGGCCCGCGTGGTCGCCGAAGGGCTGAGCGAGGAGGAGATCGGGCGCGGCAAGGGCCAGATGCGCGGCGGCCTCGTGCTCGGGCTGGAGGACACCGGCTCGCGCATGTCCAGGATCGGCAAGAACGAGCTCGTCTACGAGGAGCTCATGTCGGTCGACGAGGTGCTGGCACGCATCGAGGCGGTCACCTCCGAGGAGATCGACGAGATCGCCCGCGACGTGCTCAACCGGCCGCTCACGCTCGCCGTGATCGGCCCGTACGGTGACAAGGACTTCACCGACACGATCCGCTGAACGGCGGCGGAACGGTGGCGTAACGGCCCTCGCGCCCGGCGCGGGGGCCGTTCGCGTGCCTTGGGATAGGGTTGCCCTGTGATCAGGGTAGGTGTGCTGGGCGCGCTCGGGCGCGTGGGCGTCGAGGTGTGCAAGGCGGTCGAGGCGGCCCCCGACATGGAGCTGGTGGCCGCGCTCGACAAGGACGATCCCGTCGAAGGGCTCACGGGCGCGGAGGTGGTGGTCGACTTCACCCATCCCGACGTCGTCATGGGCAACCTCGAATGGGCGATCTCGCACGGCATCCATCCCGTGGTGGGCACGACGGGGTTCGACGAGGGGCGGCTGGCGACCGTACGCGCCTGGCTGGGCGAGAACCCCGGCACCAACTGCCTGATCGCCCCCAACTTCGGCATCGCCGCCGTGCTCATGATGCACTTCGCCCAGCAGGCGGCCCGCTACTTCGAGTCGGTCGAGATCGTCGAGCTGCACCACCCCAACAAGGCCGACGCCCCCTCCGGCACCGCCCGCCGCACGGCGGAGCTGGTGGCCGAGGCCCGCGCCAAGGCCGGGGCGGGCGCGATGCCCGACGCGACCAGCACCTCCCTCGACGGCGCCCGCGGGGCCGACGTCGGCGGGGTGCACGTCCACGCGGTGCGCCTGGCCGGCCTCATCGCCCACCAGGAGGTCCTGCTGGGCGGCGACGGCGAGATCCTCACGATCCGCCACGACACGATGAGCCGCTCGGCGTTCACGCCGGGCGTCCTGCTGGGCGTGCGCCGGGTGCGCGAGCTTCCCGGCCTCACGATCGGCCTGGAGCCCTTGCTCGACCTGTGATCGGCTTGACGTGCGATCGGCTTGACCTTTCATGGGCACGGCCGCACGACGTGCCCACCAGGCGATGGGCCGGTGGGCACGCCGTGAGGAGAGGGTCCCGGCTCCGCACAGCCGGGCCTACGATCACCCACACTAATAACGGTGTGCGCGATCGGCCCGAAGGATGAGATCGTGTCGGCGTGGTGCGATGGGCTGATCCTGAGGAACTCCCCGGTCTCGTGTCGGTCGAGCTGGCGGCCGACCGTCTCTTCGAGCAGGTCGGCATCACGTTCCCGCCGGGCACGACGATGATCGAGGAGGCCGGCGACCCCGGTCTGGTCCTGGTCGAGGGCGAGCCGCCGGCCGGATTCGCGCTGATGGGCCAGGTGGACGGACACCTCCATCTCGACCAGCTCGCCGTGCACCCTGAGAGCATGCGCCGCGGCATCGGCGGGCGGCTCGTGACGGCCGTCCTCGACCACGCCCGCGCCATCGGGGCCCGGCGCGTGACGCTGACCACCTATCGCGACGTCCCGTGGAACGCCCCCTGGTACACCCGTCACGGCTTCGCCGTCCTCCCGCCGGAGGAGTGGGGGCCGGAGCTGCGCGCGCTGGTGGAGCACGAGCGCGCGCTGGGTCTGGAGGTCGCACCCCGCGTGGTGATGGCCGCCGCCACCAGCTGAGTGCCGCGGGCATGTGATGGCGGGCGCTTCACGGCTGGGCCGGGGGCGCCGACGGCAGGGCCGACGGCGCCTGACGGCGGGCCGGTGGGGCCTGACGGCGGACTGGTAGGGCCCGATGTTGGCCGGTGGGGGCTGACGGTGGACCGGCGGGGGCTGACGTTGGCCGGTGGGGGCTGACGGTGGACCGGCGGGGCCTGACGGTGGCCGGTGGGGGCTGACGGTGGACCGGCGGGGGCTGACGTTGGCCGGTGGGGGCTGACGGTGGACCGGCGGGGCCTGACGTTGGCTGGCGGGATCTGACGGCGAGGCTCGTGGGCGTGTGAGGGTGGGGGCGGTGGGCGTCTAAGGGTGGGGGCGGTGGGTGGCGAGCCAGTCGGTGGCGTGGTCCACGGCGGCGCGTAGGGAGAACAGCCGCGCTTCGGCCGCCCCCACTCGCCCTCGCCGTACCGCCCCCGTCTGCTCGAACGCGGCCCCCAGCGCGGGGAAGTCGCTCGCGTCGAGCTCCACGTCCTCGAACTCGGTCCACCGCCGCCCGTCCCCGTCGTCCACCACCGCCCGGTAGGTGCGCCGCGGTGGCCGCTCGGCGCAGCGGTACTCGGCCAGGTGGAAGGCGGTGCACCGGTCGTAGCCGACGCCGAGCAGCAGCACCTGGGCGTCGGCGTCGTACAGGCGGGCGAGGGGGGAGCGTTCGCCGAGCAGGCAGTCCCGCGCGTGCCCGTCGGTGATCTCCGCCGCCCTGGCCCCCACTGCGGCGAACGAGGTGTGCGGATGGGCGCTGCGCCGCGCACCCGGCAGCGTTCGTACGTGCTCGGCGATCACCCCCATCCCCTGCGACGGCGTGGCGGCGGGATCGAAGGCCGGCATGCGCTCGCGGTAGGCGGCGATCTCCTCGGGCGTCATCCCGGCCACCGCCGCGCGGTAGAAGGGCGAGGTGTCGGAGTTCCCGGCGGTGCCGGCGGGGACGGCGAGCGTGCCGCCGTCGCCGAGCAGCCCGCGCAGGGCCGCGACCACGGTGGCGGCCCCGCCTTCGGTGGGGCCGACCTGGCGCAGCGACGAGTGCAACATCACCATCTGGCCAAACGCCACACCAAGAGCCGAAAAATCACGACTCAAGGCATTAAAGGTGTATTTCGGGTACTTAACGCTCTTAGCGGTCACAAGATCATCCGATCGGGCTCAGGAGGTACTGTCGAGGCTGTTTGGTCATTCTTGGCCGTTCTGTTGATCATGGCGGCATAAATGCCACGCCGACGACGGTATAGTGACGGACCAGAAAGAGTGCCGGATGCGTATGCCAGGGTGTTGTCCCCTATACTGCAACGGGTCGCGGCTGGTAAATACCTGGTAAGTAGTCCAATCCCCCACGTAAGAGGCGGCTTGTGTCATGCTCGACCGCTTATGACCGAAAGGTCGGGTTCGAAAAGGCAGGGGGCGTGGACGAGACGGCTGACCACCCGCGGCACAAAGCGGCAAAAATGCCGATTAAGGCTAGCATTGCCCCGATTTGGGCTGGTTCGGCCATTTCGACAGTCGGCATGCGCACGCTCGGTGTCGCCTATCCGCTTCTCGCCCTGGTGCAGACGTCCTCACCCGCCGCCGCAGGCTGGGCCGGGTTCGCGCTCACCCTCCCCATCCTGCTCTTCTACGTGCCCGGCGGCTTTCTGGTCGACCGGTTCTCGCCCCGCCGGGTGATCCTGTGCGTGGAGGCCGGTCGCATGCTCAGCGTGGCCTCCGTGCTGGTCGCCATGATGTTCGGCGGGCCGTCGCTCGCGCATCTCCTGCTGGCCGCGGCGGTCGAGGGCAGCCTCTGGGTGCTCTACACCCTGGCGGAGTCGGCCCTGCTGCCCGCGATGGTGCAGCCGGCCAGGATGCACAGCGCGCTCGCCAAGAGCGAGGCCGCGAGCCACTTCGCCTCGCTGGCCGGCCGGCCGCTCGGCGGCTATCTCTTCGGGGTCGGCCGGTTCGTTCCCTTCGTGGTCAACTCGGTCCTCTTCGCGATCTCCTACGCCTTGTTCTTCGGATGGGGGCGCGACACGGGCCGGCACCCCAACCGGCCGTCACGGCTGCGTGACCTGGCCGAGGGCTTCCGCGAGCTGACCAAGCTGCCGTTCCTGGGCGGTTCGATCGTGGTGACCACCTTCACCAACCTCATGGTCAACACCCTGATCATGATCTACGTGGCGGGGTCAGGAGGCATGTCCTCGCTCAAGGTTGGGATCGTGCTCGCGGCGGGAGGGGTGGGAGGCGTGCTGGGCTCGGCCCTGTCGTTCGTCCTGCCGCCCTTGCGCGGCGTGCTGCGGCTGCACCTGTGGATCTGGGCGTTCGCGCTCGTGCTGGCGGCGTTCGGCACGTACGTGAGCCTGCCGTCCTACTTCTTCGCCCTGGCCTTGGTGGCCACGGGCATCGGCGGCGCGCTCAGCAACGTGGCGATCAGGTCGGTGGAGGTCCACAAGGTCGATCCGGCGACGCTGGCCCGGGTGGTCGGGGTGTCGCGCCTTTCCTCGTACGGCGGGTTCTGCTTCGCCGCGCCCCTGGGCGGCTTCATGGTGGCCTGGGGCGACGTGCAGGGCGGCTCGGCGGTGCTGTGCGTGCTCATGGTGGCCGCGGCGGCGCTGAGCGGCTGGCCGCCCATAGGCGCGCGGCTGACCCCGCTGCTGCCGCCCGATCTGCCGAGGCCCGAACTGCCGGGGCTGCTGAGGATGCGGGGGGCGCGCCGCCTGTCCCGGGACCTCGTGCCCTCACCCAGTGTCGAAAGGTGAGTTTCCGGCCATTCATCAGGAAAGGCGCGTTGTGAAATTCTCGCGTGCCGTCATCGTTCGTGGCGTCCGGCGGACAGCCCCGCGAGGGAGTTGGTGAAGGCCGCGACGTCTCCCCCCTCGTCGAGGCAGGACGTCATCGCCGCACGGAGCGCCGCGCTTTCCACCGACAGCATGTCCGCCAAGGAAAGAGCGCTGACATCGATCAACGTGCCCTGCTTCTGATGCCCGTCACGCATGCGCACCCCATCCGTTTCGGTCGCCCGCATATGAACCCGTGTGCGGGCGCGTTCTGCATTGTGGCTATTTAGCATTCTGTGACAGCGCGGTGCGCTAATCAACCTCTAGTATGGAGCTCTACGGTTGCCTCACCTCTTCGGATATGAAGCGGAGGACCGACGTGACGGAGAATTTCCTGCCGCCGCAGAGCTCCCAGGTCTGGGAGCGCGTGCCCAATCGCAACCCGAACTTCACCGGCCGCAAGGACCTCCTCACGGCATTGAGAAAAAGCATCAACACCGTGACCGCGGTCGTCGCGCAGCCGCGGGCGCTCCAGGGCCTCGGCGGCGTCGGCAAGACGCAGCTGGCCATCGAGTACGCCTGGCAATACCGCGCCCACTACGACCTGGTCCTCTGGGTCTCCGCCGACCAGCCCCTGCTGGTGCCCTCGACGCTGGCGGAGATGGCGCCGAAGCTCGGCCTGCCCCCCGCGAGCAGCACCGGCGTGGAGAAGACCGCCCAGGAGGTCATCCGCGCGCTGGAGAGCGGGTCGCCGTACCGCGGCTGGCTGGTGATCTTCGACAACGCCGAGGAGCCCGAATACGTCAAGGAGTTCATCCCGAGAGGCCCCGGCCACGTCATCATCACCTCGCGCAACTCGCGCTGGAGCGACCACGAGCCGACCATCCAGGTGGACGTGTTCAGGCGCGAGGAGAGCGTGGCCTTCCTCCGCAGGCGGCTGAGCGAAACGGTCCGCCTCGACGAGGCCGACCGCATCGCCGAGCAGCTCGGAGACCTGCCGATCGCGCTCGAACAGGCCGCGGCCCTGCTGGTCCGCACCCTGATGCCGGTGGAGGACTACCTGGAGCTGCTGCAGGAGCAGACCAGCAGGCTGCTGGAGCTGGAGAAGTCACCCACCTACCCGACCTCCATGACGGCGGCGTGGCGCCTGTCCGTCGAGCAGTTGCAGAAGACCCTTCCCGCGGCCGTCGAGGTGCTGCGCTGCTGCGCGTTCTTCGGTCCCGAGCCCATTCCGCGTGACGTCTTCCGCCGGGGCAATCGCTCGGTCGGCTCACGCCTCGGGCCGATCCTCTCCGACCCGATCACGCTCACCAACGCGCTGAGTCAGCTGGAGCGGCTGGCTCTGGTCAAGGTGGAGCCGTCCGTCCGCACTCTCCAGGTCCACCGGCTCAACCAGGCCCTGCTGCGCGACGAGACCCCGGAGAAGGACCGCGCCGAGCTGCGCCACGAGGTCCACCTGCTGCTGTCGGGCACCGCTCCCGCCGATCCCGACGACACGGCCAACTGGCCCCGCTACGAGGAGCTGGCCGCGCACCTGGAGCCGTCCGGACTGATCGACTGCACGGTGCCGACCGTCCGGAGGTTCGCCCTCAACCTGGTGCGTTACCTCTACATGCGCGGCAGCTACCGCCAGGCGCAGTCGCTGATCAACGAGTACATCGCGAAGTGGTCCCAGGTGGACGGCACCGACCACAAGGACGTGCTGGTCGCCCGCGTCCACCTGTCCAACGTCTACCTGCAGCTCACCCAGTACACCAAGGCCGTCGAGCTCATCTCCGAGACCTTCGCCCGCATGAGCGACTCCCTCGGCCCCGACCACCCAGAGGCGCTGTGGGCCAAGACCGGCTATGCCGGAGCCCTCCGCGGCCGGGGCGAGTTCTCCGAGGCGCAGAAGCTGGACGCGGAGGCGTCCGAAACCTACGAGCGCCTCTACGGCGACACCGACCCGCAGACCCTGCGCGCTCGCCACAGCCTGGCTCTCGACTACACCCTGACCAGCGACTACGACCGGGCCAGCCAGTTGCTGCAGGACGTCTATCTCAAGCAGAGCAGCATGGAGGGCGTGGGCCGTCGCGTGCTGCTGCTCACCTGGACCAACCTCAGCCGGGCCGTCCGGCTGGGCGGCCAGTTCGAGGTGGCCACCGACCTGGCCGAAGAGGCCTACTCCTACGGCGTGGCGAGCCTGGGCGAGGACCACCCGAGCACATTGATCGCGGCCAAGGACCTGGCGATCTGCCTGCGCCGCGTGGGCAGGCTGCCAGAGGCCCTGCAGCTCATGAGGGACACCTACATCCGCTCGCGCCGCCTGTTCGGTGAGGAGCAGGCTTACACCATGGCCTCCGCCCTCGGCCTGGCCAACGTGCTGCGCGCCATCGGAGAGCTGGACGAGGCGCTGGAGCTCACCGAGCGGGCCCTGCGGCTCTACCCGGTGGTCTTCGGCGGCGAGCACCCGTTCACCCACGCGGCGCGGATCAACCACGCCCTGCTCCTTCGCCTCACGGGTGACCCCGAGGCGGCCCTCGCGCTGGACGAGCGGATGCTGGCCGGGCTCACCGCCCGCGTCGGCCGCGACCACGACTACACCGTGAGCTGCGCCATCAACCTGCAGAACGACCTCGCCGCCCTCGGCAGGCACGAGGACGCGCGCGCCCTCGGCGAGGAGAACCTGCGGGTCATCCAGGCCGGCTTCTCCGCCGACCACTACCTCAGCCTCATCTGCGCCGCCAACCTCTGCCTCGACCTGGAGGCGGCCGGCGCGAGCGAGGAGTCCAAACGGCTGCTCGCCGAGACGACGCAGCGCTTCGAGCTGACCATGGGGCGCGAGCATCCCGACGCGCTGGGGCTGCTCGCGGGCGAGCGGCTCAACTGCGACTTCGACCCGCCGCCCATCTGATCCGCCTCACCCGGGGCCGTGGGACCGCCGGTGCGCCTCGGCCATCGCGCGGGCCCGCTCCGCCGCGCCCGCGCTCACCGGCTCGCCGTCCAGGCCGGCGAGCGTGTCGCGCAGCGTGCCGACGAAACGCGTCCCTTCCTCGGTCAGGCCGCCGCTGTCCAGCAGCGTCGCCGTGACCTGGGTGGAAGCCTCGCGCCAGCGGGCGAACTCCACCTCGGCCCTCGCCCCGTGCTCAGGGTCGGCGAGGTGCCGCCGCCAGAAGGCCGCGACGGCGGTGTGCGCGTACGCGCCGTGCAGCAGTCCGTGCAGCGGGCGCGGATCGGGCCGCCAGGGGGCGTAGAAGCGGCGCCCGTCGTCCGGCAGGGTGAGCGTGACGAGGTCGGTCAGCGCGTACAGCTTGATGTGCTGGAGCTCGTGCGCCAGGGTGAGCGCCATGCCGATCCCGTCCACGGGGTCGGACAGGGCGATCGCGCCGAAGAGGTCGCGCGCGGAGGCACTGCGCTGCTCCACGGCGGTGCCGAGGATCGGCGTGAGCACCGAGACGGCCGCGCCGACCTCCTCGGCCACCGTCGCGTGGCGCGCCCGCAGGATCTCCCACGCCTGGCCGAGGCAGGTGCTCCAGCGCCGCCGCCGCGCCGGGGGCAGGCGACCGGCCACGTCGTCGCCCCGCCACCGATGGGGGTCGAGGTCGTCCACGGTCATGGTGGTGTCCGGGCCGAACGACATCCGGTGCAGGGCCTGCCAGCCCCGCCCGTCGTGGCCGGGACTCACCAGGAAGGCGCGCCCTCCGGCGTGGATGCGCGCGCCGCCGTCCGCCGGCTCGACGGCCGCCACGACCCGTTCTGGGCTGCCGGGCGGCAGGGTCAGCAGGCCGAGGGAGGGCAGCACGAGCCGGCCGCCGGGCGCCGGGACCTCCAGCCGGCACGCCGCGCCTGCCCGCACGGCCGCGGCCAGCGCGACCGCCGCCAGCCGGCCGGGGTCGGCCTGGCCACGGCAGGCCCGCAGCGCCCACGCGCCCACCGCGGGATGGCGCAGGCAGCCGCTCACCTCGCCGGGCGCGCCCGCCTCCAGCTCGGCCAGCGCCTCGTAGGCGCGGGCGGCGGTGCCGGACTCCTCGGCGGCCAGGCGTACGAGGAGACGGTGCTTGCTCGTCTGGGCGGCGCGCAGCTCGGCCAGGGCGGCCGCGCCGCCGCCGCCCGTGGCCAGCTCGGCGAACGCGGCGGCGGACAACCGGTGCCTGACGGGCCTCATCGCCCTGCTCTCAGCCGGGCCACGTCGCGTCCGCAGCGCGCCCCGATGTGGCTGATCAGCCGGTAGAGGTCGGGGCAGTAGACCGACGGCTCGGCGAAGCCGGTGCGCGGGCTGTAGCGGTGGGCGTACTGGCCGCCGCCGCAGACCGAGACGAGGTCGCAGCGGCGGCAGGTGGACGACAGCGCCAGCTCGCCGATCTGGCGGGCGGCGATGGCGGGCTGCAGCAGGGCGTGGTCCAGGGGATCGCGCAGCACGTGCAGCGGGGTTCTGGCGGCGCCGTGGAAGGCGCTCTTGAGGCTGTCGGACTGCTCGATGCCGCCGTCGGTCTCGATGACGACCATGCGTACGGGGGACAGGCCCACGTTCTCCGCGCGCGAGTGGCCGCCCATCAGCAGCCGCATGATCTCCCTGAACAGGCGGACGTCGGTCTGCAGCACCGGGCTGTCGTACCAACGGTCGAAGATCTGGATCAGCCAGTCGGCGTAGGGGGTGGCGGGGGAGCCCGGCTCGCGGAACGGCGGCGGCTCCGCCCAGTTGCCGTGCGGCAGCAGGAAGTCGACCGCCGGCGGGTCGAACTCCAGCAGCGCCTCGTAGGTGCGGATCGGGTCGTTGCGCACGTCCACGGTGCAGAGGAGGCCGCTGAACAGATGGTGGTAAGGCCCCTCGCTCAGCCGCCGCAGCGACTCGCTGACCAGGGCGTGGCTGCCGCGCCCGTCGGCGAAACGGCGGTGGCGGTCCTGGCCATCCGCGTCGCCGTCCAGGCTGACCCCGATCCGGATCTCCAGCGACTCGAACAGGCGCAGGTAGTCGTCGTGCAACCGTACGCCGTTCGTCTGGATGTGGGCGTTGACCCGGGTGCCCGTGGGCACCGCGCCGCGCACCCCTCGTACGATCCGGGCGATGAGCTCGGGGCCGGCCAGCAGCGGCTCGCCGCCGTGCAGGATGACGTCGATCTCGCCGAGGTCGTGCGCGGCGGCGTGCTCGGCGATGCGCTCGATCGCGCGGTCGGCGATCGCGTCGGACATCCTGCGCGGCTGCTCGCGCCAGCTCTGGTCGGCCATCTCGTACACGTAGCAGTGGCGGCAGGCCAGGTCGCAGCGGCTGTGGACCTTCAGGATGAACTGCTGGAAGGCGAGCGGGCGCCAGCCTCCGGCCAATAACGCGTCGACGTCGAGGAGGTCCGGGAACCCTGTGGCGTGCGAGAGTTCCGGCTCAGGGCTGAGTGACAACGGCTACCTCTTAGCGTCGTGATGCACCCCGCTCTATCTTTACCCACTTTGCGGCTTAGTCAAGATTCACGACGTCAAGAGAAGAATGTGTTCCGGGTTATGGCGCAATTTCCGGAAAAGTCGATAAATATCGTGGATTTCTGGGGCGAAAGGTGTTCACCGCGTCCGGGGACGCACCCGCGGCGGCGGATCCTCGAAACGCGGGCGTTGCGGCGCCTCCCCGGTCACCTTCCGTACGATGCCCGCCGCCACCTGGTAGACCTTGACGTTGCGGTCCTGGGAGACGTGCCGCAGCACCTCGAACGCCTGCTGCGAGGTGCAGCGGCGCTGCGCCATCACGATGCCGAGCGCCTGGTCGATCACCGCCCGCGTGTTGAGCGCCTCCTTGAGCTGCGCGGCCACCTCCTTCAGCCGGGCCGCGCCGAGAGCGGTACGGAACAGCACGCCGATGTGCCCGGCCGTCACCCGCGCCGTCACCCGCGTCGCCTCCGCGAAGCCGCCACGCTCGCCCGAGTAGAGCGTCAGGACGCCCAGCAGCAGACCCTCGGACTTCAGCGGCTCGGCGTGCAGGCTCCGCAGCCCGGCCTCGGCGGTGAACCGCGACCATCGGGGGTCGGCCGCCAGGTCGGCCGAGGTGACGGGCTCGCCCGTGTCGAGCGCGTCCACGCAGGGCCCCTGACCGGTGACCGACTGCAGCTCGTCGAGCAGCTCGGCGCGCGCGTCGGTGCAGGCGACCGTACGCAGCCCGCCCTCGGCACGCAGCGCGATGCTCATCATGGGGGAATCGGGCATGGCGCGGGTGGCGATGGAGAGGCAGTCGCCGAGCGCCCGTTCGAACTCCTCGATGTCCATGGGGACACTAGGCCGGTTCAACGAAGATCCCTCGCCCTCGGTTGTCCGGACCGTCCGCAACGATAAGACTGCCCTGCGGTACGGGCCTTACGCCACCCCTCAGCGGGCCCGGGAGGCGAGATAGGCGTCCACTTCCGCGAGGTAGGCGTCCTTGACCGGACGGGGGAGCCAGGTCACCTCGAACGCGTTGCGCTCCAGCCCCGCCAGCTCCTCCTCGCTGAGCTGCAGCGCCTCCTGCAGCGCGATCAGGTTCTCCTGTACGTAGCCGTCGAAGTACGCCGGGTCGTCGGAGTTGACCGTCACCCGCACGCCCAGGTCCATCAGTTTGCGGATGCCCTCGGCCTTCATCGAGTCGGTGACGAAGCCGTTGGAGATCGGGCAGCAGGTGAGCCCCATGCCCCGCGCCAGCACCAGCTCCACCAGCCGCTGGTCCTCCAGGATGTTGACGCCGTGGTCGATCCGGTCGACGCCGATGTCCTCGATCGCCTGGCGGATGTGCTCGACCGCGTCGTCCTGGTCGACGTCGCAGTGCATGGTCAGCAGGTAGCCCTCCGCGCGGGCGCGGGCGTAGACCTCGGCGAACTTCGCCGGCGGGTTGCCCTTCTCGTCGGAGTCCAGGCCGATGCCGGCGATCCACTCCTTGTACGGCAGCGACTCCAGCAGCGTCGCCATCGCGTACTCGGCCTGGAAGTCGCGCAGGAAGCACATGATGAGCTGCGCCCGCACCCCGAGCTGCGCCTCGGCGTCCATCAGCGCCCGCCGCAGCCCCCGGATCACCACGTCGAACGGCACCCCGCGCCCGGTGTGCGCCTGCGGATCGAAGAAGATCTCCGCGTAGCGGACGTTCTGCGCGGCGGCCTTGCGGAGGTAGGCCATGGCCAGGTCGTAGAAGTCGGGCTCGGTGCGCAGCACCCGCATGCCCTCGTAGTAGACGGTGAGGAAGGACGGCAGGCTGTCGAAGGAGTAGGCCCCGCGCATCTCCTCGGCCGACGCGTACGGCAGTGCGAGCCCGTTGCGGGCGGCCAGCTCGAACTTGAGCTCCGGCTCCAGAGTTCCTTCGATGTGCAGATGGAGCTCGCACTTGGGCAGCCCGGCGATGAAGTCCTTCATCTGCCCAGCCTAGAACGCCGGCCTCAGAAGACCAGGGCGAGACCCACCGCGAACAGCAACCCGTACGCCATCTGCAGCTTGCCCGTCTGCTGCAGCACCGCGATCAGCGCGGGCCCGACGGCCCTGCCCAGCACGGTCCGGATCGGCGTCACCGCCAGCGGGGCCGCCAGCAGCGCCAGCGCCGCCCACGGCGTGACCGCCACCATCGCCAGCGCCACCACGAACGGCAGCACCTGGCAGGCCACGTACAGGGCCCGCGTGCGCTGCGCGCCCAGCACGACCGCCAGCGTACGCTTGCCCGACTGCCCGTCGGTGCCCACGTCGCGCAGGTTGTTGACGACGAGCATCGAGCACGACAGCAGGCCCACCGGGATCGACGCGAGCAGCGCCGCCCAGCTCAGCGACTCGGTCTGCACGTACGTCGTGCCCACCACCGGCACCACGCCGAAGAACACGAACACGGCCAGCTCGCCCAGCCCGCGATAGCCGTACGGGCGTTTGCCGCCGGTGTAGAACCAGGCGGCGGCGATGCAGGCCGCGCCCACCAGCAGGATCCACCAGGCCCGCGTGACCACGACCAGCGCCAGCCCCAGCACCGCGGCGACGGCGAAGCAGCTCAGCGCGGCCGTCAGCACCTGGCGCGGGGTGGCCGCGCGCGAGCCCACGAGCCGCATCGGGCCGACCCGCTGGTCGTCGGTGCCGCGGATGCCGTCGCTGTAGTCGTTGGCGTAGTTGACGCCGATCTGCAAAGCGAGCGCCACCAGCAGCGCCAGCACGGCTCGCCACCACACGAAGCCGCCCTCACCGATCGCCACGCCGGTGCCCACCATGACGGGGACGACGGCGTTGGGGAGCGTGCGGGGGCGGGCGCCGGCGATCCATTGGCCGGGTGTTGCCATGTCCTCTGCCTCGTCCTCTGCCTAACTGATGTCCGTGGTGAGCCTCACCATGCGGATGGGACGGCCCATGTCGAGCACGCGCTCCGCCATGTCCTCGCCCCAGCCGGCCGACTCCAGGAAGCCGAGCACCGCGTAGTTGTCGGCGAACACCCAGGTGACGATCTGCCGGAAGCCGTCCTCGCGCAGGTAGTCGACGGTGGCGTTGAGCAGCCGGCTGCCGTGCCCGCGACGGACGAAGTCGGGGTCGACCAGCAGCGTCAGCATCTCGGCCACGACGCTGGGATCGAGGTCGGGGTCCTCGGCGGGGGCGTGCGAGGCCAGGCCGACCACGCGCTCGCCGCCGCGCGGCGTGACGAGCGCGGCACTGCCGCCCGCGCCCAGGGCGGGGAAGCCCTCGGTGTCGAGGATGGTCTCCACCGCGACCAGCACCCGGTGCATGGGGCTGGGCGGGGCGACGATCGCCTCGTCCCACTGGCGCAGCCACATCTTCTCGGCCGCGGGGCCCGTCATCTGCTCAAGCGGCCCTTCCGGGAGGAAGTCCCGGTAGCCGTAGCGCCAGGCACGAATCTGACAATTCGCAACCTGAAGCACATCCTCGCGCCGGGCCGCCCGGACGCCTACGTCTGCCATCTCGGCCCGCTCCTTCGCCTGCCGTTCATGCCACAAGGCACGAGTTACACCGTATCGGTGTTTGAGGCTTGGAGACGACGCGAACCCCGCTTCCTCGCCCGGTAAGCCCGTGTCTTGGTGCGGTTGCCGCATACACGCATAGAACACCACGAGCGGGAACGGTTTCTGGACGAGTCGATGAACGCCCTCTGACACGTTCCCTCCGCGCACACCTTCAGCCGGTCCCACGCGGCGCCGAGCGTCGCGGCCGCGATCGCGGCCAGCCCGCCTGCGACGCCCGCCCCGGCCGGCGCCAGCTCCGGCTCACCACTCGCCCCCACCCTGACCCGCAGCGGAAGGCCGGGCAGGGTGGCCGGCTCGCGCCGCAGCGCCGCCCGCATGCCCTCGCGGAGGGCGTGCGCGGTGTGCAGGTCGTCGTCGGTGGCGCGCTCGCGCGGGCCGGTCAGGCCGCGCTCGCGCAGCCAGACGGCCAGCTCGGCGGGGGAGGACAGCTCGTCGGTGTCGGTTGCGACGTCGTAGGTGTTCACGAAGTCTCGGACGAGCTCCGCGGGGGACGACATGACCCCACTCTAGCGGCCGATCATGAACCTCATGATCGCGCCTCCGCCCCGTACGAGGTCCTGGGGTCATACGTCCGGGCGTGGTCCTGGGGTCATGCGTCCGGGCTTGGTCTCGGGGTCATGCGTCCGGGCGGGCGAGGTCGTGGAACGCGCGGGCCAGGCGGCGTACCCCCTCGTCCAGCTCCGCCAGGTGGGCGGCGGCGGCATGCGTCACCCTGAGCCGCGGCCCCGGCGGCTCGGACGGGTAGTACATCCGCCCCGGGCTCACCAGCACACCATGCCGCCGCGCGGCCTCCACCAGGGCGTCCTCGTCCAGACCGGCGGGCAGGCGCAGCCACAGATGCATGCCGCCCGCGGGCAGCAGGTGCAGCTCGGCCTCCTCCGGCAGGCGGGCGGCGAGCGCGGCGGCGAGAGCGTCCCTGCGTACGCGCAGCTCGGCGTGGACGGCCGCCAGATGGCGCCGCCAGACCGGCGAGCCCACCAGCTCCAGCGCCGTCTCCTGCAGCGGCCGGGCCACGAAGAACGACTCCACGAGCTGCCCGGCCCGCAGCCGATGCGCGGCCGGGCCCCGGGCGATCACCGCGGCCACCCGCATGCTGGGGGAGAGGATCTTCGTCAGGGACCGGACATGGACCACCGTGCCGTGCTCGTCCATCGCGGCCAGTGTCGGCGGGGGCTGCTCGGTGAGGTAATGGGCGTAATCGTCCTCGATCACGAACGCGCCCGCCGCCCGCGCCACCTCCAGCACCTGCCGGCGGCGTTCGGGAGGGAGGATGGCGCCGGTCGGGTTGTGCAGCGTGGGCTGGCAGAAGAAGACGCGGGCTCCGGTCACCGCGAACGCCTCCGCCAGCAGCTCCGGACGGACGCCGGACGCGTCCACGGGCACGGCCGTCGCCCGCAGCCCCGCCGCCTTCGCCGCGGCCAGCGCCCCTGGGTACGTCGGCGTCTCCACCAGCACCGGCGTCCCCGGCGCCGCCAGCGCGCGGAAGGCGTGCGTGAGCGCGGCCTGGCCACCGCTGACGACCAGCGCGTCCGCCGCGGTCACATCGCCCCCCGTCTGGTCGGCGAACCAGCGCCGCAGCTCGGCGAGACCGGCGAGCGGCGGCTTGGCCCACGCGTCCGGACGGCGTACGGCGCGCGCGGCGGCCGCCGCGAGCTGCCGGTCGGGGCGCAGACCGGGCGGCAGGTAGCCGCCGGTCAGCGGGACCACGCCGTCGGGGGCCTCGGCCAGCAGCGCGGCGACGGGACCCTCGTCCACGACGCGGTCGCCGAGCGCGACCGTCTGCCAGGAGAGATCCGCCGACTCCCGGCCGCCGGCCGGCTTCTGGGGGTGGGTGACGAAGGCCCCGCTCCCCGGTTTGGTGACCACCCGGCCCTCGGCGGCCAGCTGGCCGATCGCGCGGGAGACGGTGACGGGGGAGACGTTGTGGGTGCGCATGATCTCCCGGCTGGAGGGGAGGCGGGCACCGGGGCCGAGGCGGGCGGCCTCTTCGCGCAGTATCGCGGCGATATGGGCGATACTGCTATCGTTGGTCATGAAAGACGATGATAGCGCTACTGTTGAGGATGGAGTAGCGGTCTCCTCCGATGCGCCCGTTCTGCGGGGTGCGTCGGCCGCGTCGGTGGTCGCTGGTTCAGGCGGCTCCCGCGTCGCTGCCGAGGCCTCCGGAAGGCCCGGCGTTCGGAGATCCGACGCTCAGGGCCTGGACGCTCAGGGCCTGGACGCTCAGGGCCCGGACCCTCAGAGCCTGGACACTCAAGACCCGGACCCTCATCAGGACCTCGGCACTCGGGCCTTGGACGCTCGTCGGGCCCGCACCGGAGGTACCCTTCTCGCCTTTCTCGGCGTGCTGGCCTTCTCCGGCTCCTTCCCCGGCACCGTCTACGCCATGGAGGGCTTCAACCCGTGGCTGGTGGCGATCGGCCGGGCCGCCGTAGCCGGCCTGCTCGCCGTCGTCTGCCTGCGAGCCGCCCGCCGCCCCCTTCTCCCGCCGCGCCGCCTCTGGGGCCCGTACGCGCTGATCTCCCTCGGCGTCGTCTTCGGCTTCCCCGTCTTCAGCGGTCTGGCTCTGGCCCTGGGCTCCAGCACGTCCCATGCCGCCGTGATCACCGCGCTGCTCCCGGCCACCACCGCCGCCTGCGCCGTACTGCGCGCCGGTGAACGCCCGCGTCCGCTGTTCTGGGCGGCCTGCCTGTCGGGCGCGGCCGCCGTGACCGCCTTCACCCTCCTCCAGCAGGAAGGTACGGCAGCCGCGGCCTGGCCCGACCTGCTCCTCCTGGCCGCGCTGGGCTCCGCCGCGATCGGCTACACCGAGGGCGGCCGGCTGGCCCGCGACACACCCGGCTGGCAGGTGATCTCCCACGCCCTCGTTCTGTCCCTGCCCGTCACCGCCCCCGTCACGGCCGCGCTGACCGTGCTCACGCCGGTCACCGTCACCCCCGGGGCGCTCGCCGGTTTCGCCTACGTCGCGGTCATCTCCATGTTCCTCGGTTTCTTCCCCTGGTACGCGGGCCTCGCCAAGGGCGGCATCGCCCGCGCCGGCCAGACCCAGCTCACGCAGCCGCTCCTCACCCTGATCTGGGCGTGGTTCCTCATGGGCGAACGGTTCGGCCCGGTGACGGTGGCCGCCGCGCTCGCCGTACTCGTCTGTGTCGCCATCACTCAGCGCGCCCGTACTTGAAAGCCGTGACGCCTCCGCGCAGGATTGGAGGAGGAGGTGTCACAAATTATGGCGGACCTCACGATCCCGGAGGGCGGCTTCTGGCCCGCGCCGGAAATCCCGCAGCCCAACATCTATCCCATGGAGTGGCGCGTCGAGACGGAGAAACTCGCCGCGATCTACGAGAAGTCCAAGCGCGTGGTCTGGAACCCCGCCGACCTGCCCTGGGACCAGCTCAAGCCCGAGGACTTCACCCGTGAGCAACGCCTCGGGATCATGTACTGGTTCGCCGTCCTGGCCAACTTCGACGCCTCGGGGCCCGCCGTCTTCGCCCGCGCCACCATCAGCGCCTTCGAGAAGCACGAGGAAGATCCCGTCAGGAAGTGCTTCTTCTCGATCACCCGCGACGAGATGAACCACGAGGAGTGCTGCCAGCGCACCATCGCCAAGCTCTGGCCCGGCGGTCCCCTCGACTGGACCCCGTCCGACGACCTGGAACACGCTGCCCACAACAACATCGGCTGGCTCTACCACAACGGCGGCCGCTACTGGAACGGCTACAACTCGGCCGTCGGCAAGTACTCGCTGCCGGTCCTGTTCACCAGCTTCATGATGGGCGAGATGGCCGCCTCGACCCTGTTCAGAGGCATGTCGTCGGGCACGCAGCACCCGGTCTTCAGCGAGATGTTCCAGCGCATCGGACGCGACGAGTCCCGCCATCTCCAGATCTGCATGACGATCCTGGAGAACGAATGGCCCGGCCTCACCGACGACACGCGCAGCCTCATCACGCGCCAGCTCCGGGCGGGCTTCGTCTTCCTCAGCATGATCCTCTGGGAGCCGCCCGGGGGCTTCTGGGAGCTGCCGCCGTACTTCCTGCACAACCACCGCGTCCTCATGGACTACGCGAGGGAGGCGGGGCTGGGGGTGCTGTCGTACGAGGAGCAAGCGGACAACTGGCGCGTCGCCATGGCCCACGTCCGCGCCATCGTCGAGCGGTGGGGCATCGCCTTTCCCGCCATTCCCGAACTTGACCTGGAAGGGGTCGAGGTCGACTTCCTCGACCCGGAGGACATCATCCCGGTCTTCTGACCGGTACGGTCCCGTACGGTGTTACCCATGTGGCCTCGATTCGACGGGCTCCGGACGCTCGAACTCGGCACTCCGGGCGAACTGCGTACCCGGCTCACCAACCTGGCTCTGATCGGCCGCAAGACCGCGACGGCCGGCCTCCTCGCCCTGGACTACGAGGCCGAGGGCGAGGAGGTCGAGCACGTCGGCGAACGCCTGATCCTGCTGACCGACGCCGGGGAGCGGGCGGCCGAACTGGAGGTCACCCGGGTCAACCTTGTTCCGTTCGCGGAGGTCCCCTGGGACTTCGCCCATGCGGAAGGCGAGGGCTTCACCTCGATCGAGAACTGGCGCGAGGTTCACCGCGACTACTGGGCGTCGCAGGGCTTCGAAGTCGATGACACCACGATCGTCGTCTGCGTACGCTTCCACCTCGTCGACACCCCATAGACGAGCACCCCGCCGCAGCAGGCGCTCCGCCGGAACCGAGTACGGGTGGGGGTCAGCGCATACGGGGTGTCAGCGGAGCGCATCACCGAAGCGACCGCGCTGTCGAAGCGAACGCCGCCCCATACACCGTCACCGTCACCGCCACCGGCGCTGGCACTGGCGACTGCCCTATACCTCGGCCTGAACGAACCCCCGCCCCTCCTTGCGTCCCCCGCTGTCTCTGAGCCCCGCTGTCTCTGCGTCCCCGACCCGCTCTGCGTCTACCGCCCCTCCCTGCGCCCCTCGAACCTCAACTCGCCCCACAACCTCCTAGGCCAGCCCGCACTCTCCCCTGAGAAGCGCACTCTCCCTGAGAAGCGCACTGCCCCGCAGAAGTGCAGCCGATCCTCGACAAGCGAAATCCGGTCGAGAAGAGCCGAGCGCCCGACTGCGGCCCTACCCAACCCGCCGCATGATGCCTTCCCGCGCCGACGAACTGGCCGTTGAACAGAGCTGACAGCCAGGCACTCCCGCAGTCCGCGCTCGACGACGTCCGCCGAGCGAGCCCCAGCCCTGATGAGCGAGCCTCAGCCCTGATGAACGGTCGTCAAGCCGGCCGCCCCTGCGGCGCCATCGAACAGGACCGACGAACCAGCGGTAGACGATCAGCACTATTCGACCGGCCACTCTTCCCGAGCCGAAACGTAGGTCCCGTGCTGCGGCACCGTGAACACCCAGCCACACTCCCTCAAACGCGCCACAGCCTTACGCGCGGTGACCTTGGCAACCCCATGCCGTCGCATCAACGACTCCTCGCTCGGAATGGCCCGATGGGGCCGCAGCTCACCCCGTCGAATCCGAAGCGCGATCTCGTCCGCGATCCGTACGTAGATGGCCCTCGAACGCTTCCGCAACGGCACCCCGGGCGGCCCCACGAACGTGCCCTCCCCTGGAACGGTGTGGACCAGCCGGCGCCTGCGAAGTTCCCGCGCCACGTTGCGTGCCGTGGTGCGCGCGATCTCGAACTCCTCCTCCATGGCAGCCTCACTCGGCACGGCGTCGCCGTACGTCAACTCACCGCTGGCGATCTGTTCCTCGATGATCTCGGCGACCTGGATGTAGAGCGGGACAGGCCCGTCACGGTCGAGCACGTTCCCAGCGTAGACGTCTCGATACAAGCAGTTGAGTGAGATCAAGCCTGGGGCCACGACTCTTTCGGTGAGACATAACTGCCACGCTGCGCAACGGTGTAAATCCAGCCCTGCTCTCGCAGGAGCCCCATGGCCCGTCGCACCGTCTCACGCGCGACACCGTACTGGCCGACCAAGGCGGCCTCGCCCGGGATGGGACGCCGTGGGCGGAACTCACCCGCCTTGATCTGTTCCGCGATGTCCGAGGCGATCTGCTGATACAGCGGCACTTTTCGCTTCTTGCGAGGAGCTTCGTCGGGTGTGCCGACGAATGCCCCTTCGCCCTGAACGGTATAGACAAGCCCCTCTTCGCGCAGAACGTGAATCGCCCGCCTGGCCGTGGTCCTCGCCACGCCGAACTCCTGCTGGATGTCGGCCTCGCTGGGCACCGGATGTCCGGACGAGAGCCCGGCAACACGCCGTCGGATGATGTCGGCGATCTGAAGGTAGATGTGGGTGTCGCCGTCGTAGTCGAGCACACAGGAAACATAGGCGAAGAGGTACAAGACCTGGCATACCGTGCTGTCTGTTTAGACAGAAGCTTCTTACCGTATCCATGAGCAGATACAACTAGACGTAGCATTAGCTCATGACCGAGCTCGCCCTCGCACCGCGGGTCACTTGTCTCGCCGCTCATGTCCCGCGCCCTCACCCCGGCCACGGCTCTCTGCAGTGGGTGCCCCTTCGTCCCCCCATGGAACGTGTGCGCGTGCGCGACTACACATGTACCTGTCAGCTCGTCTCCTACGAGCTCTGCCAAGCCGGCGGCCTCTTCTTCATCCGCAGGACGCGCAGAGGCAACGGAAGTGCCCTGATCGATGAGTGCCCTCGATTCAGACCTGCCGCCGCAACGACGATCTGGATAAGACTCCTGCAGGGCAGAATCACCTAGTTTTCCCCGCACCAAAGTTCATTGCCCCGGCCCCGACACCAGATCATTGTGTATCGACTGACGCCTTGTGCACCGAAAGCCTTTTGTCCCGAGAACCTCTGTACCGAAATCTATGCGTCGACCTTTGCCTCGACCTCTTGCGCCGCCTCGGCATCTTGCGCCGGCACTATCTACGCCCGAACCGAAATGACCCCCGCCGTTCGGGACGCCCATGTGCGCACCCTGTACCCTGTGAACCACTATGCCCGTGAAGAACCCGGGCTTCCCGAACGACCCACGTTCCTGCCTGATTGAACTTCTGGGTCGTCTTGAACGAAATCCCCGCTTCCCGGCTCCCCTGCCGCCGCCGAGCCGGGTCTGACACGACATCCGTATTCAGGGATATCAAGGTGCTCACGATGTCGTGTTCCACGGCCGCGGGTACAACCGCGCCCGTTGAGCGGACAGGTGAACTGCGCTCACCTGTCCCGTACACGGCAGGTGTTCCCTCTGCACCGCACCTGCCGTCGGCCGTGCCCATGACCGCGAGGCTCGGCTCAGCCGCAGTGCTGGGGACCGCCTGGAAACATACCTGGCCCACCCCAATGCTCGGCGGAGCTTCGTCGACGCTACTCACGATCACGTCTTCCCCTCACGGAACGTCATCGAAGAGCAAGCCGCCACGAGACTCCACCCAGTGCCGGTCCGACGGTATCGGGCCGTCCTGACTGTGAGGATCGACGTAGCCGAGATGGATTTCGCCCTCTCGGAGGCCGGGGTCGTACTGTTTTCTTTGTTGCCGGCATTGACCGATAGGTGTTGGCAGAGGGCCCGTATTCCAAGCCGAAGCCGCGGACCCGGAATACGGGCACCTCTGCCGGGCGCACGTGAAGTCGACCATCCTTCACGCGCTGCGCGCCTTCGCACCGCAACCCCAGGCGGAACGCCCCGGTCAGAAAACCATCGACGCGACCGAGAACGCTTCGCCTGGGATCGGCGCGGAAGCATGGATACGACCCTCGCCCCAGGAGGCGGAGGACCACACCCACGACGAGCACTGGCCGGCTGACGTCCATAACGGCCTACCCGCGGCATTAGATTCTCATGGGCCGAGCTTGGACAACGGCTGTTCGACGCTATACACAAGATGATTCCCTTTGGCGTTCCGTGGGCGAGTGGACGGCATTTACGTGGGGATTCGCCGCCAAGCGGTGTCCGTGATGATCAGGTGGTCGAGCAGCCGCAATCCGACTGTTTCGGCAGCCTCGACGAGGCGGGCGGTCGCCTCCAGATCGGCGCTGCTCGGGTCCAGGGAACCGCTTGGATGGTTATGTGCGAGGCCGAACATCGCGCCGCCGGTGGTGAGCACCTCGGTGATCACCTCGCGAACCGGCATCGCCGTGTGATCGGCGCCGCCTTCGGTGACGACTGACCGTTTCAGCACCCGTCCGCCCGTGTCACACACGACCATGACCAGGCGTTCCTGTGTGTGTCCGCGGAGGAGAGGGGCACAATGGCCGGCCAGCTCGGTGGTGCTGGTGATGCGTTCGCGCTCGGGCTCGGCCTCGGCCCGCCGGGCGAGGTGGAAGGCGGCCGCGACTCTCGCCGCCTTGGCGGGGCCGATGCCCGGTACGGTGAGGAGCCGATGCGGGTCGGAACGACCCAGCCTGTCCAGGTCTCCACAGTGATCGATGACTTGTGTGGCCAGATCCAGGGCGCTGGAGCCACGGAAGCCGGAGCCGAGGAGCACGGCGAGCAGCTCCCGGTCTGCCAGGGCGTTCGCACCTCTGGACATAAGGCGTTCGCGGGGCCGGTCTTGCTTGGACAAGTCTTTGAGACGCATCGGCAACCTCCGCGACTGTTCTATCAACGACGGCCGACAATTCCCGGCCCGCTTCTGCTGCTACGAGTTCGGATGATTTCTCCGTCTGGTGCAATTTGTGCCCCATCAATAGGAGTACCAGCATGTGTCGGATACGACAGATCGCCTACCAGGAGAGATGTCGGCCCGCTGGGTCGTAAGCGGCCAAAGATCAGCCAGCTTCGCAAAGAGTACGCACTGCTTGTTCCGGTGTAATCACCTTAGAATGGTGCATGCTCTCAAGATATGGCTGATCGCTGCCACTGCGCCTTTTGGGAAGGAAGCATTTATCGCCATATCCTGCGAGGCGCCCAACTGTCCATGGTTAAGGGCGATCTCGTCTACGGCGAGGAGCTCGAAGTCGTGTGCTCGGATCAGAGCGACCAGAGCGTTGTGTAGCAGCAAGCTCTCTCATCCCAAACGGCGCTGGTCACGATGGACGGGCGCAGGACGGTCGCGCATGGGTGAGGGCTCGCGACGAGACGGCAGTCGACCAAGAGCCGATGCCTCAACCGGAAGCCTAGCTGCTGTCTCAACGCCTGCCTGGGTTTCTCGCGATCAGGCGCTTGCCGTCCGACCGTCCGCCTCGATCAGGTCATGCAACTCGAAGCGGCCGGACAAGACAGACCTCTTCCCGTTCTGGATGCGGGCGGAGGGTGTGACCGCAGCCAGCTTCAATCCCGTGGCTTGCCGCTCTCCCGGAGGCATGATCACCCGGCCTCCGCGCATCCCGCCAGCGTGTTGTTCAAGCGTCTGCAGCGGAAAGATGAGACGTTCAGGTGTGCCACGCCGCCGACACTCGCCGGCGAAGAGGGTCCCTCGACACTGCGGCATCACAGGCGATGAATGGGCGCGGTGGGGGTGATGTCTGTCTTGCTCGCCTTGGGCTTCACCGTACTGATGCGGAGTATGGATGGTGGGAGGCTCCGGGCGAGGAAATGGTGGGGCTCGCCCGGAGCCTTTCCGGGTCGGCTGAGCAGCTCCTAAGCGGGCATGCTGTACGTCACCCGGAACCGGTCACCGGGAATGACGATGTCGCTCGTCTCAACGGGACGATCGCCCGCCCAATGCGTACGCTCCACATGCAGCACGTGCACCCCCGCCGACAGGTCGAGTGCGTCGCTTTCGGCTGGGCGGGGAACGCGGGTGCTGACGCTCTCGACGACCTCGGTGACCTTGATGCCGTGTGCGTACAGCCTCGCGAACAGGCTGCGCCGCTCCTCCTCGGTATGCGGTGCGAAGTCCATCGGTTCGTACGAGGTGGCGATCTGGAGCGGTCTTCCATCGCCGCGGAAGACATAGTGCGTCTTGGTCAGCGTCGTGGTCTCCCTGATGCGGAGGCGGCGGGCGATCTCGGGCCCTGCCTCGGCCGGTTCGCTGTGCCAGTCCCAGGTCACGCGTCTGCCCTGAGACTGCAGATCGGCCGCTATCGGGGCCGGATGATCGAGGTAACGCCAACGGTGGAGAGGGGTCAGAACGGGGCGTTCCCTGACGTAATGGCCAGAGCCGACGCGGCCGATGATGAGACCCTCGCTCGCGAGCACACGCAGCGCATGGCGAGCGGCAGTCTCGCCCACCCCGTATTTGCGGGTCAGCTGCGCCCGTGACGGAATGGGCGCACCGGGGGGAAGGGTGCCGTCGGTGATCTGTCGCCGAATGTCTTCGACGACACGCAGGTAGACCGGATCTGAGGTGGCCACTAGTCCATCCCTGGGGGGTTCGTGTGAGGCGATGCCCCATGTTGCCGTATTCGGCAGGTAACCGACCGTCATCGAAGGCTGCTGGAGCCCCAACTTTGCGATGGCGGAAAATTATCGGAGAAACTCTGTAACGCAGTCGTAAGGGCCCCCGATTCTCCGGTAGAGGTCGTCGATGTGTGTACCCCCGAGCACATATCGGCGGCCTCTTCCATTGCCCCCTGTTGGGCTGACCAGCGTGGCCTGCTGTGACCTCGTGGGATGCGGCGATGACTTGCTCAACGACCGGCTTGGCGGCCGTGCGTGCCGAATAGTTCGCGGTAATGATCTGGTCGGGCATGTCCTCCCTCTCCGTATGCAGGAGGCAAGCGCTGGACTCGACTCGTGGCCGAGAGGAACCTTGCCCAAGGCGACCGATTTGTCACCATTTGCTCCAACTGCACCCATATGACTCTCCGTGAAGCCAGGGACAGTGACGGTCGGCCCGGGTAACGCCTTCTTGGTGACTCTGATGCCGAGGAGAGACTGTCCGGGTCGGACGCCCATCTGTATGGGCGGTGCAAGCCGGACGAGGGGCAAGCCGGGATCGGGGACACCATCCAAGGCAGCCTTCGGGATCTTCGGGGCAGGCCGGAAGGTGGAGCTGAGCCGATCGCCGAGGAGTCTCGCGAGGCTGGTCCATTTCCTCCCCCATCGGGCGAACTGGCGACTGATGCCGACGGCTGCCTGCAGGACCCATTCACAGGTCGGAGATGCCCGGGCCGTGAGACAGGCTCTCTTGCCGGGGATGATCGAAGGGGTACGGGAACGGGCCTGCACTGGAACGCACACGAAACCAAAACCAACGTCACCGCCCGGCCCGGCCAGCGCGGCCCAGCCCTGCCCAACCGCGGCGCAGCGCAGCGCGGCCCCGCCCAGTCCCGGCGCGGTGCAGCCCCACCTGGCCCCGCCCAGCTGGACCCGGCCCAGTCCAGCCCAGCCCGGCCGCGGCGCAGCGGGGCCCGGCGCGGCTCGCGCGGTGCAGCCCGCCCAGATAGGCGCGCCGCGCCGGCGGCGCGCCTCCATGGCAAGGCGGCCGACGACCGGCGCTTCGGGGATCTCTGGACCGACCCGTTGGTATAACCCGGTTGGTACGTTGTCATGAGCGGATTGCCTGATCCAGGTGGTTTGTGAGCCGAGCCTCGGGGGAGGGCCCGCTGAAATGCCCGCGAAAGTGGGCAAAAAGCGGTTCCAGGCAGGCAAAGCGGGGTGGCGGCGTCCAATGGATTTCCGAATCCAGGTAGCGTTCGCACTATGGCATCGCCAACTGGAACCACCGATGCGCCCTTCGGCCGCATGCTGACCGCCATGGTCACGCCGTTCACCGCGGACGGCGAAGTCGATTACGGTGCTGTGCGTCGGCTTGCCACCTACCTGGTGGACGAGCAGCGCAACGACGGTTTGATCGTCAACGGGACGACCGGGGAATCCCCCACCACCTCGGACGAGGAGAAGCAGCGCATCGTCAGCGCCGTCCTCGACGCGGTCGGCGACCGCGCGGCCGTGGTGGCGGGAGCGGGCACGAACGACACCCGCCACAGCGTCGAGCTTGCCAAACAGGCAGCCCGCGCCGGTGCGCACGGGCTGCTCGTGGTGACGCCGTACTACAGCAAGCCTCCGCAGGAAGGGCTCTACCGGCACTTCACCGCCGTCGCCGACGCGACCGACCTTCCCGTGATGCTCTATGACATCCCGGGCCGCAGTGGTGTGCCGATCAAGACAGAAACACTCATCCGGCTCGCGCAACACGAGCGCATCGTGGCCGTGAAGGACGCCAAGGGCGACCTGTTCGCGGCCAGCCAGGTGATGACGGCGACCGATCTCGCCTTCTACTCCGGCGACGACCTGCTCAATCTCGCCTGGCTCTCGCTCGGCGCGGCCGGGTTCGTCAGCGTGGTGGGACACGTGGTGGGTGCCGAGCTGGCACGAATGATCCACCTGCACAAGAGCGGTGACATCACCGGCGCGCTGGCCGTTCACACCCAGGTCGCGCCCGTGGTGGACGGCATCATGCTGCGCGCGGGTGGCGCGATCATGGCAAAGGCGGCACTGAGCATGGTCGGCGTGCCGGTGGGCCCGGTGCGGCTGCCGCTCGTGGACGCCACAGAACAGCAAATCGCCGAGCTGCGTGCTTGCCTGGTGGCCGGCGGGGTGAAGTTGACAGACGTATAGGAACGGGGAGGAACTGGCAGTTTTGTACAGACCATTTGATAGTGGGGGCCATGCATGAGCCATCCGCATCCTGAGCTTGGCCCCCCGCCGACGCTGCCTGAAGGCGGCCTGCGCATCGTCGCGCTCGGCGGGCTGGGAGAGATCGGCAGAAACATGGCCGTATTCGAATACGACCGCCGCCTGCTGATCGTCGACTGCGGGGTCTTGTTCCCCGAACCCGACCAGCCGGGTGTCGACCTCATCCTGCCCGACTTCGAGTACATCAGGGACCGCCTCGACGACATCGAGGCCATGGTGCTGACACACGCCCACGAGGACCACATCGGGGCGGTGCCGTACCTGTTGCGTGAACGACGCAACATCCCTCTGATCGGTTCCAAGCTCACTTTGGCCCTGATCGAGGCCAAACTCAGCGAGCACCGGATCCAGCCGAACAAACTGGAGGTCGTCGAAGGCGAACGGCACGTCTTCGGGCCTTTCGACTGCGAGTTCCTCGCGGTCAACCATTCGATCCCGGACGCACTGGCGGTGGCGATCAGGACGCCGGCCGGCATCGTCCTGCACACCGGTGACTTCCGTATGGACCAGTTGCCGAGCGACGGCCGGCTCACCGACCTCGGTGGCTTCGCCAGGCTCGGCAGCGAGGGCGTCGACCTGCTGATGTCCGACTCCACCAATGCCGAGGTGCCCGGATTCGTCACGAGTGAGCGAGAGATCGCTCCGGTCATCGACGAGGTGATCCGCACCTCCGAGCAACGGGTCATCGTCGCCAGCTTCGCTTCCCACGTGCACCGCATCCAGCAGGTCATGGACGCCGCCGCCAAGCACGGCCGCAAGGTCGCCCTGGTCGGCCGGTCGATGGTGCGCAACATGGGCGTGGCCCGCGACCTCGGCTACCTCAAGGTGCCACCGGAGCTGATCGTCGACTCCCGGGACATCGAGGAGTGGCCGCCGGAGGACGTGGTGCTCATCTGCACCGGTTCGCAGGGCGAGCCCATGGCGGCTTTGTCGCGGATGGCCAATCGCGATCACCCGATCCGTATCGCCCAAGGTGACACCGTGCTGCTGGCCTCGTCGCTGGTGCCCGGGAACGAGACGGCGGTCAACAAGGTGATCAACGGGCTGACCAGGTGGGGCGCCCGGGTCATCCATAAGGGCAACGCGAAGGTGCACGTCTCCGGCCATGCGGCCGCCGGCGAGCTCCTGTACGTGCTGAACCTGACCCGCCCCTCGAACTTCATGCCCGTGCACGGGGAGTGGCGCCACCTGCGCGCTCACGCCAAGCTGGCCGCCCTCACCGGCGTCCCCGACGACCACATCGTGATCGCCGAGGACGGGGTCGTGGTCGACCTGGTCGACGGCAGGGCGAGGATCACCGGCGCGGTGCATGCCGGCTACGTGTACGTGGACGGCACCTCCGTGGGAGAGATCACCGACACCTCGCTCAAGGACCGCAGGATTCTCGGCGACGAGGGATTCATCTCCGTGGTCGTGGTCGTGGACTCGGCCACCGGCAAACTCACCGCCGGCCCCGAGATCCACGCTCGCGGCTCGGGTATCGATCCTGCGCAGTTCGACGAGTTCATCCCGCAGATCGAGCGGGCACTCGAGGACAAGGCCGCCGACGGCGTGGTGGACATGCAGGAGATCCGCCGCGTGGTCCGGCGTACGGTGGGACGCTGGGTGAGCGACACCTACCGGCGCCGACCGATGATCATTCCTGTGGTGGTCGAAGTCTGACCATCCTGGCGGTACGGCAGACGTCACTCTCGTCTGCCGTACCGACGCCTCTCGCCTTCGCCACACTGACGTCACTCTCGTCCGCTGCACTGAGGCCACTTGCATCTGTCGCACTGACGACATTCGCCTCTGTCGTACTGACGTCGCTCGCTCTTGCCGTATCGAGGAGAGGTCCTCGCCGCCGTCCAGTCGCGGTGGAGGTGTGTCGTCGAGGCCGGCGGACGACACAGTGGCTCTGCCGCAGCTGGTCACGCCTGTGCAGGCGCCGCAGGCGACCGTACCTGAGGCTCCATCACCTGCGGTGGGCAGCGCAGTTCTGCTGCCTGGGGCCGACGGCGCGGTACTGCTTTCAACGGGCAATGCCATCGCGCTGCTGTTCGTGACCAGTGATGAGTTTTCATCCCGGTACGAGAGCGTCGGCAGAACCTCAGCGTCATGCTGAATCCTCCTCCGTCGCTCATGCTCTCGCGATCGACAAGTCCTTCGCCGAACCCTGTGGCGACGCCACTGTGACCGCGGCTGACGGAGAGACTGCGAAACGTTCACTTGATCAGGGGTCTGGTTGGTTCCGAACGGTGGTGTCCGCCAGGCGCAAGCCGTCCACAGCAATCCGAGGAGACGCTGAAGGCCGCGCCAAACCCCCCGAACGCGGCGATGCGCCGTCTCGCATAGGGAGGACAGCTCCGCGCCCGCAGCCGGCAACGCACGGCGGCACGGCCTGGCTTCCCGGGGCATGTCGCTGGGAAGCGGGCACGGCCGCGAGGATGGCGGATGCACGCAGACCTCCCTTCGACGCCACCTCAGACGCCCGCTTCGATGTGTTGCAAAGGGTCGCCCGGACCAGGTCAGACGTCCCTTCGGCGAATCGCCCAAGTGGCGGCGAGGAGGGGCAGGGCCGCATAGGCGAGCAGGACTGTGGTGGCGGTCGCGGGTGACAGGAGAGAGCCGAACACCGAGGAGGCATTGCCGTCGCCGGTGATCTGCCGTGGGAGAGCGCCGATCATGACCGAGCCGAGCCTTTCACTCCACGGCTCGGGGATGTTGCCGATGATCATCGGGATCACATAGACGAGCCCGACGATGACCGCGATCGATCCGGCGGTGGAGCGGAGCAGAGCACCCAGACCGAGCCCGAGCAGTGCGAACACCGGAACCGTGAGGCTGAGAGCGGCCAGAATAGGCATCCTGTCCATGAACGGGTCGGCGTACGCACCGGAGAACCGATCGCCAAGCACCGCTCGGGACACGGCGTAAGTGCCGAAGACAGCGATCGGACCGATGATCAGGCCCACTGCGCCGACGGTGGCCGCTTTGGCACCGAGAACCGGCCAACGTCGAGGGACGATCGCGAGGCTCGTTCTGATGAGCCCCGTCGCGTACTCGGAGGTCACGGCCAACGCGCCCAGGATGCCCAGGCACAGTTGAGGCACGATCACCAGGACTTCCTCCAGATCCGCGATGCGCGCGTCTGGGCGCTTGTCCACAGGCGCGCTGTCGTACATCCCCGCGGCCATCACCGCGAGCGCGAGGCCCACGAGGATGGCCCCTAGGCTCAAGCCGAGGATCACGTAGGTGGATCGGACTGAGCGGACTTTCAACCATTCGGCGGCAAGGACACTCATGACGCCGCTCCTTGGCAGGCGGCGGGACGGGTGCGGTGTTCGAAGCCGTTTGCGGCTGTACAGAAGGCCGAGCGGCGGTCTTTCGGGGGGATCATGCGTCTCTTCTCCTGAAGCAGGTGGTGGCCGATGGCAAGGGCAGCGGTGGATAGGCGGCGAGGGCGGCCTGCGGTGCGAAACTGTGATGAGGCTGGTGCGGATCATGGCGACCGCGTACTCGCTGGTCATGGCCAGCACGCCCAGGACCGCCTGGCTGATCTGGATGAGTGGCAGGAAGCCCTGTTCCGGTGCGGGGGCGTGCAGGGACCTATGGCGGTCGGCCGGGTTGCTTACGTACAACGTCCATGCCGCGGCAAGGACCGCCGTGAAGGCCGCCTTACCTATGGCCTGACAGGGGCAAAGGCTGTGGACGGGGTTTGAGCCGCTCGGCGGAGAGGGTGGCCTTCATCTGGTTGCTCCGTATTGGACGCTGTCGGCCGTCAGGGCCATGTAGGCATCCTCTAGGGAGGGATAGCGAGTGGTCAGGTCGGCGACCGTGGCCTCAGCGATGAGCCGGCCTCGGCCGATGATGACGATGCGTTCGGCGGTGAGGGCCATCTCGCTCATCAGATGGCTGGACAGCAGGATTGTCCGGCCCTCGGCGGCCAGGGAACGCATGAGGTCGCGGATCCAGCGCACACCGTCAGGGTCGAGGCCATTGACCGGCTCGTCGAACATCAGCACGCCGGGATCTCCCAGCAGCGCGGCGGCGATGCCCAGCCGTTGCTTCATCCCGAGGGAGAAACCGGCCACGCGTTTTCGCGCCACACCTGCCAGACCTACCTCCTCCAATACCTGGGCAACGCGCCCCGAACCGATGTCGTTGGTGCGGGCCAGGGCGAGCAGGTGGTTGTAGGCACTGCGGCCACCGTGCACGGCGCCGGCGTCCAGCAGAGCGCCGACCTCGTGCATCGGCTTGCGCAATGAGGTGTAGCGGTGGCCGTTGATCAGCGCCTGTCCGGAAGTGGGGGCGTCCAGACCCAATATCAGGCGCATCGTCGTCGACTTGCCTGCGCCGTTGGGGCCCAGGAAACCGGTCACATGGCCGGGTTCGACGTTGAAGGACAGGTCGTCGACGGCGAGAGTGCCGCCATAGCGCTTGGTGAGGTGCTGAAGCTCGATCACGGCGTGAAGCTTGCCTGAAGGCGGACGGCAAGCGCGTCGGACCACGGTCCGAAGTTCAAGGTCAGACCCCGGGTTGATGTGCGCACGCCGCCGCAGCGGCTACGGTTCCTCGCGTGGACGAGACCTCCGACACGGTGAGTAGCAAGAACCGCGGCCCCTTCTTCGCCAGACGCCTGAGGCGCGGGCAGTTGGTCATGCTCGACCTGGTGGCGGGGATCGTGATCGCCTTCGTGTTCCTCACGTCCGCGGCCGCTGCGGCGCACCTTCCACCGTGGGCGAAGATCGCACTGCCGCTCGGGCTCGGGCTGCCCTTGGCGTTGCGGAGGGTGTGGCCGATGCCTGTCTTCCTGTTCACGCTGGCGCTCGCGGTTATAGCTCAGATCACGGGCGCCGTCACGTTCTCCTACTTCGCGCCCGCGTACGCGCTCTACGTGGTCGCGCTGAACGAGCGAGCCGGCAGCCTGGTGCCGGTCTCGGCCATCGGGTCGCTGAGTCTGCTCACCGTCGCGGGGCTGGTGGTGGCGGGCACGCCACAGGCAGTCCCCTCATGGGTCGTGAACCTCGACGAGCCGTTGATGGGCATCGCGGCGCTAGGGGGCGCCTGGACGATCGGCAGAGCCGTGTACGAGCGCCGGCTGTACGCGGCGCGCAATGCCGAGCGGTTGGCTGCGCAGGCGGTGACACAGGAACGGCTACGCATCGCGCGAGAACTTCACGATGTCGTCACGCACAACGTCGGCTTGATCGCGGTCAAGGCGGGGGTGGCGAATCACGTGATCGCGACCAGGCCGGAGGAAGCGCGGGACGCCTTGCGCGTGATCGAGACCGCCAGCCGCGGCGCCTTGATCGAGATGCGGCACCTGCTCGGGATGTTGCGATCGACTTCTGATGCGGCCGATCGGACTCCGGCGCCTGGGCTTGCTGGGCTGGACGGTCTTGTCCGACAGGCTCGTTCCGCAGGGATTGAGGTGCAGTTCGAGACGCGCTTCCACGTTGCGACTGGCAAGAGAGGCGTGATGGGAAGCCGGGGTGAAGACCAGGATGATTCGGATGGAAAGCACGTCGGTGGCGAGCACCTTGACGCTCGAGGTGCCTCAGGTCGAGACGCTGCCGGTCGAGATAACGATGACCGGGGCGTCGAGCGGCGCAACGGCATCGATGGCATCGACCGTGGCGGGACGCACGGTAACGGCACGGGCGGTAAGGGCACGGGCGGTAAGGGCACGGGCGGTAACGGCACGGGCGGTAACGGCATGAGCGGCGCCACGGCTGATGGATCTGTGACTGAGGGCATTACGGCTCACGGTGCAGGTGGAGACGGCGCTGGAGTCGACGGTGGACGGGCCGAGGGTGTGCGGGGGAACGGTGCACCAGTTCGCCCTGCGGCTTCTGGCCCCGCGACTTTCGGCACCGGTGCTGATGGCGTCGCTGTTGGTGGTGCCGCTGTTAGTGGTGACGCGTCTGGCGGCGGGGGCATTGGTGACCACGGAGTTGGTGGTGGGGGCATTGGTGGCATGTCCGCGGCCGCTGGGTCTTCAGCAGCGCGATTGCCGGAAGGGATCGAGTTGGCGGTGTACCGGATCGTGCAGGAGGCGCTCACCAACGTCATCAAACATGCCGCTCCGGCACGGTGCCGGGTCTCCGTTCTGGGTGATGGAAGGGATGTGAGGATCGAAGTCGTCGATGACGGGCCAGGCAGGAGAACGCTGCCCTCTGCGGGAGCCGGTCATGGGCTGATCGGTATGCGAGAGCGGGTGATGATGTACGGCGGCGCCTTTGAGGCCGAAGGTCTGCCTGGACGAGGATTTCGGGTATTCGCACGCTTGCCGTACGGGGAGGAGGTCACGTGATTCGAGTGGTCATTGCCGACGATCAGGCCTTGCTACGGGGCAGCTTCAAGGTGCTGGTCGACTCCGAGCCGGACCTCGCTGTGGTGGGAGAGGCGGCCACTGGGGCGGAGGCGGTCGCAGTAGCCCTGAGGCAGAAGCCCGACGTGGTGCTGATGGACGTACGGATGCCGGAGATGGACGGTATCGAGGCCACGCGACAGATCAGAGATATCACTCGGGTCCTGGTTGTGACCATGTTCGACTTGGATGCGTACGTTTACGATGCCCTGCGTGCAGGGGCGAGCGGGTTCTTGCTCAAGGACACGCCTCCCGTCGAGCTGCTGGCTGCCATTCGAATTGTGGCCGGCGGAGAAGCGCTGCTGGCTCCCACGGTCACGCGGCGGTTGATTGAGCAGTTCGCTCGTTCTCCGGTGTTTCCCCAGGTGAAAGGGCTGGATGGGGTCACGGAGCGGGAGCGCGAGGTGCTCTTGCTGATCGCGCGTGGATTGTCGAACGGAGAGATCGCTCTGCATCTGCAAGTGAGCTTGGCGACGGTGAAGACGCACATCACCCGGCTGCTGGCCAAGTTGGAGGCTCGGGATCGTGCGCAATTGGTGATTGCTGCCTACGAGAGTGGGTTGGTCTCTGCCGCGCCATGAGTGGCAGGGGGTGACGTTGCTGGGGCATGTCGGTGGTCGGTAGGAAGTACGTAGTAGTAAGCCGTGTGTGGTCCGCGGGGTAGGTATGGCGGTAGTGCTTGGCTGTCGGTGGTAAGACTGGGCGTTGGGTGCAGTTCGTCGGGCTGGTGGCTTTGTGGCTTTAGAAATCCCTATTGTTGTATTGGGTGATGGAGCTTCGAGTATGTGCCCCCGATGGGGTCGGGGGCACTGGTTTCGATTAAGAGTCGCCGTTTTCCAACAGGCGGTCGAGTCTGATGCCCAGGTCGATCATCTCGCAGCGGAGTGAGTCGAGGGCTCGCACGAGGTCGGAGTGCGAAGTTTTGAGATAGTCGTTGAGCTGGCAGCGAACGCCGGCCACCTCGTCGCCCCACGCTGCGAAATCTTCGGCTACGTCGGCTCGGAGTTCGGCGATGTCCGTTCGGAGGGCGGTGATGATACTCACGGTTGCCGTGCGGTCAGTGTCGGCGATCATGCACGCCTCCAGAGCCTCAACTCGCAGTTTCAGACCGAGGATCTCCGTCTGCACGTCCACGCATTCCTACCTTTGCGGTAGTCGGGAGAGACGCCGGCCTCTCATGTCCGGGTCTCGCTTGCTGTTATCCATGGTCGCAAGCAGTTGGGGGTGCTGTGGCACGGGCGATCGACGGCGGGAGTGGGTTTGTACTTCTGCGTGTTGAGCCGTTCATCCCGGAGCCCCAGCATGTCCGATTTGGTCGGAGTTTCGGGGGGAAGAAAACTGCCCCTGAGGACATCTGAGTCGTGGCCGTTTTGTCTGTTATGTGCGGAGTGTGAGTGTAGAGGCTTGGTGAACGCGTTCGCCGGGGTTGGCTGCGGATGCGGGAGATGGGAGCCGGGCCGGCGCGAGGGGTTGCGGTAGGGCGGTTGTCGTCGTGGCGGAGATTGCATCGCTGTGTGATGGAATCCGTGGCTCATGGTTTTGGTGATGTATAGCGATGCTTAGCTCTCGTGGTGGCCCTTGGCGCGTTCGTTGGCTGGTTCGGTCTGCGGCGGATGCTGGTCGGTATTTCTGACGCATAATTGAGTGGCGCTGAAAAGTTCTCGGGTTGTCAGTAAGGTCTAATATTCTCTCGGCTTGGCGTAGGCGTGTAGTCGCAGATGAATACGGTTAGGTTCGGCGCTTTTGGTATCTGTGGATATGTGCCGATTGGATCTGGTCATACTCGGTCTATTCGGGTGATGCTGCTTAGTCTGGTCGTATGGGGCAGGGGCGTCTGCTATGGCGATGACAATGAAGAAGGCGCTGCTGCGGACTGGTGTGGCCAGCGCTGTAACAGCGGTCGTGGGATCAATCGGAACGAATCCTCGTACTCGTTGGTATCGACGGTTGCGGAAACCTGGCTGGCAGCCGCCGGCGCAGGTGTTTCCATTGATGTGGACGCCGCTCTACGCGCTCATCGCGTTCGGGGGCGCGCGGGCGCTGTCTCAGGGGGACGGGCAGCAGCAGAAGGCCGTCGAGCGGGCTCTGGCTGGAAATCTGGCACTCAACGCGACGTGGTCTGCGCTCTTCTTCCGGGCGCGTTCGCCTCGATGGGCGTTGGCCGAGATCGCGGCGCTCAACGTCTCGAATGTCATGCTCGTCCGGCAGGCCATGAAGGTCGATCGCGTGGCAGGGACTGTCCTGTTGCCCTATGCGGCGTGGACTCTGTTCGCGACGGCTCTCAACGCTTCCATCGTTCGGCGTAATCGCTGAGTGCTGGTGGTTGAGCTGGTGGTCTGGCTCGCGCAGGGTGCGATGGGCGGGCCTGTGGAGAGCGCCGAGATGGTTGCTGGGGCCTCGTGTGCGCTGGCGGTGGGGTGGCTGCGGGACCGGGAGATGGAGTCGATGTCGGTATCGGGGCTGAGCTGGCCTGGTGCTGGGCTGGCCTGGCGCCGGGCTGACCTGGTGCTGAGCTGACCTGGGGCTGGGCTCGGCTGGGTCTAAAGAGCTTCTAACAGAGTCACCAGCGAACGAGGCGGCGCCAGCAGATGATGGCAGTGGCCTAAGTCGAGCTGCATGTCAGCGGGAATGGGGTCGGAGTCGGGGTCCGGCGGCGCGAGCGACGGCGCTGGTGAAGCGGGCGCGCTCGCAGGTGCGGTACTGGCCGAGGGGGTAGTTGGCCATGAACGCCTCGGCGAACTCGATGGGGTCGTCCCGGAAGAGGTCGCGGATCGGGGTGCCGTCGGCCTCGCCCTGCAAGGCTGGCGAACGGGGATAAGCGGCTGAGAGGGGTGAAGCTGGCATTAGGTGAGCGAAACGGGTGCATGGCAACTGGTGCGTGCTTTGGCGGAGCGGACGCAGGGCTCAGTTAGGGGAGTGGGGCCCAACGGGCGCAGAGTTGAGGATGACGGGGCTGTGGTCGACAAGGGCTGGGAGGCGGGGTTGAGTTACACGGCCCCCGCGGGAAACGGCCTCGCCAGTGGGCATTGGGCTCTGATGGTTGCAGGGCTTTGAGGGAGTGCAGGGCTTGAGGGGGCGCCGCCTTTCCATGGGGGTGCCGGGTTGGTGGCGGGGCGTGCGGCTCGGTGAGTGGATCCCTGATCTGATGGGCTGTCGCTAGCGCAGGGCTGTTCTGTTGGTGGTGGGTTGCGTGTTCTGGTCTGCCTTCGGAGGCCGCCGCTGGTGTGGTTGTGGTGTATCTAGGGGAGTGGCGCCTTGGATCGGGTTAGGCGAACTGGCGTAGGGCTTCGGTCAGGGCTTCCAGACGGGTGGGGGAGGCCAGGCCTGCGTGGTACAGGTGGAAGTCGGAGGCGCCGGCCTTGGCGTACGTTCTGATGTGGTCCGCCAGGATCGATGCGTCCGCTGGGCGCGGGGGGAGCGCGAGGACGTAGGCGCCTACGCGCTGGGTTGGCGTGGTCAGGGTGGTCAGGTGAGTCAGGCGGGGCGCGTCCTGACTGGGATCGCCCCAGCAACTGGCTATCAGGACGTCGGCGGCAGGGTCGCCTGACGGGAGAGCGGCGAAGGCGCCGGTTGCCCAGGGGTCCGGGTTGGCGTGCAGGGCGATGGGGATGTTCGGGGCGATTTCGCGGATGGTTGTCAGGAGGCGCCGGCGCAGAGTCGTGGAGAGGGCGACGCGGGTGGTGCGTACCTCGTCGGCGAGGGGGCCGAGGGCTTCTTCCACGGTCAGGAAGTCGGAGGTCGGGAGGGTACGGTCGAGGGCTGCGCGTACTCTCGCCCCGGTGGGCTCCGGATAGCGAGGGGCGCAGGATGCGCAGAAGCAGAGGGAGAGCAGGTCGGAGTCCACGGCGGTCCAGTCGGCGCCGAGCGTCTTTTCGTGGACGCTCTGGTGGCTGAAGCCCATCGGCCCGCAGGCCTCCAGGATCAAGCCGTCAGGCGCGGCGAGTGTGAGGATCTCCCTGACGAGGTGGTCGCAGTAATCGAGGACGTCGTCGTGGGCGGGGCACAGTGCGTACGGGTACGGGTCGCCGAAGGCGTTCCGGACGATCAGGTCGGGGTTCGCGGCGCCCAGGCGGGAGTTGTGGGTCAGGACCGTCCAGGCGTGAACCTGGAGGCCGACCGCTTTGAGGGCGTCCCTCGCCTGCAGGAAGGCGTCGGCCGGTGTCCACGTCGGGGACGCCGGGAGCAGACGGGACCAGGCGGAGGGGCGTACCGGGAGGTAGAAGGCGGGGTACGGGGCGTCCAGGACGCGGTGTGACGGGTGGTACGGGGTGGCGGCCCGGGTTGAGTGGTAGCTGGCGGCCAGGGCGATCGCGTCCACACCGAGCGCGGCGAGGCGGTCGGGTGCGGACGGGTCGCCGACCACGTCCCAGGGGTAGACGTAAGCGATGTTCATGGGACCCACTCGGCTCCTGAAGGATGAGGCGGCTGTTGCGGGGTGACTACTTGGCTTTGCCGGCTTGGCCCGGCCTGGCCCGATCTGGCCCGGCCTGGCTTGGTCTGTGGGGGAGCGGCCCAGGCCCAGGTAGGGCCTGGGAGGGCGGCCATGCTGGGGGTTGTGCGCGGTCCTGATGGGCGGCTGCGCGGGGCGGTGTGCCGGGGCCTGTGGAGCGCGGTTGTGCGGAAATGGCGTGCTGGGCGGCTGTGGGGTGCGGGTGTGCGGAGACGGCGTGCTGGCGGCTGTGGAGCGCGGTTGTGCGGGGCGCTCTGCTGGGCGGTTGTGGGCGGCGTGCTGGGCGGTTGTGGGTGGGCGGTGTGCTGGGCGGTTGTGGGTGGCGGTGTGCTGGGGGCGGCCTTGGTTGGGCGGCGCGATGGGCGGCTGTATTGGGGTGGGACGGTGGCCGGGCGGTTGTGGTGCTGCCGTTGAAGGGGCGCTCGGCTGCTGTGGTGCTGCTGTTGAAGCGGCGCGAGGCCGCTGTTGTGGGGTCGTCGTAATGGGATGAGTGTGCTGACCACTGTGGTGGCCTGCTCTGGTGGTGCTGCCGGTCTCGGGGCGGCAGGTGGGGGGCTGCTGTCATGGGCAGCTGTGATGAGGTGATCGTTTGGTGCTGGATGAGTAGAAAAGGCGGTGGGGACTGGGCGTTTCGGGGCGGGTGGTTTGAGGGTTGGAGGCGGGGGAGGGGGTTTGGGGAGTGGCGGCGGGGCCCGAGTTGAGTGGGAGCGGGAGGACGAGGGGCTACCAGCGGGGGCGGGTGGCGGAGAAGGTTGGGTCGAAGCGTTTCATGTACGTCGTGTCGTCCCGTGCCACGACGCCGCACTTCTCGTACTGCTCGTGCATGCGGGCCAGCGCGTCCCGGTCGAGTTCCACGCCCAGGCCGGGGCCGGTGGGAACGGGGACGGCGCCGTCGGCGAAGCGGAGCGCGCCGGGTGCGATCACGTCCTGGCCGTCCTGCCAGGGGGTGTGGGTGTCGCAGGCGAACGTGAGGTTCGGCGTGGCGGCGGCGAGGTGGGTCATGGCGGCCAGGCTGATGCCGAGATGGGAGTTGGAATGCATGGACAGCGACAGGCCGAACGTCTCGCACAGGCTGGCGACGTGGGAGGAGCGGACGAGACCGCCCCAGTAGTGGTGGTCCAGCAGGAGTACGCCGATCGCGCCGGCGGCGATGGCGGGGGGCAGGTGGTCGGGGGTGACGACGCACATGTTCGTGGCGAGGGGCATGGGGACGGAGGCGGCGACCTCGGCCATGCCGGAGATGTCGGGAGTGGGGTCCTCCAGGTACTGGAGCAGGCCGTCGAGTTCGCGGCCGACGCGGATGGAGGTCGCGACGGTCCAGGCGGCGTTCGGGTCGAGGCGGAGCGGCACGCCGGGGAACGCCTCGTGCAGGGCTCTGATCGCGGCGATCTCCTCGTCCGGCGGGTAGACGCCGCCCTTGAGTTTGATCGACTTGAAGCCGTACTCCTTGATGAGGAGGGCGGCCTGCTCGACGACGCCCGCCGGGTCCAGCGCGGCGCCGAAGCGGTCCGGCTCGTCGCCGGGGTGGCCGGCCCACTTGTAGAACAGGTACGCGCTGTACTCGACGGCGTCGCGGACGCGGCCGCCGAGCAGGTCGACGACGGGCACCCCCGCCGCCTTGCCGCGAATGTCCAGGCAGGCCACCTCGAAGGCGGCGAAGACCCTGTCGACGCTCTTCTCCTTGGTCGCGGCGCCGGTCAGGCCGTGCAGGTCGGTGACCACGTCGCCGACGGTGGCGGCCACGCGGGCGTACATCTCGTTCATGGCGTGGACGTCCAGTCCGACCAGGGCCTGCGCGCACTCGCGCACCTTGCCGAGGTGGCCGAGGTCGCCGTAGGTCTCGCCCAGCCCGGTCAGTCCCTCGTCCGTGACGACCTCGACAATGGTACGGAGGGCCCATGGTTCGTGGACCCCGGCGGCGTTGAGGAGGGGTGGATCCCGGAATGCGACTGGGGTGACGTGGATCTCCCTGATGATCATCTCGACCGCCGTCCATATATGTGAACAAGAGACAGATTTGTGGACAAGTATCCAGAACTGTAAGAATCGGGCTGAAGAAGTGTCAAGACTCCGAAGGGCCATTCGATGATCTACGGACACGACCCCAGGACCGGCCAGACCGTGGGCGACGCCCTGCCAGAGACCGACACCGCCGGGGTCGACTTGGTCGTTTCCGCCGCGGCGGCAGCAGGGCAGGCATGGCGGGCCACCCCGGCGGCCGAGCGGGCGCAGGCGCTGGAGGCCGTCGCCGACGCCCTCGCCGCGCACGTGGACGAGCTGTGGCAGCTCGCCGACCAGGAGACCGCCCTCGGCGAAGTACGCCTGCGCGGCGAGGTCGCGCGGACGGCGGGGCAGTTCCGGCTTTTCGCCGAGGTGATCAGGGATGGCGGTTACCTGGAGGCGATCATCGATCACGCCGACGGGTCCCTGACCCCGCCGCGGCCGGACGTACGGCGGATGAAGCACGCGCTGCCGGGCGTGGTGGCGGTGTTCGCGGCGAGCAACTTCCCGTTCGCGTTCTCGGTGGCCGGGGGCGACACCGCCTCGGCGCTGGCGGCCGGATGCGCGGTGGTCGTCAAGGCGCACCCGGGGCACCCCAACACCTCCGAGCGCGTGGCGAAGATCGTGCGGGAGGCGCTGCCGTACCCGGATCTGCTGGGGCTGGTCCAGGGCATGGGCGCCGGGGCGGACCTGGTCCAGCATCCGCTGGTGGTGGCGGCCGGGTTCACCGGGTCGGTGGCCGGGGGCAAGGCGATCCAGCAGCTGATCGACGAACGGGAGACGCCGATCCCGTTCTACGGTGAGCTCGGGAGCGTCAACCCGGTGGTCGTGCTGCCGTCCGCGCCCGTGGACAAGGTGGCGGCCGGGTTCGCGGGGTCGCTGACGCTGGGGGTCGGGCAGTTCTGTACGAACCCGGGGCTGATGTTCGTCCCCGAGGGCGACGAGCTGCGCAAGGCGCTCGTGGAGGCGGTCGAGGGGACGAGCGGCGGGCCGATGCTGGCCGAGCGGATCAGGGACGGTTACCTGGGCGGCGTCCAACGGCTCGGCGAGCTGCAACTGCTGGCCGAGGGCAAGGCCGGGGAGGGGAGCTGGGCGGTGACCCCGAAGGTGTTCACCGCTGACCTGGCCACCTTCGCGGAGAAGCTGCCGGAGATCGGGGAGGAGTGCTTCGGGCCGGCGTCGATCGTGGTGACGTACCGCGAGGTGGGGGAGCTGCGGGCGGTGCTCGAGCGGCTGGACGGGTCGCTCACGGCCACCGTCCACGGGACCGATCCCGATGAGGCCGGTGAGGTCGTTGAGGTGCTCGGGCGCAAGGCGGGGCGGCTCATATGGAACGGCTGGCCGACGGGGGTCGCGGTGTGCTGGGCGATGCACCATGGCGGGCCCTGGCCGTCGGCCACCACGGCGTCCACCTCCGTCGGGGCCACGGCGATCGAGCGGTGGCTGGCGCCGACGGCGTACCAGGACTGGCCGGAGGCGTTGCTGCCGGATGAGCTGAAGGACGGCAACCCGCTCGGGATCCCGCGGCGGGTGGATGGGCGGTTGCAGCTCGGCGGCTGATGGCTGCCCGCCGATCTGCCCGCTGATGGCTGACCCCTGTACGGCCGGCGGTGGTTGCGCGCCGGTCGCTGGAGAAAAGGCCGGGGGAACCGGGACGGTGGGGAAGAGGGTGCTGGGAGGGGTGTCGGCGGAGATGGCGTGAAAGGGGAGCCGGGGCAAAGGGGGAGGTGCTTGAAGGGGGAGGCGGGGCGAAGGGGGAGGCCGGGCAAAAGGGGAGGTGCTTGAAGGGGCTGGGTCAGGCGCCTGCTAGCTCCAGTCCCGTCGCCACGATCCGCTCCAGCCGTTCCACATGCTCCACCGACGGATCCACCAGCGGCGCCCGCACCCCGCCGACCTCCAGCCCGCGCAGTCGCACCCCCGCCTTCACCAGCGACACCGCATACCCGGGCACCAGGTCGCGCAGCTCCACCAGCGGCAGGTAGAACCCGGTCAGCAGGCACCGCACCAGCGCCTCGTCCCCGGCGGTCAACGCCTTGTGGAAAGCGATCGCGATCTCGGGTGCGAACGCGAACACCGCGCTGGAGTACAGCGTCACCCCGAGCCCCCGGTAGGCGGGCATGGTGAACTCGGCGGTCGGCAGCCCGTTGAAGAAGGTGAAGTCCCGGTGGCCGGCCTCCCGCACCCGCAGGATGATCCGCTGGAGCAGGTCGAGGTCGCCCAGGCCGTCCTTGAAGCCGATGATGTTCGGCATCTGGGCGAGTTCGGCCACGGCCTCGGGGGTGAAGCGGGCGTTGCCCCGCTGGTAGATGATCACCGGCAGCTCGGTGGCGGCGGCCACGTCGCGGACGTACCGGACCAGGCCGGCGGCGGGGGCGTTGACGAGGTAGGGGGGCATGAGCAGCAGCCCGTCGGCGCCGCGCGCGGCGGCCTCGCGGGCGACGGCGCGGGCGGCGGGGAGCGTGCCGCCGGCCCCGCCGAGTACGGGCACCCGCCCCCTGGTGGCGCTGACGGCGGCGGTGATGGCCCGCCCGTACTCGCCGAGGTCGAGGGCGTTGAACTCGCCGGTGCCGCACGCGGTGAACACCCCTCCAGCCCCGGCCGCGACCCCGTCGGCGACATGCCGGGCGAGCACCGCCTCCGCGAGGTCGCCGGCGGCGTCGAACGGGGTCACCGGAAAGAAGAGAACGCCATCTAGCCGCATCAACGGTCCTTTCCTAGCGGATGCCCTCCCGGCGGAGGGTGGCAGCGAGCTTGCGGGTGTGCTTGATCACCGCTTCGGTGACCCGTTCGACGTCGGCGGGCGGCAGGGCGGCGGGCATCGAGCAGCTGATCGCGTCCGTGGCCGGAATGCGGTAGTCGACTGCCACGGCCACGCAGGCGACGCCGGGCGTGCCCTGTTCGCGTTCGCAGGCCCAGCCCCGGGTGCGCACCTGGTCCAGCTCGCCGGTCAGTTTGCCCAGGTCGGTGATGGAGTGCTCGGTGAGTCCCTGGAGGGGGTCGGGGAGCAGGGCCACGACCTCGTCGTCGGTGAGCTGGGCGAGCAGGACCTGGCCGAGCGCGGTGACGTGGGCGGGCAGCCGCCGGCCCACCCTGGGGATGACGTGCGCGGCCTCGCGCGACTCCCTGGTGGCCAGGTAGAGCACGTGCGCGCCGTCCCGGCGGGCGAAGTGCACGGTCTGCCCGATCTCGTCCCGCAGGTCCTCCAGGGTTTCCTGCGCGTAGGGGAGCGCGGGATCCTTGTCGAGGTACGCCGTCCCGGTGAGCAGCGCGTGCGGCCCGATCCCGAACGCCGAGCGGGCCGAGTCGGTCTCGACCCAGTTGAGCTCGACCAGCGTGCGCATGAGGGCGTGCAGGCTGCTGCGCGGGAATCCGGTGCGTTGCTGGAGCTCCGACAGCGTCAGGGTGTCGTGCGACTCCGCCAGCGCTTCGAGGATGCGTACGGTCCGCTCGGCGGACTTGACCAGCTGGGGCTCCATACTCGTCCCATCTCACTCCACAATGCCGACACATCCAGCATATGGGATAGCGTCCAGATACGTGGACGCTATCCCTTGACCGCCCCGCTGGTGAGGCCGCGCATGAACTGCCGCTGGAAGGCCAGGAACGCGATGATCGACGGCAGCAGCGCCAGCAGCGAGGCCGCGAGCAGCACGCCGATGCCGACCTCCTCGTCCGAGCGGAGCGAGCGCAGCGCGATGGGCAGCGTCCACATGGTCGACTCGGTCGCGACGATCAGCGGCAGCAGATACTGGTCCCAGATCATGGTGAACCCGAAGACGCCGATCACGCCGAGCGCCGGCCGGCACAGCGGCACGATGATCGTGGCGAAGATGCGCAGCTCGCCCGCCCCGTCGATGCGCGCGGCCTCCTCCAGCTCGACCGGCACCTCCTTCATGAACTCGGTCATGACCAGGATCGAGAACCCCCAGGCGCCGACGGGCAGGATCATCCCCGCGTAGGTGCCGATGAGGTTGAGGTGCAGCACCGGCAGGTCGGCGAGGACGAGCGAGAGCGGGATCGCGATGATCTCCTCGGGCAGCATCATCGTGGCCAGCATGAGCAGCATCACGACCGTCATGCCGCGGAACTTCTTGCGGGCCAGCGCGTACGCCGCGAAGACGCTCACCAGCATCTGCAGCAGCAGCCCGAAGCCGACGACCACGAACGAGTTCAGCAGGTAGAGGTAGACGTTCTTGTCCCCGGCCTGGATGAAGTTCTCCAGCGTGAACTCGTCCGGCCAGAGGGTGAACGAGGTGGGATCGAGGGTCTTGCTGAACGCGCTGACCAGCAGCCCCACGAGCGGCCCCGTGAAGGCCACGACCATGAGCCCGTAGACGACGAAACGGGCGGCGACGGCGAGCGGCCCCTTGCGCGACTCCAGCCCCAGTGCGCTGTCGAACCTCATGACGCCTGCCTCCTGCGCATCAGCTGCACGATCACCGTGAGCACGAGCGTGGCCAGGAACAGCACGATCCCGCCGGCCGAGGCGACGCCCAGCTCGTTCTTCTGGAAGCCGAGCTTGTAGATGAGCGTCATCAGCACCTCGGAGGAGTTGTTCGGCCCGCCGTTGGTGAGCACGTAGACCTCGACGAAGACGCGCAGCCCGCGGATGGCCGCGAGCGTGAACAGGATCCAGAACACCGGGCGCAGCGCGGGCAGCGTGATGTGCCGCAGCCGCCGCCAAGTGGAGGCCCCGTCCACGGCCGCCGCCTCGTAGAGCGTGCGGTCCACGCCGACCAGCCCGGCCAGGAAGATCATCATGTCGTACGGGGTGCCGCGCCAGACGCTCATGAGCATGATCGACCAGAGCGAGGAGTGCTCGCTGGCCAGCCAGGGCTGCGGATCGACGCCCGCCCAGCCGATGATCACGTTGAGCATCCCGTTGTCGGCCGGATGGAACATGATCCGCCACACCTCGGCCACCGCCGCCATCGTCGTCACGACCGGCAGGAACGCCGCCGTCCTGACGAACCACAGGTAGCGCGCCGGCCCCTCGACGAGCAGCGCCAGCCCGAGCCCCAGCACGAGGGAGCCGATCGTGGTGCCGAGCGCCAGCACCACGCTGTGCCAGATGGCCGCGGCGAACAGGTCGTCGGTGATGATCGTGCGGTAGTTGTCGAGACCGACCCATTCGTCCCCGAGGAACGTCTGGACCTTGAACAGGCTCTTCCACAGTCCCACGACCATGGGGATGAACTTGAAGTACAGGAAGAGCAGCAGCGCGGGCGCCAGGAACAGCCAGGCGACCAGCGGCCCCCGCCACCGCGCCCGCTGGGCGCGGCGGCGAGGGGGCGCGGTGGCGGCTCCCGTCCGGGTCACGGTCGAGGTCATGACGCTTTCTGGCTCTGGAGTTCCTGGGTGAGCTTGGTGTTCAGCCCCTCCATGGCCGTCTTGACGTCCGCCGAGCAGTCGGCCCAGACGGTGTTGATGGCGTCGGCGGAGGTCTGCCGGATCGGCGCCCAGTTCGGCACCGGCGGCGCGTAGACCGCGAAGTCGTAGGACTCCTGGAAGACCTTCCAGCGCGGGTCCTGGCGTTCGGCGGCCATGTCCACGGTCCTGTTGACCGGCAGGCGGACGATGGCGCCGTTGGCGTCCTTGTTCATGCCGATCCGCTGGCCCTCGGCGGAGATCGCGAACTCGGCGAACTTCTTCTGCGCGTCCTGCAGCTGCGAGCCGGCCATGAGGTAGACGTTCTCGCCCTCGCCGAGGGTGCCGGGGCCGCCGGAGGGGCCCTTGGGCACGGGCAGGACCTCGATCTTGTCGGTGCCGACGCTCTTGACGAAGCGCGCGAGCACGTACGGGCCGACGAGGTAGATGCCGCCCTGGCCCTTCTCGAACACCTCGTGGGTGACGGTCGTGTCGTTGCTGACCGCGCCGGGGTTGACCGTCTTCGTCCTGCAGAACTGGTCCTGGAGGTACTGGACGGCCTCCACGAACCTGGGGTCGTTCGCGGTGGCGACGTACTTGCCGGGGCCGTTGGCCTTGAGGAAGTCGGCGCCGTTGGCGTAGATGAGGGAGGAGGCGTACCAGGAGGCGTAGCCGCGCTTGGTGCCAGCGGGGGCGACGAAGCCGCTGGTGTCCTTCTGGCCGTTGCCGTCGGGGTCCTTCTCGGTGAAGGCGACGGCCAGCTTGGTCAGGTCCTCCCAGGTCGTGGGCGGCTCCATGCCGACCTTCTCGCGCCAGTCCTTGCGGACGATCAGCGCGAACGCCTGCGCGGAGAAGGGCGCGGCGTAGAACTTGCCGTCGCTTCCCGCGGCGGCCTGCCAGGCCCGGTCGACGAGGTCGCCGGAGCCGGCCAGACCCGCCTTGTCGACCTCCTGGAGCCAGCCCTGGCTGTGCATGTTGCCGAGTTGCGCGGTGTCGTTGATGACGATGTCGGGAAGCTGGCGCTGCGCGGCCTGCTGGTTGAGTTTGGTCTCGAAGTCGTCGAAAAGCGCGACGACCTTGGTCTTCACCCCGCTGGACCTGGTGAATGCGTCGGCGAGTTTCTGCGCCGTCTTGGCGGAGTCGGAATCGGGCGCCTGCCGGATCCAGATCTCCAGAGTGTCGTCGGTTGAACTCGATCCCCCGGAGCCGCAGCCGGTCACCGTTGCGGCGAGGGCCGCGGCGACCGCGACCCCCAGCAGACGACGTGACATCAGACCGCCTCCCGTTCACATACGTGGACATGAGTCGAAGACTTGAACTCGTGGCTGTGAACGTAACTAGCGCATGCTTCACGGTCAATATTCAAGTATGTGAATTTGGGTCAGAATCGTGTACACCATGAAGACATGCGCATTCTCATGACCGGTGCCGCGGGGAAAGTCGGCACGCTGCTCCGCCCGCGGCTCGCCCGCGAGGGTCGCATCCTGCGGCTCTCCGATCTCCAGCCGGTCGAGCCCGGCCCGGGGGAGGAGCAGGTCGTCGCCGACCTCGCCGACCCGGCCGCCATGGCCGAGGCCGTCAAGGGCGTGGACGCGGTGCTCCACCTGGGCGGGCAGAGCCGCGAGCACCCCTGGGCCGACATCGTCCGGGCCAACATCGACGGCACGCAGGTGCTGCTGGAGGCCGCGCGCGAGGCGGGCGTACGCCAGCTCGTCCTCATGGGCAGCCACCACGCGGCGGGCTTCCACACCAGGCCGGCGGGCGGCGAGGACCTGCCGGACTACGCCTTCCCCCGCCCCGACACCTTCTACGGTGTCAGCAAGGTCGTCATGGAGGCCCTGGCCGGGCTGTACCACGACCGCTTCGGCATGAACATCACCGTCGTCCGGCTCGGCACCTGCAACGACGGCCCGCTCGACACCCGCGGCCTGGCCACCTGGATCTCACCCGACGACCTGGCCCGCCTGGTCGAGGCCGCGCTGGTCGCGCCCGGCCTCCACGTGGTGTGGGGCGTCTCGGACAACGCCCGACGCTGGTGGTCGCTGAAGGAGGCCGAGGCCATCGGGTACGTCTCGCGCGACGACTCGGAGACGCTGGCCGCGCCCCTGATCGCCGAGTACGGCGAGCCCGACCTGTCGGACCCGGTGCACGACCGCGCGGGCGGCGTCTTCACGCTGAAGGAGCTCGGCGGGCGCTGGTGATCGTCCGGTATGGCAACCGGTTGCACAAACCTTGACGGGCAGAGCGGCAAAGGTCAAGGTTTGATCTGGCAACCGTTTGCAAGGGAGGACGGCGATGGCGGCGACGATCAAGGACGTGGCACGCGCCTGCGGCGTGCACGTGTCCACAGTCTCCCGCACCTTCTCCGCGCCGCACCTGGTCAATCCTGCCACCAGGAGCCGGGTGCTGGCCGCGGCCGACGACCTCGGCTACCGGCCCAACCGGGCGGCCCGCGCGCTCACCACCGGGCGCACGTTCAACATGGGTCTCATCGTGGCCGACATCGCCAACCCGTTCTTCCCGCCGCTCATCAAGGCGGCCCAGGCGCAGGCCAGGGGCCGCGACTACCACGTGTTCGTGGCCGACACCGACGAGGACCCGCGGGTCGAGGAAGAGCTGATCAGGACGTTCACCAAGCAGGTGGACGGCGTCCTGCTGTGCAGCCCCCGCCTGTCCAACAAGATGATCGAGCGCCTGGCCGAGGACGTCCCGTTCGTGGTGGTCAACCGCCGCATCAAGGGCATGCCCGCGGTGCTCATGAACGTCGCCCAGGGCGCCAAGCTGGCCCTGGAGCACCTCGCCGGGCTCGGTCACCGCAGGATCGCGCTCGTGTCCGGCCCCATCGGGTCGTGGACCAGCAACGAGATGCAGGGCGTCGCCGCCGAGACGCCGGGGCTCGACCTCGTCTTCTTCGGCCCCAACCAGCCGACCGAGGGCGGCGGCCTGGCCGTGGCCGCCGACGTCGCGGCCTGTGGGGCGACCGCCGTGCTGGCCTACAACGATCTCGTCGCGCTCGGCCTCATCGAAGGGCTGGCCGCGATGGACATCGGGGTACCAGACCAGATAAGTGTCATCGGGTTCGACGACATCCTGCCCGGCCGGCTCAACCGGCCGAAGCTCACCACGGTGGCCATGCCCGCCGTGGCCGCGGGGCGGATGGCGGTCGACCTGTTGCTGCAATCGGGGGGCGAGGGCGCGACGGTGACCCTCGACACCGCCCTCATAGTCCGCGAGTCCACGGGAAGGGCACAAAGATGATTTTCGGAACGCTGCCATCCGGCGAGCAGGTGGAACAGGTGGAGCTGTCGTCCGGACGGCTCCGCGCCGAGGTGCTGACGCTCGGCGCCGTCGTACGCTCGCTGGAGGTGTCGGGCCGCAACGTGGTGCTCGGGCTGGACACTCTGGAGGACTACCTCACCCGCAGCCGCTACTTCGGCGCGGTCGTCGGCCGCTACGGCAACCGCATCGCGGGCGCCCGCTTCACCCTCGACGGCGTCGAGTACACCCTGCCGGTCAACAACGGGCCCAACAGCCTGCACGGCGGCACCGAGGGCTTCGACTCCAAGGTGTGGACCGTCGCCGACCGCTCGCCCTCCTCCGTCACGCTGACCCTGGTCAGCCCGGACGGCGACCAGGGCTACCCGGGCACGCTGACCGCGACGGTGACGTACACGCTGGAGGACGACGGCCTGCGCATCGACTACGCCACGGAGACGGACAAGCCGACCGTGGTCAACCTCACCAACCACTCCTACTTCAACCTCAAGGGCCAGGGCGTGGGCGACGTGCGCGACCACGTCGTACGGATCGCCGCCGAGCACTACCTGCCGGTCGACGCCGACAAGATCCCGACCGGGGAGCTGGCGCCGGTCAAGGGCACCCCCTTCGACTTCACCGAGCCGCACGCGCTCGGCGAGCGCATCGACGGCGGCTACGACCACTGCTTCGTGCTCGACGGCGGCATGAGCGTCACCGCCGGCGGCCTGACCATGGAGGTCACCACGACCGAGCCGGGCGTGCAGTTCTACTCCGGCAGCATGCTGGACGGCACGGCCACGCCGTTCGGGCCGTTCGCGGGGCTGTGCCTGGAGACCCAGCACTTCCCCGACTCGCCCAACCAGCCGCAGTTCCCGTCCACGGTGCTGCGGCCGGGCGAGCGCCGGACCTCCACCACCACCTACCGGTTCACCACCTGATCCTGGGGTCTTTGTACGGGTGTGCGGCGCGTCAGCGCGCGGAGTCCGGTGTCTCCGTCGTACCTTTGGCACCATGGCCACCCGTACGCCGAAAAGCGCATCCAAGGGGCCGGCGAAGCGGTCGACCCCGGCCCGCTCGACGTCCGCGAAGCGGACGACGGCGTCGGCCGGGCGCCCCCGGCCGAGGACGGGCGCCTCCGGCCGCAAGTCCTCCGTCGCCCACCCCGACCCGATCAGCTGGGTCTTCACGATGATCGGCAAGCTGATCGTCGGGCTGTGGATGTTGTTCGCGGGCGGGGTCGGCAGCATGGCCCGCGCGCTGGGCAAGAACGCCCGCGAGCTGGACCCGGCGCACCGGCGCGACGGGCTCGGGCTGGCCTGGCTCGCCGCCGCGATCGTGCTGGCCTCCATGACCTGGCGCAACGCCGGCGGGGCCGTCTCCGGGGTGGTCAACGGGACCGTGCGCGGCGTGTTCGGCTCGCTGGCCTGGGCGCTGCCGCTGCTGCTCGGCCTGCTGGCCTGGCGTTACATGCGCCACCCCGACCAGAACGCCGACACCGGCCGCATGGTGATCGGCTGGGCGGCGCTGCTGGTCGGCGTGCTCGGCGTGATCCACGTGGCCAACGACACGCCGTACCCGGCCGGCGAGGGCCAGGGCATGGACAAGGTGTCGGCGGCCGGGGGCATGGTCGGCTTCATCGTCTCGGCGCCGCCGATGAGCATCCTGCCGTCGTGGATCACGATCCCGCTGCTGCTGCTCATGTCGGCGTTCGGCGTCCTGGTGATCACCGCGACGCCGGTGCACCGCATCCCCGAGCGGCTGGCCGAGCTGCGGCACCTGCTCTTCGAGCGGCAGTCCGACCCGCTGCCGCGCGAGCCGAGCAGGAAGCGTCCCCGCACAAAGAAGCCCGCAGGTGGCGGAGAGGGCGGCGACGGCGTCAAGCCCTACGACACGCCGGTGCTGTCGGAGAAGGACAAGGAGCGCGCCGAGCACTCGCCGGAGATCGTTCCCGGGCTCACCGACGAGGAGGACGCGGCGGTCGCCGCCGCCGTGGAGGCCGAGGCCGAGCGCAGGCCGCCGGAGCCGCCGCTGCCGACGCCCGCGCCGCGCAAGGTCGAGCAGCTCGTGCTGTCGCCGCAGGCGGGGCCGTACTCGCTGCCCGACCTGCAGTTCCTCAAGCCGGGCACCGCGCCCAAGCCGCAGACCAAGGCCAACACCACCGTCGTCAACGCGCTGACCAGCGTGCTGGAGCAGTTCAGCATCGACGCGCAGGTGATCGGCTTCACCCGTGGCCCGACCGTGACCCGCTACGAGATCGAGCTCGGCCCGGCGGTGAAGGTCGAGAAGGTCACCGCGCTCACCAAGAACATCGCCTACGCGGTCAAGTCCGCCGACGTGCGCATCCTGTCGCCGATCCCCGGCAAGTCGGCCATCGGCGTGGAGATCCCCAACGCCGACAAGGACCTCGTGGCGCTGGGCGACGTGCTGCGCTCGCAGGTGGCGCAGGCCGACCACCACCCGATGATCGTCGGCCTGGGCAAGGACGTCGAGGGCCGCACCATCGTGGCCAACCTGGCCAAGATGCCCCACCTGCTCATCGCGGGCGCCACCGGCGCGGGCAAGTCGGTCTGCGTCAACGGCCTGATCACCTCCATCCTCATGCGGTCCACGCCCGACGAGGTGCGCATGGTGCTGGTCGACCCCAAGCGGGTCGAGCTCAGCGTGTACGAGGGCATCCCCCACCTCATCACCCCGATCATCACGAACCCGAAGAAGGCCGCGGAGGCCCTGGAATGGGTCGTGGGGGAGATGGACCGCCGCTACGACGACCTGGCGGCGTCGGGGTTCCGGCACGTGGACGAGTTCAACAAGGCGGTGCGCGCGGGCAAGCTGCAGCCGCCGCCCGGCAGCGAGCGGGTCTACCAGCCGTATCCGTACCTGCTGGTGATCGTGGACGAGCTGGCCGACCTCATGATGGTGGCGCCGCGCGACGTCGAGGACTCGATCGTGCGCATCACGCAGCTCGCCCGCGCGGCCGGCATCCACCTGGTGATCGCCACGCAGCGGCCGTCCGTCGACGTCGTCACCGGCCTGATCAAGGCCAACGTGCCCTCCCGGCTGGCCTTCGCCGTCTCCAGCCTCACCGACTCGCGGGTCATCCTCGACCAGCCCGGCGCCGACAAGCTGGTCGGCCAGGGCGACGCGCTGTTCCTGCCGATGGGCGCGAGCAAGCCCATCCGCATCCAGAACGCGTTCGTCTCGGAGAAGGAGATCGCCGAGATCGTCGCGCACTGCAAGACGCAGATGCAGGTGGAATACCGCGAGGACGTGGCGGCGGCGCCGGTCAAGCGGGAGATCGACGAGGAGATCGGCGACGACCTCGACCTGCTGATCCAGGCGGCCGAGCTGATCGTGACCACTCAGTTCGGCTCGACCTCGATGCTCCAGCGCAAGTTGCGGGTCGGCTTCGCCAAGGCGGGACGGCTCATGGACCTGCTGGAGAGCCGCAACGTGGTCGGCCCGAGCGAGGGCTCCAAGGCGCGCGAAGTGCTGGTGAAGCCCGACGATTTGCCCGGTCTGCTGGCCGACCTGCGTGGCGAATGACCCCAATGCGGGGGCGAGCGGCGTCAACTGGTTGAATAGGAACCACTACGGAGAGTCGTGGTGGGGGAACCAGACGCCATCGGGGAGGCGTTCGCCGTGCAGGAACAGCAGAGCATCGGGGCCATGCTGGCGGCAGCCAGGCAGTCGGCCGGGATGACGGTCGCGCAGGTCAGCGCGGCCACGCGCATCCGCGAGACCATCGTCCATTGCATCGAGCAGGATCTCTACGACCAGTGCGGAGGCCCGTTCTACGCCAGAGGCCACGTGAAGGCCATCGCCGCGGCCGTCGGGCTCGATCCCGAGGCCGTGGTTCACCAGTACGACCAGGAACACGGCGGGGCGCCGGAGCCGGTGCGGGCCTCGGCCGTATTCCAGGCCGACAAGAAGATCAACCTGCCGGAGCGGCGGGGGCCCAACTGGTCGATGGCGCTGGGGGTGGCGCTGGCGATCGTGGTCGTGTTCGGCACGATGCGCATGCTCGGGGGAGCGGGCGACCAGGTGCAGGTGGCCGGGGTGCGGCAGTCGTCGGCCCGGCCGAGCGTGCCGCCCAACACCCCCATCACCGAGGCACCCAAGGCGGCGCCGTCGCGCGGCGCGCGCTCCAAGGAGATGGTGACGCTGCGGATCAAGGCCAAGCGCTCGTCGTACGTCGGGGTGCACGACGCCGACGGCCACCGGCTCTTCTCCGGCACGCTCAACGCCGGCAAGACCTCCGAATGGCGGGCGCCGGGCAAGGTCACCCTGCTGCTGAGCGACGCCACGGCGGTGACGCTGCAGGTCAACGGCAAGAAAGTGAAGCGGCTCGGAGAGCGCGGCGAGATGGTGCGCACCTCGTTCGAGGCGCCGAAGGCACCGGTCAAGCAGAAGGCCCGCTAACCGTCTCCGGTGGGCCAGTGCATCGGGTGGTGGCCAACTCCCGATACCGTAGTGTTCACCATGTCATCCCGCCGCACCGCATCGCTGATCACCCTGGGCTGCGCCCGCAACGAGGTCGACTCCGAGGAGCTGGCCGCGCGACTTGAGGCTGCCGGTTGGCAGCTCGGCGACGACGACCCCGACGTCGTCGTCGTCAACACGTGTGGCTTCATCGATTCGGCCAAAAAAGACTCCATCGACACGCTGCTCGCCGCCGCGGACTCCGGCGCGAAGGTCGTCGCCGCGGGCTGCATGGCCGAGCGCTACGGAGGCGAGCTGGCCGAGGCGCTGCCCGAGGCCAGCGCCGTCATCTCCTTCGACGACTACGCCGAGATCGGCGACCGGCTCGACGACGTGCTCGCCGGCCGGTCGCTGACGCCCCACACGCCGCGCGACCGCCGCACCCTGCTGCCCATCTCGCCGGTCGAGCGCGCCGCCGCGCCCAAGGCCGGCATTCCCGGCCACGGGGACCTGCCGTCGGGCGTCGCTCCCGCCAGCGGGCCCCGCGTGCTGCGCAAGCGGCTCGACGAGAGCCCCGTGGCCTCGCTGAAGCTCGCCTCCGGCTGCGACCGGCGCTGCACGTTCTGCGCCATCCCGTCCTTCCGCGGCTCCTACGTCTCGCGCGTCCCCGACGAGCTGCTGGCCGAGGCCGACTGGCTGGCCCATCGCGGGGTGCGCGAGCTGGTGCTGGTGAGCGAGAACTCCACCTCCTACGGCAAGGACCTCGGCGACCTGCGGGCGCTGGAGAAGCTGCTGCCGCGCCTGGCCGAGGTGGAGGGCGTCGAGCGGGTGCGGGTCAGCTACCTGCAGCCGGCCGAGCTGCGTCCCGGGCTCATCGACGTGATCTGCGGCACCGAGGGCGTGGCCCCCTACTTCGACCTGTCCTTCCAGCACGCCAGCAACAGCGTGCTGCGCCGGATGCGCCGCTTCGGCGACCCCGAGCGTTTTCTCGGGCTGCTGGAGAGCGTGCGCGAGCGCGCTCCCGAGGCGGGCGTGCGCTCCAACTTCATCGTGGGCTTCCCCGGCGAGACCGAGGAGGAGTTCGGCGAGCTGGTGGGCTTCCTCGAAGCCGCGAGGCTCGACGTCATCGGCGTGTTCGGCTACTCCGACGAGGACGGCACCGAGGCGGCCGACCTGCCCGGCAAGCTGGAGCAGGAGGTCATCGACGAGCGGGTGCGGGTGCTCACCGAGCTGGCCGAGGAGCTGACCGCCCAGCGGGCGGAGGAGCGCATCGGCACCGAGGTCGACGTGCTGATCGAGGACGACCTGGGCGACGGCGGCTACGAGGGCCGGGCCGCCCACCAGGGTCCCGAGGTCGACGGCTCGGTGACCGTGCAGGGCATCGGCCTGGTCAAGGGCCAGGTCGTGCGCGCGGTCGTGGTCGACGCCGAGGGGGTCGACCTGATCGCGCGCATCAAGGCCGGTCCATGAAGAAGGACGAGCGCCGTGCGGTGAGCCCGTGGAACATCGCCAACATCCTCACGGTCCTCCGGTTGGTGCTCGTCCCTTTCTTCGTGATCTGTCTTTTCCTGCCCGGCACCGGCTGGCGGATCGCCGCGCTGGCGGTGTTCGGCGTGGCCTCACTCACCGATCATCTCGACGGTGAGCTGGCCCGCCGGTACGGCCTCATCACCGACTTCGGCAAGATCGCCGATCCGATCGCCGACAAGGCGCTGACGGGCGCGGCGCTGGTGTGCCTGTCGGTCCTGCAGGAGCTGCCGTGGTGGGTCACGGTGGTGATCCTGGGGCGGGAGCTGGGCATCACCGCGCTCAGGTTCGTGCTGCTGCGGCACGCGGTGATCCCCGCCAGCTACGGCGGCAAGGTCAAGACCGTGCTGCAGATCGCGGCGATCGTCCTCTATCTCCTGCCGATGGTGCCGGACGTGCTGCGATGGGTGGTGATGGGCGCCGCGCTAGTGGTGACGGTGCTCACCGGCGCCGATTACGTGTTCCGGGCGATCAGACTGCGTAAGGTGGCCAGGCGGGCACGCGGGGAGTGATCGACGATGGACGTGGCGGATGCGCTGTCGCTGCTGGAGCGGCAGGGGGCGACGCTGGCGGTGGCCGAGTCGCTGACCGGTGGGCTGATCGGGGCGGCCGTCACCGCGGTGCCCGGGGCGTCACGGGTCTTCCGCGGCGGGGTCATCTCCTATGCCACCGAGCTCAAGCGCGACCTGCTGGGCGTGCCCGGCGAGCTGCTGGAGCGTGAGGGGGCGGTGCACCCCGAGGTGGCGGCGGCCATGGCGCGGGGCGTCGCACGGGTGTGCGCGGCCGGCTACGGGATGGCCGTGACCGGGGTGGCCGGGCCGGAGCCGCAGGACGGCAGGCCCGTCGGCACCGTGTTCGTCGCCGTCGCCGGTCCCGGCGGACAGGTCTGGGGACGTGAGTTGAGACTTGAGGGGTCACGCGAACGTATAAGGGTAGAGACGGTGCACGAGGCAGTTGATCTCCTCTCAAGTGTGCTACAGGCGAACATAGGGGAACATTCCGGATGATTACCGTGTTACGTCCCGAGCGAACATGCCTTGCACGGTCTGACGCGGTGTCGGTGGATACGGGTACGGTGGAGCTGTGAGTGAGGTCCGTGAGCCAACTGCAAGCACCGAGCGCCCGGCAGGCGGGCCTGATGAGTCGCGCGGCGAGGCACAAGCGGCGAGCAAGGGGCGGCGACGCCCGGTGATGACGGCGAGGAGTATGTACGAAGCGAAGAAGACCAATGTGCGGCACGATCCGATCGCGCGGGGCGTGGTGAAGACATCCGCGCCGGGGAGGGAGCGACAGATGATTCTGCTGCGTCAGCTGCTCGGCGATGTGCTGAGGCGGTTGCGCGTGCGCCAGGGACGCACGCTGCGCGAGGTTTCCACGCTGGCCCGTGTCTCGCTCGGCTATTTGTCCGAGGTCGAGCGGGGGCAGAAGGAGGCTTCGTCGGAGCTGCTCGCGTCCATCTGCGGTGCGCTCGGAGTGCCGCTCTCGCAGGTGCTGCGTGAGGTGTCCGACCAGTTCGCGCTGGCCGAGCTCCAGGCTGCTCCCGTGCTCGCCGATGTTCCCGAGCACGAGCGACTGCCTCTTGCGGAGACGGTTCCCGGATCGATCTCCGATTCCGTGTTCCCCGAAGTCAAGGACATGGTGGCTGCCTAACGAGGTTGGCAGCCCGCACACCACAGGATCAGCCGTTCTTGTGGCTGCGCTCCCATCTCCCCTCGGCTGATGCGGGTGCCGCATCGGCGACAGGGTCTTCCTGCCCTGCCGTAGACCCACGTCGCGTTCGCCGGGCGGCGATCACCTGTGGTCACCGTGCCCGCATGTTCGAGGTTGGCCGCCAGCAGGCGCTGTGCCAACGACACGAGCCCGCCCAGGTCCTCGATCTCCCCGACCTTCCTCCACGGCCAGATCCCCCGCAGGAACAAGGTCTCGGCGCGATAGATCGTGCCGATCCCCGCCAGGTTGCGCTGATCGAGCAGCGCCTCCCCGATGGTCCTGCCGGGCTCCTCGCGCAGCCTCCGCACGGCCTCGTCCGGGTCCCAGTCGGGCCCGAGCAGATCCGGCCCCAGGTGGCCGACCAGCCGCGCCTCGTCCTCCGTCCGTACGAGGTCCACCATCCCCAGCTTGCGGCCGAGCGCCGTGCAGTCCCGGTTGGCCAGGATCAGCCGCACCTGGTCGCCGGGCGGCACCCGGGCTCCCGGCGCGACGATCCGCCAGCTCCCGTCCATCCGCAGGTGCGTGTGCACGGTCAGGCCGCCCTCGACGCGGGTGAGCAGGTGCTTGCCGCGCGAGAGCGTGGTCAGCACCTCGCGGCCGGTCAGGTCCGCGGTGGCGTGCCGCGGCACGCGGAAGTCGGACCTCGTGAGCACCCGTCCGTCGAGCGCGGAGCGCAGGCGGGCGGCCGTGCGGTGGACGGCGTCTCCCTCGGGCATCCTTCCAGTCTAGGAACCCGTTCCCGGCGGCTCGGCCGTGGACGTCGCGCTCCTCGCCGCCGTCGCCGTCCACCAGGCCGGCACCGTGCACGGGGGCGCCGGGCGACGTCTTCTCCTGGGCGCCGTCCGCTGCGCACGTTCACGGAGGTGGGGAAGCTGGGCGCGGTCTTCGCCGCGACCTGCCCGAAGCGGACGGGCCGCGTGTGCTACTGGGATGTCCGGACCGGCGCGGCGAGGGGCGAGACGCGGCTGCCCGCGGGCGGCGCTTTCAACGGATGGCTCGACGACGGGCACTTCCTGGGCACGGTGCCGGGCAAGGGGAAGAGCCGCGCGATGGTCATGACGGACCTGAAGGGGAAGGTGGTGCGCACCCTGGCGGAGGGGCCAGCCGACGAGATCGGGAACGTCGTGCTCTGGCACACCAGGCGCTGAGCCGGGAGGTCAGTCCCAGGCGGCGGGGTCGGCGGCGAGCTGGCGGACGCGGTCGGGCAGCGTGCCGGCGGCGACCTGCTCCAGCGTGACCTCCTCCAGGATGGCGCGCTCGGTGGCGCGCAGCGCGATCCACACCTGCTGCAGCGACTCGGCCGGCCCCCGGTAGCCGACGTGCTCGGGCCGCTCGCCGCGTACGTTGGCGAGCGGGCCGTCCACCGCCCGGATCACGTCGGCGAGGGAGATCTCGCCCGCGGGCCGGGCCAGGACGTAGCCGCCCTCGGGGCCTCGCTGCCCGCGTACCAGCCCGGCGCGGCGCATCTGGAGCAGGATGTTCTCCAGGTATTTGGGAGGCATGTCCTGTTCCTTGGCGAGCTCGCCCACGGTGGTCGGGCCGGCACCCGCGGCGGCGAGTTCGGCGGCGGCTCGGAGGGCGTAGTCGACACGAGCGGAGAGGCGCATGTTCTCGATTATCCCTCCTGGTCAACACTGGTTAGCCGCACAGTCGTCAGATGGGGGAGGTGATCTGGAGTCCGGCGTCGTCCCGCGCACGGCCCCCCGATACGGTGATCATGAAGAAATCTCGCGTTCACCTGCGACGTCTCTCGGGAACACGGGCGCTAAACTTCCAACAATCTTTGCGATTTCGCAGGGGACCGATTCGCAGTGGACCGACGGTGGGGATTCAGCGTGGTGGAGCGACGCCCAGGTGTGCCCAGGCTGCTGAGGGAGATCAACGATCGGGCCGCGCTCGAACTGCTGCTGGCCACCGGTCCCATGACCCGCGGCCAGATCGGCGACCTGACCGGCCTGTCCAAGGTCACGGCCTCCCAGACGCTGTCCAGGCTGGAGGAGCGCGGCCTGGTCGAGGTCGTCGGCACCCAGGCCGGCGGGCGGGGGCCCAACGCGGCCCTCTACTCGGTGATCGCCTCCAGCGCGTACGTCGCCGGCCTGGAGGTCGGCCCCGAACGCATCTCCTCGGCCGTCGCCGACATCCACGGTCACACGATCGCCGAGATCACCGTCGACCCGAAGGGCCACGAGGACCCGGTCGCCGCCGTGCACGAGGCCATCGTCAAGGCCTGCCGCGGCGCCAAGGTCGGGCTGAGCAGGCTGCGCGGCGTGGTGATCGGTACCCCCGGCGTGGTCGATCCGCGCAGCGGCGACGTGCGCTTCTCCTTCGACCTGCCCGGCTGGCACGAGGGCATCCACGGGGCGCTCGCCGGCGACCTGCGGCGCGAGGTGACGATCGAGAACGACGTCAACCTCGCCGCCATCGCCGAGCGCGCCGACGGGGTCGCCCAGGGCGTGGACGACTTCGTGCTGCTGTGGGCCAGCCGCGGCCTCGGCCTGGCGGTCATGCTGGGCGGCCGGCTGCACCGGGGGCGTTCCGGCAGCGCGGGCGAGATCGGCTACCTGCCGGTGCCCGGGGTGCCGCTGCCGGAGGACATCCGCACCGAGCCGGGGCGGCTGCCGTCGCTGGCGGGCGGCCTGCAGTCGCTGGTCAGCGCCGAGGCCGTGGCCGAGCTGGCCCAGGGCTACGGCTTCGCGGCCAGCAGCGCCGGCGAGTGCGTACGGGTCGCGATGGCCGCGGGCGAGCGGGGCGAGCCGCTGCTCGACGAGATCGCCCAGCGGCTCGCGCTCGGCGTGGCCGCCGTGTGCGTGATCCTCGACCCCGGCCTCGTGGTGCTGGCCGGTGAGGTGGGTCAGGCGGGCGGCGACGCGCTCGCGTCCCGGGTGGAGGAGGCCGTGGCCCGCATCTGCCCGGTCCGGCCCCAGGTCGGCACCACCACGGTGACCGAGGGCAATCCGGTGCTGCGCGGCGCCGTGCTCGCCGCGCTCGACCAGGCCCGCGAGGAGCTCCTGGCCTCCTGAGCGGCCTCCTGAGCGGCCTCCTGAGCGGCCGTCAGGCGGTCTGGAGCAGCTCCACGGCCGCCTGGGCGTTGGCGCGGGCGGCCCCGTACGTCGCGATGTAGGCGGCGCTGTCCGGCCGCCACACCGGCAGCCCCATCTCGATGACGGTCGTGTCCGGCCGGGCCGTCACCAGCGCCGAGACCAGGTCCCGGCTGGCGGGGTGGCGGTGGGCGTCCTTGACCACGACGACCAGGGACCGGCCGGCGGCCTTGGCCAGCAGCCCGGCCGCGTCGGCGGCCGACGGCTCGACGCGGACGACCTCCGCCTCGGGCAGCCACGGCCCCACGCCCCACGGCACGTCGCCCACGGCGATCGTCGGCGGGGTGTCCACCTCGACCACCAGGGGCTCGACGAGAGGCTCCGGGACGCCGCTCAGCCGTACGGCGCGGCGGGCCGCGTGCAGGCCCACGACGTTGCGCTCGGCCGGCACCTCGCGATCCCCGCCGAACCACTCCCGCAGCGCGGCCACCCGCGCCGCGGCCTCCTCCAGCCGCTCGCCCGCCAGCCGGCCCTCGCGCACCGCCGAGACGATCTCGTCGATGATCGCCTGGACGTCGTCGTAGGCGGGAATCGGCCCGAGGCACAGCAGGTCGGCCCCGGCCGCGAGGGTCAGCACCGCGCCGCCGGCGAGGCCGACGCTGCGGGTGATGGCGTGCATGTCGAGGGCGTCGGTGACGACCACGCCGTCGAAACCGAGCTCGCCCCTGAGGAGCCCGGTCAGCGCCGCGGCGGACAGCGTCGCGGGCGAGTCGCCCGTCACGGCCGGCACGGCGACGTGCGCGGTCATCACCGACTTCGCCCCCGCGGTCACGGCCGCGCGGAACGGGGCGAGCTCCCGCTCGCGCAGCACGTCGAGGCCCACGTCCACGACCGGGATCGCCAGGTGCGAGTCCACGCGGGTGGCGCCGTGGCCGGGGAAGTGCTTGACGCAGGCGGCCACGCGCAGCGACTGCAGGCCCTCCACGGCGGCGACGGTGTGCCGGGCCACCAGGGCGGCGTCCGCGCCGAACGAGCGGGTGCCGATCACCGGGTTGTCGGCCTCGGTGTTGACGTCCGCGCTCGGCGCCATGTCCAGGTTGATGCCGCAGGCGGCCAGCTCGGCGGCGATGGCCCGGTAGACGCTGCGGGTCAGCCCGGGGTCGTCCACCGCCCCGAGCGCCGCGTTGCCCGGGTACGGGCTGCCGACGTGGTAGGCGAGCCGCGTGACGTCGCCGCCCTCCTCGTCCAGCGAGATGACGGGCTCACCGGCTCCCCGCAGCGCGGTGGTCAGCTCCTTCACCTGGCCGTGGTCGGCCACGTTGAACCCGAAGAGCGTCACGCCTCCCAGGCCGTGCTCCAGCTCGCGCAGCACCCAATCGGGCGCCTCGGTGCCCTGGAAGGCGACGAGCAGTGTGCCGGCCGCCAGGCGGCGCAGCCCCCGATCACTCTGACTCATGGCTCCTCATCAAGTGGAAAATGGGCAGGGAAAATGGGCAGGGTCGTGCACGGCGCCGGCGGCGCCGTGCGGGAATGTGCCGCGTCAGCCCTTCACGGCCCCGGCGACCAGGCCGGAGACCATACGGCGCTGCACGAGCAGGAAGAAGATGACGACCGGGATCGTCATCAGCGTGGATCCGGCCATGATCGCCCCCCAGTCGACGCCCTTCTGGCCGATGAAGTACTGCAGGGCGGCCGGCATCGTGTAGCCCTCGGACTCCGACATCAGGTAGAGAGCGAAGACCAGGTCGTTCCACGCGGTGATGAACGAGAAGATGCTCGTCGCCACCAGGCCGGGCGCGACCAGCGGGAAGAGCACCTTCCAGAAGGTCTGCATGCGTCCCGCGCCGTCGATCCAGGCCGCCTCCTCCAGCGACTTGGGGACCGCCGCGACGAACGTGCGCAACATCCACACGCCGAACGGCAGCGTGAGCGCGACCTGGGTGACGATCAGCCCGATGAAGGTGTCGCCGAGCCCCACCCGCTTGACCATCATGTAGAGCGGGATGAGCAGCCCCTCGGCCGGCAGCATCTGCACGACCAGCAGCACGACGAGGAACACGCCGCGGCCCTTGAAGCGGAAGCGGGCGATGGCGGTGGCCGACAGCAGGGCGAAGGCCGAGCCGATGAGCACCGTCCCGAGCGCCACGATGGCGCTGTTGCGCATGTAGAGCCAGATGGAGTTGTTCGCGACGCCCTCGGTCAGCACCCGCGCGAAGTGATCGAAGGTGAAGTGCGTCGGGAACGGGACGAACTCCGTGGTGAAGATCTGGTCGTTCTCCTTGAAGCCGGTCGACACCATCCAGTAGACGGGGAAGACGGCGTAGAGGAAGACCAGGACACCGGCCGTGTTGAGGAGGATCTTGCCGAGCCTCTTGCGGGCGAGCGGGGTCACATCTCCTCCTGCTTCACGATCTGCCTGACGTACACGACGGTGATCACGAGCAGGACGATCGTCAGGACGACGGAGATCGCCGCGCCCATGCCCAGCTTCTGCGGGGGCTTGAACGCCTCGGCGACCGCGTACATGGACAGGTTGTAGCCCTCGCGGTTGGTGTGCCCGTTCATCAGCGTGTAGAGCTGGCTGAAGACCTTGAAGTCCCAGATGATCGACAGGATCGTCAGGACGGCGAAGACGGGCTTCAGCATCGGCAGGGTGATCTTGGTGAACGTGCGCCACGGCCCCGAGCCGTCGACCCTGGCCGCCTCGTACAGCTCGGCGGGGATGCCCTTGAGCCCGGCCAGCACCGACACCGCGATGAACGGGAAGCCGGCCCAGACCACGCAGAAGACCAGCGCGATGTAGAGGGGCAGGGTGTCGGTGAGCCAGGGGGTGCCCGCCCAGCTCCGCTGCCCGGCGGGCGGCGCGGCCAGCCAGTCGGGCAGCAGGTCGAGCGCCCAGTTGACGATGCCGGCCTCGGCGTCGAAGAGCGAGCGCCAGATGACGCCCTGCGCCACCGGCGGCACCGCCCAGGCGAACATGCAGCCGATGACCACAAACAGCGACATCTTCCTGCCGAGCCGGTGCAGGAGCACCCCGACGGCGGTGCCGACGATCAGCGTGAGGCTGACCGCGACGAAGGCGAAGGCCACGGTGTTGCGGAGCGCCGACCAGAAGATGTCGTTGGACAGGACCTTCTCGAAGTTCTCCAGGCCCACCCACTCCGCCGGCCTGGTGCCCCGGACCTGGGCCAGGCCCACCTTCTGGAAGGCCATGACCGCGAGCTGGAACATCGGGTAGAGCAGCAGCCCCGCGATCACCAGCAGGCCGGGCACGAGCAGCACGTACGGGATGCTCCACGCCGGCAGCCCGCTCGCCCGCGTGCGGCCGCCCCCCTTCCTGTGCCGGTGACCCGGGGAGGGGGAGGAGCCCCCACCCCGGGCGACCGTAGTCGGGTTCGCCATGCTCACTGGTTCAGGATCTCTTCGAGTTCCTTGTTGGCGTCGGCGAGGGCGGTGCCGGCGTCCTTCTTGCCCTCGATGACGGCCCGCGCGGCGTTCTGCAGCACCATCTTGGTGGCGTCGGCCTCGGCCCAGTTGGGGTCGGCGGGGAAGGCGCGGGCCTTGGCGAACGCCTGGGCGAACGGGCCCTGCGCCGGGTCCTCCTCAAGCTTGGCCAGGGTGTCCGGGTAGACCGGGAGCAGGCCGCCCTCGCTGGCGTAGCGGTCGGCCCAGGTCTTGCTGGTGGCCAGCTTGATGTACTCCTTGCCGAGGTCGGCCTCCTTGGTGCCGCCCCACAGCGCGATGTCGTTGCCGCCGAAGAAGGAGGGGGCGACGCCGCCGGTCTTGGCGGGCAGCGGGAAGAAGGCGAGCTTGTCGCTCTTCAGCTTGCCCTTCGAGTCCTCCTCGATGCCGGGCAGGTCCCAGCCGGCGGTGAGGTACATCGCGACCTTGTTGTTGGCGAAGCGCTTACGGATGTCGACCGTGTTGAGCGTGAGGTTCGCCTTGCTGGACAGGCCGCCCGTCACCAGGCCGGTGTAGGTCTCGAAGCCCTTGGCGAAGCCGGGCTCGGTGAGCTTGCCGACCCACTTGTCGCCCTCCTTGACGGCGAACTCGCCGCCCTCGGACCAGGCGAACGCGGCCAGCAGGTGGTTGGCGTCGGAGCCGCCGTTGAAGGCGAAGCCGTCCACCCCCGCGCCCTTCTCCTTCTGGATCTTCTTGGCCGCGGCGACGAGCTCGTCCCAGGTCTTCGGGACCTCGATCTTGAGGTCCTCGAACCAGTCCTTGCGGTAGAGGACGGCGCGGGCGCCGGCGCCCCACGGCACGGCGTAGATCTCGCCGTCCACGGTCTCGTAGCCGTAGAGGTTCTCGGGGATCTGCGCGCGGTCGCCCTCGCGGGCGATGTCCGTGATCGGGGTGAGCGCGTCCTGGCTCTGCCACATGGGGACCTGGTCGTTGCCGATCTCGGTCACGTCCGGTCCTGAGCCGGTGGCGGCGGCCGCGAACTTGTCGGCGACCTGCGGCCACGGGATCCACTCGAGCTTGACCTCAGCGCCGGTCTGCTGCTTGAACTCGGCGTTCAGCTCTTCCATGTACTTGGCCGCGGCCGGGTTGCTGTCGCCGAGGCGCCAGACGCTCAGCGTCTTGCCGGCGTACTTGGGGCCGCTGGCGGAGGCGGCGGCGCTCGGTGAGGAGGAGGGCGCCTCACCGGAGCCACAGGCGGCCAGGCCCAGGGCCAGGGCGGCCGTGGTGACCGTAGTGGCTGTGATCTTCGCGATCCTCACAGGGTTCTCCCTTCCCGGGTGCTGGCCTACGGTCCGCACCAGGCTGATCGTCAAATGCCGAACGACGCTGCTAAACTAACAAGAAACTTTCTTAAAAGAAACGCCCGTTAGCCATTCGTGACGAGAGGGGTGCGGTAATGAGTCGAAGCCCGGGGGTTCCCCGGCTGCTGCGGCGGTTGAACGATCGCGCGGCACTCGAGCTCCTCCTCGTGGACGGCCCGCTCACCCGGGCCGAGCTGGGCGAGCGGACCGGGCTCTCCAAGGTAACCGCAGGTCAGCTCCTGGCTCGACTGGAGGAACGGGGGCTGGTCGAGGTCGCGGGGGAACGGGCGGGCGGCAGGGGGCCGCATGCCGCACTGTACGGGGTGGTGCCCTCCAGCGCGTACGTCGCCGGCCTGGAGGTGCTGCCCGACAGCCTGAAGGTGGGTGTGGCCGACATCACAGGCCGGATCGTGGTCGAGATCACGGTCAACCCCGCCGACGGCGGCGACCCGGTCCGCACGGTCCACGCCGCCGTGCAGCGCGCCTGCGACACCGCCGGCATCGGGCTGGAGCGGCTGAAGGCGTTCGTCATCGGCACCCGGGGCGTCGTGGACCCGGTCAGCGGGGACGTGCGCTGGTCGTACGACCTGCCCGCCTGGCACGTGGGCGTGCTCGCCAGCCTCCGCCGCACCCTCGGCGCCTCCGTCACCATCGAGAACGACGTCAACCTGGTCGCCCTCGCCGAGCACACCTACGGCGCCGCCGTCGGCCACGACGACTTCGTGGTCATCTGGGCGGGCGTCGGCCAGGGCCTCGGCGTCATGCTGGACGGCCGGCTGCACCGCGGCATCACCGGCGGCGCGGGCGAGATCGGCTGGCTGCCGGTGCCCGGCGAGCCGCTGCCGGCCGACGTCTCCCAGCCGCAGTCCGGCTCCTTCCAGCGCCTGGTCGGCCACGACGCGTTGCGCGGCCTCGCCCGCGAGCACGGCGTACAGGGGGCGACCGTCCCCGACCTGGTACGCAACGGCGGCGAGGACTTCCTCGACGCGGTCGCCGGGCGGCTCGCGGTGGGCGCGGCGGCGATCACCGTCGTGCTCGACCCCGGCCTGATCGTCCTGAGCGGCGACGTCGGACGGGCGGGCGGCGAGCGGCTGGCCGCGAAGGTGCAGGAGGCCGTGGCCCGCGTGTGCCCGAGCCGGCCCCCCGTCGTCACCACCAGGGTGGCCGGGAACCCCGTGCTGCGCGGAGCCTTGGTCGCGGCTCTGGACCAGGCCCGGGAGCAGGTCTTCTCCGACACTGTGTGAAAATCGTTGCCCATGTGGCAGTCCCCGAACGACCCCAGGAACGATGTCGTGCTCATCTCGGACCCCAGGGTGGCCGCCATCCCGGTGCGCGAGTCGGACGAGCCGCTGGCCGAGGTACGCGGCCGGCTGCGGGTGGACGAGCGGCTGGCCGACCCCGACGGCGCCTGGGCGCACCTGCGCACCGGGCTGCTGGAGCGGCTGGAGCGCGCCGAGGCCGGGCTGCCCGACGGCTACCACCTGCTGATCGTGGAGGGCTACCGGCCGATCGCCACCCAGTCCCTCTACTTCACCCAATACCGCGACGAGCTGCTGGCCGCCAATCCCGGCATGACGGTCGAGGAGGCCCACGTCGCCGCCAGCCGGTACGTCTCCCCGGTCAGCGTGGCCCCGCACACCGCCGGCGCGGCCGTCGACCTCACCCTGTGCGACCCCGAGGGCGTCGAGTACGACATGGGCACCCAGGTCAACGACAACCCCGAGGAGAGCGCCGGCGCCTGCTACACCGCCGCCCCCGGCATCTCGGCCGACGCCCGCGCCCACCGCGACCTCCTCGCCGCCGTCCTGGAGCCGGCCGGTCTGGTCAACTACCCCACCGAGTGGTGGCACTGGTCCTACGGTGACCGCTACTGGGCCCTCGCCACAGGAGCGCCCCACGCCCTCTACGGCCCCACAGGTTTCACCGCCTGACACCCTCAGGTCGGGAAGGTTTTCCGCGAGCGGTCGCCGGGGCACAACTCCTTGCGGAACTCACTCCCCCCAACGAGGTGCAGGCATGATTCCGCTGATCGGGATCGAAGAGGAATACCTCATCGTCGATCCCCGCACCCGCCACGTCTCTCCCCGGGCGACCGACGTACTGGCCGCCACCACCGGGATGACCGACGTGGTGCATGAGATCACCCGTTTCCAGGTGGAGGCCCGCACGCCCCCCTCCACCGACCTGAGCGAACTCGGCTCGCAACTGCGCGCCGTACGAAAGGAGGTGGCCGACGCCGCGCGGGCGTGCGGTCTCGCGATCGTCGCCAGCGGCATCCCCGTGCTCGGCGACGTGAGCTCGCCGCCGCTCACCGACGTGCCCCGCTACCTGCAGAGCAGGGTGGCCTACCGGGCGCTCCAGGACGAGATCACCATCTGCGCGCTGCACGTGCACGTGGACGTGCCCGACCGCGAGCACGCCGTCTACGTCGGCAACCACGTGCGCTGCTGGCTGCCGACGCTGATCGCGCTGGCCGCCAACTCGCCGTTCTTCGCCGGTCGCGACACCGGGTACGCCTCCTGGAGAGTGATCTCCTGGGGCCGGTGGCCGGTGGCGGGCGCGCCCCCCTACTTCGCCTCCTACGCCGACTACGAGCTGGCGGTGCGGGCGCTCGACGACACGGGGGCGCTGATCGACCCCAAGACGGTCTACTGGGACACCCGTCCCTCGCCCAGCCTGCCCACGGTCGAGATCAGGGCGGCCGACGTGCCGCTCGACGTGAGCGACAGCCTCACACTGATCGGGCTCGTCCGCGCCCTGGTGGTGACCTCACTGGAAGCGGTACGGCGCGGCGACCACGGGCTGCCCGTCTCCTCGGAGGTGCTGCGCGCCGCCTACTGGCGGGCGGCCAGGGACGGCCTCGCGGGCGAGGGCGTGGACGTGCGCGACGGCACCCGCCTGCCCGCGAACGTGCTGGCCTGGCGGCTGCTCGAGCACGTACGCCCGGCGCTGGCCGAGGCGGGTGACCTGGCCTTCGTGCAGGAGGGCCTGGACCGGCTGCTGCGCAAGGGGTCGGGCGCGATGCGCCAGCGGCGGGTGCACGCCCGCGGCAACGACCTGAACGACGTGGTGGACGACCTCATCGAGGCCACCGTCGCCTGAACCCGCTCATTGGAGCGCGAGCGCCACGGCCACACCGAGGCCGAAGACGACCACCACGCCACGCAGGACCCTCGCCGACAGCAGTCTGGCCACGCGGGTGCCGAGGAAGCCACCCGCGAGGCTGGCCGGCGCGATCACCGCGACCGCCTCCCACCGCACGTCGGCGAAGAGCGAGAACGCCACCGCCGACACCGAGGTGATCACCAGCGCCAGCACGGCCCGTACGGCGTTGACCCGGTGCAGGCCGTCGTGCAGGAACAGACCGAGCACGGCCAGCAGCAGCACGCCCATGCCCCCGTTGAAGTACGCGCCGTAGCACCCGCCCAGGAACACCCCGGCGTACACCTGGCGGCTCGGCGGTCCACCGGCCGTGCCGCCGAGCCGGGCGCGCAGCCACGGCTGGGCCAGCAGCGCGAGGCTGGCGAGACCCACCAGCCACGGCACGATCGACTCGAACACCCGGCCGGGCGTGACCAGCAGCAGCGCGCTGCCCGCGACCGCGCCCGTCACCGCCGTCGCCCCGAGCGTCACCACCCTGCGCCGCTGCCCGCGCAGCTCGGCCCGGTAGCCCAGGGCGCCGCCGAGATAGCCGGGCCACAGCGCCACCGCGTTCGTCACGGACGCGGTCAGGCCCGGGTACCCCAACGCCAGCAGGGCGGGGAACGAGACGAGCGTACCGCCGCCGGCCAGGGCGTTCACCACCCCGGCCAGCAGGCCGGACGCCGCCAGGAAGAGCAGCTCCGCCGGGCTCATCGGCCGGCGGCGTAGCCCTGGGCGCCACGCGGGTTGGCGGCGGCCTTGAGGAAGCCGCCGTCACGGGCCACCGCACTGAGCCGGCCCAGCGACCACGGCCCCTGCACCTCGACCTCGTGCCCGCGCCGCCGCAGCTCGGCGACCACACCGGGGTCCAGCCGCTCCTCCACGTGCAGCACGCCCGGCCGTGAACCGCGCGGGAAGAACGAGCTGGGGAAGTGCTCGGAGTGGAACATGGGGGCGTCGATGGCCTCCTGCAGGTTGAGCCCGCCGTGGACGAGCGCCAGGAAGAAGTTCAGGCTCCACTGGTCCTGCTGGTCGCCGCCCGGCGTGCCGAACGCCAGCCACGGCCGTCCGTCCTTGAGCGCGAACGACGGCGACAGCGTGGTGCGCGGGCGCGCCCCCGGCCGCAGCGACGCGGGCAGGCCCTCCTGCAGCCAGAACATCTGGGCCCGCGTGCCCAGGCAGAAGCCCAGGGCGGGGATGGTGGGGGAGCTCTGCAGCCAGCCGCCGCTCGGCGTGGCCGAGACCATGTTGCCCCAGCGGTCGACGACGTCCACGTGGCAGGTGTCGCCGCGGACCTGGCCGTCGGACAGCGTCCGCTCCAGCCCGGCCGTGTCCACGGTGGGCTCGCCCACGCCCTCCTGGGCCGGCACCGTGGTCCCGGGCAGGACGGGCAGCCGGGGCTCGCGGCCGCCGGGGGAGCCGGGCCGCAGGTCCAGGCTGGCCCGGGAGCCGATGAGCGCGCGCCGGGCGGCGTTGTAGGCCGGGTCGAGCAGGTCGGCGAGCGGCACGTCGGCGTCGCCGTACCAGGCCTCGCGGTCGGCGAAGGCGAGCTTGGCGGCCTCGGTCACCGTGTGGACGTAGTCGGCGCTCAGGTAGCCCATCGCGTCCAGGTCCACGCCGTCGAGCAGGGCGAGCTGCTGCAGGAACACCGGGCCCTGGCCCCACGGGCCGGTCTTGTACACCGTGTGGCCGCGGTAGCCGAAGCTGACCGGCTCCTCGGTCGTGGCGCTCCAGCCCGCGAGGTCGTCGCCGGTCAGCAGGCCGCCGTGCACCTCTCCCGAGCTGTCGCGCCAGGCGGTCGTGGCGCTGAAACCGGCGATCGCCTCGGCGACGAAGCCCTCGTACCAGGTGTGGCGGGCGGCGGCGAGCTGGCCCTCGCGGGTGCCGGAGGCGGCCTCGGCCTCGGCGACGATCCGCCGGTAGGTCGCGGCGAGCACGGGGTTGGCCAGCCGCGAGCCCGGCTCGGGCACCCGGCCGCCGGGCAGCCAGGTGGTCGCCGAGGTGGGCCAGTCGGCGGTGAACATGCCCTCGACGGCGGCGATCGTGGCCGCGACGCGCTCCAGCACGGGGACGCCGTGCTCGGCGTAGTGGATGGCGGGCGCGAGCACGTCGGCCAGCCGCCAGGTGCCCCACCGCTCCAGCAGGAGCATCCACCCGCCGAACGCCCCCGGAACGGTGGCGGCGAGCAGGCCGGTGCCGGGGACGACGTCCAGGCCCAGCTCGCGGAAGCGTTCGATGGTCGCGGCGGCCGGGGCCACGCCCTGCCCGCACACGACGTGCGTCTTCTGCTCGGCCTCGCTCCACAGCAGGATGGGCACCTCGCCGCCGGGGCCGTTCAGGTGCGGCTCGGCGACCTGCAGCACGAAGCCGGCGGCCACGGCCGCGTCGAAGGCGTTCCCGCCCCGCTCCAGGACGCTCATGCCGGTGGCCGAGGCCAGCCAGTGGGTGCCTGCGACCATGCCGAAGTCGCCCGTCAGCTCGGGCCTGGTGGTGAACAACGTCTCTCCTTCTTCCCGCTCCCCGGCCGGCGGCTCGGAGACTGTATACGACAAGGCCGGCGTCTCAATCGTTCGGGTGTTTGGCCGTCCGGCCGATCGCGGCCAGGAACGAGCGCCGGGCCGCGGCCACGTGCGCGACCGCCCTGGCCTGTGCCTCATCCTCGTCGCCCGCGACGATCGCCTCGCACAGCCCGAGGTGCTCGGTCCAGGAGTGCGGCCCTCGCACCGACGCCGTACGGCTGAAGACCCACTGCGCCCGCTGCAACATCGGCGTCATCATCAGGTGCAGGTAGGAGTTGCCCGCCGCCTCGCCCACGGCCAGGTGGAAGGCGGTGTTGAGGTCGGCCACCCGTTCCACCTGGCCGTTCTCCACGGCGTCCTTTGCCTGCTCCAGCACCTCGCGCAGCCGCCGCGCCGACTCCGGCGTGCGCTTGCGCGCGGCCAGCCGCGCCGCCAGCCCTTCGACGGCCATCCGTACGTCGAAGAGCTCCTCGCCCTCCTCCGCGGACAGGCGCGCGACCGTGGCCCCGAGACGGGGGACGACCTCGACGAAACCCTCGGCGGCCAGCACCCGGATGGACTCGCGGACCGGGTTGCGCGACACGCCGAGCGCGGCGGCCAGCCGGTCCTCGACCAGCCGTTCGCCCTGGGCCAGCTCGCCGGACAGGATGCGGCGCCGCAGCTCCGCGGTGACCTCGTCACGCAAGGTCCGGTGGGCCGCGCCCAACGTCAGATCGGTCATATCGGGCTTATCGTATACAAGATTTTAAGCCGTCCTGATCCGGCTCCCGCTTCCTGGACACCTCCCACATGCGGTCGAACTCCGCCGTGAAGTGCTCGAACCAGAAGTGGTCGCGGCGGCGCGTCACCGTCCCCTCCAGCAGGTGAAGCGTGGAGGTGACCCGGTGCTCGAAGACCTCGCCGCGCCCGGCGATCGTGCTCCGCCGCGCCGCCTCCTCGGGCACCCCGCCGGACGGGTCGATGAGCAGCACCTTGACCGTCGCCCCTCGCTCCAGCGCCTTGCGCAGCTCCTCGACGTGCCCCCGCACGGTGCGGCTCAGCGTCACCCCCGCCAGGCGCAGGTCACGCGCCCGCCCCACCTGCTCGGCGAGCCCCTTCCGCTCGGCGGTCAGGAACGTGTCGCCGTGAGGTAGATCTCCAGGTTCTTGCCGGTGAGGAGGTCGGCGCGTGAACGGCGGAAGGAGCTCATCCGGCTATTGTGATCGCCTCCCGGCCCGCCGCGGAGCCCCGGTCAGGCACGCAGGCGAAGGCCGCGCGGCGTGGGATGGAACCCGGCCGCCTCCAGAGCCGCCGCCAGCGGCGACTCCCCGATCGAGGCCCCGTCGGCACGCTCGACGGTGAGCTTGCCGAGCGCGCCGTCGCGTACGGCGAGGGCCAGGGCGTCCACGGCCGGCTGCAGCCGCTCGTCGTCGGCGAACGACAGCAGGGTCTTGCCGCCGCGCTCCACGTAGAGGACGAGATGGCCGTCGACCAGCACCACCAGCGCGCCCGCCTTGCGGCCCGGCTTGTGGCCGGCGTCGCCGGGACGCTGCGGCCAGGACAGCGCGGCGCCGTACGGATTGGCCGGATCGGCCGCCGCCAGCACCACAGCCCGCCTCCCACCGTCCCGCCCGGCCCCCGGCCCTGGTTCGAGAGGCGGGGTGCCGGCGGCCGTCGGGGCGATGCCTGGCGCCATGGCGCGCATCCGGTCCACCGCCCCCGGCAGCGCGAACTGCGCGCCCCCGAGCCCCTCGACGAAGTAGCCCCGCCGGCACCGCCCGCTCTCCTCGTACGCCCGCAGCACCTGGTAGACCGGCGTGAACCCGCCGGGCAGCCGCTCCGAGGTGACCGCCCCCCGCGTCACCACCCCATGCCGTTCGAGCAGCGCCTCGGCCTGGGCCTGGGCCCGCTGGGTGGCGTCGGCCGCGGGCGCGGGCAGCAGCCACCACCGCCCCGCCACCGTCGGCGGCCCGCTGCGCGTGGGCAGCACCGCCCGCCGCCGCCGGGTCGTCGCCGGCCGGTGCGCGGGACGCCCGGTGCCGAGCGTGGCCCGCAGCGGCGCCAGCGTGTCGCCGGAGATCCGCCCCGACCACACGAGGTCCCACAAAGCCGACACCAACGTCTGGTCGTCCTGCGAGCCGAGCTGGTCGGAGATGCCGCGGAAGAACAGCGCGCCCCCACCGCCCAGCAGCTCCAGCACCCGCTCGTGCACCGCCGTCATCGTGATCTCGGCGGGCTCGGGCAGCAGCAGCGGCGCGGTGTCGGCGAAGTAGAGCGACACCCAGCCGTCGCCGCCGGGCAGCGACCCCTGCCCCACCCACATCACCTCGCCGGACGAGGTCAGCTCGTCCAGCAACGACGGATGGTAGCCGGGCACCCGCGCGGGCAGCACCAGGCTCTCCAGCGCCGACGCGGGCACGGCCGCCCCCTGGAGCTGCTCGATCGCCCGGACCAGCGCGTCCATGGCCCGCGCCGTCCCGCCGCCCCGCTGGTCACCGCTCGCCCTCGGCTCAGCGGCGGAGGCGCCGGTGATGCCGTGCCAGGCGGGCAGGAACAGGGCGAGCGTCTCCGGCGCGACCGGCTCCACCTCCTTGCGCAGCCGGGCCAGCGACCGCCGCCGCAACATCCGCAGCACCCCGGCGTCACACCACTCCTCGCCCCGCCCGCCGGGCCGGAACTCCCCGCTGACCACCCGCCCGGACCCGGCCAGCCGCCGCAGGGCGTCGGTCACCACGGCCACGCCGAGCCCGAACCTGGCGGCGGCGGTGTCGGCGTGGAACGGGCCGCGGGTGCGGGCATGCCGCGCCACCAGATCGGCCAGCGGATCGGCCACCGGCTCCAGGAACACGTGCGGCACCCCCACCGGCAACGGCACGCCCAGCGCGTCACGCAGCCGGCCGGCGTCCTCGACGGCCGCCCACTGCTCCTCGCCCGCGACACGCACCCGGATGGCCCGCCGGGCCCGCTCCAGCTCCTCCAGCCAGGCCGGATCGCCGCCGCGTACGCTGACGTCGGGCGCCAGCAGCGGCCCGTGCGAGCGCAGCAGGTCGGCGAGGTCCTCGGCATCGCGCAGCGGCCGGTCGAGCCGGGCCAGCTCACGCTCGGCGTCGGAGATGACGTCGGGGTCGAGCAGCTCACGCAGATCGGCCTGGCCCAGCAGCTCCGCCAGCAGCGACGTGTCCAGGGCCAGCGCCTGCGCCCGCCGCTCGGCCAGCGGGGCGTCGCCCTCGTACATGAACGCGCCCACGTAGTGGAACAGCAGCGACGCCGCGAACGGCGAGGCCTGCGAGGTCTCCACCTCCACCACCCGCACCCGGCGGGCGGCGATGTCGCGCATGAGCCGGACCAGCCCCGGCACGTCGAACACGTCCTGCAGGCACTCGCGCATCGTCTCCAGCACGATCGGGAACGAGGCGTACTGCGAGGCCACCCCCAGCAGGTGGGCCGCCCGCTGCCGCTGCTGCCACAGCGGGCTGCGCCGCCCCGGCGTGCGGCGCGGCAGCAGCAGCGCCCGCCCCGCGCACTCGCGGAATCGGGAGGCGAACAGCGCCGAGCCGCCCAGCTCCTCGGTAACGATCTGCTCGATCTCGTCGGCGTCGAAGGCCGCCACGTCGGCCGGCGGCTCGGCCAGCGTGTCGGGGACGCGCAGCACGATGCCGTCGTCGGAGTGGAGCGCCTGCACGTCGACGCCGTAGCGTTCGCGCAGCCGCCGGTTGATCGCCAGCGCCCACGGCGCGTGCACCCGCGCGCCGTAAGGCGAGTGGATCACTATTCGCCAGTCGCCCAGCTCGTCGTGGAAGCGTTCGACCAGCAGCGTGCGGTCGTCGGGCACGTAGCCGGTGGCCTGGCGCTGCTCCTCCAGGTAGGCGAGGAGGTTGCCCGCGGCGAAGTCGTCAAGCCCGGCCGCCCGCAGCCGTTCGGCCGCGCCGCCCTTGGCCTGCTCGCGCAGGAACTCCCCGATGGCCCGCCCCAGCTCGGCCGGCCGCCCCGGCGCGTCGCCGTGCCAGAACGGCAGCTTGCCCGGCTGCCCCGGCGCGGGGGAGACCAGCACCCGGTCGGCCGTGATGTCCTCGATCCGCCACGAGGTCGCGCCCAGCACGAACACGTCGCCCACGCGCGACTCGTAGACCATCTCCTCGTCCAGCTCGCCGACCCGGGACGCCCGCTCGCCCACCAGGAACACGCCGAACAGCCCGCGGTCGGGGATCGTGCCGCCGTTGGTGACCGCGAGCCGCTGCGCGCCAGGCCGGCCCTGCAGCGTGCCGGTGACGCGGTCCCAGACGACGCGCGGGCGCAGCTCGGCGAACTCCTCGCTCGGGTAGCGGCCGGCCAGCATGTCGAGCGTGGCCTCCAGCGCGGTGCGCGGCAGCGTGGCGTAAGGGGCGGCCCGCTTGACCACCGACTCCAGCTCGTCGACCGTCCACTCGTCCATCGCCGTCATGGCCACGATCTGCTGGGCCAGCACGTCGAGCGGGTTGCGCGGATAGCGCATCTCCTCGATGTGGCCGGCCTGCATGCGCTCGGCCACCACGGCGGTCTGCACCAGGTCGCCGCGGTATTTCGGGAAGATCACGCCCTTGGACACCGCGCCGACCTGGTGCCCGGCCCGGCCGATGCGCTGCAGGCCGCTCGCCACGCTCGGCGGCGCCTCCACGCACGCGACGAGATCGACCGAGCCCATGTCGATGCCCAGCTCCAGGCTGGAGGTGGCGACCACGGCCGGCAGCCGGCCGGACTTCAGCGCCTCCTCGATCTGCGCCCGCTCCTCCTTGGACACCGAGCCGTGGTGGGCGCGTACGACCTCCGTCACGACGCCCTTGGTGCCGCCCGCCTGCGCCATGACCTCGGCGGGGGTGCGCCGCGGCAGGTCGGACGGCGTCTCCCAGATCGACAGGTCGACGGCCTCCACGCCCTGGGAACGTTCGTAGGCCAGCTCGTTGAGCCGCGAGCACAGCCGCTCGGCCAGCCGCCGGGAGTTGGCGAACACGATCGTCGAGCTGTGGGCCTCGATGAGCTCGAACAACCGGTCCTCGACGTGCGGCCAGATCGACCTGCCCCGCGGCTCCTCGCCGTCGCCGCCCTCCTCGGGGCCGGCGGCGGTCTCGGTCATGTCCTCCACCGGGACCACGACCTCGACCTCGATCTGCTTGTCGGCGGGCGGCTGCACCACCGTGGCCGGCCGCGCCCCGCCCAGGAACGCCGCCACCTCGCTCACCGGCCGCACCGTCGCCGACAGGCCGATGCGCTGCGCCGGCCGCTCCAGCAGCACGTCCAGCCGCTCCAGGGTGAGCGCCAGGTGGGCGCCGCGCTTGGTGGCGGCGACCGCGTGCACCTCGTCCACGATGACCGTCTCGACCCCGCGCAGCGCCTCCCGCGCCTGGCTGGTGAGCAGCAGGAACAGCGACTCCGGCGTGGTGATGAGGATGTCGGACGGCTTGGCCGCGAACCTCCTGCGGTCCTCAGCGGGCGTGTCGCCCGAGCGGATCGCCACCGAGATCTCCGGCACCGGCAGCCCGAGCCGCCGCGCCGTCTGCTTCAGCCCGGCCAGCGGCGCGCGCAGGTTGCGCTCGACGTCGACGGCGAGGGCCTTGAGCGGCGAGACGTAAAGGACCCGCGTGCCCCCGCCCGCTCCGGGATCACGGGGCTGGGCGGCCAGCCGGTCGAGCGACCACAGGAACGCCGCCAGCGTCTTGCCCGACCCCGTGGGCGCGACGACCAGCGTGTTGTCGCCGCGGGCGATCGACTCCCACGCTCCCTCCTGGGCGGCCGTGGGCGCCTCGAACGCCCCCGTGAACCACTGCTGGGTCATCGGGCTGAACTGGGCTAGCGTGCTCACCAGCCCATATTGCCTCGCGCCACCGACAGAAAACGCATTGTGCGGACGGCGGGTGGTTGAGCGGGCCTCCTGGCGGACATACAGCGACCGTGACCATTGACCACGCGGCCATCGAAGCCCGCCGTGCCGAGATCAGGCGCCGTCACGTGTTAGCGCACCGGCCGTCGAGCAGCGCCCGTGGCCTGCACCATGTGGCCCTGCTCTCGTCGGACGTGGAGCGGACCGTCCAGTTCTACCAGGACCTGCTGGAGTTCCCGCTCACCGAGATCATCGAGAACCGCGACTACAAGGGCTCCAGCCACTTCTTCTTCGACATCGGCAACGGCAACCTGCTCGCCTTCTTCGACTTCCCCGGCCTCGACCTCGGGCCGTACCAGGAGGTGCTGGGAGGGCTGCACCACATCGCGATCTCCGTGGACCCTGCCACGTGGGAGCGCCTGCGCGGGAAACTGGAGATGGCCGGCGTGCCGCACCAGATCGAGAGCGGCGCCTCCATTTACTTCAAGGACCCCGACGGCGCGCGGCTGGAGCTGCTCGCCGACCATCTCGGTGAGATGTACGGCGCGCGGGTGCTGTGACCCCGCACGTGTGTGTCGCCCACACCCCTCGGCACCCGCTGTGACGCGCGTCCGCCTGAGCGTCCGCTCGGAGCGCCGGCCGTCTGAACGGCCCGGAGGGCCGGCCGTCCGGCTGAGCGTCCGCTTGAGCACCGGCCGGCCGCCTGAGCGTCTGCTTGGGGTGTGGCTGTGTGCGGCTAGCGCCGCGAGGGCCGGCGCGTGCGCGGCTTGCCCGCCCGGGGCGCCTGCCTGATGCCGGCGTGCCGCTCCGCGCGCTCCGCCTTCTCCTTCTTGACGGCGTCACGTAACGCCGACAGCAGCCGGCGGCGTCTGGCCCTGTTGGCCTTTGTCGTGGGTGTCTTCGGGGGTGAAGACTTGTGGGTCTTTGGCATGGGGATGTCCTACCCACCCCCTGGGCGCTCCCATACTTGATTGCATGCGGCTTACGGAATTCTGGCGGCGTATGAACGCGCACTTCGGCGAGGCGTACGCCGAGTCGTGGGCCCGCGACTACGTGATCGCCCCTCTGGGCGGGCGCACCGTGATGCAGGCCCTGGCCGACGGCGAGAGCGCCAAGACGGTCTGGCGAGCGGTGTGCCAGGTCGAGGACGTCTCGTCCAAGCTGCGCTGACGCGCTCACTCCCGGCCCTGGGAGGCGGCGTCCAGGGTCTGCCGGAGCGCGTCCGCCGTACCGTCGAGGTCGTCCGCGCCGCCCTGGCCCCGCGGCGACCACAGGAACACCCAGCCGCTGGACGACGGGGTGGCGAAGACGAGCGTCTGGCGGCCCGTACGCGGATGCCACGCCCACAGCACCGGCTCGTCGCCGCCGACCATGCGGCTCACCAGTCCGTGGTCCGGTAGCAGCTCCGCGAGAGCCTGCAGATGGGCGCGCCGTTCACCGGTGTAGCCGCTCGCCACGTCACCGCCTCCAACCGTCGTCCCTCCAGTGAGTCTCCCCAGCTCACCTTGCATGACAACACGCTGTCGCGAACGGTCGTGAACATCATCAGGGGCGCGCTCCCGCTGTGCTCCTGTCCTGTGACTAGCGTGTGCCATCGAAGTTCGAGTGACGGAGCGAGCTCGATTAAGGGTGCGTCGCAGCACTCCGACATTCGGCGTTCAAGTGATCTTGCTCGGAGGTGAACCGTGGCCCCGCCCTTGACGGGCCACGGTGGCGCGATTGCGTTAAGCCTTGATTGATGCGGCCGCCCTGGCGGCTTGCTCGATCTTCGCGCAGTAGGCTGCACGGGCTTCCTCGTCGATCTGCTCCTCGTATTCGGGGCGCAACCCGGTCCGGCCGTCGAGGCCCTCGCGCAGGATGTCGGCGTGCCCGGCATGCCGGGTGGACTCGCCGAGGACATGGACCATGATGGCGAACAGGTTCGTGTGCCAGGCCGGCGTTGACTCCGGCCACCACGGCACGTGGCCGGGGGCGTCGAGGGGAAGCTCGTTGATCGTCGCGTCCGAGTGTTCCCACGTGCGCCGGTAGAACCCGATGATCTGATCGCGGGTCTCGTCCTCGGTCGCCCACAGATCGCTGCCGTTGGAGTCCTGCCACCGGGGCAGCGGTTCCGGGGAAGGGCGGTCGAAGACCTCGCCGAAGTACCTGGCCTCGACGGTGGCCATGTGTTTGACCAGGCCGAGGAGGTTGGTCCCGGTCGCTGTCAAAGGTCGGCGGGCGTCGTATTCGGACAAGCCGTCGAGTTTCCAGAGCAGCGCCCGGCGGTCCCGCCGCAGTCTCTCGTGCAGGTTGTCTTTAGCGAAATCGTCGATCATGGGTCACGATTCTGTCAGGCTGCGCCGGTGGGCTCAGGTTGCGAGCTGCCTGGCGTCGGCTCCGCCAACTATTGCTCACAGTCACACTGCTTGCCGAGGTCCTCGGAGCGATCCTCGCAGAGGACGGGATCACGCTCCCCACGCTGCGATAGCAGCAGGCAGATGAGCTCACGGGAGCAAGTGCTCAGGCTGATCGTCGATCACGACGAAGTCTGTAGGCAGTGGCGTAGTTGATCAACGCCTTAATGTGGAAGCTCATCGGCGACGTCTCGACGATCACCACAGCGGCGCCTGCGATAGCGGGACAGCCATCGCATGTCAGCCATCAGCACTGGATCGGGGGCCCGCGCGAAATCCCAGCCCACCGCCCGGCAGGCCCGCTCGCCAGCCTCGAACGCCTGCGCCGCCCGCTTCGTCGATCTGGTCATCGGCACGCACGTCGATGACTCGGCCGCGACCGTCCGCCAGCCGGACGAAGTAGTCGGGGGCGTGGCGACGCTGGCGCACGCCATCGTGCCGGTGCAGCCAGAACGGTTGCGAGGCTATGCCGGTCACCTCGGGATCCGCATCGAGCAGGATCAGCCGGTCTCGCTCCAGCCATGACTCGTACCCGACGTGATCGGTGTTCGTGGCCGAGTAGCACCAGCCCGCGAACTCCCAGCAGCCTGCGACACCGTACGCTGTCGTGATAGAAGTCCAGCTCAAACGCACTAAGAGCCGGATCCCCGTGCTCAACCGCGAGTTCCTCCACCGTCACTCCTGACGACGGGCGACGCGTCACTCAATCTTCGGTGTCACGAAACTTGTGGTCATCAACCTTCGGTGACAATGATCAGCATCCGCTGTCAGGACATGCTCCGGGTAACCTTCCGGCTCCCGTGTGTTCCTGCTGTGATCGAACAGCCGTTCGGCTACCATGGAGAACGCCGGGCCACGTCTTCCCCGGCAGTCGCAGAAAATGTCGGTGGCAGGCCGTAGCTTTCACTCGACTGATCGGACCACGACCCTCCAGGGGGAGTTCCCATGGCAATCAACGACCGCGAGAAGGCCCTCGAGACCGCACTCGCTCAGATCGAGCGGCAGTTCGGCAAGGGCTCTGTGATGCGCCTGGGCGACGACGCCCGAGCTCCCATCGAGGTGATCCCCACCGGGTCGATCTCCCTCGACGTGGCGCTCGGCATCGGCGGCCTCCCGCGCGGCCGCATCGTCGAGATCTACGGTCCGGAGTCGTCCGGCAAGACCACGATCGCCCTGCACGCGGTCGCCAACGCCCAGCGGGCCGGGGGCATCGCGGCGTTCATCGACGCCGAGCACGCCCTTGACCCCGAATACGCCAAGAAGCTGGGGGTCGACACCGACGCCCTGCTGGTCTCCCAGCCCGACACCGGTGAGCAGGCGCTGGAGATCGCCGACATGCTGATCCGGTCCGGCGCCGTCGACATCATCGTCATCGACTCGGTGGCCGCCCTGGTGCCCAAGGCCGAGATCGAGGGCGAGATGGGCGACAGCCACGTCGGCCTCCAGGCCCGCCTCATGTCGCAGGCCCTGCGCAAGGTCGCCGGCGCGCTCAACAGCACCGGCACCACCGCCATCTTCATCAACCAGCTGCGCGAGAAGATCGGCGTCATGTTCGGCAGCCCCGAGACCACGACCGGTGGCAAGGCGCTCAAGTTCTACGCGTCGGTGCGCATGGACATCCGCCGCATCGAGACGCTCAAGGACGGCACGGAGGCGGTCGGCAACCGCACCCGGGTCAAGGTCGTCAAGAACAAGATGGCCCCGCCCTTCCGGGTCGCCGACTTCGACATCCTCTACGGGGTGGGCATCTCCCGCGAGGGCGGTCTGATCGACATGGGCGTGGAGCACGGCTTCGTGCGCAAGTCGGGAGCCTGGTACACCTACGAGGGCGACCAGCTCGGCCAGGGCAAGGAAAACGCCCGCAACTTCCTGCGCAACCACCCCGACATGGCCAACGAGATCGAGAAGAAGATCAAGGACAAGCTGGGCGTGGGCCCGCGTCTCGACGCCCCCGCCGAGCCCGCCGCCGCTCCGGCTCCGGCGCCGGCCACCTCGGGCCGCGGCTCGAAGTCCACTCCGAAGCCGGGTGACGTCTGATCGTCGCCCATGAGTGACACGCCTTGGCCACAGGCGCCCCGGCCGCGGGGCGCCTGGCCCGACCACCCCTGCACCACTGGGGGCCCGACCCGTGACTGACTCACCGACCCCTCCTCGTTCCCGGGCCAGTTCCAGTTCCAGTTCCAGTTCCCGTGACCTGGCCCGCTCCGCCGCGGACGGCTGGCCCTCCGTGGAGGAGTGGCGCGCCCAACGCCTCGCCCAACGCGCCTCGGACCCCTCCCACGAACCAGGCGAGGAGCAGCCCGAACCCCCCACCGACGCCACCTCCGGCCCGGTGGCCCCGGAGAACGCCGCCTACGGACCCGACGACCAGCACACTCCCCACCAGAAAATCTCCGCAGCCAGCGCCAAAGCCACCAAGCCCCGCCGCCGCAACAAGCGACGTCCCCGCGAGAACGAAGCCCGCACCTCCACCCCTCCCACCGACGACCCCACCCCCGCCGAGGGACTGTCGCCCTCCGCCCCCGCTGAGGGCTGGTCACCCACCACCCCAACCGGGATCGGGTCACTCGCCACCCCCACCGGGACCCGGTCATCCGCCACCCCCACCGAGGGCTGGTCACCCACCACCCCAACCGGGGCCGGGTCACTCGCCACCCCCACTGAGGGCTGGCCATCCACCACCCCAACCGGGACCGGGTTGCCCTCCGCCCCTGCTGAGGGCTGGTCACCCTCCGTCCCCGCCGGGGCGTGGTCAGCGGGCCTCGCGGATGAACCACAACCGTCCGCCTCCTTCAACGACCGTGCGGCGGCCGCCGCCACGTCCTTCTTCGGAGAAGCTTCAAGCCACAACCCCGGCGAAGCCTCAAACACCCACCCCTTCTTCGCCAACACACCAGCAGCACCTTCCGCCGGTTCTTCCGACGGAGAGTCTGCGCTCCCTGGAAGTTCTCCTGTCGATGCCGTAGCACCCGCCGCGGGCTCTTCGGAAGGAGATGTCGCCTCAGGCGGTAGCGACTCTGCTGGGCTTTCGCGCGCGGCCAGTCCCGTCATGCCTGTGCCCTCCGCTGGTCTGCGCGAGATTTCGCAGGAGGGCTCATCAGCCGGTACGTCTGCCGGTGAGCCTCGCGAGATGCCGTCCAGCCGTCCCCCGGCGGGGTTGGTCGACGGCCCGCCCGGCATGCCACTGAGTGGTTCTCCCGACGCGACGACAGACAGCCCGGGGCCCTTCGCTCTAGGGGGCTCTGGCTCGGCTGCTGAGACGCAGGAGCTTGAGAGTCGCTCCAGCACATCCGACGCCACTGACGTCCTCGACGTGCCGATCGGCGGCTCTGCGGATACGCCCACGGGTGGCCCTTCCAGCCTCTCCGTAGGTGATCCTTCCGAGGCGGGCGGTTTCCTGGGGGAGCCCGTAGACGGAGGCACTCCTCCGGCAGGGGGCAGCAGCGCCGCCTACCCCTTCGAGGTACACGCCGCAGGGGATTCCGCCGAAGAGGACGCACCGGCGGATTCTCCCGAAAGGGATGTAGCGGCGTATCCCGCTGAGGACAGCATCGCGCCGGATCTAACCCAGGGAGATGGGGCGGCGTATCCCATCGAGGGGGAAATCGCGGTGGATCTCCCGCACGGGGAAGTGGCAGCGAACGGCGCCGAAGGGGACCAGCCGGCGGATCTCGCCGAAGAAGGTGTCGTGGCGGATCCCGCCGAGAACGCCACTCGGCGCTCTGCGGAAACTGTTGTAGCGAGGTCCCCTGAGGAGGACGCTGATACCGAGGAGGATGTCACCGAGGGTGGCGTCGCCACCGAGGGAAACGCCGAAAATGATGAGATCCTCCAGGGGGTGACTGCCCAGGGCGTGACGACCCAGGGCGCGACTGCCCAGGATGTGGCCCCCCACCAGGATGTGACCTCCCAGGGCGTGGCCCCCCACCAGGATGTGACCCCCCACCAGGATGTGGCGCCCCAGGGCGTGGCCTCCCAGGATGTGACCCTCCGGGATGTGACTGCCCAGGGCATGGCCTCCCAGGATGTGACCTCCCAAGGAGTGAGTGTTCAGGGCGTCACCACCGAGAGTGTGGCTGGGGGCGGTGGTGCTGCGGATGGTGTCGCCATGAAGGGCGGCGCTGGGGACAGTGGTGCCACCGTGGAGGGCGGTGCTGAGGGGGTTGTCGCGGAGTCTCTTGAAGGGGCTTCGGGGTATCGGCGCGGTGGAAGCCCCTCTGCTGACAGTTCCAGTGCTCTGGACTGGGGTGGAAGTCTGCTGGGCGGTGGGGACGAGGACGGGCAGCGAGGCGGCGGGAGGAAAGGGCGGCGTGGTGGGCGTCGTGCCGGGGGCAAGGGGCGGCGGAGCTCCGGGCGCTCGTGGCTGCCGGACGGGCCCGATGAGGAGAGCCCGGCCGCGGCCGTGCCTCCGGCGGATCCGGAGTCGGTGGCTCGGGCCATCGTCCTTCGGCTCCTGACGATGGCGCCCAAGACGCGGGCTCAGCTCGCCGAGGCGCTTCGCAAGCGGGATGTGCCGGAGGCGGCGGCCGACGCGGTTCTCGATCGGTTCTCGGAGTTGGGGCTGATCAACGATGAGGCGTTCGCCGAGGCGTGGGTCGATTCCCGGCATCACGGGCGCGGGCTGGCCAAGCGTGCGCTGGCGGCCGAGTTGCGTCATCGGGGCGTCGACAACGACACGGTCAAGGAGGCGGTGGAGCGCCTGGATTCCGATCAGGAGGCGGAGACGGCTCGGCGGCTGGTGGATCGCAAGCTGGCGTCCACTCGCTCCCTTGATCCGCAGACCCGTACCCGCCGCCTGGCCGGCATGCTCGCCCGCAAGGGGTACTCCTCGGGGCTGGCGTACCGGGTGATTCGGGAGGCGCTGGATGAGGAGGGCATCGATCTGGAGGGCGACGGCTTTCCGTAGGGACGTTCCCCTGCCGCCCGTCTGACCCGCCTCCGTCTCGCTGTGGGTGGGGGGAAAGCGGTGCGCGGGCGGGGGTGCCGGGCGGCAGCGGGGGATTGCGGCAGCAGTGGGGGATCTTGGGGTCGATGGGGAGTTGCGGGCCCGTAAGACACGCTTGACGACTCGTTTGCTTGCTCGTGACCAGTTCGACGCATAACCTCGACGGCAGTGAGGAGTTACTCCGCGCAGCGCGGATTGCCATACCGGTGAGCGACGGACGAACGAGCGTGATTGATGAAGGCGGGCGAGGTGTCGGCTGTGCGGGTCGACGCCCGGTCAGCCTTGGCTTGATATCGATCCCGGCACCGTACGGGCTTCGCGTGGCGTGCTTGTGACCCCTCCCATGGTCTGGATCTGCGTTATGGGGTGTTGACGACGCGAGGAGGGCGGGGCGCACATGGGGCCGCTGGTCGTGGTGCTGATGGTGGCGGTGCTCGTGCTCGCGTTCGGGATGATCGTCGCGCTGCTCGTCGTCATACGCCGCACTTCCGGCACCGCACCCAAGGGGGTGGCGCGGCCGAGTCCCGAGCAGGTGCAGGTTGTGCACGAGGAGCTCGAACAGGCGCGTGAGGAGGCTCGGGAGATCCGCCAGAAGGCGGAGGTCGACGCCGAGGAGATGCTGCGCAGGTCCGAGGCGGCCGCCGAGAGCGCCACGCGGATGCGGGAGGAGGTCGAGGCGGAGAGCCGCGTGCTCAAGACCGAGCTCAAGGAGCTGCGCGCCGACCTCGAACGCCGCGAGGCCCGCCTGGCCGAGCGCGAGCAGCGGCTGGACGAGGAGGCCCGCCGCCAGTCCGAGCGTGACCGCAAGCTGGCGGAGACGGAGATCGAGCTGGCCGGCCGGCGCGAGGAACTGCTGCAGGTGGAGGATGAGCGGCGGCTCATCCTGGAGCGGGTGACCGGGCTGACGGCCGAGCAGGCCAAGGCCGAGCTGGTCAAGGAGATCGAGAACCAGGCGAAGCGCGAGGCGGCGCTGATCATACGGGAGATCGAGAGCCAGGCACGCAAGGAGGGCGAGAAGCGCGCCACCAAGATCGTGACGCTCGCCGTGCAGCGGGTGGCGGCCGAGCAGACGGCCGAGTCGGTGGTCAGCGTGCTGCACCTGCCGGGCGATGAGATGAAGGGGCGCATCATCGGGCGTGAAGGGCGCAACATCCGGGCCTTCGAGTCCACGACCGGCGTCAACCTCATCATCGACGACACGCCCGAGGCGGTGCTGCTGTCCTGCTTCGACCCGGTACGCCGGGAGACCGCGCGGCTCACCCTGGAGAAGCTCGTCCTCGACGGGCGCATCCACCCGCAGCGCATCGAGGAGGCGCACGAGCGCAGCCGGCAGGAGGTCCAGGAGCTCTGCGCGCGGGCCGGGGAGGACGCCCTCGTCGAGCTGGGCATCACGGACATGCACCCCGAGCTGACGCTCCTGCTGGGCCAGCTCCGCTACCGCACCTCTTACGGCCAGAACGTGCTGAAGCACCTCATCGAGTCCGCGCACATCGCGGGCATCATGGCCGCCGAGCTGAAGCTGGACCAGCGGCTGGTCAAGCGGTGCGCCCTGCTGCACGACATCGGCAAGGCCCTCACGCACGAGGTCGAGGGCAGCCACGCGCTCATCGGCGCCGAGATCGCCCGCCGCTACGGCGAGGAGGAGGACGTGGTGCACGCCATCGAGGCGCACCACAACGAGGTCGAGGTGAAGACCGTCGAAGCGGTTCTCACGCAGGCGGCCGACGCGATCAGCGGCAGCCGGCCGGGCGCGCGGCGGGAGTCGCTGGAGGCGTACGTGAAGCGGCTGGAGCGGCTGGAGGAGATCGCGCAGTCGTACGAGGGCGTGGAGAAGGTGTTCGCCATGCAGGCCGGGCGGGAGATCCGGGTCATGGTGAAGCCGGACGCGATCGACGACATCCAGGCCCAGGTGATCGCGCGGGACGTGGCCAAGCAGGTCGAGGAGGAGCTGACCTATCCCGGGCAGATCAGGATCACGGTGGTGCGGGAGTCTCGGGCGACCGAGTTCGCCCGCTGAGCCGTCCCCGGCCCCTGTCTTACGAGAAGATTTGCTGGTAGAAGGCGAGTTCGGCGGCCAGGGCGGCGGTGCGGGTCTCGGTGCGGCGGAAGCCGTGTGACTCGCTCTCGAACGCCAGATAGGTGCAGGACACCCCGCGCTCCGACAGCGCGTCGGCGAAGGCCGCCGACTGCTCGGGCGGCACCACGGGGTCGTCCAGCCCCTGCAGGAGCAGCATGGGGCAGGAGACGCCGCCGACCAGGGCGAGCGGTTCGCGTTCGGCGTAGACCGCCGGGTCGGGGCGGCCGACGAGCCACTCCACGTAGCGGGACTCGAAGTCGTGGGTGTGGGCGACGAGCGGGCCGAGGGCGCTGACGCCGTAGTAGGACACACCGCCGGCGAAGACGTTCGAGCGGCAGCAGGCGGCCATCACGGTCCAGCCGCCCGCGCTGCCGCCGCGTACCGCGACCCTGGCCGGGTCGGCGAGCCCCTCAGCGGCGAGCCATTCGGCGGCGGCGACGACGTCGGCCACGTCCGCCAGGCCCCACTGGCCGTGCAGGCGCTCGCGGTAGGCCCGGCCGTAGCCGGTCGAACCGCCGTAGTTGACGTCGAGCACGCCGATGCCGCGCGTGGTGAAGAACGCCTTCTCCAGGTCGAACGCGCTGCCCGCGTGGGAGGTCGGGCCGCCGTGTACGAAGATCACGTACGGGGGAAGGCCCTCGACGGCGGGCTCGTACGGCGGATAGAGGTAGGCGTGCACCTCCTCGCCCCCCGGCACCCGGACCGCGCGGGGGACGGGCAGGAGCGCGGGGTCGGGCAGCCGTGCGGCGGCGTCCGGCCGCAGCGGCGTCGCGGCGCCCGAGGCGAGATCGACGGTCGCGACGGAGCGGGGGATCGTGGCGGCGTAGCCGACGCCGGTGACGGACGTGCCGTCGGCGGTCAGCGCGGCCTCCCAGCCGCTGAAGGGGGTCTCCAGGTCGGTGAGCGTGCCCGACTCCGGGTCGAGCACGCCGAGCCGCAGGTCGCCGCGCCCGTGCAGGACCGTGAGCCGGCCGTCGCCGAGCACCGCGTACGGCAGGCCGCCGAGCTGCCACGGCGCCGACGCGAACTCCTCCTCGGCGGGGCACAGGGCACGTACGTCCTCGCCGCGCAGCCCGGTCTCGTACAGGTTCCACCAGCCGGAGGCGTCGGAGACGAGGTAGAGGTGGGCGTCGTCGCGCCAGGAGGGGGCCAGCACCGACTCGGCGGGGCCGCCCTTCACCGGCCATGACTCGCCGGTCTCCAGGCTGGTGACGCGGACCTCGGTGCCGTTCCAGGGCATGTGGGGGTGGTTCCAGCAGACATAGGCGAGATGTCGCCCGTCGGGGGACACGGTGGGGTAGGCGTAGAAGTCGTGCCCGGTGACCCGTACGCGGGGCTCGTCGCCGCCGTCGCCGTCGAGCGGGACGGTCACGATGGCCCGGCTGACCGTGCCGTCGCCGGCGTGCCGCTCGCGTACGCACCAGACCTGCCCGTCACGAACCAGCAGGTCGGCGTAGCGGGCGCCCTCCTGAGTGAGGGGCTGTGGCTTGCCGTCGGCGCCGAGCAGGTAGAGCCGCTGGTCCTCCAGGTTGGCGAAGACGACCTCGTTCGCGGGGGTCACGGCGTAGGGGCGGCCGCCGTACTCGTGGACCCTGGTGCGGGCGTTCCACGGGGGCGCGAGCAGGTCGTGGCAGGCGCCGTCGGGGGTGCGGCAGCTGATCGTGGTGCGTCCGCCCTCGTCGGGGCGGTCCTCCGTCCACCACACCCGGCCGTCCCTGGCCGTCGGCCAGGCGGGGCGCGTGCCCGAAGCCGCCACGTCTCGCGTCGATATGGGGGAGGGCCAGAAAGGCATACCCGCATCCTGCCGGAAGATCACCGGCGGTGCTGCCCGGTCCCCCTAGATCACCGGCACTTCCGACCCCCGCCTGAGCTGCGCTCATGTTCCCGCGAAGGCCCCGCGGAGGCCCGCGGAGGCCCGCGGAGGCCCGCGGAGGCCCGGGGAAGGTCAGGGGTGGGCGTTCGGGGCGAGAGAGGGGGTGGGGAGGGGCAGGGGGAGGGCGGTGGGGAGGGTCAGGGGCACGGTTCGGGGCGGGGGCGGGCGGAGGGGAGGGTCAGGCCGGTGTCGCCGAACCACTTGCGCAGCAGCCGGACGGCCGTCCCGTCGCGCCACATCGCGGCGACCGCCGCGTTCACCGCCTCGCAGGTCGCCGTGTCCCCCTTCTTGATCCCGACGCCCCACCGCTCCTCGCCGATGGGATCGTCGAGCAGCCGGAACCGTCCGGGGGCGTCCGCGGCGTAGCCGGCCAGCACCAGGTTCTCGGTGCTCACCGCGTCGAGCTGCCCGGCGTCGAGCTTGCGTACGCAGTCGGAGTAGTTCTCGGCGGGCACCAGGCGCGCCGGCAGGCCCAGTTTGCCGTCCGGCGGCGGGTCGACGATCCGCCGGTACGAGTTCGAGCCCTTGGCCAGGCAGAGCCGCGTGCCGCGCAGGTCCTGGACGGTACGGATCGAGGTGTCCGTGGCGCGGACCATCGTGTCCTGGGGCACCGACACGTACGGCCCGCCGAACGTCACCTTGGGCCTGCGCGCCTCGGTGATCGCGTAGGTGGCGAAGATCAGGTCCACGGCGCCGTTCTGGAGCATGGCCTCGCGGCTGGACGAGGGCGTCTCCCGCCAGGTGATCCGCACGTCCTTGCCAGGGGCGAGGGCATGGACGACGTACTTGGCGACGTCGACGTCGAAGCCCTGCGGCTCGCCGGTGCCGGGCTTCAGCCCCAGCCCCGGCTGGTCCCACTTCGTGCCGACGGCGACCTGCCCGCTGCCCCTGACCTTGTCCACGACGTTGACGTACGAGCCGCCGGAGCCGCAGGAGACCAGGCAGACGGCCAAGCAGAGGGGCGCCCCCGCAACCCGCATCCCACCACCGACCTCTCCTGCGTCCAGGAGAAGTGTGCGTGCCGAAGATCTCAGGAGGGCCGCCACGCGAGCGGCCCTCACCGAGCCGTAACCCCTTTTTGGGGCTTTCCCTGCCGGGGGATCAGGTCCTCAGAGCGTGGCGGTGGCTCCTCCGGCGCCGACCGCCGGGGGAGCCGCGACCGGGCCCGCCGCGGACGTACGGCTGCGCCGGCTGCGCCGCTCCAGCCAGTGCGCGAGGGCGCCGAGTGCCAGATTGATCAGCACGTAGATCAGCGCCAGCACGATCGCGCTCGGGATGAGGTTGCCGTAGTTGACCGCGAACTGCTTGAGCCCGGCGTTCAGCAGGTCCTCGTAGGCGATGATCCAGCCGAGCGCGGTGTCCTTGAGCAGCACGACCATCTGGCTGACGATCGCCGGCATCATGGCCGTCGTCGCCTGCGGCACCAGCACCAGCCGCATGACCTGCGACTTGCGCAGCCCGATCGCGTACGCGGCCTCGGACTGACCCTTCGGCACGGCGAGGATGCCGGCCCGGACGATCTCCGCCAGCACCGACCCGTTGTACAGCGTCAGGCCGATGACCACGGCCCAGAACGCCGGCACGCTCATCGTGTAGCCGCTCAGCGTGGCCGGGCCGGCCTGCACGAAGAAGATGAGGATCAGCAGCGGGATGGCGCGGAAGAACTCCACGACGCCGCCGCACACCGTGCGGATCACCTTGTGGTCGGAGAGCCGGCCGAGGCCGAACAGCACGCCGAAGATCACCGCGAGCACCGCCGCGACCACCGCCGCCTGCAACGTGCCGACCAGGCCGGGCAGGATGAACCCGGTCCAGGTGTCGCCGCGCAGGAACGGCTCCCACTTGGCCGCGTCGAGCTGGCCCTTCTCGCCCAGCGTGGAGATGACCAGGTAGGCGATGAACAGCAGCACGGCGGCCGACAGCAGCGTGAGCGCGTTGTTGCGCAGCCGGGCGCGCGGCCCGGGGGCGTCGAACAGGACGTTCGTGCTCATCGCGCCACCGCCATGCGCTTGGCCAGCCAGCCGAACAGGAAGCCGGTGGGAAGGGTCAGGACCATGTAACCGACGGCGAAGCCCAGGAAGATGGGGATGGTGCCGCCGTAGTCGTCGAACATCTGCTTCATCTGCGCGGCCGCGTCGAGGTAGCTCGCCACGATGACGATCGTGGTGTTCTTGGCGAGCGCGATCAGGATGCTGCCGAGCGGGGAGATGACCGAACGGAACGCCTGGGGCAGCACCACGAGCCGCAGCGTCTGCGTGAACGTCAGGCCGATCGCGCGGGCCGCTTCCGCCTGCCCCATGGACACGGTGTTGATGCCCGAGCGCAGCGCCTCGCACACGAACGTCGCGGTGTAGACGGACAGACCGGCCACCGCCCACCAGAAGTAGTTGGTGGTGGGGTCGCCGGAGAAGGTGAGCTGCATCGTGTCGCTCAGCCCGAGCGCGCACAGGATCAGCACGAGGGTGAGCGGGGTGTTGCGCACCACGTTGACGTACGCCGTGCCGGCCCAGCGCAGGACGGGCGTCGGCGCGACCCGCATGGCCACCAGGATCGTGCCGAGGATGAGCGCGATGACGGCGCTGGTGAGGGTGAGCCTGATGGTCGCCCAGAACCCGAGGAGGATCTTGTCGAGCTCCTGGACGAGCGGCGAGAAATCAAAAAGGGCGGAGGTGTCCATGACTTTCCTCGTCAGGGGAGCTCACCGGCGGGCACGCTGGCGCCCGCCGGTGAGTGACCGGGTCTTGGACGGGGATCAGGCGCAGCCCTCGGCGGGGGGCGCGGCGGTCTCCATCTTCAGTCCGGTGCCGTCGAAGTGCTTCGCCAGGAGCTTGGCGGCCGTGCCGTCGGACCACATCTGACCGATGATCTTGTTGATCTCGTTGCAGGTCTCGAGGTCGCCCTTCTTCAGGCCGACGCCGTACTTCTCGTCCGTGAACGGAGCGCCCGCGACCTTCACGCTGGCGCCCTCGCGCTTGGCGAAGCCGGCGAGGATCGTGTCGTCGGTGGTCACCACGTCGACCGCGCTGCTCTTGAGCTTGGCGATGCACTCGTCGTAGCCGCCCGCGGGAACGAGGGTGGCCTCGACCTTGAGGTTCTGCTTGTTGGTGCCCTCGGTGATGTTCTTCCACGAGTTGGAGCCGCTGACCTGGCAGACCTTCTTGCCCTTCAGCGTCTCCAGGCTGGTGATCGAGGAGTCGTCGGCCCGGATCAGGGAGTCCTGGTGCGCCAGGTAGTAGGGCCCGGAGAAGGTCACCTGGGGCTTGCGGGCCTCGGTGATCGAGTAGGTCGCGATCACCATGTCGACCTGGCCCTGCTTCAGGAAGCTCTCACGGTTGGCCGAGCGGGCCTCCTTGAACTCGATCCCGCTCTCCGGCACGCCCAGCTTGCCGGCGATGTACTTGGCCACATCGACGTCGAAGCCCTCGACCGTGCCGTCAGGCTTCTTCAGCCCGAGCCCGGGCTGGTCGTACTTCACGCCGATGACGAGCTTCTTCTCGTCCTTGGCCTTCTGCAACACGGTGGTGGCCCCGCCGCCGCCACAGGCGGTGAGACCGGCGATCATGGCGCCGGCCGCGGCCAGGGCAACACCCACCCGTCGGATCTGCATGTCCTACCTCGGCTCTCTCAATGCGTCAGAATCTTGGAAAGGAAATCCTTGGCCCGGTCGGTCTGCGGTGAGCCGAAGAAGGCGTCGGGGGTGTTCTCCTCGACGATCTGGCCGTCGGCCATGAACACCACCCGGTTCGCCGCCCGGCGGGCGAAGCCCATCTCGTGGGTGACCACCATCATGGTCATCCCATCGCGGGCCAGGCTCACCATGACATCCAGGACTTCCTGCACCATCTCGGGGTCCAGCGCGGACGTCGGCTCGTCGAAGAGGATCATCTTCGGCTCCATGGCGAGCGCACGCGCGATCGCCACCCGCTGCTGCTGGCCGCCGGAGAGCTGCGCGGGGTACTTCTGCGCCTGCGCGGCGATGCCGACCCGCTCCAGCAGCTCCATGGCCCGCTTCTCGGCGGCCTCGCGGCCCTGGCCGCGCACCTTGATCGGGCCGAGCGTGACGTTCTCCAGGATCGTCTTGTGCGCGAACAGGTTGAAGGACTGGAAGACCATGCCGACTTCCGAACGCAGCCTGGCCAGCCCCTTGCCCTCCTCGGGAAGAGGCTGCCCGTCGAAGACGATGCGACCTCCGTCGATCGTCTCCAGCCGGTTGACGGTCCGGCAGAGGGTCGACTTCCCGCCCCCCGATGGGCCGATGACGACCAGGACCTCGCCCCGGAAGACGGTCAAGTTGATGTCCTTCAGGACGTGCAGCGCCCCGAAGTGCTTGTTGACGTTCTCCAACCGTACGAGTGGAGCGTCGTCACCGTTGTCCGTCATGGGTAGAACCGTACGGGCCTCCAGGACGCTGGTCACTAACTGAGCGGTACCGATCCGATCACATCCGGCCGTCAAGCTGGCCTTTTAGATCGGTACGGACCGTCGGGAGCCGGACAACGACTACCCTGGAATGTGCCATGACTGTGACCCAGGAGGGCGCCCGCACGTACGAAGTGCGCACATACGGGTGCCAGATGAACGTCCACGACTCCGAGCGGCTGTCCGGCCTCCTGGAGGAGGCCGGCTACGTGCCCGCGTCCGGCGGCGAGACCGCCGACGTGGTCGTGTTCAACACGTGCGCCGTGCGGGAGAACGCCGACAACCGCCTCTACGGCAACCTCGGCCACCTCCGCCCGGCCAAGACCCGCAATCCGCGCATGCAGATCGCGGTGGGCGGCTGCCTGGCGCAGAAGGACCAGGGCGAGATCGTCCGCAAGGCGCCCTGGGTCGACGTCGTGTTCGGCACCCACAACATCGGCTCGCTGCCGGTGCTGCTGGAGCGGGCCCGCGTCGAGGGCGAGGCGCAGGTCGAGCTGAAGGAGTCGCTGGAGACCTTCCCCTCCACGCTGCCCACCAGGCGCGAGTCCGCCTACGCTGCCTGGGTCGCGATCTCGGTCGGCTGCAACAACACCTGCACCTTCTGCATCGTGCCGTCGCTGCGCGGCAAGGAGAAGGACCGCCGGCCGGGCGACATCCTGGCCGAGGTGCGCACGCTGGTCGAGCAGGGCGTCCTGGAGGTCACGCTGCTGGGCCAGAACGTCAACACCTACGGCGTCGAGTTCGGCGACCGGCTCGCCTTCGGCAAGCTGCTGCGCGCCTGCGGCGACGTCGAGGGCCTGGAGCGGGTGCGCTTCACCTCGCCGCACCCGGCCGCGTTCACCGACGACGTGATCGCCGCCATGGCCGAGACGCCCAACGTCATGCACCAGCTCCACATGCCGCTCCAGTCGGGCTCCGACCGGGTGCTGCGGGCGATGCGCCGCTCCTACCGCGCCGAGCGCTACCTCGGCATCATCGAGCGGGTGCGCGCCGCCATGCCCGACGCGGCGATCTCCACCGACATCATCGTGGGCTTCCCCGGCGAGACCGAGGAGGACTTCCAGGGCACGCTCGACGTGGTGCGGCAGAGCCGCTTCGCCAACGCCTTCACCTTCCAGTACTCCATCCGCCCCGGCACCCCGGCGGCCACCATGCCCGACCAGGTGCCGAAGGAGGTCGTCCAGGAGCGCTACGAGCGGCTGGTCGCGCTGCAGGAGGAGATCTCCTGGGAGGAGAACAAGAAGCAGGTCGGCCGCACCCTCGACGTGCTGGTGGCCGAGGGCGAGGGCCGCAAGGACGACGCCACGCGCCGCCTGTCCGGCCGCGCCCCCGACAACCGCCTGGTCCACTTCGCCGCCGGTGACGAGACGCCGCGGCCGGGCGACCTGGTGACGGTCGAGGTGACGTACGCTGCGCCGCACCACCTGGTGGCCGACGGCCAGGTCCGCGCGCTGCGCCGCACCCGCGCGGGCGACGCCTGGGAGGCCCGGCAGGGCGGCTCGGGGGGCGCTCCCGGCGTGATGCTCGGCATGCCGACCATCGGCCGCCCGGCCCCCGATCCCGCCCCGGCGGCGAGCGGCTGCTCCCTCACCTGACCGCTCTGACCGGCGCGTTCGCTAACGGAGCCGAGCTTTCCCCTTACTGAAAACGATCTTTACTGTCAGTCCGGCCTATGTGATGATCGCTGGGTTTTGCCCGCGATTTTTCGGAAGGGCCGGAGTGACTACACGACGATTACTCCCGGGGGCGGATCCCCGGACGCGGCGGCGCATCGCTCTCGTCAGCGCGCTGGCGCTGCCGCTTTCGCTGATGGCCGCCACCGCGGCCGCACAATCGATCTTCACCCCCATGTCCTCCGCGGCGAGCACGACGTCGCAGCTGGACACGACAGGGCTCGTGGCCGCGTACGGGATGAACGAGGGGACGGGCACGACGGTGTCCGATTCCTCGGGCCTGGGCAACGCAGGTGAGACGGAGAGCACGACCTGGGCCGGCGGCAAGTACGGCCAGGCGTTGTCCTTCAACGGCACCTTCAGCTGGGTCACCGTCCCGCACGCCGCGTCGCTGCGCCTGACGACCGGCATGACGCTGTCGGCCTGGGTCAGGCCCTCCACCGTGGCCGCCTGGCGGAGCGTGGCGGCCAAGGAACTGGGCGGCGAGGGGCTGTCCTACGGCCTGTACGCCTCCACCGACGGGTCGGTCCCGACCGGCTGGGCGCAGACCTCCGCCGACAGCTGGACCACCGTGGACGGCACGTCTCCGCTGGCGGTGAACACCTGGAGCCATCTCGCGGTCACCTACGACAACACCGCGCTGCGGCTGTTCGTCAACGGCCGGCAGGTCACCCAGACCTCGCTGAGCGGCGCTGTCGCCGACGACGGCGGTGCCCTGCGGATCGGCGGGAACAACGTCTGGGGCGAGTTCTTCAAGGGCCTGATCGACGAGGTGCGGGTCTACAACCGCGCGCAGAGCGCGAGCGAGATCCAGAGTGACATGGCCACCCCGATCACCGCGGCCCCGACCCCCACCCCGACGCAGACTCCGACCCCGACTCCGACGCAGACTCCGACTCCGACTCCGACTCCGACGGACACTCCGACTCCGACCGACACTCCGACACCGACCGACACACCGACCCCCACCCCGTCGGACACCCCGACCCCGACCCCGACACCGACGGACACGCCCACCCCGACCGTCACCCCCACGCCGACCCCCACTCCGACGCCGGACGGCCTCGTGGCGGCCTACGGGATGAACGAGGGCACGGGCACCACCGTCAACGACTCCTCCGGCCACGGCAACACCGGCGCGGCCGCGGACACCACCTGGGCGACCGGCAGGCATGGCGGGGCCCTGTCCTTCAACGGCTCCTACAGCTGGGTCACCGTCCCGAACTCCACGTCCCTGACCCTGAGCTCGGGCGTGACGGTCTCGGCGTGGGTACGGCCCACGGCCTCGGGCGGCTCCTGGCGCACGGTGCTGCTGAAGGAGCACGAGTTCGGCGGCTCCTACGGCCTGTACGCCTCCACCACCACCGGCCCCTCGGGCTGGGTCATGACCGAGCTGGGCGAGGGCGGCGCCGTCAGGACCACCACCCTGCCACTGAACCAGTGGAGCCACCTGGCCTCGACCTATGACGGCGAGGTCAACCGCCTGTACGTGAACGGCGTCCAGGTGGCCCAGTCCGCCCTCGGCGGCGACATCATCGACGACGGCGGCGACGTGCGCATCGGCGGCAACAACCTCTGGGGCGAGTACTTCAAGGGCCTGATCGACGAGGTGCGCGTCTACAACCGCCCGCAGACCGCGGCCGAGATCCAGTCCGACATGAACACCGCGATCGGCGCCCCGGCGCAGACCGCGACGGCGGCGCGGCGGATGAGCGCGCCCGCCACCGGCAAGAGCGTCGGCAAGCTGACCGTGACCGGCGTCCCGCACGTGACCACCTGGCTCGCGCCTGGCCGTTCCGGCCAGTCGACGGTGGAGGTGCAGCTCGCCCGGTCGCCGATGGCCGGCAAGCAGGGCGGCAAGGTCAGGACCGAGCGTGCGATCTGGTCCGGCCGGGCCACGGCCGCCACAGGCGACTCCCTCGTGACCGTGGAGATTCCGAAGAGCCGGCTGCGGGCCGGACAGGAACTCAGGTGGCGCTTCCGTGTCACCGGCACGGGCGGCGCTGACGCCTGGAGCGACTGGCGCGAGGTGACCGTCAGGTGATCGGGCGGCGGGCGGCCCGCGACCGGCCGCCCGCCTCCTTCCCGGTCAGCAGTCGTCGAGGATGCCCTCCATGGCCGACTTCTCGGCGGCGGTGACCCAGACGTCGTACTTCGCCTTGACGTCGATCTGGCGGGCGATGTACGTGCAGCGGTAGGACTTGAGCGGCGGCAGCCAGGTGGCGGCGTCGGAGTCGCTCTTCTGGCCGTTCAGCGGGCCGTCCGTGGCCTGGAGGTTCAGCGGGTCGTTGGCGAACTCCTTGCGCTTGGTGGCCGACCACTGCTGGGCGCCCTTCTGCCAGGCGTCCGAGAGCGGTATGAGGTGGTCGATCTGGACGGCCGTGCTGGTGTCCTGGCCGCGCTTGAACTTGATCGTCTTGCCGCTGTAGGGGTCCTTCAGCGTGCCGGTGAGCACGATGCAGTTGTGCGTGCCGGACTTGAAGGTCTCGTCCTCCAGGTCGCGCTTGAGTATGTCGTTGCGGGTGTCGCAGCCGTTGCGGTCGACGTCGGCCCAGGAGGGGCCGAACTTGTCGCGGTCGAAGCCGGTGCGCGGGGCGCGGCCCTTGACCTGGAGCTTGGCGAGCTTCTTGCGGGCGTCGGAGACGGAGGCCGAGTCGGACTTGGATCCCTTGTCGGAGTCGCCGGTGGAGAGCTGGGCGTCCAGCCCGCCGCACCCTGTCGCCAGCACCGCCACCGTGGACAGACCCGCCACCAACGCCCGTACGCGCACGTCGAACTCCCGAAACTCAAGGTTTTCGTAAAGCTTAGGGATAAATGCCCTCAAGAGCGTCGAGTAGCCATTCCGCGAGATAACGGGTGAACGACGACCGCACGTAGACCCGGTACGTGTCCGCCGCCCGCCGCTCCAGCAGCACGGACGCCTGCCCCAGGAAGGTCTGGGCGTGGCCGGGGAACACCGACGGATGCAGGTCGAGCGGGCAGCCGGTGATCAGGATCTCCTCGGCCGCGGGGCCCGACAGCTCCAGGATCGTCCGCTGGTCCGACACGTCCACCCATTCCGGGCCGGGGGCGACGTTCCCCGCGACGAGCCACCAGGACGGGCCGAGCGCGAGGCCCATCCCCGGGTCCGCCCCCCGCACCTCCCACATGGGCTCGAACGCGATCTCCCGCAGCCGCGCGGCCGGGGTGCTCGCCGCCTGGAAGCGGGCGGCGAACGCGGCGGCCGGGCTCTCGGCGGGCCGCGGCTCCCCCTGGTACGGGCCCACCTCCACGGTCAGCGGCAGGCCGTCGCGGCGGTCGTTGCCCGGATCGAGGAAGACGGGGGAGCAGACGGTGACGGGATGGGCCGCGCCGTCGCACACGGCGGTGAGCCGGTCGCCCGGCTCGGCGTCCCTGACCAGGGCGAGCGCGAAGCCGCGGCCGAGCGCCGCGCTCGCGTAACCGGAGGTCACGTGCCCCAGCGCCGGCGTCCCGTCGCCGGAGGTGAGCTGCGCGCCCTCGGGCACGACCGCGGCCGGGTCGTCGGGCAGCAGGCCGACCAGGCGCTTACGGCCGGGGCGGGCGGTGTCCGGGCGGGCGTGGGAGCGCTTGCCGACGAAGTCGGGCTTGCGGGAGGAGACGATCCACGCCATGCCGAGGTCCTGCGGCGTCACGGTGCCGTCGGTGTCCTGGCCCACGATGGGGAAGCCCTTCTCGGCGCGCAGCACGTGCATGGTCTCGGTCCCGTACGGCACCGCGCCCAGGTCGAGCACCGCCTCCCACAGCGCCCGGCCGTGCCGCCAGGGCACGTTCACCTCGTACGCCAGCTCGCCCGAGAAACTGATCCTGAACACCCGCCCGGGCACCCCGAGCACGTCGGTCTCGGCGTACCGCATGAACGCCAGGTCCACCGCGCCGGGCGCGACGGCGGCGATCACCTCGCGGGCCCGCGGCCCGGCCACCGCGACCGTCGCCCAATGGTCGGTCACCGAGGTGAACGACACCTCCAGCTCCGGCCACTCGGTCTGGTGCCACTCCTCCAGCCAGTCGAGCACGGCGGCGGCGTTGCCGGTGGTCGTGGTCATGAGGTAGTGCGTCTCGGCCAGCCGGGTCGTCGTGCCGTCGTCGAACACCATGCCGTCCGCGCCGCACATCAGCCCGTAGCGGCAGGCGCCGACGGGCAGCGTGGAGTAGAGGTTCGTGTAGATCCGGTCGAGGAAGGCGCCCGCGTCCGCACCCCGGATGTCGATCTTGCCGAGGGTGGAGGCGTCCATGGCGGCGACGCCGGTGCGCGCGGCCTCGCACTCGCGCCGCACGGCCGCCGCCATCGTCTCGCCGGCGCGCGGGAAGTACCAGGGGCGCTTCCACTGGCCGACGTCCTCGAAGACGGCCCCGAGCGCGACGTGCGCGTCGTGCATCGCCGTGGTCCTGACCGGGTCGGACAGCTCGCCCCGGTCGCGCCCGGCCAGCGTGGCGAAGGACACCGGCGTGTACGGCGGCCGGAACGTCGTCGTCCCCACCTGCCCCGGCTCCGCGCCCAGCAGGGCGGCCATCACGCCCACGACCACCGCGCCCGAGGTCTTGCCCTGGTCGGCGCCGGTGCCCGCGGTCGTGTAGCGCTTGACGTGCTCCACCGAACGCAGCCCGGCCCCGGTGGCCCTCGCCAGGTCGGCCACGGTCACGTCCCGGTGCAGGTCGGCGAAGGCGGGCTCCGGTGAATCGCCGGTCACGGACCAGACGGCCGCCGGCGGGCGCGGGGGCCGCCGGTCGTCCTCGGGGACGCGCGGCCCGTTCCCGGAATGCCCGGCCGCCTCCGCCCCGGCGGCGTAGCCGTCGGCGATGGCCTCGCTCGTGCCGTAGAGCCCGCGGCAGGCCCCGGCCGACCGCTCGGCCTGCGCGGACGTGCCCGGCACGAAGGCCAGCAACTCCTCGTCGTAGCGGAGCCGGCCCTGGGACTGGCTGAACAGCTGCACCGCCGGGTTCCAGCCGCCCGCGACGGCCAGCAGGTCGCACGCGAAGTCCCGGTCGCCCGCCCGTACGCCGGTCAGCACGCCGTCGGCGTCGCCGGAGGTGCCCGTCACGACCTGCCCGGCCAGCACCTCCACCCCCTCGACCGGCGGTGGCGAAGGCCGCGGGTCCACGATCGCCAGCACCTCCACCCCGGCGTCCGCCAGGTCGCGGGCGGCCTCGTAGCCGGAGTCCGCGCAGGCGAACACCACCGCCCGCCGTCCGGCCCGGACGCCGTAGCGGTTGGCGTACGCGCGGGCGGCCGAGGCCAGCATCACCCCCGGCCGGTCGTTGCCGGGGAAGGCGAGCGAGCGCTCGTGCGCGCCCGTCGCCAGCACCACCCGCCGCGCCCTGATGTGCCACAGCCGCTCGCCGCGCGGCCGCCGCTCCACGGCGACCACGTAGTTGTGGTCGTAGTAGCCGACGGCGGTGGTCCTGGTCAGCACGCGGGCGGGCAGCTCCAGGCCGGCCACCCACTCCAGGGCGGGCCGGCCGTCCAGCGTGACCCGGCTGTTCAGCAGGTCGCCGCCGAGCCGCGGCTGGTCGTCCACGAGGATCACCCGCGCCCCCGCCCGACCGGCGGCCACCGTGGCCGCCAGCCCGGCCGGGCCGCCGCCGACCACGAGCACGTCGCAGTGCAGGTAGCCCTTGTCGCAGCGGCGCTCGTCCCGCGCGTCCGGGTCGACGCGGCCCTTGCCGCGCAGGCTCCACGCCTCCAGCCCGTCGTACAGCTCGACCGTGGTGGCCGCGAGCATGGGGTCGGCGCCCACGCGGACCAGCGCGTTCGGCTCCTCGGGGCCGGCGGTGAAGACGCCGCGCGGGCGGCCCAGCTCCACGCTGCGGCCGACCACGCGCACCCCGCCCCGCAGCAGCGCGGCGGCCAGCGTGTCACCCGGCTCGCCCCGGTAGGCGCGGCCGTCGAAGGTGAATCTCATCTGATCTCCTGCGTGACCGTGTGCCGCTCGACGGTGAACCAGGTGCGGCAGCCGTGCGCGTGGAACCAGCGCTCGTGGAACCAGCCTTTGGGGTTGTCGCGCATGAAGACGTAGGCGGCCCACTCCGCGTCCGTGGTCTCGCCGTCCGGGTAGGCGATGCCGGCCTGGCCGCCGTAGCGGAACTCGGTCTCGTCGCGCGGGCCGCAGAAGGGGCAGGGAATGAGCAGCATCAGTGCGCCACCGCCGCCGCGCCGTGCTCGTCGATGAGCGCCCCCGTGGTGAACCTCTCCAGCGCGAACGGCTCGGCCAGCGGGTGCGGGCGGCCGTGCGCGATCGTGTCGGCGTACACCCAGCCGGAGCCCGGGGTGGCCTTGAAACCGCCGGTGCCCCAGCCCGCGTTGACGAACAGGTTCTCCATCGGCGTGCGCCCGATGATCGGGGAGGCGTCGGGGGAGACGTCCACGATGCCGGCCCAGGTGCGCAGCACGCGCACCCGGCTGAAGATCGGGAACAGCTCCAGTGCCGCCGCCATCTGCGCCTCGATCACGTGCACGCCGCCGCGCTGGCCGTAGGAGTTGTACGCGTCGATGCCCGCCCCCATGACCAGCTCGCCCTTGTGCGCCTGGCTCACGTAGACGTGGACGGCGTTCGACATCACCACGCAGTCCAGCACCGGCTCCAGCAGCTCCGACACCAGCGCCTGCAACGGGTGCGACTGCAGCGGCAGCCGGAACCCGGCCAGCTCCGCCAGCACCGACGTGTGCCCGGCGGCGGCCAGCGCCACCTTGCCCGCCGCGATCCGGCCGCGCGAGGTGCGCACGGCCGCGACCCGGCCGCCGGTGATCTCGAAGCCGGTGACCTCGCAGCCCTGGATGAGGTCGATCCCGTACGCGTCCGCCTGCCGGGCCAGGGCCCACGCCACGTGGTCGTGCTTGGCGATGCCGCCGCGACGCTGCAGCGTCGCGCCCATGACCGGGTGCCTGGGCCGGTCGGAGACGTCGATGATCGGGCAGAACTTCTTCACCTCGGTGGCGTCCAGCCATTCGGCGTCCACGCCGTTGAGCCGGTTGGCCTCGACCCGGCGGCGGCCCTCGCGCACGTCGCCCAGGCTGTGCGCCAGGTTGAGCACGCCGCGCTGGCTGAACTGCAGGTCGTAGTCCAGCTCCGCGCTCAGCCCCTCCCACAGCTTGAGCGAATGCTCGTAGATGGCGGCGCTCTCGTCCCACAGGTAGTTGGAGCGGATGATCGTGGTGTTGCGGGCCATGTTGCCGCCGGCGAGCCAGCCCTTCTCCAGGACGGCGACGTTGGTCAGTCCGTGGTTCCTGGCCAGGTAGTAGGCGGTGGCCAGGCCGTGGCCGCCGCCGCCGACGATCACCACGTCGTAGGACTTGCGCGGGTCGGGGTCGCGCCAGAGGAAGTCGGGGTGGGTATGGGGCCGGGTCAACGCCTGATCTTCTCCATCCCGGGGTCGTACAGCGGCTCGGCGGCGACCTCCGCGGGAACGCGGCGGCCGAAGTAGGAAATATCGACTTGTGTCCCGGGGACGGCCAGTTCGGCCGGCAGCCAGGCGTAGGCGATCGGGCGCTGGAGGGTGTGCCCGTAGGCGGCGCTGGTGACGTAGCCGACGGTGCGGCCGCCGTGCCGTACGGGCTCCTTGCCCATGACGACCTCGGCGCTGAGCAGCGGGACCAGCTTGCGGGTGACCTCGCGGCGCAGCGCGTCGCGGCCGAGGAAGTCCTTGTCGTCGCGGACGGCGAAGGCGAGCCCCGCCTCGTACGGGTTGTGCTCGCTCGTCATGTCCACCCCCCACAGACGGTAGCCCTTCTCCACCCGCAGGCTGTTGAACGCGGCCCGCCCGCCGGCCACCGCGAGGCCCCTGGTCCAGAGGGTGTCCCACAGCTTGAGCCCCATGTCGGCGGTGGTGTAGAGCTCCCAGCCCAGCTCGCCGACGTACGACACCCGCAGGGCCAGCACCGGAACGTGCCCGATATATCCGGACTTGCAGGTGAAGTAGCGGAAGCCCTCGTTCGACAGGTCCAGGTCCGTCAGCGGCTGCACCAGCTCCCTCGCCTGCGGCCCCCACACCCCGACGCAGCAGGTGCCGGGCGTGATGTCGCGCACCTGCACGCCGCCCGGCGCGTGCCGGGAGAGCCAGTCGAGGTCGAGGTTGCCGTTCGCGCCGATCTGGAAGCGCTCCTCGGCCAGGCGGGCGACGGTCAGGTCCGACCGGATGCCGCCCCTCGCGTCCAGCAGCAGGGTGTAGGTGACCGAGCCGGGCTTCCTGTCCACGTTGTTCGTGGTCATGCGCTGCAGGAACGCCGCCGAGCCCAGGCCGCTCACCTCGATCCGCTTGAGCGGGGTCATGTCGTAGAGCGCCACGCGCTCCCTGGTCGCCTGCGACTCGGCGGCCGCGATCGGCGACCAGTAGCGGCCCGCCCAGGCGTCCCGCTGCGCCGCGCCCAGCAACGGCTCGTCGGCCAGGCTCTCCAGCAGCGGCCCGTTCGCCTCGAACCACTGCGGCCGCTCCCAGCCGGACCCCTCTAGGAAGAACGCCCCCAGCTCCCGCTGCCGCACGTGGAACGGGCTGGTACGCAGCGGTCGCGGCGACTCCATCGGCTGCAGCGGATGGATGACGTCGTAGACCTCGACGAAGTTCTGCTTGCCGCGCTCCTCGACGAAGGCGGGGGAGAGCTGCGCCTGCTCGAACCTGGCCAGGTCGCACTCGTGCAGGTCGAACCCGGACGTCCCGTCCACCAGCAACTCGGCCACCGCCCGCGCGACCCCCGCCGAGTGCGTCACCCACACGGCCTCGGCCAGCCAGAAGCCGTCGAGGTGCGGCGCCTCGCCGATCAGCGGGAAGCCGTCGGGGGTGAAGGAGAAGACGCCGTTGATGCCGTCCTCGTACGCTGAGCCGGCGAGCGCGGGCAGCAGCTCGACCGCGTCCCGCCAGGCCGGCTCGAAGTCCTCCTCAGTGAACGCCTGCACCGACGGCATCACGGTGCCCTTGGCCGGGATCTCCTCCTGGGTGACCGGCATCGGGCGGTGGGCGTAGGAGCCGATGCCGACGCGGTCGCCGTACTGCCGGAAGTACAGGTCGCGGTCCTGGTGGCGGAGGATGGGGCCGGGGCGGCCCAGGTCGAGCGGGCCGGATTTGGCGTACTGGTGGGCGAGCGGCAGCAGCGGCACGGTCAGGCCGGCCAGCTTCCCGATCGACGGCCCCCAGAAGCCGGCCGCGCACACGACCACGTCGGCGGGGATCGTCCGGTACTCCCCGCCGGTCAGCACCGCCACGCCGGTGACCCGGCCGCCGTGCTGCTCGACGCCGACGACCGTGTGCCGTTCCAGGAAGCGCGCGCCGCGCTCGCTCGCCCGCGCCGCCTGCGTCTCGCCGCAGGCGACCGCCGCGGCGAGACCGTCCGTGGGCACGTGGAAGCCCCCGAACACCTTCGTACGGTCCAGCAGCGGCCACAGCTCCACGCAGGCGTCGGCGTCGAGCAGCCGGCCCTCGACGCCCCACGACTCGGCCCAGCCGAGTTTGCGGTGCAGGTCGGCCCAGCGTTCGGGGGTGGTGGCCACCTCCAGGCCGCCCACCTGGCGGAAGCAGTGCTCGCCGAGCGCGGTGTACTTGCGCACGGTGTAGGCGGCGAACTCGGTCATCGTCTTGGCGGGGTTGGTCTGGAAGACCAGGCCGGGCGCGTGCGAGCTGGATCCGCCCGCCGCGAACAGCGGCCCCTGCTCCAGCACGGTGACGTCGGTCCAGCCGCGCTCGGTGAGCTCGTCGGCCAGAGCGCACCCGACGATCCCGGCGCCGATGATCACCAAGCGGGGCCGACTCATGGCGCCTCCGGTTGTTCCTTAATGCGCAACACGCACCGGACTACGCAACGACCATAAAGGCCCGCCCGCCCCCGGAACAAGACCTCCGTCCGCCTGTGGACCGCCGGAGCCGGCCCGCCGTACGCTCGTGATGGATCATGGCCTGTTCAGAGAGGTCGGCATGGCGCAGCGGCGCTTACTGGAAGGGCTGGGGGTCACCGTCGCCGAGGAGACGGCCTACCGGGCCCTGCTCCGGCACGGCCCCGCGACCCTCAACGAGCTGTCCGCCGAGACCGGCTCCTCGGCCGCCGCCGTCCGCCGCGTGCTGCCCCGGCTGGAGGACCTCGGGCTCACCTCCCGCGTCGCCGGCCGGCCGCTCCGGCTCGTCGCCACCCCGCCGGACATCGCCGTCGACATCCTCGTCGCCCGCCGCCAGGAGGAGCTGACCCACAGCCGCGCCGCCGCCGCGCTGCTGGCCACCGAGGCCGCCGGGCGCGGCGGGCCGCAGCCGGAGGAGGTGCTGGAGGTGGTCACCGGCCGCGACGCCGTCGCCCGCCGCTACCTCCAGCTCGAACGCGACGCCACCCGGGAGCTGCTGGTGCTGGTGCATCCGCCGTACGCGGTGGACATCGGCGACGGCCACCGGCCCCCGCGCCGCGCCGCCCGCAGGGGAACGCCCGTCGTCCGTGGCATCTACAGCCCGCTCGCCTTCGAGCAGCCCGGCATGCTCGCCCACACCCGCCGCGCCATCGCCGGCGGCGAGCAGGCCAGGCTCGGCCAGGTGCCGGTCAAGCTGGCCGTCGCCGACGCCCGCACCGCCATCCTGCCGCTGGCCTCCGACGACGACCGGGCCGTCGAGAGCGCGCTCGTCGTGCACCCGTCGGCGCTGCTGGACGCCCTGGTCGGGCTCTTCGAGACGCTGTGGCGGACCGCCGTGCCGCTGCGCCTGGCCGACGACCGCCTCCAGCCCGAGGGCCGGCCCCGGACCCCCGACGCCGAGGTGCTCGCCCTGCTCGCCGGCGGCATGAAGGACGACGCCATCGCCCGCCAGCTCGGCCTCAGCCCCCGCACGGTGCAGCGCCGCGTCCAGGTGCTCTGCGAACGCCTCGGCGCCCGCACCCGTTTCCACGCCGGCGTCCTCGCCGCCCAACGCGACCTGCTCTCCGAATGAAACAGGTCGCTCCCGTCATGATCCCTGCCACCCCTGATCGCGATCCCGAACTCTTCCGTGAAGCCATGAAACGCCTGGAGGCGGTCACAGAAAGGATGTGCCGATGAGCAGCACCATCACCTATGTCGTCACCCATGAGAACGGACGGTGGGTGTCGCGCTGCCCTTCCGGCGAGGTGGAAGGCGTCGGCGTGGCGAGCTCCCTGTCCCAGCTGGAGCGCGACCTGTCGGAGATTCACGCATGGGCCTGGCCCGAGAACACTCCCGCCGTGGAGTTCACCTTCGACCTGCCGGAGGAAGTGGCGGGCGTGGTGGCGGCGTATCACCGCCAGAAGGAACTGGCCGAGACGCATGCGCGACGAGCCGCCGAACTGGCCGTCGAGGCCGCGAAGACGCTGACGAGTCACTGGTCGGAGCCGGACACGGCACGCCTGATGGGGCTGTCGAAGCAGCGTGTCCACCAGCTGAAGGTGAGCGTCTGAGCCCCTATGTGAGCAGGAATCCGCCGTCCACCGGGAGGACGACGCCGGTGACGTAGGAGGACGCCTCGCTGGCCAGGAACACGGCGGCGGCCACCAGCTCGGCGGGGTCGCCCGGCCGCTGCATGACGACCCGCGAGTCCACCATCTGCTCCAGGTAGCCCGACTGGTATTGGTCGGTCATCTCGGAGGCGAAGAACCCCGGCTCCAGGCAGTTGACCCGGATGCCGCGCCGCCCCGTCCACTGCTGCGCGAGGTCGCGGGTCAGCCCTGCCAGCGCCGCCTTGGAGGCGGTGTAGGCGGCCTGCGGCAGCCCGGCGGTGGTCTCGGCCAGCACGCTGCCGATGTTGACGATCGACGAGCCCGGCCGCATCACCCGCGCGCACGCCTGCGCCATCCAGTAGGCGCCCATCAGGTTGACCTCGACCACCTGGCGGAACTCCGCGGGCGTCTCGCGCAGCGCGGGGACGGCGGTGCCGAGCCCGGCGTTGTTGACTAAGACGTCGACGCCGCCGAAGCCCTCGACCGCGGCGGCGGCGAGCGCGTCGCAGTCCTCGGGGCTCGCCACGTCGGCGGGCACCGCCAGGCACCGGCGGCCGGTCTCCTCGACCAGCCGCCGCGTCTTCTCCAGGCGGTCGGCGCGCCGGGCGCCGATCACGACGTCGGCGCCCGCCTCGGCCAGCCCGCGGGCGAAGGCCACCCCGAGCCCGGACGAGGCTCCGGTGACGATCGCCACCTTCCCGTCCAGACGGAACCGCTCCAGCACCCGCGCCGCCCTTCTTGGACCTGGTGGCCCGCTCTTCTCCTACAGGCCGTATTCCTTGACGATGCGCTCGTGCCGGCCGACCTCGACGTCGATCTCGCGGGCGAGGTCGAGCCAGGCCAGCGGGTGCACCCACCGCTCGGTGGCGTCGTCGAGCAGCGCGTCGACCTCCGCCGGGCTGACGTCCGGCGGCACCGCGACCCAGCCGAACACGCCCGGCAGCGGCTCACCCGAAGTGGGGTGGGTGACCTTGTAGTTCTCGTCGCTGTAGACCCACATCGGCCAGCCCCGCTCGGCCATGACCTCGGTGAACTCGGCCCAGTCGGTCTCGCTCGGCGCGGCGCCGTCGAAGAAGTAGCTGGTGTAGCCGCCGGGCCGCAGAATGCGTACGGCCGCGAACGGCGGCACGAAGTTCTGCTGCTCCTGCGGGTCGTCGGGCACCGGCTCCAGCAGTTGCGGGTCGAAGACGACCAGGTCGCCGGCGTTGTAGTCCATGCCGCGGGGCTGCGGCAGGGCCAGCCGGGCGGTGGCGGGGCCGGTGCGGATGGACAGCACCTGGCGCTGGCCGCCGTCGGGCGCGGGGAGGATGACCCGGATGAGGCCCATCTCCTCCTCGATCGGGCCCTCCTTGGACTTGACCGGCATGCCGATCTTGGCCGCGCCCTTGCGGACGATCTCCCAGTCCTCGGCGGAGGTGGCCATGACGATCATGCGCCAGACGTCCTCGTCGGCCAGCTCGTCGATGACCTCCACCAGCACCTGGGCGGCCCTGGCGTTCTGGTCGAGCTGCTGGGCGGCGCCGGACAGCAGGCGGCGGGCGTCGATGCCGGCCCCGGCCGCGACGGCGTGCTCGGCGGCGTCGAGCGCCTCCGGCCAGCGCTCGCGGGCGCTGTGCAGGCGGGCGAGCGCGACCTGCTGCGCGGCGTGCGGCAGCAGCGCGGCCATCTGCTCCAGCCGCTCGTCCTGGCGGGCCTCGATGAGCAGGGTGGTGAGGTAGGCGACGTCGTCGGCCTCGGCCTCGCCGATCTTGCCGGTGTCGACGAGGGTCTTCCAGTAGATGTCGGCGCCGGCGGCGGGGTAGCCGAGGAAGCCCAGCGTGGTGGTGTGGCGGCGGGTCGCCTCGAGGTCGTCGCCGGACAGCGGCGCCAGCCAGCCCACCCACTTCTCGGGGTCGGCGTTGAAGCCGTCGGCCGCGTCGAACAGGGCCACCCGCTCCTCCAGCGGGCCGGGGGCCTCGTGCTCGGCGGTCGCGTCGGCGGTGGCCCGCAGCGCGGCGATGCGCTCGGTCAGGTCCTCGCTCGCGCGCAGCTCGGCGGTGCCGGACTCGGCGACGTCGGCCAGCAGCCTGGCCTGCCAGACGCCCTGGCGGGCGACGGCGAGGTCGCCGGCGATCAGCGCGAGCTCGACCCGGGCGCGGTAGCCGCCCATCATGCCGAAGTAGTCGATCCACTGGCGCAGCACCCGGCCGAGCTGCCAGGTGTTGGTGATCTGCGCGGAGCCGGCCAGCTGGGCGACCGCGCGCGACCACTCGACGAACACGCGCGGGTGCTCGCCGACCACGTCGAGGTCGGGCAGCGCGTCGACGGCCTCGGCGACGCGGCCGAGCGTGGCGAGGATCAGCGCCCGGCGCACGCCGTCGCGGTGGTCCTTGGCCACCGGGTCGTCGGGCTGGTGGCCGGAGGCGGCCTGCAGGGCGTCGAGCGCGGCCTCGGCGCGGCCCGCGGCCAGCAGCGCGCGGGCGTGCTCGGCGCCGAGCTCCCAGCTCGGCGCGCGGCCGGCGGTGCGCAGCCGCTCGGTGGCGGATTCGGCGTAGGTGACGGCCTCGTCCGCCTTGCCGGCGTCGATCAGCGCGGCGACGTATTGGGTGGCGAGGCCGGTGAAGGCGGGCCGCTCGGGGCTCAGGGCCTCCAGGTGGGCGCCCAGCGTCTCGAGGCGCTCGGTGGCGTAGCCGGGGCCGTCGGTGTTGGCCAGGGCGATGGCGAGAGCCTCGACCGCCGCCGGGGCGGACGGGCACTCGCGTACGTCTTCGCGCTGGGCGAACGCCAGCAGTTGCCGCGCGTCGTCGAGCGCGACCGCGCCCTGGGCGCGGTCGCCGATGCGGCCGACGAGGTGCCAGTAGCGGGCGTAGAACTCCAGCCAGGGCAGCTCCAGGGTCTCGGCCTGCTGCGCGATGGCGGGGGCCATGACGTCGAGCTGCGGGTATCGGCCCTCATAGGCCTGTGCGGGAAGGTCTCCCAGCGCCATGGCGAGGCCAACGTTGCCCGCCTCGGAAAGCTGCTGCTGGGTGTCGCCGACCCAGGCCCAGATGTCCACGTCCATGGGCAGTCAGTCTGCCAGGTCAACGAGCGTGCCCCAAACGCAGAAGGCCGATCAGCTCGTCCGATTCGCTGTCGTCGAGCACGGAGAAGACCGGCGCCATGAGATCGTCGGTGCGCTCCTCGACCTCGGCCCGGCGGGCCACGAGCTCCGGGGTCGGCTCGGGGTAGGGCTCCGGCCAGGAGAAGAACTGGGCGATCCGGGTGCCGGTGGCCTGCCCGAACGGGGTCGTGTCGTGCTCGGCGGCGAGCGTGGCCTCCAGCGGGTGCAGCCCGGCGGCGAGCACGGCGTTGGCGTGCAGGCCGCCGCGCAGCTCGCGTACGCAGTGCATGAGCTGGACGGCGCGGGCCGGCGGGTCGTCGGCGAGCGGCACCGCCCGCCAGCCGGCGAACAGCGGCGCGCCCACGGACGACGCCGCGGCGACCACCGGCTCCAGCAGCTCGGCGAGCCTGGCGCAGCCGTCGTGGCCACCCAGCTTGCGTCGGCCCCAGTCGCGGCACACCTCGGCGTAGATCTCGACGGCGCGGTCCGCGGCGAGCTTGCGGCCGCCGTTCCAGCTCTCCTCGACGTGCTCGCGCGGGAAGAAGACGGCGACGGAGTGGACCACGTCGGCGTCGCACTCGCCGAGCACGCCGCAGCGGCCGCGGAAGTAGAGCTCGCGGGGGCCGAGGCCGTGCTCCTCGCAGGCGGCCTTGGCCTCGCGGGAGACCATGAAACCGCCGCCGAGCTGCCCGATGGGTGCTTTCACCTGGACTGCGGTAGTGCGCGGGTCTGCCATGTCCCACCTCTCGGTTCGGGAATCAGACCCAGCATGCCTCAGTAGAACATCATTCTGCAAGCATCAGCTCGCCGCTGGCCACGATCATCGCCGGTCCGGACAGGTAGCTCGTGTCCTCGTCGAGGATGACGGTGAGCGTGCCGCCGAGCACCTCCACCGTCCACGTGCCGGTGGTGTCGCCCGACAGGGATGCCGCCGCGACCGCCGTCGCCACCGCGCCCGTGCCGCACGAGCGGGTCTCGCCCGAGCCGCGCTCGAAGACGCGCATCACCGCGCGGCTGACGCCCACCGGGTTGAACAGCTCGATGTTGACGCCGCCCGGGAAGACGCCGATGTCGAAGCCGGGCTGGTGCGTGAGGTCGAGCTGGGCGACCGGATCGCCGATGGCGCAGGCCAGATGCGGGTTGCCCATGTCGATCCGCACGCCGGGATAGTCGATGCCGCCCACGTGGGCCGTGCTCTCGCCGAGCACGACCGGCTTGCCCATGTCGACCGTGACGTCGCCGTTCGGCTCCAGACGGACCTGGCGCAGGCCGCCCCGCGTGGCGACGGCGAACCCGGAGGGGTCGGCGAGGCCCGCGTCGGCGAGGTAGCGGGCGAAGACGCGCACGCCGTTGCCGCACATCTCGGCGACGCTGCCGTCGGCGTTGCGGTAGTCCATGAACCACTCCGCGGCGGATGCCTGCCCGGCCACCTCGTGGCTCCGCTTGGTGCGCACCACCCGGATCACGCCGTCGGCCCCGACGCCCGCCCTCCTGTCACAGATCTTGGTGACGAGCGTGGCCGACACGTCGAGCTCGCCGTCGTGATCGGGCAGGATGACGAAGTCGTTCTCGGTGCCGTGACCCTTCAGGAAGCGCATTCTGCAAGTTTAGGGTGCCGGGTGTCCGGGGATCTCGGCGAGGGAGCGCTCGACAAGATCAGGGGCGTCGTACGGCAGCCACCGCACCCGCGGGTCGCGCCTGAACCATGACTCCTGGCGGCGCGCGAAACGCCTGGTCGCCCGCACCGTCTCCGCCCGGGCCTGCTCCTCGCTCCACTCGCCCTCCAGGAAGCGGATCACCTGCGCGTAGCCGAGCGCGCGGCCGGCCGTACGGCCCTCGGCCAGGCCCTGCCCGAGCAGCGCGCGCACCTCCTCCACCAGGCCCGCCGCCCACATCCGCTCGACCCGGAGCTCGATCCGCTCGTCCAGCTCGGGTCGCGGCACGTCCAGGCCGATCTGGACGTTCGGGTAGAGCGCGTCGTACGACGGCATCGTGGCCGAGAACGGCCGGCCCGAGTGCTCGATCACCTCCAGCGCCCGCACGATGCGGCGGCCGTTGCCGGGCAGGATCGCCGAGGCGGCGGCCGGGTCGAGGCCGCGCAGCCGCTCGTACAGCGGGGCCGGGCCGCGCTCGGCCAGCTCGGCCTCCAGCCGGGCCCGGATCTCGGGATCGGTGCCGGGGAACTTCAGGTCGTCGAGTGCCGCCCGGACGTACAGGCCGCTGCCGCCGACCAGCACCGGCGTCGCGACCTTGTCGAACACCTCCCGCGCCAGCCGTTGGTACTCGGCCACGCTCGCGGTGACCGTGACGTCCCAGATGTCCAGCAGATGGTGCGGCACGCCGCGCATCTCGGCGGGCGTCAGCTTCGCGGTGCCGATGTCCATGCCCCGGTAGAGCTGCATGGAGTCGGCGTTGACGCACTCGCCCCCGAGGCGGAGGGCGAGCTCCACGGCGAGGTCGGACTTCCCGGCCGCGGTGGGGCCGACGACGGCGATGACAGGCTGCTGGCGCACACGCACCAGTCTGTCGGAGGCCGGGGAGTGTCCGAGCCGCTCAGAAGGGCCCACCTCAGAGGGCCCGTCTCAGGGGGCCCGTCTCAGAGGTCGAGCAGGGTCGGCTGCAGGTAGCCCTCGTGGGTGAGCAGCCACCGCTTCGTCTCCACGCCCACGCCGCCGCTGAACCCGCCGAGCCCGGTGCCCGCGATCACCCGGTGGCAGGGCACGAAGATCGGGATCGGGTTGGAGCCCATGATGGAGCCGATGCCCCGGGCGGGCACGCTGGTGCCGCTGAGCTTCGCCAGCTCGCCGTAGGTGACGGCGGACCCGTACGGGACCGCGTGCAGCGCCTGGAGCACCAGCCGCCGCGACCCCGCCATCAGCCGCCAGTCGATGGGCGTGCGGAAGGCGCGGAGCTCCCCGGCGAAATACGCGTTGAGCTCGGCGACGGCCAAGGCCGTACGATCCGCATCATGCACCTCGACCAGCCCGAGCCGCTCCGCCAGGCCCGCGCCGGAGCCCCAGCCCGACGCCACGAGCCCCGTCTCGGTGACGGCCAGCGCGAACGCGCCCACCGGCGTCGGCACCTCGGCCAGCGCCACCGTGCCCGCCGCGCCGGTCTCAGTGATGGTCATCATGTCCTCTCGTGAGCTCGTGGTGCTCGGCACCTCCAGCGCCGTTCCCACCCGACACCGTAACCACAACGGCTACCTCCTGCGCTGGGACGGTCAGGGTTTCCTCTTCGACCCTGGCGAGGGCACGCAGCGGCAGATGGTGCACGCCGGGGCGCGCGCGAACGACGTGCACTGGCTCTGCGTCACGCACTTCCACGGCGATCACTGCCTGGGCGTCCCCGGCGTCGTGCAGCGCATCGCCCGCGACCGGGTGCGGCATCCGGTGCGGGCGGTGTTCCCGGCCTCCGGGACGGCGTACTGGCGGCGGCTGCGGCACGCCGCCGTGTTCGCCGACACCGACGTGATCTCCGAGCATCCCGTCAACGGCCCGCTGGCCGCGATCGGGCCGCTGACCGCGCGCCGCCTGTCCCATCCCGTGGAGTCGTACGGATACCGCGTCCAGGAGCCGCCCGGCCGCCGCATGCTGCCCGCCAGGCTCGCCGCCCACGGCATCCGCGGCCCCGAGGTCGGTGAGCTGCAGCGCAAGGGGTCCGTACGCGGCGTCACGCTGGAGGAGTGCAGCGAGCCCCGGCCGGGGCAGGCCGTCGCCTTCGTCATGGACACCCGGCTCTGCGACACCGTCTTCGAGCTGGCCAACGGGGCCGACCTGCTGGTCATCGAGGCCACGTTCCTGTCGGGGGAGAGCGCGCTCGCCAAGGAGTACGGGCACCTGACGGCGTACGAGGCGGGCCTCGTGGCGGCGGACGCGGGTGTGCGGCGGCTGGTGCTCACGCACTTCTCCGAGCGGTACGGCTTCGACGACGAGCCCGCGTTCGTCGCCGAGGTGCGGCGCAGCTACGACGGGGAGGTGGTGCTGGCCCGCGACCTCATGAAGGTGCCGGTGCCGCGGCGTCAGTCCCACAGCGCGGCGAAGTAGCCGACACCGTAGGGGGCGTCCCGCGCCAGCAGCCTGCCGCGCGGCGCGGCTCCGGTGGCGGCCCCGGCGAGCACCTGGAGGGCGGCGCGGCCGGTGGCCCACAGCCGGTCGGCCTCCACCGGGTCGAGTGCGGCGAGCGTGGCCGGGTCGGCGGCGTCGAGCGCCTCCGCCACCCGGTCGTCGAACGGGCCGGCGGCCTCGTCGTACTTGCCGGGCGCCTTCGGCGTCAGGCAGGCCGAGCCGTCGGCGAGCACCAGCAGGCCCACCCGTTCGCCGGTCGCGGCCAGCTTCCCGCCGAGCGCCAGGCACTCGGCGGGCGCGGCGTCGACGTCCACGGCCTGGCAGGCGCCGGGCACCCGCCCGTCCAGGAGGCAGCGGCCCACGGTCAGCGACAGCGGCAGGACGGGCTCGCCCGTGCCCGCGCCGGCGTCCAGGCCCCAGGGGCGCAGGCTGCCCGCCGCGCCTCCCGCGTACGCCTCGGTGGCCGCGGCCCCGCCCACCACGATCAGCACGTCGGGACGGGCGGCGAGCACGCCTTGGACGGCGGCGTCGCAGGCGGCGCGGAGCCGGGGCATGCCGGTCACGATCAGCGGGGTTTGCGGGCAGACGGCCGCGGCGGCAAGCACGAGCGCAAGCGTACGCGGCCCGTCACCGCGCGCCGCTCGCGAGGGCCGCTCAGAAGGGGCTGTCGCCCGCCTTGACCTTGGCCAGCAGCGCCACGGTGTGGGCGTGGGCGAGCCGGTGCAGGCCGGCCCCGAAGCTGACGCGCGCCACGCCCAGCTCTGCCAGCCGCCCGAGGCTCGGCGCGCCCGGACGGAACAGCACGTTCACCGGCCGGCCGCCGAGCGCGGTCACCAGGGCGCGGATCTCGTCCTCGTCGGCGAGCGTGATGGGGTAGACGCAGTCGGCCCCCGCCTCCAGGTAGCGCTCCGCCCGCGTGAGCGCCTGCTCCCGTGAGGTCGAGCCGTGCAGATAGGTGTCCACGCGGGCGTTGATCACCAGTGCCTGGCCGGCCGCCGCCCGCACCTCGGCCAGGAAGTCCGCCTGCTCGCCCGGGTCGATCAGCTCGCCGGTGCGCGGGTCGCTGTCCTCCAGGTTGCAGCCGGCCGCGCCGGCCGTCAGGAGGCGTTCGGCCAGTTCGGCGGGCTTGAGGCCGTAGCCGCGCTCGACGTCGGCGGTGACCGGCACGTCCACGGCGCGGGCGATGCGGGCCACGGCGGACATCATCTCGTCCACCGGGACGCGCTCGCCGTCGTCGTGGCCGAGGACCCGGGCGACGGCGGCGCTGCCGGTCGCCACGGCCGGGAAGCCGGCCTCCTGGACGGCGCGCGCGGAGGCGGCGTCCCAGACGTTGGGCAGGATCACGGGCGTTCCGGGCACATGCAGCCCGCGGAGGACACCGGCGTCGTCGATCGTCGTCATGCCCCTGACCCTAGGCGCGAGGTGGCCTGTCTCGAAGGTCCAATGATGGCCATAACCTCCGGACCACTTCGCCTCTGCCGCCTCCCGGCGTCAGCGGAGGCGGCTCAGCAGCCGCTGGTGGCGCACTGGCCGGAGACCAGGCCCCCGGGCCCGTCCGCCGGGTTGTCGGCCTCCGAGGACTGCGGGGCCTTGGTGGGCGAGGTGGTGGACTTCTTGCCGTCGCCGGTCTGCTTCGTGCCGGCGCCGGCGGAGGAGTCGCGGCTCGTGGTGGTGCCGGTCGAACCGGAGTCGGTGGCGGCGTCGCCCATGCTGCCGTCGTCGGGCAGGCCGTCGTCGGGGGCGTCGGTGCGGGCGTCGCCCATGGTGGCGTCGTCGGCGGCGTCGTCCTGAAGGTCGTCCTTGAGGTCGTCCTGGGCGCTGTCGTCGCCGCCGGTGCCCTGCGACGGGCCGGGCCGGCCGGCCTCCTGCTGGGTGGCGGGGGTGGAGTCGCCGGAGGCCACCACGTAGCCCGCGCCGCCCGCCGCGATCAGCGCGACGAGCACTCCGGCCGCGATGGCGGCGGTCTTCTTGGTCTTCTTCTGGCGGGCGGCGCCGCGGCCGCGATTCGCCGGGCGTGAGTCGCCCGGCCCGGACAGGATCTCGGGGCGATCCGGTGAGGTCGGATCTTGCATGAGGGTGCAGCTCCTCGCGGTCGTATCGGGGAAAGCTCGCCGGCTTCCGCGGGTGATGGACCACACTAGCCGCATCGGCGGAATGCTCGCACACCAATCACAAAGGAATCACGACTTGTCCCCCCTTAGATCCATTTCTGCTGGTAGTCGGGGTCGCCTTGGGTCGGCCGTCGGAGCGGCCGGAGTTCTCGCCACCGCGGTTGTCGGCATATTCCTGGCATTCAGCGGCGCACCTGGTCCGGCCCCCCGAATCACGCCGGAAAACCAGGGGGAAACGCCGATTTCCACAAGATCGAATTCATCGGACAGCACTCCGCGCGTCACTCGTATGACATTGATCGCATCTCCAGCGGATGATGATGGAACGCTCCAAAACGCGGTGGAAACGCCGGATCCGGTTCCCTGGGTGCGGGTCGTGCCCTCGCCAGGAGCGCCATCGGATGCCCTGTTCTTCCCGGACCTCCCGCCCGTGCGGTCAGTCCCGGGCGCGCGGCCTTCGCCGGGAGCGCTGCCCGCCCCTTCCGCGCGCCGGCCGGCGGAACCCAGGCCGCCGACGGAGCCGAGGCCGCCGGCGGAACCCAGGCCGCCGTTGGAGCCGCGCTCGCTGACCGAGCCCCGCCCACGTGGCGCCGAGCCTGCCCGGCCGCCGGGCCCCGAGCCCGCCGCCCCGCCGCCGGGCCCCCGCCGTACGGGCTCTCCCACCCCGCTGCCTCCCCCGGAGACCCCGCGCGAGGAGCCGCCCCAGCCGCGCCCCGCGCACCCCGGGAGCCCGATCGACCCCTGCGCGACCTTCCACGACTTCCGTCGCGACCCCTGCTACGCCTACCTGAACCGCCTCACGCGCTGACCACTCCGGAAACGGGCCCGCCCGCCGCCCCATGAGCGGGGCGGCGGGCGGGACGTTCCATAAGGGGATCTCAGCCGGGCAGGTCAGTCGTCGTCGCGGTCGCCGCCTTTGTCGTCACCGCGGTCGTGGCCGCTGTCGTCACGGCCGTCGTCGTCCTTGTCGGCCGCCTTGGGGGCGTGCGCGGTCACCTTGCCGCTGGTGGCGTCCACGTCGACCTCGTACACCTGGGCGCCCTTGACGAGCTCGACCTCCCACTTGCCCGAGTCGTCGTGGTCCACCTCGCTCACCCAGGCGCCCTGGACCTGCTGGTGGGCCAGCTCGATGGCCTTCTCGGCGGTGATCTTGGGGGCGGTGGGCGCGGCGGTCGCGGCGTAGGCGGCGGCTCCGCCACCCGCGAGCAGCGTGACGACCCCGGCACCGATGACGATGAACTTCTTCGTGTTTCGCATGACCCAAGGACATCGCGAACGCCGATAACCGCGCGCTAAGCGGCTCCTAAAACCACCTCAACGCGCGCGCCGCCCCCCGACGGCGAGGAGACGGCCAGCCGGCCGCCGGACGACTCGGCCGTACGCCGGACGATGTCCAGCCCCAGCCCGGTCGAGCCGCCGCCGCTGATGCCGCGCTCCAGCAGCGCGGCGTCGAACCCCGGCCCGGCGTCCTCCACGATCAGCAGCGCGCCGTCCGGGTGCCCGGCCAGCCGTACCGACAGCGCCACGCCCTCGGGCGTGTGCGCGAAGACGTTGCCCAGCAGCGCGTCCACGCACGCCGCCAGCTCCTGGGCCCGTACGGCGACGCTCAGCGGCTCGCCGGGCAACGTCACCTCGACCTCCCGCCCCTGGTCCTCGGCCAGCACCGACCAGAACCGCACCCGTTCGCGCACCACCGCGCCCGCCTCGCACGACTCCCGGTCGGCTGTGCGGTTGCGCGCCTCGGTGATGAGCGCGCTCACCGCCCGTTCCAGCGCGTCCACCCTGGCCTGCAGCCGCGCCGCCTCCTCGGGGTCGCGCAGCGACTCGACGTCGAGCCGCAGGCCGGTCAGCGGCGTACGCAGCCGGTGCGACAGGTCCGCGACCGACTCCCGCTCGGCGACCAACAGCTCGTCGATCCGCCCGGCCAGGTGGTTGAGCGCCAGCGCCACCGAGCGCACCTCGGGCGGACCGCCCGGCTCGGCCCGCGCGGCGAGGTCGCCGCCGGCCAGCCGGTGCGAGACGCGGGCGAGACCGTCCACCGGCCGCGTCACGGCCTGCGCCAGCCGGTCGGCCAGCACGATCCCGAGCACCACCAGCCCCAGCCCCAGCGCGAGCAGCGCCGCCCAAGCCTCGCGCACGCCCCGCATGAGCTCGGCCTCCGGCACGAACACCCTGATCACCGCCGTGCCCTCGGGCGACTGGGCGGAGACCAGCACCTCCCTGCCGCCGTCGGTCTCGGCGGTCACGCTACGGCCGGTGGCGGCCAGCCGCACCGCGGCCGAGCGCTCGGCCCGCTCGCCGAGGGTCGTGCCGTCCGGCAGGAACACCGTCACCGGGCGCGCCACCTGCTCCACCGCGAGCGGCAGGTCCGGCGTGCCGACGGCGACCGCCACGGACCCGGCCGCGGTGAGCGCCCGGTCCATGGCGCCGTTCTCGGCCACGGACCTGATGAGCACCGCCATCGGCACCAGCAGCGCGATCAGCACCAGCGACGTGGTGGCCGCCACCAGCAGCGCCAGCCAGCGCCTCATGCCGGCTCGACCAGCTTGACGCCGACCCCGCGCACGGTGTGCAGGTAGCGGGGCTCGGCCGCGGTCTCGCCGAGCTTCCTGCGCAGCCAGGACAGGTGGACGTCCACGGTCTTGTCGGCGCCCCCGTACGGGAGCTGCCACACCTCGGTCAGCAGCTCCCGCTTGGTCACGACCTCGCCGGGCCGCGCCGCCAGGTAGTGCAGCACGTCGAACTCGCGCGGCGTCAGGTCGAGCTGCGTGCCGTCGAGCGTCGCGGTACGCGCCCGCGGATCCACCCGCAGCGCCCCGACCGCCAGCGGCTCGGGCGCCGACCCGCCCGCCCGCCGCAGCACCGCCCGCACCCGGGCGTCGAGCTGCGCCGCGCTGTACGGCTTGACCACGTAGTCGTCGGCCCCCGCGTCCAGCACGGGCACCATCTCGGCGTCCCCGTCGCGCGCGGTCGCCACGATGACCGGCACCCGGCTGACCGCCCGGAGCATCCGCAGCAGCTCCACCCCGTCCAGGTCGGGCAGCCCCAGGTCGAGCACGATGAGGTCGGGCCGGTCCTGCACGGCCAGTTTGAGCCCGTCGAGTGCGGTCGGCGAGGAGGACACCGCGTGCCCCAGCTCCCGCAGTCCCCGGCTGAGCGCGGTGCGGATCGCCACGTCGTCCTCGATGAGCAGAATGTCGGCCATAGCACGAACGTAGCCGCTCACTGACCCTGTCTTGGGACGCCTTAGCCTCCCTTTAACCCGCTCTTAGCCCGACGTGGGGGAAGCTGGCGGGGATGAAGAGATACCTGCTGGCCTGGGCCGCCACCGCCGTCGTCGCGACCGGGACCTCCCTGGCCGTGCTCGGGCTGGTCGGCACCGGGGTCACCGGCGCCTCCGGGCACGTCCTGTCCGAGGAGGACGCCGCCGCCGCGCTCGCCACCGCCACCGTACGCGCCGCCGCCACGCAGGCCGCCGCGCCCGGACGCACCCAGCAGGGCAGGCTCATCCGCAGCGCGGGCGGCACGGTCATCGCCTCCTGCGACGGCGACCTGGTGACGCTGCGCTCGTGGAGCCCGGCCCAGGACTACTCGGTCGACGGCGTCGAGCCGGGGCCGGCCGCCGAGGCGAAGGTCGAGTTCGAGCCGCGCGAGGGCGAGGAGATCGAGCTGAAGATCGTCTGTTCGGCGGGCCGGCCGGTGCTGCGCCACGGCTGAATCTTCCCAACCGGCCGCCGCGGAGCGATCATCGGAGCAACCCCCCTCAACGACGGAAGGGACCGCCGATGATCCGCCGCGTCCTCACGCCCCTGCTCGCCACCCTGCTCGCCACCGCCGCCGTCACGGCCGCCACCGCGACCCCGGCCCAGGCCCGCGCCTGCCAGATCGACCACCACTGCGTGACCACGTTCTACTCCGACGGCACGTACACGACCGTCGTCGGGCAGCTCTTCGAGGACTGCGCCGGCAACCGCTCCATGTGGGGCACCCGCGGCATCCCGGTCTTCGTCGAGACGCCCTGCTGACATCCGTCCGGGAGTCGTTGGCCGGCCCGGCCGGTCAATGGCTCCCGCGCACCTGAAGCGCGCCGAGCAGCTCCTCGGACGCCCTGGCGACGGCCTCGACCGCCCGCTCGAACGCCTCGGCGTTGTGCGCGGCCGGCGCGCGGAATCCGGAGATCTTCCTGACGTACTGCAGCGCGGCGGCGCGCACGTCGTCCTCGCTGACGCTCTCGACGTACGGAGGACGGAGGGTCTTGATGCTCCTGCACATGACTCAACCGTAATAGCCGATGCGCTCGCTTATCTCCTGAGCGCCCCGGGCCAGCAGTTCGCCCACCTCGGGCAGCCGTTCGGGCGTCAGCCGGTAGGACGGCCCGGACGCGCTGACGGCGGCCACCACGGTCCCGTCGCCGCCGCGCACCGGCGCGGCCACGGCGTTGAGCCCGACCTCCAGCTCCTCGACGGTGACGGCCCAGCCGCGCTCCCTGATCTCCGCCAGCCCGAGCGCGTCCGGGGAGGTGATCGTACGCGGGGTGTAGCGCTCCAGCTCGCCGGCGGGCAGCCGCAGCGCGCCGAAGGCGAGCAGCACCTTGCCGCTGGAGGTGGCGTGGGAGGGGGTGCGCTGGCCCACCCAGTTGTGGCCGCTGATCGCGGCCGGGCCGCGCACCTGGCTGATGTTGACCGTGGCGCCGTCCTGCGCGACGGCGACGTTGACGGTCTCGCCGACCGCCGCGGCCAGGCGCAGGCACACGGGCCGGCTCTCGCGGGCCAGGTCGAGCTGGGCACTGGCCGCGCCGGCCAGCCTGATCACCCCGAACCCGAGCCGGTAACGGCCCCGGTCGCCGCTCTGCTCCACCAGCCCGCCCTGCTCCAGCGCCGCGAGCAGCCGGAACGCGGTGGACTTGTGCACGTCGAGCTCCGCCGCGAGGTCGGTCACCCGGGTGGCGCCCTCGCGGGCGAGGATCTCCAGGATCGCGATGGCCCGGTCGACCGACTGGACCGTCGTGCTGTTGCTCATGGCGCAACAGATTACTAGGAGTGCGGGCCGAACTCCCTGCCGAAGTCGAGAGCGATCTTCCCCAGCCCCTCGGCCAGCTCGGTCCGGTCCAGCGCGTCGATCCGCTCGGCCGGCCCCGACACCGACATCGCCGCCACCACCCGCCTGCCGTCGCGTACCGGCACCGCCATGCAGTGCACGCCCAGCTCCTCCTCGCCGAGGTCCATGGCGTAGCCGCGCTCGTGCACCGCCGCCAGCTCGGCGAGCATGGGTTCGATCTCGGTGATGGTGTTGGGGGTGCGGCGGGGCATGCCGGTGCGCTCGAACACCGCGACCGCCTCCTGCGGGGGCCGCCCCGCCAGCAGCACCTTGCCCACCGCCGTGCTGTGCGGCAGCACCCGCCGCCCCACCTCGGCGAACATCCGCAGCCGGCGCGGCGAGGACGCCTGCGCCACGTAGACGATGAAGTCGCCTTCGAGCACGGCCAGGTTCGCCGTCTCGCCGGACAGCTCCACCATCTTCTCCAGGTACGGCTGCGCCCGCACCCCGACCATGCCCTCCGCGACCCCGCCGAGCCGTACCAGCCCGCCCCCGAGCGCGTAGCGCCGGTCGGCCTCCTGGCGTACGTAGCCGCGGGCGAGCAGGGTCTGCAGCAGCCGGTGGATCGTGCCGTACGGCAGCCCCGTGTGCGCCGCGATCTCCGACAGCCCCGCCTCGCCCCCGTGCTCGGCCAGCGCCTCCAGCACGTCGAGCGCCCGCTCCACCGACTGGACGCTCACAGGCTCACCCCGCGCAGGGAGGCGTCGAGGACCTCCGCCGTGTGCGCCACCCGGATGTCGTCGCCCGCCCGCCGCATGGCCGCCGCGATCTGCATCGTGCAGCCCGGGTTGGCCGACACCAGCAGCTCCGCGCCGGTCGAGCCGACCGCCTTCGCCTTGCGGTCGCCGAGCTCGCGGGCGGCCTCGGGGCGGAAGATGTTGTACGTCCCGGCCGAGCCGCAGCAGATCGCCGACTCGGGGATCTCGCGCACCTCCAGCCCGGGGATGCCGGCCAGCAGCTCGCGTGGCTGCGACCGTACGCCCTGGGCGTGGGCCAGGTGGCAGGCGTCGTGGTAGGCGACGGTGAGCGGCAGCGGATGCCGCTCGGCGACCGGCCCCAGCTCGGCCAGGAACTCCGACAGGTCGCGCACCTCGAACCCCGGCTCCTCGCCCAGCAGCTCGCCGTACTCCTTCATCGAGGAGCCGCAGCCCGCCGAGTTGACCACGACCGTGCTCACCCCGGCCCGCTCGAAGGCCCGGACCGTGCGCCGCGCCAGCCGCCTGGCCTGCTCCTCGCGCCCGGCGTGCACGCTGAGCGCGCCGCAGCAGCCCTGCCGGGGCGGGATCACCACGTCGCAGCCCTCCATCGACAGCACCCGCGCCGTGGCCGCGTTGACCTGCGGGAAGAACTCGCGCTGCACGCAGCCGAGCAGCATGCCGACCACGGCGCGGCGCTCGCCCCTGGCCCGCACCACGCGCGGCAGCCGCTCGCGCCGCTCGACGCGGGGCGCGAGCGCGGCCATCGCGCCGAGGCTCGGGTTGGCCCTGCCGACGTAGCCCGCCATGCGGCGGGCGAGCGGCGTCACCGGCCGCGTCAGCCGCAGCCGGCGCGGATAGGGGAAGAGGCTGAACACGATGCCGCGCACCGCCCGCTCCTGGGGGTCGCGCTCGTGCCGCCGCTCCACCTCCACCCGGGTCAGCTCGATCAGCCGGTCGTAGCGCACGCCCGACGGGCAGGCGGTCACGCAGGCCATGCAGCCGAGGCAGGCGTCGAAGTGCCCGGCCATCTCCGGCGTCACCGGCGTGCCCTCGACGTGCTGCTTCATCAGATGGATGCGCCCGCGCGGCGAGTCCATCTCCTCGCCCCACAGCACATACGTCGGGCACGTCGGCAGGCAGAACCCGCAGTGCACGCAGTCGTTGATCAGCTTGGGGTCCATGCTCAGATGCCTCCCACGAACCGGCCGGGAGACATCCTGCGCCCGGGATCGAACCGTTCCTTGACGCGCCGCATCAGCGGCAGCGCGCTCACCTGCCCCCACCGGTCGAGCCCTTCGTGCGGCGCGGCCAGCACGTTCACCCGCCCGCCCGCGGCCTCCACCCGTTCCCGCAGTCTGTCCAGGACCTCCGCCGGCACTCCGGGCGCGGGCGGCACCAGCAGCACCCGCCCGGACAGCACCGACCCGCGCAGCGCCAGGCCGGCCCGCTCGGCCGCCTCCAGCACGACCGCCAGGCCCGTGGCGGGGAACCGCACCTCGACCAGCGTCTCGTCCTGGGAGACCAGCCCCCACCACGGGGGCGGCGCGTCGGAGATCTCGCCGCCGCCCACCAGCTCGCGCAGCGCCGCGGCCCGGCTCTCCGCCGCCGCGCCCTCGGCCAGCACCGCGAGCACCGGGCGCGCGTCCGGCTCCGGCCGGTCCACCTCGGCGGCGCTCGGTTCGGCCTGCGAGGCGGCCAGCGCGGCCGCGATCCCCGGCAGGTCCGCCGCGTCGACCTCGGCGCGCACCCAGCGCCGCGCGGCGGGCAGCGGGTGCAGCCGGAACGTGGCCTCGGCGATGACGCCGAGCGTGCCGTAGGAGCCGGTGAAGAGCTTGCCGAGGTCGTAGCCCGCGACGTTCTTGACGACCTTGCCGCCCGAGCGGGCGATCGTGCCGTCGGCCAGCACCACCGTGACGCCGATGAGCAGGTCGCGCGGGGTGCCGTAGCGGAAGGCGCGCGGGCCGGCGGGCGCGGTGGCCAGTGTGCCGCCCACCGTCGCGCCCTCAGGTGCGTCGATCGCCAGCTCCTGGCCCTCGTCCGCGAGCGCGGCGGCCAGGGCGCCCATCGTCACCCCCGCCTGCGCGCGGACCACCAGGTCGCCCGCCGCGTGCTCCAGGATCGCGTCGAGGCGGCTCAGGTCGAGCCGCACGTCGCAGCGCTCCGGGGGCGCCCCCCAGTGCAGCTTCGTGCCGCCGCCCGCGGGCACCACCGCGAGGTCCTGCTCGGCGCAGGCCCGCAGCACCGCCGCGACCTCCTCGACGCTCTCCGGCAGCGCGACCCACCCGGGGAGCACGCCGCCGACGGCGTCCTCGGGGCCCGCCTGCCTGACCGTCACACCCTCGATCAAAACTGCTCCGCCTTCCCCGACTCGACCAGCGGATGGACGCCCTTGCGCACGCCCGGAACCTCGCCGCACAGGCGCGGCGTGGGGAACACCTTGCCCGGATTGGCCAGGCCCTCCGGGTCGAACGCGCACCGGACGAGCTGCATGGTGTCGAGATCGGTCGCGCTGAACATGCGCGGCATGTAGCGCGCCTTGTCCACGCCGACGCCGTGCTCCCCGGTGATCGAGCCGCCGTGCTCGACGCACAGGTCGAGGATCGCGCCCGACACCACCTCGGCCCGTTCGCCCGCGCCCGGCTCGGCGTCGTCGAACAGCACCAGCGGGTGCAGGTTGCCGTCGCCCGCGTGGAAGACGTTCGCCACCCTGATGCCGTGCTCGGCCGAGATCCGGTCGATGGCGGCCAGCACTTCGGGCAGCGCCGTGCGCGGCACCACGCCGTCCTGGACGATGTAGGCCGGGCTGATGCGGCCCACCGCCGCGAACGCCGACTTGCGGCCCTTCCAGATCGCCGCCCGCTCGGCCGCGTCCGCCGCCACGCGCAGCTCGAACGCGCCCGCGCAGATCTCCCTGAGCCGCGCGAACTGCCGCTCCACCTCAGCCGCCGGCCCGTCCAGCTCCACGATCAGCACCGCCCCGGCGCCCGCAGGGTAGGAGCAGGCCACGGCGGCCTCGGCCGCCTCGATCGCGAGCGCGTCCATCATCTCGATCGCGGCCGGCACGATGCCCGCCCCGATGATCTCCGAGACCGCCTGGCCGCCCTGTTCGATGCTCTCGTACGCGGCCAGCACCGTGGTGACGGCCTCCGGCGCCCGGGTCAGCCTTACAGTGATCTTGGTGGCGATGCCGAGCGTGCCCTCGGAGCCGATGAACGCGCCCAGCAGGTCGTAGCCGGGGTCCATCCGGTCCAGTGTGACCAGGTCGCCGTCAGGGGTGACGATCTCGCACGCCTCCACGTGGTTGACGGTGAAGCCGTACTTGAGGCAGTGGGCCCCGCCCGAGTTCTCCGCCACGTTGCCGCCGATCGAGCAGACCTGCTGGCTGGAGGGGTCGGGCGCGTAGTAGTAGCCCTGCTCGCGTACGGCCTCGGTGATGGCGAGGTTCGTCACGCCCGGCTCCACCACGGCCCGCCTGTTGGGCAGGTCGATCTCCAGGATCGCGCGCATCTTCGAGGTCACGATGAGCACGCCGTCCTCGCGGGGGAGCGCGCCGCCGGACAGGCCGGTGCCCGCGCCCCTCGCCACGAACGGCACGCCGAAGTCGTTGCAGAGGCGTACCACCCGGGCGACCTGCTCGGCCGTGGCCGGCAGCACGACCACGCCGGGGGTCGCCCGGTGGTAGGTGAGGCCGTCGCACTCGTAGGTGCGCAGGCGCACCGGATCGGTGATCACCGAATCCCGGGGCAGCACCGAGAGCAACGCCGCCGTCAGTGTCTCCATCACGTCTTTTCTACGGCATCCGGACATAGGCAGGGAGGGTCAGGAACTCGGCGAAGTCGTCGTCGAGCGCCACTTCCTTGAACAACGCCGTGGCCTGGCCGAACAGCTTCTCGTCGTACCCCGGCTCCTTGGCCGCCTGCTCCAGCTCCTCCGCGATGATCCGCTCGACCAGCTCCTTCGTCACCCGCTCGCCCGTGTCGGCCAGCGTGATGTCGTTGTGGATCCACTGCCAGATCTGCGAGCGCGAGATCTCGGCCGTGGCGGCGTCCTCCATGAGGTTGTGGATGGCCACCGCGCCCGAGCCGCCCATCCACGCGGCCAGGTAGCGCAGCGCGACGTCCACGTTGTTGCGCAGCCCGGTCTCGGTGATGTCGCCCGGCGTCTCGGAGACCGACAGCAGGTCGGCGGCCGAGACGGCGACGTCCTCGCGCAGCCGGTCGAGCTGGTTGGGCCGCTCGCCGAGCACCCCGTCGAAGACCTCCCCGCAGATCGGCACCAGGTCCGGGTGCGCGACCCACGAGCCGTCGAACCCGTCGCCCGACTCGCGCGTCTTGTCCGCCCGCACCTTCTCCAGCGCCACCGCGTTGACCTCGGGGTCGCGGCGCGAAGGGATGAACGCCGCCATCCCGCCGATCGCGTGCGCGCCCCGCTTGTGGCAGCTGCGCACCAGCAGCTCCGTGTACGCGCGCATGAACGGCGCCGTCATCGTCACCGCGTTCCGCTCCGGCAGCAGGAACTCCCGCCCGCGGGTGCGGAACTTCTTGATCACGCTGAACAGGTAGTCCCAGCGGCCCGCGTTGAGCCCCGCCGAGTGCTCGCGCAGCTCGTAGAGGATCTCCTCCATCTCGAACGCGGCCGGGTAGGTCTCGATGAGCACGGTGGCCCTGATGGTGCCGTGCGGGATGCCGAGCAGCTCCTGCGCGCGGGTGAAGACGTCGTTCCAGAGTCGCGCCTCCAGGTGCGACTCCATCTTCGGCAGGTAGAAGTACGGGCCCTTGCCCTTGTCGAGCTGCCGCTGCGCGCAGTGGAAGAAGTAGAGGCCGAAGTCGAACAGCGAGGCCGACACCGGCCGCCCGTCGACCTTCGCGTGCTTCTCGTCCAGGTGCCAGCCGCGCGGCCGGACCACGATCGTGGCCAGCTCGTCGTCCGGGCGCAGCGCGTAGGACTTGCCGCCGGTCTCGAAGTCGATCGCGCGGTCGAGCGCGTCGCGCAGGTTGAGCTGGCCGGCCACGCAGTTCTCCCAGAGCGGGGAGTTGGCGTCCTCGAAGTCGGCCAGCCACACCTTCGCGCCGGAGTTGAGCGCGTTGATGGTCATCTTCTTGTCGACGGGGCCGGTGATCTCGACGCGCCGGTCCTCCAGGCCGGGCGCCGGGGGGGCGACCTGCCAGTCGCCCTCCCTGATCTCCTTCGTCTCGGGCAGGAAGTCGAGGGTGCCGCCCGCCGACAGCTCCGCCTGCCGCGCCTGCCGGGCCTCCAGCAGCTCCAGCCGCCTGGAGTCGAACTCCCGGTGGAGCGCCGCCACGAAGTCGAGCGCCTGCGGGGTGAGGATCTCGTCGAACCGGTCGAGCCTCGGGCCGGTGATCTCCATACGGACCTCTTTTCCGCTCTGTGGAAATTAGATTCTGGATTGTGGAAGTGACGCTACTCCGCCCGGCCTTCCGGGTCAAAGACCGGGGGTGCCCCGGGGCGTCTTAGGGGACATCCCCGATGGGCGTGGGCGACTCGCCGGGGGGAAGATCGATCCATGAGAACGATCGCGATCGCGGGTGGCCTGCTGGCCGGTGCCGCGCTGCTGACGGGCTGCGGGCTGGACTCCATCGCCGGTCCCACCAACAAGGACACCAAGTCCTACGAGGTGACCGACCGGGTCACAGAGCTGCGGCTCGACGGCGCCTCGGGCGATGCCGTGATCACCGAGACCGGCGGCACGGCCGTCCGCGTCACCGAGACCCTGACCTGGCGCGGCGACTCCAAGCCCACGCCCGAGCACCGGATCGAGGGCGGCGTGCTGGCCCTCTCCTACACCTGCCCGTCGAACCTCGGCAGCTGCGGCGTCGACTACAGGATCGAGGTCCCCAAGGGGCTCGCCGTCGACCTCGACAGCGGCTCGGGCGACATCACGCTGCGCGCACTCAGCGGGGACGTACGGGTGAACGTCGGCTCCGGCGACGTGGACGCCGCCGACCTGGCCGGCAAGAACGTCGTGGCCGACTCCGGCTCCGGCAACGTCGAGCTCAAGTACACCACCGCCCCCACCAATGCCCGGCTCAAGGCCGGTTCGGGGGACGTCTCCCTGTTCGTCCCCGACGGCGCCTACGACGTGACGACAGACGTGGGCTCGGGCGACGTGACGGTCTCGGTGAAGAACGACCGCTCCTCCCCGAACAAGATCTCCGTCAGGACCGGGTCGGGCAACATCAGCGTGTCAGCGCGATAACCAGGTGCTTACGCGGGGGATGTCGTGCCACCATCGGGGAAGACATCGAGGTGTCCAGACGTTTCCCTCATAGAGATGACACGAATGCACAAAAACACCGCACTCGACGAGTTCGAGACCACAGGCTTCGACACCGGGGAATTCGACCTTGAGGAGCGTCAGGCGCTGCGGCGCGTGGCGGGCCTCTCCACCGAGCTCCAGGACGTCTCCGAGGTCGAGTACCGGCAGCTGCGGCTTGAACGGGTCGTTCTCGTCGGCGTCTGGACCTCAGGCACGGCCGAGGACGCCGACAACTCCCTGCTGGAGCTCAAGCTCCTCGCGGAGACGGCCGGCTCCCAGGTGCTCGACGGCCTCATCCAGCGGCGCCAGAAGCCCGACCCCGCGACCTACATCGGCTCGGGCAAGGCCCTTGAGCTGCGCGACATCGTGGAGTCGACCGGCGCCGACACCGTGATCTGCGACGGTGAGCTGACCCCAGGCCAGCTCCGCCAGCTTGAGGACACCGTCAAGGTCAAGGTGATCGACCGCACGGCGCTGATCCTCGACATCTTCGCCCAGCACGCCAAGAGCCGCGAGGGCAAGGCCCAGGTCGAGCTGGCGCAGCTCCAATACCTGCTGCCGCGGCTGCGCGGCTGGGGTGGCAACCTGTCCCGCCAGGTCGGCGGACGGGCGGCCGGCGGCGTCGGCATCGGCGGCCGTGGCCCCGGTGAGACCAAGATCGAGCTGGACCGCCGCCGCATCCGCGAGCGGATGGCCAAGCTCCGCCGGCAGATCGGCGGCATGTCCACCGCGCGCGACACCAAGCGCCAAGCGCGCCAGCAGCGCGAGGTCCCGGCCGTGGCCATCGCCGGCTACACCAACGCCGGCAAGTCCTCGCTGCTCAACCGCGTTACCGGCGCGGGCGTGCTGGTGGAGGACGCGCTGTTCGCCACCCTCGACCCGACCGTGCGCCGCGCTCGCACGCCCGAAGGCAGGCTGTTCACGATCGCCGACACCGTCGGCTTCGTCCGCCACCTGCCGCACCAGCTCGTCGAGGCGTTCCGCTCCACGCTGGAGGAGGTCGCCGACGCCGACCTGATCCTGCACGTGGTCGACGGCTCGCACCCCGACCCTGAAGGACAGCTCGCCGCCGTGCGCGAGGTGCTGGCCGACCTCGACGGTGTCGCCGGCATCCCCGAGATCGTCGTGGTCAACAAGGCCGACGCGGCCGACCAGGAGGTCATCGACCGCATCACGCGGCGCGAGCGGCACAGCATCGTGGTCTCGGCGCGCACCGGCAAGGGCATCCCCGAGCTCATGGAGCTCATCGAGCGGGAGCTGCCGCGGCTCGACCACGAGGTGCATCTGCTGGTGCCGTACGAGCGGGGCGACCTGGTCTCGCGGGCCCACAAGGAGGGCGAGGTGCTCTCCGTGGCCCACGTCGAGGACGGCACGGTCCTGCACGCCCGCGTGCTGCCCAGCCTGTTCCAGGAGCTGGAGCGGGTCGGCAAGCCGGTGGAGCGCGTTTCGTAGAAGCACTTTCACGATTCACCCGGGTCGCCCCGCCGTACTGCGGTACGGTGGGGCGGTCCGATTGTCGGGCACGTCACGGCATGGCTGGGGAGGTCTTGCCGCAAAGCGTGCAGACTTGCCCAAAAGCGGCAGTGGTCCCTGAAGCCCTGGTATTGCTACGATTGGCCAGACCTGACGTAGGTCTGGCTGTCTGGCTGAGGTTCGGCTTCCGGGTTTCTGATGATGACTGATGGTGTCCAAGTCGTCAGCGGGGACCGCGTGAACGAGGTGGGGCTGGGTGACGGTGGGGATGACTGGTCTTTCTTCCGAATAAGCCTGTACACCGGCCCGATATGTGAAATAACGTAACTGAACTGAAATCGCCGGATCATGACTCTGGCGATACGGTCACCGCACAACAGACGCGGATGAGAGCAGGAGACCCCCCATGTCGTCCGGACCCGGAGCGGACTCAGTGGGCGCGGCACAGGCCGTGCGCTGGGCCATGCGCTCGCGCGGGGGCTCGCGCAGGGCGGTGATGCGGTGACCGTTCGGCTTCTGACCAACATCGGCCGCCTCTGGACCGGCAACGAGGTCCTCAGCAACGCGGCCATCCTCGTGCACAACGACCGCATCGCGTGGGTCGGGCGGGCGCCCGACCTGCCGCAGAGCGTGCCCGGGGTCGTCGACGACATCGTCGACGTCGACCACGTCGAAAACCTCGGCGGCGCGCTGGTCACGCCCGGCCTCATCGACGCCCACACGCACCCCGTCTACGCCGGCAACCGCTACGCGGAGCTGGCCATCCGCACCGGCGGCTCCAGCGCCGCCTCGATCACCGCGGCGGGCGGCGGCGTCGGCTCGACCGTCACCGTGACCCGCGGCACCGACCCGTGGACGCTGTGCAACGGCGTACGCGAGCGGCTGCGCGGCTGGCTGCTCAGCGGCACGACCACCGTCGAGGCCAAGACCGGCTACCACCTCACGCGCGACGGCGAGCTCGCCGACGTGCGGCTCCTGCGTGAGCTGGAGAAGGAGCCGATGATGCCGCGCGTGCACGTCACGTTCCTCGCGGCGCACGTCGTGCCTCCCGAGTACTTCGGCCGCCAGCGCGAATACGTCGAGGCCGTGGGCGCCTGGTGCGCCGACGCGGCCGCGGCCGGCGCCGACAGCGTCGACGTCTACTGCGACGAGGGCCACTTCACCACCGAGGAATCCCGCTGGGTCCTCGCCTCCGGCCGCAACGTCGGCCTGCTGCCGCGCATCCACGCCGGCCTCTTCGCCCGCCGCGGCGCCGTCCAGCTCGCCGCCGAGCTCGGCTGCGCCTCCGCCGACGGGCTGCACCACATGTCCGACGAGGACATCGCCATCATGTCCCGCTACGGCGTGCCCGCCGTGGTCTGCCCGGCCACCGCCCTCCAGCGCGGCCACCTCCCGCCGGTCCGCCAGATGATCAAGCACGGCGTGCAGATCGCGCTCGGCAGCGACCACAACCCCGGCTACTGCGGCATCACCTCGATGTCGCTGGTCATCGCGATGGCGGTGTCGGCGTTCGGGATGAGCGTCAACGACGCGCTGCGGGCCGCCACGCTGGGCGGCGCGACCGTGCTCGGGGCGCCCGACCGCGGCGTCCTCGCGCCCGGCCGCCTCGCCGACATCGTCCAGTGGGACGCCGACCACGAGGGCGCCTTCGCCTGGTCCTTCGGCCTCAAGCCGCGCCGGGTGTGGCGGGGTGGGACGCCCGTTCAGTAGTTAGTCTCGGGGTATGCCGTCTTTGCCCCGAATTGCCGTCGTGACCGACTCGACTGCTTGTCTGCCTGGTGGGGTGGACGGGGTGACGGTGGTCCCGATCACGATGATCGTCAGCGGCACCCCGTACGACGACCTCACCCCCCACCCACCCCTCACGAACCCACCCCCTCCTACTTCCACTTCTGGCTCCACCTCCACTTCCGCGTTGGGCTCGACTTCCACGTCGGGCTCGACTTCGACGTCGGGCTCGACCTCCGCCTCGCGCTCCTCCTCGGGCTCCTCCTCGGGCTCCTCCTCGGGCTCCTCCTCGGGCTCCTCCTCGGGCTCCTCCTCGGGCTCCTCCTCGGGCTCCTCCTCGGGCTCCGCCTCCACCTCACCCTTGGGCTCCGCCTCGAGTTCCACCTCCCCTTCGGGCTCGGCCTCCACTTCTCGTCCCTCGCCCGCCCGCTTCGCCGCCTGCTATGCAGCGCTCGCCGAGTCCGGCGTCACTGCAATCGCCTCAATCCACTTATCAGCCGAAATGTCGGGCACCGTGGACTCCGCGCGAGCGGCCGCCCGCGACGCCGCCATTCCGGTCGAGGTGATCGACAGTCGCTCGATAGGGATGGGCCTCGGCTACCCGGTCCTGGCCGCCGCCCGCGCCGCCGCCGCAGGCGCGCCCTTGGAGACGGTGACATCGGCCGCCCGCCGCTGCGCCACGTCCACCCGGACGTACTTCTATGTCGACACCCTGGACAACCTGCGCCGCAGCGGCCGCATCGGCGCGGCCGCCCGCCTCCTCGGCTCCGCCCTCATGATCAAGCCTCTGCTCCACATCGTGGACGGCCAGATCTCCCTCCTGGAGAAGGTCCGCACCGCCACACGCGCCATCGCCCGCCTGGAGGATCTGGCAGTGCAAGCGGCCGGCGACGGTCCTGTCGACCTGGCAGTCCAGCACCTCGCCGCCCGCCCCCGAGCCGAGGCCCTGGCGGAACGCCTCCGCAAACGCCTCCCTGCCCTCGCCGACCTCCGGGTGGTCGAGGTCGGGCCGGTCATCGGCGTACACGTGGGCCCTGGCATGCTCGGCCTCACCATCACCCCCCACATCTCCTGAGCCCGCCATATCCCCCGGCCCCTGGTGCCTCCTGAGGGGCGACATTTCCTGGCCGTCGTGCCTCCTGTGCGCCAGCACTTCTTGGGCCGTCGTGCCTCCTGTGCGCCAGCACTCCTTGGGCCGTCGCGCCTCCTGCGCGCCAACACTTCCTTAGCTCTCGCACCTCCTGAGCCGCCCCACCTCCTGCGCCCTCGCGCCCCCTGAGCCTCCGCCTCAACCGCACGGCACCCTCGGTGCTCTCTGCACCCTCCTAGGCATTTCGGACCCGTCGGCCCTTGAAACGGCCTATGCGGCCCCGCTGTCCACAGGCTCAACACCCCAGCGTCACCGCTATCCCCAGAACCTCGCTCGGCCCTTCGCCTCGCCCGCAACGGCCCTACCGTCTCTGCCGTGCGAACTCCCGATCCGACCGCAGAGCGGGCCATAGCCGAATCCCGGCTACGGTCGCTCATCAACCCTCCACGCCGGCCCCGCCGTCTCTTCCCCTACCGCCGCACGACCGGCCACGCCGCGCACAAGCTCACAACCCTCACCACACAGGGCCAGGAGCTCGCCAAGAACCGCATACCCGGCACTCACCGTCACCACGACAGCGCCCCCCTACGCCCCGCCGACTCACCTCCCTCCGTCCCCCGTTCCCACGAGGGCGCCACCACTCTTGACAGCACTCCCTACGCCGCCACCCCGAACTCCGACACTTTCCTCCCCACCTTCGACTCCGACGCCTTCCTCGCCATGCGCGATGGCGGCTCCTTCTACTCCGGCCCCGACCCCACGAGCCTCCAGAACCACGACCCCACTCCAGAAACCGTCGGATCTCCGCGTATCACCGACGACACCGACCAGCACGCCTTCCCCTCGCCGGACAGCGGCAACCAACCCTTCGCATCACCGCCGCGCCACCCCAGCACCCCCGCCGCCCCCATTTCTCCCTCCTTCCAGGCATTCCGCGCCGCCCTGACCTCCCGGGCCCCAACTCTCGATCCCGGCAGGCCGGGCCTCCGCGTGCTGCTCGCCATCGGAGCCCTCGCGGTGGCGGTCGCCGTCTACTTCGTCTGGCAATCACAACCAACCCCACAACCTCTGCCGCCCCCCACCCCGACCGCCCCCGTGGCACCCACCACCGCCGCCACCGCCACGGCCAAACTGACCATCCACGTCACCGGCAAGGTCCGCAAACCGGGCGTCTATCTCCTCCCCGCAGGCACCCGGGTGGCAGACGCGGTGGCAGCCGCCGGCGGCCCCTCCCGTACCAGCGCGACGGGCTCCCTCAACCTCGCCAGACGCCTGATCGACGGCGAGCAGATCGTCGTAGGAGCCCCAGGAGCATCCGCTGCCGCCCCTGGGGCGAGCCCAGCAGATGCCGTCTTCGACCTGAACACCGCGACCACCGACCAGCTCGAACAACTCCCAGGCGTCGGCGAAGTCCTCGCCGCCCGCATCGCCGAGTTCCGCGACGCCCACGGCGGCTTCACCAGCGTCGAGCAACTACGCGAGGTCTCCGGCATAGGCCCACGCAAGTACGCGGAGATCAAGCCGAAGGTCCGCGTCTGACATGACCACGCCCAAAGGACCTCCGCCAAACACGCACCCACCAGGTACGCAACCAACCGCACCCAGACGAACCGAGCCTGGGTCAGCTGACCATCAGGGGCCCGACCGGCAGCCAACCGCTCCGAGGGGATCTGGTTCGAAGTCATCCGGTCCGCGCGTAACCCCCATCAACGCACCTGCAGCATCAGTACGCACGCCCACGTCGCGACAGGACTCACCAGACGCCTCCGGGGGCGAGCCGGCACCAAACAGCGAGCAGATGCCCTCCTGGCCCCTCATGCTGCCCGGCCTGGCCGCCTGGGCCAGCGCCTTGGCCCTCCTGAGCTGCTCCGCCACCGTGGGCATGCTCGTCGCTGCCATCGTGGCCGTGGCCGCCGGCACAACCGCCTGGCACACCCGCCGCCGCACCCGCCGGGGGAGTCAGGACGCCACACGCCACTCCACACCCGGACAACCGCAAGCCGGCCGGGCGGGGACACACTCCACCATCACCGAGCAGCACACATGGCGGAACATCGTCATAGCCTCGCTGATCGCCGCAGCCGCGTCCTCGGCCTCTGTCGCACTCCGGATACACGCCCTCACCACCGGACCAGTAGCCGATCTGGCGGCCAGGAACGCGACCATCACCGCCCAGATAGCGATCACCGACGATCCGAGACGCAGACCCCAGCACCACCAAGGTCCACGACAGTTCTTCCAGGACAGGTACGTCGTCCCGGCCACCCTGAAGACCATCCAGTCGCGCTCCACCGCGACCACCGACAACCAGTCAGTCAACGTCCCCATCACCGTCTTCGCCAGCGGCAGCGCATGGGGCGCCCTGCTGCCGAGCCAGCAGGTCGAGGTCACCGGCCGACTCGCCAGACCCACCCCCGGCGACCTGGAGGCGGCGATCCTCCTCGTACGAGGGCCGCCGCGCGTACTCACGGCCCCGTCACCCCTCCAAACCGTGGCCGGCAGTCTCCGAGCGGGCCTGCGTACCGCCGCCGACGGATTGCCTCCGGATCAGCGCGGCCTCCTGCCCGGCCTTGTGGTGGGCGACGTCTCCCGCATGGACCCCCAGGTGTCGGCCGACCTCAAGGAGACCGGCCTGAACCACCTGAACGCGGTGAGTGGCGCCAACCTCGCCATCGTCGCGGGCGCGACGCTCGCGCTGTCCCGCCTGCTCCGGCTCTCCCTCCCCGTGAGAGCCGGCTTCGCCGCCCTTGCCATGCTCTGCTTCGCCGTGGTGGCCCGTCCGTCGCCGAGCGTCCTGCGAGCGCTCCTCATGGGGCTGGCCGCCTGCGTCGCCTTGGCCACGGGCCGCGCCAAGGACGGGTTCGCGGCGCTCTCGGCGACCGTTCTGCTGCTGACGCTGTTCGCTCCCGAGCTCGCCCGTTCCTACGGCTTCGCCTTGTCGGTGGCGGCCACCGCCGGCATCCTGCTCATCGCCCCACGCTGGCGAGACCGCTGGTCACAGACGGCCGCGCACAAGGAAGACGCCGACGAGCGCCAAGACGTGCGACCGGGCGACCGGCGGCCGGGCGGCCAGCGACCGGGAGGCCGGCGGCTCCTGCTGCCACGCTGGCTGGCGGAGGCGGTGGCCGTGCCGGCGGCGGCGCAGGTGGCCGTGACGCCTGTCCTCGTGCTGATGTCGGGTCAGGTGACGCCCGTGGCGTTGCTCGCGAACCTGCTCGTCGCCCCGGCCGTGGCGCCGGCGACGTTGCTGGGGTTCGGGGCGGCGCTGGTCGCGCCGCTCTGGCCGGACGCCGCCGCGCTGCTGGTCATCCCCGCCGGGTACGCCGTCGGCTGGATCATCACGGTCGCCGGCTGGGCCGTCGATCTGCCGTTCGCCACGGTTCCGTGGCCGAGCGGGCTCGCGGGACTCGGCCTGCTGGCGGTCACCGTGGCCGTGGTGATGGTCGTGCTTCGCCGTCGGGCTTGGCGCGTGCTGGCGTTGACCGTCGCGGGTGCGGCACTGGTGGCGGTGCTGGTCGTCCGACCGCTCGTGGGGCCATGGCCGCCGGACCGATGGCTCATGATCATGTGCGATGTCGGCCAGGGCGACGGCATGATCATCGCGGCCGGAGCCGGGCAGGGCGTGGTGGTGGACACCGGACCGGACCCAGTCGCCATGGACAAATGCCTGCGAAGAGCCGGCATCAAGGACGTACCGCTGCTCGTGCTCACTCACCCGCACGCGGACCACGTCAACGGTCTACCGGGGGTGCTGAGGAACCGGCGGGTCGGCGCGGTGGTCGTCAGTTCCCGGCGTACGAACCCGCAGGCGAGCACCCGCATCTCGGCCGACCTGGCACGCCGCCGCATCCCCGAGTGGGCGGTGGCGCCGGGTACCGGTTGGCGGTTCGGGCCGTCGGAGGTGAGCGTCATCGCGCCCGAGATCGGCGGAGGCCCTGCGCACGGGCAGGGGGAGGGAAGCACGATCAACAACGCGAGCGTGGTGCTGTGGGTGCGCTGGCGGGCGGGGTCGATGCTCTTCGGCGGCGACCTGGAGACCGAGGCCCAGGACGAGCTGTTACGCCGGCATCCCGTACGAGCTGACATCCTCAAGACTCCCCACCACGGATCGAACCGTCAGTCGCCGGCCTTCCTCGCCTCGCTGGGAGCACGGGCGGCGCTGATCAGCGTGGGAGCCGACAACGACTACGGCCACCCCGCCCCGTCCACGCTCGCCCTGTTGCAGCGCATCGGCGCCACGCCCTACCGGACTGACCGATCAGGCGACCTGGCCGTGGTGGAGCGCGACGGCGGCCTGGCGATCGTCGCGCGCGGTGCCCCCAGGGCATCGGAGGCGTACGGCCCACGCCACGACGACCACGGCGACCACGGCGACGGGGGTCAAGGGGACCATGGAGACCACGAGGAGCATGGGGACCACGGAGAGCATGGGGACCACGGGGAAAGGACGCCTGGGGATGAGCTGAGGCACGGCCGCGCCTTGAGGAGACGGCCCGCCATCGGACACACACGCCTGTGAGGAAGGAAACGCCTGCTCTGACACGCCTTCACCCTTGCGGCGCTGATCAGGGCGGGGGCCTCTGACCGGCGCCGAAGATCTCCCGGCGGTTCTTGTGGCGGCCGCCTCGCCCGGAGAGCCCGCGGCAGCAGCCTCATCAAGGACGTCGGGGGAGAGGTTCGAGTACCGGGTTGTCGGTGGTGCATGGCATGCTGCCTGGCATGGCGGCAACCGATCCAGCACCTGTGACCCTGGTCCTCGGCGATGAGGAACTGCTGGCCGAGCGGGCGGTGAGTGGCGTGGTCGCGGCGGCCAGAGCCGTCGATCCGAGTGCCGAGGTGCACGACCTCGTCGGCAGCAAGGTGACGACGGGGGAGCTGACTCAGCTGACCTCGCCGTCGTTGTTCGGGGATCGGTCGGTGGTGGTGATCCGGAACGCGCAGGATCTGCCCAAGGACGTGATCACGGAGATCGTGACGTACGCCAAGCAGCCGGCCGACGACACCGTGCTCGTGCTGGCGCACCCCGGCGGGGTCAAGGGGAAGGCGCTGGTCGACGGGGTGAAGAAGGCCAAGGCCGCGGTGATCACGGTCAACAAGGTCACCAAGGCGGGCGAACGCCTGGACTTCATCAAGGGGGAGTTCAAGCGGGCCGGGCGGGGGATCGCGCCGGACGCGGCGCAGGCGCTGCTCGACGCGGTGGGCAATGACCTGCGGGAGCTGGCGGCCGCGTGCAGCCAGCTGGCGTTCGACACCGATGACAAGACGATCGGTACGGCTTCCGTGGCCCGCTACCACAAGGGACGGGCGGAGGTCAGCGGGTTCAACGTGGCCGACTCGGCCATCGAGGGGCGGCTGGCGGAGGCGCTGGAGCAGCTCCGGTGGGCGCTCGGCACCGGAGTGGCGCCGGTGCTGCTGGTGAGCGCGCTGGCCAACGGGTTGCGTTCGCTGGCCAAGGTCGCCGGGGCGCCGCGCAACGCGCGGGGGGCGCAGCTCGCCGGTCAGCTCGGCATGCCGCCCTGGAAGGTCGACCGGGTGAAGCGGCAGCTCAACGGGTGGGGGCCGGACGGGTTGTCAAGGGCCATCCAGGCGGTGGCCGACGCGGATGAGCAGGTCAAGGGCGGGGGAGCGGATCCGGCGTACGCGCTGGAGCACACGGTGCAGGTCATCGTGGCGAGCCGCACTGGCAGGTGAGCGGATGCAGCCGTACGGCGGGTAAGCGGAGGGCGGCGCATCGGTAGGTGAGCGGACGGAGTCGTACGGCGGGTAAGCGGATGGCGGCGCATCGGTAGGTGAGCGGATGCCGCCGCACGGCAGGTGAGTGGATGGCGGCGCGTCGGCAGGCGATTGCAGCGAGCCGCGCCCGTAGGTGACCTCCGCTGCTGCTGCTGTCGCTGCCTCTGCCTCTGTCTTCGCTGGCGCTGCTGTTGGTTCTGCATCCTCGCCGGCTGTGGCTGATGCTGCTGGAGTGCGGGCCGGGCAGGTGGAGACCTGCTTGCGTGTCCGGGGCGGGGAGCCCCTTTGCGCCGGGAGAGGGTAGCCGGCGCAAAGGGGCGGAAAGGTGGATAGTCCTCAGGTCAGAGGCGCAGGCCCACCAGGAGCGGGTCGTGGTCGGAGGAGCGGAACGGGTCGGGGGCGTACAGGTAGGGCGGGTTGAACTCGGTGTTGTAGTCCATGAACCGGCCCTCGTCGGCGTTGACGTGCCAGATCGTGGCGCCGGTCACCAGCTTGCGTGCCCCCTTGTCGGCCAGCACGTGGTCGAGCTCGCCGGACAGGCCCTCGAAGACGTAGCTGTAGCGGTCGTCCTTCTTGACGTGCTTCTTGCTCAGGCTGGTGAGCCCGGCGTCCTCGAGGACGTGGATCGGGTCCTCCTCGCCGTAGGCGTTGAGGTCGCCGAGGACGAGCGCGTTCGGCAGCCGCAGGTCGTCGATCAGGGCCAGCACCGCCTTGGCCTGCTTGACGCGCTTGGCGTTGTAGCAGCTCTGCCCGTCGCCCTGGTCGGCGTCGTCGCCGCTGGCGGTCTCGTCGCCGTCGGTGCAGCCCTTGGACTTGAAGTGGTTCACCAGCACGGTGAACGTCTTGCCCTTGCCGCTGGCCGGCCCGAAGGTCTGCACCAGCGGCGGGCGGTTGAAGATCGGGTCGGCCGACGACCGGGCCGCGCCGATCGGGGTCACCTTGCCCGGCTTGTAGATCAGCGCGGTCTGGATGACGTCGGTGCCCGGGTTCGGGTGGGTGATCCCCTTGTAGGTGCCCGCGCCGGCCTTGGCGTTGAGGGCGTCGACCAGGGCGTTGAGCGCCACGTCGCCGTTGCGCTCGACCTCCATCAGGCCGGCCACGTCCGGGTCGAGTGCGGTGATGTTGGCGACCAGCTTGGCGAGCTGGCGGTCCCGCTCGGCGGCGTTGGTCGCGCCCCGGGAGCCGAGCGTGGTGAACCAGTTGAGGGTGTTGAGGCTCGCCACCCGTACGTCGCCGCCGACCTTCTCGGGACGGGCGGGGCGCGGGTTCTCGGCGGTGAAGACCACAGGCTGGGTCGGTTGCACGCGGTAGAGGTTGAAGCCGTAGCTGAGGACGCCGGTCAGGTCCTCGACCTCGTCGCCGAGCCGTACGCTCGCCGCGCCCTCGGTGTGGTACGGCAGCGTCGCCGGGTTCTGCGCGTTGGAGCCGTCGTCCAGCAGGATCGTACGCCGCGCGTCCTTCGCGGGGTCCACGCCCTTGCGGTCGGTCGGCTGCCACAGCCGCTCGTGGGCGGCGAGGGTGATCTCGCCGAACCGGCCGAGGTTGTAGATCTCGGAGGCGGCGAGGTCGTCGGGGAAGGTCACGAGCATGTTCTCGTACCGTTCCAGGGTGACGTCCTTGGGGAGCGGCAGCTTCACCTTGACGGGCTTGACCGTGCCGGTGCTGCAGACGTTCACCGAGGTGACGGGCGAGAGCTCGGTGAGGCCGTTGAACTCGACGGCCTTGCCGGAGACGAGCACCCGGTCGCCGGGCTTGACGGGCGAGGACGTGAAGGCGAACAGGCCCTCGGAGGTCGCCGGGTCGGCGTCCGGGGTGAGGGACTGGAGGTAGAAGCCGCCGAGCCCGCCGGAGCCCTGGAAGGAGCCGGTGACGATGCCTTCCACCCGTACGTTCTGCCCGGCGAGCGGGCTGGTCTCGCCGTTGCCCTGCACCTGGGAGATCGGGTGCGTGGCCGGGGTGTCGCACGTCTCAGGAGGAGTGGGCGTCACCGTGGGAGTGGGCGAAACCGTGGGCGTCACCGTGGGCGTCACGGTGGGCGTGGGGGAAGGGGACGGGTCGGCGCCGCAGGGGGCCGGGGCGGTGGCGGAGTTGCGCGGCGCGGGGGCCGCGGACTCGAAGTCGGCGCCGTTGTCGTCGGTGTCGGCGCAGCCGCCGCTCCTGCGGAAGGCGGCGGTCGCGTTGGTGAGCGCGGGAGCCGGGGCGCCTTCGGAGAAGTTCGCGCTGCCGTACCCGACCAGGTCGGCGAGCAGCGCGAGCTGCTCGTCGGAGCAGGGCGCGGTGGAGCCGTTGCAGGCCAGGCCGGTGGCGGAGCGGACCAGGGCGACCTTGCCCGCGCTGCCGCTCATGTTGATCGAGCCGGTGTTGTCAGGCTGGGGGAGCGCTCCGCTCGGGGTGCTGCCCGCCGCGAGCTGCACCAGGTGGTACTGGCCGGGGGCGAGGGTGCCGGAGAGCGTGGCCGTGTTGGCGGCGAAGTTCCCGGTGCCGGTGGCGCTGGTGTACTGCACCGACCAGCCGTCCAACGGCACGGGGGCGGCGCTCCGGTTGAACAGCTCAACGTAGTCGTTGGTGAAGGGGGCGCCGGAGTTGCCGCCTCCGCCGTAGACCTGGCTGATGACCACGTTCGCGGGAGCCGCGGACGCGGAGGTTGCGGGCAGGGCGGCGAACGAGGCGGCGAGGGCGCCGGCTGCTAAGAGGATCGCCGGGACCCGGGACTTTGCATGCATGTCGGCGAGCGTAAACCGACAAACCACCAGAACCCTATGTAAAGAGTAGACGAGCCGTGAACTTTCGGACGTAAGCCTCGATCAGCCGGCCGGCGCGGCCAGGTCGGCCTCATGGACGACGCCGTCGCTGATCTCCAGGACCCGGTCCGCGAGCGTGATCAGGCTGGGATCGTGGGTGGCGACCAGCGCCGTGACGCCCTCGCTGCGGACGAGCGCCCGCAGCAGCTCCATGATCTGCCGCCCCGTCTGCGAGTCGAGCTGCCCCGTCGGCTCGTCGGCCACGAGGAGGCGGGGCCGGTTCGCCAGGGACCGGGCGATCGCCACCCGCTGCCGCTGGCCGCCGGACAGCTCGAACGGCCGCTGGTTGGCGTGCTGCTCCAGGCCCACCAGGGCGAGCAGCATCCGGACGCGGGCCTCGCGCTCCTCGACCGGCATCCGGGCCAGCCGCATCGGCACCCCCACGTTCTCGGCCGCCGACAGCACGGGGATCAGCCCGAACGACTGGAACACGAAACCGACCACGTCCCTGCGCAGCTCCAGCAGCGCGTCCTCGGACATCGCGGTCACGTCCTGGCCGGAGATCAGCACCCGGCCCGCGTCCGGCCGGTCCAGGCCGCCGATCTGGTTGAGCAGGGTGGTCTTGCCGGAGCCGGAGCGGCCGCGTACGGCGACCAGCTCCCCGGGCCGCACGACGAACGACACCTCCCGCAGCGCCACGACCTCCTTGGGGCCGCTGCGGTAGACCTTGCGCAGCCCTTCCACCACGACCAACGGTTCATCGCTCATCAGAGGGCTCCTCCCGTGCGGGCCACACGCCGATGTGATCGCTCTCCAGTTCGAGGCGCACCCGGCGCTCCATGTTCAGCGCGTTCATGAAGTCGCGGGGGAGCTGCAGCCGCCCCACGCGGTCGAGCACGGCGTACTCCTCGGCGACGATCTCGCCCTCGGCGCCCTCGCGGCGCAGCGTCTCGCTGCTGGTACGCCCGTCGCGGATGCCGATCGTGCGGTCCACCTGCCCGGCCACCATGGGGTCGTGGGTGACGATGACGACGGTCACGCCGAGCTGCCGGTTCGCGGTGCGCAGCGCCTCGAAGACCTGCCCCGAGGTCTCGCTGTCGAGCTCGCCGGTGGGCTCGTCGGCGAGGATGAGCTGAGGGGAGTTGGCCAGGGCGACGGCGATGGCCACCCGCTGCTGCTCGCCGCCCGACATCTCGGGGATCTTCCGGCCGGCGCAGGAGGCCACGCCGAGCAGCTCCAGCAGCTCCATGGCCCGGCCGCGGTCCTTGCGCGGCACGCCGGCGAGCTTCATCGGCAGCTCGACGTTCTCCCTGGCGTTCAGGTAGGGCAGCAGGTTGCGGGCCGTCTGCTGCCAGATGAACCCGACCACCGACCGCCGGTAACGCAGCCGGTCCTTGGGCGTCATGGACAGCAGGTCCATGCCCGCCACCCTGGCCACCCCGGCAGTCGGCACGTCGAGCCCGGACAGCACGTTGAGCAGCGTCGACTTGCCCGATCCCGACGCGCCGACGATGGCGACCAGCTCGCCCTCGTCGATCACCAGGTCGAGGCCCTGCAACGCGACGACCTCGACGCCTTCGGTCTTGTAGATGCGGACGAGGTTGTCGCAGACGATGTGCGCGTCGCCGCCGAAGGCCGCCTTCCCGCGCGTGGCCTTGGCCTCCAGCTCGGACAGGGTGGGATTCATCGCGACTCCTCCTGCGGGGACGGGGGCACGTTCATGAGAGGTCTCCCGCGCGGAGCGCGGCGCCGAGGCCGCGCCGCCGGTCGAGCGCGGTGTGCGCGTACGCGCCGAGCACCGCGACCAGGGCCAGCCCGGCCGCCAGCGCGCCCGGCGTGAGCAGGTCGGGGGAGTGGCCGCCGACGGGCAGGTCACCGGCGTACGCGGACAGGTCGACGCCGGGGCCGAGCGCGACCGGCAGTGCCAGCCCCAGCCCGAACCCGACGAGCGCCGTCACCAGCACCATCGGCAGCACCTCCAGCATGGTGAGCCGCTGCGCCTGCCGGTCCGACAGCCCCAGCGTACGCAGGAACGCCACCGCCCTGGCCCGGTCGGCGGCCCCCACGACCAGCGACAGGATCACCGCCACCAGCGCGTAGAGCGCCAGCGCCGCGGTCACCACGACCAGCGTCGTCAGGACCGCGCCGGTGAGCGGATCGCCCTGGATGGCGGCCAATGCCCCCTCCTGGGACTCTACGGTGGCCGACGGGACCAGCCGCGCCAGCTCGCCCGGCGCGACGTCGCCCTTGATCAGCAGCGTGTTGACGGCCGGCCGGGTCAGCACGTCCGACGGCAGGACGACGAACTTCCCGGTGCGGTAGAAGCCGGGCACCGCCTCGATGGCGCCCGCCACCCTGGCCTTGATCCGCGACTGCCAGCCGATGTCGAGCGTCCCGCGCTCCCGCAGCTCGGGCGAGACCAGCACGGACGGGCCGCCGGGCAGCTCGGGCAGGCCGATGGGCGCATCGGCGAGCAGCCGCCGCCACTGGGCGACGTCCACGGCGATGGCCTCGGCGCGTTCGCTGGAGTAGCCGAGCTGCACCCGCGCGGTCTGGGCGGTCACGACCTGTTCGACGCCCGGCGTCGCGCGGATCCGGTCGATCGTCGCGGCCGGGATCTCGATCGTCGAGGTGATCTTGATGGGCGCGCCCACCTGCTGCCAGGACGCCAGCCGCTGCGTACCGGTGATGCCGTCCGAGATCACCGCCGCGAACACCGACACGGCCAGCGCGGGCAGCAGGATCAGCACCGGCAGCCCGCCGGCCGCGCGGGCCCGCGCCGCCCTGGTCAGCCCCAGGAACGGCACCGCCGCCCGCCCACGCGCGGCCAGCCGGACGAGCAGCCGCAGCGGGTACGGGTAGCACCGCACCGTGACCAGCGCCGCCGCCAGCGTCAGCGCGATCGGCACCAGCAGCAGGAACGGATCCAGCCCCGCCTCCGCCGACAGCCCGCGCGCCCGCAGCAGGTAGGCCCCCGTCAGCGCGAGCACCACGACCAGCGCCTCCACCGTGATCCGCCGTGCCGACGGCCGGGCCGCGGCCACGTCGTCGCGCCGCTCGTGCAGCGGCGTCCGGTGCGCGAGCGCCACCCGCGCCGCCCCGAACCCCACGCCCGCCACCAGCACGAACGCCGGTCCGAGATGCGCGAGCGGCAGCACGGGGCCGGGGACGAGGAAGGCGAGGGCGTACCCGGCGAGCGCGGCGGGCACGACCGCCGCCGCGGTGAGCGCCGCGCCCGTCCCTGCCACCTGCCGCAGCGAGCCGCCACGGGCACGGGCGAGCGCGAGCGACTGGTCCAGGCGGTCGGTGAGCAGCCGCACGCCGAGCACGATCACGCCGAGCGCGACCGCGAGCAGCCCGGCGAGCAGCAGGTACATGACGGTCTGCGCGGTGGCCAGCGCCGCCGTGAAGTCGCCGAGCACCTTGGGCAGCCCGGTCTCCAGCCGGTAGGGGGTGGACGCCGTGGCCTGGAGGGTCAGCACGCGTTCGAGCTCGGCGACCCCCGCCTCGACGCCGGGCACGGCCAGCGCGCTCGCGGCCCGCCCGTTCAGCGGCAGCACCCAGCGGTAGGTCAGGTTGCGGGACTCGCCGCTCAGCGCGGCGAGCCCGGCGTCCGAGATGAGGGTCGTGGTGTGGAGCTCGAAGTCCAGCTTGCCGGGCGGCTGCAGCTTGGTGACGTGCAGGATGTCGGTGTTGTGGGTCCAGTAGCGGTTGGCGGGGTCCTTGGCGCGGAAGACGCCGACGATGCGCACGGCCGCGAAGTCGCTCTCGCCGAGCGTCCGGGTGTCGCCGAGGCGGAGGTTCATCTGGTCGAGGGCCTCCTCGACGACCCCCACCTCGAACAGCGGGATCTGCTGCCCCTGGAAGCGCGTGGTGGAGGGCGCGCCGGGCGCGCGGCCCGCCACCCAGTCCACCCGCCGGTCGGCGTCGGACAGCCAGCCCAGGTTGATGTAGGTGTTCCCGCCGGTCCCGGTGACGGGCGTGAGGGTGGTCTTGGCGCTCATGTGCCCCGCGGGGGCGACCAGCGGACGCAGCGTGGCGGGCAGCAGCGCCCGCAGGCGCCGCTCGCGCTCGGCGAACGCGGCGGGCTCGTGCAGGTCCTCCCTCGGGGAGCGGGACTCGCCCGCCACGGTCAGGTCCGTACGCACCGCGGGCGCGTCGGTCAGCGCGCGTTGCAGCGCCTGGTCGAAGGCCGCCTGCGTGGCCCGGGGCAGCCCCGAGACCAGCAGGCAGGCGAGCGCGGTCAGCACGAAGAGCACGATCAGCGCGCCCGCGTGCGCCCGGGCCAGCAGCGGGATCCTCACCGGTCCTCCAGGATCTGCCCGCGCCGCAGACGCCGCGCCAGCCCGGCGACGATGGCGAACAGCACCGCCGCCACCAGCGCCAGCATCAGGCCCGTGGCGCCCCACGGGATCTCCAGCAGCACGCCGGGCGTGACGGCCGACGCCTGCCCGGTCAGCACGATGTGCGGCACCACCAGCGCTCCGACGGCCACGGCGAGCCCCGTACCGGCGGCCAGCGACAGCCCGACGACGAACGCCTGCTCGACCGCCAGCAGCCCGAACATCTGCCGCGCGCTCGTGCCGAGCGCCCGCAGCACGGCGAACTCGGCCCTCCGCTCGCGCGCCGCGACGGCCGCGTTCACCAGGAAGCCGAGCCCGGCGAACACCAGCGCCGCCCCGAAGCCCAGCATCAGCGCGCCCTGGAGCCCGCTCGCGAGCGGGTCGTCGCGCAGCTTCGCCGCGAGCTCGCGCTCGTCGACGACGCTGACGTCCCAGCTGGGCTGCTCGCGCAGCGCGGCGCGGGCGGGCGCGGGGTCGGCGGCGGCCAGCCACCACTCGGTGGCCGGTCTCGGCGGCTGCGCCGCGCCCAGCTCGTACGCCTGCAACGTCCCCCAGTCCGCCAGCAGCGCCTGCTGCCCGGCCACGGCCGTCGGCATGCTGTCCACCACACCCACCACCGTGACCTGGAGCACCCGCCGGTCGATGCTGACCGGCCCGGTCTGCCCGGCGTCCAGCTTGAGCGCGGCGGCGAGGTTGGCGGTGAGCACCACCGGCAGCGGCCCGGGGGCGGCGCCGGGCCCGTAGACCGCGGCGGCCGGCCGGTCGGTCGCCGTCACCGACAGCGCGGCGTCGGGCACCTCGCGGCCGTCGGCGCTGACCCCGGTCACCTTCACCGTGGCCTCCGCGCGGGACGCGCCCACGATGAGGCCGCGCAGCGTCAGCGGATAGCTGATCTTCCCGGACCGCCCGGCCAGCTCCTTCAGGTCGAGCTCCACCTGGTTGTCGCCGGGCCGCAGCGGGCCGAGCGGCAGATCCCGCCACACGCCGAGCGCGTCGGAGAGCACCAGCCTGGCCGGGAGCGCGGCGTCGGCCTCGGCCCGTACGGTCAGCGTGGCGGGCTCGCCGGGCAGGGCCAGCCCGCCCGCCCGACTCCCCGGGAGAGCGCGGGACAACTGCGCGACGCTCTGCTCCGACAGGTCGGGCCGCAGGTGGAACAGCTCGCCGAGCCGGGCCGCGTCCAGGCCGAGCAGCAGCGCGCTCTCGCCGCTGACCTCGCTCTGCCCCCGGAAGGCGGGGGAGTGGGAGGTGACGCCGGGCAGCGCGGTGAACGCCGTGCCGCGCCCGAGCGCGCCCAGCTCCGGCCCGTCCGGCGGCCCGGACAGCCGCAGGTCCGCCCCTGCCTGGTGCCGGGCCTGGTCGAGCTGGGAAGCCCGCCAGGTCGCCGCGGTGGCCAGGGAGACCACGCCGATGGCGATCGCCATGGTCAGCAGCAGCGCCGGCCCCGCGTACGTGAGCGGCCGCCGGCTCACCTGCCAGGCCCCCAGCGCGGGCGCCAGCGTCCGCCGCCGGGCGGTGAGCCGCGCCGCCAGCCTCGACACCCGCGGCACCAGCCGCAGGCCCAGCATGCCGCCGGTGAGCAGGGCCAGCGCGGGCCCGGAGATGATCAGCGGGTCGATGCCGAGCCCGCCGCCCGCGGTCGTGGTGACCGGCGCGCCGTAGCGGCGCAGCTGCCAGATCGCCAGCCCGGCCACCGCCAGCAGCGCGAGGTCCGCGCCCGCCCGCTCGACCAGCCCGCGCCCGCCGCCGCGCCCGCGCGCCGACTGCTCCTCCACGTACGTGCGCCGCGCCCCCGCCAGCGCCGGCAGCGCCAGCAGCACCGCCGCGGCCAGCGCCACCGCCGAGGAGACCAGGAACGTGCCGAGATCGGCGGACGGCGCGAGCCGCACGCCCGTGGACCTGATCCACGGCAGCTCTCCCACCAGCGCCAGCAGCGGCGGCCCGAGGAACGGCGCGACGATCGCGCAGGGCAGCGCCACCAGCAGCGCCTCGCCCCCGGCCAGCGCGGCCAGCCGGCCGGTGCCCGCGCCGCGCGAGCGCAGCAGCGCCACCTCCATGCGCCGGTGCTCGGCCAGCAGCCGGGCGGTGAGCATCAGCGCGTACGCGGCCAGCAACAGCAGCTGCAGCACCGGGATCAGCATCGTCGAGCGCGCCACCAGGGACGCCGTGTCAAGCTGGGTGAGGATCTCGGGCAGCCGCCCCGACGCCACGCAGCTCGGGCAGCCGCCCTCCTTGAGCCGCTCGCCGACCTGGCCGAGCGCCGCCGCCAGCGGGCGCAGCCGCTCCGGCGTGAGCGCGCCGAGGTCGGGCTCGGCCGTCCAGGTGGCGTTGACGCTGGTGGCGAAGCGGGCCAGGAAGGTCTCGCGGGGGATCATCAGCGGGCCGTACGTGGTGAAGTCGCCGCGCTCGACGCCCCGCGTGAGCAGCGGCTCGTTCGCCCAGCGCTCGCCCGCGGGGTCGGTGAGCTGGAAGACGCCCACCACGCGCACGGTGACCGGGCGCGGGTCGAGCCGGCCCTTCGTGGTGAACTCGCGGCCCACCTCCAAGCCGGCGGCGGAGGCGGCGGGCAGCGAGAGCGCCGCCTCGACGGCCGGGCCGCCGGGCCGCGGCCAGCTCCCCGAGACGAGCCTGGCGTGCCGGTCGAGCCCGTCGTAGCTGCCGAACCTGAGCAGCTCGGGCTGCGGCTCGCCGTCCTGGCCCGGCATTACATAGGAGTCGGAGCGGAAGCTGGTGCCGATCGCCGGGGCGGCGCCGTAGGCGCGGGCGAGCTCGTCGCGGACCGCGCGGTCGTACCTGGGGAAGGTCTCGGCGGTGACGGGGGTGCTGATAACGGCGGCGGTCTGGCGGAACGAGGCGGTCTCCATCGTCCGGCGGACGCCCGCGTCGGCGATGGAGGAGGCGTACATCGTCAGCGCCACCAGCGTGGTGGTGGCCAGCAGGATCGCCCCGAACGCGGCCAGCAGGAGCAGCGGCTCGCTGAACGCCCGCTTGACGACCAGCGGCCCCCGCATCCGATCCCCCTCTTGTCCGTTGAGTGCACCTTCGGGGAGGGGCCGGACGCAATCAAGGTGATCTCTGGAACGGTGACTCACCCGATACGGCGGTGTGATATCGAAACCGTGACGAAACGATGGCGAAAACGAGAACGCCGCCCCCTATGGGAGCGGCGTCCGCAATGACAGGCCCGGTGTGCCGTGCCTTGTTTGTCGGGCCTTACTTGGCGGCCAGCGCGGCGGCCTGCTTGGCGATGGCCGACTTGCGGTTGGCGGCCTGGTTCTTGTGGATGACGCCCTTGCTGACGGCCTTGTCGAGCTGGCGGGCGGCCACCCGCTGCAGCGCGGCGGCCTGCTCCACGTCGCCCTGCTCGGCGGCCTCGCGGAACTTGCGGACGGCCGTCTTCAGAGAGGACTTGACCGCCTTGTTGCGCAGACGAGCCTTCTCGTTCTGCTTGTTGCGCTTGATCTGGGACTTGATGTTCGCCACGAAGAAGCCTCGGTGAAAGTCTGAGTGATGGATGGGGCGCGCGGGCTCGAGAGAGGGCGCGCCACACACGCAGTTGAACAGGTTACCAATAACCCAGGCGGCTCCTCAAATCAACAGCCTGGGCGAATGGGCTGTCATGATTCTACGGCCATCCAGCCGGTCATGTACTCCCGCCAGTCCTCCTCGGTGGCGGCGAAGTCCACGTACAGGGCCAGGCCGAAGCGTGGGCGGGGGCCGTGCTCGGTGAGCGCCAGGCGCGCGCCCTCGGCGGCCGCGGCGACGCTCTCCGCGGCGTCCAGCCAGGGCAGCCCGTGGTCGTGGTAGGCGGGCGCGCCGATGAGCAGGTGCTTGCCCGCCGGCGTCAGGTCCAGGGCCAGCTCGGCCTGGCGGGCGACGTGGCCGCCGTAGAGCGAGCGCGCGGGCGTGCCGGAGTCGTACGTCATGATCGCGACCTGGTCCACGCGGGCCGCGACCTGCTGGAAGAACCCCGGCGACCAGTACTTGTCGTGGCCGAGCACAGCCCGCGCGGTGAGGCGCAGGCCGGGGTAGGGCTCGATCTGGGGCACCGACGTGGACAGCAGCGCGGTGTGCCGCCGGGTGCGTTCGAGCAGGTCGAGGAATTCGGTGTCGCCGTCGCCGACGGGCTCGAAGTTGTAGTGGACGCCGTCGTAGCCCTGCTCCATGATGGCGGCCACGCCGGCCAGGACGTTGTCGCGGGCCTTGGGGTCGTCGAGGTCGAGGCCGTTCTCGACGGATTGGCCGAGCCAGGCGGAGACGCGGACGTTCGGCAGATACTTATGCATCCATTGGACGAAATTTCGGGCGTTGGGGTATTTGGCGGGATCGAGGCGGCCGTCCCATCCGAACGGTCCGGAATGGACGTACACATCCTTGATCCCCGTCGCCCCCAGCCGCCGCGCCAGCCGCTCGACGTCCGCCTCCCCGCGCCGGCCGTCCACCCACATGTGTCCCAGCCACAGAGCGTCATCTCCCGTGCTCTTCGCCCACGCGGCCGGGGCACCGGTAAACTGGACGCGGAGCGCGGCGGCGAGCAGGCCGGCCAGCGCGACCACGACGACCAAGGCAAGCGCGAGCAGGCGCAGGCCGCGGCGGATGACGGTCCGGGCAATCATCCGGGCATGTCACCATAGAAGACTGCCTGACCTCAAATTTGTTGAAACGGACTTCGGTGCGCACTCAGCCTGGCCAGACCGACCCCGCGTTGATCCGCAACTTCTGCATCATCGCGCACATCGACCATGGCAAGTCGACCCTTGCCGACCGGATGCTGCAGATCACCGGGGTGGTCGACGACCGCTCCATGCGTGCCCAATACCTCGACCGGATGGACATCGAGCGAGAGCGCGGCATCACGATCAAGTCCCAGGCGGTCCGCCTGCCGTGGGACGGCCATGTGCTCAACATGATCGACACGCCGGGGCACGTCGACTTCACCTATGAGGTCTCCCGGTCGCTCCAGGCGTGCGAGGGCGCGATCCTGCTGGTCGACGCGGCCCAGGGCATCGAGGCGCAGACGCTGGCCAACCTCTACCTGGCCATGAACGCCGACCTGAACATCATCCCGGTCCTCAACAAGATCGACCTGCCCGCCGCGCAGCCGGAGAAGTTCGCCGAGGAGCTGGCCGGGCTCATCGGCTGCGACCCGTCCGACGTGCTCAGGGTCTCGGGCAAGACCGGCGAGGGCGTACGCGAGCTGCTCGACCACGTCGTGCAGACCATCCCCGCGCCGGTGGGCGACGCCGACGCCGCCGCGCGGGCGCTGATCTTCGACTCCGTCTACGACACCTACCGCGGCGTGGTCACCTACGTCCGGGTCGTGGACGGCCACCTGGGCAAGCGCGAGCGCATCCTCATGATGTCCACCAGCGCCACCCACGAGACGCTGGAGATCGGCGTCATCTCGCCCGAGCCCAAGCCCGCCGACCTCGGCCTCGGCGTCGGCGAGGTGGGCTACCTCATCACCGGCGTCAAGGACGTCCGCCAGTCGCGGGTCGGCGACACCGTCACCTCGGCCGCCAAGCCCGCCGGCGGCATGCTGGCCGGCTACGAGCACCCCAAGCCGATGGTGTTCTCCGGCCTCTATCCGATCGACGGCGATGAATACCCCGAGCTGCGCGAGGCGCTCGACAAGCTCCAGCTCAACGACGCCGCGCTGGTCTACGAGCCCGAGACCTCCGCCGCGCTCGGGTTCGGCTTCCGCGTCGGCTTCCTCGGGCTGCTCCACATGGAGATCGTGCGCGAGCGGCTGGAGCGCGAGTTCGGCCTGTCGCTCATCTCCACCGCGCCCAACGTGATCTACCGGGTCGTCATGGAGGACGGCAAGGAGTTCACGGTCACCAACCCGTCGGAGTTCCCGGCCGGCGGCAAGATCGCGACCGTCCACGAGCCGGTGACCAAGTCCACGATCCTGGCGCCGTCCGAGTTCATCGGCGCGATCATGGAGATCTGCCAGGGGCGGCGCGGCCAGCTTCTCGGCATGGACTACCTGTCGGAGGACCGCGTCGAGATCCGCTACACGCTGCCCCTCGGCGAGATCATCTTCGACTTCTTCGACCAGCTCAAGTCCCGCACCCGCGGCTACGCCTCGCTCGACTACGAGCCGGCCGGCGAGCAGGAGGCCGACCTCGTCAAGGTCGACATCCTGCTCCAGGGCGAGCCGGTCGACGCCTTCAGCGCGATCGTCCACAAGGACAAGGCCTACACCTACGGCGTCGACATGGCCAAGAAGCTGCGCGAGCTGATCCCGAGGCAGCAGTTCGAGGTGCCGATCCAGGCCGCCATCGGGGCCCGGGTGATCGCCCGCGAGAACATCCGGGCCATCCGCAAGGACGTCCTCGCCAAGTGCTACGGCGGTGACATCTCCCGTAAGCGCAAGCTGCTGGAGAAGCAGAAGGAAGGCAAGAAGCGGATGAAGATGGTCGGCCGCGTCGAGGTGCCGCAGGAGGCCTTCGTCGCCGCGCTGTCCACCGAGTCCAGCTCCGACAAGGCGAAGAAGTAGCCTCTCTCAGAGGTTCAGCACCTCGGGCGCGCGGGCGAGGGCCCGCCAGCGCGCCCCCGGGTCGTCGAGCAGGCGGCGCTCGCGCAGGTCCATGAGGCCGCCGACGCCGGTCAGCTCGGCGGCCAGCGCTCCGTCGCGCACCCGCCGGAACTCCTGCCTGACCCGGAACGTCTTCCCCGCGCCCCACTCGAACGCGCACGTCACGTCCACCTCGTCGCCGCCGCGCAGCTCGCGGCGGAAGCGGATGGTGTTCTCCAGGGTGACCGGGCCGATGCCGGCGGCGAGCATCTCGCGGATCTCGATGCCCGCGGCGCGCAGGCACTCCCAGCGGGCGTGGTCGCCGTACTGGTGGTAGACGACGTTGTTGAGGTGGCCCTGCGTGTCGAGCTCGTAGCCGCGTACGGCGACGCGTACGGAGAAGGTCACGGCCGTCCCTCCAGCCAGGCGTGCGACTTCGCGGTCAGGTAGCGCAGGCCGTCGTCGCCGAGCTCCACCCACTCGCCGCGCGCCCAGCCGCCGGTGGTCTGCGGGGCGAACCCGTGCCGCTGGAACAGCGCGGACGCCTCTTTCTGGGTGAGCCCGCGCCGGCCCCACTCCCTGATGACCCGCGCGGTGCGCTCGTCCTCGCCGGCCTCCTGCTCGTCGCCGAGCGCCCCGGCCAGCTCCTCCAGGCCGCGCGCGATGGTCCGCAGCGCGTTCTGGATCTTCGGAACGTCCATCGATCGCCCTTCGATCGGCACCGATTGCCATTCGATCGTAAGGGCTACGCTGGAACCATGGAAGTGGTGCAAACGGCGCGAATGCTCCTATCTCGCGTCACGGCCGACGACCTGGAGGCCGTGCACGAGCTTCACTCCGATCCGCGTACCAGCGTGTACAACCCGTCCGGCCCGTCCCCGGACCTGGAGTCCAGCCGCGCGATGCTGGACCTGTGGCTGGCCGACTGGGACGAACGCGGCCTCGGCTACTGGGCCGCCCGGCCGCTGACGTCGCCGGACCTCATCGGCGTCGGCGGTCTCCGGCACGCCGTCGTGGACGGCGCCGAGGTGCTCAACCTCTACTACCGATTCCATCCGATGTCGTGGGGCCACGGGTACGCCGTGGAGCTGGTCAGAGCGGCGCTGCGCGTCGGCGGCCCGCTCGGGACGGTCGTCGCGGTCATCCGCGACGTCAACACGCGCTCGCTCCGCGTGGCCGAGCGCGCGGGGATGCGCCGGGACCGCGCGATCCCGTACGGAGGCGTGCCCAGCTACGTCTACGTCGCCTTGCCGGCGCGCAGGACGTAGGCCGCCAGCACCGCCGCTCCCGTCACGGCCTGGGCCACCAGGTACGGGCCCGGCTGCGGGGGAGCGGTGGCCAGCGCGAGGAGAGCGGGCAGGCACCCGGCGAGGGCCAGATCGAGCCCGGTGACCGCCCAGAGGACGGGACCGAGCGGGATCGCGCCCGCTCCCGTGTCGATGACGGGCAGCGAATGATCGACCGGCCGCCGCCGCACCATCCGCAACGCCCCGGCCGCCAGCCCCGGCGCCGCCAACACCCCGAACAACACCACCTCGGCGACGCCCAGACCACCCCCGGCGACGCCCGCTCCGGGGCCGGCGGCGCTCGGTCCGTGCTCTGGGACGCCCGTTCCCGTTCCTGCGGTGCCCGTTCCCGTTCCTGCGGTGCTCGCTCCCGGTCCGGCGGCGCTCGCTTCCGGTCCGGCGGCGCCGGCTCGGTGCGCCGGGATGCCTGCCACCGGGGCAGCGCTGCTCGTCGCCTGGACCATGGCAGGGGCCGGGGACGGCGGCGCGGCCGTCAGGGTGAGGCCCGCGAGGGCGGCCGACGTCCAGAGGGCCGCGAGCAGGGCGGGCAGCACCGCACGGGCCGCCAGCGCCGGTCGGTGGCCGATGCCGAGGAGCCGGGCCAGGGCCGGGTTGGCGGCGTCGCGGCGCGCCCCGGTCGCGGCGGAGGCCGCCACCGCCAGCCCGCCCGCCAGCGCCACCGCCCCCAGCATGCCGGGCGCGGCGCCCGCCTGCGCCAGGAGGGCCGGCAGTCCGGCCGTGGCCAGCGTGAACGCCAGCCGCCCCGGCCGCCGGGCCAGCCGCCGCCAGTCCTGCCAGGCGGTCGCGAACGCCGACGGCAGCGCCGGCCACCTCCGCGACCTGAGCCTCCTGCCCCGCCAGTGGTTGTCCTCGGCGATCCAGGTGAGCGCGCTGGGATCGACCCCCGTGGCCGCGTCCGCGACGTGCCCGCCCCGCGTGGAGGCGGTGGCGATCTCCCGAGCCGGGATCCGGCCGAACGCCTGCCACGCCTGCCGCGCCAGAAGGGCCGAGCCCGCCGCCGCGAGCGAGGCGGCGACGGCCACGGCGGTCAGCGGAGCGCCGGCGGCGATCGCGAGCACCGTACGTACCTGGCCGCTGACCGCCACCACGGCCACCACCAGGAGCGCGACCATCGCCACGACGAGCCACAGCTGCCACGACTGGGACGCCCGCGCCAGCACCGCCAGCGCCATCGCCCCCACGCTCGCCGACACCCCGAGCACCAGCGCGCCGAGCACCCGCCAGGCGAGCTGGTCGGGCGCGCCCAGCACGGCCACCAGGCCCAGCCCGAGCACCAGCCCCGCCGCCACGGCGACCATCAGCAGCGCCCGCGCGGTACGCCCGAGCACCTGCTTGCGGTCCAGCGGCGTCAGCAGCAGCCAGGACGCGTCCGGCGCCGTCATCATCACCGGCCCGGCGGCCCGCGCGACGGCCAGGAACCCGGCCAGCCCGAGCGCCAGCAGCGCCACCCCCGCCCCCATGCGGGCCGGCTCGACGGCCCCGGCCGTCCCGGCCAGCCCGGTCAGCAGCTCCGACACCGGCTGTCCGGCGACGGCGGCGAACATCAGCAGGCAGAAGGCGGTGACGTACCGGTCGAGCGACGTCGATCGGGTCCGGCTCCGCGCCCGCAGGAACGCGCGCACCGCCCGCACGCCACCCTGCCCCTGATCCAAGGCGCCCCCTGCGCCGCTCACGCCGCCATCCCCACCGGCGAGATCAGCCGCCCGTGCGCGGCCAGGCCGGAATCATGTGTGGCCATGACCACGGTGCCTCCTTCGTCCCGGTACGCCGTCAGCAACTCCGCCAGGCGCAGCCGGAACCCGAGGTCCAGGCCGCGTTCCGGCTCGTCCAGCAGGAGCACGCTGCTCGGCCTCAGCAGCGTGGCCGCCAGCGCGAGCCGCTGCCGCTGCCCGGTGGACAGGTTGAGCGGCGCCGCGTCCGCCCGCTCCACCAGGTCGAACACCTCCAGCGCGGTCCCGGCGTCCATCCGGGCACGCGGATGCACGGCTGCCATCAGCTCCAGATGCTCGCCCGCCGTCAATCCCGGGTACCAGGCGGGCTCGTCGCCGAGGTGCGCCACTCTGCGCCAGAACGCCGCGTCGTCCACGGGCGGCGCTCCGAACACGCGTACCTCGCCGCCCGAGGCCGGCTGGAGCCCGGCGAGGGTGCGGAGCAACGTCGACTTGCCGGAGCCGTTCGGGCCCACGACCGCGACGATCTCGCCGGGGGACACGGTCAGTGTGAGCTCGCGCAGCACGGGGTTGCCGCCGAGCTCGACCGTGAGGTTCTCGACACTGATGATCGGCTCGTTCACCGTTCGAGCCTAGCCAGATCCCCGCGCGCACAGGCGATTCTGTCGGTGCCGTCGTCTACCTTCTGTTCCGAACACCTGTGCGACTGGAGGTCGGCATGTTTGCTTCTGAGCGCTTCGAGCGTGCTGCGGTGCTGGGGGTCGCTGTGGCGGAGGAGGCCAGGCGGCTGCTGAGCCGGCACCTCGACCCGGCGGCGAGTGCGGAGGGGGCGGACGGCACCGTGCTGGTCGACGTGCCCTATCCCGACGCCGCGGTGGTCACGGCCCTGCTCGACGTGGCGGCCGAGTGTTTCGGCGAGCAGGGCGGCTCGGTCGAGGAGACGCGGCAGGCGGCGCTGGAGACCTTGTTACAGCTCGCCGGGTTCGACGACGAGTCGCAGCTCAACTCGGGCGGGGTGAGGGGGTAGAAGGTGGTCGTCTCGGTCCGTCGGTAGCGTCCTCAAGGGAGGACGGGCAAGTCCGGGGGCCGATGCTCTCGCCGGCGCCGATGACGGTGACCTGGGCGGAGCTGTCCCGCCTCGTGGCGGCGGCTGAGCAGACGACCTGGTCGACGGCCAGTGCCGACAGCTCGCCGGCCGGAGTGGACAGGGTCACCACCAGATGACCGGCGCCGCCCGGTTCGGCGGTCAGCGTGAACGGTCCGGCGTCGGGCGGGACCTCGGAGGTGAGCCCGTGCGCCTGTTCCCTCGGCGTGGGACCGGCGGCCAGCAGCGCGAGCGCGTCCGCCGGCGACAGCCGGCCGTCGGGCCGCGTCACCGCGCTGAGCCGGCCGTCCTTCACCAGGTAAAGGGTGACCGCCGTGGCATGCTGGACGGGCCCGCTCGGCGGGTCGCCGGCGAGGATGACGTCGCTGGGCCGCACCCCGCAACCCGCCACGGCGACGAGCGCGACAAGGCCCACGACGAGCGCGACGAAGTCCACGGCGAGCACGCGGCGGGCGAAGCGAGTCCTCATGCCGGGTCTCCCTCCGGGTCGGATGTCCGGCGGGGCAGACGCAAGGTGAAGACGGCGCCTCCGTCCTCGGCGTTGGTGACGGTGATGTCCCCCTGGTGGAGGCGCGCGTTCTCGCGTGCGATGGCCAGGCCGAGGCCGTTGCCCTCGGACCTGGTCCTGGCCGCGCCGGCCTTGTAGAACCGGTCGAACACGTGCGGCAGCACCGCGTCGTCCAGCCCCGGCCCGTGGTCGCGGACCTCCAGCTCGATCCACTCCGGGTCGGCGGACAGACGCACCGACACCGGCGGCTCGCCGTGCCGCAGGGCGTTGCCGACCAGGTTCGCGAGGATGACGTCCACCCGGCGCGGGTCCAGCCGCGCCGTCACGCCGGACGGCAGCTCGGCGTCCACCCGCTCCGGCCAGCCCCGGGCGCGCAGGGTCGCGTGCACCAGTTCGGCGACGTCGATGTCGTTCAGCGCGAGGGCGGCGACGCCGGCGTCGAACCGGCTGACCTCGATCAGGTCGTTCACCAGGGCGGTGAGGTTGTGCGTCTCCTGGCTGACCAGCCTGGCGGCCCTGGCGGCGGGCTCGGGCAGCTGGGCCGCCTCCTCGTCGAGGACGTCGGTGACCGCGGCGAGCGCGGCCAGTGGCGTGCGCAGCTCGTGGGACACATCGGCCACGAACCGGCGGGCGTCGGCCTCCATCGCGCGCAGCTGCTCGACGTGCCGTTCCAGCTCCGCGGCGGTGTTGTTGAACGTACGCGCCACGTCGGCCAGCTCGTCGGAGCCGCGGACCTCGATCCTGGTCCGCAGCTCGCCCTCGCCCAGCAGGCGTGCCGCCCGGCCGAGTTCGCGCACCGGACCCAGCACGCCGCGGGTGGCCAGCGACGCGAGGACGACCGCGAACGCCAGCGCCGCCCCGCCGGTGAGCCAGGCGCGCGTGGCGAGCTCGTCGATGCTGCGCTGTTCGGCGAGCAGGCTGCGCGCCACGTAGACCTCGATGCCGGACGTCTGCGCCGGTCGGCCAGGCTCGGTGACCAGCAGCGGCATGCCGACGATCAGCCAGGGTGAGTCCTGCCACACCACCCGCTGCCACGCCGTACTGCCGCCGGCCACCGCCTGCCGCATCTCCGGCGAGATCACCGAGAGAGCCTGCACCCGAGCCTCCAGCCCCGGCCCTTCGCGCCCCGGCGGCGGTGGCTGGGGAGGGGAGATCGGCGCGTACCGCTCGCCGTAGAGGGCGACCGAGAAGTCGAACTGGGCGGCCGCGGCGATCCCGGCGAGCTCCTCCCGATCCGGCGTCGCGGTCGGCAAGGGGTAGAGCGCCTGCATCCGGCCGGTCAGCGTCTGCACCGCGGCGTCCTGGGTCCGCCGCAGGATGTCGTTGCGGGCCTGGACGTAGCTCCCGCCGGCCACCGCCGCCGCGGTGACCACACACAGCAGCGCGAACGCGAACAGCAGCCGGGCCCGCAGCCCCAGGCTCGGTCGAGGTGCCACCCGGGGCTCACACCGGCCCGAAGCGGTAGCCGAACCCGCGCACCGTCTGCACGTAGACGGGCGCCGCCGAGTCGTCCTCGATCTTCGCGCGCAACCGCTGCACGCACGCGTCCACCAGCCGCGAGTCGCCGAAATAGCCGTGCTCCCACACCGACTCCAGCAGCTGCTGGCGGCTGTGCACCCGGCCGGGCGTGCTGGAGAGCACGAGCAGCAGGCGCAGCTCGGTCGGGGCGAGACTGACCGGCACACCGCGCTTCTCGACCACCAGCCCGGCCCGGTCGATGGTCAGGTCGCCGTGCCGTTCGAGCTCCGCCTGGTCGCGGCCGATCCGCCGCAGCACCGCGCGGATGCGTGCCTCCAGCACCCTGGGCTGCGCGGGCTTGACCACGTAGTCGTCGGCGCCCGACTCCAGCCCGGCCACCACGTCCATGTCGTCGCCGCGCGCGGTCAGCATGATGATCGGCACGTTCCCGGTGGCCCTGATGCGGCGGCAGACCTCGAACCCGTCCATGCCGGGCAGCATCAGGTCGAGCACGACGACGTCGGGGACGTCCGCACGCAGCCGGTCCAGCCCCTGCTCGCCGGACTCCACCGCGCGCACCCGGTGCCCGTGCCGGGACAGCGCCAGCTCAAGGCCCTCCCGCACGGCCGGGTCGTCCTCGATGAGCAGTATTCGCGACATGCCTCCGGGTTTCACCGCACACTCCGTAACTCGCCCGTCGGTCAACCCATCCACTGTCGGCCGGTCGTGTCCTCGTCTCGTCAGCGCCATGTCATGGTTGCGTCACGGTCGAGGCAACAGAGGCGCCGTCGATGAACGGTGACATGCGGCTGACCACGCGCGCACATTCGGCGCCAATCGTAGTTCGCCATGAACGAACCACGCACCATCCCACCTCGGCCCCGGGACCGGCTGTACGCCGCCGTCACGCTGGTGCTCGCCGTGCTGCTGCTGCCCGTGGCGTTCGTCCGCCGTCCAGGCCACGCCCGCGAGCTGGCCTGCGGCTGGGTGCTGGCGATGCGCTTCCCCGCCGAGGACCTGACCGGGCTCACCGACGGCGCCAGGGCGGCGTTCACCGCGGCGCGCACCGAGGCGCTCTGGCGGCACCGCCAGCTCATCGGCCTCACCTCGGGATACCGCGATCCCGTCGTCCAGCAGCGGATGTTCGACGAGGAGGTCCGCCGCTCCGGCTCCCCGGCCTTGGCACGCATGCTCGTGCTGCCGCCGGCGGAGTCCGGTCACGTCAAGGGCATCGCGCTGGACGTCCGTCCCCACGAGGGCGCGCGGTGGCTGGAGGAGCACGGCGCCCGCTTCGACCTCTACCGCTTGTACGACAACGAATGGTGGCACTTCGAGCACCGCCCGGAGTGCGGCGGCACGCCACCACCACGACGGCCCCACCCGGGCGTGGGCCACGTCATCGGGAACTAGCCGAGTAAGTCCTCAGCGCCCGGCGGGCCGCGGATGGCCGGTCATCGAGCCGGCGGTGTGGCCTTCCGACTCCGCCCGTTTTGACTCCGACGAGCGTGAGCTGGAAAGATCGGGGCGATGCCACTTACCCCTGTCGAAATGGCCCACCACGTCGCCGCCGCCCTTCAAGAAGCTCATGCGCGCGAAGACGTTGACCGGTACGTCGAGCTGTTCGACCCGGCTTCGACCTGGATCACGAGCCGAGGGACCTTGATCGTGGGGCGCAAGGAGCTGGCGGACTATCTGGCTCGCGTCATGCCAGGTGGTCTTGCCGGTGGGTCGGTCGCCTATCGAGTGGCTCATGCCCGTCCCGCCGGCGACGGTGCTGTGGTCATGGTCATCGAGCAGGAGTACCGCCGGGCCGATGGGACATTGAAAGAGGTCGGCGGCCAGCACCGCCACACGTACGTCGTAACGACCGAGCCTGCCGGCGGGTGGAGCATCGTCGCCGGCCAGAACACAACGGTGGCGGTTGACGCATGAGCAGCGCACACTCGTTCGTCGTCACAGGTGCGAGCGGAGGCGTCGGCAGCGCGATCGCGGAGCACCTGTCCTCCATCGGTCACGTCATCAACCTCGACCCGACTCCCGCCCGCAGCGCGAACCCTCGCGTGCACCATGTCGAAGGTGACGCCGGCGATCCCGCTGCCGCCGCGGCCGCGGCGCAGCTTGCGGAGAAGCATGGCCCTCTGAGCGGGTGGGTCAACAACGCTGCGATCTTCCGCGACGCCAGCCTTGCCACGGCAACAGCGGAGCAGATCAGCGCACTCATTGCGCTCAACCTCAATCTCGCCGTTGTCGGGTGCCACACCGCCGTGCAGCACTTCCTCTCGCACTCCCGGCCCGGCTCGATCGTGAACGTTTCCTCACACCAGGCGCAGCGCCCCGTGCGGGGCGCTCTGCCCTACGCCACGGCGAAGGCCGCCGTCGAAGGGCTCACGCGAGCGGCTGCTGTCGACCACGGCCCGCAGGGCATTCGCGTCAATGCCGTTGCGCTGGGGTCGATCACGACGGCCCGGTACGAGGAGTACCGGCGTGAGCACCCTGAAGCCGACCAGCAGATGGCCGCATTGCACCCCTTGGGGCACGTCGGTCACCCCCTCGATGTCGCACATGCCGTCGCGTTCCTGCTCTCTGCGGAATCAGCCTTCATCACCGGCGCTGTCCTGCCCGTCGACGGCGGCAGGGCAGCCCTCGGCCCCGACCCGGAAAGCGCCTAAGGCACCGGCCCTGCACAACAAACGCCTACGCGCCGCCCTGCCCCTGCTCAAACGCGTCATCGACTCCACCCCCGTCGAATGCGGCCGATCCCGACCGACCGCCCTGCGCTCACAGCCGGCCGGCTGGGCCTCCTACGGCTGCTGGCGCTCCCACTCTCGCTGGTCAGTGACCGTCCCGGCCTGCTGATCATCGGCGACAAGGCGGGGGCGCAGTTGCTGCGCCCGTCCTACCGCAACCGCGCCCCACGTCCCGGCGAGCAGTACCTCAAACGATCCGCCAGCTCATCCTTGCCCTGACCGCCACCGTTTGGCACAACTCGTCTAGCCGCTCAGGGCGAAGCCGGCCGCGGCCTCCGCGTGCAGCCGCGCGCTCGGCAGCAGCGGAACCGGGGTGTCCTTCTCGGTGATCAGGAGCTCGATCTCCGTGCAGCCGAGGATGACACCCTCCGCTCCGCGGGCGGCGAGGTCGGCGATGATCCGGGCGAACGCGTCCCTGGACGACTCCTTGAGCACCCCGCGCACCAGCTCGTCGAAGATCACGCGGTGGACCAGCTCCCGCTGCTCCCGCCGTGGGACGACCACGTCGAAGCCGTGGGCGGCCAGCCGGTCCCGGTAGAAGGGCTGCTCCATGGTGAAGCGGGTGCCCAGCAGGCCGACCCTGCGCATCCCCCTGGCCCGGACCTCGGCGCCCACGGCGTCGGCGATGTGCAGCACGGGCACGCTCGCGGCGCGCGCCACGTCGTCGCTCACCCGGCTGAAGGTGTTGCTGCAGACGAGCAGGACGCCGGCGCCGAGGCTCTGCAGTTTCCGGCCGGCGTCGGCCAGCAGCGCACTCACCTCGTCCCAGCGGTCGGCGAAGATGAGGTCCTCGACGGTCGTGTAGTCGACCGACCAGATGAGGCTGTCGGCGGAATGGCTGCCGCCGAGCCGCTCGCGTACCCGCTGGTTGATGATCTGGTAGTAGATCACCGTCGACTCCCAGCTCAACCCGCCGATGAGGCCGATGGCGCGCATGGAACTCCGTTTCGCTAGTTTGCGGTGGCCAGGGCCCTGGCGCAGGCGCCGAGCCCGTACTCGCTGGAGGCTTTGACGAACACCACGTCGCCCGGTTCGAGGAGGGCGGTGGCCAGCTCGATCGCCTCTGTCACGTCCTCGACGGTGTGGACGGCCACGCCCTGGCCCGAGGACCGCGCCGCCTCCGCCGTCGCGAGCGGATCGCCCGCGCCGACCGTGATCAGCACGTCGAAGCGGAGGTCGGCGACGAGCCGGCCCACCTCCGCGTGCCGGGCGCGGGAGGCGTCCGCCTGCTGCCCCATCCCGCCGAGGACGGCGACGGTACGGCGGACGCCGGCCAGGGCCTTGGCCGCGCGCAGCCCGGCCCGCATGGATTCGGGGTTGGCGTTGTAGGCGTCGTCGACGACTGTGACGCCGTCGGGTCGTTCCGTGATCTGCAGCCGGCCTGCGGAGCGCCGCCGGGCGGCGTTCAGCCCGTCCGCGATCTCGGCGGCGTCCAGGCCGAGCGTGGTGGCGACGGCGGCCGCGGCCAGGGCGTTGCTCACCTGGTGCTCGCCTATGAGTCCGAGCGCGACCGGGGCGCGGCCGGAGGGCGTCACCAGCTCGAACGCCGTCCGCGCCCGATCGTCCATCCGCACGTCCTCGGCGCGCACCCGCGCCCGCGGCGACCTGCCGTACAGCACGATCCGGGCCTCGGTGCGGTCGGCCATGCCCAGGACGTACGGGTCGTCGGCGTTGAGCAGCGCGTACCCGTCCGCGGGCAGCGCCTCGACCAGCTCGCCCTTCGCCTCGGCCACGTCGGCCCGCCCGGTCCCCATCCGTTCCAGGTGCGCGGTGCCGACGTTGAGCACCAGCCCGATCCGGGGCGGCGCGATCCCGGTCAGGTATGTCAGATCGCCCTTCCTGCTCGCGCCCATCTCCAGCACCAGGTAGCGGGTGGCGGCGTCGGCGCGCAGCACGGTGAGCGGCAGCCCGAGCTCGTTGTTGTACGACCTGTTGGTGGCGACCGTGGCCGCGTGCCGTTCGAGCACCTGGGCCAGCAGGTCCTTGGTGGTGGTCTTGCCCACGGAGCCGGTCAGGCCGATCACCGTCGGGCTGATGCGCCGGAGCAGCTGCCTGGCCAGCAGGCCGAGCGCGAGCTGGACGTCGTCCACCACGAGGGCGGGCACGCCGACGGGCCGCGCGGCCAGCACGGCCACGGCGCCGGCCGCGACGGCGGCGGCCGCGTGGTCGTGACCGTCGGTGCGCGCGCCGGCCGTCGCGGCGAACAGGCCGCCGGGCACCACCTCGCGGGAGTCGACCGCCGCGGGCGCCGTCACCAGCGACTCAAGGTCGGGTACGTCGTGCGGGCTCGCGCCGCAGGCCCGCGCGATCTCGTCCAGCGTCATCGGGATCATGAGCCGCTCCTCGCGAACGCGAGGTCGATGAGGCGGCGCAGCAGGTCCGGGTACGGGACGCCGCTCGCGGCCCAGGCCCTCGCGTAGACGGACCGGGAGGTGAAGCCGGGCATGGTGTTGATCTCCAGCACGTACAGGCGTCCCGTGTCCTCCTCGTGGAGGAAGTCGACCCGGGCCAGGCCGTAGCCGCCGATCGCACGGAAGGCGCGCAGGGCCAGCTCGCGCATCTCCCCGGCCACCCGTTCGTGCAGGACGGCGGGGATGGTGGCGATCTCGGCCCCGCTGAGGTATTTGGCCTCGTAGTCGAGCCAGTCGCCGGGCACGATGAGCTCGCCCGGCACCGAGACATCCGGCCTGTCGTGGCCGCCGAGCACGCCGCAGATCAGCTCGCGCGCGGTCACGCCCTGCTCGACGACGACCGTCCGGTCGTAGGCCAGCGCCAGCTCCACGCCCGCGCGCAGCTCCTCCATGGTGGTGACGCGGGAGATGCCGATGGAGGAGCCCAGGCCGGCCGGTTTGACGTACATCGGCCAGTCGAGCGGCTTCACCAGCTCCCCGTGATCGGTGGCCGTGCGCCATTCGTACGCGGTGAACCACACGTGCGGGGTGACCGGGATGTCCTCGGCCAGGAACGCGCGCCGCATCGCGACCTTGTCCATGGCCACGGCCGAGGCCAGGACGCCGCACCCCACGTACGGGATGCCCAGCGTCTCCAGGTGCCCCTGGACCACGCCGTCCTCGCCGAACGGGCCGTGCAGCACGGGAAAGACCACGTCCGCCAGGTCGCGTCGCAGGTCCACCGGCCATCTGCCCTCGCGGTCGATGATGACGGGGACGGGCTCGTACAGATCCCTCGGCAGCGCGCCGAGCACGGACTGCGCCGATTGCAGGGACACCTCGTGCTCGGCGGACGGGCCGCCCGCCAGCACCGCCACGCGTACGCGTCGGGCCACGTTCGATCAACCTTCCTCAGCGGTGGGTACGGCCCCACCACTGTCGGCTGATCATGTCCTCGCCCGGTCAGCGCCGTGTCATCGTTGTGTCACGGCCGTCGCCGGACGGACTCGCCCGGCGGGAGGATGCTCGGTTAACGTTCAGGAATGCGCATCATCTCGGTAAATGTCGGCGTCGCGGTGACGGCTGAGTGGGCGGGGAAGCTGGGACGGACCGCGATCGACAAGCAGCCCGCCGGGCACCGCGTCCCGGTGCTCCTCGGCGGGCTCGCCGGCGACGAGCGCGCCGACCGCAAGCACCACGGCTCCTCCGACCAGGCGGTCTACGCCTACGCCAGGGAGGACTACGACTGGTGGCAGGAACGGCTCGGGCGGGAGCTGCGCGACGGACTCTTCGGCGAGAACCTCACCACCTCCGGGCTCGACGTCAACGGGGCCGTCATCGGCGAGCGGTGGCGGATCGGCGGCGCGCTGCTGGAGGTGACCGGGCCCCGGGTGCCGTGCGTGGTGTTCCGCAACTGGCTGGACGAGCCGAGGTGGGTCAGGCGGTTCACCGAGGCGGGACGGCCGGGGGCGTACCTGCGGGTGATCGAGACCGGTGACGTGGGCGCGGGCGACGAGGTGGCGATCGTCGCACGGCCCGGGCACGGGGTGACGGTGTCCGACTGGTTCCTGGCCCGCCACGGCGACGGGGACGCGATGCGGCGCATGCTGACGCTGCCGGGCCGCGACCCGCACTGGGACGAACTGGCGGCGAGGACCCTGGGGGCGCCGGTCCGGAGCGCCGGGCAGGACGAGCCCGCGGCGGCTCCGGCCGGCTGAGTCCCCAGCAGGGGTGTCAGCGGAGGACCGAGTACAACGCCGACGTCAGGGAGGCGCGGGAGTCGTCCTGGTCGATGGACCACATCATCGAGCCGCCCAGCCCCTTGAGCCGGATGTACGCCGCCTTCTGCACCAGCACCGCCGGATCGTCGTACGACCAGAACTCGTTGCCGTCGTACAGCCACATCGCCCCGGTCAGCAGGTCCCGGTACCGCTTGCCCGGCTTGTTCACCAGGTCCTTGTAGTCCTCGTTGCCGGCCGCCCACTTGCCGGGCGCGGGGCCGGTGGCGGGCTTGTAGAGGCCGTCGCCGCCGCCGGTCACGCCGGTCCAGCCCTGGCCGTAGGCGGGCACGCCGATCACGAGCTTGCGGGCGGGCGCGCCCCGCGAGAGATAGTCGCGCACGGTCTGGTCGACGCTGTACCTGACGGGGTTCGGGTCGCGGCGGTCGGTGAGGAGGTTGCCGTTGTGGCCGGTCTGGGGCTCCCAGGTGCCGTGCAGGTCGTAGCCCTGGACGGTGGCGAAGTCGAGCTGCTTGAAGACGCGGCGCACCTCGTACCCGGCGTCGATCTTGGCGGCGGCGGCCGGCAGGAAGGCGCTGAGCTCGGCGTCGCGGGCATGGGCGTCGAGCTGCCCGCGCAGCTCCTCGACGAACAGCGTGAAGTTGCGCTTGTCCTCGGGGCGGATGACGTTCCCCTCGGCTCCGGCCGAGCCGGGCCACTCCCAGTCCAGGTCGATGCCGTCGAAGACGCCGGCGCCCGCGCCCGGCTCCAGCCCCGGCAGGTTGCCGCGCAGCCACAGGTCGACGCAGGACCGGGCCAGCTTCGCGCGCGAGTCGGGGGTGAGGACGGCGTCGGAGAAGTACTTGGACCCGGTCCAGCCGCCGAGCGAGATCAGCACCTTGAGCCCGGGGTGCTTGGCCTTGAGCTTGCGGAGCTGGTTGAGGTTGCCGTTGAGCGCCTGGCCGGGCGCGTCGGCCACGCCGTCCACGCTCTGCTCGGCCGGCACCGGACGCTGCCAGTCGGCCCACGGGTCCGCCGAGTAGCAGGAGCCCCCGGCGTCGACGAAGCCGAACGCGTAGTTGAGGTGGGTGAGCTTGGCGGCGGCGCCGCTGACGTCCACGTCCCTGACGTGGTAGTCGCGGCCGTAGACACCCCATTGGATGAAGTACGCGACCCGCTTGAAGCCGCTGCGGGTCTGGGCCTCGGCGGGCACGGAGACCGCCGTGAGGCCCAGTAAGAGCGAGAGGATGATCAGAGTCTTCTTCTTCACCGGGCGACTCCTGTCAACTTATAAGAAACTTTCCTATAAGTTGACGTGATGGTAGAGCCCGCGCACCAGGGCGTCAACGATCCCCCAGGCGGGACCACCCCCTGACGACCGGCAGACTGGAAGGGTGCCATCCACCCTGCCCGACGGCGACCCCGCGCCCACCACGGGCGAGCTGCCCGACAGCGCCCTGCGCGGCCTCGGCGAGCGGCCGTTCGGCTTCTACGTCCACGTGCCGTTCTGCGTGACCCGCTGCGGTTACTGCGACTTCAACACCTACACCGCCGCCGAGCTCGGCCCCGGCGCCTCCCAGCGCGACTACGCCGACACGGTCGTGGAGGAGGTGCGCCTCGCCCGGCGCGTCCTGGGCGAGCGCGAGCTGCCGGTGGACACCGTGTTCTTCGGCGGGGGCACCCCCACGCTGCTGCCGCCCGAGGACCTCGCGCGGATCCTCGCGGCGATCGACTCCGAGTTCGGGCTGCGGCCGGGGGCCGAGGTCACCACGGAGGCCAACCCCGAGTCCGTCGACCCCTCCTCGCTGGAGAAACTGCGCCACGGCGGGTTCAACCGCATCAGCTTCGGCATGCAGAGCGCCCGCGAGCACGTGCTGCGCGTGCTCGACCGCAAGCACACGCCGGGACGCCCGGCGGCGGCCGTACGCGAGGCCAGGGAGGCCGGGTTCGAGCACGTCAACCTCGACCTCATCTACAGCACGCCGGGCGAGTCCGACGACGACTGGCGGGCCTCGCTGGCCGCCGCGATCGAGGCCGGGCCCGACCACGTGTCGGCCTACTCGCTCATCGTCGAGGACGGCACCAGGCTCGCCGCCCGCATCCGGCGCGGCGAGCTGCCCCTGCCCGACGACGACGTGGCCGCCGACCGCTACCTCATCGCCGACGAGATGCTGGCCGAGGCGGGCTTCCACTGGTACGAGGTGTCCAACTGGGCGACCTCCGAGCGGGCCCGCTGCCGGCACAACCTGCTCTACTGGACCGGCGGCGACTGGTGGGCCGCCGGGCCGGGCGCGCACAGCCACGTGGGCGGCACCCGCTGGTGGAACGTCAAGCACCCCGCCGCCTACGCCCAGCGCCTGGCCGCCGGCGTCTCGCCCGCCCACTCCCGGGAGGTCCTGGACGCCGACGACCGCGCCGCCGAACGCCTCATGCTGGAGCTGCGCCTGGTCACCGGCTACCCGCTCGCCGACGTGGCGCCGGAGGCGCGCCCGGTGGTGGCGGGCGCGCTGGCACGGGGGCTGCTGGAGCCCGAGCCGTTCAAGTCCGGGCTGATGGTGCTCACGCTTCGGGGGCGGCTGCTGGCCGACGCCCTCGTACGCGACCTGCTGGTCTAGGTGATCATCCGGATGGAGAGCGGGTAGCGGTACCGCTGGCCCTTGTTCGTGGCCACGGCCGCCTGGATGTGGAAGATCAGCGAAAGCACCCAGATCACCGGCAGCAGCAGGACGCCGATGAACACCACCGACAGGACGGCCGCCACGACGTAGCCGATGAACATCGTGATCTGGAAGTTCAGCGCCTCCGCCGCCTGGTCGCGGACGTAGGGGGACTGGTCACGCTTGATCAGGTAGATGATCAGCGGGCCGATCCAGGAGGCGAGCAGGCCGAGCAGGTGCGCCAGCATCGCCATCGTGCTGTCGTCGGTGCCGGGGCGGGGGCCGTACATGCCCGGCACGTACGGCCCGCCGGGCGGCTGCGCGTAGCCGTAGCCGGGCGGGGGCTGCTGCTGGTAGCCGTATCCGGGCTGCTGACCGTAGCCATAGCCCGGCTGCTGGCCGTAGCCCGGCTGTGACGGGGGTTGCTGGCCGTACCCGTAACCGGGCTGAGAGCCGGGTTGCTGGCCGTAGCCGTAGGCGGGCTGGGAAGGGGGCTGCTGGCCGTACCCGTAACCGGGCTGGGAGGGCGGCTGCTGGCCGTACCCGTAGCCCGGCTGCTGGGGGGCGCCGCTTTGGCCCGGGGGTACGGCCGACGGCGGGACGTACCGGGTCGCGTCGTCGTCCGGCGGCGAGGCGTGGGGATCCTGGCTCATGATGTCTCCGTAACGAAGTCGATCAGTTCTTCGACCCGGCCGAGCAACTCCGGCTCCAGGTCGGAATAGGTCGAGACGGCGCCGAGGATGCGCCGCCAGGCGTCGGCCGGCTCCGAGCGCCAGCCCAGCGCGGCGATCACGCCCTCCTTCCACGGCACCCCGCGCGGCACCTCGGGCCAGGCGGGGATGCGCAGCACGGACGGCTTGACCGCCTGCCAGATGTCGACGAACGGATGCCCCACCACGAGCACGTCCGGCGAGGTGATCTCGGCGGCGATGCGGCTCTCCTTGGAGCCGGGGACGAGGTGGTCCACGAGGACCCCCAGCCGCCGCCCCGGTTCGGGGCCGAACTCGGCGACGATGTCCGGCAGGTGGTCCACGCCTTCGAGGTATTCGACCACGACCCCTTCGACCCGCAGGTCGTGGCCCCAGATCTTCTCCACGAGCGCGGCGTCGTGCACGCCCTCGACGTAGATGCGGCTCTCCCTGGCCACGCGGGCCCGCAGCCCCTCGACGGCGATGGAGCCCGACGCGCTGCGCCCGGGGCCCGCGGGGGCGGCGGACGGCGCGGGGCGCACCAGGGTCACCGGCCTGCCCTCCAGGAGGAACGCGGCCGGCGCCAGCGGGAACAGCCGCCGCCTGCCGAACCGGTCCTCCAGCGTGACGGCCTCCTTGTCGCAGGCCACCACGGCGCCGCAGAAGCCGCTGTCGGCGTCCTCCACGACCAGATCCGGCTCGGCGGGCACCTTCGGAATCTTGCCCTTGCCGGGCCGCCGCCAGTTACCCGCCAGAACATCACCGTCGTACACAGGGGGGACCGTAGCAAATCACCCGGCTGCCGCAAGGCGCTTGCGCGCGGAGGAGCGGCGCACCAGGACCACGATGGTGGTGATGATCGCGAGCAGGATGCCCGCGCCGGGGATCGCGAGCAGCGCGACGACCCCGCCGAACACTCCGCCGACGGCGGCCGACAGCGGCTTGCCGACGCCGTACTTGACCGTGGCCGACTCCTCGTTGCTGCAGGTGAGCTGGTAGTCGCCCTTGGCGGGGGCGTTGATCACGAGGATCTGCTCCCACACGACGCCGTTGACGGTGACGGTCTGCGAGCCACTGGTCTTGGCCAGCTTGGCCTTTCCTCCGCCGCCGGCGATCTGGCAGGCGTAGTTGACGGGCGTGTCGGCGGAGAGGTAGACGGCGGGCTTGTCGGCCGGGTCCACGGCGACGGTGACGCTCTCGCCCGAGGCGAACGTCTTGGTGGGCGCGAGGTCGCTCACGCCGCCGGCGACGCCCCCCACGAAGAGCACGATGCCGAGGACGCCGCAGAGCACGGCCACGATCCAGGCGCCGCCGATCCACCACAACCTGGGTTTGATGGCTTTGGAATCGATTCGTGGTGGGAACTGTGGTTGTTGGCCGTATTGTCCGTACTGAGGCGGCGGACCATACGGCTGCGAAGGTGCGCCGTATCCCGGCTGCCCACCGTATCCGGGCTGCGGCCCGTATCCGGGCTGGGAGCCGGGTTGCGGACCGTATCCGGGCTGAGGCGGGAATGGCTGATGGTGGTACGGACCCTGTCCGGGCGGTGGCCCGTACGGGGGCTGTGCTTCGTCCGACATGTCCGCAAGTGTGAAGCCTGTCGCTTGTAAGACGCTAGCAAGAGGATGGGAGCCGGTGTCATCGCACCCTGTGGGCGAGAGCCGTACACTTGGCACTCGGGAACACAGAGTGCTAGGCACCGCGTTTTCCCTACGGGCAGAGGCAGGAGGTGAGCACGTGCTCGACGAACGGAAGCTGGCGGTGCTCCGCGCCATTGTCGAGGACTACGTGTCCACCAACGAACCGGTGGGCTCCAAGGCGCTGGCCGAGCGCCACAATCTGAAGGTCTCCCCGGCGACGGTCAGGAACGACATGGCCGCGCTGGAGGAGGAGGGCTACATCACCCAGCCGCACACGAGTGCGGGGCGGGTGCCGACGGACAAGGGCTACCGCCTGTTCGTCGACCGGCTCTCGCAGATCAAGCCGCTGTCGGGCGCCGAGCGCCGGGCGATCGAGACGTTCCTGGCCGGCGCGGTCGACCTGGACGACGTGGTCATGCGCACGGTGCGGCTGCTCGCGCAGCTCACCCGGCAGGTGGCCGTCGTGCAATACCCCACGCTCACCCGCTCGACCGTCCGGCACGTCGAGCTGGTGCCGCTGAGCGAGCGCCGCGTCATGCTGGTGCTCATCACCAATACCGGCCGCGTCGAGCAGCGCGTCGTCGAGCTGCCCGAGGCGCTGGAGGACACCCGCATCGCGCACCTGCGCGCGGTGCTCAACTCCGGCCTCGACGGCTGCCAGCTCAGCAGCGTTCCCGAGCTGGTCGCCGACCTGCCGGAGCGCCTGCCCGTGGAGGACCGTCCGGCCGCCGCCACGATCCTTTCCGTGCTGCTGGAGACCCTGGTGGAGCGGTACGACGAGAAGATCGTCTTCGCGGGCGCGGCCAACCTCGCCGGAGCGGACTTCTCCATCGGCCTTCGCGACGTGCTGGAGGCACTGGAGGAGCAGGTCGTGCTCATGCGGCTGCTCGGCGAGACCTCCCCCGACACCCCGTCCGCGCTCACCGTACGGATCGGCTCGGAAAACCCCTACCTCCAGGGCACATCCGTGGTCGCAACCGGATACGGTCTTGGCGACAACCAACTCGCCCGGCTCGGTGTGCTGGGTCCCACCAGGATGGACTATCCCGTGACGATGGGCGCCGTGCGCGCGGTGGCTCGCTACGTCAGCCAGATCCTGGCTGCATCATAAGAGGTCGATAAGTGGCAAACAGCGACTACTACGCCACCCTCGGGGTGCGGCGTGACGCGAGTCAGGACGAGATCAAGAAGGCATACCGCCGGCTCGCCCGCGAGTTGCACCCCGACGTGAACCCCGATCCTGACACCCAGGAGCGGTTCAAGGAGATCACGCAGGCCTACGAGGTGCTGTCCGATCCGAACAAGCGCCAGATGTACGACCTGGGGGGCGACTCCTCCTTCGCCGGCGCGGGAGCGGGCGCCGGCTTCGGCGCGGGCTTCCCGTTCAGCGACATCATGGACGCCTTCTTCGGCACCGCCGCGGGGGCCCGTGGCCCGCGCTCGCGCGCCCGCCGGGGTCGCAACGCCACCATCCGGGTCGAGCTCGACCTGCGCGAGACGGCGTTCGGCACCACCCGCGAGCTGGTCGTCGACACGGCCGTGGTGTGCGAGGTCTGCCACGGCGCCGGCGCCTCGCCCGGCACCCACCCCGACACCTGCGACATGTGCAACGGGCGCGGCGAGATCTCCCAGGTCACCCGCTCGTTCCTGGGCCAGGTCATGACCTCGCGGCCGTGCCCGCAGTGCGGCGGCTTCGGCACCATCATCCGCCACCCCTGCCAGGAGTGCTCGGGCGACGGCCGGGTGCGCACCCGCCGCACCATCAAGGTCCGCATCCCGGCGGGCGTCGAGGACGGCACCCACATCCAGCTCGCCGGCGAGGGCGAGGTCGGCCCCGGCGGCGGCCCGCCCGGAGACCTGTTCCTGGAGATCGTCGAGCGGGCCCACGAGATCTTCGAACGGCGCGGCGACGACCTCCACTGCACCGTCCAGCTCCCGATGACGGCCGCCGCGCTCGGCACCGTGCTCGCGGTCGAGACGCTCGACGGCACCGAGGAGGTCGACGTCCGGCCCGGCACGCAGTCCGGCCAGGTCATCACCATGTTCGGGCGGGGCGTGCAGCGCCTCAACGAGTCCGGCCGGGGCGACCTGCTCATCCACGTCAACGTCGAGACCCCTTCGAAGCTCGACGCCCAGCAGGAGGACCTGCTGCGCGAGCTGGCCAGGCTGCGGGGCGAGGAGCGCCCGCCGGGCAAGTTCGCGCCGGGGCAGCAGGGCTTCTTCTCGCGCCTGCGCGACGCGTTCAACGGCAGGTGACGTGAGCGTTCCGGTGTTCATCGCCCCCGAGCTGGGCGACGGTCCGGAGCTGACGCTCGACGGCCCCGAGGGGCGCCACGCCGCCTCCGTGCGCCGTCTGCGGGCCGGCGAGCGGGTCGATCTCACCGACGGCGCCGGCCGGGTCGCCGAGTGCGTGGTGCGCGAGGCGTCCAAGGACGCGCTCGGGCTGGACGTGCTGCGCCGCTACGAGGTGCCGGCCCCGCGGCCGCGGCTGACCGTCGTGCAGGGGCTGCCCAAGGGCGACCGGGGCGAGCTGGCCGTCGAGATGATGACCGAGGCCGGGGTGGACGTCATCGTCCCCTGGTCGGCCTCGCGCAGCATCGCCCAGTGGAAGGGCGACAAGGTCGCCAAGGGTCTCGGCCGCTGGCGCGCGACCGCCCGCGAGGCGGGCAAGCAGTCCCGCCGCTTCCACCTGCCCGAGGTGAGCGAGCCGGCCACCACCGCGCGGGTGGCGGAGCTGCTGGCCGGGGCGGCGCTCGGGCTGGTGCTGCACGAGGAGGCGGCCGAGCCGCTGTCGAAGGTGGCGCTGCCGGCCGAGGGCGACATCGTGGTGGTCGTCGGCCCGGAGGGCGGCGTCTCGGGCGAGGAGCTCGACCGGTTCAAGGCAGCGGGGGCGGTGCCGGTGCTGCTCGGGCCGACGGTGCTGCGCACGTCCACGGCGGGCGTGGCGGCGGCGGCCGTGCTGCTCACGCGCACAGGCCGGTGGTGAGCACGTAGTTAAGGGGTGGTGCCGCCGGTCTCGATGAGCGGGGTGGCGATCTCGGCCGGGCTCTCGCTGATGCTGTCGGCCGGGCACTGCTCGGTGGGGCACGTCGAGGGCTGAGCGGCGGGGTCGGCCTCCGTGGGCGCCGGCGACGCCGAGGTGGCAGGGCAGTCGTCGCCCGGGTCGGCCGGGGTCGCGGCCACGGGCGGGCAGGTGGTGGTCTCCGTACGCGGGCTCGGTGACGGCCGGCTCGTGGACCCGGCGGTCCTGGGCGGCTTGCTCGGCGACTCGGTGGTGGGCTCCGGCGGCACGACGACCGGGTTGTCCTGGCTGGGCGGAGGCGGGGGCGGCTGGTGGGAGCGGGTGGTGGAGGAGTTGGACGGCACCCTGCCGGTGGTCTCCTGATCGACCACCGTGATCGGGCTCTCGTTGATCACCTTGGACCGCAGCTCGGGCACCACCATGACGATCGTGCCGGCCACCAGGACGGCGCTGGCCGCGGCCGCGCCGGCCCGCCACCAGAACAGGTTGCGCACGCCGCGCCGCTCGATCCGGGCACGGATGATCTCCAGACCCTCCGGCGAGGGCACGACCGCGTCCGCCTCCGCGCGGAGCGCACGGCGCAGGAGGTCGCCGTGCTCGTCGGGGCGAAGGGTCATGACATTTTCTCCAGGACGGATCGCAACGCGGCCATGCCACGGGCGGTGTGGCTCTTGACCGCGCCCTTGCTGATGCCCATCGCGTGAGCGATCTCAGCTTCGGACAGATCACCGTAATACCGCAGAACCAGTGCTTCTCTCTGCCGGGTCGGGAGGGCTCGTAACGCCTCGATGACGGCGGACCGTTCCAGCTCGCCGATCGCGCCGTTCTCGGCGCTCGGCGCGTCGGGCAGGCCCTTGGGCGCGTATTTCTCGACGACGGCGCGGTGGCGCAGCACCGAACGCGAGCGGTTGACGACGGACTGACGGAGGTAGGCGAGTGCTTTGTCGGGGTCGCGCAGCCTGCGCCAGGCGCCGTGAATGGCGACGAACGCGTCCTGCACGACCTCCTCGGCGGTCGCGATGTCGCGCACCAGCAACACAGCGAGACGCACCAACGACCGAAAGTGCGCGCTGTAGAGCGCGGTAACGGCCATGTCGGCATCCCACTCGACCGGCACCGCCCCCATCGACCTGTCGGCCAGAAGGGTTTCGGTGGTCACATCAGTGGGACGCGCGGCCTTCCCAGTGGGTTTACGCTCTTCCGGTTCTTGAGGTTTCCCCGGTTCGTTAGGGTGCATTACCCAGTCGTGTCCTCGCCAGGTGGCGCTCGCCCGACCCTGAATCGTCTTTTTTGTTGAAGTGTCGCACACCCACCCTAACCGCGTTGATCTTCCCGCGCACGACACCGCCGATTACCGATTCGCAACGGACCGGCCAACGGGAGGCGGGTCGGTATGGTGCTGCTGTGAAGGACTGCCTCTTCTGCAAAATTGTCGCCAAGGAGATTCCCGCCGAGATCGTCTACGAAACCGGCAGGACACTGGCGTTCCGCGACATCGACCCCAAGGCGCCGACCCACGTCCTGGTGATCCCCAAGGAGCACCACGCGGACGCGGCGGCGCTCGCCGAGGCCGACGACGGCCTGGCCGACGAGGTGCTGAAGACCGCGCACGCCGTGGCCGTGCTCGACCAGGTGGCCGAGAGCGGCTACCGCGTCGTCTTCAACACCGGACCCGCCGCCGGACAGACCGTCTTCCACACGCACGCCCATGTCCTGGGCGGCCGCGGCCTCACCTGGCCGCCCGGTTAGAGCCGCCCGGTTGGACCCGTTGTGGTGGTGCGAGGGGCCGGTGCGGTGATATTGACGCGAGCAAACCGCCTGGCCCCGGATACGATGGGCGGAGAAGAACTCCGCAAGAGACCGGGAGGCATCAGGCCGCTGGCCTGCCCATGTCCGAACTACATGAATCCCGACGAACGGCACCTCCCTCGCGCACTCAAGCCAAGGTGCTGATTCCGGACGAATACCCGATGGTCAGCCTCCTCGGCTCCCGTGACGAGCTGCTTCGCGTCATCGAGGGCGCTTTCAAGGCCGACATCCATGTACGGGGCAACGAGATCACCGTCACCGGCAGCCCGGACGAGAGCGGCGGCGTCGTGCGCCTGTTCGAAGAGCTCGTCGAGGTGCTCCGCAGCGGCGGCGAGCTCACCCCCGACGCGGTCGAGCGCAGCATCGCGATGCTCCGCATGACCTCCGATCGCCCCGCCGAGGTGCTGTCGCTCGACATCCTGTCCTCGCGCGGCCGCACGATCAGGCCCAAGACCGTCAACCAGAAGCGCTACGTCGACGCGATCGACAAGCACACGGTCGTCTTCGGCATCGGCCCCGCCGGCACCGGCAAGACCTACCTGGCCATGGCCAAGGCGGTCCGGGCACTGCAGGAGAAGCGGGTCAACCGCATCATCCTGACCCGCCCGGCGGTCGAGGCCGGCGAGCGGCTCGGCTTCCTGCCCGGCACGCTCTACGAGAAGATCGACCCCTACCTGCGCCCGCTCTACGACGCGCTGCACGACATGGTCGACCCCGACTCCATCCCCAAGCTGATGGCCGCCGGGACGATCGAGGTCGCGCCGCTCGCCTACATGCGCGGCAGGACGCTCAACGACGCCTTCATCATCCTCGACGAGGCACAAAACTCCTCGGCCGAGCAGATGAAGATGTTCCTCACCCGGCTGGGGTTCAACTCCAAGATCGTGGTGACCGGTGACGTCACGCAGGTCGACCTGCCCTCGGGCACGGTCAGCGGGCTGCGGGTGGTCCAGGAGATCCTCGACGGGATCCCCGACATCCACTTCGCCCGCCTGTCCAGCGCCGACGTCGTCCGCCACAAGCTGGTGAGCGAGATCGTCGACGCCTACGGACGCTACGACGCCTCGCAGGCGGCTCAGGAGCCCAAGGCCATCCAGCAGCGAGGGAAGCGCCGGCCATGAGCATCGAGATCAACAACGAGTCCGGCGTCGGCGTCGACGAGGAGAGCCTGGTCGCGCTGGCCACGCACGTGCTCGGCGAGATGGGCATCAACCCGCTCGCCGAGCTGTCCATCGTCGTGATCGACGAGGACGCCATGGCCGAGCTGCACGAGAAGTGGATGGGCGAGCCCGGCCCCACCGACGTGCTCGCCTTCCCGATGGACGAGCTGCGTCCCGGCGGCGGCGCGCGCGGTGACTCCGAGAGCCCGGCCGACCCGGCGCTCCTCGGCGACGTCGTGCTCTGCCCGCAGGTGGCGGCCCGGCAGGCCAAGGAGGCCGGCCACGCCACCGCCGACGAGCTTGAGCTGCTGTGCACGCACGGCATCCTCCACCTGCTCGGCTACGACCACGCCGAGCCGGAGGAGCACAAGGAGATGTTCGGGCTCCAGGCCCAGCTCCTGGAGTCATGGCAGGAGGTGCGCGACTCGCGGTGAACGTGCCCTGGTTGCTCCTGGCCGTCGCGCTCGTGATCATCGGTGGCCTGATCGCCAGTGCGGAGACCGCGCTGACGCGCATCTCCCGGGTGCGGGCCGAGGAGTTCGTCCGCGACGGCCGGCGGGGGGCGCGGCGGCTGCAGGCCATCGTGACCGACCCGCCGCGCTATCTCAACCTGCTGCTGCTGCTCCGGCTGAGCTGCGAGCTGGTGGCCACGGTCATCGCCACGCTGCTGTTCATCGACGTCATGGAGGACCAGGGCTGGGCGTACGTCTGGGCCGCGGTCGTGATGATCGTGATCAGCTACGTGGTGGTCGGGGTCATGCCCCGCACGCTGGGCCGCCAGCACGCCGAGCCGGTCGCGCTGGCCAGCGCGCCGGTCGTCTACGGGCTCACCCGCATCTTCGGCCCGCTGCCCAAGCTGCTCATCCTGCTCGGCAACGCGCTCACGCCCGGCAAGGGGTTCCGCGACGGCCCGTTCACCTCGGAGGCCGAGCTGCGTGACCTGGTCGACCTGGCCGAGGAGCGCCGGGTGATCGAGCCGGACGAGCGCGAGATGATCCACTCGGTGTTCGAGCTGGGCGACACGCTGGTGCGCGAGGTCATGGTGCCGCGCACCGACATGGTCTACATCGAGCGCGGCAAGACGATCAGCCAGGCGCTGTCGCTGGCGCTGCGCAGCGGCTTCTCCCGCATCCCGGTCGCGGGCGAGAACGAGGACGACGTCGTCGGCATCGCCTATCTCAAGGACATCGCCCGCAAGATCCACGAGTCGGGCGAGGGCGGCGGCAAGGAGCCGGTCGAGACGATCATGCGGCCGGCCGCGTACGTGCCGGAGAGCAAGCCCATCGACCAGCTCATGCGCGAGATGCAGGCCCGGCAGATCCACATCGCCATCGTCATCGACGAGTACGGCGGCACCGCCGGCCTGGTCACCATCGAGGACGTCCTGGAGGAGATCGTCGGCGAGATCACCGACGAGTACGACCAGGAGGCCCCCCGGGTCGAGCGGGTCCCCGACGGCGCCCTGCGGGTCACCGCCCGGATGCCCGTCGACGAGCTGGCCGAGCTGTTCGACACCGAGATCGAGGTCGACGACGTGGAGACCGTCGGCGGCCTGCTGGCCCACGCGCTCGGCCGGGTGCCCATCGCGGGCTCCCACGCGGAGGTGGCCGGGCTGTCGCTGACCGCGGAGACGCTGGCCGGCCGGCGCAACCGCATCAGCACCGTCGTCGTACGCCGCGTGGCTTCCCCCGAGGAGGACGAGGAGTCGGTCCCGGCGAACGCGGGGCAGGAGTAGGGCGCGAGGGCCGCTCGCAAGCGATCTACAAGTTTTCTGCAAGCACCCTCGGGCACTCTGTGAATCACGACATCCAGTGCGGTGGGTGTCAAGGGGGAGGCGTCCGAACGCCGGGTGGGGTTCGCGGCGGGAGGACGACTCCAGGGGGGACGACAGCGTCCCGGCCGGGCGGCCGGCTGAGACGCTGGTCGGCGTAAAGGGTGTTCTTGTCCGGCAAGACCGGATGAGGACACCCTTTTTGCGTGTCGCCGAGATCCCCGAGTGAGCCCCCAGGGCATCCTCCGCGCTGGGGGAATCATGAGACGAAGACGGAGGACCGCCGCCGCGGCCCACCTGCTCGCCTGGGCGCTCGCCGGAGTGCTCACGGGCGCGCTGGCGGGCTGCGGCGGCGGTGGCGGGGAAAGCTTCATCGACCCGCGCGCCATGGCGCAACTGCGCGAGGCGCTCAGCAAGGAGCCGAGCCTGCCCGAGGGCTTCACGGCCCGGCCCGACCAGGCGTGGCGGATGCCGTTCGGCCCGGCGGAGCGCAGTTGCCGCGCGCTGCTGGAGCCCGCCGCCGGGAACGCGCCCGGCCAGGCGCTCACCGCGCAGGCGGCGGTCAGCTACCAGGGCGACGGGCTGGGGGAGCAGGCCGGGGTGGGTCTGGCCCGGTACGCCGGCGGGGAGGCCGGGGCGCACCTCGACGAGCTGGACAGGGCCCGCAGGGAGTGCCAGGAGGTGCGTACCTCGTCGGGGACCGACCTGTGGCTGAGCGAGCTGCCGCCGGAGGCCGCCGGGGACGACGCCGTAGGCGCGCGGCTGCAGGGACGGCTGCACGGATATCCGTACGCGCTGGACGTGGTCTTCTCCCGGGTCGGCGACACGCTCGTGTCGGTGGTGCACACGGGCATGAACGACGTGGACCCGGCACGCACCAGGCAGGTGGTCGAGGCGGCCATGGCGATGGCCGGCACCTGATCCAGGGCGCCTAATCTAGAGCGCGTGACTCTCGATCCTGAAGACAGCAAGATCATTACCTTGGCGCGGGCCGCGCGGGCGCGCAACGGCTCGGCCGAGGGCGCCGCGGTGCGCGACGAGACCGGGCGCACCTACTCGGCGACCGACGTCAAGCTGGCCGCGCTCTCGCTCTCGGCCGTGCAGGTGGCGGTGGCCATGGCCATCTCCAGCGGCGCGCGGTCCCTGGAGGCGGTCGCGGTGGTGAGCGAGGGCGAGCCGGGCGACGGCGACCGGGCCGTGGCCGCGGAGCTGGGCGTGTCGTCGCTGCTCGTGGCCGGCCCCGACGGCACGCTGCGCAGCTGACATGCCGATGTCCCCGTTCCTCGCCAGGCTGCGCGAGAAGGTGGGCGGCGAGCTGCTCATGCTGCCCTCGGTGTCCGGGTTCGTCTTCGACGGGGCGGGGCGGCTGCTGGTGGCCAGGCACGGCGACGTGGGCCTGTGGGCGGCGCCCGGCGGCGGCGTCGACCCCGACGAGCGCCCCCAGGACGCCGTGACGCGCGAGCTGCGCGAGGAGCTCGGCATCGAGATCGAGGTACGCGGCCTCATCGGCGTCTACGGCGGCCCGGAGTTCCGCGTCCGCTACCCCAACGGTCACCAGGTCGGCTACGTCATCGCCGGTTACGCCTGCGTGATCGCCTCGGGCGATCCCGAGCCCGACGGCGACGAGATCACCGGGTTCCGGTGGGTGAGCGAGGAGGAGCTGGCCGGCCTCCACACCACCGTCTGGATGCCGCTGGTGGCGCCCGAGGCGTTCGCCTGGTGGCGTGAACACGCCCGCCGATAGGACAGAATGCAGAGGTGACCTCGCCAGACAGCCATCGCGCCGGATTCGCCTGCTTCGTGGGCAGGCCGAACGTCGGCAAGTCCACGCTGATGAACGCCCTGGTCGGCTCCAAGGTGGCGATCACCTCCTCCAAGCCGCAGACCACCAGGCGCGCCATCAGGGGCATCGTGCACCGCCCCGACGCCCAGCTCGTCATCGTGGACACCCCCGGCCTGCACCGCCCGCGCACGCTGCTCGGCGAGCGGCTGGACAGCCTGGTGCTGTCCACGCTGACCGAGGTGGACGTGATCGGCTTCTGTGTCCCGGCCAACGAGCCGATCGGCAAGGGCGACCGGTTCATCGCCGACAAGCTGTCGGCGGTGAAGAAGACGCCGGTGGTGGCCGTGGTCACCAAGTGCGACCTGGCCTCCCGCGACCAGATCGCCGAGCAGCTGCTCGCGGTGTCGCAGATCGCGGAGTTCGCCGACGTGGTGCCGGTCTCGGCGCAGTCCGGCGAGCAGCTCGACGTCGTCGGCGACGTGCTGATCAAGCACCTGCCGGAGTCGCCGCCGCTCTACGAGGACGGCACCCTCACCGACGAGCCCGAGCAGGTGCTGGTCGGCGAGCTGATCAGGGAGGCCGCGCTGGAGGGCGTGCGTGACGAGCTGCCGCACTCCATCGCCGTGGTCGTCGACGAGATGCTGCCCCGCGAGGGGCGTGACGACCTGCTCGACATCTACGCCCACATGTTCGTCGAACGGCCCTCGCAGAAGGCCATCGTCATCGGGCACAAGGGCGAGCGGCTGCGCGAGGTGGGCACCAAGGCCCGCAAGCAGATCGAGGCGCTGCTCGGCACCCGCGTCTACCTCGACCTGCGCATCAGCGTGGCCAAGGACTGGCAGCGCGACCCCAAGCAGCTGCGCCGCCTCGGCTTCTACGACTGAGCGCCGGTCCTGGCCCGCCTGACCAGCGCCAGGACCCCGAGCACGACGAGCGCGAGCGCGCAAGCCAGCGTGGCGAACCAGCCGGCCCTGATCACCGGCGTGACCGACAGCAGGCCGAGATCCACCGAGACGCGGTCCCGCAGGCCGCCCCCCTGCAGCTGGAACATCAGGGTGGCGGCCACGGCCAGTCCGCCGGGCAGCACGGCCAGGGCGGCGAGGCGCGGATGGGCCAGCAGCCCGGCGAGCCCGCAGGCGAGCGCCGCCAGCCCGGCCAGCAGGGCATAGACGCCGAGCCCGTCGTCGATGCCGCGCACGTCACCCGACACCTCGGCGCCGAGCATGCCGATCCTGGCCTCGACGCCGGCCCACGGCAGGATCGCACAGAACACCAGGAGCGCCGCGACGGCGGTCACGGCCAGCGGGTAGCCGCGGCCGGGGCGGCGGACGAGCTGCAGGTCTTCGGCCACACGATCAGAGTATGCCGGGCCGGGCGCCACCGCCACGGCCTGCGACAGTGTCGTCACCATCCATGGACACCGCGCGCTCCCCGCGTTCCAGGCGGGAGCGCAGCTCCACCGCGTCCGCGGCGAGGGCCGACACCACCGTGCCGGACGCGGCCAGCGGCAGCACCGCGAGCCCGTCGGAGACCAGCGGCTCCTTCGCGGTGGCGGTGAGGAACGTGGTGCCGAGGCAGCGCGCCCCGCCGAGCACCGCCGGGGAGGCGTCCAGGACGGGATCGCCGAGCGTGAGCTCCTGCCGCAGCAGCGGGCGGCCGGCGAGGGTGGCGTCGAAGCGCGTGTGGCAGCGGCCGGGCCGCTCGCCGTGCCGGCCGAGCACGATCTCCTCGCGCCACAGCGCGCTCGCTTCCGGCTCCAGCTCCAGGCGGACGATCAGCCGGTGCGCGCAGCCGGCGGCGAGCACCGTCGGCTCGGGCACGAAGCGGAGCCGCGCGCCCGCGCCGACCCGGGCGGTGACCAGCAGCTCCGACTCGCCCGTGCCGGGCAGGACCAGCGTGCTCGCCACCGACGCCAGCTCCAGCGTCGTACCGGACGCGACGTCGAGGTCCAGCGACAGGCGGTCGCCGCCGAGCGGGCCGGCCGCCGTCGAGATCAGGTGCACGGTGTGCGGGCCGGTCTGGCGCAGCGTCAACGGCGGCGCCGAGGCCAGCCGCCGCAGCACGGTCCGCCCGCCGGCGCCGAGCGCCGTCGCCACGGCCGCCGCCGCCCGCATCCCGGCCCTCCGCATCAGGACGCGGGGGTCGCGTGGGCGTGGGACCAGGCGGTCACCTGGTCGCTGACCCAGCTCGCGACCGCGCCGGCCGACGGCTGCTCGCGGATCGAGGTGAACAGGACCGGGCGCTCACCGCGTACGGCGGCCGCGTCGCGGTCCATCACGCCGAGGTCGGCGCCCACCATCGTCGCCAGGTCAGTCTTGTTGATCACCAGCAGGTCTGCGGTGGTGACGCCGGGCCCGCCCTTGCGCGGCACCTTGTCGCCGCCCGACACGTCCAGGACGAAGATCTGCCGGTCGGCGAGCCCGCGGCTGAACGTGGCCGTGAGGTTGTCGCCGCCGCTCTCCACGATGACCAGGTCGAGCGGCCCGAACCGGTCCTCCAGCGTCTCGACGGCGTCGAGGTTGGCCGCGATGTCGTCGCGGATGGCGGTGTGCGGGCAGCAGCCGGTCTCGACGGCGAGGATGCGCTCGGGGTCGAGCACGCCCGCGCGGCGCAGGAAGTCGGCGTCCTCGGTGGTGTAGATGTCGTTGGTCACCACGCCCAGGGACATGACGGGCCCGAGCGTACGGCACAGCGCGGCCACCAGGGCCGTCTTGCCGCTGCCCACGGGGCCGCCCACGCCGAGGCGCAGCGCCCGGCCGTGGCCGTCGGGAGCGCGGTGATGGTCGTCGTGACGAGCGCCCATGGTGTGAAGGGTCCTTCCTAGGAGACGAACAGCCGGACCTCGGCCGTGGCGTGCTGCTCGGCCAGCAGGTCCAGGGCCGGGGCCGAGCACGCGGGCAGCTCCGCCCACGAGCCGGGCGGGTGTGCGCGCCCGGCCACCGCCGCGAGGTCGGGGCCGAGGGCGGCGAGCAGGGCGTGCACGGCGACCGGGTCCAGGCCGAGCAGCCGGACCGCCGCCGTGGCCGGGCCGCTGACCGCGTGGTACGCCGCCGCCAGCGCCGCCTCTCCGGCCGTGGCCCCGGCGGCGTACGCGGCCACGCCGAGCGCGACCGGGTGGTGCGGGCTCGGCGTCCGCCGCGCCAGCTCTTCCAAAGCCTCGGCCGGCCACACCCGGCGGGCGACCCGCAGCAGCAGGCGGCCCTGCGTACGGGACGCCGCCCGCTGCGCGGGGGAGGCGGTGCGGGCGTCGGCCTCCTCGTCCAGCAGCTCCCACCCGGGACTCTCGGCCACGGCACCAGCGCAGGCGGCGGCGGCCAGGGCGGCGGCCGGCACGCCCGCCGTGTGCAGCCGCCCCCGCAGGAACCGCTCCAGGGACGGCACGTCGTGCACCGCTCCCGACGCGATCGCCCGCTCGGCGCCGCCGGAGTGCGCGTGGCCGCCGGCCGGCAGGCGGGAGTCGGCGAGCAGCAGCAGACCGGGACTCAGCATGACGCCATCAGAACAGGAAATAGCGCTGGGCCATGGGCAGGCTGACGGCCGGGGCGGGCTCGATCAGCTCGCCGTCGACCCGCACCTCGAACGTGTCGGCCGCCACCTCGATCCTCGGCAGGGCGTCGTTGAGCGGCATGGCGGCCTTGCCGCGGCGGCGTACGTCGGCGGCCGGAGCGAGCCGCCGACGCACGTCGAGCCGGTCGGCGAGCCCCGACTCCAGCGCCATCGGCGCCACGAAGTGCAGCGAGGTGGCCGCGGCGGTCACCGGCGAGGCGCCGAACATGGGCCGCGGCAGCACCGGCTGCGGCGTCGGGATGGAGGCGTTGGCGTCGCCCATCTGCGCCCAGGCGACCACGCCGCCCTTCAGCACGAGGTCCGGCTTGACGCCGAAGAACGCCGGGTCCCACAGGACGAGGTCGGCGAGCTTGCCGCGTTCGACGGAGCCGACCTCGCCGTCCAGGCCGTGGGCGACGGCCGGGCAGATGGTGTATTTGGCGACGTAGCGGCGGGCCCGCAGGTTGTCCGCGGGGCCGTCGCCGAGCGAGCCGCGGCGGGTCCTCATGACGTGCGCGGTCTGCCAGGTACGGATGATCGTCTCGCCGATGCGGCCCATGGCCTGCGAGTCGGAGCCGATCATCGAGATCGCGCCCATGTCGTGCAGCACGTCCTCGGCGGCCATCGTCGTGGGCCGGATGCGCGACTCGGCGAAGGCGAGGTCCTCGGGGATCGACGGGTTGAGGTGGTGGCAGACCATCAGCATGTCGAGGTGTTCGTCGAGCGTGTTGACGGTGTGCGGCCGGGTGGGGTTGGTGGAGGAGGGCAGCACGTTGGGGTAGGCGGCGACGCGGATGATGTCGGGGGCGTGGCCGCCGCCCGCGCCCTCGGTGTGGTAGGCGTGGATCATCCGGTCGCCGATGGCGGCGAGCGTCGACTCGACGAACCCGGCCTCGTTCAGGGTGTCGGTGTGGATCGTCACCTGCACGCCGGTCGCGTCGGCCACCCGCAGGCAGGCGTCGATGGCGGCCGGGGTGGTGCCCCAGTCCTCGTGCAGCTTGAAGCCGGAGGCGCCGGCCCGCAGCTGCTCCAGCAGGCCCTCGGCGCTGACGGTGTTGCCCTTGCCGAGCAGCGCGAAGTTCAGCGGGTAGGAGTCGAGCGACTCCAGCATGCGGCCGAGATACCAGGCGCCGGTCACGGTGGTGGCCTTGGTGCCGTCCACGGGGCCGGTGCCGCCGCCGACGATCGTGGTGACGCCCGAACCGATGGCCTCGTCGAGGAGCTGCGGGCAGATCAGGTGGACGTGCGAGTCGACGGCCCCGGCGGTGAGGATCTTGCCGTTGCCGGACAGGATCTCGGTGGACGGGCCGATGACGAGGTCGACGCCGTCCATGGTGTCGGGGTTGCCGGCCTTGCCGAGGCCGTGGATCCGGCCGTCGCGGATGCCGACGTCTGCCTTGATCACGCCCCAGTGGTCGAGGATGACCGCGCCGGTGATGACGAGGTCCATGGCGCCCTCGGCGCGGGTGGCGCGGGACTGTCCCATGGACTCGCGGATGACCTTGCCGCCGCCGAACACGGCCTCGTCGCCGGCGCCCGCCGGGCCCATCGACAGGTCCTCGGTGACCTCGATGAACAGGTCGGTGTCGGCCAGCCGGATCCGGTCACCGGTGGTGGGGCCGTAGAGCGCGGCGTAGCGGGCCCGCGAGAGGTCAGCCATCGAGCGGCCCCGCCCATTCCGGACGCAGGCCGGGGACGATCCGGGCGCCGGTCAGCGGCACGAGCGTGACGTCGCGCTCGACGCCCGGCTCGAACCTGATCGCGGTGCCCGCGGGCACGTCCAGCCGCATCCCCCACGCCGCCTTCCTGTCGAACTCCAGCCCCGGGTTGACGGCGGCGAAGTGGTAGTGGGAGCCCACCTGGACCGGCCGGTCGGCCGTGTTGACCACGCGCAGCGTCGTCCGTTCGCGCCCCGGGTTGAGCGGGTGGGAGCCTTCGGGGTGCGCGTACTCGCCGGGGATCACGGGATCGGCCTGTGCACGGTCACGAGCTTGGTGCCGTCGGGGAACGTGGCCTCGATCTGCACGCGCTCCAGCATCTCCGGCACGCCCTCCATGACGTCGGCCCGGCTCAGCACCGCGCGGCCGGCCTCCATGAGCTCGGCCACGGTGCGCCCGTCCCTGGCGCCCTCCATGAGGAACGAGGCGATGACGGCGGTGGCCTCGGGGTGGTTGAGCCGCAGGCCCCTGGCCTGCCGCTCGCGCGCCACCCCGGCGGCGACGTGGATGAGCAGCCGTTCCTGCTCGTGTGAGGTAAGCCGCATGGCCGGACCATAGGAACCGGGGGTTTCGCCGCCGTTGCCGGGGGATGTCGTGTCTGTTTCGCCCTGCGGCGAAGGCGCACATGACGGGTTATACGCACTGGTGAAGATCCGGCAAAGACGTATTAACGCCCGGGATCCGCGCGCGAAACGCGCCGGGGTCACCTTTCTCGCAGAACCGGTCGGCAGGAAGGAACCGCCGTGCGCATCTCCCGCCCGATTGTCTCAGTAGTCCTCGTCTTAGCCCTAGCGGCCTGCGGGTCCGATGCCCAGCCGGCCGCCGAGGCCCAGGAGATCAAGGTCGGCCTCCTCCACTCGCTCAGCGGCACGATGGCGATCAGCGAGGTCACCGTACGCGACGCCGAGCTGCTGGCCATCGACGAGATCAACCGGGCAGGCGGGGTGCTCGGCAAGAAGCTCGTCCCCGTGGCCGAGGACGGCGCCTCCGACTGGCCGACCTTCGCCGAGAAGGCCACCAAGCTCATCAGGCAGGACAAGGTCGCCACCGTCTTCGGCGGCTGGACCTCCGCCAGCCGCAAGGCCATGCTCCCGGTCTTCGAGCGCTACAAGGCGCTGCTGTGGTATCCGGTGCAGTACGAGGGCCTGGAGAGCTCGCCGTACATCTTCTACACCGGCGCCACCACCAACCAGCAGATCATCCCCGGCCTCGACTACCTGAAGGAGCAGGGCAAGAAGAAGGTCTTCCTGGTCGGCAGCGACTACGTCTTCCCGCGCACCGCCAACAAGATCATCAAGGCGTACGCGGCTGCCAACGGCATGGAGGTCCTCGGCGAGGAGTACACGCCGCTCGGCCACACCGAGTACTCGACCCTCGTCAACAAGGTCGTCCAGGCCAAGCCGGACGCGGTGTTCAACACCCTCAACGGCGACAGCAACGTCGCCTTCTTCAAGCAGCTCAAGAGCGCCGGCGTCACCGCCGAGGCGATGCCCGTGCTGTCGGTCAGCGTCGCCGAGGAGGAGGTCACCGGCATCGGCGTGGACAACATCGCCGGCCACCCGGTCGCCTGGAACTACTACCAGACCACCGAGACCCCGGCCAACGAGGCGTTTGTCAAGGCGTACAAGGCCAAGTACGGCGCGAACAAGGTCACCTCCGACCCCATGGAGGCCGGCTACAACGCCGTCTACCTGTGGGCCGAGGCCGTCAAGAAGGCCGGCACCACCGAGGTCGAGGCGGTGAGGAAGGCCGCGCCCGGCATCTCACTGGACCGCCCCGAGGGCAAGGTCACCATCGACGGCGAGAACCAGCACATGTACAAGACCGCCCGCATCGGCATCATCCAGCCCGACGGGCTGATCAAGCAGGTGTGGGACTCCGGCGAGCCGATCAAGCCGGACCCGTACCTGAAGGCCTACCCCTGGGCGGCCGGGCTGGCGGCCTCCTGATGACGGCCTTCGTCAACCAGCTTCCCATCGGGCTGTCCATCGGGGCGGTGCTGCTGCTCGTCGCGCTCGGGCTGACGTTCACGTTCGGCCAGATGGGCGTGATCAACATGGCGCACGGGGAGTTCATCATGGCGGGCGCGTACACCGCGTTCCTCATCGGCGACCTCGTGCTCGCGCTCCCGGCGGCGTTCCTCGTCGCCGGGGCCATGGGGCTGGTCCTGGAACGCGCGGCCGTCCGCCACTTCTACGGCCGCCCGCTGGACACGCTGCTGCTCACCTGGGGCGTCAGCCTGGTGCTGCAGCAGCTCGCCCGCGACCTGTTCGGCGCGCCGAACGTGCAGGTGCCCGCGCCCTCCTGGCTGGCCGGGGGCGTCGGCATCCTGCCCTACAACCGGCTGTTCATCATGGCGCTGGCCGTCGCCGGCGTGGTCGCGGTCTGGGTCTACCTCAACCGCACCGCGCTCGGCCGGCGTACGCAGGCGGTGGTGCAGAACCGGCGGCTCGCCGCGACCAGCGGGATCGACACCGGACGGGTGGACATGCTGACGTTCTTCGTCGGCTCCGGGCTGGCCGGCGTGGCCGGGGTGGCGCTCACCCTCATCGGGCCGGTCGGGCCGGGGCTCGGCACGTACTACATCGTGGACGCCTTCCTCGTGGTGGTCGCGGGCGGGCTCGGGCAGCTGCGCGGGGCGGTGCTCGCGGCGGCCGGGCTCGGCCTGCTCAACTCCTACGCCGAGTTCTGGTCGGACGCCTCGCTGGCGAAGGTGATCGTGTTCGCCGTGATCATCGCGTTCCTCCAGGTGCGCCCGCAGGGGATGTTCGTCCTCAGATCGCGGGTGCTCACATGAGGGAGCTGATCCGGCGGAACCTGCCGTTCGCCGCCGTCGCCGTGGTGGCGCTGGTCGCCGCGCCGCTGCTGCTGGAGCCGTTCCGGCTGGGCCTGCTGGCGAAGTACCTGTGCTACGCGATCGTCGCGCTCGGCATCGGGCTGGCGTGGGGCAAGGGCGGCATGCTCACCCTCGGGCAGGGCGTCTTCTTCGGGCTCGGCGGCTACGCGATGGCGATGTACCTCAAGCTCACCGAGGCCGGTCCCGGCGGGCTGCCGGACTTCATGGTGTGGAGCGGCGTGGAGGAGCTGCCGGCGCTGTGGGCGCCGTTCGCCAGCCCGGTCCTCGCGCTCGGGATGGCCGTGCTCGGGCCGATGGCGCTCGCGGTGGTCCTCGGCACGCTGGTGTTCCGGCAGCGGGTGCGCGGGGCGTACTTCGCGATCCTCACCCAGGCGCTGGCCGCCGCCCTGGTCATCCTGCTGGTCGGCCAGCAGGGGCTGACCGGCGGCACCAACGGCATGACGAACTTCTTCGAACTGTTCGGCCAGGACCTCGCCGAGGACTCCACGCAGCGCGGGCTCTACCTGGTGACGGCCGGCGTGCTCGGCGTCCTCTACCTGGCGACCCGGCAGCTCGTGAACAGCCGCTTCGGCCGGCTGCTGGTGGCGGTGCGCGACGGCGAGGACCGGGTGCGCTTCCTCGGCTACGACCCGGCCCTCGTCAAGACCGTCACCTTCGCGATCTCGGCCGGCATGGCCGGGCTGGCGGGCGCGCTGTTCGTGCCGGTCGTCGGCATCATCTCGCCGGCGCTGCTCGGCGTCGTGCCGTCGCTGGAGCTGGTGGTCGCGGTGGCGGTCGGCGGTCGGCACGCCCTGGCGGGGGCCGTGCTGGGCGCGGTCGTCATGGGCTACGCCAAGACCGCCTTCAGCGAGCAGTTCGCCGACGGCTGGCTCTACCTGCAGGGCGCGCTGTTCATCCTGGTCATGACCCTGGCCCCCAAGGGGATCGCCGGGCTTCTCGGGAGGGTGCGCCGTGCTCGAACTGCGTGACGTGCGGGTGGAGTTCGACGGCTACCGGGCGCTCGACGGCGTGGACCTGACGGTCCCGGAGGGGGAGCTGCGCTTCCTCATCGGGCCGAACGGCGCGGGCAAGACCACGCTGATCGACGTGATCACCGGGCTGACCCGGCCGGTGGCCGGCAGCGTGCGCTTCGCCGGTCACGACCTGGTGGGCCGCAAGGAGCACCAGATCGTCCGGCTCGGCGTCGGCCGGACGTTCCAGACCTCGGTGGTGTTCGAGGAGCTGACCGTCCTGGAGAACCTCGACCTGGCGGCCGGCTTCCGCAGCCCGCTCTGGTCGCTCGCCCGGCGGCGGCGCGGCGTCTCCGAGGCCGTCGCCGAGGCCCTGGCCAGGACCGGGCTCGAAGAGCTCGCCGAACGTTCAGCGGGCGTTCTCTCCCACGGCCAGCGCCAGTGGCTGGAGATCGGGATGCTGCTGGCGCAGCGGCCGAGGCTGCTGCTGCTGGACGAGCCGGTGGCCGGCATGTCTGGCGACGAACGCGAGCGCACCGGCCGGCTGCTCATCGAGATCGCCGCGGACCACACGGTGATCGTGGTCGAGCACGACATGGAGTTCCTGAGGCGGCACGCGTCCACCGTGACCGTGCTGCACGAGGGCAAGGTGCTCGTGGAGGGGTCGGTGGAGCAGGTCAGCGCCGATCCGCGGGTGCAGGAGGTCTATCTCGGGAGGAGGCCGAGCGATGCTGCTGTCGGTGAACGGACTTGAGTCGGGGTACGGACGGGCGCGCGTGCTGTTCGGAGTGTCGCTGGAGGTGGAGCCCGGCCGGCTCGTCTGCGTGATGGGCCGCAACGGCGTCGGCAAGACGACCCTGCTCAACACCGTCATGGGCGTGCTGCCCGCCACGGCCGGCACGGTCGCCTTCGACGGCCGCGACGTGACCGGGCTGAAGCCGCACGAGCGGGTCAGGCTCGGCATGGGGTACGTCCCCCAGGGCCACCAGTGCTTCCCCCAGCTCTCCGTGCTCGGCAACCTGCTGGTCACCGTCGAGGCCGCCAAGCAGCCGAAGGAGGCCGTGGACGAGGCCCTGGACCTGTTCCCGGCGCTCAAGCCCATGCTCAGGCGGAGCGCCGGGCACCTGTCCGGCGGTCAGCAGCAGCAGCTCGCGATGGCCCGCGCCCTGGTCACCCGCCCCCGGATGCTCATCCTGGACGAGCCGACCGAGGGCATCCAGCCGTCGATCATCCTGGAGATCGAGGCGGCCATCGAGCGGCTGCACGCCGCCGGGCTGGCGGTGCTGCTCGTCGAGCAGTATCTGGACATCGCGCTGCGGCTCGCCGACCGGTTCGTCATCCTCGACGCCGGGCACGTCGTCAGGACGGGGGACGCCGAGGAGCTGCGGCGCGACGACGTACGCAGGCTGCTGGCGGTGTAGGGATCTCAGGCGGGGGCGCCGAGGAGGGCGAGCAGGCTGCGGGCGTTCGCGGCGCCCCGGCGCTCGCCCGTCCTGTCGAAGATCTCCAGCGCCGCCCTGGCCAGCTCGCCCGCCCGCCCGGCCGCGCCCTCCGCCCGGCCCACCCGGGCGAGGGCCAGCAGGGCGTGGGCGTCGAGCAGCCGGTCGCCGAGGCGTACCGCGAGGCTTCTCGCCTGCTCGGCGGCGGCGCGGGCGTCCGGCTTGCGCCCCTGCGCCAGCCGCGCCGCCGCCAGCTCCAGCAGCGTGTCGGCCTGCCGGTGCCGGTCGCCCAGCGCGGCCAGCCGGCCCACGGCGGCGGTCAGCCGGTCGGCGGCCTCGTCCAGGCGTCCCGCGCGGCGCAGCACCATGCCGAGGGCCTGCTCGGCGTCGGCCGCGTCGCGCTGGTTCTCCGCCCGCGCCAGGCAGGCCAGCAGCGTCCGCTCGGCCTCCTCCAGCCGGCCCAGCTCCAGGTGCACCCGGCCGAGCCTGCGGGTGGCGCGGGCGCTCTCCCGGGGCTGTCCCGCCAGCTTCGCCAGCGCCGCGAGCAGCCGTTCCTCGGCCTGCGCCCAGTCCCGCTCGGCCAGGTGCAGATCGCCCAGGTCCAGCAGGACGAGCCCCTCGCCGTCGCCGGAACGCCGTGCCGACACCAGCGCGAGTGAGGTCACGGCTCGCCAGTCGTCCAGGAAGCGCTGCCGCTCCAGGTAGGGCGCCAGCAGGTGCGCCAGCCGCCAGCACGGCTCGTCCAGGCCGGCCGCGTGCAGGTCGGCCACCAGGCTCACCAGGAAGCCCCGTTCGGCCGCCAGCCACTCCACCGACTCCCGGATGTCGCGGGTCGCCACGGTCGTCGCGGGATCGCCCGACACCAGCGAGAAGCGCGAGGCGCGGACCCGCTCCAGCACCACCTCCGCGAGCCGCGGCAGCACCTCCGGCACCGGCCGCTCGCGGGCGAACAGCCGGGTCAGGTCGTGCAGCCGGTAGCGGACCTGGCCCGCCACGTCCACGCCGTGCGTCTCCAGCAGCCCCGCGTCCACCAGCGCCTCGGCCTGGCCGCCCAGCAGCTCGGTCACCCAGTCGGCGAAGTCGGGGGCCGACAGCGCGCCGAGGCCGCGCAGCGTCCGCCTGGCCGCCTCCGGCAGCCCGTCGAACCCGATCGCGAACACGCTGCGCACCGCCAGGTCGCCGGCGTGCAGCCGGTCCAGCCGCTCGTGCTCGTCCTCCAGCAGGCGGACCAGGTAGCCGACGGTCCACTCGGGACGGGCCGCGAGGCGCGAGCCCGCGATGCGCAGCGCGATCGGCAGACCGCCGCAGAAGCGGGCCAGGCCGCGCAACCCGTCGTCCCCCGCCCGGCCCGAGCTCCTGGCCAGCAGCTCCAGCGCCGCCGCGTCGTCGAGGACGCCCACCGACAGCCGCCGCGCGCCCGGCAGCCCGCCGAGCGGTGAGCGGCTGGTCACCACCGTCGGGCAGGCGCTGAGCAGCGGCCGGACCTGCGCCTCGCCGATGGCGTTGTCCAGCAGCACGAGCAGCCGCCGGTTGGCGGTGTAGGCGCGGAACAATCGCTCGCGCTGCTCCAGCCCGGCCGGGATCGCCTGGGCGGGGCAGCCGAGCCAGCGCAGGAAGTCCTCCAGGACGGCGGCCGGGGTCGTGGTCTCGCGCAGGTCGGCGTACAGGATGCCGTCGCCGAAACGCTCGCGGGCCCGCCAGGCCGCGTGCACCGCCAGCGCCGACTTGCCCGCCCCCGCCTGCCCGTGGACCACGACCAGCCCGCCGACCACCTCGCCCAGCAGGTCCTCGCGTCCCGTGAAGTCGGCCACGTCGGGCGGCAGCAGCACCGGCGGGCCGGCCGACACGTGCAGCGACACGTCGTCGTGCAGCATGCGGTGGTAGAGGAGCTGCAGCTCGGGATCCGGCTCGATCGCGTGCCCGCCGTCGAGCCGGTCGCGCAGCACCGCGTACGCGGCCAGCGCGTCCACCCGACGCCCGCTCCGGTAGAGCGCCAGCATGTACTGGCCGCGGAAGCGCTGCCACAGCGGATACCGCTTGGTGAGCTGACGCAGCTCCGCCAGCAGCTCGCGGTGCCGCCCGGCGTCCAGGTCGGCCTGGAGCCGCCGCTCCAGGGCCAGCAGCCGCAGCTCCTCCAGCTCCTCGCGCAGCCGCCGCGTCTCCACCCACCGCTCGCCGTCGGGGTCCAGGTCCTCCAGCGCCTCGCCGCGCCACAGGCCCAGAGCCTCCTCGTACGCGCCCTCGCCCACCAGCAGCCGGAACCGGTCCACGTCGAGCCGGCCGTCGCCGAGGTGCAGCACGTACGCGCCGGAGACGGTCGCGATCGTGTCCTGGCCGATGAGCTTGCGGAGCTGCCCGACGTAGCCGCGGATCAGCGAGTCGGAGCGCTCGCCGCCCTCGCGCGGCCACAGCAGCCGCCGCAGCCGCTCAGCGGTGAGCGGCCGCCCTGCGTTGAGCAGGAACATCGCCAGCAGATCCCGGTGCTTGGGGACGGCCGGGGTGCGGTCCGCGCCGTCGGCGTCCCGGACCTCCAGCGGCCCCATGATGCGGAACTCCACCGCCCTTCCCTATCAGGCCGCTGGAGCTCCGGCCAACCGGAAACGTCAACCCGGTGTCGTGCCGCCGGTCCAGGCGAGGGCCGAGCGCACGATCTCCTCCAGCCGGCCGCTGTGGGCGCCGCGCCAGTAGACCTGGCCGCAGTCGCGGCAGCGGCCGTAGGCGTCGTAGCTGCGTCTCGTGCCCGACTCCAGCTGCCGGGAGATCTCCTGCTTGTCGACCGGGTCCAGCTCGCCGTTGCAGGCCGTGCAGCGCGACCACGGGCGCAGGGGCGGCGAGAAACGGTCGAGGAGGTCGTGCAGCTGGTCGGCGGGGTCGGAGCCGCGGACGTACGCGCCGAGCCACAGCGCGCGGCGGCGCAGCAGGCCGCGGTCCTGGGTGAGCAGCACGCGGCGCTCCGCGTTGGCCTGCGCCACGAGCGAGGGGTCGTCCATGTCGTTGTGGTAGGCGGCGTCGACGCCGAGCAGGCGCAGGCGGCGGGCCAGCGTGCCGAGGTGCACGTCCAGCAGGAAACGGGGGTCGTCGGGCAGGCGCTGGGGCCGGGGCTTGGGCGGGACCTCCGCCACGTCCCCGGGCGCGAGCTGGTAGGAGAAGGGCACCGGACGGCCGGCCACGGTGAGCTGGCCCACCTCGGTCAGCGGGACGCCGGTCGACTCCACGTGATGGCCCAGGGTGGAGGTGCCGTCCGGCGTCACCTCGTGCCACTCCTGGCGGCGGCTCACGGGCAGGAACATCCTCAGCTCTGGGGCGATGCGCAGGCGAGCGGTGGTCACAAGGTCCATTCTGCTCCGGCGGATACCGTGAGTTCATGTCCATTACCCGCCGGTCGCTGCTCGCGCTGCCCCTGGTGGCGGCCGCCTGCTCGGGCGGCGGCCCGCCCGAGGCCGAGCTGCGGCTGGTCACGGGGCAGACCGGCGGCGCGTACGGGCAGCTCGGCGACCGCCTGGCCGGGGAGCTGCGGCGGGACGGGCTCCGCGTACGGGTGCTGTCCACCGCGGCCAGCGTGCAGAACCTGACGATGATGGCCGACGGGCGGGCCGACGTCGGCTTCGCGCTGGCCGACACCGCCGACGACGCGATCCGGGTACGCCACCAGGCGGTCGCGGCGCTCGGCCGCGTCTACATGAACTACGTCCACCTTGTTGTGCCCGCCGGCTCCGGGATCGTCGCCGTCGGCGGCCTCGCCGGGCGCAGGGTCGCGATCGGGGCGGAGGGGTCGGGCACCGCGGTGACCGCCACCCGCGTGCTCGCCGCGGCCGGGCTCGCCCGCCCGCCCGAGCTCGTCCGGCTGGAGCTGGACGCGTCCATCGCGGCGCTGCGGGCCGGGGAGGTGGACGCGTTCTTCTGGTCCGGCGGGGTGCCGACGCCCGCGCTGGAGGCGGCCGGCGGGATCCGGCTCGTGCCGCTTGACCCCATGGTGACGGTGCTGCGGCGGGAGTTCGGGCCCGTGTACGAGCACGGCACCGTCCCCGCCGGCGCGTACGGCGCGGCGGGGCCGGTGGCCACCATCGGGACGCCCAGCTACCTGATGTGCCGGGCCTCGCTGGGGGAGGACGTGGCGTACACGGTGGTCGAGACGGTGTTCCGGGCCCGCGACCGGCTCCAGGCGCCGTCCGCGCCCGGCGGGCGGCTCGACCCGCGGTACGCCATCGGCACCGGCGTGGTGCCGCTGCACCCGGGCGCGATCCGGTACTACCGCTCGGTCTACGGCTGAAGTCCTTCTGAGAAGGAGAGAGGAGCTGGGCTGAGCTGAGGTCCTTCCAGGCCGGTGTCCAGCCGGGCCCGGCTCTGATGGGCCAGGATGCGCAGGGCGTCGGCGGAGCCCGGGTCGTCCGGGGTGTAGATCTCCAGCCGGTGGTCCGGGCTGTCGGGCTGGAGCCAGACCTGGTAGGTGACGCTCACGGCGCCGACGGTGGGGTGCCGCAGGCGCATGGCACCCATGGTGCAGTCGGCGACCTCGCCGGCCGCCCACATCGTCGCGAACGTGTCGCTGCGCATCGTGAGCTCGCCGATCAGCTCCGCCAGGCGCGCGTCCGTGGGGAATCGCCCCGCGGTGAGCCGGAGGTAGGCGACGTGGACGCGGGCGAGCTCGTCCCAGTTGCGGTGCAGGTCGCGGGTGAGCGGATCGAGGAAGAACATCCGCGGGACGGACGGGCGGCGCGCCGGGTCCCGCGGCGCGTCGAAGGGGAGGTGCTCGGCGACGAGCGCGTGACCGGCGCGGTTCCAGGCGAGCACGTCGCCCCGGCGGCCGAGCACGATCGCCGGCGTCGCGTCCGCCAGAGCGCGCAGGAGCGCGAGGACCCGCGGGTGCGGCTCCTCCGGGGGCGGTTCCGAGAGACCGGGCCGCGCGGGTTGCCTGGCGAGGTTGTGCAGGTGGACGGTCTCGACCGGGTCGAGCCGCAGCACCCGCGCCAGCGCGTCGAGCACCTGCTCGGAGGCGGTTTCCGCGTGTCCCTGCTCCAGGCGCGTGTAGTAGCCGACGCTCACCCCCGCGAGCTGGGCGAGCTCTTCGCGCCGCAGGCCGGGAACCCGGCGGGCGGTCCCGAAGGTGCGCAGGCCGATCGCGGCCGGTGTCACCTGGTCACGCCGGCTCTTCAGAAAGGCTCCAAGGGTCTCCACGCCGTCGATCGTAGGCTGAGCGGGCGCCCTGGAGGGTGTCCCTGTCAAGTGCACCCACGACAGGGGGATGGTTGCCGACTCCCCTCCTGGCGGACCGTCGATGCCATGTCTCGACAGCACGCGCACACCTCGCTGGGGCCGCGGGCCTGGCTCGGCCTGGTGGTGATCCTCGGGCCCGTCCTGCTGGTCTCCATGGACGGGTCCATCCTCTTCCTGGCGATGCCCCGGATCAGCCAGGACCTCACGCCGACCGCCGACCAGGCCCTGTGGATCCTCGACGTCTACGGCTTCGCCGTCGGCTCCCTGCTGATCGCGTTCGGCAACCTCGGCGACCGGTACGGCCGGTTGAAGCTGCTCGTCATCGGCGCGACGGCGTTCGGGATCGGCTCGGCGGGAGCGGCGTTCGCGCCCGGCCCCGAGCTGCTGATCGCCGCCCGCGCGCTGATGGGGGTGGCGGGCGCCACGCTGCTGCCGTCGGCCCTGGCGGTGCTGAGCGAGCTGTTCGCCGATCCGCGGCGGCGGGCGCAGGCCGTCGGCATCTTCGCCGCGGCGTTCGCGGCCGGGTTCGCCATCGGCCCGGTCGTCGGCGGGATCCTGCTGGAACGGTTCTGGTGGGGCTCGGTCTTCCTGATCAACCTTCCCGTCGTCGCCCTGTTCCTGCTCCTCGCGCCGACGCTGTTGCGCGAGGTCCCCGCGGCTCGCCCGGACCGCCTCGACGCGCTCAGCGTCGTGAGCTCCGCGGCCGGTCTCCTGCTCGTCATCTACGCGCTCAAGCACGCCGCCGCCGAAGGTCCGTCGGTCGTCGCGGTCGTGCCGGGGATCGCGGGACTGGCGCTGCTGGCGTGGTTCGCCCGCAGGCAGCGCGGCCTCCGGCACCCGTTGGTGGACTTCTCGCTCTTCCGCGACCGGGTCTTCACGGTGGCGATCATCACGGGGCTGCTGCCGCTGGCGGCATGGTCGGCTACCGCGTACCTGGCGGGCGTCTACCTGCAGTCCGTGCTCGGCCTGCCCGTCCTGAGCGCGGCCCTTCTCGCGCTTCCCGGCGCCGTGGTCCTCACCGTCAGCTGCGTCGTCACGCCTCTCGTGGTCGAGCGCGTCGGGAAGCGCGCCGCCCTCGCCGTCTGCCACCTCTCCATCGCGGCCGGCCTGCTGCTCCTGCTGCCCACGGCTGTCACGGGCGGGACGGGCTGGTACGTCGCCTCCACGGTCGTCGCGGGCGTCGGCTACGGCATCTGCTTCAGCGTCGTCGCCGACACCGCCGTCGGCGCCGTCCCCGCGGCCCGAGCGGGCTCGGCGGGCGCGATCGCGGAGACCAGCAACGAGCTGGGCAACGCCCTCGGCATCGCGCTCCTCGGCTCGCTCGCCGCCTTGGTCTTCCGCCTTCAGGGGCCGGACCTGGCGCCCACCCTCGGCGAAACCCTCCAGCTTCCCGATCTCGCGGCCGCGGCGGCCGCGGAGGCGAAGACGGCCTTCGTGACCGGCCTGCACGTGGCCGCCGTCGTGGCCGCCGTCCTCCACCTGGCACTCGGCGTCTTCGCTCTCCGCCGGCTCCCCGGATCGGCGCAGACCGGCCCCAGAATCCGACACGAAGGTCATGAGGGGAGACGGAGCTCCACGGTCAGGCCGTGAGGGGTGGTGGGCAGGAGGTGGAGGGCGCCGCCGCAGGCGCGGGCCAGCTCGGCGGCGATGGCCAGGCCGAGCCCGCTCCCCGGCACGTTCGCGTGCGAGCCCGCCCGCCAGAAGCGCCCCAGCGCCTCGGACCGCTCCTCCTCGCCCAGCCCCGGCCCGTCGTCGGCCACCCGCAGCACCCCGTCGGCCAGGGTGACGGTCACGGTCCCGCCCTCGGGGACGAACTTCTGCGCGTTGTCCAGCGCGATGTCGGCGATCCTGGCCGCCGCCTCCGGCACCTCGCCGTGCTCGGGGGCCACCAGGGCGAGCCCCTTGGCCGCGTACACCTCACGCCAGACCGCGAGGCGTGGCCCCAGCGGGACCGGCCGGGGTTCCAGGCCCGCTCCGGCCTCCACCCTGGCCAGCGTCAGCAGGTCCTCCACCAGCAGCGCCAGCCGGTCCAGCTCGGCCATCGCCTCCGCGTACTCGGCCGTGCCCTCGGCCTTCAGATGCGGCTCCAGGTTCTCCAGCCGCAGCCCCAGCACGGTGAGCGGGGTGCGCAGCTCGTGCGAGGCGTCGGCGACGAACGCCCGCTGCCGCTCCATCGCCCCTGCCACGGCGTCGGCCATCGCGTTGAAGCGCTCCTCCAGCCGCCGCAGCTCCGACGGCCCGGCCCCCGGATGCGCCCGCGCGTCGAGCCGGCCCCGGGCGATGGCCCGGGTGGTGCGGTCCAGCTCGGTGACCGGGCGCAGGATCCAGCGGGCCAGCCGCCGCGCCACCAGCGCGCCGAGCCCGAGCGCGGCCAGCGCGCCGAGCGCCAGCGCGCCCCACACCAGCGACACGTCCAGCCGGGCGCGGCCCGCCGGGGCCTGGAGCAGCACCACGCCCGAGAGCTGCGCGTCCCGCCCGGCGGGCTCGGCCAGCAGCGCGTACGCCGGCCCGAACGGCGTCGTCATCGGCAGGTCCTCGGTGGTACGGCCGGACAGCGCCAGACGGGTGGCGTCGCGGTCGTCGGCGGAGAAGGAGCCGGCGGTGAAGCGGACCGAGCCGTCCCGGTCGCGGACGCGGACCGCCGCACCGTACAGGTCGGCGTAGCGGCGCACCTCCTCGGCCAGGCCCGCGTAGTCGCCCTCGCGCGCCGCCTGGTCGGCCAGCTCGGCGAAGCGGGTGGCGTCGGCGCGGCGGTCGAGGAGCAGCCGGTTGGTCCGGTGGGAGGCGTACGCCCAGCCGAGCGGCACCGCCAGCGCCGCGATGAGGATCGCGATCAGAGCGGTGAACGTGACCACCAGCCGCGCGTTCATCAGGCGGAGCCCAGCCGGTAGCCCGTGCCCCGCAGGGTCTCCACCAGCCCCGGCCGGCCCGTCTTGGCGCGCAGCCCCGCCACGTGCACGTCCAGCGACCGCGACGCCGACAGCAGCGGATCGCCCCACACCTCGTCGAGGATCTCCTCCCGGCTGCGCACCACGCCGGGCTCCCTGGCCAGCAGCGCCAGCACGTCGAACTCCCGCCGGGTCAGCGTCACCGCCTCCCCGGCCACCGTCACCTGCCGCGTCTCCAGGTCGATGCGCACGTCGCCGACGTGCACCACGTCGTCGCGGTGCGGCAGCGGGCGGGTGCCGCGCCGCACGACCGCCTCCATGCGGGCCATCAGCTCCGCCGTACGGAACGGCTTGACCAGGTAGTCGTCGGCCCCCGAGCGCAGGCCGCGCAGCACCTCGCGCTCCTCGGTGCGGGCGGTCACCACGATCAGCGGCACGGCCGACACCCGGCGCAGGCGGCGCAGCACGTCGAGGCCGTCCATGTCGGGCAGACCCAGGTCGAGCAGGACGAAGTCGACGCCCCCCGCCAGGCGGAGGGCGTCGACGGCCAGACCCGCCCGCGTCACCCGGTGGCCGTGCCGGGCGAGCGCCGTCGTCAGCGCGGCGGCCAGCCGGTCATCGTCCTCGACCAGCAGAACTCGCATGCCGCCAGGGTAGACGCGCGCGGGCTATACCCGTTCCGGGACGGCCCCCGCCGTCTGCTCGGCCCGCGACAGGGCCGCGTCCCTGGTCTCGCGCATGAACAGGTAGACGATGAGCGAGACCGCGGCGCAACCGGCGACGTACCAGAAGAAACCGGACTCCATCTTCGCGTCCTTGAACCACAGCGCCACGTACTCGGCGGTGCCGCCGAACAGCGCGTTCGCGATCGCGTACGGCAGCGCCACCCCGAGCGCCCGCACCCCGGTCGGGAACAGCTCGGCCTTCACCACCGCGTTGATCGAGGTGTAGCCGGTGACGATCACCAGCCCGGTCAGCGACAGCGCCAGCGCCCCGCCGAACCCGCTCGCCCCGCCGAGCGCCGTCATCAGCGGCACCGTCCCCAGCATCGACCCGATCCCGAACGTGATCAGCAGCGGCCGCCGCCCGATCCGGTCCGACAGCGCCCCCGCCAGCGGCTGCAGGCACATGAAGACGAACAGCGCGCAGAAGCTCACCAGCGTGGCCGTCTCCTTCGGCAGGCCCGCCGTGTTGGACAGGTATTTGGTGAGGTACGTCGTGTAGGTGTAGTACGCCACCGTGCCGCCCATCGTCAGGGCGATCACCAGCAGCGCCTCCCTCTTGTGGGCGAGCAGCCCCCGGATCGTCCCCCGGTCCGAGCTCTCCTCGGCGTGCCGCTCCTCGTCGTACGCCTCGGTCTCCAGCAGGCTCCGCCGCAGGTAGAACACGACCGCGGCGGCCAGCGCGCCGACGACGAACGGGATGCGCCAGCCGTAGGAGCTGAGCGCCTCCTTCGACATCGTGTTCTGCAGGATGATCTGCAGGCCGAGGCCGACGAGCTGGCCGGCGGTCATGGAGACGTACTGGAAGCTGGAGGCCAGGCCGCGGCGGCCGCGCGGGGTCGCCTCCGTGAGGTACGTGGCGCTGGCGGCGTACTCGCCGCCCACCGACAGGCCCTGGAGCAGCCGGGCGACGACCAGCACCAGCGCGCCGAAGTAGCCGACCGACTCGTACGTCGGCGCGATCGCGATCAGCAGGGCGCTGGCCGACATCAGCGTGACGGTCAGCGTGAGCGCCGCCTTGCGGCCCCGGCGGTCGGCGTATCGGCCGAGCAGCCAGCCGCCGAGCGGGCGCATGAAGAAGCCGACGGCGAAGATGGCCGCGGTGTTGAGCAGCTTGGCCGTGTCGTCGCCCTCCGGGAAGAAGGACGCGGCGAAGTAGACGGCGAAGCTGCTGTAGACGAACCAGTCGTACCACTCGACCAGGTTGCCGACCGAGCCGCCGACCACCGCCTTCCACGGCACACGGGGTTTGCTCACTTGGGGACCTCCAGGGGGCTGGGGGAGTACGTGCAGGTCAGAGCCTCACCCCAGGAAGGAGCCCGGACAAGGTGGAGGGGCCGAGATCTAACGTCCGCTTAACATCGGCGCCTTCCGGCGGAAACGTCAGCGCAACGGCGGATTCGCCAGCTTCGCCCGCTCCAGAGCGAGCTCCGCCCACCACGTGCCCGCCTCCGGCGCGACGACGCCCCACTCGGGGTCCTTGTCGCCCTTCGTGCCGCGCCGGCAGCGGCCGCTGGAGGTGCCGGGACGGGCGATCCACAGGTAGGCGTCGGCCAGCTCCTCGCCGGTCTCGGTCGTGGGACGGTCGCCGACGCCCCTGCCCGGCGGGTTGCACCAGGTCTGCGGGTCCGCGTAGTGCTTGTCCGGCGCCCAGGAGCCCCGGCCGTTGCGGGCGGTGTCGACGACGAAGTGCGGCAGCGCGGCCAGGTCCACCGGCGCGTCGAGCGGGCAGTCGGAACGGCCGGCGCGGCGCAGGGCGATGCAGGCCGAGAGCTGTTTGCCGTACCCGACGGCTTTCGCGGTGTGCTGGAAGGCGGCGGCGTTGACGAAGAAGCCGTCGGTCTCGCCGACGCCCGCCTTGAGCAGGCGCTCGGCCATGATCTCGGTGCCGGGGTAGAGGTCCTGGGCGCCGTCGAGGTAGACGGCGGTGCGCGGGTTCGCCTTGAGCGCGCGGGCCGCCTCGCGCAGGGCCGCGTAGCGCTGGTCGGGGGAGCCCTGCGGGTCGCAGTTCTTCGTGCCGGGCAGCTTGACCAGGCTGCCCGGCTCCAGGACCACCACGGCCGGGGACGGGCCGATCTGGCCGGCGATCCCCTTGATCCAGCTCTGGTACGACTCCAGCTCCGCCGGGGTTGCGGGACGGCACTGGTCGCTGCCGGGCAGGTAGTTGACCAGGAACACCGGGACCCCGCCCTCGGCGTTGTCCACGGCTTGGGCCACCTTGTCGCGTACCTCTGGGTTGCCGAGGCGGATGGCGTGCGGGACCTTCGACAGCTTGTCCATCAGGGCGGCGTCCTGGGGGCGGTCCTTCTGCCAGAGGGTCGCCTGGTCGGCGGCGTAGGGCTCCCGGGGGGAGTAGAAGGCGACGGGACGGGCGGCCCGCAGCGGGTTCCCGTTCTCCGGCGCGGTGGCCGTCGCCCTGGGGGCGCTCACCTGTGAGGTTGCGCTCTCGGCGGGCGAGCCGCCGTCGCCGCCGGGCCCGGTCATCCCGTTCCACACGAGCGCCGCCGTCACCCCGACCACTGCCACCGTCGCCGCCGCCGCTCCCGCGACGACCACCCTGCCCCGCCTCCGGCCGCCACCCTCCAGGGCGGGTGCGCCGGCGGGTTGGACGGGCGCGGGGGCGGAGGCCGGCTGGGTGGGGTCCGAGGGCGCCAGGCTCGGCTCCGTCCCACCCGCCCGCTCGCGGTCCGTTACGCCCGCTCGCTCGCGGTCCGCCGCGCCCGCCCGCTCGCGGTCCGCCGCGCCCGCCCGCTCGCGGTCCGCCGCCCCCGGCGACTCCGCCGCCCCCGGGGAGGGCGGTGGGGGAGAGGCGGGGAAGGCGTCCGCGGGCAGGGTCGAGGGGGCGGCGGCGCCGAGGCGGTCCAGGAGGTCCTGGGCCGTGGGGTTGGCGGCGCTGAGGCGGTCCAAGAGGTCCTGGGCCGTGGGGCGCTGCGCCGGGTTCTTGGTGACCGCGGCCTCGACCAGCTCCCGCAGCACCCCCGACAGCCCGTGCAGCTCCGGAGCCTCGTTCACGATGCGCAGCAGGATCGTCGGCACCGAGCCCGTACCGAACGGCGACGCCCCCGACGCCGCGAACGCCACCGTGCACCCCCACGAGAAGATGTCCGACGCGGGCCCCACCCGCGACCCCGACACCTGCTCAGGCGACATGTACGCGGGCGTCCCCACGATCGCGCTGCTCACCTCCGCCTCGGTGAAGCGCGCGATCCCGAAGTCGATGACCTTGGGCCCCACCTGAGAGAGCAGCACATTGGACGGTTTGAGATCCCGGTGCACCACGCCCGCCCCGTGGATGGCCCGCAGCGCCACCGCCATGGCCGCCGCGAGCCCGTCCAGCGCCGACCCCGTCAGGGGCCCCGACGCGCGTACGGCGTCACCGAGGCTCGGCCCTTCGACGTACTCGGTGACCAGGTAGGCGGGGTCGCCGTCCACGTCGGCGTCGAGGACCGGGGCGGTGCAGAAGCGGGCGACCCGCCGCGCCGCGGCGACCTCCCTGGCGAAGCGGCGCCGGAACTCCGGGTCCGCGCTCATCCGCGCGTTGATCAGCTTGACCGCCACCCGGGCGCCGTCCGGCGCCCGCCCGAGGTAGACGATCCCCATGCCGCCCTCGCCCAGCCGGCCCAGCAGGGTGTAGGGCCCGGCCTGGCGTGGATCCCCGTCGCGCAGCGCGTCCAAGGTCATAAACGGTCAGGGTAACCCGCCCGCCGGTGCCTGGGGAGGGTCACAGCTCAAGCCGCCAGGTGTGCCACTCGTCGAACAGCCGGAAGCCCATGGCCTCGTTGATGGCCAGCATGTGGGCGTTCGTGGTGGCGTTCCAGGTGATGACGCGGTCGAGGTGCGGCTCGCTCTCGCGCAGCCACAGCAGGTTGGCGAGCTTGACGAGCAGGCCCAGGCGGCGGCCTCGGTGCGGGCGCAGCACCACCGTGTCCGCCTGGTTCGCCCAGCCGTCGGAGCGGTCGGCCTTGATGACGATGCGGGTGAAGGCGGCGGGCGCGCCGTCGGCGACGCGGCGGGCGATCGTCGTGTAGCAGATCTGGCCCGCCTCGGCGAAGCTCCGCTCGCGCTCGCCGGCCCGCTCGGCGTCGTAGTGGCTCGCCTCGACGCCGGCGTCGCGCGGCGCGTCGTTCATGCCGTCGAACAGGGCGGCGAGGTCGTCCAGGAGCTCCGGCCCCGCCGGGCCCACCCACTGGTGGAGCGTGTAACCCTCGACCGCGGGCCTCAGCGCCTCCAGCGCCGCCGGGTCGGCCGCGCGCAGATCGAGCGTGCGGCGCGCCTCGGTGGTCGAGGGCGTCATGCCGTGCGCCCGCGCGAACCGCGCGGCCGTTCCCGTGGCCGGCGTCTCGGTGAGCAGCAGCCGGCGGCCGTGCGCGCGGGCCCGGTCCACGGCGTGCTCGAACAGCGCGGCGCCCAGTCCGCGCCCGCGCCGCTCGGGCCGCACCACCAGCGGGAACACCGACGCGGTGTGCGTGTTGTCGAGGCGCGGCAGCCCCAGGCTGTAGCCGCCGATGACCTTCCCGCCCTCGGCCGCCACCCACATCTCCACGCCCTGGCCCGGCCGTTCGGCGCCGAAGCTCACGCGGAAGCGGGGCAGGGCGAGCAGGGGGCCCGGGTCGTCGGTGTTGGCCGCCGCGAACGCGTCGTACAGGCCCGCGACCATGCCTTCGTCCTGGCCGAGATCGACCCGCTGGATGCTCATCCGGTCAGCAAAGCGCACCCCGGGCGGCTCCGGCCACCGATTTCCGCGCGGCTACTGGCGGTAGTTCTCCACCTGGCCGGCCGGGCGGACCGCGGCCTCGTCAGGGTCCTCGCCCGCGCCGCGCCGGGCCCGGCGCTGCCTCAGCAGGTCCCAGCACTGGTCGAGCGCCGTCTCCAGCTCCTTGACGCGGTTGTGCTCGTCGTCCGTCGTCACCTCGCCGTTCGAGAGCTTCTCGCGCAACTGGTGCTCCTCGTCGACCAGGGCGCTGATCCTCGTCAGAATCTCGTCATCACTCATGCGAAAACTCTAGTCCGGGCCCCCATAGCGCGGACGGGCGGAGGCGCGCTCATGGGGGAGTGAGCTCCGACACGACGTTTCTCGCGATCTGAGATAACGCACGGCGCATACCGAGACGTCTGATAGCGTGCAAGACATGCTGCGCGGGCTCCTTCTTAGCTGCCGCGGCGGGGGCCTTTAAGGCCGGCTCCCTCGCCGCGGAGCCAGTCATGCGCGTCGGCCGCTTCCTTTCCGAACCGCCCGACGAGGAGCAACGACCATGACCGCTCAGCAGCCCAGCCGGATGCCGATCCATCGCTACCAGCCGTTCCAGCCGGTCCGGCTGACCGATCGCACCTGGCCCGACAAGGTCATCACCAAGGCGCCCCGCTGGTGCGCGGTGGACCTGCGCGACGGCAACCAGGCGCTGATCGACCCGATGGACTCCCACCGCAAGCTCCAGATGTTCGAGCTGCTGGTACGCCTGGGCTACAAGGAGATCGAGGTCGGCTTCCCCGCCGCCTCGCAGACCGACTTCGACTTCGTCCGGCAGATCATCGAAGAGGGCCGCATCCCCGATGACGTCGTCATCCAGGTGCTGACCCAGGCGAGGCCCGAGCTCATCGAGCGCACCTTCGAGTCGCTGGAGGGCGCCAAGCAGGCCATCGTCCACCTCTACAACTCCACCTCCACCCTGCAGCGCCGGGTCGTCTTCGGCCAGGACAAGGAGGGCATCACCGCGATCGCCGTCGAGGGCGCCAAGCTGGTGAAGAAGCTCGCCGACGCGAGCGACGTGGAAGTCTTCTTCGAGTACTCCCCGGAGTCGTTCACCGGCACCGAGCTGGAGTACGCCGTCGAGGTCTGCGACGCCGTCAACGAGGTGTGGCAGCCCACCCCCGACCGCAAGGTCATCATCAACCTGCCCGCCACGGTCGAGATGGCCACCCCCAACGTCTACGCCGACCAGATCGAGTGGATGAGCCGCAACCTGCGCCACCGCGACTCGATCGTGCTGTCGCTGCACCCGCACAACGACCGCGGCACCGCCGTCGCCGCCGCCGAGCTCGGCTACATGGCCGGCGCCGACCGCATCGAGGGCTGCCTGTTCGGCAACGGCGAGCGCACCGGCAACGTCTGCCTGGTCACGCTCGGCATGAACCTGTTCTCCCAGGGCGTCGACCCCGAGATCGACTTCAGCGACATCGACGAGATCCGCCGCGTCACCGAATACTGCAACCAGCTTCCCGTGCACCCGCGCCACCCGTGGGGCGGCGAGCTGGTCTACACCGCCTTCTCCGGCTCCCACCAGGACGCCATCAAGAAGGGCTTCGAGCACCTGGAGCGCGACGCCGCGGCCGCCGGGACGCCGGTGGACGACTTCGCGTGGGCGGTCCCCTACCTGCCGATCGACCCGAAGGACATCGGGCGCACGTACGAGGCCGTGATCCGGGTCAACAGCCAGTCCGGCAAGGGCGGCGTGGCCTACATCATGAAGTCCGACCACCAGCTCGACCTGCCGCGCCGGCTGCAGATCGAGTTCTCCAAGGTCGTGCAGGCCCGCACCGACAGCGAGGGCGGCGAGGTCAGCCCCGCGGAGATGTACGAGATCTTCCGCGACGAATACCTCCCCAACCCCGCCAACCGCTGGGGCCGGCTGAGCCTGATGGCGCACCGCAGCGAGTCCACGGTCGACGACAAGGACCGCATCAGCGCCGACATCCGCCTCGACGGCGAGATCCGCGAGGTCGGCGGCACCGGCAACGGCCCGATCTCGGCCTTCATCGACGCGCTCGGCGGCGTCGGCATCGACGTACGGGTGCTCGACTACTCGGAGCACGCCATGAGCTCGGGCAGCGACGCCAAGGCCGCCTCCTACCTGGAGTGCGACGTCAACGGCGAGGTGCTGTGGGGCGTCGGCATCGACGCCAACACCACCACCGCCTCGCTCAAGGCCATCATCTCGGCGGTCAACCGCGCCTCCCGCTGAAACTGCAAGGGACGAGACTCCGAGAAGGTCCTGAGGACCTTCTCGGGTGATCGTTCGTCGCGGCTAGTCGAACTCACCGTCCTTCACCCCGTGGACGAAGGCGTCCCATTCGCCCGGGGTGAAGAGCAGGGCCGGGCCGGTGGGGTTCTTGCTGTCGCGGACGCCGCGGTGTCCCCCGGAGAGGGTGGCGATCTCGACGCAGTTGCCGCCGTTGCTGCCCGAGTGAGAAGACTTGGTCCACGTGGCTGCGCGGAGTTCCTGGGTCAGCTCGTCCATCGTTGCATCGTCTCCTCGATCAATCTGATGGATTCCCGTTGAGACAGAGCTTCGGAGCGGATCCCTTCGTACCTGAATGCCAGGATCCTGACGCTTTCTGGCCAATCGGTCACCTGGGCGTCGGAAGCGGCCTCGACGTACGCCATGTCAGGGGTTCCGTGTGCCTGGCTGATGGCGAAGCCGCCGAGCAGCCCCGTCGTGGAACGCGCGCTGAGCGGAAGAATCTGGATGGTGATCCGCGGTGCCGTGCCGAGTTCGGCGAGGTGCGCGAGTTGTGCGGCCATCACCGCGTGGCCGCCGATTGGGCGGTGCAGGACTCCCTCGTCGAGGACCGCCCAGAGCATCGGGGGCTTGGGCCGCCGGAGGATGGATTGGCGCTCCATGCGCGCGGTGAGGTGTTCCTCGATCTCCTGGGTCGTCACGCCGGGCTCACCGCTCAGTATCGCTCGCGCGTAGTCCTCGGTCTGGAGCAGGCCGGGAACGATCAGCGGCTCCCATGTCCGGATCGCCTCCGCGGTGGCCTCCGCGTCGAGCCAGGGCCGGAACCATGGAGGGGCCCATGCGTGGCTGACCATCGGCCAGAGCCGCATCAGCGCGCCTTCCGCTTCCAGCGCCTCGTCGCAGTGGCGGGCGAACTCCTCGGTCGGTGACCGCCTGGCCGTCTCGATCATGCTGATCGTTCCGACGGAGTAGGGCACCGCCTTCGACAGGCGGATCTGGGACCAGCCTCGGGCCTTTCGATGGCGCCGCAGTTCGAAGCCGAAGAGCGCGGTCGGCGAGTCAGAGGGGCATAGCTCGCTTTCCTTTGGCATCTGACCTCCTGGGGGGTCACCGCCGTTCCGACAGGACTTGTGTCGAAACGGTTGATGGCGTCGTGAAGTCAATCGGCTACACAATGTAGCCAAAGGTTGACGCGGAGCCGAGGGTTATCGGCTCGATCCAGTCGGGCAAGCCCGCGCTCTCCGTGCCGCGGGTGATTACTTCACGACGCGGAACCGCAGGTGCGTGACCGTGTCGGAGGCGATCACCTGCGTGCGGGTCAACTCGATGGGCGCGAGGTCGTCCAGCAGCCGGATTCCGGAGCCCAGCACGACCGGCACCAGGTTGATCAGCAGTTCGTCCAGCAGTCCGGCGCGCAGGAACTGTCGTCCTGTCCGGGCGCCCATCACGATCACGTCCTTGTCGCCGGCCACGTTCTGGGCGGCCGTCAGTGCGGCCTCGATGCCGTCGGCGACGAAGGTGAACGTCGCGCTGCTCATGACGAGCCGGTCGCGGGTCCGGTGGGTGAGGACGAAGGTCGGCGCCGGATAAGGGGTGTCCTGCCAGTGCGGCAGGCCGACGTCGAACGTACGCCTGCCGACCACGACCGCACCCACCGAAGCGGTCGTCGCGGCGAGGACCTCCTTGTCGCGCGGGTCGGGCCGGTCGGTGAACATCCACTCGTGCAGCCGCGTGCCGCCCCTGCCCATGGGATGCTCCGCTCCGACATCCGGACCGGCGACGAAGCCGTCCAGCGACATGCTCTTGTGCAGCACCACCGCACCCATCGGTACCTCCTGAACGTCGTCCTCCGGAGTTGGACCGGCCGGCCTTCCGCAACTCATCGCCGCCGAGTGCGACGGGAGCGGATATTCATGAGGTGTTGAATTCGGGCGACGGCAGATCTACTCTCTCTAGAGAACGGTTCGTTCACTAAGGGAGGCGTCATGGGGTTGGTGGTGACCGGGCTGATCCTGGCCATGCTGCTCGCGGCGCTCGATCAGACGATCATGGCTCCCGCGCTGCCCGTCGTGGCCGGTGACCTCGGCGGGCTCGACCAGATGCCCGGCGTCGTCACCGCCTACCTCGTCGCCGCCACCGTCGCCATGCCGGTCTATGGCAAGCTCGGCGACCGCTACGGCCGCAAGCCGACGCTGCAGGCCGCCGTCGTCGTGTTCGTGACCGGGGCCGTCCTGTGCGCGCTCGCCACGTCGATGCCGCAGCTCATCGTGTTCCGGGTGGTGCAGGGGCTGGGCGGCGGCGGGCTGATGATCGGCGCCCAGGCGGCCATCGGCGAGCTGGTCAGTCCGCGCGAGCGGGGGCGCTTCCTCGGCTACTTCGGCTCGGCGTACGTCGTGGCCGCCGTCGGCGGTCCGCTGATCGGCGGGTTTCTCATCGACCGGGTGAGCTGGCGGTGGATCTTCGCGATCTACCCGCCGCTCGGGCTGCTGGCGCTGGTCCTGCTCACCGTGGCGCTGCGGCTGCCGCGGCCGGAGGGCGGGCGGCGGCCCCTCGACGTGGCCGGGGCACTCGCGCTGGGCGCCCTCGTCGTGGGCGTGGTGCTGGTCGGGCAGACCCGTGAGCCGGTGTATCTGCTGGTGGCCGCGGGCGGGCTGGCCAGCTGGCTGGTCAGCGCCCGGTACGCGGCCGACCCCATCATGCCGCTGCGGCTCTTCCGTGAGCGGGCCTTCGCCGTGCCCGTGGCGATCAGCCTGCTCATCGGGTTCGCGCTGTTCGGGACGATCACGTACATGCCGGCCTACCTCCAGATCGCGCACCGCGCCGGCGCCACCCAGGCCGGGCTGCTGGTGACCGCGCTCATGGGCGGCGTGCTGGCCGCCACGATCGTGTCCGGGCGGCTGATCACCAGGACCGGCCGGTACAAACCGTTCCCCGTCGCCGGGACCGCCGTCGCGGCGGCCGGGCTCGCGCTCGTCGGGCTCACGGCCGGCTCGCCGCCCGCGCTGGCCGCGTCCATGCTGGTCACCGGGCTCGGGGTCGGCCTGGTCATGCAGGTCATGCTGCTGGCCGCGCAGAACGCCGTCCCGTACGGCGACCTCGGCACGGCCACCTCGTCGGTCACGTTCGTCCGGCAGATCGGGGCGTCGGCCGGGGTCGCGGTCGTGGGCGCCTTCATCACCCTGCGGTCCGGGATCTCCGCCACCGAGACCCCGGCCGCGCTGTCCGACGGCGTGCGCGAGTCGTTCGCGACGGCCGTGCCCCCGGTGTTCGGGGCCATGGCACCGCTGCTGGTCGTGGCGTTCGGGCTGGCGCTGGCGCTGCCGGCGCGCCCGCTCCGCACCACGGCGCACGCCGATGACATCCCCTTGAAGGAGAACACGTGAGACTCGTCGCGCCCCTGGACGCCGTCGGCCGCGCCGACCTGCCCCTGGCCGGAGGCAAGGGCGCAAACCTGGGCGAACTGATCAGGAACGGTTTCCCTGTGCCGCCCGGCTTCGTCGTCACCACGCACGCCTACGACTCGCGGGCCGGGACGGCGAGCTGCCCGGCGAGCTGCGGCGGGAGATCGCCGGCGCGTACGAGGCGCTCGGCGCCGGGCCGGTCGCCGTACGATCGAGCGCGACCGCCGAGGACCTGCCGGGAGCCGCGTTCGCCGGGCAGCAGGACACCTACCTCAACGTGGTGGGCGAGCAGGCCCTGCTCGACGCGGTACGCCGCTGCTGGGGCTCGCTCCACACCGAACGGGCCGTCGCCTACCGCGCCAGGCTCGGCATCGACGACGCCGGGGTGAGCATCGCCGTGGTCGTGCAGCGCATGGTCGAGGCGGAAACGGCGGGCGTCCTGTTCACCGCCGACCCGGTCACCGGCGACCGGGAGCGGATCGTCGTCGACGCCGGCGCCGGTCTCGGGGAGGCCGTCGTGTCGGGCCTGGTCACACCCGACCACTACGAGGTGGACCGTCAGGACCGCATCACCTACCGGCCCGGCCGGGGCGAGGTCGTCGTCCGCAGTGCTCCCGGCGGCGGCGTCGTCCACGAGACCCGCCCCGAGGACGGGACGGCACGGCTGCCGGACGCGGTCGTGGCGGAGCTGGCCGGGCTCGCCCGCAGGGTCGCCGCCCACTACGGCCGCCCCCAGGACATCGAGTGGGCCTACGCCGCCGGCCGCCTCCACCTGCTCCAGGCCCGGCCCATGACGGCCCTGCCGCCGCCCCCGCCCGGCCGGCTCAACCCGGTGCGGCGCCGGCTCACCGGCATCCTGATGGAATACCTGCCGGTCCGGCCGTACCCGATCGACATGACGACCTGGCTGCCGTACGGGCCGGCGGGGCTGATGGGCAAGGTGACCGGCGCGTTCGGGATCCGGGGCGGGTTCGAGGGGTTCCTGCGCGAGGAGGACGGCGTCGTCGTCGCGCTCGTCCCGCCGGCGCCGCGCCCGACGGCCAGGGCGCTGACCGCGCCGTTCCGTCTCGCGGCCAAGGCCAGGCGGTACGACCCCGCCCGCTGGACGGAGGACCGCCGTTTCACTGGCTACCTGGCTGCGGCGCGCGACCTGGCCGCCCTGGACCTCGGGGCGCTGCCGTGGGAGGAGCTGATCCGCGTGCCCAGGAGGGCGCTCGACCTGGTCGCCCCGGTGGCGGATCTGCGCATCGACTACCTGCCGGGCACCGGGCTCGCGCTGCTGCGCCTGCTGGTGGCCGTCAAGCTGCTGCGCCGGGGCCCGCTCTTCCCGGGCCTGCTGGCCGGCGCGGTCACCCGGACGAGCGAGACCAACCGGGCGCTGGAACGGCTGGCCGAGGTGGCCGTCCGCACCGGCGCGCTCGACGCCGACCCGAAGCCCGCCGAGTTCCTGGCCGCGTTCGAGGAGTTCCTGCGCGAGTACGGCCACCGTGAGACCGCCAGCCCCATCCTCGTCACCCCGCCCACCTGGGCGGACGCGCCGGAGACCGTGCTCGGCCTGGTCAGGATGCTGGCCGCGCACCCCGCGCCGGCGGCCGGGGAACCGGGCGACGCCCTCGACCGGCTGCTCGGCCACCCGCTCCTGCGCGCCCCCGGGCGGCGGGAGCGGATGCGGCGCTGGGTGACCGCCGCCCGCGCCGGGATCGCCTTCCGCGAGGACAGTCACTTCTTCTTCACGTTGCCGCAGCCCGTCCTGCGCCGCTCGCTCGTCGAGCTGGGCCGGCGGCTGTGCGCGGCGGGCCTGCTCGACCGCCCCGAGGACGTCTTCCACCTGCGGCTGGAGGAGCTGGAGGCGATCGGCGGCGAGGCCGCGCTGACCGGTCCTGACGGGGCCCGGCTGCGCGAGCTCGCGCGGGCGCGGGCGGCGAAGCGGGAGGAGCTGGCCGGCATACGCCTCATCGACCCCGCCGCCGTCTTCCCTCCCGCGGCGGTGGACGGGGACGCGCTGGTGACCGGAGCCCCGGCGAGCGCGGGCACCGCCACCGGACCGGTGAAGGTGATCAGGGAACCCGCCGAGTTCGGCCGGCTGGCGGCGGGCGACGTGCTCGTCTGCCCCTACACGAACCCGTCGTGGACGCCGCTGTTCCAGCGGGCCGCGGCCGTGGTCGTGGACAGCGGAGGGACGGCCTCGCACGCGGCGATCGTGGCGCGGGAGTACGGCATCCCCGCCGTCATGGGCACGGGCACCGGGACGTCCGCGCTGGAGGACGGCCAGGTCGTGACCGTGAACGGCGACGCGGGCACGGTCGTCCCCGCTGCCTAGGATGGCTGCCATGGTCACCGACCACCGCAAGCTGCCCCGCCGGAGAGGAGAGGCGCTCGACGCCGCGATCCATCGGGCGACGCTCGACGAGCTGGCCGAGAGCGGCTATGCCGGGCTCACCATGGAACGGGTGGCCGAGCGGGCGAAGGCCGGCAAGGCGTCGCTCTACCGGCGCTGGCCGTCACGCCTGGAGCTGGTGGCCGAGGCCGTGCGGACCGTCCTGCCCACGCCCGAGTCGGTCCCCGACACCGGGGAGCTGCGCGGCGACCTGATCGCCATGCTCGGTCAGGCCGCGCGCGCCCTGTCGGGGCCGGCGGGGGAGGCGCTGCGCGGGCTCCTCGGGGAGGCGCTGAGCAGTGGCTCGCAGCTCGGCGCGATGCGCAGGACGTCGCAGGGGATGGGCAGGAAGGCCATGGAGGAGGTGGTGCGGCGGGCGGTCGAGCGGGGGGAGGTCGATCCGGGCGTGGTCACCCCCAGGCGGCTGGATGCGGGGCATGCGCTGCTGCGGCACCACTTCCTCTTCAACGGCACCCCCATCCCCGACGAACTGGTGGTGCAGATCGTGGACGAAGTGCTGGTGCCGCTCTTTGAGAGAGGGTGAGGGCCACCCATCCCCTGCCGCTGCTCACACAGGGGTGAGGCCCATGGTGGTGGCGGTGAGGCGCATGGCGTGGTCGAAGGCGGCGCGGCGGTCGTCGATGACGTTGTTGAACTGGCCGAACACCTCGAAGTTGACCCACCCGTACAGCGCCGTCCACGCCGAGGCGGCCGTCCACAGGACGTCGTCCGGCACGCCGGGCATCAACTGGCGGAACGCCCCCGCCTGCGAGGCCAGCTCGGGTGGCGGCGCGGGCAGGCGGTCTGGCAGGTGCACGGCCCCGGCCCGCCAGGCGTCGGCGATGAGCCCGCCGAGCACGGTGACGTCCCGCGCCCGGGCCGCGACGGTGTCCTGAGGGGCGTGGTAGCCGGGCACGGGGGAGCCGTAGAGCAGGGCGTACTCGTGGGGGTGTGCGAGCGCCCAGTCCCGCACCGCGTGGCAGGCGGCCAGCCACCGCCCCAGGTGGTTCTCCCGGGGGCAGGCGGCCTCGCCCTGCTCGACGGCCTCGCCGAGCGCGTTGTAGCCGTCGATGATGAGGGCGGTCAGCAGGTCGTCGCGGCTCGGGAAGTAGCGGTAGATGGCCGAGGAGACCATGCCCATCTCCCGTGCCACCGCGCGCAGCGACAGCCCGCCCGCGCCCTCGGTGGCGAGCTGGCGGCGCGCGATGTCGGTGATCTCCCTGGTGAGCTCGGCCCGGACACGTTCTCTGGCGGTGCGGCTTGCGGTCATGACGGCAGGTTATCAGAGCGGTGCGAAAAAACGAGAGCACTGCTCTTGACGAACATCGCTCTTTTGAGAGAGCATTGCTCTCGTAAGCGAACGGCAGTAACAACCGCTGGAGTCCCCGATGCTCACCCTCGCCAAGCACGCCAACGCCGCCCTGATGTTCTTCCTGGAGCTGGCCGTGCTGTTCGGCGCCGGCTACTGGGGCTTCACGGTCAGCCCGAACTGGGCTCTGAAGCTGCTGGCCGGGCTCGGCGCGCCGGCGCTGTTCATCACGGCGTGGGCGCTGTTCGGCGCGAACGGCGGCGCGAACGCCGTCTACCCGCTCACGGGTCTGGCCCGCGCCGCCCTGGAGATCGTCTGGTTCGGCGGCGGCGCGCTCGCGTTCTACGCCGCCGGCGCCGCGACCCCCGCGGCCGTCCTCGCCGTCCTCTTCGTTCTGAACGCCGTCCTCCGTCTCGTCTGGAAGCAGGTTTGATCATGGGTAAGCACGTCGTCGTCGGATCCGGCCAGGTCGGCGGCCATCTGGCCGCCAAGCTCCTCGACCAGGGGCACGAGGTCGTCGTCGTCACCCGCTCCGGCCGCGGCCCGCGGGGCGCGGTCAAGGTCGCGGCCGACATCGCCGACCAGGCCAGGCTCGTCCAGGTCGCCCAGGGGGCGGACGTCCTCTACAACTGCGTCAACCCCGCCTACCACCGCTGGCTGACCGACTGGCCGCCGATGGCCGCGTCGTTCCTGGCCGCCGCCGAGGCGAGCGGCGCCGTGTACGTGATGCTCGGCAACCTCTACCCCTACGGCCCGGTCGCCGGCCCGATGACCGAGGACCTGCCGCTCGCCTCCACCGACCCCAAGTTCCGGGTACGCGCCAGAATGTGGGAGGACGCCCTCGCCGCCCACCGGGCCGGCCGGATCAGGGTCACCGAGGTGCGCGGCTCCGACTACTACGGCCCCGGCGCCACCGACCAGTCCTACCTCGGCGACCGCTTCCTCAAGCCGCTGCGCGCCGGCAAGGCCGTTCCGATCATCTGGCCGGCCGACATGCCGCACGCGTGGACGTACCTGCCGGACGTGGCCGACGCGCTCATCGTGGCCGGGGGCGACGAGCGGGCCTGGGGCCGGCCCTGGCACGTGCCGACCGCCGAGCCGCTGACCTTCCGGCAGATGGGGGAGCGGATGGCCGCCCTGCTCGGCAGGCCCGCGCCGCGGCTCGTCCAGATCCCGTGGCCGCTGCTGCGGGTGGCCGGGCTGTTCTCGCCGATGATGGGGGAGCTGGGGCACGTACGCCACCAGTTCACCGCGCCGTACGTGCTGGACTCCACGGCCTTCCAGCGGACGTTCGGCGTCGCGCCCACCCCGGTCGACGAGGCGCTGAAGGCTACGCTCGACGCGTGAAGACAGCAATCATCGGCCTGGGCGACATCGCGGAGAAGGCCTACCTGCCCGTGCTCGCCGCCCAGCCCGGCCTCGACCTGCACCTGTGCACCCGCAACACCGCCCGGCTGGACCGGCTCGGCGACGCCTACCGCGTCGCCCACCGGTCCACCAGCGTGGACGAGGTCATCAAGGCGGGGGTGGAGGCGGCGTTCGTGCACGCGGCCACCGAGGCCCATCCGGAGATCGTCGAGCCGCTGCTGGCCGCCGGAGTGCACGTCTACGTCGACAAGCCGATCGCGTACACGCTGGCCGAGTCGGAGCGCCTGGTGCGCCTGGCGCGGGCCGAGGGCAGGTCGCTCATGGTCGGCTTCAACCGCCGCCGCGCCCCCGGCTACGCCGCGCTCGCCGCGCTGCCCCGGCACCTGGTCGTCATGGAGAAGAACAGGGAGAACCACCCCGACGACCCGCGCAGGGCCGTCTTCGACGACTTCATCCACGTCGCCGACACGCTGAGGTTCCTGCTGCCCGGCCCGGTCACGGACACCACGATCAGGACCAGGGTCAGGGACGGCCGCATCGAGCACATCGTGCTGGAGCTGTCCGGCGACGGCTGCACCGCCCTCGGGATCATGAACAGGGTGAGCGGCGCGAGCGAGGAGTCCTGCGAGGTCATGGGCGACGGCGTCAAGCGGCGGGTGGTCAACCTCGGCGACGTGGTCGACTACCGCGGCGGCGAGACGCTCACGCGGCGGCCCGACTGGGTGCCGGTGTCCCGCCAGCGCGGCATCGAGCAGGTCTGCGTGGAGTTCCTGGACGCGGTCCGCGAGGGCCGGGTGCTGGACGCGGGCGACGCCCTCGCCACCCACGCCCTGTGCGAGCGGATCGTCACGCAGGCAGGCTGAGGTCAGTCACGGCGTTCGGCGCGCATCTCCCGGTCGGCCCTCGCCAGCATCCGCTCGAAGGGCCGGCCGCCCAGCCGGGTCAGCACCGTGTAGCCCTTGGCGTCGCTCAGCGGGCTCGACGACGACACCACGCCCGCGACCGCGCCGCCGTACAGCGCGGGCCCGCCGCTGCCGCCCGCGGCGGCGTGGCAGTTGCGGGTGACCATGAGCCCCGGCCCCTCGGAGACGCCCTCGGTCGTGTCGCCCAGGCACCGGTGCAGCCGCACTCCCGGATAGCCCTTGCCGGCCGGGTAGCCCAGCAGCTCCAGGCCGCGCAGCGCGGTGCCGCGGGTGGTCGGCATGGCCGTGAGGCCGCGCCCGGTGACCGCCTCCAGCGGGCGGGCCCCCCGTTCGACGCCGACCAGCCCCACGTCGTACGGCAGCAGCTCCGTCGAGTACGGCCGGTTCCGCCACCGCGCCGGCACCCACGAGCGCACCACCGGCCACACGCCGTGCCGCGCCTGCCCCCGGTCGTAGCCGGGCAGGAAGGCCAGCCGCCCGAGCTGCCGCCCCTGGTGGTAGATGCAGTGCGCGGCCGTCAGCACCAGGCTGCGGCTGCGCGAGCCGATCACGGTGCCGCCGCACATGATGTCCTGGCCGGTCGCCGCGTCACGCCCGACCAGCACGCCGGTGAGCTGCCGCGCCCCGGTGAAGGGGCGCGGCACAGGGGCGTAGCCGAGGCGGTCGCCGTCGGGGGTGAGCACGCGCGGAGCGGGGATGTTGCGTTGGGACACCTCGATGACGGCGCTTGGATCGAGCAGGAGCAGGGACAGCACCAACCTGAGCACCCTCCAACAGGTAGCAGAAGATGATCAGCGCCCCGACCTGCGACATCCGGGTTTACTAACTCGTGTACTGGGAACCGAGCGCGCGCAGCCGCTGGTGCGCGGACTCGTAGACGCCCGGCCCGCCGAGGTACGCCTTGGGCAGCTTGGCCACCATCGTGTAGTTGGTGTCGCACACGTTGCCCACCGGCGCCTCCCCGGCCTGGCTGACGAGCTGGTAGGCGTCCAGGGTGTCGAGCCCGGTCAGCTCGGCGGCCCAGGTGACCAGGTCGTGCTGGCTGATCCGGTAGGCGTCCTCCAGCGGCCGGGCCGAGCCCGTGGACATCAGGTGCAGGTCGTCCTCCAGCCGCGGCCACGGCGTGGCCACGCCCTTGATCAGCTCGACCGCGACCACGGTGTTCATGGCGGACTCGACCGCGGTGCCGCACACCTCGCCGTGGCCCTGCCTGGCGTGCCCGTCGCCGATCGCGAACAGGCCGCCCTCGACGTTGACGCCCAGGTAGACGGTGACGCCCGCGCGCAGCTCGGGGGTGTCCATGTTGCCGCCGTGCGCGTCGGGGGTGATGGTCATGCGGGCCTCGTTCGCGCCGGGGGCGACGCCGACCGTGCCGTGCATGGGGTCGAGCGGCAGCTCCACGCTGAAGTCGCTGGAGCGGGCGTGGTAGACGGCCACGCCCTTGTCGAGGTCGAGGTCGTAGCGCCAGACGCGCTCCTCGAGCGGCGGCTGGAGCATGGCCGTGGTGTGGGTGCCGGTCAGCGCGCCGAAGTGGGGGAACGTCGTGGACACCGCCCAGTCCCGCGCCGGGGTGATGCGTACGAAGTGCAGCGCCAGCGTGTCGCCGGGCTCGGCCCCCTCCACGTGGAACGGCCCGGTCACCGGGTTGAGGTAGGGGAACTCGCACACCCGCGACGGCAGGTCGTCCACCGTCCGCACCAGGCCGCCGAAGCAGTCCTCGGTGAAGATCTCGAGGATCGTGCCCGGGCGCACCTTGCCGACCGGCGGCCGGCCGCCGAAGGTGTAGCTGAGCTCCTCGGGCTTCGGGCGGTAGGAAACGACGTTCACACGACCTCCTTGGGAAGCTCGGGCCGGCGGCCCGCCAGATAGGTGATGCCGAGCACGACCAGGCCGAGCAGCAGCCACAGGCCGCCGACCCACTGGGCCGCGACGTTCTGGTTGATGACGACGGCGGCCAGCACGAGGAAGCCGACCACGGGCACGACCAGGTGCGCCAGCAGGTTACCGCTGCGCTTCCTGATCAGGTAGTGGACCACGACGGAGACGTGCAGCACCAGGAACGCGAACATGGCGCCGAAGTTGACCAGCGAGGCCAGCTCCCCGATGCCGTTGTCCCGGGTGCTCATGAAGATGCCGAGGACGAGCGAGATCGCGGCCACCACGAGCGTGGCGTTGACCGGCACCTTGTGCTTGGGATGCACCTTGGCGAGGAACGACGGCAGCATCCGGTCCCGGCCCATCGCGAACAGCAGCCGCGAGGTGGCCGCCTGCGCGACCAGCGAGTTGGCGAAGCCCCACGCGACGGCGGTGGCCACGGCGGTGAGCACCGCCAGCCAGGGCCCGCCGGCGAACTCGGCGGTGTCGTAGAAGGCGTTGCCGGCCTCGTCGCCGTTCGCGATGAGGTCGGCCCGGCCGGGGGTGAGCAGCGCGGCCACCCACGTCTGCACCACGAAGAGCACGGCGGCGACGGCGAGGGCGGCCAGCATGGACCGGCCGAGCCTGCGGGCGTCCTCGCGGTTCTCCTCGGCGAGCGTCGAGATGCCGTCGAAGCCGAGGAACGACAGCACCGCGACCGACGCCGCGGCCAGCACCACGCTCCAGCTGAACCCGGCGGAGTCGAACAGCGGCGTGAGCGCGCCGGTCTGCGCCTTGCCCTGCGCCAGGGCGACGCCGCCGACCACCAGGAAGATCGCCAGCACGGCCAGCTCGGCGGCCAGCATGATCCGGGTGATCCTGGCGGTCATCTGGATGCCGAGGTAGTTGACGACGGTGTTGAGCACCACGAACGCCACCAGCCAGCCCACGACGGGGACGGCGGGCACGAACGAGTTCATGGCCACGCTCGCCACCAGGTAGAGCAGGGCAGGCACGAGCACGTAGTCGAGCAGGATCGCCCATCCGGCGATGAACCCGACCGGCGCGCCGATGCCGCGCCCGGCGTAGGTGTAGACGGACCCGGCCATCGGGAAGGCGCGGGCCATCTGCGCGTACGACAGCGCGGTGAACGCCATCGCCACCAGGCCGATGAGGTACGCCAGCGCGACCATCCCGTGCGAGACGGCGAAGACGTTGCCGAAGATGCCGAACGGCGCGATCGGCACCATGAAGATCAGGCCGTAGATCATGAGGTCGGCGAAACCCAGGGACCGCTGTAGTTCCTGGCGATAGCCGAACTGCTCGACGGTGCTCATGGACGTGGCTCCTAAGCTGCGTCAGGGGGGCGATTGGCACCTTAGAGCCAAAGCTTTCTAGAGAAAAGGTTTCTCCAGAAAGAATTGAAGGCCGTCCGCGCGGGCGAGGTGGACCGGGTGGGCCACCTGCCGGTCCCGCAGCGTGAGCCGGCCCCGCCCGCTGGTGATCGTGGCGCCCTCGGCCACCGCGTCCAGGGCGGGCACCGCCAGCGAGCCCGCCCGCCCGCACAGCGCCGCCAGCATGGCGATCGCTTCGTAGCAGCCGTGGCCGTGCGCGTTGAGCATGGGGGCGTCGGGGCCGAAGCGGGCCGCGTACCGCTCGGCGAAGTCCAGTGCCGGCTCGGTCGTGAGGTCGCGGAAGTAGCCCATGGACGCGTACAGCTCGCCGGTGCCGTCGCCGCCGATGCCGAGCAGGCCATGCTCCTCCAGCGCCCCGCAGAGCCGGGCCGCGCCCAGCCCGGCGGCGGCGTACGCCCGGTTGAAGGCCACCAGGTCGCTGCCGATCAGCGTGAGCAGGATCGCGTCAGGCCGGGCGCCGGCCACCCGGTCCAGCCAGCGCGTCGCCTGCCCGTAGCCGGCGAGGCCCTCGCCGACGACGCTCGCCCCGGCCGCGCGCAGGCGGGCGCGGGCGGCCGCGTGCACCAGCCGGGGCCAGACGTAGTCGTTGCCCAGCAGGAACCAGCGGCGGGCCCGGCGGGTGCGGATCAGCCAGTCGATGGCCGGTTCGAGCTGGCGGCGCGGGGTCTCGCCCAGGAAGTAGACGCCGGGGGCGTGGCCGCCGCCCTCGTACGGGGGCGCGTACACGAACGGCACCCGCCCGGCGAGCGCCGCCACCACCTCCACCCGCACGTCGCTGGCGTGTGTCCCGGCGACCGCCTGGACCGTGCCCGAGGCGACCAGCCCGGCGACCTCGGCGGCCACCTCGCGGCCCGGCCGGCCGCCGTCCACCAGGACCAGCTCCAGCGGCCTGCCGAGCACCCCGCCGGCCGCGTTGAGCTCCTCGGCGGCCAGCACGGCGCAGTTGATCGCGCAGGGGCCCACCAGCCCGAGCACCCCGGACACCGGCACGACCAGGCCGATCCTGAGCGAGTCGGAGGGAAGGAGCCGCGCTTCTAAGGGATCGACGACCGCCGCCACGCCGACGAGTATCCTCCGGAATAGCTCCCCTAAGAAAGGACCTTCTCCATGAACGACTCCGGTCTCGGGTCCTCACTCGCCTACCTGCTGAGCTGTGCGGAGCGGAGCGTCACCCGCGGCCTCGCCGCCGTGCTGGCCGGCGAGGACGTCACCGTCGAGCAGTGGCGCATCCTGCGGGCGCTGGCCGAGGGCCGCGGGCATTCCATGGGCGAGCTGGCCGAGGCCGTGCTGATGCCGCATCCGACGCTGACCAAGGCGGTGGACCGGCTCATCGACCGGGCGCTGGTCTACCGGGGGCCGTCGAAGGGCGACCGGCGGCGGGTGGCGGTGTTCGTCTCCGACCGGGGGGCCGAGCTGCTGGCCCGCACCGACGGCGCGGTGGCCGAGCACCACCGGCTCATCGCCGACGCCTTCGGCCACGAGCGTACCGAGCGGCTGATGCGCGACCTGGAGACGCTCACGGCCGCGCTCGACTACGCCGAGCTGCGCGCCTGATACACGACGGCCCGGCCGCCCGCGGAGGGCGGCCGGGCCTTTCGAATCCCGGTGTCAGCTCACGGGTAGAGGCCGCGCATCTGGTGGGCCTCGGCCACCCGGCCGACGCCGATGACGTGCGCCGCCTGCCGCAGCGTGAGCCCGCGGGCCCCGGCGAGCGAGCGCACCTCGGCGAAGGCGTTCTCCATGAGGTCGCGCAGCTTGAGCTCGACCTCGCCGGAGCTCCAGGAGTAGGCCTGCATGTTCTGCACCCACTCCAGGTAGGAGACGATCACCCCGCCGGCGTTGGCGAGGATGTCCGGCACGACCGTGGCGCCGCTCGCGTTCACGATCTCGTCGGCCTCGGGCGTGAGCGGCCCGTTGGCGCCCTCGACGATCAGGCGGGCGCGCACGCGAGGCGCGTTGGCCTCGGTGATCGCGCCTTCCAGCGCCGCCGGGACCAGCACGTCGACGTCCAGCTCCAGCAGGTCGTCGAGCGGCAGCTCGTCGGCGTGCGGGTAGCCGCGCACGCTTCCGTGCTCCGCCGCGTGGGCGCGCAGGCGGGAGACGTCGAGGCCGCCGGCCGCGTGGACGGCGCCGCCGACGTCGGAGACCGCGACGACCTTGCAGCCGGCGTCGGAGAGGTACTGCGCGGCGAGCGCGCCCACCTTGCCGAAGCCCTGCACGGCCACGCCCACGCCCTCGGGCGAGCGGCCGAGCGCGGCCAGCGTGGCGATCTGCACGCCGCGCGAGGTCGCGCCGGCGCGGCCGAGCGAGCCGCCCAGCGTCATCGGCTTGCCGGTGACCACCCCGGGCACGGAGTAGCCGGCGCTGACGCTGTAGGTGTCCATGATCCAGGCCATGGTCTGCTCGTCGGTGCCGACGTCGGGCGCGGGGATGTCCTTCTCCGGGCCGATCAGCGGCAGGATCTCGTTGACGTAGCGGCGGGTGAGCCGCTCCTGCTCGCGGACGGTGAGCGTGGCCGGGTCCACGGCGACGCCGCCTTTGGCGCCGCCGTACGGGATGCCGACCAGCGCGCACTTCCAGGTCATCCACATCGCGAGCGCGGTGACCTCGTGGATGTCGGTGCCGGGATGAAAGCGGATGCCGCCTTTGGCGGGGCCGCGGGAGACGTTGTGCTGGACGCGGAAGCCCTGCACGACGTCGAGTCGTCCGTCCTCGCGCCGCACCGGGACCGAGACGGTCAGCGAGCGGCGCGGCGTCGCCAGCATCGTACGCAGTCCGTCGTCGAGCCCGAGGTGCTCGGCGGCCTGGTGGAGCTGGTGAAGGGCGGAGTCGAGGGCCTGCTGGCCCGGGGTGATCAGGGCCGGCGTCTTTGACGGCACCATGATGCTCATGGAAGAGTGTCCTCCTGGTATTTACGCCCGTTTTGCGGGGAAAGCGCCATTGCTTTCCACAAAGGGCGATGTTGTCACGATCATCCTAGGGCGGGGCGTTTCAGCTTGCCTAGTCGTTGGTAGAAATCCAAGCCGATGATCGAGATGCCGTGACCCTGCCACTCTGGCAGGCTGGGCTGCGACAATGTGCCGAAACATCGAAACGGAGGGTCGGATGCCCGCACTCGTGGTGGGGCCGATGCTCAGACACGTCGATTCCCATAGCGCCTCGATCTGGGTGGAGACCGCCGAACCCTGCACGGTCGCCATCGAGGCGGAGGGCAGGACTTACCGGTCGCCTACCTTCACCGTGCACGGACACCACTATGCGATCGTGGATCTCGTCGAGCTCACCCAGGATATCCCGTCGTATTCCGTCACCCTCGACGGGGAGCGCGTATGGCCGCTGGCGGGTCGCCCGCCGAGCCGGATCCGGCTGACGCCCGAGAGCGGGGCCCGGCGGCTGGCGTTCGGCTCGTGCCGCACCAGCGTGCCGCACGACCCCGCCACCGTGCGCGTCCACGGCGAGGACGTGCTGCGCTCCTACGGCCGCCGGCTCTACGAGGCGCCCGACGAGGAGTGGCCCGACCTGCTGCTGCTCATCGGCGACCAGGTCTACGCCGACGCCCCCTCCCAGGACATCCTGGCCTTCATCCGGGCCCGCCGTGACACCGCGCCGCAGGACGAGATCGCCGACTTCGAGGAATACGCCGAGCTCTACCGCCAGGCCTGGACCGAGCCCGACATCCAGTGGCTGCTGTCCACCGTGCCGACCGCGATGATCTTCGACGACCACGACCTGCGCGACGACTGGAACACCTCCCAGCCCTGGCGCGAGCAGATGGCCCGCACCACCTGGTGGCAGCGGCGGGTGGTCGCCGGGCTCGGGGCCTACTGGGTCTACCAGCACCTCGGCAACCTCTCGCCCGCCGAGCGGGCCGCCGACCCGCTCATGCGCACGCTGCTTGACCTCGGCGGCCGTGACGGCGCCGCCGAGCTCGACGCCTTCGCCGAGAAGGCCGACGCCGAGCCGAGCAGCAACCGCTGGAGCTACGCGCGCGAGCTCGGCGGCGCCCGGCTGATCATGGTCGACACCCGGTGCGCCCGGCAGCTCACCCCCGGCGACCGGCGCATGCTCGACCCCGACGAGTGGGCCTGGCTGGAGGAGCAGCTCGCCGCGCCGGCCGAGCGCCTGATCATCGGCTCGTCGATCCCGTTCCTGCTGCCCGAGGGCGTCCACGGCGTTCAGAACTGGAACGAGGCCCTCGCCGACGGCAAGTGGGGGTCCCGGGTGCGGGAGTGGTCGGAGCGGTTCAGGCAGGCGATCGACCTGGAGCACTGGGCGGCGTTCCGCCGCTCGTTCGAGGACCTCGCCAGGCTGCTGATCAAGACCGGCAAGCCGGTCATGATCCTCTCCGGCGACGTCCACTACTCCTACCTCGCGAGGACCAACAAGGGGCAGATCTTCCAGATCGTCTGCTCGCCCATCCGCAACCCGCTGAGCCGCCTGCTGCGCTGGGCCAACGTGGTCACGCAGTTCTCGGTCGCCACGCTGGTGGGCGGCCTGCTGGCCCGCCTGGCGGGCGTCCGGCGGCCGCCGTTCCGCTGGCGGATCACCAAGGGGCCGTTCTTCCAGAACGCCATCGCCACGCTCACCCTCCCCGACGAGGTGAGCTGGTACGAATCCCGCAACGACACCCTGCGCCGGATCGACTCGGTGCGGCTGCGCTGAGCCGCCGGCGCAGGGTGCGCCTTTTAACCCTTGTTTCTGAACTCGTAGACGGCGTCGGCGAGCTGGTCCACCGCCCAGACCAGGTCGTCCTCGCTGATCACGATGGGCGGGGCCAGCCGGATCGTGGAGCCGTGCGTGTCCTTGGCCAGCACGCCCCGCTTCATCAGCGCCTTCGACACCTCGCGCCCGGTGGCGAGGTCGGGGTCGATGTCCACGCCGGCCCAGAGGCCGCGCCCGCGTACCTCGACCACGCCCTTGCCGACCAGCTCGCGCAGCCGGGTGTGCAGCACCTCGCCGAGCTTGGCGGCCCTGGCCTGGAACTCACCGGTGCCGAGGATCTCGATGACGGCGTTGGCGACCGCGCAGGCGAGCGGGTTGCCGCCGAAGGTGGAGCCGTGCTGCCCGGGGTGGATCACGCCGAGCACGTCGCGGTTCGCGGCAATGGCCGACACCGGGACGACGCCGCCGCCGAGCGCCTTGCCCAGCACGTAGATGTCCGGCACGACCCCCTCGTGGTCGCAGGCGAACGTCTGCCCGGTGCGCCCGAGCCCCGACTGGATCTCATCGGCGATCATCAGGACGCCCTCGGCGGTGCACAGGTCCCGGATGTCGCTCAGGTAGCCGTCCGGCGGCACCAGCACCCCGGCCTCGCCCTGGATGGGCTCGACCAGCACGGCCACGGTGTTGGCGTCCACCGCCGCCCTGATCGCCTCGATCGACCCGTACGGCACGAGCCGGAACCCCGGGGTGTACGGCCCGAAGCCGTCGTGCGCGTCAGGATCGGTGGAGAAGCTGATGATCGTGGTGGTGCGGCCGTGGAAGTTGTCCTCCATCACGATGATGTTCGCCTGGTCGGGCTCGACGCCCTTGACGTCGTAACCCCACTTGCGGGCCACCTTGATGGCGGTCTCGACGGCCTCCGCGCCGGTGTTCATGGGCAGGATCAGGTCCTTGCCCGTGAGGTCGCCCAGCCCGGCGCAGAACTGCGCGAACTGGTCGTGGTAGAACGCCCGGCTGGTCAGGGTCAGCCGCTGGAGCTGCTCCTGGGCCGCCTCGATGATCTTCGGGTTGCGGTGGCCGAAGTTGAGCGACGAGTAGCCGGACAGGCAGTCCAGATATCGCTTGCCGTCCACGTCGGTGACCCAGGCCCCTTCGGCCTCGTGGACCACCACGGGAAGCGGGTGATAGTTGTGCGCGCTGCGGCGCTCGCTCAGCTCGATCAGCTCTGCGCTGCTGGTCATGTTAGTTTTCCCCCCTGATTTCCAGTGTGCAGCACTTCGGCCCGCCGCCCGCCTTGCGCAACTCCGACAGGTCGACCGGAATCACCTCGTACCCACGACGCTTGAGCTCCAGCTGCAGGGAGGACGCCTCGGCGTTGATCACCACGTTCCTGCCGTCGCTGACCGCGTTGAGGCCCAGCACCTCGGCGTCCTCGGCCCCGGCGAGCACGGCGTCCGGGAACATCCGGCGCAGCACCTCCTGGCTGCCGGGCGAGAACGCCTGCGGGTAGTAGGCGACGTTGCGGCCGTCCAGCGGGAACAGCGCCGTGTCGAGGTGGTAGAAGCGCGGGTCCACCAGGGTCAGCGAGACGACCGGGCGGCCCAGGAACTCCTGCGCCTCCCGGTGGGCCACCACGTCCGTGCGGAACCCGGTGCCGGCCAGCACGATCTCGTCGAGCGTGAGGAAGTCGCCCTCGCCCTCGTTGACGTGCGCGGGCTCCAGCACCGGGTAGCCGCGCTCGGCGAACCACCGCAGGTAGGCCGGGCCCTCCGGGCCGCGCTGCGGGAAGGCGAAGCGGGCTCCGTAGACGCGGCCGCCGACGACCAGCGCGCCGTTGGCGGCGAAGACCATGTCGGGCAGGCCGTCGATCGGGTCGATGAGGTCGACCCGGTGCCCGAGCTCCTCGTAGGCCGCTTTCAGGCCCTCCCACTGCCGGATCGCGACCTCGCGGTCCGCGCCGGCCTCGGGATGCATCCACGGGTTGATGGCGTACTCGACCGTGAAGTAGTCCGGGCGGCACATCAGGAAGTGTTTGGGCATGCGGCTTCTCCGTCGCACTTATGCGGGCACATGGGGACGGACACAGCCTAGGAATCACATTTGCGCAGGCCAAGCGGGCGGCATTGCGTGCTCGCGCGGGTCTGTTGCGAGTTTCACCCGATCAGCCGCGTTTCGTTGCGCAGCACCCCGGAAGGGGCGTCCACCAGGCGTGACAGCACGATCGCGCTCTTGGTGCGGACCACGAACGTCTCCGCCGCGATGCGCTCGATCACCCGCTCCACGTGGCGCACGTCGGTGGCCCTGATGTGCAGTAAGGCGTCCGCCTCGCCGGTGATCGTGGCCGCCCCCACCACCTCGGGGAACTTGGCGACGGCCAGCGCGATGTCCGACGGCTTGGTCTTGCCCTGGCAGAACAGCTCGACGTACGCCTCGGTGGTCCAGCCGAGCGCCTCCGGCGCCACCCTGGCGCTGAACCCGGTGATCGCGCCGCTCTCGCGCAGCCGGTCGACCCGCCGCTTGACCGCCGAGGCGCTGAGGCCCACGAGCTGCCCCACCTCCGCGTAGGTCGCGCGGGCGTCGTCCACGAGCGCCGCGATGATGTCACGATCAAGCCGGTCCAGTTCCACGCGCCCTGTATACCGCCTGGCCAGGCTGGCGCGCGACGAGCGGCGCGCGGGAGACTGGACCCTCGTGATCGATGACGAAGGGTTTCCGCCGTAATGAGCACCGCAGCCTTCCCCGAGGGTTTCGTCTGGGGAGTGTCCACCTCGGCTTACCAGATCGAGGGGGCGACCTCGGCAGACGGGCGCGGCCGGTCCATCTGGGAAACCTTCTCCGCCGACGGCGCCGAGGCGTGCGACCACTACCACCGCTACCGCGAAGACGTGCGGCTGATGAAGGACCTGGGCATCGCCGCCTACCGCTTCTCGGTGAGCTGGGCGCGGGTCTTCCCCGAAGGCTCGGGCAAGCCCAACGACGCCGGGCTCGACTTCTACGACCGGCTTCTGGACGCGCTGCTGGAGGCGGGGATCACGCCGTACGCCACCCTCTACCACTGGGACCTGCCGCAGGTGCTGGAGGACGCGGGAGGCTGGCCGGAGCGCGAGACCGCGCACCGCTTCGCCGACTACGCGGCGGTCGTCGGCGCGCGGTTAGGGGACCGCGTGGACACCTGGTTCACCGTCAACGAGCCCTGGGTCGCGGCCTTCCTCGGCTACGGCTCCGGCATCCACGCCCCCGGCCGCACCTCGCCCGCCGACGCCTTCCGCGCCGCCCACCACCTGCTGCTCGCGCACGGGCTCGGCGTCCAGGCCCTGCGCGCGGCCGGGGCGGCGAAGGCCGGCGGCGTGCTCAACATCTCGCCGGTGCTGACCCCGGGCCAGGTCGGCGACCCCGGCCGGCCCCTGTCGGAGGAGGACGCCGAGGCGGTGGCCCGCATCGACGCCCTGGTCAACCGGCAGTTCCTGGACCCGATGCTGCGCGGCGCCTATCCCGCCGAGCTGCTGCCCATCGTCGAGCGCACGGCCGGGCTCGGCCACGTGCGCGACGGCGACCTGGAGCTGATCTCCCAGCCGATCGACCTGCTCGGCGTCAACTACTACACCCCGCTCGTGGTGCAGGCCCAGCCCAGCGAGCCCGCCGACCCCACCTATCCGGGCAGCGAGGGCGTGCTGTTCTGCACCGTTCCCACGGCGGTCACCGCCATGGGCTGGCCCATCGTCCCCGGCTGCCTGTCGCTCGTGCTGCGCCGCCTCGCCGCCGAGTTCCCCGGCACCGAGCTGATGGTCACCGAGAACGGCGCCGACTTCGTCGACGTCGTCACCGGTGACGGCATCCACGACGTCGAGCGCATCAGCTTCATCGAGGAGCATTTGCGCGCCGTGCGCGTGGCCGTCCAGGAGGGCGTGCCGGTGCGCGGCTACCTCGTCTGGACGCTGCTGGACAACCTCGAATGGGCCGACGGCTACCGGCGTAAGTTCGGCCTCGTGCACGTCGACTTCGCCACCCAGCGGCGGCGGATGAAGGACAGCGCGCTCTGGTACCGCGACGTCATCCGGCGTAACGGCCTGCTGGAGTCGCGCCCGAAGCGCCCCACCCTGGAGACCGTGGCCGCCCGCGCCGGCGTCTCCCGTGCCACCGTCTCCCGGGTGGTCAACGGCGAGGCGTCCGTCCGCCCCGAGGTCCGCGAGACGGTGCTGCTGGCGATCAAGGAGCTCGGGTACGTGCCCAACGCCGCCGCCCGCAGCCTCGTCACCCGCAGCACGAACTCCGTCGCGCTGGTGCTGTCCGTGCCGCGCCAGGGCGGCGACCAGCTCACCGCCGCCGTCGTCCAGTACGTCACCAGCGTGCTGGAAGGCGCCGGCAAGCAGATCACGCTCATGCTGGCCGACACCGCCGAGAGCCACCGGCGCATCGTCCAGCACGTCGAGGCCCGGCTGGTGGACGGCGTCGTGCTGCTGCCGCCCGACCGCGGCGACACCCTGGCCGAGCGGCTCTCGCGCACCGGCGTGCCGGTCGTGCTGCTGGGCAAGCCCGCGATCGCCTCGCTGGTGCCGTACGTGGACGTCGACAACACCGGCGGCGCCGCGGCCGCCACCGAGCACCTGCTGACCGGCGGCCGGAGCCGGATCGGCATGGTCTGCGGCCCCCTGGACCTGATCGCCATGCAGGACCGCCTGGCCGGCCACCGCGACGCGATGCGCCGGGCCGGCCGGCAGCCGCTGCTCGCGCCCGCCGAGCTCACCCGCTCCTCCGGGGCAGCGGCCACCCGCCGGCTCCTCGGCGACGAGCCCGCGCTCGACGCGGTCTTCGCCGCCACCGACCAGCTCGCGCTCGGTGCGCTGCAGGCGGCGCGGGAGGCCGGGCGGCGGGTGCCCGAGGATCTGGCGGTCGTGGGCTTCGACGACGTGGACGCCGCCTCGGCGGTCGTCCCCGGGCTCACCACGATCAGGGTGCCGGTGGCCGAGCAGGCGCTGGCGCTGGCCCGGCTGCTGCTGTCGCGGCTGGAGGGCCGCCACACCGAGTCGGTGGTGCTGCCTGTGCGGCTGGTCGTGCGGGAGTCGGCCTAGCAGTGCTGTCTAACTGGGTGGCTCGTCGAGGGTCTGGAACAGGCGGGGGAAGACCTTGGAGACCTTCGCCAGCAGGTACTCCCCGTACGTGCCGGTGAAGTCCACCTGGCCGTCCCAGCGGTGGCCGGGCGCGTAGGGGAGCGGCGGCACCTCGCTGTCCCAGCCGGGGTCGAAGAAGAACGGGAAGCTGAGCCGCTCGTTCCCGCTGAGGTTGCGCACCCGGTGCGGGGTCGAGCGGTAGTGGCCGCCGGTCAGCTTGTCGAGCATGTCGCCGATGTTGCACACGAACGTGCCCTCCAGCGGCGGCGCCTCGATCCAGCCGTCCCGGGTGCGGACCTGGAGGCCGCCGTTGGCGTCCTGCAGGAGCAGCGTGAGCAGGCCGTAGTCGGTGTGCTCGCCGACGCCCCAGCTCTCCGGGTCCGGCGGGGCGGGCGGGTAGTGGAAGACGCGGAACAGGATCGTCGGGTCGGCCGTGTAGCCGGTGCGGAAGTAGTCCTCCGCCAGCCCCAGGCTGAGCGCCACGCCGGACATCACCGTCTGCGCCACCCCGGTCATCCGGTCCAGGTACGCCAGCACCGCCTCGCGCAGCTCCGGCACCTGCGCGGGGAACAGGTTGGGGCCGTGCAGCGGCAGCGGGCCGGGCGGCTCCTCCGCGCCGAAGTAGACGCCCTCCTTGAGATCGGGCCGGCCCGAGGTCAGCTCGCCGCCCACGGGGAAGAAGCCGCGCCAGGCCCGGCCGCCCCGGTCCATCGCGATCTCGTTCTTGACCGGCTCGGGCAGGGCGAAGAAACGGCGGGCGGCGGCGTCCAGGTCGGCGATCAGCCCGGCCGGCACGCCGTGGCCGGCGACGTAGAAGAAGCCGTTGTCCCGGCAGGCGGCGCCGATGGCGGCGGCGACGGCGGCCTTGCCCGCCTCGTCCGCGCCGAACAGGGGCGCGATGTCGATGACCGGCAGTTCGCTCATCGCCCCATTGTTGCCCAGATGGACGGATGCCGCGCCCGCGCGGGCCCCCCTGCGCGGGCGCGGCCGCCGGTCAGGAGGTGGAGAAGGTGAACCAGTTGACGTTGACGAAGTCGGCGGGCTGGCCGCTGCTGAAGGTCAGGTACACCGTGTGCGTGCCGGTCACCCCGGAGATGTTGGCCGGGACGGTGCGCCAGCTCTGCCAGCCGCCGGTGTTCGCGAGCGCGAAGTCGCCGATGGGGGTGGCCGTCGGGCTGTCGAGGCGTACCTGCACCAGGCCGCTGACGCCGGCCGCCGCGCCCGACGCCACCCTGGCCTTGAACTGGGTGGCCGCCGTGGAGCCGAAGTTCACGCCGTCGTAGCGGAGCCAGTCGCCGTTGCCGATCGCGCCGACGTTCTGGCCGCCGCCGCTGTCGGTGGTGGTCTCGACGATCGTGCCCGACTGCGCCTGGTAGCGCTCGGCCTGGATGGTGGAGCGGGCGTCCACGCCGCCCGGTGAGGTCGGGGTGATGGTCGGGGTCGGCGTGCTGCCGGTGCCGCTCTGCCACACGGCCACGTAGTCGACGACCATGGGACGGCCGGGCACGGTCGCCGCGGTCGGGGTCTGGCCGCCGAGGGCGTTGGGGAACGCGCCGCCCATCGCCACGTTCAGCAGCAGGAAGTAGCCGGCGTGGCCGGTCATGTTGGCCCAGGTCGTGGCGTCGAACTGGGACTGGTTGACGCCGTGGAACTGCTGGCCGTCGACGTACCAGCGGAGCTGGTTGGGGCTCACGCTCCGGTCCCACTCGAAGCGGAAGGTGTGGAAGGCCGACTGGCAGGTGGAGCCGGGGCAGGCGCGGCTGGCGCCGAGGCCGGTGGTCTCGTTGCACGGCCCGCCCGGGTTGACGCCGCAGTGCAGGACGCCCCAGACGGAGTTGATGCCGTTGACGTTCTCCATGATGTCGAACTCGCCGATCGCCGGCCAGTTCCAGTAGTTGCCCCGGTAGGGCGCGCCGAGCGCCCAGAACGCCGGCCAGTAGCCGAGGGCGGCGTCGCCAGTGACGTTCGGCATCTGGAGGCGGGACTCGATGCGCAGGATCCGGCCGTCGGCGGGCTTGAAGTCGGCGCGCCGGGTCTCGATGCGGGCCGAGGTCCACTCGCCCGAGCTGCTGCGGAGGGGCGTGATGCGCAGGTTGCCCGAGCCGTCGAGGCTGAGGTTGGAGGTGCTGGAGGTGTAGTTCTGAATCTCGCCGGTGCCCCAGTTGGCCGGGCCGCCGGGGTAGGCGTGGCCGGTGTCGATGATCCAGTTGCTGGAGGACGGGAGGGTGCCCGCGGAGCCGTTGAAGTCGTCGGACCAGACGAGCGACCAGCCCGAGGGGGTGGCCGGTACGGCGGCGGAGGCGCTGACCGCGGCGTTGACCAGGAGACCGGTGAGCGCGACCAGCGCGGTGAGCACCGTGGCCACGGGCGCCAGGCGGCGCCGCGGCCTGCTTGCTGTGGTTGTCATAGCGCGTCTCTCCTAGGGGGTGCGGGGAGGCGGGGAAGCCAGAGAGCGCTCTCTGGGATGATCTGAGCACACGGCTCACTTCCCGTCAAGCAGGCGGTGAGAGCGCTCTCCGATCTGGGCTGGTCACGTACCCACACAAAACGGACGGCGCCGCCCCCAGGGGGCGGCGCCGTCCGGAACGACAACAGGAGTCAGGCCTTCTCGGCCTCGCCGGTGGCCTGCTCCATGGCCTCCTCGGGGGACGCCTCCAGGTCCTGCTCGGCGTCGGCCCCCGCCTGCGCGCTCGCCTTGTCGAGACGCACCCAGCTCGTCACGCTCTCCACCGCGAACAGCACGAACAGGTAGGCCGTCAGCACCGCCAGCACGGGCGTCAGGAAACCGGCCGCCGCGCCCACACCGATGATGAGCAGCCGCAGCTCCCAGCCGAGGCCCGCACGGAACACCCAGGCGGGCGGCCAGATGCTCTGCCGCGTCCGGTAGACGGTGTCGTAGGTGTGGTAACCCACCACGTACACCAGCACGAACAGCAGCCACTTCGGCGCGTCGGCGGCCAGGCCGATCGCGATCGTGGCCAGGAACTCGGTGCCGCGCAGCAGCGGCGGCGTCAGCCAGTCGAGGCGGCCCAGGTGGTCACGCGGCGCCGTCGGCAGGATGAGCAGCAGGGCGATGGCGACGGGCACGAGCAGCATGGGGCCGGACTCCGGCAGCCCGGCGACCGTGACCCCGGCCACGGCGAGCAGCGCGACGAGCGCGGCCGGCACGGGCGGCAGGCCTCGCCCCAGCCGGGGCGCCAGCGCCTGGACGAGCGGGCCGTCGTCGCGGTAGGCGAGCAGGCGGGCGGTCTGGATGCGCCGGCGCTCCTCGTCGGGGTCCGGCGTGGGGGTGGCCATGGCCTGCGGTTGGGTGATCATACGAGCGACCTCATGAGGCGTCCGGTGAGGGAGTAGGCGGCGGCGACGGAGCCCCAGATCACCAGCGTCAGGAAGGTGATCCGGGCGTCGAAGAGGGCGGCGGTGATCGCGATGGCCGCGAACCGCTCACCGATGGGGAAAACAATCATCTTGCGCGCCCAGTGGACGGCCCGGAACCTGCCGGCCTTGGTCCACATCTTGAGCACGCCCCGCAGGCCCTGGCTGCGCTCTTCCCGGCGGCGCGACAGCGCGGCACGCAGCTCGCGGTCGTCGGGGGCGTCGAGCGCCAGCGTGGGCAGCTTGGCGGGCGGCTTGCGGCGGTTGGCCGCGCCGAAGGAGAAGTCGAGCAGGTGGCGTATGGACTGCAGGCCCAGCGCGGCCAGCGCGAGGATCCAGATGTCCTCGCCGTTGCCCGCGATCACGTAGCCGAGGGCGAGGCCGGCGAAGACCACGTATTCCTTGAACCGGTCGAACGTGGCGTCCAGCCACGCGCCGAGGACGCCGAACTTGCGGGCGTACCGGGCCACCTGGCCGTCGACGCAGTCGAAGACGAACGCGAAGTAGATCAGCACCCCGCCCAGCACCATCCACGGCCGGTCGCCCGTGGCGAAGCAGGCGGCCGCGGCCACGCCCAGCGCGATCGAGATCAGCGTGACCTGGTTGGGCGTCAGCCCCCGCCGGGCCGCCCAGCGGGCGATGAAGCGGGAGTAGGTGGAGACGAAGTAGGTGGTGAAGAAGCCGTCGGCGCCCTTGACCGCGTTGTTGAGCCGGGCGCGGTCCTCGTCCATGGCGGCCATCTCGGGGCCGGCCTCGTTGACCTCTTCCTGGGTGGTGACCCGGCGGTAGAAGAGGTCGCGGCGGCCCCGGATGCCGACCGACACGCCGTTGCGCACCAGGCCGAACACGACGAGCTGCACCAGGTCGTCGTCGGGGCCGAAGGTGTGGGCCAGGGCGGCGAGCTCGCGGCAGGTCTCCGCGAGCACCGGCGCGTTGCGCGCGCTGACGTGCAGCGGGCCGAGCAGTGCGCCGTTGGGACGGGTCACGGCATGGGTCGCGGTGCCGACCGAGACCACCCGTGACTTGCCGATGCGGGCGCGGACCGGCAGCCCCTCAAGCCGGTTGAGTCCGATCTCGGGATCGGCCTCGTCGATGGGGACGAGCTCGGACTCGGCCTCGGCGGGGTCCTCCGGAGCCTCCTCGTCCGTGCTGCCCGCTCGCGGCTCCTTGGCGACGAGCGCCAGCGCACCGCGCTTGGTCTTGGTGATCTGGTAGATCAGCTCGTCGTGGACGACCGAGTTCTCGGGGATGATGAGCAGGCTCTCCGTTGCCGACTCGGCGACCTCGGCCAGCGCGCGCAGGGCGGCGGCCACGTCGCCGGCGGCGATGGTGGCGGGCCGCGGGTCGTAAGAAGCCAACTGGCCACGCAGCCGCTCGGCCACGGTGGGATTGCCGGGCAGCGCGGCCAGCCTCAGGCCGGTCGGAGAGGTGTCGGGGCCGGGCGAGGCGCCCAGCAGGACCACGCGGGTCATGACTCCCTTTCGAGGCGGTAGCGGGGGGTTGAACAACGGGTAATGCGGGGACAGGCGTCAAAGTCTAGTGAGAGTCACGCAAAGTCGCGTCATCCGAGCATGCCCGTAACGCCCGACCCTTCGGCACACAGGGTGGCCATAAGATGTCGGAGTGAGTCTCTATCGTGACGAAGGCGTGGTTCTGCGTACGCAGAAGCTCGGCGAGGCCGACCGCATCGTCACGGTCCTGGCCAAGCGCACCGGCAAGATCCGCGCCGTCGCCAAGGGCGTGCGCAGGACCACCTCGCGCTTCGGGGCCAGGCTGGAGCCGTTCACCCACGTCGACCTGCAGCTTCACACCGGCCGCACGCTCGACGTCGTCACCCAGGCCGAGACGCTCAGGCCCTACGGCGAGGCGCTGGCCGCCGACTACCCGCGCTACACCGCGGGCAGCGCCATGCTGGAGACCGCCGACCGGCTGACGCACGGGGAGAAGGAGCCGGCGCTGCGGCAGTTCCTGCTGCTCGTGGGCGGGCTCCGCACGCTCGCCGAGCGCACCCATGAGCCCCGGCTGGTGCTCGACGCCTACTTCCTGCGCTCGCTGGCGGTCGCCGGCTACGCGCCCGCCCTGGAGGCGTGCGCCCGCTGCCAGACCCCGGCGATCAGGGCGTTCGCCATCGTCGCAGGCGGGGTGGTGTGCGGGACGTGCCGCCCGCCCGGTGCGGCGGTCCCCGCCGGGGAGACGATCGGGCTCATGGCGGCCCTGCTGCGCGGCGACTGGGCCACCGCCGACGCCTCCGACTCGCGCCACCGCAACGAATGCAGCGGGCTGGTCGCCGCATACCTGCAATGGCACCTCGAACACGGAATACGCTCTCTCCGACACGTCGAAAGGGAGCCAGTGTGAACGTCCGTCCTCCGACCCCCCATCCGTCCGGCGCCACGCCGCCGCCGATCCCGCGAGAGCTGGTGCCCCGGCACGTGGCCATCGTCATGGACGGCAACGGCCGCTGGGCCAAGGCACGCGGCCTGCCGCGCACCGAGGGGCACAAGGCGGGCGAATCCTCCCTGTTCGACGTCATCGAGGGGGCGCTGGAGCTGGGCATTCCCTACCTCAGCGCGTACGCCTTCTCCACCGAGAACTGGAAGCGCTCGCCCGACGAGGTCCGCTTCCTCATGGGCTTCAACCGCGACGTGATCAGGCGGCGGCGCGACGAGCTCAACGCCATGGGCGTGCGCGTGCGCTGGGCGGGCCGGCCGGGCCGGCTCTGGAAGAGCGTGATCTCCGAGCTGCAGACCGCCGAGGAGATGACGGTCGGCAACCGCAAGCTCACATTGCAGTTCTGCGTCAATTACGGCGGGCAGGCCGAAATCGTCGAGGCGGCGCTCAAATTGGCCCAGGACATCGCGGCCGGCCGGGTCAAACCCGGCAAGGTGGACGAGAAGGTCTTCGCCCGCTACCTCGACGAGCCGGAGATCCCCGCGGTCGACCTGTTCGTGCGCTCGTCGGGCGAGCAGCGCTTCTCGAACTTCCTGCTGTGGCAGTCGGCCTACGCCGAGATGGTCTTCCTCGACCGGCTCTGGCCCGACTTCGACCGGCGCGACCTGTGGGAGGCGTGCGAGATCTACGCCAAGCGCGACCGCCGCTACGGCGGCGCCCTCCCCAACAAGGTCTGACCGCCGCATACGGCCCCGGCCGTACCGCACGGGGCCGTACGCGATCAGTCCGAGGAGCGGGGCCTGAAGGACAGCAGGTCGCCGGGCTGGCAGCCGAGCACCTCGCAGATCTTGCTCAGCGTCGAGAACCGGATGGCCTTGGCGCGGTTGTTCTTGAGTATCGACAGGTTCACGTTGGTGATGCCGACCTTGTCGGCCAGCTCGACCACCGTCATGCGGCGTTCTTCGAGCAGCCGATCCAGATGCACCAGGACGACCGGCCCAAGGTGACCGTCATCCTCGACGGCAAGCCGTTCCGGCTTCACCTCACCCAGCTCCCACCGAGCCGGATGGGCGTCGACCAGACAGGGCAGAACGTATCTACACCGTCAAAGGCGGCCGCCCCGCACAACCCGGGACGACCGCCTTCAACGTTCAAGCTATCGGCCACCCCCGATGGTCAGGTAGATCGTTCCGCCGTACTTGACCAGCGCCGCCAGGCCGGCTGCGAAGAGCGCGACCCCGCCGAGGCGGATCGCCCACACGGGAATCTCCAGTGTGATCTTGATAGGCTTCTTCAAGATCAAACTCCTCCTACTTGCGTAAACGGAGGCCCGACCAGGGAAGATGCGCGTATCATCGGGAGTGCTTGTCTCATAATGATGTCCGCGCCGGGGCTCCCCGGTCGGGCGTGCGATCAGCCGGACCTCTGCCAAGGTCCGGCTTTTCGCATTGCATGCGACATCGTATCTCGGTCGGCCTCCGTGCGGAGCGCATTCCCGATTCTCCAAAGGTGCGAAAAATCTGGAGGTCCTGGAGAACCTTGAGACTCTGCAGTCGGTCAGTCAGTCACTAACGCCGGCACTGGAATCCAGAGTGCGGTAACCCCAGGTGTAAGGCGCTGTGCAACGCCCCTTACGCCGTCGCGCCCGCCGTCTCGTCAACCGTTTCGTCCTGCAAATGCGCAGTCATTTAGCGAACCATTTCTCACCGAATTTTCTCCGGTAACGAGTGGTTACCATTCATAAATAGCTGGCTGGCGCCCGTACCCCTCTACCGGGCCGCCAGAAAGGGTCCTGGGCGCTGCTCAGAGCCACGCAGAGCTGATTCGGAACAAAGGCGGCATCTCGCTGGAACGTGTACGGATCTCTGTGTATCCGTCACGGGATGCGACCTGGAGGCATGGCCGTAGGCAGTGATCTCGTCCCCCAGGTCTACACCTTCGCCGACCTTGACACCTGGTCGCACGTCTGCGCCACTGACCAGCACGGCGACTGCGCCGGCCGGTACATCAACCCGGACCCCAACTGCCCGCCCGCCAGTATCGAACTGCTCTGCACGTGGGGCCCCGTAAGACTGATGTTCGCCCACGACGACGCCCGAACAGATACGGCACGCGTGCGCTCACCTCCCGGCTCGACGCTGCCGCGTCCTCGATCGTCCGGCCCGTTGCCTTGTCCTGGCGAATGAGGCAACGGTCGGGCGGCGGCTGAGACCATGTGGGTACGCGGTTGGTCCGGTGCGTGTATGGGTGTCCCGTCCGGGGGTGTGGGGGCTTGCCCCCACAGGGCGCTGCCCGAGCGCTGATCGCGCGCGGAGCGCGCCCTGGCGGCGAGGACCTTGCGGTTGGGGGTCAGGCGCGGCGGCGGGCGCGGTAGGCGGCTACGTGCATGCGGTTGCCGCACGTACGGCTGTCGCAGTAGACCCGCGACCGGTTGCGTGACTCGTCCACGAAGACGTGGTCGCAGTCGGGGGCCGAGCAGGTGCGCAGGCGTTCGCCCTCGCCCTCCACCAGCAGCAGCGCCAGCGCCACGCCGCAGTCGGCGGCCAGGTGCTCGGCCAGGCTGGAGTCGGCGGCGAAGTAGTGGACGTGCAGGGGATGGCCGTCGTGCTCGGTCAGGCGCGGCGTGATGCGGGTCGAGGAGAGCAGGGAGTTGAGCGTGTGGACCGCGGTCGGCTGGTCGGGCGCGGTGAAGACGCGGTGGAAGGCCTCCCGGACCGCGCGGACCTGGGTCAGGTCGCGGGCCGTCAGCTCGCTGACGCCGCTGACCTCGCGGGACTCCACGAACGCCTGGAGCTCGGCCAGGCCGGGCAGCCCTTCTTCGCCGCCCGTGGCCGGTGAGGTGTTGACCAGTTCGACGACGGTGGCCAGAGAATGCACCATGTCATGGCCAAACGGCATGTTGACTCCTGTCCGCGCCGGATCCTAGCGTGGTCGAACTGTATCTCTTACGACGGCCACGGGGGTTTTCATGGGTGCACACCGTCGTATCGTGCTCATCGCGATCGTCGGCGCGCTCGTCATCTCCACCTCCGCGCCGCTGGTGCGGCTGGCCGAGGTGTCGCCGGCGACGTCGGCGTTGTTCCGCTGCGCGTACGCGATCCCGCCCATGCTGGCGCTGGCCTGGCTGGAGCGGCGCAGGCACGGCCCGCTGCCGCGCCGGGCGGTGCTGCTCGCCTGGGCGGCCGGCCTGACGTTCGCGTTCGACCTGCTGTTCTGGCACCACGCCATCGCGTACGTCGGCGCGGGACTCGCGACCGTGCTGGGCAACCTGCAGGTGTTCCTGGTGGCATTCGCTGCCTGGGCGGTGTTCGGGGAGCGGCCGTCGGGGCGGCTCGTGGTGGCGACGCCGGTGGTGTTCGGCGGCGTGGTGCTGATCTCCGGGGTGTTCGACAGCGCGGCGTACGGCGACGATCCCGTCATGGGGGTGCTCGCCGGGGTGGCCACGTCGGTCTCGTACGCGGCGTTCCTGCTGCTCATGAAGGGCGGCTCGGACCGCGCGGCCGGGCCGCTCGCGCACGCCACGGTCGTGGCCACGGTGGCGATCGCCGCGCTCAGCCCCGCCTTCGGCGGCGCGGACCTCGCCCCGAGCTGGCCCGCGCACGGCTGGCTGCTGCTGCTCGCGCTCGGGCCGCAGGTGCTGGGGTGGTCGCTCATCACGTTCACGCTGCCGCGGCAGCCGGCCGCGCTCACCGCGCTGCTGCTGCTCGTGCAGCCCCTGACGACCGTGGCGCTGTCGGCGGTGGCGCTCGGCGAGCGGCCCTCGCCCTGGCAGCTCGCCGGGTGCGCGGTGATCGTGCTCGGCGTGCTGTGGGGCTCGCGCCGCCCCGCTCAGCCGGTTGCCGAGGCGGACGGGGAACAGGACGCGCAGGTGCCGAACACCTCCACCGTGTGAGTGATCTCGGTGAATCCGTGTTCGCTGCCCACGGCCTCGGCCCAGCGCTCGACCGCGGGGCCGGCCACCTCGACCGTGCGCCCGCACTTGCGGCAGACGAGGTGGTGGTGATGGACCTCGCTGGCGCAGGCCCGGTAGACGGACTCGCCGTCGTCGGTGCGCAGCACGTCGACCTGACCGTTGTCGGCCAGCGCCTGCAGCGCGCGGTAGACGGTGGTCAGGCCGATCTTGGCGCCGTGCAGGCGCATCTCCGCGTAGACGTCCTGGGCGCTGCGGAACCCCTCGCTGCGACGAAGGGTGTCGTGCACGGCGTCGCGTCTCGTCGTCATGCGACCTCCTCGACGCGCATTGTTGGACCCACTCTGGACTCCTCGTCGCTCCGGCCTCGGCGTACGAATTTACCGACACCGAGGGCCAGGACGAAGCCGGCGAGAGCGATGAGCACGATCGAGGCGCCCGGCGGCACCTTCGGGGACACGGTGGAGGCGAGCAGCCCGCCCACCGAGGCCAGCACCCCGAACACCATCGCCGTCGCCATCGTGGCACGGAAACCCCGCGTGAGCTGCTGGCTCGTCGCCACCGGGATCACCATCAGCGCGCTGACCAGCAGCAGCCCGACCACTCGCATGGCGATGACGACGGTCAGCGCGGCCGTGATCGCGATCAGCAGGCTGAGGAAGCGCACCGGCAGGCCGCTCGCGCGGGCCATCTCCTCGTCCTGGCAGAGCACGAACAGCTCCCTGCCGAAGATCACGACCACGCCGATCACGGCCACGGCCAGCGCGGCGATGACCCAGATGTCGGCCGGGGTGACGCTCGCGATGGCGCCGAACAGGTAGGAGTTGAGCTTGGCGTTGCTGCCGCCGGGCGCGACGGCCATGAGCATGACGCCGCCCGCGATGCCGCCGTAGAACAGCAGCGCCAGCGCCACGTCCCCGCTGGTGCGCCCGCGCGCGCGTACCAGCTCGATGGCCACCGCCCCGGCGACGGAGACGAGCACGGCGGTCAGCACCGGCGCCGTGCCGGTCAGGAAGCCGAGCGCCACGCCGGTCAGCGCCACGTGCCCGATGCCGTCGCCGAGCAGCGCGAGCCGCCGCTGCACGATGAACGTCCCGACGGCGGGCGCGCACAGCCCCACCAGCAGCGCCGCGACGAGCGCGAGCTGGAAGAGCTGCTCCTGCAGCAGTTCGAAGATCACCTTGGTTCCCCCTGCCACCCGGTCAGCGGCCCGGCCACCGGCTCGGCGGCGTGCGGATGCTGGTGCTCGTGCCCCGGCCGCGCGCACTCGCCCTCGGGACGCGGCGGCGGCCCGTCGTGCGCGATCCGGCCGTCGCCGATGACGACGCCGCGCGTGATGACCGGCTCCAGCGGGCCCAGCTCGTGCGCGACCAGCACCACGGTCTTGCCGCCGAGCACCAGCCCGGCCAGCGTGTCGGCGAGCAGGCGCTGGGTCCCGGCGTCGACGCCCGCGGTGGGCTCGTCCATCACGTACGTGTCCGGCTCGCCCGCCAGGGCGCGGGCGATGAGCACCCGCTGCTGCTGGCCGCCCGACAACGACTGGACGGGGTCGCCCGCGCGGTCGGTCAGCCGTACGGCCTCCAGCGCCGCGGCGACCGCCGCCCGGTCGGCCGCGCTGGTGCGGCGCAGGCGGCGCTGGCGGGCGATGCGGCCCGAGGCGACGACCTCGCGTACGGTGGCGGGCACGCCGCCGCCGACCTGGAGGCGCTGCGGGACGTAGCCGATGCGCCACCAGTCGCGAAAGCGCGCCGGCGGGCGGCCGTAGATCAGAGTGCTGCCGCCCGAGAGCGGCGTGAGCCCGAGCAGGGCGCGTACCAGCGTCGACTTGCCCGAGCCGTTGGCCCCCAGGAGTGCGACGACCTCGCCCGTCCCGACGGTCAGGTCGATCCCTCGAAGGATCGGCTTGCCGTCGTAGGCGACCCGGCCGCCGGTCATCGCGAAGGCCGTCTCGCTCATGCCGTACACCCCAGTGCTGTTTGAAGAGTCTTGAGGTTATCGCGCATGGCGGAGACGTAGTCACCGGAGGGCTTGCTCTCCAGCGGGTCGAGCACGGCGGTCTTCGCGCCGACCTCGTTGGCCAGCACCTCGGCCACCTTCGGGCTCACCAGGGCCTCGGTGAAGATCGTGGTCACGCCCTCGGCCCTGGCGAGCTTGGCCACCTCCGACAGGCGGGCGGGGGACGGCTCGGTCTCGGGGTCGAGGGTGATGCCGACCTGCTTCAGCTTGTAGCGGTCGGCCAGATAGCCGAACGCCTCGTGCGCCGTCACCAGTGTCTTGGACCGGCAGGTGGTCAGGCCCTTGGTGAACTCCTGGTCGAGCGTGGTCAGGGTGGCGGCCGTCTTCGCGGCGCGATCCCGGTACGCCTGGGCGTGCGCGGCGTCGGCGGCGGCCAGGCGCTCGCCGAGCTTGCCCGCGACCGTGGCCATGCGGGACGGGTCGAGCCAGAGGTGCGGGTCGTAGCCCACCTCGTCGTGGCCGTGCTCCTCCTCGCCCTCGTGCTCGTGCTCGCCGGCGGGGATCGTGGTGACGGCGGTGGCGGCGTCGAAGCTCTTCTCCTGGTCGACCGCGTCGTCCACGGCCGGCTGGACGCCCTTGACGTAGACGGTGAGCGCGGCGTTCTGGAGGTCGGTGACCTGCTGGATGCCCAGCTCCAGGTCGTGCGGCTCGACGCCGGGGGCGGTGAGGCCGGTCACCTGGACGTCGGATCCCCCGACCTGCTCGGTCAGCCATTGCAACGGATAGAAGGCGGCGACCACCTCGGGCTTGCCGTCGGAGGTCGCGCCGACCTCCGACACACCGGAACCGCCGCCGCAGGCCGTGGCGCTGAGCAGGGCGCCGGCAGTCAACAGACCGAGCGCACCCAGCCGGGAAAATCCTGACATCATGGGAGTCAGTATGCGCCAAAATGAAAACGGTTGTCAAAATCTGTCCCCCGGACGCAGCCATGAACGCGCGCACGGGATTGAAGGGCGCTGCGCGTACGGGATTGGGGCCGCTGCGCGTACGGGATTGGGGCCGCTGCGCGCCAGGGGTTTGCGAGGGAGCGCCGTCGCCTGGACTGAGGAGCGCAGGGAGCGAAGCGACCGGAGCGACGAGGGAAGGCGGCGGGTCCGAGCGACCGAGCCAGCCCGCGCGGAGCGCGGGCAATCAGACGGAGATGCCGGTCGGCGTCCGGGGGCTGGTGAAAGGCGCCGAACGGCATCCCGCTTCATCACCCCGCCGTACGCGCCCCGGCAGAGCCAGTGCCGGCGCTGGGGGTGACGTCATGGGCGGCGGAGAGCCGCCGTTCCCCGGTGTAGACGTTCATCGAGTTCCCGCGCAGGAACCCGATCAGCGTCAGCCCCTCCTCGGCGGCGAGTTCGGCGGCCAGCGACGACGGCGCCGAGACGGCGGCGAGCACCGGCACCCCACCCATCACCGCCTTCTGCACCAGCTCGAACGACGCCCGCCCGGACACCATGAGCACGCAGCCGCGCAGCGGCAGCCGTCCTTCGCGCAGCGCCCAGCCGAGGAGTTTGTCGACCGCGTTGTGCCGGCCGACGTCCTCGCGCACGCACAGGGGTTCGCCGTCGGCGGTGAACAGGCCGGCGGCGTGCAGGCCGCCGGTCCGGTCGAAGACGCGCTGGGCGGCCCGCAGCCGGTCGGGCAGGCTCGTCACCGTGGCCGGCCGCAGCGTGACGGGGTCGTCGGCGGCGCTCCAGCGGGCGACGGTGCGTACCGCCTCCAGGGACGCCTTGCCGCACACGCCGCAGGAGGAGGTGGTGTAGAAGTTGCGCGGCTCGGGCGCGGGCACGCCGGGGGCGAGCCGTACGTCGAGCACGTTGTAGGTGTTGCCGCCGTCCACGGTGGCGCCCGCGCAGTAGCGGATGGTGGCGATCTCACCGGGCGCGCCGACGGCCCCCTCGCTGACGAGGAAGCCGGCGGCGAGGTCGAAGTCGTCGCCCGGCGTGCGCATGGTGACGGTCAGCGGGGTGCCGTCGAGCCGGATCTCCAGCGGCTCCTCGGCGGCGAGCGAGTCGACGGCCGGCAGCCTGGCCCGGTCCTTGACGCGGACGATCCGCCGCTTGACGGTGACCCTAGACATAGCCGTACCCGAAGCGGCCCTTCACGCAGAGGTTGCCCTTCGTGACGGGGTTGTCGTGCGGCGACGTCACCTTGACGATCTTGTTGTCCTGGACGTGCAGGGTGAGGTTGCAGCCGACGCCGCAGTAGCTGCAGATGGTGGTGGTCTCGCTCTGCCGCGACTCGTCCCAGGTGCCCTCGGCCCGCATGTCGAACTCGGTCTTGAACGACAGCGCGCCCGTCGGGCAGACCTCGACGCAGTTGCCGCAGTAGACGCAGGCCGAGTCGGTGAGCGGGGCGTCGAACTCGGTGGAGATCGTGGCGTCGAAGCCCCGGCCGGCGACGCCGATGGCGAAGGTGTTCTGCCACTGCTCGCCGCAGGCGTCCACGCACTTGTAGCAGAGGATGCATTTGCTGTAGTCGCGGACGTAGAGGTCGTTGTCCACCTTGGCGGGCTGCTCGACGGTGGCCGCGTCGGCGCCGAACCTGGCGGGGTCGGCGCCGTACTCGGCGTTCCATTCGGCGGCGCGCGGCGTCGTGGACATGTCCACGGAGGAGCCGAGGAGCTCCAGCACCACCTTGCGGCTGTGCCGGGCGCGCTCGGTCTCGGTGCCGACCTTCATGCCCGACTCGGCCTTGCGCGAGCAGGCGGGGGCGAGGGTACGGGCGCCCTCGACCTCCACCACGCACACCCGGCAGGCGTTCTTCGGGGTGAGGGTGTCGCCGTGGCAGAGGGTGGGCACGTCCTTGCCCGCCGCCCGGCAGGCGTCGAGGATCGTGGCGCCCTCCGGCACGCGTACGGTCTCGTCGTCGATCTGTACGTCGATGAGCCGCCGGGGCGGCGGCAACGGGATCATTCGAATACTCCCAAGCGGTCGATGGCCGATTCGACGGCGTTCCACGCGGTCTGCCCGAGGCCGCAGATCGAGGCGTCGCGCATGGTCCGGCCCACGTCGCGCAGCAGCACCAGGTCGTCGTGCGAGACCCGCCGCGACAGCCGGTGCAGGGCCTCCTCCTGGCGTACGGTGCCCACCCGGCAGGGCACGCACTGGCCGCAGGACTCGTCGCGGAAGAACTCGGCGATGCGGAGGAGCAGCTGTTTGAGGTCCACGGTGTCGTCGATGACGAGGACGACGCCGGAGCCGAGGGTGGCGCCGGCGTTCCTGGTGCCCTCGAAGGTGAGCGGGATGTCCAGGTCCGTGACGAACGCCCCTGCCGCTCCGCCGAGCAGCACCGCGCGGGTGGTGCCGGTGGTCCCGGCCAGCTCCAGCAGCTCGCGCAGGGTCGCGCCGAACGTCAGCTCGTACACGCCGGGCCGTTCCACCGCGCCGGAGACGCAGAACAGCTTGGGCTCGGCCGCCGCGTACGCCCGCGCCCCGCGCTCCAGGATCGGCAGCACGTTGACCAGCGTCTCGACGTTGTTGACCACGGTCGGCTTGCCGAACAGGCCCTTCTCCACGGGGAACGGCGGCTTGCTGCGCGGCTCGCCGCGGTGGCCCTCGATGGAGTTGAAGATCGCGGTCTCCTCGCCGCAGATGTACGCGCCCGCGCCCCGGCGCAGCTCGATGTCGAAGGAGAAGCCCTTGCCGAGGATGTCGGGGCCGAGCAGGCCGCGGGCGCGGGCGGTGGCGATGGCGTGCGCCAGGCGGGCGGCCGCCCTCGGGTACTCGCCCCTGACGTAGAGGTAGCCCAGGGCGCAGCCGGTCGCGTACGCCGCCACGGTCATGGCCTCGACCAGCGCGTACGGGTCGTTCTCCACGACCACCCGGTCCTTGAACGTGCCCGGCTCGCTCTCGTCGGCGTTGCACACCAGGTAGTGGGGGTGGTCGGGCTGGCGGGCGGCGGCGTCCCACTTGCGGCCCGTCGGGAAGGCCGCGCCGCCCCTGCCGACCAGGCCCGACTCCAGGACCTCGCGGATCACCCCGGCGGGGCCGAGCTCGAAGGCACGGCGGAGCGCGGTGTAGCCGCCGGTGGCGCGGTAGTCGTCGAGGCTCGCGGGGTCGGCCCGTCCGGCCCGCCGCAGCAGGATGAGCCCGTCCTGGCCGGCCTGCGGCACAGCGGCCACGGCGGGGGCGTCGCCGGCCACGTCGAGGCGCGGCCCGCTGCCGTTGGCGCTGGGGGAGCCGGCGACGGCGTCGGCGGGGGTCCTGGCCATGGCGTCGGCGTCCGCGGGGGCGTACACCTCGGCGCGCCGCGCGGGCCCCGCCTCCAGGGCGAGCGCGGCCGGGGCCCGCTCGCACAGGCCGAGGCAGGGGCTCTCCTGCCAGGTCTCACCGGGCGGGCCGAGCCGCTCCTCGACCTGCTCGCGCAGCCGCCCGCCGCCCTTGGCCTGGCAGGCCAGGTCGGTGCACACGTGCAGCACCCGCGGCGGGCGCGGCCGCAGCGAGAACAGCGAGTAGAACGTCGCCACCCCGTACGCCTCCGCGGGCGGCACGGTGAGCCGCCGGCAGACGTAGTCGAGCGCGCCCTCGCTGATCCAGCCCACCCGGTCGTTGACCGCGTGCAGGGCGGGCAGCAGCAGGTCGCGCCGGGGCTCGGCGCGGGCGGCGAAGCGCAGGTCGGCCGCGGACCTGGCGCCGCCCTCCCAGCCGGTGGCGGGCGGGCCGAGCACGGCGTCGACGGCCGCGCGCTCCTCGTCGGACGGTTCGGCGTCGCGGAATCGGATGTCCATGTCTCACCCGGCCTTGACGAGCTTCTCGACGCGGACCGCGGCCGCCTTGAACTCGGCGGTGCCGGCGATCGGGCAGGTGGCCTCGATGGTCAGCGAGTTGACGTCCACGTCGTCGGGGAAGTGGAAGGTCATGAACACCAGGCCGGGCCGCAGCGCCGGGTCGATGAAGACGGGCGCGACGACCGAGCCGCGCCGCGAGGTGATCCGTACGTCCTCGCCGGCCGCGACGCCGAGCCGTTCGGCGTCCTCGGGGCACAGCTCGACGGTCTCGCCGCGGCGCAGCGGCGAGGCGAACCCGGACGACTGCACGCCGGTGTTGTAGGAGTCGAGGCGGCGGCCGGTGGTCAGCCGCAGCGGGTACTCCTCGTCCAGCAGGTCCACCGGCGGCGAGTGCTCCAGCACCGCGAACGGCGCCGGCGCGCCGCGCCGCTCCGGGTCGTTCTCCCAGAGCCGCCCGTGCAGGTACGGCGGCTCCAGCGCGTCGTCCGACGGGCACGGCCACTGGATGCCCTGCAGCTCGGTCAGCCGCTGGTAGCTCATGCCGCGGTGCTGCGGCGACAGGGAGCGCAGCTCGTTCCAGACCTCCTCGGCGCCGTCGTAGGCCCAGTCGTGGCCGAGCCGGCGGGCCAGCTCGCACAGGATCCAGATGTCGTCGCGGGCCTCGCCGGGCGGTTCGAGCGCCTTACGGACCCGTTGCACCCGCCGCTCGCTGTTGGTGAACGTGCCCTCGGCCTCGCACCAGGCGGCGCTGGCCGGCAGCACGACGTCGGCCATCTGGGCGGTCTTGGTGAGGAAGATGTCCTGGACCACCAGGTGGTCGAGCATGGCCAGGCGCTTGGCGCAGGCGAGGGAGTCGGCCTCGGACTGCACGGGGTTCTCGCCGATGAGGTAGCAGGTGGTGACCTCGCCCTCGGCCATGGCCTCCAGCATCTGGGTGAGGTTGAGCCCGTAGCGGGGCTGGATGGGGGCGCCCCACGCGCTCTCGAAGCGGGCCCGCAGGTCCGGGTCGAGGATGTCCTGGAAGCCGGGCAGCCGGTTGGGGATGGCGCCCATGTCGCCGCCGCCCTGCACGTTGTTCTGGCCGCGCAGCGGCGACAGGCCGGAGCCGTAGCGGCCGACGTGGCCGGTCAGCAGGGCCAGGTTGATGAGGGCCCGGACGTTGTCGGTGGCGTTGTGGTGCTCGGTGATGCCGAGCGTCCAGCAGAGCTGGGCGCGGTCGGCGCGGGCGTACGCGTGCGCCAGCTCCCTGATCGCCGCGGCCGGTACGCCGGTGACCTGCTCGGCGGCCGTGAGCGTCCAGGGCTCGACGCACTCCTTGAACTCGGCGAAGCCGACGGTGGCCCGCTCGATGAACGCCTCGTTGTGCAGCCCGGCGTGGATGATCTCGCGGGCGACGGCGTGGGCGAGCGGGATGTCGGTGCCCACGTTCAGCCCGAGCCACAGGTCGGCCCACTGGGCGGTGCCGGTGCGGCGCGGGTCCACCGCGAACATCCTGGCGCCGTTCCTGATGCCCTTCAGCACGTGCTGGAAGAAGATGGGATGGGCGTTGCGGGCCGCCGAACCCCACATGACGATCACGTCGGTGTCCTCGACCTCCTGGTAGGAGGAGGTGCCGCCGCCGCTGCCGAACACGGCGGAGAGCCCCGCCACGCTGGGGGCGTGGCAGGTGCGGTTGCAGGAGTCCACGTTGTTGGTGCCGATGACCACGCGGGTGAACTTCTGCCCGACGTAGTTCATCTCGTTCGTGGAGCGGGCGCACGACAACATCGCGAAGCAGTCGGGGCCGTGCTCGGCGACGTTGCGGCGGAAGCCCTCGGCCGCGCGGTCCAGGGCTTCCTCCCAGGTCGCCTCGCGCAGCACGCCGTTCTCGCGCACCAGTGGACGGGTCAGGCGGTCATAGCTCATGATCCCTCCATTCTGTATACAGGCTACGGTATTCGGAGCTACACCGCGCGGACAAGGTTGGCGTTCAGCAGGTCGCTCACCGCGTGGATCGCCCGCAGCGTCGGGACGTCCGCGCCGGTCAGGTCGGCGAGCTCGACCACGGCCGCGAGGAGCACGTCCAGCTCCAGCGGCTTGCCCTTCTCCAGGTCCTGGAGCGTGGAGGTCTTGTGCTCGCCGGCCTTCTCCGCGCCCCGCAGCCGGCGTTCGATGGAGACGCCGGGGTCGCAGCCGACGCGCCTCGCCACCTCCACCGTCTCCCGCATCATGGCCACGACCAGCTCGCGCGCCCCGTCGTGGCGGCAGATGCCGGCCATGGTGGCGCGGGCGAGCGCGCTGATCGGGTTGAAGGCGATGTTGCCCATGAGCTTGATCCACACGTCGCGGCGCAGGTCGCGCTCGACGGGGCACTTCAGGCCGCCCTCGACGGCGGCCTCGCTGAAGGTCCGGCACCGGTCGGTGAGCAGCCCGCTCGGCTCGCCGATGGAGAACCGGGTGCCCTCCAGGTGGCGGATGACGCCGGGGCTCTCGATCTCGGTGGCCGCGTACACGACGCAGCCGACGGCCCGGTGCAGGGGCAGCGCGGCCGTGACCGCGCCGCCGGGGTCGACGCTCTCGATGCGGTAGCCCTCGTAGGGGCCCTTGAGCCGGTGGAAGTACCACCACGGGATGCCGTTCTGCGCGGCGATGATGCTCGTGGACGCGTGCAGCAGCGGCGCGATCATGGGGCCTGCCGAGGCGTAGCTGTTCGCCTTGAGGCCCAGGAAGACGTGGTCCACCGACCCGACCTCGGCAGGGTCGTCGGTGGCGTGGGGGTGGGCGGTGAAGTCGCCCCTGGGGGACAGCACCCGCACACCGGCGCGGCGGATGGCCTGGAGGTGCTCGCCGCGGGCGATCAGATGCACCTCGGCTCCGGCCTGGTGGAGGGCGGCTCCCACGTACGCGCCGATGGCGCCGGCGCCAAGAACAGCGACCTTCATGCTGCGCGCTCCGTTCTCGCGTCGGATTTGCATTCGGTATACAGTATGGAAAAACGCGGGTCAAGGAGCTTGCGGATGACGGTTGTGCGGCATGATCCAGTGGTGGACGCGATGTCATGGGAGGCCGCGCGGCGCGTCGCGGCCGGGAGCGTGGAGCCGCTCGGAGCCGTGCCGGTGCCGCCGGTCGAGGCGCTCGGATGCCGGCTGGCGGGGCCGCTGCGGGCCCTGGTGGCGGTGCCCGGCGTGGACGTCTCCGCCATGGACGGCTACGCCGTGGCCGGTGACGGGCCCTGGCGGCTCGTCGGGCGGGTGCTCGCGGGGGGCCGGGTCCATCCCGGCCCGCTGGCGGCGGGGGAGGCCGTGGAGATCGCCACCGGGGCGCCGGTGCCGGCGGGGGCGGTGGCGGTGGTGCCGTACGAGCGCGCCGTGGCCGGCCCGGGGACCGTGGAGGGGGCCGTGGAGGCCGGTCGGCACATCCGGCGGCGCGGCGAGGACGTCCCCGAAGGGGCCGTGGTGCTGGAGGCGGGCGCGGTGGTGACGCCGGTCGCGCTCGGGCTGGCCGCCGCGCTCGGCCACGACGACCTCCTCGTACGGCCCCGCCCCGGCGTCCTGGTGCTGATCACCGGGGACGAGGTGGTGCACAAGGGGCGGCCCGGCGCGGGCCGGGTCCGCGACGCCATCGGACCGTTCCTGCCCGGCCTGGTGGAGTGGGCGGGCGGCCGGGTCACGGACACCGTCCACCTCCCGGACGGCCCGTCCGCCCTCCGCGCCGCCCTGTCAGGGAGGGGAGCGGACGTCGTGGTGGTCTGCGGGGCCTCGTCCAAGGGGCCCGCAGACCATCTGCGCGGCGTGCTCGCCGCCCTCGGCGCCGACGTGCTCGTGGACGGGGTCGCGGTCCGGCCGGGTCATCCGCAGGCGCTGGCGCGGCTGCCGCACGGCCCGCTCGTGGCCGGGCTGCCCGGCAACCCGTTCGCCGCGCTCGGCGCGGCGCTCACGCTGCTCGTCCCCGCCCTGCGCGGGCTGACCGGGACGCCCGTGACCCGGGAGACCGGCACGCTGAGCGGCGAGGTCCGCCCGCACCCGCGCGACACCCGGCTCGTGCCGGTCCGCCGCACGCCGGAAGGCGCGGCGCCCGTGGGCCATGACCGGCCGGGATCCCTGTGGGGAGCGGCCCTGGCGGACGCCCTGGCGGTGGTGCCTCCGGGCTGGGACGGCGAGCGGGTCGAGCTGATCGAGTTGCCCTGAGGGGCTGGACAGGCCGATCGGGAGAGAGTAACCATTGCCTTCATACGGTATGCAGTATGCGGAAGACAGCGCGGAGAAGGGTGGCAGGAATGTCGGAAACGATCTCTGGCGGTCATCTCGTGGCCAAGGCGCTCAAGGCCGAGGGCGTGGACGTGATCTACACGCTCTGCGGCGGCCACATCATCGACATCTACGACGGCTGCGTCGATGAGGGCATCGAGGTCATCGACGTACGCCACGAGCAGGTCGCCGCACACGCCGCCGACGGACACTCCCGCATCACCGGCCGGCCCGGCTGCGCGGTCGTCACCGCCGGCCCCGGCACGACCGACGCGGTGACCGGTGTGGCCAACGCCTTCAGGGCGGAGAGCCCGATGCTGCTCATCGGCGGCCAGGGCGCGCTGAGCCAGCACAAGATGGGCTCACTGCAGGACCTGCCGCACGTGGACATGATGGCCCCGATCACGAAGTTCGCCGCCACGGTGCCGAGCACCGAACGGGTGGCCGACCTCGTGTCGATGGCCTTCCGCGAGTGCTACCACGGCGCTCCCGGGCCGTCGTTCCTGGAGATCCCGCGTGACGTGCTGGACGCGAAGGTGCCCCTGGACAAGGCCCGCATCCCGAAGGCGGGCCACTACCGGGCCTCCACCCGCCAGCAGGGCGACCCGGAGGCCATCGAGCGGCTGGCCGACCTGCTGGCCCACTCCGAGAAGCCGTGCATCCTGCTCGGCAGCCAGGTCTGGACCTGCCGGGCCACCGACGCGGCCATCGACTTCGTCCGCGCGCTCAACGTGCCGGCCTACATGAACGGCTCCGGCCGCGGCACCCTGCCGCCGGGCGACCCCCACCACTTCCAGCTCAGCCGCCGCTACGCCTTCACCGAGGCCGACCTCATCATCATCGTCGGCACCCCGTTCGACTTCCGGATGGGCTACGGCAAGCGGCTGTCCCCGGCGGCGACCGTCGTCCAGATCGACCTCGACTACCGCACGGTGGGCAAGAACCGCGACATCGACCTCGGCATCGTCGGCGACGCCGGTCTCGTGCTGTCGGCTGCCGCGCAGGCCGCGAGCGGGCGGATCGGCGACGCCGCCGCCAAGCGCAAGGCGTGGATGGACGAGCTGCGCGCGGTCGAGACCCAGGCCTACGAGAAGCGCCTGCCCCGCCAGCACTCCGACGCCCGGCCGATCGACCCGTACCGGCTGGTGCACGAGATCAACGAGTTCCTCACCGAGGACACCATCTACATCGGCGACGGCGGCGACATCGTGACCTTCTCCGGCCAGGTCGTGCAGCCCAAGTCGCCCGGCCACTGGATGGACCCCGGCCCGCTCGGCACGCTCGGCGTCGGCATGGCCTTCGCGATGGCGGCCAAGAAGGCCCGGCCGGACAAGGAGGTGCTGTGCCTGTTCGGCGACGGCGCCTTCAGCCTCACCGGCTGGGACTTCGAGACGATGGTCCGCTTCGACCTGCCGTTCATCGGGATCGTCGGCAACAACTCCTCGATGAACCAGATCAGGTACGGCCAGGCCGCGAAATACGGCGAGGACCGCGCCCGCGTCGGCAACACCCTCGGCGACATCCGTTACGGCGACTTCGCCAAGCTCCTCGGCGGCCACGGCGAGGAGGTACGCGACCCGGCCGAGATCCGCCCCGCGCTGGAGCGGGCGCGCGAGTCCGGCAAGCCCGCACTCATCAACGTCTGGGTCGATCCGGAGGTCTACGCCCCCGGAACCATGAACCAGACGATGTACAAGTGACGGCGCACCAGCGAAGGGCGGTCAGATGATGAAGGCTCTCGAAGGCGTCCGCATCCTCGACATGACGCACGTCCAGTCCGGCCCGTCGTGCACCCAGCTGCTCGCCTGGCTCGGCGCGGACGTGGTCAAGCTGGAGGCCCCCACCGGCGACATCACCCGGCAGCAGCTGCGCGACGTGCCCGGCGTCGACAGCCTCTACTTCACGATGCTCAACTGCAACAAGCGCAGCATCACGCTCAACATGAAGAGCGAGCGTGGCAAGCAGCTCTTCACCGAGCTGGTGAAGGACGCCGACGTCCTGGTGGAGAACTTCGGGCCGGGCGCGGTGGACCGCATGGGCTTCCCGTGGGAGCGGCTCCAGGAGCTCAACCCGCGCCTGATCTACGCCTCGATCAAGGGCTTCGGCGCCGGCCGGTACGCGAAGTTCAAGGCGTACGAGGTGATCGCCCAGGCGATGGGCGGCTCGATGAGCACCACCGGCTTCGAGGACGGCCCGCCGCTCGCGACCGGCGCCCAGATCGGCGACTCGGGCACCGGCATCCACGCGGTGTCCGGCATCCTGGCCGCCCTCTACCAGCGCGAGCGGACCGGGCGCGGGCAGCGCGTGCAGGTGGCCATGCAGCACGCCGTGCTGAACCTGTGCCGCGTCAAGCTCCGCGACCAGCAGCGCCTCTCGCACGGCCCGCTGCGCGAGTACCCCAACAAGACGTTCGGCGACGAGGTGCCGCGCTCGGGCAACGCGAGCGGCGGCGGCCAGCCGGGCTGGGCGGTGCGCTGCGCGCCCGGCGGCCCGAACGACTACATCTACGTCATCGTCCAGCCGGTGGGCTGGCAGCCGCTCTCGGGCATCATCGGCCGGCCCGAGCTGGCCGACGACCCCGAGTGGGCGACGCCGGAGGCCCGGCTGTCCAAGCTGGACAAGATGTTCCAGCTCATCGAGGAGTGGACGATCCGCCACGACAAGTGGACGGTCCTGGACCGGCTCAACGCCGCGAACATCCCGTGCGGGCCGATCCTGTCCACCAGGGAGCTGGCGGAGGACGAGAGCCTGCGCGAGGAGGGCATCGTCGTCACGGTCCCGCATCCCGAGCGCGGCGACTTCGTCACCGTCGGCAGCCCGTTGCAGCTGTCCGACTCGCCGGTGGAGGTCCGCACCCCGCCCCTGCTCGGCGAGCACAACGAGGAGATCTACGGCCGGCTCGGCGTCGGCACCGAGGAGCTGGCCGAGCTCAAGGCGAACGGAGTCATCTGAATGGATCCCAGGCAAGTCATCGAGCGGGCCCGCGCCGAGGGACGCGCCGCGCTGACCGCTCCCGAGGGCCGGCTGCTGTGCGAGGCGTACGGCATCGCCACGCCCGGCGAGGGGCTGGCCGGCTCGGCGGAGGAGGCGGCGGAGCTCGCGGGGAAGATCGGGCTCCCGGTCGTCCTGAAGATCGTCTCGCCGGACATCCTGCACAAGACGGACGCGGGCGGCGTGCTGGTCGGCCTGCGGACCCCCGAGGAGGTACGCCAGGGCTACGCCACCATCCTCGCCAACGCCCGCGCGCACGCCCCGGACGCCAGGATCGACGGCGTCCAGGTGCAGCAGCTCGTCGGCGGCGGCCTGGAGGTGATCGTGGGCGCGGTCACCGACCCGACGTTCGGCAAGGTCGTCGCGTTCGGCCTCGGCGGCGTCCTCGTCGAGGTGCTGAAGGACGTGACCTTCCGGCTCGCCCCGGTCTCCGGCGACGACGCGCTCGCGATGCTCGACGACATCCGGGCGGCCGAGGTGCTGCGCGGCGCCCGCGGGGCCGAGCCCGTGGACCGGGCGGCGCTGGCCGCGCTGATCGAGCGCGTCGGCCGGCTGGTCACCGACCATCCCGAGATCGTCGAGGTGGACCTCAACCCGGTCTTCGCCGACGCCAGGGGAGCCGTGGCCGCCGACGTGCGGATCATCGTCGGCGACCGGCCGGAGGAGGTCACCCGGCTGCCCAGGGAGGAGATCCTGCGGCAGATGACGCGCATCTTCCGGCCGCGTTCCGTCGCCGTCATCGGCGCCTCCGCCGAGACCGGCAAGATCGGCAACTCGGTCATGCGCAACCTCATCGACGGCGGCTACCGGGGCCGGATCCTGCCGATCAACCCCAAGGCCGACGAGATCATGGGGCTGCCCGCGTACAAGAGCGTCGCCGACGTGCCCGGCGACGTGGACGTGGCGGTCTTCGCCATCCCCGCCAAGTTCGTCGCCGCCGCGCTGGAGGAGGTGGGGGAGAAGGGCGTGGCAGGGGCGGTGATGATCCCGTCCGGGTTCGCCGAGACCGGCAACGTCGAGGGGCAGAAGGAGATCGTCGAGATCGCCAGGCGGCACGGCGTGCGCATGCTCGGCCCCAACATCTACGGCTACTACTACACGCCCGAGAACCTCTGCGCGACCTTCTGCACCCCCTACGACGTGCGCGGCAGCGTCGCGCTGACCTCGCAGAGCGGCGGCATCGGGATGGCCATCCTGGGCTTCAGCCGTACCACCCGGATGGGCGTGTCCGCCATCGTCGGCGTCGGCAACAAGGCCGACGTGGACGAGGACGACCTGCTGACCTTCTTCGAGCAGGACGACAACACCAAGGCCGTGGCCATGCACCTGGAGGACCTCAAGGACGGGCGCGGCTTCGTCGACGCGGCCCGCCGCGTGGTCAGCCAGAAGCCGGTCATCGTGCTCAAGGCCGGGCGCACCGCGATGGGCGCGCGGGCGGCCGGCTCGCACACCGGCGCGCTGGCCGGCGACGACAAGGTCTACGACGACATCCTCCGCCAGGCCGGCGTGGTCCGCGCCCCCGGGCTCAACGACATGCTGGAGTACGCCCGCGCGCTGCCCCTCATGCCCGCGCCCGCGGGCGAGAACGTCGTCATCATCACCGGGGCGGGCGGCTCCGGCGTGCTGCTCTCCGACGCCTGCGTGGACGCCGGGCTGACGCTCATGGAGATCCCGCCCGACCTCGACGCCGCGTTCCGCGCCCACATCCCGCCGTTCGGCGCGGCCGGCAACCCCATCGACATCACCGGCGGCGAACCGCCCGCGACCTACGAGAACACGATCCGCCTCGGCCTCGGCGACGACCGCGTCCACGCGCTCGTCCTCGGCTACTGGCACACGATCGTGACGCCGCCGATGGTCTTCGCCGAGCTCGTCGCGCGGGTGGTGGCGGAGGAGAGGGAGAAGGGCAACGTCAAGCCCGTCGTGGCGTCCCTGGCCGGGGACACCGAGGTTGAGGAGGCCAGCGAGTACCTGTTCGAGCACGGCGTGGTCGCGTACCCGTACACGACGGAGAAGCCCGTCGCGGTCCTCGGCGCCAAGTACCGCTGGGCGAGGGCCGCCGGACTGCTGCGCTAGAGCCAGGCGGAGCAGGACGAGGCGAGGGGGCTGGATCGGGGCGCACGAGGAAGGCAACACACCCCCCAGGAGGTCCGTAGGTGGACACATCGAACACACCACCGGCGACGGCCACGCCGCCGGTCGAGGATCAACGAGTATGGAAAGCGGGCCGGCTGGAGCCGATGCCCATCAGGAAGCTCCCCGACGCGCCGCCCTCGGTGCACCTGCTCGGGCCGACGGTCTTCCTGGTCGCGCTCGGCGTCGGCATGGGCGAGTCGTACATGTGGCCCCGGCTGGTGCTGCTGTTCGGGCCGGAGATCAGATGGCTGTTCCTGATCGGCGTGACCCTGCAGGCCGTGGTCATGCTGGAGATGGCGCGCTACGCCATGGCCACCGGGGAGAGCATCTTCTCCGGCGCGGCCCGGGTGTTCAAGCCGCTGATGTGGTTCTTCTTCGTCGTCGCCGTCGCGGTCTACATCTGGCCGGGGCACCTGTCGGCGGGGGCGGCGGCGTTCGAGGAGATCACCGGCATACCGTGGATGGTGACCGCGATCGCCGGGCTGATCCTCGTCGGCGTGGTCTTCACCCTCGCCAAGGTGATCTACAACCTCCTGGAGAACGTGCTGTCGCTGCTCATCGGCGCGCTCGTGCTCGGCACGGCCGTGGTCGCGGCCATGGTCGGCTCCTGGAGCGACGTGGTCACCACGATCACCGGCATGTTCTCCTTCGGCTACCTGCCGCCGCAGGCGTTGTCGGCGGCCTGGTTCCCGGTCATCGTCGGGGCGTGCGCGTTCGCCGGGCCCTCCGGCATGCAGCAGATGTGGTACACCCTGCACCTGCGTGACTCCGGGGCCGGCATGGGCGCCCACCAGCCGCAGATCCGCGGGCTGCGGCACGCCGGCGAGGAGGAGGAGCGGCCCGCCCGCGGCTTCATGTTCGACACCTCCGACCCGGCCGAGATGGCGAAGTGGAAGGGCTGGCGGCGCTGGGTCACCTTCGACGCGCTGCTGCTGTTCTGGGGCATCACCATGCTGGTCACGATCTCCTTCACGGTGATCGCGCAGGCGGCGGTGCGGATCGACCCGGGCGTGCGGCAGGTCATTCAGGGCGACGACCGGGAGGTGGCGCTGACCGCGATGTCCAACGCCGTCTCCTCGGCGGGCAGCTCGGTTCTCGGGGTCGTGTTCCTCGGGTTCATCGCGCTGATCGGCCTGAACGCGACGCTCGGCCTGTTCGACTCGTTCTCGCGCGGCCAGGCGGACATGACCTTCCACTTCATCCCCGGCGCGAAGAAGCTGGGCATGTCCAAGCTGTACGCGATCTTCCTGTGGGGAGTGATCCTCTTCGGGATCCTGATCCTGCTCTTCGGGCCCGCCGACGGGCCGAGCGGGATCCTGGACACGCTGGCGTTCCTGTCGACGTTCGCGATGGGCGCGTACTGCGTGACGCTGCTGCTGGTCAACAACCGCATGCTGCCCAAGCCGATCAGGCCCAGGTGGTGGTCGAACGTGATCATCGGGTTCGGCGCGGTGTTCTACCTCGGCATGCTGTTCTACAGCCTCTTCGCCTACGGCGTGGTCGTGGGCTGATGGAGCGACGGCACAGTTTCGAGCTCGCCCTGCCAGGGGCGTCCATCGGAGCCGTCGCCGGCGCCATGGCCGGTGGGCTGACCCTGTTCGCGGGGGCGCCCACCGGACTGGCCGCCCAGGCGGCCCTGGCGCTGGCCACGCCGCTCGCCCTCTTCGGCGGGCTGTTCGGCGTGCTCGCCGGCCACGGCGTGCTCCGGCCCGGCACCTTCGGGCCGGCCGGCCTGTACTGGATGGCGGCCTTCCCGCTGTCCCGGCTGCTCCAGGAGAGCGTGGCGGGGGTGGGCATGAACGACGGCGTGCTTCCCTTCCTCGCCTACCAGGCCATGGTGGGGCTCGGCTTCGCCATCGGCTTCGTCTGGCTGCACGAGCGGTTCATGCCGTACTGGCTGTCGCACCGCGCGGCCGTCAACCCGCTGGCGGCCGAGTTGCTCGCCGTCTACGTCAGGTACGCCACGACGTTGCGTGCAGGAAAGAAGGGAAGCAGGCGGTGAACCTGCCCTTCTGGATCTGGGCGGCCACCCTCGGGGGCTTCGCCGTGATCCTCGCGTTCGACTTCTGGATGGTGGCCCGCAACCCGCACGAGCCGTCGATGCGCGAGTGCGTCGGCTGGGTGTCGTTCTACGTCGGACTGGCCGCGGCCTTCGGCGCCGGACTGCTCCTGCTGTCCGGCCCCGCGCACGGCGGGGAGTTCTTCGCGGGATGGATCACCGAGTACTCGCTCAGCGTGGACAACCTCTTCGTGTTCCTGCTGATCATGAGCAGGTTCCGGGTGCCTCGGGAGTACCGGCAGAAGGTGCTGCTCATCGGCATCGTGCTGGCGCTGCTCATGCGCGGGGCGTTCATCGCGGCCGGCGCGGGCGCCGTCCAGCGCTTCGACTGGCTCTTCTACGTGTTCGGCGCCTTCCTCGTCTACACGGCGTGGAAGCTGATCGGGCACGAGGAGGAGGCGGAGTTCTCCGAGAACCTCGCGCTGCGGACCGTGCGGCGGGTGCTGCCGACCACGGACACCTACCACGGCGCCCGCCTCACCGTGCACCACGGGCGCAGGCTGGTGACCCCGATGCTGATCGTGATGGTCGCCATCGGGACCACCGACCTGCTGTTCGCGCTCGACTCCATCCCGGCCATCTTCGGGCTCACCAAGGAGCCCTATCTGGTGTTCACCGCGAACGCCTTCGCCCTCATGGGGCTGCGGCAGCTCTTCTTCCTCATCGGCGGGCTGCTCGACCGGCTCGTCTACCTGAGCAAGGGGCTGTCGGTGGTGCTCGCCTTCATCGGGCTGAAGCTCATCATGGAGGCGCTGCACCACGACGGCGTCTCCTGGGCGCCGGAGGTGCCGATCATGGTCTCCCTCGGCGTCATCGTCGGCACCCTCGCGGTGACGACGGTGCTGAGCCTGGTCAAGTCGGCCCGCGACGCCAGGAGGGCGAGGGAGCCGGAGCCGGCGGGCCGGTCCTCGGGGCAGTCGTAGCGGTACTGAGCCGCGGCGGGGGCGTACGGCTTCCGCCGCGGCTCAGTGCCGCGGGCTCTCATGGACGTCGTGCCCGGCGGCGGCCCACAGCCGCAGGTAGCGCTCGGCGTCGTCGGCCGAGCCCTGCCTGCGCAGGGCCGTGCTCAGCCCGAGGCCGAGCGCGCGGCCGTCCGACGGCGAGCCCGCCGGTTCCGCGAGGAGAAAGCGGAGGAACGCTCTCATGGTCATGCACCTCCCATCCGTGCCGCCCCATCCTCCGCCGGAGGTGTTTCTGAGCGGGTGTCGCGATGTGAACGTCAGGTCAAACGGCGCTCAGCCGGCCGTGCGGCGGCGCCGGCGCACGGGCTTGGGAGCGGGCTGGACCGGCTCCTTCTCCCGCTGCTCCATGTAGGACACGCGGGTGTGCTCGGTGTGCTCGCGCATGACCTTCGCCGCGCGGCGCTCGTCGCCGGCCTCGATGGCGTCGATCAGGCTCGTGTGCTCCTCCCAGGAGGCCATGCCGCGCTGGCGGGCCACCGGCGTGTGGTACCACCGCACCCGCCTGGCCACCTGGCTGGTCAGCTCGGCCAGCACCTTGTTGCCGGACAGCGCGGTCACCAGGGCGTGCAGCTCGGAGTTGGTGGCCACGGCGGCGTCCACGTCGTCGGCCTGCACGGCCGCGATGCCGCGGGCGCAGAGGTCGCGCAGCCGCTTCACGCCGTCCTCGCCGGCGTGCTGGGCGGCGAGGCGCGCCGCCTCGGTCTCCAGCAGCGCGCGGACGGCGAGCAACTGGTCGGCCTCCTCCACGGTGGGCACGTGCACGAACGCGCCCTGGCCGGGGTGCAGGTCCACCCAGCCCTCGCCGCTGAGCTGCTGGAGTGCCTCGCGCACCGGCTGCCTGGAGACGCCGAGGAGGTCGGCCAGCTCGCTCTCGACCAGGTGCTGGCCGGGCTTGAGCTGGCCGGAGACGATCAGCTCCTGGATGGCCTCGATGACGCTCTCCCGCAGCGTGGCGGGGCGCTGGATCTTGGTGGCCGCCGGCTGACCGGCCTGCTCCGACAGCAACATGGTCACCTCTCCAGGGAACTGCGTATCGTACGGGTTCGGGCGTTTCGCTGTTTTTGGTCGACTGCCTACAGCATACCGTTCGCGGCACGGACGCGGCCCGTGAGCCTCGTCACAGAGTGCCTGCCCAGGGGCCATGTCGGCTTTTGCGCGGGCTGATGTACGGGCCTCACGCGGGGATCGTGGCGGGCAGGCCGGGCAGGCGCAGGCGGGGTGCGGCCAGCGCGGGCAGGGCCGCCAGCGCGGCGGCGGCCAGCAGGGCGGACGCGGGCGCGGCCGGCGCGGCGGCGGCCAGCGCGACCGCGCCGACCCCGGCCAGGGCCTTGGCGCTGTAGACGACGGCGTGGATCTCGCCGTGCCGTTCGACCCCGAAGAACTCCCTGACGAGGCTGGCGAGCAGCGGATAGAAGGCCCCGCCCCCGAGCCCGGCCGCGACCACCCCCAGCCAGAGCAGCGCCCCGTGCCCGGCTCCTGCCGTCATGTCGGCCCCCGCCGTCATTTCGGCGGCGAGGAGGAGCTGGCCCAGGGCGAGCGAGCCGAGGACGGCGGCCAGAGTGCGGCGCCGCCCGAAGCGCTCGGAGCAGCGCATCGCCAGCGACCGCCCCGCGCCGTTGAGCGCGACCAGCAGCGCCACCGCCGCCCACGCCCCGCTCGCCGCCACCACGATCACGTCGAACACCGACACCGCCCCGGCACAGGTCAGGATGAGCGCCAGCGCTGGGAGCGCGCGCGTGCGCAGCGCCTGGGGCAAAAGGAACTGGCGGGCGGCGTCGGGGGTGACCCGCAGCCGGGCCGCGTCCAGCGCGTGCGTACGCGGATCCAGGCTCTCCGGCCACCACAGCGCCGGAGCCGCGCGCAGCCCCCGCGCCGCCGCCCCGACGACGACGGCGGCCACGACCGCGGCGGTCACGAAGGCGGCCGGCGTCGCCCCCGGGGCGAGCCCGGCCCACACCAGCAGCGGCACGGCGCCGTAGCCGAAGGCCCCGGTGATCAGCCCGACCCGGGCGGCGGCCCGCTCCGGGTACCACGAGGCGACGACCTCGCAGCACACCCCGTAGACCAGGCCCGCGCCCAGCCCGCCGAGCAGCGCGTACCCGGCGAGGGCGAGCGGCCAGGCGGCCCCGGCGAGCCCGGCGGTGGCGAGGCCGGCGGCGGTCAGCGCCGCCCCGGCGGCCAGCGCGGGCCGGACGCCGAGGCGGCCCCTGCGTACCAGGTGGAGGGCCGGCAGCGCCCCCGCGGCCTGGGCGGTGATCCAGACGGCGAGCAGGGTCAGGCCGGCGCCCTCGCGGGCGAGGAGCGCGGCGAAGCCGTACTGGAGCGGGCTGATCGCCGCCATGGCGGCCAGGGCGAGCCGGAACATGCGGGTGCGGTCTGCGGGGACGGGCCCGGGGAGGTACGCGCGGCCCCGCCAGTCTCGGATTGCATTCTCCATACTGTATGGAATATCCCGCTGATCACCGACTGTCGAGCCCTAGACGGAGAATATTCCATACGGTATACCGTACACAAAGGAGGCTCGCATGGACCTGTACGAGTACCAGGCGAAGGAGCTCTTCAGGCGGCACGGCATCCCGGTCCCGCGTGGCGCGGTCGCGGAGACCCCGGCCGAGGCCCGCGCGATCGCGGCCGACCTGAACGCGCCCGTCGTCATCAAGGCCCAGGTCAAGACCGGTGGACGAGGCAAGGCGGGCGGGATCAGGCCGGCGGCGGGGCCGGTCGCGGCCGAGCACGAGGCCGCCCGCGTGCTCGGGATGGACATCAAGGGGCACCGCGCGCGCCGCGTCCTGGTGGAGGCCGCGACCGTGCCGTTCGAGGAGTACTACGCGGCCTTCCTGGTGGACCGCGCCGAGGGCGGTTTCCTCGCGATGGTGTCCGGCCAGGGCGGCGTGGAGATCGAGGAGCTGGCGGCGAGCGACCCCGGCGCGATCGTCCGGCTCCCCGTGGACCCGGTCGAGGGCGTGGACGCCGACGCGGCCCGGCTGCTCGCGGCCGGGGCGGGTCTGCCCGAGCAGGCCGCCGAGGTGCTGGAACGGCTGTGGCGGGTGCTGGTGGCCGAGGACGCGCTGCTGGTCGAGGTCAACCCGCTCATCTGCACCACCGACCAGCGCGTCGTGGCGCTCGACGGCAAGGTCACCCTGGACGACAACGCCGCCTTCCGGCACCAGCGCGAGGCCGAGGAGCCGACCGGCGGCCTGGAGGACCGCGCCCGCGCCAAGGGACTGAACTACGTGAAGCTGGACGGCACGGTCGGCGTGATCGGCAACGGCGCGGGCCTGGTGATGAGCACGCTGGACGTGGTGGCCGGCGCCGGCGCGGCCCCGGCGAACTTCCTGGACATCGGCGGCGGAGCCTCCGCGCAGGTGATGGCCGACGGGCTGGAGATCATCCTGTCCGACCCGGACGTGCGCTCGGTGCTGGTCAACGTCTTCGGCGGCATCACCGCCTGCGACGCCGTGGCCAACGGCATCGTCACCGCACTGCGACTCCTCGGCGAGCGGGGCCACGGCCGGCCCATCGTCGTACGGCTCGACGGCAACAACGCCGAGCTGGGCCGGCGCATCCTCGACGAGGCCCGGCACCCGGCCGTCCGCCAGGTCTCCACCATGGACGCCGCCGCAGCCGCGGCGGCCCGACTCGCGGCAGGGGCGTGAACATGGCGATCTTCCTGACCAAGGACAGCCGGGTGCTCGTGCAGGGCATGACCGGCGCGGAGGGCACCCGGCACACCGCCCGCATGCTGGCCGCCGGCACCGACGTCGTGGCCGGGGTGACCCCGGGCAAGGGCGGCCGGTCGGCGGACTTCGGCGAGCGCACGGTGCCGGTGTTCGGCTCGGTGGCCGAGGCGGTGGAGGAGACCGGCGCGGACGTGTCGGTGGTGTTCGTGCCGCCGCGCTTCACCGGCGGGGCCGTCGAGGAGGCGGTGGCCGCCGGGGTGCCGCTGTGCGTGGTGATCACCGAGGGCGTGCCGGTGCACGACACCGTACGCTTCCGGGCGCTCGCGCGGGGACGTACCCGGATCATCGGCCCCAACTGCCCCGGACTGATCAGCCCCGGGCAGTCGTCGGCCGGCATCATCCCCGCCGACATCACCACCGCCGGCCGCGTCGGCCTGGTCTCCAAGTCCGGCACCCTCACCTACCAGCTCATGTACGAGCTGCGCGACCTCGGCTTCTCCACCGCCGTCGGCATCGGCGGCGACCCGGTCGTCGGCACCACGCACATCGACTGCCTGCGGGCGTTCCAGGACGACCCGGGCACCGACGCGATCGTGATGATCGGCGAGATCGGCGGCGACGCCGAGGAACGGGCCGCCGCCCACATCGCCGGGCACGTCACGAAGCCGGTGGTGGCGTACGTGGCCGGGTTCACCGCCCCCGAGGGCAGGACCATGGGCCACGCCGGGGCCATCGTCTCCGGCTCGTCCGGCACCGCGCGGGCCAAGAAAGAGGCGCTGGAGGCCGCCGGCGTCCGCGTCGGCGAGACCCCCTCCGAGACCGCCCGCCTCCTGCGCTCCGTCCTGGCGGGTGTCCGGTGAGGTTCGCCGTCAACCTGTCCATCCTGCTCACCGAGCTGCCGCTGCTGGAGCGGCCCGCCGCGGCGGCCAAGCACGGGTTCGACGCCGTCGAGCTGTGGTGGCCGTTCGACGGGCCGGAGCCGACGGCCGCGGAGACGGCCGCCCTGCGCCGCGCCATCGAGGCCGCCGGGGTGCGCCTCACCGGACTGAACTTCGACGCCGGCGACATGGCGGCGGGCGAGCGCGGCCTGCTGGCCCGCCCCGACGGCGCGGAGCGGTTCCGCGCCGGCATCGGGCCCGCCGTCCGGCTGGCCGGGGAGCTGGGCTGCCCGGTGCTGAACGCCCTCTACGGCAACGGCCCCGGCACCGACAGGGAACTGGCCATGGCCAACCTGCGCCGGGCGGCGGACGCGGCGGCCGGCGTCGGCGCGACCGTGGTCGTCGAGGCGCTCAACGCGTACGAGAACCCGCACTATCCGATCACGTCGTCGGAGGCGGCGTTCGCGCTGATCGACGAGGTGGACAGGGAGAACGTCGCCTTCCTGGCCGACCTCTACCACCTGCACCGGATGGGCGAGGACGTGCTCGCGCTCATCGACCGCCACGCCGCCCGCTTCGGCCACGTGCAGATCGCCGACGACCCCGGCAGGGGACGGCCGGGCAGCGGGGACATGCCGTACCCGGAGATCCTCGCGCGGCTGGCGGCGGCGGGCTACGAGGGGCACGTCGGCCTGGAGTACCGGCACGAGGGGCCGGGCGCGTTCGACTGGAGGCACGCGTGAAGATCGGCTTCATCGGTCTGGGGATCATGGGCGGCCCGATGGCCGCCAACCTCGTCAAGGCGGGGCACACCGTACGCGGCCACGACGTGAGCGCCGCGCCCGTCGAACGGCTGGCCGCGCTCGGCGGCGAGGCCGCCGCCGGCGTGCCCGACGCCGTCGAGGGCGCGGACGTCGTGATCACCATGCTGCCCGACTCGCCGCAGGTCGAGGAGGTCGCGCCGCTCGTCGTCGCGCACGGCCGCCCCGGCCTGCTCTACCTCGACATGAGCACGATCAGGCCGGAGACCTCCCGCCGGGTGGCGCGCGAGGCCGCCGCCGCCGGCGTACGGGCGCTGGACGCCCCGGTGAGCGGCGGCGAGCGCGGCGCGGTCGACGCCACCCTGTCGATCATGGTGGGCGGCGAACGGGAGGCGTACGAGGCGGCCCGCCCGATCCTCGGGGCGCTCGGCACGACGATCGTGCACGTGGGCCCCGCCGGGGCCGGGCAGACCGTGAAGGCGGCCAACCAGCTCGTCGTCGGCGGCATCTACGGCCTGGTGGCGGAGGCGATCGTGCTGCTGGAGGCGAGCGGCGTGGACCCGGTCGCCGGGCTGGACGTGCTGGCGGGCGGCCTGGCCGGCTCCCGGATCCTGGAGCTCAAGCGGCACACCATGATCAGGCGCGAGTTCACCCCGGGCTTCCGCATCGACCTGCACCACAAGGACATGGGCATCGCCGTCGCCGCCGCCCGCGAGGCCGGCGTCGCGCTGCCGCTCACCGGCCAGGTCGCCCAGCTCGTGGCCGCGGCGCGAGCGCAGGGGCACGGCTCGCTCGACCACTCCGCCCTGCTCAAGGTCGTCGAAAGGCTGAACACGTGAAGCGCATCCCGTGCATGGAGGCCGTGGTCGCGGTGCTGGAGTCGGAGGGGGTGGACACCGTCTTCGGCATCCCCGGGGCGGCCATCCTGCCGTTCTACGCCGCGCTGCGGGGCAGCTCGATCCGGCACGTGACGGTCCGCCACGAGGAGGGCGGCACGCACGCGGCCGACGGCTGGGCCAGGGTCACCGGGAACGTCGGCGTCTGCGTCGGCACCTCCGGCCCGGCCGGCACCAACATGATCACCGGCCTCTACACCGCGCTCGCCGACTCGATCCCCATCATCTGCGTCACCGGCCAGGCCGAGAGCGCCAAGCTGCACCAGGAGGCGTTCCAGGCGGTCGACATCGTGGAGATCGCCCGGCCGGTCACCAAGTGGGCGGTGCAGCTCAAGGAGCCCGCCCAGGCGCCGTGGGTGTTCCGCGAGGCGTTCAGGATCGCCCGCTCGGGACGGCCGGGGCCGGTGCTCATCGACCTGCCGCTCGACGTGCAGCGCGGCACCTGCCGCTACGACCGCGACCTCGACGCCCCGCTGCCGGTCGAGGTGCCGCGCCCGCTGCCGAAGGCGGTGCGCCGGGCCGTGGACCTGCTGGAGGGCGCCCGGCGGCCGATCATCCTCGCGGGCGGCGGCGTCATCATCGGCGAGGCGGCGGAGGAGCTGCGGGCGCTGGCCGAGTACCTCCAGGTGCCGGTGCAGGTGACGCTCATGGGCAAGGGGGCCTTCCCCGAGGACCATCCGCTGTTCGCCGGGATGGCCGGCATCCAGACGCAGACCCGGTGGGGGAACGCCGCGTTCCTGGACAGCGACCTCGTGCTCGCGGTCGGGGCCCGCTTCGGCGACCGGCACACCGGCGACCTGGACGTCTACCGGCGCGGCCGCTCCTTCATCCACGTGGACATCGAGCCGACCCAGCTCGGCCGGGTCTTCGAACCCGACCTCGGGATCGTCGGGCACGCCCGGCCGGCGCTCGCCGCGCTCCTCGACGAGGCCCGCGCCCGCGGCGGCCCCCGCGCGCCGGGCAAGTGGGCGCGCAAGGTGGCCGGGCTGCGCCGCACGCTGAACCGCCGCGACGACTTCGACGACGTGCCGATCAAACCGCCCCGGGTGTTCCGCGAGATCAACGACTTCTTCGGCAGGGACACCACGTTCGTCACCGCGATCGGGCTCTACCAGATCTGGTCCGGCCAGTTCCAGGCGACGTACCTGCCGCGCCGCTACCTGGTGTGCGGGCAGGCCGGGCCGCTGGGGTGGGAGGTGCCGGCCGCGATGGGCGTCAAGTGCGCGCATCCGGAGCGGCAGGTGGTGGCCGTCGTCGGCGACTACTCCTTCCAGTTCCTCATGGAGGAGGTCGCGGTGGCCGCGCAGCACCGGATCCCGTTCGTCATCATCATGATCAACAACGAGTACCTGGGGCTCATCCGGCAGGCCGAGCTCCCGTACGGGATGAACTACGCCGTGGACCTGCACTACGGCGAGGGCGGCATCGACCACGTCAAGGCCATGGAGGCGTTCGGCTGCCCGGCGCGCCGGGTCGAGCTGCCCGGCGACCTCCGGGACGCGCTCGCCTGGGCGAGCGCCGAGGCCGCCCGCGAGCGGCTGCCGGTGCTGGTGGAGGTGATGGTCGAGCGCGAGGCCAACGCCGCCATGGGGCCGGCGCTGGACGCGATCAAGGAGTACGAGCCGCTGCCCGAGCTCATCTCCGCCGACTGGTCCGACTGAGGAGGGATCCGACATGCGGCTCAAACCGGGCACGGCCTGGCACGACGCGTACGACCGCTGCCGGACGGCGGCCCCCGAAGCCTTCCACGACGACCGGGTGCTCAACCACTGGGGCGGCATCTGGCACCGCGACGGCCGCCCCGTGCCCGGCTTCTCGCCCCTCGACGGCACCGCCATCGCCGGGCCGCCGCGCCTCGACCGGGCCGGCGCGGGCCGGGCCGTGGCCGGGGCGGTCGAGGAGCACCGGCGCTGGCGGCACGTCCCGCTCGCCGCGCGCAAGGCCATGGTCACCGCCGCCGTCGAGTCCATGGCCGCCCACCGCGACCTGCTGGCCCTGCTGCTGGTCTGGGAGATCGGCAAGCCGTGGCGGACCGCCTGCGCCGACGTGGACCGCTGCCTGGACGGCGTGCGCTGGTACGTGGACGAGATCGACCGGATGATCGCCGGCCGCACCCCGCTGCCCGGCCCGGTCAGCAACATCGCGAGCTGGAACTACCCGATGAGCGTGCTCATGCACGCCATGCTCGTGCAGGCGCTGGCCGGCAACGCGGTCATCGCCAAGACCCCCACCGACGGCGGGCTGAGCTGCCTCACCCTGGCCTGCGCGCTCGCCGTACGCGAGGGGCTGCCGTTCACCCTCGTCAGCGGGGGAGGGGCGGACCTGTCGCCGGTGCTGGCCGGCGGGCGGTCACTCGGCTGCGTGTCGTTCGTCGGCGGCAGGGACGCCGGGGCGAAGGTCGCCACCTCCCTGGCCGACCTCGGCCGGCGGCACGTGCTGGAGCAGGAGGGGCTCAACTGCTGGGGCGTGTGGCGCTACGGCGACTGGGACACCCTCACCCGCCAGATCCGCGCCACCTTCGACTACGGCAAGCAGCGCTGCACCGCCTACCCGCGCTTCGTCGTGCAGCGCGCGCTGTTCCACGACTTCCTGCGGGCCTACCTCGGAGCGGTGGACGCGCTGCGCTTCGGCCACCCCCTCGCCGTCGCCGGCCCGGACGGCCCGCTGCCCGAGCTGGACTTCGGGCCGCTCATCAACGCCTCCAAGGCCAAGGAGCTCGCCGACCAGGTGGACGAGGCGGTGGCGCGCGGCGCCGTACCCGTGCACCGGGCCTCACCGTCCGCCGGGCACTTCCTGCCGGGCCAGGACACCTCCGCCTACCTCGCCCCGACCGCCCTGCTCGACCCGCCCCGCTCCTCGCCGCTCCACCACGCCGAGCCGTTCGGCCCGGTGGACACGATCGTCCTGGTGGACACCGAGGCCGAGCTGCTGGCCGCCATGAACGCCAGCAACGGCGCGCTCGTCGCCACCCTCTCCTGCGACGAGGAGGAGACCTTCCGCCGCCTCGCCCCCGAGGTGCGGGCCTTCAAGGTCGGACACAACCGGCCCCGCTCGCGCGGCGACCGCGAGGAGCTGTTCGGCGGGCTCGGCGCGTCCTGGCGCGGCGCGTTCGTCGGCGGCGAGCTGCTGGTCAAGGCCGTGACCGAGGGCCCGGACGGCGAACGCCTGCCGGGCAACTTCCCGCACTACACGCTGCTGCCCCCGGCCTAGCCGGGGATCAGGCCGAAGCGGGTCGCCGCCACCGCCGCCACGAACAGCACCATGGCGACCCGCACCACCTTCGCGCCCGGCCCCAGCGACGGCCAGGACAGGAACGCCAGCCAGCCGATGAACGCGAGCACCGCCAGCGCCGCCACCCCGCCGAGCGGGTTCGCCACCGCGAGCGCGGTCAGCAGCAGCACCACCAGCACCACGGGCGGCACCCAGCGGGGCACCTGCGTGAAGAGGTACGCCATCGGCACCGCGCTCCGCCGCTCCACGGCCTTGCGCAGCCCGCTCGCGCCTTCGGTGAAGAACCGCTCGCCCCGGGGAAGCGGGCGCTTGTGTTGAGAGGCCACGCCCAGAGCCTACGGGAGCGGCCGATGCGCCTCTAGGCTGTTCAGGTGCTCGCCGTGATCCGATACACCGTCCCAGAGTCCCAGTCCCAAGACTTCGCCAAGCAAGGGCAGACCATCCTCGACACGTTCGCCGGCCAGCCGGGCTTCCTGCGCGGGAGGCTGGCCCGCTCGGTGGACGAGCCCAACCTGTGGGCCCTGGTCACGGAGTGGGAGGGCGCCGGGTTCTACCGCCGGGCGCTGTCCGCCGCCCGTGTGGTGATGTATCCGCTGATGATCCTCATGGTCAACGAACCCAGCGCGTACGAGGACGTCCACGCGCAGGACGGGACGTAGGTCCACTCGCGCACGGACGCCCCGCCGGTCCCCTAAGCTGGGAGCTCACACTTTCACACTCGCCGACCTCCAGCCGGAAAGAGAACCAACCAAAATGGCACGACGCACCGACGTCATGGACACCATCGTCAGCCTCGCCAAGCGCCGCGGGCTCGTCTACCCGTCGAGCGAGATCTACGGCGGACTGCGCGCGTCGTGGGACTACGGTCCGCTGGGTGTCGAGCTGAAGAACAACGTCAAGCGGCAGTGGTGGCTGTCGATGGTCCAGGCCCGCGAGGACGTCGTGGGCCTCGACTCCTCGGTCGTCCTGGCCCCCGAGGTGTGGCGGGCCAGCGGCCACGTCGAGACCTTCACCGACCCGCTCACCGAGTGCATGTCCTGCCACAAGCGCTTCCGCGCCGACCACCTCGTCGAGGCGTACGAGGAGAAGCACGGCGCCGAGCCCGAGGGCGGCCTGGCCGGCATCACCTGCCCCAACTGCGGCAACAAGGGCACCTTCACCGAGCCCCGCCAGTTCAGCGGCCTGCTCAAGACCTTCCTCGGCCCGGTCGAGGACGAGTCCGGCCTCGCCTGGCTGCGGCCCGAGACCGCCCAGGGCATCTTCATCAACTACCTCAACGTGCAGCAGTCCGCGCGCAGGAAGATCCCGTTCGGCATCGGCCAGATCGGCAAGTCGTTCCGCAACGAGATCACGCCGGGCAACTTCATCTTCCGCACCCGCGAGTTCGAGCAGATGGAGATGGAGTTCTTCGTCAAGCCGGGCACCGACGAGGAGTGGCACCAGTACTGGATCGACGAGCGCTACCGCTGGTACTCCGACCTGGGCATCAACAAGGACAACCTGCGCCTGTACGAGCACCCCAAGGACAAGCTGTCCCACTACTCCAAGCGCACCGTCGACATCGAATACCGCTTCAACTTCACCGGCTCGGAGTGGGGTGAGCTGGAGGGCGTCGCCAACCGCACCGACTTCGACCTGACCGCCCACTCCAAGGCATCGGGCGTCGACCTCAGCTTCTTCGAGCAGGACACCGGGGAGCGCTACGTCCCCTTCGTCATCGAGCCGGCGGCGGGCGTCGACCGGGCCACGCTGACGTTCCTGCTCGACGCCTACAGCGAGGACGAGGCCCCCAACGCCAAGGGCCAGCTGGAGAAGCGCACGGTCATGCGGCTCGACCACCGGCTCGCGCCGGTCAAGGCCGCCGTGCTGCCGCTCTCGCGCAACGCCGACCTGTCGCCGAAGGCCCGCGACCTGGCCGCGCAGCTCCGCCGCCGGTGGAACGTCGAGTTCGACGACGCCGGCGCCATCGGCCGCCGCTACCGCCGCCAGGACGAGATCGGCACGCCGTTCTGCATCACCGTCGACTTCGACACCCTTGAGGACCACGCGGTGACGATCCGCGAGCGCGACAGCATGACGCAGGAGCGCATCGCGATCGACGGCGTCGAGTCCTACCTGCGCCAGCACCTCAACGACTGATCTGGCCTCCTTGCCCCCTCGCCCGCGGCACAACGCCCGGACGAGGGGGGAAGGCCGCCCCCGGCGACACGACCACCACCTGACAGACCTCCACCGACACAGCCGGCAGCACGCGGGCCGCCCGCGACGCTTGTGGGCCGGCCGCGACACGGTGGGCCGCGCTGGGGGTCGGCCGCCGACACGGTGGGCCACGTCGCACGGTTGACCGCCGACACGCTCGGCCGCGCTTCGGGCTGGCAGCCGCGTAGGCCGGCCGCACAGGCCGATCGGGAGCATGCCCTCCCCGACAGACCCAGCGCGCCCTCCCCGGCAGCACCAGAAAGGCGCCCCGCCCGGCACCCCCGCACGGCCCTGTCGGCGCCACGCACAGCCCCGCCAGGCCGTCACGCCCCCGCCCGGCCTCGCGCGACGGGCCCCTCCCTGCAGCTCCGCCCTGCGGTCGCGCGCGGCGCTTCCGCCCTGTGGCCCGGCGCGGTGCCTCGGCCCAGCGGCCTCGCCCTGCAGCACCGTCCGGCGCCCCCGCGCGGCCTCGCGCGCGGGCTCTGCACGGCGGCCCCTCCCGGCGGCCCTGCACGGTGGCCCCGCGCGACGCCCCTCCCGGTGGCCTCTCCCGTGGGCCCTTCTGGTGGCCTCTCCGAGCGGCGCGCGGTGCGTACGCCTCGTGCTCTCACGTCGTTCCGGCGAGCAGCGTGACGCGCTCCGCTTCTCCGAGGCACTTGGTGTGCCGCCACGCGAGGACCAGCGCGTGCGGCACCGCCGTTGGCAGGACGTGACGAAGGGCCTGAGCGTCGGCTCGGCAGGGAAAGCGTCCCCGAATCCGGACGCCGACAGGCATGTCCCGGCCAGCGGCACCGCCCCTGCCCCTTCCCACCGCCTGACGCAGGCCGGCGGATCGCCCACGCCCGCGCAGCGGGCGGCCGCGAAGAGCGCGGCGCCGAGCAATCCGGGCCGTCTCACGGGCGGCTCCGCGAAAGCGCCGGTGAAGAAGACCCGGTACGAACACCGTCGCCACCACGGGGCGATCCGATTCTGTGCCCGCCTCCCCCTTTCCGCAAGAATTGGTTTATACCAATTGGTATAAACCAATTTCTGGCAATGCAGCCGTACAATTGGATTAGACCTCTTACAAGCCGTTTACCTGCATAAACAGGGACTTGAGGAAGGAGTGCAGTTTCATCATCAATTTCGCCGGTAGAGTCCGGATCAGACGCGTGTTGGATTGGAGCTGTGGTGGCCAAGTACGTTTACGACTTCACCGAGGGCAACAGGAATCTCAAGGGTCTTCTCGGCGGTAAAGGCGCGAACCTGGCTGAGATGACCAATCTCGGGCTGCCCGTTCCCCCCGGATTCACGATCACCACGGAGGCGTGCCGCCACTACCTGGCGGAAGGCGCCGTCCACGACGGTCTCGACCGGGAGGTCGCCGAGCACCTCGAAGCGCTCGAAGGGCGCATGGGCAGGAAGCTCGGCCAGGCCGACGACCCTCTCCTCGTCAGCGTGCGCTCCGGCGCCAAGTTCTCCATGCCGGGGATGATGGAGACCGTACTCAACATCGGGCTCAACGACGAGTCCGTGCACGGCCTCGCCAAGCAGGCCGGCGGCAACGAGCGTTTCGCCTGGGACTCCTACCGACGCCTCATCCAGATGTTCGGCAAGACCGTCCTCGGCATCGACGGCGACCTGTTCGAGGACGCGCTCGACGCCGTCAAGGGCCGCCGCCAGGACACCGACCTCGACGCGGGCGAGCTGCAGCGGCTCGTGGAGACGTACAAGGGCATCGTCCGCGAGCAGACCGGCAAGGACTTCCCCACCGACCCCCGCGTGCAGATGCGCCTCGCCATCAACGCCGTCTTCGACTCCTGGAACGCCCCGCGCGCCATCCTCTACCGCCGGCAGGAGCGCATCCCCGCCGACCTCGGCACCGCCGTCAACGTCATGGCGATGGTCTTCGGCAACTACGGCGACGACTCCGGCACCGGCGTCGCCTTCACCCGCGATCCCGGCACCGGCCGCCAGGGCATCTACGGCGACTACCTCCAGAACGCCCAGGGCGAGGACGTCGTCGCGGGCATCCGCAACACGATCCCCCTCGAAGAGCTCGAACGCCTCGACAAGACCTCCTACGACGAGCTCGTCCGGATCATGGAGGTCCTGGAGACGCACTACAAGGACCTCTGCGACATCGAGTTCACCATCGAGCGCGGCAAGCTGTGGATGTTGCAGACCCGGGTCGGCAAGCGCACCGCCGCGGCCGCGTTCTGCATCGCCACCCAGCTGGTCGACCAGGGCCTCATCACCCTCGACGAGGCCGTCACCCGCGTCACCGGCGACCAGCTCGCCAAGCTCATGTTCCCCCGCTTCGACCACGGCGCCGAGAAGAAGCGGATCGCCAAGGGCATGAACGCCTCCCCGGGCGCGGCCGTCGGCAAGGCCGTCTTCTCCTCGGAACGTGCCGTCGAGCTGGCCGGGCAGGGCGAGGACGTCATCCTCGTACGCCGCGAGACCAACCCCGACGACCTGGCCGGCATGATCGCCGCGAGGGGCATCCTCACCAGCCGTGGCGGCAAGACCTCCCACGCCGCCGTGGTCGCCCGCGGCATGGGCAAGACGTGCGTGTGCGGCGCCGAGGAGCTGGAGGTCTCGACGGCCGAGCGCAGGTTCACCGCGCCCGGCGGCGTCGTCGTCGCCGAAGGCGAGGTGATCTCCATCGACGGCACCACCGGCGAGGTGTTCCTCGGCGAGGTGCCGGTCGTGGCCTCGGCCGTGGTCGAGTACTTCGAGGGCGCCGAGCCCGCCGACGAGCTGGTCAAGGCGGTGGACCGGATCATGCGCCACGCCGACGCCGGCCGCCGGCTCGGCGTGCGGGCCAACGCCGACACCCCCGAGGACGCCGCCCGCGCCCGCCGCTTCGGCGCGGAGGGCATCGGCCTGTGCCGCACCGAGCACATGTTCCTCGGCGAGCGCCGGCAGCTCGTGGAGGACCTGGTGCTGGCCTCGACCGACGAGCGGCGCCAGGCGGCGCTGGACGCCCTGGAGCCGCTGCAGAAGTCCGACTTCGTGGGCATCTTCCAGGCGATGGAGGGCGCGCCGGTCACGATCCGGCTGATCGACCCGCCGCTGCACGAGTTCCTGCCCGACATCACCGAGCTGTCGGTCAAGATCGCGACCTCGGCGAACCCCACCGACAAGGACCGCGCGCTGCTCGCCGCCGTCAAGCGCCTGGACGAGCAGAACCCGATGCTGGGCCTGCGCGGCGTCCGGCTCGGGCTGGTGATCCCCGGGCTGTTCGCGATGCAGGTGCGGGCCATCGCCCAGGCCGCCAAGGAGGTGCCCGGCGCGCGCCCGGAGATCATGATCCCGCTGGTGGCGACCGTGCAGGAGCTGGAGTCCGTACGCGAGGAAGCGGTCAGGATCCTCGCGGAGGTCGGCGTCGGGGCGCTCGTCGGCACCATGATCGAGACTCCGAGGGCGGCGCTGACCGCCGGCCAGATCGCCGAGGCGGCCGAGTTCTTCTCCTTCGGCACCAACGACCTCACCCAGATGACCTGGGGCTTCTCCCGGGACGACGTCGAGGCCGCGTTCTTCTCCCGCTACCTGGAGCTCGGCATCTTCGGCGTGTCGCCGTTCGAGACCCTGGACAGGGAGGGCGTCGGGCGGCTGGTCGAGATGGCCGTCCAGGAGGGCCGGGCCACCCGTCCTGACCTGCACCTCGGCATCTGCGGCGAGCACGGCGGCGACCCCGACTCGGTGCACTTCTGCCACGAGGTGGGCCTGGACTACGTCTCCTGCTCGCCGTTCCGTATCCCGGTGGCACGGCTGGAGGCGGGCCGGGCGGCGCTGAGCGAGACCGACTCCGACACCCGCTGAGCCGGCGGCGGAGGGGGCCGCACGGTCCCGGTCCCCTCCGCCGGGTCAGCCCTGCGGGGTGAGAGCAGGCGGTTGCTGCGCGGCGGGCGACTGCTGGACGGGAGGCTGCTGGACGGCGGGCGGTTGAGGGGTTGCGGGCTGCTCGACCGGGACGTAGTCGTGCCGCATGCCGTGGTCGCCGAGCCACCGCCGCAGCCCCGCCACCGCCTCCGGGCTCGCCGCGACCTGGGCCGCGTACTCCGACAGCGCCACCTCCTCGCCGTCGTCGTAGAGCAGCCGGGCGGGCCCCGACCACGACAGCGTCCACCGGGCCTGGCCGAGCTGGATCAGCACCGCCTCCAGCGCCTGCCCCAGCACCCCGGCCAGCAGCGTCTCCGACGGGTTCCAGCCCAGCTCCAGCAGCCGCGCCTCCAGCTCGGCCTGCCGGCCCCGCGCGATGGCCTCGAAGGCCGCGTCCAGGTACGGCTGCGGCGACCCCATCACCCGCTGCCCAGCCACCGCGAGGTCGTGCAGCGCCTCGGCGTTGCGGCCGGCGTACATGCCCTGGGCCACCAGCTCCTCCCAGTCCACCGGGCGGAGCGCGGCCAGCGCCTCGGGCGTCCACATGGAGTTCTCGACCGCCTGCGCGGCCACGTTGGCGTCCATGAGCAGGGCCAGGGCCGGGCGCGGGTCGGGGACGTGCTCGGGCTCGGGCAGGCGCTCGATGGCGGCCAGCCGCTCGGCCAGGCCGGGGTGCGAGTCGTACGGCGAGACCTCCTCAGGCTCGGCCCTCAGCTTCGCGATCTGGGCCTGCCGCTCCGGGTCGCTCATCATCCGCTGGAAGCCGCCGAACACGGCGGTCGGCCGCCCGCCGCCGGCGCCGGCCAGCGACAGGTAACCGTTGACGTAGATGTCCCAGCCCAGCACCGTCGCGTGCAGCTTGGTCAGCGCCCCCGCCATGGCCTGCCGGCCGCCGATCGCCACCGCGAGCTGGTCGGCCTCCAGCTCCTGCCGGCGTGAGACGGCCTGGGAGACCCGCAGGTAGAGCTTGGCGTACCAGGTGAACAGCTTCTGGATGAACGGGTGGCCGCCCAGCCCCTGCACGGTCGCGATGAGCGAGACCCGGCCCCGGTAGACGGGCGCGCCGAGCCGGGTGTGGGCGCCGCTGTAGTGGCCGAGCTCGTGCCCGAGCACCGCGCGCATCTCGTCCACGGTGAGCTGCTGGAGCAGCGGCAGCCCGATGAACATGCGCCGCCGCGTCGCCCGCAGCCCCAGCCAGCGGGTGTCCTCCGACACCGCCGCGTTGACCTCGGCGACCAGCCTGATCTCGTCCGGCGGCGCGGTGCGCACTCGCCGGGCCAGATCCTCGACCAGCTGCCAGAGCACCGGCTCGTGCTCGCGGCCCACGGCCACGCCCGGCTGCTCGCCGTCCTTGCGGCGGCTCACCATGACCAGGGCCCGTACGAGCGCGCCCGCGGCCAGGGTGAGCACCACCGCCAGTTTGAGGGTGTTCGCACCGAAGTCGACGATGAGCAGGACGTCGAAGAACACCGCGGCCGCCAGGACGAGGCCGACCAGGAGGTAGAAGCCGGCGAGCAAAGTGAAGGCCAGCACCGCTCGGAACGCTGTGGTCATGGGGAAGGACTCCCGGGGAAGGGGTTCTCGCGAGGCTTGACACTAGCGGAGACATGAAACTGGATAAAATCGTCGAACCAATGCCGCACTACGATGAGCACGACCAGGAGCGTTGGGTTCCGGAACCTCCCGGCAATCCTGAACGCTCCGCGTTCGAACGCGACCGCGCCCGCGTGCTGCACAGCGCCGCCCTGCGCAGGCTCGCCGCCAAGACCCAGGTGGTCGGCCCCGGCGAGGCCCTCGGCGGCGGCCAGCACATCCCCCGCACCCGGCTGACGCACTCGCTGGAGTGCGCCCAGGTCGGCCGCGAGATGGGCGCCACCCTCGGCGTCGACCCCGACCTGGTGGAGACCGCCTGCCTGGCCCACGACCTCGGCCATCCGCCGTTCGGGCACAACGGCGAGGTGGCGCTCAACCGGCTGGCCGCCCCCTGCGGCGGCTTCGAGGGCAACGCCCAGAGCCTGCGCCTGCTCACCCGGCTGGAGGCCAAGGTCCTCACCGAGGACGGCCGCAGCGCCGGGCTCAACCTCACCAGGGCCGCGCTCGACGCCTCGGTGAAGTACCCGTGGACCTGTGACAAGGGCGCCAAGTTCGGCGTGTACGACGACGACCTGCCGGTCTTCAAGTGGATCAGGGAGGGCGCCCCCGAGGGCAGGGTCAGCTTCGAGGCGCAGATCATGGACTGGGCCGACGACGTGGCGTACTCGGTGCACGACCTGGAGGACGCCCTGCACTCGGGCCACGTCGTCCCCGAGGCCCTGCACTCGCCTGCCGAGCGGAGGCTCGTCTGCGAGACCACCCGCACCTGGTACACCCCCGGCGCGGATCTCAACGAGCTGGAGGAGGTCTTCGGCAAGCTCGTCGCCGACCCCCTCTGGCCGCGCCGCTTCACCGGCAGCCTGCCCGAGCTGGCCGGCCTGAAGGCGCTCACGAGCGGCCTCATCGGCCGCTTCTGCCGCTCCGCCCAGGCCGCCACGAAGGAGATGCGCAGCGCCCGCCACCGGGCCGACCTGGTCGTCCCGCACGCCACCCGGCTGGAGTGCGCGCTGCTCAAGGGCGTCACCGCCCACTACGTCATGACCACCGAGGACCACAACGCCAACCAGGCCCGCCAGCGCGACCTCATCACCGAGCTCGCCTCGCTGATCACGCTCGGCGCGCCCGGCACGCTGGAGCCCGCCTTCCGGCCCGCGTTCCTGGAGGCGGCCGACGACGCCGCCCGCGTCCGGGTCGTCATCGACCAGATCGCCTCGCTCACCGACACCTCGGCGGTCGCCTGGCACCGGCGGCTCACCCGGTGACCCGATGCGCTTCCCCGAATCCCGCCCGGGGCGGATACTGCGCCCATGGCCACATATGTGATCGTCGGCGGCGGGCTTGCCGGGGCCAAGGCCGCGCAGACGTTGCGGGAAGAGGGCTTCGACGGTGAGATCGTGCTGTTCGCCGCGGAGAGCGAACGGCCCTACGAGCGGCCGCCCCTGTCCAAGGACTACCTCCAGGGCAGGAGCGAGCGCGAGGCCGTCTTCGTCCACGCCCCCGAGTGGTACGCCGACAACGCCGTGGACCTCCGTCTCGGCATGCGGGTCACCCGCATCGAACCCGAGCACCATGTGGTCCGGCTCGGCAACGGCTCGCGCCAGCCGTACGACAAGCTCCTGATCGCCACCGGGGCCACCCCACGCCGCCTGCCCGGCCCGGCCGCCTACCTCCGCACCCTGGCCGACAGCGAGGCCATCAGGGAGCGCCTGGCGCGGGCCGAGCGCGTCGTCGTCATCGGCGCCTCCTGGATCGGCCTGGAGACGGCCGCGGCGGCCCGCGCGGCCGGCTGCGAGGTCACCGTCGTCGAGCCCGAGCCCACCGCGCTCCACCGGGTGCTCGGCCCCGAGGTGGGCGGCGTGTTCGCCCGCCTGCACGCCCGCAACGGCGTCGACCTGCGCTTCGGCATCTCCGCCGCCGAGGTCACCGCGACCGGCGTGCGGCTCAGCTCGGGCGAGCGGCTCACCGCCGACCTCGTCGTCGCGGGCATCGGCGCCACGCCCGAGGTCGAGCTGGCCCGCGAGGCCGGCCTGGAGGTCGGCCAGGGCGTCCGCACCGACGCCGGCCTGCGCACCTCACACCCCCACGTGTACGCCGCCGGCGACGTCGCCGAGTCCTTCCACCCGCTGTACGGCCGCCACCTGCGCGTCGAGCACTGGGCCAACGCCCTGCACGGCGGGCCGGCCGCGGCCCGCTCGATGCTCGGCCAGGAGGTCGTCCACGACCTGATCCCGTACTTCTACACCGACCAGTACGACCTCGGCATGGAGTTCTCCGGCCACATCGACGGCTACGACGAGGTCGTCTGGCGGGGCGACGTGGACGGCCTGGAGTTCGTGGCGTACTGGCTGCGCGACGGCCGGGTGGTCGCCGGCATGAACGTCAACGTCTGGGACGTCGCGGACGGCATCCAGGAGCTCATCCGCTCGGGCGCGGTCGTCGACCCTAAGGAACTGTCGTCGGGTTGAGCGTCTCCTTGTCCGGGATCTCGTCCTTCTTCTCGGCGGTCTTGCGCGGGGTGGGCCGGGGGGTCTTGCTGGGCGTCGGCGGCTGCGCCCGCCCGGCGCACTGGACCGTGCAGGCCGGCGTCTCGCCCAGCTTGGCGCGCAGCTTCAGCGTCTCCTCGCGCGGCGAGAGCGTGCGGTTGCCCTTCGCCCAGGCGTCGAGGTAGTCCCACGGCTCGACCATGCCCCGGCGCACCCACCAGTAGGCGGGGCCGGTCTTCCACGAGATCGCGAAGTAGAGGTTGGCGCCGGTGTCGCGGGCGTTGCCCGAGCGGCCCACCTTCCCCAGCACCTGGCCGGCCTTCACCCGCAGGCCCGGCTTGACGTCGGCGGCCACCGAGTCGAGGTGGCCGCCGAGGTAGCGCACACCGTCGTCACCGATGACCGTGACGAACCTGCCCTCCCGCGTCCAGCCCTCGTCCCTGGCCGGCGACCACCCGTTCTGGACGTTGACCTCGTCCACGACGCCGTCCACCGGCGCCACGAACTCGCAGCCCTGCTTGGCCCAGATCGTCGTCTTGGGCAGCACCAGCAGCTTGCGCTGGTAGCTCGTCTTGCAGCCCTTGACGGGGAAGGTGTAGGCGTACTTCGACAGCTTGGGCGGCGGCACCCTGACCGGGTCGCCGCCCTGCGGCGGCTGCTCCGCGGCGGCCTGGTGCTGCGCCGACGGCGTGGGGCCCGGGACGGTCGCGGTGGCCGCCGGCGTGCCCGAGGACGGGGCCGTGGTGGGCGACTTGGCGCTCACGCCCGCCAGCCCGGTCGCCTGCGAGCAGGCGCCCGTCAGCAGCACGGCGCCCGCGACCGCCGCCCATCGTCCGAGATGCCCCGATCGCATGATCTCCACCCGTGTCACCGCTTCCACGAACAACCTTTACCTTTGTAGCCGACCGGGAGCCCCCGCCGAGCCGCTTTACCGCGATCTCCCGCGGGGGTGAGCCCATTCTGGCGGCAGGTGCGGGGAACGTCAGCGGGGCGGCATAGACTCACCGGCGTGGCTGGCCGGATCCGTGACGTCGACATCGCGCTCGTGCGCGAACGCTCTCCCATCGCCGAGGTCATCGGCGAGCACATCCAGTTGCGCAACGCCGGAGGCGGCAACCTCAAGGGGTTGTGCCCGTTCCACGACGAGAAGTCGCCGTCGTTCAACGTCACGCCCGAGCGCGGCATGTACTTCTGCTTCGGCTGCTCCGAGGGCGGCGACGTCATCACGTTCGTCGAGAAGATCGAGCATCTGTCGTTCGGCGAGGCGGTCGAGCGGCTGGCGCAGCGGGCCGGCATCCACCTCCAGTACGAACAGGGCGGCTACGTCCCCAAGCGCGACCACGGCGAGCGGGCCCGGCTGATCGAGGCGCACAAGGCGGCGGCCGAGTTCTACGCGGGCAAGCTGTTCGCCCCCGAGGCGGCGGCCGGGCGGCGGTTCCTGTCGGAGCGGGGCTTCGAGCGGGCCGACGCCGAGACCTTCGGGGTGGGCTACGCGCCCAACGAGTGGGAGGCGCTGACCCGGCACCTGCTGGGCCGCGGCTTCTCGGCGGACGAGCTGGTCAAGGGCGGGCTGGCCAAGGAGGGGCGGCGCGGGCCGATCGACCGCTTCCGCGGCCGGCTGATCTGGCCGATCAGGGACGCCACGGGCGACGTGATCGGTTTCGGCGCGCGGAAGTTGCTCGATTCCGACGACGGGCCGAAATATCTCAATACGCCTGACACGCCGCTTTACAAGAAGAGCCAGGTGCTTTATGGGATCGACCTCGCTAAACGGGAGATCTCCAAGCGCAGCCAGGCGGTGATCGTCGAGGGCTACACCGACGTGATGGCCTGCCATCTCGCCGGGGTGCCGACGGCGGTGGCCACCTGCGGCACGTCGTTCGGCGAGGAGCACATCAAGATCCTGCGCCGGTTCCTGCTCGACCAGGCCGAGTTCCGCGGCGAGGTCATCTTCACCTTCGACGGCGACGCGGCCGGGCAGAAGGCGGCGCTGCGCGCGTTCGCCGACGAGCAGAAGTTCGTCACGCAGACCTACGTCGCGGTGCAGCCCGACGGGCTCGACCCGTGCGACCTGCGGGTCAAGCAGGGCGACGCGGCCGTACGCGACCTCGTCGCGAGCCGCGAGCCGCTGTTCCAGTTCGCGATCAGGAGCACGATCTCCCGCTACGACCTGCGCAGCAACGAAGGCAAGATCGCCGCGCTCGACGCCGCCGCGCCCATCGTGGCCGGCATCAAGGACGCCGGGCTGCGCAAGCGCTACGCGATCGACCTCGACCGCTGGCTCGGCTTCATGGACGAGCGGTTCGTCATGCAGCGCATCGCGGCGGTCGCCGGGGCGCAGCAGGGCCGCCCGCAGCGCGCCCCGCAGGCGGCGCCGGTCGATCCCGGCGTCCGGGTGGAGGCCGAGCTGCTCAAGCTGGCCGTGCAGCGTCCAGCGCTGCTGGGGCCGCGTTTCGACGCCCTCGACCCGCAGGCGTTCACCGCGCCCGACCACGTCGCCCTGCACCGCGTGGTGGCCGCCGCGGGCGGCCTCGCGGCGGCCGGTCACGGCGGCCGGGAGTGGGTCGACCTGCTGCTGGAGCACGCGAACGAGGAGGGCGCGCGGGCGCTGGTGACCCGGTTCGCGGTCGAGCCGATCCAGGCCGACGCGCACGCCGAGGAGCGCTACGCGGCGGCGATGCTGGCGGCCATCGAGGCCATCGCGGTCGACCGGGCCATCGCCCAGGTCAAGTCGCGCATCCAGCGGCTCAACCCGGTGGAGGAGCAGCAGGAGTACAACAAGCTGTTCGGCGAGCTGGTGGCGCTGGAGCAGCAGCGCCGGGTGCTGCGCGAGCGCGCCGCCGGAAGCTGACCCCGGAAGCTGACCCCGGAAGCTGATCGTCCGGCTGGGCGAAGATAACGGTTCGGTCGCGAATCCAAGCGGCAAACCCGGGCGGTTGGCCCGGGAACCTGGCGCGGTCCAGCGTGCGACAAAGCGGGTGGACAACGGGCTCCGGGCAGCGAAAGAGTCGCGTCCGGCCGGAGGGGCCCGCCGGGCGCGAGAATGCTGATCGCGTAATTGGCTTTACTTTCCTGATCAAACTCCGGCCAAACCTAATTCCGATCTCAATTCGGTAAGGACGGAGGTCTTACCTTCGGTGACAAAAATGGGTCTGCCATTTGACGGAACCAATACTGCAGACTGTCTCCCGTGGGTGCATCGGTGCTGCCAAGCGGACCGCCATCGGTAGATCTTCAGGTGGCGGACCTCGTCGCGAAGGGAAGGGAGCGCGGGAGCGTAACCGTCGATGACGTCGCAGCCGCGCTTGACCGATCCGAGCTGCCGTCCGACGCGCTGGAGCGCGTCGTGCGCATGCTCGCCGAGAACGGCGTGGAGGTCCTTGAGCCCCAGGGCGACGAGGAATCCACCCGCGCCGATGAGGAAGACGTAGGCAAGCGGGCGCCGACCAGCGATCTGGTCCGCATCTATCTGCGGGAGATCGGGCGGGTGCCGCTGCTGACCGCCGAGGAGGAGGTGGAGCTCGCCAAGTCGATCGAAGCCGGCCTGTTCGCCGAGGACAAGCTTGCCGGTGGGGTCTCGCGCCTGGCCTTCCCCGAGTTCAGGGAGCTCGTCTGGCAGGGCACGCGGGCCAAACAGCGCCTCATCGAGGCCAACCTCAGGCTCGTGGTGTCGATCGCCAAGCGGTACGTCGGCCGCGGCATGCTGTTCCTGGACCTGATCCAGGAGGGCAACCTCGGCCTCATCAGGGCCGTCGAGAAGTTCGACTACACCAAGGGCTACAAGTTCTCCACGTACGCGACCTGGTGGATCAGGCAGGCGATCACCCGGGCCATCGCCGACCAGGCGCGGACGATCCGCATCCCGGTCCACATGGTGGAGACCATCAACAAGCTCGTCAGGGTCCAGCGCCAGCTCCACCAGGACCTCGGCCGCGAGCCCATCCCCGAGGAGATCGCCAAGGAGATGGACCTCCCGGTCGACCGGGTCGTGGAGATCCAGCGCATCGCCCAGGAGCCCGTGTCGCTGCAGTCGCCGATCGGCGAGGAGGACTCCGACCTCGGTGACTTCATCGAGGACGCCGACGCCGTCGTGCCCATGGAGGCCGCGGCCTTCATCATGCTGCAGGACCAGCTCGACGACATCCTGGCGACGCTGTCCGACCGGGAGCAGCGCATCATCCAGCTCCGCTTCGGGCTGGCCGACGGGCATCCCCGCACGCTGGAGGAGGTGGGCAGGGAGTTCGGGGTCACGCGGGAGCGCATCCGGCAGATCGAGTCGAAGACCCTGGCCAAGCTCCGCCACCCGACGCGGGCGCAGATGCTCCGCGACTACCTCGACTGAGCGGCCGGAGGGCGGGAGAGCGGGCCGGGGCGTCGAGCCCCGGCCCGCTCGCCGCTTCCGGAGCAGCCGTCAGGAGCAGCCCTCGAACTGCGGCACCGCGATCGTGCCGAGGTGCAGCCCCGACTTGCCGAACCACTTGTGCAGCAGCTTCGACGCCGTCCCGTCCTGGTACATGTCGATGATCGCCCGGTTGACCTCCTCGCAGCCGGGCACGTCGCCCTTGCGCAGCCCGACACCCGTGCGCTGCTCGTTGAACTGGGCGTTGGCCAGCCGCAGCCCCGAGCCGTCCTGCATGGCGAGGCCCGCCAGGATGACGTCGTTGGTGGTGACGGCGTCCACCTGCCGGCTCTTCAGCGCCACCAGGCACTGCGCGTAGTCGTCGAACGGCACGAGCTGCGCCGCGACCTTGCGCTCCTCGGTGACGCGTTCGGCCGCGTTCGACCCCTTGACCTGGCAGATCCGCCGCCCCTTGAGGTCGCGCACGTTCTTGAACGTCTCGTCGGGCCGCATCAGGATGTCCTGGTACGAGATGTGGTACGGCCCCGCGAACAGCACCTTGGCCTTGCGGTCCTGGTCGATCGTGTACGTCGCCACCACCATGTCCGCCCGCCCGTCGAGCAGCACCTTGTCCCGGTCGGCCGCCAGCGCCGGCATGAACGTGACGCCCTTGCCCAGCTTGCGGGCGAGGTAGCGGGCCACGTCCACGTCGAAGCCCTCGAACGTCCCGTCGGCCTTGCGGAACCCGACCGAGGGCAGGTCCGGCCGCACCGCGATGACGAGGTCGTCCTTGTCGACGATCGACTCGACCTCGCCGCTCGCGCAGCCTCCGGCCGCCAGCGCGGCCACCAGGGCCGCCGTCACCGCCAGCACCCGCTTCACCGGTACTCCTTGAGTCGAGGCCACACCCCGGCGACCAGCAGCAGGCCGATCCCGCCGATCGCGAAGGGCAGCAGCCGCCACAGGTTGTCGAGGGCGTTCTCGCCGCGGCCGATGGCCCGCTCGAAGTCGGCCTCGTGCTGGCCGGCCAGCGCCACCACCGCGCGGTCGTAGGCGTCGAAGGCCTGCGTGGACGTGGTGAGCCGGGCCGCCACCGCGCCGTTGTCCCGTCCGGCCAGCGCCAGCTTGCGCAGGTCGGCGTCGGCGGCCTGGAAGCCGGCGAAGGCGGTGGCGACGTCCCTGCCGCGCGGGCCGATCAGCTCGGGCCCGAGCAGGCCGAGCACCTTCGTCTCGCCCTTGGTCACCTTGGCCTGGTAGGTCTCCAGGTTGCCCGCGGGGACGTAGAAGAGCGACTGCGACTTGTCCAGGAACGTGTGCTCGTAGGTGTCGGCCCGCTCCTTGTCCAGCAGATAGCGGCTCTGGTCGCCCTGCATGCTGTTGCTGATCGCCCGCGTCCTCGCCAGCGTCAGCACCGAGTCGAACGACGACTTCTTGGCCTCGCGCAGCGCGTCCTGGTCCTGGCTCAGCACGTTCGACCCGAACACCAGCGCCAGTGCGGTCGTGGCCGTCGCCACCAGCAGCGCGGGGCCGAACACCCGGCGGAAGCGCCGGGCCAGGAAGATCTGCAGCGCCAGCAGGCAGCCCAGCGCCAGCAGCCCGGCCACCACCACCGCGGCCCGCAGCAGCGGCAGCATGAGCTGCTTGTCGTCGTAGGTGCGGCGCACGATGGTGCCGTTCTCCAGCGTCAGGTTGTACGCCTGCGGCAGCAGCACCATCCGCATGAGGTCGGTGGCCTGCCGGTAGGTCGCCACGACCTCCGCCGGCGGCGGGCCAGGCGCGTGCCCGGCGCGCTCGTCGAGCAGCAGGGCCTGCCCGGCCAGCCGCTCGTAGCGGCCGAGCCCGTCCAGCACCGACTGCACGGTCCGCCGCTCGGCCGGGTCGTCGCCGGAGAGCTGGAACGCCTTCAGCAGCGCCTGGTTGGCCTCGGAGCGGCGGCTCTCGTAGCGGGCGAGGGCGTCGGCGCGGCGTCCGGCGTACCCGTTGCCCATCAGGAGAGCGTTGGCGACCTGCGCGTCCATGTCGCTGAGCGCCAGGTAGAGGCCCGCGGTGGCGACGACCTGCGGCCCGGCGTCGCGGCCGATGACCTGAAGGCCGTCGCGGGCGCTGGAGCTGCCCACCGCCAGCGCCGTGAACAGCAGCGCGAGCGCAGCGGCGGTGACGCCGGTCAGGGTGCGGACGCGGCCGGGCACGTTGCGCCGCCTCGGCGGGGGCGGCGGCGCGGCCGGCACCATGGGCGAGGCCGGGGGAGGGGGCTGCGCCGGGGCCGGGGGAGGGGCCTGCGTCATCGTCACGGCGTGCCCTCCCTGATCGTGATGACGGTCCACGCGCCCAGGTGGATGCGGTCGCCGGGGCCGATCCTCACCGGCACGTTCACCGAGAGCGGCCTGCCGTTGACCAGGGTGCCGTTGGACGAGCCGGGGTCCACGACCGTCCACGAGCCGTCCGGCTGGGCCAGCAGCACGGCGTGCAGGTGGGACACGCCCGGGTCCTCGGGCGGGCCGGTCAGGTCGATCTCGGGGGCGACGTTCCTGGCCCGGCTGCGCCGGCCGATGCGTACCTGCTCGCCGTGCAGGCCGAAGGAGCGCTCGGGGCAGTACGGCGGGAAGGCCACCCGGTCGGCGTCCGGCCCGCCCTCGGCGATCACCTTCTCGTAGTAGGCGCGGTCGGCGGCGGTGACCGCCTCCCATCGGGCCCCGGTGACCGGGAGCGGGACGGCCGCCCCGTTCCCGCTGTAGTCGTGGCCGCACACCTCGCAGAACTGGCCGGCGCGCGGCGTCTGGCAGATGGGGCAGCTCTCGGTGGGCGCGCTCTCTCCGGAGGGCCCACCGGAGGGCCCACCGGAGGGCCCACCGGAGGGCGCAGCGGGCTGGGGGGTGGAGGCGGCGGGGGCGGCGGCCATCTGGGTGCCGCACACGTCGCAGTAGTCGTCGGCGCCCGACGCGTGCCCCTGCGGGCAGGTCGCCATCACGATCCTTCCTTGCGCAGCCGGCTGGTGCGCACCGATCCGGTGTCGAGCTCGATCTCGTCGGCCTTGTCCACGTTCCTGCGCAGCCGCGCGGTGCCGGTGGCCGGGTCCACCTCGACGACCTTCTCCAGCAGGCGGGCGGTGTCCTCGCGGCCCGACTCGACCGCGATCTCGCGGGCCTTGGCCAGCCGCGCGGTCGCGGCGTCCACGTCGCCGGCCGCGCGGGCGCTCAGCCCGTCCTGGATGAGCTCGTGCAGCTCGGCCTGGCCGGTGTAGTGGGCGACCTTGCCGTTGATGCGGGTGGACTGGGCGAGGTCGTCGGTCCACTGGGCGAGCACGTTGCCGCTGGCGAGCACGTCGCCGGTGTCGGGCCGGACGAGCTTGACCCAGCCCGCCCTGATCTCCTGGCCGATCTGGCCGGGCGGCACCTCGACGCACACGTGGTACTCGCGCTCCTCCGCGCCCCACGACCCGGTCGGGTAGTCGCCGGTGAGCGGGTTGACGTCGGTCCGCTTGCCGGTGAGGTCGAGCAGTACGGGGGAGACCTGTTTGACGAACTTCAGCCGCGCGGTCTGCGGCACCCACACCCGCAGCGACAGCTCGGCCACGGTCTTGCTCATCGAGGTCTGCGTGAGCCGGCGGAAGTACTCCGGCAGGTCGCCCTGGTCGCGGACGAAGTCGAACGTGCCGAGCATCGCCTCGGCCACCTTGCGCAGCTCGGCCGGCGCCCAGTCGGCGCCGACGCCGAGGCAGTCCACCACGAACTTGCCGCTCCAGGCGGCGAGTACGGAGGCGAAGACGTCGGCGCGCTCGTTGTTCTGGCCGTCGGTCATCAGCAGCGCGTGCCGGATCGCCGACGGGTGCGCGGTCAGCAGGTGACCGGCCAGTTTCAGCCACTCGCCGATCGCGGTGCCGCCGTGCGCGAGCAGCTTGTCGATGGCCCGGTGCGCCTCGGCCCGCGTCGCGGGGGTGGCCTTCACCAGGTGCGGGTTGCCGCGCGGATAGACCATCGTGGCCCGCTCGGTGCCGGCGATCACCGCGAAGTACGCGCCGTCGCGCAGCGTCTGCACGGCGGTCACGGCCGCCTGCCGCGCCTCGCGGATCTTGCTGCCGCTCATCGAGCCCGAGGTGTCCACGATGATCACCTCGGCGGCCTCCGCCGGCCCGGCCGCCTGCGTGGTGATCCCGCCCGTGGCGCCGACCGTCAGGATGGCGTGCACCTCGCGGCCGTCGAGGGGGAGATATTTGTTCTGGTCGATCGTCAGCGTGAACGTCGGCTGGTCACTCACGGAAGTTCTCCTAGGGGGATCAGGGCGATCGTGATGTTGTCCTGGCCGCCGGAGTCCAGGGCGTGCCGCAGCAGCTCGCGGGCCAGCTCCTGGGGATCGCCGGGGGCGGGGAGCGGGTGGCCGTCCAGGTAGCGCCACAGGCCGTCGCTGCAGACCAGCAGCAGGCCGGGCTCCTGCGGCTCGAACACGCGCACGTGCGGCCGGACGTCCCCGGCGTCCGCGCCGAGCCAGGCGGTGATCTCGCCGGTCTCGATCGCGTCGTCGGTGGTCAGCAGGGCCCCGCCCGGCGGCCCGTCCGGCGGTCCGTCCGGCGGCCCGTCCGGACGGGCGTCCAGCGGCCTGGTCGGGATCCCGTCCGGCGGTTCGGCCAGGGGTTCGGCCGACAGCCAGTACGCCCGCGTGTCGCCCGCCCAGGCCAGGCTGATGCGGCCGTCCCTGACCACGGCGGCGACGTACGTGCAGGCGGGCGCGTCGTCCACGGACGTCGCGAGCTTGGTGACCGCCCGCCCGGCCAGCTCGAACGCCTCCTCGTGCGACAGCCCCCTGATCAGCGCCGCGCTCGCCGCCTCGACGGCCACCGCGGACGCCTCGTCGGCCCTGGGGGAGCTGCCGACGCCGTCGCAGACCACGGCCACCGTGGACCGGCCGGCGGCGAGCAGCGCGACCGCGTCCTCGTTCCTGCTGCGCCGCAGGCCCCGGTCCGTGACCGCCGCCGCGCCGCCCTCCAGGACGATCTCGGCGTGGTCGCGGCCGGTGGGCTGGCGCAGCCCGCACCGCTCGCAGTAGCCCTCGGGGTCCACGGCGGCCGCCCCGCAGGACGCGCAGGTCGGCGAGCCCAGGGTGTGGCCGCACTTCTCGCAGTAGGCGTAGCCCTCGTACACCGGCGTGCCGCAGACGGGGCACGCACCCGCCCCGGCGTCCGCCGCGCGGGCCTCCGGGGCCGTCACAGCCACGTCCGGGGACGTACGGCGTTGGCCTGGTCGATGAGGGCGTGCCGCTCCTGGCGGGTGGCGGCGGCCACGGCCAGCCGCCGGTAGATCGACTCCAGCCGCCTGCGCAGCCCGGACTCCGTGAAAGCGGCCTCCGCCAGCCGCAGGCCGGGCGGCGGCGCGTTGGACTCCAGCCAGGCCAGGCCGCCGTGCAGCAGCTCGGCGGTGAGCAGGTCGCGGCGGCGGCCGTCGAGGTCGGTGAGGCGGGTCAGCCGGTCGGCCGCGGTGACCAGCTCGCCGGGGACGATCGCGGCCGGGTCCGGCCGGCGCGCCGCCGAGACGGCCAGCGCCACCTGCGCCGCCACCCGGTAGCTCGACGTGGCCGGCACCTCGTCCAGCACGCTCAGCCGGCCCGTCCGCGCCAGGCCGAACGCGGCGCTCACGTAGCCGTGGTCGGTGCGCCAGACGGTGTCGTACCAGGGGGCGGCGTGCCTGCCCGCGCACTCCAGCGCGAACGCCAGCGCCAGCTTGGGCGCCGGCTCGCCCGGCAGCAGCGACAGACACGCGTCGAACATCGTCACGGCCGTGTCGAGCCGCCCGGTCGCCATCGCCAGCACGCCGCGGTACCAGGTGACCCGCCAGTCGCCGGGCAGCTCGGCCGCGAGCTGGTCGAGCACCACCGGGGCCTCGGAGGCGCCCTCCTCGGCGAGCAGCCTGGCCCGCATCAGCCTCGTCTCGGGCGTCCGCGGCATCGCGGCGAGCTGGTCGACGAGATCCTTGCCGTCCAGTCCGAGCAGCCCGGCCAGCGCGCCGGCGGCCGGGTCGGCCGGGTCCACCAGCGGCACCGGCAGCTCGGCGGCGACGGCCGCCGGGTCGAGCGGCGCGAGCACCGCGCCGCCGCCCTCGGCCAGCGCCGTGCCGACCGCTCCCCGCTCCGGCCCGAACAGCGTCGAGGGATGCGGGTACGGCACCCCGTCCTCCTGCGCGCACACCTCGCGCAGCACCCCGACGAGCTGTTCCTCCATCTCCCAGGCGCTCTGGAACCGGTCGGCCGGATCGTCGGCGGTGGCCCGGCGCAGCAGCCGGGTGAACGACGGATGCCCGCAGTCCTGCGGCAGCGGCGCGCCCTTGCCGTTCTGCACCGGGCTGAACCCGGGGATCGCCAGTACGGCGAGGGTCCGCGCCACCGTGTAGAGGTCGGAGGCCACCGACGCCGCGTGGGTCTCCAGCTCGGGCGCGTGGTAGCCGGCCGTGGCCCACGAGGTGCCCGGCGGCGAGCCGATGGGCTGGACCGCGCCGAGGTCGATGAGCTTGAGCTGGCGGCCGACCCTGATCACGTTGGCCGGCTTGAGGTCGCAGTAGACCATGCCGTTCTCGTGCAGGTAGCCGAAGGCGTGCAGGATCTCCCTGCCGTACATGAGGACCTCGCGCAGCGGCAGCGGGCCCTGGCGGCGCAGCTCGTGCAGCGACTGGCCGCCGACGTACTCCATGACGATGTAGCCGAGCCCGGCCGAGCGCTGGAAGTTGAAGATCTTGACGATGTTGGGGTGGTCGACCGTGGTGAGGAAGCGCCGCTCGGCCTCGGCCGCGGCCAGCGCCTCGGCGTCGTTGGTGTTGAGCAGGCCCTTGAGGACCACCCAGCGGCCGTCGAGGTTCTCGTCCGAGGCCAGGTAGATCCAGCCGAGCCCGCCGTGCGCCAGGCAGCCCAGCACCCGGTACTGGCCCGCCACCAGGTCGTCCTTGCCCAGTTTCGGCGCGAACGAGTACGGCGTGCGGCAGTGCGGGCAGAACCCGTCGGTCAGCCCGGGATGCCCGTTCCTGGAGCGGCCGACGGGCTTGCCGCAGTCGGGGTTGGCGCAGTAGCGCTTCCCCTCCGGCACCTCCGGGTTGGCCATGACGGCGGTGGCCGGATCGCGGTACGGCACCGACGGCAGGTCGGCCAGCGTGGCCAGCACCCCCGCCCGTGACCGCCCGCTGCTCGCCGGCCCCGTCATGGAGCGGCTCACCGGGTTGGTGACGGGCGAGGAGGGCTGGGTGGGCGGCGAGAGCGAGACCGAGGAAGGCCCGGACGCCGGGGGCGCGGCGGTCGCCGCGTTGCCGCACAGGTCGCAGTAGCCCTCTTCGATGGTCCCGGTGCAGCCGGGCTGCACGCAGCGGGTCATGCTCCACCTCCATGGATGGCGCGCTGGTAGGTCTCGACGGCCGCGGCCGCCGCGGTCAGGTCGCAGGGGGCGCTCCACAGCAGGGCGCGGGCCCGTTCGAACAGCTCGGCGGCGGCCGGGTCCTCCGCGAGGCCCTTGCGCACCGCCATCACCTGGCAGGCGCCGAGCCGGCCGCGCAGCTCGTCGCGCCGGCCGACCAGGCCGTACAGCGCCCTGGCCGTGGTCTGGGCCTGCCGGGCCGCGGCGTCGGCGTCGTTCTCCAGCCCGGAAAGCCGCTTGGCGCGCAGCACCCACGAGTCGGCCGAGACGTCGAGCGCGTCCAGCGCGTCGGCCAGGGCGTCCACGCGGCTGCGCGGCTGGGCCTGCGGCGGCAGCGCGATCTTGACGACGACCGCGCCGTGGGCCAGCCGGGCCTCGCTCTCGGCGGCCCGCACCCGGTCGAGCGCGGCCACCAGGTTCTCGCGGCGGCGGGCGTACTCCTGCTTGACCGTGACGGCCAGCTCCAGCTCGGCGACGGCGGCGGCCAGCAGCCGGGAGACCCGGTCGAGGTCCGGCTCGACGGAGGCGCCGAGCGGGTCCTCGACCACGTCGGCGCGCAGCCGTACGAGGTCGGCGTCCGCCTGGCCCAGCCCCGGCGCGGCCTCGCCGAGGTCCGCCTCCAGCGCGCGGACGCGGCGCAGGGCGGCGTCGGCGGCGTCGAGGCGGGGGAGCAGATCGTTCCAGCGGGCGTCGATGTCGGTGAGGGCCGAGGTGACCTCGCGGAAGGCGGCGTCCATGCGGGTGACGGCCTGGTCGAGGGTCAGCCGCTCGTCCGCCTGCGGCAGCAGCGAGCGCTGCTCGACCGGCTTGGCCGCGGCCTTCAGCACCACCGACGGCCCGGCGAGCAGCGTGGTGAGCTGTTCGAGCTGGTCGGAGCCGAGCCGGCCACGGGAGTCCCTGATCTGCTCCGCGTCGCGTAACACGGCCCGGTAGGCGTCGTTCAGGCCCCAGAGCCTGGCCAGTGCCGCCTGGACGTCCGTCCAGCGGTGGGCGGTCGCCCCCCGTAAGGACGCGCCCTTGAGCAACTGGTAGGTCGTGTGGGATTCGAGGTCGAGCAGGTCACCGGAGATGCGGTCACGTTCGTCGGCGCGGGCGCGCAGCGCGTGCTCGACGCCTTCCCTGCTCATTGGTGGTCCCAGGTTCATCACGCTCCCCGGCGAAACCCCCCGATTACCCCGTTTATACCGGGCACAACGGGTGGTCTGACGGCTTAAGTTCCTTTTGCTGGCAAGGGTCGGGGGGACCCCTGACTTGTCCCTGATTCAACCCTGTCTCGCCTGCAAACGGCTTAACGATCTCTTAGCGTTACGTACATGGGACGCATACTTCTGATCATCGCGGCGGTCGTGGCCGCGCTCGTACTGCTCGGCCCCCTGCTGGGGTTCGCGCTCACCCTGCTCAAGTGGGGGCTCATCATCGGCGCCGTCGCCTTCGGCGTCCTCGTGCTGTCGAAGTGGGCCAAGAGGACATAGCTTCTGGACGCATCCCCAGTCATAGTTGGGTGATGGAGGCGCGGCCCGCGGTCGACGATGCCGCGCTCGGGCGCGAGGCGATGGCCGTGCTCGAGGCGAACTGGACGGGCTCTGGCACCGTGCCCGCTCCCGGGCTCTATCCCCACCAGTGGAGCTGGGACTCCGCGTTCGTCGTCATCGGTCTGGCCCGGCGCCGGCCGGACCGGGCCCGCGACGAGCTGCTGAGCCTGCTGCGCGGGCAGTGGGCGACCGGCATGGTGCCGCACATCGTCTTCCACACCCGCGAGGCGTACTTCCCCGGGCCGTCGCTCTGGCGCTCCCAGGAACACGCGGCCGCGCCGCCCGTCCTCACCTCGGGGCTCACCGCGCCGCCGCTGCACGGGCTCGCGCTGTGGTGGCTCTACCGGCACACCGGCGACCACGACTTCGTCAGGAAGGCGTACCCGGCGCTGGTGGCCCAGCACGACTACCTGGCCTCGGCCCGCGACCTCGGCGGCGCCGGGCTCGCCGCCATCGTCCACCCGTGGGAGTCGGGCATGGACGACAGCCCCGCCTGGGACCAGCCGCTGCACAACCTGCCCGCCATCCACTACGGCTACCGCGGCGTCGAGCTCGCCGACCGCCACCCCGACAGCGACCACGAGCGCTACGTCTGGCTCGCCATGCGCTACCGCGACGCCGGCTACAGCGCCGGCTATCTGCGCGACGAGCACCCCTTCGCCGTCGAGGACCCCATGTTCAACGGCATCTGGCTGGCCTCCTGCCAGGCCATGGCCGAGCTCGCCCCGCTCGCGCACGCCGACCCCGCCCCCCACCTCGAACAGGCCGGGCGCATCAGGCGCGCGCTGCTCGACCGCCTCTGGGAAGACGGCGGCTTCTACGCCCGCGACCTGCGGGCCGGGCAGCTGATCAAGGTCGCCACGGTGGGCGGGTTCGGGCCGCTGCTCGACCCGGAGCTGCCCGCCGAGCAACTACGCGCGGCCGTCGAGCTGCTGGAGTCGGCCAGGTTCATGGGCGCGACCGGCTACCCCGTGCCGAGCTGCGAGATCCGCGCCGGCCAGTTCGACCGCACCCGCTACTGGCGCGGCCCCTCCTGGGTCAACACCAACTGGCTGCTGCGCAGGGCCGCGGCCGTGCACTCGCTCGACCACCTCGCCCAGCAGCTCACCAACGGCACCCTGCGGCTCGTCAGGCAGGCCGGCTTCCGCGAGTGCTTCGACCCCTTCGACGGCAGCGGGCGCGGCTGCCGCGACTTCTCCTGGAGCGCGGCGCTCACCCTCGACCTGCTCGCCGATACCGTGTGGGCATGAACATCTTCCGCCGGCTGCCCGCCGACGTGCGCAAATCCCTCGACCTGCGGCAGGGGGAGCGGGTCCTCACCTTCGCCGTCTCCGGCGCGGGCCACGTGATCGCCACGAACCTCGCGCTGCTGCTGCCCGACGGGACGCGGGTGCCGTACGAGGAGGTCGACAAGGCCTACTGGGACGAGCAGGGGCTCACCGTCCTCACGATGGCCGGCGTGCGCCACGTCGAGCCGATCCCCGAGCCGCGCATGCTGCCCGAGACGCTCAGGGAGCGCGTCAACGCCACCATCGTGGTCAACAAGCACGTCGACCTCCCCGGCCGGGGCGGCGTACGGCTCGTCGCCAGGCGCCCGCCGGGCGGCGAGGTGCTCGGCTGGACCCTCGTCTTCGACGACGGCCTCGACCCCCAGGACCCCGGCCTGCGCGCACAGGCCGAGCAGGCCCTGGAGGGCGTGCGGCGCAGCATGGGTGTGTGATCCCGCGCACACCCATGCCCGCCTCCTAGTAGGTGATCCCGCTCTCCCGGGACTTGCGCTCCACGCCCGCCGTGACGTCCTCCTCCTCCGGCCAGCCAGTGGCGCCGTTGTGCTTGTGCGCGTCACCGCCCAGGAAGGGGATCCGATGCTGCAGCGTGTCGCCCACCTTGGTCCTGGCCGCGCCCGCGTACCTGGAGGCCTGGGCGCCGACGACGCCCGCGACCTCCTGCACCCTCGGGTTGTCGGCCACGCGCTGCGCCGCGCGCTTGATCTGCTCGTAGCGCTCGCGACCCGCCCGGCTGCCGAGTACGTAGCCGATGGCCAGTCCCATCGTGAATGTCATTCGATATCGCATGTCACACCTCCGCTGTCACCGGGCCTACCCCGGTAACGATGCGACACGCACTCCAGGAGTGCGCTAATCTATTCATGCGCACGACGGAGGGGCCACAAAGCCCCGCCGAGCAGCGCAAACAGATCGATCCCGCGTAGCTCAACGGCAGAGCAGCCGGCTGTTAACCGGCAGGTTATAGGTTCGAGTCCTATCGCGGGAGCGTCTTCAGAGGCTCCGGTCTCACAGGTCAGGCCCCCTCCTCGGATCGAGGACAGGGGGCCTGAGTCGTTTCCGGGAGCCAACAGGGGAGCCACTGCCCGGATCGGTCACCAAACGCCGGTCGGCCGGCGCGAACGAGGACACGGCCGCAGCGGGGGTGCGGTGCTTCGCTCACGGAGCAGGGCTCGCTGGCGCAAGGACATCCAGTGACGCCGCATGCCTCCAGCGGGGGCACTCCGGTGCCGGGCCGGCCAAGATCGGGGCGTGCGGGTGGTGGGATGGTTGCAGCAAATCTGCCTGCACGGATGGACGGGCCTTCTGGAACATCACCATGAGCGACGTTCCAACTTCGCCAAGTTCGATTTTGTGATCTCCGACAGCGGTCTGGGGAGATCTTCGAGATCGAACCATCCGATCGCCTCGCATTTTCCCGGTTCGCGGATGACGGGCTCTCCATCGAGATGCCTGGCATGGAACGTCACCGACACCCAATGCTGGTCGGGGAGAATGTGATCAAAAGCGCCGAGCTGCCCGGTGACCTGGATGTCCATCCCGTACTCTTCCGCGATCTCCCGCGTGATGGCCTGCTCCAAGGCTTCGCCGAAGTGGACCATCCCGCCGGGGAACTCCCAGGTGCCGGTCTCATTTCTCGCTCTTGGCCCACGAAGGGCCAAGAACACCTGACCCTGATCGTTGGAGATCACGGCACCGACGCCGACGCCGACATAGTCACGAGCTGGTCGCATCATCGGTCTAGCGTATTTGTGGCAGGATCACCGTGAGCGCATACCCCCACATGAACGCGATCGATCCGATGATGAAGAGGATGATGTAGGTCTCGTACCAGCGGATGAAGTTGCCGACCTTCGGTGGTTTTCTGAAGCCCGCGTAGACGATCCGATCGGTCAGCTCGCACTCCTCTTTGCGATAGTCCAGCCATGTGAACACTCCGATGACGATCAGCAGTGCGGTGAAGGACCCGATCACCGTGACCAGCAGCATGAGTCCCACGATCCCGGAGCGGGTGACGACTGGAGTGATCCCCCACGTCCGGTAGCCGATGAAGAGCGCAAGTCCCGCTGCGACCAGGCTGCTGGCGAGGGTTTGATAGATGGCCAAGAACTTGTAGACGTTCTCGTTGACGGTGTGGATCTGCTGAAGGATGTACTTATATCGCTCTAATGAGAACTCTCTATCCAGTTGTCTCTTTTCTGCCTGCTTGAGGTTGCCGGCTGTTGTCCTTGGCTTCAACTCTTCCCTCCTTCCTTGGTTATCGGAATCAAAGAAAGATCATTACCGGGTTCGGTCAAGTCATGATGCTGAGCACCCGAGTCCGGGGCATTTCTGGGTTCTCGGGACAAGGGGGGACTTGGCGGCGAAGATGGGTGGGACCGGTCCTCAAGGGGCCGGAGCCGCGGGAACTGCGAGGGGGCGAGGAGAGGGCGCCGCCGCCAGGACGTGCCGCCGTGACCCGGAAATCCGGTGGGGCGATCCGATGACCGAGAAGTGCTGATTGCCGCGTGCGTACCTGGATAAGGTCCCTCAGTCCCTTCGACATGCCCCGCACCCAGGCCTGGCTGGGGCGCATCGCCGACCTGCGCGAGGCGGAACGTTTCATCAGGCTCTACCACGCCGAGAACCCCGGGGCGGGCGGCCCGGAGGCGCGTCTGCGCGAGGTGGCGCGGGAGATCGCCCGTACGGGCACCTACACCCACACCGCCGACGAGCTGGTCTTCGGCGCCCGCGTGGCCTGGCGCAACAGCAGCCGCTGCATCGGCCGCCTCTACTGGCGCTCCCTCCGCGTACGCGACCGCAGGGACGTCTCGACCGCCGAGGGGGTGGCGCTCGAATGCGTCGCCCATCTGCGTGAGGCCACCGGCGGCGGCCGGATCAGGCCCACGGTGACGGTGCTCGCGCCCGACGGCCCGGCCCGTCCGGGGCCGCGGATACTCAACGACCAGCTCATCCGCTACGCCGCCCACCGGTCCCGCGACGGCCGCGTCACCGGTGACCCGCGCAACCTCTGGCTCACCGACCTCGCGAGGACCCTCGGCTGGCGGGGGAGCGCCGGCGGCAGGTTCGACGTGCTGCCGGTGATCATCCAGCCGGGGCTCGGCGACCCGCTGCTCTGCCACCTTCCGGGGGACGCCGTGCTGGAGGTGCCGCTGGCACATCCCGACTACGGGTGGTTCGCCGAGCTGGAGCTGCGCTGGCACGCCGTGCCCGCCATCTCGGACATGTGCCTGGAGATCGGCGGCGTCTGTTATCCGTGCGCGCCGTTCAACGGCTGGTACATGGGCACCGAGATCGGCGCCCGCAACCTCGCCGACCACGACCGCTACGACCTGCTCGGGACCGTGGCCGCGCGGCTCGGCCTGGACACCTCGACCGAGCGTTCGCTCTGGCGCGACCACGCGCTGGTGGAGCTGAACGTGGCGGTGCTGCACTCGTTCGAGCGGGCGGGGGTGACGATGACCGACCACCACACCGAGTCCCGGCGCTTCCTCACGCACCTGGCGAAGGAGGAGAAGGCCGGGCGGGTGTGCCCGGCCGACTGGTCGTGGATCGTGCCGCCGCTGTCCGGCAGCGCCACCCCCGTCTTCCACCGCTACTACGACACCAGCGTCCTCACGCCGTCCTTCGTCCACCACCGCTAGCGGGGTCCACTTGCCGCCATGGGATAGAACATGGTTCTGTTGGCTTCATGTCGGAACTCGTGCTCTCAGCCGTCGACCAGGGCGTGCTCACGCTCACCTTCAACCGTCCCGAGACGCTCAACGCCTGGACGGACGCCATGGGGCGGCGCTACTTCGACCTGCTGGAGGAGGCCGAGCGGGATCCCGCCGTACGGGCCGTGGTCGTCACCGGCGCGGGCAAGGGCTTCTGCTCGGGGGCGGACTTCAAGACCCTGAGCGCCATCCAGACCGGCGCGTACGACGAGAAGCCGGACCCGCGGCCCAACACCTTCCCCACCGGCATCGCCAAGCCGATCATCGCGGCCGTGAACGGGGCCTGCGCCGGGCTCGGCATGGTGCACGCGCTCGTCTGCGACCTGGTGTTCACCGCCGAGGACGCCAAGTGGACGACCGCGTTCCCGCGCCGCGGGCTGGTCGCCGAGTACGGACTGTCGTGGGTGCTGCCGCGGATCATGGGCCAGCAGCGGGCGATGGACGTGCTGCTGTCGGGGCGGGTGCTCACCGGGCGGGAGGCGTACGAGCTGGGGCTGGTCAACCGGGCGGTGCCCGGGGACGGCGTGGTCGCCGCCGCCCAGGAGTACGCGCGCGAGCTGGCGGCCCACAGCTCGCCCGCCTCGATGTCGGTGATCAAGCGCCAGGTGTGGCGGGACTGGGACGTCACGCTGGAGGAGTCGGCGAAGACGGCGACGCAGGAGATGCTCGCCTCCTTCGGCCGCCCGGACTTCGCCGAGGGCGTGTCGAGCTTCCTCGAACGCCGCCCGCCGAACTTCCCCGCCCTCTGAGGGGGGGGTCAGGCCAGGCGGTGGGCGCCGCGCGCCGGGGTGGCCGGCAGGAAGCGCGGCGCCTGGAACCCGCGTTCGGCGTAGGCGGCCGAGACGGCGTCCTGGACGGACTGGAGCCGGTCGTCGGCGACCAGCGCGATGGCCGAGCCGCCGAAACCGCCGCCGGTCATCCTGGCGCCCCGCGCGCCGCCCTTGAGCGCGGCCTCCACGGCGAGGTCCAGCTCGGGGGAGGACACCTCGTACTGGTCGCGCAGCGACAGGTGGGAGGCGTTGAGCAGGGCGCCGATCTCGGTGACGGCGCCCGCCCGCAGCAGGCCGATCAGCGCCTCGACGCGGTGGTTCTCGGTGACGACGTGCATGGTGCGCTTGCGCTCGGCCCCGCTCAGCCGCTCCAGGGCGCCGGCCAGGTCGGTGACGTCGCGCAGCGCGGGCACGCCCAGCTTGCGGGCGGCCGACTCGCACTCGGCGCGCCGCTTGGCGTACTCGCCGCCGGCGTGCTCGTGGTGGACCTGGGTGTCGATGATGAGGATGCTCAGCCCGTGTGCGGCGAGGTCGAGCGGGATCGTACGGGAGGCGAACGAGCGGCAGTCGAGGAACAGGGCGCGCCCCTCCTCGCTCAGCGCCGACGCGGCCTGGTCCATGATGCCGCAGGGCATGCCGACGAAGTCGTTCTCCGCCTTCTGGCCGAGCAGGGCGAGCTCCATGGGCGTCATGCCGAGCTGGTGCAGGTCGTTGAGCGCGGCGGCGACGGAGACCTCCAGCGCGGCGCTGGAGCTGAGCCCGGCGCCCTGCGGCACGTCGCCGTCGATCGCGATGTCGGCGCCCGTCACGCGGTCGCCGAGCATCGCGAGGACGCCGACGACGTAGCGGGTCCAGCCCTTGGCCTCCTCGTGGGTGGCGAGCGTGACCGGCTCGCCCGGCGACTGGAGCGAGAGGAGGCGGACGGTCCGGTCGGCGCGCGGGGTGACGGCGGCGGTCACGCCCCAGGGCACCGCGAACGGCAGCACGAAGCCGTCGTTGTAGTCGGTGTGCTCGCCGATCAGGTTGACCCGGCCCGGCGCGCGCCAGACGGTCTGGGGGTCCGCACCGAAGGCGGCGCGAAAAGCTTCAACAACGCGCATAACCCAACACTCCTCAACAAGGGCCCGACCGTAGACTAGCGCCATGGAGGAGCTCCTGGATCCAGGGCTCGGGCAGGTCCGGGTGTTCCTGATGCGCGACGACAACAAACCGCGCAAGCTCAAGTACAACCTGGGCCACCGCAGAATCCTCGCCTTCGGCGGCGCCTGGTCCAACCTCGTCGCGGCGGTGGCCGAGGCGGGGCTCCGGCACGGCATCGAGACGATCGGGGTCATCAGGGGCGAGGAGCACCTGCCGCTCAACCCCGTGCTCACCCGCGCGCGGGAGTGCGGCATGACCCTCACCTACCTCGACCGGGCCACCTACCGGCGCAAGCACACCGAGGAGGTGCGGGCGGCGCTGCGCGCCAGGTTCGGCGCGGACGTCGCGATCCTGCCCGAGGGCGGCAGCAACGCGGCGGCCGTGCGCGGCTGCGCCGAGCTGCCCGCCGAGATCGGCGTCCCGTACGACGTCGTGTGCTGCCCCGTCGGCACCGGCGGCACGCTGGCCGGCATCGCGGCCGGGCTGCCCGAGGGCAAGCGGGCGCTGGGGTTCGCCGTGCTGAAGGGCGCCGGGTTCCTGGAGGGGGAGGTGGCCAGGCTGCAGCGGGAGGCGTACGGGCGGACCTGGTCCAACTGGTCGATCGACCTCGACCATCACTTCGGCGGCTACGCGCGTACGACGCCCGAGCTGACGGAGTTCGCCGCCCGGCACGGCGTCGAGCGCGTCTACGTGGCCAAGATGCTCCTCGGCGTCGTCGATCTGGCCCGGCGGGGCGTCCTCGCGCCGGGCACCCGCGTCGTCGCCGTGGTCACCAGCCCGCCCGAGAACCCGGGCGCTCAGCCTTCGACGCCGGTCGCGGCGTGCGCCGCGCCGACCGGCTTCGACTCGGGCGAGCCGCGCTGACGCAGGTAGATCGACAGCACCACCATCGACAGCACCGCCAGCAGCTCCGACTGCCAGTTCTGCAGGCTGCGGTTCCAGAACTCGGGCGAGGTCACGTACGAGCCCCATGAAACCGGGTCGCGCAGGTCCGCCAGGCGCTCGGAGTTGTAGGCGGACTGCCCGGCGACGGACTGGGCGCCCCACGACAGCAGGAAGATCAGGCCCATCACCAGGCCGAGCGAGTTGCCGAACAGCCACAGCCGCGGCCCCCGCGCCCGTGCCCAGCGCGGCGAGTCGGGCGCGGCGTGCGCGCCGACCTTCTGCTCCTCGTCGGACTCGGCGCCGGCGTCCTCGATGGTCTTCGACTCGTTCGAGCCCTTCTGCACCAGCCAGACGGTGAGCGCGATGTAGAGGAAGAACTGCAGGTACTCGGACTGCCAGTTCTCGGCCACGTCCACGGCGAAGGAGGAGGAGGTCACGTACTCCCAGACGGAGATCGGCTGGTCGCCCATGGCGCGCTGCTGGTCGTTGAGGTCGAGCGTCCCGGCGATCGCCTGGCCGCCGAGGGCCAGCAGGAACATCACCAGGAAGACGAGGGACAGCGAGTTCTCCTTGATCCACTTCACAGTCGGGACCATCCGATGGCGAAGAACCACGCCAGCCCGGCCACGATCAGGAGCGTGGTGATCGTGAACATCACCCGCATCAGTCCTCCACCTCGCAGTCGTACGGCAGGTCGCGCACCGGCTCGCAGCCCGCGGCCCGCACCCGCCAGCCGTCGCCGTAGCGGTGCAGGAAGAGCGTGTCGGCGGCCAGCCGTACCTGGGCGTTGTCGCCCCACACGCGCGCGTCGGTGACCGCGCCGCCGGGGCCGAGGCCGAGCTCGCGCAGCGCCTCGGCGCAGGTCTGGCCGCGGTCGGGGAGCCTGTCGGCGGTCTTGGGGGCGAGCAGCGCGCACGCGGCGTCATCCTGATGCGCGGCGAGCGCGGCGTGGAAACGCTCGGCCGCCTGAACCGGAGCCGCGGCGTCGGGGGCGCAGCCGGTCAGCGCCAGCGCCAGCATCACTCCCGACGCCGGCGCCACGAGCGGGATCCTCATGGGACACGCTGCTACCCGTCGATCACACGAACATGCTGCCCGGCCGGCGAGATCAGCGCCCCAGTTGGTCGAGCACGGGGCTGACCAGCGCGTCGAGCTCGCGGGCGAGCACCGTCACCGCGCGGTGGGCGTGCTGCTCGACCTCGTCGTGCGGGCCCTCCGGCTCGGGCGGCAGGTCGCCGAGCGGCAGTGGCGCCTCCACCAGCAGGGAGGCGCGCAGGAACGGGACGCGGGCGAGGTCCTGCTGGGACGGCTCGACGTACTGGCCGAAGGTCTCCTGCCAGCCGAGCCAGCCGCGGTCGCGCCACCAGGCGCGCGAGCGGGTCAGCTCCTCCGGCAGCGGGGAGACGAGCCGGACGCGGGCGTAGAGCGTTCCGTCCCAGGTGTTGCGGTGACAGGCCGCCTCCAGCACGCGGCGGTCCCACCGCACGTAGCCGGGGGCGAGCGAGGGCGGCGTGGCGAGCCGCCACGCGGTGCACGCGAACCTGACGGGGGCGATGTCCCCCCACTCGAACTCGTCCAGGTTCTTGCGTACGTGGACGGCGTAGCGCCCGTCGCGGTCCCTGTCGAAGTCCTGGTCGATCCAGAACGCCTTGGCCATGCACCCCACGCTACGGCCCGGACGCGGGAACGGCCTTGCTCTTGATTGAATGACCGGATAGTTTCATTCAGTCAAACAAATGGGGAGAATTGGATGGCCAAAGCCGGACGACCGCCGCAGGACCCGGCGCGCCAGCTCGAACGCGCGCACCGCATCCTCGACGCCGCCGCCGAGCTGATCCTGCGCTGGGGCTACGACAAGACCACGATCGACGACGTGGCCCGCCGCGCCGGCGTCGCCAAGGGCACGATCTACCTGCACTGGAGGACCCGCGACCAGCTCTTCGCGGCGCTGCTGCGCCGCGAGCGGGTCCACCTGTTCGACGGCATCAGGGCGAACGCCCCGGCCACGCTGCCCGAGCTGTTCGGCGGCCTGGTCCGCGAGACCCTGAACCGCCCGCTGCTGCGCGCGGTCCTGCTCGGCGACGACGAGGTGCTGGGCAAGCTCACGCGCATGAAGCGGACCAGCGGCACCACCCTGGAGCTGGGCGGCCCCTTCGACGCCTACATCGCCCGGCTGATCGAGCACGGCTCGGTGCGCGCCGAGCCCGGCGACCACCTGACGGTGATCAGCTCCATCGTGTACGGCTTCATCGCCCTGCCGGACCTGCTGCCGGAGAGCGCGCGGCTGCCCGACGAGCGGATCGCCGAGCTGGTGACCGACACCGTGGAGCGGGCCATGTCCACCGGCCGCGCCCTGCCGGAGGCGGACCGGCGGGCCGTGGCCGAGGCGACCGCGGACATCCTGGACACCATGGAGGAGGTCGCCCGCCGCCGGCTGGCGGCCTCGCTCGGGAACGAGGAGCGTGAGTGACGTGAAACTGGTGCTGGCCTTAGACGATCCGGCCGCCGACCTGGACCTGGCGGGCGGGAAGGGAGCGTCGCTGGCCCGGCTCGCGCGGGCCGGGCTGCCGGTGCCCGGTGGGTTCCACGTGACGACCGCGGCGTACCGCGCGTTCGTGGCGGGCTTCCGCGACGAGATCGACCCGCGCGACCCGGAGGGCGCCGCCGCGCTGTTCGCCCGGCACGAGATCCCCGAGCCGGTCGCGGCCGCGATCCGGGAGGCGTACGCGGGGCTCGGCGACGACGTCGCCGTGGCGGTGCGCTCCTCGGCGACCGCCGAGGACCTGCCGGAGCTGTCCTTCGCCGGCCAGCAGGACACCTTTCTCAACGTCCGCGGCGACGGCCTCCTGCCGGCGGTCCTGCGCTGCTGGGCCTCGCTCTGGAACGCCCGCGCGATCGCCTACCGCGACAGGAACGGCGTCCCCCACGACGACGTGGCGCTCGCCGTGGTGGTGCAGGAGCTCGTGGACGCCGACGCGGCCGGGATCATGTTCACCGCCGACCCGGTGACCGGCGCGCTGGACGAGACCGTGATCAACGCCTCCTGGGGGCTCGGCGAGGCGGTCGTCGGCGGCCAGGTCACCCCGGACACGCTCGTGCTGCGCGGCGGCGTGGTCGTCCGCGAGCAGGTCGGCGACAAGACCGTCATGACCGTGCGCACGCCGGACGGCACCGAGGACCGGCCGGTCCCCGCCGAGCTGCGCCGCGCCCCCGTGCTGAGCGCCGCGCAGGCGGCCGAGCTGGCCGCGCTCGGGGAGCGCGTCCAGGACCTGTACGGCGTCCCCATGGACGTCGAGTGGGCCCGCCGCGCCGACGGCACCCTGGCCGTCCTCCAGGCCCGCCCGATCACCGGGCTCAGAGCGCGCCCGGAGGAGTGGAACGACAGCCTCAAGGGCGAATACCTGTGGACCGCGGGCAACCTCGGCGAGGCCATCCCCGACGTGATGACGCCGATCACCTGGTCGTACGTGCGGCTGTTCATCCACGAGGCGATGTCCGCCTCGGCGCTGCCCGGCTTCGACATGGTCGGCAACATCGGCGGCCGGTTCTACATGAACCTCAGCATCGTCCACACGATCGCGGCCGCGATGGGCATGGGCAAGCGGACCTCCGCGACGGAGAACGTCTTCGGCAAGCTGCCCCCCGGACTGGACGTGCCGAAGGTGGGCCTGTCCCGCTGGGAGATCATCAAAAGGGTGCTGCCGATGGCGGTCGGCCTGCAGCGGCGGGTCCGTACGAACCTCAAGGCCATGCCCGCCTTCCTGGCCTCCTCCCGGCGGCGCTGCGAGGAGCTGCGCGCCCGCGTCGCCGCCACCCCCACCGCCCCCGAGCTGGCCGAACTGTGGGAACGCGAGATCCGCCCGCACGTGGTCACCGCCTGCCGGATGCTGGAGGCGGCTGGCCGCCAGGGCGGCGGCACCCTCGTCTGGACCCGCGACAAACTGCGCAAGCTGGCCGGCGAGAGCGACGCCGAGGCCATGCTGTCGGGCGTCAACGCGGGCGGCGGGCTCGCCAGCATGGGCCTGCTCCTCGGGTTGTCCCGGCTGGCCCGCGGCGAGATCACCCGCGAGGAGTTCGCCGCCGCGTACGGGCACCGCGGGCCGCACGAGTTCGAGGTGTCGAAGCCGCGGCCCGGCGAGGACCCGGCGTGGATCGACGCCCAGCTCGCCGGGCTGCGCGACCTGCGCACCGACACCGAGGCGCTGCTCGCCCGGCAGGAGCAGGCGCGGGAGGAGGCGTGGGCGCGCTTCGCCGCCCGCCACCCCGGCAAGGAGGCGCGGATGCGCGAGCGGGTGCGCCGCTGGGGCGCGGTCGTCCGCGACCGGGAGGAGGCGCGCTCGGAGAACATGCGCGCCTTCTGGGTGCTGCGGGCGTTCACGCTGCGCGCGGGGGAGCTGACCGGGCACGGCGACGACGTCTTCTTCCTGTCCCTGGAGGAGCTGCTCGGCCTGCTGCGCGGCGACGCCACCGGCCTGGACCGGGTGCCGGCGCGGCGGGCCGCCTACGAACGGTACGCGGCGCTGCCGCCGTACCCGGTGCTGATCGTCGGGCACTTCGACCCCGTGCGCTGGGCCGCCGACCCCGACCGGCGGGCCGACGTGTACGACGCCCGCGGCGGCCTCGCCCCCGTCGGCGACGCCGTGACCGGCTTCCCCGGAGCGCCCGGCGTCGTCGAGGGCGTCGCCCGGGTGATCGCGGGCCCGGAGGAGGGCGACCGGCTGAAGCCGGGCGAGATCCTGGTGACGACGCTCACCAACGTGGGCTGGACGCCGATGTTCCCGCGCGCCGCGGCCGTCGTGACCGACCTCGGCGCGCCGCTGTCGCACGCCTCCATCGTGGCCCGCGAGCTCGGCATCCCGGCCGTGGTCGGCACCGGCAACGCCACCATGCGCCTGCGCGACGGCGACCGCGTCCGCGTGGACGGCGAACGCGGCACCGTCGAGCTCCTCGGCTGAGTTTTAATCGGTTGCCCCCGGGCCGGGCCCTCTGGTCTGCTGGCCGGGAACCCCAGGAAAGGAGCAGAAATGCGAGCGACTGTCGTGTCCCTCCGCGAAAGGACCGCACTCATCGAAGGACATGACGTTCGTTGCGTACGCTCAACCTGGGAATCCTCGCGCATGTGGACGCGGGCAAGACGAGCCTGACCGAGCGGCTGCTGCACGCAGCCGGGGTCATCGACGAGCTCGGCAGCGTCGACGACGGCAGCACCCAGACCGACACGCTCGACCTGGAACGCCGGCGCGGCATCACCATCAGATCGGCCGTGGTCTCGTTCGCCGTCGGCAACACCACGGTCAACCTCATCGACACCCCCGGCCACCCCGACTTCATCGCCGAGGTCGAACGGGTGCTCAACGTGCTCGACGGCGCGGTGCTCGTGGTCTCCGCCGTCGAGGGGGTGCAGGCGCAGACCCGCGTGCTCATGCGGACGCTGCGCAGGCTCGGCATCCCCGCGCTGGTGTTCGTCAACAAGATCGACCGCCGGGGCGCGCGGCCTCTGGGCGTGCTGGAGGAGCTGGCCTCCCGGCTGGCGCTGCCGGTCGCCGCCATGGGCGAGGTCGCCGGCGCGGGCACCCCGGAGGCGGCCTTCGTCCCGCACGACGGGGCGGAGCTGCTCGACGTGGTCACGCTGCACGACGACGCGCTGCTGGCCGCGTACGTGCGGGGCGGCGAGGCCGTGCCGCCCGCCCGGCTGCGGGCCGCGCTCGCCGCCCAGACCCGCGAGGCCCTGGTGCACCCGGTGTTCTTCGGCTCGGCCATCACCGGGGCCGGGGTGGACGACCTGGTCGCGGGCGTACGCGAGCTGCTGCCCGCCGCCGGGGGCGATCCCGGCGGGCCGGTCTCGGGGGCGGTGTTCAAGGTCGAGCGCGGCCCGGCGGGCGAGAAGCTCGCGTACGCGCGCCTGTTCTCCGGGACGTTGCGCGTCCGCGACCGCCTCCGCCTGCCGGGCGGCGGCGAGGCCCGGGTCACCGGCATGGACGTCATCAGCGCGCCCGCCCCTGCCGCCCGAGCGTCCGTCGCGGCCGGTCAGATCGCCCGCCTGCGGGGTCTCGACGCGGTCCGGGTCGGCGACCCGCTGGGCGAGCCGCCGCCCCGGGCGGGGGAGGGCCACTTCGCGCCGCCCACCCTGGAGACCGTGGTGCGGCCGGCCCGTCCCGCCGACCGGGGCGCGCTGCTGCTCGCCCTGACCCGCCTCGCCGAGCAGGACCCGCTCATCGGCCTGCGCCAGGACGACGCGCGGCGAGGTCTCGCTGACGCTCTACGGCGAGGTCCAGAAGGAGGTCATCCAGGACACCCTGCTGGAGGAGGACGGCCTGGAGGTCTCCTTCCGTGAGAGCACCACGATCTGCGTCGAGCGCCCGTCGGGCTCCGGCGCGGCCGTCGAGCTGATCGCCGTGGACCCCAACCCGTTCCTCGCCACGGTCGGCCTGCGGGTCGAGCCCGGACCGCCGGGCGGCGGGGTGGCGTTCCGGCTGGAGGTGGAGCTGGGCTCGCTGCCGTACGCGTTCATGCGCACCATCGAGGAGACCGTGCACGAGACCCTTCGGCAGGGCCTGCGCGGCTGGCAGGTGATCGACTGCGTGGTCACGCTCACCCACTCCGGCTACTGGGCCAGGCAGAGCCATTCGGGCGGCGTGTTCGACAAGAGCATGTCGAGCACGGCCGGCGACTTCCGCGCCCTGACGCCGCTGGTCGTCATGGACGCGTTGCGGCGGGCCGGGACCGTGGTGTGCGAGCCGGTGCACCGCTTCACGCTGGAGCTGCCCGCCGACACGACCGGCGAGGTGCTGCCGGTGCTGGCCCGGCTCGGCGCGGTCCCCCGCGCGCAGGGGCCGGGCCTGATCGAGGGGGAGATCCCGGCGGCGCGGGTGCACGAGCTGGGGCAGCGCCTGCCCGGCCTGACCCGGGGGGAGGGGGTGCTGGACAGCGCCTTCGAGCGCTACCGCCCCGTACGCGGCCCGGCCCCCGCCCGCCCCCGCCTCGGTCACGACCCGCTCGACCGCAAGGAGTACCTGCTGCGCGTGCGACGGCGGGTGTGACCGCCAGGCGGGAGGGCGGCCGGGATGGTGAAGCGGTGGGCCCGGCGGTGCGCGGCATGGGCGGGCGTACGCTCACGACCGGCGGGGGCCAGGGGCACGCCCCGGTAGAACCAGAGCTTGCCGAGCTCGATGAGCACGAGATAGGCGGCCACCATCAGGGCGAGGACGAGGAAGAACGGCCCGGGCAGCGGCCGGAAGCCCAGGGCGGCGGCGAAGGGCGCGGCGGGGATGAGCGCGCCGACGGCGACGACGCCCAGGGCGGCCAGCAGCAGCGGGACGCTGGGCCGGCTGCGGAAGAAGGGCACCCGCCTGGTGCGGATGGCGAAGATCACCAGGACCTGGGTGGCGAGGGACTCCACGAACCAGCCGGTGCGGAACAGCGGCGGGCCGGCCTGGAAGAGGCCCAGCATGACCGCGAAGGTGGCGAAGTCGAACAGCGAGCTGATCGGGCCGAAGAACAGCATGAACCGCCGGATCAGCCGCACGTCCCAGCGCGAGGGCCGCCGCAGCCGCTCGGGATCGACGGTGTCGGTGGGGATGGCGAGCTGGCTGGAGTCGTAGAGCAGGTTGTTGAGCAGGATCTGGGAGGGCAGCATCGGCAGGAAGGGCAGGAACGCCGAGGCCGCGGCGGCGGAGAACATGTTGCCGAAGTTGCTGGAGGTGCCCATCAGCACGTACTTCATGGTGTTGCCGAAGATCCGGCGGCCCTGGAGGACGCCGTCGGCCAGGATGTCGAGGTTCTTCTCCAGCAGCAGCACGTCGGCGGCGTCTTTCGCGACGTCGGTGGCCGTCTCGACGGAGATGCCCACGTCGGCGGCGTGCAGCGCGAGCACGTCGTTGACGCCGTCGCCGAGGAAGGCCACGTCCAGGCCGCCGCGCCGCTGGACGCGCACGATGCGGGCCTTGTGCTCGGGGCTGACGCGGGCGAAGACGGTGCTCTGCTCGATGAGCGCGGCCAGGTGGGCGTCGTCGGCCGCCTCGACGTCCTGGCCGGTCAGCACCCGCCCGACCGGCAGTCCGAGGTCGGCGCACAGCTTGGCGGCGACCGTGGGGTTGTCGCCGGTGAGGACCTTGACGGTGACGCCGAGGCCGGTGAGGCGGTCCAGCGCCTGCGGCGCGCCGGCCTTGGGCGGGTCGAGGAAGACCAGGAGGCCGCGGAAGGTGAGGTCGTGCTCGTCGGCCGGGGTGAGCGTCGTCCGCAGGGCGTCCGCTCCCTGCAGCGGCCGGGTGGCCACCGCCACCACGCGGTTGCCCGCGGCGAACTCGGCTTCGAGCATCGCCTTCGCCTGGTCGCCGATGGGGGAGCTGCGCTCCAGCACGGCCTCGGGAGCGCCCTTGGTGACGATCACGCGGTGGCCGTCGCCGTCCTCGACCAGCACGGACGCCGTACGCCGCTCGTGGTCGAAGGGTACGAGGGCGAGCCGCCGGTAGCGGGCCGCCGCCTCTTGCAGGACGCCGGCGGCGGGGGCCTCCCACAGGGCGACGTCCAGGGGATTGCCGCCCACGACGCGGCCCTGCCCGTCGGAGGCGGCGGCCTCGTTGCACAGCAGGCCGAGTTCGAGCACGTCGTCGGCGGGGCGTCCGTCCGGACCGAGCGAGCGCATGAAGCTGATCCGCCCCTCGGTGAGTGTTCCGGTCTTGTCGGTGAACAGCACCTCGATGTCACCCAGGTCCTCGATGCAGACCAGGCGTTTGACCAGCACCCGGTGCTGGGCCAGGCGCCGGGTGCCGGCCGCCAGGCTGGTCGAGACGACGGCGGGCAGCAGCTGGGGGGAGATGCCGACGGCGATCGCCAGGGAGAACAGGAGCGCGTCGAGGACCGGGCGGTGCAGGACGAGGTTGATGACGAAGATGGCGGCGGTGAGCGCGGCGGCGACCCGTACCAGCAGCATGGAGAACTTGCGCAGCCCGATCTGGAACTCGGTCTCCGGGTGGCGTTCGCCGAGCTGGAGCGCGATCCGCCCGAACTCGGTCCGTCCCGCCGTCGCGACGACGACGCCGGTCCCGGACCCGGCGTGCACCACGCTGCCCATCAGGGCGCAGTCGCGCAGGTCGGCCAGTGCGGCGCCGGCGCTCACGGCCTCGGAGGTCTTGGCGACGGGCAGCGACTCGCCGGTCAGCACCGATTCGTCGCACTCCAGCTCCGTCACCGACACCAGCCGCAGATCGGCCGGCACGATGTCGCCCAGCCGGAGTTCCACGAGGTCGCCCGGGACCAGGGAGGTCACGTCGACGGGGCGGGGCCGGCCGTCGCGCCGCACCAGGCAGCGGTGCCGGATCTGGGAGTGCAGCGCCTCGGCGGCCTTCTCCGCGCGGTATTCGTTGACGAACCCGAGCCCGACCGAGGCCGCCAGGATGATCCCGATGATCAGGGCGTCCGATCGTTCACCGAGGAAGAACGACGCGGCCGCGGTCACGGCGAGCAGGACCAGCAGGGGCGAGCGCAACTGGCGGGCCAGCACCGCGGCGCGGCGGGCCCGGTGGGTGCGCAGCGCGTTGGGCCCCACGGCGGCCAGGCGCCGCTCGGCCTCCGCCTGGCTCAGGCCGCCGGTCGTGCCGCCCAGCCGGGCCAGCACCTCGTCGACCGGCAGCGCCGCCGCGCCCCCGACCTCCAGCGCGTCCTCGCCCGTCACGGGTTCATCGCCGGCCGGCCTGGTCGTCTCTCACCCTCGCCTCCAGTCTGGTCCTGCCGGAGGAGCTTCCCCGGGCCCGCCGGTACGAGACCCCCGGCGGAGGAAACTCTTGCCCACCGGCTGTCTCGGGTGTCCGATAAGAGGGAAACGGGCATGCACAATCCGTGAAGCCACCCTTTTGACGCGTTCCGCGCCCTCGCCGAACGGCGCGGACGGCCGGGCGCCCGGCTGCTCGACGCGCTCGCCGCCGCTGCCGCCGAGCACGCGGGACCGCCCGCGAGGTGGGCGCCCGAGGTCGCCCGCCGGTTCGACCTGCCCGCGGCCGCCGGGCTCGGGCCCGCCACCTACTTCGCCGACCTGGCGACGCCGCACGGACGCCGCGACGTGCGCATCTGCACCGCTACGGCGTGTTTCGCGGCCCAGGCGGGCCGGCACCTGCCCGCCGCCGAGAGCGCGCTCGGCGTCACCGCCGACGACGACCGCGACCCGGACCCCGGCGTGTCCCTGCGGACCGTCCGCTGTCTCGGTTACTGCTACGGAGGACCGGCCGCGCTGGACGGCGTGACGGTCTGCGCCGGGCCGGACCTCGCCGACCAGCTTGCCGGGCGCGCCCGGCCGCACGCGCCGCCCATCCCGGCGGCCGACGCCACGGGCGACCCGGTGGTGCTCGCGGGCGTCCTGGGCGACGAGGACCCGTGGCGGATCTGGGCGGAGACCGTGAGCCGGCGAAGCCCTGAGCTGGTCCGGTCGGAGGTGGCGGCCTCCGGGCTGCGCGGCCGGGGCGGGGCCGGCTTCCCCGTGGCGGCCAAATGGGCGGCGGCGGGCGGCTCGCCGGACACCGTGGTGATCGCCAACGGCGACGAGGGAGACCCGGGCTCCTACGCCGACCGGCTGCTCATGGAGGCCGATCCGGCGCGGGTGCTCGCGGGGCTGGCGCTGGCCTGCTTCGCCTGCGGGGCGCGTCGCGGCCTGGTGCTGGTCCGCTCGGAGTACCCGCGGGCGCTGGCACGGATGCGGGAGGCGGTGGAGCGGGCCCGCGCGGACGGCCATCTCGGCCGCCGGCCGCACGGCGGCGGCGCCGACCTGGAGATCGAGGTGGTGGCGGGCGCCGGCTCGTACGTCGCCGGCGAGGAGACGGCGCTGATCGCCGAGCTGGAGGGCGGCCGAGGCTGCGCGCGGGCGCGGCCTCCGTACCCCACGGACCGGGGTGTGTGGGACGCCCCGACCGTGGTCAACAACGTGGAGACGCTGGCCGCCGTGCCGTGGATCGTCAGCCGCGGCGGCGCCGCCTACGCCCGCCGCGGCACGCCCGGAGAGACCGGCACGAAGCTGGTCTGCCTGTCCGAACGGTTCGCCCGTCCCGGCTGCCACGAGGTCGAGCTCGGCACCCCGGTCCGGCGGATCGTCACCGAGCTGGGCGGCGGGCTGCGGGACGGGGCCGAGCTGGCGGTGCTGCAGGTCGGCGGCCCGCTGGGCGGGTTCCTCGCCGAGGAGGATCTGGACGTCCCGCTCACCGAGCGGGATCTGGCCGGTCACGGCGCGGCGCTCGGCCACGCCGGGCTGGTCGCCGTGGACGGGCGGATCGAGCCGCTGGACGTGCTCAGGCACGTGTGGGAGTTCGCCGCGGCCGAGAGCTGCGGCGCCTGCTCGCCCTGCCGGGTCGGTTCGCGGCGAGGGCTGGAGCGGGCGCGCTCCGGAGTTCCTCCTGACGACGCCTACGCCCGCATGCTGCGGGTGATGGGCGAGGCCAGCCTGTGCGCGTTCGGCCGGCGGCTGCCGTACGCGGTGCGCAGCCTGGTCCGCGCGTACGGGGAGCGGCTGCGGGGGTGGGGCGGATGAGGGTGACCGTGGACGGCCGTCCGGTGGACGTCCCCGCCGGGGCGTCGCTGCTGGCGGCCGTACGCGCCGCCGGTCTCGGCGTGCCCACGCTCTGCCATGACGACCGGCTGACGCCCGTCGGCTCCTGCCGGGCCTGTTCGGTACGTGCGGACGGGCGCGTCGTGGCGGCCTGCGTCACCCCGGCGGCCGAGGGCGCCGAGGTGACCGTCGAGGGGGAGGAGCTGCGCGGCCTGCGCCGCGACGCCGTGGAGCTGATCGTCTCGGTGCTTCCGCCGTACGCGCTGGACGGCGACGGCGAGCTGGCCAGGACCTGCCGGGAGCTCGGCATCGGCCCAGCCGGAGGCGGCGCGGGACGGGGCCGGGACGACAGCCATCCGTTCGTCCGGCTCGACCGGGACCTCTGCATCGCCTGCGGCCGGTGCGTACGCATGTGCGCCGAGGTCCAGGGCACGTTCGCGCTCACGCTGACCGGCCGGGGATCGGAGACCGTGGTCGCGCCGGGCACCGGCGGCCTCTGGGCGGACTCCGACTGCGTCTCCTGCGGGGGCTGCGTGGACACCTGCCCGACCGGCGCGCTCACCGAGCCAGGACTGCCCGCGGGGTCCTGGCTGGGCCCGCTCACCCGTACCCGCACCACCTGCGGGTACTGCGGCGTCGGCTGCGCGCTGGACGTGCTCACCCGCGACGGCGAGGTCGCCGCGGTACGCCCGGCCGGCGACGGGCCGGTGAACCGCGGCCACGCCTGCGTGAAGGGCCGTTTCGCGCACGGGTTCCTGCATGCCGGCGACCGGCTCACCCGGCCGCTGCTGCGCGGGCGCTCCGGCCGCCTGGAGCCGGTCGGCTGGGAGGAGGCGCTCGCGCACATCGCCCGCGGCATCCGCGAGGCCATCGACGAGGCGGGGCCGGGATCGGTGGCGGCGATCTCCTCGGCCCGCTCGACCAACGAGGAGAACTACCTGCTCCAGAAGCTCATGCGGACGGTCGTCGGCACCAACAACGTCGACAACTGCTCACGCCTGTGCCATTCGCCGTCGGCCGCCGGGCTCACCGCCACGTTCGGCCTGGCGGGCGGCACCGACGCCTTCGAGGACGTGGAGCGGGCCGACTGCCTGCTCGTGGTGGGCGCCAACCCCGCCGAGGCGCACCCGGTGGTCGGCGCGCGGCTGCTCCGTCAGGTGCTGGGCGGCGCGCGGCTGGTCGTCGCGGACCCCCGCGCCGTCGGGCTCGCCCGCCACGCCGACGTGCACCTGAGACCCCGGCCGGGAACGAACGTCGCCCTGTTCAACGGGCTCGCGCACGTCCTGCTCGCCGAGGGCCTGATCGACGAGGACTTCCTGCGGCGCCGCGCGGCCGGGCTGCCCGAGCTGGCCGCGGTCCTCGACGACCACCCGCCCGGCCGGGTGGCCGCGATCACGGGCGTGCCCGAGGCGGACCTGGTCGCCGCCGCGCGGCTCTACGGCCGGGCCGAGCGCCCCGCGATCCTGTACGGGCTCGGCGTGACCGAGCACCTGCACGGCACCGACGGCGTACGGACGCTGGCGAACCTGGCGATCCTGCGCGGCGCGGTCGGCACCGGGCGCGGGTTCGGCGTGAACCCGCTGCGCGGCCAGAACAACGTCCAGGGCGCCTCCGACATGGGCGCGCTGCCCGACCTGCTGCCCGGTTACGGCAAGGTCCGCGACCCGGTCGCGCGCGGCAGGGCCGAGCAGGTGTGGGGCGTCCGGCTGCCCGAGCACGACGGCCTGCGGATCCCGGAGATGTTCGCGGCGGCCCGCGCGGGCGACCTGCGGGTGCTGTGGATCGTCGGGGAGGACGTGGCGACCACCGATCCCGACGCCAACCGGGTCGTCGAGGCGCTGGAGTCGTGCCCGCTCGTCATCAGCCAGGAGCTCTTCCTGTCCGAGACCGCCCGCCGCGCCGACGTGGTCCTGCCGGCGGCCTCGTGGCTGGAGAAGGACGGCACCTTCGTCAACTTCGACCGGCGCTTCCAGCGCGTACGCCCCGCGCTCGCGCCGCCCGGCGAGGCGCGCGCCGACTTCTCCATCGTGCACGCGGTCGCCGCGGCGCTCGGGGCGGACCTGGGTTGCCCGACGCCCGCCGCGGCGCTGGCGGAGTGCGGGCGGGTGGCTCCCGTCTTCGCCGGGATCTCGCACGAGCGGCTGGACCGGGAGGGAGCCGTCCCCTGGCCGTGTCCCGAGGCCGGCCGGCCCGGGGTGAGCCGGCTCTACCAGGACCGTTTCGCCACCGCCGACGGGCTGGCGCGGCTGGCCGCTCGTCCCTACCTGCCGCCGGGCGAGGCCGCCGACGACGACTACCCGCTGATCCTCGTCACCGGCCGCCGCTGGGCGCACTACAACTCGGGCACCATGACCCGGCGGAGCGGCGCTGTCGAGATCGACCCGACGGACCACCTCGACCTGCATCCCGCCGACGCGGTCCGCGCGGGCGTCCGCGACGGCGACCCGGTGCTCGTGGAGAGCCGGCACGGGCAGGCCACGCTGACGGCGCGGGTCACCGAGGAGGTCCTGCGCGGCCAGGTCTTCTGCGCCTTCCACTTCGCCGCCAGCCGGGTGAACGCCCTGATCTCCAGCCATGCGGACACCGTCACCTCGTGCCCCGAGTACAAAGTCACCGCCGTACGTCTCCGAAAGCCTTTTCGGTGAGATCGAATCGTAACAAGTCGCTCGCTCGCTGATCAGTGGCTGTGCGTCCACGGAGTGCCAGGTAGGGCCGTATGCAAGCCGTAGCAGTGGCGCATTGACAGTCCGCCACCACCCGGTTTACGTTCCCGAAAACCTTTTAGGTCTACCCGGAGTGAATGTTAGCGCTAACAGAAAAGGGAGCACACCCCCCATGAGACGACGACGGGCGGCGGCCCTCGCCGCGGCACTCCTGCTCCTCCTCCTCGGCACCGCGCCCCCCGCGCTCGCGGGCGCGCCGATCACCACCGCGATCTACACGGCCGACCCGGCCGCGCTGGTCGTGAACGACACCCTGTACCTCTACACCGGCCACGACGAGGCCCCGACCGGCGGCACCAACTTCGTCATGCGCGACTGGCACGTTTTCACCTCCTCCGACGCCGCCACCTTCACCGACCAGGGCGCCAAGCTGGCCATCTCCAACTTCTCCTGGGCCGGCGCCGACGCCTGGGCCGGCGAGGTCGAGCGCGGCGCGGACGGCAAGTACTACTGGTACGTCCCCGTCAACGGCAACGGCGCCGGCTGGATGGACATCGGCGTCGCGGTCGGCGACACCCCGCTCGGCCCCTTCCGCGACGCCAAGGGCGGCCCGCTGGTCAGCGACAGCACCCCCAACTCCTCGCCGCTCAACATCGACCCCACCGTCTTCACCGACGACGACGGCCAGGTCTACATGTACTGGGGCTCCTACTACGGCCTGCGCGCCGCCCGCCTCACCAGCAACATGACCTCGCTCAACGGCTCGGTCATCACCCCGAGCGGCGTGACGAACTTCTGGGAGGCCCCCTGGATGTTCAAGCGCAACGGCGTCTACTACCTCGCCTACGCCGCCAACGACTCGGCCTGCTCCGCGCCCGGCTACGCCTGCATCCGCTACGCGACCGCGAGCAACCCGCTCGGCCCCTGGACGCACCGCGGTGTCGTGCTCGACCAGGTCAGCTCGACCACCAACCACCCGGCGATCATCGAGTTCAAGGGCCAGTGGTACATGGTCTACCACAACGCCTCCAGCCCCGGCGGCGGCAACTTCCGCCGCTCGGTGACCATCGACAAGCTCTACTTCAACGCTGACGGCACCATGCAGAAGGTCGTGCAGACCGGCGGCCCGGTCACCCCGGGCAACCTCGCCGCGAGCGCCACCGCCTCCACCTCGTACGTCTCCCCGTGGGAGACGCTGGCCGCCCTCAACGACGGCTACACCCCGGCGAACTCGGCCGACCACAGCCACGGCGCCTACGGCAACTGGAACCACCAGGGCACCGAGTGGATCGAGTACCGCTGGCCGACCGCCCAGACGGTCTCCCGCTCCGAGGTCTACTGGTTCGACGACGACCAGGGCATCGACCTGCCCGCCTCCTGCCGGGTGCAGTACTGGACCGGCAGCGCCTACGCCGACGTCCCCGGCCAGTCGGGCTGCGGCGTGGCCGCGAACACCTTCAACGCCACCACCTTCCCCGCGATCAGCACCACCAGGCTCCGACTGAACATCACCTCGCGCACCGGCTACTCGACCGGCGTCCTCGAATGGAGGGCCTTCTCGTGAGACGTGTCCTGACCGCCCTTCTGCTGGTCGCGGGCCTGGTCGTGGCGGGCGCCCCGGCCAACGCCGACCAGACCATCGGCTATCCGGCCTTCAGCGGCCCGGCCGTGCCTGCCCCGCCGGGGACGTACACGACCGGCAACACGATGCGGGCCATCTACGACGCCGAGAGCTCCGGCACCGACTTCTGGATGGACCGGCTGCTCGCCCGGCCCGGCAACGACCCGGCCGGCACCTGGCTGATGACGCGCGGCCGGGCGCTGTTCATGAAGACGCACACGCCCGGCACGCTCGGCTTCGCGGGACAGGTGGCGTACTGGGAGAGCATCAGCAACGCGAACGCGTTCACCGTGGCCGTCACCCCCGGCACCTTCACCGAGCAGGTGAACTCCCGCTGGCAGGCGCCGAGCCACTGGAAGAGCCGGCACACCTCGGGCTCGGTGACGATCGACCAGACCAAGTTCATCACCGACAACAACGTGGCCGTCGCCAACCTCGCCATCACCAACGGCGGCTCCGCCTCGACCACGCTGCAGCTCCGCGCCACCTCGCCGTACGCGACCACGGGCAGCGGCAGCGAGCTGACCGGCCAGGTCAACGCCTACAACAACCTCACCACGCTCTACCCCAGGCTCACCGGCGACGGCTTCACGGTCTCCAGCGGCGGGCTCAACCGCTCGGTCACCGTCGCCGCCGGCGCCACCGTGACCGTCAAGGTCGTGATGGGCTTCGTCACCAACGAGATCCCGGCCTCGCGCACCGAGTACGACGCCTACGCCGGCTACACGCCCGCGACCGCGTTCGCCACGCACGTGCGCGCGTACAACCGCTGGTGGGCCGACAACGTCCCCTACATCGACGTGCCCGAGCCCGGCATCAAGAAGAACATCTACTACCGCTGGTGGCTGATGCGCTACAACCACCTCGACGCGGACATCCCCGGGCAGACCTTCCAGTTCCCGACGTCGATGGAGGGCGTGCTCGGCTACAACAACGCCATCGCGCTGACCCAGCCCATGCACATCGACGACCTGAAGTACCTACGTGACCCGGCCTACGCCTACGGCGACTGGCTCAGCGTCGGCCAGACCTCCAAGAACGGCCGCTTCCTCGACAACCCCGGCGACCCCGAGAACTGGTCGAACAGCTACACCCAGTACATCGCCGAGGCCGCGTGGAAGAGCTACCAGATCCACGGCGGCCAGCCCGGCATCGCCGCCAACCTCGCCCGCTACGCCGAGCAGGACGTCAAGGGCCAGCTCTCCTACTACGACACCGACAACAACAAGCTCATCGAGTACGACTGGGGCGCCCTCACCGGCAACGACGCCGACGCCGTCTCCTTCCACTGGAAGCCCGGCCGGATGGACCGCGCCGAGTCCGCCTACCAGTACAGCGGCGCCCTCGCGGCCGCGCAGGCGTACGAGGCGATCGGCAACACGGCCAAGGCCACCGAGATGCGCAACCTCGCCACCCAGATCCAGAACGCCATCGTCGGCGTGCTGTGGAACCCGAGCCGGCAACTGTTCGAGCACCGGCTGAAGTCCACCAACGAGTGGGTGCCGTGGAAGGAGATCAACAACTACTACCCGTTCGCGGTGGGCGCGATCCCGAACACGGCGACGTACAAGCAGGCGCTGCGCCTGTTCGACGACCCCGCGCAGTACCCGATCTTCCCCTTCTACACCGCGAACCAGGCCGACAAGGCGGCCTCCGGCACCGGCAGCAACAACTTCTCCACGATCAACTCGACCGTGCAGTTCCGCCTGCTCTCCTCGGTGCTGCGCAACTACCCCAACGAGTGGATCGACCCGACCTGGTACAAGAAGCTGCTCTACTGGAACGCCTGGGCCCAGTACGTCGGCGGCAACACCCAGTGGCCCGACGCCAACGAGTTCTGGGCCGACTGGAACGGCTCGTCCATCACCTACCGCTCCTGGATCCATCACAACATCCTTGGCAGCAGCAACTGGACCGTGATCGAGGACGTCGCCGGCCTGCGCCCGCGCAACGACGCCAAGGTGGAGCTGTCGCCGATCAACATCGGCTGGTCCCACTTCACCGTCAACAACCTGCGCTACCGCAACGCCGACCTGACCATCGTCTGGGACGACCCGGCCGACGGCGTCGTCCGCTACCCTGGCGTGCCCCAGGGCTACTCGATCTTCATCAACGGCAGCCGCGTGGCCACCGTGTCGTCGCTGGTGCCGTTCACCTGGGACCCGGCCACCGGGGCCGTCACCACCTCCGGCACCGTCTCCTACAACGTCGCCGTGTCAGGGCTGCAGGCGCCCGCCCAGGTCAGCCAGACCAGCGCGCGCATGGTCGACCTGCTCGCCAAGGCCGGCGTCGACCTGACCGCCGACCTCGCCAACCTGGCCGCCGGCGCCACCGCAACGGCCTCGACCACCGCCTCCGGCAGCACCACGGCCGGCGCCGTGGACGGCTACCCCATCAACGAGCCGTTCTGGGGCGGCACCACCGCGGGCCAGGACTGGTACGAGCTCAACTTCGGCACCGCCCGCACGCTCAACGAGGTGCGGCTCTACTTCAAGGACAGCCGCCCGGCCAGCGCCACCTACCGGGCCCCGGCCTCCTACGACATCCAGTACCACAACGGCAGCGCCTGGGTCAGCGTGCCCTCCCAGGCGAAGAACCCGGCCACGCCGCGCGCCAACTACAACGTGGTGCAGTTCCCCGCCGTCACCGCGCAGCGGGTGCGGGTGCTGGCCACGGCCGCCTCAGGCGCGCGGACCGGCCTCACCGAGATCAAGGTGCACAACAGGGGCGGCGTCCAGCCGCCGGCCAACCTGGCGACCTCCGCCACGGCGAGCGCGTCCTACACCTCCTCCTGGGAGAGCGTGGCCGCGGTCAACGACGGGATCGACCCGTCCTCGTCGAACGACACCGTCAACCCGCGCTGGGGCTGCTGGCCGGAGACCGGGCAGCAGTGGGTGGACCTGACCTGGTCCTCCTCGCGCACGCTCAACCGGGCCGAGGTGTACTTCTTCGACGACGAGCAGGGCATCGACATGCCGGCGTCGTGGAAGCTGCAGTACTGGAACGGCAGCGCGTACGTGGACGTGCCCGGCGCGTCGGCGTACACGCTGACCAAGAACGCCTACAACAACGTGACCTTCACCGCGACCGGCACCACGCGCCTGCGGGTGCTGCTCACCGCCAACGGCACCAGCAGCGTCGGGCTCCTGGAGGTGAAGGCGTACGGGTCATGAGCCCGCCCGGTTGACGAGGGCCCGCCGGCCGGCGGGCCCTCCAGCTCCTACAGGTGCCGTCCCGCGCCCGCGCCGGCCGGCACCAGCGCCTTGAGCGCCCTGGCCGGATGCTTCCGGCCGGCCAGAGCGGGCGTCCAGCCGGCGTCGGCGCCGAGCGCGGCCCCGGTGGCCGCGTTGTAGGCCGCCACCAGGTCCGCCGGCCGGCCGTCCACGAGGTTGTCCCGCGCGGTGATCGCCGTGCCGCCGAAGACGGTCAGCACCTTCGCCGCCGGGACGCCGTCGAAGGCGTTGGCCTCGGCGTACACCCGCGAGCCGACGCCCACGCCGATGCTGTAGACGTGGCCGGGGCCGCCGGTGACGTAGTTGTTGTAGACGTGCACCTGCCCGAAGCGCACCCGGGGCGTACGCTGCCCGAGGCCCTCGAAGTAGTTGTGGTGCAGGGTGACCTTGAGCTTGTCCTCCTCGGCGTAGCGCGCCGGGTTGTCGGTGTTGCCGATGAGCATGACCTTGTCGTGGCCGCTGAGGTGGTTCCAGGACAGCGTCACGTAGTTCGAGCCGCGCACCACGTCGAGCAGCCCGTCGTGCACCTGGTACGGCCGGCCGAAGTAGAGCGGCTGGCCCGAGTCGGGGTTGTCGCCGTCGTTCAGCGTGTTGTGGTCCAGCCAGACGTGCGTGGAGCCGGAGACCTCGACGTTGTCGAACGAGGCGTTCCAGTTGCCCTCCGCGCCGTCGGTCGGGTCCCACTGCGGGAAGCAGTCGGAGGTGTCGGTGATGGTGAGGTTGCGGACGATGACGTTGTCGGCGCCGCTGATCCGCAGGCCGAAGCTCTTCAGCGCGGCGTCGCGGCCCAGGCCGACGAGGGTGACGTTGGAGCCGATCGTGACGGTGACGTGCTCGGCCATCTTCGCGTACGACGCCTTGCGCGCCTCCTCCAGCGGCCCGGACGGCACGCTCGTCCTGCCCCACACCGCCGGGTCGTAGGCGGCCAGGTAGGCATCCAGGCTGTAGCCGTCCACGGCGTAGTCGGCGCAGGTGAGCGGGCGGCCGGATTCGTCGGTGTCGGCGTCGATGGCGCCCTTGACGTAGACGATGCGCGGCGTGTTGTCGGCCGGGTCGCCGAGCGCGGCCTTGAGCTCGGCGCGGGTGGTGACCACGTGCACGTTCTCGGGGCGGGCGGCCGACCCGCCGGTGGTGCCCGTGGTCGCCGCGGCCCAGCCGTCGTCCGCGGGCAGCACCTGGCGGCCGAGTTCGCGCGGGCCGGGGCGCGGCGGCGTGCGGCGCACCGGGTTCCAGCCGTCCGCGCCCGCGAGGTAGCGCTCCGGGGTGAAGGCGGCGGCCTGCGCGGGCGTGAGCGCCGGCCGGTCCGCGCCGGCCGACGCGCCGGGGCCCTCGTTGCGGTACTCCGACAGGCGGGCGTCCCGCCAGCTCAGCCCGGACATGTCGGTCCAGGGGGCGTCCTTGACGTGCTGGCCCAGCCATGACTCGCGCACCAGCACCTGCCCGCGCGCCGTCGCCGAGCCGCCCGCCGGCCACGGCCGGCCGAGGTGCACGCTGCGCGCCGGGGCGTCGCTGACCAGATGGCTGCGGTAGATGAGGAAGCCGTAGGGGTTGGCGAGCTCGGTGCTGGCGGCGGTGACGTAGCCGTTGTTGTCGGCGCTGCCCCGGTCAAGCGATTTGATCACGCAGTTGTCGAAGACGGCGGTGGCGCGGCCGAAGATGAAGTCGACGTCGCCCTCCACGTGGCAGTCGCGGAAGTACTGGCGGGCGGTCGTGGTGGCCGAGGCCGTGTTGGCGTAGAGGGTGTCCTGGTTGCCGAGGAAGCGTACGTTCTCGTAGACCTGGCGGTCGCCGGTGGTGCGGACGGCGACGGCCTGGCTGGGGCCGTTCGCGGCCTCGTCGTAGGAGTTCTCGAAGGTGAGGTTGCGTGCGGTGAAGTCGGGGGCGCTGATCACGTACGACGCGCTGCCCGTGGTGCCGTACGGGCCCGAGCCGTCCGGCTTCGGCGTGGCGGCGGAGACGTCGAAGGTCAGCACCACCTCGCGCGGGTCGCGGGTGTCCCCGACGAGGGAGATGTACGGCTTGTCGGGCGGGATGACCACCTGCTGCCGGTAGGTGCCCTTGCGGACCAGGATCGTGACCGGGCGGGTGTTGCCCGAGGGGACGGCGTCGACCGCGGCCTGCACGGTGGTGTGGTCGCCGGTGCCATCGGCGGCGACCACGATCGTGTCGCGTTTCGGGGTGCCCTGGGCTTCGGCGGGCGTGACGGTGAGGGCCAGCAGGAGGGGGAGGAGTAACAGAAGTCGCATGCGCAACCTCGCAGAGGGTGGTGCGGCAATCGGTTGCATGAAACGTTCGCGTAACCCTGCTGGCACGTCAATGGATGCAGTAAAACTGCATGATTGCTGCAACAAGCGGTTGCAGAAGCATTGACCGCCCTGTCGTCCGGCTCTACAGTCCGCCTGCTACTTATCGGGAGATTTCTGAAACTTTCAGGAGCACCGTGCGCACCCTCCTCCGGGCCCTGGTGGCCGCCGTCCTGTCCTGTCTGCTGCCCGCGGCGTCCCTCGCGGCCGCCGCGTCCGCGCGGGCCGCCGCCGATCTCGTCTACGACTTCGAGGACGGCACCACGCAGGGCTGGAGCCCGCGCGGCGACGGCGTCTCCGTGGCCGTCACGACCGAGGCCGCCCACGGCGGCGCCGCCTCGCTGCTGGTCACCGGCCGCACCGCGAACTGGCACGGGGCCTCGCTCGCCGCGCCGTTCGTCAAGGGCGTCACCTACCGGGTGAGCGCCCACGTCCGGCTCGCCGCCGGGCAGCCTGCCGCGACGATCGCGCTCACCGTGCAGCGCACCCCCGCCGGGGGCGAGACCACGTACGAGCGGGTCGCCGCCGCCACCGTCACCGACGGGGCGTGGGTCCGCCTGGCCGGCACGTACCTGTTCACCGCCGACTCCACCGACCTGCAGCTCTACGCCGAGAGCGACGACGCCACCGGCCGCTACCACCTCGACGACATCGTGCTCGCCCCGCAGGGCGACCCCACCCGCGAGCCGATCGCCGCCGACTTCGAGGACGGCACCACGCAGGACTGGTCGCCGCGCGCCTCCGCCACCCTCGCCGCCACCACCGAGGCCGCCCACGGCGGCGCCCGCAGCCTCGCCGTCACCGGCCGCTCCGCCTCCTGGGACGGCCCGGCGCTCAACGTGCTCGGCCGCCTCGGCAAGGGCGACAAGTACCAGCTCTCGGTGTGGGTCAGGCTCGGCGCCGGCGCGGGCTCCGGCCGGCTCGGGCTGTCGATCGAACGGCGCACCGCGGGCACCGCGAGCTACGAGCGGATCGCGCCGCCCACGGACGTGCCGGCGGGGGAGTGGGTGCGGCTCGCGGGGACGTACACGCTCTCGCGCGACGTGGACTTCCTCAGCGTGTACGTCGAGTCCGAGACCGGCACCTTCCCCTTCCACCTCGACGACTTCGCGCTGACCTACGTCGCGCCCAAGCCGATCCAGACCGACATCCCGGCGCTGAAGGACCGCGTGCCCTTCACCCTGGGCTCCGCGCTCACCCGCCCCGACGCCTTCGGCGTCCACGGCGAGCTGCTGGCCAGGCACTTCAGCGGCATCACCCCCGGCAACGAGCTGAAGTGGGACGCCACCGAGCCCCGCGAGGGCGAGTACGCCTTCGCCGACGCCGACGACCTCGTGGCCTTCGGCGAGCGGCACGGCATGACGATCCGCGGCCACACCCTCGCCTGGCACAGCCAGACCCCGGCCTGGGTGTTCGAGGGGGCCGACAAGCAGACCCTGCTGAACCGCCTGGAGAGCCACGTCCGCACGCTCGTCACCCGCTACAAGGGCAGGATCGCGGCCTGGGACGTCGTCAACGAGGTCGTGGACGAGAACCAGCCCGACGGCCTGCGCCGCTCACCCTGGTACGAGATCGCCGGCCTCGACTTCATCCGCACCGCCTTCCGCGTCGCCCACGAGGCCGACCCGGACGCCAAACTGTTCATCAACGACTACAACACGGAGTTCCCGCGCAAGCGCGAGGCCCTGTACGCGCTGGTCAAGCGGCTCAAGGCCGAGGGCGTGCCGATCCACGGCGTCGGCCACCAGCTCCACCTCAACATCGAGCAGCCGCCCGCCTCCTCCGTCGAGGACACCATCGAGCGCTTCGCCACCCTCGGCGTCGAGCAGCAGGTCACCGAGCTCGACGTCAGCGCCTACACCGACTTCGTCTCCTCCTACGACACCATCCCCGACGAGCTGATCGCCGAGCAGGGCCACCGCTACAAGGAGCTGTTCGACGTCTTCCGCCGGCAGGCCGCGCACCTCACCTCCGTCACCGTCTGGGGCGAGTCCGACGACGTGAGCTGGCTCAACACCTGGCCGATCACGCGGCTCGACGCGCCGCTGCTGTTCGACAGGGACCTGCAGGCCAAGCCCGCGTACTGGGGCGTGGCCGACCCGTCGAAGCTGCCGCCCCGGGTGCGCCGCCTGGAGGCGCCGGCCGGCGAGGTGGTCCTCGACGGCAAGCGCGACCAGCAGTGGGACCTGCTGCCCGACGCCCCGATCGCGCGCGTGGGCGAGGTGTCGGCCGGCTTCCAGGCCCGCACCACGGCCGCCGGCATGTACGTGCTCGCCGAGGTCGCCGACCGCAGCGTCTCCGCCGCCGACCGGGTGACGTTCACCGTGGACGGCGTCGCCCGGACCGTCACCCGGCTGGGCGGACACAAGGCCGCCGTCCGGCCGACCCCCACCGGATACCGCGTCGAGGCCCTGGTCCCCAAGGGCACGAACGTGGACGTCACCGTACGCGACGGCGGCACCGCCGTCTCCTGGACAGGGAAGGTCACCCCCGCGCCCGCCGTGAAGCTCACCACCGCCGCCCACCGCGCGCCCGTGCTCGACGGCGTCGTGGACCCGGCCTGGCGGGCCGCGCCCGAGATCCGCACCGGCACCTGGATCCAGGGCACGTCAGGGGCCACCGCCACCGTCCGGTCGCTGTGGAGCGGCTCCACGCTGTACGTGCTCGCCCAGGTCACCGACCCCGTGCTCAGCGAGGAGTCGCCGAACGCCTGGGAGCAGGACTCCGTCGAGATCTTCGTCGACCCCGGCAACGGCAAGACCAAGGGCTACACCGACGACGACGGGCAGTACCGGATCAGCTTCTCCGGCCGGCTCACCGTCGGCGGCACCTTCGACGCGGCAGGCGTCAAGGACAACCTCAGGGCCGTGACCCGCGCCGTGCCCGGCGGCTACGTCGTCGAGGCCGCCATCGCGCTGCCGACCGCGACGCTGCGGCCCGGCACCCTGCTCGGCTTCGACGTGCAGGTCAACGACGCCACCGGCGCGGCCCGCACCGCCGCCGTCACCTGGAACGACGCCACCGGCCGCAGCTACCTCGACACCAGCCACTGGGGGGTGCTGCGGCTGTCCTGAGCCCTAGCTCGTCGCCGGGCAGGGGAGGGCGTAGGGGCGGCCGGGGACGTACTGCGCCCACTCCTCGCGGGTGATCGCCGCGCCCGCGCGCTCGCACACCGTGGCGGCGGCCTGCTCGGTGTCCAGGCCCCAGAGCTGGACCGCCGCGCCCGACGTGGCGGCCAGCGTGGCGCCGTCCGGGGTCGCCGCCACGTCGTCCACCGGCTCGGGCCCGGCCAGCACCGCCCACAGGGACGGGCGGGCGCGGTCGGCCACGTTCCACACCCGGAGCGTGCGGTCGCGGGAGGCGGTCACCAGCGTCCGGCCGTCCGCGCCGAACGCCGCCGCGGTCACCGGGCCCGTGTGCCCGCGCAGCAGCGCCGGCCGCTTCGGCCGCTCCGGGGCGGCGACGTCCCACAGGGCGGCGGCACCGTCCGCGCCGGTCGTCGCGAGGGTCCGGCCGTCGGGGCTGAACCGCAGGCCGAGCACGCCGCCCGGCTGCGCGGCCAGGTCGGCGAGCAGGCGCGGCTCGGCCGGCTTCGACACCTCCCACAGGCGTACGGACGCGGTGCCTGAACCGGTCGCCAGCACCTTCCCGTCCGGGCGGAACGCGAGCGCGTCCAGCCGGCCGTCCGCCGCGCCGGGCGTCGCGACCCGCTGCGGGGCGGCCGGGGTGGACACGTCCCAGAGCTGCGTCCGGCCGTCCCCGCCGATCGCCGCCACCAGCTTGCCTCCGGGGGCGTACGCCACCGACCGCAGCCCGGACGCCGGTCCCTGCATCGTCGCGACGAACTTCGGGTTCGCCGGCCGCGCCACCTCCCACAGCCTGGCCGTGCCGTCGAGCGCGGCCGAGACCACGTACCGGTCGTCCGGGCTGAACGCCACCCCGACCACGGCGCCGGTGTGCCCGCGCAGCGTGGAGACGGGCGTCGCGGCGGCCGGGTCGCCGATGTCCCACAGCTTCACGGTCTTGTCGTCGGAGACGGTGGCGAGGGTGCCGCCGCCCTTGGCGACGGCCAGGGCGTTCACCCGCGCGGTGTGCCGGCCCAGCCGGGCGCGGGCGGCGACGCGGGCCGGGTCGGCGACGTTCCACAGCCGGGCCACGCCGTCGCCGCCGGCCGCCGCGAGTGTCCGGCCGTCCGGACTGAACGCGACCCCCGCCGCCGTACTCACCGTTGGGGTGAGGACGGCGGCTTGCTGCGGCTCGCCCGGCGTCGAGATGTCCCACAGGCGAACGGCCCCGTCGGCGGAGGCCGCGGCCAGAACGTCCCCGTCCGGGCCGAACGCCACGTCCTCCACGGCGACGCCGGCGCCGGCGGCGGTGCCGGTCAGCGTGGCCGCCGCGATGTTCCACAGGTGCAGCGCGCCCGTGGCGGCCCCGGTGGCGAGACTCCGGCCGCCGGGGCTGAAGGCGACACTGCGCACCGCGCCGCCGTCCGGGGACACGAACGCGGCCAGGGTCGCCGGCGTGGCGGGCGTGAGCACGTCGAGCAGCGTGACCCCGGTCGCGGAGGTGACGGCGACCATGCGGCCGTCCGGGCTGAAGGCCACGTCGGCGGGCTCGCTCGGCTGCCTCAGCACGGCGACCGCCTTGGGGGCGGCGGGGGCGGCGACGTCCCACAGACGCACCGTCCGGTCCGCGCCCGCCGTGGCGAGCAGCCCGCCCTTGGGGGCCGCCGCGACGGACAGCACCGGCCCCACGTGACCCTTGAGCGTCGCGAGCGGCTTCGGCCTCGCGGGGTCGGCGGCGTCCCACAGCCGGGCGGTGCCGTCGGCGGACGCCGTCGCCAGCACCTTCCCCTCCGGGCTGAACGCCGCCGCCGTCAGCCCCGCCGTGTGGCCCGTGACGACGCCCGCGCTCTTCGGCCGCAAGGGGTCGGCGACGTTCCACAGGCGGGCGGTGCGGTCACCCGAGACCGTGGCGAGCACCTGACCGTCCGGGCGGTACACCACCCGCTCCACCGGGGCCGCGTGGCCGAGCAGACGCGACGGGATCGGCCGCGACAGCGCGCCGAGCAGCGCGCCCCTCGCCTCCGGGGTGGGGGAGAGGCGGTAGGCGGCGAGCGCGAGCTGCGCGGCAAGCGCCGCGTCCGGCAGAGCGGCGGCGGACGCGGCGACCTGCCGCGACAGCGCCGCGTCCCGCTGCGCGGCGGCCTGCCGCTCCTGCCGCGCCGCCTGCCCCGCCGCCCGCCACTGCAGCACCGCACCGGTGGCCACGGCCAGCACGAGAACGGAGAGCGCGGCGATCACGGCCCGGCCCGCCAGCGCGCGCCGCCGCTGCCGCCGACCCGACGCCGCAAGAAACGCCTGCTCAACCCCCGCCAGCCCTTCACCCGCCGCATCCGGGCCGGGGCGCGTGAGCGGGCGACGCCGGGCCGGGCGCCGGCCGGCGGCGACCAGTTTGCCGTGCACCGTCATCGAGCCCACCGCGGGAAGCGCCCCGCCGTCGTCCGCCCGCCCCTCCGCGGCGTTCGGCGATGCGGGCCCGGGCGGATCGGCGGTGAGGGCGATGGCGGCGGCGAGGCGGGTGTCGGCGTACAACTGGGCGGGGTCACGGCCCTCGCGTTCCCAGCGCCGCGCGTCCTCGGCGAGCCGCCGCCGCACGAGCGTGGCGGCCCGTTCGGCGTCCACCCACCCGCCGAGCCGGGGCCAGGCGCGGATGAGCGTGTCGTGCACCAGCCCCGCCTCCCCGCCGTGCACCGTGACCAGGCGCGAGCGGGCCAGCCCCGCGAGCACCTGCGCCCGTACGGACGCCGCCTCCCCAGATCCGCCATCGGTCAGCGCGGCGAGGGGCACCCTGCGCCCGGCGGCTCCGGCGGCACCGTCCGTACGCACCATGCGCAGCAGCAGCTCGCGCGCCATCCCCTCGAACTCCGGCCCGAGCGCCCGCAGCGCCTCGTCCGCGCTCGCCGCCACCGCTCCCGCGACCCCGCCGGCCGCCCTGTAGTCGGCCATGGCGAGCACGTCACCGGAGCGCCGTTCCCAGGTCGCGAGCAGGGCGTGGGACAGCAGCGGCAGCGCGCCGCCCGACCGTTCCAGCTCCGGCTCGTACGCCCGCAGCTCCTCCAGCACCAGGTCCGCCAGCCCGGCCTCCAGCCGGAGCGCGCAGCGCGCCGCCGGCTCCTCGATCATGGCGCGCAGCTCGGCCTCGCCCGGCGGCGGCACGACCTCGGGCCGCCGCAGCGCCGCCACCAGCTCCGGGTAGGCCGCGCACGCCCCGAAGTGCTCGCTCCGCACCGAGACCACCACGGACGACGCCCGCGCCAGCTCGCCCAGCGCCGCCACGAACCGCCGCCGCGCGGCCGGATCCGCGCACTCGGTGAACACCTCCTCGAACGGGTCCACGACCACCAGCACCGGCCCGGCCGGCAGGGCGCGCGCCGCCGCTCCGGGATCGGACTCGATGACCGCGCGCAGCCGTACCGGATCGCCGCCGCCGAGCACGGCCAGCTCGCGGGCCAGCGCGCCGAGCGGGTCGGCGCCCGGCGCGAGCACGACGACGCCCGCCGCCTCCCCGCCCGGGGACCGCGACGCCAGGAACGCCGGGACGAGCCCGGCCCGCAACACCGACGACTTCCCGCACCCGGACGGCCCGGTCACCACGACCGGCCCACCACCCACCCGCTCCACCAGTGACCGCACCAGCGCCTCGCGCCCGAAGAACAGCTCCGCGTGCTCAATCCCGTACGCCGCCAGCCCCCGGTACGGGCTTGCCGGCGGATTCCCGGCGGTCGCGGGCACCACCGGCCCCGGCCGGTGAGCCGGGTTGGGCGCGAGCGGCGCCGGGGAACCCACGCTCCCGGCGATCCGGCGCGGCCGGGAGAAACCGGCGGCGGGCAACGCGCGGGCCAGCCGATGATGAACCTGATCCAGGGTGAAGGCGGCCGGCCCGTCGGGGTCGCCCTCGTTGAGCAGCCGCAGCAGCGCCCCGCCGAGCGCGGTGTGCCGTACGCCGGGCAGCGCCCACCCGTTCGCGTCCTTGCTCGCAGAGGCCAGCACGTACGCCCGCCCCATCCCCTCGAACACCCGGTCCATCGCCCTGGCGGGCACCGGCCGCCCGCCCCCGGTGAAGCAGCAGTCGAGCACCACGACGGCCAGCTCGGCCGCCGACCCGGCCAGCATCTGCCGTACCACGCTGAAGGGCAGCGCCTGATGACCGGGCTCGCCCTGCGCGAGGTCGACGGTGGCGCGCGTGGCCAGGTGCAGCTCGCCGTCCGGGGCGAAGATCCCGTACCCGGAGTAATGGAACAGCAGGACCGAGGTGGCCTCCCGCGCCGCCCGCTCCAGCGCCTCGCCGAGGACGGCCGGGGTGGCGGGGTCGACCAGCACGGTGAGATGGGCGGGCGCGAGCCCGGCCCGCTCGACCAGGCACCGGCCGAGGTCGCCCACCGTGGCGGGAACGGCCGGGGCCACGGGCAGCCGCGAGGCCGGCTGGTGCGCCCCGGTGCCCGCCACCACGGCCCTCGCCCCGTCGGAGGCGAGCAGCAGCGGTGGACCGTTCCAACGGGACCGCACCACGCGGGTTCTCTCCGAAATCGCCGAATCGTCCTCTGTCATCGGAGCTCCACGGCGGGCAGTCGGGGGTGGCCATTGAGGGCTGTAAGGGTACGGAAGTCTCCGGCCGGCGTCGAGGGGCCCGGAGGACGGACCCCTCTGCCTCCCGGACGGGCTCACCAGTTGGCGGGCAGCCCCGGCGTCGTGGCGGGCAGGGCGTGGCCCGCCGGGTGGATGACGTAGGCGATGCCGCCGCTGCTGGAGCTGCGCAGCCAGACGTTCTCGAAGTCGGCGCGCGGGTAGACGCGCCGCACTGCGGCGTTGCTGGAGGAGGCCGGGTCGTTGGCGATGACGTCGCCGTTCGCGGTGAAGCCGACGATCACCATGAGGTGGCCGTTGGTGCCGTACCCGGCGCCGGGCAGCTCGCTCTTCTTGAACGACTGCGAGGTGATGACCGGCACCCCCGCCTTGACCAGCCGCTCCAGCTCGGTCAGCGAACGCAGCCGGGTGACGAAGCCGTCCAGGCCGTACCGGCCGGCGTAGGCGGTGTTGAACGGCCAGTTGCCGGCGCCCTGGTAGGCGTGGTCGTAGGTGTAGCGGGCCGCATAGTCGACCTCGGGGTTCGGATCGGACGGGTCCACCCACGCGGTGTCCTGCGCGCTCGGCCACTTGCCCCAGTAGCCGAGCACCATCGTGGTGGAGGTCGGGCTGCACCACGCCTCGCCGCCGCCGTCCCATTCCGGGTAGTGGCCGACGTGGATGTTCTGGGAGCGGCGCGGCACGTCCAGCTCGACGCCCCAGGCGCCGCCGCCGGGGCTGACCGGCACGGTCTTGCGCTGGGGCACGTTGGAGGCCATCGCCCCGGACGTACGCACCCGCGGCGTGAGCGACGAGCCCGGCGTCCGGTAGAGCGTCAGCCGGAGCTGGTAGCCGCTCATCTGCTTGCCCGCCGCCGCGACCAGCGTGTCCACGGCCACGCTGGCGTCGTCGTCGCCCTGGCCGCCCACCGACGTACGGCGGATGTCGCCCTCGGTGTAGGCCCAGCGGCCGAGGGAGTACCACTTCGTCAGCCCTTCGGCGTTCCTGGCACGGGCCTCGACCTGGAGCCAGCTCCCCGGCGGCAGGTCGGCGGTCCAGGACGCGATCAGCTCGGTGGCGGGGAAGCCGATGGCCCGCTCGGGGCCGGTCCAGCGGGCGTACTCCCAGGTCTTGGTGCCGAGGGCGTCGGTGTACGAGGTGGTGCCGGCGGGCGAGACGAACGACAGCCCGCCACCCGCGGCGGTGCCCTCGGTCGTGCCCGCCGTGAAATCGGCCCGCTGGAAGACGACGTCGGCCACGTCGGCCGAGGCCGGTTTCGCGGTCGCGGGCGGGGCGAAGGTCGTCACCACGAGGAGGGACGACAGGACCACGGTCAGCGCGCGCATGTGCCCACCTTCTCGCGAGGCGTACGGTCCGCCCGACCCTAGGCAAGCGCCGCCCGCCGGTCATCCGGAAATCTACGTATCGCCGCACCCGCCCTGCCCCATAGGGTCGTGAGCCATGCGGAAGTACGTGATCATGGGCGTGCAGGGCAGCGGCAAAGGCACCCAGAGCGCGTTGCTGGCGGGCGACCTCGACCTGACGCACATCAGCGTCGGCGACATCTTCCGCTGGCACGTCAAGAACCACACCAAGCTCGGCGCCCAGGTCCGCCGCCTGGTCGCGGCCGGCGAGCTGGTGGGGGACGACCTGGTGGAGTCCGTCGTACGCGACCGGCTCCAGCTCCACGACTGGAACTTCGGCTTCGTCATCGACGGCTTCCCGCGCAACCGCCGGCAGGCGGAGTTCTTCCTGGAGAGCTACGACATCGACGGCGTCATCCACCTCGACCTGCCCGACGACGAGGTCCGCCGCCGCGTCCTCGCCCGCCGCCTCTGCTCCCGCTGCGGCATGGACTACAACCTCATCGCCCACCGGCCCGAGGTCGAGGGCCGCTGCGACGTGTGCGGCGGCGAACTGGTCACCCGGGCGGACGACACCCCGGACGCGCTGGCGCGCCGGCTGCACGACTACCACGACAAGACCGATCCGGTGCTGGAGCTGTTCCGGCGCAAGGAGTACGTCATGACGGTGGACGCCCGCGCCGACAAGACCACCGTCCAGCAGGCCATCCGCACCCGCTTCAACCTCCCCCCGTACGAGCCGCCCCCTGCCACTGGTTGACGATCACCTGCCGTGCGGAAGCTCGAAGTCGACGAGATACTCCGCACTGACCGCCCGCAGCCCGCTCGCGACCACAAGGGCCTCATCAGCTCCGAGCACCGTCGAATCGACCTCGACCAGCCGCTCGTCCACCCGGGCGAACAGCACCTGCCTGCCGTTCACCCCCTTCTCCGTCAGCCACCGATCCGCCGCCACCCGCTCGCGGACCCGGAGTCCCGCTCCCACGCCGCGCACGCCTTCCGCGGATCCCCGCCGGCGCTGACCCGCACGAACACGTCGGGCTCGCTCCGCCCGTCCCTGGCGTAGTCGAGCGCCAGGACGTCCTCGGCGATGGTCCACACCTGGACCAGCACCCGCCCCGGCACCACCTCGGGCACCGCCAGCGGCAGGGACTTCTCGTAGGAGGCGACGGTGTCCGTACGCAGCCGCCGCTCCCACGCCTCCGTACGCCGGTGCTCGACCGTCGCCGTCGTGATCACGCACCCGCACACGGCCACGGCCGCGACGACCCGCGGCAAGAGCGCCTCCGTACCGGCCAGCGCGGCAGCACCCGCACAACTCACGACCGCCAGCCCGACGAACCCGGCGAACGCCAACCGAGGACCCGGACCCGGCACGACCAGATCCACCGCGTTCTTCGCCACCACCAGCAACACGACCGCGAGCAGCCCGCTGCGGACCGGCCGGGTGATCCTCACCCACACGGCCAGCAACACCCCGCCGGGCACGGCCACCGCGACGGCCACGACCAACAGGGGCAGGACGGTATACGCATCGACGCCCTCGACGTACAGCCGCGACACCGGATACCCGACCACGCCCCCAACCACCAGCCCGACCCCACCACCCCGGACAAGATCCCTTTCCATACGCCCACGATGACACCAGCCGGCACACAGAACGACCGAACCGCCCGAACTGCCTCTCGCCGGGGCACCTCGCGTCCGACGTCGCCAAGCTGGGGTTACTACTTTCCGTGACCGATTCTGATCAATCCGCTCCTGGCGGGTGCGCGTTTATAAGACGATCGGCTGAAGCACTGTCTCCCTCCCCCCGTGCACGGAGTTCGCATGCCGGTCGAGAAAGCCGAGAAGGACGTACAGACCCTGGTGAGCCAGATTTCCAGCAAGGAGATCCTCCTGCCGGAGATCCAGCGCGGCTATGTCTGGAAACCGACTCAGGTCGCCAAACTGATCGAGTCGCTCTACCGTGGCTACCCCACCGGCTCGCTGCTGTTCTGGAAGACGAACGAGACGCCCGCCACCCGACGCCTCGCGGTCAATGAGATGCAGGGCATGCCGGCCATGCCGCCGCTCTACCTGCTTGACGGCCAGCAGCGGCTCACCTCGCTGCATCGGGTGTTGAACGACTATGAGGACGCGCAGATCGTCTTCAACATCGAGACGGAGGCGTTCCAGAACCAGAGTGCGGCCACGGCCAAGGACCCCCGCTGGATCAAGGTGTACGAGGTCGCCCGGCCGGGCGCGAAGCAGTACCCGATCATCAGCCGTCTGCATACGCATGTCCCTGGCATCGATCCGGACGTCATCGGCGAGCGGGTGGGCAGGCTGGCCGCCATCCGGAGCCGCGCCTTCTACATGGAAGTTCTCACCGGATTTCCGTACGACGAGATCGCGCAGATCTTCGTCCGGGTCAACAGCGGAAGACCGCTCAAGACCAGCGATCTCGCACTGGCCACGCTGTCCGCCCGATGGCCGGGAACGCTGGAGAGACTCGAGGAGGAAGCCGAGTACTGGGCGAAGAAGCACTATCCGGACTTGGACGTCACCTTCCTTACCCGGGCGCTCACCGGCACCGTACTGGGTCGCGGCCTCTCAACCTGGTCGCATGGGCGGCTCATCGCCGCCAGTGACGAGGAATTGGAGAGGGGCTGGGCCACGGTTCAGCGAGGGCTGCGACATGTCGTCCCGATGCTGCAGGAGAACCTGAAGGTCAGCAACAGCAATCTGATTCCGTCCCACGTCGCGCTGCTGCCGCTCATCGTGCTGCTCGGTGAGTGGCCGGATGTCCCCATGGACAAGGACACGGCCGATGGGATCATCTACTGGTTTCTTCTCGCCAGCATCCGCAATCGCTACAGCAGTTCCACCGATACCCGTCTCGGCCAGGACATTCCCGCCGCGCGAGGTCCGGAGCCCGTCAAACAACTGCTCAGTAATCTCGGGGTACGGGGTTCACGTATCGAGGTCACCCCTCAGGATCTGGTCGGCCGCACCATCGGTAGCCCGTACTTCTTCCTCAGCTATCTCGTCGCGAAGCATGCCGGCGCACGGGACTGGTGGCATGGCACGGAAATTTCGGCGATTGCCGAAGCCGGGCAAAAGCTGGAATATCACCACATCCACCCACAGGCCACCCTGAAGGATCACGCCGGCGCGTACAGCAAGACCGAGATCAACGACCTGGCCAACCTGGCATTCATCTCCGGGAAGGCCAATCGCAAGATCAGCAACCGATCGCCGAGCGTCTACTTCGTGGACTCGGAGCTTCCGCCGTTGACAGAAGCCGAGCTGGCCGCGCACTTCGTGCCCTATCAGGAGTCGCTACGTCACGCTGCTGCATACCGGGAGTTTCTGCACGCCCGCCGGGCTCTGCTGTCCGACGCCATGACCATGTTGCTCAGCAAATACCGGCCCACATGGCTCGACGAGGATGTCGAGGCGGCGGACCCTCTCGCCGGCTGCTCTCTGGAGTTCCAGCTCTTCCAAAGCCCTTGGGACTCCGGACGAGTAGTGGCCCGAGCATCTGGGCCGAGCTTCAACTGGACCGGCGCGCTCGGCCTGGCAGACCTCGAGACCGCGATAGCCGCGGCAGATGGAGGACTGGACGGCGACATCGAGATCGCGGGGGAAACGGTGCCGGTCAGAGTCGAGAGCGACACGGTCACCATCCCGGTAGGGCCGTATCTGGTGTCGGGAACCATCGGGACCTGGCGTCAGATGCTCGACAGAGAGAAGACGGACGTGCAGCCGCTGTCCCGGTTCCCCACCGTCGAACCCTGCCCTTGGGAGAGCGAACAGATCGTCTTCCCTGTGGCGAACATCGAGTGACGAGCGAACTGGTAAGAAGGAAGGTACCTGAAGTATGGTCCCTAGTATGGCGACGAAGAAGGTGACGGTGACGATTCCCGAGGAACTCCTTGAGGAGATCCGCACGGAAGCGGCCGAGCGGGGTCTGTCGGCCTACGTCGCCGAGGCGTTGCGCTACAAGCGTGACCGGGATCGGCTGCTGGAGCTGGTGAACTGGCTGGAGGAGGAGTACGGCCCGGTCACCGACGACGAGCGTGCGGCAGCGACCGAGGAGCTGGACGACCTCGATGCCGAGCACGAGCGCCGCCGCTCCCAGGGGCGGCAAGGCCCTGGGGAAGCTGCGTGAGCAAGCGAAGCGGCGGGCACGAGCGGCCGCCGCTGCGGATCTCCGTGCTCGACTCCGAGGCATTGTCGCTGGCCGTGCGGGGCGACCGGCAGATGATCGCCCGGCTCGACCTGGCGGCCCGCGGACACGCAGAGGTCGTGACGTCTCCGATGACGATGGTCGAGGCCTTCGACGGCAGGGTCACCGAGCAACGCTGGGACTGGGTGCTCTCCCGGCTCAACGTCGCCGACATCGGAAGGGACCAGGCCCGCCTGGCCCGCCTGCTCCTGTCCGACGCCAAGTTGCACGGCCACAAGTACGCGATCGACGCCGTGCTCGCCGTCGTCGCACGGCAGCAGAAGGGGCAGGTCACCATCTTCACCTCAGACGTGGACGACCTGGAGAAGCTGGTCCCGAACTCGATCGTCGTCAAGAAGGTATGACCATCTGAGTCTGGCCTCCGATGTAGAGAAGCAGGGGTTCCGCGGGTCCGGGGCTACTTGGCCAAATGGCGGCTGATCACCAGGCGCTGGATCTGGTTGGTGCCCTCGAAGATTTGCATGTTCTCCGACACCCGATCCGGTCACCGGCGAAAACGACTCGATCATGCCAGTGAGCAGCGGTTACGCTTGCGGGCATCTCGCGTCACTTCTCCCTGGTTCCGACGCTCCCACGGAACAGCGACGGAACAAGAACAGAGCTTGGAGGCGGCTGTGGCGATACCGAAGAAGGCCTCACGGCTCATCACCGTCGACGGCACCGTCTTCCGCTGGCGCGTCCGCCACAAGCCGACCTACGACGAGGGCATGGCCTGGTCACCCCTCAGCTTCGCAGTCGAGCGAGCCGAGGAGCCGGGAGCCGTTCTCATGGTGTCACTCCCCTACGCCCGGCCGGACAATTGGCTAGGAGAGCGAGCGATCGCGATCCGTCCTGCTCTCGTCGTCGGATGCATCCGCCGAGCCGTCGAACAAGGATGGAACTCGGGGCAACCAGGCGCGGGATTCGCCCTCACCGTCACGAAGGACGAGCTGGCCGCACTCATGGGCGAACCGCCTCAGCATCTGACCTGAGCTTCCCCTTCCTCTGGGGCATGATCCCGAAAGGTGGCGGCATCGAAGACCTCCCTCGATGCCCTCAGATCTGGAGTCAGTTAAGTCGAGTACTGACCAAGCGCCTTCTGATCCGCAGTCGCCCGACGTCCGCCCACAGATGACTACGGTCGCCCCCGCTTCCTGCTCAGATCGCTCCCACCAGTGATCGTCTTCTCCTGGCGTCCCCCCCACATCCGGGGACGCTGTTAGCGCCTGCGTTAGCAGAGGGGTTGAATGATCCTCTGCGGGCTGGACATGATCATCGGCATAGAAGAGAATCTGCACGAACCGCCCGCGGGTTCAGCACGCTATGCGGTCGAAGCTCACATTGGGCATGCCGCACTGCTGTGCTTGCAGCGGCAAAGCGAAATCGCCGACCGAGATCTGCTGTTTCATCGTCAGGGCGACCAGGGCATGGCGCAGACCTTGAAAGACACCATCCCTTACTTCATCGGTGCGGTACCACGGGACCAAGCTCTCAAGCGAGCTCAACTTGCTGCGGCCCGCCGTGAACTGCGCAGCACCGAGGTTGCCTATCGTCAGACACAGCAAACTAGCCAAGCTGCCGATGCCAGTCTTAGAGCACTTTGGCGAGAGGCGTACACGCTTGGGCTGGTCGATTCCGAGCAACCACCAGACCGGGCCAACATGATTGGCCACCTGTACTCCGCGGTCACGGCTATCTCCGCTCCAGTGACACCCGACCGCGAAACCGCTGACCGTGTCTCGGCGTTGCAGCGCGACCGTGATGATCTGCGCGACCGCCTACGCAGCGTCATGGCTGAACGAGAGGTCCTGCTGCAACAGAACGACACGGAAACTGGTTTTACTGGCGCTGTCCAGATCCAGACCGCCCGACTGACTAGCTTGAACCTTCTTGCACTTCCTGCGGACGACAACGGGGATACGGCGACGAACCCCCGCATGGAACCATCTGTGTGTCCACTGTGTGCCTCGATACTCAGCGAGCCAGACCCAAAGCCGAGGGAGCTCCGCCAGAGTTTGAAGCGCCTTAGCGAACAGCTAAGCGCTGTGAATGCAGCACGACCCGCCCGGCGTGCAGCCTTGGGAGCGCTTGACGAGCAGGCTGCATTGCTGCGTGAGCAGCTTAAGGCGGCGGAGTCCGCCATCCGATCCCTCACCGCCAGTCAATCAGCTGCCGACCAGCTTCCTGATTCTGCGCGACTAGACTTCACGCGAGGCCGTATTCACGCAACGCTGACGGCATTGCCTGGCAATTCCGGAACAGAACTGGCGAGGCTGCGCCAACGCTACGAGTCCGCTTTGATGCGGGTTCAGACGTTGGAGGCCGAACTCGACCCCGCGGAAGAACGCGAGCAGCTAACCTCACGCCTAGTTGCAATCAGTCAGGACATGACGACCTGGGCAGATCGGTTGGAGTTGGAGCATCGTAGCGGGAGCGTTCGTCTCGATCTCAACCGCTTAACCGTTGTTACCGATACGGAGCAAGGCCCCGCGCCCTTGTTCCGTATCGGTAGTGGTGAAAACTGGATTGGCTATCACCTGGTTGCGCACCTCGCGCTACATCGTTACTTCGTCCGGCAGAACCGCCCCGTCCCACGACTTCTGATGCTCGATCAACCGACTCAGGTCTGGTATCGCTCGGAAGTCGACCAGAATACGGGAACGCCGGGCCGAGACAGTGACCGTGAGGCCGTCACTCGGCTATTCCGCCTCATCTATGAGGTGGTCGCCGAACTTGCTCCCCACATGCAAATGATCGTTTGTGATCACGCTAACCTTCCCGAGGACTGGTTTCAAGAATCAGTCCAGCACAACTGGCGTGGTGGCGAGAAGCTAATTCCCCAGGAATGGATTGACCGGCCAGCCGCTACTCAGAACTGAAGTGACGGCCTGCCAGCTGACCAGGATGAGCCTGAGTGCCGGCTTACCAACGGGAGCCAGTAACACCGTCGAGCGGTCTTCACCCTGGTCAAGCTGCAGAAGGTGACTGATGGCGTGTGCTCGTGTGCATCGGCGTCGCTGTACTCGGCTGCTGTACAGCATCCGCGTGCGACCACGGCTGTTGAGCCTAGGCATGGTCCCAGGCTGTGGCGAAGAGCTGGACGGCGTAGTCGTACATCAGGCCGGGGCGAGGTGCCGCGATGCAGGGAGAGTCGCGGCCGTGGGTTCCCCGACGGTAGAGAGTGAGGAAGGCGACGCGGTCGGTGATCACTATTCGGTGGAGGTTGGGGAGGTTGTAGCGGCGCAACTCGATGTTGTCCCTGCCAGCGGCGACCTCCCTGATGTATTGGGCGTTGATGTCGACCTGCTCGGCCAGCATTCCGCGGGAGAAGCCTGGGTCGATGCGCCGGATCTCGTCCTCTCGCCACTCCAGCCATGATGCGGAGGGAGGGTTGGTATCGGGAAGCAGTACGTGAACGAACTCCAGGCGACGTCCTTCGTCCTCCCACAGGGCTACGAACCCGTCGCGGGTGAGTTCATTCCCTCGGCCTGCAAGTACCCGTACCCAGCGGGCTTTGCCGAGTTCCGCTATGAGATCTTCGGCTGCGACGCGCTGTCGCGGATGCACCCGGGAGACTCCCAAGCCGGTGAATCTGGACAGAAGCAGGGTCGGCCAGGAGCGCACCCGCGGCGACAACGCCATACCGCCCACAACGGCGAGTGCGGTGGCGACGAGCGAACTCACCACCCCGATTACGAACTCTCCCATTGAGACTTCCCGTCAGGTGTGAGATGGAAGGTAGGGGATTAGAGCTCGCAGTACCTCTGCAGCGTTCCGGGCGGCAGTTTTCTGTAGGACGTCATTCTTCTCTTTGTTCGAGTAGTCGGAGATCCCGCGGATCACTACCCATCCCAGCATCTGAGCCAGATTGCCGCGCTCGTGGAATGCCTGAGCCAGACCGCCGGCCTCCATATCAACCACGGAGATCTTGTCGTTATAGTGTTTGAGATATTTCCTGATTTCAGACTCCGCGTCCGCGATAACGGCGTCACCGGTTCCGATGATGCAGGAGATGACGTGAAATTCGTCCTCTCCTCGTATGAGTTGTGCCGGTTCGCCGTAGTCGACGAAGAAGCTGTTCACGGCGTTTCCAACTATGGCGGATGTCTCACGGTCCTCGCCTCTGCGCTGGGTGCCGTCGGCTGTTTCCTTTCGGAGGTCGTAGTAGACGGCTCGCGTTGCTATGGCGACGTCGCCTGTGGAGATGTCTGGTTGGAATCCGCCGCCGATGCCGACAAGTGCGATGACCGCCGGTCGGAACGTCCCTCTGAGATTCTCGAACGCGGCCATTGTCGATCGCTGGCCTTGACCCAGCGAGCGGATCATTGCCACCCTGGTGGCTACGCCTCGGAGGTTGATGGCGCCGTGCCAGAAGGGAATCCCCTTCACGGGTGCACGTTCGAGTTTGAGGATGTCTATGACTGCCCTTGCCTCCGAATCTTTGATTGTTATCACGCCAACGTCTGCGCGCCTCCTGGGCTCAGCTTCGGCCAGGTGGTGGTGGACGACCGTGGCGCCGTCGCCGATCGCGGTGTCGCTGATGGTCATAGGGCCGCCCTGATTGATTATTCCGCTGTTCTTGAACTGGCCGGTCATACGTGGTTCCCTCCTGATGCGCTGCCGAAGTTCTCAGGTAGATCGAGCCTCATTGCGTTGGTGCCGACTGCGGAGTTGTTTACATTCATTGACTCGCCGAAGTTCATGATTCCGGTGTTGATGATGTTGGTGGCGCGTTCCTCGAACTCCGAGATGTCGACCTTTTTTTCGCGCAGGAACTCGGTCGCTGCCTTCAGCAGACGGTCTTCTATGAGCTTCACGTGGTCGGAGATGAGCGTTCGGTCGAGTTGGGCCGTCTCCCACGGCATGCGCTTTTCTTCGCGCACACTCAGCTTTGCTCCGATCTTCATGCCGCGTTTGGGATAGAGAACGTGGGTTCGTCGTGCTCGAAGGGCCCCGAGCAGGATAGTCGGGACGTGGATGAGACGCCATGACTGCATGATGTCGGTCGGAAGTTCGGTAAGAGCTCGGACCGCTGCCCGGAGTATGGCAGTAACTCCGGCCTCGCCGTACTCGTCGAGGACGTGATACTCGTCCGGCGTCCGCGTCAGCGCACAGGCAGCGAAGTCGAGGCTGAGTGCGCGCCCTTTGACAGTGGTGCGAAGGAATACGGTTGTGACCAGCTCGCCGGATACCGATGTACGGATCTCGAGGAAGTGATGGAACTGGTCGAACGGCCGGTCAATGATCTCGTTGATTCTGTGCGTAGCAGTCTCGCCTTGCAGCCAGCCGCGCTCGGGGTCGACATCAGCCTCCGCTATATAGATCCGGTCTGCTTTTCCGAAGTCCGGAAGGCTGGTGGCGTCACCCTGCCCGTCGAGTCGTTGCATCTCGTCCTTCAAATAAGCGACCAGCTCATGCGCCTTGAACGGGAGAGGGTCAAATTCCCGATCGGCCATGCTGCCTTCGCCTATCTGCAACAAGTGGATGTTGAGTGGCGGGTTCCAGCGATGCGTCAGTCGTCCGGCTCCGACGAATGGCTTATGTGTGTCGTCGAGCGCCAGGACGTCGCGGAAGTTCTCCGGCTCTGGCTCCTCTTCCGGGGCCCTGCGATAGATGACGAACGTGTGGTGCTGCTGTTCGTCGATCGCCCGATACCGGTGGCTGTCCGGCGAGGGCAACTGGCCCTTGGCCGTTCGGTGCAACGCGCCGCGTTGGGCGGCACCACAGCCGCACGCGACGAGAATCGTCAATGCCCCTATGACCGCTGTTTGCTGCAGCAACCGGGAGAGCGGAATGCCCGCCACGCCTGAGATCATGGGGACGGCGACAATCAGAGCACCGCTGCCGATAGAGGCAAGCTTCAGGGAGCGGAGGTGCTCGGCGAGGTCGTTCGACTCGCTGTTCCAGCGGACGCGCCGTAAGAACCGGTCCGCGCGCTCTTTTGCCTTCAGAGGCAAAGCAACCTGTGCGCTTCTGAAGGCGACGGCGGCAGACCAGCACAAGCCGAACAACGCCGTCGCGGTGGCCGTCGCGGCGGGCGCCCATGTGATGCCGGCCAGGAGGACCGCGAGGACCAGCACCCACTTCACGGTCTCCAAGCGCCACGCCCGCCAGGCGTGTGCGACAACTGGCACCAGATCGAAGCCGTAGGAGGGCGCCACCATGTGCTTGGAGTCGTTGTAGACCCGGCGGATGACCATCTCGCGAAAGCCGCGATCGAGGTAGACGCCGGCACAGAGGTACCGTGTCGCCTTCGAGTCGGCTGCCCTCGTGTCGTGCTCGAGACGTACCGTGCGGGATTGGGCCATGAGCCCCTCCGGTAGCCGTTTAGGTAACCCTGACCATAAGTGCGTCTCGACTTAGAGTCAACTAGACCTTTAATAGGGGTATGGCAATGAGCAAGACAATCCACCAACGCCGCCCGCCCGCCTCTCTGACCGCAGCCGTGGACCTGGTGATCTTCACCGTGCGCGATGGCCAACTCCACGTTCTGCTGATCGAGCGCGGCAATATGCCCTACCGCGGCGAAGCGGCGCTGCCGGGAGGGTTCGTCCGCGATGGTGAGGCGCTGGACGCTGCAGCGAGACGAGAACTACGAGAAGAAACCGGAGTTGCCGGCGACAGCCTGCACCTGGAGCAACTGCACGCTTACGGCGACCCCGGCCGCGACCCGCGTGGACGGATCATCTCCATCGCTTACCTCGCACTCGGTCCCGATCTACCCATGCCCCGGGCGGGAACCGACGCGTCGGCCGCCCACTGGATCCCGGTCTCCTCCATCCTCGAGGGCCAGCTCACACTAGCTTTCGACCACGAGAAGATTCTCCGTGACGGATTGGAGCGGGCCAGATCCCAGCTTGAGCACACCACGATCGCCGCAGCCTTCTGCAAGGAGCCCTTCACCATCGCCGATCTGCGCCAGATCTACGAGGCGGTATGGGGCCTCCCCCTCGACCCCAGCAACTTCCGCCGCAAGGTCATGAAGACGGAAGGCTTCGTCATGCCGATAGGGGAACGGCGGCTCCCCGACGTAGGCCGCCCAGCCGCCCTGTTCCGTCGAGGACTTGCTGAGACACTCACTCCACCGTTGACGAGATCGGGCAGCGTCGACCTTCAGGGAGGAACGTGAGCTCAAGGGGCTTCGTATCCGTCCACGGCGGACGCTTCGCCTGATACAACGCCTGCTACAACAGACTGTCCCGAGATCGTTGTTGACACCGCGCTAGCGAGATCATCTACGCCTCGGGTGCATAGTTCACCCCTATCCCTTTCGGCCTCGGAACCACCGAGGCCATTTCAGCTCGCGATGCTCCCCACACCGCGTCGTTCCCCCCAAAGGGCGCCACGCTGCGTCACTCTGGCAGCGACGCGCTGAAGCTGCCAGCCGATCGTCATCAGCTACGCCCTCGAACGGCAACATGCACTCGTGCCCTAGCGGCTTGCTCTCTCTGGGCGAGGAACGTCGATGTCGTCGGGCACATCTGCCGGAGTTGCACTTCAGGCTGCGTTCATGGATCAAGCCTTCTCAGGAAGCTCCGCGCCATTGGGCGGGATCCCAATCACTACTTGGCACCGTTCCTCTTTACGGGCGCGACTGGCGTCTTTGGCATGTTGGCTCTGCTGCCTTTGGCGACCATGTACTTTGCAGCTGTACAAGATCGAAAAGGCCACTTCCCGATCACGGGATGTGGCCTTCGACGTGCGGTGGAGCCTAGGAGATTCGAACTCCTGACTTCCTGCTTGCAAACGGGAGCCGGTCACCTCGTTGAGGGCTGGCGAGCCTGGTCAAGCGGTAGATGCGGGTTGACGACATGTGATCGTGCAAGGAGGCGTTGCTGTATTCCACTGCTGTACACAGCGCCCTGCTTCGGCGATCTGCCTGCGATGGTCCAACGTTCGCCGTCTCCTGCGAGTGCTCGGTCCCCCCGCCGCGAAGCATCAGACGGTCGGCGCTGCCAGGCTAAGTAACCCTGCTGGTATGAATCTTGTGCAGCGTGCCGTTGGCGCGGTCGTCGGCTCGGCTGTGGGCGATGCGCTGGGTGCTCCTTTCGAGTTCGGCCCGGCGGGCGCGTTCTCCTCCCGCTTTCCGATACCGGGTGCCGGCGGCGAGATGAGTGGAGGCGGCGGCTGGGACGCCGGCGAGGCCACCGACGATACGCAGATGGCCGTTCATGTAGCCGAGTCGTTGCTGGAACGTGGCGGTTTGGACCTGCCGGATATCTTCGCCCGCTTCCAGCGATGGGCGGCCGATCAGCCGAAAGACATCGGACTGCAGACCGAAGACGTACTGACCCGCGGCCTGCCCTGGGATCAGGCCGCCGCCGCCCACTACCGGAGCAGCCATCGAGCTGCGGGTAACGGCGCGCTGATGCGCGCCACCCCGTCAGCGGTGTACTTCGCCCGTGACGGACGGCAGGCCACCATGGACGCCGCTCGGCAGATCGCCGCCCTCACTCACGGCGACCCGGCGGCATGGGAAGGCACCGCGATCTTTCACGACCTGATACGTGTCGCCCTGGACGGCGCGGACCCCTTGGACCAGCTCTCCCACACCCTCACCGCTGTCCACCCCGGCCATCGTCAACGCTACGCCGCCATCCTCGCCCCCAGCTGGCATCCCGATCAGGCCACCGAATTCAACGGTGCCGTCTGGCCCTGTCTCGGCTCGGCCGTATGGGCACTGCGCACCACCCGCAGCTATGAGGACGCCATCCGCGCCGCGATCGACCTGGGCGGCGACACCGATACCGTCGCCGCGGTCACCGGCGGACTGGCCGGGGCCGTGTACGGACCGGCAGCGATTCCAACCAAGTGGACCGACCCCTTACACGTTCCGCTACCCGGAAGCGGCGGCCGAACCCTGCATCTGACCCACCTGACCGACCTCGCTCGTGACCTCGTAGAGCGTCCGAATTCAGACTGACAACCGAGCCCTGACTGCCAGAGCGCAACGACCTTCCGCTCCTCAGGCGGACCAATCACCCTGCTCAGATAGCGGAGATCCTGATCAGAAGGTGGTGGACGGTAGCCGAAGTGAGCCCGTGTGCGGGGACGTTGCTGTCAGCGCGGCTGTCATCACCCTTGCGGGATCACGACCTTCGTCCGCTACTGTCGCCCGAGTCGATCTACCAGCAAGCGGGGGAACGGAGAGGCCGTCGTGACGCAGGCACCTCATGCGGAGACGCGCCTCCCTGCAAAGGCACTCCGCATCGGGGCGGTCCTGGCCGCCTCTGGGCCGGTCATCCTGAAGACCTCCAGGGTCAGCGCGGCAGAGCTGAACATCGGGATCTGCTGGGGAGCTGACCCCGTCGTACCCGTCCTCATGACGACGAGCCCGTGGTGGCAGCTGCTGTCGTGGGGCGAACTCCTGCTGCCGGTGCTCCTGGCCGGTCTCCTGCTGTGCGCCCCGCGCCGGACCACGCTCCTCGGAAGCGCGGCGGTCTGCGCCGTCCTCGCGTTCAAACTGTCCGTGATCTCCCTCCCGTCCGATACCCGCCCCCTCACCGACCGGCCCCTTCCCGTCGATGAGTCCTGGCTGTCGATCGTCTGCTACACCGTGGCCATCGTCACGCTGCTTGTGGCCGCACGTTCGCCCCTGCCTCCGGCGCGGAAGGGCATCGTGCTCTGGGCGGCGGCCATCGTGGCGGCTGCGTGGACGGCCGGCCGGCTCTTTCTGCCGATCGGTGAGTCCACCTCCTTCGGCTGGTTCGCCTCCACACCGCCGACGGAACTGCTGTGGAAGCGTCCCGGGGCGTGGGCCTGCAAGGCCGACGTGGACGGTGTGCTGATCGTGCTCATCGCCTTGGCCGCGGCGGCCGGCGGTGTCATGGCGGGCCGGACGCGGCACCGGGTCGCATGGGGGATCGGTGCGCTCCTCATCCTCGCTGCCGTCGAGGGGTTCGTGACGGTTCTCGTCGTCGGGGGCGGCGAATACCTCGCGTACGCGACCAAGATGATCCGATGGCACCTCCTGGCCGCAGCAGCGCTCGTCATCGCGACCACTTTCCGGGATCGACCCCCAGCGACCGAGCCCGAAGAGCCTCACCCGCTGTAGAGGTAGACCGGGGAACGGTGGAGACCCCTTCATTACGAGTGAAGCGGAGGGCCGTGGTCGAGAGCCGGCGCTGCTGCTCAACCGTGTGACGCCGTACGGGACGAGCAGGCTGCGTGAGGCGGCGTTGCTGTACTTCCCTGCTGTACAGCAGCCCACAGCAACCCGCGTATCCGGTGGCAAGCCGACCCGGAGCGCAGGGCCGCCAGGCCCGAGCACCGGAAGCGGCGCGGCAGCCCCTTCTACGCGACATGGGGCACCGAAGCAGTCGACACGTGCACAACCGAGATCCTCAAGCTGGGCACATGCCTCCTTTCCTCCGGTTATACACGTATGCGTTGTTTAGCACGAAGTATCCAAAATCATCGTGTGGCGACCAAGCCTGCGAGGCTCTATGTTGTTCGTAACACTGCACGCCATGCCAGATGTACGCGGACTAGCACAACAGGTGGCATCATGCGACTCATCTCCATGAAAATCGAGAATTTCCGCAGCATCCAGCAGGCTAGCTTCGAGTCATGCGGTGAGCTGAACGTCCTGATCGGCAAAAATAACTCAGGCAAGTCTAATCTACTTGTCGCTATTAACAGATTCTTCAGCTTTTTCACTCACCAAACCGCTTCACTTTCGGGACTGCCGTTCCTTTCGGTCGAAACAGAGGCCTTCCAACGACGAAGGGAATCACCTAGTAGGATAGTGGCTACATTGGAACCATCGCCGGAACAGCATACTGTTCTTCGAGAAAGGATATCGGCATCAGCTCCTCAAGTCCGTAACGCACTCGAAAGCATTCCTGCTGATGCATTGCTGGAGTGTGAGCTTCTTTTCTACCAGAAGCCGAAGCGAATTGCTTTTATCAGTCGCCTTGAGTTTACTATCCCGTCCAACGCAATACAGTCACCGCTTGGGGCGCGAGAGATATTCTCGATGTCAGCAGAAGCTGCAGCAGAGATTGCAGAGCGCAATAGAGAAATACGGCGACTCCGCGATGACTACCGTAAGCTTCCGGCCCGGATACTCGATTCCGACGACTGGCGTATGCTCAAAGACCGGGAACGAGCCGCTCGCCCGTCACCACGTCGGCTCTTTGCTACGTACGAGCTCAGTCCGCCTACCAACGACCTACTCGAGCGGGTATTCCAAACTTCTGAAACTCTTGCAGAGTTCAACACATCTGTACGGGAACTCTCGAACTCCTTGGTCGATCAGGCGTCCCGTTTGACCAGCGAGGAAAGCCGACACCACGTAAACACCTTCGCAGGCGAAGCTCGCGCCCTTCCCGAATACCTCGATGCATTCATCACGATGATGGCTGGTTGCAAAGTTCATTATCTGAAGGAGTCACGAGAGGAAATCGGCGAATCCGAGGCGAGACGCATCCTAAACCTGAAGACTAGTCGCGGTCAGGGCGATATCTTGCGTCGCATCCAAGGTCTCGTGGCAGATCTGCTCGGTGTTCGTATCGATGCCTTCACTGCAGATGTGCCGACGCATACGTCGATCAAATCCGAACAAGCCCAAGCGGAAATCGATGTTGATGACTTTCTTATTCAAGTCAACGGTTCAGGCATTCGCGAGGCGCTGCGCATCATACTCGACTATGAATTCGAAGGTCCAGACGTCCTCCTGATCGAGGAGCCTGAGGTACACCTGCATCCAGCCCTTGAGTTCGCGATGCTCCAGTACTTGAAGAGTATCGGCAACTCCTGCCAAGTCTTCCTTACCACTCACTCTACCAATTTCCTAGACACACCGGAATTCCAGAATGTGTATCTGGTAACTCGCGAGTCGTCCACGTCAGTGCAGCTGGTACATGTCGAAGAGGCGGAGGAAGCAATCCCACAGGAACTTGGCCTTCGGCTAAGTTCCATGTTCATGTACGAAAGACTTGTCTTCGTTGAAGGTCCCACGGATGAGAGGATCCTCAGATCGCTCGCTGCCACTGCAGGCATGAACTTTGGCCAAATCAGTATCGGGTTTATTCCGATTGGCGGAGCGCGCAACTTCGGCTACTACGCCAACTCCAAGGTGCTTTCGTTTCTCTCCAAAAGACGGGTCGAAATTCATTTTCTACTAGATCGCGACGAAAGAACCGACGCCGATATAGAAAAGCTGCGGGAAAGGCTTGGTGATTTCGGTCGCCTGTGGGTCTTTAAGAGACGAGAGATCGAGAACTACCTACTTCAAGCTCCTGCCATCCTCAGATACCTACAGAAGCAAGGAGTAAAAGATGCATCGATTGATGCCATCGACTCTTTGATCGATAGTACCTGCGAGCAGCTACAAGAGATCGCTGTCGAACGAATCGTACTCTCTCAGGTGTTCCGTCCCTTGATTCCGGATCGGGATGCCATAATTGAACGCGGCGAGGGCGAGTTCGCTGCTGCAGCGATCGCAGAGCTTGGCCGCATGAAAGGCGATATCTCTGCCCTCGAAGCGAGCATCACAGAGCTTGCCGAAAAGGCTCGCGCCGAACTCTCGGATAGTTGGAAGCAGGACCGAAGAGGGCGCGTGCCAGGTGACCTCGTCCTCCAAAAAGTCTTCGAACACTACAATATTAGATTCGCGAAGAGACGAGATGGACTGGGCATTGCCGAGCAGATGACGCGGGAGGAGATCTCATCTGAGATACTTGACTTTCTCCGGGCTCTTACGACCTCATGAGAGCTGCACGAGTCGAGTTTTTCCGAGGACAGCGTTGGCGGTGGCTGGGCGCGACCGGCCGAAGAGCCGCAGCGCGCCCAGCTACCGCCGACGTGCCGCCCTCGGCGGCACGTCCTTGATGACGTGAAGGGAAGTTGCTTTCTGATCTGGCCGTAGCCGTGTCTGCTGGGGTTTGAGCTACTGGTTGTGGGGCTGTGCGGTGGTCCAGATGCGGTTGAAGCTGGTGAGGTAGGTGCTTGCCGGCCCCAGGTCGTTGGTGTGGGTGAGGTGCATGACGGGGGCGTTGGCGGCTGGGGTGCCGTAGGCGTGGGTGTTGATCAGGAACTGGTCGTCCGCACGGTAGAGGGAGTTGTAGAGGACCGTGCGGTGGAGCCGGATCTGGATGCCTTGGGTTTCGAGTAGTGGGCGGTACAGCGCCAGAGCGTTCTTCACTCGGGCTGCCATCACCTGGGCGCCGATGCCCTCGTCGACTCCCCTTGCGGCGACTTCCGGGCTTTCGGGGTCGCCGAGGAGGATGCGGACGTTGACGCCGACCTTAGCTCGTTCGGTGAGGATGTGCAGGGTGGCGTGGTCTTCGGCGAGGAAGAGGGCGCTGTAGGCGAGGATGTCGATGTCCTCGGTGGCGCTGTTGAAGTGGTTGCGCCAGGTCGTCTGGAGGATGGCCCAGCGGTGGGGGTAGACGGCGTAGATGCCGTCGGCGAGTGCCTGGTGTCGCGGGGCGGTTTCTGGCCATAGGTCGGTTTCGTCGACGTGGAGGAGGTCGGCGACGGCCCAGCGGTGACGGGGGTAGGGGATGCGGCCATTCAGCCATCTGCTGACGGTTTTGGGGTCGACGGCCAGGGCGGTGGCGACGTCGGTGGTGTTGAGGCGGGCGGCGGCCAGCGCGTAGCGGAGGTTGTTGTTCACTGCCGGGCTGCTCCTCTCGCAGAACGACCCTGTGCTGCGACGTTAGCATCAGACGTCCCTAGACGTCCCCTAGTTGTAGTGTTCCCGCCCCAGGCCACGCAGCCAAGCTCGACGCACGGAACCGCACAGGACGACGTCAGGGAGGGCGAAGGTGCGTAAGAGCCAGAGCATCAAGGAGCAGCAGCGGGCGTACGCGGAGCGGCTGCTGGTCGCGCTGGGCAAGCAGCTCGGCGACCGGGGTGTGACGCAGGTGTTCGTCGTCACGCAGGACGGGCGGCCAGCGCTGGACGTGACCGACAGCTGCAGCCGGGTGCGGCGGGTGTTCGTGCATCTGCCGTTCTGCTGGTTCTACTGGGGAGATCAGCAGGACGAGCGGGTGTCGTTCCTGCAGATGGCCGGCGCGGTGGACCGGATCGAGGAGGCCGCGCGGGCAGGGTGGGCGGACGGCGAGCAGGGCGACCTTCGGGTTGACCTGGACAAGCTGCTTGATGCCTACCGCGGCGGAAGCTGTGGCTAGGAGCAGATGGCTGACCGGGGGGCGGGTGTACACCCAGATCGCTGATCGGCTGCGGGAGCGGATCCGGTCGGGTGAGTTCGCCCCCGGTCAGGTGCTGCCCTCTGAGGCGGAGCTGTGCCGGGAGTTCGGGGTGGCGCGCAACACGGTGCGGCGCGGGCTGGCGATCCTGGAGGCGGAGGGGTTGCTGGTCACGGTTGCGTCCAAGGGGCGCGTGGTCCTTGGGAAAGGTACGGCCGTTTCGTATCGCTATCAGGTGATCGCCGCGTGGTTGCGTGAGCGGATCGCGCGGCGCGAGTTCGCGCCTGGTGATCTGCTGCCGAGTGAGGCCGCGTTGCGGCGGCGGTTTCAGGCGTCGCGGAACACGGTGCGGCTGGCTCTGTCCTTGCTGGAGCATGAGAAGTTGGTGATGGCGGAGCATGGCCGGGGGCGTTTCGTCCGGTTTCGGGGCTCCGGGACGTCCCAGGACGTCTAGTCTTCCCGCCGCATTCTGGGCCGCATTTCATGCCTATCGTGAACCACGTGGGACATAGTGAATGGGCATACGGCCTGGCCAAGGACCTGCTGGAGACGACTCTGCCTCGGCGGTGGGCGCATACCCAGGGGGTCGCCGAGCAGGCCGAAACCCTGACCGCGGTTCTCGGCGCGGACACCGACACCTTGATCGCCGCGTGCCTTCTGCATGACATCGGCTACGCCCCCGATCTTGTCGACACCGGCATGCACCAGCTCGACGGCGCCCGCTACCTGCGCGACGTGGCTGGGGCGGATGAGCGGCTGTGCCGTCTGGTGGCCTACCACTCGTGTGCGGACAACGAGGCCCGGCAACGGGACCTGCTCGACGTCCTGGCCAAGGAGTTCGATCAGGAGCGGCCGGACCTGGCGCGGGCGCTGACCTACTGCGACATGACGACCGGGCCGGATGGCCGGCACCTAGACGTGCTCGACCGGCTGGCCGAGATCCACTCGCGGTACGGTCCGGAGCATGTGGTGAGCCGGTCGATCAGGGATGCCACGCCGTGCATCGTCTCCTCGGTACGCGAGGTAGAAGCTGCGCTCACCGACACGGCCGGGCCTGGGCGGGGCCATCCGGACACCGACAAGATGACCTCATGATGCGATTACCGGTGTCCCCGGACGTCCGGCAGAGGCTGATGGTACGCCGCTACGTCGCCACGGGCCGGGGTTCGGTGCGCCGGTACCTGCGGTTGCTGGGCGGGTTCGTGCTCCTGATGTCGGACCGGCAGGTGAGGCGGTTCGGTCGCGCTCTGGCCAGGGACGCGCGGCGGGTCGCTGACGACGATCTGGAGACGTTGCTCGGCATGGACTGGCGGTGCCGATTGGTCGCCGCATGGATGATCGGCTTGGACCGGCGTACGCGGTTCCGCGAGCGGCTGAGCGGGTTGCTCCTGGAAAGCGAGTGCCCCTACGCCGGGCAGGGCTACTGCCTCGCCCTGGCGTGCTTCGGAGAAGAGCGCGATGCGGAGATTATCACGGCGTACCTGGATCGGTGGCTCCCGGAAGAGTCCTGCGACTACGACCAGGACGATGCGATGGGCGTGCTCCTGTACCTAGACGAATCGCACGCGACCGATCGCGCGGCTCGCTTCCTCGCTCCCGGTGGTCTCTGGGAGAACTCGGCCATGGCCGGCAAGGACCCCGTCGCGGCGCGGGCGTACATCGAACTGCTCCACGAGTTCGCCGTCTGCTCCACGAGCGGCCAGCTCAAGCATTGGCTGCCGCTACGCCGACGCTTTTTGGACGACTGCGGAGGAGATCAGCCGATGTACGGAGACGAGGATCCGGACAGGTAGTGCTGGATGCGCATTCGCATTGACCGGTCCATCCGGAGCCCGTCCACCTGGTCGCGAGGTACCCAGCGGACTTCCCGGGACTCGTCACTCGGCGTCGGCTCGCCGCTGACGGCTCGCGCGGTCAAGACGATGGAGAACTCCTGGCGGGCCTCGCCGTTGCTGGTGTAGAGGATCACGTGGCGAGGGTCGCTGTAGGTGCCGACCAGGCCGGTGATCTCGCAGGTGATGCCGGTCTCCTCCAGCGTCTCCCGTATGGCGGCCTGCGGGATGGACTCACCAAGGTCGATGGCCCCGCCGGGTACGGCCCAGTTGTCGTTGTCGCTGCGTCGGATCATTAGCAGGTCGCCGGCGGTGTTGGTGACGATGACGTTAACGGATGGGACCAGGCTGTTGGGCTCGGGCGCGTCGGGGTCGTCGTAGAAGTCGATGCGCTTGGCCATAGTCAGGACCCCACGGGGACGGCCCCGGCCCAGACCTTTTCGAAGCTGTCGGCGTAGGTGGTGACCATCTCCCCGCCGGCCACCCTGCGCAGATGCAGGACGGGAGCATTGCCGGCGCGGGTGCCGTACACGTGCATGTTGATCAGGTAGTCGTCATCGGCGCGGTAGATCGAGTTGTACAGGATCGTGCCGTGCAGCCGGAGCTCGAAGTTAGCCAGCCCGAACAGCGGCCGGTAGAGCACCAGAGCGGTACGGATCTGCGCCGCCATGCCGTCCCCGACGCCCTCGTCCTGCCCGCGCTGGGCGACCTCGGCGCAATCGGGGTCGCCGAGCAGGATGCGCACCCGTACGCCCGCCCGCGCCTTCTCGCCGAGCTGGCGCACCATCGCGGCGTCGTCGGCGAGGAACAACCCGCTGTAGACCAGCACGCCAATCTCCTGGGACGCACCGCTGAAAAGACGTCCCCACGCGTCCCGGGGCACGGCCCACCGGTGTGGATAGATCGCCAGGACCTCGCTCTCGGACGCGGCCACCACCTGCTCCCGCGACAGGGCCTGCGGCCACAGGTACGTCTCGTCCACACCCAGGTAGGAAGCCGTGGCAAAGCGGTGCTTACGGTACGGCTCGCGCCCCTTGGTGATCCATCGCTCGACGGTCTTGGGATCGACCTCGATCGCCTCGGCCAGGTCCGCGACGCTCACGCCCTTCTGCAACAGGGCCGCGCGTAGCCGTTCGTTCACCGAATCACCTGCTCCAAGGGGACGTCCCGGGACCTGGCCATCGTAGGCCGGACGTCTTAAACATGTCCCGTCGTGTAGTGATCTCGTCCTGACTCTGCGTCGCATCCTCGGTTGCACAACGCCACACCGGCACCGACCGAAGGAGGAGACGCACCCATGAACATCGAGATCACCATCCCGGGCGAGACGCCCGCCTGCGCGTGCGGCAACGCCCTGACCGAGGGACAGACCCGCTGCTCCAAGTGCCTGGCACGGGACCGCTGGGCGCGCAAGGAGCGGGCCAGGAACCGCCGCAACCAGCGACGGACCGAGAGCAAGCGTCCCCCGCGCGGTCCCCGCAGCGCGATCGCGATGGGGGTGAGCTGGACGTGAGCTGGCTTCCGCTGATCATCGCCGCCCTGCTCAGCATCACCGTGCTGGTCGGCTACGTCATGGTCATGGTCGGCATCCGCCGCCAGGACAAGGCCCTGAGCCTGCGACGGCACCCCGGCGGAGCTTCGGCGTCGCTGGCCCGGAAGGTCACCGGCTGCTACGTCCGGGACGGCGTGTCGTGGACGTAGCCAACTGCTCCTCGACCTTGGCCAGGCGTACCGACAGGTCCTGTACGGCGGCGCGCAGCTCGGCCACCTCGCTCGTGGAGTCGGCGGCGGCCGGCGGCTCCTCGGCATCGCGGACGAACACGCCCTTGCCCTGCTGGCCGATCACCAGGCCCTCGGTACGCAGCACGCCCACGGCGAGCTTCACCACCGACAGGGACGCGTCGTACTGCTCGGCGAGCTTGGTCGTGGACGGCAGCGGAGCGCCGGGCGCGAGAGATCCGCCGCGGATCTGCGCACGCAGGTCGTCGGCGATCTGGAGGTAGGCGGGCTGCCCGTTGTGTCTGACCATCGCCCTTCTATCTCACCACGAATGTTCGACCTGGCCAACCGAGGGAACATTGACAACCGAGCCAACTAGGTTAACTATGTTGCTCACGACGAAAGAGGAGGTCACCGCCCATGCGTTCCATCCCGATCCCTGTCGATGTCAGCAAGCTCGCCATCACCTGCGTCAAGGCCCCGCGCCCGCGCGTCCTCAACAAGGACACCGGCGAGATCAAGACCGACAAGAACGGCAACACCGTCTACGAGGTCACCGTCTCCGTCGAGGACGAGTTCGGCCGCATCGAACTCGTCAAGATCGGCATCACCGGTGAACCGCCCATTAGCGTCGGCGACCAGGTCAACGCCGTCGGCCTGCTCGGCTACGTCTGGGAGATCGCCGGCCGCTGGGGCGTCGCCTACCGCGCCAACGCCCTGCTCCCCGTCCGGGAGACCGCCGATGCCTGACGCGCTGAACGTGCTCGCAGTCCTGGCCGCCGTCGCGGCCGGGCTGTGGGCCTGGCGCCGCTACCACCGCCCGTCCTTCTGGCTCGTGCTCGGCTTCCCGCTGGTCGCCCTGACGGTACGGGCCTCATGGCGGCGGGTCGCCCTCGGCTGCGGGCTGACCAAGAAGCGGCAGCGCTTCTGGTTCACCACCGTCCCCGGCCTGGTCGCCTCCACCGGCATCGTCCGCGTCCGGCGCAGGTGGCAACGCATCGCCGTGGACACCAAACCGTTCATGTGGCTGCCCCTGCCGACTCGACACGGCTGGCGCGTCACCCTGCACACCCTGGAAGGCCAGACCCCCGGCGACTACGCCGACGCCGCCGAACGCCTCGCCCACTCCTGGGGCGTCCACGCCATCCGCGTCTCCTCACCCCGGCCCGGCCGCGTAGTCCTCATGGCCACCATGCGTGACCCGCTGATCAAGGTCGATGAGCTCCCGCCCTCACCCGAACTGCTCAAGGTCACCGTGGGACGGCTGGAGACCGGCAAGCCCTGGACCATCGACTTCCGCACCGTGCCGCACTGGCTGAACGCGGGCGCGACGCAGTCCGGCAAGTCGAACCTCGCCAACGCTCTGATCGTCGGCCTGGCTCCGCAGCCCGTGGCCCTGGTCGGCTTCGACCTCAAAGGCGGGGTGGAGTTCACGCCCTACAGTCCGCGCCTGTCCGCGCTGGCCACCTCACGCGCCGAGTCCGGCGCACTGCTGGATGACCTGGTCGCCTTGATGGTCGACCGGATGGGACTGTGCCGCCAGGCCGGCGCCCGCAACATCTGGCAACTCCCGCCCGCCATCCGCCCGGTCCCGGTCGTGGCCCTGGTCGACGAGCTGGCCGAGCTCTACCTGATGGCCGACAAGAGCGAGAAGGACGAGATCGCCAAGACCTCGACCGCGCTCCTGCGGGTCGCCCAGCTCGGCCGCGCGTTCGGCATCTACCTGTTCTGCTGCGGCCAGCGCATCGGCTCCGACCTCGGCCCCGGCGTCACCGCGCTCCGGGCGCAGTGCTCGGGCCGGATCTGCCACCGCGTTAACGACCCGGAAACCGCCACCATGACCCTCGGCGACCTCGACCCCGCCGCGCTCGCCTCGGCACGCGCCATTCCCGCCGAGACACCCGGCGTCGCCATTGTCGCCGGCCAGGACGGCCAGTGGTACCGCGCCCGCTCCTTCTACGTCACCGAGCAGACCGCCGAACACGCCGCCCGCACCCATGCCCACCTCACCCCGCCGTGGGACGAGATCACCGCCCACCTACCTGAGCCCATCAACGCCTGAACTCATGAAGGGAGGAACGATGCGACGCTACGCCTGCCGACTGCTCGACACCGGCCCGGTCCTCGTCCTGGCCGCCATCGCGGGTGCCGGATCGTTCACCCACATCCGCGACACCGCTACCGAGCACGGCCAGAGCGGCTGGATGTCCTGGGCCGTCGCCGTCTGCATCGACCTGACCTGCGTCATGGCCGCCCGCGAACGCCAGCGCGACAAGAAGACCGGCCGAACCCGGCGCGGCCTCGTCTCCTGGCCCGTCCTCGTCTTGACCGGCGGCATCGTCCTGTCCCTGGCCGCCAACCTCGCCCAAGCCGACCCGACCGTCTGGGGCTGGATCACCGCCGCCACCCCGGCCGCCGCCTTCCTCATCGCCATCTCGATGCTGGAACGCCGCGCCACCCGCCCCGAAGCGTCCACCATCACGGCGGCCTCGTCCTCGACCGTCCTGACCTCGTCCCCGGCCCCGGAACTCGTCCCGCACCAAACCCAGCCCGAGGACGAGCCGGCCAACGCCCTCGCGCCCGCCCTCCTTGACTACGCCCGCCGTGTCGCCGACGACCACCACACCAAACACGGCAAGCCCATCACCAGCGACGCCCTACGCGCCCACCTGGGCGTGTCCCACCAGCTCGCCGCCGACCTGATGCGCACCCTGCGCACCGTCTGAAGGGAGAGCCCACCATGCGCATCCGTATCGACGGCACGCGCGCCGAGATCGTCGACGCCCTGTTCCGCCTGCGCCTGCACTTCACCGTCATCGGCGTCTCACGCGCCTACCCGGATCGCGCCCGCCCCCACCACTGGCGCGTCTACCTCACCACCGCCCGCGACAGGAAGTGACCAGATGAACGAGGTGATCCACTACCGCTGCTGCACCTGCAATGGCACCGGCATCGACAACCACGGCGCATAACGCGCAGCGCCCCCGGCCTGGCCGCACATCCGCCAAGACGACTGCCAGGTCGAGGGCCATCCCTTCACCCGAACGAGCGAAAGGAGGCCACCATCTTGCCCACAACTCATGCCACTGCGCACGCCAAAGCGGGCATGATCGCCCGACTCAACCATCCCGACTACGACCGCTGGGCGAGCCAGATCCGCGCCACCGGCGGCTGCCGCCAGCCCATCCACCTACGCGGCAAGATCGACCACTACGACAAGGCGACCGGCCAACTCCTGCACCGCTACACCACCAAGCACGAGCCCGACGGCGTCCTGCGCGTCCCGTGCAAGACCCGCCGCGCCTCCCGCTGCCCCGCCTGCGCCGAGACCTACCGCGCCGACACCTACCACCTCATCCGCGCCGGCCTCGTCGGCGGAAAGGGCGTCCCGGACACGGTCACGAGCCACCCGACCCTGTTCATCACCCTCACCGCACCCAGCTTTGGAGCGGTCCACTCCCGATGCGAGAAGAACGGCAAGACCCAGCCCTGTCACGCCCGCCGCAACGCCGCCACGTGCCCACATGGCCACGTCATGTCCTGCACCGTTCGCCACAGCAAAGACGACCCGCGCCTCGGCGAACCGCTCTGCCCCGACTGCTACGACTACACCGGCAGCGTCCTGTTCAACGCCCTGGCCCCGCTGCTGTGGAAGCGCTTCGCCGACTCCGTACGCCGCCACCTCGCCAAACTCGGCGGGCTCCTCCTCAAGGACCTCCGCCACCATCTCACTCTCTCCTTCGCCAAGGTCGCCGAATACCAGCGACGTGGCGTCGTCCACTTCCACGCCGTCATCCGCCTCGACGGCGCCGGCGGCCCCGAAGCACCGCCACCACCCTGGGCCACCGCCGACGTACTGACCCAGGCCATCCAGCACGCGGCCAAGGCCGTCTCCGCCAAAGCTCCCGCCTACGCCGACCAATCCGCGCGGGTCCTGCGCTGGGGCGACCAGTTCGACATCCGCCCCATCACACTCGACGGCGACCTCACCGACCAAGCTGTGCCCGGCTACATCGCCAAGTACGCCACCAAGGCCGCCGAGTGCGTCGGCACCCTAGACCGCCGTATCAACCCTCTCGACAACCTGGAGTCGTACAACCTGCGCGACCACGCCCGCCGCCTCATCACCACCTGCCTTCACCTCGGCGCCCAACCTGACCTGGCCGAACTCCGCCTCGCCGACTGGGCCCACATGCTCGGCTTCCGCGGCCACTTCTCCACCCGCTCCCGCCACTACTCCACCACCCTCGGCGAACTCCGAGCAGCGAGAGAACGCTTCGTTCACACCGAAGAGGTCACCCACGGACGCCTGCTCTTGTTCGACGAAGACACCGTCCTCGTCATCAGCGAATGGCAGTACGCAGGCAAGGGCCACTCCCTCGGCGACCAACTCCTCGCCGCCGCCATCACCGGAGGGCGCATATGAGCACCCTCACCAAGCTCTGGACCGTGGAGGACGTAGCCACCTTCCTCGGCGTCCCGATCGCCACGCTCTACCAATGGCGATACCACCGCACCGGCCCCAGAGGCCACAGAATCGGCCGCCACCTGCGCTACGTGCCCGAGGATGTCATGTCCTGGGTCCAGGACCAGGAGTAGCCCATGGCCTTCGTGAAGGACCTGTGGACCAGGACAGTCCGGGACCAGGACGGCAAGCCGCGGAAGGTCAAGACCACGCGGTACGGCAAGGGCAAGCGCTGGCTCGCCGTCTGGGTGGACCCCGACGGTAAGGAGTGCTCGACCGCCTATGACCGCAAGGCCGACGCCGAGCGCAAGATCGCGGCCATGGGGGCCGACATCGCCCGTGGCGACTACATAGACCCGAACGCCGGCAAGGTGCTCTTCAGCGAGCTGGCCGAACGCTGGCTCGCCTCGCGCATCGTGGACCCATCAACAAAGATCCGCTACGAGTACATTCACCGACTCCACGTCGCGCCGGCCTTCGCCAAGCGCCAGGTGAAGACCATCAAACCGTCGCACGTACAGGCGTGGATCAGCGACCTGAGCAGCCGCTTCGGCACCTCGACCGTTCAGACCGCGTTCCTCGTTCTCCAGGGCGTCTTGAGCCTCGCCGTGGCCGACGAGGTCATCAAGCGCAGCCCCGCCAAGTCACCCGTCGTGCAGGTGCCCAAGCGTGCTGCTGAGGAGATCACCGCGTGGTCGGACGAAAGAGTCAGCGCGGTGATAGATGCCCACCCTGAGCTGTTCCGCCTGCTCCCCATGATCGGGGCCGCCTGCGGACTGCGACAGGGGGAGCTGTTCGGCCTCGCCCTGGAGGACTTCGACTTCGAGGAACGTGTCCTCCGAGTGCGTCGACAGATCAAGAAACTGGGCAGCGATCACGTCTACGCCCTGCCGAAGAACGACCGGGAGCGAGTCGTCCCGCTGCCCGATTGGGCGGCCGAAGCTGTCGGGCGGCACGTCTCGGTCTACCGCCCGCTGGTCTGCTCCTTGCCCTGGGAGAAGCTGGACGGCAAGCCGCGCACCCACAACCTGCTCTTCCGCTGGACGGACGACCGCCACATCAGGTCCCGGACCTACAGCGAGATCGTCTGGAAGCCGGCACTCGTCCAAGCGCGCGTGATCCCGGCACCAGTCAAAGACCCACGTCAGCGGAGGCGCTACACCACCTCCCGTAAGGAGGGGCTGCACCAGCTCCGTCACTACTACGCGAGCGTCATGCTGGCCGGCGGCGTCTCGGTCAGAGAACTCGCCGAATACCTCGGCCACGCCGACCCCGGCTTCACCCTCCGCGTCTACGCTCACCTGATGCCCGGCTCCCACGACCGTGCCCGCAAGGCGATCGACGACCGCCTGTTCCGTCCACGCGAGATCTCTCACGGAACAGGGACGGAACAGTGATCATCTAGAGCCCGACCCCAGCACAGCGAACCCCGCCTCCCACCACAGGAAAGCGGGGTTCTCGCACGTCAGGGGCTACTTGGCCAAGTGCCGGCTGATGACGAGGCGCTGGATCTGGTTCGTCCCCTCGAAGATTTGCATGATCTTGGCTTCGCGCATGTACCGCTCGACCCGGAACTCCCGCGTATACCCGTACCCCCCGAACACCTGCACCGCGTCCGTCGTCACCTTCATCGCCGCGTCCGTTGCGACCAGTTTGGCGACGCTCGCCTGGCGGCTGTACGGCAGGCCGGCGTCGCGGCGGCGGGCGGCGTCCAGGTACGTGGCGCGTGCGCTGTCCACGGCGGCCGCCATGTCGGCGAGGAGGAAGCCCAGGCCCTGGTGGTCGATGATCTTCTTGCCGAACGTGCGGCGCTCCTTGGCGTAGGCCACCGCCTCGTCCAGGGCGGCCTGGGCGAGGCCGGTCGCGCAGGCGGCGATGCCGAGGCGGCCGCTGTCGAGGGCGCTGAAGGCGATCTGCAGGCCCTGCCCCTCCTCGCCGATCAGCCGGTCGGGCTCCAGGAGTACGCCGTCGTAGTGGGCGGCGGTGGTCGGTACGGCGTGCAGGCCCATCTTCTCCTCGGGCCGCCCGAAGGTCAGGCCGTCGGCGCGGCCGGGCGCGAGGAAGCAGGAGACGCCGCGCGAGCCCGTCCCGGTGCGGGCGAACAGCGCGTAGAAGTCGGCGATCCCACCGTGCGTGATCCACGCCTTGTTGCCGGTCACCCGGTAGCCGTCCGCGACCCGTTCGGCCTTGCAGGCGAGCGCGCCGGCGTCGGAGCCGGCCTGCGGCTCCGACAGGCTGTAGCCGCCGATGATCCGTCCGGCCAGCATGTCGGGCAGCCAGCGCGCCCGCTGCTCGGCGCTGCCGTACGTGGCCACGGGGAAGCAGGCCAGCGTGTGCACGCTCGTCGCGACCGCGACGGACGCCCAGCGCATCGCCAGCTCCTCGATGACCTGCAGGTAGACCTCGTACGGCTGGCCGCCGCCCCCCTGCTCCTCCGGGTACGCCAGTCCGAGCAGTCCCGCCTCGCCCAGCGTGGCGAACAGCCCTTCCGGGTAGGTCTCGGCGCGCTCGTGCTCGTCGACCCGGCGGGCGAGCTCCTTGTCGGCGATCTCGCGGGTCAGCTCGATGAGGTCCTCGGCGTCCTGGTTCGGCAGCAGGCGCTCGACTGTCACACTTCCTCCTGACGAGGGGCGGGTGCTTCCAGGTGGGCCAGCGCGGTCGCCGCGCGCTCGCGGAACTCGGCGACGCGGGCCAGCTTGATGTCCTCGTACCCGCGGATCAGCTCGGGCAGCCCGGCGACCTCCGCGACCGCGGCGGCGGTGGCCGGGGTGAGCCGGTCGAGGGCGGCGCGCACCAGCTCGCGGTACTCGCCGACCAGCTCGCGCTCGACGCGCCGCACCTTCGCCAGCCCGAACACGTCGAACGCCGTCCCGCGCAGCACCCGCGCCGCCCGCAGCCCGCGGAACAGCACCGGAGCCGTACGGCGCAGCTCGATCTTGCGCTTCATGCCCATCGCGCGCAGCACCGGCGGGTGCAGCAGCACCGACACCTTCGCGTCGGGGCCGTGCTCGCGCTCGCGCCTGGCCCGCTCGGCGGGGTCGAGGTGGAGGCGGGCGACCTCGTACTCGTCCTTGTATGCCATCAGCTTGTGCAGGCCGCGGGCGTAGGCGAGGGCGATCGCCGCGCCCGCCTCCTCGCCGGCGCGCTCGGTGGCCCGTTCGGCGATCCTGCGCACCTCGTCGGCGTACGAGCGGGCGTAGGCCGCGTTCTGGTAGCCGGTCAGGTCGGCGACGCGGACGGCCACCACCTCCTCCAGCTTCTCCATCGGCTCCTCGGCGGGCGGCAGCGCGGCCCGGCGGACGGCCTCGGGGTCGGTGACGGCGGCCCGGCCCCAGCGGAAGGCGGCGAGGTTCTGCTCGACCGCGGCCCGGTTGAGCGTGACGGCCCGCTCGATGGCTTCGGCGGACACCGGCAGCAGGCCCCGCTGGTACGCGGCCCCGAGCAGCAGCAGGTTCGCCGGCATGTGGTCGCCGAACAGCGCCTCGGCCAGCTCGTGCGCGTCCAGGCAGAAGACCTCGCGGGCCGACTGCCGCACCCGGGCGACGGCGGCGGCGTGGCCCGGCACCGGCAGGCGGCCGGTCACCATGGCGGCGGTGGGCACGACGGCGGTGTTGAGCACGGCGGCGGTACGGTCGGGGGCGGCCACGGCCAGGTTCGCGTCGGAGGCCGCGCCCAGCACGTCGAAGCCGATGAGCACGTCCGCGAGGCCGCGCGAGGCGCGTACCGAGCCCTCCGCCGGGCGCGCGGAGATGCGGACGTCGCTCACCACCGGCCCGCCCTTCTGCGCCAGGCCCGTCTGCTCCAGCCCGGCCGCGTGCAGCCCGTCGAGGTGGGCGGCCATCTGCAGGATCTGCGAGACGGTGACGACGCCGGTGCCGCCGATGCCCGGCATCCTGATCAGCACGTCGCCATGAGGCCGGTCCGGCTCGGGCGGGTCGACCGGCAACGCGGGCAGCTCACGGGCGGCGGGCCCGGCACCCGGCTCCACCAGCAGGAACGACGGGCAGTCGCCCTTCAGGCAGCTCAGGTCGGAGTTGCAGGACGGCTGGTGGATGCGGGTCTTGCGGCCGTACTCGGTCTCGACGGGCTGCACGGACAGGCAGGTGGACGCCTCGCCGCAGTCGCCGCAACCTTCGCAGACCCGCTCGTTCACCACGACCTTGCGGGTGGGCGTGGGCAGTTTGCCGCGCTTGCGCAGCCGCCGTTCCTCGGCAGCGCACCGGTCGTCGTGGATGAGCACCGTCACCCCGTCGAGCGCCGCGAGCTCCCGCTCGGCCGCGGCCAGCTCGTCGCGGTGCCGTACGGAGGCGATGCCCGCCAGCCGCACCCCCTTGTACGTCTCCGGCTCCGGCGTCGTGACCACGATCCGGCGTACGCCCTCGATCGCCAGCTCGTGCGTGAGCGCGGGCACGTCCAGCCGCCCCTCGGCGCGCTGGCCGCCGGTCATCGCGACGGCGTCGTTGTAGAGCAGTTTGTACGTCATCGTCACCCCGGCCGACACGGCGGCCCTGATCGCGAGCGAGCCGGAGTGGTGGAAGGTGCCGTCGCCGAGGTTCTGCACGAAGTGCCGGTCCTCGGTGAACGGTGAAAGCCCGATCCACTGTGCCCCTTCGCCGCCCATCTGGGTGAGGCCGACCTGGGTGCCGCGCCCGTGCCCGTCCAGGGCGATCATCGCGTGACAGCCGATGCCGACGCCGACCAGCGTGTCGTCGGCGGCGCGGGTGGAGGTGTTGTGGGGGCAGCCCGAGCAGAAGTACGGCGTGCGCGCCGCCACCATCGGCAGCCGTGTCCCGGCGAGGCCGGTCTTCCGGATGGTGACGGCCTGCCGGGGCAGGCGGTCGGGGCCGACGCACTGGGCGATCGCCCCGGCCACGTCCTCGGCGCCCAGCGTGCCGCGCGCGGTCAGCAGGTCGCGGCCGGAGACCACCGGGGGGCGTTCGACGCCGTACAGCGCCTGCTTGACCTGCCCCTCCAGGAACGGGACCTTGTCCTCGACCACCAGCACCCGATCGAGCCCGGCGGTCATGGCCGCCAGGTCGTCGTACGCCAGCGGGAACGGCATCGCCAGCCGGATCAGCCGCAGCCCCAGGTCGTCCCGCGCCCGCTCGTCCAGGCCGAGGTCGGCCAGGGCGCGCAGCACCACCGCGTACGTGGTGCCGGAGGCCACGATGCCGAGCCGGGTCTGGTTCGCGCCCGACATGACCCGGTTGAGCCCGTGCTCACGGGCGTAGGCGCGGGCCAGGTCGAGGCGGCGGGTGAGCATGTCGTGCTCGGCGTCCAGCGCGGCCGCTCCGAGCAGGAGGGGGGAGGGCTTGGCCGGTACGCGCTCCGGCGCCGGGACGCCCGCGCGCAGCGGGCCGAGGTCCACGGTGGCCGAGGCGTCGGCGATGTCGGCGACGATCTTCAGCCCCGTCCAGAGGCCGGTGGCGCGGGACATGGCCACCGCGTGCAACCCGAACTCGACGATCTCCGCGACCGAGCCGGGCGCGAGCAGCGGCAGCGACAAACTCTGGCACATCGGCTCGCACGAGCTGGGCAGCGTGGAGGACTTGCAGCCGGGGTCGTCGCCGATCCAGGCCACGGCGCCGCCGAGCGGCGCGGTGCCGGCCACGTTGGCGTGCCTGAGTGCGTCGGCGGCGCGGTCGAGGCCGGGGTTCTTGCCGTACCAGAAGCCGGTGACGCCCTCGTGGCGGCGGCCCGGCACCTGGCCGAGCAGCTGGGTGCCGGCCACCGACGTGGCGGCCAGCTCCTCGTTCAGCCCCGGGCGGAAGACCACGCCCGCCTCGTCCAGGAAGCGCGCGGCCCGCCCCATCTCCAGGTCCACACCTCCCAGCGGCGAGCCCTGGTAGCCGGAGACGAACGCCCGCGTGTCCAGCCCGCGCTCCCGGTCCAGCCACCGCTGCTCCAGGGTCAGGCGGACCAGGGCCTGGACGCCCGAGATCAGCACCCGGCCGTCCCGCGCCGTGTATTTGTCGTCGAGCGACACCGGGGTGGGGGTCACGCTCGCGCCCACGCGCTACCTCCTGGCTTGAACCGTTCCGTTGTGATGCCCTGCTGTGACGCCCAGCACAGCAAGCTGGACTGGTATGCGCAAGTATTAGATGAGAAGGTGCGCCCAAGACGCAAACAATATGAGGGGTTCGGCCCGTGGAGCGGGTCATCTTTGCGCCGTAGGGGAGGGGATCGGGCGTGCCTGAGGTGGACGAGATCGACCACCACGTGCTGCGGCTGCTCAGGGAGGACGGGCGCAGGACGTTCTCCGAGATGGCCGAGCTGGTCGGCCTGTCCGTGGCCGCCGTCAAGCGGCGCGTCGACCGGCTGCGCGACCTGGGCGTCATCACCGGCTTCACCGTGCAGATCGACTACGCCAAGCTCGGCTGGGGCATCGAGGCGTTCACCGAGCTGCGCTACCCGGGGACGACGCCGGTCAGCGAGATCGTCAGGACCGCGACCGAGGTGCCGGAGGTGGTGCAGGTCTTCACGATCGCCGGCGACCCGGACGCGCTGATCCACGTCCGGGTACGCGACCTCGGCCACCTCCAGCAGGTCATCGACCGGCTGCGCAGGGCCGGGGACGTGACGGGCACCAAGACGCTGCTGGTGCTCGGATCGTGGACCCGCGACGCCCTCGCGCCGCCGCGTACCTCTCGCTGACGGCCTCAGCGGGCCCTTCTCGCCGCGCGCCCGTGCCTGTCGAGGAACCGCACCATCAGGCCGATCGCGAGCAGGACCGGGACGCCGAGCGCCAGCATCCACAACGACACGCCCGTCATCGGGAGGCCGGCCGCGACCTCCTCGCCGGCCGGCCGCGGCTCCGTCTCCTCCACGTTGTCGCCCTCCACGTTGTCGCCCTTCGCCGCTGCGGGTGCGAAGGGCTTGTCCACGGGCTGCGGCGGCTCGTCGTACGACGCCTCCGCGAGCGGCTCCCGGTGGTCCGGCCGCTCCTGCCGGGCGGGCGGGGACGGAGGGAGCTCCGCGGGAGCGGGAGCGGGCTCCACCGTGGTGGACGCGCAGGAGCGGTTGTCGGCGCGGTCGCGGTCGCGGCCCGCCGTACGGACCGTGGCGCAGTTCTCGAACGGGACCGAGGGGCCGGGTGCGATGGCGAGCGCGAGCGTGCGCACCTCGCCGGGAGCCAGGTCGCCGAGGTCGCAGGCCACCGTACGGCCGCTGCCGGGGCACTCGGCGGCCGGGCGGTCGGTGACCGTCGCCCCCGGGTCGCGGTTCCTGCTCCACACCGTGACGTCCGCGGCCCTGGCCGGGCCGTGGTTGGTGACGGTGAGCAGGTAGCCGATGACGTCGCCGGCGTGTACGGCGGGCGGGGCGGCCAGGACCAGCTCCACGTCGGCGAACGCCCGTACCGGGGCGGCCAGCAGCGCGACCTCCGCCGGCTCCGCGTCCGGGCTGCCGGTGGCCTCGGCGCGCGCGACGACCTCCACCCCGTCCCGGAGCGACGGGTCCACAGTGATGGGGAGGTCGTAGGTGACGTTCTGGCCGGGGAGGAGGGTCGTGCCCGGTCCGCCGCAGGTGACGGCCCGGCCGGCGCGTTCGCAGCCGTCGGGGAGGGCGGCGGGGTCCGGGGTGAGGGCGGGGTCCAGTGTGTCGGTGACGGTGACGTCCGCGGCCTCGGCGGGGCCGGTGTTCGTGACGGTCACCCGCAACGTCGCCCGCTCGCCGGCGATCAGGGTCGCAGGCAACGCCTCCTGCCGGACGCGCAACCGGACCTCGCGTTCGGGCCCTGACGCGCCGGGCCGCGACCCGCTGGTTCCTGATGCGCCGGGCCGCGACCCGCTGGTCCCTGGCGCGCCGGGCCGTGACCCGCTGGTTCCTGATCCGCCGGTTCCTGTCCCGCCGGGCCGTGACCCGCCATTCCCTGGTCCGCCGGTCCCTGACGCGCCGGGCTGTGGCCCGGCCGGTCCCGGCTCGGTGGAGAGATCACCCATCTCCTCCGGCTCTCCCGCGGCCATCGGCCCCAGCCGGTCAGCCGTCCAGGACCGCCACTCGTTCCGCCCCGGCCGGTCCAGCCGCGGTCCCGCGGTCGCGACCCCGGCGGGACCGGGGACCCGCCGGGCCCGCCCCGCGGCCGGAGCGGCCGCGGCCGACTCACCGCCGATCAGGCCCGCCCGGGACGGCCGCTCACCCCAGTCGCCGCCCCCGACCCCCAGCACTGCGAGCGCGACGACCGCCGCGATCCCCGGCATGCCCATTGCGTCCCGTCCCCCCGCACGAACGTGGCGTACGTGCCCGACCCGCTGGCGATCCTCCTCCAACCGGCCCCGCCCCCACCCCCGCCGAGACCCGATCGGTGCCCCGCCATGAACCACTCTTTGCCCAGCGTGAACAACCCTGGCCCGCCCCGCCGACCGGCGCCTACCGTCGTACGCATGTCGCCCCGCCCGGCCCGCTACGACGCCGTCGCCGACTTCTACGCGTCCGGCTGGCCGGACACCATCGACGACCCGGCCTCCCTCCGCCTGCTCTCCCTCGCCGAGCCGATCGCCGGTCGCCGGATCCTCGACCTCGCCTGCGGCCACGGCCGCGTCACCCGCGAGCTCGCCCGCCGCCGCGCCACCGTCACCGGCGTGGACATCTCCGAAACCCTGCTCACCGTCGCCCGCCGGGCGGAACGCGAATCCGCCCTGGGCATCACCTACGTCCACGCCGACATCACGGCGCCGGAGCGATCCTGGCTGCTCTCCGCGTCCCCGTACGACGTCGTGACCTGCAACTTCGGCCTCTCGGACATCGACGACCTCGACGCCGCCATCGCCGCGACGGCCCGTGCCCTGCGCCCCGGGGGGACGTTCGTCTGCTCGATCCTGCATCCCTGCTTCCCCGGCGGCCACCACGTCTCGGGGTCCTGGCCGGAAGGGGGCCGCTACCACGACGAGGGCTGGTGGCGGGCGGGCGGCGAGCTCTCCTCGCTCCGCCGCCAGGTCGGCGCCAACCACCGGACGCTGTCCACCTACCTCAACACGTTCCGCCGCCACGGACTGCGGCTGGACGTCCTCGCCGAGCCCGAGCCGCCCGAGGACTGGACCGCCGAACGCCGGGACGCCGCCCGGCACCCGGTCTTCCTCGTCGCCAGGTGCGTCAAGGACGGCTGACGACGGCGACGGCCGCCCCCGTCGCCGGGAGCGGCCGTCGTCGTCAGCGGGTCAGCCGTTCGGGCAGGTGTCGCGGTATTCGGAGATGGCGATGCCGCGCGGTGCCGGGCAGAGGAACGGGTCGTAGCGGGTGTCGTCGTCCACCCAGCGCTTCAGCCAGGCCACCATCGACTTGGCCATGGTGGTGTTCGTGGTCTGCGGGAAGAAGTGGCTGGCGCCGGCCAGCTCCAGGTACGCCTTCTCGGACGAGGCCGGGATGCTGGTGTAGAAGGGCTGGGAGTGGGTGGCGACCGGGGCGACGGCGTCCGCCTGACCGCCGATGATCATGGTGGGGACGCGGACGCCGCTCCACGACTTGGTGAGGTTCCACGGTGCGATCGGTACGGCGGCCTGCAGCGACGGGCGGTCGTTCGCGGCTTCGAGCGTGCCGCCGCCGCCCATCGAGTGCCCGGCCACCGCCAGGCGTGAGCTGTCGATGCGGTTGCGGATCGTGGTCGAGCTGCGCTGCGTCAGGTAGTCGAGCGCGGCGAGGAGCTGGCGGCCACGGCTGGCGGGCTGGTCGTAGATCGTGTTGGTCTCGATGCCGATGACCACGAAGCCGTGCGAGGCGATCCGCGGGCCGAGCCAGGCCAGGCTGGACCAGGTGGCGGTGTAGCCGGGGGAGATCGCGATCGCGCCGAACGTCCCCTGGCTGGTGTCCGTCGGGTAGTAGATGACGCCGCCGCCGAAGCCGCTGACGCTGAGCGAGGAGACGCTCTGCTGGGCGGTGGCGAACGGGCCGCGGCTCGCCTCCAGCAGGGAGTCCGTGGGGTTGGGGCCGCGCTCGTACGGGCTCGCGGCCTGGGCCGGCGCGGCGGTCGCGAGGCCGCCGGCGGCGAGGGCTAACGCGAGGGTGAGCGCGGAGGTGAGCTTGGTCAACGTTCGCGCGCCGCGGTGGGGGGTGGAGAGCTGCACGTCGTCATACTCCCTGCTCGTCGGGGGGTTACTGCCGTACCTCGTCATTGTTGGGACGGGCAGTCAGGCGCGCATCGGTGTAATCACCGGTTCATCCTCACGAAATGAACAGGCGGGTCAGCTCGACCCGCGAGCGTACGCCGAGCCGGCTGAAGATGTTGCGCAGGTGGTGCTCGACGGTGCGGCGGCTCAGGAAGAGCTGTTCGGCGATCTCCTTGTTGGTCGCGCCCCCGGCGACCATCCTGGCGATCTGGAGCTGCTGCGCGGTGAGGAGAGTGGCCGTGTCCGGGGCGGCGGCGGTGGGGCGGGTCGTGTCGCCGGAGGCGCGCAGCTCGGCCCGCGCCTGGCCGGTCCACAGGCGGGCACCGTACCGTTCGAACGTCTCCAGCGCGGCGTGCAGATGGTTGCGGGCGGCGCCGGGGCGGCGCTCGCGGCGCAGCGCGCTCCCGTACAGCAGGCGGGTGCGGGCCGTCTCGAACTCGCACATTCCCTGCCCGTGCAGCTCCAGCGCCTCCTGGAACAGCTCGTCGCCCTCGCCGGGCGGGGCGAGCAGCGCGCGGCAGCGGGCCACGAGGGCGCGCAGGTCGGGGCTGCGGGTGCTGCCGACCCAGCGTTCGAGCACGCGCAGCGCGGCGGAGGCCCGCTCGCGGTCGCCGGTACGCGCGCACGCCTCGATCAGGTGCGGCGTCGCCATGACCCGGATGACGACGTGGCCGTTGCGGCGTTCCGCGCGCAGCCGCTGGGCGGCGTCGGCGGGGCGGCCCGCGGCCAGGTCGAGGTAGGCGAGCGCCCAGTTGCCGATCGCGCCCGCGAGGCCGAGGTCGTGGGCGTCGGCGAGGCCGATGGCGGCGTCGGCGCGTACCCGGCAGGTCTCCTGGTCGCCCTCCACCGCCGCGGTGATCGCCAGCCAGGCGAGGTGCTGGGCCGCCGTGTTGAGCTGCCCGGTCTCCTGCGCCAGGCGCAGGCCGCGGGCGGCGGTCTCGGCGAGCGAGGCGTAGCGGCCGGTCCAGTAGTCCGGGTAGATCATGTACTCCAGGAGCTGGGGGATCGCGGAGGCGACGCCCCGGACGCGGGCGGACTCGACGGCGCGGGCCGACAGGCGGTGGGCGATGACGTCCTCGCCGAGCAGCATGCTGGCCACGCACGCCCACGCCAGCACGGACGGGTCCCGTACGGACCCGGCCAGCTCGACCACGCGCCGGAGCGGGCCCGCGGCCTCCTCGTGCGAGCCGCTGAACGTGGCCGCCATGCCCGCCAGGTACTCGAACATCAGCTCCGTCGGAGCGCTCTCGTCCGGCCGGCGGAGCGCGGCGGCGTGGCGGGCGATCGCGATGAACGCCTTGTTGTCGCCCGCGCGGTAGCTGGCGTCGGCGGCCCGGACCAGGGCGCGGACGCCGAGCATGCGCTGCTCGCCGTCCAGCAGCCGGCCGGCGGCGGCCAGCAGTTCCTCGCGGGCGCTGCCCGTCTCGCCGCCGAGCAGCTCCAGGCTGCCGCGCAGGAACTGTACGCGGCCATGCAGCTCGTCGGGCGGGGCGAGGTCGGGGGCGGGCAGGGTGCGCAGCCGGGCGAGGAGGGAACGGGCGGCCTGGGGGCGGCCGGAGGTCCAGGCGAGACGGGCGGCGGCGGCCAGGCGCTCGGCCTTGAGCGTGGGGTGGGTGGTCAGGTCGGCGGCGCGTTCCAGCGCCAGGTACGGCTCCGGATGGTCGTCCAGGGGACGCGCGCCCAGGGCGGCGGCGGCCAGGTCGTCGGCGACGCGCGCGGCCGGGGCGTCCAGCGCCCACGACCGGTGCCAGGCCCGTCGCAGCCGCGTCCCGGGGGATTCGCCGGTGGCGTCCAGGCGGCTGCGGCGGTGGCGGGCTGGGGGCGCGGTGAGCAGGGTGGCGAGAAGGTGGTGAGCGTGCCGGCGCTCGGACAGCGAGGCGTCCTGATAGGCCACGGCTCGCACGGCCGGGTCGCGGAAGGCGTACCGGTCGCCGACGGCGAGCAGGACGCCGGCCTGCTCGGCCGGTTCGAGCGCGGTCAGCGCGCAGGCGGGGCGGGCGGCCCGGAGGAGGGTGGCCACGTCCAGGGCGGGGTCGGCGGCGATCAGGAGCAGCAGCCGGCGGGTCTCGCGGGGGAGCGCGGCGAGCAGCGCGGCGTGCTCACGCCACAGCCGGCCGCTTCGGGGGAGCGTCGTGGGCGGGGCGGCGGCCCCGGCGAGCTGGTCGGGGGTGAGCGAGCCGATGAGCTCGGTGAGCGCGAGCGGGTTGCCGCGGGCGACGGCGTCGAGTGCCGCCACCAGATCCTCCGGCAGCCGCCGCTCCGGGGTCAGGTCGGCGGCCAGCTCCCGTACGGCCTCCTGCCCGAGCCCTCCGACGGCCCGCGCCGGCACGCCGTCGAGCCCGGACGGGGACCGGGCGGCGAACAGCAGGGCGACGCGTGCCTGTCCCAGGCGGCGGGCCGCGAACGCGAGCGCGTCCCTGCTGGCCGGGTCGAGGCGGTCCACGTCGTCCACGCAGGCGAGCACCGGCCTGCCGTCGGCGGCGACCGCCGACAGCAGACCGAGCACGGCGGCGGGCAGCACCAGGCCGGGAGCCGTCGTACCGGACTCCAGCGCCTCCCGCAGAGCACGGACCTGCGCCTCGGGAAGCACGTCCGCCGCTCCGGCGATCGGGCCGAGCAGGCCGTGCAGCCCCGCGTACGGCAGCCGCGACTCCGCCGCCACGCCGGACACCCGCAGCACCAGGAAATCGGGCGTCGCGCGGACCACGGCCAGATCGAGCAGCGCCGTCTTGCCGATGCCCGCCACGCCCGTCAGCAGCAGCGCGCCGCCCCGCCCGTCGCGGGCGTCGTCCAGCAGCCGCAGCAGCGCGCTCTCCTCGTCGCCGCGCCCGCGCAGCAGGGGCATGGGCATGGGCAGGCGCGGATGATCGTGGCCCGATGACACGCCCACCAGTGTTACCCGGAGATGTCATCTCTGAAAGGGCCCCCGTCAGAAGACCGGTGATGCGGGGGATCGCGCGGTACGGATCGCTTGAGTGCCGGCAGTGCTGGGATCGCCGCCAGCAGCACGGCAGTGAGCGCAGCGATACCGAGAAACGCCTCTTGCACGCCGGTGGCCTCAGCGAGCAGGCCGAAGTAGGCGGGGCCGGCGAGATAGCCGAGATAGGCGACCGTGGAGATGGCAGACGTGGCTCGTCCCCGTAACTCGTCGGAGACGGGTCGAAGACCGTAGGACAGCAAGGTGGGAAAGAGCACCGACGTGCCTGCGGAGGCGGCGATGACACCCGCCAAGGCGAGCGGCAACGTGGTGGCGGACGCCGTCAGCGCCCCTCCAGTCGTAGCGATCACGCATGCCGCGACAAGACTGACGAGCGGGCGTCGCAACGTGATCGCGGCAGCGGCGAAACGCGCCAGCGCGGCGGTTGTGGCGAATGCCGCCGGCGCGACGGCGGCCAACGCGGGCGAAGCCGTGAACGCGTCGGTCAGGAGGACAGCGCTCCAGGACTGATAGGCGTTCTCCGATGCGAACCCCAAGGCGCCGATGGCACCGATGACGCCCAGGGCGGCCCACCGCCCGACACCACCGGCGTGCGCGGGAACCTGCTGCCCGCCAGGCTCGACAGCGTTCTGAGCAGGGGCCGAGCGCGTGGCGGCGACGACGGCCAGACCGAGGGTCACGACGGCCACGGCGCCCGCGGCAAAGTTCACGAGCAGGCTGTGCGCCATGCCGGTGAGCGCACCGGCGCCCAGGCTCGAGACCGCCACCGTGGCGGAGAACGCCGCGTGCGAGCGGGCTACGACGGGGCGTCCGGTCCGCTGTTCGACCGTCGCCGCCAACGTGTTGATCGCCACGTCAGCCGCTCCCGAGCCGGCTCCCACCAAGAGGACACCCAGGCACAACGCGGCATAGTTCACCGAGGCGGCGGAAAGTACGACACCCATGACGCCCAGCAGCGCGAGGAGCGCTCCGGCGACACGCAGCCCCAACGCGTCGACGAGCCGCCCGGTCACCAGCATGGCGGGCAGAGCGCCGGCACCCACGAAGAGCAGGACGACGCCGAATTCCGCATCGCTCACGCCGGCTTGGGCTCGCAGCAGGGGCAGTGTGGCACCCCACACGCCCCAGAAGGCGCCGAATCCGGCGAAGCCTATGAAAGGCGCCGCATGGAGCAGGGTCGCGGGGCGAGTTGTCGTGGTCTGCATCTGTGTAACGCTACACAAATAGAATGGCCGCGTGCCGACGAACCGCAGACGCGTGACGCTGAAGGATGTGGCGGCTCGTGCTGGTGTGTCCCCGATGACCGCCTCCTACGCTTTCAACCGGCCGGCGCGGGTCGCGGCTGCCACCCGCGACCGCGTGCACCGCGCGGCCAGCGAGCTGGGGTATCTCCCCGACGCCGTGGGCCGCGCGCTGAAATCCGGTCGAACGCATCAGATCGGGGTGGTGTTCGGCGAGCATCTGGCGTACGCCTTCGACGATCCCCAGGCGGCGCAGTTCCTGGCCGGCGTCGCGGAGGTCTGCGTCGAGGAAGGCCAGGGCCTCACCTTCATCCCGACGAGGGGCGACGCCGCCGACGTCGGTCGTGTGCTGTCCGCGGCAGTCGACGGCTTCGTGCTGTGGACGACCACGGAGGACGACCCGGTGCTGGCGGCGGTTGCCGGCGATCCCCGCCCCGCTGTCATCCAGGGCGGTCCACAACGCGAGGGGATCACGTGCGTCACCCAGGACGACTACCGGGCCGCGCTCGCGATCGCCTCCCGGGGGCTGACTGAAGGCCGGACGCCCGTCGTGATCTCGTTCCCTCTCGATCGTCACCGTGAGCACGTGGTGACGACCGGCGCGGATCTGCGGACGCGCGCGCCGTTCCCCGTGACGGACGCGCGTCTGCGTGGCTATCGCGCCGCCATCGAACAGGCCGGGTTGAGCTGGACCAGTACACCGATCGCGGTCGTGGCTCGCAACACCCGGCGAGACGGCCTCGCGGCAGCGCGAGAACTCGCCCCTCAGCTCGCTCCCGACGCGCTCGTCATCGCCATGAGCGACGAGCTCGCCCTAGGGGCCCGCCAGGCCCTCCAGGAGACCCACCCGGACGTCGCCTACCTCGGCTGGGACGCCTCACCGGACGGCCGGCGGCTCGGCATCACGTCCGTCACGAACCCTCTGCGAGAGCAAGGTCGCCGTTGCGCCCACCTGGCGCTCACGCTCGACCGACCGGACAACCAAGAGATCCCGTGGACCATCACTCCGGATCTCGCGCCCGGTACCTCACCGCCTCAGCAGTCCTTGTAGGCGTGGCGGCTGCTGTTGTACGAGCACTTGTGGACGAGCTGCCCCCGGGCGTTGCGGAGATATCCGGTGTCCTTGACCTGGTTCCAGATGTAGGCGAGGGTGCCGCCGCTCCTGCCCCAGTACAGCGGGGTGGAGGTGTCGCGGCCCCTGCCGGTCCGCAGGGTGACGGTCTTGCCGGCCCTGAGAGTGAAATCGCCGAACGTGTAGACGTGGTCCGCTCGTGCCGTCTCGTCGCGGACGGTCCAGCCGCTGAGTTTGACCGCGCTCCGGCCGGTGTTCCTGATCTGTACGTACTCGCCGTTGAGGCTGCTGTTCGCGCCGAAGTCCGGTGAGCCGGGCGAGTCGTACCAGATCCGGGAGATCTTCACCGTGGGGGCGGCGGCCTGAGCGGGAGCAGCCGGCGTGAGAGCGGCGGCGGCCACCAAGGCGGCCAGAGGGGCGACGAGGCGCACTTGTAGTCCTTTGGGGGTGGGCGTGCAGTTCGTGTGTATGACGCCCCATAAAGGGCTGGCGTTCACGCCTTCTTCGCCTCATCGTGAGTCCTGGGGACGACGGTGCGAAGCGATGGCGGAAGGGCCGATCACATGAGGCGACGCGGTACGCAGTACAAGCGCGTCATGGCGGCCGTCCTCCTGGCGGTCACCGTTCTGGTGCATCCGTATCCCGCACACGCCGAAGCCGTGGCGTGGCTGGTAGGCGTCGAGGACTGGGACGGTGACGGTCACCAGGATCTGATCGCCCGCAGGGCCTCCGAGCCGGAAGTACAGGTGTATCCCGGCATCGGCACGCGCGGCTGGAGTTACAAGCTGCCCGCCACCGTAGCGTGGGGGTGGCCCTGGAACATGATCGTGAGCGCGGTCGGCGACTGGGACGGAGACGGCCACCAGGATCTGGTCGTCCGGTACGGGGATGAGTTCTACCTGTATCCCGGCGACGGCAAGACGGCGATGACGCCTCCTGTGAAGATCAACGACGGTGGCGTCGGCTACTCACTCAGAGCTCTTGCCGATTGGGACCGCGACGGCTTTCAGGACCTCATCGTCCAGAACGTGAAGTCGTGGGACGTGTACATGATCCCCGGCAACGGGAAGCGCGCTCACAGTGCGCCGGGGTGGGTGCTGATCGGCACCGGTCTCCAGGACCACAACCTGCAAGATGTCGCGGACTGGGACCACGACGGTCACCAGGATCTGCTGCTCTGGCAGGACGGCACCGAAATCCTGTGGCTCTACCCCGGTGAGAGCGTGCGCGGGCTCAGCGGGCAGAAACCCGCCAAGCTCAGCGACGGGTGGAACTGGCGGTACGGTCGCTGGCCCTGCAAGGTCGCGGACTGGGACGGCGACGGCCATCAGGATCTCATCGCCGCCGATGTCCAGACACGGGACGTCGAATACCCGGATGTGTGGCTCTACCCCGGTGAGAGCCGCCGCGGACCCAGCACGCAGGAGGCCGTGCGCATCTTCTCCGGCGTGACCTGCTAGTTACGGCTGCGCGGATCAGTTCAGGTCGGCGACCTCGACCAGATCGACCCGCCACGGCAGGTGCGCCTTGACGGTGTCCCAGCGGCCCGCGTCGGCGGTGAGGACGGGCCGGTCGAGGTGCTGGGAGACCGCGATCACGTGGGCGGCGGCCATGTCGGCCGGTTGTTCCATACGAGCCGTCACCTCGGCCAGCCGTACGGCCTCTGTGTGCGCCGCGACCGGCTCCAGGGACAGGTGCTCCAGGACGTCGGTCAGGCCGCGGAGGACCAGTCGCTGGTCGGGCGACAGTGCGGCCTCGGCGGCGGCGAAGGCGATGACGGGCACGCTGGTGCGTACGTGGGCGCGGTCAAAGGAGACGATGAGCCGGTGCAGGCCGAGGTCCCGGCGGCCCAGCTCGATCAGGACGGTGTCGTCCAGCACGTAGCCGAACGGGATCACCGGCCGGCCTCGCGGGCGCGCAGGATCCGGATCGCCCGCTCGGTCCGGCGCTCGGCCTGGGTCATGGCCTCGGCGTCCTCCTCGGCGTGGGCAAGGACCTCCTGGTAGGCCAGCCGGGCACGGGTCTTCTCGGTCTCGTGCTGGTCGAGCAACTCGGTCAGCACGGCGGCCAGGGTGGTGCCCCGGCCGCGTTCGTCGGCGATGGCGTTGAGCCGGTCGCGTACCACCTTGGGCACCTTGATCGTGGTCATGTCGGAAGTCATACCGGAAGACTACCGAGTAGTCGTGCAGTATGACGAGAAACGCGGAGTGCCAGGTCAGCGGGCTCCTGTGGACCGTTCCCTGGACAGCAGCCTCTTGATCGCCGGTACGAGGCCGTTCGGCAGGAAGAGCACCACGGCGATCAGGACGAGGGCGTACACCGCGTACGACAGCACGCCCGGCGCGTACGACGGCATGCCCGGCAGGTTCGCGAGCCGGTCCAGCCCCTGGACGAGGAGGGTGATGGCGGCCGCCCCCACGACCGCCCCCCAGATCGTGCCGAGCCCGCCGACCACGGCCATGACGATGTACTGGATCGAGATCAGCACCGGGAACGAGCCCGGCGCCACGTACCCGGTGTAGAAGCAGTAGATGCCCCCGGCGAGTCCGGCGAAGGCGGCGGACAGGGCGAGGACGGCGAGTTTGTAGCGGCCTACCGGGATGCCGGACGAGGCGGCGGCGGTCTCGCTGGTGGCCAGGGCGCGCAGGGCGCGGCCGGGGCGGGAGGCGATGACGTTCCGCGTGACCAGCATGACGAGCGCCAGCCCGGCCCACGTCAAATACGCGTACGCGGTGACCCCGCTCGCCTCGAACGACCAGGCGGAGAACGGCGGGATGGCCTGCAGGCCGATGTCCCCGCCGGTGAAGGCGAGCTGCCCGGCGAGGGAGAGCAGGATGAGCTGCATGGCGAGCGTGGCGAAGGCCAGGTGGTGGCCGCGCAGGCGCAGCAGCGGGAGGCCGACGACGAGGGCGAACGCGGCGGCCGCCACGGGCGCGGCGAGCAGGCCGAGCAGCGGCGGCAGGCCGTTCAGCGCGAGCAGCGCGGCCGTGTACGCCCCGAGGCCGTAGAAGGCGCCCTGCCCGAGCGAGACCTGCCCGGCGTACCCCATGAGCAGCGACACCCCGACCGTGACCATGGCGGCCAGGCCGAGCAGGACGTACACGGCGAGTGCGCTGTCGTCGAGCACGGCCGGCAGCGCGAGGGTGACGGCGGCGGCCAGCGCCCCCAAGGCCCGTCGGAAGGTCATGTCAGCTCCTGGGAGATCACCGGCCGGCGGCCGGCCTGCACGATCATGACGACGAGCATCAACCCGAGGGCGATCTCCAACTGGTGGGAGCCGTAGCCGTAGCCGGCGGCCATGGTCTCGGCCACGCCCAGCAGCAGCGCGCCCGCCAGCGTGATCACCGGCCGGGTCAGCGCGCCGAACACGGCGGCGGCGAAGCCGTTGACGATGAGCGTGACGTCGGTGTCGAACGAGATCGGCCGCATCGGCGTCACCAGCACCCCGGCGAGGCCGCCGAGCAGCCCGCCCAGCGCGAACGCGAGCAGCCCCATCCGGCGCACGTCGATGCCGACGACGCGGGCGGCGTACGGGTTGGAGGCGCAGGCGGTGAGCGCCTTGCCGAGGTATGTCCGGCCGAAGAACAGCGCGAGCGCGGCGAAGGCCACCGCCGTCACCGCGATCACCAGCAGGTGCTGGGTCTGGATCCGCGCCCCGGCGACGGTGACGGACCCGGCGAGGCCGGGCGCGGAGCGCGGCTGGTCGCCCCAGAGCACGATCTCCACCGCGTACGCCAGCACGCCCACGCCCAGCGTGACGATGAGCGACGACAACGGCGTGGTCCCCGGCCGCCCGATGGCGGCGAGGCCGGTCAGCAGCCCGGCGACGGCCGCCGCGAGCACGGCGGCGAGCTCGCTCGCGCCGTGCGGGAGGCCGGGCCCGAGCAGCGAGGACGCGCACAGCCCCGCCACCACCGCGAACGTCCCCTGCGCGAAGTTCACCACCCCGGTCACCCGGTGGATGACGACCAGGCCGCTGGCGATGAGCGCGATCGCGCATCCGACCGCGAGGCCGTTCAGCAGGTAGGTGAGGAACGCGCTCACGTGATCGCCCCGCCCAGGTAGGCGCCGGCGACGCGCGGGTCGCCGGCGAGCGCGGCCGACTCGCCCTCGGTGACCATCCGGCCGGACTCCAGCACGTACGCCCGCCGGCACAGCTCGAAGGCCAGCCGGGCGTTCTGCTCGATGAGCAGCACCGCGAGTCCGCGCGTGCGGTTGAGCTCGGCCAGGTGCCGGGCGAGGCCGGCGGTCACGTTCGGGGCGAGGCCGAGCGACAGCTCGTCCACGACCAGCACGTCGGGCCGGGACATGAGGGCCCGCCCGAACGCCACCATCTGCTGCTCGCCGCCCGACAGCACGCCGGCCCGCCGGTCCGCCAGCTCGGCCAGCCGGGGGAGCACGTCGTAGACGGCGGACGGGTCGCGGTCGCCGGAGCGCCAGCCGCCGAGCGCCAGGTTGTCGGCGACCGACAGGTCGGGGAAGAGCTGGCGTCCCTCGGGGATCAGCGCGAGCCGGCCGCGGACCGTGACCGTGCCGGAGGCGGGGCGCAGCAGCCCGGCGAGGGCGTTCGCGAGGGTGGACTTGCCCGCCCCGTTCGGGCCGAGCAGGGCGACCATCTCGCCCTCGGCGACGCTGAGCGTGACGTGGTCGAGCGCGGTCGCGGCGCCGTACGCGACGACGAGGTCCGTCACCTCGATCATCATGCGCTCTGTCCCAGGTAGGCGGCGAGGACGAGCGGGTCGTTCCTGACCTCGGCGGGCGGGCCGTCGGCGATGACCCGGCCGAGGTCGAGCACCACGATCCGGTCGGCGAGCCGGGTCACGAACGCCACGTCGTGCTCGACCAGCAGGATCGTCAGGCCGTCCGCGCGCAGCTCCTCCACCAGCTCCGCCAGGCGCTCGCGCTCCTGGCCGCGCAGCCCGGAGGCGGGCTCGTCGAGCAGCAGCAGCCGGGGCCGGGCGCACAACGCGCGGGCGAGCTGGAGCGCCCGCTGCTGCCCGATCGGCAGCCGGTCGGCGGGCCGGTCCGCCCATGCGGCCAGGCCGACCCGCTCCAGCGCGGCGTCGGCCCGCGCGGCGATCTCGCGCTCGTCGCGCCGGTGGCGGGGCAGCCGCAGCGCCGCCGCGACGAACCCGGCCGAGGTGCCGCCGTGCAGGCCGACCATGACGTTCTCGCGCACGGTCATGCCGCGGAAGACGCGGGCCGCCTGGAAGACGATCGACATGCCGAGCCGCGCCCGCCGGTGCGGGGCGAGCCGGTCCACCCGGCGGCCGAGGAACGAGATCTCGCCCCGCTCGGCTGCCAGGTGGCCGGTGATGAGGTTGAACAGCGTGGACTTGCCGGCGCCGTTCGGGCCGATGACGGCGCAGACCTCGCCGTCCGCGACGTCGAGGGTGACGTCGCGGACGGCGTAGACGCCCCCGAAGGAACGGGAGACCCCCTGGACGGCCAGCACCCGTTACCCCAGCGCGCTGACGGTCTTGGCCAGTTGCTCGGCCGCCCACGGGGTCGGGACGAACGTGCCGTTCTTGACCGTGTTGACGGAGATGTACTCGGGGGAGAGCCCGGAGTGGTCGGTGGCGGAGTAGCGGAAGCGGCCGTTCGGCGTGACCAGGTCCATCGACTCCAGCGCCTGCCGCACCTTCTCCTTGTCGGTGCTGTTCGCCTTCCTGATCGCCTCGAACAGCAGCAGGCTCGCGCTGTAGCCGTCCTGGGCGAACTGCGGCGGCGGATAGCCGTGCTTCTGCCGGTACGGCCCCGCCATCCGCTCGATGACCTGCTTCTGCTTGCCGGCCGGAAGGTGCTCGCCGATGACGCCGATCGCGCTCTGCACGGTCATGCCCTCGGCCGCGGCGCCCATCGGCTCCAGCCACAGCTTGCTGGCCTGGGACGCGGTCAGGAACAGCGGCGTCTTGAGCCCGGAGGCGACGTACTGCTTGGCCGCGGTCACGCCGGGCGCGCCGGAGCCCCAGAACACCAGCGCCTCGGCGCGGGAGTCGCGCACGTGCTGGAACAGGGCGCTGAAGTCGGAGTTCGTGGTCTCGTACGGCTCGTCCACGGCGATCGTGACGCCGTACTTGCCGGCGAGTGCGGTCATGGCCTGGTGCCCGGAGACCGAGTACGCGCTCTTGGAGTCCCAGGCGACCGCGATCGTCTTGATGCCCTCGGCCTGGATGTACTGCAGGTAGCGCTCGGCGTACATGCTGGACAGGGCGGGGGTGACGAAGACGTACGACTTGATCGGCTCGACCTGCTCCTGCGCGGGCGCGAGCGACAGGTACGGCATCCTGTCGCGCTGCGCGAGCGGCTCGACCGCGAGCGCCGCGTTGGAGAAGACCGGCCCGATCAGCGCGTCGATGTCGCCCTTGATCTGGTTGTAGGCAACGATGCCCTGGTCCGGGGCGGTCTTGTCGTCGCGGGTGACCAGCTCCACCGTGCGCCCGAGCAGCCCGCCGGCCGCGTTGACCTGCTCGACCGCGAGCTCGACCGCCTTCTTGTCCTCGCTGCCCAGCGGCGTGTAGTTGCCGGTGAGCGAGACGATGAGCCCCACCTTGATCGGATCCCCGCCGCCGCCGCCGGAGCCGGAGCCGCCGGAGCCGCAGGCGGTCACGGCCAGGACCACGCCCACCAGGGCGGGCAGCAACTTGCGCATTCAGGGCCTCCTGACTGCGATGTGGCCCTGAATGTAGGCAGGTACATTACGGCTGTCAAGAGAGTGCCCAAGATGTGGGGGAGGGGTCCATGCGGCCTCAGTCGGTGATGCTCACCTTCCTGGGGGATCACGTGTACCGGCGCGGGATCTGCGTCTCCTCACGCAGCTTCATCGAGGCGTTCGCCAAGGTCGGCATCTCGGAGGAGGCCACCCGCTCGACCCTGACCCGCATGGTCCGGCGCGGCCTGCTGCGCCGCCGCCGCTCCGGCCGGCGCATGTACTTCGGGCTCACGCCCACCAGCGACGAGGTGCTGAGGGACGGCGAGCGGCGCATCTGGCACAGCGGGGTCGTCAACGACGCCGCCGAGGACCGCTGGACGCTGATCGGCTTCTCGCTGCCCGAGTCGTGGCAACGGCAGCGGCACGAGCTGCGCTCCCGGCTCGTCTGGTCCGGCTTCGGCCCGCTGCAGAACGGCCTGTGGATCGCCCCCGGCGAGGTGGACGTGACGGAGGTGATCGACGACCTGCGCGCCGACCTGGGCGCGAACGTCAAGGTGTTCGCCGCCGAGCCGCGCCGCCCCACGGACATGCAGGCGCTGGTGCGGGAGGCGTACGACCTGGAGGGCCTGGGCCGCCGCTACCGGGAGTTCCTGCGCCGCTGGGACCGGCCCGATCCCGCGCCGGAGGCACCCGACAACCTGGCCCGCTCGCTGACGCTGCTGACCGGCTGGCTGCAGATCATCAGGACCGACCCCCGGCTGCCGCTGCGTCACCTGCCCGGCGACTGGCCGGCGGAGCAGGCCCAGCGGGTCTGCCACGCGCTGCACGAGCGGTTCAGGCCGGAGGCGGCGGCCGTCGCGGAGCGGCTGCTCGACACCGTCCCCGACGACTCCCTGGCGGGCCTCGATCGCGGGCGGGACGGTGACAGCGATCACATCGTGGCCTAACTTGAGGCTGAGGAGGCCCGATGCGGAATCAGGGGATTGGCTCGTGGCCGGCGCGCAGGGCCAGGATGACGCCCGACCGGGTCGCGCTGTCGTTCCAGGGACGCGACCGCACCTACGGCGAGCTGCGCGACCGCGCCTACCGGCTGGCCTCCGCCCTGGCGGGCGAGCTCGGCGTGCGGCGCGGCGACCGGGTCGCCTACCTCGGGCCCAACGAGCCCGCGCTGGTCGAGACGTTCTGTGCGGCGGGCCTGCTCGGGGCGGTGTTCGTGCCGCTCAACACCCGCCTGGCCGCCCCCGAGCTGCGCTTCGTCCTGGAGGACGCCGCCCCGGCCGTGCTGCTGCTGGGCGCGGGCCGTGACGGCGACGGGCTGCCCGGCCGGCACGTGCCGGCGGCGGCGTACGAGGACCTGCTCACCGCCGGCTCGGCCGCGCCGATCGACGAGCCGGTGAGCCGCGGCGACGTCTGCCTGATCATGTACACCTCGGGCACCACCGGCCGCCCCAAGGGCGCCATGCTCACCCACGGCAACCTCACCTGGAACGCGGTCAACCTGCTGGTCGACGTGCCGCTCGGGGCCGACGAGGTGACGCTGGTCAGCGCGCCGCTGTTCCACATCGCGGCGCTGGCGCAGACGCTGGTCCCGACCGTGCTCAAGGGCGGCCGGTGCGTCCTGGAGCCGTCGTTCGACGTGGAGCGCACGTTCGAGCTGGTCGAGCGCGAGCGGGTGACGGTGATGTTCGGGGTGCCGTCGATGTTCGGCATGCTCACGCGCTCGCCGCGCTGGGCCGGGGCCGACCTGTCGAGCCTGCGCCACCTGCTGTGCGGCGGCGCGCCGGTGCCGCTGCCGCTGATCCGGGCCTACCAGGAGCGCGGGCTGACGTTCCTCCAGGGCTACGGCATGACCGAGACCGCGCCCGGCGCGCTGTTCCTCGGGGCCGAGCGCTCGGTCGAGAAGGCGGGGAGCGCCGGGGTGCCGTGCTTCTTCTCCGACGTCCGTCTCGTCGCGCCCGACGGCTCGCCCGCCGCCCCGGGCGAGCCCGGCGAGGTGTACGTCGAGGGCCCCAACGTCATGCCGGGCTACTGGCGCCGCCCCGAGGAGAGCGCGGAGGTGCTCGACGCGGACGGCTGGTTCCGCTCCGGCGACGTCGGGATCGCCGACGAGGACGGCTATGTGCGCATCTCCGACCGCATCAAGGATGTGATCATCTCCGGCGGCGAGAACATCTACCCCGCCGAGGTCGAGAGCGTGCTCTACGGCCATCCCGCGGTCGCCGAGTGCGCGGTGATCGGCGTGCCCGACGAGCGCTGGGGCGAGGTGGGCAAGGCGCTCGTCGTGCCGCGGCCGGGCGCGGCGGCCGAGCCGGGCGACCTGCTCCGGCACCTGGACGGGCGGTTAGCCCGCTACAAGATCCCGAAATATCTCCAGATCGTGCCCGAGCTGCCCAAGAACGCGGCGGGAAAGCTGCTCAAGGCCCCGCTCAAGGAGATGTACGGATAGGGGCGCTCAGAGCGTGACGACCGTGCCGGTGCGGCGGGCCCGCTCGGCCGCCCACACCACCCGGTGCGTCATCAGGCTCTCGGCGCCGTCGGTGCTCAGCAGGGACGGATCGCCCGCGGCGACGGCGGCGAGGAAGGCGTCGGCCAGCCCTTCGTCGCCGCCGCCGTGCCCGTCCGCCGCCGACGAGCCCGCCGGGCCGCCCGTGTCGACGCTCTCCTCGCCGCCGGTGCGGAAGTCGACCACGCGCAGCGTGCGCCCGTCGCCCTCGATGTAGCCGTGGGTGCCGAACAGGCGGGTGCGGCGGTGCTCCACGGGCGTGAACGCGCTCATCGTGAACGAGCACGTCGCGCCGTCGTCGAACTCCATCGTCACCTCCTGGTGGTCCACGACGTCGTTGTCGCAGGCGTACACGCACCGCCCGTACGGCCCGGTGCGCAGCGCCTCCCGCACCGCCTCCTCCGTACGGCCGGGCGTGACCGCCGACAGCGGCCAGAACTCCCGGTCGGGGTCCCCGAGGCAGCCGAGGTAGAGCCGCGGCGCCGAGTACGGGCAGGACGGCTCCAGCGGGCAGTCCAGGCACCGGTCCGCCGCCCCTTCGGGCCGCTCCTCGGGACGGAAGTGCGACAGCGAGCCGAACGACGACACCCGCGCCGGCGGCCTGCCGAACAGGTGCACCAGCCAGTCCACGTCGTGGCAGGCCTTGGCGAGCAGCATCGGCGCCGAGGTGTCCTGCCGCCGCCAGTGCCCGCGGACGAACGAGTGCGCCTGGTGCCACCACCCCACCGGCTCCAGGTGCTGCGCGCCGATCAGCCGCCCGATCCGCCCCTCGTCCAGCAGTTTCCTGACCGCCCGCGTGTACGGCGTGTAGCGCAGCACGTGGCAGACCGCCAGCATGATGCCGTTGCGGCGGGCGGCCTCGGCGATCTCGGTCGCCTCGGGCTCGCTCGTCGCCATCGGCTTCTCCAGGAGAATGTGGTAACCGAGGTCCGCCAGCGCGACCGCGGGCCCGGTGTGCAGCTGGTCCTGGGTGGCCACGACCGCGGCGTCGGCCACCCGTCCGGCCGCCACGAGCTCCGTCCAGTCCGCGTGCGCCTGCCCTGGCTCCAGGCCGAACTCCGCCGCGAACGCGGCGCGCCGCTCCAGGTCGGGCTCGGCCACCGCCACCACGCGCCCCGCGCCCGTGGCGTGCGCGCGGCGCGCGTAGGTAAGCCCTCGCAGGCCGCCGCCCACGACGGCTAGAGTCACCTCAGTCATGGAACCTTCCCCGATAAATTCAATGGAGACCATCATTATTCGGGTCTGGATAGTCGACGGCAAGGGGGTCCGATGGCCGAGGACGTGAGCGGCGGCGACCTGTCGCGGCTCAGGCAGCTCAACGCGCTCGCCGTGATCAGGGCGCTGCAGGGGCGGCCGCCGCTGACGCTCACCGAGCTGGCCAAACGCACCGGCCTGTCGCGCGCCTCCACCGAGGACGTGGCCCGCGAGCTGCTGCGGAAGGGCTGGCTGGCCGAGGCGGAGCCGGCGCCCGGCGGCGTGGGCCGCCCGGCCCGCCGCTACCGCTTCCGCGCCGAGGCCGGCCGGGTGCTCGGTCTCGACATCGGCGGGCACAACGTCCGCGCCACGCTCGCCGACCTGGACGGCGACGTCGCGTCCGCCGCCCGGGTCGCCGTCTCGCCGGAGATGGGCCGCGCCGAGCGGCTGGAGGCGGTGGACCGGGCCGTGCTGACCTGCCTGGAGCAGGCCGGGCTGACCGGCGCGGACGTGTGGGCGTCGGGCGTGGGCACCACCGGCCTGGTGGACGGCGCGGGCAAGGTCATGCTGTCGGAGGCGCTGCCCGAGTGGACCGGCGTCGACCTGGCCGCGCACGTGCGCCGGCTGGCCCCCGCCTCCGTCCTGGTGGAGAACGACAGCAAGCTCGCGGCGCTCGCCGAGTGCTGGCGCGGCGTGGCCCGCTACGCCAAGGACATGGTGTTCCTGCTGGCCGGCCTGCGCACCGGCGCGGGCCTGGTGATCGACGGCAAGCTGCACCGGGGTTTCGCGGGCGCCTCGGGGGAGATCGGCGCGCTGCCCGCGCTCGGCTGGATCCGCGCCCAGGAACACCTGGTCAAGGCCGCGGGCGGGGAGGCCGGCGACGTGTTCGCCGCGGCCAGGGCGGGCGACCGGGCGGCGGTCACCGCCGTGCGCCGCTACGTCAGGGACCTCGCGCTCGGCGCGTCCGCGCTGGTCCTGGCGCTGGATCCGCAGATGGTCGTGGTCGGCGGCGGCTACTCGCGCTCGGCCGACGTGCTCATCGAGCCGCTGCGGCGCGAGCTCGACCGCTGGTGCATCCGCACCCCGGAGGTGCGCATGTCGGCGCTCGGCGACGAGGCCGTGGTGCTCGGGGCGGTGCGGCTGGCGCTCGACCACGTCGAGGAGCGCGTGCTCGACGGCCGCACACCGCTCGTGAGCCATCTGTAACACAGCGGCCCTTGAAGAAAATTATCGTGGACTCCATGATTACTCCCACGTTCGAGGAGAGGACTGGGAGATGTGGAAGTCGGCACGGAACGCCGTGGCGCTCCTATGCACGGCGCTGCTCGCCTCCGCCTGCGCGGGTGGTGAGCAGGCCGGCACGGGCGCTCAGGCTCAGGGGAAGGTGACGCTGTCGTACGGCGTCTGGGACGCGACCCAGCAGGACGCGATGCGGGAACTGGCCGCCGAGTTCACCAGGACGCATCCGAACATCACCGTGAACGTCCAGCTCACCCCCTGGGCCGACTACTGGACCAAGCTCAAGGCCGCCGTCAGCGGCGGCGCCGCGCCCGACGTCTTCTGGATGAACGGCCCCAACTTCCAGCTCTACGCCTCCAACGGCGTCATCAAGCCGATCGAGGAGCAGGTCGACTCCTCCGTCTACCCCAAGGCGCTGGTCGACCTCTACACCTACGAGGGCAAGCTGTACGGCCTGCCCAAGGACATGGACACGGTCGGCGTCTGGTACAACAAGCAGCTCTTCGACGCGGCCAAGGTCGACTACCCCGCCGACGACTGGACCTGGGACGACTTCAAGAAGGCCGCCGCCAAGCTCACCGACCCCGCCAAGGGCGTCCACGCCATCGGCGCGCAGCTCACGAGTTTCCAGGAATACCAGTACAACACCATCTACCAGGCCGGCGGCCACGTGATCTCGCCGGACGGCAAGAAGTCCGGCTACGACGACCCCAAGACCATCGAGGGCCTGCGTTTCTGGACCGATCTCATCGCCGCCGGGCACTCGCCCGACCTCAAGACCATGACCGACACCGCGCCGCTGCAACTGTTCGAGGCCGGCAAGCTCGCGATGTACTGGGGCGGCTCCTGGGACGTCGCCGAGTTCACCAAGAACGACTACACCAAGGACAAGGTGGACGTCGCCCCGCTGCCCAAGGGCGAGAAGCAGGCCACCATCATCCACGGCGTGGCCAACGTGATGTCCGCCAAGACCGAGCACCCGGCCGAGGCGTGGGAGTTCGTCAAGTTCCTCGGCTCGAAGCAGGCCGCCGACATCCTCGGCAAGAAGGGCCCGATCCCGGCCTACAACGGCACGCAGAACGACTGGGTGGCCGCCCACCCCGAGCTGAAGCTGAAGGTCTTCCTGGACGCGGTCGCATACGCGGTGCCGTACCCCGTCTCCAAGAACACCGCCGCCTGGCAGGAGCAGGAGCTCACCCACCTGACCAAGGCGTGGACCGGCGAGGTGCCCGTCGAGAAGGCCGCCGCCGACCTCGCGGCCGGGATGAACGACCTGCTGGCCAAGGAGTGACGTGAGCACGCGCAAGCCGAGGAGCGAGGCCCTGTGGGGGTACGCGTTCATCGCCCCCACGGGACTCGGGCTCGCGGTCTTCTACCTGTGGCCGGTGCTGCAGACCGCGTACTTCTCCTTCACCGAGTGGGGGGTGTTCGGCGGGCACACGTGGGTCGGGCTGGAGAACTACGCCCGCCTCGCCGCCGACCCCGAGGTGCGCCAGGCGGTGGTCAACACGGTCACCTACACCGTGCTCGGCCTGCTCGGCATCCCGCTCGCCATCGTGTTCGCCGCGCTGATGAACGTGCCGGGGCTGCGCGGCGCCGGGATCTACCGGACGGCGTTCTTCCTGCCCGTGGTGACCATGCCGGTCGCGGTCGCGATGTTGTGGCGCTGGCTCTACAACGGCGACTACGGCCTGGTCAACCAGGTGCTCGCGGTCGTCGGCCTCGACGGCCCCAACTGGATCGCCGACCCGGACACCGCGTTGTACGCGCTGGTCGTCGTGGGCGTCTGGAGCAGCGTCGGCTACAACCTCATCATCTTCCTCGCCGGGATGCAGGCCATCCCCAAGGAGACGTACGAGGCCGCCGCGCTGGACGGGGCGGGCCGCGTCCGGCAGTTCTTCTCGATCACGCTGCCGCTGCTGTCGCCGACCGCGTTCTTCATCTCCATCGTCTCGGTGATCGGCTCGCTGCAACTGTTCGACCTGGTCTTCGTCATGACCGGGTCGGGGCAGGCGGCGCGGGCCAACCCGGCCTACGGGCGGCTGCAGACCGTCGTGCAGCTCTTCTACGAGCGGGCCTTCGTCACCAACGACCGCGGCTACGCGGCCGCCGTCGTGATCGCGCTGCTCGTGCTCATCGCGGCGCTGACGATCCTGCAGTTCCGGCTCCAGCGCAGGTGGGTGCACTATGTCTAGACGCGGGCCGCTCGGGGTGCACGCGGTGCTCATCGCCTCCTCCCTGGCGATGGTGGCGCCGTTCGCCTGGCAGGTGATCACCTCGCTCAAGACGCTCAGCTCCGCGACCCGGGTGCCGCCGTCGCTGCTGCCCGAGGGGCGCTGGGACAACTACGCGAAGGTGTTCGAGCTGCTGCCGTTCGGCGAGCAGTTCCTCAACACCGCGGTCATGGCGGCGGGGCGGGTGGCCGGGCAGGTGCTGTTCTGCTCCATGGCCGCCTACGCCTTCGCCCGGCTGCGCTTCCCCGGCAAGAACGTGCTGTTCGCGGTGTTCCTGTCGGTGCTCATGGTGCCGCCGCAGCTCTTCGTGATCCCGCAGTACCAGATCATGTCCGGGCTCGGCTGGCTCAACAGCCTCCAGGCGATCATCGTGCCCGGCCTGTTCAGCGCGTTCGGCGTGTTCCTGCTGCGGCAGTTCTTCCTCGCGCTGCCGCGCGAGCTGGAGGAGGCGGCCCGCCTCGACGGGGCGGGGCCGGTGCGGATCTACTGGTCGATCATGCTGCCGCTGGCCCGCCCCGGGCTGGTCGCGCTGGCCGTGCTGTGCCTGCTGTGGGCGTGGAACGACCTGTTCTGGCCGCTCGTGGTCAACACCGATCCCGAGAAGATGACGCTGTCCGCGGGGCTCGCCTCGCTCCAGGGGCAGTACCTGACGGACTACCCGGTGCTCATGGCGGGCTCGCTCCTCGCCTCGCTGCCGGTGATCGCCGTCTTCGTCTTCCTGCAGCGCCAGTTCATCCAGGGCATCGCCCACACCGGCAGTAAGGGCTGAGCCGTTGACGGTGGTGCGGCGAGGGCCCGGGGGACCCGGGTCCGGGCCCTCGCCGGTCCGGTCAGCGGACGACGACCGTGGTCAGCGTCCGCGGCTGCAGGGTCACCGTGCGGCCGGCCACCGGTGACGGGGTGAGGGAGTTGTCGTTGTTCGTCACGTACGCGGTGGCCCGGCCCGGCACGCCCTTCCAGGTGACCGCGGCCGTGCCCGTGTTGAGCACCTCGATCACCCGGGAGCCGTCCGGGTTGCGGAAGGCCGACACCTTCAGCGCCGGGTCGGCCGCCGAGGCGCCGACCCGGACCGCGCCCGGCCGGATGAACCTGCTGTAGGCGGCGAGCGCCCACAGGCGCTTCGACACGCTGTACGTCTTCGCCACGTCGTCGATCTGCAGCAGCGCCCGGGTCGCGCCGCGCGAGGCGCCGAGCCAGTAGACGTAGCCGCTGACCTGCCCGAGCGTGAGCGCGTCATGGACGGCCGAGGCGATCGTGAAGCCGTCGAAGCCGCTGCCGTCGTCCCAGGCGGTGTTCCAGCGGTCGCCGTTCGGGTTCCACTCCGACATCCACGTCCTGCGGCCGGTCGGCAGCGGCCCGTCCACGGGGCTGGCGTAGGTGTGGCCGGTGTGCGTCTTCACCCAGCGGCGGGCCTCGGGGTCGGCCTCGATCGCCGCCGTGTACGCCTTGGCCTCGTTCCAGCCGAAGGAGTCGCAGCACGCCACGTCGACGTTCCTCGCGATCGGCCCGAGCACCTTGACGAACTCGGCGGCCTGCTCCGGGGTGAAGCGCATGGAGGCGTACGTGGCCGTCCAGTCGGGCTCGTTGGTGAAGCCCAGGTCGGTGATCCTGATGCCCTCCTTGGCGTAGAACTTCGTGTACGCCACCAGGTAGTCGGCGTAGGCCCGCCGCCACTCGGGCAGCAGCGTGCCGCCGTTCTTGTCGTCGCCGTTGTCCTTCATGTAGCCGGGGGCGCTCCAGGCGTCGGCGAAGAAGCGCCGCACGCCGTAGCGCTGGGCCTCCTTGGCGACCCAGACCTGGCTGTTGTCGTCGCCGTCCCACACGTATTTGGGCGGGGCGTCCGGGCCTCCGGGGTTCTCCGGCTGGATGGAGACCATGTGGTCGTACGGGCTGCCGGCCGGGGAGGAGCCGATGCCGAGGCGCAGGATGCTCAGCCCGGCGCCCTTCTTCCGGTCGAACCACAGGTCGAGGATCTCCCGCTGCTGCTCCACGGGCAGCGCCTTGAGCAGCTCGTTGCGGCGGAAGGCCTGCGAGACGCCGAAGCCGTCGATCTCCTGGTGGCGTACGTGCTCGTCCAGGGTGACAGCCGGAGGGGGCGCGGGGTGGACAGGGTGGAGGCCGAGCAGGGCGATCGCGACAAGCCCACGTAACATGGCGACTCCGAAAGTTTCGGAATTATGGCGATATGTTTCACCGATCCGCTCGGAACGCTAAATGTCGCAAACACCTCCCGTCAACACCCATGTCCCAGGTTTTTCGCCGCGGTCAGATCTGGTCCGGGCGCCACGCCGGGAGGTCGTACGCCTTCGCGACCGTGCGCCAGGCGTCGGCGAAACGGGCCTTCGCCTTCCGCGCGTCCTCCGAGCGCGCCAGGCCGCGCCGGTAGTCGCGGTCCTCGGCCACCGGGCCCGAGCAGTCGCCGGCCAGGTGGCGGCGCGCCCAGGACAGGAACGCGGCATCGGCGTCGAACGAGGCGTCCAGCGCGGCCACCAGGGACCTCCGCAGGGCGGTCCCGTCCGGCAGATCGTCCACCTTCAGTGCGCGGGCGGCGGCGAGCTGGTCGCGGCGGCCGGCGGTGATGTCCACGATCCTGTCCAGGCCGTTCCTGCGGCACTGGGACGTGGCGACGATGGCGTCGGTGAGGCCGGAATGGGAGGCGTTGCTGCTGGCCAGCACGTCGTTCATGGCCCGCGCCTGGACGGCGGCGGGTCCGGCGGGCTGGGCAGGTTGGGCGGGACCGGTGGTCCGGGCGCGTTGGGGGGACTGGATGGACTGGGCGGGTTCGGTGGGCTGGGCGGATCGGGCGGCTTCGACCGACTGAGTGGGCTGGGTCGGCTGCGCGGAATCGGCCGGTTCAGTGGGTTCGGCGGATGCCCTGGGCTCGGCGGGGTCGGTGGATGCCCTGGGTTCGGCGGATGCCGTGGGTGCGGCGGGCGCGGTCGCGCCGGGAGCCGCGGTCCCCTCGCCCGGCTGGGACGCGATGGCGCTGGAGTCGCCGGCACCGACCACCGGCCGCGGGGCGGCCCCTCCCTCCGTGACCACCCACCAGGTGAGCCCCGCCGCGACCAGCGCCGCCGCCAGACTCACCAGCACGGACGCCCGCCGCCACCACCCCCGCTGCCGCTCCACAGGCTCCTCGCTCCGGCGGTGATCGGCCGGAGGCGCGCCACCATCAGGCTGCCCGGGGCCAGGCGCGGGGGGGCGGTCCTCGAACAGGCCGGACCGAGGCGGCCCTTGGAGGGGATAGGGGCCCGGCCGAGGCGAGCCGGCCCGCGATGGGCCGAGGTCGCCCGTCAACGGCCGAGTTCCAGGTGGAGACGGCTCCGCCGGCGGCGGCCCGGAACGAGGCGTGCCCACCCCGGAGGCACGCGGCCCGGACGAGGGCGGCCCGGCCGGGGACGGCCCGAACCAGCCGGGGCTGGGCTGCGGTGGTGATTCGGGCTGGCGGTGGGGGCTGGGCTGAGGCGGTGGTGCGGGCTGGCGGTGGGGGCTGGGCTGAGGCGGTGATTCGGGGCGGCGAGGGCTGGGGCGGGATGCGCTCGGGTAGGGATGGCCCGGCTGCGAAGTGCCGCGATAGGGATGCCCGGACCGGGGCGGGTCGGGGAGGGGCTGGTGGGACCGTGGCGAACCGGGGAAGGGGCGGCCGGGCAGGCGGGAGGCGGAAGAGCGCTGCCCGCCCCTGGCCTCGCTCGGCCCGGACGCCCCCTGCCCATGCGCGTCGAGTCCGGGGGCACCGGTCCCATGATCGCCGGGCCCATGACCGCCAGACCTCGGGGCGCCGGGCTCGGGGCCGCTGCGCCCGCGGGTGTCGGGCTCGGGGGTGCTGGGGCCGTACATGTCCTGCCCCGAGGTGTTGTCCGTGGCAGGGGCGGGACAGCGGGGGCAGTGGGGGAGGGTGGGTGGGGTGGGGGAGCCGCAGTGGGGGCAGAGCCGTTCGCCGTCCGCGTCTTGCACCATGTGCGCCCTCCCCGGGGTCGGAGATCAGCGGCCGAAGCAGATGGTCCGCCCCGCGCGGACCTGGTCGGCCTTGTAGGTGACCTGGTCGATGGTGGTGCCGTCGGCGTCCACGAGGACGAGGCCGCCGCCCTGGTTGCCGAGCCGGAGCGCCCCGCCGAGCGTCACCCGCAGCGCCGAGCCGCCCGCGAGGGTGCCGATCAGCCCCATGCGCCCGCCGGAGCCGGACAGCGACCATCCGGTGAGGTCCACGGTGCCGGGCGTCAGGTTGAGCAGCGTGACGGACTCGTTCCCGCGGTCGGGGCCGCGCGGGTCGGGCAGGGCGGCCACGATCAGCACGTCGCCCGCGGCGGTGAGCGGTGGCCGGGTCGGCGCGCCCGGCGGCGCGGGGTCGGGGTCGATGACGAACCGCTCCGGCCACACCGTGAGCTGGAGCTGCTGCCCGGAGGCGCGTACGACGTCGTGCAGGTTGCCGCGTTCCAGCGTGTCGAGCAGGAAGAGCTGGTCGTCGCGGTGCACGGGGTCGGCCCGCAGCCAGGTGTCGAAGTGCGAGAGGTCGGTGAACCCCTCGGCGAAGTACGGCACGAGCCGCCGGAAGAGCTTCGGCCACAGGACGAGCCGTTCGGCCGCCGCGAGCCCGTCGACCGGGGCGGGGCCGTCGGGGTCGCCGGTCGCGCGCGGCCAGATGCCGCCCGGCAGCGCCTTCTGCCGGGCCTGCGCCGACACCTCGGCCAGATGCGTACGCAGTTCGCCGGGCAGCGTCGCGTAGAACGCCGGGTAGACCAGCCCGGCGGCGAGCAGCGCGGCGTTGACGGTGTCGTCCACGCCCGCCGTGTCGAGGAGCACGGCCGCGCCGTCGGGTCCGGGATGCTCACCCGCGCGGACGAAGCCGATGAGCCGGCCGTTGGCGTCGACGCCGTTGGTGAGGACGTGGCCACGCAACTCGTCCTGGTCTGCGGAGCGGACCGTGCTGGGCAGGTCGTCCCAGAAGACGACGTTCGTGAAGCCGAGCAGGCGCAGCAGCTCGTCGCGGGCGGCGAACGCGCCGGCGGGCTCCTGGTGGGTCTCGGCGAAGTGGGTCTCCAGCGCGTCCACGGCCTCCAGGCGGATGGACACGCCGCGGCGGCTCAGGGCAGGGGGCCGTCCGGAGTGCCGGGCCAGCCGTTCGACCAGCGCGGGGTTGTCGGGCCGGAACTTGACGGTGTCACCGTCGGGTTCGGGGCCGCGTCGCGGCGAGTCGGGGTAGCGGATGACGAAGACGCCGCGTAACAAGGTATAACTCATCGCAAATCCCCCATGTGCCGGCGACCGGAGCGTAGCTCCCATCCGGGGCCTCGTCCATGACTTCGTACAGATCAGCGATGGTCGGCGCGTGCGCCAGCAAGGCGGATCGGCCAGACTTGCCACGAACGCCAGCGAATGCGGAAGGATCGGACATGGCCGAAGAGCAGGAGATCGTCCAGCCCGGCGGGGTCAGGCAGCCGGGCCAGGCCCACGAGGTGGTCGTCGCGCAGGTCCGGGACATCACCCGCGAATCGAAGATCGTCATCGAGGCGGGCGGCGGGGTGGACACCGCCTTCCGCCGGTTGTTCCCGACCACCTACGACGTCACCGTGCATCACCCGGAAGGTCTGGAGACCGGCGAGGACGAATAGTCTCCGCGGCCGGTCAGCGATAGACCGCCACCGCCGCCTCCCCGACCAGGCCCTCCACGACGCCGACCAGCTCGGCGACCTCGCGCGAACTCTCGCGGGCGATCTCGCGCAGCCGGCTGACCAGTTGCCCGGACGGCTGGTCGAGGTAGAGCTCCTCCTCCAGCCGCAGCACCGCGACCAGCCCGCACAGGGCGGCGCAGCGCGCGTCCGGCCTCCGCCAGCCCTCGACCGCCGAGCGGGCGCCGGACGAGGCGCGCACCACCGAGGCGATGTCGGCGAGCTGGTAGCGGGTGGTCGGCAGCACGCCCATCACCCGCCTGGTGGTGCGGCGCAGCACCCCGGAGCCGGTCAGGGCCTCGCGGGTGCGCTCGTAGGCGTCGACGGCCGCCTTCTTGATCGGCGTACGGACGTCGCCCGGCTCGCCGGCGACGAGCGCGAGCAGGTCGCCCGCGAAGGCGTCGCCGCCGCCCGCGGCCGGTACGGAGGCCGCCACCCGGCCCCGGGCGACCGCGACCCGGCCGTCCAGCGCCAGCTCCAGCAGCGCCGCCCCGGCCAGCCCGAGACCCATCGAGGCCGGATGGATGAGCAGTTTCCCCGCCTGGCCGTGCGCGATGAGGTACAGGTCGTGGTGGAGCGGCAGCCGGTCCATGGCGGCACCCGCTAGAACCGGTCGGCGGGCACGCCGCCGAGTACGGGACGGCGGCCGAGCAGATAGAGCACGAGCAGCGCCAGCGCCCCCAGCGCGAGCCAGATCAGCCCGACGACCTGTGCCAGGACGTTCGCGTTGATCACCACGAAGATCAGGATCGCCATGCCGATCAGCGGCGCGGCCAGGTGCGCCCACCACGCCCCCGAACGGCCGCGCAGCGTGTAGTGCACGATCACCGACACGTGCAGGACGACGAAGGCCACCATCGCGCCCATGTTGATGAGGCTGCTCAGCACGCCGACGCCGTCGTCCCTGACCGACATCCAGATGCCGAGCGCGACCGACAGCGCCGACACCAGCATGATCGCGTTGGCCGGCACGGAGTGCCGGACCGACACCCTGGCGAGGAACGACGGGAGCTGCCGGTCGCGGGCCATCGCGTACAGCAGGCGCGAGACGGCCACCTGGGCCACCAGCGTGTTGGCCAGCCCCCAGAACAGCGCCGTGGCGATCGAGGTGACGTCGCGCAGCCACTCGCCGCCCGCGACCGCGGCCGCGTCGTAGAAGGCGGTGTCGGAGCCGCCGGCGAGCAACCCGTCCGGATCGGGCACGAGCAGGGCGGCGACCCAGACCTGGGTGATGAACAGCACCCCGGCCAGCACCAGCGCCAGCCGCATGGCCCGGCCGACCTGCTCGGAGCCGCCGGTGGACTCCTCCACCAGCATGCTGATCCCGTCGAAGCCGAGGAAGGAGAGCACCGCGACCGAGACCGCGGCGAAGACGATCGGCCAGGAGAAGGTGTCGCCGTTGAACAGCGGCGTCAGGCTGAACCCCCGCCCCTTGCCCTGCAGCAGCGCCCAGATCCCGACCATCAGGAACAGCGCGAGCACGACCAGCGCCCCGACGATCATCACGCGGGTGAGCCGGACCGTCATGCGGATGCCGCGCAGGTTGATCGTCATGTTGACGGCCACGAAGCCGATCACCCAGGCCCACACGGGAACGGCCGGTACGACGTCGTTCATGGCGATCGAGGCGACGAGGTAGAGCAGGCTCGGCACGAGGATGTAGTCGAGCAGCACCATCCAGCCGGTGAGGAACCCGACCGGCGGCGCGATGCCGCGCCCCGCGTAGTTGTAGACGGAGCCGGACAGCGGGAACGCCTTGACCATCTGCGCGTACGACGACGCGGTGAACAGCAGGGCGATCATCCCGACGAGGTAGGCCAGCACCGGCATGCCGCCGGATTCGGCGTAGACGATCCCGAAGATCGCGAAGGGCGCGATCGGGACCATGAACACCAGGCCGTAGAAGACGAGGTCGGCCAGTCCGACCCCGCGGTGTAACTCCTGGCGGTAACCGAACTGTTCGATGCTCTGCTGAGTGCGCACGACCTCTCCATGTCGTCATGCGGCAAGCGCGGGGGGTGACTCGGTGATCCTTCCGCAGCCCGGGGCCGCGTCGCAAGGGTCCCCCCTCACCTCACCGCGCCCGAACGCGAGAGGTGAGGCCGTCCGGGACGCGCTAGTGGTGGCCCATGCCCATGCCCGCGCCCGCGCCCGCGCCCGCGCCCGCGCCCGCGCCCGCGCCCGCGCCCGCGCCCGCGCCCGCGCCCGTGCCCGTGCCGGTGACGTTGGCCTGCGGGCCGTAGCCGAGGACGCCCATCATGCCCTGCTCCTGGTGGTACAGGTTGTGGCAGTGGAACATCCACTCGCCGGGGTTGACGGCCTGCACGTCGAACTCGACGCGCTCGCGCGGCTTGACGTTCACGGTGTCCTTGCGCGGCCCCCGCCCGCCCGGCACGTGCACCTGGAACGTGTGCCCGTGCAGGTGCATCGGGTGCCACATGGGCGACAGGTTGTCCAGCACCACCCGGACCGTCTCACCCCGGTCCACCTGCAGCCGGTACGGGTCCCCCGCCAGCCGGTCGTTCAGCGTCCACTCGTTGCCCGATTCGCGCATGCCGAGCTCCACCACGACGGTCCGCGAGGGGCGGGGCAGGTTGTCGGCGCGCCGGGGCCGCAGGTCGCGGTAGGTCAGCAACTGCCCGTCGAGCTGCGAGGGCTGCACGTCCGAGGCCGGCGCGGTCCCGCTCGCCGTGCGCACCAGCGCGAACGCCCGCGCCCCCTTCCCCTCGGCCAGCGCCACCAGCGGGAACACCCCGTCCTCCAGCCGGGCCAGGAAGTCGTAGCGCTCGCCCATGCCGATGAGGAACGCGTCCACCGTGACCGGTTTGACGGAGAACCCGTCGGCGTGCGTGATCGTCATGCGGTGGCCGCCGAGCGCGACGCGGAAGGCGGTGTCGGCGGCGGCGTTGATGATCCGGAACCTGGCCCGCCGCCCTGGCCGCGCGGTGAACGTCGCCGGGGTCTCCGGGGCGCGCCCGTTGACCAGGTAGAGCGGGTGGCGGACCTCGCCCGTGACGCCGCCGAGCAGGGTGCTGCGCAGGGTGTCGTCGTGGTCGGTGCTCGCGTTGAGCCGCGTCAGCACCTCGTCGGGGGTGCCGAGGATGCCGTCGAGCCAGTCGTCGAGCAGCACCGTGAACTCCACGTCGTAGCTCAGCGGCTCGCGCGGGTCGTGCACCACGAGCGGCCCGTACAGGCCGCGGTCGGCCTGCATGCCGACGTGTGAGTGGTAGAAGTACGTTCCCGGGTCCGGCACCCGGAAGGCGTAGTCGAACCTGCCGCCCGACGGGGTGGGCGGCTGGGAGTAGCCCGGCGCGCCGTCCATGTGGTGGGCGATCTGGATGCCGTGCCAGTGCACGGTGGTCGATTCCGGCAGTCCGTTGACCAGCGGCGCGCGGACCACCCCACCGGCCGTGGCGCTGATCATCGGGCCGGGCAGCATGCCGTTGTACGTCCAGGTGTTGACCGTGTGCTCGCCCAGGGTCAACGTCGTGGGCAGGGGGCGCAGCGGCACCGAGTGCGACTGGCCCGCGGAGGAAAGCGGTGCGGTAGCGGGCGGGGCGGGGTCCGTCGCCGACGGCTTGCCGACCAGGTGCGCACCCGCCGCGAAGGCTCCGGTGACGATCAGTCCTCTGCGCGATATGCGCCTGCGGGACCACCACGTATGTGTCACAAGCATTCTCCCCCCGTTCACTTGGCACGGTAACGGACAGTAACGGGAGATTCGGTGTGCCACGCGGAGGTGGTTGATTCGGGGCGCGGCCGAGGAGTACGGTCGATGTTAATCGATTAACACTTCGCCGGCAGCACGCCCTCCCATGTCCATCCCTCGTGCCTCTTTCTCCGACCTCAGAGGGTTATACGTCTAGCATGAGACCCACCGCACGCCAGGTCGCCGAGCTCGCAGGCGTCTCCGTCGCGACCGTCAGCTACGTCCTCAGCGGCCGGGACCGCCCGGTCGCCGCCGAGACGCGCCGCCGGGTGCTCGACGCCGCCAGACGGCTCGGCTACACCCCCGACCAGGCCGCGCGGAGCCTGCGCAGAGGCCGCACCCAGCGCGTCTGCCTGGTGCTCAGCTCGCTCGGCGGCGTACCGACCGACGAGCGGCTGGCCACCGACCTGCACGAGATGGCCGACGCGCGCGGCTACTCCGTCGTCAACCTGGCCGTCTACAGCGAGACCCGCGCGAAGGCGGCCGTCGACGTGCTGCGCGGCGGCGTCGCCGACGGCGCGCTGATCAACGTCACCGGCGGCCACCTCACCCCGGAGATGATCAACGGCCTCGCCGCCGCGGGACTGCCGATGGTGGTGCTGAGCAACGAGGACGGGCTGGAGGGCTGCGACGTCGTACGGACGCCGGAGGCCGAGGCGTGCGAGGAGGCCGTCGCGCACCTGCTGGCGCGGGGGCGGCGGCGCATCGCGTTCCTCGCCCACCGCCACGACCTCTACCGGGAGCGCCCGTCGGGCCGTGTCCTCGGCTACACCAGGGCGCTCGACCGGCACGGCGTGCCGGACCGGATCATCACCTCCGGGGCGGACGACCGCGTGTCGGCGTACCAGACGGCCACGGAGCTGCTGCGGTCCGCCGACCGTCCCGACGCGATCTTCGCGGCCTCCGACCGGGCCGCGATCAGCGCGATCTGGGCGGCCAGGGACGCCGGGCTGCGCGTGCCCGACGACGTCGCGGTCGTCGGTGTCGGCAACATCGACGAGGGTCTCATCACCAATCCGCAGCTCAGCACGGTCGGGCCGCTCAGGCACGACTACACCGACGTGGTGCGGCTGCTGTTCGACCGCCTCCAGGCCGAGGAGGCGCCGGCCGCCCGCGAGATCGTCCGCTCCTGGACCTTCCTGCGGCGTGGCTCCTCCTAAGAAGGGAAACGCGAGATGTCCCCCAATCTCAGCCGCCGTGACCTGATCCGCCTCGCCGGGGCCGCCGCCGCGGCTCCGGTGCTGTCCGCCTGCGCGGGCGCGCCCCCGGCGCCGTCCGCCGCCGCGCCGGGCACGTTCACCGTCTACTGGAACGCCGGCCACGACTACGCGGCCTACCGCAAGGTCATCGCCGAGTTCGAGCAGGCCAACAAGGTCAAGGTCAACCTGCAGAAGTACCAGTGGCCCGACCTGCGCACCCGGCTGCTGGCCGACTTCGCCTCGGGGACCGTGCCCGACCTGGTGGAGGAGCCCGGCGGCTGGGTGCAGGAGTTCGCGATCTCCGGCAACGCCCGCTCCCTTCAGGACTTCGTCGACCGCGACGGCCAGGCGATGGGCTTCCCCGCCGACTGGCAGCCGGTGACCGTCGAGCGCAACTCCTACCAGGGCAAGGTGTACGGCGTTCAGCTCCACCTCACCTGCAACACGCTCCTCCACAACCGGGCCATGCTGCGCGAGGCCGGGCTGGAGCCGCCGGCGACCTGGGAGGAGTTCCTGGCCGCCGCGCGGAAGCTCACCAAGGACGGCGTGTACGGCGTCGCGCTCAACCAGGACTTCACCTACGTGTGGCCGTGGCTCATCCAGGCCGGCGTCACCCCGTACGACCCGGCGACCGGCGAGATCATGGGGCCGAGGGAGGCCGCCGTCGAGGCCCTGCAGTTCCAGGCCGACCTCGTGCACAAGCACAAGGTCGCCCCGGTGCCGGTGTTGAGCACCGACTACTCGGGCCCGCAGAAGCTGTTCTCCGCCGGGCGCGCCGCCATGATCCTCACCGGCCCCTGGGACCTCGACCCGATCAGGAAGACCAGCCCCGACCTGGAGCTGGGCGTCGCGCCGCCGCTGAAGCACCGGACGCAGGCCACGCAGGCGGCCGGGGTCAGCCTGTTCGTGCCCGCCAAGGCCGCCCGGCCCGAGCTGTCCTGGGACTTCGTCAAGCGCGTCACCGCGGCCGAGGTGGAGCGGGCCGCCACCGCGGAGACCGGCATGCTCATGCCTCGCAAGTCCTGGGCGGAGCTGCCGGAGGTGCGGTCGGACCCGGTCACCAAGGTCTTCGCCGACGCGCTCGCCACCGCCCAGGACCCCTCGCAGCAGGTGCGCCTGACCGGGCAGCTCGGCAAGTGGGACGAGCAGCTCAAGGTGATGTACCAGCAGGTGCTCATCCAGAACCAGCCGGCCGCCGAGGCCCTCGCGGCCTTCACCAGGACCGTCGAGGGCTTCCTCAAGTGAGAGCCGTCATCCGCACTCCCCGCACCCTCGCGGGCCGCTACGCGCGCACCGCCTACCTCTTCCTGCTCCCGGCGATCCTGTTCTTCGCGGCCTTCTTCTACCTGCCGATCGGCAACGTGGTCGCGACCAGCCTCCGCACCGGACCGCAGGCCGACCAGTGGGCCGGGCTCGGCAACTACACGGCCGCGCTCGGCGATCCGGCGGTGCGGCACTCGTTCCTGGTCACGGTGGCGTTCGCGGTCATGGTGGTGATCGGCTCGATCGTGCTCGGGCTGGCCCTCGCGCTGGCGCTGGACCAGCCGCTCAGGGGCCGGGTGGTGTTCCGGGTGCTGCTGCTGGTGCCGTACCTGACGTCGGTGGCGATCGTCGGGCTGCTCTGGCGCAACATCCTCGACCCCGAGTTGGGCGTGCTCAACCGGGTGCTGACCGGGCTCGGGCTGCCCGGCCAGCAGTGGCTCAACACCGCGCCGCTGCTCACCATCGCCTGCGTCACGCTGTGGCAGAGCGTCGGCTACACGATGGTGCTGTTCCTGGCCGGGCTCCAGGGCATCCCCGAGACCTACCACGAGGCCGCGCGGATCGACGGCGCGGACGCCTGGCGGCGGTTCTGGCGGATCACGCTGCCGCTGCTCGCGCCGACGACGCTGTTCGTCTCGGTGATGGCGGTGATCTCGGGGCTGCAGGCGTTCGGGCAGGCGTACATCATCACCAACGGCGGGCCGGGCGACGCCACCGACCTGTCGGTCTTCCACATCTTCAACGTCGCCTTCCGCGCCCGCGACTTCGGCTACTCCTCGGCGCAGTCGGTGCTGCTGCTCGTCGTGATCGTCGCGTTCACGCTGGTGCAGCTCAGGGCCGGGCGGCGCGGGGAGGTCACGTACTGATGCGCAGGACCCTGCTCTACACCCTGCTCGGGCTGTCCGGCCTGGTCACCGTGCTGCCGCTGCTCTACATGGTGTCGCTGTCGCTGCAGACCGAGGCCGAGACGCTGGCGGCCGACGCCGTGCTGGTGCCGGACTCGCCCCAGTGGGGCAACTACGCCGAGCTGTTCACGCGGGCGCCGTTCGGCGACTTCATCGTCAACAGCCTGGTCGTGGCGGGCGCGATCACGCTGGCGCACCTGCTGTTCGACCCGCTCGTCGGGTACGTCTTCGCCAAGTTCCGCTTCCCGCTGCGGGGCACCCTGTTCGTGGCGCTGCTGGCCACGCTCATGGTGCCGTTCTTCGTGCGGATGATCCCGCTGTACGTCCTCATGGCCAACCTCGGCTGGCTGAACACCTACCAGGGGCTCATCACGCCGTTCCTCATGGACGCGTTCGGGATCTTTCTCATGCGGCAGTTCATCCAGCCCATCCCCGACGACCTCATCCACGCCGCCCGCATCGACGGCGCCTCCGAGCTGCGCGTCTACCGCAGTGTCATCCTGCCGCAGACCCGGCCGGCGCTCGCCGTGCTCGGGCTGTTCACCTTCGTCTTCCAGTGGAACGAGTTCCTGTGGCCGCTGGTCGCCACCACCACGCCCGAGATGCGGACCATCCCGGTCGGGCTGACCCTGTTCAACCAGGAGTACTTCACGCTGTGGCACCTGACGGCCGCGGGCTCGGTGATCCTCTTCGTGCCCACCGCCGTGCTGTTCGTCCTCACCCAGCGTCACTTCGTCAGGGGCATCGCCCTGACCGGCCTCAAATAGGGAGCTTCCGTCTTGCGTCCGAACGTGATCGTCGTCTTCACCGACCAGCAGCGGTGGGACACCGTCGGCCCGCTCACCCCCAACCTCGACCGGATGGCCAGGCACGGCACCCAGGCCACGGTCGCGATCACCCCGCAGCCGGTGTGCGCGCCCGCCCGCGCCGCGCTGCAGACGGGCCGCTACCCGACCACGACCGGCGTCCACCGCAACGGCCGCGTCCTGCCGCCGGAGGAGCGCACGCTCGCGCACCACTTCGGCGCGGCCGGCTACGCCACCGGCTACATCGGCAAGTGGCACCTGGCGGGCGCGGAGCCGGTGCCCGAGGAGCAGCGCGGCGGCTACCGGTCCTGGCTCGGCGCGAACGCGCTGGAGCACACCTCCGACGCCTACCGCACGATCGTCTTCGACGAGGCGGGCGATCCCGTCCTGCTGCCCGGCTACCGCTCCGACGCGCTCGTGGACGCCGCGATCAGGTTCGTCGCCGACCACCACGACGAGCCGTTCTTCCTGTTCCTGTCGCTCCTGGAGCCGCACCACCAGAACGAGGTGGACAACTACCCGGCGCCCGACGGCTACGAGGAGCGCTACCAGGGCTCCTGGCTGCCGCCGGACCTCGCCGCGCTCGGCGGCACCGCACACCGGCATCTCGGCGGCTATCTGGGCCAGGTCAAGCGCCTGGACGAGGGGCTGGGGCGGCTGCTCGACGCCCTGCGCAGCCTCGGCCTGCTGGAGGAGACGATCGTGACCTACACCTCCGACCACGGCAACCACTTCAAGACCCGCAATGCCGAGTACAAACGCTCCTGCCACGACGCCTCGCTGCGGGTGCCGCTGGCGCTGCGCGGCCCCGGCTTCGACGGCGGCGGCGCGATCGCCCGCCCGGTCAGCACCCTCGACCTGCCGCCGACGCTGCTGGCGGCGGCCGGGCTGCCGGTGCCGGAGGAGATGCAGGGCCGTTCGTTCCTGCCGCTGCTCCGCGACGCCCGCGCCGACTGGCCGGAGGAGGTGTTCTTCCAGGTCAGCGAGTCGGAGGTGGGGCGCGGCATCCGTACGTCGCGGTGGAAGTACTACGCGGTGGCCGAGGACGCCGATCCCTGGAACGACCCGGCCGCCGGCCGCTACCGGGAGCAGGCGCTTCACGACCTGGAGAACGATCCGTACGAGCTGGTGAACCTGGCGGGCCACCCCTCGCACGCCGGGGTGGCGGCGGGGCTGCGGGAGCGGCTGGCGCGGCGGATCGCCGAGGCCGAGGGCGCCGCGCCGGAGATCGAGCCGGCCGCCGTCCGCCCGGCCCCGGACCAGGCGATGACCGACCCGGAGGTACGGCTGCGCGGCCCGAAGCCGGTCAGGATCGGCCACCAGCGGCCATGATCGTGGCGGATGGCGGGAACCGGCGTTCCCGCCATCCGCGCGGGGTCAGCTCGCCGCGTCGGCGGGCTTGTGGTCGTGCGCGCCGGCGCTCCGCTTCGCCGACGCGGCACCGGCGGTCCCGGCGGAGCCGATCGAGCCGGTGTCGAAGGCGTAGCGCGCGGTCAGCGTGGCGATGGCGTCGGAGTTGACGTCCAGGGCCTTGTCGTTGATGTTCGCGATGGTGTCGCAGACGCTGTGGTAGCACGGGTCGAGCGGGACGCCCGCCGTGCCGCCGAAGATCGCGGCCTCCTCCGCCGTCTTCAGCACCTCCGCGCCGGTGAACAGGCCGCCGGCGGGGATCCCGGCCGCGATGAACGCTCCATAGTCGGAGCGGCCGGTGAACGCGGTCGCGGTGTACGGCAGCCCGCGCCCGGCGAAGAACTTCTCGAAGTCCTCCTCGATCACGTCCGACCCGGCCGGCCCGGCGGTGCCGAACGCGTCGCCGTCGCCGTCATAGATGCCGAAGGTGTAGTTCGGCGAGGCGATCATGTCGAAGTTGAGGTAGAGCGCGATCTTGGCGCGCTCGGCCTCCGGCAGGGTGGCCACGTAGTGCTCCGAGCCGAGCAGGCCGAACTCCTCGGCGCCCCAGAAGGCGAAGCGCACCTGGTTCTTCGGCTTGGTCTTGGCGAACTGGAGCGCGACCTCCAGGATGCCGGCGCTGCCCGAGCCGTTGTCGTTGATGCCGGGGCCCTCCTGGACGCCGTCCAGGTGCGCGCCGAGCATGACGACGTTGTTCCTGTCGCCCTTCTTGGTCTGCGCGATCACGTTGTACGTGGTCCGCTGCTCCACCACCGGGTCCCAGTTGAGCTGGACCGCGGTGCCCGCGGTCGCGGCCAGCTCCTGGCCGACGGAGAAGCTGGTGAAGAACGACGGGATGGTGACGCCGGGCCCGCCGAGCACCGGGTTGAGGTCCACCTCGGTGCGGCCTTCCTGGCCCTCGTTGAACACGATGGCCGCGGACGCCCCGGCCGCGATGGCGTTGTCCACCTTGACGCGGAAGTTGCAGGTGCCGCGCTGCATGAGCGCCACGTTGCCCGGGACGAAGCCGGCGAAGTCGCCCGCCTCGCAGCCGGACGACGAGGAGTTGGCCGGGCCGGGCGGCAGCACCAGGTCGACGGCCTGGACGGTGCCGCTGGCCGCGCCGGCCGGCGACTCGCCCATCGCCACGTAGTCCTGGAAGAAGCCGTAGGTGTACGTCTTCGCCGGGGCGGGGCTGGTGCGCTTCAGCACGGGCGGGGTGCGGTAGCCGTCGAAGGTGAACTCGAACGGCTGGATCGTCACCTCGTAGCCGGCGTCGCGCAGCTTGCGCGCCACGTAGTCGCGGGAGGCGTCGAAGCCGGAGCTGCCGGAGACGCGGGTCCCGCCGTTGGCGTCGGCGATGGCCTGGAAGGCCTTGAGGTGCTTCTTGACGTTCTTGCCGGTCACGTCCTTGACGAGCTTGCGTACGGCGGCGTCGTCGCGGCCGTGCGCCTGGGCGGGTCCGGCCACGGCTAACGGCAGGAAGACGACCGCGGCCGCCGTGATGGCGCCGAGTAGGGAACGCATGTTTCCGTTGCTCCTCGGTACGTAAGGGGAGACCCGGGTCGAAGATGCGCGCGTGTCCTGAAACTAGTAAGAATCACCGTAAATAAGAAGATTGGGGATGTCTCTGTTGCATCACGGAACGTTGACCATCGGTGGCCGGACCGTGCACCGTCTGGGATTCGGCGCGATGAGCCTCACCGGCCCCGGCGTCTGGGGGCCGCCCGAGGACCGCGAGGCGTGCGTCCGCGTGCTGCGCCGGGCCGTCGAGCTGGGGGCCGACTTCATCGACACCGCCGACTCCTACGGGCCCTACGTCAATGAGGAGATCATCCGCGAGGCGCTGCACCCGTACCCGGAGCACGTGACGATCGCCACCAAGGCCGGGTTCGTACGCACCGGGCCGGGGGAGTGGCATCCCGTGGGGCGGCCGGCGTACCTGCGGCAGGAGGTCGAGATGAGCCTGCGCCGGCTCGGCGTGGACCGGCTCGACCTGCTCCAGCTCCACCGCGTCGATCCCGAGGTGCCCCTGGAGGACCAGGTCGGCGAGCTCAAGGCGCTCCGCGAGGAGGGCAAGATCGCCGCGATCGGGCTGTCGGAGGTCACCGTCGCGCAACTGGAGCAGGCCCGGCGGGTCGTGGAGATCGCGAGCGTCCAGAACCGCTACAACCTCACCCTGCGGGCCTCCGAGGACGTGCTCGACCACTGCGAGGCGCAGGGAATCGCCTTCATCGCCTACACCCCCGTCGCCAAGGGCCGGCTGGCCGCGCCCGGCGGGCCCGTGGACCACGTGGCCGACGCGCTCGGGGCCACGCCCGTCCAGGTCAGCCTGGCCTGGCTGCTGGCCCGTTCCCCGGCCCTCGTCGCGATCCCGGGCACCTCGTCCCTCGCCCACCTGGAGGAGAACATGGGCGCCGCGACCGTCTCGCTCACCCCCGAGCAGGTGGCCGAGCTGTCGGCGGCCTGACAGGCGGAAACCGGCCCGCCGGGTGCGGCGGGCCGGTCCCTCTCATTCGGCCGGGTCAGCCGAGGCCGTTCCTCATGGCCGTGAGGAGTTCGGCGTTGGAGGTGTCACCGCTGAGCTCCCAGAAGAACGCGCCGCCGAGGCCCTGGTTCTTCGAGTAGGTCATCTTGCCGCCGATCGTGGCCGGCGTGTCGTAGCTCCACCACTGGTTGCCGCAGTAGGCGTAGGCGGTGCCCGCGACCGTGCCGGTGGACGGGCAGCGGGTCTTGAGCACCTTGTAGTCCTCGATGCCCTGCTCGTACGTGCCCGGCGCCGGGCCCGTGGCGGTGCCGCCCGGCGCGGCCTGCGTGACGCCGGTCCAGCCGCGGCCGTAGAAGCCGATGCCGAGCAGCAGCTTGCTCGCCGGCACGTTCTTGCTCTTGAGCTTCTGGATCGCGGCGTCGGAGTAGAAGCCCGCGATCGGGATGTCGGAGTAGGAGTTGAGTGGCGAGTGCGGGGCCGTCGGGCCCTGCGCGGCCCAGGCGCCGAAGTAGTCGTAGGTCATGACGTTGTACCAGTCGACGTACTGCGCGGCGCCGCCGTAGTCGGCCGCGTCGATCTTGCCGCCGTTCGTGCCGTCGGCGGTGATGGCCGCGGTGACCAGGTTGCCGGAGCCGAAGCGCGAGCGCAGCGCCGACATGACGTTCCTGAACGCCGCCGGGCCGCTGCTGTCACAGGTCAGACCACAGGCGTTCGGGTACTCCCAGTCGATGTCGATGCCGTCGAAGACGTCCGCCCAGCGCGGGTCCTCCACCAGCTTGTAGCAGGAGTCGGCGAACGCGGCCGGGTTCTGCGCGGCCTGGCCGAAGCCGCCGGACCAGGTCCAGCCGCCGAAGGAGAACAGCACCTTCAGGTTCGGGTACTTCTTCTTCAGCTTGCGGAGCTGGTTGAAGCTGCCGCGCAGCGCGCCGGCGTCCCAGGTGTCGGCGACGCCGTCCACGCTCTCGCCCGCCTGGTAGAAGCGGTCGTAGTCGGCGTAGCTGTCGCCGATCGCGCACTGGCCGTTCGTCACGTTGCCGAAGGCGTAGTTGATGTGCGTCAGCTTGGCCGCGGAGCCGCTGGTGTCGATGTTCTTGACGTGGTAGCCGCGCTGGTAGACGCCCCACTGGACGAAGTAGCCGAGGACCTTGTTCCCGCCGCCTCCGTTGCCGTTCGAGGTGGTGGCGGTGACGGCGGCGCTGGCGGCGCTGCGGTTGCCGGCGGCGTCGCGGGCGCGGACGGTGTAGGTGTAGGCGGTGCTCGCGGCGAGGCCGGTGTCGGTGTAGGCGGTTTCGGTGACGGTGGCGACGAGGGTGCTGCCGCGGTAGACCTCGTAGCCGGTGACGGCGACGTTGTCGGTGGAGGCGTTCCAGGCGAGCGAGACGCTGCTGGAGGTGACGCCGGTGGAGCGCAGATTGCCGGGCACGGACGGCGCGGTCGTGTCGGTGCCGCCGCCGTTCGAGGTGGTGGCGGTGACGGCGGCGCTGGCGGCGCTGCGGTTGCCGGCGGCGTCGCGGGCGCGGACGGTGTAGGTGTAGGCGGTGCTCGCGGTCAGGCCGGTGTCGGTGTAGGTGGTGCCGGTGACGGTCGTGACCAGGGTGCTGCCGCGGTAGACCTCGTAGCCGGTGACGGCGACGTTGTCGGTGGAGGCGTTCCAGGCGAGAGAGACGCTGTTGCTGGTGACGCCGGTCGAGCGGAGGTTGCCGGGCACGGACGGCGCGGTCGTGTCCGTGCCGCCGCCGGTGGAGACCTTCCAGAGGGCGGGGACGTTCGGCGGCTCCCAGCCGGGCTGGGAGGTGTGGCCCTGGAGACAGACGTAGTCGACGCCGTTGTAGGTGACGACCGCGCCGGTGGCGTAGGCGGTCCATGGGGCCCAGGCGGCGGCCATGGCGATGCCGTAGGCGGCGGGCGGCGCCACGGCGACGGCGGTGAGTGGCAGCGCGAGCGCCGCCAGGCAGGCGAGGATCTTGTTTCTCATGTCGCTCCGACATCCGTTGGGGGGCTTTTGGGGGGCGGGATGCCAGGAAACTATTAGGAAAGTTTCCTTTTAGTTGTGAGACGACCGTAACCTCAACCTGGGGAGGCGTCAATAATTCGCGCGCGAAAATCCTCGCCGGGCCACTAGGGTCTGACCCCATGACGCGCGGTGTCCGGTTGATCCGGGATGTCGGTCTCGCTCCCGCCGAGTACGCGTACGCGGCCGTCGCCGACGTGCCGGTGCGCGCCGTCTGGGCGGCCGGGGCCTGCCCGCTCGACGCCGACGGCGCGACCGTCTGCCCAGGTGACATCGCCGGGCAGACCCATCAGGTGATGCGCAACCTCGCCGACGCGCTCGCCGCCGCCGGCGCCGCACTCACCGACCTCGTCAAGACCACCGTGTACGTCGCCTCGGCCGACCGCGCCGACCTGGTGACCGCCTGGAAGGTCTACCGCGAGCACATGGACGGGCACGACGTGCCCAGCACGCTGCTCGGCGTGACGGTGCTCGGCTACCCCGGCCAGCTCGTCGAGGTCGAGGCCGCCGCCGTCCTCCCCCTCCCGTAGCCGTCCCCCTGCCCCGCCCGGCATCCCGGGCGGGGCAGCACGTTCAGCCGAGGAGGGCGGCCAGGGCCTGGGCCGGCTCCGGGTGAGCGGTCAGGAGGACGGCCGCGGGGGACGCGGGCGCGGAGACCGCCTCGTGCCAGACGGGCTCGCAGCCGAGCAGGACCGCCACCGCGTCGCAGGCCGCGCGGTGGGCGGACAGCAGCTCGGCGGCCGGGCCCGCGGGCGCGGCGGCCGGCCGGGACACGGCCCCGGAGGCAGGGGCCGGACGCGGCGACCAGGGCGGGGTCCAGGAGTCGACCTCGGCCAGCGAGCCGGGGAACGTACGGCCCGCCTCGCGCACCAGAGCGGGCATCAGCTCAGCGGCCTCGTTCCGCAGCGTCGTGATCAGCTTCGGCAGCCACGGCAGCAGCACCGAGTCGGGCAGCCGGCCGAACGCCTTGGAGATCACCTCCACCACGAACCCCGACAACGCCGGCACCGGCTCCATGGCCTGCACGAACCCCATGATGTACTGCGGGAACGACGGCACCACCAGCGGGTTGCCCAGCAGCTCCTCGCACCGCTCCCGCAGCTCGGCCACGGTCAGCAGCCCGAGCTGGGTGCGCGCCGCCCACAGCAGCGCCACCTTGGCCGGCGCCTCCGGATGCGACTGCCGCACCGCCAGTTCGAGCTGCGCCCGGTCGCAGCCCAGCGCCAGCGCCAGGCTCTCCATCGAGAACAGGAACCCGAGCATCGCCCCCACCTGCCGCACGCCGGTGTCGTCGTCGACGAACGCCGTCGGCAGCAGCGTGCAGTAGTGGGCGTAGCCGGCGGTGGCGAACTCCTCGCACCACGCGGGCAGCTCGGGCTCGTTGGCCCGGTAGTAGGCGAGCAGCCGCCGGATGCGGCTCAGCACCTCGGGCGCGTCGTCCGCGCTCCGCTCGGCGGACAGCAGCTCCACCGCCCGCGCCCCCAGCTCGTCGGCGAAGCGCCGGCTGCCGAGGTAGAGCACGGCGTCCTCGACCGCCGCGAGCGCGACCGCCGCCGTCGCCTCCGGAGCCCAGACCCGCCGCCGCAGCCGCTGCTCCAGCACCTGCTCGACGGTCACGCCGTCGTAGCCGAGCTCGATGAGCGAGCGCTGGTGCTTGCCGAGCGCGAGGTCCCAGCTCTCCTGGATCGAACGCTCCCCGAGCCGCCGCTCGCCCATGATGGGGCGTACGGCCTCGGGCGGCAGCAGGTAGCGCAGCATCCACAGCAGGTCGGAGCAGGGCCTGAGGTCGGGATCGGCGTGCAGGTCGAGCAGGGCCCGCTGGATCGTACGCTTCTCCAGGTCGAGCCCGAGCGGGGCGAGGCGGTCGAGGACGTTCCTGGCCAGCGGCGGCAGCGCGTCGTAGCCGACCGCGCCGACCCGGTCGCTGCCGAGCAGGATCTCGCACAGCCGGGCGACGTCCCTGCGGCCGGGCACGACGTCCTTCTCGATGCAGGTGACGGCCGCGTCCTGGAAGTCGTACGGGGTGGGCCGGGCCCGGCCGCGCATCCCGGCCAGCAGGATCGAGGTCTCGAACACCGCGATCGCGTCCGCCGTGCTGGCGAGGTAGCCGTTGCGGCGGGCCAGCCGGACGATGTCCACGCACCAGCCGAGCAGCTCGGCCTCGTCCAGCTCGTCGAGCACGGGCGGCCGGGACAGGAACCCGGTGAGCCGGTCGGCGGTGGCCGGATCGCCGGCGGGGGCCGGCGCGGGCCTGCGCGCCGCCTGCTTGCCGGTGCTCTTCTGCCCCGCGAGCCGGTAGGGCGTCAGCCGGTCACGCTTGACCGCCTTCGCCCACGTCGCCGCCGCGATCGACACCGACCCCGAGGCCAGCCCGAACTGCGCCTCGATGGCCGAGTGGCTGGAGGGGATGAGCCCGTACAGCCAGGTCGTGCCGGTGCGCGGGGTGATCGTGAACGGGGCGGTGGAGCGCACGCCGAACTGCTCGACGGGGCTGGCGGCGTGGAAGGCGCCGCACACGTACAGGCAGTCGGCGGGGTCGGCCCCGGTGGCGGCGAGGTGCTCGCGCATCCTCGTCCACATGTAACGCTCGCGGTCCTCGTCGACCGCCAGCCGGGCCGGGTCGCGGCTCAGCCGGCGGAACAGGCTGCCGATCAGCGTCATCACCTGGCGGTAGGTGTCGTGGTCGGCGCCGGACAGGGGCTGCTCGACGTACTGGTCCCACCACTCCGACCAGTGGCGCACCTTGCCGTGGTGCAGCAGGTGCTCCTCCAGCTCGGCGAAGCGGGGGCGCAGGTCGCCGATCTCGACGCCGATCGCGTCGCCGTGCAGCCCGGCCTCCTCACCCTGGGGGCGGGCGTGCTCGCCCTCGGGCGCGTCCTCCTTCGCGGCCCACTGGAAGACGTGGTCGGTGGAGCGGTCGACCAGCACCAGCTCCACGCCGGGCGTCTCCAGCGCGTACGCGATCGCCTGGTATTCGGCCGACGCCTCGGTGATCGGCGCCACCACGCTGAGCGGCGCCCACTCCTGGGGGAACCCGTCGAGGTGCGTGGCGAACGCCTGAACCGCCACCGGCAGCCGGCAGTTGCGCAGCTCGGTGAGCAACGGCTGAAGGTCCTCGCACAGCTCCAGGTAGATGACCTTCGGCTGCTTGTCGCGCAGCCTGCGCACCATCGCCAGCGCCGAGGCCGGCGAGTGGTGGCAGACCGGGAAGATCTCCAGCTCCTCGCGCAGCGCCCGGTCCACGTCGTCGACCATGCCGGTGAGGACCGCCGAGACGGCGTCGCCGCCGAACTCGCGCGCGGCCTGCGCGAGCTGCTCCCTGAGCGGGCCGAACGCGCCCACGGGGTCGCCCGTCGCGGGCCCGCTCAGGTCGGGCCCGCTCAAGACAGGGTCGCGATGGCGTCGCGACCGCCCTCGAGGAACTCCTGCCACGGCCCGCCGTCCTTCTTGCCGCGGGGCTCCACCACGCCGTGCCAGTACTTGTTGAGTATCGCCAGGTCCTCGGGGCTGCGCCGGGCCAGCGAGCCGACCAGCGACCCGGCGAGCGTCTGGGCGCGCAGCACCCGGTCGCCGAAGAAGTGGCTGTGCAGGATGGCGTCCTCCAGCACGCCGATCTGCTCGGCCGTGGACAGCGCCGACTCCAGCCGCTCGTCGTCGCTGGTGGCCGAGGCGGACGCCGAACGCAGGTCGGCGAAGCTCTGCAGCAGGATGTCGAGCAGCGTCGGCGGCAGGTCGAGCTCGATCCGGTGCCGCCGCAGCAGCTCTTCGGTACGGAAGCGGACGATCTCCGCCTCGCTGTTCTTGTTGGTCACGACCGGGATGCGCACGAAGTTGAAGCGGCGCTTCAGCGCGGACGACAGGTCGTTGACGCCCCGGTCGCGGCTGTTGGCCGTGGCGATGATGGAGAAGCCGGGCTGGGCGAAGACGATGTTGTCGTCCTCCAGCTCGGGGATGGAGACGTACTTCTCCGACAGGATCGAGATCAGCGCGTCCTGGACGTCGCTGGTCGAACGGGTCAGCTCCTCGAAGCGGCCGATGACGCCGCGCTCCATCGCCGTCATGATCGGCGAGGGGATCATCGACTGGCGCGACTGGCCCTTGGCGATGACCATGGACACGTTCCACGAGTATTTGATGTGGTCCTCGGTGGTGCCGGCGGTGCCCTGGACCACGAGCGTGGAGTTGCGGCAGATCGCCGCGGCCAGCAGCTCGGCCAGCCAGCTCTTGCCGGTGCCCGGGTCGCCGATCAGCAGCAGGCCCCGGTCGGAGGCGAGCGTCACGATGCTGCGCTCGACGAAGCTGCGGTCGCCGAACCACTTCTGCGGGATCTCGCGGTCGAGCCCGTCGGCGCGCTCGGAGCCGAGGACGAACAGCCGGGTCATCTTGGGGCTGAGCCGCCACGAGAACGGCTTGGGGTTGTCGTCGACGGACTCCAGGTAGTCGAGCTCGTCGGCGTACTTGACCTCTGCGGGGGCGCGCAGCATGTCGTCACTCATCAGGGGGTCTCCTAGGTGAGGAAGTTCTTGAGCTCGAAGACGAGCTTGCGGATGTGGCCGGAGAGCACGGGGGTGCCCATGTCCTTGAGCTTCTGGCGGAACCACGGGTCGACGCTCTGGTGGCCGGAGCTGTTGACCGAGCCCACGGGGATGAACTTCACCCCGGAGCGGTGGATGGCCTCGAAGTCGGTGATCAGCGAGCGGTTGTCGTAGAAGTCGCTGATCCACACCATGACGGTGTTGCGCGGATCGGCGATCTTGGGGCGGGCCAGCGCCATCGCGACCGTGCCGTCGGTGCCGCCGCCGAGCGTGGTGCGCAGCAGCACCTCGAACGGGTCGGCTACCCACGGGGTCAGGTCGAGCGCACGGGTGTCGTACGCGACGAGGTGCACGTCCACCTTGGGCAGCCCGGCGAAGATGGAGGCGAGGATCGTGCAGTTGACCATCGCGTCCACCATCGAGCCCGACTGATCGACGACCACGATCATCCGCGCCGGGGTGGTGCGGCGCGCGGTGTGCTTGTAGTAGAGCCGGTCGACGTAGAGCCGCTGGTCCTCGGGGCTCCAGTTGGTGAGGTTCTTCCAGATGGTCCGGTCGAGGTCGAGGTTGCGGAACACCCGCTTCGGCGGCACCGACCGGTCGATGACGCCCACGCTGGTCTTCTCGACCTGGGTGCGCAGCACCTGGGCGACCTCGTCCACGAACCTGCGGATGAGCGCCTTGGCGTTGGCCAGCGCCACGCCCGACAGGTTGTGCTTGTCGCGCAGGAGCTGCTCGATGAGCGACATGCTCGGCGTGAGCTGCCGCGCCAGATTGGGGTCGGCCAGCACCTCGCGCAGGCGCATGCGCTTGACCAGGTCGCCCTCGATCATGGCGAGCACGGCGGCCACCTCGTCGTCGCCGGGGCTGTGGCCCCGCCCGCCGGACTCGGTGCCCCGGCCCTTGCCGAGCCAGCCGGCGTCCCGCTTCCAGCGTTCGAGCTGCGCGGCCGTGACGTTGCCGGTGCCGGTGCAGAAGACGTTGAGCAGCAGCTTGGAGACCAGCGCGGCGCGGCGGACCTCGCCGCCCGCCTCGTGCTCCTTGTCGGACAGCAGGTCGTCGAGCTCGTCGGCGAGCGCGGGGTGGCGTTGGACCAGGGTGTCGACCGAGACGCCCGGGTCGAGCAGCGCGGGCGGCAGGCCGAGGTCCTCGACGACGGCCAGGCTGGACCTCTCCAGCGCGGGCTGCTCGTCGGTGCCGAACAGCCGCGACATGAGCCGCCAGTAGAGCACCTGGCGGCGGGTCTCGTCGGGATGGGGCCCCGCGTTGCCGGTTTCGTTCTCTGTGGTCATTTGCGCAGCAACCGTCCCGCCCGCTCGCGCAGCACCGCGACCGCGTCGCCGGCCTTGGCCTCGGCCTTGACCACCTTGGGGTCGGTGGGGCCGAGCGCCCAGTCGCCGGTGTGCGCGGTGACCGGCTTCTTCTTCACCGTGGCCTGGACGGCGAGCGGCTGCAGCAGCCACCGCCCGTCCCAGCGCAGCAGGCCGAGGCAGGCCGAGGAGGCCGCCACCAGCTCGGGCGTCAGCGGGGTGCCGGTCGGCAGCCGGTCGAGGTCGAGCGCGATCCCGCTGCCGCCGAGCTCCAGCGTGCCGCCGTCGATCTTGTAGCCCTCGACCAGCACCGGCTCGGCGATGCGCACCGGGTGGCGGTCGAGCGGCGGGACCGGCGCCGCCTGGGCCGCGCCGAGCAGCACGCGGGCGGTGGTGAACGGGTCGGCCTCCTCGCCCGCGGCGGCGCGGTCGTCGTGCCACACCAGGTCGCCGCCGGGCAGCAGCGGCATGTCCGTGAGGTCGAGCGCGCGGTGCCCGGCGAGCGCGCCGAGCAGCACCGGATGGCCGGACATGAGCCGCCACACGGCCGGGCCGACGATCGTGTCGACCTTGGCGGCGGCGACACCTGTGCGCACCAGCCGCGCCGGGCCGCCGCCGGCGGGCTCCAGGATGCCGTGCACCTGGACGCGGACCACGGTGGCGTGCTCGTGCACGTCGGCGCCGAGGATCAGCAGCCGGCCCGACACGGGCTCCGCGCCGCCGTGCCAGGGGCCGGACCGGGAGAGAAGCAGGCCGCGCGTCCACAGGTCGCCCCAGCGGCGGGCGGGCAGGCGGTCCATCGTGCTCACCGGGCAGGATGCACGCAGCTCCGCCGCCAGGCCGTCGAGCAGCACCGCGAGGCCGCGCAGCGCGGGCACGGCGAGCAGCGCCTCGATCGCCTGGTCGGAGGGGGCGACCACGTCGTGGTCGACGCCGCGCCAGCCGGCGATGGCCAGCTCGCGCAGCCACGCCCGGCAGCCGGCGAGCAGGTTGGCGGGAATCTCCGCGCCGGTCGCCGGCGTGGCCTCCCAGGGGGCGCGGGTGCGGCCGAGGGCGGCGTCGAGCCTGGCCAGCAGGGCGTCGTGCACCGCGCCGGTCAGGGCGGCCCGCGCGCCGGCCAGCACCGCCAGGTGCTCGTCGCCGATGGAACCCGCGATCACCTTGTCCACGGCCTCGGCGGCCCGCTCGCCGAGCGGCCCACCGGCCATCGCGCCCGCCAGCGCGGCCAGGGCCGCCGCCGGCTCCTCGCCGATCCTGGCGAAGCCGTGCGCGAGCGCGCCGTCGAACCCGGCCACCAGGCCGAGCGCCTCGTCCATGCCCTCGGGCCCGGCCGCGGTCAGCTCCCCGAGCTGTAGGTCGAGCATCAGCCGCTCACCTCGTTCGTCAGCAGGTCGGTCATCAGCGCACCGCCCCCATGGCGGGGAACCAGTGCAGCTCGGCCAGCGGCTCCGTGCTGTCGGGGACCTCCAGGTAGGCCAGGTGGCGCAGGAACCGGCTGAACACGACGGCGGCCGGCGTGCGCTCGACCGGCCCGTTGAGTTGCAGCCCGGTCGCGGGGGCCGCCTCCACCCGCAGGTAGCGGGCCACCCGGTCGAGGCCGTACTGCAGGATCGCCTCGTCGGCCAGCAGGCGTACGTGCTTGCAGGCGTAGCCGTGCAGGGCCCCGCAGGGCCGGTTGTTGTTGGTGCTGCAGCTCATCGCCAGGCTGCCGGCGGTGATGGAGGAGACGTAGACCCGCTCGATGTCGGATCCGCTCGACACGACCCCCTGGAGCCGGCCGTCGGCCAGCTCGACGAAGGGCACCTTGGCCAGCTTGCGCGGCTCGACGGGCGTGACCACCCGCACCACGCTGCGTTGCTCCCACGCGGTTCTGTCCGCGTCCACGGCGTCGTAACCTCCTGCCTCGCCGGTCGCGGGGCAGGCGGGAGTGCCCGCTCCTGCGCGAACGGCTTGATCAACTGATCCGGGAACCTATCGGAGGCGACCGACAGTCCGTAGATGAAACGATCGAAAGCGGTACGACGCCTGCATACGGACAGATTGTCGATAATATTGTCTGCCTGGTGCACGCAGACGGCGGGAGGATGTCCGTTGGGTGAGACGCTGACCGACCGCGTCCGGGCGGTCATCCTGGGCGGGGACTTCGTGCCCAACCAGCGCCTCATCGAGGCCGACGTGTGCGAGCAGTTCGGGGCGAGCCGGGCGGCCGTGCGGGAGACGTTCAAGGAGCTGGCGTCCGAGGGCCTGGTCGAGATCATGCGCAACAAGGGCGCCAGGGTCCGGGCGATCTCCAAGGCCGAGGCCGTCGAGATCACCGAGGTCCGCATGGTGCTGGAGGGGCTCGCCGCGTACAAGGCCGCCGAGCGGGTGACGCCGGAGCAGGCCGCCGGGCTGCGGGCGATCGTCGCCGACATGCGGGCCGCCGTGGAGGCCAACGACCTCGACCGCTACTCCGAGCTCAACGTCGCCCTGCACGCCGAGATCCGCGAGATCGCCGGGCACCGCACCGCGGCCGCGATCATCGAGCGGCTGGGGGCGCAGGTGGTGCGGCACAAGTTCCGCCTGGCCCGGCAGCCGGGACGGGCGGCGGTGTCGCTGCCGCAGCACGAGCTGATCGTGGCGGCCATCGTCGCGCGCGACCCCGAGGCCGCGCAGACGAGCATGCAGCAGCACCTGCGCAGCGTGGTCAAGGCCCTGGAGTCGAGTCCGGACTGATCGTCCCCGGCTCCGGGGACCGGTCGCCGCGGGGGAGGGGCGGGAGGCCGGTCTCGGTGACCCGCCGCAGGATGGCGGCCGTGGCGGCGGTCATCGTGGGCGGGACGTCCAGCTCCTCCAGCATGCGCGTGGCCGCGTCCATCTCGTGCACCCGCCGTACGCCGTGCTGCCCGGCGCCCTCCAGCAACCGCCGTACGAAGCGTTCGTCGGCGCCCGTCACCGTCTCCACCAGGTGCTCCCAGAACCACTCGGCCAGCCCGGCGGCCTCGGCGGCGGCCCGTGCCTCGATCGCGAGCGCGCTGAGGCCCTTCACCAGCACGCTGCGCAGCAGCTTGCGGGCGGCGGCGTCGCCGGGGTCGCCGCCGATCGGGGTCACGTCCATGCCGTGGGCGCGGGCGAAGGCGGCGAAGCGCTCCGCGCCCGCCCCGCCGGCCAGGATCGGCGTGGCCAGGCCGCGCAGCGGGACCGGTGCCATGATCGCCCCGTCCACGGCGACCGCGCCGGCCGCCTCCACCAGGGTGGCGATCTCGCGTTTGTCGCCCGGCGCGGCGGTCGACAGGTCGGCGTAGAGCACGCCCGGCCTCAGCTGCGCGGCGGACTCAGTACAGGCGGCCAGGCTGTCGGCCCCGGTGGTCACGGCGATCACGACATCGGCCCCACGCACGGCCTCCGCGTTACTGCCGACGAGCTCTTTCGCCGGGCCGCCCGGCGGGTACGCCGGGTCGTACACGCGCAGCCGTACCCTCGGGCCGAGGCCGGCGGCGAGCACGCGGCCGGCCTCGCCGTGGCCGAGCAGCGCCACCTGAGGTTTCTCCATGGGCGCTCAACCCTTCTATCGTTGACAATATTGTCGTTTCTCTGCTGCCCGAGAGAATATCGGCTCTAAAGGCGCAATTGGTGACGAAAGTGTTGACAATCTGCCGGACCCGCTCATAGCGTCGGGGCGTGACGTCGGGAAAGACTCTTCTGGTGATCAGCGCCCACGCGGGCGACTTCGTCTGGCGTGCCGGCGGCGCCATCGCGCTGGCCACCCACCGTGGCGGCCGGGCCAAGGTGGTCTGCCTCAGCTACGGCGAACGCGGCGAGTCCGCCAAGGCATGGCGCGCCGGCCACACCCTCGACGAGATCAAGGCCATCCGCCGGGAGGAGGCCGAGCACGCCGCCGCCGCGCTGGGCGCCGAGATCGAGTTCCTCGACGCGGGCGACTACCCGCTGGTGGAGACGCCGGAACTGGTGGACCGGCTGGTACGCGTGCACCGCGAGAGCGAGCCCGACGTGGTGCTCACGCACCCGCTCGCCGACCCGTACAACGGCGACCACCCGGCGGCGGCCCGCATGGCGCTCCAGGCCCGCGTGCTGGCCCAGGCGATCGGCTACGACGCCCCCGGCGAGCCGCTCGGCGCGCCCCCGGTGTTCTTCTTCGAGCCGCACCAGCCCGAGCAGTGCGACTTCAAGCCCGACGTGCTGCTCGACATCACCCCGGTGTTCGAGGCCAAGCGCAAGGCCATGGAGTGCCTGCCGGCCCAGCAGCACATGTGGGACTACTACACCGACCTCGCGGTGCGCCGCGGCGTACAGCTCAAGCGCAACGCCGGGCCCAACCTGGGGCTGCCCCACGACACCAGGGCCGAGGCGTACATGCGGCTGTACCCGCAGGTGACGGACACCCTGGCATGAGGCACCCTCGCATAAGAAACGTCGTCGTCACCGACGTCCCGCGCGCCGACGTCGCCCGCGTCGACGTCCTCGCCGCGTACGGCGTCGCCACCGTCCACGAGGCGCTCGGCCGCACCGGCTACCTCGGCCCCCGCCTGCGCCCCGCCTGGCCGGGCGCCCGCGTCGGCGGCACCGCCGTCACCGCGCTCTGCTGGCCCGGCGACAACCTGATGATCCACGTCGCCGTCGAGCAGTGCCGCGAGGGCGACCTGCTGGTGGTCGCCACGACCTCGCCGTGCGCCGACGGGATGTTCGGCGAGCTGTTCGCCACGGCGCTGCGGCACCGGGGCGTGCGCGGCGTGGTGATCGACGCCGGCGTACGGGACGTCGCCGAGCTGCGGGCCATGGGCTTCCCGGCCTGGAGCGCGGCCGTCAGCGCGCAGGGCACCGTGAAGGCCACGGCCGGCGCCGTCAACGTGCCGGTCGCCATCGGCGGCCAGGTCGTCCGGCCCGGCGACGTGATCCTCGCCGACGACGACGGCGTGCTCGTCGTGCCGCGCGGCGACCTGGAGCGCGGCATCGCCGCCGCCGGGGCGCGGGCCGCGAAGGAGGCCGCCACGCGGGAGGCGTTCATGAAGGGCGAGCTGGGCCTCGACCGGTACGGGCTGCGCGAGCGGCTCCCGGACCTCGGCATCGTCTACATGACCGCCGACGAGTACGACAGGGACCGAAGTGCCTGACGCCGGCGTGCGCTGCATGCTGATGCGCGGCGGCACCTCCAAGGGCGCGTACTTCCTCGCCGGCGACCTGCCCGCCGACCCCGGCGAGCGGGACGACCTGCTGCTGCGCGTCCTCGGCAGCCCCGACCCGCGCCAGATCGACGGCATCGGCGGCGCCCACCCGCTCACCAGCAAGGCCGCCGTGGTGTCGTGCTCCGCCGACCCCGCCGCCGACCTCGACTACCTGTTCCTCCAGGTGGCCGTGGACGAGCCGGCCGTCACCAGGACGCAGAACTGCGGCAACCTGCTCGCCGGCGTCGGCCCGTTCGCCGTCGAGCGCGGCCTGGTCGAGGCGGGCGGTGAGCACACCGAGACCCGCATCCGCCTGGTCAACACCGGTGGCCTCGCCACCGCCCGCTTCCCGACGCCCGGCGGCCTGGTGGACTACCGCGGCGGCACCGCCATCTCGGGCGTGCCCGGCACGGCGGCGGCCGTCGTGCTCGGCTTCGAGGACACCGCCGGCTCCAGCACCGGCAGCCTGCTGCCCACCGGCAACCAGCTGGACGTCATCGACGGCATCGAGGTCACCTGCGTCGACAACGGCATGCCGGTCGTCGTGGCGGCGGCGGCCGACCTCGGCCTCACCGGCTACGAGCCGTACGAGGAATTGGCCGCCGACACCGGGCTCGCCGGGCGGGTGCAGGCGCTGCGCCTGCGCGCAGGGGAGCTGATGGGGCTCGGGGACGTCACCGGCGCGTCCGTGCCGAAGACCACGCTCGTCGCGCCGCCCCGCGACGGGGGCGCGCTGTGCACGCGCACGTTCATCCCCGTCCGCCCGCACACCTCGATCGGCGTGCTCGGCGCGGTCAGCGTCGTGACGGCCGCGCTGCTGCCGGACGGCGTGGCCCGCCGCTTCGCCCGGCTGCCCGGCGGCCCGCGCGTGGCCGTCGAGCACCCCACCGGGCACCTGGAGGTCGAGGTGGAGCTCGACCTCACCACCGACCCGCCGGCCGCCGTGCGCGCGGCGAACGTCCGCACCGCCCGCAAGCTCTTCGACGGGACGGTCTTCCCCCGCCCGCGACCGGACGAAGGACCGACGATCCGATGAACGCCCTGCTGCACGACGTCGCCCACCTCGCCTACGCCGAACTGCTCACGCCCGAGCCCGACCGGAGCCTGTGGTTCTTCACCGAGATCCTCGGCATGACCCGCGCCGGCGAGGACGGCCACTCCGTCTACCTGCGCACCTACGACGACTACGAGCACCACAGCCTCAAGCTGACCGCCCACCGCACCTCCGGCCTGCGTGCCACGGGCCTGCGCGCGAGCAGCCAGGAGGCGCTGGAACGCCGGATCGCGGCGATCAAGGACTCCGGGCTCGGCATCGGCTGGCGCGACGGCGACGCCGGGCGCGGCCCGACGTACGCCTTCCGCGACCCCGACGGGCACGAGCTGCACCTGTACTGGGAGTCGGAGTGGTACGAGGCCCCCGAAGAGCTGCGCCCGGCGCTGAAGAACCAGCCGCAGGCGTTCCCCGGACACGGGGTGGGCGTGCGCCGCCTCGACCACGTCAACTTCCTGGCCGCCGAGGCCGCCGCGAACGGCGCCTTCGTCCGTGACGTGCTCGGCGCCCGGGTCACCGAGCAGATCATGCTGGACAGCGGCCGGATCGCGGCGCAGTGGCTGCACTTCGGGAACAAGTCGTACGACCTGGTCTTCACCGACGACTGGTCGGGCTCCTCGGGGCGGCTGCACCACATCGCGTTCGCCACCAACGGCCGCGAGGACATCCTGCGCGCCGCCGACATCTGCCTGGAGCGGGGCGTCCACATCGAGACCGGCCCGCACAAGCACGCCATCCAGCAGACGTTCTTCCTCTACGTCTACGAACCCGGCGGCAACCGCATCGAGCTGTGCAACCCGCTCACCCGGCTCATCCTGGCCCCCGACTGGCGCGTGGTGACCTGGACGGAGGCCGAGCGCGCCAAGGGCCAGGCATGGGGGCTGAAGACCATCGAGTCCTTCCACACGCACGGCACGCCGCCCGTCGAGCCGAGCTGACGGGCGGCGTCCGACCTCACGAGCTCAGCCGATGAACCTGGCCACCGCCGGGATGCGCCGCAGCACCAGCCAGTCGAGCAGCAGCACCGCCGCCATCGTGACCCCGGCCAGCGGGAACACCAGCCCGAGCACCGCCATGATGGCGATCACCCCGTACGCGCTGCGCCGGTCGGTCGGCCGCGCGGGCGCCCCGGCGCGGCCACGGGGGCGGCGCTTCCACCACATCATCGTGCCGGTCACCACGAGCGTGACCAGCGCCAGGCAGGCGGCCAGCATGACGGCCAGGTTGGCGGGCCCGTACCTGCGGCCCTCGTGCAGCGCGATGCCCTGCTCGACGAGCTTGGCGACGGTGCCGTACTCGGCCCAGCCGTACGACGTCAGCACCTTGCCCGAGTACTGGTCCACGTGGAGCGTACGGGCGGCCGACGGGTCGCGGCGCGGCTCGGCCACGACCGTGTAGACGCCGGTCGGGCCGTCCGGCAGCAGCACCTTGACGTCGCACTCGGCGCACGAGGCGACCGAGGGCCGGGCGGCGGCCAGCGCGGCCTCCACCGGCAGCGCGCCGGGCTGCAGCACCCCGCCGCCGCCGCCGTGCCCGGCGTGCTCGCCGCCGGAGCTCGGCACGGGCAGCCGCTCGGCCGCCCACGGCACCTTCGCGTCCGGGTTCCCGGACAGCTCGCCGGACAGCGGCGGCGTCGAGGTGCTCGGGAAGCCCGCGGCGCTCGGCGCGGTCGAGCCGGTACGCTCCTGGACGCGCTGCAGCCCGTCGCCCCACACCCCGGACCACGGCAGCCCGGACATGACCAGGAACACCACCACCGCGCCCGCGCCGACGCCGACCAGCACGTGCAGGCGGCGCAGCCGGCCGCGGGCCGACCGCGACGCCCTGCTCCGGGTCCCGCGGCCGGTCCACCACAGGTACGTGCCCGAGACCACGAGGATCAGCGCCCAGCACGCGGCCACCTCCACCACCCGGTCGCCCACGGTGCCGGACATCAGCTCGCCGTGGATCGTCCGCACCACCCGCATGAACGTGGCCGCGTCGTCGATCTGCCCGACGACCTCGCCCGTCCCGGGATGGACGTAGACCGAGACGCCCTGCGCGAACGGGCCGCTGTCCGCGCCCTGAAGGATGACCCGGGTGGTGCGGTCAGGGGACGCGGGCGGGATGACGGACATCACCGGCGCGCCGGGACGCGCCCGCTGGGCGGCGGCGATCTGCTCCGACAGCGGGCGCGGCGCGGCCACCGGCTGCGCGAGCTCCCGCACGTCCTGGTAGCGCCACGCCTCGAACGGCTCCTTGAACAGGTAGATCGAGCCCGTGACGGCGAGCACGAGCAGCACGGGGGCGACGAACAGGCCCGCGTAGAAGTGCCACCGCCAGACGGCGCGGTAACGCTGGGACGAGGCGGCGGCGGGAGGGGCGGGGGTGGTGCTGACGGGACGGGCCTCGACTGAGGTCATGGGGGGACTCCGTTCCTTACGGAGAGGTTCTTCGCCCGGAGGCTCCTCACGGGAGGTTTCTCGCGGAGAGCTTCCTGACGCGAAGGGGTGGGGGCGCGCGCACGGCGGCGCGGCGGGTCCGTACCCGGTCTCCGGGCACGGCGGAGCGGCCGCGCGGCGTCGACCTGCCGCGCGAGCTGCGGAAACGGAAGAAAAGGCGGCTACGTCACCGTACGGGCGGTCCCCGCCGGCACATCGCCCCCGACAGGACATGCGGCTGCCGGACGGCGACCGCGCCGGGCACGGCCGGGCGGGTCACGCCGGTCTCCGGGAGCGGGGCGCGGACGGTCAGGCCGCGCCAGAAGCCGCGCACCGCGCGGGCCAGCAGCGCCAGGAACGTCCCCAGCGCCGTCTCGCCCCGGTGCAGCCACCAGGCGGACAGCGCCGCGACGACCACGTGCGCGACCAGCATGCCGAGCCCCGTGGAAAGCTCGCCACCGCCGTGCCCGTGTTCGAGAGAGGCGTGCTCGTGGTGGTGGGAGGCGGGCGCGGTGCCGCCCATGCCGAAGAGGCGGTGCATGCCGTACTGCGCGGCGAAGGCGGCCACGACCAGCGTCCCGAGCGAGCGCCTGCGGCGGGCGAGGAGGAAGGCTCCCGCTCCGGTCGCGGCGGTGGCGGCGGCGAGCAGCCCAGGGCCGACGCCGGAGCCGCCGGCCAGCGTGTGCATGCCGAGCGCGGCGTACACGCAGACGACGGCGAACACCATCGAGCGGGGGCCGCGCAGGCCGGCCCGGCCGGCCTGCGCGCCGTCCCTGCTGTCGGTGCCGCCGAAGCGTCCTTCCTGCTCGGGTTTCATGCGCGACCACCGCTCACACCGACAGATACGGGGGCGTGTCTGGAAAAGTTCAGACATCCGCCCCCGCAGTCACGGCCGCCGGGGCGTCAGGAGGATCCCCCTTGAGCCGCCGCCACCGGGCCGGTGCCGCCGCTCGCGCGGTAGATCCGGTACGTGGCCAGGACGTTGAGCCGGTGCAGGTCGCGGCAGAGGACGAGCATGCCCTGCCGGGCGAGGTCCTGGGGCACCGGATAGCCGGCGAGGGCGGCCGACAGCCCGGGGTCGAGGTGCCCGGCCCACGGGTCGGTGCAGGCCGCGAGCGTCTCCTCCAGGCCGTGCCCCGCCCGCACGCTCGACCACACCTCGTCGCGGAGCCGTTCGAGGTAGCCGATGAGGGTGTCCACCGCCACCGGACCGTTCCCCATCGGGCCGTGCCCGGGGACGATGGTCTCCAGCTCCGGCAGGGCCTCGCGCATCCGGCGCAGCGAGTCCACGTACGGTTCGGGGGCGCCCTGGAGCAGCATGTGGGCGATGCCGGCGTGGCAGAGGAAGTTGCCCGTCCAGGCGGCGCGCGCGTCCGGGACGTAGACGATCGTGTCGCCCGGCCCGTTGCCGGGGCCGAAGTGGTGGAGCTGGACCACCCGCCCGCCCAGGTCGATCTCGGCGTAGGAGTCGAACGTCAGGTCCGGCCTGCGCCAGCGGGTGACCTCGTCCAGCAGGGCGGCGTCGCCGTACATGTTGCCCGACCGGGCCCGCTTCTCGTAGGCCAGGTCGCTCATGCTCGCCTTGTTGGCGGTGGAGGAGACGATCACGACGTCCTCGGGGAACGCGGCGTTGCCGAAGGTGTGGTCACCGTGGTACGTCGTGTTGACCAGGTAGCGGAGCGGCCGGTCGCCGAGCGCGGCGGCGGCCGCCTGGATCCTGACCGAGACCTCAGGAGTGATGCCGGCATCGATCACCAGCGCGGCGTCCCGCCCCCAGACCACCCCGTTGTTGTCCTTGGGCGGCAGGTTGGCCATGAGCGCCCACACCCCCTGGGCGAGCTCACGCGGCACGAGCTCCAGCCCCACGGGTGACAGGTTGGGCCCGCCGTAGCCGTCGGGCCGTTCGGCGATCTCGCGGTCGGGAACGAATGGCGTTCGCATGAGATGTCCTTCCGTGCGGGGCGATCGGTCAGAGCTGGGCGGAGGCGGCCGCCGGCCGGGGGAGCGGTGTGCCGGACGGCCGGGGGAGCGCGGCGGTCCAGAGCCGGTGCACGAGGACGGGGCCGATGATCCAGTAGCCGAGCGAGGTGACGATGCCGGGGAAGGCCAGATCTCCTGAGACCAGGTCGTAGACCGGGTGGCCGATCGCATTGCCCATCGCACCCATGATCGCGAAGAACCAGGCGATGAGCAGCGGCACCCGCCAACCTCGGTAGATCGCGAGGGCGCCCACGGCGAAGGCCGCGTAGCTGACCATGTTGATCCAGACGAACAGCGGCAGCGACATGGCCGGCGCGCCGAACACCTCCGTCGGCCAGCGCACGTTGAACCCGTTCATGAACTCCTCGCCGAAGTGCAGGAACTGCCAGGCGAGGCCGACAAGGTAGATCGGCAGCACCCGGGAGGGGTCAGGGGGCCTGCGGTCGGTGGTGGCGAGGTGGCAGCCGTAGGCGATCACCATGGCGGGGATGAAGGTCAGCCACAGGGCCAGGCCGGGCGACAGGTAGGCGAACAGCGCGATCAGGGCCGCGGCCAGCACGCCTGCGGCCACGGAGGATCGGGGACGGGTCATCGGATGCTCCTCATGAGAGGACGGCGGACGAGGCGAGGTGATCACCACCGCGACGCTACGGCGGGGCCGCCCGCGCGGCATCTGTCACCTGACCGGTCATCCCTCTGCGGGCATAAGTCACGGTCTCATTAGGATCGTCCGGTGTTGTACGGGCGTGAGGCCGAGACCGATCGGATCGGACGGGTGCTGGCGGAGGCCAGGCAGGGCCGGAGCGGCGTGCTGGTGCTGCGGGGGCCGGCGGGCATCGGCAAGTCGGCGCTGCTGGAGCTCGCGGCGCGCGAGGCGGCGGACACCGGCATGCGGACGTTGCGCGGCGTGGGCATCGAGAGCGAGACCGAGCTGGTGTTCGCCGCCCTCCACCAGCTGCTGCGTCCCGGCCTCGACCGGCTCGGCCGGTTGCCGGCCCCGCAGGCGGACGCGCTTGCCGGCGCCTTCGGGCTGGCCGGCGCCACCGCGGCCGACCGCTTCCTGGTGGGGCTCGGCGCCCTGACCCTGCTGTCCGAGCTGGCCGGCGAGGGGCCGCTGCTGTGCCTGGTGGACGACGCCCAATGGCTGGACCGGTCGTCGGCCGACGCCCTGCTGTTCGCCGCCCGGCGGCTGGAGGCCGAAGGGGTGGCGCTGATCCTCGCGATGCGGGACGGCGGTCACGCGCTCCGGCCGGCCGGTCTGCCCGAGATCCGGCTCGGCGGGCTCGGCTCCGCCGACGCGGCCACGCTGCTGAGCGAGACCGCCGGTTCGCTGGCGCCGCACGTCAGGGATCGCATCCTGGCCGAGAGCGAGGGCAACCCCTTGGCACTCATCGAGCTGCCCGCGGCGCTCACCCCCGAGCAGCGGCTCGGCCACATTGTCCCGCTGGCCTACCATCCGGGCCCGCTGCCGCTCACCGAGCGGATGCAGGAGGTCTTCCAGGCGCAGATCCAGGCCCTGCCGGGACCCACCCGGACCCTGCTGCTCGTGGCGGCCGCCGAGAGCACCGGTGATCCCGGCGTCGTCCTCGCCGCCGCGCGGCGGCTGGGCGTCGGCACCGAGGCCGTCGAGCCGGCGGAGCGGGCGGGGCTCATCCGGGTCGACGGGCAGCTCGCCTTCCGCCACCCGCTGATCAGAGCGGCCGCCTACCAGGGAGAGCCGTTCACCACGCGCCTCGCGGCGCACCGGGCACTGGCCGCCACGCTCACCGAGCCCGGCCCCGGCCCGGATGCCGGCGGGCAAGCCGGCCGGCAAGCCGCTCCGGAAGCCGGCCAGCAAGCCGGTCCGGAAGCCGGTCCGGAAGCCGGTCCGGATGCCGGGCCGCGAGCTGACGCGCGGGCCTGGCATCTCGCCGCCGCCTGCACCAGCCCCGACGAGGCCGTCGCCGCCGAGCTGGAGCGGGCGGCCGAACGGGCCAGGCGCAGGAGCGGCCTGGCCGCCACGGCCGCCGCCTACCAGCGGGCGGCGCAGCTGAGCCCCGGCCCGCGTGACCAGGTGCGCCGGTTGATCGGCGCGGCCGAGGCGGCGATGGACGCCGGCCAGCTCCAGCGCTCCCGTACGCTGGCCGACCGCTCGGCCCTGCTCACCGCCGATCCGCGCGAGCGGGCCAGGCTGGCCGGGGTCCGCGCGGCCATCGAGTTCGAGCAGGGCTCGCCGCGGGCCGCGCACGGCATCCTCATGACCGCCGCCGAGCCGATCGCCGCCACGGATCCGGTCATGGCCGCGTCCCTGCTGGCCGAGGCCGTCCGCGACGCGTGGTTCGCGGGCGCGCCCGGCCTTGCCGGGCGGGCCGTCGAGCGCCTGCACGCTCTCGATCTGCCCGCCGGCCACCCCCTCCAGCCGGTCATCTCCGCCCTGACCGGGCTGGCCGCCCTGCTGGCGGGCGACCCCGAGCGCGGCCTGCCGCCCATCCACGCGGCGCTCGCCGCCGCCCGGCGCGTCCCGCCCACCGCGCCCGGCGAGCGGCTCATCATCGCCTCGATGGCCTTCATGGTGGGGGACGACGAGACCTCCCTGGACCTGGCGGCCCGTCTGGCCGACGACTGCCGGAACCAGGGACTGGTCGGCTGGCTGCCGCACGCGCTGCAGAACCTCGCCAGCAGCCAGCTCTACCTGGGCCGCTTCCAGGAGGCCGGGGCGTCGGCCGCCGAGGCCGTGCGCATCGCCGAGGACACCGGGCAGCACCACCGCGTCGATCACCTGCAGGGCGTGCTCGCCTGGCTCGCCGCGGTCTCGGGCGACGAGGGGACCTGCGAGCGGCTGACCGGCGCCGTCCGCGCCCACGCCATCGATCACGGCAACGTGTCGAGCCTGGCCTGGGCGGTGTGGGCGCAGGGCCTGCTGGCGCTCGGGCAGGGCCGGACGCGGGCGGCCCTGGACCACCTGGAGGCGGGCCTGGACGGTGCCGTGCACCACCAGCTCTCGACCACCCTGTTCGTGCCGGACCTGGTGGAGGCGGCCGTCCGATGCGGGGAGCCGGAACGGGCGAAGACGCCGCTCGCCAGGTTCGGCCGGTGGGCCGCCGCCAGCGGGCAGCCCTGGGCCCGCGCGGTCGCCCTGCGCTGCCGGGCGCTGACGGCCGCGAGCGAGGAGGAGGCGGAAGCCTGCTACGCCGAGGCCGTCGGGTTGCACCTCAGCGGCGGGCGGCCGTTCGAGGAGGCCCGCACCCGGCTGCTGTTCGGGGAACGGCTGCGCAGGAACCGGCGCAAGGCCGAGGCCAGGATTCATCTCAGGCAGGCGCTGGACGTGTTCGAACGGGCCGGCGCCGCCCCTTGGGCCGCCCGTTCCCGCGCCGAGCTGCGCGCCTCGGGGGAGACGGCCACCGGCGCCCGGCTGCCGGGCGCGGCCGGGCTGCTCACCGCGCAGGAGTTGCAGATCGTCCGGCTGGCCGCTCGGGGCGCCACCAACCGCGACATCGGCGCGCGGCTCTTCCTGAGCCCGCGCACGGTGGGCTACCACCTGCACAAGGCGTTCCCCAAGCTCGGCGTGGCGTCCAGGACCGAGCTCGCCCGGCTGGACCTGGGCGAGCGCGGCTGACCGTCACGGCTCGGAGCCGGGGAGCTGGTGCGGGGCGTTGTAGACCAGGCGGGGCGGGTGGCCGCCGAACAGCCGGCTGACGGTGACGAACGTGTAGCCCTCGCGGGACAGCGCCTTGAGCACCTTGGGGATGGCGCGCACGGTCGTCGGGTGGATGTCGTGGAAGAGGATGACGCCGCCGGGGCGGGCCCCCTTGATCGCGGCTCTGGCGACCCTGGCGCTGTCGCGGTGCAGCCAGTCGAGGGTGTCCACGCTCCACAGCACGAGCGGACGCTTGATCCTGACGCGGAGGGCGTCGTCGAAGGCCCCGTACGGCGGCCGGACGAGCGCCGGCACGAAGCCTGCGGCGGCCCTGACCGCCTCGTCGGCGCGGGCCAGCTCGGAGCGTACTCCGGCGGCGGACAGCTTCGTCAGGTCCTGGTGCGACCAGGTGTGGTTGCCGATCTCGTGCCCGGCCGCGGCGGCGTGGCGCAGCACGGAGGGGTAGGCGGCGACGTTCTGGCCGACGACGAAGAACGTGGCGTGCGCCTGGTGGGCCGCCAGGTGGCGCAGCAGCGTGCCGGTGTACGGGCCGGGACCGTCGTCGAAGGTCAGGGCCACGCACTTGACGTGCCGGCAGTCCACGGGACGAGCGTCGGAGGCGTCGCGGGACGCGGTCGGCCGCGCCTCGGGAGCCGCGGGGGCGGCCGACGGAGCCGGGGGCGAGGGGTCCGTACGCGGGCCCTGCCGGGCCGCCGCGTGGACCGTTCCCGTCCCCGGAGTGTGGTGAGCCGCCCCGTACGCCGCCACGACCAGGATGATCGAGGCGACCACCCGTCCCGTACCAGTGTTCATGTGATCCCCCTCCGCGCACCGCCCCTGAGCGCGGCTACCTTGATTCGACACCGGCGGGTCGCGTCTGGTTCGCCAGAGACGGTTCGCCTGATGACACACTTTTGTCCTGTCATGGCCAGGCGCCGGCGTCGGCTGACGTACGATGCACTCCGTCTGCCGCGGGGAGCCGCGAACAGGCTGACCGCGATCGCCCAGCGCCGGCGTCGACCGGCTCGACGCGCTGCTCAGCCTGCGCGCCCGCGGCGGACCCCGCCCGCCTGGCTGCCCGCCTGGGTCACGCACTGGGCACGCACGGCGCGGACGCTTGCTCCGGCGATCCGGAGCCGGGGATCATGCGGGGAATGGACTACTACCTGATCTCCAACTCGGCACATGACCGGTCCCTGGCGGGAGTCCTGGTGGAGGAGTTCGTCCTCTGCGAGGACTTCACCGCGACCGGCATCGACAGCGCCGAGTGGGGATCGGAGACCGGGGAGTGGCTGTCCGCGCCGGAGGTCAGCAGGCTCATCCGCTCCGACGGCGCGCTGCGCGCCCGGGTACGGCCGGCGGGCCGACGCACGGCGCGGGAGGCGTACGCGCGGCTCGGCGGGGGAGAGCTGCCCGAGGAGGAGGAGTTGCGCGAGCATTTCCGGCGCCGTCAGCCGCTGCCCACCACGGCCCCGCTCCGCCTGGGGTCGGGGGAGGCCAGGGACCGCCGCTACCGCATCCTGTTCGCCGGCGAGCTGGGCGCGGACGGGCTGGCGGCCGCGCAGGCGGCGCTCCGGCTGGAGCCCACGGGCGATCCGCGGGTGGTCGGCAAGGCGTCCGTCAGCGCCGGCGGGCACGGCTTCACGTGGGAGCTGCGCCGCATCGGGTCGGGGATCGCCTGGTGCGTGGACGTGACCGCCCGCCTCGGCGGCGGCTCCCTGAACACGCTGGAGGCGCTGCTGAACTACCACCGGCAGGCCGTACGCCGGCAGGGCCTGATCCCGGTCACGGTCGAGCGCTTCGCCTGAGCGCCGCCAAGGGCCCGCATGAACCGCCCGCATGAACCACGCAGTCCCGGCGTTCGTATTGTCGGTCGTGAGCCCGTGATCCGCATGCCCGCCGTCATCGGGGGAAGAGGCGGTGGCTCACACGCGCGACTGTCCGCTCTCCTCAGGCGGGAGGCATCATGCGGAACGGCACGACGATCACCGGCGCCCTCGCCGCGGCGCTGCTCCTGACCGCCGGTTGCACATCAGACGGCGGGAACGGCGGCGCGGGCACGCCGGCGGAGCGAGGCCCGGTGGCCGAACTGGCGATCACGCCCGCCGACGGGACCACGAAGGTCCCGCCGGACACGGGCGTCGGCGTCAAGGTGGCGCAGGGCAAGCTCACCGGCGTGAGCGTGGCCGACGCGAAGGGCCGCCACGTGCGCGGCACGCTCGCCGCCGACGGCACCTGGCGCCCCCGGTGGCCGTTACGGCCCTCGGCCCGCTACACCGTCAACGCAAAAGCCACGGGCGCCGACGGCAAGCCGGTCACGGCGACGGCCACGTTCACCACGCTCAAACCGACCCGGGTGCTGGAGAGCGGCATGTCGCCGCTGGACGGCGAGAAGGTCGGCGTCGGGATGCCCGTGCAGCTCCTGCTGTCGCGGCCGGTGACCGCGAAGGCGGACCGGGCGCGGATCGAGCGGGCGCTGGAGGTGCGCATGTCGGAGCCGGTCGAGGGCGCGTGGAGCTGGGTGAGCGAGCGCGAGGTGCAGTTCAGGCCGCGCGAGTACTGGCCGGTGGGGGAGAAGGTCACGGTCGTGGCGCATCTGGCTGGGCTACGCGCGGGCGAGGGCGTGTGGGGCACGAAGGACCGCGAGCTGAGCTTCACCGTCGGCCCCTCGCACATCACGAAGGTCAGCGCGAGCACCCACCGCGCCGTGGTGCGGGACGGCGGCAAGGTCGTCAGGACGATCCCGGTCAGTCTCGGCAAGCCCGGCGACGACAGCTACTCCGGCGTCATGATCGCGCAGGAGAAGTCCGCCACGACCATCATGGACTCCGCGACCGTCGGAAAGCCGGGCGAGTACCGCATCCGTACCAAGTGGAACGTCCGCATGACCTACAGCGGCACCTTCTTCCACGCCGCCCCATGGTCCACGGGCGCGCAGGGCAGCCGCAACGTCAGCCACGGCTGCGTCAACGCCAGTCCGGAGGACGCGCGCTGGTTCTACGAGTTCACCCAGCGCGGCGACGTCATCGAGGTCACCGGGACCTCCAGGAAGCTGCGCTTCGGCAACGGCCCGACGCCGTGGGCCAAGGCGTGGGAGGACTGGCTGGCCGGCAGCGCGCTCGGCAAGCCGGTCAGCGGGTAGGACGACAAGCGGAAGGGGAAGCGAGGTGGTCCTGATGAGCGGGGACCGCACGGTGGACGGCCGGCTCGGCGCCGTCCTGCTGTGGACGCTGATCTGGGTGCTGAACGCCTATGTCCTGCTGACGGGCTGAGCGCGCTACGGGTGGCCGCCCGGCACGACCAGCCCCGACTCGTAGGCGAGGACGACGAGCTGCGCCCGGTCGCGCACGCCCAGCTTGGTCATCGACCGGCTCACGTGCGTCTTGGCGGTGGCCGCGCTGATCACCAGGTGCGCGGCGATCTCCTCGTTCGACATGCCGCGGCCGACGAGGGAGACGATCTCGCGCTCCCGCTCGGTCAGCCGCTCCAGCCCTTCGGGGCGGGCGGCCGGGCGGGGCGGGGTGCTGACGTACTCCTCGATGAGGCGGCGCGTCACCGACGGCGACAGCAGCGCCTCGCCCTGGGCCGCCACCCGCACCGACCGCAGCAGGTCGCCGGGCTCGATGTCCTTGAGCAGGAAGCCGGTCGCCCCCGCCCGCAGCGCGGCGAAGACGTACTCGTCGAGCGCGTAGTTGGTGAGGATCACCACGCGGACGCCGTCGAGCTCCGGGTCGGCGCCGATCCTGCGGGTGGCCTGGATGCCGTCCATCAGCGGCATCCGCACGTCGAGCAGCGCCACGTCGGGGCGCAGCCGGCGGGCCAGCTCGACCGCCCGCGCGCCGTCGCCCGCCTCGCCGACCACCCGGATGTCGTCGGTCAGCTCCAGCAGCGCCTTGAACCCGGCGCGGATGAGCGGCTGGTCGTCGGCCAGCAGGACCTTGATCACCCGGCCGCCCCCGCCGGCACCGGCAGGTCGGCGCGCACGCTGAAGCCGCCGGCCGGGCCCGGCCCCGCCGTCAGCGAGCCTCCTGCCGCGACCGCGCGCTCGCGCATCCCGATCAGCCCCATCCCTGGCGTGACCGTCCCGGCCTCGCCGTCGTCGTCCACCCGCAGCGTGATCCCCGCCGGATCGTAGCCGACGGCCACCGCGACCGACGCCGCGCCCGAGTGGCGCAGCACGTTGGTCAGCGCCTCCTGCGCGATCCGGTACGCGGCCCGCCCCACCCCTGCCGGCACCGGGTAGGGCTCGCCGGTCACCTCGTACGACACCCGCAGCCCCGCCCGCCCGGCCCTGGACACCAGCCCCGGCAGCCCGCCGAGCCCGGCCTCCGCCTCGCGCTCAGGCCCCGCCCGGCGCAGCACGCCCAGCGTGGCCCGCAGCTCGCGCATCGCCTCGTGCCCGGAGTCCTTGACCGCCGCCAGCGCCTCCCTGGCCCGCGCCGGATCCCGGTCCATCAGCTCCATCGCCACCGCGGCCTGCACGTTCACCACGGAGATGGTGTGCGTGAGCGAGTCGTGCAGCTCCTGCGCGATCCACAGCCGCTCCTCGCCGGCCCGGCGCAGCGCCGCCTCCTCGCGGGTGCGCTCGGCCGCCTCGGCGCGCTGCTCCACCGCCCGCAGGTACGCCCGCCTGCTCCGGGCCACCTCGCCGACCACGACCATCGCGACCAGCCAGCCGCTCAGCAGCGTCATGCCGTCGCCGGCCGACGGGTCCTGCTCGGCCAGCGCCATGACCCCGTACACCGGCAGTGCCAGCCCCGCCGCCAGCCAGATCGCCTGCGCCCGGCGGCCGAGCGAGGCGAGGGTGTAGATCGAGGCCAGCGCGGGCCCGGCGGTGAACATGCCCGGGTAGTGGGCGGCGTAGTAGGCGGCGCCCGCCGCGACGGCGACGATCCCGGCGGTCAGCGGGGCCGCGCGCCGCCAGGCCAGCGACAGCGCCGCGACGGTGATCAGGATCAGGCCCGCCGGGTCGAGCGGGCGCTCGCCGGGACCGGTCCACGACAGGCCGGCGTACGTGCCGCCCATGATCCCGGCGAGGGCGGCGGCGGCGATCAGGGCGTCGGTTCTCCGGCTGTTCATGCCCACACCGTAGAGCGTCGCCGCCGGGGCGGGCGTCGTCCGGGGGGCGTACGTCGGGGGCGGGAACGGGCCGGTGTACGCCGCGGGGAGTACGCCACAGTGCCGCCCGCCGGGCGACGCCCGCGAGGAGCCCGGCGGCGCACGATGGCGTCCCATGACCACTCCTTCCCGGATCCCCTCGTGGATCCTGTGGCCGCTGCGCGGCCTCGCCACCGCGCACCTGGCCGGCGTGCTGGCCCAGGCGGCGCTGGCCGGGCTCTTCGTCACCGGCGACGTGGACCTGCTGGCCTGGCACCGCGACAACGCCGGGGTCACTCACGGTTTGCTGTACCTGCAACTCCTGGCGGCGGTCCTGCTGTGGCGGCCCGGCCGCGGCCCCCTGTGGCCGGCGCTGGCCAGCCTGGGACTCGTGGCGGCCGAGACGGTCCAGGTGGCACTCGGCCAGTGGCGGGTCATCGCGCTGCACTTCCCGCTCGGCATGGCCGTCTTCGGGCTGTCGGCCGTCTTCACCGTGTGGACGTGGCGCTTCGGCCGGGGGAGCGCGGCATGAGCGGGTCCCGGCTGTCGAGGAGGGCGTTCCTGGGGGTGCTCGGCGCGGCCGGGCTCGCCGCCGCCGGGTGCGCGGAGCGCTCCGGCGAGCTGCTGCCCAGCCTGGCGCCGCTGCCCAGGCCGTTCACGGTGCCGCTCCCGGTGCCCGCGCCCGCCCGGCCGGTCGCCCCCGGCCGTTACGAGGTGACCCAGCGGGCGGCCGAGGCGGAGATCCTGCCGGGCCTGCGGACCCCGATCTGGGGGTACGACGGCACCTTCCCCGGCCCCATGTTCGAGCTGCGGCGCGGCCGGCCGGTCACCGTCGCGGTACGCAACGAGCTGCCCGTCCCGACCTCCACCCACCTGCACGGCGGCGTCAATCCGCCGGACGCCGACGGCTACCCCACCGACCTCGTCGTCCCCGCCGGCCACCACGCCCACCACGCCCACGGGCACCCCGAGACCCACCACCAGGGCGTGAAGGAGTACCGCTACCCGGTGGACCAGCCCGCCGCCACCCTCTGGTACCACGACCACCGCATGGACCACACGGCCCCGCAGGTGTGGCGCGGCCTGGCCGGCCTCGCCCTGGTACGCGACGACGAGGAGGACGCCCTGCCCCTCCCCAGGGGCGAGCGGGAGCTGCCGCTGCTCATCTGCGACCGCTCCTTCGCCGCGGACGGCTCCTTCCGCTACCCCGACCACGCGGCGGGCGAGCACTTCGGCGGCGACCACATGGAGGGCGTCGAGGGCGACGTCGTCCTCGTCAACGGGGCTCCCTGGCCGGTCGCCGAGGTCACCGCGACCCGGCACCGCCTGCGCCTGGTCAACGCCTCCAACGCCCGCCGCTACCTGCTGCGGCTCGCGCCGGGCGGCCCGCCGTTCGTCCAGGTCGGCAGCGACGCCGGGCTGCTGGCCGCGCCGGTGGCCCACGCGGAGATCCCGCTCGCGCCCGGCGAGCGCCAGGACGTGCTGGTCGACTTCTCCGCCTACCCCGTCGGCACCGCGGTCACCCTGGTCAACGCCCTGGGCGAGGGGTCCGCCGGGAACGTGATGCGTTTCGTCGTCGCCCGCCGCGCCGCCGACGACAGCGCGGTGCCGAAGGTGCTCTCCCGCAGGGTGATGCGTCCCGCCGACGTGGGGCCGGCGGTCGCCACCCGCCGGTTCGACTTCCGGCGCGGCGAGACCGCCTGGACGATCAACGGCCGGCCCTACCGGCCCGGCGTCCCGCTGGCCCGGCCCCGGCTCGGCACCGCCGAGGTCTGGCGCTTCACCAGCGACTTCCACCACCCCGTGCACCTGCACCTGGCCCACTTCCTGGTGCTGGCACGCAACGGGCGGCCGCCGGCGGCCACGGACGGCGGCTGGAAGGACACCGTGGACGTGCGGCCGTACGAGGTCGTGGACGTGCTGGCCCGCTTCGCCGGCCACCGGGGCAGGTACATGCTGCACTGCCACAACCTGGAGCACGAGGACATGGCGATGATGGCCGACTTCGACGTGGTCTGACGCGACGGCGAATGGTCACATAGGGGAGACTTGCTGTCGAACGGGACATTCGCGGTAGGAGCAGGCATGCACATCGTACGCTTCGTCAGCCCCCTGACCGGCGCCGACGCGGTCGGCGTCGACGACGGCGAGCACGTGACCGAGCTGTCCGGCGTCACCACCGTCGGCGAGCTGCTGCGGCTGCCGGCCACGGAGCTGCGCGAGCGCGTCACCGCCCCCGACGGCGCCCGGCACCCCTCGGCGGAGGTGCGCAGGCTGGCTCCGGTGGACGGGCGCATGGAGGTGTGGGCGGCGGGCGTCACCTACCGGCGCTCGCGCGAGGCGCGCGTGCTGGAGAGCGAGCGGGCCGCCGACGTGTACGAGCTGGTCTACGACGCCGAGCGGCCCGAGCTGTTCTTCAAGTCCGCAGCCTGGAAGGTGACCGGTGACGGCGGCCGCATCGCGGTGCGGGCGGACTCGGAGATCGACGTGCCGGAGCCGGAGCTCGGCCTGGTGCTCAACGCGGCCGGCGAGATCGTCGGCTACACGGTCGTGGACGACGTCAGCTCCCGCACCATCGAGGGCGTCAACCCGCTCTACCTGCCGCAGGCCAAGATCTACCTGGGCGCGTGCGCGGTCGGCCCGGCCATCCGGCCCGCGTGGGAGGTCGCGGACCCGTACGCGCTGGACATCACGCTCACCATCGCCCGCGGCGGCGCGACCGTGTGGGACGGCAAGTCGTCCACCTCGGAGCTGCACCGCCGCCTCGACGAGCTGGCCGGCTACCTGTTCCGTGCGGACGTCTTCCCCGACGGCGCGGTGCTGGCCACGGGCACGAGCCTGGTGCCCGACCTGCCGTTCACCCTCCAGGACGGCGACACGGTGACGATCGGGATCGGCGAGGTCGGCACCCTGACCACCACCGTGGTCAGGGGCCTGGAAGGCATGCGCGCGTAGCGGGCCGGGTCACCAGCGGGACGGCGGCGGGGGCGGCACCACCGGCGGGCGGTCGTCGCAGGTGATCGTGTTCGGCAGCATCCACGGCGCGAGCCAGCCGCCGTCGTTGCCGCCGAGGTCGGTCAGCGTGAACTCCGAGCCGGTGGGCGGGAAGCCGAAGGAGCCGCAGTTGTTCACGCCGACCGCGCCGACGTTGCGCGCGTCCACGTTCTCGAACGTCGCCGACCCCCTGACCCGGGCGCTCACCACCGACGTCCCGGTGCCGTCCACGCGGGTGTCCTTGAAGTGCACGTTCGTGATCGCGTACAGGTCCTTTACCGACCACTCGCTGACCAGCATGATCGCGTTGTAGGTGCTGTCGAGGAAGTGGTTGCCGGTGGCCCGCACGTCGGCGGCGATGTCCCGCTCCAGGGCGTAGAGCCAGATGGCGCCGAGCCCGATGTTCCAGTTCAGCTCGTACGTCCCCGCCCGCACGGTGGTGTTGCCGGAGATCGTCAGCCGCCCCTCGAACGGCTCGGCCCCGAAGCGGGAGCCGACGTGGATGGCGCTGCCCTCGCGGACCGGGTCGGCCACCAGGTTGCCGGAGACCGTGTTGTCCCGGCCGCCGTAGACGGCGATGCCGTTGGCCAGCACGGGCGACTGCACGGTGTTGCGCTCGACGCGGTTGCCCGCGTCGGCGCTCTTCTCCGACCACAGGGCGATGGCGTCGTCGCCGGTGTTACGGAGCACGTTGCCGGCGATGACCGAGTCCGTGACGCCGGTGTGGAAGTTGATCGCGTCGGCGATCTGGTCGACGATCATGTTCCCGGTGATCCGCAGGTTCGTCATCGGCCCGTCGAACCACATGCCGACCTTGGTGTGGCGGATGTGCAGGCCCTCGATCGTGGAGTCGCTGAGCGCGCCGCCGACGCCGTTGACCTGGTCGGTGTCGACGCGTTCGCGCACGTCGCCCTCGATGGCGAAGCCGGACAGGTGCACGTTCCTGCTGCCGCCCTCGGCCGCGGGCCTGCCGTAGAAGCCGACGCCGGTGTGGACGGAGCCGTCGGGCGCGGGGGCGGGCAGCGCGACCTCGCGGCCCTTGATGATCGTGTGCCAGTTCCCTGCGCCGGCGATGGTGACGTCGTCCACGATGATGTGCCGGTTCACCTGGTACGTTCCCGGCGGCACGTACACCTTGAGCCGGGCCCGCTTGGCGAAGGCGATGGCCCGGTCGAACGCCTCCGCCGACTCGCGCCGGCCGGTGGGGTCGGCGCCGAAGGCCACCACATTCGCCCCCGGCACCGGCCGCGGCGGGCCGACGAGCTGGGAGTCCATCAGGTCGATGACCGTCCAGGCCGCGCCGCCGCGCGCGGGCGCGGTCAGCCGTACCCGGTCGCCCGCGCGGTAGGCGCGGCCGAGCAGCAGCCGCTGCTCGTCGTAGAAGTGGTGGGGGCGGAACGGCTTGGCGACGACCGGCGGCGGCGTGGTGGCGTTCGGCACGCAGGCGCACTCGGTGATCCACCAGTCGGGGTGCAGCAGGTCCGCGCCCGGGTCGTTCGAGAACGGGTACTGGTTGTACAGCCAGGAGTACTGCGAGGTCAGCGTCATGGTCCGGCGGTCGCCGCCGTTGACCGTGACCTCCAGCGGCGCGGTGATCCCGCCGCCGCCGGGCGCGTCCGGGATGCTGTAGCGCACGGTGAGGGCGTTGGCCGCGGCCGGCAGCGTGAACTCGACGTGCTGGCCGGGCGCGAGCCGCACGGCCCGGCGGCCCGACGCCTCGGACGGCAGCGTGTACGCGTTCCGGTCGGGGCCGATGACGGTGCCGTTCGTGGCGGCGTTCTCCGCCTCCTGCTCGGCGAAGTCCACGGCCGCGCCACGGCCGGCGACCAGGGCGGGGTCCAGGCCCGCTCGCGTCACCACGGGAGCCCGTCCTGCGGCGGCCGCGGGGGTGGCCGGGGCGAGCCCGGCGACGGCGAGTAAGGCCGACACGGCCAGAAGGGGGATACGGCGCATCCGGTGCTCACTTCTCTCGGGGCGTCCGAGGGTCGGGGGGTGACGCGACAGTAGGTCCCCCGCACACCGGTCCACAAGGAGTTGTGCGGAACTTTCGCCTTTTCGCCGACTTCTTGCGTGGCGGCGCAAGCACTTGCGCGCTGTTACGTCATGTCCGCATGCCTGTCGCCGGCCGCGGCGGCGTCCTCGCGCAGCCGGCGGGCCCGGCGGCGCAGGTTCTCGGCGGTGGCCAGGCAGGTGTCCTCCAGCTCGGCCAGCTCGCGGCGCAGCCCCGCGGCCCGCTCGGCGAACCGTTCGGCGGCCGGGCCGGTCCAGAACGCCTCGCACTCGTGCGGGTGCGCCGGCACGCCGTCGAGCACGCCGGTCAGGCGGCGGGCGTAACGGGTGAAGGTGGAGGCAAGGGACTCCTTCTCGGCGGCCTGCCGGAGGAGCTGCTGCTTGGTGGTCATACGCGTTCTCCGGCGTCGCGAAAGGTCTCCAGGTCCTGCCACAGGCGGTGCCCGGCGTCCAGGGCGCCGGTCAGGCCGGACCAGGCCCGCTCACGCAGGCCGTCCGCGCCCGCGCCCGGCTCCAGGGCGTGCCGCAGCGCCGCGGCGAGTGCCCGCTCGTAGGCGGGATGGGTGCCGAGGGCGTAGGCGTCCAGCAGGACGCCGGTCTCCTTCTGGTGCTCGGCCAGCAGCTCCTGCAGCGCCTCGGGGAAGGCGCGGTAGGCGTGCGCGAGGTGGTGCAGGTTCCAGTCGGGACCGGCGTCCGGGCGGCGGTTCAGCAGCTCGACCGCGACCGCGTCGAGAAACGCGCCCGACGGGCGGGCCAGCGCGATCAGCGTGGTCAGCACGTCGGCCGGAGCGGTCGCGGGCAGCTCGCACCACTCCTCGCCGAGCCTGCCGGTGCGCTCGGCGGCGGCGAAGGACCGCGCCAGCAGGCCGGGGGAGGCGGCGGCCGCCCGGGCGAGCGCGGCGGGCGGCAGGCCGTCGCGTTCGCCGGGGACCTCTGCCTCCGACCAGCCACGCAGGACGAGGACCAGGCCGTCGGGCCCGAGCGCCCCCAGCAACGCCGCCGCGTAGGCCGGATCACCGGCCGCCTCGCGCGCTGCCCGGCCGGCCGCCCCGCGCGCCGCCCCGCCGGCCGTCTCGCCGGCCGCTGCGGAGGTCGCCTCGCCGGTCGGTCCGGTGGTGGCGGCGAAGGCGCGCTCGACCTCGTCGGGGCGGCCCGCGGCGAGGGCCGCGAGGACGGCCGTGGCCGTCTCGGCGGCCGCCCGCGTGGCCTCCGCCTCGCCGGCGAACGGGAACGCGGCCGTGAGCAGGCCGCGCTCGCGCACCGGCACGAGCTGCTCGGCGGTGTCGATGCGCCACCTGAGCTCCCGCCGCGCGTCGTGCAGGAACTCCTGCGCCCGCCGCAGGACGGTGGCGCCGTGGCGGCCGGTCCAGTCGTCGCCGGCCTCCGCCACGGCCGCGTCCACCAGCGGACGCACGCCGCCCAGCAGCAGGCTGCCCGCTTCGAGACGGCGAATGAGGTCGTGTGCTCGGCTGGGGTCGATCCCCACGAACTCCCCCATGGTGAAACCCTCCCAGAGGGTGTGATTACCGCGTGAGTCAAACACACTCGGCGGCGCGTCGCAGGGCTTTCGCCGTCCCATACGCAACGGGATTGACATCCTCCCGTCCTGAAGAACGAGAAGTCCCACGGTCACCCGTGAGGGTTCCTGTTTCATCGGGCCGCGCCTCCCCGGAAGACTCCGGAGCCGGTCTTACCAGCCCTCCGCAGGCGTTTTACCTCTCCGCAAGCCCTGCGGCGAGGATGTCACGGGCCGCGTTCACGTCGCGGTCGTGCGTGGTCCCGCAGGAGGGACAGGTCCACGACCGGACGTTCAGCGGCATCTTGTCGTTCATGTGACCACAGCCCCGCGTCGAACACAGTCTGCTCGACGGGAACCAGCGATCCACCGCCACGAGCGTGCGTCCGTACCACTGCGCCTTGTACTCCAGCATGGAGCGGAACTCGCGCCAGGAGGCATCGGAGATGGCGCGTGCCAGCGAACGGTTCTTCAACAGGTTATCGAGTGGTGACCTTGTGCAGGAAGTCCCGCCGCCGGCCTGCGATGCGGGCATGGGCGCCGGCCACCTTCAGCCGTGCCTTGGCCCGGTTCGCGCTGCCCTTGGCCTTGCGGGACAACTCGCGCTGTGCTCTGGCCAGCTTGCGCCGGTCGCGGCGCTCGTGACGCGGGTTGGAAATCTTCTCCCCGGTGGACAGGGTGAGCAGGCGGGTCAACCCGGCATCGATCCCCACCTCCCCCGCGACGGGCGGAAGTGCGCGCTCCTTCGGGCAGCGGACGCGACCACACGATGTCCAAGGACACGTCCATCTTCGCCAGCTTCAACGCTCCGCCCCGGACGGTGTAGCGGCGGTTGCGTTCGGCCAGCGCCTTGTTCCAGACCAGCCGGACACACCCGAACGTGCGGTTCAGAAGATCCGCCTGCTCAGGGGTCGGGTAGAAGCGGTACTTGTAGGCCCGCTTCACGATCTGAGACATGCTTGACATGGTCACGCTTGATCATGTCAAGCATGTCGTCTGATCACCCGGTGGCGTCCTCCTTCTCGAAGGAGCTGAGTGTGGGGTCGTAGTCGGAGGCGCCGATGTCGTACATCGGGGTCATCCAGTGGTAGAAGTTGTCGCCGCGCTCGCGCAGCAGGTCGTACAGCCTGCGCATCAGACGGCGGCGGACCCCGGCCAGCTCGGGATGGGTGTAGCGGTTGCTCAGCTCGTACGGGTCGGCGTGCAGGTCGTACAGCTCGTTGACGGACTCGGGGTTGACGACGAGCTTGTAGCGGTCGTCGCGGATCATCCGCTGCGGATAGGGGAAGTGGTGGCCGTGGTACTCGGCCAGCAGCTCGCCCGGCCACTCCGGACGCTCGCCGCGCACCAGGGGCAGGAGGCTGCGGCTGTCCACGGCCGGCTCCGGGTCGCAGCCGGCCAGCTCCAGGATCGTCGCCGTGCAGTCGGTCAGGGTGACGAACTCGTTCCTGACCTGCGGCGGCGCGCCGGGCACGCGGACGATGCCAGGGATGCGGTAGATGTCCTCGTACATGGCCGGGCCCTTGTCGTGCAGCCGGTGGGCGCCGGTGAACTCGCCGTGGTCCGCGGTGAAGAAGACCGAGGTGTCGTCGCTCAGCCCCAGCTCGTCGAGGCGGTCGAGGATGCGGCCGAGCTGCTGGTCGATCAGCGTCACGTAGCCCCAGTAGACCGCGATCAGCTTGCGGGTGATCTCGATGGGCAGGGTGTCGAACGCCCAGTGGGCGCTGTAGTTGCGCTGCACCGGCGGCTTGCCCTCGAACGTCTCGGCGATCGACGGCGGCAGCTCCACCAGCTCCGGGTCGTACATGTCGAAGTACTCGTCCGGCAGCAGGTACGGCAGGTGCGGCCCGAAGAAGTGCGCGGCCAGGTAGAACGGGCGGCCGTCGGCGGCGTATCGGTCGAGGTGCTCGATCGTCCGCGTTGCCAGGTAGTGCTCGAACGTGGCCTCGACCGGCTGGTGCAGCCGCCCGGCCAGCAGGTTGCCGGGGTTGCCGTTCGGCGTCGTCCCCCGGATCAGGTCCGAGATCTTGTACGGCGGCAGCCCCCGCTCCTCCAGGTAGGCGAGGTAGTCGGGGTGGTCCACCGGGTTGTGCCAGCCGGGCAGGTCGGGGCCGTCGAAGCCGTAGGAGGCGGCGTTGCGGTGGGTGCCGCCGTGCCACTTGCCGATCAGCCCGAGCTGGTAGCCGCGCTCCTTCAGCGCCGACGGGAAGGTGAACGCGTCGTCCCGCAGGTCCTCCAGGTAGCCGACGTTGCGCTCGTAGTTGGCCAGCAGCCGGTGCCGGAACGGGGCCTGCCCGGTGAGCAGGCTGGCCCGCGCCGGCGTGCAGATGGCCGTCGGCGTGTAGAACCGGTCGAACCGGGTGCCGCTCGCGGCCAGCCGGTCGAGGTTGGGCGTGGCCACGTGCGGGTTGCCGTAGCAGCCGAGCGTGTCCACCCGGTGCTGGTCGGTCATCAGGAACAGCAGGTTCACTTGCCGTACGCCTTCTCGTAGAGGTCGCCGGTGTAGTACGACGACGGTTCGGGCAGCGACTTGAGCTGGCCGGTGCCGACGAAGAAGTCGCCGAGGCTGTTCAGCCACTTGGCGACCGTGCCGTCCTTGGTCTTGGCGACCAGGTCGGCCGTGGACATGACCTCGACGTTGGCCGCGTCCGCCTTGACCTTGGCCGGGTCGAGCTTGAGCAGGGCGGCCGTCTCGGTGATGGTCTCCTCGGGGTGCGCGGCCCGCCAGTCGTTGGCCTCCTGCAGTACCTTGATCACCTTGGTGGTCAGCTCCTGGTCGGTGTCGGTGCCGCTGACGAAGGCGTTCGGGAACGAGTTGTCGGGGTACTCACGGGTGCTGGCGATCTCGGTCATGTCCGGCACCTTCTCCTTGATCGTGTCGATCAAGGGGTACCAGAGGCCGGCGCCGTCGATCTGCCCGGCCGAGAACGCCGACACGACGGTGGCCGCGTCCATCGGCACCTTCTCGATGTCGGCGGTCGTCATCCCGGCCTTCTGCAGGGCCAGGTTGAGCACCATGTCGCCGGAGGTGCCCTCGGGCACGCCGACCTTCTTGCCCTTGAGGTCCTGCATGCTCTTGACGCCGGGCCGGCCGATCACCCGGTCGGCGAAGCCGAGCGTGTTGATGGAGACGACCTTGGCCTTGCCGGAGGCGGGCAGCCACATGGCGCCGGGACCGATGTAGCCGAAGTCCAGGTCGCCGGCGCCGAGCGCCTGGATCTGGAGCGGTCCATTCGTGAAGACCTTGATCTCGGGGGTGAGCCCCTGCTTCTCCCAGAGCCCCTGCTTCTGGGCGACGGCGAGCAGGCTGGCTCCGTTGTAGTCGCCGATGTAGCCGAAGCGGACGGTGGTGCCGTCGTCGGAGCAGGAGGTGACGGAGAGCGCGATGACGCTCACCGCGGCTGCGGTGGTGAGGGCGCGGCGAAGAGAGCGCATGTCGTGTTAATCCTTTCCAGGGGGTCTTTAAGCTGCTTTGGGCTGGTGGTAGACGCCGTGCCAGACCTCGTTGCGGATGCGCGCGAACTCCGGCGACAGCCGCATCTCCTCGGTCCTCGGGTACGGCAGGTCCACCTCGACGATCTGCTGGACGCGGCCGGGCCGGGCGGCCATGACGATCACCCGCCGGGCCAGGTAGACGGCCTCGTCCACGTCGTGGGTGATGAACATGACCGTGCGCTGCTCGCGGCTCCAGGTCGCGAGGAGCTGGTCCTGGAGCTGGACGCGGGTGAGCGCGTCGAGGGCGCCGAACGGCTCGTCCATGAGCAGCACCTGCGGGTCGACCGCGTACGCGCGGGCGATGGCGCAGCGCTGCTTCATGCCGCCGGACAGGGTCTTCGGCAGCGCGTCGGCAAAGTCCGACAGCCCGACCAGCTCGATCGCGTGCTCGGCGCGCCTCCTCCGCTCGTCCGGCGGCAGGTTCATGAGCTTGAGCCCGAACTCGACGTTCTTGCGCACGGTCAGCCACGGGAACAGCGCGTACTGCTGGAAGATCACCCCGCGGTCCGGCCCCGGGCCGGGGACGGGCGCGCCGTCCACCAGCACCTCGCCCGAGGTGGGCTCGGTCAGCCCGGCGGCCATGCTCATCAGCGTGCTCTTGCCGCACCCCGACGGGCCGACGACCGTGACGAACTCGCGGTCGGCGATGTCCAGGGAGACGTGGTCGAGCGCGGTGAAGACGCCGTCCTTCATCGGATAGGTCTTGACGATGTCCCTGAAGGAGATCTTGGCGTTCATCGGCGCTCCTGCCAGTCGGTGAGGCGGCGCTCGGCGAGCAGCAGCAGGCGGTCCATCAGCAGGCCGAGCACGCCGATGGCGATGAGGCCCACGAAGATCGTGGACAGGTCGTAGTAGAGCTGGGCCTGCTGCATCCGGTAGCCCAGCCCCTCCTGGGCGGCGATCAGCTCCGCGGCGACCAGCGTCCCCCAGGCCGAGCCGAGCCCGACCCGCATCCCGACCAGGATGAACGGCGTGGATGCCGGGACCACGACCTTCAGGAAGATCGTCCGGTCGGACGCGCCCAGCACGCGGGCGGCGTTGATGAGCGTCTTGTCCACGTCCACCACGCCCTGGAAGGTCGAGACGACGCTGGACAGGAACGCGGCCAGGAAGATCACGAAGACCTTCGGCACCTCGCCGATGCCGAGGAGCACGATGGCCAGCGGGATGATCGCCAGGGGCGGGATGGTGCGGAAGAACTGCACGTACGGTTCCAGCAGGCCGCGCGCGGTGGCGTACCAGCCCATGAGGAAGCCGACCGGGATCGCGAGCAGCGTGCCCATGAGGAAGCCGAGCAGCACCCGGCGGAGGCTGGCGAGCGCGTCCTGGAGCAGGGTGCCGTCCGCGACCAGCTCGCCGGCCTTGGCCGCCACCTCCAGCGGGGTCGGCAGGCCCTGGACGCCGATCGTGGCCAGCAGCGTCCAGACGAGCAGGCCGAGGACGACCGCGACCAGGTTGAGCACGAGCGTGCGCCGGGGACGTCCGGCGGCGCGCCGCGCCGCCGGGGCCGCCGGCTTGCCCAGCGTGGTGAGCTGGGTCATGAACCCTCCTTCACGAGGTTGTTGTGCCGCGGTGACAGCGGGGGGACTCCGGCGGCGAGGTCCGGGCCGGCCGGGTAACGGGAGAGCAGGGGCGACTCGTGCAGCACCAGCGCGATGCCGCCGAGCGCGCCCGCGGCCTCGCCGAGCGTGGCCCGGCGCAGGCTGACCCGGTGCCGGGAGATCGGCATGATCCGGGCGTCGAGCGTGCGCCCGATCGGCTCCAGCAGCGCGGCGCCGGTCTCGGCCAGCTCGCCGCCGATCACGATCACGCCGGGGCCGACCGCGTTGCACAGGGCCGCGAGCACCGCGCCGATGTCCGCGCCGACCTCCGCCAGCAGGGCGAGGGCGCCCGGCTCCGCCCTTCCGACGGCCTCGACCAGGCCGCGTACGTCGTCGGCGTGGCCGCCGCGCTCCCGGTAGGCGTCGAGCACGGCCCTGACCGAGGCGACGGTCTCCAGGCAGCCGGCGCCGCCGCAGGAGCACGGCCGGCCGCCCGGATCGACCACGATGTGGCCGAACTCGCCGGACAGGCCGTACGCGCCGCGGTGCAGCGAACCGTCGATCACCAGGCCGCCGCCGACGCCGTGGGACAGGCGCAGGTAGAGCACGTCCCGGCCGCCGGCGGCCGCGCCCCAGATGGCCTCGCCGAGCGCGGCCAGGCGGGTGTTGTTGTCGAGCAGCACGGGCACGCCGAACCGCTCGCGCAGCAGCACCTGCGCCCGGTGGGGGAGCGGCTCCCCGGCCTCGCCGTTGCTCTCGATGTCGCCGTCGGGGTCGCCGTCGGGGTCGCCGTCGGGGTCGCCGTCGGGGTCGCCGATGGGGCCGACGACGCCCGCGCCGATCGCGCTCAGCGCGCCGAGCCGCAGGTCGCCGCCGCCGAGCCGGCCGATCAGCCGCTCGGCCAGGTCCACCCGCCGCTCCCAGGGCAGGTCGGCGTCGTGCGGCTCGCTGGCCGCGCCGACGATCTCGTGCGCCAGGTTGACCGCCGCCACGTGCAGCGCCCGCCGGGCGAAGTCGATGCCGATCGCCTGCCCGGCGCCGGGGTTGAGCGTCAGCGTCTCGGCCGGTCGGCCTCGGCCGCGCGGGCCGTCGTCCTGCTGCCCGGCGGGCACGACGGCGCCGGTGGCGACGAGCTCGGCGAGGATGTCGTACAGCGTGGTGCGCGACAACCGGCACAGCTTGCCCAGCTCGCCCCGGCTCAGCGGGCCGTGCTTGCGCAGCAGGCCGAGCACGAGCTCTTCGTGCCCGCGCCGGAGCTGGGACAAGGGGCCACGGGGTGGTGACATGACGGAGAGTGTGCCGAGGTCACCTCTTTTTCGTCAATAACCCGGAAAAAAACTTGTCCTGACTTATACCGACTTCGGCGGCCAGGCGGCCCCGCCCGGCCCGGACCCGCGCGCGTACACGCTGCGGGCCGGGCCGGGGCCGTTCGAGCTGTTCCGCCTGCGGCAACGTGCGGAGGCAGGGGCCGGGTCAGTCCTTGACGGCCATCTCGCCGAGCTCGGACCAGTCGTCCTGCGGCACGGTGGTGTTGACGATGCGCGGCGTCTCCACCAGGTACTGCGGCAGATCCCGCTGGGCCTGCGCGAAGTGCGGCGCCTGCACGTGCGCCGCCCCGGCGGCGTCGTCGCGGAACGCCTCGACCAGGACGTACTCGGCCGGGTCGTCGAGGCTGCGCGACCAGTCGAACCACAGGCAGCCGGGCTCGGCGCGGGTCGCCGCGGTGAACTCCCGGGTGATCTCCGGCCAGCGGTCGGCGTGCTCCGGCTTGACGCGGAACTTCGCGGTAATGAAGATCATCGAGTCTCCCTGATCAGATGTGTCGTACGAGTTCGAGCCTAATTTCATGCATGTCCAGTAGGAAAAGTTGACTTTCGGAAAGGAGGGCCGTAGCTTCGTACGCATGAGCCAGGGCCTCTACCTGACCCGGCGCCCGCACGTGGACCACGGCCACGTCGCCAGCGCGCAGTGTCGCTGATCACGCGCTCAGGACCCCTCACTCCCTCCCCCCGACGAGGAATCCCACCGTGATCAAGACCAGACATGCCCTCATGGCCGCGTTGCTGCCCGCCGTCCTGGCGGGCTGCGGCGGCGCCGAGGCGACCACCGGAGCGTCGGAGGTGAAGGTGCTGCGCTACCAGGGCAGCGTCGGCGCCGTCACCTACGCCGAGCTGGCCGAGGAGCTCGGCTACCTCGGCGACCTCAAGCTCAAGTGGGTGGGCAACACCACCTCCGGCCCCCAGGACATCCAGTCGGCCGCCACCGGCCAGACCGACTTCGGCGGCGCGTTCAACGGCGCGATCGTCAAGCTCAAGGCCGCCAGGGCCCCCATCAAGGCTGTGGTCGGCTACTACGGCTCCGACCGGGACACCTTCAACGGCTACTACGTCAAGGACGACAGCCCGATCAGGACCGCCCGCGACCTCATCGGCAGGAAGATCGGCGTCAACACGCTCGGCGCGCACCACGAGGCCGTCATCAAGGAATACCTCAAGCGCCAGGGCCTGACCCCCGACGAGATCAAGCAGGTCCAGCTCGTGGTGATCCCGCCGGTCAACACCGAGCAGGCCGTCCGGCAGGGACAGCTCGACGCCGGCACCCTCGGCGGCGTGCTCAGGGACAAGGCGCTCGAACGCGGCGGCCTGCGGCCGCTGTTCACCGACGTGGACCTGTTCGGCCCGTTCACCGCGGGCTCGATCGTGCTGCGCGAGGACTTCATCGCCGACAACCCGACCACCACCAGGACGTTCGTGACCGGCTTCGCCAAGGCCGTCGCCTGGGCGCAGACGCACTCGCGGGCCGAGGTCGTCGCCACGTTCGAGCGGATCATCGCGAAGCGCGGCCGGAACGAGAGCGCCGAGACCGTCCGCTTCTGGAAGAGCACCGGCATCGCCGGCAAGGGCGGCGTCATCGCCCCGAAGGAGTTCGCCACCTGGATCGACTGGCTCACCCGCGAGGGCGAGCTGCGCCCCGGCCAGGTGAAGCCGGACGACCTCTACACCAACGCGTTCAACCCCTACGCCGCCGGGAGCACCTCATGACCGAGATCGGCATCCGCAACGTCACCAAGACCTTCCACGTCAGGGACGCCGCCGAGCCGTTCACCGCGCTGTCCGGGGTGGACCTCGACGTGCGCGCGGGTGAGTTCCTCGCGCTCGTCGGGCCGAGCGGCTGCGGCAAGTCCACCCTGCTCGACCTGGTCGCGGGGCTCACCCCGCCGACGTCCGGGCAGATCCTGATCGACGGCGACCCCGTCACCGGACCCGGCCTCGACCGGGGCGTGGTCTTCCAGCAGTACGCGCTCTTCCCGTGGCGCACCGCGCAGGCGAACGTCGAGTTCGGCCTGGAGGCCAAGGCCGTGCCGAGGCGGGAGCGGGCGGCGCGGGCGCGCGAGCACCTGGCGCTGGTGGGCCTCGCCGGGTTCGAGGACCGCTACCCGCACGAGCTGTCCGGTGGCATGCGCCAGCGCGTCGCCATCGCCCGCAGCCTCGCCTTCGACCCCGACGTGCTGCTCATGGACGAGCCGTTCGCCGCGCTGGACGCGCAGACCCGCGAGTCGCTGCAGGAGGAGCTGGTCCGCGTCTGGCAGCACACCGGCAAGACCGTCATCTTCATCACCCACGGCATCGACGAGGCCGTCTACCTGGGGCAGCGGGTCGCCGTCATGACCTCGCGGCCCGGCCGGATCAAGGAGGTCGTGGAGGTCGCGTTCGACTCGCGCGAGGGCGACCTGCGCGCCGATCCGGCCTTCGGCGAGTACCGTCACCACATCTGGACGCTGCTGCGCGACGAGGTCGCCGCCGCCCAGGTGCAGGAGCGAGAGGTGGCGATCTCCCATGGCTGACACCCGCGCCGCACTGCCCGGCGACGTCCACTGGTACGACCTCCCGGACGACGAGGCCGACGACAGCGCCGACGACGAGGCCGACGACGACACCCAGGACGACACCCAGGACGACACCCAGGACGACGCCGGGCCGCCCGCCGCGCGGCGCCGGTGGCTGCCCGCGTGGCTGCGCAGGGCCGGGGTCAACACGGCCGCCGTGCTGCTCCTCCTCGCCGCCTGGGAGATCCTGCCGAGGACCGGCGTCGTGGACCCGGTGTTCGTCCCCCCGCTCTCGGACGACCTCGCCGCCTGGTACGACCTCCTCGTCACCGGCAGCCTCCCCGAGCACCTGGCGGCGTCACTGGGCCGCTCCCTGGCCGGCTTCGGCCTGGCCGTCGTGCTCGCCATCCCGCTCGGGCTGCTCATCGGCTGGTACCGCCCGGCCGCCGACCTGCTGACGCCCCTGCTGGAGCTGTTCCGCAACACCTCGGCGGTGGCGCTGCTGCCGGTGTTCACGCTGATCCTCGGCATCGGCGAGCCCGCCAAGGTCTCCTTCGTGCTGTACGCCTGCTCGTGGCCCATCCTGCTCAACACGATCAGCGGCGTGAAGACCGTCGAGCCCCTGCTCGTCAAGTCCGCCAGGTCCATGGGCCTCGGCCCGGTCCGGCTGTTCCAGAAGGTGATCCTGCCCGCCGCCGTGCCCGCGATCTTCACCGGCGTGCGGCTGGCCGGCGCGACCTCCATCCTCGTGCTGCTGTTCGCCGAGATGGTCGGCGCGAAGGCCGGCCTCGGCTACCTCATCCTCGACACCCAGTCCAGCTTCCGCATCCCCGACATGTACGCGGGGATCATCACCATCTCCGTCCTCGGCCTGCTGCTGAACCTGCTCCTGGTCGCCGCCGAGCGCCGCTTCTCCACCTGGAGGACCACGTGACGAGAAAGCTCCACCTCAACGCCTTCCTCATGGGCGTCGGCCACCACGAGGCCGCCTGGCGGCACCCGAGCACCGAACCCGCCCGCCTCACCGACGTCCGGCACTACCAGGAGCTGGCCAGGATCGCCGAGCGCGGCACACTCGACTCGGTGTTCCTCGCCGACGGGCTCGCCCTGCAGGGGCACGTCGGGCACAACGCGCTCGGCGGTCTCGAACCCCTCACCCTGCTGGCCGCCCTGGCCGCCGTCACCGACCACGTCGGGCTCATCGCGACCGTGTCCACGACGTACAACGAGCCCTTTCACGTGGCGCGCAAGTTCGCCTCGCTCGACCACATCAGCGGCGGCCGGGCCGGCTGGAACATCGTCACCTCCGCCGGCGAGGCCGAGGCGCGCAACTTCGGCGTCGAGCGCCCCGCGCACGCCGCCCGCTACGCCCGCGCGGAGGAGTTCCTGGACGTCGTGCTCAAGCTCTGGGACAGCTGGGAGGACGACGCCGTCGTCCGCGACCGCGTCGCCGGCCGCTACGCCGACACCGGCAAGATCCACGCGATCGAGCACGAGGGCGAGCACTTCGCCGTCCGCGGCCCGCTCAACGCCTCCCGCCCGCCCCAGGGCCATCCGCTGCTGGTGCAGGCCGGATCGTCGGAGGACGGCAAGGACTTCGCGGCCCGCCACGCCGAGGCCGTCTTCACCGCGCAGCAGACGCTCGCCGAGGGGCGGGAGTTCTACGCCGACCTGAAGCACCGGGTCGCCGCCCGCGGCCGGCGGCCGGAGGAGGTGCTGGTGCTGCCCGGCATCTCGCCGATCATCGGCTCGACCGAGCGGGAGGCGCTGCGGCTGGAGAAGGAGCTGGAGGAGCTGATCGTCCCCGCGTACGGGCTGGCGCAGCTCGGCCAGATGACCGGCATCGAGCTCACCGAGGACGACCTGGACCGGGAGCTGCCCGACGTGCCGGTCGAGACGGAGGGCGCGCAGAGCCGGCGCAAGCTCGTCGTCGAGCTGGCCAGGCGCGAGCGCCTCACGGTCCGGCGGCTCCTCGCCCGCCTGGCCGGGGGCCGCGGCCACCGGGTCGTCGCCGGGACGCCCGAGCAGATCGCCGACGAGATCCAGGAGTGGTTCGAGGGCGGTGCGGCCGACGGCTTCAACGTGATGCCGCCGATCCTGCCGCACGGCCTGTCCGACTTCGTCGACTACGTGGTGCCCGAGCTGCGGGCGCGGGGGCTGTTCCGGCACGCGTACCAGGGCCGCACCCTGCGCGAGAACTACGGCCTGCCCCGCCCCGTCTCGCGCTACGCCAAGGACCTGGTGGCCGCCGGATGACCACCACCTCACGCCAGGAGGCGAACCCATGACCGTTCTCACCGTCGTCGGCAACCCGAGGGCGGGTTCGCGCACCGAGGCCGTGGCCGTCGCGGCGGCCGAGGCGGTCGCCGCCCGGCTCGGCGCGTCCCTGCCGCACGAGCTGGCCGACCTGTCGGCGCTCGGGCCCCACCTGCTGGCCCCCGCCGCCTCCCCGGGGGTGGAGGCGGCACTGGGGCTGGTGGCGGAGGCGGACGTGCTCGTCGTCGCCAGCCCCACCTACAAGGGCACCTACACGGGGCTGCTGAAGGCGTTCCTCGACCGGCTGCCTCCGGCCGCGCTGGCCGGGAAGACCGCCCTGCCGCTGCTGGTCATGGGCGACCCCAAGCACGCGCTGGCGGTCGAGGTGCATCTGCGCCCGCTGCTGGTCGAGCTGGGCGCCACCGTGCCGACGCCCGGCCTGGCCTTCCTGGAGTCACAGCTTCCGGACCTGGAGGCCGTGGTGTCCGCCTGGGCCGACCGCGTCGCGCCGCAGGTCCGCCTGCCCGCGGCGACGTAGGCCCCCGCCCGCCTCTCCGAACCGGGATCTTGTCAGGCAGTCAACGCGGTGTTACCTCTTGCGGAGGGCGCGCGTGATCCGCGCGCCCTTCCGGCAGCCAGAGAGGACCAACGTGTCGTCGAAGTCCTGGTTACGCAGCAGCACCCTCCTCGCCGCCGCGCTCGTCGCGGCCGCACTGTCACCCGTGGGACCGGCCCGGGGCGAACCCGGCGGGCGGGCTCCCGTTCACGACTTCCAGGCCGAGCAGCACGCCAAGCCCGACGTGGACAACCGTCAGGGCAGGGTCGAGCCGCCGGCCGGCGCGACCGCCCGCAGGGCCGGCCCCGCCGCCGAGATCCGCTGGAACAACCTCGGCACCCCGGCCGCCGTCTTCAGCGCGAAGCCCCTCGCCGAGGGCCTCGGCGCCGATCCCGAGCAGGCCGCCCGCGCCTACCTGAAGGCGAACGAGAGCGTCTTCGGCCTGTCCGCCGAGGCCGTGGACGCGCTGGAGAAGGTCGCGGTCAACCCCATCGGCGACGGCGCAGCCGTCCTGCTCCGGCAGCGCTTCGGCGGCCTGCCGGCGGGGGTGGACGGCCTGGTCGCCGTCGGCGTGGTGAACGGCGCCGTCCGGTCCGTCACCTCCTCGCTGTCGCGCGCCACGCAGGAGCCCCCGGCCGCCGCGATCGGCGAGCGGCAGGCGCTGGAGATCGCGGCCAGGGACGGCGGCATCGACCTCGCCACGGCCGTCACCCAGAAGGTCACGGCGGTGGCGGTGCCCGCGCCGGACGGCGTGCACCGGGCCTACCAGGTCGTGCTGATCGGCGGCGCGGACGGCGAGCCCGCGGCGTACACGACGCACGTGGACGCGGTCAGCGGCGCGATACTCACCCGCGAGAACCTGGTCGACCACTTCGACCCCGAGAACCCGAAGCAGGCGGTGTTCCCTGCCACCCCGCGCGGCGACTACTCCTCCGCCGACACCCGCCAGACCTGGTGCCACACCGCCGGCCCCGGCTGTGACTACGTCACCGGCGGCGACGCGGCGACCGGCAAGGCATGGGACGTGGACCACGCCACCGGCGAGCCGACCAACACGAGCCTCGGCAACGCCGCCCGCACCTACGAGAACCGCGCCAGCGGCGACCCGTTCACCGTCGGCACCCGCGCCAACGTGCTCACCCCGAGCCGGAACTACGTCTACCCGTGGCGCAACTCCTGGTACACCGCCAAGTGCGACCCGGCCGCGCTCGACCAGCCCGGCGAGGCCGACCTGGAGGCGGCCATCGCCAACCTCAACGCCATGCACAACCGCATGCACGACTGGTCCTACCGGCTCGGCTTCACCGAGTCCGCCTGGAACATGCAGGCCGACAACGGCGGGCGCGGCGGCCTCGGCGGCGACCCCGAGCAGGGCAACGCCCAGGCGGGGGCGCGGGTGGCGTCCGTACGCGACAACGCCAACCAGATCACCGGGCCGGACGGCACCGCGCCGATCACGAACATGTACCTGTGGCAGCCGATCGCCGGCTCCTTCTACGCGCCCTGCGTCGACGGCGACTACGACATGTCGGTCATCGCCCACGAGTACTCGCACGCCATCTCCGGCCGCATGATCGGCGGCCCGAACGCCGGCTGGAGCGGGGCCCAGGCGGGCGCCATGAACGAGAGCACCTCCGACCTGTTCGCCATGGAGTACCTCTACGAGTACGGCTTCCGCCCGGCGGGCGCGACCCCGTACGTGACCGGCGGCTACGTCACCGGCGACAAGCAGCGCGGCATCCGCAACTACGACATGTCGAAGTCGCCGCTCAACTACAGCGACCTCAACTACGACCTGGTGGGCCAGCAGGTCCACGCCGACGGCGAGATCTGGACGGCCACCCAGTTCGACGTGCGCGCGGCCTTCGTCAAGCGCTACGGCTCCGGCACGGACAAGCTCCAGCGCTCCTGCGCCGACGGCCGCACGCCGGTCGAGCGCTGCCCCGGCAACCGCCGCTGGGCGCAGCTCTCCTTCGACGCGCTGCTGCTGATGGCCTCGGGCGCGGTCACGTACGTCGATCATCGCGACGCCCTGCTCGCCGCCGACGCGATCCGCTTCGGCGGCGCGAACCAGGACATCATGTGGCGCGCGTTCGCCGAGCACGGCCTGGGCCGTGACGCCGCCAGCACCGGCCCGAACGACGGCGAGGCGACGCCGAGCTTCGTCAACCCGGCGGGCAAGAACGGCTCGCTGCGGCTGAAGCCGCTCGGCGAGGCGAAGGACGCGGCGCTGCGCCTGTACGCCGGCGACTACGAGGCCCGCGCGGTCCCGGTCGCCGACACCGACCCGGCCACCCCGCTCGGCGACACCGTGGAGATGACGCCGGGCGTCTACGACTTCGTGGTCGCCGGCAACGGGTTCGGGCACCGGCGGCTCACGTTCGCGGTGCTGCCGGGCGTGACGCTGCCGCTGGCCCTGCCGCTGACCCGCAACCTCGCCGCGGCGGCGAGCGGCGCGACGGCGAGCGGCGACGGCGTCAACCAGGCCAAGCTCATCGACGAGACCGAGGCCACGAACTGGGCCTCGCTCTCCGGCGCGCCGGCCGGCAAGTCGGTGGTCGTGGACCTCGCGGGCGACGCGCCCGTCACGGTCCGCCGGGTCCAGGTGAGCGCCATGCTCCGGCCCGCGGTGGCCGACCCGGCCGACCCGGGCGGGCAGAACCGCTTCTCCGCCCTGCGCGCCTTCGAGGTGCTGGCCTGCAGCGCGAACTGCGCCGACCCGGCGAACTTCACCAGGATCCACACCAGCCAGAAGGACGCGTTCGCCACCGCGCTGCCGCGCCCGCGCGGCTCGGACCTGCTGATCAAGTCGTTCGACGTGCGCCCGGCCAAGGCCACGCACCTGATGCTGCGCGTGGTCAGCACCCAGTGCACCGGCAACCCGCTGTACGCGGGGGAGCAGGACGCCGACCCGACCTCCGCGACGGACTGCGCCACGGCCAGCCCGCAGCGGGAGCAGGTGCGGGCGGCCGAGTTCCAGGCGTTCACGCACTGACGAACGGACAGAGGCCCGGCGTTCGCCGGGCCTCTGGTCGGTTCATCAGTAGATGCGGTACTTCTTGCCGCAGTTGTCGAACTTGCCGGCCCAGCAGGTGAACGTGTAGATCTTCTTGATCCCGCGGCCGTTCCAGGCGCCGGCCACCTTGCCGTCGAAGGAGTGGTTGAAGCGGTGCCAGGAGCCGTTCTTGTAGTACTCGAACCAGACCCAGCCCTTCTTGCCGCCGCGCTTGTCCACTCCGTACCACTTCGTGTAGACCTTGCCGTGCTGCTTCCAGGTCTTGCCGAAGGTGTACGCCTTGTGGTCGCTGGAGAAGAACTTGCCCCAGGTGGTGACGTGGGCGCTCGCGGTCGTAGAGGTGGTCGCCTGGGCGGCGGGGGCGACGGCGAGGCCGGTCAGGGCCATCGATCCGGCGATGGTCGCCATGGCGAGGGTCTTGCGCATTGTGGGTTCCTCCCCGTGTCGGTGCTGCCGGGTGCTGTCCGGCAGCACGGACATTACGGAGATAGCGGAAGATCTTCTGTGCAGGAATCCACACGACGGCAGTGACCCACGACACACTCGTCACGGCCGGACCGGCGCCCCCCGGTCGGCGGGGAACGGCAGGAACGGCGTCCCGGAGGCCGTCCTCGCCGTGGGGGCGTCCGTCCCGCAGAGCGCCACCAGCAGGTGCCTGACCTGGGCGATGTCGATCTCGTGCGGCACGATGCCGCCCTCGTCGATCTGCTGGTACTTCGTGCGGTTGACGCCGTACGAGATCTGCCGTTCGCCGTCCTCGCTGGACAGCGACTGCGTGGCCATGCCGAACACGCCGCCGTCGTGCCCCCAGAACCGGCCGCAGGGCAGGTCGAGGGCGTAGATGCCGAGGCCGTAGTCGACGACGCCGCCGCCCGCCCGCACCGGCACCGTCCTGCGCATCTCGGCGAGCTGCGCCGGCCCCAGCAGCTCGCCGCGCAGCAGCGCCCGGTAGAACCGGTTGAGGTCGTCCATGGTGGAGGTGATCGCCCCGGCCGTGCCCGCCCACGACATCTCGTAGACGCTGAAGTCGCGCGGCGGGTCGAAGAAGCCGTACCACGACTCGTACGCGCCGGAGTGCGGCCCCGGGATGTGCGGCGTGCGCGGGAACGACGTGTGCCGCAGGCCCGCCTTCCTGATCACGTGCCGGGTGATGTGGTCGGCGGCGTCGGTGCGGGTCACCTTCTCCAGCAGCAGGCCGGCGAGCACGTAGTTGGTGTTCGAGTACGACCCCGGCGTCGCCCCCGGCTCCCCGGTCGGCGTGCCGGCGAGGCCCATCTTGACCAGTTCCTTGGGCGCGACGCGGCGGAAGCGGTTGTCCTCCAGGCTCTTGACCGAGCCCTCCAGCAGCGAGGGGAACGCCGGCACGATGTAGTCGGCGATGTGGCTGGTGTGGTTGAGCAGCATCCGCACCGTGATCCGGTGGCCGCGCTCGCCGGGGACGAGGTCGGGCAGGTAGCGGCCCACCGGTGCGTCCAGCTCTATCGTGCCCCGCTCGACCTGCTGCAGGATCGCCACCGACACGAACGTCTTGGTGATGCTGCCGATCCGGTGCACCATGTCGGGCCGGACCGGGCGGCCGGTGCCGGCGTCGGCCACGCCGGACGCGCCCTTCCACGTCCAGCCGCCGTCGCGGACCTGCGAGTAGATGCCGTACATGCCGGCCGCGGTGACCGCGTCCAGCGTCTGCCCGAGCGCCTGCCGGTCCGGCCCGTCGGCCGCGTGCGCCGGTCCGGCCAGGGTGCCTGCCGCGAGCAGCGCGCCCATCGCGGCGGCCAGGGCCGCGCGCGGGGCGCTCGTGGGGAGTCGGCGAGAAGTCATGGCTTCAGCATGCGGGGGAGAGGGGCGCGCGGATAAGTCGGCGATGTCACCGGCTCGGTATGACAGGGATCATGCCCCGGCGATGACATCGGCCGTCACCGCGCGGGCGCTTTCTTGCTCCGGAGAGGAACACAACGAACTCCGAGTGGTGAATTTGTCACCCTGGGTGCGCGAGGAGCGGGTGGCCGAGTCCTGGCCGGGGATGGGACGCTGCTGCCACCGCCCCGGCCGGCCTGCGAACGGGTGGCCGGGGCGGATTCCTCCGCAGTGCTCACGAAGGGCAGTGCTCACGAAGGAAGGAATGCGGCATGACTCAGGACGCCGGCCGCGTCGCGGCCAAGCGGATCAACGACCACGTGGAGCTCGTCCACGCCGACCACCCCGAGCTGGTGTTCGAGGTGCCCCGGCGGGACTGGGAGGCGTTCACCACGGCGGTCAAGTCAGCCGCGTTCGATCTCGGGACGCTGGAGCGCTTGGCCAAGGAGAACGTGGCCTGACCAGCCACTCTCCTGGCCTTCCGAAAGGCGCCCGTCCCCACGCGCGGGGGACGGGCGCCGTCCATGTGGCGGGGGCGGGCCGCGACCCGTCCGGCAAGCGACCGGTCAGCCGCGGCCCGTCCAGTACGCGGCGGCGCGCTCCCAGGCCGCGCCGCCGACCGCGCGGCCGAGCGCCCGGCCCTCCTGGTCGCCCGCCCTGAAGTGGATGCCGCCGTAGCGGCGCGAGAGCCCCGCCTGCTCGGCGGCCTCACTGTAGGTGCGCCACCGCAGCGTCACGTCCCGCGCCGGCGTCACCCCGGGCTCCACCTTCGACGACCCGGCCGCGACGACGGCCTGCCCGCCGAAGACGTCGCTGCCGGTGAAGCGCCGCAGCACCTCGGCCGCCGCCGCGCTGAACGTGCTGTGGCCCGAGACGTACTCGCCGAACGGCGGCGTCGGGAACGTCGCCGGCTGGTACGGCACCCACAGCGCCCCGTCCACGCTCCGCCCGCCCCACGTCGGGATCCGCTGCCCGCGGTACTGGTCGCGGATCGCGGTGATCGGCCGTCCGCTGTCGTGGTCGCGCTTGACCTCCCATGCGGCGATCCCGGCGTCCATGCCGGCGTTGGCCAGCGCGAAGAACAGCTTCACGTCCTGGTCGAGCCCGTGCCGGTCGCGCGCCGAGACCTGCTGCGCGAACAGGCACCAGTGACCGGGCGGCGTCTCGCTGGCGGGCCCGTCGGACCAGTAGTCGGCGATCGACTTGCTCCGGTCGTCGAGGGCGGCCGTCGTCGCCACGATCTCGGCGGCCTGCGCCCGCCAGCCGGCCGACCCGTACGGCGCCGGCGCGGGAACGGCGTCGGCCAGCGTCCGCGCCGACCCGCTGAAGGAGGCAACCCGCCCCCAGTGCGGGACCAGGAACGGCGGCGTGACCAGCGCGCCCGCCGCGTTGCGGTAGGTGAGCGGCGCCCATCGGCCCGGCTGCGCCAGCGTGGTCAGCGGCTCGGCGACGACCACGGGGGCGTTGACCGGCGCGTAGCCGGTGGTGTCGGCGTACCCGCCGAGCTGGTTGGAGCCGTCGGCGTGGCGGTGGTCGAGCACGGCCTGGCAGGCGGCGAGGCCCGTCCGCGCAGCCTGGCTGTTCGGGGCGGCCGGGTCGTGGCCGAGCTCGGCCATCAGGGCGTCGAACGTCGCCCGCTGCCCCGGATAGAGGTCGGTGGCCGCCAGGTGGACGGCGTAGCTGATGGCCTCGGCCTTGTTCGCCTCGGTGCGCTCGGCGGGCGGCCGGCGCAGCGTGCCGCCGAGCCGGGTGCCGACGGCCACCGCGTCGTAGGCCGCCCACGCGTCGTAGGCGCAGGTGTGGGCGATGGCCAGCGCCCTCGACACCATGGGCGGCCCGAGCGTGCCGCCGCGCACGGCCGACAGCAGCGCCTGGTTCCACCGCACCACCAGGGTCGGCCCGCCCGCCCGCGCCGGGACGGCGGTGAGGGCGAGCGTGAGCAGCACGGCCAGCAGTGCGCCCAGCAGTGTGGTGGCCGGGCGGATGTTTCGTAAGTGCATGGATGTGTCCCCTCGGTCGGTTGAGCCCCCGAGGGACGATGCCAGAATCGAACGGGCTTTCGAAACTAGCCGGAAGGTGACATCAAGGCAGCCGGAGCTCGGCGAGCACGCCGCGGTGGTCGGTGCCGGGCACGTCCACGATCTCGACCCGGCGCACCGCCATCCGCTCGTCGGCGAGCACGTGGTCGATGGCGATGATCGGCGGTACCGGCCGGAAGTTCGGCCAGGTCGGCACCAGGCCCTTGCCCACCTGCGCGGCGGCGTCGACGTAGCCGCGCTCCAGCAGCTCGCGGAAGGCCCGGTGGTCGATGCTCGCGTTGAAGTCGCCCGCCAGCACCCGCATCGCGCCCGTCGCGGCGGGCGGCGGCAGCGCCTTCAGCGCGGCGTTCCACCCCTCCTCCTTGCGCCCGAGCGGCGGGTCGGGGTGCACGGCGACGATCTCGACCGCGGCCCCGCCCGGCAGGGTCAGTGCGGCGGCGGGCATGTGGTGGCCGATCGGCGTGAACAGGTCGGGCAGCTCGGTCAGCGGACGCCGGGCGTAGATGCCGCTGCCGATCGCGCCCGGCGCCTCCTGCAGCACCCGGTACGGCAGCAGCTGCGCCAGCCCGGCCGCGTCCAGCCGCTCGGCCTCCTCCGGGGTCAGCTCCAGCGCCGTGAAGACGTCCACGGCCTCGCGGCGCACCAGATCGACCACGGTCGCGGCGTCGGCCCTGCCGAACAGGTTGACCGTCAGCACCCGCAGCAGCGGGCCGGACGCGGGCGGCTGCTCCTCGGCGGTCAGCCGCGGCGCGACGCAGGCGGCCAGCACCACGCATGCCGTGGCCGCGACCAGCGCCGCCGGGCGGTTGCGGCGGGCCAGCAGCAGCGCGGTCAGCGCCGCGAGCGCCGCGCCGTAGGGCGTCACGGTCATCAACTGGGTCAGGAACGACCCCATCTCCAGCTCGCCGGCCCTGATCAGGGCCCAGAAGGCGAGCAGTGTGACGAACGTCCAGGACATCCACCGCCTGCGCCGCCGCCGCTTCGGCCGCTCCGCCCGCTCCGTCCGTGTCTTCCGCCCGGCTCCGACCGTCGTGCTCACTCCGCCGTCCCGTTCCCGCATGCGATCACAGCTTGAACCTTAGACGGATCAACGAACGGACGAGCTCCCGTGTCCCTTCCGGCGCCAGGCGAGGGCCGGGCGCACGTCCACGACCCCGCCGAGCCCTCTGGCGAGGTGCACGGCGGCCGTCGCCTCGGTGCGGGTCGCGGTGCGGCCGGACAGCGTCACGATGCCGTCCCGCACCTCGACCATGATGCCGCGCCGGTCGGTCCACCGCTCGGGGATGGCGTCCTCGACCCAGCGCTTGAGCTCGGCGTCGTCCCGCGTGTACGCCTTCAGCAGGTCCCGCCGGCTCACCATGCCCAGCAGCCGCCCCTCCTCGTCCACCACCACCAGCCGCCTGACCCCGCGCGCGTCCATGAGCTGCGCGGCCGTCACCGTGGAGATCTCCGGCGCGACCGTGACCGGCGGCGACGACATCAGCTCGGCCGCCGTCGCGCCCGCCGCCTTGCGCCGCCCGTCCTCGCCGCGCCCGGCCAGCAGCCGGCGCAGCCGGGCCCGCAGCCGCGGCCGGTAGCCCTCTCCCCGGTACAGCTCCCGGAACTCCTCCTTGCGCAGCAGGTCCGCCTCGGAGACGACGCCGATCACCCGCCGCTCCCCGTCCAGCACCGGCAGGGCGCTGACCCCGCGGCTCACCAGCAGCGCGGCGAGGTCCTTGAACGGCGTCCCCGCCTCGGCCGCGGCCACCCGGGTGGTCATGACGTCCCGCACGCTGATCCGCATCATGATCCGCTCCTTTCTCCCCTGCCATGGGACCGCGCCGGGCCGCCCCGCCCCCAGGGCCGGAAGTCCTCCGGTGCGGAGCGTTGGTCCAGGGCGTTCGCCCTGCCGGCCGGGCTTGTGACCGGGCGGGACTTAGGACGGGCGGCCTCGGGCAGGGGACCTTCGGCCCTGCCCGGCCGGCCGCCGGTCCGGCAGGCTCGAAGCACGGAGAGGTGACGTCGTCGTCGCAGGAAGGACAGGACATGTGCAACTACTGCGGCTGCCGGGAGTTCCCGCTCATCGGCCGTCTGTCCCAGGAGCACTGGGACATCCAGGAATGCGCCGGCGAGCTGCGCAGGGCTGTCCGCGCCGGACGGCAGGCCGAGGCCGTCGCCTTCCTGGACGAACTGCTCGCCCGGCTGCTCCCGCACACCGCCACCGAGGAGGACGGCCTGTTCGCCGAGCTGCGCGCCGAGGGCACGCTGGCCGCCGAGGTCGAGCGCCTGTGCGCCGAGCACGGGGCCATCCACGGCGTGCTCGCCGCCGTGGACCGGGCCGCGCCCGACTGGGCCGCCGTGCTGGCCGCGCTGGACCTGCTGGTCCAGCACATCGACCACGAGGAGCACGGGCTGTTCCCGGCCTCCGTCATCATGCTGCCGCTGTCCACGTGGGACCGCATCACGCCGATCACCACGGAGCACGCGGCGGGATCCGGAACGTGAGCCACCGCCGGGCCGGCGGCTTCACCTGCGCTGCACGTGGGCCTGGAGCAGGATGTGGGCCACCACGTCGGCGGCCGAGTGCTCCTCGGGCAGGCCGTCGAGGAACCCCGCGTCCTGGCCGAGGGTGAGCAGCGCGGGCTCGGCGTAGCCGTCCGCGCGGTGCTGGCCGAGCCCGATGGCGGCCAGCAGCCCGTTGCACAGGCAGCGCCGCCCCTCCGCCTCCTCCGCGGGCCGGCCCTTGCGGACGTAGACGTCCACCGGCTCGGCCGGGCAGCGGTAGCCGAGCGAGCCGTCCGCCCGCTCGTACGGCGTCCGCAGGTAGCCGAGGTCGCACAGCCGGGGACGGGAGTCGTACACGTCGGGGTCCGACAGCGTGCCCGGCACCTCGGCCACCTTGAACGGGAACCCGGTGGGCGAGGCCAGCGGGTCGTTGCGCACCTGGAGCGTGCCGGCCGCGGCCCGCTCGCGCAGCCTGCGCCGCAGCCGCGGATCGAGCCCCGACTCCCGGCACAGCGCGAACGCCGAGCCCACCTGGACGCCGGCCGCGCCCGCCGCCCAGGCCCGCTCCAGGCCGCCGGGCGTGCCGTACCCGCCGGCCAGCCAGAACGGCAGCCCCAGCGCGGCCACCTTGGCCAGGTCGGGCGCGTCGCGCGGGCCGTACACGGGCTCGCCGGCCTCGTCGAGCGTCATCCGGCCGCGCGGCGGCGCGCTGTGGCCGCCGGCCACCGGCGTCTCGACGACGAACCCGTCCGGCCGGGTCGCGGGGGAGCGGGCCAGGTACGCGGCCAGCACGTGCGACGACACGATCGCCAGCAGCCGGGGCCGGGCGAGCGGCGTCAGGCGGCGGCCCAGCAGCGCGACCGGGTCGAGCCCGGCGGTGTGCGCGCCGCCCTCGCCGGCCACGGCGATGGAGATCCGCGCCGGGCGGTGCTCGGCCAGGTCGTCGAGCAGGCGCGGGATCTCGGCCGGGATGCCGGCGCCCACCAGCACGTAGTCCACCCCGGCCAGCAGCGCGCCGTAGGCGGCGGCGGGGGTGGCGAGCTGGATCTTCTCCAGGTAGTTCACGCCCACGGGCCCGTCGTGGCCCTCCTTGGCCAGGAAGACCTCGGCGAAGTTGGCCACCACGGCGAGCTCGTCACGCGTCCTGTTGCCGCGCAGGCCGAGCCGCGGCACCGGCCGGTACGGCACCCCGTCGCCCGTGCCGCCCGGCACGAAGTAGCGGGCGAGCACGCGCTCGGCGACCTCGGGCACCGGGAAGCAGGCGAGGGCGCGGCGCAGGTGGCCGCCGGGGTCGCCGCGTTGCAGCCGCCGGGCGAGGGTGACGTCCAGCGCGGTGCCGGACACCACGCCGAGCTGCCCGGTCGCGGCCACGGCGCGGGCCAGCCGCCATCCGGACACGCCGACCCCCATCCCGCCCTGGATCAGCGCCGGCAGCCCGGGAAAGAGCCGCGGGTCAGGCACGGCGTGCCTCCCGGCCGTCCAGGACCTCCGCCACGGGACGCCGGGGCACGCGCGGGACCGGCGGGCCGTAGCCCAGCCTGATCAGCATCTGCACGTGCCCGAACGGGCCGCCCGTCCGGTCGCCGCGGTGCTGCGGCGGGCGCAGGTCAAGCGGCTGGCTGAACAGCGACGCCGCCACCCCGCGCGCGGTCGCCGTGAGCAGCACCCGCTGGAGCGCCTGCCCGGCGCGCAGCCAGTCGCGCGGCCCGTCGCCGCGCGTGAACAGGGCCGCGAGCTGCGGCTCCGGCTCGAACTCCGCGGTCCCGACGCGCCGGCCGAAGTCGCGCATCGGCAGCCGGCCGTCACGCGGCCGGGGGCCTGCGGCGTGCTCGGGCACCCCGTCGGCCCGCGTGTCCGGCCCGGTCCAGTGGGCCAGCTCGTCCCGGTACGCCGGATCGTCCGCCAGCGTGTCGTCCGCCATGGCGATCAGCTCCAGCACCCGCCGCGCGGTACGCCCCGAGACCGGCACCAGCGTCGCGGACTCGGCGTGCGCCGCGTGCACCAGGCCGACGACGATCTCCCGCGGCACCGGCCGGTCGTCGAAGGGGAAGCGGTTGGTGCGCCGGTGCGGGATCATGTCGTGCAGCAGCAGCTCGTCCGCCGTGGGCGGCTCGCCGGGCACGGCGTGCACGGTGGCCAGCAGGTCGGGGCGGCCGGCCGGGTCGGGCAGGATCCGGACACGGGCGTCGTGCCCGGTGACCCGCACCGCGAGCCGCAGGTTGTACAGCGCGGCCCCGCAGCTCAGACCGAGCCCGCGCCCCATCGGGTCGGTGACGGTCAGCAGCCGGTCGAGGTCGGCGTACAGCTCCAGGGTGGCGTCGTCGGCGCGGTGGAAGCGCCACGGCTGGGTGTTGTGCACGGACGGCGCGGCGGCGGCGGCGCCCACGACCGCGCACACGTCGGCGGCGGACGCGAACGGCGGCTCCAGAGTGGCGGCCTGCGTGCGGCGGCCGCCGGTGCCGGGATCGGTCACCGGGGCACCCCCGGCGCAGCGGTAACAGCGGACATGGGATCACCATCCCGCGCCTGGCCGGGCGGCGGCAGGGACCAAAGTCCCTCGTATCGGGTCCCTTGGACCAATTAGCGGCGGATCAGCGCTTACGGCCGACGCCGCCGTACATCCAGGCGGGCTCGTCGGGGAAGAGCGGGGTGTCGTGCCACCGGGAGACCGCGACGAGGCCCGGCTCCACCAGGTCGAACCCGTCGAAGTAGCGGGCGATCTGCTCGCCGGTGCGCGGGGTGCGGTGCATGGCCTGGTGCGAGGTGGCGGCCAGGTAGTTCTCGGCCATCGGCGGCGGCACGAGGTCGAGCGTGAGATGGCTGAGCACGAGGTAGCCGCCCGTGGGGAGGGCGTCGGCGTACGCCTTGACCAGCCCGGCCGGGTCGTCGGCGTCGGAGATGTGCATGAGGATGGCGACCATCATGAGCGCGACCGGCTGCGAGAAGTCGATGATCTCGCGCACCTCGGGGTGTTCCAGGACGGCGGCGGGATCGCGCACGTCCGCCTCCAGGTAGGCGGTCCGCCCCTCCTCCGTGCTGGTCAGCAGCGCCCTGGCGTGGGTCATCACGATCGGGTCGTTGTCGACGTAGACCACCCGCGACTCCGGCGCCTCCGCCTGGGCGACCTCGTGGGTGTTGCCCTGGCTCGGGATGCCCGTCCCCAGGTCGAGGAACTGCCGCACGCCCAGCCGCGTCAGGTGGCGCACCGCGCGGCCGAGGAAGGCCCGGTTGTTCCTGGCGCTCTCGCGCACGCCCGGCACCGCCGCCATCGTGGCCTCCGCCACCCGGCGGTCGGCCTCGAAGTTGTCCTTGCCGCCCAGCCAGTAGTCGTAGACGCGGGCCGAGTGCGGGATGTTGGGGTTGATGCCTGGTGGTGCGCTCATGCCGGAGATCCTAGATCACGAAGCTCGCCCGGCACGGCTACTCCGGGCAGACGCCCTCATACCGTGACGAAGTCGGCGATGACCACCGTCGCGTCCTCCTTCGGCTCGACCGCGGCGAGCTCGTCGTAGAGCCGGTCCAGGCACGAGACGGGCGAGGCGCTGCCGGTCAGCAGCTCCGTGACACGCTTGACGCCGAGCGCCTGCACGACGCCGTCCGACATCATCACCACCCGGTCGCCCGGCCGCACCGCCACGGCGCCGACCTCGGGGGTCAAGGCGTCGTCGAAGGAGTGCGGCGTGGTGAGCGGCGTCGTGAGCGGCGCGGGCGTCCCGCCGCGCGGGCAGTGCCAGATCGCGCCGTTGCCGACGTGGGCGAAGCGCAGGCGCGGGCTCTCCCCGCCGTCCAGCACGATCAGGTCCAGGCCGCCGGCCAGATCCGTCATGGCCGGGTCGCGTGACGCGGCGCCGCGCACCGCGCGATGCGCGGCCTGGACGTGGTCGTCCAGGTCCTGCTCACGCTGGCCCCCGTGCTGCGGACGCCCCGCGATCACGGCCGCCAGCGCCAGGGCGGCGGCCATGTGGCCCGCCTCCGACCCGGTCCCGCCGTCGGCCGTCGCGACCAGCCGCTCCTGGATGACGTACGCGTCCGACGGCCGCCCGCGCGAACCCTCGAACGTGCCTCCCACCGCCACCAGCCGCGGCCTGGTCACCGGCATGCCCGGCGGCCACTTCCCGCGCCTGCCCTGCACGTTCATCACCGACAGGCACCCGATCAGTATCGAGATCACGAAGAACGTCATGAGGTCCCCTCCCGCCGCGTCAGTCGCGGCACCCGCAAGTAGACGCTCCTGCCACACCGGACGACTGACGGCCGATCGGCCGTCGTAGCGTTATGACGGCCTATAACGGCACATGTCGGCATGACGGCTGTTCGACCGTCATGCCGGGAAAAGCGGCCCGGAGCAGGGTGTGGAGGGGCGGTGCACACCGCATCGCGCCGGCCCGAGGAAAAACAGTTATGCGACCCATGACCCCGAACACCGCGACGGCCGGGGATGTGCCTTGCCGGCCATCCGGAAGAACCCGTTCCGTATCCTTTTTGCCCACCTTGAACTGCGTTATCGTGAGACCCGTCTTGTGCTCCCATCGTGTGCGGACGGCCCATGTCTCACCCCCGCTCCACGAGGTACGACTCCGCGACCCGGCAGTTGGAGAAGGCCACCGCCAGAACGGCCGCGGGCGCGCGCAGCGCGGTGGGCGCGGTGGCGGTGGTCGCGGCCTCCTTCGGCGCCGTCCCACCGGTCTCACTCTCCTGGCTGGTGCCGCTGCTGGCGCTCCATCTCGCCCTCACGGCGGGCTACGCGCGGGTGTGGTGGCGTACGGAGCTGGTGCCGCGCCGGCTGGTGGCCGCTGATGTGGCCGTCACGCTCGCGCTCTGCCTCGCCCAGCGTTTCCTGGTCGCCGAGGAGTCCCTGGCCAGCGGGGCGAGCTGGGTGTCCGGGCTGGTCACGATGACGATCATCCTCGCCGGCATCTCCTGGCGGCCCGCACTCGCCGTGCCGGTCGGCCTCGCCGTCGCCGGGGCGTTCGCGGCCGGCGTGCGCCTCGCCTCCGCCGCCCAGGACGTCGTCGTGCCCACGGGCATCCACCTCGTGCAACTGCTCGCCATCGTCATGCTGATGACGCTGCTGCGCCGCTCGTCCGCCGAGACCGACGCCTTCCTGGAGCGCAGCGTACGCGCCGAGATCGCGCTCATGGTCGAACGGCTGCGCCGCGAGGACCAGCTCAAGCAGGTCGGCAGCATCCACGAGACCGCGCTGCACACGCTGGGCATGGTCGGCCTCGGCACCTACGACCGACCCACGCCGACGCTGGCCGCGCAGGTCCGTACCGACCTCGCGGCCCTGGAGAAGCTGCGCGACACCCCCGGCGGCGACACCGCGCCGATCGCGCTCGACGCCCTCCTCGACGAGGTCGCCGGGCGCATCGACGGGCTGGACGTACGGACCAGCCTCGTCGCCGAGACCGTGCCCGGCGACGTCGCCGAACGTTTCGCCCGCGCCGTCACCGAGGCCCTGGCCAACGTCGCCCTGCACGCCGGCGTACACGAGGCCGAGGTCGTCTCCACCCGGCGCGGCGGCGGCGAGATCGTCGTGGAGGTCGCCGACAGCGGGCGCGGCTTCGACCAGGACCGGCTGCCGCCCGACCGGTTCGGCGTGCGCGGCTCCATCCTCGACATGATGCGCTCGCTGCCCAACGGCGGCGCCCGCATCTCCTCCAGCGCCCAGGGCACCCGCGTCAGCCTGTGGTGGCGGCCATGACCGAGGAGATCGAGCAGGTAGCCCAGCGCTACGCCCGCTACACCGCGCTCGGCGCGGCCGTCATCGCGGCCGTCTGGCACCTCGGCTACGACCTGACCGTCTCGCTCACCGGCTGGCAGTCCTTCCGCCTGCCCTGGCTGAACCTCGCCGCCTGGCTCGCCTACACCGCCCTCTTCGCCGTCGCCCTGCGCTCGCTGGCCCGCGACGCGCGCGGCCCGTCCAGGATCCGCGAGCTGGCCGTCGCCACCCTCGCCCTGGACGTCGCGGTGATCGCCGCGCTGCCACTCCACGAACTGCTCGGCATCAGCGACTGGGCGTGGGGCTCGGTCGGCTGGATCGGCGTCATGCTGGTGTGGGGGCGGCCGGGCTGGCGCGGCGAGCTGATCGCCTTCCTCGCCGGCAACGCCGCCATCATGCTCGCCGCCATGGCCGTCACCGGCACCCTCGACCGCGTCGCCGTCTCCAAGTATCTGGTCGTCATCGTCGGCGGCATCACCATGCAGCTCGGCTACACGTGGGGCTGCCACCTGCTGCGCGCCCGCGCCGAGGACGCGGTCGTGCTGGCCCGCCGGCTCGCCGCCGACGACGCCCTGCGCGAGTCGGCCCAGCGCATCCACACCGACCGGCTGCGCAGGTACGCCGCCATCCGCGACGTCGCCGAGGAGCTGCTGCAGCAGCTCGCCGACGGCGCCGACCCCGGCGACCCCCGGGTGCGCGACGACTGTACGGCCGGCGCGATGCGGCTGCGCCGGCTCATCACCGAACGCGAGGACGTGCCGGACGAGCTGGTCTCGGCGCTGCGCGAGCGCATCGAGGCGGCCGAACGGCGCAAGGTGATGGTGACGGTGCCGCCGTTCGGCGAATTCCTGCCCAGCCTGCCGGACGGCGTCCGCGAGGACCTGCTGCGGGCCCCTGTCCGGGCGCTCGACGGCGCGCGGACGCGGGCGCGCGTAACGGTGTCGGCCATGTCCACGATGGTGAGCGTGGCGGTCGTGGCCGACAACGACGACCTGCCGATCAGCCACACCCCCGTGCGCGAGCCGAGCGGCGTGGTCGTCACCTATCAGCGGCAGGGAGGGGAGGTATGGGTCAACAGCATCTGGCAACGGAGCCCGGTGCCGAGCCGGTGACGGTGGCCCTGGTGGAGGACCACCAGGTCGTGGTGGACGGGGTGCGCTCCTGGTTCGGGCCGTCGCCGGGCCCGGTCGCGCTGGTCGCCCAGGGACCCACCATCGAGGCCGTACAGGGAGTGACGGCCGACGTGCTGCTGCTCGACCTCAACCTCAACGGCACGATGGTCCTCGACCGGGTCTCCGAGCTGTGCCAGAGCGGGCAGCGGGTCATCGTCTTCTCCGAGCACGAGGAGCCGGAGACGGTACGCGCCGTGCTCGACGCCGGGGCCTCGGCCTTCATCGGCAAGGGCCGCGCCACCCGCGAGTCGTGCCTGGAGACCATCATGGAGGTCGCCGCCGACCGGCCCACCGTCACACCCCCGATGGCCCAGGCCATCGCCACGGACGAGCGCCCCCATCGGCCGCAGCTCTCCGACAAGGAGCGGGAGGCGCTGCTGTTCTGGTTCCAGTCGATGTCGAAGGCGTCGGTGGCGGCCCGGATGGGCATCAAGGAACGGACCGTGCGTCAGTACATCGACCGGGCCCGCGTGAAGTACGCCGCCGCCGGCCGGCCCGCCCCCACCAAGGAGAAGCTGCTCATCTGCGCCATCCAGGACGGCCTCATCCAGCCCGACGAGGTGACCATCTACACGTCGCTGGCCGCCCGCACCTCTCAGGAACCCCACTGAAGCGCCTGGCCTCGGTCCTTCCGGCGGGAGGGGGCCGGCAGGGCCGAGGTCCAGGTCACGCGGCGAACGCGGCGGGGTCGACAGCCAGGGGGAAGGGCCGGCTCAGCTCGGCGACGGACCCCGCCTTGTGCACGGCGGGCGGTCCGTAGGCGTCGCCGTCGAGCTCGTACACGTAGAGCGCGGGCCCCTCGTCCGGCTCGACCCGCCAGTAGACAGGCACGCGCGCCTGCGCGTAGCCGAGGGCCTTGACCTCTTCGTCCCGCATCCTGGTGCTCGGGCTGCCCACTTCGACGGCGAGCAGGAGGTCGTCCGGGCCGAACATGAGCCCGACCGTGTCCACGAGCTCGCGCGGCACGACGACGATGTCGGGGATGTAGAAGTCCCTGTCGCTGATGCGCAGGTTGACCGTCGGCAAGGTCGTCAGATGCGGCGGCTGGGCCTGCGCCAAGGCGAACAGCGCATTGCTGATGAACCGCTGATGGTGAGGAGCGGAGGCCGGGCTCACCAGCAGGTTCCCGTCACACAGCTCGTAACGCTTCCCGTCGTCGGGAAAGGTGAGCAGATCCTGGACTGTGCAGGAGGAATCGCGGGGACAGCCAGGCTCGATCGGCTCCATCGTGGTCACGTGCGCAGTATCCGCGACCTCGCCCGCGCTCACATGCGTTTTCGCCGAGTTGATCACGCTGGGTGACCTGGCGGCGGTGAAAGTTTCACCTAGCTGGAAAGCCCTTTCCGCTGCTCACCCCCGGTCATCCCGAACCTGACAACCGTGCTCACTTGGTGGCGGGCGAGACGGTCAGATAACGTCCGGCCGGGAGCGCTCCTCGACACCGGAACCCCCCGACCGGAACACGGAGACCGCACTATGCCCCGAGTCGCACCGAACCGCTGGGCGCTGCGCGCCCTGGCCCTGCTGATGTCCCTGGCGATGATCGTCGTCGTCCCGATGGCCGAGACCGCCTCCGCGCACGGCTCGGTCGTGGACCCGGCCTCGCGCAACTACGGCTGCTGGCTGCGCTGGGGCAGCGACTTCCAGAACCCGGCCATGGCCCAGCTCGACCCGATGTGCTGGCAGGCGTGGCAGGACAACACCAACGCCATGTGGAACTGGAACGGCCTCTACCGCGACAACGTCGGCGGCAACCATCAGGCCGCCATCCCCAACGGGCAGCTCTGCAGCGCCGGCCGGACCCAGGACGGCCGCTACCGCTCCATGGACACCCCCGGCGCCTGGACGGCGGCGGCCATGAGCAGCACCTTCAACATCCGGCTCACCGACCAGGCCAGGCACGGCGCCGACTACATCCGGGTCTACATCACCCGCCAGGGCTACAACGCCCTGAACACTCCGCTCGGCTGGAACCACCTGGAGCTGATCAAGGAGACCGGCAAGTACGCCCCCAGCGACACATACATGATCAACGGGATCGGCAAGGGCTCGCGCACCGGCCGCCACGTCGTCTACACGATCTGGAAGGCCTCGCACATGGACCAGACGTACTACTTCTGCAGCGACGTCACGTTCAGCTGAGCCTCCCCGGCCCTGGCAAGACCCCCGCCGGGCGCGGTCCGCCGCGTCCGGCGTCCGGGCGGTTCACTCTTCGACTCACTCTTCGACGCACCCGCACGGCGCCGTGACCAGCGTCCCGGCCTCCTCGTCCACGTGCGCCACCGTCCGCGCGCCCATGCAGGCCCGGCAGCCCAGCGCAGCCGCGACGTACGGGTCCGTCCACACCTTGTGCTTCCAGGCCGGCGGCGGCGCCGGGGGCGGCATGGTGCCGCGTTCGGCCGGCTCATTCGATCCGCCCACCTGGCCGCGGCCACCGCAGAACCGGCACGCGAGGAACAGCGGGCCGAGCACCTGGCCGCGTTCGCCACCGCACTCGGGGCAGACGATGGGATCCGTCACCTACGGCCGGTCCCGCTGCACGTCGCGCATTGCACCCATCTGCGTTCCTGGTCCTTCTTGCCGTTGAGCTCCATCCACTCGCCGCCCGCGCCGAGGCAGGTTCGGCAGATCGGAGGTTCGTCATCCTCGCTCTTGCCCATACCCGGACGGTAGCCGAGCCAACGCGCCCCGTCTGTCACTCGGGTGGGAGGGAGCCTGTATCGAGCTGGGTTCGGCAACCCTGGCCCCGCCATTGACGGGTCACTGCCTGATGAACGTCCACCGGCCGTCAGCGTGAACACCGATGCCTTGCAGCATGCCCGACAATCCCGTGACACTTCCCGGCAGTCGTGCACCAGCCCTCCGCGTGGCGCGTCCTACCCCTCCCGTATCCCTGCTTCCCAGGAGCCCCCCATGCGTCTCCACGTACGCGCGCTGGCCGTCTTGACGGCTCTCTCCGCCGCGTTCCTGGCCACCCCGCCCGCCCAGGCCGCGCCTGCCGTCACCGCGGCGGCGGCCACCTACCGGGGCGAGGGTGACGACGTCGTCCGCATCCCGGCCACGTCGGTGCCCAGCATCGTGAAGGCCACCCACCAAGGCGAATCCAACTTCATCGTGTGGGCGCTCGACAGTAGCGGAAAGCAGGCCGCTCTCGTCGCCAACGCCGTCGGAGACTACAAGGGCACCCGCGCCTTCAACGCCATCGGCACGCGCAAAATCCGCTCCCTGGAAGTGACCGCCGACGGCGCATGGACGCTGCAGGTCCTCCCGATCACCAAGGCTCGCTCCTGGTCGATCAATGTCAAGGGCGCCGGGATGGACGTGCTGCGACTCGCCACGCCCACCAGGGCCGCCCGCCCGATCACCCTCCGGCACCAGGGCGAGTCCAACTTCATCGTGTGGTCGCTCGACGCGCGCGGCCGATCCACCAAGCTGCTCGCCAACAAGATCGGAAACTACCGGGGCCGCGTGATGCTCCCGGCCGGCACCCGCTACGCCACCATCGAAGCGGACGGCACCTGGTCGATCGCCCGCTGATCCAAGGCCGAAGAAGGGACTCGAGTCGGAGGCGTCCTACGCGCAGCCGTACGCGATGCGTAGCGGCACGGCTACTCTCACCGATGCACTCAGTGTCCCAACCACCAATTGACACGGAGAACCCATGCGCCTCCTTCGAACCGCCGTCGTCCTTACGCTCGCCGCCCTCCTGGCGGCGTGCGCCAGCAGCACCACGGACAAGGACGCCGCCGCTATCGTGACCGCTCTCGCCGAACAGGGGCTCCCGGTCAAGCTGAGCGTCGCCTACGACGAGAGCACCGACCCAAACCACCTGCTCGGCCGGCCAAACGGTTACACCTCCAAGGCCGCCTTCACCGACTCCCGTATCGACGCCTCCCAAGTTGCCGGCGACAAGGGAGACGTCGGCCTGGGAGGCGGAGTCGAGGTGTTCGACGACGCGGGCACCGCCGAGAAGCGCGCCGAGTACATCAAGGCCGTCGCCACCGCGCCGATGCTCGCCGAATACACCTACATCGCCGGGAACGTCGTGGTGCGGGTGTCGAAGCACATCACGCCCACCGATGCGAAGGCGTTCGAGGACGCGCTCGCCAAGATCGTGCAGTGAGCGGCCAGACGAACGGCTCACGCTCGACGTCCGGATAGATGGACGGCGCCGGCAGGAGAAGCAGCAGGCGCCGTCCTAGAGCCTGTACGAGGTTCGGATCTTCAGGCCGGTCGGAGGCTTCGAATCCATAAGACGGCTCCACGTAGGTGGAGGCCAGCCAGATAGCTGTCGGACGTCTTGTCGAACCGGAAGGCCAGCCCACGCCACTCCTTCATGCGGTTGATGCACCGTTCTGCCGTGTTGCGCTGTTTGTAGAGCTCGGCATCATGACCGACCGGACGACCACCGCGAGAGCCCTGTTTCTTGCGGTTGGCCGCCTGGTCGGTCTTCTCCGGGATGACCGTCTTGATCCCGCGCCGACGCAGGTAGGCGCGGTTGCCGCGGGAGGAGTACGCCTTATCGGCGGCCACTGCTCCCGGCCTGGTGCGCGGACGGCCGACGGGCAGGCGGATCTTGATGCGCTCCAGCACGGCGCGGAACTGTGGGCTGTCTCCGGCTTGGCCCGGGGTCAGGACGAAGGCCAGCGGGCGGCAGCGAAGGTCGGCCGCAAGATGCACCTTGCTGCTCAGCCCGCCCCGCGAGCGGCCCAGCCCGGCGGCGGTCAGCCGGAACCGGTGCCGGCGGCGCAGCCGTCGTCGGCCGTCCCCGTCGTCGCCGGGGGCGCCGTCGCGGGCGTTTTGCCCCTTTGACGCAGCCCCTTTTCCCGTTCGGTGGCTTCTTCGAGCGCTGCCGCCAGCTCACCGTTCAAGACCATCCCTGCGGCGTGGTGGTGCGCGCGAGCGGTGGTGGAGTCCACGCTGACCAGGTCGAGGTCGGCCTGCCCGCGAGCCGCGGCTTCGGCGATCATCGCCTGCATCAGCCGCTCGAACACGCCGGCCACCGCCCAGGCGCGGAACCGGTCGTAGGTGGTGGACCAGGGCCCGTACTCGGGCGGCATGTCCCGCCACGGGCTGCCGGTGCGAAACCGCCACATCACCGCGTTGAACTGCTGCCGCAGGTTCGGGATCGGGCCCCGCTCGCCCAACGGCAGGTGAGGCTCGATCAGAGCCCATTCCTCGTCGGTGAGTTCTCCACGCGCCATGCCCGATGGCCTACCAGGATCGCCGACTGCGGCGCAGGCGATCTCACTGATCTCAACTCCGTACGGGCTCTAGGCGCCCAGCGGTGCTGTGAACGTGCGCCCGTGCTCGTCCTGCACCTGCAGCGCTTGGCTCGCTTCAAGGGTGATCCAGAGCCGAGTCCGGCGACGCCCGTACACTTGTTCCGGGTGTGTCTGATTGGGGTCAGGGTGACGCGAGGTTGCCAGGCCGCCGCACGGGGTACTGGCCTTGGCGTTCACCGCCGACCGCCCCCCGGCTCGCCCGACCTGATGGACCTTTCATGACCTTTCCCACGTTCGTCTCCACCGAGCTCGACCCCCGCGCCCGCGGCAAGGAGCTCGGCGCGGCCCGGCGCGCGGCCGTCGCCGCCAACTTCGCCGGCTACGCCGACCTGTTCGCCGCCGCCGGGGCGCGGGCGTCGCGGGTTCGGGCGTGGGGTGAGCGGGCGCTCGACAGCAGCGCGGCCTGGGCGCCGCGGCTGGCCGAGGAGATCGCCGGGATCGCTTCCGGCGCAGGGCTGGAGCCGTGGCAGGTGGCCGTGATCAACGCCCGTACGGAGATCCTGGCGGCTGTGGACGCGACCGGCGAGGGGGAGTGCTCGACCTCCGTCGTGCTGCCCGGCTCCGGCGGCGCGCCGCGGACCGTCCAGACCTGGGACTGGCACGACCACCTGCGCGACGCGCCCATGCTGTGGGAGCTGGAGCCGTTCGCCGGGCACGTGGTGCGTACGTTCACCGAGGCCGGGGCGCTGGCCAAGATCGGGGTGAACACGGCCGGGCTCGGCATCCACTTCAACCTCCTGCGTCACCGCTCCGACCATGACGGCATCGGCGTGCCGGTGCACCTGATCGCCCGCCGCATCCTGGACGAGGCCGCCACCGTCGAGGAGGCCGCCGCCCTCGCCCGTTCGGCCACGGTCTCGGCCTCGACCGTCATCACCGTCGTCACGGCGCGGGCCGCGGCCTCGATCGAGATGTCCCCGGCCGGGGTCGCCGTCGTGCCGAGCGGCCCGGACGGCGTCCTGCAGCACTGCAACCACTTCCTCGACGCGGCCCTCGCGGAGGAGGAGCGGCACTCCAGCGACCGGCCCACCACGTACGAGCGGCTGCGGCATCTCAGCGCGCACGTCGCGGAGCTGAGCGCGGCGGACCCGACCGCCCGCGCCCGCGCCATGCTCGGCCACGCACCCGGTCACGCCCCCGTCTGCGCCCACCCCGACCTGACCCAGCCGATTCACCAGCGGTGGGAGACGCTCGCCACGATCGCGCTCGACCTGCCCGCCGCGCGGCTGCGGGTGCACCGGGGCGGCCCGTGCCGGGTGGCGGAGGAGACCTGGCAGGTCTTCTAGCGGGTGCCCCGGTACGAACCGGGCGGTGCGCTCCGGTTAGGGTGCGTTGACGATGAATGTTCCGGAGGGCGCCCTCGACGGGCTGCTGGTGGCCGATTTCAGCCGGGTGCTGGCCGGCCCGTACGCCACGATGCTGCTGGCCGACCTCGGGGCCGAGGTCGTCAAGGTGGAACGGCCGGGCGCCGGGGACGACACCCGCGAGTGGGGGCCGCCGTACGGGCCGGGCGGCGAGGCCACGTACTTCCTGGGCGTCAACCGCAACAAGCGCTCCATCGCGCTCGACCTGCGGGCGGACGCCGAGGTGGCGCGGGCGCTCGCGGCCCGCGCGGACGTCCTGGTGGAGAACTTCCGCCCCGGCACGATGGACCGGCTCGGCCTCGGCTACGACGCGCTGCGCGAGCTCAATCCCGGGCTCGTCTACTGCTCGATCACCGGCTTCGGCTCCGGCGCCGGGGCCGGACTGCCCGGGTACGACCTCATCGCGCAGGCCGTCGGCGGCCTGATGAGCGTCACCGGCGACCCGGACGGCCCCGGCACGAAGGCGGGCGTGGCGCTGGTGGACGTGATCACCGGCCTGCACGCCGCGCTCGGCGTCATGGCCGCCCTGCGTCACCGCGAGCGTACGGGGGAGGGGCAGCGCGTCGAGGTCTCGCTCCTGTCGTCGCTGCTGTCGGCGCTCACCAACCACGCCTCCGCGTACGCCGCCGCCGGCGTGGTGCCGCGGGCGATGGGCAACCGGCATCCGAGCATCGTTCCGTACGAGGTGTTCGAGACCGCCGACCGGCCGCTCGTCATCGCCGCGGGGAACGACCGCCAGTTCCAGGCACTCTGCCACGTGCTCGGCCGCCCCGACCTGGCCGCCGACCCCCGCTACGCCACCAACGCCGGCCGCGTCACCGCCCGCGCCGATCTGGTGGACGAGCTCAACGCCGCGCTGCGCGGCCGGCCGGCGGACGCCTGGTTCGAGCTGCTCACGGCCGCCGGCGTGCCGTGCGGGCCGATCAACGACCTGTCCGCCGCGTTCGCGCTCGCCGCGGACCTCGGCCTGGAGCCCGCCGTGGACCTCGACGGCGTCGGCCAAGTCGCGAACCCCATCCGCCTCGCCGAGACCCCGCCCTCCTACCGCCGCCGCCCGCCCGCTCTGGGCGCGGACGAGGCGTGGGTGCGCGCGCTCCTGGAGGGCGATCAGGGCCGGGAGTAACGCCGGGGGCGCGTCGAAGGATGTTCTCCATAATCGGCGCGGTCTCCGGGACGGACGGTTTGGAACGTGACAGTGCCCCCAGCGCCCTCGGTGCCCCCACCGCCCAAGAAGGACCATCGCGTCCAGATCGTCGTCGCGGTCATCGGCGCCTGCGCGGCGATCCTCGCGGCCATCATCCCGGTGGTGGTCAGCCGGTTCGACGACCCCGAGCCGACCCCGTCGCCGACGGATTCCGCGGTGGTGACGAGCGTGACCCCGTCCGACGAGGATCCGCCGCCCGTGGACGACACCCCATCCGTGGACGACACGCCGGCCGTGGACGATCCGCCGGAGACCACGCCGCCCGGCCCCGACCCCGCGCTCGCCGTGCCGGAGGACTACCGGGGCTCCTGGAGCGGCCAGGTCGACTGGCGTCCGCCACTCCAGGGCTCCTACAGCACGACCCTGACCATCTCCGCCGGCTCCCTGGGCGGGATGGTCGGCCAGTTCAGCGCCCAGGGCGACACGTGCCGTGGCGCGCTCTGGCTGGAGGCCGGCGGCGGGCCGATCGTGCTGCGGCTGAAGACGACGTACGACGGGGGCGGCTGCTCCAGCCTCGCGGACGTGAAGCTGACCCTGGACGACGACGGCGACCTGCGCTACGAGCTGATCGCCGCCCAGTTCCCCCAGGGGTTCGTCAACCAGCCCGCGCCGCCCGCCACGGGCACCCTCACCCGCGACTAGCGGGCCAGGTCCAGCACCGCGCGCCGCGCCTGATCTCGATGTCGCCGCCGGCGCACGCGCCGGGCCGGCCAGTAGGCGAGCGCGGGGCCTCCGGCCGGACGCACCTCCAGCGGCCCCAGGATGCCGAACTGCATGACGCCGATTGTCGAGCATCGTACGCACTACCCGAGTACGGATGGGTGTGACCAGCGGTAACACAAATGTCGGTATGCCTACCGATGAACATACGTATTTTCCCGCGATGAACGAGCGCTTAGCGTCTGGCGACAACAAGGCGAAACGGTCCGCATGCTAATCCGTCTCCCTTTATCACCCCCCCACTTTCCCTCATCCCCCGCGACCCAGGAGACCCCTGACCGCGCGGTGGCCCGCGTGCGCCCACAAGGCGGCAACGGCCGGAGGGAGAACGCCGAAAGGAGCACCACAGCGTGAAACGCCAAGCCTTACTCGCGGCGGTCGCCGGCTTAGCCACGGCCGCGACCCTGACGCTGCAAGCGTCACCCGCGAGCGCCGCGCCTCCCGGGGCCACCCGGGGCCAGGACAGCGGCGCGTCCGCGCGTGCGGCGGCAGACCCCGCGTCGCTCGCGGCAGCAGTCGCAGACAAGGCAGTGTCGAGCGGGCTCGACGAGCTGCGCAGAGGGCCCGACGAGGCCTACAGCCGCGTCGCCGTCACCCCCGGTTCGAGCGAGATGTTCTACGTCGCCTATGAGCGCACCTACAAGGGGCTGCCCATGGTCGGCGGCGACGCCGTCGTCGTCACCGACGCGGCGGGCCACGTCAGGGACACCGTCGCCGCCACCGGCCCGATCTCCCGCGACGTGCCGACCAAGGCCACGATCAGCGCGGCCAAGGCCACGGCCGTGGCCAAGTCCAGGCTCTCGCGCGTGGACGACAGCGCCGCCCCGCGCCTGGTCGTGCTCGCCTGGGGCGAGCAGCCCACGCTCGCGTGGGAGGCCAAGGTCAGCGGCCTCGCGAACGGCAAGCCGAGCGTCCAGAACGTGTACGTCGACGCCCGCACCGGCAAGGTCGCCGACGCGGTCGAGCTCGTACGCGAGGGCAGCGGCAACGGCTTCTACAACGGACAGGTCACGATCAACACGAGCGGCTCGGGCAGCTCGTACTCGATGACCGACACCACCAGGCCGGGTATCCAGTGCGGCGGGCAGGGCGGCACTGCGTACACCGGTACCGATGACGCGTGGGGCAACGGCCAGGGCACCAACCTGGAGACCGCCTGCGTGGACGCGCTGTACAGCGTCCAGCGCGAGTGGGACATGCTCAGGGACTGGCTCGGCCGCAACGGCATCAACGGCAGCGGCAGGGGCTTCCCCGCCCGCGTCGGCCTGAACGACGTCAACGCGTACTGGAACGGCAGCTACACGAACTTCGGCCACAACCAGGCCAACACCCAGCAGGCCACCCCGATCGACGTCGTGGCCCACGAGTTCGGCCACGCGATCTTCCAGACCACCCCCGGCGGGGCCGGGTCGGGCAACGAGAACGGCGGCATCAACGAGGGCACCGGCGACATCTTCGGCGCGCTCACCGAGGCCTACGCCAACAACCCGAACGACCCGCCGGACTACCTGGTGGGCGAGGAGGTCAACCTCGTCGGGCAGGGCCCGATCCGCAACATGTACAACCCGGGCGCGCTCGGTGACCCGAACTGCTACTCCTCCTCCATCCCCAACACCGAGGTGCACTCGGCGGCCGGCCCGCTGAACCACTGGTTCTACCTGCTGGCCGAGGGCAACAACCCCGGCGGCGGCAAGCCGTCCAGCCCGATCTGCTCCGGCGGCCCGTCGTCGGTGACCGGCATCAGCATCCAGAAGGCCGGCAAGATCTACATGGGCGCCCTCAACCGGAAGACGTCGTCCTGGCGTTACACCAACATCAGGGCGGCCTCCGTGGCCGCGGCCATCGAGCTGTACGGCGCCAACAGCGCCGAGTGCAACAGCACCAAGGCGGCCTGGAGCGCGGTCAGCGTGGCGGCGGCCTCCGGCGAGCCCGCCTGCGGCACCGCCCAGCCCGACTTCTCGCTGTCGCTCAACCCGACCTCGGGCAACGCGCAGCCCGGCGGCACCGCGACGGTCACGGTCGGCACCCAGACCACCTCGGGCAGCGCCCAGGCGGTCAACCTGACCGCCTCCGGGCTGCCGAGCGGGACCACCGCGAGCTTCAACCCCTCGTCGGTGACCTCCGGCAACTCCTCGACGCTGACGCTGAACGTCGGCTCCTCGACGGCTCAGGGCACGTACCAGATCACGGTCACGGGCACCGGCTCGACCACGCACAGCGCGACCTACTCGCTGACGGTCGGCACCGGCGGCCCCACCGACCAGGTTCCTGACGTCAGCGTCACCAACGTCAAGGCGCACCTGTCGCAGCTCCAGAGCATCGCCACCAGCAACGGCGGCACCCGCAGGTCCACGGGCCAGGGCTACCTCCAGTCGGTCTCGTACATCGAGCAGAAGCTGCAGGCGGCCGGGTACACCGTGGTCAGGCAGAGCTGCAGCGTCTCCTACTGCACCAGCGGCGCGGGCCCGAACCTGATCGCCGACTGGCCGGGCGGCGACGCCAACCAGGTCATCATGTCCGGCGCCCACCTGGACAGCGTGTCCGCGGGACCCGGCATCAACGACAACGGCTCCGGCTCGGCCAACCTGCTGGAGGTCGCGCTGACGCTGGCCCAGAAGAACCCCACGCTCACCAAGCACGTGAGGTTCGGCTGGTGGACCGACGAGGAGCAGGGGCTCAACGGCTCCGAGGCGTACGTCGCCTCGCTCAGCTCCACCGAGCGGTCGAAGATCAAGGTCTACTACAACTACGACATGACCGGCTCGCCCAACGGCGGTTACTTCATCAACAACATCACCACCACGGGCGCCTCCTACCTGAAGGAGTTCTACGACAAGCTGAACCTGCAGCCCGAGGAGAACACCGAGGGCGCCAACCGCTCCGACGACGCCTCCTTCCGCAACGCCGGCATCCCGAGCTCGGGTGTCGCGGCGGGCGCGAGCGCGACCAAGACGTCGGCGCAGGCGTCCAAGTGGGGCGGCACGTCCGGCCGGGCGTACGACTCCTGCTACCACTCCTCGTGCGACACCACGTCCAACATCAACGACACGATCCTCGACCGGGCGGCCGACGCGGCCATCTACGCGATCTGGAAGCAGGCGGTCGGCGGCACCACGCAGCCGCGTGACTTCTCGCTCTCGGCGAACCCCGGCTCGGGCACCGTGCAGGCCGGCGCCACGGCCACGACGACGATCGGCTCGACCACCACGAACGGGACCGCCCAGACGGTGAACCTGTCCGCGAGCGGCCTGCCGACCGGCGCCACGGCCAGCTTCAACCCGGCCGGCATCACGTCGGGCGGCTCGTCCACGCTGACGATCGCGACCTCGCCCACCACCCCCGCGGGCGCCTACGCGATCACCGTGACCGGCACGGGCGAGACGACGTCGCACACCACGACGTACAACCTGACCGTCCAGGGCACCTCGGGCGGCCGGACGTTCACCAACGACACCGACTACCGCATCAACGACTTCGCCAACACCCAGAGCTCGATCACGTCCACCGCGACGGGCGCCGCGACCTCCCCTGTCCAGGTGTCCATCACGATCAACCACACCTGCGCCGAGGACCTGGACATCTGGCTCCGCGGCCCGAACGGCACGTGGTACGTGGTCGACGCCTACGGCGGCACCATCTGCACCGACTACGGCACCAGGACCTTCTCGGTCCCGGTGAGCCAGCAGGCGGCCGGCACCTGGGTGCTCGACATCGAGGACGTCTACGCCGGTGACACCGGCTACCTGGACTCCTGGAGCATCACCGTCTAACCGCCGGACTCGGGGGACGTGGGCCCCGGCCGGTGGTCCGGCCGGGGCTCCTTCACGTCGTTGCGGGTGCGTACGCCGAGCTTCTGCAGCACCCGCGCGACATGCGTGTCCACCGTCCGCCGCGACAGGAACAGCACCTCGGCGATCTCCCTGTTGGTCCGGCCGAGCGCGACGAGCCTGGCCACCTCGGCCTCCCTCGGCGACAGCACGCCGCTCCTGCCCTTCCTGCCCCGGCGGGGCGCGCTCCCGGGCCCGATCTCGCGCAGCAGGTGGCGGCAGCGGGCCGCGTCGTGGGTCGCGCCGAGCCCGGCGTACCGCTCGCAGGCGTCCGCGATCAGGTCGGCCGCCCGTGCCCGGTCGCCCATCGCCAGCCGCGCGCCCGCCTCCGCCTCGGACGCCCGCGCCACGCTGTAGGGCCGCGGCATCGCCTCGTACGCCGCCCGCGCCCCGGCGTAGCACCGGGCCGCCTCCTCGTGCCCGCCCCCGGCGCGGGCGATCGCGCCCCTCGCGGTGGCGAGGCCGGCGTGCGCGGAGGGCGCGTCCCTGCCCTCGATGCCCGCCCCGAACTCGGCCACCAGGTCGGCCGCCTCGCCCGTCCGCCCGGCCTTGAGCAGCGCCTCGACGGCGGGCGGGACGAGCTGGTCGCCCCACACCCACATGCCCTTGCGCCGCAGCCTGGCCACCGCGCGGTCGGCCTCGGCGAGGGCCTCGTCCAGGCAGTCGCGGGTCAGGTGCAGCTCGATCAGGCCGCCGGAGGCGAAGGCCGCGACCGGCAGGAACCCGGACTCGACGTCGTTCACCCCGGCCGCGACCAGGTGCTCGATGGCCTCCTCCCACTCGCCCCGCGCGAGGGCCAGCATGCCGAGCGCGAGCCGGGCGTCGGAGGCGAGCAGCGGCGCATCCGGCGTCATCTCGACCGCCGTGACGGCCCGTTCCCGCAGCCCCTCCCAGTGCCCGGTCAGCAGGTCGAGCCTGATCGACGACAGCTCCACCAGGAACTCCGGGTACAGCGCGCCCGTCTCCTCGGCGATCCGCCTGCTCTGGTCGGCGAAGCGCTCGGCCGCCGCGTAGTGGCCGAGCCCGATGGCCGCGTCGAACAGGTTGGAGTAGCCGCGCGCCACCTGTCTGCGCACGGCCGCCGACGGGTCGTTGGCGGGCAGGGCCGCGGCCAGCTCGAGCGCGTCCGGCGAGCCGAGCATCATGGCGAGGCTCACCTTGTTGGCGTGCACGGCGGCGGTCAGCTCGGGGTCCTGGTCCTCGACCGTGGCGAGCAGCTTCTCGGCCTGGTTCATCCACTCCTCGTGCGTGGCGAGCGGTTCGTCGCCCCAGGGCGGCATCGCCAGCAGGGCGAGGCCGCGGGCCGCGAGGCTCGGCCGGTCGTGCAGGTCGGGGAGCGCGAGCAGGATCTCCTGGCGTCCCGCGGCGACCGCGCCGGCCTGGTTGGACAGCAGCACGCCCAGGTTGAGCCGGGCCTCGCCGCGTACGTGCCGGGACAGGAAGTCCTCGGCCAGCAGGTGGCGCAGGGAGCGCACCACGCGCCGGTAGGACAGCCCGATCGCGGCGACGCGGCTGAGCCGCAGCGCGAGCGGGCCGCGCACGTCGTGCGGCAGCTTGGGGTCGGCGAGCATCCCGGCCAGCACCTCGACCGCGAGCGGGATGTCGCCGATCGCGGCGGCGCGGTCGGCGGCGGCCGGGCCGTGCCGCTGCCAGGCGGCGAAGTCGCCCGCCCGCCTGGCGTGGTAGGCGAGCTGGACGAGCGGCGGCGGGTCGAGCGCCGACAGCGCGGTCACGGCCCGCTGGTGCGTGAGCCGCCGGTCGGGGCCGGGGATCGCCTCGTAGACGGCCTGCTGGGCGAGGGAGTGGCGGAAGCCGTACTGGCCGTCCTCGTGTTCGAGCAGGACGCCCGCCTTGAGCGCCTGGCTCAGCCCGTCACCGGCCGGGTGGCCCGAGACGGCGGCGATGAGCTGCTCGTCGGCGGCGAGGCCCAGCACCGCGGCGGCGTGCACCGCGTGCAGTGCGGCGGGCGAGAGCCCGGTGAGCTGCTCGGCCATCGCCTCGCGCAGCAGCGGCGGCACCGCCATGCGCTCCAGGACCTCGGGCTCCTCCTCGCCGCCGACCAACTGGCCCTCGTCGTCGAGCAACGAGCGCACCACCTCCTCGATCACGAACGGCACCCCCGCCGTGCGGTCGCGCAGCTTCGTGACGAAGTCGGACGTCAGCGTCGACCGGCCGAGCAGCGCGCGGGTCAGGTTGCGCACCCCTTCGACGTCGAGCGGCGTGAGCGTGATCACCTCGCTGCGCACCCCCGCCGGCCGCCGGTAGGCGTGCCCGAACGGCAGCCCCGGCACCGGCAGCCCCTCCCTGCGGAACGTCACCACGAGCGCCAGCCCTGGGGGCGGCTGGTCGGTGAGGAAGCGCAGCAGGTCGCGGGTGCCGTCGTCGGCCCAGTGGAGGTCCTCGACCACGAGCACCACGGGCCCGGCCGCGGCCAGCAGCGCGTGCACGGCGCGGAACAGGCGGTGCCGCTCGGCGCGCGGGTCGTCGAGCGGCGGCGGCGAGGGCGCGGGCGGCAGATGGCCGGCGAGCTCGGGCAGGTAGCCGCGGAGCGCGCCGGTGACCGGGTTGAGCGTGGCCGTCTCCGGCAGCGCCCCCGCGACGTGACGCAGCGCGTCGAACACCGGCCCGTACGGGAACGGCTCGCGGATCTGGTGACAGTGGCCGATCAGGACCGTGTGCTCTCCTCCAGGCAGGAGGCCGAGCGCGACCCTGACCAGCCGGGTCTTCCCGATTCCCGCCTCGCCCTGTACGAGGATGACGGCCGGCGGACCGCTGATGGCGTCGAGGAGCACGTGTAACTGGGCGTCACGTCCGATCAGGCCAGGAGAAGCGAGGCGTGTCATCGGGGTCTCCGTAAGAGTGCAGGTTGACTCCCCCTGTCGGAATACTGTTATCCACCACGGGTCAGGGGTGGTCAACCCTCAATGCCGCCGGAGGCCACCCCGTCGGTCAGGGGGCGACGGGCGCCTTGCCGCCGGTCGGCTCCGGCGTCTCGGCCAGGTCCGCGCTGTCGCGGAGCTTGGCCGGCTTGAGGAACAGGGTGGCGCACGCCGGCCACGGCGATGCCCGCCGAGATCAGGAAGATGTGGCCGGTGGCGTCGCGATGTTCAGCGTGCCGCTGCCGCTCGCGGCCGCCTTGGCCGGGTCGACGCCCATCTTGGCGAGGCCCTCGGCGATGCCGGTCGCGACCTGGTTGGCCAGCACGGCGGCACGTACCAGGCGGACAGCCGCAGGCCGTCGCGCGTGGTGAAGGAGACGTCGCGGGCGCCGGGGAGCACCGTGCCCGCCGGCGGCACCGGCCCGAGGCCGGGCAGGTGGATCAGCCGCCGCCGCCGGTCAGGCGACCACGTCGCCCGCCTGCACCACGTGGCGCAGGTGGCGGGCGGGCTCGGCCAGCACGCCGACGTCCTCCAGCGGGTCGGCGCCGAGCACCAGCAGGTCGGCGTGCGCGCCCACGGCCAGGGTGCCGATCTCGCCCGCCATCCCCACCAGCTCGGCCGCGCCCGTGGTCGCCGCCCGCAGCACGTCGAGCGGGCTCTGCACCTCCCGGCGCAGCCGGAACTCGTGGTTCTGGTGCCGCTGCATGCCGCCGAGCAGGTCCGTGCCGTAGACCAGTTTGACGCCGCCTCGCGCGGCCCGCTCCAGCGCGGTCAGCCCGGCCTCCAGCACCGCGTCCACCTTGTGCCAGCTCGTCGCCGACAGCCCGAACGCGCGGCCCTCCTCCTTCAGCGCCCAGTACGTCACCAGCGTCGGCACCAGGAACGCCTCCCGCTCCAGGAACAGCTCCACGCTGCGGTCGTCGATGAGGTTGCCGTGCTCGATCGAGCGCACCCCGGCCTCCAGCGCCCGGTTCACGGCGCGGGCGGTGTAGGCGTGGGCGGCCACGTACCGGTTGGCGGCCTCGGCCTCCTCGACGATCGCGCGCAGCTCCTCCATCGAGTACTGCGTCGAGTCGATGCGGTCGGTCGGCGAGGCCACGCCGCCGGAGGCCATGACCTTGACGTGGCCGGCGCCCTTGCGCAGCTCGTCGCGGGCGGCGGCGCGGACCGCGGCGACGCCGTCGGCGATGCGGCCGACGCCCGCGCAGCACGGGTGGTCGTCCGTCAGGTGCTCGCCCCGGCCGCGGAAGTCGGCGTGGCCGCCGGTCTGGCTCAGCGCCTTGCCGCAGAACAGCAGCCGCGGGCCCCGGATGAGCCCTTCCGCCTGCGCGTCGGCCAGCCCGAAGTCGGCGCCGGAGTTGTCGCGTACGGTGGTGAAGCCCCGGGCCAGCGTCTCGCCCATGATGCGGGCGGCGTGCGCGGTCACGTACGACGGGGACATGGCGGGCAGCGCGCCGAGGTCCGCGGTCAACGCCGTGACGTGCACGTGGGCGTCGATGAGGCCCGGCACCACGTACGCGCCCGCGCCGTCGATCACCCGCGTCCCGTCGGGGGCGCGCAGGCCGGTGCCCGTCTCGGCGACGCGGCCGTCGGCGCAGCGCAGGTCGCCCTCGGCGTACTCGCCGGTCTCGACGTCGAGGACGCGGACGTTCCTCAGCAGCAGGCTCAACGGACGGCGTCCCGCAGGGCGGGGACGGCCAGCGGCGCCAGCTTCTCGGCCGCGGCGACGGACGCGTCGTCGTAGGCGCCCTCGGCGTCGAGCAGGTTGAGCACGCCGACGACCTCGTCGCCCTCCACCACCGGCACGTTGATGACCGCGCCGCAGCCCAGGCTCTCGATGAGGGCGTGGTCGGCGAAGATCCCGCGCACCGCGGCCCGGTCCGGCCCGAGGTAGGGCCTGCGCCCCTCGATGCACGTGGCCAGCCAGCCCTGGGAGATCTCCACGCTCTTCTCCCCGCCCACCGGGTACTGCTCGGGGTGGCTGGTGTGCACCCGGCGCAGCGCCTGCCGCTCGGGTATCCAGGCCAGCACCGTGAACAGCCGCACGCCGACCTCGTCGCGCACGCGTTCCTGCAGCTCCTCGAACGTCATCCCGTCGCCTCCTTGTCGATCGCGCAGCAATTTATAGTGCAGAACAGTGCAATTGCAATGGTCTTTGCATATTGCTCGCGGGCGGAGGGCGTAGCATGATCGGCGGATCTGGAGGCCGGGGAAGAGGGAACTCGTGAGCGAGCGCGCCACCGACGATCTCGAAGGCTGGCTGCGGAGCCGCACCCCGGAGCGCGGGCTGCGCGGCAAGTCGGCCGCGGTGCTGGAGCTGCTGCTGTCGCAGCCGCGGCGGGCCTCGTACGGGTCGGCGGGGGAGCTCGCCCAGCTCGCCGGCGTCAACGTCGCCACCGTGACCCGCACCGCGCAGGCGCTCGGCTTCGCCGGCTGGCCCGCCCTGCAGCAGGAGCTGCGCGCCCGCTACCTGTCCTCGCTCAGCGCCGGCCAGGTCGCCGCCGAGCACCGCGCCGGCCAGGTCGCCGCCGAGCACCGTGCCGGCCAGGTCACGGCCGAGCACCGCGCCGGCCAGGTTGCCGCCGAGCCCCACGGCACCGGCTCGCCCGGCACGCGGTCGCTCCGCCGCGACCTCGACAATCTCGCCGTGCTCAACCGGCGGCTCGACGAGCGCGCGCTGGCCACGATCGCCGAGGCCGTCGCCGCCGCCCGGAGCACCACGATCGTCGCCGACGGCAGCTACGCCGCCGTCGGCCTGGCGCTCGCGCACAACGCCCGGCTCGCCGGCTACCCCGTGCGGGCCGTCACCGCCGGCTCCGAGCTGGCCAACGCCATGGCCGCCGTCGGCGAGGGCGACGTGCTCATCGCCGTCAGCTTCTGGCGGCTGTACGAGAACACGATCCTGGCCGCCAACGAGGCGCGGGCGCGCGGGGCGCGTGTCTTCGCCGTGACGGACGCGGCCAGCCCGGCACTGGCGGCCGCGGCCGAGGAGGTGGTGCTGGTGCCGGCCGAGGGGGAGGCGTTCTTCCCGTCGCTGACCGCCGGCATCGCCGTGGCGCAGGCGCTGGTCACCCAGCTCGCGGCGGTGGACCCGGCACGTACGGGGGCGGCGATCGAGGCCGCGGAGTCCATGTGGACCCGCTTCGGCCTCCTCCACCGCCACCCGGCCCCGCCCGCCCTCTGACGCGCCGACGGGGTCAGAGCCAGCTGGCGCGGAGGCTGGCGGCGGTGGTGGCCTCGTCGGGGGCGGCGGTGGCGCGGACGCGGTCCAGGAGCCGTCCGACGACCTCGACGATCTCCGGGGCGCGTTCGCGCAGGCCGGTCACGTCGGCCGGGGTCGCCTCGCCCGGGTCGGCGCCGACCTCCTTCAGCACGCCCTCCAGGTCGGACAGCCGCTCGGCGAGCCACTTCAGCGGTTCGGCCGACAGCGCGTGGTCGAACACGCGCCGGCCCGGCTCCCAGCCGTTCATGCCCGGGTGGTGGTGGGTGCGGTCGAAGCTGCCGGGCGTGCCGGACACCGACTCCAGCAGGTCCACGCGCCACAGCGGGCGCTCGACGGTGATCGGCCGCGCCGAGTAGATGGAGCCCTTGAGCTCGCTCTGTTCGAGCCGGCGCAGCTCCAGGCGTACGCCGCGCTCGGCGCCCTCCTGGCCCCGCTCCGGGTTGGGATCGACGAAGTAGATGTCACTCACGGCCACGCCGATCTGTTCGAAGCCGAACAGGTAGAGCATGGGGAACCACTTCCTTCGCAGATGGCAGGTAGGACGCCTCCCGCTCAACGTAACCCGGCGCGCTGGGCCCGGCCAGCCCGGGACGTGGCCGGCTGAGCGACCCCTCGGTGCGATCTTCGGCGGCCGGATGTGATGATGACGAAGAGCGTCGGAACGGGGAGGAAACGATCGTGGCGTCTTTCGCGGGCGGCGCGCTGCCCCCGGACCACGTCATCGTCACGGCCCTGCGGGCGGGCGACGAGGCGATGTTCGCCGCGTTGCTCGACACCTGGTCGCGGGGCATGCTGCGGGTCGCCCGATCCTACGTCTCCACGGACGACTCGGCCGAGGAGGTCGTGCAGGACACCTGGCTGGCGGTGATCGGCGCGATCGACGACTTCGAGGGCCGCTCGTCGGTGCGTACGTGGGTCTACCGGATCCTGGTCAACGCCGCGAAGAAGCGCGGCCTGCGGGAGAGCCGTACGCTGCCGTGGAGCGCGCTCGAATCCGACGGCGGGCGGGGCGTGGACCCGTCGCGTTTCCACGGCGTGGACGCCGGTCTGCCGGGGAGCTGGAAGGTGCCGCCCGCGGCCTGGCCGACGCCGGAGAACCAGGCGCTCGCCGCCGAGGCACGCGGCATCATCGCCGAGGCGCTGGCCGAGCTGCCGCCCCGGCAGCGCATCGTGATCACGCTGCGCGACGTGGAGGGGTGCACGTCCGAGGAGGTTTGCGACATCCTGGACATCTCGCCGGCCAATCAGCGGGTGCTGCTGCACCGCGCCCGGTCAGTGGTCCGGGACCGGCTGGAGGGCTACTTCCGGTCGGTGATGGCGGCAGAATAGGTGAAACGGTTCATGGGCACAGAGGGTAAGGCGGGCAGCGTCGTGAAGCGGTTCACATGCGGCGAACTGGTCGAGGTCGTCACCGCCTACCTCGACGACGCGCTCGACGAGCCCGGCCGCGCCGCCGTCGAGGACCATCTCGCCGGCTGCGCCGACTGCGGCCGCTACCTCGACCAGTACCGCGCCACCGTGCGCGCTCTCGCCGACCAGCCGCGGGAGCAGCTCTCGCGGCCCGTCCGCGACCGGTTAACGGCGGCCTTCAAGGCCCGGCGCCCGTCGGCCTGAGACTTCCGGAAGGTCGTCTGTAACGTTCGCGTGGCTCGCGGATCTGTAGCTCCATGCGCCATGCGAGGGGAGCCCGATGACCGCCAGGCCCGCCGCACGCTCACGCCTGCCCGCGATCCCGCCCCTGCCCGCGCCCCTGCCCGGGGACCCGCCGGGGGACCCGCCCGCGGATCCGCCGGGGGACCCGACGTCTTTCGCGGGAGTGGCCGAGTTCGCCCGCGACTGCTTCCGTGACCACGCTCGGGACGGCGGGGGCGGGCGGGTGGGTGTCGAGCTGGAGTTCCTCGTGCACGACCGGGCCGCGCCGGAGCGGCACGTCCCCATCGACGAGATCGCGCGGGCCCTGCCCCCGCTGCCCGGCGGGAGCCAGGTGACGTTCGAGCCCGGCGGCCAGCTCGAACTCTCCGGGCCCGCGGCCCCGCTGGCGGAGGCCGTCGCCGCGATGGCCGGCGACCTCGGCCTGGCCCGCCGGGCGCTCGCCGGCGCCGGGCTCGCCCCGGCCGGAGTGGGCCTCGACCCGGTGCGCCCGCCCCGCCGCCAGCTCCGCCTGCCGCGCTACGACGCGATGGCCGAGTTCCTCGGCGGCCCGTACGGCCCGCTGATGATGTGCTCGACCGCCTCCGTCCAGGTCAATCTGGACCTGGGGGAGCGGCCCGGCGTCCGGTGGGAGCGGGCGCACCTGCTCGGCCCCGTGCTCGTCGCCGCCTTCGCCAACTCCCCGCTCGCCGGAGGCCGCCCCTGCGGCTGGATGTCCGGCCGCCAGGCCGTCTGGGAACGCCTCGACCCCACCCGTACGGCCCCCGTCCCCGCCACCGCCGACCCCGCCGAGGACTGGGCGGGTTACCTGCTCGACGCCCGCCTCATGCTGGTACGGGACGGCGCGGACCGCTGCCGCCCGGCCCGCGGCGGCGTCACCTTCCGCGACTGGCTCGCCGGCCGCCCCGGTACGCCCGGCCGGCCGCCCACCCTCGGCGACCTGGCCTACCACGCCACCACCGTGTTCCCGCCGGTCCGGCCGCGTGGCTGGCTGGAGCTGCGCTACCTCGACGCCCAGCGGCCGGACGCCTGGCCGGTCTGCGTGGCGGTCACGTACGCGCTGATCACGGACGACCGCGCCGCCGACGCCGCACTCCAGGCCGCCGAGCCGTGCCGTGACCTCTGGAGCGAGGCCGCCCGCCGCGGCCTCGCCGCGCCCCCGCTGGCCCGCGCCGCGGAGGCGTGCTTCCGCGCCGCGCTGGAGGCGCTGCCCCGCCTCGGCGCGGGCCCCGTACTGACCGGCGAGGTGGCGGCGTTCGCCGACCGGTACGTGAGCCGGGGCCGCTCGCCGGCCGCCGACCTGATCGAGACGGTGACACGAGGACCGGGCCACCCGCCGGCCTGGCTGACCGAAGGGAAGGACGCATGACCGACCTCAAGGAACGCATCGCCGCCCAGCTCACCGCGGTGCGCGACCGGTCGCTCACCTACACCGCCGCCGAGGACGACCTGCTCGTCCGCCAGCACTCGCCCCTCATGTCCCCGCTGGTGTGGGACCTCGCGCACGTCGGCAACTACGAGGAGCTGTGGGTGCTGCGGGCGGCCGCCGGGATCACCCCGTTGCGTCCCGAGATCGACGACATCTACGACGCGTTCAAGACCCCGCGCAGGGACCGCCCGTCCCTGCCGTTCCTGCCTCCGGCGGAGGCCCGCGACTACATCGGCGGCGTACGCGGGCGGGTGCTCGACGTGCTCGACGCCGTGGACCTCGCCGACCCGAGCCCGCTGCGCCGCGACGGGTTCGTGTTCGGGCTGGTCATCCAGCACGAGCACCAGCACGACGAGACCATGCTGGCCACGCTCCAGCTCGCCGGCCGGCCCGGCGTGGTCCGCGACGGCGACCTGCCGCCCGGCCGCCTTCCCGAGGGTCCCGAGGAGGTGTACGTGCCGGCGGGGGAGTTCCTCATGGGCACCGACAGCCTGCCCTGGGCGTACGACAACGAGCGGCCCGCCCACCGGGTGGACCTGCCCGCGTACTGGATCGACCGGCTGCCCGTCGGCAACGCCGCCTACGCCGCGTTCATCGAGGACGGCGGCTACCACGACGCCCGCTGGTGGACGCCCGAGGGCTGGCGCTGGCGGCAGGAGAACGGCGTGTTCGCGCCGCTGTTCTGGACCAGGGACGGCGGCACGTGGTGGCGGACCCGCTTCGGGCGGCCCGAGCCGGTGCCGATGGACGAGCCCGTGCAGCACGTCTGCTGGTACGAGGCCGACGCCTACGCCCGCTGGGCGGGCAAACGGCTGCCCACCGAGCCCGAATGGGAGAAGGCCTGCGGCTGGGACGCCGCCGCCGGGCGGGCCCGCCCGTACCCGTGGGGCGAGCAGGACCCGACGCCCGAGCTGGCCAACCTCGGCCACCGGGCCGCGCGGCCCGCGCCGCTCGGCGCCTATCCCGGCGGCGCGAGCCCGTACGGGGCCGAGCAGCTGGTCGGCGACGTGTGGGAGTGGACCGCCACCTGGTTCGACGGCTATCCCGGCTTCCGCGCCTTCCCCTACCGGGAGTACAGCGAGGTGTTCTTCGGCAAGGAGTACCGGGTGCTGCGCGGCGGGTCGTGGGCGGCCGACCCGGCCGCCGTCCGCACCACGTTCCGGAACTGGGACTACCCGATCCGGCGGCAGATCTTCACCGGCTTCCGCTGCGCGCGCACCGCGACGCCGGAGGAGCGCTGATGTGCCGGCACGCCGCCTGGCTCGGCGCTCCCCGCACGCTCGCCGAGCTGATCCACGAGCCCGAGCACGGGCTGCTCAGGCAGTCGTACGCGCCACGGCGGCAACGCCACGGGACGGTCAACGCCGACGGATTCGGCATGGGCTGGTACGACCCCGGCCTCGCCACGGCCGCGCCGATCCGCTACCGCCGCTCGATCCCCATGTGGGCCGACGCCAACCTGCCGGGCCTCGCCCGGGTCGCCCGGTCCGGGTGCCTGCTGGCGGCCGTACGGTGTGCCACCGTCGGCATGCCGGTCGAGGAGAGCGCCACCGCGCCGTTCACGGAGGGGCGCTGGCTGCTCAGCCACAACGGGCGGGTCGACCGGGACGCGCTCCGCGACCTCGCCGAGGGCGCGGAGAGCGCCTGCGACAGCGCCTGGCTGGCGGCGGCCGTGTTCCGCCGCCTCCGCGCCGACTGCAGCCCCACACCCGCGCCCGCCACCGTCACCGCGCCCGCCACCGCGCCCGCCACCGCACCCGTCACCGCGCCCGCCACCGCTACCGTCACCGCTCTGGGGGAGGCGTTGGCCGAGGTCGTGACCGGTGCCGCCGCCAAGGACCCCGAAGCCCGGCTCAACCTGCTCGCCTGCGACGGCGTCACCCTCGCCGCGACCGCCTGGGGCGACACGCTCTTCCACCGGCCGCACCCGGACGGCGTCCTGGTGGCCAGCGAGCCGCTCTGCGACGGCCCCGGCTGGCAGGCCGTGCCCGACCGGAGCCTGCTGCTCGCCACCGCCGACGGCCTGCGCGTCCAGCCACTCTGACTTCCGCATCACGCCTTGGGAGACCTCGTGCCCGTCAGCCACCAGTCCACCGTCCAGCTGATCAACCATCTCGACCGCGACTACCTGCGCCTGGCACTCGAACAGGACGTCCGCACCGGCCTGGCCGCCACGCCCAAGTGGTTGCCGCCGAAATGGTTCTACGACGAGGCGGGCAGCGAGCTGTTCACCCGGATCACCCGGCTGCCCGAGTACTACCCGACCCGCCGCGAGCTGGCCATACTCCGGGCCGAGGCGGCCGGGCTGGCGGCGGCGAGCGGCGCGGACACCCTGGTCGAGCTCGGCTCGGGCACCAGCGAGAAGACCGTGCTGCTCCTCGACGCGCTGCGCGAGGCGGGCACGTTGCGCACGTACACGCCGGTGGACGTGGACGCCGTCACCCTCCTCGCCGCGGCCCGGCGGCTGGCCGCCCGCTATCCCGGCCTCGCCGTACGGGCGGTGTGCGCCGACTTCGAACGCCACCTCGCGCTGCTGCCGCGTACCGGCCGCCGGATGGTCGCCTTCCTCGGCGGCACCATCGGCAACCTCGGCCCGGACGCCCGCCGCGCCTTCCTCAAGGAGCTGCGCGGCAACCTGCGGCCGGGCGACACGTTCCTGCTGGGCGCGGACCTGGTGAAGGACCGGGACCGGCTGGTCGCGGCCTACGACGACGCGGCCGGGGTGACCGCCGCCTTCAACCGCAACGTCCTGCGGGTGCTCAACCGCGAACTGGACGCCGCCTTCGACCCCGACGCCTTCGCCCACGTCGCCCTGTACGACGAACGCCACCAGTGGATCGAGATGCGCCTGCGCGCGACCCGCGCGATGCGCGTCCCCGTCGCCGCGCTCGGCCTGACCGTGGACTTCGCCGAGGGCGAGGACCTGCGGACCGAGATCAGCGCCAAGTTCCGGCCGGCCGGGCTGCGGGCCGAGCTGACCGCCGCCGGTTTCACGGTGCGCCGCTGCCACACCGACCCGGCCGGCGACTTCGCCCTGCTCCTCGCCCAGGCATGACCTCGCCGCCCACGACCGGCACGGCCTGCACGGGCACGGCCTGCACGGGCACGGCTTGGCGGGCGGCCCGCGCCGTCCTGCCGTCGGGGCACCTCGACGCGGCCGGCTGCAACGTGCCCGGCGACCGTACGCTCGACGCCGTCATCGGCCACCTCCACCTGGAGCGGCAACGCGGCGGCTACCCGGCGGAACCGGACCTCACCGGCACCCGCACGGCCCTGGCCGCCCTGACCGGCGCGGCCCCCGGCGATGTCGCCTTCGCCGAGAGCGGGACCGCCGCCATGGCCGCGCTGCTCGGCGGCTGGCGGCTGCCGCCGGGCAGCCGCGTCGGCCACCTCCGCACCGAGTACGGCAGCACGCTCATGCTCCTGCGCCGCCTCGCCGCCGACCGCTCATGGACCCTCGTCGAGCTGCCCGCCGACGCCGACGGCCGGGCGGATCTGGACGGCCTGCGCGAACGCCTGTCGGCGGGCCTGAACCTGGTCACCGTGCCCCACATCGCCTCCCACCACGGCGTCGTACAGCCCGCCGCCGCGATCGGCGCGCTGTGCCGGGCCGCCGGGGTCCCGCTGGTGCTGGACGCCTGCCAGTCGTTCGGCCACGTGGACGTCACCGGCGCCGGCGCCACCGCGTACGTCGGCACGTCCCGCAAGTGGCTCGCGGGCCCGCGCGGCGTCGGCTTCCTGATCGTCCCCGGCCTCACGCCCGCCATGGACGCCCCTTTCCCCGCCCTCCACGGCCACGCCGACGGCGTCCCGCTGCCGGGGGCCGTCCGCTACGAGGGCGCGGAGGCGGCGATGGCGGCACGCCTCGGGCTCGGCGAAGCCGTACGCGAGCACCTGGCGCTCGGGCCCGCCGCCCTCCACGACCACCTGGCCGGCCTGGGCCGGACCGCCCGCCGGACCCTCGACGGCGCGGGCGGCTGGCGCGTACGCGAACCGCTCGACGAGCCCTCCGCCCTCGTCACCCTCCGCCCGCCGCCCGGGGACTCGGCGGCGGACGCCAGGACCCGCGCCGCCCGCGCGGGCCTCCTCGTGTCCGTGGTCCCGGCGGCGAGGGCCCCGCTCGACCTCACCGAACCCGTCCTGCGCGTCTCCCCGCCCCCCGGCACGCCCCCGGAGACCTTGACCGCACTCGCCCGCGTCCTGTCCGAACGCTGATCGCCCTGTCTCAGAGGTCGGCGAGCCGCGCGATCAAGGCCGGCCGCCGCTCATGGCGCTCGCGCAGCTCGCCGAGGTAGGCGGCGAACCCGGCCTCGTCGTCCAGCCTTTGCTGCACCGCGCGGAGCCGGATCAGCAGCTCCGCCACTTGGTTGTAGCGAATCTGCTCCCTGTCGGCGAGACAGTCGTCGATGAGCCACCGGTAGGGGCCGACGACATCGGCGGGTCGTTCGTGCTCCCTCCGCGCGATGAGCGTCAGCCACTGCTCGCCGGGCACCTCGCCGGGAGCGGCGGCCAGGGCCGTCTGCCACGCCTCCTCGTGCGCCCCCTCCGCCGTCAGCACGGTGACCACGTACGACACCTGCCCCTTCGCCCGGAGATGATCGAGCGCTCCGGGCCGCAACGCCGCCCACACCTCGGCCTGCTCGGCGGTCTCCCGCAGCTTCGCGTACCGATCCGGGTCGGGGACGTGCTCGAACGCGGCCCGGCGCACCGCGACGGCCTCGTCGGCGGCCCCCCTCTCCAGCAGCAGCCCGACCAGCAGGTCACGCAGCTTCGCCGCGGCGACGGGATCGACCGGCTCGGTCGCCGGCCCGCGCCGCGCCCACTCCTCCGCGTCGGCGGCCCGCCCATGGTCACGCAGCACGGTGGCGACGGCCAGGAACCGGGCCGTGCTCCGCAGGTCCTCCGCCAGAACGGCCACATAGGCGTCGAGCCGCAGAGCCCGCTCACCGTGGTCGATCACCTCGCGCACCCGACGCGGATCGGCCCCCGGTTCCTGCCGCAACCTGTCGACCAGCTCTCGCAGCCCTTCGGCGTCGGCCGCCCGCAGGTACGCGACCAGCGCCTCCAGATCCTCGTAGGGGTGCCGGCGCAGAAACCGCCCCAGCTCCCCGGCCAGCTCCGGATACTCCCGCCGCAGCCCACGCCCGCGTTCCATGTCAGTTCCCGCCCCTTTCGCGGTGTTCTCGTCGGGAGTCATTCGATGAGGTCGCAGAGGGCCGGGCCCATCTGGTCGCCCACCATGTGCAGGGCGGTCTCGGCCCGTGAGGCGAGGACCAGCGGTGGGACCCCTGCCACGAGGTCGGCGTGCGCCAGCCGGTCGAGTGCGGCCCCCACGAGTGGCGCGGTGACGCGGAGGGCCGCCTGCAGCGCCACCCCGCCCGTGGAGCCGCCGTGCAGGACGATGTTGCGGCTGCGGTAGAGGCGGCGCAGCGAGACCTCGACGTAGCGGCGCACCCGGCCGAGCACCAGCGCGGGGTCGGCGAGGAGCGCGTGCATCCGGGTGACCGCCGCGATGTCGCTCCGCCGACGCCAGGAACGTTCCAACGGCAGGGAACGTCCCTGGATCAGCTCGGCGGCGATCAGGGTGGCACGTTCGCGGTTCGAGCCGCAGAGGTCCAGGCGTTCGGCCAGGTCGCCGTCGCTGACATGCCGGATGCGGTGGGAGAGCGCGGTCAGCTCGGCCCGCGGCCAGGAGCAGGCGACCAGCGCGGCGGCGCGGCCGGCGGCGACGACCCGTTCGCGCTCGTCAGGATCCCGGGCCTCGGTCAGCAACGACTCCAGAGCGCTCCACCCTCCGGCGACGGCCGGAGCAAGCGGGCCGTGATTGAGTGCCGAGGCGATCTCCAGCGCGTCGTCCACCGCGCTTCGCCGCCGGTCGTCGAGGCGCTGCGGCTGGGCGCCGACCACATAGAGCTGGCGTTCGGCGGCCAGGGACAGGACCCGCGCGCCGCGAGCGGGCATCCGCAGCGGCATCGCCCGGCGCTGGTTCAGCACGACGGCGGTGTCGAAGGGGGACACCGAACCGGTGGAGGCGAAGCGGGCGCGGGCCTGGAGCCGTTCGACGACGTCGGAGACGATCTCCAGGGCGCGTTCGGCGTCGCGCGCCTCGACCTCATAGGAGAGGGCGCCGGTGATCGGAGCGGTGGTCTTCGTTCCCGTCTCGGCCAGGAGGTCGGCCGCCTCACGCCTGCCGATCCAGTGCGGGAGACCGGCGGTCAGCTCCCGGCCGTGCAGGTCGGCGAAGGGCACGACGACCTTCCAGGACGTCGGTGGACGGGTCAGCAGGGCCGCGGCCTCGGCGATCAGGTCCACGGCCGACAGCCCCAGCCTGCCGTCGCGCAGCCAGCGGCTGAGGCCGTCCATGCTGTGGCCGCTGTCGAGCAGGTGGGAGGCGACCGCGCGGGCGACCTTCTCCGGCGGGGGCGGGGCTGTCCCGGCGACGCACGCCGCCCAGCGGTCGAGATAGCCGGGGCGGCCGACGTCGATCAGGTGGCGCAGCTTCCTGCGGCCGTCGCTCGCCACCGTCAACGTCGTACGGAGGCATTCCTGGAGCCGGCGGCGGAAGACCTTCGTGCCGAGCGCCGGGTCGTCGCCGAGCAGCCGCTCCAGCTCGTGCCGCTGCCAGTCGAGCGCCGACTGCGACAGCACCCGCCGCTCCACCCATGAGCCCGCCTCGTGCAACTCCTCCAGGGAGAGGAACGCGCTGACGTCCCACAGGCGGAGTGTCCAGGGTGCCCTCTGGTTGCAGAAGTCCTGCAGACGAGCAGCTATATGGCGGGAGTAGGGGGAGGCGGAGTCGCGCCCGTAAGGCGTGATCGGCATGCTGCGACCTCGAAGGTACGAATGGGGGGACCGGTTGGACTGAGCGCCAGCCGATTACTGAAAGCATAGGGGTGTCGCACACAGCGTGATTGTTGTAGCATGAAATTGCCGTCAAGGGCGGCGAAGACTACTCCGGGGCTTCGGCCCCCCAGAGGGCGTGATCATGTTGATCACGCCCTCTGTTTTTTTCTCGGCCCACCGTGCCGAACGTAGGATGTATGGCGGTGCCAAAGGTCATAATTTGCGGAAGTCCCGTTCGCTATGGCCCAGACATGGGATGTCTGTTACGTTGCCGCTCATGGACCGCATCGACGCGCATCACCACGTCTGGGACCTCTCCACTCGCCCGCACGACTGGCTCGACCCGGAGCCCATGGCGCCCGTGCGGCGGACGTTCACGCTCGACGACCTGGCCGGGCCCGCCGCCGCCGCGGGGGTGAGCCGTACGGTGCTCGTGCAGGTGCGGGCCGATCTGGACGAGACGCGCGAGTTCCTCGGCCTGGCCGCCGCGTCGGAGCTGGTGGCGGGGGTGGTCGGATGGGTGGACCTGACCGCGCCCGACGTGGGCGGCACGCTCGCCGGGCTGCCGCCGGGGCTCGTGGGTGTGCGGCACGGCGTGCAGTCGGAGCCGGACCCCGCCTGGCTCAACCGGCCGGACGTGCGGCGCGGGCTCGCCGCCGTCGAGGCCGCCGGGCTCGCCTACGACCTGCTCACGCTGCCGCACCAGCTTCCGGCCGCCATCGACACCGTACGGGCGCTGCCGGGGCTGACGTTCGTGCTGGACCATCTGTCGAAGCCGCCGATCGCCTCGGGCGAGCTGGAGCCGTGGCGGAGCCGGGTCCGGGAGCTGGTCGCGCTGCCCAACGTGTTCTGCAAGCTGTCCGGCATGGTGACCGAGGCCGACTGGGCGGCGTGGCAGGTGGGTGACCTGCGGCCGTACGCGGAGGTGGTGCTGGAGGCGTTCGGGCCGGAGCGGGTGATGTTCGGCTCCGACTGGCCGGTGTGCCTGCTGGCCGCCGAGTACGCCCAGGTGGCCGAGGCCGCCGAGGAGCTGTGCGCGGGCCTGACGGAGGGGGAGCGGGCCGAGGTGTTCGCCGGCACGGCCCGCCGGGCGTACAAGCTGCCTGAGCCGGCGGCCGGCCCGCGCTGAGGCGTCCCCGGAGTACGGCGGCGGGAGTAGCCCGGCCGTCTCCCCACGTCCGATGACCGCCGCCCGCTTCCGGGGGACGGTGGAGTCCTGGCCATCGGAAGGGGAGGCATCGTGATTTATCCGGATCTGAGGGGCAAGGTGGCCCTGGTCACCGGCGGTTCTGGCGGCATCGGCGGGGGCACCGCCAGGCTCCTGGCCGAGCAGGGCATGCGCGTCGCCGTCAACGGCCGCGACCCCGCCGCCATCGCCGCCGTGGTCGAGGACATCGGCGACGCCGCGATCGGGGTGCCCGCCGACGGCACCGACCTCGCCGCCGTCGAGGCCATGCGCGCCGAGGTCGAGCGGCGGCTCGGGCCGGTGGACGTGCTGGCGGCCTTCGCCGGGGGCGGCACCGGCCGGCCCGTGCCGCTCGACCGGCTGAGCGAGGACGACTGGCACGCCACCCTGGACGCCAACCTGACCTCGACGTTCCTCGTGCTCAAGAGCGTCCTGCCGGGCATGCGCGAGCGCCGGGCCGGCTCGATCGTCACCATGGCGTCGCTGGCCGCCCGCCTGCCGACGGGGGCCTCGGCCGCGTACACGGCCGCGAAGGCCGGCGTGATCGCGCTGACCCGGCAACTCGCCCACGAGCTCGGCCCGGCCGGCGTCCGGGTCAACTGCGTGTCGCCGTCCACGATCATGACCGAGCGGCTGGCCGGGCGCCTGCCGGAGGAGCACGCGGGGAGGCTGCTGGCCGAGCACCCGCTCGGGCGGCTCGGCACGCCGCTCGACGTGGCCCACGTGACGGCCTTCCTGGCCTCCGACGCCTCGTCCTGGCTGACGGGGCTCACCATCGACGTCGCGGGCGGCAAGTGGACGCCCTGACGGAATGACCAAGGTCCCTGCCCAAGGTCCTGTGGGCTTCGGGCCCTAGTGCTCTGCGATCCCGGCGCCGGAAACGGTGTCATAGAGGTGTCAAAGAGACACCGGCCCACCAGCCGGATCCCCCAGAGGAGCCCACGATGGCGACCATCTTCCACCCCCGCACCGTCCACCCCGAAATCGTCGCCACCACCGACACCCCCGCCAAGAACCCCGTCCAGTACGTCTGGGCCGCCGCCCGCATCGCCCTCGGCTGGGTCTTCCTCTGGGCCTTCCTGGACAAGACCTTCGGCTGGGGCTTCGCCACCCCGGCGGCCAAGGCCTGGATCAACGGCGGCAGCCCCACCACCGGCTTCCTCAAGGGCACCGGCGAGAACGCCCTCGGCGGCCTCTTCACCGCGCTGGCCGGACAGGTCTGGGTGGACTGGCTGTTCATGCTCGGCCTGCTCGGCGTCGGCACCGCGCTCGTCCTCGGGGTCGGCATGCGCATCGCCGCCGTCGCCGGCGCCCTGATGATGGCCCTGATGTGGGCGGCCGAGCTGCCCCTCACCACCAACCCGTTCATGGACGAGCACATCATCTACGCGATCGTCCTGGCCGGCCTGGCCCTCGCCAACGCCGGAACCACCTTCGGCCTCGGCAACCTGCGGATCGTCCGCGAGCACGAATGGCTCAAGTGACTCCCCGGCCCACCGGTGCCCGGCCCCCTCGAAGGGGCCGGGCATCACTGCTGTCCGGGGTCAGTGCAGGGTGGTGACCAGGCCGTACGCGCCGTCCGCCCGGCGATAGACGACCTGGCCGGCGCCGCTGCCGGCGTCCGCGAAGAACACGTACGGGAACCCGCCCAGCTCCAGCCGCTCGACGGCGGCCGCGACGCTCAGGCGGGGCGCGGCCTCCGTGCCGACCGAGACGGCCGCGCAGGTCGGCGGGGGCAGCTCGGGCCGCGGATCGAGGCGCACCAGCCGGTAGCCGTCGCCGGTCCGGTGGACGAGGCAGTCCCCGCCGGTCACCGGGTCGGCGAAGAGCAGGAAGTCGTGGTCGAGCTGGTCCATCTCCACGACCGCCTCGTCCGGGACGGCGCGCACCGCCGACAGGACCCGGACGATCCGCGGCTCCCCGGCGCTCCGGCCGCCCCGGGGCCCTTCGTGGTGGTGGCGTCCCCGGCGGTTCTCCCAGTCGCGGGTGCTCTCCAGCAGCCGCGTACGCAGCCGGTCGCCGAGCAGGTGGATGGCGGCGCGTGTGGAGGCCGCGCCGGCCCTGGCCCTGATGAGCCGTCCCTGGACGTCCAGCACGGCCTCCGCCGTGCGGCGCTCCTCGGGGCCGGGCGCGGTGGCGAGCGTGACCTTCGCGCCGAGCACCGGCTCGTGCGCGAGCCGGGACAGCTCGGCGACGGTCTGCCTGGCGCGCCTGACGTCACCGGGCCGGGCCCCGCCGCGGATCTTGATCTGCACGTCGGCGGGGTCGAGGGCGATGGGCCTGTGCCTCATGGGCGAGCACCTTCTTCGCGTTGATCGCGTTCGGTTGGTGCTACCACCCTCTGACCGGGGATGATCACCCGGCCAGGGACTTTCGTCCCGCCCGGGACGGGACCTTGGCCCCGCGGGAACGGCGGGGCGCGCGCCTTCAGGAAGCGTCGTCTTTCAGGAAGCGTCGTCGAGCGGGACCAGCTCGAAGCCGTTGACGATCTCCGGCTGGATGCTGATCACCTGGTCCATGCCGCCCTGCACCCACGGCTGGAGCAGCTCCTTGAACCGCTCCGCCTCCTCCGGGTCGGTCACCGGACGGGCGATGCCGGTGACGATCACGCTCCAGCCCACCCGCTCGTACGGGTCCAGGTCGTCGGCCTCGAACGCGACCACGGCCGCGGCCGGCGCCACCTCCTTGCTCAGCACCGTGCCGGGGTTGGTGCGGATGACCACGCGGCCGTCGGCCACGACGTGGTTCACCGGGCGTACCGCGGGGAGCGCGTGCAGGGTGAAGACGACGCGTCCGAACGGCACGGACGCCAGCCGTCGCAGGGCCTCGGCCTCGGACAGTTCCTTGAGATCGCGTGCCGCCGTCATCCGGAACCGCCCATCGAGTTACACATCACCCTTCCATCGTGCCGTCCCGCCTGGGATGCCAGGTAGGGACCAAAGACCCTATCTGGACGGCCCGCCGCCCACGGGAGGAGCCGGGCCCCCGGGAAGAGCGGTGCGGGCGGGGTCACAATCGCCGGCCGCGGGCCCCACGTGGATCACTTAGGCGGCCCGCCAATTCATGTCCGGATTCTGTGACACAACTCATGCCAGAAGTCCTTTGGCGCACCTAAAAGGCCGATGTTTCCGCAGGTCAGAGGGGGTGTGGAGGGAGTGTCCAAGGACTGTCACGATCTATTGTTGGTGATCTGACTGTTATGTGACCTAGTTTCTGACTGTTATATTTTTGCCCATATTCTGCGCCTTGATCGCCGTCTGCACGGTCAGTGTCATTTCCCGATCGCGGACGGCTTTACGTTGCGGAGGCGCCTCTCCACCCCGAGGTGCGCCCCCCGTCAGCGCGAACGGAGAGTAATGGGCAAGTACCTGCTACGCAGGTTGGCGATAAACGTGATCCTGGTCGCCGTGGCGGCCAGTCTCGCGTACATGCTCGCCGCCACCACGATGAGCCCTCGGGCCGCGTACCAGGGCCGTCAGCCTCCGATCCCCGAAGCGACGATCGACGCCACCCTCGACATGTACAACCTCAACGACAAGACCCCCGTGCTCCAGCGCTACGCGACCTGGGCCACGGGCGTCCTGCAGGGGGACTTCGGCAAGACCTGGAACGGTGGTTCGGTCAACGACGAGATGGGCCGGCGGATCTTCGTCAGCCTCCGGCTGCTGCTGATCGGCACGCTGCTCGGCTTCGCGATCGGCATCGGGCTGGGAGCCATCTCGGCGGTCAAGCAGTACAAGGCCACCGACCGGTTAATAGGCGTCTCCTCCTTCGTGGTGCTGGCGATCCCCGTCTTCGTGCTGGCGACCCTGCTCGCGATCGCGACGTACAACCTGAACCGCGGGCTCGGGTTCACGCTCATCGAGTACACCGGTGAGTACAACCCGCAGCTGGCGGGCTGGGACCAGTTCCTCAACCGGCTGAACCACCTGATCCTGCCGACGATCTCGCTGAGCCTCGGCTCGATCGCCTTCTACAGCCGCATCCAGCGCAACATGATGCTCGACGTGCTCGGCCAGGACTTCGTCCGCACCGCGCGGGCCAAGGGCCTGCGCCGCAGGACGGCGCTCACCAAGCACGCGCTGCGGACTGCGCTGATCCCGTCCGCGACGTACTTCGCGTTCGCGTTCGGGACGATGTTCACGGGAGCGACCTTCACCGAGAAGATCTTCGCCTGGCACGGCATGGGCGCCTGGCTGGTCGACGCGATCAACGCCCAGGACGTCAACTCCGTCGCCGCGGTGACCTTCTTCACCGCGGTCTGTGTCCTGTTCGCCGCCTTCCTGTCGGACCTGCTGGTGGCGGCGCTCGACCCGAGGGTGCGGGTGAGCTGAGATGCGTTCCAAGGTCGTCCTGCGGCGGCTGATGGCCAACCGGCAGGCCCGTTACGGCTCCATCGCCCTGCTGCTGCTGGTGCTCGTCGCCTACATCGGCCCGTACTTCGGCGCGTACGCCTGGACGGAGAAGGACTTCCTGGCCTTCCTGTCGCCGCCCGACGCCGACCACTGGTGGGGCACCACCTCGATCGGCCAGGACATGTACGCGATCACGCTGCGCGGCATGCAGAAGTCGATCGTGATCGGCCTCCTGGTGGCGTTGATCTCGACCGGGCTCGCCGCGATCGTCGGCGCGTTCGCCGGATATTTCGGTGGATGGGCGGACAGGATCCTCATGTGGGGCGTGGACCTGCTCCTCGTCCTGCCCAGCTTCCTGATCATCGCCATCGTCTCGCCGCGCCTCAAGGCAGGCTCCTCGTGGCTCTGGTTCGTCGTGCTGCTCGCGGCGTTCTCCTGGATGATCACCTCCCGGGTGGTGCGGAGCATGACGATCTCGCTGCGCGAGCGCGAGTACGTCCTGGCCGCGGTCTACATGGGCATCCCGCGCTGGAAGATCATCTTCCGGCACATCGTGCCCAACCTGTCCTCGCTGCTGATCATCGACGCGACGCTCAACGTCTCCTCGGCGATCATCGGTGAGGCGGCGCTGTCCTTCTTCGGCTTCGGCATCCAGCCACCGGACGTCTCGCTCGGCACGCTGATCGCCGCCGGCTCCGGCAACGCCACCGGCTACCCCTGGCTGTTCGCCTTCCCCGCGGGCGCGCTGGTGCTCCTCGTGCTCAGCGTGAACCTCATCGGCGACGGCCTGCGCGACGCCCTCGACCCCGGGAGCAACTCGTGAGCATCTTGGAGGTCAAGGACCTCACCGTCACCTTCCCCGGCGGCATCCAGGCCGTGCGCGGGGTGTCGTACGAGGTCGAGCGCGGCGAGGTGCTCGGCATCGTCGGCGAGTCCGGCTCCGGCAAGTCGGTGACCTCGCTCGCGGTCATGGGCCTGCTCCCGCCGAACGCCGTGGTCAGCGGCTCGGCCAAGCTGCACGGCCGCGAGCTGATCGGCATGGACGACGACGAGCTGGTCAAGATCCGCGGCAAGGCCATCAGCATGATCTTCCAGGATCCGCTGTCGGCGTTCACGCCCGTCTACACGATCGGCGACCAGATCGCCGAGGCCGTGCGCATCCACCAGCGGATGCCGAAGGACAAGGCCGCCAAGCGGGCCGTCGAGCTGCTCGACCTGGTCGGCATCCCGCACCCGGACGTGCGCGCCAAGGCGTTCCCGCACGAGTTCTCCGGCGGCATGCGGCAGCGCGCGATGATCGCCATGGCCATCGCCAACGACCCCGACCTGCTCATCTGCGACGAGCCGACCACCGCGCTCGACGTCACCATCCAGGCCCAGGTGCTGGAGGTGCTGAAGACCGCGCAGCAGGAGACCGGCGCCGGCATCGTGATGATCACCCATGACCTCGGCGTCATCGCCGGCATGGCCGACCGGGTGCTCGTCATGTACGCGGGCCGGCCGGTCGAGCAGGGGCCGGTGGACGACCTCTACTACCGGCCGCGCATGCCGTACACGATGGGCCTGCTCGCCTCGATCCCGCGGATCGACGGCGAGGAGGGGCCGCTGGTGCCGATCGAGGGCAACCCGCCCTCGCCGTCGTCGCTGCCGCCCGGCTGCCCGTTCGCGCCGCGCTGCCCCATGCGGGTGGACATGTGCGACGACGAGGAGCCGCCGCTCATCCCGTTCGGACCCGGCGGCGGGCGCAGCGTGGCCTGCATCCGCTCCCACGAGATCGAGCACAAGGGCCTGACCGGCGCCGACGTTTTCCCCGTGCCGGTGATCCCGCCGAGCGAGGTGGTCCGGGTGCCGCGCGCCGAGCGCGCGACGGTCCTGGAGCTGGACGACATGATCCGGCACTACCCGCTCATGAAGGGCGCGGTGTTCAAGCGCCGGGTCGGAACGGTCTACGCCGTGGACGGCATCACCCTCGACATCGCCGAGGGCGAGACGCTGGCCCTGGTCGGCGAGTCGGGCTGCGGCAAGACCACCACGCTGCAGCAGATCATGCAGCTCGCGCCGCCGGAGGGCGGCCGGGTGGTGGTGCTCGGCAAGGACAGCGCCAAGATCGACAAGGCCATGCGCCGGGCGCTCCGCCGGGACGTGCAGATCGTCTTCCAGGACCCGATGGCCGCGCTCGACCCGCGCATGCCGGTCCAGGACATCATCGCCGAGCCGCTGCGCGCCCACGGCCGCAAGGACGTGCGCGCCCGGGTCGCGGAGCTGCTGGAGCTGGTCGGGCTGTCGCCGGAGCACGCCGAGCGCTACCCGAGCCAGTTCTCAGGAGGCCAGCGCCAGCGCATCGGCATCGCCCGCGCGCTCGCGCTGGAGCCGAAGCTGCTCGTCCTGGACGAGCCGGTCTCGGCGCTCGACGTCTCCATCCAGGCGGGTGTGATCAACCTGCTGGAGGAGCTGAAGAACACCCTGGGGTTGTCGTACCTCTTCGTCGCCCACGACCTGGCCGTGGTCAGGCACCTGGCCGACCGGGTGGCCGTGATGTACCTCGGCAAGATCGCCGAGATCGGCACGGTCGAGGAGGTCTACGACCGCCCCGCGCATCCCTACACGCAGGCGCTGCTGTCGGCGATCCCGCTTCCGGACCCCGAGATGGAACGCACCCGGAAGCGGATCCTGCTCGAAGGCGACCTGCCCAGCCCGGCCAACCCGCCCACGGGTTGCCGGTTCCGCACCCGCTGTCCCAAGTTCGCCACCCAGCTCAACGAGGCGGAGCGGCAGCGGTGTGTGGATGAAGAGCCCTCGGTTGCTCGGCTGGCGGGCGCCGTGGACCACGGCGCCGCCTGCCACTACGCGGAGGAGATCGAGGTCATCACGGCCTCGGACGATCAGGAGGAAAAGTGAAGGTTCGTTACCAGGCGACCGCGGGGCTCGCGGTTCTGGCCCTGGCCGTCGCGGCTTGTGGCGGTGGTGGCGGCGAAGCCAAGAAGCCGAGCGCCGAGCAGACGCAGCAGGCTCAGGAGCAGATGTCGCAGACTCCGTCCATCAGCATCAACCCGGTGCCGTACGAGCAGGTCAAGGACGGCGGCACGCTGACCCTGGCCGTCGGCCAGTGGCCGCAGCAGTGGAACGGCAACCACGTGGACGGCAACCAGGCCGACACGGCGGACATGCTCGACGTGATCCTGCCGCAGCCGATCGTGTTCGACGAGCAGGCCCAGTGGTCGGCCAACCCGGACTACCTCTCCGACGTCAAGAACGAGCTGAGCGCCGACAAGCACGTCGTCACGTACACGATCAACGACAAGGCGAAGTGGTCGGACGGCACGCCGATCACCTGGGAGGACTTCGAGGCCGCCTGGAAGGTCAACAGCGGCAAGGACAAGAAGTACAAGCCGGCCTCCACCGACGGCTGGGACCGGATCGAGTCGGTCACCAAGGGCGACACGGACAAGGTCGCCGTCGTGACCTTCTCCAAGCCGTACCCCGAGTGGATGGGCCTGTTCTCCCGCTCGCCGCACCTGTACCCGGCCAAGCACATCCTGGACCCGGACAAGTACGAGAACGACTACAAGGGCAAGATCCCCGTCACCGCCGGCCCGTTCAAGGTCGAGAAGATCGACGAGGGCACCAAGTCGCTCACGCTGGTGCGTGACGACAACTGGTGGGGCAAGAAGGCCAAGCTCGACAAGATCATCTTCCGTGGCATCGAGTCGCCGGAGGCGCAGGTCAACGCCTTCGCGAACGGCGAGATCGACGGCGTCGAGATCCCGTCCGGCGCCCCGGCCGAGCTGAAGCGCGCCAAGGAGGTCCCGAACGTGGACATCCGCAAGGCGCTCAGCCCGAACTGGCGGCACATCACGGTCAACAACGTCAGCGAGAACCTGAAGGACAAGACGGTCCGCCAGGCCATCGCGTACGGCATCAACCGTGACGTGATCACGCAGTCCGACCTGAAGGACATGGACTGGCCGCTGCAGACGCTCGGCAACCACGTCTTCATGAACAACCACAAGGGCTACGTCGACAACTCCGGCGACCTCGGCAAGTACAACCTGGAGAAGGCCAAGCAGCTCCTCGACCAGGCCGGCTGGAAGCAGGAGGGTGAGTACCGCAAGAAGGACGGCAAGGAGCTCGAGCTGAGCTTCGTCATCCCGACGGGCACCCCGGTCGCGCAGACCGAGGGTGAGCTGACCCAGGCCATGCTGAAGGAGGCCGGGGTCAAGGTCAACATCCGCCCGGTCCCGGTCGACAAGTTCTTCGTGGACTACGTCATCAAGGGCGACTTCGACCTGGTGCCGTTCTCCTGGATCGGCACGCCGCTGCCCATCGGCGGCCTGTCCCAGATCTACAAGACCGGCTCCGAGAGCAACTTCCCCAAGGGCAGCGACCCGGCCCTGGACGAGGCCATCGAGGCGGCCGTGAGCGAGCTCGACCCGGAGCAGGCCATCGTCAAGGCCAACGCCGCGGACAAGCTCATCTGGGACATGGTGCACACGATTCCGCTGTACCAGCGTCCCGACATCCAGGCGGCGAAGAAGACCCTCGCCAACTGGGGCGCGAAGGGCTACAAGTCCTACGACTACTCGATCGTCGGCTTCACCGGCTGATCTCGGTCAACCCCTGGAAAACCCCCGTCCGGCCTCCCGCCGGGCGGGGGTTTCCCCTTTTCGCGAAGTCAAGGGTCTTGTACGGCCTTGGTGATCGTTCTTCAATGGGTGAGCCTCGGCACCCTCAGGAGGACAGATGCGCCGCTTACAAGCGTCCGCCGCCGTTCTGACGCTGACCCTCGCGACCCTGACCGTCGCCCAACCTCCCACCCCGGCCGCCGTCGCCGGGCCCGCCGACCCCGAGCCGGCCTCGCTGGTCACGCTCTCCGTCCCCGACCGCGCCGCGATGGAGCGCCTGGTCGCCTCCGGCGCCGACCTCACCCACCGGGTACGCCCCCAGCCCGACGGCAGCGTCCAGGTGGACGCCGTGCTGACGCAGAGCGAACTGGACGGCCTGCGCGCCCTCGGCGCCACCCTCGCCGCCGAGGGGCCGTCCGCGAGGCGCGGCAGGCCCACGCCCGCGCCCACGGCAGGGCGGGACCAGGTCGTGATCGAGCGGGCCGTGTGGTTCAGGTCCCGCGACGGCTACTTCCTGTCCGTCGAAGCCTCCAGCAGCCTCGCCCAGGCCGCCACGCTCACCGTGAGCTGGCGCGGGAAGCAGGGCTCGGCCGGGCAGGCGGAGCTGGTGCCGTACGTGGACGCCGGCGCCTACCTCGGCCACCAGCTCAGCACCCCCGTCCCGGCGACGGCCCGCCCCGAGTGGGTCACCGTGACCTCGGCGGGCGGCGGCAAGGCCGACGCCCGGGTCGCGGAATGGCCCGACGGGGACGCGCCCGACCGGCGGGCGAAGGGCTACCGGACCGACTTCGTCACCCAGTACATGCCGCCGGACCAGCTCAACGAGCGCATCAAGGCCCTCCACAAGGAGTTCCCCCGGCTCACCGAGCTCGTCACACTGCCGTACCCGACCAACGGCTACCGCCGCAAGGCCCAGGCCCTGCTCGGAACCCCGCCCGGCGCGGCCGTCGTGGTCACCTCGGCCGCGTACGGCTCCGAGGGCGGCAACGACCTGGCCGTCGAGCTGACCGATCCAGGCGCGCCCGGCCGCGCCCTGGAGGTCACCGTGGACGGCAAGATCATCAGGGTCGCCCTGGCCACCGACGGCTCCGGCGCGCTCACCAGCACCGCCGCTCAGGTCGTGGCCGCGATCAACGCCACCCCCGGCGTCCCCCTGCGGGCCTCGCTCTACCGGACCGACCCCGGCGCGGGTGTGCTGGCCCCGGCGCCGCTCACCCAGCTCAGCGACTTCCTGCGCGCGCCGGCCGACGTCTCCAGGGCGCCCGCCAGGGTGCTGGCGCTGCGCATCGGCGCCCACCGCGACGGCTCACGCACCGGCGTGCTCGCCTACGCCCAGGAGCACGCCCGCGAGTGGGTGGCGCCGCTGGTCGCGATCGAGGCGGCGGAACGCCTGCTGCGCAACCACGACCGCGACCCCGCCACCCGTCGCCTGCTGGAGCGCACCGACGTGTTCATCGTGCCGACGGTCAACCCGGACGGCGCGAACTACAGCTTCTACGACTTCAACGGCCAGCGGAAGAACCTGACCAACCACTGCCCGGACAGCCAGTCCGACCCGGCGCTGCGCAACAACTGGGGCGTGGACGTCAACCGCAACTACGCGGCCGGCTCGCTGTCCGACGGCTACTTCGGGGCCTCGGCCAGTTGCACGAGCGGCACCTACGCCGGTCCCGCCGAGCGCTCCGAGCCGGAGAGCCGCAACGTCATGTGGCTGGCCGAGCGCTACTCCAACATCCGCTTCGCGATGAACATCCACAGCTACGGCGGGTACTTCATGTGGCCTCCGGGGGCGTACAAGCTGGACGGGCGGGTCACCCTGCCCCGTCCCGCGCCGCGTGAGGAGGCGTACTTCCTGGAGTCGGCCCGCACGATCGAGCAGGCCATCGCCGCCGAGCGCGGCACGGTCATCTGGCCGCAGCAGACCGGTCCGGTGACGGACGTGCTCTACTCGGCGGCCGGCAACTCGGCCGACGAGCTCTGGTACGACCACGGGATCTACGGCTGGGACTTCGAGGTCGGCGCCGACCTGTGGAACGCCTCGACGGGCGCCTGGGAGGGCGTCGGCTTCCAGCCGCCGTTCGCCGAGGGACACCAGGAGGCGCTGGAGTTCGCGGCCGGGCTGATCGCGCTGATCGGCATCGCGGCCGAGCACCGCGACAGGCGCTGACCCACGCGCGCCCCGGAGAAGGTGAAAGTTTCACCTTCTCCGGGGCGTTCGCGCTGGTGCCGGGGGAGGGGCGGGCGGCGCGGATGGGCGCGCTGGTGCCGGTGACCTACAGTGCGCTTGGGAGCGCTCCCAAAACAGTGCCGGCAGCCAGGGGTGGAGGGTCATGCGAAGCAGGATCGGGAAGTGGGCGGCGGGGGTGGCGGTGACGCTGCTCGCCCTCGCGGTGCTGAACGTGCCGGGCACGCCGGCCGGCGGGCCGCGAGCGTACGCGGTGGCGGCGCTGCCGTACCAGGATCCGACGCTGCCGGTGCCCACCCGGGTGAGCGACCTGATGTCCCGGATGTCGCTGGACGACAAGATCGGCCAGATGACGCAGGCCGAGCGCGGCTCGGTGAGCGCCGCCGACGTCACCGCCTACCGGCTCGGCTCGGTGCTGTCCGGCGGCGGCTCCGCGCCCTCGCCGAACACGGCCACGTCCTGGGCCGACATGTACGACAGATTCCAGAACGCAGCCCTCGCCACCCCGCTCGGCGTCCCCATCCTGTACGGCGTGGACGCCGTGCACGGCCACAACAACGTCGCAGGCGCCACGATCTTCCCGCACAACATCGGCCTCGGCGCCGCCCGCGACCCCGCGCTGGTCCAGCGCATCGGCCGGGCGGTCGCCGAGGAGGTCTCCGGCACCGGCGTGGACTGGAACTTCGCACCCTGCCTCTGCGTGGCGCGCAACGACCGGTGGGGGCGCACGTACGAGTCGTTCGGCGAGACGCCCGCCCTGCCGTCCGAGATGACGACGTTCATCACCGGCCTCCAGGGCACGGCGCTGAACGGCCCCGCCTCCGTCCTCGCCACCGCCAAGCACTACGTCGGCGACGGCGGCACCACGGGCGGCGTCGACCAGGGCGACACCCAGCTCTCCGAGGCCGAGCTGCGGGCGATCCACCTGCCGCCGTTCCGCGCCGCCGTCGAGAAGGGCGTCGGCTCGGTGATGATCTCCTTCAGCAGCTGGAACGGCGCCAAGCTGCACGGCCACCAGTACCTCGTCACGACCGTGCTCAAGGGCGAGCTGGGCTTCACCGGCTTCGTCGTCTCCGACTGGAACGGCATCGACCAGATCGACGGCGCACCCGGCGCCTCCGCCTCCGACGTGCGCACCGCCGTCAACGCCGGCATCGACATGGTCATGGCGCCGACCTCCTGGCGGCAGTTCATCGACCTGCTGCGGGCCGAGGTCCAGGCCGGCCGGGTGAGCACCGCGCGGATCGACGACGCGGTCCGCCGCATCCTCACCAAGAAGTTCGAGCTCGGCCTGTTCGAGAAGCCGCTCACCGACCGCTCCTACACCGCGACCGTCGGCTCCTCCGCGCACCGCGCCATCGCCCGCGAGGCGGTCGCGAAGTCGCAGGTCGTGCTGAAGAACAGCGGGAACGTGCTGCCGCTCGCGCCCGGCGGCAAGATCTTCGTGGCCGGCAAGAGCGCCGACGACATCGGACTGCAGAGCGGCGGCTGGACGATCTCCTGGCAGGGCTCGGCCGGCGCGATCACCCCCGGCACCACCATCCTCCAGGGCATCAGGAACGCCGCCGGCTCCGGCACGACCGTCACCTACAGCCGCGACGGCGGCGGCATCGACGGCTCCTACCGGGTGGCGGTCGCGGTCGTGGGCGAGACGCCGTACGCGGAGGGCGAGGGCGACCGGCCCGGCTCCCTGGGCCTTGACAGCGCCGACCTCGCCACGCTCGCCACCCTGCGCGCCGCCGGCGTCCCGGTCGTGGTCGTGCTGGTCAGCGGCCGGCCGCTGGACGTCGCCGCCCAGCTCCCCGGCTGGAACGCGCTGGTCGCCGCCTGGCTGCCGGGCACCGAGGGCCAAGGGGTGGCCGACGTGCTGTTCGGCGCCGTCAAGCCCACCGGCAAGCTGCCCGTGACCTGGATGAGCAGCGCCTCCCAGCAGCCGATCAACGACGGCGACGGCAAGACGCCGCTGTTCCCGTACGGGTTCGGCCTGACCTACGGCGGCTCGCCCGGCGACACCACGCCGCCCACCGCACCCGGCACGCCGTCGGCCGGCGACGTCACCTCGTCGTCGGTCCGGCTGACCTGGGCCGCCGCCACCGACGACGTGGGCGTCACCGGCTACGACGTGGTCCGGGTGACGGGCTCCGGCGAGACGGCCGTGGCCTCCTCCGCCACGCCCGCCGCGACGGTGAGCGGTCTCGCCGCGAACACCGCGTACACGTTCGCCGTGTACGCGAAGGACGCGGCGGGCAACCGCTCGCCCCGCTCGGCCACGGTCGCCGTGACCACCCGCCCCGACGGAGGGACGGGCGGCTGCTCGGTCACGGCGAGCGTGCAGAGCCAGTGGGGCAACGGGTACGTCGTCCAGGTCACCGTCACCAACACCGGCACGAGCGCGCTCACCGGCTGGGCCGTGACCTTCACGCTGCCCGCCGGCCACCAGGTGACCGGCTCGTGGAACGCCGGCCTGACGGCGAGCGGGCAGAGCGTCACCGCGAGGAACGCCGCGCACAACGGGTCGCTGGGGCCGGGCGCGAGCACGTCCTTCGGCTTCCAGGGCAGCCGCCCGGCCGGCGACACGCGCCTGCCGGACGGCTACCGGTGCGGGTGAGTCGTCAGCGGTCCACGTGCAGCCGGTCGAACTCGACGAGCGGCGCGGCGGAGCCGATGAAGGCCCGGTCCACCGCCGCCCGCTCGGCGGCGCTCGGGTAGGCGTTGGTGCAGCTCGTGGGCGCGCTGGAGCCCGACATCAGATCGCTGCACAGGCCGGTGCGCCGGTCGGGCAGGCCGAGGATGTGGCCGATCTCGTGGGCGGCGATGCGGACCGGGTTGTAGCCCTGGGAGGTGGCCTCGCGGCCCATCCAGACCGTGCCGCGGCCGAGGCTGGTCGGCAGGGCGCGGGGCCAGCCGTTGTCGGCGATCACGGTGAAGTGCGCGGGCGTGCCCTTGACCAGGCGCACGTTCGACACACTGGAGTTCCAGATCGCGGCGGCCTGGTCCACGGCCGAGACGAACTCGGCCGCCCGGCTCGAGTCGTACCGGAGCACCGTGACCAGGGCGGTCGCGCGGGCCGGGGTGGCGACCGCGAGCAGGGCGAGGCCGAGGACGAGGGAGAGCGCGAGACGTAAGCGTCGGGGCATGGGGGTCCTCCGAGGGGTGGGGGTGGCTGTCACGGTATGCGCGCCCCCGCGCCTCGGCACCTGTCAGCTTGCCCCTATCACGGTGTTATGACCTTCGCCGACGGCGAGTCTGTCGGTCCGGGCGGGCACACTCACCTCATGCCCGAAGATCCCCCCGAACCCAGCCCCCGGCCCGTGCCCGAGCCGGATCTCGAACTCGGCGAGATCGCGCCCTCCACCTTCCACTTCCACCACGACACCATGGCCGCGGTCGGCTTCCTGACCATGGCCAGGCGGCTGCCCTCGCTCATCGCCGAGGCGCTGCGCCTGGCGTGGTCCGCCAGTCCCCGCGACACCGTGTCCACCGTCTCGCTCAGCCTGCTCGGCGGGATCGTCACCGCGTTCGGGCTGCTGGCCACCACGGGCGCGCTCACCGCGCTGCTCAGCGAGGGCCCGACCCCGGACCGGGTGATGGCCGCCCTGCCCAGCCTGGTCCTGGTCGGCGTGGCGGCCGTGGCCCGCGCGCTGCTGCAGGCGGGCGCCGGATGGGCCGAGGCGCGGCTCGGCCCGCAGCTCGAACGGGCCGCCGAGACGCGGCTGTACGGGCTGACCAGCAAGGTCGAGCTGATCGCCTACGACGATCCGGAGTTCCACGACGCGCTCGAACGCGCCGAGGGCTACGGCATGAACACCGTCGGCGTCGTCGTCTCCGCCGCCGTCGACGTCGTCACCTCGCTCGTCGGCATCGTGGCGGCGGCCGGCGTGCTCGGCGTGCTGCACCCGGTGCTGCTGCCGCTGCTCCCGCTGGCCGTGCTGCCCGACGCCTGGGCCGCGATCCGTGCCGCCCGCCAGCGCTACACCACGGTCAACGGGCTCGTCCCGGCCCGCCGGCGCAAGTACATCATCAGCCGCCTGCTGGCCGACCGCGACTGCGCGGCCGAGGTCCGCGCCTTCACCATGCGCGCGTTCCTGCTGCGCGTCTACGACACGGTGGCGCGGGCCGAGCAGCAGGAGATGCTCAAGCTGGTCAGGCGGCAGACCCTCACCCGGCTGACCGGGCAGGCGCTCGGCGGCCTCGGCAGCGCCCTGGTCTACGTCGCGCTCGGCGTGCTGCTCGCGCTCGGCGCGATCCCGCTGGCCGTGGCCGGCACCGCCGTCCTCGCCATCCGGTCGGCCCAGGGCTCCCTGTCCAGCCTGCTGTTCACCACCAACACGCTGTACGAGCAAGGCCTCTACTTCACCGACTTCCTGCGCTTCTGCGCCGACGCCGAGGGCCGCCTGGTCCCGCCCCGCCCGCGGCCGGCCCCCGAGGGCTTCGACCGCATCGCCGCCGACCACCTGACCTTCACCTACCCCGGCGCGGAGCAGCCCGCGCTGCGCGGGGTGTCCGTCGAGATCAAGCGGGGCGAGATCATCGCGTTCGTCGGCGAGAACGGCTCCGGCAAGACCACCCTGTCCAAGATCCTCGCCGGCCTGTACGAGCCCGACACGGGGACCGTCCACTGGGACGACACCGACCTGCGCGAGGTCGATCCCGAGGCCCTGCGCGCCCGCACCGCCGTCATCGCCCAGGACCACACCCGCTGGCCGCTCGCCGCCCGCTACAACATCACGATGGGCACCGACAAGGGCGAGCAGGCCCTGCACTCGGCGGCGACGGTGGCCGGGGCCGACGAGGTGATCGCCGGGCTGCCGCACGGCTACCGCACCCTGCTCGACCGCCGGTTCAAGGACGGCCACGAGCTGTCCGGCGGGCAGTGGCAGCGCATCGCCGTGGCCCGCGGCTTCCACCGCGACGCCGACCTGCTCATCTGCGACGAGCCCACCGCCGCGCTCGACGCCCGCGCCGAGCACGCGCTGTTCGAGCGCATCCGCAGCCATGCCGACGGCCGCACGGTGCTGCTCATCACCCACCGCCTGGCCAGCGTCCGCCTCGCCGACCGCATCTACGTGCTGGAGCACGGCAAGGTCGTCGAGCAGGGCGACCACGACGCGCTCATGGCCAGGGGCGGCCTCTACGCCGACCTCTACAGCCTCCAGGCCGCCGCCTACCGGTGAGCTACGGGAGCGGGGTGGAGGCGGTGGCGGTGTGGACGAAGGCCAGGCCGTCGAACTCCTCGCCCGGCACCACGGGCTTGAACGCCAGCGAGGCGGTGAGCCGGCCGGCGACCGCGCCGAACGACCGGACGTGCGCGGTGCCCGCCAGCCACTCGGCCACGGCCGCCGGCCGCTCCCCGCCGCGCAGGTCCACGACGTGGTCGGCGGCGCAGGCGGCGGCCAGCCGCGTCTCCACGGCGAGCGGCGTCCCCGCGGGCGGCACCCGGAACGTCCGCGTCGTCACCCGGTCCTCCGGAGAGGGAGCGCCGAACCGGAGGAACCAGGGCCGGCGGCGCAGCCGGGACTTGGGGACGGCGCGGAACTCGCCGGAGCCGAAGAGGGCGCCCAGGGCGTAGTAGGCCGGGCCGTGGGCGCCGGCCAGATGGTGTCCCATGGTGGCGGCCCCGCCGATGCGGCCCTTGCCGATGTGGCCGTTGTGCGCCCACAGCACGACCTTCGCGCCGGGCTCGGCGAGCAGCAGGCTCGCGTTCTCGGCCATGTAGCGGTCGCGGGCCGCGCCCAGGGTCAGCTCCGGATCGGTGTGCGTGAAGGGACGGCACGACAGGTCGGCTGCCTGACGGACGACGCGGGCGGCTTCACGGACAACGCGGGCGGCCTCGCGGGCTTCGGCGCCGCTGGCCTGGTCGGTGCCGTGCAGGCCGGGCTCCAGGCCGTGCTCGGGGCCGTGATCAGCAACATGCTCGGCCACGTGATCAGCCAGCCGACGCGCCGCGGCCTCGACCTCGGGCCCCAGCGGCTCGTCCCGCCCCCACCGCGACCGGGCGAGCACGTCCAAGGGGCCGAGCAGCTCCTCCGCCGCCCCTCCCAGGTGCTCGCGCAGGCTCCGCAGCGCCGCGCCCGGGTGCTGCGGATCGACGCCGACGAACCGTACGGGCCGCTCGGCGGTGCGGTTGTGCTCACGCAGCCACTCGACCACGGCCAGCATCTCGGCGGTGTCCAGCGTCCAGAAGCCCAGCCCGGCGACCACCTGCCTGGCGTCCCCGCGGCCGGTGCGCACGTGGTCGTCCACGGCCCGGGCCGCCGCCGCGCTGGCCTCGATCGCGAAGATGGTGAAGCCGAGCTCCCGCACCAGGAGCTCGGTCAGCCGCCGGCGCAGGGAGAAGAACTCGGCGCTGCCGTGCGTGGCCTCGCCCAGCCCGGCCAGCCGCACCCCCTCCAACGCGGCTTTCAACGTGGCGCGGAAGGGGGCCGGCTCGTCGAGCGGGACCGCCCGCCCGGCGAGCCATCGGGTGATCTCGTCGTCGGTCACGCGCCCAAGTTACTTGCTGAACCCCGCGGTCAGGCCGGCGAGGAGCTGGCGGCGGCCCAGCACGTACAGGACGAGGATGGGCAGCGTGGTCAGCACGACCGCGGCGAGCACCGCCGGCACGTTGATGCTGTACTGGCCCTGGAAGCTCGCCAAGGCCAGCGGCAGCGTGCGCTGCTCCGGGCTCTGCGTCAGGATCAGCGGCAGCAGGAAGCCGTTCCAGATGGCGAGCGCGTTGTAGATGGTCACCGTCACCACGGCAGGACGGGTCAGCGGGAGCGCCAGGTGCCACAGCGTGCCCCACTCGCTGGCGCCGTCCAGCCGCATCGACTCGAACAGCTCCTTCGGCACGTCCCTGATGAAGTTCGACAGGACCAGCACCGACAGCGGGATCGCGAACGCGATCGACGGCAGGATCAGCGCCAGCAGCGTGTCGTACAGGTGCAGCCTGATGATGATCAGGTAGATCGGGATGACCGTGGCCTGGAGCGGGATGGCCAGCCCCATGAGGAACAGCGAGTTCGTGGAGCGCAGGAAACGGCTGCCGCCGCCGCGCACGATCGCGTACGCCGCCATGAACGACACCGCGACCGCCGGCGCCACCGCCCCGATCGCCACCACCAGGCTGTTGATGAAGTAGCGGATGAAGCCCGACTCGATGACGAGGTCGTAGTTGGCGAGGGTGGGCTCGGCCGGCGGCGCGAACGGGTTCTCGGCGTAGTAGTTGCTCTGCGACTTGAAGCTCGTGATGACGATCCAGTAGATCGGCACGATCACGACGAGCAGCCAGATCCAGCTGATCGCGCCGCCCAGCCAGTTGGGCCGATCCCCGAGGCGGCGCCGGGGCGGGCGGGCGTGCTGGGCCGCGGTCCGCGACGGCTCCTTGGTCAGCGTCGTCGCCATGTCAGGCCCCTTCCAGCTGGCTGGCGCTCGCGTCCCGGCCGCCGAGCCGGCGCAGCAGGAGCGCCAGGACCAGGCCCACCAGAACCAGGATGCAGGCGATCGCGCTGGCCGGGCCCATGAGGTTGGCCTGGAAACCGCGCTTGTACATGTCGATGGCGAGGACCCGGGTGGCATCGCCGGGACCGCCCGCGGTCAGCACGAAGATCAGGTCGAAGAACGTCAGCGAGCCGACGACCATGAGCGTCGAGGACGTGATGATCGTGTACTTGAGCTGCGGCAGCGTGATGCTGAAGAACTTGCGCACCCGGCCGGCGCCGTCCAGCTCGGCCGCCTCGTACATCGAGCGGGGGATCTGGCGCACGCCGCCCTGGTAGATCAGCGAGTGGAACGGGATGAACTGCCACGACACCACGAAGATGATCACGCCCATCGCCAGGGCGGGCTCGCCGAGCCAGTCCTGCACCAGCAGGTCGATCTGCAGCCCGGCGCCGAGCCCGAAGTTGGGGTCGAGCAGCGCCTTGTAGGTGATCGCGATGGCCGCCGAGCTGAGCAGCAGCGGGATGAAGTACAGCACCGCGAGCACCGCGCGGTAGCGCTGCTGCCCGGCCAGGAACACCCCGATGAGGATGCTCGCCGGCGTCTGCACCAGCCACGACAGGGCCATGACCAGGAACGTCACCCAGAGCGCGTGCGGCAGCCCGGGGTCGGCGAGGACCGCCCGCCAGCTGTCGAAGCCCGTGACGTTGATGTCGCCGAGCCCGTCCCATGAGGTGAAGCTGAGCAGGAGCACCCCGATGAGCGGGATCACGCCGAAGCCGACGAAGAACACCAGGGCCGGGACCGCGAGCCAGGGGAGCGCCGAGGCCCCCCGGCCGCCGGACGAGGCGGCCGGGGGAACGTTCCGCCCGGACGGGAGGGGGATGACGCTCACTTGCCGATGACCGCGTTCATGTTCGAGGTGAACTGCTGCGGCGAGATCGAGAGCTGGAACAGCTTGGCGATGTTGTCCAGCAGCACCTCGGCGGCCGTCGGGCTGAGCGCCTGGTCCCAGGACTGCGCGAAGGACTTGGCGTTGACCGCGATGCCGTAGACGAACTTGAGGAACTCCGCGTCCGGCGAGGAGGTGAACATCGAGTCGGCGCCCTTGACGATCGGCACCGCGCCGGTGCCCACCCACTCCTTGGCCGAGGCGTCGCTCATCAGCTCGGTGGCGAAGAACTTCTTGGCGATCTCCTTCTGCTCGGGCGTGGCCTTGGAGGAGATCGACATGTACTGGCCGGGGTTGCCGACGGTGTTGCCGGGGTCGCCCTTGCCGCCGTCGACCGGCGGGAAGTTCATGTAGCCGAGGTTGCCGCCGGAGACGAAGTCGCCGCCGTCGGTCTTCATGCTGCCGTACGTCCAGCCGCCGTGCAGCATCATCGCGGCCTTGCCGGTGTAGAGCAGGGCCTGGTCGGCGTTGGAGTCGGCGGTGATCGAGGAGAAGCCCTTGATGAAGCCGTTGGCCTTGATCAGCTCCTGCATCTTGGTCAGGGCGTCGAGGGCTGCGGGGTGCGACCAGGCGTCCTTCTCGCCGTCGAAGACGGCCTGGAAGACCTCGGGGCCGGCGATGCGGTCGAAGAGGAACTCCAGCCACATCATGTTCGTCCAGCGCGACTGGCCGCCCAGCGAGAACGGCGCGATGCCCTTGGCGTTGAACTTCGGCACCAGGTCCATGATGTCGCCCCACGTCTGGGGCGGCTGCGCGCCGATCTTCTCGAAGGCGCGCTTGTCGTAGTAGAGGACGATGGGCTGCATGGTCTCGCACGGCATCGCGTAGATCTTGCCGTCGATCGTGGCCGCGCCGAACGAGGAGGGGAAGAGCCGGTCCTTCAGCTGCTGGTTCTGCTCGAAGAACGGCGTGAGATCGTCGACCTGGCCGGCCTGCACGTAGCTGCGCAGCGTGCCGCCGCCCCAGCCCCAGATCAGCGTGGGGGCCTGGCCGGCGCCGATGGCGGTCTTGATCTTCGTCTTGAAAGCGTCGTTCTGGAAGGTCGTGCCCTCGATGGTGCCGTTGGGGTTGGCCTTGTTGAAGCGCTCCATGGTCCTGGTACGCACGCCCTCCTGCGGCTGCGTGGACAGGTACCAGTAGGTCGCGCTGCTGCCGCCCCCTCCGCCGCCGGTGCTGGCGGCGGTGCCGGGCCTGGTCGGCCCCGAACTGCCGCAGGCGGCCAGGGCGGCTCCCAGGGGAACGCCCATGGAGAGGCTGAGGAACGTGCGGCGGGAAGTTGTCCTGGTCTCCACGCTGATCTCCGTACTCGAACGCCGGGGGGTTGGGCGCGCGTCCCCTTGAACCAGGGATGCGAGGTGAGCTTGTCGAAACATTTGCGACATGCCGCGTGGCACGCCAATCTAGGTTTCGGGAATGTGCCTGTCAAGACCGCCGCTGTGCGATGCCTCCCTATTCGAACAGGGGTCGAGTAAAGTACGCTGGCGCGGCGCTTAGCTGCTCATCTGGTGACGAGGAGGTCTCGCTCAGAGGTCGCTGACGGCGTCGAAACATTTCGAAAAATTAGCGCTGGTATTCGGCTTTTAAGGAGCACAGATGACGGCCGTCGAGCGAACTTCCGAGGTGGCCGCGGACCGCCCTTGGCAGGACTCCGCACTCCCCGTGGCGGACCGGGTGGAGGCGCTCCTCGCGGAGCTGACCCTTGAGGAGAAGATCGGCCAGCTCGGCAGCCGGTGGATCGGCAACGACATGCAGTCCGAGCCGGCGGCCGGTGCTGACGATGTTGATCATGGCGACGTTGATCATGGCGACCCCGGTGATGACGCCGCCCTCAACGTGGCCCCCATGCAGGACGTGTTCGCCGCGTCCGGCACCGTGCCGTTCGCCGAGGCGATCCGGCACGGACTCGGCCACCTGACCCGGGTGCACGGCAGCGCGCCCGTCACGCCCCAGGAGGGCGCCGCCGAGGTGGTCAGGTTGCAGCGCCAGGTGATCGCGGCCTCACGGCTCGGCATCCCGGCCATCGTGCACGAGGAATGCCTGACCGGGTTCACCGCGTACGGCGCGACCGTCTACCCGGCCGCCATCGCGTGGGGCGCGACGTTCGACCCGGAGCTCGTCGAGCGGATGGCGGCGGCGATCGGCCGCGACATGGCCGCGGTCGGCGTCCACCAGGGCCTGTCGCCGGTCCTCGACGTGGTGCGCGACTACCGGTGGGGGCGGGTCGAGGAGACGATGGGCGAGGACCCCTACCTCGTCTCCATGCTCGGCGCCGCCTACGTGCACGGCCTGGAGAGCGCCGGCGTCATCGCCACGCTCAAGCACTTCGCCGGCTACTCGGCCTCCCGCGCGGCCCGCAACCACGGCCCGGTGCCGATGGGGCGGCGCGAGCTGATGGACATGATCCTGCCCGCGTTCGAGACCGCGATCGCGCTCGGCGGGGCCCGCTCGGTCATGAACTCCTACTCCGACGTGGACGGCGTGCCCGCCGGGGCCGACCCCTGGCTGCTCACCGAGGTGCTGCGCGACGACTGGGGCTTCACCGGCACCGTCGTCTCCGACTACTGGGCGGTCCCGTTCCTCGCCACCATGCACCGGGTGGCCGCGGACGCCGAGGAGGCCGGCGCGCTCGCCCTGGCCGCCGGCATCGACGTCGAGCTGCCCGACACCCTCGGCTTCGGGCAGCAGCTGGCCGAGCGGGTGCGCCGCGGCGAGCTGTCAGAGGAGCTGATCGACCGCGCCGCGCGCCGCCTGCTCACCCAGAAGGCGCAGCTCGGGCTGCTCGACGCCGGCTGGACGCCGGAGCGGTCCGTGACCGGGGCCGCCACCGTCGACCTGGACGGGCCGGGCAACCGGGAGCTCGCCCGCGAGCTGGCCGAGCGCTCGATCGTGCTGCTCGACGCGGGCAGCGCCCTGCCCCTGATGGACGAGGGCCGGCCCGCGCCGCGCCGGGTGGCCGTCGTCGGGCCCTGCGCCGACGAGCCGCGCACGTTCATGGGCTGCTACGCCTTCCCCAACCACGTGCTGCCCCGCCACCCCGGCCTCGGGCTCGGCGTCGAGGCCCCGAGCCTGCTCGACGCGCTGCGCGCCGAGCTGCCCGGCACCGAGATCGTCCACGAGCGGGGCTGCGACGTGCAGGGCGGCGACCGCTCCGGCTTCGCCGCCGCGACCGCCGCCGCCCGCGAGGCCGACCTGTGCGTGGTGGCCGTCGGCGACCTCGCCGGGCTGTTCGGGCACGGCACGTCGGGGGAGGGCTGCGACGCCGACGACCTGCGGCTGCCCGGCGTGCAGGAGGACCTGGTCACCGAGCTGGCCGCCACGGGGACGCCGGTCGTCGTGGTGGTCGTGTCCGGGCGGCCGTACGCGCTGGGCGAGGTGCACGCCGTCGCCGCCGGGCTCGTGCAGGCGTTCATGCCCGGCGAGGAGGGCGGCGCGGCCATCGCCGGCGTGCTGTCCGGACGGGTCCAGCCGTCGGGCCGGCTGCCGGTGCAGATCCCGCGCGGGCACGGCGGCCAGCCGGGCACCTACCTGCAGCCGCCGCTCGGCGCCGACAGCGCCGGCATCAGCAACCTCGACCCGACCCCGCTGTTCCCCTTCGGCCACGGCGCCTCCTACACCGCCTTCGCCGTCGACGACCTGCGGATCAGCGACGCCGAGGTGCCGACGGACGGCGAGTTCACGGTGGCCGTACGGGTGCGCAACACCGGCGGGCGGGCCGGCGACGAGCTCGTCCAGCTCTACCTGCACGACGTCCTCGCCCAGGTCACCCGACCGGTACGCCAGCTCACCGGGTTCGCCAGGGTCCGGCTGGAGCCCGGGGCGGCGGCCCGCGTCACCTTCCGCGTGCACGCCGACCGCACCGCCTTCACCGGACGCGATCTGAGGCGCATCGTGGAGCCAGGGGACATCGAGGTGCTCGTCGGCACGTCCGCCGCCGACCTGCCGTGCCGCGGCGTGGTCCGGCTGACCGGCCCCGTACGGGCCGTCGGCCACGACCGCCGCCTCGACACGCCCTTCTCCGTGGACGTTCAGGAGGGAATCGATGCCGGCCACTCCTAGGCGCGCCACCCTCGCCACGGTCGCGGCCTCGGCCGGGGTGTCGGTGGCGACCGTGTCCAAGGTGCTCAACGGGCGCAGCGACGTCGCCCCGGCGACCCGCTCGCTGGTCGAGTCGCTGCTGCGGCAGCACGACTACGTGTCGCCGTCGCCGCGCCGGGGTGAGAGCGCCGGGACGGACACGGTCGAGGTGCAGTTCGACGACGACATCAACGCGTACTCGACCGAGATCATCCAGGGCCTGGTCACCGCCGGGGCCGAGCTCGGCGTCGGGGTCGTGGTCAGCGTCAGGCGGGACGCGGCCCGCCCCGGCTCCTGGGCCCGCGAGCTGGCCGCCGCCGGGCGGCGGGCGCTCATCGCGGTCACCAGCGAGCTGACCAGCGGGCAGCTCACCGCGCTGGCGCGGGCTCGGGTGCCGCTGGTCGTCATCGACCCGCTCAACCTGCCGCGCACCCGCGTGACCAGCGTCGGCTCGACCAACTTCGCCGGCGGGCTGGCCGCCACCCAGCACCTGCTCGGGCTCGGGCACCGGCGCATCGCCTACATCGGCGGCCCGGCCACCGCGGCCTGCAACCAGGCGCGGCTGCACGGCTACCGGGCGGCGCTGGAGGCCGAGGGCGTCGTCGTGCCGCCCTGCTACACGCACTTCGGCCACTTCCGCTACCAGGACGGGCTGAAGTACGGCGCCACCGTGCTCGACCTGCCCGAGCCCCCCACCGCGATCTTCGTCGGCTGCGACGAGACCGCGCTCGGCGTCATGGAGGCGGCCCGCGCGCGGGGCCTGCGCATCCCCGAGGACCTCAGCATCGTGGGCTTCGACGACACCCAGATCGCCCGGATGGTCTCGCCGCCGCTGACCACCGTCCGCCAGCCGCTGCGCGAGATGGGCAGCGTCGCGCTGCGCACCGCGCTGCGCCTGGCGGCGGGCGAGCCCATCGACTCCCATCACGTCGAGCTGGCCACCGAGCTGATCGTGCGCGGCTCGACAGCGGAGGTGACCTGCGCGCGTCAGGGCTGAGAGACGCCCCGCCCGGGTAGGACCCGGTGATCGGGGGGTGGGGCGTCATGCGGGGCGACGGGGACCCGGGCGTCGAGGACGGCGACGGGCTCGGCGACGGCGACGAGGTCGGTGAGGGGATGCTCGGCGCGCTGCTGCGCGACGGGCCGCCGGCCTCGCTGGAGGACCTGCCCGAGCTCGTCACCGAGCACGCCGGCCGCGCCGGGCTCGCCCACCCCATGCTGTACGTCGCCGACCTCCAGCAGCAGTTCCTGCTCCCGCTGCCGGGCCAGCGCGACGAGACCGGCGCCCCGCTCGACCGCATCCCGATCGACACGACCATCCCCGGGCTGGCGTTCCGCACGCTGGAGCCGGTGCAGGCCCGCACCGCCGTCGCCGCGGGCGAGCCCGCCGAGCCCTTCACCGGGGAGGGGCCGCGCCGGCTGTGGGCGCCGCTGCACAGCGGCACCGAACGCCTCGGCGTGATCGGGGTGATCGTGCCGCACTCCGACGGGGACGTCCTCACGCGCCTCACCCGGCTGGCCGGCCTGGTCACCCTGCTCGTGCAGAGCAAGCGCGGGTTCAGCGACGGCTACGCCCAGCTCGTCCGCACCCGGCCGATGGCCCTGTCCGCCGAGGTGCTGTGGAACCTCATGCCCGGCGCGACCTTCGCCAACGACCGGGTGGTGGTGAGCGCGGCGCTGGAGCCCGCGTACGAGGTGGGCGGCGACGCCTTCGACTTCGCGCTCAACGGCGACGTGCTCCGGCTGTCGATCTTCGACGCGATGGGCCACGACACCTCGGCCGGGCTGACCGCCACCATCGCGGTCGGCTGCTGGCGCAAGCACCGCCGCGAGGGCGCCGACGTGGTGGCCGCGGGGGAGGCCGTGGACGACGCCATCGCCCGGCAGTTCGGCACCACCCGCTTCGCGACCGGCGTCCTCGCCGACCTGGACACCCGTACGGGCTGGCTGGTGTGGGCCAACCGGGGGCATCCCCCGCCGGTGGTGCTGCGCCGGGGCCAGCTCGTCGCCACCCTCGACGCCGCGTTCGGCGCCCCGATGGGGCTCGGCCTGGGCCTGCCCACCGAGCCCGGCCGCTACCAGCTCGAACCGGGCGACCGGCTGCTCCTCTACACCGACGGCGTCATCGAGGCCCAGGACCCGCAGGGGGAGCTGTTCGGGCTGGAACGGTTCATCGACTTCGTCATCAAGCGCGAGGCCGACGGCGTGTCCGCGCCCGAGACCCTGCGCCGCCTGATCAACGCGATCCTCGACCACCAGCGGGGCTGGCTCCAGGACGACGCGACGGTCCTGCTCGTCGAATGGCGTCCCCCGTCCTCGCCCTGACGCCCTTACGCGGCCTCGCCGGGGAGGTGCGCGCGGACGGCGGCGAGGCACCGCTCCACGGCCGGGCGGGGGTCGAAGGCGTACGTGCCCGGCCCGAACAGCTCGAACGTCAGATGTCCGGCGTACCCTCGCCGGTCCAGCGCCTCCAGGTAGTCCGCCAGCGGCAGCTCCCCTTCGCCCCACGCCAGGTGCCCGGTGGGCCGCCCGTCGATCAGGTGCACGTGCCTGACCCGGTCACCGAGCGCGTCGAAGTATCCGTCCACGGTGTCGCCGGCGGCCGCCATGGCGACGGTGTCGAGCACCGCCCCCAGGTTGGGCGCGCCGATCTCGCCGATCATCCTGGCCAGCCCGGCGGCGTCGTTGACCAGGTTCGACTCCACCCGCTGCAGCGCCTCCAGCACGCACGTCACGCCGAGCGTCGCGGCGTGGGCGGCGATCTCGCCGATCGCGTCGGCCGAGCGCCGCCAGGCGGCCGCCACCGGCTCGTCCTCGAAGCCGCGCCCCGGCGTGAGCAGCAGCAGCTCCGCGCCGAGCTCGGCGGCCAGCTCGGCGGCGCGGCGGAACATCGCGATGCTCTCCTGCCGCAGCCACGCCTCCGGCGAGGCCACGTTGACCGGGTACATCACCTGCTCGGGCGTCAGGCAGCGGACGGCCAGCCCGCGCGTCCCGGCCGCGCGGCGCACCGCCCGCGCCTCGGCGTCGCTCATCCGCGGCACGTGGAGCTGCGGCGCGATCCCCCACAGCTCCAGGCTCTCGCGGCCGAGCGCGGCGGCGTCGTCGAGGAAACGCTCGAAGGGCAGGTGCTGGTAGGAGAAGTTCGAGCCGGTGAACCGGGCGAGCGACAGTGCCATGAAGACAGACTCCCTTACTTGCCGACTTACTTGCCGACGCCGTCGGCGAGACCCTTGACGATGTAGCGCTGCCCGAACAGGAACAGCAGCACGACCGGCAGCGCCGCGATCACCATCCCGGCGAACACCACCGGGTACTCGGTGCCGTGCTTGCTCATCAGGCTGGTCAGCCCGACCGGCAGCGTCTGCACGCCGGTCCCGCTGGTGAAGACCATCGCGAAAAGGTACTCGTTCCAGGTGAACAGGATGTGCAGCAGCACCGTGGAGACGAGGATCGGCTTGCACATGGGCAGCGTGATCCGCCAGAAGCAAGTCCAGCGGCTCGCGCCGTCCATCGACGCGGCCTCGTCCACCTCGCGCGGCAGGTCGATCATGTACGCCCGGATGAGGAACGTCGTGAACGGCACCCGGAAGGCGGTGTAGAGGATGAGCAGCGCCCAGAAGGTGTTGTACAGCCCCATCGCCTGGAACATCTTGACCAGCGGCACCAGCGCCACGGTCGGCGCGAGCATGAGCCCGCCCAGGATGATCCCGGTCAGCCCCCGCCCGAACGGCAGGTCGGCGCGGGTCAGCCCGTACGCCGCCCACGCGCTGACGAACACGGTCACGACGGTGGAGGTGACCGTGACCAGCACGCTGGTGCCGAGGTAGCCGCTGACGCCCCGGTTCCACGCCTTGGCGTAGTTGTCGAAGCTCCAGTCCATCGGCAGCGCGAACGGGTCGCCGAACAGCTCGGCGTTCGTCTTGAACCCGTTGAGGGTCATCCACAGCAGCGGGTAGAGCACCACCACCGCGAGGGCCAGCAGGAACGCCCACACGAACACGCGGGCTACCGCGCCGAGGAAGCTCAGCCGCGTCACCACTCCACCCTTCTCCTGCGCGAGGCCCTGAGCTGGGCGATCGCGATGCCGAGCGTGATCACGAACAGCACGGTCGCGATCGCGGCGGCGTAGCCGAAGTTGTTGCGGACGAAGCCGCTGCGGTACAGCCACGTGCCCAGCACCTGCGTGGAGTTGTTGGGCCCGCCGGCCGTCATCACCATGACCTCGTTGAACACCTGGAACGCGCCCGAGACGGTGAGGATGGTCATGATCCCGGTCATCTCGCGCACCAGCGGCAGCGTGACGTGCACGAAGCGGCCGACGGGGCCGACGCCGTCGATGGCGGCGGCGCCGTAGATCTGCGACGGGATGCGCTGGATCGCGACCGCGAACAGCAGCGTCGAGTAGCCGAAGCCCTGCCACTGGCTCATCGCGATGATCGCCGCCATCGCGGTGCTCTCCTGGCCCAGCCACGCCTGCGCCAGCTCGGGCAGGCCGACGGCCTTGAGCGCGTGGTTGAGCGGTCCCAGGTTCGGCTCGTAGATGAAGTAGAACAGCAGGCCCGCGACGGTCATCGAGATCGCGCACGGCACGAAGTAGATCGCCCGCAGCGCCCGCTGCCAGCGCTGACTGCGCACGCTCTCGATGAGCGCCGCCAGCAGCAGCGCGCCGAACACCTGGAACACGATGGAGACCACCGCGTACAGGACGTTGTTGCCGAGCGAGGACCAGAAGACCGGGTCGTCGAGGAGCCGGGCGTAGTTGTCCAGGCCGACGTACTCCTGGCGTCCGCTGTAGATGTCCCACTTGAGGGTGCTGAACTGGAGGTTCTGCACGAGCGGCAGGTAGACGAACACTCCGACCAGCACGAGGGCGGGGACGACCCACGCGAGCCCGAGCGTCCTTCGCAGCAGGGTGGCGCGCAACGGAGGCTCCTACCTGGCGGACTCGGAGGCCTGGCGCACGCTTTCGAGCACCTTGTCGGCCGTCATGCCGCCGCTGACCATGGCCTCGCCGCCGGCCAGCCAGGCGTCGGCGACCTCGGGCACGGTGACGGTGTCGAGCCAGATGGCCAGCTTGGGCGCCTTGTTGACGAGCTGGATGCCCTCGTAGACGGCCTTGCTGGAGGTCTCGGGGGTGACCGCGCCGACGACCGTGCTCGGCTGCCCGTACGGCGGCGCCGACAGCGTCTTGGCGTTCTCCAGCTCGGTCACGAACTTCATGAAGTCGACCGCGAGCGCCACCCGCGGCGACTTGGCGTTGATCAGGTAGCCCTCCGGAGAGCCCTCCAGCACGCCGGGGTCGCCGGCCGCGTTCGCCGGGACGGGGAGCTGGAAGATGCCGAAGTCGTCCGGCTTGACCTTGCCCGAGGTGGCGTTGTCGAACTCCAGGATCTCCTGGTAGTACATGGCGGCCTTGCCGCCCGCGAACGCCTCCTGCGCGGAGGTGTAGAGCACGCCGTTGGTGCCGCTCTTGGTGTCGGTGCACTGCTCGACCAGCGTCTTGAACTGGTTGAGCGCGGTGACGTAGCCGGGGTCGGCGAGCTTGGCGGTCTCGGGCGCGAAGTCGGCCTCCAGCGTGGCCTGGGGCACGTTGTAGGCGAAGAGCTGCTGGAGGTAGTGGAGCGCGGGCCAGCCGTCCTTGTTGCCGAAGGCGACGGGCTCGTAGCCGGCCTTGCGCAGCGGTCCGCAGGCGGCGATGAGCTCCTCGAACGTCTTCGGCACCTCGACGCCGGCCTTGGCGAAGGCGGCCTTGCTGTAGCCCATGAACTTGCCGTTGCCGTACAGCGGGATGCCGTAGTACTTGCCGTCGCGGGCGAAGGCGTCCAGCGAGCCGGGGCTGAAGGTCTTGCCCCACTCGGTGCTCGGGCCGATCACCCCGGTGAGGTCGGCCGCCCGGCCGCCGCGGATGTAGTTGTCGGCCCAGTTGCCGGTCCAGGTGAAGTAGATGTCCGGCAGCGCGTCGGAGGCCGTGAGCGTCTTGAGCTTGTCCTTGACGCTCTGGTCGGTCTCCTGGATGAGCTCGATCTTCACCTGCGGGTGCCGCTTGTTGTACTCGGCCGCGAGGTTCTCGAAATAGGGGCCGGTCGGGTCGCCGGCGAACTTCGTGAGAACGCTCAGGGTGCCGGAGAACTCCGGCGTGGCGGCGGCGTCGGCCGCGGGTGCCGCCTCCGGCTGCCCGCCGGAGCAGGCGGCCAGCGCGAGTGTGGTCCCGAGGAGTGCCGCGAACGTCGAGAGTGCGCGAGGGCGCATGGGCTTCCTTTCTCCCGCCTTGGTGTTGGCCGACCTTACAGCCGCTCTGATACCGGTACCAGACCCAGTGGCGAAGATCTTTTCTTCGTTGCTCCGCCGTGACCTTTTCCATCCAGCAAAGTCCCAGGTAAAAGCGGCCTGACTCGACTGCCGGGTTGACGCGGAGCGGAGCGCTATGCCAACGTGGCCCCGCCTGATACCGGTATCAGAGTCATGAAAGGACTCCCTCATGCTCGGATTCAACGAGCCGGAATTCCTCGCCCAGTCGGCGAGCGCCGTGGCCCTCCGGCCCCAGATCGAGGAGCTGGTGGACCGGCTCGTGGACCAGGGCTTCGACACCCTGCTCCTCGTCGGCGCGGGCGGCACGTACGCGCAGATGTGGCCCTACGAGCATCTGGCCCGCCGCTCCTCCACGCTCGACGTGCGGGCCGTCATCGCCGCCGAGCTGATCGTCTCCGGCGACGCGCGGCTCGGCGAGCGCACGGTCGCCGTGTTCACCTCGGTCTCCGGCACCACCGACGACAGCGTCCGGGCCATCGAGTACTGCCGGTCCAAGGGCGCGTACACGATCTCCTTCACCGGCCACCCCGAATCGCCGGTGGCGACGAAGGCGGACATCGCCCTGGTCTCGCAGCCGAAGACCTGGCCGTTCGACTTCCAGCTGCTGCTCTTCATGACCCGCCTGCTGGACCGCCGGGGCGAGTTCGACGGCTACGAGCGCTTCGCCACGGAGCTGGCCGGCATCCCGGAGATCCTCGTCGAGGTCGCCCGGCAGGCCGAGCCCGTGGCCGCCGCCTTCGCCGAGGACCACAAGGACGCCGGCTACCACTTCCTCATCGGCGGCGGGAACCTGTGGGGGTTCACGTACCTCTACTCGATGTGCATCCTGGAGGAGATGCAGTGGCTGCGCACCACCCGCGTGCACAGCGCCGAGTTCTTCCACGGCTCGCTGGAGCTGCTGGAAGAGGACACCAGCGTGATCATCTTCCAGGGCGAGGACGAGACCAGGCCGCTCACCGACCGCGCCGAGGCGTTCGCCCGCCGCGTCTCCAAGGACGTCACGGTCTTCGACACCCGCGACTACCCGCTGACCGGCATCAGCCCCGAGTTCCGCGGCCTGCTCGCGCCGCTCGTGCTCGACACCGTCATGAGCCGGGTCAGCAAGCACCTGGAGCGCGTCCGCGGCCACTCCCTCGACCTGCGCCGCTACTACCGCGTCATGGACTACTGAGGCGACCATGAGAGTGCTCGGCTTCGGCGACAACATCGTCGACCGATTCGTCGACCGCGGGGTCGACTACCCGGGCGGCAACAGCGTCAACGTCGCCGTGTACGCCAGGCGTCTCGGCGCCGACTCCGCCTACCTGGGCGTCTTCGGCGACGACGACCTCGGCAGCTTCCTCGGCGGCGCCATCGCCGCCGAGGGGGTGGACGCCGGCCGCTGCGTCGTCCGGCGGGGCGAGAGCGGCGTGTCCCACCTGCGGGTGGACGACGGTGAGCGGATCTTCCTCGGCTGGAACGGCGGCGGCGTCACCGTGCGCGAGCCTCTCGCGCTCGACGACGTCCTGCTCGGCTACGCCGCCGGCTTCGACCTCGTGCATTCGAGCGTCTACAGCCGCAGCGAGCCCGAGCTGCCCAAGCTGGCCGCACTCGGCGGCCCGCTGGTCAGCTTCGACCTGTCCAGCGAGGAGGAATTCCGCGACCCCGCCTACCTCGACCGGGTCTGCCCGCACGCCGACCTCGTGCTGCTGTCCTGCTCCCATCTCAGCCCGGAGGCGACGGAGGAGCTGCTGGCCGAGGCGGTGCGCAGGGGGGCCGGGCTCGCGCTCGGCACCCGCGGGGTGGACGGGGCGATCGCCGGCGACGGGCGGGTGACGGTCTCCGGGCCGGCCCGGCTGGTGGACGACGGCGCCCTCGTGGACACGATGGGGTGCGGCGACGCCTTCCTCGCCGGGTTCGCGGTGTCGCTGCTGCGCGGCGGCTGGACCCGGGGCGCGCGGCCCGCGCCCGGCCTGATCGAGCGGGCGCTGGCGGACGGCGCGCTGGCCGCCTACGACCAGTGCTTCGTCGAGGGCGCCTTCGGCCACGGCCGGCCGAGCCCCGTGGCTAGCATGTGACGGGCTGATCAGGAACGAGGGACGACAACCATGGCGACTGAGCGGGGCCAGGCGGGGCCGACGATCTCCGAGGTGGCGGCCGAGGCCGGGGTGGGCCGCGCCACCGCGGCCCGCACGCTCGGCGGCTACGGCTACGTCAGCCCCGAGCTGCGGGCCCGGGTGCTGGCCGCGGCCGAGAAACTCGGCTACCGCGCCAACGCGCTGGCCCGCAGCATGTCCACCGGCGTGAGCCACACGCTCGGGGTGATCGTCGCCGACATCGGCAACCCGTTCTTCGCCGGGCTGCTGCGGGGCGTCTCCGACACCTCGCGGGCCCGCGGGTTCGACGTGATCGTGCTCAGCACGTACGAGAACCTCCAGGAGGAGGTCGCGGCCGCGAACGTGCTCATCGACAAGCGCGTGGACGGCTTCATCGTGGCCTCGGCCGCCCTCCAGCGCGGCCAGGTCGCCCACCTCAAGGCCGCGCTCGACCGCGGCATCCCGGTCGTCCTGGTCGACCGCGCGGTGACGGCGCTCGACCTCGACGCCGTCGTCATCGACAACCGCGACGCCGCCCGCGAGGCCGTCGAGATGCTGATCGCGGCGGGGCACCGGCGCATCGGGTTCGTGTGGGGGCCGCCGGTGGCCGAGCCGCCCGCGACCCGGCGCGAGCTGCTGGCGGCGGCCTCACGCAACCTGTGGACCGACGGCGAGCGGCTGCGCGGCTACCTCGACGCGCTCGACGACGCGCACATCCCCTTCGACCCCGAGCTGGTCATGGCCGGGCCGAAGACGGAGGAGCGGGTGGTGCGCGAGGTCGGCCGCATGCTCGCGCTGCCCGACCGGGTCACCGCCGTCTTCTGCACCGAGACCGACGGCATGACCGGCTCGCTGCGCGCCCTGCGCGCCGCCGGGCTCTCCTATCCCCACGACGTCTCGCTCGTCGGCTTCGACGACAACGCGTGGGCCGCGGTCATGGAGCCGCCGCTCACCATGATCGCGCAGCCCGTGCACCAGCTCGGCGCCAAGGCGGCCGAGGTGCTGCTCGACATCCTCGGCGGGGCCGAGCCGGCCCGCGAGATGCACACGCTGCGCTCGCGCCTGATCCGCCGCGCCTCGGTCGCGCCGCCGCCGGGAACGCCGAGGGTCAGCGGGAGCTCCACCTGACCTCGTACGGCTTCAGCTCCCACTCCTTGCCGTCCACCTCCGCCGTGGCCGCCGCGTTGGAGGTGTTGACCAGCACCAGCTGCTCCGGCTGGGCCAGCACCCGGACCTTCGGGTCGGAGGAGGAGACCTCGTCCAGCTTCGCCCCGGCGGGGAACCACTTCACGAAGTTCTCGACGAGCCGCTGCGTGGCGGACGGCGCGCCGGTGCGCGGGTCCCACAGGCAGCCGTTGCAGGCGCTGTCCTTGGTCTGCGGGTTCCAGTAGAGCGCGGTGGCGGCCCCGCTGCGCGCGAACTCCATCATCGAGGCGGCCTGCACGGCCAGGCGCTTGTTCTCCGGCCAGGTGGTGCCGTCCTCGGGCTGGAAGTACCACTCCGACCACCAGATCGGCATGTCGCCGGTCTTCTCGCGCAGCCAGGTGGTGATCGCGCTGAACTTGCTCAGCGCGCCGAACTCGTCGGGCAGCAACTCGTGGGCGTCGGTCGGGGAGGCGCCGTCCACGACGATGAAGTCGGCGCCCTTCTTGTTCTCGTACCAGTAGTTGAACGCGTCGAGGACGTGCTGGTTGACCACGCCCCAGTCGCCGCGCAGCTCGGAGCGGCCGCTCCTGTTGCTGTCGAAGCCGAGGTACGGGCCGCCGACCTTGGCGTCGGGGCGGACCGCCTTCACCGCGTCGTAGACCTTGTTGTAGAGCTGCGTGTAGCCCTTGTAGTCGGCGGGCTTGCGGTGGTCCTTCCAGAAACCCTTGAACTCGTTCCAGACCATGAAGTACTCGACGTCGCGGTAGCGCTCGGCGACCGTGGCGGCCAGCCTGGCGAAGTCGTCGAAGTGCTGCGGGTAGGGGGCGTCCTCCAGGTGCTCGGCCCAGCCCTCCTCGGAGGTCGGGCCCTCGGGGCCGCCCTTCATCCAGTCGGGGGCGCAGCAGAGGGTGATGACCTGGGTGCCGCCGGACTCCTTCATGAAGCCCGTGCGGCTGTCCAGGTCCTCCCAGAAGAACTCCTGGCGGCGGGGCTGCGGGTTGAGCGCGCCGAAGCCCATGATGTGCTGGTTCTGCAGCATGGGGGTCTGCGAGAGCGAGCGGGCGACGGCCTGCTCGAAGCCCGGGTTGATGTTGTTGGCGCTGGTGCCGGTGTGGGTGAAGCCCCAGCGCGGCCAGCCGGGGTCCACCGCCGGCGGCTTCGCCTCGGCGGACGGCTGCGCGGGCGCGGTCGCGGTCGCCTCCGGCTTGGCCTGCCCGGTCTCGGGGCCCGCGCCGTCGCCCGGGCCGCAGCCGGCCACGATCATCGCCAGCGCGACCGCGGCGATCGCCCCTGCCGGCCGCCTCCACATCGTTTTCCCGCTGTCCGCAGCCACCTAGATCCACCCGTTTCTGATGATTTGTGATTGTGAGCATCGCACGGCGAAGCCCGTGCGGGGATCCCGGATCTGCTCGGGCACCGGCAGGCGGCTCATCCGCGCACCCGCAGGTCCGCGAAGAGCGCACGGTGGTCGGAGCCAGGAAGATCGTGGATCCGTACGGCGACCGCCCCCGCGCGGTCGTCGGTGAGCACGTGGTCGATGGCCACGAGCGGTGGGAGCCGGCGCATCGGCCAGGTCGGCACGAGCCCCTGGCCGGTCGCCGCGGCGGCGTCGGTGTAGCCGGTGTCCAGCAGGCCGCGGAACACGGCGTGGTCCAGCGTCGCGTTGAAGTCGCCGGCCAGGATGCGCGGCGGCCCGGTGGCCGGCGCGGGCGGCAGCGTGGCCACCCCGGCGTGCCACTCGGGCACGGTCGAGGGGACCGGCGCGACCGGATGCACGACGACCACCTCGACCGCCTGGCCGCCGGGCAGCGCCACCTCGGCCACCGGCATGTGGTGCCCGACCGGCTGGAACAGCCCGATGCGCTCGCGCAGCGGGTGGCGGGCGTAGATGCCGCTGCCCACCGGCCCCCAGGTCGCCGGTTTCGCCACCTGGTACGGCAGCAGGCTCTCCAGCCCGGCCGCCCGCAGCCGCTCCTGCTCGGCGAAGGTGAGCTCCTGGAGGCTCAGGACGTCCACGTCATGGTCGCGGACCAGGCCGACGATCGTCTCCGCGTCGGCGCGGCCGCCGTTGAGGTTGGCCGTCAGCAGCCGGAGCGGCCGCCCCTCCGCCGGCGCGGCGGACGCGACGGCGCGCGGGACGACGCACCAGGCCAGGCAGACGCACACGGCCAGCATGACGGCGGTCGCCGCCCTGCTCCGTACGGCCGCCGCCAGCCCCAGCGTCAGCAGCGCGGCGAGCGCGAAGTACGGCGTGAACGAGACCAGCGGCACCAGCAGCGCCCCGGACTCCAGGCCGCCGAGCCGCACGGCCGTCCCCGCCGCGAACACCACGGACACCGCCACGACGAGCCGTCCCGCCCACCGCCGGCGGGGCCGCGACGGCGCGATGGCCCCGCCCGCCACCTCTTGCCTTAACACAGGCACGCACTCTAGGTGGCCTTCATGAGATTTCCATGATGGGCGGGGCGGTGAGTGACGGGGTTTTTACGGCAGGCGGGCGGGAGGCGCCGGCGGGGCCGGGTCCTCGGCGGGGTCGCGGAAGGCGCAGGAGAAGACGTGCTCGCCGGAGCCGACGACGATCGGCCCGCTTTCCCCACCGGCCTCCGGGAGGTGGACGGTGGCGGTCGTGTTCGGGGGGACGACCACGCGCAGTTCCAGGCGCCCGTCCGCGCGGGACCAGCCGGCCTCGGCCCGCCCGTACGGCGTGTCGAGCGTGGCCCGCGCCCGCGACAGCCCGCCGCCCGGCTGGGGCCGCACCAGCAGCTCCCGGTAGCCGGGCGCGCCAGGGGCGAGGCCGGCGACGGTGCGGTGCAGGAAATCGGCGACCGCCCCCAGCGCGTAGTGGTTGAAGGAGGTCATCTCGCCCGGGTTGACCGAGCCGTCGGGCAGCAGGCTGTCCCACCGCTCCCAGATCGTGGTCGCCCCCATCGTCACCGGGTACAGCCACGACGGGCAGTCCCGCTGGAGAAGCAGCCCGTACAGGCTCGCGTACGCGCCCGCCGAGGCCAGCGCGTCGCAGATCAGCGGCGTCCCGACGAACCCGGTGCCGATCCGGTGGCCGTCGGCGGCGACCAGCTCGGCCAGCCGCCGCCCGGCCCGCTCCCGCTGCCCGGCCCCGTCGAGCAGGTCCAGGCGGAGGGCGAGGGCGTAGGCGGTCTGGGTGTCGCAGGCGAGCCGGCCCGACGGGGTGACGAACTCGCGGCGGAAGGCCGCCCGCACCTCCTCGGCCAGCTTCCCGTAGCGGGCGGCGTCGTCGTCGTGGCCGAGCAGCGCGGCCGTGTCCGCGACCACCCGCGCCGACCAGGCGTGGTACGCGGTCGCCACCAGCGCGTGGTCCGTGCGCGCCCGTCCAGGGTCGTCCGGCGGCGCGGCCGGGTCGAGCCAGTCGCCGAACTGGAAGCCCTCGTCCCACAGGTGGTCCTCGCCGGCCAGCCCGGTCACCTGGTCCACCCAGGCCGTCATGCTCGCGTACTGGGCGCGCAGCACGCCGAGGTCGCCGGTGCGCTCGTACAGCGTCCACGGCACGAGCACCGCGGCGTCGCCCCAGGCGGCGGTGGGCTCGGGCGGGAACATCAGCGGCACCCACGGCACGTACGGCGGCACGGTCCCGTGCTCGGCCTGCTCGGCGGCGAGGTCGGCGAGCCAGGAGGACAGCGCCCCCGCGCAGTCGTAGAGGAAGGCGGCGGCCGGGGCGAAGACCTGGAGGTCGCCGGTCCAGCCGAGCCGTTCGTCCCGCTGCGGGCAGTCGGTGGGCAGGTCGACGTAGTTGCCGCGCATGCTCCAGCGCACGTTGGCGTGCAGCCGGTCGAGCAGCGGGTCCGAGCTGTCGAAGTCGCCGACGGGCCGCAGGTCGGTGTGGCAGACGACGGCCACCACGTCGCCCGGGTCCAGGGGGCCGGGCCAGCCGTCGATCTGCGCGTAGCGGAAGCCGTGGGTGGTGAAACGCGGCTCCCACTCCTCGCCGTCCGCGTCGCCGCGCAGCGTGTAGCGGTCGAGGGCGGCGGCGTTGCGCAGCGGGCGCAGCGCGAGCGCGCCGTCCTCCAGCACCTCGGCGTGGCGCAGGGTGACGGTGTGCCCGGCCGGGCCCTGGACGCGGATGCGCAGCCGGCCGGCGAAGTTCTGCCCGAAGTCGAGGATGGTCTCGCCGGACGGGCCGGTCAGGACCTCGGCCGGGGCCAGCGTCTCGGTGCGGCGCACGGGCGGGCCCGTGGGGGCCACCAGCAGCGCGGCGTCGTGGGGGAGCGCGTCGGCGGGCAGCCACTCCGAGTCGTCGAAGCCGGGCCGCGACCAGCCGGCCGGCTCCAGGCGGGCGTCGTGGTGCTCGCCGTCGTACAGGCTCGCGGCGGTGACCGGGCCGGGCGCGCAACGCCAGGAGCCGTCGGTGACCACGGTCTCCGTGCCGCCGTCCGCGTAGGTGATCTCCAGTTGGGCGATGAGGGCGGTGCGGTCGCCGTAGAGACCGGTCCTGCCCTCGCGGAAGCCGACGCGGCCCCGGTACCAGCCGTCGGCGAGGGTGGCGCCGACGGCGTTGGGGCCCTCCTGGAGCAGGGCGGTGACGTCGTGCGTGCGGTAGCGCAGGCGGTGGCCGTAGCTGCTCCAGCCGGGGGCGAGCACGTCGTCGCCGATCACCTGGCCGTTCAGCTCGGCCTCGTACAGGCCGTGCGCGGTGACGTACAGGCGGGCCCGCTCGACCGGGCCGCGCAGGGTGAACTCGCGGCGCAGCAGCAGCGCGGGGCCGTCGGGCGGGCCCAGGAGCGCCGGCGGCGGCGCGGCGGCCGAGGCCCGCCAGTCGGCCGGCTCCAGCAGCCCGGTCTCCACGTACGACCAGTCGCTCCACTCGCTGGCCGAGCCGTCCGCGCCGTGCACGCGCACCCGCGCGCCACGCCGCTCCCGCGAGCCGAGCGCCGGCCCCGGCCAGGGCACCAGCACCGACTCCGCGGACTCGACGCGGCCGGTGGTGAAGCCGTCGCCGAGCTCGATCTCGTACGCCCGCTGGACCCAGTCCCTGAGGTCCGTGGTGACGGTCCAGGACAGGCGGGGCTCGGGCTCGCCGACGCCGAGCGGGTCACGGTGGTGTTCGAAGGAAGGTGCGGAAACGTGCAGAGAGGTCATGTCATCCCTTGATGGCGCCGGCCGTCATGCCGGCGACGATCTTGCGGTTGAAGAAGACGAACAGCAGCAGCGGCGGAATCGTGATCAGCACGATGTCCATGAACAGCAGGTTCCATTGCGTGTTGTACTGGCTCTGGAAGTTGTAGAGAGTGACCTGCACGGTGGCGTTCTCGTCGCCGGGCAGCAGGTAGAGCGGGTTGACGAAGTCGTTGAAGATGTTGACCGAGCTGACCAGGATCACGGTGATCGTCACCGGCCGCAGCAGCGGGAAGATCACCCGGAAGAACAGCCGGAAGCCGGTGCAGCCGTCGATCTGGGCGGCCTCGTCCAGCTCGCGCGGGATCGCCGCGACGAACGCCCGGAACAGCAGCATGGCGAACGACAGGTGGAAGGCCACCTCGGCCAGGATCATCCCGGGCAGCGTCTTGAACAGGCCGAGCGCCTGCAGCAGCCAGATGGTCGGCACCACCGCGGGCGGGATGATCAGCCCGGACAGCACCAGGAAGTCGGCCACCTTGGCGACCTTGCCCGGCCGGCGTTGCAGCACGAACGCGGCCATCGCGGCGAAGAGCACGAGCAGCGTGACCGAGGCGACGGTGATGACGGTGCTGTTGACGTAGGCGCGCAGCAGCACGTAGTCGCGGGCCTCGACGACCGCCATGAAGTTCTCCACGACGGGCCAGTTCGTCGGCCAGGCGAAGTCGAGGTCGACGGCCTGCGTCTGGTCCTTGACCGCGGTCAGCAGCATGAGCGCGAAGGGGATCAGGAAGATCACGGTGGCCGCGACCAGCACGACCGCCTCCACGCCGAGCGAGCGGATGCCCCTTCTCACATCGCCCTTTCTCACATCGCCACCTGCCTCTTGCCGAGGTAGTAGTTCAGCGGCACGGCGATGGCCGTGACGATGAGGAACAGCAGCACGTTCCCGGCCGTGGACAGGCCGAAGAAGCCGGCCTGGTACTGCTTGTAGATGATCGAGGCGATGGTGTCGCTGGTGAAGCCGGGCCCGCCGCGGGTCATCGTCCAGATCAGGTCGAACGAGCGCAGCCCGCCGATGAACGACAGGATGATCACCGAGTAGGTGGCCGGCCAGCTCAGCGGCAGCGTGATGTGCCGGAAGCGGTGCCAGGCGCTGCCGCCGTCCACGGCGACGGCCTGGTAGAACTCGGTGGGGATGGACATGATGCCGGCGATGTAGATGACGGTGGCCAGGCCGACGCCCTTCCACACGTCCACCAGCGCCACCGACAGCAGCGCGGTGGTGGCGTCGCCGAGCCAGTCGCGCCCGTCGATCCCGACCAGGGCCAGCGCCTGGTTCACCAGGCCGGTCTGCGGCTTGAGCAGCATGCTGAAGGTGATGCCGACCGCGACCGTGGACACCAGCGTCGGGAAGAACACCACCGAGCGCAGGAAGCCGCGCAGCCGCAGCTTCGAGGTGAGCAGCACGCCGAGCAGCAGCCCGAGCACCACCTTCAGCCCGCTGGTGAGCACGGCGTAGACGATGGTGTTCTGGAAGCCGATGCGCAGGTTCTGCTCGGCGAGGAAGTCGCGGAAGTTGTCCAGGCCGACGAACTCACTGTCGAACAGGGTCCAGCGGGTCAGCGCGAAGTAGAACGCCATCACCGTCGGCACCAGGAAGATCACCAGGAACACGACGGCGGCCGGCAGGTACAGCGCGTACGGGTACGCCGACCTGCGCCTGGCGGCCTGTCCCGTCACCACCCCGCGAGCCCCAACTGCTTGGCCTGCTTCTCGACGTCCTTGTCGTACTGGGCGGCGCCCTCCTCGGGTCTGGTCAGCCCGGAGCCGACGGCCACGGTGATCTGCTCCAGCGACGGGCCCTTCACCGGGGAGACGAACTCCAGCGCGGGCGCGGTACGGCCCTCGTCCACGTACGTCTGGAGGTCCTTGGCCACCTGGATGGCGTCGTCGGGCAGCTTGGCGCCCTCGATCCGGTAGGGCCCGGCCGGCTGGACCGCCTTGTTCATCGCCTCGGCGGCGGCCGGCGAGGCCACGAAGGCCAGGAACTTCTTGGCCGCGTCCAGCTTCTCGGTGGTCTTCGGGATGTAGAGGCCGGCCGGCTCCCAGAGCGTGGCGCCGTTCTTGGCGGCGTCGGCGCCGGGGATGCCGAAGAAGCCGATGTCGGTGGCGGCCGCCGGTGTCGTGGCCACCAGCGGCGGGACCTGCGCGCTCAGCATCGGGTAGTGCGCGCCCTTGCCCTCCGCCAGCAGCTTCATGCCCTGGTCGGCGGTGGCCGAGCCGAAGCCCTCCTGGAGGAGGCCCTTGGCGTGCACCTCGGCCAGGTGGTCGAAGCCCGCGCGGGCGGCCGGCGTGGTGGCGAACTTGGCCTTGTTGGCCGTGTAGTCCTGCGCGAAGCCCGGCGCGGCGGCCTGCACGTTGTAGTAGTCGCCGAGCACGAAGAGCTGCGAGGTCCAGGTGTCCTTGAACGTGGAGATCACCGGCGCGATCCCGGCGGCCTTGATCTTGTCGTTGTTGGCCATGAAGTCGGCCCAGGTCTTGGGCACCTCCAGGCCGAGCCGCTCGTAGACCTTGCGGTTGTAGAGGATGCCGCCGCCCATGGCGGTGCCGGCGGGCACGCCGTACGCCTTGCCGTCCTGGCTCACGACCGGCAGGAAGTCCTTCTGCACGTTGGCGAGCGCCGGGTCGCCGGTCAGGTCGACCAGGGTCTGGCCGGGGTTGAGCGCCTGGAGGAGTGAGCCGGAGTTGTACCAGAACACATCCGACATGTCGCCCGTGGAGAGCCGGGTCTTGATGATGTTGTCGCCCTCGCTGCCTCCGGGGCGGATCTCCGTCTCGATTTTGATCGTGGGATTGGCCTGCATGAAGGCGTCGGTGAGCGCCTTGGCGGTGCTCACGGTCGCCTGGCTGTTGTCGACGAGGAACTTCAGTGTCACCGTGCCGCCGCCGGACGAGCCGGCGTCCGAGCCCGAGCCGCAGGAGGTCAGGGCCGCGATCGCGAGAACGGCCAGCGCCGCTCCCATGGTGCGGTGAGAGGTCTTCACAACGCCCCTCCGGGTCCGTTGAAACGTTTTAACAAGCCCCGATGCGAGTTAACGTAGGCGTCATCTGCGGCCATCGTCAAGGGCGGATTTGGGGAACGATCCTCAATCGTGATCCTGGGAGAGGCCGGTGGAGCTGCACATCTGGGCCAAGAAATGGGTAACGTTCCCCATGATCGGAGCGGAGGAGCGCGCATGGCAGAAACCGGTGGCCGCGGACGCCGGGTGACGATCGCCGACGTCGCCGACCACGCCCGGGTCTCCACCACCTCGGTGTCGAAGGTGCTGCGCAACGCCTACGGCGTCAGCCCCGCCACGCGCCTGCGCGTCCAGGCCGCCATCGACGAGCTCGGCTACCGGCCGCACAACGCGGCGCGGGCGATGCGCGGGCGTACGTTCACCATCGGCGTGCTGCTGCCGCACATCAGCAACCCGTTCTTCGCCGAGATCCTCGACGGGCTCACGGAACAGCTCGGCGGCACCGACTACCAGGCGATCATCGTCCAGGGCGGCCGGGACGACGCCTCCGAGCGCCGCGCCGTCGACGCCCTGGTCGACCGGCAGGTGGACGGCATGCTCATGGTCGCGCCGCTCAGCTCCAAGTCACGACTGGAGGAGGTGGCCGCGGGCACGCCCACCGTCGTGCTCGGCCCGCACGAGCGCTCGACCGTCTACGACTCGGTGAACGACGACGACGAGGCGGGCACCGAGCTCGTCGTCGAGCACCTGATCCGGCTCGGCCACCGCCGGGTCGCGCACATCGGCCAGCGGGACGCCGGCCGCGGCCGGCCCGCCACGACGCTGCACATCATCAGGGAACGCACCTACCGGCGGGTCATGACCGAGCACGGCCTGGCCGCCGAGATCGCCGTCGCCACCACCTCCTACACCGAGGACGGCGGCCACCGGGGCATGCAGGAGCTGCTGGGCCGCGACCCGCGGCCCACCGCCGTCTTCGCCGGCGCCGACCTCGCGGCCTTCGGCGCGCTCGCCGCGCTGCACGAGACGGGCCTGGCCGTCCCCGCCGACGTCTCGCTCGCCGGCTACGACAACACCCGCTCGGCCGGGCTCGCGCACATCGCGCTCACCACCGTCGACCAGGACGGCGTCATGATGGGCAGGACCGCCGGGCGGCTGCTGCTCGAACGCATCGGTGGCCGTACGTCGTCGGTGCGCTTCTCCGTCACGCCGACCCTGATCGTCCGCCGGACGACGGCCCCGCCTTCAGAGCCGCCTTCAGATTCGTCTCAGGTGACCTGAGTACAACAGGGGTATGAGCCGAGCCGCCCCCGCCGCGAAGGTGCTGGTCGTCGACGACGAGCCGAACATCCGTGACCTGCTGTCCGAGGCGCTGGAGCTGAACGGCTTCGCCGTCAGGACCGCCGCCTGCGGCCGGCAGGCGCTGGAGGCGGTGGCGCGCGAACGGCCCGACCTGCTCGTGCTCGACGTGATGCTGCCCGACCTGGACGGCTTCGCCGTGGCCAGGCGGCTGCGCGCGGCGGCGGACGGCCCGCTGGTGCTGTTCCTGACCGCCAAGGACGCCGTCCCCGACCGCATCGCGGGGCTGACCGCGGGCGGCGACGACTACGTCACCAAGCCGTTCAGCCTGGAGGAGGTGGTGCTGCGCATCCGGGCCATCCTGCGCCGCGCCCGCCCGCCGGAGGAGCAGGGCGGCGACGGCGTGCTCCGCTACGCCGACCTGGAGCTCGACGAGGAGGCCCACCTCGTGCGGCGGGCCGGGCGGCAGATCCATCTCTCGCCCACCGAGTTCAGCCTGCTCCGCTACCTGATGATCAACGCCGAGCGGGTGGTCAGCAAGGCGCAGATCCTCGACCGGGTGTGGGAGTACTCCTTCGACGGCGACAGCCGCATCGTCGAGTCCTACATCAGCTACCTGCGCCGCAAGATCGACCGGGACGGGCCGCCGCTCATCCACACGCTGCGCGGCGTCGGCTATCGCCTCCAAGGTCCGCAGGGGACGTCGTGAGAGCGGCGCGGGGCGCCTGGCCGTTGCGGCACCGGCTGCTGGCCGCGCTGCTCGGGTTGTGCGCGGCCGGGCTGGCGGTGTTCGCGGCGGCCGGGGTGCTGCTGCTCGACCGGTCGCTGCTGTCGCGGGTGGACGCGCAGCTCGCCGAGACCGTCCGGTCCTTCGCCTTCCGCCCGCCGCCGATGCCGCCGCCCGTGCCGCCGTCCGCCCGCCCCGGCGACGTGGAGCTGCCCACCCAGTTCAGGATCAGCTTCTACGCCCCCTCGGGGCTGCTGCTCCGCGAGCTGCCCGGCGGGGTCGCCGACCGGCCGGACGTCCCCGCCGGGCTGGTCGCGCGGCCGCCGGCGGGCGCGGTCACCGTCGCGGGGCGGGACGGCACCGGCGACTGGCGGGTGCTGATCAGGGGCCTGCCGGACGGCGGCCGGGTGACGGTGGCCATGTCGCTGGAGCCCGGCCGGGCCACGGTGCGGCAGTTCCTCGTCATCGAGCTGGTCGCGGGCGTGCTGGTGCTGGCCCTGCTCGGCGCGGTCGCGCTGGCCGTCGTACGGCTCGGGCTGCGCCCGCTGACCAGGATGGAGCGGACCGCCGAGGCCATCGCCGCCGGGGAGATCGACCGCCGGGTCGGCGACACCGACCCGCGCACCGAGACCGGGCGGCTCGGCCGCGCGCTCAACACCATGCTCGAACGCCTGGCCAGCGCCCTGCGCGAGCGCGAGAGTTCGGAAGAGCGGCTGCGCCGCTTCGTCGCCGACGCCTCCCACGAGCTGCGCACGCCGCTCACCTCGATCCGCGGCTTCGCCGAGCTCTACCAGCACGGCCAGGCCCCGCGTGACCCGGCCGTCGAGCGGCTGCTGCGCCGCATCGAGGGCGAGGCCGAGCGGATGGGCGTGCTGGTCGAGGACATGCTGCTGCTGGCCCGCCTGGACCGCGAGCCCGCGCTGGAGCCGGCCGCCGTGGACCTGCGCGTGCTGGCCGGCGACGTGGTGCACGCGGCGCAGGCGCGCGAGCGTGACCGGCCGATCCGGCTCGCCGTCTCCGACGAGCCGGTGTTCGTGCTCGGCGACGAGCACCGGCTGCACCAGGTCATCGCGAACCTGGTCGGCAACGCCATGACCCACACCGCCGCGGGCACTCCGGTCCTGGTGCGGGTCGAGCGCCGGGCCGCGGCCGGGCCTCCGCCGGAGGACGTGGCGCGCTCGGGTGACGGTCCCGCGCCGGACGTCGAGGCCGCGCTGGTCGAGGTGCGCGACGAGGGCCCGGGTATCGACCCCGAGCACCTGCCGTACGTGTTCGACCGGTTCTACCGCGCCGACCCCAGCCGCGCGCGGCACCACGGCGGCACCGGTCTCGGCCTCGCCATCGCCGCCGCGCTGGTGAGCGCACACCAGGGCCGGATCGAGGCCGGCGGCGCGCCGGGCGGGGGGACGACGTTCCGCGTGCTGCTGCCGCTGCACCACCCCGACGACTGAGGTCTCCCGTCAGAGGCGATGGGTGGCGTCGCTGCGGTAGTCCGTGTACGTGTACGGGTTGTCGAGGATCTTCGTCTCGGGGATGTCCGGGTTCATGCCCTGCCGCCACGCCTCCTCGCCCATCTCGGCCCGCAGGTAGGCGACGGTGTCCTCGACCTGGCGGCGGGCGGCGGCGAGGTCGACGCCGACCAGCTCGTGCTCGTGCTTGACCACCCGCCCGTTCACCAGGACGGTGTGCACGTCGCCGCGCTGCGCCTGGAACGCCACGTGCCCGAACGGGTTGAGCACCGGGAACGACACCGGCGAGCGGTCGTTCTTGATCAGCACGAGGTCGGCCTTCCTGCCCGCGGCCACCACGCCGAGGTCGTCGCGGCCGAGCGCGCGGGCGCCGCCCCTGGTGGCCCACTCCACGACCTGGTCGGCGCGGAGGCCGGCGTGGGTGACGGTGTCGCCGTTGGCGTGCGCCTCCAGGTGCTCGCGCGAGCGGTCGGCGCCGAGCGTGGCGCGCATGGCGGAGAACAGGTCGCCGCTCCACCAGACGCTGGTGTCCATGGACAGCGAGACCGGGATGCCGTGCGCGCGCAGCGCCCACGTGGGCGGGTAGCCCTGGCCCGCGCTCTGCTCGCTCTCCGTCGAGACCGACACCGAGCCGCCGGTGGCCGCGATGCGGTGGTAGGAGTCGGCCGACAGCGAGGCGGCGTGCACGTAGATCGTCTCGGGGGTCATGAAGCCGTGCTCGTGCATGAGCCGGATGCCCTCGTCGCTGGTCGCGCCCCACACGCCGGCGTGGGTGGTGACCGCGACGCCGAGCTCGCGGGCCACCTCGAAGGCGGCCCGCTCCGGGAAGGCCGGGTCGCCCAGCACGTCGAAGGCGAGCTGGAAGCCCAGCAGGTCGTCGCCGGTGATCCGGCGGCGGACGAAGTCGCGGAACTCGGGTGCGGCGGTCCACTCGGCGGGCGGCTGCTGGATGTTGCCGTACGCGAGCACGTAGCGGCCCGGCACCGAGCGCAGCGCGTCCACGGCGGCGTCGGCGTGCTCGACCGTGCGCAGCCCGTGCGACCAGTCGACGACGGTGGTGACGCCGGCGTCCAGCGCCTCGATCGCGGCCAGCACGTTGCCCGCGTGCACGTCCTGCGGCCGGAACAGCTTGCCGTGCTCCAGGTAGAACCAGACGAAGTACTGGGTGAGCGTCCAGTCGGCGCCGTAGCCGCGCAGCGCGGTCTGCCACATGTGCCGGTGGGTGTCGATCATGCCGGGCATCACGATGCCGCCGGTGGCGTCGATGACCAGGGCGTCGTCCGGCGCCCGCAGGCCGGGGCCGACCTCGGCGATCCGGTCGCCGGTCACCAGGACGTCGGTGTCCTCCAGCACCGTGCGGGCGCCCTCCATGGGCAGCACGGTGCCGCCGCGCAGCAGTACGGGCCGTCCGGCCCCGGCTTCGTTCCGCTCGCTCATCCTGAGCTCCTAGATCTTCCGAACGGTTGTCCGCTACACGGTCATGCTGCTCGCCGTAACTCTACGATCGGCCGTTCGGCTGTCAAGGGCCTATGCCGTTGGGGGCCGGATGTGCCAGAATCCCGGTTGCGGACAACTGTCCGTACAACGGAGGGAGACTGATGGTGGACGACGGGGCCGGACCGCTCACGGGCGTGCTGGTGGCCGACTTCTCCCGCGTCCTGGCCGGGCCCTACGCCACCATGCTGCTGGCCGACCTGGGCGCCGACGTCGTCAAGGTCGAGGGCCCGCAGGGCGACGACACCCGGAGCTGGACGCCGCCGGTGCGGGGCGAAACCTCGACGTACTATCTCGGCGTCAACCGCGGCAAGCGCTCCATCGCGCTCGACCTGCGCGACCCGGACGACGCGGCCGCGGCCCGCGAGCTGGCCCGGCGCGCCGACGTCCTCATCGAGAACTTCCGGCCGGGCGGCCTGGCGAAGTACGGCCTCGACCACGCCGCCGTGAGCGCCGCCAACCCCCGCGTCGTCTACGCCTCCATCAGCGGCTTCGGCTCAGGACCCGGCGCCCGGGTGCCCGGCTACGACCTCATGGTGCAGGCCATGTCCGGCCTGATGAGCCTGACCGGCGAGCCCGACGGGCCGCCCTACCGGGCCGGGATCTCCGTCTTCGACGTCATGGCCGGCAACCACGCGGTGATCGGCATCCTCGCCGCGCTCCGCCACCGCGAGGCCACGGGGGAGGGGCAGCACGTCGAGGTCAACCTGCTGTCCTCGGCCCTCACGGGGCTGGTCAACCACAGCTCCGCGTACGTGGCGGGCGGCGTCGTGCCGTACCGGATGGGCAACGCGCACCCGAGCGTGTTCCCGTACGAGCCGCTGCCGACCGCCGACGACGACCTCATCGTCGCCGCCGCCAACGACGGCCAGTTCCGGAAGCTGTGCGAGGTGCTCGGCATCCCGGAGACCGCCGACGACCCGCGCTTCGCCCGCAACGCCGACCGCACCGCCCGCCGCGAGGAGCTCCGGCCGATCCTGGTCGCGGCGCTGGCCGCCAAGGGCGCGGTCGAGTGGTTCGAGCTGCTGGTCGAGGCCGGGGTGCCGAGCGGGCCGATCCAGACCATCGACGGCGGCTTCGCCATGGCCGAGCGGTTCGGGCTGGACCCCGTCGTCGAGGTGGGCGAGGGCGAGCGGGCGGTGCCGACCACCCGCCACCCCATCCGCTTCTCCGCCACGCCGGCCCGCTACCCGCTGCCGCCGCCCGAGCTCGACGAGCACGGCGCGGAGCTGCGCGCCTGGCTGGCCGGCCCGGACCGGCCGCTCGGAGGGGAGAAGCCGTGAGCGGGCGCGACCACGTGAGCGGGCGCGACCGCGACTATCCGACGGCGCTCGGGGCGTCGTCGCCGACGACGATCACCCTGCTCGGGCAGGACCTCGCCGAGGACGTCATGGGCCACGTGGGCTTCGGCGAGCTGGCGTTCTGGCTGGCCGCGCAGCGCCGGCCCACGGCGGGCGAGGCCCGCGTGTTCGAGGCGGTGCTCGCCGCCCTGGCCGACCACGGGTTCACGCCGACCGCGATCGTGACGCGGTTGACGTACCTGTCGGCGCCGGACTCCGTGCAGGGGGCGCTGGCGGCCGGGCTGCTCGGCGGCGGCTCGCGCTTCCTCGGCGTCACCGAGGACTGCGGCCGGTTCCTCGCCGAGGTGCTGCGATCCTGCGAAGGGCCGCTGCCGGCCGACGACGCCGGGTGGGACGCGCTCGCGCTGGAGACCGTACGCGCCCGCAGGGAGCGCCGCGAGCTCATCCCCGGCCTCGGCCACCACGTGCACAAGGACGGCGACCCGCGCACGCCCCGGCTGTTCGCCATCGCCGCCGAGGAGGGCCTGGTGGGCCCGCACCTGTCGCTGTTCGCCGCCGTCGGCCGGGTCCACCCCCAGGTGCTCGGCCGGACGCTGCCGCTGAACGGCGCCGGGGTGTGCGGGGCCGCGCTCGCCGACCTCGGCCTGCCGCTGGAGCTGCTGCGCGCCTTCGCCCTGCTGGCGCGGACCGCCGGGCTCATCGGGCAGCTCGCCGAGGAGCTGCGCAACCCCGTGGCGGGCGACATCTTCCTGTCCGTGGACCTCAACAACCGGTCCATCCCCCCCGAGCCGTACGCCGACGGAGGTCTGCATGGCTGAGCTCGTCGCGGTCATCGCGTCCACCCACCATCCCTTCTACTACCGGGCGTCCACGGCGACCGGCGCCGACCGGCCGCCGTTCGCCGACGAGTGGGTCCGCAAGGTCATGGCCTTCCGCGAGACCCTGACCAGGGCGAACCCGGACGTGCTCGTCATGGTGGGCTCCGACCACTTCCACCAGCTGTGGCTGGACAACATGCCGCAGTTCCTGGTCGGCAAGGCGCCCTTCTACGATGCCAACTGGTACAACGAGGAACGCGAGTTCGGCCTGCCCCGGATGACCTGCCAGGGCGAGGAGGACCTGTCGGCCCACCTCCTGCGCGGCGGCCTCGACCTCGGCTTCGACCTGGCCTTCTCCAACGAGTTGCGGATCGACCACTCGATCACGTGCCCGATCATCACCCTGCGCCCGCAGAACGACCTGCCGATCGTGCCCGTCTACACCAACATCTTCGCCCCGCCGCTGCCGCAGCCCAAACGCTTCGTGCAGCTCGGGCAGGCCATCAGGGAGCTGATCGAGTCGTGGCCGGACGACCGCAGGGTCGCCGTCATCGGCACCGGCCACCTGTCGCTGGAGCTCGGCGGGCCGCGCCAGTTCGGGCCGCACGGCCCCGACCCCGAGTTCGACCGCAAGGCCGTCGAGTGGATCTCCACGGGCGACCTGGAGGGCTGCCTGTCGGAGGTCACCCTCGACAGCCTGTGGAACCCCGGCAACGCCACCCACGGCTTCATGGACTTCATGCTGATGATGGGGGTCGCGGGTGAGGGCCGCAAGGCCGACTACACCGACACCTACGACCTGTTCCACACCATGGAGGCGTACTTCACCTGGTATCCGGACGGAGGCGGCCGCGCATGAGCAAGTATCTGCTCGACAAGTTCCTGTTCACCGTCGATCGCGATCCCGAGCTGGTCGAACGCTACCGCGAGGAGCCGCGGGCCACCGTCGAGTGGTGGGAGGCCGAGGAGGCGGGCCGCATCCTCGGCTCGCACCTGGACGAGCGCTCGACCTGGCTGAGCTTCGACGAAACCGAACGGGAGGCGCTGGCCACGCACGACTACCCGAAGCTGTTCGAGCTGGGGGCGCATCCGTTCCTGACGCTGACGCTGTTCATCGCGATGTTCGAGCGGGACTACGCGGAACCGCTGGGGTTCCAGCTGGAGTATGCGCAGAGGTTGTCCGGGTACAGCCTCCCGTATCCAGACATATCCACCTGAGCGAAGGGATGCGCGATGCGAGCCGCGCGGATCGTGACGTGCGGCGAGCCGCCCGTCGTCGCCGAGTGCCCCGACCCCGAACCGGGGCCTGACGAGCCGCTGGTCCGGGTGCTCGCCGCGCCCATCACCCCGCTCGACCTGCTGTGCGCGAGCGGGACGTCGTACTTCGGGACGCCGGCGACGCCGTACGTGCCCGGCGTGCAGGGCGTCGGCACGCTCGCCGGCGACGGGCGGCTCGTGTGGTTCCCGACGCGGGCCGGGATGGCGCCGGGCGACGGCAGCATGGCCGAGCTGGCCCGCGTGCCGGCCGCGGACCTGGTCGAGCTGCCCGCCGGAGCCGACCCGGTCGCGGTGGCCGCGCTCGGGCTGTCGGCCGTGGCCGCGTACCAGGCGCTGACCTGGCGGGGCGAGCTGGCGGCGGGGGAGCAGGTGCTCGTCCTGGGGGCCGGGGGAGCGGTCGGTCAGGCGGCCGTGCAACTGGCCCGCGTGCACGGCGCCCGCCGGGTCGTCGCCGCCGCGCGCTCGGCCGCCGCCCGCGAACGCGCCGCCAAGGCGGGCGCCGACGCCGTCGTCACGCTGGAGCCCGGCGACGACGTCGCCGGACTGGCCGCCCGCCTCGCCGCCGCCTGCGACGGCCCCGTGGACCTGGTCCTCGACCCGCTGTACGGCGTCCCGGCCGCGGCCGCCGCCCGTACGCTGCGGGCCGGCGGGCGGCTGGTCAACCTGGGCGGCTCGGCGGGGGAGACGTCCCCGCTCGACTCCTCCACCCTGCGCGGCCGGTCCCTGCGGATCCTCGGCTACACCAACAACGAGCTGACGGGCGAGCAACGGGCGGCGGCGATGGGCCACGTGGCCTCACTGGCGCTGGAGGGCCGCCTCCACGTCGCCCACGAACGCGTCCCCCTGACGGATGCCCCGGACGCCTGGCACCGCCAGTCCACCGGCACCACCTCCGGCCGCCTGGTCCTTACTCCCTGACGTCCGGAGGTGCGGTGGCGATCACCTCTTGAATGAACTCGCCGGTCAGGCGGGGGACCTGGGACGGGTCGAGGGCGGGGCCGGGGACGCTGCGGCGGTGGGCGAGGGCGAGTTGGAGGAGGGGGTGCCAGCGGGTGTCGAAGGTGTCCAGCGCGTACGCCCCCGCCTCCTCCTTCGAGATCACCTCGCCGGTCACCACCGTACGGTGCAGCCGGGGCGGCGACAGCGCGTACGCCAGCGCCAGCCGGTAGGGCGACTGCAGCCGCCTGCGCGGCGGCCGGGCGGAGAGCGCCCGCGCCGCGTAGCGGGCCCAGTGGCCGCGGAGCTGGTCGAGGGTCCAGGAACGGAGCAACGAAGGCTCCGGGTCGAGACCCAGCGTGGCCGGGGCGGGCCCGCGCACCGCGATGCCGCGTTCGCGGAGCACCGTCCACATCACCGGGTTGACGTCGAACCCCTGCCCGCGCCGGAACGACGGCCCGCTGTGCGAGGCCACCGGCCGGATCCTGGTCACCGGTTCGCCCAGGTCGCCGGCGGCGACGAAGACGGCGTTGACCGTGCCGGGCAGGTGCGGCTGCCGGCGCGCGAGCGCCCGCCCGGCGGCCCGCAGGTTGCCCAGCTTGTGCAGCAGCGACAGCCGCCGCAGCTCCCGCTCGCCGGCCGCCCCGCCCACGACGGCGCCCACGACGGCGACCACGTCGATGTCGCTCACGTCCGGCCGCCAGTCGCCGAGCGCGGCCGAGCCGACGACGTAGCAGCCGGTGACCAGCCCCGGAGCCAGGCGGTCGGCGACGGACAGGTAGTGCTCCACCGCCCGCGACAAAGCCGGCGGGGTCACGAGGTCATCGTGACGTGCGGGACCGTCTCGTACGCCGCCCAGTCGGCGCTGATCGCGCTCGCCGTCCGCAGCAGCAGCGGCAGGTGCTCGTCGGACAGGCGCTCCACCGAGGTCTCGGCGGCGTGGGCGTTGACGTTGAGCGCCGCGATGACGTTGCCGAGTCCGTCGCGCAGCGGCGCGGCCACGCTGCGGATGCCGAGGGCCAGCTCCTCGTCCGTGATCGCCCAGCCCTTGGCGCGGACCTCCCGCAGCGCGGCGTCCCGCTCGGCGGGGCCGGGCCGCCAGCGCGGCTCGACGCCGGACCGGCTCGGCTCGGCCAGCACCCGGTCCACCTCGTCCGGCGGCAGGGCGGCCAGCAGGACCTTGCCCAGGGACGTCTGCAGGGCCGGGAAGCGGGTGCCGATCTGCACGGACAAAGTGACGATCTTGGGGACGGCGACGCGGGCGACGTACACGATGTCGGAGCCGTCGAGCTGGGCGATCGAGCAGGACTCGCGGGTCTGCGCCACCAGCCGCTCCATGTGCGGCCTGGCCACCTCCCACAGGCCCATCGAGCGCACGTAGGAGACGCCGAGCTCCAGCACGCGGGGCGTGAGCGCGTAGCCGCCCGCCTCGCTGCGCGCGTAGCCGAGCTCCTGGAGGGTGAGCAGGATGCGGCGGGCGGTGGGCCGGGCGAGGCCGGCCGCCGTGGCCACCTCGGTCAGGGACATGACCGGCCGGCCCGGCTGGAACGCCCTGATCACGTCGAGGCCGCGGGCCAGCGCCTCGATGAAGTCGGGGCCGGTGTCAGCACGTGCCATGTGAACGCCCTCCCTGCTCTGATCCCGCCGCTCCGACTCTAGACCGTCGTGGCGGGTTGTCCGCACAGCGGCGGCTGGGGCGGGCGGGAAACTGCCCGTCCCAGCCGCGGTCACGGGGTACGGCGAGCAGGGGGCGTCACGGCCGGTCGGCCTACGGACGTCTGTCCGTGGTCAGAGGTCCGTGGCGATGATGCGTTCGATGTTCCGCTCGGCCAGCGCCGTGATGGTGACGAACGGGTTGACGGTCGTGTTGCCGGGGATCAGCGCCCCGTCGATGACGTAGAGACCGGGATGGCCGGACAGGCGGCCGTAGTTGTCGGTGGCCCGGCCGAGCACCGCGCCGCCCAGCGGATGGTACGTCAGGTGATCCCCCCAGACCTTGTAGACGCCGAACAGGTCGGTCCGGTAGATCGTTCCTTCCTTGGAGTTGATCTTGTCGAAGATCGTCTTGGCCATGTCGATGGACGGCTGCTTCCACGCCGTCTGCCAGCTCAGGTCCACCCGGCCGGCCGCGGCGTTCCAGGTGAACTCGGCGCGGTTCGGGTTGCGGGTGATCGACAGGTAGAAGGAGGCGAACGTCTCGATCCCCGTCGGCAGCGGCGCGACCTCGGCGAACGCGCCTCCGGCCGCCCAGTTGTCGATGCCCGCGCACGGGATCGCCGACTGCCGGTCGCCGGTCGGGTCCCACAGGTGGTTCGCCCGGCCGCACATGACGTTGCCGTTGTCGCCCCAGCCCTTGCCGACCTCGCCGTTCAGGCCCGGCAGAACGCCGGTGGCCTTGAGCTTGACCAGCAGCTTGCTGGTGCCGACGCTGCCCGCGGCGAAGAAGACCCGGTCGGCGGTGACCGTCTTGGTGGCGGTGACCGCGCCGGAGGTGCCGAGCTGCTCGATCGTCACCGCGTACCGGCCGGGGCCGGCCGGGGCGACCGACGTGACGCGGTGCAGCGGCGAGATCGCCACCCGGCCGGTCGCCTTCGCCTGCGCCAGGTACGTCTTCTGCAGCGACTTCTTGCCGGCGTTGTTGCCGTAGAGGATCTCGGCGGCCAGCGCCGACTTGGGCACGGTGCCGGCCTCCTCCTGCTTCATGTAGTTCCAGTCGTAGACGTCCGGGACGAAGACGAACGGGAACCCGGACCGCTGGGCGTGCTTCCTGCCGACCCTGGCGTACTGGTAGTAGGCGGTGGACTCGAACCAGGCCGGGTCGATGGTGCCGACGCCGAGCCCGGCGTTGGCGCGCGGGTAGTAGACGTCGTACATCTCGGCCGCGTTCACCGTGGGGAGGACAGAGGCGAAGTTCTCCCGCTTGGGGGTGACCGCCATGCCGCCGTTCACCAGCGAGCCGCCGCCGACGCCGCGGCCCTGGTAGACGGTGATCCCGGCGAACTCCTCAGCGTCGAGCACGCCGGTGTAGCGGGGGATGTCGCGGTCGATGGGGAAGCCGAGGAAGTAGTTGAGCGGCGCCTTCGTACGGGTGCGCAGCCAGTACGACCGGTAGTCGGGCTCGCGGGTGTTGCAGAAGATCTTGCCGTCGGTGCCCGGCGTGTCCCAGGCCATCCCCATCTCCACCATGTGGACGTCCACGCCGGCCTGGGCCAGGCGGAGCGCGGCGACCGCGCCACCGTAGCCGGTGCCGATGACCAGGACCGGGACATGGGCGCCGTCCGCGATCGGCCCGGCGGCGGCCGCCCGCGCGGGGGCGGCCCCGCCCAGGACGACCGCGGCGCCGGTGCCGGCGATGAACCCGCGTCGGGTCAGCCGAAGGTCGGAGGAGGGGCGTAAGGAGGAGGCGTCGTTCATGGGGGGTTCCTCACTTCTCTCGACGACGCTCGCCGGCGGGGGACCGTCCGGCGCCGGGAAGCACGCACGCGGTGTCCAGGCCGAGCACCCGGTTGAGCCGGCCGAAGGCCCACCAGGAGCCGATGCACATGCTCAGCTCGACGATCTCGGCCTGGCTGTAACGGGCCGTCATCCGGGCCCAGAACTCCTCGTCCAGGCCGTGGTGGTCGAGGGCGTAGCGCTCGGCGTACTCGGCGGCCAGGCGGGTGCGCTCGTCGAAGGCGTCCGTGGTGCGCCACTCGGCCAGCGCGTCCAGGAAGCCGTCCTCGACCTTCTCGCCGTCCCGCTCGGTCCGCCAGTCCAGGCAGAACGCGCACCCGTTGAGCTGGGCGATCCGCAGCCTGGCCGCCTCGAACTCACGCAGGCCCAGCGTGGTGTGCGCGTACACGGCCAGGGAGAAGCCCGCGGCGGCGGGGCCGATGCCGGGGACCATCTCGCCCCACACGTACGCGATCGGGTCCTTGTCCTCGGGAATGTCGACGATCACGGGTGCTTCCTTCCGAGTCGGCCCGTCGCGGGGCGGAGCGGCACGTCGAGTGCGTCGTACAGGCCGGGCTCGGCCGCCGTGAGCCAGTCGATGGCGTTCACCAGGCGGCCGGCGGCGGTCGCGTTGCCGCCCGCGGCGCGGTTGCCGCCCTCGTCGGTGGCCTCCACCGTCACCTCGATGCGCGGGCTGCCCTCGATGATCACCCGGTGCGCGCCGTCGCCGCCCGCCGGGGGCGCGGGCCAGTCGGGGGCGCAGGAGGGATGGATGCGGGTGACGTGCTCGACGACGATGCGCGCCTCGCCCTCCACCACGCCCTGCACCTCGAAGCGGAGCGCGCCCTGCGTGCCCGCCTCGAACACGCCCATGGCCGGCGTCGTGACGCTCGCGTCGAGGGGGCGGCGCTCGACGCTCTCGCGGATCTCGTCCAGCTCGACGCCGAGGGCGCGGGCCATGAGCCGTACCTGGCCGCCCCACACCATGGCCGGGACGGTGGGGGCGATCATCGGCGGCTCGTAGTCCATCGGCTGGCCCATGCCGACCAGGTAGCGGACAGAGTCGGGCTGGTCGTAGGCGGTGTAGTCGAAGATCTCCTGGCAGCGTACGGCGTCCACGGTGGCGCCGAGACCGCTGATCAGCAGCGGCAGGACGTCGTTGCCCCAGCCGGGGTCCACCCCCGACACGAACAGCGAGCCGCCGCCCTCCTCGATCGCGGCCAGCACCCGGGCGCGCAGCTCGGGCGGGGCGTTGCGCTGGTCGTACAGGGCGTAGAGGGACGGGGTGACGACGACGGCGCCGGCGCGGACCGCGCGCAGGACGTCGGTCAGCGCGTCGTCGGGGCGGATGTCGCCGGAGGCGGCGTAGACGACCGCGCGGGGGGCGGCGGCGAGGACGGCGTCCACGTCGGTGGTCGCCGCCACGCCGAGGTCGTGGCCGAGGCCGCTCAGGGGGCCGGCGTCGCGGCCGGCTTTGTCGGGGTCGTGGACGAGGACGGCGGCCAGCTCAAGGCCGGGATGCGCCTCGACGGCGCGGATGGCGGCGCGGCCGATGTTGCCGGTCCCCCAGATGACGGTGGGCACCATGGGCGGAGCGTAGCAAGCGCTTGGTTAACTGTATAGAGCGGTTCACGCCCGCGCGTGGGCAATGGTGAGGGGGCGCCGCGATGGTGCAGGGGCAGGGTGTGGCGGGGTGGGTGTGCGCGCCCCGCAGCCGGCGCGGACCTCGCCTCGCGTGACCTGCCCCTGCGACCGGCCGCCGTCTCCCCGGTGACGTTCGTGCCCGCCGTCCCGATCTCTGTGATGCTGATCGGGTCGTGGCTGGTTGCCCGAGTCTGCGACCTTCCGCCCGACAAGTCAATGGCCGGTGGCGGGTCAGGGGGTGGGTGAGGCCGCCGGAGCGGCAGGGCCGCCGGGCGGCGGCGTCAGGTGGGCGTACGATCCGGCCCGCTCCATGACCGGCACATTCAGCCGCACCGGCGAGGCTCCGGTGAAGGTGAACGTCATCGGCACCGTGCCGCCGCTCACCCCGGTCACCGTGGCGATGGGCTGCTCGCCGGTGCCGACGGGCTGGAGCGGCCGCACGGTGACGGGCCCGGGCAGCTGCACCGAGCCGCCCCCTTCCGGGGTGATCCGTTCGAGCTGGGCCGGCTGGTGCCCGTTGTTGATGAGCACTCCGTACAGGTAGTTCTGCTGGGAGGGCACGGCCGGGTCGGTGGCGCTGAGCAGGAACACGTTGCGCAGGTGGAGGGTCTGGCTCGCGTCGCCGTTGGCGCCGTCGTTCTGGGACGCGTGCTGCGCGGTGTCGATGGTCGCCACCGTGCATCCGGCGGTCAGGGCCGCCAGGGACACGGCAACGGCGATGGTTCGCATGTTCACTTTCCGCAACTACCCGCGCACTCAGCGTTGAATCAGCCGGAAACGGCGTCATCCGAGCCGCCGGTCGAGGAAGCCGATCAGCGTGCGGGCCAGCGCCACCCGCTGGTCGGCGAGGGCGTGGTCGGTGTCGAGAACGAGGTGTTCGAGGAGGCTGCCGGGTTGGGCCGCGTACGCCTCGACCAGGGGCAGGTGGTGGGCCTCGGGCGGCGCGACGGTGTCCAGGCCCGCGCCGACGAGCAGGACCGGGCGTCCCGCGAGCCGGTCGGCGAGGCCGGCCAGGCGGTAGGCGTCGCCGGCCGCCAGCATCTCGGCCACCAGGTCCTCGGCACTGGTGCCGGCGAGGGGCAGCAGTTCGTCCCGCCACGCCTCGACGTAGGCGGCGGCGAGCGCGGGGTCGGCGCGGCAGGCGGCGGCGGCCGCCCCGAAGTCGAAGCCCGCGATCGACCCGGCGGCGGCCACCGACGGCAGCGCGGCCGCGGTCATGAGCGCGGCGAACCCGCCCGCGCTGTGCCCGACCACGGCCAGCCGGTCGGGGTCCAGGCGCCAGGCCGCGACGGTCGCGGGGTCGCGCGTCGCCGCCACGGCCGCCGCCGCGTCCTCCAGCACGTGCGCCCAGGACCAGGATCCGCCGGCGCCCCACGAGCCGCGGTAGTGGAACACCAGGGACGCGTAGCCGGCCCGGCGGGCGGCGTGCGCCAGGTCGAAGTTGCGCTCGTTGCCGGGGAAGCCGTGCAGCAGGATCAGCACGGGGTGCGGGCCTGGCCCGGCGGGCACGTGCAGGACGCCGGGCAGCGGCGTGCCGGCGCTGCCGACGGTCAGCGGGACCGTGGCCGCGCGCGGGCCGGGCACGTCAAGGGGGTCGGTGATGAGGGGGTCGGCCACGGTTGCTCCCTGGGATGGTACCGATCGGTTCGAGGAGGAGCGTAGCACCGCCGCAGGGTGCTCCCTCGAAGCGGGCGAAACGTAGCATCTTGGGCGTGTCATCGCGCTTCGAGGTCGTGACCCTCATCCACGCCCCGCCCGAGCTCGTCTTCGACACCTCGCTGTCGGTCGAGCTCCACACCGCCTCGATGGCCGCCTCCCGCGAACGGGCGGTCGCCGGCGTCACCTCCGGCCTGCTCGGGCCCGGCGACCGAGTGACCTGGCGGGCCCGGCACTTCGGCGTCCCCTGGCGGATGACGTCGCTGATCAGTGGCTACGACCGGCCGGCGTACTTCATGGACGAGCAGGTCGCGGGCCCGTTCCGGCGGTGGCGGCACGCGCACCACTTCGTCCTCGCGCCCGACGAGGAGGGGACGGTCATGCGGGACGTGGTCGACTTCGCCGCGCCCGCCGGGCCGCTCGGCGTCGTGGCGGAGGTCCTGGTGCTGCGCCGCTACCTGGCCCGGCTCATCCTGCTCCGCAACGCCCACCTCAAGCGGATCACCGAGGAGGCCGCCGCCCCGCCCGGCTGAGGGGCCCGCGGCGCTGAGTCGTTCACGCCGCCCCGCGCGACTGACGGCCGCGCCGCTCAGCCGATGACGCCGTCCGCGCGCAAGGTGGCGACCTCCGACGGCGGCAGGTCCAGCAGCTCGCCCAGCACCGTCTCGGCGTCCTCCCCCAGCTCGGGGGCGGGCTCCGGCGGGGTCTGCCGGCCGTCCAGCACGAGCGGCGACCCCGGCGCGAGGTGCGGGCCGACGCCCGGCTGCGCCAGCTCGGCCATCAGCGGGTGCCGCGCCAGGTCCGTCGCCGTCTCGGCGAACGTCCGGTAGTGCGACCACAGCACCGACGTGCCCGCCAGCGCCTCGCCGGCCTCGGCCGCCGTCCGCGCGGCGAACCACGGCGCGAGCAGCCCGGCCAGCGCCTCCCGGTGCGTGTAGCGGTCGCGGTCGCGGCTGAAGTCGGCCGGCAGCGCCTCCTCCAGCGCCGCCATGACCCGCCCCAGCCCGGTGACCGCCACCAGGTCACGCCAGTGCCGCGCGGTGAGCGTGACGACCATGACGCGCCGCCCGTCGGCGGTGGCGAAGTCGCGGCCGAAGTCGCCGTACAGGTCGTTGCCGATGCGCGGCCGGGCCTCGCCGAGCTGGGCCTGTGCCAGGTAGCCGAGGTTGCCGGCGGTGGCGAGGGCCACGTCGTGCAGGGCGAGCTCCACGTGCCGGCCCTCTCCGGTCGCCGCCCGCCGCCGCTCGGCCGCCAGCAGGCCGATCGCCAGGTAGAGGCCGCACGCCACGTCCCAGGCGGGCAGCACGTGGTTGACCGGCCCGTCGTGCCGTTCGGGGCCGGTCGCGTACGGGAAGCCCAGCTCGGCGTTGACCGTGTAGTCCACGGCGCTGCGGCCGTCGCGGTGGCCGAGCAGCCGCGCGTACACCAGGTCGGGCCGCCGCTCCCGCAGCTCCTCGTACGTCAGCCCCGGCCGCGGCGGCGCGTTGGTCACCAGCGTGCCGGCCGCGGCGGCGAGCCCGGCGACCAGCTCGCGGCCACGCGCCGAGCGCAGATCCACGGTGAGCGAGCGCTTGCCCTTGTTGAGCCCCGCCCAGTAGAGGCTCCGGCCGGAGGGCGCGAGCGGCCAGCGCCCGAGGTCGGGGCCGCCGCCGATCGGATCCACCCGTACGACGTCCGCGCCGAGCTGCGCCAGCGTCATCCCGCCGAGCGGCGCGGCGACGAAGCTCGACAGCTCGACCACCCACAGCCCGGCCAGCGGCGCCGTCCGATCATCGATCACGTCCCAGACCCTATGCCGGGGCGACTGTCCCGGGCCACCGGCCGGAATCGGCGAAGATTTTCTACGGAAAAGTAATTCGTGTATTCTTCGTCGCGGTTACCGTGGAACCGCCGGGGTCCCCCGGTCCCACGACGCGGGCGAGGAGGCAGTGATGACGCAGGTGCTGCATCCGCTCCGGGCGCCCACGCGGCCGGCCGCGACCGGGCACGACGAGAGCGGAGTCGCCGAGCACCTGCTCCACGTCGATCCTCTTCTCCGCGTCACCTGCACCGTCCGTCCCGGCCCCTCGCTGGTCCGGGTCGTCGGCGAGATCGACCGCGGCAACGCCGCCGAGCTGCGGCGCACGCTGGAGCAGGCCGGGCGGATCGACGACGAGCTGGTCGTCGACGTCGGCGGGGTGAGCTTCACCGACGTCACCGGCCTGCGGGCGCTCGCGGCCTTCGCCGCCTCGGCCCGCGCGGTCGTCCGTGACGTCCCGCACCAGATGAGCCGGCTGATGGGGCTCGTCGGGATGCCCGCGTTCGGTGAGCCGGTCGAGCCTCCTGTGGCGTGAGCCGCCGCCCGTGGGGTAGGCGGGCGCCATGGCAGAGGAGAGAACGGCCGGCGACGACCAGCGGCGCATCGCGCTGCCCGGCGTGGTGCTCGGCATCGGGCTGGGCGGGTTCGTCGACGGGATCCTGCTGCACCAGATCCTGCAGTGGCACCACATGCTGAGCAGCACGGACACCGACAACATCGGCGTGCGCGACTATCCGGTGACCACCGTGCCCGGGCTCCGGATGAACACCCTCTGGGACGGCCTGTTCCACACCTTCACCTGGATCGCGGTGCTGGCCGGCCTCGGGCTGCTGTACTCCCGCGTCACCGCCTCGCGCGGGCGGGTGTGGCGCTCGCGGGCGCTGTGGGGCTGGGTGCTCGTGGGGTGGGGGCTGTTCAACCTGGTCGAGGGCGTCGTGGACCACCACCTGCTGGGCATCCACCACGTACGGACCGGGCCGGGACAGCTCGCGTGGGACCTCGGGTTCCTGCTGTTCGGCGCGCTGCTCGTGGCGGGCGGCTGGGGCCTGCAACGCGGGGCGCGGGTCGTCGACCTGTGTGAGCCAGGTACGGCGGACGGCCCCCTGCGGTGACGCACCAGCACGAGCACGTCGCCACTCTCGCCGCCATCGGGCCGGTGCTGCTCGCCGGCTGCTATCTCGTGGCGGCGGCGCGGACGCCGGGCTGGAGCCGGTGGCGGACGGCGGCGTTCACCGGCGGGGCGGCGCTCGCCGCGTTCGCGCTCACCGGGCCGCTCGCCGCGTACGCCGCCGCCGACTTCCGCGGGCACATGACGCAGCACCTGCTGGTGGCCATGCTCGCGCCGCTGGGGCTGGTGCTCGGCGCGCCGGTGACCCTGCTCCTGCGCGCGCTGCCCCGCCCGTACGCGCGCCGGCTCGGCAGGCTGCTGCGTGCCCGCGTGCCGCACCTGCTGTCGCACCCGGTCACCGCGCTCGTGCTGAGCACCGGCGGGGTGATCGTGCTCTACTGCACGCCGCTCTACCGCGCCGCCACGGTCACGCCGTGGCTGCACGAGCTGGTGCTCGTGCACTCCCTGCTGGCGGGATACCTGTTCGCGTGGGCGATCGCCGGGCCGGACCCCGCGCCGCGCCGCCCCTCGGTGCCGGCGCGGCTGGTCGTGCTGGGCGTGGCCGTCGCGGCCCACGCCGGCCTCTCCCAGCTCATGTACGCCGGGCTCTGGGTGGACCTGCCGGTGCCCGCCGCGCAGCGGACCGGCGGCGCCGAGATCATGTACTACGGCGGCGACCTCGCCGAACTCCTGCTGGCGGGCGTCCTGGTGGCCGGTTGGCGGCCGGCGAGGCGGATCGCGTACGCCCGCCGGCCGGGCTGACCGACCACGTTCCGGCATCAACCGATCGGTTGATGCCGGAATCCACCATCTCGCTCCCCGCCCGGACGATCCGTCACCCCTCGCCCTCGCGCGATTCTCTAGGCATGCCAACAAACCGGGAGCCCGCCCTCCGCACCACCGGACTCCGCAAAGCCTTCGGCGACCACCTGGCCGTCGACGACATCGATTTGACCGTCCCCGCCGGATCCTTCTACGGCCTGGTCGGCCCCAACGGCGCCGGCAAGACCACCACCCTGGCCATGGCCGTCGGCCTGCTCCGCCCCGACTCCGGCAGCGCCGAGATCTTCGGCGTGGACGTCTGGCGTGACACCGTACGGGCAAAGGGCCTGATCGGCGTGCTGCCCGACGGCAACGCCATGCCGGAACGGCTGACCGGCCGCGAGGTCCTCACCTACCTCGGCCTGCTGCGCGGCATCGAGCCCGACGTCGTCGCCGAGCGCACCGAGGAGCTCCTCCAGATCCTGGAGCTCGACTCCGCGGAGCGGACCCTGGTCATCGAGTACTCCACGGGCATGCGCAAGAAGATCGGCCTGGCCGTCGCCCTCCTGCACGCGCCCCGCCTGCTCGTCCTGGACGAGCCCTTCGAGGCCGTCGACCCCGTCTCCGCGGCCACGATCAGGACGATCCTGCGCCGGTTCGCGGCCAACGGCGGCTCGGTGATCATCTCCAGCCACGTCATGGCCCTCGTCGAGCAGCTCTGCGACCACGTGGGCGTCATCTCCGACGGCCGGGTCGTGGCGGCGGGACCGCTGGCCGACGTACGCGGCGCCGGATCCCTGGAGGACGCCTTCATCGACCTCGTCGGCGCCCGCGCCGGTGGAACGGAGGGGCTGGCATGGCTCACCTCGTGACCCCGGGCCCGGCCGCCCTGGCACAGCACATGGTCCGCATGCGGCTGGCCCTCATGCGCAACTCCCTGCGCGGCGACAACGCCACCAACCTCTACACCGGCGTCTCGCTCGGGCTGATCCTGGCCTTCGGGACGATCGCCGTGGCGGTCCTGTGGCCCGCCTACCTGCCGCTCACTCTGGCCGCGTGGCTCTCCGGCTGGATCTTCGGCCCCATCTTCATCGGGGGCGGCAACGAGGCCCTGCGGCCCGAGTACTTCTCCATGCTCCCGGCCACGCCGGGCCGGATCGCGACGGCACTGCTCGCCGGAGCCTTCGCGGGCCCCGCGCCCGTGGTCAATCTCATCGCCCTGCTGTCCCTGCCGGTGTACGGCTGGCGCTTCGGCCCGGCCGGAGTGCTCATCGGCCTGGTCGCGGCGGTCGCCACGCTCGTCACCATGGTGATGATCTCCCGCGTCATCGTGGCGCTCATCGGCCTGTTCGTCAGATCCCGTACGACGGCGGCCGCCGTCGGCATCCTGACCGGCACCGCCATCGCCCTGTGCAGCAACGGCTGGGCACTCGTCGTGGCTCTGGGCGGTTCGGACACCGCCGCCTGGTCCGAGCTCCTCGTCCGTCTCCTGCCCTCCGGGTGGGGCGTGGCCGCCGTCGAAGCGCCCTGGCCCCTCGCCCTCGCCGTCCTCGCCGGCAACGCCGGCGTGATCGCCCTCCTCCTCGCCGCCTGGTCCGCCCTGCTGTCGCGGCGCGTCGTGTCGGCCGCGCGCGGCGGTGTGCCGCCCCGGCGCGGCGCGCCCCGCCCTTTCCCCGCCACCAGCGGCGCCCGCGTCGCCGCCGCCAAGGAACTGCGTGCCTGGTGGCGCGACCTCGTCCGCATCCAGCTCCTCGCCACCGCCTTCGCCTTCGCCATCGTCACCCCCCTCCTGCTCGTCTCCATCGGCGTCTGGGTCATGTTCCCCTTCATGGGGCTCATCGCGATCGTGATGGCCGCCGCGTCCTCGGCCAACCTCTACGGCGCCGACGGGACCGCCCTGTGGCTCACCCTCATGACGCCGGGGGCGGAGCGGGCCGACGTACGCGGCCGCCAACTGGCCTGGTTCCTCATCGTCGGCCCGGCATCCGTCGTCCTCTCCCTGGCCGGCACCCTCGTCAGCGGCGAGACCTGGGCCTGGCCGTGGGTGCTCGGCCTGCTGCCCGCCCTCCTCGGCGGCGGCGCCGGACTCATCATCCTGCTCGCCGTCACCTCGCTCGTCCCCGGCACCGACCCCCACAAGCGCGGCGGCAACCCGCTCAGCACCGGCGCCGACGAGACCGCCGAGACCAGCCTCGCCTGGCTCGTGCTCGTCGCGGTCCCCACGGCCGCCCTTCCCACGGCCGGCGCCATCCTCCTCGACCCCTGGGCCGGCGTCGCCACCGGTGTGCTGACCGGCGTGCTCTGCGCCTGGGGATTCGGCAGGATCGCCTACCGCAGGCTGGAGAGCCATGGGATCGAGCTGCTCAACCTCATGAAGCACGGCCCGGCGCCCCAGGCCGACAAGCCCACCACCGCGGACCTCCCCATCCAGCACCGCATCGGCGTCACGATCTGCTACACCATCGCCTGGCTTCCCCTGTTCCCCCAGGGCCTCGTGCCCATGGTCATGAAGATCTTCGACATCGGGGACCGCGTGTGGTTCCTCGCCCTCTACCTCCCGCCGATCTGGCAATGGCCCACCATCATCTTCATGATCGCCCTGGGGCTGCTCATGTACGGCTACGCGATCTTGATCCCCATGCGCCTAAGCTCGTCCTCGTCGGCCGCCGCCACCAGGTGAAGCCATCCGAGAAAGGGGCACCTTCCGTATGAACGACCCTTTCCCTCCCTCCACCTGGGAACGACGCTTCGAGCGCATCGCCGAGACCGTCCCCTACATCACCCTCGCCGCTTCCCTCGCCCTCAGCCTGGCCTCACTCGACCCGGAGGCAGGCGGCATCCCCGGCACCCTCGCGCTCACCGCGCTGGCCCTCGCCTGGCTGCTCGGCACCCGCCCTCTGCTCCCCGCCGCCGTGCGCAGGCGGCGGGCCGCCGTGACCGTTCACTTCGCCGGCGTCCTGGTCACCGCCGGCCTGCTGACCCTCCACGACCCCGCCTTCATCATCTACTGCATCTCCGGCTTCTTCCTCGCCGCCAATTTCGCTCCTTCCAAATGGACCTTCGCCGCCGTCGCCGCCACCTCCGTCGTCCTGTACGGTTCCACGCTCGACTGGACCCAGGCCACCCCCCAGCTCGTCGCCTTCCACCTGGCGATCGTCGTCGTGCAGACCGTCGCCATCGGCGGCGGCCACATCGCCGGCATCAGGATCGAGGACCGGCAGCGCAAATACCGCAAAGCGGTCAGCGACCTGCAGACCGCCCTGGAGGAGAACGCCGACCTGCACGCCCAGCTCCTCACCCAGGCCCACCAGGCCGGCATCCTCGACGAACGCCAGCGCATGGCCCGCGAGATCCACGACACCCTCGCCCAGGGCCTCACCGGCATCATCACCCAGCTGCGCGCCGCCCAGCGCGTCGAGGACTCGGGCACCCACCTCGAACTCGCGCTCGACCTCGCCCAGGACAGCCTCACCGAGGCCCGCCGCTCCGTCGCCGCACTCCAGCCCCACCAGCTGGAGGACGCCCACCTCCCCGAAGCCATGACCACCCTGGCCCGCAACTGGACCCAGACCACCGGCGTCGACCTCCACGTCGAGGTGACCGGCGACCGCGTCCCCCTCAGCCCCGCCATCGAGGTCACCCTGTTCCGCGTCGCCCAGGAAGCCCTCGCCAACGTCGCCAAGCACGCGGGCGCCACCCGCGCCGGCCTCACCCTCTCCTACACCGGCGCCGTCGTGCTGCTCGACATCCGCGACGACGGCATCGGCATCGACAATCCCGGCGGCGGCGGGTTCGGCCTCAGCAGCATGAGACAACGCCTGCGCGGCGTCGGCGGCACCCTCGAGGTCGAGAGCGCGCCCGGCGAGGGCACCGCCGTCAGCGCCACCGTCCCCGCCCTGCAAGGAAACCCCCGGTGATCCGCCTCCTCATCGTCGACGACCACCCCATCGTCCGCCACGGCCTGCGCGCCGCCTTCGAAGCCGAACCCGACATCCACGTCGCCGGCGAGGCCGTCAACGGCCGCGAGGGCATCGACCGCGCCGTCGCGCTCCAGGTCGACATCGTCCTCATGGACCTGCGCATGCCCGAGATGGACGGCGTCACCGCCATCACCGCCCTGCGCGACTCCCATCCCCACATCAAGACCCTCGTCCTGACCACCTTCGACGGCGACTCCGACGTGCTGCCCGCCATCGAGGCCGGCGCCTCCGGCTATCTCCTCAAGGACGCCCCCACCGACGAACTCCTGCGTGCCGTCCGCGCCGCGGCGGCCGGCGAGCCGGTGCTGTCGCCCTCCATCGCCGGTCGCCTCATGGGCCAGGTACGCAAACCGGTCAAGGCCGCCCTCACCGACCGCGAACTCCAGGTCCTCGCCCTCGTCGCCGACGGCGCCTCCAATCGCCAGGCGGCCGCCAAACTCTTCATCAGCGAGGCCAGCATCAAGACCCACCTGCTGCACATCTACGACAAACTCGGCGTCCGCGACCGAGCCGCGGCCGTCGGCGAGGGGTACCGCCGAGGCTTGCTCAGCTAGCCGCCGAGGGGTTCTTCCAGTTTGCGGGCGATCTCTTCCAGGGCGGACAGGTCGGCGGGCGAGAGCCGGTCGATGACGTGGCGGCGTACCGACTCCAGGTGGGCGGGGGCGGCGTCCTCCAGCGTCTCCAGGCCGTGCTCGGTGAGGACGAGGTAGCAGCCCCGGCCGTCGTCCGGGTCGGGCTCGCGGCGCAGCAGGCCGCGGGCCTCCATGCGGGTGGCGTGGCGGGACAGGCGGCTGCGTGACCAGCCCATCTTGGCGGCCTGCTCGCCCAGCGTGCTGGTGCGGCCGGGACGTTCGGAGAGCGTGCTGAGCACCTCGTAGTCGGGCTCGGACAGGCCGAGCGCGGCCAGGTCGTGGGCGGTGCGGCTCTGGATCGCGATCATCATGCGGCGCAGGGCGCGCCAGGCGCGTTCCTCGTCCGCGTCGAGCCAGCGCACCGTCTCCTGGGACCGCTTCGTTGACATGTAAACAAGATACCAGTTACGTTCATTTCCATGTCAACGAAACCTCTGCGGGTCCTCGTCCTCGTGTGCAGCACCCGTCCCGGTGCCCGCGGCCCGGCGGTCGGCCGGTGGCTCATCGACACGATCGCGCCACGGGCGGCGGAGCTGGGCGTGGAGCTCCTGCCGGTGAGCCTCGGCGACCTCGCGCTGCCGTTCCTCGACGAGGAGGGCGAGCCGGGGTCCGGCGTCTACCGGCACGAGCACACCAGGCGGTGGAGCGCGACGGTGGACGCGGCGGACGGCTTCATCGCCGTCACCCCCGAGTACAACTACGGCATGCCGGCCGCCTTCAAGAACGCCCTCGACTACCTCGGCAGGGAGTGGGCGTGGAAGCCGATGGGGTTCGTCAGCTACGGCAACACCTCGGCGGGCACCCGGTCGGTCCAGCACGCCAAGCAGGTGGTGACCACGCTGCGGCTGGTGCCGCTGGGCGCCACGGTCGCCCTGCGCATCGCCGACACGATGGACGACGGGCGGCTCCGCCCGGACGCCGGCCGGAGCGCGGCCGCCATCGGGGTCCTCGACGAACTCGTCCGCCTCGCCTGCGCCTTGCGGCCGATGCGCGAGCGCTCCCGCGCGGCCTCGCGGACGACGCCGCTGCCGGGCTCGTACGTGAGAGCGCTGACCCCGGACGACGCCCCGGAGGTGCTGGTGCTCCAGCGTTGCTGCTGGCTGGAGGAGGCGCAGGCCAACGACACCCTGGCCATCCCCGCCCTGGGGGAGTCGCTGGAGCAGGTACGCGCCTGGCTGGGCACCTGGCGGGCCACGGGCCTGTGGCGGGACGGCCGGCTCCTCGGCATGGTGCGCGCGCGGCGCGTGGCCGACGACTGGCACGTGGGCCGCCTCGGCGTCGTCCCCGACCTGCGCGGCCAAGGTGTGGGGCGCTGGCTGCTGCGCGAGGCCGAAGCCGCGGCCGACGCCGGCTGCCGCCGTGTCGTCCTGTCCACCGGTTCCCGAAGCCGCCGCAACATCCGCCTCTACCAGGGCCAGGGCTACCGCACGGAGTCCTCCGACAGCGACACGGCCACCCTCACCAAGCCAGTGCCCGCGCTCGGCGCGTAGCGACTTTTCCCGACTTGTCACGGAATCTGCTGATCTCTGTGATCCTGGGCTCGCGACATTCAGGACGCCCAGAAGGGAACACTTCGTGCGACTGTTAACCCGCCTGATCGCGGTGGCCGCGACCGTGACCGCGTTGTCCGCAGCCCCCGCCGCCGCGGCGCCCCAGCTGGTGGTCAACGGCACGTTCGCGGCCGGCACCGCGCCCTGGTGGAACTCGGCGAACACCTCGATGGCCGTGGACGCGGGCCGGCTGCGGGTCAACGTGACCGGCGGCACCGCCAACCCGTGGGACGCGATGGTGGCCCAGAACGACATCCCCCTGGCCCAGGGCAAGGCGTACACCCTCTCGTTCGACGCCTCGGCCTCGGCCGCGGTCACCGCGGTCACCACCGTGCAGCTCGCCGACGCCCCCTACACCAACACGCTGACCAGGTCGCTCTCGCTCTCCCCGACGAGCAAGCGCTTCAGCTTCCCCTTCACCTCCGGCCTCGGCACCACGGCCGGGCAGGTGTCGTTCCAGCTCGGCAAGAACGCCGGTTTCAGCTTCTACCTGGACAACGTCTCGCTGACCGAGCAGTCCCCGTCGGGGCCGGTCGCCATGACCGACGGCTTCTACGTCGACCCCGGCTCCAACCCGGCGACCTGGGTGCGGAACAACCCCGGCGACTCCCGGGCCACGCGCATCCAGTCGGCCATCGCCTCCAGGCCGATGGCCCGCTGGATCGGCGGCTGGAGCGGCGACGTCGGCGCCGCCGTGTCCGCGTACGTGTCCGCGGCGGACGCGGCCGACAAGCTCCCGGTGCTGGTCGCGTACAACATCCCAGGCCGCGACGCGTGCGGCGGGCACTCCGGGGGAGGGGCCGGCAGCGAGGCGGAGTACAGGACCTGGATCTCCGCGTTCGCGTCCGGCATCGGCGGGCGGCCCGCGGTCGTGATCATCGAGCCCGACTCCCTGGGCGACTTCGCCTGCATGGACGACGCCGCCGTGCAGGCGCGCAACCGCATGCTGACGTACGCGACCGAGCAGTTCCGCGACAAGGCGCCCAACACCTGGGCCTACCTCGACGCGGGCAACGCCGGCTGGGTCGCGGCGGGGACGATGGCGACGCGGCTGAGCAACGCGGGCGTGGGCAACATCCGCGGCTTCGCCGTGAACGTCTCCAACTACTACCCGACCGCCCAGTCGGCCGCCTACGCGTCCTCGGTCAACGGGGCGCTCGGCGGCGGGGCGAAGTGGGTGATCGACACCAGCCGCAACGGCAAGGGCTCCAACGGCGAGTGGTGCAACCCCGCCGGCCGTCAGCTCGGCACGCCCGCCCAGCTCGGTGGGGACGCCGGCACGGAGATGCTGCTGTGGGTGAAGGTCCCCGGAGACTCCGACGGCAACTGCGGCATCGCCCCGGACACGCCGGCCGGTCAGTTCAGCCCGGCCCTCGCCGTCCGCCTGATCGACGGCACCTGATGATCTCGCGGGGGTCCGCCGCGGACCCCCGCACCTAGCCGGGGCGGCGGCGGTGCTCGCCCACGAGATGGCCGTTGTGGCGGATGCGCGCGGCCGCGTACGGGCTGAGGGAACGGGTGACGAACGACTCGGCGATGCTGTCGGCGTGCCGGCGGTCCACGCCCCAGCCGATCGTGTGCCAGCCGCCCTGGTCGTCGCCGTCGGCGAGGTCGAGCACGGTGATCTCGAAGAGCTGGTCGGCCGGAGCAGGGGTGCAGGAAACGTGCCTGGTGCCCGTGTCGGTAGCCGGTCGCTCCATGCGGCACTCCTTTCGGTTCCGGAAGAAGGTGTTACCGCGCTGCGGCCACGGAAACATCTCAGGCCCCGGCAGGCCCGGTCGCGATCTGATACCGGAACGAGTGTTCGTTATAGGATCTTCTGGAGAAGAGCCTCAAGTCTCGTTCAACAGGGCTGGGGCACCGCCCGAGCCAGGAGCATGAGATCAGGTGAGCGCCTCGCAGGAACGTCCTTCCACCTGGACCTTCCTCACCCATCACGCCCGGGTCCTGCTGGAGATCGCGCGGGACCCTGAGGCGCGGCTGCGTGACATCGCCGCCACCATCGGCATCACCGAACGGGCGGTGCAGGGCATCGTGTCCGACCTGCACGACGCCGGATACCTGTCGCGCGAGCGCGTGGGCCGGCGCAACCACTACAGCCTCAACCTGGAGCAGTCCTTCCGCTATCCGACCGAGGCCAACCTGCCGGTCCGCCTGCTCATCGACATGTTCACCCAGCATGACCTGCCGACCGGGAAAACCTCCTAGCGGGGACGTCCGCGCCCGTGGCCTTGCGTGTTCTTGGCGTGCAGGGGGTAGAGTGGACCCGGTACCAAGAAGGACGAGATCGGTTGTGATGGTTTCGTTACCTGGAACCGTGATAAAAAAGAACTGATTGGGAATCTCCCTTCACGAAGTCCAGCAGAGGGCTTCAGCTCACGCGACAAACGTGGTGTGCCTCTGCCTGGGCTTTTTTGCCGTCCGCAGGGGCGCCTCAGATCTACTCTCACGGAGTATCAGATGGCAGTCCTGGACATCGCACTCGAAGAGATGACGGCCGAGCAGCTTCTGGTCGAGATGAACCGGCCCGAGACCTCCGACCTGCACCAGGTGCGGATCCGCGAGCGTCTGGTGGACATGTACAGCGGCCTGGTCAACGAGGTCACCCGCCGCTACTACCACCGCGGTGAGCCCATGGAGGACCTGCGTCAGGCCGCGTACGTCGGCCTCATGAAGGCCATCAACGGTTTCGACCCCGAGCTCGGGCACGAGTTCCGCGGCTACGCGATGATCACCATGGTCGGCGAGGTCAAGCGCCACTTCCGTGACCGCACCTGGGCCATCCGGGTGCCGCGCGTCTACCAGGAGCGCCGGCTTGAGCTGAACAAGGCCACCGCCGAGCTGACCCAGACCCTCGGCCACTCGCCGACCGTCGCCGAGCTGGCCGCGAAGATGGGCATCTCCGAAGAGGACGTGCTGCTCACGCTCGACGCGTCGTCGGCGTACAACACGCTGTCGCTGGACGCGCCGGTCGGCGGCGAGGAGGACGCGGCCGACCTGGGCGACTTCATCCCCGCCCAGGACGACGCGCTGGACAACATGCTGGGCGCGCACGCGGTCAAGCCGCTCATCGACGCCCTGCCGGAGCGGGAGCGCAACATCCTGCTGATGCGCTTCTACGGCAACATGACCCAGTCCGAGATCGCGGCCGAGTTCGGGATCTCCCAGATGCACGTCTCCCGCATCCTGCGGGCCGTGCTGGCCAAGCTGCGCAAGGCCCTGCAGGACTGACCGCCGGTCGCCGGCCCCCTCCGCCGGGGCCGGGGCCGCCGGGGGAGTTCAGTCGAGCGGTGGGCGGCGGGCCCAGGTGGCCCAGCGCCCGAGCCACTCGACGGGGCCGTAGCCATTCGCCCGGCCGGCCGCCGATCAGGCGACCGGCCGTGAGGACCAGGAGTGTCGCGGTTCGGAGCGGCGTCCCGAGCGGCAGCAGGGCGAGGCAGACGTACACGCCCGTGAGGAGCAGTCCGGCCACGACGGAAGCGAGCCGGACGACCGGGCCCGGCGGGTGACCCTGATGTCTGGACCGGCGGGTGCCGCCCCTGCCGCGAAGGCCGCCGCCGAGGGCGGGCACCCGGGCAGTGGCAGGCTGATCGTGTGACGGGGCCCGCTGACGGGTGTCAGGCGGGTGGTGTGAGGCCGAGTGACCTGATGAGGTCGCTGATCTCGTCACGGTAGACGGCGGCGGGTTCGTGCGTGAGCGCACGCAGGTGACCGTAGATCTCCAAAGCGACCAGGCCGTGCATGCGGCCCCATACGCGGAGCGCGAGCGCGACGGCCGCCGGGGGGAGCCCGGGGAACTCCGCCTGGAGGTGGGCGACGAGACCGGCGTCGAAATCCTCCCACGCGTAGCCGCGCAGGCCCGGTTGCAGAGGCTCCGCCTGGCGCCAGGCCGCGATGACCAGGCCGGTGAGGCCGGTGCAGGCGCGCTGCTCGGCCTCTTTCGCGGGCCCGCCGTCGGGCGGCCGGTAGCCCGGCACCGGATCGCCGTAGACCAGCCGGAAGCCCTCAGGGTTGGCCAGGGCCCACTCCCGCAGGGTCTGGGCCCAGGCCAGGATGCGCCCGCCGGGGTCGGCGGCGGGCACGGCGTCGCGCGCGGCCTCCGCGGCTTCCACCAATGAGGTGTAGACGTCGCTGATCAGCGTGGTGATCAGGTCGTCGCGGGTGGCGTAGTAACTGTAGATCGCCCCCGCCGTCATGCCCATCTCGCGGGCGATGGCCCGCAACGAGATCGCGTCAGGGCCCCCGGCCGCCATGAGCTGGAACGCGATGGTCTTGATCTCCGCGCTGGTCTGGGCGCGCAGTCGGTCGCGCCGGCTCGTCGTCTGCCTGTTCACCCTTGACACTCTACAGCGTTGCACTACTGTTGCCCGTGGCAAATTTGAACGCCGTGTAATTTTTGCACGGCATGCAACAGGAGATGCTCGTGGACAAGGCCGTTCCCCGGCCGCCGACGCGCCCCGGCCTCAGGCTGGCGCTGCTGGCGTTTACCCAGCTCATCGTGGCTCTCGACTACAACATCGTTTATGTGGCGCTGCCGGACATCACCGACGCCCTGAGCTTCACCGCGACGTCGGTGCAGTGGGTGGTCAGCGCGTACGCCGTCGGCCTCGGCGGGCTGCTGCTGTTCGGCGGCCGGGCCGTCGACAAGCTCGGCCCGCGCCACATGTTCATGCTCGGGCTGACCCTGTACGGGGCCGCCTCCCTCGCCGGCGGACTCGCGCCGGACGGCGGGGTGCTGATCGCGGCCCGCGCCGTCCAGGGCGTCGGCGGCGCGCTGCTCACCCCCGCGACGCTCGCGCTGATCTACAGGGGGTTCGCGGAGGGGCCCGAACGCAATCGGGCGCTGGGGGCCTGGGGCATGGCGGGCAGTGCGGGCCTGGCGGCCGGGTCGCTGCTCGGCGGCGTGCTGACCAACTATCTGGGCTGGGAGTGGGTGTTCTTCGTGAACGTGCCGCTGGCCCTCGGCGCCGCGCTGGCCGCGCTGCGGCTGCTGGCCGCCGACCCGCCCCGCGTGACCGGCCTGGGTGGATTCGACCTGCCGGGCGCGCTGCTGGCCACGGCGGGGTCGGTGCTGCTGGTGTTCGCTCTGGCGAGCGGTCCGGAGCACGGCTGGGGGTCGCTGCGCGGCGCCGGCGCGCTGATCGCCGGGGTCGTGCTCCTGGCGCTGCTGCTCGTCGTGGAGTCGCGTACCCGGGACCCGCTGGTTCCGCTGCACCTGCTGCGCAACCGCGGCCTGGCCACGACCATGACGGTCATCGCGGTGTTCCAGGGGACGCTGGGCGGCGGCTACTACGTGCTCACCTCCTACCTGCAGCCCGTCCTGGGCTACAGCGCACTGGAGGCCGGGCTGACGTTCCTGCCCCTCACCCTCGTGTGCATGGGCGCCGCGCTGAAGGTCGCCCCGGCGATGCTCGGCCGGTGGGGCGTACGCGCCACGCTCAGCATCGGGATGCTCGGCGCCGGGGCCGGGATCGCCGTCCTCGTCGCCGGAATGACGGCCGGCGGCGGCCTCTGGACGCTCCTGCCCGGCAGTGTCGTCTGGGGGCTGTTCGGTGGTGTCGCGTTCGTCGCCCTGTTCGCCTCAGCCGGCGCCGGGGTCTCGCCCGCTGAGCAGGGCGTCGCCTCGGGCCTGGCCAGCACCGCCAAGGAGATCGGCGGCGCCATGGGCCTGGCGGTCTTCGTCGCCGTCGCCACCGCGAACCTGACCGCCACCGCCCCCGGCATCCTGGCCGCCCCCGGCATCCTGGCCGGCCTGCGCACGGCGGGATGGGCCGCCGCGGCCCTCACCGTCGTCGGGGGCCTCATCGCTCTCGCTCTCAAGCCCGCCCCGGCGGAGGCCTCGCCCCGCCCGGAAGCCGAGCCCACACCTACGGAAACGGTCACCTCATGAACCACGTCACTGACCTTGTCCTGAAATATCTAGACATCTGGAACGAGCGGGATGCCGAGGCCCGGAACGCCTTGATCAGCACCACCCTCACGGAGGACTCGATCTACAGCGACCCCGACTACGCCCGTCTCCAGGGCCATGGCGAACTGTCCGACATGATCGGCCAGGTTCAGCAGAACTTCGGTGACCTGGTGTTCACCCTCGGCAAGGTGATCAGCGCCCATCACGGCACGGCGTTGTTCACCTGGAAGCTGAGCCCGCCGAACACGGACACATCCGTGGCGACCGGCTACGACGTCGTGGACTTCACCGAAGACCGCATCCGCCGCGTCGTCGGCTTCTTCGAGTAGACCCCGGGGGCGGCGGGGACGTTTCGGCCGGGACTTGAACGTCGCCTTTCTAGGCTGCGTCCATGCATGTCGCCATCAACCCCAGCATCCTGTACTTCGGCACCCCGGTTGTGCTTCTGACCACCGAGAACGCGGACGGCTCGGCCAACCTCGCGCCGATCTCCTCGGCGTGGGCGCTCGGCCAGGTGGTGGTGCTCGGGCTCGGCGCGGAGGGCCAGAGCGCGCGCAACCTCGCCGAGCGCGCCGGCCTGGTGATCAACCTGCCCGCCCCGCACCAGTGGGAGGCGGTGGAGCGGCTCGCCCCGCTCACCGGCCGCGACCCGGTGCCGGCGAGCAAGCCCGCCGGCTGCCGGTTCGAGCCCGACAAGTTCGGCGCGGCGGGGCTGCGGGCCGAACCGTCGGACACCGTACGGCCGCCGCGCGTGGCCGAGTGCCCCATCCAGCTGGAGGCCAGGGCCGAGCGGGTCGGGGAGGCCGTCTCGGGCGGGTTCGTCATCGTCGAGGCCGCGGTCGGCAAGGTGCACGCCGATCCGCGCCTCGTCGTCCCCGGCACCGACCATGTGGACCCGGCCGCGTGGAGCCCGCTCATCTACAACTTCCGCCACTACTTCGGGCTCGGCACGGAGCTGGGTCACTCCTACCGCAGCCAGACGCCGCGGGAGGTGCCGCGGGAGGTGCTGGCCGGGTGAGCACGGTCATTGCGCGCCGACGTTCTGGGCCGCCCGGTAGACGGCCATCGCCTCGTTGCCGAAGAACGGGCCGAACATGAAGTTCGGCGCGAAGTCGTACTTGAAGCTGTTGACCGAGTTGAGCCAGCCCTGCCCGGTGGAGGCGTTGAAACCGGCGAACCACGGGCCGCCGCTGGACCCGCCGGTCATGTTGCAGCGCAGCCCGAGGTCCCGGGTCTGCACGGTGTCGTCGAAGGCCCGCCCGCTGCAGTAGATGAGCCGCGAGCCGTCGAACGGGGCCGCCGCCGGATAGCCGAGGGAGAACATCTGCCGTCCCCTCGGCTGGTTGAACGCCACGCCCTGCCCGCCCACGACGTCCGTGAGCGAACGTCCCTGAAGTGGCGCGACCACGGCGGCGGCGACGTCGAAGTTGATGTTCTCGTTGGCGTTCCACTGCTGGGTGGTCAGCAGCGTGGTCGCCACCCAGGTCCCGAACGGGCGGCGGCCGTTGTCGAAGCCGGGCACGAACACCCAGTTGCGGTGCGCGGCCCCGTTCAGCTTCACGCAGTGCCCGGCGGTCATCACGACGCTCTCGTTGGCGCTGGTGACCGCGGTGCCGGAGCAGGCGGAGTTGCGGCCGTCCGCCGTGGTGAAGAAGACCCGCCCGACGGTGCGGGTCACCGCGCCGCCGTCGGTCCAGCGCAGGCCGGGGCTGTTCTGCAGCACCTCGGCCGTACGCTGGGCCGACACCGGGCGGACCGCGTACGAGCGGCCCTGCGTCGGGGTGGACGACGCGCCGCGGGTCGCCCACGGGGTGCCCTGGGTGGGCCCGGATCCGCCGGAGCGGCGGATCTCGGGCGTGTCCAGCGGCTGCGCCGCCAGCATGCGCTGGGACGTCCAGTACGACAGGACGGTCCTGCGTTCCGAGGCTGAGTCCGCGCCCGCCCAGCCGACGGGGTTGCGGTCGAATCCGCTGGTGGTGCCGCCAGTGGTGCTACTCGTGGTGCTGGACGCCTGGGCCGAGGCCGCCGGGACGAGAGCGCCGGCCACGGCGATCGCGGCGGCGGAGAGCAGGGCGACTCTGCGGTGCATGACGTACCTCCTGAAACCGAATAGTTGCCGTTTGGAGGTACGTACGAGAAAGAGCAAGTTCCTCAAGACATGCCGGAATGGATATGGATCCCCCGGGTCAGTGGCCCGGCCAGTACGGAGCGAGCAGGTCGAACCGGTTGGGCAGGCCGAGCAGGTAGCGGATGTCGTCGGAGTCGTGGATGGGTTTGAACTCGCGCGGCAGGTAGAGCTCGTACAGCCGGGCGCGGCTCGCCGAGGACCCGGTCGCGTCGAGGACGGCGTTGGCCGCCATCCGGCCCGCCTCGTTGCCGCCCTCCATGGTGGCCAGGTTGATGCTGTTGCGTACGTAGTCGGCGGCCAGGTAGAAGTTCGGGATCGCGGTCGTGGCGTTCGGGCGGTTGGACCAGGACGAGGTGCTGTTGATGAGCAGCGGCTCGTCGTTGGCCACGGCCGAGGTGCCCTCGCCGGTGATCGCCGGGTCCACGAACCACGAGTGCACGATCGAGTCGGGCAGCAGCGCCGCGCCGTTGGGCAGGGCCGAACGCACCTGGGCCAGCACCTCCTGGACGATCTGCGGCCGGGTGCACTGCTTGGCGGTCTTGCCGAACAGGATGCCGGGGGTGTTCCAGTCCGACAGGTCGAGCGACAGGCAGTCGACGGCCGTGCCGTCGCCGTAGGTCGCGGGGAAGTTCGTGGTCCAGAACTGCGCCTGGCTGATCGAGGTGAGCGCCCATGGCGTGGCCGCGTAGATGAGGTGGCCCTCGGCGATCGGCCGGGGCTGCTTGAGGTAGATCATCACCCCGTTCATCCAGTCGGTCTGCAGGTGGTCGAGCCGGGCCAGCGCCGGGTCCGCCGTCTTCATGGCGGACGACAGCAGCGGCCGGATCCGCTCGACCGGCAGGGCGGCCACGTAGTGGTCGGCCGTGACCGTGGAGGCGGCGCCGGTGGGGCCGGTCACCTGGGCGCCGGTGACGCGGCCGCCGGAGTAGGTGAAGCCGGTCGCGGTCCAGCCGAGCTTGAACTGCACGCCCATGGCGGTGAGATGGTCGATCCAGGGGGTGAGCCACACGTCGCTGGAGGGGCCGTTCAGCACCATGTCCGGCGGCCCGTACGGGCCGAGGCCGAGCCCGCTGTAGATGAGGGCCTCGAACATCAGGCCCATGGTGCGGGTGTTGGCGAGGTCCGGTTGCGCGGCGACCAGGGAGGCGGTGAACATGCGCACCAGCAGGTCCTGGTACTGCTGCGACATCTGGCTCGCCTTGATGAAGTCGGAGAAGCCCATGTTCTCCCACTGGCCGAGCCGCCGCCGCGGGCCGCTGGTGATGAACGTGACCAGCTTCGAGATGAAGAAGTTGATCTCGGTGAACGGGACCGTGGTGAGGGCCGTCAGCGCGGTGCGTAAGTAGTCGCCGATGGCCTCGGGGGTGATCGTGCCGAGGTCGCCGGGGATGGGGACGCGCAGTTCCTTCCCCTTGTACGCGATCACCTCCAGGCTGGCGGGGACCAGGTTGTCGCGGACGGTGCCGGAGCCGTACGGGATGCGGCTCATCGTCTCGGGCAGGTTCTGGTAGAAGCCGGGGAAGAACCGGAAGCCGTGCTCGCCGGGCAGGTCCTTGCGGCCGCCCGCACCGGTGCCGGGGACGGGGATGCTCCGCGACTTGCCGCCGAGCGCCTTGCGTTCGTAGACGGTGACCTGGAAGCCGCGTTCGGCCAGCTCGTGGGCGGCGCTCAGGCCGCCCATGCCGGCGCCGAAGATCGCTACGTTCTTGCCCGCCGCGGCGCTCACCAGGGCCGGGGCGGCGGCCCTCGCGCCCGGCATGCCCCATAGCGGGCCGGTCGCCGCGCCGGCCGCGGCGGCCATCGCCCCCGTCACGAACCGCCGCCGCCCGATGCCGTCCCGGCTCTGCTGTTGCTCCATGGCCGTTCCCTTCGCACCCGCTAACCGACACTGCTGTTGGTTCAGCTAGCCGTGACGATGAACGCCCGGATCACACCTGTCAAGAGTGCGGTGTGCGTCCGGGCGGAGCGGGGCGAGAGGGGTCAGTGGGCCTCGGGCTCGGGCAGCGTGGACAGGCCGTTCCAGAGCACGAGCATGGCCGCCTCCACGAGCCGGTCGCGCGGCACCGACGGATGCCGCTCCCACCACTGGGCCAGGCCGTCGGTGCCGGAGATCAGCAGCTCGACCACCGCCTGGGCGACCTCGCTGTCCGGGTCGAGGCCGAGCCTGCGCAGGTCGCGGCCCAGCATGACGGCCACCGAGCGGGTGCGGGCCTCCCTGATGCCCCAGCGCACCGCCTTGATCTCGGGATCGTCCTCGTCCGTGTGGTCGAACAGCAGCCGGCGGGCGGCCGGGCGGTCCTGGGCGAAGCTGAAGTAGGCGTCCAGCGTGGCGCGCAGCCGCCTGCCCGGCGAGCCGCTGCCCGTGATGCGGGCGCCGACGTGCGCCACGAGCCCGGCGTTCTGCTCCTGCAGGACGGTGATCAGCAGCACCCGCTTGGACGGGAAGTGGTCGTAGAGCACCGACCGGGTCACCCCGGCGGCGGACGCGATCTCCTCCATGGCGGTGGCGTGGTAGCCGCGCGCGGCGAAGACGTCCAGTGCGGCCTCGATGATCCGGGCCCGGCGGGCCGTGCCCGGCATGCGCTTCTTCGGCTCGCTGGTCGCCATGACCCGCACCCTACCGTCCGTGAGGCGTTGACTCCGGCTCTGGGAGCGCTTACGTTCCTCGTAACCGACACTCCAGTCGGTTAATGGCTGTCCTGTCCGCCGGGAGGGTCCGATGGCCGAGCAGGCCGACGTCGTCATCGCCGGAGCACGCTGCGCGGGCGCGGTGGCCGCCGCGACCCTGGCCCGCCAGGGGCTGCGGGTGATCGCCGTGGACCCGGCGCACTTCCCGTCCACCACCGTCTCCACGCACCTGCTCTTCGCGGGCGGCGTGGCCGAGCTGGCGCGGGCCGGGGTGCTGGAACGGGTGGAGAAGATCGGCGCGCCCCGGCTGTCGCGCGCCTTCATCGGCGGCCCCGGGCACGGCGCGGCCGGCGGCTACACGCCCGTGGACGGGCTCGACTACGGCATGTGCGTACGCCGCGCGCCCCTCGACGCGGCCCTCGTCGACACCGCCCGCGAGGCCGGGGCGGACGTCAGGGAAGGCCACCGCGTCACCGGCGTGCTCTGGGAGAACGGGCGGGCCGTCGGCGTGCGCGTACGATCCCGCGACGGCGGCGACCCGGAGGAGCCCGGCGGACCAGACGGCCCCGCCGCGCCCGGTGAGTACGAGATCCGCGCCCGCCTGGTCATCGGCGCCGACGGCCGCCGCTCCACCCTCGCCCGCTTGCTCGGCGCCGAGCAGCCGCGCGTCACCCACGCCAACGGCCGGGCCTGCTACTACGCCTACTACGAGGACCCGCGCGAGGAGTGGCGCAACACCGCCGCCATGTGGCTGGCCGGCCGCGAGCTGGGCAACGCCTTCCCCTGCGACGGCGGCCTGTCGCTGGTGCTGCTGATGCCGCCGGTCGAGCGGGTGCCGGACTTCCGCGGCAACATGGAGGCGGAGTTCGAGCGGAGCGTGACCCTCGTGCCGGGCCTCGCCGAACGCCTGTCCGGCTGCTCCAGGGCGACGAAGGTGGTGAGCTCCACCACGCACCCGTCCTACTTCCGCCGCTCGTCAGGGCCGGGATGGGCGCTCATCGGGGATGCCGGCCACTTCAAGGACCCGGTCACCGCCCAGGGCATCCGCGACGCGATCCGGTTCGCCCGGCTGCTCGGCGAGCGCGCCGGCGGCGTCATCGGCGACCCGGCCGCGCTCGACGGGGCCGTACGGGCGTGGGAGCGCCGCCGCAACGCCGAATGCGTGCACACCTACCACTGGACGAACCTGCTCGGCCGCGGCGACGCCCTGGCCCCCGTGCAGTTCGAGCTGCTGCGGGTGCTCACCGACGGCCCCGGCGGGGTGCGGCGCGTGCTCGACGTCTACTCCCGGCTGCGCGACCCGAGGGAGACCCTCGCCCTGCCCGGCCTGCTCCGCGCCACGGTCCGCGCCCTCGCGCACGGGGCGGGGGAGCGGCCGGCCATCCTGCGCAGCGCCACGGAGGCGCTGCGGGAGCTGGCCGGCAACCGCCGCGAGGCCCGGCGGCTGATCCTCCCCTGACCCCGGGGCCCTGACCGACGAGCGCAGTGCCGCAACGCACGCCCGTAGCGGGTATTTCGCCGCAGAACCGACGGGACACGGTGCGCTCTAATCGGCGAAGGCGGAAGACCGCCCCTCCCCGCCAAAGGGGATGACCTGTCACAGGGGAACCATCATGCGAAACCACATCGGAGCCGTCCGCGCCCTGGGGCTGCGCGCGCTTCTCGTGGGCGCGGCGGCGGCCGCGCCGCTGCTCGCCGTCGCCGGGCCGGCGAGCGCCGCCGGCACCGTCGACAACTCGAGCGGCCGCCTGGTCATCAGCTCGACGACCACCAACAACGCCGTCACCGTGAGCGTGTCCGGCACGGATTACGTCGTGGCCAACACGCTCACCACGCTCTCTCCCGGAGGGTCGTGCACGCAGGTCGACGCCCACACCGTGCGGTGCCCGTCGGCGGGCGTCACCGACCTGAGCGCCGTCCTCGGCTCGGGCACCGACCTGTTCACCAACAACACCGGCCTGCCGTCACTGGTCTTCCTCGGCGACGGCGCGGACTTCTTCCAGGGCGGCTCGGAAAGTGACCTGGTCAGCGGCGGCGGCGGGAACGACACCATGAGCGGCAACGGCGGCAACGACACCCTGCTCGGCGGCGCGGGCACCAGCGACCGCGCCTCCGGCGGGTCCGGCACCGACACCTGCGTCGCCGAGATCAAGGACACCTGCGAGTCCTGACCGGCGGGCGGCCGGGTCAGACGGTGAACTCGACGCCCTGGGCCAAGGGCAGCTCACCGGAGTAGTTGATCGTGTTCGTGGCGCGGCGCATGTAGCCGCGCCACGCGTCCGACCCCGACTCCCGGCCGCCCCCGGTCTCCTTCTCGCCGCCGAACGCCCCGCCGATCTCCGCGCCCGAGGTGCCGATGTTGACGTTGACGATCCCGCAGTCGGAGCCCTCGGCCGACAGGAACAGCTCGGCCTCGCCCTGGTCGCGGGTGAAGATGCTGGACGACAGCCCCTGCGGCACCGCGTTGTTGAGCGCGATCGCCTCGTCCAGCTCCTCGTACGGCAGCACGTACAGGATGGGGGCGAACGTCTCGCGCGTCACGACCGGCACCTGCTCGCCGACCCGGACCAGCGCCGGCTCGGCGTAGTAGGCGTCGGGCGCCTGGTCGGCGAGGCGCCGGCCGCCGCCGGCGACCAGCGTGCCGCCCTGCTCGCCCGCCTCCCGCAGCGCCTCCCGCATGGCCTCGTACGCCCGCCCCGAGATGAGCGGCCCCACGAGCGTGCCGGCGGCGAGCGGGTTGCCGATCGGCAGCCGGCCGTAGGCGCCGGCCAGCCGCTCGGTCAGCGCGTCCACGACGGAGGTGTGCGCGATGACCCGCCGCATCGTGGTGCACCGCTGGCCCGCCGTGCCCGCCGCCGAGAACACGATGCCCCGTACGGCGAGATCGAGGTCGGCCGACGGGCACACCACGGCGGCGTTGTTGCCGCCGAGCTCCAGCAGCGAGCGGCCGAACCTGGCGGCCACGCGCGGCCCCACCTCGCGGCCCATCCGGGTCGAGCCGGTGGCGCTGACCAGCGCGATCCCCGGATGGTCGACCAGCGCCTCGCCGAGGTCGGGCCCGCCCAGCAGGACCTGGCCGAGGTGCGCGGGCGCGCCCTGCTCGGCGGCGGCCCGGTCGAGCAGCGCCGCGCAGGCGAGCGCGGTCAGCGGCGCCAGCTCGGACGGCTTCCAGACGACGGGATCGCCGCAGACCAGGGCGATCGCGGTGTTCCACGACCACACGGCGGCGGGGAAGTTGAAGGCGCTGATGACGCCGACCACGCCCAGCGGGTGCCAGGTCTCCATGAGCCGGTGGCCGGGCCGTTCGGAGCTGATCGTGCGGCCGTAGAGCTGGCGGGACAGGCCCACGGCGAAGTCGCAGATGTCGATCATCTCCTGGATCTCGCCCAGCGCCTCGGAGGTGATCTTGCCGACCTCCAGGCTGACCAGCGTCGCCAGGTCGGCCTTGTGCGCCGTCAGCAGCTCGCCGAACCGCTTCACCAGCGCGCCGCGCACCGGCGCGGGCACCACCCGCCAGGCCAGGAACGCGGCCCGCGCCCGCGCGACGGCCTCGTCCACCGCCTCGGGGCCGGCCCAGCCGACGCGGGCCAGCGGCGCGCCGTTGATCGGCGAGGTCGTGGTGACGCCGTCGCCGAGCGCGTCCACGTCCACCCCGCAGCGTTTCGCGGTCTCCCGCGCGGTCGCGGCCAGCTCGGCGGCGCTCGGCAGTATCGTCACCACGGAAAAAGCTCCTTCTTGTCGGAAATCACACGATGTTGAGCTCGGGGCGGGCCGCGGACCGCGCGAAGCGGCGCGCGTCGAAGCCGGACACGTCCGTGAACGGCTCGCGCCCCAGGTAGAGGTCGCGCACGACTTCGCCGACCGCCGGGCCCATGAGGAAGCCGTGGCCGGAGAAGCCGGTGGCGTAGAGGAACCGCTCGACGCCGGGGGCCGCGCCGATGAGCGCGTTGTGGTCGGGCGTCACCTCGTACAGGCCGGCCCAGCCGGTGGCGATGCCGGTCTCCATCAGCGCGGGCGCGCGGCGGGCCATGGCCTCGCCGAGTCGCGGCAGCCAGGCGTCGGAGCGGTCGAGCTTGAAGCCGGGCGTCTCGTCCGGGTCGGACATGCCGAGCAGCAGCCCCGGACCCTCCCGATGGAAGTAGAAGGTGGTGCCGAAGTCGATGGTGAACGCGGTCGGCGGCAGGCCGGGCACCGGCTCGGTCACCAGGATCTGCCGGCGCAGCGGCGTCACCGGCAGGTCCACGCCCGCCCACGCCCCCACCTCGCGCGACCAGGCCCCGGCCGCGCAGATCACGGTTTCGGTCTCGATCCGGCCGCCCTCGGTCAGCACCGCGGTGACGGCCCCGTCCGCGAGCTCGATGCCGGTCGCCGCGCAGCCGGGCAGCAGCCGCGCGCCGAGCCGCCGGGCGGCGCCCGCGTAGCCGAGCACCACGGACTCGGGCGTGCAGTGGCCGTCGGAGGGGGAGAAGGCGGCGGCGAGCAGCCCGTCGGTGGAGATGAGCGGCGACAGCGCGGCGGCCTCGCGCACCGAGATCATCCGGCTGGGCACGCCGAGGTCGTTCTGTACGGCGACGTTGCGCTCGAACTCCGCGACCGCCTCCGGCGCGTCCAGCAGGAACAGGTAACCGGGGCGGTGCAGGTCGATCTCCTGCCCGAAGCGCTCGGCGAAGTGCTCGAACGTCTCCAGGCTGCGTACGGCCAGCTCGATGTTGACCCGGTCGGAGAACTGCGCCCGCACGCCGCCGGCCGCCTTGCAGGTGGAGCCGGAGCCGAGCGGCCCCTTGTCGAGCAGCACCACGTCGCGCACCCCGGCCGCGGCCAGCTCGTACGCGATGCTGACCCCCATGACGCCGCCGCCGATGACGACCACCGCGGCCCGCCGGGGCAGTTCTCGTCCCATCAGTCAGTTCCTCTCGGGTGTGAGCCGGTCGGCCAGGAGCTGAGCCAGGTGGACGCCGCGCCTGGGTGACAGGTCGGCGATCTGGGTGCGGCAGGAGAAGCCGTCGGCGAGCACGGCCGCGTCCGGCGCGGCCTCCCGCAGCGCGGGCAGGAGCTGCTGCCCGGCGACCGCCACCGACACGTCGTGGTGGCCCTTCTCGACGCCGAAGTTGCCGGCCAGGCCGCAGCAGCCGCCGAGCCTGCGCACCTCGGCGCCGGCCGCGCGCAGCAGCCGCAGGTCCGGCTCCCAGGTCATGACGGCGTGGTGGTGGCAGTGCGGCTGGGCCACCACGCGCACGCCGTCGAGCGGCGGCGGACGCCAGCCGGGGGTGGCGGCCAGCAGCTCGGCGAGGGTTCTCGTGGCGCGGGCGACGGGCGCGGCGGTGGCCTCGTCCAGCAGCTCCAGGGCGTCCGAGCGCAGGACGGCCGTGCAGGACGGCTCCAGGCCCACGATCGGCACGCCGTCACCGGCCTCCGCCGCGAGGTCGCGTACGGTCCGGCCGAGTATGCGCCTGGCCTGGTCGAGCTGGCCGGTGGAGATCCAGGTCAGCGCGCAGCAGCCGCGGCGCGCGGTGACGCGGGGCGCGTAGCCGGCCGCCTCCAGCACGGCGACGGCGGCCCGGCCGACCTCGGGCGCGAAGTGGTCGGTGAAGGTGTCCACGAACAGCAGCACCGGCTCGCCCGCCGCCGGTCGCGGCCGGCGCGCGAACCAGGAGCGGAACGTGCGCGGCGCGAACGCGGGCAGCGTGCGCCGCGCGTCCACCCCGGCCAGCGCGAGCGCCGGGCGGCGCAGCGCGGGCACGCGCAGGGCCGCGTTGGCCACGCGCGGCATCCGGGACGCCAGCCGCGCCCACAGCGGCAGCCGCCCCAGCGAGTAGTGCGAGGCCGGGCGCAGCCGCCCCCGGTAGCTCTGGTGCAGCACCTCCGCCTTGTACGCCGCCATGTCCACGCCGGTCGGGCAGTCGGAGGCGCAGCCCTTGCAGGCCAGGCACAGGTCCAGGGCCTCGTGCACCTCGGGCGAACGCCAGCCGCCCGACACGTCCCCGCCGTTGAGCATCTCCTGGAGGGCCCGCGCCCGGCCCCGCGTGGAGTCCTTCTCCTCCCTGGTCGCCAGGTAGGAGGGGCACATGACACCGCCGGTGCCGGTGTTGTCGGCCCGGCACTTGCCCACGCCGGTGCAGCGGTGGACGGCCTGGGTGAAGTCGCCGCCGTCGTGCCGGTAGGCCAGGGCGAGCCGGCCGGGGGCCGGGCGGGCGGCGGGGACGCGCAGGTCGGCGTCGAACGGGCGGGGCCGGACCAACACGCCGGGATTGAGCGTGCCGGCCGGGTCGAAGACGCCCTTCACCTGCTCGAACAGGCCGATCGCGGCGGGGGAGTACATGAGCGGCAGCAGCTCGCTCCTGGCGCGGCCGTCGCCGTGCTCGCCGGACAGCGAACCGCCGTAGCCGGCGACGAGCGTGGCGGCGGCGACCAGGAACTCGCGCAGCACCTGGGGCCCGCCGGGCCGCTCCAGCGGCAGGTCGATCCTGATGTGCAGGCAGCCGTCGCCGAAGTGCCCGTACGGCAGGCCGGTCAGCCCGTGACCGGCCATCAGCTCCTCGAAGTCGCGCAGGTAGCGGCCGAGCATCGCGGGCGGCACCGCGGCGTCCTCCCAGCCCGCGTGCGCCGGCCGCCCTGCGGGGCTGTGGCCGGACAGGCCCGCGCCGTCCTCCCTGATCCGCCAGAGCGCCGCGGCCTTCGCCGGGTCGGTGACGACGAGCGCGTCCGGGTGCCCGGCGGCCAGGCGGGCGGCCCGCTCGCGCACCTCGGCCTCGTCGTCGCCGGCGATCTCGGTGAACAGCCAGGCGGCCCCGCCCGGCAGCGGCGGCACCGCGCCGGGGCCGCGGCGGGCGCGGACCACGTCCACGATGCGGGCGTCGAGGCCCTCGCACGCGGTGGGCAGGAAGGCGAGCAGGCCGGGCGCGGCGTCCCCGGCCTCGGCGATGTCGGCGTAGCCGAGCACGACCAGCACGCGGTGCGCGGGATCGGCGACCAGCCGCACCGTCGCCTCGGTGAGGACGGCGAGCGTGCCCTCGCTGCCGACCAGCAGCCGGGTCACGTCGAAGCCGTTCTCCGGCAGCAGGTGCTCCAGCGCGTAGCCGGACACCTGGCGGCCGAACCTGCCGAACTCGGTGCGGATCGTCGCCAGGTTCGCCGCCACGAGGTCGCGCAGCGCGGCCGGCCCGGCCTGCGCGGGCAGGTCCAGATGGGTGCCGTCGCCGGCGACGGCCTGGAGTCCCGTCACGTTGTCGGAGGTGCGGCCGTAGCCGAGCGCGCGCGAGCCGCAGGCGTTGTTGCCGATCATCCCGCCGATCGTGCAGCGGGTGTGGCTGGACGGGTCGGGGCCGAAGCGCAGCCCGTGAGGGGCCGCCGCCCGCTGGAGCGCGGCCTGGACCACGCCGGGCTGGACCACCGCCGTGCGGGCCTCGGGGTCGAGCTTCAGCACCCGGTCCATGTGCCGGCTGAAGTCGAGCACCAGGCCGGGGCCGACGGCGTTGCCGGCGATCGAGGTGCCCGCGCCGCGCGCGGTCAGCGGGATCTCGTGCCGGGCGCACAGCTCCACGGCGGCCTGGACGTCCTCGGCGGTCCTGGGCCGGGCGACCAGCAGCGGCGGCACCCGGTAGAGGGAGGCGTCGGAGGAGTGGATCGCGCGGGTGGTGCCGTCGGTCAGCACGTCGGCGACGCCGCGCCGGCGCAGGTCGCTCGCGAGACCCGCCGCTCGATCCATACGTAGCATGTTACATGCGACCCCTGTACCATGCCAGCCACCAGGACCCAGAGAAGGGCCGGAGAAGGGCCAGAGAAGGGACGACATGATGGTGGACGCGACCGCGCTGCGGGCGGCCTTCGCCCGGCGCCTGTCGGCCATGTACGGCACCGAGGTCCCCGCCTACACCACGCTCGTCGAGGTCTCCCAGGAGGTGAACCGCGACGTCCTGGCCCGCATGGGCGCGGACGCCGAACGCCTCGGCTCGATCGCCAGGGTCACCGAGGAGCGGCACGGCGCGATCCGCGTCGGCACCCCCGCCGAGCTGGCCCAGGTCGCGCGGATCTTCGGCGCGATGGGGATGTACCCGGTCGGCTTCTACGACCTGCGGGAGGCGGCCAGCAGCTCGGTGCCGGTCGTCTCGACGGCGTTCCGGCCCGTGGACGCGGACGAGCTGGCCGCGAACCCGTTCCGCGTCTTCACCTCCATGCTGGTCACCGGCGACCGGCGGTTCTTCGGCGAGGACCTGCAGGGGAGGCTGGAGGCGTTCCTGTCGGCCCGGCGGCTGTTCCCGCCGCGGCTGCTGGAGCTGGCCGACCGCGCCGAGGCCGAGGGCGGGCTGGACGACGCGGCGGCCGAGGAGTTCCTGACGCTCGCCACGCGCTCGTTCGAGCTGTCGCGCGAGCCGGTCTCGCGCGGCTGGTACGCCGAGCTGGAGGGGGTCTCCGCCGTGGCCGCCGACATCGGCGGCGTCCCGAGCACGCACGTCAACCACCTGACCCCGCGCGTGCTCGACATCGACGCGCTCTACGCCCGCATGTCCGCGCGCGGCATCACCATGATCGACGCCATCCAGGGCCCGCCCCGCTGGTCCGGCCCCGACCTGCTGCTGCGCCAGACCTCCTTCCGCGCGCTCGCCGAGCCCCGGCTGTTCCGCGAGGACGACGGCCGGATCGTCGAGGACGACCTGCGGGTGCGTTTCGGCGAGGTCGAGGCGCGGGGGATCGCGGTGACCCCGGCCGGGCGGGCGCTCTACGACGAGCTGGCCGCCGCGCTGGACGACGCCCTGGCCGGGCGGCGGGTGGACGCGGAGGAGCGCAACGCCGTGGCCGCCGGGCTGTGGGAGGCGCGGGTGCCGCGCACGGAGGCGGAGCTGGCCGCGCGGGACCTGGCGTACTTCACCTTCCACGCCGCCTCGGACCGGCCCGCGGGACCGCCCCCGGCCGGCCTCGCCGAGCTGCTGGCCGGCGGCTGGGTGAGCGCCCGGCCCATCGTGTACGAGGACTTCCTGCCCCGCTCGGCCGCCGGGATCTTCCAGTCGAACCTCACCTCCGACGGCACCAAGGACGTCACCGCGGCCGGCGCCGACTTCGGCCCCGACGAGCTGGCCGGGGTGCTCGGGCGGACCCTGCACGATCCGTACGAGCTGTACGCCGCGATCCGCGCCGAGTCGCTGGTTCACCTGCGGAAGGAGCTGGGCCTGCCCGGAGCGATCAGCTAGCTTCCCCGACGACGGCGGCCCAGAGCGCGGCCACGTCCACCGGCTCGCCCTGGGCGCGGGCCGCCTGCGCGGCGAGGATGAGCCCGGTGTTGGTCAGGTGGGCGCGCATCGCCCGCACCGCGCCCCCGGCGTCGCCCGCGGCCACCGCCGCCACGATCGGCTCGTGCTCCTCGTGCACCTGACGCAGCGTGCGCGAGGCGTCGTCGGTGGAGGAGCCGAGGATGCGCATGGTGTCGCGCAGGCCGCCGACGATCGCGCGGGCCCGCCCGTTGCCCGCGGCGACCAGCACGCGGTCGTGCAGCGCCTGGTCGAGGTGGAAGAACAGCTCCTCGTCGCCGGCCTCGACCGCCTCCGCCATCCGTTCCATCGTCTCCCGCAGCGCCGCGCCCAGTCCGGCGGTCCCGGCCGCGCGCCGCACGGCGGGCAGCTCCAGCGCGAGCCGGACCCCGAAGATCTCGACGATCTCGCGCGGGTGCGGCAGCACGACCCGGAACCCGCGGTTGCGCTCGACCTGCACCAGCCCGGCCTCCACCAGGCGCAGCATGGCCTCGCGGACCGGGCTGCGGGAGACGTTGAGCTGCTCGGCGATCTGGTAGACGGAGTAGAGCCGGCCAGGGACCATCGCGCCGGTGTGCACCGCCCGGCGCACCTCGGAGATCACCTGCTCGGCGAGTGACCGGCCCGCCTGCGGCAGCGGCTGCAGCTTCAGCTCGGCGTGTTCGCGGGTGGGCGGCATGCAGGCATGGTACCCGTACGGGTGCTCCAAACGTTCTTCACCAATTCTTGCCCGGTACGGGATATTCAAGTCCGGTGTGGCGGTCGGGTGTGATTCGTGCCTCCTGCGAGCATCGTGCAGCAGGCATTTCCGAAAGGTAGAGCACATGTTCGCGCCCATTAACCTTCGCCGCGGAATGCGGAAGGCCGCCGCGTGCGGCACGCTCTCATTCGTCCTCGCCGCCACGCTGGCTCCGGCGTGGGCGGACAACCGGACGGGCAACCCGACGGACAACCGGACGGACGACGACGACGACAACGACACCACCGAGGACACCGCCGAGGACACCGCTGAGGACACCGCCGAGAACGAAGTCAACAACCGCCGCCGGCACCGCAACCACATCAAGGACCACGACCACAGCGTGTGCACGCCGCGGATCTTCTTCAAGCGCGGACACGTCTCGCCGCGCAACTTCTTCGTCCCGCGCACCCGCTTCACCGACGGTCCCGGCGGCTCGATGACGGTGTCGGTGACGAGGGAGCACGAGGTGCTCGCGTTCCTGGAGACGGAGAAGGAGCGGGTCCTGACCACCAATCCCATCGAGCCAGGAGAGGTGATCCGGGCGCTGCGCAAGAACGGCATCCCGCACCTGGAGGAGCGGCACATGGTGTTCACGGGGCACGAGTATTCGCGCGACATCAAGGAGGGTATGTACGGCAACATGTGGTACCGGGTGTTCGGCTACCGCATCGGCTGGTCGGCCTGGTCGGTCCTTTCCACGTGCCGGCATGTGGAGATCGCCTCGGGCATCGCCAACGTGCCGGCCCGCTTCGAGGGCTGGAAGTACTGGGAGTCCCGGCACCCCTCGTACAAGGGGAGGAGACTTCCCTGGAAGTGACCCTGGCGGGTCAACGGCGGCGGCGACGGCGGCGACGCCGGCCCTGGTCGGCGGCGCCGTCCGGACCGGGTGACGGGCCCGGCAGGTTCGGCAGTGCCAGGCATGCTCGGATCGCCGTGAGACGGCGCAATACGATCATGACGTAACTCCCCTCCGGATTTCCAATCCCGCCCCATACCCGTCGTAAACGTGACGATTCTCTTGTGTGAGTAATTTTCACTGGTAAATAGGTTCATCCCGTCTCATGCTGTAGCGGCACGGACTCCAGTCCATTTGGCTAGGGAATGGGAGTTACCTATGCCGCCGGTGATCGTGGGGCACGAGGGCCCTCAGTCCGGAAGACGGTTCCCGCTCGGCGAGCGGCCGCTGACGTTCGGCCGCAGGGGCGACAGCGGCGTGGTCATCGCCGGCGGCCGGGCCTCGCGCTCGCACGCCGAGGTGCGCCACGAGGAGGGCCGCTACGTCCTGCGCGACCTGGGCAGCCGCAACGGCACCCTGGTCAACGGCGCCCCCGTGGCCATGCACGTGCTGCGCCCCGGCGATCTGATCACCATCGGCGACGAGGTCTTCTGCTTCGAGCTCGCGGGCGAGGACGCCGACACCATCATGGACCCCGGGGCGGTGCGGAGCGCCGTACGGGCGGTGGACCCCGGGCAGGTCCTGCGCGTCACGATCAGCGGCGGCGGCCCCGTCGGGCTCAGCCTCGCCCTGCTCCTCGACCAGCTCATGGGCGAGCGGGTCGCCGTCACCGTGTACGACGGCCGCTGGAAGAGCGACGGCGCCCGGGTCGGGTGGAAGGGCAGGGCGGAGGGCAACGTCCGGCGGCAGCAGGTCGTCACCGTCCAGAGCCGCCAGTACCTCAACCTGCCGGAGCGGGCGCAGGCCCGGCTGTTCGCGCCCGGCGCGTACACCGAGATGTGGCCCACCGGCCCTGACTCGATCCGCGGTCAGGGCCCGCGCAACCTGCGCATCGCCTACATCGAGGACACGCTGCTGGAGCTGGCGAACGAGCGCCCCGACCGGATCCGGCTGGTCCCCGCGCGGTTCTCGCCCGACGAGCACCGCGAGGCCGCCGCCCGCGACCACGTCCTCGCCATCTGCGAGGGCGGGCGCTCGCGCACCCGCGCCCACTTCGCCGCCAAGTTCGGCACCGCCGACACCTCGATCTACTCGCTCGACGGCCACCACCTGCAGGACGTCGTCCTCGGGCTGCGCGTCAAATCCGACCTGCCGGACCCGATGACCGTGCTGCTCACCGTCGCCCAGAACCGCTTCCTGCTGAACGCCCTGCGCGGCGAGGGCTTCCTCAACATGCGGCTGACCGACGAGGAGGCCAAGGAGGTCATCGGGATCGACCCGGTCCGGCACGTGTTCGAGCAGTGCGTGGCCGCCAGCCCGTGCCTCATGGACCGGACCGAGCACGGCGAGTTCCACTGCTCCACGCACGGCACGCTGTTCCTGCCCGCGCTGGTCAGGGGCTCGCGGCTGTGGACGCGGGTGCGGGAGGGGCTGCGCTTCTTCGGCGTCGCCGAGGAGAACCTGAGCGCGGTGACCGCGTTCCGGCTCGACATGGTCCAGCGGCCGCGCTTCACCGCCCAGCTCCACCCGCCGGCCGCCGGGACACCCGGCACGTACGGGTTCCTGCTCGGCGACGCCGCCAACGCCATCCACTTCTGGCCGGGGCGCGGGCTCAACAGCGGGCTGGCCTCGGCCATCTCGCTGGCGCGTACGCTCAGCCAGAGCTGGCGCGGCCGGCCGTTCCGCGACGCCGACTTCATCCGGCACGAGGCGGCCATGTCGATGCTGCAGTACCGGCACAAGAGCCGCGCCTGGCAGGCGATGGTGGCCACGGACGGCCACGGCGTCACCCGGGCCGTCAAGGACCTGATCGCCGACGGCCTCACGCCTCCCGAGCCCGCCGCGGAGGGGGACGGCTCCAGGGAGGCCGATCTGGACGCCTTCATGGACCGGCTCAGGCAGATCCGCGACCGGCTGGCCTCCCGCATCCCCGGCCTGCCGGACGACGCCACGCTCCGGGCCCACCTGCGCTGCCTCAGCCCCGAGGCGCTGCGCGCGTTCCTCGCCAGCGGGGCGTGGGACACGCTGGTCATGGGCGGCGAGGAGGTGGACATCGACATCTTCTACCGGCAGGACCCGCCGGACGTGCTGGTGTCCGCCCCGCCGCAGCCGCCCGACGACCGCCGCCAGGCCACCCGCGTGATCCGCCGGGGACCGAGCGGCCAGATGGTCTGACGCGCCGCGCGTCCGGCGGCCGGTCCGGCTCCGGCCGCCCGGCGCAGGTCTGGTCAGGGAATGCGGCGGAGGGCCCATTCGACGCCGGGGCAGCGGTCCATCACCACGTCGAGCCCGGCCTCCCGCGCCCGCCGCCCGGCGGCCTCGTCGACGACGCCGAGCGGCAGCCACACCGCCCCGGCCCCGATCGCGACGGCCTCGTCCACGGCCTGCCCGGCGTGCTCGGCGCGGCGGTAGATCGCGACCACGTCTATGTCCTCGGGCACCTTCTCCCGCGCCTCGGCGAGGGTGGCGTACCCCGGCTCGCCGAGCACCGTCTCGGCGGCCGGGTGGACGGGGATGATCCGCTTGCCGCGCGCCTGGAGCAGGCCCGCCTGGTCGTACGCCGTGCGGTCGGGGTTGTCCGACAGCCCGACGAAGGCCCACGTCCGCGTCTCGGTGAGGAGCCGGCGGATGACGTTCTCGTCCGCGAAAGCATTGCCCATGTCCGGGCAACACGACCGCCCCGCCGGGAATTTCCGGTCAGCGCTTCATGAACGCCAGCAAGGCGGCCGCCAGCTCCTCGGGCGCCTCCTCGGCCATGTGGTGGCCGCTGTCGATCGGATGACCGGTCACGTCGTCGGCCCAGGTGCGCCAGATGGCCAGCGGATCGCCGTACAGGTCCTCCATGTCGTCCCTCGACGACCAGAGGAACAGCGTCGGGCAGGCGACGCGGCGGCCCGCCGCCCGGTCGGCGTCGTCGGCGGCCCGGTCCACCGTCAGCCCGGCCCGGTAGTCCTCGCACATGGCGTGCACCGTGGCCGGGTCGTGGATGGCGCGGCGGAAGTCCAGGTACGCCTCCGGGCCCATCTGCTCCTCCGTGGTCTTGTACCAGGCGTCGGGGTCGGCGCTGATGAGGTGCTCCGCCGGCTTGTCGGTCTGGCCGAGGAAGAACCAGTGCCACCAGGCCGCGGCGAAGCGCGCGTCGGCGCGGGCCAGCGCCTCGCCGACGGGGATCGCGTCCATCACGACCAGGCGGGTGACCTCGCCGGGATGGTCGGCGGCCAGGCGGTGCGCGACGTACGCGCCCCGGTCGTGCCCCGCCACGGCGAAGCGGTCGTGGCCGAGCGCCCGCATGAGGGCGACCATGTCCCGCGCCATCGCGCGCTTGCCGTAGGGGGCGTGATCGGGGGTGGTGGGCGGCTTGCCGGAACGGCCGTAACCGCGCAGATCCGGGCAGACCACGTAGTGGTGGGGGGAGAGGAGAGGGGCGACACGGTGCCAGGTGGCGTGCGTGCGCGGGTGACCGTGCAGGAGCAGCAGAGGGGTGCCGGAGCCGCCGTGCCGGACGTACAGCTCCGTCTCGCCCACGTCGATCATGTCGGTCGCGAAGTCGTCGAACATCCGCGGCCACTACCCAGCCGGGCGGCTACCCGATCATCGCGGCCCCGGCGCGGGACGGGAGCCCTCCACCGCGTACGTGACGAGCGTGGTCAGCACCTCCTTGACCGAATCGCGCCGCCGCACGTCGCACAGCACGATCGGGGTCGTCTCGTTCAGCCCGAGCGCCCGCCGGACCTTGGCGGGCTCGTACCTGCGGGCCCCGTCGAAGCAGTTCACCCCCACCACGAACGGGATGCCGCGCTGCTCGAAGTAGTCCACGGCGGGGAAGCACTCCTGGAGGCGGCGGGTGTCGGCCAGCACCACGGCGCCGAGCGCGCCGAGCGCCAGCTCGTCCCACATGAACCAGAAGCGGTCCTGCCCCGGCGTCCCGAACAGGTACAGCCACAACCCGTCGCGGATCGTGATGCGGCCGAAGTCGAGCGCCACGGTGGTGGTGGTCTTGGACTCCACGCCCGACAGGTCGTCCACCCCGACGCCCCGCTCGCTCAGCAGCTCCTCGGTGTGCAGGGGACGGATCTCGCTGATGGTGCCGACCATGGTCGTCTTGCCGACGCCGAAGCCGCCCGCGATGAGGATCTTGATGGCCAAGGCCGAGGCGACGGCCGTCGACCCCGGCTCAGAGGCTGCGTAGCCCATGCAGCACTTCCCTGTAGATGCGTTCGTCGATCGTCTGCGCCACCGGGCGCGGCCGTTCGATGGTGACCAGGCCCTCGCGCCGCAGGTCGCCCAGGATCACCCGGGTGATGTTGAGCGGCAGCCTGAGGTGCGCCGCGACGTCGGCCACCGGCGTGGGCCGGCGGCACAGCGACAACACGGCGCGGTGCTCGGGGATCAGGTCCGCGAACTCGTGCGAGCCGGCGACCGTCACGACGATGGCCACCAGGTCGAACGTCTCCCCCTGCGGGCGCGCCCGGCCCCCGGTCAGCCCGTACAGCCGGATCAGGGGGCCGGGATCCTCTCCTGTCACGGTCTCGCGCCGTTCCAGGCGGGTGCCGGTGCCGCTCCCCTCGGCTGCGCGGAGAGGTGCTCGCCGACCCTCTTGACCATCAGCGCCATCTCGTACGTGACCATGCCGAGCTCGGCGTCGGCCGCCGCGAGCACCGCCAGCCGGGCTCCCTGGCCCGCGGCGGTGACGAACAGGAAGCCCCCTTCCATCTCGATGATCGTCTGCCGTACGCCGCCCAGGCCGAAATGCCGGCCCGCGCCCATGGCGAGGCTGTGGCTGCCGGCGGAGATGGCGGACAGGTGCTCGGCGTCCTCACGGGTCAGGTCACGGGAGCCGCCCATGGCGAGCCCGTCGGCGGACAGCACGATGGCGTGCCGGATGCCGGGGACGCGCTGGGTGAGGTCGTCGAGAAGCCAGCTCAGTTCACTTCTGGGGTCGGGCATCGGGATGGTCGTCCTTTCGGTTCCACACGTCTTGTCCTTGCGGCTCGTCGGCCAGGCGGCGTCCTTGCTGCCAGCCTTGCTGCATGGACGACATGAGCTGTGCGAGCTCCTCCGGCGAGCGTACGGAGACGCCACGCGCCTGGGTCCGTCTCGCGGTGCGGAGCTGAGGGGCGAGGCTGGCCTGCGGGACCCGCATGGGCAGCCCGTCCAGGTCCTCGTCGGCCTCCTGCGGCGGAACGGTCACGCTCCAGCCCGGAGGCGGGCCCGGCGGGACGGCCGGAGCGGGCCGCGCGGGCGGCGGCGCGGCGGGAGCGCCGTTGCCCGCCCGCGCCGGGGGAGCGGCCTCGAACCAGGTGCCGCGCTCGGGCCTCGCCGGCTCCTCCGCCACCGGGTCCGGCACGCTCTCCTCCGCCACCGGGTCCGGGTCGTCGCCGGGATCGTCGGGGAGGCGGACCGGGTGGCCGTTGAGCACCTTGACGTCGAGGGGCGGGTCGAGGGGCGAGCGGGGCTCCGGCGCGCGGTGCCGCGACTCGCCGGGCGCGGAGTCGAGCGCCCGCATGGGCCGCCCCGCGGCCACCCGCTCGGCCACTCGGTCAGCAGGCCGTGCCGGGGCCTCCATGCCGGCCAGCAGGCCGATGGGCAGCAGCACGATCGCGGTCGTCCCGTCGTACGGCGAGCGCCGCAGGGAGATCTTGATGCCGTGCCGGGCCGCGAGCCTGGACACCACGAACAGCCCGAGCCGGTCGCTGTCGGCCAGGTCGAACTCCGGCGGCTCGGTGAGCCGCGCGTTCAGCTCGTCCAGCGTGGCCTGGTTCAGCCCGAGCCCGCGGTCCTCGACCTCCAGGGCGAAGCCGTTGGCCGCGGTCATGCCGCGGACCTGCACGGAGGTGTCCGGCGGGGAGAAGACGGTGGCGTTCTCCACCAGCTCGGCCACGAGGTGGATGACGTCGGTGACCGCCGCCCCGACCAGCATCGGGGCCTGCGGCATCGGCGCGACGGTGACCCGGGTGTAGTCCTCGACCTCCAGGACCGCGGCCCGTACGACGTCGAACAGCGGCACCGGGTCGCGCCAGCGGCGCGCGGGCGCGGAGTCGGACAGGATGATGAGGTTCTCGGCGTGCCGCCGCATGCGGGTGGTGAGGTGGTCGAGCTTGAACAGGTCCTCCAGCACCTCCGGCTCGTCCACCCGGCGCTCCATCGTGTCGAGCAGCGCGAGCTGGCGGTGCAGCAGCGCCTGGTTGCGCCGCGCCAGGTTGAGGAACACCTGGCCGACGCCCTTGCGCAGCGTCGCCTGCCCGACCGCGGCCTCGACCGCGGTGCGGCGCACCGCCGCGAAGGCGTCCACGACGCGGTCCACCTCGGCGGTGTCGGCCGGGTCGAGGGGCGGGGCCTCGGTGGCGGGGTCCACGTCGTCGCCGCGGCGCAGCCGTTCCACCAGGCGGGGCAGCCGCTCCTCGGCCAGCTCCACCGCCGAGGCCTGGAGCCGGCGCAGCTCGGAGATGAGCGAGCGGCCGAACCGGTACGACAGCGCGAGCGACAGCATCATCGCGGCGAGCCCCGCGAGCAGGACCAGCCCGATCCGCCAGTAGGCGCCGCTCTTCTGCGCCTCGGCCTCCTCGGCGGCACGGGCCAGCTCGCTCTGGGTGCCCCGGTTGATGAGGCCGAGCAGCGCCTCGGCGTCGCCCTTCCACTGGGCGCCCTCGACCGGCGGCACCCCGCCGGTGTCGAAGGTGAACAGCTCGTCCTCGGTCTCGATCAGCCGCCGGTACTGCGGGCTGCCGACGAGCTGGTCGTAGTTGGCCTTCAGCTCGGGGCCGGCGTCGCGCTCGGCGTTGGCGAAGACCAGCCGCCGGGCGGTGAACGCGGCCACGAACGCGGCCCGGTCGGTGGGCGACATCCGGCGGTGGACGATGGTGGTGGTGAGCACCGCGTGCTCGCGGCCCAGATACTCGGCGGTGGCCGCGTACGCCGCCATGCCGCGCACCGAGCGGAAGGAGGAGACGTCGCTCAGCGCGTCGCGGTCGTTGAACTGCCGGTTGGCGACGGCGATGACGTTGTTGTACGCCTCGATGATGGTGAGCGGCGGGGCCAGGACGCCGCCGTCGGCGGAGGCGCGCAGCGACTGCAGCCCGTCGAGGGCCTGCACGAGCGCGCGCACCTGGGCGGGGGTCTCCTCGCCGCCCTCGGTGACGTCCACGGTGCCGATGACCTCGCGCAGCCGTTCGACCTTGGCGTCGGTGTTGCGGCGCTGGTCGATGAGGGGCGCGTACGAGCCGGTGCTGCGCGGCGCCTCGGCCGAGAGCTGCCGCTCGCGCTGGAGCTCGACGATGAGCTGGAGCACCGGCGAGCCGATGGCCTCCCAGCGGTCCTGCGTCTGCGAGACGTCCATGATCTCCTGGACGCTGGAGTAGGCGATGAAGCCCCACAGTGCCACCATCGACACCAGCGGGAGTAAGAGGATCCGGAGCAGCTTGGCACGGATCGGAGGGGGCGAACTCATACGATCATGTCCAATTCCGCCGAGCAGCCGCGAGCCGGTATCGCCCCCCGAGGATGCCCGTCACGACTGATTACTCCTTACAGGTCCGTCCACTATGCCGATGGGGCAGATGTACTTCAAGGTACGGATGCGAAGAAACGGGCTTATGGCGGGTTGACTCTTTGTCAACACACCGATCGTGAACGTAACTGTTGGCATGTCACCTAATGTGACGAGTTCTGGCCCATTTTCCGAACATTGTTCCGGAGCTGACCGGCGGGTCAGGCGGCCTCGGCCGCGGCCAGCAAGGACGAGAGCTTGTGCAGCCCGCGCGAGGTGCGGGCCTTGACCGTGCCCAGGGGGACGCGGAGGCGTTCGGCGATCTCCTGCTGGGTCAGCTCGCCGTAGTAGGCGAGCTCGATGACCTGGCGCTGGGCGTGGGAGAGCTCGGCCAGGGCGCGGCGGATCCGGTCGCGGTCGGCGAGGCCGTCGTCCGCCGGGCGCTGCGCGGGCACGGCCGCCTCGGTCGCGGCGTCCAGCGGGACCGTGGACGGGCGGCGGGCGCGCAGGTGGTCCACGGCGCGGCGGTGGGCGATCACGTAGAGCCAGGCGGCCTGGCTCCTGGACGGGTCGTAGCGCTCGCGGGAGCGCCAGGCGTCGGCGAACACGACCTGGAGCAGGTCGTCCACGTCCTGGGGTGAGATGAAGCGCCGCAGGTAGGAGCGGAGAGCGGGCGCGTGCGCGCGATAGCTGTCGCTCAGGGTCTCCTCGTCGTGCTCGGAGTGCCGCTGCTGGCTGGTGATCGGAGTCTTCCCCATGGTCCGTCCCGCTCCCCGGAAAAACTTATTCAAAACCTATTCATAACGGGAGGAGCGGGACGGCACAAGGTCATCGGGGGAAAGACACGCTCAAGGCAGGGTCCGCCGGACTTGGGCCAGCGCCTCGCGGAAGGTATCTACCCTGATCACGCCCTCGGGAAGAGCCTCACGCCAGCCCCGGCCGCCGACGATCAGCCGCGCCGCCGGGCGCAGCCGCGGCAGCGCGGCGAGGGGAGCGGTCGCGCCCGTGAGCTCCTGCTGCGACCACACGAACACCGCCGCCGGATGCAACCGGCGCATCGCGTGCGCCAGCGCGGCGTAGGGGGTGCGGGCCCCGAGGACGCGGGTCTCCACGCCCTCCTCGGCCAGGGCGGCGGACAGGGCGTGCACGGGGAGGGTGTGCTGCTCGTCCTCGGCGCAGGCGAGCAGCACGGGGCGGCGGCCCGCCGGGGCGGCCTGCCGGAGGGCGTGCCCGTGCAGGGCGGCGAGGATGCGGTCGGAGAGCAGGTGCTCGACGTCGATGCCGGCGCCCGAGTCGTCCTGGCGGCGGCAGACGGCGTCGAAGGCGGGCAGGACCAGCCGCTCCCACGTCGGCCGGACCCCGTGCGCCGCCAGCGAGGACTCCAGCAGGCGGGTGACGGCGTGACTGTCCAGCACGAACGCGGCCCGTACGAGCGGGGTGACCCCGGCTCCGGCGGGCTCGGCTCCCGCGCCCCCGAGTTCGGCGGGGCGGGCCTCGCCCGGGGCCCTCGCCGGCTCGCCGGTGCGGGTGAGGGCGTGGCGGGCGGCCTCCGCGGGCGGCAGGCCCTCGGCGATCAGCCGCTTCATCTCCCGCAGCCGGTGCAGGTCGGCGGCGTCGTAGCGGCGGTGGCCGCCCGCGCTGCGGCGGCTCGGGCCGAGCCCGTACCGCAGGTTCCAGGTGCGCAGCGTGGGCGCGGGCACGCCGAGCAGCCGCGAGACGGCCCCGATGCCGTACCCGGCCTCTTCCTCACTCACCGAACGTCCCCGTCCCCATGCTCGTCATGGTCGTCCCGCTGGTCCGGACCCTTTTCCGGCACACCCGTGACCATCCTTTCGCGATCCGCCGACCGCCGGATGCAACCGGCGGGGGATGCCTTCGCGAAGACCTATGTACCGACAAGGAGACAGGACGCATGACAATCGTGACCTCGCACACCGTCACCCCGGCCGGCGGCGCAGGGAACGGCCGGGTGCGCCACCTGGTCGACCAGCGGCTCGGCGAACTGCTCGACCAGGAGCTCGCCCGGCTGGGCTTCCTCGGCGAGGAGGGCGTCGGCCTGGTCCGCCGCCACCTCGCCGCGTTCGCCCGGGACGGCGGCAAGCGGCTGCGGCCGGCGTTCGTGTACTGGGGGCACCGCGCGGCCGGCGGCACCGCCGCGGACCTCGGCGCGGTGCTGAACGCCGCCTGCGCCGTCGAGCTGGTGCACGTCGCGGCGCTGCTCCTGGACGACGTCATGGACGAGTCACCCGGACGCCGGGGCCGCCCGGCGACGCACGTCGAGCTGGCCGCCGAGCATCGCCGCGCGGGACTGCGCGGCGACCCGGTCCGCTACGGCGAGTCGCAGACGACCCTGCTCGCCCTGCTGGCCCTGGCCTGGGCCGACGCCGCGCTGCTCGGCTCCGGGCCGCACCTCGCCGACGCGCTCGGCGTCCTGACCAGGCTGCGCGTCGAGGTCACGGCCGGGCAGCAGCTCGACCTGGCCGGCACCGCCGCCGGCGCGGACACCGGGCGGACCCGTACGATCGCGCTCTACAAGTCGGCCAAGTACACCATCGAACGCCCCCTGCACCTCGGGCACGCGGTGGCGGGCGGCGAGCCGGCGGCCAGGCGGGCGCTCAGCGCGTACGCGCTGCCGCTGGGGGAGGCGTTCCAGCTCCGCGACGACGTCCTCGGCGTCTTCGGCGACCCGGGCCGCACCGGCAAGCCCGCCGGCGACCTGCGCCAGGGCAAGCCCAACCACCTCGTCGCCGCCGCCAGGGAACGCACCGGGCCGCGCGGCGCCGCCCTCCTCGGCACGGTTACCACGGAGGAGGAGGTGGTCATGGCCCGCGAGCTGATCGTCTCTTGCGGCGCGCTGGACGCGGCGGAGCGGCGCATCGCCGCCCTGGCCGCGCAGGCCGTCGAGGCCCTGGACGCGCTGCCCGGCCTGCCCGGCGACGCCCGTGCGGCGCTCACCGAGCTGACCGTGCTTGCCACCGACAGGAGCCGCTGATGCCCCGGCCGGGACCCACCGTGGTGATCGGCGCCGGCCTCGCCGGCCTCGCCGCCGCCGTACGGCTGGCGGCGGCCGGACGGGAGGTCACCGTCGTCGAGGCCAGGGACGAGCCCGGCGGCTGCTGCGGGAGCGCCAGACTCGGCCCGTACCGGTTCGACACCGGCCCGTCCGTGCTGACCATGCCCGGCGTGCTCGCCGAGACCTTCGGCGCGGCGGGGGAGGAGCTGCGCGACTGGCTGCCGCTGCGCCGCCTCGACCCGGCGTACCGCATGGCCTTCCACGACGGCTCCCACCTGGACCTCACCCCGGACGGCGCGGTCATGGCGGAGCGGGTGCGCGAGCTGTGCGGGCCCGCCGAGGCGGCCCGCTACCTGCGCTACCGGCGGCTGCTCGGCGAGCTGTTCGCGGCGGAGTGGCCCGCGTTCATCGACGCGGACATGACCAGGCTGGGCGCCCTCGCCCGCCCGCTCGCGCTGGCCAGGCTCGCCGCGCTCGGCGGTTTCCGCCGCCTGGACCGGCTCGCCGCCCGTCACCTCACCGACGAGCGGCTGATCAAGGCGCACACCTTCCAGTCCCTGTACGTCGGCCTGTCCCCGCAGCGCGCCCTCGGCATCTACGCCGTCATCGCGCACATGGACACCGTCGGCGGCGTCTACTTCCCCGAACGCGGCGGCATGCACGCCATCCCGTCCGCGCTGGCCGCCCTGCTGGAGAAGCTGGGCGCGCCCGTCCGGTACGCCGCCCGCGCCCGCGAGGTCCAGACCGACCAGGACGGCGTCACCGGCGTCCTGCTGGAGGACGGCGAACGCCTGCCCGCCGGGCACGTGGTCGTCGCCTGCGACCGGTACGCGGCCCGCCGGCTGCTGCCCGGCCGGGCCGCCGACTGGCGGATGCGCCGCCCCCGCTTCTCGCCGTCCTGCCTGGTCGTCCACGCCGGGCTGGAACGCCCCCCGGCCGGGCAGGCGCACCACACGCTGCACTTCGGGCGGGCGTGGCGGGAGACGTTCGCGGCGCTGGAGTCGGGCCGGCCGCAGCCGGACCCGAGCCTGCTCGTCACCTGTCCCGCCACGGACGAGGACGCCGCGCCGCCGGGGCACGCCACGCTCAGCGTCCTGGAGCCCGCGCCCAACCTGGAGGTCGCCGACTGGGACCGGCTCCGCCCTCGCCTGGAGGAACGGCTGCTCGCCCGGCTGGCCGCGCTCGGCTACGGCGACCTGTTCGGGACGCCCAGGCTCGTTCTCGACCCGCCCGCGTGGGCCGCGCTCGGGCACACGGCGGGCACCCCGTTCGCGCTCGACCACCGCTTCACCCAGACGGCGTGGCTGCGCCCGTCCGGCGCCGCCCGGCGGGTGCCCGGACTGCACTTCGCCGGCATGCACACCGCGCCGGGCGTCGGGGTCCCCCCGGTGCTCATCTCCGGCCGGCTCGCCGCAGAACGCATCCTGACTTTGTAAAGGGCACCCGTTGACTCTCACCGCCAGCTACGAACGCTGCCGCCAGTTGCACGCCCGCTACGGCCGGTCCTACTACCTGGCCACGCTGCTGCTGCCCGCGTGGAAACGCCGCCACGTCCACGCGCTGTACGGTTTCGCCCGCTACGCCGACGAGATCGTCGACTCCTTCACCATGACCACCGACCGGCGGGCGGCCCTCGACGCGCTCGGCGAGCGCACCGCCAGAGGACTGGCCGGCGAGCCGGTCGCGGACCCGGTGCTGCCCGCGTTCCTGCACACCGTGCGCTCGTTCGGGATCGCGCGCGGCGACGTGGACGCCTTCCTCGCCGCGATGCGCGCCGACCTGTCGGTCACCTCCTACGCCACCTACGACGACCTGCTCGGCTACATGGAGGGGTCGGCGGCGGTCATCGGCACCATGATGCTGCCGGTGCTGGAGGCGCTGCCCGGCGAGGAGGCCGCGGCCAGGGAGCCGGCCCGCCAGCTCGGCCTGGCCTTCCAGCTCACGAACTTCCTGCGCGACGTGCGGGAGGACCATGCCCGCGGGCGGGTCTACCTGCCCGCGAAGGACCTGGCCGCGTACGGCGTCGAGCCCGCCGACCTGGGCCGGTCGCGGACCGGGCCGGCGGTGCGCGAGCTGCTGGCCTTCGAGGCGGGCCGGGCCCGCGAGCACTACAAGGCCGCGGCGAGGGGCATCGACCTGCTGGTGCCCTCGTCCAGGCCGTGCGTGCGGGCCGCCGTCGAGCTGTACGGGGGGATCCTCGTCGCGATCGAGCGCGGCGGTTTCGCGGTGCTGGAACGGCGGGTACGGGTGCCGCGCCACCGCAGGGCCGTCGCCTTCGCCCGCCACCTGCTGGCCTCCGCCGGGGCGGGCCGGCTCGAACGCCGCGTCCGCATGGACCTGCCATGAGCGGGGCGACCGACGCGGGCGGGCCGGACGCGGTTGGGCGGGACGCGGTTGGGCGGGACCCGGGCGGGCCGGACGCGGTGGCGCTGGACGCGATGGGCGGCGACCACGGGCCCGCCGAGACCGTGGCGGGGGCGGTGGCGGCCCGGCGGGAGCACGGGGTGCCGGTCGTCCTCGTCGGCCGCGAGCCGGACCTCGTCCGTGAGCTGGCCGCCCACGACGCCGCCGGCGAGATCCCGGTCGTGCACGCCCCCGACGTCGTGCCGATGACGGAGCGGGGCGCGGGCGGCGCCGCGCTGACCGCCTCCAGCCTGGCCGTGGGCTGCGGCCTGCTCGGCGGGGGCGGGGCTGCCGCGTTCGTGTCGGCCGGCTCGACCGGCGCGGTGGTCGCCCAGGCCGTACGGCGGGTCGGCAGGGCCGAGGGCGTCCTGCGTCCCGCGCTCGCCGTCGCGCTGCCGACGCTGCCCGGCGGCGCGAGCGTGCTCGTGGACGCCGGCGCCACCGCCGATCCGACGCCGGAGATGATGGCCCAGTTCGCGCTGCTCGGCGCCGGGTACGCCCGCGCCGTGCTGGGCGTGCCCGACCCGGTGGCGGGGCTGCTGTCGATCGGTTCGGAGCCCGGCAAGGGCAACCGGCTGGCCCGGCGGGCCGAGGAGCTGCTGCGCGGCCTGCCGATGCGCTTCCACGGCAACATCGAGGGCCACGACGTGCTGTCCGGCGCGGTGGACGTCATCGTCACCGACGGCTTCACCGGCAACGTCGTGCTCAAGAGCGTCGAGGGGTGCGTGCGGACGGCGCTCGCCATGGTCGCGCGGGCCGGACTCGCCGAACCGGGCGCGCTCGCGGGGGTGGCCCGGCGCTACGACCCGCAGACGCACGGCGGGGCGGCGCTGCTGGGGCTGCGCGGCACCGTGGTCGTCGCCCACGGCTCCTCGACGGCCGCCACGATCGCCCGCGCCTGCGCGGTCGCCCACTCCCTGTCCTCCCTGGAACGGGCGTGATGCTCCGTCCCGGGTCAGGCCAGGGGGTCGGAGCCGTTCCAGGTGCCTTCGCTCCCGTACGGGATGAACCGGGCGAACAGCTCCTCGCTGTACCAGTCGTGTGCGCGCACCCGCGCCACCACCCGCAGATGCTTGTCGTCCCCGTAGGCGAAGCGGCGCACCGCCGCCGCGTCCCGCCACAGGGAGAACGTCGCCTGCCGGGCCAGCGGCCACTCGCCGACCCCGACCGAGGCCAGGCAGCCGTCCTGCCGGGCCAGCAGCCGGTCCACCCGCGGCACCGACCGGTAGAAGGCCACCAGCCGTCGCGCCCTGATCGAGGCCCGCGTGAGCACGGCGACCGGCCCGTCCCCGCCCTGCCGGGTGCCGTCCGGCGGGAAGGGGTCGCGGCCGCCCCACGTGCCGCGCGCGGCCAGCGGCGCGAGGCGGACCTGCCACCGCTCCACCGCCTCCGCCCGCCACCGCTCCGTGATGGGCGAATCGCGCAGGAACGCCTCCAGGTCGGCCTCCTCGCGCCAGACCGCGAACAGCGCCCACCGGCGCAGGTCCGCGCCCAGCGACATCGACCGGCCGCGCCCGGTCCCGAGCAGCCGCCAGAACGTGAGCCCGCCGGTGCGCCGCAGCAGCGGGCGGTCGAAGGCCATGTGACGCATGGCGTCCGCGGAGTCATACCGGATGAGGTGGAACGAGGCCATGGACGTACTGGTGATGTCGGTCATCGTCGGCTACCTGCTGGGGTCGGTCCCGGTGGCGGTGCTGCTGGCGCGCGGGCACGGGTTCGACCCGCGCGCCGTGGGCGACCGCAATCCCGGCTTCTGGAACGTCAAGGAGCAGCTCGGCTGGCGGGCCGCCGTGCCGGTGTTCGCCGGTGACACGCTGAAGGGCGTGCTGGCGGCGCTGGCCGCGCTGCTGGTGAGCGGCGGGCACACGACCGCCGCCGGCGCGGTGACGGGGGACAGCGTCCTGCCCGTGTACCTGGCGGTGGCGGCGGCGATGGCGGGGCACGCCTGGCCGGTGTTCGCCGGGTTCCGTGGCGGGCGGTCGATCCTGACCTTCGCCGGCGGGGCCGCGGTCATCTGCCCGCCCGGGTTCGCGCTGGCCGTGGCGGTGCTGGTGGCCGTGGCGCTGGCGGCGCGGTCGTTCGCGGTGGGGGCGCGGGTGGCGGTGTTCGGCCTGCCCGTCCTGCAGTTGTTGTTCGTCCCGGCCGAGCTGGTGGCGGGGACGGGGGCGCTGATGTGCCTCATCGGCCTGCGTTTCGGCCAGGCCGCGCTGTCGGGCCGCCGGGGGTGACGCCGGTCCTGTCGGGATAGGTACGGCCGCGCCACTCGCGTACCGGCCGGAGCGTCGCCTGGGTGAGACGGACGGCGGCGGCCGGGTCCAGCAGCGGGGACAGCAGCAGGCCGAGGCCCGGCCGGCGGTAGCTGCCGCGCAGCGCGCCCGTCAGCAGCAGGCGTACGGCCAGCAGCGCCGCGTCCAGCCTCGTCGCACGGCCGGCGGCGAGACGCAGCACCGGCAGCGCCGCCGTCAGCCAGATCACCGCGAGGTCGGCGGCCCGCCGGCCCGCGCCGGTCACGTCCGCGAGCGGCAGCGAACGGCCCCACTCGCGCCACAGCTCGGCGGTCGAGTCGTGCATGTCGACCTCCAGCAGCGCGCCGCCGTCCAGGAAGCCGACCCGCCAGCCGCGTCCCGCCAGGAACCGGGCGAGGGCCACGTCGTCGGTCATGTGCCCGCGTACGGCGGCGAAGGCGTCGATCTCCGTCATCGCCGTCCGGCGGAAGGCCAGACACTGGCCGTTGGCCAGGGTCCGGTGCGGCGGGGGCGGCGTCGCCGGGCCGACGGGGCCGAACCGGTAGACGAGCGTGGCCAGCATCGAGGCGTGCAGCGCCTGTTCGAGCGGGCCGTCGCAGGCGAACCGGGGGGCGGCGCTGACCAGGTCGTGCTCGTCCAGGGCGCGGGCCAGCGCGCCGAACAGGCCAGGCTCGGGGCGCGTGTCGGCGTCGAGCGTCACGACGACGTCCCCGCGGGCGGCGGCCACGCCCTGCCGCAGCGCCCACTGCTTGCCGACCCACCCCGGGGGGAGCGGCTCGCCGCGTACGACGGTCGCGCCCAGCCCGGCGGCCAGCGCGGCGGTGCCGTCGGTGGAGCGGTCGTCCACGACGATCACCTCCTTGACGGACGGGTCGGCGAGCACGGCCCGCAGACACGGCCCGATCCTGGCCGCCTCGTTCCGCGCGGGCACCACGACGGAGATCCCCTCACCGCCGCTGACGGGCGTCGCGGTCCGGCGCCCGGCAGCCGTGGCGGGGCCCGCGGCGGTGGCGGCCATGAGCGGCGGGAGGCGCCGCCGCCCCCGAGCCAGCCGCGCGACCACAACCCCCGCCGCCACCACCTGCGCCGCCATCACCAGCCCACCCACCACCACCCCGCCTTTCAGCGGCCCGCTTTTCGTCGGTCGGCCTGCCGCCGGCCTGGCCTTCGGCAGCCGACCCCTCACCATGCCGCCTCTCATTGGCCCGCCTCCCCCGGAGGGGGCGTGCGGGGGTGGGTGAAGTCGTGGCCGACGAGGTCGGTGACGATGTGGGCGCCCAGCGTCACCATGGGGAGCCCGCCGCCGGGGTGGGCCGTGCCGCCGACCACGTACAGGCCGCGTTTCGGCCCCCGGTTCCCCGGTCGCAGGAACGGCGCCAGCCGCCCCCGGTACGCGCTGCCGTAGATCGCCCCCGCCCAGGCCCCGTACCGGTCGCGCAGGTCGGCGGGCGTGAGGACGTCCACGAAGCGCAGCCGCCCGGACAGGTCGAGCCCGCGCCCGGCGAGCCGTTCCAGCACCAGGTCCCGGTAGGCGTCCACGCCGACGCGCCACCGGCCGGGGTCGCGGGCGGGGACGTTGACCAGCATCGTCAGGTTCTCCGTCCCGGCCGGCGCCTGGCCGGGGTCGTCGACGGCGGAGCAGCCGACGTACACGGTCGGGTCGCCGGGCGGTTCGCGCCGGTCGAAGATGTCGGCGAACTCCCGCTCGTAGTCGCCGGAGAAGAACACGGTGTGGTGCGTCAGCCCGGGGGTGCGTCCCTCGACCCCGGCCATCAGCAGGAACGCCGACGACGACGGCCCGAGCCTGGCGAGCCGCCGGAACCGCCGCCGGTCCGGCAGCAGGCGGCCGTAGAGCGCGGCGGCGTCCACGTTCGCCACCACGACGTCGGCCCGCTCGCAGCCGCCGCCCGCGAGCCGCACCCCGGTGACCCGCCCGCCGTCCACGGTGACCGCCTCGACCGGGGCGGACAGGCGCACCTCGACCCCGGCCTCCTTCAGCAGCGCCGCCAGGTCCTCGGCGAGCCTCGGCAGGCCGCCGGTGACGTACCAGCCGCCCTGGCCGTGCTCAAGGGCGGGCACGCAGGCGAGCGCGGCCGGCGCCCGGTACGGGCTGGATCCGGCGTAGGTGGCGTAGCGGCCGACGTACTGGCGCAGGCGTGGGTCGCGGAAGAAGCGGCGGGCCAGCCCGTCGAGGGTGCGGGCGGGCGCGACGGCGAGCAGGTCGCGCGGCCGGGCCTCGCGGGGCGGGCGGCCGAACGGCCCGGCGAAGAAGGTACGGTCCGCGGCCCGCAGGCATCCCTCCGCCCAGGCGTGGAAGGCCCGCCAGGCGGCGCCCTCGCCCGGCGCGAGCCGTTCGACCTCGGCCGCCATGCGGTCCGGGTCGCGATGGGCGGTCAGCGCGGAGCCGTCGGCGAAGAGGTAGCGGCACAGTTCGGCCGGCTCGACCAGCTCGCGCTCCAGGCCGAGCTCGCGGAAGAGCGCGGGCATGGTGAGCAGCGACGGCCCCATGGAGAAGGTGAACCCGTCCCGCCGGTGCTCGGCCAGTTTGCCGCCGAGCCGGGGCAACTGCTCGAAGAGGCGCACCCGGTGGCCCCGGCGGGCCAGCAGCAGCGCCGCCGCCATGCCTCCGACGCCGCCGCCGATCACGATCACTTCCGCCACAGCCGCCTCCACGCGAGCGCGGCGAACGCGCCCATCGACATGCCCCCGGCCGCGGCGACCAGCGGGTCGGGCGGCTGGAACACCGCCGCGAACCCGACCGTCTCCATGACCGCCATCGTGGTGTAGACGCCCGCCAGGCCGCGTGGCGGGCGGGCCTGGTGGGACTGCCGGCCGCCGAGAATCCGCTCCAGCAGCAGCATGACCAGCGCGGACACCAGCAGCCAGCCCGCGAAGTTGGTCAGCGGGACGCCCCGGTACGCACCCTGTACGGCCCACGTCCACAAACCGAGCCCGACCATCTGCGGGTCGAGGAAGAGGTCCCATGCCGTCAGCGCGAGCGCCCCCACGGCGATCCGGGCCCCGCCGGTCGTGACCGCCGCCGCCACCCCGTACGCGGCCAGCCCCATCCCGCCCCACGCCAGCGCCACCACGACGGGCACGCCTCCGAGCTGCGGCCATAGCAGGCCGGTGTAGTGGTACTCGCCGAACGGGAACCCGGTGCGCACGCCGACGATCTCGGCCGCGTACCCGGCGGCGACCACCGCCCCGAACGCGGCGAGCGTCCGCCCCGCGCCCCAGCCGGCCGCGGCGAACCCGATGGCGCTGACCGCCAGCACCGCGACGACGATCCCGGTGAAGCGCACCGGTTCCGCGCTGATCCCGGAAGCGATTTGGAGGGCCACCATGGCCACCAGCGCCGCCAGCCCCACCGCCCGTGCCGCCCTGGCCGCCGTCACTGCGCCCGTCACCCGCGGGGCCGTCACAGGCGCGCTTCGCGTCTCATTCACACCTTTCTTTTCGGGAGTCCGACGCGGGCGGTTGCATCACCCAGGACCAGGGAGATTGCCGGATAGCAAATGATGCGAACGCATCAGTCGCTCCGATCTAGTAACCTCACTTACGGATCCACGGAGACATCTGCCTGTGTGTCCTGTTCCAGCTGTGATGATCACACGGGCGAGTTCCGGGTGTGTGTGGGAAGCCCGCTGTCGGGTCATCGAAGGCGCTTGCTCAGAGAATCTCGACGACGAGGGCGGACATGAGTGACACGACAGCCGGCGGCCCGGGTACGACCACCCGCGCGGGCGCCGAGGTCGGCGAGTCCGAGCTGCGGCTGCTCCTCGCGGGCCTGACGGCGGTCAGGGACGGCGACTTCCGCACCAGGCTTCCCGAGGACGCCGACGGACTGCTGGGCGAGATCGCCTCGGTCTTCAACGGCATGGTGGACCAGCTCTCGCTGTTCACCTCGGAGGTCACCCGCGTGGCCCGCGAGGTCGGCACCGAGGGGCGGCTGGGCGGCCAGGCCGAGGTGCCGGCGGTGTCCGGCACGTGGAAGGACCTCACCGAGTCCGTCAACGCGATGGCCGGCAACCTCACCGACCAGGTGCGCAGCATCGCCCAGGTCACCACGGCGGTCGCCCGAGGCGACCTGTCGCAGAAGATCACCGTGGACGCCCGTGGCGAGATCCTGGAGCTGAAGAACACCGTCAACACGATGGTGGACCAGCTCTCGTCGTTCGCCGACGAGGTGACCCGCATGGCCCGTGAGGTCGGCACCGAGGGCCAGCTCGGCGGCCAGGCGGACGTCAAGGGCGTGGCGGGCACCTGGCGCGACCTCACCGACTCGGTCAACTTCATGGCCGGCAACCTCACCGACCAGGTCCGCAACATCTCCCAGGTCGCGACCGCGGTCGCGCGCGGCGATCTGTCGCAGCGCATCACGGTCTCGGCCCGCGGCGAGATCCTGGAGCTGAAGAACACCCTCAACACGATGGTGGACCAGCTCTCGTCGTTCGCCGACGAGGTGACCAGGGTGGCCCGCGAGGTCGGCACCGACGGCCGTCTCGGCGGCCAGGCCGACGTCAAGGGCGTCTCCGGCACCTGGAAGGCGCTCACCGAGTCGGTCAACGTCATGGCCGACAACCTCACCGCCCAGGTGCGCAGCATCGCCGAGGTCACCACGGCGGTCGCCAAGGGCGACCTGTCGCAGAAGATCCGCGTGGACGCCCGCGGCGAGATCCTGGAGCTGAAGGAGACCATCAACACGATGGTCGACCAGCTCTCCGCCTTCGCCGACGAGGTGACCCGCGTGGCCCGCGAGGTCGGCACCGAGGGCAACCTGGGTGGCCAGGCCACCGTGCGCGGCGTGTCCGGCACGTGGAAGGACCTCACCGACAACGTCAACGTCATGGCCTCCAACCTGACGAGCCAGGTGCGCAGCATCGCCCAGGTGGCCACGGCGGTGGCCCGCGGCGACCTGTCGCAGAAGATCACCGTGGAGGCCAAGGGCGAGGTCGCCGCGCTGGCCCAGACCATCAACACGATGGTCGACACGCTCGGCGCGTTCGCCGACGAGGTGACCAGGGTCGCCCGCGAGGTCGGCACCGAGGGCCAGCTCGGCGGACAGGCCCGGGTGCCCAACGTGGCCGGCACCTGGAAGAACCTCACCGACAACGTCAACTCCATGGCCGACAACCTGACCAACCAGGTGCGCAGCATCGCCCAGGTCACCACGGCGGTCGCCCGCGGCGACCTGACCCGCAAGATCGACGTGGACGCGCGCGGCGAGATCCTGGAGCTGAAGACCACCATCAACACGATGGTCGACCAGCTGTCCTCGTTCGCCGCCGAGGTCACCCGCGTGGCCCGCGAGGTGGGCTCGGAGGGCAGGCTCGGCGGCCAGGCCGAGGTGGAGGGCGTCTCCGGCACCTGGAAGCGGCTGACCGAGAACGTCAACGAGCTGGCCGGCAACCTCACCCGGCAGGTGCGCGCGATCGCCGAGGTGACCAGCGCGGTGACCTCGGGCGACCTGACCCGCTCGATCACCGTCGACGCCGAGGGCGAGCTGGCCGACCTCAAGGACAACATCAACTCGATGGTGAAGTCGCTGCGCGAGACCACCACGGCCAACGAGCAGCAGGACTGGCTGAAGTCCAACCTCGCCCGCATGTCCGGCCTCATGCAGGGCCACCGCGACCTGGCGACGGTCGCCGAGCTGGTGATGAACGAGCTGGCGCCGCTCGTCTCGGCCCAGTACGGCGCGTTCTTCCTCGCCGAGGAGAGCGAGCTGAAGCTGATCAGCGCCTACGGCTACCCCGTGGAGGCCGAGCGCGCCCCCCGGTTCCGGCTCGGCGACGGGCTGATCGGCCAGGCCGCGCGCAGCCGCCGGACGATCGCGCTGACCGAGAACATCCCCTCCGGCGTCATCACCATCGACTCCGGCCTCGGCCGGATCGAGCCCGCCTCGCTCGTCGTGCTGCCCGTGGTCGTCGAGGAGCAGGTGCTCGGCGTGATCGAGCTGGCCTCGGTCCAGGAGTTCACGCCCGTGCACCGGGCGTTCCTGGAGCAGCTCATGGAGACGATCGGGGTCAACCTCAACACGATCGTCGCCAACGCCCGCACAGACGAGCTGCTGAAGGAGTCGCAGCGGCTCGCCGCCGAGCTCCAGGCCCGCTCCGAGGAGCTGCAGAGCCAGCAGGAGGAGCTCCAGCGCTCCAACGCCGAGCTGGAGGAGAAGGCCCGTCTCCTGGTCAGCCAGAACCAGGACATCGAGGCCAAGAACCTCGAGATCGAGCAGGCCAGGCAGGAGCTGGAGGACCGCGCCCAGCAGCTCGCCCTCGCCTCGAAGTACAAGAGCGAGTTCCTCGCGAACATGAGCCACGAGCTGCGCACCCCGCTCAACTCGCTGCTCATCCTGGCCCAGCTCCTGGCCCAGAACCACACGCGCAACCTCACCCCGAAGCAGGTCGAGTACGCCGAGATCATCCACTCGGCCGGCTCCGACCTGCTGCAGCTCATCAACGACATCCTCGACCTGTCGAAGGTCGAGGCGGGCAAGATGGACGTCAACCCCGAGTGGGTGCAGCTGCGCCGTCTGCTCGACTACGTCGAGGCCACCTTCCAGCCGATGACCAGCGAGAAGAGCCTCGACTTCACCATCGCCACCGCCCCCGGCATCCCCAACGAGCTGCTGACCGACGACTCCCGGCTGCGCCAGGTGCTGCGCAACCTGCTGTCGAACGCGGTCAAGTTCACCGAGACCGGCCGGGTCGAGCTGCGCATCGAGCCCGCCGCCCCGGCCGAGCTGCCCGCCACCGTGCGGGCCAACGGCCCGGCGCTCGCGCTGCGGGTCATCGACACCGGCATCGGCATCCCCGAGCAGCAGCTCGAAGTCATCTTCGGGGCGTTCCAGCAGGCCGACGGCACCACCAGCCGCAAGTACGGCGGCACCGGCCTGGGCCTGTCCATCTCGCGGGAGATCGCCTACCTGCTCGGCGGCGCGATCAACGTCCAGAGCACGCCGGGGCAGGGCAGCGTCTTCACGCTCTTCCTGCCGGTCGCCCACCCCTCCTTCACCGACGGCCCGGCCCGCGCCGCCGCCGCGGCGGCGGCCCTGCCGGAGGGCGCGGAGGAGAGCGGCCCGGCCATCGGGTCCGGCGCCGCCTCGGCCGCGAGCGGCGGCACGCAGCACCGGCGGCTGCTGGTGATCGAGCAGCGCGCGGGCGGCCTGCTGTCGCTGGTCGCCGAGAGCGTCGTACGCGAGCTGACCGACACCAGGGACGACACCGTCGAGGTCATCAGGGCCGCGGGCGCCGAGGAGGCAGCGGCCACGCTCGCCGCCCAGCCCTGCCACTGCATGGTGCTCGACCTCGACATGCCCGACCTGGCGGCGTTCCAGCTCCTGGAGGCCATGGACGGCGACCCCGCGCTCGCGGTCGTGCCCGTGCTGGCCTACAGCAACTGGCGCACCACCTCCCAGCAGAAGGCCCGCCTGCGCGAGCGCGCCGAGAACCAGGCGCTGGAGCTGCTGTCCAGCCTCGACGAGCTGCGCGAGCGGATCGCCCTGCACCTCACGGCCGAGCAGCCCGGCGACGTGCTGCCGCTGATCCGGCCCGAGGCCGTCGGCACGGTCACCCGCCAGGAGGTGGACGGCGAGCTCGCCGGCCGCACCGTGCTCGTCGTGGACGACGACACGCGCAACCTCTACGCGATCACCAGCATCCTGGAGATCCACGGCATGACCGTCCTGCACGCCGAGAACGGCCGCCTGGGCATCGAGACGCTGCTCAACCACCCCGACATCGACATCGTGCTGATGGACGTGATGATGCCGGAGATGGACGGCTACGTCGCCACCTCCAAGATCCGCGAGATGCCGCAGTACGCCGAACTGCCGATCATCGCGGTGACCGCGAAGGCCATGCCGGGCGACCAGGAGAAGGCCCTGAGCGCCGGCTCCAGCGACTACGTCACCAAGCCGGTCGACGCCGAACACCTGCTCACCCGGATGAGGCACTGGCTCGACGTGCGGGAGCAGCCCCGCTCATAGGCGTACTGTGCGACGAGATCCCCGACCATCCACGATCCGGCCTGAACGGCGAGGAGTGACCCCATAGTGGGACCCACAGTGCACAGCCCGCAGGAGCCGGGCCTTCCGGCGCCCGCCCCGTCCGAGGCCGCGGCGGTGAGCAACCTCGGGCGGCTGGCCGCGACCATCGACCGGCTGCGCCGGCAGATCCAGGACGCCCAGCGCGCCGCCGAGGGCCGTGCGCTCATCGAGGTGGCCAAGGGGATTCTCATCGAGCGGCTGCAGTGCGGCCTGGCGGGGGCCGCGCAGCAGCTCGAACTCCTCGCCGAGCAGGCCGGGGTGACCCAGCTCGAACTGGCCGCCGACATCATCAACCAGGCCGCCCAGGACCGCATCAGCGAGGCCACGCGCGAGTTCCTCGACTCCGCCCGCGCCGCCGCCGAGGCGGAAGCGGCGGCGGCGGCCGATGTGGCCGTGCGGCTGCGCTCGGCGGAGAACGGCATGGTGGAGGCCCCGGACGCGCAGGCCGTGGCCGTCTCGCTGCTGGAGCACGCGCTGAAGCCGCTCGGCGCGACGAACGTCGCCGTCTGGACGGTCGGCTCCGACGGCTCGCTCACCCTGGCCGCCAGCGCCGGCTTCAGCGCCGTCGAGGCCGACCGGTGGCGCTACGTGCCGCCCGGCGTCAACACCCCCGCCCGCAGGGCGCTCGTCGAGCGCCAGGCCGTGTGGATCCGCTCGCTCGACGACGTGGGGCTGCCGTCGATCGGGATGACCCTCACGCCCGGCGGTGGCCGGGTGACCGTGCCGGCGGGCACCGGCGGCCGCATCATGGGCGTGCTGGAGATCGGCTGGCCGGGCCCGGTCGGCCCGCAGCCGCCGCAGGTCCACAAGCAGGTCGAGGCCCTGGCCGAGCTCTGCTCCCACGTCCTCGAACGGCCCGTCGAGCCGGGCGGCGGCGCCGGGCAGGCGGAGCTGATCGGCCTCGCCGAGGCGCTGCCGGACGCCGCGCTCGTGCTGCAGCCGCACCTCGACGCCGACGGCCGGCTCACCGACTTCCGCATCACCCACGCCAACCCGCACTTCGTGGATCCGGCGGGCCGGCCCAAGGGGGCGGTGAGCGGGTCGCTGCTGCTGGAGGCGTACCCGCTGGCGGCCGACGAGGGCGGCCTGTTCTCCGTGGTCGAGCGCGTGCACGCCACCGGTGAGGCGTTCAAGGCGGAGAACATGACGCTCACCGCGCTCGTGGACGACGTGGCGCTGCCGAGCATCGCGAGCGTCAGCATCACCCGGCACGGCGACGGCGTGCTGCTCATCTGGCGGCTCCAGGACGAGATCACCCGCCTGGCGAGCCTGCTCCAGCACGCCCAGCGGCTCGGCCGCATCGGCGGGTTCGAGGAGAACACGCTGTCGGGCGAGATCACCTGGAACCGGCAGCTCTACGACCTGTACGGGATGAAGCCCGGCGAAGCGCCCATCCCGCTCGAAAGGCTGGCCGACCACGCCCACCCCGACGACGCCGTGCTCATCGGCCGGTTCCTGCGGACGCTGACGCACCACCGGCGGCCCGCCTCGACCGCGTTCCGGCTGCAGCGCTCCGACGGCATGGCCCGCCACATCCGGGTGGTGGCCGAGCCCGTGCTGTCGCCCGACGGGCGGCTGCTCGCGGTGCGGGGGGCGTACCAGGACGTGTCCTCCCAGCACTGGACGGAGGTGGCGCTGGCCGCCACCCGCGACCAGCTCGCCCACACCGAGCAGCAGGCCGCCGAGCGCAACCGGCTGGCGCTCCAGCTCCAGCAGGCGATCATGCCGCCCACGCGCGGCCCGATGGAGGCCTTCGACCTCAACATCGCCGTCCGCTACCGCCCCGCCGAGAAGGAGCACCTGGTCGGCGGCGACTGGTACGACGCCGTGGTCCTCCCGTCCAAGCAGATCCTGCTGTCCGTCGGTGACGTGGCCGGGCACGGCATCGAGGCGGCCACCGGCATGGTCGTCCTGCGCAACGCGCTGCGCGGCCTGGCCGCCACCGGCGCCGGCCCCGGCCAGCTCCTGACCTGGCTCAACATGGTGGCCCACCACCTGACCGAGAACGTCACGGCCACCGCCATCTGCGGCCTGTACGACCCGGATACCGGCGTGCTGCGCTGGGCGCGGGGCGGGCACCTGCCGCCCATCCTGATCCGCGACGACGAGGTGGCCGAGCTCGACCTCATCGGCGGCGTCCTGCTGGGGGCGCTGTCGGAGGTCACGTACGAGGAGAGCCGGATCCAGCTCATGCCCGGCGACACGCTCCTCATGTACACCGACGGGCTGATCGAGCGCCGCGACCGCTCCCTGCAGCACTCCCAGCAGCAGCTCCTGCGGACGGCCGGCCATCCGGCGGCCTCGCTGGAGCACCGTCTCGACCACATGCTGACCCACAGCAACTCCGACACCGACGACGACACCTGTCTGGTCGGCATCCAGCTCATCGCGCCGAGCGCGTCATGACCCCCGCCTTAGAAGGTGCGGCCGGGACGTTATGGCGGTCCGCGCATGGTCGGGCATTGATCGGGTAGGCCGGGCGCTATGTCCGTTTCGCGTTACGAAGGCCTGCTGCTGGCCGGTCGCTACCGGCTCCAGGCAGAGCTGGGCCACGGCGGTATGGGCCGGGTCTGGCGCGGCCACGACGAACTCCTCGACCGCCCGGTAGCGGTCAAGGAGGTCACCCTCGACCAGCGGCCGCCGTCCGAACGCGAGGCGATGCTCGGGCGCACCATGAGCGAGGCCCGCCTCGCGGCGCGGCTGAGCCACCCGAACGTCGCCACCGTCTACGACGTGGTCGTGGCCGACGAGCGGCCGTGGATCGTGCTCCAGCTCGTCCCGGCCCCGACCCTGGCCTGCGTGCTCGCCGAGAGCGGGCCGCTGCCGCCCGCCGCCGTCGCCGCGCTCGGCCTGCAGGTGCTGGACGCCCTGGAGGCGGCGCACGCCGCCGGCATCGTGCACCGGGACGTCAAGCCCGCCAACATCCTCCTCGACTCCGGCGGGAGTCACGCGGTGCTCACCGACTTCGGCCTGGCCACCAGCGTGGAGCGGCGGGTCGAGCTCACCGAGGCGGGCCTCGTGGTGGGGACGCCCGCGTACATCGCCCCGGAACGGGCGCGCGGCGGGCCGCCGACGCCCGAGGCGGACCTGTGGTCGCTGGGCGTGACGCTCTACACGGCGGTGGAGGGGCGCTCGCCGTTCGAGCAGGGGAACGCGCTGGCCACGATCAGCGCGGTGCTCACCACCGCGCCGGCGCCGTTCGAGCTGGCCGGGCCCCTGGCGCCGCTGCTCACGGGGCTCCTGGAGAAGGACCCGGAACAGCGCTGGACGGCCGCCGCCGCCCGCCGCCACCTCAGCCGCGTCGCCGCCGCCGGCCCCTCCGCCCCGCCCGCGTCCCCCGCGCCGTCCCATCCGGGGGCGGCCACCCCCGCCGGCCCTCGAACCCAGAGCCTCGTCCTCCCGGCCCCGGCCCCCCAGACGGGAACCCTCGCCCCTGGGGAAGACGCCGCCCTCCCGCTGTCCGGCCCGAGGACGGGAAGCGTCCTGCCCGCGCCCGCCGTGGCCGGTGCGGGAGGCGCCGGGAGCGGGGCGTTCGAGGTGCTGGGGCGGCGGCTCGGGCGCGGCCAGGTGCGGCAGGTGGCGGGGGTGGCGGCGCTGATCGTGGCCGTGCTCGCGGTCACCGGCTGGCCCGCCGACGGCGGCGCGCCCGGCGGCGGCACCGGCGCCGAGCAGCGCGTCGAGGCGGCACTGCCCGCGACCACCACCGGCCGGCACGAGCAGCCCGCGACTCCCAAGCAGACCGGCACCCCCGAACAGCGTGACACCCCCGACCAGCCCAGTACTCCCGAGCAGCCGGGTGCGAAGCGGGAGGCCGACCTGCGGGTACGGTCCGTCGCCGTCCAGCGGACCGGGACCGACACCAGGCGGAACACCGGCAAGAGCACCAGGGAGAGCACCGGGAGGACCACCACCGGCCTCACGCCGGGCAAGTCCGCCCGTGGCAGGCACGCCGCCCCCTTCGTGCCGCCCGGCCAGGCCAAGAAGGGCCTGACGGGCTTCCCCGGCAAGGGACACGCCAAGGGTCACAAGTAACGGGCCACCGGCCCAGGTTCGGTCCATGTGCCCTCGGCGGCGGCAACTTGTGCTCCCCAGGTGAGGTCGAGCACCCACCGCCCAAGGAACATACGAGGCATGGACACGAATAAGGGGAACTGCTCCTGCGGTCACGGCTCGTCCTGCTCATGCTCATCCGACTGCTCCTGCGGCTGCAACTCCTGACGACAGCCCGGCCGAGCCGCGGCGCATGACGAGCGCCGCGGCCCCGGCCCGCCGCCGGGGGAGCGTTCAGAGCGGGAGGATCGCCTCCACCTGCGTGCCCGTCCCCGGCGAGGTGATGAGGCAGGTGCCGCCGAGTTCGGCGGCCCGCTCGCGCATCGAGGCGAAGCCCACGCCGGAACGCCGCACCGCGGGCAGCCCCTTGCCGTCGTCGCGCACCCGCACCACCAGCGCCCGCTCCGAGCGGGTCAGCGTCACGGTGACGTGCCCGGCGGCGGCGTGCTTGCGCGCGTTCGTGAGGGCCTCCTGCGCGATCCGGTACGCGGCCACCTCCACCGCCGCGGGCAGGTCGCCGGTCTCGCCCTCGGCCACGACCTCCACGGGCGGCCCCGGTTCGGCGGCGAGCGCGCGCACCGCCCCGGCCAGGCCCAGGTCGTCGAGGGTGGGCGGGCGCAGGCCGTACACCAGCTCGCGGACCTCCTGGCTGACCGCGTCCATGCCGCTGCGCAGGTCCAGCAGCAGCGCGTCGGCCGCGCTGGGCGCCTGGCGCAGGTTGATCCTGGCGATGGAGAGCGACATCGCCATGTTGGTCAGCGCCATGCCGAGCCCGTCGTGCAGGTCGCGGCGGAGCCTGCGGCGTTCCTCCTCGCGGGCGGTCAGAATGCGCTCCCTGGAACGTTGCAGGTCGGCGGCCATCAGCACGGCGTGCGCCACGTCCGCGACGTAGGGGACCGCCGCCCCGATCAGCCGTTCGGTGTAGGCGGCCGAGAAGCGGCGCGGCCCCGGCGGGCCGATGAGCATGCGGCCGACCGGTTCGCCGTGCCACACCAGCGGCACCTCGCGCGGCTTCGCCCCGGCCACGCCCAGCTCCACCCGCATCTCGGCCCGGCCGGGCTCGCCCGCGGCCCCGCCGGGTCCGTCCACGCTCGCTCCGCCGACCTCGACGACGACGCCGGTCACGCCGAGCCCGTCGCGCACCACGGACGTGACGGCGGCCAGCGCGTTCGCCGGCTCCCTGGCGCCCACCTCGATCGTGAGCCGCCTGGCCAGCTCCTCGGGACGGCCGTGCCGGCCGTACAGCATGGCGTCGGTCATCCGGCGCAGCCGGGCGCGCAGCGGCTGGAACAGCGCGCCCGCCGTGAGCGTGGCCGCCAGCCCGGCGAGCTGGTCGTAGTCCGACAGCAGCAGCCCGGCGAGGGCGCTGACGCCGAAGTAGACCGCGCCGACGGTGACGACGAGGCCGGTCGCGACGACCGTACGGCTGATGACGGTGTCGATGCCGTACAGGCGGTGACGCAGCACCGCGAACGCGATCGCCACCGGGATCGCCGCCGTCCAGATCGTCGCGAGCGCCCAGTAGTCCTGCCCGAGCAGCACGAACGCGGTGTAGACGACGAACGCCGACAGCGGCCAGGCGATCTGCCGCCGCCCGGCCGGCGCCGCCCGCCGCATGCGCCCGACCAGCGACATCAGCCCGAGCACCACGCAGGCGTTCATCGCCAGCGTCAGCCCGGCCTGCAGGCTCGCGTTGTAGGGGGCCAGCGCCTCGACGGCGAGCGGGTTGGGGATGACCTCGGGATAGCGGTTGACGAGCGGCGCGGGCCGCACGGCGTTGCGCACGCCCTCGGCGAGGTTCACCACCACGGTCAGGACCGCCACCGGCAGCCACCGCCGCGACGGCAGCCGGTCGTCGGGGGAGAGCAGCGGCAGCAGGGACGACAACGTGCACGCGGCCACCGCCCAGCCCGCCACGGCCGCGATGCGCAGCCAGCCGGCGCTCTCCAGGTCGCCGCCCGCGGCCGAGGCGTTCTGCAGCCCGACGGCCATGATGGCGACCGCGGAGCCGAGCCCGCCCACGCACATCAGCCAGGCCAGCCGCAGCCGCGGCCGATGCCGGATCAGGAACGCCCCGGTCAGCGGGAACGCCAGCCCCGCCGCGTGGTCCGGCACGAACGGCGGCCACGGCGCCCACTCCCGCGGCACCGACAACTGCACGGCCGTTCCCGCGACGGTCAGCGTCACCGCGAGCGCGGCCAGCGCCCCGGCCGCCCACCGCGCTCCGCCCGCGTCCGAACCAGCCCGCGAAGCGGATAACGTGTCCGTCACCGTGCCCGTCCCGTCTTCCTGGGGAAGCCGCACGTCATCCCCGGTCCTGCCGGCCACCATGGTACGACGCCGCAGATTGGGATGATCTACCGTGTTCTCGGCCAGGGATTCCCTGGTTACACTCCAGTCCGGAGCCCAGCCGCCCCTACCGGGACGGACGCTCCGCTCGTCACCCGCCGGGGAGGGTCGCTCTCTTCGGCATGCCCTCGCGCCGGGTGACGCGACGCCTCCGCGAGCGGGCAGGACGAGGTCCACGCAGCCCCTCGACGAGGAGGTTCTCGTGTCATCCAGCGCCCTGTTACCCCGTGTGCGCAGGCTCGTGGCGGTCGCCGCGGGCCTGAGCGCCGTCCTGGCCCTGAGCCCGGCGGCGCTCGCCACCCCGGAGCCGTCACCGTCGCCGCCCGGGAAGTGGACGGCCATCCCGCTGACCGGCGCCGAGCTGGTGGACGGCGCCAAGTCCCCGTCCGGCAAGCTCGCCAAGAGCGACCCCGCCCTGCTTCGCGCCACCTCCACGAAGCCCGTCAACGTCGTCGTCAAGCTCGACTACGACTCGCTCGCCGCCTACCGCGGCGGCCTGCCCGGCCTGCCCGGCACCAGCCCCGCCGTCACCGGCAAGGCCCTGGACACCGGCAGCGCCGACGCCCGCAAGTACACCGGCCACATCCAGAAGGTCGAGGACGCCTTCCTCGCCGAGCTGGCCGCGAAGGTGCCCGGCGCGGCCGTCGGCCAGCGCATCAGGACCGTGTACGGCGGCATCGCGCTGCGCATCCCCGGCGACAAGGCCGACGAGGTGCTGAAGCTGCCCGGCGTCGCCGCCGTCCAGGAGGACAGGCTGGAGCAGCTGCTCACCGACTCCAGCCCGGCCTTCATCGGCGCCGACGCCGTCTGGCCGAAGCTCGGCGGCAGCGGCACGGCCGGCAAGGGCGTGATCGTCGGCGTCCTGGACAGCGGCGCCTGGCCCGAGCACCCGTCCTTCGCCGCCCGGCCCGGCCTGCCCGCGCCGCCGCCCACGAAGGACGGCACGCCGCGCGCGTGCGACTTCGGCGACAACCCGCTGACGCCCGCCAGCGACCCGTTCACCTGCAACAACAAGCTCATCGGCGGGCGGGCGTTCCTGGAGACGTACAACGAGGTCGTCGGCGGGGACGTCTATCCCGACAGCGCCCGCGACTCCAACGGCCACGGCACCCACACCGCCACCACGTCGGCCGGGGGTCCGGTGGCCGACGCCAACCCGCTCGGCATCAGCCGCGGCCCGATCAACGGCATCGCGCCCGGCGCGGCCGTGTCGGTCTACAAGGTGTGCGGCGCGGAGGGCTGCTTCCAGTCCGACTCGGCGCAGGCGGTCGCGCGGGCCATCCTGGACGGCGTCCGGGTGATCAACTTCTCCATCTCCGGCGGCAGCGACCCCTACAGCGACCCGGTCGAGCTGGCCTTCCTCGACGCGTACGCGGCCGGCGTGCTCGTCTCGGCCTCGGCCGGCAACTCCGGTCCCGGCGCCAACACCACCGACCACCGCAGTCCGTGGGTCACCACGGTCGCCGCGTCCACGCAGGGCCGTACGTTCCAGTCGACGCTCACGCTGAGCGGCGGCGGCGCGACGGCCACGGTCAAGGGCGCCTCCATCACCGCGGGGCTCGCCTCGCCGCTGCCCGTGGTGCTCGCCTCGGCGCCGCCGTACTCGCGGCCGCTGTGCGACGCGCCCGCGCCCCCCGGACTGTTCACCGGCAAGATCGTCGCCTGTGAGCGCGGCCCCAACCGGGTGCTGAAGAGCTTCAACGTCAGGCAGGGCGGCGCGGCCGGGATGATCCTCTACAACGCCGTCCCGTTCGACGTCTTCACCGACGCCCACTGGCTCCCGACGGTGCACCTCGACAAGCCGGAGTCGGACGCGCTGCTGGCGTTCCTGTCCTCCCACCCGGGCGCCACCGCCTCCTTCACCCAGGGTACGAAGACGGCCTGGCAGGGCGACCGGATGACGTACTTCTCCTCGCGCGGTCCCGGCGGCGACTTCCTCAAGCCGGACGTGACCGCGCCGGGCCTGCACATCCTGGCCGGCATGACCCCGACCCCCGAGTCACCGCTCGAAGGGCCGCCCGGCAACTCCTTCCAGGTCATCTCGGGCACCTCGATGTCGGCCCCGCACGTGGCCGGCGCGGCGGCGCTCGTCTTCGCCCTGCATCCGGACTGGACGCCGGGCCAGGTCAAGTCGGCGCTGGAGACCACCGGCAAGACGTCGGTCACCAAGCCGGACGGGACCACCCCGGCCGACCCGTTCGACATGGGCGGCGGGCGCATCGACCTGACCAAGGCCGGCGACCCCGGCCTGACCCTGGACGAGAGCGCCGCGAACTTCGCCGCCTCCGCGACCGACCCCGCCGGCCGCATCGACCTCAACCTGCCGTCGGTGAACGCCCCCGTCATGCCGGGCGTCATCACCGTCAAGCGCACCGTCAAGAACGTCACCGACCGCGCGCTCGTCTTCACCGCCACCGGCCGGACGGTCAACGGCGCGGCCATCGCCGTCGTGCCGCCGCTCGTCACCGTCGCGCCCGGCAAGAGCGCCAAGATCAGCGTGGTGATCACCGCGCCCGACCTGCCCGACGGGCAGTACTTCGGGCAGGTGGACCTCAAGCAGGTCGGCGGCTCGCGCGCGCTGCACCTGCCGGTGGCGTTCTACCGCCAGGAGGGCATCGTCCCGGTCGAGCAGACCTGCGCGCCGGCGACCATCGCCAGGAACACCGGCGAGTCCACCTGCACCGTCACCGTCCAGAACAACAGCCTTGAGGCGGCCGAGGTCACCGCGCTGAGCACGCTCGACGCGCGGCTGCGGCTGAACAGCGTGACCGGGGCCACGAAGGTCGGCACCCAGATCGCCACCGCCAAGGCGACGCTGGCCGCCCGGCAGCCCGACCGGCCGGCGATCGCGCCCGGCTCGGGCCCGGCCGGGTACATCCCGCTCGACATCTTCGGCGTCGCCCCGATCCCGATCGGTGACGAGCAGGCGGTGAACCTGAACGTGCCCGCGTTCGCGTTCGCCGGCCGGACCTACAACAGGATCGGCGTGGTCTCCAACGGCTACACCGTCGCGGGCGGCACGAACGGCTCGGACGACATCGCCTTCCAGCCGCAGACGCTGCCCGACCCGGCGCGGCCGAACGGCGTCCTCGCCCCCTACTGGACCGACCTCGACGGCACCGGCGCGCCCGGCGTCTACGCCACCATCCTCACGGACGGCGTCAACCGGTGGGTGGTCGTCGAGTGGCGGGTCAACCTGTACGGCACCGGCGACCTCAAGGTCTTCCAGCAGTGGATCGGCGTGAACGGCGCCGAGGACATCAGCTACGCCTACGACCCCGGCAACCTGCCCGGGGCGCCGCCCGCAGGGGCGGGGCTGACCGTGGGCGCCGAGAACGCCGACGGCACCGCCGGCAGCCAGATCTCCGGGCCGCCGACCGAGGACCTCGTCGTGACGAGCACGCCGGGCGCGCCCGGCGGGACGCTGACCTACTCGATGAAGATCAAGGGCGTCAGCGCGGGGGCCGGCAAGGTGACCACCGCCACCTCGACGCCGCAGGTCAAGGGCATCACCGTGGAGGTGGACACGATCAACGTCCAGTAGACAGGTCCGGGCCGCGGGCGTCGCCCCGCCCGCGGCCCGTTCCGCACGCATTCCCGCGAGGAGGTTGCGAGGCCTCCCCGCCTGTGTCTGAATGACGACGGAGAGCTTTTCCTGGCGTACGGGAGGAGCGATGGGGCGTGAGCCGCTGAGTCACGGCGAGCGGGCCAGGACGGCCGCCGCCGACGCCCGGCGGGCCGCGGAGGCCCGCGCGCTGATCCAGGACCGTCTGGTCCGGATCCGGGCGGGCGCGTACGAGCCCGGCGAGCAGCCGCTTCCGCTGCCCGGCCACGATCCGGGCGAGGCCGCCCGGCGCGTGTGGTCGGCGGCCCTGCGCAGGTCGGAGGCCATGCTGAAGCTCGCCGCCGCGCACGAGCGCTGCGCGCTGCTGCGGGAGCGGCTGGCGGGCTGCGCCGGCCTGGACGACGGGCCCGACCTCCGGCTCGCCCAGTGGCACCGCCATCTGGCCCGCCGCCTGCGCGTGCTCGCGGGGCTGCGCTCGGCGGCCTACCCGAGGACTCGGCGCTAGGCTGGGCGGGACGGAGCGCGAGGGCGCGGAAGGGGGGTCCCCATGGGCCGGTCCGACACGCCGCGCGTCACGATCCACGAGGTGGCCCGGCGCGCCGGCGTCTCCCACCAGACCGTCTCCCGCTACTTCCGGCACAACGAAGGGCTGAAGCCGGAGACCCGCAGGAAGATCGACGAGGTCGTCCAGGAGCTCAACTACCGGCCCAACCTCGTCGCCCGGTCCATGCGCACCCGCCGCACCAACCGGCTGGCGATCACCCTGCCCGCCTCCGCCTACCTGTGGCCGGTGCGCCTGCTCGGCGCCGCCTCGGCCGCCGCGCACGCCGAGGGCTTCCAGCTGGAGGTGGTGAGCGTCGAGGGCGACGCCAGGGCGAGGGCCGAGCGGGTGCTGGAGCTGGCGGCGTCGGGGCAGGTCGAGGGCATCCTGTCGCTGTCGCCGCTGGACCTCGACCCGGCGCGGGCCCCGGTCCCGGTGGTCGTCACCGGCGACTACGACGACAACCTGCGCGGCGTCAACGAGCTGGCCGACGCCTCCCCGGTCGCCGAGATCATCGACCACCTCGCCGGGCTCGGCCACCGGGTCTTCCTGCACATCGCGGGCGCGCAGAGCTTCGCCTCCGCCCGCAACCGCAAGCGCGTCTACGAGCAGACCATCGAGAGCCGCGGGCTGACCTCGTACGGCGTCGCCGCCGGCGACTGGAGCGCGCGGTCCGGCTACGACGCCGTCCACGCCCTGCCCGACGACTGCGGCGTGACCGCGATCGTGGCCGCCAACGACCACGTCGCCATGGGGGCGGTGCGGGCCGCGCTCGCCCGCGGCTGGCGGGTCCCCGGCGACGTCAGCGTCTTCGGCTGGGACGACGAGGAGCTGGGCCGCTTCGCCACCCCGTCGCTGTCGACGGTGGCGGTGGACCGCGAGGTCCAGGGGCGCGAGGCGGTGGCCAGGCTGGTCGCGGAAGTGCGCGGCGAGCCGGCCCCCGAGCCCGCCGCGCGCTCACTCAACCAGGTCATCATCCGCGAGTCCGCGGGCCCGCCACCGCGCTAGGCCCGTCCGGGACGGGGGTCCACGTCTTGAGCCGGCCGCACATGCCGAAGGCGCGTGGGCCAGGGCGGGGTGCGGTGCGGACCACGGTCGCCTGGCCGAGGTGGGCGGGGTCGCCGTCGGCGAGGGCCGCGAGCTGGGCGCGGGTGCGCTCGGTCTCGGCCGCCACCGTCTCGCTCCACAGCGCCGCCCACGTCTCCACCCGGGGCCGGACGAGGTCGGCGGCGAGCCGGTGCAGGTCCGCCAGCGCCGCGCCGCCCCGCCGCCCGACGTCGTCGAGCAGCCGCCCGAAGCCGGTGATCGCGAGGTCGCGCCGGGCGCGGGCGGCGGCGGCCAGCTCGGCCTCCGTCCCTCCGGCCGGGAGCGTGGCGGCGGCCAGGTACGCCTCGCGGTCGCGCAGCACCTCCTCGGGAAAGGTCAGGACGGCGTCCCCGGCTTCGGGCAGCCCCGCGTTCTGCATGACCACCACCAGCCGCAGCCCCTCCTCGTTGACCAGCCGGTGGACGGTGCCGGGGGAGAACCACAGCACCGAGCCCGGCTCCAGCCGGTCCCTGGCGAAGCCGGCGGCGCTCAGCGTGTGGACCTCGCCGCGGCCCTCGGTCACGACGTACGCCTCGGTGGAGACGGTGTGCAGGTGCGGGGTGCCGCCGTGGCCGCCGTCCGGGCACGCCCAGTCGTAGACGCACAGGTCGCTGATCGCCGTGCCGCCGGGGAAGAGCGGCGTCACAGCGCGAACTCCTCGCCCAGCTCGTCCAGCTCGGCCCGCTCGCACACGTGGTCGACGAAGACGTGCCGGTGCGCGAGTTCGAGCGTGCCGCCGGGGGCCAGCGCGATCTCCTCGTCGAAGGAGGGGGAGGGGCTGATCACGGCGAACGGCTCCCGCCGCACGAACCACTTGATCGGTACGGCCGCGCTGGAGCGCCCGGCGAGGACGAGCACGGTGGCGCCGCCGTCGATCTCGTCGTGCTGCCCGGCGAGCGCCAGCCAGTCGGCCTGCTCGCCCATCATCTCGGGGCCGCCGCGCCCACCGGCGGCGAGGATCGTGCCGCCGGTGAAGGAGCGGGGGCCGCGCCAGCAGAAGCCCGCGTACCCGGCGAGGGGACGGCCGTGCGTGGTGGGGCTGCCGAAGTCCAGGACGGCGCCGCGTACGTTGCGCAGCTCGGTGGCGAAGTCCAGCGCCCAGAGCCCGCGCCCGGGGTCCACCCCGTGGAAGGCCAGCCGCCGCCGCTCGGTGATCCAGTGCTCCCCGGCCGCGGTCACCCAGTGCAGGGTCTCCTCGACCGTGACCCGGTCGCCGTCGGCGGAGACGGCGGTGAAGTCCACGTGGCGCATCTGCCCCAGGTTGTCCTCCCAGTGGTAGTCGCGTTCCGCCGAGTACGTGGGGCCGCCCCAGAAGTTCTGCCCCGACAGGTGGGCCCAGGTCATCTGCAGGCCCTTGTGCCAGCGGTGGTCCCAGGGCCGGTAGGACGACAGGGGAGCGCCGCTCAGGCTGCGCAGGGGATGCAGGTAGGGCTTGGGCGCCTCGGCGTCGGGGGCGTCGGGCCGGTGGACGTAACGGGCGATCTCCACCTCGCCGGCGGTGACGGCGAGGGCCTTGCCCTCGTCGCGGACGCCGAGCTCGCGATCAGTCACGGCTGCTGCTCTCCTCGTGCTCACGGCTCTCCTCATGCTCACGGCGCAGGACGGCGGCGGCGCGGGCCGGGTCGCCGCCGTTGAGCGCGTGGTAGAAGGGGTTCGGCGGGCCGAGCTCGGCCCGGGTCACGGGGCGGCCGGTGAAGGCCGACTGGTACATCCCGGTGATCAGCTCCATCACCCTGCGCCCGTCGGCCCCGGACGCGGGCGGGCGCTCGCCCGCGCGCATGGCGGCGAGCACCTCGCCGAGCTGCGCCCGGTGCGAGCTGGGCACGTCATCCTCCGGCTGCCAGCCGGCGATCCGGTCCTGGTCGGTGACGTGCGGCGCGGGCGTCCAGCGCCAGTGGGAGTTGTCGTAGCCGTACAGGTGCTCGACCTCGACGGTGGCGTCGGTGAAGTCGAAGCGCAGGTAGCTCGTCTCGCGCGGGGACAGGACGCTGTTGACGATCGAGCCGATCGCGCCGTTCGCGAACCTGACGATGGCGAAGGAGACGTCCTCGGTCTCGGTGCGGCGGCCGAGCGTGGCCGCCACGGCGTGCACCTCGTCCCAGTCGCCGAGCAGGTCGAGCAGCAGGTCCATCTGGTGGATGCCGTGGCCCATGGTGGGGCCGCCGCCCTCGGTCGCCCACTTGGCGCGCCAGGGCACCTCGAAGTAGTCGTGCCCGCGGTACCACAGCGTGTTGCACACGGCGACGTGCGGCCGGCCGAGCTCGCCCGTGGCGAGGTGCCGGCGCAGCCGCCGCGCGGCGCTGCCGGAGCGGTGCTGGAAGACGTAGGCCGCGTACGGGCCGCCCTCCTTCTCGCAGGCGGCGATCTCGTCGTACTCGGCGAGCGACAGCGTGGGCGGCTTCTCGCACCAGACCCACGCGCCCGCGCGCAGGCCGGCGATGACCGCCTCCCGGTGCGCGACCGGCGGCGTGGCGACGACGAGGAGGTCCGGGCTCTCGGCGGCCAGCAGGGCGTCCAGGTCGGTGTAGCGGCCGGGGATGCCGTGGGCGTCCGCCAGCTCCCCGGCGCGGGCGGGGTCGAGGTCGCAGACGGCGGTGACGCGGACGGCCTCGCCCGCGGCGGCCAGGGCGGGCAGGTGGACGCCGCTCGCGATGCCGCCGGCTCCGGCGACGGCGACCCGGATCGGGGTCGGCGGTAAAGGCACGGGCACTCCTCACGCGATCAGGTTCGCAACATAAAGTGATCGATCACTTTTCCATGCCCAACGTATTTTCCGAGGCAGCGGCCTGTCAACGCTCATCCCGATAAATGGGTGGAACGAGTGAGCACTCGCTCATTACACTCCCTCCCATGACGAAACGGCGAAGAGTGCCGGCCATGGCGCCGGAAGCCCGTCGTGCCGTGCTCATCGCCGCCACGATTCCCCTGCTGCGCGCGCACGGCACCGCGCTCAGCACCCGGCAGATCGCCGAGGCCGCGGGCGTGGCCGAGGGGACGATCTTCGGTGTCTTCCCCGACAAGGCCTCGCTGCTGCGGGCGGCGCTGATGAGCGCGTTCGACCCGGAGCCCGCGGTGGAGGCGCTGAAGGCCATCGACCCGGCGCTGGACCTGCGCGAACGCCTGTGCAGGGCGGTCACGCTGCTGCGCGAGGGCATGAGCGCCAACGCCCGGCTCATGGCCGCCCCGCGCGAGCTCATGACCGAGGACGCCGAGTTCCACCAGCGGATGTTCGACATGCGCAACCGCATCGCGGCCGGCCTCGCCGCCGTCATGGAGCCCGACCGCGACCGCCTGCGCCGCGCCCCCGAGGCCGCCGCGCACCTGCTGCTCATGCTGGTCGCGGTGCGCGTGCACCACGGCCCCGTCATGGGCGACTTCGGTGACATGGACGACGAGGAGACCGTCTCCATCCTGCTCGACGGGCTGCTCGTGCGGCCCTTACCCACCCCACCCACAGAAAGCGCCCCTTGATGCTGCTCCGCCTCCTGCGGGTCCAGCTCAGGCCGTACGGGAAAGAGATCACGCTCGTCGTCCTCTTCCAGTTCGTGCAGACGCTGGCCACGCTCTATCTCCCCACACTGAACGCCGACATCATCGACGACGGCGTCGTCAAGGGCGACACCGCCTACATCATGCGCGTCGGGCTGGTGATGCTCGGCGTGACGCTCGTCCAGGTCGTCTGCTCGGTCGTCGCCGTCTACTACGGCGCCCGCACCTCCATGGCGCTCGGCCGCGACATGCGGGCCGCGATCTTCCACAGGGTCCAGGCCTTCTCCGTCCAGGAGGTCAACAAGTTCGGGGCGCCGTCCCTGATCACCCGGACCACCAACGACGTGCAGCAGATCCAGCTGCTCGTCCTCATGACGTTCACCATGATGGTGGCGGCGCCGATCATGTGCGTCGGCGGCATCGTGCTGGCGCTCAACCAGGACGTCGCGCTGTCGTCGCTGCTGCTGGTCGCGCTGCCGCTGATGATCGTCATCGTGGCGCTGGTCGTCGCGCGCATGCGGCCGCTGTTCCGTACCATGCAGGATCGCATCGACCGCATCAACCAGGTGCTGCGCGAGCAGATCACCGGCATCCGGGTCATCCGCGCGTTCGTGCGCGACACGCACGAGCACGAGCGCTTCGGCGTCGCCAACGACGAGCTGACGGACGTCTCGCTGCGCGTCGGCCGGCTGATGGCGCTGATGTTCCCCACCGTCATGCTGGTCGTCAACCTCTCCAGCGTCGCCGTCGTCTGGTTCGGCGGCCACCGCATCGCCGGCGGGGACATGGAGGTGGGCGCGCTCACCGCGGTGATCTCCTACCTCATGCAGATCCTCATGTCGGTCATGATGGCGATGTTCATGTTCATGATGATCCCGCGCGCCGAGGTGTGCGCCGAGCGCATCGAGGAGGTGCTCGGCACCGAGCCGACCGTGCGCCCGCCGGCCGAGCCCGTCACGCCGGAGCGCCACATCGGCGAGCTGGAGCTGCGCTCGGTCGACTTCCGCTACCCCGGCGCCGAGGAGCCGGTGCTGTCCGGCGTGAGCTTCACCGCCCGGCCCGGCCGCACCACCGCGATCATCGGCAGCACCGGCAGCGGCAAGACCACCCTGCTCAACCTCATCCCGCGGCTGTTCGACGCGAGCGCCGGCGAGGTGCTGGTCGACGGCGTCGACGTACGCGAGCTCGACCCGGCCGCGCTCTCCCGCGCGGTCGGCCTGGTCCCGCAGACGCCCTACCTGTTCTCCGGCACCGTCGCCTCCAACCTGCGCTACGGCCGTCCGGACGCCACCGACGAGGAGCTGTGGCACGCCCTGGAGATCGCCCAGGCCCGCGACTTCGTCGAGGCCATGCCCGGCGGCCTGGAGGAGCCCATCTCCCAGGGCGGCACGAACGTCTCCGGCGGCCAGCGCCAGCGCCTGGCCATCGCCAGGACCCTCGTGCACCGGCCCGAGATCTACCTGTTCGACGACTCCTTCTCCGCCCTCGACTACGCCACCGACGCCCGGCTGCGGGCCGCGCTCACCGAGGAGATCACCGACGCCACGCTCGTCATCGTCGCCCAGCGCGTCAGCACGATCCGCGACGCCGACCGCATCCTCGTGCTCGACGACGGCCGCCTGGTCGGCTCCGGCACCCACGCCGAGCTGATGGACGACTGCCCGACGTACCGGGAGATCGTGCTGTCCCAGCTCACCGAACAGGAGGCAGCATGACCGCCGCGCAGGCGCCCGCGCGCCGCCCGCAACCCGGGTTCGGCCCCGGCCGCATGATGGCCGGACCCGCCGAGAAGCCCTCCGACTTCCGCGGGACGCTCCGCAACCTGATGCTGCTGCTGCGTCCCGAACGCAGGCTGCTCGCCGTCGTCCTCGCCCTCGGCACGGCCAGCGTCGCGCTGACCGTGGCCGGGCCCAAGATCCTCGGCCGGGCCACCGACCTGATCTTCTCCGGCATCATCGGCGCCCAGCTCCCCGCCGGCGTCACCAAGGAGCAGGCCGTGGCCGGGCTGCGCGCCCGGGGCCAGGACACCTTCGCCGACATGGTCGCGGCCATGCACGTGGTGCCCGGCCAGGGCATCGACTTCGACGCGCTCGCGTACGTGCTGGCCTGGGCGCTCGCGGTCTACGTGCTGGCGGGGCTGCTCGGCGTCGCCCAGTTCCGGCTGACCACGACGGTCGTGCAGCGGGCCGCGTACCGGCTGCGCGAGCGGATCGAGACCAAGCTGTCCCGGCTGCCGCTCAGCTACTTCGACGGCCAGCCGCGCGGCGAGGTGCTCAGCCGCGCCACCAACGACACCGACAACATCGCCCAGTCGCTCCAGCAGACGATGAGCCAGCTCGTCTCGTCGGTGCTGACCGTGATCGCGGTGCTCGCGATGATGTTCTGGATCTCGCCGGTGCTGGCGCTCATCGCGCTGGTCACGGTGCCGGTCTCGGTCTACGTCACCGCGGCGATCGGCAAGCGCTCGCAGCCGCAGTTCGTCAAGCAGTGGTCCTCCACCGGCAAGCTCAACGGCCACATCGAGGAGATGTACGGCGGGCACACGCTGGTCAGCGTGTTCGGCCGGCAGAACGAGGCCGCCGAGACCTTCGACCGGCACAACGACGCCCTGTACGACTCCAGCTTCCGCGCCCAGTTCATCTCCGGCGTCATCCAGCCGGCGATGATGTTCATCGGCAACCTCAACTACCTGCTGGTCGCCGTGGTCGGCGGGCTCAAGGTGGCCTCGGGCTCGATCTCGCTGGGCGACGTGCAGGCGTTCATCCAATACTCGCGCCAGTTCAGCCAGCCGCTCATGCAGGTGGCCGGCATGGCGGCCCTGGTGCAGTCGGGCGTCGCCTCGGCCGAGCGCGTCTTCGAGCTGCTGGAGGCCGCCGAGCAGTCGCCGGAGCCCGCCCAGCCGGCCCGCCCCGAGCAGGTCAGGGGCCGGGTGGCGTTCGAGGACGTGTCCTTCCGCTACGACCCCGAGCGGCCACTGATCGAGAACCTGTCGCTCACCGTCGAACCCGGCCAGACGGTCGCCATCGTGGGCCCCACGGGAGCGGGCAAGACCACGCTGGTCAACCTCATCATGCGCTTCTACGAGGTGACCGGCGGACGCATCACGCTCGACGGCGTCGACATCGCCACGATGTCCCGCGAGGAGCTGCGCGGCAACATCGGCATGGTGCTTCAGGACACCTGGCTGTTCGGCGGCACGATCGCGGAGAACATCGGCTACGGCGGCGAGAAGGCCACCCGCGAGCGCATCGAGGCCGCCGCGCAGGCCGCGCACGTCGACCGCGTCGCGCACACCCTGCCCGACGGCTACGACACCGTGCTCGACGAGGAGGGCGGCACGGTCAGCGCGGGCGAGAAGCAGCTCATCACCATCGCCCGCGCGTTCCTGTCCGACCCGGCGATCCTCATCCTGGACGAGGCCACCAGCTCGGTGGACACCCGGACCGAGGTGCTCATCCAGCGGGCGATGAGCACTCTGCGCGAGGGCCGTACGAGCTTCGTCATCGCCCACCGGCTCTCCACGATCCGCGACGCCAGCCTCATCCTGGTCATGGAGAACGGGCGGATCGTCGAGCAGGGCACGCACGAGTCGCTGCTCGCGGCCGGCGGCGCCTACGCCCGGCTCTACTCCGCCCAGTTCGCCGCGGCCGTGGTGGAGATGGACTGACCGTTGTGTCCGGCCCGCCCCCGGGCGGGCCGGTCACCAGCGCAGGAGCACGGTGCCCGCGCTCACCCCGCCGGCCAGGCCCACCAGGGCGACCAGGTCGCCGCGCCGTACGCGGCCGGCCCTGATCGCCTGGTGGAGCTGCACGGGAAGGCTGGAGGCCACCAGGTTGCCGTGCTCCTCGATCGTCACCTCGACCCGGCCCACCGGAATCCCGGCCAGCTCGCAGAAGGCGTGCAGGGACGGCAGCGACGCCTGGTGGACGCAGATCGCGGCCAGGTCGTCCCAGTCCAGGCCCCGGTCGGTCAGCGGGCGCCGCAGCACGTCCAGGTCGAGCTTGCACATGCCGATGGCGAGCTCCTGGAAGTCGACGGCGAAGACGCCGATCTCCAGCCCGCCCTCCGGCAGCGGCGTGACCGGGACCAGCGCCGAGCGCCAGGCGGGCGAGTACGCGCAGAACCGGTGCCCCAGCACGCCCGGCGTGGTCGCCGCCTGCAGCAGCAGCGCCGTGCCCGAGTCCGAGACGGTGTAGGAGGGGATCGCCGCGGCGAACTCGTCGTCCGGGCCGAGCCGCCAGCGGATGGCCGAAGTGGCCCGCTCGCCGCAGGCGATGAGGACCGTGCGGTACCGGCCCGCCGTGATCAGCGTCTCGGCCAGCTCGATCGCGTTCAGCACGCCGTTGCAGGCGTTGCGCACGTCGAACACCGGGCAGTCCGCGCCCAGCTCGGCGGCCACGATGTGCGCGTTGGCGGGTTCGACGACGTCCGTGCTCACCCCGGCGAAGATGATCAGGTCGAGGGCCGGCGGCGTGTGGCCGGTCTCCTCCAGCAACTTGCGGGCGGCCCGCGCGGCCAGCCCCGCGACCGTCTGGCCGGGCTCCGCCACATGCCGTCGCCGCACGCCCGTGGCGTGCTCGATCAGGCCGCGCGGCACGTGCGCCCCAGGATTGCGGGCCGCGAGCTCCTCCTCCAGCTCGGCACTGGTGAGCGTCCGCTCCGGCAGGTGAACGGCCACCCCGGCCACGTGGGCGTAGCGCATGCCCATTCCCCCCTTGTGTCCCCGTGGACGCCCACCCTAGGGAGCGCGCCTAAGGCCGCCGGGACCGCGCACCGCCGAACGGGCAAACTTGATCAATTCCTTAACGGCGGACCTCGCGTCACAAGTGATCATCTTTCCTGCCATCGGCCAGGCTAGGCGGCACGGCCATCACGCTGACCTGCGCGAAAGGGAGCCCGACGTGAGCGACGAAGAGATCCTGGCGGTGGTGCGCGAACGCTGCGCGCACATCCTGAAGGTCGATCCCATGAGGATCACCGAGGACGCCCTGCTGCGCGAGGACCTGGAGGCCGACAGCCTCGACCTGGCCGAGCTGCACGTCACGCTGGAGGACGAGTGGGGGCCGCTGCCGCGCGAGGCCTTCGCCGACGTACGGACCGTGGGCGACGTGCTGGCCCGCGCCCGCGAGCTGGCACCGGAGCGCCTGGGATGAGCCCGGCGACCGGCGGCGGAGCAGCGGCGAGGCCGCGCGCCCGGGTGGCCGTCACCGGGCTGGGCGTGCGCACCCCGGCCGGCGCGCACCCCAAGGAGCTGTGGGACGCGCTGCTCGCCGGCCGCTCCACCGCGCGCCGCATCACTTCGTTCGACACAGAAGGGCTCGGCGCCACGTTCGCCTGCGAGGTCACCGGCCTGGACGTCGAGGGCTACCTGACGCCCAAGCAGGCCTCCCGCCTGGACCGCGTGGCGCAGCTCGCGGTCTGCGCGGCCGGCGACGCGATGGACGACGCCATGGACGACGCCGGACCGGTGCGCACGCCGCCCGAGCGGCAGGCCGTCGTCACCGGCAGCGGCTTCGGCGGCGCCCTGACCTACGAGGCGGGGCTGCTCTCCGGCCGCCACGCGGGCCGCGGCAACCCCGGCCCGCTGCACGTCCCGATGGTCATGCACAACGCGATGGCGGCCGCGATCAGCATCCGCCACCGGATCCTCGGCCCCAGTCTGTCCGTGGCGACCGCCTGCGCCTCCGGCGCCCACGCCATCGCCGAGGCCGCCCGGCTGGTCCGCGACGGCACCGCCGACCTGGCCGTCGCCGGCGGCTCCGAGGCGTCCATCACGCCGTCCGTGCTGCTGGCCTTCGAACGCTGCCGCGCCCTGTCGCTGCGCAACGACGCGCCGGAACGGGCCAGCCGGCCCTTCGACCGGGACCGCGACGGGTTCGTGCTGGCGGAGGGGGCCGCGTTCGTCGTCCTGGAGAACCTGGAGCACGCCCTCGCCCGCGACGCCCACATCTACGGCGAGCTGTCGGGGCTCGGGTTCTCCTCCGACGCCCACCACATCACCGCGCCGCCCGAGCAGGGCGACGGGGCCGCCCGCTGCATGCGCGCCGCCCTCGCCGACGCCGGGCTGACGCCCGGCGAGATCGCGCACGTCAACGCGCACGGCAGCAGCACCCCGCTCAACGACCTGGCCGAGGCGCGGGCGATCAACCAGGTGTTCGGGACGGTACGGGTGCCGGTGACCTCCACCAAAGGGGTGACCGGGCACGCGATCGGCGCGGCCGGAGCCATCGAGGCCGTGGCCGCCGTCCTCGCGCTGAACGAGTGCGCCGTCCCGCCGACGGCCAACCTGAGCGTCCTCGACCCGCAGTGCGACCTCGACGTCGTCGCCGAGGCCCGGTCCATGCCGGCCGCGCCGGTCATGTCCAACTCCTTCGGCTTCGGCGGCCACAATGCCACGCTGATCTTCTCGCCCGCGCCGTCCTGACCGTACGCCGACAGACCCGGTCGGCCCAGCTCATCAGGTACGTGAGCCAGGACCGGCCGGGTCTGTAAGGCGGCGGGTCCGGACCGGCGGGTGCCGGTCAGATGGCGGTTCCGGGTCCGGGCCGCCGAGGCCGGCGGGTGGAGCGGTGGTCAGCCGAGGCCGCCCACCAGCCGGCCGTGGGAGGTGCCGCCCATGCGGACCAGCAGCGTCGGGCTGCTGGGGCGGGCCGGGCCCCATGTGCGCCGGGCGCGGACCTGTCGGCGCCGGGCACGGGCATCGGCCCCGCCGACGGGGCTTCGGGCCTACACGTCGGCGAGCACGGGCGCGGCAGCCCCGTCCGCGGCCGGCTCAGGCGCGACAGCCTCGTCGGCGGCCGGCGCGGGTGCGGCGGCCTCGTCGGCGGCGGGCTCAGGCGCGGCGGCCTCGTCCACGGCCGGCTCGGGCGCGGCGGCCGGCTCGGGCGCGGCGACCTCTTCAACGGCGGGCTTGGGCGCGGCGGCCTCGTCCACGACGGCCTCGTCGGCGGGCGCGGGTGCGGCGGCCTCGTCGGCGGCCGGCTCAGGCGCGGCGGCCTCGTCCACAGCCGGTGCGGGCGCGGCGGCCTCGTCCACGGCGGGCTCGGGTGCGGCGGCCGGCTCGGGTGCGGCGGCTTCGTCGACGGCCGGTGCGGGCGCGGCGACCTCTTCAACGGCCGGCTCGGGCGCGGCGGCGGGCTCGGGCTCGGGTGCGGGCTCGGGCGCGGCGGCCTCGTCCACGGCGGGCTCGGGCGCGGGGGCGGGCTCGGGCGCGGCGGCCTCGTCCACGGCCGGCTCAGGCGCAGCGGCCGGCTCGGGCGCGGCGGCCTCGTTCACGACCGGCCCGTCCGCGGCGGGCTCGGGTGCGGCGGCGGGCTCGGGTGCGGCGGCCTCGTCGACGGCCGGCTCGGGCGCGGCCGCCGGCTCTGGCGCAGGTGCGGGCTCGGGCATGGGTTCGGCCGCGATCGGAGCCGGCGCAGGTACGTCGGGAGCGGGAGCGGCGTAGGCCGGGATCGACGCGGCGAGCGGCAGCACGGCTGTGGCCGTCCCGGCAGCGATGACGGCGATGAATCGGCGCATGTTCTTACTCCTAGTCACGTTGAGTAACGTATTGCTACGAATAGTTACCGCGCACGGATCGCCCAAAACGCGACACACCGGGAGGGAGTGCTTTTCATGGATGCTGCCCGGCTCTTCGCCGCCGAGGCTGAGCTGACCGGACGCTGGCCGCATGCCCGTCCTGAGGCCGTCGTCTGCCGCATCGACGGACGGCGCGGCAGAGGCTCCGAGACGCTCACGTACCGCGAGCTGGACGACCTGATCGGCCGCACCGCCCTGGCCCTGGGCCGCGCGGGCGTCGGCGCGGGGACGACGACCGCCGTCATGGTGCCGCCGGGCCGGGAGCTGGTCGCGCTGATCCACGCTCTGCTCCGGCTGCGGGCCGTCCCCGTGCTCATCGACCCGGGCCTCGGCGTGCGCGCCATGAGGAGGTGCCTGGCCGAGGCCGCGCCGCAGGCGTTCATCGGCGTGCCCCTCGCCCACCTCGCCCGTGTGCTGCTGGGCTGGGCCCGCGACAGCGTACGGACCACGATCACCGTGGGCCCCCGTACGCTGCGGCTGGCCCGCCCGTCGCCGCCCGGCTCCTGGCCCGCGCCGCGCGGGGAGGACGACGGTCCGGCGTTCGTGGCCTTCACCTCCGGCTCCACCGGCGTGCCCAAGGGCGTGCCGCTCCGGCACCGGCACCTGGCCGGGCAACTGGAGCTGCTGACCCGTCTGGGGGCGCTGCAGCCGGGTGCGACGGTCTGGTCCACGTTCCTGCCGTTCGCGATCGCCGCGCCCGTCATGGGCTGCGCCTCCGTCGTCCCCCGGCTGAACCTGCGCCGTCCCGCCCGCAGCGATCCCGCCGCGATGGCGGAGTCGATCCGCGCGCACCGCGTCACCGGCCTGTTCGCCGCGCCCGCGCTGCTGGACGGGCTGGCCCGCCACTGCCTGGAGCGCGGCCTCACGCTGGACGGCGTCCGTACCGTGCTCACCGCGGGCGCGCCGCTGCCGCACGCGGTCCTGCGCCGCGCCCTGCGCTGCCTGCCGGAGGGGGCCGAACTGCTCTCCGTGTACGGCGCCACCGAATGCCTCCTGGTCAGCGCCGCGAACGCGGCCGAGCTCACCGGGACCGCCGAGGACACGGCGAGGGGAGCGGGCACGTTCCTGGGCGCGCCGCTGCCGGGCAACCGGGTCCGCGTCATCGCCGTCACGGACGAGCCCGTCCCGTACTGGTCGGACGACCTGCTGGTGCCGCCGGGCACCGTCGGGGAGATCACCGTGACCGGGCCGGCGGTGAGCGACCCCTACCTCGGTCGCCCGTACGACTCCGCCCTGGCCCGCATCGACGACGGCGGCACGCCCGTGCACCGCATGGGTGACCTGGGGTGGATGGACGAGCGGGGCCGCCTCTGGTTCGCCGGCCGCAAGGGCGAGCGGGTCCGCACGGCCGCCGGCGACCTCTACACCGACCAGGTCGAACCGATCGTCAACGACCTGCCCGGCGTGCGCCGCACCGCGCTCGTGGGCGTGGGGCCGGAGGGCCGCCGCCGGCCGGTGCTCTGCGTGGAGTGCGAGCCCGGCGTCTCCGGGCGCGAGCGCCGCGCGGTCCTCGCCCTGGTACGCGAGCACGCCCCGCCCGCCGTCGCCGAGGTGCTGCCGCATCCGGGGTTCCCGATGGACGTCCGGCACGCCAGCAAGATCCGCCGCCCGCTGCTGGCCCGCTGGGCCGCCCGCGAGCTGAGGGAGGCCGGGCGATGAACGTGCTGGTGACCGGCGGCGGCGGCTTCCTCGGGCAGGCCGTGTGCCGGCTGCTCGCCGCGCGCGGCGACCGGGTGACCGCGTTCCAGCGCAGCCGGCGTCCTGAGCTGGACGCGTACGGCGTCCTCCAGCGCACCGGGGACGTCCGCGACCTCGACCGGGTCCGCGCCGTCGTCGCCGGGCACGACGCGGTGGTGCACTGCGCCGCGCTGGCCGGGCTGTGGGGCGCGGCGAGCGACTTCCGCACGATCAACGTGCACGGCACGGCCCACGTGGTCGACGCCTGCCTGAGCGCCGGGATCGCCCGCCTCGTGCACGTCTCCTCGCCGAGCGTCGTGCACGACGGCCGCGACCTGGAGGGCGTGGACGAGTCCGTCCCGTACGCCCGCCGCCATCTCGCCCCCTACCCGGCGACGAAGGCGGCGGCCGAGCGCATCGTGCTGGCCGCGAGCGGCGCGCGGCTGGCCACTGTGGCGCTGCGGCCGCACCTCATCTGGGGGCCGGGCGACCCGCACTTCCTGCCGCAGCTGACCGCGCGGGCCCGGCGCGGCCGGCTGCTGCTGCCGCGCGCCCCCGGCAAGCTGATCGACACCGTGTACGTCGACAACGCCGCCGAAGCGTGCCTGCTGGCCCTGGACGCGCTCGCCCCCGGCCGCCCGGTCGCCGGGCGCGCCTACTTCGTCGCCCAGGACGAGCCGGTCCCGATCGCGCAGTGGGTCAACGGCCTGCTGGCGGCGGCCGGGCTCGGCCCCGTACGGCCGCGGGTGCCCGCCCGGCTGGCGCGGCTGGTGGCCGGGGTGGTCGAGCACGGGTGCCGGCTGGCCGGGGCGAGTCCGCCGCTCACCCGGATGATCGCCGTGCAGGCGACCACGTCCCACTGGTTCGACCTGTCGGCCGCCCGCCGCGACCTCGGCTACGCGCCGCGCGTCACGACGGCGGAGGGCCTGTCCCGGCTCGCCGCCCACCTGTCGTCCGCGCCGGCGGGGAGCTGAGCGTGGACGCCTCCCGCCTGCCCGGCTACCCGTTCGCGTCCCGCTGGTTCGTGCGGGACGGCCTGCGCCAGCACTACGTGGACGAGGGCGCGGGCGCGCCGGTGCTCATGCTGCACGGCAACCCGTCCTGGAGCTACCTGTGGCGGCGGCTGATCACGGCGCTGCGCGGCGAGCACCGCTGCCTCGCGCCCGACCACATCGGCATGGGCCTGTCGGACAAGCCGGGCGAGGACCGCTACGCCCACACCCTGGCCACCCGCGTGGCCGACCTGGACGCGCTGACCGCGTACCTCGTCGAGCACGAGGGCGTTCCCGACCGCGGCTGGACGCTGGTGATGCACGACTGGGGCGGCCCGATCGGCATGGCCTGGGCCGCCCGCCATCCCGGCCGGGTGGCCCGGCTCGTCGTGCTCAACACCGCGGCCTTCCCCAGCCCGTACGGCGAGCGCGTACGGCCCGCGCTGCGGCTGCCGTTCTGGCTGCTGCGCGAGACCGCGGCGGGCGAGCGCCTGTTCCTGCGCCATCACGCCTTCGCCCGGCTGGCCACGCTGCCGCCGTTCGGGCTGCGCCGCCGCCTGCCGAGGGATGTGCGCGCCGCCTTCCTCGCCCCGGGCCGCGACCCCGGGCACCGGGTGGCGGTCCGCCGCTTCGTCACCGACATCCCGCTCGGCCCGGCCGACCGGGCCTGGCCGCTGCTGGTGCAGGCCGCGGAGGGCGTGCGTGCGTTCGCCGACCGGCCCGTGCTGATCGGCTGGGGGCTGCGCGACCCGGTCTTCGACCGCGCGATGCTGCGCGAGTGGCGCCGCCGCCTGCCGCACGCGACCGTGCGCGCCTACCCGGACGCCGGCCACTACGTGCTGGAGGACGCCCACGAGCGGCTGGTGCCGGAGATCGCCGCCTTCCTGCGCAGCTGAACGTGCTCACCCGGCGAGCCGGCTGTCCGCCTGCCGCTGGATCAGGTCCTCGCCGGCCACGACCACGCCGTCCGGGATCGCGTCCGGCAGGTCGTCCTCCAGCCGCCGGACCGGCCGGTAGCGGAAGGCCACGAGCCCGATCAGCACGGTCACCGCGCCCGCGACCAGCATGAGCAGGCCGATGCCGCCGACCAGAACGACCCCGTGCCGGAATGGGTGTCGATACGTAAAGAATCGGATTCGGTGGCCCTTGATCATGAGCGTCGCCGCGCATAGCCTGTCGCCCCATGAGAACGAGGACCAGAGCGGTGTCGCTGGCCACGGCGCTGGCCGTGACGATCCCGGCCACCGGGCTTCCCGCCCACGCCGGCACGAGCGCCACCCGCGCGGCGGTCGCCTGCCCCCAGGTCTTCGGCCACGGCGGCTACCCGACCGGCGCCAACCCCTGGGACCGGGACAAGATCCGCCAGCCCAACAACCCACGGGCGCTCAACGACCAGAAGAGCTGGGGCGCCGACGGGGTGGAGGGCGACGTGCAGCTCACCCGGCAGGGCACCAAGGCCGTCATGTGGCACAACACCTCCACCAACGGGCTGACCGGTACCAAGCAGAACATCACCGACCTCTGGTGGGCCGCCGGCACCGGCAACCTGCAGAGCCGCACCATCACGCGCGGCCCCTACACGGGGGAGCGGGTCTACACGCTGCGCGAATGGCTCGACCAGGTGCGCTCACGCGGCCTGGTCGCCCTCCTGGAGATCAAGCCCGAGACGAAGCCCATCCTGTCGAACGCCACGTACGCGGCGGCCGCCTGGAAGGAGATCTCCGACCCGATCAAGGAGCGGCAGGGCGCCCAGCGCATCCTGGTCTACTCGACCGACACCTGGATCCAGGCCGAGCTGGCCAAGCGCCACCCCACGCTGCTCAAGGGCGGCGCGGCCCGCTGGACCGACAGCGTGGGCTGGGAGGAGCCGCCGCCGTCCTGGACCGGCAACACCGCCCGCTGGCAGAGCGTGCTCGACGCGGCCCCGGCGAGCGTGATGACCAACTACACCAAGGAGTACCGGGCCTGGCTCAAGGGCAAGTGCGCCTGACCCTCAGTCGATCCTGCGGCACACGGTCACCGGCAGGCGGGCGGACCACGTCCTGGTGACGGCGTCGTACGCCTCGGCGTAGCCGTTGCGGCTGCCGTTGCACGGGGAGGCGAGCGGCGTGTCCACGTAGACGGCCCCGCCCGGCGTCACCGGATGCGTACGGGCCACCGCCCACTTGCCGAAGGCCGAGACGCCGTTGCTGTGCTTGACGCTCACGAAGACCCGGCCGCCGACGGTGAAGTTGCCGCCGGCCACCTTGAGATGACCGGCGAAGGTGTAGGTGAACAGGAAAGGCCGGCCCCCCGTGGCCGCCTGCGCGGGGCTCGCGAGGGTCGTGGCGATCACGGCGGCGGCGGTGACGCCGAGCAGGGCGCGGAGGTGACGGTTCATCGGCTCTCCCGGGTGGCGGTCCGTGCGATACGTGCACCATTGAGCGCCGGGACGCTTGCGGCCCGCCTGCGGGTCGCTGGACGCCCGGGGGGCTAGATGATCCCGCCGGCCGAGAGCCGGTCCGTCTCCTCCCGGGTGAGGCCGAGCAGGCCGTGGTAGATCTCATGGTTGTGCCGGCCCAGCTCCGGCCCGGGGGAGCGGACCGCGCCTGGCGTGTCCGACAGCTTCGGCGCGACGTTCTGCATGGCCAGCTCCCCGAAGTCGGGGTGCGCGACGCGGACGATGGCCTCGCGGGCGGCGAAGTGCGGGTCGGCGAACATGTCGGCCGCGCGGTAGATCCGCCCGGCCGGCACCCCTGCCGCGTGCAGCAGGCCGAGCAGGTCCTGGGCGGGCAGCGTCGCCGACCAGGCCGCGATGAGGCCGTCCAGCTCGGCCATGTTCGCGCCGCGGGCCGCGTGCGTGGCGTAGCGCTCGTCCTCCGCCAGCTCCGGGCGGCCCATCACGGCGGCCAGGCGGGCGAACACGCTGTCCTGGTTGGCCGCGATGAGGACGCTGTCGCCGTCTGCGGTCGGGTAGACGTTGCTCGGCGAGACGTTCGGCAGCACGGCGCCGGTGCGTTCCCGCTGATAGCCGGCCTGCTGCCACTCCGGCAGCAGCGACTCCATCACGGTCAGCACCGACTCGTAGATCGCCGAGTCGACGACCTGGCCGCGGCCGCTGCGCTCGCGCTCGTGCAGCGCGACCAGGGTGCCGAGGCAGGCGTACGTGGCGGCCAGCGAGTCGCCCAGCGAGATGCCGGCCCGCGACGGGGGCAGCGACGGGTCGCCGGTGACGTACCGGATGCCGCCCATGGCCTCGCCGATCGAGCCGTAGCCGGCGCGGGGGGCGTACGGGCCGGTCTGGCCGTAGCCGGTCACGCGCGTGATGACGAGCCGGGGGTTGAGCTCGTGCAGCCGCTCCGGGCCGAGACCCCAGCGCTCCAGCGTGCCGGGGCGGAAGTTCTCCAGCAGCACGTCGGACTTCGCGACCAGGCGGCGGACGAGCTCCTGGCCCTCGGGGGTGCGCAGGTCACAGGTCACCGACTTCTTGTTGCGGGCCACGACCGGCCACCACAGCGACTTGCCGTGCGGCTTCTCCCTGCCCCATTGGCGCATGGGGTCACCCTTGCGGGGATCCTCGACCTTGATCACCTCGGCGCCGAAGTCGCCGAGCAACTGGCCGCAGAACGGGCCGGCGATCAGTTGCCCGAGCTCCACGACCCGGACGTCGCCGAGCGGGAGTCCTCTCATGCCTTGCTCTCCTGGTGCCGGGGGCCCAGCAACGACGCGCGGGCCGAGAACAGGTGGGCCCTCATGACCGCCTCCGCCCAGTCGGGGTCGCCGGCGCGGACGGCCGCGGCGATCTCCAGGTGGTGGCCGGCGCTGCGGTCCATGGCCTCCTTGTCGAAGGAGCCGTAGGTGCGCAGCAGGACGGGGGAGTGGACGAGCATGCTGATCTGCTGGGCCAGCAGCGTGCTGCCGCCGAGCCGGACCAGGGCCTGGTGGAAGTCGGCGTTGAGCCGGTAGACGGCGTCGAGGTCGTCCCGGTCGGCGTGCTCGCGCAGCTCCACGGCGATGGCGTGCAGCAGGTCGGCGTCCTCCGGGGCGGCGGCGAGCGCCGCCTGGCGGGCGGCCAGCCCTTCGATCCTGGCCCGCAGCTCGAAGATCGACTCCAGGTCGTCGCGGGGGTACTCGACGACCCTGGCGCCCTTGTTCGCGATGAGCTCGACCAGCCCTTCCGCGGCCAGCCGGCGCAACGCCTCGCGCACGGGGGTGCGGCTGACGCCGAGGGTCTCGGCCAGCTCGACCTCGGCGAGCCGGTCTCCTGGGGCGTACTGGCCGCCCAGGATGAGGCTTCTGAGGTCATCCACGGCCGACATGTATACAACTCCTCGCTCGGGTGGCGGCATCCTGGCTTGGTACAGGCTCATGCGCAAGATGTTGCATACATTATGTCGTGAAGACCGCCCTACCCACCAAACGGACATATGCATATAAGGCGGGCGACGTGGGTATATGGCTATTGGGATCGAGTGCCCGTAGAACGCCTCGGCTGTCATGGCGGCCGAGGCGTTCGCCTTGTGCGGCGACCGCTCGGGTGTGGCGGCTGACCGAAAAAACCTGTACAAACCGGACATTGAGCCGATAATCTGGCGTCGCTCCAGCGGGGATGCCTGGAGCACCAACGTCCGACGCCCCCGGCCGCCGTCCTCGCCGCCGGGGGCGTTCGCGTGTGGTCCCGCGCCACCTCGTAGAGTCGTGCCGACGGAAGGGCGCGATCATGACCATCTCCACCGCCGACCTGTACGACGAGCGCGGCGACCAGCTCGACTCCTGCCACCTGCAACTGCGCCAGTACGGCGGCCGCCGCGCCTTCTCCGGCCGGATCGCGACCGTCCGCTGCCACGAGGACAACGCCCTGCTCAAGTCGGTGCTGTCCGAGCCCGGCGAGGGGCGCGTGCTGGTCGTGGACGGCGGCGGCTCCCTGCGCGCCGCGCTCATGGGCGACGTCATCGCGGGCATCGCGGTGGCGAGCGGGTGGGCCGGCGTGGTGATCAACGGCGCGGTCCGCGACGTCGCCGCTCTCCGCGACCTGGACCTCGGCGTCAAGGCGCTCGGCTCGAACCCACGCAAGAGCACCAAGACGGGCGCCGGCGAGCGGGACGTCCCTGTCACCTTCGGCGAGGCGGTCTTCCATCCGGGGGCCGAGCTCTTCTCCGACGAGGACGGCATCCTCGTCACCCGCCCCTGACGCTGAGCGTTGATCATTCGGTGGGGCAGACTGTGCCCGGTTCTGGGAGTGTCAGGTCGGTGAGGTACCTGGTGGCGTGCCGGATCGGGCACTTCTTGCCTGACAGGTACATGACGTGACCGGGTCCGTCGTAGGCGATGGTCACCGATCCCGGGATCATGCTGGTGAAGCTCTTGGTCGAGGTGTGGTCGAACCACGTGGTGCCCACCCCCAGGAAGGGCGGCAGACCCCGCGTGGGCAGCGGGCGGGATGGATTGGCGACCGGCAGTGGCCAGCCTGTGCAGCCGAGCGCGTCGATGGCCGCTCCCGCGTACTCGGGTGCGATCTTCCGGGCTTTCCTGCGGAAGTCCTCAAGCTGGGCATAGCTGGTGTACCCGCGGTCGTCGCCGCAGCTCATCACCTGCGCCCCGGGCGTCGCCGAATACCTCGCGTTGAAGAGCGCCTGATCGGCGAACCCCGACCCGTCCCCGCCCCGCGCCTTGTCCACCGCGGCCGCGAAGGTCAGCCAGCCGGCGTTCTCCGGCCCTGGGTCGAGGGGGAGGGTGGATGTCAACAGCCATCCGGTCAGCTTCCCCTTGCCGTACTGGGATGAGGTGACCGGAATCGGATGGCGATCGGCATCCCGCAGGAGCCCGCGCCACACCGCCTCGGCGTCCTCGCCGTGCAGCGCGCAGGCGGGAGTCTCCGCGCACCAGTCGGCGAACCTGGCGAACATCCGCTGCATGACCGGCAGGCCCAGCAGCCGCTGCGCGGGCCAGCCCTCGGTCTGGTTGTTCACTCCATCGAGGTACATGGCCCGGATGCGCTGTGGAAACAACCGGGCATACGCGGCGGCCGCGGACCCGCCGGTGCCGCTGGTCATGAAGCTCAGCCGCTCTTCGCCCAGCGCCTTGCGGATCGCCTCGGTGTCCCTGGCGATCGACAAAGCGTCCAGGTGCGCGAACAGCCCCGTCGTGTCCGCCTTCTGACACTTCTCGAACGCGTCGGTCATCGCCGCGGCCAGCGCCGCGAACTCCTTCGCGTTGCGCGGATCGTGCAGGGACACCCCCGGCTGCGTGCATGCCTGGGGCATGTGTGTGATCCACGTGGTGGTACGCGTGTCGTAGCCGACCAGATCGAACCTGCGCCGCAGCTCGGTGAGATCCGCCGCGGAACGGGTCAGGTCCTGGATCCCGTAACCGCTGGAGATGCCCAGGACGCTGCCGAGCCGGCGTGGCTGCTCAGTGGCCGGCAGCCGGGCCAGCTCCAGCGTGATCTTCCGTCCCTGCGGCTTCGCCCAATCCGCGGGGACATCGATCTCAGCGCACTGCATGCCCGCGGGTACGCCCTCGCTCTCGCAGTCCCGCCATCTCAGCGGTCCGTCAGTCCCGGCAGCCGACGCCGCCGGGGCCGTCCCGATCAGCATCGCCACGGCTACGGCGATGACCGGCCACCTGCTCCTACGGCGTTCACCGCCGTGGCGCTTCCTGAGGTTCCGTGCGCGTATCGTGATCATGGTTCCAGCCTGCCGTCGCGGGCGGCCGGTTTCTTCCTGCCCTGAGACGGTTCCAGCAGCGGCGATCCAGGACCCTGGTCCTACTCTCCAGGGCGCACCAAGGCCACGTAGGCGGTGATCATGGCTCCGCCACGCAGGGAGTCGCAGCAGGCGGCCTTGTCGTGGCGCTCGCGGTTGGCCCACGCTCCCCTTGAAGCCCCCTAGGGAACCCCTGATCGCCGTCGCGCCTTGATGTAAGCGCTAACACTTCCGCCCAAGAAGAGTGACGCTCGTGTCCCGCATCCGAGTGCTCGCGTCAGCCCTGGTCGTCCCTCTGGTGGCTCTGACCGCCACCCCCGGCCCCCGCGGCCGGCTCCACCCTGACCGTCGACGTCGCCCTCAGCGCGTCCGTGCCGAACATGGCCGCCACCAGCGCCTCGTCGCCGGTCTCCGGCCCAGCAGCGGTACGCGGCCGAGAACGCCCCGGTGTTCCGCGCCCAGCGGCTGACCTCCTCCAGCCTGCGAGGGCCGCATCGACAACTCCGGCATCTCCCGCACCGACGGTCACCTGGACGATGACCATCGGCTACGCGAACGCCACCGGCACCTGGACCACGGTGAGCCTGCGGGCGGGCTACAACATGATCCGCCTGGCCAAGGGATCGCCGCACTTCGCGCGCGGCGCCGGCTACGCCGGGCTGGACTACACCCAGCTCATCTGACGCTACTCACCGGCATCGAAAAGCCCGCCCCGGGAGGCCCGCTCCGGTCACGCAAACGCAACCGGAGCGGGCCGCCTGCTCTACCGCTGCCTTCAGGTCGTAAAGCTCGGCGGCCTCCGGGCCCGCCGTCGTGGGCCCCGGCCCCTTTACCGGCTGCTCCTTCTGTCGCGATGCATCGCGCGAAGGACATCGGCATCCCTCGACGAACGTCGGCCGTCGTTGGCCTGCTCTTTTGTCCTGGTCATGCCGGTTCTTACGGACCTCACCGTACTCCTACGGCGCTCAAAATAAGGGCAGCCCAGCCTTTGCCGCCATGGGATCAGGCGGGCCGGGGCGTCGCCCTAGCGTGGATTCGAGTTCGGGCCGAGACCCGGTGTTCAGTCAGGACCCGGAATGGCCCTCCGTCCCAAGCACCAGCGGAAGGTGAACTGACATGACCAGCGTCAAGAACCTCCTCGCGGCCGCCGCGATGACGGCCTCGGCCCTTGCCGTCCCGGTGGCGGCCTCGGCCCCGGCCGCTGCCGCTGAGCCCACCGCTCAGAGCGCGACGACGACGGAAAGCCTCACCACCCAGACTCCCTGCAGGTTCCACCGGAACCCGGCCCGTTGCCGTGCCATCCGCAGTGGTGGCGGCGGCGGTGGTGGCGGCGGTGGTGGAGGCGGTGGAGGTGGAGGCGGTGGCGGCGGCGCCAACGTCGACATCAACAACCAGAACATCAACCGCGCCGGTGGCGGCGGCGGTGGTGGTGGCGGAGGCGGCGGCGGAGGCGGCGGCGGAGGCGGTGGTGGTGGCGGCGGCGGCGGAGGCGGAGGTGGCGGCGGCGGTGGCCGCTGATCACCCCGATCAGCGCCGACCGACCAAGCCAACCAAGCCGACCGACCAACCACCGATCGACCAACCGACCAAGCCCACCCAACCCGATCGAGCCGACCCAACCCGACCAAACCAACCGAGCCGATCGACCGATCAAGCCGATCGACCGATCGAACGAGCCGACCAACCGAACTGATCGACTGAGCCGAGTCAGGCCACGCCGCGGCCGTCTCGCTCGCTACGTCTGATCATCGCCACCGAGAACGAGAGGATCGCACCGGCCGCCGGTGCGATCCTCTCCTCACGCCCCGTTCGCCCTGCATGCCAGGGCGAACGCGATCCGGCCCATCGCGCGCGGCGAACCCGGAAGTGTCGGTGGCGATCGCCATGATGGAGCCATGACCGAGACGCCCCCCTTCACCGTGCCGGCCGACGCCACGGCATACGCCGAGGCCGTGCAACTCGCCGTCGACTCCGCCGCGGCCTACTACGCCGACGGCACCTCGACGCTCGACGACGACGCCTACGACCGGCTGGTCCGCGGCATCGCCGCCTACGAGGAGGAGCACCCGGGCGAGGTGCTGCCCGCCTCGCCGACCGGCAAGGTGGCGGGCGGGGCCGTCGTGGGCGACGTTCCGCACACGGTGCCCATGCTGAGCCTGGACAACGTGTTCGGCCCCGAGCAGCTCGCCGACTGGGCGGCCTCGCTGGAGCGGCGGCTCGGCCGTCCGGTGGCGGCGTGGAGCGTGGAGCCCAAGCTCGACGGCCTCGCGATCTCGGCCCGCTACCGGCGCGGCCGGCTGGCACAGCTCGTCACGCGCGGCGACGGGGTCGCGGGTGAGGACGTCTCGCACGCCATCGGCACCATCGTCGGCCTGCCCGACCGGCTGGCCGAGCCGGTCACGGTGGAGCTGCGCGGCGAGGTCATGATGACCACCAGCCAGTTCGAGGAGGCGTGCGCCAAGCGGCGGGCGCACGACGGCACCACGTTCGCCAACCCGCGCAGCGCGGCGGCGGGCACGCTGCGGGCGCAGGACCGCCCTTACGTGTGCGAGCTGACCTTCTTCGGCTACGGCGCGCTGCCGCGGCCCGACGACGACTCCGAGCAGGCCGCGCGACTGCGCGAGCTGCCGCACAGCCAGGTCATGGAGTGGGTGGCCGCGCAGGGGGTGCAGACCACGGCGGCCACGCCGGTCGCGGGCATCGTCGCCGGCACGCTGGAGCGCGTCCAGGAGCGGGTGGGCGAGATCGCGGCGGTCCGGGCCGAGCTGCCGTTCGGCATCGACGGCATCGTGATCAAGTGCGATCTGGCCGCCGACCAGGCGCAGGCCGGGTTCAGCTCGCGCGCGCCGCGCTGGGCAGTCGCCTACAAGCTGCCCGCCACAGAAAAGATCACCAAGCTGCTGGCCGTGGAGTGGAACACCGGCCGCACCGGCGTCATCGCCCCGCGCGCCGTGCTGGAGCCGGTCGAGCTCGACGGCAGCCTCGTCACGTACGCGACCCTGCACAACGCCGCCGACATCGCCCGCCGCGGCCTCATGATCGGCGACAGCGTCACCGTCTACAAGGCGGGCGACGTCATCCCACGGGTCGAGGCGCCGGTCGTGCACCTGCGCACCGGCGACGAGCGGCCTATCGACATCCCCCAGGTCTGCCCGTCGTGCGGCGACGCGATCGACACCTCGCAGGAGCGGTGGCGGTGCGTGCGCGGGCGCGGGTGCCGTGCGATCGCCTCCATCGTGTACGCCGCCGGCCGTGACCAGCTCGACATCGAGGGCCTGGCGGAGAACCGCATCAGGCAGATGCTCGACGCCGGTCTCATCGCCGACTTCGCCGACCTGTTCTACCTGACCCGCGAGCAGCTGCTCGGCCTCGAACGCATGGGCGCCACCAGCACCGACAACCTCCTGGCCGCCCTCGACCGGGCCAAGGGCCGGCCGCTCAGCCGGGTGTTCTGCGCGCTGGGCGTACGCGGCACGGGCCGATCCATGAGCCGCCGCATCGCCCGCCACTTCGCCACCATGGACGCGATCCGCGCCGCCGACCCCGACGCGATCCAGCAGGTGGACGGCATCGGCCCGGAGAAGGCGCCGGTGGTGGTGGACGAGCTGACCGAGCTCGCCCCGCTCATCGACAAACTCGTACGCGCGGGCGTCAACATGACCGAGCCCGGCGCCACGCCGCCCGCCGTGGAAGCGACGGCGGACGCGCAGGCAGCGGATTCAGTGATGACGAAGGAGCTGCCACTGGCCTCGATGTCGGTGGTGGTCACCGGCACGATGACCGGGCCGCTCGCGGCGCTGTCCCGCAACGAGGTCAACGAGCTGATCGAGCGCGCCGGCGGCAAGGCCTCCTCCAGCGTGTCCGCCCGGACGTCTTTGCTGGTGGCGGGGGAGAAGGCGGGCTCCAAACACACCAAGGCCCAGCAACTCGGCGTGCCGATCACCACACCGGAGGAGTTCGCCACCCTCGTCGCCCCCCTGCTCCAGCCACCACCGGCCTGATCACCCGCGCCCACACCACCCCCGAAGCAGCCGCCGTGCAGGCCCGCCGGAACGGGCCCGCCGGGGCATGACTGCCGGGGCGAGGACTGCCGGAGCGGCGCCGTCCCACCCGACCCGAGCCCCGCTCACTTGCGGAAGCGGGCCAGGACCTCGTGGATGCGTGGCTGGGTCGCCGAGTACGCCTGCGCCCAGGCTTCGAACTCGAGCGTGGCGTCGAAGCCCTCGGTCGCCGCGATCCGCACCGCGCTCTTGATGTGCCGCACCAGCCGGGGGTCCAGCTCCGCGTACGTACGCCCCAAGGCCGTCGCGGCGGCCACCGGATCGTCCTCGACCGACAGCGCCAGGCCCGCCTCCACCGCCTCCGCGCCCGTGAGCGTGCCCCCGTCCAGGAGCAGTTTCAGCGCGCGCTGCGTGCCGAGCGCCTGCACCAGGAACCAGGTGCAGCCGCCGCCGGGATGCAGGCCGATCTGGGAGAACGTCGCACCGAACCGCGCCCCCTCACCGGCGATACGCAGGTCACAGGCCATCGCGAGGTTCAGCCCGGCCCCGATCGCGGGTCCGTTCACGGCGGCGATGGTGGGAATGGACAGGGAGCGGAGGATCAGGAAGCTCTCGTACACCTTCTGCAGGTCGTCGTGCAGGGTCCCGACGTCCCGCGTGCGGTCGCCGAAGATGGCCGGCAGGTCGGCGCCACCGCAGAACGCCGATCCCGCTCCCGTCACCACCAGGGCGGTGGCCTCCCGGTCGGAGCGGATCGCGGTCACCGCCCGCACCAGCTCCGCCCGCATGGTGTCGTCGATGATGTTGCGCTTGTCCGGGTGGTTGAGCGTCAGGACGCGCAGCCCGCCGTCCGACTCCACGATGACCTTGTCCATCAGGTGCTCCTCACGATTCTTCCTCGGTGATCCAGTGCCACAGCCGGTCCGGTCCGCGTTCGACGAACGTCCGGCCGAGCTGTTCCGACCACCAGCGGGCGGTGCCGAACTCGTCGCGCCAGGCCCAGAGCCGCCGGGTGGCCAGGTGCAGGGAGTGTTCACGGGTGATGCCCATCGCCGCGTGCACCTGGTGGGCGATGCGCGCGCCCTCGGTCGCGGCGCGGCCGGTGATCACGCGGGCCGCGGCGACCCTGGTCCAGGCGTCCGGATCGCCGTGCGCCATCGCCCGGGTGGCGCGCCGCACCGCGACGCGGGCGGACTCGACCTCGGAGGCCAGGGACGCCACCAGGTGCGCCACGGCCTGGAAGGCGATGAGCGGCTTGCCGAACTGCTCGCGTACCGTCGCGTGCTCGACGGTCCGGTCGAGTGCGGCGCCGAGGGCGCCGGTCAGGGCGGCGGCCCGCAGCAGCGCGGCCTCGGCGAGAATGTCCGGCGGCCTGTGGGACGAGCCGGAGTGCGGCTCGTCGAGCAGGGTTGCGGAGGGCTCGTTCAGGTGCAGCACGTCGGCGGGGGTTCCGTCGAGGTGCAGGTCGTCGCGGGGTTCACCGGCGAGGTTCGTGCCAGGGGTCCAGCGCAACCCCGTCGCGCCGGCGCGCACCTCGGTGAGCGCCTGCCCGCCGGACTCGAGCGTGGCGAGCACCACCACCAGCTCCGCGTACCGTCCCCACGGCACCTTGGAGACGCTCCCGTGCAGCAGGCCGTCGGCGGTGAGATGGACGCGGTCGCCGCGCCTGGGCACGGCGACGGTGGCGACCTTCCCAGCGGCGGCGGCCTGCTCGGTGATGGCATCCCCAGCGGTGGCCTGCCCGGTGGTGGCCTGCCCAGTCGTTACCGCGGTGGTGAGTGCGCCGGTGATGTTGTGGCCGGCTTTGGCCAAGGCGCGGTGGGCGAGGATGGTTTCGAGGGCCGGGACGGAGACGCAGTGCCGGCCGAGACCCTCGGCGATCGTCACCACGTCGTCCAGGTCGCCGCCCTCGCCGCCGCGTTCCTCATCCACCCCGACGGCCGCCCAGCCGAGCTCGCGTACCGTGTGCCAGACGGCGGGCAGCGCGTCGCCCGGCTCGCCGCCGTGGCCGGCGAGGACCTGGTCCACCACCTCGCCGAGCTCGCCGCCGCCGCCCGCTGCGGAGCGGCCTCCGGCGGCGCGTACGGCCCCCCGCGAGATGACCGTGCGCAGCACCTCCGTAGTGCCGCCCCGGATGGTGAACCCCGGCGCGGCCAGGATGCCCTGCGCCAGCAGGCCCTCGGCGCCGGCCGCGCCCGGGTCCGCCTCGGTGTCGAGCAGGATCCTGGCCAGCTCGTTGACGTCCCGCTCCAGCGTGGTGCCGAGGTCCTTCAGCATGGCCGCCTCGTGGACGGGCGCGCGCCCCGCGTCCGTCGCGGACGCCACGTCGAACGCCATCGCGCGCAACGTCGCCAGCCTGGCCAGCACCTCGCCGGTCCGCTCCGCCGCGCCGGCGTCGAGGACGTCCGCGGCCTCGATCGCCGCGGCGAGCAGCGGGTACGTGCTCAGCACCCGCTCGACGCCGCCGCGTTCCAGCGCCAGCTGTTCGGTGACCTGCGTCCATCCGTCGCCCACGGTGCCGAGCACGTGCTCGTCGGGGACGAGGACCTCGTCGAAGGTGACCTCGTTGAAGTGGTGCTCGCCCGCCAGGTCGTGGATCGGCCGCACGTCGACGCCGGGCGCGCTCATGTCGACGATGAACTCGGTCAGCCCTTCGTGCTTGCGTTCTCCCTTCCCGGTGCGGGCGAGCACGTAGGCGTGCGTCGACCGGTGCGCCTGGCTGGTCCAGATCTTCCTGCCGGTGATCAGCCAGCCGCCCTCGGCACGGACCGCCGTCGTACGGACCGAGGCCAGGTCGGAGCCCGAGTCCGGCTCGCTCATCCCGAGGCAGAAGGTGACCTCGCCAGCAGCGATCGCGGGCAGGAACCGCGCCTTGGCGGCTTCGCTGCCGTGCCGCACGATGGACGGCCCGATCTGCCGGTCCGCGATCCAGTGGGCGGCGACCGGGGCCCCGGCCCGCAGGAGCTCCTCGGTCACGACCAGCCGGCTGCGCGCCGATCCGCCGCCGCCGCCGTACTCGACCGGCCAGGAGATCCCGATGAGGCCGTGTTCGGCCATGGCCCTGGTGAAGCCGAGGTCGTAGCCGCGCAGCCAGGCGTCGCAGGCGGGGGTGAACCGGCCGGCCCGCAGCCATGCGCCGACGAGCTCGCGGGTGGTCCTTCGTACGTCGCTGAGTTCCTTCATCCTGGTCCCTCTATTCGTCGGCGAGTGCTCGTCGGGCCACCTGGTAGCCGCGTTCGGCCGCGGCGCGCAGCACGCGGCGCGCGGCGGCGAGCTCGGCCGGCGACGCGGGCGTCCGCCGGCGGACGGCTCCGTCCGTGCGCACCCCCAAAGACTCCAGGTGGCGCAGGTAGGTGTCGGTTCCCGGCAGGTCGGCGAGCTCTTCCAGTACGGGCGCGTCACCGAGCCTGGCGATGCCCCACCGGGTGTGCAGGCGGACGAGCGCGCCGGGCCGCGGCGCGGCGGTCACGTGCTCCACCTGCCGCTGGAGGCGCCGCAGGTCGTCCCCTCCGGACAGCCAGACGAGCTCGCGGGCCCGCGCCGCGATGTCGGGCGCTCCGCCGCCGCCCGGCAGCCGGACCCGGGGCGCGTCCGCCGGCCCGATCATGGAGGAGTTGACCCGGCCGCGTACGTCGACGTTCCCGGCGTCGAGGACGACCCGGTCGAAGCGCCGGCCCATCGCCAGCAGGACGTCCGCCGTGCTGCCGGCGAAGCCGAGCACGTCCGCGTACGCGGGATAGTCGGTAGTGCTCGTCGGCACCGCGGCGGCGGGCCCGTGGACGCTGCCGCCCGCCTCGAAGACCTGGGTGAACGGCTCGCCCGCCAGCTCGTACGCGAGCTGCCCGGCGAGCACCGGCCAGTGGAAGCCGGTGAACACCCATCCGCCGCGCCGGAACTCGCGGGCGGCGCGGACCAGGAAGGCCGCCACCTCGTGACCGTCACGCATCGCGGCCTCCGGTCACGTGCCCGGCCAGCCAGTCGGCGAACCCGTCGGGTGTCGCCGCGCGGGCGACGTACCGCTCGTAGGCGGCGACGTCCCGCTCGTAGCGGCCGATCGCGCCGTCGGGGGCGACCGCGCCGGGACGGTGGACGACGGCGCTGGTCAGCAGCCCCGGTACGGCGATGCCCGCCCGGCGGGCCGTCCCGGTGTCGACGACCTCCTCGGCGACCAGGACGACGGCGCGGGCCGCCTGCGCGGCGACCAGCGTCTCGCCCAGCGGGCCGGGGATGACGCCGTTGCCGTCGGCGTCGGCCTGGTCCACGTGGACGAAGGCGACGTCGGGAACGATCGCCGCCACGACGTCGGCGGCGCCGAAGACGCTGTCCACCCGGGACGTCCGGCCGTTGGGCCAGTTCTCGTCGGTGTAACCGGTGCCGGGCAGGCCGGGTACCGGCATGAAGGGCACGTCCCAGGCGCCCGCCGTCAGCGCGGCGGTCAGCAGGCCGAGGCTCAGCTCGTACAGCGTCACCGGCCGCTCGCCGCTCTCGGCGGCCCGCCGGAAGTTCCAGGTGGGACCGGGGCCGACCGGGCTCCAGCAGTGGCCGAACGTGGCCGAGGCCAGGACGCCCGCGCCCAGCAGCTGGTCCAGCAGGATGCCGCCGGACCCGATGACCAGGTGCAGGCCGGTACGGCGCTGCCGGATGATCTCGTGTCCGACGGCGAAGAGCTGGGCGCCGAAGTTGCCCAGGTAGACGGTGGCACCCGGCCGGACGTGCGCGGCGACGGCCTCCCGCAGGCCGATCACCTTGCGGCCGGTCATGCGTACGCCTCCGCGAGCATGTGCAGGCCCGCGCCGAGATGGGCGCCGCCGTCGATCTGGATCAGTTGCCCGGTCATCATCGCGCCCGCCGGCCCGGCCAGGAACGCGACGAGCTCCGCCACCTCCTCGGGCGCGGTGGGCCGCCGCATCGGGGTGCCCCTGGCGACCAGGTTGTCGAGCACGTGGCGGCCCGCCTCGCCGTTCAGCGCGCCGGTCAGCACCGTGCCGGGGCCGACGCAGTTGAGCCGGACGCCGTCCTCCGCCCACTCCAGCGCGAGTGTCCTGGTCAGGCCGAGGACGCCGGCGCGCGCGGCGATCGAATGGGCCATGCCCATGCCGCCGCGCTCCACGCCGGACAGGGAGATGGTGACCACGCTGCCCCCCGCCCTGGCCAGGAAGGGGTACGCGGCCATCGTCACGGTGAAGACCGCCGTGAGGTTGAGGTCGACCACCGCGCGCCAGCCGTTCGCGGAGATCCCGGTGGCCGGAGCGAAGAACTGGCCGCCGGCGTTGTTCACCAGCAGGCCGAGGCCGTGGCGGGCGCCGGTCCGCGCGACGGCGGCGGTCACGGCGTCCGGCTCGCGGACGTCGCACACCTCGTAGTCGTAGCGGCCGGGGGCGGCGGCGAGCGAGCCGGTCTCGGCCAGCGTCTCCGCGCGCCGCCCGAGACCGGTGACCCGGGCGCCCAGCTCGACCAGGCGCAGCGTGATCGCCCGCCCGATCCCGCTGCCCGCCCCGGTGACCAGCGCGGAAAGCCCCGCACACGCGCCCGCGCCGAGCACGGCGGCCCGCACCACGCCCGCAGCGCCCACCGCGCCCGCCGCGCCCGCCGCACCCACCCCGCCCGCCGCGCTCGCGGCGTCCGGCCTCTGGCTCATGGTCGCCTCGACAGGGCGCTGACCTGGCGGGACATGAGCTGGGTCGGCCGGTAGCGGGGGTCGCCGGTCTCGGCGAGCAGCGAGCGCAGCCCGGCCGCCACGCCGGCCACCCCGGCTCGGCGCACGTAAGCGAACGGCCCCACCGGATGGTTCATCGCCAGGCGCAGCGCCACGTCCACGTCGTCGGCCCGCGCGGTGCCCTCCTCCACCACGGCGTACGCCTCGTTCGCCAGGCAGTCGGCGAGCCGGTCGGCGACCAGGCCGGGCAGCGCGAGCACCCGGACGGAGGCGGCTCCCAGCAGGTCCAGCAGCGTCTCCACGCTGTCCGGGACCGCGACATCCGCCTCGGGGTCATCCACCACCTCGGCGAAGACCTCCTCGCGCCAGGCGTGCAGCCGTACCCAGCCGGCGTCCGCGGGCAGCAGGTCACGCCAGGCGGCGTCGGAGCCGTCCACGATCACCCGCGCCCGCGCGGACAGCTCGCGGACCCGCGTCACGTCCTCCGTGGCGGGCCGCCGGTGGCAGCTGTAGACGACGAGCGGGGCGTCCTCGGCCAGGTGCGGGGCGACGGCGGGATGCTCGCGCAGGACGGCGGCGTCGGGGCCGGTCACGTGGACGCGCACGCCTTCCCGCGCGGCCCCGGCGGGCCGGGTGACGCGGGCGCGCCCGTCGCGTGGCGGCTCGGTCCCGTAGTCGTAGAAGCCCCGCCCGGCGGCCCGCCCGGTCATGCCGTTGCGTACCAGCCGCCGGACCAGCGGGATCGGGCGGTAGCGCGGGTCGCCGAACTCGCGCAGCGCCGTCTCCGACGAGGCCAGGTGCGTGTGCAGCCCGGTGAAGTCGAGCAGTTCGAGCGGACCCATGCGGTGGCCGAGCGCGCCGCGCGCCACGGCGTCCACCGCGGCTGCTTCCATCCCCTGCGTGACCAGGAGCTGGGCCTCGTAGTAGAGCGGCCGGCAGATCCGGTTGACCACGAAGTTGGGGGAGTCGGCGCAGGTCACGGGCGTCTTACCGAGCTCGCGGACGATCGCGAGCGCCTGCTCGTGCACCTCGTCCGAGGTGCCCGCCGCCTTGATCACCTCGACCAGCCGCATCTTCGCCGGCGGGTTGAAGAAGTGCAGCCCGACGACCCTCGACGGGTCGCCGAACGCCTTGCCCATCTCGCCGACGCTCAGCGAGGAGGTGTTGGAGGCGACGACCAGGTCGTCCCGCGCGTGTGCGCGCACCTCGGCCAGCAGGGCGTTCTTGACGTCCATGTTCTCGACGACGGCCTCCAGGAACAGGTCCGCCCCGGCCACGGCGGACGCGAGTTCGCCCGCCTCGACGCCGCTCCGCTCGCCGTCGGCCTCGGCCTCCTGCCGGATCCGGGCCAGCCCCGCCTCCGTCGCCTCCGGGGACACGTCGCAGACGACGACCCGCGCGCCCGCCCGGTCGAACACCCGGGCGATGCCCCGGCCCATCGGCCCGAGCCCCGCGACGACCACCGTCATCTCCGCGACCGTCGTGCCCGCGCTCATGCGGCCACCCGCTCGATGACCGCGGCGATGCCCTGCCCGCCGCCGACGCACAGGCTCGCCACCCCGAACCGGAGGTCACGCCGTTCGAGCTCGTGCAGGAGGCTGACGACGACGCGCAGGCCGCTCTGACCGGTCGGATGGCCGAGGGCGATGCCGCCGCCGTTCACGTTGACCCGGTCCTCGTCGAGGTCCAGGGCGCGGACGTTCTGCACGATCTGCGCGGCGAACGCCTCGTTGATCTCGAACAGGTCGACGTCGGCCACGCCGAGCCCCGCCTTCGCGAGCGCCAGGGGGATCGCGGCGACGGGGCCGACGCCCATCATGGTCGGATCGACGCCGACGGCCGCCACGGACACCAGCCGGGCCCGCCGGACGAGCCCGCGTTCGGCGGCGGCCCGGCCGCCGGCCAGCACGACGGCGGCCGCGCCGTCGGCCATCTGGCTGGAGTTGCCCGCCGTGACCGTGCCGCCGTCCTCGAACGCGGGCCGCAGCGTCGCGAGCTTGTCCGCGGTCGATCCCGACCGGAACGTCTCGTCCCTGGCCAGCGCGCCGGCCTCGTGCGCCACCTCGACGACCTGGCCGTCCATGCGCCCCTCGTCCCACGCGGCGGCCAGGCGCCGGTGGCTGCGCGCCGACCAGGCGTCCTGGTCGGCCCGGCTGACGCCGTGCACGCGGGCGACCTTCTCGGCCGTCTGCCCCATGGTCATGCCGCAGATCGGGTCGGTGCCGCCGTCCGTCCAGCCGTCCGCCAGCGTGACGTCCCCGCGCCGCACCCCGCCCCAGCGCAGGGTGTACGGGGCCAGGTACGGCATGGTCGACATGCTCTCGGCCGCCACGGCCAGGGCCAGGCCGCCGTCACCGAGGACGATGGACTGCGCGGCCAGCTGGAGCGCCTTGAGCCCGGAGGCGCAGGCCATGTTGACGGTCTGCGCGGGAACGGGCTCGGGCAGGCCCGCCTTGAGCGCGACCTGGCGGCCCGGGTTGGGGCCGTTGCCCGCCTGCCGGCAGTTGGACAGCACCAGCTCGCCGATGTCGGCGGGCGAGACGCCGGCGCGGTCGAGCGCCGCCCGCCCGGCCAGCCCGCCGAGGTCGACGAGCCGCACGTCCTTGAGGGATCCGCCGTACTTGCCGTGCGGTGTGCGTACCGCGCTCACGATGTAGACGTCGTCGGCCACGTTCACTCCTTGGGTCGGATCTCGCGCACCAGGCGCTTGGCCTTGTGCGTGCTGCGGGCGAGCGAGCCGGACGGCACCGGCTCGATCACCGCTCGGACGGTGAGCTCGGCGCGGATGGCGTGGGCGAGCCGCTCGACCGCGGCCTCGGCGGCGCCGTCCTCCGTCTCGAGGCGCACCTTGACGCCGGTCAGGTAGCCGGTGGCCCGGTCGACGACGTCCTCGTCGATGACGATCACGTACTCGCCGCTGGCGCCCGGCGTGCCGCGCACCAGGCTCTCCACGGAGCTGGGGAAGAAGTTGACGCCGCGTACGACGAGCATGTCGTCGGCCCGGCCGAGCACGCCGCCGCGCAGCCGGCCGTGGGTGCGGCCGCACGCGCACGGCGAGGAGTCCCGCACCACGACGTCGCCCGTCCACCAGCGCACGAACGGCGTCGCCCGCTTGTCGAGATGGGTGAGGACGAGCACGCCCGGCTCGCCGTCCGGGACCGGGACGCCGCTCTCGACGTCCACGACCTCGGCGTGGACGAAGTCCTCGGCGACGTGGCCGCCCGCCTGCTCCTCGCACTCCCAGGCGATCGGCTGGAACTCCAGCGAGCCGTACCCGTCGAAGACCTTCGCCCCCCAGCGCTCCTCGATGAGGGCGCGCGTCTCGGGGATGCACCCGCCGGGCTCGCCGCCGACCTGGACGCGCCGCACCCGGTTGTCGCGCAGGGGGCGGCCGAGGCGTTCGGCGGTCTCGGCGAGATGCAGCATGAACGACGGGGTGCCGCTGACGGCGGTGGCGCCGTACCTGGCCATGACGTCGATCTGCCGCTCGGTGTCGGCCGAGCCGCCGGGGATCACCGTGCAGCCGATCCTGCCGTAGGCGGCGGTGACGCCGAGGCCGCCGACGAACCAGGCGAACCCGAACAGCGCCTGGTACACGTCCGTCCGGCGCACCCCCTGGCTGTAGGCGAAGCGCGCGTACAGGTCGGCCCAGCGGTCGAGGTCCGCCTGCGTCCAGCAGACCGGCGCGGGCGAGGAGGTGGTGCCCGAGGAGAAGTGCACCCGTACGACGTCGTCCAGGGGCACGGCCAGCATCGAGCCCCACGGCCCCCGCTCGGCCAGATCCGCCACGTAGTCCGTCTTGCGTACGAAGGGCAGGGCGCGCAGGTCGTCGAGCGAGCGCAGGTCGCCCGGCTCGAAGCCGAGCCCGGCCCAGGCCGCCTTGTAGTATGCGCTGTTCGTCCCGACGTGGGCGAGCTGCCGCCGCAGTGCGGCGAGCTGGAACTCCGCGATGCGGTCCCTGGGCCAGGTCTCCACCTCGCTCCAGTATCCGGCCGAGCTGGGGCTGTGCATCTTCAGCTTCCTTTCAAACCGTTCACGATGAACCGGGCGAAGGTGTCCGCGACCTTCTCCACGTCGAGCGAGCCGCGGTCGGGGGCGTACCAGATGGGGATCCAGTTCAGGGCGCCGAGCGCCGACTTGACGACCAGGCCGCTGTCGGTGGCGGCGAAGTCGCCGAGCCGTACGCCCTCCTCGACCACGTCGATGAAGATCTGCTCGTACCGGCGGCGCAGCGCGAGCACGTCGGCGAGCACGTCGGCGTGGATCGCGATCTCGGCGACTGACCGCATCTCGATCGCCTGCACGGAGACGCGCTGCGCGTGGTTGCGCAGCATCATCATGGACGCGTGCAGGTGCGCCATCTCGTACATGCGCTCGGCCGGCCCGGCGCCGGTCCGGGCGCTGATGGGCTCCACGGCGGCGATGAGATCGCGGATCCCCGTCACGACCACGTCGAGGAAGATCTCCGCCTTGCCCCGGTAGTAGTGGTAGACGCGCCCCTTGGTGGCGCCGAGCTCGTCGGCGATGGCGTCGATGCTGGTCGCGAAGTAGCCCTTGCGGGCGAAGGCCCGCGCCGCCGCGTCCAGGATCGCCTTGCGGCCGTCCTCACCGGGACCCGGCCGGCCCAGGGCGGGCCGGCCGATCTCACTGCTGCTCAACGGGTGTACCGCCTTACGTCCGTGGTACCAGGGCCAGTGGACGTATCGGGGAGCCGGTGCCGCCGAGGATGGGAAGCGGCGCGGCGACGAAGAAGAACTCCCAGATCCCGCGCTCGCTGAGCGGCGCGAGATGCATCGCCTCCATGATCGGCACACCGTGGTCCACCAGCAGATGACAGTGGACCGGCAACGTCGCCGCCGGCAGCTGCTCGTAGGCGACGGTGTCGGCTCCGGTGGCGATGATCTCATGGCGGGTCAGCCACTCCGCGCCGGACGGCGTGACCCCCGGAGCGCCGGTCGAGGTGCCGAGGAAGGTCGCGTTGTCCGTCCAGTGCCGGTCCCAGCCGGTCCTGATCAGCACGACCGAGCCGGGCGCAGGGCGCGGACGCGTACGGAACCACTCCTCGAACAGGTCCGCGCCGATCCCGTCGGCCGGGGTGAGGTCGCGCCCCAGCGCCACCGTGGCGTCCACGAGATGGCCCGGCGCGAGGACCGGCGGCATCTCGTGGACGGAGTGCACGGCGACGCCCTCGGCGTACGACTGGTTCTCCGTCACGTCGAGGCCGCCGTAGATCCGGCCGAACCTGGAGACGTGCGCGAAGCCGTCCATGTGCGTGCCCACGTGCCCGCCCGTGGTGATCATCTCGGCGGCGGCGGAGACGCCGTCGGGGTACATCACCTCGCCGTGCCGCTTGGTGAGGGTGAAGGAGTAGGGCGGATGGTTGGGGTGGTGCGGGATCCCGGTGTGGAGCCGGTGCGCCAGGTCGTACACGGTCGAAGGCCCTGGCTCCGGCCACCGGATGTCGAGCGTCCAGTGGTCGGTGAAGCTCACCGGATCGCCTCCTCGGCCTCGGCCTTGACGAAGCGCCCGAGCACGAGCCGCTGGATCTCCGAGGTGCCCTCGTAGATCTCCAGGATGCGCTGGTCCCGGTACAGCCGCTCGGCCGGGCACGGCTTGCAGTAGCCCTCGCCGCCGTGGATCTGCACCGCCAGGTCGACGCTGTCGTGCGCCGCCTCGCTCGCGTAGAGCTTGGCCATCGCGCCGAGCACGCTGACGTTCTCGCCCCGGTCGTAGGCGCGGGCCGCCTCGACGGTGAGCATGCGCGCCGCGCTGAGCCTGGTCGCGACGTCGGCGAGCGGGAAGGAGATCCCCTGGTTGTCGATGATCGGCCGGCCGAACGTGCGCCTGCGGGCAGCCTCCCTGCTGCCGGCGTCGTACCCGGCCAGGCCGACGCCGACGGACTGGGCGGCCACGGAGATCCGGCCCGCGTCAAGGGTCCGCATCGCCAGCCGCATCCCGCGGTTGAGCTCGCCGAGGACGTCGTCGTCGCCGACCAGCGTGTCCAGCTTGAGGTTGCTGGTCAGGGTGCCGCGGATGCCCATCTTGTCCTCGTAGTGGTCGATGACCACGCCGTCGGCGTCCTTGTCGACCAGGAAGGCGGTGATGCCGCGGGTGCCGGCGTCCGGGTCCGTCAGGGCGAACACGACGTAGCACTGGGACGCGCCGCCGTTGCCGATGAAGATCTTCTCGCCGCGCAGCCGCCAGCGGTCGCCCTCACGGACCGCCGTGGTCCTGATGCCGGCGGCGTCGCTCCCCGCCCCCTCCTCGGTGAGCGCGAAGCTGACCGCCTTGCCCGCGGCCAGGCCGCCCAGGTGCTCGGCCTTCTGCCGGTCGGTGCCGGCCAGCAGCAGCGGCGTGCCTCCCAGCGCGTACGCCGCCAGAATCGACCCGGTGGAGGCGCAGCCGCGCGAGACGGTCTCGATGACCGCGCACGTCGTCTCCAGGTCGGCGCCCTGCCCGCCGTGTTCCTTGGGCACGAACAGCCCGGCCAGGCCGGACTCGACCAGCCGCTCCACGCTTTCCCAGGGATAGCGCTGGTCGCGGTCGAGCTCTTCGGCGAGCGGGGCGAAGTGGTCCGCCGTGAGCCGGGCCGCGACGCTGACCCATCTCTCCCGTTCGGCGTCGAGTCTCGGTTGCCAGATGACCGCCACGGGCCCTCCTTTGCATACTACTGAGTAGGTTGACAGCTGGGATGCGGATGCCCGCCGGGCGGGCGGGGCCGCCGGCGGGCCGGAGGGCTCAGCTCAGCGCGTCGGCCCCGGCCTGGGCGACGGTCATGTCCTGGCTGTAGTGGCCGCCGCTGACGCCGATCGCGCCCACGGTCACGCCGTCCGCCGTGATGGGGAAGCCGCCGCCGAAGACCACGAGCCGGTCGATGCCGGTGGGGGCGCCGAGGGCCAGCGGGCCGTCGTCCTTGATGAAGTCGTACCAGCCGTCGGTGGGCATCCCGAAGCCGGCGGCGGTGTACGCCTTGTCCTTCGCCACCTGCACCGACAGCAGGGGAGCGCCGTCCATCCTGGCGAACGCCTTGAGCACGCCGCTCTCGTCCACCACCGCGACGACCATGGCGAGGCCCTGCTCGCGGGCCTTGTCGACGGCGGCGGCGACCGCTCGCTGCGCGTCCTGGTAGCTGATCGACGGCTTGTTGACAGGGTTCATGGTCCGATCTCGCTTTCTCGCTCGTGGTCAGATGACGCCGTCCGCGCGCAGGCCGGCCAGTTCTCCGGGGTCCAGTCCCGCGTGGCGGGACAGCACCTCCTCGTTGTGCTCGCCCATCTCGGGGCCGAGCGACCGGATGCCGCCGGGGGTGGCGGACAGCCGGGGGAAGACGTTCTGCATGGGGAACTCGCCGAACTCGGCGTGCGGAAGCCGGACGATCGCCTCGCGCGCGGCGAAGTGCTCGTCCGTGAACATCTCCCGCGCCGTGTAGATCCGGCCGGCGGGCACGCCGTGCTCGTGCAGGTGGTCGAGCAGCGCGCCGGCCGGCATGGTCGCGCACCAGCCCGCGATCAGCTCGTCGAGCCGCCGCTGGTTCAGGCCACGGGCGCCGTGCGTGGCGAAGTCCGGGTGCTCGGCGAGCTCCGGACGGCCCATGGCCCCCGCCAGCCGGCCGAAGACGGTGTCCTGGTTGGCGGCGATCAGCACCATGTCCTCGTCCTCGGTGCGGTAGGCGTTGCTCGGCGCGACGTTCGGCAGGATCGAGCCCGTCCGCTCGCGGATGTGGCCGCCGATCGCGTACTCGGGGACCGTCGACTCCATCAGCGCCAGCACCGCCTCGTAGATGGCGCTGTCCACGATCTGGCCCCGGCCGGTGGTCTCGGCCACGCGCAGCGCGCCGAGGCAGCCGAGCGCCGCGAAGGTGCCGGCGAGCGCGTCGCCGAGGCTGATCCCGACCCGGCTCGGCAGGGTCTCGGGGTCGCCCGTCACGTAGCGGATGCCGCCCATGGCCTCGCCGATGGAGCCGTAGCCGGCGCGGCCCGCGTACGGGCCGTCCTGGCCGTACGCCGACACCCGGACGATCACCAGGCGGGGGTTGAGCTCCCAGAGCGTCTCGGGGGAGAGCCCCCACTTCTCCAGGGTGCCCGGCCGGAAGTTCTCGATCAGGACGTCCGCCTCGGCGACCAGCCTGCGGAAGACCTCCTGTCCGCGTTCCACCCGCAGGTTGCAGGTCACGGACCGCTTGTTCCTGCCCAGGATGGGGAACCAGAGCGACTTCCCGTGGGGACGCTCGCGCCCCCACTGCCGCATCGGATCGCCCTTGGCGGGGTCCTCCACCTTGATGACGTCCGCCCCGAGGTCGCCCAGGAGCTGGCCGCAGAACGGGCCGGCGACCAGCACCCCGGTCTCGATGACTCGCACCCCGGTCAACGGGCCCTGCGAGAACGCTTCCATCGTGAAGTCACCTTTCTGTATGCGGGTCATCCGGTCGCGGGCTGTGCGGTCAGCGGACGTCGTACGCGCCCGCGGACCAGGTCCAGGCCGACCGCGCCGATGAGGGTGAGGCCGAGCAGCACGTCGGTCAGCGGCAGGGGCAGCCCGCGCAGCCGGAAGATGTTCCTGATCAGCTCCAGCGCGAACAGGCACACCAGTCCGGACAGGGCGCTGCCCCGCCCGCCGCCGGCGAGCCGGTAGCCCGAGATCAGCAGCGCGCCGTACACGAGCAGCTCCGTGCCCTCGCCGAGGTTCACCGCCGCCGCGCCCGTCCGCATGACCTGGAGGGTGCCGGCGAGCGCGGCGACCAGGGAGACGACCACGAACAGCAGCAGCCGCACGCGGTCGGCCGGGATGCCCGCGCGCCGGGCCGCGACGTCGTCGCCGCCGACAGCGCGCAGGTGGTTGCCCCAGCGGGTGCGCTTGATGACCCAGCCGACGAGCAGGGCCAGGACGACGACGCCGACGAGGGCGATCGGGATCGGGCCGACGGCGGTCTTCAACGCCGCGCTCAGCTGCGGGGTGTAGGCGGACACCGAGCCGCCGCCGCTGATCACGCTGACCAGGCCGCGGGCGGCCACCAGCATGCCGAGCGTGGCGATCAGCGGCCAGACGCGGAAACGTACCGAGAGCACGCCGTTGAACAGGCCGGCCGCGACCCCCGCCGCCGCGGCGGCGCCCACCCCGGCCGTGGGGGACTCGGAGAGCTGGTACACGGTCGCGTAGACGACGCCGCCCAGCCCGAGCACGGAGCCGAGGCTCAGGTCCGTGACCCCGCCCGTCATCGCCAGGCAGGCCGCGAGCAGGATGACGGCGGGCGCCACGAGCCCGCTCGACACGCCGGCCAGGTTGGCCGCGGTCAGGAACCGGGGAGCCAGCGCGATCCCGCACCCGATCACGATCGCGAGGAAGGCGAGGCTCGTGGCCATGGGGCTCAGCAACGCCCCAGTACGGCTGGTGGACATCCTCACCTCTTCTTCTCCCGCAGCGCGTTGACGGCCAGGGCGACGGCCAGGACGAGACCTTCGACGACGGGCTGCCAGCTCGACGACACGCCCCAGGTGACGATCGCCGTCGGCAGCGTGCTCAGCAGGAGCAGCGAGGCGAACGCCCCGCTGAAGCGCCCGCGCCCGCCGGTCAGGGCCATGCCGCCGAGCAGCAGGATCGAGATGACCCTGAACTCGGTGCCGGCCGTGAGGCTGGACTGCACGATGTCGCCCTGGGAGGCGAGCACCATGCCCGCGACGCCCGCGCCGAGCCCGCACAGGACGAACGCGCCGCCCCGCACGCGCCGCGGGCTGATGCCCCGGGCGCTCGCCGCCTGGGCGTTGCCGCCCACCGCGACGAGGTGCCGCCCGGGCCGCGTGTACGTGGTCACCAGCCCGGCGATCACGAAGATCACCAGCATCAGCCAGAAGACCTTGGGAGCCCCGAGGAACGCCCCGGCCGCCTGCTGGCGCAGGAAGGAGTCCCGCGGGATGGCGACGAAGTCCACGAAGATCCGCGTGACCCCGCTGACCAGGAACATCATGCCGAGGGTGGCCACGATGGGATGGATGCCGAGCCCGAGCACGAGCGCGGCGTTGACGACGCCGACCAGCACGCCGAACAGCACCGCGACCAGCATCGCGGGCGGGAAGGCCCAGCCCTCGACGAGGAGCTGCGCCACGATCAGCGCGGAGGTGACGGCGGTGACCCCGACGGAGAGGTCGAACTCGGCACCGGACAGCATGACGATGCCGACCCCGGTCACCATGATCCCGACGAAGGCCATGTTGAACGCCACGGCCACGACCGTCTGGCCGGATATGAAGCCGGGGGCCCGCAGCCCGGTCGCCACGACGAGCGCCAGCCAGGTGAGCAGCAGCACCAGCGTGGTGGCGCCGTGCCCCCGGGGGGCGAGGGAGGAGACCCGCGCCCACCGGTTCGTCAGTGTGATGCCTGAAGAGGACACGATGACCCGGCTAGCTCTTCAGCCCGTAGGTCTCCACGCCCTCGGGGCAGTACTTCTCGGCCGCCGAGGCCGAGCCGGAGTCGCCCGCGTAGAGCTCCTCGATCCGCTGCTCCAGGGTGGGGATGCTCTTCACGTGCTCGATCGGGAACTGGCACGCCGGGTTGAAGTGCGCGTTCGGATCGGTGGGGGAGTCCACGACCGCGGGGGCCTTGCCGCCGACGATCTGGTCGAGGAGCTTGAAGATCTCCTTGGCGTATCCCTCGTACCAGAAGGCGGTCGAGCCGCCCAGGCCGGGCGTGTCGACCCCGAACAGCATCAGGTCCGCGCCGAGACCGTAGCCGAACACGGCGCCGGCCCGGCCGAGCTGCTCGGCGGCGTTGATGGTGCCGATCACCATGTTGTCGTTGCCGCCCAGGGCGAGGATGTTCTTGGCGTCCGGCTTGGCGACCAGGATGTCGCGGGCGACGCCCTGCGCGCCGTCCGGCGTGGTCGGCGAGTTGCGGCGCTGGATCACCTCGTCGGAGATGCCGGGGCAGGCCTCCTTCAGGCCCTTGAGAATGCCCTCGGTACGCAGCAGCGCCACGTCACCCGAGGCCTCGTTCTCCAGCAGCGTCACCAGGTCGGGCTTGCAGTCCCACTTCTCCTTGGCGTGGTTGCCGGCCGCGAGGCCGCTCAGCCGCCCCGCCTCGGTGTTGTTGATGCCGAAGAAGTGCGCCCCGGGGTGCGCGATGTCGATCGCGATGACCGGGATGCCGGCGGCGTTGAAGGTGTCCATGAGCTGAGGGGCGACCTTGCCGTCGCCCTGGAACTCGATCGCGTGCGTCACGCCCTGGGCGACCATCGTCTCCGCGTTGGAGACGGCGGTGGGCCCGTCCCGGTCGTTGTTGAGCACCACCAGGTCCCAGCTGCGCTTCTCGGCCTCCTTGCGGATGCCGGTGTCGAGCGCCTTCAGCACGGGGCTCTCCGGCTCGGCGAAGTTGGCGAAGCCGATGAACACCTTCTTGGCCGCGGCCGACTCGCCCGCGGCCGGCGCCGCGGCGGTCTCCGCGGACCCGCCGCAGGCCGCCACCGCGATGAGGAGCGACGTGACGGCCGCGAGCTGCAGCGGCCACCGTCGTGGTCCGGACGTTGACATTCGTACTCCGATCTCGCCCACACCAGGTGGGATCTTGACGCGATTTCCCCGATCGGTGCCGCTCAGGACACCTCTGATCCCCCGGTGATGAGCCCGACGATGTCGTTGGCCACGACGTCGCGGACGTGCCGTTCGCCCACCGTGCGGCCCTGGCGCATCACGGTCACCCGGTCCGCGACCTGGAACACGTGCTCCAGGTTGTGGGAGATCATGAGCACGGACACGTCCTGCGACTTGAGCGCCGTGATGATCTCCAGGACGTGCTCCGACTCCTGCACCCCCAGAGCGGCGGTGGGCTCGTCGAGCATGACGATGTTCTTGCCCCACAACATCGCGCGGGCCACGGCGAGCGCCTGGCGCTGCCCGCCTGACATCGCGGAGACGGTGTCGGCGAGCGACGGGATCTTCGCCCCGATGCCGGCGAGGGCCCGCGCGGCCTCGTCCGCCATGCGCCGGCGGTCCACGAGCTTGAAGAGCCGGCTGAACGGTCCCGCCTTGACGGGCTCGCGTCCCAGGAACACGTTCTCGCTGGCCGACATGGAGTCGACGAGCGCGAGGTCCTGGTAGACGGTCTCGATCCCGGCCTTGAGCGCGTCTCCGGGGCCGGCGAACCGGGTGGGCTCGCCGTTGATCCGGATCTCCCCGGAGTCGGGGACGACCACGCCGGCGATGGACTTCACCAGGGTCGACTTGCCGGCCCCGTTGTCGCCCATCAGGGCCATGACCTCGCCACGGCGCAGGTGCAGGGACGCCCCCGCCAGCGCCGCCACGGCCCCGAAGTTCTTCCTGAGATCCGTGGCGACGAGCACGGAGGTGCTGTCGGACCCGGCATCGTCCTGCAGCGCTGGTGCGGGGGAAGCCGCTGTGTCGCCGTTCATGAGGCCTGAGTATTGGTCGAATGGTATGCAATCTGTCAAGGGTCGGCCAGCACATTACTCCGTGGAGAAAGGTGCGGAAAGGTTCGCCGATCCGTCTCCGCATGATCACTTGCTGCACTGGAACGCCTTGTGGCATGCGGTTATGCGGGTCGGCCCGAAGTGTCTTCGATCTCTGTCAGGGGGTGGCGGCGTGGTCGCCGAGTATTGACGCCTCCGGGCGGGCGTGCCTAGATTGCACACACTTCGCTCGTAGCAATGCCCTGGAGGATCCATGATCGGCGACATGCCGGTGATCGACGCCGTAGTCCACGGATACGACTTCCGGCCGGAGAACCGGAGGGAGGACTGCCCGCAGGCGTCGTACGACGGGATGGTCGACTTCCTCTACCGCGTGGGGCACACGTCCGTGGAGTCGAGCAAGCCCGGCTATCTGATGACCAAGGACGAGTTCACCGCCGGCTGGACCGCCGAGGAGCTCGCGGAGATCGTCTTCGTCGAGAGCGACGTGGACGTGATGTTCTACCACGGCGTCGAGATCGACGGGTTCTTCTCCGGGGGCGCCTCGCCGTACGAGCTGGGCAAGGCGCTCAAGCGCGCCTACCCCGGCCGGGTCCTGCTCTACGCCCCGGTCGACCCGCTGCGCGGGCCGGCCGAGCTGGAGCTGATGGAGCAGCGGATCCGTGAGGACGACATCGACGGCCTGAAGTTCTACCCCACGAACGGCGTCGTCGACCCCGTGATCAACTCCTCCAAGCTCACCCTGCTCAACGACCGGGAGCTGGTGTTCCCGTACCTGGAGAAGGCGCGCGAGCTCGGCATGCGGCACATCGCGATCCACAAGGCGGTGCCGGCGGGGGCGGGTCCCCGGGTGCTCAACCACGTCGACGACGTGACCACGGCGGCCATCGCGTTCCCCGACATGACCTTCGAGGTCGTGCACAGCGGCTGGGCGTTCCTGGAGGACTGCGCGCTGCAACTGCGCTCGCACAGCAACATCTACGCGACCATCGAGTCGGTCTCCAACATGATCGTCCGCAAGCCCCGGAAGTTCGCCGAGATCATCGGCACGCTCATGTCGCACGGGGGGACCGACCGCATCCTCTTCGCGACGGGCGTCCCGTCGGCGCACCCGCAGCCCATCGTCGAGACGCTGCGCGACTTCACCATGCCGGAGGACCTCGTCGAGGGGTGGGGCTTCCCCGAGCTGACCGACGAGATCAAGGCCAAGCTGTTCGCGGGCAACGCCGCCCGGCTGCACGGCCTGGACCTGGACGAGGTCAAGCAGAAGATCAGCACGGACGGGATCGCCGAGCGCCGGGCCGCGTACCTGGCCGAGGGCGAGCGTCCGTGGCAGCTGCACCGGGAACGGCTGGCCGGCTGACGTCCGGTTCTCACGAGGAGGTGCTGATGGCGACCGAACAGCAGGATCTGGTGGCTCAGGTCCTCGAGGCGTGCAACGAGGTCCAGGACCCGTGCAGTCTCGGGGTGGGCCAGCCGATGGGCATCGTGGACATGGGGCTGGTCGAGTCCGTGGACGTCCGGAGCGCGGCCGACGGCCGTGTCACGGTCGATCTCACGCTCACCACGACCGCTCCCGGGTGCATGTACAGTCCTTATTTCGAGCAGAGTGTCCGCCGCGAGCTGGCCGGTAAGGTGTCCGATCTGGGGGATGTTGCCATTACGTGGGGCGACAGCACGGAATGGGACGAGAGCCGTATGACGCCGGCCGGTCGCGCGCGGCTGGTGGCAAATCGGAAATATGTCGCTATTCCGGTTGAAATCGCAGATGTGCGCTCCGGCCGGCCCGCCGCCGCCCGATGAGCCGTCCGGTCTTGGCCCGCCATGGCGGTCACCTGTCCCGCATCCTTTCGAGCCGAACGTGAAGGTTGAGGTGCCGGCGTGGCCAAGGCTGAACGTACCTACGAACTCATCCGCGATCTCCTCCTGAGCTCCGCCTACGAGCCGGGCGCCAAGCTCACCGAGGCCAGCCTGGCCAAAGCGGTCGGCGCGAGCCGCACCCCCGTCAGGGAGGCCCTGCGCCGGCTGCACTCCGAGGGCTTCATCGAGTGGGAGACCAACATCGGGGCCCGCCTCCCGGAGTGGCGGCCCGAGGACCTGTGGGACCTGTTCACGATCCGCGCGCAGCTCGAAGGGGCCGTCGCCCGCCGGGCCGCGCACCGCATCTCCGACGAGGAGCGTGAGCACCTGGCCGACCTCGCCGGGCGCATGGAGGCACTGGCCGAGGAGGCCGAGCCCGGACACCTCGACCGCATCGCCGAGCTGAACGGCCAGTTCCACAACGCCATCATGAACGCCGCCCGCAACCAGCGGCTCAGCAGCCTGCTGACGGCCGTGGTGCAGGTCCCCCTCGTCTACCGCACCTTCCGCCAGTACGACAAGGACTCGCTGTCGCGCAGCATGGCCCACCACCGCGAACTGCTGGTGGCCTTCGCCGGCCGCGACGGCGAATGGGCGCAGTCCATCATGCAGTCGCACATTTTCAGCGCCCGTTCGACGTTGATGAGCATCGGCGCCGCCAGAAATCCCGATCCTGACGACGAATGACCAGGGGAACCGTTGGAGACGCATTCTGTTGAACTGGTGGAGGTCGGCCCGCGGGACGGCCTGCAGAACGAGCGGGAACTGCTCGGCACGGACACGAAAGTGGAATACATCGAACGCCTCGTCAGGGCGGGCGCACGCCGCATCGAGGCGGTGAGCTTCGTCCACCCCGGGCGGGTGCCGCAGATGGCCGACGCCGAGGCGGTCATGGCGGCCGTTCCCCGGCAGGCCGGCGTCTCCTACATCGGCCTTGTGCTCAACCGGCGCGGGCTCGACCGGGCCCTCGCCGCCGGCGTCGACGAGGTCAACTACGTCGTCATCACCACGGAGACGTTCAGCCGGCGCAACCAGGGCATGGGCGTCGAGGCCGCGCTCGCGGCCTGGCACGACATCGCCGCCGCCGCCCGGGCGGCCGGACTGCGGGTCAGCCTCACCGTGTCGGCCGCCTTCGGCTGCCCCTTCGAGGGCGAGGTGCCCCCCGGCCGGGTGCTGCGGATCGTCGAGTCGGCCCTGGCCACGCCCGCCGACGAGCTCGCGCTCGCGGACACGATCGGCGTGGGCGTGCCCCGCCAGGTCAGGGACCTGACGGCCCTGGTCACGCGGGCCGCCCCCGGCGTGCCGCTGCGCATGCACTTCCACAACACCCGCAACACCGGGTACGCCAACGCGCTGGCGGCGGTGGAGAGCGGGGTGCGCGTTCTCGACGCGAGCGCCGGCGGGATCGGCGGCTGCCCGTTCGCCCCGGCGGCCACCGGCAACATCGCCACCGAGGACCTCCTCTACACGCTGCAGCGCAGCGGGGTGCGTACCGGCCTCGACCTCGCGGCGACGGCCGCGGCGGGCACCTGGATCTGCGAGCGGCTGGGGAAGTCCGAGGCGCCCGCCCTGCTGGGACGGGCCGGCGACTTCCCGGCCGAGGCGCGTTGACGATGGCCGGGCCCGCCCCGGGGAGGGAGCGGGCCGGCTCAGGTTTCCTGGACCTCAGTGTCCCTGGAACCGCGGGGGCCGCTTCTCCAGGAACGCGTCGATCCCTTCCATCCGGTCGGCCGACGACAGGGCCACCGCGAGCTGGGACCGTTCGAAGTCCAGCCCGGCCGAGACGCCGACCTCCTCGGAGGCGCGCAGCGCCGACTTGGCCAGCGAGGCCGCGACGGTGCTGTGCCTGGCCGCCTCCTCCGCCAGCGCCACCCCCGCCTCGACCACGCACTCCGCCGGCACGACCCGGTTCACCAGGCCCATGCGCCGGGCGGTCCAGGCGTCGACGTTCCTGCCGAGAAGCACCGGCTCGGCCGCCATGAACCGGCCCGCCACCCGCGCCCACCGCTGCGTTCCCCCGGCGCCCGGGATGAGACCGAGCCTGATCTCCGGCTGGCCGAACACGGCCGAGTCGGCGGCCACGATGAAGTCGCAGCTCATCGCCATCTCACAGCCGCCGCCGAGCACGTATCCGGCGACCGCCGCCACGAGCGGCTTCTTGAAGGCGGCGATCCGGGGCCAGGCCTTCTGCCGCTCCGACCGCAGGTAGTCGACGGACGAGGCGGCGCGCAGCTCGCGAAGATCCGCCCCGGAGGCGAACAGTTTGGTGCCGCCGGTCAGGACGACGGCGTGGACGGAGGATTCGCGCTCCGCCCAGTGAAAGGCGTCGACAATGGCGTTCAGCATGTCCGACGACAGGGCGTTGCGTTGTTTCGGGCGGTTCAGTGTGACAATTGCCACGGTTTTCCGCTGTTCGATGAGAATGGGGGAGTCTGGTCCGTTCACAACCGCCATGAATTCCTCCGAGACTGTGCCGCGAATATCCGCATACTACTCGGTAGGTTCATTAATAGGGCAAGAGTGGACGGAATATTCAGATGCTGTCTTTTCTGTCACACGCGCAGGATGGTGACCTGGTGGCCGGCGGGTGTGGTGGCGTGTTCGAAGTTGCCGCGTTCTTGCCAGGGTGGGGCTTCGGGGCGGCGGTTGAAGATGACGAGGGAGCCGGTGGTGAGGGTGAGGCGGTCGAGGTAGTGGTCGAGTTGGGTGAGGCCGGCGTGGGTGGGGTCGGGTTCGCCTGGTCGCCAGACTTTCAGCTCCATGACCTCGCGTTGGGTCAGGCGTTCGCCGTCGGGGGTGGTGTAGGGCCAGCGGATGAGGACGTCGAGGCGTTTGGTGCCGGCGGCGTATTCGCGGTCGAGGTGGCCGCCGCCGTTGATGAGGCGGTGCAGGAAGGCCATGAGGATGATCTGGCAGGCGGCTTCGTGGTAGCCCTCCTGCTGGATGAGGACTTCGCCGTGTTCGCGCCAGAAGGTGACGAACTCCTGGAGCAGGCGTGGCAGGTCGAACCGGCCGTCGGGGAGCACGAAGCTGCGGGGCTCGGCCATCACGTAGTGTTCGAACGGGTCGCCGAGCACCCGCAGGATGACCTCGCGGTAGATCGGGTTCGCCACTTCGAGCGGGGGTTTCTGTTTGATCAGGCCGAGGTCGCGGACGTAGGACAGGTCGCCGGAGAAGGTGGGGTCGGCCTGGGGCAGGGCGCCGGCCACCACGGGTTCCAGCACCCGTTTGACCCGCGGCTCGTGGAGCCTGGCCACCAGGGAGTCCAGGTGGGTGGCGCGGGCTCGGATGAGCCGCTCCTTGGCCTCCTCGACCCGCTCGCAGGTGATGGCGCCGGTCACTCTCATCTTGGAGATGATTTCGTAGGCGAGGGCGTTGACCAGCCAGGGCTGGCCCTGCGTCAATTCGAAGGTCCGGTCCACCGCGTCTTTGGTGAACTCCTGGCCGGTGGCCTGGGTGTGCTGGCCGTAGAGTTCGGTGATGTCGTCGGCGGTGAAGTCGCCCAGGCGCAGTGAATCGGCGACGATGTTGAACGGGCTGGCCGGGTTCGACCTGTCGGATGGGCCGCCCGAGGCGACCTTGTAGTCACGCACGTCGCGCAGCCCGCACAGCACCACCGAAGCAGGAAACGGAAGCCCCTTGTGCCGGGCGTTGTGGCCGTGGCGGAGCTGGCTGAGGATGCTGACCATGCTGGTGCCCTGCAGGGCGTCGATCTCGTCGAGGAGTAGCACCACCCGGTGCGGGCTGCGGCGGCACCACTCACGCAGTGCCGCACGGAGCCGGCTGCCCGGGGAGGAGTGCGGCCAGGGATTCGGTGGCAGCAGCTCGTCGGGCCATCCCGACTCTTCGGCGGCCTCGCGCAGGGAGTCCAGCAGTAGCGACTCCGCCGCAGCGTAGTCGTCGCCGGCGGCCTTGGCGCTCTCGCAGGAGAACATCAGGGCGGCGATGTCGCCCTGGGTGTTCAGCTCGGAGGCCAGGGTGTCCAGGGTGGTCGTCTTGCCGGTCTGCCGGGGCGCGTGCAGCACGAAGTAGCGGTCCATCTCGATGAGCTCGCGCGCCTGGGGGAGCCGCTGCGTGGGGGGCAGCATGTAGTGGCGCTGGGGATCGCACGGACCGGTGGTGTTGAAATATCTTGCTCGCGGTAGCCGCATGACTGCATTCTGCCACCAAAAACGAGCCGGACCGCGGGCGCCGATCGTCTGGCTGTCCGGAGACGCCGAATGTAGAGTCGCCTCGTGGCGGTGAAGACCCCCCGAACCCCGCTGCCGCGCGGGCGAATCGTGCGCGTGGCCGCGGCGGCCGTCGTCGGCGCGCTGGCCGGTCTGGTGATCTTCGAGTTGACACGCATCGGCGGCCGCGGCCTCTACGTCACCGCCGGAGCGGTGGCGGGGATGGCGGGCGTCGTGGTGATCCAGATCTACAACCGGTCGGCCCGGCTGACCGAGGTGAAGCTGTCGCTCCCGCAGGTGAGCGAGCTGACGTTCGTGGTCAACAACGAGAGCCGCGACGTCGCATGGAAGCTGTTCGTGGAGACCACGACCCGCGTGTCCACGCAGCCGCTGGACGACGACGAGGGCCTGACGCGGGAGGCGCTCTCCTCGCTCTACGGCCTGTTCGCCACCGTACGCGACACGCTGAAAGCGAGCCGGCCGTCGGTGCCCGCCCCCGGCGGCCGTACGGTCGAGCAGCTCGCGATCACCATGCTCAACCAGGAGCTGCGGCCCTTCCTGTCGAAGTGGCACCCCCGGCTGCGCGAGTACGAGCAGGCGCATCCGGACGCGCCCGAGTCGGCGTGGCCGGACAACGGCGCCTGCCGCGCCGAGCTGCGGCAGGTGCAGAGACGCATCCAGGACTACGCGATGGGCTTCGGCGAGCTGGCCGGGGTGAGCGATCCGGAGGCGATGGCCGGTGCCGGACGATGAACGGGTGGATGAGCGCACGGGCCCGCCGTCCGCGCACCGGTACGACGCCTTCCTGTCCTATGCCTGGGAGCCGGACTCCCACCTGGTGAGGGCCGTACGCGACGGCCTGCACCGCCTGGCCCGGCCCTGGTACCGGCTGCGGGCCTTACGGATCTTCCGCGACCAGTCCAGCCTGCCGGCGAGCCCCGGGCTGGGCCCGGCGATCGAGGACGCGCTCGCCGCCTCCCGCTTCCTCATCGTGTTCCTCTCGCCGCAGGCCGCCGGGTCGGCCTGGGTGGACGACGAGATCCGCTACTGGCTGACGCACAAGAGCGTGGACACGCTGCGGCTGGTCCTGTGTGGCGGCTCGCTCGTCTGGGACAAGGACGCCGGTGACTTCGACGTGGAACGTTCCTCCGCGCTGCCGCCCGCGCTCCGCGACGTCCACCTTCACCAGCCGCTCTGGGTCGATCTGCGCTGGGCGGCCGAGGAGGACCAGCGCGACCTGCGCAACGAGCGGTTCCGCGGTTGCCTGGTGCAGCTCGCCGCGCCCCTGCACGGCAGGGATCCGGACGAGCTCGACGGCGAGGACGTACGCCAGCACCGCAAGACCCGCCGGGTGACCGCCGCGGCCGTGACCGCGCTCGCCGTGCTGGCCGCGTCCACGGCGGCGGCGGCGGTGATCGCCGCGCTGCGCGCCGAGGAGGCACTGGCCAATCTGCGCCAGGCGACGTCCCGGTACCTCGCCGGCCAGGCGCTCGCCGACCGGGACGGCAACCTGGACCGGGCGCTGCTGCTGGCCGTGCACGCCTGGCGTACGGAGGGGACCGCCGCCGCCCGCGGCAGCCTCGTCACGACGGTGCACGAGGCGATGCGCGGGGTGCTCACGTTCCCGCGCATCCGGCCGGGTGACCCGATCCCCTTCCATCTGCAGACGCTCGCGATCAGCCCCGACGGGCGCAGGATGGCGGCCTCCAGGTACTCCGAGGCGGGCGACGCAGGCGCGCCCGCCGACGGGCGGATCTACGTGTGGGACCTCACCGGCGGCATGGCCCGCGTCCTGCGCAGCCCCTTCGAACAGCTCGCGAACGTACGGCGGTTGGCCTTCGGCCCGGACGGCCGCCACCTCGCCGCGGAGGAGGACGGGGGCCGCGTCCTGCTGTGGGACCTCGCCGCCGAGCCGGCCCGCCTGGTGTGGACCGGCGACGCGCCGATGGACGTCAGCGTCGACCACAGGGTCGCCGCCGCGGCCTCAGCGCCCGGCACGGTCGCGTTCGTGGACCTGCTGAGCGGCCGGGTGCTGGGCCGGCGCGCGGGCACGCTGTTCGAGGTGGACCGGCGGAGCGGGCGGGTGTTCGGCAAGGACCTGTCCGGCACGCCGGTCGTGTGGGACCCGCGCTCGCCGCGCACGGTGACGGCCAGGATGTCCGGCCGGTACGCCTATGTCCACCTGCGGGGCCGCCGCATCGTCCTCGCGGAGGGCACGAAGCTGGACGGCCTGGCCGGCTACGACGCGGCCGGCGGCGGACGCCGGTGGCGGCTCGGCCTGCCCGGCCGCCCGGTCGCCGTGGCCGTGTCCCCGTCCGGCGACCGGGCCGCCGCCTGGACGGCGGACGGCACGCTGGTCGTGGTCGCCACCGGCGACGGCAAGGTGCTCAGCCGTGCCCGGCGGGTCCCCGGATCCGACCCCGCGCTCACCTTCAGCCCCACCGGCGCCTTTCTCGTCGCGGCCGACTCCAAGGACAACGCCCACCTCCAGACGTTGCTGGACGCGCGCACCGGCCGTACGCGCTGGACGAAGCGCGGGGACGACGTGGTCTTCGGGGGCCGCGACCGGCGCGCGTTGATCCGCGACACGCCCATCGTCGTCGTGGACCTCCTCACCGACGAGTTCATCACCTCGGCCGAGACCGACGCCTGGGGCGCGGAAGTCTCCCCGGACGGCGGCCTCGTCGCCCTGTCCGGTGACGACGTCCGCCTGATCGACCTGAACGCGCCGGAACCGCGGCTGATCTCGCTGCCCGGCGAGCCGGACGTGATCTACAACGCGATGTTCGACCCCTCGGGACGCCGCCTCGTGGGGGTCGGCGGCGAGGGCGCGGCCGTCGTCTGGGACGTGGCGTCCGCGCTGCGGCCCGCCGACGTGCCGACCGCGCCGCGCACGGACGACACACCCACGTTGAGCGCTGACGGCGTCACCTTGTACCACACCGACGCGAGCGAGGGCGTGTGGCGGCGCGACCTGCGGACCGGCACGGACGTGCCCGTCCCCGACCTGCGCGGCGCGTCCGGCCTGCGGATCTCCCCCGGCGGTCGGCACCTGCTGGCGTACCTGGACAACCAGTACGTGCTCTGGTCCATCGCCGAGGCCAGGGTCGTGCTGGGGTTCCCGTACGACGTCGGCACCCGGGTGGCCTTCAGCGGCGACGGCCGCCGACTGGCGAGGACGCTGGCCGATCCGAGGACCGGCCGTTACACGGCGACGGTTCACGAGACCGGCACCGGCGCCACCGTGGCGCGGATCCTCCTGCCGGACTTCGCCCAGCCGGCCGACCTCACCAGCTCCGCCGTCTACCCGGAGATCGCGCTCGACCGGGAGGGGAACCGGCTGGCGGCCAGCCTCAGCACGACGCAGCTCCGCACCTGGGACGTCGCCTCCGGCGCGCCCGGCGGCGGCTGCGACCGGCAGGCCGGCGACTACACCCTGGCCACCGGCGCGGTGTCCTTCACCCCTGACGAGCACACGCTCGTGCTCAATTCCGGCGACCGGACCGTACGTTTCGTGGACCCCGAGTCCTGCGCGGTGCGCCGCAGTCTCCGCACCGGCAACGGCAACGGCACCGTCAGCCCGGACGGCACCCTCATGACGACCGAGGAGCCCCTGCGGCTGTGGGACACCCGCACCTTGGAACCCGTCGGCGAGCCCTTGCCCTTCGACGACTTCGCCGACCAGCCGCAGCCCGTCTTCACCGCGGACGGCAGGAGCCTCATGGTGCTCACCGACGACGGATCGGTGAGCCGCTGGCCCGTCGACCCCGGCGAGCTGATCCGCGTCGCCTGCGCCATCGCCGGACGGGAGCTGACCCCCGCGGAATGGGCCAGGTTCCTGCCGGACGGCGACCGGCGGCCCGCCTGCGGGCGAGGGACGTGATCACTCCCGGCCGAGCAGGCCCTTCAGCGCGCGGCGCAGCCTGGCCGGGGCGGCCGTGGCGAGGTTCGTCGCCTGCATCATCCCGTCGAACAGCGGCCGGGGCAGCGCGCCGAAGACCTCCGCGATGTAGCCCCGCACCACCTCGTCGTGCCACAGGCCGTGGACCTCGCTCAGGCCGCGCCGGGCCTCGCTGATCAGCTCGCGTGCCTCGGCGTCGTCCCGACCGGCACCGTCCCCATTCCGTACGTTGTAGCGGGCTATGCCGAGCTGCAGCAGCGACTTCAGGGTGTCGGGGTGCCGCTCGCCGAGCACCAGCCGCTGGCCGTCGTACGCCCGGCCCGCGAGGTCGGCGGCGAGCGGGAAGTCGAACGCCCGCATGGCGGCGCAGCTGAGGCCGTAGCGGATGCGCAGCCTGATGGGGTGGAGCTCGCCCAGGACGGTGCGGGCCTGCTCGTCCGCCGCCTCCAGCACGGCCCGGCCCGCCGCGGCGTCCTGCCAGCCCGCCAGGTTGATGCCGTAGCTCACCTGGGCGCTCAGGGTGAGCGGGTTCGAGGGGCCCAGGGTGCGCTCGTACTCCTCACAGAGCGTCCTCATCCGGGCGAGCTGCTCCCGGTCCACCTTGCCGAACGGGGCCGGCCGGTGCGCGAACGCCGCGAGCTCGGCGTCCACCAGCGCCACGGCCGCCTCGAAGGCGAGCGGGTGCTGCGCCAGGCCGGCGCGCTCGAAACTGGCGAGGGCCTTCTCCGCCGCCGCCCTGGCCACGCCGGGGCGGCTGGTCAGCCCGTGCAGCAGCGCCTCCTCCAAGTGCCGTTGCGGCAGGTCGGGGGCGGTGACCTGGGCCAGCACGGCGGCTGCGGCCGCCAACCGGCCCCGCTGCCGCAGCGCCCGCGCCCGGTCGACCCGCATCCGGTCGGCCCGGCTTGCGGGCATCCCGGGCAGCAGCTCTTCCAGACGGCACCAGTACGGCTCCGCCTCCGCGTACTCGCCCATGCCGTCGAGCGCGGCGGCGAGCGCGTGCAGGGCCGCCGCCCGCACCTCGTCAGGGCCCTCCCCGGCATCCTCGCCAGGCGCCGCGGCCGGGGAGCCGGCGGCGCGGGCCGGGGTGGACGGGGGATGGGCGGCGTGGGCCGGGGTGGACGAGGGGTCGGTGAGGGCGAGACGGGCCAGGTCGGCGGCCGGGGCGTAGTCGGCGACGGTTACGAGGAGCAGGGCGGCGCGGGCGGCGGCGGTGCGGGTGCGTGGGGCGTCGTCGCCGTGGTGTTCGCGCAGCCGGGCCGTGAGGTCCCGTGCGTGCCTGGCGGCGGACACGAGGTTCGACGCCCGCTCGTCGATCGCGGCCAGCCTGGACAGCAGGGGCTCGGCGACGTCGGCGGGCAGTTCCTCCAGGGGCGCCAGGTGACGTGCGTGCGCCACGACCTCAGGCCCCGGCTCCGGCGCGGTCAGGTGTTCGGCTACGGCCCGGGCCACCGCGGGCAGGCAGCCGCGCCGGGCCGGCTCCGGCACGGCGCGCAGCACCCTCGCGTGCACCGACACGCATGCGCCCGCCGCGACGACGAGGCACCTGCGGGTCAGCGACTCCAGCGCGGGCAGCAGCCGCTCCTGCGTCTCCTCCCTGCTCCAGCCGTGGAGCAGCGCCGCCGCACGGCTCAGCAGGGCTCGCGGGAGCGGGGCCGGCGCGAGGAACGACGCCAGGCCGAGCACCGTCCAGGCCGGGATGTCCAGCTCGCGCAGGATGTCCGCCAGCACGTTGTCCGCCGTGCCCGCGACCTGGTGGCGGTACTCGGCCAGCGAGATCATGCCGCGGCCCGTCCGCAGTTTGGCGCCGGCCACGCGGAGGTCATGCGGATGACCGCCGAGGCCGCGGACGAGCGCGGCGGCCTCGGCCTCCTCCCCGGGCCCGTACGCGTCCCTGAGCAGGGCGAGCCCCTCGGCCTCCGTCAGGCCGCCCAGCCGTACGGGGCCGCCGAGGTCGGTGAAGCGGTCCTCCTGGCAGGTCAGGATCGTGCGTACGTACCGGGAGGGGATCAGCAGCTCCCGGACGGTCTCGTCGGAGATCCCCGCGGGAAGCTGGTCGACGATCCACAGCGCCGGCTCCGCCCGCCCCCTGAAATGGGCGGCGACATGCGGGAGCAGGCGGTCGTCGGGCACGCCGGCGAGCGGGATCCCGGTGGCGACGGCCATGTCACGCACCAGGCGGCGGTAGTCGAGCAGCAGGTCAGGGCCCGTCTCTCGGGGGTCGAGGGTGAACCAGTGCACCCCGCCGGGAAAGGCGGCGGCGAACTCCTGGGCGTACTGGGCCGCCAGCGTGGTCTTGCCGCTTCCCGGCAGCCCGGAGACCACCGCCACGCCCATCCGAGGCCCCGGCGCGACGAGCGCGGACGCACCCGCGTGCAGGGCCGAGTGCAGGCGCCACAACTCGGCGTACCGGTGGACCGCCTCGCGGTCGGGCAGCGGCTCGCCCGGCCACCAATGGGGCGGCGCGGCGCTCGCCGCCGCGCCCAGCGGCCCGGACAGCGCCGCCACCCGCTCGGCCACCTCTTCGGCGAAGCGCCGGCGTTCGGGCTCGGAGGCGGGCGGCCGCCGGTACTTCAGGTCGCGTAACTCGACGGGCTCGATGTGGTCCGAGCCGTCCTCGGGATTGACCACGAGGACGCGCCCCCGCACCGTACGGCTCCGCTGTGCCAGCAGGAACGCGAACGTCAGCTCAAGCTGGCAGGCCGGCCGCGTCGGATAGGCCCGCGAGTAGTAGGCGAGCAGGACGGCCGACCTGAGCACGCCCTCCGTGATCTTCCTGGTGATGCTCTCGTGGTGGCCGATCGACCGTTCGTCGCGGAAGACGCGCAGGGGCCGGCCGCGCACCTTCGCCCCGCGCAGCGCGTCCTCCAGGGCCCGCGCCTCCTCGCGGTCGTCGCCGGCGTAACTGAGGAAGACGTCGTACTCGTCCGGCCCCATGACCGTCCCCTCGGAAGACTGGTGGACGCCCGATACGGTGTTCGACTGCTCAGGTAGAGGATTATCCACCTTCGGCGGATCGCTGCCATTCAGGATGAAAAAAGCCTCCCAAAGGAGGAGGATCCTCCGTCCGGTTGCGAAGGGCGCTCCTGCCTCTTGGGAGGCTGCTTTCAGTTCCCGCCGACAACCGCCCTGAGGGCGATCAGGAGGATGAACAGCGGGATGGTCATACTCGTTCCGAGAACGGCGAGTATGAGGCACAAGCGGACGGTCCGGGCCTTGCTTTCCAGGGCGTCCCGGACCGTCCGCCCGAATGCGTACGCTTCCTTGTCGTCATTTGTCATGACGAGACAGTCCCGTATCGGCACCCTGACGTGCAACAATGTGAAAATTATTCAAGCGGCATAATCAACCGCCGGGACTAATAATCATGATGTCCGGGATGAGAATCTTGAACGTTCCGCGCTACTGGAGGCCGGAGCGGACCGAGGTGATGCGGCGGGTGTTGAAGCCGAGCCAGTGCATCCGCCCCACATACCGCGCGTGCTCCACCTTGAGGCAGCGGTCCATGATCACGGTCACGCCGCCGTCCTCGGCGATCCGCGCGCCCTCCTCGTTGATCACGCCGAACTGGCACCAGAGGGCGGCGGCGCGGATCGACACGGTCTCCCGCGCGAGGTCCGGCAGCGCGTCGGGGGCGCGGAAGACGTTGACCAGGTCGACCGGCACCGGCACGTCGAGCAGGCTGGGGTAGCTGGGCTCGCCGAGGATCTCCTTCTCGCGCGGGTTGACCGGGATCACCCGGTAGCCGTGCCGCTTGAGGTAGTAGCCGACGAAGTGGCTGGCCCGCAGCTCGTTGCCGGACAGGCCGACGATCGCGATCGTCCTGGTGGAGTGGAGCACCCGCTGGATCGTCAGCGGGTCCTGGTAGCGTCCGAGCTCGGTCATGCCGTCCCCGCCTTCTTCCCGATCGCCGCGCCGACGCGGGCGAAGCCCTGTTCCAGGTCCCAGATGAGGTCCGCGACGGACTCGGTGCCGACCGACAGCCGCACCGTGCCGGGCCCGACGCCGGCCGCCCGCAGCTCGTCGTCGCCGAGCTGGCGGTGCGTCGTGCTGGCCGGGTGGATGACCAGGCTCTTGGCGTCGCCGACGTTCGCCAGGTGCGACCAGAGCGTCAGTCCGCCGATGAGGCCCTGCCCGCCGGCCCGGCCGCCCGCGCAGTCGAAGGAGAACACCGCGCCCGCGCCGCGTGGCAGGTATTTCTCCACCAGGGGCGCGTACTTGGCGCCGGGGAGGCCGGGATAGGTCACGTTGGAGGCCAGCTCGTGCCCGTCGAGGTAGGCCGCGACCGCCCGCGCGTTCTCGACGTGACGGTCCATCCGCAGCGACAGCGTTTCCAGGCCCTGCAGGAACAGGAAGGCGTTGAACGGCGACAGCGCCGCGCCGAGGTCGCGCAGGGTCTCGGCGCGCAGCTTCATCAGGTAGCCGTACTCGCCGAACGTCTCGTGGAAACGCAGCCCGTGGTAGGCCGGCGACGGATCGGCGACGACCGGGAAGCGCCCGTTGGACCAGTCGAAGGTGCCCGCCTCCACGACCACCCCGCCGATGCTGGTGCCGTGGCCGCCGATGAACTTGGTGGCCGAGTGGACCACGATGTCGGCGCCCCACTCGATCGGCCGGCACAGGTAAGGGGTCGCGAACGTGTTGTCCACGACGAGCGGCAGCCCGTGCTCGTGCGCGATGGCCGCCACGGTCTCGATGTCGAGCACGTTGCCGGCCGGGTTGCCGATCGTCTCGGCGAAGAACGCCTTGGTGGCGGGTCGCACCGCCTGCCGCCAGGCGTCCGGGTCGTCCGGGTCCACCCACGTCAGCTCCACGCCCATCTTGCGCAGCAGGTGCTTGAGCTGGTTGACGGTCCCGCCGTAGAGAGCCGAGGACGACACGACGTGGTCGCCGGGCTGCAGCAGCGTGAAGAGCGCGGCGGCCTGCGCGGCGATGCCGCTGGCGAAGGCCACCGCGCCGCTGCCGCCCTCCAGGTTGGCCACCCGCTCCTCGAACACGGCGACGGTCGGATTCATGATCCGTGAGTACGTGTTCCCGTACTCCTGCAGGTTGAAGTACGCCGCCGCGGACTCGGGGTCCTCGAAGACGTAGCTGGTGGTCTGGAAGATCGGCACCGCCCGCGCGCCCGTGTTGGGGTCGGGCCGCTGCCCGGCGTGCAGCTGCCGGGTCTCGAAGCCGAACTCGCGGGCCTGTTCGGCCCGGGGGAGGTCGCGGGGGGACTGGTCGGTCACGAGAAGAACCTCTTCCTCGCTGTCATCCGGCTCCGCCGAGGAACCGGCGGATGATGGGAGTCTGCCGCGCCTCTTCGAGCAGGAAGCAGTCGTGCCCGTACGGGGCCTCGATCAGCTCGTACGAGACCGGCTTGCCGGCGGCCCGCAGCGCCCGCTCGATCTCCTCCGAGGCCGACGGCGGGTAGAGCCAGTCGGAGCTGAAGGCGATGAGCAGCGTCCGCGCCTCGACGCCGGCCAGCGCCCGCGCGAGCGAGCCGCCGCCGTGCCGCCGGGCGAGGTCGAAGTACGTGAGGGCGCGCGAGAGGTAGAGGTAGGTGTTGGCGTCGAAGCGCTTGACGAAGGCGTCGGCCTGGTGGCGCAGGTAGCTCTCCACCTCGAACTCCGGCTCGGTGATGGTGTAGCGGAGGTCGTCGGCGTGCTGCAGCCGCCGGCCGAACTTCTCGGTCAGCGCGGGCGCGGACAGGTAGGTGATGTGGCCGACCATCCGCCCGACGCCCATGCCGGCGTCGGGGGCGCGGCCGGTGCCGTAGTAGCGGCCGCCCTGCCAGGCCGGGTCGCGCAGGATCGACTCGCGGGCGATCGCGTTCCAGGCCACGCCCTGCGGGTGGAGCGCGTGCGTGCTGGCGATGGCGACGACGGCGTCCACCTGGCCGGGGTAGCGCACCGCCCATTCGAGCGCCTGCATGCCGCCGAGCGAGCCGCCGGCGACCGCGGCGAGCCGTTCGATGCCGAGGGCGTCGAGGAACGCGCGCTGGGTCCGTACCATGTCCGCGACCGTGATGACCGGGAAGTCCGGCCCGTACGGCCGGCCCGTCGCCGGGTCCACCGAGGACGGCCCGGTCGTGCCGCGGCAGCCGCCGAGCAGGTTCGTGGAGACGACGAAGAACCGGTCGGTGTCGAACGCCTTGCCGGGGCCGATCATGCCGTCCCACCAGCCGAGCGCCTTGCCGCCCGCGCCGTCGCGCTCCTCGGCGCCGAACCCGTCGCGGGTGCCCGCCTCGGCCGGCGCCGTGGACACGCCCGCCGCGTGGGCGTCGCCGCTGAGGGCGTGGCAGACCAGGATGACGTTGTCGCGCCGGGGGGACAGGGTGCCGTAGGTCTCGTACGCCACCCGGACCGGATGCAGCTCGCGGCCGCAGTCGAGCCGTACGGGCCGGGGCAGGTCGAGGTAACGGGTCTCGACGGCGCCCACAGAGCCGGGGCCGCCGGCCGTGACGGTCCTGGCTGGCTGCGACATGGGCTTATGGTAGCCGCCACGCCCGGTGTATGGTCAAATACCTACCGGAATAGCGGGTAGTGAGGGAAGGGCGGAAGGTATGACCACGGTCTCCAACGGCGTGAACGTGCAGGCGCTGCTGGACGCGCGCGAGGCGCTGAAGGACGCGCCCGAGGCCGCGCGGTTCGTCTGGCGGGCCTCCAGCACCTGGCGGAACGGCGTGCACAGCACGACGACGGTCAAGGAGTTCTTCGGGCTCGGGGAGGAGCGCTCCCACCGCAGCGAGGCGGTGTTCGACGCCGACCACCCCGAGGTCTTCGCGGCCGAGGACAACGGCATCACGCCGATCGAGTACCTGCTCGTCGGCCTGGCGAGCTGCCTGACGGCCGGCGTCGCCTCCGTCGCCCAGAACCGTGGCATCCAGCTCCGCTCGGTCGAGGCGCGGCTCGAAGGCACCCACGACATCCGCGGCATCCTGGGCGCCGACAGCGACGTACGCAACGGCTTCGACGACATCAAGGTGACGTTCGAGATCGACGCGGACGCCTCGCGGCAGGACATCGAGGCCCTGGTGGCCCAGTCCCAGAAGCGCTCGGCGGTGTTCGACGCCCTGACGAACCCGACCAACGTCACCGTCGAAGTCGCCTGAGGGCCGAGCCATCACCGAGCGGGTCACGACGGTCGTCATCGGGGCGGGGCACGCGGGCCTCGCCGCCGGCCACTTCCTCACCGCGCGCTCGATCGACCATGTGGTGATCGAGCGCGGCGAGGTGGCCAACTCCTGGCGCCGCGAACGATGGGACTCCTTCCGGCTGCTCACCCCCAACTGGCAGAGCCGCCTGCCGGGCCTCGCCTACGAAGGCCCGGACCCCGACGGTTACATGACCACGAAGGAGGTGACGCAGCTCATCGAGCGCTTCGCCACGCTCTCCGGATCCCCCGTACGGACCGGCACGGCCGTCACGTCCGTCCGGCCCGACGGCGACGGCTACCTGGTGACGACCGGCCACGGCGAGATCGCCTGCCGGACGGTGGTCGTCGCGACCGGGGCGTGCAACCTGCCGGCGGTGCCGGCCTTCAGCGAGGCGGTGCCGGCGTCGGTGCGGCAACTGACGCCGTTCGACTACCGCGAGCCCGGCCGGCTCCCCGAGGGCGGCGTGCTCGTCGTCGGGGCGTCGGCCACCGGCGTGCAACTGGCCGCCGAGCTGCGCGCCTCCGGCCGGCCGGTGACGCTGTCGGTGGGGGAGCACGTCCGTCTGCCGCGCACCTACCGGGGACGCGACGTGCTCTGGTGGATGGACGCCTCCGGAGTGTGGGACCAGCGCCACGACGAGGTCGAGGACCTGGAACGGGCCAGGCGGCTGCCCTCGCCCCAGCTCGTGGGCACGCCCGAGCGCACGACGCTCGACCTCAACGCGCTCACCGCGATGGGTGTCGAGCTCGTGGGCCGCTGGGCGGGCGTGCGGGACGGCCGGGCGCTGTTCTCCGGCGGGCTGCGCAACGTGTTCTCGCTGGCCGACCTCAAGATGGAGCGGCTGCTGGGCACGTTCGACGCGTGGGCCCGCGAGCACGGCCGGGACGGCGAGGTCGGCCCGCCCGAGCGGTTCGCGCCCACCCGGGTGCCCGAGTCGGCGCGCTGGCAGCTCGACCTGGGCAGCGGCGAGATCAGCACGATCGTGTGGGCCACCGGCTTCCGGCCCGACTACCGCTGGCTCGACGTGCCGGTGCTCGACGCGAAGGGCCGGCTGCGCCACGACGGCGGCGTGGCCGGCAGCCCCGGCCTGTACGCGCTGGGCCTGCCCCTGCTGCGGCGGCGCAGGTCCACGTTCATCCACGGCATCGAGGACGACGCCCGCGAGGTCATCGCCCACCTTGCGCGTCACTTGGCCGCCCGGCACTGACCGGCGGCGGCGGGGTGGGGGCGCCCTGGAAGAGGGTGTCCTCGGGCCGCAGCGGCACGTTCGCCTCGCGGACGTAGTACGCGGGCCGGGGCGGCGCGAGGCGGTGGACGTAGCGGCCGACCACCGCCACGGCGGCCAGCGTCACCGCCGGCACCAGCAGGTGCGCGCCGGGCAGTCCCAGCGCGGCGGCGACCAGGCCCAGCGCGGCCAGCAGGTAGACCGCGTTCAACGGCCGCCAGGAGAACCCGAAGAACAGCTCGAAGGAGTGCCCCGCCAGCCGGGCCAGGCGCAGCTTGGAACGGCCGGCGTCGCGTTCGCGATGGCTGACCTCGACCAGGGTGTGCCGCGCCCCCACCAGCGGCACCGCGGCCATGAACCACGGCAGCCGCAGGTCCGTGATCGTGCGGGCGACGGAGGTGCGGACGAGCCGGAACGTGGACGCCCCCCGGGGCATCTCGATGCGGAACACCGCCCGCGCCGCCCAGTGCATCCCGGCCGAGCCGAGCCTGCGCACGAGGGGGTCGCGCCGCCGGACCCGGCGGCCGAAGACGACGTCGTAGTGGCCGCCGGCGGCGCCGTCGAGCAGCCGCCAGATCTGCGACGGCGGTACTTGCAGGTCGGCGTCGCACTGGACGGTCCAGGGCTGCCCGGCGTGCCGGAACCCGGCCGCCATGACGGCCTCGATGCCGAAATTGCGGGTGAAGGACAGATAACGCACCCGCGGGTCCGTCCCGGCGAGCGCGCGGATGCGGGCGAGGGAGTCGTCGGTGCTGCCGTCGTCCACGAAGAGGATCTCCAGGTCCTCCACGGCGGCCAGCTCCGCCGTCAGCTCCCGGTAGGCCACCTCGACCTGCGTGCCCTCGTTGAAGCAGGGGACGAGCACGGTCAGTCCGGTCGGTGCGCCAGTTGGTGCGCCAGTTGGTGCACCCGTCATCGCGCCCTCCACAATGCCAGGCCGAGGACGAGCGGGTTCGCCCCCAGCGCGTACACGGCCCCGGCCGCCCCGGCCAGGGAGATCGCCACCACGCCCAGCCCGGCGACGGCGGCCAGGGCGACGACGACCGCCCTGGCGTTGGCCCGCAGGTTCGTGTGCTCGACCACGAACGTGGCGCCGCTCGCCAGCGCCTGCATCGGCAGCAGGGTGAGGGCGAGCACGGCGAGCGCGACCGGCCCGTCCAGCCCCCACGCGGCCAGCACGATCCCGGCGATCAGCAGCCACAGGGCCGCGCCCAGCGCGGCGAGCCCGGCCATGCGCCGGGCGAGCACCCGCGCCCCGGCCACGCCGCCTCCCGCCACGCGCAGCGAGAGCTGCGGCTGGTAGATGCGCTGCACGGTGTAGAGGATCGACAGCGCGAACCCCCAGCCGAGCATGACCAGGTAGAGGTCGCCGCTGTGGGCCGCGTACGGGCTGAGCGCCAGCTCCACGAACAGCGCGCCGATCATCGCGTTGTTCATGACGTCGGCCGCGCCCATCAGCAGCACGGTCCCGGCCAGCACGCGGCGCGCCCCCGGCCGTGGCCGCCTCGCGCGCGGCAGCCCCGGCAGCAGCGCGACGTTGAGCGCGGTGACCAGCGCCAGCAGCCCGGTCAGGTAGCCGGCGGGACCGATCCCCGCCAGGAACGCCAGCGCCGCCATCGTGCCCATCCCGACGCCCAGCACGGCGAAGTGCACGGTGTCGCGGGTGTAGTGGCCGAGCGCGCGGTGCAGGGCCACGCCCAGCATGCCGCAGCCCAGCCCCACGTAGTAGGCGACGCCCAGCAGGTAGAGCGTGACCCGCGCGTCCGGGGCGAGCGCCAGCGCGGTCACGGCCGCGAGCGCGGGCGGCAGCGGCACGTAGGCGACCAGCGCGCGGAGCATCCCGGTGAGGTCGTCGCGGGTGCGGCGGGCCCGCGGGATGAGCTTCAGCGCCGCCTTCTCGCCGCCGGACTGCACGACCATGCACAACCAGCCGACCGCGCCCATCACCGCCGCGTAGGCGTTGAAGTCGGGGCGGCTCCAGGCCAGGGCGAGCAGGGCCGCCGAGCCGTACAGCATGAGACGGAAGACGGCCCGGCCGGCCAGCAGCGTCGTCAGCCGGGACAGGCCGACGCGGTGGGAGACGGCGGTCATCCGGCGTCCAGGTCCGCGATCACGCGCTCGCGCAGCGGGTACGAGCCGTCCCGCAGGTGGGCCCGCAGGGCGTCCTCGACCGCCTCGGCGCCGAAGCGGTCCAGCACGCCGGTCGGCGAGGGCCCCCTCTCCACCTGGAACAGCGCGGCGAAGAACGTCCGCAGCGGGCCGGACTCGAAGCGCTCCGGCAGGGGGAGCAGCTTCCGCACCGCCTCCGGGTCCGGCGCGGCGACCGGCGGCGCGGCCGGCCACGTGTCCGCGCGGCCCGGCCCGGCGAACCAGGCGCGTACATGCCCCAGCCGCTCGGCCGCCCACGGGTCGTCCGGCGCGAGCCGCGCCCGGGCCAGCCGCAGGTCGTAGCAGGTGGCGTGCAGGGCCGCGCACACCTGGGCGAAGGCGACGGGCTTGGCGGGCAGGTCGCCGGCCGGGACCTCGCTGACCTCGGCCAGCAGCCCTGCGGCGCTCTCGTCGGTCCTGGCCCGCGCCACGAGCGCGTCGAACTCCCGGTACCAGCGGGTCATGGCGGCCCGGTCCGGCGTGGAGTCGTCGTCGTTGTCGCGGATCCACCGGATCATCCGGGCCGGCAGGTAAGGCTCCAGCGGATCCCCGGCCACGGACCGGGGCACGACCGGCGCCGCCCGGAACACGGCCCCGCAGGAGCGGCACGACCGGCGCCGCCCGCGCAGCCGAACGGGATGCGGGTCACCGCACTGGACGCAGCGCGCCGCGACGGCCCCCTTCACAGCGGGACCGCCAGGGCGGAGGAGGGCCGCAGCTCGGCGCCCAGGTCGCGTTTGACCTCGGCCTGGCCCTTGCCGAGCACCAGCCCGCGCCGGCCCGACCCGATGGCCCATTCGATCATGCGGACGTACCCGTCGAAGTAGAGGTGCTTGCGCCCGCCCTGCTCGGGCGGGACGGCCCCCCAGCTCAGGCAGACGGGCCAGCCGGGGTGGTCGAGGATGAGCGACAGGCCGAGCAGCCTCCGGCCGTCCCGGTACGTCAGCGCGACGCTCTCGCCGCTGCCGATCAGCGTCTCCAGGTAGGGCAGGGGGAGCGGCGGGGCGGGCGACAGCCTGCTGCGGTGCTTGAGGTCGTTCTCGGCGCGCAGGCGGGCGGCCTCGTCCGCGCCGACCAGGTCGCGGGCCGGGCCGACGCGCACCGACAGCTCGGCGGCGAACGTCTTCGCCCGCCTGCGCAGGGAGTCGCGGCGGCGCGGGTCGAGCACGGCGTACCAGTCGTCCAGGCGCGGCCAGGGCAGGGCCAGCCTGGCGAGCGGCGCGGTGGGGATGCGCAGCCGGAGCGGGCCGGGCAGCAGCGCGTCCTCGCCCTCCGACACCTCGCGCCAGACGGTGCTCCGCCAGCCGGGGCCGAGCGCGCGGCGCACCGCGCGGAGGTAGGCGGGCAGGAGCTCGGGGTCGTGCTCGTCCCGCCACCACCAGCCCTTCTGGGAGCGGTTGCCCGGCGCGTGCACGTCCACGACGCCCGCCGGGGCGCGCGAGCCGCCCGGGGGGCCGGCGTACCTGCCGCGCCGCAGCCTCGGGGCGCGCAGCGAGGCCGCCACCGCGCCCGTCGCGCGGCCTTCGCGCCGCAGCACGGCCACCATGACGGGGGCCTGGGCGGCCCAGGCGTAGGCGCGCAGCAGGTCCCAGCGCCAGGTCACGCGCTGCCCCGCGGCCCGGCGTAACTCCTCCCAGTCGCCGGGCTCCGGGTCGTGCCGCGGGTCCAGCAGCTCCACCTTCATCCGAGCGCCCACCGGGGCACCGCCACGAGTCTCATGGGGAGGTATTCGAACCCCAGGGAACGTTTCTCGTCAACGAAGCCGCGTCCGGCGTACAGGCTCTCGGCCTTGCCGGCCACCGCGTGCGCGACGATCCGGGTGTAGCTGTAGAAGAAGAGGTCCTTGCGCCCGCCCTCGGCCGGGGTGAGTGCCGCGAACGGCCCGTACATCGGGGTGACCGGGTGGTCGTAGACGACGGCGACGCCGATCAGCCGGTCGCCGTCGTGGTAGGAGACGGTCCAGACGTCGTCGCGGGGGATCAACTCGGCGAAGTAGGCGGCGGGCAGCGACAGGCGGCGGTCGAACGCGGCGGCCGGCCGGGCGAGGAGCCGGCGGGCGAGGGCGGCCGGGCCCTCGCCCGGCGCGGGGCGCGAGGTGATCCTGACGGCCTGGCGCTCGTGGAGGTCGGCGAGCTCGGCGGGGTCGAGGTCGGTGCGCCCGGCGCCGGTCACGACGCGCAGCGTGCCGTCCTGCTCGACGCGCCGGGCCTGGCGGCGCAGCGAGGCGCGGCGGCTGCCGCTCAGCGTGCCGAGCCAGCCGTCGGCCGACGTCCAGCGCAGGGGTAACAGGGTCGTGCCGGGGGAGGGCCGGACGACCGCGCCGCGCCTGGCCACCAGCGGCAGGGCGGGCTCGGTGACCATGCGGTAGACGACCCCGGCCAGCCACGGGCCGAACTCCTTGCGGGCGGCCCGTTCGAAGCCCCTGATGACCGCGCGGCCCTCCGCGCCGTCCGGCAGGACCCAGGTGGGGCCGTTGGAGTGGGCGGGCAGGCGTACGTCGAGCAGGAACGGCCTCTGGCCCGACCTCAGCGCCCCGACGGCGCCGACGACGCGCTCGCCGTCACGGGCCACGCACAGCAGCGGCCGCGCCCAGGAGCCGTCGAAAGAGGCACGGATGACGTCGTACGACCAGATCGCCGTCAGCTCCCTGGCGCGGCGGAAGTCCTCCCAGCCTGCGGGCTCGGGGTCACGGCCGGGCTGGAAGAAGTCGAACCTCACCGTACGTCCTTGACTGACACGTAATACAACGAATCTGCAACAGAGTCATTTGAGATAAACGATCGCAGTATATGTCTGATTTGATCATCGCCGCGTCCATGATCGGGCGCTCCGCCCATCCGCCCGCGCACCACCGCAGCGCACGGCACTCACCAGGGGAAACCATGAAAGTAGGCGTCACCGGGGGCAACGGCTTCATCGGGCAGTACGTATGCGAGGAGTTAGCCGCCCGCGGCCACACTCCGATCGTCTTCGATCACCGCCAGCGGGGCACGGGCACGTACGAGTTCATGCTCGGCGACATCAGGGACGCCACGGCCATGGTCGAACTGGCCGCCCACGCGGACGCGATCATCCACCTGGCGGCCGTGCTCGGGACCCAGGAGACCATCGACAACCCGCGCCCCGCCGCCGAGACCAACCTCGTCGGCGGCCTCAACTTCCTCGAAGCCGTCGCCCAGTACGACCTGCCCGGCGTCTACATCTGCGTCGGCAACCACTGGATGGACAACAGCTACTCCATCTCCAAGACCGCGGTCGAGCGCTTCGTGCGCATGTTCAACGCCCACCGGGGCACCCGCGTCAACCAGGTCAGGGTCGTCAACGCCTACGGACCGCGGCAGATGGCCGCGCCGCCGTTCGCGCCCGGCAAGGTCCGCAAGATCACCCCCGCCGTCGTCTGCCGCGCGCTGTCCGGCATGCCGGTCGAGCTCTACGGCGGCGGCGCCCAGATCTCCGACATGGTCTGGGTCGGCGACGTCGCGCGGGGCCTCGTCTCCGCGCTGGAGACCGCGGCCGGGCAGGGCCCGCTCAAGCACGTCGTGGAGGTCGGCCCCGCCGAGTCCACCAGCATCCGCGCCGTCGCCGAGATGATCATCGACATGTGCGTGGACCGCGGCTACGACCGCGTCCCGATCGTGGACCTGCCCATGCGGCCGGGCGAGACCCCGGAGACCGCCGTCACCGCCGACCCGCAGACGCTGCGCTCGGTCGGCATCGACCCCGCCACGCTCGTCTCGCTGCCCGAGGGCATGGCCAAGACCGTCGACTGGTTCATCGAGAACCGCGGCACGCACTGGAGCCCGCCGCGATGAGGCGCCTGGTCATCCTGGGCGGCTCGGACGGCACGGTCAGTGCCTTCCGCGCCGCCCGGCGGCTGGGCCTGGCCACCATCTGCGTGGACATGCGGCCGGACGCGCCCGGCGTCGCCGAGGCCGACGAGTTCCTGCACATCAGCACCCGCGACGTCCCCGCCGTCGCGGCCGCCCTGCGCGACCGCGACGGACTGGCCGGGCTGCTCGCCCCCGGCAGCGACATCAACCTCCCGTCGCTGGTCGAGCTGGCCCGCCTGCTCGGCCTGCCGTGCGGCCTGACGGACGCGACGCTGCGCGCCTCGACGGACAAGCTCTATTTCCGCGAGGTGTGCGAACGGCTCGGCCTGCCCGGACCCCGTCACTGCGCGGGTGACGCGGACCCGGGGCTCCGGCCGCCGCTGCCGGTCATCGTCAAGCCCGTGGACTCCGGCAGCTCGCGCGGCATCACGATCTGCCGCGAGCCCGGCGAGCTGCCGGCGGCGATCGCGCACGCGAAGGAGGTCTCCCCGAGCGGGCGGGCCGTCATCGAGGAGCTGCTGACCGGCGAGGACCTCTGCGCCGAGGCCATGCTCCAGGACGGCAGGATCGCGCTGCTCGGGCTGAGCAGGCGGGTCACCGCGCCGCCCGCGGTGGTGGCGGTCGGCCACGACATGGCGCCCGCTGACGACGTCCTGGAGAAGGAGGTCGTCCGGCAGCTCGAACGCGTCTGCGGCGACCTCGGCTACCGCGACGGCCCGCTCAACGTCGATCTGTTCGTGGACGGCGGGCGGGTCACCCTCGTCGAGATGGGCGCGCGGATCGGCGGCAACGGGCTGGGCGAGGCCCTCGGGCTCATGCACGGCGTGGACACGGTCGAGGCCACCGTGCGGCTCGCGATCGGTGAGCGTCCCGGCCTGACCCCGGCCCGGCGCGTTCCCGCCTTCGTCCGGGTGCTGCGCGCGCCCGCGGAGGGGACGCTGGTCTCCATCGACGGGCTGGAGTCGCTGCCGGACGGCGCCGAGGTGGTCGTGGTGGCCAAGCCCGGCGACCACGTCGTGCCCTACACCGAGTGCCGGGCCAAGCTGGGGTACGTCGTGGACCGCGAGCCGGCCGACCTCGACGCGCTGATCAGGGTAGATGTCCGCTAGCGCGTCCGCTGCCCGGGCTCCGGGCGGATTCCCCGGCGTCCTGTGGCGGCTGGCCTACCGGCGGGCCGTCCGGGCCGCCTTCGCCCGCGTGCCCTTCTACCGGGACCAGTGGGTGCGGGCCGGGCGGGAGCTCGGCGCGCCCGAGCCCACGCCGAGCGCGGACCTCGCGGGGCAACTGCACCGGCTGTGCCCGTTCGGTGAGCCGTACGACGCGGGCGCGGAGCCCAGCCTGTGGATCGGCCCCGCCGCCGACCTGCGGGCCGCCCTTCGCACGGTCGGCGTACGCGGGCGGGCGCCCGTGCTGGAGGTGGGCCCGGCGGTGCTCGACCGGCGCGCGCTCGGCCCGTTCCGGCGCTACGGCGTGCTGCTGGCCGCGGGCGCCAAGGTCAGGAACGAGCGGCGGCGGCGCGAGCTCAACGAGCCCGCGCTCCGCCTCGCCGCCGGCGCCGGGCGGGCGGTCCTGGTCGGCGAGCGCGACGCCGTGGCCGAGTTCCTGCCCGCGCTCGCCGGGATCGAGACCCGCGTACTGATCCGCGCCGGCCTGCACGGCGACGCGGAGCTGGCCCATGACCCGCATCTCGGTTACTACGCCGCACGCGCCCGGTGCGGCCACCTTCACCTGCTGTGGCGGCGCTTCCACGCGCGGACGACGGCGGACGGCACGCCCGCCGTCACCGCGCTGCGCCGGCGCAGGCCCGTCCTGGTCGACGTGGTGCCCGACGGCGCCGCCACGCTCGGACGCTGCCCCGTCCACGGCGCCCCGATCCTTGGAGTCCTACCGTGATCAGAGCCAACCTGGTGACGCTCGTGATGGGCGTCGTGGCCGTCGCACTGGCCGGGCTGGTCCGTTTCGTCTTGCCGTACGAGCAGGACATCACCACCCTCTGGGGCTTCCTCGTGAAGCTCACCCCGCAACTGGCCGCCATCGTGGCGGTCGCCTGGCTGGACGTGGAGACCGCCCGCCGGCTGCGCCTGCACCTGATCGCCCTTCCCGCGCTCTTCTTGGGGTTCCTGCTGTACTTCGTGCCCGCGACCTTCATCAGGGCGATGGACATCGAGGACGGATCGGGCACCTTCGAAGACCTCTACCTGCACGTCGTGGTGTTCGTGCCGTTCCTCATCGTCGCGCTGCTGGTGGCGTACCGGATCGGCGGCGGGTCGCGGGAGGGCGTGCTGCGTACGGGGGCGGCCATGTCGATCCTGCACGTGTCCGGGCTGGAGGACCTGGTGGCGGTCTCGATGAACCGCCGGCTCGACGGGATCCCCGAGGTGTGGGCGTGGGCGGACCACATCACCGTGCGGCTCGGCCATCCGGCGACGAAGGCCGAGGCGTACGCCTTCATCGCCGCGCACGTCGTGGCGGCGCTGCTCGTCCTGTTCCTGCCGCGCAGCCTCTTTCGCCGGCGCGACCGGCGGCCGGCCGCCTGACCGACGACGCGCAAGGGGCGCCTCCGTGGACTGCCTCGCACTGACCGCGCGCTGCGCCCTGGGGTTCGTCTTCCTGGTGGCGGTGGTGCCGGCGTCCGCGCCTCCTGCCGCTGCTTCGGCACGGGCTGCACGCTCGCTGCAACAAGCTGACAGGCCGCTTGACACCCGCGTCACCACTATTTAAACGTTTTTGGGAACGGAGGCGCGCCTCGGCGGTGATGCGCGGCTCACTTGCCGTGAAACACCTCACCGGAGGATGCCATGACAGCGGTCACCCCCTCGTTACCCTCGCCCAAGCGCCGGCACCGGATCGCCGCCGCCCTCGCCGTGCTGCTGGGCGCCGCCGGAGCCGCGGTCGCGCCCGGCGTGACCCCGGCGTACGCCGCCGCGTGCGGCGACGGCACCTTCCAGTCGCAGGTGACGGTCAGCGGCAGCACCTGGACCGCCCGCGACAGCGCCGGCGGCACCGTCTACAGCGGCACCGACTTCCGGGCCGCCGTCCAGGCCGGCATCGGCAGCCTCACGGCCGGGCGCACCTCCATCCAGCGGGTCGTGGTGCGCGGCAACGGCACCATGAGCGCCGGCAGCCGGATCTCCCTGCCCAGCTATACGTCACTGTCGGTGTGCGGCACCGTCAACGTCACCGGCTCCGGCTCCGGCGACTACGCGCCCGTCTACTCCCGCGGCACCACGAACATCGAGGTCCCCTATCTCAACGTCACCGGCACCCCCGTCTACGGCATCTTCCTGCGCAACGTCACCAACGTCTGGCTCGGCCAGCTCGACATGCGGCTCGGAGCAGGGCTCGGCGTACGCATCGACAACCGCGGCGACACCAGCCAGTGGACCCGCAACGTCCGGGTCGACAACGTGTACGTCCAGGGCGCGAGCTCACACGCCATGGAGACGTACGGCGTGGACGGCCTCACCGTCGGCACCGTGACGGCGCGCAACGTCGGCGAGTCCGGGCTGCTGCTCAACCAGACCGTCAACGCCACGGTCGGCACCGTGGACGCCGACAACGCCGGCGCCGGCACCGGGTACGCCGCCTTCCGCATGGCCAACCGCAACGGCCGGATCGGCAGCTCCTACCCGAACAACATCCGCGTCGGCACGGTCAAGGCCCGCGGCGGCGGCCGGGGCGTCTTCTGCGTCTCCGAGAGCGGGGGCGCCACCATCGACCGGGTCGACATCGCGGGCACGGGCAACAACTCGGTCCTGGTGGAGAACTGCTACAACGTCGTCATCGCCGGCGTGTCGGGCACGATCAGCGGGGGTGGCGAGGTCCGGATCGCGGCCCGTACGGAGTTCCCGCCGTCGTCGGGCATCAGGTTCCAGAACCTGACGGTCAGCAACACCGGCATCCGCTGGAGCCCGTGCACCGGCAGCAACAACACGATCAGCAACGTCACCCGCAACAACTCCACCCTGACCTGGTGCTGAAGGGCTCGGCTGCGCCCGCTCATCGGTGACGGCCGGCGCCCCAGGTGACCGGCAGCCGGTCCACGCCGTACACCGCCGAGCGGTCGCGGGTCGGCACCTCGGCCGCCGGCACCGCCAGGCGCAGGTCGGGGAAGCGCGCGAAGAGCGCGGTCAGCGCCACCCGGAGCTCGGCCCGCGCGAGATGCTGCCCGAGACACTGGTGGACGCCGTGCCCGAAGGCCAGGTGCCCGGTCGCGGAGCGGGACAGGTCGAGCGCGTCCGGGCAGGGGAAGCGCCCGGGGTCGCGGTTGGCCACCGGCAGCGCCAGCACCACGGTCTCCCCGGCCGCGATGACCTGGCCGCCGATCTCGACGTCGACCAGCGCGGTACGCCGCACGTCGAACTGGAGCACCGACAGGTACCGCAGCAGCTCCTCGACCCCCCGCTCCGGGTCGGCCGCCAGCAGGGCCCGCTGGGCCGGGTCGGTCAGCAGCGCGAACGCCCCGAGCGCGAGCATGCTCGACGTCGGCAGGTGGCCCGTCGCGAGCAGCACCATCCCGAGGTTGGTGAGCTCCTCGTCGCTCAGCTCGCCGGTCGCCGCGGCGTGCGCCAGCAGCCCGCCCTCCGCCGGGTCCACGGGCCGGGCGAGGACGTCGCGCACCGTCCCCGTGATCGTCATGACGGCCGTGGCGACCTGATCCGGGCGCGAGTCGAGGTTGTTCATCACCGCCGTGGCCGCCTGCACGCGCTGCCGGTCCTCCACCGGCACGCCCAGCATCTCGCAGATGACGAGCGCCGGGATCGGCATGGCGAACGCGGTGAGGAGGTCGGCGGAGCCTCCGCTCGCCATGCCGTCGAGCGCCTCGGCGGTGTGCCGCCGGATCGCGGGCATCAGCCCGGCCACCCGCCGGGGCCCGAAGTGGTGGGCGAGCAGGCGGCGGAAGCGCGTGTGCTCGGGCGGGTCCATGTGCGGGAAGATGCCCGGCTCGGCGGGCGTCGGGCGCTCGGTCGCGCGCTCGCCGCCGACCGGCTGGTGCAGCAGCTCACGCCGGGTGCTGAAGCGCGGGTCCGCCAGGATGGCGCGGGTCTCCGCGTACCCGGTGGACACCCAGCCGAGGTGGCCGTCGGGGTAGGCCAGCCTGCTGAGCGGGGGGCGGCGCCGCAGCGCGAGGGGCGGGTCGAAGGGGGTGGGCCGGTCGGTTTCCAGGGACTGGGCGGTCTGGCCGTCGCTCATGGGTTGGCCTCCCCTGCGAGCTGTTGATCAAGGCCGAAGGGGATTATGCATGACAAACACGGAAAATTCCACCACTAGGAATTCTTTGATCATCGACTTAACATCGGCATCGGCTGACAGAACAGTCACCTGTCAACACATCAGCAACAGGACCGCGCACCGGCCGTTCCCGCCGGTTGGCGGCCGGTGATCCGACGATTTCCCCAGCAGTCTCACCCCCTCAGCAGAGGTGTGCATGACACAGGTCGCGATAGTCGGTGGTGGACCGATCGGGCTCTTCCTCGCCTGCGAGGTGGCGCTGCACGGTGTGCCGGTGGTGGTGCTCGAACGATTGCCCGAGATGGAGGAACATCCGAAGGCCGAGGGCATCACCGGGCGGGCCATCGACATCCTGGACCGCCGCGGTCTCATGCTCGGGGTGGACGGGACCCCGGCGCAGCCGACGCCCGAGGAGCGCGAACGCATCGCCCTCGGCGAGCGGCGGCCCGACAGCCTGCAGCCCAAGGCGTTCCCCGGCGCGCGGCACTTCGCCACCATGTTCGTGCTCCGCCCGGAATCTCCCGACCTGCTGGTGCCCCAGCAGGTGCTGGAGCGGGAGCTGGCCCGGCGGGCCGCCGAGCTCGGCGTCGAGGTACGGCGCGGCCACACGCTCACCGGCTTCGCCGAGGACGGCGACGGCGTACGGCTCGACGTCGAGGGCCCCGACGGGCCGTACGCGCTGGAGGCCGACTGGCTGGTCGGCTGCGACGGCGGCCGCAGCACGGTCAGGAAGCTGGCCGGCATCCCCTTCCCCGGCACCGACGGCGTCACGACCGGTTACCGCGCCTTCGCCGAGATCGACGACCCTGACTTCCACCTGCCCGGCTGGTTCCGCAAGGACAACGGGCTCCTGGTGTACGAGGAGGGCCCGCCCCGGTTCATCACCCTGGAGTTCATCGGCCGCCCGGCGAACAGGGACGCGCCCATCACGCGGGAGGAGTTCCAGGAGTCGCTGCGCCGGCTCAGCGGCACCGGCGTGACCGTCACCAAGGTCCACAAGATCAACCGGTTCACGGACAACGAGCGGCAGGCCGCCACCTACCGCCAGGGACGAATCCTGCTGGCCGGCGACGCGGCCCACGTCCAGTCGCAGTGGAGCGGGCCCGGCCTGCGGCTCGGCCTCGGCGACGCGATCAACCTCGGCTGGAAGCTCGCCGCCGTCGCCCGCGGCCGGTGCCCCGAGGACCTGCTCGACACCTACACCGCCGAACGCCACCCGGTCGGCGCGCAGACCCTGGAGGTCCAGCGCGCCTCCATCGCGCTCATGCGCCCCGGCCCGCACGTGGACGCGCTGCGCCGGCTGGTCACCCAGCTGCTGCTCGACGAGCACACGAACCGGCACCTGACCGCGCTGATCGACGACCTGCACATCACGTACGACATGGGCGACCCGTCGCTGACCGGCCCGCTGGCCGGCGGCTTCTGCCCCGACCTGCGGCTGAAGAGCGCCGACGGCCCGGCGCGGCTCGCCGAGCTGCAGCGCGGCGGGCGGCCCCTGCTGCTCGACCTCGGCGCGGACCCCGGACTGCGCGCGCTCGCCGAGCCCTGGGCCGACCGGGTGGACGTGGTCACCGCCGAATGCGCCGAGGCTCCGGCGGACGCCCTGCTGATCCGCCCGGACGGCTTCGTCGCCTGGAGCGCGCCCGCCGGAGGGGCGTCGCTGACCGCCGCGCTCGAACGGTGGTTCGGCCCGCCCGCCTGACCCTCTCGTACGGACCATCCGACCACTCAGCCCCCTGCGGAGGCCGGGATGAGCGATTCCACCCTGACGACCCTGACCACCCTGCCCGCCTCGGCCGCGATCGAGGAGGCGATCGAAGCGGTCGAAGCCGCCGGAGCAGTGATCATCGAGGACTTCATCGACCCCGGGACGCTCGCGGGCCTGTGGGCGGACCTGCGCGCCGACCTGGAGCGCACGGCGGACGGCGACGGTCGGCTGGTCGGCGAGAAGACCCGGATCCTGCCCGGCCTGGTCCGCCGCAGCGCGCACTCGGTCACGGTCCTGCGCCAGCCGCACTTCCTCGGCGCGGCCCGGCACTTCCTGCAACGGCCGGTCCGCGCCTGGCTCGGCGAGCAGCGCATCGAGTTCGTCCCGACGATCCAGCTCGGCATCTCGCGGGCGATCCAGATCCAGCCGGGCGTCCCGGTCCAGGGGCTGCACCGGGACGACACCGCCCACCTGCGCACACATCCCGGCCCGGAGAGCCGGGTCCAGGTCATGATCGCGGCCAGCGAGTTCACCGCGCGCAACGGCGCCACCCGGGTGATCCCCGGCAGCCACCGCTGGGACGACGAGCGAGGGCCGCGCGAGGACGAGGCGGTGCCCGCCGAGATGCGCGCCGGGTCCGCGCTGCTCTGGCTCGGCAGCACCTACCACGGGGCCGGCGCCAACCACTCGGACGGGCCGCGTACCGGCCTGTCGTACGCCCTGGACCTCGGCAACCTCCGCCAGGAGGAGAACCAGTACCTGTCCATACCGCTGGACGTGGTCCGCGGCTACCCCGAGGACGTCCAGCGGCTCCTCGGCTACGAGCCCTGCCCGCCGATGTGCGGCCTGTACGAGCTGGACGACCCGATGCTGCTGCTCCGAGGAAAGGCTTGATGCGTACTTCCGGCACGTACCTGCGCAGCATCGGCGTCCACCTGCCGCCCGTGGTCGGCATCGAGACGGCCGTCGCCGAGGGCCGTTACCCGGCCGCCGAGGTGGAGCACTTCCAGCTCAGAGGCGCGGCCGTGGCGGGCGACGTGCCCGCGCCCGAGCTCGGCCTGCGCGCCGCCCGGCAGGCGTTCGAGCGCTCCGGCGGGCTGTCGCCGCACGACCTCGACCTTCTGCTGTACTGCGACGTCTGGCACCAGGGCCCCGAGGGCTGGGCCCCGCAGTACTACCTCCAGCAGCACCTGACCGGCGGGCACGTCCCGGCCGTCGAGCTGCGGCAGGGCTGCTGCGGCCTGTTCAACGCGCTCCAGCTCGCCGCCGGATACCTGCGTCCCGGCGGCAGCGCGCTGCTCGTCGGCGCCGACAACCACGGCACGCCGCTGGTCGACCGGTGGCGGATGATCGAGGGCACCGTGATGGGCGACGCCGGCTGCGCGCTGCTGCTCACCACCGACACCGGGTTCGCCGAGCTGCTGTCGGTCAACGTACGCGTGGTGCCGGAGGCCGAGGCCGTCAACGACGGCGGCGTGCCGATGTTCCCGCCGGACGCGACCGTGGGCCGGCCGCTGGACTTCGCCGCACGCAACCGGGAGTTCCGCAACCGCCTGTTGCACGGCGACGGTGCCCAGGTGATGCTGGCGATCCAGACGGCGATGCTGGAGCTGGCCGACCGCACGCTCAAGGAGGCCGGGCTCACGCTCGACGACGTGGCGCGGGTCGCCTTCCCCCACGTACGCCGCGACGACGTGGAGCACCGGGGCGTCAACTGGTTCGGGCTGACCCTGGCCGACACCACCTGGGAGTACGGCGCCGGCGTCGGCCACCTGGGGGTCGGCGACCAGTTCGTGGCCCTCGACCACCTGCTCGCCACCGGCGCGCTGGCCCCCCGCGACCACATGCTGCTCCTCGGGTTCGGCGCCGGCACCACCCTGGCCTGCGCCGTGCTGCGGATCCTGGACATCCCTCCCGAGTACGCCTCCTGAGGAGGGGCCGCACCGACCTGTTCCGAACGAGCCAGGAGGCGTCATGGAGACGGCGGACATGTACATCAGCGGCGTCGGGTCGTACCTGCCCGGCACCGTGGACGTGGATCACGCGGTGGCGGCCGGCTGGTACCCGGCCGAGGAGGCCGAACTGCACGGGATCGCCTCGGTCGCGGTGGCCGGCGACGTGCCCGCGCCGGAGATGGCGCTCCGCGCGGCCCGTACGGCGGTGGCGCGCAGCGGCCGCTCGCCCACCGACCTGGACCTGCTCCTCTACACCTCGACCTGGCACCAGGGCCCGGAGGGCTGGCCGCCGCAGGCGTACGTGCAGCGCCACCTGGTCGGCGACGGCGTCCTGTCGACCCAGCTCAAGCAGGGCTGCAACGGCATGTTCGCGGCCCTGGAGCTGGCCGCGAGCTACCTGCGGGCCGAGCCGGGACGGCAGGCGGCCCTGCTGGTCGCCGCCGACAACTACGGCACGCCGCTGGCCGACCGCTGGCGGATGCTGCCCGGCGCGATCGCCGGCGACGCGGGCAGCGCCCTCGTCCTCGACACCGAGCCGGGGTTCGCCCGGCTGGCCTCGGTGTGCTCGGTGTCGGTGTCGAAGGCCGAGGAGATGCACCGCTGCGCCGAACCGCTGTTCCCGCCGGGCGTCACCGAGGGCCGCGCGCTGGACTTCGCCGCCCACAACGACACCTTCCGCCGCCGCGCGGTCGCCGGCGGCGAAGGGACCATGGTGCTGGTGACCCTGGACGAGCGCATGGTCGAGGTGATCGACCGCGCCCTGTCGCAGGCGGGCGTCAAGGCGGCCGACGTGACCCGGCTGACCTGCATGAACACCTCACAGGAGATCGCCGACCAGATCTGCGAGCACCGGCTGGGCATCCCGGCGTCCCGCTCGACCTGGGACTTCGGCCGCACCATCGGCCACTGCGGGGCGAGCGACCAGATCCTCGCCCTGGAACACCTGGTCCGCGGCGGCGAGCTCGGCCCCGGCGACCACCTGCTGATGTTCGCCTACGGCCCCGGCGTGACCATCTCGGCCGCCGTCGTGGAGATTCTGGAGTCGCCCGCGTGGTCGCGGGCTCGGGGAGGGGACGCGTGACGGAGCGACAGTTCGAGGCCATCGCGGTGATCGGGATCGGCTGCCGGCTGCCCGGCGGCGCCGACTCGCCGGAGCGGTACTGGAACCTGCTGTGCGAGGGACGGGACACGAGCGGGCCCGCGCCCGCCGACCGCTGGCGCTCCTACGCCGACCGCGGCCCGTCCTACGCGGCGGCGGCCCGCCGCGCGGTGCCGTACGGCCACTTCCTCGACGGGGTGGCGGACTTCGACGCGGAGTTCTTCGGGCTCTCCCCGCGCGAGGCGGAGCTGATGGACCCGCAGCAGCGCCTGGTGATGGAGACCGCGTGGGAGGCGCTGGAGCACGCGGGGACCCCGGCCGGCGCGCTGGCCGGCACGGACGCGGGCGTGTACGTCGGCGTGTGCACCGGCGACTACGGGCACCGGCTGCTCGAGGACCTGCCCGACATCGAGGCGTGGACCGGGATCGGCGCCGCCACCTGCGCGGTCGCCAACCGGGTGTCGTACGCGCTGGACCTGCGCGGCCCCAGCATGGCCGTGGACACGGCGTGCTCGGCGTCCCTCGTCGCCGTGCACCTGGCCGTGCAGGCGCTGCGGTCGGGGGAGACCGACCTGGCGCTGGCGGGCGGCGTCAACCTCATCCTGTCGCCGGGCGAGACGCTGACCCTGGACGCGGCGGGCACCCTCGCGCCGGACGGGCGGAGCAAGTCGTTCGACGCCGCCGCCGACGGCTACGGCCGGGGCGAGGGCGCCGCGGTCGTGGTGCTCAAGCGGCTGAGCGACGCCGTACGGGACGGGGACGTCGTGCTCGCCACCATCCTCGGCAGCGCCGTCAACCAGGACGGCCACACCGCCGGCATCATGGCGCCGTGCGGCCAGGCGCAGGAGCACGTCATGCGCCGCGCGCTGCGGCAGGCCGGCGTCGAGCCCGGCACCGTCGGCTACGTCGAGGCGCATGGCACCGGCACCGCGGTCGGCGACCCCCTGGAGGCCGCCGCGCTCGCCGCCGTCTACGGAACCGGCCGGGAGCGGCCGTGCCTGATCGGCTCGGCCAAGTCCAACATCGGCCACCTGGAGGGCGCCGCCGGCGTCGCCGGCCTGGTCAAGGCCGTCCTCGCGGTGCAGCGCGGCGAGATCCCGCCGAGCCGGCTGGACACCCCCACCCCAGCCGTCGACTGGGCCGCCGCCGGGCTGCGCGTCGCCGACCGGCCGACGCCCTGGCCCGAGGCCGCGCACCCGCGCCGGGCCGCCGTCTCCGCCTTCGGCTACGGCGGGACCGTCGCCCACGTGGTCCTCGAACAGGGACCCCCGGCGCCCCCACCCGCCGAGGGAGCCGCAGGAAGCCTGTTCCCGATGTCCGCCGCATCACGACCGGCCCTGCGACAGGCCGCGGCCGACCTGGCCGGCGTAGTCGGACAGGTGCCGCCCGCCGATCTCGGGCACACGCTCGCGCTGCGCCGTACCCACCTGTCGCACCGCGCGGTGGTCGTCGCCGAGAACGAGACCGCGCTGGCCGCCGGGCTGCGCAACCTCGCGGCCGGCACCCCGCACGACGCCGTGGCCACGGGACGGCCGCTCGCCGACCCCGGCCCCGGGCCGGTGTTCGTCTTCTCCGGGCACGGCTCGCAGTGGGCCGGGATGGGCCGGGACCTGCTGGCCGCCGAGCCGGCGTTCGCCGCCGTGATCGACGAGCTGGAGCCGGTGTTCGCCGAGGAGATCGGGTTCTCGCCGCGCGAGGCGCTGAGCGAGGGCGAGCTCACCGAGGTCGACCGGGTCCAGACCATGATCTTCGCGATGCAGGTCGGCCTGGTCGAGGTCTGGCGCGCGTACGGCGTGCGCCCCCACGCGGTGATCGGCCACTCCGTCGGCGAGATCGCCGCCGCGGTGACGGCCGGCGCGCTGAGCCGCCTCGACGGCGCCCGGCTGATCTGCCGCCGCTCCCGCCTGCTGCGCCGGGTCGCGGGGCGGGGCGCGATGGCCATGGTGCAGCTTCCGTTCGCCGAGGCGGAACGGCGGCTCGAAGGCCATCGGGGCGTGGTCGCCGCGATCGCGTCGTCGCCCGGGTCCACGGTCGTCTCCGGCGAGCCCGACGCCGTCGCCGAGGTGCTGACCGGCTGGCTGGAGGAGGGCATCCCGGCCCGCCGGGTCGCCTCGGACGTCGCCTTCCACGGACCCCAGATGGACCCGCTCATGCCGGACCTGACCGCCGCCGCGGCCGGCCTGACGCCCGGCGTCCCCGGCATCGCCGTCTACTCGACGGCGCTGGACGACCCGCGGGGGAGGCCCGGCTTCGACGGCGCGTACTGGGCGGCCAACCTGCGCCGGCCGGTACGCCTCGCGGGCGCGGTCGGAGCCGCCGCAGCCGACGGCTACCGCGCGTTCATCGAGATCTCCGCGCACCCGGTCGTCACGCACTCGGTGCTGGAGACGCTGGGCGACGGCGGGTACGAGGACGTCTTCGTGGGCGGGTCGCTGCGCCGCAACCGGCCCGGCCGGACCGCCCTGCTCACCGCCATCGCCGCCGCGCACTGCGCCGGGCTCGACGTGGACTGGCGCCGCCTGCAGCCCGCCGGCGGGCCGGTCACGCTCCCGGCGTACCCGTGGCAGCGGCGCACCCACTGGCGTCCGTCGTCGCCGCCCGACACCGGCGGCCGGGGCCACGAGCCGGACACGCACACGCTGCTCGGCGACCACGTCGATCTCGCCGGTACGGACGTCCGGCTGTGGCGTACCGTCCTCGACGACCACACCCGGCCCTATCCCGGCAGCCACGCGATCGAGGGCGTGGAGATCGTGCCGGCCGCGGTGCTCACGGCGACGTTCCTGGCCGCCGCCGGTGGCGAGGAGCTGTCCGGCGTGACCATGTCGGCTCCGCTGCTGACCGCCGACCGCCGCGAGATCCAGGTCGTCCGCCAGGGCGCCGAGCTGCGGCTGGCCGCCAGGCTCGCGGGCGAGCAGGACGCCGCCTGGCAGCTCATCGCCACCGCCGCGATCCCCGCCGCGCCGACGGTGCCACCCGAGCCCCGGCCGCGGCCGCTCGCCCCTGCCGATCCCGGCCTGGTCATCTCCCGGCTGGCCGCGGTCGGCGTACCGGACACGGGGTTCGACTGGAAGGTCGAGGAGCTGCGGCTCGGGGACGGCGCGGTGCGCGCCCGCGTCCGCTGCGGCCCGGTCCCGTCCGGGGCCTCGCCGTGGACGCCCGTCCTGGACGCGGCCATGTCGGTCGCGCCGAGCGTGTTCCCCGGCGACCCGCTGCTGCGCATGGTGACCAGGATCGACCGGCTGGTCACCTCGGGCGCGCCGGACGGCCCGGTCACCATCGAGGTGCTGCTCGACGACGAGCAGGCCGACACGGCACAGGTACGGATCATCGACGACGCCGGCACGGTCGTCGGCAGGCTGACGGGCCTGCGTTACCCCGTGATCGACGCGCCCGCCCCCGCCGGAAGCGGCGGCGCGCAGGGTGAGCGGCCCGCCGACTCGTTCGCCCACCTGGAGCCGGAGGAGCTGCGTACCTTCCTCGTCGAGGAGGTCGGCGCGCAGATCGCCAAGGAGATGCGGCTCGCCCCCACCGACCTCGAACCGCACCGGCCGCTCATCGAGCAGGGGCTCGACTCGGTGATGACCGTGGTCGTCCGGCGGCGGCTGGAGCAGCGGTTCCGGTGCTCGCTGCCGGCGACGCTGCTGTGGGCGCAGCCGACCGTCGCCGCCGTGGCCGGCCACATCGCCGGGGTGCTGTCCGGTGGGGAAGCGGTCAGCGCCGCCGAGCCCGGCGGGGGAGCGCGGTGAGCGCCGCCGAGCAGGCCCCGGCCCCGACGCCGGCCCCGGCCCCGGCCCCGACGCCGGCCCCGACGCCGGCGTTCCCGATGGCGCGGAGCTGCCCACTCGCGCCGCCCGACGCGTACGCGCGGATGCGGGCCACCGCCCCCGTCGTCCGGGCCGCCCTCCCCAACGGCGCGCTGGTATGGGCGGTCACCCGCCACGCCGAGGCGCGGCAACTCCTCAGCGACCCGCGGATCAGCTCGGCCACCGGCCGCCCGGAACGCCCGCGTGGCCCCGACGACGACCGTCCCGACGACGGCTTCTTCGTGGACCTGGACCCGCCGGAGCACACCCGGTTCCGCCGGGTGCTGATCCCGGAGCTCGGCGTCCGCCCGATGACCGCCCTGCGGCCCGCCCTCCAGCGGATCGCCGACGCGGCGATCGACGAGCTGCTGGCGGCCGGGCCGCCCGCCGACCTCGTCGCCGGGTACGCGCGCCGGGTCCCGGCCCGCGTCCTCTGCGAGCTGTTCGGCGTCCCGCCCGCCGACCACGGCTTCTTCGAGTCACGGCTGCGGATGTTGTCGGTGACGAGCATGGACCCGAGCGTCGCCGCCGAGGCGTCCAGGGACGTGCGCGGCTACCTGCGCGACCTGATCCGCGACGCCGAACGGGAGCCGCGCCACGGCATCATCCGCCGACTGGCCGCCCGGCACCTGCCCACCGGCGAGCTGACCGCCGACGAGCTGGTCAACATGGGTTTCCTGATGCTGCTCGCCGGTTACGACTCGCCGGCGAACACGATCTCCCTGGGCGTGCTCACGCTGCTGCGGCACCCGGAACAGCTGGCCGCGCTGCGCGCCGACCCCGGCCTGCTGCCGGGCGCGGTCGAGGAGCTGCTGCGCTTCCACTCGGTGCAGGACTGGGTCAGCTTCGACCGGGTCGCGACCGCCGACCTGGAGATCGGCTCGGCGCGGATCCGGGCCGGCGACCGCCTGACGGTGCTGGCGGCCTCCGCGAACCGGGACGAGCGGGCGTTCGAGCGCCCGGACACGTTCGACATCCGCCGGTCCGCCCACCACCACCTCGCCTTCGGCCACGGGGTGCATCAGTGCGTCGGCGCGAACCTGGCCCGCGCCGAGCTGCGGGTCGCCCTCGGCACGCTGGTGACCCGGCTGCCGGAGCTGCGTCTCGCGGTCGGGTTCGAGGAGGTGCCGTTCGCGTACGACGCCCCGTTCTTCGGGCCGCACGCGATGCCGGTCACCTGGTAGGGCCGGCGAGGTAGGCGTCCTCGGCCGCGTACGGGAACCAGACGTCGGGGCCGTGCCGTTCGACCAGGTCGGGGAAGACGTCCGGCCAGCCGCCGCCGGCCGCCTCGGCCGCGCGTACGGCGGGCACGGCCCATTCGACGTCCTGGCGCAGCGCGTCGTCGTAGGAGAGGGCGGGGGAGTAGCCGAGCTCGGCGCGGGCCCGCTGGGTGTCGAACACGATCGGCTCGGCCACGTTCCACGGATGGAAGCCCAGGCCGTCGGGGCGTGACGGGCCGGCGAAGGTGACGATCTCCGCCTCGTGGCCCATGACGGCGAAGGTCCTGGCGGCGATCTCGGCGACGGTCAGCGGGTCGTCGGCGATGTTGAGCACCCGGGCCGCGGGCCGCTCGCCGCACAGGCGGATCAGCTCGGCGACGTTCGCGACCGCCGTCGTGGGGAACCGGCTCCGGCCGTCCTGGGCGATCACGACGTACGGCCGCCTGTCCAGCGCCCGCTTGATGAACCACCAGTGGTCCAGCGACGTGCCGTGGGGGCCGTGCAGCACGCCCGTACGCAGGACGCTGACCGGCAGGTCGGGCGTCGCCAGCAGCAGGCGCTCCAGCGCCGCCTTCCCCGCCGGGTAGTCGTGGGCCTCGCGCTCGATCGTCGGCCACGTCTCCGGGATCGGCACCGGCAGGCCGGGAGCCTGATAGACCGCCCCCGACGAGATGACGACCAGGGAGCCGACCCGGCCGGCCAGCCGGGCGAGCTGCGCGCCGTGGTAGGGGGTGAACGCGACCGTGTCCACCACCAGGTCGTGGCCGTCGAGGGCGGCGAGCAGCGCCTCGGTGTCGGCCCGGTCGATCTGTACGGACCGCGCTCCCGGCGGCGCGGCGGCGTCCGGGCGGAGCCGGCGCTGACCGAGGGTGACCGCGTAACCGGCCGCGGCCAGCCGGGCGGCGGTGGCCCGGCCGATCTGGCCCGTGCCGCCGATGATGAAGGCGCTTCGGCCGTGAACCGTCACCAGTTGATCTTACCGCCGCCCGCGATCATCGCTCCTCGTGGAGCCGCTCGAAGACGAGCTGGGTACGGCGCACCGCGCGCACCCCGTACACCTCGGAGATCAGGCCGGGGGTGAGGACCTCGCTCGGCGGGCCGCCGGCCACGACGCGGCCCGCGTTCATGACGTAGAGGCGGTCGCAGAAGGCGGCGGCCTGGTTGAGGTCGTGCAGCACGGCCAGGGTGGCGATCCCCAGCTCGCGGATCAGGTGCAGGAGTTCGAGCTGGTGGCGGATGTCGAGGTGGCTGGTGGGCTCGTCGAGCAGGAGCAGGCGCGTCTGCTGGGCGAGGGCGCGGGCGAGCAGGACCCGCTGTTTCTCGCCGCCGGACAGGGTGGCGAAGATCCGGCCGGCGGCCCCGCTCAGGCCGACCCGCTCCAGCGCGCGGCCGCACACCGCCGCGTCGGCGGCGGCGTCCGCCTTATAGGGCGTACGGCCCATCGCGACGATCTCCGCCACCGTGAAGTCCAGGTCGGCCGGGATCTCCTGGGCGAGGACGGCGGTACGCCGGGCGGCCTCACGGGCCGGCAGCCGGTGCACGTCGTCGCCGTCCACGGCGATGAGCCCGGCGGACGGGCGCAGGGCCCGGTAGACGGCGCGGAGCAGGGTGGACTTGCCGCAGCCGTTCGGCCCGACCAGGCCGACCAGCTCGCCGTCGGCAACCTCCAGGCCGGCCTCGCGCACGATCGGGTGCCCGTCCAGCGTGACGGCCACCCCTCTCAGGTCGAGCCTCATCCGACGGTCACCGCCCGGTCCACAGAACGGCGGCGCAGCAGCCACAGGAAGAACGGCACGCCGAACAGCGCGGTGACGATGCTCAGCGCCAGCTCCTGCGGCGCGTTGACGGTCCGCGCCGCGATGTCCACGAGCTGCAGGAACACGGCCCCGAGCAGGGCCGTCACCGGCAGCACCCGGCGGTGGTCGGCCCCGACGAGCAGGCGCGCGGCGTGCGGCACGATCAGCCCGACGAACGCGATCGCGCCGCTGGTGGCCACCATCACGCCGACCAGCAGCGAGGTCAGCACGAACAGGGTCAGGCGGAACCGGTTGACGTTCACGCCGAGCGAGACGGCCGTCTCCTCCCCGGCGGCCAGCGCGTTCAGCGGACGGTGCTGCACCAGCAGGTACGCCACCCCGACGACGAGCACCACGGCGGGCAGCGGCAGCAGGTGCCAGCGGGCCCCGCCGAGGCTGCCCATCAGCCAGAAGAGCACCTGCTGCGCGGCTCGCCCGCTCTGCGCCAGTTGCAGCACGAAGCTGTAGGCGGCCTGGAACAGGTACGCCAGCGCCACCCCGGCCAGCACCAGCCGCGACGGCGTGAGCCGCCCGGCCCGCTGCGCCAGCACGTACACGAGCCCGAGCGCCAGCAGCGACCCGGCGAAGGCGGCGGCCGACAACGACAGCCCGCCGAGCGCCGAGGCCCCCAGGATCAGCACGAGCACCGCCCCGAACGACGCCCCCGAGGAGACGCCGAGCAGGAACGGGTCGGCGAGGGGATTGCGCACCAGCGCCTGCAGCACCGCCCCGACCACCGCCAGCCCGGCCCCGACCAGCAGCGCCAGCAGCGCGCGCGGCAGCCGGAACTCCCAGATGATCTGCTCCTGGACCGGCGTCCACGTACGCGGCACCGCGCCGGGCACCAGCCGGTCGGCCACGATGCCCCACGCCTGGGGCAGGGCGACCGGCACCGCGCCGATGCTCACCGCGAGCCAGGTCGAGGCGACGGCGGCGACGGCGAGCGCGACGACGAGCAGGACGAACCGGCTCGCCCGCCGGTCACGGAGGACGGGCCCGGCCGGCGCCGGGCTCCGCGTGGTGGTGCCGGTCACTGCGCGAAGGCGTCCGGGTGCAGGAACCGGGCGAGGTCGGCGACGGCCAGGAGGTTGCGGTAGCCGGGATGCTGGGCCGCCACGGGCAGGGCGAGGTAGCGCCGCTCCTTGGCCGCGGGGCTGTTCCTGGCGATGGCGAACGCCTCCTCGGCCTTCGCCGGCGAGCTCGGCGTGTCCTCGCCGCGCAGCGTGGCGTAGTCGCTGACCAGCAGCGCCTCCGGCTGGGACGCGCTGACCTCCTCGGCGCTCACCTCGGTGTAGTCGGCCTTGACCCCGGCCAGCACGTTCACGCCGCCCGCCATGGTGATCATCTGGTTCGTGACGCCGGCGCCGCCGTAGGCGTTGACCGGGCCCTTGCCGCCGTCGGTGGCCAGCACCTTGACCGGCGTACGGCCCTCGACGCGCTTCTTGACGTCGGCGAGCCGTCCTTGCAACTCGGTGACCAGCTTCTCCGCCCGGTTGGGGACGCCGAAGATCCGGCCGAGGTTGCGCAGGTCGGTGAAGGTGTCGTCGAGGGTGAACCGCAGCACCTCCTCGGGGCTGCACCAGCCGCCCAGGATGTAGACCGGGGAGCCGGCCGCGTCCAGCTCCTCCACGGTGGCGTACCCGCCGGCGGCGTCGAAGCTCGCCATCGCGTTGTCCAGGACGAAGTCCGTGCCCTGGGCGAGCATGACCTCCTTCTGCGGCAGCATGATCGTCTCGCTGATCTGCGGGATCTTGTCGTACTGCTCCTGCTGCCCCGGCAGGAACGCGCTCTCACCGAAGAACGTGCGCCCGGCGATCCGGTCGCCCAGGCCGAGGGCGAGCAGGGTCTCCAAGGCGGGGTGGTAGCCGGTCACCACCTTGGACGGCGGGCGGTCGAAGGTGAGCTCACGCCCGCAGTTCTCGACCGTCACCGGGAACCCGGCCTGCGCCGCCTGCCCGTTCTGTTCGACGGTCTCCCGGGCGGCCTCCTGGACGGCCGGCGCCTGCCCGCAGGCGGTCAGTGTCAGAGCCGTCGCAAGGACGAGCAGCCTTCTCATGGTGGTCTCCGGAGGCGAGCGGACGGTCGATCGTGCTGAGAAAACACCACATTCTGCTCATAAATCGCAATTGCTAGCAACTCGCAATAAACTCCTACGTGATGGTGGTGGGACGGTGACATACGCTGTCGCAGCAGGGCGCGGCAGCAGGGCGCGGCAGCAGGGCGCGGCAGCAGGGCGCGGCAGCAGGGCGCGGCAGCAGGGCGCGGCAGCAGGGCGCGGCAGCAGGGCGCGGCAGCAGGGCGCGGCAGCAGGGCGCGGCGGTGGACGGCGGCGGGGGGACTGCAGGCGGTCACAGCAGGCGGTCGCGCCGGGCGGCCGCCGCCTGCCGGACTTCGGCGAAGAACGACGCGATGCGGCGCTCCCGCCATCCCTCCTCATCGAGGTCCTCCGCGTCGGGGGCCTCCGCGTCGGGCCCCTCCTCGCGGGAGACGTCCGTCTCGTCCGTCTCGTCGCGTTCTGTGGCGTATTCGGCGTACAACAGCCAGCAGCCGCGGATCCCGCTGAGCAGGTCCTCCAGGAGATCGAGGGCCGGACGGGCGGGGTCCAGGGGAGTGAGCCGCAGGCCGAGGGCGTCCAGGCGCGGCTCGCGCTGGTCCTCGCGCCACTGGGCGAGCAGCCGTTCGGCGGCGTTGATCCGCTGCTGGAGCTGCGTCAGGTCGGGGATCTCGCCTTCGGCGACCCGCAGGGCCTCGCGGATCAGGGACATCACCGCCTGGCGGGGGGAGGCGCCGTCGGCCATCAGCTCCAGGACGAGGGTGGGCGTCTCGTGGGGGAGCGCCTCGATGGTGTCGGCCTCGACCACGATCTGCGCGGCGGGCAGCCCGGCGTACTCGGCGGTGACGGTGGCCGCCGCGTCCAGCCAGTGTGCGGCGGCGACGGCGGCGGCCGCCGGGTCGATCTCGGTGAAGAGCGTCTCGGGGCCGAACGGGTCGTCGTGCAGCAGGTTGTTCGCCTGGGCCACTTGGACGGGGGAGGCGTCCTCACGGGTGAGGGCGACCGCCTGGCGGGCGCGTTCGGCCAGGTTGCCCAGCTCGGCCTGCTCGATGGCGGCCAGTTCCGCGGCGACGTCGATGGTGACGCGGGTGGTCAGCTCGGCGGCGCCGAGCGCGTGCAGGGCCCGGCCCACCCGGTGCGCGGCCTCTTCGACCCGTACGAAGGAGCGTGCCAGGTAGCCGTCCGAGGGCAGGTTCGGGCTGGTCAGCGCGGTCAGGACGACGGCGAAGGCATCGCGCTCCGCCTGCCGGCGCTCGCCCTCCGAGCCGGGCTCCTGGCTGCCGGCGGCGCTGGCCGGATGGGTGTAACACCGCCAGCAGACCTCGGAGAGCCGGGTCAGCGCCCTGGCCAGGGCGAGGGCGTCGTGACTGGACATCCCGGCGGGAAGATCGGCTACGACCGCCGCGGTGTCCCCCAGCCCGGTGTTCCAGGAGGCGATGAGGGCGTTGCGGCTGCGATCGACGGCGTACCGGGTCAAGAGGGCTCCTCGCAGGTGAGCATGGACGATGCTGGGACACGCTCAGCATGGAGCATCAGAACTCACCCGGGATCCGAATCCGCGCGTCCGCCGCGGAGGGGCGACGGCCGGGCGCGGGCCGCGGCCCTCGGGTAGGGTGGCCCGTCATGATCGAACGCCCCTCCTACCTCACCGCCACGGCGAACGCCTACGACGCTGTCGCGGCCCTGTACGCCGGCCTCTTCCGGAACGCGCTCGACGACCAGCCGCTGGACCGCGCGTCGCTGGAGGTGTTCGCCGAGCTCGTACGGACCAGCGGGGGCGGGCCGGTCGCCGAGCTCGGCTGCGGCCCTGGATACGTGACGGCGTACCTGCGGAAGCTGGGACTGGACGTCTTCGGCCTCGACCTGTCGCCGGTGATGATCGACCTCGCCCGTGAGGCGTATCCGGAGCTGCGCTTCGAGGTCGGCTCGATGGACGCCCTGGACCTGGCCGATGAAGAGCTGCGGGGCATCGTGTCCTGGTATTCCGTCATCCACGTGCCGCCGCAGGAGCTGCCTGCGTACTTCAGGGAGTTCCGCCGGGTCCTGGCCCCGGGCGGCCATCTCCTGCTCGGCTTCTTCGAGTCCGAAGGGGAGCCGGTGACGCCCTTCGACCACAAGGTGACGCAGGCGTACCGGTGGCCGATCGACGAGCTGGCCGCGCTGGCAGGCGCGGCCGGCTTCGCCGAGGTCGGCCGGGTGCTGCGCGAGCCTCACGAGGGGGAGCGGTTCCGCCAGGGCCGCCTGCTGATGCGCCGGCGGTAGAGGCGGGTCTCCCGCCCGAGATCGCCGGAGGGGAGTCACTCGGCGAGGAGATCGTCCGGCGTGGACCGGGCGAGGCCGGCGAGGACGGCCAGGGCCCGGGAGAGGGTCTCCGGTGGGGGTGAGGCGAGGCCGAGGCGGACGGCGTTGGGGGCGCTGTTCCGCCCGACCGCGAACGCGGCCCCGGGGGTGACCGCGATGCCGTGCCGCGCGGCGGCCGCCACGAACGTGTCGGCCCTCCACGGCGCCGGCAGCTCCCACCAGCAGTAATAGGAACGCGGATCGCTGCGTACGGCGAAACCGGCGAGGTGGCTCGCGGCGATCTCCTGGCGCATGGCCGCGTCCTGCTGCTTGGCGTGGGCCACCGACCGCGCGGTGTCGTCGCTCAGCCACCGGGTGGCCGCCTCCAGCGCGAACCGCATCGGCGTCCACCCGCCCGAGCGCAGCGCCGTCGCGACGGACGCGACGGCGGCGTGCGGCAGGACCGCGAAGCCGAGCGACAGGCCGGGCGCGAGCCGCTTGGACAGGCTGTCGACGAGGACCGTGTGCTCGGGGGCGTACGCGGCCAGGGGCGGCAGGTCGTCACGGAGGAACGACCAGATCGCGTCCTCGATCGCGAGCAGGTCCAGGCGGGCGAGGACGCTCGCGAGCTCGGCCCTGCGCTGCTCGGGCATGCTGATCGACAGCGGGTTGTGCATGGTCGGCTGGACGTAGACGGCCTTCAGCGGGGCCTTGCTCGCGGCGTTCGCGAGGTCCGCCGGATCGAGGCCCGCCGCGTCGGTCCGCAGCGGGACGAGCGTGACGCCCGCTCGGGCCGCGATGCCCTTGAGCACCGGGTAGGTGAGCTCCTCCACTCCGAGTCGCCCGCCGGGAGGGACGAACGCGGAGAGGGCCGCCGCGATCGCCTGACGGCCGTTGCCCGCGAACAGCAGCCGCTCGGGGTCCGGGCGCCACCGCCCGCGCGCGAGCAGGTCGGCGACCACGCCGCGGGCCGACGCGGTGCCCGCCGCGCCGACCGGCCGCATGACCGACTCCAGCACGTCGGTGCGGAGCAGCGGGTTGATGCCGTCGGCGAGCAGCTTCGCCTGCCCGGGGACGACGGGATAATTGAGCTCCAGGTCGATCCGGCTGCCGGCGGGCTCGGCCAGGGCCGGCCCCGGCCGAGGATCGGCAGCCCGGACGAACGTGCCGCGACCCACCTCTCCCACCGTCAGCCCCCGGCGGGTCAGCTCCTGGTAGACGCGGGCGGCGGTGGAGCTGGCGATGCCGTGCCTGCGCGCGAACGCCCGCTGCGGCGGCAGCCGGTCGCCCGGCCGCAGCCGCCCCGCCGCGATCTCCCCGGCGATCAGGTCGGCGACTGCTCTGAAGTCCTCCACCTTCGGGCCACCCAATCCCTTCATTGCTCCGACTTCAATTCACCATATTGTACCGAGATCGCGAAGTCGATAGCTTCGTCCCATGGTCGAACAAACCGCGGTGCTCGGCGTGGCGTCCGTGGGTCTCGGGATGGTGCTGTCGCCGGGGCCCAACATGATGTACCTGATATCCCGGAGCACCAGCCAGGGCCGGCGGGCCGGCGTCATCTCCCTGGCCGGCGTCGCCGCCGGATTCCTCGTCTACCTCGTGGCCGCGAACCTCGGTCTGGCCGTGCTGTTCGCCGCCCTCCCCGGACTCCTCACCGTCATCCGGGTCGCGGGCGCGCTGTACCTGCTGTGGCTGGCCTGGCAGACGCTCAAGCCCGGCGGAGTGTCGGTCTTCGCGTCCCAGGACGTGCCGCCAGAGCCGCCGCGCCGGCTGTTCCTCATGGGACTGATGACCAACCTGCTCAACCCGAAGATCGCGCTGCTCTACGTCGCGGTCATCCCGCAGTTCATCGCCCTCGACCAGGGCAACGTCCTGCTCCAGGGCACCGTGCTCGGCTGCGTGCAGATCGCCGTCGCCCTGCTGGTCAACCTCGCGATCGTACTGGCCGCCGGCGGCATCGCCGGGTTCCTGGCCGTCCGCCCCACCTGGCTCCGGGCGCAACGCCTGGTCATGGGGTCCCTCCTCGCCGTACTCGCGGTCACGCTCGCCGTCGTGCCGTAGGGGACCGTGTCCTGAAGGCGGCTGATCACACGCGAGAAGGCGAGGCGCGGCGCCGATCGTGAAGCGGTCCTGCGAGCACCGCCTCCTGCGGGCACCGCCTCCTGCGAGCGCCGCCTCCTGCGAGCGCCGCCTCCTGCGAGCACCGCCTCCCCCCGGCACCTGAGCAGGCGGCCGAGCTCGTCCGGACATTGGGCTGCGTCGAGCCGTCCGCCCCGCCGACCGGATGGAAGAAGCGACCGGGTGGGAGAAGCGACCGCGTGGAAGAAGACGCCCGAGCCGGCGTTCTCCTCCGTACACTGCCGAAAGGTCGCATACGCCGTGAAGGGGCGGTAGGTGTCGGATCCGGAGATTCTCGCAGAAAGCGCCGCGCCGGCATCGCGAGGAGCCGCAGAACGAGATCAACAACCGGCTCAGGCGACCCGCGTCCGCGGCGGCACATGGCTGGCCCTGTCATGTGCGGTCGCCGTTCTGAGCGCGGGGTGCGGCGGCGCGCCTGCGCCCCGCGACGCGCCCGTGCGGACCGCCACCTCCCCCGGCGTCACCGCGGCAACGCGCGATCCCTCTCCGGCCTCCACCGCCCGGGGCCGGGGCTGGGAGCTCGCGCATGTCGGCGATCAGCGCGGAACCCGGCTGAGAGCGGTCGCAGCCGGCGGGCCGCACGATGTGTGGGCCCTCGGCAGCCCCGACGAAGGAACCGGCCCGGTGCTGCTCCTGCACTTCGACGGCCGGCGTTGGCGCGAGCGCCCGGCACCCGAGCTGACGTGGGACTCCAAAGATCACGAGAGGTTTCCCGCACTCGTCGCGACCGGGCCGCGCGACGCCTGGATCTTCGCCGCCACCACCGCTCTGGCCGCGCACCACTGGGACGGCGAGCGCTGGAGCCGGGTGCGGCTGCCGGACCTGGACTACGACCCGGGCGAGCGGGCCGGTGCCACCGCCCTCGCCCCCGACGACGTGTGGCTGGTGGTGGGGGATCACGCCGCGCACTGGGACGGGCGGGCATGGACCGTCATGCGCCTGCCCGCCTGGGCGGCGTCGGTGTCGGCCGCGGCGCCTGACCAGGTCTGGGCGGTCGGCGGCACCGGCCGGCCGCTCGCAGAGGGGAGCGCCAGCTCACAGGCGGCGACCATGCGCTGGGACGGCCGGTCATGGCAGCTCGTCCCCGCGCCTGAGGACCGCACTCCCAGCCACGAGATCAACAGCTCGGGCCGGCCGGACGGCAGCATCCCGAAGATCACGCTCACCCAGGTCGTCGCCCACGCACCCGGCAACGTGTGGGCCCTCGGCACCCGCGAGGTGTTCGACTACGAGGACGGAATCAGCAATACCACGATCACCATGCACTGGGACGGCAGGGCGTGGTCCTGGATGCCGGGCTCGCCGACGGTCAGCGCGGCCGGGGCCGACGGCGCGGACGGGATCATCCTGGTCGACTGGGACGCCGAAGAAGGCGGCCTCAGCGCGACCATCCGCGTGGCGCCCGACGGCAGCCGGACCAAGCTCCCTCCGATGACAGGGGCGAACCGTAGACGAGAGATCGACGTCTCCGCGGTGACCGCGGTGCCAGGGACGAGGACGGTCTACGCGGTCGGCCTCGTCTATGGCAGAGACTTCGGCCCCATGATCGCCCGCTACCGCTGAGTCCCGCCGCACCGGAGTGCGACGCACGGCCACGCCGTCCGCCGTCCGCCGTCAGCGACAAGCATCGGCATCGAGGGCCGGCGGCAGGATCCAGCCGGCTGACGACCCGTTCTATGCGTCGGGCGGTCGCTCGGCGGGGAACAGGATCGCGCTGAGGAGGTAGGGCGTGCGGCCTGGCGCGGGTGTGTTGGCCAGCCGGTCGCGCAGCACCGCGAGCAGGTCGGCCGTCATCGCGCTGAGCTCGTCGGGGCTGAGCCACAGGGTCTTCTGAATCCACGATCGCCAAATAGCGATATGCCGCGCGTATATCGGACCACCGTATTCTCACGGAAAGTGTGATTTCGCCTTGCCGGAGAGCATGCCTGTCGTTCCACGCGCCGAGCCGCTTGGCGGCCTCCAGCCTTGAGGCGGCCAGGTCGACGGCGACGATGTGCCTGGGCGTGAACAGTCGCGCGGTCGTGATGGCCGCCAGGCCGATGGGCCCGGCGCCGACCACGACGACGCTGTCGCCCGGCCGCATCCGGCCGTTGAGCACGCCGACCTCGTACGAGGTGGGCAGGATGTCGGCGAGCATGAGCGCCGCCTCGTCGCTCGCTCCCTCGGGCAGCTCGTGGGTGGAGGTGTCGGCGAACGGGACGCGGACGTACTCGGCCTGGGTGCCGTCGATGCGGTGGCCGAGGATCCAGCCGCCGCGGCCCAGGCGCTGCCCGTACGTGACGGTGCGACAGTAGCGGCAGCGGCCGCACGCGGTGATGCAGGAGACCAGCACCCGGTCGCCCTGCTTGACGGTGGTGACCGCGCTGCCGGCCGCCATGACGGTGCCGACGGCTTCGTGGCCGAGGATCCGGCCGGGCTCGACCGCCGGACGTCGCCCTTGAGGATGTGCAGGTCGGTGCCGCGGATGGTGACGGCGTCCACGCGCACGATCGCGTCCGTCGGCTCGGTGAGCCGTGGACCCGGAGTCTCCTCCACGCGAGCCGGCCTGGCCCGTGATAGATCAGCGCCTTAATCAGGACCTCCACTATCACCTGTGACGGCGGGGGCGGGAGAAGGGGCGAAGGTCCTCGTTCCCGCCGCCGTCAGGAGGGCACGTACTGGGCCGCGTACTCCTCCGACGGCGCGATGGGCGTGATCACGTCCACGAGCACGCCGTTCGGATCGGCGACGATGAAGTGGCGCTGGCCGAAGTCCTCGTCGCGCAGCTCCAGCTCCGGCGTCAGGCCCTCGCGGACGACCAGCCGCTCCCACTCGGCGTCGACGTCGGCGACCTCGAAGTTGAGCAGCAGCCCCGCGACCGGCCGGCGGTAGGCCGCGGGCAGCGTCGGGTGCTCGTGGTCGAGCAGGGCGAGCTCGTACGGCCCGCGGCGCAGGCTCACGTACCAGTCGGCCTCGAAGGTCACCTCATAACCGAACAACCGGACGTAGAAGTCCTTCGACGCGGCCAGGTCCGCGGTGCACACCACCGGATACACGCTGTTCAGCTCCATGCGCTCCTCCTCGTCACGTTCACATACCGCTGGTATGTCGGCGTACGCTATTTGAGATACCATCGGTATGTCAAAGAGGGGCGGAATGACCAGGACCGAACAGAAGGAGCGGACGCGCCGCGTGCTGCTCGACACGGCGAGGCGCCTCTTCGCAGCCCGGGGCTACGCCGGGGTGGGGCTGGCGGAGCTCGTACGAGAGTCCGGCGTCACCAAAGGCGCCCTCTACCACCACTTCACCGGCAAGACCGACCTCTTCCGCGCCGTGCTGGAAGAGGTGCAACGCGAGGTGGCCAGGCGGGTGGCCGAGGCCGCCGAGGCGGAGGACGACCCGTGGGCGCAGCTCAAGGCGGGTTGCGCGGAGTTCGTCGCGGCCGGTGCCGATGCGGAGGTGCAGCGGATCATGCTGATCGACGGCCCCGCGGTGCTCGGCTGGAACGACTGGCGCGCGATCGACGAGGCCACCAGCGTCCGGCACCTGACCGACGCCCTGACCGTGCTCGTCGCGGACGGGACCCTTCCCGCCCAGCCGGTCGCACCGCTGGCCCGGCTGCTGTCGGGGGCGATGAACGAGGCCGCGCTGTGGCTGGCGCAGTCCGCCCCGGCCGACCTGGCCGACACCCAGGCGGCGCTGTCTCGCCTCCTTGACGCCCTGCGTGCTTCGCCCGCCCCGCCCAAATCATGAGCGCCCGCCCCGCCTGGATCATGAGGACACATCTCGAGAGCAGGAGGCGCGCCAGGTGGGGGTCAGACCGTCACACGCGCAGGATGGTGACTTGGCGGCCGGCGGGTGTGGTGGCGTGTTCGAAGTGGCCGCGTTCCTGCCAGGGTGGGGCTTCGGGGCGGCGGTTGAAGATGACCAGGGAGCCGGTGGTGAGGGTCAGGCGGTCGAGGTAGTGGTCGAGTTGGGTGAGGCCGGCGTGGGTGGGGTCGGTTTCGCCTGGTCGCCAGACTTTCAGTTCCATGACCTCGCGTTGGAGCTGCCGTTCGCCGTCGGGGGTGGTGTAGGGCCAGCGGATGAGGACGTCGAGGCGTTTGGTGCCGGCGGCGTATTCGCGGTCGAGGTGGCCGCCGCCGTTGATGAGGCGGTGCAGGAAGGCCATGAGGATGATCTGGCAGGCGGCCTCGTGGTAGCCCTCCTGCTGGATGAGGACTTCGCCGTGTTCGCGCCAGAAGACGACGAACTCCTGCAGCAGGCGTGGCAGGTCGAACCGGCCGTCGGGGAGCACGAAGCTGCGGGGCTCGGCCTTGACGAACCGCTCCGTGCGATCGCCCAGGACTCGTAGCAGGACCTCGCGGTAGATAGGGTTGGCGATCTCCAGGTCCCTGGTTCCGCGGATGAGGCCCAGGTCGTGAACGTAGGAGACGTCATTGTCGAAGGTGGCGTCGGTGTCCGGGTATGTTCCGGCCAGGATCGGTTCGATCACTCGTTCCACCCGTGGTTCGTGCAGTCGTGCCACCAGGGAGTCCAGGTGGGTGGCGCGCGCTCGGATGAGCCGCTCCTTGGCCTCCTCGACCCGCTCGCAGGTGATGGCGCCGGTCACTCTCATCTTGGAGATGATTTCGTAGGCGAGGGCGTTGACCAGCCAGGGCTGGCCCTGCGTCAATTCGAAGGTCCGGTCCACCGCGTCTTTGGTGAACTCCTGGCCGGTGGCCTGGGTGTGCTGGCCGTAGAGCTCGGCGATGTCGTCGGCGGTGAAGTCGCCCAGGCGCAGTGAATCGGCGACGATGTTGAACGGGCTGGCCGGGTTCGACCCGTCGGATGGGCTGCCCGAGGCGACCTTGTAGTCACGCACGTCGCGCAGCCCGCACAGCACCACCGAAGCAGGAAACGGAAGCCCCTTGTGCCGGGCGTTGTGACCGTGGCGGAGCTGATTGAGGATGCTGATCAGGCTGTCGCCCTGCAGGGCGTCGATCTCGTCGAGGAACAGCACCACCCGGCGCGGGCAGCGGCGACACCACTCACGCAGCGCCTTGCCGAACTGGGTTCTCACCGGGTTCTGTGGCCAGGGGGCCGGCGGAAGCAGTTCGTCCGGCCATCCCGACAGCTCGGCGGCCTCGCGAAGGGAGTCCAGCAGAATCGTCTCCGCGGCGGCGATGTCGTCGCCGGCCGTTTTGGCGCGCTCGCACGAGAGCGACAGCGCGGCGATGTCGCCCTCGGCGGTCAGCTCGGAGGCCAGGGTGTCCAGGGTGGTCGTCTTGCCGGTCTGCCGGGGCGCGTGCAGCACGAAGTAGCGGTCCATCTCGATGAGCTCGCGCGCCTGGGGAAGCCGCTGCGTGGGGGGCAGCATGTAGTGGCGTTGGGGATCGCACGGACCGGTGGTGTTGAAGTACCTTGCTCGGGGTAGCCGCATGACTGCATTCTGCCACCGATTTCACTTGGGCCCACCCGCGTGGGCGTGCGCCGCCCGTAGTGCGCCGTCCATCCGGATGACCTCGCCGTTCAGGTAGTCGTGGTGGATGATCGCCAGCGCCAGATGCGCGTACTCGTCCGGGCGGGCCGGCCGCCGCGGGAACGGGACGCCGGCCGCCGGCCCCTCGCGCAGCTCGGCGGGCGTCTCCACGAGGCCCGGGGCGATGGCGTTGACCCGGATGCCGTGCTCGGCGAGGTCGCGCGCCGCGGGCAGGGTCAGTCCGGCGACGCCGCTCGCGGCCGAGGAGTACGCAGCCTGCCCGATCTGCCCCTCGTAGGCGGCCACCGAGGCCGTGTTGACGATCACGCCGCGCTGGCCGTGCTCGTCCGGCTCGGTACGGGCGATCGCCTCGGCGGCCAGCGCGAGCACGTTGAACGTCCCGACGAGGTTGACCTGCACGACCCGCGCGTACAGGTCGAGGTCGTGCACGCCGTTCCCGTCCAGGATGCGCGCCGACGGACCGATGCCCGCGCAGTTGACGACCGCGCGCAGCGGCAGGCCGGCGGCGGCCGTCGCCACGGCGGCCCGCACCTCCTCGGGGCTGGTGACGTCGGTGGGAAGGTACTCCACCCCCCGCACCGGCTCCGCGGCGTCGATGCGTTGCTTGAGATCGAGTACGAAGACCTCAGCGTCCTCCTTGACCAGCAGCTCGGCGGTCGCGGCGCCGATGCCGGAGGCACCGCCGGTGACGATGACGGCCGTGTGGGCGACCTGCATCAGTGCTTCTCCCTGCCGAGCGAGGTGATCACGGGTGGGGTGTTCCCGGCGAGCGAGCGGCCGATGACCATGCGCTGGATCTGGTTGGTGCCCTCGAAGATCTGCATGACCTTCGCCTCGCGCATGTAGCGCTCGACCGGGAAGTCGCGGGTGTAGCCGTAGCCGCCGAGCACCTGGACGGCGTCGGTGGTGACCTTCATGGCGTTGTCGGTGGCGACCATCTTGGCGATGGACGCCTCCCGCCCGAACGGCAGGCCGAGGTCCTTCAGCCGGGCGGCGTGCAGCGTCATCGCGCGCGCGGTCTGCACGGCCGCCTCCATGTCGGCCAGCAGGAACGCCAGCCCTTGGTGCTCGATGATCGGCCGGCCGAACGTCGAGCGCTCCTTCGCGTACGCCACGGCGTGGTCGAGCGCGCCCTGGGCCAGGCCGGTGGCGACGGCGGCGATGCCGAGCCGGCCGGAGTCGAGCGCGGCCAGCGCGATGCGGAGACCGTCGCCCTCCGCGCCGATCCTGCGCTCGGCCGGCACCCGTACGCCGTCGAGCCGCATCGTCGCGGTCGGCGAGGCGGTCAGGCCCATCTTGCGCTCGGGCGGGTCGGCGCTCAGCCCTTCGGCGCCGGCCGGGACGAGGAAGCAGGAGATGCCTTTGCGGTCGTCGGAGGTCCGCGCCATCACCGTGTAGAAGTCGGCGCGCCCGCCGTGCGTGGTCCACGCCTTCGCGCCGGTGAGCACGTAGTCGTCGCCGTCGCGGACGGCGCGGGTGGTCATGGCGGCGGGGTCGGAGCCGGCGTGCGGCTCGCTCAGGCAGTACGCGCCGAGCAGGTCGCCGCCGAGCATGCCGGGCAGCCAGGCCCGCCGCTGCTCGTCGGTGCCGAAGCCGGCCAGCCCGAAGCAGGACAACACGTGCACGCTGGTGCCGACGGCGACGCCGGACCAGACCCGGGCGACCTCCTCCAGCACCCGCAGGTACACGTCGTAGGGCTGACCGCCGCCGCCGTACTCCTCGCGGTACGGCAGGCCGAGCACGCCCATCGCGCCGAGCGTGCGGAACACCTCGCGCGGGAACTCCTCGTCGGCCTCGGCCTTCGAGACGCGGGGGGCCAGCTCCCTGTCGGCGAGGTCCCGGACGATCTCGATCAGGTCGGCGCTCTCTTCGCTGGGCATGACGTGCGATGCGGGCATCCAGGCTTCCTTCGCGCAGTACGGAATCAAGTACCAAAGTATCAGAGACTGTACTGGGCGCCAGAGGGTGCCGTAGAGTCGGTGCCATGCCACCGCCCGACAGGAGCCGCACCCGGCCCGAGGAGACATTGGCGCAGCTCCGCGAGCTGTTCCTGGCCGAGGGATTCGCGTCCTTCAACATCGGCGATCTCGCCGAGCGGCTGCGCTGCTCCCGTACCACCCTGTACGCGGTGGCGCCCAGCAAGGAGCAGATCGTGGTGGCCGCCGTCCGTTCGTTCTTCAAGACGGCGACCGAGCGCATCGAGGCCAAGGTCACCGCCTCCGGCGACCCGGCCCGGCAGCTCGCCGTCTACCTGGAGGCCGTCGCCGCCGAGCTGCAGCCCGCCTCGGCCGCGTTCCTCGCGGACGTGGCCGGCTTCGGCCCGGCCAACGAGGTCTACCAGGAGAACACCCGCTTCGCGGCGGAGCGGGTGCGGAGCCTGGTCACGGAGGGGGTCAGGGCCGGGGTGCTGCGTTCGGTCCACGCGCCGTTCGTGGGGGCCGCGGTGGCCGAGGTCATGAACTCCATCCAGCGCGGCGCCATCCAGTCGGCCACCGGGTTCGACGCCGCGCAGGCCTACCGGCACCTCGCCGACCTGATCCTCGCCGGGCTGACCACCGCGCCGGCCGACGAGCGGGCCGTCACCGGCGGCTCGCTGCGCTACGAGGTCGCCGACGGCGTGGCGACCATCGAGCTCGACCGGCCGGAGTACTCGAACGCGCTGGACTTGCCCACGGCGCGGGCGCTCGGCGACGCCGTCGAGGCCGCCGCGGCCGACCCCGGGGTGCGCTGCGTGCTGCTGCTCGGCCGCGGCCGCAACTTCTGCGCCGGCGGCGACGTCACCGCCATGCACGGCGCCGCCGACCGCGCCCGCTACGTGCTGGAGCTGGCCACGACGGCGCACCGCGCGGTGCTGGCCCTCGCCGGGCTGGAGGTCCCCGTCGTGGCCGCCGTCCAGGGCGCGGCGGCGGGCGCCGGACTGGCGCTCACCCTGGTGGCCGACGTGGTGCTCGCCGGCGAGTCGGCGACGTTCCTGACCGCGTACGCGCAGGCGGGGCTGACCCCGGACTGCGGCACGTCCTGGCTGCTGCCGCAGGTGGTGGGGCTGCGCCGGGCGCTCACCCTGACCTTGACCGACCGCCGGCTGACGGCGGCGGAGGCCGCCGACTGGGGGCTGGTCACCGGCGTCCACCCCGACGACGAGCTCGCCGAGGCGGCCAGGCAGGCGGCGGCGCGGATCGCGGCCGGGCCGTTCCCCGCGCTCGGCCGGACCCGGCGCCTGCTCCGGGACGCGCCGGCCCGGTCGCTGGCCGACCAGCTCGGCGTCGAGGCCGCGGCGGTCGCCGAGGCCGCCGCGTCCGCCGCCGCCGGGGCCCGGCTCGACGCGTTCGTGAACGGCAAGCGCAAGGAGAAAGGTGGAACCCCCCGATGAAGGACGGCCCTCTGGCGGGACTGCGCGTAGTGGAACTGGCCGGGCTCGGCCCGGCCCCGCACGCGGCCATGGTGCTCGCCGACCTCGGCGCCGACGTCGTCAGGATCGAACGGCCGGCGGGCCGCGGGCTCCGGTTCGGCGCCCCTGACGCGACCGACGCCGTGCTGCGCGGCCGGCGGCAGGTCCACGCCGACCTGAAGTCCGCCGACGGGCGGGCCGTCGTCCTCGATCTCGCCGAACGCGCGGACGTGCTGATCGAGGGCCTGCGCCCCGGCGTGGTGGAACGGCTCGGCGTGGGCCCCGACGTCTGCCTCGCCCGCAACCCCGGCCTCGTCTACGCCCGGATGACCGGGTGGGGCCAGGACGGGCCGTGGGCCGGCCAGGTCGGCCACGACATCAACTACATCGGACTGACCGGCGCGCTGCACGCCATGGGGCGCGCCGACCAGGCCCCTCCGCCGCCGCTCAACCTGGTCGGCGACTTCGGCGGCGGGTCCATGCTGCTGCTCGTCGGCGTGCTGGCCGCGCTGTTCGAACGTTCCCGCTCCGGCCGGGGCCAGGTGATCGACGCCGCCATGGTCGACGGCACCGCGCTGCTCAGCCAGATGACGCTCGCCCTGCGCGGCATGGGGGCCTGGCGCGACGAACGGGAGGGCAACCTGCTCGACGGTGGCGCGCCCTTCTACGACACCTACGCCTGCGCCGACGGCGGGTTCGTCGCGGTGGGCGCGCTGGAGCCGCACTTCTACGCGGCGCTGCTGGCCGGGCTGGACCTCGACCCGGCCGAGCTGGGCGAGCAGAACGACCCGGCCAACTGGCCGGCGATGCGCAAGCGGTTCGCCGCCGCGTTCGCCTCCCGGACCCGCGACGAGTGGGCCGCGCACTTCGCCGGCACCGACGCCTGCGTCACCCCGGTGCTCAGCTTCGCCGAGGCCCCCGGCCACCCGCATCTGGCGGCGCGTGGCACGTACGCCGAGGCGGACGGCGTCGTCCAGGCGGCCCCGGCGCCCAGATTCTCCCGCACCCCGGCCGCCCCGGTGGCCCCGGTCCCGCGTACGGCGGCCGACGCGGCGGACGTACTGCGCGAATGGGGCCGCTCGGAGACGTGACCGCCCTGTGCTGCGCGAGCGGGGTCGGCCGGGGGAGCTGACGGCCCTGTGCTGCGCGGGTGGCGCCGGCCGGGGAGCTGACCGCCGCGTCAGAAACGCGAGGGGTCGCGATCAGCCCGGCCGGAGGAACCCGAAGGCGGCATGATCAGCTGGACCCGGCCGCGGTGGAACCGCCGAGCCGGGCCAGGGCCTTCGCGATCGACGACGCCGTATCCCCGGCCGTCCAGCCGGTGACCGGGGTGAGGGTCTCCGGCGCGTACACGCCGAGGTCGGCGCCGTCGAAGCGGACGATCCGGCCGGTCACGCCACGGGTGGCGTCGCTGAGCAGCGCGACCACCACCGGCGCCACGTCCCCGGGCGAGCCCAGCGCGGGCCGGTCGGGGCGGGTGTCCAGGGCGGCCATGCCGGTCTCGGCCAGCGGCGACACGGCGTTGACCCGGATGCCGGCGGACGCGCAGTCCCGCGCCCAGCCGGCGGTCATCGCGGCCACCGCGCCCTTCGTGGCGCCGTAGGCGCTCATGCCGGGGATGCCGAACCGGGCGCCGGACACGACCGTGACGATCGACCCGCCGGCGCCGCGCCGGATCATCGCCCGCATGGCGTGCACCGCGGCGAACTGCACGCCGAGCACGTTGACCTCGGTGATCCGCCGCAGCCGGGCCTCGTTCTCCTCCCACGGCGGGCCGTGGTGGGTGATCCCGGCGTTGGCGACGAGGCCGTCGAGCCGGCCGAACTCCAGCTCCGCCGTCCCGGCCAGTCGCGCCGCGACCTCCCACGACCCGGCGGAGCCGGGTTCGGCCACCGCGTGCCCGTCGGCGGCGGCGATCTCCGCGGCCACGGCGTGCGCGGCGGCCCCGTCCACGTCGTTGACCACGACCGCGGCGCCGTGGGCGGCGCACGCGAGCGCGTACGCGCGCCCCAGACCCCGCCCGGCACCCGTCACGACGACGCAGCGCCCGTCCAGCAGGCCCTCACCCATCAGCCCGCACCGCCCATAAGCCCGCCCATAAGCCCGCCCATCACCCGGTCCCCGGGTCGAACAGCTTGACCACCGCGGACTTGTTGATCTTGCCGGTCGGGTTGGTCGGCAGCGAGCGGACCACCCGCAACAGCTCAGGCTGCTTGTGCCGGGCCAGCCCCTGCCCGGTCACCGCCCGCCCGACCTCCTCCAGGGTCAGGTCCTCCCGGTCCGAGACCACGGCCGCGCCGATCCGCTCACCGAGCCGCCCGCCGGGCACTGGGACGATCGCCACGGCCGCCACGTCGGGATGGCGCACGATGGCCTCCTCGATCTCCCTGGCCGAGAACTTCTCGCCGCCCCGGTTGATGACGTCCTTGAGCCGCCCGGTGATCCGCACCTGCCCGTCGGCGGCCAGCGAGCCGAGGTCCCCGGTACGGAACCAGCCGTCAGGGGTGAACGCGTGCGCGTTCAGCTCCTCGCGCACGTACCCGAGCATCATCTCGGGGCCGCGCAGCAGCAGCTCGCCCGTCTCGCCCGGCGCGGCGTCCCGGCCCGAGGAGTCCACGACGCGCAGCTCCACGCCGGGCGCGAGCCGGCCGTCGGTCTCGGCCCGGAACTCCATCGGATCCAGCTCGTTCGGCAGCGTCGCGGTGGGCAGCTCGGTCATGCCCCACGCCCGGTAGGCCGCGATGCCCAGCTCGCCGGCGTGCCGGATGAGGTCCGGCGGCACCGCCGCGCCGCCGCAGCAGTACTGGCGCAGCGGCGAGCGGTCCCGCCCTTCGGCGGCGTACACGCCGAGCAGTTCACGCAGGAACGGCGTGGCGCCGGCCATGTACGTGGCGCCGGTCCGGTCGGCCAGCTCGGCGCACGCGGCCGGGTCCCACCGTTCCATCAGCACCGCGGTCGCCCCCACCTGGCAGGGGATCATGAAGCCCTGCAGGAGGCCGGTGATGTGCGTGACGGGGGAGGCCATCACCATGCGGTCGCGGAAGGTCAGGCCCCACTCCACGACGGTCGTCCGCAGCTCGTGCCGCAGGCCCGCCACGGAGTGCACGACGCCCTTGGGCTCGGACTCGGTGCCCGAGGTGAACAGCACCAGGCAGGGGTCCTCGGGGGCGGCGGGCTCGACCCCGGACGGCAGCGCGCCGGGGCCCTCCCCGTCCGCCGCCCGCCAGCCCGCCGACCGGCCGGTGGTGAGCAGCCGCGCGGCGGGTTCGTGCCCGAGGTCGCGCAGCGCCTCGTCGAACTCGTCCGGGTAGGCCCGGCGCCGGTCGTCGGCGTACGTGACGACGGCCGCCGGCCGGATCTGGTCCAGCACGGTGCGGATCTCGCGCGGGCCGTACAGCGGCACGATCGGGCTGCTGATCGCTCCGATCCGCCAGATCGCCGCCGCGACGGCGACGGCGTGCGGTCCGGTCGGCAGCAGCCAGCAGACCGCGTCGCCCGGCCGGACCCCGCCGGCGAGCAGGGTACGGGCGACCGCGGCGGACGTGGCGGCCAGCTCGGCGAAGCTCGTCTCGCCGTGCGCGGTGATGATCGCCGGCCGGTCCGGCCAGCGCGTCGCCCCGTGGTCCAGCAGGTCGCCGATCCGCTCCTCGGTGCGGAAGCCCCGGCGCCGCCAGGCGTCCATGAGCTCGGGGGCGACCACCCGCGGCCTGCGCCTCCAGTCGGCCGCCCTCATGACGTCGTCCACTTCGGCTCGCGCTTGTCCAGGAAGGCGGCGGGGCCCTCGACGGCGTCCGGATGGTGCCGGTGCCGCCGGATCAGCTCCCAGCCGAGGTCCATGTCGGCGGCGATGAGCCGTTCCTCGAACGCGCGCAGCACCCGGCGGCTGAGCCGTACGGCCTCCGGCGAGTTCCGCCCGACCATCGCGGCCAGCTCCATCCCACGCCCGAGGAGCGCGTCCGGCTCGACGACCTCGGAGACGAGGCCGGCCCGCTCGGCCCGTTCGGCGGACAGCGACTCGTGCCGGCCGAGCAGGACGAGCCGGGTCAGCAGGTCCGGCCGCATCCGCAGCCGGAGCTGCAGCGGCTCCAGCGCGGACACCTGGCCGACGCTGACGTGCGGGTCCAGGAAGCGGGCCGCCGTGGAGGCGATGCAGATGTCGGCGTCGGCCACGAAGTGCAGGCCGCCTCCCGCGCACACGCCGTTCACCGCGACGATGACCGGGATGCCCAGGCGCGGTCCCGGCAGGAAGTCGAGCTCGTCGGCCGCGGTGTCGCCCACCTTCACCCTCGGCACCGAGAGCATGGACACGTCGGCCCCGGCGCAGAACGCCTTGCCCGCGCCGGTGAGCAGCACCGCGCGCAGCTCCGGCGCCCCGGCGGCGGCCCGCCACAGGTCCGCCAGCGCGTCCATGAGCTCGTCGTCGAGGGCGTTGGCGGACTGCGGGCGGTTGAATGTCACGACCAGCGTCCCGCCGGCGACCGTGCTGAGCAGCACCCCGTCGGCACGTTCCAGGTCTGCTCCGCCGCTCTTGCTCGACACGGGCGCCTCCCCACGGGCGCCGGGACGCCCTCCTTGACTGTCATCCAAATCATATATACGTTTCGCGCCATGGTGAAGAGAGACGTCACATCCCGCGCCGGAACCGGGTCCCCCCATGCATGACTTTCTCCAGACGGTGCTCGTGCCGGGTCTGGCGGACGGCGCGATCTACGGATTGGTCGCGGTCGGCTTCGCCACGCTGTTCACGACGACCGGCGTCATCAACTTCGCCCACGGGCAGATGGTGATGCTCATGCCGATGTCCGTGCTGGTGGCGGTGGGCGCCGGCCTGCCGGTCTGGCTCGCGTACGTGGCCGCGCTCGCCGTGATGGTGGTGGTGGCGCTGACCGTCGAGTGGACCGCGGTGCGGCCGTTCGTCCAGTCGGGCCAGTCCGCCTCCTGGCTGCTGTCCACCCTCGCGGTCAGCGTGGTCCTGGCCGAGCTGCTGGCCGTCCCCTACAGCGGGGAGTCCCGCAACTTCACGTACGGCGTCAGCAAGCACCGCTTCGACCTGGCCGGCCTGGCGGTCTCGCCCGCCGAGCTGACCGCGGTCGCCGCGCTGTTCGCCGTCGCCGGGCTGCTCCTCCTGTTCTACCGGCGCACCCGCGTCGGGCTGGAGCTGCGCGCGATCGCCGACGACCTCGACGGCGCGGAGGCGATCGGCATCTCCCGCGCCCGCGCCTCGCAGATCGCCACGGTGCTGTCCGCGCTGGTCGCCGCGGTGACCGGGGTGCTGGTGGCCTCCACCCAGCTCGTCACCCCGTCGCTCGGGATGTCGTACACCTTCTACGGGTTCGTGGCCACCGCGATCGGCGGCATGGGCAGCATCGGCGGCGCCGTCGTCGGCGGCCTGGTCATCGGCGTGGTCAGCCAGTTCGCCGGGGTCCACGTCGGCAGCCTCACGGTGAACCTGACGGTGTTCCTGCTGCTGGCCCTGGTCTACGTGGTGCGCCCGCACGGCCTGTTCGGCGCGGCGCCGGTGCGGGCGGTGTGATGTCGTACCGGATCTCCGACCTGTCCAGGTCCCTGCGCGCCGCCGCGGCCCGCGGCCGCGACGCCACCCCCGCTCCCGTCCGCCGGGTGTTCGCCAGGCCCGCCGCGCACGGCGCGGCGATGCTGGTCGTCGCGACGGCGCTGCTGGCCCTGTGGGGCCCGCTCTCCTACAACGGCTACGTCCTGCAGCTGGTGTGCCTGTACGCGGTCGCCACGCTCGGACTCAACATCACCACCGGCTACGCCGGCGCGCTGTCCCTCGGCCAGGGCGCGTCGTTCGCGATCGGCGCCTACGTCACCGCCGTCCTGGTGGTCTCGTACGGCTGGCCGATCTGGGCGGCGCTGCCGCTCGCCGCGCTCGCCGGGCTCGCCGCCGGTGCGCTGGCCGGGTTCCCCGCCGGCCGGCTCGGCGCGATCGGCCTGGCCATGATGTCGCTCGGCCTGATGCTCGTCGTCAACGACATGCTCATCCAGTTCCAGTCGGTGACCGGCGGCAACAACGGCCTGGCCGGCATCGACGCCCGGCTCTGGTTCGGCGGCGAGCCGGTCTCGACCCCGTGGGTCGTGGCGATCGTGATCGTCGTCGTGGCGAGCGTCAGCTACTGGCTGCACGCCCGCTACCGGACCTCGCGCCTCGGCCGGGCCACCGTCGCGGTCCGCGACGAGCCGATCGGCGCGTCCGCGCTCGGCGTCTCCGGCTACCTCACCAAGGTCGTCGCCTTCGCCGCCGGATCCGCGCTCGGCGCGCTCAGCGGAGGGCTGTTCTCCTACCTGTCCGCCTACATCTCGCCGGACGCCTTCTCCTCCAACCTGTCCATCCTGTTCCTGGTCATGGTGGTGCTCGGCGGCAGCGGCTCCCGGCTCGGCCCGGTCGTCGGCGCGGTGCTGCTCGTGCTGATCCCGCTGCGCCTCGACGAGTACCCGCACCTGAACAACCTGCTGTACGGCGCGCTGCTCATCGTGCTCATGCGGCTGCGGCCACGCGGCCTGTTCAGCCGCACCGCGGCGCCCGCCCCCGAGGCGCTGCGCGACCTGGCCGCCACCCCGGAGGTGGAGGTGCCCGAACGCGCGCCGGGCGAGCCGATCCTGCGGGTCACCGACCTGCGGCGCAGCTTCGGCGGCGTGGACGCGCTCGCCGGGGTGTCGATGGAGCTGCGGCGCGGCGAGATCGTCGGCCTCATCGGGCCGAACGGGTCGGGCAAGACGACGCTGCTCAACGTCGTGTCCGGGCACTACCCGCCGACCGCCGGCCGGATCACCCTGCACGGGACCGACCTCGGCGGCCTCGGCGCCGCCGCCGTGGCGAGGCGCGGCGTGTCCCGTACCTTCCAGACCCCGAAGACGTTCCCCGGCATGAGCATCGAGGAGCACCTGGCGCTCCCGGCCGTCCACGGGGAACGCGACGAGGCGATGCGGGACGCCTGCCGGCGCGGCGCGCTCACCCTGCTGGAGCTCGGCGGCCTCGACCCGCACGACCCGGCCGCCGGCATGCGGGAGAGCAGGGAGATGAGCCACGGCCGGCTCCGCTTCCTGGAGGCCGCCATGGCACTCGGCACCTGTCCGGAGGTCCTCCTCCTGGACGAGCCCGCGGCCGGGCTGTCGGCCACGGAGATCGAAGGATTCGAGCGCGTCGTCAGTGACGTCGCCGCAGCGGGAGTGGCCGTCGTGATCGTCGAACACCATCTGGACATGATCAGCCGCCTGGTCGACCGGGTCGTCGTCCTCGACCTCGGCAAGGTGCTGTGGGAGGGCGAGCCCGGGGACCTGCACGACGTGGACAGCGTCCGCGCCGCGTACATGGGGGTCGCGTGAACGGCGGCCGGCTCAAGGTGGACGCACTCAGCGTCCGGTACGGCGGCGTCACCGCCGTCGAGGACCTGTCACTCACCGTCGAGCCCGGCACCTGCCTGGCCCTGCTGGGCGCCAACGGCGCGGGGAAGACCTCCACGCTGCGCGGCATCGGCGGGCTGGAGTCCGCCACCGGCGGGATCTGGCTGGACGACCTGCGCCTCGACAACCTCCCCGCGAGCAGGCGGGCCAGGGCCGGGCTCGGCCACGTGCTGGAGGGCCGGCACGTGTTCAAGAGCCTGTCCGTCGCCGAGAACCTCCGGGTCGCCGCCGCCCGCGCCGCCCGCAAGGCCGAACTCGACCCGCTCGACCTGCTGCCCGAACTGCGCCCGATGGAGCGGCGCCTCGCGGGCGGCCTGTCCGGCGGCCAGCAGCAGATGCTCGCCATCGCCCGCGCGGTGGCCGGCGGACCCCGCGTGATCATGCTGGACGAGCCCACGAACGGCCTGTCGCCCAAGCTGGTCGGCCGGACCATCGAGATCCTCGCCGACCTGCGGGACGCCGGGTTCGCCGTCCTGCTGGTCGAACAGCGGGTCGAGGTCGCCCAGAAGCTGGAGGCCGACGTCGTGGTGCTGCGGCACGGGCACGTCGCGCACCGGGTGCGCGGCGCCGACCCGGACCTGCCCGACCTGCTGCAGGCCGCCTACCTCTCCTGACCCACCCCCACCACCCCCCGCGAAAACCCCCCAGGAAGGACACCCCCATGAGGAAACGTGCCACAACGGGCACAGCCGTGGTGTGCGTGGCGCTGCTCGCGCTCGCCGCGTGCGGCGACGGCGGATCCTCCGGCGACGCCGCCGAAGGCACCACCATCAAGATCGGTTTCGTCGGGGCGCTCACCGGCCCGCTCTCCCCGAGCGGCCAGAACTCGCTGGCCGGGCTCAAGGCCGGCGCCGAGTACGTCGAGCAGCACAACCCCGGCACGAAGATCGTGATCGAGCAGCGCGACACCAAGGGCGAGCCGACCGCGGCCGTCGCCGCCACCCGGGCGCTCGCCCAGGACGGCGTGTCCGCGCTCTACTTCACCACCGAGGCGTTCCCGCCCGTCCAGGACGTGCTCAACCAGGTGAAGGTGCCCGGCGACACCGCCGGCGGCATCGGCTCGATCGCCGCCGACGTCGGCGACTCCAAGCGGTACAAGTATGCCTTCAGCACCGGTGCCGGCACCTCCGGCGAGACCTCGATCACGCCGCTGCTGTCGTACGCGGCCTCGGCCGGCAAGACGGTCGCCGTGCTCGACGACTCCTCGGCCTTCGGCACCTCGCAGACCAAGGACACGCTCGCCATCGCGCAGAGCCAGTTCCCCGACGTCAAGATCGTGCAGGAGAGCTTCCCGAACACCGCCTCGGACGTGACCGCGCAGCTCAACAAGCTCAAGGACGCGGGCGCCGAGTCGCTCATCGTCTGGTCGTACGGCGCCCCGCTGGTCGCCACCATGTCCAGCCTGAACAAGATCGGCTGGAACCCGCAGATGTCCGCGGTGCTCGGCATCGGCGACCCGGCGACCACCGAGCTCATCCCGGAGGGCATGAAGAAGACCCTCGCCGCCGGGCCCATCGCCAAGACGTTCCTGTCGTCCTCGACCGGCGACAACTCGATCACGGCGGACTTCGTCAAGCTCTACCTCAAGGCCAAGGGCAAGACCGAGTTCAACGCCCTCGACTCGGTGGGCGCGGTCTCCTTCGACTGGGCGCTGCTGGTGACCCAGGCGGCGCAGCAGGCCAAGTCCACCGAGCCCGACGCGATCAAGAAGGCGCTCGTCTCCGGGGGGACCTTCAAGGGCGCCAACGGCACGTACACCTTCGGTCCCGACAAGCGCATCGGCATCGATGCCGACCAGCTCGGCGTCTTCGTACCCGCTCAGCCGTGCCCGGACGGCAAGTGTGTCGAAGCCGCCGTGAGTGCGGGGGAGTAATGCCCGAGGAGACCTCAGTGGATCTCCGGCTGGGAACGCGGGCGGACGCGTTGCGCGTCCGCCTGCGCGCCCTGCTGGCGGAGCTCCTCCCCGACGACTGGACGACGTCGTTCTCGCCGGACCCGGCGGTCCAGTCGGTGGTGACCAGGGTCGTCGAGCGTCTCGCCGAGGAGCAGCTCCTCACGCTCAGCTGGCCCGAGGAGTACGGGGGCGCCGGCACCGACATCTGGCAGCAGGCCGTCCTGCGGGAGGAGATGTGGGCGCACTTCGAACCCCGCGGACCGCAGTACATGGGCCTGAACTGGGTCGGACCGGTGATCATGGAGGTCGGCACGCCGGAGCAGAAGGCCCTGCACCTGCCGGCCATCTCCTCCGGCCAGGCCGTGTGGTGCCAGGGGTTCAGCGAACCCGGCGCCGGCTCCGACCTCGCCTCGCTGCAGCTCGCCGCCGAGCTCCACGACGGTGAGTGGGTGCTGAACGGCCAGAAGATCTGGACCTCGTACGCGGGACTCGCGCAATGGTGCTTCCTCGCCGCCCGCACCGGCAGGGGCGCGGCCAAGCACGACGGCATCACCATCTTCCTGGTGCCGATGGACTCGCCCGGCATCCGGGTCGTCCCGATCGACTCGATCATGGGGGAGCAGCACCTCAACGAGGTGTTCTTCGACGACGTACGGGTCGCCCCCGGCGCGGTGCTCGGCGAGGTCGGCCGCGGCTGGGACGTCATCCGGCGGGTCATGAAGCACGAGCGGATCGGCATCTCCCGGTACGCCCGCGACGAGCGGGTGCTCGCCGCGCTGGCCGGCCACCCGTCCCTGACCGAACCGGCCGCCCTGCACGAGTACGCCCGCGCCCTGGTGCACGCCCGGGTGGCCAGGCTGCTCAACTACCGCGCCGTCGCGCTGAACGACGCCGGCCGGCTCACCGACAGGGAGGCCTCCATCGCGCGGCTGGCCTCCATCCAACTCGACCAGGAGGTGGCCGCGCTGGCTCTCGACCTCTCCGGCGCCGACGCCCTCGTTCCCGACCCGTCGGCCGGCCTGCTCGGCCACGTCGAGGACGTCTTCCGGTACGCCCGTTCCGCGACCATCGCCTCCGGCACCATCGAGGTGCAGCGCATGCTCGTCGCCCGCTCCTCGATCGAGGGGGACCGGCGTGCGTCGTGACTGGCCACAGGCGGCCGTCGCCTACCAGGAGAGCGTGACCAGGGCCTTCGACGCCCTGGGCGGGGTGGACCTCGCGCGCGCCGCCGAGGCGGACCGGACCCGGCGCGAGGCGCTCGTCGCGCCCGCCCTCGACCGGCTCGACCTGCGCGGCCTCGACCCGTGGGGCGACGAGGACGAGTCGGCCGCCGTCATGCTGGCGGTCCGGGCGGCGGGCGCCGTCGTGCTGCCCTGGCCGCTGGCGCACGAGCTGGCCGTCCCCGCGGACCTGCGCGGCGACGTCGGCGGCGTCCACCTGATCTCGGGGAACGCCCACCGGCTCGACCACGCGGACCTGCTGCGCGACGCCGTCGCCGTCGACCTGGACCGGGGCGTCGCCCGCCGGGTGACGGCCGGAGCGCCGCGCCCGGCGCCGCTGGACCCGTTCGCGTCCGGCGTCGTCCTCGGCGCCGAGGTGCCGGGCGTGGACGCGGCGCGGGTCACGGCGATGCGCCTGCTGCTCGACGCCTTCTGGGTCGCCGGCGCGCTCGCCACCGCCGCCGAACGGGCGGTGACGCACGCGAGGGACCGGCAGCAGTTCGGCAAGCCGATCGGCAAGTTCGGCGAGATCCGGTGGCGCGTCGCGGACCTGTCCCTCGCGCTCGACGGGCTGGAGGAGCTGGCGCTGCACGCGTGGTGGCTGGTCCGCCGGGGCGAGGCGCGCTCGGCCGACCTGCTGGCGCTGCGGGTGCAGATGATCGAGGCGGCGAACACGGTGCTGGCCAACGGGCACCAGGTGATGGGCGCCATGGGCCTGTGCGAGGAGCACGACCTCACCGTGCTCGACCGCCACCTGCAGAGCGTGCTGCACCGGCCGGCCGGGCGGATCGCCTCGACCGGGCTGCTGGCGCGGGCCGTCGCGGCGGAGGGGTTCGACGGCGTCTACCCGGTGGCCGCCTGGCGGTAGCGCGAAGGCCGGCCAGGTCCTGGCCGGCCTTTCACCGGATCAGTCGCGGCCGTCCATGCGCGGGTTGCCGTACTCGTCCAGCACCTGGACGGGCGGCGCGTCGTCCGAGGCGACGTACAGCTGCGACGCCTCCAGATGCGCCCGCATGAGCTTGCCGGCCAGCGCCGCGTCCCCCGCCCCGATGGCCTTCTCGATGGCGCCGTGCGCCCGCAGCACCGCGTGCCGCCGGTCCACCGGCGGGTAGCTCGCCTCGTCGGAGGCCCGGCGGGCCCACCCCCGCTCCTGTACGCTCCAGACGCTCTCCAGCATCCCGACGACCACCCGGAGCGTCTCGTTGCCGGCCGCGTCCACCAGCCCCTCGTGGAACCTGACCGACGCCCCGGTGAACGCCGGCCCGTCCTCCACGACCTGCGCGGCCTCCTCGTTGAGCTGCCGCAGCCGTACGGCGACCGCCTCGTGGTCGTCGCGGCCCGCCGCGTGCTCCGCGCACAGCGGCTCCAGCAGGTTGCGGGCCGCCGCCAGGTCCCGCATGGGGGTGGCACGCGCGTGCAGCAGCAGCCCCATGTGGTACGCGGCCGACCCGGGGGCCGGGGCCTTGATGACGGTGCCGCCGCGCTTGCCGCGGCGGACCACCACCAGCCCCTCCGTCTCCAGGATGCGGAACGCCTCGCGCAGGCTCGGCCGGCTGACCGGGTACTCCTGGAGCAGCACCGGCTCCGTGGGCAGCTCCGCCCCGTCGGCGAGATCACCTTCCAGGATGCGCAGCCTGAGCTGCGCCGCCAGGGCCTCGGCCACCCGCGGTGTCCGCAACGGCATGCGGCGGGGGCGTGGTGGGATCTCGGACTCGGTCATCAGAGTGTTTCACCGCCGTCGATGAAGATGGTCTGGCCGGTGATGAACGAAGCGAGGTCCCCCGACAGATGGACGGCCAGCGCCCCCAGCTCCCTGGGATCGCCGGTGCGCCGCATCGGGATGCGCTCCTTCAACCAGGCCTGACCTTCTGGACTGTCGTGAAGAGCCTGCGTCATGCTGGTGCGGAAGTGCCCCGGCGCGATGGTGTTGACGGTGACGCCGAAGGCCGCCCACTCCTTGGCGAGCGCCCGGGTGAGCTGGGTGATGGCACCCTTGGCGACCTGGTAGCTCACCGTCAGGTTGGCCGACCGGGCGACGCTGCTCGACGCGATGTTGATCACCCGGCCGCGCCTCCGCTCCAGCATCCCCGGCACAAATGATCTCACGAGGTGGAGCGACCCGCGGACGTGCGTGTCCAGCACCGAGTCCCACTCCTCGTCGGTCATGGCGACACTCGCCGGCCCCGAGCCCGGCTGCCCCACCTTCTCCCCGGACGCCTCGTCCACGGGCAGCGGGACGACCGGCCGCTTCACCAGGTTGCCGGCGTTGTTCACCAGGATGTCGACGCCGCCGACCTCGGCCAGCACCGCGTCGCGCAGCCGGTCGAGATCGGCGGGGCTGCGGATGTCGGCCGGGAACGCGTACGCCTGGCCGCCCGCGGCCTTGATCTCCGCCGCGAGGCTCTCCAGCTCCTCGGCGTTGCGGGAGACGCCGCACACCACGGCGCCCGCCCCGGCGAGCGCGGTGGAGATCGCCCGGCCGAGTCCGCGTCCGGCTCCGGACACGACGGCTGTCCTGCCCAGCAGGGGGTGGGTCTCTGTCATGGCGTGCCTTTCGGTAGTCCGAGCGTACGCTCCGCGATGATGTTGCGTTGGATTTCCGACGTGCCGCCGTAGATGGTGGCGGCCAGCGATTCGAGCCGCTCGTCGAAGAGCGCGGGGTCGTCGAACGCCCGCGCCCCGGCGCTCTCCAGCGACAGCAGGGCCGCGCGCTGCACCGACTCCGAGCCGAGCAGCTTGAGGATCGACGACGCGGGGGACGGCAGGCCCGCCCACCGCTGAGCAGCGGTCCGCAGCCCGGTCAGCCGCACCCCCTCCGCGTCCGCCAGCGACCGGCCCAGCCGGACGAGCTGGTGCTCCGACAGCTCCGGCGCCGTCAGCGTGGGCTCCAGCGCGCGGGTGGTCTCCAGCCAGGTGTTGATCCAGATCATGTCCCGCTCGTGTTCGAGGCTGGACATGGCCACGCCCCAGCCGCCGTGCAGCGGGCCCAGCAGCGCGTCCTCCGGCACCTTCACGTCGTCGAGGAAGACCTCGCAGAAGGACTCGACCGCCGGCCCGGCGGTGCGGATCGGCCGGACCTCCACCCCGGGGCTGCGCAGGTCGAGGATCAGGCAGGAGATGCCGCGGTGCGGCCTGGCCTCCGGGTCGGTGCGGACGTACAGCGCGCACCACCGGGCCTCGTCCGCCTGCGTCGTCCACACCTTCTGCCCGTTGACGGTGAACACGCCGTCGGCGAGCGTCGCCGTCGTGCGCAGCGCGGCGAGATCGGACCCGGCGCCGGGCTCCGACATGCCGAGCGCCCACCACTCGTCCCCGCGCGCGGCCGGCCGCAGCAGCCGCTCCCGCTGGGCGGCGGTGCCGTACGACCTGATGGCCGGCGCCGCGACCCCGGCGCCCTGGATGTTCATCAGCCGCGGCACCCGGCGGCGCGCGCCGGCGAGCTTGACGGCCAGCGCGTCGGGGACGCTCAGGCCGCGCCCGCCCTCGCCCCGGTCCCATTCGGGGATCAGCCAGCCCGCGTCGAACGCGGCGGCCTGGTACTCGGTACGGAGCTTCACGTCGCGGCGGTGACGCCGGTAGTTCTCCGCGTAGTCCGCGGGCAGGAAGCCGTCGAGGAACGCCTCGAACTCGGAGGTCACATCCGTCATCGGGAGATCCGCCTTTCGATCCGCGCCGCCGCCAGGTAGAGGGCGTCCGGCTCCCCGAGCAGGCCGGCCGTCTGGTGGGCGCGCCGCAGGAACAGGTGGCAGTCCGCCTCGAAGGTGACCCCCATGGCGCCCATGAGCTGGGTGAACAGCGACGTGACCCGCACGGCGGTCTCGGCGGCGACCGCGTTGGCCAGCAGACAGTCCCGGGCGGTCAGGCTCAGGGCCGCGCCGTAGACGAGACTGCGAGCCCGCTCGACCGCCGTGTAGGCGTCCGCCAGCTGATGCTTGACCGCCTGGAAGGCGCCGAGCGCCCGCCCGAACTGCCTGCGCTGGAGCACATGCTCGACGGCCCCGTCCAGGGCGCCCGCGGCGATCCCGGCCAGGTCGGCGGCGACACAGACCCGAGCCCCCGCCAGCACCCGTTCCAGATCGCCGAGCGTCGACTCCCGCCACTCGGCAGCGGCCACGCCCGCCTCGTGCCCGAGCCGGAAGGCCGGGAGCGGCCGGGACGGATCGATCAGGGTCTCCTGCCCCACCGCCTCGACCCCCTCGGCCCCCGGATCGACCACGACGACCCACGCCCGCTCCGGGCCCTTCACGACCAGGGTGAACGCGGCGGCGCCATGGCCGCCCAGAACGTGCACCCGCTCGACGCGGCACCGGCCGTCCCCGTCGACCACCCCTTCGGCGATCCCGAAGCCCGCGGGCGCCCGCCGGAACTCCTCCCGATGCACCCCGGCCGCGACCTGCGTACGGAACGCGAGCGCCGACGCCAGCAGGGGAGCGGTGAGCAGGGCGCGCCCGGCTTCTTCGAGCATGACCACCAGGTCGATCATCCGGCCGATCCCGCCGAGCTCCTCGGGTATCCCGATGTCGGCGTAACCGCCGTCCGCGACCGTCTCCCACCCGCCCGGCTCGCCGCCGTCGAGCGCGGCCCGCATGACCGCCGGGCCACGCAGCGATCGGAACTGGGCGCGGGCGGTGTCGGCGAGGGCGAGGCTGTCCTCGTCCGGGGCTAGAAGCTGCCAGTCCGTCATCTTTGTCCGGGTTCTCCTCGCTGGAGTGGGATCGCCGTCAGGACAGATGCTACCTGTATATGATTTAGATGTTAAGCGTGGCATGAAGGCGCGGTCCACCGCATCATTGGGTGATGATCCTGAACAGGCAGGGAGGCGAGCGCTGCGCTCGGGCTGTGCCGGCCACCGGCACGCCTACTCTCTGGACGCCGTCGACGAGGAGATCGACGCGCCGAGGTTCCGGCGGCTGTGGCGGGGCGAGCCGTACGTGGAATTCCCGGATTGCCCGCCCCTCGCCTTCGGGGCGGGCCGGCTCACGGAGCTGCGCGGAGGCGGGGGCGGGGGCGGAGGCGGCGCTGGGCCGGGCCGGGCCGCCCGCGTTGGAGGACCGTTCGTCCAAGTGGGGGGCGATGCTGACGCACGGCATGCCGAAGGGCCGGCTCGACCCAGCGCGCGGCGGGTCCGCCGGCCCCGGCCGCACCGGCCGCAGTCCTTCGTGAGCAGGCTTCTTGACGAGCGCGGTGTGCTCCCGCAGCGGTGTCACCCGCGCCCGTCGCGGGTCATCGAGACGAGGTGGCCTGCTGCCAGCTCTGCAGGAACCGCCACATGGCGGTCGCGCCGGGGTCCTGCAGGCCGATGCTGCGTTCCTGCAGCCAGGCCGCGCGCCCGCGCCGGGACTGCAGAGCGCGGGTCTCGATGACGGCCTTCTCGGCGACGGCAGTGGCCGCGTCCAGGCCGGCGGCGCCGGTGGTGGCGGCGCTCAGAGCGTCGGCGGCGGGCAGGATGACGTCGACGATCGTCTTGTCACCGAGCTGGGTCTTGCCGCGCTGGGCGATGTTGTCGCCGGCCGCGCGGACGAACCTGGCGGCGGCCGACACGTCGACGTCCTCGACGTCCGCCCACGTCTTCGATCCCGCGAGCAGGCCCCCCGCGACGAGGGCGGCGAGCGTCGAGGGGTTGGCGTTGGCGAAGGCCTTCGCGCAGGTGCGGGCGATCTCCGCCGGCGTGATGTCCTCGGGAACCGTGTCCAGCGCCTCGATGACCGCGGCGGCCCCCAGCGAGACGGTGATGCCGAGGTCACCGTCGCCCAGTGCCTGGTCGAGGTCACGCAGTTCGTCGGCTACGCCGATGAGCTGCGACAGGCTGCGCTTGATGGTGTCGATCAGCTCTGCCGAGCGCATGGTTTCAGACCTCCAGGAAGAACGGCGAGGACGCCGGCGCGTTGAGAAGTTCGAGGCGGGCGTCGTCGAGCTTGAGCAGGGAGATCGAGGCTCCGGCCATCTCCAGGCTGGTGGCGTACTCGCCCACGTACTTCTTCTCGATCGACAGACCGCGCTCCGACAGCACCTGGTGCGCCCGGCGGTAGATGACGTAGAGCTCTTCGAGGGGCGTGGCGCCGAGGCCGTTGACCAGGACGGCCACGCGATCGCCCGAGACCAGGTCCAGGTCCTCGACGAGCGCGCCGATGATCCGGTCGGTGATCTCGTCCGCCGTTTCGAGCGGGCCCCGGTGGATGCCGGGCTCGCCGTGGATGCCGATGCCGATCTCCATCTCGCCTTCGGCGAGGGTGAAGCTCGGCTCTCCGGTGGTGGGCATGACCGTCGGGGACAGGCCGATGCCCATGGTGGCGGTGTGCTCGACGACGTCCTCCGCGACCGCCGCGACCTGGTCGAGGCTGTCGCCGCGCTCGGCCGCGGCGCCGGCGGCCTTGTAGGCGAACATGATCCCGGCCACGCCGCGTCGCTCGTGCTTGCGCTCCTTCGGCTGGCTGGCGACGTCGTCGCGGCCCAGCACCGTGCGGGTCTCGATGTCCTCGAGTTCGGCGAGGTCGGCGGCGAGGTCGAAGTTGAAGACGTCGCCGCCGTAGTTGCCGTACAGGTACAGCACGCCGGCTCCGCCGTCGACCGCCTTCGTGGCCTCGAAGCACTGCTGGGAACTGGGCGAGCTGAAGACGTTCCCGATCGCCACTCCCGAGCAGAGCCCTCGCCCGACATAGCCCTTGAACAGCGGCAGGTGGCCCGAGCCGCCGCCGGTGACGATGCCCACCTTGCCGGTGACCGGCGCGTCGGCCCGGACCAGGATCCGGCGGTCGTCGCCGGGGTTCTTCACCAGATCGGGATGAGCCAGGACGATGCCCTCGATCATCTCGTCGACGAAGTCACCAGGCTTGTTTATGATCTTCTTCACGCTTCTACCTTCCAGGTGAGTACGAGAGTGCCGACATCACGTGCTTGCGCGCCGGGCGAGTCGCCGGCGCACGGGCCTGGTCCATCGCCGGCGCACCTCGTCGTAGATCATGACGGCGATGAGGATGACCCCCTGCGCGATCGCGTACTCGTAGGCGGACATCCGCATCGCGGTGAATCCGCTCGACACGATCTGCAGCGTCAGGGTGGCCAGCACGACGCCGAGGACGGAGGCGAAGCCGCCGTTGGGGTTGGTCCCGCCGAGCACGGCGATCACGATGACGAGCAGCACGTACGACGCGCCGTAGTCGGCGGAGGCCGTCGGGTTGCGGGCGATGAACAGGATGCCGGCGATGCCGCCGAGCAAGCCGGTGAGAACGTAGGTGTTGAGCAGGATCCGGCGGGTGGCGATGCCCGAGTAGCGGGCGGCGGTCGGGTTGGCGCCCTGCAACTGGATCCGCAGTCCGAGGGGCGTGCGGGTGACGAGGACGCCGAACGCGATGGCGACGAGCACGAAGATGACGAACAACAGCGGGACGCCGCCGATGGTCGACAGCCCCAGGTTGGTCAGAGCCGACGGCGATCCGGACAGCGTCTTGCCTCCGGTCCAGGCGACCGCGATGCCGTTGTAGATCTGCATCGTGCCGAGCGTGGCCAGGATCGGGGTGATGCCGAGGCCCGAGACGAGCAGGCCGTTGACGAAGCCGCCCGCCAGCCCGACGGCGAGGCCGGCGAGCACGATGACCGGGGCGAGCTGCTCGGCCTGGGCCGGATCTCCCGCGGCGATCGTCGTGAACAGCGTCGACATGGTGATCGCGGACAGGTTCGCGATCGACACGAGCGACAGGTCGATGCCGCCGGTGAGCATCGCCAGCATCATCGCCAGCGAGATCACGCCGATCTCCGGTGCGGAGAGCGCGATGTTCTGCAGGTTCGTCGAGCTCAGGAACACGGACGGCTTGAGCACCGAGAAGAGCGCGAAGGCGATGATCAGCAGGATGAGCATGCGCCGCGCCCCGCCCTGCGGCGAGATCCGGTCGAGCAGACGGGCCCAGCCGTTGTCGACGGTGCTGTTCAGCTTGCCCAGCGGGCCTTGCTCCAGTGGGGTGGTCTTCATGCCGTCACCTCCTGCCCGCTGTTGATCTTGACCCGGCTCCGGGCCTTCCTGGTTCCTCTGGCGGCGAGCGCCTGCACCCCGACGCCGATGACGAGCAGGACGCCGACGGCGGTGCGCTGCCATGCGCTGGGCACGCCGGCGAGGGTGAGACTGTTGTTGATCACCTGGATCAGCAGGACGCCGAGGACGGTCCCGAGCACCGAGCCGCGGCCTCCGAAGATCGACGCGCCGCCGAGGACCACGGCCGCGATGATGTCGAGCTCGGTGCCGACGAGCTCATGGGGGTTCGCGCTGCGCCCCATGATCATGTAGATCATGCCGGCGACCGCGGCCATCATGCCGACGATCACGTAGACCACGAGCTGGGTGCGCGTCACCCGGATGCCGGAGCGGCGTGCCGCGTCGAGGTCGCCGCCGATCGCGTAGATGCTCCTGCCGAACATCGTGCGCCGCAGCACGACGCTGAGCGCGAGCGCCAGCACGATGGCCGGGATCACCAGGAGGTGCAGGTACGCGCGTCCGCCCGAGGTGGTGACCTCGATGAGGTTCGTCGTCGAGATCGCCGCCATCGGCTCGGGCAGGTTGGCGATGTACCGCGAGCCGACGTAGGCGAGCAGGATGCCGTTGAAGACGCCCTGGGTGCCCAGGGTGACGATCAGTGTGGGCAGCCGGAACCTGGAGATCAGGAAGCCGTTGACCGACCCCAGTCCCGCCCCGATGAGCAGCGCGGCCGCGAACGCCCCGGCCAGGCCGAGCCCGAGCGGGTCGCCGCCGAACACGGTCACCGTCGTGTAGGCCGCGAAGACCGCGATCGCCGCGAACGACACGTCGATGCCGCCCGAGATGATCACCATCAGCACGCCGAGAGCCATGATCAGCGGCACGATCGAACTGCGCAGGATGCTGAAGGCGGTCGGGAGCGTGAAGAAGGCGGGATTCGCGATCGACATGCCCACGATGACCAGCACCAGGACGATCGCGAGGACGCCCTCGTTGTTGGGTCCTCGCAGCCGGCGCAGGACCGAGCCCTGGGCGCTCATGCGGCCACCTTCTCCCGGATCGCCTCCACAGTGACCTCGCCTTCCTGGAGGATCTCGGCGATGCGCCCGTGGCGCACGACGAGGACGCGGTGGCAGCACGCCACGAGCTCGGGGGCGTCGTCGGAGATGACCAGGACGCCCCTTCCTTCGGCGGCCTCAGCACGGAGGATGGCGAGGATCTCCGCCTTGGACCCGACGTCCACCCCGACGGTGGGGCCGTTGAGTATGAGGACGCGGGGACGGCGGGCCAGCCATTTGGCGAGCACCACACGCTGCGCGTTGCCGCCGGAGAGCGACCTCACCGGAGCGCGGGTGTCCGGCGCCTTGACGCGCAGCCGCTTGAACAGGCCGTCGATCGTCTTGCGCATGGCACGCCGGTTCAGCATCCAGGCGCGGTTCCTGTGCTGGTCGGGCGAGCCGGCGATGATGTTGTCGGAGATCGACTTGTCGAGGAACAGCCCTTCGGTGAGCCGGTCCTCGGGCACGTAGCCGATCCCCGCGCCGATGGCGTCGCGGATCGAGCGCAGCCGGACCGCCTTGCCGTCGACCTTGACGGTGCCGGTGTCGTGCGGCAGGGCGCCGAAGAGGGACTCGGCGATCTCCGTACGCCCGGATCCGAGCAGCCCGGTGACGCCGAGGATCTCCCCGCGCCGCACGGAGAAGGAGACGTCCTGGTACGCGCCGCGCAGCCCGAGCCGCTCGACTTCGAGCACGACGCCGGCATCCGGCCCCAGATCCGTCACCTGCCGGGACTCGTCGAGCTCCCGGCCAGTCATGTACCGGGTGATGGCTTTGGAGTCGAGGTCGGCCGCGTCGCCGGTGATGACGTGCTCGCCGGAGCGGAGCACGGTGACCCTTTGCGAGATCCGCAGTACTTCGTCCAGCTTGTGGGAGACGAAGATGAGGGCCACGCCGCGGGAGCGCAGCCGCTCGACGACGGTGAAGAGCCGGTCCACCTCGGTGTGGGTGAGCGCGGTCGTGGGCTCGTCCATGATCAGCACGCGGGCGTCGTTGACGAGCGCCCGGCAGATCGCGGTCAGCTGCTTGTCCGCGACGGACAACTGCTCGACGTCGGCGTCGAGATCGACGTCGAACCCGAGATCGTCGACGATCGCCTGCGCGGCGGCCTGGGCGGCGCGTCCGCTGTAGAGACGCCGCCGATCGGCGACGGCCGAGGTCAGGACGATGTTCTCGGCGACACTGAGGTTCGGGAACAGGGAGAAGTCCTGATAGATCACCTGGATGCCGCGCTTGATGGCGTCCGTCGGATTCATCGACCGATAACCGGTTCCGTCGATGACGATCTCGCCCGAGTCGGGCCGCTCCACACCAGATATGATCTTGATGAGGGTCGACTTGCCGCTGCCGTTCTCGCCGGCCAGGCAGAGCACTTCGCCGGGCAGCACGTCGAGCGAGACACCGTTGAGTGCGGTGACACCGCCATAGGTCTTGACGATGTCCCGCACTGCGAGGACGGGCGGGGGAGTTGCAGGGGACATGGGGAGGCGCCTTTCCACTGGGGTCCGGCGAGCGTGCCCTGGACCCCCTTCTGCGATCAGAAGTCGTACTTCTTGGCGGTTTCGGCATCCGCCTCGATCGCGGCGTCACCGAGGAAGACGTTGTCGTAACCGTCGAGCTTCGTGAGGTTGCGGTAACCCTCGATGCCGAGGTCCGTTCCGGGCTCGATCTTCCCGCCGGTGGAGAGGATGCGCGCGATCTCGAGCTGTGCCTTGCCCGCCTGCGCGGGGTCCCAGAAGAAGATCTTGTCGATGGAGCCGGTGGCGAGGTACTTCGACGCGGCTGAGGGGATCGACGTGCCCATGACGCACACGTCCTTCTCCTTGCCGGCCTCCTCGACGGCGCGGGCGATGCCGGGGACGTCGTTGCCGGCCGAGCCCTGGAAGCCCTTGATGTTCGGGTGCTTCGCGAGGATCTCCTTGGCCTTCTGGTAGGCGGCGGTCTCGTTGTCGGTGCTCTCGATCGGGTCCTCGACCCGCTTCATCCCGGGGAAGTTCGCCTGCTGGAACTTCTCCGCGGCGCCGACCCACTCCATGTGCGTCTTGGCGGTCAGTCCGCCGACGAACTGCACGTACTCGCCCTTGCCGCCCATGCAGTCGCCAAGGCTCTTCATGATCTTCTCGCCGTAGACGGCGTTGTCGAACGCCTCGATGTCCACGTCCACGTTCTTGATGCCGGTCGCCTCGTGCGCGACGGTGATGATGCCCTTGGCCTTGGCCTGGGTCAGCACGCTGCTGAGGGCTTCCGGAGAGTTCGGCACGACGGTGATCGCCGTCGGCTGCTGGGCGATGAGGTTCTGGATGATCTGGATCTGCTTCTCAGGGCTGACGTCGTCACCGCCTTCGGTGCGGGTGTCGATGCCCTTCTCCTGCCCGTAGGCCTTGACGCCCTCATCCATCCGGTCGAACCACGCGATGCCCTTGACCTTGACAACGGTGACCATCGTGGTGTCCGAGGCGGAGGCGCGGGCGGTGGAGCTCTCGCCGCTTTCGGCTCCGTCGTTCACGGTGCCGCAGGCTGTCACCGACAGGGCCAAGAGCCCGGTGGCCACGACTACTGGTGTGCGCTTCCGCTTCATGCCGTCTCCCGTGCGTACGGATCCTGATTCCGTGCATCATTACCTTGAGCTGGGCACAGACTAGGTGTTACATGAGCATATGTCGATAGTTTCCAGGAGGTTTCCACACGCTTACGTGTAAAGTCCTGCACGGAATCGCGCATCAGGCGGACCCGCGTTATGCTCGCGATCCGATGGAGGGGGTTGGATGGGACGTCGGGAACGCATAGTCGAGCTCCTCCAGGAGCACGGCTTCCAGAGTGTCGCCTCGTTGGCTCGGCAGTTCGGTGTCGATGCCTCCACGATCCGTCGGGATCTCGAACACCTGGCCACCACCGGCACGATCAACCGCACCCACGGTGGCGCCGTTCCCGTGAGCGTTCCCCCGCCGAGTCAGGGAGCGGTGCCGCAACAGCAGGAGAAGCAGGCGATCGGCCTGGCCATGGCCGAGCGGGTGCTGGAGAACCAGACGATCCTCATCGACGGCGGGTCGACGTGCCTGGAGGTGGCACGCCACCTGTCCCGTTCACGCCTGACCGTGGTGACCCACGACCTGCTCATCGCTCTCGAGATCGCCCGCAAGCCCCAGTACAACCTGGTGTTCATCGGCGGTGAGCTCCTGCCGACGACCACGTCCATGTGGGGCCCCACGTCTTTACAACAGCTCGAGAACATGCGGGTCAACGTCGCCGTGTTCGGCGCGGAGGCGGTGCTGGAAGACGGGATCTACGCCAGCTCCAGCTACGCCACCGAGGTCAAGCGCAAGATGTGCTCGATCGCGAGCGAAGCGTTCTTCGTCGCCGACAGCACGAAGTTCGGGCGCGAGGCGCTGTTCAAGGTCTTCGGGTTCGAGCGCTTCACCGCGGGCGTCACGGACACCATGCTGGACCCCATCCGGGCCGCCCACTGGGAGATCCCGCTCATCCGGGTCAATCCCTCCGCCAAAGGGTGAGGCCCCGCTCCGTCGGTCGTCGGCACTGAACGCGTGCGGTCCGCCCACGCCCCTGAGGCGTCTCCAGGTATGCCTCGATGAGGACGCACGTCTTGCAGGGCGGGCTGTGCCGCAGGCGTAACTCGCCGTTCGGACGCGTCGGCCCGGCGGCGCGCGGTGCGGCCGGCCCTGCTCGCCATGAACCATCACCCGACGGCGGCTCCTGCCGCGGTCATGAGCGCCTGCGTGGCGAGACGCGCCGGTGGTGCGGCCTAGGTAGGAGCGCGCCGGTGGTGCGGCCTAGGCAGGAGCGCGCCGGTCGGCCGATCTTCCCCGGTGGCGTAGCAGGCTCACCGGCGGCGCGCCCGCGGTCACGCGTGCTTGCCGCGGCCCGCGCCGACCACGCGGTCGAGCAGGAAGCCGATCCCGCCGATGAGCAGCATCGTCGCCGCCAGCCGCTCGTAGTCCAGGTTGTCGCGGGCGTTGAGCACCGCGTACCCGAGCCCGTTGGAGACGCCGAACATCTCGGCGGGCACCAGCACCACCCAGGCGATGCCGAGGGCCACCCGCAGGGCGGTCCGCAGCGGCCCGGCCAGCCCGGGGATGATCGTGCTGCGGACCACCTCCCAGCGGGTCGCCCCTAGGGAGCGTGCGACCAGTGCCGCGCCGGGGTCGAGCGCTCGCCTGCCCGAGGAGACGCCGAGGACGATCGGCCACAGCGCGGCCAGGGCGATGAGGGTGATCACGGGTGCGTCGTCCGAGCCGAGCAGGACGATGACGAGCGGCGCCCAGGCGAGCGGAGAGGTCATGCGCAGGAACTGGACCACCGGGGCGGTTGCGTACTCGACCAGGGCCCTGGAGCCGAAGAGCAGCCCCAGGGGCACGCCGATCACCGTCGCGATCAGCAGGCCGGACAGCAGGCGTCCCAGCGACGCGGTCACCGCCGAGAGCGTGACCTCCTCGACGAGCATGCCGCCCAGCGCGCCGATCGCCGAGACCGGACCCATGCGGGACACCACGGCGTTCCCTGCGAAGATCACGTTCGCGAGGAGACCCCACAGCAGGACCACCAGGATCACCACGGCGGCCCGCCAGCCGGCCCAGATCGCGGGACGGCGGCGGTGCGGGTCCGCTGTCGTCGCGGGCGCGGCGGCCTCGGGCCTCAGGAAGTCGACCGACGCTTTCACGGCTCGATGACCTCCGTGCGCACCCTGGGCGCACCGAAGGCGCTCAGCCCGCCGGTGGCGTCGAGCGCCGCCGCCGAGATGTCGGTGGCCACGAGGTCGCCGTGCACCTCCCCGGGATCGAGGTCATCGAGCCAGGTCACGTTCGCGTCCACGACTGTCTCCTTCATCGCGCGTACGAGCTCGCCGGTGTAGCCGGGATAGGGATGAGGCTGGAAGTCGATGCGGCGCGAGTCCCATTCGGGATGCCGGACGGCTCCGGACGACACGTAGGCCGGGTCGGTTCGCGCGGTGAAGGTCCGTTCCAGCGCGGGCAGCGGCTGCGGGAGGTAGCGGCCCTCCGACAGCCGGCGGGCGGCGCCCTCGCGGTCGCCCCGGATGGCGAGCTGCGCGGCGATGATCGCCTCGGTGGCCCGGAGCGCGACGTCCGGCCGGTCGCGTACGAGCTGCTCGCGGACGACCGTGACGCAGCACGCGTGGTCCTTCCACACGTCGCCGGTGAAGCGCAGGATCTTCCCGATGCCGAGAACCTCGGCCGCGGCGCAGAACGGCTCGGCGACGATGTACCCGGAGATCGAGCCCGACTGCAGCGCCGTGGGCATGTCGGCCGGGGGGATCACGACGAGCTGGGTCGTCCTGTCCCGGGCGCTCGGCGCGGTGTCGAGCACGGGCTTGATGCCCGCCTTGCGCAGCAGCTTCTGCAGCACGACGTTGTGGACGGAGAACCACGCGGGGACCGCGACCTTCGTGCCGGCCAGGTCCTCCACCCGCTCGACGTCCTTAGCGACGGTGAGGGCGGAGCCGTTCGCGTGATTCCAGGCCAGCACCTTGACCGGCACGCCGGCGTCGTAGCGGAGCTGGATCGCGAGGGGCATCAGCAGGTGGACGATGTCCACGTTGCCGCCCTGGAGGGCCTCGACGAGAGGTGCCCATCCCCGGTACAGCACGGGGGCGGGGGTGGTGATGCCGCGCTTGCCGAACTGGCCGGAGTCGTGAGCGAGCAGCAGCGGGGCGGCGTCGGTGATGGGCAGGTAGCCGATGCGCAGCGTCGCGGACGCAGCACCGCCGGGCCTCGCCGGGGTGGCGGCGGTGGTGGTGGCGGCGGTGGCGGTCCGGTCGCCGGTGCCCAGGAGGGATCCGACGACGGGGGCGGCGAGCAGGGCGAGTGATCCGGTGATGGTCAGCGCCTCCCGCCGCGTGCTCGCCATCCCGGCGCTCAAGGCCGCGGCGGGAGGGTCAGGTGCCTTGCCGTCGTGGCCGCTCAGCTCGTCGCGTTCGGCTGGGGAGCCGAAGCGTGCGAGCAGTTCCCTGCGCGCCGAGCCGTCGGCGAGCTGTTCGCGGCGCGTCACCGGAGAGGTCACCAGCTCCAGAGGACCGGGTCCGGGATGCAGGAGGCCGATCCGGTCGCCGAGGAGCAGCGCCTCGTCGAGGTCGTGGGTGACCAGCACGGTGGACAGGCCGAGCGTCGTGTGCACCGAGCGGAGCCAGTCCTGGAGCTCAGCCCTGGTGAGCGGATCGAGCGCGCCGAAGGGCTCGTCGAGGAGCAGCAGCGAGGGCCCGGCGACGACCGCGCGGGCCACCGCGACGCGCTGGGCCTGGCCTCCGGAGAGCTGGGCCGGGTAGCGGCCGGCCAGCTCGCCGATGCCGAGCTCGGACAGAACCTCGCGCACCCGCCGGTCGGCGGCCTCCTTGCCGCCGAGCGGGCGGCCGCCGTTGGCGCGGTACTCCAGGCCGAGGCGCACGTTGCGGGCGACGGTACGCCATGGCAGCAGGTGCGGGTACTGGAAGACCGATCGGGTCGCACCGCCGTCGTCCTCGGGGCGGTGGACGGTGCCCGACGTCGGCGCCTGAAGCCCGGACAGCACTCGCAGCAGGGTCGACTTCCCGGCTCCCGACGGCCCGACGAGGGCGAGGAACTCTCCTTGTTCGATCCGCAGGTCGATGCCGGACAGCACGTCGTGCCGTCCGTAGCGGACGCTGACGCCGGCCAGTTCGGCGATCTTCTGCTGCATACGGCTGTCCTCTGGTGGCACGGTGGGCGGCGCCGGTCGTCCTGGCGCGCACGGTGAACGGGCAGGCGGACTCGGCACGCCGCCGAATCGCCTCGCCCACAAAACCTACCAGACAAGAAGGTTTTTAACGAGAGGCGTTCTCCGGCGTATTCGCGCCCAGCAGTCCGGCGGCCATCTCGCGCGCCAGGACGATCGGCGCCGTCGAGCGCGCGCACTTGACGCCGGCGATGCCGCCGTCGTACAGGACCTGGGTCCGCGCGACCAGGGAGTCGCGCTCGGGGCCGCGGTCGCCGAGCGCCTCCGACCACCGGGCGCGCACCCAGGCGCGGTGCGCCTCGACCGCCTCCGCCACCGGATGGCCGGGCTCGGGGAACTCGGTGGCCGCGTTGAGATAGAGGCAGCCTCGGTACGAGCGCCGCCCCGCCCCGGCGATGGCCAGGTCGAACGAGGTGAGCACCCGCTCGACCCCGTCCCGGACGCCCGTCACGGCGGCCCGGTAGGCGGCCCGGTCGGCGGCGTCCTGGCGTTCGAGGTAGGCCACCACGAGCGCCTCCTTGGAGCCGAACGCCTGATACAGGCTCGACTTGGCGACTCCGGCCGCGGCGATGACCTGGTCGATGCCCACCGCGCGGATGCCGTGGAGCGTGAACAGACGGGTGGCGGCGTCGAGGAGGCGGTCGGCGGGTCGGAGCGAGGGGAGTGCGGCCATCCCAGGAGTGTATGCCGGGGCGGCCAGGTGGAGCCGGGGATGACACCCGAGTATTCCCCATAAGACAGATCTGTTTTACTGTCTTATGTCAGATCCGCCCCGTCGCGCACGGGGCCGGCCCCACCGACGCCTGGAGGCCCTGTGCCGCTCTATCTGATCGAACTGACCACGACCGCCGCCGACCGGCCCGCCGTGGAGGCCGCCATCGCCGAGGTCGCCCGGCAGGCCGCCGGCCTGGGCGGCGAGCTGATCGAGTCCCAGGTGACGAGAGACCTGTCCCCGGTCTACGTCGTCATCGAGGCCGCCTCGTGCGCCGGCCTGCGTCTCGATCTGGAAGCCCTGCCCGGGATCTCCGCGATCGCGGGCCCGGACGAGGTGCGGCTCGTCGGCGCCGACCTCGACGACGTGAAGTCGGCGAAGAGAACGGTCGATTACCTGGTGGAATGGGACATCCCCGACGAGATCGGGATGGAGGACTACCTCGCCCGCAAGAAGGCCAAGGCGCCGCTGTACGCGGAGGTGCCCGAGGTGAGCTTCCTGCGCACCTACGTGCGCGAGGACACCAGCAAGTGCCTGTGCCTGTACGACGCCCCCGACGAGTCCGCCGTACGCCGGGCACGCGCCGCGGTCTCCACCCCGGTCAGCCGCCTCTACGCCCTCGGCCACGGAAACGAGGGGGAGGAAGGATGACCGTCATGGCGCCTGCCTGGCGGCAGCACCTGCCCGACGTCCTCGCCCACCTCGCCGGCCGGGCGGCGTCCGTGGACGAGACGCCCCACCAGGGCGACGACGGCACGATCGGCCCGCGCGACCTGCTGCGCCACCTCGGCCGGCGGAACCTGCTCAGCCTGGACGCCGGTCCCGGGGACACCGGCGTCGCGGAGGTCGCCTCCCTGATCGACGTCATCGCCGGCGAGTGCCTGAGCTCGGCCTTCTCCTTCTGGGCGCACCGGATGGTGATCGAGTACCTGCGCGAGGCCGGGAGCGGCGGCCCTCTCGGGCCGCTGCGGGCCGGACTCGCCGCGGGCACCGAGGTCGGCTCCACCGCGATGGCCGCCGCCCTGCAGGAGATGGCCGGCATGCGTCCCGTTCCCGTCGTCGCCACGCCGTACGCCGGCGGGTACCGGCTGGACGGCCCGATCAGGTGGGCCTCCAACCTGGTCCCCGGGGCCGCGGTCGTGCTGCCGGCCCGGGTCGGCGACGGCGCGGGGCGCATCGTCGCGGTCGTACGCGTCGGTGACCCCGGTGTCGCGGTCGCCCCGCCCAGGCGATTGCTCGCGCTCAACGCGACCGCCTCGTCCTCGATCACCCTGACCGGCGCCCGGGTGGACGCCGGGCACGTCGTCACCGACGACCTGGCCGGATTCGTGCGGCGTGCCCGGCCGGTGCTCCTGCTGCTGCAGACCGCGTTCTGCCTGGGGCTGGCGCGCCGGTCCCTGGACGAGGCCCGCCGGCTCGTCCAGGGCGAGGCCGCCGCCGTCCTCGTTCCCGATCTGGAGGAGTCGACCGCGCGGCTGGGCGACTACGCCGAACGGGCGCGGCGGGCGCAGCACGCGCCCGCCGCCGCCGACCCCCTTGAGATCACCCGGCTGCGGTACGACGCCGCCCACCTCACCCTGGCGGCCACTCGTCTGGAGGCGACCGCGAGCGGCGGGCGCGGCTACGCCACCGGCACGCCGGTCAACCGGCGGCTGCGCGAGGCGGCGTTCCTCCCGGTGCAGTCGCCGAGCGAGATTCAACTGCGCTGGGAGCTGTCGCAAGCGGCGACCTGACCGCCTCCCGGCCCGGCGTCAGGAAAGGGCGCAGCCTTCGATCGCCTGCTGCAGACGCTTGCCACGGAGTGATCGACCGTTTGGGTGTCACACGCGCAGGACGGTGACTTGGCGGCCGGAAGGGGTGGCCGCCTGCTCGAAGCCGCCGCGCTCCTTCCAAGGCGGGGCTTCGGGACGGCGGTCGAAGATGACCAGGACGCCGGTGTTCAGAGTCAGCCGGTCGAGGTAGCGGTCGAGCTGGGCCAGGCCCTCGGGCTTCGGATCGTCCGCGCCTGGCCGCCACACCTTGAGTTCCATGGCTTCGCGTTGCATCAATCGGTCGCCCTCCGGGCCGCTGTACGGCCAGCGAACGAGCACGTCCAGGCGTTTGGTGCCGGCGGCGTACTCGCGGTCGAGGTAGCCGCCGCCGTTGACCAGGCAGGGACCTGTGGTATTGAAATATCTTGCTCAGGGTGGCGGCATGGTCACAGTCTGCCACCAATTGAGTCTGGGGACCCAAAGATCCTCGTGCGGACCTCGGCCAGCTTCTCGTCGGTGAAAGGTCCCTGCTGTTCCCGGCGTAGCAGGTCGGCGCACAGGGGCGAGTGCCGCAGCAGGAACTGTCGGTAGATCGGGTTTGCGATCTCCGGTGCTCCGGTTCTCCGGATAAGGCCCAGATCGCGAACGTAGGAGACGTCGTCGTCGAAGGACGCGTCCGCGCCCGGCAGTGTGCCCTCCATGATCGCGCGGATCACCTGTTCCACCCGAGGCTCGTAGAGTCGCGCCATGAGAGCGTCCAGGTGGACGGGCCGCTCCTGGATCAGCCGCTCCTTGGCCTCATCGACATGTGCGGTGGCGATGGCGCCGCTCGTCCCCATCCGGAACGTGATCTCGTCGGCGAGGGCGTTGACCAGCCAGGGCTGGCCCTGGGTCAGGTTGAAGACCCGGTCCACCGCGCCTTTGGTGAACGCTTGGCCGGTCGCCTGGCTGTGCTGGTCGTACAGTTCGGCGATCTGGTCGGCGGTGAAGTCGCCCATCCGCAGTGACTCGGTGATGATGGCGAACGGGCCGGCCGGATTCGACCAATCGCGGTTGCCCCCCGAGGCGACCTTGTAGTGGGGCACGTCGCGGTGCCCGCACAGCACCACGGACGAAGGGAAGGGACGGCCCTCATGCCGGGCGTTGTGGCCGTCGCGAAGCTGGCTGAGAATGCTGACCAGGCTGGCGCCGTGGAGGGCGTCGATCTCGTCCAGAATCAGGACTACCCGGCGGCGGCTGCGGCGGCACCATTCGCTCAGCGCCGCACCGAACCGGCTGCCCGGCGCTACCTGGGGCCAGGGATTCGGCGGCAGCAGTTCCTCGGGCAGTGTCGACAAGGCGGCGGCCTCGCGGAGCTTGTGCAGCAGGATCTCCTCCGCGGCGGCGTGGTCGTCGCCGGTCGTCCTGGCGGTCTCGCAGGAGAACATCAGGGCGGCGGTGTCGCCCTCGGCGTTCAGCTCGGCCTCCAGCGTGTGCAGCGCGGTCGTCTTGCCGGTCTGGCGAGGCGCGTGGAGCGCGAAGTAGCAGTCCCTCTCGATGAGCTCGCGCACCTGCGAGAGCTGCGGCGTGAGCGGCAGTATGTAGTGGCGCCTGGGGTCGCAAGGTCCGGCGGTATTGAAGAACTTCGCTCTTGGTGCTCGCATGGTCACAGCTTGCCACCTACTTGGTTGTTGCGCCGAGGGGCGAGCCCTCGCAGACGAACCAGACGATCTTGCCGTCCGGTGTCGGATCGACACCCCATCGCTCGGAGTAGGCCGCGACGATAGCCAGTCCGCGTCCGTGCTCCTCGTCCGGCCCCGCGGGTAGCGGAGTCGGCCAGACGGGGCTGTGGTCGGCCACCTCGCCCCGGACGCTTCGGCCCTGCCGGTGCAGGGAGAGGGTCACCGCGGACTTCGCGTGCACGATCGCGTTGGTGACGACCTCCGACACGACCACGGTCAGGTCGTCGGCCAGAGGGGACAGGCCCCACACCGCGAGGGCCTCGCGCACGAGCCGGCGCGCTGCGGCCACCGCTTCAGGTATGGCGGGCAGGTCCCAGCTTGCTTCCTTGCCGTCTCGTGCGGGGGGCGGAGCCGGCATCGGCGGGATCTCTCCCGGAGAGCCTCGATCGGGAAGGTCATGTGTGTTCACCGCGCCCACCCCTCCAGCAGGGCTGTCCAGAGCTTGATCGCCGCTGCCCTTTGCAGCCAGGGGCTCTCGCTGACGTGGGTGCTCGCGGAGGAGCGTACGGTGCGGCGGATGAAGGCCAGGCCTGCCGCCTCGCACAGCTCGTATGACGTGGGGATGCAGCCGCAGGTGTGACTCCTGACCCTGATGGACACGGCCCTGTCTGTGGAGGCAGACCAGCTGATCTTGGTGAGACCGTTCTTGGCTGGTTTGAGGTGTGCGCTGTGGAAATCCGACGTGCTCATGCCGACCGCTCTACGTATGCATACAGCGCCCGGCCGTGGATCTCGCGGAGAGCTGTTTCCGTCGCCTGGAATCTCGTGAAATCCGTCATATGCGAGGCTTTCCGGAATACCATTTCGGTGACGTCATGGCGAAGGCGCCTTATCATGCGCCCACCTCTGCGGCGATGATGGCGGCGGCATTGTCGGCATGGGCCACCACCCATCTGTCGCGCAGCCACAGCCGTGCCCACCATGGCCGCCAGGTGAACACCCAGCCGCAGTATCGGCGAATGGCGGTGATGTGAAGCCTGACGCCGGTCTTGGTGCACATCTGCAGGACGGGCGAGCCGGTCGCGGGCATGACCAGCGAGATGTCGTGGCCCAGGCCGCGCAGGTCCCAGCCCAGCCGGGCCAGGTGCCGGAATCTTTCGTGCTCTTCGCGTTCTGTCATGCTCCCGCCTTTCCGGGCTTTCCTGTGGGTACGGTCGAACGGCGAATAGCGGTGTCGAGCTATTTGCGCCGGACCGGGTGAATGCTGTGGGCAGGCTTCTGTGTCTGCGCTGGATAAGAAGGTGTGCGTTCAGCGTGCCTTCTCGGTGTAGTGGCGGGCGACTGATTCTCCAGGCCAAGACAGCAGGGCTAATGACGGCAGCCGGTCAGGTGTGGTTTAAAGGAGTCATCAACTCCGCGAGAGTTTCCGTTTTCTCCAGTAAGAGAGGAAATGTCATGGAGGTTGTGCCCTCGATCAATCCGGACTCTCCGCGCGTACGCTTCGGTGCAGAGATGCGGCGGCTGCGGGAGGCCGCCGAGCTCTCCCAGGCTGCGGTGGCGGCCCGGCTCGGCTGCACGCAGACGCAGGTGAGCAGACTGGAGAAGGCGAACCGCACGCCGTCACGGTCGGACGCCGAACGGCTGGACCTGCTCTTCGGCACGTCCGGCGGCGTCTCCTTCGCCCGGCTCTACGAACGCATCGTCGCCCAACCGGGAAACCCTCCCTGGTTTCGTAACTGGGCTGAGGAGATCGAGCCCAGCCTCCTCGTGCTGCGCTCGTGGGATCCCCTGCTCGTTCCGGGTCTCCTTCAGACCGAGGCATACGCTCGCCACATCTTCAGCCATGGGCCTCGGATCACGGCGGAAGAGGTGGATGAACGTGTCGAGGCTCGGATGCGGCGGCAGCGCGTCCTCGATCGGCAGGAACCTCCCATGCTGCTGATGCTCCTCGATGAGGGTGTGCTGTTCCGTAGGATCGGTGAGCCCGAAGTTATGTGCGAGCAACTGGGCCATCTGCTGGAGATGGCCCAACGACCTGGCCTCTTCATTCAGGTCGTCGATCCGGAATGCGTGGCCGGCTTGGCCGGGGCCTTCATGATTGCTGAGTTGCCCAACGGGCAACCTGATGTCGTCAGTTCAGACTCACCGACGCAGGCGCACATCACGGCGGACCGTGATGTCGTGGCCGCCATTTGGCAGCGGTACGAGGCGATCAGGGTGTGGGCGTATCCTGAGCGCGTATCCCTCCAGAAGATTGAGGAAGCGAGACGTACATGGATCTGAGTGCCGCCGTGTGGCGGAAGTCGTCGCGTTCTTCGGATAACGGCGGCCAGTGTGTGGAGGTCGCGATGAATCTTCCTGGAGTGGTCGCCGTTCGTGACAGCAAGGACCCGGATGGGCCCAAACTGCTGTTCACTCGCGATGAGTGGAAGGCGTTCATCGGCGGTGTCATGGATGGCGAATTCGATAGCCGGGCTTAGCTCTCTCGATTGACCTTCATCTCGCCTCTTACAGCACGGATTCTGGCACGCCTATCTTCGTCCCATTCGGACGGCTCACCGGAGTTCGCGGAGGTCAGTCCGGTGGGATTCTCGGTCTCAGGACGGCTGCGGGGGTCACCGCGACCGGGCACCCCGCTTCGGTCAGCGCGCTCTGCGTGACCGGCCCCAGGAGCAGGCACGGACGGGACTCGTTCCCCCGGTTGCCGAGGACGAGGAGCGCGGCGTCCTCGGCCGCGGTGAGCAGCGCGCGTTGCGGGCGTTCCGGTACGAACTCGGTGACCACCGGCACGTCCGGGTGCCGGGCGGCCAGGCGCGTCACGACCTCGCGGAAGCGGTCCTCGGCTCCTCTGCGCAGCGCGTGGGAGTCCACGAAGGGCAGCGGATCCGGCCAGGACGACGATCCGCAGTCCGTCCAGCAGCACAGCGCCGTCACGGTGCCGAGGCGCAGTGCGGCCTCGGCCAGGGCGAAGTTCAGGGCCGTGAGGCAGGCGGGCGAGCCGTCCAGGCCGACCACGATCCGGACGGCGCCGGCGGCGGGTGGCCGGAGCTCCGGGCGTACGACGACGACCGGGGTGACGCAGTGGGCGGGCACCTGGACGGCCGCCGACCCCACCCGCAGGTCGTCGAACCCGCCCTGCCCGCGAGATCCCAGCACGGTCAGCTCCGCCTCGCGCCCGACCTCCAGGAGGACCGCCGCGGGGGTGCCCCGTGCGAGGAGCCCCCGCGCCTCCACCTCGGGGGCGAGCTCGCGGGCGCGGCGGACGCCTTCGTCCACGACCCCCTGCGCCACCTGCTCGATCTGCGCCATCATCTCGGCGGAGACGGGCTTGGTGGTGTACGGCCAGTGCAGGGCATGACAGACCAGTACGGGCCGCCTCCGCAGCCGCGCCTCCTCGACCGCCCAGCGCAGCGCGTTCCGGCTCTCGGTCGATTCGTCGTAGCCGACCAGGATGGGCCGGCCGGTCTGGCCGTCGTTCACTGCCGCCCCCAGGAGAGGAACCCTCTGGTGCTGCCTTCCCCAGGGAAGGTGGGACGAGCCCACGGGAGAGCAAAGGCTCGGCCCGCCGCGCTGATACGGTGAACCTGGTGCGCCGGGAAGCCTGGTCGGCAAGAGATCGTTCGGCTTCCGGGAGACGCAGATGACCGATTCCCTCAGACAGCACCCCGCGGGTGACCTGGTCCTGGCCCGCGTGGGGGCGCGGACGGTGGAGTACCGCACGCACGGCGAGGGCCCCGGCACGGTCCTGGTGTTCCACGGCGGTCACATGCGGGCGCGGATGGCCCTGGGCGAGGACGTCTTCACCGGCGCGGGACTGCGGGTGCTCGTCCCCTCGCGTCCCGGCTACGGGCGCACCCCCTTGATCACGCCCACCGCCCCGGCGGAGGGCTTCGCCGACGACCTCGCCCGCCTGTGCGGGGAGCTGGGCATCGACCAGGTCGCGGCGGTGGTCGGCATCTCCGCCGGCGGGCGTACCGCGCTGACCATGGCGGCCCGCCACCCCGGCCTCGTGCGGCGGGTGATCCTGCAGAGCTCGGTCGCCTTCCTGCCCTGGCCCGGCCCGCGTACCCGTCTGGGCGCGCGGATCCTGTTCGGCCCCGGGACGGAGGCCGTCACCTGGGCGTTCGTGCGCGCGATGATCCGCTTCGTGCCGGAGCTGGGCCTGCGGGCGCTCACCCGCGACCTGTCCCTGCTTCCCGTCGGCCAGGTGCTGGCGCGGCTGAGCGCCGCCGACCGCGCCACGTTGACCGAACTGTACGCCTCGATGCGCTCGGGCCGCGGGTTCGCCGCCGACCTGCTCCCGGTGGCCGACTGCACCTCCCGCGTCGGCCAGCCTGCCCTCGTCATCGCCACCCGCAACGACCGTTCGGTGCCCTTCGCCCACGCCGAGTCCCTGGCCGCGGCGCTCCCACGGGCCGAACTGGTGGAGAGCCGCGCCGACAGCCACCTGATCTGGTTCGGCTCCGACTATCCCGCCGTCGCCGCCCGGATCCGCGCGTTCCTCGGGACCGAGCCCGGCGGGCCCGCGTCCGCGTAGCCGCGGCACCCGCCGAATCTTGCTGTTTGCCCGCTTTGATACGTTGTCACCAGGTGTGCCGGGAAGTCTGGTCGGCAGGTGATCGACCCGTACCCTGTCACGAGCGGAGACCCATGCCCGGCACCCCGACCCGTAACGCGCCACGCCTGCTCCGCCGGAGCAGCAGCTGGCCCGAGGCGCGCCGCATCGCCGACATCCTGCGCAAGGAGACCATCGGCGGCGCGCTGTTGCTGGCCGCCGCGCTGGCCGCGCTCATCTGGGCCAACTCGCCGTGGGCGCAGACCTATCAGGAGCTGCGCGCGGTCGAGGTCGGGCCCGCCGCGCTGCACCTGAACCTCGATCTGGCGACCTGGGCCGCGGACGGCCTGCTGGCGATCTTCTTCTTCGTGGCGGGGTTGGAGCTGAAACGCGAGTTCGTCGCGGGCGACCTGCGCGACCCGTGGCGGGCCGCGGTGCCGGTGGCGGCGGCCTTCGGCGGGGTCGTCGTGCCCGCTCTGGTGTACCTGGCGATCGCCGGGCCGGCCGGGGCGGGGCAGGGGTGGGCGATTCCCACGGCCACCGACATCGCGTTCGCGCTGGCGGTGCTGGCGGTGATCGGCCGCTCCCTGCCGGACGCGCTGCGTACCTTCCTGCTGACCCTGGCCGTGGTGGACGACCTCATCGCCATCGTCGTCATCGCCGTCTTCTACACCTCGCACCTGGCGGTGCTGCCGCTGCTGGGCGCACTCGTCCCGCTCGCGGTCTTCGGCACGCTGGTCCAGCGGGGTGTGCGGTCCTGGTGGCTGCTGCTGCCGCCGGCGTTCGCCACCTGGGGGCTGGTGCACGCCTCGGGCGTGCACGCCACCGTGGCCGGGGTGCTGCTGGCGATGACCGTTCCCGTCCTGTGGCGCAAGAACGGGAACGGACACGGGACCGGGCCGGCCGAGCACTTCGAGCACCGGTTCCGGCCGATCTCGGCGGGGATCGCCGTCCCCGTCTTCGCGTTCTTCTCCGCCGGGGTCGCGCTCGGCGGGCTGAGCGGCCTGGCCGGGACGCTGACCGAGCCGGTCGCCGCCGGGATCGTGGCCGGGCTGCTCGTGGGCAAACCGCTCGGCATCCTGGCCGCGACCTGGCTGGTGGCCCGCTTCACCCGCGCCACCCTGGCCGAGGGCCTGGCCTGGATCGACCTGCTGGGACTGGCCGTCCTGGCCGGCATCGGATTCACCGTGTCGCTGCTGATCGGGGAGCTGGCGTTCGGCGCGGGCGGCGCGGAACAGGTCAAGGTGGCGGTGCTGGCCGGCTCGCTCGCCGCCGCGCTCCTGGCGACGGTGATCCTGCGGCTGCGGGCGCGTGCCCACCGGCGCGTCCACGAGGCGGAGAGCGCCGACGCCGACGGCGACGGCGTCCCCGACCTCTACCAGACCTCCTGAACCTCACTTGGTCCAGACGGACTGGGCTCCGCTGTGGCCCGCCCGCACGATGGCGACGGTGCCGCCCACCCCGCCGACCAGGGCCAGGAGCGCCAGCACGATGATCACGCCGGCGTGCCACCGCGGTCGCGCGACGGCCCCTCCGGGGGCCGCCGGGCGCCCGCGGTGTCCCCTGAACCGGGTCGCCAGGGAGAGGCCCAGCGCGGCCGGCCAGAGCATGATGACGAACGGCAGCACCTGCTCGCCCTGCTCCTCGTGGGCCTCGATGAGCTCGTTCTCCCCGACCGTGGCCGCCAGCGTCTCGCCGCTGCTGATCGACAGCGGTACGGCGATCAGCGCGATGGTGGACACGAACAGCACCGCCGGCCACAGCCGCCGGGCCGCCGCGGGCCAGAACGCCATCACGATGGTGCCGAGCGCCGCGAGCGGCAGGCAGACGACGGCGGCATGCACGATCAGCGGGTGCAAGGGCAGTCCGGTGAACATGTTCCGTTTCCTGTGGAGTGGTCAGGACAGCTCTGATCAGGACAGCTCGTCCAGCGCCTGCTGGAAGGCACGGGCGTGTCCGGCCTCGTCCTCGGCGTCGTTCGAGAAACGTTCGGCCGCCTGGGTGTCGCCCGCCGCCTCGGCGCGCTTGGCGAAGGTCGGATACATGGTCTCGGACTCGTAGCGTTCGCCGGCGACGGCCTTGGTGAGGTTGGCGCGCGTGTCGCCGACCAGCCCGGCGAGCTTGGCCTCACCGGCGAAGTGCTCGTGCAGCTCCACGTCGGAGGTGCCGCGGAACAGTTTCGCCACGGCCGGGTTCTCGGCGTGCTCGGCGAACTGCCGGTACTTGGCGTACGCGAAGGCCTCGCCGTGCAGCGCCTTGTCCAGGGCGGTCCTGGTCCGCTGCGCGCGGACCTCGGGCGGCCCCTGCGGGACCTGCTCCGCCTCGGCCTTCGGCGGTTTCGGCAGCGTGCCCCGGCCGGACTCGACGGCGCGCAGCGCGGCGGCGAACGCCCGCGCGTGCCTGCCTTCGTCGCGGGCGACCTCGGAGAAGCGTCCGGCCGCCCGGCTGTCGCCCCCGGCCTTGGCCTCCTTGGCGAAGCCGGGATACATGGTGCGGGACTCGTAGATCTCCCCGGCCTCCGCGGCGCGCAGGTTCTCGGCGTCGCCGTGCACGAGGCCGGCCAGCGCGGCCGATTCCCTGAAGTGCTCGCCCAGCTCGACGTCGGCGGTGCGCTCGAACAGCCGGGCCACCGACGGCAGGTTCTCCCGCTCGGCCTGGGCCGCGTACAGACGGTAGGAGGCGTTGGCGAACGCCTCACCGCGCATCGACTGGTCGAGATCCTTCTGGGTCTGTGGACTGGGCGGGTCCGCCGGTGAGGCGAGCGCGGCGCCCATGGGCGTGCTCAGTGCGATGGTGAAGGCGCCGGTGATGAGTGCGCGTGCGGACAAGGTGATCATTTCGACCTCCCCGGCCGGGTACGGATACCTACGGCCATCAGGGGAGGGCTTGCCTGGACCGGGTAGTCGATAACGGTCGATATGGCAAAACCCAGCCAAGGACGCGAGCCCAGGTAGGTGTCGGATCGGCGTTTGGGGGACGCATGAAGCGACGCTGTACGAAGACCGCGATGGCCGCCGGAGCAGTCCTGGCCGCCGTCGCCGTGGGTCCCGGGGCCACGGCGACGGCCCAGGGTCCTTCGGACCAACCGACCTGCCCGGGAGCCGGGCAGACGCATCCCATCACCAGCGAGTACGACTACCTGTCGCAGATGGTGCCGCACCACGAGGACGCCATCACGGCGGCGCGGCAGTTGCGGCGTTCCGGGCGGCCCGAGATGCGGCAGCTCGGGCAGTCCATCGTCACGACGCAGACCGCCGAGGTCGGCGAGATGAAGGGCTGGCTGGAGCGGTGGTATCCGGGGAGCCCCGCGCCGAGCCCGCGCGCGACCACGGTGCCCGATCTGTCAGGGCTGTCCGGGGATCAGCTCGACCAGACGTTCCTGCGGCACATGATCCCGCACCACATGATGGCGATCATGATGTCGCAGCAGCTCCTCATGCACGGCGAGGCGCGACATGCCGAGGTGGCCGGTTTCGCCCGCAAGGTGCGCGACGGCCAGCGGGCGGAGGTCCGGACGATGTGGCGGTACCTGACTCAGTGGTTCGGGGAGCAGAGCCTGCCCTGCGTCCCGCATGGGCCCGGAATGCCAGGCATGCCCGGCATGACACCGGGGCCGCGCGGTCACGGCTCCAGGGACTGAGGGACCGAGTCCGTCGGGCCGTCCGGCTGCTGCGTCCTGCCCGCCGCGTCGTAGATCTTCACCCACTTGACGGACGGGAACTGCTTGAGCGTCGGCCTGATCTGGTCGGCCACGGTGAACGCCGCTCCGCCGCCGGAGACCCGGCCCGTCAGATAAACCCGGGCGACGCCGTTCCTGATGGTGAGCTTGCTGAAGCCGGTGGCCTTGGAAGTGACGAAACGCAGCCCCTGCGCCTTCTCCGCCTGCGTCGGGCCGGCGAACAGCCGCTGCAGCGCGCCGTACGCGGTGGCGGGCGCGGCGACCGGACGTGACACCGCCGTGGCGGAGCGGCCGGCGTTCATGAAGTAGGCGCGGACCGGCACCGTACGGTAGGGGGTCACGAGGTCGATGACGACGCGGCTCGGCCCGGTCAGCGTGTGGACGCGGAAGGGCACGCGCCTGGCCAGCCCGGCCCCGAAGGTGAGCGTGGCCTCGAAGTCGCCGGTGTTGACCACCTGGATGACTCCGGGCAGCGCGTACGTCCGGCGCACCGGCCCGTACGTCACGTCGCCGCGCCGGTCGTGACCGGCGGCCTGACCGAAGCGGATCTGCAGCAGCGCGTTTCCCGTGGCGGTCACGGGCTTCCCGGATCCGTCGGCGATCAGCTCGGACACGTACCGGATGTCACGCTGAGCGGGCACACGGCCGCGGAACTCGAAGACCAGCCGATCCAGGCCGTCGTGATGTGCGGCGCGGATGCCCACCAGGACGGGCGTGGCTGCCGGCCGCTGGACGGCCTGCGCGGGCACGGCGAGCAGACCCGTGGAAGCGGCGACCATCGCGGTGGCGATGAGGGGGCGGACCGGGAGCATGGCGACCATCTCTTTCCCCGTGAGTGCTCCTGATCTCAGGGTGCACCAAGACGCCGCAGGAAGATACCAGCAAATGTCCCTGTTTATCGGGCCTTTTCGTGGCGGCCCCGCTAGGCCCGCGCCTGCTGGACGAGCACGAAGACGCCCATGGCCAGCACGAACCAGCCGAACGCCGTACGCGCCCGGTGACCGTCGATCCGGCCGGCGAGGGAGCCGCCGGCGAGCCCGCCGACGACGGCGGCCGCGGTCACCGGGAGCGCCAGTGACCAGTCGATGGGCACGCTGTGCAGGTATCCGGCCAGTCCGGCCAGGGACTTCATGGCGATGACGAGCAGCGAGGTGCCCACCGCCACGCCCATGGGCAGGCCGCCGAGCAGGACCAGCGCGGGCACCACCAGGAAGCCGCCACCCGCGCCGACGAGCCCGGTGACCGCGCCGACGGCGACACCCTCGGCGATCACGTGGAGGACCGGCAGCTCGTGGTCGGCCGGCGCGACGCCTGGGGTGCGGCGGCCGCGGATCATGGCGATGGCCGTGGCGAGCATCATGGCCGCGAAGGCGGCCATGAGCAGCGCCTCGGGCAGGTGCGGGCCGATCAGCCCACCCGCGTACGCGCCCGCCATGCCGGCCGCGCCGAAGACGAGCCCGGTACGCCACCGGATCCGCCCCGCGCGGGCGTGCCCGATCGCGCTGACCGCGCTGGTGACGGCCACGATGAGCAGGGACATGGCGATGGCCTGCCTGGCGGGCACATCGGCGAGGTAGACCAGCACGGGCACGGCGAGGATCGACCCGCCGCCGCCGAACAGGCCGAGCGTGACGCCGATCAGCGCGGCGGCGGCCAGGGTCAGGACGATCATCATTACCCCCGGGGGTATCGACAGGTCATGGGGGAGCCCCGCTCAACCGCTCGCCCGGGAGAGGCGGGTCAACGTGGCTTCGACGTCCACCCCGCCGGCCCGGTTGTACGGCAGTTTGGACAGCAGCAGCCCCATGGCGCAGGTGTCGGTGAGCGCCGCGAACGTCAGGCCCGCCCCGACGAACCCGGCCACCAGCACCATGGCCGGGACCCAGAAACTCGCCACGACCGAGGTGAGCACGATGCTCCCGGCGGCGAGCCGGACCTGGCGCTCCAGGGGCCAGCGGGCCCGGCCTCTGTTGACGGGCGCGCCGGAGGCGATCCAGGCGTTCATGCCGCCGTCCAGGACCACGGCGTCGGGCAGCCCGGCGTCGCTCAGCGCCGCGCGGGCGCGTTCGGCGCGGCCGCCGGACTGGCAGACGAGCAGCATGCGTCCGCCCGCGCCGGCGACGATCCGCCGCAGATGCGCGTCGACCTGGTCGAGCGGCAGGTTGACGGCGCCGTCGATGTGCGCCGTGCCGTACTCGGCCGGGGTGCGCACGTCCACGACGAGGACGTCCGGGTCGGCCGCGATCAGCGCGCGAGCGGCGGCGGTGTCGATACGGGACATAGGTGCTCTCTCCTAATTGATCTTCTCAAGGACGTCGGCGACGCCCGCTCCGGTGAGCGCGATCGGCCGGTAGCCCTCGCGGGCGAGGTACGCGGCCGCGATGGCGGCGCGGCGGCCGGAGGCGCAGGCGACGAGCACCGGCCGCTCCCGGTCGAGCGCGTCGGGGACGTCCCGGGTGAACAGGTCGGGCAGGAAGCGCTCGACCGCGCCCGGCAGCCGTGCCTGCTCCCACTCGCCGGGCATCCGCACGTCCAGGAACTGGGCGTCCGGCCGGCGCAGGAGCCGCACGAAGGCATCGAGGTCCACGAGCCGGTAGGTCTGCGTGGCGTTCTCGCCGAGATCCCGTACGACGCCACGGACGGTGTCGACGCCGATCTGGGCGAGCTGGGTGACGGCCTCGGCGATCTCCTGGCCGGGCTCGGCGACCAGCGTGATCGGCTCGCCGCGGGGGAGCAGCCAGCCGGTCCAGCTGCCGAAGTCGTCGTCCATCTCGATGCCGTACGAGCCGGGCAGCATGCCCTCGGCCTGGACGTGGCGCGGGCGGAGGTCCACGACCTGACCGGTGGGCTCGCTGAGTTCGGGCACGCCGGTGGGCGGCATGGGCGGGACGCCGAGCATGTTCGCCGGGCCCATGTGCCGGTAGAAGGCCGGGATGGGCATCGGAGCGGCCAGCAGGGTGTCGGCGAACTCCTCGGGATCGTCGATGGCCAGCAGCGGGTTGTCCGTCAGCTCCGTGCCGATGGTGGAGGTCAGGCGGCCCGCGCCGGTCGCCGTGCAGAAGGAGCCTTCGCCGTGGGTGGGGTAGAGGGCGGTGCCGGGCGGCAGCGCGGCCAGCCGGCGCAGCGAGAGGTGCTGCAGGCGGGCCAGGGAACGGGCGCGTTCGGGCCCGAGCAGGTCGGGCCGTCCGGCCGAGGCGACCAGCAGGCTGCCGCCGGAGAACAACGCGACCGGCGCGCCGTCGATGAGCACCAGGTAGCTGGTGTGCTCCGGGGTGTGGCCGGGCGTGTGCACGGGCCGCACGGTCAGGCCGTCGCCGCCGTCGAAGTCCTCCAGGTGGAAGGCGGGCGTGTGCCGGTAGGCGGGGGCCGCGGCGGCGGGCAGCACCAGCTCGGCTCCGGTGCGCAGGGCGGCCTGCCCCGCGCCGGAGACGTAGTCGTTGTGCAGGTGGGTCTCCAGCACGAACCGCAGCTCGACGTCCCGCTCGGCGGCGGCGTCGAGAAAGCGGCCGATGTCGCGCTGCGGATCGACGAGCAGTCCGCGGCCGTCGTGGATCAGCAGGTAGGTCTGGTCGCCCAGGCCGGGCGTGCGGAACGACATGACTTCCATGGTCTGATACCCCCTGGGGTATGTGAAGGTCAAAAGAATGCGGCCACGGCATTCCCCGTGGCCGCAGGGCGTCAGGCGAGCGCCAGGAAGAGCTTCTCCAGCTCCGCGACGCTCATGGGCGGCTCGTCGCCGCGCCGCTCGCTGTCCTGGCAGTGTCTCAGGCCGGTGGCGACGATCTTGAATCCGGCCCGGTCGAGCGCCTTGGAGACGGCCGCGAGCTGGGTGAGGACCTTCGTGCAGTCCTCGCCCGCCTCGATCATCGCGATGACCCCGGCCAACTGGCCGTGGGCTCGCTTGAGACGGGTCAGCGCGTCGCCCACCATGCTCTCGTTCAGCTCCATGCGCCCACTATACCCCAGGGGGTACCCTGGCCGCGTCCCAGGTGACCGGGAGGCTCTTGACCCCGTAGATGTCCGCCACCTCCGGGCGCAGCGCCACCTCCTCGGCCGGTACGGCCAGACGCAGCGTGGGGAAGCGGTCGAGCAGCGCGGGGAAGGCGACGCGCATCTCGACGCGGGCCAGCTGCTGGCCCAGGCACTGGTGGATGCCGTGGCTGAAGGCCAGGTGGCCGCCGTCCCGCCGGCGCAGGTCGAGGGTGTGGGGGTCGGGGAAGCGTTCGGGGTCGCGGTTGGCGGTGTTGAGGGACAGGACGACCATCGTGCCCGCCTCGATGGTCTGGCCGGCCAGCTCGACGTCTTCCACGGCGACCCGGAAGAACTGCTTGGCGACGGACAGGTAGCGCAGGAGTTCTTCGACGGCCTGGTCGATGAGGGTGGGGTCGTCGCGGAGGGCGGCGAGCTGGCCGGGGTTCTGGAGCAGGGCGAACGTGCCCAGGGCCAGCATGTTGGCGGTGGTGTCGAACCCGGCCGACAGCAGGATCAGGGCCATGCCCTGCAGCTCCTCGTCGGTCAGGTCGCTGTCGAGGAGGTCGCTGAGCACGTCGTCGGTGGGGTCGGCGCGCTTGGCGGTCACGAGTTCGGCGAGGTAGCGCTGGGTGGCGAGATAGGCGGCCATCACCTCTTCGTCGCCGGCCTCGCCGCCGAGGAACTTGTCGACGTTCTCCTGGAAGAAGGCCCGGTCCTCATCCGGTACGCCGAGCAGTTCGCAGATGACGATGGCGGGGATGGGCTTGGCGAAGGCGGTCACCAGGTCGGCGGTCGGGCCGGCCTGCTCCATGGCGTCCAGGTGTTCGGCGGTGATCTGCTCGACGCGTTCGGTGAGCAGCCGCATCCGGCGGACGGTGAACTTGCCGACCAGGGGCTTGCGGTAGCGGCCGTGCTGCGGTTCGTCCATGAGCAGGAACTCGCCGGGTGGGGCCGGGGGGACCTCGATGTCGCCGAAGTCGATGATCGGGTGGTGTTTCATGAGCTCCCTGCGGGAGCTGAACCGGGGGTCGGCCAGGATCGCGCGGGTCAGGTCGTAGCCGGTGACCAGCCAGCCCTGGTGTCCGTCGGGGAAGGGGAGGCGGCTGATCGGGCTCTGCGCGCGGGCCTCGATCAGCTCCTCCGGCGGGTCGAAGGGGCAGCCGGGCCGGCGGGTGGTGGGCATCGCGGCGATGGTGTGGGGGAAGTCGGCCATGATCTCTCCTTGATCGAGATATATCGCGTCTGAGGGCATGCGGGTTCTGCGTCGATGGATGTCTCAGGCGACCCTGCGGCGGTAGGTCCTCATGGCGAAGCCGTACGCGACGGCGAGGATGCCGACGCACCAGGCCAGCGCGACCCAGATGTCGTCGCCCACCGGCTGCCCGGCAAACAGGGCCCGGATGGCGTTGACGATCGAGGTCACCGGCTGGTTCTCGGCGAAGACGCGCAGCGGGCCGGGCATGGTGCCGGTGGGCACGAAGGCCGAGCTGAGGAAGGGCAGGAAGATGAGCGGGTAGGAGAACGCGCTCGCGCCCTCCATGGTCTTGGCCGACAGACCGGGGATGACCGCGATCCAGGTCAGGGCCAGGGTGAACAGGATCAGGATGCCGCCGACCGACAGCCACGCGAGCACGCCCGCGCTGGAGCGGAAGCCCATGAGCAGGGCCACCAGCGTCACGACGACGAGCGAGACGAGGTTGGCGATCAGCGAGGTCAGCACGTGTGCCCAGAGCACCGACGAGCGGGCGGTCGGCATGGACTGGAAGCGTTCGAAGATGCCGCCCTTCATGTCCATGAACAGCCGGTACGCGGTGTAGGCGATGCCGGAGGCGACCGTGATGAGCAGGATGCCGGGCAGCATGTAGTTCACGTACGACGAGCCGGATCCGGTGTTGATCGCGCCGCCGAACACGTAGACGAACATGAGCATCATGGCGATCGGCATGATCGCGGTGGTGATGATGGTGTCGGGGCTGCGCGTGATGTGGCGCAGGGACCGCCCCAGCAGGACGGTGGTGTCGCCGAAGAAGTGCTTGCTCATGATCGTGTTCCTTAGGCTTTGGTGCCGACGAGGGTGAGGAAGACGTCCTCCAGGGTCGGCTGCTTCTCGACGTACTCGACCTTGGCGGGCGGGAGGAGCTGCTTGAGCTCGGCGAGGGTGCCGTTGACGATGATGCGGCCCTCGTGCAGGATCGCGATCCGGTCGGCGAGCTGCTCGGCCTCGTCCAGGTACTGGGTGGTGAGCAGGACGGTGGTGCCCTGGGCGGCGAGCTCCTTGACGGCCTGCCACACCTCGATGCGGGCCTGCGGGTCGAGGCCGGTCGTCGGCTCGTCCAGGAAGATCACCGGCGGGTCGCCGATCAGGCTCATCGCGATGTCGAGGCGGCGGCGCATGCCGCCCGAGTAGGTGGCCACCTTCCGGCCTCCCGCGTCGGTGAGCGAGAAGCGGGCGAGCAGCTCGTCGGCGATTCCGCCCGGGTCCTTGAGATGCCGCAGGCGGGCGACCAGCACGAGGTTCTCCCGGCCGCTGAGGATCTCGTCCACGGCGGCGAACTGCCCGGTGAGGCTGATGGACTCGCGTACGTCCGTGGCCTGTGTGGCCACGTCGAAGCCGTTGACGCGGGCGGTGCCGGCGTCCGGCTTGAGCAGCGTGGACAGGATCTTCACGGCGGTGGTCTTGCCCGCCCCGTTGGAGCCGAGCAGGGCGAAGATGCTGCCCCGCGCCACGTCGAAGTCGACGCCGCGCAGCACGTGCAGGTCCTTGTAGGACTTCTCCAGGCCGTGCACCTGGATGGCGGGGGGTTGCTGGGTGGTCATCACTGTGTCCTGTCCTGTTCTGCGGCGCGGTCGATGGCGCTGGTGAAGCGCTCGCGCTCGCGTCTCCTGTACTGGCCGAGGGGGTAGTTGGCCATGAACGCCTCGGCGAACTCGATGGGGTCGTCCCCGAAGAGGTCGCGGATCGGGGTGCCGTCGGCCGCGCCCTGCTCGAACAGGTCGGCCAGGTCCTCGTACATCGTCATCGCCTCGGCCCCGTCGGCCGGCCCGAAGTGCATCAGGTAGCGCTCCAGGGCCTCGACCGCGAGGCGGTAGTTGTCGGGCAGCTGCTTGACCCGCGCCTTGTACTGCCGCCAGCGCTTCTTCTCGTCCAGGGGCCCGGTGAGGATCTCCAGGTAGTGCAGGTAGCGGCTCTTGGGCTCGCCGGATTCCGCGGTCATGTCTGCGGGCCTTCCTTGCGGAGTTGTTCGAGTCGTTCGGCGAGGAAGCTCCAGGTCTGCCAGAACTCCTCCAGGTACTCCCGCCCCTGGGCGTTGAGGGAGTAGACCTTGCGCGGCGGCCCCTTCTCCGACGGGACCTTCCGCACGTCGACCAGGCCGCGCTGCTCGATGCGGACCAGCAGGGCGTAGACGGTGCCCTCGGCGATGTCGGAGAAGCCCCGGTCGCGCAGCCAGGCCGTGATCTCGTAGCCGTAGGCGGGCCGGCGGCCCAGGATCGCCAGGACGATGCCCTCCAGCGTTCCCTTGAGCATCTCCGTCACGAGCTTGCCCATGGAACACCTCCTTCCGGCTACTCGGTATTGCTTACTACCGGTACAAAGTAACACTGACTACCAGTACCTAGCAACACCGAATAGCCGAAGGCGCAGGCTTCCCGGACGCCGCCTTCTTCTACTACCGGGCCTCCCGGTCCCGAGGCCGGGCGGAGAAGGCTCGGTGGCAGCAGCGCAGCGCCTCGCGTACCGCAGGGCTGCCGGTGTTTCTGCTGACCAGTGCGAGCAGGGCCGGGGCCTCGGCATCGTCGATGATCAGGGCGGTGAGCCGGTCCCGGTAATGCTGGGCCATGGACTGGCCGAGGATCGCCACCCCGAGCCCCCGTGCGGCCAGATCGGCGATGGCGTCGGGGGCACTGGCCTGCAGCGCGATCGCCGGTCGCACCCCCCGGGCGGCGCATGCCTCGTCGAACACCGTGCGCAACCCGGTGCCCGGCGGCATGCACACGATCGGGTTCCCGTCCAGGTCGCGGAGGGTGACGCGGTCCCGCGCCGCGAGGGGATGTCCGGGTGGGACCGCCGCGACGAGCCGTTCACTGGTGATCGCCGTCGCCTGCAGCCCGTCGGGGGTGGTGGTCGTGGTGCCGACGAGCGCCAGGTCGAGTGTGCCCGCGCGGACCCGCTCCACCAGCCGGTCGGAGCTGTCCTCGAGCAGCGTGATCTGTACGCCGGGATGCGCCGCGTGGAAGGCGGCCAGGGCGTCGAACAACGGCGTGACCGTACAGCCGATCACCATCCCGACCGTGAGGTGGCCGCGGATGAGCGCGGTCACCTCGCCCACCGCCTGGTCCACCGCGGCGGCGGCGGCGAGGGCGGCGCGGGCGTGTTCGAGCGCGGCCTTGCCGGCGGCGGTGAGCGTGGCCGCGCGGGCCGACCGGTCGAACAGCTCCGCGCCGAGCTCGCGTTCGAGCTGGCGGATCTGCGCGCTGACGCCGGACTGACTGATGTGCACCCGCTCGGCGGCGCGGGTGAAGCTGCGCTCCTCGGCGACCGCGACGAAGTACTCCAGTTGCCGCAACTCCATAACCAGAGATTCTAGCTTCCACAATATCTATCTGTTGGACTTCTGGTGAGCGACTCGACAGTCTGGAGGGCGGAGCCGGACAAGGAGACATGAAGCATGAGCAAGGATGAGAACGCCTACGAGAAGGCCATGCGGCCCGAGGACATCACCCGCCTGTTCGTCGAGCGGTCCAACGCCGGGGACGCGGCCGGGGTCGCGGCCCTGTACGAGGAGGACGCGGTGCTCGCCTATCCGCCGGGCAGCCAGACCGTGGGCCGCGCGGCGATCCAGGCGCTGTGGGAGAAGGTGCTGGCCGGACGCCCCCGCTTCGAGCCGGAGGCACCGCTGCCGACACTGGTCAGCGGGGATCTCGCGCTCACGTCGACCCCGCCCAGGGACGGCGCCGGAGCCCGGGCCCAGGTCGTACGACGCCAGCCCGACGGAAGCTGGCTGCGCGTGCTGGACCAGCCCGAGTTCGTCACCCCGAGCTGACAAGGCGTATCAGGGGCTCGCCGCGTCCGCGTAGCGGCTCAGGCGCTCCGCGGCGGTCTCCAGGTCGGCGGCGGCCGCCGCGCAGGCCGCGAGGTGGGCGGTCACCGACGCGTGCAGCCAGTCCGGCGCCCCGCCGCCGGCCTTCAGCCCGGCCTCGATCGCGCGTAGGCGGTCGGCGCAGGCGGCGAGGGCGCGGGCGTCCGCACGCAGGACTTCGGCGTGGGCGGCGATCTCGGCGGACATGGCTCCTCCGTCAGCCCGGCGGCACGGGGACGGCGGCGTCCCGGAGCGTCTGGCGGGTGGTGGCGGACAGGCACAGCAGCGGGCGGGCGCCGTCGAGCCCCAGCTCGCGGAGCCGGTCGGCCAGCGGGTGGGCCGAGCGCGGCTCGACGGTCAGCCGCAGCGACGGCGCCGCGTGCAGCCGGGCCCGCCCGCGGGTCCGTACGCAGGACCGCAGCACGGCGCCGGCCTCGCGGGCGTAGCCGACCAGGCCGGGATCGTTCAGGGGCAGTCCGGGCCCGAGCCGTCCACGCAGGGTGAGGATCAGGTCGGCGGTGAGGTGGGCGGTCCGGGCGCCGAGCCGGAGGTTCAGGGGCGTCAGGTACGTCTCGCCGCCCCACAGCCGCGGGCCGAGCGCGCGGACGATCGGGGTGTCGACGGCGGAGCCGACGAGGTAGCTGCCGGAGCGGCGCAGGTCCGCCGCCCGCAGCAGGTCGACGCAGCCAGGAGAACGGGAGCGCCGGCGGAACGGGCCGGGCACGACGACGCCGACCTGCAGCTCCGCGTAACCGCCCGCCGTGGTGTGCCGGTTCGTGGCGGCGTGCACGGCGACCAGCGCGCGGCCCGCCACCCGTACGGCGGGACCGAGCCCGGTGCCCTCCAGCAGGCCGGCCGCCACCGCCGGGTGCGCGGCGAAGTACGCCGTGAGCGCGTCGCCGTCAGGGCACCTGATCGGCAGCTCGACGCTTCCCTCGGGACCGTCGACGGCGCGGGTGGGCACGGTCAGGAAGGGGAACCCCTCCGGGTCGGGCGGGCGGTCGAACAGCAGGTACGCCTGGGACCGCACGACCCGCCCCCGGAACGGCGCGAGCCGCTCGTCGATGTGGTCGCGAGCCTCGGGCAGGTCGTCGGCGAGGTTGGCGCGGTAGTGGTCGATGCTGTGGCAGAGCGGGAACAAGTGGGTGGAATCGCCGTAGTCGACGACGTACCAGTCGGGGTGCAGGTCGAAGCAGGTGCCGGCGCCCTGCCCGTCGAGGGTGGGGATGATGTCGTGCTGGTTGGTGACGCTGGCCACCCAGGTGCGCGGGTCGGCGGGGCGTTTGAAGTCGACGGGCGAGCCGACGGCGACGGCGTGGGTGACCATGTGGCGGGCGCAGAAGCCGGGGTCCTGCGCCAGGTTCATGATCGCCGCTCCGCCCGCGCTGTGCCCGACGAGCGCCAGCTCGGCGCCCGGAGGCAGCCCGTAGTCGGCGACGGCCAGGGCGAGGGCGCGGCTGTAGGGGCTGCTGGCCAGGACGGCGCTGCTGAACGCGCCGAGCAGGTCCTGGGGCGACTCGCCGTCGGGATGTCCCATGCGCATGCCGGGCGCCTGGAGGACATGGCGGATCACCCCGTCGGGTCCTTCGACGCTCTGGATGAGGGCCCGACCGGTGGTGCCGAGCGCGCTGATGTTGTCCAGGAAGCCGAGCAGCGACCCCCGCGTGCACAGCCGGGCCGACTCGGCCGCGGTCAGCTCGATCCGGCGCGCGGCGCCTTCGCCGGTGTCGAGGACGGCGATGGCTCTGTTGCTCATCCCGGTGATCGGATCGGCGGTGGCGAAGCCCCTGCCGGTCGCGATGAGCCAGGCGGCGGCGTCGTTGAGCGGGTTCTCGTCCAGCAGCGCGCGCAGCGCGAGGACCTCGCCGAAGACCGGGGCGAGCTGGCTGAGCGCGCGCACCACGCCACGGTCCTTGAGCAGGGCGCGCAGGGCCCGGACGGCTTCCAGGTCCCGGTCGGCGGCGGCCGCGTCGATGAGCCTGGCGAGCATGGGGTCCCCGGTCAGCTCGGGGTGGGCGAGCGCCACGGCCGCCACGCGCAGGCGCAGCGACGTGGCCAGCACGCGTACGGCCAGGCTCTCGGCCCCCAGCATCGCGCCGGCCTTGGCGGCCGCGGTGGACAGCGGGCCGCCGCCGGTGAACGCGCACCCGAGGCCCTGGCCGTTCGTCGTGGCCCGCAGCAGCGCGCGGTAGGCGGGCCGGGCCGCCGAGGGCGCGTGCGGCAGGGCGCGCAGCAGCGCGCCGTCGGTGAGCGCGGCCGTGGCGTGGGCCGCCGCGTCCTGGATCGTGAGCGCGACGTCGACCAGCTCGCGGGCCGCGGCGCGCAACTGCCTGGCGTCCTGGCCGGTCATGGCCGGGTGCGCCGGGACATGCTGACCAGGCGGGGGGCCGGGTCCTCCGGCGTGTTGCGGTGCAGCACGTCCGACAGTGTGCGCGTGGCGGCGATGACCCGCATGCCCGCCGGGGAGAACGTGGCGGCGTTGAAGATCCGGGGAGCCAGCAGCGGGTTGGTGAGCGCCTGGGAGAAGGCGTCGATAGCGATGATCTTGGTCAGCAGCGGAGGCAGGATCGCGGCGGGGGACCCGGGTTCCTCGGCGAACAGCCCGACGTACAGGTCGACGTCGTCCACGCCGCGGTAGAGCTCGCGCAGCGCGCCGCTGACCCGCCGGTCGCCGGAGATCTGCTCGAAGGCACGCACTCTGGGGAAGCGGCAGTGCTCGCGGTAGCTGTTGTACGGGGCCAGGTCGAGCGCCCGGGAGTCGGCGATGCTGGACACGTCGATCTCGCCCAGGACGGGGTCGGTGTTGAACAGGCCGATGCGGCCGGCCCGCTGGCAGGAGGCGTCCTCGAACAGCCGCCCGAGGCCGGGGCCGGGGATCAGCGCGCTGCCGAAGAAGGTCTCGGCCATCGGCAGCTCGCGCCCGCCCACCGCCAGGTGGGACGGGATCAGGCTGTGCCAGCGGTAGACGAGATTGAACTCCACCGAGGCCCAGTTCTGCCGGTGCCAGGGCGCGTGGTCCAGCCGCGCCGGCAGCCCCGGGTCCAGGGTGAACCGGAAGTGGTAGGGGGTGATGTGGTTGATGTACTCCTCGACGACCAGTTTGATCAGCAGCACGATGAGGATGTTGCGGGCCGTCTGGAACAGCCGCTCGTCATCCCAGCGCGGATGTTCGCGGGCGAGCAGCCGCGCCACCCGGTTGTGCTCGCGCAGGAACAGCACCGTGAGCATGGTGAAGCCGATCTGGCCGTTGCCCCGGTCGCTGCCGGTGGCGAACAGCGTGTCGCGCTGCGCGCCGGAGAGCCGGTCGAAGCGGATGACGCTCAGCGGGGCGAACTCCGGCTTGATCGCGCCGTTCTCGCACAGGTAGGGCGGGAACTCGCCGCCGTTGATCAGCTGACTCTTGAGCAGCCCGCCGTCGAACGTGCGCAGCGCGGCCGTCGCCGCCTCGTTGAGCCCGTACACCTGGTTGAGGTCGATGTGATGGTTGGAGCTGTTCTTGCGCGGGTCGCGCGGGATGTTGGTGTCGCCGCGCAGGAAACCGTCGGTGAACCATTGGGCGAAGTACGCGAAGAGCACCGTGGAGCGCGGGCACGGGATCATGGACTCGCCGCGGGCGAACAGGCCGCCGGCGATCTCGGGAGTGGGCCGGTTCCCCTCGCGGGCGGGGACCGGGGGCAGGTGCCTGCCGCTGTAGGTGCGATCGGTCAGGGAGGCCCACGAGGTGTAGCCGGCCATGGTGCTCAGCGGCTCGGGGCGCGGCGGCATCTCGCGGACCGCGTGGTCGATCAGCGAGGCGTTGATCCGGCTCCGGAGCGGCCGGCTGGTCTGCAGGAGGTCCCACAACGGCCGGCCGTTGGTCAGGGCCAGGAACCTGAGCCGGTTGACGAGGCCGTCCGTGGCGATGCTGCGTGCTCGGCTCCGCGCCATCGTCAGCCTTCCCGCCCCTCGGCGCCGAGCCCGAGCTCGAAGGCGTCGGGGAAGATCCCGAGCGTCCGCTCGACCCGGCCCGCGGGTGGCGGCAGCGGACGGACGCCGGGACGCAGCAGCAGGCGGCGTACGGTCTCGGCGATCACCGGCCCGGCCACGTGCACGCCGAGACAGGCGTGATGCCCGGAGCCGAAGAACAGCTGATGGTGGCGCGGGCGGTCGAGGCGGAACTCGTCGGGCTCCGGCACCACGTCCGCGTCGAACATGGCGGAGGCCGGTGCCGCGAGCACGAACGTGCCCGCGGGGATCACCGTGCTGCGCGGGGTGCCGGCGGCCAGGACGTGGTCGCGCTCGCACAGCCGGGGGAGCAGCTTGAAGAACGGGCTGAACCGCAGCGCCTCCCAGACGTACGGATCGAACCGCTCGGGGTCCTCGGCGGCGGCCGTGGCCTCCGCGAGCACCATCGGGCGCAGCAGGAGCTGCTCGACCGCCTCGGCCATGGCACCCGGCGCGCTCTCCACGAAGCCCAGCGGCAGCCCGGCCATGTTGGTCACGATGCGGTCGTCGGTCACGCCGGCCCCGGGCGGCAGGGAGGAGCGGACGAGGCGGGCGAAGACGTCGTCGGGAAGGTCTCGTCCGGCCCGCAGCGTGGCCCGCAGCTCGGCGAGGCGGTCCCGCAGATGGGCGACCAGCTCGGCGCCCGCCGCGACGGACGCGGCCTGGAGGTCGGGATCGCCGAGGAAGTTGGCGAAGCCGTCGGTGACGATGGCCCGCGTCCACCGGCCCAGGGTCTGCGGATCGGGGCCGGGAACGCCGAAGTAGCGCGCGGACACGCCGAGGGCGACGGGGCGGAACAGCCCGCCCACGGCTTCGATGCGCCCGTCCGGCCAGGCGGCGTCGAGCAGCTCGTCGGCGAGGCGGCCGGCCAGCTCGCGCACGCCGGCCGCGTCCCGCGGGTCGAGCATGAGCTGCATCAGGCCCTTCTCCCGCCAGTTCATCGGCGTGGCGTCCCTGGCCAGCATGAACGGCGCGCCCAGCGCGGCGTCGAGGCGCGGGCCGAAGGCGCGTACCGAGAAGACCTCCTCGTGGGAGAGCACCTCGACGACGTCGGCGAAGCGGGTCACCACCGTGAAGGCGGGGGTGACGAAGACGGGACACCGCTCGCGCAGCTCGGCGAACAGGCTCCGCCAGTCGGTGCGCATCCACTCCCGGACCAGGCCGAACGCGGCCATCGGGTCCCTGGCCAGCGCCTCCTCGTATCTCTCCAGATGGCCGCCCGTGGTCGCCTGTTCGACAGCACCCATTCCGTGGACCCTTCCGCCAGGTGTCGGAGTGTGAAGCGATGATCACGTTGTGCAATCACAATCTAGATCACCCCTTTTCTCATGGCAGCCGAGTCCACGGTTTTGCTTCCTCAGAGTAATCATTCCGTTACTGTCAGGGCATTGCCGCACTCCGTGGGCCTGGCCTTTGAATAAGGAGCCTGATCGTCCTGAACCGCCCGGGAGGAAACGTGACCTCACCCATGCCGCGGCCGGCCACGGCGGAGACGGTGACGGTCACCACCGGCCGTCGCCTCGCCTACCTGGTCGTCCTGGTGCTCCTGCCCGTGGTGCTGCTGGCCCTCGCGGTGCCGGCCGCCTGGGGCTGGGGCGTCGGTCCCCGCGACCTGGTCATCGCGGTCGTGATGTACCTGGTGAGCATCTTCGGGATCGCGATCGGCTACCACCGCCTCTTCACCCACCGCGCCTTCAAGGCCAACCGGGCGCTCAGGATCGCGCTCATGCTGGCCGGCGGCATGGCCGTCGAGGGCCCGCTCACGCTGTGGGCGGCCGAGCACCGCCGCCACCACAAGTACGCCGACCGCGAAGGCGACCCGCACTCGCCGTGGCGCTACGGCGACAGCGGCCTCGCGCTGCTGCGCGGCATGCTGCACGCCCACATCGGCTGGTTCTACACGGCCCGGCGCCGCTCCAGCCGCCGGCACTGGGTGCCGGACCTGCTGAACGACCCGGACGTGCGACGCTTCGACGCCGCCTACCCAGCGGTCGTCGTCCTGTCGTTCGCGCTCCCGGCCGCCGCCGGCGGGCTGTGGTCGATGTCGTGGCAGGGCGCGTGGAGCGCGCTCCTGTGGGGCGGCCTGGTCCGCTACGCCGTGGTGCACCACGTCACCTGGTCGGTGAACTCGATCGCCCACACCTTCGGCGACCGCCCGTTCCGCACCAGGGACCGTTCGTCGAACGTGTGGTGGGTGGCGATGCTGACGCTCGGCGAAGGCTGGCACAACTGGCACCATGTGGAGCCGACCTGCGCCCGGCACGGCGTGCTGAGGGGCCAGCTCGACCCCAGCGCGCGGCTGATCCGCTGGTTCGAGCGGGCGGGCTGGGCCCACGGCGTGCGCTGGCCGAGCGCCGACCGGCTGACGACCCTCCGCGCGGCGGCCCGGACGTCGCCGGCCGAGCCGTCACTCTAGTTGGTCTCGGCGACCCAGTCGGCGATGAAGACGCTGACGTGCGGCAGGTGGTCCAGGCCGATGTGCTCGGTCGCGCCCTCCTCCGGGGTGAAGACGCGCAGCTCCCGCTTGGGGAAGTTGACCGCCTGGTCGTGGGAGCGGTGGGCGTACTCCAGGGGGATCTGCCGGTCGTTCGCGCCGTGCGCGACGAGGAACGGCACGGTGATCCGCTCGACGACGCCTTCCAGGTTCATCCCGTCGGCGAAGTCGATGAACTCCTTCAGGTCGGTGTGGCCCCACACCCACAGGACGTGCTCCCAGTAGTGCGGGACGGGCCGCTCGCCCTCCCGTTCCAGCCTGCGGCGCTGCACCGACGTCGCGGCAGGGGTGCAGACCGTGGCCGAGGCCAACGGCTCGCGTACTTGGTCGACCGCGTCAGGGTGGGCGAAGGGCGTCCTCAGGTGTACGGCACGCAGTACCGGCAGACCGCCGAAGGCGGGTTCGGCCCGCACCCCATCGAGGATCCCGAGCACCTTGACGAGCGCCGCGCCGAGGTGGGGCTGGAGCCGCACGCTGAGTGCGACCGGCGCATGCGCCAGTACGAGCAGGGCTGAGAACGGCGTCCTCCTCCGAGCGCCGGCGGCTCGGATGCGGCTCAGACGATGGTGAGCGTCGTCAGCCCGGTCGCTTTCGTGAACCCGGTGGTGAGGCACTGCAGCAACCCCGGCTGCACGAGCGTGACGGTCTGCACCGCGGACGCGCCCTGGAAACGGCCTTGCACGACGGTGCCGGTGAACGTCGTGACGACCTGTCCGGCCGCGGCGGTGCTGCTGCCGGTGCCTTCGATGACGCTGCTGTCACCGGTGTTCCACTCGACGACCCGCCGGCCCTCGAACCCGTCGAAGAGGTCGGTGCAGCCGACGAAGAGGGTGAACTGCTCCCCGTACGTCCCGCTCGTCACCTGGCCCGTGCCGCCGAGACAGGAGCTGAACCGCCCGCTCACCGTGATCTCGATGTTCTGCGGCGTGAAGGTGACCCCCGGGCTGTAGGTGACGGTCTCGCTTCCCTGGCACTGCGTGGGCACGGTCGCGTGGGCGGGCCGCATGGCCGGGACGACCATGACGAGGGCGGCGACGGCCAGGAGGGCCGTCAGGACGCGGATGCCTCGGCTCTGCCGAGAGGAACGAGGGGCCACCGGGGTTCTCCCTGATGAACGGAACCATTGGAGCTACGAAGACATGACAGCCCCCATCGTCGGCTCCTCGATATGGCCATGAAGGTTGCAGATTCGTACCTTGTCAACACGCTGGGTGACATCTCCGGCGGGTCAGACCGGCACGCCGAGGGCCAGTTCGACGGCCGTCTCGACGTGGATGCGGGTGGAGTCGAACACCGGGACGGGGCTGTCGGCGGGGCCGACCAGCAGGGTGATCTCGGTGCAGCCGAGGATCACCCCCTGCGCGCCGCGCCGGGCGAGGCCGGCGATGATGCGCCGGTACTCCTCGCGGGAGGAGTCCTCGACGCGGCCCTGGGTCAGCTCCTGGTAGATGACGTCGTGGACGATGGTGCGGTCGGGCTCGTCCGGCACCATGACTTCGACGCCGTGGTGGCGCATGCGGTCGCGGTAGAAGTCCATCTCCATCGTGAAACGGGTGGCCAGCAAGCCCACCGTGGTGATCCCCGCCGCGGCGACCCGGCGCGCGGTGGCGTCGACGAGGTGCACGAACGGCACCTCGACGGCCGCCTCGATCGCGTCGGCCACCCGGTGCATGGTGTTCGTGCACAGCAGCACCATGTCGGCGCCCGCCCGTTCCAAGGTGATGGCCGCATCGGCGAGGGCGTGCGCGGCGTCGTCCCATCGTCCTTCGCGCTGCATCGCCTCGATGTCGGCGAAGTCGACGGTCAACAGGATGCTCTTGGCGCAGTGGTGCCCGCCCAGGCGCTCGCGGATCTCTTCGTTGAGGAGCCGGTAGTACTCGGCGGAGGATTCCCAGCTCATGCCGCCCAGCAGGCCGATCGTTCGCATCATGGTCCGATCGTGCCGGACGGGGCCCGCTCATAGGTAGCCCTGTGCTTTTTGGCTGACCCCCAAGCCGTACTTATGGCACACGTAGTTGACGTTGAGGCGTTCTGAGCGGCTATGGTGTGGATCATGCTTCGCAGTGAACTCCTCGTAGTACTTCGCCGGCGCCCAGGCCGATAGCGAAGCACGACGACCTGCGCGCCGCCCCAGACCCACCGCTCCGGTGGGATGGGGCATTTTTTATGCCCGCGATCGAGCAGCCACGTGAGGAACGAGTCGATGACTGAACGGATGACAGGTGCACAGGCCCTGGTCAGGGCGTTGGAAGGGATGGGAGTGGACACCGTGTTCGGGATCCCCGGCGGCAATGTTCTGCCCGCCTACGATCCCCTCTACGACTCGGTCAAGGTGCGGCACGTGCTCGTCAGGCACGAGCAGGGCGCCGGGCACGCGGCCGAAGGATACGCGCAGGCCACCGGCAAGGTCGGCGTGTGCATGGCGACCAGTGGCCCCGGCGCGACGAACCTGGTGACGCCGATCGCCGACGCGTTCATGGACTCCGTGCCGATCGTGGCGATCACGGGGCAGGTGGCCTCGCCGATGATCGGCACGGACGCCTTCCAGGAGGCCGACATCTCCGGCATCACCATGCCGATCACCAAGCACAACTTCCTGGTGACCGATCCCGGTGACATCGCCCGTACGATCATGGAGGCGTTCCACATCGCCTCCACCGGCCGCCCCGGCCCCGTCCTGGTGGACATCACCAAGGACGCGTTGCAGGCCGAGACCACGTTCTCGTGGCCGCCGGTCATGCAGTTGCCCGGCTACCGCCCGGTGACGCGGCCGCACTCCAAGCAGATCCGCGAGGCGGCCAAGCTGATCGCCGAGTCGCGGCGGCCGGTCCTGTACGTCGGCGGCGGCGTCCACAAGGCGCGGGCATCGGCCGAGCTGCTGCAGTTCGCGGAGCTGACGAACATCCCGGTCGTGACCACCCTGATGGCCCGGGGATCCTTTCCCGACGGTCATCCGCAGCACTTGGGCATGCCCGGCATGCACGGCAGCGTCGCGGCGGTCGGCGCGCTGCAGCAGTCCGATCTGATCATCGGGCTGGGTGTGCGGTTCGACGAGCGGGTGACCGGTGACCTGTCGACGTTCGCGCCGTACGCGAAGGTCGTGCACGCCGACATCGACCCGGCCGAGATCTCCAAGAACCGCCACGCCGACGTGCCGATCGTCGGCGACTGCAAGGAGGTCCTGATCGACCTCATCGCCGCCGTCCAGAAGGGCGACCATGACGAGTGGTGGCGGCTGCTCGACGGCTACAAGACGACCTATCCGCTGGGCTACGAGCAGTTCGAGGACGGCTCGCTGGCCCCGCAGTACGTGATGGAGCGCTTGAGCGCGATCGTCGGGCCGGACGCGTACTACGTGGCCGGCGTCGGCCAGCACCAGATGTGGGCTGCGCAGTTCATCGACTACGAGAACCCCGGCACGTTCATCAACTCCGGCGGCGCCGGCACGATGGGCTTCGCCGTCCCGGCCGCGATGGGCGCCAAGATGGGCCGCCCGGAGAGCACGGTCTGGGCCATCGACGGCGACGGCTGCTTCCAGATGACCAACCAGGAGCTCGCCACCTGCGCCCTGGAAGGTGTGCCGATCAAGGTCGCCGTCATCAACAACGGCAACCTCGGCATGGTCCGCCAGTGGCAGACGCTCTTCTACGACGAGCGTTACTCCAGCACCGACCTGCAGGCGACGCGCCGGATCCCGGACTTCGTGAAGCTGGCCGACGCCTATGGCTGTGTGGGCCTGCGGTGCGAGCGCCCGGAAGACGTGGACGACGTGATCAGGAAGGCCATGGAGATCAACGACGTGCCCGTCGTGATCGACTTCGTCGTCCACCAGGACGCCATGGTGTGGCCGATGGTCCCGGCAGGCACCGGCAACGACGACATCAAGATCGCCCGGGACATGGCGCCGAAGTGGGAGAACGCGGATGAATAGCCACATACTGCGGCACCCGTACGACGAAAGACCGGGATCACAGGGAAACGTGCACGATCATGCAGGCGGCACCGCGGTGTTCAGGTGGCCTGGATGACCGGCACGCCGAGCGCCCGCACCGTGGCGTCGCCCGCGTCGGCATCGGTGACGACGCCGGCCACCTGCGTCAGCGGCATGACGGCGAACCGGGACGCCGCGCCGATCTTCTCCGAGCTCGCCAGCACGTAGGTGTCGGCGGCCTGCCGTGCGAGGGCGCGTTTCATCGCGGCCTCGTCGGCGTCGTCCGTGGTCAGTCCGGTCTCGGGGTGCACGCCCGTCACGCCGAGCAGGAAGAGGTCGGCGTTGACCCCGCGGGCCGCCTCCACCGCCGCCGCGCCGCAGGACACCATCGAGTGCTTGAACAGTCGCCCGCCGATCAGGTAGACCTCCACGTCGTGGTGGCCGGCAAGTGCGCCGGCCACGGTCGGGCTGTGGGTGACGACGGTGGCGCGCAGGTCGAGCGGGAGAGCGCGGGCGACCGCGAGAGCCGTGGTGCCGCCGTCGAGGATCGCGGTGCTGCCGGGCTCGATGAGTGTGGCCGCGGCCGCGGCCACGCGCTGCTTGCCGGGAACCTCGACTCCCTGGCGGGTGGCGTAGTCGGCGATCGCGGGGGAGGCGGGCAGCGCGCCGCCGTACACGCGCTGGCACAGGCCGGCCGCGGCCAGGTCGCGCAGGTCGCGGCGGATGCTGTCCTCCGACAGGCCGAGTTCGGCGGCGAGGTCCTTGGCGATGATCCGGCCGTCCCTCTGGAGGCGTGCCAGCAGCAGGTCCCTGCGTTGCGCGGCCAGCATGCGCGTTTCTCCTTGCTTGTTCCGATTTTTTCCCATTATAGTTTTGCCACGTGATGATTCCTATGGCAAGCCCTCACCGGCCGGGAGGCGGCCCTGCCCGTCCCCGGTGCGTCCCCGCCGGCGCGGCGTCGTGACCGCGGGACTCGACACACCGGACCGCCGCGGCCGCACCGGCCTGGACCAGGCGGGACGCGACCTCACCGGCAACCCCCGGGTCCGGGTGCGCGACGTGCGGCTGCTGTCCTGCAACTGGTACGTGCTGCGCACCACCACCTTCGACTACCGGCACGCCGACGGTCGCTGGAGCACGCAGGAACGCGAGACCTACGACCGCGGCAACGGCGCGACGGTCCTGCTGTACGACGTCGCCCGCCGTACCGTCCTGCTGACCCGCCAGTTCCGCTACCCCGCCTACGTCAACGGGCACGCCGACGGCATGCTGCTGGAGACCGCCGCCGGCCTGCTCGACGACGAGAGCCCGGAGGCGGCCATCCGCCGCGAGGCCGCGGAGGAGACCGGCCACGCGATCGGCGAGGTCGAGCACGTCTTCACCGTCTACATGAGCCCCGGCTCGATCACCGAACGCCTGCACTTCTACGCCGCCCCCTACGACTCCACCACCCGCACCTCGCGCGGCGGCGGGATCGCCGAGGAGGGCGAGGACATCGAGGTCGTCGAGCTCGGCTTCGACCACGCCCTCCGCCTCGTCCGCGACGGCGGCATCGCCGACGCCAAGACCATCATGCTGCTGCAGTGGGCCGCGCTGCACGGTCCCTTCTCCCCTGAGACGGAGGATCTGACCCGGTGAACGTTCCCATCCTCCTGCCGCCGGCCGAGCTGCGCACCGCGCGGCTGCTGCTGCGCCCCTGGCGCCCCTCGGACCTGGAGCCCTTCGCCGCGCTCAACGCCGACCCGTCCGTCATGGAACACTTCCCCGCCACGCTCGGCCGCGCCGAGAGCGACGCGTTCGCGGCCGCCAGTGACGACGCGATTGCCCGCCAGGGCTGGGGACGCTGGGCGCTGGAGCTCCGGGAAACCGGCGAGTTCATCGGCTTCACCGGCCTGCACCGGCCCGCGTTCGAGGCGCCGTTCCTGCCGGCCGTCGAGATCGCCTGGCGGCTGAGCCGCCGGGCCTGGGGCCACGGGTACGCCACCGAAGCCGCCACCGCCGCGCTCGATTTCGCCTTCGACCGCCTCGGCCTGGAGGAAGTGGTCTCCTTCACCGCGACGGTCAACACGCGTTCCAGCGCCGTCATGGAACGCCTCGGCATGATCCACGACTCCGCCGGCGACTTCGACCATCCGGTCCTGCCGCCCGGTCACCGGCTCCGCCGCCATGTGCTGTACCGCCTGACCGCGGCCCATTGGCGCGACCGCCGTCCGGCGTCATCCGGTCGCCCTGGGCCGGGCCGATAGCCGTACCAGGTTTTCCGCGCTAGTCGGTGACCCTGCCATGCGCACGTAGGCGTACGGCCCTCGGGGACAAGGGCCTTCCTACACGCCTGGTTCAGTGTGGCGGTGATGGCTTTCGCCGAACTCGGACCTGTCCGGACGCCGGCCTTGCGTGGATGATGGTGTCAGCCCTTGCCGCTGTCACCGTTCGCCGAGGCCCGTCGCGCGTTCGGTGGAGGAGGGGGGAGGGTGAGGACCGCGCGGACCGCGGTGCGCAGGCGTTCACGGCAGTCCTCCGTGACCACGGGCTTGCCGTCAGCGGTTGGGGCGGTCAGGGCACGGCGGAACAGCGCCGTGGGGAGGTCGACCACGCACACCGTGATCACCTCGACGCCGGCCCCGTCGGCGCGGCCCCAGAGCCCCTGCGACAGGCGGATCAGCAGCGCCACCAGCCGTTTGTCCAGGGCGAACATCGCCTCGGTCAGTGCCTCGGGCACTTCGGGACCGAGGAGCTGATCGCGGCGCACCGATACGAGCATGCGGGCCGCGGCCGGCCGGCGGTCGGCGAACACCGCGGGCGTCCCCGCCACAGCCACCACCGCCTCGGCCGCCGCGTCGGGGCCGCCGGCTTCGTACACGGCGTCGGCGAGTTCGGTCTGCAGGTCGAGGAACTCTCCCGCGGCCCTCAGCCACAGTCGCCCGAGCAGCACGGGCAGGGAGCCGAACGCGTGATAGATGGCTCCGTTCGACACTCCGGAGGCGGCCGCGAGCCCTCGCACGGTGAACCGCTCGGGGCCGTGGTCGGCCACCAGACGCTCGGCGACGTCCAGCAACTGATCAAGATCATGGGTGCGGGGCCGAGCCATCCTCCTAAGCTAGCAGAGCGCATGCTCCGCAACGCTGGCGGCGTCGTGCGGGTGCACGGCTCGAGCCCGGACGCCCCTGCTTCCGGAACGGGAACAGGGGCGTTGTCGTTCGTGCTGGGGTGTCTGGGATCAGTTTCCGCAGGGGTTGGCGGCGTTGGCGGTGGCGGCGCCGTCCTTGACGGTGGAGATGCCGGTGCTGAGGGTGTAGTCGTTGCCGTTGTTGTTGTCCCAGGTTCCTGCGCCGTTGTTGAAGGCGGCTTTGAAGGTGGTGGCGTTGCCGAGGGTGATGGTCTTCTTCTTCCAGCCGGTGCAGGCGGTTTCCATGGGTACGCCAGGGACTGTGGTCCAGGTGCCGTTGATGCCGTAGTGGATGTTGGCCGTGGTCCAGCCCGTCTTGTAGTAGACGGTCGCGGTGTCGGTGGAGCTCGAACCGCAGGGGTTGGCGGCGTTGGCGGTGACGATGCCGTCCTTGACGGTGGAGGTGCCGGTGCTGAGGGTGTAGTCGTTGCCGTTGTTGTTGTCCCAGGTTCCTGCGCCGTTGTTGAAGGCGGCTCTGAAGGTGGTGGCGTTGCCGAGGGTGATGGTCTTCTTCTTCCAGCCGGTGCAGGCGGTTTCCATGGGTACGCCAGGGACTGTGGTCCAGGTGCCGTTGATGCCGTAGTGGATGTTGGCCGTGGTCCAGCCCGTCTTGTAGTAGACGGTGGCTTCCTTGTCGTTCGGCTGGGGGGTTGAGCCGGTGTGGATGGCGACCGCGCTCTTGCCGGGCACGGTGACCGTCGCCCTGCCGCCGGCGTCGACCGTCACCGTGCCGTTGCCCGCCACGTTCGGGTACGTCCCGGCAGGCAGGCCCGTGGTGAAGGTCTGGGTGACGGCGCCGCCCTCGTTGTTGATGGCGATCCAGCCCTTGTCGCCGCGGCTGAAGGCGATCAGGTTGTTTCCGTTGTCGGTCCAGTTGGCGACGTTGGTGCCCTTGACGGCGTTGTGGAAGCGCACCATGCCGGAGACCTGCCGGTCGAAGCAGGTCCACTGGCCGTTGGAGCAGTTGACGTCAGTGGCGTAGCCGCCGTTGGCCGAGGGTGGGCCCGCCTCGCTGTTGTTCCAGGTGTACGAGGCGTACACCTGGGGGGTGCCGAACGGCCAGGCGAGCATGAAGAAGTTGGCCAGCTTGTACGTGTCGCCGTTCTTGTAGGTGAGCGTGGAGCCGCCCCGTTCGGTGTCGTGGTTGTCGACGAACACCACGGCCTTGTCGCCGGGCACCGACAGACCCCAGCTTTCCCCGAAGGTGCGGAGGTTCTTGATCTGGCCGGTGAACTGTTCCCGCAGCTTACGGCCGAACACGAACTCGTCGACGTCGCCGACGCCGGTGTATTGGCTCGGCTGGACGGCCTCCTGATCGCCTTGGATGACCTCCTGGTGGATGTAGGGCGACCCGATGAGCCTCGACTTGATCGCGGACAGGTCGCCGGGGTGGATGTGCTTGGCGGCGTCGATGCGGAAGCCGGACACACCGAGCGAGGTCAGCTTGTTCATGTAGTCGGCGATCTTGCCCCGGACGTACTCGGACCCGGTGTTCAGGTCCGACAGGCTCACCAGCTCGCAGTTCTGGATCCGCCAGGCGTCGTTGCGGTAGTCGCCCTGGTTGATCTGGCAGGTGGGCTGGTGGAAGTCCTGGGAGGAGTAGAGCCCCGGGTAGTTGTACTTGCTGAAGCTGTAGCCGCCGTAGCTGGTGGCGCCCTGACCGGTCATGTGGTTGATGACCGTGTCCACCTGGACCTTCACGCCGGCGCCTCTGCAGGTGTCGACCATGCGCTTGAACGCGGCCTCGTCGCCGAACTTGCTGGTCAGCTCGTAGCGGGCGGGCTGGTAGATGTCCCACCAGACCGAGCCGCCCTTGGTCATCGAGTCCTGGGGCGGTGACACCTGCACGGCGCCGTACCCGGCCGGGCCGAGTACTTCGGTGCACTCCCTGGCCACCGAGTTCCAGCTCCAGTTCCACAAGTTGGCGATCACGCCGACGTCGGAGGCGGCGTGGGCGGGGGCCTGGCCCAGTACGGGCACGGCGATGCCGCTCGCCGCCGCTAATGCGGTGGCGAGGATTGCTTTGTAGAGTTTCATGCGGGGATCTCCAGAAACGTGAGGATGGGGTCCCATCAACGGGCTGGGTGGGCCAACACCCGGCCCGTTTCACTTTCGGGGCTGTTTGCGGCGGACTGATGCGTTCGCCGGCGGTGCTCTGGCAGCACCATGGGGGAGGGGCACCATCAGAACCTCCGCGTTCGGGTTTCCTCGGTGTTGCCTGGAAGTTACTCGGCGATCAAGGGTCATGCAATACTTTGCAGACTTTTGCGGGAGAAATGTCGGGTATGCGTATAATGCGATGATTTATGCCGGTATGGCGCTGCGGTTCTTGCGGGCCCTTTCCGTGGTTTCCATCTTCCGGCGCCACCTGCTGCTGTGTGATGGAAGGTGTGAGAGCAAGCCCAAACGCCTTTAGCTGAGCTGATGGCTGGAGTTCCGGGCATGAGGTCTCTCGTGGAACTGACTTCGCAATTTTTCAGAATCTTGCGAAACAAGGATCCACCCCGTCCGGCGCCGAGGCCGCGCAATGACCGAACGGCCGTGACCTGGATGAGCATTCAGAGGATTGATGTGCGCTTCGGGATGAGGTGGCGCCGGTGCGGCCCAAGCCCAAGGTCAGGCCGCTGCCGGCCCGAACAGGCGGTCCAGGTGGTAGTCGATGATCTCGGTGGCAGCCGCGTGGCTGCGCTGCCGGCTGAGGACACTGGAGGTCAGGCCGTTGGCGAGGGCCAGCAGGCCGGCGACTTCGGTACGCGGGTCACGATCGGGGTCGATGTCCCCGGCCTGCTGCGCGGCGGTCAACCTCGCAGTGAGGAAGTTCTCCAGTGCGTTGGGCAGGGTGACCCCGACTGCGGCGAGCGCCGGGTCGGTGAGGGCGGCGGTGTAGTAGGCGGTCCAGGCCATGGAGTCCAGTTCGCTCTGCTCGTCGAAAGGCAGGATCGCGCCGAGGACGGCGGCGAAGACGCCTCGCGGTGTCAGCTCGTCCGCGGCAGCGGCGGCCCGCTGCTTGACCCGGCGGTCCATGCGGGCGCCCAGCTCGGTGAGGCCGGACTCGAGCAGGGCCTGCTTGTTCGTGAAGTAGTACTGGACGACGCGCAGCGAGACCCCGGCCTCGGCGGCGATCTCACGCATCGACACCGCCTGTAGGCCGCGGGTGCTGGCGATGCGCAGCAGCGCCTCGGTCAACTGGCGCCGCCGCTCATCGTGATCCACCTGTCGGGGCATACCTGTTCCTACCTGTTGTCCGTGCCGGCCTTGGGCGTCGGGGCCCCGGCCCGCGCCTGGCCGGGAAAGCTGAGGATCCGCTCGGCGACCAGGTCCGGAGCCTCGACGGGCAGCGAATGGCCGGTGCCGGGCACGATCTCCACGCGCCAGGACGGCGCGACATCGGCCAGTCGCGCGGCCAGCGCCTGCGCGTCGAGCAGCGCGCTGCGGGCGCCCAGCAGCACCTGCACGGGCACGGACACCCCGCGTATCTGCTCGTCGGTGTAGGCGGGCGGGATGGGCACACGCCGGCGGAAGGACCAGCCGGCCCGCATCAGCTCCACCAGCCCATCCTCGCGCAGCACCCCGTTGTCCACTACGCCGGCCATGCGGTGTCGCAACATACGAGGAAGCATGGAGGCAAGGGCCCCGGCAAGGGCCCACCGGATGAACCGCCTGGGCAACGGCGCGAAGCCGCCCGGGTCCACCAGCGTCAGCGCCGCGACCCGGCCGCCCCCGCCGAGGTGCTGTTCCACTGCGGCCCAGCCGCTGGCGGAGAAGCCTGCCACGTGTGCGCGCTCGGCTCCGACTGCGGCCAGTACGTCGGTGACCCAACCGCCGACGTCGGCGCCGGTCGCGAGCGGCCGCCTCTGAACCGAGCGGCCTGGCTCGCCGAGAGGGTCGACGGCGAGGACCGGGCGCGTGCGCGCCAGCGGCTCGATGTAGCGGTACCAGGCCAACGCGTTCGCACCGGCACCGGCCAGGAGCACCACGGGATCCCCCGCGGCGGGCCCGGCCCGGTGGATCCGCACCATGCCCGCGCGGGTCTCCACGTCGACGGCGTCCACCGGCACCGGCCACAGCTCGCCGAGCAACCGGCCATAGACGGCGTAGTACTTGTCACGGGCAGAGTCGCTGGTGAAGGCGGACGGTCGGTCAGGCACGCGCATGATGACCTCATTTCCCGGAATGGATACAGTCGTATCCTAACAACTGGCCGGCGAGGTCGCGGCCGCGGCCCCGGATGCTCTTGCCGGAGGCGGGCATGTTGACGCCGTTGGTGCGGCATGTTGTGATCCACACATGCGCATTTCGTACTCATTTAGTAGGAAATGAGGTGGTTATGGGGTTACTCCAGCGTGCCGCCGCGGTTGTCATGCTCCTGGTGAGTGCAACGGGCATCCAGGCCGTGCAGAGCGGACCGGCGCAGGCGGCTCTGCCCACCGCCGCCGTCGTGCTCGGCGACAGCTTCGTCAGCGGGGAAGGCGCGGGGGACTACCTGCCCGTCGTTGACGCCTCCGGTACGGCACAGGCCTTCCCCGGCTGGTCGGCGGCCAACAGCAACGCCTACTTCTGTCACCGGTCGGCGAACGCCTCGGTGTTCACGGCGTCGCTCCCGGGCATCCAGCAACGTTTCAACCTCGCGTGCTCCGGCGCCCAGCCCGCCGACATAGCCGCCCCCTCAAGCGCCCGGGCCGAGGGCCGCGCCGTCGCCTCGCAACTCGATCAGTTGCGCGCCGTCGCCCAGACGCACGACATCGACGTCGTCCTCGTCGGCCTCGGCTCCAACAACACCCAGTTCACCTTCGGCGACGTGGCCACGCTGTGCGCCAACCGCTTCATCGCCGACGCCTGGACAGGCTGGTGGGAGTTCTGGGCCTACCTGAAGGGCGAGGTGCCGCAGAAGCCCTGCACTGCCTCGGACCTGGCCACCGACGCCGAGGTCGCCGCCGCCACCACCGAGACCACCGCGGCCCTGCGCCAGATCCTCGACACCCTCGCCCAGGTCGACGCCGACGGCACCCACCAGGTGATTCTGCAGACCTACACCAACCCGCTGCCGCCCGACATCGCCCCGCAGTACTACGACGAGGACGGCCGCACCGACACCCGCGACAAGTTCCGCGCCCTCGGCGCCGAGCGCTACGCCGCCGGGTGCCCGATCCACCGTGCGAGCCTCGCCCCTGGGCACGTGTTCTCCCAGAACCTCGGCTCCCTGGTCAGGAACGCGTACACCACGCTGGCGGCCGAACGCCCGGCGGCCGACCTGCGGGTACTGGACGTCCAGCGGGCTTTCGACGGGGCCAGGCTCTGCGAGAACCCCGGCAGCCCGGCGGGTGCGCTCGCGACGCCGGTCCGGGTACAGGACGGGCCGTCCGGCACGTTCATCACCAGCCTGTCCGGCTGGGACAAGATCGGTATCCAGCGGGCGGCGAACACCTGCGTCACCTACTTCCAGACCTGCCAGGAGTCCTGGCACCCCAACGCGGCGGGCCACACGGTCCTCGGTCAGTGCCTGACCGGCGCCTCCGCCGCGGCGCCGCGGGCGATCGTCACGTGCGTCCGTAACGCGAACGGCACGCTCACCATCTCCTGACGTCTCCTCAGCTTCGCGTCCGGCTGTCCGGAGCCGGACGCGTCGCGCGGTCAGGCGCACGGCTGGGCGGTGCCGCCTGGAATGTTCTGTCGCTCGGCTGTGGCGTGCTGCAATTCTTCCGGCAGCCAGAAGATCAGATCACGGCCTTTGTGCCTCCGTCAGCCTGCCGGTTTCCATGGCTGTTCCGGCAAACTCATGGATGAATACCGTCCACGAATCCCCTGCACTCTCCGTGATTCAAGCTTTCTCCCACTATGTGGGGTTCGCCAAGCGCACGGAGAACCAGACCATGACGGTGTACGTGGCAATCCTGAGCAGCCGGAAACTCAATATGCCGGCGCTGGAGAATGCCAGCGAATTGGTCAAGGAAAGCGTCCGTCCCATCATCGAAGTCGCGGCGGCGGCAACGACACCGAGATCAAGGCTGTGGCCAATCGGGTCGTGGAGTACGTCCGCAAGAGCAATCCAGACGGCCGCATCGACCTGGCGTTGGACACCGCGCCCCTGGCCGGCGGCTTCGGCCCTGAGGGCGCGCCCCCTTCGTCTACGCGCTGCGCGATCCGCGACTGCTTCTCGACCAGCTCGACGAGATCGGAGCGTCCATCCAGCAGGCAGATCTCGTCCTGGACTGCGGCTATGTGAAAGAGCCCGCCAAGACAGGCGACCTCGTGGCGACTCACCGTTGGAGCATCTGCTCGGCCGTCCCTGGCAATCGGTGACGGTGGCGGCGGGAGCGTTCCCGCCGAGACGAGAAGCAGACTTGTGGCGCCTGTTGAGCAGCTACCGGGACAGGGGCAGCTACGGCGACTACGCCGTAGCCGGGTGGCGTGCGACTGCATGGCTTCGACGACGAACTCGGCCACCTGCCGTGGGTGGGCGGCGTCGGCGATCTCGAAGTACAGGTCGTACTGCTCCACGTCGCCTGCGGTGACTGCCCACGTGCCGTGCTCGTCCTTGTCCGGGTTGGTCTGGCCGGGGATGACGGTCCATGGCTTCGGCAGGCCGGTGCTCGACCCGGCAGCACGGACGGAATACATGCCATTTTTTCCCAGCAAATTCGGGGCTATCGTTTCCGCCATCTCGTGGATCGGGCGCCAGAACGTGCTGTTTCTGGCACCAATTCATTCCTAAAGGAGGTGGCTTCCGTGCCCGCAGGACTGTGGAGAACCGTCGGCGCGCTCGTGCTCGCCGTGCCGCTCGTCGGGGCCGTCCCGGGCGCCGCCCGCGCGGCCGATTCGCCGTCGGTGACGATCGACTCCTCGGAGTCCGGACCCGGCGTCGTACGGCTGGCGGGGCGTTTCGCCGGTGCGTACGACGTGTCCCTCGTGGTGAACGGGGAGCGGGTCGAGCGAGCGAGGGTCAGCGACCCGGACGCCGACGACACCGGGACCTGGACCTACGACCTCGACGTCGGCGAGATGGACGGCGAGATCGAGGTCTACGCGAAGGCGACGGTCGCGCAGACGCGGTATGGCACCTGGTCGCCGCCGCTGACCGTGCGCGTGGACAACCCCCGGGCCAGGAAGCCGGAGGTGGAGATCACCGAGCCGGCCGACGAGGCGCGGCTCACCCGGCCCACGCCCGTCCGGGTGCGCGTCGCCGGGACGGACGTGCGCTCGGTGCGGGTCCGCGTCAACGGCGGCCCCTGGCAGCGCGCCACCGGGGCCGCCGGCCGGTACGTCACGCTGGTGAACCCCGCCAAGTACGGCGACGTCATGGCGAGCCTGGAGGCGGAAGCCACCGACGCGCGCGGCCACGTCACCAGGTCGGCCACCCGGTACGTCGCCCTCGGCGCGGCGAAGAAGCGCCGCCCGGAGCCGCACCGGCAGGACCGGGCGATGTGGATCTGGGAGAAGGCCTCCTACAACCTGGTGCTCAACCCGGGGTCGCGCCGCCTGCTGGAGACGGTCCTCCCGCCTGGTTCGACGATGTACCTGGGCGTGGACACGTATCTGGGGCGGGACATGATCGAGGACGCGCGTCCGGAGCTGCGCGACCTCGTGGCCTGGGCGCACGGCCGGGGCATGAAGGTGCACGCCACCGTGGCCGGCGGGACGCGCCCGCCCTACCTGGGGGCGCTCTCCCGCTACCGCGACCGCGCCGTCGGGGAGATGGAGCGCGTGATCGACTACAACCTGTCGTCGAAGCCGGCCGAGCGGTTCGACGGGATCAACGTCGACATCGAGCCGTACATCCTGCCCTGGTTCACCAGCTCCAAGCCCGACCTGCAGATCCAGTGGCTGGACACGCTCCGCGCGATGATCGCGCGGCGCGACGCGTCGGGGCAGCCCCTGCTGTTCGGTCCCGCCGTGCCGCGCTGGCTGGACACCTCCGCCTGCTGCACGGACATCCCGTACGGCGGGACCACCCGCACCCTGGCCGAGCACGTCCAGGACCTCAGCGACTACATCGCGATCATGGACTACCGCGACCAGGCGGACGGCAGCGCCGGCATCATCGCGCAGGCGGCCGGCGAACTCGCCTACGCCGAGCGGATCGGCAAGCCGCTCTCCGTGGTCGTCGGGGTGGAGACCCTCGACATCGCGACGAGCGGCGACCCGGCCACCATCACCTTCCGCGAGGAGGGCAGGGACGCGATGGAGGCGGAACTGGCGAAGGTCGGCCAGGCGTTCTCGGGCAGCCCGGCCTTCGCCGGGATCGCGCTGCACCACTACGACTCCTACCGTGAGCTGCCCACGATCTGGGGCCCGGCGGCGCGGTGGCCCGAGCCGCCCGCCGACTCCGGGCCGCCCACCGGCGTGGCCTCGCCGCCGACGGCGGTCGCGTTCGACCACGCCACGGTCGACCTGACGTACGGGCGGGCGTACGACGACACCGAGGTCGACTTCTACGAGGTGCACCGTTCGACCGAACCCGGCTTCACCCCCGGCCCCGGCACGCTCGCGGGGAGGGCGCGCGGGCTCAGCCACACCGACACCGGCCTGCTGCCCGGCACCACCTACCGGTACCGGATCGTGCCGGTGGACGTGGCAGGGCACCGCGGGCCCGCCTCCGATCCGGTGACCGTGACGACCGGGGCCACCGGCCTTCGTCCCATGGTCGTGGAGTCGATGTCGGTGACGGTTGAGGGAGGCGCGGCGCGGGTGCGGCTGCGCGTCGTGGACAAGGAGAGCGGGCAGCCGGTGGCCGCCACCGTACGCGGGCGCTTCACCTTCTCCGCCGGCCGGTACGTGACGGTGACCGCGGACGCCGACGGCTGGGCCACCGCGACCTCGGAGGCGCTGAAGCAGCCGACCGGCGAGGTCGGCTTCGCCGGTCACCGCCTCACCGCCCCCGGCCACTACTGGGCCACCGCCTACGACCGCGACAAGACCACCACAGCCCGCTGGTAACGGCGCCACCATCGATTCTAGGCGTGAATTCATTCCTAATATGACGTGAATAACGGAGTGAATTAAGGGTTGACATTACTTCGCTAGGACAAGAAGAATTCGGACATGGAGCCACTTGAAGGAATGAATTCCCTCCCAAGGGGAAGGCGATTCCGCACCCTTGCGGCCCGCCTGCGGCAGGAGATCGTGCAGGGCCGCTGGCCGGTCGGAGCCCGGCTGCCGACCGAGTCCGAGCTGGCGCAGACCTACTCGGTCGGGGTCAACACCGTCCGCCGCGCGGTCGACCTCCTGGTCGAGGAGGGACTCGTCCGACGCCGGCAGGGGTCGGGCACCTTCGTGACCAGCTCCGTCACCCCGGGGGCCAGGCCGCGTCTCATCGGCGCGCTGGTTCCGTCGAACACCTACTACTTCCCGCAGGTCGTGCAGGGCATCGAGCGGGCGGCATCCGCCGCCGGCGTGCAGCTCGTGCTGGCCTGCTCCAACTACGACCCCGACGTCGAGGCCGGGCAGATCCAGCAGCTCATCGATGTCGGCGTGGCCGGCCTGCTGCTGGTGCCCAACCTGCACCTCGCCGCCGACCCCGACGCCCACCTGGCCCGCCTGCGCGAGCTGCCCGTGCCGTACGTCCTGGTGGAGCGCCGCCCGGCCGACCCCCGCCCGGCCGACCCGACCTCCTACGTCTGCACCGACGTGCACGGCGGCGGCTACGCGGCCGTCCAGCACCTCAGCGGGCTCGGCCGCGTCCGGATCGGCTACCTCGGCCGGCTCGGCACGGCCAGCTCCGAACAGGTCTTCGCCGGATACCGGCAGGCCGTCGCCGACCTCGGGCTTCCGGAGATCCCGGAGGCCGTGGCCCGGCAGCCCGTCTGGACCGGCCCCGACATGCTGGCCTACGCCAACTCGCTGGTCGCCGAGAAGGTGCGCGCGGTGGTGTGCCTCGGCGACCGCGAGGCCACCGCGCTCCTGCCCTACCTGCGCAGGGTCGGCCTGACGGTGCCCGACGACATCGCCGTGGTGGCCTACGACGACGAGGTCGCCGACCTGTCGGAGGTGCCGCTGACCGCGGTCTCACCGCCGAAGGCCGAGGTGGGCCGCATGGCGACCGAACTGCTGCTGCGCCGGATCGAGCTCGGCCCGGCCGCGCCGGTCTGCCGGGTCGTCCTGCAGCCCCGCCTGGCCGTGCGCGCCTCCTGCGGAGCCGCCTCCGGCAGCCTGGTCGAGGTCCGCGTCCCTTCGTGACGCGGGCGTCCCCCCTCACCCCCTCCCCCCTCTTCGTTCCTGTTGGAGGACCCAATGAGAGTGCGCGTGCTCGCCGCTGCCGCGGTGGCCGTCCTCACCATGGCCGCTACGACGTCGTGCGGCGGCTCGGCCGACGACTCCGGCGCCGTCACCCTGAAACTCGGCTTCTACGCCGCCGCCGGCGACCCGGCCGACACGACCATGCGGCAGCTCGTCAAGGAGTTCGAGGCCGCCAACCCGTCGATCAAGGTGCAGCTCGAGGTCGCGCCGTACGTCAAGTTCTTCGAACGGCTCCGCACCCAGATCGCCGGCAACCAGGCGCCGCAGGTGTGGCTGTCGGACGGCGTGCTCGTGCAGGAGTTCGCCGCCCGGGGCGCGCTCGCCGACCTGAGCGACCGGGTGAAGAGCGTCAACGCCGCCGACTACTCCGGCATCGAGCTGAACCGCGACGCCCAGGGCCGGGTCTTCGGCTTCCCGCAGGGCGCCCAGACCCCGGTGCTGTTCTACAACAAGAAGCTGTTCGCCGAGGCCAAGGTCGCCGAGCCGACGGCCGAGTGGACCTACGACGACCTCGCCGCGGCGGCCAAGAAGCTCACCAAGGACACCAACGGCGACGGCAAGCCCGACGTCTACGGCTTCCGCGCGTACTCGCCGGGCTTCACCGAGAGCTGGTGGCCCATCGTCAAGGCGTTCGGCGGCGACATCGTCACCGACGGGGGACGCAAGGTCGTCATCGACAGCCCGCAGTCCACGGCCGGGCTCGACTGGATGCTGAGCGCCATGGGCAAGGACGGCTTCGCCCCCGACTACGTCACCACCGAGGCCATGGGCAAGGGCGTCGTGCACACGCTGTTCGCCACCGGCCGGGTCGCCATGTCGTACGGCATCTACGCCCGCACGCTGCCCGCGCAGAGCGCGGGCGTCGACTTCGGCGTGGCGCCCCTGCCGAAGGGCCCGGCCGGTCGCGGCAACGTCGCGATCGTGAACTCGTGGGTGGTCAGCAAGGCCGCCTCCCCGGCGCAGAACGACGCCGCGTGGAAGTGGATCACCTTCTTCTCCGGCGAGGGCCCGCAGCGCAAGTGGGCCGAGCTCGGCGAGGCGATCCCGATCAACAAGAAGGTCGCCACCACGGCCCTGGCCCCCGACCGCGGCCCGGTCTTCCTGGAGTCGCTCGACGCGGCCACCGACCTCGGCACCAACGCCGTGTGGTCGGAGTACACCGAGGCGCTGGCCAAGCGCATGAACGAGGCACTGTCGGGCGCGACGCCCGTCGCCACCGCCCTCCAGTCCGGGCAGAAGGAGGCCCAGGAGGTCATCGACCGCTTCTACGCCGGGAAGACGCAGTGACGCTGCTCGCCAGGCGTACCGGGCGGGCGGCCGCCGAGCAGCGGCCGCCCGCCAGGAAGCGGCACGCGGGGGAGCGGATCTGGGCCTTCGCGTTCGCCTCGCCCTACCTCCTCCACCTGGTCGCGCTGGCCGCCTGGCCGCTGCTGGCCTCGCTGTTCTTCAGCATGACCGAGTACGACCTGATGTCCCCGCCGAGGTTCGTCGGGTTCGGCAACTTCACCCGGCTCTTCGAGGACCCGGTCTTCTGGCGCACGCTCGGCAACACGGCGTACTTCGCGGTGCTGTTCGTGCCCGCCCAGACGGCCCTGGCGCTGGCGCTGGCGATCGCGCTCAACCAGCGGCTGCGCGGCATGGCCCTGTTCCGCGCGGCCTACTTCGTCCCGGTCGTCTCCTCGTGGGTCGTCGTCGCCTACGTCGCCGACGCCGTCTTCAACCCGCAGACGGGCATCGCCAACCAGGTGCTCGGCCTCTTCGGGCTGCCCGCCGAGAACTGGTTGCAGGATCCCGCGCTGGTGATCCCCACGCTCGCGGCGGTCGCGGTGTGGAAGGGCGTCGGCTACATGATGGTGCTCTTCCTGGCGGGCCTGCAGGCCATCCCCGAGGAGCGCTACGAGGCGGCGAAGATCGACGGCGCGTCGGCCTGGAACCGGTTCCGGTACATCACACTGCCGGGCATCTCCGGCACCACGTTCCTGGTGCTGGTGCTCACCTCCATCGAGACGCTGCAGTCGTTCGAGCAGGTCTTCGTGATGACGGAGGGCGGGCCGCACGGCGCGAGCGAGCTGACCGTGCTCTACCTCTACCGCCAGGGTTTCCAGTTCTTCCAGATGGGCTACGCCTCGGCCATCGCGTGGGTGCTGTTCGTGCTGGTGCTCGCGCTCACCCTGGTGCAGTTCCGGCTCCAGCGCAGGTGGGTGCACTATGCGTAAGACCGTCTCGTACGTCCTGGTCCTCGCGGGCGCCGCGGTCATGCTGCTGCCCTTCGTCGCGGCGCTCGGGAACTCGCTCAAGAGCTTCGCCCAGTACATCCAGGTCCCGCCCGTGTGGATCCCCGACCCCGTCCAGTGGGACAACTACGCGGAGGTGTGGCGGCGCGCCCCGTTCGGGCTCTACCTGGTCAACAGCGTCGTGATCGCCGTCCTCGCGGTCGTCGGGAACGTGCTCACCAGCGCCATGGTCGGGCACGCGCTGGCCAGGATGCGCCTGCCGGGCAAGCAGGCGCTGCTCACCATGGCGCTCGGCACCATGATGTTGCCCACCGTCATCACGATCGTCCCGAACTTCCTGCTGTTCCGCTCGCTGGGCTGGCTGGACTCGCTGCTGCCGCTCATCGTGCCGTACTGGCTGGCCACGCCCATCGGGATCTTCCTGATGCGGCAGACGTTCCTCGGCATCCCCAAGGACTTCGAGGAGGCGGCGGGCCTCGACGGGGCCAACCCCTGGCAGGTGTTCTGGCGCATCCACCTCCCGCTGGCCAAGCCCGCCCTGGCCACGCTCGCGGTCTTCACCTTCACCACGTCGTGGAAGGCCGTGCTGGAGCCCACGATCTATCTCACCTCACCCGAGAACTACACGCTGCCGGTCGGCGTCCTCAGCCTCAAGGGGCAGTTCGTCGGGAACGACCAGCTTGTGACGGCGGCCGCGATGATGAGCCTGCTGCCGATGCTGATCGTGTTCGTGCTGGCCCAGCGTTACTTCGTCCGCGGAACCATGTCCGCGGGTCTCAAGGGCTGACAGGCCCCCTCCCCGTCCAGAAAGGAAATCGTGTCCACAACATCCGGGCTGCGCCTGGGCGTCATCGGCGCGGGCACCATCGCGGAGTTCCACGTGGCCGCCGCCCGCCAGAGCGCCGGGCAGGTGAAGGTCACCGCGGTGTGCGACGTACGGGCCGAGGCGGCCGAGAAGCTGGCCGCCGAAGCCGGCGCCCGCGTCTTCACCGACCACCGGTCGATGATCGACGCCGGCGGCCTCGACGCGGTCGTGATCACCGTCCCGCACGCGCTGCACGCCCCGATCACCCTCGACGCCGCCGCGGCCGGGCTGCACGTGCTCGTGGAGAAGCCGATCGCCACCACGCGCGAGGACGCCCTCCGCATGATCGAGGCCTGCCGCGCGGCCGGCGTCGTGTTCGCGGTCGGGCACGTCCTGCGCTTCGTCCCGATGCTGCGCGCCGCGGCCGGGTTCCTCGCCTCGGGCGAGCTGGGCCAGGTCGTGGTGGCCTCCGAACGGCGCACCGCCGACTACGGCGACCCCTCGCGCCCTCGCTGGTTCCTCGACGCCGGCATGGCGGGCGGCGGCATCGTGCTCAACGTCGGCACCCACAGCATCGACAAGCTGCAGATGCTCGTCGGCTCGCCGATCGTCGAGGTCACCGCGCACGTCGCCGGGCCCGGCGGCGAGTCGGTGGAGACCGAGGCGGTCGCCCTGGCCCGGCACGCCGACGGCACCCGTTCGACGATCTCCGTCACCGGAACGGGCCTGCCGTTCACCGACGAGGCCGAGATCGTGTGCGGCGAGGGCGCGCTGCGCATCAGCCGCGGCGAGGGCGTCTGGTCCTTCCGCGGCGGCGTGGCCACCCAGGTCGCCGCGCCCGGCAGCGGCGAGATGGCCACGGCGTTCGCCGCGCAGCTCACCGACTTCGCGCGCGCCTGCGCCGCTCGTACCGCCCCCGAGGTCACCGCCGAGTACGCCCTGTCGGTCCTCGACGTCGCCCTGGCCGTCTACGAGTCCGCCCGCCTGGGCTCCACCGTCACCGTGAAGGGACAGTCATGAACCCGCTCGCGTTCAGCACGCTCGGCATGCCGGGCGCCCCGGCCGAGGAGGTCATCGCCACCGCCTCCCGGTACGGCTGCGCCGCCGTCGAGCTGCGCTGCGCAGAAGGCGAGATCGTCGCGCCGGACACCCCCGCCGGCGAGCTGCGCTCGATCGCCCGGACGTTCGCGGGCGCCGGGATCGAGATCGTCGCCGTGTGCTCCTACACCCGCGTGGCCAGGCCGGGCGGTGACCCGGTGGCCGAGGTGCTGCGCCACGTCGAGATCGCCGAAGCGCTCGGCTCGCCGTACGTGCGGGTCTTCGGCGGTGTCGAAGGGCAGGACGACCCGGCCGCCGCCGCGACTCGGAGGCTCGCGGACGTGGCCGGACGGCTGCCCGACAACGGCGTGGACGTGCTGCTGGAGACGCACGACGTGTTCCTGACGGGCGAGGCGGTCGCCGGCGTGCTGGCCGGGGTCGGCTCGCCGCGCGTGGGCGCGCTGTGGGACGTGGTCAACCCGTGGCGGGCGGGCGAGAGCGCCGCCGCGACCGCGGACGCGCTGGCGCCGTACCTGCGGCACGTGCAGATCAAGGACGCGGCCTCGCCTGCCGACCTGGCGCCGGTGCTGCCCGGCCAGGGCGCGGTGGGGGTGCCCGGCGTGCTCGCCGAGCTCGGCCGCATCGGGTACGACGGCTACCTGGCGCTGGAATGGGAGCTCGCCTGGTACCCCGACGCGCCGCCGATCGGCGAGGCCCTGACCGCCTTCCGCAAGGTGCTCGGGCGATGATCCCGCTGGTCGCGTCGGCGCGTACGGACCAGGGGCGGTTCCCGTTGGGCGCGGGCACGCGGGTGAGCGGCCCGCACGCCGGCCTCGTACGGGACCTGCTCGGCCTGGACGCGCGCGACGCCCCCGACGCCCACGGTGAGGTCGTGCTCAGCCTCGTGGCCGACCCGTCGCTCGGCGCGGAGGGGTACACCCTCACCGTCACCCCCGACCGGGCGGTGATCGCCGCGGCGGGCGCCGCCGGGCTCGGCTGGGGCGTGCAGACGCTGCGCCAGCTCGACACGCCCGGCGGCGTGCCCTGCGGCACCGTCCGCGACGTGCCCAGGTACGCCTGGCGCGGCGTGATGATCGACGTGGCCCGCTGGTGGCGCCCGGTGTCGTTCCTGCGCGCGTACGTCGACCTGCTGGCGCTGCACAAGTTCAACGTCCTGCACCTGCACCTCACCGACGACCAGGGCTGGCGGTTCGAGGTGCGCGCGCACCCGCGGCTGACCGAGGTCGGGGCCCGCCGCGCCGAGTCCCCGGCCGGGCACGCGCGGGAGGGCAGGTCCGACGGCACCCCGCACAGCGGCTTCTACACCCAGCAGGAGCTGCGCGACCTGGTGGAGTACGCCGCGGCGCGCGGCGTCACCGTGGTCCCCGAGATCGAGTTCCCCGGGCACTCGCAGGCCGCCATCGCGGCCTGCCCGTGGCTCGGCCACCCGTCCGCGGAGCCCGTCACGGTGCGGACCACGTGGGGCATCTCCTCGCACGTGCTCAACGTGAGCGACCGCGCCGCCGAATTCGCCCGCGACGTGCTCGACGAGCTGAGCGACGTCTTCCCCTCCACGTACGTGCACATCGGCGGGGACGAGGTCCGCGGCGACGCGTGGGCGACCAGCCCGGAGGCGGCGCGGCGGGTGGCGAGCGCCGGGCTCGGCGGTCCGGAGGCGCTGCACGGCTGGTGGGGCCGGCTGCTCGCCGATCACCTGCGCGGGCTCGGCCGCCGCGCCGTGGCCTGGGACGACATGCTCGACCACGACCCGCCGGAGGACATGGTGATCATGGCGTGGCGCGGCGTGGACCGGATCGAGGCGGCGGCGCGGGCGGGCCACGACGTCATCGCCGCCCCGCACACGCACACCTATCTCGACTACGCCGAGTCCGACGCCCCCGGCGAGCCGGTCAGCATCTCGGGCCCGCTGCCGCTGGAGACCGTGTACGGGTTCGACGCGGGCGACGCCGTCCTCGGCATGCAGGCGCAGCTCTGGGGTGAGTACCTGCCCACGAGGGAGCGCTTCGACTACAACGCCTTCCCCCGGCTGTGCGCCGTCGCCGAGGCGGCCTGGTCCTCCGGCCGGGACCTCGGAGACTTCACCCGGCGGCTGACCGCCCACCTGCCGCTCCTCGACCGGCTGGGTGTGGCGTACCGGCGGCCGTACGACCAAGGAGCGGCACGTGTTCACCTCTGAACGGGAGCTCGACGACCGGCTGGCCACCCCCTCGGCCGCGCTGATCGCCGACGCCGGCGCGCTGGACGGCGACCTCGTCGTGCTCGGCGCGGGCGGCAAGATGGGGCCGAGCCTGGTCCGGCTGGCCAGACGCGCGCTGGACGCGGCGGGCCGGGGCTCGGCCCGCGTGTACGCCGTGTCCCGCTGGTCCGACGGCCGCGCGGCCCGGGCGCTGGCGGAGGAGGGCGTGGACGTGGTCGCCCACGACCTGAGCGCCGGCGACGACCTCGACGCGCTGCCCGACGCGGCGAACGTCGTGTTCATGGTGGGTGCCAAGTTCGGCACGTCGGCCGCGCCGTACCAGGCGTGGGCGGTCAACGCGGCGCTGCCGGCCGCCGTGGCCCGGCGCTACCGGGACTCGTCGGTCGCGGTGTTCTCCACCGGCAACGTGTACCCGCTGGTGGACGTGGCCTCCGGCGGCAGCGCCGAGGAGGACCGGCCGGAACCGGTCGGCGAGTACGCGATGAGCTGCCTCGGCAGGGAACGCGTCTTCGAGCACGCCGCCGCCGCGTACGGCACCCGGGTCTCGATCCTGCGCCTCAACTACGCGGTGGACCTGCGGTACGGCGTGCTCGCCGACCTCGCGGTCGCGGTCGCGGCCGGCGAGCCGGTCGACGTCACCACCGGCCACGTCAACGTCGTCTGGCAGGGGTACGCCAACGAGGTCGCGCTGCGCTCGTTGCGGCACGCGCGTGCCCCGGAGCCGTTCACGATCAACCTGACCGGGCCGGAGACCGCGTCGGTCCGGCGCACGGCGACCCGGCTGGCGGCCGCGCTGGGGACCGAGGCGTCCTTCGCCGGCAGCGAGAGCGGCACCGCGCTGCTCAGCGACGCCTCGGCCTGCCACGGCCTGTTCGGCTACCCGGACGTGCCGCTGGACACGCTGATCACCTGGCAGGCCGGCTGGTTGTCGCGCGGGCTGCCCCTGTCGGGCAAGCCGACCAAGTTCGCGGTACGCGACGGGAGGTTCTGAGATGTCGATCGACCTGCTGCGGGAGGGCACGGTCATCCCCGCCCACCCCCTGGCGCTGACCGGCGGCCGTACGCTCGACGAGCGCCGCCAGCGCGCGCTCACCCGCTACTACCTCGCCTCGGGAGCGGGCGGCGCGGCCGTGGCGGTGCACACGACGCAGTTCGCGATCCGCGAGGCGGGGCTGCTGCGGCCGGTGCTGGAGCTCGCCGCCGAGGTCGTGGCCAAGGAGGCCGAGCGGCCCTTCGTCCTGGTCGCGGGGGCGTGCGGCGACACCGCGCAGGCGGTGGCGGAGGCCGAGCTCGCGGCCTCGCTGGGCTACCACGCGGTCCTGCTGTCGCCGAAGGTGCCGGGCGCGGGCGAGCCGGAGCTGCTGGCACGTGCCAGGGCGGTGGGCGAGGTGCTGCCGGTGGTCGGCTTCTACCTCCAGGAGGCGGTGGGCGGGCAGCGGCTCAGCCCGTCGTTCTGGAGGTCGCTGAGCGAGCAGGAGTCGGTGGTGGCGATCAAGATGGCGCCCTTCGACCGGTACCGCACCGTCGACGTGGTCAACGCGGTGGCGGCGTCGGGGCGGGGCGACGACATCGCGCTCTACACCGGCAACGACGACAACATCCTGGCCGACCTGCTCACCCCCGTCGCGGGCCGCCGCGTCGTCGGCGGGCTCCTCGGCCAGTGGGCGGTGTGGACGCGGGCGGCGGTGCTCATGTTCGAGGAGGTGCGCCGGGCCTGGGCCGGGGACGACGACGTCCTGCGGTCCCTGCTGGCCCGCGCCGCGGACCTCACCGACGCCAACGGCGCGGTGTTCGACGTGGCGGGCGGCTTCCACGGCTGCATCGCCGGGGTGCACGAGGTGCTGCGCGGCCAGGGGCTCCTGGCCGGCACGTGGTGCCTCGACCCGGACGAGGGGCTGTCGCCGGGGCAGGCGGGGGAGATCGCGCGGGTGCGCGCGGCCTACCCGTGGCTGGTGGACGACGACTTCGTCGCCGCGCACCTGGACGACTGGCTCCGCTGAGCCACCGCTCTTCGGCCGGCGAGCCCGGGGTGGGGAACATTCCCCGCCCCGGGCTCGCCGGGTGAGACGGGGCCGGGTCAGATGGTCCAGTGGGCCGTGGACAGGGCGCGGACGGCGTCCTCGTCCACCTCGACGCCGAGGCCGGGCCCGGTGGGCACCAGGGCCGTCCCGCCCGTGACCTTCACCGTCTCGCCGCCGACGTACGCCGAGTGCACGAACTGGCGGCCGTTGAGGTCGACCGGGGTGTCCACGCCGAAGGCGGCGAACAGGTGCAGCGAGGCGGCGAACCCCAGGTCGGTGTCCGTCAGCCCCGACCCCATGATGCGCAGCCCGGCGTCCTCGGCGAGCTGGCACAACCTGCGGGAGAGCGTGAGGCCGCCCGACCGCTGCACCTTGGCGATGGCGATGTCCACGGCGTCGAGCTTCACGAACGTGGCCAGGTCGGACGGATGGCGCAGGCTCTCGTCCAGCGCCACCGGCAGCGGGCTGTGGTCGCGCAGCCGGCGCAGCCCGGTGACGTCGTTGGCGGGCAGCGGCTGCTCGAACGCCGACACGTTCAGGTCCGCGAGCCGCCGCGCCATGCGCAGCGCGCCGTCCACCGTGTAGGCCTGGTTCGCGTCCACCCAGAGGGGCGCGTCCGGGGCGGCCTCCCTGACGGCCGCGACGACGGACAGGTCCGTCGCCTCGTCGTGCAGGCCCACCTTGACCTTGTACGCGCCGTAGCCGTGCGCCCGCCCTTCCTCGACCGCCCGCCGTACCTCGTCGGCCGTCTGACCGGCCACGATCCAGCCGAGGGTGATCCGGTCGAGGCGGCGCTGACCCCACAGCACGCCGACGGAGACGCCGAGCGCCCGGCCGAGCAGGTCGTGCAGCGCGATGTCGAGCGCGGACTTGGCGATGGGCGACCCGATCGTCAACCCCCTGTTGATCACCTTCTCGTAGACCGCGCAGGCGCCGTCCAGGTCCCACGCGGGGCGTCCGGCCAGGGCCGGAGCGAGATAGCGGGCGATCGTCGTCGAGATCGACTCCACGGTCTCGTAGGTCCAGGCGGGGGTCGGCGTCGCCTCTCCCCAGCCGGTCACCCCGCCGGCCGTCACCTTGACGAGAACCCGTTCGGCGGGCTTTCCCTCAGTGGTGACGTTTCCACCGGAGATGCTGAACGACCGGATGGACGGCAGTTCCACGACGAATACATCAATCCGCTCGACGACCAGCGATTCCATGTTTCTCCAAGCGGCAGGAATTCATGCTCTTCGAATATCTTCGGCGTCCTGAATCTAGCATGCGGGAAATAATTCACGAATTAATGGAATGAATTCCTGTGCCCGCTTTCCGCGGCATCCTGGCCGGCGCCTGTGCCCGCCGGCGAGGGGCTGGGCGGACGGGCTGCTTCCCCTCATGTCTCCCTATCATTGGGGCATGAACGATTGGCGTCCGGAACCAGTCCGCCGAGATGAGTGGCGCGTCTCGCATGACGAGCGTGAAGCAGTGGTGGAACGGCTGAACACGGCGGCGGCCGAGGGCCGGCTCGACCTCAGCGAGCTGGATGTACGGCTGGAACTGGCGTTGAACGCCAAGACGTACGCCGATCTGGCGCCTCTCACCGCCGATCTGCCGCCGGATGTCCCGGTGGATCAGGAGCCGCTGATCATCAAGGGCGGCATGCACGGCGTGACCCGTTCGGGGCGCTGGGACGTGCCGGGGCGCATCGCCGTGTACGGCGGCATGGGCGCCGTCAAGCTCGACTTCACCGAGACCGAATGCCGGCTGCCCGAGATCCAGATCGAGGCACAAGGCCAGATGGCCGGCATCACGATCATCATCCCCGACGGCTGGGCCGCGGAGACGTCCCGCATGGAAGGGGGCCTCGGGGGTTTCAAGGACAAGACCACGCCGCAGCGCCTCCCCAGAACGCCACTGATCCGCCTCTCCGGCAACGGCGGCGCGGGAGGGGTGGTCATCCGGCACCCCAACAGCTGGGAACGCCGCAAGCAGCGGCGCCTTCAGGGCCGTTGAGGCCGTCTGACTGCCGAGTCCCCATGCCTGCCGTACTCGAGCATCGCCGGATCCCACCCGACGTTCAGAAGCGAGCGCAACCTGGCTGCCGGACCTCCAGTCCGGCGGCCCCCGCAGGAAAGAGGCGACATGCGACGGTCAGAGTATCTGTGGCACCGGTTGCATAGTTACGCGCTCGCCACGGAATTCAGCGCGATATGGGTCGACCGGCTGGAGCTCGACGAACTGGCGCAGCGCGTGGGCGCCGACTTCCGGCAGGCTCGCCGCCGCGACAGAGCCGAACTGGCGGACGAGGCGTTCGACATCCGCGACGCGACGGTGATCTGGGCCGACCGGCTGACCGACGACTGGCTGCAGATCTTCGAGTTCCGGGGATACGCGTGCAGCGGCGCCCTGCGCGAACTGTCGGCTCATGGAGGGCGAGCGGTGAACGTGGGATGGGGGCTGAACGGCGTGCGTGATCTCACGTATGTCTCGGACGGCTACCACACCACCGGATTCAGCATCACCGTTCCCGGCGAGCGGTCCGGCAATGCCCCGGCCGCGCTCGACGCGCTGGCGGAGGGCCTGATGTTCGATATGGATGACACGAGCTGGATGACGGATCCGGAGCTCCCGCCGGAATGGCCGGCCTTCGAGGAATGGTCGGCCTGGATGGAGGAGAACGGATACTCGGTGGGGGACGAAGATGGGGAGCAGCCGCTGCCGGAGGCGTTCGGCGACTTCTATGGTTTGTCGCTGAACGGCTACCATCCGTCCCTGGCCACCTGCGTCACCTCGGCCCTGACCCTGGTCGGGCGGCTCACCGGCAGGGAAATCGACGAGGCGTGGCTGACTGAGTCACACACGCGGCTCACCATCCCCCATCGGTTGTGATGGCCGACGCCGAACCGGTGCTGATGAAGCCCGGGCCGGGGCTGCTCCGCGGGCGTGTAGCCGGCGAGCCATGCGAGTCAGCGGAGGGCGGCCTTCTCGACCGGGTCGTCAGGCTGGGAGGATGAGTGCCGTGTTCGCCCTGGAACGGGTCTCGCGCCTGGCACGCGCCGCTGTCTTCGCCGCGGTGTGCGTCGTCATGTCCGCGGGCGGTCATGTCCTGGCCGGAGGCGTTCCGGTCGCGGTGCCCACGTTGTCCATCGGCGTGCTGGGGGCCTTCGCCCTCGCCTTCGTGCTCAACGGACGACAGCGCGGGCCCGAGACCGTCGTCGCGGCGACGGCGGCCGCGCAGATCCTGCTGCACGAGCTGTTCACCAGGAGCGCCGGCGTCACCGTGGCGGCTGCCGAGCATGTGCACACCGGGACGCCCGGCGCCGGCATGACCGTGGCGCACCTCGTGGTCGCGGTGATGAGCGGATGGTGGCTGTACCGCGGGGAGAGCGCGTTCTGGCTGATGGTCCGGCTGTGGGGGATGGCTCCGCTGCCGAAGCTGCGGCGGTCGCCGGCCGGCGTGGTCGAGCCATTCGCGACGCCGGCCGGGGTCGTGCTCGCGGCCGAGGAGAGGACGTATCGCGGGCCTGAGCTCGTACGGGCGATCCGGCGGCGCGGGCCACCCGTGGCCGCGCACGTTCACTGACGGCCGCCCCGGCCTGTCCACCGGGGTGGACCTTTCCCCGAGCATCGACATGGGCGGCATCGGCCGGCGTGTCGGTGCCGGCTCGCCGCCCTGAGACGACAGCCGGAGTCATGCCCGCTGGAGTGATGTTCCGCCTGCTGCGCACCACGGCCTTCGCTGTGGTGTGCTGTGGGCTGTCCGCGTTCGCCCACCTGCTCGGGGGCGGCAGGGTGACTGCCCTCATGGCGGTGGCGGCTCTGATGGTCTCCTTCGTCGCGGCCATGCCGGCCACCGGCCGGGAGCGAGGTGGGACGGCCGTCTTCCTCCTCCTCGCGGGTGTGCAGGTGGGGTTGCACCTGCTGTTCTCGTTCGCGCCGCCGGTGCTGTCGGTGCTGCCGGTGCTGTCGGGTGTGCCCGGTGGGCATGCGCACTCCGGGCTCGTACCGGGTGTGGGGATGCTGGTCTCCCACGGTCTGGCGACCGTGATGACGGCGTTGTGGCTCGCGCGGGGTGAGGCGGTGCTCTGGGCACTGCTGCGGCACCTCGGGGTGCGTGTCATCGTGCTGCTGCCTCTGGCGCACCGCACGCCGTACTGGACGGTGGTCGTACGCACCGTCGAGCCCGCGCCTCTTCGCTCCGCAGTGCTGGAGCACTCGCTGAGCGGGCGCGCCCCACCGGCTGGCTGAACCTCTCGTTCCTCCCCTTCACCGGACGGATGCACTCCGCCCGGCGGTCGTCGTACGCCCGAAACGGGAGTCCTCCATGCCGGAAACACCAGACCAGAGAGTGATCGATGTGAAACCTGTTGTCGCCGATGAACGTGCCGACGACGATCGGCGCCTGACCGCGCTCGCGCTGGCCGCCCGCGACGGCGCGCCGGCGGACGTCGCGGCCTTCACCGAGGCGGTGTACGGCGACGTACGCCGTTTCCTGGCCTACCTGACCGACGTGCAGTCGGCCGATGACCTGACCCAGGAGACGTTCGTCCGGGTCCTGGGCAGTCTGCCGCGCTTCGCCGGGAGATCGTCGGCCAGGGCCTGGTTGTTGTCCATCGCCCGCCGGGTGGTCGTCGACCGCTTCCGGGCCGCGCGGGCTCGGCCCGTGGTGGCGGACCTGGCGGACTGGCAGGCTGCCGTGGAGCGGTGCCAGCCACGTGACCTGCCCGGATCGCAGGATGCGGTGGAGCTGGCCGAACTGCTGGCCGAGGTGCCTCAGGAACGGCGCCGCGCCTTCGTGCTGACCCAGGTCGTGGGCCTGCAGTACACCGAGGCCGCCGAGCTGCTCGGCTGCCCGGTGGGTACGGTGCGCTCCAGGGTCGCCCGGGCCCGGCATCAGCTTTCGGCGTCCTGGCTGGCCGCCTGACCACCCGGGCACACCCAGGGCAGTTATCCGACGGTGATGCATGTCGAGGGAACTTCCGCCTCGATCCGTCCGACGTCTCGATCATGAGTTTTCGTCGGGCGAGTATCCACGGTCCCGTTGGCGATGAGCCATGCACGCTGACGGAGTCCTGTCTCGGAACAGAGGCCGTCCAGCTCCTCATCGGCGGCATGACCTGCGCCTCATGCGCCGCCCGGGTGGAGCGCAAGCTCAACCGGATGGACGGCGTGAGCGCCAGCGTCAACTACGCGACCGAGAAGGCGACCATCCAGGCCGGTGGCGTCCCGGTGGAAGAGCTGATCCGGACGGTCGAGCGCACCGGCTACAGCGCCGAGGTGGTCACCCCCCAGGCGTCGGCCGCGCCGGAGGACACCGACGACCGGCGCGTGCGGATGCTGGGACGGCGCATGATCGTCGCCGTCGGGCTGGCGTTCGTGCTGATGGACCTGTCGATGGGGATGGCGTTCGTCCCGGAGTGGCACTTCGCGGGCTGGCAGTGGGTGCTGATCGGGCTGACGCTGCCGATGGTCACCTGGTGCGCCTGGCCGTTCCACCGCAACGCCTTCCGCGCCGCCCGGCACGGCGCCACCTCCATGGACACCCTGATCTCGACGGGCGTCATCACCTCCACCCTCTGGTCGGTGTACGTCATCCTGTTCCCGATCGACGCCGGACCTGCCGGGCCGGGCCTGTGGGCGGCGCTGTCCGCACCGGACAGCGCGTTCTATCTGGACGTCGCCGCAGGGGTGACCATGTTCGCGCTGGCCGGGCGATACCTGGAGGCGCGGGCTCGGCGCTCCTCCGGCGCGGTCCTGCGCCGTCTGGCCGAGCTGGGCGCCAAGGATGTCGGCGTGCTGCGCGCCGACGGCAACGAGTACCGCATCGACGTGGCAGACCTGCGCACCGGCGACCTGTTCGTGGTCCGGCCGGGGGAGAGCATCGCCGCCGACGGCCGGATCGAGTCCGGGCAGAGCACGATCGACACCAGCGCCATGACCGGCGAGCCGGTGCCCGTCGAGGTCGCCGAGGGCGACACCGTCACCGGCGCGACCGTCAACCTCAGCGGACGCCTCGTCGTCCGCGCCACCCAGGTGGGCGCCGGCACCCAGCTCGCCGCACTGATCCGGCTCGTCGAGCACGCCCAGGCCGACAAGGCCGCCGTGCAGCGGCTCGCGGACCGGATCTGCGGCTGGTTCGTTCCGGCCGTCTTCGTCCTGTCGGCGCTGACCCTGGCCGTCTGGGTGCTCGCCGGCGGCCAGACCCACCAGGCGGTCACGGCCGCGCTGGCCGTGCTCATCATCGCCTGCCCGTGCGCGCTCGGCCTGGCCATCCCCACCGCCCTGCAGGTCGCCTCCGGCACCGGCGCCAAGCTCGGCGTGTTCATCAAGAGCCATCAGGCCATGGAATCCGCGCGGGTCATCGACACCGTCGTGCTGGACAAGACCGGCACCCTCACTCAGGGCCGTATGAGCGTCGTGGACGTGACCACCACCGAGGGCCTGCCGCCGCAGGAGGTGCTGCGCTACGCCGGAGCCGTCGAGGACGCCTCCGAGCACGCCATCGCCACCGCCATCGCCGCCCACGCCCGCACCGAGCTCGGCGACCTGCCCGAGGCGGACGACTTCATCGCCCTGGCCGGACTGGGCGCGCAGGGGACCGTCGAGGACCGGCGCGTCCTCATCGGCTCGGCCCGGCTGCTGACCCGGCACCACGTCACCATCCCCCCAGTCCTCGACGACGCGCGGACCCACTGGGAAGGCCAGGGCCGCACCGTCGTCCTCGTCGCGGCCGACGGAACGGCCATCGGAGCGCTCGCCCTCGCCGACGCCATCAAACCCTCCGCCGCCGCCGCGATCGCCCGCCTGCACGCCATGGGACTCCGCACACTGCTGCTCACCGGCGACAACGCCACCACCGCCCGCGCCGTCGCCGCCCAGGCCGGCATCACCGAGGTCATCGCCGAAGTGCTGCCCGCCGACAAGGAAGCCACCATCGCGCGGCTCCAGGGCGAGGGCCACCGCGTGGCCATGGTCGGCGACGGCATCAACGAGGCCCCGGCGCTCGCCCGCGCCGACCTCGGACTGGCCGTGGTGGACGGCACCGACGTCGCGCTGGCCGCCGCCGACCTCATCCTGATCCGCGACGACCTCGACGTCGTCCCCACGGCGCTCACTTTGGCCCGCGCCACCCTGCGCACCATCCGCGGCAACCTCGTCTGGGCCTTCGGCTACAACGTGGCCGCCCTCCCACTGGCCGCCACCGGCCTGCTCAACCCCCTCATCGCCGGCGGCGCCATGGCGCTGTCATCGGTGTTCGTCGTCACCAACAGCCTGCGGCTACGCCGCTACGCCCCGCCTCCGGCGACCGGCGACTTCCTCACCGAGCACCTCGACGACGAGGACGAGGCGGTGAGCGAGAAGGTCTGACCCGTCAGCGGGGGGCGTCCTCCAGTGGTCGTACGAAGCCTGGCCGAAGTTCCCGGGAACCAGGGCGGGCTTCGCGACGACTGGTCGGACGAGCCGCTTTGCGCCCATGGCCGTGGCCGGAAGCCGGCGGACGTTGACCTGCCGGCCACTTCCAGGCGAGGGGGCGTCTCGTCACCATGGGGACCCGCGATTCGACACCGAGAACCTGGAGGCTGCATGCGAGCCGACATCGTCGTCTTCGACGGCGCGGACGACCTTGACGTGGTGGGCCCGTACGAGGTGCTTGGCCTGGCCGGCCGCGCCGGGCAGGGCGTCACGGTACGGCTGGTGTCCCTGGACGGGCCGCGGACGGTGACCACGGCGGGCGGTCTGTCCCTGCCCGCGGCCGGCTGGGCGCCGCAGGAGGCCGACGTGCTCATCGTGCCCGGCGGCGGCTACGCCGGGAGCGAGACCTCGGGCGTCCGGGCGGAGCTGGACTCGGGCCGGCTGCCCGCCGCGCTCGCCAGGGCGGCCCGGCCCGGCCTGGTGCTCGCGTCCGTGTGCACGGGCGCGATGTTGCTGGGCGCGGGCGGACTGCTGACCGGCCGGGCCTGCACCACGCACCATCGGGCCGTCGAGGACCTGGTGGCGGCCGGTGGCCGGCACGTGAAAGCCCGGGTGGTGGACGACGGCGACCTGGTGACCGCCGGTGGGATCACCTCGGGCCTGGACCTGGCGGTCTGGCTCGTCGAGCGGTACCGCGGCGCACAGGCCGCCGCGCTGGTGCAGCAGATTTTGGAGTACGAGCGCCGCGAACCGCTGTGGCGTTCCGGCGACCCGGTCGCGTCAGGTGCGGGACGATGAGGCGGCGGCTGACGCTCTGCCTGGTCGCGCTGCTGCCCCTGGCAGCGACCGGCTGCGGCGGCGACGTCCGGCCGGCGGCCGCCGGTTCGTCCATCGTGGTCAAGGACTGCGCGGGCAAGGACGTCATCTTCAGCGCGCCGCCCGCGAAGGTGGTGACCCTCGACGGGTACGCCGCCCAGACGATGGCCCGGCTCGGCCTGACCGGCAAGATCGCCGGCACCGGCTACCCTGCCCCGTTCACCGTGGACACCTCTCCCCACCGAGAGGAACTGGCCAAGATCCCGGTCCTGGCCGAGCGGGTGCCGGTCACCGAGGTCGTCGCCGCACAGCGGCCCGACCTCGTCCTGACCGCCTTCTCCGCCTTCGGCGGACCACCCGGCAGCCCCAAGGACGCCGACCTGGCCACCATGAACGCCAAGGGACTGGCCGCCTGCCTGCCCGGTGGCGACACCCCGTCCGGCCCCGCCCTGGCCGACCTCGCACCCACCTACGACTACATCCGCAAGCTCGGCACCGTCTTCGGCGTCCAGGACCGCGCCGACCGGCTCATCGCCGAGCTGCGCGCCCGCCAGGACGCCGTCAGGACCGGCGGCGCCAAACCGCGCGTCATGATGGTGCAGGACAACCCGGTCGCCGGGCAGCCGATCAAGACCTCCGGCACCGGCACGATCGCCCATGCCCTGCTCACGCTGGCGGGCGGCGAGAACCTCTTCCCCGACGTCCACGCGATGCACGCCGACGTCTCCCCGGAGCAGGTGGTCAAGCGGGACCCGGAGGTGATCTGGGTGCTCACCGACTACAACTTCGCCAAGGTCAAGGGCCGGGAACTGGTCGACGAGGTCAGGCGGAACCCCCTGCTGTCCGGGACCACGGCCGTCAAGCGGGGAAGGGTCTTCTCGACCTCGCAGTACCTGGTCTCCTTCCCCAGCCCGCTCAACCTCGACGCGCTGGAACAGCTCGCCGCCGACCTGCGTGCGGGCGGCCGATGACCGCGATCGTCGGCAGGCTGCCCGCGCGGGTCGCCGCCGTGCCGTACCCGGTGCTGGTCGCCCTGCTCACGGCGGCGCTGGCCGTCTCGGTGGTGGTCGCCACCGGGTTCGGGCCGGTCGGCGTGCCCGCGGGAGAGGTCGCCGGCATCCTCGTCCACCACCTCACCGGCGGCGGCGACAGCACGGCCACCGCCGACCTCATCGTCTGGAGGATCCGCTTCCCCCGTGTGCTGCTCAGCGCGGTGGCCGGCGCCGGTCTCGCGCTGGCCGGGGCCGTCGTGCAGGGCGTGGTCCGCAACCCGGTCGCCGACCCGTACCTGCTGGGCCTGTCCCACGGCGCCTCCGTCGGCGCCGTGCTGGTGCTGACCACCGGCACCGCCGTGCTCGGCGCGCTCACCCTGCCGGCGGCGGCGTTCACCGGCGCCGCCGTCGCGATCGGGATCGTGCTGGCGATGTCCACCAGGCAGCGCCGGCTGCTGCCGGTGCGGCTCATCCTGGTCGGCGTCGCCTTCGGGCACCTGTTCGCCGGGATCACCTCGTTCGTGCTCGCGCGTACCGACAGCTCCGCCGCCCAGCAGCAGATCATCTTCTGGTTGCTCGGCGGCCTGTCCGGCACGAACTGGGCCACCCTGCCCGTGCCCGCGATCGTCGTCGGCGTGGCCACGGGGCTGCTGCTGACGCGGGCCCGCCGGCTCAACGCCCTGGTGCTGGGCGAGGAGGCCGGCGCGGCGCTGGGCCTCAACGCCAGCCGGCAGCGCTGGTACCTGCTCCTGCTCGTCACGCTGTTGACCGGCACGGTCGTCGCCGTGTCCGGCGGGATCGGGTTCGTCGGCCTGATCGTGCCGCACCTGGCCCGGATGCTGGTCGGCGCCGACCACCGCCGCATGCTGCCCGTCACGGTGGTGCTCGGCGCGCTCTTCCTGCTGTGGGCCGACGTGGCGGCGCGGATCCTGATCTCTCCCGCCGAGCTGCCCATCGGCGTGCTGACCGCGTTCCTCGGAGTGCCGTGCTTCCTGCTCGTCATGCGGGCGCGCGGCCTGGCCGCCCAGGAGACCTCATGAGACTCGACCTCGACGCCGTATCGGTCACCCTCGGTCGCAGGACCGTGGTCGACGACGTGTCGCTGACCGTCCCACCCGGCGGATTCGCGGCGCTCGTCGGGCCGAACGGCAGCGGCAAGTCCACCCTGCTCCGCACCATCTACCGTGCCGTGCGACCGGCGTCCGGCACCGTCCGACTCGACGGCCGTGACCTGTGGTCGATGCCGCCCGCGCACGCCGCACGCAGCGTGGGCGTGCTCATGCAGGAGCAGCACACCGGCTTCGAGTTCACCGTCGCCGAGACCGTCGCCCTGGGCCGCACGCCGCACCTGGGCTTCTTCGACCGGTTCACGCGCGAGGACCGCGCCGCGGTCGCGGAGGCCCTGGACCGTACCGGCCTGGCCGCCTTCGCCGGGCGCCGTGTCGGGCAGCTCTCCGGCGGCGAGCGCCAGCGGGTCCTGCTCGCCCGCGCCCTGGCCGGCCGGCCCCGGCTGCTCGTCCTGGACGAGCCGACCAACCACCTGGACGTCCGTCACCAGCTCGACCTCCTCGAACTCGTCCGGGACCTGGACGTCACCGTGCTCGCCGCCCTGCACAGCCTCGACCTGGCCGCCACGTACGCCGACACCGTCGCCGTGCTGCGACAGGGACGGCTCGTGGCGCACGGCCCGGCCACCGACGTGCTGACACCCGCGACGATCGGGGAGGTGTTCGAGGTGGACGCCACCGTGCACGGCGGCTCCGGGTTCGTGCTGCGGCCCCGCTGCGTCTGCCCGGACCGGCCCTGCCACTGGAGCTGCCGCAACCGCACGGAGACCCTGCTGAGCGATGCCCGCTGACCCGCACCTCGTCGCCGTACTCGCCCTGGACGGGGTGGTCGGCTTCGACCTGTCGATGCCCTGCCAGGTCTTCGGCACCGCCTGCCTGCCCGACGGCACCTACCCCTACCAGGTGCGCGTCTGCGGGGTGACCCCGTCGGTGAACGCCACCGCCGGCGGCGTCGGCTACTACCGCATCGAGGCGCCCAACGGCCTGGACGGCGCCGAGGACGCCGACACCATCGTGGTGCCCGGCGTCACCGTCACCCGCCGGGCCCCCGATGCCGTGCTCGACCTGCTGCGCGAGGCCGCGGCCCGCCAGGCGCGGATCGTGTCCATCTGCACCGGCGCGTTCGTGCTCGCCGAGGCGGGCCTGCTGTCCGGGCGGCCGGCCACCACGCACTGGAGGGCGGCGGGCGAGCTGGCCCGCCGCCACCCCGACGTGCGCGTGGACCCCAAGCCCCTCTACGTGGGGGACGGGCGACTGTTCACCTCGGCGGGCGTGGCCGCCGGGCTCGACCTGTGCCTGCACCTGATCCACCGCGACTTCGGCGCGGCGGTGGCGGCGAGCGCCGCCCGCGCGACCGTCATGGCGCCCAGCCGCGACGGCGACCAGGCCCAGTTCATCCCGCGGCCACCGGCCCCCGTCGCGAGCGGCAGCCTGGCCGCGACCCTCGCCTGGATGCGCGAGCACGCGGCCGAACCTCTCACCCTCGCCGACATCGCGCGCCACGCCAACCTCAGCGTCCGTACGCTCACGCGCCGCTTCCAGGAGCAGACCGGTACCACGCCCGCGGCCTGGCTCGCCCGCGAGCGGCTGCTGCTGGCACGGCACCTGCTGGAGACCACCGACCTGCCGATCCCCGCCGTCGCCGACCGCAGCGGCCACGGCTCGCCCGGCGCCCTGCGCGCGCATTTCGACCGCGAGCTGCACACCAGCCCGCACCGCTACCGGCGGTCCTTCCGGCCACGCACCTGAAGCCTCCGGTCCTGGCGGACGCCGGCGATGCGGACCTCGGCACCCGGAGCGCTATCGCTCCCGCGTCCCGAGGCTGGCCTGGTCGGCGGCGGTACGGCCCGCCGCCCAGCCCTCCCGGTCCCAGGACGTGCGGATCGCGTGCGAGACCAGGTTCGGGAACATGCGCTCGACCGCCTGCTCCACCTCCTGCTCGCGGGCCGCCAGCACCGGCACCAGGTCGGTGCCCCGGCTGGCGCTCTCCTGCGCGACCGCGTCCGCCGTGGCCTCGGCGAGCCGCTCCCCGATCCTGGAGGCGAACGCCGACAGGAACGACTGGCGGAACGCCTTGTTCCTCGACCGGCCGGTGCCGTGCTTCTTGGTGCCCGAGTTCACCAGCGCGGTCTGCGCCTGCACCAGCAGCGAGGTGAACAGCATCTCCACCCAGGACAGATCCGCCGAGAACCCCAGCACGGTGGCGAACCCCAGCTCCTGCGACCAGATCACCCGGCACCTGTTGGCCTCGGCGATGAGGTTGAGCAGCACGGCCTTGGGCTGCTCGTACGGCGCGTCGATGCCGACCCGGATGCCCGCCGGGGCGTCACCTCCGCCTGGCTGCGCGTCCAGCATCGCCGCGTCGATGCTGTACTTCGCCATCAGGCTCTGCGCCGCTGACGTGAACGTCTCCGCCTCCGCCTCGTACGTCGTCGACTCCGCCTTGGCGAGCAGCGCCCGCACCCGCGCCAGCGTTTTCTCGCTGACGGTATGCGAGCGTGCCTGGACCGTACGGCGGGCGGCCCCGGGCGGCGGGCTCAACGACTCCAGCCGGGGCAGCCCGGTCAGCAATTCCAGCAGTTGCAGCACGCCGGAGATGGTCACCAGCCGGCCGGCCCGGTCGCGCGCCTGCCGCGCCGCCAGGTAGCCGCCCTTCCACCACACCGCGGCCTCCAGGCCGGCGAGCTGGCCGCGCCAGCGCTCGTCCACCGTGGCCGGCGCGTAAGCCCGCATCTCCCAGGCGATGAGGTCGGCCGCCACTCGCCCGTGCCAGTCGGTCAGCCGCCTGGCCGCGATCCTGGCCACGTCGGCCGGCTGCCAGCCGCTGCGCCACAACCCCGAGATCGTACGGGCCGCGTTGTCCACCAGCACCCGATCGACGTCGTCCCGGTCGGCCAGGAAGGCGGCGGCGGAGTCGAAGGCCGCCTGATCGTCACGGGCCAGCGCCTCCATCGCCGCGCCGATCAGCTCATTGGCCTTGCTCACACGTGCCGCCCGCCTCGAAGAAAGTCCGCCAGAACTTTACCGTGAAGTCACTGGTACACCTTCGCCACTGTGGCGGCCGGCAGTGCTCCCGCGCGTGGCGGTGCAGGCCGGGGTTATACGCGGCCGGAAACATTCCGGTAACAACACTTGACCGACCAAAAACGGACGAACTAGCTTCTTCTGCATTCTATAGAATCCAGAATGCGGAGGCGGGGATGAACGAGACGGCGCGTGCGGCGATCGTCACGGGTGTCGCCGGTGATGTGGAGATCCGTTCATACGATCTGCCCCGCCCCGGCCCCGGCGAGTTCGTGCTCGAAGTGGAGCTGTGCGGCATGTGCGGCACGGACGCCCACATCTACCGCGGCCGGCTGGACAGCGTGCGCTTCCCGGCCCTGCTCGGGCACGAGATCGTCGGCCGCCTGACGGCGCTCGGCGAGGGTGTGCGCGCCGACCACGCGGGCCGGCCCGTCGAGGTCGGCGACCGGGTGGGCGTCTTTCCCGCGCTGAGCTGCGGCCGGTGCTACGAGTGCACCGTCCGCAGGCGGCCGGGAAGCTGCCCGGACCGCCGTCCCTCGTACGGCTTCGCCTCGCCCGCCGACCGCCCGCCGTACCTGACCGGCGGCTTCGCCACCCACCTGTACGCCTCCAACGCGGGGACGGTCTTCTACCGCACCGGCCTGGAGCCGGCGGTGGCGGTGCTGCAGGAGCCGCTGTCTGTGGCCCTGCACGGCTTGGAACGCTCCCGCGTCGGGATCGGCTCCACCGTGGTCGTCCAGGGCGTCGGCGCGATCGGCCTGATGGCGGTCGTGGCGGCCAGGGCGGCGGGCGCGGCCAGGGTCGTCGCCGTGGGCGGGCCGCCGGCCCGGCTGGAACTGGCCGCGGCCCTCGGCGCGGACGAGGTCGTGGACATCGACCGCGTCCCCGACCCCGCCCGGCGCGCGCACGCCGTACGTGACGCGCTCGGCGAGAGCCGCGGCGCGGACGCGGTGATCGGTACCGCCGGCTCACCCGCGGCGTTCACCGAGGCCATCGGCCTGGTCGCCGACGGCGGGACGCTGGCGGAACTGGGCAACTTCACCGACCGCGGCACCGTGCCGTTCAACCCCTTCAGCGACCTGCTCAAGCGCGACATCACGATCGCCGGCGTCTACGGCGCCGGCCCCGACATGCAACGCAGGTACCACAGCGCGCTCACCCTCCTGCGGCGCGGCGGCCTGCCCTTCGATCAGGTCGTCAGCCACCGCGTGCCGCTGTCCGGCGCCCGGCGGGCGCTGGAGGCGCTCGGCGGCGACTACCGGCTCGACGACAGGGAGATCGTCAAACTCGCCATCGACCCGCACGCCTGACCCGAATTCCCCCACCCCCTGCATGGAGAAGCTGATCATGTCACGAAAGATTCGACTGGTCGCGGCGGTGTCCGCGATCGGGCTGTCGCTCGCCGCCTGCGGCTCGGCCACCGAGGAGGTCCCCGCCGACGGCGGCGGCCTCGGCAGCGCGAGCGCCCCGGTGTCGATCCGCGTCATCGCCAACGACGCGTTCGCCAAGCAGTGGCAGGACCAGCTCGTCCCCGAGTTCAACAAGAAGTATCCGAGCATCAAGGTCACGGTGGACGGCATCCCGTACAACGACCAGCTCGCCAAGACGATGCTGGAGCTGACCGGCACCACCGCCACCTACGACGCCGTGCTCGCCGACGACCCGTGGCTGCCGCAGCTCGCCAAGACCGGCGCGCTGTACGACCTCAAGGGCCCCGAGCTGGCCAAGTGGAACGACGCCGGCTACGACTGGGCCGACATCAACCCCACGCCGCTGGCGGCCGGTGAGTGGGAGGGCAAGCAGTACGCGGTCCCGGTCCGCTCGAACCTGCTGCTGATGTTCTACAACAAGAGCCTGTACAAGAAGGCCGGCGTCAAGGAGCCGAGCTCCGCGACGACCTGGGAGCAGTACTTCGCCGACGCCGAGAAGCTCGTCCAGGACACCGACGGCGACGGCAAGACCGACGCGTGGGCCGTCGGCACGTACTTCACCAAGGACCCGCTGACCCCCACCATCTGGCAGACGGTGCTCAACTCCAACGGCGGCAAGCTGCTGGACGACAAGATGCAGGTGACCTTCAACGACGCGGGCGGCGTCAAGGCGCTGCAGACGCAGGTGGACCTGCTCAAGTACGCGCCTCCCGGGGCGAGCACGTACCAGTTCAACGAGCCGCTGGAGGCGTTCCGCCAGGGCAAGACGGCCACCATGTTCATGTGGGGCAGCGTCTTCAAGGGCACGGCCGTCGACAAGGACACCACGACCCTGACGCCCGAGGAGGTCGGCCTGACGACGCTGCCCGCGGGCACGGCGGGCCCCGGCGCGCACCGCGGCATCTGGACGGCCGGCATCTCCAAGCGCTCCAAGCACCCGGCCGCCGCCTGGACCTGGCTGCAGTGGGTCACCTCCAAGGAGGGCGAGCAGTTCACCGCCAAGGCGTTCGGCACGTTCCCCGCGCGTAACTCCACCCTCGACGGCACCCCGCCCGCCGACTGGGCCAAGCCCGTCTACGCGGCGCTGAAGGAGGGCTACGAGGTCACCGCCAAGAACCAGATGTGGCGCCCGCGCCTGCCCGAGTCCGACGCCGTGCAGCAGATCCTCGCACTCCAGACCAGCCGGGCCATGTCCGGCCAGGCGACCTCGCAGCAGGCCATCGACCAGGCCGCGAAGGAGATCACCGAGCTGCTGAAGAGCAAGGGCTACGGTCAGTGATCGGTCGCCGCGTACGGCTGGGAGAGCCGGGCACGGCCTGGCTCTTCATGACCCCGGCCCTGCTCCTGCTCGCCGGCATGCTGCTCTACCCGATCTTCTACACCTTCTGGGTCAGCCTGTCGGACTTCGACCTGGCGACCTTCCAGCCGACCGGCTGGGTCGGCCTGCGCAACTACACGGCCGTGCTGCACGACCCGGGATTTCTGGAGTCGCTCAAGGTCACCGGCGTCTACCTGGTGATCGCGCTGCCGCTGCAGATGGTGCTGGGCTTCGCCATCGCGTTCCTGCTCAACGTCGAGTGGCGGGGGCGGGGCGTGCTGCGCGCCCTGTTCCTGGTGCCGATGGTCGTCGCGCCCGTGGTGGCGGGCGGCGTGTGGCGGATGCTGCTCGACCCGCTCTGGGGTGTCGTCAACTACACGCTCGGCCTGGTCGGGATCGGCCCGGTCGAGTGGATCGGCGATCCCACCCTGGCCATGGCGAGCGTCATCATCATCGACACGTGGCGGTGGACGCCGTTCGTGGTCCTGATCGCCGCGGCCGGCATCATGGCGCTGCCCGGCGAGGTGTACGAGGCCGCCAGGACCGACGGCGCCGGCCGCCTGCAGACGCTGTGGCGGGTCACGCTGCCGCTGCTCGTGCCGGTGATGGCGGCCGCGTTCGTGGTCCGCTGGCTGGGCGCGGTCAAGATGTTCGACATCGCGCTCGCCGCCACGAAGGGCGGCCCCGGCAACGCCACGAACGTGGTCAACCTCTACATCTACGAGAAGGGGTTCAGGAGCCTGGAGTTTGGCTCGGCCTCCTCCATGGCCACGATCGTGCTGGTGATCACCATGGCCCTGACCTATGTCCTGTTCCGCGTCAGCCACCGCCTGGAGAACCGATGGTGAGGCCCCGCCTGGGACGCTGGGCCGCGATCGCCGGCGCCTGCCTGGTGACGCTGCTCTTCCTGCTCCCGGTCCTCTACATGATCAGCATCTCGTTCAAGCTGCCGAAGGACATCTTCACCGTCCCGCCGCGCTGGCTGAGCCCGCTGACCTTCGACAACTACGTCAGCTACTTCCAGCAGGCCCGCATCCTGCCCCGCATGATCAACACGATCATCGTGGCGGTCGGCGCGTCGGCCATCTCGATGGTGGCCGGGTCCATGGCCGGCTACGCGCTGTCGCGGATGAAGACGCGGGGCGCGAACGTGGCCGCCGGGCTCATCCTGGCCTCCCGCGCGGTGCCGCCGATCGCGCTGGTCGTGCCGCTGTTCCTGGTGGCGCGGAAGCTGGGCCTGACCGACCAGTACATCACCGTGATCCTGGCCTACGTCACCTTCCTGGTGCCGTACGTGGTGTGGCTCATGCGGGCCTTCTTCCGCAGCCTGCCGCCCGAGCTGGAGGAGGCGGCGATGATCGACGGCTGCACCCGGTTCGGCGCGTTCTTCCGGATCATCGTGCCCACCAGCATGACCGGGCTGATCTCCACGCTGATCTTCTGCATCATCCTGGCCTGGGAGGAGCTGCTGTTCGCGCTCATCCTCACCAACGACAAGTCGGTCACCATCCCGGTCGCGATCGCGGGCATCGCCGCTGACACCGAGAAGGGCGGCATGTGGGGACCGCTGGCGGCGGTCGGCGTGCTCACCGTGCTGCCCGTGGTGATCTTCGCGCTGGCCGTGCAGAAGTACCTGATCAAGGGTCTCGCCGACGGCGCGACCAAGGGGTGAGACAGATGAGGATCACAGACGTGCGCGGGCGCGTCATCGAGCTGGCCTACCCACGGCCGTTCGCCCCGTCGTGGGCGCCTGAGGGCGCGCACCGGGCGATGTCGGCGATCATCGTCGAGGTCGAGACGGACGAGGGGATCGTCGGGGTGTCCGGCGGCGACATGGGCCACGGCACCGGCCCCATGCTGCTGGAGGCGATCCGCGGCTGGATCCGGCCACAGCTCGTCGGCCTGGACCTGTTCGCGACCACGCACGTGGCGAACCGGCTGCGCTACGTGGCCGAGTACGTCTTCCCCCGGCCCTGGGTCGTCGGCGTGGCCGTGTGGGACGCGGTCGGCAAGGCGTGCGGCCAGCCCCTGTACAAACTGTGGGGCGGCCACGCCGGGACGATCCGCGCCTACGCCAGCTTCGGCGAGGTACGCGGGCCGCAGCAGCGGGCCGAGGACGCCCTGCGGGCGGTCGAGGCCGGCTTCCAGGGCATCAAGCTGCGCGTCCACGCGGCCACCATCGCCGAGGACGTCGCGCAGGTCGCGGCCGTGCGCGAGGCGGTCGGCCCGGACGTGGCCCTCATGGTGGACGCCAACCAGGCCGCCTCCCGCTGGCGGTACGCGCCGGACGGCAGCCGCCTCATCTGGGACTACGACCGGGCGCTGGCCACGGCCAAGGAGCTGAGCGGGCTCGGCGTGGCCTGGCTGGAGGAGCCGCTGCCGCGCCACGACTACCGGGCGCTGTGCGAGCTGACCGCCGCCTCGCCCATCCCGATCGCGGGCTGCGAGCACAACCGGGGCATCGGGCAGCTCGTCCGGATGCTGGAGGACGGTTGCTTCGACATCTTCCAGCCCGACGCCAACGAGAGCGAGGAGATCGGCGCGCTGCGCGACTTCGCCGCGATGGCGGCGGCCCGGCAGCGCCGGGTGATCCCGCACGCCTGGGCCACCGGGCTCGGCGTCGCGGGCAACCTGCAGCTCTGCGCGTCGCTGCCGAACTGCGACTGGCTGGAATACCCCTACGATCCGCCGGTGATCGTTCCCGAGGTTTTCCATGCGATGCTGACCGAGCCGCTGCTGCCCGATTCCTCCGGTCTGGTACGCGTTCCCGAGGGCCCCGGACTCGGCGTCGAGCTGGATTACGCGGCGATCGAACCGCTCACCGTACAGCAGGTCTGAAGGGTTGCCGATGATGGCCGAACCGCGTTCCCCGTTCCGCACCAAGGCCGACCTCGCCGCGGAGCACATCAAGCACCTCATCATGACCGGTGCGGCCGCGCCCGGAACGAAGATCATCACACGGGTCGTGGCGGAGGCCGTCGGCATCAGCGAGACACCGGTCCGCGAGGCCATCAAGCAGCTCTGCTCGGAGGAGTGGCTGGTCGAGCGGCCGCACGTCGGCGCGGTGGTGGCGGCGTTCACGGTGGAGAACGTCCGCGAGCTCTACAGCGTACGGGCCGTGCTGACGGCGCTGGCGTTAGAGCTGGGCGGCGAGGCGCTGACCGGCGAGCGGCTGACCGCCGTGGACGAGGTGCTGGCCGGCTGCGAGATCGCCGTGCGCGACGGCGACGTGGCCACGTTCGCCCGGCTCAACCGGCGCTTCCACTCCCTGCTCTGCGACACCGAGCACAGCAGGCTCACGCACCGCATGCTGCAGGGACTCTGGGCCAGGACGGAGACCGCGCAGCGCGGCTTCCGCCTGGTGCCCTGGCGGCTGCCGCAGTCGCACGCCGAGCACGTGGCGATCAGGGACGTGCTGGTGGCCGGCGACATCGCGCTGGCCAGCCGGCTGCAGCACGCGCACGAGATGGCCGCCATGGAAGCACTGATCGACGGAATACGGGAGACAAGTGGGGATGTCTGAGACAAGCCGGGCATTGATCGGCGGGGAGTGGCACACAGGGCCGCGCACGTTCACCGTGTTCGACCCCGCGACGGGCGCGCCCGTGGGTGAGGTGGCCGACTGCGGCCCCGAGCTGACCGGCCGCGCGATCGACGCCGCCGCGGCCGCTCTGCCGGGCTGGCGCGCGATGCCCGCGCACGAGCGGGCCGAACTGATGCGCCGCGCCGCGGCCGAGCTGACCGGCCGGGCCGCCGAAATCGGCGCCGTCATGACCGCCGAGCAGGGCAAGCCCCTGGCCGAGGCCACCGCCGAGGTGCTCTCCGGCGCCGACCACCTGCTCTGGGCCGCGGAGGAGACCCGCCGCCTGTACGGGCAGACGGTCCCCGGCGCGGCCGAGGGCAACCGGATCTTCCTGCTGCCCGAGCCGGTGGGCGTGGTGGCCGGCATCACGCCGTGGAACTTCCCGGTCTCGATGATCACCCGCAAACTGGGCCCGTCACTGGCGGCCGGCTGCACGGTGGTGCTCAAGCCCGCCGAGCAGACCCCGATGTCGGCCATCGCGGTGGCCGACGCGTTCACGGCGGCCGGGCTGCCGCCCGGCGTGTTCAACCTGGTGCCCACCTCCGAGCCCGCGCGCTTCGCCGAGACCGTGATGGCCGACCCGCGCGTGCGCAAGGTCTCCTTCACCGGCTCGACCGAGGTCGGCAAGGAGCTGATCAGGCGCAGCGCGGACGACGTCAAGCGGCTGAGCGTGGAGCTCGGCGGGCACGCGCCCGTGCTCGTCTACCCCGACGCCGACCCCGTGGCCGCCGCCGCGGCCGTGGCGCGCAGCAAGTTCCTCAACGCCGGGCAGGCGTGCACCTCGCCCAACCGCATCTACGTCCACCGCGACGTGGCCGCCGCCTTCACCGAGGCGCTGACCGGCCACGCCGAGGCCATCACCCTGGGCCAGGACATGGGGCCGCTGATCGACGCGGCCGCGCTGGCCAAGGTCGAGCGGCACGTCGAGGACGCGCTGGCCCGCGGCGCCAAGGCCCTGACCGGCGGCCGCCGGCCGGAGCGGCCCGGTACGTTCTACCCGCCGACCGTGCTCGCCGGGGTCACCGGCGACATGCTCGTCTGCCGGGAGGAGACGTTCGGGCCGGTCGCGCCGGTGATCGAGTTCGACGACGTGGACGCGGTGGTCGCCGCGGCGAACGCGACGCCGTACGGGCTGACCGCGTACGTGTGGACGTCGGACCTGACCCGGACCCTGCGGGTGGCCGAGGAACTGGAGTTCGGCATGGTGACCGTGAACGGCGGGCCGCTGGCACCGCCGCAGGCGCCGTTCGGCGGGATCAAGAACAGTGGGTACGGCCGGGAGGGCGGCAGCCTCGGCGTGTCCGACTACCTGGAGTACAAGTATCTCAGCGTGGGGCTGGGCCGATGACGGAGCACACGATGCACGCCAACGCCGTACACGAGCGGGAGATCACCGCCCGGGTGGACCTGTGCCGGCCCGACGGGCGGCTCAACCCCCAGGCCGTCGGCTGGAGCCGGGTCCCCCTGCACCGCGCCAACATCCGCGGCTGGGGCCGCACCATGCGCTGGGACTACTGGGCCGTGACCAGCGCCGACCTGGTGTTCGCCTTCAGCGCGAGCAGCCTCGACTACCTGGCGGGCGAGTCGGCCTTCTTCCTCGACCGGCACACCGGCGAGCAGGTGACCAGCCGCGGCCTGCTCGTGCCCGCCAGGGACGTCTCCTTCTCGGAGCGCAGCGGCGAGGGCAGCGTGCGCATCGGCGCGGGCCCGGTGCGCATCAGCACCGACGAGACGGCCGGCGGCACCCGGCTGCGGCTCAAGTCGGCCGAGATGGAGGCCGACATCCTGGTCCACCGGGTGCCGGGACGGGAGAGCCTGTCGCTGGTGGTGCCGTGGTCGGCGCGCCGCTTCCAGTACACGGTCAAGGACGTCGGGCGGCCCGCCGAGGGGACCGTACGCGTCAACGGCGTCACGCGAACCTTCTCCGCGGACGACGCGCTGGCCACCCTCGACCTCGGCCGGGGCCGCTGGCCCGGCGACATCCTGTGGAACTGGGGCGCCGGGGCCGGCCGCCCGGGCGGGCGCGACGTGGCCGTGCAGGTCGGCGGCAAGTGGACCGACGGCACCGGCAGCGTCGAGAACGCGCTCATCCTGGACGGCCGCGTCCACAAGATCAGCGAAGAGCTGGTCTGGCGGTACGACACCTCGAACTGGCACGCCCCCTGGCGGATCACCGGCGAGCGGGTGAACCTGGAGTTCGTCCCGGAACACGTACGGGAGGCCGACGTGCGCCGCGCCTTCTACATGCGCAGCCGCGAGGCCCAGGCGTTCGGCCACTACCGCGGCACGGTCGTCGCCGACGACGGCGAGATCGTGAACGTGGACGGCCTTTACGGCTGGGCCGAGGAGGTCTACCGCCGCTGGTGAGCCGAAGGCTCCTCGGAGCATCAGCGGCGTGCCCGGTTCAGCATGATCAGTCCGGCGGTGAGCGACCCGAGCAGGACCGGTGACCCGGCCGCGAGGATGCCCCACACGACGAGGCCGAGATAGCCGAGAGCGGACGAACCGGACGTCGGGTCGGCGTCGGCGACCGCGAACAGCCCCAGGCCGCCGACGACACCGGCCACCGCGATCGCGATCGGTGTCCACAGGAGCACGTGGGCCCACACGCGGTACGTCCGGCTGTAGACCCGCCGGACCGGCGGCACGTGCGGCTGCGGGGGATACCCGACGGATTCGCCCATGCCGCATTTCTATCAGCCTGCCTGGCCGCCTGCTGCTACGTTTGGCTCTCCACTGTGATCATAAGGGGACGTATGTTCGGCATTGTCCGCCCGTGTCGGCACGTCCTGTGCAAGGGGCTCTATGCGGACTGGATGGGCCACTTGTGCGGACTCTGCTTGGCCCTCCGCGACGAGCACGGACACCTGTCCCGTCTGGTGACCAACTACGACGGCCTCCTCGTGTCCGTCCTGACCGAGGCCCAGACGTCCGCGCCCACGTCGCGCCGGAAGGCGGGCCCGTGCGCGCTGCGCGGCTTCAAGGGCGCCGACGTGGTGGAGTCCGAGGGGGTACGGCTGGCGGCCTCGGTGTCGCTGCTCCTGGCGGCCGGCAAGGTGAACGACCACGTGGCGGACGGCGACGGCATGTACGCCCGACGCCCGCTGGCCGCCGGCGCCACCCGCCTGGCGGCCCGCTGGTCCTCCGCCGGTACGGCCACGGCCGGCACGCTGGGCTTCGACCCCACCCCGCTGACGGCGGCGGCCGCCCGCCAGGCCCTCCTGGAGCGCATCCCCGCCCAGAGGCCCCCGGGCAGCGGCGCGGCGCCCGGATTACGAGAGTTGACAGGGCCCACCGAGGACGCCGTGGCGGCGGCGTTCGCGCACACGGGGGTGCTCGCGGGCAAGCCGCACAACCGCGAGGCCCTGGAGGCGGCCGGTCGCGGGTTCGGGAGGCTGGCCCACCTGATCGACGCCGTGGAGGACCTGGCCGACGACCGGGCGTCCGGGGCGTACAACCCGCTGGCCGCCACCGGCACCGGCCTGGACGAGGCGCGCCGCCACTGCGACGCCGCGCACGCCGACCTGCGCGCCGCCGTGAACGCGCTCGACCTGCCTCGCCCCGCCCTGACCCGTGCCCTGCTGGTACGGGAGACCGGCAACGCCGTCTCCCGGGCCTTCGCCACCGCCGGATCGCAAGCCGCGGCGGGAACGCACGGCCCCGGTCACGGCCCCGGCCACTCGCCGGGCCATTCGCCGGGCCATTCACCGGGTCATTCACCGGGCCACCCGCCCGGCGATCCCGGCGCACCGCCGGGACGACGGCCGCCGAAGCGGGATCCCGGCGGGCTGCTGTCCCTGGCGTGCGCCGCGTTGACCTGCTGCACCTGCGGCCTGTACCGGCCCGCCTGGGACGAGGACCGCGAGGGCTCCTGCTGCGAGCGCTTCGACTGTTCCGGTTACGAGTGCTGCAGCAACTGCGGTAACTGTTGTTCCTGCTGCTCGGGCGAGGACGGCGGTTGCGGTTGCGACGGCTGCAATTGCGGCTGCGACTGCTAGCTGCCGAGGCCGGCGTCAGTGCCTTGCAGCAGCTCGAAGCGTTGATCCTCAAACTGGCCCGGGGCGCTGCCGTTCGGCGCCGTCAGCAAAGGTCCGCGGCTCGATCCACCCGCTGATCATCTCTTCCGCTCCTGAGGGTGAGGCCGCCTTTCGCCGATGCGTGCGATGCTGTTTCGTACGCCCACAGCGGTGCCGCGGAACCCTTGTCAGTGAGACATCGGCCGCGACTCGTCGATCCAGCCGAGCTCGACTGCCCACCCGTACGTCATGGCTTCGGCCGCGGGCAGCGTGAGGAACGAAACGGCATACAGAACAACGAGGACCCCGAGCGGAACGGCCCAAGTGCGAGGACGAGTTTCCGAGGGGCCGGCCCCATCCTGTCCAGCGTCGGCAGGGCGATACCGACGGAGCCGCGTCCCCGCGAGCGGACGGTCGGCAGGCCTCAGCGCCCACGACGCGATGGCGCACGTCCCGAACACCAGCGGCACCCCCCACGTCCGAAGACCGTCGCCGGCTATGAGATGCGACGCCACGGCACTCGACCACAGGAAGAAGGCACCCGCATAGGCCCATTCCTTGATCAGTGGGAGCCCGGGCGCGATGATCGCGATGGCTGCAGCGGCCTGCCACACGGCCAAGATATAGGCGAAGAAGTACGGGTATCCCAGGTGGCGCAACTGGGCTTCCACCCATTCGATCGGCAGAAGGTTCCACACCGATCCAGCAGTCAACTCGAAGACGATGACAAACGTGGTGGCCCAAAAGGCGATGGGGCGGATCCGGCTCCAGTTCCAGCCGCTTCGTGCGACGGTGGCCGACGCCTCGACCGTCGCGTTCCGGAACGTTTTGGTTGTTTGATTCTTCATCTCAGCCTCCTCGTCTCGGTCTGGCATGTTCATGAGATTCTCCTTGCGTTGTGAGCGACTTCGGTTCGAAGCCGCAGGTGGCGGTGGATTCCGCAAGGGAGTGGCCGGCCGGGGCCGAGGGTGCTGAACGCGACTTTCCGTTCGCATGCTCGTCAACCCCCGTGAACCGTTCCGCCTGCTCGCCGGTGGTCACGGGGACGTGGAGCTTCGCGGAGCAGAGGCCGGCTGCTCGGGACGCGGGCCGCCCTTGAGCCAGGAGCTCGAACCCGGTTTGCGGGCCTCGCGGCGGATCCTCGACACCCCGAGTTTGCAGGTCGCCTCCTTGATCGCCGCGGCCATGCGCCCGGCGATGTAGAGATTCACCGCGGTGTCGTCCTTGCGGGAGAGCTGTCGTATGCCGGCACGCCGGCCGAGGCTGACGCACGACCCCGTGAAGGCCTGGTTGATCACGGCCGGTTCGGTTCCCGCGATGCGGCTCAGTACTGTGTCGGCGGCCTGCGCCCCGAGCGGTTGTGCGGCCTGGCAGCTCATCCGCAGCGGCCGGCCCGACGGTGCGGCGGCGTCGCCGGCCGCGATGATGCGCCTTTCGTCGACGCTGGTCAGCGTCTCGCCGCGCACGACCACGACGGACGTGGAGATCGCCGGGCATGCCATCCCCGCGGGACCGCTCGTGATCTGCTCGATTCCGGCCGCCAACCGTGACCCTGCCTTGATCGACGACCCCGAGACCCTCGACATCACCCGCGGAGCCGCCGGTCACGTCGCCTTCGGCCATGGGGTGCACCACTGCCTCGGGGCGCCGCTGGCGCGGATGGAGATGCGCATCGCCTTCCCCGCCCTGCTGCGCCGCTTCCCCGGCCTCGCCCTGATCGGCCCGGACGAGCAGGCCGATTTCCGGGTCTTCAGCGCCGTATACGGCTTGAACGCGCTGCCGGTGACCTGGTGAGCGGACGGCCGCCCGCCCAACAGTTCTACGACACCCCGACACGACTGTCCAGCAGATCGCCGATCTGTTCGGCATGCCCCGGCCGACCGAGTACGGGCACCTCGACCAGGCCAAGAGCGGCGATGCCGTTGCGGCAGGACTTGGATGTCCCGCAAGACGGCGTAGAAAACATGACATATGGTGTCGGGTTTTGCGGCAAGCATGGCTTCACTGCACGCACGGCGAGCCGGCGGCACAGGGGACGTGGTCTGCCGCCGGCTGCATCCGCAGTGGATGACCGGCTACGCCGCCGACGTCACGAAGCTCCCTGCGGCGGCCCGGCGCTGATCAGTGGCACGGGACGGCTCGGGGTCGCCAGGTGATGGGAGATCTGATGAGCGCCGCTTGGCCCGATTGATGGCGAGTGGGTGGCCGCATCTGGGTTTGTTCGGCATGGGCGGAGGGCCTGTCCGTGTGTGTTCTGCTGTTGTGAAAGGTGGACGAAGGTTGACTGCATGCGTAGGAGACGTCGCGAGCATGGTGCGCGAGACCATCGACGTGGTGGGAGCTCGTACCAACAATCTGCGGGATGTGTCCGTGAGCATCCCCAAGGGGCTGCTCGTCGCCTTCACCGGGGTGAGCGGCAGCGGCAAGACCTCGCTGGCGATCGACACGCTGCACAACGAGGCCCAACTGCGGTATCTGGAAGGGCTTTCGCCGTTCGTCCGGCAATACATCACCCAGCGCAACCGGCCGAAGGTCGACCGCATCCTGGGACTCGGCGCGACGCTCGCGGTCGACCAGCGCCGACTGAACCGCAACCCGCGCTCCACGGTCGCGACGATCACCGGCATCGACGGGCACCTGGGGCTGCTGTACTCGCGCCTTCCGGGGATCGACGCGGATCCGGCGGCGGGCAGCGGAGATGGACATCTGACAACCGCTCACTTCGACCGCGCCACGCCGGAAGGGAGCTGTGGGGACTGCCACGGGGTGGGCGGGCGCTGGGAGGCGCAGGAGGACCTGGTCATCACCCATCCGGAGCTTCCGCTCTTCCAAGGCGCTTCGCCTTGGTACGCGAAGTGGCGGTCGGGGGAGCACGCGTTCGTACCCGCGCTCGCCGAGAAGCGCGGCGTGGACCTCGGCCGGCCGTGGCAGTCGTTGCCTGAGGAGTTTCGTCACTGCGTGCTGTACGGCACGGGCGACGAGAAGATCGAGGCGACCGTCGACATGACGAACAAGAATGAGACGGCTCTGGTGACCTACACCTCGAGCCAGCCGCTGCGGGGAGCGCTCGCCGAGGTGGAGCGGGTGTTCGTGAACGCCCAGACCCCCAGCGCCAAGCAGCGCTACCTGCCGTACATGCGCAAGCAGCCCTGCGGCACCTGCGGCGGCAGCGGGTACGACCAGGTCGCCCGGTCCGTGCGGCTCGGCGGGCTGACCTATCCCGACCTGATCGAGGTGGAAGTACGGGAGGTGCGCAGCTGGGCGAAACGGGTGGCGGACAACCTGGGCTCCCGGCAGCGCGAGGTGGGCGAGCCGCTGCTGCAGGACCTGGGCCGCAGGCTCGGAATCCTGGACCGGCTCGGCCTGGCCCATCTCCAGCTGTCCCGGAGCGCGGCGACGCTGTCCGGTGGCGAGTTGCAGCGGACCCGGCTCGCCGCTCAGCTCGGCACCGAGCTGAGCGGCATCATCTTCGTTCTGGACGAGCCCGGGACCGGGCTGCATCCCGCGGACAAGGCGCACCTGCTCGACATCGCCCTGGAGTTGCGCGCGGCCGGAAACACGGTGCTCCTCGTCGAGCACGATCCCGAGCTGATCGCCCGGGCCGACTGGGTGATCGATATGGGGCCCGGTGCCGGTCGCCTCGGCGGTGAGGTCCTGGTGTCGGGGCCCCCCGCCGATGCGGCCGCCCACCCGAAGTCACTGACCGGGCGCTACCTGGCCGGTGAGGGGCCGCGGCTACGCCGGATCCGCCGCCCGGTCGGGGCTGACGCCGACTGGGTGGAGCTGCACGGCCTGCGTGCGCGCAACGTGATCGCAGACCAGGTGCGTTTCCCCGCCGGCCGGCTCACTTGCCTGACCGGGGTGAGCGGCAGCGGCAAGAGCAGCCTGCTCGATGCGCTGGCGGCGAGCGTGGAGGCCGCCCTGGACGGAACGGTGACCGACATGGCGCGGGAGGTGACCGGCATTGAACGGTTCAGCTGGGTCGCCGTCGTCGATCAGGAACCGCTCGGGCGGACGCCGCGATCCAACCCGGCCACCTACAGCAAGGCGTTCGACATCGTCCGCAGGCTGTACGCCGAAACCGGTGTGGCGCGCGGGCGCGGGGTCAATGCCTCCTGGTTCAGCTTCAACACCGCGAATGGGGGCCGCTGCGAGACCTGTACGGGATATGGTCGCAAGCTGGTCAACATGCACTTTCTGCCGGATGTGTGGGTGGTCTGTGACGCGTGCGAGGGGCGGCGCTACAAGCCGGAGGCCCTGGACATCAGGTATCAGGGGCTGGCCATCGATCAGGTGCTGGAGCTGACCGTCGCCGAGGCCGTGGAGCAGTTCTCCGAGCCCCGGCAGCTCGCGGAGATCCTGAGAGCCTTGGACCAGGTCGGGCTCGGCTATCTCCAACTCGGCCAGAGCGCCACAGAGCTGTCCGGGGGCGAGGCGCAGCGGCTGAAACTCGCGTCGGCGATCCAGCGAGGTGCTGCGAGCCGCAGGGCCGGCCTTGTCGTTCTCGACGAACCCCTCTCGGGCCTGCACCCGTCCGACGTTCAGCGGGTGGTTGACGCGTTCGATGTGTTGCTCGACTCGGGCAACACCGTCGTTGTGGCCGAGCATGACATCCCCGTCGCCGCGTCCGCGGACTGGGTGATCGACTTGGGGCCCGGAGCCGGTCCGGAGGGGGGTGCGGTGGTCGCGGAGGGCACCCCGGACGCCGTCGCGACTGCGGACACCCCGACCGCGGTTTTCCTTCGGCGGTACGCGGCGGGCCTGCCGCTCCTGGAAACGCGGGAAGGCACGCGCCGATAAGGGGCCAGGGCGCGTCTGGCCTGTGGGGTGCGGAAAACCGTGATCCGCTGGCTGATCTGGATGTACGCGAGTCTGCTCAGGCCGCTTGCTGATACCGGTTGATCAGTCCATCCAACCTCCCGCCGTCGCCTGGGCGGGCCGGCCGAAGTAGCGCACCACCCCAGGATGGACCCGACGGAGCCGGCGCGGCCACGCTCGCCAACATGCTCAAGTTCGGCAACTGGGGCATGAGCGCCGGGCTCTCAACGCACACGGCGCTCTTGCCGGACGGGGTGGCGGTCCAGATCGGGCGGCAGCACCGACCGTACGCCGTCGCGGCGCGAACGCGGGCTGCAGGTGGGAGAAGGTGTGCCTGGCGACCGCGTGCTTGAAGTAGTCAGCCCATCCCCGCTGGATGTAGTTGATGCACACCAGCGTTTCCCTGTAGCTCGGCGATCGCGTCACGCGCGCGCCGCCCAGCAAAGGGTGGAGCGAGGTCGTAGCCGGGGTCTTGCGACTGTCCGGCCGGAACTGAACGATAAGCCTCCGCTGCAGGTCAGAAGGTTGCGAGCTGAGGCGTCGCGGACGACCTCATCCCGGTTCGGCCCGGAACTCAGTAGTAGGCCACGTTCACGGCCAGGGCGGCCGCCGCCAGCGTGAAGAACACGGACCATGCGCCGAAGTGGTGGTCACGGGCCCGCAGGTGAACGCAGAACGCACCGAGGAAGTACAACACGAGGCCGGCGGCGGCGAGCAGGCCCAGCACCGGAACGGCGAACCCCGCCAGCAGTCCCAGCGAGCCCGCCGCCAGCAGCACGCCCAGCGGGAGCGTCCAGGAACGGGGCACGCGAAGCTGGTCCGCCTGTTTCTTGGGGTATTCATGGCCGATGAGGTTGGCGATGGCGGCCAGGCCGACGACGGCCGAGGCGAGGAGGGTGATCACGAGGTAGGCGGCGAACACGATGGTCCCCTTGTCCGTGAGAGTGATAGGCCAGTTGCCCATTACACGGACGAGATGAGGGCCGGGAACGTGACAGGCTCCGGCGTGTCACGGGTCTGCTGAAGGACGCACAGCTGCAGTGCCCCACGAGCTGCTCAGACCGCGATGGCGCGGGTGCACGACCATGCCAGTGTCCAAGGACAGCGAACCTTGAGTTGTGAGAACGAAGTTGGGCATAGCTCTTTCTCCGTGAGCGCCTGATCTGGGTTTCGTCGTCGTGAAGCGGCGGGAGCTGGTCAGGACCGCGAGGGCAGGACGCGGTCCAGGGCGGAGCGGAAGGTGGCGGCCGCCTGGTCGATCTGCTCGGCGCTGCTGCGTACGGTGGCGCCGAAGCCCGCTCCCAGGTAGGTGTCCGAGAGCCCGATGGCCACGGCGATGGAGCGGCCGAGCAGATCGTCGGTGCGCGGCAGCGCGCCGGGACGGTACGACGCGGCGGCGGAGGCCGGCAGCGAGGCGCGGAACGGCGCGGGCGATTGCGGGCCCGCCGCCAGCGCGGGCAGCCCGGGGATGCGGGCGTAGTTGTGCTTGGGGGATTCGGCCAGGACGGTGACGCCGAGTTCGGCCGCCACCGCGCGGGCGTCCGACGCGTCGTCGAAGACGTAGACGGCGAGGGTCCCGCACTCGCCCTCCGCGTCGTTCAGGGTACGGCGGCGCACCCCCGGCCGGTCCGGAATCTGCGCCACGAAGGCGCGCTTGACCTCCCGCGTACGCCGCAGGACCTCGTCGATCTTGCCGAGCTGCGCCCGCGCGATCGCCGCGCCGAACTCGGTGATGTGCAGGTTGAGGCCGAACAGCAGGTCGCCGTCGCCCACCTCGACCCCGCCTGGCAGGAAACCGTGGTCGTGGAAGGAGAAAGCCCGCTGGTGGGTACGGTCGTCGTCGGTCAGCACGAAGCCCCCCTCGCCCGCCGTGATGACCTTGAAGGGGTTGAGCGAGAACGCTCCGGCGTCCCCCCAGGTGCCGAGCGGCCGGCCCCGGTACGTGGCGCCGCACGCCTGCGCCACGTCCTCGATGAGCGCCACGCCGTGCTCGTCGGCGAGTTCCCGCAGCTCCTGCATGGCGCTGGGCGCCCCGAGCATGTGCACGGCCATGATGGCGCGGGTTCGCGGGCCGATCCGGCCCCGCACGTCGGCGACGTCTAGCGTGAAGGAGTCGTCGATCTCGGCCAGCACCGGAGTGGCGCCGCTGTAGACGATGGTGGACAGCGAGGCGACGAACATGTACCCGGGCACGATCACCTCGTCCCCCGGGCCGATCCCGAGCGCGGCCAGGGCCGTCAGCAGCGCCGAGGTGCCGCTGTTGACGGCGACGCAGTGCCGCGCCCCGAACCGGGCCGCCGCCTCGGCCTCGAAACGGCCGATCTGGGACGGCGCGGTGGGCGCCCCGAGGGCTCCCGACGCGTCGCGCCAGTGTCGGACGGCCTCGAGGATGTTCTTCTCCTCCTCCTCGCCGAAAAAGGCATAACCGGGTCCGGGCATCTCTCCTCCAAGGGGTCAGGACAGGGCGAGCAGCGTGCGGATGGGCTCCAGGGTGGCGAGCGGGACCGGATCGGCCTTCCACGGGCGGTGCAGCTGATCGCCCGTGGCCCTGGGCACCAGGTGTACGTGCAGGTGGAAGACGTCCTGCCAGCCCGCGGCGCGGTTGGCCTGGAAGAGCGTGAGCCCGTCGGGGTTCAGGACGTCGCGGATGCGCGCCGCCAGGCGGTGCACCGTACGCATGACGGCGGCGGCGTCGTCCGGCGAGATCTCCCACAGGTCCGCGGCGTGCCGTTTCGGGATGACCAGGGTGTGGCCGGGCGTGACCGCCGTGATGTCGAGGAAGGCCAGGGTGTCGGCGTCCTCGTGGAGCACGGCGGTCGCCGCCCGGCCGGCGACGAAGTCGCAGAACACGCACTCAGCCACGACTGTGTCCTCCGGCGTGGCGGACGGCGGCGGCGACCAGACCGCCGAAGAGCGGATGGGGGTTGGTGGGGCGGGAGCGGAACTCGGGGTGGGCCTGCGTGCCGACGAAGAACGGGTGCGCGTCGGGGGGCAGCTCGACGAACTCGACGAGCCGGCCGTCCGGCGACAGCCCGCTCAGCCGCAGGCCGGCGGCTTCGAGCCGGTCGCGGTAGTCGTTGTTGACCTCGTAGCGGTGGCGGTGCCGTTCCGAGACCTTCGACTCCCCGTACAGGCCGTGCACCACCGAGCCTTCAGCCAGGTCGGCGGGGAAGAGGCCCAGCCGCATCGAGCCGCCCACGTCGCGCTCGCCCGCCAGCACCTCCTCCTGGTCGGGCATGGTGACGACGACCGGGTGCGCGGTGGCGGAGTCGAACTCCGCGCTGCCCGCGCCCGCCAGGCCGCCCAGCGTGCGGGCGACCTCGATGACCATGCACTGCATGCCCAGGCAGATGCCGAGGACGGGCAGGCCGCTCTCGCGGCAGTGGCGGACCGCGTTCACCTTGCCCTCGATGCCACGCACGCCGAACCCGCCGGGGATCAGCACGCCGTGCGCGCCGTCGAGCCGGCGGGCGGCGCCCTCCGCTGACTCGCAGGCGTCGCTGCTGACCCAGCGGATGTTGACGCGGGTGTCGTGGGCGTACCCGGCGTGCCGCAGTGCCTCGGCGACGGACAGGTAGGCGTCCGGCAGGCCGACGTACTTGCCGACCAGCGCGATCGTGACGTCGTCGGCGGGGTGGTGGACCCGGCGCAGCAGGTCGTCCCACTGCCCCCACTCCACGTCGCGGAAGGGCAGGCCGAGGCGGCGTACGACGTAGGCGTCCAGCCCCTCGGCGTGCAGGACCTTGGGGATGTCGTAGACGCTGGCCGCGTCGGCCGCGCAGACCACGGCCTCCACGTCCACGTCGCACATGAGGCTGATCTTGCGCTTGAGGTCGTCGGCGATCGGCCGGTCGGAGCGGCACACGATCGCGTCCGGCTGGATGCCGATGGAGCGCAGCGCCGCCACCGAGTGCTGGGTGGGCTTGGTCTTCAGCTCCCCTGCCGGCTGGATGTAGGGCAGCAGCGACACGTGCAGGAAGAAGCAGTTCTCCCTGCCGGCCTCGTGCCTGATCTGGCGTACGGCCTCCAGGAACGGCAGCGACTCGATGTCGCCGACGGTGCCGCCGACCTCCGTGATGACGACGTCGGCCCCGCTGCCGTCGGCCATCGTCCTGATCCGGTCCCTGATCTCGTTGGTGATGTGCGGGACGACCTGCACGGTGTCCCCGAGATACCCGCCGCGCCGCTCCTTGCCGATGACGGAGGAGTAGATCTGGCCCGTGGTGACGTTGGCCGAGCCGTCGAGGTCGATGTCCAGGAAACGCTCGTAGTGGCCGATGTCCAGGTCGGTCTCCGCGCCGTCGTCGGTGACGAAGACCTCCCCGTGCTGGAACGGGTTCATCGTGCCGGGATCCACGTTCAGGTACGGGTCGAGCTTCTGCATCGTCACGCGCAGGCCGCGCAGGGCCAGCAGCCGGCCCAGGCTGGACGCGGTCAGCCCCTTGCCCAGGCTGGAGACCACGCCCCCGGTGACGAACAGGTGCTTGGCCGGGCGGGCGGCCGGGCTGCTCATGCGCCGGCCGGCGGGTCAGCCAGCAGCTCGGCCACGGCCCGCAGGTTCACCCGGCCCGCGCCGAAGGCGCACACGTACGCCCCGCTCGTCAGCGCCGCGTCGTCGGGCATCCCGACCGGCACCAGGATCGCGTCGGGCCGCTCCGCGAGCGTCTTGATCGTCCATTCGCGCGCCCAGGGTGTCCTGTAGGCGTCGCGCACCGCGATGACCAGCGGCGCGTCGCTACGTTCCCAGGTCGCGTCGGGGCCGTCGATCTGCTGGACGCGGCCGGCCAGCCCGTGTGCCGCCAGCGCGTCGCCGAGGCTCCAGCCCGCGCCGCCGGCGATGGAGTTGCCCTCGGGCCGTACCTCCAGCACCGTCGCGGGACGGGACAGGACGGCGTCGCCGTGGGCGCGGACGGCACGCCTGGCCGCCTCCAGGCCGACGGCGCTCGGCTCCGGGGTGCCCGCGGGTGCCGGCGCGAACCGCCTGGCCAGGCCGTTCACCCGGTTCGCCGCCTGCCGGAGTTCGGCCACGCGCAGTTCACCGCGTTCGAAGGCGTCCACGACCGCCGCGTGGATCAGGTCGTAGAGCGCCTCGTCCACGCCGGGCCCGAGCAGGATCAGGTCCGCGCCGGCGGCCAGCGTCGCCAGGGCGGCGGCGACGGCCCGCTCGGGGCCGTTGCCCGCCTCGATCGCCACGGCGGTGCTGAGCACGACCCCGTCGAAGCCCAGCTCGTCGCGGAGCAGGTCCCGCGAGATCGCCGGGGACAGCGTGGCGGGCGTGCCGGGGTCGAGCGCCGGGTAGATCGCGTGCGCGACCATCAGGCTCCCCGCGCCCGCCGCGACGGCGGCGGCGAACGGCGCCAGCTCCCGCGCCCGCAGCGTGGCGGCGGAGCAGGTGACGGTGGGCAGCGAGAGGTGCGGGTCCACGTTCGTGTCGCCGTGGCCGGGGAAGTGCTTGGCGGCCACGGCGACCCCGGCCTGCTGCATGGCCTCGATGAAGGCGGCGCCGTGCGTGGCGACCAGCTCCGGGGTGGAGCCGAAGGAGCGGACGCCGATGATCGGGTTGCCGGGGTCGCTGTTGACGTCGATGGACGGGGCGAGGTTGTAGTTCACGCCGTGGCCGGTCAGGTCGCGGGCCATCGCGGTGGCGACCCGCCGGGTCAGCCCGGGGTCGTCGATCACGCCCAGGGCCAGGTTGCCGGGGTAGGAGCTGCCGGCGGCGTACTCGACGCGCGTGACGTCGCCGCCCTCCTCGTCGAGGGAGACCAGCGCGTCGGCGCGGTGCTCGCGGGCGGAGGCGGCCAGCCGCGCGACGGTGCCGGGGTCCTCCAGGTGGGGGCCGGGGAAGATGGTGATGCCGGGGAAGCCCGTTTCGAGCCCCCGGCGTACCCAGCCGGGCAGGGTGGTGCCGGTGGCGCCGGGAAGCATGCGGGTGCGTACCAGGTGGTCGAGCTCGCTCAACGCGCACTCCTTCATGGGGTGGGGGTGGCTGTGAGGGGGAAGAGCTGTTCCAGCACCTTCGCGACCCCGTCGTCGTCGTGGTGGCCGATCACGCTGGTGACGCCGGCCAGGACACTGGGGTGGGCGTTCGCCATTCCGTACGAGCGCCCGGCCCAGCGCAGCATGGGCAGGTCGTTGGGCATGTCGCCGAAGGCCACCACGTCGGCGGCGCGGATGCCCAGCCCGGCGGCCAGGTGCGCGAGCGCGGTGGCCTTGCTCGTCTCCTTGGCGATGGCCTCGACGAGGCGCAGGCCGTTGGAATGGTAGACGGTGACGAGGTCGCCGAGGTGTGGCGCGGCCAGCTCGACCAGGCGGTCCGCCGGCAGCCGGTCGTGGCGGCCGAGCAGTTTCGGGGCGGGCCTGGCCAGCAGTTCGGCGTCCGGCAGGCGCCGGAGCGTCACGTCGGCGTCCCACTCCCACGGCTCGTACCGCTCGTCGGAGGCCAGCTCCGTGGCGTACTCGACGGCCAGGCCGATGCCGGGTACGGCCGCGCGCAGCCGGGCGGCGGCCTTGGTGAGGGTGGCGGGATCGATGAGCCGTTCGATGACCGGGCGGCGCGTGGCCAGGTCGTAGACCAGCGCGCCGTTGGAGCAGATGGCCAGTCCCCGCGCGCCGAAGACCCGGCTGATGTCGGCCATCTTGCGGGGTGGGCGGCCGGTCACGAAGACGACCTCCGCGCCCTGGTTCAGCACGTGCCTGACGGCGGCGACGGTGCGGGCCGAGATCGTGCCGTCGCTCCTGACCAGCGTGCCGTCGAGGTCGGTGGCGACCAGCCGGGGCCGGCCGCCCTTCATCGGATCGTCCTCCGCGGGATCGTCCTCCGCGGGGCCGGCCTTCGCGGGGCCCGCTCTCATCGGGTCAGCTCCGCCGACAGCTCGCGCAGCAGGTCCGCCGTACGCGAGAGCGGGAAGCGGCCGGCGTTGGCCAGCCCCGCCTCGCGGGCGTCGGACAGGGCGGCCGGGTCCCGGCGCAGTCGCTCGACGGTCTCGGTCACCGCGCGCACGTAGTCGAGCGCCGGATCCACCGGGATCGCCGAGTCGCCCAGGACCTCGGCCAGGCCGGGCACCGGCCGGTAGAGCACGGGCAGGCCGCACGCCTGGGCCTCCACCGCGACCAGGCCGAAGGCTTCGAGCCTGATCGAGGGCACGACCAGCAGATCGTGTCCGGCGAAGCGGCGCCACAGGTCAGGGCGGGACAACCAGCCGAGGTAGCGCACCCGCGACAGGTCCTCCTTCGCGGCGAGGGCGGCGTACTCCCTGGTGGGCGCGGCCACGCTCAGGGTGACGCCGTCGATGCCGGTCAGGGCGCGCAGCAGGGGGGCGGCGGCCTTCTCCGAGGTGAGGCGGCCGGCGTACAGGACACGTAGCGGGCCCGACGGAGGCTCGCCGCGCACGGGCGGGGCGGTGAGCAGCCGGTCGGGGATGCCCCAGGGGATGTGCGCGACGCGCACCCCGGCGACGTCGGCGAAGCGCCGCAACTGCGCGGCCATCGCCGTCGTGGGCACGACCACGGCCTTCGCGGCGCGTACGCACTCGCGCAGGACCTCGGCCTGCGTGGGGTGGTCGGCGGCGAAGATGAGGTCGGTGCCGTGCACCAGCGCCACGTGCGGGTGGTCGGGGAAGGCGCGCAGCAGGGCGGGCGTCGCGCCGAAGGTGAGGTGCTGGAGGTGGACGAGGTCGAAGTCGGCCTGGGCGAAGCGCTGCTGCACGGCGGCGGCGAGGTTCTTGACGTAGGTCCAGAACCCTTCCCCTTCGAGCTGCTTGCCCGGCACGTCGAGCAGCACGGGACCGCCGGCGCCCGGCGCGCCGGGCCCCGTCAGCATGAAGACCTCCGCGTCGAGCGGGCTGCCGGGTCGCAGGTAGAGGTCCCAGAGAAGTTCGACACTGCCGCCCGGGCTGCCGAGCGGCAGGTCGACTCCGGTGAGGATGGTCAATTGAGCTCCTCGAACAGGCGGGAGTGGTCGATGCCGGCCGTCCGCGTGTACTTGCGGCCCATCTGCTGGTAGCTGGCCTGGTCACCGAACCCGGCGACGAAGATGATCTTCCCGAACGTCATGCGCGGATAGACCCGGATGGGACGGGCGACGCGGATCTCCAGCGTCCACCGGATGGCGTGCCCCATGTGGCCCAGCGGGGCCGAGACGTGCACCCAGATCCCCATGGCGCCCAGCGAACGATCGCCGTTGATCATCTGGGCGAACTTCTCGGAGTGCGTGCGCTCGAAGGTCACGCCGAGATAGAGCCGGCCGGGATGCAGCACCAGACCTTCGGGAGGGATGGTGAGCTGCGCGAACTCGGCCGGGACCGCGGCGTCGAGCTCGCCGTCGCACATCCACAGTTGCTCGCCGAGCCGCCAGTCGTAGGCGTTGGGCGAGACCCGTTCCCGCTGGAAGGGCTCGATGACGATGTCGCCTCTGCCGACCGCCGAGACGATGGCCTGCCTGGTCAGGATCATAACGCCGGCACCCTCGTGTCCCCGGGCACCCGGTGGCCGCGGTCGCGCCAGTAACGGGACTCCTGCGGGCCCTGCGAGGCCTGGTACTTGCCCGCGTACAGGTCGATCTCGCCGACCGAGACGAAGAACATGATCTGGCCGATCCGCATCCCCGGATAGACGCGCAGCGGGCGGACCGGCGACAGCATGAGCGTCCACTGGCCGTGGAAGCCGATGTCGCCGATGGGGGCGGTGATCTCGACGAACAGTCCGCGCCGGCCCACGGAGGAGCGGCCGAACAGCAGGGGGACGTAGCGGTCGGTGCCGACCTGCTCCACGGTGTGGCCGAGGTAGAGCTGCTCGGGTCGCAGGACGTACCCGCTCTCGTCCATGGTGATGGAGTCGGTGGGGTTGGGCTCGTAGGGGTCGATGATCTCGCTGGAGTAGGTGAGGAGAGTGTCACCGAGACAGACGTTGTAGCTGTTGGGGTTGACCTGATCGGGATTGAACGGGGAGATCCGGATGCGGCCGTCAGCAGACGCCTCGATGATCTCCGGGCCGGTGAGAATCATGAAACCTTCCATCGGCTCGGGCTTCGAAGGGACGACACCCTTACGCCGTGACCTGGTTGGTGGTGAAGTCGTAGGCGACGCGGTCCGCTATCTCCAGGTCGCGTACGAGCCGCTCCACCGTGGAGAAATCGGTCACCAGCAGTTCGTTGCCCGGCAGTTGCCTCGTGTCGGCGATGATCTCGTCGGTGCCCTCGACACCGGCGAAGGACAGGATCTCGGGCCACAGCTCGTAGTCCTCCGCCCCGAAGGCCACGATCGCCTCGGGCAGGGCCCGGATGAACAGCTCGCGCTGCTCCTTGTTCAGGTGGACGTAGACGTCCTTCATGACGTCGGCCAGGATCGGCCCGTGGGCCGCCTCGTCCCGGCCGTGCAGCCGCGCCACCAGCGTGTGCATGGGCTGGATGGTGCGGTCGCGCGACAGCAGCTCAAGGAAGGTGTTGATGCTCACCTCGCCCACGACGGTCCACAGCAGGAACATCAGGTCGCGCTCCCACTTCTCGCTCATGTCCGCCGTCAGGCGGTAGAGCCGCCGGTTGGTCACCGGATGGGAGTAGTCCGGCTCGGAGGTGAGCCCGTGGGCCTCCTGCGTGCGCCGCATCGCGGTCATGTGCATGTAGGTGTGCCAGACCTCGTCGATGTGGGACTGCTGGATGGCCTCCTTGACCTCGTAGCGGTCCACGCCGGGGAAGACCCCGTGGCCGAGCATCTCGAAGGTCGGGTTGGCGACGTGCTCCTCGGCCGCGATCACCCGGGCGTTGTACGCCTGCCAGGCCAGCGTGTTCACCAGGCGCCGCTGCTCGGGCGTGGCCTCCAGGAAGCGGGGATGCCCGGAGAAGGGGATCAGGTGCGCGGGATAGTCGGTCAGGTCCCGCTCGTACGGCTGGGGTTCCATGAACCCGGCCATGTCGGTGCGGATGGTGGCCCGGCGGGGCCAGGCCGCGACCAGCCGCTTGAGCGTGCTGGGACCCACGTGTTGCTCGGAGCCGAGAATGTCTTCTTCCACCTGACCGGACAATGTGGTCTGCCTCCTCGTGCCGGAGAGATGAGAACGGGTGGCGCTTGTGCCGGCGCGTCAGCGCGTCGCCAGCTGATCGACGGTGACGAACTCGTAGCCGTCGTCGAGCAGCCGCTCGATGATCGAGGGCAGGGCCGCGACGGTCTGCGACCGGTCACCTCCGCCGTCGTGCAGGAGGATGACGGAGCCGGGCCGCACGTCCGCCAGCACCCGCTCGGCGATCACGCCGGCCCCCGGCAGCGCCCAGTCGAAGGGTTCGACGTCCCATAGGACCGTCGTCGTCCCCAGCTCGACCAGCCAGGACAGGATGTCGGGGCTGCGGGAGCCGTAGGGAGGTCTGAAGAGCGCCGGCGCGCCGCCGCCGGCCGGCAACTGCCGCGCGGTACGGGAGACCTGCTCGGCGAGCCCGTCCTTGGTCAGGTCGGGCAGGTACGGGTGCGACCACGTGTGGTTGCCGAGGGCGTGGCCACCGTCAAGGATGCGCCGGACCACCTCGGGATGGCCGGCGGCGTGCAGGCCCACGCAGAAGAACGTGGCGGGAACCTCGTATCGCCGGAGAACCTTCAGCACCCGGTCGGTGAACAAAGGGTGCGGCCCGTCATCGAAAGTCAATGCCAGCCGTTTTTCCCGGCGGCTGCCGTGGGCCAGGCAATGTCCGGCGCCGATCATCGCCATTTCGGTCGGCCAGGTTTCCTGAATTCCTTTTTGGAGTTCGGTCAGCCGTCCGGTCAAGGTGCCTGTTTCAATTTCCAGTCTGGCCAGCTCGGACAGGTTCATCCTGGCAATTTCCGCGAGTTCCCCGGCGGCCGGGGAGCCGAATTGCGGGGGTGCCGGCAGCTGCCACGGATCGGCCCTGTAGACGTCGAGTCCGGCCGCCATCAGCGTGCCGTCGAGCATGCCGTTGCTGCTGTCGATGACCAGGCATAATCGCTCGTCGCGGCCGTCCTGAAGTGCGGCGACGTAGTCGACGAGGTCGCTCCTGCCCGATGCGGGAAAGTCTTCGGCGGCGACTTCGCGACCGTCCGGTTCGTCAACTACCCGGACATTGTAGCCGTTGCCGTTCCATGCGATTCCACCATAGAGCATGCAGACTCCAAGGAATAGTCCGTGGGGGTCGGTCAATGCTTTCTTCGGTGTGCTCAAACGATTTTGTGGGACCGGTCATCGGATGTCAAGGACGTGCTGATGAATAAAAGTGGCACGGTGTCCTTTCATTTACATTCGGCTACTTTTTGCTCCTGCTAATCACTCCGATTGGGTCCGCCAGCAGCGCGGCGAAGGCCAGCTCCGCCGCGCCGGTGAGCACCGCGTCCGCGCCCAGGGCCGCGCGGACGATCCGCGGTCCCGGCTGCCCCGGGCTCGCGGCCCAGGCGCCGAGCCCGTCCCCGAGAATGATCAATTCGGGCGCGTAAAGGGACTGGAGCCGCTCCATGCCCGCCGCGCAGAGGCAGGGCCGCGCGCGGGAACCGGCGACGAGCGGACCGAGATCGACGCCCTGCCCCTCCTCGCCACCGATCGGGGAGCCGTCGATCATGACGCCCCCGCGCAGCCCGTCCCGGTCCTGGAGCCACAGGACGCTCCGGTGGCCGACGCCCGCGCCGCGCCGATGCTCGGCGATCAGCGCGAGGTTGCTGTCGTGGCCGATCCTGAACGGCAACCCCCGGTACGGCTCCCGCGCCCGCACCGCGCCCAGTGCGGCCAGCAGGCCGGGGCCGTCCCGCTCCAGCGGCCCGGGAACGGCCACGCCGACCCCGGCGCACAGGCCGCTTCCGGCCGCCGCCTGCCCGAGCAGCCGGCCGGCGTGCGCGATCTGCGCCGCCGCGGCGTCCGGGTCGGAGGGGGAGAGGGGCACGGTGTGGCGGTCGAGCACGTCGCCGCCCAGCCGTACCCGGGCCGCGGTGCAGGCGTCCGCGCGCACGTCGAAGGCCAGCACGTAGACGTCGGAGCCGGGACGTACCACGAAGGACGGGCGTCCGGGGCGCGGGGTGCGGCCGTGCGGTGACTCCTCGCGGATGAGCCCGGCGCCCGCCAGCTCCCGCGACAGGGTCAGGATCGTGCTGCGGTTGACGTGCAGCCGTTCGGCGAGCGCGCTGCGCGTGACCGACCCCTGCAGGTGCACGTTGCGCAGCAGCGCCGCGAGGTTGTCGCGGCGGATGCGCTCCTGCGGCGAGCCCATGCCCTGCACGCGGTCCGCCGTCGCCCGGCCCTTCACGCGCTTCTCCGCTCCGCCGTGGTGCGGGCCTCGCCGTGCGTGGCGGACGCCGGGGCGCGGAAGGCCCTGGCACCCGCGACGACGCAGCCCAGGAGGAGAGTGATCAGGAGGAAGGCCGTCTCCAGCGAGGTCGCCCCGGCGATGGCGCCCACGGCCGCGGGTGCGACGAGGTTGGACAGATAGGTGACGGTCGCGACGCCGGCGATGGAGCGGTTCGGGTCGTCGCCACGGTGACCGGCCGAGGCGAACGCGAGCGGGACGACGACGGCGATGCCGATGCCCAGCAGCGCGAATCCGGCGATGGCCGGCGCGGGGTCGCGCCCCATGACGATCAGCAGCCCGCCGGCGACGGAGACCGCGCCCGAGTAGCGGATCACCCGTTCGGTGCCCCAGCGCCCGACCAGCCTGTCACCGCAGAACCGGACGATCCCCATCGTGCAGCTGAAGGCCGTGAAGCTGGCCGCCGCGATGCCCGCCGACGCCCCGGCGATGTCCTCCAGGTAGATCGCGCTCCAGTTGCCCGCCGCCCCCTGGGCGAACTGGGCGCAGAAGCCGACCAGGCCGATCGCCATGGCCGCGCGGGCCGGCCAGACGAGCCCGCCGGTGGCGCTCGCCTCCCTGGCCGGCGGCCGTACGTCCAGGAGGTGGCGGCCACTGGCGATCGACACCGCCACCAGCAGCGCCGCCATCAGCGTCAGGTGCAGCCGCGCGTCCATCCCCGCCCAGGTGGCCAGCGCGCCGAGACCGGACCCGAACAGCCCGCCGACGCTCCACGAACCGTGCAGGCCGGACATGATGGAGCGTCCGTGGCGCCGCTCGACATCGACGCCGCCCGCGTTCATGGCCACGTCGGCGATGCCGGTCGCGGCGCCGTACGCGAGCAGCGCCAGCCACAGCAGCGGCAGGGAGGTGGCCAGGACGGGCGGTATCAGGGTGAGGCTGAGGAGGACGGACATGAGCGTGATGGCCCGGCGGCTGCCCAGCCATCGGGTGACCCTCCCGGACATGGGCATCGTGAAGCAGGCGGAGATCGCCGGCGCCACCAGGGCGGCGCCCAGGGCGACCGGGTCGAGTTCGAGCTGGTCACGGATCCACGGGATACGCGTGGCGAACGCGCCCAGCGCGGCGCCGTGGACGGCGAAGATCATGGTGACGGCCGCACGGCCCCGGGAGATCTCATTCATGACAGACTGGAATTTATCAGGCTACTAGCCGAACAAATAGATCCAAGCGGGAAGAGGCAGCAGACCCCATGAAAGCGGAGAAGGCGAGTGCGAGCCCCCGCACCGCCAGGACCATCAACAACCGGCTCGTCCTCGACCTGCTGCACCGGCAGGGCTCGATGACGGCCGCCCAGGTCAGGAAACTCACCGGCCTGTCGCGGGCGACCATCTCCGACCTGCTCGCCCGCCTCCAGGACGACGGGCTGATCGAGGTACGCGGCGCCTCCGACGCGGTGCAGCCCGGCCCCAACGCCCGCCTCTACCAGCTACGGGCCGGCCGCGCGCACGTCATCGGGGTGGACGCCAGGACGGACTCGGTCTCCATCGGCGCCGCCGACCTGGCGGGCAACCGGCTGCCCGACCGCAGGCTCCCCGTGACCGGCACCGGTGACCTGGGCGGGTTCATCGCCGACGTCGTACAGGTCGTGCGGCGGACCTCCCTGGAGTCCTTCGGCCAGGCCCCGCACACCATCGCCGTCGGCGCGCCCGGCGTGGTGGACCCCGGCACGGGCGCGCTGCGCTCCACCGGCTGGCCGCCCGAGTGGCACGCGGAGATGGTGGCCGCGCTGAGGTCCGCCTTCCGCGCCACCGTGCTGGTGGAGAACGAGGTGAACCTGGCGGCCATCGCCGAGCACCGGCTCGGGGTCGCGCGAGACCGGGAGACCTTCGCCCTGCTTTGGCTGGGGCACGGCGTCGGCGCGGGCCTGCTGCTGGACGGGCGGCTGCGCCGGGGGGAGTCGGGCGGGGCCGGGGAGGTCGGCTTCCTGGTCGTGCCCGACCGTTCCGGCGGCGCCTCCGCCGGGGAGCGGCTGCCCGGCCTGCACGGGCTGGCGGGGGCGGAGCCCGTTCGCGAGCTGGCCCGCCGGCACGGGCTCGACGTGCCCTCCGGCGACGCGGTCCAGGCCGCCGCCCAGGTGGTGGCGCGGGCGGCGGGGGACGGTCAGCCCTTCCTCGACGAGCTGGCCGCCACGATCGCGGACGGCGTCCTGGCGTTGTGCGTGGTCCTGGACCCCGGCTGCGTGGTGCTCGGCGGCGAGATCGGCAGGGCGGGCGGTCCCGCGCTCGCCGCCAGGGTCGCCGCCGCCGTCGGCCGGCTGAGCCCGATCCCGCTGAGCATCCGGGTCAGCGAGGTCGTCGACAACGCCGTGCTCGCGGGAGCGGTCCTGACGGCCCTGGACCACGCCCACGACGAACTGTTCGGCCCGCCTCAGTGACGAACTGTTCGGCCCGCCTCAGTGACGAACTGTTCGGCCCGCCTCAGTGAACGCTCAGGAAAGTGCGATCACCTCGCGGGACCGGGCCGACCGCACGGCGGCGTCGATCACCTCCAGGGCCGGGACGGTCGAGTGCGGATCGACCGGCAGCGGCCCGCCCTCCCGCAGCGCCGTACGCAACCGCTGGTAGAACACCTCGTACGAGCCCGGCTCCGTGGGGACGGCCGCGACGCCGCCCGGCCCGCTCAGCCGCCCCCACGTCTCCTCCGGCGCCACCCCCCAGCCCGGCGAGCCCGGCAGCACCCCGGCGGCCAGCGCGTCCTCCTGCCCGTCCATCCCCTCGACGGTGAAGCACGCCCGATCGCCCAGCACCCGGAAGCGCGGCCCGGAGCCATGGGCGACCGCGCTGGCCCAGAGCTGGGACACCACCCCGTTCACGTGCGTCATGGACACGAACACGTCGTCATCGACCACCGCTCCCGGCCGCCGCGCGGCCAGCTCGGCATAGACCTCCCGTACGGACCCGAACGCCTGCACGGCCTGGTCGATCATGTGCACGCCCAGCTCCGACAGCAGCCCGCCGCCCACCCGGTCCGGATCGACGTCGGCCGCGAACTCCCACCGCGACTCGAACCTGTGCACCGCGCCCAGCGTGCCCGCGCCGAGCAGCTTCCTGACGGTCCGGTAGTCGCCGTCCCAGCGCCGGTTCTGGAAGACGGTCACCGGAACGCCCGCCGACTCGGCCGCCTTCAGCACCTGGCGGGCCTCGGCGGCGGACGGCGCGAACGGCTTGTCCACGACCACCGGCACCCCGGCCTCGACGCAGGCCGTGGCGAAGGGCGCGTGCGTGTCGTTGGGCGTGGCCACGACGACGACGTCCGGCGCGCTCGCCAGCAGGTCGTCCAGGGAGTCCAGCACCTGCGCGCCGGGGTGGCGTTCCCGCACGGCGGCGCGGCGTTCGTCGTGCCTGGTCACGACCGCGGCCAGCGACAGACCTGCGACGCTTTCGATCAGGGGGGCGTGGAAGATCCGGCCCGCCACCCCGTACCCCATCAGTCCTACACGGAGATCAGCTGCCATGCGGTCATTAAAACCGCCGGGACCCGCCCTGGTAAGTGCGTGGCGGACGACGGCCGGCTGTTCCGCACCCGTCAGCGGACGCGTCTGGCGCAGTGGGGGCAGGTCGGCGCGTGGCGGAGGGCGGTGCGGCGGTGTACGCGTCGCTGGGCGCCCCGGGCCGGCGCGGCGGGCGGCGGGGGGCCCAGGGACAGGGAGGCGTCCATGGCCAGGATCGCCATCTGGAGCCGCCGCAGCTCGGGGGAGGGCTCCAGGCCGAGGTCCTCGCTGAGAATGTCCCGCCCGTCGCGATAGACCTCCAGGGCGTCGGCCTGCCGCCCGCTGTGATACAGGGCGATCATGAGCTGGGCCCGGAACTTCTCCCGCAGCGGATGCTCACGGACGAGCTCCGACAGCTCCGGGATCAGATCACCGTGCCTGCGCAGCCGCAGATCGGCCTCGACGCGGTCGGCGAGCGCCGCCAGCCGCTGCTCCTCCAGCCGGGTGGCGTGCTGGCGGAGCAGCGAGATGTCGTTCAGCCCGGACAGCGCGGGTCCTCGCCACATGTCGAGGGCGGCCCGCAGCAGGTCGCTGCCCCTTGCATCGTTCCAGGTGGCGATCGCCTGACGCCCCTGTCGCACCAGGTCCTCGAAGCGCCAGGCGTCCACGGCCTCGGACGGCACGTGCAGCTGGTAGCCCGCGGAACGGTGCAGGATGGGGGCGCAGTCGCCGAGTGTGCGCCGGAGGCGGTGCAGCTGCAGGCGCAGGCGCGCGCCACCGGCGTCGCCCGCCTCGGCACCCCAGAGGGCGTCGATCAGGACGTCACTGTGAGCGACCTTGCCGTGATGGCAGAGCAACAGGGCGAGCAGAGTGCGTTGCTGGATCGAGCGGAGGGATAAATGCTCCTCCCCGTCCACGACTTCCAGCGCGCCCAAAATGCCGAACTGCATGGGTCTCCCCCCCGGCTGCATGTGCCCGACTTTTCAGCTGATCAAGCATAAGTCCAACCTGCCCTGCTATGGGGGCTTGGTCGGGAAACCGAGCTGAAACCGAAGTGAAACGCGAGGTCCGCACACTTTCCCTGGCTGATGGTGTCTATGCCAGGCTTGGGATGCATTCGGGGCTTATGTGCCGAATGGGGGGATATATGAATATTTTTCCGCGTTTGCGACGGACTATTCGTAGGCCGTCACGTGGTGTGATCGCCATCACCGGAGCGTCTGTTCTGGTGACCGGTCTCTTCGCCGGCGGAGCCGCGGCCGCCGCACCGGGGAGCGAGCATGGGCATGCTCACGCCGCCCCCCTCCGCGCCAAGGTCGAGCGCCCGAAGGTGACCAAGCTGGGCCCGCTGCCGAAGGTGAAGATGAAGGGCGGCGTCGCGGTCAAACGCACCACCACGACGGCGAAGACCACCGCCGCGCTGGCCGCCGCGGCCGGCGACCGGGTGGGCCTGCGCGCGCTCGTCGTCGGCGTGGACCAGGACGACTGGGGCGTGGCGACCTGGAAGTCCGTGCTCGACCGGGTCGGCGCCCAGTACGACGTGCTGTTCAGCAAGACCCAGGCGCTCACCGCGTCCGACCTGCTGCGGGCCGACGGCGCGGGCAAGTACAACGCGGTCCTGCTGACCAACGGCTCGCTGCTCTACTTCGACGGCGCCAACTACGTCAGCGGTCTGGACAGCACCGAATGGAACGTTCTATGGGCCTACGAGCGGGACTACGGCGTACGCCAAGTCTCCCTCTACACCGCCTACGGCACCTGGCCGGAAGACTACTGCCTGCGCGCGGGCAGTGAGGGCGGCATCGGCGACACCCCCATCAGCACTGAGCTGACCTCGGCGGGCGCGGGCGTGTTCGACTACCTCAAGACCGGCGTGAACGTGCCGATCTCGCTCTCCTACGCCTACCGCAGCACGATCGCCCCGGGCTGCTCGGCCGAGGCGATCATCACCAGCGGCTCCGACGTGCTCGGCGTCCGCAGCACCTCCACCGACGGCCGCGAGCGCATGGCACTGACGTTCACCTCCAACCAGTACCTGCCGCAGGCCGACCTGCTGACGTACGGGCTGTTCAGGTGGGCCACCAGGGGCCTGTTCCTGGGTGAGCAGCGCCACTACCTCAACGCCGACGTGGACGACTGGTTCAACTCCACCGACCACCTGTACCCCGACGGCCACGTGGAGAGCGACCCGGGCTACCGGACCACCAGAGCCGACGCGGTGAGCACGTACAACCAGCAGAACGCCTTCACCACCGGCAACCCGCTCGCCTCGGGCTTCAAGCTGAACCTGGCCTACAACGGCGAGGGCACGACACTGAGCTCCCCCTCGACGTGCTCCACCCCGCCGTTCGGCGCTGACGGGCTCACCAGCTACTCGCGCTGCCGCGCCTCCTCCTTCACCTGGATCAACCACACCTTCACGCACCCGAAGATGAACTTCACGGACTACGCGACCAGCTACTCCGAGATCCAGGACAACCTCACCAGGGCCGCCGCGCTGGGCCTCAGCGTGGACGCGACCGTGCTGAAGACCGGCGAGTACTCCGGCCTGGGCGTCTACAACCCCGACGTCAACAACGACATCGACCCGCCCACGGACTACGGCCTGGCCGCCTCCAACCCCCACCTGCTGCAGGCCGCCAAGGACCTCGGCGTGAAGTACCTGCACGGCAACATGTCGTTCGGCAGCCACCAGCCGTCCTGCTTCAACTGCGGCATCCACCACCCGCTTGAGCCGTCGCTGATGGTGGTGCCCGACTGGCCCACCAACATCGCCTACCACACCACCACGCCGGCCGAGCAGACGCTGTTCTACAACTCCTACTACGGGCCGAACGGCAAGTTCCCTTACTGGCCGGTGGACCAGACCTACGCCCAGGTCCTGGAGCACGAGAGCGACGTGGCGCTGCAGCACGTCATGTCGGGTTCGATCTACGCGCACACCTTCCACCAGGGCAACCTGCGTGACTACGGGTCGAGCAAGAGCCTGGTCTTCGACTGGCTGAACGCGGTCATGGCCAAGTACAACGCCTACTACAACGTTCCCGTCATCACCCCCGACTGGGGCGGCATCGCCCACTACGTCGAGGACCGGACCAAGCACTTCGCCGGGCTCGCCGGGGTGGACGCCGTCCACGACCGGGTCGCGGGCACGGTCACGTTCGAATCGACCGCGGCCGCCACCGTCTTCGCGACCAACGCCGCGGCCCCGGGCGCGACGACGTACGGCACCGACTCCATCGCCCACCTCACGCTCACCGCAGGCGTGCCCGTCACCGTCACCGCGAGTGTGCGCGCATGAAGGTGACCTTCGTGTCGGAGGGCACGTACCCGTTCGCCATGGGTGGGGTGAGCGTCTGGATGGACCAGCTCATCAGGGGCATGCCCGACTACCGGTGGGACGTCGTCACCCTGACGGTGGACGGCAGGGAGCGCTCGGTCTGGGAGCGTCCCCCCAACCTGGAGAAGGTCATCTCCGTGCCCCTGTGGGCCAGACGACGCCGCCGGCGCCCCTCGCGGGCGCCGGGGCGCGGCTTCAGCGACGTGTACGGGCGCTTCCTGGAGATGGTGCTCACGCCTGCCACCATGGGTGACGGCAGCAAGGAGTTCCTGTCGGTGCTGGAGTCGCTGTACCGCTTCGCCGACTGGGGCGGCGACCTCATGAGCGCGATCACGGCCAACGAGTCGCTCTCGCAGCTCATGGACGCCTGGTACTGGAGCAGGAGCGACGGGCTCAACCTGTCCGACGCGGTCATCGCCAGCGACCTGCTGGGCCACATGCTGCGGCCGCTGGCCGAGCCGCCGCCGCAGGCCGATCTGGTGCACGTCTCCATGAACGGGCTCAGCATGCTCATGGCGATGAGCGCCAAGTGGCGCTACGGCACGCCCGTCGTGCTGTCCGAGCACGGCGTCTACCTGCGGGAACGGTACCTGCAGTACGTCAACGAGCCGGTGCCGCACTCCGTGCGGGTGCTGCTGCTCAGCTTCTTCCGCCGGCTGGCCGGGGCGGCGTACGTCGCGGCCGACCGCATCGCGCCGCACTCGTCGTACAACCGGCGCTGGCAGATCCGCAACGGTGCCGACCCGAGCCGGATCCGGATCATGTACAACGGCGTGGACCCGAAGGAGTTCCCCGTCGCCACCGGCGAACCCGACGTGCCCACGCTGGTGTTCATGGGCCGGGTGGACCCGCTGAAGGACCTGCACACGCTGATCCGCGCGTTCCAGATCGTCCGTCACAGGATCCCCAACGCCCGGCTGCGGATCTTCGGCGGCGTGCCGTCGGGCAACGAGAGCTACCACGAGAGCTGCGTCGAGCTGATCGAGGAGCTGGGGCTGCAGGGCGCGGCCACGTTCGAGGGCCGGGTCGGCTCTCCGGTCGACGCCTACCACGCCGGCCAGGTCGTGGCCCTGACCAGCATCTCCGAAGGTTTCCCCTACACCGTGGTCGAGGCCATGGCGTGCGGCAGGCCCTGCGTGGTCACCAACGTCGGCGGCGTGGCCGAGGCGGTGGGCGAGGCCGGGTTCGTGGTGCCGCCGCGCGACCACCGTGCCGCCGCCGGCGCCATGGTGCGCCTGCTGCTCGACGCCCCGCTGCGCCGCCACCTCGGCGCTCTGTCGCACGCCCGCGTGCTGGAGCGGTTCACGCTCCGGCAGTCGCTGGACGACTACCGTTCGGTCTACAGGGAACTTCTGGGGGCCCGGGCATGACCCAGCCGCCGTCACCCCGGGACATCGACGCCCTCATCGACCCGATGGGCACCGGGGTCTTCCGCGCCGTGGAACCCCTCCAGGTCGCGGCCATGCTGGAGTCCCAGGGGCTCAACGACAAGGTCGCCCGCGAGCTGTACGACCACACCTCCGTGTTCTCCCTGGCCGAGACCGCCTACTCGCACATCAGGTCCAAGGGCGCCCCGCCGCCGGGGTCGAGCGGGTTCCTCAAGCGGGCCAGGCCGGTCGCCCAGATCCTGCACGGCCTGCTGTACGCCCTGCCCGCGGCCCTGCTGCCCGCCGCGTCGGGGCTCGTCGGCACGCAGTGGCTGATGCCAGGACTGGTCTTCACCACCGGCCTCGGATGGGTGATCGGCGGTGCGGCGACCCATCTGGCGTACTCGCTGATCGGGCACGGCCATGTGCGCTCGGCGGGCCGCGTGCTGCGTACCGGGATGCTGGTGGCCGTCCTGGGAGTGGCGATGCTGGCCGGCGTGATCACGGGGCTGCGGGACGGTCCTGTCGAGCTGATCGCCCTGTGCATCATGCAGGTGACCTTCCAGATCGCCTCGGGGATCCTGCTGTTCTACCGGCGCGAGGGCTGGCTCGGGCTGATCATGATGCCGGCCGTCGTCGCCGGGGTCGCCTACATCGTCATCGGCGACAGCGGCATCGGCCTGATGACCCTCGGCGTGGGCTTCGCGTGCATCCTCGCCTGCGTGGCGGCCGCGCTCCGGCTGACCCTCACGAGGAATCCCGCGGGGGACGCCGCCGAGCCGCCGCTGCGCCTGCTGGCCCGCGCGAACGTGCGCGCGCTGCTCCCGTGGGTGCTCTACTCCACGCTGTCGGCGGTGTTCCTGCTGCAGGCCGAGGCCCGGTACGTGCTCGACCGCACCGACATCGCCGTGGCCGGCGCCGGGCTCGTCATCGGCATGGGCATCCTGGAGTACCGGGCGCACGCGTTCGAGGACGAGACCAGGGCGGCGATCCGCCAGGTCCGCTACCCCTCCGACTTCACCCGGCGCGGCCGATGGCTGCTCGCCAAGGGTGTGCTGATCTGCCTGGCGTGGCTGGCGGTGCTGTCCCTGCTGCCGCTGGCCTTCCTGCTGGGCAAAAACGAACTGACCCACGCCAGCATCGCCATGGCCGCCGCCCACGTGATCATCGGGGGCGCGTACTTCGTGGCGTTCCTGCTGGGCAACCAGGGCAGAGTCGTACCTCTTTGCGTGGCACAGGCCGCGGCGCTCGCCGTACACCCCCTCGGCCGTCTTCTCCTGCCCGCAGGGGCGCCGGCGCTGGCCGACGTCCTTCTCTTCGCCGTCGCCGCGTTGCTGTTCCTGCTGATCCTTCTCGTCCTCATGAGCCAGGGCCTCAGGGATGTCAGACAGTACAGCTGATCATTCGACCGGGAGGCATTCCATGCACGTCGTCATTCTCGCGGGCGGAAAAGGGGTCCGTCTGCGCCCGTACACGTCCGCGTTGCCCAAGCCCTTGGTGCCGATCGGGGAGGAGTACGCGATCCTCGACATCATCATGCAGCAGCTGGCCGGCCAGGGCTTCACCACGGCCACGCTCGCGGTCGGGCACTTGAGCCCGCTGATCCGCGCCTTCGTCGGCGACGGCTCGCGCTGGGGCATGACGGTGGACTACACCGAGGAGGTCACGCCGCTGTCCACGATCGGGCCGCTCTTCCCGATCAGGGACCGGCTGCCCGAGCACTTCCTGGTGATGAACGGGGACGTCCTCACCACGCTCAACTACGCGGAACTGCTGACCAGCCACGTGGAGACCGGCGCGCCGCTGACCGTGGCCACCTCGCCGCGCGTGGTGAAGATCGATTTCGGGGTGCTGGAGGCGCAGGGCGGCCGTATCGTCGGTTTCAAGGAGAAGCCGCTGCTCAGCTACCTGGTGAGCATGGGCGTCTACGCGCTGTCGCGCGAGACGATCGCGAAGTACCCGGAGGGCATGTCGTTCGGCTTCGACGAGCTGGTGCTCGACCTGCTCGCCCAGGACACCCCGCCAGGCGTGTACGAGTTCGAGGGCTACTGGCTCGACATCGGCCGCCCCGACGACTACGACGAGGCGAACGCCCGTTTCGAGGAGATCAGACCGCTGCTGCTGCCGTCGCGGGACAAGGTGCGATGAGCCGTACGGTCGTGTTGTTCGGCGCCACGGGCTTCCTCGGGCGCCAGGTCAGGCACCTGCTGGAGGACGACCCGCGGGTCTCGCGGCTGCTGTGTCCCGGCCGGGCCGACCTCGACCTGCTGACCGCGACGCCGCGGGCCGCGGCCGATCTGCTGCGCGAGCTGCGGCCGTCGATCGTGCTGAACTGCATGGGCAGGATGTCGGGCGGCTACGACGAGGTCCTGCGCGGCAACGCCGGAGTCGTCGCCGTCCTGCTGGAGGCCATCGCCGCCGCCGTTCCCGGTGCCAGGTTCGTCCGCCTGGGCTCGGCCGCCGAATACGGCCCTGTGCCGTACGGTCACGCCCAGCGCGAGGACGACCCCGCCCGGCCCACCAGCGCCTACGGCATCAGCCACCTGGCAGGGACGCTCCTGGTCGAGCAGGCGCGCGAGGTCGATGCGATGTCCCTGCGGATCTTCAACCCCGTCGGCCCCGGCCTGTCGGGGGAGAACGTGCTGGGCCGCGCCCGCGACCTGCTGAGGACCGCCACCGGCCACCTCGACATGGGCCCGCTCGGCGCCATGCGCGACTTCGTGGACGTGCGGGACGTGGCCGACGCCGTGGTGCGCGCCGGGTTCGCGCCGGAACCGGCCGAGCGCGTGATCAACGTGGGCAGCGGCCGTGCCGTCGCCGTACGGGAGGCGGTCGCATTGCTGACCGCGGAGTCGGGCTTCACGGGCGAGGTGCGCGAGCGCGAGCCCGAAGCCGCCCGCTCGCGGGCCGTGGACTGGAGCCAGGCCGACATCGAGCGGGCCTGGAACGTGCTGGGCTGGCGCCCGCGCATCCCGCTCGCCGACTCGGTGAAGGCGATGCTGTGAGGATCCTGCTGTCCATCGGCCTGATGCTGGGCTCGCTGGCGTGCTCCGCACCGCAGGTCCCCCTGACCGAGGTGCGGAGTTTCACCTACGTCCTGCAGGACTACCCCAAGGGACGCCTCGACGCGATCGCGCGGGCACCGCACCAGCTGGCGATCATCGACCTCTCGCGCGACGCCACGATCAAGGGCTACTTCACCGCCGCGGAGATCGCCAAGGTGCGTAACAGCGGCAAGAAGGTCCTGGCCTACTTCGAAATCGGCTCGATCGAGACCTTCCGCACCGAGTACCGCACCCTGCCCAGGGACCTGGTGCTCAACATCTGGCCCGACTGGCCCGATGAGCGCTTCGTGCGCTACTGGGACCGGCGCTGGTGGGACACGGTCCTCAAACAGCGCGTCGACCAGGCCCTGCGCGCCGGGTTCGACGGCGTCTACCTGGACACCCCGCTGGCGTACGAGGAGATCGACCTCAAGCGCACGCCCGGCGAGACCCGCAGGAGCCTCGGCAGGAAGATGACGGACCTGATCGTCCGCCTCAGCAAGTACGCCAAGGCCCAGCGCCCGGGTTTCCTCATCGTCCCCCAGAACTCCCCGGAGCTGAGGCTCCACTCCGGCTACGTCCAGGCCATCGACGGCATCGGCATGGAGGAGCTGTTCTTCAAGGCCACGGACGACCCCTGCACCGAGGACTGGTGCGCGGAGAACCTGCGGCACGCCCTCGCCCTCCGCAAGCAGGGGAAGGCCGTGCTCGCCACCGACTACGCCAGACGACCGGTGAACGTCACTGCGGCGTGCGCCCGCTACAGCCGCTACGGCATCGCGGGAAACGCCACCACGGTCGAGCTCGACCGGATCAGTGACCCCTGTTCTAAGAGAGGATCTTGAGATGCCGAAGACAGTCGGCGTGATCGGCATGGGCTACGTGGGCCTGACGCTGACCGCCGCCCTGGCCCGCAAGGGCTACACCGTGTACGGCGTGGACGCCAGCCCCCGGGTGGTCGAGGCGCTGTCCAACGGCCGCATCCACGTGTACGAGCCCGGCGTCGAGGAGGCCTTCGCCGAGCACCTCGGCAGCACCGTCTTCATCTCCGACCGGCTGCCCGAGAACCTGCGGCTCGACGCGGCGATCCTGTCGGTCTCGACGCCCGTGGACCTGTCCACCGGCACGCCCGACCTGCGCAACCTCGCGGACGCCGCCCAGGACGTCGCCGAGCGCTGCGGGCCCGACACCCTGGTCGTCGTGCGCAGCACGGTGCCGATCGGCACCAGCCGGGCCGTCGTGCTGCCCGCGCTGACCGCGCGCTGGGGCAAGGCCAAGCTGGTCATGGCGCCGGAGCGCACCATCCAGGGTCAGGCGCTGCGTGAGCTGGTCGAGCTGCCCCAGGTGATCGGCGGGCTCGACGAGGAGAGCCTGCGGGCCGGCATCGAGGTGTTCAGCGGCCTGGCCAACCAGATCGTGCCCGTCTCCGGCATCGAGACGGCCGAGATGGTCAAGCTGTCCAACAACTGCCACACCGACCTGATCTACGCCTTCGGCAACGAGCTGGCGCTCATCGCCGAGCAGCACGGGCTGGACCCGCTGGAGGTCATCAGGGCCACGAACCTCGACTACCCGCGCCCCGACCTGGCCAAGCCCGGCTACGTGGGCGGCGGCTGCCTGTCCAAGGACCCGTACCTGATGATCGCGAGCACGTCGCGGAGCCCGTACCTGGTGGGCCAGGCGCGCAAGCTCAACGAGCGGCTGCCCGCGCACGTCGCCGAGCGTGTCGTGGAGCTGGTGCGCGAGACGGTCGGCCGCACCGAGGGCGTCAGGCTGTCGGTGCTCGGCTGGGCCTACAAGGGCTGGCCCGCGACCGACGACATGCGCGGCACGCCCATCGCCGACATGATGCCGCTGTTCAGGGCCGCGGGCCTCGTGGTCAGCGGCCATGACCCGCTGGTCTCCGACGAGGTCATCCGCGAGTACGGCGGCGAGCCCGTCAGCCTCGACAAGGCCTTCGCCGACGCCGACGCGATGATCGTGATCAACGACCACCCCGACTACCGCGCCCTTGAGGCCGAGACCATGCTCGGCTCCTCGGACCTGCGCGTCATCTTCGACTCGTGGCGCATTCTCGACGAGGCCGCGGTCATCAGGAACGGCGTGCGTTACGCCGGAATCGGCTACGTGGCCAAGGAGGAGACGACGGTATGAAAGTCCTGCTGTTGGGCGGGGCCGGTTTCATCGGGCTGCACCTGGCCCGCAGGCTCCGCGCGGACGGCCACGCCGTCACCGTCATCGACGACTTCTCCCGTGGCCGCCGCGACGACGAGCTGACCGCGCTGGACGTGGAGGTGCGCTCGGCCGACCTGACCGATCCGGCCTCCTACGCCGCGATCGAGCCGGGCTGGGACCAGATCTACATGCTGGCCGCGGTCGTCGGCGTGCGTAACGTCGAGAAGGACCCGGCCCGGGTGATCAGGGTCAACACGCTGTCGATGATGCACCTGCTCGACTGGCTGCGCCCCGGCGACAAGCTGTTCTTCGCCTCCACCAGCGAGGCGTACGCGGGCGGCGTGACCACCGGCCTGGTGCCCGTGCCCACGGCCGAGGACGTGCCGCTGGTGATCGAGGACGTGGCCTCGCCGCGCTACACCTACGCCATCAGCAAGATGCTCGGCGAGGCGGCCGTGCTGCACACGGCGCGGGCCAAGGGCTTCGAGGCCGTCATCGGCCGTTTCCACAACGTCTACGGCCCCCGCATGGGCGCCGACCACGTCATCCCCGAGCTTTCGCTGCGCGCGATGCGCGGCGAGGACCCGTTCCGGCTCTACGGCGCGGACCAGAGCAGGGCCTTCTGCTACGTGGACGACGCCGTCGAGGCGATGGTCCGGCTGATGGCCGAGCCGCGCGCCATGGGGCAGATCGTGCACATCGGCAACGACGCCGAGACCAACATCGGCGACCTGGCCAAGCTCGTCCTGCGGATCGCCGAGGTGAGCCCCGCCATCGACGACGTGCCCGCGCCCGCGGGCTCGGTCGCCCGCCGCTGCCCCGACCTCACGCTGCTGCGCGAGCTGACCGGGTACGAGCCGCGCGTCGCTCTGGAGGAGGGCGTGCGCAGGACGTTCGCGTGGTACCAGGAAGCGTGGAAGCCATGACCAGGGAACCCATCGCGTTCTACTACGGGGCGGGGGAGCTGGAGCGGCTGTCGAGGTTCGACAAGGTCGTGCTGCAACCGGACTTCTACGGCAGGCAGGAGCTCGACCTCCTGCGCGAGCGCGGCGTGCAGACGCTGGGCTACCTGTCGCTGACCGAGGACGTCGGCCCGCCGGCCCCGTGGCAGCGTGAGGAGCGCAACCCGGACTGGGGCGGCGCGTTCGTGTACACGGGCCACCCCGGGTGGGTGGCGCATGTGGTGGGCCAGGCCACGAGCGCGATGGCGGGCGGGTTCAGCGGCCTGTTCCTCGACACGTTGAACATCGAGTTCAACTACCCCGAGGACCTGCCGCACCTGCTCTACCTCATCGCGGCCATCAGGGAGGAGGCCAAGCCCGACTACCTGCTGGCCAACCGGGGGTTCGGGCTGCTGCCGCAGCTCGCCGACCTGGTGGACGGCATCCTCTTCGAGTCGTTCTCCGCCCGGTGGGTGGACACCGAGTCGTACGGGCCGTGGCCGGACGACGTTCTCGAAGTGCACGCGGAATACGCCGAGCGGCTGCTCGGCATGGATATCGACGTGTACGCCCTCGATTACGCCGAGGACGAGGAACTCGCCGAATTCGCCTATCGCAGGGCGCAGGAGTTCGGCATGCTCTGCTTCGTCACCGACCGGGTGTTGTCGAAGATCTGAGACACGTGTCTCCGGGCTGGTCAGAGCAGGCCCAGCCCGGGGACACCGGCCGCGCGGCCCTCCTGGTCCCAGGACGTGCGGCTGGCGTGAGACCGTCAGGTCGCGGACTGGCAGTTGTTGAAGGCGGCTTCGGCCATTCTGGTGGAGTAGGCGTCATTGAAACCCAGCGAGTGGAACCGCTTGTAGACGGTGTCGAACACGCCATAGCACCCCATGTCGTCATTTATGCCGTCGGGGCTGGCACTGGCAGCGGCGGGCACCGCCGCCAAGGTCGCGCCGGCCACCCCCACCGCCGCGATCAGCATGGCGAGGCGTCTGGTCATGGATGTCATCGCAAATCCTCTACGGCAGGCGGAGGCGACGCGCTCTCGCGCCGCGATCTCCGTTGTACAAAGGCGGTTCCATCGCGTCCATCCTCCTTCTGGCCGAAGATCGACTCCCTCTGGGAGGGCTGGTCTAGGTAAGGAGCGTGTAATCCTCCAGCGTCGGCGGCCAGAGGGCGTCGTCGCCCGCCATGGCCTCCGGCTCGTACGTGTGCAGCTCCAGCGCGAGGTCGTCGGCGCACCAGTAGGCCGCCTCGCGGTGCGTGTCGCGGCCCTCGCACCACAGCCTGCGCTCCCGGTGGATGACGTACACGAAGTAGGCGTACGACTCGACGTCGCGGTGGGCGACGCGGGCGGTCTCCAGCTCTTCGTGCGCCTCGTACACCACGCCGGTGCGGCCGTCGAGGAAGAGGTACCAGGTGCCCGGCCCGTCGAGCATGAACAGTGCGCCGAGGTCGTCCGGCAGGCCCGCGCAGGCGCACAGCTCGTCCACGCTGTCGGGCCAGGAATCGGTCAGGGGCTCGACGAAGCGGCGATGCTCGCCCGTCCAGCCGGGCTGGTTGAGGCCGTCCACGGGCAGGCCGACCTCGGCCAGGAAACGGCGGGTGGGCGCATGCGCGATCGCGGGGTGGATCTCGTCGTCGTGCGGACGGACGACGCCTTCCTGGCCGTACAGGTCTTCCAGCAGCTCGCGCGTGACCCTGGTCGGAGGGCGGCGGAGCGGAAGCGGGGTGACGGCGTCGGGTCCGCCCGCCAGGCGCTCGTGATGGGCCAGGTGGTTGCTGACGTACGCGGGCGGGGACAGCTCGGCCGAGACCGGCCAGCCGCGCATGACGGCGGCCAGCTCCCCGTGCGCCGCCGCAGGCGGGGCGACGGCCTCGGCCAGGGAGGGCAGGCCGATGGCGTACGCGGGCAGGCGCGGCTCGGCCAGGGGCAGCCGGTCCGCGGCCTCCGCCACGCCGCGGGCGGCGGCCTCCGGATCGTCGCGGTGCCGGCCGCAGTGCAGCAACCGCCACGTGTACGGGCCGATCGGGTCGAAGGCGAGGGCCAGCGTGCTGGCGGCGGCGCGGGCGTCCAGCGACAGGCCGTCCAGCCAGGCACGTGCCACCCGTACGTCCATCGGCAGGCCAGGGCCCGGGTCGGCGCCCCCGGCCCGGGCGGCGAACGCGGCGAGCCCCGGCGAAGGGTAGACCTGGCCGGCGGTGAACGGCGACCGCTCCACCCGGTCGGCGTCGTACCAGGCGGTGAAGGCGGCGCGATCGGTGGCCCGCGGGTCGTCCAGATCCAGGACGAACGCCGGCGGGCCGAGACCGACCGCGGCGTCCGAGCGGCTGAGCTCCACGAGCAGGCGGACGTGCGGGTTGACGGCCAGGGGAAGGACGAGCTCGGCGAACGCGCGCTCGGGGTCGTTGCTCCTGTGGGCGTCGGCCACGGTGACGAGCACGGGCCGGTCGAGGGCGGCCAGGTCGGCGCCGTCGAGCTTGAACTGCCCGGCCAGCTCGCCCACGGCGTCGTCCACGTCCATTCCGCGCAGGCAGATCGCCGCCTCGCCGGGGCCCGGGTAGCCCGACCAGTCCCAGACGCCGGAGTAGCTGAACCAGGACAGCAGCCGGGTCTTGCCGGCGGCGGGCGAGCCGGTGACAACGCAGATCCGCGGCCCGTAGGGGTCCTCCCGCCAGCGCAGCAGGGCGTCCGAGGCGGGGGCGCGACCGGCGGTGGGCTCGTCGCGGATGCCGCGCCCGGGGCGCGCCTCCACCCAGGCGGGCACGGCGGCCAGGTAATCGGGGACCGCAGGCGGGCCGCCCAGGAGCGCTCGGGCGAACGTCGCGATGGCCGCGTGGAACTCGGGCATCAGCGCCGCGGTCTCGGCCCAGTCTTCCCGTATCCCGGTCACGCAGGGCTCGTCCTTATGACGGATCAGACTCATGCTGTCGTCGTCGTGATCGTCGGCCAGCTCGCTCAGGTGCTCGAAGAACGCGTCCTGGATCTTCCGCAGCCTGCTGACGTGCTCACGCAGCAGTTGCACCTCCGGGCGCTCGCCGAGTTCGGCCAGCACACCGTCGAAGTGGGCGATCCGCACGTCCGGCCAGGGCAGACCGACGACCTGGAACGCGGTGAAGAGGGGAGAGGGGAGATCGCGCGGCACTTCCATGGTGGCGACGAGTTTAGGGCAGGGCCGCGACGCGCCACTTCGGCGCACCCGCCGGCTGGAGCGGCGGGACCGATGGGCGGCGACCTTAGGCGGGTGCGCCGGCGCCGAGGTTGAAGGTGATGCCGGTGAGCTGTTCGCTCGCCGCCCAGAGCCTTCTGCCCTGGTCGGGGTCGTTCGCGCCCTTGGGGAGCTTGGCGGGTTCGGGGGTGCCGGAGGTCTGGTCGCGTCCGGCTGGGCCGATGAACTGGCCCGACCGCACGTGGGGGCTGGTGGCCGCGTACAGCGAGGGCCAGGCCGCCCCTTCGGGCGATCCCATGAGCAGTCGTTCGGAGATCTGGGTGATGATGCGGGTCAGGAGGCCGGAGCCGTGCTGCTGGAGGTTGGTCATCGCCGCTCCGGGGTGCACGACCAGAGCCTGGAGGGTGCTGTTCGCGGTACGGCGGGCGAGTTCGAGTGTGTAGACGATGTTGGCGCGCTGGACTTGGCGTAGGCGGCCATGCCGCGGTAGTTCTTCTCGCTCATCAGGTCGTCGAGCTTGCCCATCGGCCACCGTGCGGCGTCGGCGCTGACGGTGACCACGCGGGGTGCTGCCGAGCGGTGCACCGCGGGCCACAGGAGGGCGTTGAAGGCGAAGTGGCCGAGGTGGTTGGTGCCGACGGTCATCTCGAAACCGTCGCGGGTGGACTGCCGCTGGGGCAGGTTCATCACACCGGCGTTGTTGATCAGAAGATCGATGGTCTCGGTCTCGGCGATCCTGGTGGCGGCGTCGCGGACGGAGGCCAGGTCGGACAGGTCGAGCACGAGCGTGTCGGCCCGGGCCTTCGGCGCGGCGGCACGGACGGCCTCAGCGGCCTGGTCGAGTTTGGCCTGGCTGCGTCCGGCCAGGATGACGCGGGCGCCGTGCGTCGCGAGCACGCGAGCGGTCTCCAGCCCGATGCCGCTGTTCCCGCCGGTGATCAGCGCGGTGCGGCCGGTCTGCTCGGGGATGTTGTTGGGCGTCCAGTGGTTCATTGCTGCCACGCTCCCTTACTGGTGCGTTTCGGTGACGGGATTCTGGTGGTCGGACTCGGCGAGCGCCTTGGCGACGTCCTGCCTGTAGAGCACCGCGTCGCGGCTGAGCGGTCCAGGAAGCCGTTCATGGCGACCTGGAGGTCTACAGCCGCTATGACGTCGCGGGTGACAACGGCGCCTTCATCGGTGACGTCGACAGCGATGGCGCGCCCCAGACCGCGCGAACTGCCGGTAACGAACCAGCCTGGGACATGAGAACGCTCATTTCGTGTCGTGACAAGAGGGGCGGCACCCCTTTGGCGGTGGGCGCGAACAGCACTCCTCGTTTTCAGACCGGCGGTCTGTTGTGTCGGAACGACTATAAGAGACCGGCGGTCTGATGTCAACGGACCGGTGGTCTGTAATATGCGAGGATGACCGCCTTCCAGCGCGCACGCAGTGAGGAGCAGCGGGAGATCCGGCGTCAGGCCGTCCTCGACACCGCTGACGCCATGCTCAACGAGATGTCCGTCGCTGACATCAGCCTGAACGAGCTGAGCCGCCGCACCGGACTGGCCAAATCCAACGTGCTGCGGTACTTCGAGTCCCGCGAGGCGATCCTGCTGGAACTACTGGACCGCGCCTGGCGCCGGTGGACGGCCGACCTGCCGGCGCAACTGGATGCCGGCATCGACCCAGCCGAGCCGGCGAGCAGGCGCGGCGACCAGTTCGCCGCCGCCATCACCGCATCACTCGCCGAACGCCCGGTCCTGTGCGACCTGCTGAGCTCGCAGGCGGGAGTCCTCGAACACAACGTTTCCGCACAGGTCGCCGCCCGCTACAAGCGGGCAGCGGTGGCCAACGTCAGCGCCATGGCCGCCCTCGCCCGCCACCACCTTCCCGAGCTGGGCGACGGCGCCCCCCAACTGGCCGCAGCGGTGATCATGGCGATCGGTGCCGTATGGACGCACGCGCGGCCATCGGAGGCGATGCTCGCCGCCTACGAGGCCGACCCCTCTCTCGCGATCTACAAGATGGACTTCGCGGCCAACCTGCGTGACATGCTGGCCACCCTCACCGCTGGCGCCCTTGCGCGCGCCTCATCCTGACCCCGCCCACCTCCTCGCCGTCGTCGGAACAGCGTTCCCGGTCGCGATTGATTCCCCTGGAACGAGGCCATGGTCGGTCGGGCTCCTGCGTGGCTGAAGCCGGACGACGTTCGGCTGGAGAGCCGGGCAGGTGAGGGTCCGCGGCACGGGCGGCCAGAGGGCGTGCTGCCGCTGCGGAGCGATGTCGGTGCGACCGCATCCACCCCCTGCTGCCCGGACTGTCCGGGCACAATGGGGCCGTGGAACGTCACGAGTTTGGTGCCGCGGTGCGCCAGTTGCGGGAGAGTACGGCGCCTGCGGCTGTCGGGCTGCCGATCGGCCGTCGGCGGGTGCGCGGGTTGCGGCGGGAGGAACTCGGCGAACTCGCGGGGATGTCCGCGGACTACGTACGCCGGCTGGAGCAGGGGCGCAGCCATCCGTCGGCCGGGGTGGTGAACGCCATCGCCCGAGCGTTGCGGGTCGGACGGGCGGAGTACGAGCGGCTCTGCGCGCTGGCCGGTTACGCCGCCGCTGACGGGCAGGTGCCGAACGAGATCGGTCCGGGTGCGATGCGGCTGCTGGAGCGGTTCACCGACACTCCGATGTTCGTCTCCGACGCGGCGATGAATCTCGTCGCCGTGAACAGTGCGTTCATGGCCCTGGGGCATTGGGAGCTCACCGGGGACCCGTGGGAGTGGAACATCGCCTGGCGTACGTTCTGCGACCCGTTCAGTGGTTTCAAGCAGTCTGCGGATGACGCGACCGATCATCAGGCGGTCCTGGTCGCCCGCCTGACGAGCGCGCTGTTGCGCTACCCCGCCGACGCGTCGCTTGCCGCGCTGGTGGACGAGATGCGGAGCCGAAGCCGCCTGTTCGACACCTTGTGGCGCGCGCCGCGACCGGTGGCGGCCTACGAAAGCAGCGCCGCGTTCATTCATCCGGACGGCGGCTCCGTCACGCTCGTCGGCAACCTGCTCGCCATCCCGGGCGACGATCTGGCGGCTCTGATGCTCACCGCGGCGCCGGGCTCGGCCGATGCGGCGCGTCTGGCTGAGATCGTCGGCGTCGGAGGGGAACCGTCCATCATCAAGGTGGGCCAGCCTGGCCCAGGCTAGTCGCGCCGGATCCTGCGAAATTAGGTGACGTCTCCAGCGACCGCGAATCAAGTGGCTGCCTCCGGGCGGCTTCGGAACGCGGGGCTGGACGCCTTCGCGACTCGAAGCAGGGCGCAGGGTCACCTCTGTGCCGTAATCGCTTCGAGTTCGAAGCACTCGACGGCGCTCACAGAGGCAGGTTCTGTAATGAAGGCAGTACGTTTCCACGAGTTCGGCGGTCCTGAGGTCCTGCGTCACGAGGACGTGGCCCAGCCCGCCCCCGGAGCCGGTCAGGTCCGGATTCGCGTCGCCGCGACGTCGTTCAACGGCGTCGACGGCAACATCCGCGCGGGATACATGCAGGGCCCGATCCCGGTCGAGCTTCCCCACACTCCCGGCATCGACGTCGCCGGCACGGTCGATGCGCTTGGTGACGACGTGGACGACGTCGCGGTCGGTGACCGGGTCGTCGGCCTCCTGCCGATGACGGCGCCCGGGGCGGCCGCGGAGTATGTGATCGCGCCGGCGGAGATCTTGACGGGGGCGCCCAAGAACATCCCGTTGGCCGACGCGGCGGCGTTGCCGCTGGTGGGCCTGACCGCGTGGCAGGCGCTGTTCGACCACGGCAAGCTGACCGACGGTCAGCGGGTGCTGATCAACGGCGCCGGTGGAGCGGTCGGCGGATACGCGGTGCAGTTGGCCAAGGAGGCCCGTGCCCACGTGATCGCCACGGCGAGCCGACGTAGCGCCGAGCGGGTCAAGGCCGCAGGCGCCGACGAGGTGATCGACCACACCACCACCGACGTGACCGAGGCGGTGACCGAGCCGGTCGACCTCGTGCTCAACCTCGCGCCGGTCGCCCCGGAACGGCTGGCCGCGCTGGTCACGCTGGTCCGTGACGGCGGCGCCCTCGTCAACACCACCGTCTGGATGCCCGCCCCGTCCGACGAGGAGCGCAGTGTGCGCGGCATCGACCTGTTCGTCCGAAGCGACGCCGACCAGCTCGCCGACCTGGTCGCTCGTATCGGCACCGGCGAGCTGCGCGTCGACGTCGCCCAGCGGGTGGCGCTGGCCGACCTGCCCGCACTCCACGCCCAAGCCGGCGCGGGTGAGCTACCGGGCAAGACCGTCGTCCTCGCGCCCACCGCCTGACACGCTCACAGGAGAAGCAGTCATGTCTTTGTCTTTGGATCCCGAGATCGCCGAGGCGCTGGCCCCGATGGCTGATGCGATGGCCGAGGCCACACGACCCGAAGTGGGCGACATCGAGGGGCGTCGCGCCTTCTGGGAACCGATCATCGGTGCCGCGAGCAACGCCCAGCCCATGCCGGCCGATGTCACGATGACCGACCACACCGTGACCGCCGCCGATGGCGCGCGGATCACGGTGCGCTGGTACGTCAAGGACGGCGCGACGCCGGGCTCGGCCGTGGTCTTCTTCCACGGCGGCGGATACATCTTCGGTCACATCGACCTGTTCAACGGTCCGGTCGCCCGTTACGTGGCGGCCTCAGGCGTGCCGATGTTGTCGGTGGAGTATCGCCGCGCGCCCGAGTTCCCGTTCCCGACGCCGCTCGAGGACGCCTATGCCGCGCTGCGCTGGCTGCACGACCACTCTCCCGAACTGGGCGTCGACCAGGACCGGATCGCGGTAATGGGAGACAGCGCCGGCGGCGGCCTGGCGGCGGCGCTGGCGATCCTGACCCGCGAGCGCGGCGGCCCGAGGATCGCCCACCAGATACTGATCATGCCGATGCTCGATGACCGCCCCGCCACCCCCGACCCCTACATCGAGCGGTACGCGTTGTGGTCCTACGATGACAGCCGCACCGCGTGGCCGGCGCTGCTCGGCGGGGCTGCCGGCGGACCCGGTGTCCCGCCCGCCGCCGCTCCGGCCCGGCTCCAGGACGCCACCGGCCTTCCGCCTGCCTACATCGAGGTGGGCCAGCTCGACGTCTTCCGCGATGAGGACCTCGCGTACGCGGCCAAACTGAGCTCCGCGGGCGTCCCGGTGGAGTTTCACCTGCACCCCGGAGCTCCGCACGAGTTCGATTCGATCGCCTTCAAGGCCGACGTCGCCCAACGCGCTACTGCCGACCGCATCCGCGTCCTCAAGTCGCTGTAGAGCCGAGCCGTACATCACGGGCGGTGCACGCCGCCGGTGGTCGCATGGTCACCCAGCTTATGCACGCCGACGCCCTTGTCGCCTGGCCGACAGAACCAACCAACCGCACACCCCAGGAGACGACCACGATGATTCCCGACGACGATCCCGCTCGTTCGCTGACCGTGGCGACCCCCGACGACCCCGCCACGACCTACGTCTCCCTGGTAGGCAACACCTACGGCATGCTGATCACCGGCGAGCAGACCAACGGCGCGTACTGCCTGATCGACATGCGCGTGCCCGACGGCGGCGGCCCGCCGCCGCACCGGCACGACTTCGAGGAGATGTTCACGATCCTCGAGGGCGAGATCGAATTCACCTTCCGCGGCGAGAAGCACATCGTGCGGGCCGGGTCCACCATCAACATCCCGGCCAACGCGCCGCACAACTTCCGCAACGTCTCGGGCGCACCGGCCCGGATGCTCTGCATGTGCACGCCGGCCGGGCAGGACGAGTACTTCATGCGCATCGGTGACGCCGTGGCGGGCGTGGACGCGCCTCCGCCGCAGCTGTCGCCCGACGACCTCGCGGAACGCCGCCGCCGCGCGGCAGAGCTGGCCCCGACCTACCGCAGTGAATTTCTGTGACCCCTGCTCACGGTCTTACAGGTGTTCGAGCCTGCCAACCGGATGGTGGTGCGTCCTCTCCCGGCAACGTCCCGTCACGTCCTCGATGCGGGCCTGAATCCTCCACACGTCGCAGAAGGCCGACGAGCCGAGCCCGCTTTTTGGTTCAGGAGCTTTGGAAGCAGCGCGGCCAAGGGCAGGGAAGGGTTGAATTCGGCTCCATGGCTTTCTGAGAGCCTTGCCGTGAAACTTTCAACATGTTTCCAGGCTGAACGACGCGATACGTGCCAGCAAAACGGCATGGGAGCGCCGCCCGTCACGTCAGAGGATCGAGCCGCGCCTTGACGGATCTGCATGCCTCGTATTTGCTCCGTCGCACCACCACCCATCGGCAGGAACGGGCGCGGCAAAGCGATGTGAACGATGACACGGTCTTTCCGCCACGCCCTCCAATCACGCCAGTTCCGCACGGATGAGAGGATTGATCCAGCTAATGTTAACGCTAACCGACGCCCTGGCACCGTCCCTCCCGACGGTGCCACAGGCAGGTGAGTGATGATGCGGCGTAAATCCGTCCTCGCCGCTGTCATCGCGGCGGTGCTTCTCGCGGTGGCCAGCGGTGGTACGGCGCTGAGCAGCAGCGAAACCACGTCACGCGCGGCGAGCGCCGCCGCCGCGACGCCAGGATGCGGCAAGACTCCAACACTCAGAAGTGGCACGCAATCGATCCAGAGCAGCGGCCAGACTCGCTCCTTCATCCTGAGAATTCCCGACAATTACAACAACACCAACCCCTATCGGTTGATCTTCGGGTTCCACTGGAACGGCGGCACCGCCAACGACGTCGACTCAGGCGGCACCAGCGGATTCACCTGGTCTTACTACGGGCTCAGGCAACTGGCGAACAACACTGCGATCTTCGTCGCCCCCCAGGGGCTGAACAACGGCTGGGCCAATTCCGGCGGGCAAGACCTGACCTTCGTCGACGACATGATCAGGCTGATCGAAGCAGACCTGTGCGTCGACACCACGCAACTGTTCGCCGGAGGCTTCAGCTACGGCGGCGGCATGAGTTACGCCCTGGCCTGCGCCCGGGCGACGGTTTTCCGCGCGGTCGCGGTCTACTCCGGCGCACAGCTCAGCGGATGCAGCGGCGGCACCCAGCCCATCGCCTACATCGGGCTCCACGGCCTCAGGGACAACGTACTCAACATCTCGCTGGGCCGGTCGCTGCGCGACACGTTCGTCAGGAACAACGGGTGCACTCCCCAAAATCCGCCCGAACCGGCACAGGGCAGCCTGACGCACGTCGTCACCGCCTACTCGGGATGCCGGTCCGGATACCCGGTCGTGTGGGCGGCGTTCGACGGCGGTCACACCCCTGGTCCAGTGGACGGGTCCACCGCTGACGACGGCGCACGTACCTGGACCAAGGCAGTGGTGTGGAACTTCTTCAGTCAGTTCCAAAGCACGAACGACACCACTCCGCCGACCTCTCCGGGCACTCCCGCCGTCTCCAACGTGACCGCCACCAGCGCCACCCTGACCTGGACGGCATCCACCGACCAGGGCGGCTCCGGCCTGGCGGGTTACAACGTCTACCGGGAGCAGGGCGCCACCGACCCGCTGCTCGGCCAGTCCACCACCAACTCGATCACCCTGACCGGGCTGACCGCCGACACCGAATACCAGGTCTACGTACGAGCACGCGACGGCGCGGGCAACCTGTCGGCCAACTCCGCGTTCGTAACGTTCACCACGACCTCCACCGGCGGCGACACCACGCCACCCACCGCCCCGGGCGGGCTGGCGGCCTCCGGCACCACCGCCGGCGGCACCAATCTGTCCTGGGCCGCTTCCACTGACGACGTGGGGGTCGCCGGCTATGACATCCTGCGCGCACCCGGGGCCACCGGCGGCACCTTCGCCCAGGTCGGCACCTCGGCCACGACCTCGTACAGCGACACCGGCCTGACCCCGAGCACCACCTACCGTTACCAGGTCCGCGCGCGGGACGCCGCCGGCAACCTCTCGCCGGTGTCCAACACCGTCCAGGTCACTACCAGCGGCACCACCACCGGAGCCTGCTCGGCGACGCCGACCGTGCAGTCCCAGTGGGGGAACGGATACGTGATCCAGCCGCTGACCATCACCAATACCAGTACCTCGACGATCACCAATTGGACGGTCACGTTCACGCTCCCGGCCGGGCACACGCTGACCGGCTCGTGGAACGCCACCGTCACCACCAGCGGGCAGACCGTCACGGCCAAGAGCGTGAGCCATAACGGCACGTTGGCCCCCGGAGCCGGCACCACCAGCTTCGGCTTCCAGGCCAGCCGCCCCGACGGCAACACGGCCCTGCCATCCGGATACACCTGCACCAGCGCGTAACCTCCCGACCGACCGGATATCGGCCCAGCCCTCGGCGAACCTCTCGGTGGGGCTGGGCCGTACCCGTTCTTCCCCAGCCGCGTCGCGACGTTCAGCGAACAGCGCGGCGACCTCGGAGCGGTATCCGTACCCGCATGCGAGAAGGGAGGCAGGAGCCTCAGCTGTAGGAGTAGGACTGCGCGCTGCAGCCGGTGATGTAGGGCCCGGGGTAGACCTGCTGGGTGGAGCAGCCCCAGGTGGCGGTCAGGGTCGTGGCCGAGGAGGGAATGCTGATCGCCGGTCCGTTGGTCCAGCCGACCTGGTCGTACTGGTGACCGCCGCTGCAGATGGCCGACACGCTCACCGAGGTGCTGCCGCCGGGCAGGCTGATCGTGAACGACCACGTGTGGTTCGCCGGGTTCGCGACCATCGAGCTGTAGGGCATGGTCACGCCGTACGAAGGAGGCGCGGAGCCGACCGAGACGTACGAGGCGTACCAGTCGCGGGTGTCGCCGGAGTAGTTGACGTTGAGGCAGTCCACCGTGGCGTTGAGCGTCAGGGTTGAGGCGGCGGCGGGATGCTGCATGGTCACGACCATCGCGGCGGTGGTGGCCAGCATCACGCCGACCGCCAGTGCCCGGCGGACCAGGTTGCCAGCGATCATGGGATCCCCTTTCTTCGCGCCGTTGACTGTGGAGATTTCGCCAGAGTTGCCGACCTCGCCGTCCGCCAGGGTCGCCGCCCTGATCGGGGTGAGGCGGACGCGCACGTCGGTGAGGCCGGCGGATCCGTACCCCATGACGTGGTGGTCGCCGGGCACGCACGACACCATGGTGCTTTTATCGGCGTAAGCCACATTGTTCTGATGGGTCTCGGTGGAACCCGGATAGTACCGTCCCGCTACAAGGAGAGATATTCGCCGATGTACAAAACTCCCTGGTTGCAGTGGACACGAGGGCGCGCATTCTGTGAAAAGATTTCCCATCTCTCCCTGCCGGTCGCAATCCAGAGCGCGCGGGCCGCGCGCCCGAGACGCCGCGGGACATGCCTTCTCGAGGGGAGGATCACACAATGGCCACGCACTGGACAGCCCCATATAAAGGACCGCTCTCCGAAACAAGCGGTGAATCGCGGTTTCCGTACGGCCCGTAAAAGGGCGACGATCTCGCCCCACGGATCAACAGGCTGGTCGCAGACCATGTGACGCCGTGCGATGTGGCGGTCGTACCCGCGTCATCACAGTCGTCCGCGCGGCGATGTCAGTGAAACTTCCACACGGGGACGCCTGGCGGCGAGCTGTCGAAGCTCGCCGTCCGAGAGATGGTGAACGCCGCGGGGATCGACCCGCACGGCGCGAACGGATCCGTCTGGCCCTGCGCCTGCCGATGATTTCATCCCTCCAGGTCACGGCCTTGCAGGGCTTCTCTTGCAGGCAGGCAGCTGCTGGCCTGCGACTTCATCGAGACCGTCACCCTTGACGGGCGGCGTCAGTACATCCTGCATCCAGACCGTTCTCACCGGTATCCGGATGCCACGAACGAACGCGATCATGGAGTGGTGGGTGCAGTCGTGCCGCCGCGAGCTGCTTGACCGCTCGGCGGAATCCTCCACGAGTACGCACATGCCGCTTGAACTGCACGGATGGAATTTCCGGCAGGCGCAGCGGTAGGGCGGGCGAGACTTGAACCCACGGCCCACGGATATGAGTCAGGGACCTCGTTCCCGGCCGAGGAAGCACGACAGGAGTCGCCTGAAGTCATGCGGGTGCTCGAGCGCCGGCACGTGCCCGCATCGGCCGAGCACGTGCAGACGGACATCGGCCAGGTGCTCGAGCAGGGGCAGGGCTGCCGTCCCGAGCGGGGTGACCCGGTCCTCGGCACCGTGGACGAGCAGTACGGGCGCGCGCACCCCTGCCAGCGTTCGCGCCGAGAGGGTGAGGTCGTCGGCCCAGCGTGCCCGGGGAGGAGGGAACAACGACGCGAATGCGGCCGCCCCCGCTCGCATCGCGGCCGCACGGGCGGCGACGGCCGACTCGGTCACGAGCGCCTGGTCGAGGACGAGGCGACTCAACATGTCTCGTGCCCCGAGCGGGTCGGCAGGGGCGGCCCAGATCGCGTCGAGCTCGGCGGACAGCGGCGCCCCGGGGGCGCCCATCGTCGAGACCGCCACGACGTGGGTGACCTGCCTGGGACGCGCGGCCGCCAACGCCAGCGCCACGGCGCCGCCCATGGAGTGGCCCACCACGGCGTAGTGCTCGGCACCGAGAGCATCCATCAGGCCCGCGGCCTGCTCCGTCCACAGCCGGAGCCCGCCCCTGGAGCCGGCCGGGATCGGTGTACGGCCGAACCCCGCCTGGTCAGGGGCCACCAGGTGCCAGGACGTGCCCAGCGCCTGTGCCGTCGTCGCCCAGGCGCCGGATCCGGTCGTACCGGGTCCGGAGCCGTGCAGCATCAGCACCGCGGGCCCGGTGCCGCTCTCCAGGACGTGGACGGGGGAGCCGTCGACTGTGACGGTCCGAGATGCCGTCACCGGGACGGGCCAGGTGCGCTCATGCCGATGCGGAGTTGATGGACTTCGAGAAGACCTCCATCATCGCCCTGCCGAATTTCGGCATGTCCGGCCACCCCCTGCAGGAGACGAGGTTGCCGTCCACGACGTCGGGAGCGTCGATGACCGTCGCGCCCGCGTTCTCCATGTCACCGGTGATGGGCGGGAAGCACGCCGTCTTCCGGCCCTTCAGCAGCCCGTACACGGCCGGCACCTGCGCGCCGTGGCACACCAGCGCGATCGGGAGGTTGCGCGCGAAGAAGTGCTCGGTGATGCGCCTGACGTCGGCGTCGACCCGGATCCACTCGGGGGCACGTCCTCCGGGGATGATGAGGGCGTCATAGCGCTCGACGTCGACCTCGGCCCAGGGCACGTCAACCGGCAACTTCCGGCCGTTCTTCTCCACGTAGGCGTCGGAGTTGGGGTCGAACTCGTGGATGACCAGCTGAACGTCACGCATCGTCCGTGACGAGACGTCAACGTCCCAGCCGCCCTCCTGTACGCGATAGTAGGGATACATGGTGTCGAGCTCCTCGGCGGCGTCGCCGGTCAGGAGCAGCGCTCTGGGCACCTGCTTCTCCTCGCATCTGGGGCGGGTGAGGTGGATCCAATCCGATCCGATCGGGGTTGACTTAGCATTCACCGGCCCGGCCCGCCCGTCAAGCCTCTGCCGCCATTCCGTCCGCGCCCTTGGCCTCGTCGAACAACCGCCGGAACCGCTCGCCGGACCGCAGGATGTGCCGGCGCATGGCGTAGGCGGCGGCGTCGGGGTCACGCGCGGCGATCGCGGCCAGGACTTCTTCGTGCTCGGCCATGGCCAGGTGAGTGACCTGGGTGTCGTGGAGAAGCCGGAACAGGTGCACGTGCGTGTGCAGGCGGGCGAGCGCTTCGCGGATGACCTGGTTCTCCGCGCTCAGGGCGACGAGATCGTGAAAGGCGGCGTCGCGCAGCCCGAAGGCGCCATAGGCCATGAGCCCGCCGCCCCCCTCCAGCTCCGCCATCTCCTCCAGCAGCCGCCGCAGACCGGCCACCTGCTGCAAGGATGCGCGTTCGGCGGATCTGCGCGCCGCCGCCGGCTCGAGGAGCAGGCGGATCTCGAGCATGTCCTCGAATCGGTGACGGGTGATCTGGGGGGGAATGCGATAGCCGGCGTGAGGCACACGCACGACCAGGCCCTCGGCCTCCATACGGTTCAGAGCGTCTCGGATCGGCGTCTGCGAGACCCCCAGCTCTCGCGCCAGGGCGTCGATCGTGACGCGGGAGCCCGGCTCGATCCGTAGCGACATCATCTGTCCGAGCAGCGTGTCGTACACCTCGTCGGCAAGCCGGCCGCGAGATCTTCCCGGCGGGATTCCGCCCGTCGTGGCCCCACGGCGCCGCGCGATCATCGCTTCGTCGTCCATCGTGACGTGAGGTCCTTTCTTGCGTCTTCGGGAACCTGCTGGCATCGGCCGCAGCATTGCGGGATGTTGACGCTCCCACTCGGATCGTATAGGAAAGGTGGCGGACGCCAGCCATCCTTCACCCATCGGGGAATCGCCCGCCATCGCTCCGCTTCGATCAGTTGGAGCTCTTATGAGCATGCTCGACGTCCTCTTCGGTTCGCCATCGGGCCGCACCAGGACCGAAGGACTTCCCGACTGCTCGAAGCCCCATGAAGTCGCGGCGTACTCGTGACGCCGGTCTGCTGATCAGCCCTGCGACAGCCGGCAACACGCCTGACCAACCCAGCAACTGCTCGGCGAAGCACGCGGCAAGGCTCCAGAAATCCCCCCCAGAAAGCAGGCAAGAAGATGCGGTATCCAAAGCGAACAGGACGATTGTCGGTTCCCGGTCGAAAGGCGCGGCTGGCTACGGCGGCCATGTTAGTGGCCACGACCGTGGCGGCTTGCGGCGGTCAGGACGGCAGCGCCCCCAAGGCGCCGGCGACCATCCCGGAGCTCACCAAGGATCCGCTGACCCTCAGCTTCATCTGGTTCGACTGGCCCCCCGCCCACGCGCTGGAAGCCTTCGCGAACGCGGAGTACACCAAGGGGCGGCCGAACGTGACCATCAAGGTCAAGACCGTGCCGAACGCGAACTGGCACGACGCGATGTTCACCCAGTTCGCCGCACACAAGACCGACTTCGACATCCCGATCCTGGACTCGCAACACATCGGCGAGGCCGTGACGAACGGCAACATCCTCGACATCACCGACTTCGTCAAAAAGAACATCGACGTCAAGGCCTACAACCCGTACCTTCTGGCGGCCTACGGCCAGTTCCCCCAGGCGGAGACCGGGAAGCGCGACGAGAACGCCAGCCTGTACGGACTGCCGCTGCTCGGCGACACCTGGACGATGATCTACCGTAAGGACCTGATCGGCGACAAGCCACCGCAGACCTGGGACCAGATGATCTCAGTCGCCGAGAAGTGCCAGGCGGACAACCCTGGCGTCAGCGGGCTGGCCTTCCACCAGGCCAACGGCTCCGACGCCGCGGCCGTAACCTACAACACGGTCAACGGCGTCTACGGCGGCAACCTCTGGGACCCCAAGACGCGCAAGATCGACGGCGTCCTCAACGACGCCGCGGGCCAGGAGGCGATGGACGTCCTGGTCAACAAGATGAAGCCGCTGACCGCCAAGGGCTCCGGCAACTGGTTCATCGACGAGGTGAACGCGGCGGTCGCCCAGGGCAAGGCCTGCATCGCGTTCAACTGGATCGCCGCGAGCGGCGGCCTGCTCGACCCGAAGCAGTCGACGCTCGGCACCACGCGGGAGCAGATTCTCGACAAGCTGGGCTTCGCCACCCTGCCGAGCCAGAAGACGAACCTGGTGCCTCTCGGCGGTATGGGGATGCACGTGTCGGCCTACTCGCCCGAGGCGAACCAGGCGGAGGCCCTGAACTTCATGAAGTGGTTCGAGCAGGGTGACATCCAGAAGAAGTGGGCCGCGGCTGGTGGCGTGCCATCGCGTACGGACGCCCTGGAGTCGCCCGAGTTCCTCAACGCCCAGCCGTTCAACCAGGTGTACACCGACTCGGTTCCGCGGATGCGGGACATGTGGAACGTGCCCGAGTACGCGCGCCTCGTCGACATCGAGAACACCAACGTGAACGCGGCTCTCAACGGCGCGAAGGCGCCGAAGGACGCGCTCGACGACATCGCCAAGCAGCAGCAGGGCGTGCTCAACGCCAGCAGTGGCAAGGGCGGCGGCGGACTGTGAGTGACTCCGCCCCTCTGACGACCGACCACCCCGGGCAGGTGGCGTCCGTGACGCCGCCCGCACCGGGCCGGTCCCGCGGCTTGAGCGACCGCGGGCTCGCCGTGGCCTTCACCTCTCCCGCGCTGCTGCTGTTGCTCGCCATGTCGGTGTTCCCGTTGCTGTGGGCGTTGTACCTGTCCTTCACCGACTACTCGGCCACTCGCGGGGGGCCCGCCCAGTTCCTCTGGTTCGAGAACTACACCGCCATCCTGACTTCGCCGCAGGTCCACCAGAGGGCCCTGACGACGTTGATCTACGTGGTCGGCGCGGTCGCCCTGCAGACCGTGCTCGGTTTCGCCATCGCCTACCTGATCTCACGGCGCACGCACGGACGAGGACTGCTGACCACCCTGTTTCTGGTTCCGATGATGCTGTCGCCGGTCGTGGTCGGGCTGTTCTGGCGATTCATGCTCGACGCGCAGTTCGGCGTGATCAACAGCATGCTCGGCTCGCTCGGCCTGGGGCAGGTGGAGTGGCTCACCCGGCAGCGAACGGCACTGATCTCCCTTGTCCTGGTCGACACCTGGCAATGGACGCCGTTCATCATGCTCATCGCACTCGCGGGCCTCACCGCGGTTCCCAGGTACCTGTACGAGGCCGCCTCGATCGATCGGGCGTCCGAGTGGTTCCAGTTCCGCACCATCACTCTTCCGCTGGTGTGGCCGCTGCTTCTCATCGCCGTGTTGTTCCGGGCCATCGAGGCCTTCCGGCTGTTCGACCTCGTCTACATCCTCACCAGCGGAGGCCCGGGGGTCTCCACCGAGACGTTGTCGTTCCACGTCTACAAGGTCGCGTTCCTGGGCTTCAACACCGGAACCGCCTCGGCGTACGGGATCCTCATGGTCCTCATCGTCATCGTCCTCACGCAGCTCTACCTGCGCTACTTGAACAAGCTCAAGGAGGACTGATGGCCCTCTCCGTCGACGAGGCCGTGTCCACAGGTCCTGCCCGGGATCACACGCCCCCCTCGCGCCGCTTCGGCGGCCGGGGCCGCGCCGTGCTGGAGGTCGCGCTGCTGACCGTGCTGGCCGTCGTGATGCTCTTCCCGGTGCTGTGGATGATCGAGACGTCCATCAAGGAGAACCGGGACGTCTACGCCGTCCCGGCCAAGTTCTTCGACTTCAAGGTCACCATGGAGCATTTCAAGGACGTGTTCGTCGCCTCCGGCGGCGGTCGTTCGACCTTGTCCGCCTCGTTCCTCAACTCCGTCCTGGTCGCCGGGGTCTCCACTGCGCTGGCCACCGTGCTGGGGGTCCCGGCGGCCTGGGCCTACTCACGCTTCGCCGTGAAGGCCAAGAAGGACCAGCTGTTCTTCATCCTGTCCACCCGCTTCATGCCGCCCGTGGTGGTCGTGATTCCAATCTTCCTCATGTACCGCCAAGTCGGGCTCATCGACACCAAGCTCGGCCTGATCCTCATCTACACCGCCTTCAACGTCCCGTTCACGATCTGGATGATGAAGGGGTTCGTCGACGAGGTGCCCGCGGAGTACGAGGACGCCGCCATGCTCGACGGCTACACCCGCTTGCAGGCGTTCTGGCGATTCACCCTTCCCCTGCTCCTGCCCGGCATCGCCGCGACGGCGGTCTTCGCACTCATCTTCTCGTGGAACGAGTTCGTGTTCGCCATCTTCCTCACCTCCAGCGACGACGTGCGGACGGCCCCGCCCGCCATAGCCGGCCTCATCGGCGGAACCACGGTGGACTGGGGTCTCGTGGCCGCCGCCTCCGTGGTGTTCGCCCTGCCGGTGCTCGTCTTCGCCTACCTGGTGCGCAAGCACCTCGTCGCCGGTGTGACGCTCGGGGCGGTGCGACGCTGATGGCGGGCATCGAGGTGAGCGCCCTGCACAAGCGCTACCCGGACGGGACGGTGGCGGTCGATCACGTGGACCTGTCCATCCGCGACGGCGAGCTGTTCGTGATGCTCGGCCCTTCGGGTTGCGGCAAGACGACCACGCTGCGGGCCATAGCCGGCCTGGAAAGGCAGACGACGGGCGACATCCGCATCGGCGACACGCTGGTCAACGACCTGCCGCCCGCCGACCGCGACATCGCCATGGTGTTCCAGTTCTACGCTCTCTACCCGCATCTGAGAACCCGCGACAACCTGGCGTTCCCGCTGCGGGCCGAGGGACTGCCCAAGGCGGAGGTGCGCAAGCGGGTCGACGAGGCCGCCGGGCTGATGCGGCTCGGTCCGCTCCTGGACAGGCGACCGCACCGGCTGTCCGGCGGGGAGCAGCAGCGCGTCGCGCTCGCCCGCGCCCTCGTGCGACGACCGCGCGCATTCCTCATGGACGAACCCCTCACCAATCTGGACGCGGAGCTGAGGGCGGACATGCGCACGGAGATCAAGCACCTGCAGGGGGAGCTGGGGACGACGATGGTCTACGTCACTCACGACCAGGTCGAGGCGATGTCGCTCGGTCACAGAATCGCCATCCTCAACAAGGGCCGCGTCGAGCAGATCGGCACGCCGCTGGAGGTCTACGACCGTCCGGCGAGTCTTTTCTGCGCCGCGTTCATCGGCTCCCCGCCGATGAACCTGATCGAGGTGGAGGTGGCCGACGGGAAGCTGCGCAGTCAGGGCGGGCTGGCCCTCACGCCACCGCCGGGCCTGCCGCGCGACCGTCGCCTGGTCGCGGGCGTCCGGCCGGAGGCGCTGGAAGTCACGGAACCAGGGGCGGAACGTTCGGTCCCGGCCCGCGTGGTCTCGGCGGAGTGGCTGGGCGACGAGATCATCTACGTGGTCGACCACGACGGACAGCGCGACGTACGGGTTCGGATGCCGCCGACTGTCCGTTTCACCGCTGACGCACCGGTCGGGCTGCGGCACACCGGCGGGCCCCCGCCGGTCTACGACGTGAGCACGGAAGAGCTGGTGGCCTGATGGGAACCGTGGCAGTGCGCGGGCTGTGCAAGTCCTTCGGCAAAGTCCAGGCCCTGGACGGGGTGACGCTGGACATACCGGACGGCTCGTTCTTCGTCGTGCTCGGACCCTCCGGGGCAGGCAAGACGACGACCCTGCGAGCGATCGCCGGCCTCGAGAAGCTCGACGCCGGGTCGGTGCACCTGGACGGGAGGGACGCGACCGGTGACAGCCCGGCCGCACGCGACCTGGCCATGGTCTTCCAGAACTACGCCCTCTACCCGCGACACACGGCGTACGAGAACATCGCTTCGCCGCTGCGGGCACGCCGCTGTTCCTCGAGCGAGATCGCCGCCGCCGTCGAGCGGATGTCGAGCCTGCTGCACATCGAACGTCTGCTGCAGCGTCGTCCCGCGCAGTTGTCGGGTGGTGAGATGCAGCGGGTCGCCCTGGCCCGGGCGCTGGTCCGTCACCCGCGCGCGTTCCTCATGGACGAGCCGCTGACGAACCTCGACCTCAAGCTTCGCGTCGAGATGCGCACCGAGCTCACCCGCATCCACCGGAGCCTCGGAGCGACCTTCATCTACGTGACCAACGACCAGGTCGAGGCCCTGTCCATGGCCGACCAGGTCGCGGTACTCAAGGAGGGAAAGGTGCAGCAGGTCGGAACGCCGGCCGAGGTGTACGAGCGGCCGGCCAACCAGTGGGTCGCGGGATTCGTCGGCAGCCCGCCGATCAGCCTGCTCGCCTGCCACGCCGAGGGAGATCGTCTGGTCGGGGCGGAAGGCTGGACGCTGCCGCGGCCCCGCTGGACCACGGCTGAGGACGGCCGTCCGCTGCTGCTGGGCCTGCGCGCGGAGGACCTGTCCGTCGAGCAGCGTGGGGACGCGTCGTTGCCGGGTGAGCTCTACGGCCTTGAGCCGCTCGGTGACCGGACGGTGGTCGACGTCCGGGTGGGGAAGGAGATCCTCAAGGTCAAGGCACGAACCACCGTCACCGGTACGCCGGGCGAGCGGCTGCTTGTCACGGTCGACCTGGACCGTGCGCACCTGTTCGATGCGGGCACCGGGCTGGCGCTGTCCGAGGCCGGGAGGTGATCGCGCAGGCGTCGCCCTGCGGCCAGGGCCGAGAGGTCGCGTGACCCGTTCGTCAACGCGCGTGGCGCGATCACTGACGTCACGCCGGCCATCACCGAGAACATCACAGGAGGCGACGCAATGAGTGACCCGATGAACGTCCTGGCCCCCGAGCACCGGCGGCTCCGGATCGGCGACGGCTGGCGCGACGCTGCCGGCGGAGCCACCTTTGCGGTCGAGGACCCGGCCACCGGCGAGACCATCGCCGAGGTGGCGGACGCCGACGTCGTTGACGGGCTCGCCGCTCTGGACGCGGCGAGCAAGGCAATGGCGGAGTGGGCGGCGACCCCACCGCGAAAACGGTCGGAGTTGCTGACCGCGACGTACCGGATACTGACCGAGCGATCCGAGGAGGTCGCCCGGCTGATCACGCTCGAGATGGGCAAGCCGCTCGCGGAGGCTCGCGGAGAGGTGGCCTACGGCGCCGAGTTCTTCCGCTGGTTCGCCGAGGAGGCGGTGCGCGTCGAGGGGCGCTACAACACCGCTCCCGCTGGTGGATATCGCATCCTCACCGTGCCGAGGCCGGTCGGACCGTGCGTCTTCGTGACACCATGGAACTTTCCGCTGGCCATGGGCGCCCGCAAGATCGCTCCTGCGCTGGCGGCGGGCTGCACGACGATCACCAAGCCGGCGGCCCAGACGCCACTCACCATGCTGTTCCTGGCCCGCATCATGGAGGAGGCCGGCGTTCCTCCGGGCGTCGTCAACGTCGTGACGACCAGGCGTGCCGGCGAGGTGGTCTCGGCACTGCTGGCCGACCGCCGGACCCGCAAGCTCTCGTTCACCGGGTCGACCGAGGTCGGGCGCGTGCTGCTCCGGCAGGCGGCGGACAACGTGCTGCGCACCTCCATGGAACTGGGCGGCAACGCGGCCTTGATCGTGTGTGCCGACGCGGACCTGGACGTCGCGCTCGACGGTGCCATGGTGGCCAAGATGCGCAACCTCGGGGAGTCCTGCATCGCGGCCAATCGAATCTACGTCGAGGAGCCGGTGCGCGAGGAGTTCACGGCACGCTTCGCCAAGCGGATGGGCGCGCTCTCGGTGGGCCATGGTCTGGACGACGGCGTGGACGTCGGGGCGCTGATCGACGAGGCCTCGGTCACCAAGATCGACGAGCTCGTCGCCGACGCGGTCGATCGCGGAGCCCGTGTCCTGGTGGGCGGCGAGCGCCCGGATGGGCCGGGCCACTTCTACCCGCCCACGGTCCTCGTCGACGTGCCCGACGACGCGCGGATGCTGGAGGCGGAAATCTTCGGCCCGGTGGCCCCGATCATCTCGTTCACGTCCGACGACGAGGTGATCGCGAAGGCCAACGACACCGAGCACGGCCTGGCCGGATACGTCTTCACCCGTGACCTCCAGCGGGCGCTCCGGTTCGCCGAAGGGCTGGAGACGGGGATGCTCGGCATCAACCGTGGTCTGGTCTCGGACCCGTCAGCTCCGTTCGGAGGGGTGAAGCAGTCCGGGATCGGCAAGGAGGGGTCGCACGAGGGCATCCGCGAGTATCTCGACGTCACCTACGCGGCGATCGACCTACCGTGACCGGCATCCACCGGTGGGGCGGGACCCTGACCATGGCCGGCATGGACCCGCCGGCACCCGGGGACGCCGCCGACTCCGCCGGCGTGCGCGCCCGCGCCATCCGGCAGCCCACCTTGCCGACGCCGTCCCGGTCTCGCAGCTGACCCGGACGTCCGCCCGGCACATCACCGCCGACGTTCCAGAGAGGCACCGACATGCTTGAGACCGTCCGCGGACCACGCCAGCTGATAGTGGGCGAAGGGGTCGCGCAGAACATCCCACGAGTGGTGGCCGAGTGCGGCTCGCGAGTCCTCATCGTGACCGACCGGGTCCTGCTGGGACAGCCGGGCGTGGCCGAGATCGTGGCCGCCGTACGGGAGAAGGTCGAAGTCGTCGGGGTGTTCGCCGACGCGACTCCGGACGTGCCACTCACCGATGTCGCCCTGGCCGTCTCAGCCGCCGCAGAGGTGGACGCCGACGTCATCCTCGCCATCGGAGGCGGCACGGTGATCGACCTCGCCAAAATCGTCGGCGTCATCCGGTGCCACGGCGGGACGCCGCGCGACTTCTACGGGGAGTCGAAGGTGCCGGGGCCGACGACGCCTCTCGTCGCGGTCCCGACGACATCAGGCACCGGCTCCGAGCTCACGCCCGTCTCGGTGCTGACCGACCCGGACCGCGAGCTGAAGGTGGGGGTCTCCAGCGTCCACATCGTGCCCGACTTCGCCATCGTCGACCCCGAGCTCACCTACACCTGCCCTGCGACCGTCACCGCCCACTCCGGCATCGACGCGTTCTGTCACGCGGTGGAGAGCTACACCGCGCGACCCCGGGCCCACGGACCGCGCGACCCGGTGGAACAGGTCTTCCTCGGCCGCAACCCGATCACCGACCACTACGCGCTCCTGGCCGCGGAGCGGATCGCCCGCAGCTTGCCCCATGTCGTCAGGGACGGAGGCGACAAGGACGCGCGCGCGGACATGTCCTATGGGTCCATGCTGGCCGGGCTCGCGTTCTCCCACGCAGGCAACGCGGCTCCGCACGCGCTCCAGTACCCCATCGGCGCAGCCACCCACACACCGCACGGTCTGGGCGTCGGGCTGCTGCTGCCCTACGCGCTGGACGCGGCCAGGGACGCCATCGGCGACCGGTTGGCCATCCTCGCCCGGGTGTGCGGGCTCGACGTGACCGACGCCTCGGATGCCGAGGCCGCGGATACGTTCCTCACCTGGCTCGACGGGCTCCTTGCCGACATCGGCATCCCTGCCACCTTGGCGGACATCGGCGTGGCACGCGCCGACCTCCCACGCTTCGCGGAGATGGCCGGCCGCGTCACCCGCTTGATCCAGAACCATCCAGGCCCGACCGACACCGCCAGCCTGACCGCTCTCCTCGAAGCGGCCTGGCTCGGGGACCGGACCCGGCTTTTCCCGACTCCGAAGCAGAGATAGTGGCTCTGGCCCGTCATCGGTGGTGGCGGTAAGTGACTGTCACGGCAGCAGGATGCGACGGCGTAACAGATCGAACCCGGCGCGGCCATTGTGGTGGGGGAGGGGGAGGGGGAGGGCGGCGTTCACGGCGACGCGGTGGTGACGGGCCGTTCTCCTTCGACTCGACCTTGAGTGATACAGCGGTAGAGCAGTTGAGACTGCCGGTGTAGCCGAGTTCCTTGGTCTCCCGGAACAGCTGCCGAACGGGCACGGCTGGGCCGGTAGCGCGGTGCGCGGCGTGAAGTCTCGGGCCGCTGGGTGCGGGCGTAGCGCTTGACGGTGCCCCGCAACAGGTTCGGGCGGCGGGCGCATTCCAGCAGGCGCAGGCGCTGGGGGAGCGAACCTCGGCGAGGGTCTTGTCGCAGACGTTCGCCCACAGATGCCACCGGTCGCCGACCTGCACCGCATCCGGCAGAACACGTCGAATCGCCTCCCCATAGGCACCCGACCCGTCCCGGCAGATACCGCAGAGCAGCCCACCTCCAGCACAAGGCCGGCCACCGCGCAGTGGAGGCCGTTTCCCTGTGGGGGCTCGGCGACACCCTGCACGATCTCGGACGGAAGGAAGAGGCACGGAAGTGCTGGCACCAGTCAGCTCGGACGTCTTTCAGGCCGAACGCGATCAGCGCGCGGTCATGAGCGACGAGTTCTATGATCAGGTTCGTCCTGATCGCCGAGATACGAAGAAGACGTCAGCCTCATGCGCCGCGCCATGCTCCTTTTAGGTGGTTTCGCCCTTGTCGTCGGCGCGTTCGTTCTCTTCTACCGGGGTCCGGGACAACCGTTCATTCGCGGTTACGTGAGCGACGTCAGCGCCACCATGCTGGTCTACGCGCTCTTGGGACTGTTGTGGCGCGCCACCGCCGCACGCCGCGCCCTGACCACGGCCGCGATCGCCGCCGCCGTCGAGATCTACCAGATGGTCGGTATGACGCCACCGGGCATCGGCGGTGTCCTGGTCGGCGCGTTCCCCGACCCATGGGACCTGGTCGCCTATGCCATCGGTGTGGTCACGGCCCTGGCCTGGGAACGCCGAATGGGCCGACCCGGCGATCAGGCCGGCCGACTTTCGGACACCACCCCACCGGCACACTGACGGTACGGATACATCAGGACAAGCTGGCGGTCGGTGCAGTGCTCGGCACAGGGCTGGCGGTGCCAGTCCGGACCTCGCGGTCTCCTCGCGGCCGGGGACGGCGCGCTGGGCTTCTGGTCGGCGCTGGCCGAGATCTGGAACGCCGAGAGCAAGGACCAGGCGCCGGCCGCGGTCGCCGCCTTCGAGGCCGCCTACGGCGCGAAGTTCCCCAAGGCCGCCGCCGAGGTCACCGACGACATGGGGGAACTGCCGGCCTTCTACGATTACCCGGCCGAGCACTGGCGGCATCTGCGCACCACCAACCCGATCGAGTCCACCTTCGCCACCCTCCGGCACCGCACCAAGGTCACCAAGGGACCCGGCTCACCTGGTCGCTCTGGTCCGCGCCGGGGCCATCTTCATCGACGGCAAGCTCGTCGAACGCCCCGCTGAATCACCCGTCCCCAACTCATGATCCGGGCGGTACGCGACAGCGAGGTATGCGCCTGACGCCGGGACGGATGGGTCCTATCGAGCCGTTTCGAGTCGTCCGGGTCGATCGAGGAGGGCGCGGGCCTCGTCGGGGCGGAGCAGGCGGCCGTAGGCGAACCCCGCGGCGTACGTCTCCTCGCCGAGTGCGGCACGGGCCGCGAGGGCGGTCCTGTCCAGGTCGCCCTGCTCGGCGGGCGTGACCGCCTTCGGGATCGACTCGCGGGCCGCGGCGGCTGCTCCGAGCAGTTGGGCGGCCTCGTGCGGGTGGCCGTCGAGTGCGCAGGCGCCGGCGAGGCCGGACAGCGCCCGCGCGATGTCCGCTCCCGCGCTCAGGTCGCGCGCGATGGCGAAGGCTTCCAGGTGCCGGGCCATGGCCCCCGAGGGGTTGCCGCGCAGCTCCTCGACATAGCCGAGTTCGACCAGGACGCTCGGCGCGTACAGAGGGCGTCCTGGTCCGGTGTGGTGCTCGGCGGCGTCCATGAGGATGCGCAGGTGTGCCTCGGCCGCGTCCAGGTCGCCTTCCCGGCGGGCGGCGAAGGCGAGCCCCATCTCCGCGAACACGGCACCGAGGGGCTGGCCCTGCTCCCTGGCGAGCTGAAGGCCCCGCTCGCAGTGCTCGCGCGCCGACGGGTAGTCGCCGCATTCCATGGCGATCCAGCCGAGCCAGGACAGGCGGCCGGAGAACTCGGGCCAGAGCCCGAGCTCTCCGGCCATGCGCAACCCGTCACGGTGCAGGCGGGTCGCCTGCTCGTAGTCGCCGACCAGAACGGCGTGGGCGCCGAGCCACTCGGTGGCCTGCAGCAGCCCCCACCGGTCACCGAGCCGGCGGAACAGCGCCGCGCTCCGCGCGCCGTCACGCTCGAGCGCGGCGGAGTCGCTTTTCACGTGCGCGTGTTTGGCCCGCAGGCTGAGCGCGGCCGCCACTCCCCACTGATCGTCGACGGCGCGGAACGTGGTCAGCGCGCCCTCGATCAGCTCCTCGGTGGCGGACACGTCGCCGAGGTCGATCTCGGCGAACGCGAGGAACCACTCGGCCCTGGCCCGCCCCGACTTGTCCGCCACCCCTTCGTACGCGTCCAGCACCGCCTGGTGGCGGGCCGGCCAGTCTGCGATGTCGCCCAGCAGGAACGAGATGCCGGCGTGCCAGGCCATGGCCCTGGCACGGGCGGCGGGGAGCGCCTCACCCGTGGCGTCCAATGCCGCCTGGAGCGACCGCCGGGCCTCGGTCAGCCGGCCGCGCAGGAACCAGTACCAGGCCAGCGCGTTGGCCAGGCGCAGCGCGAGGCCGGCCGCGCCCTGCCGGGCCGCGTCGTCGAGCGCGTCGTGCAGGTTGGCCGCCTCGGCGTCCAGTCGCTGCAGCCAGCGCCGCTGGTCGGGGCCGTAGAGGTGGGGCTCGGCCCGCTCGGCCAGCTGGGTGTAGTGGGCGAGGTGGCGCCGCCTGATCTGCTGGAGCTCGCCGGCCTCGTGCATGCGTTGCGTGCAGTAGACGGCCACTGACTCCAGCAGCCGGTAGCGGGGATCGTCGTCGCGGCGGTCGGACACGACCACGAGCGAGCGGTCCACCAGGCGCGCGAGGATGTCGAGTACCTCGTCGGAGCGCACGCCGTCGTCCGCGCAGACCGCCTGGGCGGCCTCAAGGGTGCACCCGTCGGCGTGGATGGCCAGGCGGCGCAGCACCGTGCGCTCGGCCTCGGTGAGCAGCTGCCAGCTCCAGTCGATCATCGCCATGAGCGTCTGCTGTCGCGGCGGAGCACCGCGGTGTCCTGTCGTCAGCAGCCGGAACCGGTCGTCAAGCCTGGCGAGCAGGCCGTGCATCCCCAGCGTGCGCACGCGGGTGGCGGCCAGCTCCAACGCCAGAGGGATGCCGTCCAGCCTGCGGCACAGCACCGCGACAGCCTCCGCGTTGTCGGGGGTGAGGGTGAACCCGTGCGCCGCGGCGGCCGCACGCGTCACGAACAGTCGCACCGCGCTGAACCGCGCCAACGTCGCGGGGTCGGCGCCGTCGCCGGGGCCGGGCACCTCCAGCGCCGGCACGGGCCACACCACCTCACCCGCCAGGCCGAGCGGCTCCCGGCTGGTCGCCAGGACCCGCAGTCCGGGCACGGCGCGCAGCAGCAGGCCGACGAGCTCCGCGACCGGCTCGATCACGTGCTCGCAGTTGTCCAGCACCAGCAGCAGCCGCCTGGCGCGCAGGGCCCGGGCGAGCCGGTCGGCCGGTGCCTCCCGCGGCCCGGCGCCGCCGTCGTGGATGTCCAGGACCGCCATCACCAGGTCGGTGAGCGATCCCATCGCATCCGGCATGCCGGGGCGCAACGCGCCCAGCTCGACGAGCCATGCGCCGTCGGCCATCGGGGCGGCGACGTCGATCGAGAGCCGGGTCTTGCCCACCCCGCCCGAGCCGGTGAGCGTCACCAGCCGGTGTCGCCGCAGCAGCGCGCGCACCTCGGCGACCGCGTCGTCGCGGCCGATCAGGCCGGTGATGGCGCTGGGCAGGTTGGTCGCCGGCGCGGGGCCGACCGGCGCGTGGAGCCCCGGGTCATGAGCCAGGATCGACCGGTGCAGGCCGGCCAGGGCGGGACCCGGGTCCACGCCGAGCTCCTCGGCCAGCTGGGCCCGCGACTCCTCGTAGCTGCTCAGGGCCTCGCCCTGTCGCCCGGCCCGGTAGAGGGCGAGCATGTGCAGGGCGCGTGGCCGCTCCCGCAGCGGGTGGCGGGCCAGCAGCTCGCCGAGCTCGCCGGCGACCTCGGCGTGCAGGCCGAGCGCGAGCCGCGCCTCGGCCAGGTCCTCCATGGCGGTGAGGCGCTGCTCCTCCAGGCGCGCGATCGTGGTGCGGGCGAACGCCTCATCGGCGAAGTCGATGTACGCCGGGCCCCGCCAGAGGGCCAGGGCTCCGGACAGGAGCTCGGCCCTGGCCCGTGGGTCGTCCGTCTCGCGGGCCTTGGCGGTGAGGCTCTCGAAGCGGTGTGCGTCCACCGCGTCGGCGTCGACGCGGAGCAGGTAGCCCGGCGGCGGGGACACGAGGAGCGCCCGCCCGCCCGGCTCGGCCTCCTCCAGTGCCCGGCGCAGGTAGGAGGCCTTCGCCGACAGCGCGCCCGGCGCCTTGCCCGGCGGGTCGTCGCCCCACAGGTGGTCGATGAGCAGGTCGGCGGGCACCGGCCGCCCGTGGTGCACGAGCAGGGCCGCCAGCAGGGCTCGGACCTTGAGACCGGGCACCGTGACGGCGCCGCCGTCGTCGCGCCACACCGTGAGTGGCCCCAGCACCCCGAAGCGCATGACCGCCACCATAACGTGGACCGGCGACACTTTCGCCGGCTCGCGTCCTGAGCGGGGGTGTGGGGCCGCTCGCCGGTCAGCGCGGGCCGAGGGCCTTGGTGACGAGCGCGCCGATGTGGTGGAACGTGCTGTAGTCACCGGCGGTCACGCGGTTCTTGGCCACAGCGACGACCGTTCCGGTGGCGGTGTCGGCGTAGGCCGCGGTCCCCCCGCTTCCGGCCATGCCGAACAGGGTGAGGCTGTCGAGCGGTCCGGGGAAGCCGATGTCGTACCCCAGTCCCCGGGTGGCCGGAGCGCCGGTGACCTCGTCGATCCCGCTGATCGTCACCGTGGTGACCTCTCGGAGCCGCTCGGAGGAGATGAGCCGCACGTCGTCGACCTCGTCCATCAGGGCGGCGTACATGCGTGCCACGGCTCGGGCGGTCATGACGCCGCCCGCCGGGATGTCGGCGGCGAGCACGTCCTCGCGGTTGCAGTAGGCCGCGGTCGGCAGTGCCGCCGGCGGCGCCGCCGTCCATCCGTCCACGATCCTGAAGAACGGCACCTGCTCCGCCATCGCGGCGATCATGTCGGGGGTCAGCTCCATGCCACCCGCCGCCTCCTCCAGTCGGGCCTGCCGGCCGAGTTCGGAGGCCGGCACGCCGAAGAACAGCTCGTCCGCCACGCCCAGCGGCCCGGACACCTCATCGCGCAGCACCTGGGAGATCGGCCGGCCGGTGGCCCGGCGCACGATTTCGCCCGCGAGGTAGCCGAACGACTGTGGGTGGTAGCCGGTCCTGGTCCCGGGCTCCCACCACGGTGTCGCGCCGGCAATCGCCGCGCACATCTTGTCCCAGTCGGTCAGGTCCTCCGGCGTCGTGTCCTGCGGGAGGCCGGGCACGCCGACGGAGTGGTTGAGCACGTGGCGCACGGTGGCGCGCTCCTTGCCGTGCGCGCCGAACTCCGGCCACAGCTCCACGACGGGGGTGTCATACGCGAGAACGCCCTGTTCCACGAGCACGTGCACGACGGTGGAGGTCACCCCCTTGCCGGTCGAGGTGACGTGGAACGGCGTGTCCGGCGTGACCGGCCGGCCGGTCACCGCGTCGGCCTGGCCGGCGACGGCGTCGACCACCAGGTCTCCGCGGTGGTAGACGGCGACCTGCAGGCCCCGTTCGGCGCCGGTCTCGACCAGTTGGTCGATGGCGTCCTGCGTCTGCCGCTGTATGTCGGTCATGGCGATGCTTCCTCTTTCGTCGCACTTACTTCTCGGCAGCGGCTGCCGGCTTGTGCGCCAGGACGACCACTCCCGATGGGAACGTCTTCGTGCCGGTCAGGCGGAACCGTGTCTGGCTCCAACCGGTGAACAGGCTCTGTCCGCGCCCCAGGACGACGGGGTGAACCCAGACCCGGATCTCGTCGACGAGGTCGTGCCGGGTCAGCGTCCGGGCCAGCTCGCCGCACCCGTACATCAAGATGTCCCGGCCGGGCTCTCGCTTGAGCTCGCGCACCGCCTCGGCGACATCGCCCTTGAGCAGGGTCGAGTTCGTCCAGCCGACGTCGTCGAGCGTGCTGGACACGACGTACTTCGGCATGGTGTTGATCCGGCGGGTGAAATCGTCCGGCGCGGGCCCGTCCTCGCTCATCGACGGCCAGGACTCAGCGAAGCCCTGATAGGTGACCCGTCCCATCAGCAGGGCGTCCGCGGCGAACAACTGGTCGCGGGCGTAGGCCTCGTACTCCGCGGTCGAGTACTCGAGGGACCACTCGTGCGGGTCCTGCTGGACGCCGTCCATGGTCGCGAAGACGGAAACGATCACGTTGCGCATGGCACGCTCCTGCGGTTGTAGTGGGCTGCGATCATCGGAAGGTGTACGGACGCAGGTCACGCGCCTCGCGCAGCGCGTACGCCCACCAGGTCAGCTCGTCCAGCGTCGTCCGGACCGTGCTTTCGCACGTCACCGTAGGTTTGGGCCAGCTGCCGTCGGCGGCGTACAACTCCCAGTAGCAAGGCAGCGTGACCAGGGTGCGGATGGCGACGGCATGCAGTTCGCCGAACACCTCACGCAACTGGGCCACGGCGTGCAGACCGCCCGATTCCCTCCCGTAGGCGACGAAGGCGACGGGCTTGGCCTGCCACTCCTCGTAGAACCAGTCGATGGCGGTCTTGAGCGGAGCGGGAAAGCTCCGGTTGTACTCCGGCGTGACCACCACGAACGCGTCGGCGGCGGCCAGCCGGGGAGCGAGGGCTCGTACCGGCTCCGGGACGGGCTCGTCCTGGTCGGTGAGGATGTCGGGCAGACCTGCCGCGGCCAGGTCGACGAGGTCGATGTCCAGTTCCCGGCGCCTGCGGGCCTGGTCGGCGAACCAGGAGGCGACGGTCGGGCCGAACCGTCCGCGGCGGGTGCTGCCGACGATGATCACCAGTCGCAGTGGTGTGCTGTCCGGCATTTCGGGCCTCCCTCGGGTTCGTGTCGTGCTCAACCCTGCGCGAAGGCGTCTCCGGTTTGCTTACGCTCTTTCGCCCGCCGGCGGACCGGGAGGCCGGGGCGAGCGTAAACAGACCGTAAGGACCGCCCCGCATCATGGGTGACGCGTTGAAGCACCCGCAGCCGAGGAGGGCCGTGCCATGTCCAGTGCCGAGGTCGATGAGTTCGTCCGGACCAAGCTGCCGCCACAGCACCAGAGCATCGTCCGTGTCCTGCGCGAGCTCATGGCCGAGGGCGCGCCGGACGCATCAGAGGTGATCAGCCGCGGATCCCCGGCGTGGAAGGGCCGCGCGATCCTCGCCATCATCAGCCACAGCAAGACGCACATCACGTTCGCGTTCGCGCGCGGCGCGGAGTTCGACGACGACCACGGCCTGCTGGAGGGCGTGGGGAAGACCACCAGGCACGTCAAACTCAAGAGCGCGCAGGCCCTCGACCGGCACGCATTGCGTGAGTACATCCGGCAGGCCGTCGTGCTCGACCAGGAATGATCCGCGAGCTCGGCGCGCCCGCGGAGCAGGGAGGCCGTCCCTGCACGATGCTCGTCCGGGCGGGGGCCGCACGAGCCGCCGCCGCTGGCGTCCATGCCCCGGAAGCCGCCGAGCGCGCCGGGCACGGGTGGATGTGCTGCTCAAGGTGTACGCCAAGTGCATCGACGGACAGCGGGAGCGGAACGCAATGGACCCCGGACTTCAACCGGGGTCTTTTGCTATGTGTGACCTGGGAAAACGTCCCGGGATCCATTCCGCGTATGTTCCGCGACGGGCGGCACACGGCTGCTTCCTGCTGCCTGTCCGCGTAACCCAGGTTCTCGCGAAACCCCTGCTCAAGCCAGGGACGCGGTGGTGAGAAGAGTAGGGCGGGTGGGACTTGAACCCACGACCCACGGATTATGAGAATCCTGGTTGACGTCGCCCAGCGTCACGGAGTGCTGTTTTGTACTGTCGTCGCCGGAATTATCCTCGTCGTCGTGTCGGTCTGTGTCGACGCGTGCCGTGCTGTATCGCGTACACGCGAGCAGCCATGCGTTCTCGACCATCGGCACTATGTGCCATTTGTTGGCCCTCTCGGCGCGGCTGTCTGGGGCCGGGCTTGCGTGGTGAGCTCGAATTTCACGGCGGAGCGAACGTGCGCGAGCAATTACCGAGCAGCCATCACCTGGTCATTTGCGTCCGCAGGCAGGATGGCTCGCAGCGGCCCTCGGACGCGACGCATGGTCTGCTCGGCGTGCTGGGACACGATTTTCGGCAGGCGCAGTGCCGGGGCCGCGCTGGCCGTTCATCGCCGCGGCGAACAGCTCTGTCTCGCGGCTGGTTCATCACCTTGACACAGGGGTGAACGCGCCGGTGACCACACGCACGGTAACTCTATGTTCGGTTTTGAAGACGTTTCCGGTCCTGGCCGATATCGTGGCGCGTTGACGATCGGCCAAGTCCGTAAGCCTTCCGGAGCTTCTACATGCGTACCGCAGCGGCGATTCTGTCCTTCATACTCGCCATCACCATCCTGCCCGCACAACCCGCCACGGCCGCGGTTTCCGCCGCGTCGTTGCCGGGCGGCAAGACCACCTTCGTCATCTCACAGGGTCACCTGAAGGCCGCCTCCCAGCAGAACTGGCTACGCCTGGGCAACTACCGCTTCGCCGCGAACGGCACGGTGAGCGCCTCCATGTACCTGTGGTGGCAGCGTCATCCCCAGGCAAGGCAGCGCACCGGCACCGTCCCCGACTCGAGCTGCAGCACCAAGGCGGGTGGCAAGCAGTCGCGGCCTCGCACCTGCGAGGTGCTGACCGCCGGAGGCTTCACCGGGGCCCCCGACGAGAGCCGCACCGGGACGTACACCATGTCAGGGGACGTGCTCACCATCCGGTGGAAGATCGCCCAGACGTGGACGGAGCAGTGGTACGTGCGGACCTCGCCTGACGGCAAGCTGGCCCGCCTGGACCTCAAGCAGAGCACCTTGGCCACGAACGGGTACGGCTACGGCAGCAACGCCGCGATCAGCACGCGCCGCGCGATGAGCTCGGTGAAGGCGTTCCCCGGCTCGCTCAGGCAGGACCTGAGGAGCTGGGCGAGCGGCAAGCTCGTCACCTCCGACAACCAGCCGTTCGGCCTGTCCTCCTTCCGCGCCTGCTCCGCCACCACCTCGTGCCTGACCTACCTGCAGCCCTCCTCGAACAGCGCCTGCAAGAAGGAGGGCGGCTGCCCCAAGTACGGTGGCGGAACGAGCGCCAACATCACCTCCATCCAGTACTACCTGACGATGATCTCCAAGTCCGACCGCCGCGACACGCTGTGGCACTGGTGCACCTGCCTGGCGATGGAGCGGGACGAGTTCTGCTACACCGGCAACTCCCATGTCAAACCGCTCATGCAGATCATCGACGACACCGGAGCCTTCCGCGGCTGGGTCGGTGCTGAGGCATCCTTCTCGACCGGCTCCCGAGCGACGGACATGTTGGCGGTCCTGCGCATCTCCGACTTCCGCTGACCGGCCTTGTCCCCCGCCGCGGTGTTCGTCAGCCGAGGGTCACGATTGGCCCTCCGTGTGTCCGAGTTGAGTGCAATGGGCACGGTGCGCACAGTTGCCGCAGCGTCTCGCGGTCCTCAGTAGAAACACGGCGGTCGCCCGGCGACGCACACGCCAGACCTCGGCTGAGGTCAGCGGCAGGCGGTTAGGTGGTCGCTGTGGCCGGTTGGCCGAGGTGGGGCATGGGAGCTGGTATTTCGCGGTTCAGGTTGTGGGCGTCGGGTCGGCGGGAGCGGGTTCGGCGTGGTGGGTTCGCCAGCGCTGAGGCGGCACGGTGCGCGGGTCGCGAGTTGCCGGCGGCGGAGGCGGATGGGCCGCTTTCCGCTGGGTGCACGGTGGGGCAGTGGCTCCGGTACTGGTTGTCGGTGATGGAGTCGCGGTTGCGGCCGACCGCTGAACCACGCGGTGCGTGAGGACATGATCACGGGCAGCCGGCGCAGGGCGTCCGGTTGCTGGCGCCGGTGCGGACGCATCCGGTGGTGTGGACGGCTCGTCGGGAGGGGGCCTGGCAGCGCGGCGGAGAGCGTCCGGCGGTGGCGGTGTGGACGGTCGAGCAGCTGGCCGCCTTTCTGCGCTTCGAACGTGAGGATCCGTTGTTCGTGCTGTGGTGGCTGGTGGCCTTGCGCGGGCTGCGGTGCGGAGAGGTCGCCGGGCTGCGCTGGGTGGACGTCGACCTGGAGCGGCGCGAGCTCACCATCGCCCATCAGCTGGTGCACACCGACGAGGGGCTGGTCTGGTGCGAGCCGAAGAGCGCGGCCAGCCGGCGGACGTTGGCACTTGATCCGGAGACCGTGCGGCTGCTGCGCCGGCACGAGCGTGCGCAGCTTCGCCCGCTGTGAGCAACGGTCCAACGGTGGGTTGTACCGGCGAGGGCTGATGCTGGACGGGCGGCGCAAATCGATGGTGCCGATGGCTGAGCGGCTGGGCGTGGATCATCAGCGGCTTCAGCAGTTCATCACCTCGTCCACCTGGGACTATGTGGCGGTACGGCGACGCCTGGCGGCCCGGGCGACACAGGTGATCGACGGGGATGCGTGGGTGCTGGACGATACCGGCCACCTTAAGGACGGCGATGCCTCACCGGGGGTGGCCCGCCAGTACAGCGGCACCGCCGGCAAGGTGATCAACTGCCGGATCGCCGTCAGCGTGCATGCCGTCACCGACACCGGCTCGGCTGCGGTGAACTGGCGGCTGTTCCTGCCCGAGAGCTGGGATGACAGCTGCGGCCAGGACCCGGCCGAGGCGACGGCGACCGCTGAGCGGCGCTCGCGCTGCGCCATCCCTGAGATCAGCGGCACCGCCCCAAATGGCAGCTGGCGCTGGACATGCTGGACGAACTCGCCGGTTGGGGGCAGCAACCGCCGCTGGTCGCCGATGCCGGTTACGGGGACGTGACTGCGCTGCGGCTCGGCCTGAGCGATCGCGGCCTGCCTTGTGTCGTCGGCGTCGGGGGCACCACCAGCGTCTATGCCGGCGATGCCGTCCCCGAGGCGGCGCCCTACTCCGGCACTGGCCGCCGGCCGGTGGCCAAGTACCGTGACAAGCCGTCCAGCCTGCGCGAGCTGGTGCTGGCCGCGGGCCGTCCGGTGCTGCACCGCATGACCTGGCGACATGGCAGCAAGCGCACCAAGGGCAACCCCACGGCGAGGATGACCTCCCGGTTCATCGCTCTGCGAGTACGCCCGGCCAACCGCGACATCCCCCGCCAAGCCGATGGCCATCTGCCTGACTGCTGGCTGCTGGCCGAATGGCCACCTGGCGAACCGCCCATCTGTTCCTCACCGAACTCCGCTGACCAGCCCAAAAGCCTGCGGGGCGGCCTGACCTTCTACAAGATCTTGCACATGCTCCAGGTGCCCTTAGCCACTTGGAGCGGCCGATGCCCCACCTGCCGTCAACGACCACCATCACGAACTGACAAAGCACTACTAGCGGCGAAGCGAGCGTTCATTCTTGACATGAGGTCAGTTCCTCCCGGAGCGGATGCAGACCGCGGGACACCGCCTGTCGCGACCCGCTCACCTGGGCCGGACCGGGGACAGGATGCGGCACTGCCCGGAGATCGGCGGTTGACATCCTTGCGATCGATGACATTCCGGTGCGGAGCAATGGGCGGCTCGCGCCGGCGTTCTTCGGCGAGGGGAAGGACGCCAGCGGAGTCGTTGCTCCACGCTTGATCAAATCCTTTTTGCCCGGAATCAAGGTCGGCAGGCCGCTGGGCGGGTGTTCAAGAGTTGCGGACGAGTCGCCACCGGTTGTCGGCGGTTCCGTTGTCGGAGTCCTGAACGGCCTGGGCGCCGTTGGCGGTGGAGTTGTTCTGGATGGCGAGCAGCTTGCCGCTGTTCACGTTGCGGATCTTGTAGGTTCCGTCGCCGTTGTCGACCAAAGTCCACCGGTGGTCGGCTGTGCCGTTGTCGGACCACTGCAGGATGCGGGCACCGTCGACGGTGGACATGTTCTCCACGCCCAGCACCTTGCCGCTGTTGACGTTGCGGAACCGCACGGCGCTGCCGTCGGTCACCATCACCCAGTTGTGGTCCGCGGTGCCATTGTCGGTCCACTGCAGCGCGAGACCGCCGTCCGCTGTGGACATGTTCTGGATGCCGAGGACCAGGCCACTAGCCGCGTTGACCAGCCGGTAGCTTCCGCCGGTGCCCTGCCCGCTGACATTCCAGTAAACGGTGTAGTTGTGCCCCTGCGCATCGTAGAAGGGGATCAGGTTGACCGTCGCGTTATCGGCGGTGGCGGTGAAGGTGAGCGCCGAAGTGCTGGTCCGGGCGATCGAGGAGGTGGTCAGGGCCGGAAGCGACGACAGCGAGGTGTTGCCGTAGTTGCCGGACAGCACGACAGGACCATACGTGATCGCCGCGACGTTCGCGTTGTCGTTGGCCGCCTTCATGGCCACGCGCATGGGCAGGCGCACCGTGACGGTGTCACCGGACGTCCACGAGCGGGTGAGGGTGGCGTAGGAGCCGGGCGTGGTGTCCACGCTCTGCTGCGTGCCGTTGACGCTGATGGTGGCGCCCGACGTCCAGGCGGGGATGCGGATCCGCATCGTCCACGAGCCGCCGACGCTGCCGGTGACCTGCAGGGTCGTGGTGTCACTCGCCGGGTAGGACGTCGTCTGGGTGACCGTGATGCCGCGCTGGGACCAGTTCAGTGTGGATGGCTGGAACAGGTTCACGAACAGCGTGGTGCCGTTGTAGGAGTAGATGGCGTCCACCAGGTTCGTGTTGACCTCCACCCCAGTGCCCTGGCAGCACCAGAACGAGTTGTAGTCAGTGCTCCACGTGCCGCCGCCCCATGCCGGGCCGACCCCACGGCGGCCACCGGGCCGCAGGGGGGTGAAGTAGGTAATGTGCCCGTGGGCGTCCGCCGGGTTCTGGGCACCGATGACGTGGTTGAACAGGGCCCGCTCATAGAAGTCCATGTAGGACGCCTGGCCGGGGTTCAGCAGCCACAGCTCGCGGGTGAGCTTGAGCATGTTGTAGGTGTTGCAGTGCTCGCAGGTGTCGTTGCCGAGGTATCCGGCGATGGCGTTGGGGGCGCGGAAGTGTTCGGCCTGGCTGTTACCGCCGATCACATACGTGTGCGCGTTGACGGTCATGTTCCATGCGTTGTTCGCGATGTCCCGATAGCGGGTGGTGCCGGTCGCCTTGTACTCCCGTGCCGCACCGATCCACTTGGGCACCTGCGTGTTGGCGTGCAGGCCGTTCAGCTGGTCCTGATTGGAGGCGAGCGGGGTGAACACGGCCGCGTGGTCGAATCGCTGAGCCGTCGTGAGCCAGCGCCCGTCACCCGTCTGCTGGTAGATGTCGGTCAGCACCGCGTTCATGCCGCCGAACTCGGTGCCCAGCATGTTCTGCATCTGGCTGGAGCTGAGCCGGGAGGTGCGCTGATCCACCCAACCCGCGAGCGCGAGCAGCACGTCGCGGGCCTGGGTGCTGCCGATCAGGCGCCACACGTCGAGCAGGCCGGCCAGCGTCTTGTGGATGCAGTAGTACGGCACATTGCCGTTGCTCAGCGTGCGCGCTTCGAGGGCGCTGAAGTCCGACTCGGGGAAACCGGAGAGGTAACCGGCGCCGAACCCGGCGGCACCGTTGTTCGCCTGGCATTTGGCGAGCTCGGCGACCATGAAGGTGGCCTTGTCCCGGCAGGTCGTGTCGCCGAGCAAGGCGTACGCCTGGGCCCACGCGGTGAGGAAATGCCCCTGCATGTGGGTGCGGAACGGGAACGACGGGGCGTCCCATCCGCCGTTCGAGGCGGCGCCGTTGGTGGAGAGCCGGTGATTGGCCCGGAAGTTGTACAGCATCCGGTTGACGTCGACGAACCGGAGATAGGAAAGGGTGCGGTTCTGGTTGTCCAGCCAGCGGCCGGAGGTGAGCTGGACCTGCCCGAGGTCGAACAGGTAGGCCGACACGCCGATGTCGGCCCGGGCCGGGGCGACCGCGGCCACGGCGGCCGACGTCCCGGCGGCCTGCCCAACGGCCGACGCGGCAACCGCGACGCCGGCGGTCTGCAAGAGCTGACGGCGGCTGAACGATGGGGATGACACGAGACCTCCAACATGGTGAGCTGCGGTCGCCCGGGGACAACGGGCGACGTCACGGCCGCCTCGCCGCACTCGGCAGCCATGGGACGAAGAGGGGAACAACGGCCGGAATCAACTGCGCAGGGTCCACCGCTGGTTGGCCTGGCCGTTGCAGGACCACAGGATGAGCTTCGTGCCGTTGGCGGTGGCGGCCGCGTTGGCGTCCAGGCACAGCCCGGACTGCACGCCGGTGATGGTGCCGTTGGTGTTGACGTTCCACTGCTGGTTGGCCTGGCCGTTGCAGTCCCAGATGATCACCTGGGTGCCGTTGGCGGTGCCCTGCCCGTAGGCGTCCAGGCACTTGTTGCCGTACACCTGCAACTGCTTGCTTGAGGTGTAGGTGAACCGCTGGTTGGTGCCGCTCCCGCAGTCCCACAACTGCACCTGGGTGCCGTTGGCGGTGCTGCTGTTCGGCACGTCGACGCACCGGCCGGACTGGCCGCCCACGATCTGGACGCCCTGCTGCGGGTTGTCGCCGCCCGCCGGCGCGTAGCCGGCGGCGGCGATGTTGGCCTGTACGGCGTCCTCGGTGGCGGCGGTTGGATAGCCGGAGGTCAACACGCCCTCGAAGAAGGTGCCGCGGCCGGAGACGCTGTTGTCGCCGCCGATGCCGAGCAGGATGGCGCCTTCCTTCTTCATCGGGTGGTAGCCGTTGGGGCGCCGTCCGTCGAAGTAGGTCGTCAGGCCGCCCGACTGTGCGTTGCCGCCCCGGATCGCCCAGTGGTTCGGCTCCCCCTTGACCATCGCCGTGACGAAACGGTGGTTGATCGACGGGATGTTGTTGTAGCCCGCGTTCACCCCCGAGAAGAGTCCCCACTCCAGGTCGGCCATGATCCAGGGACCGGCTCCGGCCCCGTAGCCCCACTGCTTGTCGGCGCCGAAGTAGACGGTCTCCATGATGGCGGGGGAGTCGGCTTGGCCGTCCGTCTGGGCGTTGCCGTAGTCGAAGCAGCACCATTGGTTGTAGTGCGTGCCGTCGACGACGGCGTAGATGCCCTCGGGCTGGTCGCCGGTCGCCACGCCGTTGGTGTTGTTGTTGCGGTAGCCGGTGCCGGGCTCCACGCGGACACCGTACGCCTTCTGGCCGCCGATGGTGATCGGGGCCGCCTTCGCGTCGGCGAGGTTGTCCCATCCGCCCGGAGCGGGGCCCTTCCAGTAGCCGGGCGGCGCCTGCGTGAGGCGGTTGTTGCGGCCGGACTGGTCGTAGATGATCGTGATGACGCAGGTCGTGTTGGCGCAGAACGAGTCCTGCGTGGCCGCGTTGACCATCCCGCCCGCGCTCAGCACCCCGATGTCCCGGGTGGTGTTGTCGGACGAACGCCTGACTTGGTAGAGCGGGCCGTCGTAGGCCGCGTACAGGGCACGCGTGGTGCTGTGCGCCGCCACACACGGCGTCCCGCCCGCCGCGTAGATGTCACACGGCTGCGACGTCGCGGCCTGGGCTGTACCACCGCCGACCAGGCAGGCTGTGGCGAGCAACGCACCCGCCCCGGCCGCGAGTGGCCTTGTCAGGCTGCCAAAAAGCATCATGCCTTCTCTCGATCAGGAATCATGAGCGGACGGCGCCGATACGCGGGCCCGGCAAAAGTTGTGTTAGCGCTAACATCAGTTGCTGGTCGAATCGATTCGTCGGTAACGCCAGTGCGGAGTCAAATCAACGAAGGCCCCGGCGTCAAGAACGTGGATCGAATCTCTCGCCACCCGGGACCACGCTGTCGGCGCTTCGCCTGGGTTCCTACCGTGAAGCGTTCGCCTCATTGCGATGAGATCTCGTGAAACTTTCATCCCCGCGTCCGCCGGGAAGCCTCGTCCGGACAGTTCAAGCGGCGTAGGCGGCGCTACTGGATGCGCAACACCCCTCAAGTTCGGCCCCAGGGCACTAGGCGTGTATCGGAAGTGGAATGGGATGGGTACTCGCCGAGCCCGGGACGGGTGTGATGGCACCCGTCTCGGAGGGGTTTCGGCTCAGAGCTGTCGTAGTAGACCGTGACCGGGAGCGGGATGCACCCGAGCCTCTCGTACAGGGCCCTGGCGGGTGCGTGGAAGGGGTCTCCCCTGGTACCGATCTCGACTACCTCGGCTCCGAGGGTTCGCATCTTTTCGAAGGCGTGCTCGCACAGGGCGGTGCCCACATGGTGTCTGCGGTGCTTGGCCGAGACGGCGAGGATCGTGACGCTGTCGTTCCGGCGAGCCGGGTCGACGCTCCAGGCCACGTAGCCGGCGATGCCGTCTTCGGCCTCGGCGACCGCGACGTACGTGTGCCGCTCGGGTGCATGGAGTTCGGCGATCTGGTCGCGGTAGTCGGCGCGCCAGTTGCCGTGCTGGTTGGCGAAGACGGCCTCGCCCACCAAGGGCCGGAAGGAGTCCTCGTAGAACGGCCGGAACGTCTCGATGGTCAGTTCGGTCAGCAGCGTCGTCTGGACGAAAGCGTTCCAATCGACGATCGGCCTGAGCACCGGGACGCGGCCGAACGGGTGGGAGCGGTCGTACAGCCGCGTCGGCGCTTACGGGCAGTCCAAGCCGGCCAGCCTGATGTTCACCTACGAGCTGCAGCGCCGGCTCGCCCCGCACGGCACCACCGTCGCGGTGGCCGCGCACCCCGGAATGTCCAGCACCGAGCTGAACCGCAACGCCCCGGCGGCGTTCCGGCTGCCGACCGCCTGGCTCGGGTCGCTGGTCACCCAGACGCCCACGATGGGTGCGCTGCCGACCCTGCACCCGGCCACCGACCCCGCCGTGCTCGGCGGCCAGTACTACGGCCCCGCCGGGCGGTTCGAGATCATGGGCCACCCCCGGCCGGTCACCTCCTGCCCGGAGTCGTACGACGTGGCCGTCCAGCGGCGGTTGTGGACCTTCTCCCAAGATCTCACTGGGGTGACGTTCCCCGTCGCCGCGCCCGCTTCAGGAGCGGCCGTCACGGCGTAGCGTGGATTGTCCGTAACGCCGGGCCCGGCAGCGAGGAAACATCTGAAACACATTCCTCGGCGAGGGCCGTCCGCGCCCCCCGTCAGGCCCGGCGTTCGTCGCCGATCCATTCAGGGAGAGATCTTGACGCACAGTGGCAAAGAGACGGACCCGCAGGATCCGGAGTACGCCGACGCCCCGGCTGCAAGGATCAATCCGCACATTCCTCACCCCGCCCGGATCTATGACTTCTTACTAGGCGGCAAGGACAACTTCGCCTCCGACCGTGAGGCCGCCAAGGGACTCATCGAGCTGTCGCCGGGCACCGTTGAGGGCGTGCGCGCCCACCGTGCCTTCGTGAGCCGGGCCGTACGGTATCTGGCGGCCGAAGCCGGCATCACCCAGTTCCTCGACATCGGCACCGGGCTCCCCACCCAGGACCCCACCCACGTCATCGCCCAGCGGGCCGTGCCCGAGGCCCGGGTGGCCTACGTCGACAACGACCCCATCGTCCTCGTGCACGGGCGTGCCCTGCTGACCGGTGACCCGGCGGGCGCGACGGAGATGATCGAGGCGGACCTGCGGCAGCCACAGAAGATCCTGTCCGACCCCGCGGTCCGGGAGGTGCTCGACTTCACCCGTCCCGTGGCCGTCATCCTGGCCGGGATCCTGCACTTCGTCACCGATGACGAGGACCCGTACGGGGTGGTCGAGCAGCTCAAGGCGGCGGTGCCCAGCGGCAGCCACCTGCTGCTGTCGCACATCACTATGGACTTCGCCGACAACCTGAGCCGCGAGGAGTTCACCAAGCCGTACGACAACAGCTCCGCCCCCATGGTGCCGCGCAGCCACGACGAGACGCTGCGCTTCTTCGAGGGCTGGGACCTCCTGGACCCGGGCCTCGTCGAGGTCGTCACGTGGCGGCCGGACCCGGTCGAATACCAGGAACAGATCCCCGGCGGCCACGCCTGGGCCTACGGCGGCCTCGCCGTCAAACCCTGAGACACCCCCGCGTGCGCCGCCCGGCCCACGCGGCCGCGCACGTCACGCCACTACATGAAGTAGCGTGCCTGGAGGCGGAGCAGCTCGGCGTAGAGCCCGCCGGAGCGGCTCAGCGCGTCGTGGGTGCCGACCTCGGCCACCCTGCCCCGCCCAGCCCTACCGAGTCGCTCAGGGTCATCTCCAGGTGGTCGGGGTCCTGGAAGGCCGCCGTGATCCGGGCGCGCCACTGCTCGGGGGGCTCCGCCGGCACGACGGCCGCCCGCTCCGCCGCACCCTCCTCGACGACGTCCAGGAACACCCGGGCGGCCCGGACCGGCGCGAACACCCAGAAGATCTGGCTCAGCAGGGCCTGCGCCTGCCCGACGACCTGGCTGCTGACCGCGACGGCGGTCGTTCCGGCCACGTCGATGAACCGGTGCTCCACCTCGTTCTGGATCTCCTCCGACAGGCTCTCGCCGCCTCGCTGAACAGGCCGAGCAGGATCGCGAGGCCGACCCCGGTCGCCTGTACGAGGATCGCCACGGCCACCACGATCGGGGTCCTGGCCAGGCCGGTGCGGGACCCGAGCGCGAGGACGAAGCGGAATGGGCGGGTCATGACAGGGCCTCCTGGAAACGCTTGGCCTGGAGCCGGAACAGCTCGGCGTAGCGGCCGCCGGCCTCGATGAGGGCGTCGTGCGGGCCGTCCTCGCGCCCGGCGCGTCGGTCATCACCGTGTCCCAGCCGTCCGGAAGCCTGCCGATGAACTCGCGGAGCCCGGCCTGCGCCGCCACCGCGCGCAGGCCCTCGTCGGCCTTGATGGGCGGCCTTCCGCGTGCCCGCCCGCCTGGCGTGCCGGTTGGCACCACCGCGGCGGCACCGAGATCGGCGTCAACGGTGCCGGGTGCGGCTTTGTACGGCCGTTCAGGCGGGCGGGAGTCATGGGTGAAAAAGGGGCGCGGGAGGGTAAGGACGCGGCGTTTTTCCGGCCAATCGAGGGCAGGCGTCATGGCCGCGGCGACGTAAACCCGGACGATCAGGCGGGCGGGGGCTCAGGGACGGGGTGCGGGTCTCGGGGACGGGTCGTGAGGGCTCAGGTGGACCCGCCATCGCTCGCCGAGTCGGCGGCGTGACCGTCGGTCCGGATGTGGTCCACGCTCCTCCTCGATCAAGTCGGGTGGCTAGCCGCATTAAAAGAGGGGACTTTCGCCGACACAAGGGTGAAATCGTTTTCAATTTGGATAACGTTCCGGTAACTAACGCCGAAACGGTCGCTGGCATGCGCAGACATCAGCGATGCCAACCCGTTATGCGACGAAGGGGTTCACGGTCGGACATTCGCGTGTTACAACCCGATTAATTGATCTCAGAGATAAACAAAGGGGCAGGTGGTGCGCATGTCGTACAAGCCACCCAACCGCGCCCCGGGCGGCGCTCCACCGGCGGGTCCTGCCGCGCTGCGCCGGGCGAACCTCTCGCTCGTGCTGCGCGAGCTGCGCGACCACAGGGTCCTGTCCCGCGCCGACATCGCCGAGACGACCGGGCTGCACCGCGCCACCGTCTCCAACCTGATGGCCGAGCTGCTGGAACGGCGTCTCGTACGCGAGGTCGGCGTCAGGCACGCCGGCGCCGTCGGCCGCCCCAGGCGCGCGGTGGCCTTGCACGGCGCGCACGTCGGCGCGCTCGGCATGGAGATCAACGTCGACTACATCGCGGTCCACGGCACCGACCTCAGCGGCCGGGTCCTGGTCGAGCGCCGGATCGTGCACGACGCCGTGGGCAGCGGCCCGGACGGCTCCGTGCGGCGGCTCGCGGCCGTGGCAGGGCAGGCCGTCGAGGCCATGCGGCGGGCCGGAGCGACCCCCGCCGGCATCGCGGTCGCCGTCCCCGGGCTCGTGGACGTCACCCGCGGCGTCGTGGCGCTCGCCCCCAACCTGTCCTGGCACGAGCTGCCCCTGGCCGAGCGGCTGACCTCCGTGCTCGGCCCGTTGCGCCTGCCGGTACGGGTGGACAACGACGCGAACCTCGCCGCCCTGGCCGAGTACACCTCCGGCGTCGCCGCCGGCACGCCCTACCTGGTGTACCTCACCGGCGAGGTCGGGGTCGGCGGCGGCATCATCCTGGACGGCCGGCTGCTGCGCGGCGCGGACGGCTTCTCCGGCGAGGTCGGGCACCTCCAGGTGGACCCCGACGGCGCCCAGTGCGGGTGCGGCCGCGCCGGATGCTGGGAGACCAAGGTCGGCCTGGCCGCGCTCGTCCGCGCGGCGATGCCCGAGCAGGCGTACGGGCTGCCCGGCAGGCCGGTGCCCGACCCCGGCGAACGGGTGAGCGACATCGCCGGCGGCCTGGCCGCGGGCGACCCGCGGATGACGGCGGCGGTGGCGCAGGTCGGCGACTGGCTCGGGCTCGGCGGCTCGATCCTGGCCAACCTGTTCAACCCGCGCGTGATCGTCATCGGCGGCTACTTCGCCTCGCTGGCCCAGTGGCTGCTGCCGCACGCGCAGGACCAGTTGGACCGGCTCGTGGTGGCGGCCCCCGCCGCCCGGTGCCGCCTGGTCGCTTCCACACTCGGCTTCGGCGCCGCCTCCCGGGGCGCCGCCAGCATGGTGGTCAGCGACGTCATCGACGACCCGACGGCGATCATCGGCACATCACCCCGGCCGGCACCCGTCTGACGGCCCCGCAGACCTGGAGACGGCACCCTCCAGCACCCCGCAAGATCCGCTCCACGAAGTGGCAACAGCGCGGCGGCGCGCGCCTTGCCTGACGTCCCCCCGGTCAGGAAGGGTTTTCCATGTCACCACGTCATCGCACGTGGGCCAGGCTGCTCCGTGCGGCCCTGCCCTTACGCGGACGGCGCCTCAGGCGCCGAGCCGTGACGACGATGGCCTTGTCCGCCCTCGTCGCCCCCCTCGCCGTCCCTCTCGTCCCGATCCTCGCGGCGCCCGCGAGCGCCGAGGCCGCCACGGCGGCCGAGCCCGCCTACAAGGTCCTCGTCTTCTCCAAGACGACCGGTTTCCGGCACGACTCCATCCCTCAAGGCATCGCGGCCGTGCAGCAACTCGGCCAGGACAACAACTTCGCGGTCGACACGACCGAGGACAGCGCCCTGTTCACGGACCAGAACCTGGCCCAGTACAAGGCCGTGATCTTCATGTCCACGACCGGTGACCCGCTGAGCACGCAGGACCAGAAGGACGCCTTCCAGCGCTACATCCAGAACGGCGGCGGCTTCGTCGGCGTCCACGCGGCCGCCGACAGCGGCTACACCTGGGAGTGGTACGGCAAGCTGGTCGGCGCGTACTTCAAGAGCCACCCGGCGATCCAGCAGGCCAGAGTCAAGGTCGAGGACCCGGCGCACCCGTCCACCAAGGACCTGCCGACGACCTGGACCCGTAGCGACGAGTGGTACGACTACCAGGCGAACCCGCGCCAGACGGTCCACGTGCTGACGTCGATGGACGAGACCTCCTACACCGGCGCCACGATGGGCGCCGACCACCCGAACACCTGGTGCCAGGACTTCGACGGCGGCCGTTCGTGGTACACCGGGCTCGGCCACATGAAGGAGAACTACAGCGAGCCGAACTTCCTGAAGCTGCTGCTCGGCGGCATCCAGACCGCCGCGGGCGTCGTCAAGGCCGACTGCTCGGCCTCGCAGAGCTCCAGCTTCGAGAAGGTCACCCTCGACGACAACACCTCCAACCCGATGATGGTGGACGTCGCGAAGGACGGCCGGGTCTTCTACATCGACCGCCTCGGCGAGGTCAAGATCATCAAGCCGGCCGGCGGCACCGTGACGGCGGCCGATCTGGACGTCTTCACCGCCAACGAGAGCGGTCTGCTCGGCCTCGCGCTCGACCCCGGCTTCGACACCAACCACTGGGTGTATCTGTACTACTCGCCCACCGGGACGAACGTCGACCGGCTGAGCCGCTTCACCGTCACCGGCGACACCCTGGACCTGGCGAGCGAGAAGACGATCCTCGACGTCCCGGTCCAGCGGGCCGAGTGCTGCCACCACGGCGGCGGCATGGTGATCGACCCGAAGACCGGCGACCTCTGGCTGGGCACCGGCGACAACACCAACCCGTTCGCCTCCGACGGCTACACGCCGATCGACGAGCAGTCGGGCCGGTCGAGCTGGGACGCCCAGCGCAGCGCGGGCAACACCAACAGCCTGAGCGGCAAGCTGCTGCGCATCCACCCCGAGGACGACGGCACCTACACGATCCCATCGGGCAACCTGTTCGCACCGGGCACGGCGAAGACCAAGCCGGAGATCTACGGCATGGGCTTCCGCAACCCGTTCCGCATGGGCCTGGACCCCAAGACGGGTCACATCATGCTCGGCGAGTACGGCCCCGACGCCAACTCCGCCAGCGCCACCCGCGGCCCGCAGAACACCGTCGAGTGGAACATCGTGTCCGAGCCGGGCAACTACGGCTGGCCGTACTGCGTCGGCGACAACACCCCGTACGTCGACTTCAACTTCGCCACCAGGCAGTCGGGGTCGGCGTTCAACTGCGCGGCGCCGGTCAACAACTCGCCGAACAACGACGGCCTGACCAGCCTGCCGCCGGTCATCCCCGCGACGGTCTGGTACCACTACGCGGCCGACCCGCAGCACTTCCCGGAGCTGAGAGGCGGCGCCCCCATGGGCGGCCCGGTCTACCGTGACGACCCCGACCTGCAGTCGGACGTCAAGTGGCCGGCGTACTGGGACGGCAAGGCGCTGTTCGGCGAGTGGAACAACGACAAGATCTGGTCGTTCCAGCTCGACGAGGACGGCACCGAACTCGTCGAGATGAACCCGATCCTCGGCACGTTGTCGTTCAAGAAGCCGATGGACATGAAGTTCGGCCCCGATGGCGCGCTCTACCTGATCGAATGGGGCTCCGGCTTCGGCGGCGACAACGCCGACTCCGGCATCTACCGCATCGAGTACACCAAGGGCACCCGCCCGCTGATCGCCCGCGCCACCGCGGACAAGACGGACGGGCCGCTGCCGCTGGCCGTCACGTTCTCCAGCGAGGGCAGCAGGGACCCGGACGACAAGCCGATCACCTACGCCTGGGACCTCGACGGCGACGGCGAGACCGACTCCACCGACCCGAACCCGTCCTTCACCTACGAGGAGGGCGGCGACTACAACGCCGTCCTGACCATCACCAACCCCGACGGCAGGACCGCCACCGCGAGCGTGGCGATCAGCGCGGGCAACACCCGCCCCACCGTCTCGGTGGACCTGCCGCCGAACGGCTCCTTCTTCGAGTTCGGCGACCAGGTGAAGTTCGAGGTCACCGTCACCGACCCCGAGGACGGCACGATCGACTGCGACCGGGTGCAGATCCAGGCGATCCTCGGCCACGACAGCCACGGCCACCCGCTGGACCAGCACAAGGGCTGTGAAGGCGTGCTGCAGACCCAGCAGGCCGGCCACGGCGAGTACGACAACCTCTTCTACGTCATCGAGGCCAGCTACGCCGACGACGGCGCCAACGGCGCCAAGTCGCTGACCGGGCGGGGCGAGGTCCTGCTGGAGCCCAAGCGCAAGCAGGCCGAGCACTTCTCGCAGACCGGCCGGGTGAGCGGCGGCACCGGCACCGACGCCGCGGGCGTCGCGGCGGAGACGACCAGCGACACCCAGGGCGGCAACAAGCACATCGCGTTCATCCAGGACGGCGACTGGTGGTCCTTCGACCCGGCGAACCTGTCGAACCTGACCGCGATCCGGCTGCGCGCCTCCTCCGGCGGCCCCGGCGGGACCGTGCAGATCCGGGCGGGCGACCCCGAGACCGGCACGCTGGTCGGCTCGGTCGAGGTGCCGCCCACCGGCGGCTGGCAGACGTTCACCGACGTCACTCTCGACCTGACGGAACCGCCGTCGGCGAGCGGGCCGCTGTACTTCGTCGTACGCAAGCCCACGGACGCGGCCGACGACGCCTACCTGATCAACGTCAACTGGGTCGACTTCGTCGGCAAGGGCGCGACCGACAACCAGCACCCGGTGGTGACCGCGACGGCCACCCCAGCGACGGGCGTCGCCCCGCTGCAGGTGGCCTTCACGGCGACGGCCACCGACCCCGAGGACGACCCGCTCACCTACAAGTGGAACTTCGGCGTGGCCGGCGCACCCGAGCCCACCACCGCCGAGGCGAGCCACACCTACACCGCGCCGGGCACCTACACCGCCGTGGTGACCGTCAACGACGACAAGGGCGCGTCGGCCACCGCGCAGGTCCAGGTCAAGGTGGACGCCCAAGCCTCGGTGTGCTTCACCGGCCGGTCCGACGACTTCCTCGGCGACCAGCTCGACCGTGACCGCTGGTCCGTCGTCCGCGAGAATCAGGACCTCAAGGTCGAGGACGGCAAGCTGGTGATCCCGACCTCGACCACCGACATCTACAGCACGGGCGGCAACACGCCGAACATCGTGCTGCAGCCGGCTCCCTCGGGCGCCTGGACGGCCACGGCCAAGCTCACGCTGGACGCGCGGGACGCGTACCAGCAGGCGGGCCTGGTCATCTACGGCGACGACGACAACTACGCCAAGATGGTGCTGCAGGCGCGCTCGACCTCGGGTTCCGACCACGCCAGCCGCATCTTCCAGTTCATCAGGGAGGAGAACGCCGCCCCCAACGAGGTGTCGGAGAGCAACACGGCCTCCCTCGGCGACGCCTACCCCGACACCGTGTACGTGCGTTTCGTCAGCGACGGCAGCACCATCCGCGCCCACTACTCCTCCGACGGCAGCACGTTCACCGCGATGCCGCAGACCAAGTCGCTCGCCGGGATCACCAGCCCGAAGATCGGCCTGATCTCGCTCGCCGGGGCCAACCACCCGGTGGTGGACGCGGCCTTCGACTGGTTCCACATCTCGCCGGACGACACGGCGACCGCGCCCGCCCCGGACGACGAGTTCGACGGCACCGCGCTCGACACGTGCCGCTGGAGCGCGGTCGTGCGCCCCGACGCCACCGCCGCGCGGGTGAGCGGCGGCAAGCTGGAGCTGGACACCACGACGGGCGACATCTACGGGACCACCAACACCGGCCCGAAGAACCTCATCCTGCAACCGGCCCCGGACGGCGACTGGACGCTGGAGACCAAGCTGGACGCCTCGGCGCTCAACGAGCAGTACCAGCAGGGCGGCCTGATGGTCTACACCGGCGACGACGACTACGTGAAGCTCGACTTCCTCACCACCAACTCGCCAGGAGCCACGGTGGCGCGGGCCATCGAGCTGCGCAGCGAGGTCGGCGGCACCGTGCAGAGCCCGCAACCGCAGGCGAACAACCTCACCGGCGGCGAGTGGCACCTGCGGCTGAAGAAGGAGGGCGACACCTTCACCGGCTCCTACTCCTCCGACGGCCAGACCTGGACGGACCTGTCCGCTCCGGTGGAGAACAGCGCCGTGGCCGAAGACGCGAAGGTCGGCGTCTACACCATCGGCACCAACCAGACGGCCTCGAAGACGGTCACGTTCGACTTCTTCCGCCTGACCGGGGCGGCGCAGGTCGAGCTGGCGGTCTCCGCCACGTCCCGCTGTATCGGCACCTCGGCGTACGTGGCGGTCACCGCCGTCAACACCTCCGAGACGGCGGCGACGGTGACGCTGACCACGCCGTACGGCACGAAGACCGTGGCCGGCGTGGCCCCGGGCAAGCAGGCGTACCAGTCCTTCAACAGCCGGGCCGGGCAGATCGACGCCGGCACGGTGACCGTGAAGGGGACGGCGACGATCGGCGGCCAGGAGGTCACCTCGTCGTACGACGCCGCGTACCCGGCGCTCGACTGCAGCTGAGGCAGAACCCCCGGGGCCGGCCGCTGGGCCGGCCGGCCCCGCCCACTCATAGATGGAGCGATCACATGAGAATCAACAAGGCCGCGCGGCTGCTCGCCGCCGCGGTGGTCGGTGTCGCGCTCGCCGGCGCCGGCCTGGCCGGTCCCGCCGTGGCCGAGGACGATCCCGAGGACGGCATCGACGTGTCGGTGACCATCGAGCCGGGCACCACTACCGGCCAGGTGTCCATGACCGTCGCCGACAACGGCGGGGTGGCCCTGCAGGAGAGCGGCTCCGACGCCGCCGCCCGCCAGTTCGTCGGCACCCTGCCGACGGTCACGGTGACCGACACCCGCGATCCCGGGGAGATCCCCGACGGTGACTTCTGGGCGGTCGTGGGCCAGGCCGGCGAGTTCACCGCGACGGACGGCTCCGCGCCGCCCATCGGCCCGCAGTACCTGGGCTGGCGGCCGCGGCTGCTGAGCGACTCCTCGACCGGCGCGGTCGCGGCCGGCGAGCCCGTCTCCAGCGTCATCTCCGACGGCTCGGGAGCGCCCACCGTCGGCCTGCAGGGCCAGGAGCTGCTGGTGTCCACGGCGAACTCCGCCGACGAGATCGGCACCTGGGAGGTGAACGCCGACCTGGCGCTGCGCACGCCCACCGACGTCGCCGCCGGCGAGTACCACTCGACCCTGACGCTCTCCCTGTTCAACCAGTCCTGAGCCATTTTCCGGGGCGCGGGACGCCATCGCCGCCCGGGACCCTGCGGGGTTCCGGGCGGCCACGACGACGAGACTGGAGACATCCTCTGTTGACCATCAACCGTGCGCGAGGCGTCCTCGCCCGCCTCGCCGTCCTCGCCGCCCTGCCGGCCGCCGTCCTGGTGGGGCCGGCGGCCCCGTCGCACGCCGACACCACCTGGTCGGTCGTGCCGGCCAACGCGGGCGGGCCTGACGGCCGCAGCGTCATCGACCTCGAACTCCCCGGCGGCGGGCAGGTGGTCGAGCACGTCGCGGTCATCAACCGCTCCACCGAGCCGGTCGAGTTCGGGATCGACGCCAACGACGGCTACCTGACCTCCAAGGGCTACTTCGACATGCGGCCGTCGGACGTCGCGCCGGTGGACGGCGGCTCGTGGATCACGGTGCCCGAGAAGGTGACCGTCGCCGCCGGTGCCACCTCCGTCGTGCCGGTGACGGTGTCGATCCCCGGCAACGCGACGCCGGGCGACCATCCCGCCGGAGTGACCGCGTCCCTGGAGACGGTCTCCGGGCAGGTACGGGTCCAGAACCGGGTGGGCGTCCGCCTGAACATCCGGGTCACCGGCGACTACGTCGCCAAGGTGGCCGTCAGCGGGGTGCGGGCGGAGTACACGGGCTCGTGGAATCCTTTCGTCCCTGGGACGGTCGAGGTGACGTACACGGTGGCCAATGCCGGAAATATCCGGTTCGTCAGTGACAACCGGGTGCTGTCGTCCACGCTGTTCACCGAGAACTCCTGGAGCGACCCGTCCGCGGCCAGGGCCAGGGAGCTCATGCCGGGCGGCAGCCGTACGTACGTCGCGCGGGTGGTGGAGGCCTGGCCGCTGGGGCCGGTCCGTACGACGGTCGTGGCGGTCCCCTCCCTCGCCGGTGCGGCGGTGCCGGACGTCGCCGTGCGGCCAGCGGAGGTCGCCACCACGGTCTGGGCGCTGCCGTGGCCGCAGCTCGGCCTTGTCGTCCTGCTCGTCCTCGCCTTCTTCGCCCTCCGGCTGAACGCCGCGCGGCGCCGCAGGCGCATCGAAGAACTGATCAGGCTCGCCCGTGAGGGCAGGTCGCAGGAGGCGTGAGTCCCGTCACCCGCCCTCAGAGGTGGCGGCCGTCAACCGGCCCGGGCGCCGGCATCGAATCGCAAGGGAGCCATGTTCCGTGAAGAAGACATCGGCCTACGTCCTGACCCTCCTGCTGTCCTGGGCCGGGCTGGTGCTCGGCGCACCGGCCGCCCACGCGCACGGCGGGCCGATCAAGCTGGAGGTGACGGGTGACGGGGCCGACAACGTCAACGTGCTCGTGACGTACGAGAAGGACGGCCATCCCGTCACCGAGATCGTCGCGGCGACGCTGACCGCTACCTCGTCCGACGGCCGTGCCTTCGGCCCGGTCCCGCTCCGGTCGGCAGGCGAGGGCCAGAATCTCTACCGCTCCGCCGAGCCGCTGCCCAGCGGCGAGTGGCGGGTGACGGTGAGGGCGACCGAGCCGGCCAAGGCGAAGAAGACGGTGAAGGTGAAGGCCGGCGTGGTCGCCGCGCCGGTGGCGGCGACCACGCCGGCACCGGGCCCGACCGCCGCGCCCGCGCCGGGCTCGACGACCGCTCCCGCACCGGGTACGACGGCCGCCCCCGCTCCTGGCCAGGCGTCCGCACCCGCTCACCTGCACGAGGCCGCGGCGGGCGCGGCGGGTAAGACGGACGGGGACGGCGCGATGGGGAGCGTGCTGCGGATCGGCGTCATCGTCCTCGCGGCGCTCGCCGCCCTCGCGGCCTGGCTCGTCCTGGCCCACCGGCACCGGCAGACCCGCCCCTGAGCTGCAGCGGTGCGGGCCCGGCTCCGCGAAGCACCGACACCTCGTGGAGGACCTTCCTGCGGGCTCAGGCGCACCGCCCACCCGACGGGAGCCTGGACGGTTCAGCAGGCCCGCAACCTGCTCATGGACCTCGGGGACCGGGTCAGATCCTCTCGCTTCCTCATCCGCGACCGAGACGCCCAGTTCACTGAGCGGTGGGTACGCGCCGTACGGCTGCCCCGGAGAACACCCAGCTCAGGCCCTATGTGATGAGTTTTGAAGCTGTGCATGCCCGCCACCCTGGGTGGGTGGCGGGCACGGATTCGGGTCCAGGGGTCAGCGCAAGGGGAAGGCGCGGGTGGTGGTCTGTTCGACCTTGTTGCCTTCGGTGTCCCAGGCTTCGGCCTTGAGGGTTACGGCGCCCTTCGTATCCGCGAGGGCGGGGTAGGTGAGTGTGGTGGTGTAGACGCCGGTACCCACCCGGCGGACCTTGGCGTCCTTCCAGGTCTGGCCATCGTCGGTGCTGTAGGCCAGCTTCAGCCCCGCGACGGCCGGCATCCGCTCGGCCGACGGGGAATGGGTCACGTCGATCTGGAACGTGTGCCGGCCACCGGCCCGTACGGAGGTGTCCAGGGCCTGGGTGTCACCCAGGTCGTAGCCGACGAACACCAGCGGCTGCGGGTTGCACGAACCGGACGAGCCCATGGTCGGGTGGCAGTCGGTCGTGGGCGGGACGGTGTCCTCGTCACGGGCCCTGGAGTGGAAGGTCCAGGCGTTGACGGAGCCCGAGCCGCTCTGTTCGAGCCGGTAGACGCCCTCCTCCTTGGTCAGCGTGAACATCGGGAACGCGGCGCCGGCGACGCGCGGGATCTCCTTGCCGTCCCTGAACAGCTTCGCGTTGGTGTTGACGCTGCCGCCGGTCATGGCCAGCCGCCCGTCGCCGGTCACGAAGGTGTAGGCGGGCAGGAACGTGTCGCCGCGCCGGCACATCGCGCACAACACCTTCTGCTCGACGCCGGGGACCTCCGGGATCACCATGCCGCCCGGGGTGGCCGGGCCGGTGCCCCAGCGCCTGGTCTCCCTGCCGGGCTTCTCGATCGTCGTCGCCAGTCCCCAGGTCTTCGTGTCGGTGCCGCTGACGGTCCCCTCGCGCAGCGTGTCCGCTCCGGACAGGCTGAAGTACTCGATCCGCCTGGAGGGGGCGGCGAAGTGGAAGGCCGTCGAGAACGTGACCCGCTCCAGCGGCTTGCGGCTGTGCCAGATCTCCATCTGGTCGTCGAGGCTCATCGGCGTGTGGTACGCGGTGTCCACGGCCCGCAGGCGGCTGTCGGTGAAGCGGTAGACGGGGTCGGGGACCCTGCCGTCCTCGTACTTCAGGAGCTGGTAGGTGTAGTCGATGATCGGGTGGTTTGTGATCTCCAGCGTGACCGGGCCGTCCGCGAGCTGGGCGCGGAGCTGGTCGCCGACGGCCTTGAAGATCTGGACCACCGGCAGTTCCGGCTTTTCGCCCCCGCCGGGCCAGGTGGGGATCGAGCAGCCGGGGTACACGCGGTTGGCGAAGAGCACGACCCCGGCGGCGCCCGCGGCCTTCAGCGCCTGGAGACGCTCGAGTTCGATGAGGCAGGTGTCATCGGGGTCGATCGTCATCAGCGCGAGCTTGCCGCGCAGGTCGCCCTGCGGGTTCGCGCCGCCGCCGACGTACGCGAGGTCGTAGCGGCGGGTGCCGGCCGGGAACGGGATGTCCCAGCCGAGGTCGAAGCTCAGCCCGCGGTCGAAGTACTCATAGGTTCTGGCGTCGATCGCGTACTTCCGCGGGGACACGGCGCGCACGGCCAGCTGCGGGTTGGCGGCCGTGGCCTGCATCGAGAACAGCAGCTTCCCCTTGGTGACCTTCTTGGTGGGGCTGATGTACCAGTCGTTCATGCCGAGGGCGCCCATGTTCCCGGACGACACCGCGGTGCCGTCCCATGCCGTGCGCACGAAGGAGATGGTGCCTCTGGCGTGCCGCCAGTCGATCGGCTTGGGCGTCTGGACGCGCAGCAGCACGGCTTTGCGGGCGTCGAGGGTGATCTCGGCTCCCCCCTCCGGCACGACCACCTCGGGGTCGTACAGCTGCGCGACCGGAGGAGGCCCGCTGTCGGTCGTGTTGTGCTGGATGCCGGCCTGGACGCTGTAGGTGCCCGGCTCGACCATGTAGCGGTAGACGCCGTCGCCGACGAACTCGCCGGAGCTGACGCCGTAGGTGTCGGGGACGTCGACTGCGCTCGCGTCCACCCAGCTCACCACCGGCGAGGGCGGGTTGCCGTACCTGTCGATGAGGTGCACGGTCAACGGCACCTTCTTGGGCCCTCGGCGCAGCCCCACCGGGGTCGTGACGTGCGTACCGGACGGGCCTGTGGCGACCACGGCGCCGGTGTAGCCGCCCTTGGGCAGGCCGTCCGGGCGCAGGGTGACGGTGACGGACGCGGTGCCGCCCGCCGGGACGGTGACCGACGGGGCGCTGAACGTCAGCGCGTCCTTGGCCTCGCCCAGGGTGGCGGCGAGGGTCAGCGTCACCTCGGCGGCGCCGTCGTTGGCGTAGGTGACGGTCTTGTCCACCGTGTCGTTCACGTCTACGGGGATGACGCCGTAATCCAGGTTCGGCGTGGTGGAGACGACGGCCTGGGAGACGGCCCTGGCCACGTCGACGCGGCCGGCGCCCTGCTCGTAGGCGGAGTATCCGGCGTCCTTGGCGGTCGACATCAGCGCCGCCTTGAGCCGCCGGCCGTCCCAGGACGGATGTTCCTGGGCCAGCAGCGCGGCCGCGCCCGCGACGTGCGGGGTCGCCATCGAGGTGCCGTTCAGGCTGGTGTAGAGGGCGTCGACCGGGCTGCCCAGCGAGCTTCCGGCGGCGCGGGCGGCGACGATGCCCACGCCCGGGGCGGCGATGTCCGGCTTGAGCGCGCCGTCCACGGCCCTCGGCCCGCGGCTGGAGAAGCTCGCGAGCCGGTCGGACTTGTCGGTGGCGGCGACCGTCAGCGCGGACGCGGCGGCGCCGGGCGCGCCGATCGTCTCCTTGCCGGGGCCGTCGTTGCCCGCGGCGACCACGAACAGCGCGCCCGTCGAGGCGCTCAGGTCGTTGACGGACTGGGACAGCGGGTCGGTGCCGTCGGTGGGGTTGCCGCCGAGGCTCATCGAGACGATCTTCGCCTTCTCCTCGATGGCGGCCCACTCCATGCCGGCGATGATGTCGGAGGTGTCGCCCGAGCCCGAGTCGCCCAGCACCTTGCCGATGACGAGCCTGGCGCCGGGGGCGACGCCCTTGCGCGTGCCGTGCGCGCCCGCGCCCGAGCCCCCCACGGTCGCGGCGACGTGGGTGCCGTGGCCGTGGTGGTCGGCCACCTCCTGGCCCTCGACGAAGCTGCGGCTGTCGGCGATCCGGCCGGCCAGGTCGGGATGGGTGGCGTCGACGCCGGTGTCCAGCACGGCGACCGTCGTGCCGGAGCCGTCGAAGCCGGCCTTCCACGCCTCGGGGGCGCCGATCAGCGGCACGCTCTCGGCCAGGTCCGCCTTGACCTTGGCGTCCAGCCAGACCTTGCCGACGCCGCCGGCCAGCTTCGTCCTGCCATTGGCCGAGTCGCGCAGGGTGGCCCAGAACTCGTCCGCCTTCGCCTTGTCGACCGTGAGCGCGGCGCCGTGGATGCTCGGCAGCGACCGGGTGGTGGTGCTGTCGGGCAGGGCGCGGGCGGTGCTCTTCTGGGTGCCCTGGTACTGGACGATCAGCGGCAGGCGGTCGGCGGTGCCGTCGGCGTAGCCGTTCTCGGCCAGGTAGCGGACGTCGAACAGCTTGAGGTCCAGGACGCCCGCGTCGAGGGCGGGCTGGGCGTCGTCCGGGATCACGAAGATCCCCTCCGGGCCGGCCTCGCTGCGGAACAACGGGGTGTGACCGTCGGGGCGGCGGACGGCCTCGGGGGTCGCGGTGTAGCGTCCGTCGCCGTCCCTGGCGAGGCGGACGGTGTCGCCGGTGATCAGGGTGAGGTTCCATTCGCCGCCGGCGGCGCCGGGGAGCGTGACGACGCCGGTGTCGCCCTCGTCGGGCGCGGCGAGGGCCGTCGCCGGGGTGAGCAGGCCCGCGGCCAGTGCCGTTACGGCCGCGCCCGCTAACACGCGCGGCCACGGCCGCCTTCTGGTGGTTGGCATCGGGGGTTCTGCCTCTCTCCTCATGCGTCGACCCAGCCCTCTTCGAGTTCCGCCTCGGGTTCGGCCTCGGGCTCGGGTGTGTCCTGCTCGTCCTTCGGATCGGGCTCTTCGGGCATGCGCCTAGCGTCACAGGAGCGACAGATGGCTACCTATGGGGCAAACACCCCAATAGTCAGGCGTCGAGGCGGTGCGCCAGCCCCGCGCGGGAGCGCAGGCCCAGCTTGCGCATGGCCGACCCCAGGTGCTTGTCCACGGTCTTGGCCGACAGGAACAGCTCCTTGGCGATCTCCTTGTTGGTCAGGCCGGTGGCGGCCAGCCTGGCCACCGCGTCCTCCCTGGGGGAGAGCGCGGACCCGTAACCGCGCGGGCCGCCGCGATGCCGGGCCGGTACGGGCAGGCCCCAGCGCCTGCTCAACCGGCCCGCCCGGTCGAGGTCCCAGGCGGCGCCGAGCCCGCCGTACGCGTGCAGGGCGGCCTCCAGCATCGACGCCCCTTGCTCGTCACCCTCGGTGAGCAGCAGCCCGGCCGCGTGCTCGCGCGCCTGCGCCGCCTCGTACGGCGCCCCCAGCCGGTCGTACGACGCCGCCGCGTCCATGAAGCGCACGGCGTCGGCGGACAGGAAGCCCCACGCATGGCCGAGCGCCGCCCGCGCGAGCGGCGCGTCCAGCGCGACGAGCTCGCCTTCGAGACGTGACACCAGCTCCCCGGCCTCCTCGGCCCTGCCCAGCCCCACCAGGGCTTCGACCAGCGCCGGAACCGCGCGCACACCCACCGGCCACAGCCCCTTGGCCGCCCACAACGAGAACGCCTGGCCGGTACGCCCCACGGCCTCCTCGGCCCGGCCCTGTACGACGGCCAGCCGCAGCAGCGCGCTCACCGGCAGCGCGAGCACGTCGGCCGCGCCCGTCTCCAGGTTCGCGCGCACCAGGTCTTCGAGCCGCGCACCGTCGGCCCGCCCGCGCGCCAGGGCCAGGCAGCCGGCCACGGTGTCGGCGGTGAGACGGTAACTGGGCAGGTCGGCGAAGCGCACGCGCAACACTTCGAGCTCGTCCGCCACGCCGTCCCAGGAACCCCGGCAGTACGCCAGCGTCGCCAGGTTCAACCGGCACCTGGACTCGGTCAGGCCGGTGACGTCGTGCTCGGCCGCCTCGGCCAGCGCGGCGTCCAGCAGGCGGTACGCGGTGTCGTGATGCCCGGCCAGGCAGGCGACCTCGCCGATCGAGTCGTAGGCCACCACCTCCCACCGGTTCGTCGGACGGCCGCCGGTCCGCGCCTCGACCTGCCCGGTCAGGCTCGCCCCGCGCGGGTCGCCGACGAGGGTCAGCACCATGGCGACCTTGCCGAGCACGGAGATGCGCCGCTCGGGCTCCGCGATCTCGGGCAGCCGTTCGAGCGCCAGGTCGAGCCAGCGCAGGTGCTCGGCGAGCGGGACACCGGGGGTTCTCGGCATGCCCAGGCCCACCATCGCGTACGCGGCCAGCACCGGGCGGTCGGCGAGATCGGCGACCGCCTCGATCATGGCCCCGCGGGTGAGCTCCGGCGCGGCGCCCCCGGCCTCCAGCTTCAGCCCGATGAGGTAGTTCAGCTCGCCGCGCATCGGTCCGGGCGGCTGGCGGGCGGCGGCGGCGCGCAGCAGGCCGATGAGCTCGTCGGCGCCCAGCGCGTAACCGCCCGCCCAGCCCAGTTTCGCCGCGAGCCTGCCCTCGCGTTCCGGGTCGAGGGGCGCGTGCCGCAGGACCGCCTCCAGCAGGCGTTCGGCCTCCGCGTCGTTGGCGAGGGCCACGGCCTGGTCGGCCGCCTTCTCCGCGGCGTCCACCCACGCGTCGTGCTGGCCGGCGTGACGGTGGTGGTGGGCGATCTGACCGAGCGGCGTGGGATTCTGCCGCGCCACCGCCTTGGCCGCGCGGACGTGCAGGTCCTGGCGTCTGGGCAGCGGGATGCTCCCGTACACCGCCTGGACGGCCAGCGCGTGCCTGAAGCCCGCCGTACCGGCGTGCTCGGCGAACAGGCCGCGGTCGAGGAGCTCGTCCAGGCCCTCGTGGGCGTCCTGCTCCGGTACGCGGCAGGTGGCCACGAGATCGGGCACCGGCACGGCCACCCGCAGCACCGCCGCGGCCTCCGCCACCGCCTGCGCGTTCGCGCTCAGGCCGCGCACCCGTTCCAGTACGGAGTCGCGCACCCCGGCCGGTACGCCGAGCTCGTCGAGCGTCTTGCGCGCCCACCTGGTACCGCGCTGGACCAGGACGCCGCGGGCCCGCAGCAGCGCGACCAGCTCCTGGATGGCGTACGGCAGGCCCGACGTACGCTCGCACAGGTAGGCGGCGAACTCGTCCGACACCTGCGCGGTGCCCAGGATCGAGGCCGTCAGCTCGTTCGTCCGGGCGGCGTCCAGCGGGGCCAGCACGAGGTGGGCATGGGCGAGCTCAGGACGTAACCGCGCGGTGAGCGCCCGCAGCCCGGGACCAGCCTCCTCACCGCGGAACGTGAGCACGAGGACGAGCCCGGGCGGCGGGTCGGCGAGCAGGTAGCCGAGAAACTCGACCGTCTGCTCGTCGGCCCAGTGCAGATCCTCCAGCACCAGGACGGCCCGGCCGAGCGCGGCGAGCAGCTCCGCGAGCCCGCGGAACACGCGATGCCGCAGCCCGGCGGGGTCGTCCAGCGGGCCGGGCTCTGCCGGGAGGACAGCGGCGAGCTCGGGCAGCAGCGGGCGCAGCGCGCCGGTCACCGGCGACAGGCCGCCCTCGGGCAACCTCCCGGCCGCGCCGCGCACCGCCTCGATGACGGGCCCGAGCGGGAACGGCTCCCGAATCTGCGGGCACCCACCGACGAGCGGCGGCCGGTCAGGCGGCTCGGCGACGGGCGGCGGGCGGTCACGCAGCTCGGCGGCCAGTTCGCTGACCAGCCGCGTCTTGCCGATGCCGGCCTCGCCCTCGATCATGACGACGGCCGGGGGACGACGCACCGCCGCCCGCAACCGCCGCAGCTCAGAGTCCCGGCCGACGAGGACGGGCGAGATCACCCGCTCCGCCGCCATTTCGGCATCGTCCATAATCGAGCCATTGAAGCGCCGCACGCATGAAATGTCACGCCTGTCTTACCTGGCGGCTGACCCATTGGGCACGGCCGCCGCGACGGGGGTGGCCGCGGTCCGTCCTGGCCGACTCCTGGGCGGCGAGGTGTACGCGATCGCGACCACCGCCCCGCATGACGGCAAGGGCGACCTGCCCGACAACCACCACTGGGCCCCTGCTGTCCCACCCCGAACACGGGGACCTCCATCTGCCCTACCCGGCCAGGTTCGTGCCGCAGAACGCCTACGGCATGGGCCGGGGTGCAGGACGCCCCTACTCCGACCAAGAGCGCCGGGTGGCCAAGCTGAAGCCATGGGAGGTCAGCGACGAGCTGTGGGCGGCGATCGAGCCGCTACTGCCCCAGCATCAGCGCAGGTTCCGCCATCCTGGGCGCAAGCGGCTGGATGACCGGCTGGCGTTGCAGGGCATCCTGTTCGTGCTGCACACCGGGATAGCTTGGGAGCACCTGCCGCAGGAACTGGGCTACGGCTCAGGCATGACCTGCTGGCGGCGCCTGGCCGAGTGGAACAAGGCCGGCGTCTGGCAGCAGCTCCACGAGGTCCTGCTCGATCAGTTACGGGCCGCCGCCGCACTCGACTTCTCCCGGGCCGCGGTGGACTCCTCGCAGATCAGAGCGCTAAAAGGGGGCGCAGACCGGCCCGTCCCCGGTCGACCGCGGACGGGCCGGCAGCAAGCACCACCTGATCACCGACGCCACCGGCATCCCGCTGGCGGTGATCCTGACCGGCGCCAACCGCAGGCGACGTCACCCAGCTTCGCCCGCTGCTGGACGCCATCTCGAAGGTCCACGGCAAGCGCGGCCGGTCACGCCAGCGTCCCGACGTCGTGCTCGCCGACCGCGGCTACGACCACAACAAGTACCGCGCTTTGGTGCGCGAGCTGCAGATCCGCCCGCTGATCGCCCGACGCGGCACCGAGCACGGCTCCGGCCTGGGCAAACAACGCTGGGTCGTCGAGCAGACCTTCGCCCTGCTGCACGCCTTCCGCCGCCTGCGCATCCGCTGGGAGATCCGCGCCGACATCCACGAGGCCTTCCTCAAACTGGCCTGCGCACTCATCTGCTGACGACGCCTGACCTCATTGCGTCAGGAGCTCTAAGCCTGTGCCCGCGTACGACCTCGTTGGTCGGCCCTCGCGGCCGTACCTCACCAGAACCGAGAGGGTTACAACTCCACTCGTCTGGGGCTGCGTCATTAGGACCCCCGCAACGAGGTCGTACACGGACAGCCTGCTTGGGACTGCGCGAACCAGAGGATCAAAAATCTGCTCGCCCGCGAGGCAAGGCTGGGGGAACATGCTCAGGAGCCGAGAGCTGACCGCATGACTGCCGTGGCTTGGCCGAGCGGGTGCCGGTGCAGGTGTTCCGGCTCGATCTTCTCTTGACCGTCGCTGAGGTCTGTCGTGACAGTGGCGTTCAAACGATCTACCACGTTACACAACCCGTGCCGACGAGCAACCATCGAGCAACCAGCCATGATCAACAGCGAGATCAGATTCGGCGAAGACCGAGAAACCCCAGGTCGAACGTGGTATTGGTGAGTAGGGCGGGTGGGACTTGAACCCACGACCCACGGATTATGAGTCCGATGCTCTGACCGGCTGAGCTACCGCCCCCTGGATTCAGTTGTGTGGCTGTGGCGCGGTCCTGAGTGGATCATGCTGAGCCGGGTGCATGGCTAAGGCTAGAGCATCAGGACCGGTTGTGGGTGCCATGGGCCGGGGGGAGAGGGGTCTCCGCAGACATCATTCCATGTTCCGGGGGCGGTGGCGATCATCAGGAGGGACGAACGTGCGGGTCGTGTACGAGACGCATTCCACCACCGTGGACAACGAGACCGGGGTGGCGACCGGGTGGTTGCCGGGGGAGTTGTCCGCTCGGGGCGGGTGGAGGCGGTCGGGCTCGGGATGCGGCGGCGGGCGGTGCAGACGGTGGAGATCGCGTTCGATGGGGTGGAAGAGATCAGGGTCGATCGGCGGCTTCGGGGGTGTGGTTACGGGGTGTGCAACGGGCGGCCCATGGCGGAGGTGGCAGCGGGGGGACGGTGGTCGCCGGGGTGGGAGTTTGTGGTGAGCGGGGGCTCGTGACGCTGGCAGGGTGCGGGCGGGGTCAGGGGGTGGTGCCGTAGGTCGGGTTGCGGGTGAGCCAGTCGCTGTACGTAGGGCTGCGGCCTATCGCGTCCCGATGGGCCTCCTTGGCCTGGGTGAGCACCCATGCGGCGTCCGCCGCCGTCGGGTGGCGGCCGAGGAGTTGGCGCCAGCGCAGCGGGGCGCCGGCCAGCGGCACCATGACCAGGCCCTGCGCGGGCTGGTGGGTGGCCTGGCAGAGGACCACGGCGCGGCCCACCTGCGCCAGGTGGGTGCAGGTCGGCACGTCCGTCTCGTAGATCGTCACCGGGGTGAAGCCGGAGCGGGCGCAGGCCATCGCGAAGCAGTCGGCGAAGCAGCTGTCCCCCGGCGTCCCCGCCCAGTGCTCGTCGGCGAGGTCGGACAGCTCCACCTCCTTCTCCTTCGCGGCGGGGTGGTTCTCGGAGACGAGGCAGAAGACGGGGTCGAGGCTGATGGTGTCCCAGACGAGCGAGCCGGTGAGGGTGCCGGAGTCGCCGCAGGCGCCGGTCAGCACGTAGTCGAGGCGGCCGAGCTCGACCATGCTGGTCAGCTCGTGGCTCGACCAGGACGTGTACGTCGAGACGGGCCGCTCCGCCGCCAGCCGGTCCACCAGCCCGCCGAGTATCGGGCCGTTCGTGGCGCCGATGCGGTAGCCAGGGGTCGGGGCGTGGGCGAAGCGTACGGCCTCGTCCTGCAGTTCCTTGGCCGCCGGGAGGAGCACCCGCGCGCGGGCGAGGACGAGTTCGCCGAGCCTTGTGGGCCGGGCGCCGTGGCGGTCGCGCTCGAACAGGGCGCCGCCGAGCACCCTTTCGATGCGCTTGAGCTGGGCGGTCAGGGCCGGTTGTGCCAGCCCGAGCGTCAACGCGGCCTTGCTCACGCTTCCCGCGTCCGCGACCGCGCGGACGATCCTGAGGTGCCGGAGCTCGAGGTCCATAACGGGAAGGTAAAGCGGCGGCATCTTACAGACAATGCCTAAATGTCAGGAATTGTGACAGATATTGTCGGAGGACTCCGGGGTAGAGGGGATCCCATGACGACGATGGGAATAGATCCGGCCCAGCTCAGCGATGACGACCTGATCCGCGAGCTGCGCCAGCTCCACCTCACCCGGAGCGACACGTTCTTCCACGGTTCCGACGACGCACTGTCCCGCCACACCTCCCGTACGAACGAGCTGGAGTCCGAGTACCTGCGCAGGTACCCGGACCGGGAGGTGGATCCCGAGCGGCTGCGTGAGGGGGCGAGGCAGCGATCATGACCGAGGGCCACGACGTCCAGGAACTGTCCGACGTCGACATCCACGTGTACGAGGCCGTCGCCTCCCTCACGGTCGAGACGGGCGGAGCCGGGCTCGACACGCTGGTGCACATCTCCGGCCTGGAGGAGGACGAGCTGCGGGCGAGCCTGGCGACGCTCATCGAGGAGGGGTACGTCGTCCCCCGGGGCGACGGGTACGGGCTGGGGCCGCACACCTTCGAGGTCGAGTACTGACATCAGCGGTCCGGGCCCGTTCAGATGCGGCGGGCCCGGGCCCAGGCCACGAACAGCCCGCCGAAGACGGCCATGGCCAGCCCGGTCCAGAGGTTCACCGCCTCGCCCAGCACGCCGGCGACGATCAGGATCACGCCGTAGACCAGGAACAGCCCGCCGATCACCATGCGGATGTCGCTCACAGAATCACCCCGTACATCACGGCGGCCAGCACGACCGCGCCCACGCCCAGCACGACCGGCGACCGGTACCACTTGCGGTCACCGGCCAGCGCGTCGTCCTCCAGGTCCACCGCGCTGAGCCCCCATACCAGCCCGCGCAGCTCCGCCTCCGGTTTCTGCGTGGTGACCAGCGTGACCACCACGGACACCAGCACGTCCACGACGAAGGCGATGCCCGCGCCCCAGAAGCTGGCGTTCAGCTCGGTGCCGAAGTCGATCACCCCGGCCTTATACAGCACGTACGACGCGAACGCGGCCAGCGTCCCGGCCAGCAGTCCCCAGAAACCGGCCCACGGCGTCATCCGCCGCCAGAACAGGCCGACCACGAACGTGGCGAACAGCGGCGCGTTGAAGAACGAGAACAGCGCCTGCAGGTAGTTCATGATGTTGGAGTAGCCGGCCGCGATGAACGCCGTCCCGACGCCGAGCGCGACGCCGGCCACGGTCGCGATCCTGCCCACCTTGAGGTAGTGCCGGTCGTCGCGGCCGGGACGGACGTGCGCCGCCCAGATGTCGTTGGCGAAGACGGTGTTGAAGCCGCTGATGTTGGCCGCCATGCCGGCCATGAACGAGGCCAGCAGCCCGGTCACCGCGATCCCGAGCACGCCGTTCGGCAGCAGGTCCTGCATGAGCAGCGGGATCGAGTAGTTGTACGCCTGCCCCTTGCCGAGGTCGCTGAAGAGCACCAGCGCGATCATGCCGGGCAGCACCGTCACCAGCGGGATGAAGATCTTCGGGAACGCGGCCACGATCGGCGTCAGCCGGGCCGCGTTCGTGTTCCTGGCCGACAGGGCCCGCTGGATCTCGGCGAAGTTCGTCGTCCAGTACCCGAACGAGAGCACGAAGCCGAGCCCGAACACGATGCCGATCCAGTGCGCCTGCATGGGGTTCTGGCCGGCGGTGTCGGCCCAGGTGTGCAGGCCGGGCTCGCCGAGCGGGCCCTGGCGGATCTTGTCGGCCAGCCCGCTGATCCCGCCCACCTTGATCAGGCCGAGCACGGTGAGAGGGATCAGCCCGGCGAGGATGACGAAGAACTGCAGCACCTCGTTGTAGATGGCCGAGGAGAGACCGCCCAGGGTGATGTACGACAGCACGATCACCGCCGACACCACCACCGACACCGGCAGCGGCCAGCCCAGCAGCAGCTCCATCACCAGCGCCAGCGCGTACAGGTTCACCCCGGCGATGAGGATCTGCGCCACCGCGAACGTGATCGCGTTCAGCAGCTGCGTCGCGCCGTTGAACCGCCTGCGCAGGAACTCGGGGACGCTGCGCACCTTGGAGCGGTAGTAGAAGGGCATCATCACGATGCCGAGGAACACCATCGCCGGGACCGCGCCGATCCAGTAGTAGTGCACGGTCATCGCGCCGTACTGGGCGCCGTTGGCCGCCATGCCCAGGATCTCGATCGCGCCCAGGTTCGCCGAGACGAAGGCGAGGCCGGTGATCCACGCCGGCAGGCCGCGCCCGGCCAGGAAGAAGTCCAGGCTGGAGCTGATCCGTTTGCGGGCCGCGATGCCGATGGCGAGCACGGTCACGAAGTAGAGGGCGATGAGCACATAGTCGAGGAGGTTCACATCGAGCCGCACGGCGACACCCGCTACCCCGGAAAACCCGGCCCTCACGCCCGTCCGTGCGGTGGACCGCATGACCAGGGCCGACCTACTGTCGAAGGGTGGAGAACGTCGCCGAACTGAGCCCCGAACGGGCGCGGGAGCGCTTCCGCGCCGGCGAGCGGGTGCCCACCGCCGGCTGGTGCCGGGGCTGGACGCAGGCCAACCTCATCGCCGTGCCCGCGGCGCTCCGGTACGACCTGCTGCTGTTCGCCCACCACAACCCGCAGGCGTGCCCGGTGCTCGACGTGGGGGAGCCGGGCGCGTGGTCGACCGCGCTGTTCGGCGGCGACCTGCGCACCGACCTGCCGGGCTACCGGCTCTACCGCGACGGCCGGCCGGTGGCCGACCTCGGCGAGGTGACGGCGGAGTGGCGTGACGACCTGGTGCCGTTCCTCATCGGCTGCAGTTTCACCTTCGAGGGGGCGCTGCTCGCGGCGGGGGTGCCCGTACGGCACCTGGAGCTGGGGACGAACGTGCCGATGTACGTCACGGACGTCCCCTGCAGATCGGCCGGCAGCCTGTCGGGGCCGCTGGTGGTGTCGATGCGGCCGGTGCCCGAGGAGCTGGTCGGGACCGCCGTCGAGGTGAGCGGCCGCTACCCGCGCGTGCACGGCGCGCCCGTGCACGCAGGCGACCCCGCCGGGCTCGGCATCGGCGACCTCGCCCGGCCGGACTTCGGCGACGCGGTCGAGGTGCGCGAGGGCGAGGTGCCGCTGTTCTGGGCGTGCGGGGTGACGCCGCAGGCGGCGGTCATGGCGAGCGGCGTCGAGTACGCGATCGGCCACCTGCCGGGTCACATGGCGATCCTGGACGCGCGGGACGACGACTACCGCGTGGGCTGAGGGATGCCCGCGGCGGTGAGCTGGTCGGTGATCGGCCGCGCGCCGGGCCGGTTGTCGAGCTCCAGGTGCGGCACCGCCGGCGGCTCGTCCACGCGGATGTCGCGCAGGTAGCGGGCGAAGTCCGCCAGCTTGCCGGCGTCCCTGGCGTGGCCGCGGGCGGTGAGGCGGGCGCGCAGCGTCGGGCCGTCCGAACGCACCCACAGCAGGCGCACCGGCGCGCCGCCCAGCTCCGCCACCCACGCCGCCCACCGCTCCGCGTCGTGCACCTGCGTGGTGAACGGGCCGTCGAGCAGCACCGGGCAGCCGTGGCCGCGGATCTGGCGGGCCAGCCGGGTCAGGCCGGCGTACTCGAAGCGCTTGACGTGCTCGTCGTACCAGGGGCCCTCGCGCTCGCCGCCGGGACGGCCGTGCGCGCGCAGGACCTCGGCCACGAAGTCGCCGTAGACGGTGTCCTTGTCGAGCAGGGCGGGCACGGGGGACAGGCGGGCCAGCAGCTCGGCGGCCACCGTGGACTTGCCCGCGCCCGGCGGCCCGCTGATCACCCACACCGCGGTCATGGGGATCAACCTACGGGATACGCGGATCCGCGTACGCCGGAGCCTCGTCCCGGCGGACGACCCGGCCCCGGCGCGGCGGACAGACTCGGTGACCATGCTGACCGTCTTCGCCAGGGCGTTCCGGATTCCGGAGCTGCGCAGGAAGCTGCTGTTCACGCTCGCGATCATCGCGCTGTTCCGGCTGGGGCAGGTGGTGCCCGCGCCCGGGGTGGACGTGGCGGTGGTGCGCTCGTGCGCCGGGTCGGCCTCCGGGGGGCTGTTCGACCTGGCGCAGATGCTCAGCGGGGGCGCGATGCTGCAACTGTCGGTGTTCGCGCTCGGCGTCATGCCGTACGTCACCGCCAGCATCGTCATGCAACTGCTCGCCGTGGTGGTGCCGCGCCTGGAGGCGCTCAGGAAGGAGGGGCAGAACGGGCAGGCGAGGATCACCCAGTACACCCGCTACCTGACCGTCGCCCTCGCCGTACTGAACGCCGGCACGGTCGTCGCGCTCGCCCGCGGCGGCGGGCTCCTGCCCGGCTGCCCCCGGCCGCTGCTGCGGGACGACGGGCTGCTGCCGTCGGCCGTCATCGTCGTGACCATGGTGGCCGGGGCGTGCGTGGTCATGTGGCTGGGCGAGCTGATCACCGGCCGGGGGGTCGGGAACGGCATGTCGCTGCTGATGTTCACGCAGATCGTGGCCGTCTTCCCCGGGTACATGTCGAAGATCTTCGTGCTGACGCCGGCCGGGGCCGTGGTGATGGTGGTGGCCGGCCTGTTCCTGGTGGCGGCCGTGATCTTCGTCGAACAGGCGCAGCGCCGCATCCCGATCCGGTACGCGCGGCCGGTGGGCCGGCGGGCGTACGGCGGGGGCGGCGCGTACATCCCGCTCAAGGTCAACCAGGCCGGGATCGTCCCGGTCATCTTCACCTCGTCGCTGCTCTACCTGCCCGCGCTGGCGGCGCCGCTGCTCGGCGGACAGGCGCAGACGTGGGTCGAGCGCAACCTCGCCGCCGGGGCGCACCCGCTCTACATGAGCGCGTACGCGCTGCTCATCGCCGCCTTCGCCTACTTCTACGTGTCGATCACCTTCAACCCGGACGAGGTGGCCGACGGCATCCGGCGGCACGGCGGGTTCGTGCCGGGGCTGCGGCCGGGGCGGCCGACGGCGCGGCATCTGGCGTACGTGCTGTCCCGGCTGACCGCGCCCGGGGCCGTCTACCTGGCGGTGCTCGCGCTGCTGCCGCTGGTGGCGTTCGCGATCCTGCGGGACCCCGGCACGCAGCAGAACTTCCCGTTCGGCGGGACCAGCGTGCTGATCATGGTCGGGGTCGGGCTGGAGACCGTCAAGCAGATCGAGGCCCAGCTCCAGCAGCGCGACTACGAGGGGTTCCTGCGCAAGCCGGTCAGGCCGGCGGCAGCGTGAGCCCGGCGCGCATCGCGAACACGACGAGCTGCGCCCGGTCACGGGCGCGCAGCTTCACCATGGCCCGGCTTACGTGGGTGCGGACCGTGTCGGGGCTGATCACCAGCTCCTTCGCGATCTCCTCGTTCGACCGGCCGGTCGCCACCCAGGCCGCCAGCTCCCGCTCGCGCGGGGTGAGCGTGGCGATGCCCTCGACCGGCTCCGTGCCGTGCCGGCCGAACAGGCCGATGACCTTCCTGGTGATCGCCGGGGACAGCAGCGCCTCCCCGGCGGCGACCACCCGTACGGCGTTGACCAGCTCGTCGGGGGCGCTGTCCTTGAGCACGAAGCCGCTGGCGCCGGCCTGGAGGGCGGCGAAGACGTACTCGTCGACGGCGAACGTCGTGACGACCACGATCTTGGTGCCGCGCAGCTCCGGGTCCTCCGCCATCGCCCGCAGCGCGGCCAGGCCGTCCATGCCGGGCATGCGGATGTCGAGCAGCAGCACGTCGGGGCGCGTCCCGCGGACCAGGGCCAGGGCCGCCGCGCCGTCCACGGCCTCGCCGACGCACTCCATGCCCGGCTCCCGCTCCAGGAGCGCCCGCAGGCCCATCCGGACGACGGCCTGATCGTCGGCGATCGCGACCCGGATGTCCGCGCCCGGTCCGTGGTCGGTCATGCCTGTCCCTGATCCGGCGGGTGGGGGAAGCGGGCGGTCACCTGGAAGCCGCCGCCCTCGCGCGGGCCGGCGGTGAGGTGGCCGCCCTCCTCGGTGACGCGGGCGCGCATGCCCCGCAGGCCGCGCCCCTCGGCGGCGTGCCCGGCGCCGGGGCCGCGGTCGGCCACCTCCAGGACGTACGCGGTGGGGGTGTCGGTCACGCGTACCAGGGCGCGGGTCGGGCCCGCGTGGCGCAGCACGTTGGTGAGGGACTCGCGGACCACCCGGTAGACGGTGTCCCGGAGCTGCGGAGGGACGGGAAGTCCCGCGGGCTCGACGTCCACCGGCAGGCCCGCGGCGCGTACGCCGTCGATCAGGGCCGCCAGGTCGCCCGCGGGCGGGTCGATGCCGTCGAGCGCGGCGCGGAGCTGGGCCAGCGCGGCCGTGCTCGTCTCCTTGATCGCCCGCAGGGAGGCCCGCGTCTGCTCGGGGTCGTCGTCGAGGGTCACGAGCGCGAGACCGGCCTGCATGGCGATCGCCGCCAGGCCGTGACCGGCGGCGTCGTGCACCTCCCCGGCGATCCGCGCCCGCTCGGCCGTGATCGCCTGGCGCGGCGGGACCGTGGCCTCCGCCGGGGCGGGAGCCGCCGGGAGCACGGTCGGGAGCACGGTCGGGAGGTGCGGGGTGGAGACGGCGGGGAGCCCCCACGCGGCGCGCGCAACGCCGGCGGACGGGGGCGCGGTGCCGGTGGCGAGCGCTTCGAGCCGGGGCGGCTCGGCGTCGGCGGCAGCGGCGGCGGCCGCCGCCCTCGCCTGGGCGAGGCCGGAGAAGGACCAGGGAACGGCCAGCCAGCCCGCCCACGCCAGCATCACGACGACCGGGATGTCACCCGCCCGCCGCAACCGCGCCAGGGCGGACAACAGCCCGCGCAGCCGCCCGCCCGCGCGTCCGCCGCGCTCACCACCGGCCGCCACGGGCCGCCCCTCGCCGCCGTCCGCCGCAAGGCGGCCGCCCCTCAGAAGGCGGCCGTCAGTTGGGGGGCGGCTGTCCTCCGGGAGGTGGCTGTCTTCTTGAAAGTGGCCGTCCCTTGGGGGGTGGCTGTCCCTTGAGGGGCGGTTGTCCTCTGGGAGGTGGCGGTCCTCTGGGAGGTGGCGGTCTCCTGGGAGGTGGCCGTCCCTGGGCGGGTGGCTGTCTCCTAAGAGGCTGCCGTCTCTTGGGAGGTGGCCGTCTTCGTCGGGGCGGAGGTCGGCGCGGAAGTGGGCGGTTTCACGGGGGCGGGCGTCGGCGGAGGGGAAGGCGGGCAGGGGCGTGTCGCCGTGCTCGTGCACGTTCCCGTGCGTGTGCTCAGTCTCCATCCCCCACCCGGCCCGAGGCTCGCGTAGCCCAGATCCTAATGGCCCGCGACGAGACCGAAGTCGCCCCATATAGCTTCTACGGCGTGACGGACGCGAAGGTGAAGTACAACGACTACGACGGGTTCGCCCGTTCGTACGCCGACGACAACGAGATCAGCCCGTACAACGACCTCTACGAGCGCCCGGCGATCCTGTCCCTCGCCGGTGAGGTCGCCGGGTTGCGGGTGCTCGACGCCGGCTGCGGTGCGGGGGCGCATGCCGCCGAGCTGGTCGCCCGTGGCGCCGCCGTCACGGGCGTCGATCTCAGCGCCGGCCTGCTGGCCCGCGCGCGGGAGCGGCTCGGGCCGGACGTGCCCCTGCTCCGGGCCGATCTGAGCCGGCCGCCGCTTCCCTTCCCCGGCGGCGCGTTCGATCTGGTGCTGTCATCGCTGGTCATGCACTATCTGGAGGCGTGGGAGCCGACCTTGCGCGAGTTCGTCAGGGTGCTCGCGCCGGGCGGCCGGGTGGTGCTGTCCACCCACCACCCCTTCATGGACATGCGGATCAGCGGCAGCGATGACTATCTCGGCACGTACGCCTACACGGACGCCTGGGAGCGCGGCGGCCGGACGATGACCATGCGGTTCTGGCACCGTCCGCTGCGAGCCATGCTGGCGGCGTTCCGGGCCTCGGGGCTCACGGTCGAGGACATCGTCGAGCCCGACCCCCTGCCCGAGGCGGCCGAGATCGCCCCCGACGCCTACCACGGCCTTTCCCGCAGGGCCCAGTTCCTGTTGTTCGCGCTGAGGGCGTGAGCGGGGTCAGGCGGAGCCGGAGGTCAGCCAGCGGAGGGGGTTGTCGCGGGTGATCAGGCGGATCGTGTCCTCGGCGGTGCCCGCCTCGCGCAGGCGCGGCAGCAGGGCGTGGAACAGGTGGGCGTACCCGTGGCCGTCGTACTTGCGGAGCTGGGCGACCCGGCTGAGGCCCGTGCTGAGCAGCAGGCGCTCGGCGTGGCCGTCCTCGATGAGGGCGAGCGCCATCCTGGCCGCCTGGTCGGCGCCGAGGCCGAGGGCGCCGAGGCTCACGTACGCGCCCGCCTCGGCGATCTTGCGGGCGGCGCCCAGGTCGGTGCCCGCGTAGCCGACGGCCACCCGCGCGGCCGGCAGGCCGCGGCCGAGCAGGATCTCCAGCAGGGCGGGGGCGTTGCGCCCGTGCGTGGCGACGGGCAGCCGGGACTGGAGGGCGGCGTGGGCGGCGGCGATCAGGCACCGCTCCTCGCGCGGCGTGGGCTCGGCGCCCCAGGAGCCGACCTCGCCGATGACGCCGGGGAAGACGCCGGTGCCGTCGAGGCCGCTGGAGATCTCGTGCATGAGCCGCCGGGTGAGCTCCTCGACGCCTTCCTCGCGTACGTCGGCGAACGGCTCGGCGAACAGCCCGGTCGAGGCGATGACCGGCACCCGGGCGCCCGCCGCGACGCGGGCCAGGGACGCGGCGTCGCGGCCCATGCCCATGCAGGTCAGGTCCACCACGAGGCCGAGCTCGTCGGACTGGCGCAGCTCGCGCAGCTCGGCGGTGACGGACTGCTCCTCGTCGAGCCAGCGGTGCGGGTCGGAGTCGACGCCCACGCCCCAGCGCAGGTCGTTGCGCAGGTGCTCGTGGGGGAGTACGGCGCCGGTGACGGCCGCGGCTCGTACGGGGCCGGTGACGGTACGGAGCAGGACTTCGGGCATAGGAGACATTAACCGATATTTGCCGGAAGAAGCTGATCAGCGGCGGGATCAAGCCGGAAATTTTACGGTTTGGCGTGTTTAGTGCACTGCTAGTCGCTTGCAAGTAAATCAGGCCGCCGGGCCCGTATCCTGAGTGGCAGACCGACTGCCCGGGGGATTTTGTGCCGATTCAGAACACCGAAGGCGAAGCCGACCTGATCAAGGACGCGGCCGCTGGCCGCTCCGACATGCCCGGACGCCGCGGCGGCCTGCACGGCTGGCTCGACGGCATCCGCGCCACCCGCACCGGCGCGATGACGCTCAAGATCGTGGTCGGCGTCATCGGAACCATCATGGTCGTGGGCGGGCTCATCATGGTGCCCTTCCCCGGCCCCGGCTGGCTCGTGGTCTTCGCCGGCCTCGCCGTGCTGGCCACGGAGTTCCACTGGGCGCACAAGGTGCTGGAGTTCGGCAAGCGCACGCTGCACGCCTGGACGCAGTGGTACAAGCGCCAGGGCTGGACCGTCCGCATCCTCGTGCTGCTCGTCACCGTGGCCTCGGCCGCCGTGATCGTGTACTGCGGGTTGCTCACGATCGGCGTCGACGTGATCGAGCTGGCCCAGCGCTTCATCTGAACGCCGTAAGAAGCGGGCGGTCAGAGGTAGAGGCCGGTGCCGTGGTCGGTCTCCTGGGTGGCCACCGCGTGCAGGTCGCGCTCGCGCATCACGAGATAGACCTGGGCGTGCACCTCGACCTCGAACTGGTCGTCGGGATTGAACAGCACCTTGTCGCCCACCTTCACCGCGCGCACGTTCGTCCCGACGCCGCACACCTCGCCCCAGGCCAGCCGGTTGGCGAGCTTGACCGTGGCCGGGATGACGATGCCGGAGCCGCTGCGCCGCTCCTCCGCCTCCGCCTCCAGCTTGATCATGACCCGGTCGTGCAGCATCTGAATCTCGAACTTGGGCTGTTCCACGGCCCAAGTCTATGAGCAGCCGCACCCCTGGACTTCCGGTACGCCCGCGGAGAAGATGAGGCCATGATCACGGCCTTCGGCGCATCCGGCTGGCAATGGCAGAACGCCCCCCGCGAATGGAGCGCCGGCGACGGACTCACCCTCGTCTGCGAACCGGGCACCGACCTGTGGAACGCGACCCATTACGGCTACACCTACGACACCGCGCACCTGTTCGGCCGCACCGTCCCGGGCGACCTGCGCCTGACGGTGACCTTCGCCGCCGCGTACGCCGAGCAGTACGACCAGGCAGGCGCGATCCTCAGGATCGGCGGCGACGACTGGATCAAGGCCGGCGTCGAGTACGTGGACGGCGCCTTCCACCTCAGCACCGTCGTGACCAGGACGTTCTCCGACTGGTCGGTGCTGCCGCTGGGCCGGGCGGCCGACCGGGTGAGCATCGGCCTGGAGCGGGAGGGCGACGCCGTCACCGTCCGCTACGGGCTGGACGGCGACCCGCCGGAGACCCTGCTGCGGCTGGCCTACTTCCCGCCGGGCGAGCCCGCGCTGGCCGGCGCGATGGCCGCCGCCCCCACCGGCAAGGGCTTCGCCGCCCGCTTCCACGAGGTCGCGATCAGCCAGGGATGACGCCGGGTCAGGGCAGGGTGAGCTCGGCGAAGACCGGGCGGTGGTCGGTGCGGCCGAGCGAGAGCACCGCGAAGTCGCACACCGCCATCCGCCCGTCGGCCAGCACGTGGTCGATCGCCACCCCGGGCAGCCGCTGCTGCGACCCCTCCTGCGGCCAGGTGGCGGTGAGGCCCCGGCCCATGACGTCGGCCGCGTCCCGGTACCCGGCCGCCAGCAGCTCGCGCATCGGCAGATGGTCGAGCGTGGCGTTGAAGTCCCCGGCCAGCACCCGCAGCGCGCCGCCCCCGCGCGGCAGCGCGTCCAGCCCGGCCTGCCAGCAGGGCTGGCGGGCGTACCGTTTGGGCGCGCACGGGTGCACCGAGACGATCTCCACCCGGGCGCCGCCCGGATGCCGCAGCCACGCTCGGGCCTGCCCGAACCCGCCCAGCGAGATCGCCCGTCCGGCGGTGAGGGGGTGCCGGGCGTACACGGCGGACCCGCCGACGCCCTCACGGGACCGCGTCACCGCGTACGGCAGCGCCCTGCGCACCCCCGCCTCCTCCAGCCGCCGCATCGCGTCGGGCGTGAACTCCTGGAGGGTCAGCACGTCCGGCCGCAGTCGCCGGACCAGGCCCATCAGCTCCGCCGTGTCGGCCCGCCCCACCAGCAGGTTGGCGGCCAGCACACGCAGCGTGGGCCCGCCGGCCGCCGGGTTCCCGTCGGAGAGGGCGCGCGGGAGCACCGCCGCGCCCAGCACCACCAGCGCCCAGAACGCCGCCCCGGCCGCGACCGGCCGGCGCAGCGCCAGCGCGAGCAGCCCGCCCAGCGCCGCCGCCCCGGCCGCGTACGGCGTGTACGCCACCACCGGCACCCACGGCCAGTCCGGCTCGAACCCGCTCACCCGCACCGCCGCCCACAGGACGAAGGGCGTCACCGCGATCCAGCTCATCCACGTCCGCACGACCTGTATCGCCATGAGGCCCGAGAGAGGTTCACTGCCCTAGGGTGTGCTCCATGCACGACGTGGAAGCCAAGGTCCTCGACGCCATCGACGAGGCCGAGACCGTCAGCCTGCTCGCCGAGACCGTACGCGTCCCCAGCGTCACGGGCACCGACGCCGAGTCCGAGCTGCAGCACCGGTTCGCCCGCCTGCTCGACGAGGCCGGCATGGACGTGGACGTGTGGAAGCTCGACCTGCCCGGCCTGACCGCCCGGCCCGGCTTCCCGGGCACCGAGGCCCCGCGTTCCGAGGGCTACGGCGTCGCCGCCGTGACCCCGGGCGAGGGCCCGCCGGCGCTGGCGCTCCAGGGCCACGTGGACGTCGTGCCCACCGGCGACCTGGCCAAGTGGGCGGGCAGCGACCCGTTCTCGGCCCGGATCGAGGGCGACGTGCTCTACGGCCGGGGCGCCTGCGACATGAAGGCCGGCCTGGTCGCCAACCTGGCCGTGGCGCGGGCCGTGCGCCGCGCCGGAGTGCGGCTGGCCAGGCCGCTCGCGGTGCACTGCGTGATCAGCGAGGAGGACGGCGGGCTCGGCGCGTTCGCCACCCTGGCGCGGGGCCACACCGCCGAGGCGGCGGTCATCACCGAGCCGACCAGCGGCGCGGTCATCACGGCGAACGCGGGCGCGCTGACCTTCCGGCTGGAGATCGCCGGCCGGGCCGCGCACGGCGCCACCCGCTACGAGGGGGTCAACGCGGTCGAGGCGTTCTGGCCGGTGTTCGAGGCGATCAGGCGGCTGGAGGCCGAACGCAACCGGGACGCGCACGAGCTGTTCGGCGGCAACCCGATGCCCTACCCGATCGAGATCGGCGTCGTACGGGCCGGCGACTGGGCCAGCACCGTGCCCGACCTGCTGGTCGCCGAGGGCCGGCTGGGCGTGCGGCTGGACGAGGACCCGGCGGCGGCGCGGGCGGCGTTCGAGGAGGCGGTCGCCGGGGTCGCGCACCCGTGGCTGCGGGACAACCCGCCGACGGTGTCCTGGCCGGGCGGCCAGTTCGCCAGCGGGCGGCTGCCGGCCGGGCACGAGCTGCTCGGCCAGGTCGCGGGGGCGGTCGCCGACGTGACCGGCGCGCGCCCGGCGGAGTCGGCCGCACCCTACGGCAGCGACCTGCGCCTGTACGCCGCCGGCGGCATCCCGACCCTGCACTACGGCCCCGGGGACGTGCGGTACGCGCACGCCCCCAGGGAGCAGGTGGACCTGGGCGAGCTGCGCGCGGTCACGCGGGCACTGGCACTGCTCGTGGTGCGCCGCTGCGGAGCACTTTGAGCAGCGCGGGCGGTCTCATCAGCGCCGGCGGCGGGTCGTACAGATGCGCCACCCGCAGGAACCGCCTGGCCAGCTCGGGATCGTGCGCCGCGGCGGCGAGGAAGCGCCCCAGATAGGCGTTGACCATCCGCACCCGTGGCGACGGCTCGCCCGCGACCACGGGCAGCCTCAGGTCGCCGCCGACGGTGATCTCCCAGGGGGCGTCCACGATCCGGGCGATCCGCCGGAAGAACGCCCGCGGCGTCAGCTCCGCCTCCAGCAGCACCTTCGCCTCCAGGGCGGCCACCGTCATGCCCTGCCCGTAGAGCGGGTTGAACGCGCACACGGCGTCGCCGGTCACCAGCAGCCCCTCGGGGAAGCGGGTCAGCCGCTCGTAGCGCCGCCGGATCCCGGCCGGGGTGTGGTAGGCCCGCGGCTCCCCGACCGGCTCGGCGGTCGCGAGCAGGTGCCGCAGGTCGGGGGCGGGCAGTGTGTCCGCGAACGCGGCGAACTCCGGCAGTTCGGGGCCGGGGGCGTCGCCGTAGCCGCCCAGCGTGACGATCCAGCGGTCGCCCTCCAGCGCCAGCGCCACCCCGAACCGCGGGCGCTCCGGGGTGGGGCCGATGATGACGAGCAGGTCGCCGTCCAGGTCGCCGGGGCGGCGGCGGAACTCGCGGGTGCTGTAGCGCAGGTCCAGGGCCATGCGCTCCTCGTGGGGCGGCCGGTAGCCCAGCTCGCCGAGCCAGAGCGGGGTGCGTGAGCCCCGTCCTGCGGCGTCCACGACGAGGTCGGCGGGCAGCGGCTCACCGTCGGCCAGCCGTACCCCGGTGACCCGGCCCTCGCGGGCGAGCAGGCCGGTGACCGCGCGGCCGTCCGCCATCCGGATCCCCGGCAGGGCCGCGACCCGGCGTCTCACCTGGCCTTCGAGCAGCGGCCGGCTCACCAGCAGGCCGTCCAGGCCGCCGCCGGCGCCGCGGGCCAGCCGGTGCCCGTCGTGGATGTTGCGGCCCTGGTTCATGGCGTCGCACGGCAGCGCGCCCCGCGCGATCAGCTCGGCCGAGATGCCGGGCAGCAGTTCGTCGATGGTCGCGCAGCCCCTGGAGAGCAGGCCGTGGGCGTGGCGGCTCTGCGCGGTGCCCTTGCGATGGGCGTCCGCCGTGGGCAGCGTGTCCCGGTCGAGCACCGTGACCTTGGCGAACAGGCGGTGCAGTGCGGCGGCGGAGAGCAGTCCCGCCATGCTGGCGCCGATGACGACGGCGTGGTCCATTGGTCTTCCCCCTGGGTCGTGTGGACGTCGGCAGAAGGGTCGCCCGTGCGGCGGCACCGTTCCACGTCTTTTGGTGCGTTCCGCGACGTTCCATCCAGAAGGGAAGCCCGGCTCCGGTCAGCCGGCGGGGGCGGACACGCGGCGGCGCGCCTCCGGGACGATGAGCGGGGTGCCCGACTGCGGATCGACGATGATCTCGCAGCGCAGGTCGAAGACCTCGTGGACCAGCTCGGGGGTGACGATCTCGCCGGGGTCGCCCTGGGCTACGACCCGGCCGGCGCGCATGACGATGAGGTGGGTCGCGTACCGGCACGCCTGGTTCAGGTCGTGCAGCACCGCCACCATCGTGCGGCCCTCCTCGTGCAGGTCGGCGCAGAGGTCGAGCACCTCGATCTGGTGGGAGATGTCCAGGAACGTGGTCGGCTCGTCCAGCAGCAGGATCGGCGTCTCCTGCGCCAGCGCCATGGCCAGCCACACCCGCTGCCGCTGTCCGCCGGACAGCTCGTCCACGATGCGGTCGGCCAGCTCGGCGACGTCCGTGGCGCGCATCGCCTCGGTGACGGCCACCTCGTCGGCCTTCGACCACTGCCGCATGAGCTTCTGGTGCGGGTAGCGGCCCCGGGCCACCAGGTCGGCCACGGTGATGCCGTCCGGCACGATCGAGGTCTGCGGCAGCAGCCCGAGCCGGCGCGCGACCTCCTTCGACGGCAGCGCGGTGATCACGCCGCCGTCCAGGTGGACGGCGCCCGCCCTGGGCTTGAGCATCCGGGCCAGCGCGCGCAGCAGGGTGGACTTGCCGCACGCGTTCGGGCCGATGATCACGGTGAAGGACTCGTCGGGGATCGCCACGCTGAGGTCCGTGGCCACGACCCGCTGGTCGTAGGCGAGGGTGAGGCCGGTGCCGGACAGGCGTACATCGGGCATCAGTGGCGGTCCTTTCGCAGAAGCAGGGCGAGGTACGTGCCGCCGATGGCGGCGGTCAGCACCCCGACGGGTAGCTGGGTGGGCGCGAGCAGCCGCTGGGCGGCGAGGTCGGCGCCGGTCAGCAGCACGGCGCCCATCAGCGCCGAGGCGCCCATGGTGACGCCGGGGGAGCGGGTGATGCGCCGGGCGAGCTGCGGAGCGGCGAGCGCGACGAAGATGACCGGACCGGCGGCGGCGGTCGCCACGCCGGACAGCAGCACGCCGGCCACGATCGCGACCGCGCGCACCGGCTCGACCCTGATGCCCATGGCCTTGGCCGCGTCGTCGCCCATCTCCAGCATGCGCATCGGGCGGGACAGGGCCACGCACACCGGCACCAGCACGGCCAGCGCCAGCCCCACCGGAATCGCGTGCTCCCAGCCGCGCCCGCCGAGGCTGCCGGTCAGCCAGGCCCCTGCGGTGGCCGCGTCGTTGATGTTGGCCCGGGTCAGCAGGTACGAGTTGACCGCGAGCAGCAGCGCGTTGGCCCCGATGCCGACGAGGACCAGCCGGTAGCCCTGCACGCCGCCGCGGAAGGCCAGCCCGTACACGAGGGCGGCGGTCAGCACGCACCCGGCCAGCGCGCCGCCCGCGATCGTCATGGCCGAGCCGCCCGCGATCACCGCGAGGATGCCGCCGGTCGAGGCCCCGGCGGTGAAGCCGATGAAGTCGGGGCTGCCGAGAGGGTTCCTGGTGAGCGACTGGAAGATCGCGCCGCTCAGCCCGAACGCCGCCCCGACCAGCAGCCCGGTCACCACGCGCGGCGCGCGCAGCTTGCTCACGATGAGCTCGGCGACCGGCGTGCCCTCGCCGAACAGCGCCTTGACGATGTCGGCCGCGGGCACGGCGAGCTCGCCCGTGGACAGCGCGGCCACGGTGACCCCGAAACCGACCAGGATCAGGCAGACGCCCACGACCAGGGCGCGGGGCGCGAGCCGTATCGAATAGGGGCCGACGCGGACGTTCACAGCGCGGCCACCCGCCTGCGCCGGGCCAGCAGGATGAAGATCGGCGCGCCGATCACCGCCCACACGATTCCCACCTGCACCTCTCCCGGCCGGGCGATGAGCCGGCCCACCACGTCCGCCCCGAGCAGCAGCACCGGAGCGGCCAGCGCCGAGTACGGCAGCACCCACCGCTGGTCCGGCCCCACCAGGGCGCGCACCGCGTGCGGCACGATGAGCCCCACGAACCACAGCGGCCCGGCCGCCGCGGTCGCCGCCCCGCACAGCAGCGTGACGGCCACGCCGGTCAGCACGCGGGTCCGGCCGATGGAGACGCCGAGCGCGCGGCCCGCGTCGTCGCCCAGCGCGAGCGCGTTGAGCGGCCGGGCCAGCGACAGGCCGAGCACCAGCCCCGCGATCATGAACGGCGCCAGCCGGAGCAGCACGTCGGAGGTCTGCCCGGCCAGTGACCCGGTCAGCCAGAACCGCATCCGGTCGAAGGTCTGCTGGTCCATGCGCAGGATCGCCGAGGACAGCGCGGTGGCGACCATGCCGAGCGCGACGCCGGCCAGCGTGAGCCGGACCGGCCCGGAGCCGGCCCGCCCGGAGGAGGCCAGGCCGTAGACCATGACCGCGGCCAGCGCGGCCCCGCCGAAGGCGAACCACACGTAGACCGCCGGGTCGGTGAGCCCGAACAGGCCGAGCGCCAGCGTGACGCCGAGCGCCGCGCCCTCGTTGACGCCCAGCAGTCCGGGGTCGGCGAGCGGGTTGCGGGTCAGGCTCTGCATGAGCGCGCCCGCCAGGCCGAGCGTGGCGCCCACGCCGAGGCCGAGCAGGGTGCGCGGCACGCGCAGCTCGCGGATGACCGTGTGGTCGTTGGAGCCGTCCGGGGCCAGGAAGGCGTCGATCACCGTGGAGAACGGCACGGCCCGCGCCCCGAGCGCGATGCTCGCCAGCACCATGAGGGCCAGCGCGGCCACGACGACCACGAGCCCGGCGACCAGCACCGGGGGCCGCGCCCACGCGGGCCTCGCGACGGACTCGTCCGTCTCGGCCTCCGGGTCAGGCGTCGCGCGCCTCGCCGTCGTGTTCTCAGCCGGGCGCACCCGACCCCCTTCCGTCACGGTCAAACTTAGGCAAGGCTAATCTAATGGCTCGATAACTAGGCAAGCCTAACCTTAGAGGAGACGTACATGTCGGGACCGGTACTGGCGCGCAGGGGTTTCCTGTCGGCCACGGCAGGACTCGCGGCGGCCCTGACACTGGCGGCGTGCGGCGGCGGCGGCGGCACGACGGCGGCCCCCTCGGGCTCGGCCGCGCCCTCGGGCTCCACGGCGGCCGCGCAGGGCTGGAGCTTCACCGACGACCGGGACAAGAAGCTCGACCTGCCCAAGGTCCCCTCGAGGGTCGTCGCCCAGGTCGGCTCCGCCGCCGCCCTGTGGGACTTCGGCGTGCGCCCCGTCGGCGTCTTCGGCCCGCACAAGCTCAAGGACGGCAGCAAGGACCCGCAGGTCGGCAACGTCGACATCACCCAGGTCCAGGGCCTCGGCAACGTCTGGGACGAGTTCAACGTCGAGCAGTACATCGCCCTCCAGCCCGACCTCCTGGTCAGCAACATGTACGTCAAGGGCACCCTCTGGTACGTGCCCGAGAAGTCCAAGGACACCATCGAGCAGGTCGCCCCCACGGCCGGCATCATGCTCACCGGCAAGAGCGCCACCGAGGTGATCTCCCGCTACGAGGAGCTGGCCAAGTCGCTCGGCGCCGACATGGCCGGCGTGCCCGAGGCGAAGGCCCGCATGGAGGCCGCGACCCAGGAACTCGCGCAGTTCAAGGACCTCAAGATCCTCATGGTCTCGGGCGGCGCGGACGCGTTCTGGATCGTCAACCCGCCGGAGTACCCGGACATCAAGCACCTCACGGCGGCCGGTCTCAACGTCGTCACCCCGGAGAAGGTGGACGAGGGTGGCTTCTTCCAGACCCTGAGCTGGGAGAACGCCGACGAGTACGAGGCCGACGTCATCCTCTACGACACCCGTACGCAGGCGCTGAAGCCGGAGGAGATGATGAAGAAGCCCACCTTCGCGGGGCTCCCCGCCGTCAAGGCCGGCCAGCTCTACCCGTGGAGCGCCGAGACCCCCTTCAGCTACCAGGGCTACGCGACCTTCCTGGAGGAGCTGGTCGCGAACCTGAAGAAGGCCAAGCCGCTCGGCTAGAACGCGCCGCGCACCTCGACGATCTCGGCGAGGGGGAACTCCAGGTAGTCGCCCGCCTCCTCGCACCAGGCGTCGAGGGCGCCGCCCTTCAGCTCGCCGTGGCTGATCGTGGCGGTCAGGCCGTCGGTGAGGGTGATCCCGGCCCGCACCCCGCGGTCGACGACGAACCCGAGCAGCGACTGCTGCGCCGTCGGCAGCCGGGTGGCCATGCGGCCGATCACCGCCCACGTCCGGCCGCCCCGCTCGGTCCCGGCCCGTCCGGCCGCCATCAGCCTGCGGGCGTGCTCGCGCGGGTCGGGCGGCGGCTCGGCCAGCAGGTGGGGCGGGGTCTCCAGCGCGGGGTCCGCCAGCTCGGCCACCTGACCGCCGGGCAGCAGGATGAGCTTGCCCGCGCCGGGCTCGGCGCCGCCGGTCAGCTCGGCGGGACGGGTGCGGCGGATGGTGATCTCGCCGGTGTCGGAGACGGGCACCGGCGCGTAGCCGGCCTCGCGCAGCGCCGCCAGCGTGCGCTCGGCCCCGGCCGCGCTGACCAGCACGGTGGGGGCGAGCAGGCGCAGGCCCAGCCGGGTCAGCCGGCGGTGGGCGGTGATCTCGGCGAGCAGGGCGGGGTCGCCGGCCTGGATGACGCAGCCGACGGTGGTGACGGTGACCTCGCCGTGCCGGCGGGCGGTGTCGCGGACGAGGTATTCGAGCGGCTGCGGGATGGCGCCGACGGCGGCCAGCTCGTCGAGCAGCTCGTCGGGGTCGTGGCCGCGGTCGAGGGCGCGGCGCACGCTCTCGGCGGTGAAGCGCCACACCGAGGCCGCGCCGCGTGACTCGCGGTCGGCGACCCGGTCGAGCAGCGCGGCCAGCTCCGCCGAGGGCGGCCCGGTCACCACGGCGGTCAGGTCGGGGCCGAACAGGGCGCTGCGGCGCACGCTCGCGAGGGCCCGGGTGGAGACCTCGACGAGCACCGGGTCGTGCTCGACCATGGGGACGGAGTCGTCGCTCTCGTCGCCGGGGTGGGCGGTCAGCTCGGCGAGGGCGCGGCCGAGGTCGGTGAGCGCGCCGTTGACCAGCAGGCCGAGCAGGCTCGCCTCGTCGAGCGCGGCGGGGCCGCAGTCGAGCAGGAGCCGGCGTTCGATGAGCGGGGCGTGCCAGTGGACGGCGGCGAGCAGGCCGTCGCGGTCGGCGTACGCGGTGCCGGCGGGCAGGCAGGCCAGCACCGGCAGCACCGCGCGGCGGACCCGGGCGACCGCGGCTCCCGCGGGGTCGTCGCCGAGTACCGTGCCGTAGCGGCCGTCGGACTTGCGCAGCGACGAGCGCTCCATGCGCCACCAGGCCGACAGCAGCACGCGCAGGCGGGCCGCGCCCTCGTCGAGCCGCCAGCGGTCGAAACGCTCGGTGGGGACCAGGCCGCCGGCCTGCTCGTCCCAGGCCAGCAGCCGGGCGACCGTGCAGATCTCCAGCAGCAGTCGGGTCTCGTCCTCGTCGCAGCCGGTCTCCTTGGCCATCCTGCGCACCTCGCGCACGCCCACGCCGCCGGTCTTGAGCAGCGGCAGCGGGCTCTTGGAGGTGTTGTCGAGCAGGGCCGCGGCCCGCTCGACGACGTGCGGGGCGGCCAGCGTCATGAGGTGGTCGACCTCCTCGGGGTCGACCGGGATGGTGGGGACCTCGGGCGGCTCGGGCGCGAAGGGCGGATGGTAGTCGGCGCCGCGCAGGCACAGCGCGACCTCGCGGGGGATCTCGGCGACGTGCCAGCTCGGCCGGAACAGCAGGCCGTGGTCGGCGCACCACTTCTCGGGCGTGCCGGGCGCCACGAAGCGGCCGCCGTCGACGGGCAGCGCGGGGCCGTCCCAGGCGAAGCGGTCGAGCAGCGCCGCGGTGCCGTCGGGGGCGTCGCGCAGCAGGCCGTGGACGCGGGCGGCGTCGCCGAGCGCCTCGGCGACGCGGGTGATCGTGCGGCGTTTGTGGCCCTGGGCGGGCAGGCCGAGGTTGCGGGCGAGGGCGCGCAGGGCGTCGTTGCTGATGGTCCAGGAGTTGAGGTAGTGGTCGAGCGGCTCGCCGAGGCCGAGCGGGGCGGACCACCAGCGGGTGACGCCCTCGGCCAGGCGGATCACGCCGCCGTCGCCCGGCCAGGCGAGTGCGTGGTCGTAGAGGTGGCTGAGCCAGGGGTCCACCTCGGCGGGAGCGGCGTCGACGAAGGCGGCCAGGCGGTCGGCGGTGGGCAGAGGGAGGGCCAGCGCCGCCTCGGCGAGCTGGAGACAGGGCAGGGGGAGCCGCTGGAGGGTCTGCATCACGGCGAACCCGTCGCCGAGACGCTGGGCGAGGGTGTCGAGCCGGCGCGGCCACGGCGGCGCGATGGCGTCGGGCCTGTTCGCGAGGATGCGGGCAAGCCTGTCTTCGTCTAGTGTTCGCAGCCAGCCGAGCAGGTGATCTTCCATCTGTCAGCACTCTCATGGGGTCGCGCGCGGGACTCACCGTGAGCCATGAGCATCCACGGTAATGCAGATCACCCCCGGTCAGGAGAGGACTGCCCAGACGATCTTTCCGTGAGGGGCGAGGGCCGACCAGCCCCAGCGGAGACTGAGCGATTCGACGATGTGGAGTCCGAGGCCGCCGGTGTCGAGGGGGCCAGGGTATCGCAGCACCGGCACCGAGGAGCCTGGATCGGTGAAAGCGCTGGTCACCAGGGACCCCTGGCGGACCAGTGACATGTGGACGGGGCAGGGGCGGCACTGCTCGTCCAGGCGCAGGCCGTGGCGCAGCGCGTTGGTCGCCAGCTCCGAGACCACCAGCTCCATGTTCTCGGCGAGCTCGGAGAGCCCCCATCCGGCGAGGACGCCGGCGGTGTAGCTGCGGGCGGAGTGGACCGACGCGGGGGTGGGAGGGAGCACGAACGTGGCGCTCGCGGACGGGCCTGCGCCCAGCAGATCGCGAGCCGCCTCCGGCCACCAGCCGACCGGGGGCCACCAATCGAACGTGGTCCACTGGCTCGGTGCCGTGGTGGATTGCACGTGATCATTCTGCGCCAAACTCTCGTGCAGGTGCAAGAGCGAATGCACGTGCAGACACACCGTGCACACGCTACGGTTGCCCTCAAATGGTCAATGAGGGGGAAAGGGGATCTTGTCCGCGGCCCATGATCTTTGGGCCGTGAAGTGACAGACTGTGGCGCAAGGAAACGACCAAGGAGCAGCACGTGTCCATTGATCCGCCCGGATCCGGTTCGACCGTTCGGCGCATCATGCTGGGGGCGAGTCTCAGGCGCCTGCGTGAGGCCAGCGGACTCGACCGTGCACAGGCCGGATTCCACATCCGCGCCTCCGAGTCCAAGATCAGCCGGATGGAGCTCGGACGCGTCGGATTCAAGACACGTGACGTGGAGGACCTGCTCACCTTGTACGGCGTCGTCGACGATGCCGAACGCCGAGCCCTGCTGGAGATGGTTCGCGAGGCCAACACCCCCGGGTGGTGGCACAAGTACTCCGCCGAGCTGCCCTCGTGGTTCACGACGTACGTGGGCCTGGAGGAGGCCGCGAGCGTGATCCGTACCTATGAGGTGCAGTTCGTGCCCGGCCTGCTGCAGACGGCCGCGTACGCGCGATCGGTCTACAAGCTGGGCAACCCCGATGCGAGTCCGGACGGCATCGAACGCCGCGTGCACGTGCGCATGCAGCGCCAGGAGCGTTTCACCCAGAAGGACGGCCCCAAGTTGTGGGCGGTCATCGACGAGGCGGCGCTCATGCGGACCATCGGCGGGCGGGAGGTCATGCGCGAGCAGCTCCAGCACCTGCTGGAGGTCGCCGCTCTGCCCAACATCACCATTCAGGTGATGCCCTTCAGGTACGGCAAGCACGCCGCCGAAGGGGGTGCGTTCAGCATCTTGCGGTTTCCCGAGTCCGACTTGTCGGACGTTGTCTACGTCGAGCAGCTCTGGGGTGCCCTGTACCTGGACAAACGTGAGGACATCGATCCGTACCTCACGGCCATGGAGCAGTTGTGCGTGGAGAGCACCACGCCAGGAGGCACCGTCGAGCTCATCGGCGGTCTTCTCAGAAAGATGTAGATGAACCAGACCTACAACGGCATGCCCGCGACCGACCTGACCCAGGTCGCGTGGCGCAAGAGCCGCTACAGCAACTCGCAGGGCAACTGCGTCGAGCTCGCGGAGCTTCCCGACGGCGGGATCGCGGTCCGCAACTCACGTTTCCCCGACGGCCCTGCGCTCATCTATACCCGTGACGAGATCCGGGCCCTGGTGCTCGGGGTGAAGGACGGAGAGTTCGACGGCCTGCTCGTTTAACACGCTGTTCACATCCGGCGCGCCCGCTTAACGGCGGCGCGCCGACGGCGTAACCGCCCGGCCTCGTCGTTCGGACAGGATTCACGTCATGCTCGACCAGATGACGTTGTATCCGATCGCCGACGACGTGCTGTTCGCGCCGGGCGGCAAGGTCGTGGTCCGCACTTATGGCGTCGCGCCCGCCACCACGGGCGCCTCCGTCTCCTACCGCACGTGGGTGACCGGCATCCGCGACCAGCCCCGTTACTGGCACTGGGGCCACTTCGAGGACGCCACCTCCGGGCATCGCCGGGTGCTGGAGTGGCTGACAGGGCGGGGGCCGCAGCCTTCCCAAGCGCCTGCCTGATCGCTAGGCTCAGGCCAAGCAACCGCTTGGTAGAGGAGGCGGCGTGGTGCGGCGCGCGATCCACCTGCTCGAAGAGGTCGACTTCCGGCCCATGAACTCCAGGCGGCCGCTGGACTACCTCACCTGGCTGACCGCGTACAAACGCGAGGACGAGACCCGCGAGGCTCCCGCGCTCACCGCCGGGACGTCCATCAGGTCGCGCGACATCGACCTCGTCGGCGCCTTCTACGCCGTCGGCATCACCGGCCACCAGCAGTTCAAGGCGGTCACCCTCTGGGACTGCCACGGCGGCTGGGACGGCGGCTGGCGGCAGATGATGGAGATCTACCGCGGGGTGGACCAGCGGCTGTTCCTGTCCGACATCGACGACCTGCGCTTCTCCGCCTTCTCCCGCCCGCTCGGCGCCGTGCCCGGCTGCCCGCCGCTGGCCTCGGCGCCCGCCGCCGAGCTGTTCCTGTTCGAGAGCGCCCGCGTCCGGCCCGGCGCCGCCCTCGACTACCTCGCCGCCGTACGCGCCGAACGCGCCCCCCTGCTCGCCGAGCACGGGCACACCCTGGTCGGCCTGTACGAGGTGCTGTTCTGCGACACCGAGGCGGTCACCGTCTGGGCCGTCTCGCTGGACGACCATCTCGCCACCCAGCGGGCCCGCGACGCCGCCCTGGGCCTCGACGACGAGGCCGCGCCCGATCCCCGGCTGCTGGACTGGGCGAAACGGGCGCGCGACTATCTCGACGGCCCCTGGCGTGAGACGCTGCTGGCACCGTTCCCCGGCTGCCGCCTGGCGCCCGGGAGCCCGCCGAGCTGAGGCGCCGGTCGCGGAGGTGGCCATGACGGACTTAGACCTCTCCAACGGACAGACTCCCGACGACCACGTCGCCGCGTGCCCGCACTGCCGGGCGGCGGTCGCGCTGCTCGACCGGCCGGAGCCGGCGCTCGCGCCCCCGCCCGCGCTGCGCGAGACGGTGCTGTCCACGGCCCGCCGCCGCCGCGCGCCGGCCGCGCTCGGGGTCGTCACCGTCGCGGCCCCGTACGCCGAGCAGGTGGCGCTCATGGACGACCTGCTCGCCGGCCTGCGCGGCGAGCAGTGGCAGGCCCCGGTCGCCCGGCACGGCACGGTCGAGGGCCTGCTGGAGCACCTGACGGCCAACGACGCGGCCATCGCCCGCTTCATGGGCGCGCCCGCCGCCACCGGCGCGAGCCCGCACCGGCGCTGGCGCGAGCAGGCCGGAGCGCTGCTCGAACGGGTCTCGGCCGGCAGCGAGGTGCTGCTCGGCGTCGAGGTGGCGCTGGCCGGCGTCCGGCCCGCCCGCGCGCCGCTGCGCCAGGCCCTCGTGCAGCGCACGTTCGAGACCTGGACGCACGCCGACGACATCAGGGCCGCCACCGGCCGCTCCAGGGCCGCGCCGCGCGCCGCGCACGTGCACCAGATCGCGGAGTTCGCGCTGGCGCTGCTGCCGCGCGCGCTCAAGGGGCCGCGCCGGGCCGTCTCGGCGACCGTCGTGCTCACCGGGGCGGGCGGCGGCACCTGGACGATCCCGCTCTCGCCCGCCTCCGGCCACGTGGCCGTGCTCCTGTCGGCGGAGGCGGTGGACTTCTGCCGGCTGGTCGCCGGGCGCCGGCCGCCGGGGGAGTTCCCGTACGCGGCCGAGGGCGAGCCCGGCCTCGCCCGCGACCTGGTCCAGGCCGCCGCGACCCTGGGGTGCGACCGATGAGCGACGGAGACCTGCGCGCCCGCCTCGCCGCCGGCGACCTCGACGCGCTCGCCGGCGCCTACGACGAGCACGCCGCGCACGTGTACGGCGTCGCGATGACGGTCACCGGCAGCCGCGGGGCCGCCGAGGAGGTCACCCAGGAGGTGTTCCTCGCGCTCTGGGAGCGGCCGCTGTCCTACGACCCCCGCCTCGGCTCCCTGCGCGGCTGGCTGGTCGGCCGGGCCCTGCACGCCTCCGCCGTCAGGGTGGGGGTCGGCGGCTGACGGGCTAGTGGGCCGGTGCGTTCCAGGTCAGCAGCACCGGCTCGGCGTGCTCGTGGCCGAGCCGCGAGTAGGTGCCGGTGTCCAGCCTGAACAGCCTGCCCTCGGACGGATCCAGCCCGAGCCAGCGGGCGGCGAGGACGCGCAGGAAGTGCCCGTGCGCCACCAGCACCACCCGCCCCTCCACCGCGCGGGCCCGCTCGATCACCCGGTCGGCGCGGGCCGCCACCTGGGCGGCGCTCTCGCCGGGATGCTCGGCGTCGCCGGGGATCACGCCGTCGCGCCACAGGTACCAGCCGGGGCGGTCCTCCCGGATGCGGGGCGTGGTGACGCCCTCGTAGCCGCCGTAGTCCCACTCCCACAGGTCGGGGTCCACCTCGTAGCCGGTCAGCCCGGCCAGGGCGGCGGTGCGGCGCGCCCGCTCGGCAGGGGAGACCAGCACGAGGCCGAAGTCCCCCTTCTCGACCAGGGGCGCGAGCGCCCTGGCCTGCTCCTCGCCGCGCTCCGTCAGGGGCAGGTCGGTGCGCCCGGTGTGCCTGCCCGCCTTGCTCCACTCGGTCTCACCGTGCCGGAGCAGCAGCATCTCGTCCATGGTGACCATCATTCCGGACGCTTGACCTCAAGCTAGCTTGAGGTAGCAGGGTGGGGTCATGGACGCGATAAGACTGCATGCGTACGGACCTGCTACCAACCTCCGGCTGGAGACCCTTCCCGACCCTGAGCCGGGACCCGGCGAGGCGCGCGTCGCCGTGCGCGCGGCCGGGCTGCACTTCATCGAGACCCTGCTCCGCCAGGGACAGGGCGTCGGGCCGCACCCCGCGCCCGAGCTGCCCGTCGTGCTCGGTTCGGAGGTGGCCGGGGTCGTGGAGGCGGTGGGAGAGGGCGTGCCCGCCGGGCTGGTGGGCCGCCGGGTGGTGACGGCCGAGGTGAGCACGGGCGGCTACGCCTCGCGCGCCGTGGCGCCCGCCGCCGCCCTGACCGAGCTGCCCGGCCAGGTGGGTTTCGGCGCGGCCGTCGCCATGAACACGACGGGGGCGACCACGTACGGGCTGCTGGAGCTGGCCCCGATCGGACCGGGGGACGTGGTGCTGGTGCTGGCGGCGGCCGGCGGCGTCGGGACGCTGCTCGTGCAGTACGCCCGAGGCGCCGGCGCGACCGTGGCCGGGGCGGCCGGCGGGCCCGCCAAGGCCGCGCGGGTCGCGGAGCTGGGGGCCGACCTCGCCGTCGACTACCGGGAGGCGGGCTGGGACAAGTCGGTACGCGAGCTGTCCGGCGAGGTCACCGTCGTCTTCGACGGGGTGGGCGGCGAGCTCGGGCGGGCCGCGCACGGGCTGCTCGGCCGGGGCGGGCGGCACGTGGTGTACGGGTCGGCGTCGGGGGAGTGGTTCTGGCCGGACGCCGCCGAGGCGGAGGCGCGGGGCATCACCGTGTTCGACGGCATCGGCCATCTGCTCGGGCGCGACGGGGGCGTGGCCGAGCTGCGCTTGCGGGCCCTGGAGGCGGCGGCCGAGGGGCTGCTGACGCCGGCGGTGCAGGAGTTCCCGCTGGCCGAGGCCGCCGCGGCGCACGCGGCACTGGAGAACAGGGACACGATGGGCAAGGTCGTCCTCACCGTCTAGCCGGCTCCGGTCGACGGGGACCGGTCGACGGGGACAGGGGTGAAGGCGGGCTTGTCGGCGCGGTCGCCCTCACCCCCCGGCCAGTTCCTCGGCGACGGGGGCGAAGGCGGCGAGGTCGCGTTCGTGGTGGATGACGAAGCAGGAGACGTCGTGCTCGTCGCGCCAGTGGCGCAGCGTGTCGGCGATGTCGTGGCGGGTGCCGAGGAGGACCTGGGGGGTCCCGTCCAGCGCGGCCGACCTGGCCGCGCTCCACGGCTCCTCCGCCTTCCTCTCGCCCACCTGCAGGACGCTCGTGCCCAGCTCCAGCCGGTCGTAGCGGTCGCCGGCCGCCGCCCGTACGCGCCGCAGCCGGGCGAGGAACGCCTCCACCCCGCCGTCGCCGGTGTCGGGGCCGGTGCCGTCGGGGCGTACCCGCATGGTGAGGTTGACGTGGTCGGCCTGCTCGGCGGCCAGGCGCAGCACGCGCGGCCCGCCGCCCCCGACGATCAGCGGCGGGTGGGGCCGCTGCACGGGCCGGGGCCGCTGGTCGAGCCCGTCGATCCGGTAGTGCCGGCCGGTGAAGTGGCACGGCCCGTCCGCCCAGAGGCCCTTGAGCACGGTGATCGCCTCGGCGAGCCGCTCGACGCGGACCCCGGGCGGGTCCAGGGGCAGGCCGGCGCCCGCGTAGTCGGCCGCCATCCAGCCGGTGCCGAGCCCGACCTCCAGCCGGCCGCCGGACAGCAGGTCGAGGGTGGCCGCCTCCTTGGCCAGCACGGCGGGGTGGCGGAAGTCGTTGGCGAGGACCAGCGTGCCGACGCGCAGCCGTTCGGTGGCGCAGGCCGCGGCGGTGAGGGCGGGGATCGGCGCGAGGCGGTCCCCGGCCAGGTGGTCGGGGACGAGCAGCAGGCCGAACCCGGAGTCCTCCAGCCGGCGGGCCTTGTCGGCCCACGCCTTGCCGGACTCCGCCTCGCGGAGCACCGCCCCGAACCTGAACGGCCGCACGGCCCCTCCTCGTCCGATCCAGCGCCTGTGCCCGGCACTCTAGCAAGCGCTTGCTACAGGTGCGAGACTGAGGGCCATGGAGATCCCCGTGCGCGAGGCCACCGACGACGAGGCCGCGTTCTTCCACGAGCACGGCTGGGTGCGGCTCGGCCGGCTCATCGACCCCGGCGCCGCCGCCGAGCTGCGCGAACGCGCCCTCGCCCACCTGCGGGCCCGGGAACGCGGCGGGCGGACGGCGGTCGACCGGGCGTTCGGGCAGTCCAGGGACGTCGCCGCCGCCGACGAGGCGTTCGGCGCGCTCGCGCTCGACCCCCGGATGGGACGCACCGCCGTCCGGCTGCTGCACGGCGTCCGCGCGGTACGCGTGCAGGTCACCAACCTGCTGGTCAAGGAGGCGGGCGAGCACGGCGCCACCGAGTTCCACCAGGACTTCCCCTGGATGCCGATGGACCGCTCGGCCATGCTCACCGTCTGGCTCGCGCTCGCCGACGTGCCCGCCGACATGGGAGCGCTGCGCTTCTACAGCGGATCCCACCGCCACGGCCTGCTCGGGCGCAGCTTCACCCGGCCGGGCGACGACCAGCTCAGCCAGCACCCGTGGCTCAAGGAGCTGGAGCTGTCGCCGCCGCTCGACCTCGCGGCCGGCGACGCCACCGCGCACCACGCCCTGACCGTGCACGGCGCGCCCGCCAACCGGCACGACCGGCCGCGGCTGTCGTTCACGGTCACCTATTTCGACGCCGACGCCCTCTACACGGGCCTGCCGTACGCGCAGACCGACGGGCTCGGCCTGGAGGTCAACCGGCCCTTCGAGCACGAGAGGTTCCCGTGCCCGAGACCCTGAGAGGACCGGTCGCCGACCTCGGCGCGACGCTCATGCACGAGCACGTCTTCGGGCTCAGCCCCGAGATCCTGTGGAACTGGCCGGACATCCCCGAAGGCTGGGACCCCGAGACGCGGGCGCGGGAGGCCGCGGCCAAGCTCGACGCGCTGAAGGCCGAGGGCATCGACACCGTCGTGGACCTCACCGTGCTCGGGCTCGGCCGGCACATCCCCTCGGTACGGCTGGTCGCCGAGCTGACCACGGTCAACATCGTGGCCGCGACCGGGCTCTACACCTACGACGCGCTGCCGCCGTACTTCGCCAACCGGGGGCCGGGGTCGCTGTTCGGCGGGCCGGACCGGCTGGCCGAGTTCTTCGTCCGCGACCTCACCGAGGGCATCGGCAGGACCGGCGTGCGCGCCGCCATGCTCAAGTGCGCCTCCGACCACCTTGGGATGACCAAGGGCTGCGAGCGGGTGTTCCGTGCGGTCGCCGAGGCGCACCTGGAGACCGGCGCGCCGATCACCACGCACTCGCACAGCGCCTCCAAGGGCGGGCTGGAGCAGCAGCGGCTGCTCGTCTCGCTCGGGGTGGACCCGGAACGGGTGGTGATCGGGCACGCGGGGGACTCGGCGGACCTCGCGTACCTGGAGGAGCTGCTGGCGGGCGGCTCCTACCTGGGCATGGACCGGTTCGGCATCGACACGATCGCGCCGTTCGAGCAGCGGGTGGCCGTGGTGGCGGAGCTGTGCGCGCGCGGGCACGCCGACCGGCTGGTGCTGGGGCACGACTCGTACTGCTTCAACGACCGCTTCGACGCCGAGGTCGTCCGCCGCCGCCATCCGGACTACCACCTGCTGCACATCTCCCGCGACGTCCTGCCCGAGCTGCGCAAGCGGGGCGTCACGGACGACCAGATCCATCAGATGCTCGTCGGCAACCCGCGGAGGATCCTGCGATGACCACCCTGCCGGAGGCCCGGGACTTCGACGTCAGCGCGGACTGGCACGTCGCGGACCCGTACCCGTTCCTCGCCCGGCTGCGGCGCGAGTCGCCGGTGTTCTGGAGCGAGCACCTGCGGGCCTGGGTGCTGACCCGCTACGCCGACGTGCGCGCCGCCTACGGCGACCCCCGGCGGTTCTCCTCCCTGGGCTCGCTCACCATCTCCCGCAGCCTGACCGCCGCGACCAGGGAGAAGCTGGGCGAGCACGGCTCGTTCCTGTCGAGCTTCGTCGCCAACGTGGACCCGCCCGTCCACACCCGGCTGCGCCGGTCGGTCTCGCGGGCGTTCACGCCGCGCGCGGTCGCCGCCATGGAGGACGCCTTCCGCCGGCTCAACGAGGACCTGCTCGACCGGGTCGTCCCGCGCGGCGCGGCCGACTTCGTGACCGAGCTCGGGCACGAGCCGTCCGTGAAGCTGACCGCCCGCTTCATCGGCGTGCCGGAGGCGGACGAGGCGTTCGTGCAGGCGCGGGTCAAGGACTGGTTCCAGCTGTTCCTGTCGCCGCAGCCGCCCGAGCGCCAGCTGGAGCTGGCGGGCAGCTTCCTCACCTACCTCGACTACGTGGACCGGCTGGTCGCCGCCCGCGCCAAGGACCCCCGCGACGACTTCACCTCGCTCATGACCGCGCTCATCGGCGACGAGCTGACCCACCGCGAGGTCGTCGAGCTGATCTCCACGATCCTGCTCGGCGGCAACGACACCGTGCCCAACCAGCTCGGCAACACCGTCCTGCGGCTGCTGCGCGAGGGCGCCTGGCCGGTGCCGCCGCCGCTGATCGGCAACGCCGCCGAGGAGTGCATGCGCATCGACGGCGCCTCGCTCGGCTCCTTCCGCCACACCACCGAGGACGTCGTCCTGCACGGCGTGACCATCCCGGCCGGCGCCCTCGTGCTGCTGTCCACCGACTCCGCCGGGCACGACGAGAGCGTCTTCCCCGAGCCGGAGCGCTTCCTCGCCGACCGGCCGAACGCCGCCGACCACCTGGTCTTCGGCTACGGCATCCACTTCTGCGTGGGCGCGGCGCTCGGCCGCCTGCAACTGCGGACCGCGCTGGAGGTGCTCGGCCGCCGCCTGCCGGGGCTGCGGCTCGCGCCGGGGGAGCCGGTGACGTACCGCCGGTCGCTGGTCGGGCGCGGGCTCACGGCGCTGCGGGTGGAGTGGTGACGGGCGGGCGGCTTTCCGGCCGACTTTCCGGGCGGGTCGCGCTGGTGACCGGGGCCGGGTCGGGGATCGGGGCGGCCTGCGCGCTGCGGCTGGCCGCCGAGGGGGCGCGCGTGGGCGTGCTCGACGTACGCGGCGAGGCCGCCGAGGACACCGCCGCCGCCGTACGGGCGCGGGGCGGCGGCGCGCTCGCGCTGGAGTGCGACGTCTCCGCCGAAAAGCAGGTCGCGGCGGCCGTCGGGGCGCTGGTGGCGGCGTACGGGCGGGTGGACGTGCTGCACTCCAACGCCGCCGCGCTCGGCCCCGCCGTGTACGGGCGCGACCGCGGCCTGGAGGACCTCGACGTCGCCGTGTGGGACCGCACCATGGAGGTCAACCTGCGGGGCGCCATGCTGCTGGTCAAGCACGCGGTGCCGGCCATGCCGGACGGCGGCTCGATCGTCCTGACCTCGTCGGTGTCGGCGTTCGTCGGGGACGGGGCGCACGCCGCGTACGGGGCCTCGAAGGCCGCCCTGGTCGGCTTCGCCCGGCACGTCGCCACCATGTACGGCGCCCGCGGCGTCCGCTGCAACGCCGTCGCCCCCGCGCTCGTCCTCACCCCGGCCGCCGAACGCGCCCTGTCTCCTGCTCAGCTCGCCGACAAGGCCGCCGAACGCCTGCTTCCCTGGCCCTGCTCCGTGGACGACGTCGCGAACCTGGTCGCCTTCCTGGCCTGCGACGAGAGCCGCTGCCTCACCGGACAGACGCTGATCCTCGACTCCGGCACGCTCGCCCACCGCCCCCAGCACGCCATCCAGCGGTGGCGCGAACAGCGCCCCGGATGAGGAGTGCGTACGTCAGGATGTGGGGCAGTGGGATGTCCGTGATCCGGGCGTGAAAGGGGTCTTCATGGAGCCGGTGGCGGTCGGGCTCGTGGGCGCGGGACCGTGGGCGAGGATGGCGCACGCGCCGATGCTGGCCAAGGGCCCGCACACGCGGCTGGCGGGCGTCTGGGCGCGGCGTCCCGAGGCGGCGGCCGAGCTGGGCGCCCCCGTGTACGAGCGGATCGAGGAGCTGTTCGACCACTGCGAGGCGGTGGCGTTCTGCGTGCCGCCCGGCGTGCAGGCCGAGCTGGGCGTGCGGGCCGCCCGCGCGGGCAAGGCGCTGCTGCTGGAGAAGCCGCTCGCCGACTCGCTCGACGGGGCGCGGCGGCTGGCCGACGCCGTGGCGGAGGCGGGCGTGGCCAGCCAGATGGTGCTGACCCTGCGCTATGCCGTACAGACCCGGACGTTCCTTGCCCGGTGCGGCAAGATCGAGCCGTTCGGCGGGCACGCGGCGAACATCTCCGGCGTCCTGCTCGGCGACCATCCCTTCGCCACGCCGTGGCGGCTGGAGCGCGGCGCGCTGCTCGACGTCGGGCCGCACGTGATCGACCTGCTGGACGCGGCGCTCGGCCCCGTGGTGGGGGTGCGCGCCCACGGCGACCCGTTCGGGTGGATCGGGCTGCTGCTGGAGCACGAGGGCGGGGCGGTGTCGGAGGCGTCGCTGTCCATGGCGGCCGTCGGCGACCTGCCGCCCGCGACGTTCGCCGTGTACGGCCGGACGGGGAACGCGGTCCTGCTGCCGTTCGACGACGATCCCCTGGACGCGATCGCGGAGGAGTTCGCGCGGACGGTGCGCGAGGGCGGCGGCCACCCCCTCGACGCCGCCCACGGTCTCCGCCTGCAGCACGTCGTCGCCGACGCCGACTCCCAGCTGCGCCGCTGACCCTTGACGTTACGGTGTTTTGGGGGATTGATAACGTTTGTCCGACGCGCAGTGCTGCAGCGAAGTCCGGTGCGAGTCCGGCGCTGTCCCGCAACTGTCATAGCCAGGTCGCCTGCCGCTGCGCCGACGCCATCAACCCTCGTGGAAAAGGGTGATCCGTCGCTCATCGCGGGTCTCTCGGTTCCGACAGTGTGAAAGGACATCTCGTGAGGCCCGTACGCACGGTCTTCGCGGGCGCGCTGCTGGGAACGCTGGTGCTGGCCGGATGCGGCCAGAGCAGCGGAACCACCGCCACCCCCGCCCCCACCACCCCCTCCGCGTCCGCCGCCAGTGAGGGGTTCCCCGTCACGATCGAGGCGGGCAACGGCCAGGTCACCATCGACAAGAAGCCCGAGCGCATCGTCTCGCTCTCGGCCAGCCACACCGAGACGCTGTTCGCCGTCGGCGCCGGCCCCCAGGTCATCGCCGTGGACGACCGCTCGAACTTCCCGCCCGAGGCCCCGAAGACGGACCTGTCCGGCTTCAAGCCGAACGTCGAGGCCATCATCGCCAAGAAGCCCGACCTCGTCGTCCTGTCCGACGACCTCGACAACGTCGTGGCCGCGCTGGGCAAGGTCGGCGTGCCCGTGCTCCTGGAGCCGGCCGCGAAGACGCTCGACGAGGCGTACGAGGAGATCGCCGAGATCGGCGCGGCCACCGGCAACAAGGCCAAGGCCGACGAGGTCGTCACCGGCATGCGGGCGGCCATGGACAAGCTGGCCGCCGAGGCGCCCAAGGACAAGAAGCTCACCTACTACCACGAGCTCGACCAGACGCCGTACGCGGTCACGTCCCAGACGTTCATCGGCCAGGTCTACTCGATCTTCGGCCTCACCAACATCGCCGACCAGGCGCCCGACGCGGCGGGCGGCTACCCGAAGCTGTCGGCCGAGTTCGTCGCCCAGGCCGACCCCGACCTGATCTTCCTGGCCGACGTCAAGTGCTGCCAGCAGAACAAGGCGGCGCTGGCCAAGCGGCCCGGCTGGGCGAAGCTGTCGGCGGTGAAGAACGACCGGGTCGTCGAGCTCGACGACGACATCGCCTCCCGCTGGGGGCCGCGCATCGTCGACTTCGCCGAGAGCATCGGCGCCGCCGTGGCCAAGGCCGGCACGAGCTGACCATGACGGGACAGGCCGGCCCGTCGCGGGCCCGACCCCTGTGGCTGGCGGGCGCCCTCGGCGTGCTGGCCGTCTCCATGGTCGCCGGGCTGCTCGGCGGGGCGGCCGACATGTCGCCCTGGCAGGTGGTGCTCCAGGCGGTGGACTGGCTGCCGTTCGTGCACGTCGACTCGGGGCTCACGCCGGTCGAGCAGGGCCTGCTGTACGAGCTGCGGCTGCCCCGCGTGCTGGTCGCCGCCGTCGTGGGCGGGCTGCTCGCCCTGGCGGGGGCCGGCTACCAGGGCGTGTTCCGCAACCCGCTCGCCGACCCCTACCTGCTGGGGGCGGCGGCCGGGGCGGGGCTCGCGGCCACGCTCGCCATCGTCGTGCTGCCGGCGCTGACGGTCGGCGTCCCGGTCGCGGCCTTCACCGGGGCCGTGTGCGGGGTGCTGCTGGCGTACACGCTGGGGAACACGGCCGGGCGCTCCGGCGGCATGGCCACGCTGGTGCTGGCCGGGGTGGCGGTGACGTCGTTCCTGACCGCGATCCAGACGTTCGTGCAGCAGTTCAAGGTGGAGGAACTGCAGCGGATCTACTCCTGGATCCTCGGCGACGTCGGCGGCGGATGGGAGCAGTTCTGGCTGGTGCTGCCGTACGCGGTGGTCGCCGCCGTGCTGCTCCTGCTGCACGGGCGGATGCTGGACGTGCTGTCCGTCGGCGACGAGGAGGCCGTCAGCCTGGGCGTGGCCGCCGCCCGGGTACGCCTGATCGTGCTGCTCGCCGCCTCGCTCGCCACGGCGGCGGCGGTGGCGGCGAGCGGGCTGATCGGGTTCGTCGGCATCGTTGTGCCGCACGTGGTGCGGCGGCTGGCGGGCGGCTCTTACCGGATCGTGCTGCCGATGTCGCTGCTCGGCGGGGCGGCCTTCCTGGTGCTCGCCGACCTCGTGGCGCGCACCGTGATCGCCCCGGCCGAGCTGCCGATCGGCGTGGTGACGATGTTCGTGGGAGCGCCCTTCTTCGTCGGGGTGCTCAGGATGACGCGGCGGGCGGAGACGTGATCGAGACCCGGGGGGTGACCGTCCGGCTCGGCGAGCGGGACGTCGTCCGCGACGTGGACATGCGGGTGCGCCAGGGCGAGTGGGTGGCCGTCATCGGGCCGAACGGGGCCGGCAAGTCCACCCTGCTCAAGGCCGTGATGGGGCTGGTCGCGCACGGGGGCGAGGTGCTGCTGGACGGGCGGCCGGCGGCCGGGCTGAAGCCGCGGGCGCGGGCCAGGCTGGTCGCGTACGCGCCGCAGACGCCGTCCCTGCCGCCCGACATGTCGGTCTTCGACTATGCGTTGCTGGGGCGGACGCCGTACATCCCCTACCTGGGGCGCGAGAGCGGCCACGACCGGGAGGTGACCGCGTCCGTGCTGGCCAGGCTCGACCTGTCGGAGCTGGCCGGGCGGCGGGTCGGCGAGCTGTCCGGCGGCGAGCGCCAGCGCGTGGTGCTGGCCAGGGCGCTCGCCCAGCAGGCCCCCGTGCTGCTGCTCGACGAGCCGACCACCGCGCTCGACCTCGGCCACCAGCAGCAGGTGCTGGAGCTGGTGGACCGGCTGCGCAGGGCCGACGGCCTCACCGTCGTCACGACCCTGCACGATTTGACCGTGGCCGGCCTGTACGCCGACGCGCTCCTCCTGCTCGCCGCCGGCCGGGCGGCCGCCTCCGGCCTGCCCGCCGAGGTGCTGACCGAGGAACTCGTGGGACGGCACTTCGGCGCCCATGTGAAGATCGAGCCGGGGCCGGACGGCCGGCCGGTCGTGCACCTGGTGAGGAGTGGGTCGTGAAGCTGACGTACCGCACGGAGGAGGGGACGCGGCTCGGGGCGCTGCTGTGGGAGTTCGGGCCCGGCTGGCGGATGATCTCCTCGGCCGTGCTCGGCGGCGGCATCGGCGAACGCGAGTGGGTGCTGAACGCCCAGGTCGTCGCCGGGTACGCGCGCATGGACCCGATCGAGCACCTGACGTCGTTAGGTCCGGGCGGCGCCGGCGTCGGGATGATGACCGCCGCCTCCGTGGACCGCTATGTCCAGTCGTCCGACGGCGGCGTGGACGCCTGGGCGACCGTGGGGCTGCGCGTCCCCACCTGGGCCGCCGCGCCCGACGGCGCCGCCGATCCCGAGCTGGCCCCGGTCAGGGTCGGCACCGTCAACATCGTGGCCGCGCTGCCGGTCGCCATGACCGACGCCGCCCTGGTCAACCTGGTGATGACGGTGACGGAGGCCAAGACCCAGGCGCTGGTCGAGACCGGCTACGCGGGCACGGGCACGGCCTCCGACGCGGTCTGCGTGGCCGTGCCCGCCGGCGGGCCACAGGAACTGTTCGGCGGGCCGCGCTCGGAGTGGGGCGCGCGGGCCGCGCGTGCCGTCCACACCGCGGTCCGGCGCGGCGCCGAGGCGTGGCGGCTGCGTCACCTCACCCCGGCGGACGGGTCGAGACCGTAGTCCTCGGCCGCGCCCCTCGCCGTCACCCGGCCCGCCGCGAGGTCGGCGCGGACCGCCTCCCGGTCCCGCTCGGCGGGCGGGCCGAGGCCGCCGCCGCCCGTGGTCTCCACCACGAATGCCTCCCCGGCGGCGAAACGCACGTTGTTCACCTTCGAGGCGAGCCGTTCCGTGCTGCCGTCGCGTCGCCGCCGGTAGAAGCCGCCGAGCCGGCCGGGCAGGCCGCCGTCGCGACCCGGGGGAGGCAGGCGCAGGCGGTCGCCCCGGGTGGTGACATGGCAGTCGGCGAGGAAACGGTAGACCGTGCGCGAGCCGAGCCCGCCCCGCCACCGGCCAGGACCGCCCGAGTCCGGGACCGTCTCGATGGACTCCACGACGAGCGGGCAGCGGCTCTCCACGGGCTCGGCCTGCGGCACCGAGTTGCGGCCGACGCCGAAGTGCACGCCGGTCGCGTCCGGGCCGTCCAGCCCGCGCCGCGCGCCCACCCCGCCGAAGTCGTAGGCGAGGTGGATCCAGTACGGCGCCCCCACCGCCGCGATCGAGAACGGCTGCAGGATCCCGCTGGCCGCGATCGCGCGCTCGGGCACCGCGTCCGACATCGCCTGGAACACGGCCTCCATGGCGGCGTAGATCGGGACGTACCGGCCGCCGCACGGGTACGGCGAGCGGGCGTTCAGCAGCGACCCCTCCGGCAGGCGGACCTCGATCGCGCGCAGGCAGCCGTCGTTCATGGGGATCGCCGGGTCGAGGAAGCAGCGGATCGCGAAGACGGCGGCGGCCAGCGACTGCGAGGCCGAGGCGTTGATCGCGGCCGGCACCTGCGGGCCGGTGCCGGCGAAGTCGAGCACGGCGCGGCCCTCCCCGAGGGTGACCGTGACCCGCACGTCGTGCGTCCTTCCGAGGTCGATCCCGTCGTCGTCGATCGGGTACGCCGCCGCGTAGCGCCCCTCGGGCAACTCCGCGAGCGAGGCGCGGGTGCGGGCCTCGGTGTGGTCGAGGTAGTCCTCGATGCCCGCCGCCAGCCCCTTCTCGCCGTGCTCGGCCAGCAGCGCCTCCAGGCGGGCGGCGGCCACCGCCGTCCCGGCGACGAGCGCGCGGACGTCCCCCATGACCTTGTCCGGGGTGCGGCTGTTGGCCCGCAGCACGGCCTCGATCGCCGGGTCCAGTCCCGCCTCGGTGGCCAGGCGGACGGGCGGGAGCTGCAGGCCCTCCAGGAAGATGTCCGTGGCCAGCGGGGCCATGCCGCCCGCCGACAGCCCGCCGAGGTCGGAGACGTGGATCATGGTGGCGGTGAAGTACGCCGGCGCGCCCCCGACGAACACCGGCCGGTAGACCAGCAGGTCGTTGGTGTGGACGCCGCCCCGGTAGGCGTCGTTGAGCGCGTACACGTCGCCGGGCCGCATCGTCTCGGGCGGGAGGTCGGCGAGCAGCTCGGGCAGCGCGGTGCGCAGCGCCATGCTGTTCATGAGCGTGGTGGCCATGGACTGCGCGACCAGCCGGCCGCGGGCGTCCAGGACGGCCGCCGAGGCGTCGGACCCCTCCACGATGAACGTCGAGTACGCCGAGCGCACCACGACGATGCTGGCCTCCTCGGCGGCCACGACCAGCGCGTTGCGCAGCACCTCGGCGGTCAGGGCGTCGCTCACGCGCGGCCTCCCCGGGTGAGGTGGACCGCGCCGGCGGGGGCGGGGGCGGCGGTCCAGGAGGGCGGGACCACGATCGTGGACTCGGCGTCCTCGACGATCGCCGGACCGGGCAGCCGCTCCGGCAGGCTCGCCCGGGTGTGCACGGGAACCTCGACATAACCGCCGCACTCGGCGAAGTACGCCCTGCGACTCCCGGCCGCGCCGGAGCGCGCCACGGGAGCGGACGGCGGATGGGCGCGGGCCGACGCGGGGGCGGTGATCCGGACGCGGTAGCCGACCAGTTCGATCTCGCCGCGCTGCGCGATCCCGTACACCTGCCGGTACCGCGCGGCGAAACGGGCGGCGAGCTCGTCGCGGGACGGCGACCAGGCCACCGTGAGGTCGTGCGACTGGCCGAGGAAGCGCACGTCCACCGACCGCTCCACCCGCACCTCCGGATCCGCCGGCGACACCCCCAGATCGGCCGCCGCCTCCGCCACGAGCCCGGCGAAGATCGGCTCGGGGTCGCCCGCGTCCAGCCGGGAACGGACCCGCTCGGTGGCGAGGTCGCCGGCCAGCAGCCCCGCCGCCGAGGCCACCCCGCAGTGGGCGGGCACCACGACCGTCGCGATCCCGAACCGCTCGGCCACCCGCGCCGCGTGCATGGGCCCCGCCCCGCCGAAGGCCACCAGGGCGAAGCCGCGCGGGTCGATGCCCCGCTGCACGGTCACGACGTGCACGGCGGAGGCCATCGCGGCGCTCACGATCTCGTGCACCGCCCGCGCCGCCTCCTCCCGCGCCACGCCGAGCGGCCCGGCGAGCCGGTCGAGCGCCTCCTCCGCGAGGGCCGGCGTCAGCGGGATCGAGGCGGAGGAGAGGTAGCCAAGCACCAGGTTGGCGTCCGTGACCGTGGGCTCCGCGCCGCCCAGCCCGTAGCAGGCGGGGCCCGGGGACGACCCGGCCGAGCGCGGCCCGACGCGCAGCGTTCCCGCCGGGTCCAGCCAGGCCACGCTGCCGCCGCCCGCGCCCACCTCCGCCAGGTCGATGGCCGGGGTCCTGATCGGCACGCCGGTGCCCGCCCGCCGCCCGCCGAAGCTGCCCTTGCCGCCGACGTGGAACTCGTGCGTGATCTCCGGCCGCCCGCCGCGCACCACGCACGCCTTGGCGGTGGTCCCGCCCATGTCGAACGAGATCGCGTCGGCGAACCCGGCCCCGGCCGCCGCCAGCACCCCGGCCGCCGGCCCCGACTCGATCGTGGCCACCGCCCGCCGCGCGGCCAGCTCGGCGGAGACGACGCCGCCCCCGGACTCCATGACGTGGACGGGCGCGCGGATCCCGAGCGCGGCCAGCCGTTCGCGCAGCCGGGACAGGTAGGAGGCCATGAGCGGGCCGACGTAGGCGGACATGATGGTGGTGGTGGCGCGCTCGTACTCGCGGATCTCCGGCCACACCTCCGAGCTGGTCACCACCGACGGCACCGACGCGCGCAGGATCTCCGCGACCCGCCGCTCGTGGGCGGGGTTCGCGTAGGCGTGCAGCAGGCACACGGCGGCCGAGCCGATGCCGCGCCGGGCGATCTCGGCGGCGACCCGGCGTACGGACGCGTCGTCGAGGGGCGTCAGGACCTCGCCGCGCGCCGAGACGCGCTCGGTCACCTCGAAGCAGTCCTCGGGCGCGACCGGGGGAGGGGGCGGGGTGAAGCGGAGGTCGTAGCGGTCCTCCTCGACGCGGGCGTAACGGCCGAGCGGCACGACGCTACGAAAGCCCTGAGTCGTGACATAGGCGACACGTACGCCGGTCCGCTCCAGCACCGCGTTGGTGGCCAGCGTCGTGGCGTGCACCACCCGCGTGACCTGCGCGGGATCCCGGTCACCGAGGGCCCGCGTAACGCCCGCCACGATTCCCGCGATGGGGTCGTAGTGGGTACTCAAGCACTTGGCCACGGAAATCGCGCCGGACGTATCTCGAAGGACCACATCGGTGAAGGTGCCGCCGACATCGACGCCGATCGAGTAGGCCACCCGGGTACGCTACGCCCCCTAGCAAGCGCTTGTCTACGTAGTGGTCTATTGACTTACGACGGGTGATTGGGACGCTGGTCCTAGTCCTTGTGTTGGGAGCGGAGAGATGGCGCGCCTCACAGCTCTTCTCGGTGCCCTCGCGGCGATGGCGGCAGCGGTGTTCCTGACCGCCGCGCCGGTCGCGGCCCACGACCACCCCAGCGGCATCACGGACCTGGTCACCCCCGCCGTGGTGCGCCTGGAAGCGGTCTCCCACGTGGAGATCACCCTGCTCGACCACATCGGCGAGCTGAAACACGTGGAGCGGTCCTACGACATCCCCTTCGCCTCGGGCACCGGCACGGTCGTCAACCCCGACGGCACCGTCGTCGGCCTCCGCCGCCTGGCGGTCAACCCCGACGACGTCGCCGTCTACGCCGCCAACCGGATCTTCGCCGAGCACCACAAGGTGAAGATCCCGGCCGACTACAAGAAGCACAAGCTCTCCGACGACCAGCTCAACCACCACCTGCAGGAGTGCTACCCGCCCAAGACCGACACCGCCACCTGCATCATCGACGTCACGACCGAGATCACCGCGTACCCCAACGTCACCCCGGCCAGCGCCGACGGCTACAAGGTCAAGTGCATCAAGGCCGGCCCCGACCCCGACGACCCCGCGGTGCTGGTGCCGCTGACCCCCGCGACCGGCGTCGGCATGCCGACCGCGCCGCTGGCCGACAAGGTGCCCGACCAGGTGGGCTCGCCCACCAACATCGCGGGCTTCCTCGGCCGCCCCGGCCCGGACGTCCAGCACAGCGTCACGATCGCCCACCTCGGGCAGGGCGGCGGCAAGGGCCAGAACGGCCGGCCGTTCGCCGACCCGGAGAAGAAGGTGGACGAGCCGGTCGAGCTGGGCGCCATGGCCGACAAGGGCATGGTGGGCGCGCCGGTCATCGGCGACAAGGACGGCCACGTCATCGGCCTGCTCATCGGCGGCGGCAAGGAAGGCAAGATGCTCGGGGTCCGCGAGGTCCTGAACGTCCTCACCCAGGCCAAGGTGACGCCGCGCCGCGGAGCCATCGACACCGCGTTCGAGGCGGCGCTCGCCCGCTACCACACCAAGTACTACACCGAGGCCGCGCCGGGCTTCCAGCGCGTGCTGGAGCTCTACCCCGGCGACGTGGTGGCCGCCAACCTGCTCAAGACCACGCTGGCCAAGCGCGGCGGCCCCGAGGACCAGGGCACCAAGCAGCTCGCCGCGCCCCCGGCCTCCTCCTCCCGGCCGCTGTGGCCGTTCCTGGTGGCGGCGGGCGCGCTCTTCCTCGCCGCGGGCGGCGGGGCGTATCTGCTGTGGCGCCGCCGCGCTCCTGACAGACGTACGGAAGAACTGCCGCCACCGCTTGCGACCGGCCCCGCGTTCGACGAAGGCGCCAACCAGACCGTCGTCGTCCGGCGCTCCCAGCCGTTCCAGGTGGTCCCGCAGCAGCAGCAGGTGCTGACGGCGCAGGAGGGCCCGATGAAGTACTGCGTTTCCTGTGGCATGAGGCTGGGCGCCGGCCACCGCTTCTGCGGCTACTGCGGTCACCCCATCGAGACGTGATGCACTTGAACGACAGATCGCTCATCGGCCAGGAGGTGGCCGGGTACTACATCGAGGACGTCGTCGGCAAGGGCGGCATGGCCGTCGTCTACCTGGCGCTCGACCCCCGGTTGAGCCGCCGCGTCGCGCTGAAGATCCTCAACCCGGTGCTCAGCGTCGACGACCGGTTCAGGCAGCGGTTCATCCTGGAGTCCAGGACCGTCGCCAGCATCGAGCACCCCAACATCATCCCGATCTACGAGGCCAACGCCGACGCCGACGGCGTGCTCTACATCGCCATGCGTTACGTGGACGGCCTCGACCTGCGCCGCTTCATCCACGACCGGGGGCCGCTCCCGCTCGGCCCGGCCAACCGCATCTTCGCGCAGGTGGCCGCCGCGCTCGACGCCGCCCACGCCCATGACCTCATCCACCGCGACGTCAAACCGGCCAACATCCTGCTGGCCGGCGACCACGTCTACCTCACCGACTTCGGCATCACCAAGCACCGCTCGTCCATCTCCGGGCTGACCCAGACCGACCAGTTCATCGGCACGCCCCGGTACATGTCGCCCGAGCAGATCAACAAGGAGCACATCGACGGGCGCTGCGACCAGTACGCGCTGGCCTGCGTGGTCTACGAGGCGCTGTCGGGGCGGCTGCCGTTCCAGCGGGAGAACGACATCGCGCTGCTCTGGGCGCACCTCGCCGAGCAGCCCGTGCCGCTGACGCACATCAGGCCCGAGCTGCCGCCGCAGGTGGACGCCGTGATGACGCGGGCGCTGGCCAAGGCGCCCGAGCAGCGCTACGCCACCTGCACCGAGTTCGTCACCGAGCTCCGCGACGCGATCAGCGGCCCCCAGGCCGACCCCGACGCGCTGCTGGGCGGCGGCCTGGTGCCGCGCCCCGGGACGAGCCCGCACTCCGGCCCTTACTCCGTGCCCGGTTCCTCCGGGCCGCGTTCAAATCCGGGCTCGATCCCGGGCTCGATCCCGGGCGCGGGGCCTGGCTCGGGCCCGCACTCCGTGCCGGGCTCGTCCGGGCCGCACTCCTATCCGTACGGAGGCCCGCCGTCCGGCCCGCACCCCAGCCCGGGAACCTACGCCCCCGCGCCGGCCACCAGGCCCGCCGCCCGTGGCAAGCGCCCCGGCCGGGTGCCGATCGTGGCGGTCACGCTGGTAGCCGCCGTCGCCGCGCTGGCGCTGGTGGCGTTCATCGTCTTCAGCCACCGCGGCGACACCTGGACCCGCTACCAGCCCAGCCCGGCCGCGCCGGTCGCCTTCGACTACCCCGGTGACTGGACGGCGCGCACCCACCGGGACCTGTTCGCCGTGGCCTCGCCGCACGCGACGGAGTTCGAGTCGCTGTTCGTGGCCGGTCCCGGCGCCGACTGGTCGGCGATCTCGCAGGTGATCGCCGACGACCCGGAGGGCGCCTCCGGCGTGTACGTGCAGATCTCCGACACCCTGGATCCGGCCGGCGACTCCGACTCGATGAAGGCCAAGATGGACTCCCTGCTGCCCGGCACGGTCGACGTGGGCAAGCCGGTGCAGGACCAGGCGGGCAACAAGCCGGCCACCCGCTTCGACGGCTCCATCATCGACCAGTCGAGCGGCGCGCGGCTCGGCTTCGTCAGCTACGTGATCGCCCGGCAGCCCAAGAACATGCTCGTGATGTACTTCTGCGCCAAGTCGAACTGCGACGACGCGACCCAGGCCCGCTTCAGACAGAGCATCCAGGTCTCATGAGCGGGTCTCGTGACTTGGAACTGACTTGTGCCCGGCTTGACCTGGGTATTCAAGGCATATGCCCGGAGTCTACCCTCCGGCTGTGGGCATACGCATAGTCATCGCGGACGATCAGGCGATGGTGAGGGCCGGGCTGCGCATGGTCGTCGACAGCGACCCCGGCATGGAAGTCGTCGGCGAGGCGGCCGACGGGCGGGAGGCGATCTCCGTGGCGCGGCGCACGCGCCCGGACATCGTCCTCATGGACATCTCGATGCCCCGGCTGGACGGGCTGTCGGCGGCCAAGGAGCTGCTCGACACGCCGTCGCCGCCGAAGGTCATCACGCTGACGACGTTCGACACCGACGAGAACCTCTACGCGGCGCTGCGCGCCGGCACCAGCGGGTTCCTGCTGAAGGTCTCGCCGCCGGAGCAGCTCCTGGAGGCCATCCGGGTGGTGCACGCGGGCGACGCGCTGCTCGACCCGGCGGTGACCAGCCGGGTGATCGCCACGTTCGCCGGGCGGGCCGAGCCGAAGCCGTCGCCGATGCTGGGCGAGCTGACGCCGCGCGAGCTGGAGGTGCTGCGGCTGCTGGCGCGCGGCCTGACCAACGCCGAGATCGCGGGCGAGCTGTTCGTGGGGGAGGCGACGGTGAAGACGCACGTGGCGCGGGTGCTCATGAAACTGTCCCTGCGCGACCGGGCGCAGGCGGTGGTGTTCGCGTACGAGTCGGGGGTCGTCCGGCCGGGCGCGGCCTGAGGTTGTATGCAGACGTCACCCCATATGTGTATATTTTTCGGCATAAGGCGGTCGATACAGGAGATATTTCATGCGCGCGTTCCCCCGGGTGCTGTTCGACGAGGCCCACAGCGAGTCGTGGACCGTGCGGCGCGAGGTGGCCGAGGCCATCAACCCCGCCCATCCCGATGACAACAGCTACGCGCGGGCGGCGGAGCTGCTGCGCCATCTCGGGCACACGGTGACCGCCCGCACCACGGGAACGCTCCAACCTGACGTCCTCGCCGAGCAGGACGTGCTGGTCATCGCGCACCCCTCGGGCGAGCGCTGGGAGCGCACCACCGGCCAGGGCAGCCCCGTTCTGTCCGCCGAGGAGCTCGACGCCGTCGAGGCGTACGTGGCCGCCGGCGGCGGGCTCGTCGTGCTGGCCGAGGAGGAGCAGGACAAGTACGGCAACAACCTGCACGACCTGCTCGCCCGTTTCGGCCTCGGCGTCGGCCACACCACGGTCCGTGACCCCGGCCACGCCCACCAGGGCGTCGCCACCTGGGTACGCGCCGAGCGCGCCACCGCCGGCGGCCTGCTCGCCGGCGTGCGGGACGCCTGCTTCTACCGCAGCGGCGTGCTGACCGTGGAGCCGGGCCGCGACGCCACGGTGCTGTTCACCACCTCCGCCACGGCCGACCCGGCGGGCGCGCCGCTCGCGGTGGCCGTGCGGCACGGGCAGGGCAGGGTCGTCGCGTTCGCCGACTCCGACCTGTTCGGCGACGACTCGATCGACGACTACGACCACCGCGTCCTCTGGGGCAACGTCGTCACCTGGGCCGCCCGCGTCCCCGAGGACCGCGCGGCGGCCGGCGCCCGCGACGCTGCGAAGGCGGAGCTGTTCGGCCGGCTCAAGGACATCGTGGAGGAGCTGCGGCCGCTGCAGGTCAAGGACGGCTCGGTGCCGGAGGAGGCCAAGGAGCGGGCCGCCGTGCTGGTCGAGCGCATCGGCGCCGCCGTCGGCGAGCTGGCGCCGCACTTCCCGCACGACGCCGCGTACCTGGAGGCGGTCCGGGCGGACCTCGCCACGTGGGCCGCGTCCGGGCTCGGCGTCCCCGACTTCCTCGACTCGCTCGACCTGTTCCACCCCGACACCCAGCGCGTGGACGGACTGGAGCACCTGGTCGTCTTCCCGATGTACACCCAGAACGGCAACCCCAGCCGCAACCTGGAGGCCGTCTGGATCCGGACGATCTGGCCGGACTGGCTGGCCCGGCTGGAGGCGGGCGGCTACGACAACCCGATGTTCGTGCCGATCGCCTTCCAGGACTTCACCTCCGGCTACGACACCCACTCGGCCGTGCTCTTCCCCGAGACCGTCGCGGTGCGGCAGACGCCGGCCCGCTTCACCTGGGGCGGCATCTTCGCCGACCGCGAGGCCGCGCGCTTCCGCCGGGTCTCGGCGGCGGCGGCCGAGACGCTCAAGCTGGACCTGCCGCCGGACGCCGCCCGGCTGCTGGCCTCGCAGCAGCTCGCCGAGGACACCTTCGTGCTGTGGGACCTCGTCCACGACCGTACGCACAGCCACGGCGACCTGCCGTTCGACCCGTTCATGATCAAGCAGCGGATGCCGTACTGGCTGTACTCGCTGGAGGAGCTGCGCTGCGACCTGACCGCGTTCGGCGAGGCGGTGAAGCTGGAGCGCGAGGGCGTGCCGCACGCCCGCTACGTCCAGCACGCCGTCCTGTTCGACCGGCTGTTCCGCTTCCCCATCAGCGGTGACCGGGTGCGCAACTACGACGGGCTCGGCGGCCAGCTCCTGTTCGCCTACCTGCACCGCAACGACGTCATCCGCTGGACCGACAACCGGCTGTCGATCGACTGGGCGCGCGTCGCCGACGGCGTGGCCGACCTGCGCGGCGAGGTGGAGAAGCTCTACCGCGACAGCATCGACCGGTCCAAGCTCGCCCACTGGCTGGCCGCCCACGAGCTGGTCAGCGCCTACGTGGCCCCGCACCCGGCGTCCGTCTGGGCCAAGGGCGTCGCGGCGCTGCCGGAGGAGCAGAAGGCCAAGGTGGACGCGGTCCTGCCGGACGAGTTCCCCCTGAGCATGTTCTACGAGGCACTGCGTCGTAAGCTGACGGACGTCGTCGAATCGACTAAGGGGCTGCGCGCATGATCATCTTGGTGACGGGGGCCGGCGGCCCCACCGGCGAGGCCGTGACGGCGCACTTCCGCAAGGACGGCCACACCGTCATCGGCGTCGACAAGGACGACGTCGACCTGCTCGACCGCGCCGCCGTCCAGCGGCTCGCCGAGCGCGTCGAGCGCGAGCACGGCCGCGTCGACGGCGTGGTCCACCTGGTCGGCGGCTGGCGCGGGTCCGCCTCCTTCGCCGAGACCTCGCTCGACGACTGGGACGCGCTGCACGACCTGCTGATCCGCACCCTCCAGCACGTCTCGCTGGCCTTCGAGCCGCTGCTGCGCCGCAGCGACAACGGCCGCTTCGTGATCGTCTCGGCCAAGGCCGCCGAGAAGCCGTCCGCCGGCGGCGCGGCCTACTCCGCGGCCAAGGCGGCGGCGGAGGCGTGGACGCTCTCCCTGGCCGACGCGCTGTCCGGCACCTCCTCGGCGGCCGTCGTCCTCGTCGTCAAGGCCCTCGTCAACGACGCCATGCGGGCCGCCAAGCCGCAGGCCCGCTTCGCCGGCTTCACCGACGTCAACGACCTCGCCGCGGCGATCGGCGGACTCTACGACCGCCCCGCCGCCGAGCTCAACGGCACCCGATTGGACCTCACCTCTTGATCCCCCGGCACGACCCCCATCTCAAGGCGTTCGCCAGCGACAACTACGCCGGCGTCCACCCGGAGATCCTGCAGGCCATCGCCACGGCCAACGGCGGCCACCAGATCGCCTACGGCGAGGACGCCTACACCGAGGCGCTGCAGGACGTCTTCCGCCGCCACTTCGGCGAGCAGGCGCAGGCGTGGCCCGTCTTCAACGGCACCGCCGCGAACGTCGTCTCCCTGCGGGCGATGACCCGCCCGTGGGAGGCGGTCATCTGCGCCGAGACCGCCCACATCAACACCGACGAGGGCGGCGCCCCCGAGGTCACGGCCGGGATCAAGCTCCTGCCCGTGGCCACGCCGGACGGCAAGCTCACCCCCGAGCTGGTCGACCGGCAGGCGTGGGGCTTCGGCGACGTGCACCGCGCGCAGCCGCGCGTGGTGTCGGTGTCGAACACCACCGAGCTCGGCACCCTCTACACACCCGGCGAGCTCGCCGCCCTCTGCGCGCACGCCCACGAGCGGGGGCTGCTCGTCCACCTCGACGGCTCCCGCCTCACCAACGCCGCCGCCGCACTCGACGTGCCCATGCGGGCGCTCACCACCGACGCCGGCGTGGACGTGCTCTCCTTCGGCGGCACCAAGATCGGGCTGCTGTACGGCGAGGCCGTCGTCGTGCTCAACCCCGAGGCGGCGAGCGGCGTCGACTACATCCGCAAGACGTTCATGCAGCTGTCGTCGAAGATGCGCTTCGTCTCGGCGCAGTTCGAGGCGCTGCTCGCCGGCGACCTGTGGCTGCGCAACGCCCGCCAGGCCAACGCCATGGGGCGGCGGCTGGCCGACGCCGTCCGCGACATCCCCGGCGTCGTCCTGCCCCGGCCGGTCGAGGCCAACGCGGTCTTCGCCGTCCTGCCGCCCGACGTCACCGAGCGCCTGCAGAAGCGCTTCCGCTTCTACACCTGGAACGAGGCCACCGGCGAGGTCCGCTGGATGTGCGCCTTCGACACCACCGAGGCCGACGTGGACGCCTTCGCCGCGGCGGTCGCCGAGGAGATGGCGGCCTCACCTCGTACACAGGCCGGCTGAGCCCCGCGGTCAGGGGCGCAGGGCCAGCCGGGCGGCCTGCCAGCCGCCCATGCCGTGCGCCCCGCCGCCCGGCGGCGTGGACGCCGAGCACAGGAACACCCCCGGCAGCGGGGTGCGCCACGGCGCCGGGGACCACACCGGGCGGCGCAGGAACTGCGTGAGGCTGGACAGCCCGCCGGAGATGTCGCCGCCCACCAGGTTGGGGTCGAACGCCTCCAGCTCGGCCGGGCCCATGGCGTGCCGGGCCAGCACTCGGTCGCGGAAGCCGGGGGCGTACCTCTCGATCTGGGCTTCGACGGCGCGGGTCAGGTCGGCGCGCGAGCCGTTCGGGACGTGGCAGTAGGCCCACAGGGTGTGCCCGCCCCGCGTCGGGTCGGCCGCGTACGGCTGCACCACCAGCACGTACGGCCGCGGCGACACCCGCCCGGCGGCCGCCTCCGCCTCGCTGAGCGCGATCTCCTCCAGCGTCCCGCCGAGGTGGACCGTGCCCGCCCCGGCGACCGCCGGATCCCGCCACGGCACCGGCCCGTCCAGCGCCCAGTCGAGCTTGAACACCCCGGGGCCGTAGCGGTAGCGCTCCAGCCGCCGCCGGTAGCCGGCCGGCAGGTCCGCCATGGAGAGCAGCTGCCGGGGCGTCACGTCGAGCACGACCACGGGGGCGCGCACCTCGGCCAGCCGCCGCACCCGGTGCCCGGTGACGGCCTCGCCGCCCAGCGCGCGCAGCTCGGCCACCAGCGCGTCGGCCAGCACCTGCGACCCGCCCCGCACCAGCGGCCAGCCCACCGAGTGGGCCAGGGACGCCAGCAGCAGGCCGTAGCCGGCGCTGACGGGGGAGCGCAGGTCGAGGACGGAGTGCGCGGCCATGCCGGCGAGCACCGCCCGCGCCTCCGTCGTGCGGAAGGCCCGCCGCGCGAACGTGGTGGCGGGCAGCAGCGCCGCCGCCCCGAACGCCGCCGCCCCCGCGAACGCCGCCGGCGGCACGCCGCCCCACGGCCCGAGCGGCTTGAGCAGCAGCTCCACCAGCGGCAGCCCGGCCCGCGCGGTCGCGCCGACGGTCGCCAGCCAGGCACGCCCGTCGCGGCCGAGCCCCGCCGCGGTGCGTACGGGGTCGCGGTGCACCAGCACCGCCGGGCGGCCGTCCAGCGGATGGGCGGCGGGCACGGTTGGATGGACGAACTCCACGCCCTTCAGCTCCAGCCCGCGGAAGGCGGGGGAGGCGAGGGCCATCGCCATGACGGTCGCGCCGAAGTCGTGCACCCGGCCGGGCAGGGTCAGCTCACCGGAGCGGAGCGCGCCGCCGAACCGGTCGGCCGCCTCCAGCAGCAGCACCCGGCGTCCGGCGCGGGCCAGCGTGACGGCGGCGACGAGCCCGTTGGGCCCGGAGCCGACCACCACGGCGTCAGCGTCCACCCCGGGCGCGCCCGCCTACTTCGGCTGCAGGATCGAGGGGAGTGGCTGCGCGCCGCGCTGGCGCAGCAGGTCGGTCATCAGCTTGATCTCGCTGCTCTGCCCCTGGACGATCTTCTGCGCCATGTTCACCACCTCGGGCCGGGTCGACAGGTCGAGCAGGCCCTCGGCCATCTCCACCCCGCCCTCATGATGGCGGATCATGAGCTGCAGGAACAGCACCTCGGCCTGTGTGCCGTCGGCCGCCTTGAGCCTGGCCAGCTCCTCCGGGGAGGCCATGCCGGGCATCAGGCCCGTGCTCGCGGCGGCGGGCCCCGCTGTGTACGTCGCGGCGCCGTGCCCGTGGCCGCTCATCCACGCCATCGGCCTGTCGTGGCCCGCCTGGTCGAGCCCCCACTGCTGCAGCCAGCCGAGGAACATGCCTCGCTGGTTGGCCTGCGTGTTGATGATGTCGAAGGCCAGGCTGGAGATCTCCTTGGCGGGCCGCTTGTCCCTGACGACGAAGGACATGTCGACGGCCTGCGCGTGGTGCACGGCCATGTCGCGGGCGAAACCGGCCTCCGGTGAGGAGTCGCCGGGCGTGCCCGAGCGACCGAACAGCAGATAGGCCGCCGCGGCGAGCACCAGCACGCCGCAGACGATGAGCACGGGGTTCCTGAGGGGCTTGTCCATGACGCGTCCAGCGTACCCACCTGGGGGCGAACCTGAGATCCCTCCCTTACGCCCGCCTTATTCTCCGCATACGCCGGAAGGGCATAAGGTGACCCCTGTTGGTACGCCGATGGAGGAACGATGACGAAGGAGAAGGCGCAGGCGCGGCGCGAGCATCTGCAGAAGATGCGGGCCGACCAGAAGCGCAAACAACGCCGCGCCGCGCTGCTCATGTGGGGCACGGGCGGGCTGATCATCGTCGTCCTGGTCGGTTTGGTGGGCTTCTACCTGGTGAAGCAGGCCCGTGAGACCTCGCTGGACGCCGTCACGAGCGCCAAGTACGAAGCCGGTGAGCACGTCTGGACCCCGGTCTCCTACAAGGAGACCCCGCCGGTCGGCGGCCAGCACAACAACTACTGGCAGCAGTGCGGGATCTACGACAAGCCGATCCACCCCGAGCACGCCGTCCACTCGCTGGAGCACGGCGCGGCCTGGATCACCTACCGGCCCGACCTGCCGAAGGCCCAGGTCGACAAGCTGAAGGAGATCGCCTCGTCCACGGGCCAGCAGGACTACATGCTGATGAGCCCGTTCCCCAACCTGCCCTCGCCGATCGTCGTGTCCTCCTGGGGCCACCAGCTCAAGGTGACCGACCCGGCCGACCCCAAGCTGGCCGCCTTCATCAAGCGCTACCAGAACGGCGCCGACACGCCGGAGCCCGGCGCGACCTGCGGCGGCCCCGACGCCATCACCACCACGGCCGACGAGGCCCCGCTGCCGCCCGAGCCCACGGGCCAGCAGAACACCCCGATGGAGACGCTCAAGCCGTCGGCCAGCCCGTCGCAGCAGTAGCCCGTAAGGACGACCGCCGGCGCGGGACGTGCTCAGCCGAGCACGTCCCGCGCCGGCGTCCATTCCAGCCCGTGCGCCTCGGCCACGGGCTCGCTGGTCAGCTGCCCCTCGTGCGTGCTCAGGCCGCGGGCCAGCGCCGGGTCCTCACGCATGGCCCGCCGCCAGCCGAGGTCGGCGATGGCCAGCGCGTACGGCAACGTGACGTTGGTCAGCGCGAACGTCGAGGTGTGCGGCACCGCCCCCGGCATGTTGGCCACGCAGTAGAACAGCGACCGGTGCACCCGGTAGGTCGGCTCCTCGTGCGTGGTCGGCCGGGAGTCCTCGAAGCAGCCGCCCTGGTCGATCGAGATGTCCACCAGCACCGAGCCCGGCTTCATCCGCGCGACCAGGTCGTTGGTCACCAGCTTGGGCGCCTTGGCGCCGGGCACCAGCACCGCGCCGATCACCAGGTCGGCCTCCGTCACGGCCCGCTCGATCTCCAGCGTGTTCGACGCGACCGTCTGGCAGTGGCCCTGGTAGATGAGGTCGGCCTGGCGCAGCTTGTCGATGTTGCTGTCCAGGAGCAGCACCTCGGCCTGCATGCCGAGGGCGATGGCGGCGGCGTTCATGCCGGACACGCCCGCCCCGATGACGACGACGTGCGCCGCGTGCACGCCGGACACGCCGCCCATCAGCACGCCCCGGCCGCCCGCCGAGCGCATCAGGTGGTAGGCGCCGACCTGCGGCGCCAGCCGGCCCGCGACCTCCGACATGGGGGCCAGCAGCGGCAGCGCGCCGTTCGCCGTCTGGACGGTCTCGTACGCGACCGCCGTGCACCCCGAGTCCAGGAGCGCCCGCGTGCACGGCCGGGAGGCGGCCAGGTGGAGGTAGGTGAACAGCACCAGGCCCTTGCGCAACCGGTGGTACTCCTCGGCGACCGGCTCCTTGACCTTCAGCACCAGGTCGGCCGCGCCCCACACCTCGTCGGCCTCCGGGACGATGACCGCGCCCGCCGCGGCGAAGTCCGCGTCGGGGATCGCCGACCCCTCGCCGGCGCCGCGCTCGACGTGGACCTGGTGGCCGTGGCGGACGAACTCGTGCACGCCCGCCGGCGTCAACGCCACCCGGTATTCGCTGTTCTTGACCTCTACGGGAACACCGATCTTCATCGATCGCCTTCCGTCCGCGCCGATTTTGCGGTCAATCCGCGATCCGTCATGATTACCTTGCCCCGGCCGGTCCTCGATAGGCTCTCCGCGGCCCGAACGTCAGGATGGGAACGTCATCGATGGACAAGCCGGAAGCGCAGCCCCCCGCGGATCCGGAGGAGCCGCAGGCCAGCAGACTCACCACCATCGTGCTGATCGTCTCGCTCGTGCTGGTGGTGCTCGTCGCCGGCGTGCTCGGCACTGTCGCGGTCCTGATGACCAAGAACCCCGACCAGCCGCTGCTCGGCGGCGCCCCGCCGGTCAGGCTGGCGGTGCCGCTGCACTTCGCCCCGGTCAAGGACACCAAGCCCGCGCCGTGCCCCGGCGAGCAGGCCGTGCTCGACGAGGAGCAGCGCACCTGCTACCTCCTGGAGGACGGCGTCACCGTCCTGTCGGTGCAGCGCATCGAGCCGATCAGGGAGAAGGACGGCCAATACTCCGTCCGCATCGCCGTCGCCGCCGGGTTCAAGGACAAGCTGGTCGAGCTCGTCGACGAGCTGGAGCCCGACCAGCGGCAGCTCGCCGTCGTGCTCGCCCCCGCCGAGCCCGAGCAGCCCAAGACGGTGGTGGCCGCGCCTGTCGTGACCGAGCCGATGAGCGGCGACAGCCTGCGCATCGCCGGGTTCACCAAGGAGGAGGCCGACGCCCTGACCACGCGGCTGCTCGGGCCGTCCGGGGGCGCCTCGCCCGCCGCCTCCCCGCCGGGCACCGACCCCGGGACCGACCCCGGGACCGACCCCGGCGCGACCCCGCCGACCACTCCGCCCGCCACGCCGCCCGCGACCCCGCCCGCCTCGTCGGGGACGCAGCCGGGCGCCGCGACCTCTCCCGGCGTCACGAGCCCTGCCTCCGACACCGGCCGCGGCGGCAACGACCCGCGCTACGCCTCCTGCAAGGAGGCCGTGGCGCACGGCTACGGCCCTTACTCCAAGGGCGTCCACACGGAATACACCTGGTACACCGACACCGACCGCAACGGCGTCGCCTGCAACAGCGGCGACATGGGCTGATCAGGCGAACAGCCGCTCCAGCCAGTCGATCGCGAAGTAGGCGAGGAACACCAGCGACACCACCCACAGCAGCCACGGGATCTCGGCGAACCTGCCCCTGGCCGCCTTGATCAGGGTGTAGGAGATGACGCCCGCGCCGACCCCGTTGGTGATCGAGTACGTGAACGGCATCAGCGCGATGGTGAGGAACGCCGGGATGGCGACGTCCACGTCCTGCCAGGGCACGTTCCTGCTCTGCATCATCATCAGCGCCCCGACCAGCACCAGCGCGGGAGCGGCGGCCGCGGCGGGCACCACTCCGGCGAGCGGCGTGAACAGCAGCGTCAGCCCGAGCAGCGCCCCGGTCGCCACGCTGGCCAGGCCGGTGCGCGCGCCCTCGCCGACGCCCGCCGCCGACTCCACGAACACGGTGTTCGCCGAGGCGCTGACCGAGCCGCCCACCATGCCGGCGACGCCGTCCACGGTCAGGATGCGGCCGAGGCGCGGCACCTGGCCGGCGCGGTCCACGAGCCCGGCCTCGTCGCTGACGCCGATGATGGTGCCCATCGCGTCGAAGAAGCCCGACAGGACGAGCGTGAACAGCACGACGGCCGCGGTCAGCGCCCCCGCCCTGGCGAACCCGCCGAACAGGTCGAACTGCCCCACCAGCCCGAAGTCCGGCGCGGCGACCAGCGACTCGGGCACCCGCGGCGTCACGACGCCCCACGACCGGGGATCGACGGTGGCCACGGAGTTCACCAGCACCGACAGTGCCGCGGTCACCACGATGCTGATGAGGATGGCGGCCGGGGTGCGGCGGGCGTACAGAGCGATCATCAGCAGCAGGCCGAAGCAGAACATCACGACCGGCCAGCCCGTCAGATGGCCGGTGGCGCCGAGCTGCACGGGCGTGCCCGAGCCCGTGGCCACGAACCCGGCGTCCACCAGGCCGATGAGCGCGACGAACAGCCCGATGCCGACGCTGATGGCGTGCTTGAGCGCGAGCGGGATGGCGTTCATGATCAGGGTGCGCAGGCCGGTCACGGCCAGCAGGATGATCACGAAGCCGCCGAGCACCACCAGGCCCATCGCCTCACGCCACGTCATGTGGGGGGCGGCCTGGTAGGCGACGACCGCGTTGAGCCCCAGCCCGGCGGCCAGGCCGAAGGGCGCGTTGCCGACGAACGCCATCAGCAGCGTCGAGATCGCCGCCGCCAGCGCGGTGCTCGTGGTCAGCTGCACGATGGAGAGCTGGGCGCCCGTGACGTCCTTCGCCCCTGCCAGGATGATCGGGTTGAGCAGGATGATGTACGCCATCGCCATGAAGGTGGTGATCCCGCCACGCACCTCGCGGCCGACGGTGCTCTCGCGCCGGGTCAGCTCGAAGAGCCGGTCGAGCACGCCTTCCCCCTTTGTGATCAGGGGGAGTGCCCGTTGCCTACCCGGCGCCGCGCTAGATCACGCCTTCTCGTGCCTGCCGTGGCCGACCAGCCCGACGAACTCCTCCAGGCCGATCGTGCCGTCGCCGTCGCGGTCGGCGGAGCTGATGAACGCCTCGATCTCGCTCTCGGTAGCGCCCTGCCCGCCCAGCGCCTCGTTGGCGCTGCGGATCTCGTCGGCGGTCAGCAGACCGTCGCCGTCGGTGTCGAACCGGCGGAACTCGGCCTCGGCGGCCTCGCGCGCGCTCCCCATGATGTACCTCCCCGTCAGGCCCGATTCTTCGCGTCAGGCCCCTTCTCATCAGACAAGGCGATATCTTCCGGCCTGATCGGAACGCGCGTCAACCGGAGCCCGGTCGCCGCCCGTACGGCCGCCGCGACGGCCGGGGTCGAGGACAGCGTCGGGGGCTCGCCCACGCCACGCAGCCCGTACGGAGCCGCCGGATCCGGATTTTCCAGGATTTTCAGTTGCATGGGCGGCATGTCGAGGATCGTGGGGATGAGGTAGTCGGTGAACGACGGATTGGCCACCACGCCGTCCCGTACCTGGATCTCCTCCATCAGCGCCAGCCCGAGCCCCTGCGCCGAGCCGCCGTGGATCTGGCCCTCCAGCGCCTGCGGGTTGAGCACCCGGCCGACGTCCTGCACCGCCGCCAGCTCCACCACCTTGACCAGGCCCAGCTCCACGTCCACGTCCACCACGGCCCGGTGCACGCACAGCGCGAGCTGCGTGTGCGAGTCGCCCTGCCCGGTCACCGGGTCCATCGGGTACGTCGGCCGGTGCCGGTACTCGCGGGTCTCCTCGATCGGCCCGTACCGCTCCAGCGCCTCCCGCGCCGGCAGCCCGCCGAATTGCGCGCGCACGGCCTCGCAGGCCGCCCGCACCGCGCCACCGGTCACGTACGACTGCCGCGACGCCGACGACGACCCCGCCGAGCCCACCGAGGTGTCCGCCGTCGCCACCGTCACGTCGGCGATGCCCAGCTCCGTCCGGGCGATCTGGGCCTGCACCGTGACCAGCCCCTGGCCCACCTCGGCGGCAGCGGTGTGCACGGTCACGTGCGGCTCGCCGTTCACCAGCTCGGCGCGCACCCGGGCCGTGGAGTAGTCGTCGAAGCCCTCGGAGAAGCAGATGTTCTTGATCCCGACGCCGTAGCCGACGCCGCGTCGCACCGACTCGCCGTGCGTGGTCTGGGACACCCCGCCGGGCAGCGCCCGCAGCTCCCCTTCCGGCCGCCCGCCGGGCAGCGGCATGGCCTCCAGGTCGCGCAGCATGTCCGCCAGCGGCGCCGGGGAGTCGATGAGCTGGCCGGTGATGAGCCGCGAGCCCTGCGTGACCGCGTTGCGCACCCGGATCTCCACCGGCGACAGCCCGCACGCCTCGGCCAGCCGGTCCATCTGCGACTCGTAGGCGTAGCACGCCTGCACCGCGCCGAAGCCGCGCATCGCGCCGCACGGCGGGTTGTTGGTGTAGACGCCGGTCGCGACGACGTCCACGTTCGGCACCTCGTACGGGCCCACGCCCAGCGAGGCCGCGTTGCCCACGACGGCGGGGGAGGACGAGCAGTACGCGCCGCCGTCCAGCAGGATGTCCGCCTTGACGTAGACGAGCCTGCCGTCCCTGGTCGCGCCGTGCTCGTAGCGCATCCGGGCGGGATGGCGGTGCACGTGCCCGAAGAACGACTCCTCGCGGCCGTAGCTCATCTTGACCGGGCGGCCGAGGCGCAGCGCCAGCATGCAGGCGTGCACCTGCATGGACAGGTCCTCGCGGGCGCCGAACGCGCCGCCCACGCCCGACAGCGTCAGCCGTACCTTCTCCGGCGGCAGGCCCAGGCAGGGGGCGAGCTGGTCGCGGTCCACGTGCAGCCACTGCGTGGCGACGAACAGGTCCACGCCGCCGTCCTCGGCCGGGATCGCCAGGCCCGCCTCCGGGCCGAGGAAGGCCTGGTCCTGCATGCCGACCTCGTACTCGCCGGTGACCACGACCTCCGCCTCGAAGGTGTCGCCGACCCGCACCGGCTGGCGGCGTACGATCTCGGTGGCCCGGCGCGGGTCGGTCACCGGCTCGCGCACCTCGTACTCGACCACGATCGCCGCGGCCGCCCGGCGGGCCGTCTCGGGATGGTCGGCGGCCACCAGCGCCACCGGCTCCCCCTGGTAGCGCACCTGGTCGACGGCCAGCACCGGCTGGTCCTTGTGGTCCAGGCCGTAGAACTTCTCGCCGGGGACGTCCTCGTGGGTGAGCACCGCGTGCACGCCGGCGATCTTCAGCGCGGGGCCGGCGTCGATCGAGCGGATCCACGCCGACGGGTGCGGGCTGCGCAGCGTCGCGCCCCACGCCATGCCGTCGATCCACAGGTCGGAGGCGTAGGCGAACTCGCCCGTCACCTTCAGCGTGGCGTCCGGCCGCCTGGCGCTCTCGCCCACGCCGCTCAATGTCGTGTACGCCATGTCCGCCGTGTCCGTCATCCTCCGAGTAGAGCACCGTCGCCGTGCCGGGTCCTATGCACGCCGCTGAAATCCCGGTCAAAGCCTGTAACAACCGGCTTGTATATTCCTCCAAGTGCGGATCCGTGACCTGCTGGACATTCCCGGCCTGCGGCTGAGGCTGCTGACCGGCGACCCCGACCGCGAGTTCGCCACGGTGCACATCACCGACCTGCCCGAGCCGGGGCGCTACCTGTCCGGCGGCGAGCTGGTGCTGACCGGGCTCATGTGGCGGCAGGCGCCGGAGGACTCCGCGCGGTTCGTGACCACCCTCGCCGAGGCCGGGGTCGCCGCCGTCGGCGCGGGCGCGGCCCTGCTCGGGCACGTGCCCGACGACCTCGTGGCCGCCTGCGCGGCCGCCGGGCTGCCGCTGCTGGAGGTGCCGACCGAGGTCTCCTTCCGCACCCTCACCGAGCTCGCCGCGCCCCGCCCGTCCGGCGACGTACGGGCCGCGCTCGGCCGGCACCGCAGGCTCGTCGCGGCCGTCGCCGAGGGCGCGGACCTGCGTGAGCTGTTCGAGCTGGCCGCCGCCGAGCTGGGCGTCACCGGCGCGGTCGTGACCGCGTCAGGGCACGTCGTGGTGGGGACGGTGGCCGAGCCCGGGGAGGTCGCGCGGGCGTACCTGACCGCGCCGCGGCTGCCCGCCCGCGCCCACGGCCGCACGATCTTCGCCGTGGGCCGCGGCCACCGCGCCGCGGGCTGGGCGCTGGCCCTCGACGGCGACCTGCTCGACCGCGCCGACCTCGGCTACGAGCTGGCCGCCTGCGTCGGCCTCGAACGCATGCGCGTGGAGGAGGGCCGCCGGGTGGAGCGGCGGCTCGCCGAGCAGCTCGTCGTGGCCGCGCTCGCCGGCGCCGACCCGGCCGAGCTCAACGCCCGGCTGCGCACCTGCGGGCTCGACGCGGCGGAGCCGTACGCGGTGGTCGACGTCACGGCGCCCCGCCCCGGCGCGACCCGCGGGCCGGACCCCGCCACCCTCGGCGGGCAGGTCGTGGAGGAGCTGCTCGGCCGCGAGGTCGTCGCGGCGGCCGGGGCCGACGGCGCGGTGGCCGTGGTGCCGCTGCGCGGAAGCACCGCCGGCGAGCTGGCCGCCCGGCTGCGCGCCGCGGCCGAAGTGCTGTCCGCGCTGCCCGGCACGCGGGTCTGTGCGGGCCTCAGCGGGGCGCTCACGGGGGCGGCGGCGCTGAAGGGCGGCGTCGAGGAGGCCGGGCACGCCCGCCGGCTGGCCGAGGCGCGCGGCGGCGGCGTGGTGACCAGCGACGAGATCTACACCCATGCGTTGCTGCTGGCCACCGTGCCGGCCGAGGTGCGCCGTTCCTTCGCCGACCGGCTGCTGTCGCCGCTGCTCGACTACGACCGCCGGCACCAGTCGGAGCTGGTGCGTACGCTCGGCGTCTTCCTCGACTGCGCGGGCTCGTGGAACGCCTGCGCCGAGCGGCTCCACGTGCACGTCAACACGGTCCGCTACAGGGTGCGCAGGATCGAGGAGCTCACCGGCAGGAACCTGGCCACGATGGCCGACCGGGTCGATTTCTATCTGGCTCTGCGTGACACCGCCCCACCCAGGTAGCGGGCGAGAAGCGGGACGGCAGAGGGGACGCTACGGATGACGCCGGCCTCCGCGGAGGAGCCGGCCCGCGAACACGGTGCGGTTTTCGTGCTCGGAAGGCCCGCGCGCCCCCTCGTGCCGGGGTTCAGTTCAGCAGCAGTAGATCTCCAGGGCAGAACTGATGGAAGACGTGTCGGCACTTGCGGCCGTAACATTGCTTCCAATGGTCACCACGACAGCGATCGCGGTAACCAGGGCGGACAGGGCAATGCGCATACGCATGGGGGTTCTCCCTCGCCTATGTAGTTGCTTGGACATATCTTCTCAGGGAGCGACGACTGTGACCACATCTGACCTAGTCGGACTCCGCATTAAGACGGTTAGGCGACAACGCGGCCTGTCACAGGCACAGTTGGCGCATCCCGAGCTGTCGGACAGTTACGTCTCGTTGATCGAGAGTGGAAAGCGTACCCCGACGCCCGCCGTCCTGGAGCTGCTGGCCCAGAAACTCGACTGTTCGCTGTCCTATCTGATCAATGGCGTCACCGCCGAGCAGATGGAGGACATCGAGCTCGCCCTCGGTTATGCGCGGCTCGCGCTCGAGAACGGCGAAGTCAACGAGGCCCGCAACCGATTCGCGGAGCTGCTGGCCAACAACAACCTGACAGGGCTCACCACGCTGCGTCAAGAGGCCGAGTTCGGGCTGGCGCTCGCCACGGAGGCCTGCGGTGACCTCGCCGAGGCCACCTCCATCCTGCTCCGGCTGCAGGAGAGCGAGCTCCCCGCCGACCGGCGCGTCGAGGTCGCGATGGTGCTCTGCCGGGTCTACCGGGAGAGCGAGCAGCTCACCAAGGCCGTCGAGGTGGGCGAGCGGATGCTGCTCGGCAGCACCCGCCAGCCGTGGGCCGACGGGCTGGTCGAGCTGGGCGCCACGCTGCTGGCCGCCTACATCGAGCGCGGCGACCTGCTGCGCGCCCGCCAGTTCGCGGCCGAGCTGCTCAACGCCGCCGACGCGCTCGGCACGCCGCGCGCGATCGTGGCCGCCAACTGGAACGCCTCCAGCGCCGCCTACCTCACCGGCCACCTGGAGGAGGCACTGTCCCTCGCCGAGCGGGCCCTGGCGGTGCAGCTGGAGCACGGCAGCCCGCGCAACGTCGCCCGCATGCGGGCGGCGTTCCTGCGCAAGCGGCTCACGGCCAGGCCCGCCGAGGCCGCGGCCGTGCGCGAGGCGCTGCGCGCGACGCTCGACGAGTTCGAGCAGACCTCGACGAGCACCTTCGACCGCTGCCACCTCAACCTCGACCTGGCGATGGCCGAATACCTGTGCGGCGACTACGCTGCGGCCGCCGAGCACGCCAAGGTGGGCAGGGACCTGCTGCCGGAGTTCGGGCACGCGCTCGGCGCCGAGGCGGGCCTGCTGCTCGGCCGGGTCCACGGCGCGGTCGGCCACTCGGAGGAGGCCGCCGAGCACGTGGCGTCCGTACGCGACTGGCTGACGCCGCTGCCCGACTCCCGCCGCTCCGCCTCCACCTGGTACGCCACCGCGTTCACCATGGAGGAGCTGGGCGACGAGGAGGGCGCGGTGGATGCCTACCAGCGGGCGCTCGCCTGCGTGGGGCTGTAGCGGGGTCCGGACCGGGCGGTGGCGTCGGTAGCCTGGGGGGTGCCATGAAGACTTCCCCGTTCGCGGCCCTCACCGCGATACTCGCCGCCCTGCTCGCGTCCGGACTGCTCGTGGCCGGCACGGCCGCCCCGGCGCTGGCGCACGACTCGCTGAAGAGCAGCTCCCCGGCCAAGGGAGCCGAGGTCGAGTCCCTCGACGAGGTCCGGCTGGAGTTCAGCGCCCGGGTCCGTCTGCCGTTCGTCGTGCTCAACGGCCCCGGCGGCGCCCAATACCAGGCCGGCGAGCCGGAGCTGGACGGCGCGGTGGTCCGGCAGGCGGTCAAGTCGCCGCTGCCGGGCGGCAAGTACACCATCGCCTACCGCGTCGTGTCCTCCGACGGGCATCCGATCGAGGGCGAGATCCCGTTCACGCTCAAGGCCCCGGCCATCGAGAAGAGCCCGTCGGCGAGCGCCGAGCCCTCGACGCCGGCCGCCCCGTCGGCCGCGCCGGCCTCCTCCGAGGCGGCGGCCCCGCCGGTGTCCTCGGCGGCTCAGGAGCCGGCCGCCGCGCCCGCGTCGGCCGAGGACGGCGGCGCGTCGTTCCCCGTCTGGCTGATCATCGTGATCGGCGCCCTCGTCGGCATCGGCATCGGCTTCCTGCTCAGCGCGCGGAAGAGCAAGCCATGAGCAGGGCGGCGCGGCTCGGCCTCGCGGGCGTAGCGGTCGCGGTCGCCGCCCTCGTCCTCGGCATGATCGCCGGCGGCACGGCCTTCCCCAGGATCATCCCGGGCCTGCCCGACGCCGGCGCGGTGGTCCGATGGGGCCTGCCCGTCTCCAAGATGCTCATGGACGTCGCCGGCCTGCTCACCGTGGGCCTGCTGCTCATGGCCACCGCGCTGCTGCCCAGCGACAAGGGCATGCTCGGCGCCTCCGCGCTCGAATACGTCAAGGCCGCCTCCTGGGCGGCGCTCACCTGGGCCGGCGCGGCGTTCCTCGCCATCGTCTTCGGCGCCGCCGAGTCCATCGGCCGCACCCTGCCGCAGGTGTTCGACGGCGTCCTGCTCAGCAGCTACGCCACCCAGACCACGCAGGGCGTCGCGCTCACCCTCGTCGTGCTGTTCGCCGTGGCCATCGCGCTGTTCTCGCGCGGGGCGATCACCGCCGGCGCCTCGGCGGGGCTGCTGGCGCTCGCCCTCGTCACGATGCTGCCGCCGCCGCTGACCGGCCACACCTCCTCCTCGCCCAACCACGACCTGGCCACCTCGTCGGTCGCGCTGCACCTGCTGGCGCTCGCCCTGTGGGTGGGCGGCCTGATCGTGCTGGCCGGCCACGCCCTGCGCCGCGAGCCGCAGCTCGACGTGGCCGCCGCCCGCTTCTCCCGGATGGCGCTCTGGTGCTACGCCGGGGTGGGGCTGTCCGGCGTGTTCGCGCTGATCGCCCGGCTGGGCGCGCTCTCCGACCTGTGGACCGACGAGTACGGCCTGCTCGCCCTCGCCAAGCTCGTCGCGTTCGTGCTGCTCGGCTACGTCGGCTACTGGCACCGCCAGCGCACGCTCACCAGCCTCCAGGCCGGCGAGCCCGGCGCCTTCGCGCGGCTGGCCGGCGGCGAGACGCTGCTCATGCTCGCCACCGTCGGCCTGGCCGTCGCGTTGTCGCGCACCCCGCCGCCCGACTACAGCATCCCCGCCGACCGCGCCTACGAACTGCTCGGCTTCCCGCTCCCGCCGGAGCTCACGCTCGGCAGGATCTTCAGCCTGTGGTGGCTCGACCTGTTCTTCGCCCTGGTCGCCGCCGTGCTCGCCGGGCTCTACGCGGCCGGCGTCGTACGCCTGCGCCGCCGCGGCGACGCCTGGCCCTGGGGACGCACCGCCTCCTGGTTCGCCGGGGTGGCGCTGCTGGTGTTCGTCACGCAGAGCGGGCTGGCCCGCTACGCCAAGGTCATGTTCGACATGCACATGATCGAGCACATGACGTTGTCCATGGTCGTGCCCATCTTCCTTGTTCTCGGCGGGCCGGTCACGCTCGCGCTGCGCGCGCTCAAGCCCGCCGTCAGGAAGGGCGACCGGGGGCCGCGCGAGTGGATCACCACGATCCTGCACAGCCGCTACACCAAGGTCGTCACGCATCCGGTCGTCGCCACGGTCATTTTCGTCGCCTCGACGTACGCGCTGTACTTCACGCCGCTGTTCGAGTCGGCGATGACCGAGCACCTCGGCCACATCTGGATGACCGTGCACTTCCTCGTCAGCGGATGCCTGTTCTTCTGGGTGATCATCGGCGTCGATCCCGGCCCCAACCGGCTCCCGCACGTCGGCCGGCTGCTCATGCTCTTCGTCACGATGCCGTTCCACGCCTTCTTCGGCATCGCGCTGATGATGACCGGCTCCGTCATCGCCTCCGGCTGGTACGACCAGCTCGGCCGCACCTGGGGCGACAACCTGCTGCAGACCCAGCAGGACGGCGGCGCCATCGCCTGGGGCTTCGGCGAGATCCCGACGCTCATCGTGCTGCTGGCCATCGCCTTCCAGTGGTACCGCGACGACGACCGTCAGGCCCGCAGGAGCGACCGCCGCGCGGACCGGGGCGCGACCGACCCCGAACTCGACTCCTACAACGCCTACCTCGCTCGCCTCAACAAGGCTGACCAGGGCGAGTAGCCGATCGGTCACGGCCCCCTATCTTCCGTTACCCGTCTCTGGACCGCCAGGTAGCCTTGCTCCTAGGGGAGAGGGGCATAACCCTGTCAGCAGGCGGCGCGCAGCCTTGAGGGGGGACGCGCGACCGGGCGGATCGCCGGAGTGGGGACCGGCGTGGGGTGCCGAGGAAGGCGAAACCAGTGGAAGAGACGCGGATGCGTGGGGGGCAAAGCCTGGCCGAGGCACTCGAGAGTTACCTCGCCGAGTGGGGGGAGAGGTCGGGGATCGCGGTGGAGATCTGGGCCCTGCCGGCCGCCGAGGTGCCGGAGGGCGTGTGCGCCGGGGTCATGACCGCCATGCGCGAGGCCCTGGACAACGTCGAGCGGCACAGCGGCGCGAGGACGGTCTCGATCGCCGTCACGGCGGGGAGCGGCGGCCTGCGGGTCACGGTGAGCGACGACGGCCGTGGCTTTCACGGGGCGGGCACGGGGCATGCCAAGGGGTCTGCCGCCGGGCAGGGCATCGCCCGCATGCGGGCGGCGTTCGCCGAGGTCGGCGGCAGCCTGTCGGTCAACAGCGTGCCGGGCGAGGGCACCACGGTCACCGGAGTGGTGCCGAGGCGCCCGTAGCCGCATCCGGGGTCGTCAGGGCAGGGTGAGGATCTCGCTGCCCGTGTCGGTGACCACGATCGTGTGCTCGAACTGGGCCGTGCGCTTGCGGTCGGCGGTGACCGCCGTCCACTTGTCGGGCCAGATCTCATAGTCGATGGTGCCGAGCGTGAGCATCGGCTCGATCGTGAACGTCATGCCGGGCACCAGCTCCACCCGCAGCGACGGGTCGTCGTAGTGCGGCACCATGAGGCCGGAGTGGAAGGTCGCGCCGATGCCGTGGCCGGTGAAGTCGCGCACGACGCCGTAGCCGAACCGTTTGGCGTAGGCCTCGATGACGCGGCCCACGACGTTGAGCTGGCGGCCGGGGGCGACGGCCCTGATGGCCCGCATCGTGGCCTCGCGGGTGCGCTCGACCAGCAGCCGCGACTCCTCGTCCACCTCGCCGACCAGGAACGTCGCGTCGGTGTCGCCGTGGACGCCGCCGATGTAGGCGGTGATGTCGACGTTGACGATGTCGCCGTCGCGCAGCACCGTGTCGTCGGGGATGCCGTGGCAGATGACCTCGTTGATCGAGGTGCACAGCGACTTCGGGTAGCCCTTGTAGCCGAGCGTGCTCGGGTAGGCGCCGTGGTCGAGGAGGAACTCGTGCCCGACGACGTCGAGCTCGTCGGTGGTGACGCCCGGCCTGACGTGCTTGCCGACCTCTTCGAGAGCCTGCGCGGCGATCCGGCCCGCCACCCGCATGCGCTCGATCATCTCGGGGCTCTTCACGTCGGACTCGCCGGTCTTGGGGCGCTTCTTACCGACGTACTCCGGCCGCTCGATGTGCGCGGGGACCTTTCGCATGGGCGAAACTCGCCCGGGCTGGAGCAGTGTCGTCATGAACTATGAGTCTACGGGGCAGAATTGACCCCGTGAGCGAAGGTCAGTGGTGGTTCTGTCTGAAGCACATGCGGGTCGAGCCCGATCAGGGCTGCCCCAACAAGGACCGGATGGGTCCCTACGCCTCGCAGGAGGAGGCGGCCGGGGCGCTGCAACGCGCCGCCGACCGCAACAAGGCGTGGGACGAGGCGGAGCAGGATGACGACTGATCCGCCGGCGGGCGGTCACAGCACCGCGTAGGCCCGTACGGGGAAGGTCCCCATGCCCGCGATCATGGGTGGCGCGGCGTGCAGGCGGAAACCCTCATCGGGCAGGGCCGCCAGGTTCGTCAGGTGCTCCACCAGCGGGATCCCCGCCCCCAGCAGGACCGTGTGGGCGGGGCGTTCGCCGTGCGGCGGGGTGTCGTCGATGTTGAGCGAGTCGATCCCGACCAGCGCCGCGCCCTGCTCGGCCAGCCAGGCGGCCGACTCCGGCGCCAGGTAGGGGTGGCCGTCGAAGTAGGCGTCGGTGCCGAAGTGGCGGTCCCAGCCGGTGTGCACGAGCACGGCCTTGCCGCGCACGTCGAGGCTCCGGTCCACGGTCACCGCGCGGCCCGGCCCCTCGGCCCGCACCACCAGGCCGGGCAGGTCGGCGAGCCGGTCCACCGGCGTCGCGGCGAGGTCCGGGCCGTCGGGGTAGCGGTGGAAGGGCGTGTCCACGTACGTGCCGGTGTTGGCGGCCAGGGTGATCGTGGCGATGTGGAACTCGGTGCCCGGGGCGTACACCGCGCGTGAGTCCTCCCTGCTCAGATGGACGCCGATGCGCGGAGCAGGGATGCCCGGGTAGGTCACCAGGCCGTCGTGGACGCGGTGGCTGAGCTCGACGATCATCGCGTGGCACCGACCTTGGCGAGCTTGACGAGGGCGACCACGCCGATGGCGGCCCAGACGAGGTTGAGCCCGGCCGACGGCCAGGCGGCGCTCCAGGCGCTGTTGACCATGAGCCCGACCGCGCCGAAGAGGTTCATGACCTGATAGGTCAGCCCGTCGCCCTGGATGCGCCCGGACGAGACGAGGGCGTAGGCCGAGAGCAGGACGGCCGCGCCCGCCCAGCCGACGACCGCGAGAAGGAGATCCATGCCACAATTCTCCCGGCCCCTCGCGGTAAAGCACAAATAAAGAAAAGTGAAGTTCCCCGTAAGCTGATCTGCATGGACATCGACCCCCGGCGGCTGCGGATCCTGCACGAGGTCGCCCGCCGCGGCGGCGTCATGCGGGCCGCCGAGGCACTCCACCTGACCCCCTCCGCCGTCTCCCAGCAGCTCGCCCAGCTCGAACGCGAGGTCGGGCTGGCCCTCATCGACCGCTCCCAGCGCAGCGTGTCGCTCACCCCCGCGGGGCGGGTGCTGGCCGGCTACGCCGAGCGGGTGGAGGAGGAGCTGCTGGAGGCCCGGCGCGAGCTCACCCGCTTCACCGAGCGGCTGGCCGGGCCGGTGCGCATCGCGGCCTTCCCCACCTTCATCAAGCACATGCTGGTGCCCGCCCTGCGCGCACTGGCCGAGAGCCACCCGAAGATCGTCCCCACCATCCACGAGATCTACGGCCAGCCCGCGCTGCAGGAGCTGCGGCTCGGCGCGGTGGACGTGCTCATCACCGAGCAGGACATGGGGCTGCCCGCGCTGACCCAGCCGTCGCTCAGCACCCGCCTGCTGTACGTGGACGAGTACCGCATCGTGCTGCCGCCCGGCCTGCCGGACCCGCCGCGCACGGTCGCCGACCTGGCCCGGCTGCCGTGGGTGGCCGGCGAGCCGAACCAGGCGTGCGGGCAGGCGCTGGAGCGGCTGGCGGGGCTGCACGGGTTCGAGCCGCGGAAGGTGCACGTCATCACCGAGTTCGGGCCGACGCTGGCGCTGGTGGCGGCGGGGCACGGGGTGGCGATCGTGCCCGCGCTGGCGCTGCTGGACGTACCCGAGGGCGAGGTGCGGGTGAGCGAGCTGCGGGACGTGGGGGCGCGGCGGCTGGACGCGGTCACCCGGGTGAGCCGGACCAGGTCGGGCGAGCCCGACCCGGTGCAGGCGGTGGTGATCGCCGCGATCGAGGAGGCCACGGCGGCGCTCCAGGCCCCCTTGAGCGGCCGTCTCCGCACCCAGCCCGACCCCGTCTGACCGGCCCGTATCCGCACCCAGCCCGACCCCGTCTGAGCGGCTGTCGGCGGCCCGCCGGGGCCGTCAGTCCGGGAGCTGGGGGCCGCTGACCCTGTCCAGGAGGCGGGCGAGGCGGCCGCGGAGGCCGAGGCGCTGCTCCACCTCGCCGGCCGCCGCGCTCACCAGGTGCTGGGCGCCGTCGAAGGTGACCAGTCCCTCGCGCGGCACCTCCAGCGCGTCGTGCGCGAGCCCGGCCAGCTCCCGGTCGCCGCCCTCGATGGCGAGGATGGTGGCGCCGATGCGGCGGGCGTCGTCCACCCGCTCCAGCAGCGGCACCGGCGCCCGCTGCTCGGCCAGCACGAACAACGTCTCCCCGCGCGCCGCCCGCTCCAGCCGGTCGAGGCCGACGCGCAGGTGGGCGGGGGCGTCGGCGGGCGGCGCCCAGCGCACCAGCGTGGGCGTGAGCTGCGGCAGCCCGGAGAATCGCGCCTCGTCGGCGAGGTGGGCGGTCAGGTGCCAGGGCTCGTCCTCGGGGGTGCCGACCAGCAGCAGCCCGCCAGGGGAGCGGGTGGCGCGCAGCGCCTGGCCGAGGTCACGGGCTCGGTCGAGCCAGCTCGTACGGGCCAGGAGTTCGCGCAGAAGTGCCACCGATCCCGAGTCCATGAGCCCATGGTGCCGGACGGTCTCCTGTGGGGGAGCTCTTTCGGAAGTGATGTTTTGACACCCTGTGCACTCGGGCGGTCAATGAGCCCTCGCGCTCACCAGGCGCAAGGCGGCTGGCATGATGCGAGGCATGACTGACGTGAACGTGAGCGGGCTCTCCATCGGCATCCTCGGCGGCACCGGCGACCAGGGGAAGGGTTTGGCGCGGCGGTTCGCGCTGGCCGGGCATCCGGTGCTCATCGGGTCCCGCAGCGCCGGGCGCGCCCAGGAGGCGGCCGAGACCATCGGCGAGGGCGCGCGGGGCGCGGCCAACGCCGACGTCGCCAAGGAGGCCGACCTGGTGATCGTGGCCGTCCCGTACGAGGGCCACAAGGCGTTGCTGGAGTCGCTGCGCGCCGAGCTGGCCGGCAAGATCGTGGTGGACTGCGTGAACCCGCTCGGCTTCGACAAGCAGGGCGCCTACGCGCTGCCCGTCGAGGAGGGCAGCGCCGCGCAGCAGGCCGCGGCGGTGCTGCCGGACAGCCGGGTGGTGGCGGCCTTCCACCACGTCTCGGCGGTCGTGCTGCTGGACCCGGCGGTCGACAAGGTGGACCTGGACGTGCTGGTGCTGGGCGACGACCGGGAGGCGACCGACACGGTGCAGGCGCTGGCCGCGGTGATCCCGGGGGTGCGCGGGGTGTACGGCGGGCGGCTGCGCAACGCCCACCAGGTCGAGGCGTTCACCGCCAACCTCATCTCGATCAACCGCCGCTACAAGGCGCACGCCGGCCTGCGGATCACCGACATCTGAGCAGCCGATTCTCAGAGCCAGCCGGCGTCCTCGGCGACGCGGATCGCGTCGATCTTGTTGCGGGCGCCGGTCTTGGTGATCGCGGCCGTGAGGTAGTTGCGCACGGTGCCGGACGACAGGTGCAGGCGGGCGGCGATGTCCTCGGCGGACGCGCCCCGCGCCGCCTCCCTGAGCACGGTGGCCTCGCGCGGGGTGAGCGGGCTCTCGCCGTACTCCATCGCGGCCGAGACCAGCTCGGCGTCCAGCACCCGCAGGCCCGCCGCGGTCCGGCGGACGGCGTCGGCCAGCCGGTCGGCGGGGGCGTCCTTGACGAGGAACGCCTCGATCCCGGCGGCCAGCGCGCGCCGCATCTGGCCGGGCCGGCCGAGCGCGGTGAGGATGAGGATCCGGCAGGACGGCAGCCGCTCGCGCAGCTCGGCGGCGGCGGTGATGCCGTCGAGCACGGGCAGGTCGATGTCCACGACGGCGACGTCCGGGCGGACCCGCAGCGCGGCGGGCACGATCTCGTCGCCGCGCGTCACCTCGGCCGCGACCTCGATGTCGGGCTCCAGGCGCAGCAGGGCGGTGAGGGCGGACCTGATGAGGTGCATGTCCTCGGCCAGCAGGATCCTGATCACGCGGGCACCTCCATGGCCAGCAGGAAGCCGCCGTCGCCGGTCGGGGCGGCGGCGCAGGAGCCGCCCGCCTGGGCGGCGCGTTCGGCCAGGCCGGTGAGGCCGCCGCCGGCCGGTCCTGGTTCGGGCGGGACGCCGTCGTTGGCGATCTCCAGCCGCGCCCTGCCGCCGCCGGTCGAGGTGGTGATGGTGCAGACGGTGGCCCTGCTGTGCCGCAGGACGTTGGTGACCGCCTCGCGTACGCCCCAGGCCAGCGCCTCCTCGGAGGGGCGCGGCAGCGTCACCGTGGCCAGGTGCGCCTGGCAGCGCACGCCGGACGACTCCAGTAGCGCCACCGCCCGGTCCACCTCGCCGGCCAGCGACATGGCCCGGTAGCCCCGGGCGACCCGGCGCACGTCCTGGGCGGCCTCCCTGGCGACCCGTACCAGCTCGCCCATCTCGGTGCGGGCGGAGCCGGGGTCGCGGTCCAGCAGGCGGGTGGCGAGGTCGCCCTTGAGCGCGATCGCGGTGAGGCTGCGCCCGAGGCCGTCGTGCAGGTCGCGGGAGATGCGCAGCCGCTCCTTGAGCACGGCGGCGTCGGCCAGCTCCTCCCGCGCCCGCGCCAGCTCCTCCGCGGTCCGGGCGAGGCGGACCAGCGCGTACGTCATCGCCCCCGTCGTCGGCACGCTCACCACGTAGAAGGCGGTGACGACGGCGAAGTCGAGGCCGCCCCACAGGATGAACCCCTCGTACGCCATCGCCGCCCCCACCAGCGCGCACCCCCACCCCAGCGGCAGGAACACCAGCAGCGTCCCCGCCAGCATCGGCGTGGCGACGGCCGAGGCGCCGCCCGGCAGCAGGAAGTCCGGCAGGTACGTGGCCACCGCCTGCAGCACGACCAGCAGCGGGAAGCGGGCGGAGCGCTCGCCGCGCAGCGCCGCCCGCATGTTGAGGTGGTGGGTGCCGACGACGGCGAGCATGATGAGGGCGGACACCACGCCGAAGCCCGCTCCCCACCGGAAGTACATCAGCGCGATGACGGTGTAGGCGACGGACACGGCCGTGATGAGCACGATCGCGAGCCGCCTGGCGGGAACGGGGGGCGCCGGGGTGGAGAGCACAGCCGATTATGTCCCTTCTGCGGCGGTGTCAGGACCGGCGAGGTTCCCAGCGGAACCACAGCCGCAGCGCCACGAGCCCCACCGCCGCCCATCCCGCCAGCACCAGCACCGCCCGGAGCGGCTCGCCGGTGCGCACCGCGTCCACGACCACCGAGGTCGGCAGCAGGTCCAGCGCGGGCCGCAGCCACGACGGCAGCGGGATCGGCCCCATCGCGCCCGCCGACACGCCGGCGATGAGGAAGACCGGCATCGTGTACGCCGCCGCGAGCTCCGCCCGCGGCACCGCCGCCGTGTACGCGGCGCCGAGCAGCGCCATCACGGCCGAACCCGCCGCCACGACCAGCGCGACGACCAGGGCGTTCGGCGGCGGCGCGACCCCGGCGGCCAGGAACACGGCCACCGCGCACCCCACGATCACCAGGAACGTCTGGGTGGCGTTGGAGCTGATCTGCCCGGCCAGGATCTGCCCGTCGGTCAGCTCGGTCGCCCGCAGCCGCTTGAGCACGAGCTGGTCGCGGCGGCCGGTCAGCGCGACCGTGATGTTCATGAACGCGGTGATCGACAGCACGATGGCCAGCGTGGCGGGGAAAAGCTCGGCCGCGGCGGCGGGGCCGTCGGACCGTACGTGCCGCATGAGCAGCGGCATCCCGATCGACAGCCCCACGGGCGTGATGACGGAGGCGAACAGCATGGCCTTGTCCCGCCAGAACAGGCGGGCGCCGAGCCGGTAGGTGGCGGCGAAGCTCATCGGGCGCCTCCCGCCTGCGAGAGCGCGGCGTCCCCGTCGTGGTCGCCGCCGAGGTCGAGGAAGAGGTCCTCCAGCGTGGCCTGGCGCACCTCCAGGCCCGCCAGCCGCAGCCCCCGCCCGGCGGCCCAGGTCAGCAGCGTCTGCGCGGCCAGGTCGGGATCGTCGGCGCGGCACACCGCCCGCCCGTCCTCGACCGCGGCAGGCAGCGGCAGCTCGCCGGGGTCCACGTGCTCGGGCAGCAGGAACGACACCCGCCCGGCCCGCCCGGCCAGCGTCTCGGCCATGCCGCCCGCGGCCACGACGCGGCCCGCGTCCATGATCGCCATGCTGCCGGCCAGGCGCTGCGCCTCCTCCAGGTAGTGGGTGGTCAGCAGGATCGTGACGCCCTCCGCGGCCAGGCCGCGGACGACGTCCCAGGTGGCCGCCCGCGCCTCCGGGTCCATGCCGGTGGTCGGCTCGTCGAGGAACAGCACCCGGGGCCGGCCCAGCAGGGCCAGCGCCAGGTCCAGCCGGCGCCGCTCGCCGCCGGAGAGCTGCCGCACCCGCACGTCCGCGCGCCCGGCCAGCCCGGCCAGCTCCAGGACCTCGGCGCGCGGGCGGGGCGCGGCGACGAAGCCCCGCCAGGTGTCGACGGTCGCGGCCACGGTCAGGTCGGGGAAGAACCCGGCCTCCTGGAGCATGATCCCGGTGCTGCGGCGCAGGGCCGCGCGGGCGGTGTGGGGGTCGAGGCCGAGCACCCGCACCTCGCCCGCGTCGGCCCGCTGGAACCCGGCCAGCACCTCGACGGTCGTCGTCTTGCCCGCGCCGTTCCTGCCGAGCAGCGCGAAGATCTCCCCCTCCGCCACCTCGAACGAGATGCCGCGCACCGCCTCGAAGCCCTGATGGCTCTTCCTGAGCCCGCTCACCTGGATCGTCGTCATGGCTCCGACTATCGCCCGGCGGGCACTCAGGACGGCAGTGAAGAATTCACGACTTACGCGACAACTTCAGCAGCGCGTCCGTGACGGCCTCGGGCTCGACGAGCTGGTGCAGGTGCAGTCCGGGCAGCCGGGTCACCGGCCAGCCGCGCCGGCCGGCCTCCTCGGCCGCCCCCTCGTACGGCGGCCCGAACCACAGGCAGGAGCACCTGACCTCGTCCCATCCGGCGGGCACCGGCACGGACTGCGTGTAGTAGTCGAGCGGCAGCCGCGGCTGCTCGGCCGTCACCCGTACCCGCACGGCGGGGTCGGGCAGCAGGGCCGCCACGTCCTCCTCGTCCCACCAGTCGGTCCAGCGGGGCAGCACGCCGTCGGGGCCGGCCAGGCCGCGCAGGAACGGCAGGAAGTCCTCCTCCGCGACGCGTACGAGGCCGGCGGACGGCGGGACGTGGGCGTCGGCGAACACGCACGCCACCACGCGCTCGCCCAGCCCCTCCTTGATCGCGGGCAGGAAGAACCCGGCGTTGCTGTGCACCACGAGCACGAGCGGCGAGCCGGGCCCGGCGTCCCCGACCACGGCGTCTCTCACGGCGGTCACGACGCGCGGCCAGTAGGGCGGGCCGCCCGCCGAGATGCCGGTCAGGTCGGGAACCACGACGGGGTGGCCGCGCCGCTCCAGCGACTCCGCCACCGGCGCCCAGGTCGAAGGGCCGACCGAGGGGCTGTGCACTAGTACGAAGGTCGTCTCCACGCCCTCCACACTCTCAGACGATCAGGGTGTGCCGAGCCGCCGCGCGGCCCGTGCCGTCGAAGGCCGCCCAGGCCAGGGCCAGGTTGTTCACCGCTCGCGAAAGCTCGTCCGCGGGCAGCAGAAAGTGCAGCCGCATCCGGTCGGCGTGCCCTCCCAGCGGGTCGAACGAGCGGCCGGGCGGCACCGCCACCCCGTGCCGGAGCGCCACCTGGGCGAAGGCGTCCACCTCGCCGCGCGGGACGCGGACCCAGATCGTCTGGCCGCCCCCGGCCGGCTCGAACGTCCACGACGGCAGCCGGGCGCGCAGTTCGGCGCACAGGTGGTCGTGGCGGGCGGCCAGGGCGCGCACCCGCGGGGCGCGTACCTCGTCCAGGCGGCGCAGCAGCGTGGCGGCGGCGAGCTGGCTGACCACCTCGCCCCCGAGGTCGTGCACGGCCCGCAGCCGCGACAGCCGCGACACCAGCGGGGCGGCGGCCCGGATCCAGCCGACCCGCAGCCCGCCCCAGACCAGCTTGCTCATCGAGCCGACGGTGATCACCTGCTCTCCCCGCCCGAACGCGGCGAGCGGCGGCGGCGCCGGTCCCGAGAAGCACAGCTCGGCGCAGACCTCGTCGTCGACCAGCGGCACGTCGTGCTCGGCGGCGAGCGCGGCCAGCCGCCGCCGCTCGGGAACCAGCATGATCGCGCCGTCCGGGTTGCGGGCGGTCGGGACGAAGTAGGCGAGGGCGGGCCGCTCCCGCAGCGCCGCGCCCAGCCCCTCCGGCGTCACCGGCCGGACCACGGCCGCCGCGTGCCGGAACACCTCCAGCGCCCCCGGGTACGTCGGCGACTCGGTCAGCACGGTGTCGCCGGGCGCCACGAGGAGGCCGGCGAGCAGCGTGAGCGCCTGCTGGGCGCCCGTCGTCACCATGATCTCCCCGGGCTCGGTGGGCAGCCCGCGCCCCGTGTAGTACGCGGCCAGCGCGGCCCGGAGCGCCGGGTGGCCCGCCGGCTGGTAGCCCAGGTCGCGCAGGCCGGACAGGGAGCGGGCGGCCTCCTCGTACGCCTCGCGCAGCGCCTCCGGCGGGTCGTCGGGCGCGGCGCAGGTGAGCAGCGCGACGCCGTCCGGCGGATGCAGGAGGTGCAGCAGCAGCGGGTTGGCGGGCACGCCGTCGGCGGTCCTGCTGGCGGGCAGGTCGAGCGCGGCCACCCGGGTGCCGCTGCCCTGGCGGCGCGTCACCCGGCCCTCCTGCTGGAGCAGGTCGTACGCGGCGACCACGGTGCCCCGGCCCACCGCCAGCCGCCGGGCCAGCACCCGGTCCGGCGGCAGCGGCACTCCCGGCGGCAGCACGCCGTCGTCGATCAGCGCCCGGAGGCGGGCGGCCAGCAGCAGGTAGAGCGGGCCGCGCCCGGACGCCCAGCGGCCCAGCAGATCGATGAGGTCGTCCAGATTGGCCCCATTCATGAGCCAATTCTGCCGGATTGGCTCTCAACCAGCGCCGCCGCGCGGGAGATGCTGGTGGTATGACCGATTACCGCCCAGAGACCAGAACCGTGCACATCCCTCAGGCGCCGGTGGACGGCAGCCGCCCGATGACCGTGCCGATCTACCAGACCTCCGGGTTCTCCTTCTCCGACCCGGCCGTCATGGCCGACGCGATGGGGAACCCGTCCGGGCCGTTCGTCTACTCGCGCTACACCAACCCCACCGTCCGCTCCCTGGAGCTGGCCGTCTCCGGGCTGGAGGGCGGCGCGGGCGCGATCGCCACCGGCTCCGGCATGGGCGCGATCAACACCGTCCTGCTCGGCCTGCTCAGGCCCGGCGACCACCTCATCGCCCAGCAGGCGCTGTACGGCGGCACCTCGGCGATGCTGGCCGAGCTCGCGGGCAGGTTCGGGATCGAGGTCACGTACGTGCCGGAGAACGACCCCGCCGCCCTGCGCGCCGCCCGGCGGCCGGAGACGAAGCTCGTCTACCTGGAGACGATCAGCAACCCGACGGCGCTGATCGCCGACCTGCCGGGCATGTGCGCGGCGGCCCGCGAGCTCGGCCTGCTGTCCGTGGTCGACAACACCTTCGCCACGCCGATGCTGTGCCGGCCCATCGAGCACGGGGCCGACGTCGTCGTGCACTCCACCACCAAGTACCTGTCCGGGCACACGGACGTCATCGGCGGGCTGGCCGTCTTCGCCGAGGCCGGGCTGTACGAGCGGGTCTGGCGCTTCGCGATCGAGCTGGGGGCGGCGGCCGACCCGTTCGCGGCCTGGCTGGTGGTGCGCGGGCTGCAGACGCTCGCCTTGCGGATGGAGCGGCACTGCGCCAACGCCGACCACCTGGCCACGCGGCTCGCCGCACATCCGGCGGTGTCGGCGGTGCACTGGCCGGGGCTGGCCTCGCATCCGTCGTACGAGCTGGGGCGCAAGCTGCTGCCCGGGTTCGGCGGGGTGTTCTCGTTCGAGCTGGCGGGCGGGCGCGCGGCGGGGGAGAGGTTCATGAAGGCGGTACGGCTGGCGATGCTCGCCCCCTCGCTCGGCGGGGTCGAGACGCTGGTCATGCACCCCGCGACCACCTCGCACCGGTCGCTGACCGCCGAGGAGCTGGCGGCGAACGGCATCGGCGAGGGCACCGTGCGGATCGCGGTCGGCATCGAGCATCCGGAGGACCTCTGGGCCGACGTGTCGCAGGCGCTCGCGTAGCCTGCGAGACGTACAGTCCGAGCTCGTACCGGGGAGAATGTCATGATCGCCGATGGGACCGCCGTCACCCGTGAGGACGTCGCCGCCGCCGCCCGGCGGATCGCCGGGCTCGTGCTGCGCACGCCCGTGCTGGAGGTCTCGCCGGGGCTGTTCATGAAGCTGGAGCTGCTGCAGCACTCCGGGTCGTTCAAGGTGCGCGGGGCGTTCAACCGGATCCTGTCGGCGGGCCCGCTGCCGGACAGCGGCGTGATCGCGGCCAGCGGCGGCAACCACGGGCTCGCGGTGGCGTACGCGGCGCGGACGCTCGGCGTGCGGGCCGAGATCTTCGTGCCCGAGGTGACCAGCCCCGTCAAGGTGGCGGGGCTGGCGGCGCTGGGCGCGCACGTCACCCAGACCGGGGCGATCTACGCCGAGGCGGCGGAGGCGGCGGCCAAACGGGCCGCCGAGACGGGCGCGCTCTCCGTCCACGCCTACGACCAGCCCGAGGTGATCGCCGGGCAGGGCACGACCGGGCTGGAGATCATGGAGCAGACCGGCGGTGTGGACAGCGTGCTGGTGGCCGTCGGCGGGGGCGGCTTCGCGGCCGGCATCACCCTCGGCACCGGCGACAGCGGCGGTGGCGGGCCGCGGATCGTGGCCGTCGAGCCCGAGCTGATCCCCACGCTGAACGCGGCCCTGGGGGCGGGCGAGCCGGTGCAGGTCGGGGTGAGCGGGGTGGGCGCGGACGCCCTGGGCGCCAGCAGGATCGGCGGGCTGGCCTTCGGCGTCCTGTCCGGGCCGCGCGTGCGCAGCGTGCTGGTGCCGGACGAGGCGATCGTGGCGGCGCGGCGCACCCTGTGGGAGCGGCACCGGGTGGTGGCCGAGCACGCGGGGGCGGCGGCGTACGCGGCGCTGCTGTCGGGGGCGTACCGGCCGGAGGAGGGGGAGCGGGTGGCGGTCGTCGTCTGCGGCTCCAACACCGACCCGGCCGGCCTCTGACCTGCGCGGGAGCGCGCCGCCCCGCCGTGGGGCGGCGCGCCCGCGAGGTCAGCTGTAGGTGTGCTCCGGTGCGGGGAACGCGCCGGAGGTGACGTCGGCGGCGAAGGCGCGGGCCGCGCGGTCCAGGTCGCCGGCGAGGTCGGCGTACCGCTTGACGAACTTCGCCGGACGCGGCGTCAGCCCCATCAGGTCCTGCCACACCAGCACCTGCGCGTCCGTGTGCGCCCCCGCCCCGATCCCGATCGTCGGGATCGCGAGGGACGTCGTCACCCGGTGCGCCAGCTCGGCCGGCACGCACTCCAGCACGACGGAGAACGCCCCGGCCCGCTCCAGGTCCTTGGCGTCGGCCATGAGCTCGTCGCCCGACTGGCCCCGCCCCTGCACGCGGTAGCCGCCGAGCACGTTGACCGACTGCGGGGTCAGCCCGAGGTGCGCCATCACCGGCACTCCGGCCGAGACCAGCGCCTCGACCTGCGGCAGGATGCGCCGGCCGCCCTCCAGCTTGACCGCGTGCGCGCCCGCCTCCTTCATGAAGCGGGCGGCCGACTCCAGGGCCTGCGCCGGCGAGCCCTGGTAGGACCCGAACGGCAGGTCGGCGACGACCAGCGCCCGCGACGAGCCGCGTACGACGGCCGCGGTGAGCGGCAGCAGGTCGTCGACCGTGACCGGCAGCGTGGAGTCGTAGCCGTAGACGACCATGGCGGCCGAGTCGCCCACGAGCAGCACGGGGATGCCGGCCGCGTCGAACACCCGCGCCGTCATGGCGTCGTAGGCGGTGACCATGGGCCACCGCTCTCCGCGCTCCTTGGCGGCGGCGAGGTCGCGGACGGTGACGCGGCGGCCGGCGGCGCCGCCGTACAGCGTCGTCGTGGGGGTGGGGGTGGTGGAAGAGGACATGGATCAACCCTCCTGAGCCGTCTCGAGGCGCCCCAGTGGCGTCCCCGGACCTCCTCCGATGATGGCATGCGAGGTCAAGGGGGCAAACAGGCCGCGAGGGGGCCGTGGGAAGAACGCCGCGCGGAAAACCCAGTGGCGAAAGTGTCGGTGCCTGTTGCCAGAATCTATGCGGAGGTAACGAACACCATGGCTCTCGACCCTTACCGACGGCTGCTCAAAATTCCGGGCGTCCCCACCCTGTTGCTGGTGGGGCTGCTGGCCCGGATGCCGGCCACCGCCACGGGCATGGCGCTGACCCTGCACGTAGCCCAGGTCCTGCACCTGGGCTACGCCAAGGCCGGGCTGGTCACGATGGCGAGCACGATCGGCATGGCCATCGGCTCGCCGCTGTCGGGAAGGCTCGTCGACCGGCACGGGCTGCGTCCCGTGCTCGCCGTCACCACCGTGGCGCAGGCGGCGTTCTGGTCGTGCGCGTGGGCGCTGCCGTTCCCCGCGCTCGCCGCGGCGGCGGCGCTGGCGGGGCTGCTGGCGCTGCCGGTGTTCAGCGTGACCCGGCAGTGCCTGGCCGCCATGGTGCCCGCACCGCAGCGGCGCACCGCGTTCACGATCGACTCGATGCTGGTCGAGCTGTCCTACATGACCGGTCCCGCGCTGGCCGTGGCGGGCCTGACCGCGCTGGGCAGCACCGTGACGATGACGGTCATCGGGGCCGGCATGACGCTCGCGGGCATCGGCCTGCTCACGCTCAACCCGCCCACCCGCTCGGAGGCCGAGAAGGAGCACGAGGCGCGGGGGATCAAGGTGGCGCGGCGCGAGTGGCTGACGCCCGCGTTCGGCGGGCTGATGGCCACGGTGGCGGCGGCCACGTTCGTGCTCACCGCGACCGAGCTGTCCCTGGTCGCCACCATGACCGACGCGGGCGACACCGAGTGGGTGGGCCTCGCCGTCGGCATCTGGTGCGTCTACTCGCTGGTCGGCGGCTTCGTGTACGGCGGGCTGTCGCGCGGCTTCTCGCCGTTCGCGCTGATCGCGGCCATGGGGCTGCTGACGGTGCCCGTCGGGCTGGTGGCCGGCGACTGGCGCTGGCTCGTCCTGGCGCTGCTGCCGGCCGGGCTGCTGTGCGCGCCGGCGCTGTCGTCCACGGTCGACGTCGTCAGCGGCCGGGTGCCGGCGACGGCCAGGGGCGAGGCGATGGGCCTCCACGGCACCGCGCTGCTCATCGGCGGCGCGGCCTCCGCGCCGATCGCCGGGGCGGTCATCGACGGCGTGGGGTCGTCGTGGGCCTTCGCGGTGGCGGGGCTGGCAGGCGTGGCCATCGTGCTGGCCGCGCTGCCGCTGTGGCGCCGCCGGCCTCCCGCGCCGCCGGACATGGCGGACACGGTCCCGGCGCCGCCGGACATGGCGGACACGGTCCCGGCGCCGCCGGAGGAGCCGGCTGCTGCTCCGGGGGTCTCGGAGGCTGCGGAGGTCCCGGGGGTTCCTGCGGCCCCGTCGACCCTGGCTGCGGCTGCGGCTGGTGCGGCGGCTCCGGAGGCGCCGGCGCCATGAGCTGATCGCGCGGCACCGGGCCACGGGGGCGTCGGTGCCGCGCGTTCGTACATGACGTGCCGGTGACGGGAGGGGGCCGCCCGTTCACACGGAATTTACGAAACGGGACCGTTGCGTATCGGAATGCCTTGCGATACGTTTGCGTAGCGAAACTCAGTCGTATCGAAATTAAGGACGTTCCATGGACCCGAATTCGGGGCACCCACGCCGATGGGCCATCCTCGGCGTACTGGTGTTCAGCCTCTTGGCGGTCGTGCTCGACAACACGATCCTCAACGTGGCGATGAAGACCATCGCCGATCCCGCGGCAGGCTTGGGCGCGACGCAGAGCGAGCTGGAATGGGCGATCAATTCCTACACCCTGGTGTTCGCCGGGTTGTTGTTCACCTTCGGCGTGATCGGTGACCGCACGGGCCGCAAGCGCATGCTGGTCGTCGGCATGGTGCTGTTCGGCCTGGCCTCGCTCGCCAGCGCCTACGCCCAGGACCCGATGCAGCTCATCCTGGCCAGGGCGGCGATGGGCATCGGCGGCGCGGCGATCATGCCGGCCACCTTGGCGATCATCTCCAACGTGTTCCCGCCCGCCGAGCGCGGCCGCGCGATCGGCGTGTGGGCGGGCGGCGTGGGCCTCGCCGTCGCGATCGGCCCCATCACGGGCGGCCTGCTGATCCAGCACTTCTGGTGGGGCTCGGTCTTCCTCGTCAACGTGCCGATCGTCGTCATCGGGATGATCCTCATCGCCACGATCGTGCCCGAGTCGAAGGACCCGAAGCCGTCCAAGCTCGACCCGGTCGGCGTGATCCTGTCCATCATCGGCCTGGTCTCCCTCGTCTACGGCATCATCCGCGGCGGCTACCTCGGCACCGTGGCCAGCGCCGAGGTGCTGGTGCCCACCCTCGCCGGAGTGGCGGTGCTGGGCGCGTTCGTCTGGTGGGAGCGGCGCATCGACCACCCGGTCTTCGACGTACGCAGCTTCGCCGACCCCAAGTTCGGCTCGGCCATCGGCATGATGGGCATCGTGTTCTTCGCGATGATGGGCGGGATGTTCTTCCTGACCTTCTACCTGCAGATCGTGCTGGGTTACACGGCGCTGCAGGCGGGAGCGCTGATGATCCCGTTCGCCGCCGCGCAGCTCATCTTCGCGCCGCTCAGCCAGCGGGTGAACGAGCGCGTCGGCGCCAAGCTGGCCGCCACCGTCAGCATGATCGTGATCGCGCTGGTGCTGACCAGCTACGCGTTCATGACCGAGAACACCCCGATCCTGCTCATCGAGGTCGTCTTCTTCGTCCAGGGCGCCGCGATGGCCAACATCATGCCGCCCGCCACGACCGCGATCATGGAGGCGCTGCCCCGGGAGAAGGCCGGCGTCGGCTCGGCCATGAGCAACACCGTCCGCCAGGTGGCCGGCGCGCTCGGTGTGGCCGTGCTCGGCTCGGTGCTGTCATCGACCTACCGTGGGCAGATGGAGCCGGTGCTCGCCGGTCTGCCGGCCGGCGTCCAGCACGCCGCCGGCGAGTCCATCATGGCCACCATGGGCGTGGCCGAGGCGCTCGGCGAGCGCGGCCAGGCCCTGGTCAAGCCGGCGTTCGCGGCGTTCATCGACGGCATGCACGTCACGGCGCTCGTCTCGGCCGCGATCGCGCTGCTCGGCGTCGTCGTGGTGGCCCGGTGGATGCCAGGGAAGCCGAAGCCGGTCCAGCAGGTGGAGCAGAAGGAACCAGCGGTAGTGTGATGCCGCGATGACCATCCAGGGAACAGGGACCGCCCGTCCGGCCGGGCGCCCGCGCAGCGAGAAGGCCGAGAAAGCGATCATCGAGGCGACCCTCGACCTGATCGCCGAGGGCATGGGCGTCTCCGAGCTGTCCATCGAGGCGATCGCGTCGAGGGCGGGCGTCGGCAAGACCACGATCTACCGGCGCTGGTCCAACAAGGAGGACCTGGTCGTCGACGCCCTGGCCACCCTCAAGGCGCCGCTGCCGCCGCTCGCCGGCGTCTCCGTGCGCGACGACCTCATCACCCTGCTCGACGCCATGCGCGCCGAGTCCGGCAACCGGCGCGGCCGGTGCGTGATGAACATCGCGATGAGCGAGGCCGACCGGCACCCGCGGCTGCTGGAACGCTTCGTCGAGCGCGCCGTCGAGCCGCGGCGGCGCGCCCTCCGGGAGGTCCTCGAACGCGGCGTCGCCACGGGCGAGCTACGGCCCGACCTCGACGTCACCCTGGCCATGGCCATCCTGTCCGGCACGATGATGTGGCAGTCGAAGTGGGGACCGGCCGGCGACCTGCCGGAGGACCTCGCCGAACGGGTCGTCGACGTGGTCCTCGCCGGCATGGCCCCGCCCGCCCCGTAAAGCGCCCCGGCGCCCCGGCATGGCTCCGCCCGTGCTGTGCGATGGCGTCCCGGCGCTCCGGCCGACAGGGTCCGCCGCGTGGAGAGAGTTCCGGCGGGGCGGTCCGGCCCCGCCCCACCGGACCAGGGCGTCCTGGCGGGGCGGGCGGGTCACGACGAGGTGCGGCGGCGGAAGAGCAGGGCCGCGACGGGCAGGCTGAGCGCCACGATGCCCGCCAGCCAGGCCGCCGCCACCACCCCCGACGACCCCATCGGCACCCCGTCCAGGAGCAGCGAGCGCAGGGTCGCGACGGCCGGCGTCAGCGGCTGGTTGGCGGCGAAGTCGCGCAGCACGCCCGGCATGGTCTCCGCGGGGACGACCCCGTCCGACACGTACGGCAGGAACAGCACCACGAAGCTGAACGCCCCCGCCGCCTGGGTCGAGCGCACCAGCAGACCCCAGACGGCCGCCAGCGACGACATCGCCAGCACGTACCCCGCCAGCAGGGCCGCCACCAGCAGCCACTCCGTGAGCGTGGCGTGCGGCCGGAACCCGAGGAGCACCGCCGCCGCCAGGGCCAGGCCGCAGGCCACCACGTTGCGGAGCACCGAGGCGAGCACGTGCCCAGCCGGCACCAGCCAGCCGCCGATCGGCAGCGTGCGGAAGCGGTCCATCATGCCGCCGGTCATGTCCTCGGCGATGGTGATGGCGGTCGTGGCGGCGCCGTACCCGCCGGACATCAGCAGCACGGCGGGAACCACGAAGTCGATGTACGCCAGGCCGCTGGAGCCGGTGCTGATCGCGCCGCCGAAGACGTAGACGAAGACCACCATGATGATCACGGGCAGGGCGACGTTCACGATCAGGCCGTCGATGACGCGCAGCTCGCGGCGCAGGTCGCGGACGACCAGGCGGTAGAGGTCGCCCGCCGCGGCCGCCCTGGGCGGGTGGATCGCGCTCATGCCGCGGCCTCCGTCAGCTCGAAGAAGACGTCGTCGAGGGTGGGGCTGCGCAGCTCCACCCGCTCGACCTCGACGGCGGCGCGGTGGAGGGCGTCCAGCGCGCGCCGCAGGTCGCCGGGACCGTGCACGGCCAGCGTGATCTCCCGCCGCCCGGCCCGCTGACCATCCTGCCGGCCGTCCTGTGGCGCTGTCGTCTGCTGTGCTGCTGCCGGTCGGGCGGCGGGTGCGAGGGCGGCGGGGCTGAGGGCGGCGAGGGCCGCGCGGGCCCGTGGCACGTCCTCGGGACCGGCCAGGCTCAGCACCAGCCGCTCGGTCCCCACCTGGCGCTTCAGCTCGGCGGGGGAGCCGTCGGCTACGAGCCGCCCGCCGTGGATCACCGCGACCCGGTCGGCGAGCTGGTCGGCCTCCTCCAGGTACTGCGTGGTCAGCAGGATCGTGGTCCCCGAGGCGAGCAACTCCCGGATCACCGCCCACAGCTCGGCGCGGCTGCGCGGATCGAGCCCGGTCGTGGGCTCGTCGAGGAACAGGATCCGCGGCTCGGCCACCATCCCGGCCGCGAGGTCCAGCCGCCGTCGCATGCCGCCCGAGTACGTCCCCACCTGCCGGTCCGCGGCCCCGGTCAGGTCGAAGCGCTCCAGCAGCTCGCCGGCCCGCCGCCGCGCCGTACGGCGTCCCAGGTGGTGCAGCCCGGCGAACAGCTCCAGATTCTCCCGGCCGGTCAGGAGGTCGTCCACCGTGGCCTGCTGTGCCGTCAGCCCGATCACCCGCCGCACGGCCCGCCCCTCGCGCGTGACGTCGTGGCCGCCGACGGTCGCGGTGCCGCCGTCGGGGGCGAGCAGCGTGGTCAGGATGCGGACGGTGGTCGTCTTGCCCGAGCCGTTGGGGCCGAGCAGGGCCAGCAGCGTGCCCGTCGGCACGGTCAGGTCGATCCCGGTGAGGACCTGGGTCTCCCCGAACGACTTCGTCAGCCCACGGGCGTGGATTGAATCTGTTAATGGCCTACTGTGTATGGCATTCATAGTTTCAACCATAATGCAGAATCCTAGGAGCGAGTCAAGGAGGGGTGAGCATGGGGGAGGAGCGGCGGTTGCCGCCGGTCGTCGCGCGCATGTGGGGGCGCGAGCCGGTGACCCGGCGCGGGCCGCGGCCCCGCCTGGACCTCGCGACGATCACCGCCGCCGCCGTCGAGCTGGCGGACGCGGAAGGGCTCGCAGGGGTGTCGATGGCGAGCGTCGCCTCGCGGGTGGGCGTGGCGGCGACGGCGCTCTACCGGTACGTCGGCAGCAAGGAGGAGCTGCTCACCGCCATGGCCGACGGCGCCGCTCCGCTGCCGCCGGAGCCGGAGGGGCGGCACTGGCGGGCTTACCTGGAGGTGTGGACCCGGGCCCAGCGCGACATCCTGCTCGACCACCCGTGGCTGCTGTCGGTGGCCCGCCTCGCCCCGCCGCTCGGCCCGCGCCGGCTGCTGTGGCTGGACCGCGCCCTGGCCGCGCTCGGCGGCACCGGCCTCCACGACGGCGAGAAGGTGAACGTGGCCACCGCCCTCACGGGGTACGCGCTCACCGAGGCGGCGCTCGTCCACGGCATGGCCGGTGGCGACCCCCAGCTTGAGGAGGCCGGGGTCGCGGGCGCGGCCGAGTACGGCGAGATGCTGGCCGAGGTGCTCGACCCGGACGACTACCCGGCCCTGGCGGCCGCGATGCGCTCGGGCGCGATGAGCGGTGGCGAGGGCTGGGTGGACGACGCCGACTTCGTCTTCGGGCTGAACCTGCTGCTGGACGGCGTCGAAACCCTCATCCGCCGCCGCGCCGGCACCGCCTCCTAGACCGCGCCGTCCCCCGGCCCGCCTCGGCCCGGCGCCGATGAAGGGGACGGCCTCACGCCGCTTCCGTCCGGTCACGGGAGGCGGGAGAGCCCTGCCCTCGACGGGCCCGCCCCGTCGACAGGTGTTTGGAGGCGGGGAGTTGGGGCGCCCGCTGTGCCGCTCCGGGGTGGAGATGCCGCGCTCACGTGGCCTGTTCGGGAGGTGGAGGTGGCCCGCCTGGTTGCGCTGTTTGGGGGGGGCGAAGCTCTGCCCGGTTGTGCCGGGTGAAGGGGATGCAGGTGGCGTGCAGGGCTGCGGCTTGGTGATGGAGGGGCGTGGGCGTGGCCGGTGCGTCCCCTGTCAACCGCATTGAACGGTTGTGGTGAGGAGGGTGTCGAGTGCTTGCTGGGATGTCTGCAGGCGTTCGATGGTGTCGGCGATGCGCCGGCGTTCCCGCCGCAGGTGGCTGAGCATGCCGGGGCAGGCCGCGGCCACCATCCGGCCGCCCTCGTCGTCGTGGACGCAGCTCAGCAGCCGGGCGATGACCGCCGTGGGCAGTCCGGCGGCGAGCAGGGCCCGGATGTGCCGGACCGCGGCGGCGTCCCCCTCGTCGTAGTCCCGGTAGCCGTTGGGCAGCCGCACCGGCCGCAGCAGGCCCTGCTCCTCGTAGTAGCGGAGCAGCCGTTTGCTCACCCCGGTCGCGCGGGCGAGCTCGCCGATCCTCATGATCTCCCTTGACCTTCACATGGATGTGACGCCTTACCGTCCCGACTGTTCAGTCGTAACGCACGGACAGGAGCGGATCATGCCAGGAGCGGTGATCATCGGAGCGGGACCGGGGATCGGGAGGTCGGTGGCGCGGCGGTTCGCGGCCGAGGGCATGCCGGTGGCGCTCGTCTCGCGTACCGGAAGGACCTTGGACGTGGCCGGGGCGCGCAGCTACAGCGCCGACTGCGCGGACGAGGACGCGCTGCGGGCCGCCCTGGACGCGGCCCGCGCGGACCTCGGCGTCCCGGAGGTCGTGGTCTACAACGCGGCGATCATCCGCCCGGACACGGCGGGTGAGGCCACGATGCGCGCCCACCTGGACGCCTGGGCGGTCGACGTGGTCGGCGCGCTCGTCGCCGCCGCGCACCTGGCGCCCGCGATGGCCGGGCGCGGCGGAGGGACGTTCATCGTCACCGGCGGCATGCCGGAACCCAAACGGGAGTACGTGAGCCTGTCGCTCGGCAAGAGCGGCGTGCGGACGCTGGTGGCGCTGCTGGATCAGGAGTACGGCCCGTCGGGCGTGCACGTGGCCTCGGTCACCGTGGCGGGCCCGGTCGCCCCCGGCACCCCCTTCGACCCGGACGACATCGCCGAGCACTACTGGCACCTGCACACCCAGCCCCGCGACCGGTGGCAGCACGAAGTGCTCCACGCGGGCCTGCCTGCCGCCTGACTCCCGGACCCGGGGCCGTCAAGGGGTGAGGGTGAAGGCGGTGGTCGCGGCGGTGCGGCCGTTGAGAATGACGTCGAGCTCCCGCGGGCCGGGCGGCTCGTCGCGGGTGGTCACCGGGCGGAAGGAATGGGACTTGCGCACGACGAACGTGGCCCCCGGCGCGGCCGCCTCCCGCTGCCCCAGGTGGAACACCCGCCGCGAGCCCGGACGGCGGACCGCGTATTTGAGCAGCAGCGGCCCGGCCGCGCCTGAGGTGACCGTGACGGTGAAGGCCAGCCTGCCGCCCACGGCCACCGTGTCGGCCTCCAGGGACAGCGACTCCACCTCGCCGCTGCCCGGGACGGCCCCCACCAGGGCGAGCGCCTCGGGATGGCCGGACCGCAGGAGGCCGCGCACCGCGTGCCGCAGCACCTTCTCGACGTGGGAGCCGCCGTCGGCCCGCCAGCGCGCCAGCAGGGCGAGCGCCGCCTCCGGATGGTCCTTGGCGAGGTCGTTGACGTGGTTGGCGACCGAGCGGCGTACGTATGCGCTGGGGTCGTCGCGCAGGCGGTCGAGCAGGGGCAGCGTGGGGCCGGGGGTCATGAGCCAGCCCACCCGGGTGGCCCAGGGCAGGCGCGGCCGGGTGCCCTCCGACGCCAGCCGCCGCAGGTGCTCGTCGGGCGACTCCGCCCAGGCGTGCATGATCGTGAGTGCGTCGTCGCGATGGCGTTCGAGGTAGGGGCGGACGGCGAACTCGGCGGTCGCGTGGGGCGTGAGCGTGGCCAGCGTCTCCATCGCCGGGTGCAGGTGGTCGAGCCCGTGGACCGCCGTGTGCTCGGTGGCGGGCCAGCCGCTCCACAGGTCGAGCGTGGCGTGCGCGGCGCTCTCGCGGACGACGGCGGCGGCCTGCGGGTAAGGCAGCGGCAGCGCCTCGTGCAGGGCGTCGGCCACGTGCCTGACGCGGCCCTTCAGCTCCAGCCCGGCGAGCCCGCCGAGGGCGCGCGCCACGAACCGCTCGCGGGGGAACGGCGGCCACGCGGCGGCCAGCCCGTCGGCCAGCGTGGAGACGGACCGGAGGTTGATCATGTCCTTGAGAGGTTGCGCCACGTGGGAACTCTGCCAGCCGCCACCGACAGAAACCCGTCAGCGACCCGTCAGGTGACGGTGATGAGGCGGATGAGCTCTTCGCGGAAGCGGTCGTAGTCCTCGACGGCGCCGAGCAGGTCGCCGGAGTCGCGTTCCTTCTCCCGGGCCATGGCGAGGACCGCGTCCCCGGCCGGGGTGAGCTCCACGAGCATGCGGCGGCGGTCGCGGGGGTCGGCGCGCTTGACGACGTGGCCGGAGCGGCGCAGGTGCTCGATGGTGCGGCTCATGGTCTGGTCGGTGACGCGGCAGGCCGCCGCGAGCTCGCGCTGCGTCCGCGGCCCGGGGGTGAGGTGGTGCAGGGCGATCAGCCCGGCGTGGGAGAGCTGGTGGGCGGCGAGGAAGTCGTGGAAGCGCCGCTCGACCAGCCGCGCCGCCACCGACAGCAGCCGGCCCACGGGCCAGGAGCTGACGTCCGCGAGCATGTCGCCGGGGGCGTCCACGAGCAGGTCACGCGCGTCGCCACCGGTGTCCATGAGCGGGTCGCGTGCGTCCGCGAGCATGTCACGAGCGTCGCCGTGGGCCTCCGCGAGCGGGTCGTGCGGGTCGCCAGGGGTGAGCTGTTCCTCCGCCACCCGTTCATTCTTCCAGACGGGCCGCCTCCCGGGGCCGCCCGAGCCGGGCCGCCCGCAGGCCGAGCCACAGCAGCACCGCCAGCACCCCCACGAGCAGGTACTCGATCGCCGGGATGCGCACCACGGCCGACACCCCGCCGAGGTCCCCGCGCAGGCCGTACACGACGAGGGCACCGGCCGCGTACGCCATCCCGAGCGCCCACCGCGTCCCCCGCCCGAGCCCGAGCCCGTGCATCTGGGTGACGACGAACACGCCGAGGAAGCCGAACAGGAACATCGGCCAGCTCCCGTCCGGGCCGCTGTTCATGACGGCCACGAGCGTGCCGTGCGCCGCCACGGCCAGCTCCAGCGTGAGGGTCCACCAGCGGTTGGTGTGCGCCCGGGTGAGGAAGAGGCTGCCCTGCAGGAGCAGCAGGAACATGTACATGAACCCGATGAGGTGGCCGCTGGTGCTCTCCATCGGGTGGTACCAGAACGTGTAGACCGCCGCCCAGCTGAACAGGTAGCCGTGGTAGCGGCGGGCGAAGGCGACGATCTCCTGCCCGATGGGCGCCGGCCGGCCGAGGAACAGGCCGCGCCGCCGGTTCTCCATGAGCAGCACCGCCACGAGCAGCAGGATCACCGACCCCTGCGAGCTGAAGATCGACACGTCCTGCGCGAGGCCGTCGTAGAAGAGCTGGGTCTGGAGCAGGTGGAGGACGACGAAGCCGGTGTTCACGGCCAGCGCAACGACGTTGAGCCGGTGCAGGCCGGAGGTGTAGCCGCGGACGCGGGTCTGGGCGCGGTGAATGAGCCACCAGAACGCGACCTGGTGCGCGGCGTAGCACAGCCAGGCCGAGGCGCGCGTCCAGACGGTGGGCTCGGGCAGCTTCCAGTAGTACCAGGAGGCGCCCTGGTCGGGGAGCAGGGCGATGCCCTGCAGCCGCTGCCCGAGCAGCCAGACCAGCCCGGTGAGCGCGGCACTGGCGGCCACGCCGACGACCAGTACGGGCCCGGTCCGCAATTCCTTCAGCATGCTGAACATTATGCGAATCGTTCAGCATGCTGAACAAGACTCAGGCGGTGGTCTCCCTCCACCGGTTGGTGATCGGCAGGCGGCGGTCCCTGCCGAAGTTCTTCGGCGTGATCTTCGGCCCCGGCGGGTACTGGCGGCGCTTGTACTCGGCGAGGTCCACCAGTCGGATCACCCGCGTCACCAGCTCGGGGTCGTGCCCGGCGGCGATGAGCTCCTGCGAGCCCATGTCCTTCTCGACGTAGTCGTCGAGCAGCCGGTCCAGCACCTCGTACGGCGGCAGCGAGTCGGTGTCGCGCTGGTCCGGGCGCAGCTCCGCGCTCGGCTCCTTGACGATCGAGTTCTCCGGGATCGGCCGCTCGGCCTCCAGCAGGAAGCCGGGACGGGTGTGGGCGTTGCGCCAGCGTGCCAGCTCCCACACCATCGTCTTCGGCACGTCCTTGATCGGCGCGAAGCCGCCCGCCGAGTCGCCGTAGAGGGTGGAGTAGCCGGTCGCGAGCTCGCTCTTGTTGCCGGTGGTGAGCACCAGGTGGCCGTTCTGGTTGGACAGCCCCATGAGGATCATGCCGCGCACCCGGGCCTGGAGGTTCTCGGCGGCCAGGCCCGACAGCTCGATCTCCTTCTCGAACGCGGTCACGATGTCGGCGATCGGCGCGATCCGCGAGTGCAGGCCCTGCCGTCGCACCAGCTCCTCGGCGTCCGCCACGGAGTGGTCGGAGGAGTAGCGGGAGGGCATGAGCACCACGTTGACCCGGTCGGGGCCGATGGCGTCGGCGGCGATCGTGGCGGTCAGCGCCGAGTCGATGCCGCCGGACAGGCCGAGGATGACCGAGCGGAAGCCGTTCTTGGCGACGTAGTCGCGCACCGCGAGCACCAGCGCCGAGTAGACCTCGGCGGGCGGGTCCAGCCGCTCGGCGACGGGCGCGGGCTCGGCCGGGCGGGGCGCGACGGGCTCGGCCGACAGCACCAGGCGGTCGACGGTGATCGTGGTGCCGTCGCCCGCGTCGTACGGGAACGAGCCCGTCGCGGCGTCCGAGACCGGCAGGTCGTCGAGGTCCACCACCAGCAGCTCCTCGCGGAACTGCCCGGCCCGCGCGAGCAGCTCGCCCGAGCGGTCCACGACCAGCGAGTCGCCGTCGAAGACCAGCTCGTCCTGCCCGCCGACCTGGTTGGCGTAGGCCAGCGCGCAGCCGGCCTCGCGGGCCCGCCGCGCGCACAGCTCCAGGCGGACGTCGTCCTTCTCCTTCTCGTACGGCGAGGCGTTCGGCACCACCAGCAGCCCCGCCCCCGCCTGCCCGACGACGGACACCGGTCCGCCGTCCTGCCAGAGGTCCTCGCAGACGGCGACGGCGACGTCCACGCCGTGCAGCCGGAAGATCGGCAGCCGGTCGCCGCGCACGAAGTAGCGGTATTCGTCGAACACCCCGTAGTTCGGCAGGTGGTGCTTGGCGGTGCGGGCGACCACCTCGCCACGGAAGAGGATCGCGGCGGCGTCCAGCGGGGCGCCCTTCGGCTGGCCGACGCGGGGGGCGAGGCCGGCGCGGTCGACGTAGCCGGCCACCACGGGCAGCTCGCCGAGGCCCTCCTCCCGCAGCCTGCGCGCCACCTGCTCCAGGGTGCGGATGCTCGCGTCCACGAAGGACGTACGCAGCACCAGGTCCTCGACGGGATAGCCGGTGAGGAACATCTCGGTGAAGACGACGAGGTGAGCGCCGCGCTCGGCGGCCTCACGGGTCTGCTCGACCAGCCGGTCCGCGTTGGCGCTCAGGTCGCCTACGGTCGGGTTCGTCTGTGCCAGGGCGATGCGCAGTTGTGCCACGCGCCCCAGCCTAGTACGCCCCGATTTTTATCGTCAAAGCGACGAAAAGTGCGCCTTTTCGCCAGGAGTCACCAAACCGGACTCGTACGCCGTCATGACGAGCTGCGCCCGGTCGAACAGCCCCAGGTGCTCGAGCAGCGACTTGACCATCGCCCCGACCTCCTCCTCCGGCAGCGCCAGCGTCTGGCCGATCTGCCGGTTCGTCAGCCCGCGCGCGACGAGTTTCAGCACGTCGAGCCGGGCGTCGGAGAGCCCGGCCAGCGCCGGGGGAGAGGACGGGTCGGTGCGCCCGGCGAACGCCGAGATCAGCCGGGTGGTCATCGCCGGGTCGATGAGCGCGTCCCCGGCCGCCGCCGCCCTGATCGCCGCCAGGAACTGCTCGGGGGGCGCCGTCTTCAGCAGGAAGCCGCTCACGCCGGCCCGCAGTGCCGCGTACAGGTTCTCGTCGCTGCCGAACGTGGTCATCATGACGACCTTGGGCGGATCTTCCCCGGCCAGGATCCGGCGCGCCGCGGCCAGGCCGTCCAGGTGCGGCATCTGGATGTCGAGCAGCACCACGTCCGGCCGGGTGGCGCGCACGCCCGCGATGGCCTCCTCGCCGTTGGCCGCCTCGCCGGCCAGGCGTACGCCGGGATCGCTGGCGATCATGGCCTTCACCCCGGCCCGCACCAACGCCTGGTCGTCGGCGACGAGCACGTGCAGCACACCGCCGGACGCGGCGGCGGGGGCTTCGGCGGGGGCGGACGGGGGAGCGGAGGGAGGGGGCTCCTCCAGCCGCTGCGCCAGCATGTCCGCCTCCAGCCGCTTGAGCCCGGCCGTCAGGTCCAGGCCCAGCTCGTCGCGCCACACCGCGCGGGCCCGGCGCAGCGCGGCCAGCGCGTCGCCCTGGCGGCCCATCCGGTAGAGCGCCACGGCCAGCAGCCGCCAGGCCTCCTCGCGCAGCGGGTGCTCGGCGGCGTGCGCCTCCAGGTCGGCCACCAGGGACGTGGCCCGGCCGAGCGCCAGCCCGGCGTCGGCCCGCCGCTCCACCGCGATCAGGCGCAGCTCCTCCAGCCGGCTCGCCTCCGTCACGGCCCAGCTCAGGTCGGCGAACTCGGCCAGCGCCGGCCCCCGCCACAGCCCGAGCGCGGTCTCCATGTCCGCCCACACCTGGGCGGGCGGGCCGTCGGACTTCACCAGGCTCTCGAAGCGCCAGGCGTCCACCTGTCCGGTGCCGGCCCGCAGGGCGTACCCGGGCGGGGCCGAGACCAGCACCTCCGCCTCCTCGCGCGGCGCGCGGCCGGGTTCCAGGGCGCGGCGCAGGCGGGAGACGTAGCCCTGGATGGTGGAAAGGGCCTGCGCGGGCGGGTTGCCCGGCCAGAGCTCGTCGATGAGGGTGTTCACGGGCACGGCGCGGCCACCGGCCACGAGCAGGCGGGCGAGCACCGCTCGCTGTCTCTGGCCGCCGAGGTCGAGAGGGGAACCGTCCGTCCAGGCTTGGAACGGTCCGAGCGCGGTGAAGGTCAGCATGTCAGGCGTAACTGTAGAGGGAGAACGTGTTCCGGCATATGGCGAATTGTCACAGTTCTGGTCGTGGTCGTCACGGGGGTGCCTTTCGATGTGGTGAAAATTATCGGCGGACTGCCAACAAAAGATCAAAATTTTCTCAACGAGGCCCTTGAGAGGGACTCAGGTGGCGGCCGGTCAGGTGCGGCGGCGGATGGCCGGGCCGAGGGCCAGCATGCCGGCGGCCGAGGCCAGGCCGACCGCGCCGATCGTGAACCACAGCGCCCGCGGCCCCAGCTCCAGCAGCGGCCCGCCGAGCAGCGGGGCCAGCACCGCCGCCGCCGACCAGGCGAGCCCGAACAGCCCGGCGTACCGGCCGCGCAGCTCCGGCGGCGCCAGCGCGGCCACGATGGTGCCGGCGATGCCCGCCGTGACGATCTCGCCCGCCGTCCATACCGCGATGGTCGCCGTCAGCCCCAGGGTGCTGGTGACGAACGCGGTCAGCGCGAACCCCGCCCCCATCACGGCCAGGCCGAGGGCGAACGTACGGGCCGGGTCCCGGCGGCCGAGCCAGCCGGACACCAGCGGCTGCACGACCACGATCAGCACGCCGTTGAGCGCCATGGCCGTGCCGTACTGGGCCGTGGACAGCCCCGCCGCCTCGGTCATGGCCACCGGCAGCATCGTCATCGTCTGCGCGTACACCAGCGCGTTGCCCAGCACGACCAGCGTGAACGCGACCATCACCCGGTCACGCAGCACCGTGCCGAACCCGCCGGCCGCCTGCCGCGCGCCCTCGGGCCGCGTCTCCGGGACGGCCCGCCACACCAGCACCGCGAAGACCACGCACGAGACCGCGTCGATCCAGAACAGCCAGAGGAACCCGAGCCCGGCGAGCCAGCCGCCCGCCGTCATGCCGACGGAATAGCCGAGGTTGATCCCCCAGAACAGCAGCCCGTACGCCCGCGGCCGCTCCGCCGGCCCCACGAGGTCGGCGACCAGCGCGTTCGACGCCGGCCTGTAGAGGTCCATGACCACCCCGAGCACCAGCATCGAGGCGAGCACGGCCGGCAGCGAGACGCTGTAGCCCAGCGCGAGCATGGCGGCGCCGCTGGCCAGCATGCCGCCCGACAGCGTCGCCCGCCGCCCGATCCGGTCCGTCAGCATCCCCGCGAGCGGCTGCGACAGCAGCGAGCCCACCCCGAAGACGCCCATCACCAGCCCCGCGGCGGTCACCGACAGGCCGCGGGCCTGGGTGAGGTAGACGCCGGTGAAGGGCATGACCATGGTGCCCAGGCGGTTGACCAGGGTGCCGCCCCACAGGGCCCAGAACGCGCGGGGCAGCCCGCCCACCTGGGCGCGCAGGAACGACGGCGGCTTCTCGACGGACGTGCTCGACATGCTCCAGAGACTGCGGCCTCCGGGTTGGCCGGGCGAACGATTTAGCCCACACTTAAACGATGTCCGTCACATGGGTGATGCGGCCCGAGGACGTGGCCCGCATCCGGTTCGCGTTCTCCCCGCTGTGGGAACTCGTGGCCAGTCTGCGCACCCTGCGGCAGCCGGCCCGCCAGTCGCTGCACCTGCCGTGGATCAAGGCCGTGCGCCCCCGGCTCGCCGGGCTGGACCTCACCGAGCTGCTGGCGCTCGTGCCGCCGGCCGGCTACCTGGCCGACTTCATCACCCCGCCGCCCGACACGCCGCTGCCCGACTTCGCCGCCGAGCTGGAGCGGGTCAGGCGCACCGCGCCCGAACGGGTCCTCGACGAGCTGACGCACCTGCGTCAGGCCGGCCGGGCCGACCCCGCCGTGCTGGACCGCCTCGCCGCCGACCCGGAGGCCACGGTGACGCGGGCGGCCGACGCGCTGGAGGCGTACTGGGAGACGTGCTTCGCCGAGTTCTGGCCCCGCGTGTACGCCCTGCTCGAACGCGACGTGCTGCGCCGCTCCCGGCAGCTCGCCCAGGGCGGGGCGCGCGAGCTGTTCGCCGGGCTCGACCCGGCCGTCACCTGGACGGGGGAGCGGCTGCTGGTGGACCGGCCCTGGTGCGTCACCGGCGGGCTGCACGGCGACGGGCTGCTGCTCGTGCCCAGCGCGTTCCACTGGCCGTCGGTGGCCGTCATGTCGGCTCCGTACCAGTCGATGCTCGTCTATCCCGTGCTGGGCGTGGGCACCCTGTGGGAGCAGGGGCCGCCGCCCGCGCCCGGCGCGCTGGCCGCGCTCATCGGGCGCAGCCGGGCGCGGATCCTGCTCGCGCTGGCCGAGCCCGCCACCACCTCGGCGCTGGCCGGCCGCATGGCGCTCACGCCGGGCGCGGTCAGCCAGCATCTCGGCGTGCTCAGCGGCGGCGGGCTCGCCGTCGGGATGCGGGTCGGCAAACAGGTCGTCTACCGCCGCACCCTCGCCGGCGACATGCTGGCCGGTCAGGTGTAGCGGGCGGACTCCAGCAGCCAGTCCAGGTGCGCGCGCGGCGCGGCCAGGTAGGCGCAGGCCACCAGGCTGACGTCCCTGGCCGCCTTCGGCGCGAGATCCTGCAGCGGCAGCCGCCGGGCGGCCGTGTGCATGTCCTCGCAGCGCCGTACGATCCGGTCGAGCACCCAGGCGGTCGCCTCCCGCTCGCCCAGCCCGAGCTGGCGCATCGCGAGCACCACGAAGTTGTGCACGTCGCCGCGCTCCTTCGGCCGCGAGGCGACGTCGTTGCACCAGGCGGTGACGTCGCTGCAGGCGTCCACGAGCTGCCGCCACGGCTCCGAGGCGTGCATCCAGTCCGGCACCTCCACCCGCAGGCACGGCTCGACCAGGTCGTACAGGTAGGGGCCGACCGTGCCCCTGCGCAGCGCCGGGTACTCCTCCAGGGTCGGCATGCGGCGCGCCGCCCGGTTGTCGGCCTCGGTACGGCAGGCGTCGTGCTGGCGCTGCAGGCCCACCGCGAACCTGGCCCGCCACTGGTCGCTCATCCGCGCGCTGGTCACCCGCCACAGGTCGGCGAAGGCCGCCTCCAGCGGATGCCGCGCCGAGCCCCTGAGCAGGCCCTGGAAGACCTCGACCGGGCACTCGCCCTCGTCCAGCTCGTCGTCGAGATGGAACAGCCAGGTCAGCCACTGCGCGAACAGCGCCGCCGCGGCCGCGTCGAACTCGGCGAACGCCCGCGCCGCCATCCGGTGGAAGCCGACGCCTGGATCGGCGCGCAGGCCCGTACGCCGCGCCCAGTCGATGACCGCGGCCTCGATCGCGTACACCGAGGGGTGCATCCGGCACGGCTCGGCCATCGCGGGCACCCGCTCGGTCAGCGGCAGCAGCGCCAGCGCCGCCGAGCCGCCCCGGCGCGGCAGCGGCATCATCGAGGTCAGGACCGAGCGCAGCGCGGTGCGCACCGTGGCGAACACGTTCGTGCCCGTCTGCTCTGTGGTGCTCTCCGCCGGATTCCCGGCGCTGTTCACGGTGTTGTTCACAGGGGCGTTCACAGCGGGCCGAACAGCCAGTTGCCCGCGGCGTTCGGGTCCGCGCTGCGGTAGTAGTCGGCGGCGGCCGTGACCAGGCCCGCCACGGTCAGCGTGCCCCGGCCCTCCCGGTCCAGCCGGTCGAAGGCCGCGTCCACGTCGTCGTAGGCGACGCCGAAGGCGCTCAGCATCGTACGGAACTCCCCGATGGTGACGTCGCCGTCCCGGTCGCCGTCGCACAACTCGGCCACCGCCCGCGTGGCCGGACGGAACACCGGGTCGTAGGACTCGCCGTCGACGAACGCGGCCGTCATGGCCACACGGAAGTCCGGGCGGGCGATGCCCGAGTCGCCGTCGCGATCCAGCGTCCGCGCCAGCGTGGCCCAGATGCCGTCGAAGCTCCCGACGAGGCTCGCCCCGGTGACCGAGGTGGGGGACTCCCCGAAGCCCACCAGGATGCGCGCCCCCAGGCCCAGCAGGTCCTCCCTCTCGACGACCCCGTTGCGGTTCGCGTCGATGTGGTCGAAGGCCCGATCGAGCTTGTGATTGAGCAGGTCGATAGCCACCTTGCCTCCCCCGAGACTGACTGCGTTGATCACAGTAAGACGGGGCGGGGGCTTTGTCAGCGAGGCTCGCACCGGCATTGTCGGCGGGCGTCCTCACCGCGACCCCTCGTAACCTGTGCGAAACACGGACACGGCATCCTGATAGGAGACCTGTACTGTCTGCATGAGGGGATGCCTTGGACCGCCAGCAGGAGTTCGTGCTCCGCACGCTCGAGGAACGCGACATCCGGTTCATCCGGCTCTGGTTCACCGATGTTCTCGGCTTCCTCAAGTCCGTCGCCATCGCCCCGGCCGAGCTGGAGGGCGCGTTCACGGAGGGCATGGGCTTCGACGGTTCGGCCATCGAGGGCTTCGCCCGCGTCTACGAGTCCGACATGCTCGCCAAGCCCGACCCGGCGACGTTCCAGATCCTGCCCTGGCGCAGCGAGACGCCGGGCGCCGCGCGCATCTTCTGCGACATCCTGATGCCCGACGGCTCGCCCTCGCACGCCGACCCGCGCTGGGTGCTCAAGCGCACCCTCGCCAAGTGCGCCGACATGGGCTTCACCTTCTACACCCACCCCGAGATCGAGTTCTTCCTGCTGAAGAACCGTCCCGAGGCCGGCCTGCGGCCCGAGCCGATCGACTCCGGCGGCTACTTCGACCACACGCCGCACAGCTCCGGCCACGACTTCCGGCGCCAGGCGATCATGATGCTGGAGTCGATGGGCATCTCCGTGGAGTTCAGCCACCACGAGGGCGCGCCCGGCCAGCAGGAGATCGACCTGCGCTACGCCGACGCGCTCACCACGGCCGACAACATCATGACCTTCCGCCTGGTCATGAAGGAGGTCGCGCTGGAGCAGGGCATCTGGGCCTCGTTCATGCCCAAGCCGTTCACCGAGCACCCCGGCTCCGGCATGCACACCCACATGTCGCTGTTCGAGGGCGACCGCAACGCCTTCTACGAGGCCGGCTCCGAATACCGCCTGTCCAAGGTCGGCCGGTCGTTCATCGCGGGGCTGCTGCGGCACGCCGCCGAGATCACCGCCATCACCAACCAGTGGGTCAACTCCTACAAGCGGCTGTGGGGCGGCGCCGAGGCCATCGCGGGCCAGGGCGGCGAGGCCCCCTCCTACGTGTGCTGGGGCCACAACAACCGCTCGGCCCTGGTCCGGGTGCCGATGTACAAACCGCACAAGGGCGGCTCCACCCGCATCGAGTTCCGCTCGCTCGACTCCGCCTGCAACCCCTACCTGGCCTTCGCGCTCATCCTGGCGGCCGGGCTCAAGGGCATCGAGGAGGGCTACGAGCTGCCGGCCGCGGCCGAGGACAACGTCTGGACCCTCACCAGCGCCGAGCGGCGCGCCCTCGGCATCCAGCCGCTGCCGGGCTCGCTCAACGACGCGATCGAGGTCATGGAGCGCAGCGAGCTGGTGGCCGAGACGCTCGGCGAGCACGTCTTCGACTTCTTCCTGCGCAACAAGCGGGCCGAGTGGCGCGAATACCGCCGCCACGTCACCGAGTTCGAGCTCGGCCGCTACCTGCCGATCCTCTGAGCCCGCCGGTCCCGCGGCCGGGGCCGTCCGGTCCCGGCCGCGTGGGGACGGGACCGGACGGGGCACCCTACTTGTTCACGTGCCGGTTCAGGTAGAGCGCCGCCTTCTTCATGGCGGCCGCGCTCTTGCCCGCGCGGTGCCGCTCGGCGGCGGCCACGGCCTGCTTCAGCGTCGTCCTGCCGTGCACCTTGGCCGAGGAGTCGTACACGCCGTGCGCGTAGTTGAGCCAGGCGGCCAGCAGCTCACGGTCGAGCAGCGCCTTGGCGGCCTTGCTCTTGGTGTTCAGCACCTTGTACGCCTTGCCCAGCGTGCCCGCGCCGGTCAGCTCGGGGAAGACCTTGCTGCCGTTCTGGGCCAGCGTGAGGTAGCAGCGCAGCGTGGCGTCGCTCAGCGAGCCCTTGCCGCGCAGCATCTCCCCGGCCCACGCCTTGGCGCTCAGCGGCTTGCCGCCCCTGCCGCGCGAGCAGGTGTCGGGCACCGGCTGCGGGTCGCCGTAGATGCCGGGGTCGACGTTCTGGTGGCCGTCCTCGGGTGAGGTCGTGGGCGTGGGGGTCGGCGTGGGCGACGGGCCCGGGGTGTGGGTGCCGGTCGGCGCCGGGGTCGGGCTGCCGGTGGGCGTCGGGGTGGGCGACGGGGACGCCTTCGGCGGCAGGGCCGCGGCCAGGTCGATCCGCTTGGTGGTCACGCCGCCGTACGTGATGGCCTTGCCGGTGTCCTGCAGCTTGGCGATCCGGCCCTCGCCGGGCAGCTGCGGGTACGCCTGCCGCACCAGCGCCAGCGCGCCGGCCACGTGCGGGGCGGCCATCGAGGTGCCGCTGAGCACCCGGTAGCCGCCGCCCGGCCCCGCGCTGTTGATCTGCACGCCGGGCGCGAACAGGTCGAGCAGCGCCCCCCGGTTGCTGAAGCCCGCCACGGCGTCCTTGTCGTCGGTGGCGCCGACGGCGACCGCGGCCGAGACGCAGGCGGGGCTGGAGACGCCGTCGGTGAAGCCCTCGTTGCCCGCGGCGACCACGACGGTCACGCCGAAGTCCTTGAGCCAGGTGATCTCGTCCTTCAGCGCGCCGGCCGACGGGTCGGTGTCGCAGTGCCGCGTCTGCTTGGCGCCGCCGCCGAGGCTCATGTTGACCGCGATGACGTTCTTGCCGGCGTGCACGCTGTCGACGTACTGGAGCGCGGCCTTCTGCGCGGAGACGAAGGTGGCGAAGCACGGCGCGGCCCTGCCCAGTTCCTCCTGGCAGACCGGGCCGTCGAGCCGGGTGAACACCTGGATCGGCAGGATGCCCGCCTCGGGGGCGACGCCGTTCGACGGCGCGCCCGCCGCCTTCTTGCCGGCCGCGATGCCCGCCACGTGGGTGCCGTGGTAGCACTGGTTGACGCCGCTCACGACGCACGCGGCGGTCTCGGCGTCCGCCGCGCCCGCGCCGGTCTGGACCGACTGGCCGTTGGGGCAGAGCGGCTTGGCCCCGTAGTACGGGTCCGTGGACGTGGCCGAGAAGCACGCCTCGCCGACGATGCGGCCGGCGAAGAACGGGTGGTCGCGGTCGATGCCGGTGTCCAGGACGGCGATGGTCGAGCCCTTGCCGGTCCAGCCGGCCGCGTTGGCCTTGTCGGCGCCGATGAGCTTGGTGCTGACGTCGAGCGTGGCGACGCTCAGGCGGTCCTCGTAGACGGCGGCGACGCGGTCGTCGGTCCTGACCTCCTCCAGCGTCGCCTTGTCCAGGTTGGCGACCAGGAAGTCGTCGGAGAGCTTCTTGTCGACGACCTGGGTGCCCTTGGACGCCTTCTCGGTGTCGGTGGCCACGGCCTCGACGCTCTGGCCCTTCTTCAGCTCGATGACGGCGCGTACCTTGTGCCCGCCGCGCACCTCGGCCGTGACGTTCTTGGCGATCTCGGGATCGCCCGCCGCGGCGTGGGCGGGGGCGGCGGTCAGCGCGCCCGTGGTGGTGAAGGCGAGCACGGACGCGCCCGCCAGCAGAGACCGAAGTCTCACTGGACCTCCGGGGGGTAGAGGGGGTCCACTCGCCGGCGCTCATGGCGGAGTGCGAGCGGCGCTCAGCGACTCCGCGGCTCCCCGTGGCCGACGTCGGAACGTTCCCCGTTGACGTTGAGGGGCCAGCGTAGGGAGTTACCGGAGAAATCGGTGGGAATGAGGTTATTCCGTTATGGGGAAATCTTCCCTTACCGGATCATGGTCGGGCTCGAACACGATGGCCTCCAGCAGGGCGGCCGCGTTCCTGTCGATGACGTGGGCGACGGCCGCGGGCGCCGGGTCGCCGCTCCTGACGCGCGCCATCAGCTCCTCCCACCTGCGCTGATGCCGGGCGAACGTGCGCGCGGCGACCACCCTGCCGCGCTCGTGCTGGCCCGCCAGCGCCGTCTCCGGCGCGGTGTCCAGCAGCAGCAGGTGCAGCCGCGCCCCGTGCCACCTGGCCAGCTGGTCGAAGCCCCGCAGCACGGACGGCGCGCAGCCCCGGTTGTGCGCCACGACCGCGCGCCCCGAGGCCAGGGCCCGGCTGATCCGGGCCAGGTGCGTGGCGAAGACGACGGCGCGGCGCACCGGCTGCGGCGCCCATCCGAGCCGGCCCGCCCAGCGCTGCTTGGACTGGTAGGAGTCGATCACCACGACCGCTCCACGGGCGACGGGGGCGCTCTCCGCGCCGTGCAGCCCGTACAGGCGGCGCAGCAGGGTCGTCTTGCCCGCGCCGGGCAGCCCGGTCAGGATGACCAGGGAGCCGGGCGGATAACGCACCGCGCCGGCGTAGGCCGGATCGTCCAGCACGCTCCACCGTCTCCTCTTCCCCGTGCGCCCCCTGCGTCTCCTCGCGGGGGGCGGGTGTCTCCCAGCCTGGCCGAGGAAGCGGCCCGGCGCGAATCCGTACGGAACCCGAAGGCCGCTCGTATCGGCCGATTGGTGTGCGGGACGCCGGAAACCCGAGCTAAAGTGCTGTCCGACGCCTTGATCGGTCTCACTCCGGAAGCGCTCGCGGAGTGAGGCCGATTTTCGTTGCTTCTGACCCCCGAGTCACCTCCGCGGCATGTGCGGTGCCTAGCGTCCCGACCAAGGGTGGGAAGTTTCGGACCCCTTCGAGGTGTTACGCGTGTATGGACCGGGACGTTACGACCCCCCTGCCCTCGGGTAAAGCGGGAGTCCAGTAAAATCGGCCCGTTCTTTATGATATTTCAGGACTTCGCGCCCTTGTGGCGACATAGGAGGGTGTGGCATGACGACGGCTGCCCTGCAGACCGTGTTGACCGTTCCGCAGCGCTTCCGCGGCCCGGAAGGAGTCGCCAACGGCGGCTGGATCGCGGGCACGATGGCGGAGGCGCTCAACGGTGGCCGATCAGCCGTCGAGGTCACGCTCCACGCCCCCACCCCGCTGGAGACCGAGCTGCGGCTGGAGCACGTCGCCAACACCGTCTCCCTCTCCCGCGGCGACGACCTGCTCGTCGAGGCCATCCCGGTGGCCGAGGACCTGAAGGGGCCGGGCTTCGTGCCGTTCAACGACGCCGCCCGCGCCGAGGCCGGCTTCGCCGGGCTCAAGGCGCACCCCTTCGCCGAGTGCTTCGCCTGCGGCCTGCGTGAGCCGGGCGACGGCCTGCGCATCTTCCCCGGCCCGGTGCCCGGCTCCGACCTGGTGGCGGCCGGCTGGCGGGTGCCGTTCACGGTCGCCGGCGAGGACGGCGTGCCGGCCTCGATCATCGGCGCGGTGCTCGACTGCATCACCGGCTGGGCCCACTTCGGCCCCGGCGAGAGCGCGCTGCTCGGCCGCCTCGCCGTGCAGATCCACGGCCGGGTGCACCCCGGCGGGCGCTACTCCGTGGTCGCCCGCCCGACCGGCCGCGACGGCCGCAAGATGTTCGGCGAGAGCGGCATCTACGAGGTGGACGGCACGCTGGTGGCCGCCGCCCGGGCCACCTGGATCGCTCCACGCTGACCCCGCCGCGAGAACGTCCCGCCCATCCCGCTCCCCGCGGGGTGGGCGGTGTCTTTCCCGGTGTCGTTTCCGCCGGTCACGGGGCCGTGAGCCGGTCCACGACGGTCGCGACGCAGCGGTCGTCGAACACGATCGTGTAGTGGTTGCAGCCGGGGACGACCTCGTCGCGCAGCCCGGACAGCCGGGCGGCCCAGGGGGCGGCCAGGTCGTCGGGGAGCATCGGCACGTCCTGGTTCAGCAGCCCGCGCGGCGCCCGCAGCAGGGTCATCGGCGCCTTGACCGCCTCCAGCGCGGTCGTGAGCACGGCCTGCTCGGTGTGCAGCCAGCGGCCGTCCTCGCGCACCGCCTCGGGCACCGCGCGCGAGCGCAGCGCGCCCTCGGGGCCGGTCAGGTCGTAGCGTACGTACTCCTCGACGTCATCGCTCCAGTGGCCGGCGAAGGCCGGATGGTTCCTGAAGAACTCCACGTACGCCTCCGCCGACGGGTACGTCTGCCGCAGCCGGTCGAGCGCGGGCCCCAGGGCCGCCGCCAGCGCCGCGTCCGGGTCCACGCCCTCGGGCAGCGGCGGGAACGGCAGGCCGCCGTCCACCAGCACCACGCGGGCGAAGTCGCGCCGCGCGGCGGCGAGCACGGCCACGTACGCGCCCATGGAGTGGCCGGTCAGCACCGTGCCGCCGTCCGCGCCCACGTGCTCGGCGACGCGCAGGACGTCCTCGGCGTGGCGGGGCAGTCCGTACGGGCCGGGCAGGCCCGCGCTGTGGCCGCGGCCGCGCAGGTCCATGGCGACCAGCGTCCAGTCGGCGGGCAGGCGGCGGGCGACCGCCCCCCAGGACATGAGGGAGGCGGTGATGCCGTGGACGGCGATGATCAGGCGGGGGCCGGTGCCGGCGCGGGCGATGCGCAGGCCGTCCACGTCGTCGAATGCGAAGGTCATGCCCGGATCTTAGGTACCGCCGCCGGGGCTGGCCAATGGGGAAGTTTCTCCCATAATTACCGTTATGCGAATCACGGTCATCGAGCACGAGCGGGAAGCCGGGCTCGGCTACCTCGCCGGGTGGCTCGGCATCGCCTACGACGTCGTCCGGCCGTACCTGGGGGAGGAGGTGCCGGCGCGGGCCGCGGACGGGCTCGTCGTGCTCGGCGGCGCGACGGCGGCCTGGGAGGACGAGCGCAGCCCCTGGCTGCCCGCCACCCGCGACCTGCTGCGCCGCGCCGTGGACGAGGGCACGCCTGCGCTCGGCATCTGCCTCGGCGCCCAGCTCCTCACCCTGGCCTGCGGCGGCGCGGTGGAGCGGGGCGGGAACGGCCTGGAGGTGGGGCTGTGCGAGGTCTCCGCCCTGCCCGCCGCGCGCGAGGACCGGCTGTTCGCCGGCGTCGGCACGGTGCCCGCCGTGCAGTACCACCAGGACGCGATGACCCGGCTGCCCGAGGGCGCGGTGCCGCTGATGACCGGCGCGCAGTACCCGAACCAGGGCTACCGCCTGGGCGAGGCGGCCTGGGCCGTGCAGTTCCATCCCGAGGCCACTCCCGAGATCTTCGCCTCCTGGACGTACGAATCCGGCCTGGACGTCGCCGAAGACCTGAACCGGGAGGTCAAGGCGGCGGAGCCGGACCTCGTCGCGGCCTGGCGGCCCGTGGCGCACGCCTTCGCAGCCGTCGTCAGAGAGGGCGCCGTCAGGGAGGGCGCCGTCAGGGAAGGCGCCGCCGGAGCGGGCGGCGCCTGAGCGGCCCGCCCGCCTCCGGGCGGCGGGGGCGCGTGAGCAGGTGCGCCAGGCCGTGCACGGCCCCCAGCGCCAGGGGAAGCGCCGCGAGCCCCGCCGCGCCCGCCCGCCCGGGCCCGTCCATGGGCACCCCGGCGGCTTTGAGCCGTCGCCACGCCCACCACGCGTACGGGATCACCACCACGGGCGCGGTCGCCACCCCCGGCGTGTAGCCGCGGGTGAGCGCCGACTGCGCCAGGTGCATCACCCCGTGCGCCCCGAACCCGGCCAGCACCGTCTGGAACACCGGGCTCCGCCCGCCCGTCGCCGCCCCGAGGGCCGCCGCCCCCGCCACGATCCCGCCCATGAGGCCGATGGCCACGGTGACGTGCGCCTGCGACATCTCCAGCCGCTCCCACGGGACGTCGGGAAACCGCTCCTCCAGCCGGGGCCGGGCCGAGCGCAGCCAGCCCGCCATCGTGACCAGCTCCTCGGCGTCGTGGACGGCCCATGCCGCCAGCAGTCCCCATGCCACGCCCGCCGTCACCGCCGGGCTCCCGTCGCCCAAGCCCTCCGTCATGCCGGCCTCCTCTCCAAACACAACGCAACGTTGCGTTGTCATACTAGGGCGATCAGCGAGACTCCTGCAAAATGGAGAGGTGCCCAGGATCGAATCCACCGCCGCGCGACTCGCCAAGCTAGGTTTCGCCGACGGCGCCCGGGCCGCCCAGCTCGTCCACCAGGCCGATCCCCGTCTCGACGACCTGCTGGAGTCGCTGGTCGACGTCGCCGACCCCGACCTCGCCCTCGGCTCCCTGACCCGGCTGGCCGAACGCGACCCCACCGTGCTCGACGCCCTCCGCGCCGACGCCGGCCTCAGGACCCGGTTGCTCGCCGTGCTCGGCGTCAGCGACGCCCTGGGCGAGCACCTCGTACGCCATCCCGGCGACATCGCCCGCCTGGCCCGCCCCGACCAGGACGACCCGAGGGACGAGCTGCTGCGCGCGGTCGGAGCCGACCCCGCCGCGCCCGAGCCGGCGGCGTCCGGCGAGGACGTCCTGACGGCGCTCCGCGTGGCCTACCGGGGCCGGCTCATGCACCTGGCCGCCCGCGACCTCACCGGGCAGGCCACGCCGCAGGAGGTCATGGCCGAGCTGTCCGACCTGGCAGGGGCCGCGCTGGAGGCCGCGCTCGCCGTCGCCCGCACCGAGGTTGACGCCTCGGACGTGAGCCTCGCGGTCATCGGCATGGGCAAGTGCGGCGCCCGCGAGCTCAACTACATCAGCGACGTGGACGTGATCTTCGTCGCCGAGCCGCGCGAGGGCGCCGACGAGACCAAGGCCCTGCGCACCGCCACCCGCCTGGCCCAGGCCATGATGCGGGCCTGCACCGCGACCACACCCGAGGGCGCGCTGTGGGAGGTGGACGCGGGCCTGCGCCCCGAGGGCCGTTCGGGCCCGCTGGTGCGCACGCTCGCCAGCCACCTCGCCTACTACCGGCGGTGGGCCAAGACGTGGGAGTTCCAGGCGCTGCTCAAGGCCCGTCCGGTGGCGGGCGACCTCATGCTGGGGGAGTCCTACGTCCAGGCCGTCAACGACCTGGTGTGGACGGCCGCCACCCGCGAGCACTTCGTCGAGGACGTGCAGGCCATGCGCCGCCGGGTCGAGGCGAACGTCCGCGCCGAGGGCGAGCGCCAGCTCAAGCTGGGCCCCGGCGGGCTGCGCGACATCGAGTTCGCGGTGCAGCTCCTCCAGCTCGTGCACGGGCGGCTCGACCCGCTGCTGCGCCGCCGGGCCACGCTGCCCGCGCTGGCCGCCCTGGCCCGCGGCGGCTACGTCGGCCGCGACGACGCCCGCGGCCTGGCCGAGGCGTACGCGTTCCTGCGCCGCGTCGAGCACCTGCTGCAGCTCCACCGGCTGCGCCGCACCCACATCGTCCCCACCGCGGAGGCCGACCTGCGCAGGCTCGGCCGGGCGCTCGGCATGCACGCCGACCCGGTGGGGGAGTTCACCGCCCGGTGGCGGCGGCACGCCAGGGAGGCGCGGCGGCTGCACGAGAAGCTGTTCTACCGGCCGCTGCTGCAGGCCGTCTCGCGGCTGCAGGAGTCGGAGGCGCGGCTGTCCACGGCCGCCGCCGCCGACCGGCTGGAGGCGCTCGGCTACCTCGACCCCAACGGCGCGCTGCGCCACATCGCCGCACTCACCTCGGGCGTGTCGCGCCGGGCCGCGATCCAGCGCACGCTGCTGCCGGTCATGCTCGGCTGGTTCGCCGACACGCCCGACCCCGACGCGGCCCTGCTCGGCTTCCGCCAGGTCAGCGACAAGCTCGGCGCCACCCCGTGGTACCTCCGGCTGCTGCGCGACGAGACCGCCGTGGCCGCGCGGATGGCCCGGGTGCTCGGCACCAGCCGCTACGCCACCGGCCTGCTCATGCACGCCCCCGAGGCGGTCGCCATGCTCGGCTCGGACGAGGAGCTCGCCGTACGCTCCCCGGAGTCGCTGGCCGGCGAGGCCGCGGCGGCGAGCTCCCGCTACGTCGCCGACGGCGAACCGGAGACCGCGGTGGCCGCCGTGCGCGCGCTGCGGCGCAGGGAGCTGTTCCGCACCGCCGTGGCCGACCTCTCCGGCCTGATCGACATCGAGACCGTGGGCTGCGCGCTGTCGGCGCTCAACGACGTCACCCTCCAGGCCGCGCTCGACGCCGCGCTCGGCAAGGCCGGCGACGTCACCTCGTTCGCGATCATCGCCATGGGCCGGCTCGGCGGCCTGGAGTGCTCCTACGCCAGCGACGCCGACGTCATGTTCGTCCACCGGCCGCGTCCAGGGGTGGACGAGCGCGAGGCCACCGACGCCGCCTTCGCCGTCGCCAACGAGCTGCGCAGGCTGCTGTCGCTGCCCGCGCCCGACCCGCCGCTGCTCATCGACCCCGACCTGCGTCCCGAGGGCCGCCAGGGGCCGCTGGTGCGCACGCTCGCCTCCTACCGGGCCTACTACGGGCGCTGGTCGTCGCCGTGGGAGTCGCAGGCGCTGCTGCGGGCCAGGTTCTCGGCCGGCGACGCGGAGCTGGGGGCGGCGTTCACCGCCATGGCGGACGAGCTGCGCTACCCGCAGGACGGGCTGCCCGACGACGCCGTACGCGAGATCCGGCGGCTCAAGGCCCGCATGGAGGCCGAGCGGCTGCCGCGCGGCGCCGACCCGGCCCTGCACACCAAGCTCGGGCCCGGCGGGCTCTCCGACGTGGAGTGGGTGGCCCAGCTCCTGCAGCTCCGGCACGCCGGAACGCGCCCGTCGCTGCGCACCACCCGCACGCTCGACGCGCTGCGCGCCGCCGTCGCCGAGGAGCTGCTCGACCCCGCCGACGAGGCCGTGCTGGCCGAGGCGTGGCGCTTCGTCTCCCGCGTACGCGACGCGCTCATGCTGGTCAAGGGCCGTCCCGGCGACAGCGTGCCGCGCGACGCGGGCGAGCGCCGGCTCATCGCCCAGACCCTCGGCTATCCGCCCGACGGCTCGGAGGACTTCCTCGACGACTACCGCCGGGTCACCCGCCGCGCCCGGAAGGTGGTGGAACGGGTCTTCTACGGGGGTTGATGGCCGCCGCTCCACGGGTGTATCAAGGCGCGATGTTATCCGTCTACGTGGATCTCGCCCTCGGCCTGGCCGTGACGTTCCTGCTGCTGTCGCTGCTGGTGAGCGGCGTCAACGAGGCGGTCGTGCGGCTGCTGTCCATCCGCAGCAAGTTCCTGTGGGCCTACCTCAGGGACACGATGGACGGCGCCGACCTGGTCGGATCCTGGCTGCCCACCCGCGTACGCGACGTCTTCACCCGGCTGCCGTTCCTGCGTGACCCGCGGCCCCGCTACAGCGACCTGCCCGCCCCGGCCGAGGCCGGCGCGGTGCCCGAGCCGCAGGCCAAGGCCGGCGACTCCATGATCAAGCTGCTCTACGAGCGGGTACGCGAGATCGACCACGCCAAGCGCGGGCGCACCAGCATCGCCGACATCCCGCCCGGCCGCTTCTCGGTCGCGGTCATGGAGCTGGCGACGCGCGAGGACGGCGACGTGGAGCGCTTCCTCGCCAAGCTCAAGGCCGCCGACAGCCCCCTGTACGGCCACCTGAAGGGCATCTGGGAGACCGCCCAGCGCGACCTCGACCGCTTCCGCCAGGGCGTCGAGACCTGGTTCGACGGCGAGATGCAGCGGCTGTCGCTGCTCTACAAGCGCTACGTCAAGTGGGTGCTCGCCGCGCTGAGCCTGCTGGTGACGCTGGTGTTCACCATGGACGGGCTGGAGTACGCCAAGACGCTGCTGCGCGACAACGCCTTCCGCGCCTCGGTGACCGCCGTGTCCGAGGCCGGGCCCGACGCGTACAGCGAGCTGAAGGCCCGCTGCGCCGGCGCGGACCCCGTGCACTGCGTCACCGAGACGATGAGCCAGCCCGCCCTGGTGCGGATGCTCGGCCAGGCCCTGGTGAGCGTGTCGATCCCGGAGGAGGGCGAGCCGAGCGTCGACTGGAACGGCTACAGCTGGTGGAACCGCCTGCTCACGCCCAGCCACTGGCCGGGCTTCCTGCTGACGTACGTGGCGCTGCTGTTCGGGGCGCCGTTCTGGTGGGACGTCCTGCGCCGCCTGACGGGGATCCGGTCGCGGCGCTGACGCCCTAGTGTTGGTCGGATGGAGACAAAACGGCTGATCATGCGCAGATGGCGCGAGGAGGACCGCGAGCCCTTCGCGGCCATGAACGCCGACCCCGAGGTCATGGAGCACTTCCCCGCTCTGCTCACGCGCGAGCAGAGCGACACCATGGTGGACCGCATCGAGCGGCAGTTCGACGAGCGCGGCTACGGCCTGTGGGCGCTGGAGGTCATCGGCACCGGTGAGTTCATCGGCTTCACCGGGCTGATCTGGCAGACGTTCGACGCGCCCTTCCTGCCCGCCGCCGAGATCGGCTGGCGGCTGGCCCGCCCGGCCTGGGGCCACGGCTACGCCACCGAGGCCGCCAGGCGGGTGGTCACGTACGCGTTCGAGGAGGCCGGCCTGACGGACATCATCTCCATGACGGCCACCACCAACCTGCGTTCGCAGGCCGTCATGCAGCGCCTCGGCATGACCAGGGACCCGGCCGAGGACTTCGACTTCCCGTCCGTGCCGGAGGGCAGCCCCCTGCGCCGGACCGTCCTCTACCGGCTCAGGGCCGGCAACCCCTGAAGATGATCTCCAGCGTGCGGTCCTGCAGCTCCGGCGTCCAGCCGGACAGCAGGGCCGCCTGCGAGGCGGCCGCCAGCAGGGCGGTCACCTCCTCCAGTCGTACGTCCTCGCGGACCGCGCCGGCCTCCTGAGCGCGGCGCAGCAGCGTGCCCAGGGGCTCGTCCAGCGCCCGCAGCGCGCCGCCGAGCCGCAGGCCCGCCCCGCCGCCCGTGAGCAGCTCCGCCACGGTCCTGCGGGCCGCCGCCGCCTCCACGACGCGCGTGAAGAACGCGAACAGCGCCGTCTTCGGATCGCCGCTCCCCGCCAGCTCCTCCGCCTCGGACACCAGCCGGGCGAGCAGCGCCTTGAAGATGGCGGCGAGCAGGTCGTCCTTGGTCGGGAAGTGCCGGAACACCGTGCCGATCGCCACGCCGGCGCGGGCCGCCACCTCCTCCGTGGACGCCGACGCGCCGCGCTCGGCGAAGACCTCCTCGGCGGCGGCCAGGATGCGCTCGCGATTACGCCGGGCGTCGGCACGCAACTGGGCCACCGGCGGTCCTCCCTCTCTCCGTTGACAACCTGAGTGGGCACTCATTATGTTCGCTGAACGTGAGTGCGTACTCATCTTAATCCCGAGGAGGGCGCCATGAGCGCACGCGAGGTGTTCGACCGGCTGCGGGGCTACCTGAGCGGCGAGCACGACGACGAGGAGGTCTGGGCCGAGGACGTCGTCGTGGAGACCCCGTTCGCCGCCCCTGGACGGCCTCGCAGGATCGAGGGGCGGGCGGCGTTCCTCGACCGGGCCCGCCAGGACCGGGCCGCGCTGCCCTTCCGGCTGGAGATGAGCGAGGTCACCGTGCACCAGACCGCCGACCCCGACGTCGTCATCGTCGAGTACGAACTCGGCGCCACCCTCCCGGGCACCGGCGAGCGGCGGTCGGCCCCCTTCATCGGCGTGCTCAGGGCGCGGGACGGGCAGGTCGCGCACTGGCGGGAGTACCAGGACACGCTCCGGGTCGCCGCCGCCACCGGCCACCTCCCGGCCCTCCTGGCCGGCCTCGCCCAGGACTCGCCGGACGTCCAGGACGCCATGGCGTAGCGCACCCCGCGCAGGGCGGGGTCCCGCCCGCGCAGCCACACACCAGCCGCAACGCAGGCGTCGGCGGGAGGCGGGGGCGGGCCCAGGTGGACCAGTGTGCCGCGCTCGCCTGCGCCTGCTACGGCCCGGCTACCGCCCGCCCCCGCCGGATCCGGGTATCGTGACCGGTTGTGCGTTTCCAGCATTCCGCGGTCCTGTGGCGCGACTTTCCCGAGCTGGTGCCCGGCGTCCTCACCGCGCGCGGCCTGAACAGCGCCGTGTCCGTGGACGACCGGCTGGTCCCGTACGCCGAGACCGCCGCCAAGCGCCTGGCCACCGCCACCGAGAGCGAGCTCCCGGAGATCCAGGCCTGGCGGCGGGCGTTCACCCGGATGGGGCTCAAGCCCACCCAGTACAGATGCGCCTCGGAGTCGCTGCTGCGCCGCTTCCGCAAGGAGGGCGCCCTGCCCCGGCTGCATCCCCTCATCGACCTGTGCAACGCGGTGTCCATCGCCTACGCGATCCCGGTCGCCGTCTTCGACCTCTCCCGCGTCGCGGGCGACCTGGAGGTGCGGTACGCGACGGGCGAGGAGACGTACCTCACCTTCTCCGGCGACGACGAGCGCCCGGCGCCCGGCGAGGTCGTCTTCGCCGACGCCGAGGGCCGCGCCCACGCGCGCCGCTGGACGAACCGGCAGAGCGGGCTGTCCGCCGTACGCCCGGACACCGCCGACGTCCTCATCGTCGCCGAGGCCCTGCACGAGACGGCCCGAGCCGACATCGAGGCCCTGATGGACGCGCTCGCGACCGACCTGACCACCCTCTGGCCCGGCACCACCCCAAGCCCGGCCGTCCTCACCCCGTCCGCCCCCCGCTTCGACACCGCCGTCTGACGCGATCAGCAGTACTCATCGCTCACCCGCCGCCGGAAATCTCCTCCGTCAGTCCCTTGCCGCCGTGACAGAGGTGTCACACGGCGAGCACCTCCCAGCGAGCGGCGTGGGAGGGTCCTGCCCAAGCGTGAGGTCCGTGATTGCGCGGACGCCCGCGATGCCTTGCTCATGATCGCGGTGGCTGGGGGAATATTGATCATGCCACTGGTGGACACCCGAGTCGGAACGGATACTTAAGCCGTTCTCCTCCTCGGCCCGCGAGAAGATACGGCAAGATCCTTTTTTCTAGCATGAGGGAGCTGGCGGGGTCCGCAGACGGCAGAAAGCTGGACCAACATGCCGAAAGCGCACAAAGGCAACATCTGGTAATGGCTCGTACCAGATTGATGGTTACCTGCAGACCTGAATGGTGGAGACCGGATCTCCGTGCAGAAGGGTGCCCGACCTGCGCAGACTTGGTGTGATTGGCAAAGTCTGCCGCTGGTGTGGCTGTCCAGATACCTTTGGAATACGTGAGCCCTGTGTAACACATGGGCTGCCTGTGGAGAAAATGAGATTTCCTTGTCTCTCACCCTCTCTTATGGCGTAGTGTGATCTTTCGACCGCGCCGATCTATGATCATGAAAGGGGGGGGGGGTAAGTCCGCAATGTCCAAAGACGATGATCAGCCGCCAAAGGCGTCGGCTGGCCAAAGCGGTTCATCTTCACCGCCGTCCCGTATCAAACGATGGTTCCAGAATGTCTGGGTTCGAGTTACGGGGTGTCTTGCTGTCCTCGCTCTCCTGACTACAGTGGTTCTTCAGATGGAGCAGGTGGCGGCGCTCGTGGAGAAAGTCTTCCTCTGCTGCGACCGGCCAGACAATGATGTGCGGTGGGATGGAGTGGTCGACAAGGCCACAGTTGATTTCTGTAGATCGCTCACACTCGTTGGCGATGTCCCTCCCGACAAGCGGCTCGTTGTAGGGAGGGAGTCGATAGAACGCTTTGGCGGGAACGATCAGATCACCTTCGCGCAGGCTCGGCGTTCCGCCGTAGGGTGGATCGTCGATCCCGGATGGAAGCCTCGATCGGCCAAGGAGGGCGCGAAGGAGTACAAGCTGTACGCCAGGCTTGTCTCGATCAAGGATTGGGATGCCATGGCGGGCGGCACCGGAAAAGCATCGCTTTATTCGATGCCGTCCGCCATGGAGGCGATAGAATCTGCCCCTGATGTACTGGTCTACAGCGCCCCAGGCATAGGTCCCTGTTAGATCGGCACATCGCCCCGTCGGGGCGGTCCGGTTACGTACCGGATCGCCCTTTCGGCTTTTGTGAGGGAGTTTATGTCACATCGGATGACTCTCTCACGTAGTTCTTTGAATGTTATCGCCTCGTAGCCCTGCAGCCCTGCTTGCTTTCCGACGTTGTGCCAGGTAGGGACGTTCGATAACTGCGGACCGTCCGTTAGACCAACCGCTTGCTAGGTGTGAACTCCGATGTCTGTCCCCGAAACGCAGACGCTATGTGTGTTACTGACCGTACTCCATGGAACGCAGAAAGGCATCCGCTTCAGGGCTTCTTGCCGATTGCTACTTTGCTGGACGCAGCAGCATCGGCTGTGGTTCACCCGCGATGAGAGTGGTCCCGAACGCGGAAAACCCGTGACAAGGCGCGATACCTTCTCACGGGCTTTCCTTCGTATGACCGCCGGCGTCCTACGCGAGGACCCCGTATCTGCAGGTCATCGCGCGACCGCTGGTCACACGTCGTAATAGAGCTCGAACTCGTGCGGGTGCGGGCGCAGGCGGATCGGGTCGACCTCGTTCTCCCGCTTGTACGACAGCCACGTCTCGATCAGGTCAGGCGTGAAGACGCCGCCTTCGAGCAGGTAGTCGTGGTCCTCCTCCAGCGCGTTGAGCACGTCGCTGAGCGAGCCGGGCACCTGCGGGATGTTGCGGGCCTCCTCGGGCGGGAGCTCGTAGAGGTCCTTGTCGACGGGCTCCGGCGGCTCGATCTTGTTGCGGATGCCGTCGATGCCGGCCATGAGCATCGCCGCGAAGGCGAAGTACGGGTTGCACGACGGGTCGGGCACCCGGAACTCGATGCGCTTGGCCTTCGGGTTGGAGCCGGTGATCGGGATGCGGACGCAGGCCGACCGGTTGCGCTGGGAGTAGACCAGGTTGACCGGCGCCTCGTAGCCCGGCACCAGGCGGTGGTAGGAGTTGACCGTCGGGTTGGTGAAGGCCAGCAGCGACGGGGCGTGCTTGAGCAGGCCGCCGATGTAGTAGCGGGCCGTGTCGGACAGGCCCGCGTAGCCGACCTCGTCGTAGAACAGCGGCGAGCCGTCCTTCCACAGCGACTGGTGGCAGTGCATGCCGGAGCCGTTGTCACCGAAGATCGGCTTGGGCATGAACGTGACCGTGTGGCCGAACTCCATCGCCGTGCTCTTGATGATGTACTTGTACAGCATCAGGTTGTCGGCGGTCTTGAGCAGCGTCCCGAACTTGAAGTCGATCTCCGCCTGGCCGGCCGTGCCCACCTCGTGGTGCTGCATCTCGACGTCGATGCCGCACTCGATGAGGTTGCGGACCATCTCCGAACGCAGGTCGGTGAAGTGGTCCATCGGCGGCACCGGGAAGTAGCCGCCCTTGTAGCGCGGCTTGTAGCCGAGGTTGCCGCCCTCGGTGGCCTTGCCGGTGTTCCAGGCGCCCTCGATGGAGTCGATGTAGTAGTAGCCGGCGTTCTGGCGGGTCTCGAACCGGACGTCGTCGAAGATGTAGAACTCGGCCTCAGGGCCGAAGTAGACCGTGTCGGCGATGCCGGTGCCCTTGAGGTATTCCTCCGCCTTGCGGGCGACGTTGCGCGGGTCGCGGCTGTAGGCCTCGCCGGTCAGCGGGTCGTGCACGAAGAAGTTGATGTTGAGCGTCTTGTGCTGCCGGAACGGGTCCACGACGGCGCTGGACGGGTCGGGCAGCAGAAGCATGTCCGACTCGTGGATCTGCTGGAAACCACGGATCGACGAACCGTCGAACATGAGCCCGTCAGTGAAGACGCTCGCGCCGAAGTTCTCTACCGGGAAGGTGAAGTGGTGCGTCGTCCCCGGCAGGTCGGTGAACCTGACATCGACGAACTGCACCCCTTCGTCACTGATGAACTTCAGGACGTCGTCGGCGGAGTTGAACACTCTCGAACCTCCCTGGGGACTGGCCATCATTGCGACGCTAGGGCTAAGGCGTTTCCACATGGTGTCCCGATTGTTTCGCACATGTTACGCAGCGTCAGGTGTGCTTGCTCCTCCGGCAAGTCCCGTGCTTGCGGGGCTCGTCGAGGTCGTAGGGGTCGAGGATCGGGCCGGTGCCCTTACTGTCCGTGCCGGGCGTGTCGTCGTAGACCGGATGGATGTAGCCGTCGTCGAAGCCGCAGCGGGCGGGCGTGGCAGCGGCGCTCCAGTTCCTGGGCGCGACGACCAGCCGCCCGCCGTCGCGGTACATGAGCACGCTCCCGGTCGGGTGGGTGGCGAGCCTGATCGTCGTGTCGGGCCGGCCCGGGCGGCGCACCGCGTAGATGATCAGGTGGTTGAGCTTCGCCTCCACGCCGCGCCTGCCGTCCCGCCGGAACGCGCCGAGCGTGATCCGCCCCTTTACCTTGATCACCTCGGTGGCGAGCTCGGCGGTGCCCTTGGCGAGGCTGGTCACGTACACCCGGGTCGTGCGGCGGTCGTCCAGGCCGTCCTCGAACCGGCGGCGCTGCCGCGGCTCCAGCAGCTTGGCGAAGGCGTCAGGCGCGCCTCCCAGCAGCGTCTTCTCGTCGAGGTACGCCGCCGCCAGCAGCTCGCGCGTCCGCTTCAGCCCCTTGGCCACGTCCTTCTCGGAGAGCCCGCCCATGGCCTTGGCCTCGGGCAGCACGAAGCCTTTGACGCCCTCGGCGTAGTGCTCGGCGGGCGAGCCGGCGAACGGGTCGCGCGAGGGGTCCGCGGTGGCGGCCGTCTCCCCGATCTCTCCGGTGGCCTCTCCGATCGCGGTGGGCGGGCTGGTGGCGGTCCCCTCGCCCGCGGTGCCGCCGGGCATCAGCAGGTCGGGCCGGTACGTCACGACCAGCCCCGCGGCCGCGACCACCGCCGACAGGACCACCAGCGCCCGCCCCCAGCGCCGCGGCCGCGTGGGGGGACCGAAGCTCTCCGAGCCGGATGAACGGGTACGGCGGCTCCGCTCTTGGCGCGGTGGGCGGCGGTTCCTGGCCTCCTTGGCGGCCCTGGTCGCCTCGGCGCGCATGCGGCGCCGTTCGGCGTCGTCGATCTGCCCGACCAGCTCGTTGAAGCGCTGGTCGAGATCATCCCCGTGTGGCATGCCGTACATGGTGGCGGGCGGATGACGCGGTTGGGTCACAACGCCGACCGGCCACCCGGGCGGATACCGTTGGAGGCATGAGCAGCAAGCAGCCCCGGTGGACGCAGACGTGGCTCGGCGGGGTCAGGTCCGCCGGCATCGACCTCGGATATCCGGGGGAGCGCCTGGGGCTGCCCCAGGAGGGCAGCGGATCGGTCACCGGATGGGGCCGCCGCATCGTGGCGCTGGTCATCGACTGGATGATCTGCACGTGGGTGGTCGTGCAACTGCTGCTGCGGATGAACCCGGCGGAGTCGCCGTGGGCGCCGGTGGCGGTGTTCGCCGTCCAGTATCTGCTGCTCGTCGGGTTCATGGGGCAGACGTTCGGGCACCGGCTCATGGGCATCAGGGTCGCCGCCATGGACGGCGGCGACCCCCGCCTGCTGCCCGTGCTGGTGCGCACCGTGCTGCTCTGCCTGGCCGTGCCCGCGCTGATCTGGGACCGCGACCACCGCGGCCTGCACGACCGCGTGTCCAACACGATGGTCGTACGCATGTGAGCTCCGGAAAGCATGTGCAGTCCGGAAAGCAGGTGACGTCCGGAAAGCCGGAGGAGCGGGTCAGGGGCGGGCGCAGCTGAAGATGGCGGTGCCCGGCAGGTGCCGGCCGCGCAGCGGGCTCCAGCCGCCCCACACCCGTTCGTGGCCCTCGGGCCACTCCGGCTCCAGCAGCCCGGTGATCGTCAGCCCCGAGGCCACCAGCAGGCCGACCCAGTCGCCCAGCGTGTGATGGTGCTCGACGTAGGTGGGCGTGCCGTGCTCGTCCCGCTCGACGTAGGGGGAGCGGTCGAAGTAGGAGCGGTCGGACGTCAGCCCGCGCGGCCCCGGGTCGTCGGGGAACGCCCACCGCACCGGATGGCTCACCGAGAACACGAACCGCCCGCCCGGCCGCAGCACCCTGCGCACCTCGCGGAAGACGGCCCCCGGATCGGCCACGAACGGCAGCGCACCGAACGCCGAGCACGCCACGTCGAAGGACGCGCCGGCGAACGGCATCGCCTCGGCGTCGGCCTGCACCGCCGGCACCCGCAGCCCCGTGTCGAGGTCGATCCGCCGGGAGTGCTGGAGCTGCCGGTGCGAGACGTCGAACGCGGCCACCTCGGCGCCCTGGGCGGCGAGCCAGCGCGCGCACTGGGCGGCGCCGCAGCCGATCTCCAGGACGCGCCGCCCGCGCACCTCGCCCAGCAGCCGCGCCTCGGCCTCGTCGAGCCCCTCAGGGCACCACACGAACCCCGTGTCGCGCAGGAACTCGCCGTGCTCGACCTGGTAGTCGTCGGCGTTGCCGTCCCACCACCAGCGGTTGGCCCGCGAAGAGGTCGACGGCACTAGCGCATCTTGGGGCGCGGCATGCGGGAGCCCTTGGGCATCGGCCCCTTCGGCAGGGGCATGTTGCGCGGCAGCGAGCGCAGGCGGTCCTTCACCTCGTTGACGGCGGGCTTCTTCAGGTTGCGCGGCAGCTTCATCAGGTGGCGCTGCAGCTTGCCGAGCGGCACCTGCCCCTCGCCGTCACCGCACTGCACGTCGTAGATCTCGATGCCCAGCACCACCCGCGCGACCCGCTTCTTCTCGGCCGCGAGCATCTTCGCCACCCGGTTGCCGGGACCCTCGGACACGAGCACCACGCCGGGGTGGCCGACCACGAGGTGTACGAGGTCCTGGTCGCGGTTGACCGCGATGGCGGGGGTGACCTGCCAGTTGCCCCGCATGCCCTGGAGCACGGCCGCGGCGGCGCCGGTCTGGCCGTGCAGGATCGAGTATTGGGCCTTCTGCGCGAGCTGCCCGAACACCACCAATCCGACCGTGATCGCGGCCAGCACGCCGATGAACAGCGAATACCACAGATAGTCCGTGACCAGGCCGATCACGACGATCACGGCAAGCGTGCCCACCGCGGAGAGGAAGACAATCGGCATCCCCTTGGGGTTGGCCTGCTTGATGATCTGCGCGATCATGCGGAGCTGCTTGATGCGCCCCGGCTTCTCTTGGTCCTCGGACTTTGCCATGCTCTGAAGGATACAAACCAACTGGTGGACAATGGAAAACGCGCCCGCCGATTTCGCGCTGAGCTACATCTCCTGCACGGTCCGCACCGTGATCGACAGGCGCGGATCGGCGACGCTGCGGCCCGCCGTGACGACGTGCTCGCCCCCGGCCGTACGCCAGCCGCCGTCCCACACCTGGAAGGCCCGCTCGTCCAGGAACACGGTGGACAGCACGGTCTGGCCCGGCCCGGCCTCGACCACGTCGAAACCGGCCAGCCGGACGTCCCCCGGCTCCCCGGACAGGTGGGCGTAGAGCTGCACGACCTCGCGTCCCGGCCGGTCCCCGGTGTTGGTGACCGCCACGGTCACCGTCATCGCTCCTGGCGGGCCCTCGGCGGCGATCTGGTCGTACGACCACGTGGTGTACCCGAGGCCGTGGCCGAACCAGAACGCCGGCTCGGTCCCCGCCTCCCGCCACGCGCGGTAGCCGATGCGCGGGCCCTCGTCGTAGGCCACGACCCCGTCCACCGGCGTCACGGCGGACACCGGCGCGTCGGCGAGGCGGCGCGGCCAGGTCGTCGGCAGCCGCCCGCCCGGCTCGGCGTCCCCGAACAGCACCTCGGCGAGCGCCGTGCCCGCCTCCTGGCCGGGGAACCAGGTGAGCAGGACCGCCGCCGCGTCCTCCGCCCACGGCATCTCGACCGGCGAGCCCGCGTTGACCACGACCACCGTGCGCGGGTTGGCGGCGATCACCGCGCGGATCAGCTCGTCCTGGCGGCCGGGCAGCGCGAGGTCCGTACGGTCGAAGCCCTCGCTCTCCACCTCCGGCGTGGTCCCCGCCACCACCACGGCCACGTCGCAGGCGGCGGCCACGCGCACGGCCTCGGCCAGCAGCTCGTCCGCGCCGGGACCGGGGGTGGCGTGGCCCAGCGTGAACGCCACGAACGCGAGGCCGCCGATCGTCCCGGCCGGGGAGGTCACCGTCACCTCGTACGGGCGGCCCGCCGTCATGGGCACGCCCACCCGCCGCTCGGGCGGCGACAGGAACGCCGTCGCCGGATCGCCGGAGACCTCGACGATCTCGTCGAGAACGGTCTCACCGTTCACGGTCATCGTGAACGCGCCCACGCCCGCGACCGAGAGCCGGTGCTCGCCGGAGACGTCCGGCGTGTACGTTGTCACCAGCCGCACCGCGCGCAGCCGTTCGCCGTCCACGTCGGGCGGGAGCTGCCCGATCCAGCGGGCCTCGGCGGTCGGCAGCGGATGCTCGGCCAGCACGCCCCCGTCGCCGTCCAGGAACAGGGCCCGCGCGGGGGAGGGGATCGGCGCCAGGCGGATGCGCGGGTCGGCGCCGACGGCGTGCCGCACCTCGGCGCGGGCGCGCAGGCCCGCCAGCGGGGAGACCACCCGGTCGGGGTAGACCTGGGCGCTGCCGCCGCCCATGACCCTGGCCTCGCCGGCGGCGGCGCCGATGACAGCGAGCGTCGGCGTGCCGCGCAGCGGCAGCAGGCCGTCGTTGGTCAGCAACGTGAACCCGCGCGCCGCCACCTCCCGAGCCAGCGCCACCCCGTCGATGTCGGCGGAGTCCGGGCCCGCCGGGGGCTCGGAAGGACGGAGGGCGCCGACGCGGTGGGCGAGACGGAGGATCCGCCGTACCCGGTCGTCGACGGCCGCCTCCGGCACGCGCCCCGCGCGTACCGCCTCCTCCAGCTTCTCGCCCCACGGCCCGTGAGGTCCCGGCATGGCCACGTCGGTGCCGCCCAGCGCGGCGGCCTCGGTGGAGCGCACCGCCGTCCAGTCCGACACCACGAACCCGTCGAACTCCCACTCGCCCTTCAGCACCCCGAGCACCAGCTCGGCGTGCTCGGTCATGGTGGTGCCGTTGACCCCGTTGTACGCGGTCATGAGCCCCCAAGCCCCGGCCCGCACCACCCGCTCGAACGGCCGCAGGTACACCTCGCGCAGCGCCTTCTCCCCGACCCGCACGTCGGCCGTGAACCGGTCGGTCTCGAAGTCGTTGGCCACGAAGTGCTTGGGCGTGGTCGCGACCCCGCCCTCCTGCACGCCCTCGACGTACGCCGCCCCGATCTCGCCCGTCAGGTACGGATCCTCGGAGTAGCACTCGAAGTGCCTGCCGCCGAGCGGCGAACGGTGCAGGTTGAGCGTGGGCGCGAGCAGCACGTGCACGCCCTTGCGCCGGGCCTCCTGGGCGAGCAGCCGCCCGGCCCGCCGCACCAGGTCGAGATCCCAGGTGGCGGCGAGCGCGGTGGGGCTGGGCAGCGCGATCGACGGGTCGCCGGGGCTCCACCGCTCGCCGCGGACGCCGATGGGGCCGTCGCTCATGACGAGCCGGTCCAGGCCGATCTCGGGGATCGGGGGGAGCGACCACATGTCGGCTCCGGTGAGCAGGCGTACCTTGGCGGCGAGGTCGAGCCGGGCGATGAGCGCGTCGAAGTCCACGCCGCCAGTGTCCACCAGAAAACCGACCACTTACTAGGTTTGCTACCTCCCTGTTATAAAACCGCTCATCTCCGGACGAAGAACTCCAACAGCTCCGGCGCCAGCGCCTCCACCGTCACCGCGTGCGTCTGCTCCTCCAGCACCCGGTGCGCGGCCCCCGGCAGCGCCGCGGCCACGGCCGCGCCCGCCCGGCGCATCCAGGCAGGGCTGTCCTCGCCGTTGAGCACGAGCGCCGGCCGGTCGATCCCGGCCAGCCGCGCGGCCGGCAGCGCGTTGCCCGGCCCCATGACGGCCGCCTCGTACGCCAGCGTGTGCGCCGCCGCCTCGGCCGCCGCCCAGAACGGCTCCGCCCGCATCCCGGCCACGGCCTCGGCGGGCACCTCGGCCGCCTCCACCATGAACCGCTCCACGGCCGTGTCCCGCCGCCCGGCCGCGACCAGCGCGGCGAGCTGCTCGGCGAAGTCGTCCGGCAGCGGCGGCGCGGAGTCGTCCACGTGGTACGGCGGCTCCCACAGCGCGAGCTCGGTCACGCCCGGCAGCCGCACGGCCGCCTCCAGTGCGAGCGCCGCCCCCGACGAACCGCCGAACACCTTGGCGCTCCCATCGGCTGCCGCGATCACCGCGGCCAGGTCCTCGACCTCCCGCTCGACCGCGTAAGGGGCGGTGTCCCCGCTGCCGCCCCGCCCTCTGCGGTCGTAGCTGAACACGGTGAACCACGGCGCCAGTGCCTCGGCCAGGCCCGCCATGGTCGGGTGCGCGCGCTCCATCATGGCCCCGGCCACCAGCACCACCGCCGGGCCCGAGCCGTAGCGGTCGTAGGCGATGGGGGTGCCGTCCGCGGAGACGGCCGTGCCGCTCAGGACGCCGGCTGCACCAAGCACAGCGCCTCCCAGTGGTGGCCGTCGAGGTCGGCGAAACCGCGCTGGTAGCGCACGCCGTCCTCCTGCTTGACGCCCGCCGGGGTCGCGCCCGCGGCCAGCGCCCCGTCCACCAGCGCGTCCACCTGCTCGGGGTTCTCCATGCCGAGCACGAGGATCGCCTCGGTGGTCTTGTCCGCGTCGGAGATCTCCTTGGCGACGTACGAGGAGAACACCGGCTCGGTCAGGAGCATCACCTGCGTCTCCTGGTTGATGATCACCGACGCCATGCCCTCGGCCATGCCGAAGATGGTGAAGCCGAGGCCGGTGAAGAACTCCTTCGACCGGTCCAGGTCCTTGACGGGCAGGTTCACGAAGAGCTGCATTTCCGGATCCTTACTGCCGTATCTGCTTGACACCCCCGATTCTGCCGAGACCGTGAGCGCCGGTCTTGTCGTCGCGTGCCCGGCCGGTTGACGTTCAGCGCACTTCCGAGGCGCGGCGGTACTCCGCCGGCGACATCCCGTACGCGCGCCGGAACAGCCGGCTGAAGTGCGCCGCGTCCGGCAGCCCGTAGCGGGCGGCGATCGCGCTCACCGGCTCCGTGCCGCCCCTGGTCAGCTCCGCGCGGCAGCGCTCCAGCCGCCGCTGCCTGATCCAGGCGGCGACCGTCGTCTGCTCCGGCTCGAACAGCCGGTGCAGGTAGCGCACGGAGATGTGGCAGGCGGCGGCGATCGTGGCCGGGTCGAGCTCGGCGTCGCCGAGGTGCTCCTCGATGAAGGCGTGCACGCGCAGCAGGAGCGTGCGCTGCCGGGAGTCCTCGGGCAGCGTGCGGGTCAGCTCCAGCCGCTCGGCGACCGCGGCGCCGACCAGGTCCATCACCACGGCCGACAGCCGCGCCGCGCTGGCAGGGGAGTAGGTGGCGTGGTCGGCGGCCACCCGCCGCAGCAGCGGCACGGCCAGCGCGCCCGCGCCCGACTCCGTGCCGATCGGGGCCGCGGCCAGCGTGGCGACGGCGTCGACCGGCAGGGCGAGCAGGTCGCGCGGGAGACTGAACACCGCGAGGCGCACCGCGCTGTCGTAGGCCAGCTCATAGGGCCTGGTGAAGTCGTAGATGGCGAACTCGCCGCGGCTGAGCTGGGTGGCCCGCCCGGCCTGCGCCAGCCGCGGGCTGCCGGACAGCGCCAGCACCACGCGGTAGATCTCCGGGTTGCCCTGGCCGATCTGGCCGGCGGTGCGGTGCACGCTGTGCGGCGTCGAGGTGCGCACGGTGCCCACCCCCACCGGGCCGAGCCGGCCGACCTCGATCTCGCCCCGCAGCGGGGCGTCGGGATCGATGCGCAGGTCGAGCGGGCCGAGCGTGTCGCACACGACGCTCCGCCACACCTCGTGGCGGCGCGCGGCCGGTAACTCGCTGGTGCGGATCAGCACCCCCATGGTGATCACCCCGTCGTCGGCGGTGCCGCAATGGTAGACGAGGAAGGGCCCGGAGCCGCGCTCCGAGCCCTTGCCCCGGCCGTCTCAGGCGCTCTGGCGTGCCGCGATGGCCTGCTGGTAGAGCCTGCCCGCCCGGTAGGACGAGCGGACCAGCGGCCCGGACAGCACCCCGGCGAAGCCGATCGCCTCGGCCTCGGCCTGCAGCTCGACGAACTCCTCCGGCTTGACCCAGCGCTCCACCGGGTGGTGACGCGGCGTCGGCCGGAGGTATTGCGTGATCGTCAGCAGGTCGGTGCCGGCCGCGTGCAGGTCGCGCATGGCCTCGACGACCTCCTCGCGGGTCTCGCCCATGCCGAGGATGAGGTTGGACTTGGTGACCAGGCCGGCCTCGCGGGCCATCGTGATCACCTTGAGCGAACGCTCGTAGCGGAAGGCGGGACGGATGCGCTTGAAGATGCGCGGCACCGTCTCCACGTTGTGGGCGAACACCTCGGGCTTGCTGGAGAAGACCTCCTCCAGCTGGCCGCGGTCGCCGTTGAAGTCGGGGACCAGCAGCTCGACGCCGCAGCCGGGCAGCAGCGCGTGGATCTGACGGGCGGTCTCGGCGTAGAGCCAGGAGCCGCCGTCGGGCAGGTCGTCGCGGGCGACGCCGGTCACGGTCGCGTACTTCAGGCCCATCTGCTGGACGGACTCGGCGACCCTGCGCGGCTCGTCGCGGTCGTACTCCTTCGGCTTGCCCGTGTCGATCTGGCAGAAGTCGCAGCGGCGCGTGCACTGGTCGCCGCCGATGAGGAACGTCGCCTCGCGGTCTTCCCAGCACTCGTAGATATTGGGACAGCCCGCCTCTTCACAGACCGTGTGCAGGCCCTCGCGGCGCACGAGCGATTTCAGCTCGGTGTATTCGGGGCCCGTCTTCAGCTTGGTCTTGATCCACGGGGGCTTGCGCTCGATAGGGGTCTCGGCGTTGCGCACCTCCAGGCGGAGGAGCTTTCGGCCTTCAGGAGCAACGGTCACGTCCCCAGCTTACGTCCGCGTCCCGACTCGCCCGGCCGTGGGTCAGGAGATGAGGCCGAAGCCGCGGATCGCCCGTGCGTAATGGGCGCGCAGCTCCTCGTCGATGCGGCCGGAGGCGGCGCCGTCGAGCAGCTCGCCGTCGGGCGCGGAGGTGAGCACGCCGTCCTCGGTGAGCAGGAAACGGGCCAGCGCGCCCTCCCTGATCGCGGCCACGCTCTCGCCGCGCAGCGCCGCCGCCTGGATCGGCGCCAGGTAGCCGTGACCGGCGGCCAGCTCCTCCAGCTCGGCCAGCTCCTCCGGCGAGGCCACGCGCAGGGCCAGCTCCCGCTGCCGCCGCCGGGCCGCCGCCTCGCTCGCGGGGGCCAGCCGGGCCAGCGCGTACCGGGCGAGCAGCACCGGGCCGCCGAGCACCCGGCCGATCAGGCGGCCGAAGAAGCCCGCCACCTCGTACGCGGTGCCCGGTTGGTCGGAGATCCCCAGCGACGAGGCGGTGATCTTCGTCTGGGCCTCCTCCCGCACGCGCAGCGGCGCGGCCTCCATCAGCGCGTCACGCCAGGCGTCCAGCGTCTCCATCGCCCCGCCGACCACCAGCTCCTCGCGGGTCGGCACCCGCGCGTACGCGAGCGCCAGCAGCGTCACCCGCTGCCGGGCGGGCAGCGCCAGCCACAGCGGCAGCCCCACCACCAGCACCGGGCGGCGGAGCGGGCCCACGCGGCCGTACCAGGTGTCGGTCGCGAGGTCGCGCACCGCCACCTCGCGCGGCCGGGGCACCCGGATCCGGTCGGCGACCCGGTCAGCCAGGGCGTACAGCTCGGGCGCCGCCGCGCGCTCCAGCACCTCGGCGTCGTCCGCCATGCCCCGCAGGCGCGGCCGCAGCACCCAGGCGACGGCCAGGCTCAGCCCGCCGAGCAGCCAGGCGAGCGGCGAGGTGACGTGCGCGGCGATCGCCCACCCGCCGAGCGCGGCGAAGCTCAGCGTCATCAGGTGCACCAGCAGCGCGAGAACCAGAGCGATGAGGCGCTTCACATGGGTGATGGTAAATCCGGGAACGTCATCGTTCGGCAGGTCCTCGGCTGCGATTCGGTCACCGTCGGAGCAGGTCCTCCTCGTGCAGCTCGAAGCCCTGCCTGCCGAGCGCCTCGGCCAGCCGCTTCTCCGCGATGGGCATGACCTCCTCGGCCACGATGCGGCGTCCGGTCTCGGCCGACAGCGAGGAGACGCCCACGTCGGGCAGCCCGCACGGCGCGATGCGGTTGAACCAGCGGGGGTCGTTGGCGCAGTTGAGCGCGAAGCCGTGCATGCTGACGCCGCGCGAGACCCGGATGCCGACCGCGCCGAGCTGCCGGTCGGGCAGCCCCAGCGCCGGGTCGCCGATCGCCCACACCCCGGCCCGCCCGCTCACCCGGCGCGCCGAGACGCCGAAGTCGGCGCACACCTGGATCATCGTCTCCTCCAGGCGGCAGACGTAGGCCACGACGTCGGCGACGGCGACGATCGGATAGGCCACCAGCTGCCCGGGGCCGTGCCAGGTGAGCCGGCCGCCCCGGTCGACGTCGACGACCGGGGTGCCGTCGGAGGGACGCTCGGCGGGCGCGGTGCGCTTGCCCGCCGTGTAGACGGGCGCGTGCTCCAGGAACAGGACGGTGTCGGGCAGCTCGCCCGCCACCCGTTTGCCGTGCGCCCAGCGCTGGAGCGACCAGGCCTGCTCGTAGGGGACGTCGACGCCGAGTCGGACGATGGCCAGTGCGTGGGGATCGTCCCCGGGGATGGGGCGCATGAGCCTATTGTGCCGTTCCCTCACCCTTGAAGGGTAATTCAGGGGGTCAGCATGCGCGGTTCGATCCGCAACTCCTTGACCCCGCCGGCCCCGTCGTGCTCCAGCTTGTAGGCGTAGCCGCCGGGCGCGACGCTCACCGCCTGGATGAACTCGGTGCCCACGTAGTGCAGGGCGACGCCCTCGTCGGCGGCGTAGCCGCCGGGCAGCTCGCCGCTCGCCACCGACTGCTGCAGCAGCGGGCGGCGCTGCGGATCGGAGTCGTAGTGGACGCCGCAGGAGTAGGGGAGCAGGCCCAGGCCGTCGGCCCACACGCGCAGCTCGGGGCCGAAGGAGTCGGTGTTGCCGCCCACGTGCCAGCACAGCGCGCCCGCGCTCTGCCCCGACAGCACCACCCCGGCCCGCCACGCCTCGGTCAGCGCCTCGTCCAGGCCGTGCAGCCGCCACAGCGCCATCAGGTTGGCCACGCTGCCGCCGCTCACATAGATCATGTCCTGTTCCAGCAACCAGGCTCTGGGATCGGGCACGTTGGGCATCGGGAACACCGTCAGATGGCTCACCTCGACGTCCCAGCCGGCGAACGCGCCGTACATCTTCAAGATCCAGTCGGCGTCGTCGCCCACGGCCGTCGCCAGCAGACCCAGCTTCGGGCGGTCCTGGCCGGTCAGGTCCAGCCCGTAGCGCAGCAACCCGCTCGCCTCCACGAAGGAGTAGCGCGGGCTCTGGCGGAACGAGCCGCCCCCGATCGCGAGGATGTGCGACTGGCCTGACCGTGTCATCTGGGACTCCCCACCTGCAAAGAAACGAACGGCCACTAGAGTACGGCGCTCAGCGCCTCGTCGAGTCGGGTATGGGCGAAGCGGTAGCCGCTGCCCGTCAGCCTGCCCGGCACGATCCGGTGGCTCGGCAGCAGCCCCGCGCGGGCGAACTCGCCGAGGCCGAGCGAGAGCGCGAACGGCGGCACCGGGATCGGCATGGCGCTCCTGCCGACGGCCTTCGCCAGCGTACGGGTGAACTCGGTGTTGGTGACGGGGGAGGGCGAGGTGAGGTTGACCGGCCCGCGCACCTCCCGCTCCCGGATCAGGTGCAGCACCGCCCCCACCCAGTCGGTCACGGTGATCCACGACCAGTACTGCCGGCCGGTGCCCAGCGGCGCCCCGAGGCCCATGCGGAACAGCGGCAGGACGCGGCCGAGCGCCCCGCCCCGCTTGCTCAGCGCGAGCCCGCTGCGCAGCAGCACGGTGCGGACGCCGGCCTCCTCGGCCCGCACCGCCTCGCCCTCCCACCGCTCGCACAGGTCGGCCAGGAAACCGGTGCCCTTGCCGGCGCTCTCGTCGATCTCCCGGTCGCCGGTGTCGCCGTAGAAGTCGACCCCGGAGGCCGACAGCAGCACCTCGGGCGGGCTGGACAGCTCGCGCAGCGCGCCGACCAGTGTGCGGGTGCCGTCGACCCGGCTGGTGACCAGCTCGCGTTTGTACGCCTCGCTCCAGCGCCGGTCGCCGATGGACGCGCCCGCGAGGTGCACCGCCGCCTCGGCGCCCTCCAGCGCCGTCAGGTCGGAGAGCCGCTCGCCCGGCCGCCAGGACACCTCTCCGGGGCCGCGGGCCGGCCTGCGCACCAGGCGCACGACCTCACGCCCCTCCGCGCGCAGCGCCTCGACCAGCGCCGTCCCCAGCAGCCCCGACGCCCCCGTCACGATGATCGCCATGACTTCACAGTACGCCCGACCGCCCCGCTCCCCGCGGCTGGGACACGAACGGCCGGGCGCCCCCCGAGGGGAACGCCCGGCCGTCCGGGTGGAGCCTTACGCGAGGCCGAGCTGCGCCTCGAAGCGGCCCTCCTCCAGGCGACGCTTGATCGTCGTGAGGAAGCGGGCGGCGTCGGCGCCGTCGACCAGGCGGTGGTCGTAGGTCAGCGCGAGGTAGACCATCGAGCGCACCGCGATGACCTCGCCCTGCGGCGTGTCGAGCACGACGGGACGCTTGACGACCGCGCCCGTGCCGAGCATGCCGACCTGCGGCTGGTTGAGGATCGGGGTGTCGAACAGCGCGCCGCGGCTGCCGGTGTTGGTCAGCGTGAACGTGCCGCCGGTGAGCTCGTCGGGCGTCACCTGGTTGTTGCGGGTGCGCTCGGCGACATCGGTGATCTTCCGGGCCAGACCGGCCAGGTTGAGGTCGCCGGCGTTCTTGACGACCGCGGCGAGCAGGCCGCGCTCGGTGTCGACCGCCATGCCGAGGTTCTCGACGTCGAAGTAGGTGACCTCGTTGGTCTCGTTGTTGATCGTGGCGTTGAGCTTGGGGTGCTGCTTGAGCGCCTCGATCGTGGCCATCGCGAAGAACGGGGTGAAGGTCAGCTTCACGCCCTCGCGGCGGAGGAAGTCGTCCTTCGCCCGCGCCCGGAGCTGCGCGATCTTGGTGACGTCGACCTCGACGACCGAGGTGAGCTGCGCGGCGGTCTGCAGCGACTCGACCATGCGCTTGGCGATGGTCTGACGCAGCCGCGTCATCTTCTCGGTGCGGCCGCGCAGCGTGGTGTCGACCTCGACCGCCTCGGGCGCCGCGGCGACCGGGGCCTGCGCGACCGGGGCCTGCGCGGCCGGAGCCTGGGCGGCGGGAGCGGCCGGGGCGGCCGGGGCCGCCTTCTCGCGCTGCGCCTTGGCGGCCTCCAGCACGTCCTGCTTGCGGATCCGGCCGCCCACGCCGGTGCCGTTGATCGCCTCGAGGTCGACGCCGTGCTCGTTGGCGAGCTTGCGCACCAGCGGCGTGACGTAGGGGCTCTCGCCGGACGACGGGATCGGCGTGGGCTCGGCGGCCGGCTGCGCCGGTGCCTGGGCCTGCGGGGCGGGCTGCTGCGTCGGCTGCTGCGTCGGCTGCGGGGCCGGGGCGGGCGGCGTCGGCTGCGCGGGCGCCGGCTGCGGGATGGAGGAGGCCTGCGGAGCCGGGGCGGGCTCGGGCTCGGGCTCCGGCTCGGGCTGGGCCTGCGGGGCCGGGGCCTCGGCGGCCGGGGCGGCCGCGCCCTCCTGGGCGTTCTCGTCGATGACGGCCAGCTCCGCGCCGACCTCGACCGTCTCGTCCTCGGCGACGACGATCTTCGTGAGGACACCCGCGGACGGCGACGGGATCTCGGTGTCGACCTTGTCGGTGGACACCTCGAGGAGCGGCTCGTCGGCCTCGACGCGCTCGCCCTCCTTCTTCAGCCAACGGGTTACGGTGCCCTCGGTCACGCTCTCGCCGAGCTGGGGCATCTGTACGGAGACCGGCATCGTTATTCTTCTCTCGCGTTCTGATCTCGAGGGCTGGACTAGTTGTGTACGTGCAACGGCTTGCCGGCCAGGGCCAGCATCGCCTCACCCATCGCCTCGGACTGGGTCGGGTGTGCGTGGATGAGCTGGGCGACCTCTGAGGGCAGCGCCTCCCAGTTGTAGATCAGCTGGCCCTCCGTGACGAGCTCGCCGATGCGCCGGCCCACCATGTGGACACCGACGACCGGGCCGTCCTTCTGGGCGATGACCTTCACCGCGCCGGAGGTGCCGAGGATCTGGCTCTTGGGGTTGCCCGCGAGGTCGTAGACCTGCTCGACGATCTCGATGCCGCGCTCGGCGGCCTGGGCCGAGGTGATGCCGACCGAGGCCACCTCGGGGTCGGAGTAGGTGATGCGCGGCACGCCGTCGTAGTTGATGGGCGGCGGGTTGAGGCCGGCGATGTGCTCGGCCACCATGATCCCCTCGGCGAAGCCGGCGTGGGCGAGCTGCGGCGTCGGGATCAGGTCGCCGATGGCGTAGACGCCCGGCACCGAGGTGCGGCAGTGCTCGTCGACCACGACCGCGCCGCGCTCGACGGTGACGCCCTGCTCCTCGAAGCCCATCCCGGCCGAGACCGGGCCGCGCCCGACGGCGACGAGCAGCAGCTCGGCGTCGAGCGTCTTGCCGTTGGCCAGGGTGACCACGACGCCCGTCTCGGTGGTCTTGACGCCGTCGAAGAAGACGCCCAGTTCGTACTTGATGCCGCGGCGGCGGAAGGCCCGCTCCAGCAGCTTGGAGCTCGACTCCTCCTCGGCGGGCAGCAGGTGCGGCAGCGCCTCGACGATCGTCACCTCGGCGCCGAAGGAACGGTAGACGCTGGCCAGCTCGACGCCGATCACGCCGCCGCCGAGCACGATCACCGAGCTCGGCACGCGGTCCATGCGCAGCGTGTGCTCGCTGGTGATGACGCGCTCGCCGTCGATCTCCAGGCCGGGCAGCGACCGCGGGGCCGAGCCGGTGGCGAGGACGAGGTTGCGGCCCTCGTAGACCTCCTCGCCCACCTGGACCCGGTCAGGGCCGACCAGCCGGCCCTCGCCCTCGACGACCGTCACGCCCGCGCCCTTGAGCAGGCCCTGCACGCCCTTCCAGGCCCGCGTGACGATCTTGTCCTTGAAGGCGTGCACGCCCTGGACGTCGATGCCCTCGAAGCGGGCCTTGACGCCGTAGGAGGCGCTCTCACGGGTCTCGTCGGCGACCTCGGCCGAGTGCAGCAGCGCCTTGGTGGGGATGCACCCCCGGTGGAGGCAGGTGCCGCCGATCTTGTCCTTCTCGATCAGGACGACCGACTTGCCCAGCTCGGCGGCCCTCAGCGCGCAGGCGTAACCGCCGCTGCCGCCACCTAGGACGACGATGTCGTAGGCCACAGGAAGGCTCCTTGGTCGGGGTGTTCGTGATGGCTCATCTTTTCATCTGTTTCAGATGCTCGCGTGCCGCTCGGCGAGTCCGATCAGGGTGCGGGTGATCGCGCCGGTGCCGCCCTTGGGGACGTATCCGTACGGCTCGCCCTTGTTGAACGCGGGTCCGGCCATGTCGATGTGGGCCCAGCGGACGCCGTCCGGCACGAACTCCTTGAGGAAGATGCCGGCGGTCAGCATGCCGCCGAAGCGCTCGGGGTGGAGGTTGGCGATGTCGGCGATCGGGGAGTCGAGGCCCTTGCGCAGCTCCTCGGGCAGCGGCATGCCCCAGGCGTTCTCACCGGCGGCGCCGGCCGCCTCGACGACGAGCTCCCTGATGGCGTCGTCGTTGGCCATGACGCCGGCCGTGCGCCAGCCGAGCGCGACGATCTGCGCGCCGGTGAGGGTGGCGACGTCCACGATGAGGTCGGGGCCGTCCTCGGCGGCGCGGGCGATGCCGTCCATCAGCACCAGGCGGCCCTCGGCGTCGGTGTCGAGCACCTCGACGGTCTTGCCGCTGTAGCTGTGGAGGACGTCGGAGGGGCGCTGCGCGGTGCCGCTCGGCAGGTTCTCGGCCAGGCAGAGGTAGCCGACGGCGTTGACCGGCAGGCCGAGGCGGGCGATGCCGACCAGCGCGCCGAACACCGCGCCCGCGCCGCCCATGTCGGACTTCATCCAGTCCATGGCCGCGGACGGCTTGAGCGACAGGCCGCCCGAGTCGAAGGTGATGCCCTTGCCGACGTACGCGAGGGTCTTGGTGGCCTCGGGGTGGGTGTAGGACAGGCGGACCAGCCGCGGCGGGTTGACCGAGCCCTGGCCGACGCCGATGAGGCCGCCGTAGCCGCCGTCGCGCAGCTGCTTGTCGTCGAGCACCTCGACGCTCAGCCCCGCCTCGCCGCCCACCTGCTCGGCGATCTCGGCGAACTTGGCCGGCCACAGGTCGGAGGGCGGCGTGTTGACCAGGTCGCGGACGAGCGTGACGGACGCGGCCAGCACCTCCGCGCGCCCGGTGATGGACTCGGGCTGCCCGGAGAGCACGGTCAGCTCCGCCACGGGCTCCTTCTGGTCGCCGGTGGTGCGGTAGCGGCTGAAGGAGTAGGCGCCCAGCAGGGCGCCGAGCGCGACGGCCTCGGCCTCCTCGGGCGTGCCCGCGGGCAGGGCGAGCGCGGCGCGGGCGGTGCCGGCCAGCGAGCGGACGGCGGCGCCCGCGGCCCTGCGCAGGGCCTCGGCGTCGTAGGAGTCGCCGAGGCCGACCGCGACCAGCAGCGGGGCGGTGACGGCGCCGAAGGTGGGCAGCTTGGCCAGCTCACCGCTCTTGCCGGAGAAGGCGACCGCGCCGAGCGAGGCGGCCAGCTTGCCGCCGAAGGCCGCGTCGAGGGATTCGGCGCCCGGGGCGGGGGCCGGCCCGTCCTGGCCCGCCGTGAAGCCGACGATCAACGCGTCGGTGTCGAGGGAGACGGGATCTGCTGAGTTCAGCCGCACAGTGGTCACGTAAACCGATGCTATCCACGTCTTCTGGCTACTCACAAACAGGGGTTCATCCTACAAATCAGTGGCGGTCGCCGGTTTCTGAGACATGGTGCTAGTGTCATTAGCATCATGCTGCTGACGCTCGACCTCAACGACGCCCGTCCCCTGCACGAGCAGGTCGCGGGCGCCATCAGGCGCGCCATCGGGGAGGGCTCCTACCTCCCGGGTGACCGCCTGCCCCCCGCCAGGGACCTCGCCCAGGCGCTCGGCATCAACCCCAACACCGTGCTGCGCGCCCTGCGCGACCTGCGCGACGAGGGCCTGCTGGAGTTCCGGCGCGGCCGGGGCGTCAGCGTGGCGGGACCGGCCACCGAGCAGGTCGCGGGCCGCGCCCTGCTCGTCCAGCGCGCCAGAGAGCTGCTGGAGGAGGCCCAAAGGTACGGCTACGGCCGTGACGACCTCATCTCGATCCTGGAGGAGCTCCCATGAACCCCCGAGTGACGGCGCGAGTGACGGCGATCGGCTGGGGCCTGCTCGTGACCGCCGCGCAGACAGGGCTGCCCCTTGTGATGCGTGACCGGCTGCCCGACCCGATGGCCTCGCACTGGGGCCTCGGCGACCGGCCCGACAGCTCGCAGTCCTTCACCGCCTACGTGCTCATGGTGACGCTGTTCTGGGTGGTGCCCTGGATCGTGGCACTGGTCACGGCCGTCGAAGGGCGGACGCTGGCCCGCAGGCAGGGCCGCATGGGCTGGTGGGGCGCGCTGTTCGGGCTGGGCGTGCTCGCCTTCGGCGTCAACCTCTCCAGCGTCCTCGCCAACCTCGACGCCACCGACTGGACGCAGGCCACGCTCGGCTTCGTGCACCCGCTGCTGGTCATCGCCGTCGCGCTCGCCACCGCCGTGCTCGCGGGCTACCTGGGCAGGGGCGGGCCGGACGAGTTCCCCGACGAGCGCCGGGAGCCGCCGAGCCTGCGGCTGCGGCCGGGCCAGCGGGCCGTCTGGGTCGGTTACGTGTTCAACCCCTGGCTGGCCCTGATCACCGTGGCCGACGCCGCCGCCCTCCTCGTGCTCGGCGCTCTCCAGCTGCTCGGCGTGACCGACGGGAGCGTGGTGGGCCCGATCCTGCCCGGCCTGCTCATCGTCCTGGTGATCGGGCTGCTGACCACGCAGGCGTCGGTCCGCGTCAGCGGCGACCGGGTCGTCATCGGCATCGGGCTGCTGCGGGTGCCGGCCCGCCGCATCCCGCTGTCGAAGATCGCGTCGGCCTGGTCGGAGGAGCGCTACCCCAGCCAGGTCGGCGGATGGGGCTTCCGTGGCCTGCCCGGCGGGGCCACGATCATGCTGCGCGGCGGCGAGTGCCTGGTCATCGGCTACCGGTCCGGCGGCCGGCTGGCCGTCAGCGTCGACGACGCCGCGCGCGGCGCCTCCCTCATCAATGCCCTCATCGCGGAGCGGGTGGAATCATGAAAAAGCCTCTCATCGTCTTCCTCGTCCTCGCCTTCGGGCTCTCCTGGGCGGCGGCGCTGCCCGTCTGGCTCGGCGGCGGGCTCGGCTCGCCGCTGACCACCGTGGCGGCCACGCTGATGATGTTCACGCCCGCCGTGGGCGTGCTCGGGGCGTGGGCGCTCACCCGCGCGCCGCTCCGTCAGTGGGCCAGGGAGACCGGGCTCACGCTCGGCGACCGCAAGGGCCGCACCGGCCGGTACGTCCTCGGCGCCTGGATCGGGGTGCCCCTGCTGATCTTCGCGGCGCTGGGGCTCAGCGTCGCGATCGGGCTCATGGCCCTGGACCTGGACGAGCTGGGCCTGCTGCGCGAGGTGTACGAGTCGCGCGGCGTGCCCGTCCCCGACGACCTCGGGCAGATGTTCGCGCTGCAGTTCGTGCTCGGCGTGGTCGCCGGGCCCCTGCTGAACGCCATCCCGGCGCTCGGCGAGGAGTGGGGCTGGCGCGGCTGGCTGCTGCCCCGGCTCGTCGACGCGGGCGGTGTCCTGCCCGGGCTGCTGCTGTCGGGCGTGATCTGGGGGCTCTGGCACGCGCCGCTCACCCTGCTCGGCTACAACTACCCGCGGCTCGGGTCGTGGGCGGCGCTGTTCTTCGTCGGGTTCTGCGTGCTGGCCGGGGTGCTGTTCGGCTGGCTGCGGCTGCGCACCGGGAGCGTGTGGCCCGCCGTGGTGGCCCACGGCTCGCTGAACGCCGTCGCCGCCAACGCCCTCCTGCTCGGCGACCCCGCCTCGCCGCCGAACGAGGTGCTGGCCGGGATCACCGGGCTGGTGGGGTGGGTGCTGCTCGCGGTGGTCGGCGCGGTGCTGCTCCGGTTCGCCCCGCCCCGCCCGCCCGTCCCGCCCGCGCCTCAGGAGCCCGCGCCCGCGGCCGAGCCCGCCGTCTGAGCCCGCCGTCTGAATCCGGCCGGCTCAGCCCATGACGGCGTACGCCACCAGCGTCGCCGCCGTGGCGGTCTCCACCAGCGCGCCCAGGACGTCGCCGGTGATCCCGCCGAGGCGGCGGCGGGCCCGCCGGAGCAGCGCCAGAGCGGCCAGCAGGCCGGCGAGCAGAGCGATCGGCAGGGCGAGGAGCGCCGGCAGGCCCAGGCCCCATCCCACGGTCCCCTCGGCGGTGATGACCCCGTCGGACGCCATCGCTCCGAGCCCCCACCCTGAGTCGGTCCCCGTAACGCTTTCGAGGTAGTCGGCGAGTCCGGTGAAGGACTGGCCGGGCTCAGGGGCCCGCTCGTCCGCGCCGGTCAGCCACCCGGCGACGGCCGACGCCCACGTACGGGGCGCCCCGTCCCAGGTCCCGGCGTCGACGCTCAGCCCGAGGCCCGCGAAGGCGAGCAGCGCGGCCAGGGTGACGAGCCAGGGGGCGGCCGGGCGTACCGATCCGGCGACCGCCGCCCCCAGCCCCTCGGGCCGGGCGGCGGGCACCCTCGGCCGGCAGGCCCAGGTCAGCGCCAGCCGTCCCGCCACGCAGGCGGTCACCAGGGCCGCGTACCCCGTGGCCGTGCCCGCCAGCGCCGCCACCTCCACGAGCAGCACGAGCAGCAGCGTCATCACGCCGAACGGCCCGATGTCCGACTTTTTCATGATGCCGAGCGCCTGATCGGCGGGCTTGCCGCTGCCCAGGCCGTCGGCCAGGTCGGCCAGCCCGTCCAGGTGCAGGCCACGGGTCAGCAGCGCGAGCAGTCCGACCGCCAGGGCCGCGCCGAGCAGCGGGGGAGCGGGCAGGAGCAAGGGCAGCCCGGCGACCGCGCCGAGCACCAGCCCGATGACCGGCGCCAGCGTCATCGCCTGCCCCGCGACCTGCCGGTCCACCCGCTCGACGCGGACGGGGAAGACGCTGAGCGTGCCGACCGCGAACCGCAGTCCGTCCATGAGGCGCCGCATGGCGGACGATCCTAGGGCCACTAGGGTGGCGGGATGCACGTGGTTGAACTCGAAGACGTAGCGGTCCGGGTCACCGGCAAGACACTGCTGGACGGCGTGGACTGGCAGGTGGACTACGGCGACCACTGGGTCGTTCTCGGCCCCAACGGCGCGGGCAAGACGACGCTGCTCTCGCTCGCCGCCGCCGTACGGCACCCCAGCGCGGGCACGGTCAAGGTGCTCGGCCACCGGCTCGGCCGGGTCGACCTGCGCGAGCTGCGCCGCCACCTCGGCCTGGTCGCGGCCAGCCAGCGCCTCGTCGACGAGGGGCTGATGGAGGAGGAGGGGGCGACCGCCCTCACCGTGGTGCTCACCGGCCACACGGGCACGAGCGCGCCCTTGTGGGACAAGTACGGCGACTCCGAGCGTGAGCGGGCCCACCGGCTGCTCGCCGACCTGGGCTGCAAGGACCTCGCCGACCGGCCGTTCCGCGTGTGCTCCCAGGGGGAGCGGGCCCGGATCCGGGTCGCGAGGGCGCTCATGGCCGATCCCGCGGTGCTGCTGCTCGACGAGCCGTTCGCGGGGCTCGACCTGCCGGCCCGCGAGGACCTCATCACCGCCGTCGAGGACCTCGCCGCCACCCGGCCCGTCCTCACCACCATCACCGTCACGCACCACCTGGAGGAGGTGCCGGCGACGACCACGCACGCCATGCTCATGCGCGACGCCAGGGTGCTGGCCGCCGGGCCGGTGTCCGGCGTGCTCACGCCGGCCAACCTCTCCGAGTGCTTCGGCCGGCCCCTGCACGTGGACCGGCTCGACGGCCGCTGGTACGCCCGCGCCCTCCGCCCCTGACCGGCCCTCTCACAGCTCCAGGACGCGGCCCGCGACGACGAGGGCGACGTACTCCGACTCGGCGGCGAGCCGTTCGTTCAGCCGCCCGAGCGCGTCGCGGAAGGCGCGCCCGCTGGCCGTGGCCGGCACCACGCCCATCCCCACCTCGTCCGACACCGCCACCACCGCCTGTGGCGCCTGCCGCCAGGCGGCCACCAGCTCGTCGCACCGCCGCAGGACCGGCGCCCGGTCGCCCTCCCACGCCCCGTGCTCGTCGAACACCGCCGCCAGCCACGTGCCGAGACCGTCGACGAGCAGCGGCGTGGTGGCCCCGGAGAGGGCCGCGACCAGATCCGTGGTCTCGACGGTGTCCCAGTGCGCGGGCCGGCGCTCCCGATGCGCCCGTACGCGGGCCGCCCACTCGCCGTCCCCCGCGCCCCCGGGGCCGGTGGCGACATAGGTCACGTACGGCTCCGCCGCCAGCCGCAGCTCGGCCTCGGCCGACTTGCCCGAACGCGACCCGCCCAGCAGCAACGCCCGCCGCCACGCTTGCTGGCCCGCTCCCGTCGCGGGCGTCCGCAGCACGGTGCCGTCCGGCACGGACAGGGCGCCCCACAGGCGCAGCCGCCTGTCCAGCTCCGCCTCCGAGCGGATCCGGTGGTCGAGCCCGACGGCCACCGCCGCGGCCGCCGGATGCGTACGCCGCAGCCGCCCGAGGCGTTCCGGCCGGTCGAGCAGGTCGATGAGGACCAGGTCGAGCCGGTCGGGCAGGTCCGCGGGGAGCTCCAGCCCCGGAGGCACGCACAGCAGCGTCCCGCCGTCCGGGCCGGTCAGCCCGAGCCCGCCGCCCCAGGCGCGATAGCCGGGCGGCACATCGGCGAAGGGGAAGGGGACACGCCCGTCCACCAGCACCTCGAACGGGCGGCGACGACCCGCGGGCAGCCCGTCGCAGGACAGGCAGGAGACGCAGCGGCAGCCGGGCTCGGGCCGGCCCGCCGTGCCGGAGAGAAGCACTTCCACCGCGCCGAGCGTACAGAGAGCCCGCCCGGCGCCGCCCGCTGCGGGCGGTCGTTCACGGGTAGGGTTCCATTGCCGTCGGAAGGCGCGCCGGCGAACCCGCGGAGAAGGAGCGTGTGGCATGACATGGCGGTGGCGTTACGAGAACGCAAGTGGTGGTGAGGTGACGGACCGCCCTTTGCCGCGAGAGGTCTTCCCCAGCCAGGCGGACGCGGAGTCCTGGCTCGGCGAGAACTGGCGTGACCTGCTCGAGTCGGGCGTCGAACAGGTGGCTCTGCTCGACGAGGACCGCGTCGAGTACACAGGTTTGTCGTTGCGCCAGGAGTGAAGCTCCCGAACTGAGGAAAACCCCTTGGGCCCGGCCGCGGCCCAAGGGGTTCTTGCTGTGTTCAGCGCCTGACGGGGGTCACGCCCGGGGGCGGGGGCTCGTGGTCTTGGCCGGGTCGCGCTCGACGATCGGGCCGAGCGCGTCGTCGATGCGCCGCAGCACGTCCTGGTCCAGCTTGACGCCCGCCGCCTTGACGTTGTCGCGCACCTGCTCGGGACGGCTCGCGCCGACGATCGCGCTGGAGACGTTGGGGTTCTGCAGCACCCAGGCGATCGCCAGCTGCGCCATGCTGAGACCGAGGTCGGCGGCGACCGGCTTGAGCTCCTGCACGCGGGTCAGCACGTCGTCGTTCATGAACCGGGCGATCATCGCGCTGCCGCCCGCGGCGTCGGTGGCCCTGGAGCCCTCCGGCGGCTGCCGGCCGGGCAGGTACTTCCCGGTCAGCACGCCCTGAGCGATCGGCGACCAGACGATCTGGCCCACGCCCTCCTTCTCGCTCAGCGGCACGATCTCGCTCTCGATGACCCGCCAGAGCATCGAGTACTGCGGCTGGTTGGAGACGATGCGGTCGAAGCCCATCTCGTCGGCGATCTTCAGCGCCTGGGCGATCTGGTCGGCGGTCCACTCGCTGACGCCGACGTAGAGCACCTTGCCCTGGCGGACGAGGTCGTCGAACGTCTTGAGCGTCTCCTCGAGCGGCGTCTCGTGGTCGAAGCGGTGCGCCTGGTAGAGGTCGACGTAGTCCGTCTGGAGGCGGCGCAGGGAGGCGTTGATGGACTCGGTGATGTGCTTGCGGGACAGGCCGCGGTCGTTCTGGCCGGGGCCGGTCGGCCAGTAGACCTTGGTGAAGATCTCCAGCGACTCCCTGCGCACGCCCTTCAACGCCCGGCCGAGCACTTCCTCCGCCTTGGTGCCGGCGTAGACGTCCGCGGTGTCGAACGTGGTGATGCCCTCGTCGAGAGCCGCCTGCACGCACTGCTTGGCGGCGTCCTCCTCGACCTGGGAGCCGTGCGTGAGCCAGTTGCCGTAGCTGATCTCGCTGACCTTGAGACCGCTGCGACCGAGGTGTCGGAATTCCATAGGTCCGACCTTAATCCCGGCACATGGGGTGATCGGTTTCGGGATAGGGTGCGCGACGTGCTGAAGCTCGTACGGCTGGCGCTGACGGCGGCAGTCCTGACCGCGATCGCGATCCGGCTGCGCCGCCGGGCCCGCCTGCCGGAGCGGCGTACGGAGCCTGCGCGTACGCCCCGGGGCGGGTCCGTGAGCAACGCGCGGATGGGACTGGTCTGGGCGGGCATCGCGGCGCTCGTGGCGCTGGTCCTGACCCTCGCCCTGATCCCGGGGGAGACCCTGGGCGTCACCTCGGCCTCGCCGACCCCCGTCGCGGGCGCGACCGCCACGCAGGGGACGCCCGGCGTCGCCGTGCCCACGGACACCTCTGGACCGCTCCGGCCCGCCACGACTCCGCAGGCGACGGACCCCGCGGCGACGCCGACGCCGCAGGTGGGCGGGAGCGCCTGCGCGCCCGTCTCCCGGCCGGTGGAAGTGCGGCCGATCGACCCCGCCGTGCGGCGGGCCGTGAACCGGCAGTGGCGGCGCGTCGAGCGCTGGCTCAGGGCGAACGCCCCTCGCACCTACCGCACGCTGGCCGGCCCCGGCCGGGCCCGTACGATCGCCGTCGCCGAGGCCCAGATGGGCGTGGACCTCCCCGACGACCTGCGCGCCTCCCTCCTGCGCCACAACGGATCGCGGGGCAGGTGGGCGTTCGGGCTCGGGTTCTGGGCGGACGGTTCCGCCAACCTCGGCATCCGGCAGATCAGGGACTCGTGGCGGCTGCTGTGCGGCCGGTCCGCCGCGGGCGGCTGGGAGGGCACGTGGATCCCGTTCCTCGCCACGACAGGCTCGGCCACGTCCGCGCCGTCGTACGCCGTGGCCGACGCCGTGGGCGGCGGGCTGCTCTGGGAGGGCGCGGACGGCGGCATGACCCCGCGCATGCCGTCCTACTACGTGCTGGTGCGAGCCGTCGCCGACGCCCTGGAGCAGGGCACGCCGCTCGACGGCCGGCGACCGGTCGTGGTCCGCGGCGTCCTGCGCTGGCAGGCGGAGAACCCGCCGCGCGGTTGACGCCCGAGGCGGCGGCGACCCGCCCCGGTGATCGAGGTGACCTCCCGTCGAGGGCCGCGCCCCCCACGAGGAGCGCTCGGGCTCCTCGTCCGCGGTCCCCGTACAGAGGATCTCTAGCGCTTCGGGGGGACCGGCTTGCCGCCGGGCGCCACCGTGGGCGGCGGGAAGCGCAGCTTGCGGATCTGCAGCGCCCGCATGGCGGCGTAGAAGCCCACGCCCTTGACGCTCTCGTCGGGCAGCTTGCTCGCCACCTCCCGCTTCACCTTCCAGGCGACGTAGACGCCGGTGACCACCACGCCGATCATCATGATCGGCCAGCCGACGGCGATCACGATGTTGAGCACCGCCGCGCGGATCTCGGTGGGCCACGGCACCCAGGTGGCCAGCAGGATCAGTAGCGAGAACGGCAGGAAGTACTGGCTCGGCAGCCGCCGGGAGTCGACCCAGTCACGCGCGAACTTGCGCGCCGGGCCCTTGTCCCTGGCCGGGAGATAGCGCTCGTCACCAGCGAGCATGCCCTTGCGGGCGCGATCACGCTCGGCGGCCTGCTTGGCCCGCATCTGCCGGTAGGCCTCTTTGCGGTCCTTCGGCGCGTGCACGGGCTGGCGCCGGCGGCTCTCCTGATCGCGGCGCTTGGGTGTGGGACGTCCTTTACCCTGGGGCTTAGGATCGTCAACGGGGACGGGGGAGTCGTCCACTGAGGTCTGGGAACGGCGTCGCAACACGACGTCAACCCTACCTGGACTGCAACTTAGTGACGCCCCCGTGCGTTATGCGTAGGGTAATCCCAAGGCGGCTGCGCTGCATTGGGTGAACACCAGCACGACCTAGAAGGGGACGGCCGACGCGCATGAGCGTGATGAAGAGACTTTCGATGATCTTCAAGTCGAAGGCCAACAAGGCCTTGGACAAGATGGAGGATCCGCGCGAGACCCTTGACTACTCCTACCAGCGGCAACTGGAGCTGCTGCAGAAGGTGCGCAGGGGTGTGGCCGACGTGGCCACGTCGCGTAAGCGGGTGGAGCTGCAGCTCAACGGCCTTGAGCAGTCCTCCAGGAAGCTTGAGGAGCAGGGGCGCAAGGCGCTGTCGGTCGGGCGCGAGGATCTCGCGCGCGAGGCGCTGCAGCGGCGTTCCGGCATTCAGAGCCAGATGGCCGACCTCAAGATCCAGCACGACAACCTGCAGGCCGAGGAGGAGAAGCTGACCACGGCTTCCCAGCGGCTGCAGGCCAAGGTGGACGCCTTCCGTACGAAGAAGGAGACCATCAAGGCCACCTACACCGCCGCCGAGGCGCAGACGCGCATCAACGAGGCGTTCTCCGGCATCTCCGAGGAGATGGGCGACGTCGGCCTGGCGATCCAGCGCGCCGAGGACAAGACGGCGCAGATGCAGGCTCGCGCGGGCGCGATCGACGAGCTGCTGGCCAGTGGCGCGCTCGACGACGTCACCGGCAGCCGCGGCGACGACATCCAGGCCGAGCTCGACCGCATGGGCGGCGGCATGGACGTCGAGCTGGAGCTGGCCAGGATGAAGGCCGAGCTCGGCCAGGGCCCGGCCCCGCAGTCCGCGATCGAGCAGGGCCAGCCCCAGCAGCAGGCCCAGCCGCACCAGCAGGGCCAGGGTCAGACCCAGCACCTGCGTCAGCCCGGGGAGAACGCATGATCGTCAGAATCATGGGCGAGGGTCAGATCGAGATCTCGCCCGACGACATCGCCGTGCTCAACGAGCTCGACAGCGAGCTCGAAGCCGCCATCGAGACCGGCGACGAGAAGGCGTTCCGCGTCAAGCTGCACGCGCTGCTCGACAAGGTGCGCCATGTGGGCAAGTCCCTGCCGGACGACAGCCTTGAGCCGTCAGAGCTGATCCTTCCCCCCGCGGACGCCTCGATCGAGGAAGTCCGGGAGATGCTGGGCGACCAGGGCCTCATTCCGGGCTGAGCGCCGTGCGCACGCGTTTCGCGCCCGACAGCGGGCTCACCCGCCGGATGGTCGTGACGATGTTCCTGCTCGGGTTGCTCTACGTGGTGTTCGTCGGCGCCCTGATCGCCCTCGGCGTCCAGGCGCTGACCGTGCTGGTGGTGGCCGGCCTCCTGCTGCTGGCGCAGTACTTCCTGTCCGACCGCATCGCCCTGTTCGCGATGCACGGGCGGGAGGTCTCGCCGGAGGAGGCCCCCGAGCTGCACGGCATGATCGACCGGCTGTGCGCGCTGGCCGACATGCCCAAGCCGCGCGTGGCGATCGCGGATTCCGACGTCCCCAACGCGTTCGCCACCGGCCGCAACCAGAAGAACGCCGTCGTCTGCGTGACGACCGGCATCCTGCGGCGCCTGGAGCCGCGGGAGCTCGAAGGGGTGCTCGCGCACGAGTTGTCGCACGTCGCGCACCGCGACGTGGCGGTGATGACGATCGCGTCGTTCCTCGGCCTCGTGGCCGGCCTCATGACCCGCTTCGCGCTCTACAGCGGGCTCGGTGGCCGGCGCAACAACGGCCAGGGCGGCGTCCCGGTCGGCGCGATCATCCTGCTCGTCTCGGTCCTCGTGTACGCCGTCAGCTTCCTGCTCACCCGCGCCCTGTCGCGCTACCGTGAGCTGGCCGCCGACCGCGCGGGCGCGCTGCTCACGCAGCGTCCGTCCGAGCTGGCCAGCGCGCTGACGAAGATCAGTGGTGAGATGGCCAGGATCCCGACCCGCGACCTGCGCGAGGCGTCGGCGTTCAACGCCTTCTACTTCGCCCCGGCGCTGTCCGGCGGTCAGTCGATCGCGGCCCTGTTCTCCACCCACCCATCGCTGGAGCGCCGGCTGGAGCAGCTCGCCGGCATCTCCGCGCAGCTCGGAAGGGGTTGAGCCACATGGGCTGGCTCGATGCGCTGCTCGGCCGGTCGAAGCCGGCCAAGCCCGACCTCGATGCGCTGTTCGCGCTGCCGTCGGCCGCCGTGACGCTCCAGGCGGCGACCGGGCTCGCGCCCACCGGCCTCGGCTCGGTGGCCTTCCGCGCCGCCGAGGGCGGCGCCTTCGCCACGCTCGAACGTGACGTCAAGGCGCTGCTCGGCGAGCGCGTGGTGCAGAGCGACGACGGTTACGGCTACACGTGGCTGCTGGTCAGCCGGCCGCCGGAGGCGGTCGCCGACCTGGTCACCGAGTTGCACGCGGTCAACTCCTCGCTGGAGGGCGCCGGGTTCGGCGCGTCGCTGCTGTGCTCGCTGGTGTCCTTCGCCGATCCCGAGGGGCGCCGGGTCGCCGTGGTCTATCTCTACAAGCGGGGAACGTTCTACCCGTTCGCGCCGCTGCCCGGACAGAAGCGCGACAACGCGCTCGAACTCCAGGTCAGAGGGGTGCTGGAGGGCGAGCTGCCGCTTGAGTCCGATCTGGGTAGATGGTTCCCGGTATGGGGTGCTCCAGGGGTGTAATCACCTTTAGTGGTTCAATCGTCACGTGGAGCGACGATTGTGCGTGCTTGCGGCCACGGCGTTCATCGTGGCGGCCGTGCTGGGCAGCGCCTGGATCACCGGCCAGTTCACGACGCCGGCGGTGGACCGTGCCAACGGCTACGTCAGCGAGCTCGCCGCCCGTGACCAGCCGTGGACGCGCCTGTTCCGGGTGAGCGACGCGCTCGCGGGGCTGGCCTGCCTGCTCGGCGTGGCGCTGGTGCCGCGCGTGGAGGGGGAGGGGCCGGGGTGGGCGGCGCTGGCCGCGTACGGGCTGCTCCTGGCGGTGGGGGCGGCGCTGCCGCTGGACTGCGCGGTGCTCAGCGATCCCGGCTGCGGCGAGACCTGGCCGCCGCCGGGCCGGCTGGCGCACCTGGCGGCCGGAGCGCTGTGCACGGCCTCGGCGTTGTCCGCCATGGCGTTGCTCGCGGCGCGGTGGCGGGCCCGTACGGCCTGGGTGATGACCGCCCTGGCGGTCGCCGCCACGGCGCTGGTCGGCCTCGCGCTGGCCGCGGGGCGCGGCGCGGGCATCGCCGACCGCGCCCTGCTCACGCTCGTCGCCGTCTGGCTGGTGTACGTGGCGCTGCGCCTGCTCGTCGCCGACTGGCCGGTCACCGCGCACGGCCCCCCGCACGTGATCGAGGAGGGCGACGGGCCCGCGGTGCTCGTCACCGGCGGCCAGGCGGGCGCCTGGTTCCACTGGGACGCGGTGGCGCGCGGGCTGGCCGGCGCTCGCCGGGTCATCCGCTTCGACCGGCCGGGGCTCGGGTTGAGCCCGCGCTCGCCGGCCCCGCCCAGCCTGTACGCCGAGGCCGCCCGCCTGGCCGCGCTCGCGCCCGCGCACCCCGAACGGGTCACCGTCGTCGCCCAGGGGGTGGCGTGCTGGCACGCGGAGGCGTTCGCGCGGCTGCATCCGCTGTGTGTGGCGGCGCTCGTGCTCGTCGAGCCGGCCTGCCCGGACCGGCGGCAGCCGCCCGCGGCCGCGTACGCGCTCGGCCGGTGCCTGCCCGCGCTCGGCGGGACGTGGGGCGCGGCGGCGCTGGCCCGCCTGACCGGCCCGGCCGCGCACCGGCGGCTGACCGGGATGCCGGACCCGCACGACGTCTACCGCATGGGCAAGGTGCCCGCCGCGGTGGCGGGGGAGTGGCTGGCCCGCCGCGGCATGGCCGCCGACCTGCGCCGCCTGCGCGAGGACAAGCCGCTGCCCGAGGTGCCGGTGACCGTGCTCGCCGCGCGCCGCGACGACGGCTGCGCCGGGCGGCTGGCCGCAGAGCTGGGCGGCCGGCTGGTCCGCGCGCCGCACGCCCGCCGCCGCCTCCAGCTCCGCGACCCCCGGATGATCGTGGACGCGGTCCTGGCCACGGGATGAGCGGCAGGCGACAATGACGGCGTGCCCGGCCGAGCCGTACCGGAGTCCTGGGAGGACGCCATCGTGGACATCACCGTCGTCGGGGAGGGCGCGGTCCTGGCCGCGCCGGACGTCCTGCGCCTGTTCGCGGGCGTCGAGGCCCGCAGGCAGTCGGCCGCGGAGGCGTTCACCGCGGCCCGCGCCGCCGCCGCCCGCCTGGCCGGGGCGCTGCGCGAGGAGGGCGTCGCGGACGAGGACGTACGCACCGTCGAGCTGTCGCTCGGCCCCGAGTACGAGTCCTACCCCAAGGTGTCGGCCTACCGCGCCGCGCAGGGCGTCGAGGTCGTGGTGCGCGACCTGGCGCGGGCCGACCGGGTGATCGACACGGTCGCCGGGGTCGGCGAGGAGGCCCGGCTGAACGGGGTGGCGTTCGAGGTGTCGGACCCGGCCGCCGCCCTCGCCGAGGCGAGGACGCGGGCCTTCCGCGACGCCGCCGCCAAGGCCGCGAGATACGCCGAGCTGGCCGGCCGCCCGCTGGGCCGGGTGGTGGCGGTCTCCGAGGACGTCAGGGGCGGCCCGCAGCCGCTGGCGTTCGCGGCCGCGGGCGTCGCCGAGGACCGGTCCTCGCTCGCCCCCGGCCGCCAGAGCCTCGCGGTGACGGTCAGGGTCGGCTACGAGTTCGGCCAGTGACGAGTGGCTACGGCAGGGCGAGCATCCGGTCCAGGGCGACCCGCGCCCAGTGGGCGGTGTCGGGGTCGACCGTGATCCGGTTGACGACCTCGCCCAGCACCAGCGACTCCAGCGCCCACACCAGGTGGGGCAGGTCGATCCGGTTCATGGTCGAGCAGTAGCAGACCGTACGGTCCAGGAACGAGACGTTCTTGTCGGGGAACATCCCCGCCAGCCGCTTGACCAGGTTGAGCTCGGTGCCGATGGCCCAGCTCGACCCGGCGGGTGCGGCCTCCAGCGTCTTGATGATGTACTCGGTGGAGCCGACCTGGTCGGCCTTGAGCACGACCTCGTGCCGGCACTCGGGGTGCACCAGGACGTTGACGCCGGGGATGCGGGCCCGTACGTCGTCGACCGACTCGGCGGTGAAACGGCCGTGCACCGAGCAGTGGCCGCGCCAGAGGATCATCTTCGCCCGGTCGAGCTGCTCGCGGGTCAGGCCGCCGTTCGGCCGGTGCGGGTTCCACACCACGCAGTCGTCGAGCGTCATGCCCATCTCCAGGACCGCCGTGTTGCGTCCGAGGTGCTGGTCGGGCAGGAACAGCACCTTCTCGCCCCGCTCGAAGGCCCAGTCGAGGGCCCGGCGGGCGTTGGAGGAGGTGCAGACGACGCCGCCGTTGCGGCCGCAGAACGCCTTGATGTCGGCGCTGGAGTTCATGTACGTGACCGGCACCACCCGCTCGGCCAGCCCGGCGTCCTCCAGCGCCTCCCAGCACTCCTCGACCTGGTCGAAGGTCGCCATGTCGGCCATCGAACAGCCGGCCGCCAGGTCCGGCAGGACGACCTTCTGGGCGTCGCCGGTGAGGATGTCGGCCGACTCGGCCATGAAGTGCACGCCGCAGAAGACGATGTACTCCGCCTCCGGCCGCGCCGCCGCCTGCTGCGCGAGCTTGAAGGAGTCGCCCGTCACGTCGGCGAACTGGATGACCTCGTCGCGCTGGTAGTGGTGGCCGAGCACGAACAGCCGCTCGCCCAGCGCCTCCTTGGCCTTGCGGGCGCGCTCCACCAGCCCCGGGTCCGAGGCGGGCGGCAGCTCGCCGGGGCAGTCGACGCCCTGCTCGCTGTGCGGATCGGCGCCCCGGCCGAGCACGAAGAGCGGAAGCCCAGTCTGGGTGGCCATGGCCACACTCCCCTCATGAGGCACTTATCGTCAGAAAGACGATACTCACTATGACACACGGGGGAAGCCCGTTGTTCCCTGAGGTGGGGGACCCGGGAATGTGTGGCATGGCCCGGGTGTTGGTAGCGTCATTAGGTAGGACGTCGAGAACAAGACAGCCCAGTTAGGGAGTCAGCGAGATGACGGTTGAGAGCAGCGAGACCACGACGCAGGGCCTGATCCTGACCGACGCGGCCGCCGCGAAGGTCAAGAGCCTGCTTGAGCAGCAGGGCGAGGAGGGGCTGCAGCTTCGGGTCGCGGTGCAGCCGGGCGGTTGCTCCGGCCTGCGCTACCAGCTCTTCTTCGACGATCGTTCGATGGACGGCGACGTCGTGTCGGAGTTCGGCGGCGTCAACGTGGTCACCGACCGGATGAGCGCTCCTTATCTCATGGGCGCCTCCATCGACTTCGTCGACACGATCGAGAAGCAGGGGTTCACCATCGACAACCCCAACGCCACCGGCTCCTGCGCCTGTGGCGACTCGTTCAACTAGCCGATGCCGCCAGGGTCCCGCTCGCCTTTGTGCGTGCGGGACCCTGGCGTATTCTCGTGGGGCTTATTGGCTTGCTGACAACGAGGAAGAAGAATCCCGTGCGCATCGCCGTCACCGGCTCCATCGCGACAGACCATCTGATGACGTTCCCCGGCAGTTTCGGCGAGCAGCTCATCGCCGAACAGCTCGACCGGGTGTCACTGTCGTTCCTGGTCGACGATCTGCAGATCCGGCGCGGCGGCTGCGCCGCCAACATCGCCTTCGGCATGGGCTGCCTCGGCCTGCGGCCCGTCCTGGTGGGAGCCGTCGGCAACGACTTCGCCGACTACCGGTCCTGGCTGGAGCGCCACGGGGTCGACTGCGACTCCGTGCACGTCTCCGAGACCCAGCACACGGCGCGCTTCCTGTGCACCACCGACGAGCACCACAACCAGATCGCCTCGTTCTACACCGGGGCGATGGCCGAGGCGCGGCTCATCGAGCTCAAGCCGGTGGCCGACCGCCTCGGCGGGCTCGACCTCGTGCTCATCAGCCCCAATGACCCCGACGCGATGCTGCGGCACACCGACGAGTGCCGCCAGCGCGGCATCCCGTTCGCGGCCGACATCTCCCAGCAGCTCGCCCGCATGGAGGACGGCCAGATCCGCCAGCTCGTCGACGGCGCCGCCTACCTGTTCTCCAACGACTACGAGAAGGGCCTGATCGAGCAGAAGACCGGCTGGTCCGACGAGGAGATCCTGGCCAGGGTCGGCGTGCGGATCACCACGCTCGGCCCCAAGGGCGCCGTCATCGACCGCGCCGGCGAGCCCTCCATCCAGGTCGCGCCCTCGCCCGAGCGGGGCAAGGCCGACCCCACCGGCGTCGGCGACGCCTTCCGTGCCGGCTTCCTGGCCGCGCTGGCCTGGGGCCTGCCGCTGGAGCGCTGCGGCCAGGTCGGCAACCTCACCGCCACGCACGTGCTGGAGCGGGTGGGCGGCCAGGAGTACGAGCTCGGCCAGGCGGCCTTCCTGGAGCGCTTCGCCGCCGCCTACGGCGCGGACGCCGCGGCCGAGGTCGGCGCGCACGTCCGCTGCCACCACCCGTAGCCGCGCCCGCTCCGGAACATGAGAAACGCCCCCGCCCGAGGCGGGGGCGTTCGGTGCGACTCCTCAGTCGCCGCCGTACACCCGGTGCACGAACTCGGCGAGCTGGTCGTCAGGCAGGTGCTTGGCCAGGTCGGCCTCGCTGATCATGCCGACGATCCGGTCGCCGTCCATCACCGGCAGGCGCTTGATGCGGTGCTCCTCCATGCGCGCCAGCGCCTCCTCGACGCTGGTGTCCGCGCTCACCCACACCAGGCCCGTCGCCAGCTCGCCGGCCGTCACCTGCGACGGATCGTGGCCCGCCGCCACGCACTTCACCACGATGTCGCGGTCGGTGATGATGCCCGTCACCCGCTCGTCCGGCCCGCACACCGGCAGCGCGCCCACGCCGTGGGAGCGCATCATCTGCGCCGCCCGGTCGAGCGTCTCGTGCGCGCCGATGCACTCGGCTCCCGTGCTCATCACGTCGCGGGCGGTCTCGTTCCCGCTGGTCATGGCTCACCCCCGGTCGGTCTGCTTCCGTACGAGGAGCCCCTACCCACCCAAACCGGATAAATCAGTAATTGCGCCTCACGTGTATCGCCCAGCCGCCCCCCGGCAGCTCGTACGAGCCCACATGGCGGTGCGACTTCAGCCGGCACCAGGCCGGCACGTCGTTGTAGGCCGCCGGATCGTCGGCCAGCACCGCGACCACCGCGTTCAGCGGCACGGCGTTGATCTGCTCGGCCAGCATGATGATCGGGATCGGGCACTTCTTGCCGAGCGCGTCGATCGTCAAAGCCGGCTGCGTAACCTCGGTCATGCGACTCCTGCGTCCTGGCGGATGCGGCGCACCAGCTCGGGCAGCACGCCGAGGAACCTGTCGACCTCGGCCGCCGAAGCGCCCCTGGGCAGTGACACCCGGACATTGCCATGCGTGAGCACGCCCATCGCTTCGAGGACGTGCGATGGACGAAGCGTACTAGCGGTGCACGAGCTCCCGGACGACACGGCGAAGCCCGCCCGGTCGAGCTCGGTGAGCAGGGCCTCGCCGTCGACGTAGAGACAGGAGAAGGTGACGATGTGCGGCGCCCGGTCCACCGGGTCGCCGATCACCTCCACGTCCGGGACGATCCCCGGCACCGTCTCCCTGATCCTGTCCACCAGCGCCGACAGCCGCGCCTGCTCCTCGGCCGCCTCGGCGGCCGTCGCGCGCAGCGCCGCCGCGGCGGCCACGATCGCCGGGACGTTCTCGAAGCCCGGCACCCGCCGCCGCTCCCGCTCGTCCTCCGGCAGGAACGAGCGGAACCTGGTGCCCTTGCGCACCACCAGCACGCCCACCCCGGGCGGGCCGCCCCACTTGTGCGCGCTGGCGGTCAGCACCGACCAGCCCGAGGGGATCGGCATGCGCCCGGCCGTCTGGGCGGCGTCCACCAGCAGGGGCACGCCGTGCTCGCGGCAGGCCGCGGCGGCCTCGGCGACCGGCTGCGCCGTGCCCACCTCGTGGTTGGCCGTCTGCAGGCAGGCCAGGGCGGTGCCCGGCTGAGCCACGGCCGCCGCGAAGCGGGCGGGATCGACCCGGCCGGTCAGGCCGACGCCCACGGTCTCGACCGTGCCGCCCTCGCGTTCGTGCAGCTGGGCCGCGTGCAGCACGCTGGAGTGCTCGACCGCGGAGACCACCAGGTGGCGTCCGGCCCTGCGCCTTCCGTGTAGGGTGCCGAGGACGCCGAGATGCACGGCCTGCGTGCCGGACGCGGTGAACGACACCTCGTCCGCGCGTGCGCCGAGCACCTCGGCGACCTCCGTGCGGGCCTGCTCCAGCAGCAGGTGCGCGCGGCGGGCCTGGCCGTACAGTCTCGCGGGATCGGCCCAGCCGACGTCGATAGCCGCCAGCAGCGCCTCGCGCGCCTGCGGGTGGAGCGGCTCGCTCGAGGCCGCGTCGAAATACGCCACGAGACCAATCGTCCCACTTGCGGCACCACTGAGGGGTCGCGCGGTGGGGCGGGCCACCTGCACGCTAATGTGTTCTGCATTCAGTTGTGCATGGGAAATACGAGCACCCGAGGGAAAGACCCTTGGGCTTCATCTGTGGGGTAGGCGATCCGTGAGTCCGACTCGCCGTACGCGGCGTTCGTTGGCCCGGCGCAGGGTGCCACGCGCCGCCGCTCTGGCGTTGCTGCTGGCCACTGCTACGGCGTGTGCTAATGACGTGCCCGAGGCCAACTGGTCTCGTGGCTTGCTTCCCGACCACGTCACCGAGCAGGGCGGCATAGTCCAGTCCCTGTGGAACGGGGCCTGGATCGCCGCGCTCGCCACGGGCGCCGTCGTCATCGTCCTGATTCTGTGGGCTTCCTTCTTCCACCGGAAGCGCCGGGCCAAGGCCGACCTGCCGCCGCAGGTGCGCTACAACCTGCCGATCGAGATGCTCTACACCTTGATCCCGCTGGTCATGGTCTCGGTGTTCTTCTTCTTCACCGCCCGCGACAGCGAGGCCCTGGCCAAGGTGAGCGGCAGCGCGCCCGTCAAGGTCAAGGTGGAGGCGTTCCAGTGGAGCTGGCGCTTCACGACGACGTACAACGGCAAGACCACGCAGCCGGTGGCCGGCACGCCGGTGCACGACTACCACCAGGGCCCGCAGCTCGTCCTCCCGGTTGACCAGGAGATCGAGTTCGACCTGCAGACGGACGACGTCATCCACTCCTTCTGGGTGCCGGAGTTCCTGTTCAAGCGTGACATCATCCCCGGCATCCCCGAGGGCAACCCGGGCCGGAAGTTCCAGGTCAAGACCCTGAAGAAGACGGGCGTCTTCGCCGGGCGCTGCGCCGAGCTGTGCGGTGTCGACCACAGCCGCATGCTGTTCTCCGTCAAGCTCGTCTCGCAGCAAGAGTTCGACCAGTACATCGCGACAAACCAGGCTGGGAGCGCCCAGTGACCGCCATCCAAGAACCACCGGTCCGCACCGCGGTCGTCCGGCCCGTCACCAAGGGCCAGATCATCGCGAAGTGGATGTCGTCCACTGATCACAAGATCATTGGGCACATGTACCTCATCACGTCGTTCGCGTTCTTCCTGATCGGCGGCGTGATGGCGCTGATCATGCGGGCGGAGCTGGCGCAGCCGGGGCTGCAGTTCACCAGCAACGAGCAGTTCAACCAGCTGTTCACGATGCACGGCACGATCATGCTGCTCATGTTCGCGACGCCGCTGTTCGCGGGCTTCGCCAACGAGCTCATGCCGCTGCAGATCGGCGCCCCCGACGTGGCCTTCCCGCGGCTCAACATGGTGAGCTACTGGCTCTACCTGTTCGGCAGCATCATCGCGGTCTCCGGCTTCTTCACCCCGGGCGGCGCGGCCTCCTTCGGCTGGTTCGCCTACACCCCGCTGTCCAATGCGATCAACTCGCCCGGCATCGGCGGCGACCTGTGGCTCATGGGCCTCGCGCTGTCCGGTCTCGGCACGATCCTCGGCGCGGTCAACTTCATCACCACGATCATCTGCATGCGCGCCCCCGGCATGACGATGTTCCGGATGCCGATCTTCACCTGGAACATCCTGCTCACCAGCATGCTCGTGCTGATGGCCTTCCCGGTGCTGGCCGCCGCGCTGCTCGCGCTGGAGGCCGACCGCAAGCTCGGCACGCACATCTTCGACTCCGAGAACGGCGGGGCGCTGCTGTGGCAGCACCTGTTCTGGTTCTTCGGGCATCCCGAGGTCTACATCATCGCGCTGCCGTTCTTCGGCATCGTCACCGAGATCCTGCCGGTCTTCAGCCGCAAGCCGATCTTCGGTTACATCAGCCTCGTGGGCGCGACCATCGCGATCGCGGGTCTGTCCATCACGGTCTGGGCGCACCACATGTTCCCGACCGGCCAGGTCCTGTTGCCGTTCTTCTCGTTCATGACGTTCCTCATCGCGGTGCCGACGGGCGTGAAGTTCTTCAACTGGATCGGCACGATGTGGCGGGGGCACCTGAGCTTCGAGTCGCCGATGCTGTTCTCGGTCGGCTTCCTGATCACGTTCCTCCTGGGCGGCCTGACGGGCGTCATCCTGGCCTCGCCGCCGCTCGACTTCCACATCAGCGACACCTACTTCGTCGTCGCCCACTTCCACTACGTGGTCTTCGGCACCGTCGTGTTCGCCATGTTCGCGGGCTTCTACTTCTGGTGGCCCAAGTTCACCGGCAAGATGCTCAACGACAAGCTGGGCAAGCTGCACTTCTGGCTGCTGTTCGTCGGCTTCCACGCCACGTTCCTGGTGCAGCACTGGCTCGGCGTGGCGGGCTTCCCGCGCCGTTACGCCGACTACAGCGCGGCCGACAACTTCACCGACCTGAACATGATCTCGTCGGTGGGCGCGTTCGTCCTCGGCCTGTCCACGCTGCCGTTCTTCTACAACGTGTGGAAGACCTGGCGCAGCGCGCCCAAGGTCACCGTGGACGACCCGTGGGGCTACGGCGGCTCGCTGGAGTGGGCCACGTCCTGCCCGCCGCCGCGGCACAACTTCACCTCGCTGCCGCCCATCCGGTCCGAGCGCCCCGCGTTCGACCTGCGTTTCCCGCACACGTCCGCACACTCGTCGCACAAGAGCGCCACGGCTGACAAGCCGGCCGGGGAGGTCGAGGCCTGATGAAGGTCCAGGGTTGGCTGTTCCTGCTGTGCGGGCTGTTCTTCGCCGGCGTCGACGTCGCCTACTGGTTCTGGACCAAGGCGTCGACGGGCGTGGGTGAGCCGGTCGGCACCACCGCGATGGCCATCTCGGTCGGCTTCGCGTTCATGGTCGGCTACTACCTGATGTTCACCGCGCGGCGCATCGGCCCGCAGCCGGAGGACAACAAGCAGGCCGACATCAGCGACGGCGCGGGCGAGATCGGCTTCTTCAGCCCGAGCAGCTGGTGGCCGCTGTTCCTGTGCCTGGCGGCGGCGTTCGCCTTCGCCGGGTTCGTGATCGGCTTCTGGATGTTCCTGATCGGGCTCTTCCTGGTGATCATGGCCATGATCGGGTTCGTCTTCCAGTACTACCGGGGCAACTTCTCGCACTGAGCGGTGCCCGGCCACGGAGCGGGCGTCTTCCCCACTTGGGGGACGGCGTCCGCTTTTTGGCGTTCTTTACCAGTGTCCGGATGCGCCTATTCGGTCACTCAGGGTAATAAAGGAGGTAGAAGCGGACCGATCTTCGGCGAGGGAGTCACTCTTGGAGCGCGGAGCTTATGGAACGGCCGGCCTGCTGGCCGTGGCCCTGCTGGCGGCCTGCTCGGCGTGTTCGGCGGGCGACGGCGGGAAGGACACGACCGCCATGGCCGGCGGGGTTCGCCCGGCCTCGGTGACGTTCTCGCCGCGCGACAAGAGCGCGAACGTGCCCACCGACCAGACCGTGGTCGTCTCGGCCTCCGGCGGCAAGCTGACCGGCGTCCGCGTGGACGGTGGCAAGGCGGGCAAGCTGCCGGGCGTCCTCAGCTCCGACGGCACCCGCTGGCGCAGCACCGCCACCGCCCGTCCCGGCGCCGCCTACACGGTCACCGCGGTCGCGGTGGACCCGTCGGGCAAGCGGAGCGAGACTACCAGCACGTTCACGACCGTGAAGGGCAAGGGCACGTTCGACATCGCCAACATCACCCCGAACAAGGACGACACGGGGCTGACGGTCGGCGTCGGCATGCCCATCATGATCACCTTCGACAAGCCGGTCACCGACCGCGTCGCGATCGAGCGCAACCTCGTCGTACGCAGCAGCAAGCCGGTCGAGGGCGCCTGGCACTGGTTCGACTCCTCGCACGTGGACTTCCGGCCCCAGGAGTACTGGCCGGCCCACACGAAGGTGCGGGTGGAGGCCAAACTGGCCGGCGTCCAGGGCGCCCCCGGCCTGTACGGCAAGCGCGACGTGAAGCTCGACTTCAAGATCGGCCGCTCGCAGATCACCAAGGGCAGCACCGACGAGCACGTGCTGTACGTGCGCCGCGACGGCAAGCGCATCCGCACCATGCCGATGAGCGCCGGCCAGGGCGGCCAGTGGAAGTACTACACCACCTCGGGCATCCACCTCGCGATGTCCCGCGAGCCGGTCACCGTCATGACCTCGCCGGGCATCGGCCCCGGCCAGTCCGGCTACTACCAGCTCACCGTCTACAACACCGTGCGCATCTCCAACAGCGGCGAGTACGTCCACAGCGCCCCGTGGTCGGTCGGCTCCCAGGGCAACTCCAACGTCAGCCACGGCTGCGTGAACATCAGCCCGGAGAACGCCGCCTGGTTCATCAAGAACACGCTGATCGGCGATCCCATCATCATCACCGGCAGCCCGCGCAAGCTGGAGCCGACGAACGGCTGGGGCCACTGGCAGGAGAAGTGGCACGAGTGGCTGAAGTGGAGCACGCTCAAGGCGGGCCCCACCATAACGTTCTGAGCACGAAAAACCGCACGAAAAACCGCACGAAAAAGGCGCGCCGTCCCTCGCGGGGGCGCGCCTTCGCCGTGGAAGGGCTCAGCAGGAGCCGCTGACCTCCACCCAGCGCTCCAGGACGGCCTTGGCGGCCCCTGAGTCGACCGCCTGGGCCGCGCGGTCGTAGCCGGCCTTCATGGACGCGTCCAGGTCGTCCCCGGGCCCCTCGTGGGCCACCAGGGCCGCGGCGGCGTTGAGCAGCACCGCGTCGCGCACCGGGCCGCTCTCGCCGCTCAGCACGTCGTGCACGGCCTGGGCGTTGAAGGCCACGTCGCCGCCGCGCAGCGCGCCCACGTCGGCGCGGGGGATGCCGAGGACCCGCGGGTCGAACGTGGTCTGCGTGGCCGCGCCGTCCCTGACCACCCAGACGGTGGAGGTGCCGGCGATGGTCAGCTCGTCGAGGCCGTCGTCGCCGCGGAAGACCAGGGCGCTGACGCCGCGCTCGGCGAAGACGCCGGCCATGACGGGCACCATGCGGGGGTCGTAGACGCCGATGGCCTGGGCGGTGGGCCGGGCCGGGTTGGTGAGCGGGCCGAGGAAGTTGAAGATCGTCGGGATGCCGATCTCCTTGCGGGTGGGACCGGCGAAGCGCAGCGCGGGGTGGTAGACCGGGGCGAAGCAGAACGCGATGCCCGCCTCGCGGGCCACCCGCGCCGTCTGCTCGGGCGTGAGGTCCAGGCGGATGCCCAGGTGCTCCAGGACGTCGGCGGCCCCGCACGAGGAGGAGGCGGCCCGGTTGCCGTGCTTGACCACGCGGGCGCCGGCCGCCGCGGTCACGATGGCGGCCATCGTCGAGACGTTGACGGTGTGGGCGCGGTCGCCGCCGGTGCCGACGATGTCGACCACGGGGCCCTCGACCCGCAGCGGCGTGGCGAACTCCAGCATGGTGCGGGCCAGGCCCACCACCTCCGACACCGACTCGCCCTTGGCGCGCAGGGCGGTCACGAACCCCGCGATTTGGGAGGGCGTCGCGGTGCCGGACATGATCTCCCGCATCGCCCAGGCCGTCTCGTCCGAGGTGAGGTGCTCTCCCGCGAGGAGAGCCGACAGCAGGGCGGGCCAGGTCGTCCGGGAGTCCATGGGCACCTACTTAGCGTTGAGTCGGGTGGAATTGCGACGGCGCATGAGGTCGGCCACCGTGTCGGCCAGCACCATGGGCTCCAGGGGCTGGGGGACGACGGCGTCGGCCTTGGACCACTCGGCCAGCCAGCGGTCGTCGCGGCGGGCGATGAGCAGGCAGATCGGCGGGCAGTCGTAGACCTCGTCCTTGGCCTGGCGGGAGACGCCCATGCCGCCGGCGGGCTGGGTCTCGCCGTCGAGGACGGCCACGTCGATCTCCCCGGACCCCAGCCACTGGTGGACCTTCGGCTCGGTGGCGCACTCCACGATCTCGACCAGGGGGACGTCCGCCGCGGGCCGCCTGCCGATGGCCTGGATCACCTCAGCCCTCGTGGCGGCGTCGTCGCTGTAGACGAGGACCCTCATCGTGTCGTCGGTGCTGCCTGATGACGTCACTGTCGCGCTCACTATCGGTCGTAGCGGTATGGTCACCCTGGATCGTACCGGTGCTCCGGCGTGCAGACCCAGGCCGCCGCCCCGGAGGGGCGTTTTGCGGCAATTATCCCAGGTTGGTGGCCGGTTTGTACCTGCTAACGGGGGGTCGTGCGCCGGACCGACTCACAGAGCCGCAATAATGCTGCCCGTGGCGACAGCATCCGCAATAACTTCGACGACGACAGCACAGCCGTTCCGCAGACCCAACCTGGTCAGCGTCGGGACGATCGTCTGGCTGTCCTCTGAGCTCATGTTCTTCGCGGCGCTGTTCGCGATGTACTTCACCATCCGGTCGGTGAGCATCGGCAAGGGCCTCGACTGGGGTCCCGCGCTCCTGCCTGCAGGCGCGCACGCCGCCGAAGCCGCTCACCTGAACATCCCGTTCGCGACGGTCAACACGATCATCCTGGTGCTGTCGAGTGTGACGTGCCAGCTCGGCGTGTGGGCCGCGGAGAAGGGGCAGGTCGGCAAGCTCCGCTTCTGGTACATCGTCAGCTTCATCATGGGCGCGGTCTTCGTGGCCGGGCAGCTGTACGAGTACATGGAGCTGGCGTCAGAGGGCGCGACCCTGTCCGCTAACGCCTACACCTCGGTGTTCTACCTGACGACGGGCTTCCACGGCCTGCACGTGACCGGTGGCCTGATCGCGTTCCTGTTCATGCTGGGACGCACGTACGCCGCGAAGCGCTTCACGCATGAGCAGGCCACCAGCGCGATCGTCGTGTCCTACTACTGGCACTTCGTCGACGTCGTCTGGATTGGTCTTTTCGCGACCATCTACATCATTCGGTAAGGAACGGGATCTCTGTGACTAGGATCACCGCTTGGCGGCGGCATCCCCTCGCGAGATATGCCGTCCTGATTTTGGCGTTGGCGCTGGTCGGGATGGTATACGCCGCCTTTGTCCAGGCGGGTAAGCCTGCCGACGCGGCGATGGCGGCAGGCAAGGTCGATGACGTGGCCGAGGGCAAGAGCCTGTTCGTCGCGCACTGCGCGAGCTGCCACGGACTCAACGCGGAGGGCACCAACACCGCCCCCACGCTCGTCGGCGTCGGCGCCGCGGCGGTCGACTTCCAGATGAGCACCGGCCGCATGCCCGCGGCCAACCCCGGCCCCCAGGCCCCGCGCAAGCCGCTGGCCCCCTGGGTCGACGAGAACGCCATCCGTCAGGTCTCGGCGTACGTGCAGTCGCTCGGCGGCGGCCCGCAGGTGCCCGGCGCCGAGCAGGTCGACCCCAAGGGCGGCGACGCCGGCCGCGGTGGCGAGCTGTTCCGCGCCAACTGCATCCAGTGCCACAACTGGGCGGGCGCGGGCGGCGCTCTGACGCAGGGCAAGTACGCCCCCAACCTCAACTCGGCGTCCCCGACGCAGATCTACGAGGCGATGATCACCGGCCCCCAGGCGATGCCGGTCTTCAACGACACGACGATCACGCCGGAAGAGAAGCGTGACATGATCGCCTACATCGTCCAGGTCCGTGAGCAGAAGGACCCGGGAGGCTTCGGCCTCGGGCGCATCGGCCCCGTGACGGAGGGCATCGCCGCGTGGGTGGTGGGCATCGTCGCCCTCGTACTCGCCGCCATCTGGATCACCGCGAAGAAGCGACAGAAGTCATGACTGACAACGAGCACGAGATCGAGCAGCCGGACGAGCGCGTCCCCAAGCGCGTCATCGGCACTCCCGCACCGGGCACCTCGATGCTCGGCCACGCGGAGGCGGCCGAGGCCGCCGGCAAGGACGTCCCCGGCGTGACGCTGCAGGACGAGGCGAAGGCCCGCAAGGCGGAGAAGATCGTGGCGCTCTGCTTCACGATCACCTTCCTCGCGGCCATCGCGTTCATCATCTCCTACGTGGTGTTCCAGGTGGGCACGCCCGAGTCGACGGGGGTCTCCAACCTCGCGCTGGGCGCCTCGCTCACCGTCGCCATCCTGGGCCTGGCCGTCGGCATCGTCGTCTGGGTCCGGATGATCATGCCGAAGTACGCCCTCGTCCAGGAGCGCCACGAGATGGCCTCCGACGAGCCCGACCGCGAGGTCGTCGCCGACACCTTCGTGCAGGGCGCCAACGAGAGCGGCTTCGTCAAGCGCAAGCTGCTGCGCCGCACCCTGCTGCTGGCCGCGGCCCCGCTGGGCCTGGTGCCGCTGGTGCTGCTGCGCGACCTGGACAACAGCAACATGCCGGGCGCGAAGTTCAACAAGCTGCTGCGCCACACGGTCTGGGGCGAGAAGACCAAGGAGGGCAAGCCGCTCAGGCTCGTCGTCGAGGGCACCGGCCAGCCCATCAGGGCCGCCGACTTCAACTCGCCCGGCGGCATCCTGTCGGTCGTCCCCGAGGGCTACGAGCACGACCTCAACGCCCTGGCCAAGGCCACGCTGATCCTGATCAAGTTCCGGCCCGAGGAGATCAAGGGCGGGGTCAACCAGAACTGGATCCACGACGGCATCGTCGCCTACTCCAAGATCTGCACGCACGTGGGCTGCCCGGCCGCGCTCTACGAGCAGAACACCCACCACATCCTCTGCCCGTGTCACCAGTCGACGTTCGACGCCGCCGACGGCGCCAAGGTCATCTTCGGCCCGGCCGCGCGGCCGCTGCCGCAGCTGCCGATCACCGTTGACGACCAGGGCTACCTGATCGCCAAGGGCGACTTCAACGTTCCGGTCGGCCCGAGCTACTGGGAACGCGGCGACGCCGAGGCCGAGGCCAGAGAGAAGGGAGGCCAGGCGTGAGCGGCGAACTGAACAAGGTGCCCAAGGGCATCGCGGGCCCGTCGACCTGGCTGGACGACCGGCTGGGCGGCGCCAACGCGCTCAAGCGCAACCTGCGCAAGGTCTTCCCCGACCACTGGTCGTTCCTGCTGGGCGAGATCGCGCTCTACACCTTCATCATCCTGCTGCTGACCGGTACGTTCCTGACGCTGTGGTTCAACCCCAGCATGACGGAGGTCGCCTACGACGGCCCCTACGCGCCGCTCAAGGGCGTCATGATGTCGGAGGCCTACGCCTCGGCGCTGGAGATCAGCTTCGAGGTCCGTGGTGGACTGCTCATGCGGCAGATGCACCACTGGGCGGCCCTGCTCTTCGTGGCCGGCATGACGGTCCACATGCTGCGGGTGTTCTTCACGGGCGCCTACCGCAAGCCACGGGAGATCAACTGGCTGATCGGCGTGCTGCTGCTGAGCCTGGCACTGGTCGAGGGCCTGACCGGCTACTCGCTGCCCGACGACCTGCTGTCCGGCGCCGGTCTGCGCATCACGGAGGGCGTGGCGATCTCGCTGCCGCTGGTCGGCACGTACATCACGTTCTTCCTGTTCGGTGGCGAATATCCGGGCGAGGACATCCTTCCGCGCTTCTACTCGCTGCACATCCTGCTCATCCCGGGCATCCTGCTGGCGCTGATCTCGGCCCACATGGTGCTCATGTGGGTGCAGAAGCACACGCAGATGCCGGGCAAGAGCCGCACCAACACCAACGTGGTCGGCGCGCCGTTCTACCCGGCCTTCATGGCCAAGGCGGGCGCGTACTTCCTGTTCACGCTCGGAGTGATCGCGGGTCTGGCGACGTTCGTCCAGATCAACCCGATCTGGTTGTTCGGACCCTACACACCAGCCGACATCTCGGCGGGATCGCAGCCCGACTGGTACATGGGCTTCCTGGAGGGCTCCCTGCGCCTCATGCCGCCGTGGGAGTGGAACCTCTTCGGGACGGCCCACGCCGGCACGCTGCCGCTGAGCGTCATCATCCCGGCGCTGGTGCCGCTCGGCCTCGTCATGACGGGCCTGGCGCTCTACCCGTTCCTCGAACAGTGGGTGACCGGCGACAGGCGTGAGCACCACGTCGCCGACCGCCCGCGCAACAACCCGCACCGCACCGCGATCGGCATCTCGGCGATGACGTTCTACGGCGTGCTGTGGCTGCTCGGCGCGAACGACGAGATCGCGGCGAACTTCCACATCAGCCTCAACTGGACGACCTACATCGGCCGGGCGCTGGTCTTCGTCGGTCCGGCGCTGGCCTACCTGATCACCTACCGCATGTGCCTCGGCCTGCAGCGCTCCGACGCCGCGATCATCTCGCACGGCGTGGAGTCGGGTGTCATCAAGCGGCTGCCGCACGGTGAGTTCATCGAGGTCCACACGCCGCCGGCGGACGACATCGAGGCCCACATGCGCGGCAAGCAGCCGGTGCTGATGCACCCGGTGCGGGAGGACGCCGCCGGCATCCCGCCGAAGGGCATGCGCGGCCCGCTCGGCAAGCTGCGGGCGCGGATGTCCCGTGCGTACGGCGGGGAGAAGATCCCGCTGGACGACGGTCACGGCCACGGTCACGGCGACGAGCACGCCGCCATCGGCTCCGGCGGAGACGACGACCGCAGCCTCACCCACTGACCGCTCCACGGACAGCATCGCCACACCGCGCGGGCCCGGACGACCACTGGTCGTCCGGGCCCGCCGGTTTTCCGGGGTACGCGGCCGCGCCGGAACGCGGGCATGCGAGAAGCCGCCCGGGGACGGTGGTCCGGGTCCGGGCGGCGGGTCAGGGGAGAGGGGTCAGTCGGCCTCGGGGAAGCCGATGGAGAACGCGGCGTCGAGGTCGTGCTTGGAGTAGGCGCGGAAGGCGATGTGCGTCTCGGTGTGCAGCACGCCCTCGACCTTGTTGATGCGCCCGGGGACGACCTCGGCGATCTGCTCGTAGACCGGGACCCGGACCATGGCGAGCAGGTCGTAGTCGCCGGTGATGGAGTAGACCTCGCTGACCCCGTCGATCTCGGCGATCGTCTCGGCGACCTCCGTGATCCGGTCTACCTCGGCATTGATGTGGACGATAGCCGTGACCATGCATCAACTCTATCGGTTCACCGCAAAGGCCGCCCCTCCCGCCCGCGGCCCTGATTGAGGTGCCGGTAGGCGAGGTCGATGCGGGCCTTGTGCCGGGCGGCTCCCTGGGCGGGCAGGCTCCACTCGCCGTCGACCTCCACCAGCCGCACCCCCGGCGACTCCAGCCAGCGCAGGATGCACTCGGTCTCCTCGGCGCTCGCCGCGTGCACGGGGCCGGGCCCCGGCAGGACGGCCTCCGCCGAGGCCGTGAGCGAGGCCACGAACGGCGTGGGATGCGCGCCCTTGGCCAGCACCCCCGCCCCGGCCAGCCGCCCGTAGCGGACGACGTGGACGTCCCAGCCGCCGCCGAAGGCCGGGCTGGCGGCCACGAGCTGCGGGATGCGGGTGAGCGCGCTGAGCCGCTGCATGCGCGCCGCCGTGCGGACGAACGAGGCCAGCCGGTCGCGGTCGACCGACGCCTCCTCGTAGCGCTGCTCGACCGACAGCCGCTCCATGCGCGCCGCGACGGCGGCGAAGACCGGCGTCGCGTCGAGGGTCATGGCGCGCCGGGCGGCCTCGGCGTGCGCGGCGTAGTCCTCAGGGCTCTCCCTGCCCTCGCACGGCGCGCCGCACCGGCCCATCTCGTGCAGCACGCAGGCCGCGCGGCGGGTGCGCGGCCCGAGCGCCTGCGTGCACTGGCGCAGCGGCACCGCCTCGTGCAGCGCGATGCGCGCGTCGTCGGCCTGCCGCGCGCTGCCGAACGGCCCGAGGTAGGTGGCCGCGTCGTCCTTGAGCTCGCGCACGATCGACAGCCGGGGGAACGGCTCGACCGTGAGCTTGAGCCACACCATCTTCTCGGGGAAGCGGGAGCGCCGGTTGTAGCGGGGCTTGGCGCCGCCGATCAGGCGCAGCTCCCTGACCTCGGCCTCCAGCGCGGTCGCGCAGACGATGTGGCGGACCCGGTCGGCGATCCCGATCATCTCCCGGATGCGCGGCCGGGTCTCGCTCGCGGTGAAGTAGGAGCGCACGCGGTTGCGCAGGTTGGTGCTCTTGCCGATGTAGAGCACCTCGCCCCGCTCGTCCTCGAACAGGTAGACGCCGGGCGCGTGCGGCACGGAGTCGGCCAGGTGGCGCTTGCGCTGCTGCTCGGGCGTCGGCGCGCGGACGAACGACTTGAGCTCCTCCAGCGTGTGCACCTGGAACGATCCCGCCCGCTCGATGAGCCCGTGCAGCACGTCGACCGTGGCCCGCGCGTCCTGCAGCGCCCGGTGGCACGGCTCGACCGGGCTGCGGAAGAAACGGGCCAGCGTCGCGAGCTTGGCATTGGGCGTCTCGTCGCGGGTGAGCACCCGGCGGGCGAGGTCGACGGTGTCGAGCACCGGATTGGCGGGCGGAGGGTAGCCGTGGGCGGCGCAGGCGGCCTTGACGAACCGCGTGTCGAAGCTCGCGTTGTGCGCCACCAGCACCGACCCCCGGATGAACTCCAGGAAACTCGGCAGCACCGCCTCGATGCGCGGCGCGGCCACCACCATGGCGTCGGTGATGCCGGTCAGCACCGAGATGAACGGCGGGATCGGCCCCCCGGGATCGACCAGGGTGGAGAACTCGCCCAGCACCTCGCCCGCCCGCACCTTGACCGCGCCGATCTCGGTGATCGCGTCCTCGGCGGGCGAGCCGCCGGTCGTCTCCAGGTCGAACACGACGAACGTGACGTCGCTCAGCGGGGTGCCGAGCTCGTCGAGGGTGCCTTGAACCACTTCCACGAACCAAGACCATAGAGAGACCGACCGACAGGATGGAATAACCATCCCTCTTGGTCGTTCGTTACCCTTCCCTTTATGTCGGCGGGAAGACTCGCCGGCCGCTACTCCCTGCTGCGCCCGCTGGGCGCGGGCGGCATGGGGAAGGTGTGGCTGGCCAGGGACGAGATGCTCGAGCGCGATGTCGCGGTCAAGGAGCTCACGCTGCCCGAGGGCATGGCGCCCAAGGAGCGGGCCGACTCGGTCAAGCGCGCGGTGCGCGAGGCGCAGGCCACCGCGCGGCTGCGCCACCCCGGCATCGTCGCCCTGCACGACGTGGTGGTCGAGAACGACCGGCCGTGGCTGGTCATGGAGCTGCTGCGGGGCCGCACGCTCGGCGACACCGTCCGCCAGTTCGGGCCCATGCCCGCCGGCCACGCCGCCCGCGTCGGCGCCGACGTGCTGGAGGCGCTGACGGCCGCGCACGCCCAGGGCATGCAGCACCGCGACGTCAAGCCGGGCAACGTGTTCCTGACCGAGAGCGGCCGGGTCGTGCTCACCGACTTCGGCATCGCCCGCCAGGAGGGCCAGGCCACGCTCACCGAGCAGGGCCTGATGATCGGCTCGCCCGGCTTCATCGCCCCCGAGCGGCTGGAGGGCCTGCCCGGCGGCCCGGCCAGCGACCTGTGGTCCCTCGGCGCCACCCTCTACGTCGCGGTCACCGGCGCGCCCGCCTACGAGGGGTCGGCCGCCCAGCGGGTGCAGGCCACGCTGCTGTCGCCGCCGCCGGTCGCGCCCGGCCCGCTCGGCCCGCTGATCGCCGCCATGATGGCGCACCACCCGGCCGCCCGCCCCGACCCGCGGGCGGCCGTGTCCGCGCTGCGCGAGGTCGCCGCCGGCCGTCCGCTCCCCGGGCTGCCGGCCGCCTCCGACGTCACCGTGCCCGGCCGGGTCGCCAGGCGCGGCCGTACCGTGGTGTGGGTCGCGGCGGGGGTGGTGCTCGCGGCCGTGCTGGCCGGCGGCGGTTTCCTCGCCTTACGCGGCCTGAGCGGCGGCGACGACGTGCCTGCGGCGTTCACCGCCCCCATGGACGTGTGCACGCTGCTCGCCTCGGAGGAGGTGGGCCGGCTGCTGCTCACCGCCGCCCCGCCCAAGCCGCAGCCCGGCTCCGACGAGGTCGGCCCCAAGTGCGGCTGGCCGATCTCCGGCGCCGGGGTGGGGCTGCAGGTGCAGAAGGACTCCGACACCGTCGACCCGTGGTCGATGACCCAGGCCACGGCCCGCACGCTGTTCCAGAACCAGAAGCGTTACTGGGGCAAGTACACCAGCGTCGACTGGACCTGGCCGGAGATCGGCGTCAAGACCTCCAGGAAGGCCACGCTGACGCCGGTGCGGCAGATCGGCGGGGTCGGCGAGGAGGCGTTCGGCTTCGAGCTGAAGGGGCCCACCGGCCGGGTGCACTCCGCGCACGTCTACTACCGGCTGGCCAACCTCGTCGTCAGCGTCGAGTACTCCACGCTGTCCGACCGGCCCACGGACGAGGACGTCCGGCAGGCGGCGCTGAAGGCCGCGCGGGCGAGCGAGCAGGCGTTGCGCCATGCCGCATGACCTCTACCTGCTGGCCGGCCGCTACCGGCTGATCGAACGGCTCGGCCAGGGTGGCGCGGGCACCGTCTGGCGGGCCATCGACGAGATGCTCGGCCGCCAGGTCGCCGTCAAGCAGGTCCGCGTACCCGACGGCCTTGACCCGCACGCGCGGGCGCAGTTCACCCGCCGGGCCATCCATGAGGCCCGCTCCGCCGGCCGGCTGCGCGACCCGGCGATCGTGGTCGTGCACGACGTCGTGCTGGAGGGCCACCAGCCGTGGATCATCATGGACCTGGTCACCGGCCGCTCGCTCGACCAGCTCGTCAGTGAGCGGGGCCCGCTGCCGCCCGGCGCCGTGGCCAGGATCGGGCTGCGGGTGCTGTCCGCGCTGGAGGTCGCGCACGCCCACGGCCTGCTGCACCAGGACGTCAAACCGGGCAACATCCTGCTCGACGCGGACGGCTCGGCCATGCTCACCGACTTCGGCATCGCGGCTCCCATGGGCGGCCCGGGAGACGTGACGGGCAGCGCGGGCTCGCCCGGCTACATGGCCCCCGAACGCCTCAACGAGCAGCCCTCCGGCCCCGCGTCCGACCTGTGGTCGCTCGGCGCGAGCCTCTACACGGCGGTGGAGGGGCGGGCGCCGTTCGAGCGCGACCTGCCGGCCGCGGTGGCGGCGGCGGTGCTGCTGCACGAGCCGCCGTTCCCGGCCAGGGCGGGGCGGCGGTTCGGCGGCCTGCTGATGGCCATGCTCGCCAAGAATCCGGCGGCCCGGCCCACCGCGCCGCAGATCAGGCAGGCGCTCACCGCCCTGGCCGACGCCGCCGCCGAGCCGCGGCGCCGCCCCCGGTGGCTGCTGCCCGCCGCGCTCGCCGCCGCCGTCGTGCTGCTGGGCGCCGGCGGATGGTACGCCGTCTCCGCCCTCCGTCCCCAGCCCGACGCGGGCCGGTACGCCACCGCGCCCGACCCGTGCACGCTGCTGACCGACGCCCAGGCCGCGGAGCTCATGAAGGTCACGCCGGTGCGCAACGCGAGCCGGCCGGGGGAGTGCCAGTGGATCGTGCGTGAGGAGCCGGGGCGCACGCTCACCGTACGCGCCTGGGCGGAGAAGCCGGACGGCGACCTCGGCGGGCCGCAGGTGGCGCAGCGGCGCTTCGCCAGCGAGAAGGCGACCAGGGCCGCGGGCAAGGGTCAGGAGGGGCGTGACGTGCGCGGCGGGGTGTCCGAGGTGCCGGGGATCGCGGAGTCGGCCATCCTCCAGAACAGCTTCACGTTCTACATCAACACCAACAAAAGCGGCCGATCCGACAGCGTGCTGCTCTTCCGGACGAGTAACCTGCTCGGCGAAGTGGTGTGGCACCGTGACGACGTCCCGGCGTCGAGAGCGGCGGACAAGGAGACGGCCGTCGCCGCGGCGCGACTGGTGGCCGCGGCCCTGGACAGATGACCCGCGCCGTGACAAACGTCGCAAGCATCGTGCAAGGGGTGTGACTAGCATGTTCTCCCGCAAGTCAGGGCGACCCCAGGAGTCCCAGTGAACCCCGGAAGCGCGTACGAGCCGCCGGCGAACCCGTACCCGGACCCGGACCAGGGGCGGGACGGCGACCCCGGCGACAACCCGCCACCCGGCCCCCAGAGCACTCCGTCCGGGCCGCAGGACGGGTACAGTCCTCCGCCCGGGTACGGGCCGCAGGGTGGTGTGGACGTGCCTCCCTATGGCCCGCAGGGCGTGGCGTATGGTTCGCGGGACGTGCCCAATGCGCCGCAGGGCGGGCCCCATGGTTCACAAGGCGGGCCTTATGGCCCACAGGGCAGGCCCTATGGCTCGCAGGACGTGCCGTATGCGCCACAGGCCGGGCCCTACGGTTCGCAGGACGTGCCCTATGGGCCACAGGCCGGGCCCCATGGTTCACAGGACGTTCCGTATGGGCCACAGGCCGGGCCCCAAGGTTCGCAGGACGTGTCCAACGTGCCGCAGCACGGGCCGTTTGGTGCGCAGCACGGGCCGTATGGTCCGCAGGGCGGGCAGCCGATGAGCCCAGGGGGCGGAGCCCCAGGCGGGCCGCCGTCCCCGTCCGGTGGGAGCGCCCACCACCCGGGCCCACCCCCACCCGCCATGCCACCACAAGCCCCTTATGGCCCACCTCAAGGCCCTTACGCCCCTCCCGGGGGCCCGTCCTATGCCTCACCACCTCAGGACCCATCTCCGCAGGGCCCGTCTTACGGCCCTCAAGGTCCGCCCTACGCCTCGCCCACGGACCCGTCTCCTGAGGGCTCGCCTTACGGCCCTCCTCAGGCCCCGTTTCCGGGGCCCGGTCAGGGTGCGCCTCCCCAGGGTCTGTCCTACAGCTCCCCTCAGGGCCCGCCGTACCATGGACCGCCCCCTCATGGGATGCCCCCACAGAGCTCTCAGCCGCCAAGCCCCCCATGGCCGGGCCCGCAGTCCCCGGACGCGCAGCCCTGGGACGGGCAACCGGGGGACCGGCAGGCGCCCGGCCCTCAGCCGCCGGCCCCGCACTCGCCGGTGGGGCAGTCGTGGGGTGCTCAGGCACCTGGGCCGTACTCGTCGGGTGAGCAGGCGGTCGGCCCCCAGCAGTCCGGGCCGCAGTCGTCGGGCGGGCAGCCGTGGAGCCCGCAGCAGTCGGGGCCACAGCCGTCCGGTCCCCAGTCGTTCGGCGAGCAGCCGTGGGGTCAGCCACCGATGCCGCCCACGGCGCCCATGGTGCCGCAGGCGCCATCCGCGCCTGGCCCGTCCGGGCGGCCGGGGTGGCTGATGCCGGCGTTGGCCGCCGGCGTGGTGGTGCTGGTGGCGGCCGGAGGCTTCGGCGTGTTCGTGCTCACCTCTGGCGACGGCCCCGCGGGCTCGCGGGACGCCGACGGCCGGCCGTCGGCGTCCTCCTCGGCCCCCGCCGCCTCCGGCGCGAAGGGCCCGGACGTGTGCGGCATGCTCCCCAAGGAGGAGGCCGACCGCCTGGTGCCCGGCGCGACCGTCGCCAAATCCTCCCGCGACGGCGAGTTCACCGTCGACTTCGGCTGCAACTGGGTCAACCGCCGCATCTCGTTCGGCGAGTACTGGCGCAGCAGGGAGATCGACGTCAAGATCGCCCAATACCGCGGCGAGGGCGCCAAGACCGGCCGCAGCCAGGCCCAGAGCACCTACGAGGTGGAGTACCGCGGCGGCAAGTACGCCGCCACCGCCAAGCCGTCCCTGCACCCCGACGAGAAGGAGTACATCTCCCCGATCAAGGACATCCCCGGCGTCGGCGAAGGCGCGTTCGCCCAGTACACGTGGCGGCGCGACAAGCTGCTGTGGTACTCGTACGGCACCGCCAACGCCCGCGTCGGCGACTTCACGATCAAGGTCAGGTTCCAGGCCGACCAGCAGAAGAAGGACGCCCAGATCCTGTCGAGCGAGACCCGGCAGTCGATCACCGAGGCGAACGCGCTGCGCGAGGTGAGCGGCCTGGTCGCGTACTTCGCCAAGGGCGTGGCGGCCTGGCAGGCGAAGAACCCGAACGTGCTGGCCGAGGCCGACGAGCCCGCCGTCACCTCCTCGCCCAGCCCGAAGCCGTCGGCCTCGCCGACCGTGCTGGCCGCGTTCCCCGCGTTCTGCACGGCCGTCGGCGCTAAGGCCACCGAGCTGGTGCCGAGCCCCACGACGCGGGCGCGCGGGCTGGAGGAGGGCGGCGACAGCCAGACCGAGTGCCGCTGGCTCAACCTGGACCTGCCGGGCGACGACACGGGCACGAAGAAGATCCGCAGCGTGCTGATCACCGTTCACCGTTTCAGCGACCGTACCGGCCAGACCGACGAGACCGGCGCCAAGTCCTACTACGCCACCCAGCGCGGCGGCGACAAGAACATGGCGGGTGCGTCCATGGGCGGCATCACCTGGGGCAAACTGGTCGACCGTGACGACCTGGGCGACCAGGCGTACCAGCAGTTCGTGCAGACCAGGCACAGCGACGTGGCGGCCTCCAGCGGCACGGTGCTCATGCGCAAGGGCGCGGTGGTCGTGCGCGTCGACTACTCCGGCCACCAGCGGCCGAAGGACGCGGCGACGAACTCGCCGAAGGTCCGGCTCATGTCCGAGAAGGAGGCCATGGGCGGGGTGGTGCCGATGGCCAGGGCGTTCATGGAGGAGATGACCAGGCGGCCGGTCGGGAGCTGAGGCCGGCGCTCAGGCGGGGGCGTCGCGCAGGCGTTCGACCCGTACGCCGCGCAGCAGCAGCTCCGCCACCACCGCCGCGGCCACCAGGCTGAGCAGCAGTGCGGCGCCCACGACGAGCGCGACGGGCGCCGCCGCCACGTGGTGCGGCAGCGGCGGCGTCACCGGCGCCACGGCGAACTGCGGGATCCGGCCGAGCGCCGCCCAGGCCGCGAGCAGCCCCGCCGCCAGCCCGGCGAACGTGCCCGAGGCCACCGTGATCACCTGCTCCAGCAGCAGCGCGATCCGCAGCGCGGCCACCCTGGCGCCCGCCGCCTCCAGCGCGGCCAGCTCGTAGCCGCGTCTCCTGGCCGCCGTGTGCAGGGCGAGCACGGTCCGGCCGAGCGCGAGCGCGGCGGCGGCGAGCGCGGAGGCCAGCAGCAGCAACAGCGCCAGCCCCGGCCCCTGCCCGGTGAAGGACGCGGTCAGCTCCGTCACGGTCCGCCGCGACACCACCGACAGCCCCTGGCGTTCCAGCTCGCGTTCCAGTGCGGCGGTGTCGGACAGCCGGGTCCACACCTGGTGGACGGCCTTCTCGTGCACCCCGTACGCGATCCGGTCGGCCTGCTCCAGATCCATGAGGACGCCCGCGTCGGTCAGGCCGGGCCCGGCGGCCGAGGCGACGGCGGCGCGCACCGGCATGGCGTAGCTGTTGTCCAGGCCCGGCACCGCCTTCCTGCCGACGGGTCCGACGACGACGGCGGCCGGCTCCGGCGAGTACGTGTCCGGGCGCAGCGTCTGATTGCCGGCGTAGGTGACGGCGAACGTGCCCTCGCGCGCGTCCGGGTCCTCGTCCACCCGCCACGAGGGCAGCTCCAGCGACCGCCAGCGGCCCTGCTCGCGCACGGCCAGCCCGGCGACGGTCACCTGGACGAACGCGGGCTCCCTGTACTCGGGCGGCGGCACCGGCTCCCCGCGCAGGGCGCGCAGCTCGCACGCCTCACGCGCGCAGGCGGGAGGCAGGTTCCACATGTGCGTCCCGGACGTGCCGGACAGCTCGCCGAGCGGGAGCTGGGCGGCCCGCAGCGTGCCCGGCACGCGGAACACCGCCGACATCCGGATCCGCCAGCCCTCCGGCGGCCGGTCGTGCTGGAGCCGTACACGGAACCGGTCGCCGCGCACCCACACGCGCGGCGACCGCGGCCCCTGCACCGCGGCGGCGGCCTGCTCCAGCGACGTGCCCCCGGCCAGCGCGGGACGCCAGGCCGCGCCGATCGCGGCCAGCCGCGCCGGGTCGGCGGCGACCAGCTGCGGCGGTCCCGGTACCATGATCACGGGCGCGGCGGTCCGGCCGCCGGGGTCGGCGGCGGCCACGGCGGCGATCAGCTTGCGCGGCTCGACCGGCCGCACGGTGATCGCGGTGGCCGCCCCGTTGTGGAACCTGGCCGTCTCCGCGTAGTCGCCCGACGTCGCGCTCCACGCCGACACCGCGAACGTGGCCAGCCCGAACGCCGCCCCCAGCACCACCACGCTGCCCGCCGTGACCGGCCCCCGCGCCACCTGCCGCAGCGCCAGGAACGGCCCGAGCCCGCCCCGCCTGCGGGTCACCGCGAACAGCCGCCGGGTGAGCACCGGCAGCGCCCGCCCGGCCAGCAGCGCCACGCCGAGTGCGATCAGCCCCGGCACCGCCATCGCGCTCGAACCGCGTCCCGACACGTCGGTGAGCACGCCGGCGGCCAGCAGCTCGACCAGCCCCAGCGCGGTGATCGCCAGGACCACGGCGTCCAGCACCCAGCCGCGCGCCGAGCGGCGCGGGGTGCGCCGCCACTCCTCGGTGACCGGCTGGGTGGCCACCCGCCAGGCGACCGGCCCGGCGGCCAGCAGCCCGCCCAGCATGGCCGCCACCCCGGCCAGCGCGGCCGTGGGCGGGAAGGCCACGGGGATGCCGGGCGGCAGCAGCGCGCCGATCATCGCGCCCGCGGCGACGTGCCCGGCGAGCAGCCCGAGCGGCACCGCGGCGGCCAGCAGCAGCAGCGGCTCGGCCAGCGCGAACAGCCACACCCGGGTCCGGCGCAGGCCGCGCAGCCGGGCCAGCGCGATCTCCGGTCCGCGGGCGCGTACGAGATCGCCGACGGTCTGGAAGAGCAGCATCCAGCCGAGCCCGACGAGCTGGGCGATCACCAGGAGCGTCGGGACGCCGAGCGCGTCGGCGTTGGCGGTCATGACCTTGAGCGTGTCGGCCAGCCGGGAGAAGACGATGACCCGGCTGTCGCGGCCCGCCGCCTCGGCCGCGGTCTGCATGGCGCTCAGCCGGTCCAGGTCGGCGCCGTCGAGGCGGGCGGGATCGATGCCGATGACCGCGTAGTCGGTCCAGCCGCCCGACGTGTCGGCGGAGCCGATGGAGACGCCGGAGCTGACGATGTACGTGTCGAGCCGGGTCTGCGGCACCGTGAACAGGGCGTCCGCCTTGTTCGCGCTCGGCTCGCCGGTGGGGGAGAACAGCGTCCGGCCGAACCAGAACGGGTCGGCCGCCGAGCCGGGCCGGTAGAGCCCGACCACGGTGAGCGGCGCGGACTCGCGCCCCGTGGAGCCGGGGCCGCTCTTCATGACCGTCGTCAGCTCGACGGTCTCGCCCACCGCGAACCCGGTCGTCTGGCTCGCCATCACCTCGCCGCCGGCGCGCGGGCAGCGGCCCTCGGCGAGCGTCAGGTGCTCGCACTGCCCGTCCTGCCACACCAGCGAGAACGCCCGCTCGTCGTCACGCCGGCCGCTGGTGAGCTCCAAGCCGTAGATCGGGGCGGTGGTGAAGTCCGCGCCCGCCGTGAACGCCGCCACCTTGGCCTCGATGTCGCCCTCGGTGGTGGTGTAGCGCCAGCCGCGGCCCTCGACCGGGGCGGCCGCGAGCGCCTCCCTGGCGATGGTGGTGCGGGCTGCCGCGGCGTAGATCGGCCCGACGGCCGCCGAGGCGATCGGCACGATCGCGATGAGCAGCACGACCAGCGAGAGCGTGCGGCGTTCCCAGAGACCGCGCAGGATCACGGTTCGGCCCTCCGCAGCGCGATGCCGTCCTCCAGCTCCTCGATCCTGGCCATGGAGCCGGGCGGCAGCAGATGGTGGTATTCGGGCGGCACCTGCACGGCGCCCTCCCTGCCGACGACCACGAAGTCCTCGCCGCGCCGGCCCTCCGCCCCGACCCGGCCGTCCCTGATCGTCACCGTACGGTCCAGCGCCTCGCCCACGGCTGGATCGTGGGTGACCACGACGACGGTCGTGCCGTCGCCTGCGGCGTCCTGGACGAGCTCGATCACCCGCCGCCCGGACTCCTCGTCGAGCTGGCTGGTGGGCTCGTCGGCGAGCAGCAGCCTGGGGGCGTTGGCCAGCGCCACGGCCAGCGCGAGGCGCTGCTGCTCGCCGCCCGACATCCGGCCCGCCGGGCGGTCGGCCGCGTCCGCCAGGCCGACCCGGGCCAGCAGCTCGCGCGCCCGCCGCCGGTCCCGGCGGACGGCGCGCTGGGCGAAGGCGATGTTCTGGGCGGCGGACAGGTGACCGATGAGGTTGCGCGCGGGGTTCTGCAGCACCATGCCGATGTGCGTGGCCCGCAGCCGGTCCAGCCTGCGCTGGTCGAGCCGGCCGAGGTCCGCGCCGTCCAGCCACAGGCGGCCCGCGCTCGGCCGCAGCAGCCCGGCCAGCAGCCACAGCAGGGTCGACTTGCCCGCGCCGGACGGCCCGAGCAGCGCGACCGTCTCTCCCGCGCCGATGGTCAGGTCGACGTCGCGGAGCGCGACGACCTCGACGTCCTGCGCCCGGTAGATCTGTACGACGCCGTCGCACCTGACGAGGCTCACCGGCCCCTCCTCGCCCGCCGGGAGGTGGCCAGCGCCCGCAGCTCGACCACCCGGTCGCAGTGCTCGGCCACCTCCGGGTCGTGGGTGGCCAGCACCACCGTGGTGCCCTGCGCCGCGATCGCGAGCAGCTCGTCCAGGACGAGGGCGCGGTGCGTGGCGTCCTGCTCGGCCGTGGGCTCGTCGGCCAGCAGCACCCGGGGTCGCAGCGCCAGCGCCCGCGCCACCGCCACGCGCTGCTGCTGGCCTCCGGACAACTCCTCGACCAGGTGGTCGGCGAACCGCGCCACCCGCAGCCGGTCCAGCGCCTCCGCCGCCAGCCGCATCGCCTCGCGCGGAGGCCGGCCCGCCGCCCGCAGCGCGACCTCGACGTTCTCGGCCGCCGTGAGCAGGCTCAGCAGCCCGTACGACTGGAAGACCAGCGCCAGCCCGGCCCGCAGCTCCGGCTGCTCGTCCAGGGGCACGCCGTCGACCAGCACCCGGCCCGCGGCGGGCGGCAGCAGCCCGGCCAGGGTGGTGAGCAACGTCGTCTTCCCGGAGCCAGACGGACCCATGAGCGCCACACGCTCGCCCGGCTCGAACTCCAGGGTGAGACTCTCGATGATCGTACGCCCGCCGGCCCGGCAGCTCAGGGTGCGGCAGGCGAGCGCGGGTCCTGGCGACACCCGCGGATCATCTCTTGACCAGTGATCTCCGTCAACGGTTAATACGGCTGCAACTCGGTTGCAAGTGGGCCAAATACCGTTATGTCTGCAAGCACTTGAGCCGCGGGACCTGATTTGTCCAACACAGGGGCATGGGCAAAACAACGAGGTCACGCGGCTCTCTCTTTTCTCCCGGCGGTGCGGCCTCGCCCGCGGCATGCTGGGGCCGCTCACCTGGGCTCACGTGGCGGGGCCGCGTGCTGCCTGTGAGGAGGGCTCGCCCGGGGGTCTCGGGGCAGGCCCGCGTCTGGCCCGTCTGCCGGCCCGTCTGCCGGCCCGTCCGTCGGCCCGTCTGGCGGTCCGTCTGGCGGCCTGCTGGTCCGCCCGTCCGTCGGCCTGCTTGGTGGCCCGTCTGTCGCCCTGACGAGGAACGGCTCCAGCAGGCCCGGGGCCGCCTGCGCGGCCAGCTCCAGCCCGTCGCCGCGGCCCACGTCCAGGACGTCATAGTGGCCGTCACCCGCGGCGGTGGTGGCTGAGACCGTCACCAGGCCGGCCCGCCGCTGGAAGAACGATTCGGTGATCGTCCAGCCCGAGATGCCCGCTCGCTCCAGCGCGACCGTACGCCGCACCACCGCTCCGTGGCGGGTTACCAGATGCCGCCCGGCGAGGGCGTGCCCGAGACTCCGCGCCCCCGTCACGGCGCCCCACCAGGCCACCGGCGCCGCCACCGCCGGCACCGCCCACACCCAGGCCCACATCCAGGGCTGCGGCCACGGCACCGACCGGGACACCACCGCTGCCATGGCGGCAAGCACCACCACGGCCGCGACCGCGCGCACGACCCGCCGCCGCCGTGCCGCGGGCGGATGCCGTACCAGCGCGGTCTCCGGCCCGGTCCTGGCGTTCCCCCTGGCGATGATGCCGGCCAGGCGCCAGGCCAGAGGGCGAGGAAGCGGCGGGGCGAGCGCACCGACGTCCTCGTTCTCGCCGTCGGCGGTCTTGCCGATGCCGGTGGCGATCGCCTTGACACGCGCCCCGCCGCCCATCCGGAGCAGCAGCGGTTCGCTGATCTCCACGCCCCGCAGCCGCCGCTCCTCCAGCGTCAGCGAACGGGCGGTGAGCAGGCCGCGCCGCAGCCGGAGCCGTCCCGGCTCGCGGTCGAGCCGGTAGCGCCCCCACGACTCGGCGAACAGCAGCACCGCCCCGAGCGCCCCTACGGTGACGTTGGCGGTGAGCACCAGAACGACGGCGGGCAGCGGGTGAGCGGTCACCCAGTCCCACACCGGCGCGGCCGCCTGTTCGGCCAGGTCCTTCAGCCCCAGCCGCTCCGCCGCCTTGTAGGCCACACCCAGCACCACCGCCGCCCCGGCGAAGGTCCACACCGTCAGCGGCGCGTATCGGACCCACGACCACCGCAGCTCGGCCAGCGGCGCGTCGCGGTCCACCCCCTCGCCGGACTGCTCGTCCGCCGCCGCGCCGCGCAGCAGCGTACGGCGCAGCGTCTCGGCGTCGTGCCTGGTCAGCGGATCCAGCGTCAGCTCGTCACCGTCGGCTGTGCGCTCGCCGGTGCCGACCTTGACCACGGTCAGCCCGAGCAGCCGCAGCACCGGGTCGGCCCGCAGGTCCACGCTCCGCACCCGGTCGCGCGGAATCGCAAGGGCCCGCCGCACCACGATGCCGGATCGCAGCTCCAGCCTTTCGCCGGTCAGCCGCCATCGGGTGGACCTGAGCCGGGCCACGTCGTACGCCGCCACGCCCCCCACGATGAGCACCGCCGCCGCCGCGCACGCCGTGACCAGCCCCCATGTCGGCCAGCCGGCGCCGGTGAACAGGCGCACCAGCCCGATCACGGCGGGCGCCACAAGCGCCAGCGACTTGACGGCTGACGCCGCGACCGACCGCCCGGCCAGTGCCCGCCAGTCGCCTTCCTCCGCTGAGCGCCCGTCAGAGGGCTGCTGTCCGGCCTTGGTGGCAGTGCGTCCGGTCGCAGTGTGCGCTTGCGTGTCGTTGACGGTGCGTCCTGTTGCTGTGTGCGCTCGGGTGTCGTCCAGCGCGTGGCCGGTCGCCGTCCGCGCTCGGGTGTCGTCCAGCGCGTGGCCGGTTCCCGTCTGCGCTTGGGTGTCGTCCACAGTGGGCCCGACCGCCATCTGCGTTCGGGTGTCGTCCGAAGCGTGGCCGGTCGCCGTCTGCGCTTCGGTTTCATTCACACAGTGCCTGGGGGGCGGCTGCCCCCCAGGCTTGTCCGGGGTGGTCATGTCGCGTCTCCAGGTGTGGCCTGGGTACGGGCGGTCAGGCGTTCGGCCAGGTCGGCGGCGAGCTGGTGGTCGAGAGCCGCGATGGTGATCGCGCCCGCCGACGAGGCCGTGGTCACCGTCACGTCCGCCAGCCCGAACAACCGCTGCACCGGCCCCCGCGCGGTGTCGATCCGCTGGATGCGTGACATGGGCGCCACCTGCCAGGTGTGCGTCAGCCATCCCTTGCGTGTGTAGACGGCGTCGTCGGTGACCTCCCACCGCTCGACCCGGTAGTACGCCCGTGGCGCGGCCACCGCCAGCGCCAGGCAGCCCACCCCGAACGCCGCCACGACGAGCCCCAGACACACCGGCCGGTCGGTGAACGTCCAGTATGCCCAGCCCGCCGTCGCGGCCACCGGCACCATGAGGATCAGCCACTGCACCGTCCACCACGCGACCGCCCGCGGATCGGCGCGGTTGCGCGGCGGGCGCATCGACGTCTCTGTCACCTGCCCTCCTCCCCCTGCGTACGTGACACCGTGTCCGCGATGGAGAGCAGCACGAAGCCGAGCACGCCGATCACGATGGCCGCGAACACCTCGTGCCCCCGCAGGAACCCCAGATAGTTGGCCACGAGCAGCCGCTCGGTCCACGGCCACAGGCCGAGCAGCGAGTTGCCCAGGCCGGCCACGCCCTGCAGGAGCAGCAGCCAGCCGAGCACCGTCAGCACCGTTCTCACGGAATCAAGGCTCGCCCGCCCGCTGCCCGGCGCGCATCGTCCGCAGGTCTCGCATGGCATCGACTTTGGTCGCTATCGGCGCGACCTCGCAGGGCCTAACCTCGATGAACGTGAGCGACGTGCGGGCGGACGACGGGCCGGTGCCCGAGTACCGATGGGTGCTGCCTTCGGTGCTGCTCGGCGACGGCGGCGAGGGCCGGCCGGTGCGCCGCTCCACCCGCGACTGGATCGTGGACGTCGCGATCTTCCTGGTCGCCTGCGGCATCACGCTGCTCAGCCTGTCCGAGGTGCAGGACGAGCCGGAGCCGCTCCTGCTCACCGAGCAGGTGGTGGGCGCGCTGACGTGCGTGTCGGTGTGGTTGCGCCGCCGCTGGCCGGTGGGGCTCGCGCTGGTCCTGATGGTGCTCTCGACCTTCCTGGAGCTGGCCGGCGGTGCGGGGCTGGTGGCGCTGTTCACGGTGGCGGTGCACCGGCCGTTCAAGGTCTCCGGGCCGATCATGCTGCTCCACCTCCTGACGATCCCGCCGTACCTGTGGATCAGGCCGCAGGACGACATAGGGCCGCTGGAGTGGGGCGTCCTGGTGGCGGCCTTGCTGCTGACCGTCTGCGCCTGGGGCATCGTGGTGCGGGCCAGGCGCCAGCTCATCTGGTCGCTGCGTCAGCGCGCCGCGAGCGCCGCCGAGGAGGCCAAACGGCTCGAACGCGAGCGCATCGCCAGGGAGATGCACGACGTGCTCGCTCACCGCATCTCCATGCTCAGCCTGCACGCCGGCGCGCTGGAGTTCCGCCCGGACGCGCCCGCCGCCGACATCGCCCGTGCGGCCGGGGCGATCCGGGCCAACGCCCACCTCGCCCTTCAGGACCTCCGCCAGGTGATCGGCGTGCTGCGCCATCCCGGCTCCGAAGGCGGTGACGACCAGGTGCCCGACCGGCCGCAGCCCACGCTCGCCGACCTGCCGTCGCTGGTCGAGGAGTGCCGCCAAGCCGGCATGGACGTACGGCTGGAGCAGCGGGCGGGCAACGCGCCGGACGGGCTGGGCCGCAACGTCTACCGCATCGTGCAGGAGGCGCTCACCAACGCACGCAAGCACGCCGCCGGGCAGCCGGTCACCGTGACCGTGGCCGGCGCCCCGGGCGAGGAGCTGTCGGCGGAGGTCCGCAACCCGCTCGGCGCCCGCCACCTCCCGCGCCTCCCGGGGGCGGGCGCAGGGCTCATCGGGCTGGCCGAACGAGCGGAGCTGGCCGGCGGCCGGCTGGAGCACGGCCCGACGCCGGAGGGGGAGTTCGTGGTGCGCGCCCGGCTGCCATGGCCGGAAGAGGCGGCGGCTGAAACGGCAGGCCGGGCGACGGAAATGGCGGCGGCGGAAAAGGCGGCGGCGGGGGAGACGGCAGGTCCGGCGGCGGAAAAGGCGGCGGCGGGGGAGACGGCAGGTCGGGCGGCGGGGGAAGCGGCGGCGGGAGAGGCGGCGGAGCAGCCGGTCGCGCGGGTGGTGGGGCAGGCGGCTGATCAGGCGGCGGGTGACACTGCAGGTCGGGTGACGGACAAAGCTGCGGGAGAGACGGCAGCGCAGATGGCGGGGGTGACGGCGGGGCAGGTGGCGGGGGCGGCAGCGCAAGTGGCGGGGGAGATGGTGAGGGAGAAGGCGGGGGAGAGGCTGTGATCAAGGTGCTCGTGGTCGACGACGACGCGATGGTACGTGCCGGCCTGTCGATGATCCTGGGCGGTGTCGATGACATCGCCATCGTGGGTGAGGCCGCCGACGGGGCGGAGGTGCCGCCGCTGGTCGCCGAGCACCGGCCGGACGTGGTGCTCATGGACATCCGCATGCCGGCCGTGGACGGCCTCACCGCGACCGAGGCCCTGCGGGCGACGGCGGCGCCGCCCGAGGTGGTGGTGCTGACCACGTTCCACGCCGACGCGCAGGTGCTGCGGGCGTTGCGCGCGGGGGCGGCCGGGTTCTTACTCAAGGACATCGCCCCCGCCGATCTGGTGCAGGCGATCAGGAAGGTCGCGGCGGGCGAGCCGATCCTGTCGCCCGCCGTGACGCGGCAGCTCATCACGCACGTCTCCGACGGCGGCGCGGGGGAGCGCACCGCACGGGCCCGGCGGCTGCTCGCCCGGCTCAGCGAGCGCGAACGGGAGGTGGCGATGGCCGTGGGGCAGGGCCGTTCCAACGCCGAGATCGCGCGCGAGCTGTACATGAGCGTGCCCACGGTCAAGGCGCACGTCTCGCGCATCCTCACCAAGCTGGCCCTCAACAATCGGGTCCAGGTGGCGCTCCTGGTCTACGACGCTGCGGCCTGACCCATCCGGTGGGCTGACCATGCGGTGATTCAGTCCGTCTGGTGGGCTGATTTGAGCGTGCGGCGGGTCTGCCTATCCGGCTGGCTGATACGAGTGACGGTTCAGCCCATTCGGCGGGCTGATCAAGCGGCGGGTCGGCTCATCCCGTGGGCTGATTCAAGCGGCGGCCCAGCCCATTCAACGAGCTGACCGAGTGGCGGGCCGGCCTGACCGGTGGGGCTGGCCGAGCGGCGGCCGGCCCAACTGCCGGGCTGATCCGGTCGGTGGGCCGGGTCAGGTGGTGAGTAGTTGCTCGATTGTTGCGCGGTGCAGGACGAGGTCGTCGGGGTCGTCCGGGTCGGGCTGCTCGCCGAAGTGGACCCTGCGCTGCCAGATCCTGGCCATGATGATGCCGTGGCGCAGGGCCGCGTACATCTCGTAGAAACCCATGTCGCGCGGCTCGTGGCCGGTCAGTTCGCGGTAGGTGCGGCAGACGTCCTCGGTGCGCATGAAGCCGGGCATGCCGGGCAGCCCCATGGCGACGGTGAGGTCCTGGAAGAAGCGGTGCAGGAAGATCATCCAGGAGAGGTCCAGCTCGCGCGGCCCCACCGCGGCCATCTCCCAGTCGAGCACCGCGACCGGCACGAAGTCCCGGAACATCAGGTTGCCGATGCGGGCGTCGCCCCAGAGCAGCACGTCCGGGCCGGGCCGTTCCGGCCAGTGCGCCTCCAGCCAGGCGAAGGCCCGCTCCAGCAGCGGGATGGGACGCTTGCCGTGCGCCCACCGGTAGTAGGCGTACTGGGCGTCCACGTGCGCGCGCAGGCCCGGGGGGCCGAAAGCGGCCAGTTCGTCCGGGGTGAACGGGGTCCGGTGCAGCGCGGCCACGACGCCGACGCTGGCCTCCTGCAGCCTGCGCTGGTCCTCGGGGGGCGCCTCGCTCAGCCAGCCGCCGAACGTGTACGGCAGCACGTCCGGCGGCACCAGCCCCTCGGCCCGCTCCATGACGAAGAAGGGGGTGCCGAGCGGCGCCGGGTCCGGCTCGAACCAGAGGGTCCTGGGCGCTGGAATCCCAGCTTTTTCCCTGGCCAAACGCATGATCTCGAACTGCGACCGCAGATCGTACTCGGGGAAGACCGGAACCGCTTCTCCCGCAGGTGCCAGCCGTGCCACGCAGCGGGTACGCCGTCCCTCCCAGGTCGCGGTGAAGAACAGGGTCTCGCTCGACATGCCGTTGTCGGTGGGGCGGTCCAGCTCCGACACGGAGGCGTCCACGCCGACCTTGCCGCGCAGCCACGCGGTCACTTGCTCGCGGAGTTCCTCCAGGTCACGGGTGGAAGTACGCATCTGCTCCGTCACGGTGGGCCTCCCGGGTGAACACCTGCCGTTCACCTGTCGTACACCCCCGACCAAGCGCTCGTCCATACACAGGCGGCCGTTACGGTCAGGTACGCGGCAGCCGTACCCTTGTCTGAAAGGGCATGTCACGAAGGGACAAGTGGGATGAGTTCAGCGGGTGAAGGCTTGTCTCGCCCGCTTCCCGAGCAGGTACGGCTCAATGTCGTGGACCTGGCGGCCACGGTTCTCGGGACGCTGCCCGCTGTCTCCATCCCGCCGCCGCTGCGCGGGATCGCCAAGTTCGAGGCGCGCAAGAGGGCCAAACTGGGCAGCGCGCCCATCGCCGCGCAACTGGAGAACGACAAGAAGTTCCGCGAGCTGGTCGCCGAGTCGGTGGCCGCCGGCTGGCCCGAGCTGGTCGCCTCGCTGGCCGACGGCCAGGTCCCGCCCGCGGCCGACCCCGTGCTGGTGGCCGCGGCCGCCTACCTCACCCGGCCGCCCGGCTGGGAGGAGATGATCGAGCTCGCCCGGAGCGATCTCCAGCAGTCCGCTGCGGCGGCCGAGGGCTCCGAGCGCGAGGAGGTGGTCTCCCGGCTGCGCGAGCAACTCGCGGCGCAGAAGAGCGCCGCCAAGGAGGAGGCCGACCGGCTGCGCGAGCAGCTCAAGACCGCCCGCGCCGAGAACTCCGACCTGCGGCGCAAGCTCCACGACGCCCGCGAGCGGGCCAAGGCCGCGCTCGCGAGGACCGAGGAGATGGAGCGCGTGGCCGAGGAGGCCCGCACTGCCGCCGTGGCCGCGGGCAGCGCGGGCGAGTCCGAGCTGCGGCGGCTGCGTGAGCGGCTGGCCGACGTCGAGAAGCAGCTGGAAGCCTCGCGCCGGGCCGCCCGCGAGGGCCGCAGCCTGGAGGATGCCCGCATCCGGGTGCTGCTCGACGCCCTGCAGGACGCCTCGGCCGGGCTGCGCAGGGAGCTCGGCCTGCCGGCGACCATCAGCCGGCCCGCCGACTCGGTCGCGGCCCATCCGGGCGAGCGGCCGGGCGTGCGCGGCGTGCCCGCGCGGGCGCTGGCCGACGACGACCCGCAGCTGCTCGACCAGCTCCTCGCGATCCCGCAGATCCACCTCATCATCGACGGCTACAACGTCACCAAGACCGGCTACGGCACGCTCACCCTGGCCGACCAGCGCAACCGCCTCATGACCAACCTCGGCGGGCTGGCCGCGCAGACCCGGGTCGAGATGACCGTCGTCTTCGACGGGGCCGAGCTCAACGCCCCCGTGCAGGTCGTGGCGCCGCGCGGGGTGCGGGTGCTCTTCAGCGACCCCGGGGAGATCGCCGACGACCTCATCCGGCAGCTCGTCCGGGTCGAGCCGCCGGGGCGGGCCATCGCCGTCGTGTCCTCCGACCGTGAGGTGGCCGAATCGGTACGGCGCATGGGAGCCAGACCGGTTCCGTCTGCTCTGCTGTTGCGCCGGCTTGGTCGCGCCTAGATTACGAATTTAAGGTTTTACCCATTGAGGTGAGACCTCACCCGCCACTTCTGTACTATTCGCCCCAGATGTTTACCCTGGGAGGCGACGCAGTGAGGTTTGGTCGGGTACCGGTGGCCGCGGGGATCGCGTTCGGGCTGGTGCTTACCCCCACCGGGGCCGCGATCGCCGATCCCAAACCAACGCTCGCGCAGGCCAAGGCCAAGCTGGAGAAGCTCAACGACAAGGCGGACAAGGTCGTCGACCGCTACAACACGGCCACGGAGCGGTACAAAAAGGCGAAGTCCACCTACACGGACCTCAACGACAGCTACAAGCGCAAGCTGGCCACCGTCGCCGACCTGCGCGCCCAGGTGATCAGCATGGCCGTCGACAGCTACCAGCTCGGCGGCGACGTCACGTCCCTGCCGGGCTTCCTCGGCGCCGACGATCCCGACGACTTCCTCGCCCGCCTCGCGCTGACCGGCCAGATCTCCAAGGAACGGGCCGAGAAGCTGAACGCCTTCGACCGGGAGAACCGCGGGCTCAAGGCCGAGCGGGACAAGGCGGAGAAGGCCCTGGAGTCGGCCGACAAGGAGCGCGACGGGGTCCAGAAGGAACGCGCGGAGATCCTCAAGCTGATCGCCCAGCAGAAGAAGCTGCTGGAGAAGCTGAACGCCTACAACCCGGGCAACCCGAACAGCACCGGCATGAAGTACACCGGCTCCGCGTCGGGCAACGCGGCCTCGGTGCTGCGCTTCGCCTACGCGCAGGTCGGCAAGCCGTACGTGTTCGGGGGGACGGGGCCGGGCGGCTGGGACTGCTCCGGTCTGACGCAGGCGGCCTGGCGGGCCGCGGGCGTCTCGCTGCCGCGTACGACGTGGCAGCAGTGGGCCTGGGGGGCGAACCGCCGGGTGAGCATCGACGCGCTGCAGCCCGGGGACCTCATCTTCAGCGAAGGACTGGGGCACGTCAGTATCTACGCGGGCAACGGGCAGATCGTTCACGCACCGCAGACGGGCGACGTCGTGAAGGTCGTCAAGCTGTCGGCCTACGGGCGGCGGCTCGTCGGCGCCATCCGTCCCTGAGGCCCGTCCGTACGTCCTCCGCGTCGGCGCGCGGTGCCCTGTTGCTGCCGGGAAAACTGTGACGAAAGTGACAAATCGCCCCTTACTGGACCCTGTCCTGAGAATTGTGAGTATGGTCACATTCCGGTAACGGAGCATGCTCGCCGAGCAGGGGTTTCGATCCTGACTCGACCCCTTGTCTGATCTTGACAAGCCGCCGTCCGCTTTGCCGATTCGTGACGCGTCGGCGTAGCTTCTGGCGTCGCGGTGACACGCCATGTCGCCGCCGATCTCCATCGGTCCCACCCGATGACAATCCGCCGGTCGCCTCCCGTACATCCCCATGAGCAACACCTCGACGGGGCGGCGACCTGCCGAATCCGTGCAGCCAGGAGGCACGGAGCCGGGGAACCACCGATCCCTCTCCCTAGGGGATCAGGGGTGAATCGGCGCTGCTCGAAAGCGCCGTAGGGCTACTTCCAGGCCCGAATCCGTCAGCTAACCCGGTAGGCGTTCGTGGAAGACTCAAGGAGAAATCCTGTCTACCTCCCCGCATAACCCCCGTCTGTCCCGCCTTGCCCTGAGTGGCGCGGCGCTCACCATGACCGTGACGGCCGGAGGTGTCATCCTCCATGCCCCGGCGGCTCAGGCGACGACGACGAGCGACGCGGCCACGACCTCCACGACCACGGTGCAGACCACCACGAAGTCGTCGAAGTCCGCCAAGGCCGTCAAGACCGCCAGGTCGGCCAAGGCGCGCAAGGTCGCTCGGCAGCAGGCGAAGGCCCACCGGGCCGTCGCCGTGGCCAAGAACCAGATCGGGGACCCGTACCGCTACGGCGGCACCGGCCCCGGTTCGTTCGACTGCTCCGGACTCGTCCAGTACGCCTGGAAGAAGGCCGGAATCAGGCTCCCGCGCGTGGCGAGCAGCCAGTTCGCCCGCACCCGGACGAAGGTCTCCTGGAAGAAGCTCAAGCCAGGCGACCTGATGTTCTTCAACGGGCTCGGCCATGTAGGCATGTACGTCGGCAAGGGCAAGATGATCCACTCGCCCAGGACAGGCGAACGGGTACGTATCGACAAGCTGAGCGGATGGCGTAAATCGTCCTTCGTCGGCGCGGTCCGTCCCGGTATGTGACCACAGCCCCGCCCCGATCCCCGTACGGGATCGGGCGGGGCTGTCGCCTTTTCGCACCCCGGGCACCCGTCCGGCCCGGCTACCATCGAGCATCGTGTCCGACCAGGTGAGCCGACGCCGACGAGCCGCACCGGCGGCTCTCCTGCTCCTGGCGCCGCTCCTCGTCGCTCTCGCCCTCGTCCCGGCCGCGAGCGCGCCGATCGCGGCCGCTCCCGCGCTGCCCGCGGGCGCGCGCGGGCTGTGGCCGGGGGAGTCCGTCACCGTCCGTGGAACGCGGTCAGTCGTCGTCGGCCGGGCGGCCCAAGTGGCCTCAACCGCCGCACGCGCCTCCGCCGAGCCCGTCTCGCTCGCCGAGCTGGCGCGACTGGCCGACACGGCCGCGCTCCGCGTCGGAACGGTCCTCGGCGAGCCCGTACGCCCCCTCGTCGTCGTCCCCGCCTCGGCCGCCGAGGCGGCCCGCCTGGCCGGGACCGGCCCGATCGACGGCCTGGCCGCGCTCGCGGACGGCGACCGGGTGCTCGTCGTCCCCGAGGTCTTCGCCCGCCTCAACCCCACCGGCAGAGACGTCGTCCTCGCCCACGAGCTCACCCACGTCGCCGCCGGCACCGACCGCCTCCCGGTCTGGCTGTACGAGGGTTTCGCCGACTACGTTGGCTACCGCGACTCGGGGCTGCCCGTACGGACGGCCGCCGCCGAACTGGCGGACGAGGTGCGCGCGGGACGCCTGCCCGCCGAACTGCCCGGCCCCGCCGCCTTCGCCGCGGACGGGAGCGACCCGGCGCGGCTCGCGCGGGCGTACCAGGAGGCCTGGCTGGCGTGTCGCTTCCTCGCCGACCGGTTCGGTGAGGGGACCCTGGTACGGCTCTATCGTGAAGCCCGGGTGGACGGCGCCGACCGGGCACTCGCCGGGCTCGGGCTCTCCACGGCCACGCTGACGGCCCGGTGGCGCGCGTACGTGCGCGAACAGCTCGCGTAAGAGCGTAAGAGGGGGAGGCAGATGAGCGAACGCCGGCAGCCGGACGGCGCCACGCCCGCGGGCGACGGCGGCGATCGGGCCGTGAGTGACGGCGGCGATCGGGCCGTGAGCGGCGGGCCCGCCTACGACGGCAGGGCCGACTACGGCCGCCCCGACGACGAGGTCCGCCTGCGCCGCCAGGCCGCGCTCGCGCTGGCCGCACTCGCCGCCCTCGTCCTGGCCGTGGCCGCACTCACCACGCCCTGGCGGGCGCTGCTGACCGCCGGGGAGCCACCGGACCCGGCCCGCGACTTCACCGCCGCCCAGCTCGCCCGCTCCCAGGCGTTCGACGCCGCGACGAGCCTGCCGAGCTACCTCTCCCTGGCCCTGACCGTCCTCGTGGCGGGCCTCCTGGTCGCCACCCCGCTCGGCGCGCGGGCGACCGGGTGGCTGCGCGGCCCGTGGTGGCTGCGGACGATCCTGGGCGTGGTGGTGATCGCCGCGGCCACGCAGGCGCTCCGCTGGCCCCTCGGCATGTGGTTCGAGACCGTCCTGCGCGAGTACGGCCTGTCCACGCAGACCTGGCCGTCCTGGAGCGGCGACCGGCTGAAGAACGCGGCCGTCGAGGCGTTCCTGCTCGCCCTCATGGTGGTGGTGCTGGTGGCGCTGGCGCGCCGGTTCCGGCGCTGGTGGATCCCGGCGGCCGCGGGCGCGTTCGGCCTCACGGTGGCGGCCTCGTTCGTCTATCCCGTGGTGTTCGAGCCGATGTTCAACGACTTCACCCCGATGCGCGCGGGCCCGCTGCGCACGAACCTGCTGGCGATGGCCGCGCGGGACGGCGTACCGGTGGAGGATGTGCTGGTCGCCGACGCCTCACGTCGTACGACGGCGCTCAACGCCTACGTCTCCGGCTTCGGCGCCACCCGCCGCGTCGTCGTCTACGACACGCTGCTGCGCGCCCCGGAGGCGGAGGTGGAGCTGGTGGTCGCGCACGAGCTGGGCCACGCGAAGCACGACGACGTCCTGCACGGCACGCTGCTGGGCGGTCTGGGCGCGGCGCTGGGCGCCGTCCTGCTGTTCCTGATCTTCGACCTGGTACGCCGCCGCGCCGCCGTCCCCTCGATCGCCGACCCGCGCGCGGCCGGGGCGCTGGTGGGCCTGATGAGCCTCGGCACCCTCCTCCTCGGCCCCGTCCAGAACGTGGTGAGCCGGCACGTCGAGGCGCGGGCCGACCTGCACACGCTGGAGCTGACGAGAGACCCGGCGACGTTCGTGGCCATGCAGAAACGCCTCGCCATTTCCAACATTTCCGACTTGTCGCCTGATGCGGTGGAATATGTCCTCTATGCCTCCCATCCCCCCGGACCCGAACGCATCGCCATGGCCCGCGCGTGGGCGAGACTGAACGGCGTCAACGCGCCGTGACCCACTCCGCCACAGATCCGGACACCAGGGTGGTCGTCGTCACGAACGACTTCCCGCCGCGGCCGGGCGGGATCCAGTCGTTCGTGCACGGGCTCGCGCTCCGCACGCCGGGGGTCGCGGTGTACGCACCCGCCTGGCCGGGCTGCGAGGAGTTCGACCGGCGCCAGCCGTACCCCGTCGTACGGCACCCGACCCGGCTCATGCTGCCGACCCCCGACGTGGCGCGCCGAGCCGCCCGGCTGGTGGCCGAGCACGGCGCGCGGACCGTCGTCTTCGGCGCGGCGGCGCCCCTCGGCCTGCTCGCGCCGCACCTGCGCCGGGCCGGCGCGCGGCGCGTGGTGATGCTCACCCACGGCCACGAGGCGTCGTGGGCGAGCGCGCCGGGCTTCCGCGCCGTGCTGCGCAGGATCGGCGCGCACGCCGACGTGGTGACCTACCTCGGCGACTACACCCGCCGCCGGCTGGAGGCCGCGATCCCGCCGGGCAAGCTCGTCCGGCTGGCCCCCGGCGTGGACGCCGGGCAGTTCCGCCCCGGCCTGCCGGGGGCCGCCGTGCCGGGGCTCGCGGGCCGTCCCGTGGTGGTCTGCGTGTCGCGGCTGGTGCCGCGCAAGGGCCAGGACCGGCTCATCGCGGCCTGGCCCCGGGTGCTACGGGCGGTGCCGGACGCCGTCCTGCTGCTGGTGGGCGGCGGGCCGTACCGGGGGAAGCTGGAGCGGCTGGCGGGCGGGCACCCCTCCGTCCGCTTCACCGGCACCGTCCCCGCCGCGGACCTGCCGGGCTACTACGCGGCGGCCGACGTGTTCGCGATGCCGTGCCGTACCCGCTGGAACGGCGTGGACGTGGAAGGGCTCGGCATCGTGTTCCTGGAGGCGTCCGCGACGGGGCTGCCCGTGGTGGCCGGGGCGTCGGGCGGCGCGCCGGACGCCGTACGCCCCGGCGAGACCGGCCTCGTCGTGGACGGCGAGAACCCCGCCGAGATCGCCCAGGCCGTCGTCGAACTGCTCACCGATCCCGACAAGGCGCGCAAGATGGGCGCCAACGGCCGCGAGTGGATCACGAGGGAGTGGACGTGGGAGCAGGTGGCGGCCCGCTTCCACGCCCTCCTCTAACGGATCACCCCTTGGTCGCGCCCAGGGTCAGCCCGGCCACGAACTGCTTGTGCAGGAGCTGGAAGACGATCAGTGTCGGCAGCGCCACCAGCACCGAGCCGGCGGCCAGCAGGTTGTAGTCGGTGAAGAACTGGCCGCGCAGGTTGTTCAGCGCCGAGGTGACGGGCAGCTTGTCGCCCGACGACATCAGCACCAGCGCCCACAGGAAGTCGTTGTACATCCAGGTGAACTGCAGCGTGGCCAGCGCCGCCAGCACCGGCCGGCACAACGGCATGGTCAGCCGCCAGTACCGCTTCCACACGCTCGCCCCGTCCACCAGCGCCGCCTCGGTGATCTCCTCCGGGATCGTACGCATGAAGTTCGCCATGACGAACACGCAGAAGCCGAACTGGAACGCCACGTGGACGAGGATCAGCCCGAGGTAGGAGTCGTAGAGCGACTGCGAGTCCGACAGCCACGCGGGCAGCGGGACCATCGTGTAGAGCGTGTAGAGCGGCGTGATGAGTACCTGCGGCGGCAGCAGGTTGCCCGCGGTGAACACGATCAGCAGCGTCCGGCGGCCGGGGATGCGCAGCCGCGCGATCGCGAACGCCGTGAACGACGCCAGCAGCAGCGTGAGCACCAGGGCCGGGATCACGATGATCAGCGTGTTGAGGTAGTAGCGGGGCAGCTCGGCCTGGCTCCACGCCTCGCCGTAGTAGCCGAGGGTCAGCCGCTCCGGCAGCGAGAAGTAGCCCAGGCGGGCCGTCTCGTCGTACGGGCGCAGCGACGCGTACACCGCCAGCGCCAGCGGCAGCAGCCAGCCCAGCGCCACCAGCGCGAGGAAGACGTGCAGGAGGACGCGCAGCGGCCGCACCCGCGCGGCCGTCATCGCTCCTCCCCCCGGAACAGCTGCGACAGGTACGTCACGATGAACCCCAGCGAGATGACCAGCAGGATCACCGCGATCGCCGAGCCGAACCCGATCCGGCTGGCCTCGCCCACGATGTTCTCGGTGACCAGCACCGACAGCAGCTCCAATCCGTTCCTGCCCTTGTTGATGGCGTAGACGATGTCGAAGGCCCGCAGCGCCTCGATCACCGTGATCACCAGCACGATCACGTTGACCGGCCGCAACGTCGGGAACACCACGCGGAAGAACGCCTGGCGCTCGTTCGCCCCGTCGATGGCCGCCGCCTCCTTCAGCGCCGGATCGACCGCCTTCAGCCCCGCCAGGTAGATGATCATGACGTAGCCGACGTGCCGCCAGCCCGCCGCGACCATGACGACCCAGATGTTGACCGCACGGTCGCCGAGCCAGTCCACGTGCAGGCCGCTGACCGCGTTCAGCACGCCGTAGTCGGAGGAGAAGACGAGCTGGGCGATGAAGCCCACGACGGCCAGCGACAGCACGACCGGCATGTAGAGGGCGCTCTGGTAGACGCGCGACATCCGCAGCCGCCGGTCCAGCAGCACCGCGCAGAACAGCCCGAACGGCGTGGCGACCAGCCCGAGGAAGGCCAGCCACAACACGTTGTTGCGGACGGCCGACCAGAACGGCGGGTACGTCCCGGCCAGATCCTCGTAGTTCCGGCCGCCGATCCACTCGATCGGGCCGATGCCGTTCCAGTCGGTGGCCGACAGGCCGACGCTGGCCAGCGTGGGCCCCCAGACGAGGCCCACGTTGACGACGATGGCCACCCCCAGCCCGGCGACCAGGATGGTCACGTCGCGGGCGGAGTAGCGACGGGTCTTCGCGGTCATCAGCGGAAGATGGTGGCCTTCTGCTTCTCGATGCTCGCCAGCAGCGGATCGATCTCGTCCGGTTTGCCGACGAACGACTGCAGCGAGGGGATCATGACCGTGGAGGCGAAGTCGGGCCGGGTGTCGCGGTCGAGGAACTGGGCGATGTGCTTGGCCTGCGACACCAGCTCCGCGCCGCGCTTCTGCAGTGCGCTGTAGCCGGAGGTGTCGGCCTTGGAGTTGGAGGCGAGCGTGCCCGGGTCGAGGCCCGTGGCGATGTTCTGGGACGAGGCCTGGGCGAGCTGCTTGATCAGCGCCTTGGCGCCGTCCACGTTCTTGGCCTTGGCCGAGACCATGTAACCGTCGATCGGGGCGTCGATGGAGTCGGTGCCGTAGGCCGGGTTGATCTCGGGGAAGGTGAAGAAGTCGAGGTCGTCGCGGTCGGCCTCGGGGAACTGCTGGGCGACGAACATGCCGAGCAGGTACATCCCGGTCTTCTTCTGCGCCAGCGACTGCGCGGCCTCCTGCCAGGTGCGGCCCAGCGCCGCCGGCTGGTGGTACTCCATCAGCCCCCGCCAGGTGTCGAACACCTGCCGGACCTTCGGGTCGGTCCACGACTGCTTGCCCTGCATGAGCTGGATGTGGAAGTCGTAGCCGTTCGTCCGCATGTTGAGGATGTCGAACGTGCCCATGGCCGGCCAGCCGTCCTTGTCGGCGAACGCGATCGGGATCAGCCCGTCGGCCTTCATCTTCCTGGCCAGCGCGGTGAGCTCGTCCAGCGTCTTGGGCGGCTGGTAGCCCTTCTCCTCCCAGACGCTCTTGCGGTAGAAGACGGCCCACGGGTAGTAGGTGGACGGCACGAAGTACTGCTTGCCGTCCACGCCGGTCGACTGGTCCTTGAACGCCTGCGTGAAGTCGCCGCCGATGTCGCGCCACACGTCGGAGATGTCGAGGGCGAGGCCCTGCTCGGCGAAGAACTGCATGCGGTAGCCGGCGAACCAGGTGAACACGTCGTCCGGCGTGCCGCGCAGGTAGCGGTTGATGTTCTCCTGGAACGTGTTGTGGTCGACGGTGTTGACCTTGACCGCGCCCTGCGTGAACGCCTTGATCTGGGCTTCCAGCGACTTCTTCGGCACCTCGTCGGAGGCGTTGGAGCCCAGCGTGACGGTGCCGAGTCCGCCGGAGGACGAACCGCCGGGAGCGGGGGAGGGGGCGTCGGATCCGCATCCGGCGAGAATGGCCGGGACGCCGAACGCGGCGGCGCCGAGGAACAGGGATCGGCGGGACAGCGGCGTCGAACCACTGGAGGATGACGCTGTCGACGATGGAATGGCGACATGGCGGGTCAACGGCGGCCGATGGTCCATGTGAGGTCCTCCTACCCGAACCTTCAGATTCCCCCGACTTCGCGCACTTTCATACATCGAAAAGCCAACATTTCCCACTTGTCAACGCACGATTTCATGACAAAGCCCCCACATGGCAGCTACGTACGCATACGAAAGGGCGGGCCCGCCCGACGCGGACCCGCCCTTTGCGCGTTGCCTGGATCAGGCGGCCTCCAGCCTCCGCTGAATGCCGACCAGCACGCCCAGCATCTGCTGCTGCGTCTCCTGTATGCCGCCGAGCCGGCTCTCGACCGCGTCGAGGCGGCTGTCCACAGTGTCGAGGCGGTTGTTCACCGTGTCGAACTTGCCCTCGAACTTGGCGTCCATGACCTTGATGCGCGAGCCGAGGAGCTGGAGCTGGGCGTCGACCGACGAGAACCTGAGCTCGACCTTGGCGTCGAGGCTCTTGAGCCGCCTGCCGACGCCGTTGATGCGCTCGGTGAGGTCCTGCGCCAGCTCACGCTGGTCCGCCCGGATCTGAATGAGCTCGTTCTCCAGAGCCGTGGTGAACGCGGGGCCCGCTTCCTTGATGTCCATGCCGTTCTCCCTTACCGTGAGGTAAGGGACCGGGGATGCTTCAGATTCCCGGTCCCGTTTTCTTTGCCGCAAGAATACCCCGATAGTGACCGCGAGAAAGCCGGAATCGAAAGAAGATTCCCCTGGTCAGGCGGTATATAGGCGATTAAATCGGATTTAATCCGCCCTTTTTAAGAGGTCAGTTACCCGCGCCGTACAGCTCCTCGATCTGCCCGGCGGAATCGCGCAGCACGAGGTCCGCTCTCCTCGGTGATGTCCTGCTCCAGGGCCGCCCTCGTGACGAAGTGCCCGCCGGGCGGACGGTCGCCGAGCTGCGTACGGTGGGTTCTGCTCACCTCGATCCAGGAACGACTCCGCACAGGTAAGTGGACTCCTCCAGCAGTCGCGGCGTCATCGTGATCCCGGTGAGACGCTCGGCCAGGAGGAACGCCGGTCCTTCGTGGGGGTAGGCGATCGGGTGGACGGGGGAGCCGATCCGCTCCAGGATCTCTACGAGTTCGTCCGGCCTCTCCTCTGAGTAGCTTTCATGGGGCCGGAACATGAACTGGATCTTCCCGTCTTGGATCCAGTGGGAATAGCCTTCCTGGTACGCGAACTCGAACCGGATCTTCCCGTCGTCGATCCAGTAGAAGTAGTCCATGTCGTCGACGTCGAGGTAGAAGTGGGAGACGAGACGGGTGCCCGCCGACAGCGGCATGATGATCTCTTCGTCGACGCCGAGCCCGCTGCAGGCCTCGACGAGGAGTACCCAATCCCCAATGGCGACGGCTCCGAAGGTCTGCCGCCGGATCAGCTCATCAAGCGTCACGAGAGAGCACTCTTCAACCCGGACGCCGAGTCGGGTCACCACTTCCTCAGGCGTCAGGCCGCGGACGTAGGTGAAGCAGTAGGCGTCCGCCAGGCCGGGGAAGCGCTCGGGGGAGAACCAGGAGTAGTCGTCAGGAGTCGCGATCATCCCGTCATGCTCGCAGCACCCACCGACACAAGTCTTCCACCAGGACAAATCCATCACACGGACGGTCGCGGCGTGCGGGAGGTGCAGAATCCAGCTGATCAAACGATCACCCCTCGCGTTGGCCGTATGCCAGTGCAGCTCATCCAGCGCGCCCGCAACCGAGCTTCCTGCTTCGGCGTAGTCCGCGTCGGCACGTAGCGGTTCGATCCGGCCCGTGACGGGCTCACCTCAGCGCGGGAATGGCCGCATGAGGCTCCGGCTGCACCGGATCCGCGGTCAGGAGGAGCGTCTGTCGAGCGCTTTCAACCCGCGCTCGAGATCGAAAGGTGGGTCTTGCTGTCTTTCCATGGAAGCGGTGGACAGGGCATGCTCATCCCCGCCCGGCTTCCGAGAGCTCTTTCCGGGGCTGGATCAGTGCCCGCCGTACAGCTCCTCGATCTGCCCGGCGAAATCGCGCAGCACGAGGTTGCGCTTGACCTTGAGCGTCGGCGTCAGGTGCCCGCTCTCCTCGGTGATGTCCTGCTCCAGGATCGCGAACTTCTTGATCTGCTCGGCCTTCGACACCGACTGGTTCGCCCGGTCCACCGCGGCCTGGACCTCGGCCAGCACCTCGGGGTCCGTACGCAGCTCGGCCACCGTCCGCCCGGCGGGCACCGCCTCCGGGTCCAGGGTCACGAGCGCGGCCACGAAGGGACGGCCGTCGCCGACGACCATCGCCTGGGAGATCAGCGGATGGGCCCGCAGCAGGTCCTCCAGCGGCCCCGGCGCGACGTTCTTGCCGGCCGCCGTCACCAGGATCTCCTTCTTGCGCCCGGTGATCCGCAGGTAGCCGTCGTCGTCCAGCTCGCCCACGTCGCCCGTGCGGTAGAAGCCGTCGGCGTCGAGGGCCTCGGCGGTCGCCGCCTCGTTCTTCCAGTAGCCGGCGAAGACGTTGCGCCCCTTGGCCAGCACCTCGCCGTCGTCGCCGATGCGCAGCGTGACGCCGGGCAGCGGCTTGCCCACGGTGCCGATCTTGTTGGCGCCCGGGATGTTGACCGAGCACGGCGCGGAGGTCTCGGTGAGGCCGTAGCCCTCGAAGACCTCGATGCCGACGCCCTTGAAGAAGTGGCCGAGCCGCTCGCCCAGCGCCGACCCGCCCGACACGGCGGCGGTCAGCCGCCCGCCGGTCGCGGCGCGCAGCTTGGAGTAGACGAGCCGGTCGAAGACGGCCTTGCGCAGCCGCAGCCCGAGCGGCGCGCCACCGGCGCTCTCGGCCCGGCTCCAGGCCACCGCCACCTCGACGGCGCTGGCGAAGATCTTGCCCTTGCCGCCCGCGATGGCCTTCTGCTCGGCCCCGTTGTAGACCTTCTCGAACACGCGCGGCACGCCCAGCAGGAACGTCGGCTGGAAGTCCTGCAGGTCGGGGGCGACGTTCTTCATGTTCGGGGTGTGCGCCATGATCGCGCCCGCCTCGACGAGCACGACCTGGATCATCCGCGCGAAGATGTGCGCCAGCGGCAGGAACAGCAGCGCGGCCGGCTCCTTGCGGGAGAACAGCGGCTCCAGCGGCCCCCGCAGCACGTTGAGCGCCGTGAACAGCAGGTTGTCGTGCGTGATCCGGCAGCCCTTGGGCCGGCCCGTGGTGCCGGAGGTGTAGACGATCGTGGCGAGGTCGGCGGCGCAGACGCGGCCGCGCCGCTCGTCCACCTCGGAGGCGGGCACGTCGGCGCCGAGCGGCGGCGCGTCGACGCGCCAGACGGACTTCAGCTCGGGCGCGGCCTCGCGCACCGTCTCCTCGTGCGCGTCCAGCTCCACGAACGCGGCCTTGGCCTCGCTGTCGGAGAGGATCCAGCGCACCTGGTCGGCCGAGGAGGTCTCGTAGATCGGCACCGTGACCGCGCCGATCGACCAGATCGCGTAGTCGACGAGCGTCCACTCGTAGCGGGTGCGGGACATCAACGCCACCCGGTCGCCGTGCTCCACGCCGGCCGCGATCAGCCCGCGGGCCACCGCCACCACCTGGTCGCGGAACTCCGACGCGGTGACCGCGGGCCACCCCGCGTCGGTCTTGCGGCGCATGACGACGACGCCGGGTTCCTGCTCGGCCCGCCGGAAGACCGTGTCGGCCAGGCCGGCCGAGGCAGGCACGTCGACCAGGATCGGGACGCTGTACTCGCGCACGGATCAACTCCTCTTCGAAGGACGCCTGGACGTTATCGCGTTAAGTTACGCGCCGGTAGCCTCGCAGGTCACGTCGTCATGGAGGCGTTATGAAGGGCATTCATCACGCTAGCAGTCACCGCTCGTAAGATTTCCCCCATGCGGGTCCATGTGGTGAGCGACGTCCACGGCAGGGCCGATGCCCTCGCCACCGCCGGGCAGGGCGCCGACGCGCTGATCTGCCTCGGCGACCTGATCCTGTTCATCGACTACGACGACCACGCGCAGGGCATCTTCGCCGACCTGTTCGGCCGGGAGAAGGCCGCCGAGTTCATCGGGCTGCGCACGGCCAAGCGGTTCGACGAGGCCAGGGCCATGTCGGCGGCCCTGTGGGCGACGCTCGACGGCGACCCGCGCGAGCACATCGAGCGCAACGTCCGCGCCCAGTACGCCGGCCTGTTCGCCGCCATGCCCACCCCCGCCTACCTCACCTACGGCAACGTGGACCTGCCCCGCCTGTGGGCCGACTACCTGCGCCCCGGCCACCAGGTGCTCGACGGCCAGAGCGTGGAGATCGGCGGGCTGCGCTTCGGGTTCGTGGGCGGCGGGCTGAAGACGCCCTACCGCACCCCCAACGAGATCAGCGACGAGGAGTACGCCGCCAAGGTCGAGGCGGTCGGCGAGGTGGACGTGCTGTGCTGCCACATCCCGCCCGCCCTGCCCGAGCTGCTCTACGACGTCGTGGCCCGGCGCTTCGAACGCGGCAGCGAGGCCACGCTGGAGGCCATCAGGCGCACCCAGCCCCGCTACGCGCTCTTCGGCCACGTCCACAACCCGCTGCACGCCCGCGCCCGCGTGGGCCGCACCGAATGCGTCAACGTGGGCCACTTCCGGGGGAAGGGCGTTCCCTTCATCCTCGAATGGTGACCCGACCGGTACGGTGTCCTCATGGCTGATCGCACCACTTCGAGCATCACCATCGACGCCGCTCTCGCCGACGTCATGGCGGTCATCGCCGACTTCCCCCGCTACCCGGAGTGGGCCGGGTCGATCAAGAGCGCCGAGGTCCTCGGCGAGGGTGACGACGGCCGGGCGAGCAAGGTCCGCTTCGTCCTGGACGCCGGGATGATCAGCGACACCTACACCCTCGGCTACACCTGGGACGGCGACGAGGGCGTCGCCTGGGAGGTCGTCGATCCCGGCCGGATGGTCTCGCAGCTGCGCGGAAGTTACCGTCTCGCCGCGTCGGGCAGTGGCACCGGCGTGACGTACGAGCTGGCCGTCGACCTCAGCGTGCCGATGATCGGCATGATCAAGCGCAAGGCGGAGAAGGTGATCGTGGACACCGCGCTCAAGGGCCTCAAGAAGCGCGTCGAAGGCCGCTGAGGTGGGTCCCCGGGTCCTGCTGTTCACCGGAAAGGGCGGCGTGGGCAAGACCACCGCCGCCGCGGCCACCGCGACCCTCGCCGCGAGCAGGGGCTTGAAGACGCTCGTCGTCTCCACCGACACCGCGCACTCGCTGGCCGACGCGCTCGCCGTCGAGCCCGGCGAGGTGGCGCCCGGCCTGCACCTGCACCAGGTCGACACGCAGCGGACGCTGGAGCGGCACTGGGGCGAGCTGCAGGACTACGCGAGGAGCGTGCTGTCGGAGCTGGGCCTGGACGAGGTCACCTCCGAGGAGATCACGGTACTGCCCGGCGCCGAGGAGGTCATCGCCCTGCTGGAGCTGCGCGAGCACGCGCGCTCCGGCCGCTGGGACGTCATCGTCGTCGACTGCGCGCCGACCGCCGAGACGCTGCGCCTGCTCGCCCTGCCCGAGGCGCTCGACTGGCACGTCAACCGGCTCCTGCCGATCGGCCGCCGGCTGGTGCGGCTGGTCGCGCCGTTCGTCCGCGGCGTGGCCCGGGTCAGCGCGCCCGGCGAGGAGGTCATGAGCGCCGGCGAGCGCTTCCACCGCGGCCTCATGGAGGTGCGCGAGCTGCTCACCGGCGACCAGGCCTCCGTCCGGCTCGTGCTCACCCCCGAGTCGGTGGTGCTGGCCGAGGCCCGGCGCACCCTCACCTCGCTCAACCTGTACGGCTACCGCGTCGACGGCGTGATCGCCAACCGCGTCTTCCCGCCGGGCGGCGCCGACGAGTGGCGCGCCCAGTGGGTGGCGGCGCAGACGCGGCTGCTGACCGAGGCGGAGCAGTCGTTCGCCCCGCTGCCCGTCCACGTCGTCCCCTACCTGCCCGCCGAGCCCGTCGGCAAGCAGGCGCTGACCGACGTCGGCGCGCGGCTCTACGGCGACAGCGACCCGTTCGCGCCGCCCGCCAGCCCTCCGCCGCTGCGCATGAGCGCCGACGAGCTGACCCTCGACCTGCCCGGCGCCGACCGCGCCGACGTCGACCTGGCCCGTAAGGGCGACGAGCTCATCGTCACGGCGGGCCCCTACCGCAGAATCCTCGCCCTGCCCGTCGCGCTGGCCCGCAGGAAGATCAGCGGGGCGGCGCTCCGCGACGGTGTGCTGCGGGTAGCGTTCAGCCCGGGGAGCGAATCCGGCTCCTGAGGAGTTGAGGAGGATGAGCGACCCCGCAGGCAGGGCCGCCGGTTCAGGGAGGGCCAGATGACCGAGAGCAACGACAGGGATCCGATCGGCACCGTCGCCGACGAGGCGCGCAAGCTGTTCGACTCGATCCAGGGACGCGCCACGCGCCAGGTCGGCAAGCAGGTGTTCAACTCGTTCACCGGCGGCGGCCGGAGGGAGCGCGACGTGTGGGAGGAGGCCGTGTCCGACCCCCACGACGAGTACGTCTGCCGCGCCTGCCCGCTCTGCCGGGCGATCGCCGACCAGCGGGAGTCCGGCTCCGCCGCCGCAGCCGCCGACGTGACCGGTCACCTGATGGCCGCGGGCGGTGAGCTGTTCGCCGCCGTCCGGGGCGCGCTCGACGCGCTGAGCCGCCCCGCCCCGCAGGGCGGCACCAGGACGGACCCGCGGAGGGAGCCGCGGCAGGACGACCGGGCCGGCCGCGACGACGTGGAACACATAGATCTGGGATAGGGAGAACGACGGGCATGCTCACGATCGGTGTCGACATCGGCGGGACGAAGGTCGCCGCGGGTGTGGTCGACGACCAAGGGAAGATCGTCGAACACACGCTGCGGCCGACCGCCGCCGATCGCCCCGACCTGGTGGCCGATACGGTGGCCGACGTCGTTCGCGAGCTGTCCGCGGGCCGGCGGATCGAGGCGGTGGGGGTGGGCGCGGCCGGTTTCGTGGACGAGACCCGCTCGGTCGTGCGCTTCGCCCCCAACCTCGCCTGGCGCGAGGAGCCGCTGCAGAAGAAGATCAGCGACCTGGTCGGCCTGCCCGTCGTCATCGAGAACGACGCCAACGCCATGGCCTGGGGCGAGACCAGGTTCGGCGCCGGGCGCGGCCAGTCCCACGTGGTCTGTATGACGCTCGGCACCGGCATCGGCGGCGGCATGGTGTTCGACGGCGCGCTCTACCGCGGCCGGTGGGGCATGGGCGCCGAGCTGGGCCACATGCAGGTCCAGCCGGGCGGCCGGCCGTGCGGCTGCGGCAACATCGGCTGCTGGGAGCAGTACGCCAGCGGCCAGGCCCTGGTCAAGGAGGCCAGAGAGCTGGCCGAGGCCGCGCCGGAGCGGGCCTCCATCCTGCTCGGGCTGGCCGGCGGCAGGATCGACGGCGAGGAGATCACCGAGGCCGCCCGCCGGGGCGACGAGATCGCGCTGGGGGCGTTCGCGTCCTTCGCCGACTGGCTCGGCCAGGGCATGGCCGACCTCGCCGCGGTGCTCGACCCCGGCTGCTTCATCGTCGGCGGCGGCGTGTCCAGGGCCGCCGACCTGTTCATCGACCGGGCCCGCGAGTCCTTCGCCGCCCGGCTCACCGGGCGCGGCCACCGGCCGCTCGCCGACATCCGGCTGGCCGAGCTGGGCGCCGCGGCCGGCGTCGTCGGCGCCGCCGACCTGGCCAGGCTGCGCTAGCGGCCCGTCCGTGACGGTCCGGATCGGCACGTACAACCTGCACGGACTGCGCGACAGCCTGCCCGCGCTCACGCGCGTGATCGCCGGCCTGCGGGCCGACGTGCTGTGCGTGCAGGAGGCGCCCAGGTTCGGCCGGTGGCGGGCCAGGCGGCGCGCGCTCGCCGCCGCGGCGGGCATGCGCCTGGCCACCCCCGGCCGGCTCGGCGGCGTCGCCGTGCTGACCGGGCCACGGGTACGCGTGCTGGAGGCGCGCAGCCACGCGCTGCGCGTCTTCCTCGGGCTGGAGCTGCGCGGGCTCGCGATCGCCGTGGTGGAGGCCGGCGGGGCGCGGCTCGCGGTCGGCTCGCTCCACCTCGACCTCCACGACCCGGCGCGGGTGCACCACGCGGCCGAGGCGGTGGCGCTGATGGAGCGGGCGGCGGCGCCGTACGGGGCGGCGATCGTGCTCGGCGGCGACGTCAACGAGCGGCCGCACCAGCCGGCCTGGCGTTACCTGGCCGGGCGGCTGTCCGACTGCCATGAGGCGGCGGCGTCCCCGTACGGGGAAGTGCCCGGAGGGCTGACGTTCCCGGCCGCGCGGCCCTCGGCGCGCATCGACGGGGTGTTCGCCGCGCCCGAGGCGCGGGTCGTGTCCTGCGGGGGAGCGGACGTCGCGGCGGCCGACCTCGCGGCGGCCAGCGATCACCTGCCGGTGGTGGCCGAGCTGTGCGTTCCCGGTCGCTGACGACAGAAGGGCACACGAAGGGACAAAGGGGGGCATCCGGGCGCCCGAGTCGGGCACCGGGCGGGCGGAGACCGACGGCCAGCCCGTAGCATTTGTTCATGACCCGTCGCTCTCGGCGGCGTGCGCTCTTTCTGATCTTGGCGACGTCCGTGGCCTTGCCGCAGGTCACGCCCGCCGCGCATGCCGATCCCCGCAGCCCCGCCGCGATCGAGGCGTGGCAGCAGTCGACCAGCGTGCGCCTGCAGGCCGACGGCTCGCTGTCCGACGTGCTCGCCGTCTCGTCCGGCGACGTGTGGGCGGTCGGCCAGCAGCAGATCTGGGACGTGTGGAAGAACCGCGGCACCATCCGCCACTGGGACGGCTCCCAGTGGAGCGAGGTGGCCATCCGCGACGCCACGGCGGCCGGCAACCTGCGCAGCCTCGCCGCGGCCGGCCCGTCCGACGTGTGGGCGGTGGGCGACAGCCACGACGGGCTCCCCTACCTGGCGCACGGCGACGTGACCGGTTTCGACCGGGTCCGCCCGCAGGGGCTGCGCTCGGGCGACTGGCTCGGCGGCGTCGACGCCAAGGGCACCAAGGTCGTGGCGGTCGGCAGCCGCGAGAAGCGCGGCCTCGTACTCACCGGCCAGAACGGCACCTGGACGGTGCAGCAGCTCAAGGACAAGGGCGCGCTCTACGCGGTGGCGGGCGGCTTCGCCGTCGGCGACACCGGCACCGAGCCGCTCATCGCGCACTACTCGGGCGGCACGTGGAAGCCGATGCCGCTGCCCTCGATCCCCGGCGGCTACCTCCGCGACATCCAGACCGACAACGCCAAGCGGGCGGTCGCGGTCGGCGGCGTCTACAGCGGCCCCGGCGACATCGCGCCGCTCGCGCTCGTCTGGAACGGCAAGCGCTGGAAGCGGCAGAGCCTGCCCGTCACCGGCGCCCGGCTCTACGGCGTGACCGGCGACGGCAAGGGCCGCTACTGGATGACCGGCTACGACCCCGACCGGGCGGCCGAGCCGTTCGTGGCGCGCTGCGAGAAGGGCGCGTGCTCGATCATCCGGGGCGGCGCCGACAAGGGCCGCAGCAGCGTGCGGCTCCAGGCCGTCACCTACCTCGCGGGCAAGGGCGCGGTGTGGGCGGTCGGGCACGCGGTCGACACCTCCGACCGCTACACCGACGTCGTGGAGTCGTTCGCCCCGAAGACCACCGCCGCCTCCACCGCCGCCCGTACGAGATCCTGAGCCGGCGGCGCGCCGGCCGGAGCGGTCAGAGCGGTCAGAGCACCGCGCCGTCGTCCCAGCCGGAGTCGTTGGACGGCGGGCCGTCGCCCATGCGCACCACCAGCGCCACGAATCCGCCGATGAACGCCGCCACCGCCGTGAACAGCGCCCACCCCTCCATGTGCCAGTTCGCCATGGCGGCGATCAGGAGGTAGGCGGGGCCGCCGAACAGCGCCACCCACGCCACCTTCGTCGCCAGGTCGACCTTGGGCAGCGGCGGGGGCGGCGGCGGCACGTAGTGCCCCTCCTCCTCGCCGTCCTCGCCCTCGTCGTGCTTGTCCTCGGGTTCGTCGAGGTCCTCTTCGAGCTCCTCCGAGGGTTTCACCACCCGCCGGGTGGGCTCCGCTGGGACGTTCTCGCTGTCCGGCCATGGCTGGTCGGCCGAGTCGCGCTCGGCGGTGTCGTTGAAGGACGCGACGATCTGCCGCCAGACCTCGTCCTCGTCACTCTGGGGCGTCACCTAGATGGGCCTCTCCACAGTGATCGCGACTTCCCCCTGGGTGCGATCAGTCCCTCTGCAAGGGTACCGAGGCATGTGTACGGATGAAGTCGAGGCTGCCGGCAAAGATCGTGTCGGCGTCGTTGTCGAGCGTCGCAACATGATAGCTATCGGTAAGCTCCTCGATCGTGGCGTGCGGGACCCTCCGGCGGATGATCGCCACACTCGTAGGCTTCACCACGTGGTCGTCCACGCTGCGGTAGACCAGCAGCGGCTGCGTCACCTTCGCCAGGTCGGCCTGCACCAGAGCCCACAGGCCGGGCAGCGAGGCCGCCGCCTTGACCGGGGTGCGGGCGTAGGCCAGCTCGCGCGCGCCGGCCTTCTTGACGTCGTTCGCGACGCCGGGCACCGACGGCACGAACCATTTCAGCAGCGGCGCCAGCCGCAGCAGCGGGACGTCGCTGGCGATGGACGGGTTGACCACGACCGCACCCCTGACGGCCGGGCCGTGCACCTCGGCGAGCCGCAGCGCCAGGCAGCCGCCGAGCGACAGCCCCGCCACGAACACCTCGGCGCAACGCCCCTGGAGGTCCTCGAACGCCTTCTCCACCTCGGCGTACCAGTCCTCCCAATGGGTGCGGTTCATCTCCTGCCAGCGCGTGCCGTGGCCGGGCAGGCGGGGCAGCGAGACGCTGAGCCCGTGCGCCGCGAGGAACTCCGCCCATGGCCGCAGCGACTGCGGCGTGCCGGTGAACCCGTGGCAGAACAGCACGCCGACTTGGCCTCCGTCGTGGTGGTAGGGCTCCGCGCCTGGCATGAGCGGCATAACAGCTCCTCCATGCAGTTTCATTCCAGCTGTTCATCCTGGAACGGCCCGATCGTCGCACGTTCAAGGGTGTTTGTGCGAGAGCTGGTGTAGTTGCAAGGCGCTCGGGATGGGAAGATGACTCTGCCCGCGGACAAATTTCCTGGAAAGAGGTGCCGGAGTGTTCTACTGGGTGGTCAAGGCCATCTTGGGGCCGTTCCTCCACCTCGTGTTCAGGCCGTGGGCCGAGGGCGTCGAAAACGTGCCCAGAGAGGGCGGAGTGATCCTGGCCGGCAACCACCTGTCGTTCGCCGACCACTTCTTCGGACCGCTCCAACTCAAGCGCAAGGTCATCTCGCTCGGCAAGTCCGACTACTTCACCGGGCGCGGCATCAAGGGTTTCTTCGCCAGGCTGTTCTTCAGCGGCGTCGGCACCGTGCCGATCGACCGCTCCGGCGGCAAGGCCAGCGAGGCGGCGCTCCGCACCGGCCTGCGCATCCTTCGTGAGGGACACATCCTCGGCATCTACCCCGAGGGCACCCGTTCGCCCGACGGCAGGCTCTACAAGGGCAAGACCGGCGTCGCCCGGCTGGCGCTGGAGTCGCGGGCCCCGGTCATTCCCTGGGCCATGGTCAACACCTACGAGATGATGCCGCCGGGACGGCCGCTGCCCAAGCTCGGCATCCGGCCTGGCGTCAGGTTCGGCAAGCCGCTCGACTTCTCCCGCTACTACGGCATGGAGGACGACCGGCTGGTGCTGCGCGCGGTCACCGACGAGATCATGTACGCCCTGATGGAGCTGTCCGGCCAGGAATACGTCGACAAGTACGCCGTCAGCGCCCGCATCGAGATGGAGCGGGCCGCCCGCGCGACTGGCGCGGCCCAGTAGTGAACTGACGGTAGCGACTCGGTGGCGTAGAGTGATGAGCGCTGTCCGTAGCCGAGGAGACCGCATGCTCGACCAAGCCCGTCCCGTCGTCCTGCTGCTGGCCAGGATCGCCCTCGGGGTGATCTTCCTGGTGCACGGCTATCAGAAGTTCGCCATGGGGATCGCGGGCACGGCCGAGTTCTTCGCCGCCGCCGGCATCCCGCTGCCCGGGCTGGCCGCGCCCGCCGTGGCCGGGCTGGAGGTGGCGGGCGGCCTCGCGCTCGTGCTCGGCGCGGCGCTGCCGATCGCGGGCGCGCTGCTCGCCCTCGACATGATCGGCGCGATCGTCTTCGTCCACGGCCCGCACGGGCTGACCGGCGACGGCGGCTACGAGTTCGTCCTGGCGCTGGCCGCCGCGAGCCTCGCGGTCGGCTTCACCGGCGGCGGCGCGTTCGCCCTCGACAACGCACTGACCCGCCGCCGCCCCGCCCAGCCCGTCATCACCTGAGCCCTGCTCTGCCCTGCCCAGCCCTGCCCTGCCCCGCCACGGCCCGCCCGCCGGTCAGCGGGCGGGCGTTCGGCGTTCAGGTGAGGTGGGCGCGGATCTGCTCGATGTGCTGCGGCGTCGTACGGCAGCAGCCGCCGATGAGCGACGCGCCCGCCCGCTGCCACTCGGCGGCCGCCTGCCCGAACTCCACCGGATCGGCGAGCCCCAGCCAGCGCCGGTGGCCGGCGTCCCAGCTCTCGCCCGAGTTGGGATAGACCACGACCGGCAGGCCGCCCTGCAGGGCCGCGATCAGCGCGGGCATGTGGCGGGGCGCCGTGCAGTTCACGCCGACGGCGACCACCCGCGCGTTGCCCGCGAACAGGGCCGCGGCCTCACGGATCGGGGTGCCGTCGTTCAGCCGCTCGCCGTCGCGGCAGGAGAAGCTGACCCACGCCCTGACGCCGGGCGTGCCCTCCAGCAGCCGGGCCAGGGCCCGCGCCTCCGGGTAGGAGGGGATGGTCTCGCAGGCCAGCAGGTCGGCCCCGGCGGAGGCGAGGACGTCCCACCGGCGGCGGTGCCAGGCGTACAGAGCGTCCTCGTCGAGGTCGTAGTCGCCGGTGTACTCGGCGCCGTTGGCCAGGAAGGCGCCGTACGGGCCGACGGACGCCGCCACCAGGCCGCGCCCGGCCGCGTCGCGGGCCTGCCTGGCCAGCTCCACCGACAGCCTGATCAGCGCCTCCGCGCGGGAGGCGTCGAGTCCGTGGCGCGCGAAGCCCTCGAACGTCGCCTGATAGCTGGCCGTCGTGGCCACGTCGGCGCCCGCCGCGAAGTAGTCGGCGTGCGCCTGGCGGATCAGCTCAGGGCGTTCGAGCAGCAGGCGGGCCGACCAGAGCTCGTCGCTGAGGTCGGCGCCGAGGCGTTCGAGGTGGGTGGACAGGCCGCCGTCCAGGACAAGTGTGGTCACCCGTACAGGGTATTTGCGCCGCGGGCACCTCCGGCGCAAACACAGCATCGCGTGCTCCGGCCGCCCGGGAGCCTGGCGGGCTCCCGGGCGGCGGTTTTCTGGTCAGGAGCGCTTCCAGAAGGGGCCGCGGCGCGGGCCGTCCGGGGCGTCCGGCGGGTTGGGCGGGGAGCCGAGCATGGCGGTCAGGGCCGCGACGGCGTGGTCGTGGAGCGCGCGGGCGTCGGCGCCCGGCCGCTCGGCCGCCTCCAGGTCGCGGGCCAGCTCCTCCAGCCGCTCCTCGCCGCCCAGGTACGCCGCCAGCGCCGCCAGCCGCGTGCCGAGGTCGGCCAGGTACGTCAGGTCGGGCGCCGGCAGGGCCTTGAGCCGGTCCAGCTCGGCGGCGAGCTGCGGGCGTACCGCCTCCACCCCCTGCGTACGGCGCGGCGCGGGCCGCGACTTGCCCCGCCCGCGCAGGCCGCCGCCGGCGGGCGGACCGGCGGGGAAGGGGGCCATCGGCGGCGGCATCGGCGGCCGCCCGGGGAAGCCGGGCCCGCCACCCGGCCGGCCGCTTTCTGGAGCACCGGGCCCGCCGCCAGGAGCGGCCGGACCGGAGGTGAGGAAGTCGGGGACGTCCAGGTCGTCGAAGCCCCCGGCCGCCTCCAGCCTCGGCTCCGGGGCCCGCATCCGGGGAGCGGCGGGCGGCATGGCCATCAGGGCCGCCGCGGCGAAGGTGCCGCCCGCCGGCGGGACCGGCGAGTCCCAGCCGCTCGGCGGCTCGACCGGCTGGATGACATGGTGCTCGGGCTCGCCGCCGGCGACCTGGCGGGTGTCCACGGCCACGTACGCCGTGAAGCGGCACAACACGCCGTTCTCCAGCGAGACCCGCACGATCCGGGATTCGAGGTCGTGCTCGCCCATGGCGTACCGGTCCTCGAGCTCGCGCAGGTGCGCGCGGGCCCAGACGGCGCGCAGGGCCGGGGCGTCCACCGGCACGCCCTCGACCCGCTCCTCCCACGGCCCGCCCGCGGCCACTCCGCGTACGGTCACCGCCGAGCCCTCGCGGCACCGCCCGTACACGCGCAGCGGCACGCCAGGGAAGATCGAGCCGAGGTGGGTGACGGTGCCGGGCTCGACGTCCAGGCCGTCGAGCGAGAGGTCCGTGACCAGGGGGGCGCCGATGCGGCGGTGGATGTGCTCCATGGCGGCGTCGAGGCGGTCCTCCGACTCGACCAGCTCGCACCGGCCGGCGCCGAGCCCGGCCAGGCGGCCGAGGAAGCCGGCGTTCACGGCCCGGTCGATGCCGACCGCGTGCACCCGCATGGCCGAGAGCGCGCCGCCCGCCTGCTCCAGGATCTGGTCCTCGTTGCCCACCTGGCCGTCGGTGACCAGCACCACCACCCGCTCCCGCCCGGCCTCGCCGCCGCCCAGCAGCGTGACGGCCTGGCGCAGCGGCTCCAGCAGCTCGGTGCCGCCGCGGGCGTCCACGCGCGCCAGGTGTTCGACGGCGCGGTAGCGGTTGCGGTCGGACGCCTCTGCCAGCCCCTCGAAGGCCCGCTCCACCACGGAGTCGAACGTCAGCACCGCGAAGCGGTCCTGTGGCGTCAGCGTGTCCACGATGCGGGCGGCGGCCCGGCGCGCGGCCACCATCTTCCAGCCGCCCATGCTGCCCGACCGGTCGAGCAGCAGCACCAGGTCGCGCGGCGTGCGGGTGGCCTGCAGCGGCGGCGGCACGACGGTGAGCGCGAACGTCCGCGTCTCCCCGCCGCCGCCCCCGTCGAGCTGGAGCGACGTGGACGCCTCGAACGACAGGCGCAGGACGAAGTCGCGGTCCAGCCGCTCGCCGGGCTTGAGGCGTACGGTGTTGCCCTCCTCCTCCACGACATGGAGGCTGGAGGCCAGCTCGCGCAGCTCCAGCCCGGCGGCGTCCACGGTCGCGGCGAGCGACAGGCGCACCGGGTGGGGGAAGCCGGGCAGCAGCACCGGCGGCGTGATCCGGGAGGCGTCCGGCACGGCGCCGGTGTCGGGCGCGACGCCGCCGCCCGCGGGCGGGCCGTCGATCGGCTCGCCCGGGATGTAGCGCGGCGCCACGACGAGCGGGAAGCGGAAGGTGGCCGCGCCGTCCTCGTACGGCAGCGGCTGGCTCATCGTCAGCCGCACCGAGACGCGTTCGCCGGGCAGGATGTTGCCCACCCGGATGGTGAAGACGTCGGGACGGTCCTCCTCGGCGATGGCCGCCCGCCTGCCCTCGCGCAGCGCCCGGTCGTAGTCGGCCCTGGCCTGCGCCCGTTCCTTGAGCACGCCCTCGATGACGCGGTCGTCGGCCTCCATGCGGAAGCCGGTCACGGCGGCCCGGTCGGGCAGTGGGAAGACGTAGGTGGCCTCCAGCGTGACGTCGTACGGGTTGCGGAAGCCCTGCGTGACCTCGACCCCGGCGATCAGGCCCGAGATGTCCGCCGCGACGTCCACGCTCTCCAGCGGCAGGTTGCCGCGTTCGGTCAGCAAGGCGCCGAACCCGGCCTCCGGCACCGGCAGGCACCGGGCGGGCTCCAGCGAAGTGATCTTCATGTCAGCTCCCTCTCCGTAAGCACCGCGAGCAGCGGGCCCGCCGCCGCCAGCACCGCCTGGACGTCCTCTTGCGACGGGACCCGGCCGCCGTCCCACACGAGCCGGACCCCGCCTCCCAAGCTGATCCCCGTCACGATCATCGGATCCCCGGCCGCCGCGGGCGCGTTCCCCGAGCCGGTCGCCGGCCGCTCCGCCCAGAACCGCCCGCGCCCGCCCGGCGCCCCGTTGGCGGACGCGACGGGCGGAGGGACAGAGGGGGCGACCGGGGGAGGGGCCGGGGAGTGGGCAGGGGAGTGGGCAGGGGGATGGGCAGGGAGGGACGCCGTCTCCTCCAGGGTGCGGTCCGTCGCCCCCGCCAGCGTCGCCTGGATGTCGGCGATCGAGCGCCCCGCCGCCTGCAGGCGTTTGACGGCGACGAGCTGCAGCAGGTGCCGCCGCCCGTACTGGGCGACGCGGCCGCGCCGGGTGAGCGGCGGGTCGAGCAGCCCGATGGTGGTGTACCACCGGATCAGCCGTTCCCCGGGCACGTCGCGGACCCGCCCGCTGAGCGGCGCGGCGCCGTCGCGCAGGGCGCGCGCCGCGTGCTCGGCCAGCTCGCCGATGGTCCAGGTCTCGCTCATACCTCCACAATGACACTGTCACTATTGCAGTGTCAATGTTAGGCCGCCGCTGAGCTGGGCAGGGGGACAGACGTTGCCGATTGATGGCAAGTAGCAACAAAACCGACGGACGGGGAGGAATCTCGACAATGGCCACGATCAAAGGTCCGCTCTCGGACGACGCCAGGAACACCGTCGCCGAGTGCCTGCAAGGCGCCCTGGTCGACCTGATCGACCTGTCACTGGTCGGCAAGCAGGCGCACTGGAACCTCGTGGGCACTCACTTCCGCTCGGTCCACCTCCAGCTCGACCAGGTCGTCGCGCTCGCCAGGACGCACATGGACACCCTCGCCGAGCGCGCCGTCGCCCTCGGGATCAACCCCGACGGCCGGGCCGCCACCATCGCGAAGGCGACCAAGCTGGCCCAGCTGGAGAGCGGCTGGCTGGAGGACGGCAAGGTCGTCGCGACCATCACGGACTGCCTGGGCGGGGTCAGCAAGCGCATGTACGAGCGCATCCGGCAGACCGAAGAGGCCGACCCGGTGACCCAGGACCTGCTCATCGCCGCGGTCCAGGAGATCGACAAGCAGCACTGGATGTTCCAGGCGATGACCTGAGACGACCTGAGCGGACGAAAAGCCCGACACACCCGGAGCCCGGGGACCGAGGAAGCGGCCCCGGGCTCTCCGCGTGACCGCCCTCCGGCGAGGTTTGCGCAGAGTTTGAACTCGCGAATCCCTGCCATTCATGTCCGTGCGGTCCACTAGCGTGGCACCTAGAGGGAGGCCCCACGATGTCCCACAAGACTCTCCTCCGCACGGGCCCGCTCATGCAGGGCGGCACCAGCCCGTACGGACCGCTCGGCCTGCCGGACGCCGAAGGTCTCGCGCTGCCCTCGGGGTTCACCGCCCGGGTGGTGGCCCGCAGCGGCCACAAGGTCGCCGGGCTGACCTGGCACGCCGCGCCCGACGGCGGCGCCTGTTTCCCCGACGGCGACGGCTGGATCTACGTGTCCAACTCCGAGCTGCCGCTGCTCGGCGGCGCGTCGGCGCTGCGCTTCCGCGCCGACGGCACGGTGGGCGACGCCTACCGCATCCTGTCCGGCACCGATCTCAACTGCGCGGGCGGCGCCACGCCGTGGCACACCTGGCTGTCGTGCGAGCTCGGCCACCGCGGCCGGGTCTTCGAGTGCGACCCCTACGGCGCGCGGGCCGCCCGGCCGCGCCTCGCCATGGGCCGCTTCCGGCACGAGGCCGCCGCCTGCGACCCCGAACGGCGCGTGGTCTACCTCACCGAGGACGAGCCGGACGGCTGCTTCTACCGCTTCAGCCCCTCCGACTGGGGCGACCTCACCGAGGGCACGCTGGAGGTGCTGTCCGGCTCCGGGCACTGGCGAGTGGTGCCGTCGCCGGCCGGGCTGCTGCAGGAGACCCGCCACCAGGTGGCCGACGCGCGCCGCTTCGACGGCGGCGACGCCTGCCACTACGCGGGCGGGGTCTGCTACTTCACCACCAAGGGCGACGCCGGCCTGTGGGCCTACGACGGGCAGACCGGCGCGCTCGACCGGCTGTGCGAGGGGGTGCGCACCATCACGGCCGCGCCCTCCGGCGACCTCTACGCGGCCCGGCGCACCACCCAGGTCGACGTGATCGCGCCCGACCGGGAGGTCACGCCGTTCCTGCGGCTGGAGGGGCAGGCGGGGGTGGAGCTGACCGGCCTCGCGTTCTCGCCGCGTGGCGACCGGCTCTACTTCACGGCCCGGCGTGGCCGCGCGGAGGGTCGTACGTTCGAGGTCACCGGCCCCTTCCGCGCCTGAGAGCCCAGCGGGAGGCTCACAGGTCGAGCGTCCACCACTGCTCGTTGACCTCGACGCCGTTCTCCATGCCCTTCTCCTCCGTCGCCAGCCGGAAGCCGGCCGCCTCGTAGATGCGCCGCGCGCTCACCAGGCAGTCGCGCGTCCACAGCGTGATCCGCTCGCGGCCGTCGGCCCTGGCGTGCCGCAGGCACTCCTCGACCAGCCGCCGCCCGATGCCCATGCCGCGCGCGGACGGCTCGACCAGCAGCATCCGCAGCTTCGCCTGGCCGTCGTCCTCGCGCACGTAGAAGACGCAGCCCACGCGCTCGCCGCCGGCCTCGGCGATCCAGCCGGCGTCCTTGGTGAAGTCGAGGCCCGACACGATGCCGGCGACGGTCTGCTCGAAGGCGGTGCCCCAGCCGTACTCGCCGCTGTAGAGGTCGGCGTGCCGCTGGACGACCCAGCCGAGGTCGCCGGTGCGCGGCGGCCTGATCACGTAAGGCTCCGGCCGGGGCTCCCCGGCGGACAGCAGCGACCTGATCGTGGCCATGCCGCCGACCAGCCGCCCCTGGTCGGCCTCCGGCAGCCCGGACAGCAGGCGCTCGATCTGCTCGGCCGAGCGCCGGTCGAGGTCGGCGTACGTGGCCGAGCCCTTGTCGGTGAGGCGGACGACCTGCTTGCGCGCGTCGGCGGCCGAGCGCTCGCGCCGGATCAGCCCTTCGGCGTCGAAGCGGGTGAGGATCCTGCTGAGGTAGCCGGCGTCGAGGTCGAGCAGCGAGCGCAGCTCCCCGGTCTCCATCGGCTCGGCGTGGGCCAGCTCGAACAGCACCCTGCCCTCGGTCAGCGAGTACGGCGAGTCCAGCATGCCCGCCCGCAGCACGCCGATCAGCTGCGTGTAGAAGCGGTTGAAGGCCCGGACCTCAGAAACCCTTGCTTCCGTCAACGAATCCATTGCCATAGTCAACCATGATTGGATGGGAGTTGTGAAGCTCCTGCGCATCGGCGGCTACGGCCCCGGCATCCTCACCTTCGGCGGCGGCAGCGACGGGCGCTTCGGCGGCGAGGGTGAGCTCACCCGGGTCGCGGCGCCGTCGTTCCTCGCCGTCCACCCCACGCTGCCGGTGCTCTACGCCGTCGGCGAGCTCGAACGCGGCTGGCTCACCGCCTTCGCCGTCCGCGACGACGGGCTCGCGCCCCTCGACGAGCGGCCCAGCGAGGGCTCCAGCCCGTGCCACGTGGCCGTGGACCCGTCCGGCACGCTGCTCGCCGCGACCAACTACGGCGACGGCACGGCGGTGCTCTACCGGCTCGACGCGCGGGGAGCGTTCGAGGGCGAGCCGATCGTGCTGCGCCACGAGGGCTCCGGCCCCGACCCGGAGCGCCAGGAGGGGCCGCACGCCCACGAGGCCGTCTTCCACGACGGCGTGCTGCACGTCTCCGACCTCGGCACCGACGAGATCCGGCGCTACCTGCCCGACGGCACGCCGCTGGAGCCCCTCACCCTGCAGCCCGGCACCGGCCCGCGCCACTTCGCCTTCGCCGGGGGCCGCCTCTACGTCGCGGGCGAGCTCGACGGCACCGTCACCATGATCGAGGAGGACGGCCGGCGCACGATCGCGCCCGCCTCCCGCGTCGCCGGCGTCGCCAACGCCCCCTCCCACCTCCAGCTCGACGGCGATCACGTCTACGTCGCCAACCGCGGCCCCGACACCGTCACCGTGCTGAGCGCCGCGGACCTGGCGCCGGTGGCCGAGGTGCCCTGCGGCGGCGCGTGGCCGCGCCACTTCGCCATCGACGGCGACCGGCTCTACGTCGCCAACCAGCACTCGGGCACGGTGACCGTCCTCGCGCTGAGCGGCGGCGTGCCCGAGCTGACGGGGGAGTCGTACGCGGTGGAGAGCCCCGCCTGCGTGCTGTTGGGCTGATCCTGTCCCTGACGGGGTTCGGCGTTTGGTCTAGACCACTGGCGGGGGATGCGGGCAGAATGCGAGCTGAATACTGAGGTCAGGTTCGTGAACCCCAACGGGAGGAACCCGCCATGCGTATCGGAGTGCTCACAGGGGGCGGCGACTGCCCCGGGCTCAACGCCGTGATCAGGGCTGTCGTACGTAAGGGGGTGAGCGTCTACGGCCACGAGTTCGTGGGCTTCCGCGACGGCTGGCGCGGACCCCTGGAGGGCGACACCATGCCGCTCGACATCCAGGCCGTCCGCGGCATCCTCCCGCGTGGCGGCACCATCCTGGGCTCCTCCCGGACCAACCCGATCAAGATCGAGGGCGGCGTCGACCGGATCAAGGAAAACCTTGCCGCCGGCGGCGTGGACGCGCTGATCGCCATCGGCGGCGAGGACACCCTGGGCGTCGCCAGGCAGCTCTACGAACGCCAGGTCAACGTCGTGGGCGTGCCCAAGACCATCGACAACGACCTGTCCGGCACCGACTACACCTTCGGCTTCGACACCGCCGTCAACATCGCCACCGAGGCCATCGACCGCCTCCACACCACCGCCGAGTCCCACCACCGGGCGCTCATCTGCGAGGTCATGGGCCGCCACGCCGGCTGGATCGCGCTGCACGCGGGCATGGCGGGCGGCGCCAACGTCATCCTCATCCCGGAGAAGCCGTTCGACATCGACCGCGTCTGCGAATACGTCGAGTCCCGCTTCCGCACCCGCTACTCGCCGATCATCGTCGTCGCCGAGGGCGCCCATCCGCTGGAGGGGCAGATGGCGCTGCAGGCGAGCGAGCTCGACGCGTTCGGGCACGTCCGCCTCGGCGGCATCGGCGAGACGCTGGCCAAGGAGATCGAGAAGCGCACCGGCAAGGAGGCCCGCACCACGGTGCTCGGCCACATCCAGCGCGGTGGCACGCCGACCGCCTACGACCGGGTGCTCGCCACCAGGTTCGGGCTGCAGGCGATCGACGCGGCCCACGAGGGCGACTACGGCAAGATGGTCGCGCTGCGCGGCACCGACATCGTCAGGGTGGGCCTCGACGAGGCGACGTCCGAGCTGAAGACGGTGCCGGTGGAACGTTACGCCGAGGCCGAGGTCTTCTTCGGCTAGCGGTCTTCTTCGGCTAGCGGTCTTCTTCGGCCGGCTGCAAGCCGCCTGCAAGCGCCGGCCGTACCTTTGGGCCAGCGGGGTTTCCGCTACCACCCGCTCAAGGGTACGGCTTGCGCCGCGGAGAGTCGGCGGCCCACCACGTGTCGCAGGCCGTACCCCCGCCTATAGAGACGGGGGACGACGACGTCACCTGCGGGGCGTGCCGAACAGGTCGATCTCCGGCACGCCCTCCTCCCCGAGCCCGCGCAGCCGCTCGCGGAACTCCGCCTCGCCGCGCAGCTCCTTCTCCGACGGCGACAGGACGAGCGCGAGCAGCAGCCCCACGGTCACCAGGCTGAGGCCGACGATCAGCGGCAGCAGGAAGTCGATGCCGCGCGCGCCCGGCGGCGTCGCCATCTCCGTGTGTTCCCGCACCGACATGGCGAACATGCCCGTGTAGTGCATGCCGGAGACCGCCACCCCCATCACCAGCGCCGCCGCGCCGACCTTGAGCGCGCCGCTGACCCGCAGCGTGAACCACAGGGCCGCCGTGGCCGCCCCGATCGCGACGAGCACCGACAGCGTCACGACGACGGGGTCGTAGGAGAGGTGGGCGGACAGGTTCATGGCCGACATGCCGAGGTAGTGCATGCCGGCGACGCCGAGCCCGGTCAGCAGGCCGCCGCCCAGCAGGTAGGGCAGCCGCTCACCGCGGTGGGCGGCGAGGAACAGCCCGAGCCCCACGACGACGATCGCGAGCACCGCCGAGGCGGCCGTGCGCGGCACGTCGTAGCGGATGACCGTGCCGCTCACGGAGAAGCCCAGCATGGCGATGAAGTGCATGGTCCAGATGCCGGTGCCGCCGATCGCGAGCGCGGCGCCGAGCAGCCAGTATCTCGCCTCGCGCCCGCCCAGGAGCCGCGCCCGTGAGGTGAGCATGAGGCCGAGCATGCTGCCGGCGGTGGAGATGAGGTACGCCATGACAGGCGTCAGCGCCCCGAAGGAGAAATGGTCGATCGGTGACATGACTCACCAGTCCCTTACGCAGAGATAAGGGAGTATCCACAGTGAGTCGTCAGGGCGCAACCACCTGTTGCGAAACTGTGCCTATGAGACGTGAGGGATCCTCGGCATCCCCGGCTCCTGCGGGCTCCGCGGCATCTGCGGGGTGTGCGGCATCGGCGCGACCGGCGCGCCCGGGCGGGCGAGGCGCTCCTGCCGGGCCGTACGCCGGCGCAGCTCCAGCTTGGCCACGAGCTCGGCGTCCTCGTGCAGCTCCTCCTCGGACGGCGACAGCAGCACCATGAGCAGCATGGTGAGCGTGATCAGGCTGATCACGGTCATGAGCGGGACGAGGAAGTCGAGGGCGTCGGCCCCGGTCGCCGGGGCGGGCTGTCCCTCCGCGGGCGCGTGCATGGTGACGCGCATGGCGGCCATGCCGGTGTAGTGCATCCCGGACACCGCGAGGCCCATGACGAGCGCGGCGCCGGTGATCCAGACCGGCTTCCTGACCCGCAGCGTGAACCAGAGCGCCGCCGTCGCCGCGACCACGGCGATGGCCACCGAGAGCACCACGGTGAGGCGGTCGTAGGAGACGTGGGCGGACATGTTCATGGCGTACATGCCGAGGTAGTGCATGGAGGCCACGCCGAGGCCCGTGAGCAGGCCGCCGCCGAGCAGCGCCGGGAGCCGCCCCCGGCCGTAGGTGACGAGGAACAGGCCGGTGCCGACGACCACGATCGCGACGACCGCCGACGCCACGGTGAGCGGGACGTCGTAGGTGATCCTGGTGCCGTCCACGGCGAAGCCCATCATGGCGATGAAGTGCATCACCCAGATGCCGGTGCCGCCGATGGAGACGGCCGCGCCGAGCAGCCAGCGGGTCCGCGCGCCGCCGCGCGAGGCGTGTGCCTGGGCGGTGAGCCGCAGTCCCAGCATCGATCCGAGGCAGGACATCACGTACGCGAGCGCCGGCGTGAGCGGACCGTGGGTGAAGTGGTTCACAGCGGAGGTCATGGAGCGGAGATCCTCGGAGGTTAGGGGTCACCGGATTCTGCCATCCCGAATGTCCCTTACGCATGGATACTTGAACTATCTGTCAAATGTCCTGTCGGAAACGGCGCGGGCCGCACGCGGACTAAACTCGATGGGTCACGGCGTTGCGATGAAGGCCGTCCCATCCCTGTTCCCCGGAGGTTCCACCATGACGATGTCCGCCCTGGGTGAGCCGTGCGTACTGCTCAAGCTGGGCGAGATCGTCCTCAAGGGCAAGAACCGCGAGCTGTTCGAGCGCCGCCTGATCGCCAACATCAAGCACGCGCTGGAGGGCAGCACCGACCTCAAGACCGACGTGCGCAAGCGGCACGGCGTGATCGCGATCTTCCTGCCCGAGGGCACGACCGTCGAGCAGGCCGAGGTCGTCGCGCAGCGCGTCGCCGAGGTGCCCGGACTCGTCTGGATCCACCGGGCCTGGCGGGTCGCCAAGGACCCCGAGGCCGTGCTCAAGGCCGGCGTGGAGCTGGTCGGCGAGAGCGAGGAGGCCAAGCGCGGCGCCCGCTTCGCGGTCCGCTCGCGCCGCCGCGACAAGCGCTTCCCCCTGCGCTCCAACGACCTCGACCGCCTCGTCGGCGGCGCCATCAACGACGAGTACGGCCTCCCCGTCGACCTGCGCAACCCCGAGCTGACCCTGCACATCGAGGTCGACAGGGACGAGGTGTTCGTCTTCACCGGCGGCATCCCCGGCCAGGGCGGCCTGCCGGTCGGCAGCAGCGGCCGGGCGCTGGTGCTCATGTCGGGCGGCATCGACTCCCCGGTGGCCGCCTACCGCATGATGCGGCGCGGCCTCCACGTCGACTTCCTGCACTTCTCCGGCATCCCGTTCACCACCTCCGAGTCGATCTACAAGGCGTACGCGCTGGTGCGCAAGCTCGACCGCTTCCAGGGCCGCTCGCGGCTCTGGGTGGTGCCGTTCGGCAAGGCGCAGCAGTCGATCCGCACCTCCGGCCAGGACCGCCTGGCGGTCATCGCGCAGCGGCGGCTCATGCTCAAGACCGCCGAGGAGGTCGCCCACCGCATCAAGGCGGCCGCGCTGGTCACCGGCGACGCGCTCGGGCAGGTCTCCTCGCAGACCCTGACCAACATCACCGCCCAGGACAACGCGGTCGACCTGCCGATCCTGCGCCCGCTCGTCGGCTGGGACAAGACCGAGATCATGGCCGAGGCCCGGCGCATCGGCACGCTGGAGATCTCCGAGCTGCCCGACGAGGACTGCTGCTCCCTGCTGGCCCCCAAGCGGGCCGAGACCCGCGCCAAGATCGAGGACCTCAAGCAGATCGAGCGGCGGCTGGACGCCGAGGAGCTCTGCGTCCAGCTCGCCGACTCGATCCAGGAATACACCCTCTGAGACCAGGCTGAGACCGGGGGCGGCGCGGGCTCAGATCGCCAGCGCCGCCGCCGCCGACTTGCCGAGCAGCGGCGGCAGGTCCGTCATGACCTGGGCCAGCTCGCCCAGGTCATCCGCCACCAGCGCCTGCGGGCCGTCGCAGAGCGCCTGCTCGGGCCGCGGGTGCACGTCGATGATCACGCCGTCGGCGCCCACCGCCAGGGCCGCCCGGGTCAGCGGCAGCACCAGGTCGCGCCGGCCGCCCGAGTGCGACGGGTCCACGATCACCGGCAGGTGCGACAGCCGCTGCGCCACCGGCACCGCCGCGATGTCGAGCGTGTTGCGGGTCGCCTTCTCGAAGGTGCGGATGCCGCGCTCGCACAGCACGATGTCGAGGTTGCCGCGCTGGGCGACGTACTCGGCGGCCATCAGCCACTCCTCGATGGTGGCGCTCATGCCGCGCTTCAGCATCACCGGCCGGCCGGCCGCGCCGACCGCCTGCAGCAGCGCGAAGTTCTGCATGTTGCGGGTTCCGACCTGCAGCATGTCCGCGTACGCGGCCACCAGCTCCACGTCCTGGGCGTCCACGACCTCGGTCACGATCGGCATCCCCGTCTCCTCGCGCACGTCCGCCAGGATGCGCAGGCCCGCCTCGCCCAGCCCCTGGAAGGCGTACGGCGAGGTGCGCGGCTTGAACGCCCCGCCGCGCAGCAGCCGCGCCCCGGCCGCCTGCGCCATCCGGGCCGCGTCCAGGGTCTGCTGGTGGGTCTCCACCGCGCACGGCCCCGCGATGAGCGTCACGGTGCCGGGGCCGATCGGCACGCCGCCCACATGGACCGTCGAGCGTTCGGGATGGTTCTCCCGGCTCACCAGCTTGTACGGCGCGGAGATCCGCATGACGTCGCGCACCCCGGGCATGCCGCGCAGGCTCGCCCCGTCGAGCTGGGCCACGTCGCCGACCAGGCCGACGATCGTGCGCCGTACGCCCTTGCTGACGAACGCCTCCACGCCGGCCGCCTGCACGAGGCCGACGATCGCCTCGACGTCGCCGGACGTGGCCTCGGGCCCCATGACGATCACCATCTGAACACTCTCCTTTTCCCGGAAAACACAGAAGGCCCCGGGTCCTGTCGGACCCGGGGCCTTCGTTCGCCTGTCTGCTAGCGCAGCGTCAGATGGCGAACGGACTCGGGTCCGTCGCCATACCAAAACAGGAACGCGTTGCGCATAGGCCCGCATCCTATCGCATGAGACCCGGCCGCGAGCCGCGCGCGGACCGGTGGCAGGATGTGCGTCAGACGCGAGACAGGTGAGGGGAGAGATCGTGGAGGAGTCGCGCCTGCCACCAGGCCAGTACGTCCCGCGAGGCCGACCCGTCATCCACTACGGCAGGGTGCCGCGGTTCAAGCCGGAGACGTGGGACTTCAAGGTGTTCGGCGCCACCGCCTCGGGCGAGGAGCACCGTTTCACCTGGAGCGAGTTCGAGTCCCTGCCCCGCGTGACGCGCGTCGCCGACTTCCACTGCGTGACCAAGTTCTCGCTCATGGCCAACGAGTGGCGCGGCGTCACCCCGGCGACCCTCATGGCGGCCGCCCCGCCCGACCCGGGCGTCAGCCACGTCATGATCTGGGCCGAGTACGGCTACAGCGCCAACCTGCGCATGTCCGACTTCGCGGCCCCCGAGACGTTGTTCGCGATGGAGCTGGACGAGAAGCCGCTCAGCGCCGAGCGCGGCCACCCGGTCCGCATCGTGGTGCCGCACCTGTACGCGTGGAAGAGCGTCAAGTGGGTGCGCGCCATCGAATACCTCCTGGAGGACCGGCGCGGCTTCTGGGAGGAGCGCGGCTACCACAACGTCGCCGATCCCTGGCGCGAGCAGCGCTACTCCTACCAGGAAGAACCCGGCGAAGGCCCTCCCTGACTTCACTCTGCGTTTCCGAGCGAACACGCACCGTAGTGAACTACGGTGTGCCGCATGCTGATCATCGCGTGCCTGGCGCTGTGCTGCCTGGCCGTCGCCGCGGGGCTCGCCGCGGGGTGCGTCGCCGGCCCCCGTCTCGCCCGTGGTCCCCGCCGCCGCGGTGAGGACGGCTCGCCGGAGGGCGGGCGCACGGGCCGGCGGGCCGACGAGGCCACTTACGCCACCCTGCACCTCGCCGCGATGGCCGCCCCCGCCCTGCGCGCCGGGCTCGACCGCGACTCCGCCCGCAAGGCCGTACGCCATCTGCGCGCCCTGCTCGGCACCCGCGCCGTCGCCATCACCTCGACCGAGGCCGCGCTGGCCTGGGACGGCCCGTGCACCGACGACGTGCTCACGCACGCCCGTGCCGCGCTGGCCGCCGGCCGGGCGCAGGTGTTCGCGGGCGAGCCGCACGGGGCCGTCGTGGTGCCGCTCACCGTGGAGGGCACCGTCGTGGGCGCGCTCGCGGCCTTCGACGACGAGCTGAGCGCCGCGCTCGTGCGTACCGTCACCGAGGTCGCCGGATGGGTGTCGGGACAGCTCGAACTTGCCGAGCTCGACGCCTCCAGGCGGCGGGCGCTGGAGGCCGAGATGCGCGCGCTGCGCGCCCAGATCTCGCCGCACTTCGTCTACAACGCGCTCACCACGATCGCCTCGTTCGTGCGCACCGACCCCAAACGCGCCCGCGAGCTGCTGCTGGACTTCGCCGACTTCTCCCGGTACGCGCTGCGCCGCGCCCACGACTTCACCACCCTGGCCGACGAGCTCACCTGCGTCGACCGCTACCTGCTGCTGGAACGGGCCCGGTTCGGCGACCGGCTGCGCTTCAGCATGCAGGTGGCCCCCGAGGTGCTGCCCGTGCCGGTGCCGTTCCTGTGCCTGCAACCCCTGGTCGAGAACGCCATCAAGCACGGCATGCGGGGCAGCCGCGGCGGCGAGGTGCGGGTGACGGTGTGCGACGCGGGCCCCGAGGCGCACATCACGGTCGAGGACGACGGCGCCGGCATGGATCCGGAGTGCGCCCGCCGCACGCTGGACGAGGACCCGGCGCGCGAGGGCAGCGGCATCGGCCTGGCCAACGTGGACCTGCGGATGCGCCAGATCTACGGCGACTCCTACGGCCTCGTCGTGGAGACCGAGCTCGGCTCCGGCACGAAGGTACGGCTGCGCGTCCCCAAGACCCACGCCGCCAAGGTGTAGCCGAATCAGCACGCTCCGTTGGCGTGTCGCTTGTGACCTTCGCGTTCATGCGGCAGCGTGGCGGCCATGCTGAGAGTGCTGGCCGTGGACGACGAGGTCCCCGCCCTGGAGGAGCTGGCCTACCTGCTGCGCCAGGACGACCGGATCGAGCACGTCTCGACCGCGGCCGACGGCGTCACGGCGCTGCAGGACATGGTCCAGATGATCCGCGGCGGCGAGCGGCTCGACGCCGTGTTCCTCGACATCCGTATGCCGGGGCTCGACGGGCTCGACCTGGCCCGGCTGGTCGGCGGCTTCCCCAGCCCGCCGCGGCTGGTCTTCGTCACCGCCCACGAGGAGTGCGCGGTGCAGGCGTTCGAGCTGGAGGCGGTCGACTACCTGCTCAAGCCGGTCCGGGCCGAGCGGCTGTCGGAGGCCGTGCGCCGGCTGGAGGCCGCCACCGCGCCCGCGGCCGAGCCGGCGCAGGACGACGTCATCCCGGTCGAGCTGGGCGGGCGCACCCGGTTCGTGCCGCAGCAGGCCGTCCGCTACGCCGAGGCCAAGGGCGACTACGTGCGGCTGCACACCGTGGACGGTAGCTACCTCGTCCGCATGTCGCTGGCCGCGCTGGAGCGGCGCTGGTCGGACGCCGGGTTCCTGCGCATCCACCGCAGCACGCTGGTGTCGGCGCGGCACGTCAGCGAGCTGCGGTTCGAGGGCGGGCGGGTGACGCTCACCGTCGGCGGCGAGCAGCTCCCGGTGAGCCGCCGGCACAGCCGCCAGGTGCGCGAGCAGCTCGTCCGCCAGCACCGGGGCGTGATCTCGTAAGGGCGTGAAACGGGGTGCGGGCGCTCCCGCCCCGGCATCGCTCGCGGGGGCGGACCGTCCGCGCCGGTGGGAATGATTTCCCTGGTCACATGCCCTCGGACGGCAGGGCGAACGGGCCGGACGCGGACGCGGACGCAGGCGCCCGGCGGCCGGGCACGCCCCCTGATCGGCCGCTCGTCGTCCCGGGGTGACCGCTCGTCGTCAACCCACTCTCCGTACAGCGCTGACTACGCACCGTTCGACGCGCTGGTCATCAACAGGGTTTCGCTCCCAAGATCGCATCCGTAGTGTCATGGCATCGGAAGCCACTCCGGCGCATCGGGGGGACGAGCCGGGGGGCTCACCGCAGGTCTGATGCGCCGGACTCACCGGCGGCCTTCGCCGGCCGCCGCGGCGGCCGGGCCCTTGACCGGGGGGTGGGGCCCGCCACGCCGGCTCGTGAAGGGGCGCCCGCCGAGGCCGGTCCGCCGGCCCCGCGATCCGGCCACGGGGGCGGTCGGATCGCGCGCGCGGGCGCCCCAGCGTCACAGGATCCCGCCGTCACGGCACTCCGGGCGGCTCAGTGGGCGGCTCAGTGGGCGTCGCGCAGCTTCTTCAGCAGGGCGATGTCCTCGGCGTGCTTGGGCGCCTTGCCGGGCGTCTCGATGCAGATGGGCACGCCCGCCACCGCCGGATGCCGCATGATCTCCGCGAACGGCTCCGCGCCGATGTGCCCCGCCCCGATGTTCTCGTGCCGGTCCTTCTTCGCCCCGCACACGTCCTTGGAGTCGTTGGCGTGGATCAGCTTGAGCCGGCCCGGCGCGATGCGGTGCAGCGCGTCGAACGTCTCGGCCACCCCGCCCGGCGCGGCCAGGTCATGGCCGGCGGCATAGGCGTGGCAGGTGTCGAGGCAGACGCAGGCGCGCGGATGCCACTCCAGCGCCGCCAGGTAGGGCTCCAGGTCCTGGACGGTCGCGCACAGCATGGCGCCCTGCCCGGCCATCGGCTCGAGAAGCAGGTCGGGCCCGCCGTCGGGGATCTCGTCGAGCAGCGGCAGCAGATGCTCGTGGAGCTGGCGCATGGCGTCGTCGCGCGGCTGCGTCACCGCCGAGCCGGTGTGCACCACGACGCCCTTCGCGCCGGTCTCGACGCCGCGCCGCAGCGCGTGCCGGACCACGCCGACCGAGTTGGCGAGCGTGTCGGCGTTCGGCGAGCCGAAGTTGACGAGGTAGGGCACGTGGATGAAGGCCGTGACCCCCGACTCGGCCAGCTTGGCGTCCTGGTCGGGCTTGCCGTCGCTGAGCGCCCAGCCGCGCGGGTTGGTGACGAACACCTGGATCATCTCGGCGCCGATCTCGGCCATGTACTTGAGGCCGCCGGTCGCCAGGCCGCCGGTCACGGACACGTGTCCGCCGATCAGGGATGTTGGGCTCATGATGCCCTCAGTTTAGGCGCACCGCGTGCCGCCGGGAGCCGCCGCGACCTGCGCAGAGTCCGTGTCGCGGGCGACCGCGCCGGAGCATGGGTTGGAGCATGACACGAAAAGCGGGCCGCCCCGGGGGCGGGAGTTGGGAGTTCTCGCGGATGGACCGGGCACGAAGGGCCTGTGTGTACTTCTCACATGCCCGCAACGCTCAGCGCGCTCGCCGCGTTCAACGCCGCCCCGGCGGGACAGGCCGAGGAGGAGCTGCGCGCCTGCTGCGCCTCCACCGCCTTCGCCGCGCGCGTGGCGGCGGGCCGCCCGTACGGTGACCTCGCCGGCCTGCTGGCCGCGGCCGAGGCGGCGGCCGGCGCGCTGGCCTGGCCGGACGTGCTGGAGGCGCTGGCCGCCCACCCGAGGATCGGGGAGCGGCCCGCCGGCGCGGGCCGGGAGGCGGCCTGGTCGCGGCAGGAGCAGTCCGGCGTCGGCGACGACCTGCGCGCCGCGCTCGCCGAGGGCAACCGGGCCTACGAGGCCCGCTTCGGGCACGTCTATCTGGTGTGCGCCACCGGCCTCGGCGGGGCCGAGCTGCTGGCGCGGCTGCGCGAGCGGCTGGGAAACGACGAGGAGCGCGAGCGCGCGGCCGTACGCGGCGAGCTGGCGAAGATCACCCGGTTGCGGCTGGTCAAGCTGATGGGAGGAGGGGAGTGAGCTTCTCGACGCACGTGCTCGACGCGGTCGCCGGGCGGCCGGCCGCCGGGGTGCGGGTGCGCCTGGAGGACGCCGGCGGGCGCGTCCTGGCCGAGGGCCGCACCGACGGCGACGGCCGGATCAAGGGATGGGACACCGCGGGCGCGGGCGTGCGCCGCGTCGTCTTCGACACCGGCGGCTACCTCGCCGAGACCTTCTATCCCGAGGTCGTCATCGCCTTCACCGTCACCGACCCCGCGCAGCACCACCACGTGCCGCTGCTGCTCAGCCCCTACGCCTACTCCACCTACCGAGGAAGCTGATGACCGTCAAGCTCGGCCCCAACCGCTACGGCAAGGCGGGCGTCAGGCTCGTCCGGGTGGTCCGCGAGGGCCCCGTCCACCACCTCAAGGACCTCAACGTCTCCACCGCGCTCTCCGGCGACATGGAGGCCGTGCACCTGACCGGCGACAACGCCGCCGTGCTGCCGACCGACAGCCAGAAGAACACCGTGCACGCCTTCGCCAGGAAGCACGGCGTCGGCGAGATCGAGGAGTTCGCGCTGCTGCTGGCCCGGCACTTCGTCGGCACGGGGCGGGCCGTCCACCACGCGCGGGTGGAGATCGAGGAGTACGCCTGGCGCCGCGGCGGCCCGCACTCGTTCGTCCGCGACGGCGGCGAGGTGCGCACCTGCGTCGTCCACCACGACCGCGACGGCCGCACCACGGTGGTGTCAGGGCTCAAGGACCTGGTGCTGCTCAACACCACCGGCTCGGAGTTCCACGGGTACGCCGTGGACGAGTACACCACCCTCCAGCCCACCACCGACCGCATCCTGGCCACGGCCGTCACGGCCCGCTGGCGGCACCGCGGCGAGAGCGCCGACCACGCGGCGTCGTACGAGCGGGCCCGCCGCTGCCTGCTGGAGGCGTTCGCGGGCACCCACAGCCTGTCGCTCCAGCAGACCCTGTACGCCATGGGCGAGCGCGTCCTGACCTCCTGTCCCGAGCTGTGCGAGGTGCGGCTCGCCCTGCCGAACAGGCACCACTTCCTGGTGGACCTGTCGCCGTTCGGCCTGGACAACGACAACGAGGTCTACCACGCCGCCGACCGGCCGTACGGGCTCATCGAGGGCGGCGTGCTCCGCGAGGACGCGCCCGACGCCGGATTCGCCTGGGAGTAGCCACGATGGACTTCTTGCGGCCCACGACGTGGGCGGAGGCGCTGGCCGCCAAGGCGGACCAGCCGGAGGCGGTGCCCCTCCAGGGCGGCACCGACGTCATGGTGGAGATCAACTTCGCCGTGCGCAGGCCGCCCGCGCTGCTCGACCTCACGCGGGTGGCCGAGCTGCGGGAGTGGTCCGTGGCCGGCGGCGAATGCCGGATCGGGGCCGGGGTGCCGTACCGGGTGATCGTCGAGGAGCTGGGCGGCGTCGTGCCGGGGCTGGCGCAGGCGGCGCGTACGGTCGGCTCGCCGCAGATCCGCAACCGCGGCACGGTGGGCGGCAACCTCGGCGCGGCCTCGCCCGCGGGCGACAGCCATCCGCCGCTGCTGGCCGCCGGGGCGATGATCGAGGTGGAGTCGCGCGACGGGGGCGTGCGGACGATCCCCGCCGCGGAGTTCTACCTCGGCGTCAAGCGCAGCGCCCTGCGGCCGGACGAGCTGATCAGGGCCGTACGCGTGGCGAGCGCGCCGGGCCCTCAATACTTCTCCAAGGTCGGCACGCGCAACGCCATGGTGATCGCGGTGTGCTCGTTCGCGATCGCGCTCGACCCCGCGCGGCGGCGGGTGGGCACCGGGATCGGCTCGGCCGCCCCCACCCCGCGCCGGGCCGAGGAGGCCGAGGACCTGATGGCCCGCGAGCTCGACTGGGACGCCCCCGCGCTCGACCCGGCGCTGGTCGAGCGGTTCGGACGGCTGTGCGCGCGGGCCGCCGCGCCGATCGACGACGTACGCGGCACCGCCGCCTACCGTCTGCGTGCTCTCGACGTCATGGCCCGCCGCACGCTGACCTGGGCCTGGAACGACCACAGGGGAAGGAGGGCGGCCTGATGCGCGTCACGTTCACCGTCAACGGCCGCGAGGAGAGCGCCGACGGCGTGTGGGAGGGCGAGAGCCTGCTGTACGTGCTGCGCGAGCGGCTCGGCCTCCCCGGCTCCAAGAACGCCTGCGAGCAGGGCGAATGCGGCTCGTGCACCGTCTACCTGGACGGCGAGCCGGTCTGCTCCTGCCTGGTCGCCGCCGGTCAGGCCGAGGGCCGGCGGGTGCGCACCGTGGAGGGCCTGGCCGAGGGGGACAGGCTCGACCCGGTGCAGGAGGCGTTCGTCGAGTGCGGGGCCGTGCAGTGCGGCTTCTGCACGCCCGGGCTGCTCGTGCAGGCGCACGACCTGCTGGAACGCCTGCCGGACCCGTCCGACGCGGAGATCCGCGAGGCGCTGGCGGGCAACCTGTGCCGGTGCACGGGCTACGAGAAGATCCTCGACGCGGTGCGCCTGGCCGCCACCAGGAAAGGGGCCGCCGGATGAGCCTGATCATCGAGAACGTGCACCTCGCGCCGGTCGCCGGGCCCGAGATCGCCTCGGGCTGGCTGAGGATCGAGGGCGACAGGATCGCCGGGCTGGGCCCCGGCCCCGCCCCCGACGCGCCCGGCGCGGAACGCCTCGACGGGACCGGCTGCCTGGCCACCCCCGGGCTGGTCAACACCCACCACCACCTGTACCAGTGGGCCTCCCAGGGGCTCGCGCAGGACGCCACCCTGTTCGAGTGGCTGGTGGCGCTCTACCGCGTGTGGGCCGCCATGGACGCCGAGATCGTCAGGGGCGCCTCGGCGGCCGGGCTCGGCTGGCTGGCGCTGTCCGGCTGCACCACCTCCAGCGACCACCACTACCTGTTCCCGAAGGGGCGGGGCGACCTGTTCGCGGCCGGGATCGAGGCGGCGCGCGAGGTCGGGCTCCGCTTCCACCCCGCCCGCGGCTCCATGGACAGGGGCGAGTCACGCGGCGGCCTGCCGCCGGACGAGGTGGTCGAGGACCTGGACGAGATCCTCGCCGCCACCGCCGAGGCCGTGGACGCCTACCACGACCCGTCGCCCTCCTCGATGCTGCGGGTGGCGGTCGCGCCGTGCTCGCCGTTCTCGGCCAGCGGCGAGCTGATGACGCAGTCGGCCGCCCTGGCGCGGGACAAGGGCGTACGCCTGCACACCCATCTCGCCGAGACCGTGGACGAGGACGAGCACTGCCTGGAGCAGTTCGGCCTGCGGCCCGTGGACTACATGGACAAGCTGGGCTGGCTCGGTCCTGACGTGTGGCTCGCGCACACGGTGCACCTCAGCGACGCCGACATCGCCAAACTCGCCATCACCGGCACCGGCGCCGCCCACTGCCCGTCCTCCAACGGGCGGCTCGGGGCCGGCATCGCCCGCGTCTCGGAGATGCTGCGGCGCGGCGTGAACGTCGGCCTCGGCGTGGACGGCGCCGCCTCCTCCGAGCTGACTCCGCTGGCCGGCGAGATGCGCCAGGCCCTGCTGTTCCAGCGCGCCCGCTACGGCCCGCGGGCGCTGACCGCCCGCCAGGCGCTGGAGCTGGCCACCCTGGGCGGGGCGCGCAACCTCGGCCGCGAGGGCGAGCTGGGCACGCTGGAGCCCGGCAAGCTCGCCGACGTCGCCCTGTGGCGGGTGGACGGCCCGTACGCGGCGGCCGTCGCCGACCCGGTCTGCGCGCTGGTCTTCGGGCCCGCGCTGCCGCTCGTCCGGCTGCTGGTCGGCGGGCGTACGGTGGTCGCCGACGGCGAGCTCAGGACCGCCCCCCAGGACGCGCTCGGACGGGCCGGGGCCGCGGCCGGGCGCAGGCTGCTCGAACAGGCCGGAGGCACGGCATGACCGTTAAGGTGTGGATGTCCTGATCGAACACTCCCCCGGAAGGCGGCCCCGTGACGGCGGAACTCCCCGAACAGCGGCTGGCGCGGCTCAAGAGCACCTTCGCCGCGATCGACACCGACGGCGACGGCTACATCAGCGAGAGCGAGCTGAAGCAGCACTTTCCCGACCTGCCGGCCGAGGCGCTGGGGGCGCTGAGCCAGAGCGCGGACTCCGACCAGGACGGCCGCTACTCCCTGGAGGAGTTCATCCGCACGGTCTCCTGACGGCCCGCCCGCCGTACGGAGGGCTACGGGGCCGACAGCTCGCGCTCCAGCGGGGTGCGGAAGCGCGGGGTGACGCGGACCTCGCCGAGCCAGGCGGCCAGCGCGTCCGCCTGGGCCTCGACCGCCGCCCGCCCTTCCGCGCCCACGTCCGCGAGCAGCCGCCACACGATCTCGCCGTCCGGCCGCTGCGCCCAGCCGCCCGCCACGCGCCCGTCCCACCACACGGTGGGGCCGATGTTGCCGTTGCGGTCGAACAGCTCGGCGCGGTGCCCGGCGTCGAGATACCAGTCGCGCGCCTGCCATCCCATCGGCGTCGGATCGAGCGCCGGCAGCAGCGCCGCCCACGGCTCCGGCTCCGGCACCTCCTCCAGGTCGTCCGGCAGCGCCACGCCGGGCCCCTCGTCCAGCTCCACCTCCACCGCGCCGACCGCCGACAGGGCCGCGCGCGTCTCGGTCAGCGTCCAGCCGGTCCACCACTTGAGATCGGCCTCCGTGGCCGGGCCGAACGCCGCCAGCCACCGGCGCGCCAGCTCCGCCCGCGCCTCCGGCATCCCCAGGCGGGGGAGTTCGGGGGCGAGGCCCCACAGGTGCCGGCCGTTCACCCACGTGCCGCCGGCGCGGCGGCCGCGTACCAGCAGGCCGTCCATCGCCATCAGCGGCACCAGCCGGGAGCCCAGGCTGACCAGCGCCTCGTACGGCTTGCCCGCCGCCAGCACCGCCTGCTCGCGCAGCTCCGGCACCAGCGTCCCCAGCATGGCCGCGTCCGCCTCGCCGTGCTCGGCCAGCGCCCGCAGCACCGCGGCCTCGGCCGCCGCGACGCGGGCCTCGTCCCAGCCGTCCGCGCCGAAGACCTTCATCAGCGCGCGCCGCTCCCTGCGGGCGACCGGCGCCATCGTGGACCAGTGCACCACCGGCACCAGCTCGGCCGGCACCGCGAACACCGTCCGCCGCATGCCCGTCATGCGCACCAGCGTGCGCTCGTCGTAGATGGCCCGCTCCACCGGCTCGTGACCGGGCACGGCGAGCCGCGCCCCCGCCGACAGGAACACGCTCGTCGGGTCGCTGCCGTGCAGCGCCACCACGGACGCCGCCACCTCCTCCGGCGTGGCCGCCTTGACCGCGAGCCGATGCCGCAGGCCGAGCCGCGCCCGCCGCTGCCCCGTGGAGAAGCGGACCTTGGAACCGTGCACAACGCCCCTTTCGCTGCAAGGCCGTCGCGGGGAACACGATGCCTTGATGTCAGGATGATGAGGCACGCCTTCCTGCCCGCTCGCACCGGGCAGGAAGGCGTGTGCGGCCATTGTTCATCATCATGTGGGAGTTGGTAGTGGTTCAGCATGTTCTGGTGGCTCCGGACAAGTTCAAGGGGTCGCTGACGGCGGCGGAGGTGGCGGCGCGGGTGACGGCGGGGCTCGGCGTGCCCACGGTGGAGCTGCCGGTGGCCGACGGCGGCGACGGCACCGTGGACGCCGCCGTCGCCTGCGGGTTCGACCGCGTCACGATCGAGGTCACCGGGCCGACGGGTGAGCGCGTCACGGCCTCCTACGCCTGGCACCCCGGCGACGCCACGGCCGTGGTCGAGCTGGCCGAGGCGTCCGGGCTGCGCCGGCTGCCGGGCGGGCCCGAGCCGCTGACCGCCACCAGCCACGGCACCGGCGAGCTGGTCGCGCACGCGGTGCGGCACGGCGCCAGGCGCGTGGTCCTCGGGCTCGGCGGCAGCGCGTGCACCGACGGCGGCGCGGGCATGGCGCAGGCGCTCGGCGCCCGCCTGCTGGACGCCGAGGGCCGCGAGCTGCCGAGGGGCGGGGCGGCGCTGCGCGCGCTGGACCGCATCGACCTGTCCGGCTTCCCCGACCTCTCGGGGGTCTCGTTCGTGGTCGCCAGCGACGTGGACAACCCGCTGCTCGGCCCGCACGGCGCCGCCGCCGTGTACGGCCCCCAGAAGGGCGCCACGCCGGACGACGTGAAGATCCTGGAGTCGGGGCTGACCCGGCTGGCGGCCGTGGCGACCCGTACGCACGGGCTCATGGGCGCGGTCGAGCACGACGACATCGTCCGGGCCATGGGCGTGGCCGGCGCGCCGGGGGCGGGCGCGGCCGGCGGCGTCGGCTTCGCCGCGCTGGCGTTCCTGCACGCCGAGATCCGCCCCGGCATCGACCACCTGCTCGGGCTGCTCGGCTTCGGCGCGCACGCCGCGGACGCCCGGCTGGTGATCACCGGTGAGGGCTCGCTCGACGAGCAGTCGCTGCGCGGCAAGGCCCCCATCGGGGTCGCCCAGGCCGCGGCCAGGGCCGGCGTGCCGGTCGTCGCCGTCTGCGGGCGGCGTACGCTCTCCGACGCCGAGCTCAAGGCGGCCGGCATCGAGGCCGCCTACGCCCTCACCGACCTGGAGCCCGACCCGGCGCGCTGCATGGCGGAGGCCGGCCCCCTGCTGGAACGCCTGGCCGCCAGGATCGCCGCCGACCGCCGCCTCTCGGAGGGGACGCCATGACGCCGTTCGACCTCGTGGTGCGCTCCCGCAGAACCGTCACGCCGGAGGGGGAGCGGCCCGCCGCGGTGGCCGTACGGGGGGAGCGGATCGAGGCCCTGCACCCCTACGACGCGCCGCTCGACGCCGCCGAGGACGTCGACCTGCGCGACCTCGCGCTGCTGCCCGGCCTGGTGGACACGCACGTCCACATGAACGAGCCGGGCCGCACCCACTGGGAGGGGTTCGCCTCGGCGACCAGGGCGGCGGCCGCGGGCGGCGTCACGACGATCGTCGACATGCCGCTCAACTCGCTGCCGCCCACGGTCGACGTGGCCGCACTGGAGACCAAGCTGGCCGCGGCGCGCGGGCAGTGCCACGTGGACGTCGGGTTCTGGGGCGGGGCGGTGCCGGGCAACGTCAAGGAGCTGGGCCCGCTGCACGAGCGCGGCGTGCTCGGCTTCAAGTGCTTCATGTCGCCGTCCGGGGTGGCGGAGTTCCCGCCGCTGGCGGGAGGCGACCTGCGGCGGGCGCTGGAGGAGGTGGCCGGGTTCGGCGGGCTCATGGTGGTGCACGCCGAGGACCCGGCGCTGCTGGCGGAGCCGGACGGGCCGACGTACCCGGAGTTCCTGGCCTCGCGGCCGGAGGCCGCCGAGCGCGGCGCCGTCCACCGGCTCGTGGAGCTGGCCAGGGAGACCGGCGCGCGGGTGCACGTCCTGCACGTCTCCAGCGCCGCCTGCCTGGACGTGCTCGCGGCGGCCCGCGCCGACGGCCTGCCGGTCACCGCGGAGACCTGCCCGCACTACCTGACGCTGGAGGCCGAACGGGTGCCCGAGGGGGCGACGGCGTTCAAGTGCTGCCCGCCGATCCGTTCGGCGGCCAACCGCGACCTGCTGTGGGAAGGGCTGGCCGAGGGCACGCTGAGCTGCGTGGTGTCGGACCACTCGCCGTCCACCGCCGACCTCAAGGTGCCCGACTTCGCCGCGGCCTGGGGCGGGATCGCCTCGCTGCAGCTCGGCCTGTCCGCCGTGTGGACGGAGGCGGCCCGCCGGGGGCACCGGCTCGCCGACGTGGTGCGCTGGATGGCCGCCGCCCCGGCCGCGCTGGCCGGGATCCCCGGCAAGGGCACGATCGCGCCGGGCAACGACGCCGACCTCGTCGCCTTCGACCCGGCCGCCGACCAGGCCGTGGACGCCGCCCGCCTGCACCACAAGAACCCCGTCACCCCCTACCACGGGCAGGTGCTCAAGGGCGTGGTGCTGACCACCTGGCTGCGCGGCCGGCCCGTGGACGGCGAGCCGCACGGGAAATTCCTCCTGAGAGAGAGCACTGGATGACCAGCTTCACCATGCTGCCCGACCTCGCCCTGCGCACCTTCGGCGGGGCGGTCGTGGCCGCCAGCGACGAGTCGTTCGCCGAGAAGGAGAGCCTCGTCCGGCCAGGACGGCCCGGCTTCCGCCCCGAGACCTTCGGGCCCAAGGGCCAGGTGTACGACGGCTGGGAGACCCGGCGCCGGCGCGAGCCCGGCCACGACTGGGCGCTCGTGCGGCTCGGCGTGCCCGGCGTGATCCGCGGCGTGGTGATCGACACCGCCTGGTTCAAGGGCAACTACCCGCCGTACGCGACCGTCGAGGCCGCCCGCGTCGAGGGCCACCCGTCGCCCGCCGAACTGCTGGCGGCCCCGTGGACGGAGATCGTGCCGCGGGCCGCGCTGAAGGGCGACGCCGAGCACCACTTCGAGGCCGCGGGCGAGTTCCACGGCACCCACGTACGGCTCACCATCTTCCCTGACGGCGGCGTCGCCCGCCTGCGCGTGCACGGCGAGCCCCGCCCCGACCTGTCCGTGTACGACGGCCTCGGCCTCGACCTGGCCGCCCTCGCCAACGGCGGCGTCGTCACCGCCTGCTCCGACGACTTCTACTCGGCCCCCCACAACGTCATCGCCCCCGGCCTGGCCCGCCACCAGGCGGAGGGCTGGGAGACCGCGCGGCGGCGGGACGGCGGCAACGACTGGCTGATCATCCGGCTGGCCGGGCGCGGCGTGCTCAGGCTGGCCGAGATCGACACCACGAACCTGCTCTTCAACGCCCCCGCCGCGGTCACCCTCACCGGTTTCGACGGCGAGCCCGGCGCGGCCGCGCCCGTGGAGCTGCTGCCGCGCACCCGCCTGCAGCCGGACACCCCGCACCGGTTCCGCCTGGCGGCGGCGACGCCGGTCACCCACGTGCGGGTGGACATCCACCCGGACGGCGGCCTGGCGAGGGTCCGCCTCCACGGACACCTGACGCCCTGACCCGCCGGCCGGGGATCACTGCCAGAGGTGGACGGTGGCTCCGGCCGGGCGCTCGCTGTTGGGCAGCGGGCGCTGGAACTGGACCACGCCGCGGTTGCCGAGCCGGTGGACCTGCACCTTGAAGCCCTGCGCCTCCAGGTCGCGGCGGGCGTCGTTGACGTTCTTGCCGATCACCTGCGGGACGATGGCGAGCTGCTGGTCGTCGCGGGCCTGGGTGTCGCCCTGGCCGAACCACTGCCAGAAGTCGGTCTGGCAGCGCGCCACCGTGACCATGACCTGCGCGCCCCCGTCGACCTCGGACTTGGCCTTCGGCACCTGGGCGATGACGGTGCACGGCTCGGCGTCGTCGTCGACCTCCTGGACCTGCACCTGGAAGCCCTGCTGGCCGAGGTAGGCGGCGGCCTCGTCCTTCGGCATGCCGCCGACGTCGGGCATCAGCAGGCCGGCGCTGACGAAGATGTCGACCCGCGCGCCCTCCTTGACCTTCTCGCCCACCTGCGGCGAGGAGCGGATGACCTTGTCGCGCTCGACCTGCGTGTTGGGCAGGCGCTTCACCGAGCCCGGGGTGAGCCCTTCCTTGGCGAGCGCGGCGCGGGCGTCGTTGCCGGTCATGCCGGTGACGTTGGGCACGACCACGCGCTTGGGGCCGAGCGAGGGCGTCAGCGTGATCGTGCTGCCCCGCTCGACCTCGGTGCCGGCGACCGGCTCGGTGGCCAGCACCAGGCCCTCGGCGGTCTTCTCCGAGTACTGGCCCGGGGCCGTCTTGACCTTGAAGCCGCCGTTGACCGCGCTCTGCTCGGCCAGCACCACGTTCCTGCCGACCAGGCTGGGCACCTGGACGTAGTCGGGCTGGGCGAAGAACCACCCGGTCAGCGCGATGGCGGCGACCATGACGCCGGCCAGCGCCACCAGGAACCAGTTGGGCCGGAACCCGCGCCGCCGCGCCGGCGCGGGCACCTCGACGCGCGGCTGGATGAGCGTGTGCGCGGGGGCGGCCTGCGGCATCGACGGGGCGGCGTGCACGGCGGTGCGGTCGTTCGGCTGGGACGGCGGCTGCGGGCGGAACTGCGCCCCGGACCCGGCCATCGGGCCGGACATCGCCCCCGAAACCGCCCCCGAAACCGCCCCCGAAACCGCGCCCGGCACCGCCCCAGAGCCCGTCATCGCGCCCGAGCCGGGGAACGGCACCGGCCCGGAGCCCGGCCCCGGTCCGTACGGCTGCGCCTGCGGCGTCGGCGGGAGCGTGGTGCGCGGCAGCATGCGGTGCGCGTCGACCGCCGCCACCAGCAGGGCCGTGGCGTCCTTGGGCCGGTCGTGCGGCTCACGCGCGGTCGCCTGCGCCACCAGCGTGTCGATCAGCGGCGGCACGTCGGGCGCCAGCGCGGAAGGCGGCGGCACCGTGTCGTGGACGTGCCGGTAGGCGACCGACATCGGCGTCTCGCCGTCGTAGGGCTGCTGCCCGGTCACCAGCTCGAACAGCATGATGCCGGCCGCGTAGACGTCGCTGCGCACGTCGGCCGCGCCGGTGAGCACCTGCTCGGGCGCCATGTAGCCGATGGTGCCGATCATCACGCCGGTGCGCGTCTGGTTGGTCGCCTCGATGGCCTTGGCCAGGCCGAAGTCCACGACCTTGACCCGCCCGTCGTCGGTCATCAGGACGTTCTCGGGCTTGACGTCGCGGTGCACCATGCCGGCCTGGTGGGCCGCGCCGAGGGCGGCCAGCACCGGGATCAGGATCTCCAGCGCCTCGCGGGCGGGCAGCCGGCCGCGCTCGCGCAGGACGTCGCGGAGCGTGCGGCCCGGCACGTACTCCATCGACAGGTAGACGACGTCGTTGTCGGTGCCCTGGTCGAAGACGTGCACGACGTTGGGATGGGAGAGACTGGCCACCGACTTCGCCTCGCCGATGAACCTCCGGACGAACGCCGGGTCGTCGGCCAGCGAGCGGTGCATGACCTTCAGCGCGACGGTCCGGTCCAGCCGGACGTCGAGCGCCAGGTAGACGGTCGCCATACCGCCCCGGGCGATCCGGCTCTCGATGCGATAGCGCCCATCGAGGAGCCGCCCGACCAGAGGGTCCGCAGTCGTCGTATCCACCCCGCTGAGTTTACGGGCGTTTTGGCACCGGCAGGGCCCAGCCGCCCGAAACCGATGCCGAGCCGTGCCCCCTGTGACGCGCCGGAGCCTCGCCAGCCCCGGCGCGTCCCTCGCGTCTCAGGAGTCAGGGCGTCATGGGGGAGGACGCCTCGGCGTAGCGGCGGCGCGGGATGCGCCCGGCCTGCCGCGCCAGCCGCCCGGCCGTCACCGCCGCCTTCATGGCCGCGGCCATCTGGTCGGGGCGCTGGGCCCGGGTGACCGCCGTCGCCAGCAGCACCGCGTCGCAGCCGAGCTCCATCGCCAGCGCGGCGTCGCTGGCCGTGCCGATCCCCGCGTCGAGAATCACCGGCACCGACGCGGCCTCCACGATCAGCTCGATGTTGTGCGGGTTGCGGATGCCGAGGCCCGATCCGATCGGCGCGCCCAGGGGCATCACCGCCGCGCAGCCCGCCTGCTCCAGCCGTCGGGCCAGCGCCGGGTCGTCGCCGATGTACGGGAGCACCACGAACCCGTCGGCCACCAGCCGCTCGGCCGCGTCGAAGGTCTCGATGGGGTCGGGCAGCAGCGTCCGCTCGTCGGCGATGACCTCCAGCTTGACCCAGTTCGTGCCGAGCGCCTCCCTGGCCAGCCGGGCCGTCAGCACGGCGTCGCCCGCCGTGAAGCAGCCGGCCGTGTTGGGCAGCACCTTGATGTGGCGCTCGCGCAGCACGTCGAGCACCGACCCGCGGGAGCGCGGGTCGAGCCGCCGCATGGCGACCGTGGTCAGCTCGGTGCCGGAGGCCGCCAGTGCCTGGTCGAGCACCTCCAGCGAGGGGGCGCCGCCGGTGCCCATGATGAGCCGGGAGGAGAACTTCTCCCCGGCGATGATCAGCTCATCCACCCTGCACCGCCGTCAGCACCTCCACGCGGTCGCGCTCACGCAGCGCCGTGGTCTCCCAGGCGCCGCGCGTGACCACCTCGTCGTTGACCGCCACGGCGACCCCGGTGGTCGTCGCGGTCAGGGCGCGTACGGCCTGCGCCACGGTCGTCCCGTCGGCGACCTCGTGCGTGGCCCCGTTGATCTGCACCATCATGCGATCTCTCCAAATCTCGCCGGCGAGCACAACGCCGCCAGCCCGCCCTCCTCGCCGCCCGCCTCCCCGGCCACCAGGGCCGCCGTCAGAGGCGCGAGCAGCACGCCGCCCCGGTGGTGTCCGGTGGCGAGCACCAGCCCGTCACCGGCCGGCCCGACGATCGGCACGTTGTCCGGCGTGCCGGGGCGCAGGCCCGCCACCACGTCGGCCAGCTCCAGCTCGGTCACGCCCGGCACCAGCTCCCTGGCGTCGCGCAGCAGCTCGTACAGGCCGCCGGCGGTCACCCGGGTGTCGAAGCCCAGCTCCTCCTGGGTCGCACCGACCACCAGCTCGCCGTCGCCCCGGGGGACGAGGTAGACGGGGGAGCCGTGCACGGAGCCTCGTACGCACCGGGTCAGCAGCGGCTGCGGCGAGCGCAGGCGCAGGATCTGCCCCTTGACCGGCCGCACCGGCACCCCGGCCAGAGCGGCGCTCCAGGCCCCGGCCGCCAGCACCACCGTCGTGGCGGGCAGCTCGGCACCCTCCTCCAGCCGCACACCCGTGACCCGGCCCGCCGGCCCGTCCGCGCGCAGCAGCGTGGTGACCCGGGCGCGTACGAGCGGCACGTCCAGACGTTCCAGCGCGGCGAGCAGCGCCGCCGTCACCCGGCGCGGATCCACCCAGGCGTCACCGGCGGCCAGCAGCCCGCCGCGCACCGACGGCGCCAGCATCGGCTCCAGGCGGCGGCACTCGCGCCCGGTCAGCCGCTCCACCGGGAGCCCCAACTTGTCCATGAACGCGGCCAGCTCGTCCAGCGCCGCGAGGTCGTCGGCCCCGAACGCCACGTCGAGCGTGCCCTCCGCGCGCAGGTCCACCCCGCGCGCCCCCTCGGGCAGCCCCGCGTCGGCGGCCAGCTCGGCGGCGAAGGCCGGCCAGCGGCGCAGCGACGCCAGGCCCAGCCGCAGCAGCGGCTCCTCGGTGTAGGTCACCTCGCTGACCGGCGCCAGCATGCCCGCGGCCGCGTGCGAGGCCCCGCCCGCGGGATCGGGATCGACCACGGTGACCGGCCGCCCCGCCCGCGCCAGCCGCCACGCGACGGACAGCCCGACGACCCCGCCGCCGACGATGACCTCCACCATGCGCTCCCTTCGCCGGCATGATCCGGATCAGGTGTCTTGCGGTCGAAGGCCCTGTACAGCCTTCCTCTCAGCCCGGTCACGGCCGGACTCCCGCGCGTCTTACGCCCCCAGCCTACGACCTCGCCGGCGGCGCCAGGCACGCCCCCCTTCGCCGCCGGGCCCCGTACCCGTCTATGGTCTTGGTCGTGGACCATGTCGTGGTGGTGGGAGCGGGCCTGGCCGGCGTACGCACGGTCGAGGCGCTGCGCGGGCGCGGATTCGGCGGCAGGATCACCCTCGTCGGGCGGGAACGCCACCGCCCCTACGACCGTCCGCCCCTGACCAAGAGCGTGCTGCTCGGCGAGTCCGACACCACCTTTGTCGACGCCGACCTCGCCGCGCTGCGCGTCGCCTTCCGTCCCGGCGTGTCCGCCACCGCGCTGCGGCCGGGCGCCGTCGAGACCACCGAGGGCGAGCTGCGCTACGACGGCCTGGTCATCGCGACCGGCGCCGACCCGGTCCTGCTGCCGGGCGACGGCCCCCAGCACGTCCTGCGCACCCTCGACGACGCGCACGAGCTGCGCGCCGCGCTCGTGCCCGGCGCCCGCGTCGTGGTCGCCGGCGCGGGCTGGGTGGGGGCCGAGGTGGCCACGGCCGCCCGCCGCGCCGGCTGCGCGGTCACCGTCGTCGAGGCCGGTCCCGCGCCGCTCGCCGCCGCCGTCGGCGAGGAGATCGGCGCCCGCACCGAACGCTGGTACGACGGCATCGACCTGCGTCTCGGCGCCATGGTCCACTCCGTCGAGGAGGGCGGCGTCGAGCTGGTCGGCGGCGAGTTCATCGACGCGCACGTGGTCGTCGCCGGCATCGGCGTGCGCCCGGCCGTCCAGTGGCTGGCCGACGCCGACCTCGACCTGCACAACGGCGTCGTCGTGGACGAGCACCTGCGCGCCTCGCTGCCCGGCACGGTCGCGGTGGGCGACTGCGCCGCCTGGTGGTCGCGCCGCTTCCAGGACCGGCTGCGGGTCGAGCACTGGGACACCGCGCTCAACGCCCCCGAGGTCGCCGCCGCGAGCCTGCTCGGCGAGGACGCCGTCTACGACCCGGTGCCGTACTTCTGGTCGGAGCAGTTCGGGCACATGGTCCAGTACGCCGGCCATCACCCCGCGGGCGAGCGCCTGCTCTACCGCGGCGGCCCCGAGGGCAAGTGGTCGGCCGTCTGGCTGAGGGGCGACGACACCCTCGCCGCGGTGTTCGCCGTCGACCGGCCGAGAGACCTCGTCCAGGGCCGCCGCATCATCGGCGCGGGCTCCCGGCTGGACGCGGAACGCCTGGTAGATCCAGACGTCCCCCTACGGGATTGTGTTGTTTGAGCAAGCACGGCATGTGGTAGTTGTGGTTCCGTGACGCTTTCTGTTGCACAGATCGACCGGGAGACCGACCAGCTCGTCAGCGAGTGGCTCACGCTCCCCGAAGTGGCCCAGCGCCTGGAACTCCCGATCGGGCGGGCCAAGCAACTCCTCAAGGATCACAAGCTCCTCGGCGTGCGCCGGGAGGGCAGCGGGTCCCCGCAGGTGCCCGCGGTGTTCCTCGACGGGAAGGACGTGATGAAGGGCCTGCCCGGCACCCTGACCGTGCTGCAGGACGCCGGCTACGACGACGCCGAGTCCCTGCGCTGGCTCTTCACCCCCGACGACTCGCTGCCAGGCTCGCCCATCGAGGCGATCAGGGCCGGTCGCCACACCGAGGTCAAGCGGCGTGCCCAGGCCCTTGCTTTCTGACGCGCGCCTCTATCTCTGCACCGACGGCCGCCGCGACCGCGGCGACCTCGCGCAGTTCCTCGACACGGTGCTGGCGGGCGGCGTGGACATCGTCCAGCTGCGGGAGAAGGGCCTGGAGGCCCGCGAGGAGCTCGCCCTCCTCGAGGTCTTCCGCGACGCCTGCGACCGGCACGGCAAGCTGCTGGCGGTCAACGACCGGGCGGACATCGCCTACGCCGCCCGCCCCGACGTGCTCCACCTGGGGCAGGACGACCTTCCCACGACGGTCGCGCGAGAGATACTCGGCGACGACATCGTCATCGGACGGTCCACCCACTCCGCCGCCGAGGCCTCCGCCGCGGCCGTGGAGGAGGGCGTCGACTACTTCTGCTGCGGGCCGATCTGGCCCACGCCGACCAAGCCCGGCCGCCCGGCCCCCGGCCCGTCGCTGCTGCGGCACGCGGCGTCGCTGGGCGAGGCGCGGCCGTGGTTCGGCATCGGCGGCATCGACCTCGGCAACCTCGACGACGTCCTGTCGTACGGCGTGCGCCGGGTCGTCGTCGTGCGTGCCATCACCGAGGCCGACGATCCTGGCGCGGCGGCGGCGGAGTTCGCCAAGCGCCTGGCCGCGGCGGCCTGACCCACCCACCCGACCCTCGCGCCGCCCCGCCCTCCGGCGGGGCGGCGCTCGCATGTCCGGCGCCGCCAGGCGCGGCCGATCAGGTGGTGCGAGAGGTGGCGGCGATCGCCAGCTCCTTCAGCGCCGTGCGCGCCTCCTCGGTGACCGGGGCCCGGTCGAGCGCGGCCAGCGCCTCGCCGAGGTAGTCGCCGATGAGGTCCTCGCACGCGCTCAGCGCGCCCGTGCCCTCGATGACGCCGCGCAGCGTGGCGACGCCGTCCTCGTCGAGGCCGGGGTCGCCGAGCAGGCGGCGCACGGTCGCGGCCTCGCCGGGGGAGGCGGCGGAGAGCGTGCGGGCCACGAGCATGGTGCGCTTGCCCTCGCGCAGGTCGTCGCCCGCGGGCTTGCCCGTCTGCGCCGGGTCGCCGAAGACGCCGAGGATGTCGTCGCGGAGCTGGAAGGCGATGCCGACCCGCCGCCCGTAGCCGGTGCACAGCTCGTCCATCCAGGGCGCGAGCTCGCGGGCGGCCAGCGCGAGGCCGAGGCGCAGCGGCTGCTCGACGGAGTACTTGCCGCTCTTGTAGAGCGCCACCCGCAGCGCCGAGTCGAAGGTGTTCTCGCCGTGGGCCTGCTCCAGCAGGTCGAGGTACTGGCCGCACATCAGCTCGGTGCGCATGTGGTCGTGCACGGGCTGGGCCGCCTCCAGCGACTCGGGGGGCAGCCCGCTGGTGCGCCACATCTCGCCCGACCAGATGAGCAGCAGGTTGCCCAGCAGGATCGCGGCGCCCTCGCCGAACTGCGCGGCCGAGCCGTGCCAGCTCTCCTTCTCGTGCAGCGCCTCGAAACGGCGGTGCGCCGCCGGCATGCCCCTGCGCAGGTCGCTCTTGTCCATCACGTCGTCGTGCACGAGCGCGCTGGCCTGCAGCAGCTCAAGCGAGGCGGCGGCGGTGAAGATGCCGGGGCCGTCCGCGCCGCCCGCGCCGCGCCACCCCCAGTAGCAGAACGCGGGCCGCAGCCGCTTGCCGCCGGCCAGCAGGTCCTCGGCGGCCGCGCGGAGCGGCTGGAAGTCGGGGTCACCGGAGGCGGGGAGCTGGCGTTCGACGAAGGCGCCCAGGGCACGCTCAACCCGCGTGCGCAGGACGTCCATGCTCGCGGCGTCAGTGGTCATGACTCCGAGACTAGTGGCCGGTTCGAGCGGTTCCGATCGGGGCGCGCGCGAGCGGTGGTGATCCGCGCCACGGCGGGCCGCGCCGCTGCCTGTAACCTGTGGGGCATGGCGCTTGGTCGACCCTCCGTCCTGCCGGGACGTGTCCCCACCGTCCGCGACATGCTCGCCTCCGGCAAACGCACGTTCTCGTTCGAGTTCTTCCCCCCGAAGACCGACGAGGGCGAGCGGCAGCTGTGGAAGGCGATCAGGGAGCTGGAGTCGCTGCGGCCGACGTTCGTGTCGGTGACCTACGGCGCCGGCGGTTCCACCCGTGACCGCACCGTCGACATCGTCGAGCGCATCGCGCACGACACCACGCTGACCCCCGTGGCCCACTTCACCGCGGTCAACCACTCCGTCCGCGAGCTGCGCCACCTGGTGGGGCGCTTCGCCGACGCCGGGGTGCGCAACATCCTGGCCGTGCGCGGCGACCCGCCCGGCGACCCCACGGGCGAGTGGGTGCGGCATCCCGAGGGCGTGCTCTACGCCGAGGAGCTCGTACGCCTGGTCAGGCAGGCGGGCGACTTCTGCGTGGGCGTGGCGGCGTTCCCGTACAAACACCCGCGCTCGCCGTCCATCGAGTCAGACACCGACCACTTCGTACGCAAGTGCCGGGCCGGGGCCGACTACGCGATCACCCAGATGTTCTTCCAGGCCGACGACTACCTGCGGCTGCGCGACAGGGTGGCGGCCCAGGGCTGCGACACGCCGATCATCCCGTGCATCATGCCGGTCACCCAGATGAGCACGATCGCGCGTTCGGAGCAGTTGTCAGGTGCGCCGTTCCCCTCGGACGTGGCGGCGCGCTTCGAGGCGGTCAAGGACGATCCCGCGGCGGTGCGGCGGCTCGGCATCGACCACGGCGCCGAGCTGTGCCAGCGGCTGCTGGACGAGGGCGCGCCGGGCATCCACTTCATCACCTTCAACCGCTCCAGCGCCTCCCGCGAGGTGTTCCAGCGCCTGGAGCCGGCGTCGCTGCCCGCCTAGACGACCTGCGTAAAGGCTCGTCCATGAGCGGGTGCGGGCCGTCATCCGCCCGCAGGGGGACCGGGCGGATGACGGCAGGGTAACCAGATCGGTCGGTAAAGGGTCGGTCACTTTCCGTGATGACTCATGCCCCGGGTCATCACGCGGTAAACCAACGGTTGAGGGCAGGGCTCAGGGCAGGGGGAGCGGGCGGCCCGCGATGGCGTACTCCTCGTAGCCGCCGGGGAAGACGAACCCGGCGAGCAGGTCGACGAAGCCGAGGCTCGCGTAGAGGTGGCGGGCGGCGGTCGGCTGGTCGTGGGTGGACAGCACGGCCGACCGTTCCGGGCGGCCGGCGCAGAGCGTCCTGATCATCGCGCGGCCGATGCCCTTGCCTTGGAAGTCGGGGTGCACGTGGATCTCGGCCAGCTCGAAGGCGTGGCCCAGCCAGGCATGGGCGGCCTCGGGCCCGGACCGCTCGGTGAGCGCCCGCAGCACGACGTCGTGCCACCACTGCCCGGGCGCGCCGCGGAAACCGTAGGCGAAGCCGACGACGTACGGCTTCTCGCGGTGGCCCGGCGAAAGGGATGAATCGCGCAATTCTGCGAAATAACACTGGAAATAGGGATATGTCGCGTGGTTGCGCATGATGGTCTTGCGGCCGGCGATCTGGTCCGCGGGCGGGCGCATCGCGGCCGTGTAAATGCCGATCACCGTGTCCAGCCGCTCGGTGAACTCGGCCGGTCCCGCCCCGCGAAACTCGATCACCGTCGCACCCTACTCGACGTCCACCGCCACGCCTCCGGTGATCCGCACCAGCTCCTCGAACGTGGTCGGGAACACCGTCAGCGGATGCCCGCCCGCCGCCCACACCACCTCGTGCTTGCCCAGCCAGTTGTCCACCAGCGTGCGCACCGGCGCGGGATGCCCGACCGGGGCCACGCCGCCGATGGGCTGGCCGGTCGCCGCCCGGACGAACTCGGGGGTGGCCCGCCGTACCTTCGCCGCGCCCGCCGTACGGGCGATGAGGGCGGTGTCGACGCGGTGCGCGCCGCTCGTCAGCACCAGCAGCGGCTCGCCGTCGGCGTCGAAGATCAGGCTGTTGGCGATGGCGCCGACCTCACAGCCGAGCTGCGCCGCCGCGGTGGCCGCCGTGGGCGCCTTCTCCGGCAGCACGATGACCTCGCCGTCCGCGCCCAGCTCGCGCAGGGCGGACTGCACGACGACGGCGTTTGGTGGCAACTTCTGAGACATGGGGACACTCTAAACAGGTTGACGGCTTCATTACCCGTTCATGGTGACTGGTGTAGGGTCCTGTGATCCGTTGTCCACGGCATGAGAGGTGGTACGGGTGGGAGTTTCGCGACTGCCCGGAATGGCGGCTCTGCTGACGGCCGGAGCTTTAGCGCTCGCGGGATGCGGCACGGCGGCGCTCAGCCCGCCCGCGCACAACCTCTCCACACCCGCGACGGCGGTCGCGCCCGCGGGAGCGCAGGCCGGTCCCGCGACCACCGCTCCCGTCGCTGTCCCGCGCAAGACGCTGAAACTGGGCGCCAAGGGCAAGGCCGTCACCTGGGTGCAGCGGCGGCTCACGGAGCTGGGCTACCGTCCTGGCAAGGCCGACGGCCGCTACGGCGGCAGCACGCTGGCCGCCGTGTGGGCGTTCCAGAAGGTCAACGGCATCAAGCCGACCAGTACGATCGCCAAGCGCACCTGGGACGCGCTGGAGAGTCCCAAGGCCCCCAAGGTCCTGGTGCCGCGCGGCCGGCCGACCCGCGCCGAGGTCAACCTGAGCAAGCAGATCATGGTGCTGTACGTCGGCGGGAAGCCCGAGCTGATCACGCACATCTCCTCCGGCAGCGGCGTGCCGTACTGCGAGACCGCCGTGTGGCAGGGCAAGGAGCAGCGTTTCTGCGGCTCGGCCACCACCCCCACCGGCGACTACCGGACCACCTGGCGCACCAGCGGCTGGCACAGGTCCTACCTCGGCGAGCTGTACAACCCGATCTTCTTCAACGGCGGCATCGCCTTCCACGGCGCGCTCTCGGTGCCGCTGTACCCGGCCTCGCACGGCTGCGTCCGCCTGCCGATGAACGTGGCCGAGGCGCTGCCCGGCCTGCTGGGCAAGGGCGTGCCGGTGCACGTACGGGGCCGCTTCAGGGGCCTGTGAGCGGGCCTCACGACGCGGGGCGGGGTTCCTCGGCCTCCTCGGCCGGCAGCGGCGTCCGTGGGGCCTCGGCGGGCCTGCGGCGGGCCGTCAGCGCCAGCCCCACGGCCTGCGCGAGCCCCGCCGCGGGCAGCAGGAAGGCCGTGGCCGGCTGCCAGGCGGGCAGGCCCGCGACGAAGTCCGCCGCCTGGTAGAGGCCGCCCAGGAGCCGCGGCGGGTTGACGAACGCCACCACGCAGCCCAGCGCGTACGGCACGATCAGGAAGCCCGACAGCACGAGCAGGAACGTCCGGCCCCGCCCGCCGCGCCCCAGCAGCGGCCCGATGACCAGGTAGGCCAGCGCGGCCACCCCCACCACCAGGGCGGTGAGCACCACCACGCGCCAGGCGTCCACGCCGAGCGAGGTCAGGCCGTCGGCGTCGATCCGGCCGCCCTCCCACCTCGGGCCGCGCGCCTGCGCCTCGGCGGCCTGGTGGACCGCCGTCCGCCCGGCCAGCGCGTACGCCGCCACCAGCACCGGCCCCGACGCCAGCAGCGCCACGCCGATCCGCCGCCCCCGGCCGCCCATGCGCCCCCCTTGCTCGACCGGTCTCAGCTTGCCATCCCCGGCGGTTCCACCGGGATCCGGCCGGCGGCCCGGGTCTCGAGGGCGCGCAGCCCGTCCAGCGCCAGCTCGGCCGCGCGCCGGCCGGTCGTCTGGAGGTCCTTCAGCGACCGTTCGTGCCCGAGATGCGCCATCACGGCCAGCTTGACCGCCCCGAACAGCGCGCCCACGGCGGCCGCCGCCTCGACCTCGTCCAGCTCGTCCGGGCACGCCTGGCGCAGGGCCGCGGCCAGCTTGAGCTGGCTGTCGTACATCAGCAGCAGCGCCCGCGCCCGCAGGGCGGGCTCCTCCATGATGAGCCGCATCCGCAGCTCGGCCTCCTCGAACGTCAGCGCCTCGTCCTCCAGCGCCCACCCGAACCCGGCCTCGACGAGCCGCAGCAGCAGCGCCCCGGCCGTCTCGCCGGGACGGCGGCCGGCCAGCAGCGCCAGCGCGCGCTCCATGCGCTCCTCGCCGTCGTGGAAGACCAGGTCGTCCTTGCCGTTGAAGTAGCTGAAGAACGTGCGGGTGGAGACCTCGGCCGCGGCGGCGATCTCCGCGAGCGTCGTGTCGGCGTAGCCCTTGCGCGCGAACAACCGGAGCGCCGCGTCGATCAGCGCCCGGCGCGTGCGCTGCTTCTTGCGCTCCCGAAGTCCCGCCATGTCCGAACTTTACTGCATGCGAAGTTCTCTTTCATTCATTGCAATTTTGCAGTGGTAGAGGTTTTCTGGGAGTACGTTTCGGAGAGGAGCCGAGGCATGTCCGATCTGACCCTTCCCATGGCCCGGCGGCACCCGCTGGACCCACCCGACGAGCTCGGCGAGCTACGGCGGCAGGCACCCCTGCACCGCCTGACCTTCGCCGACGGCCATCTGGGCTGGCTCGTCACGGGCTACGCCGCCGCCCGCGCGGTGCTGGCCGACCCGCGCTTCTCCAACCGGCCGGAGGGGATGCACCCGCCGCTCCCCGGCAGGATGGAGCTGGCCAAGCGGCAGGACTTCCGCGTGCCGCCGGGCATGTTCCTGCGTACCGACCCGCCCGAGCACACGCGCTACCGCCGGCTGCTGACCGGGCAGTTCACCGTACGCAGGATGAAGGCGCTGGAGCCGCGCATCGCCGAGATCACCGAGGAGCACCTGGACGCCATGGAGGCCGCGGGGCCGCCCGCCGACCTGGTGGAGTCGTTCGCGCTGCCCATCCCCTCGCTGGTGATCTGCGAGCTGCTCGGCGTCCCGTACGAGGACCGCGCCCGCTTCCAGGAGGACGCCAGGGTGCTGTTCAACCTGGAGACCAAGGTCGAGGACGCGCTGGCCGCCGTGGGCAGCACCATGGCCTACCTGCACGACCTCATCGGCCGCAAGCGCGACAAGCCGGACGACGACCTGCTGAGCGGGCTCATCGAGGGCGGCGAGCTGACCGACGAGGAGCTGACGGGGGTCGGGTTCCTGCTGCTCGTCGCCGGGCACGAGACCACCGCCAACATGCTCGGGCTCGGGACGTACGCGCTGCTCACCAACCCCGCGCAGCTCGCCGCGCTGCGCGACGACCCCTCGATCACCGAGACCGCCGTCGAGGAGCTGCTGCGCTACCTCACGATCGTCCACCTGGGGCCGCTCAGGAGCGCCGTCGAGGACGTCGAGATCGAGGGCGTGCTCATCAGGGCGGGGGAGACGGTCGCGCTCAGCCTGTCCGCCGCCAACCGCGACCCGGCGCGCTTCCCCGGTGGCGACACCCTCGACGTCACCCGGCCCGCGACCGGCCATCTCAGCTTCGGCCACGGCATCCACCAGTGCCTCGGCCAGCAGCTCGCGCGTACGGAGATGCGCATCGCCTACCCTGCGCTGGTGCGCCGTTTCCCTGGCCTACGCTTGGCCGTAACGCCGGAGGAGGTGCCGATGCGCTCGGACATGAGCATCTATGGAGTGCACCGCCTCCCTGTCACCTGGTAGAGGTCATCACCATGGAAATCAAGGCAGACACGACCGTGTGCATCGGTGCCGGCATGTGCGCGCTGACGGCTCCCGAGCTGTTCGACCAGAGCGAGGACGAGGGCACGGTGCTGGTCCTGCGGCGCGAGGTGCCCGCGGAGATGGAGGACGTCGTACGGCGGGCCGTCACCCTGTGCCCCTCGGGCGCCATCTCCGCCGGCTGACGCCGCCCTCCTCCCGCCGGGAGGGGGCCACGAGCAAGGGCCGCCGTCGCGACACGCCGTCGCGACGGCGGCTTTCCTGCTTTCGAGCTGCTTTCCTTCAAGGTCATCGAACCTGTGTTCGTGGAACCGGTTGACATCGGAGGGTGATCGAAATTATGTTCGACCTAGTGACGGTGGGGCTCGCGGCTCAGCGTCACGAGAGCCTGGTCGCGGGCTGATCGCTTCCCCAAGCGCGACCCGCGGCCAGGCTCCACGGGCGAAGGTCATGTCCTCGTCGTCGGCGGAGACGAACGGGCGTGTCCTGGCCGGACGGGGAGAGGGGAAGCTCCTCGTCCGGCCGGCCCGGCGGAAATGTCGGTGGCGTCTGAGAGTGTTGACATCACCGGTGGAGATGCCGGCAGCCGCCCACGATTTCGAGGAGGCGCGCAAGATGGCACCAAGGCCGAGAGACACGCCCGGGCCCCGGCTGTCGCCCGCGGTCCGGGCACACCTGGCCGACGCACGTTCCAGCCTGGCGGAGGCGAGCGCCGCTCGCACCCCGGCGTCCCGATACGTGGCCGCGCACCTGGCGGCCCTGAGAGCGGCCGCGGCGATGCTCGCCGCCCGCCCCCGTCCCGGCGAGGGTCGCAGACGCAAACTGCGCAGCGCGTGGGACCTGCTGCCCGAGGCGGAGCCGCACCTGACCGAGTGGGCCGCCTACTTCTCGGTGACCGCCGCCAAGCGGGCCGCCGCGGAGGCGGGCATGACCAGCCGGATCAGCGCGGCCGACGCCGACGAGATCCTGGCCGAGGCCGACACGTTCGTGTCCACCGTCGAAGATCTGCTGGGGGTTCCCGTCCAGCCCCAACTACCACTGAACGTCCCCCTCGCCGGCTGACTACCTGATCCCGCCGCCGACGATGACGGCGACGAGGGGACAACCGGGACGGCCTGACCGCTGGCCCGTCAGTGCGACCTGTCCGGGCGCGGTCTGACCGCCGGCCTGTCAGTGGCCCAGCGGCTGCTTTCTGTGTGCCCGGAACACCCTCCCCGCCGTACGGCGTTCATGGATGTGGGCTGAAACGGGGAACGCTTCCCGGTCAAGGCCGGTCGGGCCCTGGCGGGAAGCGCTCGGTTACATCACCCCTGTCAGTCGTCGGCGCAGATGGCGAAGACGCTGATGCCGACGTCGTTGTAGCCGATCTGGCGGCCGATGCCGATCCAGCCGCGGCGGTCGTCGGTGGGGAACGAGCCGACCAGGATCGCTCCGTTGCCGCGGGCCTCGGCGCCGCCGCCGACGACCTTCTTGCCGGCGGGACAGTACAGCGTGCGGCGCTGGAAGTTGGGAACGTTGGCGTTGGGCAGCGTGACGAGCTGGAAGCCCGAGCCTCGCCCCGATGGGCGGCTCTCGGCGGAGGCGGTCGAGGTGCCGACCACGGCGGCGGTGGCCACGCACGCGCCCGCCGCGATGAGCGCGAGGGGAATGGTCAGGAGCTTCTTGGACTGCATGGGTTCTCCTTCTTGCGAACTCCCGATGAACGCGATCCGGGCAGCACGAGACACGCCGGCGTATCCGGTGCTCGTGGACTGCGGTCACGGGGGCTAAAGGGCCTTACACGAAGAGTATCCATGTGATTACGCTCCGCGTCCAGGAACCTTTACTACAGGGGCCGGAGAAAGGCCGAGAAGGGCCGAGAAGGGCCGGAAAAAGCGAAGGAGCCCGCCGGGCGTGGCGGGCTCCTTGAAAAGGGTCAAACGGCCGGGCGGTCGGCCCGTACGGGTCCGGGGGCCGGCCCCGATGGGGCGGGACGACCGCGCGGGATCAGAAGGACTCGACGGCCCTGCGGGCCTCCGCGTCGAGGACGCCCCAGCTGATGAGCTCCTCGGTCAGCTCGCTCGGCGACTTGTCATAGATCACGGCGAGGGAGCGCAGGTCCTCCTGGCGGATGGACAGCACCTTGCCGTTGTAGTCGCCACGCTGGCTCTGGATGGTGGCGGCGTAGCGCGCCAGCGCGCCGGCCTTCTCCTTCGGCAGCGTCGCCAGCCGCTCCAGGTCGATCACAAGCTTGGGTGTCGGCCCCAGCGGGCTGGGCGCGGCCCCACCCGGCAGCAGCTCCGAGACGGGCACCCCGTAGAAGTCGGCAAGCTCGGCAAGCTTCTGCACCGTGACCGCGCGGTCGCCACGCTCGTACGAGCCCACGACCACGGCTTTCCACCTGCCACGCGACTTCTCCTCGACTCCATGCAGGGACAGGCCCTGCTGGGTGCGGATGGCGCGAAGTCGTGCACCCAGCGACTTTGCGTACTCAGACGGCATCGTGTGGCCCCCCGGCTCTCGTATGTATCGCTCTCAGTAGATTGTGCTCCCTTGCGGCATATGCCCCAGCCACCGGGGGGTCTGGTGCCAGGCTCGGCACCATCGGTAGCCATGGCTCTGGGTTTACCCCAGAAGGCCGCGAGGTGTGGTTACGCACAGTGACGGTAAAGGGGTGGACGCCGAAGGTCAAGCTGATTGGAAAAAAGATGCCGAATCCGGTCCGGTATGGATCGCCGCAAACGCCCCTCATGTCCCAGAGGTAACACTACTTTGTCACAGAATGCCCATGCATGCGCCCATGTCAGGGCTGCCGCGTCAGAATCATGACAGGGCGCGTCGAGGCCCGTACGATCTTCAGCGAGGTGTCCCCGAGGAACACCCGCCGAAGTGGCCCGGTGTCGCTCGAAGCGCATATGATCATCTCGCCGGGCAGCCACGAGGCCGCGCCGAGCGCCTGCGCGACCGTCCGGCCCTCCAGCACCTCGACCTCCACGCGCAGCCGCCGGGCCTGGCCGCGGGCCGCCGCGCGCAGATCGGCCGCGGCCTGCTCGCGCAGCCGCGCCAGCATGTCCTCCTCGGCCCTGACCCGGCGGGCGGGACCGACGACCAGCGTCACCAGCCGCAGCGGCAGGCCGAGCGCCACCGCCGTGCGGGCGGCGTCCTTGACCGCGGCGTCGCAGCCGGGGCCGCGCCGGTAGGCGAGGGTGAGCCGGTCGAAGGCGGGCGGCGGCTCGTCGCCGTACCCGCGCGGGGCGAGCAGGACGGGCACGGACGAGGCGTGCAGGAGCTGGTCGGCCGTGCTGCCGACGGCGATGCGGCCTCTGGCGCCGCCAGGGGCCGAGCCGATCACCACGACGTCGGCCGAGCGCCTGCGCGCCAGCTCCACCAGCCCGCGCCCGCTGTGCCGGCTGGCGTGGACGACGTACCCGGCCTCGTCTCCCGCCAGCTCGCGGGCCTGGGCGAGCGCGGCGTCGGCCTGCTCGGCCAGGTACGCCCGCCAGGCGCTGTCCTCCGCCCGCGCCGGGCCCGGAGGCGACCAGACGGGCGGGCGCACGTACGCCACCGTCAGGCGGGCGCCGGCCCGCCGCCGCAGCAGCAGCGCCAGCGCCAGCCCGTCCCGGCCGCGCGGCCCCGGCACGTACCCCGCGAGAAGTTCGCCCAGCCTCATGGCTCCACCTCGGTGTTCAGCCGCGAACGGCGGAAGCCGTACAGGAAGTAGCAGGCCAGCCCGACCGCCATCCACAGCCCGAACGCCGCCCAGGTCACCCCGGCCAGCCCCGCCATCACCAGCACGCACATGACGGCCCCCAGCACCGGCGTGAGCGGGAAGAACGGGACGCGAAAGCCGCGCGGCAGGTCGGGCCGGCGCCGCCGCAGCACCACCACGCCCACGTTGACCAGCGCGAAGGCGAACAGCGTGCCGATGCTGGTGGCCTCGGCGAGCTGCCCCAGAGGCACCAGCCCGGCCAGCACCGACACGAACACGGCCACGATGAGGGTGTTGGCGACCGGCACCTGCCGGCGCGGATCCACCCGCTGGAACACGCGCGGGACGAGCCCGTCGCGCGACATCGCGAACAGGATGCGGGTCTGCCCATAGAGAACGGTCAGCACGACGCTGGCGATGGCCACGACCGCGCCGAACGAGATGATCAGCCCCGGCCAGGTCGCTCCCACGGCCAGGTCCGCGATGGCCGACAGGCTCGCCTCCGAGCTCGCGCCGAACTCCGTCCACGGCCTGGCTCCCACGGAGGCCACCGCCACCAGCACGTACACGGCGGTCACGACGGCCAGCGACAGGATGATCGCCAGCGGCAGGTCGCGCCGCGGGTTGCGCGCCTCCTCGCCGGCCGTGGAGGCCGCGTCGAAGCCGATGTAGGAGAAGAACACCTGCGAGGCCGCCGCGGTCACCCCCGCCACCCCCAGCGGCGCGAACGGCGTCATGTTGCCCGACCGGAAGGCCGTGAACGCCACCGCGCAGAAGAACAGCAGCACCGCCACCTTGATCAGCACGAAGACGACGTTGGCCCGCGCGCTCTCCGACGCCCCGTGCAGCAGCAGCCAGGTCGCCAGCGCCACGATGAGGATCGCGGGAAGGTTGACCACGCCGCCGTCCTGGCCGGGGGAGCGGGTGATCGCCGCCGGCAGCTCGAAGCCGGCCAGCGAGCGCAGGAACGCGTTGAGGTAGTCGCCCCACCCGACGGCCACGGCCGCCACGGACACGGCGTACTCCAGCATCAGGCACCAGCCGCACACCCAGGCCACCAGCTCGCCCATCGTCGCGTACGCGTACGAGTACGACGAGCCGGACACGGGGATCGTCCCGGCCAGCTCCGCGTACGACAGGGCCGACAGCAGCGCCGTGAACGCCGCCAGCACGAACGACAGCACCACGGCCGGGCCCGCCTTGGGCACCGCCTGCCCGAGGATGACGAAGATGCCGGTGCCGAGCGTCGCGCCCACGCTGAACAGCGTGAGCTGCCACAGCGACATCGTCCGCCGCAGCTCGCCGCCCTCGCCGTGGCCGCCCTCGGCCACGATCCGCTCGGTGGGCTTGGTGCGGAAGAGCCGCCCGACCGGCGTCATCCGCCCCACCCCCTGCCCCCCGCGCAACGTGCCGGCCGGCGGCGTCGTCCGCGCCGGCGTGACCGGATCGTGCCCGAGGACCGGCCGAGTATGCGCGGGCCCCGCCGGCCCCCCGGCGGGCCCTCTAGATGCCGTCGCGTTCGAGCGGGCAGCTCATGCAGCGCGGCCCGCCGCGGCCCCGTCCCAGCTCGCTGCCCCTGATGGTGATCACCTCGATGCCGTGGTCGCGCAGGTAGGCGTTCGTCGTGGTGTTGCGCTCGTAGGCGACGACCACGCCGGGCTCCAGCGCCAGGCCGTTGCAGCCGTCGTCCCACTGCTCTCGGGCCGCCGCCCGCACGTCCTGCGCCGCGCTCAGCACCGTGATCTCCGGCAGGTCCAGCGCGTGCGCGATGGCCTTGTGCATGTCCTCGGGCGGATGGTCCGTGAACCTGAGCTCCTTGGCGGTGCGGCCGGGCTCGATCGTGTACGCGGGCAGCATCCCGAGGCCCGCGTACTGGGTGAACACCCCCTCGTCGAGCATCGTCATCACGGTGTCGAGATGCATGAACGCCCGCGCCTTCGGCATGTCCACGGCCACGATCCGGTTCGCCGCCCCGGCGCGGAACAGCCGCCGCGCCAGCATCTCCACCGCCTGCGGCCGGGTGCGCTCGCTCAGCCCGACCAGGACCGCGCCGCGGCCGAGCACCAGCACGTCGCCGCCCTCCATGGTGGCGGGCGCGGCCGCGTGCCCCGGCGTCCAGCAGTGGAAGCCGCCCTGGCCGGGCCGGTCGAAGCCGGCCGCGAACATCGGGTGGAACATGTAGACGGCCTCCATGTTGACCGTCTCGCGCATGCGGGCCTTCCTGCGCATCGCGTTGATCGCGACGCCGTCGTACACCCAGCAGGAGGGGTCGCGGGTGAACAGGTGGTTCGGCAGCGGCGGCAGGATGAAGTCGTGCTCGCCCATGGCGTGGAAGGTCACCGACTGCGGCGCGCACCCCAGCTCGGCCAGCTCGCCCTTGGTGATGCCGCCGGTCAGGTAGACCTGGAGCGTCGCGGAGTCCATGCCGTCCAGGGTGTTGCGGATGTCGTCGATCGCCACCGGCCCGAGCCAGCGCTCGTCCACGACGGCGTCGAGGATGTGCTTGCGGGCCTCCGGGATCTCGACCGTCTCGCGCAGGAGGTCGTCGAGCATGTGGATGACGACGCCCCGCGAGCGCAGCACCTGCTGGAACTCCTCGTGTTCCTCCATCGCGCGCTGCACCCACAGCACGTCGTCGAACAGGAACGCGTCCTTGTTGCCGGGGGTGAGTCGTTTGAGCGCGAGGTCGGGCTTGTGCAGGAGGACCTGCCGGAGCCGCCCGACCTCCGAATCGACGTGAAATGTCATCCTTGCGGTATCCCCGTGCGATGGCCGATCTCACGCCGCGCCACGCCCGGCGCACCACGGGGCGCTCACGTCGTACCTGGTAGCCCCTGGTACTGTGTGTCACGGCCAACACCCTTTAATGACCCGTCCCGTGAGGCGGGAAAGGCGGTGAGTTTCGTCATGTCCGACTCCCGGCCCGAGCCGCGGGCCGATGCGCGGGCGGTCCTTGAGGCCCCCGACGTCCACCGGGCGCTGACCCGCATCGCGCACGAGATCCTCGAACGCACCAAGGGCGGCGACGACGTCGTCCTTCTCGGCATTCCCACCCGCGGCGCCACCCTGGCCCGCCGCCTCGGCGACCGCATCGAGCAGTTCGAGGGCGTCAAGATCCCCGTCGGCTTCGTCGACGTCACCATGTACCGCGACGACCTGCGGCTCAGGCCCGCCCGTCCGCTCGGCCGCACCGAGCTGCCGCCCGACGGCGTCGACGGCAAGATCGTCGTCCTGGTCGACGACGTCCTCTACTCCGGCCGCACCGTCCGCGCCGCGCTCGACGCGCTCAACGACCTCGGCCGCCCGACCGCCGTCCAGCTCGCCACGCTGGTCGACCGCGGCCACCGCGAGCTGCCCATCCGCGCCGACTACGTCGGCAAGAACCTCCCCACCGCCAAGAGCGAGAAGGTCAGGGTCTACCTGCAGGAGACCGACGGGCGTGACGCGGTGCTGCTCATGAAGGGCCTGCCGGCGAAGGAGGAATCCAGGTGAACCGTCACCTCATCTCCGCGGGCGACCTGTCCAAGGACGACGCGCTGCTCATCCTCGACACCGCCGAGGAGCTGGCGAGGGTCTCGGAACGTTCCATCAAGAAGCTGCCGACGCTGCGCGGCCGCACCGTGGTCAACCTGTTCTTCGAGGACTCCACCCGCACCCGCATCTCGTTCGAGGCGGCGGCCAAGCGGCTGTCCGCCGACGTCATCAACTTCTCGGCCAAGGGGTCGAGCGTGTCCAAGGGCGAGTCGCTCAAGGACACCGCGCTCACCCTGGAGGCCATGGGCGCCGACGCGGTCGTCATCCGCCACGGCGCCTCCGGCGCGCCGCACCGCCTGGCCAACTGGGTCCACGGCAGCGTCGTCAACGCCGGCGACGGCACCCACGAGCACCCCACGCAGGCGCTGCTCGACGCCTTCTCCATGCGCCGCCGCCTCGGCGGTCTCGAAGGCCGCAGGATCACGGTCGTGGGCGACATCCTGCACAGCCGGGTCGCCCGCTCCAACGTGCTGCTGCTGCACACGCTCGGCGCCGAGGTCACCCTGGTCGCGCCGCCCACGCTGCTGCCGGTCTCGGTCGGCGACTGGCCGTGCGAGGTCTCCTACGACCTCGACGCGGTGCTGCCCAAGTCCGACGTGGTCATGATGCTGCGGGTGCAGAAGGAGCGGATGAACGCCGCGTACTTCCCGAGCGAGCGCGAATACTCCCGCCGCTACGGGCTCGACCGCGACCGCTTCGCCAAGATGCCGGACGAGGCCATCGTCATGCACCCCGGCCCGATGAACCGGGGCATGGAGATCGCCGCCGAGGTGGCCGACTCGGCCCGGTCCACCATCGTGGAGCAGGTCGCCAACGGCGTGACCATCCGGATGGCCGTCCTTTACCTGCTGCTCGGGGGAGAGACCGCATGATCGTCGTCAAGAACGTCAGGATCCTCGGCGGCGAGCCCGCCGACATCAGGATCGACCAGGGCGTGATCGCCGAGATCGGCCAGGGGCTGAGCGGCGGCGAGGAGATCGACGGCGGGGGCGCCGTCGCGCTGCCCGGCCTGGTCGACCTGCACACCCACCTGCGCGAGCCCGGCCGCGAGGACGCCGAGACCGTGCAGACCGGCACCCGCTCCGCCGCCCGCGGCGGCTACACCGCCGTGCACGCCATGGCCAACACCTCGCCCGTCGCCGACACCGCCGGCGTGGTCGAGCAGGTGTGGCGGCTCGGCCGCGAGTTCGGCCACTGCGACGTGCACCCGGTCGGGGCCGTCACCGTCGGCCTGGAGGGCCGCCAGCTCGCCGAGCTCGGCGCGATGGCCGACTCGGCGGCCCGGGTGCGGGTCTTCTCCGACGACGGCCGCTGCGTGGACGACGCGGTCCTCATGCGCCGCGCCCTGGAGTACGTCAAGGCGTTCGACGGCGTCGTCGCCCAGCACGCCCAGGAGCCGCGCCTGACCCAGGGCGCCCAGATGAACGAGGGCGTCGTCTCCGGCCGGCTCGGGCTGACCGGCTGGCCCGCGGTCGCCGAGGAGGCGATCATCGCCCGCGACTGCCTGCTGGCCGCGCACGTCGGCTCCCGCCTGCACGTCTGCCACGTCTCCACGGCCGGCTCCGTCGAGATCATCCGCTGGGCCAAGTCCAAGGGCTGGGACGTCACCGCCGAGGTGACCCCCCACCACCTGCTGCTCACCGACGACCTCGTCGAGGACTCCCCGGTGGGCGCCTACAACCCCATCTACAAGGTCAACCCGCCGCTCCGCACCCGCGCCGACGTCGAGGCGCTGCGCGCGGCGCTGGCCGACGGCACGATCGACATCGTCGCCACCGACCACGCGCCCCACCCGGTCGAGGACAAGGAGACCGAGTGGTCGGCCGCGGCCATGGGCATGGTCGGCCTGGAGACCGCGCTCAGCGTCGTCCAGGAGGCCATGGTGGAGACCGGGCTGCTCGACTGGGCGGGCGTCGCCCAGCGCATGAGCGCCGCGCCCGCGCGCATCGGGCGGCTCTCCGGCCAGGGGCAGCCGCTGGAGCAAGGCGCTCCGGCCAACATCACGCTGTACGACCCGTCCGCGCGGACCGAGGTGGATCCCTCCGCCTTCGCGTCCAAGAGCAGGAACACCCCCTACGAGGGCATGACGCTGCCCGGCAGGGTGGTGGCCACGTTCCTGCGGGGCAGGCCGACCGTTCTCGAAGGGAAGCTGGTTTGAACACGCCCGCCGTGCTCGTACTGGAAGACGGCCGTGTCTTCCACGGAACCGCCTACGGAGCCGAAGGCGAGACGTTCGGCGAGATGGTCTTCAACACCGGCATGACCGGCTACCAGGAGACCCTCACCGACCCCTCCTACCACCGGCAGATCGTCGCCATGACGGCGCCGCACATCGGCAACACCGGCGTCAACGACGAGGACCCCGAGTCCCGCCGCGTCTGGGTCGCCGGCTACGTCGTGCGCGAGCCGTCGCGGGTCGTCTCCAGCTGGCGGGCCAACCGCTCGCTGGACGACTACCTCAAGGAGCAGGGCGTCGTCGGCATCGCGATCCCCGGCACCCGCGCCCTGACCCGCCACCTGCGCGAGCGCGGCGCCATGCGGGCGGGCATCTTCACCGCCCCCGCCGTGCCGGTCGAGGAGCTGGCCGAGCGGGTCAGGCAGGCGCCGCGCATGGAGGGCGCCGCCCTCGCCGGCGAGGTCGCCACGACCGAGCCGTACGTCGTGCCCGCGATCGGCGCCAAGCGGTTCACCGTCGCCGCCGTCGACCTCGGCATCAAGGGCATGACCCCGCAGCGCATGGCCGAGCGCGGCTGCGAGGTGCACGTGCTGCCCGCAGACGCCACCTTCGAGCAGATCATGGCCGTGCGGCCGGACGGGGTGTTCCTGTCCAACGGCCCCGGCGACCCCGCCACCGTGGACGTCACCACGCTGCGCCGGGTGCTGGAGGCGAAGGTGCCGTTCTTCGGCATCTGCTTCGGCAACCAGATCTTCGGCCGGGCGCTCGGGCTGTCCACCTACAAGCTGCGCTACGGCCACCGGGGCGTCAACCAGCCGGTCCAGGACGTACGCACCGGCAAGGTGGAGATCTCCGCGCACAACCACGGGTTCGCGGTGGACGCGCCGCTCGACGGGCCGTTCGCGACCCCTTACGGCGAGGCCGAGGTCAGCCACGTCAACCTCAACGACCGCTGCGTGGAGGGGCTGCGCCTGCTCGACGGCAGCGCGTTCAGCGTCCAGTACCACCCGGAGGCCGCGGCGGGTCCGCACGACGCCGCCTACCTTTTCGACGAGTTTTGCGAGGTCATGAGCCGTGCCCAAGCGTGAGGACATCAGGTCGGTCCTGGTGATCGGCTCGGGGCCGATCGTGATCGGCCAGGCGTGCGAGTTCGACTACTCGGGCACCCAGGCGTGCCGGGTGCTGCGGGCCGAGGGCTTCCGCGTCATCCTGGTCAACAGCAACCCGGCCACGATCATGACCGACCCCGAGTTCGCCGACGCCACCTACGTCGAGCCGATCACCCCGGAGTTCGTCGAGAAGATCATCGCCAAGGAGCGGCCCGACGCGCTGCTGCCCACCCTCGGCGGCCAGACCGCGCTCAACACGGCGGTCGCGCTGCACGAGTCGGGCGTGCTGGAGACGTACGGCGTCGAGCTGATCGGCGCCGACTTCGACGCGATCCAGGCGGGCGAGAACCGCGAGCGGTTCAAGGAGATCGTCGCCAAGGTCGCCCGCGAGCACGGGCTCAACGCCGAGTCCGCCCGCTCGGTCATCTGCCACACCATGGACGAGGTGCTGGCCGGCGCGGCCGAGCTCGGCTACCCACTGGTGGTGCGGCCCTCGTTCACGATGGGCGGCGCCGGCTCCGGCTTCGCCTACACCGAGGACGACCTGCGCCGCATCGCCGGCGCCGGCCTCGACGCCTCGCCGACCACCGAGGTGCTCCTGGAGGAGTCCATCCTCGGCTGGAAGGAGTACGAGCTGGAGGTCATGCGCGACAAGGCCGACAACGTCGTCATCGTGTGCTCCATCGAGAACATCGACCCGATGGGCGTCCACACCGGCGACAGCGTCACCGTCGCGCCCGCGCTGACCCTGACCGACCGCGAATACCAGAACATGCGCGACGTCGCCATCGCGGTCATCCGCGAGGTCGGCGTCGACACCGGCGGCTGCAACATCCAGTTCGCGGTCGACCCGCGCACCGGCCGCATGATCGTCATCGAGATGAACCCGCGCGTGTCGCGCTCGTCCGCGCTCGCCTCCAAGGCCACCGGCTTCCCGATCGCCAAGATCGCCGCCAAGCTGGCCATCGGCTACACCCTCGACGAGATCCCCAACGACATCACCAAGGAGACCCCGGCCTCCTTCGAGCCGACCCTCGACTACATCGTGGTCAAGGTGCCGCGCTTCGCCTTCGAGAAGTTCCGCGGCGCCGACCCCACGCTCACCACGCACATGAAGTCCGTGGGCGAGGCGATGGCCATCGGCCGCTCCTTCCCCGAGGCGCTCCAGAAGGCGCTGCGCTCCATGGAGAAGAAGGACTCCGCCTTCACCTGGGCGGGCGAGCCCGGCGACAAGGACGAGCTGCTGGCCGCCTGCCGCACCCCGCACGACGGCCGCCTGCGCACCATGCAGCAGGCCATCAGGGCCGGCGCCACGCCCGAGGAGCTTTTCGCGGCCACGAGCGTCGACCCGTGGTTCATCGACCAGCTCTTCCTGCTCGACGAGGAGGCCGCGGCCGTCGCCGCGGCGCCCGAGCTGACCGCCGAGGTGCTGGGCCGCGCCAAGCGCCACGGCTTCAGCGACGCGCAGCTCGGCGAGATCCGCGGCATCGACGAGGCGCGGGTGCGCGACCTGCGGCACGCCCTCGCGCTGCGGCCCGTCTACAACACCGTCGACACCTGCGCCGCCGAGTTCGCCGCCAAAACCCCCTACCTCTACTCGACGTACGACGAGGAGAACGAGGTCCCCTACGGTGAGCGGCGCAAGGTCATCATCCTCGGCTCCGGGCCCAACCGCATCGGCCAGGGCATCGAGTTCGACTACGCCTGCGTGCACGCCTCGTTCGAGCTGTCGCGGGCCGGGTTCGAGACCGTCATGGTCAACTGCAACCCCGAGACCGTCTCCACCGACTACGACACCTCCGACCGGCTCTACTTCGAGCCGCTCACCCTGGAGGACGTCCTGGAGGTGGTCCACGCCGAGCAGCAGACCGGGCCCGTCGTGGGCGTGATCGTGCAGCTCGGCGGGCAGACGCCGCTCGGGCTCGCGCAGGCGCTCAAGGACGCCGGCGTGCCCGTCGTCGGCACCTCGCCGGAGTCCATCCACCTCGCCGAGGAGCGCGGCGCGTTCGGGCGGGTGCTGGCCGAGGCCGGGCTGCCGGCGCCGAAGCACGGCACCGCGCTCACGGTGGCCGAGGCCAAGGAGATCGCCGACGAGATCGGCTATCCGGTGCTGGTGCGGCCCTCGTACGTGCTGGGCGGGGCCGGCATGGCCATCGTGTACGACGAGCAGACGCTGAGCACCTACATGGCGGCCCAGGAGGGCGGCCACCCGGTGCTCGTCGACAAGTTCCTCGACGAGGCCATCGAGATCGACGTGGACGCGCTCTACGACGGCGAGGAGCTCTACCTCGGCGGCGTCATGGAGCACATCGAGGAGGCCGGCATCCACTCCGGCGACTCGGCGTGCGCCCTGCCGCCCATCACGCTCGGCGGCCACGACATCAAGCGCATCCGCGCGGCCACCGAGGCCATCGCGCGGGGCGTGGGCGTGCGCGGGCTGCTCAACGTCCAGTACGCGATGTCGGCCGGCGTCCTCTACGTCCTGGAGGCCAACCCGCGGGCCTCGCGCACCGTGCCGTTCGTGTCCAAGGCCACGGCCGTGCCGCTGGCGAAGGCGGCGGCCAGGGTGATGCTGGGCGCGTCGATCGCCTCGCTGCGCGCCGAGGGCATGCTGCCGGCCGAGGGCGACGGCGGCACGCTGCCGCTCGACGCCGCGATCGCGGTCAAGGAGGCGGTGCTGCCGTTCAACCGCTTCCGCGGCGTCGACATCGTGCTCGGGCCTGAGATGCGCTCCACGGGCGAGGTCATGGGCATCGACGCGTTCTTCGGCATCGCCTTCGCCAAGTCGCAGGCGGCCGCGTACGGCGAACTTCCGACCAAGGGACGCGCGTTCGTGTCCGTGGCCAACCGCGACAAGCGTGCGATGATCTTCCCTGTGAAGGCTCTGGCGGATCTCGGCTTCGAGATCCTCGCCACCGAGGGCACCGCCGAGGTGCTGCGCCGCAACGGCGTCCATGCCAAGATCGTGCGCAAGCACAGCGAGGGGCCGGGCCCGGGAGGTGAGCCGACGAGCGTGCGCGCCATCCTCGACGGCGAGGTCGACCTCATCGTCAACACGCCCTTCGGCAGCCCGGGCCAGTCGGGGCCGCGTCTCGACGGCTACGAGATCCGCACCGCCGCGGTGCTGCGGGGCATCCCGTGCATCACGACCGTCGCGGGGCTCGCGGCCGCGGCGGCGGGCATCCAGGCGATCGTACGCGGCGACGTGGGCGTACGGTCGCTCCAGGAGCACGGGCAGGCGCTGCGGGGCTGAGCCCCGCAGGGGAGGTGAAGACGACTGGCCGGCACACCGGTGCAGGTGACGGGCACGGTGCTGACGACGCGCCGGGTCGACGCCTACCATGCGCTGACGGTGGTCGCGCCCGGCATCGCCGAGCGCTTCCGCCCCGGTCACTTCGTCTCCGTGGCCGTGGGCGGCGGGCACACGTCGATGGTGACGCGGCGCGCGTTCTCCGTCCACGACGTCAAGTCCGACTACGGCGGCACGGTCGAGCTGGTCTTCACCGTACGCGGCCGGGGCACGGCCTGGCTGGCCGAGCGGCGCGCCCGCGACACGCTCGACCTGGTCGGGCCGCTCGGCCGCCCCTTCCCGCTGCCCCGTGACCCGGCGCACTGCGTGCTGGTGGGCGCCGAGTACGGCTCGGCCGTGCTGTTCCCGCTGGCCGACGCGCTGCTGGCGCGCGGCTGCCGGGTCGACTTCGTGCTGGGCGGCGCGGGCGCCGAGCGGGTCTTCGGCGCGATGCGGGCCCGCCGCATCGCCGAGACGACGACGCTGACCACCGAGGACGGCTCGCTCGGGCTGCGCGGCAAGGTCACCGACGCGCTGCCTTCGGTGATCGCCGACACCCGTGCCGACGCGGTCTACGCCTGCGGGCCGATGGAGACGCTGCGGGCGGTGACGGCGGTGGGCATGGAGTTCGACATCCCGGTGCAGGTGGCCGTCGAGGAGCGGATGGCCTGCGGCATCGGGGTGTGCATGACGTGTGTGATCCCGGTCATCGGGGAGGACGGGGCGACCAGGATGGTCCGGGCGTGCGCGGAGGGGCCGGTGTTCCGGGGGGAGCGGGTGCGGTTCGAGGACGTGGGAACGATCCCGTTCGACGCGCTCGGCGCCCCCGGAGGCGGTGCGCGACATGTCAGTTGATATGCGTACATTCCTGGCGCACGTGGAGCTCGCCAACCCGATCACCACGGCCGCCGGGTGCGCCTCCTCGGGGCGGGAGCTGGCCCAGTTCTTCGACCTGCACCGGCTCGGCGCCCTCACCACCCGCTCCATCACCATGGCGCCGCGCGCCGGCCGGCCCACGCCCCGCATGGCCGAGACGCCCTCGGGCATGCTCAACGCGGTCGGGCTGCAGGGGCCGGGCATCGAGGCGTTCCTGGAGCGCGAGCTGCCCTGGCTGGCCCAGCGCGGCATCAAGACCATCGTCTCCATCGGCGGCGGCACCGTCGCCGAGTACTCCGAGCTGGCCCGCAGGCTCGCCGACGCGCCCGGCGTCACCGCGCTGGAGGTCAACCTCTCCTGCCCCAACATCGAGGACCGCGGCCGGATCTTCGCCCGCGAGGGCAGCGCCGCCGCCGAGGTCATCGCCTCCGTACGCTCGATCATGCGCTACGACGTGCCGGTCGTGGCCAAGCTCGCCCCCGACGTGGCCGACATCGTGTCCGTGGCGCGGGCCTGCGTGGACGCCGGCGCCGACGCGCTGTCCATGATCAACAACCCGCTCGGCATGGCCATCGACACCGAGGCCCTGCGCCCGTCGCTCGCCGCCGTCACCGGCGGGCTGTCCGGGCCGGCCATCCTGCCGCTCGCCGTACGCTGCGTGTGGCAGGTGCACGCCGCGCTGCCCGGGGTGCCGCTCATCGGCATCGGGGGCGTCATGACCGGCAGGGACGCCTTCCAGCTCGTCCTGGCGGGCGCCTGCGTGGTCGGCGTGGGCACCGCGCTGTTCCACGACCCCTACGCCTGCCTGCGCATCGAGCGTGAGCTTGAGGACCTCCTGCGGGCCCGCGGGTTCCAGCGGCTCGCCGACGCCGTCGGGCTGGCCCACCGGCCGCCGGGGAGCGCACCCCGGCACCTGCTCGTCGACACCGAGGAGAGCGCGCTATGACGCGCCCCTCTGACCACTACGCCTCTGAACCACGACCGAACGACCGAGGAGAGCACGACTTGACCCCCGCACCGATCGCCGTCGCACTCGACGCCCCTGACCTGGAGACCGCCGCGCGCTGGGCGTCGCTGGTGACTCCGCACGTCAGCACGGTCAAGGTGGGCCTGGAGCTCTACCTGCGCTACGGCCCCGACGTGATCGCCTCCGTGCGCGGCGCCAGCGGCGTGCAGGTGTTCCTCGACCTGAAGCTGCACGACATCCCCAACACCGTCTCCGGCGCCGCCCGCGCGGTCGCCCGCCTGCGGCCGGCCATCCTGACCGTGCACGCGGGCGGCGGCCCGGCGATGATCCGCGCCGCGGTCGAGGCCGCGCCGCACACGGCGATCGCCGCGGTCACCGTGCTGACCTCGCTGGACGAGGCCGACCTGGAGCGCATCGGGCTCCGCGGCCCGGCCGGCGACGCGGTGCGCCGCCTCGCGGCGCTGTCGGTGGAGGCGGGAGCCACCGCGCTGGTGTGCTCGCCGCACGAGGTGTCGGCCGTGCGGCGTGAGGTGGGGGAGGGCATCACCCTCATCACGCCCGGCGTGCGGCCCGTCGGCGCGGACGTGCAGGACCAGGCGCGGGTGGCGACGCCGGAGCAGGCTCTCGCCGACGGCGCGGACCTGCTCGTCATCGGCCGGCCCATCACCGGCTCCCCGGACCCGGGTGCGGCCGCCGCCGCGATCGCCGCCTCGCTGCGGCGCGCGTCCTGACGGGACACACCGGGGCACGGGCCGGTGCGGCCTGTCCGGCAAGATCATAGCGGGGCGTCATCCCAAGATCAAAGCAGGTTTCGGGCCTGGTGGGGATGGGGTTTCGGACATCGGCCCGGCGCGGGGACACGATCACCGCTGCGTTTCGCGACATCGGCGGGATCGGACGTCCGTACGCGGATGTGAGGGCGATTTGATCAGCACTGTGTGATTTTACTGTCACGGACAGTGATGAAGTGGATTTTGTGAGGAGAGAAACTGCTCTTGGCGTTGCTTAGGGGGCGATGACCAGCTAGTTTCCCTTCCCGTCCGAGTACATCGACAGAAATTCGAGGTGACCCGGCGTGGCTCTTCCTCCCCTGACCCCTGAGCAGCGCGCCGCAGCCCTGGAGAAGGCTGCCAAGGCCCGTAAAGAGCGTGCCGAGGTCAAGAACCGGCTCAAGCATGGCGCGGTTTCTCTGGCTGAGGTGCTCAAGGATGGGCAGACCGACGACGTCATCGGCAAGATGAAGGTGTCGGCTCTGTTGGAATCACTCCCCGGCGTGGGCAAGGTCCGCGCCAAGCAGCTCATGGAGCGGCTTGCCATCGCCGAGTCCCGTCGCGTACGGGGCCTCGGCGCGAACCAGAGGGCCTCCCTCGAGCGCGAGTTCGGTGGCAACGAGAGCTAATCTCGGTTCCACACGGAAACGCGGGTTCAACGGGGGGTAGGAAAGTGACCGACAGGTCCTGGTCCGGCGGTGCACGTGCCCACGAGGCGGTCGGGCCGGGGGCGGAGGTCGGATTCCTGCCCATGAACGAACGACGCCTGACGGTCCTGTCGGGGCCGTCGGGCGTCGGCAAGTCCACGGTCGTCGCCGAGCTCCGGCGGGCACACCCCGAGGTGTGGCTGTCGGTCTCGGTGACCACCAGGAGCCCACGGCCCGGCGAGGTCAACGGGGTCCACTACTTCTTCGCCGACGGCGAGGAGTTCGACCGGCTGGTGGAGTCGGGCGAGCTGCTGGAGTGGGCGGAGTTCGCGGGCAACCGCTACGGCACGCCGCGCGAGCCGGTACTGAAGAAGCTCGCCGAGGGTGTCCCCACCCTGCTGGAGATCGACCTGGAGGGCGCCAGGCAGGTGCGCCGCACCATGCCGGAGGCCCTGCTGGTGTTCCTGGCCCCGCCCACCTGGGAGGAGCTGGAGAAGCGGCTGCGCGGGCGCGGCACCGAGCCGGAGGACGTCATCGCGCGCCGGCTGGAGGCGGGACGCGTCGAGATGGCCGCCGAGCCGGAGTTCGACCTGACATTGGTCAACACGAGTGTCCAGGACGTGTGCGACCGGCTGATAGCCTTGATGACTGACCCTCAGGGGGTCACGACTACCACCAAACGAGAGGTCTGACATCGTGGCAGGCACCGTTGCGGCCGCGGAGGGCATCACCAACCCGCCGATCGACGCGCTGCTCGACATCGTCGACAGCAAATACTCCCTGGTGATCATGGGCGCCAAGCGTGCTCGCCAGATCAACGCCTACTACTCGCAGCTCGGCGAGGGCCTGCTGGAATACGTCGGACCGCTGGTCGAGACGCACGCCCAGGAGAAGCCGCTGTCCATCGCGCTGCGCGAGGTCTCCGAAGGGCTGCTGACCGCCGAGCCCATCGAGGGCGCGGCCTGACCCTTCGATGAAGGTCGTCCTGGGCGTCAGCGGCGGCATCGCCGCATACAAGGCGTGCGAGCTGCTGAGGCTGTTCACCGAGTCCGGTCACGAGGTGCGGGTCGTCCCGACCCGCGAGGCCCTGAATTTCGTGGGCGCGCCCACCTGGGCCGCCCTGTCGGGCAACCCCGTGTCGGCCGAGGTGTGGGACGACGTCCATCAGGTGCCCCACGTGCGGATCGGCAAGAGCGCCGATCTCGTCGTGGTGGCGCCGGCGACCGCCGACCTGCTCGCCAAGGCGGCGCACGGGCTGGCCGGCGACCTGCTCACCAACACGTTGCTCACCGCGACGTGCCCGGTCGTCTTCGCGCCCGCGATGCACACCGAGATGTGGCAGCATCCCGCCACCCGCGCCAACGTCGCCACGCTGCGCGAGCGCGGCGCGATCGTCCTCGATCCCGCCGTCGGGCGGCTCACCGGCGCCGACACCGGCCCCGGGCGGCTGCCCGACCCCGCCGAGATCTTCCAGGTCTGCCTGCGCGTGCTGCGCGGCAGGCCGCGCGACCTGGCCGGGCGCCGGGTCGTGGTGTCCGCCGGCGGCACCCGCGAGGCCATCGACCCCGTCAGGTTCCTCGGCAACCGCTCGACCGGGCTGCAGGGCTACGCCCTGGCCCGCACGGCGGCGGCGCGCGGCGCGGAGGTCACGCTGGTGGCCGCCAACGTCGCGCTGCCCGACCCGGCCGGGGCCACGGTCGTCCGGGTGGAGTCGGCGGCCCAGCTGCGCGAGGCGGTGCTGGCCGCGTCGGAGGGGGCCGACGTCGTCGTCATGGCCGCCGCGGTGGCCGACTTCCGGCCCGCGGACCGGCACGACATCAAGATCAAGAAGACGGACGGCGAGCCCGAGCCCATCCGCCTCACCAAGAACCCCGACATCCTCGCCGAGCTGGGCGAACTGCGCCGCGCGGCCCGCGAGGCCGCGGGTCACCCCGAGGCCGGTCGCGCGCCGGTGGTTCACGCGGCGGCCGGTCCTGCAACGGCGGGGCCTGCGGCGGCGGGGCCTGCGGCGGCGGGGCCTGCGGCGGACGGACCCGCGCCGGGCCGGCCTGCGGCGGACGGTCGCGTGGCGATGGGGCCCGCGGTCATCGTCGGGTTCGCCGCCGAGACGCACGACGTGCTCGCCAACGGGCAGGCCAAGCTCGCCCGCAAGGGCTGCGACCTGCTGGTGGTCAACCAGGTGGGGGAGGGCCGGGCCTTCGGCACCCCCGACAACGCGGCCACCGTGCTGGTCGCCGGGGGCGAGCCGGTGGAGGTGCCGCTCGGGCCCAAGGATGACGTGGCCGACGCCGTCTGGGACCTGGTGGCCGTGCGACTCCCGTGACCTGTGCCACAAAAGCGGCGAAAACGTACAAAGCGTGTTAGATCGATTACTCGATCACCTGTTGCGACATTCCCCCCTGCCTGCGGATACTTGGGGCGGAGGGGGACGGAATGCCGCTGGGTTCTGCTGTCAGGGATCGGTGCCGGACGTTGCTCGGGGGGCAGGGGGACATCCACTACGTGTTCCCCGCATCCGCTGTGGGACCGGCGGGCACGGGACACTTCCTCGTCGTCGTCACGGAGGCGTCCATCGCGGTGCTCGCCACCCGCACCCTCAGGACCGACCGCCCGATCGGCGTGTACGCCGAGTTCCCGCGCAGGACCCGCCTCGGGCCCGTCCTGCCCGGACCGGTCCTGGAACTGGGCTCGATGATGTTCGCCTTCGACGAGGAGTACGCCGCGGTCGTGGCGGCGGCCGACGCGGAGGTGTTCGCCCCCGAGACGCTGCCCCACGATCCGCTGCCGGACCTGTGACTCACGCGACGCGAGCGCGCGGATGGGGCGTGGTTTCGCGACCCGGCACCCGGTAGGGCTAGACTTCGGCGAGGCCCTGGCGCGCGTCCCGTCCCGGGCCGTCGATACGTCAGCAGCCGCTGCATTGAGGAGCCACTGAGTTGTCACGTCGCCTGTTCACCTCCGAGTCGGTCACCGAAGGCCACCCGGACAAGATCGCCGACCAGATCAGTGACGCGATTCTCGACGCCATGCTCAAGGACGACCCCAAGAGCCGGGTCGCCGTCGAGACACTGATCACCACTGGCCAGGTCCACGTCGCAGGCGAGGTCACGACCGAGACCTACGTCGACATCCCCGGCGTCATCCGCGAGAAGATCCTCGAGATCGGCTACGACGCCTCCCACAAGGGTTTCGACGGCGCCTCGTGCGGCGTGTCGGTGTCCATCGGCGCCCAGTCGCCGGACATCGCGCAGGGCGTCGACGACGCCTACGAGCACCGCGTCGACGGTGACGGCGACGAGCTCGACCGCCAGGGCGCGGGCGACCAGGGCCTCATGTTCGGCTACGCCTGCCGCGAGACCCCCGAGCTGATGCCGCTGCCGATCACGCTGGCCCACCGGCTCTCCCAGCGGCTGTCGCAGGTCCGCAAGGACGGCACCGTCCCCTACCTGCGCCCCGACGGCAAGACCCAGGTCACCATCGAGTACGACGGCGACACGCCGGTCCGCCTCGACACCGTGGTCGTCTCGACGCAGCACGCGGCCGAGATCGACCTCAAGGAGATGCTGACGCCCGACATCAAGGAGCACGTGGTCGACCCCGTGCTCGCCGACCTCGAGATCGCGGTCGAGGGCTACCGGCTGCTGGTCAACCCGACCGGGCGTTTCGAGATCGGCGGCCCCATGGGCGACGCCGGCCTGACCGGCCGTAAGATCATCATCGACACCTACGGCGGCATGGCCCGCCACGGCGGCGGCGCGTTCTCCGGCAAGGACCCGTCCAAGGTCGACCGCTCGGCCGCCTACGCCATGCGCTGGGTCGCCAAGAACGTCGTCGCGGCCGGGCTCGCCGACCGCTGCGAGGTGCAGGTGGCCTACGCGATCGGCAAGGCGCAGCCGGTCGGCCTGTTCGTCGAGTGCTTCGGCACCGAGAAGCTGCCGGTGGAGCAGATCCAGGGCGCCGTGCTCCAGGTGTTCGACCTGCGGCCGGCGGCGATCATCCGCGACCTCGACCTGCTGCGGCCCATCTACTCCGAGACCGCCGCCTACGGGCACTTCGGGCGTGAGGGCTTCTCCTGGGAGTCCACCGACCGCGCCGAGGCGCTCCGCACGGCCGCCGGTCTCTGACCGATCTCCGGTGACGTCGGGAGGCCCGCCCTGAGGGGCGGCGCCTCCTGAGACGTCGCCTGCGCGAGCCCGGATGGCACCACTCGGTGCGATCCGGGCATTCGCCTGCCCCTCGCCGGACGCCCCCTCATGGGACGAGGTGCGGGCGGGCGTGGCGGGGTGAGCGGGTCTGGTAGACGTTATGCGTGACCGACTCCGACGACGCCCTCCTGCCGCTCGACGCCGTGCGGCCCGCGGCCTCGTCGAAGGACACCAAGGGCGCCGTTGTCCCCGCGCCCGAGCGGCCCGTGGCCCGGGTCGCCGTGGACAGCCCGCTGCCCCACCTCGACCGCCCCTTCGACTACCTGGTGCCCGCCGCCCTGCACGAGACGGCCGAGCCCGGGGTGCGGGTGCGGGTACGGTTCGCCGGCAAGCTGGTCGACGGGTTCCTGCTGGAGCGGGTGGACGAGAGCGACCATGAGGGGCGGCTCATGCCGCTCGAACGCGTGGTGTCCCCCGAGCGGGTGCTGACCCCCGAGATCGCCGGGCTGGCCAGGGCGGTCGCCGACCGCTACGCGGGCACCTTCACCGACGTGCTCCGCCTCGCCATCCCGCCCCGCCACGCCAAGGCCGAGGCCGAGACCCCGAAGCCGGACCGTTCCACGGCGCCCCACGCCCCCGGTGGGACGGACGTCCAGGACGAGGACGCGGGGAGTGCCCGGGACGGGGAAGGAGCTGGGGGTCCAGGAGGCATTGGGGATCCGGGGGGCGGCGGAAGCTCGGAAGGCGCCGGAAGCTCGGAAGGCGCCGGGAATTCGGAAGGCGCCGGGGATCCCGGAGGCGCCGGGGATCCGGGAGGCGCCGGGGGTCCAGGAGGAGGCGCGGGTCCAGGAGGAGGCGCGGGTCCAGGAGGAGGCGCGGGAGATACGGGAGGCGCCGGAGACCCGGGAGGTGCCCGGGGCGCGGAGAGCGCCTGGGACGCCTATCCGATGGGGCCGTCCTTCCTGGACGCGCTTCGCCACGGCAGAGCCCCCAGGGCCGTCTGGTCCGCGCTGCCCGGCGCTCTCGGCTGGGCCCGCCCCATGGCCGAGGCCGTAGGGGCGACGCTGGACGGCGGCAGGGGAGCGGTCGTCGTGGTCCCCGACGGCAAGGACGTGGCGCTGGCCGACGCCGAGCTCGCCCGAATGCTCGGCCCGGGCAGGCACGTGGCGCTCACCGCCGACCTCGGCCCCGCCGAACGGTACCGCCGCTGGCTGAAGGTGCTGCGCGGCCAGGTGCGGGCCGTGGTCGGCACCCGGGCCGCCATGTTCGCCCCGGTCGCGGAGCTGGGGCTGGTGGCGATCTGGGACGACGGCGACGACCTGCACGCCGAACGGCTGGCCCCCTACCCGCACGCGCGCGAGGTGCTCGGCCTGCGCGCGCACCGCACCGGGGCGGCCATGCTGATCGGCGGCTACGCCCGTACCGCCGAGGCCACCCAGCTCGTCGCCGGGCGCTGGGCCCGTCCCATCGTGGCGGCCAGGACCACGATCAGGAGCCTCGCGCCGCGCGTGCGGCCCGCGGGCGAGGACGCCGAACTGGCCAAGGACCAGGCCGCCCGGCAGGCCCGCCTGCCCAGCCTCGCCTGGCGCGCCCTGCGGCACGGGCTGGACGGCGGCGGGCCGGTGCTGGTCCAGGTGCCGAGACGCGGCTACCTGCCCGCCCTGGCCTGCCGGCACTGCCGTACGCCTGCCCGGTGCGTCCTCCCGCCCACCCGCACCCTCCTCGCCCCGCCCGGGGCGGACGCGTCCCCGGCCGTCCCCGCCTCCGGCCCGTCGTCGGGCTTCTCGGGGGGCGGGGGAGAGGCGCGCGGGCGCGCGGGTGGTGGACAGGACCTGGGCCGTCTCCCAGGTGGTCCGTCCCGCGTGTCGTCGGGCCTCGCCGGTGGTGGGCAGGATGTGCATCACTTCCCGGGGGGTTCGTCCCGCCCGCAGTCGGGCCCGTCCGGTGGTGGGCAGGAGGTGCGTCACTTCCCGGGTGGTTCGTCCCTTGCGTCGTCGGATGTGACCGGCGGCGGGCAGGAAGTGCTTCACCTCCCAGGCGGCCCATCCCGCTCGCCCGCGGATCCGGCGCGCGGTGGGGAGGACGAGCGCCGCTTCCCCGGCGGGCCGACCCGTCCGGGGGCCGGTGATGCGGGTCAGGGAGGCGTTGGTGAGGGGGTCGGTGCCGCTCTGCCGCTGGAACTGGCGGGGACGCCGGCCGCGTCGTGTCACGGGCCTCTGGCCCTGCGTGGCGGGCATGCCGCGCCGTACTGCCGCTGGTGCGGGCGGGTGGACGCCGCGTGGCGCTGCCCGTCGTGCGGCAGCCCGCACCTGCGGGCCGTGGTCATCGGTGCCCGCCGTACCGCCGAGGAGCTGGGCCGGGCCTTCCCGTCGATCCCCGTGCGCACGTCCGGCCGGGACGGCGTGCTGGCGACCGTGCCCGGCTCCCGTGCCCTGGTCGTCGCCACGCCGGGGGCCGAGCCGGTGGCCGAGGGAGGGTACGCCGCCGCCGTCCTGCTGGACGGCTGGGCGCTGCTCGGCCGGGCCGACCTGCGGGCCGGCGAGGAGGCCGTACGCCGCTGGATGAACGCCGCCGCCCTGCTGCGCCCCGGCGCGGAGCTGGTGGTGCTGGCCGACGCCGCGCTGCCCGCCGTACAGGCTCTGGTGCGCTGGGACCCGATCACGCACGCCGAGCGCGAGCTGGCCGACCGGACCGAGCTGGGCTTCCCGCCCGCCGTCCGGATGGCCACGCTCACCGGCCCGGCGGCCGCCGTCCGGCAGATGATCGACGAGGCCCACCTGCCCGCCGAGGCGCAGGTGCTCGGTCCCGTGCCGGTCGACGACGAGGGCCAGGAACGCGCCATGATCCGGGTACGCAGAACCGGTGGTGCGGCGCTGGCGGCAGCGCTCAAGGGGGCCAGCGGGGTACGCGCGGCGCGTAAGACGCCGGATGTCGTGAGGGTGAGTGTCGACCCACTCGACCTGATTTAGACCGTTTCCCCGATTCGCTCATCCGGAGACCAGCCGTTAGCGTGCCCCTGTGTCGATCGAATGGGTGAACCAAGCCATCGACGACCTGCGCGCCTGGGGGCGCGCGCGGGAAGTCGAGGTGGACGCGGACGAGGTCCGCCTGCTCTGCGACTACGCCAGCGACTACCTCAACGTCAACGAACCAGGGGATTTCACCCCGGAGACCTTCGACGAGCTGCTCCTGTCCATCTACCCGCGCAAGGTCATCGCACCTCCGGAGAGCGCCCCGGAGACCATCGCCGCAGCCCGCACCCTGGTCGCCTACCTCACCGAGACGGGCGCCGTTCCCGAGGAACGGGCGGCCCGCATGCGCGAGCACATCGCCGACATCGAGCCCCGCATGTCCGACGCGCTCGCCGACACCGCCAACTTCGGCATGGCCAAGAGCCTGTTCAGCTCCATCGGCCCCGAGTCGCTGGAGCAGTCGATCGCCATCCCCTCGGGCGAGGTGCCCGACCTCGGCGAGGCGCCCTGCGACTGCCCCGGCTGCACCCCGCTGCCCGCGGCCCGCCTCGCCCCGCCCGAGGAGCTGACCGCCGCACTGGGCGACGTCCCGATGCTGCGCGAGCGGCCACTGCCGGGGGCCGGCGAGCCGCTGAGCGAGTGGGCCGACGTCGTCACCGGCATTCTCGAACGCGACCCGCGCGGCTCGGTCACCGGCTCCGCCGAGCTGGACGAGGGCCTCTACGACCTGTTCGACATGCTCTACCGCCTCCAGGTGCGGGTGCCGGCCGGCGTCATCGGCGACTACCTCGACGACCTGTCCTGCGACGGCGAGGTCGACCTGGACGCCGTGCTCGACCGGCTGTCCTGGTGCGGCCTGCTGCGGGTGGAGGACGGCGAGGCCGAGCTCACCCCGCTGGCCGTCTGGGGCCTGCGCGAGCACTACCTCGCGCTCGGCCTCGACGCCCCGCTCGCCCCCGACCTGGCAGAGGCCGACGCGTTCGGACTCATCCAGGGGCTGCTCGAAGGCGTGCCCGCCGAGCTCGCCGAGGGCGACATCGACCGCTGGCTGAGCGGCCGCACCCCCGGCGAGGCGGCCGGCGAGCTGCTGGCCGCCGCCTCCGGCGCGCCCGCCGTGGCCCGCGGGATCGCCGTCACCATCGTCGACCGGCTCGGCGCCGAGGCCGAGCCCCAGGTACGCCATCACCTCGACGACGCCGAGCTGCGCCCCCACGTCATCCACTGGCTGGCCGCCCGCCGCCTGCCCGCGCCGCAGCTCACCCAGGACGAGCTGCTGTGGGTCAGCGTGGACATGCTCGCCCTCGCCATGCCGGCCGCCGAGGAGGATCCGGAGATCTTCGCCGAGAACATGGCGGCGTCCGGTCCGCCGGCGCATATGATCGAGGAGATGTGGCGGGTCGACCACCCTGACGTCGTCGAGGTCCTGGAGCTGCTGGGACGCTCGATCCCCGACGGCACGGTCGCCAAGGCCGCCCGCAAGGCGGCCTTCAAGGCCCGCTCCCGGACGATCCGTTGAGTACGCTCATGTGACTGCCGTGCAGTAAGTTTCGTGAGTGGCCAACAACGTCTTCGACCTCGCCGAGCTGCGCAAGCTGATCGATGAGCAGGCTGCCGTGCCCCCACGGCAGGCCGAGGCGGCTCCCGCCGAGGAGCACGAAGCGCTGACCTTCCCGCCGGTCCTGCTGGCGTCCGACGCCGAGCTGGCCCGGGCGGTCCCCGCGGTGCCGCTCGTGGCCGACGCGATCAGGCTCACCGCGTGGACGGGCGAGCGCGCCGTCGGCCCCGACGGGCACCTCGGCGAGTCCGACGCGGCGGCCGCCGCCGCCCGGTTCGGCCTGAGCGCCGCCCGGCTGCGCCTGGTCTGGATCGTCGCCGTCAACACCGGCCTGCTGCGCATCACGGCCGGACGGGCCGCGCGGGGGCCGCTGTCGATGCAGCTCACGGTCGAGGCCACGCTGGAGTTCTGGGACGGCGTGGTCATGGACGTCCTCGACCGCGCCGACGAGGGCCTGACCGGCTCGGCCGTGGTGGACGGCCACCTGGCCGAGATGCTCGCCACCATCTACTCCGTACGCTCCGGCGTCGCCACCGCCAACCTCGCCCGCGGCATCCTCCAGTCCCACGAGGTCGCCTGCGCCCCCGGGGCCGCCGAGATGCGCAGGCTGGCCGCCGCGCTGCCGGCCGAGCTGCTGGAGGCGCTGTCGCTGCTCACGTACTGCGGGCTGGTCGAGCAGACCCCCGCGGGGCGCACCGCGCTCACCCCGCTCGGGGTGTGGGCCGTCCGCCGCGACCTGCTGCGTGAGGGGCACGACGCGCCGACCGCCGAGGAGGTGGAGGTCTTCGCCGACCTGTCGGCCGCCGAGCTGGTCGAGGCGCTGGTCAAGGGCACGGCCACGCAGAGCGCCGTCGCCGGGTGGCTGGAGCGCCGGCCGCCCGAGTCGGCCGCGCGCGACCTCGTCGCGATCGCCGCCTCCGGCACCGCCGGGCAGCGCGGCGCGGTGGGCGCGATCCTGGAGGAGCTGGGTCCCGAGGCCGAGGCGCCCGTACGCGAGGCGCTCGACGAGCCGCTCCTGCGCCGCTACGCCGCCTCCTGGCTGCACATCCGCGACCTGCCGGCCCCGTCGCTCGGCCCCGAGGACCACACCTGGCTCGCGGTCGACTCCCTGGCGGCCCTGCTGCACCTGTCCGGGCCCGCCGCCGCGCGGCTCGACCCGCCGGAAGACCTCGTCAAGCTCGTCGCCGAGATGCCCGCCGTCGGCCACCCCGACACCATCGCCGTGCTCGACCTGCTGGCGGGCCGCCACGACGACGAGTCGGTGGCCAAGGCCGCCCGTAAAGCCGCGATGAAGGCCCGCTCGCTCCAGCACACTAAACTGGGCTGATCCCTCGCGACGAAACGGAGTGACCCCTTTGGCGATCCAGTCGATCCGGCTGTTCGGAGACCCGGTGCTGCGCACCCCGGCGGCCCCGGTCGTCGATTTCGACAAGGAGCTCCGCAAGCTGGTCAAAGACCTCACCGACACGATGATGGACGCGCCGGGCGCGGGCCTCGCGGCCCCGCAGATCGGCGTCGGCCTGCGGGTGTTCACCTACTACGTCGACGACCAGCTCGGCCACCTGATCAACCCCGACCTCGACCTGTCGTCCGAGCTGGACGAGGAGGGCGAGGAGGGCTGCCTGTCCTTCCCCGGGCTGTCGTTCCCGACGCCGCGCGCCGTGCGCGCCGTGGCCAAGGGCTTCAACATGCACGGCGAGCCGGTCACGCTGGAGGGCACCGACCTCATGGCACGATGCTTCCAGCACGAGACCGACCACCTCGACGGCATCCTGTTCATCGACCGCATGGACCCCAAGCAGCGCAAGCTCGCCATGAAGGCGGTCCGCGAGGCCGAGTGGAGCGGGCTCTCCGCGCCCGTCGTCAAGTTCTCGCCGCACGCGACCGGCGGAAAGGCACTCTGACAAGCATGCGTCTGGTCTTCGCGGGCACGCCCGAGACGGCTCTGCCGTCGCTGCGCACCCTGATCGACTCGCCCCGGCACGAGGTGGTGGCCGTCGTCACCCGGCCCGACGCCCAGTCCGGGCGCGGGCGCAAGGTTCACCCCTCGCCGGTGGCCGAGCTCGCCGAGGAGGCGGGCATCGAGGTGCTGCGCCCGCAGAAGGCCGGCGATCCCGCGTTCCTCGACCGGCTGCGGGAGATCGGTCCCGACTGCTGCCCCGTGGTGGCCTACGGCGCGCTGCTGCCCCAGTCCGCGCTCGACGTGCCCCGCCACGGCTGGATCAACCTGCACTTCTCGATCCTGCCCGCCTGGCGCGGCGCCGCGCCCGTCCAGCACGCGGTCCTGCACGGCGACGAGATCACCGGCGCGACCACGTTCCAGATCGTCAAGGAGCTCGACGCGGGGCCCGTCTACGGCGTCGTCACCGAGGAGGTCCGCCGCGACGACACCAGCGGGGCGCTGCTGGAGCGGCTCGCGGTGTCCGGGGCGGGGCTGCTGGCCGCCACGCTCGACGGGGTCGAGGACGGCACGCTGGAGGCCCGGCCGCAGCCGGCCGACGGCGTCACCATCGCCCCCAAGCTCAACGTCGCCGACGCCCGGGTCGCCTGGGACAAGCCGGCCATGCACGTCGATCGCCTGATCCGGGCCTGCACGCCCGGCCCCGGCGCGTGGAGCGAGTTCAGGGGCGCGCGGATCAAGCTCGGCCCGGTGCGGCCGGTCCCCGGGGAGCGGCTGGCTCCCGGCGAGGTCGCCGCGGGCAAGTCCCGCGTGCTCGTCGGCACCGCCACCGACGCGGTCGAGCTGGGCGAGGTGCAGCCCCAGGGCAAGCGGGTCATGGGGGCCGTGGAGTGGGCTCGGGGAGTCCGCCCGGAGGGCAAAGAGATCTTCGCGTGACCGGCCAGCACAACGACGGGGGCCGCGACCGGCCCCGTGGCGGCGCGCAGAACCGCGCCGGCGGCAAGGCCCGCGACGGGCAGACCCGGGGTGGGCAGGGGCGTCCGCAGGGCGGGCGTGGGGGGCGGCGGGTGCCTCGGGATGAGGCCAGGATCGCCGCCTTCGACGTCATCAGGGCCGTGGACGAGCGCGACTCCTACGCCAACCTGCTCCTGCCGCGCATCCTGCGCGAGCGCGGCATCAGGGGCCGCGACGCCGCCCTCGCCACCGAGCTGGCCTACGGGACGCTGCGCGGGCTCGGCACGTACGACGCGATCATCGAGATGTGCAGCGACCGCGCGCCCGACCCCGACGTGCGCGACGCCCTGCGGCTCGGCGCCCATCAGCTCCTGCGCATGCGGGTCCCGCCGCACGCCGCCGTCGGCACCACGGTCGACCTCGTACGCCTGCGCGTCGGCCCCGGCGCCGCCAAGTTCGCCAACGCCGTGCTGCGCAAGATCGCGTCCAGGACGATCGAGGAATGGGTGCCCATCGTCGCGCCCGACGCCGGCACCGACCCGGTCGGCCACCTCGCCGTCGCCCACGCGCATCCGCGCTGGATCGTCTCCGCCTTCCGCGACGCGCTCGGCGGCGACGCCGAGCTGACCGACCTGCTCGCCGCCGACAACGCCCGTCCCCTGGTGACCCTGGTCGCCCGGCCGGGGCGCAGCTCGGTCAAGGAGCTGGAGGAGTCCGGGGCCATGCCGGGCCGCTACTCGCCGTACGCGGCCTATCTGCGCGAGGGCGATCCCGGGCAGATCGAGGCCGTGGCGGGCACCCGCGCGGCCGTCCAGGACGAGGCGAGCCAGCTCGTCGCGCTCGCCCTCACCCGGGTCCCGCTCGAAGACGGCGACCCGCAGGCGGGCGGTCCGGGCGGCGGCGGGGAGCGGTGGCTCGACATGTGCGCGGGGCCCGGAGGCAAGGCCGGGCTGCTCGACGCCATAGCCACCCATGGCGACACCGCCGCCGGCGACGGGCCGGCCGGGTTTCCCGGCGGGGCGCGGTTGCTGGCGGCCGACGTCCAGTTCCATCGCGCGCGGCTGGTGTGGCAGACCACCCGGCACGCGGACGTGGTCACCGCCGACGGCACCGAGCCCGCCTGGCGTCCCGAAGTGTTCGACCGGGTCATGCTGGACGCGCCCTGCACCGGGCTCGGCGCGCTGCGGCGGCGGCCGGAGGCGCGGTGGCGTCGCGACCCGTCGGCCATCGCCGAGCTGGGCCGGCTGCAGCGCCGCCTGCTCGGCACCGCGCTCGACGCGGTCCGGCCCGGCGGGGTCGTCGCGTACGTCACCTGCTCGCCGCACCTGGCCGAGACCAGGGTCGTGGTGGGCGACGTGCTCGCCCGCCGCGGCGACGCCGAGCAGCTCGACGCCCGCGCCTACCTGCCCGAGGTCGACGGCCTCGGCGACGGCCCGCACGCGCAGTTCTGGCCGCACCGCCACGGCACCGACGCCATGTTCCTGGCCCTCATCCGCAAGCGCCGTCCATGATGCGGCGCGGCACGTCTCCCGCCGTTCACTAGACTGGGCGAAATCATGGCCGTACAGATCTCGCCCAGCATCCTCGCCGCCGACTTCGCCAGGCTCGCCGACGAGGCCGCCGCCGTGCCCAACGCCGACTGGCTGCACGTCGACGTCATGGACTACCACTTCGTGCCCAACCTGACCCTCGGGCTGCCCGTCGTCGAGGCGCTGCGCAAGGCGACCGCGACGCCGCTCGACTGCCATCTCATGATCGCCGACCCCGACCGCTGGGCGCCCCAATACGCCGAGGCGGGCGCGGGCAGCGTCACCATCCACGCCGAGGCCGCCAAGGCGCCCGTCCGCACGCTGCGCGAGATCCGCGCGCAGGGGGCGCGGGCGGGGCTCGCGCTCAACCCGGCCACGGCGGTCGAGCCGTACGAAGACCTGCTGCCCGAGCTCGACATGCTGCTGCTGATGACCGTGGAGCCGGGCTTCGGCGGGCAGAAGTTCCTCGACATGGTGCTGCCGAAGGTCCGCCGGGCGCGTGAGCTGGTGCGGCGGCACGGCGGCCGGATCTGGGTGCAGGTCGACGGCGGCGTCGACGCCGAGACGATCGGGCGTTGCGCGGAGGCGGGGGCGGACGTGTTCGTGGCGGGCAGCGCCGTCTACGGCGCCTCCGACCCGGGCGCGGCCATCGACGGGCTGCGCGCGGCCGCCACCCGCGCCCAGGGCTGAGCACCCGCGCCCAAGGCTGAGCCGGCGCATTGCCGGTTTCCATGCCCGGCCGGGATTGACACCTGCCGGGGCCATCATCGACACATAGATGTCACCCAACCTGGGTAATTATCCACTTATGAGTGACCATGGCATCTTCGGCCCCGGCTCGGTCACCTGGCGGGTGATGGGCGAGCCCATCCTGCTCGTCGGCGGTTTCCGCGCCCTGCTCATGCAGGGCCTGCACCCGCGGGCGATGCGCGGCGTGCTGCAGAACTCCGCGCTCATGGACCCGGCCGAGTCCTGGGCGCGCTTCCAGCGGACGACGGAGTTCGTCCGGGTCCGCACGTACGGCACCACGGAGGAGGTCGAGCGGGCGGGCCGCCGGGTACGCAAGATCCACGCCAAGCTCACCGCCCACGACCCCGACACCGGAGAGACGTACCGCCTCGACGACCCGGACGCCCTGCGCTGGGTGCACGTCGGCGAGGTCGACTCCTACCTGTCGGTCGCCCGGCGGGCCGGCGTACGGCTGAGCGACGCCGAGGCCGACACGTTCGTGGCCGAGTGGCGGCGGGCCGCCGAGGTCGTCGGGCTCAAGGCCGAGGACGTGCCGGGCTCGGTCGCCGAGCTGGAGGACTACATCCGGGCCGAGCGGCCGGGGCTGCGTTTCGTCCCGGAGGCGGCCCATCCGCTGCGCCTGTCGCTCAACGCGCCGCTGCCGCTCCTGCTGACCCCGCTCAAGCCCGCCCTGCCGGCGCTCACGCTGCTGGCCTTCGCCACGCTGCCGCGCTGGGCCCGGCGGCTGTACGGCCTGCCCGCCACGCCCGTCGGCGACCTGTGGGCGACCGCGACCCTGCGTACCCTGCACACCGGGCTCGGGCTGGTGCCCCCGCAGGTCAGGTACGCGCCGGTGGCCCGCCGGGCGCGCCGGATGACGGCCGCCTGAATCCCCGCGCAGGGGGCGGTCGCGCTCGGCGTTTCGGACATGGCACACTGATGGGAGAACAGAGCTAGCGTGCTCCGGGGTCGGTGAAACTCCGAACCGGCGGTTACAGTCCGCGACCCGGCCGATGCCATCGGCCGGTTGACCCGGTGAAATTCCGGGACCGACGGTTAAAGTCCGGATGGGAGGCAGCGCGCGAGGTGTCCGGCATACCGCCGGGCGCCTGCTGTGGTGCATGTCGTGCACCATCGAGTCCCCCGGGGCCCGCCGTGGCTTGAAGCTACTGGCGAGTAGGAGACCCCGGGTGGAGCTACCCGAGCAGGACGCCGCCCACATGGCGCGCGCCGTCGCGCTGGCCGCGCGCGGTCACGGCACCACCAGCCCCAACCCGGTCGTGGGCTGCGTCGTGCTGGACGCGGGCGGCGCGGTCGCCGGAGAGGGCTTCCACGCGTACGCGGGCGGGCCGCACGCCGAGATCGGCGCGCTGGCCCAGGCGGGGGAGCGGGCACGGGGCGGCACGGCGTACGTGACGCTGGAGCCCTGCGACCACACCGGGCGGACGGGGCCGTGCAGCCGGGCGCTGCTCGACGCCGGGATCGCGCGGGTCGTGGTCGCGGTGGCCGACCCCAACCCCAAGGCGGCGGGCGGCGCGGCGCGGCTGCGGGCCGCCGGGGTCGAGGTGACCACGGGCGTGCTGGCGGCCGAGGCCGGGCGGGTCAACGAGGAGTGGCTCACCTACGCGCGGCTCGGCCGCTCCCACGTGACCTGGAAGTTCGCCGCCACGCTCGACGGCCGCTCGGCCGCCGAGGACGGCACCAGCCAGTGGATCACCTCACCGGAGGCGCGGGCCGACGTGCACCGGATGCGGGCCGCCGCCGACGCGATCGTCGCGGGCATCGGCACCGTGCTCGCCGACGACCCCCGCCTCACCGCTCGCCCCGACGGCCCGTCCGCCGGGCGCAGGCCGCCGCTCCGGGTCGTGGTCGACACCGATGCCCGTACGCCTCCCGGAGCGCGCGTGCTCGACGACCTGGCCCCCACCCTCCTCGCGGTGGCCGACGACGCCGACACCGGCCGCCTCAAGGCCGACATCCTGCGCCTGCCCCGCCACGGGAGCGGCCTCGACCTGCGCGCCCTGCTGGCCGAGCTGGCCGCCCGCGAGGTCGTCGGCGTCTTCCTGGAGGGCGGGCCCGCGCTCGCCGGATCGTTCCTGCGCGAGGGGCTGACCGACCGGGTGGTGGCGTACGTGGCCCCGGCGCTGCTCGGCTCCGGCCGCGCCGCGCTCGGCCCGGCCGGGGTGGGCACGATCGACGCCATCCACCGCCTGACTTTTGACGAGATTTCCCCCATCGGGCCAGATGTTCGCCTGATCGCCCGGCCCGTCGCGCAACCCAGCAGGGAGCAGTGATCGATGTTCACCGGAATCATTGAGGAAAAGGGCGAGGTCGTCGCCATCGAACACGCCGGCGGTGGCGCCCGGCTGTCCGTACGCGGCCCGCTGGTCACCTCCGACGCCCGCCACGGCGACTCCATCGCCGTCAACGGCGTGTGCCTGACGGTGGTCGAGGCCGCGGACGGCGTCTTCACCGTGGACGTGATGCGGGAGTCCCTCGACCGCACCTCCCTCGGCGCGCTGGCCGCCGGGTCCGCGGTCAACCTGGAGCGGGCCGTACGCGCCGACCAGCGCCTCGGCGGCCACATCGTGCAGGGCCACGTGGACGGCACCGCCGTGCTGCTGTCCCGCGCCCCCGGTGAGAGCTGGGACGACCTGCGCTTCTCCCTCCCGGAGCCGCTGAGCCGCTACGTCGCGGAGAAGGGCTCCATCGCGATCGACGGAATCAGCCTGACGGTCACCACGGTTGACGACGACGGCTTCGGCGTGAGCCTCATCCCGACCACGCTGCGGCTCACCACCATGGGCGAACGCCAGGTGGGAGATCTGGTGAACATCGAGGTCGACGTGATCGCGAAGTATGTGGAAAGGCTGGTGGTCAGGCAGTGAACTGGGCGGACGCCGGATTCACGGTATTCGGCACACACGTGCTCTGGACGGACCTGATCGGCAACATCGCCGCGCTGTCCACGGTGCTGCTGGCCATGCGCAAGTCGATGTGGACCTGGCCGGTGCAGTTCGCCGGCTCGGTGCTGCTGTTCATCGCCTCGATCAACGCGCACATCACCGGCAACGCGCTGAAGCAGGCCATGTTCGGGATCCTGGCGCTGTACGGCTGGTGGGCGTGGCGGCGCGGCACCCAGGGCGGCAAGCAGCTCCCGATCCGGCCGGCCGTCCTGTGGGAGCGGTTGCTGCTGGTCGGCGCGCTGCTGGCGGGGACCGCGCTGGTCGGGCTGCTGTTCTGGGTGACGAAGCTGTCGTGGGGCGCGCAGGTGCCGCTGCCGAAGGGCGCGTTCCTGGTGGCCGCCGACGCCTACATCTTCGTCGGCAGCGCGATCGCCACCTGGGCACAGGGGCGGGCGCTGGTCGACTTCTGGATCGTGTGGGTGGCCGTCGACCTCGTCGGGGTGCCGCTCGCCTTCAGCTCCGGGCTGGTCGTCTCCGGATGGGTGTACGGGGTGTTCTTCGTGCTGGTCGTCGTCGGGTTCGTCAAATGGCTGCGCGAGTACCGCGCGGGTACGGGCGCCGCGCCGCAGGTGGCGGTGGCCCAGTGAGCGAGAGGATCGAGCTCGACCTGATCGAACGCGCCATCGAGGACATCCGCAACGGCAAACCGGTCGTGGTCGTGGACGACGAGAACCGCGAGAACGAGGGCGACCTCATCTTCGCGGCGGCCAAGGCGACGCCCGAGCTGTGCACGTTCATGATCCGGCACACCAGCGGCATGATCTGCGTGGCCATGGAGGGCAGGGAGCTCGACCGGCTCGGGCTGCCGCTCATGGTGTTCCACAACAAGGAGCGCATGCGCACGGCGTACACGATCACCGTGGACGCCCGCGACGGCGTCACCACCGGCATCTCCGCGGCCGACCGGGCGCGGACCATCCGCACGCTCGCCGACTCCGCGACCGAGCCCAACGAGCTGGTCCGTCCCGGGCACGTCTTCCCGCTGCGCTACCACGAGGGCGGCGTGCTGGCCCGGCGCGGCCACACCGAGGCCGCGGTGGACCTGGCGAGGCTCGCCGGCCTGTCGGGGGCCGGGGCGCTGGCCGAGATCGTCAACGACGACGGCAGCATGGCCCGCCTGCCCGAGCTGCGGCGCTTCGCCGACCGGCACGGCCTCGCGCTGGTCTCCATCGAGCAGCTCGTGGACCACCGGCGGCGGGTCGAGAGCATGGTCACCCGGGTCGCCGAGACGCGCCTGCCGAACGTGTACGGCATGTGGCGCGGCTACGGCTACGCCAGCGCCCTCGACGGCGGCGAGCACATGGCGCTGGTCTACGGCGAGCTGGGCGACGGCGAGAACGTCCTGGTACGCGCCCACTCCGAGTGCCTGACCGGCGACGTGTTCGGCTCGCTGCGCTGCGACTGCGGCGTGCAGCTCGACAACGCGATGTCGGCCATCGCCCAGGAGGGCCGCGGCGTCGTCGTCTACCTGCGCGGGCACGAGGGCAGGGGGATCGGGCTGCTGGCCAAGCTCAAGGCGTACAGCCTGCAGGACAACGGCTCCGACACCGTGGACGCCAACCTGGAGCTCGGGCTGCCGGTGGACGCGCGGGAGTTCTCCAACGCCGGGCAGATCCTCGCCGACCTCGGCGTGAAGTCGGTGCGGCTGCTCACCAACAACCCGGCCAAGCTCAAGGGCATGGACGGCTACGGCATCAAGGTCCTCGGCCGCGAGCCCATGCCCGTGGCCGTGAACCCCTACAACGAGCGGTATCTGAAGGCCAAGCGCGATCGCCTCGGCCACGACATCTCGGAGGCTTCTTGACATTCTCCCCCTCGTTAACGAGGGGGATTCCGACCGTCGCCGGTCGGTCTTCCTGCTTCACCGCCGGTCGCCCACCCGAGAGGGACTCTCGTTGAGGTCTTACACCAGCTCCACAGGCGTTTCAGCTCTCCGCCGGCCCGGCGGCGAGCAGCATGTTCTGGGCCGCGTTCACCTCCCGATCATGGACCGCGCCGCACGCACACGCCCACACTCGGACGCTCAACGGCATTTCTTCCCGCAGCGTCCCGCAGACCGAGCACAACTTGGAGGAGGGAAAGAAGCGGTGCGCCACCGCCAACGTGCGGCGGTACCAGTCCGTCTTGTACTCCAGCATGCTGCGCAGCTCCCGCCAGCCGGCGTCGGAGATGGCGCGGGCCAGGGCATGGTTCTTCAGCAGGTTGCGGACGGCGAGGTCTTCCACGGCGATCACTTGATTTTCGCGTACCAGCCGTGTGGTGACCTTGTGCAGGTAGTCCCGGCGCCGGTCGGCGATCCGGGCATGTATTTTCGCCACCTTCAGCCGGGCCTTGGCCCGGTTGTTCGATCCCTTCTGTTTGCGGGCCAGCGCCCGCTGCGCTTTGGCCAGCCGGCGCCGCTCGCGACGCTCATGACGCGGGTTGGCGATCTGCTCGCCGCACGCCAGTGTGAGCAGCGCGGTGAGGCCCGCGTCCAGGCCCGTCGACTGCTCGACGGGCGGCAAGGGCGCGATCTTCTCCTCGACCAGGAGGGACACGAACCAGCGCCCGGCAGGGTCCCTGCTCACGGTGACCGTGGACGGCTCGGCCCCCTCGGGCAGCGGGCGCGACCACACGATGTCCAGCGGCGCGCCCATCTTGGCCAGGGTCAGCCGACCGTCGCGCCAGCGAAACGCCGAACGGGTGTACTCGGCCGACGCCCGCGACCGCTTACGGGACTTGAACGTCGGGTACTTGGCCCGTTTGGCGAAGAAGTTCGCGAACGCCGTCTGCAGATGCCGCAGCGTCTGCTGCAGCGGCACCGACGACACCTCGTTCAAAAACGCCAGCTCGGGTGTCTTCTTCCACGCCGTCAGCGTGGCCGACGACTCGGCGTAGGAGACGCCGCGGCCTTCCAGCTTGTAGGCGCGGGTCCGCTCTTCCAGTGCTTTGTTGTAGACCAGGCGCACGCAGCCGAACGTCCGGACAAGCTGTTCGGCCTGTTCGGGGGTCGGGTAGAAGCGGTACTTGTAGGCCCGCTTCACAAGCTGCGCCACCTTTCGATTGTATGTGCGAGATCACTCGCGCACCGGACGATTCCAAAAGACGACGGCGGTCCGCCTGGCGGCGTACCGCCTGCTCCTGCCCTGCTGCGCAGGAGTCCGATTCCTCCCCCGCCTGCAGGCGGGGGTCTCCTCGGAGGTAACTGATGAGTGGGGAAGGACGCCCCCAGGTCGCGGTGCCGGACGCGGCGGGGCTGACGGTGGGGGTGGTGGCCGCCACCTGGCACGCCAAGATCACCGACCAGCTCGTGGCGCGGGCCGTGGCGGCGTGCGACGACAGCGGCGCGCGGGCCACCGTGGTGCGGGTGCCGGGGTCCCTGGAGATCCCGGTGGTCGCCCAGGCGCTGGCCCGCCGCTGCGACGCCGTGGTGGCGCTCGGCGCGGTCATCCGCGGCGAGACCGCCCACTTCGACTATGTCTGCGACTCGGTGACCGCCGGTCTGACCCGGGTCTCGCTGGACGAGCGCACGCCGGTCGGCAACGGCGTGCTCACCTGCGAGACCCTTGACCAGGCGCTCGACCGGTCGGGGCTGCCGGGCAGCAAGGAGGACAAGGGGTACGAGTCGGCGGTCGCCGCCCTGGAGACCGCGCTCCTCCTGCGCGATCTCGCCTGAGCCGCGCTCCCGCAGGGGGAGAGGGCCGGTCCCGACATGGGGCCGAACCGGCCACTCCTCCTGCGGGACCTGCCCTGAGCTGCGGTAGGTTCTCCTCGTGTCCGAGCCCGCCGTGCCGCCGCCGTCCCTGCCCGTCACCTGGCGCCCGCGCGTCCCGCGCATGGTCGCCTACGGCTTCGCCGCGCTGGTCGTGGCGGGCGCGTTGATCATGGCGATCTTCATCTCCGAGCCGTTCAAGCTGCCCGACCGCATCGCGATCGTCGCGTTCGGCGGGGCGGTGGCGTACGTGCTGCACCTGCTGGGCCGGGTGCGGGTGGACGCCGACGACCAGGGCGTCACCCTCGTCAACGCCGTACGCACCCACCGCTACTCCTGGCCGGAGGTCCTGGAGGTGTCGATGGCGCCGGGCGAGCCGTGGCCGCGCGTCGACTTCTCCGACGGCAGCACGATCGGCGCGATGGGCATCCAGGGCTCGGAGAAGGACCGCGCCGCGCAGGCCGTCGCCGAGCTGACGGCGCTGATCCATGAGCGCGGTGAGGCGCCGGAGCGGCCCTGACCTCGTCTAGGCCGGCCTCTTATCGCCGGGCCGGGTGTCGACGTAGCCTGAAGGCGTGCTGCGCCGGACAATCAGGACGATGGACATCCAGTCGCCGGGAAAGCTCGTCGAGCTGCTCGACCGGCATGCCTACCTGGCCGACGAGGGGCTCGCGACGGCCGCCTTCCTCGCGCTGCGCATGGGACGGCCGCTGTTCCTGGAAGGGGAGGCGGGCGTCGGCAAGACCGAGCTGGCCAAGACCCTGGCCACGCTGCTCAGGGCGCCGCTCATCCGGCTCCAGTGCTACGAGGGCCTGGACGCCGCCCAGGCGCTCTACGACTGGGACTTCGCCCGGCAGCTCCTGCATCTCAAGGCCGCCGAGGCGGCCGGGGTCACCGACGTCGCCCGGCTGGAGGGCGAGATCTACGACCGGCGCTTCCTCATCGCCCGCCCGCTGCTGAAGGCCGTCGAGACGCAGCCCAGTGTGCTGCTGGTGGACGAGATCGACCGGGCCGACGACGAGTTCGAGGCGTTCCTGCTGGAGGTCCTGTCGGACTTCACGATCTCGATCCCCGAGCTGGGCACGATCAGGGCGGAGACGCCGCCGGTGGTCGTGGTGACCTCCAACCGCACCCGTGAGGTCCACGACGCGCTCAAGCGGCGCTGCCTCTACCACTGGCTGGAACACCCGTCCTACGACCGCGAGGTGGCCATCCTGCTGCGCCGGCTGCCGCAGTGCACCGAGACCCTGGCGCTGCAGGTGGCGCGGGCGGCCGAGCGGCTGCGCCAGGCCGACCTGGTCAAGCCGCCCGGCGTGGCCGAGACGCTGGACTGGACGGAGGCGCTGCTGACGCTGGGCGCGAAGGAGCTGGACCCGGATCTCGCCGCCGCCACGCTGGGAGCGGCGTTGAAGTACCGGGAGGACGTGGTGAGCGTCCTCGGCAACGGGCTGCTCTCCCATGACTGACCGGGACGCCGGCGGGCTGGTCGCCGTCATGACGGGCTTCGCCAGGACGCTGCGGGCCGCCGGAGTGGCCGCCGACCACGACCGCACCCAGAGCCTGCTGGCCGCGCTCGCCCACCTCGACGTGACCGACCGCGCCGCCGTCTACTGGGCCGGGCGGCTCACGCTGTGCGCGACCCCGGACGACCTGCCCCGCTACGACCGCTGCTTCGCCGCCTACTTCGCCGGGCGGCGCGCGACGCTCGCCCGTACGGCCGTCACGAGCGTCACCCGGCACCTGGCGGCGCGCGAGGATCCGGGCGGCGAGGAGGAGGGCGGCGGCGAGGCGACGGCGGCCCCCGCGACCGCGAGCCGCGCCGAGATCCTGCGCCACCGGGACGTGGCCAGGCTCACCGAGGCCGAGCGGGCCGAGGTGCACCGCCTGCTGGCCCTGCTGCGCGACCGGCGGGCCCGGCGGCGCTCGCGCCGCTTCGAACGCGCCCACCGCGGCGCGCTCGACCGGCGCAGGACGATCAGGGAGGCGCTGCGCAAGGGCGAGGTGGCCGAACTCCGCCACCGCGCGCACGCCACCCGCCCCCGTGCGGTGGTGCTGTTCGTGGACGTCAGCGGCTCCATGGCCCCCTACGCCGAGACCCTGCTGCGCTTCGCCCACGCCCTGGTCAGGAGCGAGCCGCGGGCCACCAGGGTCTACTCCGTCGGCACCCGGCTCACCCCGCTCACCGCCGAGCTGCGCCACCGCGACCCCGGCACCGCGCTGAACGAGGCGTCGAAGGCCATCCCCGACTGGAGCGGCGGCACCCGGCTGGGGGAGGAGCTGCGCGAGTACCTGACCCGGTTCAGCGCCCGGGGTGCGATCGTGGTGATCGCCTCCGACGGCTGGGAACGCGGCGACCCCGGCCTGCTCGCCACCCAGATGGCCAGGCTCTCGCGGCAGGCGTACCGCATCATCTGGGTCAACCCGCACAAGGGGTACGAGGACTACCAGCCGCTCACGGGCGGGATGCGGGCCGCACTGCCGTACATCGACGACCTGGTGGCCGGGCACAGCCTGGCCGCCTACGAGCAACTCAGCGAAAGGCTCGCCCATGCGTGACGTGCTGCCGGAGATCATGCGCTGGTACCGGTCGGGGCTCAAGTTCGGGCTGGCGACCGTGGTCAGCACGTTCAGCAGCGCGCCGCGACCGCCGGGCGCGGCGATGGCGGTGCGCGGCGACGAGGTCGTGGGCAGCGTGTCCGGCGGCTGCGTCGAGGGCGCGGTGTTCGAGCTGGCTGGCGAGATCGACACGCCGGTGCTCCAGCGCTACGGGGTCAGCGACGACGACGCCTTCGCCGTCGGGCTCACCTGCGGCGGCATCATCGACATCCTCGTCGAGCCCATCTCGATCGAGACCTTCCCCCAGCTCGGCGAGGTGGCCGCGTCGATCGAGGCGCACGAGCCGGTCGCCGTCGCCACCGTCGTCTCCGGCCCCGGACACATCGGGGCGCGCCGGATCATCTGGCCGGACCGCGCCTCGGGCACCCTCGGGGTGCGCCGGCTCGACGAGGCCGTGGACGACGACGCCCGCGGCATGCTCGCCCAGGGCGCGACCGGCATCCGCCGCTACGGCGGCGAGGGGGAGCGGCGGCTGGACGATCTCGCGGTGTTCGTGCACGCGTTCGCGCCGCCGCCGCGCATGCTGGTGTTCGGGGCGATCGACTTCGCGGCGGCGGTGGCGCGGGTCGGCAAGTTCCTCGGCTACCACGTCACGGTCTGCGACGCCCGGCCGGTCTTCGCCACGCCGAAGCGTTTCCCCGACGCCGACGAGGTCGTGGTCAAGTGGCCGCACGACTACCTCGCCACGGTGGAGGTGGACGAGCGCACGGTGATCTGCGTGCTCACCCACGACCCGAAGTTCGACGTTCCGCTGCTGGAGGTGGCGCTGCGCACCGCCGCCGGGTACGTCGGGGCGATGGGCTCGCGCCGTACCCACGAGGACCGCCTGGCCCGGCTGCGCGAGGCCGGGCTCACCGAGGAGGAGCTCTCCCGGCTGCGCTCGCCCATCGGCCTGGACCTCGGCGCGCGCACCCCCGAGGAGACCGCCGTGTCGATCGCCGCCGAGCTGATCCAGCTCCGCTGGGGCGGCACCGGCCGCCCCCTGTCCACCACCCGCGGCCGCATCCACCACGAGTCGCCGTGATCGCGGGACTGCTGCTCGCGGCCGGGCGCGGCGAGCGGCTCGGCACCCCGAAGGCGCTCGTCGAGTACGACGGCGAACGCCTGCTCGACCGGGGCGTACGGCTGCTGGCGGAGGGCGGCTGCCGCCCGGTCGTGGTGGTGCTGGGCGCGGCCGACGCCCAGGTGCGCGGGGCGGTCGCGGTGCGCAACCCCGGCTGGGCCTCCGGCATGGGCTCGTCGCTGCGGGCCGGCCTGGCCGCGCTGCCCGAGGAGGCGGAGGCCGTGGTGATCGCGCTGGTCGACCAGCCGCTGATCCGGCCGGGCGCGGTGCGCGCGCTGATCGAGGCGCGCGCCGGGCTGGCCGTCGCCACGTACGGGGGCCGGCGCAGGAACCCGGTGCTCATCGCCCGCGAGCACTTCGCCGAGGTGGCCGAGCGCGCGGTGGGGGACGTCGGGGCCCGCGCGTTCATCAAGGCCCATCCTGAGCTGGTCACCGAGGTGCCGTGCGACGACCACGGCGACCCCGCCGACATCGACACGCCGCAGGACCTCGCCGCCCTGCGGGGCCAGGGCTAGAAGCGGAACGAGGCGATCGCGGCGCGGTGGTCGCTGCCCGTTGCCGGGGCGACGCCCGCCTCGGTCGCCTCCATCCCCTTGAACAGGATGTGGTCGGGCCGGGTGACCGGGAACTCGGCCGGCCAGGTGAAGCCGAACCCGTCACCGGCGACGCTCTGCGCGTCGGTGAGCGGCGGGGTGAGGCCGCGCAGGTTGCGGTCGGTGGTGGCGGTGTTGAGGTCGCCGAGCAGCAGGATGCGCTTGCTCGGGTCGGCGTCGACCAGCGCGCGGGCGCGGGCCAGCGAGGCGTCGCGCGAGGCGGTGTGGCCGGGGCGGGCCGAGGCGAGGTGCATGACGTAGACGGTGACCTTGCCCTTGGGGGTCTCGGCGACGGCGCGCAGGGCGCGGGGCCAGCCCAGGCCGACGTCCAGCGGCTCGGTGCGGCTCAGCGGGTAGCGGCTCCACAGGCCGACCGTGCTGACCGGGTAGTGGTACTTGAACATCTTGTTGAGCTGCTTGGCGGCCGGGCCGCCGGGCGTCAGCTCCTGGGCGGCCAGCAGGTCGAGGTCCTTGGCGACGGCGCGTACGGCCTCGCCGGAGGCGTCGTTGCGCACCCCGACGTTGACCGTGCCCACGGACAGGTCGCTGGCCCCGCCGGGCGGCGTGCGAAGGAGCGTCGAGCCGAACATGGCCGCCCACACCAGCCCCGGCACCAGCGCGGCCGCGGCGGCCACGGTGGAACGCGCCAGCGCGGCGGCGAGCAGCAGCACCGGCACGGCCAGCCCGATCCAGGGCAGCAGGCTCTCCAGGACGGGGGTGAACCCGCCGAGCGAGGGGATCAGCCGATGACCCGCCAGAGCCGCGGCCACGACCGCCGACAGCACCACGACCACGCGACTCAGCACCCGTCCCAGGCTAGCGGCTCCCCGTCGGAGAGCCGACGCGATAGCCTGTTCGCGTCGAAACGGAACATCATTCGGTTCTAGGGGAGCCCGGCATGCGCATCGGTATGGCAATCAACTACTCGGGCGGCTTCAAGGAGACCGTCGCCGAGCTGGCGGACTACGAGAAGGCCGGCTTGGACATCGTGTTCGTGGCCGAGGCCTACAGCTTCGACGCGGTCAGCCAGATGGGCTACATCGCGGCGAAGACCGAGCGGCTGCAGATCGCCTCCGGCATCCTGCCGATCTACTCGCGCACGCCGACGCTCCTCGCCATGACCGCCGCCGGGCTCGACTTCGTCTCCGACGGGCGTTTCACGCTCGGCATCGGCGCGTCGGGGCCGCAGGTGATCGAGGGCTTCCACGGGGTGCCGTACACCGCGCCGCTGGCGCGTACGCGGGAGGTCATCGAGATCTGCCGCCAGGTGTGGCGGCGCGAGCGCGTGGAGCACCAGGGCCGCCACTACCAGGTGCCGCTCCCGCCCGGCCAGGGCACCGGCCTGGGCAAGGCCCTGAAGATCATCAACCACCCGGTGCGTCCCCGCATCCCCATCGTGGTCGCCGCCATCGGGCCGAAGAACGTCGAGCTGGCCGCCGAGCTGGCCGAGGGCTGGGAGCCGATCTTCTACGTGCCGGAGAAGGCCGGCGAGGTGTGGGGCGAGGCCCTGGCCGCCGGCAGGGCGAAGCGCGACCCCGAGCTGGGCGAGCTGGACGTGATCGCGCAGGCGTCCCTCGCGATCGGCGACGACGTGTCCGGGCTGCTGGAGTTCGGGCGGCCGATGGCGGCCCTCTACATCGGCGGCATGGGCGCCAAGGGCAAGAACTTCTACAACGACCTGGCCAGGCGCTACGGCTACGAGAAGGAGGCCGAGGAGATCCAGGACCTCTACCTCGCGGGCAAGAAGGAGGAGGCCGCCGCCAAGGTGCCCACCGAGCTGCTGGAGAAGCAGTCGCTGATCGGCAGCGAGGGCTTCGTGCGCGACCGGGTGCAGGCGCTGAAGGAGTCGGGGGTCACCACGCTGAACGTGGCGCCGCTCGGGCGTACGCACGAGGAGCGGGTGCGGCTCATCGAGCAGATCAAGGAGATCGCCGGCTGACCGGCCGAGTGAAGTGAATCACCCTTCCTGGGAGGAATGCTCCGGATCTCACCGGCGTTGACAGGCCCCGTGAGGTTCTCCCTGGTGCTCGTGCTGCTCGTCGAGCGGCTGCACGTCGACCTGTGCCGGTTGCACACGTCGTTGTGTCGCTGACCCGTACGACGCCGCGACCACCCATAACCTCATAAGTCCGGAGCTTTCCTCCCGTGAAGAGATTCTCTTTCTCGCTCCAGCTCCTCACCGGCCTCGCCGCCGGCGTCGCGCTGGGCTTCGCCGCCAGGATCTGGGACGTGACCTGGCTGGCCGAGACCCTGAACAGGGTCGGCCAGATCTTCGTCCAGCTGCTCAAGCTCGCCGTGCCGCCGCTGGTCTTCACCGCCGTGCTGGTCAGCGTCGCCAACCTGCGCAACGTCAACGGCGCGGCCAGGCTCGCCGCCAAGACCCTGATGTGGTTCCTGATCACCGCCGCGGTGTCGGTGGCGCTCGCCATCGGGCTCGGCCTGCTCATCGACCCCGGCCGCGGCGTCAGCCTCGACACCGGCGCCGCCAAGGCCCCCGAGCACGCCGGAACCTGGCTCGACTTCGTCACCGGCATCCTCCCCACCAACGTCGTCACCGCCTTCACCGAGGTCAACGTCCTGCAGATCGTCTTCCTGGGCGCGGTGCTGGGCGCGGCCGCCCTGGCGGCGGGGGAGAAGGCCGAACCGGCGCTCGCGCTCGCCCGGTCGGTGCTGGAGCTGGTCCAGAAGGCGCTGTGGTGGGTCATCAGGCTCGCGCCCATCGGCACGGCGGGCCTCATCGGCAAGGCCGTGTCCACGTACGGGTGGGACCTGCTCGCGCCGCTCGCCAAGTTCAGCGCCGGGGTCTACGCCGGCTGCCTCCTGGTGCTGCTGGCCGTCTACCCGACGCTGCTGGCGGTCTGGGGCAAGGTCAGCCCCGTGCGCTTCTTCCGCAACGCCTGGCCCGCGATCGAGCTGGCGTTCGTCTCGCGCTCGTCGGTCGGCACGCTGCCGCTGACGCAGCGGGTCACGGTCGAGCGCAACGGCGTGGACCCCGACTACGCCTCCTTCGCGGTGCCGTTCGGCGCCACCACCAAGATGGACGGCTGCGCCTCGGTCTACCCGGCGCTCGCCGCGATCTTCGTGGCTCAGGTCTTCGGCGTGCCGCTCGGTCTCGGCGACTACCTGCTGATCGCGTTCGTCTCGGTCGTCGGCTCGGCTGCCACCGCCGGGCTCACCGGCGCGACCGTCATGCTGACGCTCACGCTCAGCACCCTGGGACTGCCGCTGGAGGGCGTCGGCCTGCTGCTGGCCATCGACCCGATCCTCGACATGATGCGCACCGCCACCAACGTCGCCGGCCAGATGGTGGTGCCGGTGCTGGTGGCCCGCTCGGAGGGCCGCCTCGACACGGCGGTCTTCGACGCCCCGCCGCAGCCGCTCGACGACACCGCCGGGCGCGCCCGCGTCCCGCAGCCCGCCGCCGCCTGATCACGGGCCCTTCCGGCCGGTGCCCCGTACCGGGTTGTGGGGGCATGCGGGCCTGGAGGGCCCTAGGGTGGGTCGCAAATCATGATTTTCGAGTGTTTGGCGGGGATATGTCCGACGCGACGCCGGCATTGATAGCCGACCGGTACCGGCTGGAGGAGCGCATCGGCGCCGGACCGGTGGGCGAGGTGTGGCGAGGGTACGACACCCGCGCCGACTGGGTCGTGGCCGTGAAGCTGCTGCGGGGCGAGGGAACCCCCGAACTGCTCAGGCAGCACGCCCAGGCCGTGGCCAAGGTCATCCATCCGAACGTGGCCATGGTGCTGGACGTCGGCGAGCACGACGGGGCGCCGTTCCTGGTGATGGAGCACCTCACGGGGCTCAGCCTCGGCGAGGAGCGGCAGGCCGCGGGCGGCACCCTGGGCGTGGTGGAGACGTGCGACCTGGTGGCGCAGGCGGCCGCCGGGCTGGACGCCGCGCACCGCGCCGGGGTGGTGCACGGGGAGATCGACCCCGACAGCTTCCGGCGGGCCGGCAGCGGCGTGCTCAAGGTCGTCGGGTTCGGGCTCGGCGGCGCGGCCACGCCCGGCGGCGACCCCCGCTACCTGGCCCCCGAGCGGGCCGCGGGGGACGAGGCGCGGCCCGCCGGCGACGTGTACGCCCTCGGCTGCGTCTGCTACGAGCTGCTGAGCGGACGCCACCCCTTCGAAGCCGCCGGGACTGAAGCCGCCGGGACTGAAGCCGCCGGGACTGAAGCCGCCGGGACTGGGGACGCCTCCGCCACGGGCGGGGGGCCGGTGCCGCCCAGCGCCCTCAGGCCCGGGGTGCCCGCCGAGCTGGACCGCCTGGTGCTGGCCATGATCGCGGAAGATCCCGCGCGCCGCCCGGCCGGCGGCGAGACCATCCGCCGCGCGCTGGTGAGCATCGCCCACCCCCGCGCCAACCCCGACGCCCCGGCGGCCCCGTCCGGCATGCCCGTCACCGGCGCCATGCTGCGCGACAACGTTCCTGGCGCCTCACCGGTGGCCCGCGCCGGCGACACCGCCGTCTACCAGGCCGGCGACCTCGCGATGGAGGGCCCGCGGCAGCCGGCGCGCGGCGGGCGCAGGCTCGTCGTCCAGCTCGGCGTGGCCGTGGCCGCCATCGTCGTGGTGACCGTCGGCATGGTCCTCTGGGCGAACGCGGGCGGCGACGAGCCCGAGGGACGCGACCCGGTCGCGGTGGCCACCCCCAGCGACGTGCCCACCACGGCCGCCGTTCCTGGACAGACGCCCACCACGACGTCCGACTGGCCCACCGGCGAGCCCACCAGCCCGCCGGCCCAGCCGTCGCCGGGCAACGTGATCACCTTCGGGCCGGACAGCGAGCTGCCCAGCGCGCTGCGCGAGACGCCCCCCGTCCGCGGCACCCTCCGCCCCGGCCAGGAGCCGCCCGGCGGCTTCGACCGGTGGCTGGGCGCGTTCGACGAGGCCGTGAGGCACCAGGTCGGCACCAACGGCATCAACCCGCGCGTCGCCGCCAAGGCCCAGGACAAGCTGCGCAAGGCGGCGGGCAAGTACGCCGACGGCCGCAGCGAGGCCGCGCTCAAGGAGGTCGCCGGCGTCTACCGCGACCTCGAGCGCGCTCAGCGGAAGGGCGACATGGAGCCGACCGGCCCGCTCGCGGAGTTCATCCGCGAATGGGCCGTCCCGGAGCGCTGACCCGTCGCGCGCTGCGAGGACCCGAGGGGCCGTAGATTGACGGGATGACCTTCGACCACGCGGCGCGCCTGGCGCGGCTCGCCGCGCTGCTGCCCGCCCGCGAGGTCCCGGCGCTCCTCGTCACCTCCGCGGTCAACGTCCGCTACCTGACGGGCCTGGCCAGCTCGAACGCGGCCGTCCTGGTCCGGGCCGACGGCTCGGCGCTGCTCGCCACCGACAACCGCTACATCGGCAAGGCCCGCACCCTCGGAGTCCCGGTCGTCGAGGCGTCCGACGTGGCGGCCCGGCTGGCCGAGCCGGGCGCGGGCATCGAGGCGGCGAGCATGACCGTGGCCACCTACCGCCGCCTGGGCGAGGGGCTGGTGCCGCTCGGCCCGGTGGTCGAGGAGCTGCGCGCGGTCAAGGACGACGCCGAGCTGGAGCTGCTGCGCACCGCCTGCGCGATCACCGACCAGGCGTTCGCCGACGTGTCGGTCCGCATCGTCCCCGGCATGACCGAGCGCGAGCTCGCCCGGCTGCTGGAGAACCGCATGACCGAGCTGGGCGCCGACAAGCCCGCGTTCGACTCGATCGTGGCCGCGGGCGAGAACGGCGCGATCCCGCACCACGCCCCCACCGAAAGGGAGCTGCGCGCCGGCGACCTGGTGACGATGGACTTCGGCGCCCGCTACCAGGGCTATCACGCCGACATGACCCGTACGGTCAGCCTCGGACCGCCCGCAGGCTGGCAGCGCGAGCTCTACGACCTGGTGGCCGCCGCCCAGCGGGCGGGCCGGCACGCGCTCGCGCCCGGCGCGGCGGCCGGTGACGTGGACCGCGCGGCCCGCTCGATCGTGGCGGAGGCGGGCCACGGCGAGCACTTCAGGCACGGACTCGGGCACGGCGTCGGCCTGGAGATCCACGAGGAGCCGTTCCTGGGCCCCTCACGGACCGGTAGACTAGAGGATCGAGTTCCGATCACCGTCGAGCCCGGGGTCTACCTCCCCGGCCGAGGCGGCGTCCGGATCGAGGACACCCTCGTGACCCGTGCGGGCGGGCCGGAGCTTTTCACCAAGACGACCAAGGAGCTGCTCGTCCTTTAGAGCGGCCGCACGCGGGAGAAGAACGAGTGGCGACGACCAACGACCTCAAGAACGGCATCGTGCTGAAGCTCGAGGGCGGTGAGCTCTGGAGCGTTGTCGAGTTCCAGCACGTCAAGCCGGGCAAGGGCGGCGCGTTCGTGCGCACCAAGCTCAAGAACGTCCTCTCCGGCAAGGTCGTCGACAAGACCTTCAACGCCGGCGTGAAGGTCGACGTGGCCAACGTCGACAAGCGCGAGATGCAGTACTCCTACCGCGACGGCGACGACTTCGTCTTCATGGACACCGAGACCTACGACATGGTCAACGTCTCCGCCGCCACGGTCGGCAGCGCCGCCAACTACATGCTGGAGAACACCACGGCCACGGTCGCCTTCAACGAGGGCGCCGCCCTCTACGTCGACCTGCCCGCCGCGGCCGAGCTCACCATCGCCGAGACCGAGCCGGGCCTGCAGGGCGACCGCTCCACCGGCGGCACCAAGCCCGCCAAGCTGGAGACCGGCGCGGAGATCAAGGTCCCGCTGTTCATCACGACGGGCGAGAAGGTGAAGGTCGACACCCGCACCGGCGAGTACCTCGGCCGGGCCTGAGGTGTCGGCACGTGGCAAGGCGCGCAGGCGTGCGCTCGACATCCTCTTCGAGTCCGAACTGCGCGGCGAGGATCCGCTGAAGATCCTCGCCGAGCGCGTGGAGCGGCAGGAGCCCCCGGTCAACGAATACACCTCGGCCATCGTCGAGGGCGTGGCCCGGCACCGCCCGCGCATCGACGAGCTCATCACCACCTACGCCGAGGGCTGGACCCTCGACCGCATGCCCGCGGTCGACCGCAACCTGCTGCGCGGCGGCACCTACGAGCTGCTGTGGATGCCCGACGTCCCCGAGGGCGTCGTGATCAGCGAGTGGGTGCACCTGGCGGGCGAGCTGTCCACCGACGAGTCCCCTCAGTTCGTCAACGGGCTGCTGGCCAGATTCAAGCAACTCAAGCCAAGCCTCACCCTTTAGAGACCCGTCCAAACCGGTCGTTTCGGGGTAGCCTCCAAAGCACAGCGACCGCTCGACCGTGGGGGCGCGGGCGGCGTGATCGCGTACGGAGAAGTGGCGCGTCACCAGCCGCGACGCGCCCCTTCTGCGTTTTCCGCCCATCTCGGGCCCGTTCCCTGGTCTGTGCGCCGCGTCTGTGCGCCGCCTTCCCCGCACCGGGCAGCGGGCGATGCCCCGCACGGCGTAGGCTGGGGCGCGTCCGCGAAGGAGCCCGCCGCGAAGCAGCAGCTCGCGGGGCGAGAGGGAGGCGAGCCCAACGGTGCGTGCTGAAAGCGTCACGAGGACCCCGGCGGTGCGCACCGCCGTCGTCTGGGACGCGCTGCGGTCGGTCCTGGCCGAGCGGGCCGCGGCCACCGGCCGCGAGGCGCTCGACATCGTCGACGCGGGCGGGGGCACCGGCGGCTTCGCCGTGCCGCTCGCCGCGCTGGGCCACTCCGTCACCGTCGTCGACCCGAGCCCCGACTCGCTGGCCGCGCTGGAGCGCCGGGCCAAGGAGAAGGGCGTGGGCGTGCGTTCGCTGCAGGGCGACGCCGACGCCCTGGGCGAGCTGCTCCAGCGCGACAGCGCCGATCTGGTGCTCTGCCACAGCGTCCTGGAGTACGTCGAGGACCCCGTCAGCGCGCTGGCCGCCGTCGCGGGCGTGCTGCGCCCGGGCGGCGCCGTCAGCGTGCTGGCCGCCAACCCGGTCGCCACCGCGATCCACCGCGCTCTCGCCGGGCAGTTCGACGAGGCGCGGACGGTGCTCGGCGACCCCAGGGGCACCTGGGGCGAGCGCGACCCCACGCCCCGCCGCTTCACCGCGGAGGCGCTGGCCGGGCTGCTGGACGCCGCCGGGTTCTCGGCCGGGCCGATCCACGGCGTGCGCGTCTTCGCCGACCTGGTGCCGAGCCGGCTGGTCGACGGCGAGCCCGGCGCGGCCGAGTCGCTGGCGGCGCTGGAGCAGGCCGCCGCCGCGCATCCCGTGCTGCGTGACATCGCGACCCAGCTGCACGTGCTGGGCCACCGCGCCTGAACGCCCCTCGGGGCGTCCTCCGTATCGAATTCGTGTTCGGATAGAATCGACGGCGTGTCCCGTAAGCAGATCACCGGCATCGGCCCCGCTCCGCGCACCGGGGCCGATGACAGCGGCTGCCCGATCCTCCACGTCGACATGGACGCCTTCTTCGCCAGCGTCGAGCTGCTCGAACGCCCCGAGCTGCGCGGCCGCCCGGTCATCGTGGGCTCGCCCGCCGGGCGCGGCGTCGTGCTGAGCGCCACCTACGAGGCCCGCGCCCACGGCGTGCACTCCGCGATGCCGATGAGCCGGGCCCGCAGGCTCTGCCCGCAGGCTGTGATCATCCCGCCCAGCCACGGGAAATACTCCGAGGTCTCCAAGGGCGTCATGGAGATCTTCCACGCGATCACCCCGCTGGTCGAGCCGATCGCCTCCGACGAGGCGTTCCTCGACGTCGGCGGCGCCCGGCGGCGGCTCGGCCCGCCCGCCGCCATCGCCGCGATGATCAAGGAACAGGTCCTGGAGCGCTACGGCATCACGTGCTCGGTGGGCGTGGCCGCCAGCAAATTCGTGGCCAAGCTGGCCTCCAAGCAGTGCAAGCCGGACGGCCTGCTGGTGGTCCCGGCCGACGAGGTGGTGGCCTTCCTGCACCCGCTGCCCGTGTCGGCCCTCTGGGGCGTCGGTGAGCGCACCGAGCAGTCCCTGGTCCGCCTCGGCATCCGCACCGTCGGAGACCTCGCCAGGGTGCCGCCGGGCACGCTCCAGCGCGAGCTGGGGCAGGCGGTGGGCGGCCACCTGGCGGCGCTGGCCTGGGGGCGCGACGAGCGTCCGGTGACCGCGCACGTGCCCGACAAGAGCATCGGCAACGAGGAGACCTTCGCCGCCGACGTCGACGACCCCGACGTCATCAGGCGTGAGCTGCTGCGGTTGTCGGAGCGGGTCGCCGCGAGGATGCGTAAGGGCGGCCACGTGGGAAGAACTGTAAGTGTGAAGCTTCGCCGAGCCGATTTCACGACGATCACGCGCTCGCGCACGTTGCGCGAGCCGACCGACGTGGCCCAGGTGATTTACGCCACTGCCTGCGAGCTCTACCAGGCCGCGGGCCTGGAGCGGGTGCGGCTGCGGCTCGTGGGGGTCCGGATGGAGAACCTGCGCCCGGCGGAGGAGGCCACCAGGCAGCTCAGCCTCGGCGAGCGGGAGACCGGGTGGCGGGAGGCCGAGCAGGCGATGGACAAGGCGATTCGAAGATTCGGTCCCGATGCGGTGGTCCCAGCATCGCTCGTACGTGGCAAGCTTGATGAAATAGAGACATGACGCCGATGTCCCTGCTTCGTGGTGCGCCGGAGTCACTATTTTGGGGAGAGGGGGGCGAGATGGGCCACAATGGAGCCATGACGTCACCTCCGGTTTGGTCTGCGTTGGACGTTTGCTTTCGCCTACGTCTACAGCCTCGTATTCTGGGGATAACCGACCGCGAGGTTCGGACACCCCGTGTCGTCCGTTGCCGTCTTCCCCGTCCTGGGGCTGTCCTTGGGAGGCGCCGTGCCGCTCTCTGAGCACGAGCAGCGCTTGCTCGACCAGATCGAGCAGGCCCTCTACGCCGAGGACCCGAAGTGGGCCAACACCGTAAGGATCAGTGACCCGCGCCGTCACTACAAACGTCGCCTCATCAAGGCCACCATCGGCTTTGCCGTCGGCGTCGTCGTCATGATGGTCGGCGTCGTCGTGAGCGGCAATGCTCTGATCCCCCTCGGCGTCGGCGGTTTCGTGGTCATGCTCGCCGCGTGTCTGTGGGGCCTGTCGAGCTGGAAACGCATGAACGGGTTCGGCGACGTCCCGCCGGCCGCCCCCGGGCAGGCCGCGCCGGGCAAGCCCGTCCGCCGGAGCAACCGGGGCACCTTCATGGAGCGCATGGAGGAGCGCTGGCGCCGCCGGCACGACGAACGCTGACGTAAGCCAGAAGAGCGTGCGGCCCCTCCCCGATGTGGGGAGGGGCCGCACGCTCTCTCATGTACCGCCCGCGCGGCCGGTCAGGAGCCCTTCTCCGCCGCCGTACGGCGCAGCCTGATGGTCTCCAGCAGGTCGAACCCGTCCAGCAGCCGCTCGCCGAGGCCGCGCAGCCGCCGCAGCGTGGACGGCGGCAGCAGCACCGCCCGGATCCGCCGCCGCCGCGACACCGTGGCCGCGATGGCCTGGCGCACCGTGCGCAGCTCCTTGCGCAGCGGCCCGGTGCTGCCCGGGTCACGGGCGAACAGCGCCCGCTCGACGGCCGAGGCGATGGCCGAGAGGGCCGCCGCCGCGTCCGCGCCGAACTCGTACTGCTGGACCAGCCGCCGCGCCAGCGCCCGTGGGGTCTCGCTGGTCTGGCGGGCCAGGCCGTAGTCGTACAGGACGTCGTCCAGCTCGGCCCAGGCCGCCGTGACCGAGGGGACGCGGCCGGTGGCGGCCCTGGCCGTCACCTCGTCCCGCGGCCCTGCCGGCTGCCGGTCCAGCGCGCGTACCCGCCGGTTCCTGGTGACCACCCGCGCGGCGGCGGGGATCAGCAGGACGAGCAGCAGCCCGGCGACCCCGAGGACGACCTTGCCGAGCACCGGCGAGGACTCCTCCGGCGCCGGCAGGCCGCCCGCCAGGAGCTGGCTCTCCCGGTCCACCGCGCGCGGGTTCTGCTGCTGGCCGGGGGCGATCTCGTCGGTGCCCGCCGAGCTCGTCGCGCCCGGCGTCGGCGTCGAGGAGTCGCCGGTGGACTCCGGCGCGGGCACCGAGTACGCCGGAGCCCGCGCGCTGCCCTGCCCCAGCGAGCCCGAGGGCGTCGGCTCGAACGGCAGCCAGCCCACGCCCTCGAAGTACAGCTCGGGCCACGAGTGGGAGTCGTTGGTCCCCACCTGCCACTGGCCGCCGACGGCGCTCCCGCCGGTGTAGCCGATCGCCACCCGCGACGGGATGCCCATCAGCCGGGCCAGCACCGCCATCGACGCGGCGAACTGCTCGCAGTAGCCCGTCCGGCTGTGCAGCAGGAAGTCGGCGAGCGCCGAGTTGCCGTGCCCCTGCGTCCGCAGGTTGTAGGTGAAACCGCCGTCCTCGGTGAACCACTTCTGCAGCTTCACCGCCGCCTCGTACGGCGAGGAGACCTCCCCGACGATGCGCCGCGGCAGCGCCCGGATCTCGGCCGGCAGGTCATCGGGCAGCGCGAGGAAGCGCGGGTCCACCGCGTCCCGGTCGAACGGCAGCGACTCCAGCAGCTCGCGCGTCGGCGCCGGCTCCGACGTCAGCACCCGGTAGTCCAGTCCCGCCGCCTCGTCGCGGGTGGAGAAGACCATCAGCGTGTCCACGTCGGCCCGCCAGTCGCCGTCCACCTGGATCTCCCTCGGCGGGTACGGCAGCGGCAGGAACATCAGCTCCGTGACCTGGTCGCTGATCTCGATGTCGGTGGTCACGTTCGTGACGTCGGTCCTCCCGGTCAGCCCGGGCGGCTCGGGCAGCGGGCCGTTGTCCGTGCGGTTGGCGACGGCGCCCTTCGGCTTGGTCATGCCGAACTGCTGGCCGTCGAACGTGTCGAGCGCGTAGATCCGCAGGTAGCGAGGCTGGCTGTCGTTGCTGGCGTAGGTGAGGACGATGCGCCGCTCGGGCAGTTCGAGCTGGCCCCGCAGGCCGGCGATCGGGTTGGGGATGCTGATGGAGTTGCCGCGCCCGCCCGTCCCGCTGCCGCCCACGCCGAACTGGAAGAACGACACCGGCTCCATCGCCGGCAGCAGCGCGGGCACCAGCACGGCCAGCGCGATCGCGGCGAACCCGATCCGCTTGCCCGACAGCCGCAGCCCGCTCGTGTCGGCCGCCGCCGCCTGCCGCGCCGGAGCAGCGGTCCGTCCCGCGACTCCCTGCGACGGCGTCGCCGCCATGCGGGTCCTGCGTACCAGCACCGCCCGGCCCCAGTGGCCGATCCGCTCCCGCCCGTCCGCGACGAGCAGCCCGACGAAGCCGAACGCGGCGATGATGAACGCCGGCCAGCTGATCGGATCAGGCAGGATCGTCGCCGGGACCGTCGCGAGCGCCAGCAGCGGCAGCCCAGCCAGGGCGGCCCGGCGCAGCCGCGCCGCGAACAGGTCCACGAGGATCGCGATGAGCGAGACCCCGCCGGTGGTCAGCAGCACGATGCCCTCGGTGTCGGGCACCGGGGCGGCGAAGCGCTGGATGTCGTCCCAGCCGACCCCGAGCAGCCGGCCGAGCTCCAGCACCGACGCCTTCGTCGGCACCACCAGCCCCCACGCCTCCTCGGCGGCGAAGGACATCGTCAGATAGACCCCCGTGACGGCCAGGGCCAGGGCCGGCGCCGCCCACGCGGGCAGCGACAGGCGGCTGCTCACCATGCCGGCCGCCATCACGGCCAGCACGGCGCCGAGCGACGACCAGAACCACGTCCCGCCGTCGAACAGGGGGTAGAGCAGGATGGCCGCGGTGAACGTGGCCGCTCCCGAGGCGATGGTCAGTCTCATTTCCTCCCCCTCACGCCGGGCCTCCCGCGGCATTGAGCACGTACCGGCCGCGGTTGGCGGCGTGCTGCCACACCGACGCGATCGAGGCGCCCGCGGGCAGGTTGACGATGCGCCAGCCGTACCCGGCGAGCACGGCCTGCACGGCCTGGTGGTCGTCGGCCGAGCCCGGCGCGCCGCCGTCCCAGGTGCCGACGTCGAGCAGCACCGCCACGCCGGTGATGCTGCTGTGCCGCAGCCGGGCCAGCTCCCTCGCCTCCTCCGGCTCCAGCGCGCCGAGCACGGCCACGATCAGCCCGTCGCCGCCGCCCTGGCGCAGCGCGGAGACGCCCATCTCCAGCGAGCGGGCCGGGCTGTGCCTGATCACGGCGAGGGTGTCGAGCAGCGAGTAGCTGAGCCCGCTGTCGGTCAGGTGCTCGGGCCCCTGGTCGGTGACCAGCCGCAGGCCCAGGCCCTCGTGGGCGAGGTGCACGCCGATGGAGGCCGCGGCCGAGACCGCCACCTCGAACGACGAGCGCGGCCCCTCGCCGCGGTGCGCGTGCCGGCGGGTGTCGAGCAGGAGCGCGCCGCGGCTCTGCCACTGCTGCTCCTCCCGCCGTACCATCAGCTCGCCGCGCCTGGCGGTCGAACGCCAGTGCACCCGGCGCAGGTCGTCGCCCTGGCGGTACTCGCGCGGCGCCACGTCGTCGTCGCCGGCCGCCGCGACGCTCCGGGTGCGGCTCTCGCCGCCGCCCGACCACTCGCCCGACAGCCGTACGTGCGGCAGCGCCGCAACGTGCGGGGTCACCACGAGCGTGTCGCTGATGGTGAACGAGCGGGTCAGCTCCACCAGCCCGAACGGGTCGGCGATCCGGATGGACAGGGGCCCGATCGTGTAGCGGCCCCGCAGGTCGGAGCGCACCCGGTAGTCGATCTCCCGCACGCCGCGCGGCTCGACCCGGTCCAGCACGAACCGGGGCCGCACGCCCAGCGCGTACGGGACCGTGTCCTCGATGAGCAGCAGCCCGGTGGGCAGCCGGGTGACGTTCTCCAGCCGCAGGGTCACCGTGGCCTCGCCGCCCACCTCGGCCCTCGGCGGGTCCAGCCGCCGGGCGCAGCTCAGCCGGTAGCGGGTCCGCGCCACCACCATGGCGGCCAGCAGCGGCAGCGCCGTGATCAGCACCCCGATCCTGAACAGGTCGCTCTCGCCGAGGAAGAACGCCATCAGCAGGGCCGCGATCCCCGAGGCGAGGAACGAGCGGCCCCTGCTGGTCAGCGCCCGCAGCCCGGCCCTCATGACGTGCCGCCCGTGCCGTGCCGCCCGGAGGCGTGCGCGCGCCGCCGGTCCATCAACGGCCCCGCGTCTCCGGCACCGGCACGCGCCTGACCAGGTCGGCCACCACCTGCTCGGGCAGCCGGCGCTGGCCCTGGGCCTCGACGCTGGGCAGCAGCCGGTGCGCCAGCACGGGGATCGCGAGGTCCTGCAGGTCGTCGGGGATGACGTAGTCGCGGCCGGCCAGTGCGGCGTGCGCCCGCGCGGCCCGTACGAGCTGCAGCGTGGACCGGGGCGAGGCGCCCAGCCGCAGGTCGGGGGAGTGGCGGGTGGCCACGACCAGGTCGATGGCGTATTTCTTGACCGGCTGGGAGACGTACACGCCGCGCACGGCCTCGATGAGCGAGCGCACCTCCGCCGTGGTGGCCACCGGCTCCAGCTTGTCCAGCGGCGAGGTGCCGCCGTGCACGTCGAGCATCTCCAGCTCGGCCGTGGGCTCGGGGTAGCCCATGGCGACCCGGGCGGTGAAGCGGTCGCGCTGCGCCTCGGGGAGGGGATAGGTGCCCTCCATCTCGATCGGGTTCTGGGTGGCGATCACCATGAAGGGCGCGTCGAGCTGGTACGTCACGCCGTCCACGGTCACCTGGTGTTCCTCCATGCATTCGAGGAGCGCCGACTGCGTCTTGGGGGAGGCGCGGTTGATCTCGTCGCCCACCACGATGTTGGCGAAGACCGGGCCCGGCTTGAACTCGAACTCCCGGGTCTGCTGGTTGTAGGCGCTCACCCCGGTGATGTCGCTGGGCAACAGGTCGGGGGTGAACTGCACGCGGCGTACGGGACAGTCGATGGAACGCGCCAGCGCCTTGGCCAGCATGGTCTTGCCGACGCCGGGGACGTCCTCGATGAGCAGGTGGCCCTCGGAGAGCAGGACGGTGAGGGTGAGGCGGACGGCGTCGCCCTTGCCCTCGATCACCGACTCGATCGCCTCGCGGATCCGGTGGGCCACGGTGACCAGCTCGTCGAGCTGGGGAGAGACGTCATGGGTTACTGCCACCAGGCCTCCATGAGAAGTGCGACGGCTGTCCCGGCATTGCCTTTGCGGGAGCCATGCCATTCCTTTTCCATTGTGTGTACGACCCTACGACGCTGTGGGTTGTCGAGCGACATTTGTGGATATTCCAGGGAACCTGGGCGATGTTCCCGATTCGGTGCCGCCGGGGTCCGCGTCCTGTGACACACTGGCCCGCTCGCCACTCCACTTTCCTCCACGCGACCGTTCCCCGGCCCTTCCCGAGCCGCCGGAGCCCGCGTTCTCCGGCTCCGCCGAAGTCTCGACACGCCCATGAGAGTCGATCGCGCCCCCACCCCCCACCGCTCGGACCCCCCTCTCTGACCTGCGGTAACGCAAGGGAAACCGATGATGAAGACGGTTCGAATCAGTTGACGGTGGGGAGAAGTGGAGTATGGTGGTGCGCAGTGGAGGGCCCGGTGCACCAGCGCTGAGCGCTTCACTAGGCACGGGAGGTGGCGCCGATGTTCCTCGGCACCCATCACCCGCGCCTCGACGACAAGGGACGGCTGTTCCTGCCGGCTAAGTACCGTGAGGAGCTGGCGGAGGGTCTTGTGATCACCAAAGGCCAGGAGCGATGCCTCTACGTCTTTCCCGTGGAGGAGTTCCAGCGCATTACCGAGGCTCTCCGGACCGCCCCGGTCACCGCCAAGGCGGTGCGTGACTACAGCCGCGTCTTCTTCGCCAGCGCGTCCGACGAGACGCCGGACAAACAAGGACGCATCACGATCCCGCAGGGCCTGCGCCACTACGCCGGCTTGGAGCGTGACTGCGTCGTCATCGGAGCCAACACCCGGCTGGAGATCTGGGACTCCCAGGCCTGGGACACCTATCTCAGCGCACAGGAGCAGGCGTTCGCCGATCTGTCGGAGGAGGTGCTGCCAGGGATCTTGTGATGTGACCACGGTCGATCCGTCGGAGCTGTCGTTCGGCGAGGTCTCCACCCGCAACCACTGCCGGTCAACTGATGCACCTTCCCCGGTGTCAGTGGACGGGCGTCCACGAAGAGGGTGCGGATGGGGACCTGGCCGGGCGGCGCCGGGTGGGGACCCAGAAAGAACCGGATCGATCGACACGCGTCATCCGCGAGCAAGGACGCGAAAGGGGGGTTGGAGATGCAGGACGACGTCGGCACGGGTGGTCACGTTCCGGTGATGCTCGGCCGCGTACTGGAACTGCTGGGCCCCGCGCTCACCGGCCCCGACCCCGTCGTGGTCGACGCCAATCTCGGCCTCGGCGGCCATTCGGAGGCCCTGCTCGCGGCCCACCCGTCGCTTCACCTGATCGGGATCGACCGCGACCCGTTCGCGATCGAGCACTCCACACGCAGGCTGAGCCCTTATGCGGACCGCATCACGCTGGTCCACGCCTCGTCCGGCGACCTGCGGGAGGTGCTCGCGCAGGCTGGGCGTCCCGTCGTCAACGGGGTGCTGTTCGACCTCGGGGTGTCCTCGCCGCAGCTCGACGAGGCCGGGCGGGGGTTCGCCTACTCCTACGACGCGCCGCTCGACATGCGCATGGACACCGAGCAGGAGCTGACGGCCGAGACGGTGGTCAACACCTACTCGGCCGCCGAGCTGACCCGCATTCTGCGCGTCTACGGCGAGGAGAGATTCGCTCCGCGTGTCGCGGGCCTGATCATCAAAGAACGCGCCAAAGAGGCAATAACCTCAACCAAGCGGCTCGCGGACATCGTGCGCGACGCGATCCCCGCCGCTACCCGGCGCACCGGGGGAAACCCCGCCAAGAGGACTTTTCAGGCGCTGCGCATCGAGGTGAACGCGGAACTGTCCGCCCTGGAGGCGGCGCTGCCCGCGGCACTCGACGCGCTCGCCCTGGGTGGTCGAGTCGTCGTGCTCTCATACCACTCACTTGAGGACCGGCTCACCAAGCAGGCCCTCACGGCGCGAACCAGGGACACCAGCCCCCCCGGGCTGCCCGTCCCCCTGGAGGCTCACCAGCCCAGGTTCCGCCTGCTGACGAGGGGAGCGGAGCTCCCGAGCGAAGAAGAAGTCGCCCGCAACCCGCGGGCGACCTCGGCCCGGCTACGGGCGGCAGAGAGGATCCGTGTTGACGACTGAGCAGGAGACCGGCCGGGTCGCGGCCGTGCGCCGCGCGGCGCCCGCCGCAGCGTCCAAGGTGGGTTCCAAGGCAGGTTCGAAGACGGGGGCCAAGACGGTCCCCCGCACCGGCGTGCGCCGGTCCCCGGCCCCGCTCCAGTCCAAGCCGCACCCCGCCGAGCCGCAGCAGCCGAAGGGGCGCACCCGCACCGACGCCCGTCCGGGCACCCGCACCGACGCGCGTCCCGGGACCCGTGGCGGCGCTCGTCCCGAGGCGGCGAGCAGACCCGCGCGCGCCCAGGCCCGGCCCGCGGCGCGGCGGCCCGCGCGGCGCCAGCGCACGCCGTTCGTGCTGCTCGTCGTCGGGCTGATGTCCGGCGGCCTGGTCAGCCTGCTGCTGCTCAACACCATGCTCGCGCAGGACGCCATCACCGACGCGAAGCTCCGCGAGCAGATCGCGGTCGCGCGGCAGGAGAAGGAGAAGATCGAGCAGGACTACCAGCGCAAGAACCAGCCCGGCGTCCTCGCCGAGCTCGCCGAGCAGCAGGGGCAGCACCCCGACTGGGACGACGTCAACGTCTGGAACGGCGACCAGGCACACCAGGCGGACACGCAGCGGTGAGGGAATCAGGCGGCAGGGGGCAGGGACCCGGCCGCGGCGCTGGCGGCGCCGGCTCTCAAGGAGGGCCCGGCGCCGCTCGTCGTACGCCGGGCGGACCGGGACGGGCGGGGCGTCAGGGCGGCTCCGCCCGTTCGGAGGGTGCGGGCCGCCCGGCGTCGCCGGACAACCCGCCCCGGCAGCCGCGCAAGCGGCCCGACCCGCTGGACCTGCCGTTCGGGCCCGACGACGACCCGCGGGTCCGCCCCTCCCGCGACGACGACCCCCCACCCCCCGACGACGCCGCCCCCGGCGAGCGCCGCTCCACGGGCGGCCGCGCCGGTGGGCGTGGACGGGCCGACGGGGGGCGCGCGCGTCGTGAGGACGGCCGGGACGGCGCCGAGGACGGCCGCGGCCGCCCGCGCGGCGCCGCCGGCGAGTCTGGCACTCGCCGGCGCCCGTCCGGCGAGGACGACCGCCCCCGTGGCCGCGCCGCCGCCCAGAGCCGCGACAGCGGCCCGCGCACCCGCACCCCGGGAAGCCGGGACGACGACGACCGCCCCCGCCGCACGGCCGCCGAGCGCGACGACAACGGCCGCCCCCGCCGTACCTCCGCCGAGCGTGACGACAACGACCGTTCCCGCCGCATCCCGGCCGAGCGTGACGACAACGACCGTCCCCGCCGCACAGCCGCTGAGCGCGACGACAGCGGCCCTTCCCGCCGTACCTCCGCCGAGCGCGATGACGCGGGGCGGTCGCGGCGCGTCGCCGGCGAGCGGGACGACGACCGCATGCGGGGAAAGGTCCAGGACCGGGACGACCGGCGGACGCTCAGGGAGGGGCGCCCGGGTGAGGCGCGCAGCCGAGGGCGCCAGGACGACGACGGGCGGGCGCGCGGCGGCCGGGAGGACGACGGGCGGGCGCGCGGACGTCAGGACGACGCGCCGCGCCGCCCCCGGCCGGGCGACCGCGACCGCGTCCCGCCGCGCCGACCCTCGGACGGCCCCCGGGGCCCGCGCGGCGGGGACGTCCCGCCGCCGAGGGGCCCCGGCCGCCGCCCGCCGGCCCCGCCACGCCCGCCGAAGCCGCCGCTGGTGCTGCGGCTCGGCAGCCCGCGCCGGCGCATCAACATCGGCCTGATCGGCATGACGTTCGTGCTGTCGATCTTCGCCGGCCGCCTCATCCAGATGCAGGGCCTCGACGCCAAGGTGTACGAGGCCGCGGCCGATCGCCAGCGCCAGCACGTCGAGACGATCCCCGCCAAGCGCGGCTCGATCACCGACGCCAACGGCCACGACCTGGCGGTGACGGTCGAGGCCCGCGAGCTGTCCATCGACCCGTCCAAGATCACCGATGCCGGGGTGCGCGCGAAGGTCGCCAAGGTCCTCGCCCAGCAGCTCGGCAAGAGCGAGCAGGACATGGCCGCCAAGCTGGCCCGTACCGACACCCGCTACCAGCGCCTGGCGAGCGACGTCGACCCGCTCGTGGCGAGCAGGCTGCTGCAGGCGTCCATCCCGGCGCTGAACGCGAAGAAGACCTACCGCCGCCTCTATCCGGGTGGCGACCTCGCGGGCAGCCTCATCGGCTTCGTCGGCGACGAGGGCAAGGGCCTGATCGGCATCGAGCGCACCAGCAACAAGCTGCTCGCCGGCCGCGACGGCCGGCAGCGCGTGGAGACCGGCCGCGACGGCCAGCAGATCCCGATGACCAGCAGCCAGCGCACGGCCCCGGTCAACGGCCAGGACGTCCGGCTGACCATCGACCGCGACGTCCAGTGGGCCGCCCAGAAGTCGGTCGCCGACCAGGTCAAGAAGTCGGGCGCGGACAGCGGCACCGTCATCGTCATGGACGTGCGCACCGCGCAGATCGTCGCCATGGCCAACGCCCCCGAGCTCGATCTCGGCAACTGGCGCTCGGCCCCGGCGTCCAGCCAGATCAACAAGGCCGCCGCCGACGTCTTCGAGCCGGGCAGCACCAACAAGGTCATCACGGCCGCCGCCGCGCTGGAGGCCGGGATGGTCACCCCGGACACCGTGTTCGAGGTGCCCGACCGGATCAAGTGCTACGACCAGGTGCTGCGCGACGCGCACGCGCACGCGGCCGAGTCGATGACGTTCCGCCAGGCGATGGCCGAGTCCAGCAACGTGGCCACGATCATGGCCGCGCGCAAGGTCGGCAGCGCCCGCCTGTACGCGATGCTGAAGGCGTTCGGCTTCGGCAGCACGCCGGGCGGCGGGGTGCCGGGCGCCGAGGCGGGCCTGCTGCCCGACTACCGGAAGTGGTCCGGCAGCCAGAGCTGCACCGTAGCCTATGGACAGGGCGTGTCGGTGACCGCGCTGCAGATGGCGAGCGTCTACCAGACCATCGCCAACGGCGGCGTCAAGATCGAGCCGCAGATCGTGGCGGGCACCACGGACGCCTCCGGCCACTTCGTCCCGGCCGCGCCCGGAAAACAGACCAGGGTGGTGAGCGAGACCACCGCCAAGGAGATCACGACCATGCTGGAGAGCGCCGTCGGCGAGGAGGGCACCGGCCATCTGGCCGCCATCCCCGGCTACCGGGTGGCGGGCAAGACCGGCACCGCCAACCGCTACGACGCCGGCCTCGGCCGCTACGACGGCTACACTGCCTCGTTCGTCGGGTTCGCGCCGGCCGACGACCCGCGCCTGGTGGTGCTGTCGGTGCTGCAGAACCCGAAGAACGGGCACTTCGGCGGGCAGCTCGCGGCCCCCGTGTTCAAGGATGTGATGACGTTCGCCATCAAGAGCAAGAAGATTCCTCCCACAGGCTCCTCCGCGCCGCCGGTGCGTACGCGCGCCGGAGAGTGACCAGGGAAGGTACGCTCTCGCCGTGCGTCCCCCGTCGTCTATGCGTCCCACGACCAATCCGCCCCGCCCGCTGACCGGGCTCGCGACCATGCTCGACGCCGGCTCCGGCACGTCGAGGTCGCCCCATGCCGCCCTGACCGGCGTCACCATCGACTCCCGCGACGTCCGGCGAGGTGATCTCTACGTCGCCCTGCCCGGCAGCCAGGCGCACGGCGCCACGTACGCCGCGCAGGCGATGGCCGGTGGCGCGGTGGCGATCCTGACCGACCCCGCCGGGCGCGAGGCCGCCGCGGCCACCGGGCTGCCGGTGCTGATCGTGCCGGAGCCGCGCGCGCTGCTCGGGCAGATCTCCTCCTGGGTCTACGGCCAGCCGGCCCACGACATCCAGGTCCTCGGCGTGACCGGCACCAGCGGCAAGTCCACCACCACGTTCATGCTGGAGGCGGGCCTGCGGGCGGCCGGGCACACGACGGGCCTGGTGGGCGGCGTCGAGATCCGCGCGGGCGAGCTGCGCTTCCAGCCGACGCTGACCACGCCGGAGGCCACGACGCTGCACGGCCTGTTCGCCCTCATGCGCGAGCGGTCCGTCACCGCGGCCGCCATGGAGGTCTCCAGCCACGCGCTCGCCCTCGGCCGGATCGACGGCATCTACTACGACGTGGCGCTGTTCACCAACCTCTCCCAGGACCATCTCGACTTCCACAAGGACTTCGAGGACTACTTCGCCGCCAAGACGCGGCTGTTCCAGCCGGAGCTGAGCCGCGCCGGGGTCACCAACCTCGACGACCGCCACGGCCGCGAGCTGCTGCACCGGGCCAAGGTGCCGATGACCACGTTCTCGGCGGAGGGCGACCCGGAGGCCGACTGGCGGGCGCTGGACGTCCGCCTGGGCGCCGACGGCAGCGCCTTCCGGGTGACCGGTCCCGGCGGCGTGGAGGCCGACGCGCGGATCGCCCTGCCGGGGCCGTTCAACGTCGCCAACGCGCTCGGCGCCATCGTCACCCTCGTCGAGGCCGGGGTGCCGCTGCAGACCGCGGTGCACGGCGTCGGCACGCTCGCCGGCGTTCCTGGGCGCATGCAGCGCGTCACGACCGCCGAGGACGACTTCCAGGCGATCGTCGACTACTCGCACAAGCCGGGCGCGGTGGAGTCGGTGCTGCGCTCGCTGCGTACGGTCACCGCCGGCCGGCTGGTCATCGTCCTCGGCTGCGGCGGCGACCGCGACAAGGGCAAAAGGCCCATCATGGGCGAGATCTCCGCCGAGCTGGCCGATGTGGCCATTTTCACCAGCGACAATCCTCGTACGGAGGATCCGCTCACCATTCTCTCGGCGATGATGGAAGGAGCGCTCCGCGTTCCGCAGCACGGCCGCGCTCATGTGATCATTGAGCCCGACCGCGCCGCCGCCATCGGCCTGGCGATCGCCAGGGCCGGGCGCGGCGACGTGATCGTCGTGGCAGGCAAGGGTCACGAGCAGGGCCAGTACGTCTCAGGCGAAGTGATCCCCTTCGACGACCGCGAGGCCGTCGCCGAGGCGATCCACGCACGCAAGGAAAGCACGGAAAGCAGGAAGCACTGATGATCCCGTTGCCGCTGGCCAGGATCGCCGAGATCACCTCCGGCACCCTGTCGGGCATGGCCGATCCCCGCGCCGTGGTGCGCGGGCCCGTCGTGATCGACTCGCGGGCCGTCGAACTGGGATCGTTGTTCGTCGCGTTCGCGGGCGCGCGCGTGGACGGCCACGACTTCGCCGCCCAGGCCGTCCGGTCCGGGGCCGTCGCCGTGCTGGCCACCAGGCCGGTCGAGGCGCCCGCGGTGATCGTCGATGACGCCGCCGCGGCCCTCGCCGTGCTGGCCTCCGCGCAGGTGGCCGCGCTGCCCAGCACCACCGTGATCGGCGTGACCGGCTCGGCCGGCAAGACCACCACCAAGGACCTCCTGGCCCGGCTCACGGCCAGGATGGGCCCGACCATCGCCCCCGTCGGCAGCTTCAACAACGAGCTCGGCCACCCGCTGACCGTGCTGCGCGCCGACCAGGACACCCGGTTCATGGTGCTGGAGCTGGCCGCACGCAACATCGGCCACATCAAGGAGCTGACCCGCATCGCGCCGCCGCGCATCGGCGTCGTGCTCAACGTCGGCACCGCCCACCTCGGCGTGTTCGGCGGCAAGGAGGCCATCGCCAAGGCCAAGGGCGAGCTGGTCGAGGCGCTGTCCGGGGAGGGCGTGGCGGTGCTCAACGCCGACGACCCCCTCGTCCGCGAGATGGCTTCGCGCACCGAGGCCAGGGTCACCTTCTACGGCCGGGGCGAGGACGCCGCGATCCGCGCCGCCGACGTCACCATGGACGAGCGCGGCCGGGCCTCCTTCACCCTGTGCGCCCCGTCCGGCGCCGCGCCCGTCACGCTCCAGCTCTACGGCGGCCACGCGGTCGACAACGCGCTCGCCGCGGCCGCGGCGGCGTACGAGCTGGGGCTGCCCGTCGCCACCATCGCCGAGGAGCTGTCGCAGGCCACGCCGGCCAGCCGGTGGCGGATGGAGGTCAGCGAGCGGGCCGACGGCGTCACCGTGATCAACGACGCCTACAACGCCAACCCCGACTCGATGCGGGCCGCGTTCGAGACGTTCGCCGTGCTCGGCCAGGGGCGGCGGCGCTTCGCCGTCATCGCGGCCCTGCGCGAGCTGGGCGAGGAGGCCCCCGCGCTCAACCGCGAGCTGGGCGTCCTGGCCGGCGGCGCGGGCCTGACGGGCCTCGTCGTGGCCGGGCCCGACGCCGAGCCCGTCCTGGAGGGCGCCCACGAGGCCGCGAGGGCCGCGCAGGCGCCGCCGGGCGGCCCGCCGGGGGAGACCGGGCCGCGCATCGTGCACGTCCCCGACGCCGCCGCGGCCGCCGCCGAGCTCGGCGGGTGGCTGCGGCCCGGTGACGCGGTGCTCATCAAGGGCCCGCGCGCCATGGGCCTGGAGCGTACGGCCGAACTGGTCCTCGGAGGTGCCCCCCAGTGACCAACATCATCATCGCCGGCGCGGTGGGCCTCATCCTCTCGATGCTGGGCACCCCGCTGGCGATCAGGCTGTTGACGCGGCGTGGCATCGGCCAGCAGGTCCGGGAGGAGGGCGTGCAGGCCCACCTCGGCAAGCGGGGCACGCCCACCATGGGCGGCATCGTGTTCGTCCTGGCCGCCCTGTTCGCCTACGGGGCCTCCCATCTGGCCACCCTCACGCCGCCGACCGTCTCGGGCACGCTGGTGCTGTTCCTGATGACGGGGCTCGGCGCGGTCGGGTTCCTCGACGACTTCATCAAGATCTACAAGCAGCGCAGCCTCGGCCTGCGCAGCGGCGCCAAGGCGCTCGGCCAGCTCGTCGTCGGCGCGGTCTTCGCCGTCCTCGTCGTCCGCCAGCCCAACGTCTACGGCATCACCCCCGCCGAGACCCGGGTGTCGTTCCTGCGCGACATCGGCCCCTCGATCGGCATCGTCGGGTTCACCATCTGGGTGCTCATCATGATCGTCGGGTTCTCCAACGCGGTGAACCTCACCGACGGGCTCGACGGCCTGGCGAGCGGCGCCGCCGGCGTGGTGCTGGCGGCGTACGTGCTGATCGGCAACTGGCAGCTCCGCAACAACTGCATCGACCAGCTCGGCCCCAACTGCTACTGGGTACGCGACCCCCTCGACCTCGCCGTGGTCGCCGCGGCCGTGCTCGGCGCGCTCATCGGCTTCCTGTGGTGGAACGCCCCGCCGGCGCGCATCTTCATGGGCGACACCGGCTCGCTCGCCCTCGGCGGCGTGCTGGCCGGCCTGGCCATCGCCACCCGCACCCAGCTCCTCCTCATCATCCTCGCCGGCCTGTGCGTGATCATCACCCTGTCGGTGATCATCCAGGTCGGGTCCTTCAAGATGACCGGCAAACGCGTCTTCCGCATGGCCCCGCTCCAGCACCACTTCGAGCTCAAGGGCTGGGCGGAGACCACGATCGTGGTCCGCTTCTGGCTCATCGCCATGCTCTGCGCCGCGCTCGGGCTCGGGCTGTTCTACGTCGAGTGGATGCCCAAGCCATGACCGTCACCTGCGTCGCCGGGCTCGGCGTCTCCGGCACCGCCGTGGCGCGGTCCCTCGCCGAGCGCGGCGAGCGCGTCGTCGTCGTGGAGGCCGTCGAGGGGGAGCGCCAGCTCGCCGCCGCGGCGGAGCTGGCCGGGCTCGGCGTCGAGACCCGTTTCGGCGAGATGGTCCTGCCCGACGGCGCCACGCGGCTCGTCACCACCGGCTGGGCGCCGCACCACCCGCTCGTCGCCGCCGCACTGGAGGCGGGCGTGGAGGTCGTGGGGGAGGTCGAGCTGGCCTGGCGGCTGCGCCCGGCCCACGCCGCCCCGTGGCTCGCCCTGACCGGCACCAACGGCAAGACCACCGCCGTGCGCATGCTCACCTCGATCCTGCTCGCCGCCGGGCACAAGGCCCTGGCAGTGGGCAACGTGGGCCTGCCCGTGGTGCGGGCGGTCGCGGAGCCGTACGACGTGCTGGCCGTCGAGCTGTCCAGCTTCCAGCTCCACTGGTCGGCGACGCTGGCCCCGCACGCCGCGGCCGTGCTCAACGTCGCCCCCGACCACCTCGACTGGCACGGCTCCATGGAGGCGTACGCCGCCGCCAAGGGCCGCGTCTTCGAGCGCGCCGGCACCGTGATCTACAACGCCGACGACCCCGAGGCGACCCGGCTGGCCGCGCCCTACCCGGGGGCCGTCGGGTTCACGCTGCGGGCGCCGAGGCGCGGGCAGCTCGGCGTCGTGGAGGACCTGCTGGTCGACCGGGCGTTCGTGGCCGACCCGGTGGAGGCGGCCGAGGAGCTCGCCACGCTGGGCGACATCCGGCCCCTCGCCCCGCACAACGTGGCGAACGCCCTGGCCGCGGCGGCGCTGGCCCGCGCGTTCGGCGTGCCGGGCGAGGCGGTCGCGCGGGGCCTTCGGGACTTCGTGCCCGACCCGCACCGGCTGGCGCTGGTCGAGCAGGTCGGCGGCGTCGACTACGTGGACGACTCCAAGGCCACCAACCCGCACGCCGCCGCCGCGGCGCTGGCCTCCTACCCGTCGGTCGTGTGGGTGGCGGGCGGCCAGCTCAAGGGCGCCGACGTGGACGACCTCGTCCGCCGGGCCGCTCCCCGGCTGCGCGGCGCCGTGCTGCTCGGCGCCGATCGCGCCGAGATCGCCGAAGCCCTCGCGCGACACGCCCCGAATGTCCCCGTCGTGGACATCGCCGATCGGGACACTGGTGCGATGGAGAAAGTCGTCATCGCAGCCGCCCGCCTGGCCTCGCCGGGCGACACCGTGCTGCTCTCCCCGTCGGCGGCCTCACTCGACATGTACCCCGGCTATCCAGCGCGGGGCGAGGCGTTCGCGCGCGCCGTGCGCGGGCTGAAGGAGCGGGCCGAGGGAGCGGTGTGAGCGCGACCGCCGAGAAGCACGCGCACCCCGCCCCCGCCCCCGCCTCTGCCTCCGCCGAGGGGCCGCAGGGCTGGGCCCGCGAGCAGCTCGCCGCGCTGCGCGAGCTGCTCGGCAAACCGCTCACCACCTACTACCTGATCATCATGTGCGGCGCCCTGCTGCTCGCGCTGGGCCTCATGATGGTGCTGTCGGCCTCCAGCGTCGAGGCGCTGCGCAAGACCGGCAGCCCCTTCTCGTGGTTCATCAAGCAGTCGCTGTCGGCCCTCGTCGCCGTGCCCGTCATGTACGCCTGCTCGCGCCTGCCGGTCAGGTTCTTCCGCTGGGCCGGCTACCCGCTGATGGCGCTGGCGATCATCTCGCTGGTGATGGTGCTGTTCATCGGCTCCGCGGAGCTGGGCGCGCAGCGCTGGATCTACATCGGCTCGCTGACCATCCAGCCGTCGGAGCCCGCCAAGCTCGCGCTCGTGCTGTGGGGCGCCGACCTGCTGGCGCGGCGGGCGCGGCAGGGCCGCATCGAATGGCGGCAACTGCTGATCCCGCTGATGCCGGGCACCGCCATCCTGGTCGTGCTGGTCCTGCTGGGCAGCGACCTCGGCACCACGCTGGTGCTCTTCATGATCTTCCTGTCCCTGCTGTGGGTGGTGGGCGCGCCGATCAAGCTGTTCGGCGGCATCATGTCGCTGGCCGTGCTGGCCGCGCTCATCATGATCAAGGTGGAGCCCTACCGGATGCGGCGCATCGGCGCCTTCCTCAACCCCTGGGCCGACGCGCAGGGCGACGGCTACCAGGCCGTGCAGGGGCAGATCGCGATGGGCTCCGGCGGCTGGTTCGGGGTCGGGCTCGGCCAGAGCCGGCAGAAGTGGAGCTGGCTGCCGCACGGCGAGAGCGACTTCATCTTCGCCATCGTCGGCGAGGAGCTGGGGCTCATGGGCACGCTCCTGGTCGTCGCGCTGTTCGGGCTGCTCGGCTACGCGGGGCTGCGCGTCGCCGTACGGGTCAACGACCCCTTCATCCGGCTGACCGCGGCCGCCATGGTCGCCTGGATCGTCGGGCAGGCCATCGTCAACATGGGCGCCGTCCTCGGCGTCCTGCCCATCACCGGCATCCCCCTTCCGCTGGTCTCGTACGGCGGCTCGTCGCTGGTGCCCACGCTCGCCGCGCTCGGCATGCTGCTGTCGTTCGCCAAACACGAGCCGGGCGCGCGTGAGGCTCTGGCCGCTCGTGGCCCCGGACCCGGCGCGCGGGCCCTAAGCTGGCTTGGCCTGGGGGGTACGTCCAGAGGCCGAGCGACACGTTAGGGAGTGACCTTGATGAGGGTGGTCCTCGCCGGTGGGGGGACGGCCGGGCACATCGAGCCCGCGCTAGCCCTTGCGGACGCGCTGCGCCATCTCGATCCCGGCATCGGCATCACCTGCGTGGGCACCGAGCGCGGCCTGGAGACCCGGCTGGTGCCCGCCAGGGGCTACGAGCTGGAGCTGGTGCCCGCGGTCCCGCTGCCGCGCGCGATCACCCCGAGCCTGCTGACCGTCCCCGGCCGGCTGGCCGGGGCGATCAACGCGGTCGCGAACGTGCTCGAACGCGTCCAGGCCGACGTGCTGGTCGGCTTCGGCGGCTACGTCGCCACGCCCGCCTACCTGGCGGCCAAGCGGCGCGGCCTGCCGATCGTCGTCCACGAGGCCAACCCGCGCCCTGGGCTGGCCAACCGGCTCGGCGCGCGGCTCACCGAGCACGTCTTCACCGGTCATCCCGAGGCCGCGCTGCCGAAGGCCGACTACATCGGCACGCCGCTGCGCAGGGAGATCGTCTCGCTCGACCGGCTGTCCATGGGCGACAAGGCGCGCTCGTGGTTCGGGCTGGAGACCGACCGGCCCACGCTGCTGGTCTTCGGCGGCTCGCAGGGGGCCCGCTCGATCAACGAGGCCGCGCTGGCCGCCGCGCCCGCGCTGCGCCGGGCCGGGGTGCAGGTGCTGCACGTGATCGGGCCGAAGAACCTCGTCGAGCGCGAGCCGCCGCCCGGCGACCCGCAATACGTCCTGCTGCCCTACGTCGACCGCATGGACCTCGCCTACGCCGCGGCCGACGTGGCCCTGTGCCGCAGCGGCGCGCTCACCTGCGCCGAGCTGACCGCGGTGGGGCTGCCGGCCGCGTACGTGCCGCTGCCGCACGGCAACGGCGAGCAGGCGCTCAACGCCGAGCGCATCGTCCGCGGCGGGGGCGGGCTCATGGCCGACGACGCCGAGCTGTCGCCCGACTGGATCATCAGGAACGTGCTGCCGATGCTGCACGACCCCGAGCGCGTCGCCGCCATGTCGGAGGCCGCCTCCCGGCTCGGCCGTAAGGACGCAGATATCATGCTTGCCAGGAAAGTGTTGGAGATAGCCCGATGAGTCTCGTGAAGCTGGTCGATCCCGTCCGCGTCGAAGAACTGGGGCGGGTGCACTTCATCGGCATCGGCGGAGCGGGCATGTCCGGCATCGCGCGCATCCTGCTCAAGCGCGGCGTGCGCGTGTCGGGCAGTGACGCCCGCAGCTCCGAGCTGGTCGCCGAGCTGCGCGAGCTCGGCGCGTCCGTGCACATCGGCCACGCTGCCTCGCACATCAAGGACGTCGACACCGTCGTCGTCTCGACCGCCATCCGCGACTCCAACCCGGAGCTGGGCGAGGCGCTCAAGCAGGGGCTGCGGATCATCCCGCGGGCGGCCGCCCTGGCCTCCGTGATGGCCGGGCGCACCGCCGTGGCCATCGCCGGCACCCACGGCAAGACCACCACGACCTCGATGCTGACGGTGGCGCTGCAGAAATGCGGCGCCGATCCGTCCTACTGCGTGGGCGGCCAGCTCGTCACCACCGGGCTGGGCGCCGACGAGGGCGCCGGCACGGTGTTCGTGGCCGAGGCCGACGAGAGCGACGGCTCGTTCCTCATGCTGGCCCCCGACATCGCCGTGGTCACCAACGTCGAGGCCGACCATCTCGACAACTACGGCGACCCGCGGGCCGTGCACGACAGCTTCGCCCGCTTCGCCGACCGGGTCGGCTCGCTGCTGGTGATCTGCGCCGACGACCCGGGCTCGGCCGAGCTGGCCGGGCGGGCGCGCTCGCGCGGGCTGCGGGTGCGCACCTACGGCGCCGCCGAGAGCGCCGACTACCGCCTCACCGGGGTCCGGCCCGACGGGTTCGGCACGGTCTTCGAGATCGAGGGGCGCGGAGACGTACGCCTGGCCGTTCCCGGGGCGCACAACGCGCTCAACGCCACCGCGGCGATCGCCGTGGCCGACGAGCTGGGGCTGTCCTTCGAGGAGATCAGAGGGGGCCTGGGGGCCTTCACGGGAGCCAAGCGGCGCTTCGAGGCCAAGGGGGAGGCCGGGGGCGTCGCCGTGTTCGACAGCTACGCCCACCATCCGACCGAGCTGGCCGCCGACCTGCGGGCCGCCCGCGACGTCGTCGCCTCCTACTCGGGCGACGGGCGGGTCGTCGCGATCTTCCAGCCGCACCTCTACTCGCGCACCCGCTTCTTCGCCGACGAGTTCGGCGCGGCGCTGGGGCTCGCCGACGAGGTCATCGTGCTCGACGTCTACGGGGCCCGTGAGGACCCGGAGCCGGGCGTGTCGGGGGCGATGGTGGCCTCACGGGTGCCGCTGCCCGCGGAGCGGGTCTCGTACGCGCCGGACCGGGCCGCCGTGCCCGCGCTGGTGGCCGAGCGGGCGCGGCCGGGCGACATCGTCCTCACGATGGGCGCCGGCGACGTCACCGAGCTGGGTCCCCAGATCGTCGCCCGGCTCTCCTGACCGCGCTCCGGGCGTGGCTCCGGGCTCCGGGCGCCGCGCGGGCGTAGGTTCGGTGCCGATATGCGTGATCTGGGAGGGCGATGAAGGCGCGGACGGCGTTCCTGGTCCTGCTCACCGCGGGGGTGGTGGGCACGGCCGCGTGGCTGGTGTTCTTCTCACCCGTGCTGGGCGTGCGTTCGGTGGAGATCGTGGGAAATATCACAGTTCCCAGCGAGCACATCGAGCAGCAGGCCGCGGTGGCCGATCTGCACCCCCTGGCCACCGTCGACCTGGCGGGCGTCCAGTCGCGGGTGCTCGGCATCAGACAGCTCGCCAGCGCCAAGGTGGACCGGATCTGGCCGGGCACGCTGCGGATCGAGGTCGTCGAGCGGGAGGCCGTGGCGGCCGTCCCCGCCGGCGACAAGGTCGCGATCGTGGACGGCCAGGGCGTCGTGATCGAGATCAGGCAGGAGGCGCCGCCCCTGCTGCCGGTGCTCCGGGTGGACAACCCCTCGGCCTCCGATCCGGCGACGGTCGCCGCCCTCCAGGTCATCAAGGCCGTTCCCGGCGCGATCGCGCCGAAGGTCAGGCAGGTGCGCGCCGGCACGGCCGAGGGCGTCACGCTGGTGCTGTCCGACGGCCGTACGGTCGTGTGGGGCGGCACCGACCGCCCCAAGGAGAAGGGCCGCATCCTGGCCTCGCTGCTCAAGCGCGAGAAGGCGAACGTCTACGACGTGAGTTCGCCCGACGTGGTCACCCTGAAGTGATCAAGACCGTCAGGGTCTGGCAACCCAGCGGCAACGGCATCGCCGAGCCTGTGCGAGGCAGGGGTCGCGGCGTGAGAGCCTAAAGTCGTGATCGGCCACGGGAGTGCCCGGACCAGGCACGACTTCGGAGCGAACCGGACAGCCCGCGACACGCCGGACGTGCTTGCGGCGCGGTTAGTTGACCCGCCCGGAGCGTAACTCCTACTGTCCGTATCAATCCTCAGGTTGACATAAATCTAAATCTCAACCTGAGGTTGAGAGTTACCCGAACTGACAAAAAGCGGAGACAATCCGCACCGAAATGGCAAGTCAACGAGCGGAAAGGCCCCTCGTCGTGGCAGCACCGCAGAACTACCTCGCGGTCATCAAGGTCGTCGGCATCGGCGGCGGCGGAGTCAACGCCGTCAACCGGATGATCGAGGAGGGACTCAAGGGCGTCGAGTTCATCGCCATCAACACCGACGCCCAGGCGCTGCTGATGAGTGACGCCGACGTGAAACTCGACGTGGGCCGCGAGCTCACGCGCGGACTCGGCGCGGGTGCCAACCCCGACGTCGGGCGCAAGGCCGCCGAGGACCACCGGGAGGAGATCGAGGAGGTCCTCAAGGGGGCCGACATGGTCTTCGTCACGGCGGGCGAGGGCGGCGGCACCGGCACCGGCGGCGCCCCCGTGGTGGCCAACATCGCCAGGTCTCTCGGCGCGCTCACCATCGGCGTCGTCACCAGGCCGTTCAGCTTCGAGGGGCGCCGCAGGGCCATGCAGGCCGAGGCGGGCATCGAAACGCTGCGCGACGAGGTCGACACCCTGATCGTCATCCCCAACGACCGGCTGCTGTCGATCTCCGACCGGCAGGTCAGCGTGCTGGACGCGTTCAAGGCGGCCGACCAGGTGCTGCTGTCCGGTGTCCAGGGCATCACCGACCTCATCACCACACCCGGTCTGATCAATCTGGACTTCGCCGACGTCAAGTCGGTCATGTCCGGCGCCGGCTCGGCCCTCATGGGCATCGGCCACGCCCGCGGCGACGACCGCTCGGTGGCGGCCGCCGAGATGGCGGTCTCCAGCCCGCTGCTGGAGGCCAGCATCGACGGCGCCCACGGCGTGCTGCTGTCCATCGCGGGCGGCTCCGACCTCGGCCTGTTCGAGATCAACGAGGCCGCCCAGCTCGTGTCGATGGCCGCGGCGCCCGACGCCAACATCATCTTCGGCACGGTCATCGACGACGCCCTCGGCGACGAGGTGCGCGTGACGGTGATCGCGGCCGGCTTCGACGACGTGCCGGGACCGGCGGTCAAGGAGGTGCCGCGGCCCGTCGGCCGCGCCGCCGCCGCCACGCCGCCGCCCGCGCCCCCGGTGTCCTCGCCGGTGCGGCCGAGCGTGTCGTCGCCCAGCGTCAAGTCCGAGCCGCCCGCGCTGCGCCCCGAGCCCCGCCCGGAGCCCCGCCCCGAGCCGCGCGCGGACTTCCGTACGGAGACCCGCCCCGAGCCGCGTCCCGAGCCCCGCATCGAGCCGCGTCCCGAGCCGCGGCAGGAGTTCAGGCCGGAGCCGCGTCCCGAGCCGGTGCGCCCGGTGGAGCCGGTGCAGGCCGTCGCCGAGCCGGCCGGGGAGCCGCCCGCCGACGAGCCGTCCGGGCCCGTCTCCATCCCGCGGCCCACTCCCGAGCCCGCCAACCCGCCCACGCCCATCACCTCCCGCATGCAGGAGCCGGCCAAACGTCCCCGGGTGATCTTCGAGGAGCAGGAAGAGGAACTCGACGTTCCCGACTTCCTCAAGTAGCACGGACGTCCCACGCCGCTCCCCGGGGACACGGGAGCGGCGCCGTCATGTGCGCGACAGGTCCGGGCGCGACTCCGTACGAAGAGTCCGGTACGACGACTCCGGTACGAAGAGCCCGGCACGAAGACACGCAGGGAGACTCAGGTGAGAAGGGACGAGATCGCGGCCGGCCTCGCCCAGGTCGACGAGAGCATCGCGGCGGCCTGCCGCGCGGTGGGCCGCGACCGGGGCGAGGTCACGCTGATCGCCGTCACCAAGACCCGCCCGGCCGAGGACGTCAGGATCCTCGCCGAGCTGGGCGTGCGCGACGTCGGCGAGAACCGCGACCAGGAGGCCGCGCCCAAGGCGGCCGAGCTGGCCGGGCTCCCGCTGACCTGGCACTTCGTGGGGCAGTTGCAGACCAACAAGGTCCGCTCCGTCGTCGCCTACGCCGACGTGATCCACTCCGTGGACCGCGTACGGCTGGTGGAGGCGATCAGCCGCGAGGCGGTCCGCCAGGGACGCAACGTCGGCTGCCTCATCCAGGTCGCCCTCGACGACGACCCGGACAGGGGCGGAGCCCGCCCCGCCGACGTGCCGGAGCTCGCCGACGAGGTGGCCCTCGCCGAGGGCGTGTGGCTCGGCGGCGTCATGGCGGTCGCGCCGCTGGGGGAGGAGCCCGCCAAGGCGTTCGCCCGGCTGCGTGAGGTGGCCACGCGGGTGCAGGAGCAGCATCCCCGCGCCACGATGGTCTCCGCCGGGATGAGCGGCGACCTCGCCGAGGCCATCGCTCACGGCGCGACACACGTGCGCGTCGGTACGGCGTTGCTCGGTCGTCGCAAGCCCTTCGTCAGGTAATGTCCCCTCAAGTGGGTCTTCAGGCCCATGATCAGGTAGAGGTCGAGCCGGTGGAGGGTCTGAGCGGGTCACGGATACCGCCTCGGCGCCGGAACACCGGGCCCGAGCGAGGGCGACCATGAGCAGGAGGACGACGTAGCGATGGCCGGCGCGATGCGCAAGATGGCGGTCTACCTCGGTCTCGTGGAGGACGACCGCTACGAGAGGTATGAGACCTACCAGGACGATTACGCCTACGAGGACGAGGCACAGCGGACCGGCGAGGAGCGGCCCGTGGCGGTCCAGGACCGCGACGACGAGCCAGACGCCCCGGTGCCCGCGCCCAGGCCCTCCACGGCGATCCTGGAGCGCCGCACGACCGATCTGGCCCGCATCACCACGCTCCACCCGCGCACGTACAACGAGGCGCGCACCATCGGCGAGCACTTCCGTGACGGCACCCCGGTCATCATGAACCTGACCGAAATGGTTGACAGTGATGCCAAACGGCTGGTCGATTTCGCGGCAGGTCTGGTCTTTGGCCTACACGGAAGCATTGAACGTGTTACCAACAAGGTGTTCCTGTTGTCCCCTGCCAATGTCGAGGTGACCGCCGAGGACAAGGCTCGAATCGCGGAACGCGGGTTCTTCAATCAGAGTTAGAGTCTCTGTATGTCCAACCCACCCCACCCGGTCTCGGCGAGACGGGGAGGGCTCATCAGAAGTGGAGGCTCGGCCGGGCCGTGGCGATCGTAGGTCAGATCTTGGTCGTAGTCCTGTCTCTCTACTTGGTGCTGCTCATCGGCAGAATGATCTTCGAGACCGTGCAGGCCTTCGCCAGACACTGGCGGCCGACCGGGCTCGTGCTGGTGCTGGCAGAGGCCACGTACACCGCGACGGATCCACCTCTGAAGTTCCTCCGCCGTTTCATTCCCCCGCTCCGGTTGGGTACGGTGGCCTTTGACCTAAGCTTCACCGTCCTCTTCATCGTGGTCCTGATCCTGATCCAGCTCGCGGGGCTGCTGCGGTGAACGGGACCGGTGCCGCGCAGGTCGTGTTCCAACTCGTGTCCGCGCTGAAGTGATTCGGGTTACCGTCCCTCCGGACAGACTCCAAGCGCGCCAAGGAGACCAAAAAGATGCCGCTGACGCCCGCTGATGTGCGGAACAAGCAGTTCAGTACCACCCGGTTGCGGCCGGGCTACGACGAGGAAGAGGTCGACGCCTTCCTCGACGAGGTGGAGGCTGAGCTTGACCGCCTGATCCAAGAGAACGAGGAGCTCCGCGCCAAGCTGGCCGAGTGCCTGCGTGGGAAGGTGCCGGGCGGCATGAGCATGCCCATGGCCTCCGCCCCGGTCCAGGAGCAGCCCAAGCCCGAGATGATGGCGCCGCCGCAGCCGGAGCCCATGCGGGCCCCCGAGCCGCCGCCGGTGCAGCAGCAGCAGCCGATGCCCGTGGCCATGAACATGCCTCCCGCCGAGGACAACATGGACACCGCGGCCCGCGTGCTCGCGCTCGCCCAGCAGACCGCCGACCAGGCGATCGCCGACGCCCGCCGCGAGGCGGACGAGACCGTCACCCGCGCCCGCCGCGAGGCCGACGAGATCCTCACCAAGGCCCGCCGCCAGGCCGAGCAGGTCATCGGCGACGCCCGCGCCCGCGCCGAGACCCTGGAGCGCGACGCGCAGGAGCGCCACCGCCAGGCCATGGGCTCGCTGGTGCAGACCCGCGACGAGCTGGAGCGCAAGGTCGAGGAGCTGCGCAGCTTCGAGCGCGAATACCGCAGCAGGCTCAAGCTCTACCTGGAGAACCAGCTCGCCGAGCTCAACGTCTCGGCCGAGGGCAGCGGAGGGTTCCCGGTCATGTCCGGTGGTCCCGGCGGTCAGGCTCCGGCCATGCACGCCGTGCCGCAGGGCGGCCAGCCGCCGCTTCCCGGCAGCCCCAACCCCTTCGGCGGAGAGGCTCCTCAGGGTGCTTTTCCCGGCGGTGACGGTCCCCACAACGACCGCCGGTAAAGTAACGGGTCACTAGGACCTGTCACTCGAAAGAGCCCTCTGTGATCCTTATCAGTGCTGGTTTGGTGCTCGCGGCGGTCGTGTTGCTGATCGCGGGCTTCGTACTGGCGAAGCCGTTCCTGATCATGTGGTCCATCGTGGTCAGCGTGCTGTCCGCGCTGTTCCTGGTGATCGGGGCGTTCCTGCGGAGACACGAGCTGTTCCCCGGTGGTGGGCGGGCCGCCGCACCGGCCACCCCCCCTCCTACGGGGCTCATGCCGCCGCCTCCCGGCTCGCCGTACAACCAGACCGGTCCTGTGGCTCACCAGCCGCCGCCCCAGACGCGCCCGCAGCCGCAGCCGCAGCCGCCGCAGCGGACGGTGACCCTTCCGGCCACCGGCCCGCGCCGCCCCCCGGCCGGCGGTGTCGCACCGGACGCGATCGTGCTGGTGATCCCCGGCCGCAAGCGCTACCACGTGGCCGGCTGTCGGCAGCTCGCCGGCCGGGAGCACGAAGAGCTCACCTACGAGGAGGCACGCGAGGAGGGCTTCACGCCCTGCACGGCGTGCCTGCCCGACGCAGCGCTCGGCGGACGGCAGCTGCCGCCTGCCGCCGACCCCGACGCCGCTGCCGCCCCCGGCTCCGCGCTCGCCGCGGAGAGCCGGGCGGAGCCGCCCGCGGAACCCCGCACCCCGTCCACCTCGCGCCCAGGCCCGCAACCGGCCAGCGGCCCGCAGCCATCCAATGGCCCGCAGGCGTCCACTGGCCCGCAGTCGGTTACAGGCCCGCGCTCGGCCGGCGACGTACAGTCGGCCACCGGCCCGCGGTCGCCCAGCGGCTCGCAGCCGTCTACTGGCCCGCAGGCGGTCGCCCGTTCGCAGTCGCCTAGCGGTCCGCACGCGGCTACCGGTCCGAGGCCCGCCGAAGGCGTCCGGCCCGGTGACGCGTCGCAGTCCGGCACACGACCGGCCGCCCGCCAGGAGCCCGCCGGAGCTGAGCCCGAGGGGTCGAAGTCCGGCGACAGGCCGGAGCCGGCCGCCGCCCGTGAGGAAGGCGCCGCCGGATGGTTCGGCAGGCCGGCCGCCGCTTCGGCAGGCCAGGCCGCGGCCAAGGGCCCGTCCGCTCCCGGCGCGGGATCCGAGGACGAGCAGGGGGAGACGCAGACCTCCATCTTCCGGCCGCCGCCGTACGCGAGTCGGCCCCAGCCCACGCCGCCCGGCAAGGGCTCCCGTTCCGGGGACGAGCCCGGCCCGCGCCCCGAGGGCAAGAAGCCAGGCACCCCGTCGGCGGAAACCACCGCTTCGGGTACGGGAGCGGCATCCGAGGCCGCCGGCAAGTCCGGCAAGTCCGGCGCGACGCCTGGCAAGCCCGCCGCGACGTCCGGGGAGCCGGTCGACGCCTCCGGCAAGCCTGCCGAGAGGTCTGGTAAGCCTGCCGCGACCTCCGGTAAGTCCGCCCCGACGTCCGGGGAGCCTGCCGGCGCGTCCGGTAAGCCTGCTGCGGCGTCTGGGAAGCCTGTCGACGCGTCCGCTAAGCCCGCCGCCACGCCTGGTAAGTCCGTCGCCGGCAAGTCCGCCACCACCTCCGGTAAGTCCGCCACGTCCGGCGGTGCTTCTGGTTCCGAAGCCAAGGGCGGGGCGCCGGCCGAGGCGGACGCCGAACGTACCGATCCCTCGTTGCGGCGGCCTGGCAAGGGTGACGCCGCCACGCCGGGCCGGCCTGAGGGTGCGGGGCGGGCCGGGCAGCAGTCCGCCGGGGACGAGGATGACGATGCGGGGCCGTCCACGGCGCCGCAGCCGCGGATCACGGTCGCCCCGAAGGAGCGGACCGAGCGGGCGCAGGAGTCTTCCGCCGCCTCCCGGACCACGGTGTTCCCCGTCGCGGGGCAGGAGAAGTCCGAGGGCGGGAAGAAGGCCCAGGGCGAGAGCGGCGAGGAGCCGCCGGAACAGGGCGCGAGCACGGTGAAGGTCATCGCCGGCACGCGCCGCTACCACGGCGCCGACTGCCCGTTGATCAAGGGTGCGGGGGACAGCAGCGTCGAGACCATGACGGTCGCCGCGGCGAAGGCCGCCGGGCTGACGATCTGCCCGATCTGCCGGCACGACCGCGAAACGGTCTCCTGACCCCCGAGCACAACACAGGCAGAGACAGCCGAACGCCCCCGGTCAGCAGATGACCGGGGGCGTTCGCCGTACCGATGGGGGTCAGGCGCGGCGGAGCTGGAAGGTCAGGGACAGGTCGTCGTCCGTGTGGACCGGCAGGTCGTCGGCGGCGCCCTCCGTCATCGACGTGGCCAGCACCTCCTCCGCCACCACGCGCGGCTCGTCGCGCAATGCGGCGGCGAGCTCCGGCGACGTGGCCGACCACCACAGCTCGATGCGGTCGGTGATCGACAGCCCGGTGGCCTTACGGGCCTCCTGGACCAGGCGGATCACCTCGCGCAGCAGTCCGGCGCGGCGCAGCTCGTCCGTGAGCTCCAGGTCCAGGGCGATGGTCTCGCCCGCGCCCGCGCCGATGGCGCCGGTCTCCACGGCCCAGCCGGACTTGGGCTGCTCGTTGACGATCACGTCGTCGGGGCCGAGCATGATCTCGCCGAGCTCGTCCGCCTCGACCATGACCGTGCCGCCGGCGCGGATGGCGCGGGCCACGCGGGCCGGGTCGGCGGCGGTGACGGCGGCGGCCACCAGCTTGGTACGGGGCCCGAACCGCTTGCCCAGCGTCCGGAAGTTGGGCTTGACCGTGTAGGACACGAGGTCGGCGCTGAAGCCCGACATGTCCTCCAGGGTCTGGACGTTGAGCTCCTCGGCCACCAGCCCCCGCAGCTCGCCGGGCAGCGTCTGCCAGCCGTGCGCGCCCACCAGCGCCCGCCGCAGCGGCTGCCGGGTCTTGACGCCGGAGGCGGCGCGGGCCGAGCGGCCCAGCTCCACCAGCCGCCGCACCAGCGCCATCCGGTCGGACAGCATCGGGTCGATGAGGTCGTGGCGCGCCTCCGGCCAGGACGCCAGGTGCACGGAGGCGGGGGCGCCGGCCGGGCGGAGGACGTCCCAGAGGTGGTCGGTGACGAACGGCGTGATGGGCGCCATCAGCCGCAGCACCGTCTCCAGGCACTCGTACAGGGTCGCGAAGGCGTCCTCGGAGCCCTGCCAGAAGCGGCGGCGCGAGCGGCGGACGTACCAGTTGGACAGGTCGTCGAGGAATTCGGCGAGGCGGCGGCCGGCCCGCTGGGTGTCGTACTCGTCGAACGCGGCCGTGACCTCGGCGACCGTGCGGTGCAGCTCGGCGAGGGCCCAGCGGTCGAGCAGCGGGCGCTCGGCGGCCGGGGTGGCCTCGGCCAGCCGGGCAGGGGTCCAGGACTCGGCGTTGGCGTAGAGGGTGAAGAACGACGAGGTGTTCCACAACGTCAGGAGGACCTTGCGGACGATCTCCTCCAGGACGTTGTGTCCCACGCGCCGGGCCGACCACGGCGAGCCGGAGCAGGCCATGAACCAGCGCAGCGCGTCGGCGCCGTGCTCGTCCATGAGCGGGATCGGCTCCAGGATGTTGCCGAGGTGCTTGCTCATCTTGCGGCCGTCCTCGGCGAGGATCAGGCCGAGGCAGAGCACGTTCTCGTAGGAGGACTGGCCGAAGACCAGCGTGCCGACGGCCATGAGCGAGTAGAACCAGCCGCGGGTCTGGTCGGTGGCCTCGCAGATGAACTGCGCCGGGTAGACGCCCTCGGGCTTGCCGCGCTCGCCCCACTGGGCGAACGGCATCGAGCCGGAGTCGTACCAGGCGTCGATGACGTCCGGGACGCGGCGGGCCTCGGCGCCGCAGCTCGGGCAGGGGAAGGAGATGTCGTCCACGAAGGGGCGGTGCGGGTCGAGCGCGGAGACGTCCCGCCCGGCCAGCGTGCCCAGCTCCTCCAGCGACCCGACGCACGTGACGTGGCCGTCGTCCTCGCCGCACACCCACAGCGGCAGCGGCGTGCCCCAGTAGCGCGAGCGCGACAGCGACCAGTCGACGTTGTTGCGCAGCCACTCGCCGAACCGGCCCCACTTGATCGTCTCGGGGAACCAGTTGGTGTCGGCGTTCTCGGCCAGCATCTGGTCCTTGACCGCGGTGGTGCGGATGTACCAGGACGGGAGCGCGTAGTAGAGCAGCGCCGTGTGGCAGCGCCAGCAGTGCGGGTAGCTGTGGTCGAAGTGGCCGCCGCGGTAGAGCAGGCCGCGGGCGCGCAGGTCCTCGGTCAGCTGCTCGTCGGCGTCCTTGAAGAACGTGCCGCCGACCATGGGCACGTCGTCGAGGAAGCGGCCGTCGGGGCCGATCGGGTTGACGACGGGCATCTCGTAGCGCTTGATGACCGCCATGTCGTCGGCGCCGAACGCGGGGGCCTGGTGGACCAGGCCGGTGCCGTCCTCGACGGTGACGTAGTCGCCGAGCACGACGTAGTGGGCGCCGGGGATGTCGACCAGCTCGAACGGCCGCGCGTACGGGGTGCGCTCCAGCTCGCGGCCGGTGTAGCGGGCCACCTCGGTGGCGCCCTCGCCGAGGACCGACAGCAGCGGCTCGGCCACGACCAGGACCTCGCCGTCGGCGGTGCGCGCGGCGACGTAGGTGACGTCGGGGTGCACGGCGACGGCGGTGTTGGAGACCAGCGTCCACGGCGTGGTGGTCCAGATCAGCAGCGAGGCGTTCAGCTCGGCCAGCGGGCCGGACAGCACCGGCATGCGGACGTAGACGGACGGGCTGGAGACGGTCTCGTACGCGCCGGGCTGGCCCATCTCGTGGTCGGACAGGCCGGTGCCGCAGCGCGGGCAGTAGGGCGTGATCCGGAAGTCGCGGAACAGCAGCCCCTTGTCGAAGATGACCTTCAGCGACCACCACACGGACTCGACGTAGGACGGGTCCATGGTGCGGTAGGCCTGCGACAGGTCGATCCAGTAGCCCATCCGCTCGGTGAGCTGCTCGAAGGCGTCGACGTTCCGCAGCACCGACTCGCGGCACTTGGCGTTGAACTCGGCGATGCCGTACGTCTCGATGTCCCGCTTGCCGGACAGGCCCAGCTCGCGCTCGACGCCCACCTCGACGGGCAGGCCGTGGCAGTCCCAGCCGGCCTTGCGCGGGACGCTGAAGCCGCGCATCGACTTGTAGCGGGGGAAGAGGTCCTTGAAGACGCGCGCCTCGACGTGGTGCACTCCGGGCAGGCCGTTGGCGGTGGGCGGGCCCTCGTAGAAGACCCACGTCGGGTTGCCCGCGTTCTGCTCCACGGAGCGCTCGAAGATCTTCCCGTCCCGCCAGCGGTCGAGGACCTCGCGCTCGAGCGCGGGCAGGTCGACCTGCGCGGGGAGAGGGCGGAAGGTTGGGGAAGACATCTCGGGCGTGACCTCCACGCTTGATCGGCCGATAGGGCGAGCGTGAAGGGACGAAGCCGTGCGGCTCCGCGGTACCACCCTTCTTGACCCCGCCCTCGGGCGGAGCCCTCTTCTTTGGGTCTGCTGCCGGGTCTAATGAGCTCGCAGGCGAGCCGTTCTTCCGGCGGCTCCGGGGTGATATCCCTCACAGTCGGGGCCCCATCGACGCCTTGCAGGTCTTCAACAATAACGCAGAGCCGGGGCCGGAGCTTTCACGTTTCCGGGGGCGTCCGCGAAGGCCGGCGGGTACGCAACCCGTAAACACCGACAAAGTTGTGGGAATGGACGCCGCCGCGGAGGAGTTGAACGCGCGAGCCGGGATAGTACGGGGGAGGTAAACCGTGCGGCGGGTCGTTTGTCGTTCCGTTATCAGGATCCTAAGCTGCCCGCACCTTATGGCCTTGATCAGCAATGGAGGCAAGCATGGCGGCAGTCACGCAGACCGCTACACCGTCGATGTGGTCGAACAAGGAGCTGGCCGAGGTACGCGACAGCCTCCAGCAGGAGATCGACGAGCTCGAGGCGGACATCCTCCGGCACGAGAACGAGATAGCCTCTGGGGAGATCACTCAGGGAGCCGGCGACGACCAGGCGGACGCCGGCGCCAAGACGTACGAGCGCGAACGTGAGATCGCCCTTACCCTGAATGCGCGCGATCTGGTCGCGCAGAACGAACGTGCGATCGCCAGGATCGACGCAGGGACCTATGGAGTGTGCGAATCGTGCCACAAGCCGATCGGCAAGGAGCGCCTGCAGGCGTTCCCGAGGGCGACGCTGTGCGTGGCCTGCAAGCAGAAGGAGGAGCGCCGCTAGGCCGACCTCGGCGTCGCCGACTGTTCGCGCTCCTCGTCGTCCTGTCGGCCGTGATCTACACGGCCGACCTCATCACCAAGACGGTGGTGCTGCGAACGCTTGAGGGCCAGGCGCCGCTGGTCGTCATCCAGGACGTCCTGCAGTTCCGGGTGATCTTCAACTCCGGCGCCGCGTTCAGCATCGGCACCGGGATGACCTTCGTCTTCACGCTGATCGCCGCCGGTGTGGTCGTGGCGATCATCCGCACCGCGCGCAAGCTGGGCAGCCGGGCGTGGGCCGTCACCCTCGGCCTGCTGCTCGGCGGCGCCCTCGGCAACCTCACCGACCGGCTGCTGCGCTACCCGTCAGGGATCGGGCGGCCGACGCAGCTCCAGGGGCACGTGGTCGACTTCATCGAGGTGCTGCCCGGCCACTTCCCCGTCATCGACTACTTCCCTGTCTTCAACATCGCCGACTCCGCGATCGTCTGCGGCGGCATCCTGGCGGTGCTGCTGGCCTGGCGGAACGTACAGATCGACGGGACCAGGGAGAGCGACGGCGAGGCGAAGGCCGACGGCGGCAAGGAGGCGGGCGCGAGTGAGTGAGCAGCGCAGCCTGCCGGTGCCCGACGGCCTGGAGGGCGAGCGGCTCGACGCCGCGCTCTCGCGGCTGTTCGGCTTCTCCCGCACCCGGGCCGCCGACCTGATCGCGGGCGGCGACGTGCTGGTGGACGGCCGGCAGCCGGCCAAGTCGGACCGCGTGCAGGCGGGCTCGTGGCTGGAGGTCACGCTGCCGCCGCCGGTCACCACGCCCATGCCCGTGGCCGAGCCGGTGCCCGGCATGACCATCGTGTACGAGGACGACGACATCATCGTGGTCAACAAGCCCATCGGCGTGGCCGCCCACCCGACCGTCGGCTGGACCGGCCCCACGGTCATCGGCGGGCTGCTCGGCGCCGGGCACACCATCGCCACCAGCGGCGCCGCCGAGCGCCAGGGCATCGTGCACCGCCTCGACGCCAACACCACCGGGGCCATGGTCGTGGCCAAGAGCGAGCACGCCTACTCCCACCTCAAGCGCGCCTTCAAGGAGCGCACGGTCGACAAGCGCTACCACGCGCTGGTCCAGGGGCATCCCGACCCGTTCCGCGGCACGGTGGACGCGCCGATCGACCGCCACCCGTCGGGCGACGGCCGCTTCGCGGTGGTGGCCGGCGGCAAGCCGTCCGTCACCCACTACGACACGATCGAGGCGTTCCGGGCGGCTTCGCTGCTGGACATCAAGCTGGAGACCGGGCGCACCCACCAGATCCGGGTGCACATGTCCGCCCTGCGGCACCCGTGCGTCGGCGACCTGCTCTACGGCGCCGACCCCACGCTCGCCGCCCGCCTCGGGGTCACCCGGCAGTGGCTGCACGCGGTGGCGCTCGGGTTCGAGCACCCGTCCACGGGCGACTGGATGTCGTTCAGCACCGACTATCCGGCCGATCTGCAGAAGGCGCTCGACATCGTGCGCGAGGAGTCCTGAGGGCGCGCGGTCACTGCGAGCCCTCGATCACGCCGGACCTGTCCGTGTCGGACGGCTGGTCGTCCCCTCCGCCGGTGTCCCGCTTCTCGCCGCCCTTGTCGTCGCCTTTGTCGTCGCCACCGTTCTCGCCCTTGTCGCGCTTGTCGTCCTTCTTGTCGTCCTTGTCGTCCGCGGGGGCCGAGGTCCTGTCGGTGGTCTTCTTCTGGGTCGGGCGATCGCCGGTGGGGGAGGGCGTGGCGTCCGGTGACCGCTGGGGCACCGGCGCCTCGCCGCTCGGCCGGGACTGCGGCTCGGTGTCCGCCGGGCGGGACTCCTCCTTCTCGGCGGAGGGCCGTGCGGAGGACTCGGTGACGACGGCCGGCTGGGTGGACGACGGGCGTTCCGCGTCGGACGCGCGGCTCGACCACCAGGCCGCCCCGCCGGTGACGGCGGCCACCAGGACCACGCCTCCGGCGAGCGCCGCCAGCGCGAACCCGCGCCGCCGCCCCGGGCCACCGGCCGCCCCGCCCGCTGCTTCGACGCCCCCGTGGGCGGCCTGGGCGTCGGCGCCCGCCGCTCGCGTCTCCCCGGCCGTGCCGGCGTCCGCCGCGCCGCCGGCCAGACCGGCCGGGACCGTCCCCGCCACGGGGGCGGGCATGACCCTGGTGGCCGGCGCCGGGTCGGGGGAGGCGCCCATGACGATCGCGGTGAGCCGCCGTTCGGCGTCGTCCAGCGTCATGCGTTCGCCCGGGTTCTTGCGCAGCAGCCCGTCCAGCACCGGGGCGAGCGCGCCCGCGTGGGTCGCCGGCTCCGGCTCGGCGTGCATGACCGCGCCCAGCGTGGTCAGGGGGTTGGTGCGCTGGAAGGGGGAGTGGCCCTCGACGGCCTGGTAGAGCGTGACGCCTAACGACCACAGGTCCGACGCGGGCGAGGCACGCCCGCCCGCCGCCCGCTCGGGCGCGATGAAGGCGGGCGTCCCGATGAGGACGCCCGTACGGGTGACGGTGCTGTCGTCCTCGGTGGTGGCGATGCCGAAGTCGGTCAGCACGGCACGGCCGTCCTCGGCGAGCAGCACGTTGTCCGGTTTGACGTCGCGGTGCAGCACCCCGGCGGCGTGGGCGGCGCGCAGCGCCTGGAGCAGCTGCACGCCGATCTGCGCGGCGTCGTACGGGGACAGCGGCCCGTCCTCCCTGATCGCCTCGCCGAGCGTGCGGGAGCGTACGAGCTGCATGACGATCCAGGGGTGCCCGTTCTCCTCCAGGACGTCGTACACGGTGGCCACGCCCGGATGCGCCACCCGGCCGGCCGCCCTGGCCTCGCGGAAGGTGCGCCGGGAGAACACCTCGCGCTCCGGGCCGGTCAGGTCGGGCGGGGGCAGGACCTCCTTGACCGCCACGTCCCGGCCCAGCACCTCGTCATGCGCCTGCCAGACCTTCCCCATGCCGCCCTTGCCGATCGCCTTGAGCAGCCGATATCTCCCGCCGACCGTCACCGCCGCTGAATCGGACATGCATCGCGACTACCCCAGAAGCAGCCGGGCAAGCGCGGTCACCGCCGCCGCCGCGAACAGCACGGCGAGGAACGGCGCCCGCAGCAGCAGCGCGACCACCGCCGCGGCGAGCCCCGCCGTACGGGCCGGGTCGACGTGCAGCTCGCCCGCCTCGGTGAACGTCTGCACCGCGACCAGCGCGGCCAGCAGCGCCACCGGCACCAGCTCGGCGAACCTGCGTACCACGGGATGGTCCAGCACCCACCGCGGCGCGGCCAGCCCCGAGAGCTTCAGCGCGTAGCAGCCCGCGCACAGGGCGGCGATCGCCCACCACAAGGTCATCGCCGCCTCACCTCCGGATCAGGGCCGGCAGGACGGCCGCGGCCGACAGCAGCACCGGGACGCCCGGCGGCAGGAACGGCGTGGCGCACAGCGCGAGCGCCGCCGCGCCCGCCGCGAGCGCGCGCAGCTCGCGGCTCGCGCTCAGCCGGGGCCAGAGGATGGCGAGGAACGCGGCCGGGCCCACCACGTCCAGCCCGAACGCGCCGGGGTCGCCTAGGAACGCGGTGCCGTACGCGCCGGCGAGCGTCGTCAGGTTCCAGGCGATGTAGAGGCTGGCGAAGGTGACCGTGAAGCCCGTCCGCGCCGACTCCCTGTCGGGCTGGGCGAGCGCCACGGCCGCGGTCTCGTCGATCACGCCGTGCGCGGCCAGCAGCCGCCGGGGGCCGCGTACCCGGAGCAGGTCGGCGAGGCGCAGGCCGTACAGGGTGTTGCGGCCGCCGAGCAGCAGCGCGCCGGCGACGGCGGCCAGGGGGTCGCCGCCCGCGCCGACGGCCCCGGTCAGCGCGAACTGGGAGGCGCCCGTGAACGTCAGCAGGCTCAGCACGCACGCCTGCGGCACGCTCAGCCCCGCGGTGACGGCCGCGGCCCCGAAGGCGAGCCCGGACAGCCCCACGGCCAGGCCCACGCCCAGACCGTCCCGCACGGCGGCGGGACGATGTGTCGTTCCATCCATGGCCAGGAGGTTAGGTGCTGGGCGTTTCGTCCGTCTTGTACGTTCCTGCGGCACGTTGATAGGCGGCCGGCGGAACCCCCACGATGCGGCGGAAGTGCCGGGTGAGATGCGCCTGATCGGTGAACCCCACCTCGGCGGCCACCTGCGCCGGCCGTACGCCGTCCTCCAGCAGGCGGCGCGCGGTGCGTACGCGGAGCGAGGTCAGGTACGCGTGCGGCGGCAGCCCCGTCGCCTCCTTGAACGCCCGCAGCAGCCCGAACGGCCGCGCCCCCACCGCCGCGGCCAGCTCCTCCAGCGCGGGCGGGTCCACCAGGCTCTCGTGCAGCAGCTCCAGGGCCTCCCGCACGGCCCGGCCGCCCGCGGGCGACAGCGGCCGCACCGGGCGGGGCGCGGCGTGACGGGTCAGCAGCCGGGCGAACATCGTCCGGCTCAGCGTGGAGGCGGCCAGCGCGTCGCCCCGCTCGGCCGCCTGGTGAGCCCGGGCCAGCAGCGCCGCCACCGCCTCGTCCCGTACCACCTGGCGCGGGAAGTGCGGCGTCGCGTAGGGGGCGCGCAGCTCGGCCGCGATCGTGGTCAGCGCCTCGATCGACGGGTACAACATCCGGTACGACCAGCCCTCCGGCGTGCCCGCCTGGCCGGTGTGCACCGACTCGGGGTTGACCAGCACCAGCTCGCCCGCGCCCGCCCGGTGGGTGGTGCCCCGGTAGTCGAACTCCTCAACGCCCCTGACGATCACGCCGATGGCGTAGCCGTCGTGGACGTGGCGGGAGAAGCGGTGGGTGACGTAGCGGGCCTTGAGCAGGTCTGTCCCCGGCACCGCGGGGTGCCGCCAGAAATGGGCTAGCTCTTTCACGCCTGGTCTCTGCTCACGGGGGTCCGGGCCTTCACCGGGGACGGAAGGTCCTCACGAAGGCGTCGAAGTAGTGACGGTCGCGGGCCCAGCGGGAGTCGAGGGTCTCCCAGTAGAGGGCGAACGGGCGGCCGTCGGCGGTGTGGAAGCCGCGGTTGACGACGTGGATGAGGCTCCCGGAGCGGGTCCGGGTGAACTCCCAGTCGGCGGCCTCCCGTCCAAGGTACCTGACACCGGTGATGCCGATGCGGGTGTAGTCGCGGAACTCGCCCTTGGCGCGGATCTCCCGTTCGAGGCCCAGCCAGTGGGCCTTCGGGTCCTGCCACGGGATGTCGGGGACGGTCCACTCGACGATCAGGGCGCCGGGGGTGTCGGGGCCGGTGAGGCGGACGCTGTCCCTGTCGGGGTTCTTCTCGGCCCGCCAGCCCTTGGGGAGGCCGATGGTGAAGCCGCCCGCCGTGTTGGTGAGCGTACGCCAGCCCGCGGGGAGAGGGCGGGCCGTCGGGCTGGGGGAGGAAGTGACGGACGGCGTCGGCTCCGGGGTCGCCGACGGATCGGTCCCTGCTGGGTCGGTCCCTGCTGGATCGGTCCCTGTTCGGATCGGTCCCTGTCGGGCCAGTCGTCGTCGGGCCGATGGCCGTCGGGTCGGTCGCCGGCGGGTGGGCCGCCGGGGAGGACGTCACGGGGGAGGCCGAGCGGTCGTACAGCATCCAGCCCCCCACGCCGAGTGCGCCGAGCGCCGCCAGCGCGGCCACGACGGCCGCCACGACGGCCAGCGGCCCCCGGCCGCGCCGGGGCTGCCCCTCCGGCATCGTGACGTGCGGCCGGCCCGGCTCTTGCGTCGCATGCGGCCCGCCCGAGGAGGCGGGCACCTGCCCGAAGGAGTGGGGCACCTGCCCGACCGGGCCGGGAGGCTGCCCTGGGGGGCCGGGAAGCCGCCCGGCCCGGTCGGAGAACTGACCGGCAGGACCGGAGAACTGCCCGGCAGGGCCGGGATGCGACCCGGCAGGGTCGGAGAATTGACCGGCGGGGCCGGGAAGCTGCCCGGCAGGGTCGGAGAACTGACCGGCGGGGCCGGGGAAGGGCGCCGAGGGGGCCGGGAAGGGCATCGCGGGTGTGGTGTGGGCGGTGGCGATCTCGTGCAGCAGTCGCGCCGCCTCCCCGGCCGGCAGCCGGCCGGCCGGGTCCCGGTGCAGCAGCCCCATGACGACCGGCGCCAGCGCCCCCGCCCGGCGCGGCGGCTCGGGCTGGTCGCGCAGCACCGCCGCCACGGTCGCCGCCCACGACTCGCGTTTGAACGGCGGCTCGCCCTCGACCGCCGCGTACAGCGTCGCGCCCAGCGACCACAGGTCGGACTCCGGCCGCGCGGGCTCGCCGTTCAGCCGCTCCGGCGGCATGTACGCGGGCGTGCCCACCAGCCCGCCGGTCGCCGTCAGCCCCGCCTCGGCCTCCAGCGAGGCGATGCCGAAGTCGGTCAGCACCACCCGGCCGTCGTCGGCCAGCAGCACGTTCTCCGGTTTGACGTCACGGTGCAGCACCCCGGTGGCGTGCGCGGCCCGCAGCGCGTCCAGCACCCGGCCGCCGATCATCGCCACCTGGCCGACCGGCAGCGGCCCCTGCTCGCGCACCACCTGCGCGAGCGAGCGCGAGCGTACGAGCTGCATCACGATCCACGGCCGGCCGTCCTCCTCGACCACGTCGTGGACGACCACCACCGACGGGTGGTCCAGGCGGCCCGCCGCCCTCGCCTCCCTGATCGTGCGCCGGTTGAGCTCGGCCCGCCGCTCGTCGCCGACGCCGGCGTAGCGGACCTCCTTGATCGCGACGGTCCGGTCGAGCAGCTCGTCGTAGGCCCGCCAGACCACGCCCATGCCGCCCTCGCCGAGGGGTTCGAGTAGACGGTAGCGGTTGCTGACGCGCACGGCGGGAAGCCTACTTGGCCGGTTTGAACGACGCGCAGAACCCCTCGAAGAAGCGGTAGTCGTCCTTCCAGTGGCTGTTGAGCGTGTGCCAGTAGATGGCGTACGCCCGCCCGTTGTCGGTGACGAAGCCCCGGTTGCGGACCCGCGTCTTGCCGGTGTTGGTGTTCCAGGTGAAGTCCCAGTCGGCGGCGGACTTCTGGTAGTCGACGCGCTTGATGTCGAGCTTCTTGTAGCCGCCGAAGTTGTGCTTCAGCACCGGCTCCTGCTTCTTCCAGTCCTTGTACGGGTCCTTGCCCGGCTTGGCGGCCTCCTCGACCATGACGTACGCGTTGGACGCCGCCCCCGGCCCCTTGAACTTGACCTGCAGCCCGCTGCGGTCCCACACCTCCCAGCCGGGAGGCAGGCCGATGGTGAAGCCCATCTTCTTGTCCTTGTACCACTTCCAGCCCTTGGGCAGCGCGGCCTCGGCGGCCTTCGTCTCGCTCGGTGACGCGCTCGGTGACGCGCTCGGTGACGCGCTCGGCGAGGCCGTGTCGCTCGGTGTGGCGGAGGTGCTCGGCGACGGGCCGTCGGACGGCGTGCCCTCGCTCGCCGCCGGGGAGGACGGCGGGGACGCCGCCGTGGTCACGCCCGCCGTGGAGGCGCCGGCGTCGCCGGGGTCGTCGCCGGGGCCGGAACGCAGCCCGAGGTAGCCGGCCACGCCCGCGACGAGCAGGACCGCGAGCGCCGCCGCGATCACCGGGCCGGGCCGCTTCTGCTGCGACGGCGAGGCGGCGTCCATGGTGGACTCCGCGGGCGGCTTCGGACCGGCGGTCACCGGGGTGAGCCTGGCGCCCGTCTCGGGCGGCGTGCCGGCGGCGGGCAGCAGGTCGGGATCGGTGGGGGTGTCGTCCTCGGCGGGCGGCTTGGGCTGGTAGGGCTGCCTGCGCGGCCGGGCCGGCTTCGCGGACGACCTGGGCTCGCGCGGCGCGGAGGCAGGGAACTGCGTGGTGGCTGCGGGGCTCGCCTGCGCGATCGCCTCGCGCAGCATGCGCTCGGCCTCCTCGTACGTCAGCCGCTGCACCGGCTCCTTGGCCAGCAGCCCGGCGATCACGTCGGCCAGCGGGCCCGCGTGCGTGGCGGGGTCGGGCTCGTCGGTCAGCACGGCGTGCATGGTCGCCAGCGCCATGCCGCGCTCGTGCGGCGAGCGGCCCTCCACGGCCGTGTAGAGGGTGGCGCCCAGCGACCACAGGTCGGACTCGCGCCGCGCGGGCAGCCCCTTCAGCCGCTCGGGGGCGATGAACGCCGGCGTGCCCGCCAGGCCCGTCACCGTGAGCTGCGTCTCGGTCTCCAGCGTGGCGATGCCGAAGTCGGTGAGCACCACGCGGCCGTCGTCGGCCAGCAGCACGTTCTCGGGCTTGACGTCGCGGTGCAGCACGCCCGCCTCGTGCGCCCGGTGCAGCGCGTCGAGCACGGCGATGCCGATCTCGGCCACCCGCTTGGGCGGCAGCGGCCCCTCCTGCTTGATGACCGTCCCCAGTGAGCGCGACTGCACGAGCTGCATGACGATCCAGGGACGGTCGTCCTCCTCGATCACGTCGTGCACGACGATCACGTTGGGATGCTCGAACCTGGCCGCCGCCCTCGCCTCGCGCATCGTGCGCCGGTTCAGGAGCTGCACTTCCTCGCCCAGGGCGGCCGCGTAGCGGACCTCCTTGACGGCGACGGTGCGGTCGAGCAGCTCGTCGTGGGCTCGCCAGACGATGCCCATACCGCCCCGGCCGATGATCTCCTGCAGCTGGTAGCGGCCGGCGATGCGACGTCCTGCCTGCTTACGATCCGACATCAACGGCCTCAAACCCTCCCTCTCGGCCAAGAAATACTCCCATAGCGGGGGATCATCGGCGACTCACGCGAAGGACAGTCCGCCATACGAGAAGGGCCGTCCAGCAGGTGAGAACAGGGTGTAGGCTGCTCGCATGACTTGTCGCCAGGTGTTTACCGGGCCGGCTCCGGGAGGGCCGGTCGGCAGCTAGCGACCACCTGGAGCCGGCACGAGGCAGAGACGCACCCGTCTCTGCCTTTTTGTATCCCCGCCAGCTCCTGTCCGCATGGCGTGTGGGCCGGCCTGTGCAGAGAGGGTTCGGTCATGTCGTCGACCTTGGAACGGCACGCGGTGGCCGTCGGTGAACTGCTGGTGGGCGAGGGGCCCGCCGTGGTGATCGGGGACCGGGTGAGCCTGCGGGCCCATCCGGCGGAGGCGGACGCGTACGAGGTGCTGCGGGAGGCCCGCGGGCTGCCGGGCGCGCTCGTCGAAGGCGTTCCTGAGGGCGCGACCGCCCATGAGGGGGCCGCGCCCGTGCTCGCCGAGCCGCGCACCGCCGCCGACCTGCCGGCCGTCGCCTCGCTCGCGGACGCGGTCATGGTGGGTGCGGCGTGGACGCGCGACATCCCGCTCGTGCGGGCGGCGGCGGAGCTCGGGCTGCCGGTCGTCGTCGAGCGGCGGGCGGGCGCGTCGCTGGGGGAATGGCTCGGGCTGGCGGACTACTGCGCCCTGGAGGGCGACGGGCGGGTGATCCTCTGCGAACGCGGCCCGCTCGACCTCGGGCTGCTGCGGGCGGCCCGTGCGGTGTCGGGACGGCCGGTGCTGGCCGACGTCTCGGCCGACCCCGGCCTGTCCCCGGCCGCCGTCGCCGCCGGCGCCGACGGCCTCATCGTCTACGCCCCCGCCCACCTCCGCCTCGCCCCGGCCCTCCCGTACGGGACGCCGCCCCTTCCGCGCGGTGGCGCCGTACGGCGGGGGACTGCTTCGCGCGGTGGCGCGCCGGACGCGAAGGCGGAGGCGCTGGCGGCGTGGCGGGCGGCCGAGGAGGCCGTGACCGTCGTGGGGGCGTTGCTGCGGCCCGAGTCGCCCGCGACGATCCCCGAGTGCCGGGCCGCCATCGACCGCGTGGACGCCGCCCTGGCCACCCTCCTCGAACGGCGTGCCGCCCTCGCGGGCACCGTCCAGCGCCTCAAGCCCGTCGGCGGGTTCGCCGGGCGCGACCTGGCCAGGGAACGCGCCCTGGTGGCCCGCATGGCCCTGCGCGCCCCGTCACTCGGCGAGGCCCGGCTGGCCCCCGTCATGAACGCCGTCATCGAGGCCGGACTCCACCTGGCCGAGGAACGCGGCCACCACCGCTGACCCCCGTCAGGGGCCGGCGGTGAGGCGGTAGTTGTTGAGCGGGCGGCCCGGGCCGGCGGCGATCTGTTCGGTGATCAGCTCGGCGAAGCGCCGGTAACCCTCGCCCGTCGGGTGGTAGCTGCGGGCGTTGACGTTGATCGGGTCCATGTCCAGCGCCAGCCCGTTCAGGTAAGGCTGCTGCCGCCCCACCTCGTGCCCCGTGAAGGCCTCGTAGGCGTCCACGTACTCGGCGCTGCCCGGCCCGCCGAACGCCGCGATGGCCCGGTCGAAGTCACGCACCACGGACCCGACCGTGTCGTTGAGCCGCCGGGCCACGCCGTTGATCCACCGCTGGTCGTCGGCGCTCAGGTTGTCGACGGAGGCCACCGGGTCCTGCGGGAACGGCCGGGGGTAGCCGAGGACGACGATCCGCGCCTCGGGCGCGCGGCCGCGCAGCTCGCGCAGGACCTTGAGCATGTCGGCGCGCAGTTGCTCGATGCGGCGGCCGACGGCGGCGTCCTGGTCGACGCAGGCCGACGACCAGGGCAGTTTGGCGATGCAGGCGGTCAGGACCTTGGAGAAGCCCGCGTCGTTGCCGCCGATGCTCAGCGTGATCAGGCTCGCCTCCGGGCCGACCCGGCTGATCTGCGGGGGGTGGCCCCACTGGCCGGTGAGGAGCTGGCCGGTCGTGGCGCCGCTGCAGGCGTAGAAGGCGGTGCCGCCGGCGAAACGGTAGGTCTCGGCGATCACGGGGACGTACGAGCCGCCGGCCCGGTGGCAGCGGTCGGCGCCGTCGTTGACCGGCTCGGTGTCCTGGTCGTAGACGCCTTCGCCGGAGGAGTAGGAGTCGCCGAGGCCGACGTACGCGCCGCTCTGCGCCGCCTGGAGCGGCGTGAGGCGGATCCGTTCGGGGAGCCGGCCGGCCGGCGCGGTCAGGTCCGGGCAGCCGAGGCCGAGGACGGCACAGGCCACTTTCGGCACCACGCCGAGCGGCAGGCAGGCGGCCGCGAGGACGACACCCAGGACGACCGCGGCGACGACCCGCCCCGGCACTCCCCGCCACCGCGACCGCCCCGCGCCCCGCTCCGATGACGGCGGGCGCGAGGACGGCGGCACGGGTGCGGGGACGGGCTCAGTGAGGGTGGGTTCTGTGAGGGTGGGTTCTGTGAGGATGGGCTCTGTGAGGGTGGGCGAGGCGGGCTCGGTCGCCCGGTGGGCGAGATCGGGCTCGGTCGTGTCCAGTGCGGCCTCCCCCCGGACGGCGGACTTCGTGCCGCATCGAGACTAACCCGTCTCCGGCCGCCCTTCGCGAGCCGCGAGGGCCCGCGCGGGCGCGTCACGCCGCCTGCGCACCAGCAGCCACCCCACGGCGATGGCCGCGACCAGCGCCGGGATGAGGAAGAACGCCACCCGCTGATCGCGGTCGGCGAACGGCATCAGCAGCACCACCAGCGCCAGGAACGCCAGCGTCAGCCAGTTGGTGACGGGCGAGCCCGGCATGGGGAACGCCGAGCGGTGCCCCGCCCGCCGCAGCCGCAGCTGGCAGTAGACGAGCACCCCCCAGGTGGTGACCACGCCGAGCGAGGCGCCCGCCGTGGCGATGTTGAACGCCCGCTCCGGCAGGAAGTAGAACAGCACGACCCCGCCGAGGAACGTGAGCGCCGTGAACACGATGCCCCCGACGGGCACGTGCCGCCTGCTCAGCGCGACGGCGAACCCCGGCGCCTCGCCCTTCCTGGCCATCGACCGCAGGATGCGCCCGGTCGCGTACAGGCCGGAGTTGCACGAGGACATGGCCGCCGTGATGACGACGAGGTTCATGGCGTCGGCCGCCCACGGCACGCCGAGCCCGGAGAAGACGGTCACGAACGGCGACACCCCCGCCCGGTAGGCCGTCCACGGCAGCACCATCGCCAGCAGCAGCACCGATCCCACGTAGAAGACCGCGATGCGCCACACCACGCCGTTGACGGCCTTCGGCATCACCTCGCGGGGCCGCGCCGTCTCGCCCGCCGCGATGCCGACCAGCTCGATCGAGGCGTACGCGAACACCACCGACTGCAGGCTCATCAGCACCATGGGCAGCCCGGTCGGCGTGAACCCGCCGTGCGCGACCAGGTTGGCCGGCCCGGCGCCGCCGACCGAGAAGACCACCAGCACCAGCCCCACGACGAGGAAGACGGTGATCGCCAGCACCTTCAGCAGCGCGAACCAGAACTCCAGCTCGCCGAACAGCCGCACCGACAGCAGGTTGACCACGAGGACGAAGCCGAGCGCGATCAGCGCCGTCAGCGCCTGGGGGAAGGCGGGCGCCCAGTAGTGGATGTACGCGGCGATGGCGGTCAGCTCGGCGATGCCGGTGAACGCCCAGTTGACCCAGTACATCCACCCGCTGGCGAAGGCCGCCCACGGGCCGATGAACTCGCCGGCGTACTCGACGAACGACCCCGACGTGGGCCGGTAGAGCACGAGCTCGCCGAGCGCCCGCATGACGAAGAAGGCGGCGAGGCCGGCCGCGGCGTACGACAGCACCAGCGCGGGCCCGGTGGCCTGCAGCCGGCCGCCCGCGCCGAGGAACAGCCCCACCCCGATCGCCCCGCCGATCGCGATCATCTGGACCTGCCGGTTGCCCAGCGCGTGCGAGTAACCCTCGTCGGTCTGCGTGCGCACTCCGCGTCCTTCCCGCTACGTTCCGTGGTCACGACGATATCGGCGCCGCTGACCGCGCGAGCCCCCGGCGCGCCGTCCGCGACCCCGTCCGGAACGGCGCCCGGCGATCGTCGCGGGGCGGCTCCAGGATGTCGGTGCGGGCCACTAGAGTCGGACCACCGCCATCGTCCGGCGGGCACCGTCAGGCAGACCCGGGAGGCGCCGCTCCATGTCGTCCAGCGACTCGTTCGTCCATCTGCACGTGCACACCGAATACTCGATGCTGGACGGCGCCGCCCGGCTGAAGCAGATGTTCAAACAGGTCGGCGACCTCGGCATGCCGGCGATCGCCATCACCGACCACGGCAACATGCACGGCGCCTACGACTTCTACAAGCAGGCCACCGGCGCCGGCATCAAGCCGATCATCGGCATCGAGGCGTACGTCGCGCCGGAGCTGCGCCACAACAAGCGCCCGGTGCTGTGGGGCGAGCCGCACCAGAAGAGGGACGACGTCTCGGCGGGCGGCTACTACACCCACATGACGATCTGGGCCCGCAACAAGACGGGCCTGCACAACCTGATGAAGCTCAGCTCGCGCGCCTTCACCGAGGGGTTCGTGCGCAAGTGGGCCCGCATGGACGCCGAGATCCTCGCCGAGCACTCCGAGGGCCTCATGGCCACCACCGGCTGCCCCTCCGGCGAGGTGCAGACCCGGCTGCGTCTCGGCCAGTACGACGAGGCGCTCAAGGCCGCCGCGAAATACCAGGACATCTTCGGCAAGGACAACTTCTTCCTGGAGATCATGGACCACGGCCTCGACATCGAGCGCCGCGTCCGCGACGGGCTGACCCGCATCAGCAAGGAGCTGGGCATCCCGCCCCTCGTCACCAACGACTCCCACTACACCTACGAGTCCGACGCCGCCTCCCACGACGCCCTCCTGTGCATCCAGACCGGCAAGCAGCTGTCCGACCCCGACCGCTTCCGCTTCGACGGCACCGGCTACTACATCAAGACCGCCGACGAGATGCGCGCCGTCGACTCCTCCGACCTGTGGGCCGAGGGCTGCCGCAACACCCTGCTGGTGGCGGAGAAGGTCGATCCCGAGGGGTTCTTCACTTACAAGAACCTCATGCCGACCTTCCCCATCCCCGAGGGGATGACCGAGGAGGGGTTCTTCCGGCAGGAGGTCTGGAAGGGCCTGGAGCGCCGCTTCCCCGAGGGCATCGACGACGAGCACCGCGAGTGGGCCGAGAACGAGCTGCGGGTCATCGTCCAGATGGGCTTCCCCAGCTACTTCCTCGTGGTCGCCGACTTCATCATGTGGGCCAAGAACAACGGCATCCGCGTCGGCCCGGGGCGTGGCTCGGCGGCCGGCTCGCTGGTGGCGTACGCGCTGGGCATCACCGACCTCGACCCGATCCCGCACGGCCTGATCTTCGAGCGCTTCCTCAACCCCGAGCGCGTGTCCATGCCCGACGTCGACATCGACTTCGACGAGCGCAGGCGCGGCGACGTGATCCGCTACGTCACCGAGAAGTGGGGCGCCGACAAGGTCGCCATGATCGCCACGTTCGGCACCATCAAGGCCAAGGCCGCCGTCAAGGACGCCGGCCGCGTCCTCGGCTACCCCTACGCGCTGGGCGACAAGGTCTCCAAGGCGTTCCCGCCCGCCGTCATGGGCAAGGACATCCCGCTGTCGGGCATCTTCGACAAGGACCACCCCCGCTTCGCCGAGGCCGGCGAGCTGCGCAAGCTCTACGAGGAGGACGTCGACGTCAAGTCGACGATCGACCTCGGGCGCGGCCTGGAGGGCCTGATCCGGCAGACCGGCGTGCACGCCGCCGGCGTGATCATGTCCGCCGAGGTGCTGACCGACCACATCCCGATCATGCGCCGCGACTCCGACGGCGCCATCATCACGCAGTTCGACTATCCGACCTGCGAGACGCTCGGCCTGCTGAAGATGGACTTCCTGGGCCTGCGCAACCTCACGATCATCGACGACTGCCTCAAGATGATCGAGGGCACCAGCGGCGAGAAGATCGACTTGCTCAAGCTGCCGCTCGACGACCGCAAGTCCTACGAGCTGCTGGCCCGGGGCGACACGCTCGGCATCTTCCAGCTCGACGGCGGCGGCATGCGCACCCTGCTGCGGCTGATGAAGCCCGACAACTTCGAGGACATCTCCGCCGCCCTCGCGCTCTACCGCCCCGGCCCGATGGGCGCCAACTCCCACACCAACTACGCGCTGCGCAAGAACGGCGCGCAGGAGATCACCCCGATCCATCCCGAGCTGGAGGAGCCGCTCGCGGAGATCCTGTCCACGACCTACGGCCTGATCGTCTATCAGGAGCAGGTCATGGCCATCGCCCAGAAGGTCGCCAACTACTCGCTGGGCGGCGCCGACCTGCTGCGCCGCGCGATGGGCAAGAAGAAGAAGTCCGAGCTGGACAAACAGTTCGTGACCTTCGAGGCCGGCATGAAGGACAACGGCTTCTCCGACGCCGCGGTCAAGGCCCTGTGGGACATCCTGCTGCCCTTCTCCGACTACGCCTTCAACAAGGCCCACACCGCCGGCTACGGCCTGGTCTCCTACTGGACCGCCTACCTCAAGGCCAACCACCCGGCCGCCTACATGGCCGCGCTGCTGTCGTCGGTCAAGGACGACAAGGACAAGTCGGCGCTCTACCTCAACGAGTGCCGCCGCATGGGCATCAAGGTGTTCCCGCCGGACGTCAACGACTCCGACTTCGACTTCACCCCGCGCGGCACCGACATCCGCTTCGGCCTGTCGGCCATCCGCAACGTCGGCGCCAACGTCGTCGACGGCATCATCGCCGCGCGCAAGGAGAAGGGCCGCTTCGCCGACTTCAAGGACTTCCTGCGCAAGGTGCCCGCGCTGGTGTGCAACAAGCGCGTCATCGAGTCGCTGATCAAGGCCGGCGCGTTCGACTCGCTCGGGCACGTCCGCAAGGGCCTGGTCATGGTGCACGAGCAGGCCGTCGACGCGATCATCGACATCAAGAAGAACGAGGCCATCGGCCAGGACTCCCTGTTCGGCGCGATCGACGGCGGCGAGGACCAGACGTTCGACGTGCAGATCCCGCCGGGCGAGTGGGACAAGACGACGCTGCTGCAGTTCGAGCGGGAGATGCTGGGCCTCTACGTCTCCGACCACCCGCTGTTCGGCGTCGAGCACATCCTGGCGGCCGGGGCCGACTGCTCGATCGCGGCCCTGCAGGACGACAGCCGGCCCGACGGGCAGATCGTGACGGTGGGCGGCATCCTCAGCGGGGTGCAGCGCAAGGTCACCAAGAAGGGCGACACCTGGGTGCTGACCCAGCTGGAGGACCTCGAAGGCGCCATCGAGGTGATGATCTTCCCGTCGGCCTACCAGCTCTGCTCGACGATCCTGGCCGAGGACGCGATCGTGTTCGTCAAGGGGCGCATCGACAAGCGGGAGGACATCGGCAAGATCATCGCGATGGAGGTGACCGCGCCCGACCTCACCCAGGAGGCCGGCGGGCCGCTGCTGGTGAGCCTGCCGCTGACCCGCTGCACGCCTCCCGTGGTGAGCCGGCTGAAGGAGATCCTCACCACGCATCCGGGCACGTCGGAGGTGCACCTCCAGGTCCACAACGGGCCGCGGACGACGGTGATGCGGGTCGACGACCGGCTGCGCGTCACCCCGTCGCCGGCCCTGATGGGCGACCTCAAACAACTCCTCGGCCCAGCCTGCCTCGGCGCCTGACCCCCGGTCCCGGCTGGGTACGCGCGGTCGCGGTGCCTGATCTTCACAGGGGGGCGGGGTGGCGATCGGCAACCCTCGCCGTCGCCCGCCCGCACCCCGTGGGGCAGGATCGTCAGGGTGAGCGAACTGCACTACCTCAGCGCGACCGAGCTGGCCGGACTGATCAGGACCAGGCAGGTGAGCGCCGTCGAGGCGGTCCGGGCCTGCCTCGACCGCATCGACCAGGTCAACCCGCACGTCAACGCCGTCGTCACGCTGGCCGCCGAGCAGGCGCTCGACGCGGCGAAGGCGGCCGACGCCCGCGAGCCGGACGGCCCGCTGCACGGAGTGCCCGTCGCGCACAAGGACCTCGTCGACACCGCCGGCATCCGCACCACGTACGGCTCGCCGGTCTACGCCGACCACGTCCCCGACCGGGACGAGCTGATCGTCGAGCGGCTGCGCGCGGCCGGCGCGATCAGCATCGGCAAGACCAACACGCCCGAGTTCGGCACCGGCTCCCACACGGTCAACGAGGTGTTCGGCGCGACCAGGAACCCCTACGACCTGTCGAGGTCGGCGGGCGGCAGCAGCGGCGGGGCGGCCGTGGCGCTCGCCACCGGCATGGTGCCGCTGGCCGACGGCTCCGACATGGGCGGCTCACTGCGCAACCCGGCCTCGTTCTGCAACGTGGTGGGGCTGCGGCCCACCCCCGGCCGCGTCCCGGTGGTCTCCGACGTCAACGCCTGGTACACGCTGTCGGTCCTCGGGCCGATGGCCCGCACGGTCGAGGACGTCACGCTGATGCTGGGCGCGATCGCCGGGTTCGACCGGCGCTCGCCGTACGCGATCAAGGAGTTCTTCGCGCCCGAGCCGGAGGAGGGCGTGCGGGGGATGCGCGTGGCGTGGAGCCCCGACCTCGGCGGGCTGCCCGTCGACCCGCGTACGGCGGCGGTCACCGCGACCGCGCCGGCCGTGTTCGAGCGGCTCGGGGCGCGGGTGGAGCAGGTCGAGCTCGACCTGTCGGACGCCGAGGACGCCTTCCGCACCTACCGGGCCTGGAACTACGCGCTGTCCTTCGGCGACCTCGACCGCCTCGGCCCCAACACGGCCTGGAACGTCGAGCAGGGCCGCCGGGTCACCGGCGCCGACCTGGCGCGGGCCGAGCGCGCGCGCAGCCGCCTCTACCAGCGCATGGCGGCTTTCTTCGACGTCTACGACGTGCTGATCGCGCCGGTCAGCCAGGTGCCGCCGTTCCCGGTCGAGCACCCGTACGTCGGCGAGATCAACGGGCAGGAGCTGCCGGACTACCTGGCGTGGATGCGCTCGGCGTACTGGATCAGTGTGCTGCACGCGCCGGCCGCGTCGGTGCCGGCCGGGTTCACGCCGGAGGGGCTGCCGGTGGGGGTGCAGATCGTGGGCGCGCCGTTCGCCGACGCGCGGGTGCTGCGCGTGGCGCGCGCCTTCGAGCAGGCGACCGGTCACGGCCTGCGCCGCCCGCTCCTCTGACCCCCGCCACCGATCCGCGTCACGGGCGTCAGCGCCGCGCCAGCGCCAGCACGCTCAGGCCGAACATCAGGACGCCCAGGGGCAGATGGACCGCCGTGATGTGCGCGATGCCGAGCGCCACCTGGGCCGAGGCGAGGATGAGGAAAACGGCCGCCTGCCCGATGGGCCGGGGGGAGCCGCCGCCGGGCTTCCACGCCAGCACCGCCGCGATCACGTACAGCAGCGCCGCGCCCCACATCACCCGGGCTCCGATGCTGTGCAGCGTCTCCCCGTAGGACGTGGTCAGCAGCAGTCCGGCGGAGATCGCCTGCAGGAAGATGGTCAAGGTCTGCAGGGCGATCGCGATCCGCAGAAACGAGAGACGGCCCTGTGCCGTCGCCTGGGTGGCCATGTCATGGTCCCCTTTCCGCCCCGGGGCGGTAGGTCGATAAGGTCTCACATGCCCGACGACGCGGGCCCGCGAAAGGTAAGGCGAGGAGGCTGCCGGAGACCATGGGGACGTCTGTGACGGGCGCCGGCGAGCTCGCCGGTGAGCGAGGCCCGCTGATCAACGTCGCCTACCGGCTGCTCGGCTCGCTGTCCGAGGCCGAGGACGCCGTGCAGGAGGCCTACGCGCGCTGGTACGCGCTGCCCCGCGACCGGCGGGACGAGGTCGTGTCCCCCGGCGCCTGGCTGACGACGGTGACCGGCCGCATCTGCCTGGACGTGCTCGGCTCGGCGCGGGCCCGGCGCGAACGGTACGTCGGCGCGTGGCTGCCCGAGCCCCTGCCGGACCGCGCAGAGGGTGGTGAGGGGCCCGGCGCCGACCCCGCCGACCTGCTGGTGATGGACGAGTCGGTGACCACGGCCTTCCTCGTCGTCCTGGAGTCGATGACGCCCGCGGAACGGGTGGCGTTCGTCCTGCACGACGTCTTCCGCTACCCGTTCGCCGAGATCGCCGGCGTACTCGGCCGCAGCCCCGCGGCCTGCAAGCAGCTCGCCTCCTCCGCGCGGCGGCGGGCGCGCCTGGCGCGGACGCCCGGGCCGGCGGCCGAGCAGGCCGAGACCGTACGGCGGGTCAAGGAGGCCTGGCAGGCCAAGGACATCGCGGCCCTCGTCGACCTCCTCGACCCGGCCGCCGTGCTGACCGCCGACGGCGGCGGCCTGGTCAGCAGCGTCCTGCATCCGGTCGAGGGCGGCGCGGAGATCGCCCGCTACATGGTCGCCATCGCCGACCTGGCCCCGGGGCTCGAACTCCTGGAGCGGACGGTCAACGGAACGCCCGGCCTGGTGGCGCGGCAGGCCGGCGCGGTCGGGACCGTGGCGTCGTTCGAGATCGACGGCGGCCGTGTCACCCGGATCTGGGCGGTGCGCAATCCGGAGAAGCTGCGGGCGTGGACGCGGGACGGCTGACCCCCGGCCGGGGGCCGGATGACCGGCCGGCCGGGGATCGGGTGACCGGCCGGGCGGCGGCGGGTCGTCCGCGACGGCTTCAGCCGCGGACGGGGCCGTCCCCGCGGTCGACAGGCCCGTCGAGGGGCCCGCCTGCGGGACCGTCGAGGGGGCCGCTGAGCGTGCCCTCGCCGTACGGCTGCCGCAGCGGCGACTCGCGGTAGCCGTGCATGCCCTCCAGCAGCCCGAACAACCCCACCGCGAGCAGCGGCCAGGCCACCGCGACGCCGTTCGCGGTCAGCGCCAGAGCCCCTGGAACGATCTTCACCCCGGGCACGGCCGCCGCCTCCACCGTGACGGCCCCGATCGTGAACGTCGAGCCTGCCCAGTACGTGAGCGCCGCCCCCGCGCTCCCGCCCACGCCGAGCCCGGCCAGCACGCCCAGCATCCACCGCCGCCCGGCGAACCAGCCGGCCGCGCCGCAGAGCAGCCCGAGCCCGCCGGTGATCACGGCGTACCAGCCGTCGGCGGCGATGAGCGCCTGCGTGGAGATATCGGCCAGCACGAGCCCGCGCTCGGTGACCTGGTAGGGGGCGCGCGGCGACACGGCGGACCAGAGCAGCCCGGCGCCGATCCCGAGTGTGGCGAGTGCGAGGACAGTTACCGCGAAGGCGCGTACTTCCCTCGTCACTCCACGCTCCCTGATATCTCCGTCCGAATCACTTGATGGTATCCCCCGGCTAGGCTCGCTTCGTGATTGCAGAAGAGGTCTGGCTGATTGAGCCCTCCGGCCCGCTCCGGGGGGACGTCGAGGTGCGCGGCTCCAAGAACGGCGTGTCCAAGCACATGGTCGCCGCCATGCTGGGAACCGGCGAGAGCAGCATCCACAACGCCCCCGAGGTGGGCGAGGTCGGCATCACGGCCGCCATGCTGGAGGCGCTCGGCATCCACGTGCGGATCGACGGGCCGGAGATCAGGATCGAGCCGGGGGCGCACATCGAGCCGCGGGTGCCCGACGCGTTCACCGGGCTCAACCGCATCCCGATCCTCATGCTCGGCCCGTTGCTGCACCTGGCGGGGGAGGCGTTCGTGCCGCTGGTCGGCGGCGACCCCATCGGGCGGCGGCCGGTGAACTTCCACGTGGAGGCGCTGCGCTCGATGGGCGCCGAGGTGGAGGTGGGCGACACCGGCATCTACGCCAAGGCGGGACGGCTGCACGGCACCCGGATCGAGCTGCCGTACCCGAGCGTGGGCGCGACCGAGACGGTGCTGATGTCGGCGGTGCTGGCCGAGGGCAAGACGGTGCTGAAGAACGCCGCCATGGAGCCCGAGGTGGTGGAGCTGGCGCTGTTCCTGCAGCGGATGGGGGCGCGGATCGAGCTGTCGCCCGACCGCAGGATCGTCATCGAGGGCGTCGAACGGCTGCGCGGCGCCTCGACCTGGCTGACCGGCGACCGCATCGAGGCGTTCTCGTACCTGGCGGCCGGCCTGGTGACCGGGGGAGAGGTACGGGTGCACGGCTGCCCGCAGGACCGCCTGGTCACCGCCATCACCACGCTGGCCAGGATGGGCGCCGACTTCGAGATCAACGACCAGTACCTGTGCGCCACCGCGCCGCCGGAGGGGCTGCGCGCGGCGGCCGTGCAGACCGACACCCATCCGGGGTTCATGACCGACTGGCAGACGCCGCTCATGGTGCTGTTCACGCAGAGCCAGGGCATGTCGGTGCTGCACGAGACGGTCTTCGAGAACCGCCTGGTGTACGTGCCCGCGCTGCAGAAGATGGGCTGCGAGATCGAGGTCTTCGACCAGTGCCTCGGCGGCCCGGCCTGCCGCTACCACGACACCAACGCCCGCCACTCGGCCGTCGTGCGCGGCGTGTCCAAGCTCAAGGGCGCCGACGTGACGCTGCCCGACATCCGGGCCGGGTTCTCGGCGGTGCTGGCGGCGGCGGTGGCCGACGGGCCGTCCACGCTGCGCGGGGTGCACCACATCGAGCGCGGGTACCACCAGCCGTTCGAGCAGTTCGCCTCGCTGGGTCTGAACATTCGCAGGCAACGGTAAAGAGGCAGGGTTCGGGCGTTTGCCGGTGATCGTCCGGTTGCACATCGTTTGAGTGACCGTACTCAGGACCGCCGGAACGCTCGCACTGACCGGTGCGCTGGGCGGCGTGCTGGCGGCGGCGCTGGCCGCGCCCGTGGTGAGCGGGGGCGGCCTGGCGGCCAAGAACGTCGCCGACACCTTCGTCCAGCTGCCGGCGGCGCCCCGCGAGGAGCCGCTGGCGCAGGTGACCAGGCTGCTGGACCGGGACGGCCGGCCGTTCGCCCAGTTCTACGAGGCCAACAGGACGGCTGTGCCGCTGGCGTCGGTCTCGCCCATCATGCGCAGGGCCATCGTGGCCATCGAGGACGCCCGCTTCTACGAGCACGGCGGCCTCGACGTGCGCGGCACCCTGCGGGCGCTGCTGACCAACACCCAGGCGGGCGGCATCCGCCAGGGCGGCTCGTCGCTGACGCAGCAGCTCGTCAAGAACATCCTGGTGGAGAGCGCGCGTACCGACGAGGAACGCGACCGGGCCCGCGCGCCCAACCTGGCCCGCAAGATCACCGAGCTGCGGCTGGCGATGGCGCTGGAGCGCAAGTACCGCAAGGACGAGATCCTGGAGCGCTACCTCAACATCGCCTACTTCGGCGCGGGGGCGTACGGCGTGGAGGCGGCGGCCCGCCGCTTCTTCTCCACCTCGGCCGCCCAGCTGACGCTGACCCAGGCGGCCACGCTGGCGGGGGCGGTGCGGATGCCGTACTCGACCGATCCCTCGCTCGGCTCGGCCCACCGCACCCGGCTGCGGGCCCGGCGCGACCTCGTGCTGGACCGCATGGCCGGGCTGAAGATCATCAGCCAGCAGGAGGCGGCGGCGGCCAAGAGCACGCCGCTCGGCATCATGCTGCGGCCCGAGCCCGGCGGCTGCGAGCAGAGCGACTACCCGTTCTACTGCCTGTACGTCCAGCGTGAGCTGCTGTCGAACCCCGCCTTCGGCAACACCCCGTCGATCCGGCGGGCCCGGATGGCGCGGGGCGGCCTGACGATCAGGACCAGCCTCGACCCGATCGCGCAGCGCGCCGCCGAGCGCGCCATCCGCCGCCACGTCCATCCCGCGGACACCGAGGTGGCCGCCGAGGCCATGGTCGAGCCGGGCACCGGCCGGATCCGGGCGATGGCGGCCAGCAAACGGTTCGGCCGCAACCCCGGCAACCGCAAGAACGGCTCCAGGACCACCTTCAACCTGGTCGCCGACGTCGCCCACGGCGGCGGCCAGGGCTTCCAGGCGGGCTCGACGTTCAAGGTGTTCACCCTGGCCACGGCGCTGCGGCAGGGGTGGAGGTTCGGCGACGGCTTCCAGACGCCAGGGGCGCTGGTGCCCGCCGCCGGCTACCGCAACTGCGAGGGCCGGCCGGTCAACGACCCCGGCACCCGCGTGCTCAACGCCAGCGGCGAGGGCGAGGGCGGCCCGCACAGCATCGAGACCGGCACCTGGAAGTCGGTGAACATCTTCTACATGATGCTGGAGCGCAAGGTCGGGCTGTGCAACGTGGTCAAGACCGCCAAGGCGCTCGGCATCGCCAGGGCCGACGGGACGCCGCTGCGCGAGGTGCCGACGTTCACGCTGGGCATCAACGAGATGGACCCGGTGACGGTGGCGGCGGCGTTCGCGGCGTTCGCGGCTCGCGGGACCTACTGCCGGCCGCTCGCCATCGTCGAGATCGTCGGCAGGGACGGGCGGCGCACCCACGTGCCGCCCTCCTGCGAGCAGGCCATCGAGCGGCCGGTCGCGGACGCGGTCAACCACGTCCTCGAAGGCGTCTTCGACAAGGGCACCATGAAGGGGCAGAGCATCGGCCGCCCGGCCGCCGGCAAGACCGGCACGAACAACGGCTACACCTCGGCCTGGTTCGCCGGGTACACCCCGCAGCTCGCGGCCGCGGTCAGCGTCGGCGACATCCGGGGCTCCTACCGCTACCCGCTGCGGGACGTGCAGATCGGCGACGACTACTACGGGGCGGTGCAGGGCGCGTCGCTGCCCGGGCCGATCTGGGTGGAGTCGATGGGGCCGGCGCTGCAGGCGGTCGAGCCCCGAGGCTTCCATCCGCCGGACATGAGCCGCTTCGGCGGCGGCAACACGCCCGGACTCAAGGAGGCGCTGGCCGAGGAGGAGAAGCGGAAGAAGCGGCACGGCGACCGGGCCTTCCGCCGGCACCGCAGGCTCTTCCAGTGGCTGCTGGGCCAGACGCCGGGCGTGCCGTCACTGGAGTGGCCGCCCCGCGAGCCGCTCGAGGGCTGGGAGCGGCGCCCCTGGCCACGCCGCCACCGTCACTGATCAGCTGGCCTTACCGATCGGAGCGGTGACGGCGCGGGTGAGCGTGATGAGGTTGTCGGGCGCGGTCTCGATCTGGAGGCCGCGCCTCCCGGCGGAGAAGTAGATCGTCGGGAAGTCGAGCGCGGAGGAGTCGACCACGGTCGGGAGCTGCTTGCGCTGGCCGAGCGGGCTGATGCCGCCGACGACGTAGCCGGTCACCCGCTCGACCCTGGCCGCGTCGGCCATGGCGGCCCGCTTGCCGCCCAGCGCGTGGGCGAGCGCCTTGAGGTCGAGCTTGCCGGCCACCGGCACCACGGCCACCGCGAGGCCGCTCTCGGTCTCGGCGACGAGGGTCTTGAAGATGCGCTCGTACGGGAGGCCGAGCGCGTCGGCGGCCTCCTCGCCGTAGGCCTGGGCCGAGGGGTCGTGGTCGTACGGGTGGAGCGTGAAGTCGGCCTTGGCCCTGGTCAGTGCCATCGTGGCCGGCGTGCCGCCTTTGCCTTTCGCTTTGCTCACAAAGAGGGATTGTAGCGAATCTACAATGTAAAGGCACGGCCGGGGGTGTACCCCAGGGCGCGCCGGAACACGTCGATGAACGCGCTCGCCGACGCCCACCCGCAGCGGTGCGCGACCGCGGTCACCGGCAGGCCGTCGGCCAGGAGCAGGAGCGCGTGGTGCAGGCGGAGCTGGGTGCGCCACTGAGGGAAGGTCATGCCGAGCTCGTTCCTGAACAGCCGGGCCAGGGTGCGCTCGCTCGCGCCCGCCCCGGTGGCCAGCTCGCCCAGCGTCCTGCGGTCGGCGGGGTCGCGCTCCAGCGCGGCGCAGACGGCGGCGAGACGGGGGTCGGTGGGCGCGGGCAGATGGAACGCCTGCTCGGGCGCCCGCCGCAACCGGTCCAGCAGCACTGCCAGCAACCGCCCGCGCTCGCCGTCCCCGAGGTCGCCTGGTTCGCCGGTGTAGGCGACGATCAGCTCGCGGAGCAGGGGGTCGACGGCGAGCACGGCGGGGCGGTCGAGGGCGAGCGGGTTGCCGGTGAGGCCGATCAGGCGCAGGTCGGTGTCGCCGTGCGCCCGGTGCTCGTGGACGGTGCCGGCGGGCACCCAGATCGCGCGGTTGGCGGGCGCCACCCAGACCCCGGCGCCGGTGGTGACGGACAGGACGCCGCGGCAGGCGTACACGATCTGGTGGGTGTCGTGGCGGTGGGCGTCGATGCCGCCGCCGGGCGCGAGCGGGCGCCGTCCGGTGGGCGCCTCGGCGAGGTGGCGGATCTCCGACACGAGTTGGCACTTTATCGGAAGCAGGCCATCGGCGGCGCGGGCCACGATCGGAGCTGTGAACAGGGTCCCCATGCTGGCCGCCGGGCACGCGGCCGTCGATCTCTACCAGGGCGCGGTGCCCGCCCTGGTGCCTTTCCTGGTGGCCGAGCGCGGGTACGGCTACGTCGCGGTCTCGGGGGTGGTGCTGGCGGCGACGTTGTTGTCGTCGGTCGTGCAGCCGGTGTTCGGGCTGCTGACGGACCGGTGGCGGATGCCGTGGCTGATCCCGGTGAGCATGGTGGCGGCCGGGGCGGGGGTGGCGGTGGGCGGGGTGGCCGGTTCGTACGCCCTGACCTGCGTCGCGGTGGCGCTGTCCGGGCTGGGGGTGGCGGCCTACCATCCGGAGTCGGCGCGGCTGGCGCGGATCGCCAGCGCGGGCAGTCATGTGCGGATGAGCTGGTTCTCGCTGGGCGGGACGCTGGGGTTCGCCGCGGCTCCGGTGCTGGTGACCCCGTTGCTGGCGGGGTGGGGGCTGGGGGCGTCGCCGCTGCTGGCGTTCCCGGCGGTGGCGGGTGCGCTGGTGACGTTGCCCGCGGTGCTGGCGCTGACGGGCGGCGGTGGCGGGACGCGGCGGGAAGGGACCCGGGCCGTGCGCGGGCGGGACGACTGGCGCTCGTTCGCGCGGCTGACGCTGGTGATCGTGTTCCGGTCGGTCGTGTACGTGGGCCTGAGCACGTTCGTCGCCCTGTACGTGGGCGGCGGCGCGGCGGGGGCCGTGGCGCTGTTCGTGCTGTTCGCGGGCGGGGCGGCCGGGACGGTGCTGGGCGGGAGGCTGGCGGCCCGGTGGGGTCGGGTGCGGACGATGCGGCTGGCGTACGCGGCGGCGGTCCCGGCGGTCGCGGGCGTGGTGCTCGCGCCGGGGCCGGCCGCGTACGTCTTCGTGGCCGCCTCCTCGATCGCCCTGTATGTACCGTTCTCCCTGCACGTCACGCTGGGCCAGGACCTCCTGCCGAACCGGGTGGGCACGGCGGGCGGCGTGACGCTGGGGCTCGCGGTGAGCGTGGGCGGGCTGACCAGCCCGCTGGTGGGCGCGGTCGCGGAGGCGTCGTCGCTGCGGGTGGCGCTGGCCTGCCTGGTGGTGTTCCCGGTCCTGGCGTGGCTGCTGGCGCGCACGCTGCGGGAGCCGGCGCCTCAGTCCTGAACCGGGATGCGGGCCACCGCGGTGTTGTCGCGCGGCGCCGGGTCGAGGCCGGTGGCGGCGACGTGCACGGTGAGCGGCACCTGCCGCGGCGCGTCGGCGGCGAGGCGTACGCGGGCGGTGAGCCGGACCGGGTGGCCGGGCCGTACGGTGTCGAGCGCGCAGGCGGCCTGCTGGGCGGTGCGGGCGCAGGTGGCGCCGGTGACGGCGGTGAGCGTGGCGCCGTCGGGGACGCGGAGGGTGACCGGCACCTGGGCGGAGGCCAGGAGGCCGCGCATGGCGACGGTGGCGGTGACGGCGGCGGTCCGGCCGCGGCGCACCGGGCCGGTGGGGCCGGTGGCGGTGGTGGAGAGGGCGTCGTACACGCCGCGCGGGTCGGCCTTCTTGACGATGGCGCCGTAGCTCCCGACGTTGAGCGCGTTGGCGACGGAGTAGCCGTCGGCCTCGCCGTCCTCGGTGCCGGCCGACAGCACGCCGACGAGGTCGCGGGTGCCCTTGACCACCCAGGGGCCGCCGCTGTGGCCTTTGGACAGGTGGCAGTTGTACGTCTCCAGCTTGCCCACCGGCTCGGTGGCGGTGACAGCGGCGCTGACCGCGGCGAGCGCGCGGGCCGGCTGGGTGCGGGCCAGGCACCAGAGCTGGTCCCTGCCGTCGTAGGGCTTCCTGCCGAAGACGCCGGGGTAGCCGGCGGCGACGACGGTGTGCCGCCCGCCCTGGCTGAGCAGGGGGGTGAGGGCGCCGACGGCGTCCTGGAGGGTGCGCTCGCGCCGGCCGACCTCGATGAGGGCGACGTCGTAGACGGAGTTCCAGTCGCCGCCGGCCTGGCCGGTGTAGGCGCCGGGTTTCCAGGCGCGGCGCCCGCCCCAGCGTCCGTACGGCTCGCGCTGCCGCTCGCTGGTGGCGCGCCCGTCGTAGGCGGGGACGAAGGCGAAGTTGCTGTGCCATTCGCCGCGCTCGGCCCCTTCGGGGACGCTGTAGACGCAGTGGGCGGCGGTCACGACGAGCAGCCCGGACGCCGAGCGGACGACGCTCGCGCTGCAGGAGTCGCCATGCCCGCCGGAGTTGACGAAGAACAGCCGGCCGGTGACGCGGCTGCGCGCGGCCCCGGTGTACGGCCGGCGGACGGGGGCGTAGCCGTTGACGTCGCCGCCGGGGGTGATGCGCTTGCCGTCGGGCACGCTGAGCAGGCGGCGGGCGGAGGCGGGGACCAGGGGCGCCCGGGTGGCGGGCAGGTCGGCGGCGCCGGCCCCGGCCTGCCTGGCGGGCGTCCAGTAGCGGATGGCCTGGCGGGGGCGCATGAGGGGGGATGACTCCGCCCCGACCCGCACCTGCGCGGCGGCACCGCTTGCGGCGGTGGTGGTGGCGGGTGACGGCTGGATCGCGAGGCCGCCGAGTGCGGCCAGTGCCGTGACCAGTGTGGTGACCAGCGTTCTCGCCACGGTGTCCCCCTGTGCGTGGTTACGGAGCAGATCCTCTCGGTCACTTTAAGTCACGAGAATGGGACGAACCGTAGTCATGAGGGTCGTGTCGTGATCGGTCCGGGTCAGCCGGTGGCGGCGTCGCCAGGGCGCGGAAGGAGTTCGGAGGTGACCGCGTCGGCGGGGGAGCGGTCGGGGCGCAGGCCGCGCCAGGACGGGTGGCGCAGCAGGCCGTCGCCGGTGAGCTCGGCGTACTGGACCTCGCCGACCAGGACGGGCTCGGTCCAGCGGGCGTCGCGGGCGTGCTCGCGCGGCACCGGCTCGGCGAACGGCGATTCCGGCCGCTCCAGGGGGGCGAGCCGCTGGTGCAGGTCGGCGAGCATGGCCTGGGTGAAGCCGGTGCCGACGTGGCCGACGTAGCGCAGCCGGCCGCGTTCGTCGTACGCGCCGAGCAGCAGCGAGCCGATGGTGCCGGAGCGCCGGCCGCCGCCGGGCCGCCAGCCGCCGATGACGACCTCGACGGCGCTGACGTTCTTGATCTTGGTCCATTCCGTGCTGCGCCGGCCCGGCCGGTACGGCGAGTTCAGCCGCTTGCACACCACCCCTTCGAGCCCGAGCCGGCGGGAGGAGTCGAGCGCGCGCTCGGCGTGGTCGGGGAACGAGACGGGCACCTGCCACCGGAACCCCGGCGTGAGCACGCTTTCGAGCAGCCGCCGCCGCTCGGTGTAGGGCAGGCCGATGGTGGGCGTCTCGTCCAGGTGCAGGATGTCGAAGGCCATGAACGTCACCGGCACGGCCCTGGCCAGTTCGGCGACGGCGACCGGGTTGCGCTGGTGCATGCGCGGCTGGAGCGCGCCGAAGCTGGGGCGGCCGGCCTCGTCGAAGGCGACGATCTCGCCGTCGATCACGGCGGCGCGGCGGTCCGTGGCGCCGGCCATGAGCTGGAGCTCGGGGTAGGCGGGGGTGATGTCCTTTCCGTTGCGTGACATCAGGCGGACGGCGCCGCCCTCCACGTAGGCGAGGGCGCGCACGCCGTCCCATTTCATCTCGACGGCCCAGTCCTCGCCCTGGACGGAGGTCAGGGCGCCGAGCTGGGCGAGCATCGGCGCGTAGGCCGGCAGCCGCACCATGGTGCGTGCATTACCCCGTCCGCTTGATCGTCAAGGGTGGTGAGGGGTCTCCGGATGGTCAAGCGGCCCGTCCTCGACGAGCTCGGCCAGGTCGACGCCGTGGCGGTGCAGCTCGGTGACGTTGTGGCAGTAGCCGCGCAGGTAGGTCCGGCCGCCGATGTTGTGGGTGACGCGGAGGAGGGGGCGGTCGTCGAGAATGATCGCCTCCACCAGGATGCCGTCCGGCCCGCGCCACTGTCCCATGTGGCAAGGGTATGCGACCGGACATAATGGACATGTAATAAAAAAGCGACCGTCATGTTTCCGGACTCGCCCGGAACGGGTGGCTCTAGCGGTAAAGATAACTTAGGGCCAGCTTTAGTAGCAGAAAGTAGTTCGATCTGGGACGTTAAACGCTCTTCGCCTCGGGAACGGCACAACCCGAACTTCCTCCGGAGTCGTGGCCGCGCCCCCGTGGCGGCCACGGCGGAACGCCCCGGCAGGCCCGGTCCGGGGCGGCGACGGCCGCGTGGCTGTATAGGCGAATGCCGCCACGCGGCCGTCGTACGCCCCGCACCGGAAGCCGGCGCCGCCGGATGCCCCGGTCCGTCCCCTTGTCCCGCAGTGTGGACAGAGCGAGATTCGGGGCCCGGACTCCGTAGACTGTGGGGGTGATTTCCCGTATTGACATGCGCGGTTCCCTCCCGGCGAACCTGCGTGACGTGCTGCCCCGCGCCGAGCTCGACGTCGAGGCCGCCCTGGAGAAGGTGCGGCCCATCTGCGACGACGTGCGCCATCGCGGCGTGGCAGCCGTACGGGAGCTGACCGCCAGGTTCGACGGCGTGGAGATCGCCACCACCCGCGTCCCCGCCGAGGCCATCGAGCGCGCTCTCGCCGAGCTCGACCCGCGGGTGCGCGCGGCGCTGGAGGAGTCGATCCGGCGGACCCGGCTGGTCCACCGCGACCAGCGGCGCGCCGACGTCACCACCCAGGTGGTGCCGGGCGGCACGGTCACCGAGCGGTGGGTCCCCGTCGACCGGGTGGGCCTCTACGTCCCCGGCGGACGCGCGGTCTACCCCTCCAGCGTGGTCATGAACGTCGTCCCCGCCCAGGAGGCGGGCGTCCCCTCGCTGGCCGTCACGAGCCCCGCCCAGAAGGAGTTCGGCGGGCTGCCGCACCCCACGATCCTCGCCGCCTGCGCCCTGCTCGGCGTCGAGGAGGTCTACAACGTGGGCGGCGCCCAGGCCGTGGCCATGTTCGCCTACGGCACCGAGGAATGCGCGCCGGCCACCCTGGTCACCGGGCCGGGCAACATCTACGTCGCCGCCGCCAAGCGCCTGCTGAAGGGCCGCATCGGCATCGACTCCGAGGCCGGCCCGACCGAGATCGCGATCCTCGCCGACGACACCGCCGACGCCGTGCACGTCGCCGCCGACCTGATCAGCCAGGCCGAGCACGACACGATCGCCGCCGCCGTGCTCGTCACCACGAGCCCCGAGCTGGCCGACGCCGTGGAGAAGGAGCTGCCCGGCCAGGTCTCGGCCACCCGCCACTCGGCGCGCATCGCCGAGGCGCTGAGCGGCCGGCAGTCCGGCATCGTGCTGGTGAGCGACCTCGACGACGGGCTGAAGGTCGTCGACGCCTACGCCGCCGAGCACCTGGAGATCCACACCGCCGACGCCGCCGCTGTCGCGGCGCGGGTGCGCAACGCGGGCGCGATCTTCGTGGGCACGTACGCGCCGGTCTCCCTCGGCGACTACCTCGCCGGCTCCAACCACGTGCTGCCCACGGGCGGCTGCGCCTGCCACTCCAGCGGCCTGTCGGTGCAGTCGTTCCTGCGCGGCATCCACGTCGTCGACTACACCCGCGACGCGCTGGCGCACTCCGCCGCGCACGTCACGGTCCTGGCCGACGCCGAGGACCTGCCCGCCCACGGCGCCGCCATCCGCGCCCGCTTCGACTGGCGCGTGCCCACCACCGCGCCCACCGCCGTGCCCAGCGCTGTGCCCACCACGGAGACGAGCGAGTGAACCCCGACCTGAAGCCCGGCGACGTGACGCTCGCCGACCTGCCCATCCGCGACGACCTCAGGGGCAAGTCGCCCTACGGCGCTCCCCAGATCGACGTCCCGGTCCGGCTCAACACCAACGAGAACCCCTACCCGCCCTCGCCCGAGCTGGTCGCCGACCTCGCCGAGGAGGTGCGCCGCCGGGCGGGCGAGCTCAACCGCTACCCCGACCGCGACGCCCTCGCCCTGCGCGCCGACCTCGCCGGCTACCTCGGCCACGGGCTCTCCGCCGAGCAGGTGTGGGCGGCCAACGGCTCCAACGAGGTGCTCCAGCAGATCCTGCAGGCGTTCGGCGGCCACGGCCGCACGGCGATCGGGTTCGAGCCCTCCTACTCGATGCACCCGATCATCACCGGCGGCACCAGCACCGAGTGGATCAGGGCCAGCCGCGAGGACGACTTCTCCATCGACCCCGGCAAGGCGATCGCGGCGATCGAGGAGCACCGCCCCGACGTCGTCTTCCTGACCTCGCCCAACAACCCGACCGGCACCGCGCAGCCGCTGCCCGTCATCGAGGCCGTGCTCAAGGCCGCGCCCGGCATGGTCGTGGTGGACGAGGCCTACGCCGAGTTCGCCCGCGAGGGCACGCCGTCGGCGCTGACGCTGCTGCCGGAGCACCCGCGGCTGATCGTCACCCGGACGATGTCCAAGGCGTTCGCCATGGCCGGCACCCGTCTCGGCTACCTCGCCGCGCACCCGGCGGTGATCGAGGCGCTGCTGCTGGTGCGGCTGCCGTACCATCTGTCGACGCTCACGCAGACGGCGGCGCGGGTGGCGCTGCGCCACCGCGCGGAGCTGCTCGGCACGGTCGACGCGCTGCGCCGCGAGCGGGACGACACGGTGGCCTGGCTGCGCGCCAAGGGGCTGCGGGTCGCCGACTCCGACGCGAACTTCGTGTTGTTCGGCCGCTTCCCCGACCGGCGCGCGGTCTGGGAGGGGCTGCTGGAGCGGGGCGTGCTCATCCGCGAGGTGGGCCCGCCCGAATGGCTGCGGGTGTCGATCGGCACCGGCGAGGAGATGGCGGCCTTCCGCGCCGCCCTGGAAGGAGTCCTGTGAGCCGCGTAGGCCGCGTCGAGCGCGTCACGAAGGAGACCTCGGTCCTGGTGGAGGTCGGCCTCGACGGCACCGGCCGGGTGGAGGTCGCCACCGGGGTCGGCTTCTTCGACCACATGCTGGCCCAGCTCGGCAAGCACGGGTTGTTCGACCTGACCGTCAAGACCGAGGGCGACCTGCACATCGACTCCCACCACACGATCGAGGACACCGCGCTCGCGCTGGGCGCCGCGTTCCGCGAGGCGCTGGGTGACAAGTCGGGCATCAGGCGGTTCGGCAGCGCGTCGTGCCCGCTGGACGAGTCCCTCGCCCAGGTCACCGTCGACCTGTCCGGCCGCCCCTACCTCGTGCACACCGAGCCCGAGGGCATGGCGCCGATGATCGGCCACGACTACGACACCACGATGACCCGCCACATCCTGGAGTCCCTGGTCGCCCAGGCCGCGATCTGCCTGCACGTGCACGTCCCCTACGGGCGCAACGCCCACCACATCGTCGAGGCCCAGTTCAAGGCGCTGGCGCGGGCGCTGCGCGAGGCGTCCGAGCTCGACCCCCGCGCGACGGGGGTGCCCAGCACCAAGGGCGTGCTGTGACGGGCAACGCCATCGCCGTCGTGCTGGTCTTCGTCGGACTGTTCCTCGCCGGCGGCGTGTTCTCCCTGTTCAAGCAAGGTCTCAAGATCGGAGCCGCCGTCTGCGCCGTGGGCGCGGTCATGGCGGTCACGGCGGGGGTGTTGTGGTGGTGAAGAAGAACGTCGTCGTCCTCGACTACGGCTCGGGCAACCTGCGCTCGGCCGAGCGGGCTCTCGCCAGGACCGGCGCGGAGGTGACCGTGACCGCCGACTTCGACGCGGCGGTCGAGGCCGACGGGCTGGTGGTGCCCGGCGTGGGCGCGTTCGCCGCGTGCATGGCCGGGCTGAGGGCGGTGCGCGGCGAGCAGATCGTCGGGCGGCGGCTGGCCGGCGGCCGGCCGGTGCTGGGCATCTGCGTCGGCATGCAGATCCTGTTCGCCCGCGGCGTCGAGCACGGCGTGGAGACCGAGGGCTGCGCCGAGTGGCCGGGCACGGTCGAGCGGCTGGACGCCCCCGTGCTGCCCCACATGGGCTGGAACACCGTCAAGGCGCCCGCGGGGAGCGTGCTGTTCGCCGGGCTCGACCCCGAGACCCGCTTCTACTTCGTGCACTCCTACGGCGTGCGCGAATGGGAGCTGCACGCCGGCGACGGGTTCACCGAGCCGCTCGTCACCTGGGCCGAGCACGGCGTGCCGTTCGTCGCCGCCGTGGAGAACGGCGCGCTCATGGCCACCCAGTTCCACCCGGAGAAGTCCGGCGACGCCGGCGCCGTGCTGCTGGACAACTGGCTCAAGACCCTCGACTGACCACGACACGACCAGGGCGGGAGAGCGGTGAGCAAGGAGCGGGCGCGGCGGCGGGCCGAGCGTGAGGCCGAGCGGGCCCGCGCCATGCGCGCCAACGAGGAACGCCAGGCCCGCGGCGCCCGGCGGCGGGCCTTCCTCGCCCGGCTCGTGCCGCGCCCGGTGCGCGTCCGCCGCCAGGGCGGCCTGATCGCCCGCCGCCACCGCGCCCAGAACGTCGTGGTGGGGGCGGCGTTCCTGCTGGTCCAGGCGCTGGCCTGGCTGCTGTGGGGCTCGCCGGGGGTCAGTTTCGCGGTGCTCGTCCTGTCCCTGCTGCTCGTACCCGTTGTCGTGACCCTCGCCTTCGACCGGAGGACCTGAAGAAATGTCGCTCGTACTGCTGCCCGCCGTGGACATCGTGGACGGCCAGGCCGTCCGCCTGAGCCAGGGCGAGGCCGGCACCGAGACCGGCTACGGCGCGCCGCTGGCCGCCGCGCTGGCCTGGCAGGAGGCCGGCGCCGAGTGGATCCACCTGGTGGACCTCGACGCGGCGTTCGGCCGGGGGGACAACCGCGAGCTGATCGCCGAGCTGATCGGCCGGCTGGACGTCAACGTGGAGCTGTCCGGCGGCATCCGCGACGACGCCACCCTGGCCGCGGCCCTGGGCACCGGCTGCCGCCGGGTCAACATCGGCACCGCCGCCCTGGAGAACCCCGAGTGGTGCCGCAAGATCATCGCCGAGCACGGCGACCGCATCGCGGTGGGCCTCGACGTGCGGGGCACGACGCTGGCCGCGCGCGGCTGGACCCAGGACGCCGGTGACCTGTGGGAGGTGCTCGACCGGCTGGAGTCCGACGGCTGCCCCCGCTACGTCGTCACCGACGTCACCAAGGACGGCATGCTCCAAGGCCCCAACCTCGACCTTTACCGTCAAATCTGCGCACGCACCGACAAACCGGTCATCGCCAGTGGTGGCGTCTCCAGCCTCGATGACCTGCTCGCACTGGCTTCTCTCGTTCCCGACGGAGTGGAGGGCGCCATAGTGGGAAAGGCCCTCTACGCTCACGCGTTCACCCTGCAGAACGCGCTGGCCGCGGTACGCGTGTAGCTCCGCCGGGAGGGGACGGAATGAGCGTCAGCAGCGACGGCATGCAGAACACCGGTCCGAGGATCTTCTCCGGAGGCATCTGGGAGGAGAGATACGGCTACGCCCGAGCCGTGGTCGTCGGGGAGCGGGTGATCGTGTCCGGGTGCACGGCCACGGTCGAGGGAGAGGTCCGGCACGTCGGCGACGCCCACGCGCAGGCGCTGACCGCGATCGACATCGCGCTGGAGGCCGTCCTGATGGGCGGGCTCACCCGCGAGGACGTCGTCATGGTCCGCTACTACGTGGTCGAGCAGCGTCACTTCGACGTCGTCGGCCAGGCCATCGGCGAGGCCTTCGGCAAGGTGCGGCCCGCCTGCACAGGAGTACGGGTGGCCGGACTGGTCGACCCGAGAATGCTGGTCGAGATCGAAATAGAGGCACTGCGAGCATGACCGTAGCCGTACGAGTGATCCCCTGTCTCGACGTCGACGCCGGGCGCGTGGTCAAGGGCGTCAACTTCGAGAACCTGCGCGACGCGGGCGATCCCGTCGAGCTGGCCCGGCGCTATGACGAGGAGGGCGCCGACGAGCTGACCTTCCTCGACATCACCGCCTCGTCCGGCGAGCGGGAGACCATGCTCGACGTGGTGCGCAGGACCGCCGAGCAGGTGTTCATCCCGCTCACCGTCGGCGGCGGGGTCCGCTCGGTCGACGACGTCGACCGGCTGCTGCGGGCCGGCGCCGACAAGGTGTCGCTCAACACCGCCGCCATCGCCCGGCCGGAGCTGCTGACCGAGACGTCGCGGCGGTTCGGCGCCCAGTGCATCGTGCTGTCGGTGGACGCCCGGCGGGCGCCCGGCACCCCGAGCGGGTTCGAGGTGACCACCCACGGCGGGCGGCGCGGCACCGGCATCGACGCCGTGGAGTGGGCGGCGCGCGGCGAGGAACTGGGCGTGGGCGAGATCCTGCTCAACTCGATGGACGGTGACGGCACGCTCGACGGCTACGACCTGGAGATGCTGCGGGCGGTGCGCGCGGCCGTCCGGGTGCCGGTGATCGCCAGCGGCGGGGCCGGCCGGCTGGAGGACTTCCCGCCGGCGGTGGCGGCGGGCGCCGACGCCGTCCTCGCGGCGTCGGTCTTCCACTTCGGCACGCTGAAGATCTCCGAGGTGAAGGACGCGCTGCGGATGGCGGGCCACCCGGTCCGCTGACCGGCCAGGGGGAGGGGCCGCCGCGTCAGAAGGCGCGCACGTGGTGGTACAGCTCGTAGGCGACGTCGTGGGCGGCGAACGCGGCCGCCTCCGACCGCTTGACCGCCACGTACGCGCTGCGCCGCAGCGGCCCGAGCGCCTCCATCAGCACCTCGTCGGCCTCCAGCGCGTCGAGCGCCTCGCCGAGCGAGGACGGCAGGCGCGGGTAGCGGCCCGGCAGCGTGTCGGGATCGACGCCGACCGGCTCGCCGGGGTCGAGCCCGCGCCGGATGCCGTCGAGGCCGGCGTGGATGACCGCGCCCAGCGACAGGTAGGGGTTGGCCGAGGAGTCCGACGGCTTCAGCTCCAGGTTGGGCTCGCCGCTCTCGCCGAGGGCGGAGCACACGCGGACCGCGGCCTCGCGGTTGTCCGGCCCGTAGACGGCGTACGCGCTGGCCCACGTGCGCGGCGCCAGCCGGCGGAAGCTGTTGACGCTGCCGCAGGTGAGCGCGGTGAGGGCGGGCAGGTGGGCGATGAGCCCGCCGATGAAGGCGCGGCGCACGTCGTTGTCCTGGCCGAAGACGTTGACCTTGTCGTCCCACAGGGACAGGTGCAGGTGGGCGCCGTTGCCCGCCTGGTCGGCCAGCGGCTTGGGCGCCAGCGTGGCCCACATCTGCATCCGCATGGCCACGCCGCGCGCGGTCTCGCGGAACAGCACGTGGTTGTCGGCGGCCCGCAGCGCGGGCGCGTGCCGGACGGACAGCTCCTGCTGGCCGGGCCCGAGCTCGGGGTGGTAGTGCTCGACGCGCAGGCCCTGCGTCTCCAGTGCCCGGACGAGCTTGACGGCGTAGTCGTGGGCCGTGTCGAACCCGGTGTTGGCGTAGCACAGCGAGTCGTCGAGCGGGACCATCCGGTCGGGGCCGCCCGCGGGGTCGGGCAGCCGGCGTCCGAGCGTGAACTCCGGCTCGAACGCCGCGACCAGCGTGTAACCCTCCGTGGCGAGCTCGGCGATCGCGTCCTTGAGGAACGTCCGCGCGCACGCCTCCCAGGGTGAGCCGTCGGGCCGGCGCAGGTCCGACAGCATGGCCGCCGCGCCGGGGGCATGGGGCAGCGGGACGTAGGTGGCCGGGTCGGGGACGATGCGGACCTCGCCCACCGGGCCCAGCTGCTCGACGTCCTGGAGCTGGTCGAGCATGTTCATCGCCATCATGGCCACCGTGTGCCCGATGCCCGTGCCGAGGCGTTCGGCCAGCCGCGACCTGGACGCCGCCTTGCCACGGATCACGCCACCGTGGTCGGCGTACAAGAAGCGGATCAGCTCGATGCCCTCCAGCTCGGCCCGTTCGAGAATGCGCCGTGCGTGGGGGTCGAGCTGGCTGGTCCTGTTGCCGCTGGGGCGATCTCTCATCCTGCCTGCGTAACACGATCGGGCACTGCGGGGAAGCACCCGGCGCAGACAGAAGGGCGGGTTACGTCAGAACCTGTGAGAAGAACACGGCCAACTGATCGGCTCCTTGGAAGATTCCGTTGATCACACCGTTCACGGCGTCGGCGGCCTGGGCCGGCCGGGTGAACAGGTAGAAGACCACGAACGCGATAGCCACGTAGGTGATCACCTTCTTGACCTGCATGGGGGGCCTCCTGCAGTCCATTCCCAGCCGTATATACCCGGATCTGGGCGATCACTGGCATCCACGGCGAAGATGTTCATGATCATAACCGGGGGGCTTCTTTCCTCTGCCATGGTACGGGCTCGAATGCTCTTGCGAGCCCCTACCGGGCCGGGACTTCTGCTTGACCGGCGGCTAGATCCCCAGGGTCGCCGAGCGCACCCTGGCGACCGCCTCGGGGTCGCCCGTGAGCTCGACCCGGGCGTGCTCCTGGCGGCCGAAGCAGAACAGCAGCAGCTCGGAGGCGGTGCCGGTGACCTCGACCCGCGGGCCCTGGCGCGGGCCGCCGAGCGCCACGCCGCCGCCGAGGCGGTGCAGCACGACGCCGACCGGCGAGCGGCGCAGCATGAGCCGGGCGCCGGCCGAGACCCGCTGCCACAGGAGGCGGTCGAGGCCGGCGGGCAGGTCGCGGGGCTCCCACGCGGGCTGGGCGCGGCGCACGTCCTCGTGGTGGACGAACAGCTCGATCGTGTTGACGGTCTCGTCGAGGAAGCGGGCCAGGCCGTAGACGCCGCCGGGCCGCCGGACGATGCCGACCAGCTCGGGATAGGGATGTCTGGCCTTCATGGCGTCCATGACGGAGGCGGTGTAGCCGGACAGCGCCTTGACCGCGATGCCGGGCATCGCGTCCGGGCGGCGCTCGCGCACCGCCAGGTGGGCGGCCAGGTCGTAGCTGGTCCAGCCCGTGCACAGGGTCGGCGCGTCGGGGCCGACCCGGTCGAGCAGGTCACACAGCGCGTTGCGCTCGTCGCGGGCATACGTCACGTGCCCACCCTACCCACGGGAATAACAGCAGGATTGAGGGTGATGTAGTGACTTGCGTGTAAATACCGTTGAATAGAGGGAGGCCAACCGGTGGCGAGCAAGGTCACCTCGGCCGTCATGCGTCAGGGACTGCGCGTCCTTGGGGTGGCCGTCCGTACCGAGAAGGCCGTCTTCGCCCTCGCCGTGCTGGCCAGCGCGGTCTACGGGGGCATGACCGTCGCCTCCGCGTGGGCGCTCGGCTGGGCCACCGAGAACGTGGTGCTGCCCGCCTTCGCCGAGGGCCGCGTCGGCGCGGGCGCGCTGTGGGCCGGCGTGGGCTTCATCCTGGGCACCGCGCTGCTCAAGGCGCTGGGCGTGGCCGGGCGGCGCATCCTGGCCGGCGTCATGCAGTACCGCATGCAGGCCAGGTCCCGCAGGGACGTCACCAAGCAGTACCTCCGGCTGCCGCTGTCCTGGCACCACCGGCACCCCACCGGCCAGCTCCTGTCGAACGCCAGCGCCGACGCCGAGGCCGCCTGGGCCCCGCTCGCGCCGCTGCCCATGGCCGTCGGCGTCATCGTCATGCTGGTCACCGCGGCCGTGGCGATGGTGTTCACCGATCTCGTGCTGGCCCTGGTGGGCTTCCTGATCTTCCCGGCCATCGCCGTGCTCAACCTCGTCTACCAGCGCCGGCTCAGCCCGCTGGCCACCCGCGCCCAGCAGCTGCGCGCCGAGGTCAGCGAGATCGCGCACGAGAGCTTCGACGGCGCGCTCGTCGTCAAGACCCTCGGCAGGGAGGACCTGGAGACCGAGCGCTTCCAGCGCCGCGCCCACGAGCTGCGCGACGCCAACATCGCCGTCGGGCGGGTGCGCGGCCTGTTCGACCCGATGCTGGAGGCGCTGCCCACGCTGGGCGTGCTCGCGGTCCTGGCCGTCGGCGCGCTGCGGCTGTCCGGCGGCGCCATCGGCTCCGGCGACCTGGTGCAGGTCGCCTACCTGTTCACGCTGCTGGCCTTCCCGATCAGGGCGCTCGGCTGGGTGCTGGCCGAGCTGCCGCGCAGCGTCGTCGGCTGGCAGCGGGTGCAGGCCGTGCTGGACGCCACCGGCTCCATGGACTACGGCACGCGCGAGGCCGCCGCGCCGGAGACCGGGCCTGCCGCCCTGGAGGTGCGCGGCGTCTCCTACGGCTACGGCGAGGCCGAGGTGCTGCACGACGTCGCCTTCGAGGTGCCCGCCGGGCGTACCGTCGCGATCGTCGGGCCGACCGGCGCGGGCAAGTCCACGCTGGTGCAACTGCTCGTCAGGCTCGTCGACCCCGACCGGGGCGCGGTCCTGCTCGACGGCGCCGACCTGCGCGAGCTGGCCTACGGCGCGGTCGCCTCCTCGGCGGCCCTGGTGCCCCAGCAGACGTTCCTGTTCGACGACACCGTACGCGGCAACGTCGCGCTCAACCTGGACACCCCCGACGAGGACGTGTGGGCCGCGCTCCGGCTGGCCCAGGCCGACGGCTTCGTGGCCAGGCTGCCCGAAGGGCTGGACACGCGGGTCGGCGAGCGGGGCGCGTCCCTGTCCGGCGGCCAGCGCCAGCGCGTCGCGCTGGCCCGCGCGATCGTGCGCCGCCCCCGCCTGCTCGTGCTCGACGACGCCACCAGCAGCGTCGACCCCCAGGTCGAGGCCAAGATCCTGTACGGCCTGCGGGACGCCGCCGAGGCCTCCACCGTCGTGGTGGTCGCCTACCGCATGGCCACGATCGCGCTCGCCGACGAGGTCGTCTACCTCGACCACGGCCGGGTCGTGGACCGCGGCCCGCACGAGGAGCTCATCGAGCGCTGCGCGGGCTACCGCAACCTGGTCACGGCCTACGAGCGCGAGGAGGCCGAGCGCGCCGCGATCGAGGTCGCGGGCGTCACCGGGGAGGAGCTTGAGGAAGAGATCGAGAAAGAGATCGCCGGCGAGGAAGAAGAGGTCAGCGCATGACGGTCCAGGGCATCCACGGCAACGCCGAACGCTCCGCGCTGGCCACCGTCCGGCAGGGGCTGTCGCTCACGCCCGAGTTCCGCAAGGGGCTCGGGGTCACGCTGGCGCTCGCCGTCGTCGCCACGGTCGGCAAGATCATCGTGCCGATCGCCGTCCAGCAGACGATCGACCAGGGGCTCAAGTCCGGCCGGCCGGACGTCGCGTACATCACCTGGGCCGTGGTGGTGTGCGCCGCCGCCGTGGTGCTGACGGCGCTGGCCGCGTACGTCATGAACGTCCGTCTCTACAAGGCCACCGAGTCGTCGCTGGCCACCCTGCGCGTCCGCGGCTTCCGGCACGTGCACGACCTGTCGGTGCTCACCCAGAACTCCGAGCGCCGCGGCGCGCTGGTCTCGCGCGTCACCAACGACATCGACCAGATCAGCTCGTTCATGCAGTGGGGCGGGCTGATGATCATCGTGTCGCTGGGGCAGCTCTTCGTGGCCACGGTGCTCATGCTCGTCTACTCCTGGCAGCTCACGCTGCTGGTGTGGGTCTGCTTCATCCCGCTGATGATCGCCCTGCCGCGCTTCCAGCGGCTGCTGTCGCGGGCGTACACGGTGGTGCGTGAGCGCACCGGCGACATGCTGGCGGCGGTCAGCGAGTCCGTCGTCGGAGCCGCCGTCATCCGCGCCTACGCCGCCGAGCGCCGCACCGCCGAGCGCGTCGACACGGCCGTCAACGCCAACCGGGCCGCCCAGACCAGGGCGCAGACCATCGTCGGCTTCGTCTTCCCGCTGACCGAGATCGTGGCCGCCGTCGCGATCGCCGGGATCGTCCTGCTCGGCGTGCGGCTCGGCCTGTCCGGCGACATCTCGCAGGGCCGGCTCGTGGCCTTCCTGTTCCTCGTCACGCTCTTCGTCTCGCCGCTCCAGACCGCCACCGAGGTGCTCAACGAGGCCCAGAACGCGGTCGCCGGCTGGCGGCGCATCCTCGGCGTCCTCGACACCCCGCCCGACGTGGCCGACCCCGGCCCCAAGGGCGTCGAGCTGCCCCGCGGCCCCATCTCCGTCGCCTTCGAGGACGTGGACTTCGCCTACCCCGGCGGCGCGCCCGTGCTGCGGGAGGTCTCGGTGCGGATCCCGCCCCGCTCGCGGGTCGCGATCGTGGGGGAGACCGGCTCGGGCAAGACCACGTTCGCCAAGCTGCTGACCCGGCTCATGGACCCGGTCGCGGGCCGCGTCACCGTGGACGGCCAGGACCTGCGCGACGTACGTTTCTCCTCGCTGCGCGAGCGCATCGTCATGGTCCCGCAGGACGGCTTCCTGTTCGACGGCACGCTGGAGCAGAACATCCGGTACGGCAAGCCGTCGGCCACCCGCGAGGAGATCGCGCTGGCGCTGACCGAGCTGGGCCTCGCCGACTGGCTGGAGGGCCTGCCCGCGGGCCTCGACACGCCCGTCGGCCAGCGCGGCGAGTCGCTGTCGGCCGGCGAGCGCCAGCTCGTCGCCCTGGCCCGCGCCTACCTCGCCGACCCCGACCTGCTGCTGCTGGACGAGGCCACCTCGGCCGTGGACCCGGCCACCGAGGTGCGCCTGGCCCGCGCCCTGGAGGGCGTCACCCGCGGGCGCACCGCCGTCTCGATCGCCCACCGCCTGTCGACCGCGGAGAACGCCGACGAGGTGCTGGTCTTCGACGCCGGGCGGCTGGTGCAGCGCGGCCCGCACGCCGAACTCGTGGAGCAGCCCGGGGTGTACGCCGACCTGCACGCCTCCTGGGTCTCGGCCGCCCGCTCCTGATCAGCCGGGCCCCGCGGCGAACGTCACGGTCGTGCCGCGGGGCCCGGACACGATCATGACCTGGTCGCACAGCGTCCGCATCAGCCACAGCCCCCGCCCGCCGCTCTCCAGGCCGGTGGGCGGGGGCCGGGCGGCCGTCCAGCCCGGCGGCATCCCCGGGCCCTCGTCGGAGACCTCGCACCACAGCCGCCCCGCGTGCGACCAGAGCCGCAGCGTGCCGCGCCCGCCGCCGTGCACGACGGCGTTCGTGGTGATCTCGTTGACCGCCAGCACGAAGTCCTCCAGCCGCGGCCCGGCCAGCCCCTCGCGGGCGGCGTGCTCGGCGACCGTCCTGCGCAGGGACGTGATGTGCCCGCGCGCGAAGACCACGCGAAGCGCCTGCCTACACATCACCCACCCGGAACGTCCCTCCCTAGCACGAGCCGGCCACGAAAATACCCGGCGGCTCGCCATCACGTAGCGCATTCTCTGCAAAACCCACGGTGACGCCGCCCTGGGCGGTGTACCTTTTCGGCGGGGGACCGCCCAGGGGAGGGGTCATGAACGACGTGAGCGCCGGCGTGCTGGAGATGACGCGGCGCCGCTACGGCGAGCTCGTGGTGGTGAGCCTGGCCGGAGAGGTCGACGTGGACAACGCCACGCGGGTGCGCGCCTGCCTGGGCGAGGCGGCGGCCGAGGCCGCGAAGGTCCCCGGTCCGCGCCTGGTGGTCGATCTGAGCGGGCTGACGTTCATCGACACGACGGGGCTCGGCGTCCTCGTACGCCAGCTCGCCGCGCTGCGCGAGCGCGACGGCTCGATGGCGCTCGTCGCGCCCGACGGCCAGGTGCTGCGGCGGCTGCGCCGGACCAACCTCGCGCCGCTGTTCCCCATCTACGACACGCTCTCCCAGGCCCTCGCCTGAGCGACGGCGATGGCGGGGGCGGGCTCCCGGGCTGGTTGAATGGAACACATGTCCCTGGATCCGGAGATCGCCGCCCGGCTGAAGCGCAACCCCGAGGGCCTCGTCCCCGCCATCGCGCAGCAGTACGACACCGGCGAAGTGCTGATGCTGGCCTGGATGAACGACGAGGCGCTGCACCGCACGCTGACCACCGGCCGGGCCACCTACTGGTCGCGCAGCCGCCAGGAGTTCTGGGTGAAGGGTGATACCTCCGGCCACGTCCAGCACGTCAAGTCGGTGGCGCTCGACTGCGACGGCGACACCCTGCTCGTCCGGGTCGACCAGGTGGGCGCGGCCTGTCACACCGGCGAGCGCACCTGCTTCGACGCCGACGTGCTCGGCTAGGCCGATGTCGACGGAGCACGACGTCCGGCCGCGGGAGGCCACGCGCAGGCGGGAGCTGTGGGCCTGGCTGGCGGTCACCGTTCTCGGCTGCCTGCTGGTGCTGCTGGCCGCCGGCCGCACCTGGGTGAGCGTCGCCCAGACCGGGGCGGAGACGCCGACCGGCGGCGACCTCAGCCCGGTGCTGACGCCCGTCGCGCTCGCCGGGCTGGCCGGCGTGGTGGCCGTGCTGGCCACCAAGGGCGCCGGCCGCCGCGTCGTCGGCGCCCTGCTCGCCCTGTGCGGCGCCGGAGCGGGCGCCGGGACGTGGACGGCGCTCGACGGCTCCGGCGTGACCGACTGGCTCGCCGCCCACAACACTCTGCACGGCGCGACCGGCCTCACCTGGCACTTCGTGGTGCTGTGGCCGGTGGTGGCCGGCGCCGGCGCGCTGCTGCTGGCCGCGGGAGGCGTGCTGGCGATCGTACGCGGCGGCAGGTGGGCCGGCATGTCGGCCCGCTACGAGCGGAGCGGCCCGGGCCCGGCCCCCGCCGACGGCGACAAGGCCCTGTGGGACGCCCTCGACCAGGGGGACGACCCGACCGATCCCCGCTGACGCCGGGGATGACGAAATCAGCACTGTTCTGAACCTCTGTCCGCCCGTCCGCCGTTTCCTCAATAAGCTGCCGGTGCAACGGGCCACGACACGAGGAGTCAGGGGATGAGCTACGGGGACCAGGGCGGCGGCTACGGCGCCCAGCCGCCCGGCGGGGGTTACGGCCAGCCGGGTCAGGGCCAGCCGGGTTACGGCCAGCCGGGCTACGGCGGTTACGGCCAGCAGCCGCAGAGCGGAGGCGGCTACGGTCAGCAGCCGCAGAGCGGGGGCGGTTATGGCCAGCAGCCGCAGAGCGGGGGCGGTTATGGCCAGCAGCCGCAGAGCGGCGGTGGCTACGGCCAGCAGCCGCAGGGCGGCTACGGCGAGCAGCCCCAGAGCGGCGCGGGATACGGCCAGCAGCAGTACGCCTACGGTCAGATGCCTCCGAGCGGCGCCTACGGCTACAACCCGTACGGCGCGCCCCCGCCCCCGCCGCGCCCCACCAACGGCATGGCCGTCGCCTCGCTCGTCCTCGGCATCGTGGGCATGATCAGCTGCGGGCTGACCAGCATCGTCGGGGTGATCCTGGGCCACATCGCGCTCGCCCGCATCAAGCGCTCCGGCGAGGAGGGCCAGGGCATGGCGGTGGCCGGCCTGGTGACGTCGTACATCATGGTCGTGATCAACGTCCTGCTGCTGATCTGGTTCGGCGGCATGATCCTTTCGATCATCGGGCTGGGCGCCGCCGCGTCGACCTCCTACGGCTACTAGCCAATGGTCAGTAGCCGCACGATGACCATGCGCTTGCGGTCGGATCACGAATTGTCCGCAAAGCGGATATAAGTCCACGTAGGACGGGGTTTCTCGCTAGGCTGCCGCGCACTCGCACCACTTGAGAGGTAAAACCCATGACGTACGGAAACCAGGGCGACGGCGGCTACGGCTCGCAGCCGCCCGGCGGGGGTTACGGCCAGCAGCCCCCGAGCGGTGGCGGCGGCTACGGCCAGCAGCCCCCCAGTGGCGGCGGCTACGGCGGCTACGGTCAGCAGCCCCCGAGCGGCGGCGGCTACGGCGAGCAGCCGCCCAGCGGCGGCGGCTACGGCGGTTACGGCCAGCAGCCCCCGAGCGGCGGCGGCTACGGCGGCTACGGTCAGCAGCCCCCCGGCGGCGGTGGCTACGGCGGCCAGCAGCCGCCGGACAACCACCTCGTCCCCGCCATCCTCACCACGCTGTTCTGCTGCCTGCCCCTCGGCATCGTGTCCATCGTGAAGTCGTCGCAGGTCAACCAGAAGTGGCAGGTCGGCGACTACCAGGGCGCGGTGCAGGCGAGCGAGGAGGCCAAGACCTGGTGGAAGCGCTCGATCATCTTCGGCGCCATCGGCTGGGGAATCATCGTCCTGTTCTACGTCGTGGTGTTCGTCCTGCTCGCGGCGAGCAGCAGCGTGACGTCGTACTGACGGCCGGACGCGACGACGGATACCGGAAGACGGATACTGGAAGCATGAATCTCGCGACGACCGGGCGGCGCGGCACGGACCGGATCAAGGGTCTGCTCGCGCCGCTCGGGGTCGCGGCCGGGACGGGGGCGGTGTTCGCGCTCGTCGGCGCGGTCGACCCCAACGAGCCCGGCCACTACCCGACCTGCCCCTTCCTGTCGCTGACCGGCCTCTACTGCCCGGGCTGCGGCACGCTGAGGTCCATCCACGCGCTGGCGCACCTCGATCCGGTCGCGGCGCTCGGGCTCAACCCGCTCATGGTGGCGATGATCCCGTTCCTGCTGTTCTGGTGGGGCAGGTGGGTGGTTCGGGCCCTGCAGGGCCGCCCGCGCAGAACGACGCTCGCTCACCCGGCGTGGCTATGGGCCTTCCTGGCGGTTGTCGTGGTCTACTGGGTCGTCCGGAACCTGCCTTTCGGTGCGTTCCTCGCCCCATAGGGCACGTGGAGACGCGAGCCCTGTGGTGAGGTACCCCGCAGGGGCCGATACCATCGCAGGACAGGCGGAGAGCGGACGCGAAGCGAACTCTCAGCCACCCCCACAGTCGATCCGGAGGGACCCCAAGCGCGTGAGTGAGCGGACGGAAGGGCCGAGCGTCCTCGACGACATCCTCGACGGGGTGCGCGCCGACCTCGCGGCACGACAGCAGGCCGTGTCCATGGAGGAGCTCAAGCGGCGGGCCGAGCGGGCCCAGCCGTCCAGGGACGCGATGGCCGCCCTCGGAGGCGACAAGGTCTCGGTGATCGCCGAGGTCAAGCGCTCCAGCCCGTCCAAGGGCGCGCTGGCCGCCATCGCCGACCCCGCCGCCCTGGCGGCCGACTACGAAGCGGGTGGCGCCCACGTCATCAGCGTGCTGACCGAGCAGCGCAAGTTCGGCGGCAGCCTCGACGACCTGGCCGCGGTGCGCGCCCGGGTCGACATCCCGATCCTGCGCAAGGACTTCATCCTCACCTCCTACCAGCTCTGGGAGGCGCGGGCGCACGGCGCCGACCTGGCGCTGCTCATGGTCGTCTGCCTGGAGCAGGAGGCGCTGGTGTCGCTCATCGAGCGGGCCGAGTCGATCGGGCTGACCCCGCTGGTCGAGGTGCACACCGAGGAGGAGCTCGACCGGGCGGTCGCCGCCGGGGCCCGCGTCATCGGGATCAACGCGCGCAACCTCAAGACACTTGAGGTCGATCGCGAGGTCTTCACGAAGCTGGCGCCGAAGATCCCGGATAATGTCCTCAAGATCGCCGAGTCGGGCGTGCGCGGACCGCACGACCTGCTCGCCTACGCCCGTAACGGCGCCGACGCCGTCCTGGTGGGGGAGAGCCTGGTCACGGGCAAGGACCCGCGCAAGGCCGTGGAGGCGCTGGTCACCGCCGGCGCGCACCCGTCGACGCGCCCCGACCACTCAGCAGAGGGATAGCAGTGGCAAACGAAGGCACCATCCTGACCGCCGCGGATCTGGCGGGCAACGGCGCGCAGGGCAACGACCCCGACGTGCACGGCAAGTTCGGCATCTTCGGCGGCAGGTTCGTGCCCGAGGCGCTGATCCCGGCGCTCGACGAGGTCGCCTCGGTCTACGAGAAGGCCAAGAACGACCAGGAGTTCATCCGGGAGTTCGACCACCTGCTGCGCACCTACGCCGGGCGGCCCACCACGCTGACCGACGTGCCGCGCTTCAGCGAGCAGGCCGGCGGCGCCAGGATCGTGCTCAAGCGCGAGGACCTCACCCACACCGGCGCCCACAAGATCAACAACGTGCTGGGCCAGGCGCTGCTCACCAAGCGGCTGGGCAAGAAGCGGGTCATCGCCGAGACCGGCGCGGGGCAGCACGGCGTGGCCACCGCCACCGCCGCGGCCCTGCTCGGCCTGGAGTGCGTCATCTACATGGGCGCCGTCGACTGCGAGCGCCAGGCGCTCAACGTGGCCAGGATGAAGCTGCTCGGCGCCCAGGTGGTGCCGGTCACCAACGGCTCCCAGACGCTCAAGGACGCCATCAACGAGGCCTTCCGCGACTGGGTCACCAACGTCGACAGCACCCACTACCTGTTCGGCACCATCGCGGGGCCGCACCCGTTCCCCGAGATGGTCCGCGACTTCGCGCGCATCATCGGCGTCGAGGCCCGCCGCCAGATCCAGGAGCTCACCGGCCGGCTGCCCGACGCCGTGTGCGCGGCCGTCGGCGGCGGCAGCAACGCCATCGGCATCTTCCACGCCTTCCTCGGCGACCAGGACGTCGCCCTGCACGGCTACGAAGCCGCCGGGCACGGCCTCGACAGCGGCGAGCACGCGCTCACGCTCACCGCCGGAACGGTCGGCGTGCTGCACGGCTCGCGCACCTACGTGCTGCAGGACGACGAGGGCCAGACGATCGAGTCCCACTCGATCTCGGCCGGCCTCGACTACCCGGGCGTCGGCCCGGAGCACGCCTGGCTCAAGGACATCGGCCGGGCCACCTACCACGGGGTGACCGACGACCAGGCGATGCAGGCGTTCTCCCTGCTGGCCAGGACCGAGGGCATCATCCCCGCCATCGAGTCCTCCCACGCCCTCGCCGGCGCGCTGGAGCTGGGCCGCGAGCTCGGCCCCGAGGCGACCATCCTGGTCAACCTCTCCGGCCGCGGAGACAAGGACATGGGCACGGCGATGAAATACTTCAACCTCTGACGAGTCGCCACCCCGGCAGCGGGCCTGCCGCGGGGCATCATGGTGGGACTCGACCTTCGAAACGGACAGACATGACGACTCTACAGACGGTGTTCGCCAAGGCGAAGGCGGACAACAGGGCCGCGCTCGTCGGCTACCTGCCCGCGGGCTTCCCGTCCAAGGACGGCGCCATCGCCGCCGCCGCGGCCCTGGTGGAGGCCGGCTGCGACGTCATCGAGATCGGCCTGCCCTATTCCGACCCGCTCATGGACGGGCCGACCATCCAGGACGCGGTGCACCGGTCGCTGACCAACGGCACCCGCATCGCCGACGTCCTGCGCACCGTCGAGGGCGTGGCCGCGACCGGCGCGGCCACGCTCGTCATGACCTACTGGAACCCGATCGACCGCTACGGCGCCGACCGCTTCGCCCGTGACCTCGCCGCCGCGGGCGGGGTGGGCACGATCACGCCCGACCTGACGCCCGAGGAGTCCGAGCCGTGGCGGGCCGCCTCTGCCGCCGCCGGCATCGACACCGTGTTCCTGGTCGCGCCCAGCTCGACCGAGGAGCGCATCAAGGCGGTCGTCGACTGCTGCACCGGCTTCGTCTACGCCGCCTCGCTCATGGGCGTCACCGGCGCCCGCGAGACCGTCAACGTCGCCGCCGAGGGCCTGGTCAAGCGGACCCGGGAGCACACCACGCTGCCGGTGTGCGTCGGGCTCGGCGTCGGCACCGGCGCGCAGGCGGCCGAGGTCGCCTCCTACGCCGACGGGGTGATCGTGGGCTCGGCGTTCATCCGGCGGCTGCTCGACGCGCCCGACGAGGCCGCGGGGCGCGAGTCCTGCGCCGCCCTGGCCCGCGACATGGCGAGCGGCGTGCGCCGCTGACGATGTGCGCGAGCAGCGCGGTCCCCTCGTACGGGGGCCGCGCTGTCGTGTTGTCCCGGCCTCACCCGTTCGCGGCGGCCGGCTCCCGCAGGGGCGCGTACAGCGGCGAATACCGGTTGTAGAGCCCTGAGGGCACCAGATAGACGTTGATGGCGACCTGCATGAGCAGGAGCCACACGACGTACTGCGCGGTGCCGAGCGCGGGCACCACGTCCATGGGCAGGGTGTAGGCCATCACCACCCGCACCGCGGCGTCCGCCAGCAGGCCCACCCCGTACATCACGGTCACCACCCGCCAGATCCGGCGGAAGGCGGGCAGCCGCTCCCACAGCACGTCCCAGGACTCGCGTGCCGGTCCGACCCGCCTCTCCAGCAGGAACCGGGTGAACGTGAACGCGAGCGGCCGGTCCCAGCGCGTGCTCGACAGGAACCACAGCGCCGCCACGCCCATGAACCAGCCGTCCTTGGCCAGCAGGAAGCGCGGGTCGTGGACGAGCGCCGAGACCGCGGCGCCGGCCAGGATCATCGCGGTCATGAAGAGCGCCAGCCGGTCGGGCCTGCGCCCCCGCGCCAGGCTGACGGCGACGCTCAGAGCAGGGACGAGCGAGCTGAGCACCAGTGCCACGTGCTCGTCGAGGCCGGCGTACCGCAGGCCGTAGTAGACCCCCATGGGCAACGCGATGTCGACCACCAGGGCGGCCAGCGCTTTTACTCGCATGAGTAATTCTTACTCCGTCTTGGTAAAACGGCAAACGTCGCAGGTCGGAGCAGGGGACACGCCGCTTAGCTGATGCTTATCCCGGGCGTGGTCCGATGGAGTCCCGGTACTGTGCGCAGTCCCGGCACGGAGAAGAAGGAGATGGCCTGTGGACGCGTCACTATCGTCACGTTCGGCCAGATTGCCGATACCCTGGGTGACGACCGTCGCCCGGCTGGTGCTGGGCGGAGTGCTGATCGCGGCGGGTGCGCTCAAGATCGGCAACCCGTCCGACTCGGTCCTGGCGGTCAAGGCTTACCAGTTGCTGCCCGAGTCGGTCGCCGTCGGGGCGGGCTACGCCCTGCCGATCGTGGAGATCGTCGTCGGCGTGCTGCTGGTCGTCGGTCTGCTGACCAGGGTGGCCGCCGTGATCGCGGCGCTGCTCATGCTCGCGTTCGTGTTCGGCATCGGCTGGGCGTGGGCGAACGGCCTGCGGATCGACTGCGGCTGCTTCGGCGGTGGCGGTCAGCTCGGGGCGGGCCAGGAGCCGGCCTACCTGATCGACATCCTGCGTGATTTCGGGCTGGCGCTGCTCGGCGCCTGGACGGTCCGCTTCCCGCCGGGCCGCTTCGCGCTCGACGGCGCCCTCGGGCTCGGGGGCGACAGTGCTGACGACGACTTGGAGGACCTGTGATGGGCAAGGGCGAGAGGACGACCATGACACGCGGCGCACGCGAGAAGATCAAGGAGCAGCAGGCCGCCGCGCGCGCCCAGGAGCGGCGCAGGCGGGTGATCACCTACACCGCGGCCGGCGTGATCGCCGTGGCCGCGCTCGGGGCCGGCATCTGGTACGGCGCCAGCAAGTCCGCGCCCGAGGAGGCCGTCGCCGGCCTCGCGCCGATCACCGTGCAGCCCGACGGCTCCGTGGTCATGGCGAAGAGCGGCGTCGAGAAGCCCGTGCTCGACGTCTACGAGGACTTCCAGTGCCCGGCCTGCAGGGAGGCCGAGCGGGTCAGCGGCCAGACGATCAAGAACCTCGCCGCCGAGGGCAAGGTCAAGGTCGTCTACCACCCCATCACGATCTTCTCCCAGGAGCCCACCCGCTCCAACTCCCTGCGCGCGGGCAACGCCGCAAGGTGCGTCGCCGACGGCAAGCAGTGGCTGTCCTTCCACAACGTTCTCTTCAAGAACCAGCCGTCCGAGACCGCGGAGGGCTTCACCAACAGCCAGCTCGTGGAGTGGGGCAAGGAGGCCGGGGTGACCGCGCCCGACTTCGAGCAGTGCGTCAACTCGGGCAAGCACGCGCAGGCGCAGCTGTCGTACAGCGAGAAGATCATGAACGAGCAGAAGCTCACCCACACGCCGACGCTGAAACTTAACGGCACAGAAGTGGACAACGCGGTCGTCTTCAGCCCTTCGGAACTGCGTGACGCGGTCACGAAGGCCGCCAAGTAGCCTCACGTCCGCTACCCTCACCTGACATGCCCCTTGCCTCGATTCCCAGCCCTTCCCAAGGGGTCTGGTATCTCGGAATCATCCCGATCCGGGCCTATGCGCTGTGCATCGTGCTCGGCGTCATCGTCGCCGTCTGGCTGAGCGAGCGGCGCTGGCGCGCCCGCGGTGGCCAGAAGGGGACCATCATCGACATCGCGGTCCCCGCGGTCATCTTCGGGCTGATCGGCGGCCGGCTCTACCACGTCATCACCGACTGGCAGACCTACTTCGGCAGCCGCGCGATCAAGCCCGCCTACAAGGCGCTGTTCATCTGGGAGGGCGGCCTCGGCATCTGGGGGGCGATCGCGCTCGGCGGCGTCGGCGTCTGGCTGGCGGCGCGCCGGCGCGGCCTGTCCATGACCGCCCTGGCCGACACGATCGCCCCCGGCATCGCGTTCGCCCAGGGCATCGGCCGCTGGGGCAACTGGTTCAACCAGGAGCTGTACGGCTCGCCGACGACGCTGCCGTGGGGCCTGGAGATCGACGTCGACCACGGCGGCGAGCCCGGCGTCCTCTACCACCCGACCTTCCTGTACGAGTCGATCTGGGACATCCTGCTCGGCTTCGCCCTCCTCTTCGTGGGCCGTCGCCTCAACCTGCGTTACGGGCGGCTGTTCGCCCTCTACGTGGCCGGCTACACCTTCGCCCGCTTCTGGATCGAGGGTCTGCGCATCGACCCGGTCGGCGGGGTCGACCACGCGGTGACGTTCCTCGGGCTGCGCATCAACCAGTGGACGTCGATCGTGCTGTTCATCGGGGCGCTCGTGTACTTCTGGGTGACGCGCAACAAGGAGGGGGTGGAGGTCGTCGTCCCGCCGGACGCCGACGGCGAGGCCGACCCGGCGCACGGCGCCGGGCAGAGCGACCCCGGCTCCACCGACGACACTCTCGCCTCCGGCGCGTCCGCCTCCGGCGCGTCCACTTCTGACACGTCCACTTCTGAGGTGCCCGCTTCCGAGGTGCCAGCTTCCGGCGCGTCCGCTTCCGGGGTGCCTGCCTCCGACACCCTCGCCTCCGACGTGCCCGATGCGGACGGCGGGGCGGGGTCGTCCGCGGAGGACCGGTCCGCGAGGGACGGCGACGGTGTTGCACCGGACGCCGACCCGGCCCACTCCGCCGCCGGCCTCGCCGACGCGCCGGAGGCCGCCGGCGACGACCGGGACACCGGTCCCGAGACCGGTTCCCGGACCGGCTCCGGCACCGAGGACGCGGCCGTCACCGCCGTCACCGCCGATGCCGTCACCGTCGACTCGCGCGAGGGCGCCGAGGAGGCGGAGAAGGAGCCCGGCCGCCGCGCCGGGAAGGAAACGAACACGCGATGACCGAGGGCGCGGAGATCCACCACCGGCATCGCGACGTCACGGGCGGCTGGCTGCGGCCCTCGGTGTTCGGCACGATGGACGGGCTGGTGTCCAACTTCGCGCTCATCGCGGGCGTCGCGGGCGGCACCGCCGACACCCGCGTCATCGCCCTCAGCGGCGTCGCCGGCCTGGCAGCCGGGGCGCTGTCGATGGCCGGCGGCGAGTACGTCTCGGTGGCCAGCCAGCGGGAGCTGGCCCAGGCCGAGATCGCCGTCGAACGCCGCGAGCTGCGCCACCACCCGGAGGACGAGCAGGCCGAGCTCGCCCAGACCTTCGTCGACAAGGGCGTGGATCCCGCGCTCGCCTCCGAGGTGGCCAGGCAGATCTCCCGCAACCCCGAGCGCGCCCTGGAGGTGCACGCGGTCAACGAGCTTGGGGTCGCGCCGGGGAAACTGCCGTCTCCGCTGGTCGCCGCGATCTCGTCGTTCCTGTCCTTCGGGGTCGGGGCGTTGTTGCCGCTGTTGCCGTACGTGCTGGGAGCCGAGGACTTGGTGATCTCGGCGGTGCTCTCGTGTGCGGCGCTGTTCGTGGCGGGCGCTATCGTGTCGGCCGTGACGGCGCGAAGCTGGTGGTACTCAGGACTGAGGCAGCTCGTGGTGGGCGCGGTGGCGGCCGCGGTCACCTTCGGGGTGGGCAACCTGGTCGGGGCGGCGGGGCTGTGATGGCCCGCAGAAGAGCGGGCTCCCGTGGGAAGAACGACCGGCCCGGCCACGACCAGGACACCGCCTACACCGGCCCCTCATGGCCGGATTCAGGCCCGGCGACCGGCGGTTACCCTGGCCCGGGTCCGTACGCGGAAGGCCCGGCGAGCGGCGCCCAACCCGCCACCCCCGGATACGGCCCGCCCCCGGGCGGATACGGCGGTCCGCCCGCCTCGGCCTCGTACGACGACGGTCGGCGAGAAGATCCAGGCGGCCGGAGCGGCCGCTCCCGGCACGGCCGTCCGTCCGAGGGCCGCCGCGCCGCCGGCGGCACCGGCGCCGCGTCCCACTCGTCCACTGGACCGGACGCCGGCGGCCACCGACCATCGCCAGGCGGCACGGACAACTGGCCGTCCTCCCCACCGACTGGCGAGAACGCCTGGACGACCACCACCTCCCCGGAGAGCAGAAGCGCCTGGACACCGGCCTCCGCGGATGGCGGGAGCGCCTGGACCTCGGCTTCTGGGACGGGTGGGGGCAGCCGCGCGCCGGGCCCCGCTGACGGCGGGAGCCCCTGGGCGTCCACCCCGGTGGAGGGTGTGAGCAACTGGACGCCGGCTCCCGCGGACGGTGCCGGCCCCGGCGGTGGCGGGCACCGGGGACTGGCAGGCGCCTCCGACGGCGGCTGGGCGGTGGTCACGGGCCCAGGTGCGGCGGAGGCCGATGCCTCCGGCAGCGCGCGCGGCGGCCACGCCGCAGGAGGCCGAGGCACGGACCCCGGAGCGGGCACTGCGGCGGCGGACGCCGGCCGTGGCAAGCGCCGTAAGGGTCTGTTCGGCAAGGACAAGCCCGAAGAGGACGCCTTCGGCGGAGGAGGCGACGGGGACGGACGCGACTTCTTCGCGAAGGACCGAGTCGCGTCGGAGGGCTACAGCTCGGACGTCATGGCAGCCGAGGGCTTCGCCCTGGACGACGGCCCGCCGCGCGGCTCCGGCCCCGCCCAGGGACCGTCACGCCGTTCCAGACGTGCCCAGGGGGCCCGCGATACGGATGCGGGCCAGGGCCCGGCGCGTGGTCGCGACGCAGGTCAGGGCGCGGCGCATGGTCCGGATGCGGGGCAGGGCCCGGCGCGTGGCTTCGACGCCGCCCAGGGTCCGGCGCGTGGTCGCGACACGGGTCAGGGTGTGGCGCGTGGTTTCGACGCCGCCCAGGGGCCGGTGCGTGGTCGCGACACGGGCCAGGGTCCGGTGCGTGGTTCGGATGCGGGGCAGGGGGCCGCGCGCGGTTTCGGTACGGGCCAGGGCCCCGCGGGTGGTTTCAATGCGGGCCAGGAGCGAGACGCGGCAGCCGGCGGCTTCGCGCGGGGCGCGGGGCGCGGCGGCTTCGCCGCGGATGCCGGAGCCGAGGGGCGCGGAGGCTTCGGCGCGGACGCGGACGCGGACGCGGAAACCGGTGGCCGCGCGGCCGACGCGATGGCCGGGCAGGACGACGAGGGCCGGGAGGCGGCGGGCGGCGGGTCGCGGAAGCGGCGGCGTACCCCGCCGTCCGACTGGCAGTTCCCCGTGCTCACCGCCATGGGCCTGCGCCCCGGCCAGCAGAAGACGATCGTCATCGTCGCATCGGTCATCGGCGCGGTGGCCGCCCTGGCGGGGGTGGCGATCTTCGCCACCTCGCTCGGCGCGTACCGGCCCGACCGTGAGCCCAGCGCGGCCCTGCTGGGGCCCAACACCACGTTGCCGCAGGTGTTCCGGGGCTGGAAGTCGCCCAAGCTGTTCGACCCGCTGGCCGACCGGGCCAAGGACGCCAAGGCGCTGACGGAGAAGGAGGTGTTCGGGCAGAGCGAGCTCGCGGTCGACAAGAAACTGCGGCTGAAGCTCGTGGCCAAGCGGCTCGACTCCGACTGCTCGGCGGCGGTGCAGGGCGAGGGCCTCACCGAACGGGTCTCCGACGCCGGCTGCACCCAGGCCGCCCGCGGCCTCTACGTCAGCTCCGACGGGCGCTACGTCGGCCAGTACACCCTGCTCAACCTCAAGGACGGCCAGGCCGCCACCGAGCTGGTGGACGCGCTGGAGACCCTCTACCGGGGCGGCTGGGCGCGCCCGCTGCCCTCGTCCAAGGGCTCCTTCCCCGCTGGTGGTTACTCCGAGGCCGGTGGCTATGCTCTCGGTCATTACGTCGGCCTGGTGTGGCTGGGCCGGGTCGACGGCGCCGAGCCCGGCGTCAAGGACGACTACGTCTCGCTCACGCTGGGCCTGCGCGGGGCGGAGAAGGCCGTCTACCGCCGGGTGGTCGCGATCACGGGGCCGAAGTCGTGACGCGCGTGCGGCACGCCGCCGTCGTCGTGAACGGGGGAGCGGGAGGCTGATGTCAGGTCGTGTGGTGATCTCCGTCGTGGCCGTCAACGTGCTGGTCATCGCCGCCGTCGCGTGGTGGTGGCTGCGTGGCGACGACCCTCGGCCGGCCGCGTTCCACGGCGAGTCCACGTCCGCCTTCTACGCCGCCATCGACACCCGCGGCAAGGACGCCGCCCCGCTCACCGCGCAGGAGGTCTTCACCGCCGGCACCGAGACGGTCGGCGCTATGCGGCGCGAGACCACGGCGGAGTTCACCGACTGCGACGAGGTCCTGTGGGGCGCCTCCGCCGCCGGGTGCACGCAGGCGCTGCGGGCCACCTACAGAGGCGGCACGATGGCCGGGCAGTTCGTCATCTTCAACATGAGCGACAGCGGGGCGGCCGACGCGCTGGTGGCGGCGCTGGGCAAGGACGGGTTCGTACGGCAGGGCGTGCCGTTCGACCCGGCGACCAGCCGGGCGCAGGCCCGTGCGATGGGCCACTACGTGACGGTGAGCTGGGCGGGCGGAGGCGCGTACGAGCAGGAGCTGGTGGCGGCGCTGGTCGCGCTGGACGGGCTCGGGCGGGTGGTGCAGGGCAGGATCGTCGCCGCCACCTGAGCCGCCGGAGCGCGTCAGGGCGTCAGGGCGTCGTCGTGGTGAGTGCCGTGACCGTGGTGGCGATCGCGGCGGGCAGGGACTCCAGGCGGTGGAGCGGGGCGTCCAGCGGGGTGAGGTCGTCCGACCAGGGGGCGGCCTCGCGGATCAGGGCGCGGGCCTCGTTCTTGGTGAGGGCCGAGCCCTGGGCGCGGGCGAGCGCGATGAGCGCCTCGCGCCAGGTGTTGGCCAGCTTGGCGTGGCCGTTGTCCAGGATGCGGCGCAGCATCGCGGGGACGTCGCCGTCCGGCTGCGGCAGGCGTGCGGCGTCGAGGCCGCCGGAGCCGGGCTCGACCTCGTAGACGGTGGCCAGCACGGCGGGGAGTGGCGGCAGGCCGGCGCCGGTGACGCGGACGCGCGGGGCGCGGGTGGCCAGCAGCAGCCGGGGGAGGGCGGCCTCCAGGCCGGGCGGTACGGCGATCGCGACCCGCTCGGCCGCCGCCGCGTACGGCTTGGCGAGCCACGTGGACAGCTTGACGCGGGGCTGCGGCAGGCCCTTGGGCCAGTCGCCGACGAGGAGGTCGGGCTCGAAATCCGTGGCGACGGCGGCCGGAACCCCCTCGCCGGGCGCGGACTCGACGGACTGCGGGCCCTGGGTGTAGATGGCGGTGGTCAGGCGGCTCAGCCGGGAGGCCACGGCCGGGCGGGTCTTGGTGGTGGGGCGCAGGAGGTAGAGATCGGCGGCCGAGCCGATGGCCTCCGCACCGAAATAGCGGTTGAAGTCGGGATAGATCGCCTCGTAGGCGAGGTTGAGCTCCGCCAGCGCCTGCTGCACCTTGTACGCCAGCATCGGCGTGCGCTCGCTCGCTCCGTACGCCAGCAGCACCCGGCCGTCGTCCTTCAGCCCCTCCACGGCGCGGGCCGCGAACAGGCCGATGCCCTCCGGTGTGTACGGCGGATCGGTGAACGCCAGGTCGTGCCCGTGCGCGGAGGCGGGCAGGCCGAGCCGCAGGTCCGCCCAGCGGGTGCGGACACCGAGGTCCTGGGCGTCGATGTAGGCCAGGATGCGCTCGTCCACGTCCACGACCGTGACGTCGGTCTCGGGATGGACCAGCTTGACCGCCAGCGAGGTGAGGTCGTGGTCGCCGACGCACAGCAGGCGGGCGCCCGGCAGCCAGAACCGGGCCCCGAGCAGGAGCGCGCGCCGCAGCGCCGTCTCCGGCGTGGCCGAGACGTGGTCCAGCGTGTGGCGGGCGCGCGGGGCGTCCGCGACGAGGCGGGTCAGCCGGTCGAGGACGTCGGCGTAGTGGGGGACGAGGTGACCCACAGGGTCCTCGGGAGGTGGCGCGACGGCGAGAAGGCCCTGGTAGGCGGGGGTGTGGGTGAGCGGGACGCGGAAGGCGTCGGCGCCCGGCCGCCGTTCGAGGGGGAGCTCGCGGAGCAGGGTCTCGACCGTGCGGCGCGACGTGGCGGTGGCCCTGACCAGGTCGGCGAGGGTCCACCACTGGCCGTCGCAGAGCAGCGCCAGAGCGTGCCGGAGGCGCCGGCTGTCGGCGCTCGCCGCGTCGAGCAACCGCTCGACCCCGCGTCGCTCGTCCACGCCGCCGTCGGCCGCGACCCCGCCGCCGGCCGCGACCCCGCCGCCGTGCGCGACCCCGCCTCCGGGCGCTGCCGCTCCGTCCCGTGCCCCGCCGTTGCGCACCCCGTTCTCCCGCATGGACCAACCCTATCGGGGGCCCGCCCCCGTCCGGTCTGGTGCAGGAACGGGACCAAAGTCACAGGAGGGGCCACTGGGGCGAGCCCCGGCGAGGGGGCTCAAGTGGGCAGATATCGCTTCTTGTTCCGCAAAAACCAACCATGATCGGGAATTTTGCGCCGCATGTCCGAACTTTGGGATGATGAGTTCGGATGTCAGGAATGCCCGAATGTTCGCAATGCGGACGCGGCGGGCACCATTCCGACATGGTGCGGTAATCTCTACGCACGATATGCAGCAGGGCCAACGTCGTCCCCGCCTGTGAAGGAAGTTCCAGACAGACGAAGACGACGGGAGGGACTACATGCCTGCTGCCCACCTCGGGTTCCCCGAGCCCCAGGGCCTCTACCACCCCGCCAACGAGCACGACGCCTGCGGTGTCGCCATGGTTGCCGACGTCGCGGGACGCCGGGGACACGGGATCGTGGTCAAGGCGCTGACGGCACTGTGCAATCTTGACCATCGGGGGGCCAAGGGTAGCGAGCCCGACACCGGCGACGGCGCCGGCATCCTCACGCAGATCCCCGATGCGTTCTTCCGGGCCGTGGTGCCGTTCACCCTGCCCGCCGCCGGCGCGTACGCCGTCGGCATGGCCTTCCTGCCGGCCGACGAGGAGGCCCGCGGCGTCGCCGTACGGCTGATCGAGGAGATCGCGGGGGAGGAGGGCCTGACCGTCCTCGGCTGGCGTGAGACGCCGGTCGACCGTGCGCTCCCCGGCCCGAGCGCCCGCGCGGTCATGCCGCACTTCGCCCAGCTGTTCGTCGCGAGCCCCGAGGGCCTTGAGGGGCTGGAGCTGGACCGGCTGGCGTTCTGCCTGCGCAAGCGGGCCGAGCACGAGGCGGACGTCTACTTCCCCTCGCTGTCGGCGCGCACGATCGTCTACAAGGGGATGCTCACCCCCGACCAGGTCGAGCCGTTCTTCCCCGACCTGTCCGACGAGCGCTACGAGAGCGCGATCGCCCTGGTGCACTCGCGTTTCTCCACCAACACGTTCCCGAGCTGGCCGCTCGCCCACCCCTACCGCTACATCGCCCACAACGGCGAGATCAACACGGTCAAGGGCAACCGCAACTGGATGCGCGCCCGCGAGGCGATGCTGGCCTCCCCGCACATCCCGGGCGACATCTCCCGCCTGTTCCCGATCTGCGACCCCGACGGCAGCGACACCGCGAGCTTCGACGAGGCCCTGGAGCTGCTGCACCTCGGCGGGCGGAGCCTGCCGCACGCGGTCCTCATGATGATCCCGGAGGCGTGGGAGAACCACACCGAGATGGACCCGGCCCGCCGGGCCTTCTACGAGTTCCACTCCTCGATGATGGAGGCCTGGGACGGCCCCGCCTCGATCACCTTCACCGACGGCACCCTCGCCGGCGCCGTGCTCGACCGCAACGGCCTGCGCCCCGGCCGCTTCTGGGTGACCGCGGACGGCCTGGTCGTGCTGGCCTCCGAGGCCGGCGTGCTCGACATCAGGCCCGAGGACGTCGTACGCAAGGGCCGCCTGCAGCCCGGCCGGATGTTCCTCATCGACACCGCCCGCGGCAAGATCATCGAGGACGACGAGATCAAGGCCGAGCTGGCCGCCGAGCTCCCCTACGCCGACTGGCTGCACGCCGGCCTGGTCCGCTTCGAGGAGCTGCCGTCCCGCGAGCGCGAGACCATCACCCACGAGGCGCTGGTCAAGCGGCAGCAGACCTTCGGCTACACCGAGGAGGAGCTGCGCATCATCCTGGCGCCGATGGCGAAGGCGGGCCAGGAGCCGATCGGCTCCATGGGCACCGACACGCCGGTGGCGGTCCTGAGCGAGAAGCCGCGGCTGCTGTTCGACTACTTCACGCAGCTGTTCGCCCAGGTCACCAACCCGCCGCTGGACGCCATCCGCGAGGAGCTGGTCACCTCGCTGGCCAGCACCATCGGCCCCGAGGGCAACCTGCTCGACCCGGGCCCGGCCTCGTGCCGGCAGCTCGTGCTGCCGTACCCGGTGATCGACAACGACGAGCTCGCCAAGATCATCCACATCAACGACGAGCACGACCTGCCCGGCTTCCAGCCGCGCGTCATCAGCGGCCTGTACGAGGTCGCCGGCGGCGGCCAGGCCCTGCTGCGCCGCCTGGAGGAGATCCGGGCCGAGGCGTCCCAGGCGATCGCCGACGGCGCGCGCATCCTCGTGCTGACCGACCGCGGCTCGTCCGACGCCCTCGCCCCGATCCCGTCGCTGCTGCTGACCGGCGCGGTGCACCACCACCTGATCCAGGAGAAGACCCGCACCAAGATCGGCCTGGTCGTGGAGACCGGCGAGGCCCGCGAGTGCCACCACATGGCGCTGCTCATCGGCTACGGCGCGGGCGCGATCAACCCCTACCTCGCGATCGAGACCGTCGAGGACCTCGTCGACACCGGCGCCCTGCCGCTCGACAAGCACAAGGCCGTACGCAACCTCATCAAGGCCTACGGCAAGGGCGTCATCAAGGTCATGTCCAAGATGGGCGTGTCCACCGTGGCCTCCTACACCGGCGCGCAGATCTTCGAGGCGCTCGGCCTGAGCCAGGAGGTCATCGACTCCTGCTTCACCGGCACCACCTCGCGCCTCGGCGGCGTCGGCTTCGACGTGCTGGCCGAGGAGGTCGCGCAGCGGCACCGCCACGCCTACCCGCGGGCCGAGAACGCCCACCGCAGGCTCCAGGTCGGCGGTGAATACCAGTGGCGGCGCGAGGGCGAGCCCCACCTGTTCAACCCCGAGACGGTCTTCAAGCTGCAGCACGCCACCAGGACGCGCCGCTACGAGATCTTCAAGGAGTACACGAACCTCGTGGACTCCCAGGCCGAGCGGCTGATGACGCTGCGCGGCCTGTTCAAGCTGCGCAAGGGCCGGCCGATCCCGATCGAGGAGGTCGAGCCGGTCTCGGAGATCGTCAAGCGCTTCTCCACCGGCGCGATGTCGTACGGCTCCATCTCCATGGAGGCGCACGAGACCCTCGCCATCGCCATGAACCGGCTGGGCGGCAAGTCCAACACCGGCGAGGGCGGCGAGGACCCCGAGCGGCTCTACGACCCGGCCCGCCGCTCGGCGATCAAGCAGGTGGCCTCCGGCCGCTTCGGCGTCACCAGCGAATACCTGGTCAACGCCGACGACCTGCAGATCAAGATGGCCCAGGGCGCCAAGCCCGGCGAGGGCGGCCAGCTCCCCGGCCACAAGGTCTACCCGTGGATCGCCAAGACCCGGCACTCCACGCCCGGCGTCGGCCTCATCTCGCCGCCGCCGCACCACGACATCTACTCGATCGAGGACCTCGCCCAGCTCATCCACGACCTGAAGAACTCCAACCCGGAGGCGCGGGTCCACGTGAAGCTGGTGGCCGAGGTCGGCGTCGGCACGGTGGCGGCGGGCGTGTCCAAGGCGCACGCCGACGTGGTGCTCATCTCCGGCCACGACGGCGGCACCGGCGCGTCCCCGCTGACGTCGCTGAAGCACGCCGGCGCGCCGTGGGAGCTCGGCCTTGCCGAGACCCAGCAGACGCTGCTGCTCAACGACCTGCGCGACCGCATCGTGGTCCAGGTCGACGGCCAGCTCAAGACCGGCCGCGACGTCGTCATCGCCGCGCTGCTCGGCGCCGAGGAGTACGGCTTCGCCACCGCGCCCCTCGTCGTCAGCGGCTGCGTCATGATGCGGGTCTGCCACCTCGACACCTGCCCCGTGGGCGTCGCCACGCAGAACCCCGAGCTGCGCAAGCGCTTCTCCGGCAAGCCGGAGTTCGTGGTCAACTTCTTCGAGTTCATCGCCGAGGAGATCCGCGAATACCTGGCCGAGCTGGGTTTCCGCTCGCTCGACGAGGCGATCGGGCACGTCGAGCTGCTCGACACCACGGCCGCCGAGGAGCACTGGAAGGCGAGCGGCCTGGACCTGTCGCCGATCCTGCACCGGCCGGAGCTGCCCGCGGGCACGCCGCTGCGCCGGGTCATCGGCCAGGACCACGGTCTGGCGCACGCGCTGGACAACACCCTGATCCAGCTCGCGGAGGGCGCGCTCGACAACGGCACCCCGGTCACGCTGGAGCTGCCCATCCGCAACGTCAACCGCACGGTCGGCACCATGCTCGGCTACCAGGTCACCAAGCGCTACGGCGGCCAGGGCCTGCCCGACAACACGATCGACATTGGCTTCACCGGCTCGGCGGGCAACTCCTTCGGCGCCTTCATGCCGCGCGGGATCACGCTCCGGCTGACCGGCGACGCCAACGACTACCTCGGCAAGGGCCTGTCCGGCGGCCGGATCACCCTCCGGCCGCACGAGGAGGCCCCGCTGGACGGCGACATCATCGCCGGCAACGTCGCGCTCTACGGGGCGACGTCCGGCGAGGTGTTCATCCGCGGCGTCGTCGGCGAGCGGTTCTGCGTGCGCAACTCCGGCGCCACGGCCGTCGTCGAAGGCGTGGGCGACCACGGCTGCGAGTACATGACCGGCGGCCGGGCCGTCGTGCTCGGCCCGACCGGGCGCAACTTCGCGGCCGGCATGTCGGGCGGCATCGCCTACCTGCTGGACCTCAAGCCGGAGCGGGTCAACCGCGAGATGGTCGCGGTCGAGGAGCTGTCCGCGGCGGACGCCGAGTTCCTCAAGGAGGTCGTCGAGAAGCACTTCGCGGAGACCGGCTCGCCGGTGGCCAAGGAGCTGCTGGCCGACTGGGAGGCGGCGCTCGGCAGGTTCGGCAAGATCATGCCGACCGACTACAAGCGGGTGCTGGCCGCCGCCGAGGCCGCCCGCATCGAAGGCAGGAACGTCGACGAGGCGGTCATGGCCGCCGCGGTTCAGGGTTAAGGGAGGCGTACCGAATGGCTGACCCGAAGGGTTTCCTCACGCACGACCGGGAGCTGCCTGCGCGCCGCCCCGTGGACGTCCGCATCAGCGACTGGCGCGAGGTCTATGAAGACTTCTCCCAGGAGAAGCTGACCAAGCAGGCGTCCCGCTGCATGGACTGCGGCATCCCGTTCTGTCACAACGGCTGCCCGCTCGGCAACCTCATCCCCGAGTGGAACGACCTCGTCCACCGCACCGACTGGCGGGAGGCCATCGAGCGGCTGCACGCCACCAACAACTTCCCCGAGTTCACCGGCAGGCTCTGCCCGGCTCCGTGCGAGGCGGCGTGCGTGCTCGGCATCAACGCGGACCCGGTGGCGATCAAGCGGGTCGAGGTCGAGATCATCGACCGGGCGTTCGCCGAGGGCTGGGTCACCCCGCGGCCCCCGGCGGCGCGGACCGGCAAGCGGGTCGCGGTCGTCGGCTCCGGGCCCGCGGGCCTCGCCGCCGCCCAGCAGCTCACCCGGGCCGGGCACGACGTGGTGGTGTTCGAGCGCGCCGACCGCGTCGGCGGCCTGCTGCGCTACGGCATCCCCGAGTTCAAGATGGAGAAGCGCCACATCGAGCGCCGCCTGGAGCAGATGCGGGCGGAGGGCACCGAGTTCCGCACCGGCGTGAACGTCGGCGTGGACATCACCGCGGCCGAGCTGCGCGAGCAGTTCGACGCCGTGGTGCTGTCCGGCGGCGCCACCCAGTGGCGCGACCTGCCGGTGCCCGGGCGCGAGCTCAAGGGCGTCTACCAGGCGATGGAGTACCTCCCGCTGTCCAACAAGGTCCAGGAGGGCGACTACGCGGTCTCGCCCGTCTCGGCCGAGGGCAAGCACGTGGTGGTGATCGGCGGCGGCGACACCGGCGCCGACTGCATCGGCACCGCGATCAGGCAGGGCGCGGCGTCGGTCACCCAGCTGGAGATCATGCCGGTCCCGCCGCGGGAGCGGCCGGCCGGGCAGCCGTGGCCCACCTTCCCGATCCTGTTCAAGATGGAGAGCGCCCACGAGGAGCTCGCCGACCGCGGCGGAGAGCGCGTGTACGCGGTCTCCACCACGGAGTTCGTCGGCGACGCCGACGGCAACGTGCGGGCGCTGCGCCTGGTCGAGGTCGAGGGGCCGCAGGCCGGTTTCAAGCCGATCCCCGGCACCGAGCGGGAGATCCCCGCCGAGCTGGTCACGCTGTCCATGGGCTTCCTCGGGCCGGAGAAGGGCGGGCTGCTGACCGACCTCGCCGAGGTCGCCGGCGGTGACGACTTCTTCGACAGGCGGGGCAACGTCGCTCGCGACAAGACGTACATGTCCAAGGTGGACGGCGTCTTCGTGGCTGGCGACATGGGCCGCGGGCAGTCGCTCATCGTGTGGGCGATCGCCGAGGGCCGCGCCGCCGCCTCCGGCGTCGACCGCTACCTGAGCGGGGAGACGGCGCTGCCGTACCCGATCCTGCCGACCGCGCGCCCGCTGGTCTGACCGCGGTTCCACCGCCTCGCGGAGCGGGCTCCCTCCGGGGAGCCCGCTCCGTCGCGTGTAGCCCTAATTTGGCTAGTTGGTGGCATCGACGGTTGACTGTCGGAAAGATGAGCATTCTTCGAGAGGCGGGCGGATGGAGGGAACGATGCGGCGAGTCGCCTCAGGGATGACGGCACTGGCCCTCCTCGGGCTCGCCGCCTGCGCCCCCGCCACCCCCGCCCAGCAGCGCCCCCAGAGCTCTCAGGCGCAGGCCGGCGGCCCGCAGGCCGACTACCTGGTCTTCTACGCCGAAGGCCGGCAGCGGCAGGCCCTGGACGCCGTCACGCGCGCCGGCGGCGCCAAGGTGAGCGAGGACACCAGGCTCGGCTACATCCTGGCCAAGGGCGGCCGCGACGGCTTCGCCGAGGCCGTGGGCGGCGACGCCGCCGTCGCCGGCGTCTCCCAGGACCGCAGCATCGGCCACGCCACCGCCGAGCCCGTCCGCTCCTTCCCCGACGCGGGGGTGCTCAAGAGCGGGCGCGCGGCGGGCGAGCCGCTCGCCGGCCGCCAGTGGGACATGCGCATGATCGGCGCCGACCGCGCCAACGCCAAGAACCCCGGCAGCAAGGACGTGCTGGTCGCCGTCATCGACACCGGCATCGACGGCAAGCACCCCGACATCGCCCCCAACTTCGACCGCGAGCTCAGCCGCAACTTCGTCACCGACAAGCCCAAGGACGAGAACGGCGAGACCCTCGACGGCCCCTGCGAGGTGGCCGGCTGCAAGGACCCCGTGGACCAGGACGACGACGGCCACGGCACCCACGTGGCCAGCACGATCGCCTCCCCGATCAACGGCATCGGCATCGCCGGCGTCGCGCCCGGCGTGCGGCTGGTCAACGTACGGGCCGGCCAGGACTCCGGTTTCTTCTTCCTCAAGCCGAGCCTCGACGCGCTCGCCTACGCCGGCGACATCGGCGTGGACGTGGCCAACCTCAGCTACTACGTCGATCCCTGGCTGTACAACTGCGCCCGCAACCCGGCCGACACCCGCAAGGAGCAGCTGGAGCAGCAGGCCATCGTCACCGGCATGCAGCGCGCCATCGACTACGCCCGCAAGAAGGGCGTCACGATCGTCTCGGCGCTCGGCAACGGCTCCACCGACCTCGGACGTCCCGCGGTCGACGACAAGAGCCCCGGCTACCCGGAGGGCAGCGAGAAGGTCCGCAAGGTGGACAACACCTGCCTCAACGTGCCCGCCGAGTCCGACGGCGTCATCTCCGTCTCCGCGCTCGGCCCGTCCGGGCGCAAGGCCGTCTACAGCGACTACGGGGTCGAGCAGACCGACGTGGCCGCGCCGGGCGGCGACACCACGGACGGCAAGGGCGCCAAGGCCACCCGCTCCATCCTGGCCGCCGCCCCCGGGCGCGCGCTGCGCGCCGCCGGCCGCATCGGCGCCGACGGCGCTCCCAAGGGCGCCGACGTCGTACGCGACTGCACCCGCGGCGCCTGCTCCTACTACCAGTATCTCGACGGCACCTCGATGGCCGCCCCGCACGCGACCGGCGTCGCCGCCCTGCTCGTGAGCCGCTTCGGCAAGCCCGCGCCCGGCGGCGGCCTGACGCTCGACCCGGCCACCGTCGAGAAGCTGCTCTACGCGAGCGCCGACCCCAAACCCTGCCCGACCCCCCGCCAGCACGTCTACCAGATCTACGGCCAGTCCCAGACGCACGTCTGCGAGGGCGACACGGCCGACAACGGCTTCTACGGCCACGGCCTGGTGGACGCCTGGAAGGCCGTCACCTTCGAGCCGTGATCCGCGGCGCGGGCTGCCGCCTCCGGGCCTCGGCGGCCAGTACATTGAAGGCGTCGTTGAACCGGAGCGGCACACGAACTTGACGCTTTCTGGGGCCGCCGTTCTCGTGCTGTTCTCCTTCGCGGGCTACCTTCTCCGTCGTCGGTGACTGCCAAGTGGTCTGTACCAATTAAGGTAGGACTCGTGACTCGTCGCGCGAAAATCGTCTGCACCCTAGGTCCGGCCACCTCCTCCGAGGAGCGTCTCCGTGAGCTCATCGCCGCGGGGATGGACGTGGCCCGGTTCAACCTCAGCCACGGAAACCACGATCTGCACCGGGAGGTCTACGACCGGGTGAGGCGGGTGGCGGCCGACCTCGGCCGCGGTGTAGGCGTGCTCGCCGACCTGCAGGGCCCCAAGATCCGCGTCGGCACGTTCGAGGAGGGCCCGGTCCGGCTGGGCTTCGGCGACGTCTTCGCCATCACCACCGAGGACGTCCCCGGCGACCGCGAGCAGGTCTCCACGACCTACAAGGGCCTGCCGAAGGACGTGCGGCCCGGCGACACGATCCTCGTCGACGACGGCCGGCTCGTGCTGGAGGCGACCAGGGTCGACGGCGACCGCATCATCACCCGCGTCGTCATCGGCGGCATGATCTCCGACAACAAGGGCCTCAACCTGCCCGGCGTCAACGTCAGCGCGCCCGCGCTCACCGACAAGGACGAATCCGACCTGCGCTGGGCGCTGCGCACCGGCTTCGACATGATCGCCCTGTCGTTCGTGCGCCGCCCGTCCGACGCCGACGTGGTGCGCAACATCATGGAGCAGGAGGCCGTGCGCCTGCCGCTGCTCGCCAAGATCGAGAAGCCGCAGGCCGTCGACCGGCTGCCCGAGATCGTCGAGGCGTTCGACGGCATCATGGTCGCCCGCGGCGACCTCGGCGTGGAGCTGCCGCTGGAGCAGGTGCCGATCGTGCAGCGGCGCATCATCGAGCTGTGCCGCGAGAAGGCCCGCCCGGTCATCGTCGCCACGCAGATGCTCGACTCCATGATGAACGCGCCCCGCCCGACCAGGGCCGAGGCCTCCGACGTGGCCTACGCCGTCATGGACGGCGCCGACGCGGTCATGCTGTCCGGCGAGACGTCTGTCGGCAACTACCCGATCGAGTCCGTCTCCACGATGGACCGCATCGCCTGCGCCGCCGAGAAGTCGTCCCTGCACGCCACCCACACGCTGGAGCGCATGCCCGAGACCACGGGCGGCGCCATCGCGCGGGCCGCGGCCGAGGTCGGCGCGATCGTGGGCGCCAAGGCGCTGGTGGCGTTCACCATGTCCGGCGAGACGGCGCGGCGGCTGGCCCGCTACCGCTCGCCGATCCCGCTGCTCGCCTTCACCTCGGCGCCGCACGTGCGCGGCCAGCTCTCGCTGACGTGGGGGGTGGAGACCTTCCACGTGCCGTTCGTGCACCACACCGACGACATGGTGCGGCAGGTCGAGGCGTCGCTGCTGTCGCTGGGGCGGCTGGAGAAGGGCGACAAGGTGGTCATCGTGGCGGGGTCGCCTCCCGGCACCCCCGGCTCCACCAACGCCCTGCGCGTCCACACCATCGGCTCGGCCGTCTCGCACGCCAACTGACCCCGTACGGCGCAGCCCCGGCCCCGCCACAGCGCGAGCCGGGGCGCCGGGGCGCTCAGTTGGCGTGCAGGGCGGCGTTGAGCTCGATGCCGGTGCCCGTGCGCGGCACCGCCTCGACCGCGCCCGTCCGCGAGTTGCGGCGCAGCAGGATGCCGTCGGCGCCCGACAGCTCGGCCGCCTTGACGACCTTCCCGTCCGGGAGGGCGACCTTGGTGCCCGCCGTCACGTAGAGGCCGGCCTCGACCACGCAGTCGTCGCCGAGCGAGATGCCGATGCCGGCGTTCGCGCCCAGCAGGCAGCGCTCGCCGACGGAGATGACGTGCTTGCCGCCGCCCGACAGCGTGCCCATGATCGAGGCGCCGCCGCCGACATCGGAGCCGTCGCCGACGACGACGCCGGCCGAGATCCGGCCCTCGACCATCGACGAGCCCAAAGTGCCGGCGTTGTAGTTGACGAAGCCCTCGTGCATGACCGTGGTGCCGCTCGCCAGGTGGGCGCCGAGGCGGACGCGGTCGGCGTCGGCGACGCGCACCCCGGACGGCAGCACGTAGTCGACCATGCGCGGAAACTTGTCCACCCCGTACACCGTGACCGGGCCACGGGCGCGCAGCCGCAGCCGGGTCCGCTCGAAGTCCGGCACCGGGCACGGGCCGTAGTTGGTCCACACGACGTTGGCCAGCAGGCCGAAGATGCCGTCCAGGTTGGCCCCGTGCGGCCGGATCAGGCGGCCGGACAGCAGGTGCAGGCGCAGGTAGACGTCGTGGGCGTCGGCCGGGGCCTCGGAGAGCTTGGCGATGCCGGTGCGCACCGCCACCACCTCCACGCCGCGCGCCGGGTCGGGGCCCGTCAGCGAGGCCAGTTCGCCGGCCTCGTCGTCGGACAGCCGCTCGGTGCCCGAGAACGGCGCCTCGCCCAGCGCGGGGGAGGGGAACCAGGTGTCGAGTACGGTGCCGTCGGCGGCGATGGTCGCGAGGCCGACGCCGTGGGCGCCGGTCGAGGTGGGATCGATAGCAGTCACAGGGCCAAAAATACCGGTTGGGCGGGCCGCGGGGCGGAGCCGCCTCAGGCGAGCGCCCCCAGGTCGGCCGCGAGCCAGCGCTCGGGCCGCATCCGGAACGTCACCAGCGCGTGCAGGTCGGAGCCGTGCACGTAGCCCGTCACGGCTTCGGGCGGCAGGTAGCGGGCCGAGATGCGGGTCAGGTCCTCCAGCGTGGACGGGCTGGACAGCACGATCGGGCCCTCGACGGAGACGTAGCGGTAGGTGGGGCTGCCGCGCTGCACCAGGAGGGAGAAGCGGCCCGCCTTCGCGATGAGCTTGGCCTTGACCGACTCGCCGTCGGTCAGGAAGCGGACGTCGCCTCCGGGGACGTAGTCGTACCAGACGGGGACCGTCAGCGGCGCCCGGCCCTCGCCCGCCTCGACGGCCAGGCTCGCGATGTGCGCCTCCGCCAGGAACTCCTCCCGTGCCGCCACGCTCAACGACATGTCGCCCACCCCCGTGCTGATCGTTCGTGCAACGGCTATTCCCGCCGCACGCCGCCGCGAATCAGGGGTGGGCGGGTCAGGGCAGTCGCGTCTGGGGTAGGCGTGGTGCCCGGGTGAGGGGCTGGCCCGGGGAGGGTGCCGGAAGCGGGATTCGAACCCGCACGCCCTTTCGAGCAGACGCTTTTGAGGCGTCCATGTCTGCCATTCCATCATTCCGGCCGAAAAATCCGGACTTGTCCGGATCGACGGTACATCCTACCGCCACAAGTTGATCAGCAGCAGGGGTGCCAGCGTGGATCTAATCTACCGGACGTCGGTACTCTTCTGCTCGTGAGTACGCAGCGGCGAGTAGTGATCGCGGAAGACGAGGCCCTGATCCGCCTCGACCTCAAGGAGATGCTCCAGGAGGACGGCTACGTCGTCGTGGGCGAGGCCGGCGACGGCGAGCAGGCGATCCGGCTGGCCGCCGAGCTGAAACCCGACCTGGTGATCCTCGACGTCAAGATGCCGGTGCTCGACGGCATCTCCGCGGCCGAGCGCATCGTCTCCGAGCGCATCGCGCCGTGCCTGATCCTGACCGCCTTCTCCCAGCGCGACCTGGTCGAGCGGGCCCGCGACGCGGGCGCGATGGCCTACCTGGTCAAGCCCTTCACCAAGGCCGACCTGGTGCCGGCCATCGAGATGGCGGTCAGCAGGCACGAGGAGATGGTGGCGCTGAGCGCCGAGGTCTCCAGCCTGTCCGAGCGCCTGGAGACCAGGAAGCTGGTGGAGCGGGCCAAGGGCCAGCTCATGGCGCAGCACGGCTGGACCGAGCCGCAGGCGTTCCGGTGGATCCAGAAGGCGTCGATGGACCGGCGGCTGAGCATGCGCGAGGTCGCCCAGATCGTCATCGACGACGCCGAGAAGCGCTGAACCGCGGAGCCCGCGAGTCACGCCTGACAGGAGCCGAAAGGGAACTCCCGACTTCCGGCCGTCCCCGGTTGCAACGTTTCGGACATCACAACTCTGCATAAAAGCCGCGTGAAAACTGCGCGAAGCGCCCAATCCGGGCATGCTGAGCTTGCAAAACGTCAACGGGGGACAAACCCCGCCGGCGCATACAGGGAGTACCTTTACATGATCCGCATCGCTCCAGCAGGCCGCGTCCTGGCCGTCGCGGCCGCGGCGAGCCTGGCCCTGACGGCTTGTGGCGGCGGCGGCGCCGACGACACCGCCGCGTCCCAGCAGACCGCGTCCTCGTCCGCGCCGGCGTCCTCGGCGCCGGCCGCCGCACAGGGCGACGGCACGCTGACGCTCGGCACCGTGCTGCCGCAGACCGGTTCACTCGCCTTCCTCGGCCCGCCCGAGTTCGCCGCGGTGGATCTGGCCGTCAAGGAGATCAACGAGGCCGGTGGCGTGCTCGGCAAGCCGGTGACGGCGATCCACACCGACTCCGGCGACACCACCACGAACATCGCCTCGCAGTCGGTGGACAAGCTGCTGGGCCAGAAGGCCGACGCCATCATCGGCGCCGCGTCGTCCTCGGTGTCGGAGTCGATCATCGACAAGATCACCGGCGCGGGCGTGGTGCAGTTCTCGCCCGCCAACACCTCCGACAAGTTCACCACGATCAACGACAACGGCCTGTACTTCCGCACCGCGCCCCCGGACAAGCTCCAGGGCCGCGTGCTCGGCGACCTCGTCGTGGCCGACGGCAGCGACACCGTGGGCATCCTCGCCATGCAGGACTCCTACGGCTCGGGCCTCGCCGACCAGATCGCCAAGACCGCCGAGGAGGGCGGCGCGACGGTCGTCGAGCGGGTGGACTACGACCCGAAGGCCGCCGACTTCTCGGCCGAGGTCGCCAAGATCAAGGCCAAGGGGCCCAAGGCCATCGTCCTGATCGGCTTCGAGGAGACCTCCAAGGTCGTCCAGGAGCTCGTCAAGCAGGGCCTGACGGCCGACAAGCACAAGTGGTACATGGTGGACGGCAACATGTCGAACACCAACTACCTGAAGATGCCCAAGGGCACCCTCAAGGGCGTCAAGGGCACCATCCCCGGCGCCGAGGCCCCGGACGCGTTCCGGGAGCGGCTCCTCACGGTCGACAAGGAGCTGGAGGACTACACCTACGCCGCGGAGTCGTACGACGCCGCCGTCCTCATCGCCCTGGCCGCCGAGGCAGCCAAGGACGACAGCGGCCGCTCCATCGCCGCCAAGCTGGCCGAGGTCAGCAAGGGCGGCGAGAAGTGCAAGAGCTTCAAGGAGTGCGCCGAGCTGCTGAAGGCGGGCAAGGACATCGACTACGACGGTCTCAGCGGACCGATCGAGTTCGACGACAACGGCGACCCCGCCGTGGCCACCATCGGCGTCTACCAGTACGGCGACGACAACAAGTACCCGGGCAAGGCCGAGGAGTACCGCACCGGCAACATCGCCGGCTGACGGTTACGAGCCGCCGCCCAGGCCGCACGTCTCGCGCGCCCACCGCGTGAGACGCTCCTGCAGCGGCTCGGGCGGCACCACGATGATCACGCGGGCCTCGCCACCGTCGAGCGAGGCCCGCACGGGGAACAGGAACGCCTTCTTGGCCTCGGCGAAGGCGTGCGGGTCGCAGCGGCCGGGCGAGAGGGTCACCCGCACCTCCAGCCGCGACGCGCCCGGCTCCAGCGTCCCCAGCGGCCGGTGCTCCGGTGTGACGATGTAGTGGGTCGTGCCGCCCATGTCGGTCAGCGTCACCTTGCCGGCGCCGCGCCGCGTGACCACGACGCTGCCGCGCATGGTCCCGTCCGACTCCGTCCACTCCGGGCCGAACGCGAGCTCGGCGACCTGCTTGATCAGGAACTCCGAGCACTCGTCGCGCAGCAGCCTGGCCAGCAGCGGGTCCGGGTGCGGCAGCGGGAAGACGACCGTGCGCAGCGGGCCGCCGCCGGTGCTGAGCCGCGCCACGACGGTCGCCGGCCGCACCTGGGGGAGCCCCTGGGGCGGGCAGTTGGCGGCGCCGTACGGGGCAGGCAGGTCCGTCCGTTCCGTACGGCCGAGCGTGGTGTCGGCCCTGGCCGGCGCCAAAGTCTTGAACGACGGCGTGACGAGCTGCACGTCGGCGAAGTGGACGGGCGTGTCCGTGGTGTTACGGACCGCGATCTGCAGCCGGTGCGCCGGCTCGTCGGACCGCCACTGGCCCAGCGACACCGACACCCCGGGGGGAGGTGTGGTGTCGGGTCGCGCCGGGGAGCCGCAGGCGGTCAGGGAGACCGCCAGAGCGAGGGAGAGCGTAATGCGCTTCACCTGCCGCACCTAAACACGCCTGACCAGCTTCGTAAGTTGAGGACTGATTACGACTCCGCATCCAAGTGCCGACAGTTGTTCGGCGCATCTGGTTCCGGCATGCGGCGGTTTTGTACGTTTCCAACATTCGATCGGGAACGCTCGGCCTGCTGACGAATCCCGGCCTGGAAATGAAGGAGACACTTCATGATCCGCATTGCTCCCGTGGGGCGGGCGCTGGCTGTCCTGGCTGCCACCAGCCTGACCCTGACAGCCTGCGGCGGTGGCGGCGGTGACACCGCCTCGGAGACCTCGCCGTCCTCGGCCGCTCCCGCCGCCTCGTCGTCTGCCCCGGCCGCGACGAAGGGTGACGGTACGCTGACGATCGGGACCCTGCTGCCCCAGACCGGGAACCTCGCGTTCCTCGGCCCGCCCGAGTTCGCGGGTGTCGATCTCGCCATCAAGGAGATCAACGAGGCGGGCGGCGTGCTGGGCAAGCCGGTCGCCAAGATCGACACCGACTCGGGCGACACGACGACCAACATCGCCTCGCAGTCGGTGGACAAGCTGCTGGCGCAGAAGGCCGACGCGATCGTCGGCGCCGCCTCCTCCTCGGTGTCGGAGTCGGTGGTCGACAAGATCACGGGTGCCGGCGTGGTGCAGTTCTCGCCCGCCAACACCTCTGACAAGTTCACCACGCTGAACGACCAGGGTCTGTACTTCCGCACCGCGCCCCCGGACAAGCTCCAGGGTCGCGTGCTCGGTGACCTGATCGTGGCCGACGGCAGCGACACGGTCGCCATCTTCGCCATGCAGGACTCCTACGGCACGGGTCTGGCCGACCAGGTCCAGAAGACCGTCACCGACGGCGGCGCCGAAGTGGTCGAGCGGGTGGACTACGACCCGAAGGCCGCCGACTTCTCGGCCGAGGTCACCAAGATCAAGGCCAAGAGTCCCAAGGCCATCGTCCTGATCGGCTTCGAGGAGACCTCCAAGGTCATCCAGGAGCTCGTCAAGCAGGGCCTGCCGGCCAGCAAGCACAAGTGGTACATGGTGGACGGCAACACGTCCAACACGAACTACCTGAAGATGCCCAAGGGCACCCTCAAGGGCGTCAAGGGCACCATCCCCGGCGCGGCCGCTCCCGAGGAGTTCCAGAAGAAGCTGCTCGAGGTCGACAAGGAGCTCGAGGACTTCAGCTACGCCCCCGAGTCCTACGACGCGGCGAACCTGATCGCGCTGGCCGCCGAGGCCGCCAAGAGCGACGCGGGTGTCGACATCGCCGCCAAGCTGGCCGAGGTCAGCAAGGGCGGCGAGAAGTGCAAGAGCTTCAAGGAGTGCGTCGACCTGCTGAAGGCCGGCAAGGACATCGACTACGACGGCGTCAGCGGCCCGGTCGAGTTCAACGACGCCGGTGACCCGGCCGTCGCCACGATCGGCATCTACGAGTACGGCGACGACAACAAGTACGGCAGCAAGGCGATCGAGTACCGCACCGGCAACATCGCCGGCTGATCACCAGCGCTGAGACGAAGGGCCCGGCCGCCACGGCCGGGCCCTTCCGCGTCCCTGGAGCCGCCCGTGAAGGGCGTCACCGGCAGCCGGCGACGATCCGGTCGGCCGCCGCGCGGTACTCCCTCAGCAGCGCAACCTGCCGCTCCCGCGGCACGTCGTTCCTGGCGAGCCCCGCGGTGGCCGACTCCAGCGCCGCCACGTCGCCCTTGAGCGAGGCGGGCAGCCGGGCGCCGAACTGCAGGGTGATGCCGCGGGCCTCGGCCAGGCGGCCGATCACGGCGTCCTCGAAGTGCTGCCGGTCCTCCTGGCCCTTCGGCTCCAGCAGCAGGCCGGCGTACCCGATGGCGGAGACCACGCGGGCGCAGGGGCTGTCGGTGGGGTCGCCGCCGGTGCTGTACTTCGGCGCCGAGGAGGCGTCGTCCTGGCAGCCCAGGAGCAGGACGGGCAGCATGAGCGCGACTGTCGCTAAGCGTTTCACACCGCCCATTAAAAAACGGCTGAGGGGCTCCGTGGGAGCTCCTCAGCCGTTCGGGGCGAATTACGCCTTGGCGAGCGTGCCGAGGTACAGCTCGATCACCTTCGGGTCGTTCGCGAGCTCCCTGCCGGTGCCGCTGTAGGCGTTGCGGCCCTGGTCCAGCACGTAGCCGCGGTGACAGATCTGCAGGCAGCGGCGGGCGTTCTGCTCGACCATGATGACCGTGACGCCGGCCTTGTTGATCTGCTGGGCCTGGATGAAGACCAGGTCCTGCAGCTTGGGCGACAGACCGGCCGACGGCTCGTCCAGCAGCAGCACCGACGGCTCGGTCATCAGGGCCCGCGCCATCGCCACCATCTGCCGCTCACCGCCGGACAGCGAGCCCGCGCGCTGCTTGCGCCGCTCCTTCAGCGCGGGGAACAGCTCGGCCACGAACTCGAAGCGCTCCTTGAACTTCCCCGGCACCTGGAAGGCGCCCATCTCCAGGTTCTCCTCGATGGTGAGGCTGGGGAAGACGTTGTTGGTCTGCGGGACGTAGCCGACGCCGCGCGAGACCAGCGCGTGCGCCTTCATGTTCGTGATGTCCTCGCCCTTCAGCAGCACCGTGCCGCTGCGGATGTTGACCAGCCCGAACATGGCCTTGAGCAGCGTCGACTTGCCGGCGCCGTTGGGGCCGATGATGCCGATGAGCTCGCCCTCACCCACGTAGAGGTCGGCGCCGTTGAGGATGTTGACGCCCGGCAGGTAGCCGGCGATCAGCTCGTCGCAGCGCAGGAGGGCGTTCTCGGCGCCCTCCAGGTGCGCGCCGCGGTCGGTGATGGCCGCCTTGGACTCGGCCGGCTCCGGGACGGCGTTCACTTCTGCGTCTCCTCTTCGATCTCGGCCTCCAGCTCAGCCTCGGCCTCGTGGAGCTGGGCCTGGAGCTCGGTGTCCGACAGCGGGGCGTCGTGGTGCGCGCCGAGGTAGGCGTCGATCACCCGCTCGTCCGACATGATCGTCGAGGGCGGGCCCTCGGCGATCACCGCGCCCTGGGCCATGACGATCACCCAGTCGCTGATGTCGCGGACCATGTCCATGTCGTGCTCGACGAACAGCACCGTCATGCCCTGCTCGCGCAGGTCCTTGACGTGGCCGAGCAGCGACTGCGTCAGCGCCGGGTTCACGCCCGCCATGGGCTCGTCCAGCATGACCAGCTCGGGGCCCACCATGAGCGCCCTCGCCATCTCCAGCAGCTTGCGCTGGCCGCCGGAGAGCGAGCCGGCGAAGTCGTCGCGCTTGGCGTCGAGCTTGAAGCGGACCAGCAGTTCCTCGGCCCGCTCGGTGATCTCCTGCTCCTGGGAGCGCCAGAAGCCGGGCACGAGGGCCCGCCAGAAGCTCTCGCCCTTCTGCTGCTGGGCGCCGAGGCGCATGTTCTCCATGACGGTCAGCCGGGAGAGCGCCTTGGTGAGCTGGAACGTGCGCACCATGCCGGCGCGGGCCACCTTGTGGGCGGGCACGCCGCTCATCGCGCGGCCGTTGAACGTCCAGCTGCCGGCGTCGGCGGTGTCGAACCCGGTGAGCTGGTTGAAGAACGTGGTCTTGCCCGCGCCGTTGGGGCCGATCAGCGCGGTGATGGAGCCGCGCTGGACCTCCACGTGCTCGACGTCGACCGCCGTGAGGCCGCCGAAGCGGCGCACGACCTTGTCCACGACGAGGATGGGGTCGGGCTTGGGCACGCCCGGTTCGCGGGCCATGTCCTTGAACGCCTCCAGGGCCGCGGCCTTGCGGCTGGCGGTCACGGCGCCGTCCTTGGACTCGTCAGTCGTCTCATCCATGGTGTCATCGCGCATTGATCGCGATCTCCCTCTTGTCACCGAAGATGCCCTGCGGCCGGACGATCAGCAACAGGATGAAGCCCAGACCGACCAGGGCGTAACGGATCGGGCCCACCTGGATGCTGGTCATGAACGGGATGTAGCCGTTGGCGACCAGCTCGGCGAGCAGGTTGCCGATGAAGACGAACAGCACCCAGAAGATCATCGCGCCGACGACCGGGCCGAAGACGCGGGCGGCGCCGCCGAGGATGACGATCGTGTAGGCGAAGAACGTCATCTCGGTGCCGAAGACGTCGGGCTGCACGGCGCCGTTGTAGAGGCCGTAGAAGAAGCCGCCGAAGCAGCCGATGACGCCGCCGAGCACCAGCGACTGCATCTTGTACGCGAAGACGTTCTTGCCGAGCGCGCGCACGGCGTCCTCGTCCTCGCGGATGGCCTTGAGCACGCGGCCCCACGGGCTCTTCATGAGCAGGTAGACCAGCCCGCAGGCGAGCAGCACGACGATCCAGCCGACCGTCAGCAGCCACAGCGTACGCTCGTCGAAGACGATCGGGCCGATGCCGTAGCGGCCCTCGGGATAGGGGTTCATGGCGTAGAAGTCGCCGTTGAAGCCGCGCCGGCCGTCAGAGCCGCCGAAGACCTCCTTGAACTGCACCGAACGGAAGATCAGCCGGATGATCTCGGCCGCGGCGATGGTGACGATCGCCAGGTAGTCGGCGCGCAGTTGCAGCGTCGGGATGCCCATGAGGAGCGCCAGGAGCACCGCGGCCCCCAGGCCGACGAAGATGCCGACCCAGAAGGGCAGGTCGAGCACCGTGACGGTGACGGCCAGGCCGTACCCGGCCACGGCCATGAACGCCGCCTGGCCGAAGTTGAGCAGGCCGGTGTAGCCGAAGTGGATGTTGACGCCGATCGCGGCCAGACCGTAGACGACGGTCTCCCAGCCGATGGCGGCGTGGACGGTGGTGGTGAAAATCGTGAGCCAGTCCATGTGTTACCCCCGTCACCCGATCCGCTCGCGTCGGCCGAGGATGCCCTGCGGCCGGAAGAGAAGCACGACGATGAGCACCACCAGCGCGCCGACGGACTTCAGCTCCGGCGGCACCCACAGCGTGGACACCTGGATGAACACACCGACCACGATCGAGCCGACCAGCGCGCCGAAGGCGGTGCCGAGCCCGCCGAGCGTGACGCCGGCGAAGATGAGCAGCAGGATGTCCTGGCCCATGGTGAACTTCAGCGACTGCGACAGGCCGAGCATGACGCCGGCCAGCGCGGCGATGGCGCCGCCGCCGGTCCAGATGATGCGGATGACGCGGTCGACGTTGATGCCGGAGGAGGCGGCGAGCGCCGGGTTGTCGGCGACGGCGCGGGCGGCCTTGCCGGTGCGGGTCTTCATCAGGGCGAGGCCCACGACGATGAGCACCGCGAGCTCGATGCCCATGGCCCACAGGTTCTTGGGGGCGGCGCTGATCGGGCCGAGCTGGAGACCGGCCTGGGTGTTGTAGTCGGTGTAGGTCTCCGTCTGCGGCCCGAAGAAGAACTGGATGAGGTTGCGCAGCAGGATCGCGACACCGATCGAGATGATCATCATGGCGATCGTGCCGGTGCCGCGTTTGCGGAGCTGCCCCCAGAAGAAGCGGTCCTGTCCGTAGCCCAGCGCGCCCGCCACCACGACGGCGAGGATCGCCGCCGGGATGAGCTGGATGCTGAACCCGACGTTGAACGCGTACGCGAGGACCGCGCCCAGGGTGACGAGCTCACCGTGGGCGAAGTTGGTCAGGCCGGTCGTCCCGTAGATGAGGGAGAGTCCGAGCGCCCCCAGGGCGATGATGAGGCCGAGGTTGAGCCCCTCGAACGCGAGCTGCGCGGCCTGGGCCCAGAAGGAGCTCTCGCCGGTGGCCTCCTGGTCGGGGCCGGCGGCGGCGCCCTTGGCCTCCAGCGCGAACAGCACGGTGGAGCAGTTGCCCTCGTAGACGGTCGGCGTGCGGACGTTGTTGCCGCCGCGGACCTGGCTGTTCTGAGGAAGCGAGCCGGGGTCCAGAGTGACCTTGTACTTGCCCGGCTTGTCGACCTGAACGTCCCAAATGCCTTGAGCGTTCGAGGTAACCTCCTGGACGGGTTGTCCGCCCTCGGTGGTCACCGAGATTTTGGCGCCGTTCACTGGCTGGCCTTGGAGTTTGAGTGTCCCCTTCAGCCCCTGGCAGTCGGCGGGGCCCGCGTGTGCGGGCCCGGCCAGCAGGAAGACGAGTCCACCCAGGAAGGCCGTGAACGCGATCACGGCTCTGCGCAATGGTGCTCCCTCAAGTAGGTCAAGGCGGGGTGGTGCCCCTCCATCTCGACACGCGCGCATCGCAGGCACAACTGGGATGCAATGGCGGGAGCCTATTGCCGTGACGCCCGTTTCAGTATCGTTCGTCACCAATTAGTGACAACACGGTGTCACTCACGTGAGGAATCAAGTTGGCAGGTCAGGGGCTAAATGGGGGAAGACACCTGGCGGCCGGAAGGAACGGAACGATAACGAAATCGCGGGAAGTATGGACGAGCCCGCGGGGGCGGCCTTTGGGGCCGTGCAGGGCATCGCCGGCCGTGCACGTTATCTACCGGGCCTCCCCGCGGGCTCGCGTTCGGACCACCGTAGCGACCCGCGGGGGCGATGCGCAAAGAATCGGGCGAAGTGGCCGCTGGGCAAAAATACGGCAAAAGCCTCAGCGGTCGCGCAGCATGCAGGTGAGGCGGGAGGTGCACACCCGCCGGCCCTCCTCGTCGGTGATCTCGATGTCGTACGTCGCCAGCGTCCGCCCCGCGTGCAACCGCGTCGCCACGCCCGTGACGTGCCCCGAGCGGGCCGAACGGTGGTGCGTGGCGTTGATCTCGACGCCCACCGCGATGCGCTCGGGCCCGGCGTGGATCGCCGCGGCCACGGAGCCGAGGCTCTCGGCCAGCACCACGGACGCGCCGCCGTGCAGCAGCCCGTACGGCTGCGTGTTGCCCTCCACAGGCATCCGGCCCACCACCCGGTCGGGGCCCGCCTCCAGGAACTCGATGCCCATGCGGGTCGCCAGCGTGCCGGCGTGCATGCCGTTCAGCAGCGGGAGATCAAGCGGGTTGGTCTGCGTCAAGGGGTCGCCTCCACTCTTCCGAGCTCAGGTTTTCTGTCGCAGGGGCAGACTAGGCTGCGTACGTGCCGAAGAGTGAAGTGACCCCCAGCCGTCCGTGCCTGCTGCTGCTTGACGGGCATTCCCTGGCTTATCGCGCCTTCTACGCGCTCAAGGACGCCAACCTCATGACCTCCGACGGTCAGCACACCGAGGCGGTCTACGGGTTCACCTCGATGCTGACCAACGTCCTGCGCGACGAGCAGCCGAGCCACGTCGCCGTGGCCTTCGACCGGTCCGAGCCGACGTTCCGGCACGAGGAATACGCCGACTACAAGGCCAACAGGAGCGAGACGCCGGAGGACTTCCGCGGCCAGATGCAGCTCATCTTCGAGCTGCTCGACACGCTGCGCATCCCGCGCCTGTCCAAGGCGGGCTTCGAGGCCGACGACATCATCGCCACGCTCGCCACCCGCGCGTCCGAGCAGGGGATGAGCGTGCTCATCGTCACCGGCGACCGCGACGCGCTGCAGCTCGTCAACGAGCACGTCACCGTCCTGATGACCCGGCGCGGCATCAGCGACATGACCAGGTTCACGCCCGAGGCCGTCGAGGAGAAATACGGCCTCACCCCGGTCCAATACCCCGACTTCGCGGCGCTGCGCGGCGACCCCAGCGACAACCTCCTGAGCATCCCCGGCGTGGGCGAGAAGACCGCCGCCAAGTGGGTGCGCGAGTTCGGCACGCTGACCGCGCTCGTCGACCGGGTCGACGAGGTCAAGGGCAAGGTCGGCGACAAGCTGCGCGACCACGTTGCCCAGGTGCTGATGAACCGCCGGCTCACCGAGCTGCTGCGCGACGTGCCGGTCGAGGCCGAGCTCGGCGAGCTCAGGCAGGGCGTGTGGGAGCGCGAGGAGGTCAACAAGCTCTTCGACACCCTGCAGATCCGCGGCGAGCTGCGCGAGCGGGTGTTCAAGGTGCTCGGCACCGGCGAGCAGGAGCCCGACCAGGGCTTCGAGGTCGAGACCGTGATCCTCGGCCCCGACCGGGTGGCCGGCTGGCTGGCCGCCATGCCGGAGGGCCGGGCCGGGCTCGCCGTCAAGGGCGTCTACGGCAGCGGCACCGGCCGCATCGACGCCATCGCCGTGGCCTCGCCCGACGGCACGGCCGCCCACATCGACCCGGTCAAGCTCACCGAGGCCGACGAGGCGGCCCTGCGGGCCTGGCTGGCCGACGAGGGGCGGCCCAAGGCCGTCCACGACGCCAAGGGCCCGTTGCTGGCCCTGTGGGCGCAGGGCATGGACCTGCGCGGCCTGAGCTGCGACACCGCGCTGGCCGCCTACCTCGCCATGCCGGGCCAGCGCACCTTCGCCCTGGAGGACCTCGCCCGCCGCTACCTCAACCGCGACCTGCGCGCCGAGGAGGAGTCCGACGGGCAGGCCGCGCTGTTCGGCGACGACGAGGACGCCCCCGCCAAGGATCTCGCGCTGCGCGCCCACGTCGTGCGCGAGCTGGCCGAGGCGCTGGAGCGTTTCCTGGCCGGGCGCGGCGGCACCCAGCTCCTCGACGACGTCGAGCTGCCGCTGCTCACCGTGCTGGCCGGGATGGAGCGCGCGGGCATCGCGGTCGACAGCGCCTACTTCACGGGGCTGGAGGCCGAGTTCGGCTCGGCCGTCAAGCACGCCGTGGAGGAGGCGCACCGCTCCGTGGGCGAGCAGTTCAACCTGGGCTCGCCCAAGCAGCTCCAGGAGATCCTGTTCGTCCGGCTCAACCTGCCCAAGACGAAGAAGATCAAGACCGGCTACAGCACCGACGCCGACCAGCTCGCCTGGCTCGCCACGCAGACCGAGCACGAGCTGCCGACGATCATGCTGCGCCACCGCGACCAGCAGAAGCTGCGCACCACGGTCGAGGGCCTGATCAAGGAGATCGCCGACGACGGGCGCATCCACACGACGTTCAACCAGATCATCGCCGCGACCGGCCGGCTCTCCTCCGAGAAGCCCAACCTCCAGAACATCCCGATCCGCACCGCCGAGGGCCGCCGCATCCGGCAGGGCTTCACCGTCGGCGAGGGCTACGAGACGCTGCTCACGGCCGACTACAGCCAGATCGAGCTGCGCATCATGGCCCATCTGTCGGGCGACGAGTCGCTGATCGCCGCGTTCGAGTCCGGCCACGACTTCCACAAGGCCACCGCGGCCCGGGTGTTCGACCTGCCGCCCGAGCAGATCGACGGCGAGCTGCGGGCGCGCATCAAGGCCATGAACTACGGCCTCGCCTACGGACTGTCCGACTTCGGGCTGTCCGGGCAGCTCAACATCCCGGTGGCCGAGGCGCGGGCGCTCAAGGAGGAATACTTCCAGGAGTTCGGCGGCGTGCGCGACTTCCTGCAGGCCATCGTGGCCCAGGCGCGCGCCGACGGCTACACCGAGACGATCATGGGCCGCCGCCGCTACCTGCCCGACCTCACCAGCGACAACCGGCAGCGGCGCGAGATGGCCGAGCGGATGGCGCTCAACGCGCCGATCCAGGGCTCGGCGGCCGACATCATCAAGGTCGCCATGCTCCACGTGCACCAGGCCATCCAGGAGGAGGGGCTGGCCTCGCGGATGCTGCTGCAGGTCCACGACGAGCTCGTGTTCGAGGTGGCGCCGGGCGAGCTGGAGGCGCTCAGGCAGCTCGTGTGCGACCAGATGAACGCCGCCTACCACCTGCGGGTGCCGCTGGAGGTCTCCGTGGGCGTCGGGCGCACCTGGGAGGACGCGGGGCACTGACCCGCGGTCCGGGAGCCCCCGGGGGGCGGCATGTCGCCCGGGGTCCCCGGTTTCCGTACAGATCTGGACTAGGGTGGAGTGTCGGCTTCCCCTAGCGGCACGGGAGTTCTGTGCGGTTACCAGCGTCCTCCACGAAGATCATCGGCCTCGCGAACGTCGTCGTGGTCACCGTGGCGGTCATCGGGCTCAGTCTCATACCGGCGCAGGAGCTCCCGCACGCCGGCCCGGCCTCCGCCGGGAAGGTCGAGGAGAGCCCGCCGTCCGCGGCGCCCGCCGAGACCGTGGCGACCCCGCCCGGGCAGCCGCCCGGAGTGGTGGCCACGCCCGAGTTCGCCCGGCAGGTACGCGCCAACGAGGCGGGGCTGGTGCCGGTCCTCATGTACCACCGCATCGTGCGCAAGCGGCTCGCCTCCATCGACCGCACCCCCGACCAGCTCAGGAAGGAGCTGGAACGGCTGGCCCGCGCGGGCTACGTGCCGATCACCGCGGCCGAGTTCGCCACCGGCGACATCCGCGTGCCCGCGGGCCGCTACCCGGTCGTGCTGACCTTCGACGACGGGCATCCGAGCCACTTCGCGCTGGACGCGAACGGCAACCCGGCCCCCGGCACCGCGGTGGCCATCATCCAGGAGGTGGCCGCCCGCTACCCGTCGTTCCGGCCGACCGCCACGTTCTGGGTCAACCACGAGCCGTTCGGCCTGCGCGACGAGGCCGGGCAGGCGGCCGCCCTGCGCTGGCTGACCGAGCACGGCTACGAGGTGGCCAACCACACCTGGAGCCACCCCAACCTGCGGGCCCTGCGCAAGCGCAAGGTCCGCGAGCAGATCGGCCGGATCGAGCGGCTGCTGAAGAAGCTCGGCGCGCCGCCGTCCCGCACCATGGCGCTGCCGTACGGGTCGATGCCCCACGCCAAGAAGGTCGCCAGGACCGGATCATGGGACGGGACCCGTTATGATTTCGCCGGCGTGTTCCTCGCCGGAGCCGAGCCCTCGGTTTCGCCCTACGCGAAAAGTTTCGACCGGGGCGCGATCCAGCGCATCCAGAGCAACGGCAAGAAGGGCGAGTGCCGCAAATGGTGCTCGCAGTACTGGCTGGAGTGGCTGGACAAGCATCCCGGCAAGCGCTACGTCTCCGACGGGGACCCGGAGCGGATCTCCATCCCCCGGGCGGCGAAGGGTAATATCATCGCCAAGCGGGGGCTCCAGGTCGTCGCCTACTGACCTCGCCCTGGATTGACCCCGTGGGTTTGGTCTCATATGCTGATCGCTGCGCTGTGGGCTCGCGCGCGCCTCAGACGGAGCGGGCTCGCGCTCGGTCACGTCGATGTCGTAATTCCTCGGCTTGATGCGGAAGAGGGCCTGCCGCGCGTCCGCCACATCGACATCCTGTCCGCGTTCGGAGCAATTCCACACATGACGTCCAGCACTGAGGCCACCTCGAGCACCCCGCAGGTAGCGGTCAACGACATCGGGTCCGAGGAAGCCTTCCTCGCCGCGATCGACGAGACCATCAAGTACTTCAACGACGGCGACATCGTCGAGGGCACCGTCGTCAAGGTCGATCGAGACGAGGTCCTTCTCGATATCGGCTACAAGACCGAGGGTGTCATCCCCTCGCGCGAGCTTTCGATCAAGCACGATGTCGACCCTGCTGACGTCGTGGAGGTCGGCGAACACGTCGAGGCCCTGGTTCTCCAGAAGGAGGACAAGGAGGGCCGCCTGATCCTGTCCAAGAAGCGCGCCCAGTACGAGCGCGCCTGGGGCACGATCGAGAAGATCAAGGACGAGGACGGCATCGTCACCGGCACCGTCATCGAGGTCGTCAAGGGTGGTCTCATCCTCGACATCGGCCTCCGTGGCTTCCTCCCGGCGTCCCTGGTCGAGATGCGACGGGTCCGCGACCTGCAGCCGTACGTCGGCCGCGAGCTCGAGGCGAAGATCATCGAGCTCGACAAGAACCGCAACAACGTGGTCCTGTCGCGCCGCGCCTGGCTCGAGCAGACGCAGTCGGAGGTCCGCCAGACCTTCCTCAACACCCTGCAGAAGGGTCAGGTCCGCAAGGGCGTCGTCTCCTCGATCGTCAACTTCGGCGCGTTCGTGGACCTCGGCGGCGTCGACGGTCTGGTCCACGTGTCCGAGCTTTCCTGGAAGCACATCGACCACCCCTCCGAGGTCGTCGAGGTCGGCCAGGAGGTCACGGTCGAGGTCCTCGACGTCGACATGGAGCGCGAGCGCGTCTCCCTGTCGCTCAAGGCCACCCAGGAAGACCCGTGGCAGCAGTTCGCCCGCACCCACCAGATCGGCCAGGTCGTGCCGGGCCGCGTCACCAAGCTGGTGCCGTTCGGCGCGTTCGTCCGGGTCGAGGAGGGCATCGAGGGCCTGGTCCACATCTCCGAGCTGGCCGAGCGCCACGTGGAGATCCCGGAGCAGGTCGTCCAGGTCGGCGACGAGATCTTCGTCAAGATCATCGACATCGACCTCGACCGTCGTCGCATCAGCCTCTCGCTGAAGCAGGCCAACGAGGGCGTGGGCGCCGAGGTCGAGTTCGACCCGACGCTCTACGGCATGGCCGCGACCTACGACGACCAGGGCAACTACATCTACCCCGAGGGCTTCGACCCGGAGACGGGCGAGTGGCTCGAGGGCTTCGACAAGCAGCGTGAGGAGTGGGAGCGGCAGTACGCCGAGGCCCAGCAGCGCTTCGAGGCCCACCGCAAGCAGATCGAGGAGGCCCGCAAGGCCGAGGCCGAGGCCGGCGAGGGCGCTCCGACGTCCTACGGCGGCGAGACCCAGGCTCAGCAGAGCTCCTCGTCGTCCGCTCCGGCGGCCGGCGCGCTCGCCTCGGACGAGGCGCTCGCGGCTCTGCGCGAGAAGCTCGCGGGCGGCCAGAGCTGAGGCTCTAGCTCCCTGGAGTAGGCGGTAACGGAAAGCCCCGCACGGGTTCGTGCGGGGCTTTTCGCATGTCCGGGCACCGATCTTCTCGCGTGATTGCGGAAAGAACCTTGCCGCATGTGCTCCTACTGTTCCTTCCATGACCGAAACGATCACGCCGTTCCGTATCCACATCCCCCAAGCCGACCTCGACGACCTGCGCGAGCGGCTGCGGCGCACCCGCTGGGCCCGGCAGCTGCCCGGCGGCTGGGACCGCGGCGTGCCCGTCGCCCACCTGCGGGAGCTGGCCGAACACTGGGCCGAGACCTTCGACTGGCGGGCCCAGGAGGCCAGGCTCAACGCCTTCCCGCAGTTCACGACCGACATCGACGGGCAGCGGGTGCACTTCCTGCACGTACGCTCGCCGGAGCCGCACGCGCTGCCGCTGATCATCACGCACAGCTGGCCGAGCACGGTCGCCGAGCTGCTCGACGTGCTCGGCCCGCTCACCGACCCGCGCGCCCACGGGCTCGACCCCGCCCTCGCCTTCCACGTCGTCGCGCCGTCCCTGCCCGGCTTCGCCTTCTCGCCGTTCCCCGAGCCCGCCGACGAGCGGCCGTGGAGCGTCGACCGGGTCGCCCGCACCTGGACCGAGCTGATGCGCCGCCTCGGCCACGACCGCTACGGAGCCCACGGCAACGACGCCGGGGCGCTGGTCACGGCGCGGCTCGCCGCCCTCGACCCCGAGCACGTGACCGGGGCGGTCATCACCTCCGGCCTCGGCATCCCCACCGGCGACCCCGCCGAGCTGGAAGGGGCGAGCGCGGAGGAGCTGGGCTGGCTGAAGACGCTGGGGGAGCGGATGGCCGGCGGCAGCGGGTACGGCCCCTACCTGGCGAGTCGGCCCCAGACGCTCGCCCACGGGTTCGCCGACTCGCCGGTGGCGCAACTGGCGTACCTGGTGGAGCGGTTCAAGGAGTTCGACGGCTGGCCCGAGCGGAACGGCCCCGTCGCCGAGCCGATCGGCCGTGACCTGCTGCTGACCACCGCCAGCCTGTACTGGTTCACCGGCACCGGCGGATCGTCCTCCTGGACGTACTACGAGGGCGCCGCCGGCATGCCTGTCGACCAGCGGGCCGTGCCCACCGGAGCCACGCACGGCGGACCCGGCCTGCTGCGCCGCATCGCCGAGCGCGGCAACGACGTCGTGTACTGGGGTGACGGGGAGAGCCCGAGCCACATGGTGGCGATGGCCGCGCCCGGGTCGGTCGTGACCGGCGTACGGGAGTTCTTCCAGGTCCTCCTCCGGCCGTGAGCGCCCGGGCGGTAGGGTGACGGCGTGATGATCGAACGGGCGGTGCCGGCGGACGCCGGGGAGATCCTCACCCTGCAACGGGCGGCCTACGTGAGCGAGGCCCAGCTCTACGGCGACCCCTACATCCCGCCGCTCGTCGAGTCGCTGGAGCAGCTGCGCAAGGCCATCGAGGGAGCCGTCGTGCTCAAGGCGCTCGACGGTGGCCGCCGCATCGTCGGCGCCGTACGCGGGCAGCTCTCCGGCACCACCTGCGTGGTCGGGCGGCTGGTCGTCGCCCCCGACCTGCAGGGGCAGGGCCTCGGCACGGCGCTGCTGCGGACGCTGCACGAGCAGATGCCGGAGGCGACCGCGTTCGACCTGTTCACCGGGCACCTGTCGGCGGGCAACCTCAAGCTCTACCGGCGTCTGGGCTACCGGGAGACGCACCGCGAGCGGATGGACGACCACCTGACGATGGTCCACCTGCGCCGGGAGGCGGAACCGTCCGGTCGTGCGCCGTCCGGCCATCGTGGATAGGCTTCAGCGGTGCTGAAGATTGGGCTCACCGGCGGCATCGGATCCGGCAAGAGTGAGGTGTCCAGGCGGCTCGCGGCTCACGGAGCGGTCGTGATCGACGCCGACAAGATCGCACGCGAGGTCGTCGAACCCGGCACGGCCGGGCTGGCACGGGTGGTCGCGGCCTTCGGCGAGGAGGTGCTCCGCCCCGACGGGGCGCTCGACCGCGAGAAGCTGGGCTCGATCGTCTTCGCCGACTCCCAGAAGCTGGCCGTGCTCAACGGCATCGTGCATCCGCTCGTGGGGGAGCGGGTGGCGCAGCTGCAGGCGGACGCGCCCGGCGACGCCGTCGTGGTCTACGACGTGCCGCTGCTGGTCGAGAACAAACTCGCCCCCATGTACGACGTCGTGATCGTCGTGGACGCGGCCGACGAGGTGCGCATCCGGCGGCTCGCCGAGCACCGCGGCATGGCGGAGACCGACGCCAAGGCGCGCATCGCCGCCCAGGCCAGCCGGGAGGACCGGCTGGCGGTCGCCGACATCGTCATCGCCAACGAAGGGGCGCTGGAGGAGCTGGACGCGCGGGTGGCCGAGGTCTGGGCCGAGCTGCTGCGGCGGGGCGCGCGCGGCTGACCGGTCCGTGAACCGGTCAGCGGGCTGTCCGCCGGACCGGTCCGTGGGCTGGTCTCCGGGATGATCACGAGGTTTCGCCGGCTGCCTGGCCCTTGAGGCGGCCCGGAACCTGCGGGGCCGGGGTGAGGGTGGCCGTGGTGTCCTGGGGCTTGGTGGTGGCCGTGGGGGCTGGGGTCCCTGAGTCCTCGCTGGTGCCCATGACAACCGCGCTTCGTCTCGGGCGTACCGGCTGAGGGCGGATGGCGCGCGGGCGGGTGGTGCGGGCGCGCGGGTTGCGGGCCGCCTGCGGTCGTACGATGCCCGGCGTGGTCGGGTAGGTCGTGGTCGCGACCGGTTGCGACGACGGCCGCGACGGAGGCGGCGCGGAGGACGTGGCGGGCGCGGGGGGCGTCGTGACGGGTGCGGCGTTCACGGCCGGCGGCGTGATGGCCGACGCGGGTGCGGTGGCGGCGGGGCTGCGGCGCAGTGCGGCGGCGGGCGGCGTCGGAGGCACCGAGCCCGGGTAGGGCACGGGGTCCAGCGTCGTGCGGAACGCCGGGATGCCGATCAGCACCCCGGCCAGGGTCAGCAGCACCACGCCCACGGCCACGGCGGCCGTCTTGGCGGCGTGCGAGCGGCCCTCGCCCTCCCGCGCCGGGCCGGTGCCCGAGTGCCGCGTCCATGGCATCGGTACGGCGGCCCGCTTGGGCATGACCTCCCGCCTGCTCGGCAGCCCGCCCGCTGCCGCGAGAAGGCCCGCCTCGCCCGGCCCGTCCTGATCCGGCCCGTCCTGGCGCGGTCCGGTCGTCTGGTCAGGCCCGTCCTGGCGCAGCGGCGCGCCGCCCGGCTCGTCCTGGTGTGGCCCGGTCTGAGGCGGACCGGTCTGTGGTGATTCCGCCTTGCCTGGTCCGGCGTGGTCGCGTGCGGCGGTCACGAGCCCAGCCTCCGGCAGGTAACCATCGTCCATCCCCTTCGCGATGCTCCGCGCCACCGAAACGATCTAGCCCAGGATCCTCCCACAGTCCGGCGGCCGGACGCGGCAATCGCGGCAAATGGGGCGTTCAGTCGAGGAGGTGGCGGGTCAGGTCGTAAAGGCGGCGGGCGGCGGCCGGGTCGAGCGTCGGGATCGACGGGTCCACCGGGGTAAGGCGGTCGTAGGCGAGCAGCCGCCCGGCGGGCGGCTCCGCCATCAGCGCGATGATCGGCTCGATGGCCTTCTCCACGGGCTGCCCGGCGACCTTGGCGAGGAGCCGGACGAGCGTCCGCGTGGGCTGGGGAAGGCTGCCGGTGCCGCTGTCGGTGAAGCCCGGATGGTGCAGCAGGAAGCGGGTGCGCCCGCCGGGATGGACGTCTGGGTACGCGACGCCCAGCAGGTCCGTGGCCCGCCCGCCCTGCAGCATCGCCTTGATGCCGCTGTAGCCGCGGCCGAGCGACAGGTCGTCCCAGTGGATCCGGCCCTTCGTGACGCCGACGCCGCACACGTTCACGATGATCGGCTGGTCCCCCTTCTCCAGCAGGTCCGTGAGGCCGTGGCTGAGCAGGAGGCGGCTGACGTAGTAGAGGGCGAAGGTGGCCTCGAAGCCGTCCGGGGTGAGCGTGCGGCTCCCGAAGTGCCGGAGGGCGGTGAGGATGAGCCCGTCGAGGGCGTCGTGCCGGGCCCTGACCTCCTCGATCACCCGGCGGTTCTCCGCGACCGAGGTCAGGTCGGCCCGTACGAACGCGGCCCGCTCCCCGGCCCCCAGCCGCTCCGCCTCGGCGAGGAAGGCACGCCCCCTGCCCGGATCGCTGCCGACCACCGTCACCCGGTCGCCGGCCCGCAGGTGGTGCAGCGCCAGGCCGCGCCCCATCCCGGTCGTGCCGCCCGCCACCACGTACGTTCCCATGTCACGCTCCCGTCCACTAAGTCATCGTTCGATGACTTGAAGGACCGTAACATGCCCGGCCGATAGGATGTCAACAGTCGATGACCAGGAGGGGCGATGGCGAAGAGAGACCGGGAGGCCACGAGGGCCCGGCTGCTGGAGGCCGCCCGGCTGCGCTTCGCCCGCGACGGCTACGACGCCACCAGCGTCCGCGACGTCGCCGCCGACGCCGGCGTGGACGCCACCCTGATCTTCCGCTACTTCGGCTCCAAGAAGGCCCTGTTCGACGAGGTCACCGCCGACCTACCGGCCGGCCTTCCCGGGGACGGCCCGCCGGAGGAGCTGGTCGCCCGCATGGTCGGCGCGGTCGTCTTCCAGGACTGGACCGGCTACGGCGGCGAGCACCCGCTGGTGGCCATGCTCCGCTCCTCGGCCCACGAGGACGCCCGCCTGCGGATGCGCGAGGAGGTCTGCGCCACCTACGTACGGGCCCTCGCCGACCTGGCCGAGGGCGAGGACGCCGAGCTGCGCGCCGAGCTGCTCAGCGCCTGGCTGGTCGGCATCGGCATCCTGCGCTCGGTCGTCGGCACCCCGGCGCTGACCGGGGCGGCCACCGCCGACCTCGCCCCGCACATCGAGAGCGTGGCGACCGCCCTGCTCGGCCGCCCCATGCGCGGCACGTCAGAAGGGTGAGTCCAGCGGCACCTGCCGCACCCCGGGCAGGTACGGATCCAGCTCGCCCAGCTCGAACCGCGACATCCCGATCACGTGCCAGAACTGCCCGCCCGGCTCGCCGTGCAGTTTGTACCGGCCGTCGGGGGCCAGCGCCGCCCACCCCTCGGGCAGCCCGAGCAGCGTCGCCCGCCGCTCGCCGCCCGCCCACAGGATGACCACGCCGTCGTCGCCCGCGCTGGCCAGCAGGTCGTCGCCGGCCGGGCTGAAGGCGACCGACCAGACCCGCCGGGTGTGCCCGGCCAGCGCGTGGAGCTGCCGCCCGGTCGCGGCGTCCCAGACCCGGACGAGCCGGTCGTCGCCGCAGGTCGCCAGGCGCGCGCCGGCGGCGTCGAACGCCACGCTCCACCACCGTCCGCCGTCGCCGCCGAGCGTGCGCGCGAGCCGCGGCTGCCAGGGCTGGCCGGGCAGCAGCTCCCACACCAGGGCACGCCCGTCGTTCCCGGCGCTCGCCAGCAGCCGCCCGTCGGGGGAGAAGGCCACGGAGTAGACGCGGTCGGTGTGGCCTTCGAGGGTGGCGATCCGGCCGCCCGAGGCCACGTGCCAGATCCGGACGAGCTTGTCGTCGCAGCCGGTGGCCACGTACGAGCCGTCGGGGCTGAACGCGATCGAGCGCACCCGCCCCCGGTGGTCGAGCAGGTTGGCCGTCAGCCGCCCGGTCGGGCGGTACCAGATGCGTACGCTGTCGTCGTCGTTCGCCGTGGCCAGCAGGTCGCCGTCGGGGCTGAACGCCTCGGCCCACACGTGGTCGGTCTCGGCGTGCAGCTCGCGCTCGTAGTCGCCGGTGACGGCGTTCCACAGGTGCACGCCGCCGTCGTTGCTGGAGGTGGCCAGCACCGGCCCGGCGGGGGAGAACAGCGCGGAGATCAGCCGGTCGGAGGTGCCGCTGAACTCGCGCAGCCGCCGCCCGGTGCGCGGCTCCCACAGCCGTACGACGCCGTCGTTGCCGCTGGTGGCCAGCATCGTGCCGTCGGCGCTGAAGCGCACCGACGAGATGCGCCGCCCGTGGCCGCGCAGCACCCGCTGGCACTGGCCGGTGTGGGGGTCCCACAGCCGCACGGTGCCGTCATTGCTGCTGGTCGCGATCTGCTGCCCGTCCGGCCGGTACGCGAACGGCCACACCGAGCTGCGGTGCCCGGTCAGCTCCACCCGCGGCCCGCCGCCCACGGGCTGGAGGCGTACGAGCCCGGCGGAGTCGCCGGAGGCGAGCACGGCGCCGTCGGGGCTGAAGACGATCTGGTAGACCGGCGTCGCGTGCGTCGTGTGCACGCCGAGCGCCCGCCCCGACGGGTCCCAGAGGCGTACGCCGCCCACGGTGTCGCCGCTGGCCAGCAGCGAGCCGTCCGGCGCGAACGCCATGCAGTAGATGCTGCCCGCGTGCCCGGTGAGGGTGTGCAGCAACCGCCAGGAGGCGGTGTCCCAGAGCCGGACCGTGCCCGCCTCGTCGCCGGTGGCGAGCAGCGCGCCGTCGGGGCTGAGCACGGTGCGGTAGACCTTGCCGCGGTGGCCGTCGAGGGTGTGCCGCACCTGCCCGCTCTCCAGGTCCCAGACCCGTACGGCCGCCGCCGCGTCACCGGTCACCAGCACCGAGCGGCTGAAGGCCATCGTGTAGACCGGCGCCCGGTGCCCGGCCAGCTCGTGCACCGTGCGTCCGGTCGCGCTCTCCCACACGTGGACGACGCCGTCGCCGCCCCCGGCCGCCACCAGGTCGCCGCCGGGGCTGAGGCTCACCGGCCAGACGCCGTCGGCGTGGCCGGTGAGCGTGCGCAGCCGTTCGCCGGTGAGGGCGTCCCACAGGATGACCTGGCCGTCGCTCGCGCCCGTGGCCAGCAGGTCGCCGGCGAAGGAGACGGCGTAGACGCGGCCCCGGTGCCCCTGGAGGGTGCGCACCGGCGCGCCGCCCGCGCACAGCAGCACGCCGCCGTCCTCGTCGCCGATCGCGACCGTGGCGCCGTCGGGGCTGTAGGCGATCGGCTCGGGCAGGCGGCTGGTCTGGAAGTGGTAGCCGTACGGGACGCCGATGCCGGCGGGGGCGAACTCCACCTCGACCGGCTGCCCGGGCACCACGGCCGCGCCGGGCAGGTGCGGCAGCGTGCCGGTGACGTTGATGAGCGCGGCCCGGTGCCAGCGGGCGCCCGCCACGGTCACGTCGCTGAGGTCGGTCTGCGCGAGCCGCGCCCCCGACAGGTCGGCGTCGGTCAGGTCGGCCCCGGCGAGCGTCGCGCCGTCGAGCCGTGCGCCCGCCAGCCGGGCCCCGCGCAGGACGGCCCGCGACAGGTTGGTGCCCGCCAGCGTGGCCTCCGACAGGTCGGCGCCGGTGAGGTCGACCTCGCGCAGGTCGCGGGCCGACAGATCCTCGCCCTTGAGGTTGGCGCCGCGCAGGTCGGCGCGGGCCGGGGTGCGCAGCCGGGCGGCGATCTTGACGGCGTTGGCGCTCGAGACGTCGCCGGGGGGCGGATCGGCCACCCAGGCGCGCAGCGCCCGCACGTCCGCGAGGTCGCACAGGAACTCCACGGTGAGCGCCGACAGCGGGAGGCGGGCCAGCAGGGCGAGGTCGCCCGTGGCGAGGTGCCGGGCGATCAGCCACTCCATGACCGAGACGTGGATGAAGCCGAACATGCCCTCCTCGGTGCGTACGAGCAGGCTGCCCGAACCCATCGCGTGCGCCGCGTGGGCGGCCGAGAGCTGGCCGCCCGCCAGGTCGGTGAGCGTCTCGCCGATCTCGGTCAGCTCGTCCACGCCGAGCAGCGACTCGCCCGTCTCCCACAGCCGCAGCGCCAGCGCCGTCACCACCTGCCACAGCTCGCCGGTGGTCAGGGCCATCGCCGAGCCGGGCACCCGGGCCCGCCGCTCCTCGAAGGCCAGCCACGAGCCGAGGATCTCCTCGTACAGCAGGGCCGGGCTGACCGTGTGGCGGGCCCGCGCCACGGTGCGCAGCCGGTCGGCGTCGAGGTCGGCGATGAAGGAGAGCATGCGCGGGTTCTGCGCGAGCGCCAGCAGGTCCGTGAGCTCGCCCATGAGCGACATGCGGGCGTGCGCCTCGTCGCCGTCCTCGAACCGGTTGTCCAGGTAGGAGCGGATCTGGTCGCGGGTGAAGTCCTCGACGCTGAGCACCCGCCGCTGCGGCAGCACCCCGACCATCTCGCCGAGCGAGGTGAGCACCTGGCTGTGCGACTTGAAGTGCTGGGTACGGCTGGCCACCACGACCTTCGCCTTGTCCTCGGCCGCCGCCAGCAGCGTCGCGAGGTGGTCGGCCGCCCGGTCGTAGGTCAGCCGCGTCACCAACTCGTCGAACCCGTCGAACAGCAGCACGATGCGCCCCTGCCGCAGCAGGTAGCGGAACGCCTTGAGATCGATGTACTCCTCGCCGTGGGAGGCCAGGTGGGCCGCCACCAGCGCGTCCACCGAGTGCGCCTTGTCCAGGGCGCGCAGCTCGATGAGGATCGGCGTCAGGTGCGGCAGCTCGGCGGGGATGCGCCGGGCCAGCTCGCGCAGCGCGAACGTCTTGCCGTGCCCGAAGTCGCCGAGCAGCAGCAGGAAGCGGCCGTGGTCGGTGGCCAGCAGCCGCATCATCTCGTCCGTCAGGCCATGCCTGACCTGGCCGCCGGGGCGGTCGAGCTCGCGGAAGCGCTGCGGGACGTACAGCTCGGGCGGGTAGCGGCGGTCGCCGACCAGCCGCGCGGTCTGCTCGCTGACGTAGCCCGTGAGGTCGAGCAGGCCCTGGAACTCGGTGAAGCTGCGCAGCCGCACCCCCTGCCGCATCAGGTCGTCGCGGATCCAGCGGGGCGCGGGCGGGCCCTGGTAGACCAGCTCGGCGGCCAGCCCGGCGGCGTGCGCCTGCCGGGCGAAGGTGTCGGCGGACTCCTCGGTCACCTCGCCGACGTGCGCGCCGATCATCAACTGCCGGACGAACCCGTCCTCGGGGTGGGTGACCACGAGATGGGCGGGGAAGCGCCGGATCCTGGCCCGTTCGTGCCGCGCCTCGCACACCTCGGCGATCCGGTCGAGCAGCAGCTCGACGGGGCTCGGCGCGCGTTCGTCCGGCTTGGGCCGCGGCGGCGGCACGTCCAGCGTGCGGCCGGTGAACGTCGCCTGCGCGCCCCGCCACCTGCCGGGAACCCGCTCGGGCACGCCCTCGTCCGGCAGCCACGTGCGCATGCCGTCGGGGGTGATCTCGACGACCTGGTGCCGCCCGGCGCGCGGCGCGGCCACCCGGCCCTCGCCGCCGTGCCCGGGGCCGCCGTGGAAGAGCAGGTGGAGGCGGTGTCCCAGCAGCCGCTCGAAGGTCGGCGCGTCCCGCAGCTCCGCCGGCGGATGGCCCATCGCGCCGAGGCGCAGCCAGCCAGCCTCCTCGTACGGCCGCAGCCGCTCGGCGAACCAGGCCGCCTGCGCCTCGCCCAGCAGCGCGTACGCGTCCCGTTCGAGATGGCTCATCGCCATCGTCGAGTTGAGCGCCGCCACGACCACCTTGAGATCGGGCACCTCGAACAGCGTCCAGGGCTGCCCGCCGTCGAACACCCGGTCGTCCAGCCCCTGGTAGACCTCGCCGAACAGCCCGGCGAAGTGCCGCCACTTCGGCCAGTAGGGAGGCTGCGGGCTCACGTCGTCGGCCTCGCACGTCATGAAGTAGGCGCTGGCCGCCGCCTTGGTCACGTCGCGCGGGCCCGGCAGCAGCACCAGCCGGTGCGGCTCCAGCCCGAGCAGCAGCCGCAGATCGGTGACGAACCTGGTGGCCTGCCCGAACTGCCGCAGACTGCCCGACTCGGTCAGGTCGCCGCTGACGACCATGAGGTCGGGACGGGGGGTGCCGCGGTCGTACATGGCGGTGAGGTCCGCCCAGATGCGCGCCTGCATGTCCTCGGGCGTGAACGGGTCCCCGGGATCGGGCAGCGCCCGGCCGAAGCGGGGGCCGCCGATGTGCAGCACGCTGACCGACTTCCGCCCGCCCACGGGGCCGGCCGCGGGCGGGAAGGCGGGCGCGGTCACCGGGGCGCGGCGCGTCCGCGCCCGCTCGGCCGGAGGCGGCAGCGTCGGCGCGGGCGCGGGCGCGCGACCGCCCCTGCCGGCGTCGGGGAAGGCGGGGGCGTACTCCGGCTTGGCCCGGCCCGCCAGCGCCTCGCCGACCCGGCCCAGCAGCAGCGCCCTGGCCTGTCCCGGGTCGGTGACGCCGAGCAGGTCGACCCAGGTGATCGTGGACAGCAGCCCTTCGAGCTGGACGTCCTCCAGGCGGATGGTGACGAGCTTGTTGGAGGGGTTGTCGGGGTCGGCCCGCATCGCCGCCTGCCACTCCATGCGGCCGTAGCGCGAGGTCAGGTAGTTGCGCGAGAGCACGGCGACGACGAGCTGGGCCTCGCTGACCCCGCGGTCCATGAAGTCGATGAAGTTGGTGCCGGGGACGAAGTCCCACGCCTGGATCATCGTCCGGTAGCCGGCCGCCTCGAGTTCCCAGGCGATCCACGTCGCCCACGCGGTGTCGGCCGGGGAGTAGCTGACGAAGATGTCGGTCGGCCTGCCGTCACGTGCCATGCCAGTCAGTATCCCCCGCGAGATCCCCGCGAGGGAGCGCTGCGAGGGAGCGCCGCCGCCTGGACTGAGGAACGAAGGGAGCGAAGCGACCGTAGTGACGAGGGAAGGCGGCGGATCTGAGCGACCGAGCCGCCCGCGCGGAGCGCGGGCCATGAGCACGGCGACCGAGCCGCCCGCGCGAAGCGCGGGCCATGAGCACGGCGCGGGCCATGAGCACCTTATGCGATCATCTTCTGCGTGTGGCGTCTCAGTCTGCTCGACTGGATCAGGATCGGCCTCCTGGTGCTCGGCCTGGTGTTCGTGGCGACCGGGCTGCTGCCGTGGGAGGCCGCCGCCGAGAGCCTGGACGAGATCTGGCCGTTGCTGATCTTCCTGGTGGCGGTCATCGTGCTGGCCGAGCTGACCAAGGAGGCCCAGGTCTTCGACGCCATCGCGGCGCGGATGGCGGTGCTGGGCCGCGGCAACTACGCCGCCCTGTTCCTCCTCTGTACGGCCTTCGCGTCGTTCGTCACGATCTTCCTGAACCTGGACACCACCGCCGTCCTGCTCACCCCCGTGATGCTGGCCCTCGCCCCGAAGGCCCGCATCGCCCCGCTGCCGCTGGCGATGACGACGATCTGGCTGGCCAACACCGCGAGCCTGCTGCTGCCGGTCTCCAACCTCACGAACCTCCTGGCCATGGACAAGCTCGGCCTCGACGCGCAGGAGTTCGCCGCCCGCATGTGGGCGCCGCAGATCGCCGCCATCCTGGTGACGATGGCGTTCCTGTGGGCGTTCTTCTGGCGGCGGGGGGAGCGGGGCGACCTGCGCTACAGTCCGCCGGTGCTGGAGCCGGTCGGCGACCGGGCGCTGTTCGGCGTGGCGTCGGCCGGCTGCCTGCTGTTCATCGTGCTGCTGCTGCTCAAGGCGCACGTGGCCGTGGCCGCGGGTGCGGCCGCCGCGCTCGTCCTGGTGGTGTTCCTGCTGCGCGCCCGGGAGCGCCTGTCCTGGCGGCTGTTCCCGTGGCAGCTCGTGGTGTTCGTGACCGGGCTGTTCCTGGTGGTGCCGACGCTCAGCCGGCACGGTCTCGCCGACCTGATGACCTGGATGATCGGCGCCGAGGGCGACCCCTACCGCACCGCCGCCGTGGGCGCGGGCCTGTCCAACGCGATCAACAACCTGCCCGCGTACAAGGCCGTCGAGGGTGTCATCCCGGCCGCCGACCAGGACCGGCTGCTGTCGCTGCTGGTGGGCACCAACGTCGGTCCGGTGGTGACGCCGTGGGCGTCGCTGGCGACGCTGCTGTGGTTCGAGTCGTGCCGCAGGCACGAGGTGCGGGTGCCGATGGGCCGCTTCCTGCTCACCGGCGCCGGGCTGGCCGTGGTGGGACTGGTGGCCACCGTCTGGGCGCTCTGAAGGTCACGCCGCCGTGAGCTGGTAGGCGTCGGCGACCGCGCCGAGCGCCCAGCGCATGCGCCGCGCGTACGCCTCGGGGTGGTCGCCGGCCTCCTGCGCCACCTGGCCCGCGCACCGGGCCGGGTCGCCGCCGCACGCGCACAGCCGCTCGTCCACGGCTTCGCGGATGGCGTACGGCGAGAGCGCGTCGGAGGGCTGCAGAGCGGTCGTGAAGAGCACCTGCGCGAGTTGGGCCGTGGTCATCATGTCGGGCTCCTCTTCCGTGTGCCGTCGTCTGATGAGACTCCGGGCGGGAGCGGAACTCATCGGCTTGCGACACACTTCTTCCGCGTACTTCTGCACAAAAGCTTCTGCACAAAAGCTTCTGCACAGAAGCGGATCAGCGGAGCAGCGCGAGCAGCCCGGGGATGGCGCGCGGATGGGCGGCGACGAAGCTGCGCCGCTCGGCGGGCGCGTCCATGCACGCCTCGAACGGCTCGCCGTCCAGCGTCCTGATGTCGAGCCCGGCCTCCACGGCCAGCAGCGCGCCCGCCGGCAGGTCGACGGCCTCGGCGCGGTAGCCGACGATGCCGTCGATGTCGCCGCGCGCCAGCATCGCCCACGACAGCAGCGGCGCCCACAGCTGCAGGACCCGGCGGGAGGCCCGCTCCATCGCCTGCTTGAGCGCGCTGCCCGTGGCGTCGTCCCTGGCGACGCCGTAGCCCTGGGTCCAGGCCAGGAGCGGGCCGTGCGGGCTCGGCGCGTACGGCGGCGCGAGGCGCGCCCCCGAGGAGGCCGTCGCCCCCCGCCCCCGCACGGCCGACCACGTCTGCCCGGACACCGGATCGTGCACCACGCCCAGCACCGGCCGTCCGTCCCTGCACAGCGCCACGCCCACCACGAACGCGGGCAGCCCGATCGCCACGTTGTTGGTGCCGTCGAGCGGGTCGACCAGCCACGTCCACTCGCCGCCCGCGGCCCCCACCAGCCCGGACTCCTCGGCGATCACCGAGTGGGACGGGAACGCCGTCAGGATGCGCTCCAGCAGCAGCTTCTCGGAGGCGAGGTCGAGGTCGGTGACGACGTCGCCGGCCACGCCCTTGGCCCGGACCCCGATCGTGCCCCGCGTGCCCTCCCTGAGCAGCTCTCCTGCGGCCTCGGCGGCCTCGACGGCGACCGTGCGAGCGTGGTCCAGGTCCATCGGCTACCCCTCAGGTCAGGTGCGCGGTGACGAGGCGGACGGCGAGTGCGGTCTCGCCGGGGTCCAGGGGCTGCCTGGACACGTGGTGCGGACCGGCGTCGAGCGGCCCGAGCGACAGGTCGTGGCTGCCCGGCCGGCCCCGGCCGAGCGCGATGGTGGCGGCCTCGCCGCCCTCGGGCACCACGCTGGAGTGGAAGCGGCCGGCCGGCAGCGTGTAGGTGTCGCCGGCGCCGAAGACCTCCACGAGGCCGGTGGCGTGCCGCACGGTGCGGCCTGTGGGCGAGATGCGGTCGCCCGAGGCGTCGCTGACCACCTCGAACACCCGGTGGGTGGCCTCCGCGCCGGCGTCCGCGACGGTGATGTGCACGTTGCGTATCTGCCCGTAGAGCACGTGGCTGAAAAGGTCCCAGCTGTGGCAGTGGATCTGCGAGGTGGTGCTCTCGGCGTGGGCGAGCGAGCCGGACCACAGGTGGACGCAGACGCCCTCGTCGCCGTCGCGCTCCAGGGGAAGGCAGACGAAGCCCAGGGGATGGCGTATGGCGCTCAGCGGCCGTTCCAGCGCCTCCAGGGCCCATTCCCGCGCCTGTCCCGCCGTCACCCTGCGGCGCGCCTCCTGGTAGCTCATGGCCCGTAGGGGTCGACGGCGCGCAGTGCCTTGCGCGCGATGTCCACCACGTCGCGGCCGTCGTACGACTTGGGCAGGGGCATGCCGATGTGCTCGAACAGCTCCTGCACCTCCTCGATCGTCGGCTCGTCGCTCAGCGGCACCTTCTTGTACTGCTCCAGCGGCACCCGCCGCGCCTGCTCGAAGCTGAGCCGCAGCTCGGTGTCGCAGTTCTCGTAGTAGAAGGTGCCGGCGAGCGCCGTCATCGCCATGTTGGGGTCCTCGACCGTCATGATCAGGCGGGTGCTCGACAGGTCCCACCTGAACGTGGTCATCGTGGCCGACAGGCCCACGGCGATGTCGAGCAGGCCGTAGCGCTGGCGGTGCCAGAAGGCGGCCAGGATCGTCGCGTACGACTCCTTCCTGACCCGGTCGGTCGTCCACGTCTCGCCGGTGGCGTCGGGCGACTCCGACAGCGAGCGGCGGTAGTGGGCGTAGGTCTCGCACACCTCGGCGTCGGCCGGGTCGAGCACCTCGACCCTGACGGTGAGGTGCCGTTTCTCCCTGCGCGCCGCCGCCACGCACAGCGGCAGCGTGACCGCCCGCAGGTAGGTGCCGGTGCCGCCCTTGAAGCTCCAGCGGGCGGTGTCCTTGCGCGCCTCGGCGTGCGACTGCGCGATCTCCTGGCGGCTGCCCAGGACCCGTACGAGCTGCAGGGCGTCGAGGGCGCGGCGGGTGCTGTGGGCGAGGCTCTCGATCTGCTCCATGCGCGCCAGGCGCACCGGCAGCTCGGCCAGCGCGCCCGAGGTGATCGTCCGCTCGACGGGGGCCTGGCGCAGCCGGTCGCGCAGCAGCGCGGTGGCCACCAGCGCGAGGATGACCAGCGTCGCGGCGTTGACGAGCTGGCGCTGGATGTCCTGGCCCTCCTTGCCGAACATCTCGTCCGGCATGATGCCGAGCACGCCCACGACGACGGCCAGGATGAGGGCGATGGCGCCGTCGGCGTTGCGCGCCGCCCACGGAGCGGCCCGCTTCATCGCCCACACGAACCGTGCCATCTTCGCCCCGCCGTCCGACGATCAGTCAGTCCCCGAGGTCATGGTAACGACCGCGCAAGGAGACCACCAGAGAACGATCACCTGGCGAAAGATGCCGGGAACTTCGCCCCGGGCGGCACCCTCCGCCCGGGACGGGGACCCGGCTCAGAACCAGCCGCGGTGGCGGGCCATCTGCTCCAGGCCGTGCTGCAGCGCCTGCTCCGCCGCGTGCGGCGGGCCGTCGTAGTGCACGGTGAAGCGGTTGTAGGCGTCGTGGCTGGAGGTCAGGAAGCCGCCGCGCTTGTCGGCCTCCAGGATGACGTCCATCTGCCGCGGCCCGGCGATGAACGTCAGCTCCAGCTCGTTGAAGTGGCGCCGCCACTGCCCGCCCGCGTAGTACTCGATCTCCTGGAAGAACGGCATCGTGGAGCCGTACAGCGTGCCGCGTTCCAGGTCGGCCTTCTTGAAGTGGAAGCCCATCCGGTCGAGCGCGGCGATGACGTACTCCTGGGCCGGCAGCGGGCTGACGAACAGCGGGTCGAGGTCGCCCTTGTCGAGCGCGCCCGCGAGGGCCAGCTCCGTCTGCACGCCCAGCTTCATCCCGTGCAGCGGGTGGCCGCCGATCGCGCTGATCGGCGTCTCCCACGGGATCGCGATCTGGAACGGCTGCTGGTGCTGAGCTCCGGCGGCGAGCTGGAACGTGCCCGCGACCTGCTGGCGCAGGAAGCTGTAGCTCGTCTTGTACTCGTTGTCGCCGGACTCCACCTCGACCACGGCGGTCAGGTCGATGTAGATGCCCTCGACCTTGTAGTCGTTGTTGCCGCCGCGGAAGTTCACCACGCCGTGCAGGGTCTCGCCCGGCCGCACGCCCGTGTTCGTGAGGACCGTGTCGACCTCGACGCCCGCGCCGAACGCGGCCATCAGTTTGCGGAACACCATGGGGTTCTTCTCCTGGTTACTGAGCGGAAGGGGAGTGGCCGTTCTGGCCCGAGAGCCGGGGGAGCAACTGGGCCAGGAGGAGAGTGGACAGCGCGGAGTCGCCCTGGCCCTGCTGGGTCCGTACGACCAGCGGCTGGGGGGCGTTCTCCGCCAGGCGGGCGCCGACGTCGAGCCGCCTTCTGGCCAGCTCGTACTGCAGCACGGCCCGGTTGTCGCGGTAGGACTCGGCCAGCCGGCGCAGCGCCTTGGCCTCGTTCTCGGCGGAGGTCAGCTCGGCCCTGCCGCGCGCCTCGATCTCCCACGTGACCCGCTGCGCCTCGGTCTCCTGCTCCTCCAGCATGCGCGCGACGTCCTTGCGCGCGGTGTTGTAGGCGGCCTTGACCTCGACCACGCGGGCGTCGCGGGTCTTCTTGGAGCGCTCGATCTCCATCAGCAGCGTGTCGATGCGGCGCTTGCGGGTCAGCTCCCACTCGCGCTCGTACGCCGACAGCTCCTTGGCGACCTTCTCCCGGGTGGCCAGGTGCTGCTGGTACTGGTCGGGGAGCTGGACGTCGGGGATGTTCGCGCCGGTGATGCGCACGCCGTAGCGGCCGAGCTGCCGGTTGAGCGCGTCCTGCATGTCGCCGACGTCGGAGCCGCGCAGGTCGTAGGCCCGCTCGGTGTTGACCCTGCGGCTGCGCTGGCGGATCGCGTCCTGCACGGCGCTGGACAGCACCAGGTCGAAGTTGCCCGCGCCGATCGTGCGGTGGAAGGCCACCGGGTCGACGATCCGGAACTTCAGGAAGAACTCGATCGACTTCAGCGGCACGTTCTCGGCCGTGGGGCAGGCCACGATGGGCGCCGAGTACGGGATCTCGGTGGAGGTGTCGACGACCGCGTCCACCCGGTCCCACGGCAGCCACAGGTAGTGCCGGCCCGGCGGCAGCGTGCCGGTGATGGCGCCCCAGCGGCTGCGTACGCCGGTGGTGCCCTCCTCGATCTCGATGATCGCCTTGCGCCACATCGTGACCAGCGCGAGCAGCAGGAACAGCAGCGCCAGCAGCGCGGCGGAGACCGTGAAGTCGGTCAGCGCGGCCATGCCGGCGAAGTACAGCGCCAGGAAGATCAGCGTCATCCAGGCGAAGCCGCGCCGGTCCTTCGGGATGACGACGGGCACGAGCTGGCCCTGCTCGCCGCCCCTCAGGAGCTGGCGGATGTCGCCCCAGGAGGCGACCGACTCCTTGATCTTGGAGAACTCGCGGCTCATCGGATCTCCCCCTTGCCGGGCAGCAGGCGTTCGACGGTGCGCTCCAGGTCCTGGTCGGGCTCGGGCGGCTCCTGGGGGCCGGCGACGTCCGCGGCGGCCTTCCTGAGCAGCGCCGCGATCTCGGCCTCGCGGTCGCGGACGCGGGCGCCGATCTCGTCGAGACGGGACCGGATGGCGGCCATGTCCTCGGCGGAGAAGAGCTGCGCCCCCTTGCCGCCCACGAGCTGCTGGGCGAGGGCGAGGAAGTCGATGTCGCTCTGCTCGCCGACCTGCACCACCTGGGGCAGCCGGGTGGCGACGGACTCCAGCTTGGCGAGCAGGTCCTGCTGGAAGCGGTAGTCGAGGATCTCGGGGGCCTCGGCGGCCGACAGCGCCCTGATGTCCAGCGCCTGCGCCTCCAGGAGCGCGGCGTTGGCGTTGGCCGTGGACTCGGCCTCCACCAGGCGCTGCCTGGCCTGCGCCGTGGCCTGGTGGGTCGCGCGCTCCAGCGCGGTGTCCATGCGGGCCTGGTAGCCGGCGATCTCCGCCTGGATGGCGCTCAGCGTCTCCTGGAGCCCGGCCAGCTCCTTGACCAGGTCGCCCTCGTTCTGCTCCTTGCGGAGCTGGAGCTCGTACTCGTAGGTGTACGCCTCCTTGGCGACCCGGACCATCTCGGGGGCGGCCAGGTCCATGCGGTACTCCTGGCTGGACGGCTCGGCGTGCGTGATGTTCACGTCCGTGAGCCGGACGGCCGGCAGGAACTGCTGGTTCAGGCTCTCCAGCATGCCGAGCGTGCTCTCGCCCACCAGGTCGTAGATGTCTTCGGCCCGCTGGGCGTAGATGAGGGAGCGGGTGACCTCGCTGATGGCGTTCTGCAGCTTGGACTGGAAGCCGCTGACCGAGCCGAGCACGAAGATGAACTCCGCCGGGTTCTCGATCCTGAACTGCAGGAACAGGTCCACGCTCGCCTTGACGCCCTGCTGCGTCGGCGCCTCGCGGATGGGGGCGTTGAACGGGTACTCGCGGGTGGTGTTGACGATGTAGCTGACCCGCTTCCACGGGTTGAACAGCGTCACCCGGCCCGGGTCGGCGATGTGCACCAGCTTGCCGAACTTGGTGATGAGCGCCTTGCAGCCCTCGGGGACCATCACCACGCTGCGCCGCCACCACAGGAACGCGGCCGCGAGGATCAGCGTCACCCAGTAGTGCGGCCCGAAGAACAGGTCGGTGTTCGGGATGACGTTGCCGAGCGCGCCGATGAGGCCGAGCACCACGAGAATGCCCAGGGGCACCAGGACCTTGGCGGTGCCGCTCTTGGGGATCACCACGGGCGAGATGACGTGCATGCCGTTCTCGGCGAAGCTGCGGTTGACGATCTCGCCGGCCTCGTTCAGCGAGGCGGTGCGCGCCTCGATGAGCGTGCCGACGGACGCGCCGCCGTCCCTGTCCGCGGCGAAGTCGTGCGGGTTCAGCGCGAAGCCGGGAGCCTGGCCCTGGTTGCCTCGCTGGCCTCCTGGGGCGCCGACTTGTCCGGCGAACTGGCCGGCGACCTGACCGACCGCCCCGCGTACGTCACCCCCTTGGGCCACCGCCTGGGCTATGCCCTGACCTGCCTGGATCAGTGCCTCTCTGGGTCGTGACATCAAACCTCTCTTTTCCACTACCGGCGCGAATCCGACCGTATCGGGTGCCACTTACTATTCACTTGCAAAGGGATGTCACAGGTCTATTGCGCCTTGTAGTAGACATGCCACCTATGTAGTAGATCTACGATTGAGGTGGGCCGGGCGCGGGGCTGAGAAGATACGCGGTGATGAGCGAGACCGTCTACAATCGCATCGCGCTGCTCCGGGCCGAGCGGAACGTGACCAGAAGACAACTGGCCGCCGCCCTCGGCGTGCACTACCAGACCGTCGGCTACCTGGAGCGCGGCGAGTACAGCCCCAGCCTTCACCTGGCCTTGAGGATCGCCGGCTACTTCGAGGTGCCCGTCGAGGTCGTCTTCTCCACCACGCCCTTCCCGCGCATCGGCGAGCGCTCCGCCTGAGGTCGGATTCTGTCGGTCGCGGCACCTACAGTGGCAGCATGCGTCCGGTCACAGATTTGCAGCGGAAGGTGGCGCCGTTCGAGGTCGTCACCGAGATGACTCCCTCGGGCGACCAGCCGACGGCCATCGCCGAGCTGGAGCGCCGCGTCAAGGCCGGCGAGAAGGACAGCGTCCTGCTCGGCGCCACCGGCACCGGCAAGACCGCCACGATCGCCTGGCTGATCGAGCGGCTGCAGCGGCCCGCCCTGGTGATGCAGCCCAACAAGACGCTCGCCGCGCAGTTCGCCAACGAGCTGCGGGAGATGCTGCCCAACAACGCGGTCGAATACTTCGTCTCCTACTACGACTACTACCAGCCCGAGGCATACGTCCCGCAGAGCGACACCTACATCGAGAAGGACTCCTCGATCAACGACGAGGTCGAGCGGCTGCGTCACTCGGCCACCAACTCGCTGCTCACCCGGCGCGACACCATCGTGGTCGCCTCGGTGTCGTGCATCTACGGCCTCGGCACCCCGCAGGAATACGTCGACCGCATGGCCCGCCTGCGCGTCGGCATGGACATCGACCGCGACCAGCTCCTGCGCCGCCTGGTCGACATGCAGTACACCCGCAACGACCTCGCCTTCACCCGCGGCACGTTCCGGGTGCGCGGCGACACCATCGAGATCATCCCGAAGTACGAAGAGCTCGCCGTCCGCATCGAGATGTTCGGCGACGAGATCGAGAAGCTGTCCACGATGCACCCGCTCACCGGCGAGGTCATCACCGAGGACGAAGAGCTCTACATCTTCCCCGCCTCCCACTACGTCGCCGGCGAGGAGCGCATGGCCGCGGCGGTCACGGGCATCGAGGCGGAGCTGGCCGAGCGGCTGTCGGAGCTGGAGCGGCAGGGCAAGCTGCTGGAGGCGCAGCGGCTGCGGATGCGCACGACGTACGACATCGAGATGATGCGCCAGATCGGCACCTGCTCCGGCATCGAGAACTACTCGCGCCACATGGACGGCCGGGCCCCCGGCAGCGCGCCCAACACGCTGCTCGACTACTTCCCCGAGGACTTCCTGCTGGTCCTCGACGAGTCGCACCAGACCGTGCCGCAGATCGGGGCGATGTACGAAGGCGACGCCTCGCGCAAGCGCACGCTGGTCGAGCACGGCTTCCGGCTGCCGTCGGCGCTGGACAACCGGCCGCTCAAGTGGGAGGAGTTCCTGGAGCGGATCGGGCAGACGGTCTACCTGTCGGCGACGCCCGGCCCTTATGAGCTGGGGCGGGCCAAGGGAGAGGTCGTCGAGCAGGTCATCCGCCCGACCGGCCTGGTCGACCCCGAGATCGTGGTCAAGCCCACCAAGGGGCAGATCGACGACCTGGTGCACGAGATCCGCGAGCGGGCCGAGCGCGACGAGCGCGTGCTCGTCACCACGCTGACCAAGAAGATGGCCGAAGACCTCACCGACTACCTCCTGGAGCTCGGCATCCGGGTCCGCTACCTCCACAGCGAGGTAGACACGCTGCGCCGCATCGAGCTGCTGCGCGAGCTGCGCACCGGCGAATACGACGTGCTCGTCGGCATCAACCTGCTGCGCGAGGGCCTCGACCTGCCCGAGGTGTCGCTGGTCGCCATCCTCGACGCCGACAAGGAGGGCTTCCTGCGCTCCGAGACGTCGCTGATCCAGACCATCGGCCGCGCCGCCCGTAACGTCTCGGGCCAGGTCCACATGTACGCCGACAAGGTCACCCCGTCCATGGAGCGGGCGATCGACGAGACCAACCGGCGCCGGGCCAAGCAGATCGCCTACAACGAGGCCAACGGCATCGACCCGCAGCCGCTGCGCAAGAAGATCGCCGACATCCTCGACTCGCTGCAGCGCGAGGACGCCGACACCGACAAGCTCCTCGGCGGAGGTGGCCGCCAGCAGTCGCGCGGCAAGGCCCCGGTCCCCGGCTTCGGCGGCCGCGCCGCCGGGCAGCACGCCAAGGCCATCGCCGGCGAGATGCCGCGGGCACAGATGGAGTCGCTCGTCGAGTCGCTGACCGAGCAGATGCACCAGGCGGCGGCCGACCTGCAGTTCGAGGTGGCGGCGCGGCTGCGCGACGAGATCAAGGAGCTCAAGCGCGAGCTCCGCGACATGCGCGAGGCCGGCGTCAAGTAGTCGTCGCTCGGCCGGGCGCGGCATGGACCCGGCGCCGATGGGCAGCGGACCTCCATGAACAAGACGCTCACGGGGGTCCTGGCCGGCGCCGCGCTGCTGACGGGAGGGTGCGGCGGGCAAGCCGCGCACGAAGCACAGGGGATCGAACGGCTGGCCGCCCAGCCGCCCAGCCCGACTGAGGGCGTGCCGAGCGCTCCGCCCACCGGCCCGATGGCGTCCACTCCCGCAACCGGCTCGCCCACCGCGGGCACGCCCGGCGCCGCCGGGGCGGACGACCTGAAGCGGGCCGCCCAGGCCGCGCTCGCCGCCGCGTCCGGCGCCGCGCTCGTCTCGATCGAGAGCGAGGAGAACAACCGCTGGGAGGTGCAGGTCGCCGACCGCGACGGCACCGAGCGCCGGCTGGACGTCGCCGACGGCAAGGTCGTCTCCGGCCCGAGCCTGGAGGACGACGATCCCGAGGACAAGGCCGAGCTCAAGAAGCTGCTGAGCGAGGTCAAGGTCGACTGGACCCAGGCCCTGGACAAGATCACCGCCACCGTCCCCGAGGGGCGCGTGACGGAGCTCAACCTGGACTCCGAGCACGGCAAGCCCGTCTGGGAGGCTGACGTCATCCTGCCGAACGGGACCAAGCACGAGGTCGCGATCGACGCCGTCACCGGCGAGGCGACCAGCCCCGGCAGCGCCACACCCGCCGAGACCGGCATGCCCACCGAGACCGGCACACCCACGACAACCGAAACACCCACAGGCTGACCCGCGCGGGGGCTCGCATCCGCGCCCGGGCTCGCATCCGCGCCCGGGCACATACCTCGCCCGGGTCCGCGCCCACGTCTGGGCTCGCACCTGCGCCCGGGTCCGCGCCCACGTTGGCGCCAGCATCCGCGCCCGAGCCCGCATCCGCACCCGCGCCTGCCCGCCTTCTCCTCCCGCCCTCCGGCCTGCCTGGCCGGAGGGAGGGGGTGTGGGGTCAGGGGAGGAGGTTGTTGAGGGTCCGGGCGAAGGCGTCCGGATTGTCGAGCATGATGTTGTGGCCCGTCTCCGGGATGGCGAGCACCTGGACCCCGGCCGCCCGCAGACCGTCGGCGTCGTCCGGGGCGTCGCCCTCCGGATGCAGGTACGTACGCGGCATCCGCAGCGACACGAGCAGCTCGCGCATCGTGGGATCGGTGCCCCGGGCGAGGCTGACGGCCGTGCGGTGGAGCCCGCGCAGGTCGGCCAGGCGCATCGTGGACCACCAGTGCGGCCCCACGCGGTCGCGCACCTCCTTCCACCCGCCTTCGACGAACTCCTCCTCCCCGTAGCTCGCGATGCCGCTGCCGCCGGGCGGCACCGGGGCCGGAGGGTGGGGGTCGAGGTTGGCGTCCACGAGGACCAGGTGGGAGACGAGCTCGGGATACCGGGCGGCCAGGACGACGGCCACGGCCCCGCCCATGCTGTGGGCGATGAGTGCCGCGTCGGCGACCCCCGCCTTCTCCAGGGCGGCGGCCAGCGCGCCCGCGTGGGCCTCCAGCGTGTACGCGAACTCCCGCGGCCGGTCGCTGATGCCGAAACCGAGCAGGTCGATCAGGAGGGAACGGCGGCGCGGCAGCAGCGGATGAGCGGCCACCTCCGCGTAGTAGGGGGCCGAGGTGGCGCCGAGCCCGTGGACGTAGACCCGGGCCGGATCCGGGCCAGGCAGCTCGACCCAGCGCATGCGGGCGCCGCTGGGATGGACGATGGCATCGTGCATGACGGCCTCCTCATACCTCGGGATCAATATATATCGACACCGAGGTATGCTCATCGTCATGTTGGAACTGGCGATACTCGGGTTCCTCAGCGACCATCCCCTGCACGGCTACGAGCTGCGTAAACGGGTGGCGGCCCTCATGGGGCACGTACGCCCGGTGGCCGACGGCACGCTCTACCCGGCCATCAAGCGTCTGGCCGCCGCCGGATGGGTGACGAGGAAGGACGAGCCGGGCGCCGCCGCCGCGCCCCGCCGCGTCCTCTACCTGACCGAGGACGGTCGCGCGGAGCTGGAGCGGCGCCTGCGCGAGCCCGCCGACCTCGACATCAGCGACGAGAACCGCTGGTTCACGCTGCTGGCGTTCCTGCGCCATCTGGACGAGCCGGGCGCGCAGGCGGCCGTGCTGCGCAGGCGGCTGACGTTCCTGGAGGAGCCGACCAGCTTCTTCTACGACGGCGAACGGCCGATGGCGGCCGAGGAGTTCGCGGACCCGTTCCGGCAGGGACTGCTCGTCATCGCTCAGGCCACCAGCCAGGCCGAGCTGACCTGGCTCAGGAACACGATCGCGGACCTGGAGAGCACCCCGGCGGCCGGATAACGGGATGCGCCGCGCCCGGGCGCATGCGTACGGTTCGGAACGTGAGGCGATGCGGGGAGTGCGGTCACTGGGAGCCCGCCGGGGCGCCCGGCTGTGAGCGGTGTGCGGCCCTGGTGGACGAGATCGTCGAGGAGGGCTGGCGGGCCTTCGTGGAGCGCGAGTTCGGCACGACGGACCCGCCCGGCGAACGCCTGATCGCCGAAATGGTCGTGGACGAGCCCGACCGGCACCCCTGGCGGGTGGTGGACGCCGCCTACGACCGGCTGACCTGCCCCGAGTGCGGCGACCGGCTCAGCCGGGGCCCGGCCGGCTGCGCCCCCTGCGACCTGGCGAACGGCTTCCGCTACTCCGCCGTCGAGATCGACCGCCCTGGTGTGCCGCCGGGCAACGAGCACGCGCTGCGGGTGAACGTGGCGGTGACCCGCCGCCCGTACGGCATCTCGGCCGCGGAGGTGCTGCTGCGCCGCCTGTCCCTGCCGATCCTGCTGGACGGCCTGCTGCCCACGACGGCCCAGGCCCAGGCCACCAAGGCGGCGGCGAACGCCGGCGCGACGGAGTCCGAACTGGCCGCCCTGGTCTACGGAGACTGGGGCCGCGGCCAGGGTCGGGAGGGCCCGTTGCCGAGGGCCCGTTTGAAGTCGGGGCATTCGACGAGCGGCTCGTGATCGCAGACGGCGGCGTGGCGGAGACTGTCACGCAGCCGGGTGAGCCGGCCGATCTGCTCATCGAGGCCGCCGGCCCTCGCGGCCATGCGGGCGCGCAGATCCGGGTCGCCGGGCCGGGCCACCAGGAACCGGCCGATCTCCGCGACCGAGAATCCGGCGTCACGCGCGCACGTGATCAGCTCCAGGCGGTCCAGTACGTCCGGATGGTACGTGCGGCGGAGCCCGTTGCGTCCGGCGGAGGCGATCAGTCCTTTCTTCTCGTAGAACCGCAGCGCCGAAGGCGCCAGCCCGGACCGCTGCGCCACCTCGGCGATGTCCAGCCAACCCTCGTCCATCGACCGCCCCTTGACTTGAACCGCGCTTCAAGTCGCAGTCTAGACGCCATGAAGATCCACCATCTGAACTGCGGGTCCGTCCGGACGATCGAGGCCACCTACGACGGTCCGCCGCCCGCGCCCGCGGTGAACCACTGTCTGCTGGTCGAAACCGATGCCGACGGCCTGGTACTGATCGAGACCGGACTCGGCCTCGGCGATGTCCGTGATCCTGGCGGCACGCTCGGGGTCGAATGGGTCGAGATGGCACAACCCATCCTGGATGAGGAGGAGACGGCCGTCCGTCAGATCGCCCGGCTCGGTCACACGCCGTCCGACGTCCGCCACATCATCGTGACCCATCTGGACGTGGACCACTGCGGCGGCCTGCCCGACTTCCCCGGCGCCCGGGTTCATGTGCTCGCCGCCGAGCTTGAGGCGGCCCTGGCCGAGGCGCCCAGCTTCCGCTACCGTCCCGCTCACTGGGCTCACGGCCCCGACTGGGTCACCTACCGTCCCGCACCGGGGGAGGAGTGGTTCGGCTTCACGGCGATCCAGCCGGAAGGGCTGCCGCCGGAGATCAAGCTGATCCCGCTCGGCGGGCACACCGCCGGACATGCCGGGGTCGCCGTGCGGGACGGCGACCGGTGGCTCCTGCACTGCGGCGACGCCTACTACTACCACCGTGAGCTGGAGGCGCTGAAGGAGCCGCACCCGCTGCTGGACCTCGTCCAGACCGGTTCAGAGGTAGATCGCGACCTGCGGCTCGGCACCCAGGCCCGGCTGCGCGAGCTCGTACGCGACCACGGGGACGAGGTCGAGCTGTTCTCCGCGCACGACCCGTGGGAGCTGGCCCGTTACCGCTGAGAGCGCGGCGGCTAGTCCGGCGGCCAGCTCAGCCGCAGGTCGAGGTCGACGTCGAAGCCGATGTCGAGCTGCAGTCTCTTGCGGTGGATGCCGGTGGGGACATAAGCCTTGACGGCCGGCTCCAGCTCGAAGGTGAAAACGACCGGCAGGCCGTCCTCCTGCTCGACCCGCCAGAAATGCCGGATGCCGGCGTTGGAGTATTTGATCGGCTTGGTGGTGCGGTCGCGGTCCATCGACTCCTCCGAGACGACCTCCACCACCAGGTGCACGTCCTCGGGCCGGAAGGAGGTGGTGCGCGGGGTGATCGCCGACTTCTCCACCAGGAGGATGTCGGGCTCCGGCCGCTGGCGCGCGCCCAGAGTGACCGTCATCTCGCGCACCACCGCGAGGTGCGCGGGCGGCTTGAGCCGGTTCTCGAACAGCCGGATCGTGTAGAGGTGGAACGCCGTCCGGGGCGGCATCACGATGAGTGCCCCGTCGATCAGCTCGACGTGCCGCGGCGCGCCGGGAGGAAGGTGGTCGAGCATGTCGGCGGTCCATCCGCCGGGCGGGCCGGGACGGAACCATTGGGGAAGGGCCGCGGTCATCGACGTGATCGTCAGGGACGGTCGCGGCGCTCGTCGAGGGAGCGGCGGTAGAGCTCGTCGATCTCTTCGAGGGGGTCCGGCGGGCGGCGGCGGGCCTCGATCTCCAGGTCCGTACGCGACGACAGGTCGGCGATCCCGGCGGAGGTGTGCTGGACCTGGTCGTCGAGGAGGTCGGCGCGGATGCGGGCGCACATGGCCGTCAGCGTGGCCTGGTGCTCGCGCAGCCGGCCGAGCGTGGCGTGGTCCACGTAGGGGGAGACGCGGCGCTGCTGGGCGTACATGCCGAGCTGGCCGTCGTGCACCCCGGCCTGGGCCTCCAGGTCGGCGAGGAGGCGGGGCAGGTCGCCGAGGCCCCAGCCCTGACGCTGGGCGTGCTCGAAGGCCTGGCGGGTGAGGGCGACCTCGCGGCGCAGGTCGAGGCGGAGGCGTTCGACCTCGGCGGCGTCGCCTGTGCCCATCGCGTTGACGTGCGTGGTCAGCCGGCCGGCGGCCTGCTTGGCGTGGCCCGCGGCCTTGCGGCCCAGCTTGACCAGCAGGTAGATGCCGACGCCTCCGAGCAGCAGGAGGAACGCCAGAATCACCAGGACGACGACGAGGAATTCGCCGATCTCCGTCACCCCCCTTGTCGGTGTCGTTGTCTTGAGGATAGTCGGCCCCGCCGGTCCTGGCGCGCCGCGCGCCCAGACCTCGAACGCCCGCCAAGCAAGCACTTGATCGAGGAGGGGAGTCGTGTTTGAGTGCACAAGGTCGGGGCTGGATCGCGGCGGAAGGGCGGCGGGCGTGCTGGACGGCAAGGTTGTGATCATCACCGGGGGAGCGCGCGGCATGGGCGCGGCCACCGCGCGGCGCTGCGCCGCGGGCGGGGCGCACGTCGTGCTCACCGACGTGCTGGAGGAGGAGGGGACCGCCACCGCCAAGGAGGTCGGCGGCCGGTTCCTGCCGCACGACGTGACCGACGAGGAGCGGTGGGCGGCGGTGGTCGCGCGCACGGTCGAGGAGTTCGGGCGGCTGGACGGCCTGGTCAACAACGCCGGCATCGCGACCGCCGTGACCATCGAGCAGCAGTCCTTGCCGGAGTTCGAACGGGTGCTGCGGATCAACCTGGTCGGGGTCTTCCTCGGGCTCAAGGCCGTCGCCGGGGCCATGCGGGCGTCGGGCGGCGGCGCGATCGTGAACCTGTCGTCCGTCGCGGGGCTCTTCGCGCTGCCGGGAACGGGCGGGTACGGCGCCTCCAAGTGGGGAGTGCGCGGGCTGACGAAGATCGCGGCGCTGGAGTTCGCGCGGGACCGGATCCGCGTCAACTCGGTGCATCCCGGGATGATCGTCACGCCGATGACCCGGCCGTTCGGCGCCGTCTCCGGCGAGGGGACCTTCCCCCTGGCCCCGGCCGGGCGATGGGGCGAGCCCGAGGAGGTCGCGGAGGCGATCGCGTTCCTGCTGTCGGACGCGGCGTCGTACGTGTCCGGCGCGGAGCTGGCCGTGGACGGCGGCTGGACGGCGGGCGAGGCCGCCCTCCTGGGCCCGCCCCCCACCCCGGCCCCCGGCGCGGGCGGGGTGGGCTGAGCGGTGCCGTACGCCGACGTGGCCGGCGACGTCCGGCTCTTCTACACCGACGACGGCACGGGCGAACGCCCGCCGCTGCTGCTCGTGCACGGCTGGGGCACCGACTCCCACCAGTGGTCCTGGCACATCGACGCCCTGACCGCCGCCGGTCACCGCGTGATCGCCCCCGACCTGCGCGGGCACGGCTACTCGTCGGTCCCGGAGACCGGCAACACGCCCCGCGCGATGGCCGCCGACCTCAAGGCGCTCCTCGACGTCCTCGGCATCCGCCAGGTGGTCGCGGTCGGCCACTCGATGGGCGCCCAGGTGGTCTCCGTCCTCGCCGTCGAGCATCCGGACCGGGTCCGCGCGCTCGTCGCCGTCGATCCCGGCTACGGCATGTCCGACGACATCGTGCGCGGCTTCCCCCGGATGGTCGCGGGCCTGCGCGGGCCGCGCCCGCACGAGGCCGCCGAGGCCATCGACGAGTGGTGCACGAACGCCGCCACCCCCGCCGTCGTCCGCCGCTGGCACAAGCGCCGCCTGCACGGCATGGCCCCGCACGTGCTGGCCGAGGCGATGGAGGCGATGTTCACCGCGCCGGACGCGATCGGGCCGCGGCCCGCGAGCGAGGAGTACCTGGCGCGGCGGACCTGCCCGGTGCTGTCGATCTGGTCCGACGCGGGGCGGGCGTCCTGGGAGGCGGGGCTGCTGAAGGACCCGGCGTCCAGGGTCGTGTGCTGGGAGGGCTCCAGCCACCGGCTGCACGAGGAGCGGCCCGCGGAGTTCGTCCACCTGGTGACGGGGTGGCTGCGTCGAGTGGCAGCGTGAGGGGCCCCGGCGGAGCACCGGGACCCCTCACCGCGTGGGCGCGGCAGGGTCGGGGGCCACGAGACGCCCACACGTCGCGTTCGCTACCGGGAAGGACTGTAGGGGGCGCCCGGGAACCGGCGGATCAGCCCGCAGGGTGACTGCGGATCATCCTGGAGGCTGACTCCGGGCGGCCCGCCTGCGGGCACGGAACCGCCGTACGCGCCGCAGGAGCCACCAGCTCAGCACGGCGAGCAGCACCAGCGCGACGATCACCAGCAGCGGGAGGAAGATCGCGATCAGGCTCATGCCGAGCGAGCCCGCGTCCTCGACGGTGCTCACGACGGGGGCGCCGGCCCCCGCCGTGCCCACGTTGACGAGGGGGCGGGCGGCCGCCTTCATGGCGTGCACGGCCAGCGCGACGCCGATGCCGAGCAGCCAGCCGACCCAGGGGTGCTCGGTCATCCAGGAGGACTGCTCCAGCTCGGCGGCGGCACTGGTGGCGGAGAAGACCACGCCGCCCGAGGCCGGGCGCACCACGGTCTGGATGGCGTCGTTGACGCTGTCGACGGCGGGCACCTTGTCGAGGACCACCTCGGCGGCCAGCAGCACCGCGATGACGGCGAGCACGCCCCAGTTCGACAGCCAGGCGTAGCCGTCGGGGAGTTTCACGGTGTCGGTGAAGTTCGACAGCACGCCAACGACCAGGAGCGGGATGTAGGCGTTGAGGCCGGCGGCCGTGGACAGGCCCAGGCCGGTCAGTGCGGCGAGCATTGCTCCAGTCTGCCCGGCTTCAGTCGGTCCGCGCGGCCTCGTCCATGAGATCCGTGAGCCCGCCGCCGGTGAACTCGGCCACGGCCCGCTCGTACTTCTCCATCCCCCAGGACCAGAAGTCGAAGTCGATGGTGTCGTTCGCGCCGTCCTGGATGGCGGCCCAGAGCGTCCAGCCGTACTTGGACATGAGGCCGAGCAGCCGGGCGCGGGCGATCTTGTGGCGCAGCCGCCGGCCGTAGTACGCGGTGACCAGCTCCTCCAGGTGGCCCGGCGGCAGGTCGGACTCGCTCCAGACGTTGCCGAGCTCGAAGCAGGGGTCGTTGTTGCCGGCGTACTCGTAGTCGATCAGCCACAGGCGCTCGCCGTCGTCGAGGATGTTGCCCGGCAGCAGGTCGTTGTTGCAGGGGACGGTGCCCTCGGCACGCACCGCCAGACATTTCCGGATTTTTGCCGTGTCGGGCATGAAATCCAGATATCTCGCCGGCAATCGGAAGCCCCGCTCCCGCACGATCTCCAAGTACCGCCGCTGCACCTCGAACATGTCGAAGTCCCGGGGGAACCGCGGCCCCGCGTGCAGCCGCCGGCACGCCTCGGCCACCCGCGGCAGGTTCGCCGGGTCCCGCAGGTCCGCCTCGGTGAAGGCGCGCGCGGGAAGGTACTCCACCACCAGCACCCCCAGCTCCGGCAGGTACGCGTGCACCGGCGCCCCCACCCCCGCGGCCGCCGCCGCGAGCGAGCTGGCGTGCTCGGCGTCCCTGTCGATGGCCAGCAGCGCGCCGTCGCTGGCCTGCACCCGCACGACGTACGCGCCGGCGGGCGTGACGACCTTGTAGTTGCGGTTGGTGAGCCCGCCGGGCAGCTCCTCGACCGAGCGCGGCCCGCCGCCCGGCAGGGGGACGCGGTCCAACAGGTCGAGCAGTTCGGACGGGACGGGCGCCTCGGGCACGGCCATGGTCGATGCTAGGCCGCCCGCCGCCGAACGGTCTAGACCTTTCAGAGTCCGGCGGTTAGCCTCCGGATCATGAGCGACTCGGCGCGCATCGTGATCACCGGCGGGGGCGTCGGCGGCACCTCCGTGGCCTACCACCTGACCCGGCTCGGCGAGCGCGACGTCGTCGTGCTGGAGCGGGACGAGCTGACCAGCGGCTCCACCTTCCACTCCGCGGGCCTGGTCGGCCAGCTCCGCGCCGACCCCACGCTGACCCGCATGAACCAGTACTCCGTCGAGCTTTACCGCACCCTCGACGCCGGCTGGACCGAGTGCGGCGGCATCAAGCTGGCCTCCACGCCGGAGCGCATGGAGGAGATCCGCCGCCAGATCGGCTGGGCGCGCGCGTCGGGGCTGCCGCTGGAGGAGATCTCGGTGGCCGAGGCCGTGGAGCTGTTCCCGCTCATGGACCCCGAGGGCGTCGTCGGGGCGGCGTACCTGCCGACGGACGGCCAGATCGACCCCTCCCAGCTCTGCTATGCCCTCGCCGCCGGGGCCCGCGAGGGCGGCGCGCGGATCAGGACCGGCGTCCGCGTCCTCGGCGTCAGGACGGCCGGCGGCCGGGTCACCGGCGTCGTCACCGACCACGGGGACATCGACTGCGAGATCGTGGTCAACTGCGGCGGCATGTTCGCCGCCGAGATCGGCCGCATGGCCGGGGTGCGCGTCCCGATCATCCCGATGTCGCACCAGTACGTCGTTACCGACGCCTGCCACGACCACCCCCGCCTGCCCACCCTGCGCGACCCCGACCTGCTCGTCTACTACCGGCAGGAGGTGCGGGGCCTGGTCATGGGCGGCTACGAGCGCACCTGCGCGCCCTGGACCGCCGCCCCGGACTCCTACGACGCCGTGCCCGCCGACTTCAACGGCCGCCTCCTGCCCGAGGACTGGCCGCGCTTCGAGGAGATCTCCGCCAACTCCCGGATCCGCGTCCCCGCGATGGGCGACGTCGGCATCCGCAAGCTCGTCAACGGGCCGGAGGCGTTCACCCCCGACAACGAGTTCTGCCTCGGCGAGAGCGAGGTCGCCGGCTTCTTCGTGGCCGCCGGGTTCTGCGCCCACGGCATCGCGGGCGCGGGCGGTATCGGCAAGGTGATGGCTGAGTGGATCGCCGGCGGCGAGCCGCCGATGGACCTCTGGCACATGGACGTACGCCGCTTCGGCCGCCACTACCGCTCCCCGTCGTACACGCTGAAGCGGGCCGTGGAGAACTACGAGACCTACTACGACATCCGCTACCCCGGCGAGGAGCGCGGCGCGGGCCGGCCGCTCCGCACCTCGCCCGCCTACGCCTGGCACGCCGCCCACGGCGCCGTCTTCGGCGAGAAGGCGGGCTGGGAGCGCGTCCACTACTACGCCGCCAACGACACCGGCGACGTGGAGGAGCGGCCGTACGGCTGGGCCGGGCGCGGCTGGTCGCCCGCGATCGCGGCCGAGCACCGCGCCACGCGCACGGCCGCCGGGCTGTTCGACGAGAGCTCGTTCGCCAAGATCGAGGTCACCGGCCCGGACGCGGCCGAGCTGCTGGAGCGGGTCTGCGCCAACCGGGTCGCCCGCGAGATCGGCGCGGTCGTCTACACGCAGGCGCTCAACCGGCGCGGCGGCATCGAGTGCGACTTCACCGTCACCCGGCGGGGCGAGGAGGAGTTCCTCGTCGTCACCGGCACCGCGTTCGGCACGCACGACCTCGGCTGGCTGCGCCGGCAGGCCGCGCTCACCGGCGCGCATGCCAGGATCACCGACGTGACCGGCCAGTACGCCTGCTTCGCCCTGTGGGGCCCGCGCGCCGGTGACGTCGTCGCCGGGCTCACCCCCGGTCCGATGGACCTGCCGTTCATGACCGCCCGCGAGACCACCGTCGGCGACGTGCCGGTGCTGGCGCTGGCCGTGACGTTCGTCGGCGAGCCCGGCTGGGAGCTCTACTGCTCCAGCGAGTACGGCCGCGCGCTCTGGGAGACCCTGTGGCGCGCCGGGCGGCCGCACGGCCTGGTGGCGGGCGGCTACCGCGCCATCGACAGCCTCCGGCTGGAGAAGGGCTATCGCGTCTGGGGCGCGGACATCGGCCCGGAGACCACGCCGTACGAGGCGGGACTCGGCTTCTGCGTCAAGCCGGACAAGGACTTCATCGGCCGCGACGCGCTCGACCCCGACCCGGAACGGCGGCTGCGCTGCCTCGTGCTCGCCGACCCGCGGGCCGTGGCGCTCGGCAACGAGCCGGTCGGCCTGGCCGGCCGGGTGGTGTCGCGGGTGACCTCCGGCGGCTACGGCTACACCGCCCGCGCCTCCATCGCCTACGCGTACCTGCCCGTGGAGGCGGGCATCGGCACCGAGGTGGAGGTCGAGATCGAGGGCGCCCGCGTGCCGGGCACCGTCGTCAAGTCACCGCTCACGTGACGCCGCTGCGCACCGAGATCCGCACCCGGTCCGGCCGGAACAGGTCGCGGGCGTACTCCACCGGCGTGCCGCCGGCCGCGTACGCCGTCCGCTCGATGAGCATGAGCGGCGCGCCCGGCTCGATGCCCAGCTCGGCGGCCTCACCGGCGCCGGCGATCACCGGGTCCAGGTGCTCGACCGCCGTCCGCGGCTCCAGGTCGTAGCGGGCGCCGAGCAGCGCGTACAGCGAGCCCGTCAGGTCCGCGCCGAGGAAGCCGGGCAGCGGCGGGAAGAACGAGCGCTCCAGCGCCACCGGCGAGCGGCCCGCCGAACGCACCCGGGCCACCTCGTGCACCGGCGACCCCGCCGCGACCCCCAGCGCCCGTGCCGCCGCGCCCGGCGCGGGCACGGTCGCCGCGGTCAGGACGCGCGCCTCGGCCCGCAGGTGGGCCCGGCGCATCTGCTCGGTGAACCCGGCGAGCCCGGTCAGGTCGCACTCGACGCGCGGCTCGGACACGAACGCCCCGCCCGCCCGTCCCGGGATCCGGACCAGCATGCCGTCGCGCTCCAGCGTGGCGAGGGCCTGGCGCAGCGTCATCCGGCTCACGCCGAGCCGCCCGGCCAGCTCCCGCTCGCCGGGCAGCCGGTCGCCGGGCGCCAGCTCGCCCCGGTCGATCGACTCCAGCAGCCACCGCTCGATCTGCACGTGCGCGGGGACGCCGGTGCCGCGTTCCAGCTCAGGCGGAGTGCCGACCACAGGCGCAGGCTACCCCGGCGGGGTGCTCACTCCGAGAGGCGGGACAGGCGCTCGACCGCCTCGGCGAACTCGCTGACCATCTCGTAGACCACCTGCCGGGCGGGCCTGATCTGGTCGAGCTGGCCCACGACCTGCCCGACGAAGTAGTTGGCCAGCTCCAGCGCGCCCGGCTCGCCCCGCTCCGCCGCCGTGGTGATGCGGGCCATCGCCCCTTCGGCGATGAGCATCTGCAGCGGCATGCCGAGCGGTCCTGGGCTCTCCTGGGCGGCGTCCCACTCCTGTGTCCATGCGGACCTGAGCTGGCGGGCCGGCTTGCCCGTGCGCGAACGCGAGCGGACCGTGTCGAGCGACGAGGCGGCCAGCATCTTCCGCTTGACCGCCGGAGCCGTCTCGGCCTCCTCCGTGGTCAGCCAGACCGAGCCGCACCACACGCCCTGCGCGCCGAGCGCCATGGCCGCCGCCATCTGCCGCCCGCTCGCGATGCCGCCGGCGGCCAGCACCGGCACCGGCGCGACCGCGTCCACGACCTGCGGCACCAGCACCATCGTGGAGATCTCGCCGGTGTGCCCGCCCGCCTCGGTGCCCTGCGCCACGATGAGGTCCGCGCCCGCGGCCACCTGCCTGCGCGCGTGCTCCACGGTGCCGACCAGCGCCGCGACCGGCACCCCGGCCTCCCGCGCCTTGGCCACCATCTCCGGCGGGGGCGGGCCCAGGGCGCTCGCGATCAGCCCGATCGGGTGCTTGAGCGCCACGTCCACCAGGCTCGACGCGCCCGCCGCCGTCACCCGCCGGCCGAACGAGTCCGCCGTCGCCGCCATCGGCTGCGCCGACCCGCCCACCTGGTACTTCGACATCAGGTGGGCGACGAAGTCGCGGTGCCGTTCGGGCACGAAGTCCATCAGGTGGCCGCCCTCCAGCGCGGCGGCGTCCACCTTTCCGGGCACGAGCACGTCCACGCCGTACGGCCTGCCGCCCACCTGCTCGTCGATCCAGGTCAGCTCGGTGTCGAGCTGGTCGGGCGAGTACGCGACCGCGCCCAGCACCCCGAACCCGCCCGCGTTCGTGACCGCGGCCACGACGTCCCTGCAGTGGCTGAAGGCGAACAACGGGAACTCGACGCCGAGACGTTCGCACACAGGGGTCCTCATGACCAGACGCTAACCGACCGAAGGAAGTTCGGTCCATCCCCTGCCGGCGACGGCGGCCGGGCTCAGGGCGCCGTGTCCGGCCGTACGGGGTCGTGCCAGCCCAGCTCCGGCGTGTAGCCGCGGACCCGCCGCGCCGGCACCCCCGCCACCACGCTGTGGTCGGGGAACGTGCCGCGCACCACCGCGCCGCCCGCCACCACGCACTGCCGGCCGAGCGTCGTGCCCGGCAGGATGATCGCCCCGGCGCCCAGCCACGAGCCCGAGCCGACCGAGACGGGGCTGTTGCGCGGCCACTGGCGGCCGATCGGCACGTCGGGGTCGTCGTAGACGTGGTTCTGGTCGGTGATGTAGACGTACGGGCCGGTGAAGACGTCGTCGCCGATGTCGATCGACTGGTGGGCCACGATGTGGCTGCCCCTGCCGATCGAGCAGCCGCGGCCGATCCGCAGGATGGAGGAGGGGCCGAGGTCAAGTCCGGGGTTCATGCCGCAGGAGATCGACACGCGCTCGCCGATCAGCGTGTGGTCGCCGATCTCGATGTACGCCTCGCCGAAGATCGCCCCAGGAGGGAACGCGATGCTGACCCCGTCGCCGATCCGGCGGAACCGATGGCCCCCCGGAGTGGCCGGAGTGATCGCGCCGGCGCGGCGGATCGCCGCGTAGGCGCGATGGATCGCCGCGTTCACGACCCGCCGAACTAGTGACATAACCACCAAAGTTACCGCTAGGTCATACCGTTCGGGCATGTGAGGGGCGTTGTTTGATATCCTGAGAGCCCGTGGACACTTCGACCACACATCGAGCCACGGGAGCCCCTTTGCGCAGCGCATCGCAAACCAAGCATCTGTTCGTCACCGGCGGTGTCGCCTCCAGTCTCGGCAAGGGGCTCACGGCCTCCAGCCTCGGTCGCCTGCTCAAGGCACGCGGTCTCCGGGTCACCATGCAGAAGCTCGACCCCTACCTCAACGTGGACCCCGGGACGATGAACCCGTTCCAGCACGGCGAGGTGTTCGTCACCGACGACGGCGCGGAGACCGACCTCGACGTCGGCCACTACGAGCGTTTCCTCGACACCGACCTGCACGGCTCGGCCAACGTCACCACCGGCCAGGTCTACTCCAACGTCATCGCCAAGGAGCGGCGGGGCGAATACCTCGGCGACACCGTCCAGGTCATCCCGCACATCACCAACGAGATCAAGGACCGCATCAGGGGCATGGCCGGTCCCGAGGTCGACGTGGTCATCACCGAGGTCGGCGGCACTGTCGGCGACATCGAGTCGCTGCCGTTCCTGGAGGCCGTCCGGCAGATCCGGCACGAGGTGGGCCGCGACAACGTCTTCTGCCTGCACGTCTCGCTGCTGCCCTACATCGGGCCGTCCGGCGAGCTCAAGACCAAGCCCACCCAGCACAGCGTGGCCGCGCTGCGCAGCATCGGCATCCAGCCCGACGCCATCGTGCTGCGCTCCGACCGCCCCGTGCAGACGGCGATCAAGCGCAAGATCAGCCTCATGTGCGACGTCGACGAGGACGCCGTGGTCTCCGCCGTCGACGCCGCCTCCATCTACGACATCCCGAAGGTGCTCCACTCCGAGGGCCTCGACGCCTACGTCGTACGCCGGCTCGGCCTGCCCTTCCGCGACGTCGACTGGAAGGAGTGGGAGGAGCTGCTGCGCCGGGTGCACCGGCCGGCCAAGGAGGTCACGATCGCGCTGGTCGGCAAGTACATCGACCTGCCCGACGCCTACCTGTCGGTCACCGAGGCGCTGCGCGCGGGCGGCTTCGCCAACGACGCCCGGGTCAACATCCGCTGGGTCAAGAGCGACGACTGCGAGACGCCCGAGGGCGCCGAGCGCGAGCTCGACGGCGTCGACGGCGTGCTGATCCCCGGCGGGTTCGGCGTACGCGGCATCGAGGGCAAGATCGGCGCCATCCGGCACGCCAGGGAGCAGAAGATCCCGCTGCTCGGCATCTGCCTCGGCATGCAGGGCATGGTCATCGAGGCCGCGCGCAACATGGCCGGCATCGCCGAGGCCAACTCCACCGAGTTCGACCCCGACACCAAGCACCCGGTCATCTCCACCATGGCCGACCAGGAGGACGTCGTCGCCGGCGAGCGCGACATGGGCGGCACCATGCGTCTCGGCAGCTACACCGCCAAGCTCGCCGAGGGCTCGCTCGCCCGCCGGCTTTACGGCGGCAAGGCCAAGGCCGACGAGCGCCACCGCCACAGGTACGAAGTCAACAACGCCTACCGCGAGCAGCTCGAGAAGGTCGGCCTGGTCTTCTCCGGCCTGTCGCCCGACGGCAGGCTGGTCGAGTACACCGAGCTGCCGGTGGAGACGCACCCGTTCTTCGTCGGCACGCAGGCGCACCCCGAGTTCCGCTCCCGCCCGACCCGCGCCAACCCGATGTTCAAGGGCCTCATCGGCGCGTCGCTCGACTACGCCGAGGGCCGGGTGGGCGCTAGGGTCGCCCAGTGAGCTCAACCATGATCAGCGACACGCCCGAGTCGTGGGACGTCGTCGAGAGCAAGGAACGTTTCTCCGGTTACGTCATCCGGGTGGTCACCGACACCGTCAGGATGCCGCGCGACGAGGTCGCCGACCGCGACTACGTGGTGCATCCCGGCTCCGTCGCGGTGCTCGCCCTCGACGACCTCGACCGCGTCCTCATGATCAGGCAGTACCGCCATCCGGCCCGGCAGCTGATGTGGGAGCTGCCGGCCGGGATCCGCGACGTGGCGGGCGAATCGCTGGTCGACGGGGCGGCCCGTGAGCTGGCCGAGGAGGCCGGCTACCGGGCGGCCACCTGGCACACCCTCGTCGACCTGCGCACCTCGCCCGGCATGAGCGACGAGCGCATCCGGGTCTTCCTCGCCCGCGACCTCACCAAGATCCCCGACGAGGAGAACGGCTTCGTGCACCGGCACGAGGAGGTCGACATGCCGGTCGAATGGGTCCCGCTGCCCGACGCGGTCGAGAAGGCGCTCATGGGTATGATCCACAATTCCCCGGCCGTGGCCGGTATCCTCGCCGCATATGCGGCTTCGGTCGAGGGTTTCGCGACGTTGCGCCCGGCCGACGCCCCGGAGGCGTGACGTATCGGGAAGGACCGGCTCGTGGAGGCAGTGCTCTCCAGCTACCTCGCCCATCTGGCGGTGGAGCGGGGCCTGGCCGCCAACACGCTCGCGTCCTACCGCCGTGACCTGCGCCGCTACGTGGAGCATCTGCAGGCGCGCGGCCGTGCCGAGCTCGGCGAGGTGGGGGAGGCCGACGTACAGGCCTTCCTCGCCGCGCTGCGCGAGGGCGACGGCGAGCATCCCGCGCTCGTCGCCAGCTCGGCCGCGCGCGCGGTCTCGGCCGTACGCGGCCTGCACCGCTTCGCCCTGCGCGAAGGCGTCACCGCCCACGACCCCGCCCACCAGGTACGCCCGCCGCGCCAGCTCCGCCGGCTGCCCAAGGCCATCACGGTGGACGAGGTCGAGCGGCTCATCGCCGCCTCGGGCCCCGACGGCGCGCCCCTGACCCTGCGCAACCGCGCCCTGCTGGAGGTCCTGTACGGCACCGGCGCGCGCATCTCCGAGGCCGTCGGCTTGGCCGTCGACGACCTGGAGGACGACCAGGTGCGCCTGCGCGGCAAGGGCGGACGCACCCGCGTCGTCCCCCTGGGCCGCTACGCCCGCGCCGCGCTCGACGCCTACCTCGTCCGCGCCCGGCCCGGCCTGCTGGCGCACGGGCGCGGCACGCCCGGCGTCTTCCTCAACGCCCGCGGCGGGCGGCTGACCAGGCAGGGCGCCTGGGAAGTGCTCCAGGCCGCCGCCGAACGAGCCGGACTCGACGGGATAAGCCCCCACGTTCTCCGGCATTCGTTCGCCACCCATCTCCTCGACGGCGGCGCCGACGTCAGAGTGGTCCAGGAACTGCTCGGCCACGCCTCGGTCACGACCACGCAGGTCTACACCCTGGTCACCGTCGACAAGCTCCGCGAGGTCTACGCGGCGGCGCACCCACGCGCCCGGCAGTGATCTATAGTCTTTTGCGACGTGCGGCGGCGACGGCGTGCCGCCTTGCCGCGTTAAGTGGTGACGCCATAGTGTCCGTCCGGACGGTCCGGTTCGGGACCGTCAGGGAGGTTCGAGCTGGTGACTGTGACGACCAAGGGTTCGACCCCGGGGACCCCCGACAACCCCTGGGGCGACACGAAGACCAACACGCCTTCCAACGGCGTCAATCTGGGGCCCACGCAGCGGCCACGGCCGGTGTTCCCCGAGCCGGTGCCACCCGCCGTGCACGGCCCGGCGCGCGTCGTCGCGATGGTCAATCAGAAGGGCGGGGTCGGTAAGACCACGACCACCATCAACCTGGGCGCCGCCCTCGTCGAATGCGGCCTCAAGGTGCTGCTGGTCGACTTCGACCCCCAGGGCGCGCTCTCCGTCGGCCTGGGCATCAACCCGCTCCAGCTCGACCTGACCGTCTACAACCTCCTCATGGAGCGCGGCGTCACCGCCGAGGAGGTGCTGCTGCAGACCGGCGTCGAGGGCCTCGACCTGCTGCCCAGCAACATCGACCTGTCCGCCGCCGAGGTCCAGCTCGTCACCGAGGTGGCCCGCGAGCAGGTGCTCGGCCGCGTCATCAAGCCGCTGCTGCCGCACTACGACGTCTGCCTCATCGACTGCCAGCCGTCGCTCGGCCTGCTCACCATCAACGCGCTGACCTGCGCCCACGGCGTCATGGTGCCGCTGGAGTGCGAGTTCTTCGCCCTGCGCGGCGTCGCGCTGCTCATGGACACCATCTCCAAGGTCCAGGAGCGCCTCAACGAGGACCTCGAGATCGAGGGCCTGCTCGCCACCATGTACGACGCCCGCACCCTGCACGGCCGCGAGGTGCTGGCCCGCGTGGTCGAGGCGTTCGGCGACAAGGTGTTCCACACGGTCATCAACCGCACGGTGCGCTTCCCCGACGCGACCGTGGCCGGTGAGCCGATCACCACGTTCGACCCCTCCTCGCTGGGCGCCAACGCCTATCGCGAGCTGGCCCGCGAAGTGCTCTCGCGCTGGCCGGCACCTGCCACAATGGCCAGGTGACCACCGCCGAGCAGACCGACCCCCAGGGCTTCCAGGTCCACCTGGACGTCTTCGAAGGGCCCTTCGATCTGCTCCTCGGCCTCATCGCCAAGCACAAGCTGGACATCACCGAGGTCTCGCTCTCCAAGGTCACCGACGAGTTCATCGCCTACATCCGCTCCCGGGGCCCCGAGTGGGACCTCGACCAGACCAGCCACTTCCTGCTGGTCGCGGCCACGCTGCTCGACCTGAAGGCGGCCCGGCTGCTGCCCTCCGGGGAGGTCGAGGACGAGGAGGACCTGGCGCTGCTGGAGGCCAGGGACCTGCTGTTCGCGCGGTTGCTGCAGTACAAGGCGTACAAAGAGGTCGCGAAGGTCTTCTCCGGGCTCATGGCGGAGGAGGCGCTGCGCTTCCCGCGTACGGTGCAGATGGAGCCCCAGTTCGCGAACCTGCTGCCCGAGCTGGTGCTCGGCGTCGGGCCCGAGCAACTCGCCAGGATCGCGGCACGGGCCTTCACGCCCAAGGCGCCGCCCACCGTCGGCATCGGGCACATCTACGAGCCGCTGGCCAGCGTCAAGGAGCAGGCCGCGATCCTCGTCTCGCACCTGCGGCGGATGCGCCGGGCCACTTTCCGCGCGCTCGTCGCCGACTGCGCGGGGACCTTCGAGGTCATCGCGCGGTTCCTGGCCGTGCTGGAGCTGTTCAGGGAGGCGGCGGTGACCTTCGAGCAGATCGAGCCGCTGGGCGACCTGCACGTCACCTGGACCGGGGCCGATGAGGGGGATGTGGCGGTGGGGGACGACTACGAGGAATCCGCGGAGAAGCCACGCAATGACTGACAGCCCCAACCCCTCCGACCCCCGCCACCCGCTGCCCGCCTGGATGACCCTCCCGGGCTCCCTGGCCCAATCGGCAGACACTTCGGCCGATGCACCCCAGCCCACGGAGGTCTCCGAGCCTGCCGACGCACCTCGGCCGATCGAGGTTTCCGAGCCTGCGGACGCCGTTGAGCCGCAGGAGGTGCCCGAACCTGCCGACGAGCCTCAGCCGCAGGAGGTGCCCGAGCCTGCTGACGAGCCTCAGCCGGTGGAGGTGTCCGGGTTCGCGGACGCCCCTGAGCTGCCAGAGGTGCCCGAGCCGGCAAAGGCGCCGCGGCCGGCGGAGGCGTCCGAGCCCGCCGACGTGCCGCGTCCGGCGGAGGCGCCGCACTCCCCGGACAGCGCATTCCCGACGTCGGCCCCTGATCCCGCTCCCGAGCCGGATCCCCACCCCGGTCCGGCATCGGCAGAGCGTGGGACGCCGCGCGACGCCGGGGCGCCCATGTCCGAAGAAGCGCGAGGGCCTCTGGGCCCGGAGCCGTCCTCCACTCCCGCGCCTTCGCCCCGCACTGGGGTCGTAGCCTCACCCGGCGCGGCGGATTTCGGCACCGGTGACCAGGCCGAGGAGCAGCAGAGGACAGAAGGGCCGACGCTGCAGGCGGCTCTGGAGGCTATCCTGCTGGTGGTCGACGAGCCCGTCGCCGAGGTGACCCTGGCGCAGGTGCTGGAGCGCCCCACCCACGAGGTCGCCGCCGCGCTGCGCGGGCTCTCGGCGGAATACACCGCCTCCGGGCGGGGTTTCGATCTGAGAGAGGTCGCAGGCGGCTGGCGGTTCTACACGCGCGCCGACTGCGCCGCGCTGGTCGAGCGGTTCGTCCGCGACGGCCAGCAGTCACGGCTGACCCAGGCCGCGCTGGAAACTCTCGCGGTCGTGGCCTACCGGCAACCGGTGAGCCGCGCCCGTGTCGCCGCCGTACGCGGCGTCAACAGCGACGGCGTCATGCGGACGCTCGTCGCCAGGGGGCTGGTCGAGGAGGCCGGCACCGACCCGGAGAGCCAGGCAGTGCTCTACCGGACAAGCTCATACTTCCTTGAACGTCTGGGACTGCGGGACCTGAGCGAGCTCCCCGAGCTCGCGCCCTTCCTCCCCGACGACGTGGAGAACCTCGAGGAGACAACAAAGTGATCAACAGGCGAAGCACCCCGTCCGGTGATGGACGCGGTCGTGGACGCACCGGCGGCTCGGACCGTAGTGCCGGCCGTGGCGGGCGTCCCGCCTTCCGCGCGGACCGCGACGACCGCGGATCCGGCGGCCGGCCGTCCGGCGACCGGTCCTACGGCGACCGCGACCGCGGTAGGTCGTCCGGCGACCGCGACCGTTCGTACGGCCGTGACCGCTCCTACGGCAGTGACCGCGGCGACCGCGGCGACCGCGGCTCCGTGAGCGACAGCCGCCCTTCGCGCGACTCCCTCCGCGCCGACCGCGGGGGTTCCCGCGCCCGGTACGGCGGACGTGACGGCGCGAGCGAGGGCCGCTACCCCCGTGATGACCGAAACCCCCGAGACGGCGGTTACGCCGGCGGCGACCGCGGCGGTGACCGGGAGCGCGGCTCCTGGTCGCGAGGCGACCGCGACGACAGGCCCGCCCGCGACGACCGCTCCGACAGGTACGGCCGTAGCCCACGCGCCGAGCGCCCGCGCGGCGAAGGCTTCGGCGGCCCCCGGGGCGATCGCGACCGCGGCTGGGACCGCGACCGGTCCAGCGCCAGGCCTGGTGACCGGACCGGTGACCGGGGCGGCAACCGGAGCTGGGACCGCGACCGCGACGGGAACCGCGGCGGCTACCGCTCCGACCGCCCCGAGCGCCGCACCGACCGCTCCTTTGATCGTCCCGAGCGTCGCACGGATCGCTTCGGCGACCGTTCCGACCGCGGTGCCGACCGCTTCGGCGACCGTTCCGAGAGTCGTTCCGACCGGTTCGCCGGCCGCTCTGAAGGCCGTTCCGACCGGTTCGCCGGCCGTTCCGATGGCCGTGCAGACGGGTTCGGTGGCCGTTCCGAGGGTCGTTCCGACCGGTTCGCCGGCCGTTCTGAGGGCCGTGCCGACGGGTTCGGTGGGCGTTCCGACCGGGGTGGTTACCGTTCGGACCGTGGCGAGCGTCGGGATGACCGGGGAGGTTTCCGTTCCGACCGGAGCGGAGGACGTTCCGAGCAGGGCGCGCCCCGCGAGGCGGGATCGACGCGTTCCCGCTACGGCAGGCGTGACGGCGACGCCCCCCGGGGCGTCGCCCGGGCGACCGCCCGTGGCGGCAGGCGTGACGACGTCCAGACCATCGGCAGGGCCGGCAGGACCGGCGGGCCGGGAGGCGGCGCGTCCGGTGACCGCAAGGGCCCCGGCAGCCCCCAGCAGGCCCGGATCAAGGCGGCCCGCCAGCCCATCCGCGACCGCGACCTGTTCCCCGAGGGCTACACCGACGAGCGCGACACCACCGAGGTCCCGGACGGCGTCCGGCTGCAGAAGGTGCTCGCGCAGGCGGGCGTGGCCAGCCGCAGGGCGTGCGAGGAGATGATCGGCGAGGGCCGCGTCACGGTGAACGGCCAGGTCGTACGCCGCTTCGGCGCCAAGGTCGACCCCGCCAAGCAAGTCATCCACGTGGACGGCAAGCGCATCCCGACGGCCCCCGACCTGGTCTACTACGCGCTCAACAAGCCCATCGGCGTCGTGTCCACCATGGAGGACCCGCAGGGCCGCCCGTGCCTGGCCGACTACGTCCAGGAGCTGGCGCCGCGGCTGTTCCACGTGGGCCGGCTCGACACCGAGACCGAGGGCCTGCTGCTGCTCACCAACGACGGCGAACTGGCCAACCGGCTCACCCACCCCAGCTACGGCGTGCAGAAGAAGTACTGGGCGAAGGTGCCCGGCCCGATCCCGAGGGACCTCGGGCGCCGGCTCAAGCAGGGCATCGAGCTGGAGGACGGCCTCGCCAGGGCCGACAGCTTCGCCATCGTTCAGGAGCACGCCCAGCAGGCGCTGGTCGAGATCGTCCTGCACGAGGGGCGCAAGCACGTCGTCAGGCGGATGCTGGAGGAGGCCGGGCACCGGGTCATCGACCTGGCCAGGATCGAGTTCGGCCCGGTGAAGCTGGGCCGTACCAAGCCCGGCACCATCCGCGCGCTGAGCCTGAAAGAGGTCGGCGAGCTGTACGCGGCCGTGAAGCTGTAATCTGTCCGAACGCAGGAGCCCGTGCGTGCTTTGTCCCGCACGGGCTCTCCCGCTTGTCAGAAGGGGACGAACCACATGGTGCGGGCGGTCCGCGGGGCGATCCAGGTGGACGCCGACGATCGTGACTCGATCATCGAGGGCACGACCGAGCTGGTCAGCGTGCTCATGGAGCGCAACCGGCTGACCACGGACGACGTGATCAGCGTGCTGTTCACTGCCACGCCCGACCTGACGGCGGAGTTCCCCGCGCTCGCGGCGCGCAAGCTGGGCTTCCACGAGGTGCCGCTGATCTGCTGCACCGAGATCGACGTGCCGGGCGCGCTGCCCCGCGTCGTACGCCTCATGGCCCACATCGAGACCGATCGCCCACGTTCGGAGATCCACCACGTCTATCTGCGGGGTGCCGTGGCCCTCCGCCAGGACATCGCCCAATAGGCCCCGATCAGGGGCGGCCCGACACACCAGGACATCCAGATGGAACTACGCACCGTGCTCGTCGTCGGCACCGGCCTCATCGGCACCAGCACCGCGCTGGCGCTGCGCAGGCACGGCGTGCGGGTCCTGCTCGCCGACCGCGACCCGGGCGCCGTACGGCTGGCGCGCGAGCTCGGCGCGGGCGAGGAGTGGACGCCGGAGGACCCGCCCGAGGAGGGCGTGGACCTGGCGGTGATCGCGGTGCCCCCGGCGTTCGTGGCGAGCGAGCTGCTGGAGCTGCAGCGGCACGACGCCGCGCGCTTCTACACCGACGTGGCCAGCGTCAAGGCGGAGCCCATCGACCGGGCCCGGCAGCTCGGCTGTGACCTGACGTCCTACGTCGCCTCGCACCCGCTCGCGGGGCGGGAGCGGAGCGGCCCCGGCGCCGCCCGCGAGGACCTGTTCCTGGGCCGCCCGTGGGCGCTGTGCCCCACCGAGGAGGCCGGTCCCGAGGCGAAGGCCGCCGTGCTGCGGCTGGTCGAGCTGTGCGGGGCCAACCCGGTCGAGGTCGGCGCGGTCGAGCACGACCGTGCCGTGGCCGTCGTCTCCCACGCGCCACACGTCACCGCCTCGGCCGTGGCCGCGCGCCTGGCCGACACCACGGACGTCGCGCTCGGCCTGGCCGGTCAGGGCGTCAGGGACGTCACCAGGATCGCCGGCAGCGACCCCGGCCTGTGGCTCGGCATCCTGTCCGGCAACGCGGCCCCGGTCGCCGAGGTGCTGGAGGCCGTCGCGCGGGACCTCACCGAGGCCGCCGGCGCGCTGCGTGCCCTGGCCGGCGGCGACGGCACCGCCATGCAGGACATCACCCAGCTGCTCAAGCGGGGTGTCGTCGGGCACGACCGCATCCCGGGCAAGCACGGCGGGCCCGCCTCGGCGTACGCGGTGGTCCAGGTGGTCATCGGCGACCGTCCCGGTCAGCTCGCCCGGTTGTTCCAGGTGTGCGATGAGGTCGGGGTCAACGTCGAGGACGTCCGGCTGGAGCACGCGCCCGGGTTGCCGCTGGGCATCGCCGAGCTGTCCGTGCAGCCCGACGCCGCGGTCCCGCTCGTCGAGGCGCTGCGCGACCGGGGCTGGCAGCTTCCCTGACGCGGTTGCCTGGCGCGTTCCCTGACGCGCCGGTGCCCCGGTGGGGTGCGCGGCGGGTGTCGGCGGCCCACCGCGCACGTTGATCACCGCTCGGTCACTTCTTGGTGACCGCCTGGCTGACGGCGTTGGGGCCGTCGTACTCGCGGTCCGGCATGTTCTCCAGAGCCTTGACGATGTCGTCGTCCGCGCCGTGGTCACGGGCGGCCCGGACCAGGTCGTCCTTGCTGGCGGGGTAGTCCACGCCGCTCAGGTGCTTCTGGAGCTGGATCGGGTTCGGTGCTGTACTCATGTCGGCCTGCTGCCCGTCGTACGCGAGAGGTAACAGCGGGTGCCTCGAAGTCAGCCGCCGGCGCGTTCCAGCAGGCGGCGGTCGCGTTCCACGGCCGGAGGGAGGGCGCGGCGGGCGGCCAGGGCTCGCGGCAGGCGGGGTACGGCCGTGCGCAGCCCCTCCCAGCCCGTCGGCCCCCGGCGCAGCGCGGCGAGGAGCCGGCGGGCCACCACCGTCCACGGACGGCGCAGCACCGCCGTGAGTACGGAGTTGCGCGCGGCCAGCACCTGCCGCCCCCGGGGATCCCTGGACGGTGACGGGTGGTGGTGGGCCACGACGTCGTCCACGTACGCCAGGCCCCATCCGCGCGCCGCCAGGTCCACCGCCAGCCGTTCCTCCTCGCCGAAGAAGAAGATCACGTCGTCGAACCCGCCCGCCTCCAAGAACGCCTCCCGCCGCACCACGGCGCCGCACGCCAGGAACCCCAGCACGCTCGGCCCCGGCAGGTCCGGCTCGGTGCCGAGCGGCGAGTGCGCCATCTGCTCCGACACCGGGTCCAGCCGCTCCTCGGGGCCCACGAGCACGCGCGCCCCCAGGACGGCCAGCCGGGGGTGGGCGTCCAGCACGTCGGCCGCCCGTGCCAGCGCTCCCGGCGTCCACCAGGAGTCGTCGTCGGCGAAGGCCACGTAGGGCGTCTCCGCCAGGCGTACGCCGACGTTGCGGGCGGGCGCCCCCAGGTTCTCGCCCGCCTCGACCATCTGGACGTCGGGGAAGTGTTTGCGGACGAAGCCCGCCGTCCCGTCGGTCGAGCCGTTGTCGACGAGGATCACCGGACGCGGGTGCCGGGGGAGCGAGCGGGCCAGCGCTCGCAACCTGTCCTTGCTGGCCACCACGACCGTGACCCGGGCTTCACTCACATCAGAGCACTTACCTGCTGAAACCCCCTTAGTCCCGCAATAACGGGTTGATGGAACGGGGGGGAGGGCGTACAAAGGACGGTAACAACGTTACCGAGAAGAAACGGCGTTACCGAGCATGGCGACCGCGTACCAGCAGGCCCAGCGAGAAGGGCAGGACGTCGTCCGGACGGCGATCCTCGACACCGCCACGCACCTGCTCGTCACCGAAGGGCCGGGCGCGCTCACCGTCCGGCGCATCGCGGGCGAGGCCGGCTGCTCCACGAAGGTCATCTACACGCTGTTCGGCGGCAAGGACGGGCTGGTCGAGGCGCTGTGGCTGGAGGGGTTCGCCCGGTTCGAGCGCCGGCTCCGCGCCGCGCCGAAGAGCGCGCGAGGGGAGCGGCGACTGCACGTCACGTCCGAGGGCGAGCACGGGGAGCAGCGGCTCCTCGCCGCGTCCGAGGGCGAGCGCAGCGAGGGGCGGCTCCTTGGCGCGTCCGAGGGCGAGGGTAGCGAGGGGCGGCTCCTTGGCGCGCCAGAAAGTGAGCGTGGCGAGGGGCTCGCCGGCGCCCAGCCTCTCGCCGACTCGCTGGCCGACCCTCGCGCCGGCTCCTTGACCGATCCGCTGCCGGCCGATCCCTTGGCCGCGCTGCGGGCCGGGCTCGACGCCTACCGTGACTACGCGCTCGCCGAGCCCGACTACTACCGGGTCATGTTCCAGGGCGCGGTGCCCGGGTTCAGTCCGGGGCCCGAGGCGGTGGCGGCCGCGCGGCGTTCGTTCGAGCTGCTCGTCCACGCCGTACGGGCCTGCCTGGAACAGGGCCTGCTGCGCGGCGGCACCGCCAGGGAGATCGCCGACCTGCTCTGGATGGCCGTCCACGGTGCCGTCAGCCTGGAGATCACCGGTTTCTTCGCGGCGCCCGAGGCCGCCCGGCGCTACCGCGCCCTGTACTCCGCCGTGCTCGCCCCCTTCCTGCTGCCGCCCGACCTGCCCGACGACGAGCCTGCCGGTGAGCCGGGCGGCGCATATCGCGAACTGCCGTACGAGGAGTCCGTGGAGAGGACCGCGTCATGACCACCACCCCGTTCAGGGACGGCTTCGCACCCGTGACCGAGGAGATCACCGCCTTCGACCTGGAGGTGACCGGCCGCATCCCGGCCGTGTTCAACGGCCGTTTCCTGCGCAACGGCCCAAACCCGCTCAGCCTCGACGACCCGCACGCCTCCCACCTGTTCCTCGGCGAAGGCATGGTGCACGGGGTGCGGCTGCGCGACGGCCGCGCCGAGTGGTACCGCAACCGATGGGTACGCAGCGCGGACGTCGCCCGCAGGCTCGGCGAGCCGGTCCGGCCGGGACCCGTGCACGCGGGCATGGACTTCGCCCCCAACACGCACGTCATCGGGCTGGCCGGGCGCACGTTCGCGACCGTGGAGGCGGGCGCGCTGCCGTACGAGCTGAGCTACGAGCTGGAGACGATCGGCAGCTGCGACTTCGGCGGCGGCCTGCCGGGCGGGTTCGCCGCCCACACCCACGCCGACCCGGTCACCGGCGAGCTGCACGCGGTGGCGTACTTCTTCGGCTGGGACCACCACCAGCACCTCGTCCTCGGCCCCGACGGCACGGTGCGGCAGGTGCGCGACATCCCGATCGCCGACGCGCCGATGCTGCACGACTTCGCGCTCACCGAGCGCTTTGTCGTCCTCTACGACCTGCCGGTCACGTTCAGCATGGAGCACGCCCAGAAGGGCACGCCGCTGCCGTACGCCTGGAACGAGGCCCACGGCGCCCGCGTCGGCCTGCTGCCCCGCGCCGGCGGCGAGACGCGCTGGTTCGACGTGGAGCCGTGCTGGGTCTTCCACACGGTCAACGCCTATGACGACGGCGACGAGGTGGTGGTGGACGTGATCCGCTACCCCAAGAGGTTCGTGGACGCCCGGCTCGACGCCGGCGGCGCGCCCACCCTCGACCGCTGGCGCATCGACCCGGCCTCCGGCAAGGTCTCCCAGACCCGGCTGGACGACCGCTCGCAGGAGTTCCCGCGCATCGACGAGCGGCGCACCGGCCTGCCCCACCGCTACGGCTACACCGCCGCCGCCCGCGAGCTGAACGACATCGTCAGCCCGCACGACACGGGGCTGGAGGACCTGCCGGACGAGGCGTTCGACAACACCCTCATCAAGCACGACCTGGTCCGCGGCACGCAGGAGGCGCGGCAGTTCGGGCGGGGGGCGTACGTCGGCGAGCCGGTCTTCGTCCCCGAGGGCGAGGCCGAGGACGACGGCTACGTGATGACGCTGGTCAACGACCCGGACAGGGGAGCGGCCGACCTCGTGATCGTCTCGGCCCGCGACTTCACCGGCGAGCCGGTCGCCACCGTGCACCTTCCCGCCCGCGTCCCGCTCGGCTTCCACGGGAGCTGGATCGCCGACTGAGCCGGACGCGGTAGCCTCTTCAGGTCGGGACACACGTGAAGAGGGAGAGGCCGTGACCGGTCTGGTCGTCGCCATGGACGGACCTTCGGGGTCGGGCAAGTCGAGCGTGTCGCGCGGGGTCGCCCGCGCGCTGGGCCTGCGCTACCTCGACACCGGGGCCATGTACCGCGCGATGACCTGGTGGATGCTCCAGCAGGGCGTCGACCTCGCCGATCCGGCCGCGATCGCGGCCCGCAGCGGCGAGCCGGGCATCGTCTGCGCCACCGACCCCGACGCGCCCGCCATCCACGTCGACGGCGTCGACGTCGGCGGGCCGATCAGGGAGGCCGAGGTGACCGGCGCGGTCTCCGTCGTGGCCGCCGTCCCCGAGGTGCGGGTGCGGCTGGTCGCACTCCAGCGGGAGGCCATCGGCGCCGGTGGCATCGTCGTCGAGGGCCGCGACATCGGCTCCGTCGTCTGCCCCGACGCCCCCGTCAAGATCTACCTGACGGCGAGCGCGGAGGCGCGTGCCCGCAGGCGTTCCGCCGAGCTGGCGGGCACGACGGTCGAGGCACAGCAGGAGGCGTTGGCCAGGCGTGACACCCTGGACTCGACGAGGAAGACCGACCCACTCTCGATGGCGGATGGCGCCGTCGAGCTCGACACCACCGCGCTCAGCCTCGACGAGGTGATCGCGGAGGTGCTGAGGCTGGTCAAGGAGCGCGCCTGATGACCATGTCAGGCGCGGTACTCACACAAAGGACGAAATATCGTGTCAACGGGGGACTGGGTCGAGGCAGAGCTCGACGACCTTGAGATCACCGAGCACGGCGACAGCGCTCCGCTGCCCGTCGTCGCCATCGTAGGACGCCCGAACGTCGGCAAGTCCACGCTGGTCAACCGCATCATCGGCCGCCGCGAGGCGGTCGTCGAGGACGTGCCGGGCGTCACCCGCGACCGCGTCACCTACGAGGCCAACTGGCGTGGCCGCCGCTTCACCGTCGTCGACACCGGCGGCTGGGACCCCGACGCCACCGGCATGGGCCTGCGCATCGCCGAGCAGGCGCAGGTCGCCGTCGAGCTGGCCGACGTGATCGTGTTCGTGGTGGACGCCACCGTGGGCGCGACCGACGCCGACGAGATCGTGGGCGCTGTGCTGCGCCAGTCCGGCAAGCCGGTCGTGCTGGCCGCCAACAAGGTCGACAACCAGCAGCTCGAACTCGAGGCCGCCGCGCTGTGGGCGCTCGGCCTCGGCGAGCCCTACCCCGTCTCGGCCCTGCACGGCCGCTCCAGCGGCGACCTGCTCGACGTGGTGCTCGACGCGCTGCCCGACACGCCGCGCGTCACGTTCGAGACCGAGCGCGGCCCGGCCAGGATCGCGCTGCTCGGCAAGCCCAACGTCGGCAAGTCCTCGCTGCTCAACAAGCTCGCCGGCGAGGAGCGGGTGCTGGTCGACCCGATGGCGGGCACCACCCGCGACCCGGTGGACGAGCTGGTCGAGCTGGGCGGGCGCACCTGGCGTTTCATCGACACCGCCGGCATCCGCAGGCGCGACCGCGAGCTGCAGGGCGCCGACTTCTACGCCGCCATGCGCACCCGCGCCGCCCTGGAGCGCTCGGAGGTGGCGATCGTGCTGATCGACGCCAGCGAGACGCTCACCGAGCAGGATCTGCGCATCATCGGCCTGGTCATCGAGTCCGGGCGGGCCATGGTGGTCGCCTTCAACAAGTGGGACCTCGTCGACGAGGACCGCCGCTACTACCTGGAGAAGGAGATCGACCGGCAGCTCGTCCGCACCCCGTGGGCGCTGCGGGTCAACATCTCCGCCAAGACCGGGCGGCACGTCGACCGGCTGGTCCCGGCGCTGGAGAAGGCGCTCGACTCGTGGTCCACGCGGGTGCCGACGGCGCGGCTCAACGCGTTCCTGACCGAGCTGGTGCAGCAGACGCCGCCGCCGGTGCGGGGCGGCAAGCAGCCGAAGATCCTCTTCGCCACGCAGGCGTCGACCGAGCCGCCGAAGTTCGTGCTGTTCACCTCCGGCTGGCTGGAGGACACCTACCGGCGCTTCATCGAGCGGCGCATCCGCGAGGAGTTCGGCTTCGCGGGCTCGCCCATCGAGGTCACCATGAAGATCAGGGAAAAGCGTCCCAAGAAGGACAAGTGACGGGCGCGGGCGCTTCCGGAGACCGGGAGCGCCCGCTCGCTTTGCCCCGGAGGCCCGCGCAGCCGTAAAGTGATCGGCAACACGTTGAGGGAGCCGAGTAGCCGCGGCCCCGCTCGGGTCCAGAGAGCCGCCGGAAGCTGTGAAGGCGGCCCCGAGCCCCACGGCGAAGACACTCCTGAGTGCGGGGAGGAAATGCCCCGCCGGCCTGACCTCCGTCATCGGGTCCTCTTCGAGGCCGCGCCGCTCCGGCGGGGCGGCGAAAGTGCGGTGGCACCGGGAGTTCCCTTCTCCCCCGCACTCCCAAGGGATCACGCACATCCTGCAGAGGAGCTGTGATGATCTCTCGTATCCTGTCCGCTGAGCTCGCCGAGCACACCGGACGACGAGTGACGATCGCCGGCTGGGTCCATCGCCGCCGGCACCTGAAATCCGTGTCCTTCCTTGTGGTACGCGACCGCACCGGCCTGGCCCAGGTGGTCACCGGGAGCGGCCTGCCGGGGGAGGAGAGCGTGGTCCGGGTCACCGGCACCGTGACCGCCCGGCCGCAGGCGCCCGGCGGCGTCGAGCTGACCGAGCCGGAGATCGAAGTGCTGGCCGAGCCGGGCGCGCCGCCGCCGTTCGACCTCTACCGGCCGGTGGTGCCCGCCGCGCTGCCGACCGTGCTCGACCACGCGCCGGTCGCGCTCCGCCACCCCCGGCTGCGGGCGCCGCTGGAGATCTCGGCGGCGAGCGTGGCCGGGTTCCGCGAGACGCTCGACCGGCTCGGCTTCACCGAGATCCACACCCCGAAGATCGTCGCCTCGGCCACCGAGTCCGGGGCGAACGTCTTCGGCATCGACTACTTCGGGCGGCGCGCCTACCTCGCCCAGTCGCCGCAGTTCTACAAGCAGACGATGGTGGGGGTGTTCGAGCGGGTCTACGAGGTCGGGCCCGTCTTCCGCGCCGAGCCGCACGACACCGCGCGGCACCTGGCCCAGTACACCAGCCTGGACGCCGAGCTGGGCTTCGTCGCCGACCACCGGGACGTCATGGCCGTGCTCCGCGAGGCCGTGGCGGGCATGCTGGCGTCGGTGCGCCGCCGCGCCGCGCCGGCCGTCGAACTGCTCGGCCTGACGCTGCCCGACGTGCCCGCCGAGATCCCGACTGTGCACTTCACCGAGGCGCAGCGGCTCACCTCCTCGGGCGAGCCGGACCTGGACCCGGCGCAGGAGCGGTGGCTGTCGGAGTGGGCGCTGCGGGAGCACGGGTCGGAGTTCCTGTTCGTCACCGGCTACCCCATGGCCAAACGGCCGTTCTACACCCACCCCGACCCCGCGAGGCCCGCCTACTCCAACGGCTTCGACCTGCTGTTCCGCGGGCTGGAGCTGGTGACGGGCGGGCAACGGCTGCACCGGTACGAGGACTACACGGCGGCGCTGGCCGCCCGCGGGGAGCCGGTGGAGCCGTACGAGGGGTATCTGCAGGCGTTCAGGTACGGCATGCCGCCGCACGGCGGGTTCGCGCTGGGCCTGGAACGCTGGACGGCCCGGCTGACGGGCGCGGCCAACATCCGCGAGACCACCGCCTTCCCCCGCGACCTCCACCGCCTGTCGCCCTGACCGGCGCGCCGGCCCCGGTCCCGGTCAGCGGGTCTCCGCCGCCGGGTCCGGGGCCGGCGCGGGGACCCGCCCGGCAAGGCGGCGCGGCATGAGGAAGGCGGCCACCGCGCCCGCCAGGCAGACGAACGCCGTCACGAGGAACATCTCGGTGTACTCCACGTGCAGCGCCGCCTGCACCTGGCCGGTGTACTCGGCGAGCTGCCGCTGGTAGGTCGCGGCGTCCACGCCGAACGGGAGCGGCGTGTCCAGGTCGGCCGTGAGCGACTGGAACCGGTGGAACCCCCACGCCGACACCGCCGCGATGCCGATCAGCATGCCCATCATCCTGGCCACCACGACCGCCGCCGAGGCCACCCCGTGCTGGTCGGCCCGGCTGGCGCGCAGCACCGCCGACGACACCGGGGCGATCACCACGCCGAGGCCCAGCCCGGCCACCACCAGGGCGGCGTCCACGGCCAGGCCCGCCTCGGCCAGCCGCAGCGGCCAGCGGCTCATCAGCCCGTAGCCGGCGGCCGCGACCACCATGCCCGCCACCGCGACCACGCGCTCGCCCAGCCGGCGGGAGAGCACCCCGCCGAGCAGCGCGCCGACGGTCAGCGCGATCAGGAAGCGGGCCAGGACGAACGCCGCGCCCAGCTCGTCCCGGTCGAGCAGCGTCTGCGCGGTGAACGGCACGAACACCATCGTGACCAGCAGCGCCGCCCCCGCGAGGAAGCTCACGCCCAGCGTCGCCAGCAGCGGCCCCTTGGGGACGCCGGACAGGTCGAGGATGCGTACGGGAGAGCGGATCTCCCACCAGACGAAGACCCCGGCGGCCACCGCGCCCGCCGCGATCAGCGGCACTCCCCAGGGCGGCAGGAACGCCTCGGCCGGGTCGGGGTTGTACAGGCCGATGACGAGCAGGGCCAGGGCGAGGGCCAGCAGGGCGCCGCCCACGGCGTCCACGCGGAGGGCCGTACCTCCCACTGGGCGGGCGGGGCGGCCGGGGACGGTGAAGTGGACCGCCACGGCCGCGAGCGCCGCCAGCGGCACGTTGACCCAGAAGATGGCGTGCCAGCCGCCCAGCTCCACGCCCGCCACCGCGAACGCCGGGATCTGCGCCAGCAGCCCGCCGTAGAGGGGGCCGAGCGCCGAGCCCAGCTCCTGCGCCGCGCCGACCGCGCCGAGCGCGACCGGCCGCTCCCGCTCCTCCCACAGGTCGCCGATGAGCGCCATCGTGATCGGCAGCAACGCCCCGCCGGCGATGCCCTGCACGGTGCGCCCGGCCACCACCATCGTCTCGCCGGCCGCCAGCGCCGTCAGCACCGACCCGAGCGCGAACACCGCCAGGCAGGCGTGGATCAGCGGCCGCCGCCCGTAACGGTCGGAGAGCTGCCCGAGCAGCGGCATCGCCGCGATGTAGCCGAGCAGGAACCCGGTGACGATCGGCGTGGCCCGCTCCAGACGGTTGAGCGGCACGCCGACGTCCCTGGCGATCTCGATGAGGACGGTCACCACCACGTACGCGTCGAGCGCGGCCAGCAGCACCACCGCGCCCCCCGCGCCGAGCGCGACCCGGCGGGCGACGGCCATCATCCGGCGGGCGGCGTGATCGTGACCGGCGCGTCGTAGTCGCTGAACGACACCGTCACGGTGCCGCCGGGCAACGGCAGACTGGCCTTGCTGAGCCTGCTGCTGGCCTGGTCGATCCAGACCTTGCCGTTCACGTCCTGCGTGACCCCCGGCACGATGTCCTTGACCACCTGGGCCGGGAACGTCGTCGCCACCCGGTAGGCACCGTTCTCGACGCCCTCGACCTGCGGGTTCGTCGCCGAGGACAGCATCTTCGCGATGCCCTTCGTCGGCTCCAGGATCACCGACGGGTCGTAGAACTGCGCGAGCTGCTGCCTGGTCATCTTCTGGAAGCCGCCCGTCGGACCCTTGAAATGCACCGTGTCGCCGACGAGGGCGAAGGTGACCTCCTGGAGGTTGCCCAGGATGGAGATCGTGAGCGTGCCGTCGGCGTCGCCGCCGGCGGTGAGCCTGCCGTCGGCCTTCTGCAGCGGCACCTCCGGCTTGCCTTCGGTGGCGATGGAGAAGGCGGCCGACTTGACCGTCGTCATGGCCTCGGCGGCCTTCTTCATCAGGTCGGGGCCGGCGGGCAGCGCGGGCTCGCCGCCGCCGCCCGACGAGCAGGCCGACGCGAGCGCGAGAACCGCCACGATCAGAAGTCTTCTGAGCATGAGCGGATCGTAGCGACCGGCGGCGGAGGCCGCGCGCGGTCGCGGATATCGGTTGGATGTCGGCCCGGGACCGGGCACAGTCGCCGTCAGCGCAGCTTCTTCAGCTGCTCCACGAGCGGCGCGTACGCCGCCTCGATCGCTTCGAGCTGCTCGTCGGTGAGCCGGTCCACGAAGTGCTCGCGCACGCTCGCCACATGGAACGGCGCCACCCGCTGGATGGTCTCCCAGCCCTCGTCCGTCAGCACCGCGAACGTGCCCCGCCGGTCGTCACGGCAGTCCTCCCGCTTGACCAGGCCCTTGGCCTCCATGCGGGAGATCTGGTGCGACAGGCGGCTGCGGGACTGGATCGTGGCGTCGGCCAGGTCGCTCATGCGCATCCGGCGGCCCTGGCTCTCCGACAGGTTGACCAGGATCTCGTAGTCGTTGAGCGACAGGGAGAACTCCTGCAGCTCGCGGTCGAGCCGGTGCATGAGCAGTTTGTGCAGCGCCAGGTGCGTGCGCCAGGCACGCTGTTCGGCGGATGACAGCCAGCGAGGGGCGCTCATGATCTCAAGATTAGCGTACGTAGAGTGAACGGCATGGGGGAGAGGCCGGCGGAGAAGGGTGGGGAGAGCCTCCGCACGGTGCTCGTGGCCGGGGCGGCGAACCTGGCGATCGCGCTGGCCAAGCTGGTCGCCGGCCTGTTCAGCGGCTCGGCGGCCATGCTGTCGGAGGCCGCGCACTCGGCCGCCGACACCGTCACCGAGATCCTGCTGCTGGTCGCGATCCGCCGCTCGGGCCGGCCCGCGGACCGGCGTCGTCCGTTCGGGTACGGCAAGGCCGGGTTCGTCTGGGCGATGATGGCGGCGGTGGCCACGCTCGTCGGCGGCGCCGGCTTCTCCATCACGCACGGCGTGCACGTGATCAGCCGCGGCGAGGAGCTCGGCAACCTCGTCCCTTCCTACCTCGTGCTGGCCGTCTCCTTCGTCATCGAGTCCCTGTCGTTCGCCAAGGCGTACGGTCAACTGCGCGCCGAGGCGGCCCGTTACCGGATCCATCCGGTGCGGCTGGTGCGGATCACCTCCGACACGGCGCTCAAGGCCGTGGTGTTCGAGGACGCGGCCGCGCTGGCCGGGCTGGTGATCGCGGGCGGCGGGCTGCTCGGCTCCCAGCTCACCGGGTCGGCCCTGTGGGACGGCCTGGCCTCCGTCGCGATCGGCCTGCTCCTGCTGCTGGCCGCGCTCACCCTGATCCAGGCCAACCTGTCGCTGCTCGTCGGGCAGGCCGCGCCGCCCGGCGTGGAGACCGGCATCCGCGCGGTGCTCCTGGCCCAGCCCGAGGTCGAGGACGTCGTCGAGCTGCTCACCATGATGATCGGCCCCGGCGACGTGCTGGTCGCCGCCAAGATCGACTTCAGGGACGAGGCCACCGCGGCCGGCGTCGAGATCGCCTGCGACGAGGTGGACCGGCGGCTGCGCGGGGAGTTCCCCATCGTCAGGCTGGTCTTCCTCGACCCCACCCCCACCCGCCGTACCTCCGGCTAGCCCAGGCTCGGGATCGGCACGCGGCGGGCCGGGAGGTCCGTGACGACCGCCACCCTGATGTCCGGGCCGGCCGTCCACTCCAGCAGGTGGCGGCCGTCCAGGTCGTCGCCGCCGCGGTCGAGCTGGTCCAGCGACAGCTCGCCCCGCTTGATCAGCGCCTCCTTACGGGTCCAGCACCGCATCAGCTCGTCGTTGCCGGTGACCTCGGCCCGCTCGCGCGGGGTGAGCACGCGCTCGGCCAGCGCCTCGTCCAGGGGGCCCGGCGGCACGCGCTCGGCGTCCACGCCGACCTTGCCGGGGCCGGCCGCGGCGCAGACGTACCCGCGGGTGTGGCTGAGGCTCACGCCCAGCTCGGGGGCCTGTTCGACGTACGGCCTGCCGTGGCCGGGGCCGTGCACGTCGCAGATCTGCAGCAGCGTCAGCGCGGCCGGGTCGGCGTCGAGCGCGGCCGCCGCGCAGAGCCGGACGAGCAGGTGGGCGGCGACGAACGTGTCACGGTCCGCCTCGAACCGGAACCGCGCGGCACGTTCGCGCTCCACCTCGGTGAGCCAGTGTTCGGGCGCGCGCACCTCGCCGGGGTGGCCGCCCATCGCCAGAGCGCCGATCGTCAGTCCTTCTTCTTGCCGTCGTTCTTGCCGTCGTCGAGTGCGTACTGGTCGTCCGAGGCGGCGCCGAGCACGGTGACGTCGCGGACCTTCCAGACGCCCTTCTCCTTCACAAGAGCGATCTTAAGGTGCGAATCCTTCACCGAGCGGATCGCTTCCGAGGTGTTCACCTGCTGATCGACGACGACGATCGCGTGCGCCGTGGCTTCGTCCACGTCGGCCAGGTAGACCTCGCGGACCGTGGCCTGGGCGACGGCCTTCAGCTTGACGATGACCTGCGCCATCGCGCCGCCGAACGCGGTGTCGTAGGTGGTGAGGAAGTCGCCCGTCGCCTGGGTGCTCAGGGTGGAGCGGGTGGACTGGAGGTCGCGATAGTCGTAGCTCAGCAAGGACGTGCTGAACGCGCTCGCCGCGCCGGACACCTCCAGGCGCAGCGCCCGCTCGGCCTCCAGCGCGGTGCGGGCCTCGTCGGCGCGGGCCGCGGCGTACCACTGGAGGCCGGCGGTGGCGGCGAGCGCCACCACCAGCATGGCGGCCATCGCACCGGCCAGCTTCGCGCGGACGACCCGGCGCCGCTTTCCCTCGCCACCGGCGGGTGCCCCTCCGGATGGGGGAGAAGGGGGAGCGGGCGTCGTTTCGGAGTCAGGGGAGAGGGGAGCGGACGTCCCTTCGGATTCGGAGGAGGGAGGAGTGGGCGTCGCCTCGGGCTCTGGGGAGGATGCCGTGGGGTCGGTGTGGGGGGAGGGGGCGAGGTCCTGGTCGGGGGTCAATCGGACTCCTCACGGCGGCGGGCCGCCCGGCCCGCCGCGGTCCAGCCCACGATGCCACCACTCGCCACCACGGCGAGGAAGATCGCGGCGATCAGCGGGACGATGTTCGTCGGGGTACGGGACGACGGGGCGGCCGCCCCGCTGGGGGAGGGCGTCCCGGGATCGAGCTCATCCTGGTCCGGCGATTCGGGAGACGGTTCAGCAGAAGAGGGATCAGGCGGCGACGTGGTGGCGGGGTCGGGGTCGGGGTCGAGGTCGGGGTCGGGGGAGGCCGGGGCGCCGGTGTGCCGGACGTCGGCGGCGACCGCCCGCTTCGGGCAGGCGCGCACCCGGGGCACGGACGGCGGCCCGAGCGGCCCCGCGTACTCCTCGGCCGGGGTCGGCCCGCCCGGCACGCTGAAGATGAACGTCGCCTTCCCGTACACGGTGCCGCCCTGCCGTTCGCTGATGTCGTCGGCCAGGGTGAGCGCCGTCGGCACGATGGCGAGCAGGTGGTGGGTGTTGCGTTCGGTCGCGGCCGAGAACGCGGGCCGGTGCGGCAGCCCCAGCCCGGTCAGCAGGCAGGAGAACCCCGGCCGCGACCGCTTGATGGCCGCGTCGAGCTGGGCGAACACCCCCGGCCCCTGGTCGAGGAAGGCGTTGAGGTCGGTACGCGAGGCCCGCAGCGCGGCCGTCACCGTGCTGAGGTCGCCGATCCCGGAGGCGAGGGCGTCCTTCCGCCCGGCCAGGGTGTGGGTGAGCCGGGTGAGCTGCACCGCCAGCTCGTCGAGCGCGTCGGCGTTGTCGGCCAGCGTCCCGGTGAGCGAGTGGGCGTCCTCGATGAGGTTGCGGATCGTGGGCGCCCGCCCGTCGAGCGCGACGGCCAGCTCGTGGGTGATGGTCTTGGCGTCGCGGGGCGGTACGGCGTTCAGCAGCTTGCCGACGCCCTCGAACAGGCGCTTGTAGTCGAGCGGCACCGCCGTCCTCGTCAGCGGGATCGTGTCCCCGGCCGCGAGGACCGGCCCGCGGACGCCGGTCGGCGGCGGTGACAGCTCCACGTACGGCTCCCCGACCGCCGACTTGCGCCGGACCTCGGCCGTCACGCCCTTCGGGAGCCGTACGTCCCGGTCGAGGTCGAGCCCGACGACGATCCGGCCGGGCGCGAGCCGCACGTCGCCGATCTTGCCGACCCGCACCCCCAGGTACGCCACGTCGAACCCGCGTACCAGCCCGGGGGAGGAGACGAACTCGGCCGACACCCGGTACGGCCGCTCGATGACGTCCAGCCGGATGATGGTGCTGAACGCCCAGACCGTCATGACGATCCCGAGCAGCACGAAGAAGCCGAGGTTCAGGTAGATGCGGTGCCTCATCGCGGCGGCTCCAGCAGCAGGCGGAAGTCCCCGCGCCCGTCGGCCGCGGGCGGGTCGCCGCCGCCGGAGGAGGGGGCGGGGGCGGGCAGCAGCAGGCCCTTCAGCCAGAGGTAGGTGAGCATCTGCCCGTTGACCACGATCGGCGGCGCGTCGATGAACTCCTGGAGCTCGTTCACCAGCCTCTTGAGGTCCTCCTTGCCGCGCTGCATCGACGACGAGACGGCCTCCAGCTCGCGCAGCAGCGTACGCAGCCGGGCGGCGTGGCGCGGGTAGACGGTGAGGTTGGCCTCCCTGGCCAGCTTCGTCAGGGCGATCACGGTCGTCTTGATGTGCCGGCGGCCGTGCGCGAGCCGGGAGGTGGCCGCGGCGAGCGTGCCGGGCAGCCGGTCCAGCTCGGCGCTGCCCTCGGCCAGGTCGTCGCCCAGCCGGGCCAGCGCGTCGATGGTGGTGGCGAGGTCGGCGCGGGCGGCGGCGTAGGCGTCGGTGACCTCGGCGGTCTGCCTGATGAGCCGGTTGACCTGGTCGCCCTGCCCGGCGAACGCGGTCGAGGCGGCGTCGAGTATGGCGTTGACGTCCTGCGCGCCGAGTGCCTCGATGAGCGGCCCGGCCCTGGCGGTGACCTGCTCGATGTCCGGTTCGACGGAGGTCTCGGCGATGGTGGCGCCGTCGGCGAGGTACGGCCCGGTGGTCAGGTCCTTGCCCGGCGGCGGGGTGAGCAGCACGTAGTTCTCGCCCAGCACGGACGTCTTCGCGACGGTGGCGGTGCTGCCCTGCGGCACCCGGTGCGCGGCCTGGACCGACATGGTGACCCTGGCCCGGTAGCCCTGGAGCCGGATGCCGGTGACGGTGCCGACCCGTACGTCGGCGATCTGCACGCTGTGCCCCGTGACCAGGCTCTGCACGTCGTCGAAGACGGCGTGCAGCGTCAGCTCGCCGGTCGTGGCGCCCGGCGTCGGCAGCGAGCAGGACGCGGTCATGAGCAGCGCGAGCAGCGCGGCCGGCAGGCGGGCCCTCATCGCCGTCTCCTCTCGAAGGGGCAGTTGCTGAGCCCGCCCGGCAGGCACGGCACCGGCCCCAGCTTCAGCGCGTCGAACAGCGGCTGCAGCCACGCCCTGGTGAGCGCGTTGAGCACGACCCGGATCTTCAGCACGTGGTGTTTCCTGTCCCAGGAGTCGACGAGCACGTCGGCGAAGTCGGCCGCGCCCTTGACCGCCCGCGCGACGGACTCGCTGTTGGCCCGCAGCGTCAGGACCAGCTCGGCCAGCGTCCCCGCGGCCTGCGGCAGCCGGGTGGAGTACTGCTCGATGAGCACGTCGCCGCGCCGGACGAAGTCGGCCATGCCGGCGATGAAGCCGCGCAGCCGCCGCCGCTCCTCGGCGAGGATGGCGCTGGCCTCGGAGAAGGAGTCGATGGCGCCGGTCACCTGGCTCTCGCGCTCGTTGAGCGTGGTGGCGATCCTGTTGAGGCCCTTGGCCAGGTCGATGAGCTGCTGGTCCTGCTTGGCGAGGGTGCCGGTCAGCTCGGCGGTGTCGGCGATCGCGTTGTTGATCGTCTTGCCGCGGCCCCTGACGCTGCGGGCCAGGTCGCCCGCCGTGTCGCCCAGCTTGTCGGAGTCGAGCGCGTCGGTCAGCTTGGTGAACGCGTCGAGCGCGTCGTCGATCTCCACCGGCAGCTCGGTGCGCTCCAGCGGGATCGTGGCGCCGGCCGCGATCCGCCGGTCGCCGGGCCGCCACGGCGGGTGGAGCACGACGTTCCGCTCGCCGAGGGTGTTCTGCGGCGCGACCACGGCGCGGACGTCCGCCGGCAGCGGCACCTCCCGGTCCACCAGCAGGCTCACGCGCACCCGGTCGCCGTCGACGCGGATGCTCTCGACGTAGCCGGCGTCGAGGCCCATGACCTTGACCCGCGCCTGCTCGTACAGGGCGGGCGCGGCGCTGAAGACCGCCGTCAGCCGGTACGGCTGCGCCCCCAGCACCGAGCACCCGGACGCCAGCAGCGCCCACACCGTCAGGACCGCCGCCAGCCGCCTCACCGGTCGTCCTTCCTGTCCTTGGCCCTGTCCTTCGCCACCGCGGCCAGCACCTCGGGGTTGATGGGACCGAGGCCCGTGGCGATGGCCTCCAGCCACGGGCCCTGGCCGCCCATCGTGGCGAGGCCCGTGAAGGTCGGGCCCGCCCACGCGAGGAGCGCGTTGAACTCCTTGTTGCTGCCGCTGAGCCGGGTCGTGATGGCGGCGTTGTCGTCGAGCACCTGGACGAGGGCGCGCTCGTGCTCGCTGATCAGCCGCGTGGTGCTCTGCACGAGGTCGCTGCCGTCGCCGAGCAGGGTGCGCAGCTCGTTGCGCCGTTTGCGCAGCTCGCCCAGCATGACCTCGATGGCGTCGATGAGCCGGACGAGCTGTTTGTCCTTCTTCTTCAGGACGTCCATGATCTTGTTGCCGTTGTCGAGGAGCCGCTGGAGCTGCGGTTCGCTCTTGCTGATCGTGTCCGACAGGTCGCCGATGTTGCGCAGCAGCCGGGTCAGCCGGCCCTTCTTGGACAGGTCCACCTTGTTCAGCTCGCTCAGCAGGTCGTCCACGGCGTCGGTGTCGAGCCGCTTCACCAGCCGGGTGGCGTCGTTGATGGCGTCGTTGACCAGCGTCGGCACGCCCGTCCGGTCCAGGGGGATGCGCCGCTGCGCCTCGGGGAGCTGGTCCAGGTAGGGGGCCGCCACGGCGCCGGACAGCTTGACGTAACGGCCGCCGAGCAGGTTCGACAGGGCGATGTCGGCCCGGGTGGCGCGGCCGAGCCGTACGCCGTCGTCCACCCGCCAGGTGACGACGACCTGGCCCCGGGCGTAGTCGGCGCGCACCTCGGTCACCTTGCCGACCCGTACCCCGGCCACCCGCACGTCGTTGCCGGTCCGCAGCCCGCCGGAGTCGGCGAACACGCCCGAGACCGTGTAGCCGCCCTCCAGCAGCCCCAGGTTGCCCACCAGGAACGTGACGACGAGGATCGCGCCGAGCGTCACCATCGACACCAGGCCGACGGCGTGCTTGTCGCGGTCCCGAAAGGATTTGAGCGGCATCAGCGGCCCACCATCAGCTTGCGCAGGTCGTCGGCGTTCTGCACGCGCGTGTTGCGGAGCGGCGGCGGCGTCTGCACCCCGTACGGGCACGGCGCCGGCCCCAGCGCCAGGCAGGGCACGGCGGTGACGAAGTAGCGGCCCCGGTCCACCGTCGAGTACGCCCGCGAGAGCACCGGCTGCAGCGTGTTCACCGTCCGGTCGATCTCGCCCACGTGCCGCCGGACGCCGCCGGTCAGCCCCTGGAGGTTGTCCACGAGCGCGCCCAGCTCCCCGGCGTTCCTGCCGAGCACCTGGTCGGCGGTGTGCACGGTCGCCGACAGCTCCACCAGCGAGTCGTCCACGAGCCTGCGGTTGGCGGCGAACGCCTCGGTCAGCGTGACGAGGTTGTCGACGAGCCGCTCGATCTGCACGTCCCGGCGGGCGACCACGTCGCTGACGGTCGCGTAGTCCTTGAGCAGCCCCTCGATCGTCTGCCGGCGTTCGCTGACCGTGGTGGTGATGGCGTCGACGTTGTCCAGCAGCCGCGGGAGGTTGCGCTCGTTGCCCTTGAGCGCGGCCGCGGCGGCGGTCAGGAGCTGGTTGATCTGCTCGGCGTCGAGGCTGCGGGTCAGCGGGCCGAGGTCGCTGACGAGCTGCCCGACGTCCACGACGGACGAGGTGCGCGCGATCCGGCCGCCGGGCGGCAGCCGGCCGGGGGCGGTGCCGGGCAGCAGGTAGACCACGCGCTGGCCGATCGCGTTGCGCCAGCGGATCGCCGCCTCGGTGTCGGCCGGCACCCGGACCGCGTCCTGCACCTCCATGGTGACCTCGGCGCGGCCGTCCACGACCCTGATGTCCTCGACCCGGCCCACCGGCGCGCCGGCGATCTTCACCTGGTCGCCCTCGGCCAGCCCGGACACGTCGTCGAACGCGGCCACGACGCGGTAGCCGCCACCGCCGCCGACCCGGGCGATCTGCACGCCGATCACCACGATCAGCGTCACGGTCAGCCCGAGGAACAGCGCGAAGCGCAGGAACGTCCAGCGGCGGCGGGACCGCTCGGCGGAGACGCCCATCTCAGCGCCTCCCGTCGGTCGGGCCGCAGGCGCCGACGATCAGCTCGCAGACGTCGGTCTCCACGAACGCCTCCACCTGGAGCTGGTTCCTGCCGCCAGGACCGGGGGCCTCGACGAGCTCGTTGAGCAGGTCGAGCAGCCGGTTGAGGCCGCGTACGCCGTCCCCGGCCAGGCCGAGCTGGGCGTAGATGAGCGCGGCCACCCGCTCGGCGGAGTGCACCCCGGCCCGCAGGTCCTGGCGGTGCGCGCGCAGGCCGTGCGCGCCCTGGCCGGCGATCGAGGTCGTCTCCTCCAGCAGGGCGCGTACCTTGTCGGCGCGTCTCAGCAGGTCGGGAGTGATGACGTTGACATCGGAGGAGATGGAGATCAGCTCGTCGCCCTTGTCCGACAGGGCCGTGCCGAGCGCGGCGGTGTCGCGCAGGAACCGCCGGGCGAGGTCGCGCCGGCGGTGGGCGACGCCGACGAGGGTGCCGGCGTCGCCGATCAGCTCGCGCAGGTTGTCGCCCTCGCCGTCCAGGCCGCGGGCCAGGGTGTGGACGATGACGGTGACCTCGCGCGGGTCGATCGCGTCCAGGCCGCGGTAGGCGGCACCGAGCGTGTCGGACAGGTCGAGCGGTCCCGTGGTGTTCGTGATGACCGCGCCGGAGGCGAGGAAGGGGCCGGTGGCCTCGTCCGGGCCGGGGACGAGCGCGACGTACTTGGGGCCGAACACCGAGCTGGGCTCGACGGAGGCGGACGCGGAGACGGGCACCCGCACCTCCGGCCGGACGTGCATGGTGACCACGGCGCGGCCCTTGGCGTCGAGGGAGACGCCGGTCACGTCGCCCACCGTGATGCCGCGGATCTTGACCGGCGAGTTGGTGTCCAGGCCCTGCCCGGCGCGGGCGAACACCGCGTCGATCCGCGTCCCGGCCGCCTCGGTGGCCGTACGCACCACGACGATTCCCGCCGCGGCCAGCACCGCGAGCACGGCGAAGGCGATGCCCACCCGGGCGGCGAGGGGAAGTTCGAATCGGGCCACCGGCTCACCCCGTCAGCGGTATGTTGCCGCCGCCGCCCCAGAACAGGTACGACAGCAGCAGGTTGAGCAGCACGATCGTGACGATCGACTGGCGGATGGCACGGCCCGCCGCCACCCCCACGCCCACCGGCCCGCCCGTGGCGTGGTAGCCGTGGTAGCAGTGGATCACGATGACCGCGAAGGCGAACACACCGACCTTGGCGACGCTGAACAGGATGTCGCTGACCGGCAGGTACAGATAGAAGTAGTAGTCGTAGACGCCGGGCGCGAGCCCGAACAGCGCCGTGCACATGAGCCGGGTGGCGAAGAAGCTGGCGAACAACGCGATCAGATAGATCGGCATGAGCGCCAGCAGCGCCGCCACCACGCGGGTGCAGATGAGATAGGTGAAGGCGTTGATGCCCATCACCTCCAGCGCGTCGATCTCCTCCGAGATCCGCATCGCGCCGAGCTCGGCCGTGAACGACGAGCCCACCTGCGCCGCGAGCGCCGTCGCCGCGATGATCGGGGTGATCTCGCGGACGTTCGCGAAGCTGCCGACCAGCCCCATGAACGACTCCGCGCCGATGGCCTGCAGCCCCTGGTAGCCCTGCAGGCCGACGGTCGCGCCCACGACGAACGCCATGGTGAACACCACGAACACCATGCCGCCGCCGATGACGGTCGCCCCGACCCCCACCACGACGTCGCTGACCTGCCGGATGACGACCTTGAAGTAACGCAGCCGCAGGACGACGTCGCGCACGCAGTAGAAGAGCACCTTCCCCACGAACAGCGGCCAGTCGGCCAGCCCGGCGAACCGTTCGGCGAGATCCCGCCCCCGGTGGGCGAGCCGCAGACCCGCGGTCCGCGACACCATCACAGGGACCTCGGGGGATAGGCGAGGAAGTACACCGCCGAGATCACGTAGTTGAACGCGAACACCAGCATGAACGTGACCACGGTCGCCTGGTTGACTGCCCGCCCCACGCCGACCGGGCTGGTCGCGCAGGTCATGCCCTTGTAGCAGGCCACGGCGGCGGCGATGAAGCCGAAGATCCACGCCTTGAACAGCGTGACGTACAGGTCGGAGGAGACCACCAGGGACAGCGCCCCGTCGAAGTACGCGCCGGGCGTGACGCCCTGCACCACGACGTTGAAGAAGTAGCCGCCGCTCGCGCCCGCCAGGATGACCAGTGGGCACAGGCACACCGCGATCGTGCTGGCCGCCCACATGCGCGGCGTGACCAGGCGGTGGATCGGGTTGACGGACATGACCTCCATGGCCGACAGCTCGTCCCGGATGTGCCGGGCGCCGATGTCGGAGGTCATGGCGCTGCCGCCGGCCCCGGCGATCAGCAGCGCGCTGGCCAGCGGCGCCACCTCGCGGATGAGGCCGACGAACACCGCGCTGCCGGTGGCCGAGCCGGCGCCGAGCTGCCAGGCCAGCTCGCCCACCTGGAGGGCCACGGTCGCGCCGAGCGGCAGGGAGACCAGCAGCACCGGGACGCTGGTGACGCGGGCGAGGAACCAGCACTGGTCGACGAACTCCCACCACCAGCTCTTGACGTCCCAGCTGCGCCGCAGGCCCTCCAGGGCGATGACGAACAGATCGCCGACCTGCCCGAGCATCGAGCGGGCCTTGCGCCCGACGAATCCAGACGCGAATCCGGACGCGAATCCAGACGCCGATCCGGGCACGGCCATGCGCTGACCACCTCCGCCGCCTACGGATCAGCCACCCTACTGACGGGGTGTCCAGTAGTCGACGCTTTCGTCAGAATTTGCGGGAAAGCTATGAGGCGCCGGCCGCGCCTTGTCAGCACCGGGTGAAACGTGGCCGCTTCGTTACGCCAGGCCGCTCATCCACGACTCGATCTCGTCGGGGTGGCGGGGGAGCGCGGCCGACATGAGCACGGCCCCGTCGGCGGTGACCGTGAGGTCGTCCTCGATGCGGATGCCCATGCCGCGCAGCTCCTCGGGCAGCGTCAGGTCGTCCGGCTGGAAGTACAGGCCCGGCTCGACGGTCAGCACGTGGCCCTCCTCCAGGACGCCGTCCAGGTAGACCTCGCTGCGGGAGCGGGCGCAGTCGTGCACGTCCAGGCCGAGCATGTGGCCGCTGCTGCACAACGTGTAGCGGCGGTAGAGACCGGTCTCCATCAGCTCGTCGGTCGAGCCCTTCAGCAGGCCCCAGTCCCGCAGGCCGTCAGAGATCACCCGCATGGCCGCGAGGTGGAAGTCGCGGAAACGGGCGCCGGGGCGCAGCGTGGCGATGGCCGCGCTCTGGGCCTCGTACACCAGCTCGTACGCCTGCCGCTGCGCCGGCGTGAAACGCCCCGACAGAGGGAAGGTGCGGGTCACGTCGGCGGTGTAGAGGGTGTCGCTCTCGACACCCGCGTCCAGCAGCAGCAGGTCGTTCCCGTCGAGCCGGCCGTCGTTGCGGATCCAGTGCAGCACGCAGGCGTGCGCGCCGGAGGCGACGATGCTCTCGTAGCCGATCGCGTTGCCCTCAAGGCGGGCCCGCAGCCCGAACACGCCCTCCAGGTAACGCTCGCCGCGCGGGTGGGCCAGCGCCTGGGGGAGGGCGCGCACGACGTCCTCGAAGCCGCGCGCGGTCGCGTCCACGGCGTGCTGCAGCTCGCCCAGCTCCCACTCGTCCTTGACCAGCCGCATCTCCGACAGGAACGTCTCCAGCTCGGCGTCGCCGCCGCCGCGCGGCGCGCGGGCGTCCACCGACGGGTCCACGCCGCGCAGCACCCGGGCCGGCCGGTCGAGGTCGCGGCCGAGGTCGAGGTCGCGGATGTGGGCGCACTCCACCTGGTAGAGCTCGGCGGCCTCGGCCAGGTCGGGACGGCGGCCGGCCCAGAACTCGCCGTAGCGGCGGTCGCGGTAGAACTCCTGGCCCTCGCCGCGCGGCGAGCGCGGCCGCAGGTAGAGCACGCTCTCGCCGGACGGCTCGATCACCAGCACGTCGTCGGGCTCGCCGGCGCCGGTCAGGTACGCGTACGCGCTGTGCGGCCGGAACCGGTAGTCGGCGTCGTTGCTGCGCACCTTGAGCGTGCCCGCCGGGATCACCAGCCGCTCGCCGGGGAAGCGGGAGGCGAGCGCGGCGCGGCGCTTGGCGGCCCAGGGCGCGATCGGCAGCGCCGTCACGTCGGTGCGCCGGGTGTCCGCCCAGCCCGTCCGCATGAAGGCGGCAAGTTCGTCGGTGACGGGCAGGTCATGGCTTCCGATGTTCAGCGGCTCGGTCATCTCACTGTGTCCCTGGTCAAGTGATGAATCGGTACAGGTAATGGAGGGGGTCCGGCAAGCAGCCTACGGGACGGGTTGACGGGCTCCCCACCGGCTTGTTTGCCTTGGGGGCAGAAGAAGGAACACCGAGGCAGAGGTGATGCCACATGCTCATCGGGACGATCCTGCGCGTCAAAGGCAGCCGCGTGACGACCATGCCGCCGTCGGCGTCCGTCCGGGCACTGCTCGCGCAGCTCGCCGCGCACAACATCGGAGCGGTGGTGATCTCCACGGACGGCTTCACCATCGAGGGCATCGCCTCCGAGCGCGACGTGGTCCGCCACTTGAACGAGCGCGGCGCGGGCGTGCTGGAGGAGCCGGTCTCCGCCATCATGACCACCGACGTGCAGACCGTCGGCCCCGGTGAGAACGTCGAGGCGCTGCGGCAGATCATGACCGAGCAGCGCTTCCGTCACATGCCGGTCGTCGAGAACGGCCGCCTGGCGGGCATCGTCAGCATCGGCGACGTGGTCAAGAGCGCCATCGAGGAGCTGGAGACGGAGAAGGCGTCGCTCGTCGACTACCTGCACCGTTGACAGGGGTGGGACGCTGGGACCCGTGACGTACGGGCCGCCGCCTCCCCCCGGATACTTACCCGAATACCCGCGCGCGACCAGCAGCCCGCCGATCATCCTGCTGGTGTCCGGGCTCGCCGCGCTGCTGGGCTTCCTGCTGGGCGTCTTCGTGGGCTTCGGCGCGGCCGGCACCGGCGACGGCGCGGACGCGGAGCCCGAGCCGGCGGTGACGGTGACCGTCGAGGGCACTGATCCCCCCGCCACCGACCCCCTCACCACGGATCCCCCCACCACGGGTCCCCCAACCACAGAGCCCCCCACCTCTGGGCCGCCCACCAGCGACCCGCCCACCACCGGGCCCACCACCGGGCCCACCACCGGGCCCACCACTGGCCCGCCCGTGACCCAGCCCGGGGTCGTGCCGAGCGGCGGCGCGTCCGCCGGGACCGGCGTGAACCCCGCCTCCCTCCGCACCCTCGTCGTCGGCACGGACATCCAGCCCGGCACCTACCGCACCACCGGCCCGACGTCCGGCTTCTCCATGTGCTTCTGGGCCCGGATGCGCAGCGCCGACGCCGGCCTCGACGACGTCATCACCTCGGGCATGCCGACCGGCCCTGCCACCGTCACCATCCAGCCGACCGACAAGGCGTTCTCGACCGGCGGCTGCGCGGAATGGACCCGCGCATGATTATTTGGTGCGCCAAACTCTGGACAAAAGAGCAAGAACGCGCAATTCTATCGGCAACCAGGAGGGAGGCACGGTCGAGCGTGCTGGCGTGACGTCCTACAGTTATGGGCCACGCCACTCCGGCGCCCCCGGCACGGGCGCGGATCGGAGAGTGCGGAACAGCGCGCAGCGCCACTTGTCCCGAACCGTACGTTCGCGAGGAGTGACATGCGCCCCTCCCCATCCGACCCCCCTGCTCCGGCACCCGCGTTCGACCTGCTGGTCATCGGCGACGTCAACCCCGACGTGGTGCTCTCCGGCGCGCCCAGGCGGCTCGCCTACGGCCAGCGCGAGCAACTCGTCTCCGGCGGCGACCTCGTACTCGGCGGCTCCGGGGCGATCACCGCGTGCGGGGCCGCCCGCCTGGGCCTGCGGGTGGCGTTCGCGGGACGGGTAGGGGACGACGCCGCCGGGCGGTTCGTCCTGGACGCCCTGTCCGCGCGCGGCGTCGACGTCACGCACTGCGTCGTCGGCCCCACGCCGACGGCCATGACCGTGGTGCTCGCCGACGGCCATGACCGGGCGATCCTCACCTCGCCCGGCTGCCTGCCCGACCTGACCGTGGACGACGTGCCGCGCGGCCTGGCCCGCCACGTGCACGTGTCCTCCTATTTCCTGCAACCGGCGCTGGCGGCCGGTCTGCCCGGCCTCCTGGCGGAGGAGCGCGCGAGCGGCGCGAGCACGTCGCTCGACACCAACGACGACCCTGCGGGCGCGTGGGACGGCCTGGCCGGCGTGCTCCCGGAGGTGGACGTCTTCCTCCCCAACGCCGCCGAGGCCGTCGCGATCGCCGCCCGCCTCGCCACCCCGCACCCGCTTCCGTCGTCCGTTGAGGAGGCCGCCGCCCGGCTGGGCGCGTTCGGCCCGCTCGTCGCCGTCAAGGACGGCGCCGAGGGCGCGCTCGCCTGGGAGGCGGGCCGGACCGTCCGCGTCCCCGCCGTCCCCATGGAGCCGGTGGACACCGTGGGCGCCGGTGACAGTTTCAACGCGGGCCTCATCGCCGCCCGGCTGCGCGGGCTGGACCTGCGCGAATGCCTGCGCGTGGCGGTGACCTGCGGATCCCTCTCGACCCAGGCCGCCGGCGGCACCGCCGCCCAGCCCACCTGGAAGGACCTATGAGAATCGCCTTCATCGGCGCGGGCAGCGTCGAGTTCACCCAGGGCCTGCTGGCCGACCTGGTCGCCCTCCCCGAACTCGGGGAGTTCGAGGTGGCACTGCACGACATCCACCCCGAACGCCTGGAGACCGCCGAGGCCGCCGCCCGGGTCATCGCCGCCGACCGCCCCGTCAAGATCTCCTCCAGCCTCGACCTGCGCCGCGCGCTGGAGGGCGCCGACTTCGCGATCAACATGATCCAGGTCGGCATGATCGACGCCACCCGCGTCGACTTCGAGCTGCCGGCCCGCTACGGGCTGCGCCAGACGATCGCCGACACGATCGGCGTGGGCGGGATCTTCCGCGCGCTGCGGACGTTCCCCGCCCTGGACCTCATCGGCCGGGCCATGGCCGAGGTCTGCCCCGACGCCTGGCTGCTCAACTACACCAACCCCATGGCCATGAACGTCTGGTACCTGGCCGCCGCCACCCCCGTCCGCAACGTGGTCGGGCTCTGTCATTCGATCTACTGGACCGCCCACGACCTGTCCGAGCTCGTCGGGGTGCCGTACGAGGAGGTGTCGTACCTGGCGGCAGGGGTCAACCACCAGTCGTGGATGCTGCGTTTCGAGCACCGCGGCGAGAGCCTCTACCCCCGCCTGGACGAGGCCGTCGCGCGCGACCCCGAGCTGGCCCGCCGGGTGCGCGTGGACATGTACCGCAGGCTCGGCTTCTACCCGACGGAGACCAGCGAGCACTCCTCCGAGTACGTCCCCTGGTACCTGTGCCACGAGGACGAGATCGAGCGCCTGCGCATCCCCGTGGACGCCTACCTCGCCATCAGCGAGGAGAACGTCCGCCAGTACGAGGCCACCCGCGACGCGCTCCGCGCGGGCCGGCCGATCACCGTGGAGGGCACGATGGAATACGCCCCGCAGATCATCCACAGCATCGTCACCGGCGCGCCCCGCGTCGTCTACGGCAACGTCTCCAACACCGGCCTGATCGGCAACCTGCCGTCCGGCGCCGTGGTCGAGGTGCCGTGCACGGTGGACGCGCTCGGCGTCCGCCCGATGGCCGTCGGCGACCTGCCGCCGCAGTGCGCCGCGCTCAACCGCGCCTACATCAACGTCAACGAGCTGACCGTGCGCGCCGCCGTCGAGGGCCGCCGCGACCACGTGCGGCACGCCATGATGGCCGACCCCAACACCGCCGCCTCGCTCACCGCCGGCCAGATCGACGCCCTCTGCGACGACCTGCTCGCCGCCCACGCCGGCCTCCTGCCGGAGTCCCTGCGATGAGGGCCCGCGCGGGCGCGGCCGTCCTCGTGCTCGCCGCCGGGCTGCTCGCGGCCTGCGGCGGGGGCGGCGCCGAGCAGGAGAGCGGCCCCATCGAGATCACCTGGTGGCACGGCCAGGTCGAGAGCCAGGCCAAGGTCATCGAGGAACTGGCCGCCGAGTACGGCAAGGCCCACCCGGACGTCAAGGTCGTCCCGGCCGTCGGCACCACCAACGTGGACGAGATGTTGCAGAAGGTGCAGGCAGTCCTGGCCGGCGGCAAGGCGCCCGACATCGCCTACATGTACGGCACCTGGTCGCCGGTCCTCGCCAAGACCCCCAAGGTCCACGACCTGACCGCCACCGTGAACGCGCCCGGCTTCGGCTGGGACGACTTCTGGCCGTCCGAGCGGGCCGTCTCCGAGGTGGACGGCAAGGTCGTCGGCATCCCGGCCATCGTGGACAACCTGGCCGTCATCTACAACAAGAAGCTGTTCGACGCGGCCGGTGTCGCGTACCCCGACAAGGACTGGACCTGGGACGACTTCCGCGCCGCGGCGAAGAAGCTGACCGGCGGCGGCGTCTACGGCACCGCCTACCCCGTCACCGGCACCGAGGACACCGTCTGGCGCTTCTGGCCGCACCTGTGGCAGCAGGGCGGCGAGATCCTCAGCCCCGACGGCAAGAAGTCCGCCTTCAACACCCCGCAGGCCGTCGCCGCACTCGACCTGTGGAGCGCCATGGCCCGCCAGGACAAGTCGGTCTACCTCGACCAGAACGGCGAGAAGTTCCTGCCGTTGTTCCAGAGCGGCAAGGTCGGCATGGTCATCGCGGGACCGTGGGCGCTGTTCGACATCATCGACCACAAGATCGACTACGGCGTCCAGATCCTCCCCGGCACGAACGGCGACCACCAGACCATCGCCGGTCCGGACAACTGGGTCGTCTTCGACAACGGCGCGCGGCGGACCAAGGCCGCCACCGACTTCCTCACCTGGCTCACCCGCCCCGAGCAGGACGCCCGGTGGACGCTCGGCCTCGGCAACCTGCCGGTACGCAAGGCCACCACCGAGCTGCCCGCGTACCGGAAGTTCACCGAGGACTTCCCCGGCATCGACGTCTTCACCGCCAACCTCGACAACGCCAAGAAGGCGCGGCCGCAGCTCGCGTCGTACCCGGAGTTCTCCGAGAAGGTCGGCAACGCCATCGCGCAGGCCCTGGTCGGCGGCACGCCCGCGCAGGAGGCCCTCGCCAAGGCCGCCACCGAAGGGGACCGGGTGCTGGAGCGCTCGCGATGACCGCCGTGACGGCGGAGGTGGCGGCCCACCGGGCGGCGCGGCGCGCCCGGTGGCTGCCCCACCTCACCGGGTGGGGCTTCGTCCTGCCCGCCACGCTCGTGATCGTCGGGCTCAGCGTCTTCCCTGCCGTGTGGGCGCTGCTGCTGTCGCTCCAGGACGGCGACCTGCTCACCGGCGGCTCGTACGTCGGCCTGCGCAACTACGCCGACCTGATGGGCGACGCCGAGCTGGCCGCGGCCACCGGGCACACCCTCCTCTACACCGTCCTGTTCGTGCCCGGCTCGGTCGCGCTCGGGCTGCTGCTGGCGCTGGCGCTCAACCTGCGCATCCGCCTCATCGGCTTCTACCGCACCTGCTTCTTCGTCCCGTACGTCGTCTCGGCCGCCGCCACCGGCATCCTCGCGAACTTCGTCTTCGACCCCGACTTCGGCATCGTCAACGCCGCGCTCAAGGCCGTCGGCCTGCCCGCGATGGGCTTCCTCCAGGACCCCGGCCAGGCGATGCTCACGCTGGTCCTCATCTCCATCTGGGGCGGCGTCGGCATGCCCGCCGTCGTCTACCTCGCCGCGCTCCAGGACATCCCGCGCGAACTGGTCGAAGCCGCCCGCGTGGACGGCGGCAGCGGCCGGCACGTGCTGCGCCACGTCGTGCTGCCGCAGCTCAGGCCCGCCACCGTCTTCCTGGTCATCTGGCAGACGATCACCGCGCTCCAGCTGTTCGACCTCGTCTACACCACCACCAAGGGCCAGCCGCTCGACTCCACCACCACCGTCGTGTTCTACCTGTACCGGCAGGCGTTCCAGCTCTTCCACTCCGGCTACGGCACCGCCATCGCGTACGTCCTGTTCCTCGTCACGCTCGCCGTGTCGGGCGCCGTCCTCTGGAGGAGCGCGCGATGAAGCACCTCAAGCCCCGGCACCTGGCCCACCTCGTGCTCATGCCGGCCGCGCTGCTGTTCGTGGCGCCGCTGGTGTGGATGGTGCTGACCGCGTTCATGCCGGACACCGACATCAACAGCTACCCGCCCAAACTGTGGCCCGAGCAGCCCACCCTGGCCGGCTTCGAGCGCATCCTCACCGAGGACGACTACCCGCGCTGGCTGGCCAACACGGTGATCGTGGCCGTCGCGGCCGTGCTCGGGCACGTCGTGCTGTGCTCGCTGGCCGGCTACGGCTTCGCCCGGCTGCGCTTCCGCGGCCGCGGGGTCGCCTTCGCCGCGCTCATGGCCACCATCATGGTGCCCACGCAGGTGCTCATGATCCCGACGTTCCTGGTGTTCAAGAACCTCGGGCTCATCGACACGCTCGGCGCGGCCATCGTGCCCTGGCTGGCCTCGGCGTTCGGCGTCTTCCTCATGCGGCAGTTCTTCCTGTCGCTGCCGCGCGAGCTGGAGGAGGCCGCCACCATCGACGGGTGCGGCCGGGTCGGCGTGTTCGTCCGCGTGGTGCTGCCGCTCGCCCGGCCCGCGCTGGCCACGCTCGTCGTCTTCACGCTGCTCGGCTCCTGGAACGACCTCATCTGGCCGCTCATCGCCATCTCCTCCGAAGAGCACTACACGCTGCAGCTCGGCCTGGCCACCTTCGCGGGCGCCCGGCACACCGAGTGGTCGGCGCTCATGGCGGGGAACGTGGTGGCCGTGCTGCCGCTCGTGGCCGCGTTCGTCCTGGCCCAGCGGCACTTCGTGGCCACGATGAGCTTCAGCGGGCTGAAGGGCTGAACCCCCGGCGGGGCCGCGTCTATGCCGGTGTTTGCGGCGGTGCGGTGGGCGTAGGAGGATGCGCTCAGCCACATCGAGGAGGATGACATGTCGGTCTTGAAAAGCTTCATGGACAGCGTGCGCAGCGGTGCCATCGAGGTGATCGACCTCACCGCGCCGCTCTCGGCCGACACGCCGATCCTCCAGCTCCCCGAGCCGTTCGGCAACACGATCCCGTTCCGGCTGGAGGAGATCAGCCGCTACGACGACCGCGGCCCCGCCTGGTACTGGAACGACATCCACACCGGCGAGCACACCGGCACGCACTTCGACGCGCCCGTCCACTGGGCCACCGGCCGCGACGGCGAGGACGTCTCCCAGGTGCCCGCCGCCCGGCTGGTCGCCCCCGCCGTCGTGCTTGACATGGCCGACGAGGCGTCCAAGGACCCCGACTTCCTCCTCCAGATCGACCACGTCAAGGAGTGGGAACGCGCCAACGGGCCGTTGCCCGAGGGCGGCTGGCTGCTCTACCGCACCGGCTGGGACGCCCGCGCGAGCGACCACGCCGCCTTCCACAACGCCGACGAGACCGGCTCCCACACGCCCGGCATCTCCGCCGAGTGCGCCGCCTGGCTGGCCGCCGAGACCCCGATCCTCGGCCTCGGCGTCGAGACCGTCGGCACCGACGCCGGCGCCGCCCACTCCTTCGACCCGCCCTTCCCCTGCCACGCCTTCCTCCTCGGCGCGGGCAAGTACGGCCTCACCCAGCTCCGCAACCTCGACCGCCTGCCGGTGACCGGCGCCGTCGTGGTCGCCCCGCCGCTGCCCATCCTCGGCGGCTCCGGCAGCCCCGTCCGCGTCCTCGCCCTGGTCGAACGGTGATCGTCGCCGAGGCGGTCGGCCGTGCCCTCGCCGCCCGCGGCGTCGAGACCGTCTTCGGCGTGGTCGGCAGCGGCAACTTCCACGTCACCAACGCCCTGGTCGCGGCGGGGGCGCGGTTCGTCGCGGCCCGCCACGAGGGCGGCGCGGCGACCATGGCCGACGCCTACGCGCGGATGAGCGGGCGGGCCGGCGTCCTGTCCGTGCACCAGGGGCCCGGCCTCACCAACGCCGTGACCGGCATCGCCGAGGCGGCCAAGAGCCGCACGCCGCTCGTCGTCCTCGCCGGCGAGGCCACCGACCGCCGCTCCAACTTCCACATCGACCAGGACGCGCTGGTGGCGGCCGTCGGCGCGGTGGCGATGCGGGTCACGTCGGGGGAGGAGGCGTGGGAGCGGGCGGAGGAGGCGTACCGGATCGCGGTCGAGCAGCGCCGTACGGTCCTGCTGAGCCTGCCCCTCGACGTCCAGTCCCTGCCCTGCCCCACCACCCCGGCCGCCGGATCCGGTCCGGCCGCGTGGTCGGCCGCCGGAGCGGGGACGGCCGCGCCGCTCACCGCCGCCGGGACGGCCGGCCGGCCCGCTGCCGGTGAGGGCGAGGCGGATCTGCCGCTCGCGGCCGAGGTGGACGCGCCCGCCCGCCTGCTGGCCGGGGCGTCGCGACCGGTGTTCATCGCCGGGCGGGGCGCCCGGCACGCGCGGCGGGAGCTGGAGGCGCTCGCCGACCGGACCGGCGCCCTCCTCGCCACCTCGGCCGTCGCCCGTGGCCTGTTCCGTGGCAGCCCGTGGGACCTGGACGTGTCCGGCGGCTTCGCCACCCCGCTGGCCGCCGAGCTGATCGTGGGAGCCGACCTCGTCGTCGGCTGGGGCTGCGCGCTCAACATGTGGACCACCCGGCACGGCTCCCTCGTCCCCGCCGCCGGCCAGGTCGTCCAGGTGGACCTCGACTCCGCCGCGATCGGCGTCCACGTGCCCGTCGACCTGGGCGTCACGGGCGACGCGGCCGCCGTCGCCGCGGCCCTGACCGGCCTCGTCCCGGCCGCGGCGGGCTACCGCTCGGCCGCCGTCGAGGGCCGGATCCGGGCCGAGGGCCGCTGGCGGGCGGTCCCGTACGAGGACCAGGGCGACGGCGGCCGCATCGATCCGCGGACGCTCACCATCGGCCTGGACGACCTCCTCCCCGCCGAGCGCGTCGTCGCCGTCGACAGCGGCAACTTCATGGGGTACCCGTCGATGTTCCTCGACGTCCCCGACGAGAACGGGTTCTGCTTCACCCAGGCGTTCCAGTCGATCGGACTCGGCCTGGCCACCGCGATCGGCGCGGCCGTGGCCCGCCCCGACCGGCTGCCGGTGGCCGCGCTCGGCGACGGCGGCGCGCTCATGGGCGCCGCCGAGCTGGAGACCGTCGTCCGGCTGGGTCTGCCGATGGTGGTCGTGGTCTACGACGACGAGGCGTACGGCGCCGAGGTGCACCACTTCGGGCCGCACGGGCACCCGCTGGACACCGTCACCTTCCCGCCCACCGACCTGGCCGCGATCGCACGCGGGTACGGCTTCGCCGCCGTGACCGTCACGCGGGAGGCCGATCTGGGCGGCGTGGCGGAGTGGCTGAAGGGGCCGCGCGACCGGCCGCTGCTCGTCCACGCCAAGGTGACCCGCGACCGGGGGGCGTGGTGGCTGGAGGAGGCGTTCAAGGGCCACTGACCCCGCCCCCCGCCGTCGCCGTAGGAGCGTGTCGTCAGAGCTTGCGGACAGTGCGGGCCTCGTCGGCGGCGGCCAGGACGTCGGACAGCGGCATGCCGGTGCCCGACGTCACCGCCGCCGCGACCGCGCCCTCCACGAACGGCACGTCCGCCACCACGACCCGGCCCGGCTCCTCCAGCAGCCGGGCGGTCAGCACCGAGCTGCCGAGGTCGGGCACCAGCAGCACGCCGTCGCCCTGGTCCACCTCGCGGACGGCGGCCTCGACGAGGTCCAGGCTGGTGCCGAGCCCGCCGTCCTCGGTGCCCCCGGCCGCCGCCACGGGCACCTCCTCGCCGGCGATGCCGCGTACCAGGGCCACGACCTCGCGCGCCAGTCCCGCGCTGTGCGACACCACCACCACGCCCACCATCACGCCGCCCCCGCCGCTCCCGCCGCCGGGCCGTGGCCGCCCGCGGCCACCGTGGCCAGGGCCGTCATGAACAGCGCCGACGACGCCGCCCCCGGGTCCTCGTGCCCGACGCTGCGCTCGCCGAGGTAGCTGGCCCGGCCCTTGCGCGCCTGCAGCGGGATCGTGCCCGCCGCGCCCTCGGCGGCGGCCCGTGCCGCCAGCTCGAACGCCTCCGGGGTCCCCACGCCGTCCCGCAGCGCCAGTGCCAGCGCCCGCGAGGCGGGAACCAGCGCGTCCACCATCGTCTTGTCGCCGAGCACCGCCTTGCCGAGCCGCTCCAGCGCCACCACGCCCTCCTCGAACGCCGCCGCGAACCCCGCCAGCGTCACCGGCTCCGCGATGCTCCGTCCCATCTGCCGGAACACCGAGCCGTACAGCGGGCCCGACGCGCCGCCCACCTTCCTGATCAGCGTCGCGCCGGCCACGGAGAGCACCTGCCCCGGCGACTCGGGCGGCGCGCCGGCGAGGGCCTGGACGACCTCGGTGAGCCCGCGGTCCAGGTTCGTGCCGTGGTCGGCGTCGCCGATGGCGGCGTCCAGCTCGGTCAGCCGGTCGCGGTCGCGCCGGACCAGCCCGGCCGCCTCCTCGAACCACGCCACGAAGAACCCCGCGTCCATCGCCCTGCCGCCCGCGTCGCCGCTGCCCGGGATGGACATCAGCGCCCCCAGCGCAGCGCCGGCGTCTCGACCGGGGCGTCCCAGAGGCGGGTCAGCGTGTCGTCGAGCCGGCAGACCGTGACGGAAAACCCCTGCATATCCAGACTTGTCACGTAATTGCCGACCAGTGACCGCGCCACCCGCGCGCCCTTCCCCCTGACGAACGACTCCACCTCGGCGAACACCACGTACAGCTCCATCAGCGGCGTCCCGCCCATGCCGTTCACCATGACCAGCAGGTCGCCACTCAGCGGCAGATCCCCGTGAACCGCCTCCATCGCCACCCCGGCCAGCTCGCGCGCCGACACCATGGGCGCACGGGCCCGCCCCGGCTCGCCGTGGATGCCGATGCCCAGCTCCACCTGGTCGTCCGGCAGGTCGAAGGTCGGCTTGCCGGCGTGCGGCGTCGTACACGAGGTGAGCGCGATGCCGAACGAGCGGCTGCGCTCGTCCACCTCGCCCGCCACCGCCGCCACCTCGGCCAGCGGCGCGCCCTCCTCCGCCAGCGCCCCGGCGATCTTCTCCACGAACAGCGTGGCGCCGGTGCCCCGGCGCCCGGCCGTGTAGAGGGAGTCCTGGACGGCCACGTCGTCGTCCACCAGGACGCTCGCCACCTCGACGTCCTCGGTCAGCTCGGCGGCCATCTCGAAGTTGAGCACGTCGCCGGTGTAGTTCTTGACGATGTGCAGCACGCCCGCGCCACCGTCCACGGCCTTCGTGGCGTCGATGATCTGGTCGGGGACCGGTGAGGTGAAGACCTCGCCGGGGCAGGCCGCGTCGAGCATGCCGTACCCGACGAACCCGGCGTGCAGCGGCTCGTGCCCCGAGCCGCCGCCCGAGACCAGGCCGACCTTGCCCTGGCGCGGCCCCTCGGCGCGGTAGACCACCTGGTCGCGCACCCGCAGCGACGGGTGGGCCGCGGCCATGCCGGTGAGCGCGTCCGCGACGACGGAGTTCGCCGAGTTGATGAGCTTCTTCATCCGATCTCCAGCCTGTCGGCACGTGAGGCGAGCCTACAAGGGCCGCCTCCGCCCGGCCCCCGAGCGGATCGCCGGATCTGCCCCGTTCTCAGCAAGGCGCGGGCGTCGTAGCGTGGACGGGGTGGATGTCAGCTACAACCCCTACGACTCGTCGATCAACGACGATCCGTACCCCGTCTACGCCCGTTTACGCCGCGAGGCCCCGCTCTACCACAACCCGGAGCTCGGCTTCTGGGCCCTGTCCCGGCACGCCGACGTCGCGGCCGCGCTCGTGGACAGCGCTCGGTACTCCAGCGACCACGGCCCCATGATCGACGCCGGGGCCTGGACGCCGCAGGCGCGGGCGTACCTGTCGTTCGTGGCCATGGACCCGCCCGACCACACCCGGATGCGGGCCGTCGTGTCCCGGGCGTTCACGCCGCGCCGGATCGCCGCGCTCGAACCCATGATCCGCGAGATCGCCCGCGCCTACATCGAGGAGGGGCTGGCGAAGGGCACGTTCGACTTCGCCGCCGACCTCGCCGCGAAGCTGCCGCTCGACGTGATCTCCGAGCTGATGGGCGTGCCGTCGTCGCGGCGGCACAAGGTGCGGCGCAGCGAGAGCGTCCTGCTCAAGAACGACCTCGCCACCACCCTGACCGAATCAGGACTCCGCAGCCTGCTGACGCTCGGCGACTACTACGCCTCCATCGTCGCCCAGCGCCGCGCCGAGCCGCGCGACGACCTCGTCTCCGCGCTCGTCGCCGACGGCGACCTCACCGACGAGGAGATCGTCGCGTTCCTGTTCCTGCTGATCGGGGCGGGCTCGGAGACCACGACCCACCTGCTCTGCGCGGCCTGGTACTGGGCCTGGCGCAACCCCGGGCAGCGCGAGATCGCCTTCGACGGCGGCGTGCCGCAGTGGGTGGAGGAGTCGCTGCGTTACGACACGCCGGCGCACGTGACCGCGCGCCGCCTCACCGGACCCACCGAGCTGCACGGCGTGCTCGTGCCGCGCGACGCCAAGATGTGGGTGCTCATCGGCTCCGCCAACCGCGACGAGGAGGTCTTCCCCGACCCCGGCGTCTACGACCTCGGCCGCGACACCTCCCGCGCCATCAGCTTCGGCGTCGGCCGCCACTACTGCCTCGGGGCCGCCCTCGCCCGCCTGGAGGGCCGGATCACGCTGGAGGAGCTGACCAAGGCCGTCGCGCGCGACTACCACGTCCACGAGGAGGGCATCAAACGGACCACGCACGGCAACGTCCGGGGCATGGTCAGCCTTCCGACCACCGTCCAAGCGGCCTGATGCGGCTGCTACCTTCTGCACATGGCTGAGATTGTGTACCCGCCGGTGATCGCCGCCGCGCGGACCTTCTTTCGCGCGCTCGACGTCCGCTTCCACCTGGAGGGGACCGAGAACGTGCCGCGGAGCGGCGGAGCGGTGCTGGTGAGCAATCACATCAGCTACCTGGACTTCATCTTCGCCGGATGGGCCGCGCACCCGTCCCGGCGGCTAGTGCGCTTCATGGCCAAACAGGACGTCTTCGAGCACCGGATCTCCGGGCCGCTCATGCGCGGCATGCACCACATCCCGGTCGACCGGGGGGCGGGCGCGGGGTCGTACGCGACCGCGCTGCGCATGCTCAAGGCCGGCGAGGTGGTCGGCGTCTTCGCCGAGGCCACGATCAGCCGCTCCTTCACGGTCAAGGAGATCAAGAACGGCGCCATCCGCATGGCCCAGGCGACGAACGTGCCGGTCATCCCGGTGGCCCTCTGGGGCAGCCAGCGCTTCTGGACCAAGGGCCGCCCCCGCAAACTGCTCCAGCGCCACATCCCGCTGACCATCCTCGTGGGGGAGCCGATGTACCCCAAGCGCGGCGAGGACGTCAACAAGCACACGCTCGACCTGCACGAGCGCATCTCGACGCTGGTGGACCGGGCGCAGCGGACGTACCCGGAGATCACGCCGGGCGTGTGGTGGCAGCCCGCCCACCTGGGCGGCAGCGCCCCGACCCCGGAAGAAGCCGCCGCCCTGGACGCCGCCGAAGCCGCCGCCCGCGCGAACAAGGACTGACCCGCACCGCGCCGCCCCCAGCGCGCGGGCGGCGGGTGAGGAGTGTCCGCCGACTCCACGTCGTCGGTGAGTGAGGCGTGCCCGCCAATTCCATACCGTCGGTAGGTGAGGCATGCCGCACAACCTCATGCCGTCGATGGGGCGAGGCGCACCCGCCGGCGCCAGCCTGCCGGCGCGTGAGGTCCGCCCGCCGACTCTTCATCCCGTCGGCGGGCGGGTCAGGTGTTGCCGGCGGTCAGATGGCCGCTTGATACGCGCTGGCGCGCATGCCCGCCAGGAGCCCCGCCGTCTGCTCGGGAGTGAACCGGCGTACGGGGTCGTGGTGCAGCAGCCCTTCGAGCAGGGGACGCATCACGCCGGCCCGGCGCGGCGGCGGGTAGGGCCCGCTGCGCGCCATGCCGAGGACCGTGGCGGCGTCCTGCCCCGGGTAGGGAGGCTGCCCCTCGACCGCGCTGTAGAGCGTGGCGCCGAAGGACCACATGTCGGCCTCCTTGCTGGCCGGGCCGCCGTGCAGGCGCTCGGGCGCCATGAAGGCGGGTGTGCCGCGCAGCCGCCGCGACGTCGTCATGCGGATGTCGCCCTCGGCCGTGGCGATGCCGAAGTCGGTCAGCACCACCCGGTCGCCGGTCAGCATGACGTTCGCGGGCTTCACATCGCGATGCAGCACCCCGGCCTGGTGCGCGGTGCGCAGCGCGGCGAGCAGGTGTTGCCCGATGGCCGCGACCGACTGCGCCGGGAGCGTGCCGACCTGCGACAGCAACTGGTGCAATGAGAGCCCGTCGAGGTACTCCATCACGATCCAGAGCTTGCCGCCCTCCTCCATGAGGTCGTGGACCGTGACGATGTTGGGATGCGTCAGCCCAGCAGCCATCCTGGCCTCACGCAGCACCCGGCGGCGTACCATCTCGACCTCACCGGCCAAGGTCAGCTCCTTGAGCGCCACCGTTCGGTGGAGGAGCTGATCGAACGCACGCCAGACGACTCCCATACCCCCACGACCGGCCTCCTCGTGCAGGAGGTACCGTCCGCCGATCTTCCGCATACCATCCCCTCAGACTCGGGGATAATCATGTCACTTCAACACAGTCCATAGGGTGCCTAAAGTGATCTGGTTATGTCAGGAAGTGCGGCGTCGCTGGTCAAAGGCCTAGAAATTCGATCCCGCAGGGCGTGCCGCACCAGTCCGACCCCGAGCAGGCACACGCCGATCGACCCCAGCAGGACGGCTGGAAGCCCCGCGAACTCCGCCACGACACCGCCGAGAGCCGCCCCCAGCGGCATGCCGCCCATGCCGATGAGCCGGTAGGCCGAGTTGACCCGGCCGAGCAGCTCCGGCGGGATCAGCCGCTGCCGCGTCGAGATCACCAGCACGTTCGCGGCCGCTCCGGAGACGCCCCAGAGCACGGCGGTCGGGTAGAGCGCCCACGGGAACGGCGCGACGACCGGCACCAGGAGCAGCACGCTGCTGACCAGCCAGCAGGCCGTCAGCGCGCGGAACTCCCCGAACGCCCCGGCGATGCGCTCGGCCAGCAGCGAGCCGAGCACCGCGCCGGCGGCGAAGGCCGTCATCATCAGGCCGTATCCCTCCGGCGGCAGGCCGATCGCCGAGCCGTCGCCTACCGCCCACAGGACGAAGACGGCGAAGTAGGCGGAGTTGGCGAGGTTGAGCAGGCCCGCGGTGATCGCCAGGCTGCGCAGCACCCGATGGGCCAGCAGGAAGCGCAGCGCCTCGCCGATCTCCCGCAGCAACGGACCTGACGCCGACCTCCCCGGCGACCTCCGCGCAGGGCCGTCCGTGGCCGGGTCGCCGCCCGGCGTGGTGTTCCTGGCCGGATGGTACGTGCCGCGCATGCCGAGCAGGAGCGCCGCCGCGGCGGCGTACAGCAGGGCCGGGGCGCCGAAGACGGCGGCGGGCAGGAGGCCGACCAGGAGCCCGGCCACGGGCGCGCCGGCGAACTCGTTGCCGATCTGCTGGGCGCTGGACACCCGGCCGTTGGCCCGCGTGAGCTGGGAGGCGGGCACGGTCATCGGCAGGATGGACTGGGCCGAGGTGTCGGCGAAGACCTCGGCCACCCCGGCCGCCAGCACGGCCGCGAGCAGCACCCACAGGTCGAGCGCCCCTGACGCCGCCAGCAGCGCCGCGACCGCCAGCGCCACGGCCCTGACGGCTCCCGCCGTCGCCATGATGCGGCGGCGGTCGGCGCGGTCGGCGACGGCGCCGGCGGGCAGCGCGAGCAGCAGCCAGGGCAGGGTGGCCGCCGCGCCCACCAGGGAGACCAGGGTGGGGGAGCGGGTCATCGACACCGCAAGCAGAGGCGCGCCGATCTTGAGCACGCCGTCGGCGAGGTTGGACAGCGCGGTGGAGGACCACAGGAAGGCGAAGGACCGCCCGAGGCCATGGCCGGTCATGGCTCACTCCAGTAGGGTAGGAGGCGTACAAGGAAAAGTGTGCACAGGTTTCTTTGCAAAGATAGGCTTGCACGTGACGAAGAGCAAGAGCTTTTCCGCTCATACGCTTGACGCGAACGCGCTGAAGTCGTTCGCGCACCCGCTGCGACTGCGCATCTACGAGCTGCTCGACGAGCGCGGCCCGGCGACCGCGACCGGCCTCGCCGTGCTGCTCGGGGAGAACACCGGAGCGACGAGCTACCACCTCAGGGAGCTCGCCAGGCACGGCATGATCGAGGTCGCGGCCGGGATGGGGCGGGGCAAGGAGAAATACTGGCGGATCGTGCCGGGCGGCTTCACCTACGGCGACGCGCCGCCCGACGGCGAGGCGGCCAGCGCCCTGGAGGTCCTGCTGGACGACCTCGTCCGCCAGCGCGGCGCCGAGCTGGCGAGATGGCGGCAGGGAGCGTCACAGGCGCCGGCGGAGTGGGTGGAGGCGAGCGGGTTCGGGCGGCGGTCGCTGCGGCTCACCGTGGAGGAGACCGCCGAGCTGCGCGATCAGGTGCTGGAGGTGCTGGAGCGGTACCGGACGGTCTCGGACGGCAGGAAGGCCGAGCCGGCGGAGGGCCGTGAGCCGTCGACCGGGCACGTGGTGATCCACTTCGACGTGCTGCCGCTGGGCGCCGTTCCCGAGGATGATCCGGCGTGAGCCGAGGCGCCTCCTCGAGAACGGAGAGGCTCAGACGATGAGGTGGAGTGCGCGGTCGGCGAGGCCCGCCGGCGCCGTACGCGGCGAGCCCGCGTCGAACGGCGGCCGCGGGTCGTACTCGATGGCGAGCTGCACCGTCTGCGCCGTCTCCTCGTCCTCGGCCCGTGCCAGCAGCGTCAGCGCCATGTCGATGCCCGCCGACACCCCGGCCGCCGTCACCACCTTGCCCTGGACGACCGTGCGCTCGCTCACCGGCTCCGCGCCGTACTGCCGCAGCAGCTCCAGCGCCGCCCAATGGGTGGTGGCCCGCAGGCCGTCGAGCAGGCCGGCCGCGCCGAGCAGCAGGGAGCCGCTGCACACGGACGTCGTCCAGCTCGTACGCCCGTGCGCCCGCCGGATCCAGCCGAGCAGGGCCTCGTCGGCGAGCACGTCGAAGGTGCCGGGGCCGCCGGGCACCACGATCACGTCGGGGTCGGGCACGTCGTCGTAGGAGGCGGTGGCGGCGAGGCTGAGCGCGCCCCGGTCGTCGGTCACCGGGCCCGGCTCGGCCGCGACGAACGTCACCCGCCAGCCGGGCGCGAAGGCGAGCACCGTGTAGGGCCCGACCGCGTCCAGCGCCGTGAAGCGGGGGTAGAGAGGGATGGCCACGTGCATCGTCAACGCTCCTTGGGTGGTGAGAACCGGCGGCGGTGGTCGCCGGGCGAGACCCGCCAGTGGCGGCGGAAGACGCGGTAGAGCGTCTCGGCGGTCCCGAGCCCGCACCGCCTGGCCACCGTCTCCAGCGGATGGTCGGTGGTCTCCAGGAGCCGCCGGGCGGCGTCGGCGCGGCTGCGCTCGACGTACCGGCCGGGGGAGAGCCCGGTCTGGCGGGTGAAGACGCGGGAGAAGTGCCGCTCGCTCATGCCCGCCCGCGCGGCGAGCGCGGGCACGCTGAGGTCGGCGCGGGGGTGGGCGTCGATGTACGCCTGCAGCTCACGCAGCGGCTCGCTGCGCGGCGTCAGCGCCGCCATCGGCAGGCTGAACTGGCTCTGCCCGCCGGGCCGGTGCAGGTAGACGACGAGCCCCCGGGCGACCCGCCCGGCCGTCTCGTGCCCGAGGTCCCTGGCCACGAGCGCCAGCGCGAGATCGACCCCGGACAGCACCCCGGCCGAGGTCCACACGCGGCCGTCCTCGATGTAGAGCGGGTCGGCGTCCACCTCGACGTCCGGGTAGCGCTCGCGCAGCTCGCCGGCGCTCAGCCAGTGGGTGGTGGCCCGGCGCCGCTCCAGGAGGCCGGCCTCGGCCAGCAGGAACGCCCCGTTGCACACCGACGCGGTACGCCGCGCCGCCCCGGCCAGCGCCGCGATGCCGCCGACCAGCCCGGCGTCCGCCAGATGCCCGGGCACCGACAGGCCGCCCGCCACCATCAGCGTGTCGACCGGCCCCTCGACCTCGTCCAGGGCGCCCGCCGCGACCGTGACGCCGTTGCCCGCGGGCACGAGGCCGGCGCGTGGCGCGACCACCTCGACCCGGTAGGAGCCGGGCACGACCAGCTCCGCCGTGCCGAACACGTCGGCGGGCCCGGCCAGATCGAGGAGCTGGAAGCCGGGGAAGACGACGACCACGACCCTCCGCTGCATGCCTTTCATGCTGGTCGCGGCGGCGGCGTGGCGTCAACGACACGACGATTGCACATTACGCCACGAGCCCCCGGGGAAACCCCGGGGGCTCGATGACGCGGCACGGTCAGGGACTCAGCCCATGTGCGGGTAACGGTGGTCCGTGGGCGGGACGAACAGCTCCTTGATCGTGCGGGCGTTCACCCAGCGGATCAGGTTGAAGATCGACCCGGCCTTGTCGTTGGTGCCGGAGGCCCGCGCGCCGCCGAACGGCTGCTGCCCCACGACCGCGCCCGTCGGCTTGTCGTTGACGTAGAAGTTGCCGGCCGCGAAGCGCAGCCGCTCCGAGGCCGAGGCGATGGCGTACCGGTCCTGGGCGATGATCGAGCCGGTCAGCGCGTACGGCGCCACGCCCTCCATCTGGTCGAGCACCCGGTCGAAGTCGCCGTCGTCGTAGACGTGCACGCCGAGGATCGGCCCGAAGTACTCCTTGACGAAGATCTCGTCCGTCGGGTCGGCGCACTCCAGCACCGTCGGCCGGACGAACCAGCCCGTGCTGTCGTCGTAGGAGCCGGTGAGCAGGTCGATGCCCGCGGACTCGCGGGCCCGGTCGATCGCCGCCTTGTGCTTGGCGAAGGCCCGCCCGTCGATGACGGCGCCCATGAACGTCGACAGGTCGCCGGTCACGTCCCCGACGGTCAGCGACTCGGCCGTGGCGACGAAGTCGTCACGCACGCGGTTCCAGAGGGAGCGCGGCACGTACGCCCGCGACGCCGCCGAGCACTTCTGCCCCTGGTACTCGAACGCGCCCCTGATCAGCGCCGTGGACAGCACGGCAGGGTCGGCGGACGGGTGGGCGAGCACGAAGTCCTTGCCGCCGGTCTCGCCGACCAGGCGCGGGTAGGCGCGGTAGGAGGCGATGTTCTGGCCCACGGTGGCCCACAGGTGCTGGAACGTCGCGGTGGAGCCGGTGAAGTGGATGCCCGCGAGCGCCGGGTGCGTGAGCGCGGCCTCGGAGACGCCCTGGCCGTTGCCGGTGACCATGTTGATGACGCCCGGCGGCAGCCCGGCCGCCTCCAGCAGCCGCATCGTGAAGTGCGCGGCGAACTGCTGCGTCGGCGACGGCTTCCAGACCACGACGTTGCCCATCAGCGCGGCCGAGGCGGGCAGGTTGCCGGCGATGGCCGTGAAGTTGAACGGCGTGATCGCCAGCACGAACCCCTCAAGGGGCCGGTACTCCATCCGGTTCCACACGCCGGGGGAGGAGATCGGCTGGTCGGCGTAGAGCTGCCGGGCGTAGGACACGTTGAAGCGCAGGAAGTCGATCAGCTCGCAGGCCGAGTCGATCTCTGCCTGCTGCACCGACTTCGACTGGCCGAGCATCGTGGCGGCGTTCAGCGTGGCCCGCCACGGTCCGGCGAGCAGGTCGGCGGCCTTGAGGAAGATCGCCGCCCGCTCGTCGAACGACAGCGCCCGCCAGGCGGGGGCCGCCTGGAGCGCGTTGTCGATCGCGTCCCGCACGTCCTGGGCCGTAGCGTCGTTGGTACGGCCCAGGACGGAGGCATGGTTGTGCGGCTGCACCACGTCGATGGGCGCGCCGCCGCCGAGCCGCTGCTCGCCGCCGATGGTCATGGTCAGGTCGAGCGAGGCCCCGGAGAGCTCCTTGATGCGGTCCTCCAGCGCGGCCCGCTCGGCGCTGCCCGGCGCGTAGCCGTGGATCGGCTCGTTCACGGGCGCGGGGACGTTGCTGATGGCATCCATTACTACTTACCCCCAAGGGCGCGAAGGAAGAAGGCGACGTTGGCCGGGCGCTCCGCCAGGCGGCGCATGAAGTAGCCGTACCAGTCGTCGCCGTACGGGACGTAGACGCGGACCGTGTGACCGGCGCCCGCCAGGGACTCCTGCCGGTCGGTCCGGATTCCGTAGAGCATCTGGAACTCGTGGTCGCCGATCGAGCGCCCGAAACGGTCGGCGAGCAGCTCCGTGATCGCGATCAGGCGGTCGTCGTGCGTCGCCACCATGGGGTAACCCTTCCCCGCCATGAGGATCCGCAGGCATCGCACGTACGCCTTGTCGACCTCGGCCTTGTCCTGGTGGGCGACCGAGGCGGGCTCGCGGTAGGCGCCCTTGACCAGCCGGACGCGGGAGCCCTCGGCGGACAGGTCGCGGCAGTCCGCCTCGCTGCGGAACAGGTACGCCTGGACGGCCACGCCCGTCGCCGGGTAGTCCTCGCGCAGCTTGCGCAGGATGCCGAGGGTGGAGTCGACGGTGGTGTGGTCCTCCATGTCGAGGGTCACGGTCGAACCGTTGAGCGCGGCGGCCGCGCAGATCTCGCGGGCGTGCTCCAGCGCCATGGCGTCGTCGAGCCGCTGCCCGACGGCCGACAGCTTGACCGACACCTCGCCGCGCACGCCGAGCCCCAGCGGGCGCAGCGCCTCCAGCAGCGTGATGTACGCGCCGGCGGTGGCCTTGGCGGCGCCCGCGTCGAGCGTCTCCTCGCCGAGATGGTCGATGGTCACGGCCAGGTTGGCGTCACGGAGGCGTTCGACGGCGACGCGGGCCTCCTCGACGCTCTCGCCCGCGACGAACCGCTGGACCACCTTGTTGGTGAGCGGGAAGCCTGACACGGAGCGGCGGACGAGGCCACTCCTGGAAGCGGCGAGCAACAGTTGACCGAGCATGTGCTCAAGTTTAGAAATCGCAGGTCAGAGGGGTCCACTGACGGGCGTAACGCCTCTTGTGGCAGGCTGTCATACAAATGTATGACCCGGCAGACCTACAAGAGACCGTGGACGAGATCGCCGCCCGGCTGGGCGCCTCCGCCACGCTGGAGGACCGCTCGTTCCGGCTGCTCGCCTACGGCGCTCAGCACGGTGACATCGACACGGTCCGCCAGGAGTCGATCCTGCGCAGGCGGGCCAGCGGCGAGGTGCGCGACTACTTCGAACGCTACGGCATCGCCCGCGCCGGCGGGCCCGTGCGGATCCCGGCCGACGCCGCGCTCGGGGTCCTCGCCCGGGTGTGCTGGCCGCTGCGGCACGGCGAGGTCACCTACGGCTACCTGTGGCTGCTCGACTCCGGCGCGCTCACCGACGAACGCCTCGCCGCCGTCGCGCCGCTCGTGGCGAGGGCCGCCGCCGCGCTCGCCCAGGAGGCCAGGAGCCGCAGCGATCTCGGGCGCGGGCTGCTCGCGCTGTTCTCGGCCGACCCGGAGGAGCGCGCGGGAGCCGTCATCGAGACGGCCAGCCCGGTCACCGGCCCGGTCACGGCCATCGCGGTACGCGAGTCGCAGGAGCGGGTCGCCGCCCTGTGGACGCTGCCGCGCGGGGTGCTGGCCCGCCCCGGCTCGCCGGTCGCCCTGCTCGCCCCCGCGCACCTGGCGGGGGAGGTGGCGCAGACGGTGCGGAGCGCGTACGGCACCGCCGCCGGCGTCGGCGCGCCCCGTACGGACCTGGCCGACGCCTGGCTGAGCTGGCGCGAGGCCCGCCAGGCGCTGCGCATCGCCGAGCACTTCCCCCGGTACGCCCCCGTCGCCCGCTGGGAGGACCTGGGCGTGCACCGTCTGCTGGCCCGGCTCGGCCTGCCGGACCTGCGCGAGCTGGCGGCCGAGGTCGCGGCGCTGGACGACGAGCTGGCCCAGACCGTGGAGGTCTATCTCGACCAGGGCGGCCACGCCCAGAAGGCCGCCGCCGAGCTGGGCATCCACCGCCAGACCCTCTACTACCGGCTGGGCAAGGCCGAGCGCTTGGCGGGCCGGGACCTGTCGGACGGCGACGACCGCCTGGCCGTCCACCTGGGGCTCAAGGCCGCGCGCCTGTGCCGCCAGGAGCGCCCGTAGCCGGTGCGCTCCTGGGCAACGGTGCGCTCCTGGACAAGCGAACGGCTCCGGCAGGGAAACCCTGCCGGAGCCGGAAAAGTTCGTCAGGCGCAGGCGGCCTCGTACACCCGGACGAGCTCCTGGCTGACCCGCTCCCAGGAGTAGCGCGAGCGCGCCCGGTCGGCGCCCGCGTAGCCGAGCGCGGTGCGCAGCGTCGGGTCCTGGAGCAGCTCGCGGGCCAGCCGCGCGGTGCGGGCGGGGCGGTCCGGCGGCACCAGCAGGCCGGTCACGCCGTCGATGACGGAGTCGAGGTGCGCGCCCACGGCCGAGGCGATGACCGGCACGCCGCAGGCCATGGCCTCCAGCGCGACGATCCCGCTCGCGGCCTCGCGCGGCACCGACACCACGGCGTCCGCGCTGCGCATGAGCTTCGGCACGGCCGGGCGCTTGACCTGGCCCAGCAGCGTCACGCGGTCGGCGACGCCGAGCTGCTCGGCCAGCACGCGCAGGCGGCGGGCGTCGCGGTCGGCGTCCAGGTCCTCGGGCTCGGGGCCGCCGGCGATGACCAGCTCGACGTCCTGCAGGCCCTGCAGCGCCCGCACGATGGTGTGCGCGCCGCGGTCGGGGGTGAGCGGGCCGACGTGCAGCAGCCGCTTGTGGGAGCCGCGCGTGGCGACCGGCCCGCGCCGCTGGAAACGCTCGGTGTCGACGCCCGGGGGGACGATCGCGATGTTGTTGCGCGGCACGCCGAGCCGGATCAGCGCGGACTCCTCGTCGCCCGAGCCGGCGATGACGGCGCGGGCGCGGCGGCCGAGCGCCCGCTCGACGTCCTTGTGCGCGGTGTCGACGGTGTGGAACGTCTGCGTCACCGGCACCGACAGCCCCTGCGCGCCGGCCACGGCGGCCAGGCCCCAGGTCCAGGAGTGCGCGTGGATCACGTCGGGACGGTCGTGGTTCCACCGCTTGGAGAGGTGGTCGCCGAGGTCGTTCAGGTAGGGCAACACGTCGTCGGCGGGCAGGTCCCTGGCCGGGCCCACGTCCAGCTGCTCCAGCGTGACACCCGGGGCCACCCTCGTCTTGGGCTTGCCTTCGGCGTTGTCACGGCGGGAGTAGATGGTGACGTGGTGCTCGCGGCCCAGCTCGCGGGCGACGGCGAGAAGGCGGTGGCGCTGGCTGCCTCCGGCGGAAGCGACGATCGCGATATTCATGGCACACCTCAGCAACGTGAAAAGCGTCAGAAGGTGTGCCTGCGTCTTAGGCACGGAAAGGCTGTGCCCTAGAGAATACCCAGGTTTGCCGCGATCGCAAACCCCCACAACTCAGACACCCCGCAGCGCGAACACCACGATCTCGTCCCAAACCTGGCCGCGGGAGAACAGGTTGCGGTCCTCCTCGACCGCCTTCACCACCGCGCTGGGCGCCTGACCTGCGCATCTGGCCAGCACGTCGGCCAGGCGCTCCTCGCCGTACGGCTCGCCCCGGTCGTTCCTGGAGGAGATCAGGCCCTCCGAATAGAGCACCAGCGTCTCCCCGGGAGCCACCGTCAGCGTCTCCACGCTCGTCTCCGCCTCGGGCGAGATGCCCAGCGGCACGCCGCCGCCGGCCGCGTAACGCACGCCCCCGTCGGGCTGCAGCAGCACCGCGGGATGGTGCCCCGCCGACGACATCCGCAGCGTGCGCCCCTTGACGAACCCGGCCACGGCCATCACGAACATGCCCGTGCCCTGCGCCACCAGCGCCTCGTTGACCTTGCGCATCACCAGGTCGGGATCGGACTCCCAGGCGCTCAGCACCCGCAGGCCGCCGCGCACCATGGCGCTGACCGAGGCCGCCTCCTCGCCCTTGCCCGCCGCGCCGCCCAGCGCGAAGCCCCAGCCCTTCGAGACCGGGAACACGTCGTAGAACTCCGCGCCCACCGACGAGCCCGGATGGTAGACGGCCGCCGCCTCGTAGCCGGGCACGTCGGGCAGGTTGCGCGGCGCGACGCTCGCCGACAGCGCGTCCGCCGCCCGCGAACGGCTCTGGTAGCTGCTCTGGGCGCGTACCGCGAGGCCGAGCTGGAGCCCGACCTCCTGCAGCACCGCGAGGTCCGCCAGCGTGAACGGCGACCGGTCGTGCCCGCGCACCAGCGTCAGCACGCCGTCGCCGTTGCCGATCGGCACGCACACCAGCGAGCCCGCGCCCATCGCCGTCAGCAGCGGCCCCTCGGCGGAGAAACCCAGCAGCGTCTCGTCGTCCACCATCTCCTGGACCACGCCCGTGCGCCGCTCCAGCACCTGCAGCACCACCTGGCTGCCCATCGGGTCGCTCGCCTCGACCTGGCGTACCAGCCCCGCCACCGGCAGGTTCTTCGGCCCCATCACGGCCGAGCGGCGCGCCAGCCCGTCGCGTACGAGATCGGCGATCACCCAGTCGGCCCACTCGGCCGCCAGCAGGCGGGTGGCCCGCGCCACCGCCACCGGACGCAGCAGCGCCTGCTCGTCCAGCAGCAGCTTGCCCATCTTGACCAGCAGGTCCTGCCGCTTGGCCGCGGCGATGAGCAGCGCGCCGTCGGACTGCTCGGGCCGCCGCGCGCCCGGCTCGGGAAGCTGCACCTCCGTCGGCAGCGCCACGGCCGCCACCATCTGCTGCGGCTCGCCCGGCATCGTCAGCCTGGTCAGCGCCACCTGCACGGTGTGGGTGCGCCCCTGGTGCGCCAGCCGGGTCTCGAACGCCGACGGCTGCCCGGTCTGCAGCACCGACGTCAGGTGCGAGCGGAACGCCGCCCGCCGCGACACGTCCACCAGCAGCGGGAACGAGCGGCCGACCAGGTAGCCGTCCGGGCTGCCCAGCATCCGCGAGGTCTCGGGGTTGATCCGCCTGACCACGCCGCCGCCGTCGAGCACGATCACCGGCACGGGGAACGCGCGGAACACCTGCCGCAGCAGCTTCAGCTCGCGCTGCGCGCCGTCCTTCCTGCCCGCCGTGCGTTTGGGGGCCTTGCGCAGCTGCTCGCGCGCCTCGGCCAGCAGCTCGACGGCGGTGTCGAGCTCGGCGAGGGTCGCGTCGAGCGTGGGCGCGAGGTCGTTGGGATAGGCGGTCCTCGCCTCACGCAGCGACGTGACGCGCCCGGCCAGCGCGTCCAGCGCATGTTCGAGGTCCGGCATGGTCATCCTCTGACGCTACGCTACTCGGGATATTGGTTGCCATATGGGGTAGAGGCTTATCGCTATGGAATCGACCGCCTTGATCACCCCCGGTCTCGCCCGTGACCTCGCCGCTCTCGGCCGTCTCGGCGAGGACACCTCGATGGAGAGTGTGCTGAGGGGGCTCACCACGGCGCTGGCGGCCGGGGTGCCGGGCTGCGCGGGCGCCTCCGCCGAGCACTGGCGCGACCAGCGGGTGCTCGTCTCCGGCTCGCACAGCGAGCTGATCATGCTCGTCGAGGGCGAACGCGAAGTCGGCGAGGGCCCGTCCGTGGAGGCCAGGAAGAGCGGCGCCCGCGCGTCCGTCGCCGACGTGCTCACCGACGGCCGCTGGCCCCGCTACGACGCCCTCGCCACCCGCTGGGGCATACGCTCCGCGCTGGCCGTGCCCATCGACGTGGCCCAGGCCCAGCTCGTCGTCGGTCTCTACTCCGTACGGCCCGGCGCGTTCTCGCCGCAGGGCGCCCACTCGCTCACCGACATGCTGACCGAGCAGCTCGGCGTCGCCATGGCCAACATGTGGGACTTCGAGGAGGTGCGCACCGACGCCGCCCAGCTCCAGGAGGCGCTCGCCGGCCGCGCGCTCATCGACCAGGCCAAGGGCATCATCATGCAGACCAGCGGATGCTCCGCCGAGGACGCCTTCGAGGAGCTGCGCAGGATCTCGCAGCACCACCAGGTCAAGGTAGCGGACCTGGCCAGGCTCCTCGTGGAGGAGCACCAGCGCAAGTCACGCCGTTGACCCGCCGCCCGGCCCTCATCGCTTGATCACCCGAGGGCGCCGAGGGCGTCGTCGAGCGTGTCGTAGAGCGGCAGGCGCTGCGCCAGGCCCGTGATCCACATCACCTTCGACTTGGAGTACTCCACGCCGACCAGCGCGAACCTGGACCCTGAGGCCAGGCTCGTCTGCCAGTGGTGCACGATCAGGCCCAGCGCGCGCGAGTCCATGAACGTCACCCCGGCGAGATCGAGGATCACGTCGGCACCCGCCATCGACAGGTAATCGGCGAACTGCTCGCGCGTGGTCGCGTCGAGCACGCCGTCGACGCGGATCACGCTGATCCCGTCGACGGTAGACGACGTCAGGCTCAGGGCCGCCGCGGTCCCTTCGCCGTTCTCCGGCATTGTCACGCAGCAACCCTACTGTCACCGCGCGAGCGAGGAATACTTCCGGTGTCAGGGGGGACACTGGACCCGAAGTCCAGCAGAGGGCTTTCGTCTCGAGAGTAGAGCGAGGTGTGCCTCTGCATGGGCTTTTTCACATTGCTCCTGCGGAGGCCGCCCTGCATCCATATGAGGAGCAGCGATGGCTGTGCAGGAATACGTCCTCGAGGAGATGACCGCCGAAGAGCTCCTGGCCGAGATGGCCCGGGAGGACACCCCCGCAAGCCTCAGGGAGCGGCTGCGTGAGCGCATCGTCGAGATGCACCGGCCGCTCGCCATGGAGATCGCCCGGCGCTACCGCTACCGGGGCGAGCCGTTGGAGGATCTCCTCCAGGCCGCGTATGTTGGCCTGATGAAGGCCGTCAACGGCTTCGACGCGAGCCTCGGACACGCGTTCAGGGGCTACGCCGTCGTCACGATGACAGGGGAGGTCAAGCGTCATTTCCGCGACCGCACCTGGGCCATCCGGGTGCCGCGCCTGTACCAGGAGCGCCGCTCCGAGCTCAACAGGCTCGTCGCCGACCTCAGCCAGGACCTCGGCCGATCGCCGACCGTCGCCGAGCTCGCCGCGAAGATGAACATCACCGAGGAGGACGTCCTGCTCACGCTCGACGCCTCCGCCGCCTACAGCACGCTCTCGCTCGACGCGCCGCTCGGCACCGACGACGACGCCGCCTCGCTCGGCGACGTCATCCCGGAGGACGACGACACGCTGAGCACGATGGTCGACAGGGAAGCGGTCAAACCACTCATCGACGCGCTCCCCTCGCGCGAGAAACACATTCTGCTGCTACGGTTCTTCGGCAACATGACGCAGGCGGAGATAGCCGCTGAGTTCGGGATCTCCCAGATGCACGTCTCGCGCATCCTCAGGAAAGTACTGGACCAGCTGCGTACCGAGCTGGTGGGTTGAGAAGAAGGTCGCCGGGTGAACGAGGACGTCGAGCCTCAGTCGGGCCACGCGGGCCCGCCACCCGGCGCGCCCGTGAAACGGCTCCGGTTCCGGCTGCCGGACCTGCCACAGGTCCGGCAGTTCGCTGAGGACGGAGCCCGCGACGCCGGCATGCCCGAGGAATCGATCGGCGACTTCGTCATCGCCGTCAACGAGGTCGCCACCAACGCCGTCACCCACGGCGCCGACCAGGCCGTCCTGCGCACCTGGGTCGCGAGCGGTGAGCTGGTCGTCGAGGTGCACGACGAGGGCACCTGGAAGCCGGGGCCGATGCCCGGCGCCGTGGGGGGCATGGGGCTGTGGGTGGCCCGGCTGCTGTCGTCCGACCTGACGCTGCGCGTCGGCGACGGCGGCAGCACCGTGATCATGCGCTTCCCCAGCAAGTGACCCTCGCGGGGGCGCATGAGGAACGGCCCCCCGCCTGGATCACGCGGAGGGCCGTTCGGTCTCGGGGTGGGGCCGGCAGGTCAGCGCCGGGCGCGGCCCCGCCAGTTGCTGTATCCGCTGCGGATGCCGGCCGTGCCGACGCCCGCCTGGTGCAGGGCCAGCAGGCACAGACCCAGCAGCGCGAAGGTCATGCCGGAGAACCCGCCGGGGATCTTCGCGCCGACCAGGTCGAGCAGGAAGCCCAGCCCGAAGATGATCGCTGCGACTATCGCGAGCATGTCATCTCACCTCATCCCTGGTTGTGGTCGGGTTGTGGGAGCCGTACATGGACGTGTGCGCGCCGATCGTCCCTGCCGTCCCCGGCGGCGTCATCCCGGGCGTCGCGTTCGTCGTCGAGGAGAGCGCCAGGAGCCGCTCCAGGACGCTCCTGTACTCGCGCAGCGCCTGCCGGAGCTGCTCGGTGTCCGGGGCCCCGGCGTCCTTCCAGCGCTCGCGCAGGGCGGACGTACGGCTGTTGAGGCTGGCGGTCACCGACTCCACGACCTCGCTCAGCAGGCCGTCGGCGCGCTGCACGGCGTCGCCGGGGTCGTCCACGAACGCGGCCTGCAGGTCGCGCCAGCGGGACTGCACCTCGGCCGGGTCCTGGTCGAACAGGGCCACGTCGGCGGGGGCGGCGTGCGCCGGCGCCTCGGCCGGGACGGCCCCGGTGGTGGTGCCGGCGGCGTGCGGGGGAGGCGACGGCATGGTGGTCTGCTCGCTGCGGGCGAACTCGTCGTCGCCGTCGTCCAGGGGGTCGTCGTCCAGGCGGTCCTTGTCCAGGGGGTCCTTGTCCAGGGGGTCCTTGTCCAGGGGGTCCTTGTCCAGGGGGTCGCGCGTCTCCGCCGAGTGGACCTTCTCGTCCTCGCGGACCTCGCGCCGATCGGGGTCGTCGAAGCCGCCGGTGCGATCGGGATCGAGGTGGTCAGGCCCGGTGCGATCAAGGCCGGTGCGATCGAGGCCGGTCTGATCGGGGTGGTCGTCCAGGACGTCCCGCCCGGTCCCGGTCCCGGCCACCAGTACGTCCCGGGTCTCGGCCTTCTCCTCGTGCCCGTGCTCGTACGCGTCGCGATCCCGTACGTCGTCGTCCCGCCCGTCGGGACGTTTGGCCGGAACCTTCAGCTCATCGCTGCCGCTGCTCATATCTCCCTCACCGTCCTCGGGTGGTTTCCTGGAGCAGCTCCTCGAACAGCGCGCGGTAGTGCACCATGGCCTGGCGGAGCTCCTCGGTGGAGGCTTCCTTCCTGGCCGCGCGGCCGCTGATCTCGTGAGCCGTCCGGTAGTGGTCCAGGGTGGACGCGTGCCGTACCGACAGGTCGGACAGGCGCTGCTCGAAGTCCTCAGTGGGGTAGCCCCGCTCGGCCATGACGGACGTGACCAACTGGTCGGCCTCCGTCACCGCGAACATGGGGGCGTCCACGAAACGCTCCTGCACCTCGGTCCACCGGTTCGCGTACGAGTCGCGGGTCTCCGGGGGGAGGGGGCGGATGTCGAGCTCCTTGAGCCGCTCCTCGCGGGCCCGCAGCTCCTCCTCCGCCTCGCGACGGTTGTCGCTCTCGGCGACCACGCGTTCGTACTCGGGGCCGAAACGCTCGCGGAGATGACTGCTGCGCTTCTGCCGCTGACCGACGAAATATGCCACAGCGGCGAGTGCCACCACCGCGACCACGACGACGGCCACCCACGCAAAGGTGGTCATGATCTTCGCCTCCGGTCTCTCAACTTGAGACCAGCGACTTCCCTCGAACGGGTAGGTAAAACTCGCCCAACCCCACTAAAAGGCCCGGATCGGCGTTGCCAAGCCCGATCCTCCCGCCCGGTATCGGCCCTTCTGCCGCGCCCGGCTACCGCCCCTCACCCAGCGCCCGGCGCGCCTCCTCCAGCACGACCGCCACGTGCGACCCGCCCGCCGCCGCCGGAACCTCACTGAACCCTTCGGCGGCGTCGTACCGGACGTCGAGCCCGGCGTCCACCAGCCGCTGCGCCCACCGCAACGCCGTGTTCAGCCGCTCGGCCGCCGGCGGCCTTCCTTGCGCCGCCGCCGACAGATTGCGCAGATTGGTCGCCGGTCCCGACTGAGCATGGGCCCGCGCCAGCTTCCACGGCAGGGCGCGGCTGTGGTCCATCATCGGCTTGGCCAGCCCCGCGGCCCGCTTGGCCTGCAGCACCCCCGACTCGCTGACCCCGAAGTGCCCCGCCAGCTCCTGCACGCTCATGCCCTGGGCGACCAGCCGGGCCAGCTCCTCCCGATCGATGGTCGGCTTCCGCCCCACCTGCCACCTCCACTACCGCTTCACGTGTGCGCGTGTACCTCCGATGTGCGCTAAGGTTATGACGTCCCGCCCCGCAGGGGGCGGCCGACAAACCGGGACGTAGCGCAGCTTGGTAGCGCACTTGACTGGGGGTCAAGGGGTCGCAGGTTCAAATCCTGTCGTCCCGACCAGATTTTCACTGGTCGAGCAGGGTGTCATCCATCAGGATGGCACCCTTTCGCATTGGTGAGTGACTAACTGATTGACTACCGGGCGAAGAGGGTGTCCATCGCCGCAGCTCCTTGCAGGAGTACTGGGCGGATCTGCTTACGGTAGACGGCTTCGGTGACCGCTGTTCCGCTGTGGCCGACGAGCCGGGCGATGTCTTCCAGGGGGACGCCGGAGTCGGAGAGCAGCGAGACGAAGCTGTGGCGCATCTCGCGGGGCGTCCAGTAGTACGCGGGCATCCCGGCGTCCTTGACGATCTTCCGGAACGCGCGTCGGACGTTGTGTGCGTCGAGCGGTGTGCCGACGAGCGAGGCGAAGACGAGGCCATGATCCTTCCACTTCTCGCCTGCCTCCTTTATGTCCTTCCGCTGCTGCTCCCGGTGAGCGATGAGCGCTTCTACGCATCGCTTGGGCAGCGCCAGGGAACGCCGTGAGCGCTTGGTCTTGGTGTCGCCTCCTTCGCGTACCGAACGCCACACGGCGATCCACAGCGGGATGTCCTTGTCCGGGTCGCCGACGAGATCCACCTCCTTCCAGGTAAGCGCCCGCAGCTCCTCTGTACGGGCACCGATCAGCAGCGACAGGACGACGTAGGCGTACAGGCGCGTGTCCTCGGCCGCGGCGAGGAGGGCGGTGGCCTGATCGAGGGTGAGGGACTTGGACGGGCGGCCTTCCTTGCCTTCTGGGATCTCGCACAGGCCCACGACGTTACGCTTGACCTTGTCGCGGGCCTGGGCGAACTTCACCGCGCGGTTCAGACACGAGTGGAGCAGCCGCACTGTACGGGCGCTGAGGACCTTCGCCTTGGCGACGAGCCACCGGTCCACATCCTCGGCGCTGAGCTCGCGCAGCTTGCGGGCGCCCAGGTCGGGGATGATGTACACAGTGGCGACGTCGCTGACGACAACGTCGGCATCCCTCGGCGCACTGCGGCAGCCGCCCACCACCCTCTGACCTTGCGCTGAAATGAACGATGAGGGTGATTGCTCCGCTTTGAGAAGCGGAAGGCCAAGCTGCCGCGCCGCTTCCGGTGCCCGGGCCTGGCGGCCCTGCGCTCCGGGTCGGCTTGCCACCGGATACGCGGGTTGCTGTGGTCTGCTGTACAGCAGGGAAATACAGCAACGCCGCCTCACGCAGCCTGATCGTCCCGTACAGCATCACACTGTTGAGCAGCAGCGACGGCTCCCGACCACGGCCCTCCGCTTCACTCGTAATGAAGGGGTCTCCACCGTTCCCCGGTCTGCCTCTACAGCGGGTGGGGCTCATCAAGCTCGGTTGCTGGTGGTCGATCCCGGAAAGTGGTCGCGATGACGAGCGCCGCTGCGACCAGGAGGTGCCATCGGGTCATCTCGGTCGCGTACGCGAGGTGTTCGCCGCCCGCGACGATGAGAACCGTCACGAACCCCTCGACGGCGGCGAGGGTGAGGAGCACACCGATCCCCCATGCGACACGGTGCCGCGTCCGACCTGCCATGACACCGCCGGCCGCCGCGGCCAAGGCGATGAGCACGATCAGCACGCCGTCCACGTCGGCCTTGCAGGACCACGCGCCGGGTTGCTTCCACAGCAGTTCCGTCGGCGGTGTGGAGGTGAACCAGCCGAAGGAGGTGGACTCACCGGTCGGAAGAGAGAGCCGGCCGACCGTCCACGCAGCCGCCACGATCGCCGCCGCCCAGAGCACGATGCCCTTCCGCGCCGGAGGCAGGGGCGAACGTGCTGCCACAAGCAGCGCCACGATGGCCACGGTGTAGCAGACGATCGACGGCCAGGGCTCATCGACGGGAAGGGGCCGGTCGGTGAGGGGGTGGGTACCGGACGGGAGGGAGATCGCGAGCAGCCTGAACACGAGCACGGCACAAACCGCCGCGCTCCCTAGGAGCGTGGTCCGGCGCGAGGCGCACAACAGGAGACCGGCCAGGACCACCGGCAGCAGGAGTTCGCCCCACGACAGCAGCTGCCACCACGGGCTCGTCGTCATGAGGAAGGAAGCGGCGGAGTCGGCTCCCCAGCAGATCCCGACGTTCAGCTCTGCCGCGCTGATCCTGGAAGTCTTCAGGATGACCGGCCCGGAGACAGCCAGGACCGCCCCGACGCGGAGTGCCTTTGCAGAAAGGCGCGTCTCCGCATGAAATGCCTGCGTCACGACGGCCTCTCCGTTCCCCCGCTTGCTGGTAGATCGACTCGGGCGACAGTAGCGGACGAAGGTCGTGATCCCGCAAGGGTGATGACAGCAGCGCTGACAGCAACGTCCCCGCACACGGGCTCACTTCGGCTACCGTCCACCACCTTCTGATCAGGATCTCCGCTATCTGAGCAGGGTGATTGGTCCGCCTGAAAAGCGGACGGTGCTATGACGCCTGCACTGCCAAGCGGACACAGGTGAGGCAGGCCCGGGCTGCCCCTCGTGAGAATGGCAACGACCATCCGCAGATCGGCAGCGGATGTGCTGGCTTGCCACAGAGGCTCGTTCTGCTGTCACCATGTACGGCATGCTGAACGGCGTCTCGTCCCAGGCCGGATAGTCCCAGCCGGTAGCCGTCTTGGACGTTCACCGGCCCGGCGTCCACGGTCTACACCAATAGGTCATCCCAGTGGATGGGCCAGCGTCGTGCTCCGCCGAGCAGTTCGCCGGGCTCGCCGTCGAGTTTCACGAGTGCCAGCGTGCCATTACGTAGGATGCTCACCACCGTGCCACGTTGCCCAAGGAGCCATGATGCGAACGCTCGTGTCCTGGCTGGGCTATGGAGCATATCCACGATCTTGACTCGGCTGCCGATGGTGCTCCCAGCCGTCGTCATGGCGCGCTCTCTTCCATGGGGGAGGCGCTGGCGGCGTGCCCCACGTCGCCGATCGCCTGAGCGAGTGGGTGCTTGGCGCGTAGATCGGCGTACCGGAAGGCGATGCGGTGGGCAGCTCGTTCAGGTTCGATGGCCGGGTGCCAGGCGTAGATGGCGCGCTTGCGTTCGGGGTCCCAGCCGGTGCGCCACCAGAATCGGTCGCCATCGCACCAGACCACCAGCCCTACCCCGACCGACACCAGGGCGAGGTCGTATCCCGCAGGGATGTCTGCCTGTATGCCGTGCTCTCTCTGGAGGGTCTGGCGCAGGAGATCTGCGGACAGGGCGGCTTGCGTTTTCTTGCCGTTCCTGGGCACGGCGATAATCTGATCCTGCATCGTTGATGCCCCAAGCTCTCGATGCTCCGGACCCCCGTCTGCGGGTGGTGTTGCAGCACCGTTCGTCCCGTAGGTGGGGGTCTACTAAAGGGCCCCGCTTTAGGGGGGCTAAAGTCGAGAGTAGAGCTCCGGCCAGGCCCTCGCAATAGGGGGTCTAAAGTGCGCCGAATGTCGGCCCCTGAGGAGGCAACGCCCGGATGGACTTGAAGACGCTGAGAGAGGTCGCGCAGGTCAACGATCCCGTGGAACGAGCCCGTGTGCTCAGCCGACTCATGACCGAGGAGCAGGGGTTGGTCGCCGAGGCTGCCAAGATGCGCCGACAGGCCATCGCAGAGGCGCGGGAGTCAGGGATGAGCCTGGAGGAGATCGCCGGGCGGCTGGGTGTCTCGCCCGGACGCATCTCGCAGATGAGGAAAGGGCCGACCGCTCGTGCGCCCGAAGGCCCTGCCTCGCCGGCCCCTCGGGTGTTGGTGCAGCGGGCGTTGCCGACCGAACCCGCGGTCAGGGGGTCCAAGTCCCTGTTCCTGGCGGAAGCGGAACGGCAAGGGCTCAAAGCTGATCGCCGGATGCTCTACGTCGGGCTCGAACCCGCCAGCGATCATGTCGCGGCCTGTCTGCGGGTCGAACCCGGTATGGACATCGTGGCGCGGCGCAAGATGATGACCGCGAACGACATACCCGTACGCATCGCGACCAGCTACTTCCGCGCGGACCTGTTCGGCGACACGAGAATCGCCGAGCCGGAGTTCGTGAAGCCGTCGCTTCAGTCCGCGCTGACCGCGCTCGGTTACTCGTTCGGTCACGCGGAGGAGAACCTGACTGCTCGGCCGCCGACCACCTTCGAACGCGAGACGCTGGAACTGGAGCCCGGTGAGTGGATCGTCCAGGTGCTCCGCGCGAGCTATTCCACCGAGGACATGCCCATCCACGTTCTTGAGACGATCTGCGCCGCGAACCGGCACATCTTCTCCATCGGCCAGGTCTCCGGGTACGACGAATTCTGAGTGACGAACTGAGTGGCAATCGCGCCGGACGACCTTGGACGATGAAGGGCCGGCAAGGACTATATCCCCAGGTTGGGGCGGGTCTCGGCCGCGATCCCGCCCCCTCATGATGTGCCTGGGGGTCAAGGGGTCGCAGGTTCAAATCCTGTCGTCCCGACTTGTGAGGAACCGCAGGTCGGAGGCCGTTTTCGAGAAATCGGGAACGGCCTTTTCGCGTATTCCTGCGGCCAATCTGGGACCAGACTAGGACAGATCGACGCGCCTGGCTCTTCTCGTGGAGCAGGTCCAGGTCGGTGAGCACTTCGATGAGCCTCGAGAGCGTGATCACGAAGTAGCGTCACGGGCCAGCGGCGTCAGGTCGTAGGAGAGCGAGGCGAACCGTGGGCGTCCGACCAGGGCCAGGTAGAGCAGGTCATGAGCGGCGGGTGCGCCGGCGGCGGCCTCCAGGGACGCTTCCCTGACGCTGCGGACCGGGCGGCAGAACAGGCCCTGTACGGCCGCAGCCGTACAGGCGTGCTGCGCCAGCGCTCCGGCGGCCCGCAGGAGAGCGGGGTAGGCCTGGGGTCCCTCCTCCCGGACCACGCGCCCGACGTCGGCGGTGATGAGAACGGCCAGGTTCATGCCGCCTACGTGGATCTGCTCGGGCGGGTAGGTGAAGGCGGCCTGGACCGCCGCCATCGCGGCGCCCGGTTGTCGCATTTCCAGGGAGGACGGCGGGTGGCGGTCGTCGCACCTTCGCGGCTCCAAGGGAGACAGCGCGTACCAGCCGTCCGGCAGGCCGGTCACGTTCCTGAGCGCCAGCCGTACTCTCAGGCGCGAGGTCGCGGCAGGTGAGCCCGGCGGCGGATCCGTGAGCGCCTCGGCGACCGCCCGGGCAGCCGACTCCGGCAAGGGCCTGGGGTCGGCCGACACGCCGCGCGGCCCCAGACCGGCGCTGCGCCAGGAGGGCAAGAGCGGCAAGGCGACGGCGGCCGAGGCGCCGGGGGTGATCGTGATGCCCGCGGGATCCGGGACGAGGGTGAGCCCATGGCCGGGCGCACGTTCGGCCAGGGCTCCCATGAGGTGCCCGGCTTCCAGCTCGGCCAGGGCCTCGGCGAGCGAGCCGTAGCCGGCGGGCAGCCGGTCCGGACGGCGCCGCAGATCCAGCCTGACCCTCCGGGCGGGGCGCGGCGAGCCGGGGCCGGCCAGGGTGCGCCGGACCAGGTCGACGCGCCAGGCACTGATGCCGATCCGCAGCCAGGGCTCGATCAGGTAGGCGGCGCGCGGCGAGGGGTAGGCGCGGTGGTCGTTGAACGGGTTGTGCGGCTCCCAGCGGGTCGGGGTGAGCACGTCCGTCAGGAGCCTGGCCAGGGCGGAGCCGAAGTCACCCCAGGCCGCGAGCGAGCTCAGCGGGGTGCCTGGAACGGCGGGCGGCTCGGGCCGTACCGGGCCCTCGGAGTGCGGGCCCTTGCCCGGCCCGTGCTCGTGGACGGTGGCCAGGACGGCGGCGATGCTGTCGGCCGACGAGTCGATGCCGTCGGCCGACGGGGCAGGGGACTCCGTCACGAGAGGCTCCGTCACGGGAATGGGTGGGGTGGCAGGCGGTCGGGTCCACGTGTGGGGCGGCGGCCCAGGAGGGCGGGGACGCTCCAGAGCCGGTCCAGGCCGCGCAGGCGCCGGTTGGCGTGGCCGAAGGTCATCGGCAGCGTGCCCGGCACGATCACCTTCGCCGCGTGCAGGCCCAGACGGTCGCGGATGACGGGATGGCTCTGGTCCACGGCGGCGAGCTCCAGGCCGAGCCCACGCAGATGGCCGACGTAGTGGTCGAGAACCGCCCACAGGTCGCCGCCGGGTGGAGCGGGGGCGGGCACCGGTTCCGGAGCGTCCTCCAGGAGGAACGCGTACTTCCCTGCCGCCTCCGGCAGGCCGTACACGGCGACGTGGTCCTCCATGGTGCGGATCCGGTCCGGGTCGTCGAGCAGGCGCAGCAGCCGCTCCCTCGTGTAGTCGCCCGGCGCCCGCCTGGCCCGGTCGGCGGCGGATTCGACGTCCACGGCGATCTCCGCGGCGGCCGAGACCATCGCGGCCACCGGATCGGGATGCGCTCCTGCGGCGAAGAAGGCCGCGGGCTGCCTGCCGTCCCTCCGCCGGGCCATCGCCAGGGCGACGGGGACGCCGAGATCGTTCGTGGCGTCGAGGAATTCCAGGACGTACCCACGGTGGTCGAGGCGATCGACCAGGTGGGGCAGCAGGAGATGATCGTCCGGTACGGCGAGGCGGGGCAGCGGGGTGCCCGCGTACCAGGCCATCAGGAACGCGTCGCGCTCCGCGACCTCGAAGAAGCCGTGCAGCACCGCCTCCGCCAGGCTGTTGCCCAGCCCGCAACCGCTGGAGGTCTCAGCCACGAACCTGGCCGCGTCGCTTCGTGGCAGCCCCCAGTAGGCGACGTGCTCGGGGACGAGGAGGGGCGTGGAGCGGGTGAAGGACCAACCTTGAGCCCAGGTGGTCGGCACGTCGGGGGTGTAGGGGACCAGGGTGCGGTGGGGGTCGGTCCGGTACCGGTCGGGCTCGTGCAGGCCCAGCGTGGCGGGATCGACCGCGCGGTCCGGGCCCAGGTCGGCGAAGGCCGCCCACACCGCACCGCCTGCGCCACCCGCCCGCGCCACCCTGCCCGCGCCACCCGTGCCGGCCGCGCCGGCCAGGCCGCCGTGCGGGCGCATGCCGCTGAGTCGCTCGACCGCCTCGAACAGGGCCACCCGCTCCGACTGCGCGAAGTCCCCCGTCCGGCCGAACCCGGCCACCTGCCCGTCCGGGTCACCGGCCAGCATCGCGGCCACCGTGGGCAGGGCCAGGGAGCCACTGCGTCTGAGACCTGCCACTGGGCCGTAACGCGAGTCGATGAGCGTGTCGTGCAGGCGTGAGCCCTCGGTCCTTGGGTTGTGGGTCCGCAGGGTGCCCGCGACGGCCGGCAGCGGTGCTCGGGCAGCGGGTTCTGCGGCGGGGGACGACGTCTGTGCGACGGCCGTCGCAGCCGGGGGCGATGGCTGGGCGATGGGCTCCTCCGCCGGCCGCGGTGCGCATGTCGGGCATCCCTCCGTGCGGGGCATGACGGTGTGGCGGGTCAGGGAGCCGTGGTCGGTCCGCAGGGCGTAGACGACGTCCGCGTGCTGCTCGGCGTTGGCGAGCATCGTGGCCGCCAGCTCCAGCAGAGCGGGCTGGAAGGCGGGCGATGCCACACCTCGCAGGGTGAGCCGCGGGTCGCCCACCGGGACGGCGGTCCCGAACGCGGCCAGCCGCTGGGTCTCGGCGCAGGCCAGGCAGACGCCGCCTTGGGGGCCCTGGACCGGGCCGATCAGGACCAGTGCGCCCTCGTGGCAGATCGGCAGTAACGGATGCCGTCTGCTCTTGGTGCGGGCGGCGAGCTCCTCCAGCTCGGCCAGGCGGTACCGGGTCAGGAAGAGCGCCTCGGCGTCCGTGTCGCGTAGCTCTGTCGCGCAGGAGAGGATCTTCATTGGGCGCGTCCGAGGACGAGCGGCCGCGCCGCGCGGGCAGGGGGTACCCGGACCGCGACCAGACCCGAAATCGCCCACAGCCCGCCGGCCCCGGCTTCGTCTGCTACGAGTGCAGCCGGCCTGAGCGCGGTGGCCTCAGCTCCACAAATCTCATGCTCGCCGGCCAGGGCTGCGAGGGCCTGCTGAAAGCGGGCCTCGCCTTCGCGGGAACCAGACGGCCAAGCATGGTCCCGGTACCCCCAGGGAAGCGGCTGGGGCGAGGGCTGCCATGCCGGGGTCGCGCCGCAGACCGGTGGACCTTCGGCGATCGACCGGCCCGCTCGGCGCGCCTGTTCCCTCGCCGTCGCCGCGAGCAGGGCGAAGGCTGCCGCCTCGCCTGCTTCGGCTTCCACCGCCCAGCCGAGGACGCACCCGCGTGCACTCACCTGGGCATGCACCACGCCGGCCGCGAGCCGTACCACCTCGATGCCCGCCGGTACGGCCAGGCGTAGGGTCAGCGCTTTCCACCAGCGGCGCGCCGCGGGATCGTCGGCCCACTCCGCCTCCTCCACGAGCTCCACGGCCTCCACCGGTTCCAGCCGGTCGCGATGGGTGGCCAGGCGCAGGGCCAGGCCGCGGGCGTGCAGGTGATCCATGCCGACGGCCACGTCGGAGGGCCGGGCGACCGCGGACAGGGCGGCGTGCAGGCGGGCGGCGTCCAATGTGGTGCCATAGCCCACCATCTCGCCACAGGCGGCCAGGTTGACGGGGAGCTGGGGCAGATCCTGCGCCTGTGGGGCGGGCACCAGGCCCAGCTCAGGATCGCCGAGGACGTCGAGTGCCGCCATGGCCTCCTCCCAGGAGAGCGCCTCGCGGGGTGGCTCGGCGTCGGGCCAGGGGTGATAGGCCATCCTGAGCGGGTCGAGGCGAGCGACCAGGACCGCGTGGTGCGGTGTGGGGGTCTCGCGCCCTTCCCGGGAGGGGTCGGGCAGCCCGGCCGCCGCGCACAGCAACCGGTGCACCGCAGCCCCGGCCACCAGTGCGCAAAGGACCTCGGGCGGCTCCGCGGCGGGCCCGTTCGACAGGCGGGGGGCCGCGTCGGCGGATGCCTCATTCGCCGATGTCTCGGTGGACCCGCCCGACAGGCGGTGGGCCACGGCGGCGGCCTGCGCTGCCGCCGTGTCGGCGGAGCCCGGGGGTACGGCGTAGCCAACCTCTCCCAGGCACCCGGCCACCACGGCGAGCTGGTCTGACGCCTCCAGCGTCAGCGTGGAGGCCGGCCCCGGTACGCGGCGGTAGCGCATCCCCGCTGCGGCCAGGGCGCGCTCGGCGGCGGCGGCCGGTGCGCCTGCGCCGCAGATCGTGAACACCGTCCCGGCGAGCCGGTGCCACGCGGCGGCGGGGTCGGCCGCCGAGGACTCAAGCCAGGCGGCCACCGCGATCGGCGGCAGGTCGGGGCCCGGTTCTCCCCACCCCTGCGGCACGGCCACGAGCATGTCGTGCTCGCGCAGCTGGCCGATGATCAGCTCGATGGCGCGGGCGACCGGTTCCGGGGTGCCGGGTGGGGCGGCCAGCTCGGGGGCGGGCACGCCGCCCGCCAGGGCCGCGGCGAGGTGCTCCCACAGCCGCCACAGCCCGGCCCCGCCGTTGACGGTGAAGCTCGACGTCCATCCGCGTACGTGCACCCCGTCGGCGGTGGGGGCGGCGTGGACGACCGGGCGCAGCCGGAGCACCTCCGTCATCGCGCCACCGACCCGAGGGGCGCCCCGAGCTGTTCGCGCCAGCTGGTGCCCGTCACCTGCTGGACCGCGCGGGCCATCATCGAGGCGGCCAGGTACCGCTCCATGGGGGTGACGTCGCAGACGGCCAGGAGCTGGTAGAGCATGTTCGTGCCGAACCGGTAGACGGTGAAGCTGCGGCCGAGCGGAGGCCGGGTGAAGTCCACCGAGCGCAGCGCCCGGTGGTATTCACTGACCTCGCGCGGGGCGCCCGGGTCCCAGCGCCGGGCGGTGCGTGGATCGTCGAGCAGGGCGGCGCGTGCGGCGTAGCCGGGTCCGAGCTCCATCACCAGGACGCCGTCGTCGTAGGCCTGCCCGGCCTCGGCGCGGGCCGCCGCGCTCCAGGCCCGCCAGGCCGACACGGCGGCGGAGGGTCGGTGTCCTTCGGCGATGCGTGCCACGAGGTCGACGGTCGCCTCGCGGTTGCGTTCCCAGGCGGTGTCGAGACCATGCCGGACCCGGCCGTCCGGGTCGTGCCAGGTGAGGAAATCCTCCACGTGCGACAGGAAGGAGTGGTAGCCGTGCTGCAGGCCGTGCGGGTACTCGTCGGCGTGCACGGTCATCGCGGTGATCGCCAGGGCGATTCGGCCGGGCGCGCTGTCGCCGTCCGATGCGAGCTGGTCCAGGGCGGTACGGCACGGCGGCATGCCCCGTTCGAGCACGCGCGAGCGCAGCCGTACCAGCTCGGCCGAGCCCAGCAGCCCGGCGGTCGCGGCGTGGTCGGCGGGGGTGGTGGTGACGGTGTTGTCGGGAAAAATGGGTTCGTACGGCCCGGCGACCAGCTCCAGGCGCCCGGCCTCGCGCGAGTGGGCGAGTAGTTCGGCGGGGGTCTGCCGGTGGGTCGAGGGGTGGCGGCTCAGGTGGCCGCGCAACCGATCGGCGACCAGCTCCGCGGCAGCGGCCAGCTCCGCCGGGGCGGCCGCTCCGAGCGCGGAGACCGGGTCCGGGGCGCTCATCGTGCCTGGGCCGAGTCGGAGGCGGACGCGCAGGTGGGGGCCGTGGAGCCAGTGGCGCTCGACGTGCCCGCGTACGCCCGCCGCGACCGCCTCCCCCAGCGCGGGAAAGACGGCCTGCCTGAGCAGCCCCGCCTTGACGGGCTCGTAGTAATAGCAGACGACGTCCAACTCGCTCATGAGGCTCTCCAGCAGGATTCGACGATGAGCTCGGTCACCGGTTCGTCCACGGTCCCCGGTACGGGCAGGGCCTCCACCAGGGCGATGTCCTCGGGGTACCGCTCCAGGTGGGCGGGCAGGCAGCGCAGGTGCAGCGCGTTGCCCAGATCGACGTACTGCGGCTTGGCCGCCCGCAGCTTGCGCAGGAACCCGGCCAGCGAGTCCACGGCCGTGGACGCCTCGGCGAACAGGTGCTCGGGCAGCCCGTGGCGGGCCCGGAGGCGGGCGGCGGCGACGGCGGGATGCTCGCTCCTGAAGGCTTCGCGCAGCGCGGTGGCCGCGTCGTCGGCGAACTTCCACTTGCGGCGCTGCAGCACGATCCCGTCGTGGGTCAGCCGTCCCAGCTCCGTCACGCCGCCCGTCTCGCGCCGGCCCGCGAGGCCGGACAGTGCCGGATGCCCGCACACCAGGTCCGCGGTGAGGGGCGCGGTGCGGTCCGGTAGCGAGTAGGGCACGAGGAAGCCGAGGTAGAGCACGCTCAGGGGGCGTCCGGTGGCGCGGTCGACGACCCGGACGAGCTCGGTGTCCTCGTCGTGGACGAGGTCGAGCTCCTCGGGCGGGAGGTCGGCCCAGCGCGGGTCCTCGCCCACCTCGCGGGCGGTGACCATGGGGTGCAGGTTGGCGTTGAAGCCCAGCACCGGGCGGTATTGCACGGTGTCGGGGCCCAGGACGCGGTGCAGCCATTCCGTCACGGCCGCCGTGGCCGAGGGGTCGAGCTGGGGCAGGAAGCGGCTGGTGAACCTGGCGAACCCGGCGTAGACGTGGTTGACCGCGAGCCCGCCGCCGGGGACGGGCTGGACGAAGTAGGAGTAGGAGACCGGCCGGGCGTGCACCCAGGCGGGCAGCAGGTCCGCGGCGGCGTTGACGGCTTCCCCGGGGATCTCGCGGTCGAGCGAGTGCGGGTCGCCGGCGGCGGAGATCAGCTCGCGCACCTGCTCGCGGGCGGCCTCGATGCCGGGGTCGCGCTGCCTGTTGCCGAGCACCTGGCTCCAGACCTGCGACATCAGCTCTGTGCAGGCGGAGAGGGGCACGCGGGCGCCGCTGCCGTACAGGTCGACGAACCGCTCGGTGACCAGGCGGCGGACGAACAGGTGGTGGTCGAAGAGCATGGTCAGCGGGGTGAGCCGGGCCAGCGCGGGCAGGTCGGCGCGACCGTGCCTGGCGCCCAGGGCCAGGGGGCGGGGGAGGGTGACGTCCTCCATGAGAACCGGCACCCCGGCCAGGTCGGCGCCCACGAGCTCGCCCGTCTCCCGCCAGTCGTCGGCGAGCGCGGCGAGCGCGGCCGGGCGGGCGGCGGCGGGCAGGCTGGAGAAGGCCGCGGTGCGCTCTCGCAGGCTCGCCAGCCGCCCGGCCAGCGAGCCGCCCGCGACCGGAAGATCAGCGATCACGCCGTCTGAAACCACGCCGCCGGCGGCCGGGGTGGTCTCCAGCCAGCGTGCCAGGGAGCCCAGCACGTCCGGGTCCTGCGGGTCGACCGGCCACACCGGCACGATGAGCCCGACGTCGATCATCTGTCCCACGTACGCGCCCGCCACCTGCGCGGCCGCCGGGCTGGCGATGTTGCGCGCCAGCAGTTCGGCCAGTTCCCGAGGGGTGCGTTCCCCCTGGCGCAGGTGCCGGAGGAGGAAGGCGATCGGCCCAGTGAGGGCGAGTTCGACCCGTTCCTCTCGGGCCGCGTGCACGTGGGTGGCGTCGGCCTGGGGGATGTCGCGCTGGTACACCACCCGCCCGTCGCGCTCCCGCAGGGCGGGTGCGAGCCGGTGCGGCAGGTCCACGCGTCTGCCCGGGTCTCCGAGGAGGGCGTTCAGCAGCCGTGTGACCAGGACGTGGTTGACCTGCGAGCAGGCGCGCGGCTGGGGGTCGAAGCCAGGGCGTCCGTCCCACCAGCCGAGGCCGACCGAGGTGTACCAGGACAGCGGGCTGGTCTTGGAGGTGGCGCGCAGCGCGTAGCGCAGCACGGTGGGCTCGGCCTGGCGGGCGCGCTTGTCGGGGCGCCCGGCACACGCGGCCGTACGGTCCACGCCGTACAGCAGGTCGCGCCCGGTGAGGGTGACGGCCTGGCGCAGCGGCTCCGCCGTACAGATGCCGGCCAGGACCTCGCGTTCCGCCGTCAGCGCGTCGCCCCATCCGGCCGCGAGCTCCTGCTCCAGCCGGGCGCGTGCGCGGGCGGCGGCCAGCCACCCGGCCAGTCCGGGCACCCTTTCTGGCAGGTCGCCGAGCCGGGCCACGAGGGATTCGCGCGGCACCCGGCCGTTGTGGACGTCGCGCCGCAGCGGCAGCACCACGGCGCGGTGGAAGCCGAGGGAGTGGCGGGCGGCACTGGCCGCGAGCGCGTCGGCCAGGCCGGGCGCGGCCGCCTCCATGGTGCGCAGCAGCCCGGCCAGCTCACGCAGGGCCGCACGCCACGGCTCGGCCCGCTGGGGACGTTCGGGGTACGGCAGGGCCGCGCGCCTGACCACCGCGAAGGGCGCCAGTTCAGCGCTCGCCGTACCGCTGCCTGACGGCCTGTCCAAAGTGCTGGTCATCACGCATCCTCTGTGGGTGGTCCCCCGGCCACCCGTGAGCGGCCGGGGGGTGTGAGCGGCTTCCTAGATCGGGTCGATGGAGCAGCAGGAGCTGCACGACATCGACAGGTTGGAGCAGCTGATGCCGGAGGCGCCGGTCTCGGGAAGCGCGACGCTGTCACGCATCGCCGTCACCGACAGCTCCTCCAGAGCCAGCTCGTCGACCTGGAAGGCGAAACTGGGCATGGCACCTTCTCTCACTCAGGTGGGTTGGATGCACGAGCAGCACGAGGAGGTGGTCAGGCACCCGGAGGCGGCGGTCTCGGGGAGGGCGACGCTGTCGCGCATCGCCGTCACCGACAGCTCCTCCAGGTTCAGATCCGTCACCTCGAAGGGGAAAGCGGTCATCGCACGCTCCCTACTGGATGACGATGCAGCAGCAGGACGAGGACGTGGCGATCGAGGTGAACGCGCTGCAGGCGGAGGCGCCGGTCTCGGGAAGCGCGACGCCGTCGCGCATCGTGGTGACCGACAGCTCCTCCAGAGCCAGGTCCTCCAGGTTGAAGGTCAGGTTCGGCATGGGGTTTCATTCCTTTCCGTACACGTGCGAGTGCGGCTGGCGGGTGGAAGGGAAGCGGCGGGCACCTCCTTCAGTCCAGGGCGCGGCGGCCGAAACCGAGCGCGCCTGCGACCGCGAACCCCGCGCCGGCCACCGCCATGACCAGCAGGCAGAGCCAGAACGCGAGGTGCGGGATCTGGGGGACCATGACCGCGCGCATGGCCTCGCTGACGTAGGTGAGCGGGTTGAGCGCGCAGACGACCTGAAACCACGGCAGCCGCTCCAGCTCCGGCCAGGGGAACTGGGTGGCCCCGGTGAACATCAGCGGCGTCAGCACCGCCGCGAAGACGGTGTTGATGCCCCGGGGCGAGACCGCGGTGCCCAGGGTCATCCCGATCGCCGAGCCCACGAAGGCCCCCAGGGCCATGACGAGCAGGGCGGGCGGCACGGAGGCGAGGGCGATCTCGGTGCCCGGCAGGACGAGCAGGCCCAGCGGGATCATGACCGTTCCGGCGAGCAGGCCGCGAACCGTGCCGAAGAGCATCTTCTCGACGGCCACCAGCCAGATCGGCAGCGGCGCCAGCAGCCGGTCCTCGATCTCCCTGCTGTAGGAGAAGTCCAGCGTCAGCGGCAGCGCGGTGTTCTGCAGCCCTCCGACGAAGGCGTTGAGCGCGATGACTCCAGGCAGCAGCACCGCTCCGAAGTCGCCGCCGACGTAGCCCAGGTCGCCCAGGACCGTGCCGAAGACGAACAGGATGAACAGCGGCTGCAGCACCACCTGGGTCAGGAAGGCGGGCAGCTCGCGCCAGGTGACGACGAGGTCGCGCGTGAGGATGGCGGCGAAGGAGCGCGCCACGGGCGGCCTGGGGGTCGCGGCCCTGGCCTCGTCGATGGTGGTCATCGCAGCTCCCGTCCGGTGAGGCGGAGGAAGACGTCCTCCAGGCCGAGGCGGGCGAACTCCACCCCGGCGAGCGTGAGGTCATGGCCGGCCAGCGCCTTGACCACGGTGGGCAGCACCTCACCGGGATCGTGCGAGGTGTACAGGCGTACGCGCCCGCCCGGCAGCTCCTCCACGCGTTCGACGGTCTCGACGGCGGCGAGCGCCGCGGCCGCCGCGCCCTCGGCCGAGTCCAGCGCGAGCGTGAGGGTGTTGCTGCCCGGCAGCTCCCTGACCAGGGCGCCGGGGGTGTCCAGCGCCAGCACCTTGCCGTGGTCCAGGATGGCGACCCGGTCGCAGAGTTTGGCCGCCTCGTCCATCTGGTGCGTCGTCAGCACCACGGTCACGCCGCGCTCGCGCAGCTCGGCGATGCGCTCGTGCACGAACAGCCGCGACTGCGGGTCCAGCCCGCCGGACGGCTCGTCCAGGAACAGCACGCGCGGCTCGTGCATGAGCGCCCTGGCGATCATCACGCGCTGCGCCTGACCGCCGGAGAGCCGGTCGGCGCGGTCGCCCGCGCGGTCGGCCAGGCCCATGCGCTCCAGCAGCTCGTCGGCCCTCCTGCGCCGCTCGGCGCGGGGCACCGCGTGGTAGGCGGCGTGGCACTGCAGGACCTGCCGGATGCTCAGCGAGCGGTCCAGGTTGGTCCGCTGCGGCACCACGGCCAGCACCTGCCTGGCCCGCGTCGGCTCCCGCAGCACGTCGACGCCCTCGACGACCACCCGGCCGCCGCTGGGACGCACCCGCGTGGTCAGCACGCCGACCGTGGTGGTCTTGCCGGCCCCGTTCGGGCCGAGCATGCCGAAGACCTCTCCGTGGCGTACCTCGAAGCTGATCCCGCCGACCGCGGCACGGGGATTTCCCCGGTAATTCTTGGTGAGATTCTCGACCTCGACAGCGTTCATTTCTTCACCGATACCGATCGCGTCGTGGAAACGGGCGAAGCGTATTCACGTGGGCTCACGACAGTCAAGGTCCGAAAAATTGGCCGACCGCTGTCAGTACACCCTTCCGACAGCATGGTCAAGACAGCAGAAAAGCTGTCAGGTGGTCGCGGCGGGACGCGGCCCATACTCCGGGAGTCGAACTCCAGCACCTGGGAGGTGAATCATGTCCCCTGCGATCACTACAGCCGACTTCGGCCTCGCCGACCTGGATCTGTCCAGTCTGCAGGTGACGGCCATGCGTGACGCCGTCGCCCTGCCCGAGACCGGCGCCTCGTCAGGATCGTCGAGCTGCGGCGGTTGCTCCACCTGCGGCTCGTCGTCCTGCTGCGGCGGTACCGAGATCGAATGATTTACCGGCCGGGACGCCGCTTCCGCCGGAACTGCGCCCCGGCCATTCAAGAGCCCTTTACGCGCTTGGACGGGTACGTATGATCGACGTTGTCTGCCATTATTACGAGGACTTCAAGGCGCCGTTGTTGCGGCAATTCCTCATTCCGCTCGCGCGGTCTTTTCCCGGCAGCGTCCACCTCGATCGGCATTGGTTGCGCGGGCCGCACGTCCTGCTCCGCTTCCACGGTCCTGGCGATCACGCCCGGGCCGCGGAGGAGGCCGCCGACGCCTGCCGACGCCACCTGGCGGCCTTCCCCTCCACCGCCGTGGTGGATCCGGCCGAGCTGGTACGGCAGGCGGAACTGGCCGGGCGCGCCGAGCTCGTGCCCGGGCCGTACGCACCCCTCCACCCTGACAACTCGGTGCTGGTGCGCCCTGCCGACCTGGCTCCCCTGGTCGACCTGCTGGGCTCGCGGGCCGCCGTGCTCGAGCGGTGCGAGCTGCTGGCCCTCGGCCTGGGCGCGGTGGAGCGGTCACTCGAGCTGGCCGGCGACCCCGGCTCCCGCGTCACCCTCGCCCTGGTCGCGATGACCGCCCATGCCGCCGGCTATCCGACCGGGCTGGGAGCGGGCTACCAGTCCTTCCTGTCGCACGTGGCCGACCATCTGGCCTACGAGGATCCCGACGGCAGCCTGGAGGCGGCCTTCGAGCGCCAGTGGGCCGAGCGCGGCGCGGGGGTGACCGAGCTGGTCCGCACCGTCGCGGAAGGCGGGGTGCTGCCCGGTCGGCTGGAGGGCGTCGCGGCGGCCTGGCGCGCCTGGTCACGTGACGCGTCCGCGCACGCCGACGCCGCTCTCGACACCGCCGCCCTGGTCGGCGGCCGTAACGGGCACGCCGCCGTCGCCGCCCGTCTCGGCGGCGACACCGAGATCCGGTGGGACTTCACCCGCCGCCACTACAGCGAATACCACCAGCTGCTCAACCGGTCCGGGTTCGAGAAGGTGGCGCTGAGCAGGCCCTTCGGGCTCTACCGTTTCGGCACCAACGTGCTCTACCGCCTGCTGGCGCTGTGCGACCTGCGGCCTGTGGAGCGTTACCTGGCCGCCTACCTGTTCAGCGAGGCGGTCGAGCGCATCACCGGGCGGACGTGGCGCGAGCGGCTGGGCGGAGTTCCGGCGTGAGCGAGGAGGCGGTCCTGCGGCTGCGCCCTGTGGTGCGGGCCGGTCGCCTGCCCGCGGGTGTGCACCTGCGGTCGTGGAGCGGCGCGGTCAGCCTGGAGGGAGCGGCCGGGCTGTGGCCGCTGTGGCAGCGGCTGGCGCCGTTGCTCGCGGAGGGGGTGAGCGAGCGCGATCTCGACGTGCTGTGCCCGGAGCCCGCTCTGCGGGAGGCCGTGCGGATGCTGCTCGATCGGCTGCGGGAGCACGACCTGCTGGTGGCGGTACGGCCCGGCGACGGCATGCCGCCGGCCGTACGGGGATGGCTGGAATCGGCGGCGCCCGACCCGGACGCGGCGTGGCGCTCGCTGGGCGCGGCCACCGTGACGGTGCGGGGCGAGGGGCGGCTGGCGGAGGCGGCGCGTGACGCGCTGGCCCGCTGCCATATCGGCGCCCGGACGGCACCCGCCTCGGACGGCCTCACGCTCATCGCGGGCGCACTGGTGGTCCGCGCCGCCGGCCTGGGCCCGACGGGGTTCGTCACGCCCGCCCTGCCCCCCGCCCAGGCCGCCGCCCTGGCCGAAGCCCTGACCACCCGCCTCGCGGGCCCTCCGGCCACCACTCACCTGCCCGGCGCGGGCCACGGGCTCGCGCCCGATGCGATGCTGGCCGAGCTGCTGGGAGCCGCGGCGGCCGACCGGATGGTGAGGGCGATCGCCGGATGGCCCGCCAGGTCCGGCGAGGTCCTGCTCGCCAAGGCCGACCCGCTGGAGGCCTCCTACCGCCCCTGGCCTCCGGCCGCCCCGGTCTCGCCCGCCCGCCGCGTCACGCTGGAGGAGGCGCTCCGGCGGGCCGCGCTGCTCACCGACCCCGACCTCGGAGCGCTGCCCCCCGCCGTCCCGGACGGCCACCCCCAGCTCCCCCTCGGCCTGGTCGTCTGCCCGCTGCCCGGCCGCGAGGTCACCGGAGCCGGTCCCACGACCGACACCGCCCATCTGGCGGCCGTTCAGGCCGCCGCCCAGGCGCTCATCGGCGAGGACCCGGCGCGCACGGCCGTGGGCGCGGACGAGCTGCACGCCTGCGGCGTCCTCCTGCGCCGCCTGGCCGACCGCCTGGCCGCCGGGCTCGCCCCGTGGCGCGGCCCGGTCCCCGGCAGCCACTGGTGGCGCGTCCTGACCCGCCGTCTGGGCCGCGCCGTGCGGCTGTGCCTGCGCGACCTGGACGGCGCCTGGCACGCCGAGATCGTCGACAGCGGCGGCTCCCGCCTGGGCTGGGCGGTCGAGCGCGACCGTGACGAGGCGGCGGCCATGGCCGCCATGGCCGCAGTCGGCACGCTCCTGGCACCGGGGCCGGTCACGCCGGTCTGCGGAGCCGTACCCTGCCCCGATCTCACCCCGGAGGAGCGCGACGGCGATCTGGGCCGGTGGTTGTGGCCCGCCGCGCTCTCCGCGCACGAGGAGGAGCTGCAGGCCCGCCTGCGCGAGCTGACCGGCTGCCTGCCTCACCGCGACGAACGGCCCTGCGCGGTGAGCGCCGCGGGCTTCCAGATCTGGCGGAGCTGAGCATGGACTTCGACGTCGTCGTCCTCGACACCTGGACCCTGGAATCGATCACCGAGCTGGCCGCCCGCGCCGTGGACGGCGGGCCCGCCGTCCTTCCGGTGCGCTGCGACGGCGGCCTGGTGCTGGTCGGCCCGCTCACCGGACCGGGAACGAGCGCGTGCGTGGCCTGCGCCGAGCACGCCAGGATCCACGCCCTGCCCGGCCATACCCCGCACACCGGCCAGGTCATGGGCGGCTCGGTCCCGCCGACGGTCGCCGCCCTGGTCGAACGCCTGGCGGAGCGACCGCAGGACGGCGTCATGTGGGCGATCAGGGGCGAGAGTCTGGAGGTCTCCACCCACCGGGTGCGGCCCTTCGGCGGCTGCCGGGTCTGCGCACCGCTGCCCGACGACTCCCCGCGCCCGATCACGATCGCCTCGCACCCGGTCACCGGCACCGGTCTGCGCGAGGCCAACCCCCGCACGGCCGGCGCGGACGGGCTGCGTGAGGTCCTGCTGGACTGGCGGGTCGGCCCGGTGCTGCGGCTGTTCCGCTGGGGCTCGCGCAGCCTGCCCCTGGCCAGCGCCGAGTTGCCGGGCGCCGCCGACTCCTCCGAGGCGGGGTACGGCAGGGCGGAGGACTTCGCCGACGCCGAGCGGGTGGCGTTGTTCGAGGCGCTGGAGCGGCTGACCGGCATGACGCCGCGCGGCAGCCGTACCGTCGTGCGCGCCGCCCACGCCGAGCTCGACCCGCACGTCGCGGTCGATCCGGCCGCCCTCGGCCTGCACGAGCCGGAGTTGACGGACCATCCGGCCTTCCGCCTGACGCCCTACGCTCCCGGTCTGCCGCTCGCCTGGGTCCACGGCTGGTCGCTGACCCACGGGCGCGACCGGCTGGTGCCCGAGGAGCTGGTGTACTGGCGGCTGCGCGGCAGGCGCTCGATCTACGACTCCTCCAACGGCTGCGGGCTCGGCTCCAGCCTGGCCGAGGCGATTCTGTACGGACTGTTCGAGGTCGCCGAGCGCGACGCCTTCCTGATGGCCTGGTACGCCCGCACCCCGCTGCGGCGGATCGCCACCCCGATGGAGGACCCGCAGATCTGCCGCCTGGCCGACCGGCTCGGCTCGCTCGGGCACGATCTGCTGCTGTTCGACGCCACCAACGACTTCGGCGTGCCGGCCGTCCTCAGCATGATCCGCCGACGCGTGCCGGATCCGCGGCGGCCGAACGCCCTGTTCGCGGCCGGGGCCCACCATGACCCGCTCACCGCCGTCAGGTCGGCCGTCGTCGAGGTCTACATCAACGCCAGGAACGCCGCGGATCCGCGCATCGTCTCCTTCGACCCCGACCGGCTGCGGCCCATGCTGGAGGATCCCACGCTGGTCCGCACGGTCGACGACCACGTCTTCGTCAACGCTCTGGCCGAGGCCGCCCCCTGGCACTCCTTCCTGAGCGGCGAGGAGACCCCCGTGCCCTGGCGCGAGGTGTGGCCCCGCCGCCCCGCCGTACCCGACCTGGGCGAGTACCTGTCGGAGTGGGTGGCGCAGCTGGCGGTGCGGGGGCTGGAGGTGATAGCGGTCGACCAGAGCGAGCCGGTCACCCGCGAGCGGCTCGGGCTGCACGCCGCCAAGGTGATCGTGCCGGGGTCGCTGCCGATGACCTTCGGCCACGTCTACCGCCGCACCCGCGGCCTGCCCCGGCTGCTGGAGGTGCCCGCGAGGCTGGGCCGCCTGCCCGCACCGCCGCGCTACGACGACCTGCCCTTCCACCCCCACCCCTTCCCCTGACGTGAGGACTGCCGTGGACACCTGGACGAGCCTGCATTGCTTCGTGCACTGGTCCGTGGAGCGGACCGACGACTTCCTCACCGGCGTCCTGGGCCCGCTCATGGCCGCCCGCCGCACGTCCGGTTGGTTCTTCATCAGGTACTGGGAGGGCGGGCCGCACCTGCGCGTGCGCGCCCTCGGCGTCGGCGACCCGGCGGAGCTGGAGCGGGCGGTGGCGGACGCGCTGGCGGACGCCCCGCCCGCCGACCTGCCCGCCGACGCCGGCTGGACGCCGCACGGGATCGTGAAGTCGATCGCCTACGAGCCGGAGACCGGCAGGTACGGCGGAGCCGAGGGCATCGGCGTGGCCGAGCGGGTCTTCTGCCGCTCCACCGAGACCGCCGTGGAGGCGCTGTCAGGGCGCTTCCCGCAAGGACGGTTGAGCGCCGCCATCCACCTCGTCCGCGCCACCACGCTGGGACTCGGCCTGGACGAGCGGGCGGCGGCGGCCTGGCTGCGCAGGCACGCGGCGAGCTGGCGGTACACCAGCGAGGTCGAGCTCCTGCCGCCCGCCGTGCCCCTGGCGCGCACCGCCAGGCTCGTGGCCGGCCAGGGCGAGGCGCTGCGCCACCTGCTGGCCGCCGCCGAGGACGACGATCTGTGCGTCCGCTGGAGCCGTACGGTGGCCGAGGCGGACGGCGAGCTGGCCGCGCGTGGGCTCGACGAGGTGCGCCGGCTGTGGATCTGGGCGTCGCAGCTGCACATGCTCTGCAACCGCCTGGGCGTCCGGCCCGACGAGGAGCGCGCGGTGTGCTGGCTGGTCGCCGCGCTGTTGGCCGCCGACGCGGGAGCCGACCAGCGCTACCTGGAGGAGTCGAAGTACCCGCCGGGGATCCTGCCGTCGCTGCCCGACGACTCCCACGGCGAGCCGTCCCAGGACCGGCCGCCGATGCCCGGACTGCCCGAGGTGCGCCTGCCGGAGGGCCCGCCGCTCAGCCTGCCGCTGGGCGAGGCCCTGAACCGCCGGGCCTCCTGCCGTACCCTCACCGGCCCGGTGGGTGCCGCGGAGCTGGGCTCGCTGCTGGGCCTGGCGTTCGGCGCCAGGGCCGACCGCACGCTGCGCTTCGGCGACGGCCCCGCCCATGCCTACCGGCGCCGCCCGTTCCCCGGCGCGGGAGCCAGGTACGGCACGCGCCTGCGTCTGGTCGTGCGCGAGGTCGAAGGGCTGGACCCGGGCACCTACCACGTCGGCGAGGACGGCCGCGCCCTGCGACGGCTCGGAGCGCCGCCGGCGGACGACGAACTGGCGGCCACCTCGATGTGGCTGACCTCGGCGCAGGTGGACGAGCGGCTCGGCCTGATCGACGTCACCCGCGTGCCCGCCGTCCTGCTGCTGACCGCCGACCTCAACACCCACCGGCCCAGGTACGGCACGCGTGCCCTGCGCTTCGCCCTGCTGGAGGCAGGCCACGTCGCGCAGAACCTGACCCTGGCGGCGACCGCGCTGGGGCTGGGCACGATCACCCTCGGCGGTTTCTACGACGACCTGGTGCACGAGCTGTTCGGGCTCGACGGGGTCGCCGAGAGCGCGCTGTACCTGCTGCCGGTCGGCCTTCCCGGCTGAGCCGTCAGCCGAGCAGGCCGTCCTCACGGGCGCGGCGAGCCAGGTCCACCTTGGTGTAGGCGCTGCGCCCGCAGTCGGCGTACTTGCGTTTGATACGTTCCAGGTACTTCTTGGCCGTGGACGGTTGGATGCCCGCCCGGCGCGCGGCGGTCTCCAGCGTGAGCCCGGAGGCGTAGCCGAGCAGCACCGCCCGTTCCTGGTCCGACAGCTGCGGGCCGACCCCCAGCAAAGCGCGGATGGCGGGCGCGAGCCGGCCGGGCGCGAGAGCGGACTGCGCGGGCGCCTCCACGAGGGTGGCGTCCTCGCCGAGCGCGAAGGCGCGGTGGCCCGCGGAGCGCAGGAGCCGGAGGGTCTCGGCGCCGTCGGGCGGCCCGGCCAGGGCGGCGTCCACGACGATCACGTCCGCCCGGTCCCCCTGCCGCTCGATCAGCTCGGGGAGGCTGCCGGCCCTGGCCAGAAGCCTGCAGCCGGGGTCGGCCGCCAGCGAGGCGATGGCGATGACCAGCAGATCGGGATTGTCGATGATCAGGGACACGGAGATCATGGGCGCTCCAGGCGGGGAGGGGTGCGGTCCCGGTGGCGGATCCGGCGGTGGATTCGGCGGCGGATTCGGCAGTGGATCCGCCACGGAGGCTAGACCAGCCGAATGGATCACGACTGGACGCCGAATGGATCATCGTCAGCCGGTGGCTCCGGCGACGAGCGTCTCGATCTCTTCCATCTCATGCCGGTTGCCGATCCTCCCGTACAGTCCCCTGGCCTCCTCCCACGCCGCCAGGGCCTGCGCGTTCTCGCCCAGCATGGCGTGGGCGATGCCGAGGGCCTTCAGCACCATGGCCTGAAGGTGCAGCACCCCCAGCTCGCGGAAGACCCGCAGGGAGAACAGCAGACGCTCGCGCGCCTGTTCGAAGTGGCCGTTCACCAGGTCCCTGGTGGCCAGGCTCCGCGAGACGATGGCGCGGGTGATCTCGCCGGCCATCTCCTCGCTGAGCTCCTCGGCCGTGTCGAGGAAGGAGTCGGCGTCCGGCTGCCCGGTGAGCACCCCGCTCTCGCCGAGCACGACCAGCGCCAGCAGCTCCTTCAGCCGCACTCCGAGGCTCCTGCTGAGCCGCAGGCCCTGCAGCAGCGCCTCGCGGCTCTCGTCGTAACGGCCCTGGTAGTGGCGGACCATGCCGAGCGAGCGGAGCGCCGTCAGGTGCAGCCGGTTCACCTTGCGATCCCTGGCCCGCTCGACCACCTGCTCCAGGTGCGCCGAGGCGAGTTCCAGCTCGCCGCGCTCACGGTAGGTGAAACCCAGGCCCGCGTGGACGAAGTCGAAGCCCGCATCGTGGCCGTGCTCCCCGGTCAGCCGTTGCGCCAGGTGCATCAGCTCCAGACCCTCCTCGCCGTGCCCCTCGGCGAGCACCGCGGTGCCCAGCATCGCGAGCGCATGGATCTCGCCGCGGACGTCTCCCACCGAGCGGAACAGGTCGAGCGCGATCTGGGCGTGCTCGTGCATCACGAGCGGCTGGATCATCGGCACGCTGAACAGGTAGGCGAGGTTGCGGGCCATCACCGCCCGCCCACGCGGAACGTCCTCGCCACACGCCGCCATCGCGACCGCGTGCACCGCCTGGCTCTCTTCCAGCAGGTCGCGCATCTCGTGGAAGCCCACGCACGCCTCGGCCAGGTTCCATGCCAGGTCAGCTCGTCCCTCGCGAGCGCTCTGCGTGATCACGACCGCCAGGTTCGCTCGCTCGCTCTGGAACCATTTCACCGGATCGTCCAGCAGCAGGCCGGTGTGCTCCGCCGGCAGCCTCCTGCGGGGCGCCGGACCGCGCAGCGCGGGCAGGGTCCGGTAGGCCAGTTCCATGTCCGCCTGCTCGGCGAGCGAGAGCCAGGTCGCGTAGGCCCTGACCCTGGCCTCCTCCCGCGCGGCCTCGTCGTCCTCCAGCGCCGCCCGCTCTGCCGCGTACAGCTTGATCAGGTCGTGCATGCGGTAACGCGGCTCGCCTGTCTCGTCCTCGTCGGCGACCGACACCAGCTGCACGTCGATGAGCTGGTCGAGAAGGCGCTCCGCCTGCTCCTGCGGCTCGTCCAGGAGGGCCGCCAGGGTCCAGTCGGCGAAGTCGGCGACGTCCAGCAGCCCCAGGACGCGGAAGGCCCGCCGTACGGCCGGCGGCAGCGCGTCGTAGCTCAGCCCGAAGGTCGCTCGCACCGCCAGGTCACCGGCCGACAGGTGGTCCAGCCTGCGGCGCTCGTTGCTCAGCTGCCTGCGAAAACGTTCCAGGCTCAGGTGGGGCTGGGCGGCCAGGCGGGCGCCCGCCACGCGGACGGCCAGCGGGATGTGGCCGCACGCCTCCAGGATCGCGCGGGCGGCGTCGCCCTCACCCCTCACCCGCTGCTCGCCGATCAGGTGCACGAGCAGGTCCATCGCCTCGTCGGCGGTGAAGACGTCGAGGTCGAGCCGGTGCGCGCCGCTCAATCCCATGAGCCGCGACCGGCTGGTGACCACCGTGGCGCAGGTGGCGGCGCCGGGCAGCAACGGGCGCACCTGGCTCTCCTCCACGGCGTTGTCCAGCACCAGCAGCACCCGGCGGCCCGCCATCCTGCTGCGGTACAGCGCCACCCGGTCGTCGAGCTCCTTGGGGATGACAGACCCGTTCACGCCCATGGACATCAGCAGCCGGTGCAGCACCGCCGCGGGATCGGCGGCGGGCCGGTCGGTGCCGTGCAGGTCGACGAAGAGCTGGCCGTCGGGGAAGTTCTCCCGCACCAGATGCCCCAGATGCACGGCCAGGGTGGTCTTGCCGACGCCGCCCAGCCCGGTGACCACCGCCGTCGGCATCGCCGTACGGCCGTCGGCCGGGGAGCCGAGGATGCGCGACAGCGCCGAGAGCTGGCCGAGCCGGCCCGAGAAGTCACTGATGTCGGGAGGGAGCTGGGCGGGGACGGGTAATCTTCCCCACCCCGGCGCGACCGGCTGCCGGCCCGCCTGCGGCTTGGCGGCCTGCTGCTTGCCCGGCTGGAGCGTGTCGGCGTGCAGGGCGAGCTCGTGGGCGGCACCGAGCTGCGCACCCGGCCGCACGCCGAGTTCCTCGTCGAGCCTGCGGCTGATGTCGCGGTAGTGCATCAGCGCCTCGGCCCGCCTGCCGGCGGCCAGGTAGAGCTCAATGAGGACGCTGTGAACGCGCTCGTCCAGCGGCGCCATGCGGCCTATCTCCTCGGCCAGGGGCAGCACGTCGACCGCGTGCCCGTTCAGGACGGCCGATTCGGCAAAGGTCTCCAGGGCGACGATCAGCTCCTGGGCCAGTCCCGCCAGCAGCGGATGCCCCGCCAGGGGGCGCAGCTCAGCCAGCGGCTGGCCGCGCCAGAGCGCCACCGCCCGCCGCACCGGATCGTGACCGCCACCCTGCCTGGCCAGGGCGCGAAACTCCCAGAGGTCCACCTCGACCTCGTCGGTGCTGAGCAGGTAGCCGTCGCCGACGCGCGGGAGCAGGCGGCTGGCCACGCGGCTGGGGCGATCGGGTTCGAGGATGCGCCGCAGCCGTTTGACGTAGGTGTGCAGGACATTGACGGCCGTGGCGGGCGATCTCTCGCCCCACAGGATGTCGACCAGCTCTGACATCGGCGTGCAGCGTCCCTCGGCCAGGGCCAGCACGGCCAGGACGCTTCGCTGCTGGGCGGGCCCGAGGTCGAGTTCCGCCTGCCCACGATAAGCACGGAGGGAGCCGAGGATCTCTATCCGCAACGTCACCCACGGCAGTATGGAGGCAACCGCGACCAAGATCCAGGGCCCCCACGGGCGTGGGGTGCCCGGGGCTCTGTGAGTAGACGCCATAGTGCACGAGGTCGAACGGAGAACCATGGGCGTGAGCGTCCGAGGTGGGTTGCTCACATCTGTGGATCTACGCTGTAAAGGTGGCCGTACGGCATGGGTTCTTTGAGGACCTGGAGGTCACGGTGCCCCGCGTTGTGTCTGCCTCCGCCCATCTCAGGGCACGTGCCTCTTCGGTGCGTATCCCCCTCAGCAGGCAGACGAGGGGAAGGGTGCGACAAGGATGCCTAATCCCAATTCTCCCACCGTAGCCAGCGGTGCTAGTCGAACAGTCAGTCGCTGTCGGAGGTCGAGCAGCTACGCGACGTTCCCGGTGTCGAAGCCCGGTTCGGTGACGAGCACATCGCCATGAGCGTGTTCCGGTTCGACTCGGAAATGCTTGTCACGCCGAACCTGGCGAAGCCATGCCTCGGAGCTGTGGAGCAACGGCCGTGACGTGTGGCCAGAGCCTCAGCCCACGGGCCAGATCCTGGGTGACTGACTGAGCGACGACCAGGCCGGGCGGCCCCGGACTCCAGGGGATCGTACGGGACGGTGATGCCAGGTGGGGGCGGGTAATGATCGTGATCCTGCCCCCTCGTGATGTGCCTGGGGGTCAAGGGGGCGCAGGTTCAAGTCCTGTCGTCCCGACCAGATCGACTCTGGTCGAGCGCTCGCTTCTCCGCAACCGTGCGAGCTGCCTCGTGCGCAGCGAAACGGACATGAGCCCGATTTGTCGGCTCGGTTCCGTTTTCACATTGACATTCGGCTTTGACGCCTTCCGCGCCGGAACGTGCGATGCGAAGATCTCTGTGCCGGAATGTTGCTGGATGGAGGCTTGCTCGGTGACCCACGTACGAGACGAGTCCGTTCCCCTCGTACGTGTGCCGCGCATCGTCGGCCGTGACGCGGAGCTGGCACGGCTGCGCCACGCGCTGGCCGGCCCGCCCGCGCTGGTGCTCGTCGAGGGGGAGGCGGGCGTCGGCAAGACCCGGCTGGTGCAGGAGGTCGTCAGCGGGCGTGACCGGCTGCTCGTCGCGGTCTGCCCGCCGTTCCAGGACGCCTCCACCCTCGGCCCCGTCGTGGACGCCGTCCGGCAGACCGGCGTGGCGCCCGCCGACCTGGGGCTGAGCGGGCTCGCCGGCGCGCTGCGGCCGCTGTTCCCCGACTGGGCCGACGAGCTGCCCGACCCGGTCGAGCCGCTGCCCGACGCGACCGCCACCCAGCACCGGCTGCTGCGCGCCCTGTCCGAGCTGCTCGATCGGCTCGGGGTCGAACTGCTCGTCGTCGAGGACGCGCACTGGGCGGACGAGGCGACCCTGGAGCTGTTGCTGCTGCTCACCGCGCGGCGGCCGCCCGGCGTCGGCGTGCTCGTGACGTACCGGCCGGAGGACGTGCCGGACGGGTCGCTGCTGCGCCGGCTGTCCTCGCGGGTACGCGGCGGCCCCGGGCACCTGCGCCTGGCCCTGGGCCCGCTCGGCGTGGCCGACACCGCCGCGCTCGTGTCGTCGATGCTCGACGCCGAGCACGTGTCGGATGCGTTCGCCCGCTTCCTGCACACCCAGACCGACGGGTTGCCGCTCGCGGTCGAGGAGTCCGTACGGCTGCTGCGCGACCGCGCCGACCTCGTCCGCGTGGACGGGGAGTGGGTGCGGCGCAGCCTCGACGAGATCGCCGTGCCGCCGACCATCCGCGACGCGGTGCTGGAGCGCGTCGGCCGGCTCGCGGAGCACGCCAGAACCGTCCTGCACGCCGCCGCGGTGCTCGCCGAGCCCGCCGGCGAGGCGGTGCTCCGCGCGGTCGCGGACCTGCCGGAGGAGCAGGCGCGCGCCGGGATCGTCGACGCGATCGCCGGCGGCCTGCTCGTGGAGGACGAGCGCGGCCGGCTGGCGTTCGCGCACGTCCTCGCCGCCCGCGCCACCTACGACGCGGTGCCCGGCCCGATCCGCCGGATGCTCCACGGGCGCGCGGGCCAGGCACTCGAAGCGGCGGGCCGGCCGGCCGCGTCGCGGCTGGCCCGCCACTTCCGGCAGACCGGCGACCTGGACCGGTGGCGCAGGTACGCCGAGCAGGCCGCGGACCTCGCACTCGACGTGGGCGACGACGCCGCCGCGACCACGCAGCTGCTCGACCTGCTCGAAGCGGACCTGCCCGCCGACGCGCTGACCCGCGTCGCCGACAAGATCCCGACCCTGGCGTCCACGGGCTACCTGCACCGCAGCGGCCTGGTGGAGGTGCTGCGCTCGGTGCTCGGCCGCACCTCGTCGTCCAGGCGCAGCCGGGCCGAGATCCGCGTCCGGCTCGGCGCCGCGCTCATCCGCAGAGGGGAGCACGAGGCCGCCGTCGCCGAGCTGGAACGGGCCGTCCCGGACCTGGACCACGACCCGGTCCGGCAGGCCCACGCGATGACCGGCCTCGGCATGCCGTACAGCACGGACTGGCCGGCCGCGGTGCACCGCCGCTGGTTCGACCGGGCCGCGGCCGTCGTGGCGCGGGCGTCCCTGCCCCGGCGGGAGGTGCTCGACCTCCAGGTCAACTGGGCGACCGGCCTGCTCACCCTCGGTGACCCCGAGGGCTGGGTCGTCGCCGCCGGGCTGCCCGGCACCGCGGAGACGCCGGCCGAGGCCGCTCCGCTCGCCCGTGCGGCGCTGAACGTGGGCAACGGGGCCATGCGCTGGGGCCGGTACGACGAGGCCCGCGAGCACCTCGACCGCGGCGTCCGGCTCGCCGAGCACCGCGGCTACGTACGGCTGCACGACATGATCGCCGTGACCAGGACGCATCTGGACTGGTTCACCGGCCATTGGGACGGCCTCGCCGAGCGGGCACTGAGGCTCGCCGAGCTCGACGGTGAGCCGGAGATCCGGCTGGACGCGGAGACCGTCGCCGGGCTGCTCGACGCGGCTCGGGGCGACCGGGCGGGCGCGCGGGCCCGGCTGCTGTGGGTGCTGGACGAGGCCGGCAGACGCGGCTTGGCGCAGGTGCCGCCGGAACCCGCCGCGACTCTGGCCCGCCTGTGCCTGAGCGAGCGGGACGTCGACGGGGCCCTGCGCCTCACCGAAGCGCCCATGCGGCTCATCGCCGCCAAGGGCACGTGGTTGTGGGCCACCGAGCTCGCGCCCGCGCGGGTCGAGGCGCTCCTCGCGGCGGGACGGCGGGCGGAGGCCGCCGACCTCGTCGCCGAGTACGACCACGGCCTGCTGGACTGCCCGGCGGCGAGCGCGCACGCGTCGCTGGCCCTCTGCCGGGCCTGGCTCGCCGAGGAGCGCGACGGGCCCGAGGCCGCCGCAGGCGCGTACGCGGAGGCCGCCGGGCGGTGGGAGGCGCTGCCCCGGCCCTACGCGGCGCTGCTCACCCGTGAGCGGCAGGCGGCCTGCCTCGTGGCCGCCGGGCGGCGCGAGGCCGGGGTGGAGCTGCTGACCGGCGTGCTTGACGGGCTGTCTCGGCTGGGCGCCACCGGCGACGCGGAACGGGTCGCGCAACGGCTGCACGACCAGGGCGTACGGCGTACCTGGCGGGGCGGGCGGCGCGGCTACGGCAGCGAGCTGTCACCTCGTGAGCGCGAGGTGGTCCGGCTGGTGATCACCGGTCTGGGAAACAAGGCGATCGCTGAAGCGCTGTCCCGCTCCCCGAAGACCGTCGCCGCGCAGATCAACTCCGCGATGCGCAAGCTCGGCGTGTCCTCGCGCACCGCGCTCGCGGTCGCCGCCGTTCAGACCGGGCTCGAACCGGACGATCTTTAGGTCATCCGCCCAATAGCAAGCAAGTGGACGCGGCTCCGATACTCGCTGCGTGCCCCCAACTCCGCAGCCACCTGACGAAGAGCCCGGCGACGACGAAGGCGTCGAACTCCCGCGCCGGCAGCCGGTGGATGACCCGACGGACGAGCCGCCGCAGGACGACGGCGAATCCGGCTCGGAGCCCTGGCATGGCTACGAACCCCTCTGATCGGAGAATCCATGCGTCTGCGCAGACTCGTCTCCCTGGTGGCCGCCGTCGGTGCCGGCGTCAGCCTGTTCGCCGCGTCACCGGCCCGCGCCGCGCCCCAGCCTGCCGACACGCAGCCCGCCGCCGGCCAGCCGGCCACCCCGCAGCCCGCCACCCCGCGGCCCGCCGCCCCGCTGACCGGCATCCCGGAGCCTGACTACACGCCGGGCGCCTGCAACCGCACGGACCTGCCCGCCGACCACGCCCGCTGCTTATTGGAGGTCTACACCCCCAAGCAGGCGAGGATCGTGCCGAACGCCACCACCCCCCGGCCCACCGCGCTGACGCCCGCGGACATCCGGGCGGCGTACAAGCTGCCCGACGGAGGGGAGGGCCAGACCGTCGCCATCGTGGACGCCTTCGGCTACGCCGCCGCCGAGAGCGACCTGGCCGTGTACCGCGCCCAGTACGGCCTGCCCGAGTGCAGCTCGGCCAACGGCTGCTTCCGCAAGGTGGACCAGAACGGCGGCACCGACTACCCGGCGGACGACCCGGGCTGGGCGGCGGAGAGCGCGCTCGACCTGGACGCGGTCTCCGCGGTCTGCCCGCGCTGCAAGCTGCTCCTGGTGCAGGCGAACTCCGCCAGCATCCGCGACCTCAGCGCGGCGGTGAAGACGGCCGTCGCCCTGGGCGCCAAGTTCGTCTCCAACTCCTACGGCATCCCGGGCGAAACTCCCACTCAGCTGAGCTACGACGAGTACTACGAGCACCCCGGCGTCGTGGTGACCGCGGCCACCGGCGACACCGGCAACATCGTCAACTGGCCGGCCAGCAACCCCGACGTCATCGCGGTCGGCGGAACGAGGCTGACCCGCGACGCGTCCACCCCCCGCGGCTGGAGCGAGAGCCCGTGGACCGGCGGCGGCTCCGGCTGCTCCCTGTACGAGCCGCGCCCCTCCTACCAGGAGGGCATCGACACCAACTGCCCCGGCGGCCGGGCGATCGCCGACATCGCGGCCGACGCCGACCCGGTGAGCGGCCTGTCGGTCTATCACTCCATCGTGTCCGACGGCCACACCGGCTGGCTGCAGTACGGCGGCACCAGCCTGGCCGCCCCGCTGGTCGCCGCGATGTACGCCCTGGCGGGCGCCCCGGCGGAGAACACCCGGCCGGTGACCTACCCCTACGCCTCGGCCGGGTCGGCCGACCTGTTCGACATCACCGAGGGTGAGAACGGCTCCTGCGGCAACGTGTTGTGCCAGGCGGGCCCCGGCTGGGACGGGCCCACCGGCCTCGGCACCCCGAACGGGGTCGGCGCGCTCACGTTCGGCCCGGCGGGCACCGTGACCGGCCACCTCACCGAGCAGGGCACCGGCAAGCCGATCGCCGCGGGCACCGTCGTCGCCCGCAACGCGGACAACGGCAAGACCTACTACGCCGACGCCGACGACAAGGGCGTCTACACGCTGCTGGTGCCCGCGGGAACGTACGACCTGACCGCGTCCGGCTTCGGCTACGCGAAGGCGACCAGGACCGGCGTGGCGGTGGCGGTCGACCAGACGGTCACGGCCGACCTCTCGACGCAGACGGTGCCCAGCCGTACCGTGTCGGGAACGATCACCGGGGAGAGCGACCACGGCTGGCCGCTCGCGGCCTCGATCGCCATCGACGGCTACCCGAACGGCAAGGTCAAGACCGACCCGTTCACCGGCCGCTACACGGTCGACCTGCCCATGAACGCCGACTACACCTTCCGCGTCACCGCCGACTACCCCGGATACAGCACCAAGATCCAGAAGGTCGGCGTCGGCGGCGAGAACACCACATCGGACGCCGCCCTCTCGGTCGATCGGGGCTCCTGCCTGGCCCCCGGGTACGCCTACCCGAGCCGCGCCGACTTCGAGGGCTGGAGCGGCACCACGCCCGAGGACGGCTGGACGGTGTCCGGCTCCACCCCCGGCTGGGAGTTCACCGGCGAGCCCAGCAACCTGACGGGCGGCAGCGGCAACTTCGCCGCCGCGGCCCCGTTCATCCGGGATCACACGGCGCAGGACACCTATCTCACCTCGCCGGCGATCGACCTGACCGGGCAGACCGCACCCGAGGTCCGGTACGACTTCATCTTCGTCGCGCCCGGCACCGCCAAGGCCGAGGTGCAGGTCAGCCTCGACGGCGGCAAGACCTGGACGACCGCCGGCGGGCCGCCCAACGGCTACACCGGGTCGGACAGCGTGGCGATCCCGCAGGCGGCGGGGCGCTCCGGCGTCCGCGTGCGCTTCCACTACAGCGGCGACGGCATCTCCGTGTGGCAACTGGACGACGTCACCGTCGGCAGTTGTGCCGCACGGCCGGGCGGTCTCGTCAGCGGCATCGTCACCGACGCCAACACCGGCGAGCCGCTGGCGGGCGCGAGCGTCAACGGCTCCGTGCCCAGCACGGCCGACGGCTGGTTCTGGATCTGGGCCGGGCCGGCCGGCAAGAGCAAGCTGACCGCGTCGGCCCCCCGCTACGAGTCCTCCGTCAAGACGGTGAAGGTCGCCCCGGAAGCGGTGACCCGCCAGGACTGGGCCCTGCGGACCGGACGGCTCGGCGTCAGGACGACCGACGTCTCGTTCGACGCCAAGCTCGGACGATCGGCGGGTACGCGCGAGGTCCGGCTCACCAACACCGGCAGCGCGCCGCTCAAGGTCACGGTCGGCGAGCACAGCGCACCGGCCGCGCCCGGCTCCGGGACAGGCGCCGCCGCCTGGACCGAGATCGCCGACCATCCCGTTCCGATCGCGAGCAACGTGACGGCCGGCTACGAGGGCAAGGTCTACTCGGTGGGCGGTTACTCGACGAACGGCCGCGAGGTCGCGGCCGGTTACGTCTACGACCCGGCGGCCGGCACCTGGAGCCCGATCGCCGACATGCCCCAGGCCCTGCACTCCTCCGCCGGGATCTTCCTCGACGGCACGCTGTACGTCGTCGGTGGCCAGGCCTCCGACAAGGCGGTGTCCACGGCGTACGCGTACCGCCCGGACAAGAACGCCTGGACCAGGCTCGCCGACCTGCCGACGACGCTCAACAAGTCGGCCATCGCCGTGCTGGACAAGCAGATCTACGTCGTGGGCGGCTGTGTGGAGCAGTGCGTCTTCGAGTCGACGCCGCTGGCGTACCGCTACGACCCGAAGCGCGACTCCTGGACCCGCATCGCCGACTATCCGGTACGTACGAACAACTCGGCCTGCGCCGGCCTCGGCAAGGAGGTCATCTGCGCCGGCGGGCACGCCAAGGCGACCGTGGACATCGACCACGGCCGTAAGTACCGCGAGCTCACCGAGACCTACGCCTACAACCCGCGCAGGAACGCCTGGACCCGGCTCACGGACATGCCCTACATGAACTACGCGGCGGCCTACAGCGGAGCCAACGGCAAGCTCCAGGTCGCCGGCGGTGTCAGCGACCTGGCCGCGATCGACAAGGCGGCCGAGTTCGACCCGGTCAGCGGCACGTGGCGGGCGCTGCCGAACGCCGGCCACGCCGCGTTCACCGCCGGCGGCGCTTGCGGGTTCTACAAGGTCGGCGGCGCCACCCTGACCGATCTCCTGGCCGCCGCCGAGGTGCTGCCCGGCTACGACTCGTGCGGCGGGGACGACGTGTCCTGGCTGAACGAGAACCGTACCGAGCTCGAACTCGCCCCGGGCCGCTCGGCCACGCTGATCGTCAGGGCCGACGCCCGGGTCGGCGGGCCCGGCAGGTACGCCGCGCACCTGTCGCTGGACACAGACTCGCCGTACGCGCCCGGCAAGGTCAACGTCACCATGGAGGTGAAGTCCCCCCACAGAGGCCACTGATCGCACCAAGCGGAGGGCGCCGGAGTGGACCACCACACCGGCGCCCTTCGCGGTCGGGAAGACGCCGACGCCGGTCTGGTCAGGGTCGTCGTCGCCGAGCAGGTTGGCGTAGGCGCCTGGGAACGCGTGCGCGCCGGTGACGAGGATCGTCATGCGGGCACCGATGAGTTCCGGCTCGGCCGGTCGAGCGCTGGGAGTCGCAGTCGGCCGTCGAGGCGTTCCGTAGCGAGGGCCCCAGTGACGCGCAACGTGCTGTGATGCTCGCCGCCTCGGTGGCCGAGTACGAGGTCGGGGCTGTGCGCTCGCTCACCTGAGGAGGAGCTTGCGGCGAACTCGGCGGCCAGGTGGGCAGTCTCATCGATCATGGGAGAACTGACGGCGGTACGTTCGCCGGCGCTGCTGTGCGCCCTGGCCGCCCCCGCGCTCTACCTGGTGGTCAACCTGGTCGCGATCCAGGCCGCTGCCGTCGTGAATCCCCCGGGCGACTGGATGCTGGGGCCTCTGGACAGGGAACGCGCGTCGGCGCGGGTGTGGACGTTCACCATCGCCATCGTCCTCGCCGCCGAGGCGGCCTTCCTCGGTGCTCTGCACGGCTGGCTGAACCGCCGTCCCGGCGTCGCCCGCGTCGTGCCGCGCGCGGTCGTGGGCGTCGGTTACCTGCTGACTCTCGCCCTCGCCATCGAGGCCAATCCCACGAGCTCGCTGTGGGAGCTCAACGATGACAGCGCTCTCGACCGCCTCGTCCCTGCGTGGCACTTTCCCGCGCTGGTCGCCATCGGGGTGGTGACCTCAGTGGCGGTGGCGATCTGGTTGGTCGGCGCGGGCCGGGGCCGCTCCTGACAAGGGCGGTGGTTTCTGGTTGATCGTGTCTTCTTGTCCGTTCTGGGAATGTGGAGGTCGTGGGGGAGCGGGCCGGTGAAGGCGAGGAACGATGCGTGAATCTGTCGTGGTCGGCACGGATGGCTCTCCATCGTCGGCGCCGGCCGTGGAGTGGGCCGCCGCCGACGCCCGCAGGCGGGGGTTGCCGTTGCGGATCGTGCACGTCTGCGAGCAGTGGTCGCATGGCGTGGACACGTCGAGGTACTGCGAGGGCGCGCTGGAGGCCGCCGCGGACAGAGCCCGCGCGCTGAGCACGGATGTCCAGGTCAGTACGGCGATGCTGGCCGGCAACGTGATCGACGTGCTGGTGGCCGAGTCGGCGTCCGCCGACAGCGTGGTGCTCGGCAGCAGGGGCGCGGGCGGGTTCGCCGGCATGGTGCTCGGTTCCGTGGGGCTGGCCGTGGCCGGTCATGCCGCCGGCCCCGTGGTGATCGTCCATGGCGACGCCCGCGGCGAGCACGGTCTGGTCGTGGCCGGTGACGACGGCTCGAAGGACGCCGAAGAGGCCGTGGCGTACGCCATCGACCAGGCTCGTGCCCGCCAGGCCCAGCTGCGGGTGATCTACGCCTGGCGGGTGCCGGTGGTGGAGTCCTCGTGGCCGGTTCAGGGCCCTCAGCTCGCGGCCTACTTCGAGGAGGACGCGCGGGCGGCCCACGAGCGGGCCGACCGCTGGCGGGAGGCGAACCCCGACCTCGTGATCGCCGACGAGCAACTGCGCGACCATCCCGTGGCCGCGCTCTCCGACGCCACGGCCACGGCGGATCTCGTCGTCGTCGGCTCGCGCGGGCTGGGCGGGTTCTCCTCGGCGGTGCTCGGCTCGGTCAGCCACGGCGTGCTGCACCACGCCCAGTGCCCGGTGGCCGTGGTACGGCCACGCGAAGGCGCCGGCCAGGAGGGGCCATGACCGGCCTGATCGTCGCGGGCGTGGACGGTTCGGCGCCGAGCACCGCGGCCGTCGAGTGGGCCGCCGACGACGCGGCCAGGGCCGGCGCGGAGCTGCGGATCGTGCACGTCCTGGACCTGCGGCCGTTCGAGATCTTCGCGGGGCAGCAGGATCCCCTGCGGAGGGCGGCGGGCAAGGTGCTGGCGGCCGCGGAGGAGGCCGCCCGCGCCAGGCAGCCCGCCGTGAAGGTGAGCACCCTCCTGATGGAGGGCGTTCCCGCGGCCGTGCTGCGGGAGCAGGAGGCGAGCGAGGTGGTCGTCGGCAACCGCGGCGTGGGCGGGTTCGCCGGCGCCCTGCTCGGCTCGGTCACCATGGAGGTGGCCGCGCAGGCGCGCTGTCCCGTGGTCGTGGTACGCGCCGAGCCGCGGGAGGAGACCGGCGTGATCGGGGTCGGCGTCGACGAGTCCGACACCTGCGAGCCGGCCCTCGGCTACGCCTTCGAGCGGGCCAGGTCGTACGGCGCCACACTGCGCCCCGTCCACGCCTGGCAGGTGCCCGTGCACGCCTTCGCCCCCGAGATCTTCTACGACCTGGACGAGGTCCGCGCCTCCCGGCAGCGGCTCGTCAGCACCCGGCTCGCGCCTTGGCGGGCGAGGTTCCCGGACGTGGAGGTCGTCGAGGACGTCCAGAACGCGCACCCGATCGACGCGCTCACCGGCGTCGCCTGCGACCTGATCGTGGTCGGCTCGCACGGGCGCAGCGCGCTCGGCTCGCTGTTCCTCGGGTCGGTCAGCCGAGGGGTGCTCCACCACGCGCGCTGCCCGGTCGCGGTGGTACGCCCCCAGGAGTGAACCGAAGGGCCGGACGGCCGCAGCGAAGGGCCTTTGGCCTCTACGGCGCCGCCGAGCGGTGCGGTGTGCTGATCACGCGGGTCGAGGACAGGCGGCTCGAGCCCGCCCTTCTCTTCGCGGAAGACCCTCGGTCGAACGCCCTGACCTGGGAGAATGGTACGACGCCTACGAGGGGGAGCAGGACAGATGGGCGTTTCGGGGTTGTCCTCGCGGGAGGCGGACGCGCGGCTCCGCAGGGACGGGCCGAACCTCCTGCCTTCCCGCCCTCCGACGGCGCTGTGGCGGCGGGTGGCCGGGCAGCTCCGCGATCCGCTGATCATCGTGTTGCTGGTGGCCGCGGCACTGACCGCGGTCACCGGCGACTGGGCGGACATGGCCGTGATCATGCTGGTGATCGTGGTCAACACCGCCGTCGGCGTGGCGCAGGAGGTCCGCGCGGACCGCGCCATCACCGCCCTGACCGAGCTCACCGCCCCCGTGGCCCGCGTCGTACGTGACGGGACGCAGCGGCAGATCCCGGCGGCCGACGTCGTGACCGGCGATCTGCTGGTGCTGGCCGAAGGCGACATCGTGCCGGCCGACGCCCGCGTGGAGGAGGCCGCGGCGCTGCTGGTGGACGAATCGGCGCTCACCGGCGAGTCGGTCCCCGTGGACAAGGAGCCGGGCGAGAAGGTGTCGGCGGGCACGGTCGTCGCGCGCGGGCGGGGCCGGGCCGAGGTCACGGCCACCGGCTCGGCCAGCGCGGCCGGGCGCATCGCCGCGCTGATGACGAAGGGCTCCGGCCTGACGCCGCTGCAGCATCGCCTGATAGGGGTGGGGCGGCTGCTGGCCGGGGTCACCGTGTTCCTGTGCGTGGTGGTCGGGGCGCTCGGCCTCATGCGGGGACAGCCGGTCGAGCTGATGGTGGTGACCGCGATCAGCCTGGTGGTGGCGGCCGTGCCCGAGTCGCTGCCGGCCGTGGTCACGCTGAGCCTGGCGCTGGGCGCGCGGCGGATGGCCGCGCGGCAGGCCCTCGTACGCCGCCTGCACGCCGTCGAGACGCTCGGCTCCGTCACGGTCCTCGCCACCGACAAGACCGGCACCCTCACCGAGGGCCGCATGGTCGTCCGCCACCTGTGGACCCCCACGGCCGAGGCCACGCTCACCGGCACCGGATACGATCCCGCCGGGCAGTTCGAGGGCGGCCCGCCCGCCGCGTTCGCGGACCTGCTGACCGCCGCCGCCCTCTGCAACGACGCCCGCCTCCTGGAGGACGAGGACGGCCGATGGCAGGCGCTCGGCGATCCCACCGAGGCCGCGCTGCTGGCCGCCGCCGCCAAGGCCGGTCTCGACCGCGCCGACCTGCACGAGCGCTACGACCGCGTGGCCGAACGTCCCTTCGACAGCGTGCGCAAGCGCATGACCACCCTGCACGCGCGGCCCGGCGGCGGCTTCATGGTGATCTGCAAGGGCGCCCCGGAGGCCCTGCTGCGCCCGCCGGTGCTCGCCGGCGACCCCGCCTCCCACCTCCGGGCCGCCGAACAGGCCGAACGATACGCCCGCGCGGGCTACCGCGTGCTGGCCGTCGCCCGCGCCGACCTGGCGACCGTGCCCCGTGAGATGACCCGCGAGGTGCCCGAGGAGGGGCTGGACCTGCTCGGGCTGGTCGCCATCGTCGACCCGCCCCGCCAGGCCGCCGCCGGCGCGGTCGCCGACTGCCGCCGGGCCGGGATCCGGCCGGTGCTCATCACCGGCGACCATCCGGGCACGGCGCGCGCCATCGCCACCGAGCTCGGCATCATCGACCCCGGCGCCCCGGTCGCCGACTGCCGCGACCTGCCCGTCCCGGACGGCGTGGCCGTCTACGCCCGCGCCACCCCCGAGCAGAAGCTCGACCTCATCGAAGGCATGCGCGCGGGCGGCGACGTGGTGGCGATGACCGGCGACGGCGTCAACGACGGGCCCGCGCTGCGCCGCGCCGACATCGGCGTGGCCATGGGCAGGCGCGGCACCGAGGTGGCCCGGCAGGCCGCCGACCTGGTGCTGGCCGACGACGACCTGGACACGGTGGTGGCCGCCGTCGAGGAGGGCCGGCGCGTCTACGCCAACATCCGCCGCTTCCTCGTCTACGGACTGTCCGGCGGCGCGGCCGAGATCGCCGTCATGCTGCTGGGGCCGCTCTTCGGGCTGGCGCTGCCGCTGCTGCCCGCCCAGATCCTGTGGATCAACCTGCTCACCCACGGCCTGCCCGGCGTCGCGCTCGGCGGCGAGCCGGCCGATCCCGCCGCGATGAACCGCCCGCCCCGCCCGCCCGACCAGAGCATCCTGCGCGCCGGTCTGTGGCAGCGCGTCGTCCGCATCGCCGTCGTGCTGACCGCCGTCACGCTCGGCGTCGCCGTCTGGGCCCTGCACACCGGCCGTCCCTGGCAGAGCATGGCCTTCTTCGCCCTCGGCGCCACCCAGCTCGGCGTGGCGCTCGGCTCGCGCGCCCGCCCCGGCTCGACGGCCAACCTCATGCTGCCGCTCGCCGTGGCGGGGGCCCTCGTGCTCCAGCTCGCGGGCCTGTACGTGCCGCTGCTGCGCGAACTCCTCGGCACCGAGCCCTTGGCCGCCGGCGACCTGATCGTCGTGGCCGTCCTGTCGCTCCTCGGGTACGCCGCCGCCCGCCTGGACCGGATCCTGCACCGCGAGCCCGTTCCGCCGGCCCGGCCGCCGGCGCCCTGACCACGGAAACGGCCGGAAACCAGCGGAATAAACATCGCATAAACATATTCGCTTATCGCATGCTTAACGACGGCTCGCTATAAATCCGGCATGACGACATTCAAATGGCTCGGGGCGGCCTTTTTGCTGACGAGCATGGCCGCCTGCGGAGGCGGACCGGCCGCGCCGGGCCCGGCGGGGACGCAGGGCGACGGGGTGAAGTACGCGCAATGCATGCGCGAGCACGGCGTCGAGATGGACGACCCCGGCGTCGAGGGAGGCGTCCGCCTGCAAATTCCCTCGGGCGGCAAAGCGGCGCTGGAAAAGGCTCAGGAGGCCTGCAAAAAGTACGCCCCCGTCACGGCCGGAAAGGGTGCGGGCGAAGTCCCCGCGGCCGATCAGGCGAAATTCATCGCGTACGCGAGATGCATGCGCGAGCACGGCGTCGACATGCCGGATCCGAAATTCGAGGGCGGCCAGGCCCGGATGGGCCTGCCCCGGCAGAAGGGGATGTCTGCCGACTCGCCGGTGATGAAGAACGCCGAGAAGGCGTGCCGCCCGCTGCTGCCGCAGGGCGGCGAGCAGTGAGACGGCACGTCAGCCTGCTGGCGGCCGTGGTGGCCGGCGGCGCCGTCGTGGCGGCCGGCGCCGCCCGCGACGGTGAGTCGCCCGAGGCCGCCGCGCCCGCGAGGACGGCCGCCATCACCCGGTCCGACCTCGTGGACGAGCTCACCGTGCCCGGCACCCTGGGCTACGCCGCCCGCCGCGCCCTGCCCAACCAGGCCCGCGGCGTGATCAGCGACACCCGGCCCGAGGGCGGGGTCGTCCGCAGAGGCGAATGGCTCTACGAGGTCGCCGGCAGGCCCGTGCTGCTCATGTACGGCGAGACGCCCGTCTACCGGCCGCTGTCGCGGGGGTCGCGGGGCAAGGACGTCAAGCAGCTCGAACGCAACCTCAAGGCCCTCGGCCAGGACCCCGGAACGATCGACGACGTCTTCACCGCCGAGACGGAGAAGGCGGTCGAGTCCTGGCAGGGCGCGAGCGGCCTGCCGAGGACCGGCCGGGTGGACGGCGCGCAGCTGATCGTGGCACCCGGTCCGGTCCGCGTCGCCGAGGTGACCGGCGCCAAGGGCGAGCCGGCCGGCGCGTCGGCCGTCACCGTGACCGACACGACGCTGATCGTGCACATCGACCTGCCGGTCACCAGCCGGAGCCTGGTGACGCCGCGGGCGGAGGTCGGCCTGGAGAGCCCGTCGGGCGAGCGCGCCACCGGCCGCGTCACGTCGATCGGCGGCGTCGCCCGCCGGCCGCGGGAGCAGGGCGGCGAGGCGACCCTCGACGTCGAGGTGACCCTGGACGGCGAGCTCGACGGCTACGACCAGGCGCCGGTCGCGGTGGCGATGCGCGGCGAGACGCGGCCCGGCGTGCTGTCGGTCCCGGTCGAGGCGCTGCTCGCGGTGCGCGAAGGAGGGTTCGCCGTGCGCGTCGTCGACAACGCGGGCCGGCGCGTCGTCAGGGTGACGACGGGCCTGTTCGCCGCCGGGCGGGTGGAGATCACCGGTGCCGGGCTCCGGGCCGGGATGAACGTCGAGGTGCCCGGTGATTGAGCTGATCGGCGCCGAGAAGACGTACCCGGGCGGGGTCCGCGCGCTGCGCGGCGTGGATCTGCGGGTGGCGGCGGGCGAGCTGGTCGCCATCGTCGGCCCGTCCGGCTCGGGCAAGTCGACCATGCTGCACCTCATCGGCACCCTGGACCGCCCGTCGGCGGGGACGGTGCGCATCGCCGGGCACGACGTCGCCGCCCTCGACGACGCCGGCCTGGCCGACCTGCGCGCCCGTCACATCGGCTTCGTCTTCCAGTCCTTCCACCTGTCGGAGCACCTGAGCGCGCTCGGCAACGTGGCCGACGGCCTGCTCTACGCGGGCGTACGGCGGGGCGAGCGCACGCGCCGGGCGGCCGAGGCGCTGCGGCGCGTGGGACTCGGCCATCGCCTGGATCATCGGCCCGGCCAGTTGTCCGGCGGCGAGAAGCAGCGGGTCGCCGTGGCCAGGGCGATCGTGGGAGAGCCCGCGCTGCTCCTGGCCGACGAGCCCACGGGCAACCTGGACAGCGCCGCGGGGGCCGAGATCCTGGCGATCCTGCGCCGGCTGCACGGCGACGGCACCACGGTCGCCGTCATCACCCATGACAGCGAGGTCGCCGCCGCCGCTCCCCGGCGGATCCGGCTGCGGGACGGGCGGATCGTATGAGGCTCGCGGCGTCCGACGTCGTCCGGGTGGGCGTGGAAGGGCTGCGCTCGCGCCCCGCCCGCGCGCTGCTGTCGGCCCTGGGGGTCGCGATCGGCATCGCCACCATGGTGGCCGTCGTCGGCATCTCCGCCAGCAGCAGGGCGGACCTGCTCGATCAGCTCGACCGGCTCGGCACCGGTCTGCTGCGGGTCGCGCCCGGCGACACCGTGTTCGGCGGGGCCGCCCGGTTGCCGAAGACCGCCACCAGGATGGTCAGGGCCGTCGAGGCGGTGGAGTCGGTGGCGTCCACCGGGCTGACCGGCGTGCCCGCCTACCGAACCGGCCACATCCCCCAGGCCAGAACGGCCGGGCTCCTGGTCCAGGCCGCCACGGCCGACCTGCTCAGGACGCTCAAGACCCCGCTGCGGCAGGGGCGGTGGCTGAACGCGGCGACCGAGCGGCAGCGGGCCGTCGTCCTCGGGGCGCTGGCCGCCGGGCGGCTCGGCGCGGGGTCCGGGGATCAGGTGTGGATCGGCGGGCAGTGGTGGACCGTCGTCGGCGTCCTGGACAACTCCACGCTGGCGGCGGAGATCGACCGGTCGGTGCTGATCGGCTTCCCCGCGGCGGAGCACTATCTGGCCTTCGACGGCCACCCGACCACCATCTACACGCGGGCCGCCGACGAGCACGTCGTCGACGTCCGCGCCGTGCTGGCCAGGACGGTCAATCCGGAGCATCCGGAGGAGGTCAAGGTCAGCCGCCCCTCCGACGCCCTGGCCGCGCGGGCCGCGGCCACGGACGCCTTCACCGGCGTCCTGCTCGGCGTCGGGGCGGTCGCGCTGCTGGTCGGCGGCGTCGGCGTGGCCAACACGATGGTCATCTCGGTGCTCGAACGGCGGCGGGAGATCGGTCTCCGGCGGGCCCTGGGAGCCACCCGCGGCCAGGTGCGCACGCAGTTCCTGACCGAGTCGCTGCTGCTGTCCGTCCTGGGCGGCGCGGCCGGCGCCGTCTGCGGCGCGGCGGTCACGCTCGGCTTCGCGGCCTGGCGGGACCTCCAGGCCGTGATCCCCTTGTGGGCCTTGGGCGGCGGCCTGGCGGCGACGCTCGTCGTGGGGGCCGCGGCGGGGATCCTCCCGGCGATGCGGGCGGCCAGGCTTCCCCCCACCCTGGCCCTCGCGACCGCTTAGCCACCCCTTACGCCCTGAGGGAGATCATGTCCGGCATGCGGGTGCTCATTGCCGAGGACGAGCGCGTCCTCGCCGAGGTCGTGGCGAGCGGGCTGCGGAAGGAGGCGATGGCGGTGGACGTCGTCCATGACGGCTCCGCCGCCGTCGAGCGGGCCATGACCCACGACTACGACGTGATCGTCCTGGACCGGGACCTGCCGGCCGTGCACGGCGACGACGTGTGCCGCGCGCTCGCCGCCGGACGGGTCCCGGCCCGGATCATCATGCTGACGGCGGCGAGCGACCTGCGCTCCAAGGTCGAGGGGCTGGGCCTGGGCGCCGACGACTACCTGACGAAACCGTTCGACTTCCCGGAGCTCGTGGCCCGTCTGCGCGCGCTCGCCCGCCGCGTCCCGCAGGCCGTGCCGCCCGTCCTGGCGCGGGCCGGGGTCACCCTGGACCCGGGCCGCCGCCAGGTGTTCCGCGACTCCCGGTACGTCGCGCTCAGCCCGAAGGAGTTCGCCGTGCTGGAGGTCCTCATGCGGGCCGAGGGCACCGTCGTGAGCGCCGAGGTCCTGCTGGAGAAGGCATGGGACGAGAACGTCAACTACTTCACGAACTCGGTGCGGATGACCGTGATGACCCTGCGGAAGAAGCTCGGCCATCCGCCCGTGATCGAGACCGTGCCCGGCGCGGGCTACCGGCTCTGACCGCGGGGCGGGTGCCGATCCGCCGGCGGCTGACCCTCACCTACGGGAGCGTGTTCTTCCTCGCCGCCGGCATCCTGGTGGTGATCAACTACGTCGTGGTCGACCAGATCGTCAACCAGCAGGTCCTCGCCGAGGGGGCGAGGATCCAGCCGGTGGGGGAGGGCAACCTGCTGTCCGCCCCGCCGCCGGGCGGGAGCCACGCGTTCCTGGCCTCGTCGGTGAACGACCAGATCGGCCGCTACCGGGAGCTGGTGATGAGCTGGCTGCTGCGCTGGTCCCTGCTGGCGACCGCCTTGGTGGGGCTGGCCGGGCTGGCGACCGGATGGCTCATCGCCCGCAGGGCGCTGAGGCCGCTGCAGACCGTCACCGAGACGGCGAGGAAACTGTCGGAGGAGACGCTGCACCGCCGCATCTCGCTGGGCGGCCCGCCCGACGAGATCAGGGAGCTCGCCGACACCTTCGACTCGATGCTGGAACGGCTGGACCGCGCCTTCGACGGCCAGCGCCGGTTCGTCGCCAACGTCTCCCACGAGCTCAGGACGCCCCTGGCGATCAACCGGGCGCTGCTGCAGGTGTCCCTCTCCGACGACGCGCTCCCACGGCCGCTGCGCCCCGTCCGGGACGAACTGCTCGCCGCGAACGGCCGGCAGGAGCACCTGATCGAGGGGCTGCTCCTGCTGGCCCAGAGCGAGCGGGAGGTGACCGTCCGGGAGCCGGTGGACCTGCGCGACCTCGCCGACCGGCCCGACCTGCCGCCGGCTCCCACGGCCGGCGACCCCGTCCTGCTGGAGCGGATGGTCGCCAACCTGCTGGACAACGCGGCCAAGTACAACGACGAGCGCGGCCTCATCGAGGTCCGCACCGCCGCCTCCGCCGACCAGGTCGCCATCACCGTCGAGAACACGGGGCCCGTGGTGCCGGCCGCGCAGGTCGCCCTGCTGTTCGAGCCTTTCAGCCGGCTCGAACGCGACCGCGTCGGGTCGGCCTCGGGCGCCGGCCTGGGGCTGTCGATCGTCCGGGCGATCGTCCGGGCGCACGGCGGCACGGTCGCCGCCGTGCCGCGTGAGGACGGCGGCCTGGCTGTGACCGTCCGGCTCTCTCGCGCGGCGCCCGGCGGTGTTAGCGTCTGAAGCGGGTGCGGTGAGGCCCGGTCGGCACGGTCGTGGTGATGTCGGCTTCGAGGAGCACGCGCGATGCAACTGGTCTGGCTGTCCGACGTCGACGCTTCGATGATCGACGTCGTCGGAGGCAAGGGCGCCGGTCTCGGAGAGATGATCAGGGCAGGTGAGCGCGTCCCCGACGGCTTCTGCCTGACCGTCGAGTCCTACCGGTCGGGGGAGGTCCCGGAGCGGGAGCTCGTCGACGCCTACGAGCGGCTGGGCGCCGGGCGGGTGGCGGTCCGCTCCAGCGCCACGGCCGAGGACCTGCCGGAGGCCAGCTTCGCCGGCCAGCAGGACACCTACCTCGGCGTCGAGGGCGCCGGCGAGCTCGTCGACGCGGTACGCCGCTGCTGGGACTCCCTGTTCACCGAGCGGGCCGTCGCCTACCGCGCGGCCGCCGGGGTCGACGACGCGGCCATGGCCGTGGTGGTGCAGCGCATGGTCGATCCGGTGGCGGCGGGCGTGCTGTTCACCGCCAACCCGATCACGGGCTGCCGTACGGAGATGGTCCTCGACGCGGCCCCCGGACTGGGCACCGCCATCGTCGAGGGCAGCGTCGTGCCGGACCACTACGTCCTGCGCGAGGGGGCGCCGGCCGCGGCGAACCCCGGCGGCTGCCTGAGCGCGGACCACCTCGAACGGCTGCGCGCGGCCGGGCTGCGGCTGCAGGAGCACTTCGGTTCGCCGCAGGACGTCGAGTGGGCGATCGACGCCGACGACACGTTGTGGCTGCTGCAGTCGCGCCCGGTCACCACGCTCTTCCCGCTGCCGCCCGACACCGGTGACACCCGGCTCTACCTGGAGTTCGGTCACATGCAGGGCATGCTGCGCCCGTGCACGCCGATGGGCGTCTCGCTGCTCAAGACGGGCGCGAGCCTGTGGTTCACGGTCGTGGGGGCCAAGGTCGACCGGCGTGACCCGCTGCCCCGGCTGGTGCCCATCGGCGGCCGGATCTTCTACGACATGACGGACTTCCTGCGCAGCAAGGCCATGCGCCGGCGGCTCGGGCCCGCCCTGGAGGTCTACGGGCCGCGGGTGCAGACGGCCGTGCTGCGCATGATGGACGATCCGCGGTTCGCGCCGCGGCCCGGCCTGCCGTTCCGCGTCGGCAGCGTGCTCAAGGGCACGGCGCGGCTGCTGCCGCGTACGCTCGCCGGGGTGGTGTCGAGCCTGGCCGACCCGGTCCGGGCCCGTGCCCGCGCCCGCCGGGGGCTCGCCGAGATCAGGCGGCTGAGCACGCCTCCCGGCCCGTCGGCGACCGCCGCCGAGCGGCTGCGCTGGGTGATCGAGGACTCGCATCGGCCGATCATGAGCCCGGACCTGCACGGCATCCTCGGGCCCCTGGTGGCCGGGATGCTCGCCGGAGCGCTCCCGGCCGGGCTGCTCGGCGGCGTCGCCACCCGCGAGGAGCTCGACACCGTGCTCGGCGGCATGCCGCACAACGTGACCACGGAGATGGACCTCGCGCTCTGGGGCCTGGCCGTGCGGGCGCGCGAGCACCGCGACCTGTTCCTGAACACGCCGCCGGAGGCGCTGGCCGCCGCGTACGCCGCGGGCGAGCTCCCGGACATCGGCCTGGCGGGCTTCCTCGCGAGCTACGGCATGCGCGCGGCGGCCGAGATCGACGTCGGCGTCCCCCGCTGGGAGGAGGACCCGGCGCCGCTGTTCGCCACGATCGCCAACTACCTGCGCGTGGACGATCCCGGGCAGGCGCCCGACGTGCGGTTCGAGGCCGCGGCGGCCAGGGCCGAGCGGATGATCGCGACGCTGGCGCGGCGGGCGCGGGCCAGGCGGCCGGTGCGCGGGCGGCTGGCGGTGTTCCTCATGCGCCGCTCGCGTGAGCTCACCGGGCTGCGGGAGATCGGCAAGTTCGCCTGGCTGCCGGCGCTTCAAGCGGCCCGGCGCCAGCTCCTCCTCGTCGGCGCGGACCTGGTCAGGGGGGGCCGGCTGGAGCAGGCCGGCGACATCATGTTCCTGACGCTCCAGGAGGCCGGTGCGGCCGTGGACGGCGAGCTCGACGTCCGGGGGACGGTCGCGATCAGGCGCGCCGAACACGAGCGGGAGGCGAGGCGCCGTACCGTCCCCGGAGCGCTGCTGTCCGACGGGACCGACGTGGAGGCGCTCGCCCCCGCGCAGCCGGCGCGGGACGGCGTGCTGACCGGCATGTCGGGGGCCGCCGGCCAGGCGACCGGCCCGGCGCGGGTGATCCGCGACCCGATGGGCGCGCATCTCGAACCGGGCGAGATCCTGGTCGCGCCGACCACGGATCCGGGCTGGACGCCGCTGTTCATGACCGCGGCCGGACTGGTGACCGAGACCGGCTCGCCGGTGGCGCACGGCCCCACCGTCGCCCGCGAGTACGGCATCCCCGCGGTCATCTGCGTCCGCGACGCCACCTCCGAGATCAGGACGGGCCAGGTGATCACGGTGGACGGCACGGCGGGGACGGTACGGGTCGAACCTGACTGAACCGTCGGCGGGCGGCGCTCCCGATGACGACCGCCGCCGCCGCGCCCGCCATGAGAACGGCCACCAGCGCCACCGGGAAGTGCGACCCGTTCACCGGGAAGAGCTGCCACGCCAGGTTGAGCGTCGTGTGGAAGAGCGCCATGGCGAACACGCTGCCGCCCGTCCTGGCGAACAGCCACACCATGATCACGCGCGCCGCCACGGTGCCGAGCGACCACCAGGCGATCCACGACACCGTACGGCCGACCTGGAGCAGCGGCACCCAGTGCCAGACGGCCCAGACCAGGCCGACGGCCAGCCCCGCCCCCGGCACGCCCCAGCGGGCCAGCAGGGGCTCGGTGGCGTGGCCCGACCAGCCCAGCTCCTCGCACAGCGCTCCCGCGAACAGCGCGACGGCCAGCGCCGCCGCCGGGACCAGGGAGACGTCCGGGTCCGGCACGGGGACGCCGGCCAGGCGCAGCAGGACGTACGAGAGTGCCACCACGGCCGGGTACAGCAGCACCACCGGCAGGAACCACGCCTTGTTCCCGACCCGGGCGGCGTCGAAGGCCCGCCCCAGGAAGGCCCGCACCCCGGCCGCCCGGCGGGCGAGCACGATCCCCGCCACCGCAGGGCAGACGAAGGCGAGCCCCGCCACGGGAACGCCCGGCAGGATCTGCGCGCCGGTCAGCGAGCCCGCCGCCACGAAGGGGACCGACAGGAGGAACACCAGCAGGACGTAGGTTTTGATACTTGAGATACCATGTCTCATGGCCCGAACGTACTCCTCAGGCGACGACCCGTCGACGCCCGCCGGCCCCGGACGCCGCCGCCGCAGGCTGAGCGACCAGGAGACCGGGCGGCGGATGCTCGACACCGCGCTCGCGATGGTCAACCGCGACGGCCTGACCGTCGGGCTCGACCACCTCGGCTTCGAGGACGTCATCCGCGACGCCGGCGTGTCCAGGGCCGCCGTCTACCGCCGCTGGCCGTACAAGGACCTGTTCTACGCCGACCTGCTGCGTGAGCTGGCCGGAGGCGCCGCCCCCGCGGCCGCCGCCGGCGGGGAGGCCACCCGGCGGCTGGTCGACGCGGTCCTGGCCGAGCGCGCCGCCGAGCTCGCCTCTCCCCAGGGCCGCCACGACCTGGTCACCGAGCTGCTGCGGGTGACCGCCGCCGCCGACCTGGAGACCGTGTCCGGCTCTCCCGAGTGGCGCACCTACCTGGCCCTGCAGGCCACGTTCCTGAGCCTGCCGCAGGGCGACGTGCGCGCGGACGTCCAGGACGCGCTGGCCCGCTCGGAGCGGCGGTTCGCCGACCGGATCGCGCGCGGCTGGGAGACGGTGGCCACCGCCCTGGGCTACCGGGTACGGCCGGACTCGGGCGGCAGCTTCGCCCTCATCGGCACCCTGGCCGCCGCCACGATGCGCGGTCTGGTGCTCATGGCGGCGGCCGACCCGGACCTGCTCACCCGGGAGGTGCCGGGCAACCCCACGGGCGCGAGCGCCGCCGCCGACTGGTCGCTGCTCGGCATGGCGGCGGCGAGCATCGCCGTCACCTACCTCGAACCCGGCCCGGACGCCGGGTGATCAGGGCGGGAAGGGGATCGTGGCGGCGGCGCCGCGCGGCAGGGTGATCCCGTCCACGCGTGTGCGCTCGTGGTCGGCCTCGACGAGGAGCCGGCGGCCCCGGAACTCGATCGGCATCGACAGCGACCCGAGCCGTTCCGGCAGGCACGGGTCGAGCCGCAGGCCGTCGGGGCGCGGCTCCAGGCCGAGGTAGCAGCGTTGCAGCATGTCGAGGGTGCCGCCCATGGCGCCCAGGTGGATGCCCTCGGCGGTGGTGCCGCCCTGCACGTCCTTGATGTCGCTGAGCGCCGCCTCGGCGAAGAACTGCCAGGAGCGGGCCCGGTCGGCGCGGGCCAGGACCCAGGCGTGGACGACGGCGCTGAGCGTGGAACCGTGGCTGGTCCGGTCCAGGTAGTAGGAGATCGTACGGGGGATCAGCTCGGGATCGGCGGGGTAGCCGAGCCGGCGCAGCAGGTCCAGCAGCTCGTCGGCGGTGAGCAGGTAGCACAGCATCAGCGTGTCGGCCTGCTTGGACGCCTTGTAGCGGTTGACGTCGTCGCCGTCCGCCTCCAGAGCCCGGTCCAGCCGCCGCACGCCCCGGTAGCGGCCCCAGTCGAGCTCGGCCAGGCCGGCGTAGCCGGTGAACTGGCTGATGACGCCGTCGTGGAAGTCGACCCGCATGCGCCGGGTGATGTCGGCCCAGCGAGCGGCCTCCTCGGGGCGGGCGAGGCCGAGCTCCAGCGCGCGGGCCAGCAGCCACACGGTCATGACGTTGGTGTAGGCGTTGTTGTCCAGGCCGGGGGCCGCGGCGCCGGGACGCGCGGTGTGGTACTCGTCCGGTCCCATGACGCCGCGGATCTCGTACCTGCCGGAGGCCGGGTCGAGCACGGCGAGCGAGGCGAAGAAGCGGGCGATGTCCGTCAGCAGCTCCGCGCACCACGACGCCATGGAGCCGGTCGCCAGGTGGTGCTGCCACACGTTGTAGGCGATGGCCAGACCGACGTGGCGCTGCAGGTGGGAGACGTCCGGCAGCCAGCGGCCCGAATCGGGGTTGAGGTGGAAGGTCTGGGTCTCCTCGCGGCCGTCGCTGCCGCTCTGCCAGGGGAACATCGCGCCGTCGAACCCGGCCGCCCGCGCGGCCGCCCGCGCCTCCGGCAGGCGTCGCCAGCGGTAGCGCAGCAGGCCGAGTGAGATGTCGGGGAAACGCAGGTTCAGCCACGGCAGCACGAACAGCTCGTCCCAGAACACGTGACCGCGGTAGGCCTCGCCGTGCAGGCCGCGGGCGGGCACGCCGGTGTCCAGGTCGAAGGTGTGCGGGCTGAGCGTCTGCAGGAGGTGGAAGACGTGCAGGTGCACGAGCTGCGCCAGCTCCGGGCCGCCCACCTCCAGCCGGGCCCGTTCCCACAACCGTTCCCATGCCGTCTCGTGCGCGGCCAGCAGCTCCCCGAAGGGGGGCGCCTGCCCGGCCCGGCGCAGCGCGGCCGAGCGCGGGTCATGGACGGCGGGGTCGCGGGACGTCACCAGCGCGACGATCTTCGTGACCGTGACCGGCACGCCCTCCTCCAGGTGGGGCACGTGCTCGGTGCCGATCCGGCCGGGCTCCCGCTCGGCCCGGCCGGGAACGGGGGCGTCGATCCGCGCGGCCAGCGCGGCGGTGACCCGGGAGGAGCGGGTCGCCGCCGTCAGCCAGGTCAGCCCGTCCTCGTCCCCGGTCGCGTGGTCGGTCAGGTGGTCGCCGCGCAGGTCGCGGTACCGGGCGACGCCGTGGTTGGTCACCGTCCCGTCCAGCGCGGCGCGGACGCGGAGCGGACCCGACCAGTTCTCGGCCGTGAAGGTGGTCTCCAGCGCGGCCAGCGCCGGGTCGGCCATGGACACCAGGCGGCGCTGCCGTACCCGGGTGACCCGGCCGGCGTCGTCGCGCCAGCGCAGCTCCCGCAGCAGCACCCCGCGCCGCAGGTCGAGCTCCTGGCGGTAGTCCAGCAGCTCGGCCCCGTCCGGGTGGAACCAGTCCGACCCCGGCGTGGCGAAGGTCAGCGGCAGCCAGTCGGGCAGGTTGACCAGGTCCTCGTTGACGACCGTACGGCCCGCCACATGCGAGGCGAGCCGGTCGTAACAGCCCGCCCGGTAGGTGCCGGGCGTGCGGTGGAGGCCGTCGGGCGTGGCGCCGCGGGTGGCGAAGCGGCCGTTGCCCAGCGTGCACAACGCCTCCCGCAGCCCCTCGGCGGCCGGGTCGTAGCCCTCGTAGACGAGTGTCCAAGAGCCGGCCGGATCGAGAGTGGCCATGGCGATGACGCTACCCAGGCACCACCGGCCCAGACAGGGGACCAAGGTCCTGGCGCCCGCGGGTGGTAGGGCCACCCTGACGTGGGCAGGCGTACGGACAGGAGGCAGCGGCATGAAGCACATCGTTCTCGGCTACGACGGATCGGCCTTCTCGATGCAGGCGCTGGACTGGGCGCTGGACGAGGCCGAGCTCCGCGGACTGTCCCTGACCGTCGCCCACGCCTGGCAGTGGCCGTACGGCGAGGCCCCCGGGGAGGCCAGGTCCCACCTGCGCAAGGCGGCCGAGCACGTGCTGTGGCACGGCGCCGACTGCGCCCGCCACACCAGCTCCGGCCTCACGGTGGAGACGGACCTGCACGAGGGGTCCGCGGCCGAGCGTCTGGTCGAGCTCTCCCACGAGGCCGCGCTCGTCGTGGTCGGCTCGCGCGGGCTCAGCGCGCTCCCGCGAGCCGTCGTGGGCTCGGTGGCCGGGTACGTCGCCACCCACGCCCACTGCCCCGTGATCGTGGTGCGCGGGCCGGGGCCGCTGCCCGCGGCGTCGCAGCCGGGGCCGGTCGTCGTGGCCGACCGCGACCCGGACGCCGGCGTCCTGGACTTCGCGTTCGAGGAGGCCGCCCTGCGCCGGCTGCCCCTCGCGGCCTCGGCGGACGTGGGCGAGTGGGCGGCCCGCCATCCCGGCGTGCCGGTCCAGCAGGCCGCCGACTACGGGACCGCGACCCTCGTGGTCGTCGGCCGCCGGCGGGCGGCGCCCGCTGGCGTCGCCGGCTCACTCCTCCAGCACGCGCCCTGTCCCGTGGCGGTGGTGGGAGGCTGAGACCTACCTGAGCTCCAGCTCGGCCGCGAGCCTCGCAGGCGAACCGTCACGATGGTGCCGGTACGAACGAGTGAAGGGAGCCCGTGCTGCGCTGGGACGAGATGTCGGGCAAGCAGCGGGGCGCGGTGATCGCGCCGGCGTCCGTGGAGATCGCGTCCACCGCGGCCGCCACGGTGTGGGGACGGCGGAGATGACCGGAACAATTGTGCCGTGATTCCACCGTCCTCCCGCAATGTGAGAGGACGGTGGAATCGTGCGGCAATGGAGGTTTTGATCCCTCCGACCGCAGGAAAGGGGCAAACCGATCCCACGGCCCCCCTCCAGTGTTCCGCAGGTCCCGCCTGCCACCCTTTCCCCGTCTACCGTGGCCGATGGACTCGGGAAAGCGGAAGGATCAATTGTTCCTAGGAATTCTTTTCCCCGGAATTTCGGCCGCTCGGATGCCATCATCGGATGATATGGATGCGCACAGCCCGTCCTTCGACCTCGCCTCACCGAAAGGACCGCTGGCCGATTTCCTGATCGCCCGGCGAGCCGCGGTCACCGCGGCCGAACACGGCCTGCCGGAACCGGCCTACCGGCGCCGGGTTCCGGGGCTGCGGCGGGAGGAGGTGGCCCAGCTGGCCGGCATCAGCACCGACTACTACACCCGGCTGGAACAGGGCCGGGTCCGCACCGCCTCCCGTTCGGTGCTGACCGCCATCGGCCGGGCCCTGCGACTCGACGACGACCAGCAGCGGCATCTGTGCCAGCTCGCCGACCCGTACACGGGGGAGCAGCCGGACGAAGGCGAGCAGCGGGTCACCCAGCAGACCGTGCAGTTGCTGACCAACCTGGTCGACACGCCCGCTCTGGTGCTGGGCCGCTACCACGACATCCTGGCCTGGAACAGGCTCGCCGCCGCCCTGCTCGGCGACCTGGCCGCGATGCCGCCCGCGCACCGCAACTACGTCCGCATGATCTTCCTGGACCCGCAGGTCCGGGCGATGCAGGACGACTGGCCCGAACGGGCCCGCGAAGCGGTCTCCAGCCTGCGCATGGCGGCCGGCGCCTACCCCGGCCAGCCGCGGCTGCAGGAGCTCGTGGGCGAGCTGCTGCGCCGCGACGACGACTTCCGCGCCTGGTGGAACCAGCACCTGGTCACCATGCACCCGTTCGGGCACAGCCGCGTGCACCACCCCGTCATCGGCTCCTTCGACCTCGACTGGCAGGCCCTGACCACCGTGGACGACCAGGAACAGGTCATCATCCTCGTCACCGCGCCGCCCGGCAGCCCCGGCCACTTCGCCCTGCGCCGGCTGGCCTCCTGGGCGCAGCGGCAGGCCCTGCGGCCCAGCCACCTGCCCCCCGGCCCGCTGAGCGCCTGAGCTGGGGGGCAGGCGCGGCTCAGCCGCAGTGCACGTTGTTGAGATTGAGCGTCACCCAGTCCGGCACCGTCCCCTGGACGTCGATGCACTGGCCGGCCGCGGAGACGTACACGGGGCCGGCGTAGTACGTGTACGTGCCGGAGTCGGGGTCCCGGCCGCTGCCGTCGGCCCGGAAGATCACGACGCTCTTCCAGCTCGGGGTGTTGGCGTAGGCGCCGTAACCGTAGGTCAGGGCGCAGTTCTTGCCGGTGCTGGAGCTGTAGTAGACCTCCAGCGTGCCCGTACGGGTCCCGTCCCCCCTCTTGATGGGGTAGACGCCGACGCGGGTGTAGCTGCTGCCGCAGGGCCCGGCCGCGGCGGCGGGGCCGGCGCCCGCCACCAGCGTGGTCGAGGCGGCCAGGGCCGCACCGGACAGGAGGGTCGCCAGCTTACGGATGCGCACGAAAATCCTTTCGGTCGCCGACATTTCGATCATGAATATCACCGGCCCCCGGCGCTTCACCGGTAAATGCGCGCGATGTGAGACTTGACACAAAGATCCGCCTTCGGGTCAGGACGCGGGGCGGTTGTCCTTTCCGTCCAGCCACAGCAGGTGTGACTCGTCCCGATGCGTCCCCGCGCTGCCGACATGCTTCGTGCCGATCTCGGGGCCCTTCTTGATCACGTGCACCAGGGCCATCGCGTGCCCACGGCCGAGACCGTAGTCTCGCTTGAGCCACTCGACGACCGTGGCCGCCTTGACCGAAGGACCGTCGATCCCGCGTTCCTTCGCGAGTTCGACGAACTGCCGGGGCGTCAGCCCCGTCCTGTCCTCGATGTTGTCCAGGTACGCCTGAAACGACATGTCTTCTCCTTCCGGGAAACAGGGGAGCGGGCCCGTCAGGCCTGGGCGGCCCGCTCCAGCTTGGTCATGGTCACTGTGATCCAGGCCCACGCCGCCACGACACCGGCGAACATGGCGAGCGGCCCGCCCGCCGCGCCGCTCATCGCCCAGCAGAGGCCGGCGGCCAGCAGCGCGCCGCCGGCGCGGCCGGCGACGGCCCAGGACGAGCCGCCGAAGCGCCGGCTCAGGACGAAGCAGAACGCGATCATCGCGAGGAACGACGCACTGGCCGCCGCCAGATGCACCGCGCCGGCCCCGCTCATCGTCCCGGGCACGTCCGGCGTGCCCGGAGGGAAGGCGAAGCCCGGATCGGCGGGGAAGAGGCCGGCCACGATCAGGCCGGCGCCCTGGACGCCGAGCAGGCGGGGCCCCCACACACCGCCCGCGCCGGCGGCGTACAGGCCCGCCGCGCCGCACAGGGTCAGCACGCCGGTCACGACGAAGCTGGAGATCTGGATCCAGCCGAGCTCGCCCAGCGAGAGCATGCTGACCGGATGCCGGGTCAGGTCGAAGCCCGTCCGGGTGGCCGCCTGGACCACGGCGAGCAGGATCCAGATCGGCGCCGCCGCCAGCCCGGCGGTGAGCAGCGGCGGCCGTCGCCGGGTTCTTGCCTCAAGGGTTGTCATGCCGACCATGATCGGAACGGCGTCGCCGCGGCGCCAGAGCAAACTGAGTTCCCGGCGAGCCGTCACCGGCGATACCGTTACCGGCAACGTCATTTCCTGCTTGAAGCGGCAAGGGGGAGACCCTGAACGACAGCCGTGAGCTCCTCGGCCAGTTCCTACGCGAGCGCCGCGCCAGAATCTCCCGCGACCAGGCGGGGCTGCCCGCGCGACGGTCCCGCCGCGGCAGTTCGCTCACCCAGGAGGACCTGGCCTACGTCACGGGCTACTCCATCCGCACGATCAGCGCGCTGGAGCAGGGCGCCGAACACCGCCCCACCCCCGAGCTGCTGGAGTCCATCGCCTCGGCGCTCCAGCTCAGCCAGGACGAGCGCAGCATCCTGTGGTACCTCGCGAACGGCACCCCGCCCGAGCCCGACCACGCCGCCGAACCCGACCCGGCCCTGCGCCGGCTGGTCGACGCCCTGGAGCCGCACCCCGCCTACGTGACCGACGGATTATGGAACGTCCTGAGCCAGAACTCCGCCTTCGCCCGGTGGATCTGCGACTTCACCGCCGTGCCCGAAGGCGAGCGCACCATCCTGCACTGGTTCTTCCTTCAGGAGCACTCCAAGCACGTCATGGTCGAGTGGGAGCGCGAGGCGACGGCGCTGATGTCGCTGGTCCGCGGCCGGGCGATGCGGGAACGGCACGGCCACGAGCTCATGGCCGTGGTCGATGACCTGCGCGAGCGCAGCCCGGACGCCGAGCGCATCTGGGCGAGCGGCACCGACCTGCTGGTCCAGGGCCCGTCCAGGCCGATGCTCTTCCGCGAGCCCGGCCACACCGACCCGGGCCGGCCGGACGAGGACCATCACGTCCGGCTGACCATCACCACGCTCGCTCCGGTGCGGATGGGGGACCACCACCGCTTGCTGGCCTTCCTCCTGCCCGAGGACCACGCCGCCCCCGCCGCGCCGAGCGGGCCCTGCCCCGTCTGCCCGCCCGGGTGACTCATCCGCGCGGGCCGCGGTGCGTGGCCGGGATCTCGAACCCGTACTTCTCGCCGAGGGCGCGGACGTCGGCGAGATCCTTGTCCTTGGGCGGGTACGCCGTCTTGAACCGGAACATCCACTCGGGGGCGACGCACCGCACCTCCTGCCCGGCGATGACACCCGTGCCCGTCAGGGACTCCTCGGGGTACTCGACGCCGTAGACGTTGCGGCCCTGGTCGTCGAACTCGAACACGTGGACGTCCACCGTGGCGCCGCCAGGGGTCGCGACGACGTGGTTCCAGTCCGTCGAGTCCTGCCGTGGCCGCGGCGCGTACCCCCACCGGGCCAGCAGCTCCCCGAGACGCCGCGCGTGCTTGCGGGCGACCGCGAGGTCGAGGTCGGCGTGCTCGCGGGTCTGCCTGCCGAGCAGCGCGTCGACGCACCACCCGCCGTCGATCCAGACGGGGACGTTCTCGGCGGCGAGGCCGCGGTAGAGCGCGAGGACTTCGTCGGCGTTCACGGGACGCAGCGTAACGGGCCCGCCTCCGCCGCCCTGGGCTCCATCCGTGGACATGGACCCGTGACCGGCGCACGCTCAGGTCAGCGGCCGACGCTTCGGCGAGCTGGCCAGGCTCAGCGGCGAGGCGGTCAGCTCACTGGCGGACGGGCTGCGCGGGCTCGGCCGCTTCGACCGGGCAGGCGCGGCGCAAGGATGAGCTCCTGACCACGTGCGAGTTCCTGCACGCGACCTTCGGGGAGTTCCTGGTGGCCCGGCTGATCCTGCAGGAGTTGCACGAACTGGCCGAGGCCGCGGCGGCGAGCCTCCGGCGGGTGCCTGACGACGGCTGCACGCCATGGAACCCGGCGACAACGGTCACTACGCCACCTACTGTCCGGTCGATCTCGGAGTGCCCACGCGCCACGCCGCCTATGCGGCGAACCTGCTCCTCACGATGGTCCGGGTGGGCGGCCCGGTCTCCGGACGGGAGCTGTTCCCGGAGTCGCCCTCTCCCGTGGCCGAGTGGCGCAGGCACGCGCTGCTGTGGAGGTCGCAGTTCGGCGAGGAGCCTTGGGAGTACCTCATCTACGAGCTGTCGCTGCGCCGCGCCTGGAAGGACGGCGAACGCGAGGTTCATGTGGACCTGCGGGGCGACGAGCCTTACGAACTGCCGCAGCTGGACATCTGGGCTGGTGCTACTACCGCACCGACGAACTGGCTCAGGTGAGTCATTTCGCCTGCGATCTCGTCGGGGACCTCGCCTGGCACGCGCTCGCCGAGATCAACCGCGTCCTGGACCACGGCGACCTGTCGGGGAGGGACGAGGAGGAGGAAGGGGCGACCCCGGCGTTCGGCATCCTGAGTCCCTCCCGGGCGATCTCGGTCACGAACGCCCTGACGCGGGTCTGGCTGGCCTCCAGCGCCCCTGGGGGTGGATGAGAACCTTCAGCAGGCGTACGAGGATTGCCTGACGGTCATCGCGGGCAGCCGCGACCCCAACCATCAGGTGGCGCGGTACGCCTACCTGAGCAGGGTGCTGCGGATGCTCGCCGCGGACCGCGACCGTCTCTCCTCCGGGTTCCGCGCCGCCGTCCTCGACCGGCTCAGGGAGACGATCCTCCAGGAGTCACATCTGGCCACGGCTCCGCTGGTCCGGCGATGGGCGGAGGAGGCGTTCGGTGACCTCGGACGGCCTGCGCCATGACGGACAGCAGGTAGGGCAGGGGTGTCTGTTCGGGCCGCTTGAGCTCGTCATCACTGTGCCGGGCCGGAACGTGGCCCCGGCGGTCAGTGAGATGAGGAGTTCGTGGTGGGCACGATCAGCGTTTTCGTGAGCGTCAGCCTGGACGGCGTCATGCAGGGGCCGGGCCGGGCGGACGAGGACACGAGGGGCGGGTTCCGGCACGGCGGCTGGGGCGCCGGGTACGCCGACCAGGTGATCGGGAAGTACGTCGCCGAGCAGGGCGGCGCGGCGGCGATGCTGTTCGGGCGGCGGACGTACGACGACGTGCTGGGTTACTGGACCTCCGTGGGCGAGCCCAACCCGTTCACCGAGACGCTGGTGAACACGCCCAAGTACGTCGCCTCCCGCCGGCCGGACACCGTGCTCGCCCACCCCAACTCCACGCTGCTGGCCGGGGAGGCGGCCGGCGCCGTCGCCGGGCTGAAGGAGCGGGTCGACGGCGTGATCAGGGTGCTCGGCAGCGGCGAGCTGGTGCGTTCCCTGCACGCGGCGGGCCTGGTCGAGGAGTACGTCCTGCTGACCCATCCGATCGTGCTCGGCTCGGGCACGCGGCTGTTCGGCGAAGGGGAACGTACCGGCCTGGAGCTTCAGGAGGCGATCACCGCCACGACCGGTGTCGTGATCGCGCGCTACCGGACCAATTGACATCCTCCCCTGCCTGAAGGGTGGGGGATTCCAACCGTTCCTACGCCGCTGAGGGGAGGTCGGGTTGAGGTTCGCGGTTCACCGGCCCGCCCAACGGCAGACCTCCCCGCGCAGCGACCGCATGCCCTGCGGCCGTGTCCCGCATGTTCTTGGCCGCGTTGACGTCGGCGTTGTCCCGATGCCCGCAGGCGACGCACAGGAAGAGGGCTTGGCTCTCGCGGCTCTCGCTGGCGACGTGCTTGCAGGCGTTGCAGGTCTGCGACGTGTGACGCGGGTTGATCTTCTGGACGCGGCCGGGGGCTTTGTGCTCCAGCCGTTGTACGAGCCGTCCCCATCCGGCGGCGAGGATGGCCCGGTTGAGCCCGGCCTTCTGGCGCACGTTACGGCCCGGAGCTTCGAGCGTCCCCCTGGCCGTCCGGGTCATCGCGCGGATCTTGAGGTCCTCGACGGCGATCACGTCGAAGCGGCGGGCCAGGTCCGTGCTGGTCTTCTCCACCCAGTCCTTGCGCCGGTCGGCCTCACGCGCTTTCAGCCGGGCGATGGCGGTCTTGACCTTGGCCCGGCGGCGGGAGCCGCGCTGGGCCCGCGCCAGCTTGCGCAGCAGGCGCCGCAGGCGCGCCTTTTCGGTGTCGCGCAGGCCGTAGACGGTCAGCAGTTCCCCGGTGGACAGGGCGGCGCTGACGGCGACGCCCCGGTCCACGCCGACGACCTGCCCGGTGCCGGGCGCGGGGATCGGCTGCGGCACCGTGGCGAAGGCGACGTGCCAGCGGCCGGCACGGTCTCGGGTGACGCGGTACGATTTGGCCCCGTCGGGGACGGCGCGCGACCACCGGAACCGTACCCAGCCGACTTTGGGGATCTTCACCTCGCCGGTGTTGCGCGACAGGCGGCGCACGTCGCCCGCCTTGACCGCGACGATGCGGAAGCCTTCGGCCTGGCCGCGTTTGCGCCAGGTCGGCCGGCGGTGGGTGCCGCCGAAGAAGTTCGCCATGGCCTGGGCGAAGTCCTTGAGCGCCTGCTGCTGCACGACGACCGAACCGGCGGCCAGCCACGGGCTGGCCGCGCGGGCTTCGGTGAGCTGGCGGCACTGCTCGGCGAATCCCGGTGCCATTTTGCGGCCGGGTTTCCAGTGCGCGTGCTGCTCGACGGCGAGGTTCCACACGTGGCGGGCGTGCGCGCAGTGCTCTGCCAGCGCCGCTTCCTGGGCGGGGGTGGGCTGGAGCCGGAAGCGTGACACAGCGTCACTTTACTATCACAGGAATGGCGTGCGGCGGCTATTCCGCCGGCATGAAACAGATCACCTTGCGGCTTCCCGACGACCTGCACGCACGGCTGAAGGAACTGGCCGAACATGAGCACTGATCCCTGCACACGCAGGTGCTGCACATCGTGGAGCAGGCTGTCCCGGCCCCGCCGAGACAGCCCTAGCGGGACGCCCATTCCTCTCCGGCCTGAAGGCCGGAGCATCCTGGGCGGATTCTGGTGACGAGAGAGGATCGGATATGCATTACATGTTGTTGTTCCATCACGGCGAGGCGAACGCGGAGTCGGTCGGGGCCGAGGCGATGGCCGAAGGGATGCGGGCCATGGCCAGTTACGCCGCGACGCTGGAGCAGGCCGGGATCCTGGTGAGCGGCCAGGTGCTGCGGCCGTCGGCGGATTCGACCACGCTCACGCTGGTCGACGGCGAGCCGCGCATCCAGGACGGGCCGTTCGCCGACACCAAGGAGCAGCTCGGCGGCGTGATCGTCATCGACGTGCCGGACCTGGACGCGGCCCTGGAGTGGGCGCGGCAGGCGCCGCCGCTGTCCTGGGGGAGCGTCGAGATCCGGCCCGGCGGGATGCACATCGAGGCCGGGAAATGGGTCCCGTCCTGGTGAACCCCGGTGAACGGGCCGCGCGGGTGGCCGAGCGGGCCGCGCGGGAGTCCTACGGCCGGCTGGTGGCCCTGCTGGCCGCCCCGGCCGGGGACCTCGAACTCGCCGAGGACACCCTGGCGCAGGCCTTCGAGCGGGCGCTGACCACGTGGCCGCGCGACGGCGTACCGGACAACCCCGAGGGCTGGCTGCTGACGGTGGCCCGCAACCGGCAGCGGGACCTGTGGAAGTCCGCCGCCCACCGGCGCAGCCGGTCGCTGGAGGCGGCCGTCGACGCCGGCGCCGACCTGGGCGCGGGTGTCGTCACGACCCTGGACGATCTCGACGCGGACCGGATCCCGGACCGGCGCCTCGCCCTGCTGTTCGTCTGCGCGCACCCGGCCATCGCCGCCGACGTCCGTACTCCGCTGATGTTGCAGGTCGTGCTCGGGTTCGAGGCGGCGGCGATCGCGCGGGCCTTCGCCGTGCCCGCCGCGGCGATGTCGCAACGGCTGGTCCGGGCCAAGCGGCGGATCAGGGACGCCCGGATCCCCTTCGCCGTTCCGGGGCGGCAGGCGATGCCGGAGCGGCTGCCGTGGGTGCTTGAGGCGGTGTACGGCTGCTACGCCCTGTCCTTCCAGGACCGGGGGGAGGGGGACTCGCTCGCGGGCGAGGCCCGCTACCTGGCCGTCACGACCGCGCGGCTGCTCGGCGACGAGCCGGAGGCGTGGTCGCTGGCGGCGCTGCTCACCCTGACCTCCGCCCGCGCCGCGGCTCCCGGCGGCCCCTACCTGCCGCTCCAGGACCAGGACCCGGACACGTGGGACCGTGGCCTCATCGCCGAGGGCGAGGCGTACCTCCGCCGGGCCGGGCGGCCGGGCCGGGCGCCGGGACGGTTCCAGCTTGAGGCGGCGATCCAGGCGGTCCACTGCGACCGGGCCCGGGTCGGCGCCACCGACTGGGAGGCCCTGTGCACCCTCTACACCGCGCTGGTCGCGATCGCGCCGAGCCTGGGCGGCCGGGTCGCGCACGCCGCCGTCATCGGGCGGGCCCGCTCGCCCGGCGCGGGGCTGGAGCTGCTGGAGGCCCTGCCGGTCGAACGGGAGCGGTTCCAGCCCTATCACGCGGCACGCGGCGACCTGCTCGCCCGGCTCGGCCGGCGCCAGGACGCGGCCGCCGCCTACACGCGGGCCGCCGCCCTCAGCACGGACCCGGCGGTCCGGGCCTTCCTCGGGCGGCGCGCCGAAGGAGCGGGCGGACCCTAGAGCCCGCTACGTGTCGGCCCCGGCGTGGGTGTCGCGGCTCTGGCGGCGGGGGCCGTGCCAGTCCAGGCAGAGGACGCTGGCGTCGTCCTCCAGATGGCCGTGGCAGACGTCGAGGACGGCGGCGGTCAGCGTTCGTACGAGCTCGCGGGGATGCTGATCGGCCGTCTCCCGGACGAGGCCGGGCAGGTCGAGGCTCGCCGCCTGGCGTTCGCGCATGCCGTCCGTGTAGAACACCAGCCGGTCGCCGGGCCGCAGGTCGAGGTCCTGCACCCGGAACTCGACGGGGAACGGGAAGCCGAACGGCGGGTCGATGTGCAGCGGCACTTCCCCCACCGTGCCGGCGCGCAGGCGCAGCGGCCACGGGTGACCGGCGTTGACGAGCCGGGCGCCGGCGCCGTCCAGGGAGACGCGCAGCAACTGACCGGTGGCCAGGGCCTGGCGGCCGTGGTCCAGGAGCGACTGATGGATCTCCCGCGCCTGCTCGGCCAGGCCGCGGGAGGCGCGGCGGGCGCCGCGGGAGGCGTTGACCAGCAAGGTGGCCAGCAGGGCGGAGTCGACGTCGTGACCCATCGCGTCCGTGACGGACAGGTGCAGGGTGTGCTTGTCGAGCGAGTAGTCGTAGGTGTCGCCGCCGATGTTGTCGGCCGGCACCAGAGCTCCGGCCAGCACGAACTGGGCGGCCTCGCAGGCGGAGGACGACGGCAGGAGCTGGTTCTGGATCTCGGCGGCCAGGCTCACCGGGGTGGTGCGCTGACCCCAGAGGTAGAGGTCGGTGAAGCGGCGGTCGGTGACCACGATGTACGCCAGCGCGTGCGCGGCCTGGCTGATCTGCTCCAGCATCGCCTCGTCGCAGCGCGGCAGGGTCAGCTCCAGCAGGCCGATCGCGTCGCCCCGGTTGGTCACGGGGGCCAGCACCCGCTGTCCCAGGCTGTCATCGGGCACCAGGGTCAGCTGCTGGGTGCGCAACGCCTGGTCGTAGACGCTGCCGGGCAGGTGGATCCGCTCGCTCCGCCACGCCCCGTCGTCGCGGATCATGCGCACCATCGCCTGGCCGACGAGGTCGAGGAACAGGAACGACACGGCCCTGGCCCCGAACCGTTCGCGCAGGTCGGCGGCGATCACGTCGACGGAGTCCACCGGCGAGGCGTTCTCCGCCTCCGTGAGAAGCTCCTCCAGGCGGAGCCGGTCGTGGGTCATGCGCCCTCCTCGATCCCCGGACCTATTCCCTCCGCGGACCCGGGTATGACGCGTCGCCTGAGGACGCCGGCCGGAGCTCGGCCATCACCCGCCGCATGTCGGAGACGGCGCGCAGCGTGCCACGCAGGGTGCCGGTCACCTTGGAACGCCCGGTCCGCGGCAGGTAGTCCACCTCCACCTCGGCGATCCGCCAGCCGGCCGCGTCGGCGCGCAGCACCATCTCCAGCGGGTAGCCGAAGCGGCGGTCGGTCAGCCCCAGCTCCAGGAGGGCCGCGCGCCTGGCCGCGCGCATCGGGCCGAGGTCGCGGAGCGGCGCACCCGTACGGCGGCGCAGCACACCGGCGAGCACCCGGTTGCCCAGCCGCGCGTGCCACGGCCAGGCGCCCGCCGCCCGCGGCACCCTCCGCCCCAGGACCAGATCGCGGTGCCCGCCGAGCACGGCGGCGGTCACCCAGGGGAGCTGGACGGGGTCGAGGGAGGCGTCGGCGTCCATGAAGCAGACCAGTTCGGCGGTGGCGGCGCGCAGCCCGGCGTGGCAGGCCGCGCCGAAGCCGCGTACGGGCTCGTGGACCACCCGCGCGCCGAGGCTGTCCGCGACCGCCGCCGAGCGGTCGGTGGAGCCGTTGTCCACCACGATCGGGCGGTAGCCGTCCGGCATGCGCCCGAGCACCCAGGCGAGCGCGGCCTCCTCGTTCAGGCAGGGCAGGATCACATCGACGGTCATGACCAGGCGAACTCCTTCATCCCCGCGTCGAACTCGACCTCCGCGCGGAACCCGAGCTCGGCCCGCGCCCGCTCGGGCGAGGCCACGATGTGGCGGACGTCGCCCAGCCGGTAGTCGCCGGTGACCTGCGGGACGGGGCCGCCCCGCGCGGCGGCCAGCGCGGCCGCCATCTCGCCCACGGTGTGCGGGGCGCCGGAGGCGATGTTCCAGGCGCGCAGCTCGCCGGGACGCACGGGCGCGGACATGGCCGCGAGGTTGGCCCTGGCGACGTCGCGTACGTGCACGAAGTCGCGGAGCTGGCGGCCGTCCTCGAACACCTTCGGCGCCCGGCCCGCCTCCAGCTCCGAGCGGAAGATCGCGGCGACGCCGGCGTACGGGGTGTCGCGCGGCATGCGGGGACCGTAAACGTTGTGGTACCTCAGCGCCGCCACGCCGCCGCCCGTCTCCCTGGCCCAGTTGGCGGCCAGGTGTTCCTGCGCGAGCTTGGTGGTCGCGTAGGCGTTGCGCGGATCGGGCGGGGCGTCCTCGCCGATCGGCGCGCAGGCCAGCGCCGCGCCGCAGCGCGGGCAGAGCGGCTCGTACGAGCCCCGCTCCAGGTCCGGCACGGTGCGCGGGCCCGGCCTGACGTGGCCGTGCGCGGCGCACTCGTAGCGGCCTTCGCCGTAGACCACCATCGAGGACGCCAGGACCAGCCGGCCGATCTCGTGCCGCGCCATCGCGGCCAGCAGGACCGCGGTGCCGTACACGTTGACGGAGGCGTAGCCGGGCAGGTCGGCGACGTCCACGCCGAGCCCCACCCTGGCGGCCTGGTGCACGACGACCTCGACGCCGGGGAGCAGCGCGTCCAGCGCGGCCGGGTCGCGGACGTCCGCGCCGCTCCGCAGGTCCAGGCCGACGACGTCGTGACCCGCCGCCCGCAGCGCCTCCACCACGTGCCCGCCGATGAAACCGGCCGAGCCGGTGACCATGACTCTCACGCCGCCGACGCTAGCCCGGCGGGAGACGCGCACGGAGGAGACGTTCGCGGTTCGTAAGGCTTCTTACGAAGCGCGGACGGCGGGCCTCGCGGCGGCCCCCGACGGGGCCGGGGATGCCAGGCTGCGGGCTGTGAGCCGAAACCTGATCTTCACCGGGGCGGTGCTCGCCGCCCTGGGCGCGGTCGTGCTCAGGATGGTGCTCGGGCCACCGGGCCTGGGCTGGTACCTGCTGGCCTGGACGCTGTTCGCGGCGGCCTTGTGGCTGGCCCGGCGGGTGCAGGGGAAGCGGCTGGACGTGCTGGTCGTGGCCGGCGGGATCGCGCTGGCCACGATCGGGCCGGCGGCGCCGCCGAGCAGCAGCACCGACTCCTTCCGTTACGCCTGGGACGGCCGGGTGCAGGCGGCGGGCATCTCGCCCTACGCGCATCCGCCGGCCGATTCGGCGCTCGCCGGCCTGCATGACGACTGGCTCTTCCCGGCCGGCTGCACCGATCCGCTCCTGTGGCCGCTGCCGGAGGGCGGCTGCACCCGGATCAACCGCCCGACCGTGTCCACGATCTACCCGCCGCTGGCGCAGGGGTACTTCCTGCTGGTCGAGTGGCTGTCACCGGAGGGCTCGCGGCACAAGGGCCTGCAGCTGGGCGGCTGGGCACTGGCCGTGCTCGCGCTGCTCGCGCTGTGGCGGCTCGCGGGGGCGCGGCGGGCGGCGTACTGGGCGTGGTGCCCGGCGGTGCCGGTCGAGGCGGTGAACAACGCGCACGTCGACATGCTCGGGGTGCTGCTGGTGGTGCTGGCCTTCGGCGCGGTCCGGGGCAAGCGCGGCGGGCGGGCGGGGGCGGGCGCGCTGCTGGGGGCGGCGGTGGCGGCCAAGCTGCTCCCGGTGACGGCGCTGCCCGGCGCCCTGTCCGGCGTGCTGGCGGGGAAGGGCGGGGTGGTGGGGAAGGGCGGGGTGGCGTGGCGGCGGCTGCTCGTGGTCGGGGTGCCCGCCCTGCTCGTGGTGGCGCTGTCGTACCTGCCGTACGCGCTGGTGTCGGGGAGCTCGGTGGCCGGCTACCTGCCGGGCTACCTGCGGGAGGAGCGCTACGACGGCGGCGGCAACCGGTACGCGGTCCTGCGGCTGCTGATGCCGGACTCCTGGGCCCCGTACGCCGCGATCGTGCTGCTCGCCCTGATCGTCCTGGCCGTCCTGCGTCACGGGGACGCGGAGCGGCCGTGGCAGGGCGCGCTGCTGGTCAGCGGCTCGTTCCTGCTGCTGCTCACCCCCGGGTACTCCTGGTACGCCCTGCTGGTCGTGGCGCTGGCCGCCATGACCGGCTGGTGGGAGTGGCTGGGCGTGGCCGTGGCGGGCGCCGTCGCCTACACCGACGGCCCGGCCGCACCCGACAACCTCGGCACCCCTTTCTACGCCGTGGCCGCGCTGGCCGCGCTGGCCGGTTGGGCCGCGCGCCGCTCCGCCGAGCCCCGCCGCCATCGCCCCGCCGGCGATGGCGGAGCACCCGTCGTCCGCAGCCCGTAAGGATCGTCTCCGTTGAGTCACCGTCCGAGTCACCGTCCGAGTCACCGTCTTCCCGATCATCTGCCGCAGCTCCTGGTCATTGCCAAGGAGCCGGTGCCGGGCAGGGTGAAGACCCGGCTGACCCCGCCGTTCAGCCCGGAGCAGGCCGCCGTCCTGGCCGAGGCCGCGCTGCGCGACAGCCTGCGGGCCGTCGCCGCCACGCCGGCCGCCCAGCGGGTGCTGGCGCTGGACGGGCTGCCGGGAAGCTGGCTGCCCCAGGGCCTGGTGGTGATCCCGCAGCGCGGCGAGGGGCTGGACGAGCGCCTGGCCGCCGCGTTCTCCGACGCCCACCGGCTCCGGCCGGGCCCCGTCGTCCTCATCGGCATGGACACCCCGCAGGTCACGCCCGCCCTGCTGGAGGAGGCCGGCGCGGCGCTGACGGAGCACGACGCGGTGTACGGCCCGGCCGCCGACGGCGGCTTCTGGCTGCTCGGCCTGCGCAGGCCCGACCCCGCGCTGCTGCTGGGGGTGCCCATGTCGCGCCCGGACACCGGCAAGCTCCAGCTCGACCGGCTCGAACGCGCCGGGCTGAGCGTGCGCCTGCTGCCCGAGCTGACCGACGTCGACACCGCCGCCGACGCCGCCACGGTGGCGGGCCAGGCGCCGGGATCCTGCTTCGCCGCCGCGCTGCGGGAGCTGGGCCGATGATCGGGGAGCTCTACGCCGACGCGCTCGCCGGGGAGAACGCCGAACTCGAGTACGTGGACGGCACCCGCGTCCCCCTGGAGGCCGCCCGCTGGTTCGAGCCCATCGACGGCGACGAGGAGCTGCTGAGCCGCTGCGCGGGTCCCACGCTCGACATCGGTTCCGGCCCCGGGCGTCTGACGGCGGCGCTGACCCGGCGCGGCGTGCGTTCGCTCGGCATCGACATCACCCCGCGCGCCGTCGCACTGACGCGCCGCGCCGGAGGATTCGCCCTGCTCAGGGACGTCTACGACGACGTCCCCTTCAGCGGCCGGTGGGCGACGGCGCTGCTCGCCGACGGCAACATCGGCATCGGCGGCCACCCCGAGGCCCTGCTGCGGCGGGCCGGGCAGCTCCTGCGGCCCGGCGGCACGGTCCTGGCCGAGGTCGCGCCGCCCGGCACGACGAGCCGGGTCGACCGGGTACGGCTGCGCCGCGGACAGGTCACCGGCGCATGGTTCGCCTGGGCGACCGTCTCGGCGAGCGATCTGCGCCGGGTCGCGCTGGCCGCCGGGTTCGGCGAGGCCCGCTGCTGGCCGGCGCACGGCCGCTGGCTGGCCCTGATCCGCTGAACCTGGCCGACAGGAACCCGGCTCACATGAGCGCGACGGCGAGGGCGCGCCACTCGCGACGCGGCAGGGCGTCGGCGTCGGCCGTGAGGACCTGTACGCAGACGTGATTCGCGCCGGCGGCGCGGTGCTCGTCCAGCCGGCGCCTGATCGCCTCCTCGTCGCCCCAGGCGATCACGTCGTCGAACAGCCGGTCGCTCACCGACTCCACGTCCTCCTCCGTGTAGCCGAGGCGCAGCAGGTTGTTGGCGTAGTTCGGCAGCGACAGGTAGCGCCGCAGCCATTCCCCGCCGATCGCGCGCGCCTCGTCCTTGCCCGAGCAGAGGATCACCGTCTGCTCGGGGAGCAGCAGCGGGCCGTCCCCCAGCGCCTCTCGCGCCTGCCGGGTGTGCTCGGGCGTGACGAGGTACGGATGCGCCCCCCGCGCCCGCTTCGCGGCGAGGTCCAGCATCTTCGGACCGAGCGCGGCCAGCACCCGGCTGTCCTCCGGCACGGGCGGATCCGCCTGGTCCAGCGCGTCGAGGAACGCCGTCATCGCCGCCAGAGGCTTGCGGTAGCGGCCCGGCTCCTGCCGGTCCACCGCCACCGCGTGGCTCACGCCGATGCCCATGAGGAAGCGGCGGTGGTGGGCCGAGGAGAGCGAGGTGAAGGACGCGGCGACGTCGGCGGGATCGTGCATCCAGAGGTTCAGGATCCCGGTGGCCACGACGATCCGGCGGGTGGCCGTCAGGAGGTTGCCGACGGCCTCGAAGACCGGCCCTCCCGTGTCCGGCACCCACAGCGCGCTGTAGCCCAGCTCCTCCAGCTCGGTCGCCGCCTCCGCGGCCTCACCCGGATCGCCGTAACGCAGGTGATGGCTCCACACGCCCACACCGGAAAGATCCATGACGTCTTCTCCCTTCGTATGGCACTGACGTGCCCAGATCGAACGCCGATGATTGCGACATATCTTCGGCAAAAGAAATTCAGTACCGTTTTGGCACTGGCTCGGCCGATCACCTTTCCAGAGGAAAAAGGAGGTCGGCTCATGCCACCAGGTCTGAACACCGGAGACTCCGCGTGGGTTCTCGTCAGCGCCGCCATGGTGCTGCTCATGACCCCTGGGCTCGCCTTCTTCTACGGCGGCATGGTCCGCGCGCAGAACGTGCTGAGCATGATCTTCATGAGCTTCGTCTCGATCGCGCTGGTGACCATCCTGTGGTTCGGCTACGGATACGGCCTCGTCTTCGGCCCCGACGTGGGCGGCGCCGGGCTGATCGGGTTCGGGGACCTGCGCTTCGCCGACATCTCTCCCGTCATGCTGCACGGCCGCGTCCCGACGTACGCCTTCGCGCTGTTCCAGCTCACGTTCGCGATCATCACGGTGGCGCTGATCAGCGGCTCGGTGGCGGGGCGGACCAGGCTCGGGCCGTGGATCGTCTTCTCCGTCGTGTGGGTGACGCTGGTGTACTTCCCCATCGCGCACTGGGTGTTCGACCCGGCCGGGTGGATCAACCGCTGGGGGGTGCTCGACTTCGCCGGCGGCCTGGTCGTCGAGCTGAACTCCGGCATGGCGGGCCTGGCCCTGGCCATCGCGCTGGGCCCGAGCGTCAGGTTCCGGCGGAAGGAGCCGCCCCGGCCCAGCAACATCCCGCTGGTCATGCTCGGCCTGGCCCTGCTGTGGTTCGGCTGGTTCGGTTTCAACGCCGGCTCAGCCATGGCCGACGGCAGCGTGGCGGTGACCGCGTTCCTCAGCACCATGATCGCCGGTGCGGCTGGGATGCTGACGTGGCTGGTCATCGAGTGGTTCCGCTACAAGCACTTCACCCGGCTGGGCTCGGCCACGGGGGCGCTGGCCGGGCTCGTGGCCATCACCCCTTCCTGCGCCTACGTCAACTCCGAGGGCGCCTTCATCGTGGGGATCGTGGCGGCCGTCGTGGTGTCGTTCGCCGTCACCTGGAAGCTCGTCCTCGGCTACGACGACACCCTCGACGTCGTCGGCGTGCACGGCGCGGGCGGCGTGGTCGGCGTGGTCCTCATCGGCCTGCTCGCGACCGGCGCCGTGGCAAGCCCGACCAAGGGGCTGCTGTACGGGGGGTCGATCGAGCTGCTGCTCAAGCAGATCGCCGCGATCATCGCGGTCGGGATCTACTCCTTCGTCGTGACCTACCTGATCGGCAAGGCCGTGGACAGACTGCTGCGCATGCGCGAGACCGAGGCCGAGCAGCTCGCCGGCACCGACGTCCAGCTCGGGACCGAGGGATGACGGCCGCCGCCGCGCCTCCCGCGCGGGCCCTGGTCCTCGTCGCGGTCGGCGGCGGCGTCGGCGCGGTCGTACGGCATCTGCTCACCCAGACCCTGCCGGGCGCCGACCACCCGCTGCCGTGGCCGACGCTGGTGGTCAACGTCCTGGGCTGCCTGCTCATGGGGCTGCTGACCAGCGAGCTGACCAGGCTCCCGCTGCACCGCCGGCCGGCCAAGCTGCTGCTCGGCACCGGGTTCCTGGGCGGCTTCACCACCTTCTCCCACTTCGTGGACGGCGTACGCGAGCTCACGGTGGGCGGCTCGCCGGGGTGGGCCGCGGTCTACCTCGTGCTCAGCGTCGTCCTCGGGTTGCTGGCCGTCTGGATCGGCATCACCGCGGGGAAGGGCAAGCGATGATCCTCGTCCTGGCGGTCTTCGTCGGCGGCCTGATCGGCGCCCCCGCACGCTACCTCGTGGACGCCGCCGTCAAGCGGCGCGCCGGCACCGAGCTGCCCTGGGGCACGCTGGCCGTCAACGTGATCGGCTCGGCCGTCCTCGGACTGCTGATGGGCTTCGCCTCGCGCGACGCCCTGCCGAGCGTGGTGCTGTCGCTGATCGGCACCGGGTTCTGCGGCGCGCTGACCACGTTCAGCACCTTCAGCACCGACACGTACAAGCTGCTCACCGCGGGCTCCACGGGCAAGGCGATGGTCAACATCGCCATGAACCTCGTCCTGGGCCTGGCCGCCGTCTTCCTGTGCTATCTGCTGGGCCGGGCGATCGCCGGGTGAGAGAGGCGTACAGCCTTGTCCATGGTCGTTCAGCAAATGGTAATCACCGCTTTGGCGGACAACTCGCCGGGCACGACGTCGGTTGTCCGAGCCACGAACGGCAGAAGGAGTGAGCGGGCATGCGCGCAACGGTCTCGGGCATGCCGCTCGGCACGCTCCGAGGCATCAGCCAGGTCGAGTTCCAGACCGACTGGCGGACGGCGATCTGCTTCGTCGTCGCGCTGTTCGCCGGCGGCTGGCAGTTCGGGGTCTTCGGACTGCTCGGCACGGTCGTGGCGACGCTCACCGCCCGGGTTCTCGGCGCTTCGCGGGACCGGCTGACCGGCGGCCTGGAGGGCTTCAACGGGACGCTGATCGGCGTCGCGCTGGTGCTGTACTTCAACACCCGCTGGATCACCGTGCTGCTCGTGATCCTCGGAGCGATCATGGGCAGCGTCCTGACGTCGGCGCTGAACGCCCTGCTGACCCCGCACAACCTGCCGACGCTCACGGCGCCGTTCTGCGCGGTGACCACGTTCATGGTGGTCGGCGCTCCCGCGTACGAGCGGCTCTGGCGCGGGCGCGCTTTCGCGACGCCGCCGTCGGCCGCGCACCCGGGGGCGTCGGTGACGTTCTCCGACCTGTGGCAGGGCCTGTTCAACGGCATCGGCCAGGTGTTCTTCCAGAGCACATGGTACGTCGGGCTGATCTTCCTGATCGGCCTGGCGTTCGCCGGCTGGATGGTGGCCGCGGTCGCGCTGGTCTCCAGCGCGGTGGGCATCGTGGTGGCGGTCCTGCTCGGCGCGCACGCCGCCGACATCGGGGCGGGCCTGTACGGCTACAACGCGGTGCTCACCGGGATCGCCCTGTACGGCACCTTCGTCATGCCGAGCGCCCTCGGCCTGGCCTACGCCCTGGCGGGCGTGATCTCGGCGACCGTCCTGACGGCGTTCGTCGCGGACCTGTTCGCGCCGGTCGGCGGGCACACGCTGACCTGGCCGTTCGTCGTGATCACCTGGATCTTTCTGGCGGCGGTGCCGGTGTTGTCCGGCGTCCGGCGCGTTCCCACTTGAAGGAGAGCTCATGAATCTCGCTCCGCGTGAGATCGACAAACTGCTGGTCTACGTGGTCGCCGAGGTGGCGGCCAAGCGGCGTGACCGCGGCCTCAAGCTGAACTACAGCGAGGCGGTGGCGTTGATCAGCGTCGCGGTGCTGGAGGGCGCCAGGGAGGGCAAGACCGTCGCCGAGTGCATGGAGCTCGGCAAGAACGTGCTCGGCGCCGGCGACGTCATGCCGGGCGTGCGCGAAATGCTCAAGCTGATGCAGGTCGAGGCGTCGTTCAAGGACGGCTCCAAGCTCGTCTCCTGCCACGACCCCATCGGCGGCTGACACCGCCGCCGGAGCAGAAAGGACCGGTTCGTCATGACGGACACGGACAGGGTCGTCTACGCCGACGGCCCGATCGAGATCAACGCCGGGCGGCGCACGGTCAGGCTGACCGTGCGCAACACCGGGGACCGGGCCGTCCAGGTGGGCTCGCACTACCACTTCTTCGAGGCCAACCGGGCGCTGCGCTTCGACCGGGAGAAGGCGTACGGCATGCACCTGGACATCCCGGCGGGCACCGCGGTCCGCATCGAGCCGGGCGACACCCACCAGGTGAACCTGGTCGAGTACGGCGGCGGGATGCGGATCGTCGGCTTCGCCGGCCTGGTCGACGGCGGCCTCAGGACCAGGGACGCCAGGATCCGCGCGCTGCGGCGGCTGGCCGAGCTCGGCTACGCCGACGAGCCGGAGCCCTCGGCCACCATCCAGCCCGCCGGCGGCGCCAAGCAGGAGAAGCCGCAGAAACCACAGAAACCCGCCGTGTCCAAGAAGTCCCCCAGCAGGAAGAAGGGCTGACACCGATGGCCACGATGAGCCGCGAGCAGTACGGGAGCATGTTCGGCCCGACGGTGGGCGACCGCGTCCGTCTGGCGGACACCAACCTGGTCATCGAGATCGAGAAGGACCACACCGCCGGCCACTACGGCGACGAGGCCGTCTATGGCGGCGGCAAGACCGTGCGCGACGGCATGTCGGCCGACCCGCTCTCGCAGAACGCCACGATCGCGCTCGACCTGGTGATCACCAACGCGGTCGTGCTCGACCCGATCCTCGGCGTCGTCAAGGGCGACATCGGCATCAAGGACGGCAAGATCGTCGGTATCGGCAAGGCGGGCAACCCGCACACCCAGAACGGCGTGGACCGCCGGCTGGTCATCGGCGTGGGCACGGAGGTGCTGGCGGGCGAGCACATGATCGCCACGCCGGGCGCCATCGACCCGCACGTCCACCTGATCGCGCCGCAGCAGGCCCAGGCCGCGCTCTCCAACGGCATCACGACGCTGATCGGCGGCGGCACCGGCCCCACCGACGGCACCCGGGGCACGACCTGCACGCCCGGCCCGTGGAACATCGGCCGGATGCTCCAGGCCGTCGAGGCGCTGCCGGTCAACATCGGCATCATGGCGAAGGGCAACTCCAGCCTGCCGGGCTCGCTGGCCGAGCAGATCGAGGCCGGGGCGTGCGTGCTCAAGGTGCACGAGGACTGGGGCTCCACCCCGTCCGTGGTGGACTGCGCGCTGCGGGTGGCCGACGACTACGACGTCCAGGTGGCGCTGCACTCCGACAGCCTCAACGAGGCCGGCTACCTGGAGGACACCATCAGCGCCATCGACGGCCGGGCCATCCACACCTTCCACACCGAGGGCGCGGGCGGCGGGCACGCGCCCGACCTGATCCGCATCGCCGGCGAGCCGAACGCGCTGCCGTCCTCGACGAACCCGACGCTGCCGTACACGATCAACTCGGTGGACGAGCTGCTCGACATGGTGATGGTCTGCCACCACCTCAGCCACGACATCCCCGAGGATGTGTCGTTCGCCGACAGCCGGGTGCGCGCGGAGACCATCGCCGCCGAGACGGTGCTGCAGGACATGGGCGTGATCAGCATGTTCTCCTCCGACTCCCAGGCCATGGGCCGGATCGGCGAGACCTTCACCCGGGCCTTCCAGACCGCGCACCACTGCAAGGACCAGCGGGGCAAGCTGCCGGAGGACTCCGAGCGCAACGACAACCAGCGGGTGCTGCGCTATCTGGCCAAGCTGACCATCAACCCGGCCAGGACCGTGGGCATCGCCGAGACGGTCGGCTCGCTGGAGGACGGCAAGCTGGCCGACATCGTGCTCTGGCCGTTCACCTCGTTCGGCGCCAAGCCCGCCGTCGTGGTCAAGGGCGGGCTGATCAACTGGGCGCAGATGGGGGACCCGAACGCCTCGCTGCCGACGCCGCAGCCCGTCTACTACCGGCCGATGTTCGGCGCGATGGGGATGGCGCAGCGCAAGAGCAACGTGACCTTCCTGCCGGACGCCGCCATCGCCGCCGGAGTGCCGGACCGGCTCGGCCTGCAGCGGCTGATCGCCCGGGTGCGCCACACCCGTACGGTCGACAAACGGCACATGGTGCGCAACTCCGCGCTGCCGAGGATCGCCGTGGACCCGGAGACGTTCAAGGTCACCGTCGACGGCGAGCACGCGACCATCGCACCGGCCGAGGAACTGCCGCTGAACCACCTGTTCTTCCTGGCATGAGCCTGCTCGCCCAGCTCCAGCTGGCCGACTCCGCCTTCCCCGGAGGGCTGTACACGCTCTCGCACGGGCTGGAGGCCTACGCCCAGGCGGGGCCCGTGGACGTCGCCGCGCTGCTGGAGGACGTGCTGCTGCACGCGGCCGGACCGGGCGACGCCACCGCGCTGGCGCTCGCGCACCGGGCCGTACGCGGGGACGACTGGGACGCGGTGGTCGCGGTCGACCGGCGGCTGCACGCCATCAAGCTGAACCGCGAGCTGCGGGCGGCGGCGACCAGGACCGGCAACCAGGTCCTGCGCACGGCCGCCACGGTCTTCGCCACCCCGGAGCTGCTCCGGCTGGCCGAGCTGGTCGCGACGGGAGCCACGCCGGGCAACCACGCGGTCGTCCTCGGCACGGCCTACGCCGGGCTGGGCGTGCCCGAGGAGGGCGCGGTGACGGGCGACCTGTACGCCTTCGCGGCGAGCTGGGTCAGCGCGGCCGTCCGGCTGCGCCGGCTCGACTTCCGCCAGGCCCAGGCCACCCTGTACGGCGCCGGGGACACGATCGAGCGGGCCGCGGCCGCCGCGCTGGCCGCCCGCGGCCCGCTCGACCTGCACGCCGCCACGCCGATCGCCGACACGATGAGCTGCGCCCACGAACGGGCGCCTGCTCGGCTCTTCACCACATGACTCGGCTCTTCATCACAGGAAAGGCTGCGCACACCCATGCATCGACACGCGCACCCGGCCGTCGACACCCACCTGACCACGGCGCTGGACCGCGTCTTCAAGGTCGGCGTCGGCGGCCCGGTCGGCTCGGGCAAGACGGCGCTGATCGAGGCGCTCGTGCCGATCCTGCTGCGGCGCGGGCACAGCGTCGGCGTCATCACCAACGACATCTACACCCAGGAGGACGCCGACCACGTCAGGCGCACCCTGGACGGCGTGCTGGACCCGGCGCGGATCGTGGGCGTGGAGACCGGCTCCTGCCCGCACACGGCCGTCCGCGACGACCCGTCCATGAACCTGGCCGCCGGCGCCGAGCTCCTGGAGCGCTTCGGGGACATCGACACGCTGCTGTACGAGAGCGGCGGCGACAACCTCACCCTCACCTTCAGCCCGCTGCTGGCCGACGTCTACCTGTTCGTGCTGGACACCGGCGAGGGTGACAAGATGCCGCGCAAACGCGGGCCGGGCATCACCGACTCCGACCTGCTCGTCATCAACAAGATCGACATCGCGCCGTACGTGCGGGCCGACCTCGAGGCGATGGCCCGCGACGCCGACCGGGTCCGCGAGGGCCGGCCGGTGATCCTCACCGACGCCCTGCGCGGGACGGGCCTGCCGGAGGTCGCCGACTTCATCACCAGCCGCAGGCGCGCATGCTCGCCGAGCGCCTAGACCGGCTCGCGCCCGGCCACTACACGATCCCCTCCGTCCCGGAGGAGGTGGCCGGGCACGCCCAGGCCCTCGACACCCTGCCGGTCGGCAGCCCCGGCAAGGTGGGCGTGCTCGACCTGGCTTTCGAGCGGCGCGGCGGGCGCACCGAGCTGACCGGCCACTACCAGAAGACGCCGCTGCAGATCATGCGGCCGCTCTACTACGACCCGGCCCGCCCCGACCTGCCGTACGTGTTCGTCATGTCGGCCGGCGCCGGCGTCCTCCAGGGCGACCGCTACCGCCTCGACGTGACCTGCGGCGCGGGGGCCTCGGTGCACGTGACCACCCAGACCGCCACCAAGGTCTACCGGATGGAGCAGGACTACGGCACGCAGCTCGTCCGGCTCACGGTCGGTCCCGGCGGCTACCTGGAGTACCTGCCGGACCCGATGATCCCGTTCGCCGGTTCCCGCTTCTACCAGCGGACGCACCTGACCTGCGATCCCGGCGCGACGGCGATCCTCGCCGAGACCATGCTGGCCGGCCGGCTGGCCCGGGGCGAGCGGCACGCCTACACCGCCTACTGCAGCGACCTGTCCGTGCACCGCCCCGGCGGCGCGCTGCTGTTCGCCGATCCGCTCAGGCTCGTCCCCGGGCGTTGCCCCGTCGCGGGCCCGGCCATGTTCGGCGACCACGGGGTGCTGTCCACCCTGTACGTCATCACCCAGGCCGTCGAGGCGGGCGCCCTGGCCGACGCCCTGCACGAGGTGGCGGCGGGCAGCGGGCCGGCGGGTGGGGCGAGCACCCTGCCGAACGGGGCGGGCGCCTGGGTCCGGCTGCTGGGGCCGGAGTCCCCGCCCGTCCTCGCGACCTTGAACCGGCTGTGGGATCTCGCCCGGCGGCTGACCGTGGGACATCCCGCGCCGGACCGGCGCAAACCCTGAACCCCGGTTCCAGGGGGAGCCGGACACAGCGACATCTCCGCGCGGGTGGGCCGCCGGACAGCCGATGGGAACGACAGGGGAATCTCGGTGGCCGATCACGAACCGGATGCCCACCCTCAGGGGGCGGGGGGCCTGTCCGAGAACCGCGCCGTCGCCACCACGGGCGCCCTCCTGTCCACGAACAGGGCGCCCAAGGTCCAGCTCCGGCACGGCGAGGGCGACAAACGCCACCTGACGAGCTTCCAGGGGCTGGTGGCGCTGTCCCTCGACGCGCTCAGCTCCGTCGCCTACGGCCCGGAGGCGATCGCCCTCGTCCTCGTCGCCGCGGGAAGCGCCGCGGTCGGTTACACGCTGCCGATCACGCTGGCCATCGCCGCGCTGCTCATCCTGCTGGTGACCTCCTACTGCCAGGTGATCGCCGCCTTCCCCGACGGCGGCGGCTCCTACGCGGTGGCCAAGCGGAGCTTCGGCCCGGCGGTGAGCCTGCTGGCCGCCGCCGCGCTCGTCGTGGACTACGTGCTCACCGTCGCGGTGAGCCTGGCGGCCGGCGCCGCGAGCCTCGCCTCCGCCTTCCCCGTCCTGCGTCCCCATCTCCTGGGGACCTGCCTGGTGGGGCTGGCCCTGCTCACCGCGCTGAACCTGTACGGCATAGCCGACAGCGCCCGCGTGCTCGCGGTGCCGACCCTGCTGTTCATCGCGAGCATCCTCGGCATGGTCGTCGTCGGCCTGGCGCGCTCCCACCCGGCGGCGGTCGTCGGCGCGCCCACCCCCCTGCCCGCGCACGAGGCACTCAGCGTGCTGCTGATACTCAGGGCGTTCTCCTCGGGCTGCTCGGCGCTGACCGGCGTGGAGGCCATCGCCAACGGGGTGCCGATGTTCCGCCCGCCGCGGGTGCGCCGGGCCCAGCGGACCGAGCTGATGCTCGGCCTGCTGCTCGGGACGATGCTCCTCGGGATGGCGCTGCTCATCCGGCGCGACCACGTCGTGCCGCGCTCGGGCGTCACCATCCTGGCCCAGCTCACCGCCGGCGCGTACGGCACGGGCTGGCTCTACGTCGCGGTCAACGTCATCGTCACCCTCGCGCTCGGCTTGGCCGCCAACACCAGCTTCGGCGGCCTGCCGGTGCTGATGGCGCTGCTGGCCAAGGACCACCGGCTCCCGCACCTGTTCACCCTGCGCTCCGAGCGGCCCGTCCACCGCTACGGCGTCGTCGCGGTGGCCGTACTCGCCGCGCTGCTCCTGATCGTGCTGGACGCGCAGACTCACCGGCTGATCCCGCTGTTCGCGATCGGGGTGTTCACCGGGTTCACGATCAGCCAGATGGGGCTCGTCCGCTACTGGTGGCGGGAACGCCCGCCGTCGTGGGCGGGCAAGGCGCTGCTGAACGGCGCCGGCGCCGCCGCGACGACGGTGGCCACGCTGGTGCTGCTCCTCACGAAGTTCACGGAAGGCGCCTGGGCGGTGCTCGTGGCCGTCCCGCTGCTGATGCTGCTCTTCCGGTGGGTGGAGCGCTACTACGGCCGGGTCGGGGCCGCGCTCGGGCTCGGCCGGACCCCGGCGGCGCCGCACCGCCCCGAGCCGGCGGACCGGCTGGTGATCGTCCCCCTCAGCCCGGGGTCGGCCATCAGCGCCCTGTCCGAACGGGCGCTCGGCGCGGCCCTGGCCCTCGGCGGGGAGGTCGTCGCCGTCGTCGTCTCCGACACCCCGGGCGAGCTCGACGACCTGCGCGCGCAGTGGGAGCGGTGGAACCCGCACGCCCGGCTGAAGATCCTGGACAGTCCCCGTCACGCGGTGGTCCGCCCGGTCGTCGAGTACGTGCGCCGCCAGGAGGCGAGCGGCCGGTGGATCGCCGTGGTGATCCCGCGCATCGAGCCGCCCCGGCCCCGCTACCGGCTCCTGCACACCCAGCGTGACCTGCTTCTGGCCGCGTCCCTGCGCGACCACACGGGCGCGATGGTGTGCTTCGTACCGTTCCGCATCGGGAACTGAACGTCACCCGCCGGCGCGCGGGCGGGGCTCGCGGCCGGGCGGCTGGTGGACCTGCTCCTGCGGCGCCGGGCGCGGCGGGTTGGGCCGGGTGACCTCCTCCCCGCCGAGGTCGAACTGCTCGCCGTGATGGATCAGGGTGATCGGCGGTCCCTGCAGGAGCCGGTAGGCCGTCGCCTCCCGCGTGGCGCTGACGCTCAGCAGGCTGCCGCGGTAACGCAGCCGGAAGGCGAGCCGGGTGATGCCGGAGGGCAGGGCGGGCGCGAAGCACATCCGCCCCCCGCCCGCGCGCATCCCGCCGAACCCCGCCACGAGGGCGATCCACGCCCCGGCCAGCGACGCCATGTGGACGCCGTCCACGGTGTTCTTCTCCAGGTCGGCGAGGTCCATCAGCGCCGCCTCGCCCAGATAGCGGTAGGCCAGCTCCAGGTGTCCCACCTCGGCGGCCATGACCGCCTGGGTGCAGGCCGACAGGGACGAGTCGCGCACGGTCAGAGGCTCGTAATAGGCGAAGTTCCTGGCCTTCTGGGCGGGCGTGAAGGCGTCGCCGCGCAGGTGCATGGCGAGCACGACGTCCGCCTGCTTGACCACCTGCCGGCGGTAGAGGTCGAAGTAGGGGAAGTGCAGCAGCAGCGGGTAGCGGTCGGGACCGGTGGCGGCGAAGTTCCAGAGCGCGTGCTGGGTGAAGCCCTCGCTCTCCGGGTGCACCCCCAGCCGCTCGTCGTAGCAGACGGTCATCGCCTCCGCCGCCTCGCGCCAGCCGCGGATCTCCTCCGCCGTGACGTCGAGCGGCGCCGCGAGCGCCGGATGGCGGGCCGCGGCCTCGGCCGCCTCGCGCAGGTTCCGCTGGGCCATCAGGTTCGTGTACACGTTGTTGTCGGCGAGGGCGGTGTACTCGTCCGGTCCGGTCACGCCGTCGATGCGGAACCTCCCGGCCGCGTCGTGGTGCCCGAGGGCGCGCCACAGCCGAGCCGTCTCCACGAGCACGTGCAGGCCGGTCCGGCCGTCGAACGTCTCGTCCTGGGTGGCGTCGACGTACTGGGCGACCGCGTGCGCGATGTCGGCGTTGACGTGGAAGGCCGCGGTCCCCGCCGGCCAGTAGCCGGAGCATTCCTCGCCGTGGATGGTCCGCCAGGGGAAGGCGGCGCCGCGCAGCCCGAGCTGCCCGGCGCGGGCCCGGGCGAGGGGAAGCGTGGACCGCCGCCACGACAGGGCGTCCGCGACGGCCCGCGGATAGGTGTAGGTGAGCACCGGCAGCACGAAGATCTCGGTGTCCCAGAAGGCGTGCCCGTCGTAGCCGGACCCGGTCAGGCCCTTGGCCGGGATGGCGCGCTCCTCCAGGCGCGCGGCCGACTGCAGCAGGTGGAACAGCCCGAAACGCACGGCCTGCTGCACCTCGGCGTCGCCTTCCACCTCCACGTCCGCGCCGTCCCAGAAGTCGTCGAGGAAACGCCGCTGGTCGGCGCGCAGGCCGTCCCAGCCGACCAGGCGGGCGGCCGCCAGCGCCGCGGCCACCTGATCGTGCAGGGCGGGCCGCGAACGCCTGCGCGACCACCCGTAGGAGAAGAACTTGACCAGCCGCAGCGGCCGGCCGGGGGACAGGCGCGTGGCCACGGTCACCCGGCTGACGTCGCCGCTGCCCTGCGCCTCGGTCAGGGTGCCGTCCGGCCCGTCGATCTCGTGCCACATGCCCGTGGCGACCCGCAGGCCGCTGGCCCGGGTGCGGTGCACCATGATCGCCAGGCCGTCCCTGTCGACGACGCTCTCCTCGGGGACCAGGGGGGAGCGCAGCACCGCGGCGGCCCGCGGGTCGTCGCTCGCCGGCGTCTGCGTCTCGTTGGCGACCAGCTCCGACTGGACGACGAGGTGGGTCGGCCGGTCGACGGCCTCGACCTCGTACCGGATCGCGGCGATCGCGCGATGGGTGAACGACACCAGCCGCGTGGACCTGACCCGCACCGAGGTGCCGGTCGGCGAGCTCCAGTGCGCCGTGCGCGTGAGGGTGCCGGCGCGCAGGTCCAGGACTCGTTCATGCTGGTGCAACGTCCCGTACCGCAGGTCGAAGGGCTCGTCGCCGACCATCAGCCGGATCAGCTTGCCGTTGGTGACGTTCACCACCGTCTGCCCCGACTCCGGATATCCGTAGCCGCCCTCCGCGTACGGCAGCGGCCTCAGCTCGTAGAACCCGTTGAGATAGGTGCCCGGCTCTCCGTGCGGCTCGCCCTCGTCCAGGTTGCCGCGCAGGCCGATGTGCCCGTTGGACAGCGCGAACACCGACTCGGTCTGCGCCAGCACGTCCAGATCCAGCCGGTTCTCCCGGAGCGCCCACGGCTCGACCTCGAACGCGGGGTGCCGGATCATCCCGCGCCCCGGGAGCGCGTGCCCTGCTCCAGGAGCTCGGCCAGGTCGGTGACCACGACGTCGGCGCCGTGCCGGCGCAGCGCCTCCGCCTGCCCCGCCCGGTCGACGCCGACGACGAAGCCGAACCCGCCCGCGCGGCCGGCCGCGACCCCCGCCAGGGCGTCCTCGAACACCGCCGCCTCCGCCGGCCGCAGCGCCAGCGCCTCGGCCGCCGCGAGATACATGTCCGGGGCCGGCTTCCCCGCCAGCCCCCGCTCGCGGGCCACGACGCCGTCGATCCTGGCCTCGAACCGCGAGGCGAGCCCCGCGGCGGTCAGGACGTGCACGGTGTTGGCGCTCGACGACACCACGGCCGTGCGCAGCCCCGCCTCCTGGACCGCGTCCAGGTAGCGGACGGAGCCCGGGAACACCTCCACGCCGTCCCGGTCGATGATGGCCTGGACGAGCTGGTTCTTCCTGTTGCTCAGCCCGTAGACGGTCATCGCGTCGGGCGGGTCGTCCGGTGTCCCCTCCGGCAGGTCGATGCCCCGCGCCCGCAGGAAACTCCTCGCCCCGTCCACGCGCTTCTTGCCGTCGACGTAGCGGTCGTAGTCGGCCTTCGCGTCGAAGGGCACGAACGCGGTCCCGGCCCGCTTCCGCAGGAACTCGTCGAACATCGTCTTCCACGCCGCGGCGTGCACGGTGGCGGTGCGCGTCAGCACGCCGTCCATGTCGAACAGGCACCCGCGAATTCCCTCAGGCATCCCCAGCATTCGTCCCCCGAGGTAGGTGAATACCCGCCTGACCTGCGAATACCCGTCAGTCGTCGGCCCGGACGGCGGGAAGGACGCCGTCCAGGTGGAGGCGGTGGCGGGCGGCGGCGATCGCCTCGGGGGTGGTGGCGAACACCTGCCCGGCCTCGTCGAGACGCGAGATGACGCCGAGGGCGCGCAGCGGCCGGTGGTGGCCGTCGCGGATGCCGGAGACGTACACGGTGATGCCGCGGCGTTCCAGGCGGGAGATGGCGTCGCCGAGCACCAGGGCGCCGCTGGCGTCCACGGTGGTGACCCTGGACATCCGCAGGACGATCACCGAGACGTCGGCGACCTCGGACAGCTCCAGCAGGAACCGGTGCGCGGCCGCGAAGAACAGCGGCCCGTCCAGCCGGTAGGCGACGATGTGCTCGGCCAGCAGCGCGTGTTCCTCGGCGTCGTGGTCGCCGGGCAGGTCCGGGTGCAGCGGCATCGCGTCCAGCCGGACGTCGCGGGCGATGGCGCGCAGCGCCAGCGCGCCGGCCACGACCAGGCCGAGGATGACGGCGGCGACCAGGTCGAGCGCGAGGGTGGCGATCGCGGTGAGCGTGAGCACGAGCGCGTCGGCCCTGGTGGAGCGGAGCATCGCGGCCACCGAGCCGACCTCGACCATCCGTACGGCGGTGGCCAGCAGCACCCCCGCCAGCGCCGCCAGCGGGATGCGGGCCACGAGATCGGCGGCGGTGAACACGATCACCCCGAGGATCGCCGCGTGGGCGAGCGCGGCCAGCCGGGAGGAGGCCCCCGAGCGCACGTTGACGGCGGTGCGGGCGATGGCGCCGGTGGCCGGCACGCCGCCGAACAGCGGCGCCACCAGGTTGGCCAGCCCCTGGCCGAACAGCTCCCTGTCGGGGTCGTGCCGGTGGTTGACGCTCATGCCGTCGGCGACGGCGGCCGACAGCAGCGACTCCAGCGCGGCGAGCGCGGCCACCGCGACGGCGGGGGCGATCAGCGAGCCCAGCGCGCTCACGTCGAGGAAGGACAGCGAGGGGGCGGGCAGCCCGGAGGGCAGGGCGTCGATGCGCGTCACCGGCAGGCCGGCCAGCTCGGCGACGACGGTGGCGGCGGCCACGGCCAGCAGCGAGAACGGCACGCCCGGCCGCAGGCGCGCCCCGGCCAGCATCACCGCCGCGACGGCGACGGCCATCGTGACGGCGATCCAGTCGGGGTGGGCGGCGAAGGCGAGCACCGCCTGCCAGGCCACGGCCAGCACCTTGTCCCCTTCGGGGGTGGGCACGCCGAGCGCGGCCGGCACCTGTTGCAGGCCGATCACGCACGCGATGCCCAGAGTGAAGCCCTCCACCACCGGCGCGGGGACGAGCGCCATGTAACGGCCCGCCCGGGCGAGGGCCAGCCCCAACAGCAGCAGCCCGGCCATGACGCCCACCGTGAGCACGCCGGACGCGCCGTGCGCGTGCATGATCGGCACCAGCACCACCGTCATGGCCCCGGTCGGCCCGGACACCTGCAGCGCGGACCCGCCGAAGACGGCGGCGAGGACGCCTGCCACGACCGCGGTGGCGAGCCCGGCCTCGGCGCCGAGGCCGGAGGAGATGCCGAACCCGAGCGCCAGCGGCAGCGCCACGATCGCCACCGTCAGCCCGGCGAGCAGGTCACGCCGCGGATGACGGCCCATGGCGGCCAGGTCGGCGCGGGCGGGCAGGACGGAGCGCAGGCGGCCGAGGCCCGCCGCGAGCACGGGATTCACCGGTGGTCGGTCTCTTCTTCGAGTAGTTCGCTGAGCAGCGCGTGCCGGCCCGACAGCTTGGCGCTGAGCAGGGCGCGGGCCGCGCGCAGCAGCTCGGCGACGTCGCCGCCGGACAGCGCGTACACCACGGTCGAGCCGTCGCGGCGGGCGGTCACCAGCTCGGAGCGGCGCAGCACGGCCAGGTGCTGGGACAGCCCGGTCGGCTCGACCTCGATCGCGGCCAGCAGGTCGCGCACCGGCTTCGGCCCGTCCTGCAGCAGCTCCAGGACGCGGATGCGCACCGGATGGCCCAGGAGCCTGAACAGCTCGGCCTTGGCTTCGTACAACGGCACCGACATCTCTGCGCGTCCTCTCCCTCGCCGGACGTTCGCCATTGTGCTCGCAATTGCGAAACTTCGCAATTCGTTAGGTGCGAAGATTAATCAGGGACTTAGGTCCCGGCACAACCGGTACTTGCGGCCCTACGGACCCGCCGCGTACGGCGTGACCCTGGGGCGTGGACCGGCGAGGGAGGAACGCGTGATGCCCGGACACATCGTCGTCGGCGTGGACGGATCCCCGGCCGCGAGAGCCGCCGTGGACTGGGCCGCCGCCGAGGCCCGGAGCAGGAACCTGCGCCTGCGCGTCGTGCACGCCTGCGAGCAGGGGCGCCAGGAACACGCGATGGGCTGCTGCGCGAGCACGCTCGCCTTTGCCGGCGACCGGGCCCGCGCACTGGCCGGCGGCCTGCCGGTGACCACGGAACTGCTGGCCGGCAACGTGGTCGACCGTCTGCTCGCAGAGGCGGCCACCGCAGACAGCGTGGTCCTCGGCAGCCGGGGGCTGGGGGAGCTCGCGGCCATGCTGCTCGGTTCGGTGAGCCTGGCCGTGGCCGGGCACGCCGCCGGGCCGGTCGTGGTCGTCCGCGGGCCCGGCGACACCCGGCACGGCAGGGTGGTCGCCGGCTACGACGGCTCCGAGCACGCGGAGGCGGCCATGGAGTACGCCGTCGCCCACGCCAGGGCCCGCGGCGCGCGGTTACACGTCGTGCACGTCTGGCGCACCCCGGCGGTCTCCCCGTACGTGGTCACCGGCGACGGCATCCTCGTGGACCTCTACCAGGAGGACACCCGCGTGGTCGCGGAGGGCGTGGACCGGTGGCGGGAGAAGAACCCCGACGTCGAGATCACCCACGAGGCGTGGATCGGGCATCCGGTGAGCGTGCTGACCGAGGCGGCGGCGTCGGCCGACCTGGTCGTGGTGGGCTCGCGCGGGCTGGGCGGCTTCGCCTCCGCGATCATGGGCTCGGTCGGCCACGGCGTGCTGCACCACGTCACCTGCCCGGTCGCGGTGGTCCGCCCCCGTGCATGGCGGGGGGCTCACTCCTCGCCCGCGTGATGGAGGCGGGTGGCGTCGCGGCTGGGCGGGACGCCGTACCGGCGGCGGTACTCGCGGCTGAACTGGGAGGGGCTGTCGTAGCCGACGCGGTGGGCGACGGCGGTGATGTCGTGCGGGCGGCCGGCGAGCAGGAGCCGGGCCTGCTGGAGCCGGATGCGCTTCTGGAACTGGATGGGGCTCAGCGCGGTGACCGTCTGGAAGTGGCGGTAGAACGCCGACGGGCTCATGCCGGCCAGCCGCGCCAGCTCCTCCACGCGGAACGGCTCGGCGTAGTGGTCCTGGATCCAGCGGACGGCGCGGGCGACGTGACCGAGGCTGTTGTCGGCCAGGCCGAGCCGGCGTACCGCGTCGCCCTGCTCCCCGGTGAGCAGCCGCCAGAGGATCTCGCGCTTGACCAGCGGCGCCAGCACTGCCCGGTCGCCCGGCCGGTCGAGCAGGCGGAGCAGGCGGACCAGGGCGTCGAGGAGGTCGGCCGTCATGCCGGCGACGGCGATGCCCGGCAGCGCTCCGGCGCGGGCGGGCGGCAGGTCGCCGGGGGCGGCGTGCAGGAGGAGGTCGGCGACGGCGGACGGCTCCAGGACGAGCGCCAGCCCCAGCGCCGGACGTTCCGGACTTATCCCGACGAAGTGCCCGGTGACCGGCAGGTCGACGGAGGCCACCAGGTAGTCGCCGGGGCGGTACTCGTGGACGCGGTCGCCCACCGCCAGCCGTTTGGCGCCCTGGGCGAGGACGGCCAGCACCGTGCCGGACATCGCGGGCGACGGCGGGCCCGGCCGCTCGGCCTTGGCGATGTACAGGCCGTCGATGGCCGTGCTCTCGTCCGGCCGGACGTGCCGGGCCAGCGACGCGCGCAGCTCGTCGAATCCCATGCCCCCATTCCACCACGAAGTGTGGAGGATCAGGCAAGAAGCGAGGAGCTTCGTTCTACCGTTCTCCGAGGTCAAACGGTGAAATAAGAGCACCTGATCGACGGCGATCCCGCCGCCCGGCAAGAGGAAAAGGCAACACCTTCCGACCGAGGAGCACTCCGTGAAGATCCGATACGGGTTCAACGCCACCCTGACCGCCCGGCCCGGCATGGGGGAGCGGCTGGCCGGCCTGCTGCTGACCGCCCTGGACGAGGGCGGCCCCGCCGCGAGCGAGCACTGCCTGGTGTACCTCGTCTGCCGGTCGAGCTCGGACCCCGACGTCGTCCACGTCACCGAGGGCTGGACCGGCGAGGAGGAGCACCACCGGGTCTTCGCCGGTCCGGCCGCCCAGGCCCTCGTCTCCCGGATCCAGGAACTGCTCGCCGCGCAGGCCCCGTACACCGACTACGTGCCCGTCGGCGGCAAAGCCGCTTTCTGACCCCCTCTTTCCGACCTCCTCGAAAGGAACACCGCCATGTCCTCCCTCCCTCGCCCCGCTCTCGACCCCGAGCTCGACGCCCTGCTCACCGGCATGCCGCTGGTGCCGGAGATCACCCCGCGGATCCTCGCGGACCTGCGCGCGATCCCCGCGCCGCCCGTCGAGCCCCTGCTGCGTGGCCGTGCCGTCGAGCGGCGCGACGTCACCGTCCCCGGCTCCGGCGGCGCGCCGATCCCGATGACGGTCCTCACCCCGGCCGGCGCCGGACCCGGAGCGCCGTGCGTCTACTGGATGCACGGCGGCGGCATGATCATGGGGGACCGGTTCTCGCAGCTCGACATCCCCCTCGAATGGCTCGACCGGCTCGGCGCGGCCGTGGTCACCGTCGGCTACCGGCTCGCCCCGGAGGCCGGCGGCGCCACCCCCGTCGAGGACTGCTACGAGGGCCTGCGGTGGGTCGCCGAGCACGCCGCCGAACTCGGCATCGACCCTGGCCGCGTCGTCGTCGCGGGCGCCAGCGCCGGCGGCGGCCTCGCCGCGGGCGTCACGCTCATGGCCCGCGACCGCGGCGCCCCCGCCGTCGCCGCCCAGGTCCTGATCTGTCCCATGCTCGACCACCGCAACACCACCACGTCCAGCCGCCAGTACGCCGGCGAGCCCGGCGTGTGGACCCGCGAGACCAACGCGTTCGCCTGGAACGCCGTTCTCGGCGGCCTCGCCGGCGACGAGGTCCCCGCCTACGTCTCGCCCGCCAGGGCGGACGACCTGTCCGGGCTGCCCGCCACGTACGTGGACGCGGGCTCCGCCGAGGTCTTCCGCGACGAGGACGTGGAGTACGCCACCCGCATCTGGGCGGCGGGCGGCCAGGCCGAGCTGCACGTGTGGGCCGGCGGCTGCCACGGCTTCGACGCGCTCTTCCCCGGGGCCGCGCTGTCCGCGGCCGCCCGGGAGACCCGTACCGGCTGGCTGGCCCGCACCCTGGACGGGCTCGCCGCGGCGTAGGATGCCGGATGCCTGCGATGAACCTGCGCCACGCCGTCCGCGCGATCGTCCTCGACGACGACGACCGCATCCTGCTCTGCCGCTTGGCTCTACAGAAGAAGATCGTGTGGGCGGCCCCCGGCGGTGGCGTCGAGCCGGGGGAGACCTCGCTCGCCGCGCTGCGGCGCGAGCTGGGCGAGGAGGTGGGGCTGGCGGTCGAGGCCGACCCGCCGCACGTGTGGCACCAGCGGGTGGTCGCCTCCGGGCACGCGGCGGGGTACGACGGCGTGGTCAACGACTACTTCCTCGTCCGCACCCCGTCGTTCGCGCCCCGGGGCGCGCGGTCGGACGCGGAGCTCGCCGCCGAGCACATCGACGGTTTCCGCTGGTGGACGCTCCAGGAGATCGCCGGCTACCGCGGGCCCGAGCTGTTCTCGCCCCGCGACCTGGCGACACCGCTGGCAGCGCTCCTCGCCGGCGGCCCGCCGCCCCGGCCGGTGCGCCTCGGCCTGTAGGGCTACGGCCGGCAGGCGGCGGTGGCGAGGTCCCAGAGCCGGTCGGCGGCGCCGGGGTCCACGGACCAGGCCGCCACGCCGCCGGTCGCGTCCGGGCCGCCCGGCACGACCTCGGCCTCCTGGTTGTCGTTGGAGAAGTAGCGGCCGGTCACGCCGTCCAGCAGGGGGGACGCGGCGAGCAGCACCGAGGTGGCGGCCCCCTGCTCGGGCGTCTTGAAGTAGCCGGGGGTCAGCAGGTTCCCGTCGTCGTCCATCGCGCCCATGGCCCGCATGGTGGCCTGGTCGACGTGCCGCTGCAGGTTGGTGTGCACATAGCCGGGTTCGTGGGCGTTCGCGGCGATGCCGTCGGCGGCCCAGCGCCGGGCGACGGCGACCGCGAGCAGCACGTCGGCCGTCTTCGACTGCGCGTACGCGGTCCACGGATCGTACGGGCGGCGCTCGAAGTGCGGGTCGTCGAAGTCGAACGGCGCGCCCAATTGGGCTCCCGAGCTGACCATGACCACCCGCGCGCCGCCCGCCTGCCGCAGGTGCTCGCGCAGGCCGTCGATCAGGGCGAAATGTCCGAGAAAGTTCGTCGCGAGCTGGAGCTCCCAGCCGTACGGGGTGGTCCGGCGGGCAGGCAGCGCCATGATCCCGGCGTTCGCCACGATCGCGTGCACCGGCCCGCTCCATTCGGCCGTGAACCGCCGTACCGACCCGAGGTCGCTCAGGTCCAGCGCCCGCTGCCCGGCGGCGGGACGGCGGGTGGCGACCGTGACCTCGGCTCCGGCTCCCTCCAGGGCCCGTACGGTCTCCGCGCCGATCCCGGAGGCGCCGCCGGTGACGATGACGCGCCGCCCGGTGAGGTCGACGCCGGCCAGGATCTCCGTGGCCGTGGTCCTGGCGGTGAAAGGGGTGCTGATGCGTGTCATGCGGCCAGCCTAGGAACGCCCGGCTGGACGTGGAATGCGACAGAGTCGACAATAGTTGCGTGAGCGTCCAGCATGCCGATCCTCTCGAAGAGGTTCTCACCCTCGTCGGCACGACCAGCCGCCTCTCCGTCGGGCTGGCCGCCGGAGGGGAGTGGGCGCTGGCGTTCGAGCCGCCGGAGGGGGTCAAGTTCAACGCGGTCCGCCGCGGGCGCTGCCTGCTCACCGTGGAGGGCGTGCCCGAGCCGATCGAGCTGGCCGAGGGCGACTGCTTCCTGCTCGTCCAGCCGCGCGCCTTCACCCTGGCCGGCGGCGCGGGCGTGCGCCCGGTCCCGGCCGGGCCGATCTTCGCGGCGGCCACGGACGGCGTGGCCCGCGTCGGCGACGGCGCGGACGTGATCCTCCTCGGCGGCCGGTTCGACTTCGGCGAACGGGCCAGGGAGCTGCTGCTCGACGCGCTGCCGCCGGTGATCCACGTGCCCGGCCACACGGCCGAGGCCGCCACCGTCCGCTGGGCGCTGGAGCAGATCGCCGCCGAGCTGCGCGAACGCCCGCCCGCCTCGACCCTGGTCACCGAGCATCTCGCCCTGGTCATGCTGATCCACCTCCTGCGCCTGCACCTGGTCACCGCCGGTCCGGGCGGGACGTCGGGCTGGCCGGCCGGGCTCACCGACCCGGTCGTGGCTCCCGCCCTGCGGGCCATGCACGCCGACCCCACCCGTGCCTGGACCGTGTCCCAGCTCGCCGGGGTCGCGGCGGTGTCCCGTTCGACGCTGGCCGCCCGGTTCAAGCAGGTCGTGGGGCAGGGGCCGCTGGAATACCTGACCGGCTGGCGCCTCGAACTGGCCGCCGCCCGGCTGCGCCGCGGCGACGAGACGCTGGAGGCGATCGCCCGCCAGGTCGGCTACGGGTCGGTGAGCGCGCTGAGCAACGCGTTCAAGCGCCGCCTCGGCCTCTCACCCCGCGACTACCGCCGCGCGGAACGGCCGCACAGGTCAGAGGCCCGCCTCGCGGGCGCGGAGGATCGCCTGGGCGCGGTCGGCGACCTGGAGCTTGGCGAGGACGGCCGAGACGTGGTTGCGTACGGTCTTCTGGCTCAGCCCGAGCCGGGCGGCGATCTGCGGGTTGGTCAGGTGGCCGGCGATCAGGGCGAGGATCTCCCGCTCCCTGGGGGTCAGCGCGGGCAGGGGCGCGGCGGTCTCGGTGCGTCCCCCTGACAGCGGGGAGAAGTAGGCGGCCAGGCGGGAGGCGAGCGCGGGCCCGAAGACGGCGCCGCCCTCGGCCACCGTCTGCACCGACCGGACGAGCTCGGCCTTGCGGGCCCCCTTGACCACGTAGCCGCGGGCGCCGGCCCGGACGGCGGCGAACACCGAGTCGTCGTCGTCCGACATGCTGAGCACGAGCACCCTGATGTGCGGGTGGTCGCGGGTCAGCCGCTCGGTCGCCGCGATGCCGCCCATGCCGGGCATGTCCAGGTCCATCAGGACCACGTCCGGCTGGATCCGGCCGGCCAGCGCGAGCGCCTGCTCCCCGCTGGCCGCCTCGTCGGCGACGTCGATCCCCTCGGCCGTCGCCAGCAGAGTACGCAGCCCCGCCCGGAAGCCCGCGTGGTCGTCGGCCACCAGGATCCTGATCATCCCTCGTCTCCTTCCCCGCCCGCGGGCAGCTCGACCCGGACCCGGGTCCCGCCGCCGGGGCGTTCGTCGATCACGCACGAACCGCCCAGCTCGGTGGCCCGCTCGCGCATCGACGCCAGCCCGACCCCGCCCTCGCCGGGGCCGCTCCCGGGGAGGCCGCGGCCGTCGTCGGAGATCTCCAGTCTCAGCGTCCCGTCCGCGAGCTCGACCCGCAACCACGCCCGCGCCGCCGCGGCGTGCCGGCGGGTGTTGGCCAGGGCCTCGGTCGCGATCCGGTACGCGGCGGCCTCGGTGGCGGCGGGCAGCGCAGGCAGGTCGTCCGGCGCGTGCACGTCCACCCGCAGCCCGGACGGCTGCCTGGCGGCGTGCGCGCGCAGCGCCCCGATCAGGCCGAGGGAGTCGAGCGCGGGCGGGCGCAGCCCGTCGACCAGCGTCCGGACGTCGGCCAGCGCCGTCTCGGCGTCGTCCACGATCTCGGCGAGCAGTTTCCGCGCGCCCTCGTCCGCGACCAGGTCGTGCGCCGCCTCGGCGCGCATGGTCAGCGCCGCCAGGGTGGGGCCGAGGCCGTCGTGCAGGTCGCGGCGCAGCCGGCGGCGCTCCTCCTCCCTCGCCATGACCAGGCGTTCGCGGGAGCGGCGCAGGTCGGCGGAGAGCCGTACGGCGTGCACGGCCACCGCGACCTGCCGGGCCAGGTCGGCGAGGACACGCAGGTCGCGGGGGCCGAACCCGCTGTCGCCCGGCCGCGGCGCGAGCACCAGGCCGCCGACCCGTTCGCCGTTGTGCGTCAGCGGCAGCCGGAGCGGCTCGCCGGTCGCGGCCGGGCCGCCCCCGAGGCGGTGCTCGTGGCGGGCGCCCCTGTCGGTCTCGACCGCCACGTACGGCAGGCGGAGCGCCTCGGCGACCGACCGCGCGATGCCGGGCAGCACGGCGTCGGGGTCCGCGGCGCTCTCCAGCCGGCGGCCGAGCCGGGTGAGCGCGGCGTACGGATCGTCGCGCTCGCCGTAGGTCAGCAGGTTGACCCAGCTCTGCAGCCGCTGCCGCAGCGGCGCGAAGGCGAGCGCCACCAGCCCGGCCGCCAGCACGGACACCGGCAGGTCGCCGGCGGGGAAGAGCGCGCCGAGGTAGCCGACCACGAGGATGTAGCCGCCGGTCACGCAGCCCGACAGGAGCACGTACACCAGCGTGCGGTTGATCACCAGGTCGATGTCGAGGAGCCGGTGGCGCAGGACGGCCACGCAGATGGCGACCGGCATGAGCGTGGCGCCCCCGATCCCGACCACTTCCCACAGCACGCTGTCCGACGGCCACGGCGAGCCGGGGCGGTCGTCGGTGAGCCCGGCCGCGAGCCTGGCGCCGATCACCACGGTCTCCAGGCCGACGACGTACACCAGCCAGGCGATCTGCCGGCGTTCCCCGCCCTCGCTGCGCCGCGCCCTTACGGCGAGGTCGGCGGCGCCCAGCAGGAACACCGCCGGCAGCAGCAGGGTCAGCACCGACTCCGTCACCTGCGCCGCGCCCGCCAGCGCGGGGACGCCGAGCGGGTTGGGCACCCCCGGCCCCATGCCGACCTGCTGGTTGCTCCCCGGACGGAACGCGTTCGCGACGGCGGCCAGCGCGGCCACGGACACCGCCACGGCGACCGGCGGGCGCAGGCGTGGGGAGGAGAGCCGGCCGGTGGGGAAGTACAGCGGGATCAGGGTGGCCGCCAGGTTGGCCGGGATCCACAACCAGGTCTGCGGCCAGGCCAGCGCCGCCGCGAACGGCAGGCCGGTACGCGAGCCGAGGATCGCGTAATGACCGCACGCCTCCATCAGGGCGAAGCAGAACGCGCTCAGCGCGAGCAGTCGCCCCACCCGGTGGCCGGGCCGGTGCGCGCCGATCAGCCCGCCGGCCACCGCGCACCCCGCCACGAACAGCAGGTGGACCACGGAGAGCGGGGCGGTGCCGTCGGCGAAGGCGAGGACGCACGCCACGGCGGCCAGGGTCAGGGTCAGCGCGGCCAGGGTCAGCGCGGCCAGGGTCAGCGCGGTCTGGGGCAGCGCGCACCACGCCCACGCGCCCGCCCGCACACGCCGCGCCGTCGCCATCCGCCCCCTCCTCGGGCCACACCGTATCCGCATGTGGTCCCGGTCCGGCCGGGACAGTGTCCCGGGAGGTCCGGGCGTTCCTCCCGGGGGAGCGGGGACGAGCGCCCGCGCGGCGCGGGACGGCATCTCGCTTCTCTGGACGGGTGCTGAAAAATCCTGACACGTTCCGCCGGACCGTCGCCGGCGTCGCCCTGCTCGCCTGGCCGGTCTTCCAGTTCCTCGCCTTCCTGACCTCGCCGCCCGGCGCCGAGCACGACCCCGACGTCTTCCGTACGCACGCGACGACCGTCCAGGTCAGCGCCCTGCTCTACGTCTGGGCGGCGCTCAGCCTCATCCCGGTCGTCCTGGCGCTGGCCCACCTCCTGCGCGAGCGCGCCCCCCGCGCGAGCGGGATCGGGACGGCGCTCGGCCTCATCGGCGCAGGTCACGGCCTGACGCTGTTCACCACCGACTTCTACGACCTCGCCCTCGCCCAGACCCTGCCCGCCGACCAGGCCGAGGCCGTCACCCGGCGGGCGAACGAGCTGTGGGGCTTCGTGTACGGGATGCTGCTGCCCGGATTCCTGCTGCACGCCGGCCTGATCACGCTGCTGGTGACCCTGGCCGCGGTCAGGCTGGCCCCCTGGTGGGTGCCGGTCGCCGCGCTGGCGGGCACGATCGTGCCGTTCGTGACCATGACGCAGGCCCCGGTCGTGCAGTCCACCGGCTCCCTGCTGCAGCTGGCCGCGTACGGCTGGATCGCGCTCAGGGTGCTGCGCATGCCGGACGCCGAGTGGCGCGGCCTGACCGTCACGAGTTCTGGCCGAGCGTGAGCCGTTTGTTGACCGCGCGGACCAGGTCCTCCGGCAGCTTGAGCACCTCCCGGTCGTAGGTGAGCAGGCCGTTCAGCTCGTCCTCGACGTCGGAGAGCTGGGTGTAGACGGTGGCGCTCAGGCCGCGCCGGATCGCCGGGACGATCTGCTCGGCGTGCAGCCGGGCGAACGCGGCGCCGAGGCGCTCGGGGGTGTCGTAGCGCCGGTAGCCGAAGTTGCGGTCGTTGAAGGTGTGGCCGTCGACGCGCAGGCCGTATCCGCCGTACTCCGACAGCACGAGCGCCCGCCGGTCGCGGCGGCGGCGCGGCGCGCGGAAGCGGCGGAAGTAGACGTGCAGGCTCCGCAGGTCGCCGGCGCCCTGGTCGTGCCAGCCGCTGGCGTGGTCGACGGTCCTGGTGGGGTCGAGCGCGGCCAGTTCCCCGGCCACGCGGGCCGCGTCGAACTGGCCCCACCCCTCGTTGAACGGCACCCAGACGGCGATGCTCACCACGTTGCGCAGGTGCTCGACCGTCTCGCGCAGCTCGGCCATGAACCGCTCCCGGTGCGGCCGGCCGAACCAGCGGTCGGGCAGGTGGAACGGGACGAACGCCGGAGCGGTGACGAGCAGCGGGTGGTAGCGGCCGCCGGCGTTGACCATGTCCTGCCAGACGAGCATGCCGAGCCGGTCGCAGTGGTAGTACCAGCGCAGCGGCTCGATCTTGATGTGCTTGCGCAGCATGGTGAAGCCGAGCCGCTTCATGGTGACGATGTCGTAGATCATGGCCTCGTCCGACGGCGGCGTGTACATGCCGTCGGACCAGTAGCCCTGGTCGAGCACCCCGGCGTGGAAGTAGGGGCGGCCGTTGAGCAGCAGGCGCGGCGTCCCGTCGGCGTCCGTCCCCACCCCGAACGAGCGCATGCCCACGTAGCTGCGCACCCGGTCGGCGCCCAGCTCCACGGTGACGTCGTACAGGAAGGGGTCCTCGGGGCTCCACGGCCGGACGTCCGGGATCGGGACGCGCACCGGCCGCCCGGCGGGTACGGTGGCGCGGGCGACGACGGACCCGGCGGCCAGGATCTCGACGTCCGCCTCGCCCTCGGCGGCGTGCACGGTCACCTCGACGCAGGACTCGGCCAGGTGCGGGGTGAGGGTGAGCCGCTCCACGTGCACGCCGGGCACCCGCTCGGCCCATACGGTCTGCCAGATGCCGGACTGCGGGGTGTACCAGATGCCGCCCCGCTCCAGCTTCTGCTTGCCGCGGGCGTGCGGGACGGTGTCGGTGTCGTCGCGTACCGCGACGGTCAGCACGTTCTCGCCGTCGCGCAGGGCGGCGGTGACGTCGCAGCTGAACGGGAGGTAGCCGCCGGTGTGCGTGCCCACCTCGACGCCGTTGAGCAGCACCCGGCAGGTCTGGTCCACCGCGCCGAAGTGCAGCAGCACCCGGCCGCCCGTGCCGAACCCGTCGGGGAGCACGAGGGCGCGGCGGTACCAGAGGGTCTGGCCGGGCATGAGCTGCCGGCCGACGCCGGACAGCTCGGCCTCGGGCGAGAACGGCACCACGATCTGCCCGTCGTAGGCCGCGGGCTCCGCGTCGTCGCCGGTGATCGCGTAGTCCCACCGGCCGTTGAGGTTGAGGTAGCTGTCGCGGACGAGCTGCGGCCGCGGATACTCGGTCAGGACGGCGTCGGGATCGAGCTCCCTGCCCCAGCGGGTGAGCATGCTCATGCGACCTCTCTCTTGCGCAGTGCCAGGACGGGAACGGCGATCAGCAGCAGCACCGCGGCGGCCGCCAGGAAGATCGCGGGCGTGGGCACCTGCCTGAGCACGCCCAGATCCTCGTAGTAGGCGTCCGCGCCGCGGATGACCAGCGCCCCCACGTACGGCCCGATCAGCATCGGGATCAGGATCGCGAACACCATCCGCAGCCCCTGCACGTGCCCCGCGTGCTCCGGCGGCGTGTGGTCGCGGACCAGCGCGCCGATCGTCGCGGCGACCAGCATGAACCCGGACATCATCACCAGACCGGCCGCGATAACCGGGACCAGGCCGCGCGCCGGCCACATCGCCAGCAGCCCTATGGCGTAGATCCCGAGGGCGGGCAGCAGGAAACGTTTCTTGCCGACGCGGTCGATCAGCCGGCCGCAGCCGACGGTGACCGCCGACGCGCCGGTCAGGACCACGCCGAGGACGACCGCGTACGCCTCGATCTGGAGGTAACGCTGCACGTAGATGATCAGGTAGGGCAGGAAGATCTGCGTGGACACGCCCCAGATCGCCCACGCCGCCAGCAGCAGGTAGAGGCCCGGGTTGGCGCGCATCGCGCTGGGGCGCAGGCCGTGGAAGATCGCGTCCAGCGCGCCGCCGCGCGCCCGGGGCAGGGCCGGGCGGTCCCGTACGAGGAACCACGCCACCACCCCGACCACGGCGATGACCGACCCGATCAGCAGGAAGAACTCCCGCCACTGCCCGGCCCGGGTGAGCGGGTCGAGCGCGCCGAAGACGGCCAGCATCGACACCAGCGGCATGATCGCGAGCACCGACTCCACCCGGCCGCGGACGGCCGGCCACGTCACGTCGGTCACCCACGCCTGGAAGGCGGCGTCGTTCGCGCCGGAGCCCAGGAACGACATGACGCAGTCCAGCACGATGACCGCGATCATGGCGATCAGCACGGCATTCGCGGCCGGCGCGAGGCTTCCCACGGTGTCCACGGTCACCAGCCCGAACGCCGCCGTGGCGAGGCCCCACAGGACGTAGCCGGCGGCGATGAAGGCCCGCCGCCGGCCCGTGCGGTCGGACAGCGCGCCCACCAGCAGCGTCGCGACCGTGGCGGTGAACGCGCTGGCGGCGACCATCGTGGCGATGGCGGTGGGGTCGTCGGTGATCGTGTCGTAGAGGAAGACGTTGAGATACATGTTCTCGACGGTCCAGGCGAGCTGGCCGACGAAGCCGAGCACGATCATGGCCGTCCAGCGGCGGGGGCCCAGCCGGGCGGTGACTGGTGTGATCACGGGCGACAGCGTACGGCCGCGTACGGGCCCGCCGATGCCGGGGGTCCGGTGTGGTGGCCGCCCGATCGGTGTCAGAGCTCGCGGGACACCTTCACGTCCTTTGCGCCGCCCACGCAGGTGTCGTCGCCCGCCCGGACGTCGAGCCGGTGCGTCACCACGGCGGGGCTCAGTGTGTCGTCCGCCTCGCGGGCCGGCGCCCGGCCTCAGGCCCGGGGCGCGTACATGATGACCAGGACGCCGACCAGGCAGACCAGCGCTCCGACGACGTCCCACCGGTCGGGACGGAACCCGTCCACGACCATGCCCCAGGCCAGCGACCCGGCCACGAACACCCCGCCGTACGCGGCCAGGATGCGGCCGAAGTTCGCGTCCGGCTGCAACGTGGCGACCAGCCCGTACAGGCCGAGCGCGACGAAACCGGCGCCGATCCACAGCAGGCCGCGCTGCTCGCGCACCCCCTGCCAGACGAGCCACGCGCCGCCGATCTCGGCGAGCGCGGCCAGGGCGAACAGGGCGAGGGAACGGACGATCGTCATGCCTGTAGTGAACCGCATCGCGGCGCCCGCCCTGACCTGGAACGGGACGGTTGGGCGCCGCCGCGATGGGCAGCCGGTCAGGCGGGAGACCGACGAGAGGAACCGCCGTCATGAGGGAAGAACAAGCCCGGCCGCTGGCCCTGGTGACCGGCGCGTCCAGCGGCATCGGGTACGAGCTGGCCAGGCAGTTCGCCGGGCACGGCTTCGACCTGATCGTCAACGCCGAGGACCCGGGCATCGCCGACGCGGCCCGCGAGCTGCGCGAGCTCGGCGCGTCCGTCGAGGCCGTCCAGGCCGACCTCGCCACCCACGACGGCGTCGAGCACCTCTACGAGCGGGTCACGGCCGGCGGGCGTCCCCTGGGTGCGGTCGCGATCAACGCGGGGATCGGCGCCGGTGGCCCGTTCGCCGAGACGGACCTGGCCGGCGACCTGGAGGTCGTGGATCTCAACGTCCGTTCCGCGGTGCACCTGGCCAAGCTCTGCCTGCGCGACATGGTGCCCCGGGGGGAGGGGCGGGTGCTGTTCACGTCGTCCATCGCCGCCACCCAGCCGGGGCCGTTCGAGGCCACGTACGCCGCGTCGAAGGCGTTCCTGCTGTCCTTCTCTGAGGCGCTGCGCAACGAGCTCAAGGACACCGGCGTGACGGTGACCGCGCTGATGCCGGGCCCGACGGAGACCGAGTTCTTCGAACGGGCGGGCATGGAGGACACCCGGGTCGGCTCCGGCAAGAAGGACGATCCCGCGCAGGTCGCCGAGCAGGGGTTCGAGGCGCTGATGAAGGGCGAGGCGTCCGTCGTCGCCGGGTCGTTCAAGAACAAGGCGATGGCCGGCGCGGCCAAGGTCATGCCCGAGAAGGCCAAGGCCGCGGCGCACCGGCGGATGGCCGAACCGGGCTCCGGCGACCACTGAGCAACCTTCTCGTACGTCCCTCTAGCGATGTTTGCAGTATGCAACTATTGTGAATTTGGGCAAACGCCCAAGGCGGTCGTACAAGAAAGGGGCGGAATGCCGGAGACGTCGCTCGAACGCGGCCGCGCCACCAGGGAACGCCTGCTGCGGGCGGCCGTGGCGCTCATCGGCGAAGTCGGCTGGAACGGCGTCACCACCCGCCTGGTCGCCGAACGGGCCGGCGTCGCGCCCGGCGTCGTCCACTACCACTTCGGCTCCGTCGCCGAGCTGCTGACCGCGGCCTCGCTCGGTTTCGTCCGCGAGCTGATCGGCCAGATCGGCGAGGAGCTGTCCCGCCGGCCCGATCCCGAGGCCGGCCTCGACTGGCTGATGGGCGCCGTGGCGGTCTACGCCGGCGACGATCCGGCCTCGCTGCTGGTGGCGGAGACGTACCTGGCCTCGACCCGCATCCCCGAGCTGCGCGACCGGCTCGCCGAACTCGTCCTCGGCTTCCGCCGCACCCTGGCCCACTGGCTGGCCGGGCACGGCGTCGAGGACCCCGACGCGGTCGCCGCCCTTCTCGCCGCCGCGATCGACGGACTGGTCCTGCACCACCGCCTCGATCCGGGACTGGACGTCGCCGCGCTGGCCGGGCCGGCACGGCGGCTGCTGCGAAAGGAGTGACCCATGAAGGCCCTCATCTGCGGAGCCGGCATCGCGGGCCTGGCGCTCGCCTGGCATCTGGAACGCGACGGCTGGGACGTCGAGCTCGTCGAGCGCGCGCCCGCCTTACGCACCGGCGGCTACATGATCGACTTCTACGGCGCGGGCTACGAGGTGACCGAGCGCATGGGCCTGGCCACCCGCCTGCGCGAGCTGCGCCACCCGGTGCGCGAGCTGGACTACCTCGACCGCGACGGCCGGCGCACCAGCCGGTTCGTCCTGCCGCCCGGCTTCTCCCGCGTGGTCAGCCTGCCGCGCGGCGACCTCGCCAGGACCCTCGCCGAGGACGTCGTCGCACCGGTCCGCTACGGCGTCACGATCGAGACGATCCGGCAGGACGCCCACCAGGCCGAGATCACGCTCACCGACGGCACTCACCGCATCGTGGACCTGCTCGTCGGGGCCGACGGCGTGCACTCCCGCGTCCGCGAGCTGGTCTTCGGCCCCGAGGAACGCTATCTGCGCCACCTCGGCCATCACGTCGCCGCCTGCGTCCTCACCGATCCGGAGCTGAGCGCGCAGGTCGGGCTGCGCTACCGGATGCTGACCGTCCCCGGCCTGATGGCCGGTGCGTACGCGCTGGCCGAGGACCGGCTCGCGCTGCTGTTCCTGCACCGCGAGCCCGATCCGGCGCTGCCGGCCGACCCCGCGGCGGCGCTGCGCCGGCACTACGGCGGGCTCGGCTGGATCCTGCCGGAGACACTGCCCCGGCTGCCCGCCGACCTCTACTACGACCAGGTCACCCAGGTGCAGATCGGCTCCTGGAGCCGCGGCAGGGTCGTGCTGCTGGGGGACTCCTGCCAGGCGGTCTCGCTGTTCGCCGGACACGGCGCGTCCCTGGCGGTCGCCGCCGCCTGGGTCCTGGCCGACGAACTGGCCGCCGGTGACCTGCCCGGCGCCCTGACCCGGTACGAGGAACGCATGCGGCCGACGATCGCCGAGGTGCAGGCGTTCGGCCGCCGCTTCGTCGAGTGGATGGCGCCCTCCAGCCGCCGCCGGATCGCCGCCCGCGACTGGCTGCTGCGCCTCGCCGCCCTGCCCGGCGTCAACCGCCTGTTCCTCAACTCACTCACGCCCGACGGCCACCACCTGCTCACCAGCAGAACCGACCAGCTCACCACCCGCAAACAGCGCCGCACAGCGTGACGCCACCCTAGCCTCGACAGCACCGCCCAATGGGGAACCGGCCCTCGCTCCAGCAGCGCCGCCTGATGGGGACGGCCCTCGCTCCGGCAGCGCCGCATGGCGTGCTGCGGCCTTAGCTCCGTCAGCGCCGTACGGTGTGACGCGGCCTTAGCTCCGGCAGCGCCGCATGGCGCGACCCGGCCCTCGCCTCGGCAGCGCCGCTTGATGGGGAACGGCCCTAGCTCCGGCCAGGTTAATCTCTCCAAGCCGGTTCCACTGGACCAGTTCCACCGGCCCTACCAGGCCGCGTCTGCCGGATACGCTCCACCGGCAGGCCCTACCAGGCCGCGTCTACCGGATACGCTCCACCGACGGGCCCCACCAGACCGCTTCTGCCGGACCGCGCCCTATCAAGACCGGTGTTATCCGGCGTCCTGACCCGAGCCGGTCCACGTCTCCGTGACGTGGCCGCTCGGCAGTGCGATGTCCAGCCGCCTGCACCACGATCCCACCGGCGTCCACTCCTCGGGCGGCGCGAAGTAAAGCCAAAGCCGACGGGCCGAACGGGGGACCGGCCCGCCCAGGTAGCGAGTCCTATGCGCAGCCGCCCTGCCGTCCGGATCGAATGCCGTTCGGAGAATCTCAGTGATCCTCTTGCCTGATTCGCTGGCATCTGCCATGCCGGAGCCTGGTCTTACGTCGCCTCCACAGGCGTTTAGTGTCTCCGGGGAACTGCCCGGCGACGTGGAACTAGGCCGCTTTCTGTTCGAGGTTCATCGCCTCGAGCAGGTTGCGGGCGGCGTTGACGTCACGGTCGTGTTCGAGGCCGCACCCGCACGTCCACACCCGGTCGGCAAGGGTCAGCTCCCGGTTGATGGTTCCGCATCCGCCGCAGAGTCTCGAGGACGGGAACCAGCGGTCGGCCGCCCACACGCTCGAGCCGTACCACTGCGCCTTGTACTCGAGCTGGCGGAAGAACTCGCCGAACCGGAGGTCCGAGATGGCGCGGGCCATCCGCCGGTTGGCGACCATGCCGGTCACGTTCAGGGTCTCGATGGCGATGGCCCGCTTGGATCTCGCGAGCATCGTCGTCGTCTTGTGCAGGAAGTCGGCCCGCCGGTTGGCCACCTCGAGATGGACTCGGGCGAGCCGCTTGACGGCCTTGGCCCGGTTGCTCGAGCCGGACTTCTTCCTCGAGACCGCCTTGCCCGCCTTGCGCAGCTTCCGCAGTGTGGCCTTGAGTGGCTTGGGGGCGTGCAGTTCGGTGACGGTGCCGTCGTCGTCCACGATGGTGGCGAATGTCTTCACCCCGACGTCGATCCCGCACGCCGGAGCGTCGCTCGAGACCGCACGCCGCTCATTGATGTCGGTCCGATCGATCTCGAGTTGGAACGACACCCACCAGCGGCCTGCCTGCTCGCGCACCGTGGAAGCGATGACTCGAGCACGCCCGTCCTTGATTCGGTCAGTCAGCCACGACATGTCCTCGAGTGTGCGCACCTTGCCGACGCCGGGCAGGGCGACCACTCGAGCAGACAGGGGCCGGGCGCGGTCGGCGTCGTAGCGGAACCTCGAGCCGTGCTTGCGTTTGCGCCAGTCCGGGAAGCCGACCTTGCGGCCCTTCCTTTTCCCGGACCTGGAGTCGAAGAAGTTCTTGAACCCGACCGCCCGGACCCGGCATGCCTCTTTCGGCACTCTCGAGGACAAGCCCTCTTCGGTGAACCATGGGTAGCGGTCGCGGTGCTCGAGGCGCCACATCCGCTCGAGTGCGGGGGCCGACCACGGGATCGGAGTCAGGTCCTTCTCGGGGATGTCGTAGGTCTTCTCCGCCTCTCGCTGCTCGAGCGCGGCCTTCACCTTCTCGAGGCAGAAGTTCTCCACCACCCGCGACAGGCCCGCGTGCTGCCCGAGACGGGCGCGCTGCTCCAGCGTCGGGGTCAGTTCGACTCGGTAGCCCTGGCGGTCGCTCACGCGACCTCCCGGGCGGCGCGCAAAGCGGCCTTGGCGCGGCGGGAAGCCGAGCGCCGCCCGTACAGGCGGGCGCAGAACGAGGTGAGGACTTCGGTCATGTCCCGCACCAGATCGTCTTCCACCTCGGCGTCGTCGATCACGACAATGCGCCGCCCGCTCGCCTCGAGCGCGGCCGACAGATGCTCCAGGCCAAACCGGGCCAGGCGGTCGCGGTGCTCGACCACGATCACCGAAACGGACGCGTCGCGCAGCAGTCGGGCCAGTTTCGGCCGCCTGCCGTTCAGCCCGGACCCGACCTCGGTGACCACGTCCGAGACGGTCAGCCCCATCCCGGTCGCGGCGGTGACGACACGCCCCGCCTGCCGCTCGAGGTCCGCCTTCTGGTCGGCGCTCGAGACTCGGCAGTACGCCACGGCCCGCCCGTCCCTGTCGGCGGGCTGCTCGAGCACCAGGTATCGGCCGGTCGCGGTCTTGACGACCGGGACCGGCATCGTCCCGTCCCGAGCCCACTTCCAGGCGGTCTGGTAATGGACGCCGTTCCGCTTGGCCCATTCGGAGAGCTTCACACGCTGATCATCGCAGACAAAGACTGAGGAAAACTGATGATTTCGCTATCAGCCGACCGCCCCACTGTTGTGCTCGCTGTAAGGGGTGCCAAGGTCATCCTCAGCGGACACCGTCCAATACCAGAAGAACTGTCCCTTGGCATCCAACTCATGTTGCCGCAGCCCGGGAACGAACTCGTAGTGCAACACAGCACCGGCGTCCGCCATCTCCAGCCCGCGGGCGACCACGTGGTGGCCTTCCAGCAGTTCCCCGAGATCGATGTCGAAGACGATGTCCAGACGCCTTGCCTCGCCCATCCTGGCGAAGTAGGCGTCCGTGGCGGTACGCGGCGGAATCCTGAACACGCCCCCAGCATCCGACATGATCGAGCTGTCGGCCACTCGATATTCGCCCCATACGCCCAGGCATGATCTCGCCGAGCGCAGGCGTGATCTCGACGAGCGACGACGACTCCCCGCCCCTTCCCTCACCGCACCCGCAGCCCATCGCCGGATCCCTCGTCGGATCGAACCGGGCATTTACCCCGCGCTTCCATCGGGCGCCGCTGTCGAGGCCGATTTTGACGGGCGCTTGGCCCCGTCGTGCGTGCCATCGCACGGACACTGAAGGAAGGGATGAAAGCGTCGATAAGGACACGAGGTGGCGCGGGCGCTGTCCGCACCGCGCGAGGCCATGAGCACATTGGGCACGCCCGTATCAGGCGGCTCCCGAACCCGAGCCGCAGAGGAACGACCGCCGTGTCCCGTCACCGCGACCCCTGCCATACCGCTGCCAGCAGTACGGACGCCGCCCGCCGCCCGCCCCTCCCCATCAACGGCCACGCGGCGCACCCACCAGGTACATCGCGAAACACCCGGTTCATCGGGCTCCCCACCGAAAGGACCGTCGTACTGGGAAGCAGCCAACGCGCCAACCACCAGCCGCCCGCCCTCAGACTTCGCCGTACTCCCCGCCCACCCACGATGCTCGCCGGAACGAACCGACTCGCTTGGAGGTGCCCATGTCGACCCAATGGGATCTCGCTCACCGGTTGAACCAGGCCGTCAACGCGCACGACGTGTCCAGCGTGCTCGCCTGCTACAGCGAGGACGCCGTCTTCGTCTCGCCGGCGGGCGTCGCGCAGGGACACGACGAGATCGGCTGGGTCTACCAGCAGAACTTCAGAGCGTTCCCGGACTTTCACATGGCGGCGTGGTTTGAGCTGGACGTCTGTGACAACCCGGTCTGCACCGAATGGACCTACACCGGCACCCACACCGGCCTGCTCCTGATGCCGGGCGGGCGTGAGATAGCGGGTACGGGCCGCCGCATCGCCATCAGAGCGAGCTGCGCCGCCCACATCTCCGACGGCAAGATCGACTCACACCGTGAGTACTTCGACCAACTCGAGCTCTACAGCCAGCTCGGCTTCGGACTGGTGGAGCTGGACCAAATCGATGTGCGATGACCATCTGACAGGAATACTCGGCAGCTGCGGGCTGGAGGGGGGACGGTACGGACTGGACGACAGGACGGGCGGGACTGGATGGTTGGGCGGAACCGGCGGTCCGAGGGACCTGATGGTCCGAGGAACCTGGTGGTCGGGCGGGACCGGGTGGTCCTTGGGATCTGGTGGTCGGGCGGGACCCGTGGTCGCGGCGGGGCGCTGAGTGGCGGGGGCGATCGGGGACCGGGCTATCTCACCTCCTTGCGAGACGTACGGACGACTCCGGCCAGCAGTGGGAACACGATCCACAGGGCGGCTGAGGCGGCGAGCCGCAGGAAGTCGACGTCGGCCCAGTCGCCGGCCGCGAGGGGAGCGGTGGTCCTGTTGGGGTCGAGCCATTCGGCGAGCGTCTGGCCCGTGGTGCCGAGCAGGGCGACGGCGTTCCACACGGCGGTGCCGGCCAGGCAGACGACGATGGCGGCCGGTGCGTTGAGCAGGAGCGCGCCTAAGGCGGTGCCCATCATGACGAAGAGCACGTTCGTCGCGGTCCAGCCCGCCATCGTGGCGAAGGTGAGGTTCCAGTGGGCGGGAGTGTGCTGCGCGGCGCTCGTCAACGCGGTCGCGGGAACCGCGACGAGCAGCGCGAACAGGCTGGCCACGGCAGCCGTCAGCGCCGGCGGGAGCGCTTTGGCGGCCGTCACCCGCCATCGCCGGGGCTCCAGCACGAACGTGGTCAGCGCCGTGCGATGGCTCCATTCGCTCGTCACCGCGAGGACGCCGAGCACCGGCAGGAGGGTGGCGTAGCCGATGCCGGCCGTCCACACCAGCCGCTGCAGGTCGGGGCCGCTGTAGAGGCCCCGACCGACGATCGCCGCGACGGTGAGGCAGAGCAGGCACGCGGTCAGGATCTTGGCGCTGCGGGTGTCGAAGAGCTTGCGGAGCTCGACGGCCAGCAGACGGTGGAAGGGGATCGTCACTTCGGGCTCCGGTCGGTGGACGTGGTCAGTTCGAGGAAGGTCTGCTCCAGGCTGCGGCCCTGGTTGAGCTCGGTCACGGTGCCCTGGACGAGCACCCGGCCGCCGCCGATGACCACGATGTGGTCGGCGACCTGTTCCACCTCGTGCAGCAGGTGGGAGCTGAGCAGCACGGCACAGCCGGCGTCGGCCAGGTCGCGTAGCAGCTCGCGCAACCACCGGATGCCCTGGGGGTCGAGGCCGTTGGCCGGCTCGTCGAGTATGAGCGCGCGCGGCCTGCCGAGCAGCGCGTGCGCGAGGCCGAGCCGCTGCCGCATGCCGAGGGAGTAGGAGCCGACGGTCCGCCGCGCCTCCTTGGCCGACAGGCCGACCAGCGAGAGCACCTCGGCGACCCGCGATCTGGGCAGCTCTAATGCGATGGCGCCGAGGGTCAGTGTCTCGCGGCCGGTGCGGCCCGGATGGAACGCGCCGGCGTCGAGCAGCGTGCCGACCTGGCAGGCGGGACGCTCCAGCTCACGATAGGGACGCCCGAGCACGGTGGCCGACCCCGAGGTGGCGCGGGCGAGCCCCACCAGGATGCGCAGCGCGGTGGACTTGCCCGCGCCGTTGGGGCCCACGAACCCGGTGACGCTGCCGGGCCCGACCGTGAAGGACACGTCGTCGAGCGCCCGCACGTCCTGGTAGGTCTTGCTGACACTGTTGAACTCGATCACGGGCTCAAGTTCATCGTGAGCGGGCCGGTTCGCTCATCGGATCCAGGTCGATCGTCGTATAGACCCAGGGTGGTAAGACGATCGACCCAGGTAGCTAGAGCAGGGCCGGAGAATTCCTAGGCTTGGACGCGTGCACGACCGCCCGGACTATCAGCCGCCCCTCGACGGATGGGGCGTCGCGCTGCGCTACCTCGCCGCGCTGGCGCCGATCCTCTTCTACGGCACGGTTTGGGTCTGGGTCGTCCTGCACCATCCGGAGCGGCTGTCGCGCGCCCTGGTCGACGCCGGCCTGAGCCTGGCGGGGCTGGTCCTCATGCGGTGGAGGCGCCGGTGGCCGTGGCAGGTCGCCGCCGTGACCGCGTTGATCACCGCGCTGTCCAGCATGGCGACCGGCCCCGCTCAGGTGGCCTACGTGTCGCTGTGCACGCACCGCCGCTGGCGGCAGATCATCCCGATCGGGGTGCTGTTGTGGGCCAGCATGGGCCTGTACGCCGTCTCGAACGGCATCACCCAGCAAGGCGTGATCAGCCTCGCCACCGGCACGGCGATCCTCGCCGGGCTGACGGTCTTCGGCCTCTACCTCCGTTCCCTGCGCGACGCCGACCTGGCCGCCGAGCGGGCGGAGCGGCAGCGCATCGAGCAGGCCAAGCTGACCGAACGCGCGAAGATCGCCCAGGAGATGCACGACGCCCTGGCCCATCGCATGTCGCTGCTGGCGATGCTCGCCGGGGGCCTGGCCTTCCGCACCGACCTCGGCCAGGAGGAGATGCGGCAGACCGCGCACGCCATTCAGCACAACGCCCACCAGTCGCTCAACGAGCTCCGCACCGTGCTCGGCACCCTCCGCTCCGACGGCGTCACCGCCGCCCCGCAGCCGACCCTGGCCGATCTGGAGGAGCTCTTCCACGAAGTGCGGGCCGCCGGCCAGAAGGTCGCCGTGACCGACACCGTCGAGCAGCGCGACCTGCTTCCGACGCAGACCGGCCGCAACGCCTACCGGGCCGTCCAGGAGGCGCTGACCAACGCCCGCAAACACGCGCCGGGCAGCAGCGTCACGGTCGAGCTCGACGGACGTCCGGGCGACGGGTTACGCATCCGCGTGAGCAACCCGGCGCCCTACGGGGTCTCCGGCGGGCCCGGCGGCAGGCTGGGTCTGGTCGGCCTGGGCGAACGGGTACGGCTGGCGGGCGGCACGATCACGCACGCTCAGCAGAATGGGCGCTTTGTCCTTGATGTTCGGTTGCCGTGGGAGGTTTGACCTGTGATCCGGGTGGTGATCGTCGACGACGACCCGATGGTGCGTACGGGCCTGCGCCTCATCCTGGGCGGCGGATCCGGCGTGGAGATCGTCGGAGAGGCGGGCGACGGCCGTGAGGCGCTGGGCGTGATCCGCGACCTGCGGCCCGCTGTCGTGCTGATGGACATCCGCATGCCCGGCCAGGACGGCCTGGTCACCACCGAGGCGCTGCTGTCCTGGCCCGAGCCGCCGCGCATCCTCGTGCTGACCGCCTTCGACGCCGACGACATGGTGCTGCGGGCGCTGCGCCTCGGGGCCGCCGGGTTCCTGCTCAAGCACACGCCGCCGGCCCGGATGGTCGAGGCGGTCCGCGCCGTGGCCGCGGGCGAGCCGGTGCTGTCGCCGAGCGTCACCCATCAGGTGATCGCCGCCGCCACCGGCGGTCACGAGCCGGGCCGCGAGGAGGCGCGGCAGGAGCTGGCCAGACTGACCGAACGGGAGCGGGAGGTCGCCATCGAGGTGGCCCGAGGCCGCTCCAACACCGAGATCGCGGAGCGCCTCTACATGAGCACCGCCACGGTCAAGGCCAACGTCACCCGCATCTTCGCCAAGCTCGGCACCGACAATCGGGTGCAGGTTGCCATGAAGGTGCGTGATGCCGGGTTCGTGTGATCCACCCTTCGTCGCGCCCGGCTCGGCCCGGAAGATCTGGATGATCATGTCATGGACGCCTGTCCCTGACCTCTCCGGTGGGGAAGTCCTCGGTGCCCAGCACGCGCAGCAGCTCAAGCCGTTCGCGGGCCTCGTCGTCCACCGGGGTGAACACCAGCAGTTGCTGCCCCTGGTCGGGGGTGACCAGGGTGGTGCAGTCCATCACCAGCCGGCCCACCCGCTGATGCACCATGCTCTTGCGGTCGGTACGCCGGACCGCCACCTCGTGCTCCGGCCAGAGCCGGCGGAAGTCGGCGCTCGCGGCCAGCAGGCGTTCGACCAGCCGGGTGACCACGGGGTCGCCGGAGCGGCGGCCGGCGACCGCGCGCAGGTCCGCCACGAGCTGGCGGGCGTGATGCTCCTGCTCCTCGGGCGGGTGGATGGCGCGTACGGCGTCCTCGGTGAACCAGCGGTAGACGAGGTAACGGCGGTCCCCGGTGAGGCCGGTGTGGTCGCCCATCAGCAGGACGGCCATCCGGTTCTGCGCGAGGAACTCGCCGAGGTCGGACAGCACCACGGCCGGGGTGTCGCCCAGCAGGTCGAGCATGCGGATCAGCCCGGCGCGGGCCAGGCCGGCGAGGCCGTCGGCGGGCGGCGGCCGGTGCCCGGCCAGGTGGAACAGATGGTCGCGTTCGTCATCCGAGAGCCGCAACGCCCGGGCCAGCGCGCCGAGCAACTGGACCGACGGCTGGCTGCTGCGGCCCTGCTCCAGGCGTACGACGTAGTCCACCGACATGCCGGCCAGCATCGCGACCTCCTCCCGGCGCAGGCCGGCGGCGCGGCGGCGGGGGCCGTCCGCGAGGCCGACCTCGGTCGGGCGGATCGCCTCCCGGCGGCGGCGCAGGAAGTCGGCGAGCTGCTCACGTTCCATGACGTCATCCTGCCTCGCCGCCGTCGGGCCGAGCCAGGGAGGGGCGCTCCCATGATGAACGCTCCGCTTCCGCCCGTCCCGGACCCGGCACAGGGTGGGGAGGGACGGAAACAACGTGACAACAAGGAGAAACGTGATGCGGACCCGAACCCTGGGAAGCACCGGACCGGCCGTCTCCACGCTGGGCCTCGGCGCGATGGGCATGTCGGGCGCGTACGGCGAGGCCGACCGCGCGGAGAGCATCGCCACCGTGCACGCCGCGCTGGAAGCCGGCGTCACCTTGATCGACACCGGCGACTTCTACGGCGCGGGCCACAACGAGCTGCTGCTCGCCGAGGCGCTGCGTGGCCGGGCTCGCGACACGTACGCGCTGAGCGTGAAGTTCGGCATGCTGCTGCGGCCGGGTGGCGGGTTCGGCGGGAACGACGGCCGTCCCGAGGCGGTGAAGAACTTCCTGACGCACTCGCTGACCAGGCTCGACACCGATTACGTCGACATCTACCGCCCGGCCCGGCTGGACCCGGCGGTGCCGATCGAGGAGACGGTGGGCGCGATCAAGGAGCTGGTGGACGCCGGATACGTCCGGCACATCGGGCTCTCGGAGGTCGACGCGGCCACGATCCGCCGGGCGCATGCCGTGCACCCCATCGCCGACCTGCAGATCGAGTACTCGGTGATCTCCCGCGCGGTCGAGGCGGACGTCCTGCCCACGTTGCGGGAGCTCGGGATCGGGCTGACCGCGTACGGGGTCCTCGGGCGCGGCCTCATCTCCGGGCACTGGACCGCCGACCGCACCGCCGGGCCCGGCGACAGCCGCGCCTTCGGCCCCCGGTTCGCCAGCGGGAACGTGGAGCACAATCTCGCCCTCGTGGCCGAGCTGCGCCGGGTCGCCGAGGCCAAGGGCTGCACCGTTGCGCAGCTCGTCATCGCCTGGGTGGCCGCGCAGGGCGAGGACATCGTGCCGCTGATCGGCGCCCGTACCCGCGAGCGGCTGGCCGAGGCGCTGCCCGCCGCCGAGCTCCAGCTCACCGCCGACGACCTCGCCGTGATCGAGAAGGCGGTGCCGCCGGGCGCGGCGCGCGGCGACCGGTACCCGGCGGCGTTCATGGCCGGACTCGGCGTGGGCAACTGAGCCCCCGGCCGGCGGCTCAGGGCGTGATCGGCGGGCGGCGCTTGTGCTCGGTACGCCGGTAACGGTCGATCAGCAGGGCGAGGGCGGCGTCGTCGACCGGCTCGCCCTCCAGGAAGTCGTCGATGGTGTCGTAGGAGACGCCGAGCACCTCCTCGTCGGCCACGCCGGGGTTCAGCGTCTCCAGGTCGGCGGTCGGGACCTTGCACACCAGGGCGGCCGGCGCGCCCAGCGCCTCGCCGACGGCCCGCACCCGGCGCTTGCTGAGGCCGGCGAGCGGGACCACGTCGGCGGCGCCGTCACCATATTTCGTGTAGAAGCCGGAAATCGCCTCGGCGGCCTGGTCGGTGCCCACCACCAGGCCGTCGTGCGCGTTGGCCACCGTGTACTGGACGATCATGCGCTGGCGGGCCTTGACGTTGCCGAGCACGAAGTCCTGGTGCCGTTCGTCACGGAAGACCAGGCCGGCGGACAGCACCCCCTCCAGCGAGGCGTCGCTCGCGGGTTTCACGTCCACCGTCATGACCCGGTCGGGCCGGATGAACTCCAGCGCGAGCCGGGCGTCCCGCTCGTCGGCCTGCACGCCGTACGGCAGCCGCATCGCGATGAACGTCGCCTCCCGCCCGGCCTCGCGGACCCGTTCGGCCGCGAGCTGGCACAGCCGGCCCGCGACGGTGGAGTCGACGCCGCCGCTGATGCCGAGCACCAGCGCGCGCCGGTCGGAGGCGGTGAGCTGCGCGGCGAGGAAGGCCACCCGGCGCTCGACCTCCGCCGCGGCCTCGAAGGACGCGCTCACCTGGAGCTCCTTGGCGATCTCCTGCTGCTGGGACGTGGGCGCGGGGGCGGTCAAGTCTGCTCCTCAGTCGGTCGTCGGGGGTTCGCGCCGCGTCCGGGGAAATGGACGCGGACACCGTACTGTTCCCGGCCGAGCGCAAGATGAACGGGCTCACCAGATGTCGACGGCCTTCGGCGCGAGGCCGAGGGCGGCGAGCGCGGCCGTCCCGCGTCCGGCGTGCTCACCGCCGGCGAGCAGCAGGGTCCGCGCGGACTGGTAGGGGCAGCGGGCCGCGTCGAACGCGTCCGCCGTGGCGAGCAGCGCGTCACGGTCGCCGTCGAGTACGGCCGCGGCCCGCGCCACGAGGGCCTCGGCGACCGGGTTTCCGGCCACGGCGGCGCGCGCCTCGGTCACGTGGCGGGGGGCGTCGGGGTCGCCGGCGAGCACGACGGCCTCGGTGAGGGCGACGTACCAGTGGTGCCAGATCCAGCTCACCCACTTCCAGACCTCGCTCGCCTCCGGGGCCATCCGCTCCAGGGCCTCCCGCGCCTGCCCGCGGTGCAGCAGCAGCACGCCGTCGAAGACCGCCGCGTAGCCGTGGGCGCGCTCCGCCGAGACGTCGAGCCGGTCCAGGATCTCCCGCCAGTCGCGCTGGGCGTCGTGGTCGTCGCGCAGGCCGTGGACCATCGCCACGGCGGCCACCGCCGGCCCGAGGTGGGCCCGCGCGGGGCTGCCCGCCCGCCGCCAGGCGTCGAGCAGCCGTACGCTGCCGGCCAGCACCTCCTCGACGTTGCCCGCCAGCGCGTCCACCATCAGCGGCGCCCGGTGGCCGACCTCCGCCAGCGACGGGTGCCCGTCGAGCTGCCGGGCCCACCGGCAGGCGTCCGGTACGTCCCCCGCGCCCAGCGCGGCCTCGGTGACCATGCCGAGCGCGTCGATCAGTTCGTGGGTGACGGCCGGCGAGGGCGGCAGGGACGACAGGAGCGTGACCCGCCGCCGGGATCTGGCGGCGGCGGCGAAGGTGTCGCCCGCCCAGATGTGCGCGCAGGTGAGCGCGTCGAGCGCGGCGGACTCGGCGAGCGGGTCACCGGTCCGGGCGGCCAGCTCGACCGCCCGTTCGGCGCACGCGATCGTCTCGGGCACCGCGACGTTGTCGGCGGGGCCCTGCACGGCCCCGAACGCGTCGGTGACCACAGCCGCCTCGGCCAACGCCAACGCGGCCAACGCGGCGGGGCCGCCATCGGCCAAAGCGGCCACGTCGCCATCGGCCGGCGTGGCCAGGTCGTCAGCGGCCTGTGCGGCTTGCGTGGCCGGGTCGCTACCGGCCTGCGTGGCCGGGCCGTCTCCGGCCTGCGCGGCCTGCGCGGTCTGTGCGATCGGTGTGGCCTGTGCGGCCTGTGCCGTTTGCATGGCATGCGCAGTTTGCGTGGCCTGCGTGACTGGGGCGCTACCGGCCTGCGCGGTATGCGTGGCCGGGATGCTGGCCTGCGTGGCCGGGGTGCTACCGGCCTGCGCGGCTGGGGAGTTGGCGGCGGTCTTGCGTGCGTCGGCGATCAAGGCCAGGGCCTCCTCGCGGGACGGCACCCGGACGAACGTGGCCCAGTACCGGAACGCCATCGTCGCGGCGGTCGCCAGGTCCACGGCGGCCCCGGCCGCATCGCCGGCCTCGCGGGCGGCCGTCGCGGCGGCGAGGCGCAGGCGGTACATGTCGTCGCCCGCCGCCCGGCAGCCGGCCACGGCGGCGGCCTGCCGGAGCATGGCGGCGCTCTCGGCGGGGCCGGCCGCGAGTGCCGCCGCCTGTTCGAAGCGGCGCTGGGACTCGCCGGTCAGGTTGCGGGTGAAGGCCAGCTCCGCCAGCCGGCGGGCGAGCCCGAAGGCGTCCGCGCGCCGCTCCGGCTGCTCGGCCGCCCAGGCCAGGGCCGCGCGCAGGTCGTCGGCGACCTGGTCGAACCCGGCCCGCCAGTCCGGCCGGGCCGCCTCCAGTCCGGCGGCCCGCGCCAGACACCAGCGCAGGTGCCGGGAGCGGACCTCGTCCGGCTCGCCGGCCTCGGCGAGCCGCTCGGCGGCGTACTGGCGGATGGTCTCCAGCGCGCGGTACTCCGTGCCGCCCGGCGCCGCCGCCACCACGAGCAGGCTCTGCTCGGCGAGCCGGGCCAGCCCGTCGGCGACCAGGCCCTCCTCGACCCCGGCCACCTCCGCTGCCGCGGCGGCGGTGAACGGCGCCGCGAACACCGACACCCGGCGCAGCAGCATCCGGTCGGCCGGTTCCAGCAGGGCGTGGCTCCAGTCCAGGGCCGCCCGTACCGACCGGTGCCGCTCGTCGGCGCGGGAGCCGCCGGTGAGCATCCGCAACGGGTGGGACAGGGCCGCGGTGATGCCGTCCAGCCCGAGCGTGGGGCAGCGGGCCGCGGCCAGCTCGATCGCCAGCGCCATCCCGTCCAGCCGCGCGCAGACGGCGGCGATCTGGCCGCGCAGGGCGGCGTCCAGAGGCCGGCCGACCGCCGCCGCCCGCTCCATGAACAGCGCGACCGCGTCCGAGTCGCCGTCGGCGGCCAGCGACAGCGGCGGGACGGGATACACCCGCTCGAACGGCACCATCAGCCGCGCCCGGCTGGTCGCCAGCACCGTCAGGCGCGGACACGTGGCCAGCAGCCGTTCGAGGAACGGCGCCACCCCGTCCAGCACGTGCTCGCAGTTGTCCAGGACGACCAGCGCGTCCCGGTCGGCCAGCGCGGCGGCCACGGACTCGGCCAGGTCGCTGCCGGGCTGCTCGCCGAGGCCGAGCGCGCCGGCCACGGCGGCGGCGATCATGCCGGGATCGGTGACCGGCACCAGGTCGGCGAACCACACGCCGTCGGGGTAGGCGCCGGCGGCCTCCGCCGCCACCGCCAGCGCCAGCCGGGTCTTGCCCACCCCGCCGGGGCCGACCGCGGTCACCTGCCGGTGCTCCTTGAGCAGCGCCGCCAGCTCGGCCCGCTCGCGGGCGCGGCCGATGAACGAGGTCAGCGGGGCCGGCAGGACCGCCGCCGAACGGTCCGGTACGGGGGCGCGGCGGGCGAGGGCCCGGCGGTCCGGCACCTCCAGCTTGCGCAGCAGCGAGGAGACGTGGCTCTCCACGGTCCGGATCGAGATGCACAACCGGGCCGCGATCTCGGCGTTGCTGAGGTGGTCGCCGACGAGCTCCAGCACCTCGGCTTCCCGAGGGGAGATCTCGGCAGCTGCCGCTTGCGTCACCACTGTCCTAGTTCCCGTATCCGGTACGTACCGGGAATCCGTGGTCACCACGGATGTGGCGCGGGCGGTCCGGCGGCCAAGCTGTGACCACGCAGAACGCGACCCACGACCATGAGGAGCGACCATGACCGGCACTTCCGGCATCAGGACCGTGCTGCACCCGGTGTCCGACCTGGCGAAGGCCAAGGCGGTGTACGCGGCCCTGCTCGGCGTGCAACCGCAGGCCGACTCGCCCTACTACGTCGGCTTCGAGGCCGAGGGCCAGCACATCGGGCTCGTGCCGGGCGGCGGGCCGCAGGCCATGACGACGCCGGTGGCGTACTGGCACGTCCAGGACCTCGACGCCAAGCTGGCCGAGCTCACCGCCGCCGGGGCCGTGGTGCGGGAGGCCGCGCACGAGGTCGGCGGCGGCCGCCGGGTGGCCACCGTCACCGACCCCGACGGCAACGTTCTCGGCCTCCTCCAGGACCAGTAAGCCCGCACCAGAAGGAGAACCGTCATGACCGCTTTCACCACCGTCACCCTCGAAGTTCCCGACCCGGCAGCCGCGAGCGCCTTCTACGAAGCCTTCGGCCTGAGCCCGTACGTGCGCCTCAGGGCCGCGCAGTCGCCGACGGACGGCTTCCGCGGGTTCGCGCTGTCCCTGGTCGTCGCCCAGCCGGGCGACGTGGTCGCCTTCGTCGCCGCCGCCCTGGACGCCGGCGCGACGACGCTCAAGCCGGCGGAGAAGAGCTTCTGGGGCTACGGCGCCGTCGTCCGGGCCCCGGACGGCGCCATCTGCAAGATCGCGAGCTCGGCCAAGAAGGACACCGCCCCCGTCGCCCGCCGGATCGGCCAGGTCGCGCTGCTGCTGGGCGTGGCCGACGTCAAGGCGAGCAAGCGCTTCTACACCGGGCGCGGCCTGGCCGTGGCCAAGAGCTTCGGCGGCAAGTACGTCGAGTTCGCCACCCCGTCGTCGGCCGTCACGCTGGCGCTCTACCCGCGCCGCGCGCTCGCCAAGGACGCCGGTGTCCCGCAGGAGGGCAGCGGCTCGCACCGCCTGGTGATCGGCGGCGATGCCGGGCCCTTCACCGACCCGGACGGCTTCGTGTGGGAGCCGGCGTCCGCCTGACGGCCGCCCGCGGGATTCAGCCGCCCACCAGGCGGGTCGTGGATTTCCGCGGGCCGATTTTCCCTTGTTCCGCGGGCCATACCGGCCCGTACAATCAGGGCTGATTCGGGGGGAAAGTCGTCAGCCTTTTCGGGGGAAGTGAAAGTCATTGGGGCGGCCAGAGCGTGAACTCGACCCGGAAAACAATCCGCTGCACCGGTTCGCCGCCGAGCTTCGGCGATTAAGGGACGAGGCCGGTAAGCCGAGTTATCGGGAGCTGGCCAGACGCGCGTGTTTCTCGGTAACAGCGCTTTCCGAAGCGGCCGGCGGGCGGGTGGCGCCGACCCTGCCGGTCACCCTGGGGTACGCGGTGGCGTGCGGCGGTGACCAGTCGGAGTGGGAGGCGCGCTGGCACCTGCTGATGCGGGAGCTGGAGGGCGACGTCCCGCCTCCGGCCGAGGAGGTCGCGCCCTACCGCGGGCTGGTGGTGTTCCAGCCGGAGGACGCGAGGTGGTACTTCGGGCGTGAGCGGCTGGTGCGCGAGCTGTGCGACAGGCTGCCGGGGACGCCCTTCCTCGCCGTCATGGGCACGTCAGGAAGCGGGAAGTCCTCTCTGCTCCGCGCCGGCCTCCTGCCCGCGCTGCGCCGGGGGATCACCGCCGACGGCGCGGAGTGGCCCGCCGTCGTCATGGTCCCGGGCGAGCACCCGCTGCGGGCACTCGCCGCCCATCTCGGTGAGGACGACCTCGGGGAGGACGGCCCGCCGCGCGCCGCCGCCCGGTTCGTGGCCGGCAGGCCGGCCGGGGCCCGGCTGGTCGTCATCGTGGACCAGTTCGAGGAGGTGTTCACCCTCTGCCGCGACGAGGGCGAGCGGGCGGCGTTCGTCTCGGCGCTGCTCGCGCTGGCGCGGGAGCCGCGCACGCACGTCGTCGCCGGCATGCGGGCCGACTTCTACGCCCGATGCGCCGAGCTGCCCGGCCTGGCGTCGGTGCTGCAGGACAACCAGCTCATCGTCGGCCCGATGGAGGAGGAGGACCTGCGGCGGGTGGTGACGGGCCCCGCCGGGCGGGCGGGCCTGACGGTCGACGCCGAACTGGTCGAGCTGGTCGTGAACGAGGCGCAGGGGCAGCCGGGCGCGCTCTCCCTCGTCTCCCACGCGCTGCTGGAGACGTGGAGGCGGCGCACCGGCCCGGCGCTGACCGTGGCCGCCTACCTAGCCGCCGGCGGGGTGCGGGGGGCGATCGCGCAGACCGCCGAGCACGTGTACGGCGAGCTGGACGCGCAGGGACGCGAGATCGTCAGGCAGATGTTCCTGCGGCTGACCGTCCCCGGGGACGGCACGGAGGACACCCGGCGGCGCGCGCCCCGCGACGAGCTTCTCGACGGGGCCGGGGCGCTTCCCGGCCGGCGGGGCGGGCCGGACGGTGACGCCGTGGCGGCCGTGCTGGACAAGGTCATCGCGGCGCGGCTGGTGATCGTCGACGAGAGCTGCGTGACCATCGCGCACGAGGCGCTCATCCGCGGCTGGCCGCGGCTGCGTTCCTGGCTGGAGGAGGACCGTGAGGCGCTGCGGGCGCACCGCCGGCTGACCGAGGCCGTCGCGGAGTGGGAGGAGCACGGCCGCGACGACGCCTTCCTCTTCAGCGGGAGCCGGCTGGCGGTGTGGGAGGGGGACAGGACCTACCGGCTGAACTCGCTGGAGCGGGAGTTCCTGGAGGCGAGCGGGCGACGCGAGGAAGCCGTGCGCCGGGCGGGGCGGCGGCGCGTACGGCTGGCGCTGACCGGGCTCACGGCGGCCGTGGTGGCGATGACGGTGCTCGCCTGCCTCGCCGTGGGCCAGGCTCACGAGGCCACGGAGCAGAGGGACATCGCGCTCTCCCGGCAGATCGCGGCCGAGGCACGCAACCAGCTGCACCTGGACCCGAAGCAGGCGCTGCGGCTCGCCAAGCAGGCGTACGCGCTGTGGCCGACCGCCGAGGCGGAGGGGGTCCTCCGGCAGGGGATCGCCGATGACCACCTGCTCGACACGCTTCCCGGTCTGGGGCGCGCGCTCGGCGTGGCCTTCAGCCCCGACGACGCGCGCCTGGCCGCCACCAGCGCGGACGGCCTGGTCCGGGTGTGGTCCTGGTCCGGCGGAGGCGTGTCGCCCGATCCGCCGGCCGTGCTGCGCGGGCACCAGGGCGAGGTGTGGAGCCCGGTGTTCAGTCCCGACGGGCGCAGGCTGGCGACCGCCGGCCTGGACGGCACGGTCAGGGTGTGGGACCTGGAACGCCCCGAGGCGACGGTGAAGCTGACCGGACATACGGGCGCGGTGTGGAACGTGGCCTTCAGTCCCGACGGCCGTGCCGTGGCCGGCGCCGGCGACGACGGCACCGTACGGATCTGGAACCTCGGGGACGGCGGCGGGCAACGGGTCCTGCGCGGGCCCGAGGGCGCGGTCATCGGGGTCGCGTTCAGCCCCGACGGGCGCCGCCTCGCCGCCGGTGGCGAGGACGGCACCGTACGGATCTGGGACCTGGCGGGCCCGGACGCGCCGCTCCTGCTGCGCGGGCACGGGGGCGTCGTGAAGAACGTGGGCTTCAGCCCCGACGGGCGCCGCCTGGCGAGCACCAGCACGGACGGCGCCGCGCGCGTCTGGCGGCTCGACCAGCGGGAGAGCCCGCCTCTCGTGTTCCGGCACGAGGGCACGGCCGAGGGCATGGCGTTCAGCCGCGACGGACACTGGCTGGCGACCACCGGCGACGATTCCACGGTCCGCCTCTGGTCCCCGGACGGTGGGGGAGACCCTCTCGTGCTGCGCGGTCACCAGCGGGTGGTGTGGGAGGCGTCGTTCAGCGCGGACGGGCGCCGGCTGGCCACGGCGGGCGAGGACGGCACCGTACGGGTCTGGGACCCGAGGGGGACGGGCGACCCGGTGGTGCTGCGCGGGCACGACGGCGCGGCGCTGGCCGTCGGATTCTCCCCCGACGGGCGCGTGGTCACCGGCGGCGTGGACAGGACCGTGCGGATCTGGGAGCCGGCGACGGGCGCGCACCGGGCGCTGCGCGGCCACACCGACGAGGTGATGGGGCTCGCGGTGAGCCGCGACGGGCGGCGGGTCGCCGGCGCGAGCAGGGACGGCACGGTCCGGATCTGGGAGGCCGACGGCGCGGGCGACCCGCTGATCCTGCGCGGACACGACGGGGTCGTGTGGAGCGCCTCGTTCAGCCCCGACGGGCGGCGGGTGGCCGGCGCGGGCGCGGACGGCACGCTCCGGATCTGGGACACGGCGGACCCGGGACGGCCGCCCCTCCTGTTCAGGGCCGACGCCCGGCAGATCAGGTTCGCCGCGTTCAGCCCCGACGGGCGGCACGTGGCCACCGGCGGACAGGACGGCACCGTCAGGATCTGGGACGCCACCGGCGCCACGGCCCCGCGGATCCTGCGCGGCCACGAAGGTCTCGTGTGGGCCGTCGCCTTCAGTCCCGACGGCCGCCGGGTGGCGGGCGCCGGCACCGACGGTACCGTGCGGATCTGGTCCACCACCGGCGAGGGCGAGCCTCTGGTGCAGCGCGGCAGCCCGAACATGGTGTGGTACGTCGCCTTCAGCCCGGACGGACGCTGGGTGGCCGGAGCGGGCAAGGACGGCACCGTGCGGATCTGGCGGAGCGACACCGCCTCCCCGCCGATCGTCATCGGCGGATTCGCCGCGACCGTCGAAGCCGTCGAGTTCAGCCGCGACGGCCGGCTGCTGGCCACGGCCCACGGCGACGGCACCGTACGCGTGCGGCGCTGCGACGTCTGCGAACCGGTCCCGGCGCTGCTCGCCCAGGTGGACGACCGGCTGGCCGGCATGGCGGACTGACGCGCTCGCGCACCGCCTCACCTGGGACGACGGGGTTGTCCAGAACGCCGCGATGTTTGTCCATCGCGCCGAGCGTTGCTGGACAACTTCCCGCCGGTCTAGAACGGTCACGCCGCCACGCCCACGTTTCTGGATGCGTGGGCCTGAACGCGCGGCGACTCCCTCACACCGTCCGCTCCTCGCCGTTGCCACGGCGTGGCGGGCACGAAGAGAAAGGAGGAGCACGGTGATCAGAAAGCTGTCCGCGATGGTGCTCGTGACCGCCGGCGCGCTGACGGTCGCCGCCGCGCCCGCCACGGCGGCGACCGGCCGCCTTGTCCTGCACGGAGCGGCCGTCCGCGTGGTGATCGACCCCGGTCCGGGCTGTTACGGCTCGGTGACGCCGTACTCCGGCGTCACGAACGACACCGACACCGCCGTCACCGCGTACTCGGGGAGCGGCTGCACCGGGCTCTCCCTGGTCGTCCCGCCGGGCGGGAGCGCGACGGGCGCGTTCCGCAGCGTCCGCGTCCTCTCCTGACGGCTCCGCCAAGCATTGACATCGAAAGGAATTCCGATGCGCTTCTCCCACAAACTGATCGCAGGAGCGGCTGCCATGGGGGCGGCCCTGTCGATCGGGGTCGCCGCGACCTCCACGGCGGCCTCGGCCTCGCAGGCCGCGGCCATCTGCAACCCTGATTCGAGCAAGGCGCTTCAGTACGACTACTACAATTCCGGCTCCGGCGGCACGGTGGTGTCGAAATGGTACAACTGCACGGGCAGCCACTCCCAGACTACCTATGGGTACCGGATCCGGCCGGGCGGATATTCCGGCTACGTGTATTACTCGAATGGCGGAAGTGACTATTTCTGCGACTACCGGGACATTTATCTCGGGGCCAAGAAGGTGAGCAGAATCTACATGGCCGCCGCCAAGATCGAAGAGTGCTCGTAGGCGTTGTCCATGCCCGCGTCGCCGCGCTCCTTCAGCGGGAGCCGGTGACGCGGGCCGCGAGCCTCCCCGAGGAGGGGTGCGGCGGTTGAGGTTCGGCATTCTCGGGCCGGTGGAGGCGGTGGCGGACGACGGGCCCGTGTCGGTCGCGCAGCCCAGGCACCGGGCCCTGCTGGCGTACCTGCTGTTGCAGGCGAACCGGGTGGTGACCCCGGCGCAACTGGCGGAGGCGATCTGGGGCGGCGCCGAACCCGCCACCGCGCGGTCCCAGATCCACGTGGCGGTGTCCCGGCTGCGGCGGGCACTGCGCGACCACGGGCTGGACGACGTCATCGTCACCCGGCCTGGCGGATACCGCCTCTTCCTGGCGGACGATCAGCTGGACGCCGACCTGTTCGACCGGCAGGTCGAGGCCGCGCGCGCCTCCGCGGGGCGTGGCCGGCACGAGGAGGCGGCCCGTCACCTGCGCGCGGCGCTGGGGCTGTGGCGCGGCCAGGCGTTGACGGACATCACGGCGGCGTTCGCCGAGCCGGTGCGGCAACGGCTGCTCGAACAGCGTCTGATCGCGCAGGAGCTGCTGTTCGACGCGGAACTCGCGCTCGGGTGTCACGACAGGCTCATCCCGGGACTACGGAGGCTCCTGGAGGAGCATCCGACGCGGGAACGCGTGGCCTGCCGGCTGATGCTCGCCCAGTATCGGGCGGGGCTGCACCTCGACGCGCTGGAGACGGCCAGGCGGACGCGGGCTCTGCTCGCGGAGGAACAGGGGCTCGATCCCGGCCCGGAACTCTCGACGCTGGAGACCGCCATACTCAACGGCGACCTGGCGCTCGACGTCAGCCCCAGGGCCGGGGGAGTCCCGGCGTCGTCCGCCGCGACCCCACCGGCCCAGCTTCCGTTCGACGTGCAGGGGTTCGCCGGTCGTCGCCGGGAGCTCGGTCAGCTCGCCGTGCTGACCGAGGCCGCTGATCGGGCGACCATGGTGCTGATCGCCGGCACGGCCGGGGTCGGCAAGACCGCGCTGGCGGTGCACTGGGCCCACCGCCACCGTGACCGGTTCCCCGACGGGCAGTTCTTCGTCGACCTGCACGGCTTCGACGCGGCCAGGACGCCGGCGGAGCCGCTCGACGTCCTGCGCCGGCTCCTCCGAGCCCTGGACGTCGGCGACGCCGTCGTGCCGCAGGAGGTGGAGGAGGCCGCCGCCCTGTTCCGGTCGCGGCTTTCCCGGCGGCGCGTCCTCCTCGTGCTCGACGACGCCCGTAGCGCCGATCAGGTGCGGCCCCTGCTGCCCGGGTCCGGGACCTGCGCCGTCCTCGTCACCAGCCGGAACCAGCTTCGCGGGCTCGTGGCGTACGAAGGCGCCCGGCCGCTCCACCTCGCCCCGCTCACCGAGGCCGAGGCCGGCGAACTGCTCCGGGCCGCGCTCGGCGAGCGGATGGACGAGGCGGGGGGCGCCCTGCTCGCCCGGCGGTGTGCGTACCTGCCGCTGGCGCTGCGGATCGCGGCGGCCCGGCTGTCCTGCGACCGCCATCTGACGGTCGCCGGCTACGCGGGGGAACTGGCGGACGGCGACGCGTTCGCCGTTCTCGACGGACAGGGCGACCTGGACGGCGCGCTCAGCTCCGCGTTCGCGCTCTCGTACCGGGCCCTCGGGCCCGCCGCGCGGCGGCTGTTCCGGCGGCTGAGCCTGGTGCCAGGTCAGGACTTCACGTCGGTCACGGCCGCCGCCCTGCTCGGCGTGACTCCGCGCGCGGCGCGCGGCCCTCTTGAGGAGCTGTGCGCCGCTCATCTGGTCGCCGGACATCGCTCTGGCCGCTACGTCATGCACGAGCTGTTGCGCGGCTACGCCGCAGGCCGCCTCGCCGACGAGGAACCCGGGGCCGGTCGCGAGGCGTACCCGTTGGCAGGCCCCCGGCCTGTGGCACAGGACGGGGGCCGACGATCGGGTCCTCGCTAGACGTTACGGAACAGCCAGCTGCCGGACGCCGGCTCCTCGCTGGTCGTGCACTTGGCCACGGACCTCGCCGTGCCGACCCTGGTCCACGCTCCGTACCTGGTCGTGTAGGAGCTGGAACCGATCCTGTAGCACCGGACCTTCGCCCGGAACTCGTCCCAGTCGGAGGTGTAGCAGAACACCTCGTAGGTGTAGGTGGTGTAGGTGCCGTCGCAATTGTTGGCGGCGTGCGCGGCCGTGGCCGGCAGAACCGTCACGCCCGCTGCCAGCGCTCCGCCGATCGCCGCCAGCTGCAGCATTCTTTTGATGCTCTTCATCGTGCTCTCCACAGGAATGACACCCATGTCGCCATAAACGCCTTTTCGGCATTTATCGCATTTCCGGGATCAGCGTAACTGCCTGCCCTTATTCGACACCTTGCGATCGGCTATGCCAGGCTTACCGGGCTGCGGTTCAGGACCAGGGAGTCGAGGCGCGGCAGCCGCCTGGCGATGCACTCGGCCACCGCCCTGCGCAGAGGCCGCGCCGCCCTCACCCACACGCTCGACCGCCTGACCGCCGCCGGCGGCTGAGGCGGGCAGGGCAACCGTTCAGGATCTACTGGACCCAGGTCCTCGCCGCCACCAAGTGACCCGCTTCGCGGTCCGCCGGGGCGAGCCGCTCGTGGAACCCGCCGTCGGGGGAGCGCACGATGATGCCGGTCTCCACGCCGTGCTCGGCCGCCTCGCGCTCCGCCTGCCGGAGGGCGAGGCAGATCCACCTGGTGACGGCGAAGGCGACGACGGGCCCGATGACCACGGCGTACCTGAAGAAGACGGTCACGGCGTTCACGGTGAGGTGGAACTGGTGGGCGAGCTGGTCGTTGGCGGCGGCCGCCCACAGCAGGCCGTAGAACGTGACGCCGGCGACCGCGAGGCCCGTCTTCACGGGCGTCTCCCTCGGCCGGTCGAGCACGTCCCGGCGTAGGGCCGGCCTGCCGCGGCGGACGGCGAGGAAGCGTTCGGCCGCGGGGTAGGCGGCCAGGGCGGTGAAGAACACCCCGGGGACCACCAGCGTCGGTACGAGGACCGCGAGGCTGAGCGTGTGGCCGCCGACGGTGAGCTCCCAGGCGGGCATGATCCGCAGGGCGCCGTCGAGGAACCCCATGTACCAGTCGGGGACCGAGCCCGCCGAGATCTGCGACGGCGTGGCGGGGCCGTACAGCCAGATGGGCGCGATCTGGAAGCCGAACCCGAGGATGATCAGCATGCCGGTCGTCGCGGCCGCCATCAGCGGACGGGCGCCGCGCCGCTCCGGCAGCGAGGCGACGAACCGGGAGTGACCGTTCCGGCGCACCAGCAGCTCGCGGACGAGCAGCAGCGCGGTCATGACGAGCGGGATCACCAGGTGCAGGCCGTACATGACCGGAATGACCTGATCGCCGGGGAACTCCGCACCGAACAGCAGTGAGCCGGCCCAGGAGCCCACCACGGGGATCGACTGCACCACCGACAGGATCAGCCACAGGCTGCCGCCCGACAGGTTGTCGTCCGGCAGGGCGTTGCCCGTCTCGCCCGCGGCCATCGCCAGCCCGAGCAGCGTCACCCAGATCAGCCACTGCCGGGTACGCGGGCTGCGGAACGCGCCGGTGAGGAACATGCGCAGCAGCTGCAGCGCGACGGCGGCCACGAACACGAGCGCCGCCCAGTGGTGCATCTGGCGGATGAGCAGGCCGCCGCGCACCTCCAGGCTGAGGTGCATGGCCGAGTCGAAGGCCCGGCTGACGAGGAGCCCGCGCAGCGGGCCGTACGAGCCGTCGTAGGTCACCCGGGCCATGCCCGGGTCGTAGAACACCATGAGCACCGCCCCGGTCACCAGCAGGACGGCGAACGACCAGACGGCGATCTCCGCGAACATGAACGACCAGTGCGAGAACCGGAACGAGCGGCGCCCGGCCACCGAGGAACGCATCTGAGGCCCCCTTAACCTTGCCTGTACACAAGACGGTCAGGGGCCGGGCCCTGTGACATTCCGGAGGGCTCCGGCGACGGTGATGCTCGTCACGCCGCCGCCGCCGGGCCTCGTCCGGAGCCGCTCAGCTCAGCAGGGTCTGGCCGATCCAGCCGTCCGGGCCGCAGCCCGGCGGGATGGCGAAGACGGCCGAGCCGATCGGCGTGGTCCACTCGTTGAGCAGGTCCGCCTCGGCCAGCCGCCGCTGGACCGGGAGGAACTGGCGGGCGATGTCGGCCTGGTAGGCGGCGAACAGCAGCCCGCAGTCGGCGGTCCCGTCGGCTCCCACGCCCTCGTCGTAGTTGTAGACCCGGCGCAGCATGCGCAGCCCCGGGTCGGTGACGTGGGCGCGGCGGATGTGGGCGTACTCGGAGATGACCGGGAAGCCGACCGGGGTGAGCCGGTCGAAGTCCGGCTCGTCGTGCTCGCTCCGCCCGGTCAGCGGCGCGCCGTCGGACAGGCGGCGGCCCACGGTGAACTCCTTGGCCGTCGTGTCGGCGGCGTCCCAGGTCTCCATCTCGGCCCGGATCCGCCGCAGGACCAGGGTGGTGCCGCCGCGCAGCCGGCCCTCCTCGATCCACACCGCCCGGTCGAAGTCCGGCGTGCCGGGGACCAGGTTGACCGTGCCGTCGAGCTGCCCCATCACGTTGCGCTGGGTCGTGCCGCCGGGCTGGCTGTGCGCGGCGCGCCGGAACCCGCGCTGGGTCCAGCGGACCCTGGCGAACGCGCGGGCGTCCTTGACGATCATGCGCAGGGCGTGGGCCACGGTGAGCGGGTCGTCGGCGCAGATCTGCGCCAGCAGGTCGCCGCCGCTCCACTCCCGCCGCAACTTGTCGATCTTGAACGCGGGCAGCGCCGCCACCGACTCCGGCCGGTGCTCGTCCACGCCGGCGGCGTCGAAGAGCCCGGGACCGAAACCGTACGTGACGCTCAGCCGGGCGGGCAGCGCCGCCAGCTCCGGCTCGGTGTCGGCCAGCGCGGGCCGCCCCTGGGTGAGGCGGCGGGCGTCGTCGGTCAGCAGCCGCATCATCCGCGCCAGCGCCTCCCGGCCGACGCCCTTACGCAGGTCGAAGGCCACGAAGACGGCGTGGGCCTGCGGCGGCGTGGCCACCCCGGCCTGGTGCGGGCCATGGAAGGGCACGACCGCGCCGCCGTCCGGGGAGTCCGCGGGCGCCGTGGGCGACGGGGCCGCCTGCGAAGCGCCCGTTGGGGGAGCACCGGCCGCCGCGCCGCCCGTCACCGCCGCACCACCGGTCACCGCGCCGGCGGCGGCGAGCGCGCCGCCGCTCAGCAGGCCGCGCCGGGTCAGCCGGCGCCCGCCCCCTCCGGGGGCCTGCCGCTCACCCATGCCGGCCGCCCCCACCGGTACCCATCTCGGTGCCCATCTCAGTGCCCCTCGCCGGAGCCCATGTCCATGCCGGGCTGATAGTCCTCCTTGGCCCCGGCGAAGTCCTTGCCGAGAGCCGTGAAGGTGAACGTGCCGCCGTCCTTCAGCGTCAGCGTGAAGCTGATCTCGTCGCCCGGCCGTACCTCCTGGGCGAGGTCCATGAGCATGATGTGGTCGCCGCCCGGCTTGAGCTCGTGGCTGCCGTGCGCGGGGATCACGAAACCGCCCTCCTTGGGCCGCATGACCGACTTGCCCGCCGACTCCACCACCTCGTGCAGTTCGACCGACGGCGACAGCGGCGTGGCGCCCGACACCACGACCACGTCCGTGCCGGAGTTGTTGACCAGGGTGCCGAAGGCGGCGCTCATGCCCTTCTTCGCGGTCTTGACCCAGGGGTCGGTGATGGAGAGCGCGGGCCCGGCCTGCGCGGCCGGGGGAGTGGTGGCGGCGGCGGGAACGGCGGGCGCGGCCTGCTGCGGCGAACCGCCGCAGGCGGTGAGCACGACGACGGCGAGGCCGGCGACGGTGATACGCGAGAACATGACAAAGCCCTTCATCCGGCTCAAGCCGGAACGATGATGTGGCCCGGCGGCCGCCGCTGCGGGCGCGCACGCCGAGGACACCCCTGGACCAGGGGCGTGACAGGAGAACAGACCGGCCGGACGCGCTCCGCGGAGCGGGTCAGGCGGCCACGGGGACGGCGCGGCCGAAGGGCGGGCCGCGCCGGCCCATCTCGTGCCCGAGCAGAACCGGCCGCAGGACCATCGGCTCCCGGACCGGGGCGGCGATCAGGGGCCGGGCGGCCGGGACGATGACGGCGACGACCACGGCGAACAGCCGGACGGCCAGCCGCCGCAGCACCGCCCAGAGCGCCGCCTCGCCGCGGGCCAGCCAGGTCGAGGTCAGCAGGACCGCCCAGGCGTGCATGACCAGCATGCCGGCGTCCGGCGCCAGCCCGCCCTGGGCGGCGTGGTGGTGACCGGCGACCGCCGCCTCCACGGCGTGCGCCGAGGAGAACAGCAGGTGCAGCGCGACCTGCGCGGCCGCGAGCGTCGTCACGATGACCGGCAGCGCCCGTTCCCGCCCCGCCAGCAGGTACGCGGGACCGAACGCGACGCCCCAGGCCGGCAGCAGCCAGCCCGCCGCCACCGGACCGCCCGCCAGCAGGTGGGCCACCAGGCCGAGCAGCAGCGAGACCGCCGCGAAGACGGCGGCCCGCAGCGCGCGCAGCGCGAAGCCGGCCGGCCCGGAAACGGGCCCGGCGGCGGCTGGTACGGCGATCGACATGGCGCCGTCATCATCCCACGCGACCACCCCGGTGTCCCCGGCAGGTGAGCAGGAGGGATCAGGGCCCGCCGCAGGCGCGGCGCAGCCCGTAGAACCACGACAGGTACTGGTCGTGCACGTCCCTGCCGGCGATCCGCAGCATGGAGTCGTCGGAGTTCTCCAGGGTCGTGAAGTTCGCGCTGCCGGTGTAGACGCGCGGCGTGAGGTCGTCGTCGTAGAACCCGTCGATCATCATGATCTTGGTGTGCGTCACCACCGAACGGTCGCCCACCGCGAACCGGCACGGCGTGACCTGGAGATACTTGCCGTTCGACGCCCGCTCGGCGAGGCGCTCCCTGATGTAGGAGGTGACGCCGGTGCCGTCGTAGTAGACGACGTCGATCCAGCAGTTCTCGCCGCGCAGCCGCAGCAGCTCGTCCACGATCGCCTTGCGGTTGTAGTTGAAGGCGGTCAGCGCCAGGCGGATGTCGGTCTGGCGGGTGACGCCCCCGGCGTCCTTGTAGCTGCACTTGACCAGCTTCAGCACGTTCGCGATCGGGTCGCCGCTGGAGGAGCTGCGCGGGAAGAAGTGGGCCTTGTACGGCGTACCCGTCGGCGTCGTCCAGAAGTAGTCCGGGTCGACGGGCCGCATACGCCGGGCCCGTAGGTCCTTGAAGTAGGTGACGTACCCGTCGTAGGTCACGGCGTCGCTGACCGTGAAGCTGTCGTTGTAGGAGTTGTACAGGTACCAGTCCGACAGGTTGGACGAGGTCTGGAAGACGACCTTCGGGTACGTGACACCCCCGGCCACCACGCTGGAGAAGGTGGCGAACTTGGCGTGCAGGTAGTCCCTGGCGATGCAGCCCCGGTCGGCGCTCTCGTCCGGGTACTCGCAGCGCACGGCCCACGAACGGGCCGTCTCGGTGGTGCCGAGGGCGGCGCTGAGCTGGGCGAAGACGGCGTCGTTGCGGCCGTCGTCCTGGCTGTCGAGTACGACCTGCACGCCGACGCCCCTGGTGTGCGCGGCGGCCAGCTCCGCGGCGACCTCGCTCGACCGGTCGCCGGGGACGAACTGGTGCATCGCGAAGCGGATCTCACCGCCCGCGGGCACCGCCTTGATGAGCCTGATGAGCTGGTCCATGACGGCCGACTGCCGGGCGCTCGGGCTGTGGGCGACGCCCGAGTCCACGGTCGGGTCGTTGAACACCGGGGCGTCGATGACGGGCGGCCCGCTGACCGCGGCCCCGGCGGGGGCGGCCGGCGTGAGGGCCAGGCATAACGCGAGGAGGATGGCGACTGGGGGTTTCACGGCTGTCACGGTGACTCCTTCGTCGTGGGAGGTGACGCTGCCCGGTCAGACGTCCGCCGTTGTCGAGATCATGGTGAACGCCTGTCGAGGGTGTTTGTCAAGGAGCCGCCGGCCTGCTCGTCTAAGGTGGACGGAGTGCCGCCGGGCGACTCAGGAAGGCTGCCGCGCATGAAGATCGTCGTCGTCGGCGGGACCGGCCTCATCGGATCCCGCCTGGTCGGGCTGCTGACCGCGGCCGGTCACGAGGCGGTGCCGCGCTCGCGCTCCACCGGCGTCGACCTGCTCACCGGGCGGGGCCTGCCGGAGGCGCTGGAGGGCGCGGACGTCGTCGTCGACCTGACCAAGCCGCCGGCCTTCGACGACACCTCACCCGCCTTCTTCCGCGCCACCATGGGCCACCTGCTGGACGCCGCCGACTCCGCCGGGGTCGGCCACGCGGTCATCCTGTCCATCGTGGGCGCCGACCAGGTGCCCGACCTGGCCTACTACCGGGCGAAGGTGCTGCAGGAGGACCTCCTCAAGGCCGGCCCGGTGCCCTACTCGATCGTGCGCTCCACGCAGTTCTTCGAGTTCATCGACGCGATGCTGTCCTGGACGTCCGACGAGCACACCGTCCGCCTGCCCTCCACCCTTCTGCAGCCGGTGGCCGGGGACGAGGTCGCCCGAGTGGTCGCCGGCGTCAGCGTGGGGACGCCGCTGCGCGGCACCATCGACCTCGCGGGGCCCGAGGTGTTCCCGCTGGACGAGCTGGGCCGGATCACCCTCGCCGCCCGCGGCGACCGCCGCGAGGTCGTCACCGACGACGGCGCCGGACTGTACGCCGCCGCCCGGGGCCGCGCCCTCGTCGCCGGTGAAGGCGCCCTCATCGCCGTCACCACCTACCGCGACTGGCTCGCCCGCCAGGCTCACTAGCCGTCAGCTCGCGGCGGCCGTAGGGGGACGTCACCGCGCTCAGCCGCCCCGGTTCGCCGCGCCGCCCGTCACAGCCAGTCGAAGGACTTGGTGACGGCCTTCTTCCAGCCGGCGTACCCGCGCTCGCGCTGCTCCTCGCTCCACGTGGGCTCCCAGCGGCGGTCCTCGGCCCAGTGGGAGCGCAGCTCGTCCTGGTCGCGCCAGTAGCCCACCGCGAGCCCGGCCGCGTACGCCGCCCCGAGCGCGGTCGTCTCCGCCACCATCGGCCGGCTCACCGGCACCCCGAGGATGTCGGACTGGAGCTGCATGCACAGGGCGTTCGCGGTCACGCCGCCGTCCACCCTGAGCACGTCCAGCACCACCCCGGAGTCGCGCTGCATGGCCTCGACCACGTCGCGGCTCTGGTAGCAGATGGCCTCCAGCGTGGCCCGCGCGAGATGGGCGGAGGTGTTGTAGCGCGACAGCCCGACGATCGCGCCCCGCGCGTCGGCCCGCCAGTACGGCGCGAACAACCCCGAGAAGGCCGGGACGAAGTACAGGCCGCCGTTGTCGCTCACCTGCCGCGCCAGCGTCTCGCTCTGCGCCGCCGAGTTGATGACGTGCAGCTGGTCGCGCAGCCACTGCACGGCCGAGCCGGTGACCGCGATGGAGCCCTCCAGCGCGAAGACGGCCGGCTGGTCGCCGAACTTGTAGGCGACGGTGGTGAGCAGGCCGCTCTCCGAGCGCACCCGCTCGGTGCCGGTGTTGAGCAGCAGGAAGTTGCCGGTGCCGTAGGTGTTCTTGGCCTCGCCGGGCGAGAAGCAGACCTGGCCGACGGTGGCGGCCTGCTGGTCGCCGAGTATCGCGGTGATCGGCACCTCGCCGCCGAGCGGGCCGTAGCGGTAGGTGGTGCCGTAGGCGGCGGGGTCGGACGACGGGCGGATCTCCGGCAGCATCGCGCGCGGCACGCCGAAGTACGACAGCAGCTCGTCGTCCCAGTCGAGCGTGTCGAGGTCCATCAGCATGGTGCGGCTGGCGTTGGTCACGTCGGTGATGTGCACGCCGCCCTTGCGCCCGCCGGTGAGGTTCCACAGCGTCCAGGTGTCGGTGGTGCCGAAGGCGGCCTCGCCGCGCTCGGCCGCCTCGCGCACGCCGTCGACGTTCTCCAGGATCCACTGGATCTTGCCGCCCGAGAAGTACGCCTCCGGCCGGAGCCCCGTACGGTCGCGGATGACCTGGCCCCGGCCGTCCCGGTCCAGCGCGGCGGCGATCTCGTCGGTGCGGGTGTCCTGCCAGACGATGGCGTTGTAGTACGGCCTCCCGGTGCGCCGGTTCCACACGACGGTGGTCTCGCGCTGGTTGGTGAGGCCGAGCGCGGCGAGGTCGCTGTCCTGCAGCCCGGAGCGCTGGAGCGTCGTCTGGATCACGGCGGCGGTCCTGGTCCAGATCTCGATGGGGTTGTGCTCCACCCAGCCCGCCCTGGGCATGATCTGCTCGTGCTCGAACTGGAACTTGGCGACCTCGGCGCCCTCCCTGTCGAAGATCATGAAGCGGGTGCTCGTCGTGCCCTGGTCCACGGCGCCCACGAAGTCAGGCATGTCGTACTCCCTCAGTCGGACGGCTTGACGGTGTCGCGGTCCTCGTCGCGGGGGAGGTGGCAGGCGATGAGCGCCTGGTAGAGGCCCGCGCCGATTACTCCGCCGATCAGCGGGCCCACGATGGGCACCCAGAAGTAGAGGTCGCCGTACTGGTCGCGCCAGGCGCCGCGGTAGCCGGTGAGGAAGCTCGCCAGCCGCGGCCCGAAGTCACGGGCCGGGTTGATGGCGTAGCCGGCGTCGGCGCCGAGCGCCATGCCGATGCCGACGATGAGCAGGCCGATGACGAACGGTCCCATGTTCGCGCCGGGCGCTATGTTGCGGGTGTCGGACAGCGCGAAGATGACGAAGAGCAGCACGGCGGTGCCGATGATCTGGTCGCGCAGCGCGCCCCATTGGCCGACCGGCAGCGTGCCATTGCCCGGCAGCGTCGAGAACACCAGTTGCGTCTTGAGCGTGTGGCCGGGGTCGACGGCGGCGAGCACCTCGGTGTAGTTCCAGCGGATCAGCAGCGCGCCGACGAAGGCGCCCGCGGTCTGCGCCAGCACGTACGGCATCACCTTGTGCCACTCGAACCCGCGGAAGACGGCGAACCCCAGCGTCACCGCCGGGTTGAGGTGCGCGCCCGTGGTGCGGCCGGCGACGTACACGCCGAGCGCGACCCCGATGCCCCAGGCCCAGGAGATGCTGTCGTGGTTCCCCAGCTCGGCCGCGACCACCTGCGCGACGACGCCCACGCCGAACACGATGAGCACCATCGTCCCGGCGAACTCGGCGATCATCTCGCCGGCCAACCTCCTGCTGCTCAGCGCCACCCCGTCCCCTTCCCGGGCTCCTTCTCCGGCTGAGGTGAGCCTTCCCCCTTCCAGGGAAGGCATACAGTACGAATATGATCAGTTACGGAAAGTGAGGACAAGGCGATGGGAATCACCGGGGCGCTCGACGCGCGTGACCGCCAGGAATGCCTCGACCGGCTCCGGGCCCAGACCTTCGACGTCCTGGTGGTCGGCGGTGGGGTGACAGGGGCGGGCGCGGCCCTGGACGCGGCCTCGCGCGGGCTGCGGGTGGCCCTCGTGGAGAGCCGCGACCTCGCGGCCGGCACGTCGAGCCGGTCCAGCAAACTGATCCACGGCGGGCTGCGCTACCTGGAGCAGTTCGACTTCAAGCTCGTGCGCGAGGCGCTGAAGGAGCGCGACCTGCTGGTCGCGCGGCTGGCCCCGCACCTGGTGCGGCCGGTCACGTTCCTCTACCCGGTGCGCAACCGGATGATCGAGCAGCCGTACGTGACGGCCGGCCTGACGTTGTACGACGCCCTGGAGGGCGTGCGCCATCCGATGCCCAGGCACCGCAACCTGTCGCCGAAGGCGGCCCGCCGCCTGGTGCCCGGCCTGCGGACCGACGTGCTGAGCGGCGGCGTCATCTACTACGACGCGCAGGTGGACGACGCCCGCTTCACCCTCGCCCTGGCCCGCACCGCGGCCGCGCACGGCGCCGCCATCGCCACCCGTACCTCGGTGGTGGCGCTGACCAGGGACGAGTTCGGCGAGCGTGTCGTCGGCGCCCGTGTCCGCGACGAGGAGAGCGGCGCGCAGATCGACGTCTCGGCCGACGCCGTGGTGGTGTGCGCGGGCGTGTGGACCGGCCCCGTGACCAGCCTGCCGGGCGGCGCCGAGCCCGCCTTCCGGGTCAGGATGTCGAAGGGCGTGCACATCATGGTGCCCGGCGAGGCCATCGACTCCCAGACCGGCATGATCATCCGCACGGAGAAGAGCGTGCTGTTCATCATCCCGTGGACCGGGCGCCGCTGGATCGTCGGCACCACCGACACCGACTGGGACGGCGAGCGCGCCGAGCCCGCCGCCACCGGCGAGGACATCGACTACATACTCCACCACGCCAACGAGGTGCTGGTCAGGCCGCTGACCAGGGACGACGTCGTCGGCCTCTACGTCGGGCTGCGCCCGCTCGTGGCCGCGGACAAGACCTCCTCCACCGCGAAGCTGTCGCGGGAGCACGTGGTGGACGTGCCGGTGCCCGGCCTGGCGGCGATCGCCGGCGGCAAGTACACGACGTACCGGATCATGGCTAAGGACGTGATCGACACCGCGCTCGAAGGCTACGACGTGCCCGCCTCGGTCACCGACCGGCTGCCGCTGGTCGGCGCGGACGGGCTGCCCGCGCTGGAGGCGTCCGTCGGGCGGCTGGCCGAGGACCACGACCTCGAACCCGAGACCGTGCGCCACCTCGTCCGCCGCTACGGCACGCTCGCCCTGGAGGTGCTCGCCCTCGTCGCCCGCGACCGCTCGCTCGCCGAGCCGCTGATCGAGCCCGGTCCGTGGCTGCGGGCCGAGGTCCGCTACGCCGTCACCCACGAGGGCGCGCTGCACGCCGAGGACGTCCTCGCCCGGCGTACCCGGATGCTCATCGAGTCGAGCGAGCTGGCCGAGCGGGCGGCGCCGCGGATCGCCCGGCTGATGGGCGGCCTGCTCGGCTGGGACGAGCGGCGGGTGGAGGAGGAGACGGCCGCGTGCCTGCGGCTGGTGGAGGCGGAGCGGACCGCCCTGGCCGAGGCCAGGACGGCCGCAGCGGTCACGTTGTGACGGACGGCAGGGGACGGCGGCCGGTGATGGTCAGCAGGATGTCCTTGGCCGGCAGTTCGACCGGCTCGCCCGTGCCCACCCGCACGTCGGCGTCGGCGCCGCGCAACTGCACGCCCGTGAGATCGACGCCGAAATAGGAAAGGTTGCGGGGGTTCGTACCGGCCAGCACGAGGGCTATCCGCTCGACGGGCGGCGCGGGCAGGCCCAGCGGCTCGGTGATGTCAAGGCCGTGGATGGTGTCGTGGGACAGCGCTCCGCCGGTCCCGCCGCCCGGCGGCCGCCACGGGTGGGTGATGTTCGCGCGCAGGCACGCCAGCAGGTCGGCGTCGGACAGGCGGGCGGTGTCGCCGCGGGCGGCCCGGTCGGAGTAGCGGTCGAAGGAGAAACGGGCCGCGACCAGCCCCGCCACGACCCGGGGCAGACTGGTGCGGAACGGCGCGGTGATGTGCGCGACGACCTCGCGCACCCGCCACCCCGAGCACAGCGACGGGCTGCCCCAGCCCTCCGGGGAGAGCCCGGCGAGCAGCCCGGCCAGCCGCTCGCGCTCGGCGTGGACGTGCCGCCTCAGGTCGGCGTCGGTCGATGACATGAAGATGGCCTTCCGATCGGTCGTACGTGTCGCCTCTTGTACGACCGGCGGCAGCCGGACTCATCGGTTCACAGAGAAACGGGCAGGCCGTACGCGGCGAACCGGTCGCCGTACTCGAGATAGGTGACGACGTCGCCGATCCGCCCGCCGCGCAGCTCCAGCACCAGCAGCGCGAACGGCCTGAGCGCCCCGCCCGCGTCCGGCCGGTACTGTCCGAGCGTCCAGCACCCGCCGGCGACCACGCCCGGGACGAGCCGGTCCCCGGCGCAGGCGTCGGCCGCGACCGACAGCACCGCCGCGATGCCCGCCGGCCCGTCCAGCCACCACGGGAACGGCGGCATCCCCGACCGGGCGTCGTCGGCCAGCACGTCCACCAGCCCGCGCACGTCGTGCGTCTCGAAGGCGCGCACGTAGCGGCGCAGCAGGTCGCGCTGGGCCGGGTCGGCCGGCTCCGCCGGGTCGGAGGGACGCGGACGGCGCTGCTCCAGCGTCGCCCGCGCGCGCTGCAACGCGCTGTTGGCCGCCGCCACCGACGTCTCCATGACCTCGGCCGCCTCCACGGCGCTGAACCCGAGGACGTCCCGCAGCACCAGCACGGCCCGCTGGCGCGGCGGCAGCCACTGCAGGGCGGCGACGAAGGCCAGGCGCAGCGTCTCGTGCCGCAGCGCGAGGTGGGCGGGATCGTCCGCGCTCACCGGTCCGAGGCCGGGCGGCGGCTCCACCCACCGGCCGGGCGGCAGGGGAGCGCCGAGGTCGCCGCCGGTCGCGGCCGGCCCCATGTCCCACGGCAGCGCCCGCCGCTCGGCGCCGCGCAGCATGTCGAGGCAGACGTTCGTGGCGATCTTGTGCACCCACGTCGACAGGCCGGCCCGGCCGGGGTCGTAGCCGCCGATCGCGCGGAACGCCCGCAGCATGGTCTCCTGCACGGCGTCGTCGACCTCGCCCGACGCGCCGAGCAGGCGGTAGCAGTAGCCGGTCAGCGGGCCGCGCAGCGACTCCAGCCGAGCCACCAGGGATGCGGTCTCGTCCTGTACGGTCACCCTCCCATCATGGCAAGGGCTCAGGGCGGGCGAGGCACGTCGGTCAGCGGGCGAGCCAGTCGCGGTAGCGGATCCGGCCGAGACTCGCGCCGTCGCGGGGCACCAGCGTCTGATCGCCCGGCACGCTGCCGAAGTAGCGGGCCCGCTCGTCGGTGACCACCTCGCGCGGGTCGCCCCAGGCGGGCAGCGCCTCGCGGAAGAACTCGTCCATCCGGTACTGGTCCGGCCCGGCCACCTCGACCCGGCCGTTCAGCGGCGCGCTCATGGCGGCGCGGGCGACCGCGTCGGCCACGTCGTCGGCCGCGATCGGCTGGAAGCGTACCGGCGCGATGTGCACCTCGCCGTCCACCGTCGCCTCGTCGGCGATGGCCCGCGCGAACTCGAAGAACTGTGTCGCGTGCACCAGCGAGAACGGGATGCCCGACTTCTCGATCAGCCGCTCCTGGGCGATCTTCGCCGCGAAGTAGCCGTTGTCCGGCATCCGCTCGGTGCCCACCACCGACAGCGCGACGTGGTGGCCCACGCCCGCCGCCGCCTCGGCCGCGAGCAGGTTGCGGGTGGAGGTCTCGAAGAACTCCATGACCTCCGCCGGCTCGAACGACGGCGAGTTGGAGACGTCGACCACCGCCCCCGCGCCGGCCAGCGCCTGCTCCAGCCCCTCGCCGGTCAGGGCGTTGACGCCGGTTCTCGGCGACGCGGCCACCGCCTCGTGCCCCTCCTGGGTGAGCCTCTCCACCACCTTCGAGCCGATCAGGCCGGTGCCGCCGATGACCACGATCTTCATGGGTACGCTCCTGTCCGTGCCCAAGCCGAGGGCACTGGCCGGTCTCCTACCCGCTGAGCTGCGGGAGCGTCAGTCCGTGTCGTGGTAGACCATGGGGCCGACCGCGTGGAACGCCGCCTTGGAGGCGTCCTTGAGCCAGGGGCGCACCTTGGTGGAGTTCGCGCGGTTGGTGTAGATGGCCATGGTGTGCAGCAGATAGCGGTGGGTGTAGCCGACCCAGCCCCACGTCTGGGCGTTGTTCCAGTAGGTGGTGTGGCAGAGGCCGGAGCCGGGGCCCTTCTTGGGGCACACGATGCCCCAGTCGTCGGCGTAGGCGTTCTCCAGCCGCCCGTACGCGGTGGCGGCCCGCTCGTCGCTCTTCAGCGGCACCACCCACACGGACACCATGATCCGCTTGTTCGCCGGCGCGCCCGGGTTGACGTACGCGCCCTTGATCATCTTGCTGCACTTCGCCTTGCGCAGCGCGGAGCGGACGTTGCTGTCGGGGTAGGCGTCCGGGCACTTCGACACGCCGCTCGCCCGGAGGGTGTAGCGCACGCCCTTCGCGGACTTGAAGGACTGCGGCAGCAGCGCCGACGGCGTGACAGGGGTCGGGTCGGTGCTCTGGAGGTCGAGGTCGGAGAGACGGAACGGCTCCTCGGTGGGCTCCGGGGTGGGCGGCTCCTGGGTGGGCGGCTCCGTGGGCGGAGGGCTGGGGGAGAAGGGGGGCGACTCCGGGAGCACGGGCGGGCTGCCGGATGACGTCACGTCCACGCCCGCCGCGTCCCCCGGACCCTCCAGCGTCACGATCAGGGACCTTCCCACCAGTACGGCGACCAGGACGAACGCCAGCCCGACCACCGCCGCGCCCGCGCCGATGGCGATCATCTTCGGCATGGTGACGACGAACCCGGGACGCCCCTGCACCGGCGGCGGCACGGGCCCCGGCGGACCGGGCGGGGGCGGCGGGGGCGGTGGGGGAAGGGAGGGCACGGCCGAGGCCGATCCCGCCGCCTCCCGTAACGCCGCCGCCCACTGCTCCGGGCCCGGCCGCAGCGCGGGCTCCTTCTGCAGTCCCGCCGCGGCGAGGTCGGCCAGCGCCGGGCTGACCGCGGCCAGCCGACCGGGATCGGTGGAGCTCTGGTCGCGGGCGAACATCCGCACCACCAGGAGCGCGAGCTTGTACGCGTCGCCGCCCGGCGTGCCCTTCTCCTCGTCCTCGGGGAGCCGCCAGTCTGGCGTCTCCACCTGCGGCATCGCCTCGGCGCCTGCCAGCCGCATCGCGTCGCAGTCGATGAGGAAGCACTCCGGCGGCGCGTCGGCGGAGAACAGCAGGTTCTTGGGCGACAGGTCGCCGACGACGATGTCCATCGCGTGCAGGCGGGCCAGCGTGCCGGCCAGGTCGGCCATGAGCAGCAGGCGGTCCCGGTCGCTGATCCTGAGGCCGATGCCGGCGACGTACGCGTCGTCGTTGAGCAGGAACTCCAGCGTCGCCGGCCGCCGCTCGGCGCCCGACAGGGTCCGCAGGTCGAAGAAGTACCTCTGGGGCACCGCCCGCATGAGGAACCCGCTGACCGCGCCGCCGGTCTCCACGAGCTCGGCCGGCCAGGCCGTCTTGTCGCACAGCCAGGCGGCGTCCCATCCCGGCAGCCGGCCGATGAGGTCGGTCATGGCGGCGAGCGCGGCGGTGTCGAGGCTCTCCAGGACGCCGGGGTCGTACTCCTTGTAGGCGACGTCCCACTGGCCGTTGATGCGGCGGTTGAGCACCTCGTGCACGGTGCCCTGGCCGCCCTGGCCGAGGCGGCGGCCGAGGGTGAGCGTGTCGCGGTCGGTCCGGGTCATCGGGGGGCCTCGCTTCGCGGCCAGAGTGCCAGCAGCGTCCGGTCGTCGTCGAACGTCTCCCGGGAGAAGTCCAGCAGGTGGGCCAGCCACAGCGGGGACGGCGGCACGGCCAGGTGCTCGGCGAACAGCGCGCCCACCTGCCCGTCGCCGTCGCCGAGCGGGTCGCCGAACCCGTCGGTGCCGACCAGCAGCACCTCGCCGGGCGCGAGCCGGCCCGACCAGCGCTCCAGCGGCTCGGGCACCCTGGGCAGCGCGGCGACCGACGTGGGGACCAGGTCCCCGTCCGCCTTCGCCGCGAACAGGGGCCGGTAGCGGGCGCGGGCCGGGTCGAGCGTCCAGGCGGCCGAGTCGCCGATCCGGAACAGCGAGACCTCCGCGCCGTGCCCGCCCGGCCGGGCCACGCCCGCCACGAGGGTGGTGGCGACCAGCTCCTCGACCTGCGCGAGGCCGGGTTCGCGGCGCAGGAGGGCGGCGGCCTGCCGGTGCAGGGTCTCCGCAGCGTACCTGGCGGCGGCGTGAAAGTCGAGGTGAAAGTCGGCGTGAAAGCCGGTGGGGAAGCCGGTGCCGCCCTCGTCGAGCTGCGCGTGCAGCGCCCAGACCGCCGCCCGGCAGGCCTCGGCCGCGCCGATCGTCGCGGCGCTCGCGCTGGACAGCCCGTCGGCGACGGCGAACACCACGACGCCGCTCTCCTCGTGCAGCACGGCGCAGGTGGCGTCCTGCCGGGGCTGGCGGTAGTAGCGGTGCCGCTCGCCGCGTACCGAGGCGGACCTGAGCGTCAGGCCGGGGGCGGACCAGCCGTCGCACTCGGCGTCGGGGCAGGTGCCGCCCGTCACGCGCGGGGGCGTCGGCTCGAACCAGGGGCCGGGGACGTCGATGACGACCCGTTGCCAGGCCCGCGTCCCCTCGGCCTGCCGCTGCGGTCGGTGCACGTCCCCGAAACCTCCCTGGCTCCTGCCGCCGTCAGACCTCGTCGATCGCCAGCCGGAACTGCTCCGGCCGGGTCACCACGAGCTGCGGCTCGCCGCCGGCCAGGGCCCGCCCGGAGGCGACCAGGCTCGCCGTCAGCGCGTGGAAGAACTCCGCGATCGCCGTGCCGATGTCGGCGCTGGGCAGCGCGACGAAGGCGAACTCCCTGCGGGTGGCCACCTGCAGCATCGTGTCGGCCCGCGCCGAGCCGATGCCGCAGGCGATGATGTTGGGCGCGAACGGCGTGATCTCGCGGTCGACGAGCCTGCGGTGCGGCTCGTGCCAGTGCCGCCCGTCGGTGGGCTGGCCGTCGCTCAGGAAGAACGCCACCGGGCGGTGCACCTTGTAGCCCTCGTTCTTGAGCCACTGGATGTCGTGCGGGATGCGCCCCGCGAGGTCGGCGAAGGCCGCGCCGTAGTTGGTCGCCCCGCGTACGGCGAGCACGGGCAGCCGCTCGACCGTCCGCATGTCGCTGAGGCCCTGCCGCAGTTGCACGTCGTCGGAGAAGCCGAGGATGGCCAGCCGCACCTTCGCCGCGATCATCGGCTCCGCGCGCAGCCCGTTGCACAGGGACGCGAGCCCCGCCGACAGGGCCTGGTGGTGCGGCCCCATGGAGGCGGACTCGTCGGCCACCACATAGGCGGGCAGTAACACGCCCCTCGTCTCGGCCACCCGGCTCCACCGTCCTTCACGCATTTCTGTCAACCGCGACATTAGCGCCCAACCCATGAAGATCAAAGATCCACAGGGCGACACTCGCGTCCAGGAGGGCGTCAGGCGGACAGGATCTCGTGCAGCCAGTCGCGTTCGGCGCGGCTGGTGGCGCGCGCGACGACGAGCATGCCGCGCCGGTAGGGGTCGGCCAGGTCGCGGGCGGCGAGCGGCCGGTCGCCGTCGTAGAAGAAGCCGGCGGGCCGCTCCAGGAACTCCAGCCGCCGGCGCAGCACGGCGTGCTGGTCGGCGACGTCCGGCAGCAGCGACAGGAACGCGAGGATCGTGAAGAACCGGGTGCTGTCGGTGATGTCGTGCTCCGCCGGGTCGCGCAGCCGCCGTAGCAGGTCGGCGCGGCCCTCCCCGGTCAGGCTGAGCGTCTGGCGCTGCGCGGCGGAGGCACCCGGCTCGGCGCGCCGCTCCAGGAGGCCGGCTCTCGCCAGCCGGTTGATCGCCGGGTAGAGGCTGCCGTCGCTGACCGGGCGGGTGTGGCCGGACAGGGCCGCGACCCGGCGGCGCAGCTCGTAGCCGTGCAGCGGGCCTTCCGCCAGGAATCCCAGGATCGCCAGTTCGAGCATGGTGTTATCCTGCCACATCGAATCGACATACCTCGAATCGATATAGGAGTGGCGATGGGGGAGTACACCGAGGAGTGGGTGACGGCGCGGGCCAGGGACGCCTACGAGCGCGGGCGGGCCACGTTCGAGCTCCGCGCCGAGCGGGCGGCGCTGCTGGTCATCGACATGCAGGACGAGTTCGTCCGGCCGGGCTGGAGCCCGTACTGGGTGCCGGCCGCCACCCGGATGGCCCCGCGGCTGCGCGGGCTCGCCGATCGGTGCAGAGAGGCGGGCGTGCCGGTGATCTGGACCATCTTCGACGACACCCACCTCGGCCTGGACCGGCCGCAGGCGCTGGCGTACCTGCCGCACGGCGACACCGGCTGGCGGAGGCCCGGCCCGGCGGCGGTCTGGGACGCGATGGGCCACCGGGACGGTGAGGTGCTCATCCGCAAGCCGTCCTACGGCGCCTTCTACGACACCCCGCTCGACACGATCCTGCGCAATCTCGGCCGCGACACCGTCATCGTCACCGGCACGCTGACCAACTACTGCTGCGGCACGACGGCGCGGCAGGCGTACGAGCGGGGCTACCGGGTCGTGTTCGGCGCGGACGTCACGGCCACCGACGACGAGACGCGGCAGGAGCCGGAGCTCGCCGTCCTGCGCAAGGGCTTCGCGCTGGTGCTGACGGCCGCCGAGATCGAGGCCCGCCTGGCCGCCGGAGCGGCCTGCCCCGCCGATCGGGGATGACGGGCCCTGCCGGGCGGGTGAACGGGCGGGCGGGTCAGCGGGGCGGGCCGGCGGCGATGGTGGCGCGGGCGTTGGCGACGCCGCCCCGCCACCAGCCCATCGCCTCCACAAACCACGTCATGCCCGCCTCCGCGTACGCCTCCACGAGCCCGTCCGCGGCCCGGCCCTCCAGCGCGATGTCGAAGCCGTCCAGCGAGCCCCGCTGCTCGCCCAGGAAGTCCACCACGCGGGCGAACTCCGCGGCGGGCACCGGCCCCCGCTCCTGCCCGTACTCGCGGAAGGTCGGCATCGCCCCGTCCCACCGGACCGCCCGCCGGAACCCGGCCCGCACCGGCCACCGCCCCGGGCACCACACGGGGATCCGCGGCCGTTGCACCGGGGCCGGCGGCAGCTCCGCCCAGAGCCGGGTCAGGTCCGCCAGGCCCTCGTCCAGCCGGGCGGCGCGCACCTTCAGGTCGGGGTCCTCGCCGAACTCCGCGTACTCGGCGTCCATCGAGCCGAGACCGGCGCCGACGACCAGCCGCCCGCCGGACAGCAGGTCCAGCGTCGCGGTCTCCTTCGCCACCGTCTGCACCCGCCGCCGGGGCAGGGCCGTCATCAGCACGCCGATCCGGACCCGCCGGGTGCGCGCGGCGATCGCCGACAACACCACCGTCGGGCTCACGACCGGCCACTCCCGGTCGTGGTAGAGCAGGTGGTCCCACAGGAACACCCCGTCCCAGCCGTGCTCCTCGGCCGCCACGCCCAGCTCCGTCAGCACCTGAGGGTCGCCGAACTCGCCGACGTTCGGCAGTCCGACCGCGTATTTCACCATGCGCCCCAGGCTATGCCGGTGATCCTCCGGGCGCGGAGCCGTCGTCCAGGTCGAGCACCGCCTCGGCCACGGTGGCGAACAACGCCAGCCGGCCGCGCAGCCCCGGCCGGGTCAGGGCGCGCAGCGTGCCGCCCCGCGCGCCGGCCACCGCCATCCGCCCGCCCCGCTCGCGCACCGCGTCCGCCAGGCTCACCAGCATCTCGTACCCGTGGTCGTCGAGGTCCGCCAGCCGGCTCACCTCCAGGATCAGCCGGGGGCCGTCGCCGGGCAGGAGCTTCAGCTCCCGCTCGATCCCCGCCGCCGTGGCCGCGTCGAGGCGCTCGCTCAGCACGACCGCCGCCCAGCTCCGGCCGTAGTCCGGAACTTCCTGGTGCGCGGCCACGGTCGGGCTCCTCCGTCTCCTCGCGGTCGCGCTACCCCTTCCCCGTTTTCTGCTGAATCGTCGTACGGCGCCGGCGACAGCCGTGCGGCGCGGGCGCGGGCCGGGTGGCGGGCTGGAAGGCGAAGGAGACGGCCTCCATGAGGGGCTTGTGCTTGGTCTTCTGGACGGCGGCGATGCGCCACTGCCCGCCGGCCTGGCGGACGAGGGTGTAGGTGGCGAGCTTGCCGAGCTTCTTCGGGGTGCCCTTGGCGACCTCGCCGCGGGTGAGCACGACGGCGGTGTCGCCGTACTGGCGGAGGCCGGCTATCTCGATGGTCAGGCGGGTGCCTTTGAGAAAGCTGTCGAACAGGGCCTGGTGGGCCCGGCCGATCTCGGCGCTGCCCTGGTAGATGGTGCCGGCGAAGGTGACGTCGGTGGCGTCGTCGGTGAAGCAGGCGCCGTAGGCCGCGCCGTCGCCGGCGTTCCAGGCGTCCTGGCTGCGCCGCAGTACGGCGGTGATGGCGGCGAGGTCGGAGGAAGCGGTGGTGCCGGTCATGGTGATGCCCCTATCGTAGTGCCTGCAGAGGAGAAGTTTCTTCTCTGAAGATTTATCTTCTCTGAGGAAGAGAATAGGGAGCGGAGGACCCGGGTGTCAACGACAGGTGGACAGGCGGAGGCGAGCCGGCGCTACCGGCGCTATCTCAGCGCGGTGATGCTGCACGGCCAGGCCGGCGCCAAGGCGTGCGACCTCGGCGCCACCGACCTGTACGCGCTCAACGTCCTCGAACTGGCCGGCGCGATGACCCCGGGCGAGCTGGGCGCCCGCACCGGCCTGACCACCGGGCCGACCACCCGGCTCATCGACCGGCTGGAGCAGGCCGGCTACGTCCGTCGCGTCCCCGCCCCCGACGACCGCCGCAAGGTGATCGTCGAGCCGGCGGGCCGGCCCGCCGGGCTCGACCAGGCGCTGGCCCCCGCCCGGCAGAAGGTCGGCGAGATCCTGGCCGGCTACTCGCCGGAGCAGCTGGAGGTCCTGTACGACTACTTCGACCGGGCCGCCACCGCCTACCAGGAGGCCGCCGAGCTGCTGCGCTCCGGCTCCTGACCCCGAGCCACCCGGATCAGGGAGTGACGCGGAACGTCGCGTCCTCCCGGTCCGTCGCGGTGCTGACCGGGTCGATGCGCAGCAGATAGTTGTAATGCCGCAGGTAGCGGTCGGGGTGGCTGGCGGAGCGGAACGACGACCAGGCCGGGTCCGCGAGCCCCGCGACCCGGTGGAAGGTGGCGTCGGCGCGGAAGGTGGCGGTGCCGTCGTTCGCGTCCAGCCGGATCGCGTAGTCGTAGTGCCGCAGGTAGCGGCCGGGATAGTTGACCGACTCGAACGACACCCCGGCCGAGTCGGACAGTCCGGGCACCATCCGCCAGAGCTGGTCCTGGTACGGGTCGAAGGGATAGGCGTCCAGCCGCCCCGCGTAGTCGAAGTGGCGGACGTAGCGGTCGGGGAAGTTCGACGACTTCAGCCGCGTCCAGCTCGGCAGCCCCCAGCGGGAGACGAGGGCGTTGTACTCGGCGGTGCTGATCCCGGCGATGGAGCCGTGCTTGGCGTTCAGCGGCGGGGTGTAGGCGCGCTGGTTCAGCGCGGTCCAGGAGTTGCCGCCGACGTTCGAGGTGGACCAGGCGTAGTAGTCGTTGTTGACCGGGCTGAAGGAGTCGCCCCACAGCCGCCAGCCGCTGCCGTCGTTGTTCTTGACGAGCAGCGGCGCCTCGATGGCGTTGCCCTGGCGCAGGCCGCTCGTGTAGGTGGTGTAGCTGTTGGCGGCGCCGGTGCTGGAGCGGGCGCCGTACAGCAGGCCGTTGGAGAGGTTCTTGTAGTACAGGTAGAAGGTCGAGCCGTCCACGACGATGTCGCCGTCCAGCACGGGGAAGCCGGGGCTGAAGTAGACCTGGTTGGCGGTGACGGTGCGGAAGTCGGTCGTGTAGTTGACCATGAAGACGTCGGTGCTGCCGTTGTTCGCGGAGTAGACGATGCCGTACTGGCCTCGGGAGGCGTCCCAGAAGGCGGTCGGGGCCCAGGTGTGGGTGTTCAGGTTGTGCATCCTGATCCGGCGGTAGCCGGTGAAGGCGGTCAGGTCGGTGGAGTCCCACACGTGCAGGTACTGGTTGTTCTGCCCGAAGTCGGTGCCGTTGAGGTCGGTGGCGAGGACGACGAACGTGCCGTCCTGCTTGCGCAGGATGAACGGGTCGCGCAGGCCGAGCGTGCCGGCGGTCGGGGTGACCACGGGGTTGTTCTGGTTGAGCGGGGTCCAGTTGAGCCCGTCCTGGCTGACGGCGAGGTGCAGGCCGTAGTTGGCGCCGTTCATGTTCGGGGACTCGGTGAAGTAGGCGAAGACGTAGGCGGTGTTCGCGGCGGAGGCGGGGGAGACGCCGACGCCGAGCGCCGCGCACAAGACGGCGAGCAGGACGAGTGCTCTTCTGCGGTACATCGCGGTACGGCCCTTCCTGTCGGGGGGCGGGGCATGTGTTAGCGCTAACACTGCTGGGCTGGGCTCGCGATAACAGCCGAGCGAAGGGGGTTGTGCACGAGTGTTAACGCGAACATCACCGGGAGTCAAGGCCCTATGTGTCGGAGCCCGTCCCCGCCAGGCGTCCCGTCACGGTGACGAAGGAGCCGGCGGGCAGGTGTACCCGCAGGCCGGCCCGCGTGGCCGTCACCTGGTGCGGTCGGGGCGCGACGGCCCCGGGCGCGTCCGGGGTGTTGTGGTCCTGGAGCCTGCCCGCGGTGAGGATCCGCGCGCTCACCTCCGTCAGCGCGCCGCCGCGCAGGTCCAGCTCGACCTCGGCGGGCTCGTCGGCGTCCAGGTTGGACAGCGAGAACAGCGCCCTGCCGTCCTTACGGCTGGCCGACATCGAGACGGTGGCGAGCCGCGCGTCGCCGACCGCGCGCTCGGGCGTGCCGGCGGGCAGGTCCACGCGCAGCGAGGCCGCGTCCTGGTGGCCCTTGTTCATCTCGAAGACGTGGTACGTCGGCGTCAGGACGAGCGCCCCGGTGTCCGGATCGGTGAGGATCATGGCCTGGAGCACGTTGACGGTCTGGGCGATGTTGGCCATGACCAGGCGGCCGGCGTGCCGGTGGAAGACGTCGAAGTGCACGCTCGCCACGAGCGCGTCGCGCAGGGTGTTCTGCTGGTAGAGGAAGCCCGGGTTCGTGCCCGGCTCGACGTTCCACCAGGTGCCCCATTCGTCGAGCACCAGGCCGACGTTCCTGCCCGGGTCGTAGCAGTCCATGACGTTGGAGTGGCCGGTGATCAGCTCGTCCACGCGGGCGGCCTGGACCATCGTGCGGTAGTGGTCGTCGGTGTCGAAGACGGTGGCCGCGCCCTTGTCCTGCCAGGTGCCGGGGATCGTGTAGTAGTGGAACGACAGCGCCTGCATGAACGGCGCGGGCCGGTAGGCGCAGCCCAGGTCGCCGAGCTGCTTCATCAGGGTCTCGGTCCAGGCGTAGTCGGCGCCGTTGGCGCCCGCGGCGATGCGGTAGAGCGTGTTGCCGCCGTGGTCGCGGCAGTAGGTGCCGTAGCGGCGGGCCTCGGCGGCGTACTGCTCGGCGCGCATGTGGCCGCCGCAGCCCCACGCCTCGTTGCCGAGCCCCCAGAAGCGCACGCGCCACGGCTGCTCGCGGCCGTTGGCCTTGCGCAGCCGGACCATGGGGGAGTCGCCGTCGCGGGTGAGGTACTCCACCCAGTCGCTCATCTCCCTGACCGTGCCGGAGCCGACGTTGCCGCTGATGTACGGCTCCGCCCCGAGCAGCTCGCACAGCTCCATGAACTCGTGCGTGCCGAAGTGGTTGTTCTCCTCGACGTTGCCCCAATGGGTGTTGACCATCGAGGGGCGCCGCTCCTTCGGGCCGATGCCGTCCATCCAGTGGTACTCGTCGGCGAAGCAGCCGCCCGGCCAGCGCAGGTTGGGGATGTCGAGGGCGCGCAGCGCCGCCACGACGTCGAGGCGGATGCCGCCGGCGTTGGGCAGGTCGCTGTCCTCGCCGACGTAGAAGCCGCCGTAGACGCAGCGGCCCAGGTGTTCGGCGAAGTGGCCGTAGAGGTGCCGGTTGATCACCGGTCCGGGGACGTCGAGGTTGACGATGGCGGGCACGACGGGGTGGGTCATCGATGCGTACCTTGCTGTCGAACGGGTGTGGAAAGCGCTTTCTGGGGGTGATCTTAGCGCGTGTCCCGATGCGCGACGGGCGCGTACCGGTGCACCCTGGGGAGGTGCCGCAGAACGCCTCCCTCCGCAGCCCCTGGTTCGCGCCGCCCGCCGCCCGCGCCTGGAGATGCGCCCCCGCGCCCGCCGAGGTGCGCCGCTTCCACGCCTCCTTGCCCGGCTACGCGCCCACCCCGCTGACCGAGCTGCCGCCGCAGGCGGCGGAGCTGGGGATCGGCCGGATCTTCGTCAAGGACGAGTCGCGGCGGCTCGGGCTGCCCGCGTTCAAGGCGCTCGGGGCGTCCTGGGCTGTGCACCGGGTGCTCGCGGAACGCGACCAGGACGGCCCGGTCACCCTCGTGACCGCCACCGACGGCAACCACGGCAGGGCCGTGGCCCGCACGGCCCGCCTGCTCGGGCAGCGTGCCCGCGTCCTCGTCCCGCGCGGGGTGCACCCGCGGGCCGTCGCGGCCATCGCCGCCGAAGGGGCCGAGGTGACGGAGGTCCCCGGCTCCTACGACGAGGCCGTACGCCTGGCCGCCGAGGCCGCGTCCGCGCCGGACGCGGTCCTCGTCCAGGACACCGCCTGGCCCGGCTACGAGCGCGTCCCCGGCTGGATCGTCGAGGGCTACTCCACCCTGAGCGTCGAGATCGACGAGCAGCTCGCCGCCGCCGGGATCGACGGGCCTGACCTGGTGTCCGTGCCGGTCGGCGTGGGGTCGCTGGCGCAGTCCGTCGTCGCCCACTACCGCAGCCGCCGCTCCGGGAAGCCCCCGGCGCTGGTGGCCGTCGAGCCGGAGGCCGCGGCGTGCGTGCTCGCGAGCCTCACCCGGGGCGCGCCCGTCAGCGTCGCCACCGGCGAGACCACCATGGCCGGGCTGAACTGCGGCACCCCCTCCAGCATCGCCTGGCCCTTCCTGCGGAACGGGCTGGACGCCGCGGTGACCGTCCGCGACGCCGACAGCGCCCGCGCCGCCGCCGACCTCGCCGCGCTCGGCGTACGCTCCGGGCCCTGCGGAGCCGCCGCCCTCGCCGGGCTGCGCGCGCTGCTCGGCGGCGAGGGCGGCGCCGGGCACCGGGCGGCGCTGGGCCTCGGCCCCGACTCGGTGGCCGTGCTGCTCAGCACCGAGGGCCCGGACGCCAACCCGTACGCCGAGCCCTGACCCCCCAGGTGAGAGGACGCCATGCTCCCCGAGACGCCCTTGACTCCGGATGACGATCCCGCCGGCCTGCTGGCGCGGCTGATCGCCATCGACTCCGTCAACCCGGACCTCGTGGCCGGCGGCGCGGGCGAGAGCGCGATCGCCGCCTTCTGCGCCGCCTGGCTGGCCGCGCGCGGCTTCGAGGTGCACACCCTGGAGCGGCGCCCCGGCCGGCCCTCGCTCGTCGCGATCGCCCGCGGCGCCGGCGGCGGCCGCTCGCTCATGCTCAACGGTCACCTCGACACCGTCGGGCTGACCGGCTACGACGGCGACCCTCTCGAACCGAGGGTCCGGGACGGACGCATGCACGGCCGCGGCGCCTTCGACATGAAGGGCGGCCTCGCGGCCATGATGATCGCCGCCGCCCGCGCCACCGCTCGCGGGCCGCTGCGCGGCGACGTGCTTCTCGCCTGCGTCGCCGACGAGGAGCACGGCAGCTCGGGCACCGAGGAGGTGCTGGAGTCGTACACCGCCGACGCGGCGATCGTCACCGAGCCGAGCCACCTGGAGGTCACGCTCGCTCACAAGGGCTTCGCCTGGTTCGGCGTACGCGTCGAGGGCCGCGCCGCGCACGGCTCGCGGCCCGATCTCGGCGTCGACGCGATCGCCAAGGCCGGGCACTTCCTGGTCGCCCTGGAGGAGCTGGGGGCGCGGCTCGCGCGGGGCCCGGCCCACCCGCTGCTCGGCACCGGCACCGTGCACGCCTCGGTCATCTCCGGCGGGCGGGAGCCCTCCACCTATCCGGAACACTGCGAGATCACCCTCGAACGCCGCACCGTCCCCGGCGAGGACGCCGCCACGGTCGAGGCGGAGCTGACCGCGGTGCTCGGCCGCCTGGCCGCCACCGTCCCCGATTTCCGCTACCGCCTGACCCGCGGCCTGCACCGCGAGCCGTTCGCGGCCGACCCGGAGTCCGCGATCGTCCGCACCGTGACGAGGAACGCGGAGGCGGTGCTCGGGCACCCGCCCGCCGTGCGCGGCGAGCCGTTCTGGACCGACGCCGCCCTGCTGGACCGCGCCGGCATCCCCTGCCTGCTCTTCGGCGTGGACGGCGAGGGCGCCCACGCGGCCCGCGAGTGGGCGGACCTCGCCTCGGTGGACCGCCTGACCGCCGTGCTCACCGGTACGATCACCGACTTCTGCTCATGAACGCCCGCTCAGCCGCGCTCCTTGGCGACCGCCTCGCGCACGGCGGGGGCGATCTCCCCGGCCCAGCGGCCGAGCGTGACCTGGTCGGCGACGCCCTGCTCGGCGGAGAAGAGGATGAAGCCGGACGCGCCGTGGTCGAGCACGGCCCCGGTCAGCTCCTCGGCCCACTGGGCGGGCGAGCCGCCGAGCCAGCGGCCGTCGCGGTCGCGGGTGGCGGCGAGCGGCCGGTCGGTGATGCGGCCGGGCAGGTTGTAGACGGTACGGATCTCGCCCGGGTCGCGGCCGACGGCCGCCGCGGCCTCGTCGATGACGGGCCGTGAGCTGCGGTAGCGCTCGCTCAGCCAGTCGGCGGCGTGGCCGGGGATCCAGCCGTCGGCCACCCGGCCGGTCGCGGCCAGCGACTTCGGGCCGTTGGAGCCGGTCCACACCGGGGGAGCGGCCACCGGGGCCGGCTCGATGCCGTGCACCTGGTAGTGGCGCCCCTCGAAGGTGACCGGCGGGCCGCCGCCGGACAGCAGCCTGACCAGGACGATCGCCTCCTCGAACGCCTCCACGGCCGCGCCGGGCGACAGCCGGGGCACGCCCATGTCGGCGATCCGGTCCCACAGGCCGCCCGCGCCCATGCCGAGCACGACGCGGCCGTCCGCCAGCGCCGACAGCGACGTGACGGTCCTGGCCAGCATGGGGGCGGGCCTGGTCGGCAGGTTGGTGACGTTGACCAGGCCGGCGAGATGCCGGGTGCGGCCGAGGACGACGCCGAGGGCGGCGTAGGCGTCCAGGCGCCCGCCGAGGTAGGGGTGGTCCGACAGGGAGAACAGGTCGAGCCCGTCGCGGTCGGCCTGCTCGGCCAGGCGCAGCAGCTCGCCTGCCCCGCCGACGCCGCTGGGTGCGCCGAAACCGAAGACGACGCCGGATGCGGACATGATGAAGCCTTCCGTGGGGAAAGTCAGTTCGTGCTACGAACCATATTAGTTCGTGGCACGAACTTCAATTCCCGGAGCCGGTTCCTGGAACACCACGGGCACCTTGTTGGCCGTCACGACGGAACCGAGCAGCGCGGCGAGCGTCTCGCGATCGGCGTCGGACAGCTCCGCCGTCAGCCGCTCCACCCGGCGGCAGGTCTCGGCGTAGAACCGCTCGGCGAGCGCGGCGCCCTTCCTGGTCAGCGCGATCCGCACCGCCCGCGAGTCGCGCGGGTCCGTCCCGCGCCGGACCAGGCCGTTGCGCTCGGTGCGGTCCACCAGGCCGGTCAGGCTGGACTTGGCCAGCCCCAGCATCGTGCCCAGCTCGCCCATCCCGTACGGCCCCGGCATCAGCACGCACAACAACTGCCCCTGCTGGGCGGTGATGCCGAACTCCCTGGCGGACTCGGTGTAGACGGCGTTCACCAGGAACGCGCCGCGCACCAGCGCGGCCACCACGCCGATCCGTCCGTCTTCTTCTCCTGTCACGCGCCCAGCGTATGGGAAATTCGTGCCACGAACTAACCCCCGGTGGCCCGTCAACCCGTCCGACCGGCCAGGTTCTGGACCCGGCTGGAGAAGCTCGGATCGCGAGGAAGGTGCGGAGTGCAAATTTGTCCCCTTTTAGGGTTAATGTCCGGCTGCACTCTACACAACGTGTGCATCGTGCACATCCGGCGGGCGGCATCGAGCGCCCCTGACCGGGTAGGGCACCCCGTACACGTGGCCATCGGGGGAGGTCACCATGGGTGCGGATGAAGGCCGCGGGGACAGCGGTCTGTCGTTGGAGATGCTGGATCCCGCGCCGGTCGGCGTCGTGGTGACGCGGGGCCCCGACCACCGGCTGGTCTACACGAACGCCCTGTTCCGGTCGCTGTTCAGGGACCCCGAGGGCAGGGTGTCGGTGGAGGAGTCGTTCGCCAGGTTCGTGCGGCGTTACTACCGCCCGCGCATGGACCACGTCCACGCCACCGGCGAGCCGATCATGATCCTGGCCGAGCCCGAGCTGCCCTCCAGCGAGCGCCCCGAGCCCGAGCGGTTCTTCACCGCCAGCCTGTCGCGGATCTCCTTCGGCCCCGGCGACCACGGCGTGCTGGCCATGGTGATCGACGTGACCGACCAGGTCGGCGCCGCCCACCGGATCGCCGCCGTCGCCGAGGAGCGCCGCCGCCTCCTGCGCCGGCTGGCGAGCCTCATGGAGATCAGCGCGCCGATCATCTGGGTCACCAGCCGCGACGGCTTCGTCAGTGAGCGGAGCCGGAACTGGGAGCGGGTGACCGGCCAGACGTGGGAGGAGTACCGCGGCCAGGGCTGGCTGCGGGCGGTCCATCCCGACGACCGCCGGGCCACGATCAAATCCTGGGAGCGGGCCGTCAACGACGTCAGCAGGACGTGGGAGCACGTCTACCGGCTGCGCACCGTGTACGGCGGCTACCGGCACTTCCAGCTCCGCGCCGTGCCCATCTGCGAGGACGGCCAGGTGGTCGAGTGGGTGGGGTCGAGCACCGACATCGAGGACCAGTGGCGGGAGCAGCGGGCGCAGCGCCTGCTCGACCGCGCCGCCGAGGCGACGGGGCAGTTGCGCAGCCTGGAGGAGATGCTGGACGCGCTGGCCGGGGTGATCGTGCCGGAGATGGCCGACGGCTGCAGCGTCTACCTCGTCACCGACCTCTCCGACGGACGCCAGGGCGAGGAGCCGCTCATCGTCAGGAGGCTGGCCACCGCCGTCCGCGAGGGCCTGGAGCCTCCGGTGCCGTACTTCGAGGAGCGGCTGACGGGGCGGCACGCGTTCGTCAGGGCCGTACGGCGGCGCCGGCCCGTGCGCAGGACGTTCCCGGCCGGCTCGCCGCCGCCGGGCGTCGTCCCCGACGCGGCCCGGTCGTGGCTGGCTGACAACGGCGGCAACGGCGCGCTGATCCTGCCTGTCGTGGTCGACGGGACCGTGCCCGCCGTGGTCGTCGCCGTGACCTGCGGGGACCGCCCGCCCATCGGCGAGGAGGACGCCAGGCTGCTGGACCTGATGTTCGACCACACCCACGACGCGCTGAGCCGGGCCATCCGGTTCCAGCGGACCCAGCAGGTCGCGCTGGCCCTGCAGTACAGCCTGCTGGCCGAGCCGCCCCGCCTGCCCGACCTGCGCATCGTGGCCCGCTATCGGGCGAGCCCGGCCGCCGCGGAGATCGGCGGCGACTGGTACGACTCCTTCGTCCTGCCCGACGGCATCCCGGTGCTCGTGATCGGCGACGTGGCCGGCCACGACCTGAACGCGGCCGTCTCCATGAGCCAGCTCCGCAACATGCTGCGCGCCCTCGCCATGGACCGGCGCGAGCCGCCGGGGGACGTCCTGGCCCGGCTCGACACCGCGATGGAGTCGCTGGCCGGCGAGATCACCGCGACCTGCGTGTGCGCCCGCGTGGAGCCCGCCGGCGACGGCTACCGGCTGGACTACGCGGTGGCGGGCCACCCGCCGCCGCTGCTGGTCGAGCCCGGTGGCCAGGGCCGCTTCCTGGAGGAGGCCGTGAGCCCCCTGCTCGGTCTCACCCCCGGCGGGCACCGCCCGTCGGGGAAGGAGCCGCTGCCGCCGGGCGGCACGCTCCTGCTCTACACCGACGGCCTCGTGGAGCAGCCGGGCGAGCACCTGGACCGCGGTCTGGAACGGCTCCGGCTGGCCGCCGAGCGGCTCGCCGCCCGGCCCGTGGACAGCTTCTGCGACGCCCTGCTGGACGACCTTCCGACGACCGGTCTGGACGACATCGCGGTCATGGCCCTGCGGCTGCCGCCCCGGCCCCGGCGGACCCGTACCTCTTGACGACTTTCTGTGATGAAATGGTCTCTTAACGTGGCGGCATGGCGGTGGTCGTGGCAGGGTCGTGGTGGCGTGAACGCCCTGATTCCAGCGAGAGAGGCCGCACATGCCCGCTTTCCGCCTGCGCACGGTGCTCGCAGCCGTGCTCCTGGCCCTTCCGCTGCCGGCCGCCGCGCCCGCCCAGGCGGCGGACGCCGTGCTCGGCCAGCGCGTCGCGGTGCCCGCCTACTTCCTGCCGAGCGGCGACACCGCCGCCGACTGGAGCCTCATGAACACCGCGGCCGGCAAGCCCGGCATCCTGGTCGCGAACGTCGCCAACGGCCCGGACGACGCGGCCAAGCCCGCCTACACCAGCGCGTTGGCCGCGGCGCACGACGCCGGCATCAAGGTCATCGGGTACGTGGACACCGGCTACTTCGGCACCACCGGCTTCGGCACCCGGCTCGGCTCGGTCTCGGCCGACGACTGGCGGGCGCAGATCCAGTCCGACGTCAACACGTGGTACCGGTTCTACGGCTCCTCGATCGACGGCATCTTCTTCGACCAGGCGCAGAGCCTCTGCGGCCCGGCGGGCGTCGGCGACGCCTGGGTGAGCCTCTACCGCGAGGCCACCGCGTACGTGAAGAAGTACCACCCGGGGGCGACCACCATCGTCAACCCGGGCGTCTCCCCGCATTCGTGCTACGCGGACGCCGCCGACATCCTCGTCACCTTCGAGGGCCCCTACGGCTCCTATCTCGACCGGCAGGGGCCGTACCTGCCGGCGGCGTGGGAGGCCCGCCACGACCCCCGCCGCATCTGGCACCTGGTCTACGACGTGCCCGCGTCGGGGCTGGCCACCGTGATGAGCCTGTCCAAGGCCAACAACGCGGGCTACGTGTACGTGACCGACGACGTGCTGCCCAACCCGTGGGACCGGCTGCCGCCGTACCACACGGCGCAGGTCACGGCGGCCAAGGGCAGCGGCGGCGCGGTCCCGGCGACGCCCCCCAGACCGGCGGCGAGCCAGGTGACGGCCACGAGCCTGCGCCTGAGCTGGACCTCGGCCCTCTGCCCCGGCGCGGTCGGCTACGACGTCCACCAGGACGGCGTGAAGATCGGCACGCAGGCCGACTTCGCGCCGGCGGCGACCACGTACGACGTGGCCGGACTCGCGCCCGCCACCTCCTACACCTTCACCGTCAAGGCGCGCGACAAGGCCGGCAGGACCTCGGAGGCGAGCCGGGCGCTGACCGTGACCACCGCCGCGGCCAGCGCGAACGCCCCGACGACGCCCGGCACCCCGGTCGCCTCGGACGTCGGCCCGACCAGTGTCAGGCTGAGCTGGACGCCGTCCACCGACGCCGACCCCGGCGACCGCGTCCAGTACTACGACGTCTACCGGGACGGCGTGCGCGAGCTGGCCGTGCCCGGCACGCTGACCGGCGTCACCGTGGGCGGCCTGACCCTCGGCGGCACCTACGGCTTCACGGTGCGGGCCCGCGACACGACCGACCGGGTCTCGGCGCGGTCGGGCGCGGTCTCGGTGACGGCCGACCCGGGCCCGATCAGCGGCGCGACGGCGTCGGCGAGCGGGGGCGAGGCGATCTACCAGGCCCGGTTCGCCCTGCCGTACGCGCAGCGCCACGTCTTCATCGACACCGACGAGGACCACCGGACGGGCTGGCCGGTGTACACCATCGGCGCCGAGTACATGATCGAGAACGACACCCTGTTCCGGAAGACCGGCGCGCCCGGTGACTGGTCGTGGAGCGCGGTGGCCGGCGTCGGCCCGCTGGTCTCGAACGGCGTCCACCGGTGGTCGGTGCCGCTCTCGGTGCTGGCCGGCACGGGGAGCACGCAGAGGATCGTCTTCCACGGGACCGACGGCGTCCGCCACGACTACGCCCCGGAGGTCCTCACGCTCACCACGAGCTGACCTCCCTATGCGGAACCCGTGCACCGGTCGAGGAGTTCGAGCAGGTGGTGATAGGGCTCCCCGGTGGCGCGGGTCAGGCCGAGCTCACACGTACGGTTGACCGAGGCGTGCGCCGCGTGCTTCCCGGCCCGCACCGCGGCGGCCTCGGCCCGGGTCGCGGAGGCCGTCAGCTCCGGATGCAGCAGGCCGCGGTCACCGGCGAAGGCGCAGCACTGCCAGCCCTGGGGGACGACGACCTCCTCGGCCACGGCCTCGGCGATCAGGTTGATCGCCGCGTCCAGGCCGAGCTGCGTGGAGGAGCAGGTGGGGTGCAGCGCCAGCGAGGGCAGGCGGCGGGTGACGGTCAGGCGGGGGAGCAGGTGCTCGGCGGCGTACGCGACCGCGTCCACGACCCGCACACCCGCCGCCTCCAGGCCGAGGCGGTGGAAACCCTCGGTGCAGGAGGCGGCGTCGGTGATCACCGGGAGCCGCCCGCCGTCCGTGGCCTCCCGCAGCGCCTCGCGGACGCGCTCGCCCATCGTCCGCTGCCCGTCGGCGTAACCCTTCGACGACCAGGGGGTGCCGCAGCACAGGCCCGCGACCCCCTCGGGGACGCGCAGCGTGACCCCGGCCCGCTCGGCCAGACGCCGCACCGCGGCCATCACGCCGGGCCCGCCGTCGGCGGGGGCGAACATCGTGTTCAGGCAGGACGGCAGGTAGACGGCGTCGGGCGCGGCGGCCGGGACCGGGAGGCGGGGCTTCCCGCCCCGGGGCAGGTCACGGCTCCACCGGGGCACCGCCTCGGCGCTCGTGACGGCGCGGGCCGCCCGGCTCGCGCCCTCGGCCAGCGCGGGCGGGACCGCCGCCGCGGTGTCGAGGGCCAGGTTCATCGCCCGGGTGACGCCGTCCCAGTGCTTGGCGGCGCCGTTCCAGCCGGCGCGGGCCGCGCGGCCGTGGCGCTCGGCGCGCAGCCGCTTGGTCAGGTCGCCGGTGTTGATGCCGACGGGGCAGGCGGTCGCGCACATGCCGTCCACGGCGCAGGTGTCCACCGCGTCGTAGCCGTAGTCGGCCTCCAGCGCGCGGGCGAGCGCGCGGTCGCCCGCCTCGCGGGCGGCGGCCAGCTCGCGGCGCAGCACGATGCGCTGGCGGGGCGTGGTGGTCAGATCGCGGCTGGGGCAGACCGGCTCGCAGTAGCCGCACTCGACGCACCGGTCGACCTCGGGCTCGACGGTGACCACGTTCTTGAGGTCGCGCAGGTGCGCGTCGTCGGTGTCGGTGAGCACGACGCCGGGGTTGAGCGTGCCCGCCGGGTCGCACAGGCGCTTGACCTCGCGCATCACCTCGTACAGCTCGTCGCCGTACTGGCGGCGGACGAACGGCGCCATGACCCGGCCGGTGCCGTGCTCGGCCTTCAGCGTGCCGCCGCGCTCCAGCACGGCGGTCACCAGGTCCTCGGTGAAGTCGGCGTAGCGCTCCAGGTCGGTGGCGAAGCGCTCGTTCAGCATGAAGTGCAGGTTGCCGTCCTTGGCGTGGCCGAAGACGACGCTGCGCTCGTAGCGGTGCTTGGCGAACAGCGCGTTCAGCTCCTCGCACAGGTCCGCCAGGGCGGGCACCGGCACGGCGACGTCCTCCAGCAGGGCCGTGGTGCCGGAGGGGCGGGCGCCGGCGACGGCGGCGTACAGGCCCTTGCGGATGTGCCAGAGCGCGGCCCGGCCGCCGGCGTCGCGGCTCAGCCGGGCCGGCGCGGCCAGCTCCAGCGCGCCGAACACCTCCTCGGCGGCCCGCTCCCGCCCGGCCAGCACGCCGGCGTCGGACTCCTGCCACTCGATCAGCAGGGCCGCGTGCCCGGCGACCTCCATCGAGCGCAGCACGTCGTCGGCCTTCGGGTCGGCCTGGGCGACCCGCAGCGACTCGGCGTCCAGCAGCTCGACCGCGGCCGGCTCCGCGGCCACCAGCTCCGGCATGGCGGCCATCGCCCGCCCCAGGGAGGGGAAGACGAGCAGCCCCGTGGCGGCCAGCGGATGCGCGGGGACGGTGCGCAGGACCGCCTCGGCGACGAAGCCGAGCGTGCCCTCGCTGCCGATGACCAGGTGGGCGAGGATCTGCGCGGGGGAGTCGTGGTCGAGGAAGCTGTTGAGGCCGTAGCCCATGGTGTTCTTCAGCGAGAACTGCGCCTGGACCCGCCGCACCGAGTCGGGGTTGCCCCGCACCCGGTCGCGCAGCCGCAGCAGGCCCTCGGCCAGCTCGGGTTCGAGCGCGCGCAGCCGCTCGTCGGCGTCCGGCGCGCCGGTGTCGACGACGGTGCCGCTCGCCAGCACGAGCGTCATCGACTCCAGCATCCGGTACGTGTTCGCGTGGGTGCCGCAGGTCATGCCGCTGGAGTTGTTGGCGACCACGCCGCCGATCGTGCACGCCGACTCGCTCGCCGGGTCGGGGCCGAGCTTGCGGCCGTAGGGCGCGAGGCGGGCGTTGACCTGGCGCAGGACCGCGCCCGGCTGCACCCGTACCCGCGCGCCGCCGTCCAGCACCTCGATGTCCCTGAAGTGCCGGCGCGTGTCCACCAGCAGGTGCTCGCTCACGCCCTGACCGCTGAGGCTGGTGCCGCCGGAGCGGAACGTCAGCGGCAGCCCGGTCCGCAGCAGCGCCGCCACCTGCCCGGCGCTCTCCGGCACCAGCACCGCCTCCGGGGTGAGCAGGTAGTGCGAGGCGTCGTGGGCCATGCCGAGCCGGTCGCTCGCCCTGGTCCTGGCGATGCCCGGCACGGCCGCCTCCACGCGGGACAGGACGGCGGGGTCGGGGGCGGTCAGACGGGGCGGTCGGGCGTGGGTCACGGTCATGCTCTCTTCGGTGGGGACGTGCTGATGGTGCGGGGGCCGGGCGCTAGCGCGGCCCGACGACGTTCTGGCGCTGGCTGCCGAGTCCTTCGATGCCGAGCTCCATCACGTCGCCCGGCTGGAGCCAGATCTGCGGGTCGTGGCCCATGCCGACGCCCGGCGGGGTGCCGGTGTTGATCAGGTCGCCCGGCTCCAGCACCATGAACTGGCTCAGATGGTGCACGATGACGTACGGGTCGAAGATCATGGTCTTGGTGGTGCCGGTCTGCCGGCGCACCCCGTTGACGTCGAGCCACATGCCGAGGTTCCTGACGTCGGCGAGCTCGTCGGGGGTGACCAGCCACGGGCCGGCCGGGTTGAAGGTCTCGGCGGACTTGCCCTTGCTCCACTGCCCGCCGCGCTCCATCTGGAACGCCCGCTCGCTGACGTCGTTGACCACGCAGTAGCCGGCGATCACGTCCTTCGCCTCCTCGACCGAGTCGAGGTAGGAGGTGCGCCTGCCGATGACGATGCCCAGCTCCACCTCCCAGTCGGTCTTGGTGGAGCCGCGCGGGATGCGTACGTCGTCGTTCGGGCCGACCAGCGTGTTGGGCGACTTGGTGAACAGGATCGGCTCGGCCGGCACCGCCTGGCCGGTCTCGGCGGCGTGGTCGCTGTAGTTGAGCCCGATGCACAGGATCTGGTGGGGACGGGCGATCGGCGCGCCGATCCGCTCGCCGGCGAACGCGCGCCGCTCCCCGGCCGCGACCCGCTCGGCGAGCAGGGCGGGGCCGCCCGCGGCGAAGAACCGCTCGTCGAAGTCGGGGGTGATGTCGGAGACGTCGACGTAGTGCCGTTCGTCCACGCGGACGACGGGCTTCTCGGCGCCGGGAGCGCCGATGCGCATGAGGTACACGGGTCTCTCTCTCAGAGGGGGTTCCAGCAGGGCATGGGCAGGCCGCGGACACCGGCGGTGATGTTCACGAAGGGTCCTCTCCGGTGACGATGGCGCGGATGGCGGGCAGGTCGTCGATCAGGGCGCGCAGCGGGGTGCGGTAGGCCAGGCCGCTGACGCTGATCGCGCCGCTGGGAGAGGTGGGCGAGGTCAGGTAGGCGGGGACCGCCACGCAGTTGACGCCCGGCTCGTTCTCCTGGTCGTCGGCCGCGTAGCCCTGCTCGCGGACGCGGGCCAGCTCGGCGTGCAGCTCGCCGGCCGTGCCGATCGAGCGCTCGGTGCGGCGTTCCAGCGTACGGCCGCCCACCCAGGCGCGGACCGCGTCCTCGTCGGGTAAGGCGTGGGCCAGCAGCACCTTGCCGACCGCGGTGCAGTGCGCCGGGTTGCGCCCGCCCACGACGGACGTCAGCCGCACCGCGCCCATCGGGGGATCCAGCTTGGACCGGTAGACCACCGAGGCCCCGTCCAGCACCGCGTAGTGCACGGTCTCGCCGTGCCGGTCGCAGAGCGCCTTGAGCATCGGGGTGACGCGGACGTGGTCGGGCCGCTCCTCGTGGTGCGCGAAGGCCATCCGCAGGAACTCGTCGCCCAGCACGTAGCGGCCGTGGCCGTGCTGCGCGGCGAACCCGGCCCTGCGCAGCGCCGCCAGCGCGCGGTGCACGGTCGGCTTCGGGCTCGCCACGGCCCGCGCCATCTCCTCCAGCCCGATGCCGTCGGGGTGGCGGGCCAGCTCGGCGAGCACCGCGAGCACGCGGTCGGCCCCGACGAGCCGGGTCTCGGCGGCGGGATCGTCAGGAGTGGCTCGCGACACGTTCCGAACATTAGACCATCGTTCCGTCAAACGAAAGTTGGCCCCTTTTGGATCTGTTGACAACCTCTGTGCCAGCGACACAATAGATATATGAACAAGTCTTCAGATGTGAGCGTGACCGCCGTGGACGGCTGTGCACTCAAGGTCGTGGACGCCGACCGGGTCGCCGCGGTGCGCGAGCGGATGCCGCCCGGCGACGACCTCGCCGACACGGCCGACGTCTTCGGCCTGCTGTCGGACACGAACCGGCTGAAGCTGCTCGTCGCCCTCCTGGAGGGCGAGCTGTGCGTGTGCGACCTCGCCGCCGTCACCGGCCAGAGCGAGTCCGCCGTCTCCCACGCCCTGCGGCTGCTGCGCGCGCACCGTATCGTCGCCGCCCGCCGGGCGGGCCGGATGGCCTACTACCGGCTGGCCGACCCGCACGTACGGATGCTGCTCGACCTGGCGCTCGCCCACACCGAGCACACCGACGCCATCCACCCCGAACGCTCCGGAGACCGGTGATGGGCGCGGGACACGGGCAGGGACATGGGCACGGCCATGCGGCCGGGCGGCACCGCTGGCGGCTGGCGCTCGCGTTCGCCCTCATCGGCTGCTTCTTCGTGGTCGAGCTGGTCTACGGGCTGCTCTCCGGCTCGCTGGCCCTGATGTCGGACGCCGGGCACATGGCCGCCGACGTGGTCACGCTCGGCGCGGCGCTGGTCGCCACCCGGATCGCCACCCGCCCCGACACCACCGGCCGGCGCAGCTACGGCTCCTACCGGGCCGAGGTGTTCGCCTCGCTGCTGGCCGTGGTGCTCATGCTGGGCGTCGCGGTCTACGTGGTCGCCGAGGCGATCGGCCGTATCGGCGGGCAGGCCGAGGTCTCCGCCGGGCCGATGCTCGTCGTCGGCGCGATCGGTCTGGCGGTCAACCTGGTGGCGCTGGTCCTGCTGCGCGCCGGCGCGCGCGAGAGCCTCAACGTCAAGGGCGCCTACCTGGAGGTCGTCGCCGACACCGCCGGCTCGGTCGGCGTCATCGTCGCGGGCTGGCTCATCGCGGCGACCGGGCAGGTGTTCTGGGACACGCTGATCGCCCTGGCCATCGGGGTGTTCGTCGCCGTACGGGCCGTCTCGCTCGGCCGGGAGGTCTTCGCCGTGCTCGGGCAGCACGTGCCGGAAGGGCTCGACGCCGCCGCCGTCGCCGCTGACCTCGCGGCCATCGAGGGCGTGCGCGACGTCCACGACCTGCACCTGTGGACGCTCACCTCCGGCATGAACGTCGCCACCGCCCACCTCGTCACGGCCGACCAGGACGACCACCACGCGGTGCTCGACCAGGCCCGCGACCTGCTCCGCCGGCGGCACGGCGTCGCCCACGCCACCCTTCAGGTGGAGCCGCACGACCACACCGGCTGCGACGAGATCGGCTGGTAGCCCCGCCCGGGGCGGCTCAGTCGCCGAGCGCGAGCCGGACGCCGAAGGCGGCGATCACCGTGCCGGTGACCCGGTCCAGCAGCCGCCTCGCGCGGGTCGTCCTCAGCCGTTCGCGCAGGACGCGGGCGAAGGCGACCAGCACCGTCGACCAGACCAGCCCGAGCACGGCGTGGACCGAGGCGAGCAGCACCCCCATCGCCAGAGGGGCGGCCCCCGCCGGGATGAACTGCGGCAGCACGGCGACGTAGAACGCGCCCACCTTCGGGTTGAGCAGGTTCGTCGTGAGGCCCTGACGGAAGCCGCGCGTCAGGGTGTCCTCCGACACGGGGGCGGCATCCGGTCCGGGCTCCTCCCTGCGGAAGGTGCCGATCAGCATCCGGGCGCCCATCCACACCAGGTACGCCGCCCCCGCCCACCGCAGCGCCTCGTACGCGAGGTGCGAGGCGGTGAGCACGGCCGTCACGCCGAGCGAGGTGAGCGCGCCCCACACCAGCGTGCCCGCCTGGATCCCCAGGACCACGCCCCACGCGCCCCGGCGGCGTCCGAGTGCCGCGGTCCGCAGGATCAGGGCGGTGTCGAGCCCCGGAGTGAGGGTGAGCAACCCGACGACGAGCGCGAATGACCACAAAGAGCTGCTGATCGTCACATGCGCGACTTTACCCGGACGACCAGTACGAGGCATGACATTGCCCGATGACTCCGGGTGCAGTTGAATGATGCGATGCAAGCTGGGCGGATGGTCTCCCCGATACTCGTGGGGCGGGAGAAGGAGCTCGCCCGGCTCGTCGAGCTGATCTCCGTCACCTCTCCGGTCCCCGCCGTGGCCGTGGTCGAGGGCGAGGCCGGGATCGGGAAGTCCAGGCTCGTCGCCGAGCTGCTGGACGGCCCCGCCGTGACCGGCCTGCGGGTGCTGCGCGGCGCCTGCCTGCAGATCAGGGAGCCGTTCCCGCTGGGAGCGCTGGTGGAGGCGCTGCGCGGCCGGGCCGCCGACCTCGGCGAGTCCGCCCTGTCGCCGGTCGCCGGAGCCCTGCGCGAGCTGCTGCCCGAGCTGGCCGCGGCGCTGCCGCCCGCGCCGCCCCCGCTGGACGACCGCGCGGCCGAACGGCACCGGGTCTTCCGCGGGCTCGAAGAGGTCCTGACCGCGCTCGGCCCCGCCGTCCTGGTCGTGGAGGACCTGCACTGGGCGGACGGGCAGACGGTCGAGTTCCTGACCTACCTGATGTCCGTGCTGCCGGGAACGCCGCCCGGCACGCTCCGGGTGGTTCTGACCTACCGGGAGGAGGAGGCGCCGGCCGCGGTCCGGGGGATCACCGCCCGCCTCCCTGACGCGATCCGGCGCGAGCACCTGGTGCTGCCGCCGCTCGACGCCGCCCAGACCCGGGTCATGGCCTCGGCCATCCTCGGGGCGGAGGAGGTGACGGCCGAGTTCGCCGAGCACCTGTGCGCGCGGGCGTCCGGGCTGCCGCTCGCCGTCCAGGAGCTGCTGGCGCTGCTGCGCACCCGCGGCACGCTCATCAGGTGGGAGGGCGGCTGGGCGCGCCGCGCCCTGGAGGAGCTGGACGTGCCGAGCGGCGTACGCGCCTCGGTGCAGGAGCGCGTCGCCCGGCTGTCCGCCGGGGCCAAGGAGGTGGCCGAGCGGGTCGCCGTGCTGCAGACGGCGGTGCCCATCGGCCTGCTGGCCGCCGGCGAGGCCGGGGCGATCGACGAGGTGCTCGGCTCCGGGCTGCTCACGGACGCGGGCGGCCTGGTCGGGTTCCGGCACGTGCTGGCGGCGCAGGCGGTGTACGAGGCGATCCCGGCCGGCCGCCGCCGGGCGCTGCACGCCGAGGCCGCCGACGCCGTACGCGGGCTGCGGCCGGTGCCGCTGGGACGGCTGGCGCACCACCTGCGGCACGCCGGACGTACGGAGCAGTGGGCCGAGACCGCCGTCGAGGCGGCCGAGCAGGCGTCCAGGCTGGGCGACGACGCCGAGGCCGCGCGGCTGCTGGCGGACGTGCTGCGCGAGACCGACCCGCCGGCGGCGCGCCGGGCGGAGCTGACGGTCAGGCTCGGCTGGGCCGCACTGGAGCTGCTGCGCCCCCCGCCCGTCGCCGATCTCATCGCCGCCGCGCTGGAGCAGGACGTGCCCCGTCCGCTCCGCGGCACGCTCCGCCTGCTGCTCGCGCTGCACCTGGAGCGTACGCGGACCGACGAGGCCCGCATCGGAGAGGCGTTCGCCGCCGCCGCCGAGGACCTGACCGGCCGCCCGGGGGAGCCAGGCAGGCCCGGCCTCGCCGCCTGGGCCATGGCCGGCGTGGGCCGCCCGCCGAGCCCCGTGCCGCAGGACGAGGCCATGGCCTGGCTGGAGCGGGCGCTCGCGACGCTGCCCACTGTGGACGACCCCGCCATGCGGATGCTGGTGCTCGGCAAGATCGCGATGATCTTCGTGGTGATCGGCGATCCCCGCTGGGCCGGGCTGGCCGAGGACCTGCTGCGCGAGACCGGCGGGCGCAGGCTGCTGCGCCGCGAGGTGAACGCCTACCGCTCCATCGGCGGGGCCGGCCTGTTCGCCGGCCACCACCGCGCGGGCCGCCGCCTGGTGACGGCCGCGATCGAGGACGGCGCGGAACCCGACCTGCGGGGACGGCTCGAACTGCGGTCCCTGGTGGTCATCGCCGTGGCCGACTACGTCGAGGGCTCGTGGGACGGGCTCGCGGCCCGGCTGGAGGAGCTGCGTGAGCACTTCGGCGACGAGCCGCACGAGCGGATCATCATGGACGGGGTGGGCGCCTGCCTGGCCGCGGTCCAGGGGCGGCCGGAGGCGGCGCCGCCGTTCCTGTTCGACGCGGTCGCCATGGCCCGGACGCGGGGGCAGTTCGACGATCTCGTCCTGCCCCTGGCCGTGCTGCTGCGCCTGGCCGCGCTCCGGGGCGAGCCGGAGGCGGCGCTCGCCGTGGCGGCCGAGGTGGCCGTCCGCTGGGAGGCGGCGCGCCTGTGGCCCGTGGCCGTCCGTACGCTACCCGCGCTCACCCAGGCGCTGCTCGCGGCGGGCCGGGCCGGGGACGCCGCGGACGCGGTCGCCCGGTGGGCCGCCCACCTCGACGGGCTCGACGCCCCGCTGGCCGGGCCGTCACTCGCGTACGCCCGCGGCCTGCTCGCCGCCACCGGCGAGCGGCAGGCGGAGGCCGCCGCCGAGTTCGCCGCGGCGGCGGACGCCTTCGAGGAGGTCCCGGCCAGGTACGAGGCCGCGCAGGCGCACGAGCAGGCCGCCGCCTGCCTGTTCACCCTGGACGACCCCGCCGCCGCCACCCGGCTCGGCCGGGCCGTCACCCTGTACGGGGAGCTCGGCGCCCGCTGGGACCTGGACCGCGCGGCCGGGCTGGGCCGCCGATGGGGGCTCCGCCCGTCGCCGGTCGCGCCCGCGCGCGGCGGGGACGACCACGTGCTGTCGGCCCGTCAGGAGCAGGTGGCCCGGCTGGCGGCGGAGGGGCTGACCAACCAGGAGATCGCCCGAGAGCTGTTCCTGTCGCCGAAGACGGTGGACAAGCATGTGAGCGCGGCGATGCGCAAGGTCGGCGCCCGGTCACGGACGGAGCTCGCCCGCCTCCTCCCCGCCGACTGACGTACCCGGGATCGTCCCTGCCCGGCCCTGACCTGCGAAGTTCCCGGCGTCGTCCCCGGGGGTGGTTTCCCCCGTCGTCCCTCGCGTGGTCTCCCTGATCCCCATGGGGTTCCCCATGTCGTCCCCCGAATGGGGATTTTTCCCCATAGGGCGCTCCATTCCCCATTCCATGCCGCCGCCGTGACACTTTCCCCGTGTCCGAAACCCCACCAGCGCCGCGGCAGGGCCGGCAGGACCCCGGCGGCGAGCCCGCCCCCGACGACCCACCCCCAACGGACCCGGCCTCCGCGGACCTGACGTCCGCGCCCCCGGCCCCCGCGGACCTGCCTCCCACGGACTCGACCTCCGTGGCCCGCGCGGGCCTGACCGTCGCGGACCCCGTGCCGCCATCGGGACTGCCCGAAGGCTTCGAGCCCGTCTGAACCGCCACCCGGCGGGCCCCGCCCGCCGATTGCCCGTCCGCCGATTGCCCGTGCAAAGCCCCCCTCAGAAAGGCCGCCCATGGCGCTGCCCCGCCCCCCGTTAGCGCGCCGCGCAGGCGCGTTGCTGACCGCCGTCACCGTGCTGACGGTCCTGTCGCCCGCGACCCCCGCCCCCGCCGCCGCGACGACCCCGGCCCCCACCCCCACCGCCGCCCAGGGCGAGCGGAACGAGGCGCAAACCGTCCCCCTGACCGGCGTACGCGCCCGTCGCCTGGTCGTCACGCTCATCACCGGTGACAAGGTCCAGCTCACCCAGACCGTCCCCGGCAAGTACCGCGTGGAGCCCGCCCCCGGCACCCGCCAGGGCGGCGGCCGGATCAACCTGTTCACCCAGTTCACCCCGGACGGCGTCTACGTGCTGCCGGACGACGCCGTCCCCGCCATCCAGGCGGGTCTGCTGGACAAGCGGCTGTTCGACGTCAAGTACCTGGCCGAGAACGGCTACGCCGACGACGTGACCGAGCACCTGCCGGTCATCGTCCAGTACCCCGGCGGGCAGCCCGAGGCCGAGGTCAAGCGCTCCGCCGCGGCCATCCCCGCCGGTGAGCCCACCCGTACGCTGGAGAGCATCCACGCGGCCGCCCTCGACGTCACCAAGGGCGAGGCGGGCACGTTCTGGGAGGCCGTACGCGCCCAGCAGAGCACCGCGAAGAGCCTGCGCGGCGGCATCGCCAAGATCTGGCTGGACGCCAAGGTCAAGGCCGACCTCGAGAAGAGCGTCCCGCAGATCGGCGCGCCCCAGGCATGGGAACGCGGCCATGACGGCACCGGCGTGACCATCGCCGTCCTGGACACGGGCGCGGACCCCGCCCACCCCGACCTGGCCGGCAAGATCTCCGACAGCAGGTCGTTCGTCCCCGGTGAGGAAGTGCAGGACGGTCAGGGTCACGGCACCCACGTCGCCTCGACCATCGCCGGCACCGGCGCGGCCTCCGGCGGCAGGAACAAGGGCGTCGCACCCGGCGCGAAGCTGGTCGTCGGCAAGGTGCTCGACAACAGCGGCTCCGGCCTGGAGTCGTGGATCATCGAGGGCATGGAGTGGGCCGCGCGCAGCGGCGCCAAGGCCGTCAGCATGAGCCTCGGCGGCCCGCCCACCGACGGCACCGACCCGCTCAGCCAGGCCGTGAACGACCTGACCGCCGAGACCGGCACCCTGTTCGTGATCGCCGCGGGCAACGCCTACGAGAAGGAGACGGTGGGCACCCCGGGCGCGGCCGACGCGGCGCTGACCGTGGCCGCCGTGGACAAGAGCGACCAGCTCGCCGGCTTCTCCAGCCGCGGGCCGCGGGTCGGCGACGGCGCGCTCAAGCCGGACATCGCCGCGCCGGGCGTGGACATCGTGGCCGCGCGGGCCGCCGGCACCTCCATGGGCAACCCGGTGGACGACCACTACACCGCCGCCTCCGGCACCTCCATGGCCACGCCGCACGTGGCCGGCGCCGTGGCGATCATGGCCCAGCAGCACCCCGGCTGGACGGCCCAGCAGCTCAAGACCGCGCTGATGTCCACCTCGAAGGACGACGGCTTCACCGTCTACGAGCAGGGCGCGGGCCGCGTGGACCTGGAGCGGGCCACCCGCCAGCAGGTCTTCGCGACCGGCGGCGGCGTCGACTTCGGCCTGCTGGTGGGGGAGGGTGAGCCGCGTACCGGCGAAATCACCTACACCAACCTCGGCAAGGAGCCTGTCACGCTCGCGCTGAAGGCGGCGATGAGCGGCGGCGCGAAGGTGAGCCTCGCCGCGTCCACGCTGACCGTCCCGGCGGGCGGCACCGCCGGCACCACCGTCACCTTGGACCCGTCCGGGCTCGACCTCGGCACCTACAGCGGCGCCGTGACCGCCGAGGCCGACGGCGACGTACGGCTCACCACGCCGCTCGGCGCCGTGCGCGACGTCCCCAAGGTGAACCTCACCATCCGCACCCTCGACCGGGACGGCAAGCCGCGCACCCCGACCGCCATGAGCGTCGTCGACGTGGACGGCACGAAGGGCGAGCTCGGCCCGTACGGCATCCACGACACCGGCCTGGTCGTCACCCGGGTGCCCGTCGGCACCGTCAGCGTGGTCCAGGTGCTCGACTGGGTGGACGGCGACGACCGCGCGAACCGGGCCTGGCTGTTCGAGCCGGAGCTCACCGTCACCGGCGACACCGAGATCACCCTCGACGCCCGTAAGGCGACCGAGATCGCGTTCGACGCGCCGAAGACCGCGCAGCCGCTCAACAACAGCTACGACCTGTTCTTCCAGCGGACCCTGCCGAACGGTGACGTCTACGGCGGCGCCCTGCCGGTCAACCGGCCGATCGGCGCGTGGGAGAAGGCCTGGGCGCTGCCGACCAAGCGGGTCACCAAGGGCGGCTTCCGCCTCACCGGCCAGTGGGAGCTCGGCGTGCCCGAGGTCAGCATGACGATGCGCACGCCGAAGCCGGTCGCCCTGCACCCGGTCTCCCGGATCCACATCCTCGACCGGGGGGAGCTCCACGCCGGCTGGATGCCGTTCCCGAGCAAGAGCCTGCGGGTCGTGGACGCGGGCAAGGGCCGTCCCGAGGACCTCGCGGGCAAGGACGTGCGCGGCGCGCTCGTCCTGATCGACGCCGAGCTGGCCGAGGGCGTGTTCGGCCCCGAGTGCGGCCTGCAGGTCGAGCGCACGTCCGCGGTCAGGGACGCGGGCGCGGCCGGCGTCCTGGCCTTCAACGAGGAGGGCGGCAGGTGCCCGATCCCGCTGGGCATCTCCCAGAAGCCGAACACCGGGCCGGGGAAGCCGGTCAACATCCCCGTCGCCTACGTCTCGAACGCCGAGGGCACGAAGATCCGTGAGGCGGTCCGGCGCGGCCAGGTCACGATCGACGTGGTGGGCACGCCGAACACGCCGTACTCGTACGTGTTCAAGCCGTACGCCGACGGCCGCGTCCCCGACTCGATGCGCTACAAGGTCACCGAGCGCCAGATGCACCGCGTCGACCTCGACGTGCACGCCGGGCCGTACCAGAACTACATGAACTGGCGCAGCGCGTGGCGGCCCGACGACGTCTCCTACACCTCGACCGCCTCGAACACGCTGCACTGGTCCTATCCGGCGCCCGACCGCAGGCCGCAGTGGATCTGGCCGCTCGACCCCAAGGTCGTGAACCAGGCGGGCCTGTCCGCGCTCATCACCCCCGACCCGGTCCAGGACATCGAGGAGAGCCGCTTCCGTACCCAGGTCTTCGACAAGGCCGGGAGCACGACCCAGCAGTGGTTCGCCACGCCGAGCGTGCCGGGCGCCGCGACCTCGGGAGAGAACCTGTACCGGCTCGGCGACCGTGACGCCCCGCCGATGACGAGCCTCATCGGGATGCCGTGCGCGATCTGCGTGCACGACGGCAACCTGTGGGTGACGCCGTCCATGGTCAACGGGGTCGGGGAGAGCCGTGACGACGGCGTCGTCTTCGGCGACATCCAGCCGCGCTACGACCTGCACCTCTACCGCGACGGGAAGGAGATCCCGAACACGCCCGTCGACCCGTTCATGAAGCTGCCCCGCTACCCGCTGCCCGAGGGCAAGGGCGCCTACCGGCTGACGGCGAAGAACGACCTCCAGGACATCGAGTGGACGTTCACCGCCCCGCCCGGCAAGGACCAGACGCAGCCGGGGCTCAACTGCTACGCCTGGTGGATCGACGGGGCGGTGGAGCAGTGCCGCACCGTGCCGGCGGTCTACGTCAGCTACGACCTCGGCGGCACCCTGTCGGAGCGGAACACGGTGGCGGCCGGTCGGCGGCACACGTTCGAGCTGGAGGCCTACCACGGGCCGTCGGGCGGCAGGACGCCCGACATCGCGGGCGTGCGCCTGTGGACCAGCACCGACGACGGCGCCACGTGGCGGCCCGCCGACCTCAGGAAGGGACGGGACGGCCGTTACACCGCCTCGGCCACGTACCCGGCGTTCCGGGCGACGAAGGGCGCGGTCAGCCTGAAGGTGGAGGCGTGGGACGCGGCCGGCAACCGCGTCAAGCAGACCGCGCTGCGCGCCTTCAACCTGCGCTGAGCACGTCCCTGTAGAGCTCCCGCCGGCCGCCTGGCCGGCGGGAGCTCGGCCGTTCCGGGGCTCAGGACAGCGCGTCCCGGCCGGTGAACGGGGCCAGGGCGAAGCGGGTGAGGACCTTGCGGGTGGTCAGCCAGCGTACGTGCGCGCCGTTGCGGGCCCGCGCGACCGCCTGCTCGGCCAGCCACGGCGTCACCGTCTCCACCCGGTCGGCGAGCAGCCGGAAGGCCCGGCCCGGCGCCGGCCCGGCGTCGCGCATGAGCAGGTCGGTGACCACCATGCCGGGGCTCAGCAGTCCGGCGGAGACCCCTGGGGGGACCTCCTTGGCCAGCGCCTTGGTGAGGTAGGTCAGCGCCCGCTTGCTCGCGCCGTAGACGGCCAGCCCCGGCACGACCCGGCCGTCGCTGCCGAGGCCCTCCATGTTCCACACGTGGCCGTGCCCCTGGGCGGCCATGCCCCGTACGGCCACCGCGCAGCCGTTGACGACGCCGTTGAGGTTGACGTCGAGCACGTGCCTTGCCTCGCCGGCGGGCAGCTCCCAGAGCGGGAGGCGGGAATGGGTGACGCCGGCGTTGTTGATCCACATGTCGACGCGGCCGTGCCGGTCCACGGCGGTGTCCCAGACGCGGCGCACCTGGTCGCGGTCGGTCACGTCGGCGATCACGTCGCCGCCGGTGGTGCCGCAGGTGACGACCTGGTGGCCGCGGGCGGCGAACTGCTCGGCGAGGCCGCGGCCGATGCCGCGGGTGGCGCCGGTCACGACGATCACCATGCGGCCACGCTACCGGCACCATCCTAATTATGTAATTCCTACCGGCTTATGTGCATATGATGAGGATCATGACCAAGGAGCCAGACGACACCGAGCTGGGCAGGCTGCTGGCGGACCACCGGCGGGACCTCGCGGAGCTGGAGGCGCTGCGTGACCGGCTCGCCGAGGTCAGGGGGCGGGGCGAGGCCGCGGACGGCCGGGTCGTCGCCGAGACGACGCAGGACGGCGCGCTCACCGGGCTCGCCATCGACCCGCGCGCCATGCGCCTCGGCTCCGACCGGCTCGCCGAGGCGATCCTGCGGGCGTCCGCGCGGGCGGCCCGCGCGGCGGGGGAGCGGGCCGCGGACCTGGTGACGCCGTTCCTCGCCGGCACGCCCCTGGAGCACGCGCGGCCCGGGAGCGGTCCACCCGCCCGCGAAGAACGGAGGCGGGCCCGATGATCAGCCCCGGCCGCGCGGGCGTCTACGGCGCCGGCACCCTCGGCATCGCCGCCTTCGTCTTCCAGATGCTGGCGGTCGACTACCCCGAGGGCGACCCGGACAAGGCCCGCCAGGCCGCCGCCGTCTGGGCGCGGCTGGCCGAGCGCGTCGAGCGCAGCCCCGGCCACACGTCCGGCGCGGCCGCCTCGGTGTGGCGCAGGAACGAGGGCGGCGGCGTGCCCGAGTTCCGCAAGGCCGCCACCGCCGGCCTCTACCCGCCCGACCCCGGCGACGGCTACGCCGCCAGGCTCGCCCGCCGCTGCAGGGACAACAGCGAGGCCTGCGCCGAGTACGCCGACGCGATCGAGACGGCCAGGCACGCGTACTGGACGCTGGCATGGGCCAACTTCGCCAGCTTCGTCTTCATCAGCACCTTCCCCTGGCAGGCGGGGGCGGCGTACCAGATCACCCAGTTCCTCATGCGCCGCGCCCAGGCGGGCATGCTGGCGCGGCTGCTGGAGCACTCCGTCGCGCGGATCGTGGCGGCCAAGCTGACCGAGTACACGATCGGCAGCGCCTTCTTCGCCGTCGGCGACGTGGCCGTGGTCGCGGGCGTGAAGGCGGCGCGCGGCGACGACCCCGGCTCGCTGGAGGACAACGCCAAGCAGGCGCTGAAGGAGTTCGCCGCGTCGGTCGCCTTCTACGGCGTGTTCGACGCCGCCGCGCCGCTGGCCAGGAAGGTGAGCTCCAACGCGGACGTGCAGTATTTCCTCAGCCGCCTCGCCGGCGGATCCATCGGCTACGGCCCCTCCTACGACGCCATGAACGGGCAGTCGGGGGAGGAGCTGGTGCCGACCTGGAAGGAGACCCTGGGCCGCATGCTGCTGTACTTCACCATGGCGCACAAACCGGCGGGAGGCTGAGCGCGGCGTGGAGATCCACAAGAAGCACCTCCGCTCCGCCGCCGACGCCTACGACCTGGAACGGGAGTCGCTGGGGGAGTTCGTCCGCGACGCGGCCGGCGAGCTGAACGCCATCGGCGCCTTCTGGGGCGACGACAAGCTCGGCACCACCTTCGCCAAGGGCCAGGGCGGCGCCGGCGGCTACGAGGCGGTCACCGGCCAGGTCATGGCGGGCGTGGTGGTGTGGCTCGACGCCCACCACGAGATCGCCGAGCGGCTGCGGCTCATGGCGGACGTCGTCCAGGTGGCCGACTGGGCGACCATCGCGCAGATCCTGGCCGAGCTGCCGCAGGCCGACCCCGGGCGGCCCATCTGGGGGACCGGCTAGGGAGCGGGCCGCGGGCCCCGGTAGGGCAGGGGCTGGCTGTAGACGACGCTGGTGGTCGTGCTGCCCAGCTCGGCGAGCTCGCCCACCAGCCGCTCCAGGTGCCGCATGGAGGACGCCGCGACCTTCAGCGTGTAGCAGTCGTCGCCGGTGGTGCGCAGGCACTCCAGGATCTCCGTACGTTCGGCGAGCAGCCGGTGCAGCGGCTCGTGCCGGTTGCCCGGATACTTCAGCCGCACCACGGCCAGCACCGCGAACCCGGTCTTCTCCAGGTCCACCTCGGCGCGGTAGCCGGTGATGACGCCCAGCGACTCCAGCCGGCGCACCCGTTCGGTGGTCGCCGAGGAGCTGAGCCTGACCCGCCGGCCCAGCTCGGTGAACGGCATCCGCCCGTCCCGCTGCAGCTCGGCCAGGATCGCCCAGTCGGTCGCGTCGATGTTCTCGGCCACCCAGCCAACTTACCGGGATAATCCCGGCCAACAGCCGTTCATGCCGGGAGAAATCCCTTACTCCGCGCCAGGCCGCCTGGATAGCCTGAACCGGTGCGAATAGGCGTCAACGTCCCCAATTTCGGCCCCGGCACCGACCCGGGTGTCCTGCGCGCGTGGGCGCAGACCGTGGAGGGCCTCGGCTTCGACCTGCTCATGGTCTCCGACCACGTCGTGGTGACGCCGGACGTCGCCGCGCAGTATCCCGCGCCGTTCTACGAGCCGTTCACCACCCTGTCCTGGCTGGCCGGCGTCACCGGCCGGATCAGGCTCGGGACGACCGTGCTCATCGCGCCCTACCGGCACCCGCTGCTGACCGCCCGCATGGCGGCCAACCTCAATCAGCTGAGCGGCGGCCGGCTGGTCCTCGGCGTGGCCTCCGGATGGGCGCGGCAGGAGTTCGCCGCGCTCGGGGTGCCGTTCGAGCGGCGCGGCGAGCTGACCGACGAGGTGCTGCGGGCCCTGCGGGCCGCCAGCGAGGACACCGAGGACCTCCGCGCGGGACCCCTGCCGCTGTGGATCGGCGGCAACAGCGACGCCGGCATCCGCCGGGCCGTCCGGCTCGGCGACGCCTGGCACCCGCTGCGCAACACCCTGCCCTGGCTGCGCGAGGCGGTGGAGCGGATGCGGACGATCGCCGGCGACCAGCCGGTGCCCGCCTTCGCCCCGCGCATCCACCTGCGCATCACCACCACGCCCGTCACCGCGCCGGACCGGCGGGCCGGCGAGGGCACGATCGACCAGGTCGTCGCGGACCTCGCCGAGCTCGAACGGCTCGGCGCCGACACCGTCGTCCTCGACCCGTTCGACGGCGACCCGGCCGAGACCCTCCACCCGGCGGCCAAATGGCGGATGCTCGCCGACGTCGCCGCCCACACCGACCTGCGCCCCGCGAAGGAGCAATCATGACACCGGACGAGGAAACCCTGCTGCGCCGGGCGATCGAGCTGGCCGCCGAGGCCCGCGCGGCGGGCGACCCGCCGTTCGGCTCGCTGCTGGCCGACGCCCAGGGAAAGGTGCTCGCCGAGGAGCGCAACACCACCGTCACCGGCCGCGACATCAGCGCGCACCCGGAGCTGAAGCTGGCCGTCTGGGCGGCCCGCGAGCTCGACGCCGCGACCGCCGCCGCCACCACGATGTACACGAGCTGCCAGCCGTGCGGCATGTGCACGGGGGCGATCCAGCGCAGCGGCCTCGGGCGCGTCGTCTACGCCCTGTCGGAGGGGCAGCTCGGCGAGCTCAAGCCGGGCGGCGCCGGCTGGCCGGACGTGCCGCAGGAGGGCCCGGCGCTCCACGACGAGGCCCGCGTCCCGGTCGAGGGCTACTACCGCTGAGGGCCCAGCCCACTTAGAGCCAGCCCGGTTCGAGCCATTCCGCCCGGCCGGGCAGGCCCGGCCTGATCCGCGCCCGCGGCGCCCCGCCCAGCCGGTTCTCAGAGTCGCGTACGCGGCCCGTCTCACGCAGCCGGCCCAGCGCGTCGGCGTCGAGGTCGTCGCTGGCCAGCGGATGGTTGGTGTGGATGAGGCGGCCCTCGCGCAGCGGCACGGGCACCGCGCCGGCCGCCGAGCACTCCAGGCTCTCGATGCCCGAGGCGTCGCCCACGGCGTAGTGCTGGCCGCTGGCGTGCTCGGCGCCGCGCAGGAAGGCCACCGCGGCGGCCCGGTCGCGGCGGGCCAGCACGCCGCGGATCACCGCGGCCACCGGCAGCCCGTACGGGTCGCCGCTCAGCATGCCGAGCGTGTTGACACAGACCGCGACCCCCGCCGCGTTGACGCCGGTGAGCGCGAGCAGCCCGGCCGAGGTCAGCACGAGCTGCTCGGGCCCGTCCTGCGGGCGCAGCCGCAGCACGAGCTGGGTGCCGTCCATGAACGCCGGCAGGTCCATGTTCTGCGCCAGGTAGGGGCCGCCGGCCGGCTGCCCGCCGACGACGCTGCAGCCGTGCTCGCGCAGGTGCCGGCGGCGCATCCACCAGCCCTCGTCCATCCAGTTGTACGCGGCGACGTCCTCGAACGGCACGTCCGCGCCCTCGGCGATCCCCCGCAGCTCGTCGGCGAGTTCCGGCATGAGCCGCCGGACGGTGCCGAGCAGCGGCGACCCGGTGAGCAGCCCGGCCACGCCCGACGGGGCGGTGACCTCACGCCACGCCTCCAGCGCCCGCCGCACGACGGGCCGCGCCTGCTCGCCGTGCGCCCGTCCCATCTCCAGGGGGCTGCCCGCGTACTCGATCACCGTCAACCCGGCCATCCTGTGATGCTAGGCGGTCCTTGGGGAGATCTTGCCGATCAGCAGGGTCAGCTCGGCGAGCTCGGCGTCGGTCAGGTTCTGCAGCGGCGGCCGGACCGGGCCCGCGGGGCGGCCGACGGCGGCGAGGCCCGCCTTGACGATCGAGACGGCGTACCCCTTCGTCCGGTCCCGGATGTCCAGGTAGGGCACGATGAACTCCCGGATGCGCCGGTAGACCGCCGCGTGGTCCTGCGCCCGGACGTCGGCGTAGAAGGCGAGCGCGAACTCCGGCAGGAAGTTGAAGATCGCCGAGGAGTACGTGCTCACGCCGAGCTGCAGCAGCGGCAGCGCGAAGGTCTCGGCCGTGGGCAGGCCGCCGATGTAGGTCAGGCGCTCGCCGACGGCGGCGTAGACGCGGGTGAGGTTCTCGATGTCGCCGATGCCGTCCTTGAGGCCGACGAACGTCGGGTTGCGCGCGGCCAGCCGCTCGACGGCGCGATCGGTGAGCACCGCGTTGGCCCGGCTGTAGACGATCACGCCGAGCCCCGTGGCGGCGCAGACCGCCGACACGTGCTCGACCAGCCCGTCCTGGCCGGCCTCCGTGAGATAGGGCGGCATCAGCAGCAGCCCGTCCGCGCCCGCCGCCTCGGCGGCGCGCGCCTGGGCGACGGCGGTGGCGGTGCCGCCGGTGGCCGGCGCGATGACCGGCACCCGGCCGCCGACCTCGCCGACCGCCGCCCGGACGACCCGGTCGATCTCCTCACCGGTCAGCGAGAAACCCTCGCCGGTGCCGCCCGCCGCGAACAGCCCGGCCACCGGGTGCTCGCTCAGCCAGGACAGGTGGTCGCGGTATGCCGCCTCGTCGAAGCGCAGGTCAGGGGTGAAGTGCGTGACGGGGAACGACAACAGGCCGCTCCTGAGCCGGGCGGCGAGCTCCTGCGGGGAGTAACGGGACATGGTCATGCGGCCAGGCTAAGGACGAGCGATGATTCCCGTCCAAGTGCATTTCTGCATCCGGTGATACCCGTACGGCATCATGGCTGCCGGGCGCGGAGGGCCGCGCGGGCCTCGGCGAGCGTCGCGCGGGCGTGTGGCAGGCCGGGCAGGCGGGCGGCCAGTGCGCCCAGGGCGGCCGGCAGGGCGGGGGCGGGCACGCCGCGCGCCCCCAGCATCTGCGCCAGCCACCCGGCGAAGGAGGTGAACAGCCCGGGGTCGCCGACGTAGACGGCGGCCTTCAGGTAGCCGACGATCGAGGCGGCGTCCTCGGCCGTGTCGCCGCGCGGCCCCTCCTCGGTGGCGTGCCGGGCCAGCTCCTCCACGACGTCCCTGACCAGGAGGGGCGCGCGGTCGTCGAGCACCACGTACTCGGGGTCGGCATGGTGGGCGTCGCCGGGCGCGCCGCGCCGAGGAAGGCCGCGGTCGAGCAGGTCGGCGGCCCCGCGGGCGTCCGGCGCCCAGGCGTCCGCGCCGAACCGGCGGGCGTAACGGCCGTCCGGGCCGAACGCGGGGCCGCCGGCGAGCACCGGCGTGAACGCCGCCTGGCACGCCGTGATCGAGGCGTGCGCGGCCGGCAGGTGAATGGCGATCGAGCTGGACAGGGCGACCGCGCTCGGCCCGGTCCGGTGCAGGTGCACGACGAGGTGCGCGGTGGGCACGTGCGCGCCGAGGTAGTCGACCCGCCAGCCGCGCAGCCGCAGCACCTCGGCGAGCAGCCGGACGGGGAACGTGTGCCACTCGCCCTCCACGCACGCCACGCAGATCCGCCCCTTGACCGGCGCGGAACCGCGCTGCCGCGTGGCCGCGTGGTGGGCCGCCACGACGAGCACGCTCTCGTTGACCGCGGTCGCCGTGTGCTCCTGGGCGACCGTGATCCGGTTGTCCGCCCACGCCTGGCCGAGCCGCGCCTGCACGGCGGCGACCACGTCCAGGATCAGGGTCTCGGCGGGCACGCCGCCGTCGAGCGCGGACACGGCGGCGTCGATCGCGGCGTACTCGTCGCCGGCCATCGCCGCCTCCCACAGCGCTTCCTCGTACCGCTCGACACCGTCGTTCATGGGACCGGTCCGTTCCGTGGGGTCTCGCGCGGCACGCCGATGGCGACGACCGCGAGGTCGTCGCGCTCGCCGCCGCCCGCCCACTGCGAGGCGAGCATCTGCACCCGCTCCGCCAGGGCGTCGGCCGGCATGCCGGCGCAGCGCCGCAGCTCGGCCTCCAGCCGCTCGTCGCCGAACAGCTCGCCGCCGAGCGGCCCGCCCCTCGCCTCGATGACGCCGTCGCTGTAGAGCAGGCAGGTGTCGCCGGGCTCCAGCAGCACCTCCTCGGTGACGCTGGTGACGTGCTCCAGCAGCCCGATGAGCGTCCCCCTGGTACGGGCCACCTGCACCCGCCCGTCAAGGCGGACGATCATCGGCGGCGGATGGCCCGCGCTGGTCAGCCGGAGCACGACCCGGCCGCCGCGGCGCTCGACCCCGGCCAGCACGAGCGTGACGTAGCGGGAGCCTTCGGCGGCGAGCAGCACGTCGTTGAGCCGGTTCAGCACCCGCTGGTGGTCGTCGGCGAACGGCAGCAGGGCGCGCAGCGTGTTGCGGATCTTGCCGGTGAGCACCGCCGCCTCAAGCCCCTTGCCGGACACGTCGCCGAGCACCACCAGGGACCGGTGGCCGGCGCCCGAGACCGCGTGCACGTCGTAGAAGTCCCCGCCTACCAGCGCGCTGTCGCCCGCCGCCCGGTAGCGGCCGGCCACCTCCACGCCGTCCACGTGCGTAACCACGGGCGGAAGCAGGTCGGCCATCAGGGTCTCGGTGATCGAGGCCTGCTCGGCGTACAGGCGGGCGATCGAGATCGCGGTGCCCGCGCGGGCGGCGAACAGCGAGGCGAACAACTCCTCGGACGGGGTGAAGGCGTGACTCTCCGAGCGGCGCAGGAGGATCAGCGCGCCCGCCGGCAGCCCGTACCCGGGAAGCGCGAGCACGACCACCGAGCCGATCCCGGCGGGCGCGTCCCGCGTCACCCAGCCGGGCGCCTCGGCGGGGTCCAGCCAGCGGGGCGGCACCGGCGGGAAGGCCCGCAGCGCCTCGGCCAGGCCGGGCATGCTCCCCGCGTCGCCGGTCAGATCCCGGTGTACGGCGCCGCCCGCCTCACAGCAGGCGACCATGTGCCGGTGCCCGCGGCGCGGCAGGACGACCCGGGCGGCGTCGGCGAGGTGCCGTACCGCCAGCCGCGCCACCGTCTCCAGGCAGCGGTCCAGGTTGAGCGTGGACAGGAGCCGGCTGGACACCTCGATCACGGCCGCCAGCGAGTCCCGTTCGGCCCGCAGGGCCTCGCCGGCCCGGTGCTGTTCGGTGACGTCCACCAGCCACCACTCGACGCGGCCCGCGCCGTCGTCGTGTACGGGATGCGCCTCGAAGATCCGTTCACCCACCGGCCCGCGGACCGGTCCGCCGGAGTGCTCGCGGTGCGCGCGCAGCAGCCACGCGGGGATGTCCCGCGCGCCGCCGGGCAGCGCGCGGGCGGCCGTATTCGCCGCCTCGACGACGCCTGACGCGCCGAGGACCAGCATCGGGTACGGCGTGTCCTCCCGTGCCATGCCGAACCTGCCCCGTCCGCGGTCACCTGCCTGGTTTTCACCCTAGTGACGGGACATACATGGCTTTCCCGATGCTCGGCCGTCTTTGTGCCATTTTTGTGCCAGCCGCTGGGGCCGGGCCGGCGGTCAGAGCCCGTACGACTTGCCGATGATGTCGCGCTGGATCTCGCTCGTGCCCCCGTACACCGTGGACACCACCGTGGAGCGCAGCAGGCGTTCCATGCCGTACTCCGTGGCGTAGCCGTAGCCGCCCATCATCTGCATGCCGTCCAGGGCCAGCGCCTTGGCCAGCTCCGTCGCCTTCAGCTTGGCCATCGACGCCTCGCGCGGGAGCTGCCGCTCCGGGTCGGCCTCGATCCGCCGCGCCACGTCGTGCACCAGCAGCCGCGTGCACTCCAGCTCGGTGGCGTGGTCGGCGAGCCGGTGCCGCAACGCCTGGAAGCTGCCGACCGGGCGGCCGAACTGCCTGCGCTCACGCACGTACGCCACCGTGTCGTCGAACACCCGGCGCGCGGTGCCGAGCATCAGCCCGGCGAGGATCATGCGCTCCAGGTTGAGCCCGGACATGAGCTGCCGCCAGGCCGAGCCGACCTCGCCCACCACGGCGTTCTCGGGCAGCCGGCAGTCGGTGAAGTAGAGGTCGTTGACCTCGCGGCCGCCCATCGTCTCGATGCCGCGCACGGTCAGGCCCTCGACGCCGGCCGGGACGGAGAACATGGTGAGCCCGTCGTGCCTGCCGCCCTCGGTGGAGGTGCGGGCGACGAGCAGGATGTGCTCGGCGATGTGCGCGTTGGAGCACCACGTCTTCTGGCCGTTGATCACCCAGCCGCCGTCGCGGCGCTCGGCCCGGCAGGTCAGCGCCGCGACGTCCGACCCCGCGCCGGGCTCCGACATCGACACCGCCAGCACCTCGCCGCGCAGGAAGTCGCCGAGCACCCGGTGCTTCTGCTCCTCGCTGCCGAACTTCTCGTAGGAGGCGGCGGTGATCGCCGACGTGGCGAACCCGCCGATCGGCACCTGCCAGTAGGCGGTGGTCTCCAGGAACAGCAGCAGGTCCACCATGCTCTGGCCGGCGCCGCCGTACTCCTCCGGGACCGCGACGCCCAGCCAGCCGAGCTCGCCCATCCTGCGGTAGATGCCGTCGTGGTGCGGCTCGGCGCCCCCGTCGGTCAGCTTGAGCCACTGCTCGCGGGTGCCCGCCTCGCGGCGGCAGAAGTCCTCGATGGCGGCCACGAAGTCGCGCCGCTCGTCGGTCAAGGTCACGCCCCAGATCCTCCCCTGTAGAGCTCTTCGATCACCTCGGCGTAGCGCTGCTCGATGACCCGCCGCCGCAGCTTCAGCGACGGGGTGAGCTCCCCGCTCGCCGGGCTCCACGCGTGGTCGAGCACGCGGTACGCCTTCACCTGCTCGGGCCGCGACAGCGCCGCGTTCGCCCGTTCGACGCCCTCGGCCAGCTCCGCCAGCACCTGCGGGTCGGCGGCGAGCTCCTTCAGCTCGACCGCGGCGATGCCGCGCGCCCTGGCCCAGACGGGCGCGGCCTCCTCGTCCAGCATGAGCAGCGCCGTCAGGTACGGCCGCCGGTCGCCGACCACGACGGCGTACCCGATCAGCGGGTGCGCGCGCAGCAGCGACTCGACCGCGCTCGGCGCGATGTTCTTGCCGTGCGAGGTGATGATCATCTCCTTCTTGCGGTCGATGATCCGCAGCAGCCCGTTGTCGTCGTGGGCGCCGATGTCGCCGGTCGCGAGCCAGCCGTCGGCGTCCACCGCGGGCTTCACCTGCCCGTCGGGCTGGAGGTAGCCGAGGAACACCAGCGGCCCGCGGACCAGGATCTCGCCGTCGTCGGCGAGCTTGATCTCCATGCCCGGCATCGGGCGGCCGACCGTGCCGGCCCGGTAGTCGTCGCGGAAGGTGCTGGTGGCCGAGCCGGTGGTCTCGCTCAGCCCCCAGACCTCCATGATCGGCATGCCGAGGCTGCCGAAGAACTCCAGCACCTCGGCGGGGATGGGCGCCGCGCCGCTGCCCAGCCGGACCGCCTCGGCGAGCCCGATGCGCTCGCGCAGCGGCCGCAGCACCTCCTGGTCCGCGCGCTCCAGCTCGGCGGCCAGCTCGGCGTCCGGCTCGTGGCCGGCGCCGCGGATCCGGTACGCCTCGGCGGCGAGCTCGCGCGCCCGGCGGAGCGCGTCGCTGTCCAGGGCGGCGAGCATCTGCTGCAACCCGGCGGCGAACTTCTCCCACACGCGCGGCACGCCGAAGAACGCCTGCGGCCGTACCGCGATCAGCGTGGGCAGCAGCTTCGTGGAGTCGGCGCAGATCGTCACGTGGCCGGCGGCGTAGATCGGCAGGTAGATGCCGAGCACCCGCTCGGCGATGTGCGCGAGCGGCAGGTACGCGACCGTCCGCGGGTTCGCGGGCGTGGGCTGGACCAGCTCCTGGAGCGCGCACTGGTAGAGCACGTTGAGGTGCGAGAGCACCACGCCCTTCGGGTCGCCGGTCGTCCCCGAGGTGTAGATCATCGTCACCGGGTCGTCCTGGGAGGCGTTCGCGGGCGGCAGCTCGTCGCCCGGCGTGGCCAGCAGGTCGGCGAAGCGCGTGTGGCCGGAGTCTGCTGTGTCGCCGATGTCCTCGACGGTCACGACGCCCTTCAGCCCGGGCATCGCGGCCAGCGCGGGCGCCCACCGCTCCAGCTCGGCCGGGCCCTCCAGCACCACCACGGTGGCCGCGCTGTGCAGCGCGACCTGGCGGATCTGCTCCGGGCTCAACGTCGCGTACGTGGTGCACGGGATCGCGCCCAGCTCGACCGCGGCGAGGTCGGCGATCCAGTGCTCAGGACGGCTCGACATGCCGATGAGCAGCCGCTCGCCGTGCCGCAGGCCCAGCGCGTGGAGCCCGCGCGCCACGGACAGCACCCGCTCGCGCAGCTCGCGCCAGGTCAGCGTGTCGCCGTCGGTCCCGGTCAGGGCGGGCAGGTCGCCGTGCTCCTCGGCGTTGCGCCGCAGCAGCTCAGGAACCGTGTACGCACCCAGCGCGGCGCGCACGTCCGCCTCTGTGATCATCCTTTTTCTCCCTCCGCCGGACCCCGAGCGCCTCCATCGAATCCCGAACATCGTTCTGGTGTCAATACATCCGAATCACGACTTACTTACGGACTCATTGGAGCAGGTGAAACGCGTGCTCTCGAAAGAGGGAGGGGCGATTTCCGGCTCACCAAGCGATCGCTAGACTCGGGTCATGCCGACAAGTCAGCGCGCCCGTCCCAAGGACCGCAAGGAGGCGATCGCCCTCGTCGCCGCCGAGCTGTTCTGCGCCCGCGGCTACCACAACGTCGGCATCGAGGACATCGCCCAGGAGGTCGGCATCACCGGCCCGGCCATCTACCGGCATTTCCCCAACAAGCAGGCCGTGCTGGCCGCGGCCGTCGAGGAGCTGGTCACCCGCTTCGCTGGGTGCGTCGCCGCGGGCGCCGACGCCGCCACGCCCGGCGAGCGCCTGGACGCCGCGCTGCGGGCGCTGGTCCGCTACACCCTCGACCGGCGCGGCGTGGCCCGGCTCTACCAGTGGGAGGCCCGCCATCTCGACCCCGGGCTCCAGGTGGGGCCGGCCGCGTCGTTCGAGCGTTCGGTGCGCGCGCTGCGCGAGCTGCTGCTGGGGGTGCGGCCCGAGCTGGGGCGGCGTGACGCCGCGCTGCTCACCTCCGCCGCGCTGAGCGTCATCGCGAGCCCCGCCACCCACCGGGCGAGCCTGCCCAGGGCCAAGGCCGAGCAGACCGTCCTCGGCTGCGTCGCCACGGTCCTCACCGCCGATCTCCCCGCCCCGGAAGGCCCGCCCGTTCTCGACGAGCCGCCCGTCCCCGAAGGGCGGTTCGCGCTGCTGCCCCGCCGTGAACGGCTGCTCGCCGAGGCCGTCAGGCTCTTCGACGAGCGCGGCTACCACCAGGTCAGCATCGCCGACATCGGCCAGGCCGCCGGCATCAACGCCTCCAGCGTCTACACGCACTTCACCGGCAAGGCCGAGTTGCTCGCCGCCGCCTACTACCGCGCCACCAGCCGCCTGGAACACCTCACGGCCGCCGCGCTGGCCGGTGCGAGCACGCCCGCCGAGGCGCTGTCGAGGCTGATCGACACCTACGTTTCGTACACCTTCGACCAGGCCGACCTCACCGCGGTCTACCTCACCGAGGGCGAGAACCTGCCCCCGGCCGACCTGCGGCGGCTGCGCGCCGCCCAGCGGCGGCACGTCGACACCTGGACCGGCCTGCTCGCCGAGCTGCGCCCGGGGGAGGAGCCGGCCCGCGTCCGCTTCCGCGCGCACGCGGCGCTCAACATCGTGGCCGACCTCGCCCGCGCGGCCGGCCCGTCGGCGTCCGAGTCACGCACCGCCGCGCTGCTCAGACAGCTGCTCGTCACGGACTGAGGCGCCGGGGCACGCGAACGGCGCCCGCCGCGTACGCGCCGGGGCGCCGTTCAAGAAGCCCTGACTCAGGAGGCGTAGGTCGGGTAGCCGTAGCCGACGACCTGCGAGGTCGGCCGGGTCCGCTGCTCGACCTTGCCGTTGCCGGTGTTGCCCTCGATCGTGGAGATCGTGCCGTCGCCGTTGTCCTTGACGACGAAACCGACGTGGTTGATGGCGCTCAGGCTCTTGCTGCCGCTCCAGGAGAAGAACACCACGGCGCCGGGCTTGGCCTCGGTGCCGAAGCGGTGGTTGGCCTCGAACCACTTGGCGTGGGTCACGGTGTAGGCGTCCCAGCCGATCTGCGAGCGGGCGCCGGTGTGCTCGCCGACCCAGGACACGAACATCGAGCACCAGGGGGCGTTCTTGTACGAGGTGATGTTGCCGCCGTCGCGGGCGGCGGTCTCCGCCCCGCGCTGCGAGGTGGCGTACCAGTCCTGGAACTTGGTGCCGCCGCCGTCGGCGTTCTCGGTGGTGCCGATCTGCGCCCTGGCGGTGGCCAGGACCTGCGCGGCGGTCACCTTGACGGCCTGCGTACGCTCGCCGGCCTCGCCGTTGGCCCCGGCCTGGGCCACGTGGGCGGCCTGGGCGGGCGGACGGACGTCGGCGTCGGCGTGGGCGGCGGTGCCGGCGGCGACACCACCGGCGACGGCTCCGGCGGCGAGGGCGGCGCCGAGCGTGGCGCGGAGGGCGGTGCGGGCATGCGTGAGACGGTGCTCGAACATGAAGAAATACGCTCCTGTGCGGTGTGTCGTGCAACGGTCGTCGGCAGCGCCCGATGCGGCGGCTGCCAGGGGGGCGATCGCACGGCTCCTCGCTGAGGGCCATAAGAGAGTCAAGATTGCGATGCCCGGTACGCGGAGTTATGTCATCTCGCGTCCGATGTGTACAACTAACCTCCCACCTGGGTAATTCCCAGGCAACGACATCGACATCAGTCTTTACCTGCGATGACGTTTGTCATGCCCGCGCCGCTGACGCGCCGCACTACCTCCGCGCCGCCCCGCCCCCGCACGCTGGAGCCATGCGAAACGCGCTGGAACTGGACGACGTACGCAAGCGCTACGGACCCGTCACCGCCCTGGACGGAGTGGACCTCACGGTCAGCGAGGGGGAGACGGTGGCGCTGCTCGGACCCAACGGGGCGGGCAAGAGCACCCTGCTCGCCGTCGCGCTCGGCCTGCTGCCGCCCACCTCGGGGAGGGCCACGCTGCTCGGCCGCCCGCCTGCCGACGCCCTGCGCGCCGGCCGCGTCGGCGTGCTGCCGCAGGAGGCGGGGTTGCTCGACGACGTACGGGTGCGCGAGCTGGTCGCCGCCGTCGCCGCCATGTACGACCACCCGCCACCCCTCGCCGCCACCCTGAAGGCCGCGGGCGTCGCGGACCTCGCCGAGCGGCGCGTGGGCCGGCTGTCCGGCGGGCAGCGGCAGCGGGTCAGGTTCGCCCTCGCCCTGGCCGGCGGCCCCGGGCTGCTGGTGCTCGACGAGCCCACCGCCGGCCTCGACGTGGACGGCCGCCGCGCGCTCTGGCACGAGGTGAGACGCAGGGCCGGCACCACCGTCTTCGCCACCCACTACCTGGCCGAGGCCGACGCCTACGCCGACCGCGTCGTGCTGCTGGCCCGCGGCCGGGTCGTCGCCGACGGCTCCGTGGACGCGATCAAGGCCCTGGTCGGCGGGGGAGAGGTGCGCTTCGAGCGGGAGGCCGTCCCCGGGGACGCCGACCTGGCCCGGCTGCGCGCCCTGCCGGGCGTGCGCGGCGTCCACGCCGAGGGCGGCACCGTGGCCCTGCGTACCGTTGACTCCGACGCGACGCTGCGGGCGCTGTTCGCCGCGTTCGACGACGTCAGGGGCGTGCGCGTCGAGGGTGTGGACCTGGAGAGCGCCTTCGTCAGCCTGACGGCCGGGACGGAGCAGGCGGAAGGAGCACGGCTATGAGCGCGTACGTACGGCTGGAGCTGGCGCGGGCCCTCCGCAACCCGGTCGGGATGACCATGCTGACCGTCTTCCCGCTCCTGCTCTTCCTGCTGTGGGCCAAGGTGCTGACCGTGGCGCCGCCCGCCGAGGCGATGGTGTCCATGGCCACGTACGGGGCGATGGGCGGCGCGATGTTCGTCGGCGGCGCCATCGCGATGGAGCGGGCCGGCGGCTGGCTGCGGCAGCTCGCCGTCACCCCGCTGCCCGCGCACGGCTACGTGACGGCCAAGCTGCTCGGCGCGGCGGCCGGGGTGCTGCCCAGCGTCCTCGTCGTGCTGGCGGCGGGCGCGCTGCTGGCCGGCGTACGGCTGCCCGCGGGCACGTGGGCGGCGCTGGTGGTGCTCATCTGGGCGGGCGTGCTGCCGTTCGCCGCGCTCGGCGTGGCCTTCGGCTACACCTTCAGAGGCCAGCTCGCCAGCCTCGCCATGATGATCGTCTACTTCGGGCTGTCCGTGCTCGGCGGGCTGTGGGTGCCGGTGACGAGCATGCCGGCCGGCATGCGGGCGCTGGCCGAGTACAGCCCCACCTACCAGGTCGGCTCGCTCGGCTGGCGGGCGCTGGCGGGCGAGCCGCCGACGGGTCTCTCGCTCGCCGTGCTCGCCGGGTGGACGCTGGTCTTCGTCGCGCTGGCCCTCTGGCGTTACCGTCGGGCCCTGTGAACGTGGACGACGTGGACTTCAGCCGGGGGCGTACGGCGGCCAGGGCAGGGTCGGCCACCTGGCTGGCCCTGCTGGCCTGGCCGCTGGGGACGTTCGCCTGGACGTCCGCCGGGTCCCGGCCGGAGCCGTGGCGGGTGCTGTGGGTGGCCGTCGTGGCCGCGGTCTTCGTGGTGTGCTGGCTCCGTACGACGTGGGCGGTGTTCGGGCCCGGTCGTCCGGCGCCGTGGTGGCCCGCGGGGGTGGTCGCCGCGGCGCTGGCGGGCATGCCGGTCCTGGGGCCGCCGTGGGCGTACGTGAGCTTCGTCTTCGTGGTCAGCGCGCTGGCCCTCGTGGTGCGCGGCGTGGCGTTCGCGGCGGCGCTCATGGCGACGGCGGCCGTCACGACCGGCGTGCTGGCGGCGTACGGGCTGCCGGTCGGGCAGATCTGGTGGGTGCCGCTGGTGATCCTCGCCGAGGCGGGGGCGGTCTCGGCGCTGCTGGGCATGGGCGAGCTGCTGGCCAGGCTCGCCGCCGCCCGCGCCGAGGCGGCGCAGCTCGCCGTGGACAACGAGCGGCTGCGCTTCGCCCGCGACCTGCACGACACCCTCGGCCACACGCTGACCTCGATCACGATCACCAGCCAGCTCGCCTCCCGGCTGGCCCACGCCGACCCCGAGGGGGCCGCGAGCCGGATGGCCGACGTCGAGCGCGCCGCCCGCCGGGCGCTCGACGAGGTGCGTCACGCCGTCACCGGCTACCGCGCCCCCGCCCTGTCCGACGAGCTGCGGCGGGCGAGCGGCGGCCTCGCGCTGGCCGGCATCCACCTGGAGGTCTCGCCCGCCGGCGGCCCCATCCCGGCCGCCGCCGAGACGCTGCTCGCCTGGACCGTACGCGAGGCCGCCACCAACGTCGTACGCCACAGCCGCGCCCGCCGCTGCCGGATCGCCCTCGCCGTGGACGACGACGCCGCCACCGTCGAAGTACGCGACGACGGCACCGGCCCGCCCCCCGGCACCACTCCGGGGAACGGCCTGACCGGGCTGGCCGAACGCCTCGCCGCGGCCGGCGGACGCCTGGAGACCGGCCCGCCACCGGACGGCGCCGGCTACCTGCTGCGCGCCCGCGTACCGGTGAGGCCGTCATGATCCGCGTCCTCGTCGCCGACGACCAGGAGCTCGTCAGGGGCGGCCTCGCCGCGCTGCTGTCGCTGGAGGACGACATCGAGGTGGTGGCCGAGGTCGGGCGCGGCGACCAGGTCGAGGCCGCGGTGGCCGAGCACCGGCCCGACGTGATCCTGCTCGACATCGAGATGCCCGGCATGTCCGGCCTGGCGGTCGCCGAACGCCTGCGCGGGCAGCGCGTGGTCATCGTCACGACGTTCGGCCGGCCCGGCTATCTCGGCCGGGCGCTGGCGGCCGGCGTGGCCGGGTTCGTGGTCAAGGACGCCCCGGTCGCCGAGCTGACCGCGGCGGTGCGGCGGGTCATGGCCGGGGAGACGGTGATCGACCCGAAGCTGGCGGTCTCCGCCCTGACCGTCGGGCCGAGCCCGCTCACCCAGCGCGAGGCCGAGGTGCTGCGGACCGCGTCCGGCGGCGCGACCGTCGCCGACATCGCCCGCCACCTGTTCCTGACCGAGGGCACCGTGCGCAACTACCTGTCCTCCGCGATCGGCAAGACCGGCGCCCGCAACCGGGCCGAGGCCGTACGGGTCGCCGAGTCCCGCGGCTGGCTCTGACCGGGGCCGCCGGAGAAGGGCCTGTTAGGCTCGCCGCCATGGGTGGCGTGAAGATCCGCTGCGGCGGGCCGGACGACGTGAAGGACGTGCTCACCTTCTGGCTGCTGGCCGCCGAGGGCACCGACCGGCACGACTCGGCCGCCAAGGTGGTCGCGCTCGTCGAGCGCGACCCCGAGGCCCTGCTCATCGCCGAACTGCCGGACGGCGGCGAACTGGTGGGCACGCTGATCGCCGGCTGGGACGGCTGGCGCGCCCACCTCTACCGGCTGGCCGTCCACCCCGGCCACCGCCGCCAGGGCATCGCCACGGCGCTGCTCGCCGCGGCCGAGGCGCGCTTCACCGCGTTCGGCGCGTTCCGGGCCGACGCCATGGTGCTCGACGACAACATCCTCGCCCATCCGGCCTGGTCCGCGGCCGGCTACGGACCGCAGCCCGAGTGGTCCCGCTGGGTCAAGCCGCTGGCGTAAGGGCCGGTCTCACGGGGCGTCGGGCCAGCCGAGCGGATAGCGGGGCCCTGGCGGGCTCTCGCCGCCGGCCTCCGTGAAGGCGTTCATGGCGGAGATGAGCGCGCGCGACTGCTCAGGGGTCATGCGGGAGACGATGGCCGCGATCTCCTCGCGGCGGCGCGCCGTCACCTCCTCGACGAGCTGACGGCCGGCGGCGGTGAGCCGCATGAGGCTTTCGCGGCGGTTGTGCGGGTTGACCTCGCGGGTGACGAGACCCGCGGCGGCGAGACGGTCGGCCATCCGCATGGCGGTGGAGCTGTTGACGGCGAGCAACTCGGCCATGGTGACGAGCTTGGTCTCGCCGTGCACCGACAGCACGACCAGCATGCGGAACTGGGGGAGCGTGACCCGGTCCTGGGCCGCGGCCAGGGAACGGGCCGCGATGGCCACCAGCAGCCGCGAGCCGGTGAGCACGGCCGAGATGACGGCGTCGAGGTCGTCGGCACCGGCCTGGCCGCCCGCGAAGGGCTGTTTCATGGGCTCAGTTGTACACGTTCGTGCGTTCAGGAGGGTGGGGTGGGGAAGCTCTCCGGGGTGGTCAGGCCGGTGCTCTCCAGGAGGCGCTGGTGGTTGAGCACGGCCGCGTTGGCCTGCTCGGAGAAGCGGCGGATCAGGGTGTTCTGGGTGGTGCCGCGCACGGTGCCGATCAGCCCGAAGATCTGGCCGTGCGCCAGGCGCAGCCACTTGACGTACGTGGCGTCGTAGGCCGGGCCGGACCGGCCGGAGATGTCGGTCATCCACGCCTGCTGCTGGTCGGTCGGCTTGACCGGCAGGGTGATCCGCAGCTTGCCTGCCACGTCGCGGACCTGGCGGTCGAGGGTGTGGTGCTGGGCGGCGATCTCCTCGCTGATCTGCCGGACGCGGGCGGCGTCGGCGCGCTGGACGGCGTCCTGCGCCATGGGCATCTCCCACAGGCTGGCCAGGCGTACCTTGCGGACGAGGTCGCGGTCGAGCTCCGACAGCGGGCCCCATTTGGTCTGGACGGTGCCGGTGTCGCTTTCTGGCGGAGCAGGGGTGCCGGTCGGCTGGGCGGCCCCAGTGGCGGTCACGGCGGCGTCGAGTGCGGCGGTGTCGGGGAGGGGCGTGGGGGTGTAGCCGGCGCAGGCGGTGAGCAGGCAGAGGGCGGCGAGGCCCCCGGCGGTGGTCAAGGCGGTGGTCGAGCTGGGGTGATCCATGACAGTCATCCCGTTCCGGATCCGGGTGGCGCGGCGCCGGGTCGGAAGGCGCCGCTCGTCATGAGATACGCGCGACGGGCGCGGGTCTGTTCATGGCAGTGTGCAACGGTTGCGCAGTGCAAGAGGGCCCCCGGCATCAGACCGGCGACCGGGGCCCCGATAACGTCCGCGGCATGATGCGCGCGTGGACGATGGCCGGGCTGATGACGCTGTTCGGCCTGGCGGCGGCGATCACCAGGTTCGCCTCGGGGCAGACCGTGGCCGCGGCCGTGATCCTCGTGGTGTTCGCCGCGGCCGCCTGGTGGCTGTCGCCGCTGGCGTTCCCCCGGCCGGTCGGCGCGGCCCGCGCGCGCGAGCTGAGCGCCGCCGACGGCCGCGCGATCGTCTACTGGCGGGCAGGCTGCCGCTACTGCCTGCGGCTGCGCTTCCGGCTGGGGCGCGACGCCCGCCGGGCGTACTGGGTGGACATCTGGCGCGATCCGGAAGGCGCGGCGGTGGTGCGCGCCGTCAACGGCGGCTCGGAGACGGTCCCGACGGTGGTGCTGCGGGGCGAGGCGTACGTCAATCCTGACCCCGCCTGGGTGCGCGAGCGCCTGCGGTGACTTCCGTCAAACGGGCGTCGTTGGCGACGATCGGGTTGCGTACGCGGCCGAGCCGCTCGACCTCGACCTCCACCTCGTCGCCAGGACGCAGGAGCCACGGCGGCGTACGGGCGTAGCCGACCCCGGAGGGGGTGCCGGTGGCGAGCAGGTCGCCGGGCCGCAGCGTGAACGTACGGGAGATGAGGGCGAGCGTGTCGCCGACGGTGTAGACCATCTCGTCGGTGGAGCCGTCCTGGACGACCTCGCCGTTGACCCGGGTCCGCACCCGCAGCCCGTCGCGCAGGTCGCCGACCTCGCCGGCCGGCACCAGCGGGCCGAGGGGGCCGGAGTTGTCGCCGTTCTTGCCGAGGATCCACTGGCTGGTCAGCTTCTGGGCGCGGCGCGAGGTGATGTCGTTGAAGGCCGAGTAGCCGGCCACGGCGGCCAGCGCCTCGTCCGGGTCGGCGTCGGCCAGCGGCGCCCCCACGTACGCCACGACCTCGCCCTCCCAGTCCAGGCCGTCCTCGCCCGACGGCACCGGCACCGGGACGCCGCCGACGGTCAGCGACCGCGTCCAGCGGGCGAACAGCGTCGGGTGCGGCGGGACGCCCTCGCCCGCGTACGAGCCCTCGGCCACGTGCCTGAGGTAGTTGAGCCCGACGCAGATGACCCGCGCCTCCGGCAGCACCGGTGGCACGAGGACGACCGCCGAGGCCGGGACGGTCTCGCCGGCCGGCTCCCGCGACAGCCAGGCGGACGCGCCGGCCCAGAACTCCTCCAGCCCGGTCAGCACGGTGACCGCCGTGCCGTCGGGCGACAGCGCCGCCACCTCGACCGGGCCGCCGTCCCTGCGGATGCCCACGATCCTCATCGGCCGTCTCCTCGCGCCGTCGCGCAAACCCTTCTAAAGGTTCGCAGGTTTGTGCTTGGATGGCGACTATGCCGCACACCTCCTCCACCGGACAACCCCTGGCCGGCGTCGGGCAGGGCGCGCGTACCCGCGCCGAGCGGCTGGCCGCCGTGCTCGACGAGCGCATCCGCGGGCTCGCCCCCGGCGAGCCGGTCGGGACGCTGGAGTCGCTGCGCGCCGAGACCGGCCTCGCCTACGCGACGGTCAGCGAGGCCGTCCGGCTGCTGCGCGACCGGGGCGTGCTGGAGATCCGGCCTGGGCGCGGGGGCGGGCTGTTCGCCGCCGACCGCGGGCCGGTGGTGCGGCTGCGGCACACGCTGCTGAGCGTCGCCGACGAGCCCGGCACGGTCGCCGACGCCATCGAGCTGCGCGAGCACCTCGAAGAGCTCATCGACCTCGGCGCGGCCCGGCACCGCACCGGCCGGGACGTCGCCGACCTGCGCCGCCTGCTGCGCGAGCTGCGCGCCGCGCCCGGCTGGGACGGCTTCATGCGCGCCAACTGGGCGCTGCACGAACGGATCGCCGCCATCAGCCCGAACGCCATGGCCCGGGCCGTCTACGTCGGCACCCTGGGCCACCTGGGCACCACATCCGCCCGCCTCGCCGACGACCGGCCCGCCGACGACCGGCCCGCCGACGACCGGCCCGCCGACGACCGGCCCGCCGACGACCGGCCCGCCGACGACCGGCCCGGCGACGACCCGCCCGCCGACGACCGGCGGGCGGCGTACCGGGCCGTCCGCTACCAGGTCCACGCCGACCTGGTCGAGGCCATCGCCGACGGCGACGAGGCCGCGGTCCGCGCCGCCGTCGCGGCACACCGCACCCCCGCCGCCCCCTGACCCCTCACCCCCCGAACGCCGGAGGAGCCCGTCATGCCCGGTGAGTACCGACGGCACCTGTTCCCGCACGACCACCCGCGCCTGGCCGAGATCCGCGGCCTCGACCCGTACGCCTACGGCGAGCTCGCCAGGAGACCGGGCACGTTCACCGGCGGCCTGGTGGCGAACTGGACCCCGCTCTACAGGAACGAGTTCCGCGGCGTCACCGAGAACGGCGTCCTCCGCGAGGGCCTTCACCCGCTGAGGCCCGCCGAGCCGGGCGAGGAGGCGCCCGTCGAGGCCATGACGGCCGCCGCCCGCGACCTGCTCGCCGCCCTGGACGACGAGGGCCGCGCGCGCCTCAGCCACCCGGTGGACGCCGCGGAGTGGCAGACCTGGGCCAACCCGGAGTTCCTGCAGTTCGACACCGGCCTACGCCTGGAGCTCCAGCCGGAGCCGGTCCGCGAGAAGGCCCTGGCGCTGGTACGGGCCTCGCTCTCGCCCGAGGGGTACGAACTGACGCGCGCGATGATGCTCATCAACGGCTTCCTCGGCGAGGTCGTCGGCCTGGAGACCATACTCAACGAGTTCAGCTACAACCTCGCGCTCTACGGCACCCCCGACCTCCGCGCCCCGTGGGGCTGGCAGCTCTACGGCCACCACTGCGCGCTCAACTGCCTGGTCGTCGAGGGCCGCATGGCGCTGTCGCCGGTGTTCCTCGGCGCCGAGCCCGACGAGATCGACGCGGGCCCGCACGCCGGGCTGCGCGGCGTGTTCGCCGACCGGGTGGAGCTGGGGCTCCGGCTGATGGCCGCGCTGCCCGCCGAGCAGCGCCGGCAGGCCGTCGTCTACGAGCGGATGGTCGATCCGGCCATGCCGGAGGGCCGGGTGGATCCGGGCGACGAACGCCACCTGGCCGGGGCGTTCCAGGACAACCGGGTGATCCCGGTCGAGGGCCTCCGGGTCGCCGACATGCCCGCCGAGGCACGGGAGCACGCGCTGGCGATCGCGGCCACGTTCGCCAGGCTCCTGCCGGAGGGGCCGCGCGCCGCCCGGCTCAGGGAGGTCGCCGCTCACCTGGAGGAGACCTGGTTCTGCTGGATCGGCGGGCACCGGCCCGGCGACGTCTTCTACTACCGGCTCCAGTCGCCGGTGATCGTCGCCGAGCTCGACCACCACTGCGGCGTCTTCCTCGACTACGACACTCCCAAGCCGTTCCACGTCCACACCGTGCTGCGCACCCCGCACGGCAACGACTACGGCCGCGCCTGGGTACGGCAGTGGCAGGCCCGACAGCAGGGAGGCGGGGTCAGTAGCCGGACGGGCGGACCAGGCCCGTCTCGTACGCGAACACCGCCGCCTGCGTCCGGTCGCGCAGCCCGAGCTTGACCAGGATCCGGCTCACGTGCGTCTTGACCGTCTGTTCGGCGACCACCAGGCCGGCCGCGATCTCCGCGTTCGACAGGCCCTGCGCGACCAGCGCCAGCACCTCCGTCTCCCGCTCGGTCAGGTCGCCGAGGCGCTCCTTCAGCGGCGGGCGCGGCCCGGCGCTCAGCCGCGCGAACTCGGCGATGAGCCGCCTGGTGACGGCCGGCGCGAGCAGCGCGTCCCCGGCGGCGACCACCCGCACCGCCTGCGCCAGCTCGGCCGCCGAGGCGTCCTTGAGCAGGAAGCCGGACGCGCCGGCGCGCAGCGCCTCGTACACGTAGTCGTCCAGGTCGAACGTGGTCAGCATGAGGACCTTCACCGTCGTGCCCGCCTGCGCGGCGATGCGGCGGGTGGCCTCGATGCCGCCGAGCTCGGGCATCCGCACGTCCATGAGCACGACGTCGGGGTTCAGCTCGGCGGCCATGGCGACGGCCTCGAGGCCGTTCGCGGCCTGGCCGGCGACCTCGATGCCCGGCTCGGCGTCGAGCAGCACGGTGAAGCCCTGGCGTACCATCGCCTGGTCGTCGGCTATGAGCACGCGGATGCTCGTCATGGGGCGCTCTCGTCACCTTTCCCGGAAGGGCCGGCGGGCAGGAACGCGCTGACCTCGTAGCCGCCGTCGGGCGTCGGCCCGGCGACCAGGTCGCCGCCGAGCATGGCGGCGCGCTCGCGCATGCCCGGCAGCCCGTGCCCGCCGCCGGGTGACGTCACGGGCTTCGCCGGGGCGGCGTTGACGACCCGGATCGTGAGGGCGTCCGGCCGGTAACGCAGCCGGAGCGTCACGGCCGCGCCCGGCGCGTGCCGCATCGCGTTGCTGAGCGCCTCCTGCACGATGCGGAACGCCGACAGCTCCACGCCGGGCGCGAGCGGACGCGGCTCGCCCACGATCTCCTCGGTGAGCGCGACGCCCGCGCCCCGCACGTTCGCCAGCAGCTCGCCGAGCCGGTCCAGCGTCGGCTGCGGCGCCTGCCCGTCCTTCGCGGAGTCCTCCGTACGCAGCACGCCGAGGATCCTGCGCAGCTCGGTCAGCGCCTCGACGGCGTTCTCGCGGATGCCGGCGAGGTTGTCGCGCAGCTCGTCCGGCGGGTCGCGGACGAGGTGCGGCGCCACCTGCGCCTGGATGGAGATCACCGACATGTGGTGCGCCACCACGTCGTGCAGCTCGCGGGCGATCCTGCTGCGCTCCTGGAGCAGCGTGCGGTGGGCGCGCTCCTCCGCCGTCAGCTCCTCCTGGGCCTCCAGCCGGGTCCTGGTCGTCCTCAGCATCCGGACCATCGTGCCCGAGGCGACGGCGAACGCGTACACGGGGACGGCGAGCACCGGCATGCCGCCCGTCTGCTCGGGCAGGAACACCACGCAAGCCGCCGCGGCGAGCACACTGACCGCCAGCGCCTCCGCGGCGGCGCGTGGCCGTACCCGCAGGGCCAGCAGGAACAGCACCCCGGCGTGCAGGAAGATCCCCGACCCCGTCCAGGGGAACGCCACCGGTTCACCCTCCGGGAACCTCGGCAGGGGCGCCCCCGGCTCGACCATCCAGGGGAAGGTGAGCGTCTGCGGCAGGTACGTCATCCCGGTACGGGCCCCGGCCAGCACGACGGCGAGCGACGCCCAGAAGGCCGGCAGCGGGCGGAACATCGCGGCCACCAGCGCCGCCGCCTGCGCCGTCGCGAGCAGCGGGACCGTCGGGTCGATGCCCGGGCCGTCCGGGAACAGGCCGAGGACCAGCGCGTACAGCACGACCAGGACGTGCGGCAGCCGGGCCAACGGGCGCGGCCCGCGCATCCGGGGGAGCGGGTCGGCGGCCGTGGACCACAGGTCGGCGCGCAGGGCGGCGAGGGGACCACGCCGCGCGGCCGCCTGCTTCCGCCTCACGTCGCCTCCACCCTGGCCGTCCCCGCGTCCGGCCGCTCCAGCGTAGCGACGCGGCCGGGCCCGTGGCAGCACCGCCGGGGACGGTCATCCATCGCCGTCACCCGCCCCCGCCACGATCCGCGCGACGCTCGCCAGCGCCGGGGAACCGGCCGCCAGGTAGTCGCCGTGCCCGCCGCCGCCCGCGTCGAGCACCCGGGCGCCGAACCCGGGCGACACCGGGTCGGCGGCCAGCCCCACCGTGGCGAACGGCAGCTCGACGGACACGTGCGGCAGCAGGGCGACCCAGTCGCCGGCTGCCCGGCCGGCCCACACCTCGGCGTACGGGCCCAGCGCGGCGGCGGTGGCGACGCCCGCGCCGGGGCCGCCGAGCAGCACGACGCCCGTCACGTCCAGCCCGCCGGCGGCGCGGCCGCACACGACGGAGCCGTAGGAGTGGCACACGAGCCAGATCCGCGCCGCCGGCCTGGCCGCGCGCAGCTCCCGTACGAAGGCGCGCAGGGCGGGCACCGCCGCGTCGGCGCGGGCCGGGGTCAGCGCCTGGAGGCTCACGCTGCTCGGGGTCGCGTATCCGAGCCAGGCGACCACGGCGGAACCGTCGCCGAGCGCGTCCCGCAGCCGCGTCGCGCCGCCGCGCAGCGGGCCGTACCGGTCGAGGTCGACGCCCGCGCCGGGGACCAGCACCGCGATCCCGCGGGCGGTGGGCAGGTCGCCGAAGACCTCCGCGGCCCGGCCGCCGTCCCGCCCGTCGAAGGCCAGGAAGCGGCGGGCGGGGGCGGCCAGCTCGCGGAGGGCGGCGGCCCGCCGGTGGTGCCCGTGGCGGTCCGCGGTCCGTACGGCCGCCAGGATCTCGGCGCGGGCGGCCGCGTACCGTGTGGCGAGCCCGTCGCCGAGCGAGACGGCCAGCGGCGGGACAGGCGCGGGCACGGGCGCGGGCACCGCCCCCGGCCGCGCCGCCCCGATCACCGGCCACACGACCGCCCCCATGATCAGCGCTGCCAGCCCGGCCCGGAGCGCCCCCGGGCGCGGTGGGCGGGGCTTCGGGAAGAAGAGCATGGCGGGTCCCTCGGTGGTCGATGATCGTCCACGCCGACCGTACGGATCACCGGGGCCCGCCCGACTCCCGCTGTGGAGCGAACCTCGCCCGTAGCTCTCAGGTACTACGGGTCAACCGGGCCGCCGGGCCGGTCGAGTCCCGCGGCCAGCTCGGCCATCACCTCGTCCAGGCTCTTCCGCAGGCTCGCCCGGGACGCGGCGGCGTCGTCCAGCCACTCGTCGAGGACGAGGCGCATCGCCGTCAGCGCCGTGGCCGCGCACAGCGCCGGGTAGAGGGTGCCGGCCGCGGCCGGCACCCGCTCGGCGATGGCCGCCGCGAGTGCCCGCTCCTGCGCGGCGAACACCGCCAGCCGCTGCGGCTCCAGCGAGGGGGCTCGTACGATCAGCCGCAGCGCCTGGACCTGCTCCTCTCCGGCGAGGTCGCCGGCCCGCAGCACGCGCAGCGCCGCCTCCCGCAGGGCCGTCAGCACCGACTCGGCGGGCGGCCGGGCGCGGAACTCGGCGATCAGCGCCTCCGCCCCGGCGGCCAGCGTGGCGACCAGCGCCTCCTCCCTGCTGGAGAAGTAGTTGAAGAAGGTCCGCACCGCGATGTCGGCCTCGGCGGCGAGCTGCTCGACGGTGACGCGCTCCACGCCGTGGCGCGCGGCCAGCCGCAGCGCCGCCTCCCGGAGTGCGGCGCGGGTGGCCAGCTTCTTGCGCTCGCGCCGTCCGGTCCCCGCCGGCGGGCCGGCTTCGCTCATGTCACGGGCTCCAGGTCACCGGCAGGGAGTGCACCCCGAAGATCAGCATCTCGTTGCGCAGCGGCACTTGGTCGGCGGGCACGGCGAGGCGCAGGCCCGGCAGCCGGGCCAGCAGCTCGCCCAGGCCGACCTTGAGCTCGACGCGGGCGAGCTGCTGGCCGAGGCACTGGTGCACGCCGTGCCCGAAGGCCAGGTGGGAGACCCGGCGGCGGCGTACGTCGAGCCGGTCGGGGTCGTCCCAGAGGCGCGGGTCGCGGTTGGCCTCGGGCGTGGCGATGATCACCGTGGCGCCCGCGGGGATGTCCACGCCGGCGATCGTGGCGTCCTCGGTCGCCACCCGGCTGACGCCCATCTGGATGATCGACAGGAACCGCAGCAGCTCCTCGACCGCGTTGTCCAGCAGGCCGGGGTCGTCGCGCAGTGCGGCGAGCTGCCCGGGGTTCTCCAGCAGCGCGAACGTGCCGAGGGCCAGCATGTTGGCGGTCGTCTCGTGGCCGGCGCCGAGCAGCACCAGGGCCATGTCGACGAGCTGGGCGTCGGTCAGCGGCGGGTCGGCGTCGTGGATGAGCCCGGACAGCATGTCGTCGCCCGGCTCGCTCTTCTTGGCGTCGACCAGCTTCTGGATGAACCCGTACAGCTCCAGCCCGGCGCGGGCCCGCTCGTCGTCGGGGGTGTCGGAGTTGAGGGCGATGGCGGTGTTGCTCTGGAACCGGTCGCGGTCGGCGTAGTCGACGCCGAGCATCTCGCAGATCACCAGGGAGGGGATCGGCAGCGCGTACGCGGGCACGAGGTCGGCCTCGGTGCCGGCGGCCCGCATGGCCTCCAGGTGCTCGACGGCGATCTCGCGGATGCGCGACTCCAGGGCCCGCATCCGCCGCACGGTGAACTGGCCGGTCAGCAGCCGCCGCAGCCGGGTGTGCTCCGGCGGGTCCATGAAGACGAACATGCCGTCGGTGCGGCTCTCGACCGGGGGCGCGGCGGGCCCGGGACTCGTGGCGTCGGGGTGGCGGACCCGGTCGGAGCTGAAGCGGGTGTCGCCGAGCACGGCCCGCGCCTCCTCCAGGCCGGTGACCAGCCAGACCGGCGCGCCGTTGGCCAGCGTCAGCGGCTGGACGGCCGTCTTCCCGCGCAGCTCCCGCAGCCCGGCCGGCGGGTCGAACGGGCAGGCGCCCCGCTCCACCATGTCCGCGGGCAGCAGGCGCCGCATCGCGGTGGGGGACTCGGTCGTCATGAGCACATCCTCTCCTGGGCGGCAAGGTCTCGCCCGCCACCCTAGCGACAAACGTGCACGACGTGCATCCATGCACGTCGTGCACGTTCAGAGAGTCAGGCCAGCGTGAGACGTACCGGCCCGCCCGCCGGGTCGGCCCCCGCCACCAGGGAGAACGGGACGCGGAAGACCCGCCCCGGCGCGGCCGGCCACGGCAGGCGGGTACGGCCGAGCACCCGCCCGTCCTGCGTCGCGGTGACGCGGGGGAGCGTGCGGAAGGCGTCCGACCACAGCAGCAGCTTGCCGCGCGAGGGCGGCGGGCCGCCGGGCCGGACGAGCTGCGGCGCGACCCACCGCAGCGGCGCGTCGGCGACCAGCGGCACCCCGCCGCCCGGCGCGGGCTCGCCGGCCAGGTGGCCGAGCACGGCCGCGGCGACGTGCCGGCCGTCGAGCGCGGCGACGTCGGCGGTGTCCACCGGGTGCAGCAGGTTCCCGGCCGCGAACACCCCCGGCACGCTCGTGGCCAGCGACGTGTCCACGCGCGGCCCCCGCGTGCCCTCGTCCAGGTCGAGTCCGGCGGCGCGGGCCAGCTCGTGGTCCGGGATCCAGTCGCCGGTGGTGATCACCGTGTCGCAGGGGACGCGGTGGCGCTGCCCGGTGTCCAGGTTCTCGATGTCGACCGAGGTCACCCGGCCCTTGCCGTGGATGGCGACCACGCGGGTGCGGGCCCGCACCAGCACGCCGAAGGCCAGCCGGCCCGGCACGCGGAACGCGGTGTAGGCCTCCGGCTTGTCGTACTCGCTGGTCATGAGCACCGTACGGCAGCCCGCCTCGTGCAGGGTCAGCACCGCCGACCAGCTCACCAGCTCCGCGCCGACGATCACGGCCCGCCGCCCGACCTCACGGTGGTGCAGGTGCACCAGGTTCTGCAGCTGGCCGGTGGTGTAGACGCCGTCCGGGCGGTCACCGGCGATGAACCGGGCCGGCCGGGGCCGCTCCCGTGCCCCGGTCGCGAGGACCACCGCGTCCGCCTCGACCAGCCGCCGGCCGCGCGGCGAGGTCACCTCCAGGGTGCGCGGCCCGGCCCAGCCGGTCACCATCGCCTCGGTCTCCAGCCGTGCCCCGGACTCGCGGGCCGAGCGGGTCAGCCGGCGCGCGTACTCCGGGCCGGACATGAACCTGCGCAGGTCCCGCATGCCGTAACCGGGATGGTCGCTGTGCCGGGGGATGCCGCCGGTCTCCGCCTCCCGCTCCAGCACCAGGACGTCGCCGGCCACGGACGGGGCGAGGGCGGCCGCCGCGGTCAGCCCGGCCGGGCCGCCGCCGATCACGGCCACCCGCACGCGCTCGGTCATTGCGTCTCCCCCTCGAAGATCTCGCGTACCCGGGCGCCGCAGTAGAACCCCTGGCAGCGCCCGTTCATGGCCCTCGTACGACGCCGCAGCCCCTCCAGGTCGGCGGGCGGCACCGGCGAGGCGAGGGCGTCACGCAGCTCGCCTCGGGTGACCCGCTCGCAGAAGCACACCACCCGGCCGTACTCGGGGTCGGCCGCGATCGCGGCGGCGTCCTGGTACGGGCGGGTGAACGCCTCGCCCAGGTTGGGCATGCGCGGCGGCGCGGGCAGCCCGGCCCGCTCGGCGAGGTCCAGATGCTCGCCCAGCAGCCCCGCGACGTGCTCGGCGATCGCCATCCCGGCGGTCAGCCCGGTGGAGCGGATCCCGCCGACCAGGAGGTAGCGCTGCCCGGCGTCGAGGTCGATCAGGTAGTCGTCCTGGCCGATCGAGGCCCGCAGGCCCGCGTACGTGGCCGTGACCTCCTCCTTCGTCAGCGCCGGCATGAGCGCGGCCGCCTTCTCCCGCAGGAACGCGAGGCCCGGCTCCGAGGTGCCGGTGGCGGTGCGGTCGGTCAGGTCCTCGGCGGTCGGGCCGACCATGACGTTGCCGTAGATCGTTGGGCTGACCAGCACGCCCTTGCCCGCCGACGACGGGACGGGCAGCACGATGCAGGGCGCGAGCGGCCGGGCGAGCTTGTCGAAGACCAGCAGCTCGCCGCGGCGCGGCGTCACGGTGAAACGGTCGTGGCCGAAGAGCGCGTCGAGCCGGTCGGCGCCGAGCCCGGCGGCGTTGACCACCCACCGGGCGGTGACCTCGCCCGCGGTGGTGGTCAGCCGGGTGACGTCCGTGTCCTGGTGGACCGTGGTGACGCGGTGGCCGCGCAGCAGCCGTACGCCGCGGTTGACGGCGTCGGTGGCGAGGGCCAGGTTCGTGGTCCAGGTGCAGATGACGGACTCGCCCGGCACGGTCAGGCCGCCGAGCGCGCCCGGCCCGAGCGCGGGGACCCGGCGGTAGACCTCGGCCGCGTCCACGATCTCGCAGGCGGTGTAGCCGTTGCGCGCGGCCTTGTCACGCAGCCCCGGCAGGGCGTCGAGCTGTTCCTGGCTCCAGGCGACCAGCAGCGCGCCGGTGCGCTCGACCGGGATGCCGGTGGCGGCGGCGTACTCGCCGAGCAGGTCGTAGCCGCGGGCGACCAGACGCGACTCCAGGGTGCCGGGCTTGGCGTCGAAGCCGGTGTGCAGGATCGCGGTGTTGGCCTTGCTGGTGCCGTCGCCCACGTCCCCGCGTGCCTCCAGCAGCGCCACCGACAGGTCGGCGCCGCCCAGCAGGCGGGCGATGGCCGAGCCGACGATGCCGCCGCCGATCACGGCGACGTCGTACGTGATCATCACTGCTCCTCTGAGTTCGCGGACAGGGTGGCGCGGGCGGCGGCCTGCCATCGCTCCAGGTAGCCGGCCGCCCGCTCGGCGGGCCAGGCGGGCTCGTAGACGGCCGACGGCCGCCAGCCGCCCGTGGCGGTGGCCGGGTCCAGGGCGGGATCCAGGGCCATCGCGGCGCAGGCGGCGGCGCCGAGCGGGGTCGCGTGCGGCGACGGGTAGACCTCGACGGGGATCTGCGCGAGGTCGGCCTGCGCCTGCATGAGGACGCGGGAGCGGGTCAGGCCGCCGTCGGCGCGCAGCCGGGTCAGCGGCGCGCCGAGGTCCGACCCGGCCAGCTCGGCCAGCGCGGCGACCTGCGCGGCGACGCCCTCCAGCAGGGCCCGTACGAGGTGGCCGCGGCCGGTGCTGAGCGTCATGCCGGTGAAGGAGGCGGTGGCGGCCGCGTCCCACCAGGGCGCGGCCAGCCCGGCGAGCGCGGGCACGCACAGCACCCCGTCGCCGGACGGCGCCGCGACGGCGTCGAGCTCGCCCGCGCCGCTGATGAGCCCGAGGTCGGCGAGCCAGCGCACGGCCGAGGCCGCGGTGTAGACCTGGCCGTCCACGCAGTAGCGGGTCTCGCCGCGCAGCCGCCAGGCGATCGAGGTGGCCAGCCCGGACGCCGAGCGCGCGGGCGTGGTGCCGAGCTGGGCGAGCAGGAACGCGCCGGTGCCGTACGTGCACTTGGCGGTGCCCGCCTCCAGGCACGCCTCGGCCAGCAGCGCCGCCTGCTGGTCCACGATCAGCCCGGTCACCGGCAGCTCGGGGCCGAACGCGCGGGTCGTGCCCACCACGGCGTCGCTGGCGACGATCTCCGGCAGCCGCTCGCCGCCGAGCCCGAACAGCTCGACCAGCTCGTCGTTCCAGCGGGCGTCGTCCAGGCCGAGCAGCAGCGAGCGGGAGGCGGTGGAGGCGTCCGTGACGAACGCCCCGCACAGCCGGTGCACCAGCCACGTGTCCGTGGTCGTCACGACGCCCTCGGTGGTGAGCTCGTCGCGGACCCAGCGCATCTTCGGCGCGGAGAAGTACGGGTCGAGCACGAGGCCGGTCAGCTCGGCGACCCGCCCGGCGTGCGCGGCCCGCGCCGCGCACAGCGGCTCGGCCCGCCGGTCCTGCCAGACGATGGCGGGGGTGAGCGGCTCGCCGGTGCGCGGGTCCCAGGCGAGCACGGTCTCGCCCTGGTTGGCCAGGGCGACCGCGTCCAGCGGCACCCCGGCCTCGGCCGCGGCCCGCCGCCCGGCGGTCAGGACGGAGTCGAGCAGGGCCACGGGGTCCTGCTCGACGCCGCCGCCGTCGAGGTAGCGGGGCCGCAGGCCCTCCTCGGCGATCGCCAGGACCGTTCCAGTCGCGTCCACGACGATGGCCTTGGTCCCGGACGTGCCCTGGTCGATGGCGAGGATGTGCATCGTCAGCTCTGCTCCTTCTGCGCGAACGCGGCGTCGATCGAGTGCATGTCGGGCATGTCCAGCGCCCGGCGGCCCCGGGTGGCCAGCAGCGTCACCAGGTAGGCGGCGCCGATCACGACCATCACCAGGACGTAGAGCCAGGCGTCGCGGAAGGAGGCGTCGCGGAAGAGCGACAGCTCGAACACCAGCCACACCACGGACACGGCCAGCACGGGCTTCTCCCACGTGCCGAGGTCGAACTTGCCGCCCTCGGGCAGCGCCCGCCGCTTGGCGAGGTAGAGCGCGACGGTCGCGGCGTAGATGACGGCCGGCAGCAGCGTGGCCGCGCCGAACAGGGTGAACAGCGCGTCCTCGGAGAAGGCCGAGAACAGGCCCAGGATCACCTCGGCGAGCACCACGTAGAACACCGTCGCACGCAGCGGGGTGCCGAAGCGCGGCGAGACCTGCTTCCACTGCCGCCAGCCGGGGAAGCGCTCGTCCCGGGACATCGCCCAGGTCAGGCGGGTGCCGGTCATCATGATGACCAGGCCGCAGGCGAAGATCGCCAGCACGACGAGCAGCAGCAGGAGCGTGGCCACGACCGGGCCGAGGGTGTTCTTGATGACGTCGGCGATCGGCGTGCCCGACGCGGCCAGCGCCACCGGGTCACCGGCCGCGAGCGTCACCGCGATCAGGAACAGGAAGCCCAGCACGCCCGAGGCGAGGACCGCCTGCCACATGGCCCGGGGGACCACCCGTTCGGGGTCGTTGGTCTCCTCGGCGAGGTTGGCCGCCGACTCGAAGCCGACGATGGTGAACGCGCCCAGCAGGAAGCCCAGCATCCACGGACCCGCCGAGGTCGCGCCGCCGAAGCTCCAGTAGCCCTCGGTCGGGACGGCGCCGTGGCTCCACAGGTTGCTGAAGTCCATGTCGTTGCGGATCGCGGCCACCACGAGCAGCAGCACGGTGAGCAGCACCATGCCGACGAGCTCGGCCGAGACGGCCGCGTTGTTGACCTTCTCCGCCCGCCGGGTGGAGCTGCCGATGAGCGCGGCCTGCCCGAGCAGGATCGCCGCGGTGACCGCCCAGGTGACGAAGCCGTTCGCCGTGTAGTCCAGCAGGACGGGCAGCACCGTCGAGGCCACCGTGTAGTCCACGGCCACGACCACGACCGCGAGGAACATGAACGAGATCCAGCCGATGATCCAGCCGAGCACGGGGTTGGCCAGGCGGGAGGTCCACTGGTAGGCGTAGCCGGTCACCGGGATGCGGGAGGCCAGCGAGCCGATCACGAGGGCCACCGCGAGCTGGCCGATCACCGCGATCGGCCAGGTCCAGATGCCGAGCGGGCCCGAGGAGTTCAGGACCGACCCGTAGGTGGTGAAGATGCCGGTCGCGATCGAGACGAACGCGAAGGCCACGGCGAAGGACGCGAACTTACCGGTCCGCCGTTCGAAAGACTGCTCGTAGCCGAAGCGGGCCAGCTCGTCGCTGTCGGTTTTTGGTTCACTCATCGCAACCTCCTCCTTGGTATATACCATGTGGTGTAGACCGCAAGGTACCGTCCAGGCGGGCTAAGGTGTCAACCATGGGGACGAGAGTTCACAAGACCGCAACATCTCCGCGTTACGTGACGATCGCCGCGGAGCTCCGTGACCGGATCACCGGTGAGAAGCTCGGCCCGCACACCCTCATGCCGTCGGAGCGGGAGCTCAGCGAGACCTACGGCGTCAGCAGGATGACCGCCAGGCAGGCCCTCGCGCTCCTGGAGAAGGAAGGGTACGTCTACCGCAGACCACCGCGCGGCACGTTCGTCGCCGAGCCCCGCGTGCCCTTCCACATCGGCAGCTTCTCCGACGAGATCATCCTGGCCGGGCGGCGGCCGTCCGCCCAGCTCATCTGGGCCGAGGAACGCCCGCCCACCCCGTCTGCGCGGGCGGCGCTCGACCTGGCCGGCGAGGAGACCGTGCACGCCCTGCACCGGCTGCGCTTCGCCGACGACGAGCCGATCGCCCTGGAGACCACCTACTTCCCCAGCGCCCTCACGCCGGGCCTGCTGGGGCAGCCGCTCACCGGCTCGCTCTGGCACGTCCTGCGCAGCGAGTACGGGATCGTCCCCACGGACGCCTCCGCCGTCATCGAGTCGATCGTCATCGACGACGCCTCCTGCGCCCGGCTCAAGGTGCGCAGCGCCTCCAACGGCGTCCTGCTGACCCGCCGCACCTACACCGCCGAGGGCCGCTGCATCGAGTTCGCCCGCGACGTCTACCGCGCCGACCGGGCCTCGTTCAGGGTCGAGGCGCGCATCCCCGTGCCCGTGAGCGACTGAGCCTCAGTCGCTGTCCGCCCGCGTGGGGAGCGGCTTGCCGAACGGGACGGCGCGCAGCACGCGCAGGCGCGCGGTGGCGGCCGGATGGCCCTGCCCGGCGGCGAGCCGGTAGTAGAACCGGGCGATGTCGAGCTTGGCCGGGCCCGCCTGCTCGCACGCCTCCCCGTAGGCGAAGGACAGGCCGGCCGCGAGCTCGACCGGCCGCGCATGGGTGGCGAGGGCGCGGGCGTCCGGATGGCCGCGCCGGGCCGCCGCGTGGATCCAGTAACGCGCCTCCGCGAGCTTGCCGGTCAGCAGGTCGATGATGGCCAGGCGGCACGCCGCGTCGGGGTCGCCGTCGCCCGCCAGGCGGACCAGGCGCGCGACGGTCCTGGTGGTGCGCCGCTCCGCCTCGTCGGGGGTCGTGGTGTAGGGGTCGTACGAGCCGGAGACGCGCGGGCTGCCCGGCTCGTTGCGGGCGGAGCGCCAGCGGGCCTGCCACTGCTCCAGGGTGCCGAGAGAGCCGGGCGGCAGGCCGGTGCTCTCGGCGTGGCGCCGGCAGACCGCGACGAAGGAGGCGACCACGTCCCAGTCCGGCAGGCGCTCCCGTTTGCCGTTGAGTATGTCGTGGAGCGTGCTCGCGGGGAGCGGCTTGGGCGTTTTCAGCAGGCGGGACAATCGGCACATATGGGCATAACTCGGCTGCCCGGCCGCTTCCCGCAACTCTATGAGCGCGGCGATGAAGGCGGAATGGGATCCCGCCCGGAAGGTGTCAGTCATCGTCCCTGGTGAAGTCGGAGTCGGTGAGTGCCGCCATAGTTCCAGAAAAATCCTCGTAACCCGCGAAGATTGACGAATTCCGTCTCGTTCGGCACCGGAGTCACGCCGGTCAACCGCCGCCTCAAAGGTCTCAGAAGCGGTTCCGAACTTCGCTCTGTTATTCCGTCCGGATGATTCCGGATAAATCCGGATGAGTGCCAAGAATTACGGATATCCGGTGGCTTTGTAGCCCATTTCCGGGCTCGTACGGCCCCGTCCGGGCACGTTTGGACCGGTGGCCGGTCGCTTTCCCGCACCGGCAGGGTGGGACGCGATCCACCGCCGCCCGCCGGGAGGCCCCTGCCCGTGTCGACGCCCATGCCCCTGCCCGTGTCGCTGCCCGTGTCGCTGCCCGTGCCGCTGCTCACGGCGCGTCCGCCGAGCATCGCGTACCGTGCCGACGCTCCCTGCCTCGCGGACGAGTGCCTGCTGGTCACGCTGCTGACGACCTGGGTGCTGGCGACGGGCCGTACCCCTCCCGCCGGCCGCCCCGGGGACCTCACCCCCGAGGAGCTCATCGACTTCTGGGCCGACGACCGCCCCTGACCGCTTCAGAGAGAAGGACCCATGTTCACCACGCGCCAGTTGCTCACGCTCACCGTGACCGTCGTGATCGCCGCGATCACCTGCGCGCTCGTCCTGGCCACCGGCGCGCAGTGGCCGGGCGCCCTGCTCGGCGCGGGCGGGGCGGGCGGCGCGACCCTGGCGGCCCTGCCGAAGCTGCTGAGCAGGCGCGATCCCTAAGCGGGGCCGTCAGCGGGGCCGTCGCCGCCGGGCGTCAGGACGTGATCGACCGCGCTCAGCGCCAGCGTCTTGTAACCGACCGAGTCGAACAGCACGGTGATCCGGTCGGGCTCGCGGCCCATCACCGCCCCCTGGCCCCACGTCTTGTGCGTCACCTTCGCCCCCACCGGGAAGGGCCCCTCGTCCGCGGGCGGCGCCGGCTCCGGAGCCCCGCCGTCCCGGCAGGTGTCGCACGAGCCGCACGCCCCGGCCGCGTACGGCTCCCCGAAGTACGCCAGCAGGAAGCGGCGGCGGCACCCCAGGGTCTCCGCGTAACCGCGCATCATGTCCACCCGCGACCGGTCCAGGTGGTGCCGGGCCTCGTCGAGCGCCGCCGCCCGCTCGGCGGCCTCCTCGGGCGGCAGCTCCGGATCGGCGTACCGGAGGTCGCCGGCGTCGGTCACGGCGAGCGCCTCCGCCCGCTCCAGCAGGTTGACCAGCCGGGTGAGCTGGGACGCGCTCAGCTCCAGCAGCCCGGCCAGCTCCCGCGCGGGCACCGCTCCCGCGTGCTCGCGTACGAGGGTCGCGACCCGCAGCAGCGTCTCCTCGTCGGCCCGGCCGCCGGTGAAGAAGCGGCGCAGGCCGAGGTCCTCCGGCCGGTAGAACAGCACCGCCGAGGCGGGCGCGCCGTCCCGCCCCGCGCGGCCGATCTCCTGGTAGTAGGCGTCAGGGGACTCGGGCGGCGCGGCGTGCAGCACGTACCGGACGTCCGGCCGGTCGATGCCCATCCCGAACGCCGACGTCGCGACCACCACGTCCAGGTCCCCGGCGGTGAACAGCTCCTGGACGCGGGTCCGCTCCGCGGCCTTCATCCCGCCGTGGTACGCCTCCGCCCGCCGCCCCCGCTCGGCCAGCGCGGCGGCGTACCGCTCGGTGTCCTTGCGGGTGGCGACGTAGACCAGGCCGAGGCCGTCCTGCCCGGCGGCGTGCTCGACCAGCGCCTTGCTCTTGTCCTCCTCGCGGACGAACCGGCGGACCTCCAGCGCGATGTTCGGCCGGTCGAAGCCCCGGACGATCTCCACCGGGTCGGTCAGGCCGAGCGCGCGGACGATCTCCTCGCGGACGTTCGGCGCGGCGGTGGCCGTCATCGCCACCACCGGCGGGTGCCCCAGCCGGGCGATGACCCTGCCGAGCCGCTGGTAGTCGGGCCGGAAGTCGTGGCCCCAGGCCGCGACGCAGTGCGCCTCGTCGATCGCGATCAGCGACGGCCTGGCCCGCGCCAGCCGCTCCACCACCTCGGCCTTGGCGAGCTGCTCCGGCGACAGGAACACGAACTCCGCCGCGCCCGCCGTCACCTGCTCCAGCCCGCTGTCCACGGAGGTGGTCGAGTTGACCGCCACCGCGCCGCCCGCGTCCGCCTTCAGCAGGCCCGCCACCTGGTCGCGCTGGAGCGCGATGAGCGGCGAGACGACGACCGTCGGCCCGTCGAGAAGCTGCGCCGGGATCTGGTAGACGGCCGACTTGCCGGCCCCCGTCGGCATGACGAGCAGCACGTCCCGCCCGGCGAGCAGGTGCTCCATCGCCTCCTGCTGGCCCGGCCGCAGCCGCTCCCACCCGAACCGCCGCCGCGCCGCGGCCCGCAGCCGCCGGCCGCGCCGCCCGAACCGATGCCTCAACGCCACCGTCAGGCTCACTGCCACCCGCCCTTCGCCCGGTCCCGCCGCCATGGTGGCGGGGCCAGTACCCAGCCTGGCCCCGCCCATGCCCCTCGGGGGTCGATCAGAAAGGCGGGAACGAGCTACGGGCCCGCCGGGTCAGCACTGCGGCGCCACGGCGTCGATCTTGGCGCCGAAGTCGTTGTCGTAGACGGTGCGGTAGTCGCCGTTACGGACGACGCGGGTCTCTTTCCTGGTGGGGACCGTGATCCAGTTGATGAAGCAGCCGTCCGCCCCCGCGCGAAAGGAGCCGACGTTGTCGTGCAGGGCGGACGGCACGTCCACGTAGCCGTTGCCCGGGTTCCAGCACCAGCTCGCGCCGCTGAAGTTGCGGCCGGTGTACAGGCAGATGTCGCCCGCGCGGGCCGCGGCGGCCGGGGCGGCCAGAACCGCCAGCGTGGCGAGTGTGGCGGCGGAGGCGGCGGCGATGCGGGTGACGTGGTTCGACCTCATGGTGTCTCCTCGTGTCGGGCGCCCGGACGGCGGTCGCCGCCCGGCTCCGTCACATCCTGTAACAGTGTCGTCACTCTTCGAATCCGCCCGTGTGGTACATGAGGGGGCACTTCAGGTGCCGGAGAAGTGGCCGGAGGGTCATGGCACAAGCCGCCGCCCTCGGCTATGGAGCGAGGGCTTGGCGCGGCCCGGCGCCCTCGGCTACGCTCCGCTCGATCGACCGGCCCCGTACGCCGGGACACCCCCATGCCGACCTGCGAGGCGCACGATGAGCGACCGTCCCGGCCGCGTCCACGTCGTCTGCGCCGAGGTGCCGCCCGACATCGTCGGCGGGCTCGGCCGCTACGCCGAGCGGCTGATCGCGGCGCTGCGCGGGCGCGGCACGCCGGTCGTCGTCCACGGCGCCGCCGGGCGCGGGCGCGCGCCGCGCGTGGAACGCCTGGACGAGGTCCTGCTCCGCCGGGTGACGGTCATGGGCTGGGGCCCCGCCGGGAGCTCCCGGCTGCCCGCGCCGCTGCGCAAGGCGGCCAGGTTCGCCGGGATCCTCGGCTACAACCTGCGCGTCGCCGCCCGCGTCCTGCGCGCCGAGCCGCCCTGGTCGCGGCGCGGCCCGGACGGGCCCGTGGTCGCCGTGCACGACTGGATGGGCTGCCCGGCGGGCATCCTGTGCGCGCTGCTCGGCCGCCTGCCCGTGGTGTTCCACGTCCACACCCGCGAGCTGAACGACGCTCCCGGCGCCCGCCGCTCCCCGCTCGCCGCCGTCCTGGACGCCCTGGAGACCGCGACGGCCAGGCTGGCCCGCCTGGTGGTGGTGCCGAGCGCCGGCGTACGCGCCGAGCTGCTGGCCCGGGGCTGGCCCGCGGCGCGGCTGCGGGTGGTGCCGCACGGCTTCGAGGAGCCCGGCCTGCTGCGGCTCGCCGCGCTGCCCGCACGGGAGCGCGAGCGGCTGCGGGCCGAGGTGCGGGCGCGGCACCTGCCCGGCGGGAAGGGGCGGCTGATCGTGTTCGCCGGGCGGCTGTCGCCGCACAAGGGCGTCGGCACGCTCGTCCGGGCCGTGCCGCGCGTCGCCGAGACCTACGACGACGTGCGTGTCCTGCTCGTCGGCGCGTCACTGCCGCACAGCGGCGACGACGCCGTCGTGGCCCGGCTCATCGAGCGGACCGGCGTCGCCGGGCGGGTCACGGCGAGCCACCGCTTCCTGCCGCAGGAGGAGGTGTTCGGCTGCTTCCTCGCCGCCGACGTGTGCGTGTTCCCCTCGACGTACGAGCCGTTCGGGCTGGTCGCGGTCGAGGCGATGGCGCTCGGCCGTCCCGTCGTGGTCGGGCCGGGGTTCTCGCCGGACGTCGTCGGCGACGGGGCGCTCCGCTGCGTCCGCGACTCGCCGGACGACCTGGCGGGCGCCCTCCTGTCGTGCCTCGGCGACCCGGAGGCCGCCGGGCGGCTGGGGGAGCGGGGGGCGGCGCACGTACGGGCCCGGTTCAGCTGGGACCGCACGGCCGAGGCCACCCTGGCCGTCTACGCCGAGGCGGCGGGGGACGGCCGCGGCGCGTGAGCCGCTTTGCCTCCCCTCGGCGTCTCCCCGTACGGTCCGATCGATCGCGCAATCTGATCAGAAAGAGGACGACGTGCCGCACTACAGCAAGCTCTGCCGCATCGTGATCGATGTCGAGGAGCGCCACCACGCCGACGAGCTCGCCTTCTGGCAGGCCGCGACCGGGGCCACGCTGGAGGGCTTCCCCTCCTTCCCCGAGTTCCACGGCGCGATGCTGGGCAGCGGCGACTTCGGGCTGCTGCTCCAGCGCCTGGACGAGGGGCCGGCCCGGGTGCACCTCGACTTCCACACCGACGACGTCGAGGCCGAGACGGCCCGGCTGGAGCGTCTCGGCGCCAAGCGCGTCAGGCACCTGGACGGCCGCTGGTGGATCATGGAGGATCCGGCCGGCCTTCGGTTCTGCGTCGTCCCCGAGCCGCCCGGCGCCCTCCACGACGGCAACGCCCAGCGCTGGGAGGACTGACGGCCCTCCGCGTGGCCGCTGAGCCGGGCGGGCGTTTGCCCGCCCGGCTTTCCCATGCCCGCGCCCGCCTGTCGAAAAGGCCACCGATTGCAGGATTCTTGCAATCGGTTGTTGCAGAAATCTTCGCGCAGCCAGCCAGAACGCCCAGCGTCGTTTGCAGTTTTACCTGGATGTATTGACGTTTCCGCCATGTAACGTCACTGTGACTGCAACCGGTTGGCACTCCCCCCTTAAGAGCTCTGCAGCGCCATGCCTCGAACCGACCGAACGGAGCCGGACGTGCGCAACAACCATTTCTCCGGACGAAGGGCGGCCGTCGTGCTGGCCGCCGGCGTCCTCGCCGCGGGCGGCCTGGTGGCCGTGCTCGGCACCCCCGCCTCGGCCGCACCCGCCGACGGCGCGTACACCCTCGTCAACGCGGGCAGCGGCCTGTGCGCCACCGTCCCGGGCGCCGCCACGGGAGACGGCGTCCAGCTCAGCCAGACCTCCTGCACCGGCGCCGCGGGACAGGTCTTCACCCTCACCGCCAGCGGCTCGGCCTACCGGCTCACCGCCCGGCACAGCGGCAAGTGCGTCGGCGTCCGCGACGCCTCCACCAGCGCGGGCAAGCCCGTCCAGCAGGAGAGCTGCACCGGCGCCACCTCCCAGACCTGGCAGCTCACCGCCTCCGGCGCCAACTACCGCGTCGTCAACGCCAACGGCGGCAAGTGCCTCAACGTCCAGGACAACGCCACCTCCTCCGGCGCCCTGCTCCAGCAGAACTCCTGCGACTCCGTCTCCACCAAGCAGTGGACGCTGACCCCCGCGGGCGGCGGCCCGACCCCGACGTCCACCCCGACGTCCACCCCCACGTCCACTCCCACCACCACCCCGACCACCACGCCCCCGCCGGCGAGCGGCACCCTGTACGTCTCACCGAGCGGCCGCGACAGCGCCACCGGCACGCAGTCCGACCCGACGACGCTCACCTCGGCGATCGGCCGCATCGCCGCCGGCGGCACCATCTACCTGCGGGGCGGCACCTACTCCTACGCGCAGACCGTCACCATCGCCGCGGGCAACAACGGCACCTCCAGCGCCCGCAAGAAGCTGTCGGCCTACCCGGGCGAGACCCCGGTGCTGAACTTCTCGGCCCAGAGCGAGGACCCGGCCAACCGCGGGCTCGCGGTGAACGGGTCGTACTGGCACGTCTACGGCATCGTCGTCGAGCGGGCCGGCGACAACGGCATCTTCGTCGGCGGCAGCAACAACATCATCGAGCGCACCACGACGCGCTACAACCGTGACACCGGCCTGCAGCTCTCGCGGATCGCCTCCGACACCCCGCAGAGCCAGTGGCCGGCCAACAACCTCATGCTCAGCGTCCTGTCGCACGACAACGCCGACTCCGACGGCGAGGACGCCGACGGCTTCGCCGCCAAGCTGACGGTCGGCTCCGGCAACGTCTTCCGCTACGCGGTGTCCCGCAACAACATCGACGACGGCTGGGACCTCTACACCAAGACCGACACCGGCCCCATCGGCGTCGTGACCATCGAGGACTCCCTGGCCTACAACAACGGCACCCTGAGCAACGGCGGCCAGGCCGGCAACGGCGACCGCAACGGCTACAAGCTCGGCGGCGAGGACATCTCCGTCAACCACGTCATCCGCCGCAACATCGCCTACCGCAACGGCAAGCACGGCTTCACCTACAACCGCAACCTCGGCACCATGACGATCTCCGACAACGTGAGCATCGACAACACCGAGCGCAACTTCTCCTTCGACGGCGGCACCTCGGTCTTCCGCGGCAACACCTCCTGCCGCAGCGGCAGCGGGAGCAACGACAAGATCGTCGGTAACTCCGACAGCTCCAACCAGTTCTGGAGCGGCTCCAACGGCTCGCGCTGCTCGTCCTACAGCGGCACGCTGAGCTGGTCCTTCGCCTCGGACGGCCGGCTCGTCGTGACCTTCGGCGGCGTCCCGGTCACCTTCTGACGCGGCCCTTCTCCCCGCCACCCGTCCGGCAGCTCCGGGCGGGTGGCGCTCGCGTTCACGGGCCCGGCGCGCCCGCCGTCACGGCCCTCAGCTCGGCGAACGCCTCCCGCATCACCTGCCGCAGGTCAGCCTCCTCGCCGGGCTCGCCCGCCCAGCGTTCGAAGGCGATCTTGAAGACCGCGATGCCGGCCTCGGCGGCGAGGCTCGCGGCCGGCTCGCCGACCCCGCGCTCGCGCAGCGCGCCGGCGAGGGCGCTGGCGAGCGTGGCCAGCTTGATCAGCTCGCGCTCCCGCAGCTCGGCGTGCGCGAGGATGATCGCCTGACGCCTGCGGGAGCGCTCGTGGCGCTGCTGGAACAGCGGCCCGACGGCGTCGAGGGCCGCCGCGACGGCCTCCAGCGGCCCGGCCGAGGCGGGCGCGGCGGCGACGGCCGCCGTCAGGCGCTCCTCCAGCAGCGTCCCGCCGCCGAACAGCACCTCGCGCTTGTCGGCGAAGTGCCGGAAGAACGTGCGCTCGGTGAGCCCGGCGCGTCTGGCGATCTCCGCGACCGTCGTCTGCTCGTATCCGCGCTCGCCGTACAGCTCCAGCGCGGCCTCCTCAAGCCTGCCGCGTGCGTTCGGCTCCCATCGCCCCATGCCCCCGATCATAGTTGATGACAGTTACTGACATCGAGGGCTATGCTTGTGATGACAGCAACTGACATCAGTCGGCGGCGGCGTCAGCCTGCCCGCCGGCTCTCCCGGAGGTCTTTCTCATGCGTGTCTTCGTCACCGGCGCGTCCGGCTGGATCGGATCCGCCCTCGTCCCCGAGCTCATCGGCGCGAAACACCAGGTCATCGGGCTCGCCCGGTCCGACGCCGCGGCGGACGCGCTCGCCCCGGCCGGCGCCGAGGTCCGCCGGGGGGCCCTCGACGACCTCGACGTCCTGCGGGACGCCTCCGCCGCCGCCGACGGCGTGATCCACCTCGCCTTCAAGCACGACCTCGCCTTCAGCGGCGACTTCGAGGCCGCCGCAGTCGCCGACCGGCGCGCCGTCGAGGTCATGGGGGAGGCGCTGGCGGGCTCCGGCCGGCCGTTCGTCCTCGCCTCCGGCCTGATGGGGCTGCTGCCCGGCCGGCTGGCCACCGAGCGGGACGACCCGCCTGCGGACCACCTGCCCGCCGGCCCCGCCGTCCGGCGGGAGACCGCGCGGCTGACCGTCGCGCTCGCGGAGCGGGGCGTGCGGTCGAGCGTCCTGCGGCTGCCCCCGACCGTGCACGGCGAAGGGGACTACGGCTTCATGGCGTCGCTGGTCGGTGTCGCCCGCGACAAGGGCGTGGCCGGCTATGTGGGCGACGGGTCCAACCGGTGGCCGGCCGCGCACCGCCTCGACGCGGCGACGCTCTTCGTGGCGGCGCTGGAGCGGGCCCCCGCGGGGTCGGTGCTGCACGCGGCCGCCGAGGAAGGGGTGCCGTTCCGCGCGATCGCCGAGGTGCTCGGCCGCCACCTGGGGCTGCCGGTGGCCTCGATCCCGGCGGAGGAGGCGGGGGCGCACTTCGGCTGGCTGGCCGACTTCGCCGCCACGGACGGCCCGGCCTCCAGCGAGCTGACCCGCGAGCTGCTCGGCTGGCGGCCCGTACGGCAGGGGCTGCTCGCCGACCTCGACGAGGGGCACTACTTCCGGTGATTTCGCGGGTGGCGGCCTTGGCAGCCGCCGCGCCTGGCTTTAATGTTCAGTGCAATGCCACACATTACTTACATCATGCCGGGCGTCCTCGTACGCGAGCACGTGACCGCCGTGCCGCTCGACTGGTCCGACCCGTCGCGGGGCGAGATCGAGATCTTCTTCCGCGAGCTGGTGGACCCCGACCGGGCGCGCGAGGACCTGCCGTGCCTGGTCTACCTGCAGGGCGGCCCCGGGGGTAAGGGGCCGCGCCCGCTCACCGCGGACGGCTGGCTCGGCCAGGCGCTGCGCACCCACCGGGTGATCCTCATGGACCAGCGCGGCACCGGCCGCAGCACCCGCGTCGACGGCCGCCGGATGAGCGCCTTCGCCACCGCCGAGGAAGGAGCCCGTCACCTCGCCTGCTTCCGCGCCGACGCCATCGTGGCCGACCACGAGCACGTACGCCGGACGTTCTTCGGCGGCCGGCGCTGGAGCACGCTCGGCCAGTCGTACGGCGGGTTCCTCACGCTGACGTACCTGTCGAACGCGCCTGAAGGGCTGAGCGCCTGCTACGTCACCGGCGGCCTGCCCGGCCTGGACCCGTCCGCGGCCGAGGTCTACCGCCGCACCTACCCCCGTGTCCAGGCCAAGAACGAGGAGTTCTACCGCCGTTACCCCCAACACGTCGCAACGGCCGCCCGCGTCGCCGACCGGCTCGCCGCCGGCGACGTACGGCTGCCCGACGGCGACCCGCTGACCGTGCGGCGGCTGCAGTCGCTCGGCCTCGACTTCGGCATGAAGCCCGGCTACGAGCGCATGCACTACCTGCTCGACGAGGCGTTCAGCGGGGACGAGCTGTCGGCCACGTTCCTGCACCAGGTGCTGGCCCGCACCTCCTTCAGCGACAACCCGCTGTTCGCCGCGCTCCAGGAGAGCATCTACGGCCACGGCCCCGGCCCCACGGGGTGGGCCGCCGAGGCCGAGCGGGCCAGGCATCCGCGCTTCGCCGAGGAGGCCAGGCCGCTGCTGTTCACCGGCGAGATGATCTACCCCTGGATGTTCGAGGAGATCGCCGGGCTGCGGCCCTTCCGCGGCGCGGTCGAACTGCTCGCCGCCCGCCCCGAGTGGCCGCCGCTCTACGACCACGACCGGCTGGCCGCCAACGAGGTCCCGCTCGCGGCCGCCGTCTACTACGACGACATGTACGTCGACGCCCACCTCCAGCTCGACACCGCCGCCCGGATCGGCAACGCCCGGTGCTGGGTCACCAACGAGTACGAGCACGACGGCGTCGGCGACCCCCGGGTCCTCGGCAGGCTCAGGGAACTGGTCCGCGACATGGGAGGAGAGATCGCCGATGCGTGAGGGCAGGCCGCCGAGGCTCAGCGAGATCCCGGCGTTCACCGCGTACATGAACACCGGCTGGGACGTCCCCGACCGCACCCCGCCCGTCGTCCCCGGCGCCGCCGAGGCCGCCGCCGCGCACCGGGTGAGGCTCGCCGAGGCGCTGCCCGGCCGTACCGTCGTGCTCGCCGCCGGGCGGGCCCCCGTCCGCAGCAACGACACCACCTACGGCTTCCGCGCCGACAGCGACTTCGTCTGGACGACGGGCTGCGCGATCGAGGACGCCGTCGTCGTGCTGCGCGACGGCGAGGCCACCCTCTACGCGCCGCCTCCCGCCTACCCCGGCGACCCGCGCTTCTGGAGCGACGCCCGCCACGGCGAGCTGTGGGTCGGCGCCGCCCCCGGCCTGGACGACTGGTCGCGGGCGCTCGGCGTGCCGGTCCGGCCGCTCGCCGAGCTGGACCTGGAGGCGGGCGAGGACGCCGAGGCCCGGCGCATGCTCGCCGAGCTGCGCATGCACAAGGACGACTGGGAGGCCGAACAGCTCCGCCAGGCCGTGGACCGCACCGTCGAGGGCTTCGCCGCCGTCGTCCGCGAGATCCCCGCCGTCGTCGCCGGCCCCGGCGAGCGGTGGCTCCAGGGCACCTTCGACCGGTACGCCCGCGCCTACGGCAACGGCCCCGGCTACGCCTCCATCGTCGGCAGCGGCCCGCACGCGGCCACCCTGCACTGGGAACGCTGCGACGGCCCCGTCCTGCCGGACGAACTGCTCCTGCTCGACCTGGGCGTCGAGGTGACCAGCCACTACACCGCCGACGTCACCCGCACCTTCCCCGCCTCCGGCCGCTTCAGCCCCGCCCAGCGGCAGGTCCACGACCTGGTCGAACGGGCACACCGGGCCGGGCTCGCCGCCGTCGCGCCCGGCCGCCCCTTCACCGGCTTCCACCACGCCGCCATGGAGGTCATCGCGCACGGCCTGGCCGACTGGGGGCTGCTGCCGGTCTCCGTCGATGAGGCGCTGTCCGACGGCGGCCAGCACCACCGCCGCTACCTGGTGTGCGGCATCGGCCACCACCTCGGCCTGGACGTGCACGACTGCGCCCGCGCCCGCGAGGAGACCTACCACGGGGCCGAGCTCGCGCCCGGCATGGTGCTCACCGTGGAGCCCGGACTGTACTTCCACGCCCACGACCTCACCGTGCCGCCCGAGCTGCGCGGCATCGGCGTCCGCCTGGAGGACGACCTGCTGGTCACCCCCGGCGGCGCGCGGGTGCTGTCGGAGGCGCTGCCCCTGGACGCGGCCGGCATCGAGAAGTGGATGGCGCAGGCGTGACCGATCTCGTGGTGGTCGGCGCGGGCGTGGTCGGCGCCGCCGCCGCCTACTTCGCGTCGCTGGCCGGGCTGCGCGTGGTCGTCGCCGAGCGCGGCGCCATCGCCGGCGGCACCTCCAGCGCCGGCGAGGGCAACCTGCTCGTCTCCGACAAGGAGGCCGGGCCCGAGCTCGACCTCGCCCTGTACGCCCAGCGCGTGTGGCGCGAGGACCTGGCCGAGCACGCCGGGCTGTGGGAGTTCGAGTCCAAGGGCGGCCTGGTCGTCGCCGGGTCGGAGGCGAGCGTCGCGGCGCTGCGCGAGCTCGCCGTCCACCAGCGCCGCCACGGCGTCGAGGTGCGCGACGTCCCCGGGGACGAGCTGCGCGGGTACGAGCCGCACCTGTCGCCCGAGCTGCGCGGCGGTGCGTTCTACCCGCAGGACGCCCAGGTACAGCCGATGCTCGTGGTCGCCCACCTGCTGCGCCTGGCCTGCGGGCTCGGCGCGCGGGTGCGCACCGGGGCCGAGGTGACCGGGTTCCTGCGCGACGGCGACCGCGTGACGGGCGTGCGCACCACCGCCAGCGACCTCCCGGCGGGCGCGGTGCTCAACGCCACCGGCACCTGGGCGGGCGACGTGGCCGCGCTGGCAGGGGTGCACGTGCCGGTGCTGCCGCGGCGCGGGTTCGTGCTGGTCACGCAGCCCATGCCGGCGCGTACGATCCGGCACAAGGTGTACGCCGCGGAGTACGTCGGCGACGTCGCCAGCTCCGACGCCGCGCTCCAGACCTCGCCCGTCGTCGAGGGCACCGGCAGCGGCACGATCCTCATCGGCGCCTCGCGCGAGCGGGTCGGCTTCGACCGTACGGTGTCCACGGCGGCGATCGGCGCGCTGGCGAGCAAGGCGATCGCGCTGTTCCCCATGTTGCGCGACGTCCGCGTCATGCGGACGTACCTCGGGTTCCGCCCCTACTGTCCCGACCACCTGCCGGTCATCGGGCCTGACCCGCGGGCGCCCGGCCTCTGGCACGCCTGCGGCCACGAGGGGGCGGGCATCGGGCTGTCGGCGGGCACCGGCAAGCTGATCGCGCAGGCCCTCACCGGTGAGCGGCCCGACCTGGAACTCAAGCCGTTCGCGCCCGAACGGTTCCCAAAGCCCGAGGAGGTGCTCTCATGACGTACCACATGACCTTCCGCGGCGCGGTCGTGCCCGCCGAGCCGGGCCAGAGCGTCGGCGCGGCGCTGGTCGCGGCCGGGATCCGCGACTGGCGCAGCACCCGCAAGGGCGGCCGGCCGCGCGGCCTGTTCTGCGGCATCGGCGTCTGCTTCGACTGCCTCATCACGGTGAACGGCGTCCCCGACCGCCGCGCCTGCCTCACCCCGGCCGCCGACGGCCTCCACCTCACCGACACCCCCGTCACCGCCGAGGATCCCGCCCCCGAGGCCCCCGCTCTGGGCGGCCCTGCCCGCAAGGCCCCTGCCCCTGAGGACCGTGTCCTCGGGGGCGGCGAGGTGGGGGGTGGGCATGCGCCGTCAGCATGACGTGGCCGTGGTCGGGGCCGGGCCGGCGGGGCTGGCCGCGGCGGTGCAGGCGGCCGAGTCCGGGCTGCGCGTCGCGCTCGTCGACGCCGCCGCCCAGCCCGGCGGCCAGTACTGGCGGCACTACGACGAGCGCCACGCCCGCCCCGCCGACCGCGCGGGCCACCACGACCTGCGTACGTTCACCGCCCTGCGCGCCCGCCTGCGCGCCCTGTCCGCCGCCGGCCTGATCCGCCACCTCCCCGGCCTCCAGGTCTGGCTGATCACTCGCGCCGCCGACGGCGCCTTCACCCTCCGCACCACCCCGGCGGCCGGCGCGCCGGGCGAGACCGGCGCCACGGTCACCGCCGCCGCGCTGATCCTGTGCCCCGGCGGCTACGACCGCCAGCTCCCCGTCCCCGGCTGGGACCTGCCCGGCGTGATGACCGCGGGCGGCGCGCAGGCCCTGCTCAAGGGCCACCGTACGGCGGCCGGCCGGCGCGCCGTCGTCGCCGGCACCGGCCCGTTCCTGCTGCCGGTCGCGACCGGCCTCGCCCGCGCCGGCACCGAGGTGGCGGCCGTCGTCGAGGCCAACGCCACTCTCGGCTGGCTGCGCGACCCGGCGGGCGCGGCCTCGGCCCCCGGCAAGGGCCTGGAGGCGCTGCAGTACGCGGCGCTGATGGCCCGGCACCGCATCCCGTACCGGACCAGGACGGCCGTCACCGAGATCCTCGGCGAGGACCGGGTGGAGGCGGTCCGGGTCGCCCGCGTGGACCGCGACGGCCGCCCGTACGGGCCGGCCGAGGAGATCCGCGCCGACCTCGTCGCCCTCGGCTGGGGCTTCACCCCGTCGATCGAGCTGCCGCTCATGCTCGGCGCCGCCACCCGCAAGGACGTGGACGGCTCGCTCGTGGTGTCCGTGGACGCCCTGCAGCGCAGCAGCGTCCCCGGCCTGTACGTGGCCGGCGAGGCGACCGGCGTCGGCGGCGCGGCCCTGGCCGGGCAGGAGGGCCGCCTGAGCGCGCTCGCCCTGGCCCGCTCGCTGAGCCGCCCGGCCGACCCGGCGCTGATGGTCCGGCTGCGGACCGCGATCGTACGGGGACGCCGCTTCGCCGCCGCCATGCACCGCACCTACCCGGTGCCGCCCGCGTGGACCGGCTGGCTGCGGGACTCGACGCTGGTGTGCCGGTGCGAGGAGGTCTCGTACGGCGAGCTGCGCGCGGCCCACGCCGAGCTGGGCGCCGCCGACCCCCGTACGCTGAAGATGCTGGCCAGGCCCGGCATGGGCTGGTGCCAGGGCCGGGTGTGCGGTTTCGCCACCGCGGGCATCGCGGCGTGCCTGAGCGGCCGCGAGAGCACCGCCGACGACCTGCGGCCGATGTCCACCCGCCCGATCGCCGCCCCGGTGACGCTGGGCGAGCTCGCCGCGCTGGCCGACGAGACGGCGGAGGCGGGCGGCGCCCCCTGACGCCGGGCCGGCCGGACGTCAGGGGCCCGGAACGACGACGCCCCGGCCGGGCGCGATGCCGGCCGGGGCGACGGAAGAACGGCTGTCAGCCGCAGTGCTCGAACGGGCTGGTGTAGGAGCTGGAGCCGATCGAGCCGCCCCACCGGACGCACTTGCCGGGGGCGCTCCGCTTGACCGGCCCGGCGTAGTAGGCGAAGCTGCCCGAGTCGGTGGCCCTGCTCGCGCCCTTCGGCTCCAGGAACGCCGACACGGGCGAGGCCGCGCCGAGCTTCGTCGTCTTGAGCGTCACGACGCAGTTGGAGCCGTTGCCCGCGTTGTAGAGCAGATAGGCGCGGCCCCCGGTGAGCGCCGCCGAGTCGATGACCGCGTAGCCGCTGCCGCAGACACCCGTGGGGGTGTAGCGGTTGCCGCCGTCACCGCTGTCGCTGCTTCCGCCGCAGGAGTTGGTGCTCTTGACGGCCTTCTTCTGGCCGAGGGAGACGGTCACGCCGTTCACGGTCGGGCTGGTGTCCATCGCGCCCGAGGAGGTGCGCTGCTCGTAGTGCAGGTGCGGGGCCTTGGAGCCGCCCGTCGAGCCGACGGTGCCGATCACGGTGCCCTGGCCGACGCTCATCGAGCCGCCGGCCGCCCGCACCATGGTCGCCAGGTGGGCGTAGCGGGTGCGGGAGCCGTCGCTGTGGCGGATCTCGACCCACTTGCCGTAGCTCTTGCTGCCGGCGTTGTAGAAGGTGGCGGTGCCCGCGGCGGTGGCGCGGACGGTCTCGCCGTTGATGCCGGCGCTGCCGTGGTTCTGCCAGTCGATGGAGCCCGGCGGGTTGTGCTTGGGGGTCCAGTTGTTGGCGTAGAAGGTCTTGCCGCAGTTGAACGGGCTCTTGTGCGTCACCGCGAGCGTCGCCGCGTCCTGCTGCTGCGCCGACGCGGCGTGCTGGGGAAGCAGCGCGGCGGGGACGGCGAGCAGCAGGGCGGCGATCGTGGATCTGAAGGTCTTCGGCCAGGTCGGCGCGCCGGTGGTCGGCATGCTTACCTTTCTGAACGGGAACGAGGGGGACGCTGTCAGGCGTTCCGCCTTTCGGTGCCGGAGTGACAGCCGGTAAGGCAGAGGATCAAGAAGATATCTGTGAAGGATGTCTTCATCAACGCCCGGCCCCGTCGTCACTCGCCGGGCCCCGGCTCCTCCACGTACCGCAGCGTGACGGTCAGCTCGATCGCCGTCCCCGTCGCGGCCCGCGTCAGAACGGCCAGGTCCGCCGCCTCCAGGTCCAGCGCCTGGGCGAGCAGCCGCAGCGACGTGGCGCGCGGCCTGCTCAGCGCGCCCGCCTCCAGCCGGCGCACCGTGCGCACGTTCAGCCCCGCCCGCGCCGCCAGCTCCTCCTGGGTCACCAGGGCCCGCTCCCGCCAGGCCCGCAGCAGCGCGCCCAGCACCGGTTCCGCTCCCGTGGGAACCGGTGCGCCGCGCTCCGGCGGGGCCTCGTCCTCCGTGGCCGGTGCGGCCACGGTGATGTCCGCCAGCACCCGCATGGGCTCTCCTCCTTCCGTACGCCGGCACCGCGCCGGCCGGACCCACTCTTCGCCGGGGCCCGGCCGCGCGGCAACGACACCGGCCGTCCGTGTCCTGATCCCTGCGAACGCTGGCCGAAATCCGCGCGGGGCTCAGCCGGTGGCCGGCGCCTTCCGCAGCGCCTCCCTCAGCGCCTCCCCGAACGCGGCCGGGTGCGTGCCGAAGCCGCCGTGGCCGCCGGGGAACGGGGCGATCTCCGTGCCCAGCCGCTCGGCCACCAGCCGCGTGGCGCGCGCCCACGGCTCGTCCTCCGCCGTCGCCTCGCCGAGCGCCGGCACCACCCGCACCCCGGCCGCGCGGACCGCGGCGAGGTCGGGGGAGTGGCGGGAGAAGGACGGAACCTCGTAGCCGATGAAGAACGCGGCGTTCTGCTCGATGCGGCCCATCATGGCCATGATCTCGGGGTCCTGCTGCCCCTCGGGGGCCTCGCCGCCGTCCGTGCCTCCCTGCTGTTCCTCCTCCGTGTGTTCGCCGCCGCCGCCCAGGCCGGCGGCGAAGATCTGGTGCGCGGCGCCCGGGCCCTCCTTGTGGAAGGCCTCCTCGACGTCCTGGAACAGGGCCCGCCAGCGGTCGCGCTCGGGCAGCAGCTCGAACAGGGGCGGCTCGTGGGCGACCAGCGTCCGCACCAGCTCGGGACGGCGGGCCGCCAGCTCCAGGCCGATCAACGCCCCGGAGCTGTTGCCGAAGACCAGGGCCGGCTCCTCCGGCGTGACGCCGGCCGCCGTCAGCAGCCGGGCGGCGTCGTCGGCGTGCACCTCGACGCTCTGCGGCTCCGGCGGGCCGTCCAGGGGGCTGCGCGAGTTGCCGCGCCGGTCGTAGGTGACCACCGTGTAGCGGTCGGCCAGCGTCGTGGCGAGGGCCGCGAAGCCGGCGGCGTCGTACATGCCGCCGCAGATCAGCAGCAGGATCGGGCCCGAGCCCCGCGTCTCGTGGTGCAAGGTCGCGCCGGGCGTGGCGAGCGTGCCGGTCCTGACGGCTTCCATGGTGTGTCTCCTCAGGGTGTTGACGGTGACTCCTTCACCGAGCAGTCGGAGCCGCTGCCGGCTTCTCGACATCGGGGTCACCAAAAAAGGGTGGATTCTCCTCCCTCGTTCACGAGGCGACCGATCCGAGTCACGATGCTGTAGTTGAGGCCGATGTGCAGGGCTGGTTCGCCGTGGCCGATGTCGGCGGTGACCAAGGGTGTCACGCCGTCTATCCGGAAGAGGGCCTGCGTCGACCGGTGTGCCAACCGCACCTCCACGAGGTCGCCGCTCCAGGAACGTGGGTAATTCGTCCAGGGGTCCACTCCATAGGCGATCATTTTCATGATCCAGGCATGTTGGAGCAGGCGCGGGTCGTCGTCGTCAGGCATGCCGAGGGTCCCGTCGTCCGGTGGGGCCGCGCGGAGCGGGACGCCTTGCGCGGCGAGCGTGTCGCGCAAGGCGTCCCGCGATGAGAGTGAGTAGTCCACCTGGCAGTCGACGGCTGAACGGCCGGCCGGTACGACCGCGCACCGGCCGCGGTCGCCGTCGAGCCGGATCGACGCGATGGTCAGGCCGTCGCCGGCGTTCGCCCGCTGCGTCGCCGCCAGGTGGTACAGCAGGCGCAGGCGTGCGACCAGTTCGGGCTGGTCCTCGTCCCGGGCGTCGATGCGCATGCGAAGTCCTCGATCACCTGCGGTTCTTGGTCGACATTTCCGACCATTCTGACGTTCCGGCTGCCTGGCCCGGAAAATCGTTGGCTCCCGCCGCGAGCGCTGCGGCAGCATGACAGGGCGGCGTCGGCATTCGGGAGGGCGGATGGCTGTGCTCGGATCACTCGTGGGCTCCGGAGAGCGATCGTCCGCACGAAAATCGGCGGTCCTGCTCGCGCTGCGCTACTACTGGAACGAACTGCGCCGGCAGTGGCCGGTCGCGGTGCCCGCGCTGACGCTCCCCGCCGTCGGCAACATCTGCCTGTTCTACCTGGCGCCCCTGGCCGTGGCCGGCCTGGTGGGGCACCTGGCGGGCGGCGGCGACGGGTCCGTCGAGTCGCTGCTGCCGTACGTCGCCGGCTTCGCCGGGATGCTGCTGGCGGGCGAGGCCCTGTGGCGGGTGGGCCTGCACTTCCTCAACCGCACCGACGCCCGCGGCATCGAGCGGCTCGGCGTCGTCGGCATGGACGAGCTGCTGGCCAAGGACGCCGCGTTCTTCCACAACAACTTCGCGGGATCGCTGACCAAGCGGGTGCTCGGGTTCTCCTCCAGGTTCGAGGAGTTCGCCGACACGCTCGCCTTCTCGATCATGGCCAAGGTGGTGCCGCTGGGCTTCGCCTCGGTGGTGCTGTGGCAGTACCACCCGCTGCTGGTCCTGGTGCTGGTGGGCCTCATCGTGGTCACCGGCCTCCTCGTCGCCCCGCTCATCCGCCGCCGGCAGGCGCTGGTCGACCGGCGGGAGGCGGCCAAGGTGCTGGTGTCGGGGCACGTCGCCGACGTGCTGGCGAACATGGACACCGTCCGCGCCTTCGCCGCCGAGGACCGCGAGGCCGCCGAGCACCGGGCCAGGGTCGCCGAGCAGGGCCGGGCGTCCCTGCGCTCGTGGGACTACGGCAACCTGCGGGTCGACACCGTCGTCGCGCCCCTGTCGGTGCTGACCAGCGCCGTCGGCCTGCTGCTCGCCGTGGCGCTGCGCGGCGGGCTGGGCGTGGAGGCCATCGTGGTGACGTTCACCTACTACACCAACACGATCAGCATCATGTTCGAGTTCAACCAGATCTACCGGCGGGTCGAGAGCGTGCTCACGGAGGCCGCGCAGTTCACGGAGCTGCTGCTGGACCCGCCGACCGTGGTGGACCCGCCCGATCCGCAGCCGCTGCGCCCGGCCGACGCGAGCGTGCGCTTCGAACGCGTGCGCTTCGGCTACGCCGACGGCGACCCGCTCTTCGCCGATCTGGACCTCGACATCCCCAGCGGCACCAAGATCGGCCTGGTGGGCCAGTCGGGCGGCGGCAAGACCACGCTCACCCGGCTGCTGCTGCGTCTCATGGACGTCGACGGCGGCCGGATCCTCGTCGGCGGCCAGGACATCTCCCGCCTGCGCCAGGCCGACCTGCGGAGCCTGATCGCCTACGTCCCGCAGGAACCCGCGATGTTCCACCGTACGGTCCGCGACAACATCGCCTTCGCCCGGCCGGGCGCCACCGAGGCCGAGATCCTGCGGGCGGCGCGGGCGGCGCACGTCACGGAGTTCGTCGAGGCCCTGCCGGAGGGGTTCGACACCCTGGTCGGCGAGCGGGGCGTGAAGCTGTCCGGCGGGCAGCGCCAGCGCGTCGCGCTCGCCCGCGCCATCCTCCGCGACGCCCCGATCCTGCTGCTGGACGAGGCCACCAGCGCCCTCGACTCCGAGAGCGAGATCCTCGTCCAGGAGGCCCTGTGGCGGCTCATGCAGGACCGCACGGCGATCGTGGTCGCCCACCGGCTGAGCACGGTGGTGAGGATGGACCGGCTCGTCGTGCTCAACCGGGGGACCGTCATGGAGGAGGGCTCCCACAGCGAGCTGCTGCGGGCGCAGGGCCCCTACGCCCGCCTCTGGAGCCACCAGTCCGGCGGCTTCCTGCCCGAGGAGGACACCTCCGACGGGGTCGCGGAGGCCGGAGCGGGCCACCGGGCGGGCCGGGAGATCACGGCCTGAGCCCGGCCGGAGCGCGGATGCCGGGCGGGGTCAGGCCGGGGCGGGTTTGCGGGCGACGCCGCACACCGCGCTGACCACGCCGGTCGCCTCCGGCGGCTCGCCGGCGCCCGCGTCGGGACGCCACAAGGGCGTCGGCACCACGCCCGGCTCCACCGGCTCCAGCCCGGCGAAGAAGCCGGCGATGCGCTCGGGGTCGCGGAGCTGATAGGTGTTGGCGGCGTTGGCGTTGTAGGCGGCGACGGCCTCGACCAGCGCCGGGTTCGTGTTGACCCCGTCGCTCAGCACCAGGTGGCTGCCGGGGGCGAGCGGTTCCAGCAGCCGGGAGACGACCTCCTCCGGGGCGTCGTCGTCGGTGAGCTGCCCGGCGACGCTCAGCATCATGAGCGCCACCGGCTGCGACAGGTCGAGGGTCCGGGCCGCCTGCTCCAGGATGAGGCCGGTGTCGCGGACGTCCGCGTGCACGTAGTCCGTGGCGCCCTCCGTGGCGTCCTCCGTGGCGCCGGCCAGCAGGGCGCGGGCGTGCGCCAGCACGATGGGGTCGTGGTCGACGTACACGACGCGCGACCCGGGCGCGAGGGCCTGCGCGACCTCGTGCGTGTTGTCCGCCGTGGGCAGCCCGCTGCCGACGTCCAGGAACTGCCGGATCCCGGCCTCCAGGACCAGATGGCGGACGGCCCGGATGAGGAACGCGCGCTGCGTGCGGGCGACCGCCGCGAAGTCGGGGAACAGCCGCAGCAAGGTGCTGCCGGCCTCGCGGTCCACGTCGAAGTTGTCGCTGCCGCCGAGCAGGAAGTTCCACACCCGCGCCGAGTGCGGGACCGTGGTGTCGATCTCGGCCCAGGCGTCGTGCTGGCTCATCGGCCCGCTCCCATCCCGTCATGATCCGGAACGGGTTCCAGGCCATCACGGGAGGGAGGGACGGTCAAGCCTCTTCCTCCGCCTGAGGCGGAGGGACGCGTTCGGCCCGCAGGCTGGTGACCGTGACGGTGAACAGGACCGTGACGATGACGCCGAGCGAGGCCGGCGTGGGGATCTCCGGCACCCACGTCCAGATCCCGTGCGCCCAGTGCAGCACCAGCTTGACCCCGATGAAGGCCAGGATGATGGCCAGGCCGTAGTTGAGGTGACGCAGCCGGGCCAGCGCGCCGCGCAGCACGAAGTACAGCGCCCGCAGGCCGAGCAGGGCGAAGGCGTTGGTGGCGAAGACCAGGAACGGGTCGTCGGTGACGCCGTAGACGGCGGGCACGGAGTCGACGGCGAAGACGATGTCGGTGGCGAACACCGCGACGGTCGCCAGCGCCAGCGGGGTGATCGCGGTCCGGCCGTTCTCCCGCACCACGAGCCGGAAGCCGTGGTAGCGGGGCGAGACCGGGACGAAGCGGCGCAGCAGCCGGACGCTGCGCATGGAGTCGATGTCCACGGCGTGCGCCTCGCCCTTGCGCGCGTCCCTGAGCACCTTGCCCGCGGTCAGGATGAGCACCGCGCCGAACAGCAGGAACGCCCACGTGCCGCTCTGCAGGGCCGCCGCCCCCAGCGCGATGAAGATCGCCCGGAGCACCAGCGCCCCGACGATGCCGTACAGCAGCACCCGCTGCGCCAGCTCGGCGGGCACCGCGAAGGCCGCCAGCAGCAGCATGAACACGAACAGGTTGTCCACCGACAGCGACTTCTCCACCACCCAGCCGGTGAAGAACTCGACCGCCACGCCGCCGTCGAACTCGGCCCACAGGTAGAAGCCGAACAGCACCGGCAGCACCAGGTAGAAGACCGACCAGCCGACCGCCTCGCGCATGCGCACCTCGTGCGGGCGCCTGGTCAGGACGATGTCGACGATCAGCAGCACGAGCAGCGCGGCGATGGTGACCGCCCACAGCGTGAACGACGCGATGGTGCCCGACGTGTCGGGCGCAGCCGAAAGTGCCCCCAAGGACATGGAACCTCCTCGAACGTGACTCAACCGTTCGAGGTCTCCTTCACCCGGGGGTTACGGGCCGCCGTCCGGGGACGCTCAGGTACGTCCGTACTGACCGGATCGGCGCTTGCGAAGTACTCCCCTCGCCACGCTGAGCGTAGACCAGATCAGGACGTACCTGAACCTTTCCGGCCGAAGTAATGGCCGGAAAGCCGGATCGCGCGGCTCTCACCTGGTGGGCCGGGTCCCGTTCACATGCGTGTGACTCCGGCCACGCAGCATGCGGCCGCTCGCCGCCATCCCGGCCGCCGCCACGCCCGTGAGGGCGATCCAGATGCCGACGACGACGTTGTTCAGCACGGCTCCGCCCGGGGCCGCGCTGCCGTACATGACCCAGGGCGCGATGATCGTCCAGACGCCGATGACCGGCGCCACCCAGGCCAGCCCGTGCGTGCGGCCGTAGGCCGTGGCGAAGCCCACGGCGAGGGCCGCCACCGCCAAACCGGTCACCAGGTTGCTGACGGTGAGCCGGCCGAGCTGGGTGAAACTCGCCACCCAGGGCGAGATCGCCAGATAGAGCCCGGCGAGAAGGGTGAGCCCGTCGAGCGCCTGGAAGCCGGCCCGGCAGGCCGTCTCCTCGTAGTGCTGCCGCATTTCCGCCATGTCGGGACGCGCCCGCGTCCCCGATGTTCGCACCATCGTGCACCGCCTTCCTGAACGTGCGCGGACCTCGGTGCCTCATGCCCTCATACCCCTGGTGAGGGGCCTATTCAAAGGAGCGGGCCGTCCTCCAGTCGCCGCACGGCCTCGGCCAGCGTCGGCTGGATGTCCAGGAACCGGTCGAGGCCGCGGTCGCGGAAGATGCGGCGGGGGAGCGGGCCGACGCCGAACACGACGAGGCCGCCTCCGGTCGTCCGCACGTGCCGCTCGGTGGCCAGCAGGACGGTCAGCCCGTACGAGTCCGCCGAGGTCAGGCCGCTCAGGTCGATCGCCAGCAGCGGCGGGTCGCGCACGGTCAGCGCCCGGGCCAGCGCGTCCTGCAGGACGGGACAGGTGTCCATGTCGAGCGGCCCGCGCACGGTCACCACGACGACCCGGTCGCCGGCTGGGCGGTCGCCGACCTCCAGCCGGCGGTTGCTCGACGGGCTCACCGGCCCACGCCCGCGACCAGGTTGATGGTGAGGGCCAGGATGACGGCGCCGAACAGGTAGGACAGCAGCGCCTGGCGCAGCACCGCCGCGCGGAACCAGGCGTTGTTCAGCTCGGTGTCGGAGACCTGGAACGTCATCCCCACGGTGAAGGCGAGGTAGGCGAAGTCGGTGAAGCGGGGCGTGGGGTCCGGGTCTTGGTCGTGGAAGTCCACCCCGCCCCAGGGGTCGGGGGAGTAGTACATCCGCGTGTAGCGCAGCGTGAAGATCGTGTGGACCACGGCCCACGAGACCATCACGCTGACCACGCCGATCCCCACGTGCAGCACCACCTCCCCCGGCGTGTTGGCCTGGACGACCAGGTAGGCCACGGCCACCAGGCTGGCCACCGCGGCGGTCAGGACCGCGAGGTCCGCCCCCGCCCGTGACGGGTCCTCGCTCTCGATCGCGGCGGCGGTCGCGGAGCCGTCGAGCCGGCCGATCCGCCACCAGGTGCTTGCGAGGAAGGCGAGCGCGGCGGCGTCCCAGCCAATGAGCGGCACGAAGGACGTCGGCAGGAGGGCCGCGGCCACGGCCATGACGACGACCCCGATCGCGGCGGCGATCTCCGCGGTCCGCCGCGCCGCGGCCCCCGCCAGCCAGGACACCCGCTTCGGCCGCACCACCTGGGATCCCTCCGTTCGCCTGCCACGTCGGGTCCAGGCTAGCGCCGCGCGCCGCCCCGGATGATCTCCCGCGGGGCGGGTCGCGAACACTGACCTGCCCGAAAGGGGAGTGATCAACCTCTTAACGGGCACAGCCCGTATGTCCGACATAACTTTCCGTAGTGGGTGAAGGAGGGAGATGTACCGCTCAATCGGCATCGCCGCCGCACTTCTCACCGGCACGGCGCTTCTCGGCGGCACGGCGTGGGCCTCGACGGCCTCGCCGGGCAGGCCGCCGAAGCCATCGAGGCCGCACTTCGCGCGGGCCGAGAACATCGCGCACCGCGCGGGCTCCGGCATCGCGCCGGAGAACACGATCGCCGCCTGCGTCAGGGCCAGCGCCTCGGGCGCCGACCGGTGCGAGTTCGACGTCCAGCAGACCAAGGACCAGCAGCTCGTGCTCATCCATGACGAGACGCTGGGCCGTACCACGAACGTGGAGGAGGTCTTCCCCGATCGCAGCCCGTGGCGGGTCTCCGACTTCACTCTCGCCGAGATCCGCCGCCTGGACGCCGGGTCGTGGTTCTCGCCGCGCTTCCGCAACGAACGCGTGCCCACGCTCCGGGAGGCCCTGGAGATGCTGGGCAAGGGCAGGGCCGGGCTGCTCCTGGAGATCAAGCACTCGCCCCGCAGCCCCGGCATCGACAGCCGGGTGGCCGCCGAGCTGCTGGAGAACCGGGACCTGTGGGAGGGCCGGCGCCTCGCGCTCCAGTCATTCGACCGGCGGGCGTTGCGTACGCTGCACCGCGCGGTGCCCGACGTCCCCATCCTCCTGCTCGGCGGGAGCGGCGCGGAGCTGTCCGAGGTGGAGGACTTCGCCGACGCGCTCGTCCTGCCGCACGCCGCCCAGCTCAGCGCAGGGCAGGTGCGTGAGATCAAGGCACGCGGCCTGCGGGTCTACGCCGGCCCGACGGACCGGCCGCGGGTGCAGCGCCGCCTGCTCTCCTTCGGCGTGGACGGCATCATGACGGGCGTTCCGTCCCGTCTGCGGGACGTGTTGCGCTATTGACGCCTGTGACGCTCCTGTCAGCCCTTTCCCGCGGCGTTGACGATGCGGGTGGTCGAGCGGCCGGGGATGGCCTCCATCTCCCAGCAGTCGGCGCCGAGGATCGCCGCCGCCGCGGCGCGGGCCCCGGCGTGCGGGTCGCCCGCGGTGTGGGCCAGGGCGCGGGGGCTCATGGGGGCGAGCAGGTCGATGTAGTCCTCCGGGCCGTGCGCCTCGGGCGGGCCGGTCACGATGAAGACGCCCACGACGAACCGGAGCGCGGCCAGCACCTCGGCCCGCTCGGCGGCGGGGTTGAGCGGGCGGGTCGGCCCCTTCCACGCGCGCACGCGGGGGTCGTCCTCGACGCCGACGACGAGCGGCAGCCCGCGTGCCGCCACGGCGCCGAGATAGCGCACGTGGCCCACGTGCAGGATGTCGAAGACCCCGGTCACGACGGCCGCCCCCGGCCGGTCGTACGGCTGCACCCAGAGGGCCTCCAGGCTGCTCACGCGACCTCCTCCGCTGCCCTGCCGGCCTAGACGATTCGTCGATCGCAGCGTACTCGGTCGCTCAGGAGGGCCGTGCAGGTGACCATGGGAAAGTGCATTCCTACCTTTTGGCGAGGCTCCGGAAGACGGGCGCGGCGCGTCTCATAACGCCGCCCGGGTTCGGGCACGATCATGGGGGAGGTCGCTGATGCCGGACTTTCACCGCGTTGACGGGGGTGTCGACGGGGGCGACTTCGTGGTCCGGCTGCCGGGGGCGCCCTCCCAGGTGGCGAGGGCGCGGGGGATCGTCACCGACGCGCTGGGCCGCGATCATCCGCTCCACGACGACGTGGTGCTGCTCACCAGCGAGCTGGCCACGAACGCGGTCCTGCACACCCGCTCCGGCGCGGGCGGCTCGTTCACGGTGAGCGTGACCAGCTCGCCGTCGGTGGTGCGGGTGCGCGTGGAGGACGCCGGGTCGGACGGGCCGCCGTGCGTGTGCCGTACGGGGGCGCAGTCGACCAGTGGGCGCGGCCTGCCGCTCATCGAGGCGCTCAGCCACCGCTGGGGCTTCACCCGCGAGAACGGCTCGACCACGGTCTGGTTCGAGCTGCTGCAGGCGGGCGTCGCGGCGGTCGCCGTCTAGCGGCTCATCCGGCCGCCTGCCCGGGGCGGTCGCCGGGGAGCGGGATCCACTTGTGGGACCAGGTGACCAGCTCGTCCAGCACCGGGCGCAGCTCCTCGCCCATCTGGGTCAGGTGGTATTCGACGCGTACCGGGGACGTGGCGAGGACGCGGCGCTCGACGAGCCCGGCCGACTCCAGCTCGCGCAGGCGGCGGGCGAGCATCGTGTCGTTGATGCCGGGGATGGCCGCCTTGATGTCGCCGTAGCGGTGCGCGCCCTTGAAGATCATGTGGATCACGGCGCCGGACCAGCGGGCGCCGATCAGCTCCAGGGCGATGTGGAAGCGCGTGCAGACGGAATCCGAGCTCACCTCTTGATCCTACATTTGCTAAGGAATGTTGAGCTACTCAATAATGTTGAGTGCTGCGTTCCGGCAGTACAGCACCAAGAGGAGAGTCATGGACAAGCCCGTTCTGCAGGTCATCGTCGCCAGCACCCGCCCCGGCCGCTCCGGCCGCGCCCTCGCCGACTGGTTCGCCGAGCGGGCCACCGCCTCCGGGCTGTTCGAGGTGGAGCTGGTGGACCTGGCGGAGGTCGACCTGCCGTTCCTGGACGAGCCGAACCACCCCCGGCTGCGCCAGTACGTCAACGCCCACACCAAGGAGTGGAGCGCCACCGTCGAGCGCGGCGACGCGTACGTGTTCGTGACCCCCGAGTACAACCACAGCTTCAACGCCGTGCTGAAGAACGCGCTGGACTACCTGCACCACGAGTGGAAGTACAAGCCGGCCGGCTTCGTCAGCTACGGCGGCGTCTCCGGCGGCACCCGCGCCGTCGCCGCCCTGCGCGCGGTGATCAGCCTGCTCAAGATGGTTCCCGTGTCGGAGGCGGTGAACATCCCGTTCCTGCCGCGCTTCCTGGCCGAGGACGGCACGTTCCGCGCCGGCGAGGAGACCGTGGCCGCCGCCGACGCCATGCTGGCCGAGCTGGCCAAGGTCGGCGGGGCGCTGCGCCCGATGCGCCTGGCGTCCTGACCGGCCTCACACGTCCAGGCGGCACAGCCCTTCCGCGAGCGCCTTCGTGGTGAGCCTGGTGCGGCTGTCGCAGCCGAGCTTGGCGAAGATGTGCTCCAGGTGCGTCGTCACCGTGCGCACGCTGAGCACCAGCGCGGCGGCGATCTGCGGGTTGGAGTCGCCCGCCGCCACCCGGGTGAGCACGTCCACCTCGCGGCCGGTCAGCTCGTACGGCAGCACGCACGGCCGCTCCCCGGCCACCGCCCCCTGGAGCGACCCCTGGAACCCGACGCCGGCCCGCACCAGCCGCAGTTCGTGCCAGCGCCCGCCGCCGTCCAGCCAGAGGCCGTGGCGGCTCAGCTCCCGCGAGTCGATGAACGCGCGGGCGTAGGCCGCCACGGCCGGATCGTCCCAGAGCGCCGGCGACGGCTCCCGCCCCGGGACCTCGCGCCGGACGCCGAGCCGGTCGAAGGCCACCGCGCGGAAACCCGGCGGCAGGCCGACCGGGTCGATCACGCATCGGCTCAGGTCGGTGAGGTGCGCGAGCAGCGGGCTGACGGCCGACACCACGGCCCCCGTCCGGATCGGGAACGTCTCGCGGGTGGCCAGGTGCAGCAGCCCCGTGTAGCGGCCCTCGGGCAGGAACAGCGGCGCGGTCAGGCCCGCCCGCCAGCCGTAGGGCGCGAGGTGACGGCGGAAGTAGCGCTCGGTGCAGGGCTCGGGCATCGGCACGGGGGAGCGGGTCGCGCGGGCGCGGCGGTAGGCCTCCAGCCCGGCGTACTCCTCGGCGGCGTCGCGGTCGATCTGCCGATGGCCGTCGGAGACGACGCTGTGATGACGCCCGGTGGCCGGATCGAACGCGACGAACTCGTACGCGTCGAGCGGCACCACCCTGCGCAGCGCGGCCATCGCCGCGTGCGCGTCGCCGCCGCCCGCCACCTGATAGCCGACCTCCGCGAACGCCCGGAGATGGCGGACGTCCAGGGTGATCTCGGCCACCGCCCCTTTATATCATTCGCCAATCTCCGAGGCCCCGCTGAAGATTATTTTCAGCGGGGCCGGGGTGCTACCGTGATGCCATGCAGCGCGCTCACGTCCTCGCCACGACGACGCCGGACCCCGTCCCGGCGCGCTGACTCCACGCTTCCCGGGCGAACGCCCGGGACCGCTGGTCGTTCGCCCTTTCCCGCGAAAGGATGATCATGAACGACCACCGCAGACTCGGCCGCGAGCTCGGCATCTTCGACACCGACCCGCTCATCGGCTCCGGCCTGCCCTACTGGCTGCCCGCCGGCGCGGCGGTGCGCAAGGCCGTCGAGGACTACGTGCACGAGCTCGAACGCCGCAACGGCTACCAGCACGTCAACTCGCCCGTCCTCGGCAAACGCGAGCTCTACGAGCGATCCGGCCACTGGGCCCACTACGCCGAGGACATGTTCCCGCCGATGAGCGTCGGCGGCGAGGAGTTCGTGCTGCGCCCCAGCCTGTGCCCGCACCACGCGATCGTCTACCGCTCCCGGCAGCGCAGCCACCGCGACCTGCCGCTGCGCCTGGCCGAGCTGGGCGGCATGTACCGCTCCGAGCCGTCCGGCGTGCTCGGCGGCCTCAGCCGGGTGCGCTCCATCCAGCTCAACGACGGCCACGTCTTCTGCCCGCCCGAGCGGGCCGCCGCCGAGGTCTCGGCCGCGCTCGACCTCATCGCGCAGGCCCACGCGCGGCTCGGCGTCGGCGCCGTCCGCCACCGGCTGTCGCTGCGCGGCGAGGGCGGCAAGTACGTCGACGACCCCGCCATGTGGGCCCGCTCCGAGTCCCTGCTGCGCGAGGCGCTCGACGAACGCGGCCAGGACTACGACGAGGAGCCCGGCGAGGGCGCCTTCTACGGCCCGAAGATCGACATCCAGATCACCGACCCGGCCGGCCGCGAGAGCACCCTGTCCACCGTCCAGGTCGACCTCTACCAGCCCGCCCGCTTCGACCTCGCCTACGTGAGCCCCGACGGCCCGCGACGGCCCGTCATGGTGCACCGCAGCGTCGTCGGCGGCCTCGAACGCCTGGTCGCGCACCTGATCGAGGTGCACGCCGGGGCGTTCCCCGCCTGGCTCGCGCCGGTGCAGGCCGTGGTGCTGCCGCTGTCGGACGCCGAGCTGCCCGCCGCCGACGGGCTGCTGCGCCGGTGCCTGGCCGCCGGGCTGCGGGCCGAGCTGGCGCCCGCCGACCGGGGCAGCCTCGGGGCCAGGATCAGGGCGCACCGGCTGGTGCCGTACCAGCTCGTGGTGGGGCCGCGCGAGGCGGCGGCCGGCGGCGCGTCGGTGCGGCTGCGGGACGGCGGCCAGGCGGGGGACGTGCCGGTCGAGCGGCTCGCCGCCGAGGCGCGGCCGTTCCCCTGACCGGTCCTGCCGGACCCTATAACCAGTCCTTCTTCCTGAACACCGCGTACAGCGCCACCGACGTGACCGCCACCAGCAGGGACGACAGCCAGAATCCCCACGGCTCGCCGGAGCCCGGATAGGGCACGTTCTGCCCGTAGAAACCGGTGATCATCGTGGGGACGGCGATGATGGCCGCCCAGCTCGTGATGCGTTTCATGATGTCGTTGAGCCGGAAGCCCTGCTGGGCCAGGCGGGTCTCGCGGGCGTTGGCCAGCATGTCGCGGACCTCGCCCACCCACTCGGTGGTGCGCAGCACGTGGTCGCGGACGTCCTCGTAGTAGGGGGTCATCGCCGCGTCGCCGACGAAGTCCTGGTCGGGGCGGAGCAGCGTGCCCAGGACCTCGCGCATCGGCATCGCGATCTTGCGCAGGCGGGTGGTGTTCCTGCGCAGCTCGTACATGGTCCGCTGCAGCTCCCTGCCGTCGCGGACGTCGTCCTCGAACAGCGACTCCTCCAGGGCCTCGGCCTGCGCGTCGAGGTCCTGGACCAGGTCGAGCTGGCCGTCCACCACGTAGTCGAGCAGGCCGTGCAGCAGGAACGTCACGCCGTGCCCGGCCAGGCGGGAGGCGGCGTCCCAGCGGCGGGTCACCGCGCCGATGTCGAAGCGCTCGCTCCCGCGGACGGTCACCAGGGCGTTGGCGGTGACGAAGACGTCCACCTCGACCGGCTCCAGACGGCCCTGGTCGACGTGCACGCCGTACACCGTGAGGAACAGGTGGTTGTCGTAGACGTCCACCTTCGGGCGCTGGGGGCCGCTGAGCACGTCCTCGACGGCCAGCTCGTGCAGCCCCAGCTCCTGCCCGAGCACGGCCAGGTCCCCGGGCGCGGGCGCGCACAGGTCGAACCAGACCGTGTTGTCCGGATCGCCGACGTAGTCGGAGACCTCCTCGATCGGGAACCCTTCCTTCTCGAGGACGCCGTTCCTGTACAGACGCGTGTGCACTACGCGAGTGTGGCAAATAGCCGCGCGTTGCGCACCGCGGCGCCTCCCGGGTCGTTGTTGAAGTAGACGTACGCGTCGTCCCAGCCCGCCTCGCGCATCCGGGCCGCCCACGCCGACAGGACGGGCTCGCCGTACTCCCAGCCGTCCGCCGCCTGGTGCAGGCGCACGTACCCCCAGTCCGCGGTGCGCCAGAGCGGGCTCACCGGCCGGTCCAGCCGGTCCGCCCAGCACAGCGCCGCGCCGCGCGCCTCCAGGACGCCCCTGACCTCGCCGGTCCACCAGGACTCGTGCCGGGGCTCCACCGCCACCCGCACCCCGGCGGGGAAGGCGGCCAGGCACTGGTCGAGGCGGTCAGGCTCGGCCCGCAGGGTGGGCGGGAGCTGCAGCAGGATCGGGCCCAGCTTCTCCTTCAGCCCCGCGGCCGCGTCCATCAGCCGCCGCACCGGCTCCTCGGGATCCCGCAGCCGCTTGATGTGCGTGAGGAACCGGCTCGCCTTGACCGCGATCACGAACCCGTCCGGCGTGCGCTCCCGCCAGGCGGCGAACGTCTCCTGCCGGGGCAGCCGGTAGAAGGCGTTGTTGCTCTCGACGGTGGGGAACTCGGCCGCGTACGTCTCCAGCCAGAGCCGCTGCGGCACCCCCTCCGGATACAGCACCTCCCGCCAGTCCTTGTACTGCCAGCCCGAGGTGCCCACCAACCATGTCACGGCTTTACGCCTACCCTGACCCCCGCCGTGCAGTACTGTCACTATTCGTCAGGCGAGGAGGACCAACACGCGATGGGCGCCAATCACGCTCACGGCCCGGCCGCGCCCCTGTCGCGGCGCACCCTCATGGCCGGGCTGGCGGTTCTGGTGCCGCTGGCGATCGTCACGCTGGCGGCGCTGATCTGGCTGTGGCCGCAAGGCGGCCAGGCCGCGGCCCCGGCGGAGACCGGCAGCCAGAGAATCGGCGGCACCGTCACCGCCGTCACGCTCACGCCCTGCACGGCCGTGAGCGAAGGCGCCCCCCGGCCCGACCCCGCCACGTGCGGCAAGGCCACCGTCAAGGTCGGCGACGGGCCCGACGCCGGCAAGGACGTCGAGCTCCGCCTGCCCAGCGGGCCCGGGGCGCAGCGCTTCGCCGCCGGCGACGCGGTGATCCTGCTGCGCGCCCCCGACGGCGGCTACCAGCTCTCCGACCACGACCGGGGCACGCCGCTGCTGCTGTTCGGGCTGGCGTTCGCGCTGGCGGTGATCGCCTTCGGCCGCTGGCGCGGGGTGACTGCGCTGGCGGGGCTGGCGGTGACGTTCGTGCTGCTGCTGACGTTCGTCATCCCCGGCATCATCGAGGGCAAGCCGCCCATCCTGGTCGCCGTCGTCGGCGCGGCGGCGATCATGCTGACCGTGCTCTACCTCACGCACGGCTTCTCGCCGTCCACCACGACGGCCGTGCTCGGCACGCTCGCCGCGCTGGCGCTCACCGCCGGGCTGTCGTCCGCGGCGCTGGGGTTCGCCCAGCTCAACGGCGCCACCGACGACGTCGCCGTCACCGTCGGCATGAGCCTGCCCATCGACACGCGGGGCCTGCTGCTGGCCGGGATCATCATCGGCGCGCTCGGCGTGCTCGACGACGTCACCGTCACCCAGGCGGTCACGGTGACCGAGCTGGCGCAGGCCAACCCCTCCTACGGCTTCGTACGCCTCTACCGGGCCGCCTCCCGGGTGGGGCGGGCGCACATCGCCTCGGTCATCAACACGATCATCCTGGCGTACGCGGGTGCGTCGCTGCCGCTGCTGCTGCTGTTCAGCATCGGCTCCCAGCCGCTGGGCGAGGTGCTGACCACGCCGGTGGTCGCCCAGGAGATCGTCCGCAGCATCGCGGGCACGCTCGGCCTCATCTCGGCCGTGCCCGTCACGACGGCGCTGGCCGCCTTCGCCGCCTCCCGCCGCACCCGCTCCGCGCCCGAGCAGGCGGAGCCGGCCGAGGACGAGCCCGGAGACTTCTTCAGCCGCCGCGACGACGCCGACGACGACGACTTCTTCAGCCGGGTGGGCGGCGACGGGCACGTGGCCGCGCAGGGCGAAGCCGAGCGCCGTGAGTCGCCGGTGCCGGAGGGCGGCTTCTTCACCCCGGCCCCGCAGCGTCCCGGCGGCCCGTCCGCGCTGCGCCCCGACCCGCACCCGGCCTACCCGTCGTCGGGCGCGAACGACGCCCACGCCCACGCCCAGCCGCCCGCCGAACGCCGCGCGTCCCGCCACCGCCGCCGCGCCTGACCGGCGCGAGAGGCCGGGTCAGCAGGGGCCGGGTCAGCAGGGGCCGGGTCAGTACGCCTCGGCGCTGCCGTCCACCCGCAGCTTGCGCCGGGCCCGTTCGTAGAAGGTGGTGCCGACCCGCACCACCTTGGCGGCCCCCGGCCACGCGCTGACCGTGACCGAGTCGCCGGGGCACAGGTGGCCGACGACCGCGCCGTCCACCTCGACCGCGAGCCGGCCGCTGCTGGGCAGCACCTCCAGCGTCACCTCCTCGTCCGCGGGCAGCACCAGCGCCCGGTTGAACGACGAGTGCGCCGCCGCGGGCACCACCAGCACCGCCTCCACCCGCGGCGAGACGATCGGCCCGCCCGCCGAGAAGCTGTAGGCGGTGGACCCGGTGGTGGTCGCCACGATCACCGCGTCGGCGGAGAACCGGACGAAGTCGCTGCCCGACAGGGTGACCGCCACGCCCGCGAGCCCTTCGCCGGGGATGCGGACGAGCGCGATGTCGTTGAAGGCGGTCACGTGCGTGTCCCCCACCCGGCTCCTGATCGCCATCCGCGGCTCGACCGTGTAGCGGTGCCCGTCGATGGCCGACAGGGTGTCCGCCAGCTCGTCGACGTCGATCTCCGCGAGGAACCCGAGCCGCCCGAGGTTGACCCCCAGGATCGGTGTCGGCCGCCCGGCCAGCAGCCGCATGGTGCGCAGCATCGTCCCGTCGCCGCCGAGCCCCACCAGCAGGTCGGACCGCTCGACCAGCGCGTCGGCGTCCACCGCGACCGCGCTGCAGTCGATCCGCCCGACCTCCTCCGGCAGGCCGAGCACAGTGGCGTCCTTGGCCCCCGCCCAGCGCAGGATGGTGTCGATCGCCTTCTTCGAGTCGCGCTCCGGATGCAACACCAGCCCGACCGTCCCGACCATGCCCATACGCCCAGCCTATGCGGTGCCTCTCCTCCGCTACGGTCGAGGGCATGCGGCTTCATGTGGGATGCGCGATGTGGACGCACGCGAAGTGGCCGGGGCGGTTCCTGCCGCCCCACCTGCCGGCGGGGGAGCGGCTGGGCGCGTACGCGACCTGGTGCAACGCGGTGGAGGGCAACACGACCTTCTACGCCACCCCGTCGCGCGACACCGTGGAGTCGTGGGCGCGGCAGACGCCGCCGGACTTCCGGTTCGTGGTGAAGTTTCCCAAACCGGTCACGCACGAGCGGCGGCTGGTGGACGCCGACGAGCCGGTGCGGGCGTTCCTGGACGCGATGGAGCCGATCGCGTCGCGTACGCACGCGCTCTGGGTGCAGGTGCCCGGCTCGTTCGGGCCCGGCGACCTGGGGGCGCTGGCGGCGTTCCTGCGCCGGGTGCCCAGCACCTATCGGTGCGCCGTCGAGGTGCGGCACCCGGCGTTCTTCGCCGACGCCCGCGCCGAGCGGTCCCTGGAGCGGGTGCTGGACGCGGCCGGGGCCGAGTGGGTGCCGTTCGACACCACCGTGCTGTTCGCCGCGCCGCCGACCAGCGACGCCGAGCGCGACGCGTGGACCAAGAAGCCCCGCGTGCCGCGCAGGACCCGCGCGCTGACCGGGCATCCGATCGTCCGCTACCTCGGCCGCGACGCCACCGAGCGCACGGTGGAGGGCTGGCGGCCGTGGCTGGACACCGTCACGGCGTGGCTGCGCGAGGGCCGCTCGCCGACCGTGTTCGTGCACACCCCCGACAACGCCGACGCCCTTGAGCTCGCCCGGCGCTTCCACGACGAGGTACGGGCCCGCCTGCCCGAGCTGGAGCCGCTGCCCGAGCCGATGCCGCTGCCCGCCGAGGACGAGCCCCTGACCCTCTTCTGAGCCGGCGCCCGGCGGGGGACACGCGGCGGACCGGTGTGATCGGGCCGCGGCCCATGATCGCGTAACCTTTCCAGGCATGACGGCCGACTCGCTGGCGCGACGGGTGACGGACCTGCTGGCGCCCCAGGTGCTGGTGATCCTCATGCCGCCGCTCGTCGGCCTCATCGCGCAGGGCTGGAGCGGGGCCGCGTGGGGCCTGGTGGCCTCGGCGCTGTGCGGCGGCGTACCGGCGGCGGTGATCGCGGCCGGGGTGCGGTCGGGACGGCTCGACTCCCACCACATCGTGGACCGCGCGCGGCGGGCCGGGCCGCTCATGGCGGCCGCGGCGGCGGTGCTCGTGGCGCTGCTGCTGCTCATCCTGCTGGGCGCGCCGCTGCTGCTCGTGGCCACCGTGACCGCGATGCTGGTCGCGCTGGCGGTGACCGTGCCGATCACGCTGCGGTGGAAGATCTCCTTCCACGCCGCCGTGTCGGCGGGGACGGTCGTCGTGCTGGCGTACGTGCTGCCGTCCGCGCCGACGCTGCTCGCCGGAGCGGCGGTGGTGGCGCTGATCTGCTGGGCGCGGGTGCGGCTGTCGCACCACACGTGGCCGCAGGTGGCGGCGGGCACGGCGGTCGGCGCGCTGACGACCTGGGCCACTTTGACCGCCTTCGGGCTCTGAACGCCGGAATAGGCGGGCCCGCGGCGGGGTTGCCGCGTTCATGGATACCGCAGCTCGCGGCCGGGTGCGCGTCGAGCGCACGGCCAAGCGTGTCAGGGCCTACCTGGGTGGCCGGGCGGTGGCCGACACCACCGCCGCCCTCCTCGTGTGGGAGGTCCCGTACTATCCGACCTACTACTTCCCGCTCGCCGACGTCGACGAGTCGGCGCTGAAGGCGACCGGCGCCACGAAGCACTCGCCGTCGCGCGGCGAGGGCGTCGTGCACACCGTGACGAGCGGCGCCGCCGAGGCGCCCGACGCGGCGCTCACCTTCCCGGACTCGCCGCTGGAGGAGATCCGCGGGCACGTCAGGTTCGAGTGGGACGCGATGGACGCCTGGTTCGAGGAGGACGAGGAGGTCTACGTCCACGCGCGCGACCCGTACACGCGGGTGGACATCCTGCCCACCTCCCGGCATGTACGGGTGGAGGTGGACGGCGTGACCGTGGCGGACTCGCGCGGCGCCCGCGTCCTGTTCGAGACCGGGCTGCCCGCGCGCTACTACCTGCCGAAGACGGACGTCCGGCTCGACCTGCTGGAGCACACCGACACCGTGACCCGCTGCCCCTACAAGGGGACGGCCGAATACTGGTCCGTCAACGGGCAGAAGGACCTGGCCTGGTCCTACCGAACGCCGCTGCCGGAGAGCGAGCGGATCGCCGGGCTGATCGCGTTCTACAACGAGAAGCTCGACATCTACGTGGACGGCGAGCTCCAGGAGCGGCCGAGGACGAAGTTCTCCTAAGCGGCGGGCCGCCACTCGGGGTCGCGGCCGAGGTAGCGCAGCAGCGCGGCCACGTCGTCGTCGCCCTGCTCGGGGGCCAGGGCGGCGGCGTACGCGCCCCACGCGCGCAGCGGCTCGACGATCTCGCGGGCCACCCGCATGAGCGGCCGGGCCAGACCGGGCGTGAGCGGCGAGGGCGCGCCGGCCGCCACCGCGATGTCCCAGGCGTGCACGGCGGCGTCGAGCGCGCACGCGGCCATGCCGGACCAGGCCGTCATGCGGTGCGGCGGGACCGGGGTGGGCACCTCGGCGGCGTCGTGATCGACGGCCGCCCAGGCGGCGGCCGAGCGGGTCAGCGCCGCCTCCAGGAACGCCACCGGGTCCTGCTCCGGCTTGCCGGAGGGGGAGAACGGGTCGAAGTCCGGGCCGGGCTCGCCGGTGAGCGCGGCGGCGAACCCGAGCTGGTCGCCCGCCGCGTGCTGCAGGACGGCGGTGACGTTCCAGCCGGTGCAAGGCGTGGGGAGGTCCCAGCCGCCGGCGGGGACGCCGGCGACCGCCGTGCGGAGCGCCTCGTGTGCCTCGTCCAGAACGTCCCAACCGCTGGTGATGCCGCTCATGTGTGAGTCCCCTTTCGTGGTGACTCCACTCTATCAGAACGGAATGCTTTGTTCCACTATTGGATCGGGTCGGCCTGCCAGGAGCCGGGTGAGAACGCGGACGCCGAACTCCAGTCCCTCCACTGGCACCCGCTCGTCCTTGCCGTGGAACATGCCGAAGTAGTCCAGGTCGGGCCGGAGCATGAGCGGGGCGAAGCCGTAGCCCTTGATGCCGATCCTGGCGAACGACTTGGCGTCCGTCCCGCCCGCCATCACGTACGGCACCGGCCGCGCGAGCGGATCCTCCGCCGTCAGTGCCCCGGCCAGCTCGTCGAAGAACGCCGACGGGTACGGCGCGTCCGGCGCGTCCTCCAGGTTGACGAACTCGCGGGTCACCTTCGCCCCGAGCAGCTCGTCGATCGTCTCCAGGAACTCCTCGCGCTGCCCCGGCAGGTACCGCCCGTCCACGTGCGCCTCCGCCGTCGAGGGGACGACGTTCACCTTGTAGCCGGCGTCCAGCATGGTCGGGTTGGCCGAGTTGCGGATCTGGCTCTTGAACAGGCCGCCGAGCGGGCCGAGCCGGGCCGCCTCCTCGTCCAGCCGGTCCAGGTCCACGGGCCGGCCGGTGATCTCCCCGAGCTCCTTCAGCAGCGCCGCCACCGACGGCGTCAGCCGTACCGGCCAGCGGTGGGAGGCGACGCGGGACAGGGCGTGGACCAGCGTGGCGACCGGGTTGTCCACCGGCGGGCGCGAGCCGTGCCCGGCCACGCCGTGCGCGGTCAGCTTCATCCAGGCGGTGCCGCGCTCGCCCACCGCGATCGGGTACACCCGGTGCCCGCCGGAGGCCACGCTGAACCCGCCGGACTCGCTGATCGCCTCGCTCACCCCGTCGAACAGCTCGCGGTGCTCGGTGACCGCGTGCCGCGAGCCGTGGTCGCCGGTCGCCTCTTCGTCGGCCAGGAACGCGAGCACCAGGTCCCGCCTGGGGCGCTCGCCGCGCGCCGCCATGCCGAGCACGGCCGCCAGGGTCATCGCGCACGAGCCCTTCATGTCGACCGCGCCGCGCCCGTACACGCAGCCGTCCACGATCTCGCCCGAGAACGGGTGCATCCGCCACTCGGCCGGGTCGGCCGGCACCACGTCCAGGTGGCCATGGACGAGCAGCGCGTCCGGCGAGTCGCCGGCGATCCGCGCGACGACCGTGGTCCGCTTCGGCGCCGCCTCGAACACGACCGGCTCCAGGCCGGCGTCGGCCAGCAGGGTGGCGGTGTACTCGGCCGCGGGGCGTTCCCCGGATCCCGGATTGGTGGTGTCGAACCTGATCAGATCCGAGCAGATCTCGGCGACGCTCTTCACACTCGTCCCTTCAGGGTCAGCGGCGGCACCTCGGGCGTCTCCATGCCGAAGATCAGCCCGTAGAAGGCCAGCTCGGCCTCCAGCGTCGCGACGATGGTCTCCTCCCTGCGCCAGCCGTGCTGCTCGCCGGGGAAGGTCAGCAGGGCCCACTCCTTGCCGTGCCGGTCCAGCTCGGCGGTGAAGCGCTCGGCCTGGCTCACGTCCACGATGGCGTCCTCCAGACCGTGCAGCATCAGGCACGGGCCCGAGGCGCGGGCGGCGTTGAGCAGCGGCGAGCGTTCGGTGTAGCGCTGCCGGGTCTCCGGCAGCGGGCCCACCAGGCCGTCCAGGTAGCGGGACTCGAAGTCGTGCGTCTCGGCCGCCCAGCTCTCCGGGTCGGTGATCGCGTAGTGGGCGACGCCGCCCGCGAACACGTCGCTGTGCACCAGAGCGGCGACCGTCGTCCAGCCGCCCGCGCTGCCGCCGCGGATCGCCAGCCTGGCGGCGTCGGCGCGGCCCAGCTCGACCAGGCCGCGGGCGACCCTGGCGCAGTCCTGCACGTCCACCACGCCCCACTGGTGGCGCAGCCGCTCCCGGTAGGCGCGGCCGTAGCCGGTCGAGCCGCCGTAGTTGACGACGGCGACGCCGATGCCGCGGCTGGTGAAGTAGGCGATCTCCAGGTCGAGCACGATCGGCATGTGGCCGGTGGGCCCGCCGTGCACGAAGATCACGTACGGGGCCGGCCCCGCGGGCGCCTCGGACGGCGGGTAGAGGTGCGCGTGCACGCCCTCGACCGTCACCGCCTCCGGGGCGGGCAGCAGCGCCCGGTCCGGCAGCGGCTTGGGCGCCGAGACGACCTCGGGCGCGCCGCCGTCCAGATCGAGCAGCACGACCTCCATCGGCGTGTACGGCGTCGCCGCCACGCCGGCCACCCGCCCGTCCGCCACCGACACGGTCGAGGCCCAGTACGTCGCCTCCCCGCCGATCTCGCGCAGCTCGCCGCTCCCCGGGTCGAGCACGCCGAGCCTGCGGCGGTCGGCCGTGCCGTACAGGGCCGCCAGCCGGCCGTCCGCCGCCACGGCGAAGAACGACATGCCCGGCTTCCACGTGGCCGCGCCGAACTCCGACTCCATCGGGGTGAGGTTGACCGAGGGGGAGCCGTCGAGGGGCACGAGGTGGATGTTCCACCAGCCGGTGGGGTCGGTCACCGCGTACAGGCTCGCCCCGTCGCGCCACTCCGCCTGGGCGACCGACTCGCTCGGGCCGCCCGCCACCACGCGGTGCGCGCCCGCCGTGCCGTCCGCGCCGAGCGGGGCCACGCACAGCTCGGTGCCGTCCCACGGCATGTTCGGGTGGTCCCAGCCGATCCAGCAGACGTGCCGGCCGTCCGGCGACAGGCGGGGGTTCATGAGGAAGTGCTGGGCCTTCGCGACCACCCGGACCTCGCCGCCCGCCAGCGGCACCGCCACCAGGTCGCGGACGTCGTCCACCTCGCGCACCGCCCACACCTCGTCGCGGCCCGGCGGCAGGTACAGGTCGGCGTACCTGGCGGGGCCCTCCGGGGTGAGCGGGACCGGCTCGGCCCCGCCGTCGCGGCGGTAGAGGCGCTGGTCGGCCCAGTTCGTGAAGACCAGGCCGCCGCCGGGCAGCGGGCGCCAGGAGCGGCCGCCGTACTCGACCACCCGGTTGCGGGCGTTCCAGCCGGGCGGCAGCGCGTCCGTACGCGTGCCGTCCGGCAAGCTGCGCACCACGCACCGGCGGCCGCCCTCATGGGGACGCGGCTCGTCCCACCACACCTCGACGCCGGCGGGCGTGGCCACCGCCTCCACCCACTGGGGGCCGCCGTCGGTACGGGCCACGTCGATCGGTCGAATGCTCATCAACTCACCAATTGCCATCACTACTGTAGGGAAGGGACTGCTCGGGCGGGTGCAGCACGTACGCGATGCCGCCGCTGCCCGAGCCCCGCAGCCACACGTTCTCGAACGCGGCCCGCGGATACACCCGCCGCACCTCGCCGTCGGGCGCGGCCGGGTCGTTCACGATCACGTCGCCGGCCGCGGTGAAGCCGGTCACGACGTGGATGTGGCCGTTCGTGGAGTAGCCGGAGCCGGGCAGCTCGTGCGCCTTGAACGACTGCGACGTGACCACCGGGATCCCGGCCCTGACGAACAGCTCCAGCTCCGCCGCCGAGCGCAGCCGCGTCACGAACCCGGCCAGCCCGTAACGGCCCGCGTAGGCCACGTTGAACGGCCAGTTTCCGGTGCCCTGGTAGCTCTCGTCGTAGGCGCCCATGGCCGCGTGGTCCACGGACGGGGCCGCGTCGCCGGCGCCCACCCAGGCCAGCTCGTCCGGGCCCGGGCCGCGTCCCCAGTAGCCGAGCACCATGGCCACCGACGCGGGGCCGCACCAGTTCGCGCCGCCGCCGTCGAAGCGCGGATGGTGGCCGGCGTGCGCGTGCTGCCAGTGCCGGGGCACGGCCAGCTCCACCGGCTCGGCGGCGAGCGGCGCGCTCGGCGTGACCGGCCGGCGCGGCACGGCCGAGGCCATCACGCCCAGCCCGGTCACCCGCGCGGGCCCGTGCCGGACGATCCGCACCTGGTAGGCGGTCACCGGCCGCCGTGCCACGAACGTGTCCACCGCCACGTCGCCGTCCTCGTCGCCCTGGCCGGGCACCGACGTGCGGGGAGCGCCCTGCTCGGACCAGCGGCCCATCACGTACCACTTGGTGAGGGCGCCCGACGGGACCCTGGCCCGGAGCGCGACCTCGATCCACGCGCCCGGCGGGGTGCGCGCGGTCCACGAGGGGACGAGCTGGGTGGCAGGGAAGCCGATCTCGCGTTCCTCGCCGGTCCACACGTCGCTCGCTGGCATGCCCGTCGCTGGGGGCACGGCGAAGCGGGCGAAGGAGACGCGGGCGAGGTCGACGGTGAGCACCAGGCACATTGTGGTTTCGTCCACGGATGCCGCACATCGGATGGTTTACGTACCGGCCTGGGCGGGGCCGTTTCCCGGCGGCGGAATTGTGTCGGTGTTGATCTCTAATGTGCGGGCCATGACTCAAGCCGTACAGGCCTACTCCTACGCGGGCCACTCCACCCTGACCGACGGCAGGCTCGGCCTCTCCACCTCCGGCGGCACCGCGCTGTCCGGCCCGCAGGCGCACCCCCGCTTCTTCAGCGGCCTGCTCACCCACGCCGCCCCGGCCGCCGCCGGGCTGCTGGCCGTCGCCGACGTCGCGCTCGCCCGCTACCACCAGCCCCGGCCCGGCTGGACCCGCGACCCGGTGGTGACCTGCGACGGCGACCGGCTCAGGTTCGAGTCGTTCTCCGCCTGCGGCGGCGTCTACGCCCGCCTCGACGTGCTGGAGCTCGACGGCGACGTCCTCGACCGCGGCACCACCAACGTCGACGTCAACGGCCCGCTGCGCGAATCCCTCGCCAGGGTCGGCGGTCGCGACCCGCTCCACCTCGGCGTCGGGCCCGAGGAGCTGACCGTCACCACCCTCGACGGCGCCGTCGTGGAGAAGAAGGTGCCGCTGCCCGAGCGGTGGCTGCGCGGCTTCGCCGAGGTGCAGGTGATCGCCGCCGGGTTCGACCTGCGGGCCGAGCTGGCGGGGCCGCAGGCGGTCCGCTTCCTGCGGTCCCTGCCGCGCGGCGCCCGCTCCACCGTCTGGGCCGTCCCGTCCGGGCGCGACCTGCGCCTGTCCTCCGGGCCCGCGCGCGGCGGCGTCTGCCTGTCCGGCACCGGGCGCGTCGCCACCCTCCTGCCGCTGCTGCGCTTCGCCAAGAAACTCCGCGTGTACGGCCCCGCCGACGGCTCCTCCACCGCCGGCGTCTGGGAGCTGGAGCTGCCCGGCATGCGCTACACGCTCGCCGTCTCGCCCGAGCCGTGGCGCGGCTTCTCCGGCGAGGGCGCCGTCCTGTCCGACCTCGCCACCGACGAGGCCGCCGGCGACGCCGACCTGGTCGGCATGCTGCTCAACTTCGAGCCGACCGTCGAGCTCGGCCTGCTCGCCGACCGCTCCGGCCTGCCCGCCGAACGCGTCCGCGCCGCCCTCACCCAGCTCGGCGTCGCCGGGCGCGTCGGCTACGACCTGCACGAGGCCGCCCACTTCCACCGCGAGCTGCCGTACGACCGCGACCAGGTCGCCCAGCTCAACCCCCGCCTCACCTCCGCCCGCCGGCTGGTCGCCTCCGGCGCGGTGCGCCTCATGGGCGACACGGCCGAGGTCACCACCGACGGCGGCGTACGCCGGGTGCGCATCGAGTCGGGCGAGTGCACCTGCACCTGGTGGTGGGACCACCGCGGGTCGCGCGGGCCCTGCAAGCACGTCCTCGCCGCCCGCATCGCCGCCCGCCCCGCCACCCCGCCCACCACCCTGCCCGAGCCGACCCCGTCCGAGGCCACCCCATGACCCCCACCCACTCCCCACCCACCCGGCCCCCGGCCCCCTCTTCCCCTGGGGACCTTGCCCGGGTGGGTGGGGAGGCGGATGGGCCTGAAGAGGCTCCTGATCCTTCTTTTCCTGGGGGGCTTGCTCGGGCGGGTGGGGAGGTGGATGGGCCTGAAGAGGCCCTTGCTCCGGGTCCCGTCCCTGGGCTCCCCACCCCAAGCTCCTCCTTCCCTGGGGGGCTTGGCCAGGGAGGGGTGTGGGAGGGGGCGGTGGTGGCGATCGACAGCGGGGATCCGGGGCTGGTCGCCGAGTACGTCCTGAGCCTGGACGCGGAGGGACGCAAGGCGGTGGCCGCCGCACTGCCGGGCCACCTTTCCGTCGTACGGGGCATCGCCGTCCCTGGCCAGCCGAGCGACGAGACCTGGATCGACCCCATGCGCGTCGCCGGCGCGGGCACCATCTCCGGGGCCGCCGCCACCGTCGCCTGGCTCAACCGCCGCGACTTCCAGGACCGCCGCCACGAGGCCCCCGACGCCACACCCGTCCTGGTACGCGTCCTGTCGGCCCGCCCGCCCGCCTGGCAGGCCGACTTCGCCACCCGTGCCGCGCTCAGGCTCCCCGGCCGCACCCGTGGCAGCTACCGGCGCTCCGGCGACGCGGGCGCCCTGGCGCTGGCCATGCTGCGCCACACCGGCGTCACCCCGCCCGAGCACGACCCCCTCGTGGTCGAGTGGGCGGCCCGTCCGCCCACCGCCGACCGGCTCCGCCGCGACCCGCTGCTCGGCCACCTCCTGCCCCGGCTGTTCGAGGCGGAGGGCGTCGGCAGGGCGCTGCGCGACGAACGCGGCGACCGTTCCGCCTCCGATGGCTGGCTCGCCGCGCTCACGACACTGGCGAGCGAGGGCGGCATCGACCGAGACCTGCTGCTCGACGGCTGCGTACGCCGGTTCCTGCGCGGTGGCCCCGTGGCCGGCCTGCGCTTCTTCGCCCGCCTGCACGAGCGGCTGGAGCCCACGTACGACGAGGTGCGCGAGCGCGCCCCCGCCTACCTGCGCCTGCTGCCCGCCGCGCCGGGCTCGGTCGCCGACCTGGCGCTGCGGCACCTGCGGCGGCTCGCCGAGCTGGGCCCGGAGGACGTGGGGGAGGCGGTGCGGGCACTGCTGCCCCGTCCGGAACGCAAGCTGGTGACGGCCGGGCTCGTCTGGCTCGACGAGTACGCGCGCGACCGGCACGCCGGGCTGGACACGTTCGCGCCCGCGCTGGCGGACGCCTTCCGCTGCCCGTCGGCCGACGTGCAAGGGCGGGCGGTGCGGCTCGCGGTCACGCACGCCAGGCAGTTCGGGCCCGGGGGCGTCGCGGCCGTACGGGCCGGAGCCAGGGTGCTGCCCCGGGACCTCGCGGAGACCCTGGCGGCGGCGTTCGGCGGCGAGGCGCACGCGGGGGTGCGGCGCGAGGACGACGGTTTCGTCCCCGTTCCGCTGCCCGCCCCTCGGCTCCTCGCGCCGCTGCCGCCCGCGCCCCGAACCGCCGCCGACCTCGCGGAGCTCCCCCAGCGGGACGACTGGCAGGCCATGGAGCGGTGGCTGGCAGGCGTCGTACGGCTCCACGGCGAGGACCCGGGCGGCCTCGCGGCGGCCCTGGCCGGACGCGCCGCCAGGAGGACGGGAACCGGCGGCCCCCGCCACGGGATCGAGGCGTGCTCAGAGGCGATCGTCGCCCTCGTCGCGGACGGGTCCATGGACCGGCTCGTGCACCGGCCCGTGGACAAGCCTGCGGGCGAGTCCATGGATCGGCTTGCGGGCGGGCCCGCCGATCGGCCTGCGGGCGGGCCCGAGGAGTGGCTCGTGCACCGGTCGGAAGGTCTTTTGCGGGGGCCTTCCGACGAATCCCCGGACGGGGGCGCGGGCCCACTCGCCGGGGGTCCTCGTTTGCCCGCGCCCCACCTGTTCCTGCTGAGCCGCTGGGCCGAGGTCCGTGACGGGCTGCGTGAGGGGACGCTGCCGCCGTTCCTGCTGGCCGAGCCCACCGAGCCGACCGGCCACCTCGATCCCGCCGCGCTGGTCACCCGGCTGGAGTCGTACGAGCGCGCGGGCCTCCAGGCCATGCCCGCCGACCTGCAGCAGGCGCTGCTCCGGTTGCCCCGCGCCGTACCGCCCGAGGTGGTGGGCCGGGCCCGCGCGCTCACCTCCCCGGCAGGGCGCGCGGCGGTCAACTGGATGGACGGAGGCCGCCCGACACCGCTGACCACGATCGACTGGCCGGACGACGGGCTGGGCGCTCTCGTGCCGCGCGTCCAGGCCCCCGCCACCGGGCTGCCGCTGATCGATCTGCTGTTCGCCGGCCCCGAGCCGCATCCGGACGAGGAGCACGGCGGCTGCCTGTCGTGGTGGCCGTACGTCATGCCGTCGGATCGGGAGGTGGTCGCGCAGCACTACCTGCCCCACCTGCGCCCGGCCAGGACGCCCGCTCGCGGGGACGTCGGGCCGGGCGAGGCGCTGGCGCTCGCGGCGACCGGCGGGCCGCCGGGGGAGGGCGTCGCCCTCGTGCTCGCCCACGTCGTCGCCGAGAGGGTCCGGGGCGGCGCTCCGGAACGGCGGGCCGCGCCGGTGGTGGAGCTGGCGGCGCGTGGCGAGCTGGACGGGGCCGGGCTCGGGCGGCAGCTCGGCCGGCTGCTGCGCCGGGGCTGGTGCAAACCGGGTCCGGCGCTGGAGACGCTGGAGGCCGCGGCGGCGCTCGGCGCGTACCGGCAGGTGTGGGAGGTCGTGACCGGGTTGCTGGAGACGTTCCTGCCGGGGCCGGAGGAGCGGCCGGCCGCGCGGCACGCGCAGGTGCTCGCCTTCGCCCTGCGCGCGGCGCGGTGGGCCGGGGCGCGCGGAGCGGTGCCGCGCGTCGCGGAGGCCGCCGCGCGCCGGGCGTCGAACAACTTCGTACGCGAGGCGCGGCGGCTCCACACCTATCTGACGTGAGCCGGTGTGCCGGATCTCAGAGGTAGAGGCCGGTGGACTCGTCGCCCTGGGCGGGGGTGAACTCGCGGCCGGCGCGCAGCGCGTACAGCTCCGCCAGGGTCGCCCCCGACGGGCCCACGCCGTCGGACCTGCCGAGCCAGGCGACGGCCTCGTCCCTGCTCAGCGGCCCGACCTCCAGCTGGGTCAGGCACCGGCCCGGACGGACGACGGCCGGGTGGAGCCGGGCGAGGTCCTCGTTGGTGGTGATGGCCACCAGCACGTCCCGGCCCTGGCCGAGCAGGCCGTCGGTCAGGTTGAGCAGCCGCGACAGGCCCTGCCCCGCCTGCGCCTTAGCGCCCGAGCTGATCAGCTCGTCGCAGTCCTCCAGGACGAGCAGCCGCCAGCGCTGCGCGTCCTCGTCGGTGTCGTAGCCGACCGCCACCTCCATCAGGTAGCCGGGCTCGTTGAACAGGCGCTCCGGGTCGAGCACGCAGTCGACCTGGCACCACTCGCGCCACTGCTTGGCGAGCGTACGCAGCAGCGTGGTCTTGCCGGTGCCGGGCTGGCCGTGCAGCAGGATGAGCCGGCCGTTGACGTCGGCCGGGGTGATGGACATCAGCCGGTCGAGGGCGGGACGCACCTTGCCGGAGTAGTTCTGGCTGATCTCCGGCCAGGGCTGGGCGGTGATCGGCTTCTCCGAGCGCGTGCCCCCGTGCGTGCCCCGCCACCAGAAGCCCATGTCGACGTGGTCGGCCTCGGGCACGGCCTCCTCGGCGCCCTCGATGCTCTCGCGCAGCACCGACTTGGCCAGCTCCTCGTCGATCGCCGTGACGCTGACCGTGGCTGTGCGGTTGCGGTGGCGCACCACGCGCAGCGTCCAGCCGTCGCCGCAGATGAGCCGCGACTCCGTGCCGTCCTCGACCCGCGCCGTACGCAGCACCCGGCCGCCCTTCGGGGCGAGCGGCGCATCGGAACGCACGCGCTCCAGGTTCGCCAGCCGGGACCACGGCTGGGCACCCGTCGCGAACGGCGACAGCGCCAGGGCGTCGATCACGTCGATGGCGGAGTCGGCGTCGTCGATCCAGATGTTCATCGGAAGCTCCGAGGACTCCGGGCTGGGGAACGGCACCTCCTTAATCACAGACATAGCGTCCATGATCTAGTCAGCCGGGCTCAAATGTCGAAGGTTTTTGCCTGCCGATCTGGTTAGTTCTTGCTGAGCGAACCGGTCTGCGTGACGAGGCCGAAACCCGGCACGTCGCGCCAGGTGTAGCCGAGCGTGCCGTCGGAGCGCAGGTCGAGCCAGATGGTGCCGGCGATGCAGCCGCCGTCGTTCGCGCCGAGGGAGAAGGTGAGCCGGGTGTTCTCGACCTGGGTGAGGGTGATCGTGCCCTTGCACTTGCCGCTGTTGTTGTCCTCGCGCCATTCGGCGGTGGACTCGCCCTTCTTCAGGCGTACCTCGTTGTCGGCGCCGTCGCCGGCCAAAGGGTTGGTGCTGGTGGTGTGGCCGGACCAGTCGCCCGCGAAGGCGGACGGGATCTCCAGTCCGGTGGCGGGGCGGGAGGGGGCGCTGGTGCCGCTGCCGGAGCCGGGAGTGGCGGGGGAAGTGGTGGCGGGCGGGGCGGCCGACGGGGAGCGGCCGGTGTCGGTGAGGCGATCGGGAGGCCGGTTCAGCAGGACGACGGCGACGACGGCGGACGCCGCCAGGACCGCCGCCACGCCCACCGCGCCCATGACCAGCCCCCGGGGCCCGGAACGGCCCGGCACGGTGTCGGCCGGCGGCGGAGACACCTCCATGGGCGCGGAGCCGCCGGGAGGGGCCGGGGAGCGGGAGGGGGCGGGGGCGACGAGGGCGACCATCAGTTGCTGCGCCGTGGGCCGCCGTTCCGGCTCCTTCGACAGGCAGGCGGCGAGCAGCTCCCGCAGCCGCCCCGGTAACACCGACAGGTCGGGCTCGGCGTGCAGCACCCGGTGCAGCACCGCCGGCACGGTGTCGGCCCCGAACGGGCTCACCCCCGTCCCCGCGTACACCATCGAGGCCGCCCACGCGAACACGTCCGAGGCCGCCGAGGCGGGCGTGCCGTTGATCTGTTCGGGCGCGAGGTAGGCGGGCGTCCCGATGATCCCGGACGTGAGCGTCGCCGAGCCCTCCGCCCGCGCGATGCCGAAGTCCACCACGCGTGGCCCGTCCGGCCCCAGCAGGACGTTGCCGGGCTTGAAGTCGCGGTGCACGATGCCCGCCGCGTGGATGGCGGCCAGGGCGGTGGCGGTGCCGACGACCAGGCGTTCGAGCTCGCCGCCGCGCAGCGGCCCGCGTTCGCGCACCCGCTCGGCCAGCGAGGGGCCGTCCACGTACTCGCTCACCACGTACGGCCGCGGCCCGTCCACGGAGGCGTCGAGGACCCGCGCCGTGCAGAAGGAGGCGATGCCCTCCAGCGCGTCGAGCTCGCGGGCGAGCCGGGCCCGCGTCTCCGGGTCGCCCGCGCTGAGCAGTTTGACCGCGACCGGGCCGCCACCCCCGGCCGGATGCGCGAGGTAGACCACGCCCTGCCCGCCCTCGCCGAGCCGCCCCGCCAGGCGGTATCCGCCCAGCGATTCCGGGTCGTCCGGGGCGAGGGGGTGCACCATGGCGGATACGTTACCGGTCCTCCTGCATCAGGGAAGATCGCCAGGTACCTTGTTGCCCCGTGTCAAACAGCTCCTTACACGGAGGTAACGGGGAAATGTCCAGGGTCACGGTGCGTGCGCGCCTGCGGTACTGGTTCGACAACACGATGTCCAAAGGCACCGCCTCGCTGATCGGGTGGCTGGCCGTCGTGTCGGTGGCGCTCATCGTGACGGTGGCCGGGTTCACGCTGTGGCTGGCGCCGGGCGAGCCGGACGGTACGGGCCGCGTGGGCGAGGTGTTATGGATCACGCTCATGCACGCGCTCACCCCGAGCAAGGTGGCGAGCGACAAGGGCTCGGCCGCGTACCTGGCGGTGATGTTCGCCGGCTCGCTCGGCGGCCTGTTCATCGTCAGCATGCTCGTCGGCCTGCTGTCCAACGGGCTGAAGCAGAAGGTGGACCGCCTGCGCAGGGGACGTTCGCAGATCGTGGAGTCCGGCCACACGGTGGTGCTCGGCTGGTCGGACCAGGTGTTCACGATCGTGGGCGAGCTGGTCAAGGCGCACGCCAGCCAGAAGCGGTCGGCCGTGGCGATCCTCGCCGACCGCGACAAGCTGGACATGGAGGAGGACCTCCGCGAGCACCTCGGCGACCTCGGGCGTACCCGGCTGGTCTGCCGCACCGGCAAGCCCACGGAGCCGCACGACCTCGCGCTCATGAACCTCGCCGCCGCGAGGAGCGTCGTCGTGCTCTCGCCCGAGGGCGAGGACCCGGACGCGCACGTCATCAAGATCCTGCTCGCGCTGGCCAAGCGCGAGGGCGCCCACCCGCCGGTGGTCGCCGCGCTCACCTCCGGCCGCAACCTCGCCGCCGCCCGCCTGGCCGGCGGCCCCGACGTGCACCTCGTCGACTCCGACGACACCGCCGCCCGGCTCATCGTGCAGTCCTCCCGCCAGTCCGGGCTGTCCGTGGTCTGCATGGACCTGCTGAACTTCGACGGCGGCGAGATCTACCTGCGCACCCCGAAGAAGCTCGTCGGCGTCACCTACGGGGAGGCGCTGCACGCCTACCAGACCGCCTGCGTGATCGGGCTGCGCCGCCCGTCCGGCGTCGTGCTCAACCCGCCGGGCGACACCGTGATCGCCGCGGACGACGAGGTCATCGTCATCGCCGCCGACGACTCCCACGTACGTCTCGCCGCCGGCAGGCCGTCCGTGGACGAGTCCGCCATCGCCGCTCCCGCCGCGCGGCCGGCCCCCGCGCCCGAGCGCACGCTGCTGCTCAACTGGAACGCCCGCGCCGAGCGGATCGTCCGCCTCCTCGACGCCTACGTGGCGCCCGGCTCGGTCCTGGAGATCGCCGCCGGCGACCCGAGGGCCGGCGCCGGGCTGACCGGGCTGCGCAACCTCACCGTCAACGTCAAGGACTGCGACACCACCGACCGCTTCGCGCTGGAGTCGCTCGGCGTCGGCCTGTTCCAGCACGTCATCGTCCTGTCCGACGACCGGTTCGACCCGCATCACGCGGACACGCGCACGCTCATGACCCTGCTGCAGCTCCGGGACATGCAGAGCGTGCTCGGCGAGCACTACTCGATCGTCAGCGAGATGCACGACGAGAACAACCGGGCCCTGGCCGAGGTCACCGAGGCCGACGACATCGTCATCAGCGACACGGTCATCGGCCTGCTCATGGCACAGCTCGCCGAGAACCGCCACCTCGCCGAGGTGTTCGGCAGCCTCTTCGACTCGCACGGCTCGGAGATCTACCCCCGCCCCGCCTCCTCGTACGTCCGGACCGGTACGGAGGTGACGTTCTCCACGGTGATCGAGGCCGCGCGGCGCCGCGGCGAGAGCGCCATCGGCTACCGTTCCTGCGCCGGCCGCGACGACCCGCCGCACTACGGGATCGTCCTCAACCCGGGCAAGTCCGACCCGATCGTCTTCGCCGAGGGCGACGCCGTGATCGTTCTCGCCGAACACTAGGCCGCGCCCGACCCGTTACCGTTCTGCCGTGAGGACCATCGACTGGGTGGACGGCGCGATCGAGCTGATCGACCAGACGCTGCTCCCCGACATGTACGTGACGCTGCGCGTCCACACCGTGGACGAGCTCGTCGACGCGATCCGCCGGCTCGCCGTGCGCGGCGCGCCCGCCCTCGGCGTGGCCGGCGCGCTCGGCGTCGTGCTCGCCGACGGCGACCCGGAGCTGATCGCCCGGCTGCGCGCCGCCCGGCCCACCGCCGTCAACCTCGCCTGGGGCGTCGACCGCGCGGCCGCCCGCCTCGGCGAGGGCAGGGAGGCCGTGCTCGCCGCCGCGCTGCGCCTGCGCGACGACGACATCGCCGCCTGCCGCGCCATGGGGGAGCGCGGCGCCGACCTGCTGGAGGGCGACCGGCTGCGGATCATGACCGTGTGCAACACGGGCGCGCTCGCCGCCGTCGAGCACGGCACCGCGCTCGGCGTCGTCCGTACGCTGCACGAGCGCGGCCGGCTGGCCGAGGTCCTCGCGCTGGAGACCCGGCCGCTGCTGCAGGGGGCCAGGCTCACCACCTGGGAGCTGGCCAGGATGGGCGCGCCGCACCGCCTCGTCGCCGACTCGGCGGGGCCCTACCTGCTGGCCAGGGGCGGGGTGGACGCGGTGCTCATCGGCGCCGACCGCATCGCCGCCAACGGCGACACCGCCAACAAGATCGGCTCGTACGCCCTCGCGCTCGGCGCGGAACGCGCCGGCGTCCCGTTCTTCGTCGTCGCGCCCGAGTCCACCATCGACCCCGGCACCCCGACCGGCGAGCACATCGAGATCGAGGACCGCGGCCCCGGCGAGATCGTCTCGTTCCGGGGCGTGCGGGTCGCCCCGGAGGGCACCGACGCGATCAACCCGGCCTTCGACGTCACCCCGCACGACCTCATCACCGCCATCGTGACGGAGAGTCGGGTGATCCGGCCCTAGGCAAATCAGCCAACTCCGGGACCTGTCCGCGTATCCCTTGTTACGCTCAGTATTCCCCGCACTAGTCTCGGAGTTCGTCTTGGCCATCGACCTGGTGTCACGGCGCGATTGGAACGCCCGCGCCCCCCGCGGAGACTACTCACAGCTCGACTCCGCCAAAGGCGTGAAGGTCCACTACACCGGCGGCAGGGTCGATCCCGGCATCGTGAGCGACCACGGCGCGTGCGCGGCCCTGGTGCGCTCCATCCAGACCCACCACATGGACGGCAACGGCTGGGTGGACATCGGCTACTCCTTCGTGGCCTGCCCCCATCGCAAGGTGTTCGAGGGGCGCGGCCTGCACCGCCTGCCCGCCGCCAACGGCCCCGGGCTCAACGCCGGCCACTACGCCGTGCTCGGCCTGGTCGGCAACAGCGGGCTCGTGCAGCCCACCGACCAGATCCTGCACGCCATCCTCGACGCCGTCGAGCACGTACGCGCCCGCGGCGGCGCCGGCAAGGAGATCAAGGGGCACCGCGACGGCTACTCCACCGACTGCCCCGGCGAGCCCCTGTACGCCTGGGTGCGGCGGGGCGCGCCCCGGCCCTCGGGCGGAGAGGAGCCGCCTCCGTCCGGGCCGGCCGCGCCGCCGTTCCCCGGGCGGCTGCTGTCGTACCCGCCGGTCATGCGGGGTGACGACGTACGCACCTGGCAGGGCCGCATCCGGCAGCGCGGCTTCGACCTCGACGCCGACGGCGCGTACGGCCCCGCCTCGCGCGCCGCCTGCCTCGCCTTCCAGCGGCAGCAGGGCATCGCCGACGACGGCGTGGTGGGCCCGCTCACCTGGCGGCTCACCTGGGAGGCCCCGCAAAGCTGATCAGGGTGTCGGGGGCCCCTGGGGTGCTGGTTCCTACCGGTTCCGCCTACTATCCGAGACATGGAACTCGCAGCGGGGTTCACGCCCACGACCCGTGACGACTGGCGGGAGCTGGCGGCGGCCGTCCTGCGCAGGTCCGGGATCGAGGCGGGCTCGCCCGAGGAGGCGCTGTCCACCCCCACCTACGACGGGCTGACGATCGCGCCTCTCTACGACCTGGACGACCTGCCCGGCGATCCGGGGCTGCCCGGCGCGCCGCCGTACGTGCGGGGCGTCCGCACCGTCCCCGGCTGGGACGTCCGGCAGCGGCACGCCGTGCCCGACTCCGAGGCGGTGCTGGCCGACCTGGAGAACGGCGTCACCTCGTTGTGGCTGGTCGTCGGCGACGGCGCGATCCCGCCGGAGGCGCTGGCAGGCGTGCTCAAGGACGTGCTGCTCGACCTGGCCCCCGTGGTGCTGGAGGCGGGCCCGCGCACCCGCGAGGCGGCCGCGGCGCTGCTCGCGCTGGCCGCCGAGCGCGGCGTCGCGGTCTCCGGCAACCTGGGCGGCTCCGGCGCGGCCGGGGCGGAGCTGGCGGTGCGGTGCGCCGCCGAGTTCCCGGGGCTGCGGGCCGTCACCGTGGACGCCACCCGCTGGCACGACGCGGGCGGCGGCGACGCCGACGAGCTGGGCTGCTCGATCGCGCGCGGCGTGGCCGAGCTGCGCGAGCTCACCGGGGCCGGGCTCTCGATCGAGCAGGCGCTGGGGCAGATCGAGTTCCGCTACGCCGCCACCGACGACCAGTTCGCCACCATCGCCAAGCTGCGCGCCGCCCGGCGGCTGTGGGCCAGGGTCGCCGAGGTGTGCGGCGCGCCCGAGCACGGCGGCCAGCGGCAGCACGCGGTCACCAGCTCGGCCATGATGACCGTCCGCGACCCGTACGTGAACCTGCTGCGCACCACCGTCGCCTGCTTCGCCGCCGGGGTCGGCGGGGCCGACGCCGTCACCGTCCAGCCGTTCGACGCCGCGCTCGGCCTCCCGGACGCCTTCTCCCGCCGCATCGCCCGCAACACCCAGACCCTGCTGCTGGAGGAGGCGCACCTGGCCCGCGTGCTCGACCCCGCGGGCGGCTCCTGGTACGTCGAACGCCGCACCGCCGACCTGGCCGGGCGGGCGTGGGCGTGGTTCCAGGAGATCGAGGCCGCCGGTGGCGCCGACGCGGCCGGGGAGCTCATCGCGGCCCGCGTGGCCGCCACCCGCGAGCGGCGCGCCGCCGACATCGCCTGCCGCCGCTTCCCGATCACCGGCGTCAGCGAATACCCCGACCTCGGGGAGCGGCCCGTCCGCCGCGACGGGAACGGCATCGCCACGCCGCGCTACGCCGAGGAGTTCGAGGCGCTGCGCGACCTCGCCGAGTCGCGGCCGGAGCGGCCCAAGGTGTTCCTCGCCACGATCGGGCCCGTCGCCGCCCACACGGCGCGGGCCGCGTTCGCCGCCAACCTGTTCCAGGCCGGCGGCTTCGCGACCGAGACCGCCGGGCCGGGCACCGACCCCGAGCAGATCGCCACCGCCTTCGCCGTCAGCGGCGCCCGCGTCGCCTGCCTGTGCTCCAGCGACCGGCTGTACGCCGAGCACGCCGCCCCCGTGGCCGCCGCGCTCAGACGGGCGGGGGCCAGGCGGGTGTGGCTCGCGGGCCAGGGCGGGTACGAGGGCGTGGACGGCGTGGACGGCACCGTGCACGCCGGCTGCGACGCGCTGCACGTGCTGCGCACCACCTATGACGACGTGCTCGGCGACGACCTGGGGGTGACCCGATGATCCCGGACTTCTCCGGCGTACCGCTCAACGGCCTGGCCAAGGAGCCGGGGCGGCGGCCCGAGCCGGGCGGCGAGGTCTGGGAGACGCCGGAGGGCATCGCGGTCAAGCCTCTCTACACGGCGGGCGACCTCGACGGGCTCGACTTCCTGCGTACTTATCCCGGGGCGGCGCCGTACCTGCGCGGGCCGTACCCGACCATGTACGTCAACCAGCCGTGGACCGTCCGCCAGTACGCGGGTTTCTCCACGGCCGAGGACTCCAACGCCTTCTACCGGCGTAACCTCGCGGCCGGTCAGAAGGGCCTGTCGGTCGCCTTCGACCTGGCCACCCACCGCGGCTACGACTCCGACCATCCACGCGTGGCGGGCGACGTCGGCATGGCCGGGGTCGCCATCGACTCCATCTACGACATGCGTCAGCTCTTCGACGGCATCCCGCTCGACCGCATGTCGGTGTCGATGACCATGAACGGCGCCGTGCTGCCGATCCTGGCCCTCTACATCGTGGCCGCCGAGGAGCAGGGGGTGAAGCCGGAGCAGCTCACGGGGACCATCCAGAACGACATCCTCAAGGAGTTCATGGTCCGCAACACCTACATCTATCCGCCGGCCCCCTCGATGCGCATCATCTCCGACATCTTCGCCTACGCCAGCGAGAAGATGCCGAAGTTCAACTCGATCAGCATCTCCGGCTACCACATCCAGGAGGCCGGGGCCACGTGTGACCTGGAGCTGGCCTACACCCTGGCCGACGGCATGGAGTACCTGCGGGCCGGGGTCGCGGCCGGGATGGACGTCGACCGGTTCGCGCCGCGCTTGTCGTTCTTCTGGTGCATCGGCATGAACTTCTTCATGGAGGTCGCCAAGCTGCGGGCCGCCCGCCTGCTGTGGAGCCGCATCGTCAGGGACATGGGCGCCAAGGACCCCAAGTCGCTGAGCCTGCGTACGCACAGCCAGACCTCCGGCTGGTCGCTCACCGCGCAGGACGTGTTCAACAACGTGGCCCGCACCTGCGTCGAGGCGATGGCGGCGACCCAGGGCCACACGCAGTCGCTGCACACGAACGCCCTGGACGAGGCCCTGGCGCTGCCCACCGACTTCTCCGCGCGCATCGCCCGCAACACCCAGCTCCTGCTCCAGCAGGAGTCGGGCACCACCCGCGTCATCGATCCGTGGGGCGGCTCCTACTACGTCGAACGGCTCACCCACGACCTCGCCGAGCGGGCGTGGCAGCACATCGAGGAGGTCGAGGCGGCCGGCGGCATGGCCAAGGCCATCGAGGCCGGGCTGCCGAAGCTGCGCATCGAGGAGGCCGCCGCCCGCGCCCAGGCCCGCATCGACTCGGGGCGGCAGCCGGTCATCGGCGTCAACAAGTACCGGACCGGCGACGACCAGGTCATCGACGTGCTCAAGGTCGACAACAGCGCGGTCCGCGGCCGGCAACTGGAGAAGCTGGCCAGGCTGCGGGCCGAGCGGGACGCCGACGAGGTGCGGCGCGCACTCGACGCGCTCACCGCGGCCGCCGCGAACCCGCGGGCGCGGCTGGAGCACAACCTGCTCAAGCTGTCCGTGGACGCCGCCCGCGCCAAGGCCACGGTGGGGGAGATCTCCGAGGCCCTGGAGCGGGTGTTCGGGCGGCACGCCGAGCGGGTCCGTACGATCTCAGGCGTGTATCGCGACGAATCGGGCCCCGCCGAGAACATCGAGCGCGCCCGCCGCGCCTGCGCCGACTTCGAGCGGGCCGAGGGGCGCCGGCCGCGCATCCTGGTCGCCAAGATGGGCCAGGACGGGCACGACCGCGGCCAGAAGGTGATCGCGACGGCCTTCGCCGATCTCGGCTTCGACGTGGACGTCGGCCCGCTGTTCCAGACGCCGGAGGAGGTCGCCCGGCAGGCCGTGGAGGCCGACGTGCACGTGGTCGGCGTGTCCTCGCTGGCCGCCGGGCACCTGACGCTGGTGCCCGCGCTGCGCGAGGCGCTGGCCGGGCTCGACGCGGGCGACATCATGATCGTGGTCGGCGGCGTCATCCCGCCCGGCGACCACGACGAGCTGCGTGCCGCGGGCGCGTCCGCGATCTTCCCGCCGGGCACGGTGATCGCCGACGCCGCGCTCGGCCTGCTGGACCAGCTCAGCCGGCGGCGCACAGCGTGAGCGTGACCGACCGCTGGACGACGACCGGGGACGTGATCCGCAGCGTGACGCGGCGCGTGGCGCCCTCCGGCGGCGGGTCCGCCGTCAGGGCCCGCGGTGAGGTCAGGTAGCGCTGGCCGTTCCCGGGGATGAGCGTGGAGGCGGTCGCGCCCGCGGGCGCGCCGTCCACCAGCCATGCGTAGCGGATGGTCAGCGGGCCGCCGGTGCGGGCGACCAGGGCTCGTACGGTGACCTCGCCGGGGGTCCAGCAGCCGTCGTTCCCGGTGCCGTCGTTCCTGGTGCCGTGCGGGCGCAGGCGGGTGACCTGGAGGCGGGCGGGGCTCGAGGCGGCGGCGCTGCTGCTCTCCGGCGGGGCGGCGGAGGGCTCGGGGCGCGGGGGCTCGGCGGGGGTGAGCCAGACGATCGCGGCGGCCAGGACCGGCACGAGAACGCCCGAGACGGTCGTGATGAGCGCCATCCTGACGCGCCTTCCCCTGCTCGTGGGAGCGGCCGGGGCGTCGCCGGTGACGAGGATGTCCACGAACGCCGACCGCTGCCCGTCCTCGACCCGCGGCTGCTCGACGCGATGGAACGCCGTCCAGTCGGCGGGGTGCGCGGCCGCCCGCGCCTGACCGGGATGCGCGGAGGCCGCGAAGGGACGCACCAGGAGCGTCCCGGTGTCCCGCGTCCGCAGCGGGCCCTGCACCGCCGTCGAGGAAAGGCCCGCCGCCGGGGCCGGGGCGTGCTGGTCCGGGGGCGGGACGTGCGGGCCCGGATGCGGGAGGTGCTGGTCCGGGAGTGGGGCCTGTGGGTCCGGGAGCGAGAAGTGCTGGTCCGGGAGCGAGGCGTGTGGGTCCCGGCGGGGGAGCTGTGGGGCCGGGAGGTGCTGGTCCGGGGGTGGGGTGCGTGGCGTTCGGCGCGGGAGGCTAGGGGGGCGGAAGTCGTGGGTGGCGGCTGGGGTGGCGAAGTCGTCGTCCGGGGCGGGGGCGGGGCCGATGAGGCGCAGGAGCACCTCGCGCATGGCCGGCCGGGCCGCCGGGTCCTTGGCCAGGCAGGCGGTCACTACCTCACGCAAGGGAGCGGGCAGCCCGTCCAGTCGTGGCTCGCCGCGCAGCACCTGCTCGGCGACCTCGGCCGGGGAGCCGTCCCCGAAGGGCGGCATCCCGGTGGCGGCGAACCCGACCACCGCGGCCCAGGCGAACACGTCGGCGGGCGCGCCGCCCGGCAGCCCGGCGACCTGCTCGGGCGCCAGATACGCCAGACAGGCGGGCGTCCCCCCGCCGCCCACCACCGCCCCGGCGCCCCCCGCCACCCCGTACGCCCCCGCGATCCCGTAGTCGGCCACCCGCGCCCCGCCGGGCCCCAGCAGCACGTTGGCCGGCTTGAGCGCCAGATGCGCGATGCCCACCTGGTGCAGGGCGTTCAGCCCGGTCGCGACGGCGACGGCGAGCCGGGGCAGCTCCGCGGCCGGGGCGGGCGCGGCCTGCTCCAGGGTGGGCCCGTCCACGTACTCGCGCACCACGTACGGCCGCTCGCCGGTCGCCGCGTCGAGCACCCGCGCCAGGCAGGACGGCTCCATCCGCCGCGCCACGGTCAGCTCCCTGACCAGCCGCTCCCGGTCGGCCGGGCCCTCGGGCAGCAGCTTGACCGCGACGGGCCTGCCGTCGCGCGCCCGTCCGAGGTAGCCGGTGCCGTGGCCGCCCGAGCCGAGCCGCCCGACGAGCCGATAGGGTCCGGCGGCAGCCGGGTCGCCCGCGCGCAGCGGTTCGACGTTGGGCATGAGGGGAGTGACTCCTGTGACGGCTGAGACGGGAACCCCAGCACCATACTGGCAAAGTCAACGTTTGTCAGAAGACATGATGACCAAGAGGGAGAAAGGGGTGCGGGGCGTGCACTCGCTGGAGGATTACGCCGACGGCGTCCGCGCGGGCTCGCGTACGTGGATCGCCCGCGCGATCACGCTGGTCGAGTCCACCAGGCCGGACCACATGGCCCTGGCCCAGCGGCTGCTCGTCGAGCTCACCCCGCTCACCGGCCACGCCCGCCGGATCGGCGTGTCGGGCGTGCCGGGCGTGGGCAAGTCCACGTTCATCGACGCGTTCGGCACGATGCTGACCGGGGAGGGGCACAAGGTCGCCGTCCTCGCGGTCGACCCGTCCTCCACCCGCACCGGCGGCAGCATCCTCGGCGACAAGACCCGCATGTCCCGGCTGTCCGTCGATCCCGCGGCCTTCATCCGGCCCTCGCCCACGTCGGGGACACTGGGCGGCGTGGCCAAGGCCACCCGGGAGGCGATGGTCGTGGTGGAGGCGGCCGGGTTCGACGTGGTGCTCGTCGAGACCGTCGGCGTCGGCCAGTCGGAGACCGCCGTGGCCGACATGGTGGACACGTTCCTGCTGCTCACCCTGGCCCGTACCGGCGACCAGCTCCAGGGCATCAAGAAGGGCGTGCTGGAGCTGGCCGACGTGATCGCGGTCAACAAGGCCGACGGCGAGTACCAGCTCCCCGCCAAGAAGGCGGCCAGGGAGCTGGCCGGCGCGCTGCGCATGCTGCGCTCCGACAGCACCCCGCCGCCCGTCCTGACCTGCAGCGGCCTGACCGGCGACGGCCTGGAGAAGCTGTGGCGGCACGTCGTGGCGCACCAGGAGTCGATCGACCTGCCCGCCAGGCGCCGGGCCCAGCAGGTCGGCTGGACGTGGACGATGGTCCGCGAGCGGCTGCTGGCCGAGCTGCGCGACGACCCCGAGGTGGCCGCCATCAAGGACGAGGTGGAGCGGCAGATCCTGGACGGCTCGCTGACCCCGGCGCTCGCCGCCGACCGGCTCCTCTCGGTCTTCAAGCGTCCCTGTTGACGTCCGCTCGAAGGCGGCCCTGCCACTTCTGATCGAGGGACGCCGCTCGTTTCCTGGCCGCGCGTGCTAGATTTTGGCCATGCGGTCAGAAAATGAGCCAACTGGTCAGAAGGTGCGGTCGTTCATCGAGGACGCCCGGAGGGCTCAGATCGTGGCCGCGGCCATCGACGTGATCGCCGACGTCGGGTTCGCCCAGGCGTCCCTGGCGCGCATCGCCAGGCACGCCGGCATCAGCAAGGGGCTCATCTCCTACCACTTCGCCGGCAAGGACGAGCTGATGACCGAGGTCGTCGTGGTCACCTACACCGCCATCGCCGACCACGTCCTCGCCGAGATGAAGGGCATCGAGTCGCCCACGGAGCTGCTGCGCACGCACGTGCTGTCCGTCGCCGCCTACATGCGGGGGCAGCGCAAGGGACTCAAGGCGCTGGGCGAGATCTTCGGCAACCTGCGGGACGCCGACGGCAGCCCCCGCTTCGGGATCAGGACCAACGAGGAAATCTACCGGAGCCTGGAGAGCATCTACCGCGCCGGCCAGGCCACCGGGGAGTTCCGCGACTTCGACGTCCGGGTGATGGCCGTCACCCACTCCGCCGCGGTGGACGCGATGTTCGCCTACTGGGTCGCGCACCCCGAGCACGACCTGGACGAGCACGCGCGCCAGCTCGCCGACCTCCTCGAAAGGGCATGTGTGACATGAAGACCGAGGCCACCGGCACCACGAGCACCACCACCAGGATCCTCGCCCTCGACAACCTGCGCGTCGTGCTCACCGCGCTGGTGGTCGTGCACCACGCCGCCATCACCTACTCCCACATCCCGCTCTGGTACTACACCGAGCCCGCCCAGGACCCCTCGGGCTTCCTGCTGGACGTCCTGCTCATCACGAACCAGGCGTTCTTCATGGGGTTCTTCTTCCTCATCTCCGGCTTCTTCACCCCGGGCTCCTACGACCGCAAGGGCGCGGGCCGGTTCCTCGCCGACCGGCTGCTCCGGCTCGGCGTCCCGCTGCTGGTCTACGTCGTGCTGCTGCGACCGCTGGCCGGGCTCGGGGGTTACTTGGCGGAGGACCGGCCGGTCCCCTACTGGCAGTACTACCTCGACACCGTGGACGCGGGCCCGATGTGGTTCGCCGAGGTGCTGATCGTCTTCGCGCTGGTCTACGCCGGCTGGCGCGCGCTGCGCGCGCCGCTCCCCGCCCGCCCGGCCCCGCTGCGGCCGCGGTGGATCGTGCTGTTCACGCTGGGGCTGGCGGTGGCCACGATCCTGTGGCGGATCCCGGTGCCCACCGGCACCTACGCGCTGGGGCTGCCGACGCCGGACTTCATGCCGCAGTACGTGGCGATGTTCGTGCTCGGCTGCGTCGCCCACCGGCGCGGCTGGTTCGAGACGCTGCCGGTGCGGGCGTCCCGTCTGGGCTTCGGCGCGGCCGGGGCCGCCACGGCGGCGCTCATGCCGGTGGCGCTCGGCGAGGGGCCGCTGGCCTCGGTCGCGATGAGCGTGTGGCAGTCGGTCTTCGCGGTCGGCATGATCATCGGGCTCACCGTGTGGTTCCGCGAGCGGTGGAACCGGCAGGGGCCCCGCGGCCGGTTCCTGTCCCGGCACGCCTACACCGTCTACGTCGTTCACCCGCTCGTGCTGGTCGGCCTCGGCTGGGCGCTGCGCTGGCTGTCCGCGCCCGCCGCGGTCAAGTTCGCGATCATGCTGGTGCCGGCGCTGCCTTTGTGCTGGGGGCTGGCCTTCCTGGTCCGGCGGCTGCCGGGGGCCGATCGGGTGTTGTGACCGGCCCCCGGGACGTGCTCAGCCGTCGTAGAAGCCGTCCAGGGTCTTGCCGTGGCGCTCCTCGACGATCTTGCGGCGGATCTTGAGGCTGGCGGTCAGCTCGCCGCTCTCCACGGTGAAGTCCTCGGCGAGGATCGCGAACTTCTTGACCGTCGAGTAGCTGGCCTGGTCGGCGTTGACCTGGTCGATCGCCTTCTGGACCTCCTCGCGCATGCGCGGGTGCTCGCGCAGCGCCTCGGCGTCGGCCGGCAGCGACTCGGCCGCCGCCCATGGCGCGACCACGTCCATGTCGAGCGTGACCAGGGCGGTGACGTAGTTGCGCCGGTCGCCGTGGACGAACACGTGCGACACGTACGGGCAGGCCGCCTTGATCGAGCCCTCCAGGTGGGTCGGCGCGACGTACTTGCCGCCGGAGGTCTTGATCAGCTCCTTCTTCCTGTCGGTGATGCGCAGCCGGCCGGCCTCGTCCAGCTCGCCGATGTCGCCCGTGCGCAGCCAGCCGTCCTCCAGCGCCGCCGCGGTCTCCTCGGGCAGCCCGTGGTAGCCGCGCATGATCCCGCGCCCGCCGATGAGGATCTCGCCGTCGTCGGCGATGCGCACCTCGGTGCCGGGCAGCGGCGGGCCCACCGTGCCGAAGCGCGGCGAGTCGGGCCGGTTGAGGAAGCTGCCCGCCGACGACTCGGTCAGCCCGTAGCCTTCGAGGATCGTCAGGCCGGCCGCGTCGAAGAACTCGGCGATGTCGGTGTTGAGCGGGGCCGCTCCCGAGATGAAGTAGCGGACCCGGCCGCCGAAGCGCTCCCTCAGCTTGGCGAAGACGAGCCGGTCGGCCAGCGCGTACTCGGCGCGGGTGGTGAGCGGCAGGCTCGCGCCGCGCTGGCGGGCCCGGCTGACCCGGATGCCGGTCCTGCGCGCCCACTCGAAGATGCGCAGCTTCGCGCCGCCCTCGCGCCGCATGGACGCGACCACGGTGTTGTGGATCTTCTCGAAGATGCGCGGCGCGGCGGCCATGATGGTCGGCCGCACCACCCCCAGGTTGTCGGCGATCTTGTCGAGCCGGCCGTCGATCGCGGTCGGCACGCCGATGCCGATCATCACGACCTCCAGCAGCTTGCCGAACGAGTGCGACAGCGGCAGCCAGAGGAAGTGCAGGTCGGCGGGGGAGATGAGACCGAGCTGCCGGACCGCGTCGGCGGCGTACAGCCAGTTGTCGTGGGTGAGCTCCACGCCCTTGGGCCGGCCGGTGGTGCCCGAGGTGTAGATGAGGGTGGCGAGGTCGTCCTCGGTGATGGCGTCCACCATGGCGTCGTAGTCGCCCTCGCCGGTCACCGCGTCGAGCGGCACCACCCAGCCGTCGTCGCCGGGGGAGCCGTCGACGACGATCACCTGCGTGACGCCGGGCAGCTCCTGCCGGACCGAGCGCAGCTTGGCCACCTGCTCGTCGTTCTCGGCCACGACGATCGTGCTGCCGGAGTCGGTGATGACGAAGGCCGCCTCGGCGGCCGTGTTGGACGGGTAGATCGTCGTCGTGGCGGCGCCGGTCGCCAGCACGGCGAGGTCGGTGAGGATCCACTCCAGCCGGGTCGAGCACAGGATGGACACCCGTCTGCCGGGGCCGGCTCCCAGTGCCGCCAGGCCGAGGGCCAGCCCGCGCACGCGCTCGCCCACCTCGCGCCACGACAACGACTCCCAGCCGTCGTCGGTGGGCACGCGGTACGCCTCGGCGTCGGGGGTGGCCGCGATCCGGTCGCGTAACAGGGCGGGGATGCTCGACATGCCTGTCCTCCAGAGGTGCTTTTGTGCCGACTCTAGGACGGGAGGCCGCGATCAGTCGACGGTCCGGCTCCGCGGCTGGATCGCGGCGACCGTTCCCGGGGTGCGGACCTCCCATGCGCCGCAGGCGCAGCGGAGATAGCACACCAGGCCGTCGGAGGTGCGGTGGGAGGAGACGACGGTCAGGGCGAGGGGGTCGTGCCGGTGTCCGGGGTGCATGATTCCAACCTGAGGTAAGGACCTTGTTCAGTTCAACACTTACAACCTGCTTCGCCGGCGGCGACCCGCACGTGGGCCATCATGGAGGGGCCTCCCCGCCCCTTCCCCCGCACCCGAGAGGAAACCCCCGATGCGTGTGCTGCTCACCGGGTTCGAGCCGTTCGGCGGCTCCGCCGTCAACCCGTCGTGGCAGGCGGTGCGGCTGGCCGAGGCCACGCCGCCGGACGGGGTGTCGCTGACCACGGCGCTGCTGCCGGTGGTCTTCCACGACGCCATCGCGCGGCTGCGCGCGGCCGTCGAGGAGTCCGGGGCGGAGGTCGTCATCTGCGTCGGGCAGGCGGGCGGGAGGGCGGGCATGACGATCGAGCGCGTCGCCGTCAACCTCGACGACGCCAGGATCCCGGACAACAAGGGCGTCCAGCCCGTCGACGAGCCCATCGTGGCGGGCGGTCCGGCGGCGTACTTCTCCACTCTCCCCGTGAAGGCGTGCGTGGCCGCCGTCCGCGATGCCGGCCTGCCGGCGTCCGTCTCGCACACGGCGGGCACGTACCTCTGCAACCACGTCTTCTACGGCCTGATGCACCTCCTGGAGTCCGGCCGGCCGGGACGGCGCGGCGGCTTCGTGCACGTGCCCTACCTGCCCGAGCAGGTCCCGGACGGCGACAAGCCGTCGATGCCCGCCTGGTCCATCGCCGAGGCGCTGACGGCGATCGTGTCCGCGGCGGTCACCACGACCGAGGACCTGAAGGAGACCGGCGGCTCCCTCCACTGACCCGCGGTTGCCCCTGCTCGGGGTGATCCCCTAACCTGGGACGGTCTTATCGCCGACCCACGGGGGCAGTTGACGTGAGGATCTGAGGTCGCGGGCACCGCGCAGTTCCGCCCTGTCACGGGCTTTTCGTGCGCTCACCTGGACCTCTCGGCGATCTCTTCGCCCCTCCGTCGCGGGCTCGGCCCCGGCTTCCATGTGTGTCGCACGTCTGCGGTGTTTCCCGCCTGTCACGAAATTTGTCGCAAGATTTCGACTTTTGTGCTGGGAGCCGCCTCCAATGCCTTGTTCCATCGTCGTCGACCGGGTCAGCTTCGCCTGGCCGGACGGCACCCGGGTGCTCGACGGGCTCGACGCCGCCTTCCCCGCCGGCCGTACCGGCCTGATCGGGGTCAACGGGTCGGGCAAGTCCACCCTGCTGAAGATCATCGCTCGTGAGCTGGCCCCGCGGTCCGGCTCGGTCACCGTCACCGGAGAGGTGGGATACCTGCCGCAGAACGTGCCGCTCGTCGCCGCCCGTACGGTCTCCGACCTGCTGGAGATCAGCGAGAAGCGGGCCGCGCTGCACGCCATCGAGAGCGGCGACGTCGCCGAGGAGCACTTCGCCGCGATCGGCGACGACTGGGACGTCGAGGAGCGCGCGCAGGCCGAGCTCGACCGGCTCGGCCTCGCCCACCTCGGGCTGGACCGCACGGTCGGCACGCTGTCCGGCGGCGAGACCGTCATGGTCGCGCTCGCCGCCCAGTTGCTCAAACGGCCCGAGGTGCTGCTGCTCGACGAGCCCACCAACAACCTCGACGTGGACGCCCGCGAACGGCTGTACGCCGCCGTGACCGCCTGGCCCGGGGTGCTCGTCGTGGTCAGCCACGACCGGGCGCTGCTGGAGCTCGTCGACCAGATCGCCGAGCTGCGCGAGGGCGGCGTGCGCTTCTACGGCGGCAACCTCACCGCCTACGAGGAGCAGGCCGCCGCCGAGCAGGAGGCCGCGCTGCGGACCGTACGCGCCGCCGAGAGCGAGGTGCGGCGGCAGCAGCGCGAGCTCATCGAGGCGCGGATCAGGATCGACAGGAACATCAGGGCCGGCAAGAAGGCCGCCGCGAACAACAGGGCGCCGAAGATCGTCGCCAACGGGCTCAAGCGCAAGGCGCAGGCCACCGCGGGCAAGCAGCGGACCCTGCACGAGGAGAAACTGGAGGAGGCACGCGAGCGGCTGGGCGAGGCCGAGCAGGCGGTGCGGGGCGACGCGGAGATCAGGATCGAGCTGCCCGGCACCGAGGTCCCGTCCGGCCGCACGGTCCTGTCCCTCCCGCTCACCCCGCCGCAACCCGCTCCGCCCGCGGAAACGGAGGAAGGGGAGGCGGAGGAGGACGCGGCGGCGGACCGCGCCGTGCCGCTGGAGACGCTGGTCGTCCGCGGTCCCGAGCGGATCGCGCTGCTCGGCAGGAACGGCTCGGGCAAGACGACCCTGCTCAAGCGCATCGCCGCCGGCGAGGGCGTGCACGTGCCGGTCCGCTACCTGCCGCAGCGGCTCGACCTGCTCGACGACGCGCTCAGCATCATCGACAACGTCCGGGCCGTGGCGCCCTCGGCGTCGGTCAACGAGGTACGCGGCCGGCTCGCGCGTTTCCTGTTCCGCGGCGAGCGGGCCGCCCAGGCCGTCGGCACGCTGTCGGGCGGCGAGCGCTTCCGCGCCACGCTGGCCGCGCTGCTGTCGGCCGAGCCGCCGCCGCAACTCCTCCTGCTGGACGAGCCGACCAACAATCTCGATCTGGCCAGCGTCCGCCGGCTCGCCGAGGCCCTGGCGGCCTACCGGGGCGCGCTGATCGTGGCGAGCCACGACCTGCCGTTCCTGGAGACGATCGGCGTCACCAGGCGGCTGGTCCAGGACCGGGAGAGGGGGCTGACGGAGGTCTGACCGGAGGGGGCTCCGATTGACGGGCGGGGAGCAACCGGGCGATAGTGTGGCAGGTGGCTTCACCCCGTTTGATCTCGTGTGTTCTCGCTCTCGCGACCCTCACGGTCGGCGCCTGTTCCTCCACCGCGCCGACCCCCGAAGGGGGTTCGTCCACGGTCTCCGGCGTGGCCGGCGGCACCGGGGGGACCGGCGGCGACGCGGCCTCGGCCGCGCCGAGCGCGAGCGCGCTCACCCCCGAGGCGTACAAGGCCGAGCTCGACGGCAGGCACAAGCCGATGGCCGACGCGATCGGCTCGCTCGCGGGGGCGCGCGGGGTCAAGGCGCTCGACCAGCGGGTCAGCAAGGCCGAGGAGACACTGTCCGGCGCGGCCGAGTCGCTGGCCGCGCTGGTCCCGCCGGCCGACGTGCGCCCGCAGCACGACGCGTACGTCACCAGCCTGCAGGACTTCGTCACCGCGCTCGGCACCACGAGCGGCAAGGTCGGCGCGCGCGCCCTGTGCACCTCCTCGGCCGTGCTCGCCGACCTCGGCGCCAAGCTCAAGGCGCTGGACGAGGCGGGGGAGGCGCTGCAGAAGGCCGGCGGCTACCCGGCCGACGTGGTGGACGTGAAGGCGGCGCGCAAGCAGACCCGGCGGCTCGGCAACGGCTCGTTCGTCCGGAACGGATCGTTCGGCGGGCGCAGCTCGCTGGAGATCGACAACGGCGCCACCAGGGACGCGGTGGTGACCGTGATGCGCGGCAAGAGCAAGGCGTTCAGCGTGTACGTGCGCCGCAAGGCCAAGTTCAAGGTGAAGGGCGTGCGCGACGGCTCGTACAAGATCTATTTCACGCACGGCGTGGACTGGGACGGCCGGAACAAGGCGTTCACCCGGGAGTGCAGCTTCGAGAGGTTCCAGAAGTCGGTGACGTTCAAGACGACGGTCACCGCCACGCAGATCCGCTGGCACGACTGGCGCGTCACGCTGCACGCCATCACGGGCGGCAACGCCCGCACCGCCCCGGTCGACCCGGAGTCCTTCCCCGGCTGACCGGCCAGGAGCCGCGCCCTCGCAGGAGGACGCGGCCCGCGCACGATCAGGTGGAGAACAGCATGCCCACCCAGCTGCGCTGGTGGCGGTGGTGGCCGTGGTGGTAGCCGCCGTGCGGCGGCGCGCCCCAGGCCGGGCCGGGGGCGGGCGGCGGCGGGGGAGCCGCGTGGTACTGCGTCTCCATCCTGGTCAGGGTCTCCAGCTCGCCGTAGTCGAGGAAGATTCCGCGGCAGTTGTCGCACTGCTCGATGTGGACGCCGTTGCGCTCATAGGTCCGCATGTTCCCGCGGCACTTGGGACACTGCATCGAAGTCGCTCTCCTTGGCTTTCAGGTTCCAGGATGAAACCTACCGCGCGCAACCCGCCTACGCTCTGACGATTCGGTTGCACGCCTCGATCAACGAATGCTCGACGTCGTCGAGTTCCCGGCCCTCGCGCCCGGCGTTGACCACGGCCACGGCGGCCAGTTGCACGGTCAGCGCCCGCGCCGGGACGTCCAGCCGCGCCCACGGGTCGCCGCCGCCCAGCGCGGGCCCGCCCGCGGCCAGGTAGGCGCCCAGGAACCGCTGCCACACGGCCGGATCGAGCAGGCCGGCGGCGTACCAGGCGGCCGGCCGGGCCAGGTCCCAGGCCGGGTCGCCGACGCCCAGATCGTCGACGTCGATGAGCAGCCAGCGGTCGCGGCGGACGAGCTGCCCGAGATGCCAGTCGCCGTGCGTGAGCAGCCCGGGGGTGGGCCCGGGGATGGGCGGGGGCGCGGGCAGCTCCTTGAACGTCCGCCGGATCAGCGCCTCCACCGGACCGTCGCCGGTCATCCTGCCGACGGCGCGGGCGGCCCGCGCGGGCCCTCCCGCGGCGGGGAGCGCGGGCATCAGCGTGAGAGGCACGGCGTGCAGCGCGGCCAGCAGCCGGGCCCCCTCCTCCCAGGGAGCGTGGTCGAGGTCGTCCTGACGGACGGGCCGCCCGGCGGGCCACACCGTGACCGCGCGCCCGGCGACCGTCAGCACCTCGGGGTCGAGCGGGGCCAGCATGACCGCGCTCACCGCGGGGGAGGCGGCGGCCCACAGTCGTAAGCGCAGCTCCTCCGCGTCGTCGCGGGCCGAGTGGGCCTTGACCACCACCTCGCCCCTGCGCAGCACGACCACGTCCGTACGTGTCGGATGCAACACGGGCGCGCCCGTGCCGCCGTAGCCGGCGGCGACCTCGGCCAGCTCCTCCTTGAGACCCACGGGGTACAGACTATTGGCGGCAAACCGGTCGGTCAGACTGGGAGCATGAAAATAGGTTTCGCCGTACCGCAGTCGGGAGCCTGGGCCACCCCGGACAACCTGCGCCGGGTCGCCGTCCGGGCCGAGGAGCTCGGCTACCACGACCTCTGGACGTTCCAGCGCCTGCTCTACCCCGTGGGCCACGAGATGGGGCCGACCTACCGCAGCGTGCACGACCCCGTGGTGACGCTCGCGCACCTGTCGGGGGTGACCGGGCGGATCGGGCTCGCGGTCGCCGTGCTCAACGCGTACGTACAGCCCGTGGTGCTGGCCAAGCAGCTCGCCACGCTGCAGACGCTCTCCGGCGGGCGGCTCACCGCGGGCATCGGGCTCGGGTGGGTGCCGGAGGAGTTCACGGCGGCCGGCGTGGCGTTCGAGGGGCGCGGGCGGCGGGGCGAGGAGTTCGTCGAGGTGCTGCGAAAGGTGTGGAACGACGACCCGGTCGAGCACGAGGGCGCCTTCTACCGGGTGCCGGCGTCGCACCTCGACCCCAAGCCGGAGCCGGGGCCGCCGCCGATCCTGCTCGGCGGCACGGCCGAGGTGGCGCTGCGCCGGGCGGCCCGGCTGGCGGACGGGTGGGTGAGCTCCAGCAGGGAGGACCTGACGGCCATCGCGGAGCGGATCAAGCTGATCAAGGCGGAGCTGGCCGCGTCGGGGCGGGACGCGGCCGGGTTCCGCTTCGTCTGCCGCGGCGTCACGCGGGTCAGGCCCGAGCCCGGCGAGCGGCCGCTGACCGGCCCGTACGACAAGATCCGCGCCGACGTGGACGCGCTCGCCGCGGCCGGGGTGACCGACGTCTTCCACGACCTCAACTTCGACCAGGAGTTCGTCGGCCTCGACGCTGGCGAGGCCGCGCGCCGCGCCGAGGAGGCCCTGGAGGCGCTGGCTCCCTAGCCTCCGCCGTACGGGACGGTGATGATCTCCAGATTGTGTCCGTCGGGACCGGACCAGTAGAGGCCGCGCCCGCCGTCGTTGGTGTTGATCTCGCCGGGCCGCCGGTGGTGCGGATCGGCCCAGTACGTCAGCCCCCGCTCCTTGATACGCCCCCAGATCCGGTCGAACTCCTCCTCGCTCACCAGGAACGCGTAGTGCTGGGCGGTCACCGGCCCGTCGGCCTGGGCCACGTCCAGCGAGACGCCGTTGCCGAGCGAGACGACCCGGAAGGGGCCGTAGACGGGAGCGGGCTCCAGCCCGAGGATCTCGGTGAGGAAGGCGGCGGTCGCGTCCCGGTCGCGGGCCGCGACGATGGTGTGGTTCAGCTGCACTGCCATGCCTTCCACGCTATGCGCAGAAGCGGCGGGGCGGTCAGCCGGCCAGGCGCAGAGCCTCGGCGGCGACGGCGTGGCGCAGCTCGCGGATGCCGTCGCGGCCCCGTACGGGGTGGACGGCGTTGGTGAGCAGCACCACGGTGAGGCGGCGGACCGGGTCCACGACGAGGGACGTGCCGGTGAAGCCGGAGTGGCCGTAGGCGCCGGTCAGCGGCCCGACGATGGCCGGGTCGCCGAGGCGCACGCCGAGCCCGTGGCGGAAGGGCGCGCCCGTCGCGCCCTGGTCGCGGGTCAGCTCGGCCACGCTCTCCGGCCGCAGCACCGGGCCGCCGCCGCGCCGCAGCGTCTCGCCGAAGGCCAGCAGGTCGGCGGCGGTGGCGAACACCCCGGCGTGGCCCGTGACGCCGCCGAGGGCCCAGGCGGTCTCGTCGTGCACCTCGCCGCGTACGCAGCCGGTGCCGGGACGCCCGGCCTTGCACTCGGTGGCGGCGACGCGGGCGGGGTCGCGGGGCCCGTAGCCGGTATCGGCCAGGCCGAGCACGCCGGTGACGCGCTCGCGGACGAGCACGTCGAGCGGCGCGCCCCCGGCCAGCTCGGCGAGCCCGCCCGCCATGATCATGCCGACGTCGCTGTAGAGGTAGGGGCCGCCGACCGGATGGGCGGGCGGCGTGCGCCACATCGCCGCCATGCGTTCGGCGGCGGTGGCGTCGGGCAGCTCCACGTCGACGCGGCGGGTGGGCGGCAGACCGGCGGTGTGCGTGAGCAGCCGGCGCGGGGTGATCCGGGCGTCGAGGCCGGGGACCAGCGCGGCGGCCGGCTCGTCCAGCGCCAGCCGGCCCTCCTCGGCCAGCGAGAGCAGCACGACCGTGGTGAACAGCTTGCTGACCGAGGCCAGGTCGAAGATCGAGTCGTGCCGTACCGGCGGGCGCTCGGCGGCCAGCGCGCCGTCCGCGCCGGTGTAGCGCACCAGTTCGCCGGCGGCGGCCGTGGCGGCGACCTCGCCGTCCACGGCGATCATCGCCACCGCCGCCGGGCAGATCCGCGGCACCGCCCCCGCGAGGATCGCCGCGAGCCCGTCCGGCATGTCCGCCCCCTCCACCCCGTGATCAGCCGCTCAGCGCGTCGCTCAGCCGCTCGCCGTGCGTGGCGAGCAGGGCGCGGGCCGCGTCGGCGTCGATGCCGTGCTGGATCATGAGCACCGCGACCTTCGTCCGCCCGCCCGCCGCGTCGAGTGCCGCCCCGGCCGTCTCCCGGTCAGCGCCGGTGATGTCGCGGACCATGCGCAGCGCCCGGTCCGCCAGCTTGGAGTTCATCGCCGACATCTCGACCATCTTGTTGCCGTACGTCTTGCCGAGCTTGACCATGCTGATCGTCGAGATCATGTTGAGCACGAGCTTCTGGGCCGTGCCCGCCTTCAGTCGCGTCGAGCCGGTCACCACCTCAGGCCCCACGACCACCTCGATGCCGTGCTGGGCGGCGGCCGACAGCGGCGCGCCCTCGTTGCACGACAGGCCCACCGTGAGCGCGCCGCGGCCGGCCGCCTCCGCCAGCGCGCCCAGCACGAAAGGGGCCCGCCCGCTCGCGGACACCCCGACCACCGAGTCCAGCGGGCCCACGCCGAGGTCCTTCATGGCGGCGGCGCCCGCCTCCGGGTCGTCCTCCGCCCCCTCGACGGACCGGGTGAGCGCGTCGGGCCCGCCCGCGATGACGCCCTGGACCAGCGACGGGTCGGTGCCGAACGTGGGCGGGCACTCGCTGGCGTCCAGCACGGCCAGGCGTCCCGACGTGCCGGCGCCGACGTAGAGGAGCCGGCCGCCCTGCGACATGCGGGCGGAGATCGCGTCGATGGCTCCCGAGATCGCCGGGATGGCCACCGCGACGGCCGCGGGCACGGCGGCGTCGGCCTGGTTCATCAGTCGGGCGATCTGCTCCGTCGGCAGCCGGTCGATCTGGCTGTAGCGGGGATCGCTCTGTTCGGTGGACAGCTCGGGTAGCGGATCAATCATGACGCTAATTTCCACCCTTATCTTCCCTCTTGTAAATATCTTTCAGCACAATGGCTCCATGACTCTTGTGCGTACTGGCGCCGAACGGCTGGCCGACGATCCCGCGCTCGCGGGAGGTACCCGCCTCGGCCTCGTCACGAACCCCACCGGCGTGCTGCCCGACCTGACCCCCACGGCGGAGGCGCTGCTGGCCGCAGGGGCGCCGGTGACCGCCCTGTTCGGCCCCGAGCACGGCCTGCACGGCACCGCCCAGGCCGACGGCGCCGAGGCCGACGGCGTGGACGAGCGGACCGGGCTGCCGGTGCACAACACGTACAAATTGGCCGGCGAGGAGCTGGACGCGGCGGTCGCCGCCGCCGGCGTGGACACGCTCGTCTTCGACATCGCCGACGTGGGCAGCCGCTTCTACACCTACGTCTGGACGATGTACGACCTGCTCGCCTCGGCGTCCCGGCTGGGCCTGCGGTTCGTGGTGCTGGACCGGCCCAACCCGCTCGGCGGCACGGTCGCCGAGGGCCCCCTCCTCGACCCCGCGTACGCCAGCTTCGTCGGCCGCCACCCCATCCCCGTGCGGCACGCGCTGACGGCGGGCGAGCTGGCCGGGCTGTTCGGCTTCGACGTGGACCTGACGGTCGTGGAGATGACCGGCTGGCGGCGCGACACGCCGTGGGAGGAGACCGGGCTGCCCTGGGTGATGCCCTCGGTCAACATGCCGACCCCCGACACCGCCCTCGTCTACCCGGGCACCTGCCTGTTCGAGGGCACGAACTTCTCCGAGGGCCGCGGCACGACCCGGCCGTTCGAGCTGATCGGCGCCCCGTACGTGGACGGCCGGTTCGCCCCCGCGCTCGACGCGCTCGGCCTGCCCGGGGTGCGCTTCCGCGACGTCCGCTTCACCCCCACCTTCCACAAGCACGCCGGCACGCCCGTCCGCGGCGTCCAGCTCCACGTGCACGACCGCGAGGCGTTCCGCCCGGTGCTGACCGGCGTGTCGATGCTGCACGTGGCCCGCACCCTCTACCCGGACGACCTGCGCCTGCTGCCGGGCCTGGACCACCTGTGGGGGTCCGGTGAGCTGACCCGGCGGCTGGAGGCCGGCGAGGACCCGCGCGAGCTGTGCCCGCCGCCGGGAACCCCTTCGGGACCGCTGCTCTACGGCTGACATCACGCCAGGGCGCGCCGGTAGAGCCAGAAGACCCGCTCCGCCCGCGCGCCCACGGCCCGCGAGTAGAACCGCAACGGCCCCACCCACCCGATCTGGGCGTCCGCCTGCCCGGCGGCCCGCTGCTCGGCCAGGCACCTGCGGAGCAGCACCCGGCCGAGACCCAACCCCCGTGCGGCCGGCGCGGTGCCCATCGGCCCGAACCAGGACGGCCGCGCCCCCCACGCGGCGAACGCCAGGATCTCCCCGTCACGCTCGGCGAAGTGCAGACCGGTGGCGTTGGCCGCCTCCCAGGCCCAGCGCTCGTTCCAGTGGCCGGCGACGAACGCCGCCACCCGCTCCCGCTCGTCCCCGGCGGCCGCGCGCACGGCCACCCCGGCCTGCTCCAGCCGCACCAGGTCGTCCTCGACCGACAGGTCGCCGCCGCCCAGGTCGGCCGTCATGTTCCAGGCCGTGTGGTAACGCTCGTAGCCGAGGCTTTCCGCCAGGCAGGCGGCGGCGGTGTAGCGCACGTCGATGCCGGGCCAGGCGTAGCAGGGCGGGTTGCCGGCCCAGCGGGCCTCGCGCGCCCCCCGCTCGCGCAGCCACTCCTCGGCCGCCAGCACCAGTGCCCGGCCGCGGCCCTCGCCGCGCGCCGACGGGTGCACGGCCAGCAGGTCGAGATGCCCGATCGCCGGATCCTTCTCCGACAGTGACGCCATCACCACGCCGCCGTCCACGGCCAGCGCGGTCCACGTCCGGCCGGGCGGCGGGGTGGCCAGCCGCCGGACCAGCGCGGCCCCCTCCCCGGGGTCGCAGGTCAGCGCGTCTTCGGCGATCCCGGCCGCCTCGGCCAGCTCCGCCGCGTCCGCGATCGGCCGCGCCTCGAAGGCCATCACACCTCACTCATCGGGCGCGCGATCACGCTGCGCCGCTCGGGGTAGAAGCACGCGTGCTCCTGCGGGATCCCCTCGGTGAGCTGCAGCAGCGGCCGCTCGTCGGCGCACCGCTCGCCCTGGAACGGGCACCGGCGGGCGAACAGGCAGCCCTCGTCGGACTGGCTCTCGTCCAGCGAGGACAGCGGCGTCACCGGCTCCTCGCCCGGCCGCTCCAGGCCGTGCAGCACCGGGATGGCCGACAGCAGCGACTGCGTGTACGGATGCACCGGATCGGCGATCACCGTGTCCACGGCGCCGCGCTCGACGACCTGCCCGCGGTAGATCACGTACAGCTCGCCGTCGTCGCCGATGTAGCGGGCGGTGGCCACGTCGTGCGTGATGAACAGCACGCTGACGCCGAGCCGCTCGCGCAGGTCCTTCAGCAGCGCCAGGATGCCGAGCCGGAGCGAGACGTCGATCATCGACACCGCCTCGTCGGCCACCAGCATCTCCGGGTCCACCGTGAGGGCCCGCGCGATGACCACCCGCTGCCGCATGCCGCCCGAGAGCTGGTGCGGGTAGCGCCCCAGCACCGTGCCGGGGTCCAGGCCGACCAGCGAGAGCACCTCGGCCGCCCGCTCCTCGATCCACGCCGCCGACCGGCCGGTCTGCTTGGCGCGCAGGCTCAGCGGGGCGTGCAGCGTCTGGTGGATGGTCCGGGTCGGGTTGAGCGCCGAGTACGGGTCCTGGTGGATCATCTGGATCTTGCGGAAGTGCGGCTGGCGCTGCTTGGGCCGCAGCGGCGTCATCGGCACGTCGCCGATGACGATCTCGCCCTCGTCGTAGCTCTCCAGCCCCGCGATGATGCGTCCCAGCGTGGTCTTGCCGCAGCCGGACTCCCCGATGAACGAGGCCGCCCCGCCCTTCGGGATCGCGAAGTCCACGCCGCGCAGCGCCCGCACCTCGCGGGCGCCGAGCACCTTGCCGCGCTGCTTGAACGTCTTGACGACGCCGGTCCCGGTGATCACGCGTGCTCCTTCGTCGCGACGTCCTTGGCTGCCGGCGCGGGCGTGTTCACGGCGTGGCAGGCCACCAGGCGCGGGCCGTCGGCGACGGTCTCCGGGTCCACGGTGTCGCACACGTCCATGCGCAGCTCGCAGCGCTCCCTGAACACGCACCCCTGCTTCGGCACGGTCGCCAGCGTCGGCGGCCGGCCGGGCAGCGCCCGCGCCTCGCCGATGTCGCCGGTCAGCCGGGGGATGGCCTGGATCAGGCCCCGCGTGTACGGATGCCGCGGCGCCCCCAGCACCTCCCGCGTCGGCCCCTGCTCGACCAGGCGGCCGCCGTACATGACGGCCAGCCGGTCGGCCACCTCCGCCACCACGCCGATGTCGTGCGTGATGACCAGCGTGGTCAGCCCGCGCTCGGCGTGCACCTCGCGCACGATCCGCAGGATGTTGGCCTGCGTGATCATGTCGAGGGCGGTCGTCGGCTCGTCCAGCACCACCAGGTGGGCGTTGAGCACCAGCGCCAGCATGATGCCGACGCGCTGGCGCATGCCGCCCGACAGCTCGTGCTGGTGCGAGTCGAGCACCCGGGCGCCGTCCAGCCCCATGCGGCCGAGCAGCTCCTTGGCCTCGCGCACCAGGCCGCGGAGGTCGTCCACGCCGTGCGAACGGCCCAGGTCGAGCAGTTGCTTGCCGACCGTCTTGAGCGGGTTGAGGGAGTTCTGGGCGGCCTGGAAGACGTAGCCGATGTGCTTGCCGCGGGCCTTGCGCAGCTCCTCGCCGCGCAGCCCGACGACGTCGCCGAGCCCGTCGATCTCGACGCTGCCGCCCGCGATCCTGCCGGGCGGCTGCACCGCGTTCAGCAGCGACAGCGCCAGCGTGGACTTGCCGGAGCCGGACTCGCCGACGATGCCGGTGATCGAGCCGGGCTCCAGCGTCAGCGTGACGCCCCTGACGGCGGGCAGCTCGCCCGCGGGGGTCTTGTAGACGACGGTCAGTCCGTCGATGCGCACTCCCGGCGCTTGGTTGCTCACCCTCACTACTCCTCGCGCAGCCGGGGGTTGAAGATCTCGTCCATCGCGTCCACGACGAGCACGATGGCCAGCGTCAGCAGCAGGATCGCCACCAGCGGCCCGAGCAGGTAGCCGAGCGCGTTCGGGGTGATCAGGGCGCCCGCCTGGAACACGGCCAGGTTGAGCATCACGCCCCAGTTGTCCGACTCGTACGGCAGCACGCCCAGGAAGAACAGGCCCACCTGCGAGTAGACCGCGCCGGTCACCGAGATGAGCATGTTCATCGCGATGTACGGCGCCATGCTCGGCAGCAGCTCCCTGCCGATGATGTGCGTCGTGGACAGCCCGAGCCCGCGCGCCGCCTCGATGAAGCCGCGCTCGCGCAGCGACAGCGTCTGCGAGCGCACCGCCCGCGCCACGCCGCCCCAGCCCAGCAGGCCGAGCACCAGGCCCATCTGCCACGGGCTGCCGAAGCGCCACACGGTGGCCAGCACCAGCAGCAGCGGCAGGCCGGGGATGGTGAGCTTCATGTCGGTCAGCCGCATGAGCACGGTGTCCCAGCGGCCCCGCTTGAAGCCGGAGAACAGGCCGATCGAGGTGCCGACGACGACCGTGATGAGCGCGGTGATCGCGGCGGTCAGCAGTACGTACCGCGAGCCGGTGATGACCAGCGCGACCACGTCGCGGCCCTGCGGGTCGGTGCCGAGCCAGTGCTCCCAGCTCGGCGGCCGCGTGATCGCGGCCGGGTCGTTGGGCAGCGGATCGGGCAGCAGCATCGGCCCCACGACCGCCATGACGACGAACCCGGCCAGGATGACCACGCCGACCAGGCGGCTCGGCTTGCGCCGCATCACCCGCCACACGCCGCGCCAGAAGTTGCGGCGCAGGGTCGAGGCGGCCGATCCGGTCTCGGGGATGAGCGTCGCGCTCACGAAACCTCCTCCCCGCTGCGCACCCGCGGGTCGATGACCGTGTAGAAGAGGTCGGCGACGATGTTGGCGAGAATGGTGCCGACGGTGATGAGCAGGAACGCGCCGCCCATCAGAGCGTAGTCCCGGTCGTTGACGGCGCCGATGAGCAGCCAGCCGAGCCCGGGATAGTTGAAGATCTTCTCGATGAAGACCGCGCCGCCGAGCAGCAGGCCCAGCGACAGGGCCAGCATGGTGAACAGCGGCAGGATCGCGTTGCGCGCGATGTAGCGGAAGACGATCGAGCGCTTCATCCCGCGCAGCTCGGCCGCCAGGATGAAGTCGTCGCCGAGCACGGTGACCACCGACGACTTCATCGCCAGGATCCAGCCGCCGTACGCCGACAGGGCGTAGGTGAGCACCGGCAACAGGGCGTGCTCGACGAGCGAGCCGATGTAGCCGGCGTTCCAGCCGGGCTCGTACAGGATGTCCACCGAGCCGTCCGCGGGCAGGATCCCGAGGAGCGTCGAGAAGATCATCACGACCAGCAGCGCCAGCACGTACTGCGGGACGCCGTGCAGCAGCGAGCCCGAGATGGACAGGGCGTCGCCGAGCTTGCCGCTGCGCTTGACGGCGGCGTACACGCCGAGGATGATCCCGACGAGGAAGCTCAGCAGCGTGCCGGCCAGCACCGGTAGAACGGTCCACTTGGCCGCGTCGGTCAGCACGTCGAGCACCGGGGTTCCGGGCCTGCTGACCGAGACGCCGAGGTCGAGCCGGAACAACCCGGCCATGAAGTCGGTGTACTGCTGCCACAGGCTGCCGTCGGGCTGGAAGCCGTAGAGCACCTTGACGGCCTGCCTGGCGGCCTCGGGGGCCATGCCGCCCTCGACCAGCTTCTCGTAACGGGCGGCCATCGGGTCGCCCGGGATGTTGTTGACGATGAAGAAGCTGATCGTCGCGACTACGAGGATCATGACGAACCCGCGGGCCAGGTGGCCCGCGAGTCGCCGTGCGATGAGCGTCATAGGCTACTGCTTCGCCTTGATCAGACCTTGCTGGATCCACACGCCCGAGGGCAGGACACCGGTGCCCATCCGCAGGATGGAGTCGTCGTGCGGCCAGCCGGTGAAGCGGCTGTTGTTGACGAACTGGGTGTTGACGTAGTCCCAGAGCTGGATGACCGGGAGGTCCTGGTTGGCGGCCTTGGCGAGCTGGGCCATGATCGGCTTGGCGGCCTCCTCGTCGGAGGAGTTCAGCTTGGCGGTCAGCTCACCGGGGTTGATCTTCTCCCCGTCGACCTCGATCTCCTCGGGGCCGCCCATCCAGTTGCCGTTCTTGCCGGGCGCGGAGTGCTGCACCTTGCCGGCCACGTTGGCCCAGCCGTTGGAGGCGCCGTAGAGGCGCTGGAAGATGTCGTACGGCGCGGGGCCGAGCGCCATCAGCCAGAAGCCGACGTCGTACTTGCCGGCGTTCAGCTCCTCCAGGTAGAGCGGGTAGTCGGCGGTCGTCACGACCTCGGCGTCCACGCCGGCCTTGACGAGCTGGCTCTTGATGTTCTCCTGCGCCGACAGCCAGTCGGAGAAGCCGGCGGGCGCGTGCATGGAGACCTTCCACGCCGAGCCGTCGGCCAGCGCCCACTTGCCGTCCTTCTTGACCAGGCCGGCCTTCTTGAACTCCTCCTCGGCCTTGGCCACGTCCGCCTTGTACGGCTCCAGCGACGGCAGCGTGTCCGGGATCCAGGCCTGGGCGGCCTTCTGGTGGATGCCGCTCGTGGTGACGGCGGCGGTGCCGCCCTCGGGCGAGGCGACCTGCGTGACCTGCTCGCGGTCGATGAGGTAGGCCAGGCCGCGGCGCACGTGCACGTTGTCGTACGGCTTCTTGGACTGGTTGAAGGCCATGCTCACCGCGACCGGCGAGTAGCCCTTGATGACCTCGTTGCCGTTGGCCGACTTGATCCGGTTCATCACGTCGGTCGGCGCGGCGGTGAAGCCGGCGTGGTCGAGCTTGCCGGCGATGAGGTAGTTCCAGATCTGCTCGTTGCCGGTGTAGTTGAGGAACTTCACCTGCGCCGGGGCCACGTTCGCGGCGTTGAAGAAGTACTTGTTCTTCACCAGCAGCGCCTCGGACGGGTTCACCCGCTCCAGCACGAACGGGCCGGCGGAGACGTCCTTCGGCGGGGCGAAGGCGATGACCTTCTCGCCCAGGGCGGTGACCTCCTCGCGGGCCTTCTCGGCGTCGGCGCCGTCACCGCGGGCGGCCTTCAGCTTGTCCCAGAAGTCGGCCGGCAGCACGCTGCTCCACACGTGGGCGGGCAGCACGGTGGTGTCGAGGACGCCCCGCGCGAACTTCGGACTGGGGTTGGCCATGTCCTGCGTGATCTTCACGGTCTGCGGGTCCACCACGGTGACCTCGGCGGCCGCGCCCGCGGCGCCGGGGGTGACGGAGAAGGCCGTGCTGCCCTGCGTGTAGGCGATGCCGATGGACATCTTCACGTCGTCGGCGGTGACGGGCTTGCCGTCGGACCACTTGGCGTTCGGCTGCAGCTTCAGCGTGATCGCGGAGTTGTCGGGGGCGATCTCCCAGCTGGCCGCGATGCCGGGGAGAGCCTGGTTGGGGTCGGTGAGGTGGTTCTTGACCCAGCCGAGCTTCATGGAGCTGTAGCCCGGGAAAGAGTTGCCTTTGGGGTTGTACGGGTTGGCCGGGGCGGATGCCTCCAGGCCCGGCCGGTTGACGTCGATGGTGGTGAACAGGCCACCACCGCCACCGCCCGCCGCGTCGCCGGACTTGTTGGTCGAACCACCGCTGCACGCCGCTGTCGCGGCGGCAAGGCCCAGCAACGTCACTACCGCTGCCAGTCGCTTCATTTGCCGCTCCGGGGGATGTCTCAAGGGATTGACCGGACCCTACGGTCGCCTCCGGAAGGCGTCAATAATCTCCAGAGACTGTGAGGTTAATGTAACTTTCCTTCATCACTGTACAGAGTGACGCTAAGCGCCATCAAGTAAAGCTTTAACCGACGATCAGCACCGCCGCGCCGTTGACCTGGTCGTTCGCCAGATCCGCCAGCGCCAGATCGGCCGCCTCCAGGGGATAGGGCACCGTCGAGACGCGCGGCGGGTGCGCCGTCGCCAGCTCCAGATACGCCCGCCCGTCGGCCCGCGTGTTGGCCGTCACGCTGCGCACCGTGCGCTCCTGGAACAGGTGCCGCTCGTAGTTCAGCGACGGGATGTCGGTCAGGTGGATCCCGGCGATCGCCAGCGTGCCGCCCCGGTCCAGCGCCTCCAGCGCCGGCGGCACGAGATCACCCACCGGCGCGAACAGGATGGCCGCGTCCAGCGGCTCCGGCGGCCGGTCGCCCGCCGAGGCCGCGCCCAGCTCCAGCGCCAGCCGGCGCGAGGCCGCCGACCTGGTCACCGCGTACACGGTCGCGCCCCGCGCGATCGCCGCCTGTGCCGTGAGGTGCGCCGAGGCGCCGAAGCCGTAGATGCCGAGCCGCCCGCCCGGCGGCAGGTCGCAGCGGGCCAGCGCCCGGTAGCCGATGATCCCCGCGCACAGCAGCGGCGCCAGCCGCTCGGCGGGCACGTCGCCGGGCAGGTCGTAGACGTAGTCCTCGGGCGCCACCACGTACTCGGCGAAGCCGCCGTCGGCGTCCCAGCCGGTGTAGGTCGAGGCAGGGCACAGGTTCTCCATGCCCCGCCGGCAGTAGCGGCACGTGCCGCAGGTCGAGCGGAGCCAGGCCACGCCCACCCGGCGCCCGGTGCCCTCGACCCGGCCGACCACCTGATGCCCCGGAGTGGTGCGCGGGCGGCGCGGCGGCAGGTCGCCCTCGGCCAGGTGCAGGTCGGTCCGGCACACGCCGCACGCCTCCACCCGCACCAGCACCTCGCCGGGGCCCGGCTCGGGGACGTCCCGCTCGACCGGCTCCAGCGGCCCGGACGCGATCGGTCCCGGCTCGCGCACCACCCACGCTCTCATGCCGCGCCACCTCCTCCTGCGGGTGTTACCTCCTCAGGCCGTGTTCACTCGCGTTTTTTCATGCGACGGCGAGCCTCGTCGCCGCGAGTGAGGCGTAGAGCGCGGCGCCGTCGGTGAGCACCGCGTCGTCGAAGCGCGCCTCGGGGGAGTGGTTGTAGGGGGCGGTGGCCGGGTCCAGGTCGGGCGGGCACGCGCCCAGGAACACGAACGCCCCCGGCACCCGCTCCAGCACGTACGAGAAGTCCTCCGACCCCATCACCGGCTGCGGGGCGACGAAGTAACGCCCCGGCCCGAACAGCTCGTCGGCCGTCCTGCCCACGAACCCGGCCTCGTCCTGGTCGTTGACCGTCACCGGGTAGCCCATCCCGAACGACGTCTCCGCCGTCATGCCGTGCGCCGCCGCGATGCCCTCGACCAGCTCCACCAGCCGCCGCTTGACCAGCGTCCTGTTCTCCTTGCTGAACGTGCGCACCGTCGCCTCGAACCGGGCCTCGTCGGGGATCACGTTGTCGGCCGAGCCACCGTGGAAGCTGCCCACCGTCACCACCACCGGGTCGAACACGTCGAACGTCCGGGTCACCATCGTCTGCAGCGCGGTCACCATCGCGCAGCCCGCCTGGATCGGGTCCAGCGCCCGGTGCGGGCTCGACCCGTGCCCGCCCCGGCCCTTGACCGTCACGCAGAACACGTCCGCCGCCGCCATGATCGGACCCGGCCGGGAGGCGAACAGCGCGTTCGGCAGCATCGACGACACCACGTGCATCCCGTACGCGGCCACGGGCCGCTCGCCCGCCGCCTCCAGCACGCCCTCGTCGATCATGTACTTGGCGCCCTCGTGGCCCTCCTCGCCCGGCTGGAACATGAAGATCACGTCACCGGCCAGCTCCTCGCGCCGCGCGCTCAGCAGGTGCGCCGCGCCCGCCAGCATCGCGGTGTGCAGGTCGTGGCCGCAGGCGTGCATCTGGCCGGGCAGCTGGGAGACGAAGGGCAGGTCGTTCTTCTCCGTCACCGGCAGCGCGTCCATGTCGCCCCGCAGCAGCACCGCGGGTCCCGGCCTGCCGCCGCGCAGCACGGCCGTCACCGAGCTGAGCGCCGAGCCGGTCTTGATCTCCAGGGGCAGCCCGTCCAGCGCCGCCAGCACCTTCTCCTGGGTGCGGGGGAGGTGGAGGCCGAGCTCCGGCGTGGTGTGCAGGGAGTGCCTGAGCTGTACGAGTTCGTCCCGCATGTCCTGTGCGGATTCCATGAACGACATGACGACATTGTTCACGTACCGGCACGGAAGTCGACAAGATACGTCGGTACGATGGCCGGGTGACTCAGCGTAAGCGGATCGACTCCTGGCTGTCCGACATGGACGGCGTCCTCGTCCACGAGGGGCGGCCGGTTCCCGGGGCCGCCGAATTCATCAAGAAGCTCAGCGAATCCGGCAAGAAGTTCCGGGTGCTCACCAACAACTCGATCTACACGCAGCGCGACCTGTCCGTCCGCCTGGCCGGAGCCGGGCTGACCGTGCCCGCCGAGTCCATCTGGACCTCCGCCCTCGCCACCGCCCAGTTCCTCGACGACCAGCGGCCGGGCGGGTCGGCGTACGTCATCGGCGAGGCCGGGCTCACCACCGCACTGCACGAGGTCGGCTACATCCTCACCGACCTCGACCCCGACTACGTCGTGCTCGGCGAGACCCGCACCTACAGCTTCACCCAGATCACCCGGGCCATCCGGCTCATCGAGAACGGCGCCCGCTTCATCGCCACCAACCCCGACCCCATCGGGCCGTCCACCGAGGGATCGCTCCCGGCCTGCGGCGCCGTCGCCGCCCTCATCACCAAGGCCACCGGCGTCGCCCCCTACTTCGTCGGCAAGCCCAACCCCCGCATGATGCGCAGCGCGCTCAACGACATCGAGGCGCACAGCGAGACCACCGCGATGATCGGCGACCGCATGGACACCGACATCGTCTCCGGCATGGAGGCGGGCCTCTACACGATCCTCGTCCTCACCGGCGTCATGCAGCGCGACCAGATCGACCGCTACCCCTACCGGCCCTCCCTCATCGTCGACTCGGTCGCCGACCTCATCGACCTCATCTGAACCTGACGGATCCCGACAGGTACGCCTGGCAGGCTGTGACGCCATGAACCGCGTTCACCTGGAGATCGGGCGGAAGAAGGTGTTCGCCTGCTCGCTCGACTGGCCCGGCTGGGCCCGCGCCGACAAGAGCGAGGAGGCGGCCCTTGACCGCCTGATGGACTACGAGGCCCGCTACCGCGTCGTCGCCGACCGGGCCGGCGTCCCGTTCCTGCCTGGGGAGCCGGAGGTGGTCGCCCGCGTGTCCGGCGACACCTCCACGGACTTCGGCGTCCCCGCGGTCGTCGTTCCCGACCTGGACCTGGAGCCGCTGCCCGCCGCCGACGCCGAGCGCCACGTCGCGCTGATGCGCGCCGCCTGGGACCTGTTCGACGAGGTCGCGGGGAACGCCCCCGAGGAACTGCGCAAGGGCCCGCGCGGCGGCGGGCGCGACCGCGACCGGATCGTGAGTCACGTGGTGGATGCCGAACGTGCCTTCGCCCGCAAGGTCGACGTGCGGCACAAGCCGTACAAGTCGGTCGCCGACCGCGACGCCCTGCGCCAGGAACTCGCCGCCACCCTGTCATCCGCCTGGCAGCCACCCGCCACCACCGCCTGGCCACCCCGCTACGCCCTGCGGCGCGTCGCCTGGCACGTCCTCGACCACCTCTGGGAGATCGAGGACCGAAGATGAGAGTATTTCTACGAAGGGTCGCGACCCGCCTACTCTGTGCAATCATCGCTTGGCGCAGAAAGGGACCTGGCTAAACTACGTAGCCAGGTCCCACCGGTCACTGTAGGCACTGGAGGGGCTCTTGTACGTGGAATTCGAGATCGACGGCCTGAAGCGCCGGGTGGGCGACATCGAGGAGTTCCTGAAAACGGGGGGCATCGTGACGGACCACACCAAGGAGCTCGACCGACACCTCAAGCTCTTCGAACGCGTCGACGTCCGCACCGAGAAGATGCAGAAGGACATCACACACCTCCGCAAGGACGTCACGACCATGCAGGGCGACATCACCCATCTCCAGGGTGATGTCACGACGATGCAGGGCGACATCACGCACCTCCGCAAGGACGTCACGACCATGCAGGGGGACATCACCCGCCTCCAGGGTGATGTCACGACGATGCAGGGCGACATCAACCATCTCCAAGGGGACGTCGCTGAGATCAAGGGTGAGGTGTCCGAACTCCGAGCCACTGTCACCAGCCTGGACGCGAGGGTCACCAATCTGGATACGAAGGTGACTCACCTCGATTCGAAGGTGACCCACCTGGATGCGAAGGTAACCCACCTGGACGCGAAGGTGACCCACCTGGACGCGAAGGTGACCCACCTGGACGCGAAGGTGACGAAGCTGGACTCCAAGGTGGATCTGATCCTTGAGAAGTTGAGCGCGTAAGGGCGGGGGAGCCCTCGGCCGAAGGGGTCGGGGGCTCCAGCATGTTCGACACGACGCGTCTGATGTGGGCAAAGCCGGTCTCGCAGAGGGGTTGTGCTGGCTACGATCGTCACAGAAAGCGATCGGACGGACACAAGGACGCGAGGGAGAAGGCGGGCGTGTGTGGATGTGCAGACGGAGATTCTCGGCTTGAAGCTCCGTGTTGAGGACCTGGAGGCGGACCGCGACAGGTCGGGCAGCCCGTCGGCGGCCCGGCAGGCGGAGCTGCTGCGCGAGATCAACGAACGGACCCGGTTCCTTCAGAAGGAGATAGCCGCTCTCCGTGGCCGCATCGGCGAGGTCTGCCTGGAGATGGGCCAGGACCTCGCGGCCCTGCAGACCGAGGTCGAGGGCGTGCGCCACGCGATGGGCCCGTCGTTCGTCCGGGTGCCCAGGAGCTCCGGCGGTGACGCCGGGCTGCGCGCCGACATGGCCGAGGGATTCGCCGGGGTGCGGGCCGAGATGGCCCAGGAGTTCGAGTCCGTACGTTCGGAAATGCTCGATCTCGGCATCAAGCTCGACCGGTTACTGGCCCAGGAGGACGACTGAACCGGACCGCGCCGGGCAAGGCAGACATGGACACAATGGACACCGTGCACAAAAAGTAGCACCGAGTCATAGACGCCCACACTCTTTGACCGGTAGGTCCTTCAGGTAGCCTAACCTACGGTACCGTAACCTGAAGGAGAAGATCATATATGGCGATGACTCAGACGGAGCTGCTGCACGAGCTCGAGCCCGTCGTGGCCGTCGAGCTGGACCGCCACGAGAAGATGGCCAAGGAGTGGTTCCCGCACGAGTACATCCCGTGGAGCGAAGGCCGTGACTTCGACGGCATCTACGGGGGCGAGGCGTGGCAGGAGAGCGACTCGAAGATCCCCGAGGCCGCCCGTGTGTCCCTCATCGTCAACCTCCTGACCGAGGACAACCTGCCCAGCTACCACCATGAGATCGCCACCACGTTCGGCCGCGACGGCGCGTGGGGCACCTGGGTGCACCGCTGGACGGCCGAGGAGGACCGGCACGGCACCGCCATCCGCGACTACCTCACCGTGACCCGCGCGGTCGATCCCGTCGCGCTGGAGCGGGCCCGCATGCACCACATGGAGCAGGGCTTCACCACCGAGTACGGCACCATGCTCCAGCAGCTCGCCTACGTCTCCTTCCAGGAGCTCGCGACCCGCATCGCCCACCGCAACACCGGCAGGGCCTCCGGCGACGAGGGCTGCGAGCGCCTGCTCGCCCGCATCGCCGCCGACGAGAACCTCCACATGCTCTTCTACCGCAACCTGCTCAAGGCGGCCTTCGAGCTCGACCCGGGCCAGACCATGCGCGCGGTGACCGACGTCGTGACGACGTTCCAGATGCCCGGCCAGGGCATGGAGGGCTTCACCCGCAAGGCGCTCATCATCGCCAACGAGGGCATCTACGACCTGCGCCTGCACCTCGACGACGTGCTCATGCCGGTGCTGCGGCAGTGGTCGGTGTTCGACAAGACCGGGCTCGGCCCCGAGGGTGAGGCCGCCCGCGACGAGCTGGCCGCGTTCCTGGACAGGACCGAGGCGACGGCGGCCAGGTTCGTCGAGCGCCGGGAGGAGCGCCGCGCCCGCGCCGCAGCACGCCTGGGCTGATGCCTGCCTCGGCTGACGCCTGCCTCGGCTGACGGCCGTTCCGGCTGACGGTCCGGGGAACGGTCGGCCCGTGGCGGGACGCGCGAGCCGGACGTGCCATGATCCTGCCCCATGGACGTCCTGGCCGAGTTGCTCATCGCCCTGTTCGCGTTACTGACGATCATCCTGCTCGCCCTGGCGGCGCAGCGGCTGCTGGGCGTCAGGTTCGGCGCGGTCCGCACGCTCGTGGCCGCGCTGGCCGCCTTCCTGCTGGCGCAGCCGCTGCTCGGGCCGCTGCTGACGGCCATGAACATCCCGGCGGACGGTCAGGTGCCGGACGCGGGCGCGCTGGGCGTCCTGCTGCTCGCCACGATGGCCATGGTGCTCATCCCCATGGTGCTGCTGGTGCTGGCCGAGGCGCTGGTCCCGCCCGGCTCGCTGCCGGGGCCGGTGGAACTGCTGCGATCGGTACGAGGACGGGTCTCGCGGGCCCGCCGCTACTCGCAGATCACCCGGATCGCGATCAAGCACGGCCTCGGCCCCTACCTGCGCGGCCGGGGCGAGCGGCTGGAGGACCGTCCCGGCAAGGTACGCCTGGCCAGATCGCTGCGGGAGGCGCTGGACGAGGGCGGCGTCACGTTCGTCAAGCTCGGCCAGGTGCTGTCCACGCGGCGTGACCTGCTGCCCGCCGAGTTCGTCGAGGAGCTGGGGCGGCTGCAGGACCAGGTGGTCCCGGCGCCGTGGGCGCAGATCGAGCCGGTGCTGGTGGCGGAGCTGGGCGCGCCGGTGGAGGAGGTCTTCGCCGCCTTCGACCGTACGCCGCTGGCCGCCGCCTCCATCGGGCAGGTCCACGCCGCCCGGCTGCCCGGCGGCGAGGACGTCGTCGTCAAGGTACGCAGGCCGGGCATCGGGAGCGTGGTGGCCAAGGACCTCGACATCGTCCGGCGGCTGGCGGCCACGCTGGAGTCCCGCACCCGGTGGGGACGTTCGCTGGGCTTGCGCGACCTCGCGGAGGGGTTCGCGGCGGCCATCCGCGAGGAGCTGGACTTCCGCGTGGAGGCCGCCAACATGGCCGCCGTCACCGCGCCGCAGCCACCCGGCGGCGCGGAGGGCGGCCCGCGCGTCCGGTACCCGGCGCCGATGACGGCGCTCTGCACCGAGCAGGTGCTGGTCATGCGGCGGCTGTCGGGGCGGCCGGTCACCGAGGCCGCGCCCGAGGACGGCCCGCGCCTGGCCCGCGACCTCCTCGACTGCCTGCTCCGCCAGATCCTCGTGGAGGGCGTCTTCCACGCCGACCCGCATCCCGGCAACCTCATGCTGCTCGACGACGGCGCCCTGGGCCTGCTCGACTTCGGCTCGGTCGGCCGCCTGGACGCCGCGGTCCGCTCCGCCCTGCAACGTTTCCTGCTCGCCATGGACCGCCAGGACCCGCTCGGCGTCACCGACGCCCTGCTGGAGGTGGTGCCCCGCCCCGAGGACATCGACGAGGCCGCGCTGGAACGCGCGCTCGGCCAGTTCATGGCCCGCCATCTGGGGCCGGGCATGGACAGCGTCCAGATGTTCACCGACCTGTTCAGGATCGTCACGGCGTACGGGCTGTCCGTGCCGCCGGAGGTGGCGGCCGTCTTCCGCGCGCTGGCCACGCTGGAGGGCACGCTGGTGCGCCTGTCGCCGGGCTTCGACCTCATCGGCGAGGCCCGCGCGTTCGCCGGCCGCCACATCGCCGAGCGGGCCGAGCCGGCCGCGGTGCGGGAGACGCTCACGCAGGAGCTGGCCGCGCTGCTGCCGATGCTGCGCCGCCTGCCGCGCCGGGTCGAGCGCATCGCCAGCGCCGCCGAGCACGGCCGGCTGGCGTTCAACGTGCGGCTGCTGGCCGACGAGCGCGACCGCCGCTACCTGACCGGGCTGCTGCACCAGGTGCTGCTGACGGTGCTCGGGGCCACGTCGGGCGTCATGGGGGTGATGCTGCTCGGCAACGACGGCGGGCCGCAGATCATGCCGGGGGCGACGTTGTACCACCTCATCGGATACAACCTGCTGATGATCTCGGCGATCCTCACGTTGCGGGTGCTCGCGCCGATCTTCCGGAGACATCCGGAATCCGAGGAATAACTTCCGCACCAGGGGTAGAGCTGCGGCGCGGAAACCACTCTTGACCGGGGCATGGTCTTGGACAACCTACGCATCGGGCAGGTTTCCGGTAAACCGGAACCCCTTGGGAGCAGAGGGTGAAAATCATCGGCATCGCCGCCGGCCTGCACGCCGGATCGTTCGTCAACAGGCTGCTGGGAGCGGCGGGCGGTGAGTTGCCCGAGGACGTCGGTTTCGAGGTGTGGTCCGGGTTGGGGGAGATGCCGCCGTACGAGCCGGGGCCGGTGCCCGCGCCCGTACGGGAGCTCACCCGGCTGATCCTGGCGGCGGACGCGGTGGTGGTGACGGCGCCCGAGCACAGCCTGCTGCCGGACGAGCTGATCGACACCCTCGACTGGCTGACGGCTTCCGGGGTGCTGGCGGGCAGGCTGGTCGCGGTGATGAGCGCGAGCGCGCGGGCGTGCGGGGCGATGTGGGCGCAGGCGGAGCTGTACAAGAGGCTGCAGCACGCCGGGGCCGTGGTGACGGGCACCGAGCTGGTGATCCTGCCCGGCTGCCGGCACTTCGACGAGCGCGGCCGCCTCGCCGACCCGGTCCTGCGCGAGCAGGTACGTGACGTGATCGGTCAGCTGTGCCCGGCCGCCGAGCCGGCGGAACCCGGCCTTGACGAGGTCATGGAGCCCGCGCTCGGGCTGTGCGCGGTCGAGATGGACGTGATCGGGACCGAGGTGCGCGAGCCCGTGCTCTCCCGCTGAACCCTCTTCCTGGAGAGCGCCGGCTCAGAGGCCGCGGCGCAGCCGTTTGACGTCCGAGCGCTGCTTCTTGGCGGCGATGCGGCGCTCGACGGAGCCCCTGCTGGGCTTGGTCGGGCGCCGCCGCTTCGGCGGCGGGGCGATGGCCTCGCGCAGCCGCTGGGCCAGCCGCTGCGTGGCGGCCTCCCGGTTCCTGAGCTGCGAACGGTACTCGGAGGCGGCGATCGTCACCGTGGACGACCCCAGCCGGTCGAGCGCCCGCTGCTTGAGCGCGGGCGGCAGCGCCGTGCTCGCCGCCACGTCGAAGGTCAGCTCCACCCGGCTGTCGGTGGTGTTGACGCCCTGGCCGCCGGGCCCCGACGAACGCGAGAAGCGCCAGACGAGCTCGGCGTCGGGGATGACGACGGCGTCGTTGACGACCAGCGGGCCGGTCATGAGCGGAACTCCTGTCGGGATGGGACCATGCGTCCTTGGAACGAGTGTCACCGTATCTGGATGACATATGCCGATAGCAACGGTATTTCCTTGGACACGGCATGAGGGAGGCAGGAGTGGCGGTCATCGTCGGGGTGCACGGCATCGGCAAGTACGACTACTTCCAGGAGGCGGGCTCGGCCGCCGGGGCGGCGGAGGCCATGCGGGTCAAGTGGGACCGCTACCTGCACGCGGCCCTCGGCGGCAAGGGGAACGGACGCTACTTCAGCGAGGTCGCGTACTTCTCCCACCTGCTGCGGGACGGCGGGGCGCGGGCGCGATCCCTGGCCGCCATGGACGCCCCCGCCCAGCAGGTCCTGCTGGAATGGGCGCGCAACCGAGGGCTGGGCGAGCAGGTCACGGGCGCGCTCAGGACGTTCACCGGATGGCTGCTGACCAGGCTCGACGCCCGGTCCACGGCCTTCGCCGAGCTCTTCGCGCCCGAGGTGGCGGCCTATCTCACCGACGGGGCCAGGCGCGAGCGGTGCCGCCAGGCCGTGGCCGAGACGGTCCGTCGCAACCGTCCCAAAGTGGTCATCGCGCACTCGCTCGGGAGCGTCGTCGCGTACGAGACCTTATGGGCCAACCCCGACCTGCGGATCGAGCTGCTGATCACCCTCGGCAGCCCGCTCGGCATGCGCAACGTCGTCTTCGAGCGCCTGCTGCCCGCCCCCATCAACGGCCGCGGCGAGCGCCCGCCCGGCGTGGCCCGCTGGGTGAACATCGCCGACAAGGACGACATCGCCGCCATCCCGCCCGGCCTGGGCGGCTGCTTCACCGGCGTGGACGCCGAGGAGCTGGTCAACCTCGACTGGCTCGACTTCCACACGGCCGAGAAGTACCTGGGTTGTCCCGCGCTCGACCCGCATCTGCGACCATTCCTGGCATGACCTGGATCGTGTTCGACTACGGCGGCGTGCTGTCGCTGCCCCAGCCCGAGGCCGACACCCTGGAGATGGCCCGCGCGATGAACGCCGACCCCGAGGCGTTCCTGAACGGCTACTGGCGGCACCGGCTGGACTTCGACCGGGCCGACCTGACCCCGCACGCCTACTGGGCCGCGGTGCTCGGCCGGCCCGTCACCCATACCGAGGTCGCCCGCCTGGTCGCCATGGACCTCGCCGGCTGGGCCCATCCGGACCAGGGCACCGTCGCGCTGCTCGGCGAACTGCTGGCCGACGGCTGCGACGTGGCCCTGCTGTCCAACGCGCCGATCTGCCTCGGCGACGGCCTGGACGAGCTGCCGTGGATCGCCGCCATCGAACGACGGTTCTACAGCGGCAGAATGGGCCTGGTGAAACCGGACCGGGAGATCTACGACGAGGTCGCCCGCGCGCTCGACACCGACCCCGCCGACGTCGTCTTCATCGACGACCGCCCCGAGAACGTCGAGGGCGCGGAACGCGCGGGCATGACCGGCCTGCTCTACACCGGCTCCGCCGATCTGCGCGCCGGCCTCCGGGCCGTCCTGGCCGCCTGAGGACGACCGTTGCTGTTCACCGGGCCTTGACTCCCCGGCCACGGGCGGGTCAGCACGGCCGGACATACCTGGTACGTGGACCGCAGAGCCTTCCTGACCGCAGCGGCGGCCGGCCTCGTCACCTCACCGGCGTGGGCCGCCCCCGCCTCGGCTGCCCCGTCCAGAGCCTCCCGAACCCTCCGCTCCGACCCGTTCACGCTCGGCGTGGCCTCCGGCGACCCCTCGGCCGACGGCTTCGTGCTGTGGACCCGGCTCGCCGCCGACCCCCTCGGCGGCGACGGCCGCGGCGGCATGCCCTCCCGCGACGTCGAGGTGGACTGGCAGGTCGCGGCCGACGAACGTTTCTCCAAGGTCGTCCGTTCGGGCACCGCCACCGCCCGCGCCCGCGACGCCCACAGCGTGCACGTCGAGCTGTCCGGCCTGGAGCCCGGCCGCGAGTACTTCTACCGCTTCCGTGCCGAGGGCCGGCTGTCCCCGGCCGGCCGCACCCGTACCACGCCGACCGGCGCGGCGACGCCGCTCACGTTCGCCGTCGCCGCCTGCGCGCACTACGAGCACGGCTACTACACCGCCTACCGCCGCCTCGCCGAGCAGGAGCCCGACCTCGTGGTGTTCCTCGGCGACTACATGTACGAGTACGGCCCCAGCGGCTACACCGCCCTGGCCGGCCGCGTCCGCACCCACACGCCGGGCAAGTGCCGCACCCTGGCCGACTACCGCCTGCGCCACGCCCAGTACAAGAGCGACCCCGACCTGCAGCGGGCGCACGCGGGCGCGCCGTGGCTGGTGGCCTTCGACGACCACGAGGTGGAGAACAACTGGGCCGGCGAGGTCTCCAGCACCGGCGCGACCGGCTTCGCCGACCGGCGGGCGCACGCGTTCCGCGCCTACTACGAGAACATGCCGCTGCGCCGCGCCAGCCTGCGGGGCACCTCGCTGCGGGTGAACCGGCGCGTCTCCTGGGGCACGCTGGCCCGCTTCCACCTGCTCGACACCCGGCAGTTCCGCGACGACCAGGCGTGCCTGGACGGCGTACGGGCGGGCTGCGACGAGCGGCTGTCCGGCGGGAGGACCCTGCTCGGCCGCGACCAGTGGCGCTGGCTGGAGGACGGCCTGCACGGCTCCACCGCCCGCTGGAACCTGCTCGGCCAGCAGATCATGGTGGCCCAGCGCGATTTCAGGACCGGCCCTGGCCGTGAGGTCAACCTGGACTCCTGGGACGGGTACGCCGCCGAGCGCACCCGCCTGCTCGGCGCGCTGTCCCGTACCTCGAACCCGGTGGTGCTGACCGGCGACGCCCACATGCACCACCTGGCCGAGCTCAAGCCCGACTTCGACGACCCGGACTCGCCGGTCGTCGCCAAGGAGCTGATCACCTCGTCCATCGCCAGCGACGGCGACGGCTACCGCGACCGGGAGTGGATCGCCGCCACGCTGCGGGAGAACCCCCACTTCTCCTACATCGACCAGCGCCGCGGCTACCTCATGGCCCGGCTCACCGGGGACGAGCTGTCGGTCGACTTCCGTACGCTCGACCGCGTCTCCCGGCGCGGCGCCCCCCGCCAAGACGTCGCACCGGCTCACCCTGACGGCCGACTCCCTGAACGCCCGCTGAGAGCAAACTGAGGATCCGCTCAATCCGCGGCCCGGGGATCATGGGACGCTGGGCGCGTCAGGCGTCGGGCCAGGCGCCGTCGGGGAACTCGCCCGTCGTGCCGTCCGAGATCACCACCTGGTCGCGCTCCGTCAGGCCCGAGGTGACCTCGACGTACTGGTCGCCGCGCACGCCCGTCTCCACCACCTTGGCCAGGTCGCGGCCGTCGGACCGGACGGTGATCACCTGGGCGCCGTCCGGCCTGCTGCGGACCGCCGCCGCCGGGACGTAGATCGCGTCCGCGGCCGCGTCCGTGGTGACGGTCACCGAGGCCGTCTGCCCCAGCATCAGGCCGGTCGGCGGCTTGTCGAAGGCGAGGGTGACCGAGTAGCGGACGAGCTGGCCGTCCCTCGTCGCGGTCGGCGCGATCGCCGTCACCGTGCCCGTGTAACGCTCGCCCGGGCGGGTCGCCAGGGTGATCCCGGCCTGCTGGCCGAGCTGCAGCCGGTTCACGTCGGACTCGGTCACCATGGCCTGGACCTGCAGCTCGTCCAGGTCGCCCAGGCTGATGAAGGTGCCGGTGCCGGCCTGGTCGCCGGGCGCGCCCGCCACCGAGAGGACCGTGCCCGCCGCCGGGGCGACGATGCGGGTGGCGCGCACGGCGTCGGCGGCCTCCTCCAGGGCGGCTTCGGCGCGGTCCACGTTCGCGGCGGCCTGCTCCTTGCTGGTGCCCTGGCCGCCGGTCCTCGGTGTGCCGCCTGTGGACGGGCCCGCCGATGGAACGGTGGACGGGGTGCAGGAGCCGGTGCTGGGGCGGGCCGAGGGTTTGCCGGTGGTGGTCTGCTTCTTCGTGGCGGACGGCCTGGCCGTGGGGGAGCCGGAGGCCGCCGGGCGGTCGGTCTGTCGCGTCCCGTCGTCCTGGGGTGGGGCGATGACCGTGACCGTGACCGTGGCCGTCACGGTGGCGGTGACGGTCACCGTGGGCTGAGGCTCAGGCTCGGTGGGCCCGTCGGTCGGCCTGGTGGTCGGGGTGACGGTCGGCGTGGCCGTGGGACGCGGGGTACGGGTCGGCTCGGGCGTCGGCGAAGTCGTGCCGCCGTGGTCGGTGCCGGGGGATCGGACGGGACCGAGCAGCGCGCCCCCCGCGGGGCCGTCGGCGACGGGGGCGGCGCTGGTCCGGCCGGTGGTCGGGGTGGCCGAGGGGGTTCCAGCGGGACGGGCGGACGTGGTGACGGAGGGCCGGCTGCCGGCGGGGGTGCAGTCCGTGCCGCCGTTCCTCGTGCCGCCGCGCGTCGCGGAGGTGCCCGTGGACGTGTTCGGGGACGTGGACGTCGTGGTGGTGGACGCCTTGTCCAGTGCCTCCTCGGCCGCCGCCAGGTCGGCCTTGGCCGCCTCGTACGCCTCCCGCGCCTCCCGCCCGTCGATCCGGGCCAGGACCTGGCCCTTCTTCACCTTGGCCCCCGTCTTGACGTACACCTTGGTGACGGTGCCGGAGGAGCCGAAGGCCAGGTCGCGGCGGGAGCCGTCCACGGTGTTGCCCGCGGCGCTCACCACCGCCGTGACCTGCCCGCGCTGCGCCGCGGCGAGCCGTACCTGGACGGCGGCGGGGGAGTCGTCGCGCAACGCGAGCACGGCCACGCCCGACCCGGCGGCGAGCACGACCAGGGCGAGCCCGCCCAGCGCGAAAGTCCGTCTCATGACGGATCATCCTGGCGAAGCAGGTTCGCGGCAGCCTGCGAGCAGCCTGCAAGTTTTCTGTGCGCCCGCCGGGGCGGGCCCGCTGTCAGCGAACGTTCAGCTTGCTCGCGGCTGCGGCGCAGCCTGGTGTGCAAGGGTCACGGCTCGTGAAGGTGTCGAACAGGCGCAGATCGCGCAAGAGCCGCGGAGCGCTGATGACCAACGGAGCGCTGGCGGTGCTCCTGCTGGGCGGGGCCGCGTTCGCCTACTCCCAGCTCGGTACGGAGGAGGCGGCGAGCGAGAGCGCCGTCCGGACGGTGACGGCGAGCCGCGGAACGGTCGTGGCCGCGGTGTCCGCCACGGGCGCGGTCGAGAGCGCCAGGTTCCGCGCCCTGTCCTTCGGCACGTCCGGCACGGTCGAGAAGATCTACGTCAAGGCCGGGGACAAGGTGAGCAAGGGCCAGCTCCTGGCCCGGCTGGACGACGCCGCCGCCCAGGAGAACCTGTCGGCGGCCAAGGCCGCCTACGACAGCGCCCTCGCCGACGGCACGGACACGGCGCAGCTCTACGCCGCCTACGTGAAGGCCCGCAACTCCTACCGTGAGGCGCAGCGGACGGTCGCCGCCACCGTGCTGAAAGCCCCCTTCGGCGGCACCGTCACGGCCGTCAACGGCTCGGTCGGCGCGAACGCCGGCGGCTCGGGCGGCCAGAGCAGCGCGGGGCAGGGTCAGTCGCAGAGCTCCAGCGGGTCCACCTCCACGTCCGGCTCCGGCTCCGGCTCCGGCTTCGTCGAGCTCGCCGACGCCACCAAGCTGCAGCTCGTCGGCACCTTCACCGAGTCCGACGTCGGCAAGCTGAAGAAGGGCCAGAGCGCCACGGTCACGTTCGACGCGCTGCCCGGCGTGAGCGCCACCGGCAAGGTCACCCAGATCGAGCCGGTCGCCACCACCAGCAACAACGTCGTCCAGTACCCGGTCACGGTGACGTTCACCGAGGTGCCCGACGAGGTCCGGCTGGGCCAGACCGCCACCGTCGAGGTCGTCACCGGCCGCGCGGAGAACGTCGTCGCCGTCCCGTCCACGGCGATCTCCACGAGCGGTGGCCAGACCACCGTCACCGTGCTCCAGCAGCAGGGCCGCCAGACACGGACCCCGGTGGAGGTCGGCGTCCAGGGCACGACCCTGACCGAGATCAAGTCGGGCGTCTCGGAGGGCGACCAGATCGTGCCCCCGGCCGCCTCGACCGGCACCATGCAGGGCGGCAACGGCCGCTTCGGCGGCGGCTTCCCCGGCGGCGGCGGGGTGCCCGGCGGTGGCGGCGTTCCTGGGGGCGGGCGATGACCGCCGGGCTGCGCGTCGTGGAGGACGTGCCGGTCCTCCGGGTACGGAACCTGGTCAAGGAGTACGGCGAGGGCGACGCCAGGGTCCGCGCCCTGCGCGGCGTCAGCCTGGACGTCCAGCAGGGCGACTACGTGGCCATCATGGGCGCCTCCGGCTCCGGCAAGTCCACGCTCATGAACATCCTCGGCTGCCTCGACGTGCCGACCTCCGGGACGTACCTGATCGACGGGGCCGACGTGGGCCGCCTGGACGAGCGGCAGCTCGCGATCCTGCGCAACCGGCGGGTCGGGTTCGTCTTCCAGTCCTTCAACCTGATCCCGCGCATGAGCGCGCTGGCCAACGTCGAGCTGCCGCTCGTGTACGGCGGCGTCCCCCAGGCCGAGCGGCGCGCCCGCGCGCTGGCCGCGCTGGAGGAGGTCGGCCTGCGCGACCGCGTGCACCACGAGCCGAACCAGCTCTCCGGCGGCCAGCAGCAGCGCGTCGCCGTGGCGCGGGCGCTGGTCACCGCGCCGGCCCTGCTGCTGGCCGACGAGCCGACCGGCAACCTGGACACCGCCTCCACGAACGACGTGCTCCAGATCCTGGACCGGCTCAGCGCGGCCGGCCGCACGATCGTCTGCATCACGCACGAGGACGACGTCGCCGCGCACGCCAAACGGGTGATCCGCCTGGTGGACGGCGAGGTCGTCGAGGACCGCAGGCAGGCGCCGGTGGACGGCCCGCCCCCGAGGACGGCCGCCGGATGAACCAGTTCGAGATCCTCCGCTTCGCGCTGCGCGGCCTGCTGGCCAACAAGATGCGCAGCGCGCTGACCACGCTCGGCATCCTCATCGGCGTGGCGGCGGTCATCCTGCTGGTCGCGGTCGGCGAGGGCTCCTCCCGCTCGATCCAGCAGAACATCCAGCGCCTCGGCGCGAACACCCTCACGATCTCCCCGTCGTTCTCGGGCGGCGGCGGCGGCGGTGGGGGCGGCGGTTTCCGTGCCGGGACGGGCGGGGGCGGCAACACCGGGCCGCGTACCCAGGCCAGGCAGCTCACCCTGGCCGACGCCAAGGCGCTGACCGACCGGACGCTCGCGCCGTCGGTCAAGAGCGTCTCGCCGGTCGTGAACGCCTCCTCGGCCACGGCCGCGTACGGACCGGCCAGCCACGCGATCTCCCAGTTCGTCGGCACCTATCCCAGCTACTTCGAGGCGATGAACAAGCCCGTCGCCCAGGGCACGTACTTCTTCAACGACGACGTGCTGGCCGCGCGGAAGGTCGTGGTGCTCGGCCGGACCGTCGTCGAGGAGCTGTTCGGCACGGTGGACCCGATCGGCAGGCAGGTCAGCGTGTCCGGGGTGCCGTTCACGGTGGTCGGGGTGCTCAAGGAGGCCGGGTCCACCGGCATGCAGGACGCCGACGACATCGCGATCGCGCCGCTGCCGGCCGTGCAGCAGAGCCTGAGCGGGTTCGGCTCGCTCGGCCAGATCGTCGTCCAGGCGACCGGCGCCGGCACCACCACGACGGCGCAGTCCGAGGTCACCGCTATTCTCAACCAACGACATGGCATCACCGGCAACAACCCCGACTACCGAATACTCAACCAGGCCACGTTGCAGGAGACCGTCAGTGAGGCGACCGGCACCTTCACCGTGCTGCTCGGCGCGGTCGCCGCGATCTCGCTGCTGGTGGGCGGCATCGGCATCACCAACATCATGCTGGTGACGGTCACCGAGCGCACCCGCGAGATCGGCATCCGCAAGGCGATCGGCGCGCCGCGCGGCGCGATCCTGGGCCAGTTCCTGGTGGAGGCCACCCTGCTGAGCCTGGTGGGCGGGTTGTCGGGCGTGCTGGTGGCTTTCATCGGCACCAGGTTCAGCATCGCCGGCATCGAGCCGGTCCTCGTGCCGTCGTCGGTGGCGCTGGCCCTGGGCGTGTCGGTGGGCATCGGTCTGTTCTTCGGCAGTTATCCGGCAAACCGGGCGGCCAAGCTCCGGCCGATCCAGGCCCTGCGCCACGAATAAGGAGAGTCACATGTCGAAGCTCGACTCCTCGCCGTTCCCCGACGACCTGGGGGAGGAGCTCGCCGCCGAGCCGCGTCAGGGCAGGTCGAAGGTCACGCTGGCGCTGGCCGCCGGTGTGGTGCTGGTGGCCGGGATCCTCATCGGCATCCAGGCGGGCAAGCTCTTCGGCGACGACACGCCCGCCGCCGCGGGCGGGCCGCGCCAGGCGGGCGGCACCGGCCAGCAGCAGGGCGGCGGCCCTCCCGGCTACGGCCAGCAGCGGAACGGCGGCTTCCCGGGCGGCGGCCAGCGCATGGGCGGCGGCACGTTCGGCACCGTCGAGAAGGTCGAGGACGGCAAGGTGTACGTCAAGACCTCGGACGGGAAGACGGTCACCGTCACCACCACCGACCAGACCACGGTCCAGATCTCCAAGCCCGGCAAGGTCACCGACCTGGAGCAGGGGAGCGACGTCACCGTACGCGGCGAGCAGGGCGCCGACGGCTCGGTCACGGCCTCCGCCATCACCCAGGGCGGCCGGCAGTTCCCGGGAGGCGGACCGCGATGAGCCCCGAGCCCGAGGCCAGGCTGCTGGTGGTCGACGACGAGCCCAACATCAGGGAGTTGTTCTCGGCGAGCCTGCGCATGGCCGGGTTCGAGGTGCTGACCGCCGCCGACGGCCGGGAGGCGCTGCGGGTGGCCGAGGAGAGCAGCCCCGACCTGGTGATGCTCGACATCATGCTGCCCGACCTCGACGGCATGACGGTCGCGGGCCGGTTGCGCTCGCGCGGCCGGCGGGTCCCCGTCCTGTTCGTGACCGCCAAGGACACCTCGGAGGACCGCATCGCCGGGCTCGGCCTCGGCGAGGACTACGTGACCAAGCCGTTCAGCCTGGAGGAGGTCATCGCGCGCATCCGGGCCGTGCTGCGCCGCACCCGGCGCGGCACTCCGCCGCCCAACCGGCTGCGCGTCGCCGACCTGGAGCTGGACGAGGAGACCCACGAGGTGTGGCGCGACGGCCTGCCGGTGAAGCTGTCGCCGACGGAGTTCCGGCTGCTGCGGTACTTCATGCTCAACGTGGGCCGGGTGCTGTCGAAGACGCAGATCCTCGACCACGTCTGGAACGGCGACTGGCGCACCGACGTCGGCCTCGTCGAGTCGTACGTCTCCTACCTGCGCCGCAAGGTCGACACCGGCGAGCACAAATACCTGCACACGTTGCGCGGCGTCGGCTACATCCTGCGCCCGCCGCGCGGTCTGTGAACGCGATGCCGGGCAGGCTTCGCAAGCACCTGGCCAGGACGCCGCTGTGGCTCCGGCTGGTGTCGGCGACCCTGCTGCTGGTCACCCTGGCGATCACGCTGACCGGCCTGTTCGCCGTGCGGCTGCTGCGCGGCTACCTCGTGGAGCGGGTGGACCAGCAGCTGCACGCCGCGGCGGCCCCGCGCGACGTGCTCCCGCCGCCCGAGTCGCGGCCCGCGGGCACCCGGCCGCAGCGCTTCCTCGGCCTGTTCCACGTGGTGGTGCTGGACGCGAGGGGCGCGCCGGTCCGTACGCTCAGCGAGTCCACCGCCGCGCACACGCCGAGCCTGCCCCGCCTGACCGCCGCCGACGTGACCGAGCTGAGGGGCCGGCCCTTCACCGTCGAGTCCGCCGACCCCGCCGGCCCCACCTGGCGGGTCGTCGCCGTGCCGGGACGCGACGACCAGAGCCGGGTGATCGCCATCAACCTGGGCGACGTGGACGACACCGTCTCCCAGCTCGGCCTCATCGTCGCGGTGGGCGGCGGCGGCACGGTGATCGTGCTCGGCTTCGCCTGCCACTGGCTGGTACGCCGCAGCCTGCGCCCTCTCCAGGAGATCTCCCGCACTGCCAACGACATCGCGGGCGGCGACCTGTCGCGCCGCGTACCCCTCTGGTCCGGCACCACTGAGGTCGGCAAGCTCGGCCGCTCGCTCAACACCATGCTCGCCCGCATCGAGGACGCCGTGCGCGAGCGCGAGGAGGCCGCCGACTCGGCCCGTCGCTCCGCCACCGCGGCCCGCCGCTCCGAGGAGCTGATGCGCCGTTTCATGGCCGACGCCTCGCACGAGCTGCGTACGCCGCTCACCTCGATCAGGGGGTTCGCCGAGCTGTACCGGCTGGGGGAGGAGAAGGACCTGGACGAGGCCGTCCGGCTCCTCGGCCGCATCGAGGGGCAGGCGGCCCGCATGGGGCTGCTGGTGGAGGACATGCTGCTGCTCGCCCGGCTCGACCAGCGGCGCGCCCTGGCCACCCGGCCGGTCGACCTGCTCAGCCTGGCCGCCACGACGGTGATCGACGCGCAGACGCTGGCCCCCGACCGGCGCATCGAGCTGGTACGCCTCTTCGGCGGCGACGGCGAGGTGCTGGTGACCGGCGACGAGCCGCGGCTGGCGCAGGTGCTGGGCAACCTCGTCGGCAACGTGCTCGCCCACACGCCCGGCGGCACGCCGTTCCAGGTGCGCGTGGGCGTGGACGGCGACCACGCCGTGGTCGAGGTGGCCGACGAGGGGCCGGGGTTCCCGCCCGAGGTGGCCGAGCGGGTGTTCGAGCGGTTCTACCGGGCCGACCCGGCGCGCAGCACGGGCGGGTCGGGGCTGGGGCTGTCGATCGCGGCGACGCTGGTGGAGGCGCACGGCGGGGTGATCGTGGCGGAGAGCGAGCCGGGCAAGGGGGCGCTGTTCCGGGTGATCCTGCCGTCGCACCGGCCGGGGGAAGGCCAGGCTCAGCCGAAGGCGTAGCCGTACAGGCCGGTGCCCTTGGCGATCTCGCGGACCTGGCCCAGCCGCAGGCCACGCGCCCGCGAGCCGGGCGCGTACAGGACGAGGCCCTGGCCGGGGGCTGCCACCACGAGCCCCTGCGGCGACCCGCCCCGCTCCAGCGACCGGAACCGCCCGCCGCCGGGCAGCGCCGCCAGCGTGGCGCCGAAGTCGCGTCCCTCGCCCTTGATCAGCAGGTTGCCCTTGCGGGTCAGCCCGCCGCCGGCTGTGCCGGCCAGCACCTGCACCGCGCGCTCGCCGGGGACGCCGATGGCGAGCTCGTCACGGCCGTCGCCGTTGAAGTCGCCGGCGGCCAGCGCGGAGCCGAACCGGTCGTAGTAGCGGGGCCGGCCCTTCAGGGTGTTCTGCGACCAGGCCTCGGCGCGGTCGGTGCTCAGGCCGCCGCGCGAGCCGTAGAGGACGTCCACCGTGCCGTCGCCGTAGTCCATGGCCCGCTGGTTCGCGCTCAGGCCCTCGCCCGGCACGCCGATCGCGAGGTCGTCGCGGCCGTCGCCGTCGAAGTCGCCGGTGGCGAGCGCCGCGCCGAAGGCGTCCCACTTCTCGGCGGCGCCGGCGATGCCGGGGGTGCTCTGGGTGAGCAGCCTCGCCCGCCGGCGGTGTACGTCGACGACCGTGACCGAGCCCTGGCCGTCCTGCGTGACGCTGTCGGCGGGCGCGCCGACGGCCAGCTCGTCCCGGCCGTCGCCGTCGAAGTCGCCGGTGGCGAGCGCGGCGCCCCACTGGTCGGTGACCCGCGCGGCCTGCCGCACCCACGTCGTCCGCTGGGTGATCACGTACGGCTCGTGGCCCTTCAGCCCGTACACGGCCACCGCGCCGCCCGAGCGGTGGCTGGGCGCGCCGACGACGAGCTCGTCCACACCGTCGCCGTCGAGGTCCCCGGCGGCGAGCGCGGCCCCGAACCGGTCGCTGGACGGCTTGGGCAGCGCCAGCTCCTCGCCCTTGACCAGCCCGGCGGGGGAGCCGCGGAAGAGCTGCACGACCCCGTTGCCGTCGCCGCCGGGCACCCGCTCGCCCGCGAACTCCTCCGACACGCCGACCGCCAGGTCCGCGCATCCGTCGCCGTCGAAGTCGCCGACGGCCAGCGCCGAGCCGAACGAGTCGCCCGGCTCGGCCCCGTCACCCTGGGTGAGGGTGACCTTCGTGCCGGAGCCGTACAGCACGGCCACCGAGCCGGCCCGGTCGTGGTCGTAGGGGGCGGCGACGGCGAGGTCGGGGCGGCCGTCGCCGTCGAAGTCGAGCGGGTGGCCGCCGCACGGGCGGGCGGCGGGAGCCGCGCCGGAGGCGAGCGGAAGCGCCAGGAGGGCAGCGAGCAGCGCGTTCATACGACCAGTGATGTCCTCCCGGCGCGAACTCGGGCTTAACGCGGTGGGAACGTGCCAGGATAGTCGCGTGGACATCGACCTCGCGGATTTGGATTTCTGGCGTAAGCCGCTGAAAGAGCGGAACGAGGCCTTCGCCCGGCTCCGTCAGCTGGAGCATCCGGTGTTCTTCCCGGAGAAGAAAGTGCCCTTCCTGCGCTCGGGCAAGGGCTTCTACGCCCTCGTCCGGCACACGGACGTGGTCGAGGCCAGCCGCAACGCCAAGATCTTCTCCAGCGAGCCCGCGGTGACCAATCCCGAGCCGCCCGGCTGGATCAAGCAGGTGTTCGGCGAGTCGATGGTCAACATGGACGACCCCCGCCACGCCCGGCTGCGGCGCATCGTGACCCGCTCGTTCAGCCCCAAGATGCTGTCCGGCCTGCAGAGCGACATCGAGGCCGCCTGCGCCCGCATCGTGGACGACGTCGTCAGCGAGGGCCCCCGCGACTTCGTGTCGCAGGTCGCCGCCCGCCTGCCGATCCACGTCATCTGCGACATGCTGGACATCCCGCAGGAGCTGCGGGACAAGGTGCACCAGCACGTCGACATCTCCACCGCCTACACCGGCGTGCGGCCCAGCCTGGCCCGCAGCGTCCAGATGGCCGGCCAGAACATGCTGGCCCTGCTCGCGCTCCAGCGCATGGTCATCAAGCTCGGCCACGAACGCGCCGCCGACCCCAAGGGCGACCTCGTCTCGCTGCTGGTCACCGCCAACGTCGACGGCGAGAAGCTGACCGACAAGGAGCTCGGCTCGTTCTTCTCGCTGCTGCTGGTGGCGGGCAACGAGACCGCGCGCAACACGATGGCCCACGGCCTGAAGATCCTCACCGACAACCCGGCGCAGCGCGAGCTGCTGATGAGCGACTTCGACAAGCACATCGGCAACGCCGTCGAGGAGATGGTCCGCTACGTTTCGCCGATCATGCAGTTCCGCCGCACGGTCACCGAGGACTACTCGTTGCGCGGGCTGGAGCTGAAGAAGGGCGACAAGGTCGTGCTCTTCTACGGCTCCGCCAACCGCGACGAGACCGTCTTCCCCAACCCGGACACCTTCGACATCACCCGCGAGACCAAGCCCCACGTCGGCTTCGGCGGGCCCGGGCCGCACTTCTGCCTCGGCGCCAACCTCGCCCGTCAGGAGATCCGTACGATGTACCGCGAGCTGCTGACCCGCCTGCCCGATCTGCGCGCGACCGGCGAGCCGGAGCTGCTGCTGTCCAACTTCGACAACAGCGTCCGCAGCCAGCCCTTCACGTTCTGATCATTCTGGGGCTGGTCATTCTGGGGCGAGGACGTTCGTCCGGATGGTCACGAACGTGACCAGCGCCGACACCGCCATCATCGCGGCGCTGACCAGCATCGCGGCCCGGAACCCGGCGTCGAACACCGGCGGGTTCTGAAACGCCTCGCCCACCAGCCCCACCAGGGGCGGCACGGCGGCCACCGCCAGCAGGCCCCCGGTGCGGGCCACCGCGTTGTTGACGCCGCTGGCGGTGCCCGCGTAGCGCTCGTCCACCGTGGCGAGCACGGTCGCGGTCAGCGGCGCGACCGCCGCCGACAGCCCGAGCCCGAAGATCGTCACCGCCGGCAGCACCCGCAGCGGGTACGACGCGCCGAACCCGATCGTGCTCATCGCCACGAACCCGGCCCCCGCCAGCAGGATGCCGATCGTCATCGGCCAGCGGGGGCCGTAGCGCTTGGCGACGTCCCCGGCCTTGGCCGACAGCAACAGCATGAGGATGGTCGTCGGCAACATCGCCAGGCCCGCCGCGATCGGCGAGAACCCCGACACCACCTGCAACTGCACGACCAGCAGGAAGAACGCCACGCCCATGGCGGCGTACATGACGAGCGTCACGACGTTGACCGCCGTGAACACGTGGTTCCTGAACAGCCCCACCGGCACCAGCGCCTCCGGCGACCGGCGCACCTCGACCACCACGAACGCCGCCGCCAGCAGCAGCCCCACGGCCAGCGGCACCGGCGCGCCCCCCTGGATCAGCCCGTACGTGATCCCGGCCAGCGCCAGCGCCGCCAGCGCCGCCCCCAGCACGTCGAACCGCCCGGCCGCCTGCTCGTCCCTGGACTCCGGCACGTGCCGCACCGCCACCACCACGACCAGCAGCGCGAACGGCAGGTTGACCAGGAACGCCCACCGCCATCCCGCGGTCTGCACCAGCCAGCCGCCGAGCAGCGGCCCGGCCGCGCTGGCCACGCCGCCGAGCCCCGACCACGCCCCGACCGCCCGCGGCCGGTCCGCGCGGGCGAACGACGCCTGGATGATCGCCAGCGCGCCCGGCGTCAGCAGCGCCCCGCCGACGCCCTGGAGCGCGCGGGCGGCGATCAGGAACTCGATGTTCGGCGACAGCCCGCACAGCGCCGACGCGACCGCGAACCAGATCGTGCCGATGACGAAGACCGTGCGCCGGCCGTACCGGTCGCCGAGCGAGCCGCCCAGCAGGATCAGCCCGGCCAGCGTCAGCGTGTAGGCGTTGACCGTCCACTGCAGCCCGGCCATGCCCGCGTTCAGCTCGCGCCCCAGGAACGGCAGCGCGACGTTGACGATCGTGCTGTCCAGCAGGGCCAGCCCGGAGCCGAGCACGGTCGCCAGCAGCACCCACCGGCCGCGCGCGGACTTCAGCTCCAGATGCCCGCCGGCCTGAGACGGACCGCTCACCGCTCCGCCGGACTGCCCAGGTCGCCCGTACCGCCAGGCTGGGCCGGACTGCCCAGCGCCCGCAGGACGAACTCGGACACCAGTGCCGCCGCCGCCTCGACGGTGACGTTCCCGCTGATGAGCGGCACCCGCTCGGCGCCGATCACCGCCAGGATCATCCGCGCCGTCGCCGCGACGTCCACCACCCGGAAATCGCCCGCGGCGGCCCCGCTCTCCAGGATGCCGGCCAGCACCCGCTGCATGGGCGCGACGTGCTCGGCGAGCTGCTGGTAGGCGTCCGGCCCGAGCGCCGCACCGAGATCGGCCGCCCCCGGGTGCGGATGCGCCAGCAGGCCCTCCAACTGCAGCCGTACGAACGCCCGCAGCCGGTCGGCCGGCGAGGCGCCGGCGGGCAGCTCACGCTCGTAGCTGTCGATGAAGTAGCGCGTCACCCGCTCGGTGAACGCCAGCAGCAGCGCCGCCTTGTCCGGGAAGTAGTTGTAGAGCACGGTGCGGGTGATGCCGGCCTCGCTCGCCACATCGGTCATGGAGATCGCGTCGATGCCCTGCGTCCTCGACAGGCGCGAGACGGCCTGGAGGATGCGGTCGCGCGTCTGAGCACGATGCTCACCGATCGTGGCGGCCGAGATCCTGGGCATAGGCCCATGGTAGGCCCGCGGCGGATGGTCCGTTCATGCTTCCATGGCCTCATGCTGTACGGCACGCCCGTCCTCGAAGCGGCGGACAAAGCGGTGCTCGACGAGGTCGGAGACATGCGGCGGGACCTGAGGCGCCGCCTCGCCGAGACGCACCGATGGGACGGCCAGTTGCGGCGCCACCTGCGGGCCCGCGCCATCCAGGGCTCGAACTCCATCGAGGGCTACCAGGCGAGCGTGGAGGACATCCAGTCGATCATGGCCGGCGAGGAGCCGCTGGACGCCTCCGACGCCGTGGCGAAGGAGATCGGCGGCTACCAGCAGGCGCTCACCTACATCACGCTCCTGTCGAAGGCCCCGTTCTTCCGCTACGACCTCGGCGTGCTCAACGCCCTCAACTTCATGATGATCGGTCACCACCGCCACAAGACCCCCGGGCTGGTACGCCCCGGTCCCATCTACATCCGGGACTCCCTCTCCCGCGAGGTCGTGTACGAGGGCCCCGACGCGGCTCTCGTCCCCGGCCTCCTCGACGAGCTGATCGACTGGCTCAACCACGGCGACCTGGACCTGCCGAGCTACGTCCGGGCCGCGATGGCCCACCTCAACCTCGTCAAGATCCATCCCTGGCGCGACGGGAATGGCCGCATGTCGCGTGCCCTGCAGACCCTCGTCCTCGGCCGCGACCAGATCGCGACGCCGGAGTTCTCCTCGATCGAGGAGTGGCTGGGGCAGCAGCGGGTCACCGTCGACTACTACGACGTGCTGGGCGCGGTCGGCGGCCGGCGCTGGCAGCCGCACGGCGACACGCTGGCGTGGGTGCGCTTCTGCCTGCGCGCCCACCACCTGCAGGCCCAGCGCGTACGCCAGCGCCTGGCCGAGGCGGGCGAGGTGTGGACGCTGCTCGAAGCCGAGGTGGACCGTGACGGCCTCAACACGCGCTGCGTGTCCGCCCTGTACGAGGCGTTCGTCAGCCGCCGGGTGCGCCGCAGCCGCTACCAGGCCGACGAGGACCTCAGCCAGGGCCAGGCCGCCCGCGACCTGCGTGACCTCACTGCCAAGCGCTGGCTCCAGCCGTACGGCGAGACGAAGGGCCGCCACTACACGGCGGGCCCTCGGCTGTCGCGGCTCAAGGCGGAGTTCGCCGAGCGCGTCACGCCGCTGCGGGACCCGTACCGCCCGGGGGTCAGGCCGCGGTCCTGACGACGTCGAGCAGCTCGGTGAGGACGTCCGCGTTCAGCCGGTACGCCAGCCGCACCTCACGGATCATCCGCTGGCGCTCGCGCTCGTCCAGGTCGAGGGCGTCCAGGCGGGACCGGTAGTCGTTCTTGAAGCGGGGCAGGCTGCCCAGCTCGTCGAAGAAGTAGAAGTCGACGCCGCCGCCCCTGTCGTAGCCGTAGATCTTCTGCAGCTCCATCCGGATGAACTGGCCGCCGGACAGGTCGCCGAGGTAGCGGGTGTAGTGGTGGGCGATGTAGCCGCACGGCCAGTCGGCGACCTTGCGGATGCGGTCGACCAGCGCGGTCGTGGACCTGGACGGGGTGACGCGGTCGCGCCACGACGGGCCGTAGATCGTCGCCAGGTCGCGTTCGAGCGCCGCCTCGCGGTACAGCTCGGGGAAGACGAAGGCACCGGCGACCGGATGATCGGCCAGGTCGCGGGAGACGCCGTCGAGGGCCACGTACGCGAAGTAGTGCTGGGCCACCATCTCGCCGTACTCGTGCTCGGTCAGGCGTCCCGCCATGAGCTCGGTCAGGTAGCCTTCGGCCTCGGCGGACTGGTGGTCGCCCCAGGTGGCGTTCCTCAAGGTCTCGGAGAACGACGTCGTCACGGCCCACCTCAATCGCACGGTACTTTCATGACGAAGTGTCACAAACACTGGGAGCACACGTCAACCCTTTAATGACACTATGTCATCAAAACCCGCTTCCCTCCTTCTGTACCCACTGACGTGCGTACGAGTCGCCGCGGTATCCGCTCGACGGCAGCCGCCAACGCGTATAGTCTCGGTCTAGACAGACTGGACAGGGGTGCTCATGAGCAGCTGGCAGGTACAGGAGGCGAAGCAACGCTTCAGTGAGGTTGTACGGCGAGCGGTGAGTGAAGGCCCTCAAGTGGTCACCCGGCACGGGGAAGAGGTGGCCGTGGTCATCGATATCGCCGAGTATCGCCGTCTCAGAGGAGAAACTCCCGACTTCCGGAAATTCCTCCTGGAAGAACCCGACTGGGACGACGACCTTGAGATCCCCCGCAACCGCGACCTCCCCCGAGAGGTGGACTTCGACTGATGGACGTCGGCTACCTCCTCGACACGAACGTGGTCTCCGAAGTCCGCAAACGAAACGGCAGTCCGTACGTCCGGGACTGGATCGGCGGAGCTCATGGACCCACGCTCTACCTCAGCGCCCTGACCGTCGGGGAGATCCGCTGTGGAGTCGAACTCCGCAGACCCAAGGATCCAACCCAGGCGACCATCCTGGAACGCTGGCTGCACGCTCTCCACCGGCAGTTCGGTGACCGCATCATCCCCGTCACACCGGAGGTCGCGGAGGAATGGGGGCGGATGAACGCCGTCCGTCCGCTCCCGACGACGGACGGGTTGATCGCGGCGACGGCCAGGGTGCATGGGTGGACGCTGGTGAGCAGGAACGTGAAGGATTTCGCAGGGACCGGCGTGTCCGTGGTCAACCCCTTCGAACCGCTGAATTGACCGGTCAGCCGCGGGTGTAGCGGTGCTTGGCGCCGGGCGGGAAATAGTCGGGGTCGCCGGTCTCACGGAGCTGGACCTCCGGCCGCCGGCGGTGCGGCGGGACGTAGGCCGCGAACTCGCTGTTGAGGCGGAGCAGGTGCGTCAGGATCGACTCGCCGGCGGCTTCGGCGATCCTGGCGGAGGGGGCGATCCCGGGGGCCAGCTCGACGGTGACGGTCAGGCGGCGGTCGCGGCGCTCGTCCTCGACGGTTTCCAGGACGAACTTGCCGGTGACGAACGAGCTGACCTCCCGCTGTTCCAGGCCGATCGCGATGTTCTCCGGGTAGACGTTCGCGCCGTAGTAGGAGACCGTGAAGTGGCTGCGGCCGAAGACGTACACGAAGGGCCGCTCGGGGCCGGGCGCCGACGGCGTGAAACCGTGCTCGCGGGCGAAGCCGAGCAGGCGATCGTACGGGAGCACGCCGCCCTCGTCGGCGATGTGATATCTGACCAGCGGGATGCCGTTGTCGCCGGAGAACAGCAGGGTCCCCGCGTCCTCCTCGAAGAAGCGCGCCTGCGGGTCGTACTGCAGGAGCGAGGGCAGCCGCGACGCGCCGAACAACTCCCTGGCCGCCGCGGGACGGGTCGCGAGGAAACGGCGCAGCTCGACCGAGAGCGGCGTCTCGTTCGCGAGGACGCCGGCGTCGGCGGTGCCGTACAGGGAGGCGATCCCGCGCAGCGGATCGGCGATCCCGGCCCGCTCGCACACCAGCGACCGCCACTCCTCGCTGAACACCTCGCCCGCCGTCACCAGCTTGAGGTCCCACTCGTGCCAGGGCAGGTCCTCGGCGTCGATGACGTTCTTGAGGAACGGCGGATAACCCAGCAGCACGACCTGGTCGAAGTGGGGAGCCAGCTCCGGCAGCACCCGGGCGATCTCCCGGCGGTCGGTGCCGGGGGCGACGACCGTGATCGGATAGCCGCGCTCGGCCAGGTGACGGCAGCAGTTGACGGTGAACAGGCCGCCCACCCAGGTGCCGAGCGCGAAACAGACCACGGCCAGCGTGCGGCGCTCCCCGGCCGCGAAGGAGTCACGGAACACCTCCTCGAAACGGGCGGCGACGACCCGCTCGTCGGCGGCCGAACGCGGCCAGAACGACGGCACGCCGGTCGAACCCGACGACACCGCGATCATGTCGCCGATCACGCCGTCGCGGCACAGGTCGGGCAGCGGGTGACGGCGGACATAACCGTCCTTCGTGGTCATCGGCAGCCGCCGGAAGTCCTCAAGGGTCCGGACACGGGCGGGATCGACGCCGTGCTCGGCGAGAAACGCGCCGTAGGCGGGGACGGTCGCCGCGACCTGCTGGAAGAGCTCAACCGGTTCCACCAGCCGACTGTACGATCTCCAGCCTCCCGGCGCACCCTCCGCCCGCCTGCATCCCCTGGCAGGGCGGTCATTCCCCGGGACGGACCAGGCCGTTCTCGTAGGCCCAGACGATGGCCTGGGCCCGGTCGCGCAGCCCGAGCTTCATGAGCACCCGCCCGACGTGCGTCTTGACCGTCTGCTCGGCCACGAACAGCTTGTCGGCGATCTCCTGGTTGGACAGCGCCTGCGCGACGAGCGTCAGCACCTCGGTCTCGCGTTCGGTCAGCTCGGCCAGCCGCCGCCCCGCCGCCGGCCGGGGCGCGCCCAGCCGGGCGAACTCGTGGATCAGCCGGCGGGTGACCTGCGGAGCCAGCAGCGCGTCCCCGGCCGCCACCACGCGCACCGCCTCGGCGAGCTGCGCCGCCGAGGCGTCCTTCAGCAGGAACCCGCTGGCTCCGGCGCGCAGTGCCTCGTACACGTAGTCGTCGAGGTCGAACGTCGTCAGGATCAGCACCTTCGGCGACCTGCCGCCGCCGGCCAGCAGCTCCCTGGTGGCCTCCAGGCCGTTCATGACCGGCATGCGGACGTCCATGAGGACCACGTCGGGGGCCAGCTCCGCCGCCCGCCGGACCGCCTCCCGGCCGTCGCCCGCCTCGCCCACGACCTGGATGTCCGGCTGCGCGCTCAGGAACACCGTGAACCCGGTGCGGACCATCCCCTGGTCGTCAGCGATCAGAACCCGGATCACCCGTCACCCCTCTCCCACCCGCTCACCCGTCACCCTTCCTACCTGCCCGCAGGCTGCCCTCTCCTGCCCGCCAGCTGCCCTCTCCTGCCGGCCGGCCGGCTGCCCTCTCCTGCCTGCTGGCTGCCCTCTTCTGCCGGCCGGCCGTTCTCTCCTGGGCGCAGGCCGGCCGTTCTCTCCTGGGCTCCGGACACCATTCTCCCGGTCGCCAGGTCCGTCGCCCGATGGCCGGCCCCCGATCGCCGAGGCTTCGTTCCTGCTCACCTGTCGTCCGCCTCGTTCGCGCCGGTCCTCGGGGCGATGATCGGCAGGGTCGCCGCCACCTCGAAGCCGCCGCTCGGCGTCGGGTCCGCCGCCAGCGTGCCGCCCAGCAACGACGCTCGCTCGCGCATGCCCACCAGCCCCTGGCCGGCCCCCGGCGGCCCGCCGTCGCCCGCGCCCCGGCTGTTGGCCACGCGGAGCCGCAACTCGTCGCCCTCGCGAACGAGCTCCACGCCCACGGCGGCTCCGGGCGCGTGCCGCATGGCGTTGCTCAGCGACTCCTGCACGATCCGGTACGCCGACAGCTCCACGGCCGGCCCCAGCCCTTCCAGCGGCCCGGATCGCTTGACCAGCACCGCCAGCCCCGCGGAGCGGGCGTTGGCCACCAGCTCGTCCACCCGGTCGAGGCCCGGCTGCGGCGTGGTCTCGGTGCGGCCGTCCTGGTCGCGCAGCACCCCCAGCACCTGCCGCAGCTCTGCGATGGCCTCCAGCGACAGGTTACGGATCTCCGCCAGGCCCGCCTCCAGCTGCACCGGGTCACCGGCAGCTTTGATGGGCACCGCCTCGGCCTGGATCGCGATCACCGACATGTGGTGGGCGACCACGTCGTGCAGCTCGCGGGCGATGCGGGCGCGTTCCTCCAGCACTGCCTGCGCGTCCTCCGCGAGCCGGCTGCGCCGCTCCTCCTCGGCCAGCCGGGACGTCGCGGTGCGCCGCACCCGTACGTTGTAGCCGAACAGCACGACCACGGTCACCACGACCGTGACGACGGCCATCGAGTCGGGGTGCGCGATCCACGAAGTCAGGACGGTGAGGCCCCACACGGCCAGGGTGATCCGCCGGTCGCAGCGTACGGCGACGGAGTAGAGCACCAGCAGGTACGACAGCACGGTGGTGGCCGGGTAGGGCGGCTCGCTGACCCGCCAGCTCGTCCACAGGGAGATCGGCATCAGCGCGAAGGCCGTACGCCAGGCCGCGAGCGGCCACCGGTCGCGCATTGCCACCGGCAGCGCGGCCGCGACGCCGCAGAGCAACGCGAACGTCTCCGGGATCGGCACCGACAACCGGCCGCTCGCGGTGGCCTGGATCGCCCAGTGCGTCACCATGTTCTGGGTCGTGAGGAAGAGGATGACGGCCATCAGGAGGTCGGCCGTCCGCACCAGGCTCAGCCGTTCGGCCGGGACCAGCACGCGGAGCCCGCGTGGCACGGGTAGTGACAGGCGGCGCGATCGGGGCGGGGGATCGGCTTCGCCCCGGAACAGGGCGAGTGCGAACGGCTGCAGGGCCACCGCTCCCAGCTCACGCCACCGCCAGAGCCCCGCCCGTCCCCCCGCCACGTCCCGCCCACCCCGAGCTCCGCCGCCATCCGCAGGTCGTGGGCCGCGGATGGCGCCGGCCGCAGATCCGGGCCCAGGAGCTCCGCCGGCGGACGGCTCGTGACCGCCAAGCTTCCCGGCTGTGAGCGTGCGGTCGCCAGGTTGCCCGGGTGCGGGGGTGTGGTGGCCGGGCTCTCTGGGTGCGGGTGGCGTGTGGTCGTCAGGTTCTCTGGGTGTGGGTGGCGTGTGGTCGTCAGGTTCTCTGGGTGTGGGCGTGCGGTCGCCGGGTTTCCCGGGGTTGGGGGTGTGGTCGTCAGGCTCTCTGGGCGCGGGGGCGTGGCCGTCAGGCTCCCCGGATGTGGGTGTGTGGTCGTCAGGTTCCCTGGGCGTCGGCGTGTGGTGGCCAGGTCTCCCGGCTGCGCGCGTGTGGTCGCCGGCTTTGTCCGCTCCGTGCGCGTCCGCCGCCCCGTGATCGCCGTCATGGGCCTCATAGGCCCGTGGTGGTGGCGATGGGAAGGAAGTGCGAGGGTCGCGCGGGCGGTGGATCACGTGGTCAAGGCTACGGACACCGCCGCCCGGCCCGCGTCCCCCCGAGGTCTGATCCTGCCTCAACCCCAGGTACCGCTTACATGATTACGATCGCCCTGAGCGAACATCACCAAGTAAGGGAACAACAGGCGGCTCCAATTGATTGAGCCGGTATAACTCAACCCTTTGGAGTTCGCATGAGTGAGAGCTTGACCCTCCCGGTCCTGCCGCTGGACGACGAGGTGGTCCTGCCGGGCATGGTGGTCCCGCTGGACCTGTCCGACTCCGAGGTGCGCGCGGCGATCGACGCGGCCCGTGCATCCGGTGGCAACAAGCCGCGGGTGCTCCTCGTTCCCCGCATCGACGGCCGCTACGGCGCCACCGGCGTCCGCGCCGTGGTGGAGCAGGTCGGGCGGCTTCCCGGAGGCGAGCCCGCAGCGGTCGTCCGCGGCGTGGACCGCGTCCGCGTGGGCACCGGCACGACCGGCCCCGGCGCCGCCCTCTGGGTGGAGGCGCACACGATCGACGCCGTCCCGGCGAGCGAGCGCGCGCACGAGCTGGCCAAGGAGTACAAGGCCCTGGCCACCACGATCTTGCAGAAGCGCGGCGCCTGGCAGGTGGTCGACCAGGTCAACCAGATCGACGACCCGTCGGTGCTCGCCGACAGCTCCGGCTACACCCCTTGGCTGTCCACGGCGCAGAAGGTCGAGCTGCTGGAGGCGGCCGACCCTGCCGACCGGCTGGCCAGGCTGATCGAGTGGTCCCGCGACCACCTCGCCGAGCTGGACGTCGCCGAGACGATCCGCAAGGACGTCCAGGAGGGCATGGAGAAGCAGCAGCGGGAGTTCCTGCTGCGCCAGCAGCTCGCCGCCGTACGCAAGGAGCTCAAGGAGCTCAACGGCGACGCCGAGACCGAGGAGGAGGACTACCGCTCCCGCGTCGAGGCCGCCGACCTGCCCGACAAGGTACGCGAGGCCGCGCTCAAGGAGGTCGACAAGCTTGAGCGCACGCCCGACCAGTCGCCCGAGACCGGCTGGATCCGCACCTGGCTCGACACCGTCCTCGACATGCCGTGGAACGTCCGTACCGAGGACAACTACGACATCACCGGCGCGCGGGCCGTGCTCGACGCCGACCACACGGGGCTGAAGGAGGTCAAGGACCGCATCATCGAGCACCTGGCCGTGCGCAAGCGGCGCCAGGAGCGCGGCCTCGGCGTCGTCGGCGGCCGCCGCAGCGGCGCGGTGCTCGCCCTCGCGGGCCCTCCCGGGGTCGGCAAGACCTCGCTGGGCGAGTCCGTGGCCCGCGCGATGGGCCGCAAGTTCGTCCGGGTGGCGCTCGGCGGCGTCCGCGACGAGGCGGAGATCCGCGGCCACCGCCGCACGTACGTCGGCGCGCTGCCCGGCCGCGTGGTCCGGGCCATCCGCGAGGCCGGCTCGATGAACCCGGTCGTCCTGCTCGACGAGGTCGACAAGGTCGGCGCCGACTACCGCGGCGACCCGACGGCCGCGCTGCTGGAGGTGCTCGACCCGGCGCAGAACCACACCTTCCGCGACCACTACCTGGAGGTCGAGCTCGACCTGTCGGACGTGCTCTTCCTGGCGACGGCGAACGTCCTGGAGGCCATCCCGGGCCCGCTGCTCGACCGCATGGAGGTCGTCACGCTCGACGGCTACACCGAGGACGAGAAGGTCGCCATCGCCCGCGACCACCTGCTGCCCAGGCAGCGGGAGCTGGCCGGGCTGAGCGCCGAGGAGGTCGTCGTCGAGGAGGCCGCGCTGCGCAGGCTGGCCGCCGAGTACACCCGTGAGGCCGGCGTGCGCTCGCTGGAGCGGGCGGTCGGCCGGGTGCTGCGCAAGGTGGCCGCCAAGGACGAGCTGCCGGTCACGGTCGGCGAGGCCGACCTGGTCGAATACCTCGGCCGGCCGCGGTTCGTGCCGGAGTCGTCGCTGCCGGAGACCGCCCAGCGCACCTCGGTGCCGGGCGTCGCCACCGGCCTGGCCGTCACCGGGGCCGGGGGAGACGTCCTCTACGTGGAGGCGTCGCTGGCCGACCCGGAGACCGGCGAGACCGGGCTCACGCTCACCGGCCAGCTCGGCGACGTGATGAAGGAGTCGGCCAGGATCGCGCTCTCCTACCTGCGCTCGCACGGCGCGGAGCTGGAGCTGCCGGTCACGGCGCTGAAGGACCGGTCGGTGCACGTGCACTTCCCGGCGGGCGCCGTCCCGAAGGACGGTCCCTCGGCGGGTGTGACGCTGACGACCGCGCTGGCCTCGCTCCTGTCCGGCCGCCAGGTCCGCAGCGACGTGGCCATGACCGGTGAGATCTCGCTGACCGGGCGGGTCCTGCCGATCGGCGGCGTCAAGCAGAAGCTGCTGGCCGCGCACCGGGCGGGCATCACCACCGTCCTGATCCCGGCCCGCAACGAGCCGGACCTGGACGACGTGCCCGAGGAGGTCCGCGGCGAGCTGACCATCCACGCGGTCAGCGACGTGCGCGAGGTGCTGGACCTCGCGCTGACGCCGGCCCAGGTCGGGACCACCGTCGCGGCCTGACCGGCCCCGCGAGTCCACGCCCCGCCGTCCCAGGCGGGCGGATCTCGCAGGACCACGCCCGCCGTCCCTCACCGAGGGACGGCGGGCGTTGCCGGTTTCATCCAGCGCCGTGTGACTCGTCGGTGATCAGCAACGACTCCAGCTCGGTCAGCAGCGCGACCGCCCGCGCGGTGTCGGCGGGGTCGCGCAGGGCGGCCCCGACGACCTCGTCCACCGGGCTGGTCGCCCGCCGGAACAGCGCGTGCACGGTCCGGTTGGCCACCCGCACCTGCGTACGCCGGCCGTCGGCCGGGTCGGGCCTGGTCTCCAGGACGCCGCGCTCGCGCATGCGCGCCACGGACGCCGACACGTGGCTCTGCGCGAAGCCGGTGCGGGCCTGGATCTCGCGCACCGCGCTGTCCGGATGGCGGAGCACGTCCACGAAGACGGCCTCCTCGCCGGGGGTGAGCACCGGCTCGCCCACCTCGCTCTCCGTGGCCTTGGCGAGCTCCATCAGCCGTCGTCCGAGTCTGCGCATCCTCGCGATGTTCATGGTCCGGCATATTACATCGCTACCGATACATCTCCAGCGATATGAATGTCGTGACGTGAATCACATGAGTGGTCCGGAATATGCGCTCCTCACCGGCCGTTGGCACGGGCGTGAACGAGGCATACGCGAACGACGAAGGCGCCCCCGGGGCGGCCCTGTGTTGTCGCATGCGTATGGGACGAATGCCGGCCCGCTGACCCCGACCGCCCCCGCCCGCCCGTTCTCCTTCCGAAGGTCCTGATGATCGCCCCCGTGTTCGTGCTGCGCAGGCTGACCCACCTGCCGTTCCCTCCGGGCACCCGCTGACGCCGGCCGGTTCCTCCGCCCGTTGTCGTCCATCTCCGCGGCCCCGGCCGCCCTCAGTCGTGGGGTAGTTCTTCCGTGATCCAGGCTTCCGGCCTGCGCAAGCAGTACGGCGACGTCGTCGCGCTCGACGGCGTCGACCTCGACGTCCGCGAAGGCGAGATCTTCGGCGTCCTCGGCCAGAGCGGCGCGGGCAAGAGCACGCTGCTGCGCTGCGTCAACCTGCTCGAACGCCCCGACGCGGGCACCGTCACCGTCGCCGGCCAGGACCTGACCGCGCTGCGCGAGACCGAGCTCAACCGCGCCCGCCGCCGCATCGGCATGATCCACCAGCACTTCGCGCTGCTGTCCTCGCGCACGGTCGCGGGCAATGTCGCGTTCCCGCTGGAGATCATGGGCGTGTCCAGGGCCGAGCGCGAGCGCCGCGTCGGCGAGCTGCTGGAGCTGGTCGGGCTGGAGGGCCGCGGCGGGCACCGCCCGCACCAGCTCTCCGGCGGGCAGAAGCAGCGCGTCGGCATCGCCCGCGCGCTCGCCGGCAACCCGTCGGTGCTGCTGTCGGACGAGGCCACCTCCGCGCTCGACCCGGCCACCACGCAGCAGATCCTGGCCCTGCTCAAGCGGCTCAACGCCGAGCTGGGCCTGACGATCCTGCTCATCACCCACGAGATGAACGTGGTCAAGAGCATCTGCGACTCCGTCGCCATCATGACCGGCGGCCGTGTCGAGGAGTCCGGGACCATCGCCGACCTCGTCCGAACCCCCGGATCCCGCCTGACCAGGGAGATCTTCCCGCTGCCCGAGCCGGCGCCCGCCGGTTCCGTGACGCTGACGTTCGCCGGGCAGGCGGGCCGGCCGGTGGTGTCGGAGGTCGTGCGCAGGTTCGACGTGGACCTCAGCATCCTGGGCGGCTCGATCGAGGAGCTGGCCGGCGACTCGGTCGGGCGGCTGCGCGTCGCGCTGGACGGCTCGGAGGCCGGAGCGGCGCTCGCGTACCTGCGCGCGTCCGGACTGATCGTGGAGGAGGCCGCGTGACCTGGGAAGAGATGCTGCCGCTGCTGTGGCCGGCGACGGTGGAGACGGCCCAGATGGTGGGCTGGTCCACGCTGTTCACCGTGCTGTTCGGGCTGCCGATCGGCGTGGCGCTCGTCGTGCTCGACCGGGGCGGGCTGCGGCCGGCGCCCGCGCTCAGGGCGGCGCTCGGGTTCGTGGTCAACATCGGGCGGTCGCTGCCGTTCATCGTGCTGATGATCGCGATCATCCCGTTCACCCGGCTGGTCGTCGGCACCACCATCGGGACCGCCGCGTTCGTCGTGCCGCTCACCGTCGGGGCGGTGCCGTTCTTCGCCCGGCTGGTGGAGACCGCGCTGCGCGAGGTCGGGACGGACGTCGTCCAGGCCGCCCAGGCCATGGGCGCGAGCCGGGCCACCGTCGTGCGCAAGGTCCTGCTGCCCGAGGCCCTGCCCGGCCTGGTCGCCGGGCTGACGGTGACCGTCGTCGCGCTCATCGGCTACTCCGCCATGGCCGGCACGCTCGGCGGCGGCGGGCTCGGCGACCTCGCCGTCCGCTACGGCTACCAGCGCTTCGAGACGCTGCTGATGATCGTCACCGTCGTGCTGCTCATCGTCATCGTGCAACTCCTGCAGAGCTTGGGCGACTGGGTCGCCCGGCGTCTATCGCACAAGTAAGGAAGAAATCATGAACATCCGCCGTGTCCTGGGCGTCGTCGCCCTGTCGTTGTCGCTCGCCGCATGCGGTACGTCGCAGTCCGCGACGGACGCCGCGCCGGAGGCGGGCGGCAAGACCGCCGAGTCCGCCGACACCGTGCTCAAGGTGGGCGCGAGCCCCGTGCCGCACGCGGAGATCCTGAACTTCGTCAAGGAGAACCTGGCCCCCGCCGCCGGGCTCAAGCTGGAGATCGTGGAGTTCACCGACTACGTGCAGCCGAACGTGCAGCTCGACGAGGGGCAGCTCACCGCCAACTTCTTCCAGCACAAGCCGTACCTGGACGACTTCAACGCCTCCAAGGGCACCAAGCTCGCCTTCGCCGCCCCCGTGCACCTGGAGCCGCTGGGCCTCTACTCCAAGAAGGTCACCGAGCTGTCCGCGCTGCCGAGCGGCGCCACCGTGGCCCTGCCGAACGACGCCACCAACCTCGGCCGCGCGCTCAAGCTGCTCGCCGACAACGGCGTGGTCACGCTCAAGGACGGCGTCGGCACCGCGGCCACCGAGCGCGACGTCGCCGCCAACCCGAAGAACCTGACCTTCAAGGCGCTGGAGGCGGCACAGCTCCCGCGCTCGCTGGACGACGTGGACGCCGCCGTGATCAACGGCAACTACGCGCTCGAAGCCGGGCTCAAGCCCGCCTCGCAGGCGCTCGCGCTGGAGAAGACCGAGGGCAACCCGTACGTCAACGGCCTGGTCGTGCAGGCCGGCCACGAGAAGGACGCCGGCATCGTCACCCTCGGCAAGCTGCTGCAGGACCCGAAGACCAAGGAGTTCATCCAGCAGAAGTACGAAGGCTCGGTCATCCCGGCCGAGTAGGTCCCCCCGGGTTGACCGGGAAGGATGACGGGCGGGCGGCGTCCGCGTGCTGGCGCGCCCGCCCGCCTGCCGAATACTGTTCTAGTCATGCATCCGGGAGCCATCGCAGCAGTCACCCCCGACAAGCCCGCTGTGGTCATGGCGGGCTCCGGGCGGATCGTCACCTACCGCGAGCTGGACGAGGAGTCGAACCGGCTGGCGCACCTGTTCCGCGCCGCCGGGCTACGGCCGGGCGACCACATCGCGTTCATGCTCACCAACCACCCGCACTTCCTGTCCATCGCCTGGGCGGCGCACCGGTCGGGCCTGTACTACACGCCCATTAGCTCCCGGCTGCAGACCGACGAGCTGGCTTACATCGTGGACAACTGCGGCGCGAGGGTCTTCATCTCCAGCGCGGACCTGGCCGACGTGGCCGCCTCGATCGCCGGCGCCACGCCCAAGGTCGAGCTGCGCCTGATGATCGGCGGCGTCGCAGAGGGCTTCGACTCGTACGAGGAGGCCGTCGCCGGGCAGCCGGTGACGCCGGTCGAGGACGAGTGCACCGGCGCCGACATGCTCTACTCCTCGGGCACCACCGGCCGCCCCAAGGGCGTCAAGGTGCCCGCGTCGCACGGCCCCCTGGAAGAGCCCGGGATGCTGCTCCAGCTCATCTCGGCGCTGTTCGCGCCCTCCGCCGACAGCGTCTACCTCTCGCCCGCGCCCCTCTACCACGCCGCCCCGCTGCGCTACTGCATGACGTTCCAGCGCCTCGGCGCGACGGTCGTGGTCATGGAACGCTTCGACCCCGAGCAGTACCTGGCGCTGGTGGAGCGCCACAAGGTCACGCACTCGCAGCTCGTGCCGACCATGTTCATCAAGATGCTGAAGCTGCCCGAGGAGACCCGGGCCAGGTACGACCTGTCCTCGCTCAAGTACGCCATCCACGCCGCCGCGCCCTGCCCCGTGCCCGTCAAGGAGCAGATGATGGACTGGTGGGGGCCGATCATCCACGAGTACTACGCGGGCACCGAGGGCAACGGCTTCCTCTACGTCGGCCCCGAGGACTGGCTCAAGCACAAGGGCACCGTCGGCCGCTCCCTGCTCGGCGTCGTGCACATCTGCGACGAGGAGGGCGAGGACGTGCCCGCGGGCACGCACGGCACCATCTTCTTCGAGAACGGCGGCCGTTTCGAGTATCACGGCGACCCGGACAAGACCCGCTCCGCGCAGGACCCGAAGGGCCGCGGCTGGACCACCCTCGGCGACATCGGCTACCTCGACGAGGACGGCTTCCTCTACCTCACCGACCGCCGCTCGTACATGATCATCTCCGGCGGCGTGAACATCTACCCGCAGGAGGCCGAGAACGTGTTGTCGGTGCACCCCAAGGTCGCCGACGTGGCCGTCTTCGGCGTGCCGGACGAGGAGATGGGCGAGCAGGTCAAGGCCGTGGTCGAGCCGGTCTCCATGGACGAGGCGGGCCCTGAGCTGGAGGCGGAGCTGATCGCGTACTGCCGCGAGCGCCTGGCCCACTACAAGTGCCCGAAGTCGATCGACTTCCGCCGCGAGCTGCCCCGCCACCCCACGGGCAAGCTCTACAAGCGCCTGCTGCGCGACGAGTACTGGCCCGCCCGCTCCTGAACCCGTGCGGGGCGGCCCATTTCCGGGGCCGCCCCGTCCTGCGAGAATGGGATCATGCCGGGAGAGCAGATCGACCGCAGCAGGCTGAAGGTCACGAGCCGCGCCCACATCGCCCACTTACGTGCCAAGCGCGCCAACGATCGCGAATGGCGTGAGGTGCGGCGGATGGCCCGCCTCTACCGGCAGGTATGGATCTGGGTGCTCTTCACCAGCATCGCCGTCACCCTGCTGGTGGGGGTTCTGCGCGGAATCGGCGTCCTGCCCCCGCTGACGCCGTAACCTTCGCGCACATCGCTCCATCGGCCTTCTCATGGAGTTCTGATCAGAGGCTTAACCAGGTCTTACGCGCGCCTTGGCACCCTTGAGTCAGAGAACCCTCGAGGAGATGACAGATGGACGCGAACGAGCCTCGCGAGCAGGGCACCGGCTGGAGCCAGTTCGGCGCCACCCCGCCGGCCGCCGGGGGCTTTCCCCGGCGGGACACGATCATCATGGAGCAGCCGCCCCCGCCGCCCCCCGCGCCCCCGAAGAAGCCCTTCTACGGCGGCAAGGCCGTCGCCGGGCTCGCGCTGGCGGCAGCGGCCATCGGCGGCGGGATCGTCGGCGGTGTCGTCGTCAACGCGTTCCAGCCGGACCCCGTCTCCGTCACCACCACCTCCAACCCCAGCGCGCCGAGCCCGGTCTTCAAGACCGCCTCCAGTGACCTGACCGTCGCCGAGGTGGCGGCCAAGGTGCAGCCCAGCGTGGTGATGATCCAGGGTCAGAGCGGCGAGGGCTCCGGCGTGGTGCTGTCGGAGGACGGCCTCATTCTGACCAACAACCACGTCGTCGTCGGAGCCGCCCAGGGCGGCGGGCAGATGACGGTCAAGTTCAGCGACGGCAAGACGGCCAAGGCCAGTGTGGTGGGCACCGACCCGGCCACGGACCTCGCCGTCATCCGCGCAGAGGGTGCCTCCGGGCTGACCAAGGCCGCGCTCGGCGACAGCGACCAGCTCAAGGTCGGCGACGACGTGCTCGCCATCGGCAGCCCGCTCGGCCTCGACGGCTCCGTCACCAGGGGCATCGTCAGCGCCCTCGACCGCACCCTGACGGTCGGCGGCGAGCAGCGTCAGCAGTTGCCGCCCGGCTGGGGCCAGGAGCAGCAGCAGGGTCAGAGCGAGGAGCCGACCACGATCGGCGGCGCCATCCAGACCGACGCCTCGATCAACCCGGGCAACTCGGGCGGCGCGCTGGTCAACGCGGCCGGCGAGCTGATCGGCATCAACACCGCGATCGCCTCGGAGGCGGCCGGCGGCGGCGTCGGCTTCGCCATCCCGGTCAACACCGCCAAGCAGGTGGCCGACCAGCTCATCAGCTCCGGCAAGGTCACCCACGCCTTCCTCGGCGTCAGTGTGACGGACGCGACAGGCGACGTTCCCGGCGCCCTGATCAGGGAGATCACCGCCGGAAGCCCCGCGGAGAAGGCAGGTCTGCGGCAGGGCGACCTCATCACCAAAATCAACGACAAGGCGGTTGACGGGGGCGATACGGTTGTTGGACAGGTCAGAGGTTTCAAACCCGGTCAAGCGGTCAAGATCACATATATGAGGGACGGGCAGGCCCACGACGCCACCGTCACCCTCGTCGAGAAGAAATAACAGGACCCCCTCTTGGACGGGTGTGCCGTCGAGATCGCTGCGGACTCGGCGGCACACCCCCCCATTCGTGCCGGGATCAGGAGAAACGCCGGCCCTCGTCCCGCCGGTACGCCCACGCGGCGGCCACCGCCATGGCGACCGTCCAGACCGCCAGCATCACCAGCGGCACGGTGCCGGGAGTGGTCCCGGCGACCGCCCACCAGATCAGCTCGGCCGCGCCCCTGGTCGGCACGTACGGCGAGACGACCTGCACGAACGCCGGCAGGATCTGCGGCGGCAGCAGCAGCCCGCCCACGATCGCCATCGGGAAGAACAGCACCTGCGCCACCGCCATGGCGGCCTTCGACGACAGCAGCAGCCCGACGAGCAGCCCCATCAGCATGAACGGCACGCTCCCCGCGACCAGCGCGCCCAGCCCGAGCAGCAGCCGCGCCGGCGTGATCGTCGCCTCGGTGAACAGCGCGGCCACCAGGATCACGGGGACCACCGACACCAGCATCACGGCGAGCGTCGAGAGCATTCGCCCGGCGAAGCGCGGGAACGGCCCGGCGGGCAGGGTACGCAGGTAGGGGTTCCACGGCAGCTCGCGGTCCTGCGACACCGAGATGGCGAGCCCGATCAGCGCCGCCGACATCGAGCCGAAGAACATCAGCGAGCCGGTCGCGGTGGTCGCCGCCACCGGGTCCTGTCCGGCGAACGGCACCACGAACGCCACCATCGACACGGCCGGGAACAACGAGCTGGCCAGCAGCCCGATCGGGACCCTGATCTGCTCCAGCAGGAGATAGCGGGTGTGCGCGACGACCAGGTTAGACATGGGCGCTCTCCTTCTGGCCGGACGTGGCGGTGAGGGCCAGGAAGGCCTCCTCCAGGGTGGTGGGCCGGATCTCCAGCCCGGAGAACGGGGCCCCGCTGCGCACCAGCTCGACCACCAGCCGGTCGGGGTCGGCGGTGAGCAGCTCGATCCGGCCGTCACGGCGTTCGGAGCCGAGGACGCCGGGCAGCTCGGGCAGGTCCGCGGCGGTGAGCGACACCTTGCGGACGCCGACGAAGTCGCGTACCGCGGCCACCGTGTCGTCGGCCAGCACCCGTCCGTGGCCGATGACCACGACCCGCTCGGCCAGTGCCTCGATCTCCTCCAGGTAGTGGCTGGTCACCAGCACGGTGCCGCCCTCCTGCTGGAAGGACCTGATGCCGTCCCACAGCGTCCGCCTGGCCTCGACGTCGAGGCCGGTGGTGGGCTCGTCCAGGAAGACCAGGCGCGGGCGGCCGGCGAAGGCGAGCGCCACGGCCAGCCGCCGCCGCTGCCCGCCCGACAGGCCGCCGACCTGCCGCCGCGCCAGGTCCTCCAGGCCGAACCTGGCCAGCAGCTCGCCCCGCTCCACCGGGTCGGGGAAGTGCGCCGAGACGAAGCCGACGATCTCGCCGACCCTTAACGACTCGGGCAGGCCGGTCTCCTGCGGGGTCACGCCGATGGCCCGCCGCCGCGCCGGGTCCAGCGGCGAGCCGCCGAGCAGCTCGACCGTGCCCGAGGACGGGCGGCGCAGGCCGACGAACAGGTTGATCAGGGTGGACTTGCCGGCGCCGTTCGGGCCGAGCAGGCCGACGAGCTCACCGGCCCTGATGTCCAGCGAGACGCGGTCGAGTGCCGGCACGTCGCCGTAGCGGCGGCCGGCCTCGACGGCCCTGGCGAGGACTGTCATGTGGTTCCTCCAGCGGGGTCGATCAGGGCGCGGATCGCCCTGGTGTAGTCCTCGAAGGCCAGCCGTCCGCGCGTCGTCAGCGCGACGTACGTGACCGGGGTGCGGCCCCTGTGGGTCTTGGTGATGCGGACGTACTCCGCCTCCTCCAGCTTCGTCAGGTGGACCGAGAGGTTGCCGGCCGTCATGCCGAGCAGGTCCTTGAGCGAGCCGAAGGTCATCTCGTCCCCGTCGCCGAGCACGTTGAGCGCGGCGACCACCCGTAGCCTCGCCTGCGCGTGGATGACCGGGTCGAGCTCGGGCGGCGCCTGGTCCGCCGTCATGAGCGGCGCCTCCACCACAGGCCCGCCACGATGAACCCGCCGCCGAGCAGCACCGCCGTCAGCAGCGCGTGCCAGCCGGGGCCGAGCAGGATGCCCAGCAGGTTGACGGCGGCGGTCCAGACGCCGACGGAGAACATCTGGCGGCTGGACCACACGGCGCCGCCCGCCATGTAGAGCACCGCCACGATCGTCAGCATCGAGCCGCCCCAGAGCAGCTGGCTCTCCGCCGCCGGCACCAGGGGCGAGAGCCGGACGTCGAGCACGGCCGTCAGCGAGAGCCCGGCGAACCACGTCCAGCCGTACATCGAGCCCCGGTCCCTGGTCGTGCCGCGGACCTGCCGGTTGGCGCGGGTGATGCCGTAGGCGGCCACCGCGCCGGCCACGAGCTGGGCGGCGGTCAGCAGGGACACCGCCGCGCCCTGGCTGATCGGCGCGTAGGACCGCCCGTCGAGCCCGATGTGCAGGAACAGCGCGGTGAAGCCGACCAGCCAGGCGACCCCCCAGGGCAGGTAGAGCAGCAGCGGGTCGATGTAGATGTGCCGGGCCGCGGCGGCCTGCTGAGCCTCGATGACGCGCAGCGTCTCCTCAGGGGTGGGGGGCCGCTCGTCGTCATCAAGCATGCAAACTCCTCGGTCGGCCAAACTGGTTTGAATCATAAACCTGATTGCGCCGCCAACACAACATCCGGCCGTACGGGACCGGCTATCTCCGGGTGAGGACCTCGGACTCCCACAGGTCGCGGTAGTAGCCCGGGACGGCCACCAGCTCGTCGTGCCGGCCACGCTGGGTGACCCGGCCCTCCTCCAGCACCACGACCTCGTCCACCGACTCCAGGCCCTTGAGCCGGTGGGTGACCAGCAACGTCGTACGGTCCCTGGTGACGTCGAGCAAATCGGCCATCAGCCGGTCGGCGGTCTCCTCGTCCAGGGCCTCGGCGGGCTCGTCCAGCAGGAGCACCGGCGGGTCGTACAGCAGGGCCCGCGCCAGGGCCAGGCGCTGGAGCTGGCCGCCCGAGACGGTCCTGCCGTCCTCGCCCAGCTCGGCGTCCCAGCCGGTGCGCTCCACCCAGTCGCCGAGCCGGGCGTCGTCCACGGCCCGGCGCAGCCGCTCGTCGCCGGCGTCGGGGCCGGCCAGCCGCAGGTTGTCGCGCAGCGTCGTACGGAAGATGTACGGGTCCTGGGTGAGCCCGGTCATGAGCTCCCGCACGTCGTCGCCGGCCAGGTCGCGGACGTCCGCGCCGTTGACCGTGATGCGCCCGGACTCCGGCTCCACCAGCCGCATCAGCGCCGCCAGCAGGGTGCTCTTGCCCGCGCCGCTCGGCCCGACGATCGCGACCCGCCTGCCGGGCGTGAGCCGCAGCGACACGCCGTCCAGCGCGGGCCGGGTCTCCTCGGGGGCGGGGGAGTGGCGGACGACCAGGTCCTCGACCTCGACGGTCAGCGGGGACTCCGGCCGCGGCGCGGGGGCGGCGGGGTCGGCGACGGCCGGGGCCGCGGCGCGTACCTCGCGCAGCCGGCGCAGCGCCGCCGTGATGCCCGCCATCCGCTCGCCCGCCGCCGCGAGCGGCAGCACCGGCTCGAACGACACCAGCGCGGTCAGCGCGAGCACCGCCGTGCCGACCGAGCCCACCTGCGCGCCCTGGGCGAGCAGCACCACGGCGGCGACGGTCAGGCCCTGCAGCAGGGTGCCCCCGGCGAGCGCGGCGGCGTGCACGCGGGCCTGGCGGCGTTCGAGCGCGGCCAGCGCCTCGTCGGCCGCCTCCGCCCGGCGCAGGGCCGCCTCGTCGGCCCCGTACGCGGCCAGGTCCGCCGACCCGTGCACCAGGTCCGCCACCCGGCCCGCCAGCTCGGCGCGGGCCGGCGCGATCCTGGCCGCCCAGCGGCGGGCGGCCGCCGCCGTGCCCGCGGGCAGCGCGAGCCCGGCCAGCGCCAGCCCGGCCACCAGCACCAGCGCCGCCAGCGGCAGGATGGTCAGCCCGACGATCACGGCCGCCAGCCCGGCCACGGCCGCCGCGGCGGCCGGCAGCAGGCAGCGCACCAGCAGGTCCTGCACCGCCTCGGTGTCGTCCACCATGCGGCTCAGCAGGTCGGCGCCGCCGTGGCGGGGCCGCTGCGGCGGGATCAGCGCGCCGTAGAGGTCCTCGCGGGTGCCGGCCTGGGCGCGCAGGGCCACGTCGTGACCGGTGAGGCGCTCGACGTAGCGGAAGACGCCCTTGCCCGTCGCGAACGCCCTGGTCGCCACGATCGCCACGCTCAGCGCGGCCAGCGGCGGCTGCTGGGCGGCCCTGGTGATCAGCCAGGCCGCCGCCGCGATCAGCCCGAGCCCGGCCAGATCCGCCGCCGCCCCGGCCAGCACGGCCCACACCAGCCGCTTGCCCATGACCCGCCTCATGCCTCGCCCCCGCTCTCGCCATGAACAGCCGCCACGCGCCGCCCGGTGTCGGGCTCGACGCCTGCGGTGTCGGCGACGACGCGGCCGGCGTGCAGGCGGATGATGCGGTCAGCCAGGTCGATCATCGCCGGCCGGTGGGCGACGATGACGGCCGTACGGCCCCGTGCCAGCTCGGCCGTGCCCGCGACCACCGCCGCCTCGCTGCGCCCGTCCAGGCGGGCCGTGGGCTCGTCCAGGAGCAGCACGGACGCCTCGGGCCGGCAGAAGGCGCGGGCCAGCGCCACCCGCTGGCGCTGCCCGGCCGACAGGTTCGCGCCCCGCTCGCCGACCACGGTCGCGAAGCCCTGGGGGAGCGCGGCCACGAAGTCGGCGTGCGCGGCCTCGGCGGCGCGGCGTACGTCCTCGTCGGAGGCCCCGGGCGCGCCGAGGCGGATGTTGTCCGCGACCGACGTGGCGAACAGGTGCGGCCGCTGCGCCACGAACGCCAGCCGCGCCCGCCACCCCGCCGGGTCCAGCTCCCGCAGGTCGGCGCCGTCCACGAGCACCCGGCCCGCGGCCGGCTCCACGAACCCGAGCAGCAGGTGCAGCAGCGTGCTCTTGCCGCCGCCGCTCTCGCCCACCAGCGCCACCCGCTCCCCGGGCGCGATGGTGAGCGTGACGTCCTCCAGCGCGGCGGCCTCGCGTCCCGGATAGCGTACGGTGACGTTCTCCAGCCGGATCTCCGGCGGGCCCGCCGAGGCCGGCGCGGCCGTGCCGGCGCTCTCGCGCCGCGTGTCCTCTGCTGTGTCCAGTACGGCGAAGGCCGCGTCGGCCGCCGCCACGCCCTCCATGGAGGCGTGGAAGCGCGTCCCCATGGCCCGCAGCGGCAGGTACGCCTCCGGCGCCAGCAGCAGCACCAGCAGCGCCGTCGTGAGGTCCAGCGAGCCGCCGAGCAGCCGCAGCCCGATCGGCACCGCCACCAGCGCCAGCGACAGCGACGCGCACAGCTCCAGCACCAGCGACGACAGGAACGCCACCCGCAGCGTGCGCATGGTCGCGCTCCGGTGGGCCTCGGCCACCTGCCGGATGACGCCGGCCTGGTAGCGGGCCCGGCCGAAGGCGCGCAGCGTGGGCAGGCCGCGTACGACGTCGAGGAAGTGCCCGCCGAGCCGCGACAGCGCGAGGTACTGGCGCTCGGTGACCGCCTTGGTCGTCATGCCGACGAGCGCGCCGAAGATCGGGATGAGCGGGAGCGTGACGAGCACGATGACCGCGCTGCCGAGGTCGGCGGCGAACAACCGGACCAGCACGGCGATCGGCACCACCCCGGCCACCGCGATAGACGGCAGGTAGCCGGTGAGGTAGGCGTCCAGGCCGTCGAGGCCGCGCCCGGTCAGAGTGACCAGCTCGCCCGAGCGGTGCGCGGCCAGCCCTCCAGGACCCAGCTCGCGCAGCCGGGCGAGCAGCCGGCGGCGCAGCGCCGACTTCACGCCGGTCGCGGTGCGCCCGGCGAAGACGCCCTGCGTCCAGGCGAGCAGCGCCCGCACGCCGACGACGGCGGCCACCGCCCCCAGCGCGGCGGCGGTGAAGCGGCCGGACAGCACCCCGGCCAGCAGCTCGGCCTGGACCAGCACGAGCAGCCCGGCCAGTACGGCCGCCACCAGCGTGACGGCCAGGTGGAGGCGTACCGCCCGCTCGGCCCGCATGAGCCGCAGAAGATCCTTGTGCACGTGTCCTCAGAAGAACGACGGGAGCCGGAAGGCGTCCTTCCCTGGGCGGAAAGTGCGCCATACCCATAGTTGCGCGCCCAGCATGATGGGTGCGAACGGCAGGACCATGAGACTGAGCACATTCAACGTAGCCGCGGACGCACTGTGCTCCATCAGGTACGGCATCGCCCCGGCCAGCACTCCGGCCGCGGGCAGCGCCGCCACGACCCCCGACACCACCAGCGCCCGCCCCGGCCGGGTCGCGCCGAACTCGCCCGGCGTCCGCCAGGCCAGGAACGTCCACCCGTGCCAGGCGAACAGCAGCGTCACCACCATGCCCAGCATCAGCCCCAGCGGGTGCATCGGCGAGGTGGTGAACCCGGTGGACGCGGCGTACAGCGCCATGCCCCATCCGAACGACAGCCCCAGCGACCCGAAGGCGATCATCGCGTCCCAGAAGCCGCGCCACGCGCGCCCGTCCGCGCGGCGGCGGAACCACAGGCCGGCGTCGCGCAGCACCCAGCTCAGCAGCATCGCCACCACCACCGGGTAGAGCGCGAACAGCACCTCGCCCTCCAGCTCCGGATAGACCCCGAACAGCGTCCCCGCCACGGCCACCAGCCACACCTCGTTGGCGAGCATGTACGGCGCCATCGCCGCCACCATGCGGTCGCGCCCCTCGCGGGTGCGCCCGAGCAGCGGCAGCAGCAGCCCGACCCCGAGGTCGAAGCCCTCCAGCGCGAAGTAGCCGACCAGCAGCACCGCGAAGAAGGCGAACCAGATCATTTCCATGTCAGTCCTCCCTAAAGGCTCAGCGCGGGGGCGCGCGTCTCGCCGGGCTCGCCGGCGCCGAGGTCGGGCTCACGCGGCCCGCGCCGGATCGCCCGCGCGATGAGCACGTAGTCGACGACCGCGAGCAGCCCCAGCACGCCCGCGAACCCGGCCAGCGAGGCGGTGACCATGCCCGCCGTGAGTCCGGGCGTCATGGCGTCGGCGACGGTCAGCTTGCCCCAGATCATCCACGGCTGCCGCCCGACCTCCCTGGCCACCCACCCGGCGATGGACAGCACGAACGGCAGCGGCGTCATCGCGATGAGCAGCGGGTGCGCCCACCGCCAGCGCGGCAGGAAGCGGATCAGCGGCAGCATGACGAGCAGCACGACCAGCCCGAGCAGCTGCCCGACCTCCATCATGAGGGCCAGTCCGAGCGCCGCTCCGATGTTGTCCCACTTGCCGTCCTGCACCCCGGCGAACTGGGCGTAGCCGAAGCCCATCGTGAACGTGATGCCGATCGCGGCCGTCACCACGCCGAGGCGCATCGAGCGGGTGAAGAACTCCACCTGTTCGGTGCGCCGCCGCAGCATGTACGCGCTCGCCCCGACCAGCACCATGCCGCCGGTGAACAGCCCGGCCGCCACGACGTGCGGGAAGGAGAACACCAGCGCCTTGTTGGTCAGCAGGGCGCCGAAGTCGACCAGCTCCAGCCGGCCGTCGCGGGCGACGGACCCGGCCGGGTTCTGCAGGAACGAGTTGGCCAGCATGATGAAGAACGCGCTCGCGTACGCGGTGAGCGTCACGAGCCAGATGCACGCCAGGTGCAGCCACCGGGGCAGCCGGCCCCAGCCGAAGATCCACAGCCCGAGGAACGTGGACTCCAGGAAGAAGGCCAGCAGCGTCTCCATGGCGAGCGGCGCGCCGAAGACGTCACCGGCGTAGTGGGACAGCCCGCTCCACGCCAGGCCGAACTGGAACTCCATCACCAGCCCGGTCACGATGCCGAGCGCGTAGTTGATGACGTAGATCTGCCCCCAGAAGCGGGTCATCGCCTCGTGCTGCGGCCGGCCCGTCACCGCCCAGCGGGTGTGCATGAGCGCGACCAGCGGCGCCATCCCCAGTGTGAGCACGACGAACAGGAAGTGCAGCCCGCCGGTCACGGCGAACTGCGTGCGTGCCAGGTCGAGTACGTCCATTCCGGCTCCGGTCCGATCGATAGTTGTGCCTGCCTACATATAGACACTCTACATATAGACGGCCTACATGTAGGCTGTCTATGTGACGATCGGTTGCCTAAGATCTGAGACATGAACCCGGACGCGCTGCGCGGGCACATGGACGCACTGCTGCTCGCCGTGCTGGAGCGCGAGCCGCTGCACGGCTACGCCATCATCGAGGCGCTGCAGGAGCGTAGCGGCGGCGCGCTGAGCGTGCCGACCGGCACGGTCTACCCCGCGCTGCGCCGGCTGGAGCGCATCGGCCACCTGTCCAGCGAATGGGCGACCGTGGGCGGGCGCAAGCGGCGCACCTACCGGCTGACCGACTCGGGCAGGAGGCAGCTCGAAGGGGAGCGCTCGGCCTGGCGCGAGTTCGCCAGCGTCATCGGCGGCGTGCTGCGTCCCGAGGCTCCGCCCTCAGGCTGACGCCGACGGGCTCTCAGGCTGACACTGCCGGGCAGGGCGTCACGACGGGGCGGGTGAGGCGCAGGCAGCGGGAGGCCCCATAGATCTGCAGCCCCCACAGCGCGGCGGTCACCAGGTTGGCCAGCAGCGTCGGCAGTGCCGAGAGCGTGTTGGGCTGGCTCGCGCCGTACGTCAGCAGCAGGCCCAGCCCGCTCGTGACCGGCAGTGAGATCCACACCGTCACCGCCAGCGACCTGGTGAGCAGGCGCGGCCGGCGGATCCACCGCGCGCCCCGGCCCAGTGCGAGCAGCACCAGCCCGCCGTACAGGCCGACGGCGAGCTGCGCGGCGTCGAGCAGCCGTGAGACCGCCACGTACCAGCCGGGCTTGGCCAGCCAGGCGGTCTCGGGCGCCGGGTAGAGCCGCCACAGCACCGACCACATGAGCACGGTGATCGGCACGCCGACGAGCAGCAGGGTGCCGAGCCGCCGCCCGGCGGCGCAGGTCAGCTCCGCCTGGTAGCCCGGGGCGATCTCCTCGACCGGCCCGAACCCGGCCACCGCCACCCGCTCCGCCTCCGCCCGGTCCAGGCCCTCGGCCTCCAGCGCGTCGGCGGCGTCGGTGAGGCTGTCGCGCGCCTCGACGATCAGGTCCCGCCTGGGACCGGGCGGGCCGGCGAGCGCGCGGTTCAGCTCGGCCACGTAGTCGTCGATGCGCATGATCCCAATTGTACGGAGGACCCCTGCCGCCGGTCACTCCGGGAATTCCCTGATATGTCGCGTCGCCTAGGCTTGTCATGTAGGAAAAATCCTACGTATAGTGGCGGACATGCTGATATCCGCGATCCAGACCGTCACCGTGCCCGTCGCCGACCAGGAGCGGGCGCTGGAGTTCTACGCCGGCGTCCTCGGCTTCGAGGTGCGCGCCGACAACCCGTTCCCCATGGGCCGCTGGCTCACCGTCGCCCCCAAGGGCGGCGAGACCACGCTCCTGCTCGCCTCCTGGTTCCCTGACATGGCCCCGATCGGCGGCCTCGTCGTGGCCGCGCCCGACCTCGACGAGCTGGCCGCGCGGCTGCGCGAGCACGGCGTCGAGGCCGAGGGCCCGAGCGAGCAGCCCTGGGGGCGGCAACTGCTGTTCCACGACCCGTTCGGCAACGGCTTCGTCGTGAGCCAGGGGTGAGCGCCGACCACGTCTTCGCCGCCCTCGCCAGCCCCGCCCGGCGCGAGCTGCTGCGCCTGCTGCTGGAGGAGGACGGCCAGCCGGCCGGGCGGCTGGCCGAGCGGTTCGCCATGAGCCGGCCCAGCGTGTCGGAGCACCTGAAGGTGCTCAGGGACGCCGGGCTGGTCGCCGAGACGCGGAAGGGCAGGGAACGGCTCTACCGGCTGGAGCCCGCGCCGCTGATGGAGATCCGTGACTGGCTCGGCCCGTACGAACGCTTCTGGCGCGAGAAGCTCGCCGCGCTGACCACCCTGCTCGACGAGATGGAGGACGACGATGCCGGCTCCCGATGAGGACCGCACCGCTGAGGACCGCACCGCTGAGGACCGCACAGCGATCAGGCTCGACCAGTTCATCGCGCACCCGCCCGCCAAGGTGTGGCGGGCGCTGACCGAGCCCGACCTGATCGCCAAATGGCTCATGCCCGGCGACTTCCGGCCGGAGGTCGGGCACCGCTTCACCTTCCGTACGACGCCGAAGAAGTCCGTCGGATTCGACGGCGTGGTCCACTGCGAGGTGCTGGAACTGGAGCCGGAACGGCTGCTGAAGCTGAGCTGGCGCGACGGCAAGAGCGCCGACTGGACCGTCACCTGGCGGCTTGAGCCCGAGGGCCGGGGCACCCGGATGTTCCTCGACCACGAGGGCTTCGACCCCGATGACGAGCTGCAGCAGATGTCACGCCGGATCATGGGCGGCGGCTGGCGCTCGGCGGCCTACCGGCGCATCGCCGAGATCGTCGACGCGCTCTGACGGGGGCCGGTCAGGGATGGATGGCGGAGGCGTGGCCGGCCGACGTCCACAGCACGGCGACCAGGGCAACCGTGGCCAGGGCGGTTAACCAGCCCGCCGTCCGGCCGAGCCGCAGGCCGTAGCCGAACAGCAGCCACGACACCGGCAGCCACCAGCGGTGGCCGGCCCGGCGGCGCATCTCCATCGCGGCGAAGGCGAAGTCGGCGGCCGTGGCGCGGTCGCTGGGCCGCAGCCCGGCGTAGAGCGCGGCCAGGGCCTCGGGGGAGACGCCCTGCTCGCCGGCCGCCTGCTCGCCGCCCGCGCCGCCCGCGCCGCGCTCGTCGGCGAGGACGCTGCGCCGGGAGAACCAGCGCAGCACCGGCCAGCGCAGGCTCACCTGCACCCCGCGCGGCGTGAGCGCGAACGCGCAGTCCTTGACCCGCACCCCCGCGGGATGGACGATCCCGGCGAACCGGCAGGCCGACAGGTCCAGCCCGTGCAGCGTCAGGTCGGCCGCCTGGACCTGGCGCAGCGAGCTCACCCCCGACCGGCCCCGGCCGCTCACCACGGCCGGGCCGCGCAGCACCGCGCCCTCCAGGTCGGCGGAGGAGTCGGTCAGCTTGACCGCGGTCGCGCCGGCCACCTCCACGCCGCGCAGGTCCACGCCGCAGCGCGCCACCGTGACGTCCAGGGTCGCGTCGGCGCGGGCGCGGGCCAGCGACAGCCGCCCGGTGGCCGACAGGTACGCGTCCGCCGCGAAGTGCGCCGCCTCGAACCCGGCGTTGCCGCTGACCTTGCGGAAGGACAGGGTGCGGCCGAAGCGCGCGCCGCGGAAGGCGCCCCCGTCGCCGAGTCGTGCCCCGTCGAAGGTGGCGTAGCCGTCGAACCTGGCCCGCTCGCACGACAGCCCGTGCCCGAAGTCGGCCTGGCTGAACAAGGCGTCGCGCGACATGACGGCCCGGTCGAGCGAGACGTGCCCGCGTACCGCGACGCCGTGGAAGGACAGCTCCCGCGCGAAACGGGCGCCGGCCAGCGAGACGTTGCCCTCGAAGCGGGCGCCGAAGAACGAGGCCAGCCGGTCGAAGCGGGCGTCGTCGAGCGAGACGTCGCCGCCGAAGGTGACGCCCGACAGGCGTACGTCGCCGGTGAACCTGGCCCGCTCCATCCGCGCCCGCCCGAGCCGGTCGCCGGTCGCCTCCAGCACCCTGCCGAGCAGGTCGCCGGTGAGCGTCGTGCCGCGCAGGTCGAGCAGACGGCCGGGGGCCACGCGGGCGAGCGTCTCCGCGAGCTCCTCCGGCGGCAGGTGGGCGAGACAGAGGCCGGACGGCCTGGTGGCGACTCCGGTGCAGGCAGCCGAATACGCGCAGGTGACCCAGTCCATGCACTGCTCATACCCGCGTACGCCGACCGTCAAGGATCGGTGTTTAAATGTTCTATCCGCATTTATGCGGATATACGCAGTCGAAACCCCCCTCGTACGCGTCCGCACCTGGTCAGCCCAGGCCGGAGCTGGAATGCCGCGGACGGGGTATGGGTTCTACCTCACGACAATGACGACGATCAGCGAGGAGCCACTTGTGGCGACCATCGAAGTAACCGAGAAGAACTTCAACGACATCGCCGACAAGGGCATCGTGTTGCTGGACTTCTGGGCGACCTGGTGCCCGCCGTGCAGGCAGTTCGGGCCGATCTTCGAGAAGGCCTCGGAGCAGCACGCCGACATCACCTTCGGCAAGATCGACACCGACGCGGAGCAGGCGCTCGCGCAGGGCTTCGACATCACCTCGATCCCGACCCTGATGGCCATCCGCGACGGGATCGTGGTCTTCGCGCAGGCCGGCGCCATCCCGGCCCCCGCGCTCGACGACCTCATCCGGCAGGTCAGGGCGCTCGACATGGACGCCATCAGGCAGGAGCTCAGCGAGGAGCTCAAGCAGGCCGAGCAGAACTAGCCGGCGCGGAACCGGCCGGCCGAAGAAAAAGCCCCGCCGCAGGCGGGGCTTTTCTCGTACGGTGTCACGCCTTGCGGCCGACGCCCACGTAGCCGAAGTCGACGCCGTTGCCCGGCGCCAGCGGATCGTCGGGACGCCACCCCGCCGGGAACGTCAGCCCCGGCTCGGCCAGCTCGTAGCCGTCGAAGAAGCGCAGGACGCCCTCGCGGTCGCGCAGGTTGAGCGCGGCGGTGGCCTTGCGGTAGATCTCCAGCGCCTGGTCACTGGTGTCCGGCGTGGAGTCCACGGCGTGGCTGATCACCAGGTGGCTGCCGGGGGCGCTCACCTCGCGCAGCTTGGCCACCACGTCGTAGGCGATCTCGTCCGGGATGAAGTGCAGCAGCGCCAGCGCCAGGAACGCCACCGGCTGCTTGAAGTCGATCAGCCCGGCCAGCTTGTCCAGCAGCACGTCGGCCTCGCGCACGTCGGCCTGGAGGAAGTCGACGTTCTCCTTCCTGGCCAGCAGGGCCCGCCCGTGCACGCACACCACGGAGTCGTAGTCGACGTAGACGACGCGGGCCTCCGGGGCGATCTCGTGGGTGTTGCCCTGGGTCGGCAGGCCGGCGCCCAGGTCCACGATCTGCCGCACACCCTGGTCCACGAGGTAGCGCACCGCGCGGCGCAGGAACTCGCGGTTGGCGCGGGCCCCCTCCTTGGTGTGGGGGAAGTTCTTCAGGATCTGCTCTGCCGCCGCCCGGTCGGCCGCGAAATTGTCCTTGCCGTCGAGGTAGTAGTCATACATCCGCGCGACGTTGGGGACGTTGGGGTCCACCCCTTCCGGGGCACCACTGTCCACGATTGGCTCCAAGTTTTCGCCCTCTTTCGTGGCGATCATAGCGGCGAAACCTCACGTATAACGTGAATACCGTTCGGCCTCATGGGCCACTGAGACGCAGATCACCATGACGCAGACGCGGGTACGGCGCCGCCGGGCGGCGGACCGGGAGCGGCCCGCCGCCGGGGGAGTGAGCGTGCGTCAGCCGCGGTAGAGCTCGGCGACGCGGAAGGCCAGGTCAAGGGACTGGCTACGGTTGAGACGGGGGTCGCAGGCCGTCTCGTACCGGGTGGCGAGGTCGGTCTCGACGATGCCGTGGCCGCCGCCCACGCACTCGGTCACGTCGTCGCCGGTGAACTCGATGTGGATGCCGCCCGGATGCGTGCCGAGCGAGCGGTGCACCTCGAAGAAGCCGGCCACCTCGTCGAGGACGTCGTCCAGGCGGCGCGTCTTGTGCCCGCTGGGCGCCTCGAAGGTGTTGCCGTGCATCGGGTCGCAGATCCACGCCACCTGCGCGCCGGCCGCCGTGACCTCCTTGACCAGCGCGGGCAGGTGCTCGCGGATCTTGGTGGCGCCCATGCGGGTGATGAACGTGAGCCGCCCCGCCTCGTTGGCCGGGTTGAGCCGCTCGACCAGGTCCAGGGCCTCCTGCGGCGTGGTCGTCGGGCCGAGCTTCACGCCGATCGGGTTGCGGATGCGGGCGAAGAAGTCGACGTGCGCCCCGTCGAGCTGGCGGGTGCGCTCGCCGATCCAGACCATGTGGGCCGACACGTCGTACGGCAGGCCGGTCCGCGAGTCGATGCGGGTGAGCGCCCGGTCGTAGTCGAGGATCAGCGCCTCGTGCGAGGAGTAGAACTCGACGGTGTGGAACTCCTCGGGATCGGCCCCGCAGGCCCGCATGAACGCGAGCGCCTGGTCGATCTCCCTGGCCAGCTGCTCGTAGCGGCGGCCGGCCGGCGAGCCGGACACGAAGTCCTGGTTCCAGGCGTGCACCTGCCGCAGGTCGGCGTAGCCGCCCTTGGTGAAGGCACGCGCCAGGTTGAGCGTCACGGCCGAGGAGTGGTAGGCCTTGAGCAGCCGCCATGGATCCGGCGTGCGCGACTCGGCGGTGAACTCGAACCCGTTGACCATGTCGCCCCGGTAGGCGGGCAGCTCGACGCCGTCGCGCACCTCGGTGGGCTTGGAGCGCGGCTTGGCGAACTGACCGGCCACCCGGCCGATCTTGACGACCGGCACCTTGCCCGCGTACGTCAGCACGATCGCCATCTGCAGCAACGTCTTGAGCTTGTTGCGGACGTTGTCGGCGGTCGCGCCGGAGAAGGTCTCGGCGCAGTCGCCGCCCTGCAGGACGAACGCCTCACCGCGGGCCACGGCGGCCAGCTGGTCCTTCAGCTGGTCGCACTCGCCGGCGAACACCAAGGGGGGCAGGCCGCCGAGCTCGGCGACGACCTTGTCGAGCTCGCTGCGATCGGGCCAGTCGGGCTGCTGGGCCGCGGGGAGGGCTCGCCAGGAATCGAGATCCAGTAGATTGCTGCTCACGAGATACGAGGGTATGCCAAGGAGCCCCTACCTACCGACCTCGTTGTCCACGTTTTGGCCATTACCGATGCGTAGCCTCTCCATGGACCTCCTCCGTCTCCACGTGCTCGGGCCGGATCCCCACGCCGACCAGGCGCGGAAGCAGCCGGTTGAGCAGCGGCACCCGCGTCAGATCGCGCGGCAGCGCGCCGGGGTCGAAGCTGCCGCGCAGGGCCCGGCGGATGAGCAGGTTCTGGAGCACGCGCTGGGCCGTCTGGGTGATCACGGTGGGCGGCGTGCGCCGCCGCTGGATCCTGTGCAGCAGCGACTCGGGGACCGGCGCGCCCGACCGCAGCGGGGCGGCGAGGGCGTTGGCGGCGGCCACGGCGTCCTGCACGGCCAGGTTGATGCCCACGCCGAACACCGGCGACATGGCGTGCGCGGCGTCGCCGATGCACAGGAAGCCGGGCCGGTGCCAGCGGCGCAGCCGGTTGATCGCCACGGTGAGCACGCTGACGTCGTCGTAGCCTTCGATCTCCGTGACCCGGTCGGCGAGGAACGGCAGCAGCCGCGCGACGGGCCGCCGCAGCGCCTCGATGCCCTGGCCGACCAGCCGGTCGTGGCCGCCCTTCGGGATGAGGTAGGCGAGCTGCCAGTAGCTCACCCGGTTGATGCCCACCATCATGTGGCCGCGCGAGACGCGCAGGAACGTCCTCTCCGGGTCGCCGTCCCGCCACGGCAGCCGGAACCACAGCACGTCCATCGGCGCGCCCAGCTCGCGCGGCACCAGGCCCGCCCGCCCGCGCAGTGCCGAGCGCCGGCCGTCGGCCGCGACGGTCAGGTCCGCCCGCAGCTCGTGCTCGCCGGACTCGTCGCGGTAACGCACCCCGCGCACCGCGCCGCCCTCGCGGATCAGGTCGTACGCCTCCGCCCCCATCAGCAGCCGGAAGCCGGGGTAGCGGCGGGCGGCCGAGGTGAGGATCGTGAGGAAGTCCCACTGGGGGACGAACGCGATGTAGTCGTACGGGCGGGGCAGCCGGCGCAGCGACGCCAGACGGACCTCGCCGGCGTCGGTGACCAGGCCGACCTCGCGCACCTCCTGGTGGGGCAGCTTCAGCAGCTCGCCCGCCAGGCCCAGCTCGTCGAGGACCTGAAGGGTCGAGGGATGGATGGTGTCGCCCCGGAAGTCGCGAAGGAAGTCGGTGTGCTTCTCCAGGAGCGTGACCTCCACGCCCGCTCTGGCCAGCAGCAGGGCGAGCATCGCGCCCGCCGGGCCGCCGCCCGCGATCACACAAGTCATAATTCATCACCCGATGAGATTGTCTCACGTCCGCGGAAAGAAGCAAGGGCCTGAGCCATCCGGCGTGCCCGAGCGGCCGAAGTACATGCGTGAGCCGCCTCCCACCCCGGAAGTGATCATGAACGACGACCTCCACGCCCTCTCCGGCGCCTACGCCGTGGACGCGCTGCCGTACGCGGAGTGGACGCTGTTCGAGGAGCACCTGCGCGGGTGCGCCGGGTGCGGGACGGAGGTGCGGCGGCTGCGCGAGACGGCCGCCCGGCTGGCCGGGGCCGTGGCGGTGGACCCGCCGGCCGGGCTGCGTACGCGCCTGCTCGCCGCCGCCCGCCGCAGCCCCTCCCCGCACCCGGCACCTCCACCTTCCGGCGACGCCCCCGCCGCCCGGCTCCCGGGCCGTCCGGCCCCCTCACCGATCACCCCCTTGACCCCGCCCGGGGAGCCGGAGGACACGCGGGGCGACGGTCTCGGGCCGTCTGCCGCCGCGCGGCCCTGGGCGGGAAAAGGGCGGCGGGGGGAGGGATGGGGGCGGGGGTTGCCGGTGAGGGTGGTGGCCGGGTTGGCCGCCGGGTGTGCGGCGGCTGCCGTCGGGCTCGGCGCGGTGGCCATAGACGCGCGCCGCGACTCCGGCGGCCTGGCCGCCGAGAGCCGCCGGCTCGCCGAGGCCAACCAGCGGCTGACGGACACCAACCGGCGGCTCACCGACGCCAATCAACGGCTCACCGGCGCCAACCGACGGCTCGCGGGCGTCAATCGGCAGGTCGCGGAGGCCAATCAGCGGCTCGCGGGCGTCAACCGGCAGGTCGCCGCGCTGCTGGCCGCGCCCGACACCAGGACCGTACGCCGCCCCGTCACCTCCGGCGGGACCGCCACGCTGGTGGTGTCCCGCTCGGCGGCCCGCCTGTTGTTCACCTCGTCCGGGCTTCCGGCGCTGCCCGAGTCGCGAGGGTACGAGCTGTGGCTGATGGGCCCGGGCGGCCCGCGTCCCGCCGGGCTGCTGGGCCGCGCCGAGGGCGGCGTCACCGCTCCCGTCGTGGTGACGCCGCTGCGCGGCGACGAGCGGGTGGCCCTCACGGTGGAACCGGCGCGCGGCTCACCCCGCCCCACCACCGACCCGATCCTCCTCGCCGACCTCCCCACGACCTGACCAGAGAAAGAGAAAGCCGAAAAAGGGGGATCTGGGCAAAAGATGGTCTTATGGGAGATAGTGCAGGGCATGCGTAAATTAGCGGCCCTGATCACGGCCGCCGCCCTGCTGCACGTCCCCATCGCCGCGACCCCCGCCGCAGCCTCCGACGTGGCCGCCGCCCCCGGCGCCGCCACCGTCGTCCCCGTGCAGGTCACCGGCCCGCCGGCCAAACGGTTCAACCTCGTCGTCATGGGCGACGGCTACACCGAGGCCGAGCAGGCGAAGTTCCGTGCCGACGTGGACCGGCACCTCAACGTCATGTGGTCGATCGAGCCGTTCAAGTCCTACCGGAACTACGTCAACGTCTACCGCATCGACATCGTCTCCGGCGAGTCCGGCGTGAGCTGCGACCCCGGCCTGGACGCCCCCCGCCGCACCACCCCGCTGAGCATGGGCTTCTGGGGCCGCTGCAACCCGGGCAGCGTGCAGCGCCTCATCACCATGGACAACGCCGCCGCCACCCGCTACGCCGACCTGGTGACCGGTACGACGTCCGGCAACCGGCAGATCCTCGCCCTGGCCAACAGCGGCACGTACGGCGGCGCCGGCGGCTCCTACGCCACCGCCTCCGGCAGCAACAGCATGTCGGCCCTGATCAGCCCGCACGAGCTGGGCCACTCGCTGGGCGGCCTGCAGGACGAGTACGACTACTACCAGCGCGGCGTCCCCGGCGGCGCCTACACCGGCGCCGAGCCGGGCAGCGCCCACCACACCCTGCTCACCGAGCAGCAGATGCGCGATCAGCGCAGGAAGTGGTGGCGCTGGCTGGGCGAGCCGAGCGAGTCCGGCGGCACGATCGGCCGCCACGAGGGCGGCCTCTACTACACCAGCGGCGTGTGGCGGCCGAGCGAGCACTCGATGATGAAGACCCTCGGCTACTACTTCGACCAGGTCGGCCGCGAGGTCATGACGCAGCGCATCACCGCCAAGACCGCCGTGATCCAGGACGCGACGCCCACCAACGCGCCCGTCGGCGCGGACCGCGTCCTCTGGGTGGAGCCGATGCGCCCGGTCAGCCACTCGCTGACGACGACCTGGAGCGTGGACGGCCGCGCGCTGCCCGGCGACCGTGACGCCCTCGACCTGCGCACCCTCGGCCTCGCGCCGGGCACGCACACGGTCACGGCCACCGTCGCCGACCCGACCGGCTTCGTCCGCGACCCGGCGATCAAGACGGCGCTCACCGGCACCCGCACCTGGACCGTGGACACCGCGCTCACCACCCCGCCCGACGGGGTCGCGGTCGAGGTCGTCTCCTCGACGCCCACGGACCGGCCGGTCGGCCGCGCCGACATCGTCTACGTCGAGACCACCCACCCGGCCGCCGAGGTCCCCCGGATCGACTGGCGGCTCGACGGCAGGCAGGTCGAGGGCGGCAGCGATCTCGACCTGGGCGCGCTCGGCCTGACGTCCGGCGCGCACACGCTCACCGCCACGGCAGGCGGCCGGACGCTCACCTGGGAGGTGGACGCCGAAGCGCCGGCCACCGCGTACGAGCTGTCGCGCCCCCTGGCCCGCGCCGGCGACACCTACGTCTACAACGGCCCGTTCACCATGCGCCTCACCGGCGACGACGACCGCGACGGTTACCTCGTCTCGGAGTCGCGGGTGGACGGCGACGGCTGGTTCAACTACTTCGGCTGGCCCACCTCCTCCGAGCTGCCGTGGACCTTCTCCGAGCAGGGCACCGTCATCGACTCCCTGGTGTACGGCAAGCTGCCGCGCGGCCGGCACACCGTCGAGTACCGCTCGATCGACGCGGCCGGCAACATCGGCAAGGCCGGGACGTTCACCGTCACCACGATCGCCCCGCCGCCCGCCTGCACCCGTACGGTCACCGGCGAGCACCGGGGCCCGCTCGTCGTCGCCGACGGCGTCACCTGCCTCGACGAGGCCCGGGTCACCGGACCCGTCACGGTACGGGCGGGCGCCGCGCTGGTCGCCACCGGCGGCCGGATCACCGGCGCGCTGGCCGCCGCGAACCCGGCCGCCGTCCACCTGCTCGGCACCGGCGTCCAGGGCGCGGTGACCGTCTCCGGCGCGAAGGAGCTGGTGATCGTGGGGGCCGACCTGCGGGGGGCCGCCCAGCTCACCGGCAGCACGGCGCCGATCCTGTCCGGGACCACGGTGAAGGGCGCGCTCGCCTGCTCGGGCAACACCGCCGTCCCCGCCGACCTCGGCGTGCCGAACGAGCTGTCCGGAGCCGGGGCGGGGCAGTGCGCGAAGCTAGCCCACGGTGTCCAGGGAGGAGCGTACGAGGCGGTCAAGCACCTCGGAGAGTGAGGAGTAGGCCGCGTCGCGGAGCCCGGCGTACTCCTCCTCGGGGTACTGCCGGGGTCCGTTCTCCACCAGCAGGATCAGCGACAGGTAGGCCCGGTAGAGGTCGAGCCGGGTCAGCGCGGAGGGCGTGAGCTCCAGCGGCGTCACCTCGCGATAGCCCGCCAGCAGCGGATCGTCCTCCCGCAGCTCGCCGAAGATCGTCGGCGTGACGAACTCGGCGAGCGGATCGCCCCAGAACGCCCGCTCGTGGTCGATGAGCGCCTGGATCCGCGGCGTGCCCCGCAGGTCCAGGAAGACGTTGCCCACCCAGACGTCGAAGTGCACCAGGCGGGGGGTCGTCACCTCGTCGAGCGCGGGCGCGGCGGCCTCGAACGCCGCCAGGATCTCCCCGGCCGGGCGCGGCAGCGGCGTCGGGTAGCGCTCGGTGTCGCCCACCAGCGCCCGCGCCATCGCGAGGAACGCCTCCCGCCAGGTCGCGCCGGTGATGCCGGCGTGCGGATAGCCGAACACCTCGCCGGTCACCCCGTTGAGCCTGGCGAGGTGGCGGCCCAGCTCGCGGCGCAGGTCGTCGCCGCAGCCCGGCGGCAGCGCGTCCTTGCACGCGTTCCAGGAGACCCCGTCGAGCGCGGCCAGCATGAGGTAGTCGCCGCCCAGCACCGGGTCGTCGAACCCGGCGCGCAGCAGCGCGGCCACCGGCACGCCCGCCGCGGCGGCCAGCCCGATGGCGGCGGCCTCCATGCGCAGCAGGTCCCGCTCGTAGCTGAGCTGCTCCAGCTCGGGTGGCGGCGCCAGCTTCAGCACCACCTCGCGGCCGTCGTCGAGCGACAGCCGCCACACGGCGTTGGCGAACCCGTCGGTCAGCTCGGCGGACGCCGTGACCCCCGCGCCGAGGGCCCGCCGGGCCAGCGCGTCGAGCTCGGCCGCCGACAAGCGACGTTTGGTCCTGCTGTCCACGGGGGCTCCTCTCAGGCCGACTCCCGCCGGACGAGGTGGGTGTCGAGGATGACGACGGGCTGCCGCAGCTCCTCGCCGTTGATGCGGGCGACCAGGAGCCGCGCCATCTGCCGGCCCATGGCCTCCGTCGGCTGGTGGACGGTGGTCAGCGGCGGATCTGCGTGCAATGCGGCCTTGGAGTCGTCGAAGCCGATCACGGCGACATCGCGCGGGATGCTGCGGCCCTCGGCCTTGAGCACCCGCATCGCGCCGAGCGCCATCGGGTCGGAGGCGGCGAAGACCGCGTCGAGCTCGGGGTGACGCACCAGCAGCTCGCTCATCGCGGCCGAGCCGCTCTGCTCGGAGAAGTCGCCGAAGGCCACCAGCTCCGGCAGGCCGGAGGGCAGCAGCGCGTCGCGGTAGCCGGCCAGACGGTCGACGCCCACGCCCATGTCCTGGGGGCCGGCGATGGCCGCGATCGCGCCGCGGCCGAGGCTCAGCAGGTGTTTGACCGCCTGCCGGGCCCCGGCCCGGTTGTCCATGTCCACGTAGCTGTAGGGGTCGAGGCCGACGGGACGGCCGCCGAGAACGGTCGGCACGCCCATCGCCTCCAGCCGCCCCGGCAGCGGGTCGGCTCCGTGCAGCGACAGGAGCAGCACGCCGTCGACGTGCTGCCCCGTCAGGTAGTGCTCCAGCCGCGCGTGCTCCTCCGGGGTGCGCGCCATCGCGAGGATGAGCTGCAACCCGGTCTCCGCCAGCGCCGATCCGATGCCGCGGATGGTGCCGGCGAAGTAGGGCTCGTCGAAGACCCGGAGCTGCGACTCCGACACCACCAGCGCCACCGTGTCCGTGCGGCGCGTCACCAGCGCGCGCGCCGCACGGTTGGGCACGTAGCCCAGCTCGCGGATGGCCAGCTCCACGGCCTCGCGGGCCTTGGCACTGACGTTGGGCGAGCCGTTGATGACTCTCGACACCGTGCCCCGGCCCACACCCGCGCGGGCTGCGACGGCCTCAAGAGTCGGTCGGTTCATGGGTCCTATTCTGCCGGATGATCTCCGCGTACCAGAGCGCGCTGTCCTTCATCAGCCGCTCCTGGGTGTCGAAGTCCACGTGCACCAGACCGAACCGCTTGCCGTAGCCCCATGCCCACTCGAAGTTGTCCATCAGCGACCAGGCGAAATACCCCTCCAGGGGCACGCCGGCCTCGATGGCCGCCTTGCACGCGCCGAGGTGCGCCTCCACGTACGCCTGCCGCTGCCCGTCGTGCACGCGGCCGTCCTCGATGACGTCGTCGAACGCGGCGCCGTTCTCGGAGACCACCATCGGGATCGGCGGGTAGTCGCGCGCGACGCGGGTGAGGACCTCCACGAGGCCGCCCTCGTCGATCTCCCAGCCCATCGCCGTCACGGGGCGGCCCCCGTTGGCGAAGGACACGTGCTCGCTGCCGACCCACGGGGAACCCGCGTCCGTGGGGGCCGCCGCCGCCGACTGCCGGCCGCCTGGTGCTCCCGAGACCGTGAAGCGGCTGTAGTAGTTGACGAGCAGCACGTCGATGGGCGCGTTGATGATCTTCAGGTCGCCCGGCTGGATGAAGTCCGCGTCGCCGGGCAGGTCGGCCAGCACGTCCTCCGGGTAGCGGCCGAGCAGCAGCGCGTCCAGGAAGAAGCGGTTCTGCAGGCCGTCGATGCGCCGGGCCGCGTCCAGGTCCGCGGCGCTGTCGGTCTCCGGGGTGATCGCGTACAGGTTGACGCAGCCGCCGACCCGGCGCGCGTCCATGGCCTGGACGGCCAGACCGTGCGCCAGGTTGAGGTGGTGCGCGCCCCTGATCGCGTTCTCCGGCTCGCGCCTGCCGGGGGCGTGCTCCCCGGAGGCGTAGCCGAGGAACGCGGCGCACCATGGCTCGTTGACCGTGCTGAACGTGTGGACGTGGTCCTTCATCGCCTCGTGGACGGTCGCCGCGTAGTCGGCGAAGCAGTAGGCGATGTCCCGGTTGGGCCAGCCGCCCTTGTCCTCCAGCTCCTGCGGCAGATCCCAGTGGTAGAGGGTGAGCCACGGGTCGATGCCGTGCGTGCGCAGCTCGTCCGTCAGGCGCTTGTAGAAGTCCAGGCCCTTCTGGTTGACCTTGCCCGAGCCGGTCGGCTGGATCCGCGGCCAGGAGACCGAGAACCGGTAAGCCGTCAGGCCCAGATCCGCCATGATCGCGACGTCGTCGCGGAAGCGGTGGTAGTGGTCGATCGCCGTGTCCGCGTTGTGCCCGTTCAGGATCTTGCCGGGCGTCCTGGTGAAGGTGTCCCAGATCGAGGTGCCCCGCCCGTCCTCGGCGACGGCCCCCTCGATCTGGTACGCCGAGGTCGCCGCGCCGAAGGTGAAACCCGTGGGGAAGCGGAGCCCGGAACGCGTCTGTTCCTCTTGTGTCGTCACGCCTTGACCGCACCTTCCATGAGTCCGCCCACGATCTGACGGCCGAATGCGATGAATACAGCGACTAGCGGGATGATGGACAACGCCGTGCCCGCGAAGATCAACGTGTAGTTCGTGGAGAACCTCGCGTTGAGCGAGGTGATCGCGATCTGCACGGTCGGGTTGTCCGGGGTGAGCACGATCAGCGGCCACATGAAGTCGTTCCACATGAGCATGAACGTGTTGATGCCGAGCACCGCCATGCCCGGCCGCACGGCCGGCAGCACGACGTTCCACCAGATGCGCAGCGTCGCCGCGCCGTCCACGCGGGCCGCCTCGACCAGCTCCATCGGCACGGCCTGGCGGGTGTACTGCGTCATCAGGAACACGCCGAACCCGTTCAGCAGGTACGGCAGGATGACCGCCTTGAGCGTGCCCGTCCACTCCAGGCTCACCATGAGCCGGTAGAGCGGCACGACGCCCATCTGCTGCAGCGGCACCGCCATCGTGAGCAGCACCAGCACCAGCAGCACGTTGCGGCCCTTGAACTGCAGGTTCGCGAACGAGAAGCCGGCCAGCGTGGAGATGATGACGACCGAGACCGTCACCGTGGCGGCGACGATGAACGAGTTCGTCAGGCCCAGCAGGAACTTCGCGTCCTCGTTGTTGAGCACCGCGATGATGTTCTCGCCGAGGTTGCCGCCCGGCAGGAACGGCGGCGGCACGGACACCGCGTCGGAGTTCGTGCGCGAGGCGATGACCACCATCCAGTACAGCGGGAACGCCGACAGGAACACCGCCAGCGCCAGCATGACCCGGGTGAAGATGGTCGGAGACCAGGTGGTCATTTCGTGCCTCCGATCCTGCGCACGAACAGGAAGTTGATCGCGGCACCGATGAGGATGAGCAGGAACAGCAGCCAGGCGGCCGCGGCGGCGTAGCCGTAGTCGAACTCGCGGAAGCCCTGCTTGACGATGAACATGGCCACCGTCTGGAACTGGCCCTGCGAGCCGCCGTCCACGTTGCCGCCGTAGAAGGTGGTCGGCTCGGAGAACAGCGTCAGGCCGCCGATCGTGGAGTTCAGCACCACGAAGATCATGGTCGGGCGCAGCATCGGCAGCGTGATCTGCCAGAACTGGCGGCGGCGGGAGGCGCCGTCGATCGCGGCGGCCTCGTACAGGTCGCGCGGGATCGTCTGCATGCCGGCCAGGAAGATGATCGCGTTGTAGCCGGTCCAGCGCCAGTCGACCATGGTCGCGATGGCGATCCAGGACGGGATGCGCTCGGCCCGCCAGTTGAAGGGGTCAACGCCGAACCAGCTCAGGATCCAGTTGACCAGGCCCCAGTCGCGGGCGAAGAGCTGGGTGAACACGACCGCGACCGCGACCACCGAGGTGACCAGCGGGAGCAGCACGCTCATCCGGATCGCCAGGCGGAAGCGGAAGCGCTTGTTGAGCGCGTTGGCCAGGAACAGCGCGAGCAGCATCTGCGGCACGGTGGCGAGGACGAACATGCCGACCGTGTTGATCACCGCGCGCCAGAAGTCCTCGTCGCCGAGGAGCGCGGTGTAGTTGCCCAGGCCGATCCACTCGGTGGTGCCGGCCAGGTCGTAGTCGTAGAGCGAGTAGTAGAGCGTGAAGGCCAACGGGAAGAGCCCGAAGGCGGCGAACAGGATGAAGTACGGAGACACCAGGGCGTACGGCATCCCCTTGACGTCGAATCGCGACGCCCAGCGGCGGCCGGGCGGACGGACACGGCGGTGGTTGCTCCGTGTCGCCCGCGGGAGGGTGTCGAGGCTCATAACAGACCTTTCGGCGGCAGAGTGCCCGGCCCGCTCGTGGCGGGCCGGGCGCGAGGATCAGCCCGCGGCCTTGACCGCGTCGTCGACCAGCTGCTGCCAGGCCTTGTCGTAGGCCACCGAGCCGTCGTCCATGCCCTGGATGACCGACTCGATGGCGTTCTTCACCTGCGCGTGCTTCACGCCGAGGAAGACCGGCTGAAGGGAGGAGGCGGACTTGGCGAAGATCTCACCGATGGGGGCGTCGTTGAAGAACTCGTTCTTCGCGCCCTGGACGGACGGGTCCTGCTGAGCCTTGGTGTTGCTCGGCATGTTGCCGAAGTCCGTGAAGATGCTCGCCTCGGTCTGCGCCTGGGTCAGGTAGTCGGCCACCATGGCCGCTTCCTTCGGGTGCTTGGACTGCTTGGGCACGGCCAGCCAGGAGCCGCCCCAGTTGCCGCCGCCGCCGGGCACCGAGGCCACGTCCCACTTGCCCTTGGCGTCGTCGCCGGCGTTGCCGCTGACCACGCCGAGCATCCAGGACGGGCAGCCGACCGTGGCGAAGGCGCCCTTCTGGGTGCCCGCGGCCCACTCGTCGGTGAAGTTGCGCAGCTTGGCGGTCAGGCCCTGCTGGCTCATCTTCGAGGCGAAGTCGAAGGCGCTCTTGACCGCCGGGTTCTTGTCGACGATGAGGTTGTTCTGCTGGTCGAAGTAGGTGACGTTGCCGTTCTTGGCGGCCTCCTGGTACAGGTACACCTGGTAGAGGGTGTTGGTGCCGTCAGCCCACTTGGTGTCCTTGACCTTGCCCTGGAACTGCTGGCCGACCTTGATGAACTCGTCCCACGTCGGCCACAGGGCGCTCACCTTGTCGCGCTCGCTCGGCAGGCCGGCCTTCTTGAACAGGTCCGCGCGGTAGCAGAGGCTCATGCCGCCGATGTCGGTGCCGAGGCCGAAGAGCTTGCCGTCGGCGCTGACACCGTTCTCCCACTTCCAGGCGGGGAAGTCCGCCTTGCGGGACTCCAGGCCGAACTCCTTCAAGTCGGCCCACCACTCGGGGTGCGCCTTGGCCAGGCCCATGCCGCCCTCGTCGATGCCGACCACGTCACCCGCGCCCGTGCCGGACGTGAGCCACTGGATCATCTGCGGCCAGTACTGCTGCTCGAACTGGTCCGTCAGGTGCTCTTCCTTGATCTGGATGTCCTTGTGCTCGGCGTTCCACTTCGCGATGGCGTTCTTGTAGCCGAAGTTGGTGCCGCCGCCGAAGGTCTGAACCCGGATCGTGACCGGCTCGGCCGCTCCGGACGAGGCGGGAGCGCTGGACTGCGAAGTGCCGCCGCCGGAGCTGCAGGACGCGACCGTCAGCGCCGCCGCGGCCAGCACCGAGGCCGCGGCCAGACCGCCGCGACGCTTGCTGATCATCATGGTGGACCCCTTCTCGGGTGAATGTTGGGGGAGTGCACCGCGGCACGCGCTCCGCCGCGGTGGGAGTCTTTGGGAGCGCTCCCACAAAGGGTGCACTTGCCCGCTGTTCACGTCAATCCACCGAAACGCAACCGTTACCGATGGGGTGATTTGTAACCGTGAAAGAGGATTTAAGGGGATGAAGCGCGCAAAGGGAGGATTGGGAGCGCTCCCATCACATCAGACACGTTTTGTGTCGGATGAAGGGCATGTCGCCCGCACTACGGGCGCTTGACCGCTGGTCATCGCTCCCAGTCAGCGGCGGCGCGGGGGGTTCCAACTGGGTCGCAAAGAAGATCCAAGTGAGCTGCAGCCGCACAATGGTGGACTCGGTCACCCGACCCCCGGAGGAGGTGATCGATACCGTTGCACCCGGATGAGCGGGTGCGGTGACGCCGCTCGGGGTCCTGAGAGCGGGCCGTGACCGCGGCCGCTTGAAACCGCTCACACGGGAACGCCCGGCCGGCCGGATCGGGACGCCGGGCGTTCCGCGGCGGGCGGCCCACGGGCCGCGGCTACGGGTCGCGGTCACGGGTCGCGGCTACAGGGCGCGGTCACGGGGATTGGTCCGGGCGGGAGGCGCGGTGCAGCCGCAGGCCGAGGACCGACGACGCCACCAGCACCAGTCCCGCGATCATCAACGCGAGCGAGCCGCCGACCGCGCCGTCCGTCCAGTCCCACACCGCCTCCGGCACGGCCAGGGTGAACCCGGCGACGCCCGCCACCAGCAGCACCCAGGCCCGTTCCCACCGGTACAGCACGAGGCAGGCCACCGCGACGGCGAACGTCGCCACGTACGACCAGGCCAGGCTGTCACCGGTCCCGAGGCCGTGCTGCGCGCCGAACAGCGCCACGACCGCGCCGAGGCCCAGCCCGAGCCGCCGCTGCCCGATCACCCCGGCCGTCACCAGGGCCGTCCACGCGACGCCCGTGCCGACCACCGCCAGGCCCACGGCCATGGAGTCGTAGCCGGCAAGCTCGCCGGCGACGGCCTCGGCGGTCAGCGCCGCGAACCCCGCCGCCGCCACCGCGCAGGGGCCGCCCGGCAGCGCCACGTACCCGGCGGCGGCCAGGACCAGCCCCGTCACGGCGGCGGCCGTGAGCTGAGGCCCGGTGACGGCGGCGGCGAGCTCGGCGGCGGCCAGGGCCCCGGTCACGGACGCCAGCGCCAGCGTCACACCCCCGCTGCGCCGCCGTACCGGCCCGGCCCGCCCGGCTCCCTCCAACCAGGCCCGCCAACGCTCCCCGGCACCCGCGCGGACGAGGAGCGAGAGGCGGGGGCCGAGATCGGCGAGGAGGAGGCCGGCGGCGAGGAGGGCGGCGGTGGCGGACAGGAGGATCAGGACGCGGGCCGCCGTGGACAGGACCGGCCACGACGTCCCCGCCAGCGACACCGCGCCCACCAGCAGCAGCGCGCCGCCGACGTACCCGGCGACCTCCGCCCACCGGGCCCGCGTCGGCCGCTCCGCCTCGTCGAGCGCCTGGTGCACGGCGAGCGCCTGCGCGGCCGTCAGCGTGCCCTCGCGTACGAGCCGCCGCAGCACCTCGTCCCGGCTCTGAGTCACCTCGCGGCCCTCCTTCCCCCGTCCCATCGCCGGACAGGCACCTCCCGAAACCCGCATCGCCGAACCCGCCGGGGCCCTGGACGCCGCGCGGAAAGGAGCCGGTCGTTCCCGTGACTAGGAGCCCGTACGGGGCATCTGAACTGGGAGAAGAAGCACGAGGGTCCTTGCGGGACGAGGAGGTCTGCGATGAGGGCGAGTGTGGGAGATCGGCTGGTGGTCGAGGGCACGTACGGGGGCGAACTCCGCAAGGAAGGCGTCATCGTGCGGGTCGAGCATGATGACGGCTCGCCGCCGTACATCGTGCGGTGGCTGGAGGACGGGCACGAGAGCCTGGTGTTTCCCGGCCCCGACGCCCATGTCGTCGCCGGAGCCCGGTGACCGCGGTGCCGCCGGCTCCGGGGTGTGGCTCGCCGGGCGGGTGATCCGGATGCCCGGGCTGCGGCTGCGGCACGGGAGCGGAGGAGGCGCGCGATGACCGGGCCCGTCATGGTCGCCGTGGACGGCTCCGCCCCGGCCGCCGCCGCCGTGGAGTGGGCCGCCGCCGACGCCCAGCTGAGAGGGCTCGCGCTGCGGATCGTGCACGTGTGCGAGCCGCGGCCCCCGGGTCAGGACGGCCTGGAGCCCTGCGAGGAGACGCTGGAAGTGGCGCGGGACCGGGCGCTCGCCCTGACCCGCGACGTCGAGGTCGAGGCCGCCCTGCTGACCGGCGACGTCGTCGAGGCCCTGCTCGCGGAGTCGGTGTCGGCGTCGGCGGAGAGCGTGGTGCTGGGCAGCCGGGGGCTCGGCGGGTTCGCCGGGATGCTCCTCGGCTCGGTCGGCATGGGGGTGGCCGGGCATGCCGCCGGGCCCGTCGTGATCGTACGGGAGACGTCCGTGGTGCGGCACGGCCGGGTGGTCGTGGGCGACGACGGCTCGGAGCAGGCGGCGGCGGCCGTCGCGTACGCGATCGAGCAGGCGAGGGCCCGCGGCGTCACCCTGCACGTGGTCAGCGCCTGGCAGTCGCCGGTGTACTCGCCGTACGCGGCGGCGTACGACACGCTGACGCAGGAGGGCTACGAGTACCTGACACAGGCCGCGGCCGAGCGCGTGGCGGCGTGGCGCGAGAGCGACCCCGACGTCCGGATCACCGACGCGCAGGTGCACGGGCACCCGGTGAACGCCCTGATCGAGGCGGGCCGGGCGGCGGACCTCGTGGTCGTGGGCTCGCGCGGGCGGGGCGGGTTCGCCTCGGCCCTGCTCGGGTCCGTCGGCCACGCGGTCCTGCACCGCCTGACCTGCCCGGTCGCGGTGGTGAGGCCGCGTCCCGGTGGCGGGTGACGAGAACGCTCAGTTCTCCGCCATGACGAGGTCGCCCACGGGCCGCCGCGGCGCGCGGGCCACCACCGGCCCGTACCCCAGCCGGAGGATCATCTGCGGATGCCCGTGCCGGGTGCGGGGGTCGGCACGCCGGCGCATGTCCCGCAGGTCCAGCGGCTGGTTGAGGAACGACGCCGACACCTCGCGACCGGCCGCGACGAGCAGCACCCGCTGCAGCGCCTGCCCGGCGCGCAGCCAGTCGAGCGGCCCGTCCCCTGCCGTGGTCAGCACCGCGAGCTGCGGGTACGGCTCGAAGCACGCCTCGCCGCGGCGGCGGCCGAAGTCGCGGACCGGGTCCATCCGGCCGCTCGCCACCGGGCCCTGCACGTACGGGGGCACGCCCCGCCCGCCGGTCCACGCCCGCAGCTCCGCCACATACTCCTCGTCGCGGGCCAGCTCGTCCTCGGCGATCGCGGCGTGGTCGAGCACGTCCATGGCCGCCCGCCGGTCCAGGACGATCAGCCTGGCCCGCTCCAGGGCCGCCGCCGCGCGCAGCTCCGCCAGCACCGCCTCGGGGACCGGCCGGTCGTGGAAGGGCATCCGGCTGGTCCGCCGCACCGGGATGAGGTCGTACAGCTCCCGCGACTCCGCCGAGGACCGGCCGCGCAGCGCGATCTGCGTCACGGCCAGCAGGTCCGGCCGCCGGTCCGGGTCGGGCAGCAGCCGCACGCCGGGCATCCGCCCGGCCGCCCGCGCCGCCACGCGCAGGTTCAGCAGCGCCGCCCCGCAGCTCACGTGGAGCGAGCGGCCGCGCGGGTCGCTCACCCGCAGCCAGCGGTCCCAGTCGGCCAGCAGCTCGACCAGCTCGCCGTGCAGCGCCCTGAACCGCCACGGCTGCGTGTTGTTCACCGAGGCCGCCTGCCCGGCCGCCACGATCAGCCGCCTGACGGCGAGGTCGGTGGGGCAGGCGGTGGGATATGACGTGATCATGACGTACCTCCTGAGCCCACGCTGGCCCACCCACCGGGCGCGGCGTAGGGCCGGAGGTCCTGCCGAAGGTCCTGCGGGAGGGGTGTCAGATCACGCGTCTCCGGCCAGTTCGACGACCACCTCGGGTGGCCGGCGCAGCGAGTTGTGCACGGTGCAGCGCGAGATCACGGCCAGGAACGCGGGCCGCCGCTCGGCGGGCAGGCCGGGCGCGGCCACGCGCAGCCGTACGGCGGCGACCCGGGCGGGCCGGTCGGCGGCCAGGCCGAAGTCCGCGCTCACCCGCAGCCCCTCCCGCGAGGCGCCGTGGCGGGACAGGAAGCGGCCGGCGTAGTAGGCCACGCAGGAGGCGAGGGAGGCGACGAACAGCTCGGTCGGGGTCGCGCCGGCGTCGTCGCCGCCCGCCTGCTCCGGCTGGCCGGCGACCAGCGTGTGGCCCCGTACGGTGATGAGGTAGGACTCGCCGCCGGCGTGTGCGACCTCCACCCGTTCGGGCAGGTCGGCGGCGGACGGCTGGGAGGGGGCCTGGAGCGGGATCGTCGCGTGGCGGGTGTCCATGGTGATCTCCTTCGTTCGCCAGGGAGCACGGTGGCCACCCTCCACCTTGGCCCCCGGGAGGGAGAACGGGGAGGGCCCAAACCTGTCACCGCCGCTGCGCCAGATCAGGGCGGGTCAAGGGCGGCGAGGGCGGCGTCGATCGTGGGCAGCAGCTCCAGGCCGGCGGCGTGGGCCGCGCCGAGCAGCGGCAGGCCGCCCGTGACCACCAGGCGCCCGCCCGCCACGCCGGCGTCCCGGGTGGCCGAGCGCAGGACCTCGAGCCCGGCCGCGTCCAGACCGGTCAGCCCGGCGAGGTCCACGACGAGCGCCGGGACCGCCAGGGTGTCGAGCGTCCTCGCGAGGTACATCCGCAGGATCTCCACCGGCGCGCCGGACAACGGCCCGCCGAGCTCGATCACCAGGACCTCGCCGCGGCTGCGGATCCGCAGGGAGAAGTCGCCGGCGGCGGAGGGGCCCGGCGGGTCGGCGGGCGCGGTCGGGGTCATCGGTCGCTGGCTCTCCAAGGCGCTACGGAAGCATCACCGGCCGGACTTCCCGGCACACCGCCGACGACACTATCGACTGCGGACGGCGTACATCACAGCAGGTAACGCAGCCACAGGTAGGGGGCGACCAGGCCGACGGTGACCACCGTGACGACGAGGCCGTACTTCGTGAACTGCCAGAAACTGATCGGGGTGCCGTTGCGCGCGGCGATGCCGAGCACGACCACGTTGGCCGCCGCGCCGACGGCGGTGGCGTTGCCCCCCAGGTCTGCGCCGAAGGCCAGCGCCCACCACAGCGCCTGGTCGCCGCCGTTCGCGTTGACGAGCTGCTCGACGATGGGGCTCATGGTGGCGACGTACGGGATGTTGTCCACGATCGCCGACAGCACGCCGGACACGCCGAGCAGCCCCAGGGTGGTCAGCTCCGGCCGCCCGGCGGTCGCCTCCACGGCGGCCTTCGACAGCTCGCCGATGACCCCGGTCTCCACCAGCGAGCCCACCATGACGAACAGCCCGGCGAAGAACACCAGCGTGGGCCACTCCACCTCGGCGATGGCCTGCTCGGTGGTCACCTTCGTCACCGCGACCAGCACGCCGGCGCCGAGCAGCGCGACGACCGACGGCTCGTAGTGCAGCACCGGGTGCAGCACGAACGCCGCCATGACCAGCACCAGCACGCTCAGCGACTGCCACAGCAGGGTCCGGTCGCCGAGCGCCTCCCGCTCGTCCAGCGCCATGATCTCCGCGGCCCGCTCCGGGTCGTGCCGGAAGCGCCGCCCGAACATCAGCCAGCACAATCCGACGAACACCGCCATCAGCACGACGACCATCGGCGCCATGTGCACGAGGAAGTCGTTGAAGGTCAGCCCGCCCCGGCTGGCGATGATGATGTTCGGCGGATCGCCGATCAGGGTGGCCGCGCCGCCGATGTTGGAGGACATGGCCTCGGCGATGAGGAACGGCGCGGCGGGCAGCGCCAGCCGTTCGCACACGAGGAACGTCACCGGCGCGATGAGCAGCACCGTGGTCACGTTGTCGAGCAGCGCGGAGGCCGACGCGGTGATGATCACCAGCAGCGCCATGAGCCGGAACGGCCGCCCGCGGGCCCGCTTGGCCGCCCAGATCGCCAGGGACTCGAAGACGCCGGTCTCCTTCAGCACCCCGACGATGATCATCATGCCGAGGAGCAGGAAGATGACGTTCCAGTCGACGCCGGTGCGCTCGGAGAAGAACGCCGCCTCGGCGCCCGTGGCGTGGATCAGCATCATGATCCCCGCCCCGCCGAGCGCGGCCGCGACCCGGTGGACCTTCTCGGTGGCGATCAGCGCGTACGCGGCCAGGAAGACCGCCACGCTCACCCAGGAGAGCGCGGTCACGCGGGAAACCGGTCAGTGAGGTGCACTGGCACATCCTCTGTTCAAAACGGATGAACGACTCGCCGACCAGACTTCCCGGCACACCTTCGCACAACGTATCAAGAATGCTTCCGTGTGGAATCATGGGCAGCGGATCATGACATTCGGCGTGCGCCAGTTCGAGCTGGCGCTGATGCATCGCATGCGCGACCTCGCCGCCGCCCGCGTCGAGGACGCGCTCAAGGTCATGGGCGCCACCCGCGCCGAGCTCCGGCAGGCGCACACCCAGTGGACCGCCATGGCGCACTCGGCACGGGCCCCCAAGGGGCGGCGGGCGTTCCTGGCCGCGCTCGGGCCGCCCGCGTACGAGGGCGACCGGCGCGTGGGCAGCCTGACCTGCGGCGTCGCCCGGTGGGCGCTGCCGTCCTGGCCGGGACTGCAGTTCGAGGTCCTGCTCGGGCCGGGCGGCGAGGTGTGGAACCAGTGGTTCGTCCGGCCGGGCGGCGGGCGGGCGGTCTCGTTCGCCGAGCTGACGCCGTGGAGCTGCGTCGTCGCCGACGTCGGGGCCGGCTTCTCCAGCGCCTCACACCTCGAGGGCGCGGCACCCCACCACTGGACGGTCGGCTTCGCCCACGAGGGCACTCTCTATCGCGCCCGCTTCGTCTACGGCCTCTACCAGCGCCTCGACCGCGCCGCCGACGACTCCTGACGTCTGCCCGCGCCGGGTCAGGCCGGGCGGGCAGACGGGAGGCCAGGCCGGGTCGGGCCGGGTCAGATGGCCGCCGGAGCCTGTGCCGCCGTGGACGTCCGCTCCACCAGCGCCGGCTGGAAGATCACCCGCCGGTGCTGGTGGCCCGGCACCCGGCCGGACTCCTCCAGCAGCATCTGCGTGGCGGTGTCACCGATCTGCTCGCGCGGCTGCCGGATCGACGACAGCGGCACGGCGGCCGCCGCCGCGAAGTCGATGTCGTCGTAGCCGAGGATCGCCACGTCGTCCGGCACCCGCAGCCCGCGCTGCGTCAGCTCCTGCAGCACCCCCAGCGCGACCAGGTCGTTGCCGCAGAACACCGCCGTCGGCCGCGCCCCGGGCGACAGCTCGGCGATCTCCCGGCCCGCCGTGCGGCCGGTCGCGACGTTGAGGTCGGGCAGCCGGATGACGGTCAGCCGCTCCCGCTCGCCCAGCACGGCGGCGAGCCCGTCGTGCCGGTCCTCCACCTGCCGGACGCTGAACGGCCCGCCGGCGTAGGCGATGTGCCGGTGCCCGCGCTCCAGCAGGTGCCGCCCGGCCAGCCGGCCGCCGAGCACGTCGTCCACCGCCACCGCGCACCCGTGGCTGAACCGGGAGGAGTTGTCGAACACGACGACCGGGATGCCCCGCGACACCAGCTGCTCCAGCCGCTCCCGTTGCCCCCGGTCGTTGACCGGCGTGATGAGCACGCCCAGCGGCCGCTGCTCCGCCAGCTCCTCGATCAGCCGTTCCTCCCGCCCGGCGTCCTTGCTGCTGTTGAACACCATCACGGTCAGCCTGTCGCGCTGCGCGGCGCTCTCGACTCCGCGGAGGACGTCGATGAAGAACGGGTTGGCCAGGTCGAGCGCCACGACGGCGATCGTCCTGCTGCGCCCGGCCCGCAGTTGCCGGGCCGAGCCGTTGCGGACGTAGCCGAGCCGCGTGATCGCGGCCTGCACGCGCTCGCGGGTCTCGGGAGCGACCATGTCGGGACGGTTGAGCACGTTGCTCACGGTGCCGACGGAGACCCCGGCGAGGCGGGCGACCTCTTTGATGCTCGACATCGTTCCTCAGTGTCAGTCGCCACCGCGTCCAGCGGCGTGGCCCCCTAGCTTATGCGATCACCGGACCCGCTGAAACGATTCATCCCCCCGCTCACCGTACCGTCACCTCGCGTCGCAGCCGCAGGTCCCGCGACGACGAGCCGACCTGCACCTCCCGTCTCCCGGCGGCGAGCGCCCATCCCTGGCCGCCCCAGTGCCGCAGCGTCCGGCCGGGCACCGTCACCGTGACCCGCCGCCGCTCGCCGGGAGCGAGCCGGACCCGGGCGAAGCCCGCGAGCACGCGCGGCGGCATCGGCACGGGCGGGTCCGCGGGCGGCGTCACGTACACCTGCGCCACCTCCACGCCCTCCCTCCGTCCCACGTTGGCCAGCGTGAACGTCACGCGCAGCCCGTCGCCGGACGGCCGCACCGACAGCCCGTCGTACGCGAACCGCGTGTACGACAGCCCGTGGCCGAACGGGAACAGCGGCTCGATCCCGTACGCGTCGTAGTGCCGGTACCCGACGAAGACGCCCTCGTCGTAGACCGCCGTGCCGGCCACGCCGGGGTAACGCTCCGGCGCGGCGGCCGGCGCGTCCCCGGCCCGCGCGGGGAACGTCACCGGCAGCTTCCCGCCGGGGCAGGCCGCGCCGAGCAGCAGCGCGGCGGTCGCGTCCGCGCCCTCCTGCCCCGGGTACCACATCTGCAGCACCGCCGGCACGTCCGCCAGCCACGGCATGAGCACCGGGTGCCCGGTGTTCAGCACGACGGCGGTCCGCGGGTTGGCCGCCGCCACCGCCGCGATCAGCGCGTCCTGCTCCTTCGGCAGCGCCAGGCTCGTCCGGTCGGCTCCCTCCGTGCCCTCGTCGAAGGCGAACACCACGGCCGCCCGCGCGCCGCGCGCCAGCGCCGCCGCCTCCTCCCGCGCCTCCTGCCGCCGGGCCGGCGTGACCCAGGCCAGCCGGACCTCCAGCGGCTTCCCCGCGACCCCGGTGGCGGAGATCCGCAGCCGCGTGGGCCGCCCGCCCTTCAGCCGGACCACCGCCCCGGCGTTCATGAGGCCGTCCGCGGTCGCGATCAGGCTGCTGTTGCCGCCGAGCAGCGCCTCGACAGCGCCGATCCTGGTCCCGCCCACGGTGAGCGTGATCGAGCCGCCGGACGACGGCGGGGCGCCGGCGCCCTGGACGCGCAGGTCGTAGTCGCCGGTCGCGGGGGCGGTGATCGTGCCCGTCCAGGTCCAGGACGACCCCGCGGGCAGGGCTGCGGCGCCGGTGTGGTCCACCCGCGTCACGGGCTCCGGGTCGCCGCCCCGGCGGGTGCGGGTCAGCGACAGGGCACTCGCCGGGACCGGGACGCCGTCCAGGTCCACGCCGGTGGCGAAACCCACCCGCGCGGCCCCGCCCGCCCGGCGGCGCAGGGCGGCGAACGGGCTCTCCGTCCCTGAGCGCAGCACCCGGGCGCTGCCGCCCCCGCCGGCCAGCGGCGCGGCGGCGGTGGGGCCGATGACGGCCAGGTCCGCCAGGTCGGCGCGGCGGAGCGGCAGGAGGCCGCGCTCGTTGCGCAACAGCACCGCCCCCGCCAACGCGACCTCCCGCGCCGCCGCCGCCCCGGCCGCCGGGTCGAACACCGGCCGAGCCCGGCCCCCAGCCGCCGGCGCGTCCGTCACCCCACCCGTCAGCCCGCCCGTCAGTCCGCTTGTCGTCCCGCCCGTCAGTCCGCCCGCCAGCCCGCCCGTCAGTCCGCCTGTCGTCCCGCCCGTCAGTCCGCCTGTCGCCCCGCCTGTCAGGCCGTCCGTCACCCCGCCCGGCAGCCCGTGCCGTGGGTCGCTCAGCAGGTCGAAGCGGTCGAGTTGGAGCAGGATCCTGCGCACCGACCGGTCCACGACGGAGCCGGCCAGCCGCCCCGAGGCCACCGCCGCGGCCAGGCCGGAGAAGCGGGCCCCCGAGGGCATCTCCATGTCCAGCCCGGCCTCGATCGACGGCACGCCGCTGCGCGTGCCGCCCCAGTCGGACATCACCCAGCCGGCGAAGCGCCACTCGTCCCGCAGGATCTCGGTGAGCAGGTGCCGGTTCTCGGCGCAGTACCGGCCGTTGACGCGCGGGTACGCGGCCATGACCGCGCCCGCGCCGGCCGCCACCGCCGCCTCGAACGCCGGCAGGTAGATCTCGCGCAGTGTCCGCTCGTCCACGCGCACGTCGACGTTCTGGCGCTCGTTCTCGAAGTTGTTGGCCGCGTAGTGCTTGACCGTGGCGATCGCGCCCTCGCCCTGGATGCCGCGCACCTCGGCGGCGGCCAGCGCGGCCGCGAGCACCGGGTCCTCGCCCAGGGTCTCGAAGTTCCGGCCCGCCTGCGGGACGCGGACGATGTTCACCATCGGCGCCAGGATCACGTCCATGCCGAGGGCCCGGCACTCGCGGCCGAGGACGGCGCCGTACCGGCGGGCCAGGCCCGGGTCGAACGTGGCGGCGAGCGCGACCGGCGCGGGCAGCGCCGTGGCCTGCCCGCCGGCCTGCCCGCCTGGCTGTACGGCCCCGCGCACGCCGGCGGGGCCGTCGGCCAGGCGCAGCTCGGGGATGCCGAGCCGGGGCACGCCGGGCACGTACCCGGCCGCCCCCTGGGACGCGGGATCGGCGGCCCCGTGCAGCAGCGCGATCTTCTCCTGGAGCGTCAGCTCACGCAGGAGAGCGTCCACCCGGGAAGGCCGGACGCCCGCGCGTACGGGCCCGGCCCACGCGACGACGGCCCCCACCCCGGCGAGCAGACGGGCCACCTCCCGGCGCGTCACGAACAGGGACGGACCGTATGGGGGGTTTTCGGGGGAGGCGGGGGCTCCGGGCATGGGGCAGCTCCTTCGCGGGTGGGCTGGACCCCGAAACCTAGAGCCGCGACGGGGGCCGGGGCCCCGCGTTCGCCGTTGAACGGAGGACTTCCCGGCCCGACTTTTACCTTCCGGGCCGCGCTCCTGCCCCGGCCCCGCTGCTACGCCGTGACCCCGGCCTCCTTGGCGGCCCGGTCGATGGCGGCCAGTTCGTCGTCGGTGAAGTCGAGGTTGTCCACGGCGGCCACGTTGGCCTCCAGCTGCTCGGGGCTCGACGCCCCGACCAGGACGGAGGTGACGCGCGGGTCGCGCAGCGCCCACGCCAGCGCGAGCTGCGCGACCGTCTGCCCCCGCCCGGCGGCGATGCCGGCCAGCGCCCGTACGAACGCCAGGACCTCGGGCGTCACCCGGTCGGCCGTGAGGAAGCGGCCCTCGGCCGCCCGCGAGTCGGCAGGGATGCCGTCGAGGTAGCGGTCGGTGAGCAACCCCTGCGCCAGCGGCGAGTACACCACGCAGCCCGCGCCCTCGGCCTCCAGCACCCCGAGCAGCCGGTCCTCGATGCCCCGGTTGAGCAGGGAATACGGCGGCTGGTGCACCAGCAGCGGGGTGCCGAGCCCGCGCAGCAGCCGGGCGATCTCGGCGGTGCGCCCGGGCGAGAAGTTGGACACCCCGGCGTAGAGCACGCGGCCGGTGCGCACCATGTGGTCGAGCGTGGCGGCCTGCTCCTCCAGGGGCGTGTCCTCGTCGTCGCGGTGCAGGTAGAAGATGTCGACGTGGTCGAGCCCGAGCCGGGCGAGCGAGCGGTCCAGGGTGGCGAGCAGGTGCTTGCGGGAGTTGCCCTTGCCGTACGGGCCGTCCCACATGGGGTTGCTGCCCTTGGTGGTGACGACCACCTCGTCCCGCAGGGACGCGGGGAAGATGCGGCCGAACGCGGCCTCGGCGGCGCCGATCGGCGGGCCGTAGCGGTCGGCGATGTCGAAGTGGGTGATGCCCAGGTCGAGGGCCTTGTGCAGGATCGCTCGCTGGCTCTCGACGGGCTTGCCCTCGCCGAAGTTGTGCCACAGGCCCAGCGAGACGGCGGGGAGCAGGAGTCCGCTGCGGCCGCACCTGCGGTACGGCTGGCGTTCGTAGTCCAAGGTGACCTTCCGCGTGATCGCAATGAATCGTTTCACGGCCACGTTATCGTGCCGCTCCACGAAGGACTGGGCGCCGGGTCAGGCCCGCAGATGCAGGGTCGCCGGGTCCACCGCGTGCCGCAGCGGCCGGCCCGCCGCGGCGGCGGCCACCTCCGCGACCGCCCCGGCCGCCAGCCGGTGCAGCTCGGTGCCCACCGACCCAGCCACGTGCGGCGTGAGCAGCACCCCCGGCAGGTCGAACAGCGCGTCGTCCGGCTCGATCACGTCCAGCACCGCGTGGATCCGGCCCCGGGAGACCGCCTTCACCAGCGCGTCCTGGTCCACCAGCGACGGCCGGGCGGTGTTGATCAGCGTCGCCCCCGGCCGCATCAGGGCCAGCTCGGCAGCCCCCACCAGGTGCCGGGTCTCGGGCAGCGCGGGCGCGTGGATGGTCACGACGTCGCTGCGCGCCATCAGCTCCGGCAGCCCGACCAGCTCGGCGCCCAGCTCCTCGGCGCCGGAAAGGGTCGGGTCGTACAGCAGGGCGCGCAGGTCGAAGGGGCGCAGCAGCTCCAGCACGCGCCGCCCGACCGCCGAGGCGCCGATCACGCCCACCGTACGGCCCGCGTTGCCGCCCGCCGACCAGATCGCCTCCAGGCCGGGCGGGCGGCGGCTCTCGGTGTAGGCACGGGAGAGCTGCCAGACCTGCTTGTTCGCCAGCAGGATCATCGCCAGGGTGTACTCCGCGACCGGCACGGCGTTGGCCGCCACCTGCGAGCTGACCTGGATCCCGCGGGCGAACACCGCCGGCCCGGCCAGCCCCTTCACCGTCCCGGCGGTGTGCACCACGTACCGCAGGCGCGGCGCGTTCTCCAGGGCGCGGGCGTCCAGCGGGGGAGCGCCCCAGCCGGTGATCAGCACCTCGGCCCGCGCCAGCGCCGGCCCTTCGTACCGGGTGAGGACGAGCGTGGGATCGAGCTCGACGTGCCGCCGCAGCTCGGCCAGCAGCTCAGGGGTGAAGAAACGGCCGACCTGCGAGGGCGGGTCGAAGACGAGGATCGCGTGCATGGGGGTCACGCTCTTGATCGTCTCAGGTGAGCTGGACGCCGATGAGGCAGGTGTCGTCGTCGGTGTCGGAGCCGCACTGGATGAGCAGGTCGTCCAGGCGGTCGTCCAGGGAGGCGGCGCCGCGGGTGGCGATGGCGAGCAGGCGGTCCTGCGCGTGGCGCAGGTTGCGGTCGCGCCGCTCGATGAGGCCGTCGGTGTAGAGCAGCAGCGTGTCGTCCGCGCGCAACTGCACCTGCCCCTCCTCGTACGCGGCGTCGGGGAACGCCCCCAGCAGCGGCCCCTTGATCATCGGCAGCTCGTGGCCGTCCGGCTCCCGCAGCAGGATCGGCGGCAGGTGACCGGCCCTGGCCCAGGTCAGGACCCGGGTGGCCGGGTCGTACAGGCCGCACACCGCCGTCGCGGTCATGGGATCGGTGAGATGGCAGGCGACCAGGTTGAGCCACGACATGAGCTGGGCGGGCCCGGCACCCGTGGCGGCCAGGCCGCGCAGCGCGTTGCGCAGCACCACCATGCCGGTGGCCGCCTCCATCCCGTGCCCGGCCACGTCACCGACCGACAGCAGGATCTGCCGGGACGGCAGCGTGACCACGTCGTACCAGTCGCCCCCGACCAGGTGGTCCTTCTGCGCGGGCCGGTAGCGCACGGCGATGCGCAGCCCGTCGGAGCGGGTCGTGCCGTGCGACGGCGGCATGATCGCGTGCTGGAGCCGCAGTGCCAGCAGGTTGCGCTCGGCGGACTCCTGCTCGCTGTGGGCGAGCTGGTCCCGGGTGACGGCGAGCGCCACCTCCGTCCAGTGCTGCGAGGAGATGTCCTGGTACGCCCCCCGCACCGCCATGAGCCGCCCGTCCGGCCCGAAGACCGGCTCGGCGACCACCCGCAGGTGCCGGGCCGTGCCGTCCGCGCGCCGCAGCCGGAACGCGGTGGCGGCGAAGCGCCGGTGGTGCAGCACGGTACGCAGGAAGCGGCCGACGGTGACCCCGTCGTCGGGATGGGCGTGCTCGCGCAGCCGCTCCAGCGGCACCGGCGGCTCGCCCGGCGACAGGCCGTACAGCGCGTAGAGCTGGCCGGTCCAGGTGATCTCGCCGGTGACGGCGTTCTCCTCGAACCCGGCGATGCGGCCGAGCCGCTGGGCGTGCTCGAGCAGCCCGGCCAGGCGGGCGTCCTCGTCGTGGTCGCGCCACACCAGCAGCACGTTCTCGCCGTGCCGGGTGAGGCTGACGTCGGCCACGCCCGTCATGCTCAGCGCCAGCGGCATACGTTCGGACCGGAACGGCTCGCCGGTCGCGTGCACCCGCTCGACATGCCCGAACAGCCCGCCCGCCGCCTGCGGGAACGCCTCCAGCAGCAGCCCGCCGGCCCTGAACGGGTACGCCTCCAGCGCCGGCGTCCCGCGCAGCCGCCGGCTGACGTGCCGCACCTCGAAATCGGCCAGACCGCCGCGCGCGTCCAGGCTCGCCCGCAGCACCAGCGCGGGATCGGGCAGCGCGTCGGCCAGCCCGGCCAGCTCCGGCAGGTCGGAGCCCGGCCCTCCGGACGGCGCGGTCAGCGTGTGGGCGCACAGCTCGGCCAGCGCCTCGATCTGCCGCTCGACCCGGAACGAGTCCGCCGCCTCCGGCACGTACGGCCAGCAGACCTCCAGCACGCCGAGCACCTGCTCGCCCCTGGTCATCGGCATGGTCACCCGGCCGCCGGTGTCGGCGCGGCGGCGGCCGATCGACGGCAGGTCGCCGGAGTGCCAGATCGTACGCCGCCCGGCCAGCGACCGCCCGGCCATGGTGTCGACGCCGGGCGGCACGTGCCGCCAGCTCCCGGCCTCCTCCGGGCCGAAACCCGCGTACCCCGCCAGCGACAGCGACCCGTCCGGCCCGGCCGCCCACACCGCCACGGCCGTCGCGCCGAGCGGCGGCAGCGCGTGCTCCAGCAGGGAGCGGGCCACGGCCTGCGTGTCACCGGCGTCGAGGGCGGCGCTCTCGGCGGCACGCAGCGGCACCGCGGCCTCCGGCTCGGCCCGCGCGACGGCGCTGACGCGGTCGTACGCGGCCGCGTTGACCACGTCGGCGGCCACCTCGACCGGCGACAGGCCGCTCCGGCCCGCCAGCGTGGTGAGCTGCTCGGCCGCCTGCGCGGGGCCGCAGTGCAGCCGCCCGACCAGCACGCCCTTGGCCAGCTCGACCAGGGCGCGGTCGGCGGCGGCGCGGCGCGAGTCGGCCAGCTCGCGCCGCAGCCGCTCGACGGTGGCGGCGAGCCTGCCGAGGTCGCCCGCGGGGTCCGTTGGGTCGTCCACGCGCTCCGCCCTCCTCACGAGTCCGCCGGCGACCGGCCGGCGCCGGACGCGCGCGGCGAGGTGACGCGGCAGCCGCCCGGGGCCGGTGGCTCTGGTGAGGCAGAGACTAGCCCGCCGCGGACGCCACGTCCGCCGGCCGCGCGTCCCCATCCGCGTGGCACCGGCGCCGTGCGGGGCTCAGACGGAACGTTCCGCACGTCCGAGCGCCGCGGTCACGGCCTCCTCGACCGTGGGGTGCATCGGCACGTGGGCCAGCACGCCCGTGATCTCGAACAGGCGGGCCGGCAGCGGCTGCACGCCGGCCAGGTGCACGAACCCGCCCTCGCGCCGGCAGCGGACATCGCACATCAGCAGGACGTGCAGGCCGGAGCTGTCCATGAACGGCACCCGGGACAGGTCGAACACGAGCCGGCCGTCCGGCAGGTCCTTGACGTAGTCGTCGAGCTGCGCGCGGTTGGTGGCGTCCAGCTCGCCGCACACCGTGATCACGGTGACCCCCGGCAGGCGTTCGTGGGCCAGTGTCAACGTGGGCATTCAGCTTGTCACCGGTCTCGCCGGCGGTTCAGGACCATCAATGAAGGATAGTGGGCGGGAGCCGTCCGCGACATCCTCAATCGTCAGTGGCCGTGCCCGTGACCGACGAACGCCCCCGAGGGCCGGCCGGGCGGCACCAGCCGGAGCGAGACGAGTGCCGCCACCCCGGCCGTCACGGCGCACACGGCCAGCCCCGAGACGAAGCCGCCGATCCCCGCGGCGCCTGGCGTGAGGCTCGGCGCGACGACGGCGGAGGCCACCGCCACGCCGATCGAGCCGCCCAGCTCGTGGAAGGTGTTGATGACGCCGGAGGCCACGCCGTTCTCGCCGGGCGGCACGTTGGCCATGGTGGTCGTGGTGGCGGTCACGAACAGGGGCCCGATCCCGAGCGCGGCCAGCGTGAACCCGGGCAGCAGCGTGGCGTACGGGCTGGTGGCGTACAGGTCGGTGCCGGAGGAGATCAGGGTCATCCACGCCGCCCCGGCCGCCGTCAGCGCGAACGCCGCCACCGCCACCGGCCGCCCGCCGAGCCGGGGGAGGAGATGCCCGCCGGCCTGCGCGCCGATCGTGATCGCGAGCGCCACGGGCAGGAAGAGCAGGCCGGTCTCCAGGGCGCCGAAGCCCCGCGCGTGCTGGAGGTACAGCGAGCCGATGAAGAACAGGCCGAGCATGAGGCCGGTCGCGGTCACCATCAGGAACATCCCGGAGATCACCGGCCGCCTGGCCAGCGTCGCGGCCCGCATGAGCGGGGCCCGCACGGTCCGCTCGACCGCCGCGAACAGCGCGTAGAGCAGCACGGCCGCGGCCAGCGGCAGCAGCGTGGCGGCCGCGCCCCAGCCGGCCTCGCCCGCGGTGACCACCCCGTAGACGAGCAGGCCGGTCGCCGCCGTGACGAGCAGCGCGCCCGGCACGTCCACCCGCCCCGCCCGCCCGGGTGCTGCGGGCGTCACGGCGGGCGTCACGATGGGCAGGGCGACCAGCACCAGCAGGCCGACCGGCACGTTCACGACGAACGCCCAGGCCCAGCCGGGACCGGCGGTGAGCAGCCCGCCGAGGAGCACGCCGAGGGCGGCGCCGCTGCCGCCGACGGCCGCCCAGACGCCGAGCGCCCGCCCGCGCCGCTCGCCGTGGAAGACGGTGGTGATGACGGCCAGCGCGGCGGGGGAGAGCAGCGCCGCGCCGACGCCCTGCAGCGCCCGCCCCGCGATCAGCGTTGCCCCGCTCCCGGACAGCCCGCACAGCAGCGAGGCGGCGGTGAACAGGGCGAGCCCGGCCAGCAGCGTCCGGCGAGCGCCGAACACGTCGGCGAGCCGCCCGCCGAGGACCATGAGCCCGCCGAAGCACAGCGTGTACGCGGTCACCACCCAGGTCAGCGCCTCGCGGCCGAGCGCCAGGTCCGTACCGATGGACGGCAGCGCGACCTGCACGACCGTGATGTCCACGATGAGCATGAACTGGGCCAGGCAGAGCAGCACCAGCACGCCCCACCCGCCCGGCGCGCGGACTCCGCCGCGCGAGACGTCGATTTCCATACGATCCAACCCCTAAACTCGAACAGTGGTGTTCAAGTTAGCACGCGCAACCGTACCCGGGTACGGTTTGAAACGAGTGAAAATCGCCCCCGAAGGCGGGCGGGCGTCAGGCGGAGGCGGGGGATCCGGACGTCAGGAGGGACAGCATCGTGGTGATCAGCACCCGCTCGACGTCCTCCGCCGGGAGCCGTCCCGCCTCCCGCTCCTGCGCGGCGCTGTGGATGATCGAGAAGAACGTCGTCACCAGCCACGGCAGCGGCAGGTCCGTACGGAAGTCGCCGTCCCGCCGGCCACGCTCGATCAGCCGCTCCACCCGCCGCAGCGGACGCTCGTGGTGCTCACGGATGCGTTCGGTGGCCATGATCCGGTCGGCGGCCACGAACAGGCGGCGGTGCCGGTCGAGGACCTCCCACGCCGAGCGCAGCAGCGCCGCCATCGCCTCCGGCGCCGGGCCCTCGTCGAGTGCAGGGTCGTCGAGCACCGCGTCGGCCAGGCCGACCGCGTGCTCCAGCACCGCGTCCACCAGCGCCTCGCGGGACGGGAAGTGCCCGTACAGCGTGACCCGGCCCACCCCGGCCGCCTTGGCGATGTCGGCGACGCTCGCCGCCGGGTCGGCGCTGAGCAGGCGGGTGGCGGCCTCCAGGATCGCCGCGATGTTGCGCTCGGCGTCGGCCCGCCGAGCGGGTACGGGCTGTCGTGGCGCGGTCCTCACCATGCGCACCACCCTACGACGCCGGCCGCGGGTGACCGGGCGACACGCTCGCCGGGGTCAGAGCTGGAGGGCGTGGTCGAGCAGGTCCTGCAGGGTGACCGCGCCCATCAGCCGCCCGTCGGCGTCCACCACCGCCACGAGCGGGCTGTGCGTACGGGCCATCAGCGCGGCCAGCTCCAGCACCGTCGCCTTCTGGTCGGCGACCGGCAGCTCGCGGGGCTGCTCGGGCAGGCACTCGCGGACCGTACGCTCGCCCAGCCGGCGCAGGAACAGGTCGGCGTGGGCCTCGTCCACCACCCGCGCCAGCGCCGGGTCGTCCCGGCAGTAGGGCGGCACCGCCAGGCGCAGCACCTGGGTGCCGGGCAGGATGCTGATCGGCCGGCCGTCGCCGTCGACGAGGATGAGGCCCGGCAGGTCGCCGTCGGCCAGCAGCCTGGCCGCCTCCAGCGCCGGGGTGTCCGGGGTGACCGTCGGGAAGTCGACGGCGAGCTCATGTGCGCGCATCGGTGTCCTCCCTTCCGAAGCCTAGCCAACCGAAGAGCCCAGCCGGTCACGGTAGCTCGGCGAAGCGCTCGACCTCCTCCGTACGCCCCGACACGAGGATGACGTCGCCGTAGGACAGCTCGGTCTCGGCGGTCGCGTACGTGAACGCCTCGCCCGGCGTCTTGACCGCGACGATCGTGACGCCGCGCTTGCGCCGCAGGTTGGACTCGCCGAGCGGCACGCCCACGTACTCCTTCGGCGGTTTGATCTTGGCGAGCGCGAAGTCCCCGTCGACCTGCATGAAGTCCAGCATCCGGCCGCTGACCAGGTGAGCGACCCGCTCGCCCATGTCGTGCTCGGGGAAGACGACGTGGTGGGCGCCGATCCGGTCGAGGATGCGGCCGTGCTGGGAGCTGACGGCCTTGGCCCAGATGTCGTTGATCTCCAGCTCGACCAGCAGCGACGTGGTGAGGATGCTGGCCTCGATGTCGCTGCCGACCGCCACCACCGCCCGGTAGAAGTCGGGGACGCCGAGCTGGCGCAGCGCCTCCATGTCGGTGGCGTCGGCGGTGGCGATCTGGGTGAGCTGCCCGGCCAGCGCCTGTGTGATCTTGGGCCGGTGGTCGATGGCCAGGACCTCGGTGCCGCGCCGGGTCAGCCCCAGCGCCAGCGCGGTGCCGAACCGGCCCAGCCCGATGACCACGACGGGATTGCTCTTGTAGTCAGCCAACGATGACTCGCTCCTCCGGTAGCTCGTAACGGCGGGTCCGCCGGTTGAGCGCCAGCGCGGACCCCAGGGTGAGCGGACCTATCCGGCCGATGAACATCAGCACGGCGAGCAGCACGTGGCCGGGGGTGCCGAGATCCGCGGTGATGCCGGTGGACAGCCCGGTCGTGCCGAAGGCCGAGATGACCTCGAACAGCACCTGGTCGAGCTTGTAGGGGGTGAGCGCGAGCAGCACGTACGTCGAGACCGCCACCAGCGTCACCCCCAGCACCGTGATCGTGACGACCTGGCGCTGGGTGGTCTCCGGCAGCCGCCGCCGGCCGATGTTGACCCGGCTCTCGCCCCGCATCTCGGTCCAGACGATGAAGGCCAGCATGCCGAACGTGGTGACCTTGATGCCGCCCGCGGTGCCGGCGCTGCCGCCGCCGATGAACATCAACAGGTCGGTCGCCAGCCAGCTCGACGGGTACATCTGCCCGATGTCCAGCACGTTGAACCCGGCCGAACGCGGCATGACGGCGGTGAAGAAGGCGGCCATCAGCTTGTGCCCGTCGTCGAGCCCGCCGAGCGTGGCCGGGTTGCGCCACTCGGTGGCCAGGAAGACGAGGGTGCCGGACACCAGCAGGATCACGCTGGTGCCGACGGTGATCCTGGTCAGCACCGTCCACTTGCTCGGCTGCCGCCAGAGGCGGGCCAGCTCGAACACCACCGGGAACCCCAGCCCGCCGACGATGGCCGCGATCGCGATCGTCAGGCAGATCCACGGGTCGGCGACGAAGCGCATGAGGCTGTCCGGCCACAGCGCGAACCCGGCGCTGTTGAACGCCGTGACCGCGTGGAAGACGCCCAGGTAGAGCGCGCGGCCGAACGACTCGCCGTAGCCGAGCACGAACCGGCCGGTGAGCACGGCGGCGGCCACCGCCTCGCAGACGAGGCTGAAGACCACCACCTTCAGCACGAGCCGGCGCACGTCGCTCATGCTGAGCGTCTTGGTCTCCGTCTGGGCGGCGATCCGGGCGCGCAGCCCCAGGCGGCCCGACACGAGCAGGGTGAAGACCGTGGCCATCGTCATGATGCCGAGGCCGCCCACCTGGGCCAGCCCGGCGATGACCACCTCGCCGAAGACCGACCAGTGCGCCTCGGTGTCGACCAGCACCAGCCCGGTCACGCAGACCGCGGAGGCGGCCGTGAACAGGGCGTTCAGCCATCCCGCCGACACGTCCCCGGCGGTGGCGGCGGGCAGCGACAGCAGCAGGGTCCCGATCCCGATCGCCATGGCGAACCCGGCGGCCACGACCTGGGCCGGATGCTGGAATCGCGCTAAGAGCGTCGAGGTAGCGCGCATCATCGATCGCCGCCATCACTCCAGCGCATCGCGCAACACCCTCCGGGACACTTCGGTCGCCGATCCAAAGCCGACCAGACTTCCCGGCTCACCGGGCCCCACCATACCTCCCGCGCGCGTGGCAGCGGTCCCGGACGGGCGCGAACGCCCGGGAGACGCCGATCACTTGAGCGGGTCGTGGCCCCAGTTCATCAGCGAGTAGCGCCACCGCGTCTTGCTGACGTCGCCGGAAGGGCGCTGGGCGAGGTGCCGGTGCACGTACCCGATGACCTTCCTCATGTGGGCGTAGTCGTCGTCGCCCCAGTCCGACCTCGGGCGGTGCAGCAGCGCGACGATGCGGCGGCCGGACTCGTGGCCGGTCGACTCGGCCGCGCCGTCCGCCTTCTGCCCGGCCGACCTCGACTCCTCGGTGGTCAGCCAGTGCTCCAGCTCCTTGGCCGTCATGTTCACGACCCGGCCGAACTCGGCGGCGATCTCGTGGCGGTCGCCGCTCACTTCTTCTTCCGCTTCTTGAGCGCCGACGCCTTGTGGACGGCCTCGCCGCCGCTCTTGTCGCTGCGCACCACGTACTGGGGCTCCTCGGGGGAGGCGGCGACGGTGCGGCCGGCGGCCTTCGTCCGCTTGGTGATCTTCTTCTCCACCTCGCCCTCGGCGGTGCCGCCGTGGCTGCGCCAGCTCACCTGGTCGCCCTTGGCGAGCGCGTCCTTGTTCGGCTGGTCCTTCTTCTTCGGCATGCACCTGCGGCTACCCGCACCTCGGGGGGATAACCGCAGGTCAGCGCCGCCTTCGCTACCTCAGCCCGGCGAAGAGGGCGCGCAGCTCGGCCACGAGCAGGTCCGGCGCCTCCAGCGCGGCGAAGTGGCCGCCGCGGTCGAACTCCGACCAGCGCACGACGTTGTGCACCGGCTCGGCCAGCGGCCGCACCGAGAGGTCGGTCGGGAAGACCGCCACGCCCGTCGGCACCGTCCCGCGCGGCTTCGGCGCCCACGCGGCGGCGTCGTTGAAGCGCTCGTAGTAGGTGTGGGCGGCCGGGCCGGCCGTCTCGGTGAACCAGTAGACGCTCACGTCGGTCAGGATGCGGTCGCGGTCCACGGCGTCCTCGGGCAGCTTCGCCGCCGGGTCCGTCCAGTCCTTGAACTTCTCCACGATCCAGGCGAGCTGCCCGGCGGGGGAGTCGTGCAGCGCGGCCGCGATCGTCTGCGGGCGGGTGCCCTGCAGGTTCATGTACGCGCCCAGCTTCTGCTGCCACTCCTCCATGCCGGCCAGCCGGGCCCGCTCGGTGCCGGTGAGCGCGCCCATGATCGCCGGGTCGCCGTTCGGGAACGTGAGCAGCGCGTTGACGTGCACGCCGATGACGTGCTCCGGCGCGGCCCGGCCGATGAGCGGCGCGATGAAGGCGCCGACGTCGCCGCCCTGCACCCCGTAGCGGTCGTAGCCGAGCCGGTCCATGAGCGTGGCGAGCGCGGCGGCGGTGCGGCCGTCGGTCCAGCCGGTGTCCGGCAGCGGGCCGGAGAAGCCGTAGCCGGGCAGCGACGGGATCACCAGGTGGAAGGCGTCGGACGCGGCGCCGCCGTACGCGGCCGGGTCGGTGAGCGGCCCGATGACGTCGAGGAACTCCACCACCGATCCCGGCCAGCCGTGCAGGAGCAGCAGCGGCGTGGCCTCGGGCACGCCCGAGCGAACGTGCAGGAAGTGCACGTTCGCGCCGTCGATCGTGGTGGTGAACTGCGGGAAGGCGTTGAGCGCCGCCTCCTGGGCGCGCCAGTCGAAGCCGTCGGCCCAGTACGCGGCGAGCTCCCGCAGGTAGCCGGTCGGCACGCCGCGCTCCCATCCGGTGCCGGGCAGCTCCGGGGCCCAGCGGGTGCGATGCAGGCGGTCGCGCAGGTCGTCGAGGGCGGCCTGGGGGATGTCGATGCGGTACGGCGCGATGCGCGGGTTATCCATGCACGGCAGGCTAGGAGGAATCAGTGACAGGCTCTGGCACCGATGAGCGGAAGAATGGCGGCCATGCTGGAGACCTCGGCGCGGCTGCTCCGCCTGCTGTCCCTCCTCCAATCCCGGGCCGACTGGAGCGGCGCCGAGCTGGCCGACCGGCTCGGCGTGGGCCTGCGGACGGTGCGGCGCGACGTCGGGCGCCTGCGCGAGCTCGGCTACCCGGTGGACGCCACCCCCGGCGTGGCCGGCGGCTACCGGCTGGGCGTGGGCGCCGCGCTGCCGCCGCTGCTGCTCGACGACGAGGAGGCGGTGGCCGTCGCGCTCAGCCTGCGCACCGCCGCCACCGGCAGCGTCGCCGGGCTGGAGGAGGCCGCGCTGCGCGCGCTGGCCAAGCTGCGGCAGGTGCTGCCGTCGCGGCTGCGGCACCGGGTGTCGGCGTTCGAGGCCGCGACCGTCCCGCTGGCCGGGGCCGCCGTCCCCGGCGTCGGCGCGGACCTGCTCACCGCGGTCGCCGCCGCCTGCCGCGACCACCGGCGGCTGCGGCTGCGCTACCGGGGCCGCGACGGGGCGAGCGAACGGGAGGTGGAGCCGCACCGGCTGGTCCACACGCCGCGCCGCTGGTACCTGCTGGCGTGGGACGTCGGGCGGCGCGACTGGCGGACGTTCAGGATGGACCGCGTCGAGGAGCTGCTGGGCCTGCCCGGCGCCCGGTTCACGCCGCGCACGCCGCCGGAGGACGACGCGGCGGCGTACGTCTCGCGCGGCATCACCACCGCCCCCTACCGGCACCGCGCCCGGATCCTCTTCCACGCCCCGCTCGCCGCGGTCGCGCCGCGCACCTCGCCGGGCGCGGGCCGGCTGGAGCCGGTGGACGGCGAGCGCTGCCTGTTCACGGCCGGCGCCGACTCCCTCGACGAGCTGGCCGCGTACGTCGCCGCCAAGGGCTTCGACTTCGAGGTGCTCGACCCGCCCGAACTGGCGGCCACCCTCCGCGCCCTCGCCGCCCGCCTGCACCGCGCCGCCGATCACTCGACGGAACAACCATGATCTGTGGCACAGTCACCCTCATGTCCGACGAACCCGCCCTCCCCATGACCGTCGAGGAGGCCGTCGCCGCCGAGCGTGCCGGTCTCCGGCTGAAGTACCTCTACTTCTGGGGTCACCGGCCGCCGCGCGGCGGCGGCGTGGGGCCCGGCTGCCTCAGCCAGTGGTGGCCGGTGACGTTCACGGAGGACGGCCACGTCTACGCCTCCGCCGAGCACTACATGATGGCGCACAAGGCGTGGCTGTTCGGCGACGGCGAGACCGCCGAACGGATCCTCGCCGCCGGGCACCCGGCCGAGGCCAAGGACCTCGGCCGTGAGGTGCGCGGCTTCGACGAGGCCACCTGGGCCGAGGCGCGGTTCGCCGTCGTGGCCCGGGGCAACGCCGCCAAGTTCGGCCAGCACGCCGACCTGGGCGCCTATCTGCTCGGCACCTCCGGGCGGGTGCTGGTGGAGGCCAGCCCCCGCGACCGGGTGTGGGGCATCGGCCTGGCCGCCGCCGACGAGCGCGCCGCCTCCCCGGCCGCCTGGCAGGGACTCAACCTGCTCGGCTTCGCGCTCATGGCCGCCCGCGCCACGCTCCAGGGGTAGGTCAGGTCTCCGCCGCCGGGGTCTCCAGGGTCAGGGACAGGCGGCGGGCCAGGCCGGTGTTGCGGCGGGAGCCGATCCGGTGGACGGCCAGCTCCAGCGCCTCGCGCTGCCCCACCAGCACCACCCACGCCCTGGCCCGGGTGACCAGGGTGTAGAGGAGCTTGCGGCGCAGCATGATGCCGCCGGACTCGGCGACGATCGGCGCCACCACGAACGGGTATTCGCTGCCCTGCGAGCGGTGCACGCTGATCGCGTAGGCGTGGGTGAGGTCGTCGAGCTCGTCGAAGCCGTAGGCGACGCTCTCGCCGTCGTCGGTGCGGATGGTGATCGTGCGCTCGGCCGGGGTCACGGCCGTCACCGTGCCCGTCTCGCCGTTGAAGACGCCCTTGTCGTAGTTGTTGCGGATCGGCATGACGCGGTCGCCGACCCGGAACACGGTGGCTCCCGACCAATGCTCGGGCTTGTCGTCGGCGGCCGGGTTGAGCTGCTCCTGGATGAGCCGCCCGAGCGCGGTGGCGCCGGTCTCGCCCTTGCGCATCGGGCACAGCACCTGGACCTGGCTGGGCTCGACGCCCTGCTTGCGGGGGATCGCGACCATGGCGAGATGGGCGACCCGCTGGGCGACCTGCGCGGGGTCGTCGAGTTCCTCGAACCAGAAGCCGCCCCGGCCCGGCGTGACCGGCATGCGCCCGGCGCGGATGCGGTGGGCCGCCTCGACGATGCCGCTGCCGTCCGCCTGCCGGAAGACGTGGGTGAGCTGGATGCGCGGGACGCCGGGCACCCGCAGCAGGTCGGCCAGGACGTCGCCGGGGCCGATGCTCGGGAGCTGGTCGCTGTCGCCGATGAGCAGCAGGTGGCTGCCGGACGGGACGGCCGCCACCAGCCGGGTGGCCAGGTGCAGGTCGAGCATGGACGCCTCGTCCACCACGATGAGGTCGGCCCGCGAGGGCCGCTCGTCGAACAGCGTGCCGGGCTCGGGGTCGGGCTGCTGGGCCAGCATGCGGTGGACGGTCATCGCCGGCAGCCCGGTCAGCTCCGACAGCCGCTTGGCGGCCTTGCCGGTCGGCGCGGCCAGCGTGACCGTGCCGCCCGCCTGCCGCACCGCGGTCGCGACGGCCCGGACGGTGTGGCTCTTGCCCACCCCGGGCCCACCGGTGATCACCGCGACCGTGCTGGTCAGCGCCATGGTGACGGCCGCCCGCTGGTCGTCGTGGAGCGAGTCGTCCTCGCGGAAGGCGCGCAGCGGCAGCGTCGAGCGGGCCCGGAGCAGCCGGGCGAGGTGCGTGGCCAGCGCCTGCTCGCGGGCGTGCACGTGCTTGGCGTAGGCCACGAGCTGACCCGGCTGCGCGGGCGAGGTCTCCACCGCCAGGCGGCGCTCGGCGACCAGCGCGTCGAGCTGCGGGCGCACCAGGTCCTGGTCCTGCTCGATCAGCTCGGCCGTCTCGCGCACGAGGGCGGCGACCGGGAGGTAGCAGTGGCCGTCGCGGCTCCCCGCCGCCTCCAGCCGGTCGAGCAGCGCCGCCCTGACCCGCTGCGGGCTGCGCTCGGGCACCCCCGACTGCAGCGCGATGCGGTCGGCCACCCGGAACGCGATGCCCCGCACCCGCCCGATCAGCCGGTAGGGGTCGGTCGCCAGCACCTCGTCGGCGTCCTGCCCGAACGCCTGGTAGATCTTGGCCGCCAGCAGCGGGCTCACCCCGAGCCCCTGCAACGTCACCATCAGCGCGGCGATGGCCTTCTGCTCCCGCCACGCCTCCACGATCTGCGCCTGCCGCAGCGGCCCGATGTTGACCACCTCGGTGAGCCGCCCGGGCTCGGCGTCGATGACCTTGAGCGTGGCCTCGCCGAAGTGCTCGACGATCGCGTGCGCGAGCCGCGGCCCGATGCCTCTGACCAGGCCCGAGCCGAGATAGATGCGGATGGCCCGGACCGACGACGGCGTGACGCGCTCGCAGCCGGACACCGCGAATCGCCGCCCGTGGCGGGCGTGCCGGCCCCACTCGCCGTGCAGGCGCAGCGTCTCGCCCGGCTGCACCCCGGCCAGCGCCCGCCCGGTCGCCACGAAGCCGGGCTCGCCGTCGGCGCTCATGCGCGCGACGGTGTACGAGTCCTCGCGGACGTAGACGAGCTGCTCGACCGACGCCTCCACAGGGACGATCCAACCATCCCGCACCGACAAACCCCCGAGAGCGGGGGAGGGGCAGGGCGGGCCGGGGGCACGGCAGGTCATCCGGCGCCGGGCACGTCTCCGGCCCGCGTCAGGGGTCCTCCTCGCCGAGCACGCGCAGGCATTCGCGGGCGAGCTGCAGCTCCTCGCGCACCTGCACCACCAGGACGGGCACGGCGGCCCCGTCCGCGCTGACCGGCCCGTCGTCGCGGCGGCCGGTGAGCGCGGGCGGCTCGATCCCGAGCGGCCCGAGCCGCCGGCAGACCGCCTCGCGCACCTCGGGCTGGTCCCAGCCGATCTCGCCGGTGAACACCAGGGCGTCCACGCGCGGCAGCGACGTGGCCGCGGCGGCGATCTCCCGCGCCACCCCGTGGGCGAACACGCGCAGCGCCAGCCCGGCGTCCTTGTCGCCGTCGCGCTCGGCGGCGACCAGCTCGCGGGTGTCGCCGGAGCGTCCGGACAGGCCGAGCAGCCCGGAACGCCGTTCCAGCCCCTCGCTCAGCTCGTCCAGGCTCAGGCGGCCCTCGGCCAGCAGCCAGGTCAGCATCCCCGGATCGACGCTGCCCGAGCGCTTGCTCATGGGCATGCCCTCCAGCGGCGTGAACCCCATCGAGGTGTCCACGCTGCGCCCGCCCGACAGCGCGCACGCCGAGCACCCGCCGCCCAGGTGTGCCATCAGCAGCTCCAGCTCGGCGAGCGGCCGGCCGAGCAGCTCCGCCGTACGGTCGGCGGCCCAGGCGTAGGACAGGCCGTGGAAGCCGTAGCGGCGCAGGCCGTGCCGCTCGCGCCACTCGCGCGGCAGCGCGTACGTCGCCGCCTCCTCCGGCAGCTCCGCGTGGAAGGCGGTGTCCGGGCAGAGCACGTGGGGCACCGCGGGAAGCTGCTCGCGGGCGGCCTCCAGCAGCGCCAGCGCGGGTGGCAGGTGCAGCGGCGCGAGGCTCGTCACGCCGCGCAGCGCCGCCACCGTCTCGTCGTCGGCGACCGCAGGGGCGCGCACCGCCTCGCCGCCGTGCACCAGGCGGTGCGCCACCGCCCGGATGTCCCGGTCGAAGTGCCCGCCGAGGAAACGGGCCAGCTCCTCCCGCGCCGCGGCCGGGTCGGCGGCCCGCTCGGCGTGCGCGCTGTCCAGCACACAGCCGCCCTGCACCAGGTCGAGACGCAGGCTGGAGGAGCCCGCGTTGACGGTCAGCACCGCCGCCGATTCGCTCATCCGCTCGTCGAACGCCAGGCCCATGCGCCCCCGGCTACCCGCCACCGCCCGCGCAAAACGGACGGCTTGGGACGAAGGCGCTTTACCGCCCCCGGAGGTTGCCCGGCGATCAGGTCGGGTAGCGAGCGCTCATGGACATCCGCCTTACGGTGAACGGCAGGCCGCACACGCTCGACGTCGACCCCCGAATATCGCTGCTCGACCTGCTGCGCGAGCGGCTGGGGCTGATCGGCTCGAAGAAGGGGTGCGACCACGGGCAGTGCGGCGCCTGCACCGTCCTCGTGGAGGGGCGGCGGGCCAACTCCTGCCTGGCGCTGGCGGTCGCCATGGACGGTCTCGCCGTCACTACCGTCGAGGGCCTCGCCGACGGCGAGCAGCTGCACCCGCTGCAGGCCGCCTTCATGGAGCACGACGCCTTCCAGTGCGGCTACTGCACCCCAGGCCAGCTCTGCTCGGCGGCCGGCATGCTCGGCGAGCCGGGCCCGAGTGCCGTCACCGAGAACCTCCTGGACGACCCCGAGCTCACCCCGCACGAGATCAGGGAGCGCATGAGCGGCAACCTGTGCCGCTGCGGCGCGTACGTCAACATCGTCAGCGCCATCTCCGAGGTCGCCCGATGAGGCCGTTCGACTACGCCCGCGCCACCAGCGCCGCCGACGCCGTGCGCCGCTACCGCCCCGGCACCATGTACCTGGGCGGCGGCACCAACCTCGTCGACCTCATGCGCCTCGGCGTGGCCCGCCCCGAGCACCTGCTGGACGTCAGCCGGCTGCCGCTGGACGCCGTCGAGGAGGTCCGCGGCCGGCTGCGCGTCGGCGCGGCGGTGCGCAACACCGACCTCGCCGCGCATCCGCTGGTGCGCGCCCGCTACCCGATGCTCGCCCGCGCGGTGCTCACCGGCGCCTCCGGCCAGATCCGCAACATGGCCACCGTGGCGGGGAACCTGCTGCAGCGCACCCGGTGCGCCTACTTCCAGGACGTGAGCAGGCCGTGCAACAAACGCCGGCCCGGCTCCGGCTGCCCCGCCATCGAGGGCGACCACTCCAACCTGGCCGTGCTCGGCCACTCCGGCGCGTGCGTGGCCACCCACCCGTCCGACATGGCGGTGGCGCTGGCCGCGCTGGAGGCGGAGGTGCACGTCACCGGCCCGGCAGGCGACCGCATCATCCCCATGCCCGGCCTGCACCGCCTGCCCGGCGAGGCCCCGGAACGCGACACCGTGCTGGAACCGGGCGACCTCATCACCGCCGTCGAGCTGCCCCCGCCGCCGCCCGGCGCGTCCCTCTACCGCAAGGTCCGTGAACGGGCCTCGTTCGCCTTCGCCCTCGTGTCCATCGCGGCCGTCCTCGACGTCGCGGCCGACGGGACCGTCGCCGGGTGCCGGATCGCGCTCGGCGGTCTCGCGCACGTGCCCTGGCGGGCCGAACGCGCCGAGCGGGAGCTGATCGGCAGCCCGGCGACCGGCGGGGCGTTCCTGGCCGCCGCCGAGGCCGAGCTGGAGCAGGCCAGGCCGCTGCCGCGCAACGCCTACAAGGTCCCGTTGGCCCGCGACCTGATCGTCAACACGCTGGAGGAGCTGGCACCGTGAATCGCGTCGAGGGCCGCGTCAAGGTCACCGGGCTGGCCACGTACGCGGCCGAGTATCCCGTCGAGGGCGTCGCGTACGCCTATCCCGTCCAGTCGCTCATCGCCAAGGGCCGGGTCGCGAGGGTGGACGCCGCCGCCGCGCTCGACATGCCCGGCGTGCTCGCCGTGCTGTCCGTCGCCGACCCGCCCGAGCTGGCCGAGGACACCGACGCCGAGCTGGCGCTGTTCCAGCGGCGCGAGGTCGCCTACCGCGGCCAGATCATCGCCGCCGTCGTGGCCGGCACCTACGACGAGGCGCGCGCCGCCGCCGACGCCGTCCGCGTCGAGTACGAGCCCGCCGACCACGACGTCAGCCTGCGCGCCGACCACCCGGGCCTCTACCGTCCCGAGGTCGTCAACCCGGACTTCCCCTCCGACACCGAGCAGGGCGACATCGAGGCCGGGCTGGCGGAGGCGGCGACCGTCGTGGACGTCACGTACACGACGCCCGTCCTGCACAACAACCCGATGGAGCCGCACGCCGCGCTCGCCGTGTGGGACGCCGAGGGCACCCTGGTGGTCTACGACTCCACGCAGGGCGCCACCACGGACCGCGACATGATCGCGAAGACGCTGGGCCTGCCGCCCGGCCGGGTCAGGGTGGTGGCCCGGCACGTCGGCGGCGGCTTCGGCTCCAAGGGCACCACCCGGCCGCACGCCGTGCTGGCCGCCCTCGCCGCGCGCGTCACGGACCGGCCGGTCAAGGTGGCGCTGACCCGGCAGCAGATGTACGACGTGACCGGCTACCGCACGCCCACCATCCAGCGGCTGCGTCTCGGCGCGGACGGCGAGGGCCGGCTGATCGCGCTGGAGCACGTCGCCTACGAGCAGAGCTCGACGCTGAAGGAGTTCGCCGAGCAGACCGCCGTCCCGGCCCGCGTCATGTACGCCACCCCGGCCCTGCGCACCGCGCACCGGCTGGTCCGGCTGGACGTCGCCACCCCGTCGTGGATGCGCGCTCCGGGGGAGTGCCCCGGCATGTACGCCCTGGAGTCGGCCATGGACGAGCTGGCCTACGCCGGCGGCATCGACCCGGTCGAGCTGCGGCTGCGCAACGAGCCCGAGACCGAGCCGGAGAGCGGCCTGCCGTTCAGCTCCCGCGACCTGGCCGGCTGCCTGCGCGAAGGGGCCCGCCGTTTCGGCTGGGAGCGGCGCGACCCGCAGCCGGGCGTCCGGCGCGACGGGGAGTGGCTGATCGGCACCGGCGTGGCCGCCTCCACCTACCCGGCGAAGCGGAGCCCGTGCCAGGCCGTGGCGTGCGTCCGCGACGGCGGCTTCCTCGTCCAGGTGGCCGCGGCCGACATCGGCACCGGCGCGCGCACCGCGCTCACCAGGATCGCCGCCGAGACGCTGGGCGTCGCCCCCGACCGGGTGCACGTCGAGCTCGGCGACAGCGACCTGCCGCCCGCGCCGGTCGCCGGCGGCTCGATGGGCACCGCCTCCTGGGGGTCGGCCGTCGTACGCGCCTGCGAGGAGCTGAAGAAGGACGGCAGGGAGGGCCGCGCGGACACCACCGAGGAGGTCGGGCAGGACTCCGAGCTGGCCAGGCACGCCTTCGGCGCGCAGTTCGCCGAGGTACGGGTCAGCGCCGTCACCGGCGAGGTCCGGGTGTCGCGGCTGCTCGGCGTGTTCGCCGCGGGCCGCATCGTGGACGCCCGGCTGGCCCGCTCGCAGTTCATCGGCGGCATGACGATGGGCCTCGGCATGGCGCTCATGGAGGAGACGCTGACCGACGAGGAGTTCGGCGGCTTCCTGCGCCGCGACCTCGCGCAGTACCACATCCCGGCCTGCGCCGACGTCCCGGACGTCGAGGCGGTCTGGCTGGAGGAGGAGGACGAGCGGCTCAACCCGATGGGCAGCAAGGGCATCGGCGAGATCGGCATCGTCGGCACCGCGGCCGCCATCGGCAACGCCGTGCACCACGCCACCGGCCACCGCGTCAGGGAGCTGCCGATCACCCCGGCAAAGATCGTAATGTCCAGGTTTTGACACTTTTTTACGTGGAAGTAGAGCGCTCTTCACGCCGCGATCCGCGGCGACGGCACAGGAGGGCGTGTGAGCCGAGAATCGGACAAGGAGCGGGCGGACCGCAATTTCGTGGAGCTCCTGCAGGGGGCCCGCGTCGCGGTCACAGGCGTGCAGGTGCTGTTCGCGTTCCTGCTGACGGTGCCGTTCTCGCAGCAGTTCGACAGGCTGGCCCCGGCCGACCGGTGGCTGTTCTTCGCGGCGCTGGTCGGCGCGGCGGTGGCCTCGATCTGCTACATCGCGCCCACGGCGCAGCACCGGGTGCTGTTCCGTCAGGGCCGCAAGGAGCTGCTGGTGAAGCGCTCCAACTTCTACGGGATCCTGGGCGCTCTGGCGCTGATCGTGTCGATGACGGCGGCCACCGGACTGGTGATCGACTACCTGTTCGGGCCCCGGCTGGCCTGGCCCGTCGCCGCCGCGATCGCCGTCCTCGCCCTCTGGACGTGGTTCGGCCAGGCGGCGATCGACCGGGCCAACGGCGACGATCAGGACTCCGGCGAGGAGCCGGACGACTCCTCCGGCGGCAGCGACGTCCCGTCGTCCTCGTCCTCCCGCGCGGAGTCCCGGGCGTAGGCGGCCCGCGCCACCGTGTACGCCGCCACCGCCACGGTGATCACCTGCGAGAGCCCGACCAGCGCGAGCGGCCCGGCGGTCGCCCAGGTGGGCCGGTGCAGCCACATGGCGAGCAGCACCAGCAGCACCCCGGCCACCTGGGGCTTGGTCCCGGCGTGCATGCGCTCCAGCGTGTGACGGAACTTCACCAGGCCCGCCCCCGCAGACAGCGCCAGCAGCGCGCCCAGCAGGAGACAGGCCCCGGCGAGCGGATCAAGAGAGCTCATCGGGGCCTCCTGCCGGACCGGGCGGTGAAGAACCGGGCCAGCGACACCGACCCGACGAACCCCAGCAGCGACAGCACCAGCAGGATCGGCAGGTCCGAGTAGTCGTCCCTGGCCACCGCGAACGCGCCCGCGCCGCACATCGCCAGCGACGTCATCACGTCCAGCGCCACGGCCCGGTCCAGCATCGACGGGCCGCGCGCCGCCCGGTACAGGGTGAGCGCGGCGGCCACGCCGAGCAACGCCAGCGTCAGCGCGTACACCAGCGTCACGGCGTCCCCAGCTCCTCCCGGTCGGCGCGGGTGCCGAACGCGGCCACCACCCGCGACTCCAGCGCGGTCACGTCGCCGCGCACCTTCTCCGTCGCGTCGCCGGGGATGCCGAGGACGTGCAGCATCAGGCACCGCTCGGCGAGGTAGGCCTCCACCACGATGCTGCCGGGCACGTTCGCCAGCGCCGTCATGATGAGCACCGTCATGGGCTCCGACGACGTGCGCAGGTGCACCCGGACGAGCTGCGCGGGCGGCGGCCCCGGCCGGAACACGTAGAACACCACCCGCGCCGTCGAGGCCACGAGGTCCCATCCGAAGAACAGGAGGAAGCGCGCCAGCGCGACGGGCCGGAGCCTGATGCCGGGGTCGAGGGCGGGCAGCGGCAGCAGCCACGACACCACCGCGCCCGCCGCGATCCCGCCCAGCACGTTGGCCGGCGACACGTCGCCCCACAACGTCACCCACACCAGCGTCAGCCAGGCCACCAGCGGCAGCGGCACCCTGCGGCCCAGCACGCGCGGGGCCAGCGGCCGCCCGTTCACCGCCGGTCTCCCAGCACCGCCGAGACGTAAGGCTCGCGTTCCATCAGCTCACCGGCCGTCCGCCAGGTCAGCGCCGACAGCGGCCCGGCCAGCACCGTGTACGCCAGCCCGAGCGCCACCAGCGCGGCCACCGGCCCCGCCAGCGCCGCCGGCAGCGTGGTCGTGGTGACCGTGGGCTCCTCGCCGGTGTCCTCCTCGCTCTCCACCACCGTGCCCTCCCGCTCCTCCCGAGTCGTCCGCCAGAACGCCTTCCCCCACGTCTTCGCGACGGCGTAGAGGGTGAGCAGGCTCGTCACCAGCCCGGCCGCCACGAGCGCCACCGGCAGCGGCCCGCCGTGCGCCAGCCCCGCCTGCACCAGCATCAGCTTGCCGAGGAAGCCCGACATCGGCGGGATGCCGGACAGGTTCATCGCGGGCACGAAGAACAGCACGGCGATCAGCGGCGCCGCCTTCATCAGCCCGCCCAGCTGGTTCACCGACGTGGTCCCGGTCCGCCGCTCGATGAGCCCGGTCACCAGGAACAGGCTGGTCTGCACGGTGATGTGGTGCACCACGTAGAAGACGGCGCCCGCCATGCCCGCGACCGTGGACAGCGCCACCCCGAACACCATGTACCCGATGTGGCTGACCAGCGTGAAGGAGAGCATCCGCTTGATGTCGGTCTGCGCCACCGCGCCGAGCACGCCGGCGAGCATCGTGGCCAGCGCCACCCACATGAGCAGCGTCGAGACCGGGCCGCCGGGGAACAGCAGCGCCTCCAGGCGGATGATCGCGTACACGCCGACCTTGGTGAGCAGGCCGGCGAAGACCGCCGTCGCCGAGGCCGGCGCGGTCGGGTAGGAGTCGGGCAGCCAGGCTGACATCGGGAACAGCGCCGCCTTGATCGCGAACACCAGCAGCAGCGTCAGCTCCACCAGCAGCTTCACCTGCTCGGGCAGCGTGGCGAAGCGCGTGGCGAGCTGGGCCAGCGACAGGGTGCCGGTGGCCGCGTACGTGATCGCCAGGGCGATCAGGAACAACATCGACGAGGCCAGCGCCATCAGCGTGTACGTCGCCCCGGCCCGGATCCGCGCCTCCGTCCCGCCGAAGGTCAGCAGCACGTACGAGCCGCTGAGCAGCAGCTCGAAGCCCACGAACAGGTTGAACAGGTCGCCCGTCAGGAACGCGTCGGCCACTCCCGCCACCATCACCAGGAACGCCGGATGGAAGATCGCCATCGGCGCGTCGTGCTCCTGCTCCTCGTAGGCGTTGGCGATGGAGTACACCATGACGCACAGCGTCACCGCCGACGACACCAGCAGCACCAGCGTGGAGAGCCGGTCGGCCACCAGGCAGATCCCGACGGGCGCGGGCCAGCCGCCGAGCTCGGTCACCAGCGGCCCGCCGGAATCGGCCGCCACCAGCAGCAGTACCGACACGGCCAGCGTCAGGCTCATCGTGCCGATGCTGAGCAGCGACTGCAGCCGCCGCAGCCGCCCGCCGATGGCCAGCTTCACCCCGGCGGCCAGCAGGGGCAGCAGCACCGGCACGCACACCAGCCCTTCCAGCACGGCCCTGCTCACAGGGAGGGCGAGGATCATGAGTCCTCGCCCTCCAGCTCCGGGTCCTGGGCCAGCGCCTGCCGTTCCAGCTCGCGGCGGATGGCGGCACGCAGCTCCCGGCGTGCCTCCCGCTGCCGCGCCTTGAGCTGCCTGCGCAGGTCGCGCTCCCTGGCCGCCTGCGTGACGCGGCGCCGCTCGTGCTCCTCCCGCAGCTCCTCGATGCGCAGCGCGTTGTCCACGGCGGGCTCGCGCAGCGCCGCCTCCTCCAGACGGTGCTGCAGCTCCTCCTCCGTGCCGCCCCGCTCGCGCAGCCGCCGCGCCCACTGCTCCAGCTCGACGTGGACACGGTCGATGCGCCGCTCCAGGTCCGCCTCCTCCAGCCGCTCCCGTTCGGCCTGCTCGGCCTCCAGCCGGGCCAGCTCGGCCCGCTGCTCGGCGATCAGCCGCCGGTAGGCGTCGTTGCGGCGGTGCAGGGCCTGGCTCAGCGCGCCGCGCCGGGCGCGCAGCCGCACCCGCCGGTCCTCGGTGTCGTCCTGGACCTCGTCGCTGCCGGTGAGCTGCCACGAGCGGTGCACCATGGCCAGCACGAACGCGGTCACCCCCAGCGTGATGACGATCGCGGTGAGCACCATGGCCTGGGGCAGCGGATCGGCCTTGCCCGCCGCCCCGACGAACGGGGGCACGCCCGCGCTGCCGCCCGCGGTGACGATGAGCAGGTTCACCCCGTTGCCCAGCATGATCACGCCGGCCAGCACCCGGACCAGGCTCCGCTCCAGCAGCAGCGCCACCCCGGCCGCGATCAGCGCGCAGGAGGCGGCGAAGGGCAGCAGCGGCCCGCTCACCCTTCCTCCCCGGCGTCCGGCTCCGCGCCCTCCCCGGCGTCGATCTGCCGGTCCAGCTCCGCGCCGAGGCCGCGCAGCACGTCCTGCACCATCCCGATGACCGACAGGTAGACGCCGATGTCGAACAGCAGCCCCGTCGACAGGTGCACGTGCCCGAGCACCGGCACCGTCACGTCGGTGTCCAGCATGTCGAGCGCCGCCCGCCCGGCCAGCAGGCCGATCAGCGCCGTCGCCGCCGAGAGGGTCAGCCCGACGCCCATGAGCACACCCGCGTGCACCGGCAGCGCCACGGCCAGCTCGTTGCGGCCGCCCGCCAGGTAGCGCACGGTGATCGCGAGCCCGGCCACGATGCCGCCGGCGAACCCGCCGCCCACCCCGCTGTGCCCGATGAACAGCAGGAACACCGACAGCAGCAGCACCGTGTGGAAGGTCAGCCTGGCCGCGATCTCGAACGGCACCATCCGCCTCTCGGCCGGCCGCGTCGAGGCCAGCCAGTGCGTACGCTCGGCGGGAGGCTGCTCGCCCCGCTCGATCGCGTACGTCCGCCGCCGCAGGAACACGAGGCTCGTCACGCCCAGCGTGAGCACGATCAGCACCGAGCTCTCGCCCAGGGTGTCCCAGGCGCGGAGGTCGAGGATGACCGCGCTGACGATGTTGGCGATGCCCGCCTCCCGCGCCGCGGCCTCCATGAGCCCGCCCACCGGCGCGGCACTGCGGGCGCTCATCGCCTCCATGCCGGCGCCGGTCGCCACCACGGCCACGGCCAGGCCGAGCGCGGCGCGCAGCGGCAGGGACAGCCGCCCTCTGACCGGGTCGATCGGCAGCCGCCGCAGCACCAGCGCGAAGATCACCAGGGCGAGCGTCTCGGCCAGGAACTGGGTGAGCGCCAGGTCGGGCGAGCCGTGCACGAGGAACAGCAGCGCCGTGCCGTACCCGGTGAAGCCCACGATGACGGCGAGGAAGATGGACGCGCGGGCGAACAGCGCCACCACCGCCGCCGCGACCGTCAGCACCGCGACGACGAGCTGCTCCGGCCGCTCCCACCAGACGACCGGCGACACCAGGCGGGGCGTGTCGCCGTAGATGACGGAGAACACGCCGACGCCGATCGTGGCCAGCAGCGCGAGCAGCAGGTAGTCCGGCACCGAACCGCGCTGGATCATGCCGGTGACCTGGAGGGCGAACCGGTCGAGGCGGCGGATCAGCGCCCAGTACGCCTGCCCGGAGTCCAGCAGGTGCAGCCGCGCGCCCATCCTCGCGACCGGCTCCCTGGCCAGGAACAGCACCACGCCGCCCGCCAGCGCCGCCGCCGACAGCAGCAGCGGCAGGCCGAACCCGCTCCACACCACCAGATGGGCGGCGTGCCCCGGGTCGCGGAAGAAGGCCGCGTAGCCGGTCTCCATCGTGTGGCCGTACCAGGACGAGAACGGCACCAGGACCAGCCCCAGCGCCGCCAGCAGCGCCGCGGGCACGAACGTCGCCGCGGCCGGCCGCTCCACTGGCCTCCCCTCGACCCCTGGTTTCGTGGCGAAGGCCCCCCACAGGAAGCGCAGCGTGTACGCCGCCGTCAGCGCCGACCCCGCCACCACGCCCGCCAGCGGCCACGGGGCGCCGCTCAGCGCCTCGAACGCCGCCTCCTTGCCGACGAACCCCGCGAGCGGCGGCACCCCCGCCATCGACGCCCCGGCCAGCACCGCCGCCGCGCACACCCACGGCATCGACCGTCCGAGCCCGCTCAGCTCGCGCAGGTCCCGGGTGCCGGCCGCGTGGTCGATCACGCCCACCAGCAGGAACAGCGCCGCCTTGAACAGCGCGTGCGCGAGCAGCATGCCCGCGCCCGCGAGCGCCGCCCCCTGCGTGCCGTACCCGAACAGCGCGGTCAGGAAGCCGAGCTGGCTGACCGTGCCGTAGGCCAGCAGCCGTTTGAGGTCGCTCTCGCGCAGCGCCCGCCAGCCGCCCAGCAGCATCGTCAGCAGCCCGAGCGCCACCGCCGGCGCCCGCCACCCCGTCAGGTCCCCGGCGGCCGGCCCGAGCCGCGCCACCAGGTACACGCCCGCCTTCACCATCGCCGCCGCGTGCAGGTACGCCGAGACCGGCGTCGGCGCGGCCATGGCCGCGGGCAGCCACGAGCTGAACGGGAAGATCGCCGACTTCGCGAGGGCGCCGGTCAGGATCAGCCCGATCGCGGCCGGCCCGATGTCGCCGGGACCGACCTCGGAGATCCGGTACGTGCCCGCCGCCGCCCCCACCAGCACGAACCCGGCCAGCATGGCCAGGCCGCCGAACGTGGTGATCGTCAGCGCCTTCATCGCCGCCTGCCGGCTCATCCGGCTCTCCGGGTCGTGGCCGATCAGCAGGTACGAGAAGACGGTGGTCAGCTCCCAGAAGACGTACAGCAGGAGCAGGTCGTCGGCCGTCACCAGCCCCAGCATCGACCCGGCGAAGGCCACCATCACGCCGCCGTAGCGGCCGAGCCCCTCGTCGCCGGCCGAGAAGTAGCGGGCGCTGTAGACCAGCACCAGCACGCCGACGCCGGTGACCAGCGCCATCATGAGCATCGCCAGCGCGTCGGCGCGGAAGGCCAGCTCCAGCCCCGTCGACGGCGCCCACCGGGTGACCTCTTCCGCCGGCACCCGCCCGCTCAGCCCCAGCCACACCGTGTACCCGAACCCCGCCGCCGGAGCCAGCGCCAGCACCGGCAGCGCGCGCCGCCCGCCGATCCGGCGGGCCAGCCAGGGAGCGCACACCGCCGCCACCGCGTGCAGGATCAGCAGCGACTCCATGGGCTCCTCGGGCGGGGGCGGGCATACCGGTCTCGTCCGCCCAATCTCGCCCACGCCGCGACCCCGGCCGCGCAGGCACGGCCGAGGTTGACCAGTCCCTCACCAGCGGGAGGGGCTGGCGGCATCAGACCTTGGCGGAAGCGTGGCAGGCTCCGCGGACCGGCGCGCGGCCGGTGATCAGGTAGCGGTCGACCTGGCGCTCCACGCAGGACGAACCGCCGTGGTAGGCCGTGTGGCCGTCGCCGTCGTTGGTCAGCAGCACGCCGTTGTCGAGCTGCGCGGCCAGCGACCTGGCCAGCGCGTACGGCGTCGCCGGGTCCCGGGTCGTGCCCACCACCACGATCGGCGGCGAGCCGGGCGCCGTGACCTTCTTGGTGAACTTCCGCCCCTTGACCGGCCAGTACGGGCACGGCGTCTCGGGGTGGTCGACGCAGGAGATGGCCAGGCGGGCCATGGACTCGTTCTTGTAGGTGCCGTCCTGGTTGCGGCCGTTGTAGAGGTCGGCGAGGACCAGCAGGGCCGTGCCGTCGCCCTTGAACGCCATCGCCAGCGAGCCGCGCAGATACTTCCAGGAGTCGGCCGAGTAGAGCGCGGCCATGATGCCGGTGCGCACGATCGACTCGGTGACCTGCCGCCCGTCCATGGTGTTGCGCAGCGGGGCGCGGTCGGCCCGCCGCAGCAGCGTGTCCAGGCGCCTGCCGGCCGCGGTCAGGGCGTGCTTCTCGAAGGGGCAGTCCGCGCGCTTGAAGCAGTCGCGCAGGAACGCGTTCATCGCCACCTGGAACCCCTGCGCCTGCGAGCGCTGGAACTCGGCCCCCGTCTGCTGCGGGTCCTCGGCGCCGTCCAGCACCATCGCCCGGATCCGCCTCGGGTAGAGGTCGGCGTACCTGGCGCCCAGGTAGGTGCCGTAGGACCAGCCCAGGTACGTCAGGCGGGCGTCGCCGAGCGCGGAGCGCATCACGTCCAGGTCGCGGGCGGCCTCGTAGGTGCCGACGTGCCGCAGCAGCTCCTTGCCGGAGCCGGCGGCGCAGGACTTGGCCAGCGCCTTGCTCCACTCCGTGATCGCGGCGCGCTCGCGCCGGTCGTCGGGGGTGGAATCGGCGGCGTGGTAGGCGTCCATGCCGAGCGTGCCGAGGCAGCGCACCGGGGCCGACCGGCCCACGCCGCGCGGATCGAACGACACCACGTCGAAGCGCTGCCGCAGCGCGGCCGACAGGACCGTCCGGTCGGCCCGCAGCAGGTCCACGCCGGACGCGCCGGGGCCGCCGAAGTTCAGGACCACGGAGCCGATCTTCTTCCCGGTGGCGGGCAGCCGGATCAGACTGATCTTGATCTGCCGGCCGCCCGGCTTCGCATAGTCAAGCGGGACCCGCAACGTGGCGCACTGGAAGCCGCCGCCGCACGACGTCCAGGCCGGTCGCCGGCCGTAGGAGGTGGGGGCGCTTGTGGCGCCGGCCGCGCCGGCGAGACCGGTCATGGCGAGCAAAGCGGTGAGGGCCGCTGAAATGACAAGGATTGAGCGTCGCATGCTCAAACGCTGAACGTGAAAGCTTGCGATGCCCTTTAATAATGCTGTATTAGATCATTTGCAAGAATAAGAGCAGTGATCGGAAAAATCCGGCGGTGCGGCGAAAACAGGGATTTCGGCGCTCAGCCGGAGCCTGGTCTGTGAGCTCAGCCGGAACCCTCGACCCGCCGGTTCACCTCGTCGGCCAGCCGGTCGAGCGAGCGGTCCAGCAGCTCGCGGACCTCCGCCGACCGCTTCCCGCCCTCGGGCTCGTCCAGCAGCGAGATGTGCACCGTGACCTCGCTCGTGCCGCTCGCGGAGTCGGACACCTGGAGCCAGCCGGCGTAGTTGGGGTGGTCGCGGCCACCCCATTCGACGCGGAGCTGGTCCTCCTGGGCGCGGAACAGCCCCTCGTGGGTCCCCTCGCCCGGCACCAGATCGCCCTCGGCCTCCACCCGGTCGGGGCCCGCGTCGGAGACGTGCAGGCCGCGCGGCAGCCAGCGGTCCATCACGGCGACGTCGGAGGCCACGCCGAACACGATCGTGCTCTCGGCGGGCATGCCGCGAGATGCCTCGAATTCCGCCATTTCGACCCTCCGATATCCGTTCCCGGGTTGTTTCCAATCTGCCGCAGTACCCGGGTGATCCGCTCGCAAACCGGGGCCTTACTCCGGCCGTTCCCCGCTACCGTTTGCGGGGTCCGGAAATCGCGCGAGGGGAGCGGGGCGATGGCTGAGCCGCCGAGGATGCCGCCGGAGCTTTTCCGGTTCGCCACGACCGAACGGGCGGACCTGCACACCGCGGTCCTCCACGCCTTCGCCGCGGCCGCCGGCCGCCTGGAGACCGCACTCACCCCGGCCGGGCTGCGTGCCCTCCTGCCCGCCGGGGCCTGCGAGGAGCGGGACCTCGCCGCCGCGCTCCGCAGACTCACCGCCTGGGGGCTGCTCGACGTCGTCTTCGACCACGCGGGCGGCTTCGGCACCGCCGAGGCGTACCAGCGCGAAAGCATCCAGTACGCCCTGACCCCGCGTGGCGAGGCCGCGCTCGCCGGGCTCCGGCACGCCACGGCGGCCCTGTCGTCGCCAGGGTCGTTCTCCGGCGCTTTGCACACCGCCGTCCTCGACGCCGTCGCCGAACGCCTGCGCGAGCTCGACGACCTGCTCCGCGACCCCGACCCCGGCCGCGACCGGCGCGTCTTCACCGCCCTGCGCGAGCTGGAGTGCCACTTCGACGATCTCCGGGCCGACGCCGGCCGCTTCACCGCCGGCCTGCGCCGTCTCCTGCGCCCCGGCGAACCCGTGCCGGACGCGGACGTCACGTACCTGCGGGAGACGGTGGCGTACCTGCAGGAGTACGTCACCGGCCTGGACCGGCGGCGGGACGCTGTCACACGGGCCCTGGAGGCCGTCGCCCGGCACGGCGCGCACCTCCTGCACACCCGCGCCCTCGCCGGCGCCGACCTGTCCCCGTCCCAGGCCGGTCGGGACCCGGTGGCTGCGTGGCTGGAGGAGCGGGCCGTGCGGTGGGAGGAGCTGCGGGGGTGGTTCGCCGCCGCGGACGGCGGGGCGCGGCGGCTGCACGACCAGGTACGGCAGGCCGTCGTCGCGCTGCTGGAGTCGCTCGACAGGATCGCCGACGCGCACCGCCGCCCGGCCGGCGCCGCCGCCGACTTCCGCGCGCTGGCCCGCTGGTTCGCCGCCGCCCCCACCGAGGAGGACGCCCACCGGCTGTGGGACGCCGCGTTCGGGCTCGGCCCCGCCCGGCACGCGCACCTCGGGCACGCCGACGCCGAGGTCGTCCCCGCCGGGGTGCCGTGGGCGCGGGCGGAGCCGGTCGAGGTGTCGGCGCTGCTGCGGGCGCGGGGGCGTACCGAGCGGGTGGGCCGTACCGGCAGGGTCCGCGACGTGACGGCCCTGCGCGCCGAGCGCCGCGCCCGCGCCGCCAGGGAACGCGCGGCCCTGGAGGCCGCCTGGTCCTCCCTGACCACCACCAGCAGCTCCACCCCACCCTCCGCCACCGCCCCCGCGTCACCGAGCCCCGACGGGCCACCATCGTCCGGGGCCGGCGCGCTGGAGGCGGCGAGAGCCGACGGGGCGGGGTCCTCCGGGATCGGTGGGTCGAGACTGTCCGGGGCCGGCGCGCTGGGGGTGGCGGGGGCCTCCGGGAGCGGTGCGATGCGGTTGTCGCGGCTGGGCGGGCTCGACCACGACGGTCTCGGGCGCCTGCTCGACCTCCTCGGCCGCGCCCTAGCCGAGCGCCCCGACTCCACCGGGTTCCGCCGCGCCGCCACCGCCGACGGCCGGATCGAGATCGTGCTGCGCGACCCGGAGGACGGCGCGACGGCGGAGCTGCGTACCCCGGAGGGCTGCTTCCGGGGCCCCGACTACCTCATCGACCTCCGCACCCCCGGCCAGGGCCGCGAGGCGACCCCGACCGTCCACGGCCGGGCGGTCGGGGCGTGAACGGCCGCGCCAACCAGCTCGTCCGGGCCGAGAAGGAGGAGATCGCACGGGCGGTCAGGACGCTGCTCGGCCGCCCCCTGGTGTCCCGGCACGCCGACCCGGCCGCGTTCGACCTGGTCAGGAAGCGCCGCAGGCCGCTCGTCCAGTGGTTCGACTACTTCTGCGGCTGGCGGCTGGTCGTCGAGCCCCGCCAGGGGTACGCCCGGCTCGCCAAGGTCTCCCCGCGCGCCGACGCCACCCGCCCGGCCCGGCGTACGCGCGGCTCCGGGGCCCCGTTCGACCGCCGCCGCTACACGCTGCTGTGCCTGTGCGCGGCCGAACTGCTCGCCGCGCCCGTCACCACGGTCGGCATGCTGGCCCGGCGGGTGGCGCGGGCCGCCGCCGCCGAACCCGGCGTGCCGCCGTTCGACCCGGTACGGGGGGAGGAGCGGGCCGCGTTCGCCGACGCGCTCGCCCTCCTCCAGCAGTACGGCGCCCTCACCCCCCTCCACGAACCCCCCACCGACGACGCCGACGTGCTCTACCGCGCCGACACCACCCTGGTGACCCGGCTGCTCACCACCCCCGTCCCGCCCTCCACCCTCCAGGCCGCCGACCTCGCCGCGCTCACCGCCGAGCCCCGTTACGGCGGGGACGACCCGACCGAGATCCAGCGCGTCCTGTGGGCCCGCCACTCCCTCGTCCGCCGCCTCCTCGACGAGCCGGTCGTCTACCACGACGACCTCACCCCCGAGCAGTACGCCTACGCCGCCTCACCCACCGGCCGCCGCACCATCCGGCGCGCCGCCGAGGAGGCCGGTTTCGTCCTGGAGGAACGCGCCGAGGGCTTCCTCCTCGTGGACCCCGACGCCATCGCCACCGACGGCCGCTTCCCCGACGACGGCAGCCCCGCCAAGGTCGCCGCCCTGCTCCTGCTCGACCCGCTGATCACCGGCGGCCCCCTGACCGCCGCGCGACTGGCGGACGAGGCCGCCGGCCTGCTGCGCCGCTTCCCCCAATGGGCCAGGTCCTACCAGTCGCGGGACGGCGCCGCCCGCCTGGCCGCCGACGCGCTGGAGGTGCTCGCGCGCTTCGGGCTGGCCCGCCGTACGGGCGACCGGGTCACCGCCCTGCCCGCCGCCGCCCGCTACCGCGTCGCCCCTGACTACCCGGAGGACGCATGACCGTCACTGAGCTGACCAGGGCGCGGGCCGCGCGCGGCGGGGAGGCCCGCTGGACGCCGGAGCGCGCCGGGATACTCAACGTCTGGCGTTACTACGACGAGGTGTTCGAGTTCCACCGTGGCCGGCTGCTGCTGCGCGGCCCCAACGGCAGCGGCAAGTCCAAGGTGCTGGAGCTGCTGCTGCCGTACGTGCTGGACGCGAGCCTCAAGCCGAGCCGGCTGTCCACGTTCGGCGGCACCGAGCGCACCATGCATTGGAACCTCATGGGCGACGGCGCGGGCGGCGTCACCCGGGCGGGCTTCGTGTGGCTGGAGTTCCGGCACGCCGACGGCCGCTGGTTCACCTGCGGCACCCGGCTCCAGGCCACCGTCCACACCAAGAACGTCACCGCCTCCTACTTCACCCTCACCGACGCCAGGATCGGCGTGCCCGGCGGGATCCGGCTGACCGGCGACGGCGGCCACCCGCTCACCCGGACCCAGCTCGCCGAGGAGCTGGGCGCGGCGGGCACGGTGTACGAATCCGCTGAGGCGTACCGGACCGTGGTGCGCCGGACCCTCTACCCGGGACTGAACGAGCAGCGCTACGACACGCTCCTGACCGCGTTGCGCCAGCTCCGTACCCCCAAGCTGTCCGAACGCCTCGACCCCGGCCTGCTGTCCGACCTGCTGTCCAGCGCGCTGCCGCCGCTCGGCGAGGACGAGCTCCGCGACCTCGCCGAGGGCTTCGAGCGGCTGGAGCGGCAGCGCGAGGAGCTGCGGCGGCTCGACCGGGATGTGACGGAGACCGACCGGCTCGCCGGCCGGCAGCGCGACTACGCCCGCCGCGTCCTGCGCGCGGCCGCCGCCGGCGTGCTGCAGAGCCGCGCCGAGCTGGACGCGCGGGCCGAGGAGACCGCGGCCCGGCGCGCGGCGCTGCGCGAGACCGAGGAGGAGCTGCGGGCGGCGACACTGCGGCTGGGGGAGGAGGAGGCGCGGGAGCTGGCGCTGGCGGCGCGGATCGACGGGCTGAAGGAGAGCGAGGCATACCGCGGCGGGAACGGCCTGCACCGGCTGCGCGAGGAGGCGCGGCGCGCCCACGAGACGGCGGCGGCGCTGCGCGACCAGGCGGGCGCGGCGGCCCGGGCGGCGGCGGCCAGGGAACGCCTCTCGCTCCGCGCCGGCACGGCCGCCCGCGCCGCGGCCGCGCTGGCCGACCGGGCCTGCGCCGAGGCCCGCGACGCCGCCCGGCGAGCCGGTCTCCTCAGCGCCCACGACCTGGACACCTGCGAAACGAGCACCAGGGAGGAGGCGTGGGCGGCGCGCGAGCTGGTACGGGTCGCGGTGAGCAGCCGGGCCGCGCAGATCCGCGAGGTCAGGGCCGCGGCGCTGGCCCACGAGGAGGCGGTCGATCGGCGTACCGCCGCCGAGCGGGACCGCGACCAGGTCAGGGACGCCCTCGACGCCGCCCGCGAGACCGGCGAACGCACCGGCCGCCTGTGCGAAGAACGCCTCAAGGACCTGGCCGCCGCCCTCGCCGAGTGGGCCGCAGGCTGCCTCCACCTCCGCCTCGACCCCGGCCGTCTCGCCGCCCTCGCCGGCGACCCCGCCGCCGCCGACGAGGCGGTGACCGAGGCCAGGATCGGCGCCGCCGTACGGATGGCGGCCCGCGAGCACCAGCTCACGACCGTACGCGACAACCTGGCGAAGGAGCGGGCCGAGCTGACCACGGAACGCCGCGGCCTCGACGAGCGGGCCGTCCTGGAGCCACGCGCCCCCCGCACCCGCGCCGGGTCCGCCCGCGAGGGACGTCCTGGTACGCCGCTGTGGCGGGCGGTCGGGTTCCGGCCGGGCGTCGATCCCGGCGTCCAGGCGGCGGTGGAGGCCGCGCTGGAGGCGTCGGGCCTGCTCGACCTGTGGCTGCTGCCGGACGGCGGGTTCGCCGCGGACGAGCACGACGCGTTCGCCGTGACCGCGCTGTCGCGTCCCGCGCCCGGCCCCAGCCTCGCCGACGTGCTGCTCGCCGAGCCGGGCTCCCCGGCCCCGGCGGAGGTGGTGCTGGCCGCGGTCGCGTACGCGCCCACCGCGCCGGGCGCCGACCATCCGGCCGTCATCGGCGCGGACGGCACCTGGCGGCTCGGCCCCGCCGCCGGCCGGTGGGCCAAGCCGGAGCCCTCGTACGTCGGCGCCGCCGCCCGCGAGCGGGCCCGCCGCCGCCGGATCGCCGAGCTGGACGAGCGGCTGGGCGACGTGGCGGGACTGATCGCCGAGTGCGGCCACCTGCTCGCCGTGCTCGCCGGCGACCGCGACGCCCTGGCCGCCGAGCTGCGGCGCAGGCCCGACCGCGAGCCGTACGACGCCGCCGCCCGCGCCCTGGACGCGGCGGTCGCGCAGGTCGCGCTGCTGGAGGACCGGCTGCGGGCGGGCGAGGAACGGCTGCGCGGGCGCGAGGCGGAGGTCGTCGGCGCGCTGCGGCGGGTCACCGAGCAGGCCGCCGCGCACGCCCTCCCGACGGCCCTGCCCGCCCTGGACGGCCTGGAGGAGGCGCTGCGCGCCGCCGAGACCGCCGCCGCCGTACGGCACGAGCGCCGCGCCGACGCCCGCGCCGCCCACGAACTGGCCGCGTACGCCGCCGAGACCGCCCGCGAGTACGAGGATTTGGCGGTACGCGCCGTCGAACGCGCGGAGGAGGCGGCGGCGTCGGCCGTCACCCTGGCCGAACGCCTGTCCGCCATCGAATCCGCCGTCGAACGCGCCGCGAGACCCGCCGGGGATTCCGCGGCCGGTTCCGCCGTCGAACGTGCGGTAAAGCCCGCCGGGGAACCCGCGTCCAGGCCCGCCGTCGGACACGCCGCGAGGCCCGCCGGGGAATCCGCCGTCGAGGCCACCACAAGACCCAGCGGGGAGTCCACCGCCGGGTCCGGGAGCGACGCCGACCGCCTTCGGGTGCTCGAACAGCTCCACGACATCCAAGCCGCGCACCGCTCCTCCCGCCGCCTCGTCAAATCGCTCAACGAGGGCCTGGCCCGCCTCAACGCCCGCCTCGGCCGCCTCCAGGGCGAGCTGGCCGCCGCCGAGGAGAAACACGCCGGGGCGGAACACGCGTACGACGCCGCCCGCGCCCGCCTCCACCGCCTCACCTCCGGCCACCTCCCGTCCGACGCCGCGCTGCCACCGGGAGCGGCCCCGGACCCGGCCGGGACATCGGTGGAGGCGGCCCGGCGCCTGGCCGAACACCTCGACGCGGTGCCGTACCAGCCGCGCCACCTCCGGGAGGCCGAAACCCGCCTGCGGGACGCCGTCCACCACGCCCGGGAGGCCCTCGCCCACCGGGCGACCCTGGAGCTGGCCTGCGACGACGACGTACAGGTGCTCACCGCGAGCACCGGCGGCGCGCGGACCGGCGTGGCCGCGCTCGCCGACACGCTCCGCGCCGAGCGGGACGCGCGCAGGTCGGGCAGCGGCCAGGCGGAACGGGACCTGTTCGACCGCATGCTTAGCGGCGGCGCCCGCCGTCACCTCGCCGACCGCATCAGGCAGGCGACCGCCCTGGTCGAGGACATGAACCGGCGCCTGGAACGGGTCCGCACCGCCTCCCGGCTCGCGGTCCGCCTGGCCTGGCAGGTGGACCCGGCTCAGCCTGCGAGCACCAGGACCGCCCGCGACCTGCTGCTGCGCGACCCGGCCGGCCTGGACGAGGCGGCCCGCGAGGCCCTGTACGCCTTCTTCCGCGACCGGGTGGAGGAGGCTCGGGCCGACGGCTCCCCGGCGAGCTGGGAGGACCAGCTCGCGACGGTGCTCGACTACACCTCCTGGCACCGGTTCACCGTCCGGCTCGACCGCGGCGACGGCCAGGGCTGGCAGGACCTCACCAGGAAGCTGCACGGCGCGCTGTCGGGCGGGGAGAAGGCGATCGCGCTGCACCTGCCGCTGTTCGCCGCCGTGGCCGCGCACTACCAGACCGACCCGGGATGCCCCCGGTTCATCCTGCTGGACGAGGTGTTCGTGGGCGTGGACCGGACGAACCGCGGCCAGGTCTTCGAGCTGCTGGTGGACCTGGGGCTGGACCTCGTGCTGACCTCCGATCACGAATGGTGCGAATATCGCGAGCTCGACGGGATCGCCATCCACCAGCTCATCACCGGCGACGGTGACGACGCCGTGACGACGGCCCGCTTCGTCTGGAACGGCCACCGCACCGCCCCCACCGATCTCAACCGGCCGTGACCTGGCGATGCAGGCGGCGGGCCTCGTACACGAGAAGGCTGGAACCCTTGCGGGCCGCCACCTCCGCCAGCCCGGGCACATCCCCGCGCCCGCCCGCCAGCTCGGCGGCGTCCGCGGCGACCTTCAGCAGGTCTCCCAGCCCGGGACGGGACCGTTCGCCGCGCGCGGGCAGCAGCGGCGGCAGCGCCGCGGCCAGGGCCGCCCACACCTCGGCGTACGCGCCCATCGCGGTCAGCTCGGCCAGCGCCCCGGTGACCCGCTGGAGCCTGACCATCCCGGCGCCGATCAGCCGGGCCAGGACGTGACCCAGCTCGGCGGCCGGGAGCTGCCCGCGTACGGCCAGGGTGACCAGCGCGTCGATCGCCGAGGCCCGCTGTCCCGGATGCTTGTGTCCCAGCCCGAGGGCGATCGTGCTCACCACGGCGCGCCCCACCGGCCCGTCGCCGTGGACCATGACAGCCACGTGCTCCACCAGGCCGTCCCTGCTGTCGAGGCGCACCGGGAGGCGGAGCAGCAGATGAGCGGCGACGAGCTCGCGGTGCGAGGGCAGCACGTACGGCAGCCACACCTCCTCCGGGGCGTGGTCGCGCAGCGGATCGATCCGGCACAACCCGCGCAGCGGCTCGGGCAGCTCTGGGTCGGGCTCGATCCGGGCGTGCACCTCCACGCGCTGCCAGGTGGCCCAGCCGGGGCCGGCGTTGTGCTCCACCGTCTCCACGCTCCACGCCACCTCCGGATCCGGCAGGCCGCCGCCGCGTACCCACGCCGCCAGCGCGCGCCCCGCCTGTACGGGCAGCCGTTCGGCCCGCGCCGCCACCTCCGGGTTCACCCGGCGGGGCAGCCGTAACAGCGCCTGCTGGAGGTCGGCCGCGAGCGGCTCCCGCTCGCCGAGCCGCGCCAGACGCTCCAGCAGGGCCTCGGGATCGACGTGGCCGGTCGGGGAAGTGGGGGTGGCCAGCAGCACGGGCACGGCCTCGGCACGCCGCTCGAACATCGCGACGACCTCCCGGAAGCGCTGCGCCACGAACCGGTCGAGCCGGGAACCGACGTACGGGGGCGTGTTCGCTCCGGCCAGCGCGGCGGTCAGCGCGAGGCTGTCGGCGGGCGAGACGATCGCCAGCCCGCAGCGGTCCAGCAGCAGGCGCCGATCCTCGTCGTAGCCGCTGACGCACAACGCGAGCTGCACCGGGTCGAACGGCTGCTTCGGCCAGCGCTTCCGACGCCAGCTCCGCAGGCCCGCGGCCACCGCGTCGCGGTCACGGCCGGCCAGCTCGACCAGCGCGGTGAGGAGCCATTCGAACTGCAGCGGCTCGTCCGGCCAGCGGCGCAGCTCCCATTCCACGACCAGCTCCGCCACGCTGCCGATCGGCGGCGCGAGCGCAATCGGCTCCGCCACCCACAGCTCGGGCACGGCTGGCCTCTCGTCCGGGGCCGCCGTGGCCGCATCCGGCCAGGAGAGGGGCGGCCGTCCGTCCGGAACCACCGTCATAGCGCTCAGCTCGGGGAGGGGCGGCTGCTCGCCCGGGACCGCCGCGGTCGCACCCGTCCGCGGGAGGGGCAACTGCTCGTCCGGGGCCGCCGTAGTCGTACCCGTCCGGGGAGGGGGCGGCTGCTCGTCCGGGACCGCCGTCGCCAGGCCGTAGGCGGCCGACATCTGCTCGCGCAGCTCGGCGGACAGCCGGGCCGCCGCCTCGCGGACGGCCTCCCGGCCCTCGTCGTCCGCGTACGGGGCGAGCCGGACCGCCAGCCGCGCCGCGCGTTCCCGCACCGCCGGCGTCTCGACGTCGAACGCCACCGCCAGCGCGTCCACCACCGCGCCGCTCCGGGCCGGGGGACCGGCCGCCAGCCAGCGCACCGCGTGCGCCACGTGCTTGCGTTCCGGCCGGAACACCAGCGCCCGTACGGCCTCCGCGAACAGCTCCGCGCTCAGCAGGCCTGCGTCGTCGGCCCGCCGCAGCTCCGCCACCGCGACCTGTACGACCGGCGAGGGCGCCGACGGCAGCAGTCGGACGAAATCGCGTACCGGCACGTCGTCGAGGCCCGGCCCCAGCAGCCGCCACAACGCCACGAACGGCGCCACCTCGGCCGCGTCGCCGCCACCGGCGAGGAAACGCCGGGCGCAACCGTCGATCAGCGTCCGCCGCGGCGCCAGGCCCGCCTCCGCCAGCTCGGCCAGCTCGGTGACGATCGTCTCGGAACGCCAGATCGACCGCCACACGCTCGCCATCCGCCCGCCCTCCGCGAGCCCCCGGAAGAGGTACGGAACGACGTGCCGGAGCAGTGGATCGGCGGGGAGGAGCGCGTAGTGGGTGAGGCCGTCCGGGGCGAGGAGCGGCGAGCCGGGGTACAGCCGCGCCCGCCGGGCCCGCCACAGCGCCCACCCGGCGGCGAACCCTTCGCCGGCCGGCTCCACGCCGGTCTCCAGCACCAGCGCTGCCGTCAGCTCCCAGTTCGGGCAGGCGTTCCACGGGTCGTCCCACGAGGCGTCGACCCCGTCCGCCAGCCTCGTCGCGAGCTCCGCGCGCCAGTGATCGGACCGGGTACGCAGCAGGGCCGCGAGCCTGGACGCGTCGGCCTTGGCCGAGAGGTAGAAGCGGCGCAGCTCCGGACGGGCCAGCCAGCCGGCCACCTCCGCAGGACTCTCCAGGCAGGCCGCGCCCGCCAGACGGTAACCGGCGGCCCTCTCCTGGCGCGCATTTCCAGGGCACGCGGCGAGATGTCCAGGCAGGCGCGTGCCCACCTCCTGGCGGTCCGCCTCGTCGAGCCGGGCCAGGACCGTGTGCAGGTGACGTTCGTCGCCCTCCTCGACCAGGTCGAAAACCCGCCGCCAACCGTCCGCTGACGTCCGCGCCCATCCGATCATGGGCCGGACCATAACAACCCCCGCCGACAATCCCGGCCTTGGTCCGGAGCAGGGGTCCCAGCCCGCGACACAGGGTCCCAGCCCGGGAGCCGGGACCCCGTGAGCGAGGACGCCGCCAGCTCGGACACCCGCCAGCCAGGACCCCCGGCCGGTGGCGGCGTTCACCCTGGGTGGTCAGGGTGGGAGGTCAGGGTGGGCGGTCCAGGGTGGGCGGCGCAGGGTGGGTGTCAGGCGGGCGGTTCACGGTGGGAGGTCAGTTGGGCGGCCCAGGGTGGGTTGGCGCCGGGGACTGAGCAGGTCAGGGCGGCCACGTGGGCTGCGAACGCCGCCGCCTCCGTCGCCGTCCCCAGGTCCAGGCCGTCCAGCCGGCCGCCGAGGTGGCCGCCGGCGTGCAGGCGGTGCAGGAGGCCGGCCGTGAAGGAGTCGCCCGCGCCGACCGTGTCCACGACCTCGACCTCGGGGGCGGGCACGGTGGCGCGCTCGCCGTCCAGCGAGACCAGCGCCCCTGCGGCCCCCCTCGTGATGACCACCAGGCGGGCCCCCGCCTCGTGCCAGGTGTCGCAGGCGTGTTCCTGGGACACCCCCGGCAGCAGGAACTCCAGGTCGTCGTCGCTGAGCCTGAGGATGTCGGCCCACGAACACCAGCGCGCCACCTGGTAGTCGTCCTTCGCGGCGAGGCTGGGGCGGACGTTCGGGTCGACCGAGATCGTGGCGTGCGCGGACGCCGCCCGCGCGAACTCCTCGACCGCCGCCCGCCCCGGCGCCCTGACCAGGGCGAGCGAGCCGGTGTGCAGGCAGGCGGCGGCGCCGAGCCTGGCCGGGGCCAGCTCGTCCCGGCTCCACTGCCAGTCGGCGGCGCCCTCGGCGTAGAAGGTGTAGTCGGCCCGTCCGTCCGCGTCGAGGGCGGCGACGGCGAGCGTGCTCGGCTCGGCGGCCTCGACGCAGCCCGACAGGTCCACGCCCGAGGCCGCCAGGTGCCCGCGGAACAGGTCACCGAAGACGTCACCGGAGAGGCGGCCGAGGAAGCGCGCCGGGGTGCCGAGCCGGGCGAGCGCCACGGCCGTGTTGGCGGGGCCGCCCCCTGGCAGCACCCGCAGCTCCAGGCCGTGCCCGCCCCTGCCGTCGCGGTCGAAGCCCCTGCTGTCGCCCCCGCTGTCAGGGGAGGCGGAGGGGCGACTGGTGAAGCCCGGGTCGGCCTCGGGCTCCGGCAGCGCGTACGACCCGCCGTCAGCGGAGGCAGAGGGGCGGGTGGTGAAGGCGTCCGCGACGCACTCACCCAGAACAGCGATCATCGGCCGCCTTCCTCACCGGCTAGTGGCGCAGGCCCGTGAACAGGTCCTCCTCGTGGGCGGGCGTCCGCACCTTGGACAGCACCCGCTCGAACGCCTCGTACGAGAACGCCCGCTGCTGGGTCTCCTCCGGCATGCGCAGCAGGAAGATGTTCTCGCCCTGGCTCTCGTGCGCCCGCAGCGCCTTGAGCTTGCGCTCGGTGTAGGGGGCCACGTCGACGACCGTGGTCACCCGCTCGTCGGGGGTGCCGAAATCGTCGGGGAGCTCGAAGTCGCCCACGTCCATGCCGCTGTCGCGCATCATCTCGAACATCTGCTTCATCGCCGAGCGTGGCATCGCGGTGTAGTAGAACTTGTCGGGGATGCCGGTCGACTCGACGGCCGCCGCGGTGATCCGGTGCGTCTGCACGTGGTCGGGGTGGCCGTAGCCGCCGCCGCCCGTCTCGTCGTACGTCACCACGACCTGCGGCCGGTAGCGCTCGATCAGGGCGGCCAGCCGGCCCGCCGCCTCCTCCACCGGGACGTTGGCGAACGCGTCGGGGTGCCCGTTGCCGGCCCATCCGTCCATGCCTGAGTCGCGGTAGCCGAGCAGCTCCAGGTGGTCGATGCCCAGGTGGGCAACCGATTCGCGCAGCTCCTCAAGGCGGCGGGCGGCCACCGCCGCGTCGTCGTGACCGTCCTCGCCCGGTTTGACGCCGCCGTCGCCGTCGCCCTGCTCGCCGTTGGTGCAGGTGACCAGGACGGTGCGGACGCCCTCCTCGGTGTAGCGGGCCAGGATGCCTCCGGTGCTGAGGCATTCGTCGTCGGGGTGGGCGTGGACGACCATGAGCGTGAGTTCCCGATCCATGAGCCGAAACCCTACCCGGCCCCACCGACATTCCCGGCTCAGAGGCCCCGCCCCGTCTCCCCCAGGCCAAGCCGGGGGAGACGGGGCGCACGGGGTTATCGGGCGTTGAGGAGGTCGGTGACGTTGGTGGCGCGGAGCATCGCCGGGGTGAGCAGGCGGGCGCGGTGCTCCGGGACGCCGCCGGCGCGGGCGGCGGCCGTGAGCGCCGTGCCCAGCCAGGCGGTGTCGAGGGCGCGGCCGTCGGGGCGGCGGATCAGCGGCTCGCCCGGCGGCCGGCTGGCGCACAGGACGCGCAGCAGCGGGCGGGCCAGCGGCGTCACCAGGAAGGCGGCGACGTCGTCCCGGCCGTGGTTGACGGTGACGACGGCCGGCTGCCCCACGGTGCCGTCGGGCACGGTGCGTACGTCCTGACGGGTCAGCCCGGCCAGGGCCTCCACGGCGGCGCCGGTCAGCTCCAGCAGCGCGACGGCCGCCGCCTCCGTGGTGCGGCCGTCCGCCGCGAGGCGGGCGACGCCCTCCCGGAGCAGCCGCCGCTCCTCCGGGGTGACCGCGTCACCGTTGCCCGAGCGGGCCGGCTTGGCCGGCGTGGCGCCGGCGACCTGGTTGTGCCGGACGACGCCGCAGCGCCAGGCGTAGGTGTAGAACGACAGCAGGGCGGCCCGCTTGCGGCTGACCGTCTTGCTGGTCAGCGGCCTGCCGGGGCTTCGGGGGATGCCGCCGGTGCGGGCGGCCTCGCAGAACGCCTCCAGATGGGCGCCGGTGACGGCCAGGAGCTCGACGCCCGGCTCGGCCGCCTGCAGCCAGCGCAGGAACGACGCCACCACCTGCAGGGCCACCTGGCGGGCGGCGGCGGACGGCTTGTCGCACAGCCAGGCGGACACCGTACGGCGGGCGAGCGGGTCGAGGGCGTCCACCAGGTCCACGTCGGCGCCGGGCACCTCGCCCCCGTCCTTGGGACGGCGGCGCGGCCGGAGCCCGGGGATCTCCCCGACGCTCCCCGGCGCGGCGTTCTCCGCCCGGCCGCGGTCAGGGGTCGCGGCCGGTAAGCGGTGGTCGTGCGGCGCGGGGCCGGCGTCCGGCGACGGAGTGACCGGCGTCACCGGCGAGGCCGGCGTGACGCGGGGGACGCCGCGTACGGTCTCCCGTCGCGGCAGGCCGCTCTCCCGGCGGACCGGGGCGTCCTGCTCGCCGGCGGGAGCGGGGGAGGGGCTGGTGAGGGGATCGCCTTCGCGCATGGTCAGCATGTGATCGGCACCGGCCGGGTACGCGCACGAAGGGCACGACCGGGTGGGGCGTCGGCGACGGCGGGCGTCCATGGGCACGGCACGAGCATCACGGGGGTGGCCGTCGCGGCGGCACGGCGAGCGCGACGACCCGAGCCTGGCAGACCGATCATGATCTCGATCTTCTCACGAACGCCGCCTCATGAAGACCTCTACGGCCCCGGCAGTCCCTTGCGAATCGGCGGTCACACGCCTTGCTCCTGAGTCATGACTCAGTCGAACCGCCCGGTCAGAGGGCGCGGGCGAGCTCGCCGGCCCGCGTCCGCGCGGCCGCCGCCGCGGCCCGGTCGCCGAACGCCTCGGCCACGGCCGCCTGCTTCAGCCAGTTGTACGGGCTGCACGGCCGCACCTCGATCCGCTCGCTCACCAGCGTCCGCGCGACGTCCCGCGCCCCGGCCCGCAGCGCCGCCTCCAGCAGCGTGCGCTGCACCGCGTCGCGCTGGGCGTGGCTGCCGCCGAACTCGTTGACCCGGTGCCGGATCGGGTACAGCAGGTCGAGCGCTGCCCGGTGGTCGCCCCGCCCGAACGCGACGAGCGCCCGGCACACCGGCAGCCCCACCCGCAGCGTCATGTCCACGTTGGTCACGCCGGGGCGCGGCGCGGCCACGTACGCCTCCCGCGAGGCGATCAGCTTCTCCGCCTCGCCCAGCCGCCCCGCGCCCACGTACGCCATGACCGCGTGCATGTCGTTGAAGGCGTAGAACGGCTCGGCCACCCGCGCCGGCCAGGCGTCGGCCAGCGCCCGCCACCGCTCGGGCTGCTCCGACCCCTCGAGATGGAGCCGCCACAGCAGGGCGGCGGCGTCCAGCAGCTCCAGGCACGACTGCCCGTCGGCCAGCGCCGCGTCGTAGATCGCCAGCACCCGCGGCACGTCCCCGGCCTCCAGCGCGAACAGGCAGTAGTGCCACCAGGCGTGCACGTTGAGGAACGTCCCAGAGGACCAGTCGGGCACCCGCGCGTCGAGATAACGCAGCCCGTCGCCGAAACGGCCGCGCATCTCGTACGTGTGCGTCACCGCGTGGATCGCCCACACGTCGCGCCGGTCGAGCTCGACCGCCCGCAGCCCGACCTCCTCCGCCCGCTCGTAGTCCCCGGCCTCCTCCAGCCCGAAGGCGTACATGCCGAGCACCTGCCCGTAGTGCGGGTCGCCGGGACCCCAGGCGGTGAGCGCGCCGCCGACGCGGTCGCGCAGCGAGCGGGCGTCGCCGGTGAAGAAGTCGACATGGTGCCCGGCGATCAGCGCCAGCGCGTCGCGCGGATGCTCGGCGGTGATCTCGGCGAGCAGCGCCCCGCAGGTCAGGAAGTCGCCGTCGAGCAGCGCCCGTACGGCCGCGAAGTGGGCCCGCTCGCGCGGCGGCAGGGACGTCTCGCCGGCGCGCCGGAGGAAGGCGTGGAAACGTACCCGCGCCGTCCGCGCGTCCTCGGCCTCGGTGGTCAGCAGCCCGAGATAGGCGGCGAGCACGTGGCCCATGGGGAAGTCGGGCGACTCCTCCAGTGCCGCGTTCGCCTCGGCGTCGACCTCGGCCCGGAAGTGCAGCAGCTCGTCGATCGCGCGGTCGTAGTGGCGGGCCGCGGCGGCGCTCGCCCCGCTCATGGCGAGTCCGTGCTGGTCGGTCCTCACCCGATCATCGTAACGACGGCGCGGCCCGGGGCCGAGGTCTGCAACGCCGTTTTCCGGGCACTTCGTAAGTCCTCCGAACACCCCTCTGGAGGGATGATGAGCACGGCGGGACAAGAGGTACGCGGCGCGGCGCGGAGAGCGGCCCGCCACCCCGTCATGGACGTCGCCACGCGGATCGGCCTGGCCTGCCGCGGCGTGCTGTACGCGCTGGTCGGCGCGGTGGCGGTGCAGATCGGCCTGGGCGAGCGGTCGAAGGAGGCCGACAAGGCGGGCGCCATCGAGGCGGTCGCCGAGCTGCCCTTCGGCGCGGGACTGCTGTGGATCATGATGGTCGGGTTCGTGGCGCTGGCGCTGTGGCAGGTCTCGGAGGCGCTGTTCGGGGGCGGGGAGACGATCGAGCGGGCCGAGGCGGTCGCCAGGGTCGCGGTGTACGCGCTGGTCATGGTCAGCCTGATCAGCGTGCTGACGAAGGGGAAGGCGTCGTCCGACGACGAGAAGTCCCGCGACATCACGGCGACGCTGCTCGGGCTGCCCGGCGGGCCGGTGATCGTGGGCGCGATCGGGCTCGGGCTGGTCGTGCTCGGCGGGTACTGGGTGCGCCAGGGGCTCACCAAGGGGTTCAGGGAGGAGCTGGACCGGGCGAGCATGCCCGCGCCCGCCCGTACCGTCATGGACCACGTCGGCCTCGGCGGGTTCGTCGCAAGGGGCGCGGTCGCCGCGCTGGCCGGGATCCTCGTCTGCCGGGCGGCGGTCACGTTCGACCCGGACGAGGCGGGCGGCATCGACGCGGCGCTGCGCGAGTTCGCCGGCACGCCCGCCGGGCCGTGGCTGCTCGTGGTGGTGGCGCTCGGGCTGCTGCTGTTCGCCGCGTACTGCTTCGGCGAGGCGCGCTGGCGTCGTACGTGAGCCGGTCAGCGCCGGCGTCGTACCTGAGCCGGTCAGCGCCGGCGTCGTACCTGAGCCGGTCAGCGCCGGCGGCGGGCCCGTTCGGCGAGCACCGCGCGGGCCGTGCCGGGGTCGTCGCAGAACGCGCCGTCGATCCCCGCGTCCAGCAGCTTGGCCAGCCAGCCCGTGACGTCGCCGGTCGCCCGCGGGTGGGCCGGGCTCGCCGGGTCGCCCGCCCGGTGGTCGGCGGGGAGCTGGGAGTTCTCGCCGCGTACCGTCCACACGTGCACGTGGAGGCCGTGGCGGTGGGCGTCGGCGACGAGCGTCGTGGGCGGCAGCGTCCGGCCGGCGGCGTCGCGCGGCACCACGAGCCGGGTGTCGACACCGATGCCGTCGGCGTACCCGGCGATCTCGCGCAGGCCGTCCGGCGTCACCAGGTCCTTGGAGGAGCGGGGGTCACCGGCGGCGATCCAGTCGTAGGGCGCGCCGTCGTACGCCACGAGCTGGATCAGCGGCAGCTCCGTCCTGCCGCGCAGCTCGCGCAGGTTCGCCGTCTCGAACGACTGGATGTACGCCGCGCGCACCCGGTGCCGGCCGAGCACCTCCAGCAGCGGCTCCTCCAGCGGCAGCCCGAGGGAGGCGAAGTACGTCGGATGCTTGGTCTCCGGGTACACGCCGACGCCCGCCCGCAGCGCGAGCCGCACGACCTCTTCGAACGTCGGGATCTCCGCCAGCCCGTCGAACGCCGTGTTGCCCGGCCGCAGGTCAGGCACCCGCTCCTTGGCGCGCAGCGTCTTCAGCTCCGCCAGCGTGAAGTCCTCGGTGAACCAGCCGGTGACCGGCCGGCCGTCGATGGTCTTGGTGGTGCGCCGGTCGGCGAACTCGGGCCGCGCGGCCACGTCCGTCGTCCCGGAGATCTCGTTCTCGTGCCTGGCCACCAGCACGTGGTCCCTGGTGGCGACCAGGTCGGGCTCGATGTAGTCGGCGCCGAGGGCGATGGCGGTCTCGTAGGACAGGAGGGTGTGCTCGGGCCGGTGGGCACTCGCGCCCCGGTGCCCGATCACGATGGGCGGTGTCTGGGTCACGAGGGCGACCGTACCGTCGCGCGGCATGCACGGTGTCAGGCGGGCAAGGGGATCTCGTCCGTGGCGCCGTCCGGCCAGGTGATCACGTCACCCTTCACCACAGGCGGCTCGCCGCCCTCTCCGAGCAGGAGCGCGGCGGTGTACCAGCGGCCGGGCCCGGCCGGGTCCGGGGTGGCGCACCACGGGACCAGCGTGCGTCCGGCGAGCGGCGTGGCCGCGACCGCGACGCCCCGCTCCGTCAGCCCGGGGCCGCCCACGACGCGGGTCGCGGGCCCGCCCTCGGGCGCGGGCCACCCACCGAGACGCAGCCGCCCGCCCGACTCGGAGGTCCGGGCGGCCGGTTCGGCGTGGAGGCGGGCGAAGCGGACCTCCCAGGCGCCGCGCACCGCCGAGACGACCTCCACCTCCGGCCCGTCGCGCAGCTCGCCGCCCGGCCGGCTGTACCCGTGGTCCGGGCCGGGGCCCTGCTCGCCCCAGCGGGCCCGCCAGCGCGACGAGCCGACCAGCGTCCCGGACGGCAGCGCGGACACCGGCCCCGCCGTGAACCCCGTCCGGTGGGAGGCCCGCCCGTCCTCGTCCAGCACCGCCACCGACTGGTCGAGCGGATCGCCGGACAGCAGCGGGAAGGTGGCCGTGGAGTAGCCGAGGCGGGCGTAGAGCGGCGCGTCGGCGAGGCGCGCGCCCGGCCGCGCGTGGTCGGTCCCGTGGTTGACGACCCGGACGATCCCGTCCGCCCGCGTCCCGCTGACCAGCCAGCCGGGGGCCCGTACCACCCGCGTGAAGTCGCCGGTCTCGACCGGCAGCGGCTCCTCGACGGCCGTCCACACCGGATGACCGGCCGGCAGCGACAGCCCCAGCAGGCCCTTCGCCGCCCAGTACGGCGAGCCGGGCCCCGAGTAGTCCTGCGCGATCCCGCGCCACGGCCCGTGCCAGCCGAGGGTGAGCACCCCGTCGCGGTCCGGCGCGCCGCGCTCGGCGAAGTGCCGCACGATGCCCGACGCGGCCCGGCGCAGCAGCCCGGGGGAGCCGACCCCGGCCCGCGCCCCCGCCCAGAACGGCGCCGCCGCGGCGAACCGGTAGGTCAGGCTGCGCCCCTGGACGAGCGGCGAGCCGTCGGCGCCCACCAGGTGCACGGCGTCGTCGAGGAAGCGCTCCAGCCGGGCCAGGTACGCGGGATCGGGGTCGCGGCCGGCCATCTCGCTCCACAGCAGCGGGTACAGGTGCAGCGCCCACCCGTTGTAGTGGTCGTAGGAGCGCTCGGGGCCGTCGGCGTACCAGCCGTCGGCGCGCTCGAACGTGCGGGCCAGGGCGAGCCCCGCCTCGATGTCCTCCTCCGCGTACGGCCCGCCCACGGAGGCCAGGAACTGTTCGGTGACGATCTGGAACCAGACCCAGTTGATCGGCGGGTAGGCGGCGCCGACCGCGGGCGCGAGCCAGTCCACCACCTGCTCGCGGACCCGCGGCGGCAGCCGGTCCCACAGCCACGGCCGGGTCAGGTGCAGCACCAGCGCGACGGAGGCGGCCTCCACCTTGGCCTGGTCGTGCTCGTCCAGCCGTGGCCACCGCTCGGGCGAGGCCGGGTCCACGCCGGCGGCCAGGCCCTCGGCGTACCACTCCATGAGGCCGAGCGGGTCGCGCCCGTCCTCGCCGGCGACGCGGAACCCGGCGGCGAGGAACGTGCGGGCGAAGCCCTCCAGGGCGTCGACGTCGGGGCCGTACCCGCCGGGCGGCCCGGGGAAGGCGACGCGCGCGTGCGCGGGGGAGGCGTGGTCGCGGGCGGCGAGGAGCAGGCGGTCGGCGAGGGCGGCCCAGTGCTCCCTGGTCCAGCCGGTGTAGGGGGAGATCACCAATCCAGCAAACACGGGTGTGCCGTTCGTCGACAAGAATTGACCGCTCGCCGTAAAGATTCGCCGCTTCCGCAATACCGCATACAGTATGTTGCGCGTGGCAGGATTCCTCAGCCGATCCCGTACCGTCGCCGACCCCTCCTGGAGCCGCTGGCTCGTGCCGCCCGCGGCGCTCTCGGTGCACCTCGCCATCGGCCAGGCGTACGCGTGGAGCGTGTTCAAACCCCCGCTGGAGTCCGCGCTCGGGCTCTCCGGCACGCAGAGCGCGCTGCCGTTCCAGCTCGGCATCGTCATGCTCGGCCTCTCGGCCGCCTTCGGCGGCACGCTGGTGGAGCGCAACGGGCCGCGCTGGGCCATGTTCGTCTCGATGACTTGCTTCTCCTCCGGCTTCCTGCTCTCCGCGCTGGGCGTGGCCACCCGGCAGTACTGGCTGGTCGTGCTCGGCTACGGCGTCGTCGGCGGGATCGGGCTCGGCATCGGCTACATTTCGCCGGTCTCCACGCTGATCAAGTGGTTCCCCGACCGCCCCGGCATGGCGACCGGCATCGCGATCATGGGGTTCGGCGGGGGAGCGCTCATCGCCTCGCCGTGGTCGGCGCAGATGCTCGGCGCGTTCGGCACGGACACCGGCGGGATCGCGCTGACGTTCCTCGTCCACGGCGTGGTCTACGCGGCGTTCATGACCATGGGCGTGCTGCTGGTCCGGGTGCCGCCCGAGGACTGGCACCCGCGCGGCTGGACCCCGTCCGCCGCGGGCCGCCGCCCGCTGGTCACCGACGCCGACGTCTCGGCCCGCAACGCCATCCGCACCCCGCAGTTCTTCTGCCTGTGGGTGGTGCTGTGCTGCAACGTCACCGCGGGCATCGGCATCCTGGAGAAGGCCGCGCCGATGATCACCGACTTCTTCGCCGGCACGCCCGCCGCCGTCGCGGCCGGGGCGGCGGCCGGGTTCGTCGCGCTGCTGTCGCTGGCGAACATGACCGGCCGCTTCGTCTGGTCCTCCACCTCCGACCTCATCGGGCGCAAGAACGTCTACCGCGTCTACCTGGGCGCCGGGGCGCTGCTGTACCTCGTCATCGCGCTCGCCGGGGCCTCGTCCAAGCCGGTGTTCATCGTGTGCGCGCTCGGCATCCTGTCCTTCTACGGCGGCGGCTTCGCGACCGTCCCCGCGTACCTGAAGGACCTGTTCGGCACCTATCAGGTGGGCGCCATCCACGGCCGGCTGCTCACGGCCTGGTCCACGGCGGGCGTGCTGGGGCCGCTCATCGTCAACGCGGTCGCCGACGCCGGCGAGGCCGCCGGCCGCTCCGGCCCCGCCCTCTACACCACCTCGCTGTACGTCATGATCGGCCTGCTCGCGGTCGGCTTCCTCGCCAACGAGCTGATCCGGCCCGTGGCGGACAAGTATCACGAGCACCCGTCCCGGGGGACGGTCACGGAGGAGAAGGGACAGACCGTATGAGCAGGCGCACCGCACTCATGACGGTGGCGTGGGCCTGGGTCGGCCTGCCCTTCGCCTACGGCATCTACAACCTGCTGCTCAAGCTCGCCCAGCTCTTCGCCTGAGCGGTCAGCCGGCCTGCCGGGCCGCCGCGAACAGCTGGGCCTCGCCGCCGGGGCGGGCGACGAGCTGCAGGCCGACCGGCAGCCCGTCCACGAGCCCGGCGGGGACGGTCAGGGCCGGACGGCCGAGGACGTTCCACGGGCTGGTCATGGCCAGCAGCGCGGCGCGCACCTGGACCTGCTCGCCGCCGAGCTCGGCCTCCCGCATGCCGATCGGCGGGGCGAGGATCGGGACGGTCGGCGTCGCCAGCACGTCGTACGGGCCGAACAGGGCCTCGGCGTGCTCCTCCAGCTCCCGCCGGGCGTCCATGGCCCGGACGTAGCGCCAGGCGGGCAGCTCGGCGGCCAGGCGGAGGCGGTCGAGCACCTCCGGGTCGAACAGGCCGGGAGCCGAGGCCAGCCGGCCGGCGTGCACGGCCGCCGTCTCGCCGCTCTGGACGGCCAGGTACGTCTCACGGAACAGCTCCAGGACCTCCGGCGCCATCCGCACCTCGCCCGCGATCTGCCCTGCGGCGGCCCGCGCCGCCCCGGCGACCCGCGGATCCGTCGGGAAGAGGCTGTCCGGCTCCAGCCACCCCACCCGGACCTCGCCCACCGGGTCCTCCGCGAGCCGGGAGGCGGTCAGGGCGTCGTGGGCGAGCAGGCAGCAGGACGCGGTGGCGGCGAGGACGCCGACGTGGTCGAGCGTGCGGGAGAGCGGGAAGACGCCGTCCGCCGGGATCGCGCCGTAGGCGGGCTTGAACCCGGCGACCCCGCACAGGGCGGCGGGGATGCGGACCGAGCCGCCGGTGTCGGTGCCGAGCGCCAGCGGGACCAGCCCCGCCGCCACGGCCGCGCCGCTGCCCGCGCTGGAGCCGCCCGTCATGCGGGAGGGGTCCCACGGGTTGCGGGCGGGCCCGCCGGCGGAGCGGTCGCCGGTCGGCCCGTACGCGAACTCGTGGGTGGTGGTCGTGCCCACGACGACCGCCCCGGCCCGCCGCAGCAGGGCCACGCAGGCGGCGTCTTCTTCCGCGACATGGTCGGCGAAGTGCCGCGACCCCATCGTCACCCGCATCCCGGCGATCATGATGAGGTCCTTCACGCCCGCCGGGATGCCGTGCAGCGGCCCCCGGTCGATCCCGGCCGCCAGCTCCTCGTCGGCCTGCCTGGCCGCCTTCGCCGCCCCGGCGGCGTCCACGGTGACGAAGGCGTTGAGCTCGGCGCCGGCGATCGCGTCGAGCGCGAGCGCGGTCAGCTCGGCGGCGGTGGTACGCCCGGAGCGCAGGTCGCGCCCCAGGCCGTCAAGGGTGCGACCGGTGAAAGGGCCGGGAGAGGGGATCGTCATGGTGCCATTGTCGTACGACCAGGTCAGCGGCCCAGCCGGTGGGCGAGGCGGTCCAGCGAGGTGTTGATGGCGATGAAGATCGCCGCGATGAGGATCGCGGCCGGGATGACGTTGGAGAAGTTCGCGGCGATGCCGTTCAGTCCCCGGTCCACGAGCTCGTCGTAGCCGACGATGAGCCCGAGCGCCGAGTCCTTCAGCAGCACGATGAACTGGCTGACCAGCGCGGGCAGCATCACCCGCACGCCCTGCGGCAGCAGCACCAGCCGCATGACCTGGTTCTTGCGCATGCCGACCGCGTACGCCGCCTCCCGCTGCCCCTTCGGCAGGCTCAGCACCCCGGCCCGGATGATCTCCGCGATAACCGACCCGTTGTAGAGCGTGAGCCCGAAGACCACCGCGGCGAACGCCGAGATGTTCACCCCGATGACCATGTACGAGCCGAAGAACGCGAAGAAGATCAGCAGCAGCAGCGGCACCGAACGGAAGAACTCCACCACCGCGGCCGCCGGCACCCGGATCCAGGCGTGCTCCGACATCCTCGCCACCGCGAAGACCAGCCCGAACAGCCCGGCCAGCAGCACCCCGGCCACCGCCGCGCCGAGCGTCCCGGCCAGGCCTGGCAGGATGAAGGTGGCCCACACGTCGCCGCGCAGCAGCGGCAGCCACTTGTCGGCGGCCCACTGGTCCTTCTCGTCGAAGCGCACGTACACGACGTAGGCGATGGCGAGCAGGACGAGCGCGACCGCCCCGGCCAGCACGCGGTTGCGGCGCACGCCGCGCGGGCCGGGAGGCTCGTAGAGGTTGGCGTAACTCATCGGGCCACCGCCATCCGCTTCGACAGCCAGCCGAACAGCAGGCCCATCGGCAGGCACAGCAGCACGAACCCGGCGGCGAAGCCGAGGAAGATCTCGATCACCTGGTCCCCGTACGTCTCGATCATCTCCCGCATCCGCACCGACGCCTCGCTCACGCCCACCACTAGGGCGATCGTGGTGTTCTTGGTCAGCGCGATGAGGATGCTGCCGAGCGGCGCCACCACCGCGCGGAACGCCTGCGGCAGCGTGATCAGCCGGAGCGTCTTGACGAAGCCGAGCCCGAGCGAGCGGGCCGCCTCGGCCTGCCCGACGGGCACCGTGTTCAGCCCGGAGCGCAGCGCCTCGCACACGAACGCCGAGGTGTAGGCGGTCAGCCCGATGCAGGCGAGCCAGAAGTTGTTCGTCGCGATGTCGTCGGACAGCTCCACGCCCAGGTTCGCGCCGACGCCGAGGCCGGTGAACAGCAGCACCAGCGTGAGCGGGGTGTTGCGGGCCACCGACACGTACGTGCCCGCCGCCGCCCGCAGCGAGGCGAGCGGCGCGACCCGCATGGCGGTCAGCAGCGTCCCCAGCACGAGGGAGCCGAGCGCGCTGACCGCCGTCAGTCTGATCGTCATCCAGAAGGCGGCGAGGATCGTCCCGCCTTCGGTCAGCAGGGCTTCCATACCGATCAGTACCGCTCCAGCTGCGGCGCCTGCGGGACGGCGAAGCCGGAGGCGCCGACGCTGGCCTGCAGAGCCTTGGTCCAGCTACCGTCGGCGAACATCTTCTCCAGCGCGTCGTTGACCGCCTTGCGGCCGGCCGTGTCGTCCTTCTTCAGCCCGATGCCGTACTTCTCGGTGCTGAACGGCTTGCCGACGACCTTGAGCTTGCCCTGGTGCTGCGCGGCGTAGCCGGCCAGGATGACGTTGTCGGTGGTGATGGCGTCGAGCTGGCCGCCGAGCACCCGGTCCACGCACGCCGAGTACGTCCGCTCCTCCTGGAGCTGCACCTCCTTGGCGTACTCCGACTTGACCTTCTGGGCGGGGGTGGAGCCGGCGACCGAGCACAGCTTCTTGCCGTTCAGCGTCTCCGGCCCGGTCAGCGAGGAGTCGTCGGCCCGCACCAGCAGGTCCTGCCCGGCCACGAAGTACGGCCCGGCGAAAGACACCTTCTGCTTGCGCGCGTCGGTGATCGAGTACGTGGCCACGACCAGGTCCACCTGGCCCTGCTCGATGAACGCCTCCCGGTTGGCCGACACCGTCTCCTTGAAGGTGATGCCGTCGGGCTCGACGCCGAGCTGCTTGGCGACGTACTTGGCGACCTCGACGTCGAAGCCGGTGAACGCGCCGTCGGGGGTGCGCAGGCCCAGCCCGGGCTGGTCCGCCTTGACCCCGATGACCAGCTTCTTCTCGCTCTTGGCCTTGTCCACCACGGAGTCGTAGCTGTCCTGACCGCCGCCGCAGGCGGTGGCGAGGACCATGACGGCGAACACCGCGTAGAGGGACCTTCCGAACATGACGTGCGCTCCTTTAGTGCGTGAGGATCTTGGCGAGGAAGGACTGGGCGCGCTCGCTGCCGGGCGCCGTGAAGAATCCGTCAGGGGTGTCCTGCTCGACGATCTCGCCGTCGGCCATGAAGACCACCCGGTCGGCGGCCCGCCGGGCGAAGCCCATCTCATGGGTGACGACGACCATGGTCATGCCGTCGCGGGCGAGCGCGGTCATGACCTCCAGGACCTCGTTGACCATCTCGGGGTCGAGCGCCGAGGTGGGCTCGTCGAAGAGGATTACCTTCGGGTCCATGGCCAGGGCCCGGGCGATCGCCACCCGCTGCTGCTGGCCGCCGGAGAGCTGGGCGGGGTACTTGGCGGCCTGGCCGCCGATCCCCACCCGGTCGAGCAGCTCGCGGGCCTTGCGCTCGGCAGCGTCCTTCGGCCTCTTCAGCACGTGCACCTGGCCCAGGACGACGTTGTCCAGGACCGTCTTGTGCGCGAAGAGGTTGAAGGACTGGAAGACCATGCCGACCTCGGCCCGCAGCCGGGCGAGGGCCTTGCCCTCGGCCGGCAGCGGAGTGCCGTCCACGCTGATCGTGCCCGAGTCGATGGTCTCCAGCCGGTTGATGGCACGGCACAGGGTGGACTTGCCCGCCCCGGACGGGCCGATGATCACCACGACCTCGCCCTTGGAGACGGTCAGGTCGACGTCCCTCAGCACGTGGTGGTCGCCGAAGCGTTTGTTGACCCGGTCCAGGACGATCAGGGCCTCCTGTGTCATGCGTCACGCTCCTTGTCTCGGTCCGCGATGGCGTAACCGTAGGAGCCGCGTGTTTTCAGGAAGGGCTTGTGATCGTTCTGCTCAGGAATCGGGCCGGATCGTGCTCAGCGGGACGACGGCTTGGAGCTCTCCGAGGTGGTCCCGGACACGCCGATGGTGTCCCGGTAGGCGCGCTCCCACTCGCCGTCGGCCAGCCAGCGGGCGATCAGGCCGTTGAGGTAGTCGCGGAAGGCAAGGTCGTCCTTGCGGATGCCGATCCCGTACGGCTCGCGCCCGAACGGCTTGCCGACCAGCCGCAGCGCGTCGGGATGCTGCGCCTGGAGGCCGAGCAGGATCGTGTCGTCGGTGCTGAGCGCGTCCACGCGCCCGGACAGCAGCGCCGGCACGCACACGCTGTAGGTGTCCACGATCTCCAGCCGGGCCCCGGACACCTCGGTGCGCAGCCGGTCCACGGAGGTGGAGCCGATCGCCGTGCAGACGGTCCTGCCGTCGAGGTCGGCCACGCCGCGGATGCGGGTGTCGGCCGCCCGGACGAGCAGGTCCTGGCCCGCGTAGTAGTACGGGTCGGTGAAGGTCACCAGGCGGGCGCGGGCGGGGGTGATCGAGTAGGTGGCGATGACCAGGTCCACGATGTGCTGGGAGATGAAGTTCTCCCGCTCGCGCGAGACGGTCTCGACGAAGCGGATGTTGCGTTCGCTGCCGGTGAGGTCGCGGGCCACCAGCCGGGCGATCTCGGCGTCGAAGCCGATGATCCGCCCGGTGGCGGGGTCCTTGTAGCCGAACATGGGCTGGTCGAACTTGATGCCGACGACCAGGACGCCGCGGTCCCTGATGCGGGCCATGGTCGAGCCCTCGGGGAACGGGTCGGCCTGCCCGCAGCCCGCCGGCACCAGGCACAGCACGAGGCACAGCAGCGCGGCGAGCGGGCGGGTGAGCGAAATCTTCGAACTGCTCATCGGGCGCGGTAACGGTGCTGGGGCCGGCCGGTGGGACCGTACCTCGGCCTGGTCTCCACCAGGCCCCGGTCGACCAGGTGCTCCAGGTAGCGGCGGGCGGTGGCGCGGCTGACGCCGATGCTGGCGGCCAGCTCGTGCGCGGAGACGTCCTCCGCGACCTCGGCGAGCGCGTCCAGCACGGCCTGCTCGGTGGCCGCGGAGATGCTCTTCGGGCGGAACGGCTGGTCGGTGTGGAGCGACCGGAAGATGCGGTCGATCTCCTGCTGCTCGGCGAAGCGGCCGCTCGCCTCCAGCTGCTCGGCGGTGGCCGCGTAGCGCAGCAGTGTCTGCTCCAGGGTGCCGGTGCGGGTGGGCTTGACCAGGTAGTACAGGGCGCCGCGCTGGATGGCGGCGCGCACGGTCGCCGACTCCTTGCGGCCGGAGATGACGATCACGTCCGCGGGCGGCTGCTCGGGGCGTCGCAGCCGGTGCGCGACCTCCAGCCCGGGCAGGTCGGGGAGGTGCAGGTCGAGCAGGACCAGGCGCGGCGCGAAACGGGCGGCGGCGGCGAGCGCCGCGTGGCCGCTGTGGGCGATGCCCACCACTCTGAACCCGAGCACCCGGTTGACCTGGGCCTGCAATGCGGCCGTCACGACCGGGTCGTCGTCCACGATGAGTACGGTGATGTCCCTGGACTGAGGCACCGCACGCTCCTCGCTCCATCTGACAGAGGTTCAGTGCAGCTTAGGTGGCTTTTGCTAATAAAGATCGACTTTAGCGCATTCTGCTCAAATTGATCCTCCCACCGGCGGCTGATCCCTCCTAGTCTGGAGCCGGGTGATCGGGAGGAGACGGACGCCGGTGAGATGGCTGCTCGCGGTGACGGCCCTGTGGACACTGCTCGGCCTGCTGCCCTTGGCGCTGCTGACCTCCTCCAGCATCAGCCTGTCCGAGCAGGCGATGAGCAACGAGGTCAGCGACCGGGTCAAGACCACCGCCTCGGTGAGCCGGGTCGTCGTGGAGCAGCAGATGGGCTCGCTCAAGCAGCTCGTCGTCGCCTTCGCCGAGCAGCCCCGTGTCCGCGAGGCCGTCAAGGACGCCGGCGCCGAGACCCTGCGCGGCTACCTCGCCGAGCTCAAACGCAGCCGCGACGACGGCGTCAGCGGCCTCATCCTCACCTCGCCCGAGGGCGAGATGCTGGGCGCCGAGCCGCCGAGCGCGCTGCCCCAGGACATCGGCAACGCCGACTGGTACCGCGCGGTGCGCGACCGCCGGCAGGCCCACGTCTCGCAGGCGTACACGCCGACCATGCGCGACGTCTCCCGCGCCGTCGCCGTCGCCGCGCCCATCCCCAGCGCCGACGGCGAACGCATGCTCGGCATCCTCACCGTCGTCTACAGCCTGGACGCCATCCAGCGCTTCGCCGAGGAGGCCGCCAAGGCCCAGAACATCCGGCTGCTCATCACCGACCGGGCCGGCGTGCTCGTCGCCGACCCCGGCAGGAAGCTGTACGCCCTCACCTCGCTGCGCGAGGATCCGCGCGTGGACGCGGCGCTGGCCGGCCGCACCTGGAACGGCAGCTTCCGCGGCATCGACGGCACCGTCCTGTCGGCCTCCGAGCCCATCCCCAGCATCGGCTGGACAGTGACCGCCGAGGTGTCGGCGTCCGAGGCGCTGGCCTCCGCCGAGCAGTTGCGCGGCACCGTCGTCACCGTCGCCGGCCTGCTCGCCCTGCTCATCCTCATCGGCCTCGGCATCCAGATCCACTCCACCCGCGGCCGCCGCCGCGCCCAGGCCACGCTCGCCCGCTACGCCGCCGAGCTGGCCGCCGCCAGGGACGAGGCGGTCAGTGCCTCCAGCGCCAAGTCCGAGTTCCTGGCCAAGATCAGCCACGAGATCCGCACCCCGATCAACGGTGTGCTCGGCATGAACTCCCTGCTCATGGGCACCCGCCTGGACGAGGAGCAGCGCCACTACGCCACCACCGCCCAGGAGTCCGCGCAGAACGTGCTGCGCCTGCTCGACGACTTCCTCGACCTGTCCAGGATCGAGGCAGGACACCTCCAGGTGGAGGACGCCCCGTTCGACCTGCCGCGCCTGTGCGACGAGGTCGTGGCGCCGCTCGCGCCGCTCGCCTACGAGCAGGGACTCTGGCTGACGCTCCGCCTCGACGAGAACGTGCCCCGCCAGGTCTCCGGCGACCCCGCCCGGCTGCGGCAGATCCTGGTGAACCTGGTCGGCAACGCGCTGAAGTTCACCGTCCAGGGCGGCGTGGACCTGCACGTCTCCCTGGAGGAGGGTGAGCCGGGCGAGCCGCGGGTGACGCTGCGCTTCGCCGTCTCCGACACCGGCGTCGGCGTCCCCCCTGACGACCGCGAGCGGGTCTTCGGCGTCTTCCGCCAGGTCGACTCGCCCATCACCCGCCGCACCGGCGGCAGCGGCCTCGGCCTCGCCATCGCCCGGCAGCTCACCGAGCTGATGGGCGGCGAGATCGGGCTCGACAGCGTGGAGGGCGTCGGCAGCCGGTTCTGGGTGCGGCTGCCGATGGACGTGCTCACCTGGTCGGAACCGGGAGCCGGGGCGCTGCAGGGGCGGCGGGCCCTCGTCGCCGACGCCCGCCCCGAGGACCGGGCGCTCGCCGGGCGCTACCTGTCCGAGGCCGGGCTCGCCGTCGAGGAGACCAGGGACGCCCGCTCGGCGCTGGTGCAACTGCGCACCGCGGCGGCCGGCGGCGGCCCGTACGAGCTGGCCGTCGTCGCGCTCGACCTCGGCGCCGAGGGGAGCGGCTCGCTCGCGCACGCCATCCTCAGCGACCCGCTGCTCCAGAGCACCAGCGTGGTCGTGGTCGTCACGCCGGGCCGGGCGCGCTTCGCCTGGCCGGCCGCCGCCGGCGAGCGGGCCGTGCAGTCGATCACCCGGCCGCTCAGCCGCCGCCGCCTGCTCGCCGCCGTCGAGAACGCCCTCGGCGTCGCCGAAGGCTGTCCCGGGGAGCCGCGCGAGCTCGTCCAGGACCCGGCGGGGGAGCCCGGCGGCGTGCGCATCCTGGTCGCCGAGGACGACGAGGTCAGCCGCCAGGTCGCGATGCTCGTCCTGCGCCAGGCCGGGCACGAGGTGGACACCGTGGACGACGGCGCGCAGGCCGTGCGGGCCGTCCTGACCGGCGGGTACGACCTGGTGTTCATGGACTGCCAGCTCCCCGTGCTCGACGGCCTCGCCGCCACCGCCGAGATCCGGCGGCGCGAGGAGACGCGCACCCCCATCATCGCCATGACCGCCGCCGCCATGCCGGACGACCGCGTCCGCTGCCTGGAGGCCGGCATGGACGACCACCTGGCCAAACCGGTGGACTGGCCCCGGGTGCTGGCCAGGATCCCCGAGTGGGCCGCCTACGGCAGCCTGCCGCCGGAGCTGGCCGGGCTGTCGCCGGAGGCGGTCGCGGACGTGGCGCAGGCGTACCTGGCGACCGCGCGGCGCACCTTCGAGGACCTGCGGGCCGCCGCGGACGCCGGCGACCACGCGCGGCTGGAGGCGCTGGCGCACCGGCTCAAGGGGAGCTGCGCCACCGTGGGCGCCACCCGGGAGGCCGAGCTGTGCCGGCGGGTCGAGGACCTGGCGCGGGCCGGCGCCGTCGAGCGGGAGGCCGTCGAGGAGCTGGACGAGCTGCTCAAGGAGACGCCCCAGTGGATGCTCGGCTGAGCGGCGATCAGTTGCCGCAGCCGTCGCAGCAGTCACAACACTTGCAGCAGTTGCCCACCTCGCAGCAGCTCCCGTCGCCGAAGTAGCAGCGGTCCTCGCACGGGCGGCCGGCCCGCCTGCTCCAGCGCGGACGCCAGATCCCGCAGGTGAAGAACGTCGCGACGCCCGCCGCGGACTTCCTGATCCAGCCGGGCCGCTCGTAGGAGGCGGTCTCGGCGAAGGCGCGGTCGACGGCCCGCCGTACCTCGCCGACCAGCAGCGCGTCCACCAGGTGCCGGTCCTCGAACGCGGCCTCGCGCAGCGCCAGCTCCAGCCCGTGGGCCGCGTCCTCGCACAGCCGCCGCGCCTCCCGCGCCGGGGTGGCGGTGACGGTCAGCGGGTTGAACGCGCCGCGCGCCTCGTCGTCCGCGCGGTCCTCGACCGCGTCCAGCAGGTGCGCGAGGCGGCCGAAGAAACGGCCCGCCTCGGCCAGCGCGGCCGCGTTTCCCGGCCGCCCGGCCAGCTCCGCGGTGTACGCGAACGCCGCCGCCACCGCCTCCTCCGTAGGAGCGGTCAGCGTGAGGATGCCGGTCGCGGGCCCGGCGGAGCGTTCCACGTCGAGCTGACGGTCCACCGTGGCGGTCAGCGCGGCGGCGTCGAAGCCCACCCCGGCGGCGAGCCTGGCCCCGCCCTCCTGCCAGCGGGCCGCCAGCCTCCGCCGGGCCGCCACCGTCCCGAACGCGGCCTCGCCGTCGGCCACGTGGTCGCGCAGCTTGCCCGCGGCCAGCACCAGCGAGACCGCCGCCGCCAGCCGGGCGCCGCCCGCCCGCGCGTCCACCACCTCGGCCGGGCGGAACCCGCGCAGCGCGCACGGCCCCGCCGTCCGGCGCGGCGCCGTGCCGGACGGGAGCTGGGCCTCGGTCAGGACGGACACGACCAGCGTGTCGTAGTTGGTGGCCGGCCGCGCGCCGTGACCCTCCCCGTCACGTAACGTCAGGCACAATCCGCACAGGTGCGCCCGCCACGCCTGCATCAAGGACGGGCAGCCGTGCGCGGCGCACGGGCGGAGAATTCCGAACACGAAGACCTCGCTCAGGGGATGAAGATTCCGGCTGGCGCGCATGGTAGGGCCTGCCGCCGCTCCCCGGCATCCCCACCATGGGGGTTTACCGCCATCGAAATCGGCGGTCCGCCACCATGGTCGCGGCCCCGCCCGCCCGCCTAGCGTGAGGCGGCGTGATCAGACTGACGGGACTGAGCAAACGGTACGGCGACCGCCTCGCCCTCGACGACCTGACCCTCGATGTGCGGCCCGGCGCGGTGACCGGCTTCCTCGGGCCGAACGGCGCGGGCAAGTCGACCACCATGCGGCTGATCCTGGGCCTCGACCGGCCCACGGCGGGCGCCGCGCTCATCGGCGGCGTCCCGTACCGGCGGATCAGGAACCCCCTGCGCGCCGTCGGCGCGCTGCTGGACGCGCGGGCGCTGCACCCGGCCCGCACCGGCCACGCCCACCTGGTGGCGCTGGCGCGCAGCAACGGGATCCCGCGCAGGCGGGTCGGCGAGGTGCTGGAGGCCGTCGGCCTGGCCGGAGCGGCCCACCGCAGGGCCGGGGCGCTGTCGCTGGGCATGAGCCAGCGGCTCGGCATCGCGGCGGCGCTGCTCGGCGACCCCGGGGTGCTGCTGTTCGACGAGCCCGTCAACGGGCTCGACCCGGACGGGGTGCGGTGGGTGCGCGGGCTCATGCGCTCGCTCGCCGCCGAGGGCCGGACGGTGTTCGTCTCCAGCCACCTCATGAGCGAGATGCAGCTCACCGCCGACCACCTGGTGGTGATCGGCAAGGGCCGGCTCATCGCCGACGCGCCGCTCGCGGAGGTCATCGCGGGCAGCTCGCTGACGGCCGTGGTGGTCCGCACCCCGCACGCGAGAGAGCTGGCCGCCCGGCTGCGCGCCGCCGGGATCGAGGTGACCCGGCCGGGCGAGAACGAGCTGGTCGCGACCGGCGCGCCCGTCGAACGGGTCGGCGACCTGGCGCACGAGGCCGGCGTCAGGCTGCACGGGCTGCGGGTCAGGGAGGCGTCACTGGAGCAGGCCTACCACGAGCTGACCGAGGGCGACGTCGAGTACGGCGCGGGAAGGAGAGGCGCATGAGCGCGACGACGGGGCGGGACGCCGGGGGCGTACGCGTCCTGTGGCAGGCGGCCGGCGCCGAATGGGCGAAGCTGTGGTCGGTGCGGTCCACGTGGTGGTGCCTGGCGGCGGCGTTCGCCCTCATGGTGCTCGCCGCCGTGACCCTCGGCGGCGCGTCCGCGACCGCCGCGCTGCGCGCGGCCGAGTCATCCGAGGCCCTGCGCGAGGCCGGGCCGTCCGCCGCGCCCGTGCCGGCCAGCGAGGCGGCCGTGTCGGCGACGTCGTTCGCCCAGTTCGCCCTGGTGGCGCTGGCCATGCTGACGATCACCGCCGAGTACGCCTCCGGCTCGATCCGCGTCACCCTCCAGGCCGTCCCCGTACGCGGGGTGATGCTGGCCGCCAAGGCGCTGGTGCTCGTGCCCGTGATGGCCGCCACGGGCGTGCTGTCGGGCGCGGCGGCGGCCGCGGCCGTGTACGCGCTGCTGTCGCTCGACGTGTTCGGCGGCCTGGTCGTGCTGCCGGCCGGCGAGGTCGTACGTGACCTGGCCGGCATCGGGGTGTACTTCGCGCTGATCGCGGTGCTCACTCTCGGCGCCGGGGCGGCCCTGCGCAGCGCGGCCGGGACGCTGACCGTCGTGTTCATGCTGCTCATGGGGCTGCCGCTGCTGCTCATGATGACCGGCAGCGGGCCGGCGGTGGCGCTGTCGCTGCGGATGCCGCTGTTCGCGGGGCTGGCGTTCATGGGCAGCACGGACAACCTGACCGGGGGGCCGATCCCGTACTCGGTGGGGGAGGGCCTGGCCTGGCTTCTGGCCTGGACGGCGGCGGCCCTCGCGGCCGGTCACGCGGTCCTGCGCCGCCGTGACGCCTAGACTGCGACGCCTGGACCGGGCCGGGGCCGGGGGCGTGGAGCGAGGGAGTGAGCAGGTGACGGAGGGCGCGAGCACGGCCGGCCGGCCTTCCTTGTGGCGGGTGCCCGTCGGGGTGCTGCTCGGCACGGTCACGGGCGTCGCCGGGCTGGCGCTGATCTGCCTGGGCTGGCCCGCGCTCCTCGTCCCCGCGGCTCGTCCCGCCGCCCGGCGGGTCGTCGCGCGGCTGGCGGCGCTGGAACGCGCGAGGCTCGCCCGCTGGTACGGCCACGAGAGCGCGGGGGAGGGCGGGCTCGGATTCGTCGCCGCGCGGGCCGCGGTGGGCGCGCTCGCCGGGTACGCCTGCTGGAACGCGCTGTTCCTCGCCGTCCTGCTGCTGCTCGGCGGGCTGTGGGACCTCGTGCTCGGCGGCTCGGAGCCGGTGCCGGTCACCCTGCCCGGCGTACGCGTCGTGACCAGCAGCGGCGTGCTCGGGCTGACCGCCGGGCTGGCCGTCCTCACCCTGACCGCCCTGCTGACCCTGGCCGCCGCCGTGCTCGACCGGGCCGTCGCGGCCCGCTTCCTCGGCCCCGACCGCCAGGAACGGCTGCGCCGGCGCGTGGCCGAGCTGACCGAGTCCCGTACCGGCATCGTCAGAGCGGTGGACGACGAGCGCCGCCGCATCGAGCGGGACCTGCACGACGGCGTCCAGCAGCGCGGCGTGGCCCTCGCCATGCTCCTCGGCCGCGCCCGCCACCAGATCGCCCCGGACGGGGCCGCCCCGGACGAGGCCGGCCGGGCCCGAGCCGCCGAGCTGATCGACCAGGCCTACACCGAGTCGCGCCGGCTCCTCGACGAGCTGCGCGGCGTGGCCTGGCGCATCTACCCGACCGCCCTGGACGAGCTGGGGCTGCGGGCCGCGCTCGACGGCGCCGCCGAGCGGGCCGGCGTGCCGGTCACCGTCCACTACGGGCTGGCCGGGCGGCCGGTCTCCGAGGTCGAGACCGCGCTGTACTTCGTGGCCCGCGAGGCGATCACCAACGCGGTCAAGCACGCCGCCGCTCATGACATCCTGGTGGTGCTGAGCGAGGACGAGCGGACGGTGAGCGTGGCCATCTCTGACGACGGCAGGGGCGGCGCCGACCCGGCGGGCGGCGGGCTGTCCGGCCTGGCCCGGCGGGTGCGGGCCCTCGACGGCGAGCTGAGCGTGCACAGTCCGCCCGGCGGCCCGACGAGGATCACCGCCACGCTGCCCAAGGCGCCCGCGTGCGGCTGATCCTGGCCGACGACTCCGTGCTGCTGCGCGAAGGGCTGACCCGGCTGCTCGACGAGGCGGGCCACGAGGTGGTCGCCGCTGTGGCCGACGCGCCCGCGCTGCTCGACGCCGTCGAGCGGCACCGTCCCGACGTGGCCGTGGTCGACGTGCGCATGCCGCCCACCCACCGCGACGAGGGGCTGCGGGCCGCCCTGGAGATCCGCGAGCGCCACCCGGAGATCGGCGTGCTGGTCCTGTCCCAGTACGTCGAGCAGCACTACGCCGCCCGGCTCCTCGCCGGCTCCACCGAAGGGCTGGGCTACCTGCTGAAGGACAGGGTCTCCGAGGTGGCCGAGTTCCTCGGCGCGCTGGAGCGGGTCCGGGCGGGCGGCACGGCACTGGACCCGGAGGTGGTCCGTAGCCTCCTGGCCCGCGCGACCCGCGCCGACCCGCTGAGCCGGCTCAGCCCGCGCGAGGCCGAGGTGCTGCGCCACCTCGCCCAGGGCCTGACCAACGCCGCCGTCGCCGAGCGCCTGCACGTGTCGCTCAGCACCGTCGAGAAGCACGTCAACGCCGTCATGGACAAGCTCGACCTGCCCCGCGACCCCGGCTACAGCCGCCGGGTGCTCGCCATCCTGCGCTACCTCGGCGCCTGAGCGGCCCGCCGCTTGTAACATCCGGTGCCGCCCGGCGAAACATGCCTCTCCTACCCTCCGCCGCATGGCGGGCAACAGAGAGGCGATGGCATGGGCTGGCGCTTGAAGGTCTCGCACGTCACGCACGTGGAGTACGACGGCGAGGCGCACTCCTCCTACAACGAGGTCAGGATGACCCCGGCGCACAATGTGCTCTCCAGCCGGGTCACCGTGACCCCGTCCGTCCCCGTCTTCACCTACGAGGACTACTGGGGAACGAAGGTGACCTCGTTCGACGTGATGGAGCCGCACACGTCGCTGACGGTCGAGGCCGTCAGCAGGGTCGAGACGGGCGGGCCGCCCCGGCGCGTGGCGGCCGGTTACGACCCGTCGCTGAAGGAGCTGCTGCGCTCCACCCCGATGACTTCGGTCGGCCCCGAACTGGAGGAGCTGGCCCGGGTCCAGGCGCTGGGACGCGACCCCCGCGCGACGGCCGGGGCGATCTGCGAGATGGTGACGGCACGGGTGGCGTGCCTGCCGGGTTCGGGCGGCGTGCGGGCCTCCGCGCAGGAGGCGTGGGACCTCGGCAAGGGCGCCTGCCAGGACCTGGCGCACCTGACGGCGGGCCTGCTGCGCGCCGCAGGGCTGCCCGCCCGCTACGTCTCCGGCTACCGGCACCCGCGGCCCGCAGCCGAGGTCGGCGAGCCGGTGGACGGGCAGAGCCACGCCTGGGTGGAATACTGGGCCGGGGAGTGGCTGCCGCTCGACCCGGCCGGCCGCGGCCACGTCGGCGAGGCGCACGTCGTGGTCGCCCGCGGCCGTGACTACTCCGACGTGCCGCCGCTCAAGGGCGTCCACCGGGGCCCGTCCGGCAGCCGCCAGGAGATCACGGTGACCCTCACCCGGCTCGCGCCCGCCTGACTGCGCACCGGCTCAACGTCTTCTCAACACCGTTCCCCGCATGCTGGCCTCAGCCCCGCCGGCAGCGGGGAGCGGAGACGAGGAGGCCACCATGACCGGCAGGATCGCGAACGGACCGGCGAACGAGATCGCGTGCGGACTCACGGGCGGGCTCACGGGCGGGCTCGCGGCGGAGTTGCGGCGCTGCCTGGCCGAGTGGTCGCGGCGGACGGGGATCGCCGTCGAGACGTGGGCCCTGCCGGCGGGCGAGGTCCCGCCGCGGGCCGCCCGCGCCGTGCCGGCCGCGCTCCGCGAGGCCCTGACGCTGGCCGGACGCGAGGCGGCGGCGGTCTCGCTCGTGTCCGTCGCGGTGACCTGCGGCGACCGGGGCCTGCGCGTGACGGTCAGCGACAACGGCGCGGGCCTGCCCGTGGACGAGAGCGGGCCGGAGGTCACGGCCATGCGGGCCGCCTTCGCCGCGGCGGGCGGCACGATCTCGGTGCGCGCGGTGCCCGGCGAGGGCACGACCGTCACCGGCGTGCTGCCTCCGCGGTAACCCGGCCGCGGCCGTCCGCGAGCGCCGTGGCGCGGGCGCGGCCGCTGGTGAGGACGACGGCGAGGGCGGCGAGCAGGAGCCAGGCCGTGGTCAGCGCGATGAGCCACGGCCAGCCCGCGCGGCCGTACACCACGCTGCCCACGGTGCCACCCGCGCCGCTGCCCAGGTAGTAGCAGAGGGTGTAGAGCCCGGCGGCCCGCCCCCGCGTGCGGGGCGACGCCTGCGCGGTCACCCAGGCGTTCGCGATGGCGTGCGCCGCGAAGAACCCGGCCGTCAGCACGGCGAACCCCAGGGCGATCACCGGCAGCGACGGGTGCAGGGTCAGCGCCGACCCCGCGACGGTGACGAGCAGCGCGGTCACCAGCGCCGCCGTCCGCCCGAAGCGCCCCGCCAGCCGCCCGGCCGCCGCCGACGACATGGTGCCCATCGCGTATGACAGGAACACGAGGGACGCCGCGGCCGGGGCGAGCGCCAGCGGCGGCGCCGCCAGCCGGAACCCGGCCGCGTTGTAGAGCGCCACGAAAGCCCCCATCGCCAGCGCCCCCACCGCGCAGGGCACCCACACCCCGGCCCCGAGCGGCCCCCGAGGCTCGCCCGCCGCGCGCTCCGGCGGGGCGGCGGGCGTACCCGCGCCCGTCCTCGGGAGGGTCAGGGCCGCGAACAGGGCGCACGCCAGCGCCACCGCGGCCACCACGGCCAGGGACCCGTGCCAGCCCAGGGGCGCGGCGGCGAAACCGGTGCCGAGCCGGCCGAGCATGCCGCCCACCGAGTTCCCGGCGATCATCGCGCCGACCGCCGCCGCGAGCCGCTTCGTCCCCAGCGCGTCCGCCAGGTACGCCGCCGCCACCCCCGCGAACCCGGCGATCGCCACCCCCTGCACGGCCCGCATGCCGAGCAGCACGGGGAAGGTCGGCGCGAGCGGCAGCAGCAGCCCGAGCACCGCCGACACGAGCACCGACCACACGATCACCCGCCGCCGCCCGACCCGCTCGGCCAGCGCCGCGACCGGCAGCACCGCGACGGCGAGCGCCCCCGTGGCCACGCCGACGGCCAGCGACGCGCTCCCGGGGTCCAGCCGGAACCCCTCGGCGAGCTGCGGCAGCACCGCCTGCGGCGCGTAGAGCAGCGCGAACGACGACAGCCCGCCGGCCGCGACGGCCGCGCTGACCCGCCGCGTCCCGCGTGGCGTGCTGTCGCCGGGCGCGTTCCGAACCTGCTGCCGCTCGTGGAGGACCATGCCGTCAACGCTAAGCAAAGCTAATAAATGCGTCCAATACCGCGATGACCGATAATTCATACCGTGACGTATGAATCGGCCGACGCCGCCGACGACCGGCTGGCCGCCCGCCTGGCGCCCGCCCTCGCCCTGCTCGCCGCCGTCGGCGAGACCGGCCACGTGACCCGCGCCGCCGAGCAGCTCGGCATCCCGCAGCCCACCGCCAGCCGCCGCCTCGCCGCCCTGTCCGACCTGGTCGGCGCGCCGCTGGTGCTCCCGTCCGGCCGCGGCATCCGGCTGACCAGGACGGGCCGTACGCTGGCCGCCGCCTCCGGCCGCGCGCTCGGCGCGCTCGCCACGGCCGCCCGCGAGGTGCGGGAGGAGATCGACCCGGCCAGCGGGCGCGTCGTCCTCGGCTTCCTGCACCTGCTCGGCCGCACGCTCGTGCCGTCGCTCATCCGGCGCTTCCGCGAGCGCAACCCCGGCGTGCGCTTCAGCCTGGCGCAGGGCTCGCGCCAGGACATGCTGCGCGCCCTCCGCGAGGGTGACATCGACCTGGTCTTCGTCGCCCCCATGCCGCTCGGCGACCCGGACCTCGCCGGGCGGCCGCTCGCCGACCAGGAGCTGGTGCTGGCCGTCCCCCCGGGCCACCGTCTCGCCGGGCGGGCGCGGGTGCGGGCCGCGGAGCTGGAGGGGGAGGAGCTGGTGACGCTGGAGCACGGGTACGGGCTCCGGCAGATCACCGACGACCTGTGCGCGGCGGCCGGGTTCGAGCCGCGCATCGCCTTCGAGGGCCAGGAGTCGGAGACCGTCCGCGGCCTGGTGGCGGCGGGCCTCGGCGTGGCCGTCCTCCCCCGCACCGACCCCGCGCCGGCCGTCGCCGGGGTCGTGGAGGTTCCTCTGTCACCGCCGCTGTCCCGGACCATCGGGATGTGCTGGGTGGCGGGGGAGCGCCTGACCCCCGCCGCCCGCGCCTTCCGCGACCACGCCTGTGCCGCGCCCCTGGACCTCGGCCCGGGGTTCCGCCCGCCCACCGTCCCGGGCACGGCAGACTGATCACATGACGCACGACGGGGACGCGGGCGTGCCGGGCTCGCTGGCGAGGGTGCTCGCCGACGTGACCGCCGAGCGGGCCGCGCAGGACGCCAGGTTCGGCATGCAGAAGCTGCCAGACGGCACCGGCGGCGCCGACGCGGCCGGCCGCGCGGCCGCGGCCTGCGACGAGACGGACGCCGCGGACCGCGCCGGCACGCTCACCTGGCGGCACATCCTGGCCGAGGAGGTGCTGGAGGCGTTCGCCGAGACTGATCCCGCCCGGCTGCGCGCCGAGCTGGTCCAGGTCGCGGCGGTCGCCGTCAAGTGGGTGCAGGCCCTCGACCGCCGCCCGTGACGGGGGCGGGCCTCAGAACGCCTCGCGCAGCTCCCGCTTGAGCACCTTGCCCGAGGCGTTCTTGGGCAGCGCCGCCACGAACGTCACCCGCTTCGGCGTCTTGAACGGCGCCAGCCGCTCCCGCAGGAACGCGACCAGCTCCTCCTCGGTGACCGAGGCCCCGTCGCGCACCACCACGGCGGCCGTCACCGCCTCGATCCACCGCTCGTCCGGCACCCCGAACACGGCCGCCTCCGCCACCGCCGGATGCTGGTAGATGGCCTCCTCGACCTCCCGGCTCGCCACGTTCTCGCCGCCGGTCTTGATCATGTCCTTCTTGCGGTCCACCACGGACAGGTAGCCGTCGGCGTCCATGACGCCGAGGTCGCCGCTGTGGAACCAGCCGCCGCGGAACGCCTCGGCGGTCTTGTCCGGGTCGTTCCAGTAGCCGAGCATGGCGTGCGGGCTGCGGTGCACGATCTCGCCCACCACGCCGGGCGGCACCGGCCGGTCCTCGTCGTCGACGATCCTCGTCTCGACGTTCAGCGCGGGCCGGCCCGCCGAGCCGAGCCGGGTGAGCTGCTCGTCGGGGCCGAGGATCGTGGCGACCGGCGCCATCTCGGTCTGGCCGTAGAAGTTGAACAGCCGCACCTGGGGCAGCCGGGCCGCGATCTCCTTCAGCACCTCCACCGGCATGATGGAGGCGCCGTAGTAGCCCTTGCGCAGCGACGACAGGTCGCGCCGGTCGAAGTCGGGGTGGCGCAGCAGGCCGATCCAGACCGTCGGCGGGCAGAACAGCTTGGTCGCCCGCTCGGCCTCCACGGCGGCCAGGATCGCGCCGGGGTCGGCGCCGGGCAGCACGATGTTGGTAGCCCCGAGGTAGATGCCGGGCGTCAGGAAGCAGTGGAGCTGGGCGCAGTGGTAGAGCGGCAGGGCGTGCACCTCGACGTCGTCCTGGCGCATCTCGCCGTCCACGACGCAGGTGACGTACTGGGCGATGAGGCCGCGGCTGGACAACGTCGCGCCCTTGGGCCGCGACTCGGTGCCGCTGGTGTACATGAGCTGGATCGGGTCGTCGTCGGCGATCTCGGCGGACGGCTCGCCGTCGTCGTCGTGCGCCGCCCACTCGGCGAAGGGCTCCCACCCCGCGTACGAGCCGATGACCCCGCGCACCCGCACCGCCTCGCCCGCCGCCGCGGCGGCCACCGGGGCCAGAGCCTCCTCCACGAGCAGCCCGATCGCGCCGGAGTGCTCCAGGATGTAGCCGACCTCGTCGGACTTCAGCATGAAGTTGATCGGCACGGAGACGGCCCCCAGCCGGGCCAGCGCGAAGTACGCCATCACGAACGCGTCGTTGTTGTGGCTGAGCACGGCGAACCTGTCGCCCTTGCCGACGCCGCGCGCGGCCAGGGCGTTGGCCACCCGGTTCACGGCCCGGTCGAGGTCGGCGTAGCTGTGCCGCCGGTCGCCGTGCACGAGCGCGGTCTTGGCGGGGTGACGGGCGGCGGAGCGCCGCAACAGGTCACCGATGGCATGCTGGCGAGTGGTCAAGGGGCACCCCTCAATGAGCAGAACGATGTTCGGTGATCCTAACCCCGCGTCACGGTGAACGGCGCGAGCTCGCCCAGCCCCCGCACCGACAGCCGGTTGACCTCCCGCAACCGGAAGGCCCGGTCGCCCTCCAGCTCCTCGGCCGTCTCCGGCCCGGCCAGGATCGTTCCAGGGAGCGCCAGCGCGGTCAGCCGGCTGGCCAGGTTGACCGTGGTGCCGAACACGTCGCCCATCCGCCAGATCACCGGCCCGGTGGCGAGCCCCACCCGCAGCTCCGGCATGCCCTTGGCACGCGGGTGCTCCACCAGCCGCAGCGCGATCTCGGCCACCACGTGCGCCTTGTCGGCCACGAACAGCACCGAGTCGCCGAGCGTCTTCACCACTCGCCCGCCGCCGGAGGTGACGATGTCGGCCGAGGTGCCCTCGAACCTGTCGATCAGCCGGGCCAGCTCGCTGCCGGTGATCTGCCGGCTCAGCCGGGTGAAGGCCACCAGGTCGGCGAAGCCCACCGACAGCCGCACCGCGCTCATGTCCTGCTCGGCGATGCGGCCGGCGGCCGCCGCGAGCTGCCGCTGCCAGGCGTAGACCAGCAGCCGTGCGAGCTCCGGCACCACCTTCTCGGCCCGCCGCCGCCAGGCCCGCGGCCGGTCGGCGAGCGGCACCCCGGCCTGGTCCAGCTCCTCCACGCCCAGCTCGGCCTGCGACTCGGCGAGGCGCGCCGTGGCCCGGCCGAGCGAGCGGGCCATCAGCAGCATGTGCTCCTCGTCGTAGAGGCCGGAGCTGACCATGCCGATCATGGTCTTCAGCGCCTCGACGTCGGAGTCGGTGAACTCGACGGCGTCGTCGGCCACGTTCGCGAAGCCGAGGGCGCGCCAGAACCGCCGCGCGCGATAGACCGGAACCCCCGCCATCTCGGCGACCTGGTGGCTGGTGTATCGGCGCGGCTCGCGCAGAAACGCCTCGATCAGCCCGTCCCCATCCGCGCGCCCCACGGGGGAAACATAACACCCTGTGGGGCAAATCACTCCAGAAGCGCCCTTAGGGCGGCGCGTTCCTCGGCCGGGAGGTGGCCCGCGTAGTAGTCGTACATCGACTGCCGGGTCAGCCGGGCGGCCAGCGGGCCGTCGCCGGCGCGCAGGGCGGCGATGACGTCCTCGTGGTGGGCGACGCTGCGGCGCATCAGCGCCTCCCGGTCCGGCGCCCGCGCGAGCCGGTCCTCGACGAGGCCGACCATGACGGCGCGGACCACGTCCGTGCAGACCTGGATGAGCTTGTTGCCGCCGGCCCGCGCCACCGCGTCGTGGAAGGCGGCGTCGGCCGCGCCGAAACCGGCGGCATCGGCCGCCTTCATGTCGTCCACCGCCGCCGCCATCTCCGCCAGGTGCTCCTCGGTGCGCAGGCGCGCGGCGAGCAGCACCGCCGCCGCGTCCAGCACCATCCGGAACTGCACCAGCTCGCCCAGCGACAGCTCCGACACCCGGGCCAGCGTGGTCATCGACTTCTTCAGCACGACGGGGGAGAACGGCAGCACCTCCGCGCCGTTGGGGTCGCCGGGGCGCGAGCGGACCAGGCCGCGCGCCTGCAGCACCCGCAGCGCCTCGCGCACCGTGGAGCGGCCGACCGAGAACTGCACCATCAGCTCCCGCTCGCTCGGCAGCCGCTCGCCCGGGGTCAGCGCCCCGCTCTCCACGGCCTCCTCGATCTGCTCCACGACCCGCTCGTACGCCCGCACGGCGCGCACCGGCTCGAACCGCGGACCACCCATGGACGCCCCCTTGACCCGAACCGCCGCACACTGGCAGTGTGCGTAGCCTACTGGTCAGACCAGTGCACTAGCCAGGAGGCTGCAAGACATGAGGCGCATCGGGATCTGGATCGCCGTGGGCGGTCTCCTGCTGGGCACCGCCGCGTGCGGCGGCGGCTCCGGAGGCGGTCCGGACGCCGGGGGCACGCCCAAGGCCGCGTCGCTGTCGGTCGGCGCCGTCGCCGAGCCCGCGAACCTGGACTTCACCTCCACCGAAGGCGCCGCGATCCCGCAGGCGCTGCTCGTCAACGTCTACGAGGGCCTGGTCAAACTCGACCAGAACGGCAGGATCGTCCCCCTGCTGGCCGAGAAGTGGGACGTCTCCGGCGACCGCAGGACCTACACCTTCACCCTGCGCCCCGGCGTGAAGTTCAGCAGCGGCGCCCCGTTCACCGCCGACGACGTGGTCTTCTCCCTCGACCGGGTCAAAAGCGACTGGAAGCTCAAGATCAAGGCCCAGCTCGACGTCGTCGACAAGGTCGAGAAGAAGGACGACACGACCGCCGTCGTCACGCTCAAGCGCCCCAGCAACGGCTTCCTGTACGCGATGGCGACCAGGCTCGGCGCGATGTTCAGCCGCACCGGCGTCGCCGACCTGCCGAACAAGCCCGTCGGCACCGGCCCGTACGTGCTCGGCTCCTGGCGGCGCGGCGACTCGATCCGGCTCGACGCCAACCCCGCATACTGGGGGACGAAGCCGGCCCTGTCGTCGGTCACGCTGAAATACTTCAAGGACGCCACGGCGATGAACAACGCGCTGCTCACCGGCGGCATCGACGTCATCTCCAGCGTCCAGGCCCCCGAGTCGCTGCAGCAGTTCGCCGACCCCGGCCGCTTCCAGGTCATCGAGGGCACCACCAACGGCGAGGTCGTGCTGTCGATGAACAACGGCCGCCCGCCCTTCGACGACAAGAACGTGCGCCAGGCCGTCCGGCACGCCATCGACCACAAGGCGCTGCTCGACACCGCCTGGGCCGGGCGCGGCCAGCTCATCGGCTCGATGACGCCGCCCACCGACCCCTGGTACGAGGACCGCACCGGCGACTACCCCTACGACCCGGCCAAGGCCAGGCAACTGCTCGGCGGCAAGACCTACACCGTCAAGATGCGCATCCCCAACCTGCCGTACGCGGTGGCGAGCGCCCAGGTCGTCAAGTCGCAGCTCGCGCAGGTCGGCATCACGGCCGACATCGAGCCGCTGGAGTTCCCCGCCCGCTGGCTCGACCAGGTGTTCACCAAGGGTGACTACGACCTGTCGATCATCAACCACGTCGAGCCCCGCGACATGGGCATCTTCGCCGACAAGTCCTACTACTTCCGCTACGACAACCCCGAGTTCGGCAAGCTCCTCGCCGCCGCCGACGAGGGCACCGAGCAGGAGCAGACCGACGCACTCAAGCAGGCCGCCAAGCTGCTGTCCGACGACGCCGCCGCCGACTGGCTCTTCCTGTTCCCCAACCTGATCGTGGCCAAGAAGGGCGTCACCGGCCTGCCGCAGAACGCCATCGCCGAGTCCTTCGACTTCACCGCGCTCGCCAAGCAGTGACCCCCGCATGACCCTCTACCTGGTCAAACGCCTGGCGGTGCTGGTGGCGAGCACCGCCGTGGCGGGGGTCGTCGTCTTCGCCTTCATGGCGCTGCTGCCCGGCGACCCGGCCGAGATCGCCCTCGGCGTCAACGCCACCCCGGAGGCCGTCGCCGAGCTGCGCGCGCAGTTCGGCACCGACCGGCCCCCGGTCACGCAGTTCCTCGACTGGTTCGGCGGCCTCGCCCAGGGCGACTTCGGCACCTCCTACGTCACCAGCGCCCCCATCGGCCCGCAGATCACCGACCGGCTCGGCGTCACGGCCGTGCTCGTGCTCGGCGGCATGGCCGTCGCGCTGGCCGTGGCGGTGCCGCTCGGCACGTACGCCGCCGTCCACCACCGCGACCCGCTGGGCGCGGCCGTCAGCGCGCTCAGCCAGGTCGGCATCGCCGTCCCGGCGTTCCTCGCCGGCATCCTGCTGGTGTTCGTCTTCGCCGTGAAGGCCCAGGCGCTGCCCTCCGGCGGCTACGTCCCGTTCGCCGAGGACCCGGGGGAGTGGCTGCGCGGCCTGCTGCTGCCGTGGCTGTCGCTCGGCCTGGTGCAGGGCGCCGTACTGACCCGATATGTGCGCAGCGCCGTCCTCGACGTCCTGCGCGAGGACTACCTGCGCACCGCCCGCGCCAAGGGCCGCGGCCGCACCGGCGCGCTGTGGCGGCACGGCCTGCGCAACGCCTCCGTCCCCGTCGTCACCGTGCTCGGGCTGCAACTGGCCACGCTGCTGATCGGCGCGGTCGTGGTCGAGCGCGTCTTCGTCATCCCCGGGCTCGGCGACCTGCTGCTCAACGGCGTCGCCGGGCGCGACCTGCTGCTCGTCCAGGGCGTGGTGATGGTGCTGGTGGCGGCCGTGCTGCTGATCAACTTCGTGGTGGACGTCGCCTACCACCTGCTCGACCCGAGGCTGCGATGAGAGGGCTGCGATGAGAGGCCGGCTCAACGCGGGGCTCGTCACCGGCGGCGCGCTCGTCGCCGTCGTGGTGCTGGCCGCGCTGGTGTCGTTCGTGTGGACGCCGTACGACCCCACCCTCGTCGACGCCACGGCCAAGCTGCACGAGCCCGGCGGCGGCCACCTCCTCGGCGCCGACAAGTTCGGCCGCGACACGCTCAGCCAGCTCATGGTCGGCGCCCGCACCACCCTCTACGTCGGCGTCGTCGCCGTCGGCATCGCCGCGCTGCTCGGCACCCCGCTCGGCGTGCTCGCCGGCATGACGCCGCGCGGCTGGCTGTCCGAGCTGGTCATGCGGGTCAACGACCTCGTCTTCGCCTTCCCCGCGCTGCTGCTGGCCGTCATGCTCGGCGCGGTCTACGGGGCAGGGACGCTCACCGCGATGATCGCCATCGGGGTGGCCACGGTGCCCGCCTTCGCCCGGGTGGCCCGCGCCGCCACGCTCCAGGTCATGGTCACCGACTACGTGCTCGCCGCCCGCGCCGCCGGCCGCCGCGCCGGCGCGGTCGCGCTGCGGCACGTACTGCCCAACATCTCCTCCGTGCTCATCGTCCAGGCGTCGGTGTCGTTCGCCATCGCCATCCTGGCCGAGGCGGCGCTGTCGTTCCTCGGCTTCGGCACCCGCCCGCCCACCCCCTCCTGGGGACGGATGCTCCAGGAGTCGCAGGAGCTGCTGTTCTCCACCCCGCGCCTCGCGCTGTGGCCCGGCCTGGCCATCGCGCTCGCCGTGCTCGGCTTCAACCTGCTCGGCGACGGCCTGCGCGACTTCCTCGACCCCAAGCTGAGGGGGATCCGTGCTGACGGTTGACGGGCTCACGGTTGACGGGCTCACGGTTGATGGGCTCGGCGTACGGGCCGGCGACACCGAGCTGGTGCGCGAGGTGTCGTTCACGATCGGTCCTGGCGAGCGGGTCGGGCTGATCGGCGAGTCCGGCTCCGGCAAGTCGCTGACCGCGCTGTCGCTCATGGGCCTGCTGCCCGAGGGCGTCACCGCCACGGGGCGGGCCACGCTCGCCGGCCACGACCTGATCGGCGTGCCGGAGAGCCGGCTCAAGCGGCTGCGCGGCCGGGACGTGTCGATGGTCTTCCAGGAGCCCATGACCGCGCTCAACCCGCTCATGCGGGTCGGCGCCCAGGTCGCCGAGGTCATGACCCTGCACGGACGGAGCCGCCGCGAGGCCCGCGCCCGCGCCGTCGAGCTGCTCGAACGGGTGCGGCTGCCCGAGCCCGCCCACCTCGCCCGCGCCTACCCCCACCAGCTCTCCGGCGGGCAGCGCCAGCGCGTCATGCTCGCCATCGCCCTCGCCAACGAGCCCGCGCTGCTCATCTGCGACGAGCCCACCACCGCGCTCGACGTCACCGTGCAGAAGCGCATGCTCGACCTCATCGCCGAGGTCGCGCCCGCGCTGCTGTTCATCACCCACGACCTCGCCGTGGTCGCCGCCGTCTGCGAACGGGTCCTCGTCATGTACGGCGGCCGCGTCGTCGAGTCGGGCCCCATCCGCGAGGTGTTCACCCGGCCCCGCCACCGCTACACCGAAGGGCTGCTGGCCGCCTCCCGGCTCACCCCGCGCGGCACCCGCCTGCCCACCATCAGTGGCGGCGTCCCCGCGGCCGGGCACTTCCCCGACGGCTGCGTGTTCAGGAACCGCTGCCCGCACGCCGACGCGCTCTGCGAGACGGTCCCCGCGCTGACAGGAGAAGGCCATGCCCACGCATGCCGGCACCCCGCGGGCTGACGGCCCCGGCGAGCCCCTGATCGAGGTCCGCGGGCTGAGCCGCGTCTACCGCCGCCCCCGCACCTCGCTGCTGCGGCCGGGCACCGCCGTCCACGCGCTGCGCGACGTCTCGCTGACCGTCGCCAGGGGCGAGCGGTACGGCATCGTCGGCGAGTCCGGCTCCGGCAAGTCCACGCTGCTGCGCCTGCTGTGCGCGCTCGACCGGCCCACCTCCGGCACCATCGCCTTCGACGGGCGGCCGGTCACCGGCCGCCCCGAGCGCGACCTGCGCTTCCTGCGGGAGAACCTGCAGATCGTCTTCCAGGACCCGATGAGCTCGCTCGACCCCCGGATGCGGGTGCGCGACCTTGTCGCCGAGCCGCTCGTCGCCCTCGGCCTGCCCGTCGGCGGGCGGGTCGCCGAGCTGCTGGACGCGGTCGGCCTGCCCGCCGGGGCCGCCGACCGCTACCCGCACCAGTTCTCCGGCGGGCAGCGCCAGCGCATCGCCATCGCCCGCGCCCTCGCGCCCCGTCCGAAGGCGCTGGTCGCCGACGAGCCCGTCAGCGCACTGGACGTCTCCGTACGCGGGCAGATACTCAACCTGCTGGCCGACCTCGTCGACGAACTCGGGCTGACGCTCGTGTTCGTCTCGCACGACCTGTCCGTGGTGCGCCACGTGTGCGAGACGGTCGCGGTCATGCACCACGGCGAGATCGTCGAGAGCGGGCCGGTGGACGACGTGTGGGCCGCGCCGGCGCACCCCTACACGCGGGCGCTGCTGGAGGCCGTACCGACGCTGGAGGATCTGACCGAACTCGAAGGGCGCAAGGCCTGGCCTTCAGACCGGGGTTAGCCCGGGCGTGGGTGCCCGCTAGGGCGCGAGTGTGCCCTGACCCGCACGTTCTCGCTGTTCGGCCCACCACGTGTAGGGGACGAGGACAGCTTGGGTTTCGCCGTATTTCTCCACGATGGTGTGTTCCCCAGCCAGGTGTGCGGCCTCGACGCGGCGGCCCAGATTGTTGCGGAGTTCTCGAATGCTCATACGCTCGACCATGATTGTACATGGTACCATTAGAGATCTTGAGCGGCTCTGTGAGGGGAGGTGTTTCATGCTGTCCGGCCGCAAGTGCCGGGTCGAGTTCACCCCGGCACAGGTCGAGTTCGCCGAGCGGGTCGGAGGTATCTGCCGGTCGGTGTGGAACACCGGCCTGGAACAGCGCCGCGTCTACCGCAAGCGCGGCGCGTTCATCGGCTACGCCGAGCAGTGCAAGCAACTCGCCGACGCCAAGCAGGATTTCGGATGGCTGGCAGACGCGCCGTCCCACGTGCTCCAGCAGACGCTCAAGGACCTGGACCAGGCGGTCAGAACCCACGGGACATGGAAGGTCCGGTGGCGGTCGCACCGCGGGTGGTCGCCATCGTTCCGGTTCCCCGACGCCAAGCAGATCATCGTGGAACGGATCGGCCGCAAGTGGGGCCGGGTGAAGCTGCCGAAGTTCGGGTGGGTGCGGTTCCGCTGGTCACGCCCGCTCGGTGGAGCCGTGCGTTCAGCCACGATCGCCCGCGACGGCAGGCACTGGTTCGTGTCGTTCCTCGTCGAGGACGGTCGGGTCACCCCCGAGACGCATCCAGGTCCGGCTGTGGGGATCGATCGGGGAGTGGTGGTCGCCGCTACCACGAGCGACGGGGATTTTTACGATCGGCCGTTCATCAGCGGCGGCGAGACGCAGCGGTATCGCCGTCTCCAGCAGCAACTCGCCCGCACCCGTAAGGGCGGCAACCGGCGTGAGCGCGTGGTGGCCAAGCTGGCAACGATCATGCGGCGGGTCCGGTCCCGTCGCGCGGACTTCAACGCCCGGCTCGCCGCGCAGCTCACCAGGCGGTACGGCACGGTCGTGCTGGAAGACCTCAAGACGAAGAACATGACGGCCGGCGCGAAGGGCACCGTTGAGCGGCCCGGCTCGCGGGTCGCTCAGAAGTCCGGCCTCAACAAGGCGATCTTGGAAAAGGGCTGGTACGGGCTCGAACGCGCAGTCAACAACGCGGCCCGGTACACCGGCAGCAGAGTGATCAAGGTCCCGGCGGCGTACACGTCCCAGACGTGCTCGGCGTGCAGGGTGGTGGATGCGGCATCGCGTGAGAGCCAAGCGCGGTTCGCCTGCACCTCCTGCGGCCATGTCGAGCGCGCCGATGTGAACGCCGCCAAGAACATCAAGGCCGCCGGGCAGGCGGTCTCAGGGCGTGGAGACCTCGCCACCAGGCGGTCTGTGAAGCGTCAACCACTCCGGCCACGAGCGCGGCGGCCTGCCGCGTCAGCGGCACGGGGAATCCCGGTCCTTTAGTCTTTAGGGCCGGGAGGAAGTCAAGTGATCGAGGTCGACGCCGCCGGAGTGGTGGAGTTCACGCGGGAGCTGGTGCGCGTCCCCAGCACCAACGACCCCGGGCGGCGCGAGCGCGCCGCCGCCGAGCTGGTCGCGGACCGGATGCGTTCGTGGGGCTGGAAGCCCGCCTGGTACGAGGTGGAGCCCGACCGGCCCAACGTCGTGGCCGTGGTCGAGGGGGGCGGCGGTGACGGGCCGACGCTGATGTTCGAGGGCCACACCGACGTCGTCACCGAGGGCGACCTGTCGGAGTGGACCGTCGACCCGTTCGGCGGCGAGCTCCGCGACGGCCGGCTGTGGGGGAGGGGCAGCGCCGACATGAAGTCCGGCCTGGCCGCCACCCTGTACGCCACCCGCGCCCTGCAGCTCGCCGGCCCGTTCCCCGGCCGGATCAAGGTGTGCGCGCTGGCCGACGAGGAAGGGCTCATGATCGGCGCCCACCACTTCGTCGCCGAGGGGCTCGCCGCCGACGTGGACGGCGCCATCGTCGCCGAGCCCGAGGCCGGCGAGATCTGCGCCGTCGCCAAGGGCGCGCTGCGGCTGCGCGTGGACCTCACCGGCAAGATGGCGCACGGCGCGATGCCGCAGCACGGCCGCAACCCGATCGCCGCCGCGGGGCCGCTGCTCGTGGGGCTCGCCGAGCTGCAGGAGGAGCTGCAGCGCCGGCATCCGGCCCACGAGCACCTCGGCGAGGTGTACGTCACGCCGACCGTGCTGCGGGCCGGCTCGCACGAGCAGGTCAACGTCATCCCCGCCACCGCGTCCGTCTTCGTGGACGTGCGCACGGTGCCCGGCGTCGAGCACCAGGACGTCGCCGACCGGGTGGCCGCGCTCGCCGCCCGCGCCGCCCGCGACGGGATCGCCGCCGAGGTGTCGGTGCTGGTGGACCGGCCGCCCGTGGACGTGCCCGTGACCGACCCGGTGGTGGCCGCGCTGGCCGCCGCCCACCGGACGGTCACCGGCGAGGAGCCCGTGTACGGCGGGGTGCCCGGCTCGACCGACGGCACCGTGCTCACGCACTGGGGCGGCATCCCGTCGGTCGTCTACGGACCGGGCGGCAAGTGGATCGCCCACCAGGCCGACGAGTACGTGGAGATCGAGGAGATCGTCCGCTGCACCCGCGTCTTCGCCGAGGCCGCCCGCCGCTTCCTCACGGGCGACCACTGACGGGCCTTCCGGGGCCGGCAGGGCGGCTCAGTTGGGCGGGTCGAAGCGGCCGTCCACGGCGGTCCAGCCGCCGTCCACGTACAGCACCGAGCCAGTGACGAAGCTGGCCGCGTCGCCGGCCAGGTACACCACGGCCCCGGCGATCTCCTCCGCCGACGCCCATCGGCCGAGCGCGGACTTGGCGGCGTAGGCGGCGTACCAGTCGGGGTGGTCCTTGATCTGGCGGGTCAGCGGCGTCTCGACGACGCCGGGCGCGACGGCGTTGACGCGCACGCCGTACGGGCCGAACTCGGCGGCGGCCGTCCGCAGCAGCTGCACCAGGCCCGCCTTCGTGGCCGCGTACGCGCTCTGCCCCGGCTCGGTCACCGACGCCCGGATGGACGCGAACCCGATGATCGAGCCGCGCCGCCGCTCCACCATGCCCGCGCCGAAGGCCCGTACGACGTCGAACGACCCCCGCAGGTTGAGCCCCACCACCCGGTCGAACTCCTCGCCGGTGTAGTCGAGCAGCCGCTTGCGCACGTTCGTGGCGGCGGTGAACACCAGCACGTCGGCGGGCTCCTCGGCGGCGGCCGACCGTACGGCGTCGGGGTCGAGCACGTCCAGCAGCCGCGCGGCGCCCCCGCAGGCGGCGGCGCTCTCCTGGGCGGCGTCCAGGTCGCGGTCCGCGCAGACGACGGACGCGCCGTGCGCGGCCAGCGCCAGCGCCGCCTCCCTGCCGATGCCGCTGCCCGCCCCGATCACCACGGCACGCCGCCCGTCCAGGCGGAACAGCCCCTCATATCCCATGAGGGCACCTTAACCACTGGTCTGACCAGTGCACCAGGTTGTGCAGCGGTCGCGTGGCGGAAACTGTCGGTGCCGCCCGGCAGGATGACCCGCATGCGACACCCTGACACTCACCCCGGCACCGCGGCGTTCTGGGACGCCGCCGCCGACACGTTCGACGACGAGGCGGATCACGGCCTGCGCGACCCCCGCGTCCGGGCCGCCTGGGCCGCTCGCCTGGCCGCCTGGCTGCCGCCGGGGGACGGGCGGCTCGACGCGCTCGACCTCGGGTGCGGCACGGGGTCACTGTCGCTGCTGCTGGCCGAGGCGGGTCACCGCGTCACGGGCGTCGATCTCGCGCCGCGCATGGTGGAACGGGCGCGGGCCAAACTCGCGGGCACCGGCGCCGTCGTGACGGTCGGCGACGCCGCCGCGCCTCCGGTGGGGGAGCGGCGCTTCGACGTGGTGCTGTCCCGTCACCTCGTCTGGGCCCTGCCCCGGCCGGAGGAGGCGCTGGCCCGCTGGGCGGGCCTGCTGCGCCCCGGCGGCCGGCTCGTCCTCGTCGAGGGCCGCTGGAGCACGGTCCCCCGCCGCGAGGGCACGCCCTGGGACGGCGGGGTCGCGGCGGCCGACCTGGTGGCCGCGCTGCGACGGCTCCCCGTCCCACTGACGGACGTCCACGTCGAGCCGCTCACCGACCCGCTGCTGTGGGGCAAGGAGATCACCGACGAGCGCTACACGGTGACGGCGACCCGACCGGACGCGTAGGTCAGGGGGAGGCGGGGTGCCGGTGTTCGAGGCGGAGCTCATACTCGACCTCGCCCTGCTCCGCGCCCTCGATCGGGTCCGGCCAGTCCTCGGAGAACGTCCGCACGAGCCGCATCCCGCACTTCTCCATGACCCGCCGCGACCGCAGGTTGACCGCCATCGTCTGCGCGAACACCCGCCGCGCCCCCAGCTCGCCGAACGCCTTGTCGATGAGCGCCAGCGAGCCCTCCGTCGCGTACCCCTTCCCCCAGGCGGCGCGGTGCAGCCGGTAGCCCAGCTCAAGCTCGTCGGCCGGCCCGCCCTTGGGCGGGCGCAGGTGGAACCAGCCGATGAAGCCGCCCGACGACTTCTCGACGGCCGCGTGGAAGCCGCCGCGGACGAACCGCGGCAGGGTCTCCCCGAGGATCCGCTCGCGCGGGACCGGCTTGCCGCCGTTGAGGTACCGCATGACCTCGGCGTCGTTGTGCAGGGCGATCAACTGGTCGGCGTCGGCGGCCGTGAAGGGGCGCAGGACCAGCCGCGGGGTCTCAAGAGGGTTGTCCACTGGGCACACGCTAGCCATCGCTATGTCTGGTTCTCGACCGGTTTTCGCATGGGTGCGAGCCGTGTCGCCCGCCTTTCCCGGACGGCCGCGCTAGCGCGCTATTGAGAGCAGGCGCGTGCACGGCAATGTCGTCGGCCAGGCCGGCCGCAAGGCCGTGATCGTGGAGGTACGCGGCCCCGACGGCGCGCCGCCCCACGTCGTACGCTTCGGCGACGGCCACCCGCTGTTCGTCTACCCGGGCCCCGACGCGGTGGTGCTGCCAGGAGAGCCGTCCGGCTGACCCGGCGGCGGCCCGGCGAGGGAGCGCAGCGCCTGCGCGGCGTCGCGTCCCGACCCGGCCGCGACCTGCGTGCCGTCGGCGTCGCGGGCGATGGCGACGATCAGCCCGCCCACCGGGTCGCGGGCCAGCGTGACCGTGTGGCCGCCGGCGAGCAGCGCGTCGGCGTCCGGGCGGCGCGGCGCGGCGGGCGGCTCCAGCAGCAGGCGGGCCGCGACCAGCGCCGCGACGGGGGTGCGGTGGCGGGTGAGGAGCACGGGCTCGTCGTCGTACGGGCCGGCCACCTGGCGGACGAGGTCGCCGAGCTTCGAGCGGGCCGTCGACAGCGACACGACCGGCAGCCCGGTCAGCACTCCGGCCACCCGCGACAGCGGCACCAGCGCCGCCCACTCCCAGCGCTCGCGGGTGATCAGGCTGACCTGGCCGTTCCTGGCGGCGTCGACGAGCGAGCCCCAGCGGGCGCGCGCGTCCTCGACGGCGACCGGCGTGCCGAGGCGGGCCACGAGCTCCTCGTACGAGGGCCGCTCCATGTTGATCACCGGTGAATCGTAAGGCTCCTTACAGAAGTTCGCCAACCCGCCAGGGCGTTGACGGCGCCGGAGCCTGCCGCCTAAACTCATCAAACAGTGAATTCTGGGTGAGGAGCACCCTATGCGCAGGAATCCCGCCGCGGTCGTCAGCGCACTCTTCTTCGCCGCCGCACCCGGCACCGTCGCCGCCCTCGGGCCTTACCTCGTCGGCGGCTGGCGGACGCACGAGCCGTTCCCCGTACAGATCATGGTCCCGCTCCGGGTGGCGGGGGCGATCCTGGTCGCGGCCGGGCTGGTGGTGCTGGTGCACGCCTTCGTCCGCTTCGTCGTGGAGGGGCTCGGCACGCCGATGCCGGTCGCGCCGCCCGAGCAGCTGGTCGTCGGCGGGCTGTACCGGTACGTCCGCAACCCGATGTACGTCGCGATCCTGACCGCGATCATCGGCCAGGCCATGGTCTTCGGCGATCGCGGCCTGCTGTTCTACGCCGTCGCCGTGGCCCTGGCCGTGTGGTCCTTCGTGCACTGGTACGAGGAGCCGGACCTGCGCAGGCGATTCGGGGCTGCGTACGACGACTATCGCGCGCAGGTGCCAGGCTGGTGGCCGCGGCTGCGCCCGTTCCGTCCCTGAGGCCGGCTCAGGGGAGGGACCGGCCGATGCGGAGGCGGAGCCGGTCGCCGTGGCGGGCGGCCTCGCGCACGCTCCACAGCTGCTCGTCGACCACCGTCCCCTGGGACGTCATGTAGCCGCCCACCCGCAGCACCGGGCGTCCGGCGTCGTCGTGCAGGAGTTGCGCCCGCGACTCGGTGTCGTCGCCGAAGACGACGAGGAAGTCGTCGGTGCCCGCGGGGGCGTCCAGGATGAGGTCGGGAGACAGATGGGAGTGGGGGACCGCGATGACGTACTGGCTGGCGTATTCGCTCACGAGGAGAGCCACTACCCACGCGGGCGTGGACAAGGCGTCTCACTAGCCGGGGGCGGGATACCGCTTTCCTGGCTTATGGGGTGAAATATCACCATCGTTCCGTCAGCTAGGGGAGCATCCGTGCCACTGTTCGATCTGCCGCTCGACGAGCTTCGCGCCTACCGTCCCGACCGCGACGAGCCCGCCGACTTCGACGACTTCTGGGCCCGCACGCTGGCCGAGGCCAGGCAGCACGACCTGGCGGCCACCTACACGCCCTACGACCTGCCTCTCACCGGCGTCGAGGTGTACGACGTGTCGTTCGCGGGCTGGGGCGGCCACCGCATCAACGGCTGGTTCCTGCTGCCGCGCGGTGCCGAGGGCCCGGTGCCGTGCGTCATGCACTACATCGGCTACAGCGGCGGGCGCGGCTTCCCCAAGGACCACCTGCTGTGGCCCTCGGCGGGGTACGCGGTGTTCGTCATGGAGACCCGCGGCCACGGCGGCGCCAACGTCGGCAGCCCCGGCACCACGCCCGACCCGCACGGCGGCGCGAACCCGCAGGCCCCCGGCATGATGACCCGGGGCATCCTCGACCCCGAGGACTACTACTACCGGCGGGTGTTCACCGACGCGGTCCGGGCCGTGGACGCCGCCCTGGAGCACCCGGCGGTGGACGGGAGCCGTCTCGTCGTCTCGGGCGGCAGCCAGGGCGGCGGCATCGCGCAGGCCACGGCCGCGCTGCACCCGGCGGTCAAGGCGGCGCTGGTCGACGTGCCGTTCCTGACCCACTTCCGGCGGGCGGTCGAGATCACCGGGAAGGATCCGTACCAGGAGCTGGTCCGCTTCATGGCCACCCGCAGGGACAGTGCCGAGCAGGTCTTCCGCACGCTGGCGTACTTCGACGGGATGAACTTCGCGGCGCGGGGCCAGGTGCCCGCGCTCTACTCGGTGGCGCTGATGGACGACGTGTGCCCGCCGTCCACGGTCTTCGCCGCCTACAACCACTGGCAGGGCCCGAAGGAGATCGTCGTGTGGCCCTGGAACAACCACGAGGGCGGCGGCGGATATCAGAGCGAGGAGCAGGTGCGCTACCTCCACAAGCTGCTCACCGCCGGCTGAGCCGGCTTCAGCGATGCGCCGGCTGAGCCGGCGCGGTGGGACGCCCCCCGCCGGGCCGCGGCTCAAGGAGCCCGGCGGGGGCGCGCCTCACACGGCCTGCTCGGTGACCAGGAACGACACACTGCCCTGGTCGTCGGCTCCGGCGTCGAGAGATTTGTCGTCCAGCACGGTCGCGGCCACGGGGTCGAGGTAGACCCGGGCGCCCTCGGACTCCACGACCGCGTCCGCCGGCTCCGGCGCGGTGGCCAGTGACAGGGTGAGCGCGTTGGCGCCCTCACCCTCCGACGAGATGCGGATCCCGCTCTGTGCGGGCTCCGGCGCGGTCGCGGTGAGATCGCGGATCGCCTGGGCTGCGTTGGCTGTCAGGGTGAGCACTACGGCTCCTCCTCACGGTCGACGTTCAGGAGTCAGCCACCCTTCCCCCTCTGTCCGGGCTCAACCATCGCGGCCCGCTTCTTTACCCGGAACCTGCCGCGGCGGCGCGGACGACGAGCCGTGAGCCGCGAGAGTAAAGCGACGCACCTGCCCTGTCCCCCCTTGGTTGAAGGCAGAGCGTCATAGAAGCCCGAAAAGCGGGTCAAAGTTTCAACCGAAGGTTCAACGATACCGTTGAAGTCATGACAACTGGCATCAAGGACGTCGTCCGCCCCCTCGACGCGGCCTCCGTCATGGCCCTGCTCCCGAACCGCCCCCGCGTGCTCGCCGTCGGCGAGCCCACCCACCTGGAGGAGACCCTCCTCGACGTACGCAACGAGCTGTTCCGGCAGCTCGTCGAGCGGGAGGGCTACCGCGCGATCGCGCTGGAGAGCGACTGCCTGCGTGGCCTGGTCGTGGACGACCACGTCACCTCGGGCGCCGGCACCTTCGACGAGGTCATGGAGCGCGGCTTCAGCCACGAGTGGGGCGCCCTGGCGGGCAACCGCGAGCTGGTCCGCTGGATGCGCGACCACAACGCCGGCCGGCCGGCGGCCGAGCAGGTGCGTTTCACCGCCTTCGACAGCCCGACGGAGATCACCCACGCGGAGAGCCCCCGGCAGGCGCTCATGGCGCTGCACGGCTATCTCGCGTCCCACGTGGAGGCCGTCCTGCTCCCGTGCACGGCCGACACCCTCGACCGGCTGCTCGGGGCGGACGAGCGCTGGAGCGATCAGGCCGCCATGCGCGACCCTTCGCGGTCCGTGGGCCGCTCGGCCGAGGCCGCGGAGCTGCGGCTGCTGGCCGACGACCTGGTGGCGTTGCTCGACGCGCAGACGCCGCACCTGCTCGCCGCGACCGCGCAGGACGACTGGGACCGGGCCCGCCTGTACGGCAGGGCTGCCGTCGGCCTGCTGCGCTACCACGCGCACCTGGCCGGCACGGGATCGGGAAGGATGGCGGGGCTGCTGGCCACGCGGTCCGCCGTGATGGCCGCCAACCTCCTCGCCTTCGCCGAGCGCCGCCCCACCTTCGTCTTCTCCCACAACCTGCACCTCACGCCGACGTCGGGCACGATGCGGATGGAGCAGGGCCCGGTGCGGTGGTGGAGCGCGGGCGCGCTCGTCCGCGCCCGCCTCGGCGCCGAGTACGCCGTCCTCGCCACCGCCGTCGGCACGATCCACCACCGGGGCGTGGACACTCCGCCGGCCGGCACGGTCGAAGGGCTGCTGCACGCCGTGCCGGAGGACCACTTCCTGGTGGACCCGCGCGGCCTGGCCGCCGCCCTCGCCGGCGAGCCGCCCGCGGTCAGGGAGTCTCCGTACTTCGGCTACTTCCCCCTGGACCCGGCCCATCTGGACCTGATCGACGGGCTCGTCTTCGTCAGGGACCTGCCTGGGGAGTGACGCCGGGGACGCGCCGGGCGGCGCAATGCGGGGACTCGATGGCCTTGACGGTTACTGTGCGTAGTGGATCAGTGTCGCCATCGTCATAGGAATGCTCATGCGTACTCGCCGCCTGACCCTTTTGCTGGCCGCCGCCGCCCTCGCGGGGTGCGCGACCGCGCCCACGAACACCGCGGGGGTGGCGCCGCAGACCAGCGCCCCGCCGTCCGAACTGGACAAGACCTGGTTGCGTACCATCCACCAGGGCAACATGGCCGAGATCCAGGCCGGCCGCCTGGCGGAGGGCAAGGGCACCACCAAGCAGATCAAGTCGATCGGCAAGACGCTGGTCGACGACCACACCGCGTTCGACGAGAAGGTCACCCAGCTCGCCGGCCGGCTCGGCGTCGACCTGCCGGGCTCGCCCACCGCCGCCCAGAAGGAGCTGTCGAACAAGCTGCGCGCGGACACCGGCTCCGACTTCGACCAGGACTTCGTGGCCGGGATGACGAAGGCTCACGTCGCCGCGATCAGGATCACCAAGCAGGAGATCGACAAGGGCACCTCGCCGGAGGTCGTGGCGCTGGCGAAGGAGGCCGATCCCCAGCTCAAGAAGCACCTGGAGGCGCTGCGCAAGGCGCACGGCGGCTGATCCGCCGGCGCTCCTGGAAAGGCCGCGGGGCCGGGCGCGACGCGCCCGGCCCCGCGGCGTGGAACCGGACAGGAAACCATAGCCCGCTAAGTGTGGTTTTGTGGAGATATGGGGTATCTGTCCAGTTTGACGCAAGGGGTGCCACATCAGGGGGTAGGTCGTGGCCACGCAGACGGAGATCCGCACGCTGCTGGAGTGCCACGTCGTCGGTTGTGACGGCGAGCAACTCGGCAGGGTGGGACAGGTCTATCTCAACGACCGCACCGGCCGCGCGGAGTGGGTGACCGTGTGCTCCGGATTTCTCGGCATGCGGCAGACTTTCGTGCCGCTCGCCGGCAGCAGCCGTACGGGTGACGAAATCACCGTCGCTTTCGACGGCGCGAAAGTCAGGGCGGCGCCGCACGTCGCCGTGGACGGTCTGCTGACCGCCGGGGAGGAAATCCTGCTGCACCGCCATTACGGAATGGGCATGGCCGTTCCCGCGCCGCGAACGGGCGATCACGACCGGCTCGACCTGGACACCTGACCATCGCGCCGACCATTCGAAAAAGGCCGGGAAAAGGTCAGGTCGCCGCGTAGAGCTCGATTTCGTTGAGCATCGCGCACGACGGCCCGATTTCCCGATCGCAATCGTCGGAACGCGCCACCACGATTTTCACGTGCCGGCCTTTGGCGTCGATCGGCTGATGACGCAGCGCGTAATCCGTACGGTCATTGATGGTGAGCACCGGCTTGCCCCACGTGCGTCCGTCGCGCGAGACGTACACGCGGGCTCCGGCCGGATGCCCCGGGCGCAGGCTCAGTCCGGCCATGGTGAAGCGGTACTGCCGGTTCAGGTGCAGCACGTACTCGCCGGAGGCGCCCGCGGCGACCGCGCTCGACCAGTAGGCGGTGCTGCCGTCCAGTGCGGCCGCCGGCCGGGTGTGCGGCCGGCCGCGGGCGGTCCAGCGCATCGTGGTGGAGATCGTCAGGTCGCCGCGCCGGAGCAGCCCGGCCAGGTCCAGGCGGCCGGGCGCGGGCGGGGCGAGGTCGTACAGGCCGCGCTTGATCGCGTACCAGCCGCCCTGCTCGAAGCGGCCGTGCGCGGGGCAGGCCGTCTCGTCGAGCGAGTGGTCCGGCCGCACCCCGGCGATCTTGCAGTTGTCGAACACCTGGATCAGCCGGTGCGGCCCGATCGCCGCGACGCCGGTGTAGCCGGACGAGCCGTGGGCGTCCCACACGCCGTCCCGGTTGTGGTAGGTCACGCGCGGCTGCAGCCACTCGTGCCCGAGGCCGTCGCGGCTGACGGCCAGCCAGTTGTCCGGCCGGCCCGCGCTCAGCACGAGCGTCCCGCCCGGCATGAGCAGCAGCCGCGGCGCGACGCCGCGCACCACGCAGTCCGTCCCGGCGAAGCGCAGCCCGGTCGGTGGAGTCCAGGTCCGGCCGCCGTCGGCCGAGCGGGCCTGGCTCAGCGTCGCGTACGCGCCGCCGTCGCGGCGGATCACCGCCACCAGGCTGCCGTCCATGGCCTGCGCCAGCGCGGCCTCGGTGTAGCCGTACCCGGCCTCCTCCGGGCGGGCGATCACGCCGCGCCGCTCGAAGGTGCGGCCGCCGTCGGCGCTGGCGTACACCTCGGCCTGGTATGCCCCGGTGTCCCGGTAGCGGGCGTAGACCGTGATCAGGATCGTGCCGTCGGCGAGCTGCACCGGCGTGCCGTGCGCGGCCCCGCCGGACAGCAGCTCGTCCGGGGTGCGCAGGGTCGCCACCGAGCGCAGCCAGTCCTCGCCGTCGTCGGCGGCGTCCGAGGTCAGCACCCCCAGCCGCGCCGTGTGCGGCCCGGTCCGCTTCTGGTAGTACTCGGTGGCGAAGTAGCGCCCGTCCAGCAGCTCGATCGGCGACTCGCGCAGCGGCGTGGCCGCCGACGGGCCGAACGTGACGCCGCCGTCGGTGGAGACGGCGGCCTCGCTGGTGAGGGTGACGACCTTGTCGACGTTCGTGGTGAACGTGGTGATCACCTTCTGCGCGGGCCGGCCGTCCGGCCCGGCGACGTCGAGGACGGACACGTTCGGGAAACCCGCGAAGTCCAGCCGCTCCAGCTCGTTCGGCTCCCGCCTGGCGGGCGGCGGATTGGGATGAATCCAGCCGAGTGAGGAAGCAGTGGCGATCAGGTTAGGGGGGGACAGCTGGGAGTCGTCGGGCAGCGCGCAGTAGCTGCCCCCCGCCTGCGGCGAGCCCGTCGTGACGGGCAACGCCGAGGTGGCGACCACGGCCGCGACCACGGCTCTGGGCACCGGCATTTTTGCGCTCCTCGTCCTGTTGTCCTCGCTTGCGCACTGGTTCGGACTCTAGATCACCGATCATCGGCAACCCGGGATTCACCTGCGGGAAGTCGCCGTCGCGTCGCGCTATCCGCGTCCGCGCCGCCGCAAACATACTGGATGCGTAAAGTGCCAGTTGACAGAAAAGCTCGCCATGCCCACGATCAGAGCGGCACTATTAAGTGTGAATTTACAGAGCTTCGAATCGGCCCGCGGGTCAGGAGGTGGCCTCAGATGAGCGTCGAGCCAAGGGCGGAAGTGGCCCCCCAGCGAATGCCGCCTCTCTGGGACGGCACGGCGCCCCTGGCGCCCGAGACGGCGGCGCAGCAACGCGTCGTCCACCGCATCTGCGCCCGGGTCGTCCCCGAGGGCGTGGAGATCGGCGTCGGCGAGCTGCCGCCCGGCGGCCTCCAGGTGTGGATTGACACCCCGGTGCCGCCCGCCGAGCAGGAGGCGTGGGTGCTGCACCACCGCATGGCCCGCGAGGTGTCGCTGGTCGGCTGGCACTGCGACGCCGACCAGGACCGGCTGCTGGTGCTCGGCTGGAGCGCCGCCTGCCTGCACAACCGGGTACGCCTGCTGCAGAGCGGCCTGCGCCGCCTGACCGGCTTCGAGCAGACCGCCCAGCGGGCCGTCCAGCTCGAAGGCCGCGACCCCGGCGACGGGCCCGCCGCCGAGATCGTCGCCGCCACCTGCGCCTCGATCGAGCGCCGGCTGCGCTGGCCCGAGCGGCTGGCCGAGCTCCACGGCTACGAGCGCAGCTCCGGCCTGCCCCACCTGCAGCTCCTGCTGGCCCAGGTCATCGGCCTGGAGGCCAAGGTCGCCGCCGCCTGCGAGGAACACCTCGTCATGGCGCGCGTGCTCGCCGGCGCGGTGTGCGAGCACCACGCCCGCCACGGCGACCTGCGCCGCGCCCAGCGCGAGGTGCTGGCCGAGACCCGCCGCTGGGTGCACGCCAGCTCCATGATCCGCGGCTCGGCCGCCCGGCCGGCCACTCCCGGCGCCGGCCGTCCCCACATGGGGCTGGCGGAGCGCCGCATCGCCGCGAGCGTCATCAACCACGGCGTCATCGACAGCGTCATCGACGGCGTCATCGACAACGGCGCACCGCGGGCCACCCCCGCGGCCGTCGCCGCCGCTCCCCTGGCCGGATACGCCGGCCAGGAGGAGGGCGCAGGCTGACCCAGACGCCGCTCGACGGCGAGCGGCCACCCCGGAAGAAACCCCGCCCCCATCCGGTAGGAAAGGCCCCGTCATGCGAACCCCCCCGCACCTGCCCGGACCCGCCAGGCCCGACAACCACGACCCCCGCGACACCCACGACTTCCGTGACTCCCGCGACTTCCGTGACGACTCCGGTCACGGCGTCCCGCGCCCCCGGCGTCACCCGTACGCGCTGCGCGAGTTCCCCGTGCAGGCGCCGCAGCCGGCGCTGATCCCCGCGCCCGACCTGTTCGCCGAGCAGCGCCTGCTCGAGATCAGGGACATGTCCCACCAGGCCATCGGCTCCATCGACGACCTGCTCCAGCACACCGCCTGAGAGGAACGGAAGGACGACCATGCAGGAGCTAACGCGAGTCGAGCTGATGCCGCGTGACGTCGGAGGTCACCAGCCACGCTCCATCACCGGCACCGAGTCCCCGCGCACCCTCGACCAGGTCCGCGCCCTCGTCCGCGCCGCCGGCGCCACCCGGCACCGCCTGTACCCGATCAGCACCGGCCGCAACTGGGGCATGGGCTCGGGGATGCCGGTCACCGACGACAACGTCGTGGTCGACCTCAGCGGCATGAACCGCATCCGCGGCATCGACCTGGAGACCGGCTTCGCGGTCATCGAGCCCGGCGTGACGCAGCGGCAGCTCGCCGAGGCGCTGCGCGACACCCCGTGGATGCTGAACGTCACCAACTCCTGTGCCGACACCTCCGTGGTGGGCAACGCCCTCGACCGCGGCGACGGCACCTTCCGCTCCCGCGTCCACGACGTGGCCGGGCTCGAAGCCGTCCTCGCCGACGGCAGCGTGGTCACCACCGGCGGGCTCGACCCGGCCGGCCGCTACCACGGCAGGGTCGCCGGGCCCGACCTCACCGCCGCGTTCGTCCAGCACAACCTCGGCATCGTCACCGCCATGGCGATCGCCCTGGTGCCCCGGCCCGAGTCCATCGGCATGGTGTACGGCCGGCTGCCGCGCCACCAGGCCGCGGTCGCGCTGGAGGCGGTGGCCGGGTTCGTCCGCCGCGGCAACCCCGCCGACGGCATGCTCCGCGTACGGGAGCTGGCGCTCACCCCGTCCCACGGCGACTGGACGCTGCCCGCCGGCGTCGATCTGGACCGCTTCGCCGTCATGGGGCCGCTGCTCGGCACCACCGCCGCGGTCGAGCTGGCCGAGGAATTGCTGCGCAAGGCGCTCGCGGAGGTCGAGGGCTCCGAGGAACTGCTCGTGGTGGACCCGACCGAGGTCAAGCCGGACGACCCGCTCTACGCCCGGGCCCTCATGTCGCAGGGCATCCCCACCTGCGCGGGCGTGCGCAAGGCGCTCGGCGTCGCCTCCTGCGAGCAGGTCGACGCGACCGGGCTCGGCTTCCTCGCCCTGATGCCGCTGATGCCGACCGACGCCCGCAGGATCGGCCACATCCTGGACGCCCTGCAGAGCGCCGTGGACGCCCACTCCACCGCCCTCATGGCCGAGTGGAACGTCGTCGGCCGGCACATGGCCAACGGCGTCATCCAGATCTTCTTCGACCGCTCCCGCCCGGACGGCGCCTACCGCGCCCACCAGCTCCGCAACGACGGCAACTGCGTGCTGCGTGGCAACGGCTGCGCCATCTACCGCTCCGACATCGACCACGCCGCCGCCGACGTCTGGTCCGAGACCAGCACCGCCAGCCTCGGCATGCTCCACCGGCTGAAGACGGCGCTCGACCCCGACGGCCTGCTCTCGCCCGGCCGCTACGGCGCCTGAACCGCACGAACCCGCACATACCCGTACGAAAAACCCGCCCATCCCGCCGGCCCGCGCGGCCGGCGAGGACCACTGATAGTAAGTTGGAGGTGACCACGTGCGTTCGTCACCGGCACGGGGGACGAGCACGGCCGTCCTGAGCCGCCGTCAGGGAGTCATGCTGCGCCTGGTCGGCGCGGGCGTCATGCTGACCGTGATGGCCGACACCACGGCCACCACCCTGGCCGTCGGCGTGCTGCGCTACACACCGGCAGGGGCCGGCATGCCCCTCGGCGACCTCGTCTGGCTGACCAGCGCGGCGTTCATCCCGATCGCGGCGCTGCTGGCCACGGCCGGCCGCTGGGCCGACCTGTTCGGCCGCCGCCGGGTGCTGGCCGTCGGGCTGGTGGTGTTCGTGCTGGGCGGCATCGCCACGGTGACCGCCGACTCCTGGTCGTTCGTCCTCGCGGCGCGGGCCGTCCAGGGCGCGGGCGCCGCCGCGATGATCCCGGCCAGCCTCGGGCTGCTGCTCGGCGAGCTGCCGGAGAACGAGCGGCGCGGCGCGATCGCGCTGTGGAGCTCGGCCTCCGGGCTGGGCTGCCTGCTCATGCAGGCGGGCGGCGGCTGGCTGGCCGCCGCCGTGGACTGGCGGATGTTGTTCGTGCCCGACGTCGTCATCGGCGTCGTGCTCCTCGTCGCCTGCCTCGCGCTGCCTCCCGGCAAGCGGGCCGGCGCGCGCGGCCTGCCGGACGTGCTCGGCGCGTGGCTGCTGGCGGCCGGCATCGCGGTCATCGTCCTCGCCATCTCCAAGGCCATGGCCTGGGGCACGGACGTGGCGTGGCTGGGGCTGGCCGCTCTCCTGCTGATCGGCGGGGCGCTCGCCCAGGCCCGCCACCACCGGCTGCCCGCCATCGACCTCGCGCTGTGGCGCCGGCCCAGGTTCGTCTGGGGCTGGCTGGCCACCTGGGGGTTCGGCGCGCTGTCGTACGGGCTGCTGACCGTGCAGCCGCTGTACCTGCTCCACCTCGGCTATCCCATGCTGGAGGTGGCCATGTGGCTGACGCCCACGTCCGTCGCGGTCGTCGTGACGAGCTATCTGGCCGGAAAGCTCGTCAAGCACATCGGCCCCTACGGGCTCATCTACGCCGGGTCGCTGCTCTGCGGTGGCGCGTGCGTGCTCGTCCTGACCCAGGTCGGCCCCACCGTCTGGGGCCTGATCGCCAGCGTGGTCGTGGGCATGGGCGTGGGCGCGCTCGCGCCCGGCACCTCGGTGGCCACCACCCTGGCCGCCCGCCCCCACCAGTACGCCTCCGCCGTCGGCGCGGCCACCATGGCCCGCATGGTCGGCGGGGCCGTCGGCGTCGCCGTGGTCTCGCTCGTCATCGACCACCCGGCGCTGATCGGCGGGTTCGGCGGCCTGGCCGGCGCGATCGCGATCTGCGTCGCCATCTCGGTGCTCACCGGCGCCCTCGCCCTCACCAAGATCACCCGGGTCCGGACCGACCCCGGCGACGTCATGGTGAAGGTGCCGCGCCGGATGCTGCTGGAGCTGCGCATGACCCTCGCCACCGTGGCGGCGGAGGCCGACGCGCTGCTGCCCGCCGAGACCCGCGCCCTGCCCATGGACCCGCACGCGGGCCAGCACGTCGGTACGCCCGCCGGCGCGCCCGCCGGCCAGCACGTCAACTCACCCGCCAACCCGCCCGTCCACCCGCCCGTCCACGCCGTCCCGCGGCCACGCGCGGCCGACTCCGGCCCGCTCGCGAGCACCCGCGGGAATCCGAACTAGATCCAGAACCACCGAAAGGGCTCCTCGTCATGGCAACCACATCGTGCGACGTAGCCATCGTCGGCGCCGGGCTCGGCGGCTGTTTCCTCGCCATGCTCCTCCGCCGCCGCGGGCAGAACGTCGTCGTCATCGAACAGGGACCGTCGATCCCCAGCGCGGGCGCGGACTTCCTCAAGCCCCCGGGACTGCGGGTGCTGGCCCGGCACGGGCTGGCGGACCTCGTCGGGCGCCATGGCCTCAGGCGCGACCACATCCGCTACTACCACGACGGCGACCCGATCCAGGAGTGCCGCTTCCCCGACGGCGGCTTCCTCATCCGCCCCTACCGGGAGCTGGTCGAGCTCATCTACACCTGCTGCGCGATGGAGGGCGTGGAGTTCTGGTTCGGCGCCGAGATCGGCCACATCGCCGTCGGCGGGGGAGGGGTGGAGGAGCTGACGCTCGCCGACGGTCGCCGGCTGCGGGCCGGGGTCGTCGTGGGCGCGGACGGCACCAAATCCCTGGTACGCCAGGCGCTCGGCATCGAGCAGGTCACGCTGCCGTACGAGCGGCTCATCATGCGCGTGGCCACGGTGCCGCTGACCGAGAGCGTCGCCCGGCTCAACCGGCTCTACTTCAGCTCCGGCGGCTGGCTCGCCTACTTCTACCCGCTCGGCCCCGAGCAGACCAGGGTGTTCGTCGGCCTGCCGCCCGAGCGCGACGAGGAGGTCTTCCAGGACGGCATCCCCACCCTGGTGGACGAGCTGAAGAAGTTCGTCTCCGAGAGCTCCGACGCCTTCGACAGCCTCCAGTCCGCCGCGTGGCAGCGGATCAAGGTCTCGGCCATGCGGGTCGCCGCCTACCACCGCGGCAACGCCGCCCTGCTGGGCTCGGCCGCGTTCGCCTGCCACCCCATGACCGGGATGGGCATGAGTTACACCCTGCGCGACGCGGAGATCCTGGCCGACGTCATCTGCGCGGCCGGCGGCGACCCCGTCCTGCTGGACCGGCTGATGCACGAACGCTACGAGCCGCGCGGGAACGCCCACCGCATGCTCATCGACTACGGCGACGCCCTCGCCGCCACCTTCCACGACCGCGACGCCTATCTCGCCGCCTTCCGCGAGGACCTGCACACCCGGGGTGAGGCCGCCGAGCCCGCGCTCCAGCTCATCTGACGTCCAGAGCCACGCCCCCGCCGTCCGCCATTCCCACAACCGATGAAGGCCGCCCGACCATGGGCAGCCCGATCACCCAGGCGGCGGGGGCGTCGTCATGCCCGCACCGCTCCTGACCTCAGGAGGTGATGACCAGCTCGGTGCCGTCGAGGTCCTCGCGCACCTCGTGCCCGGCGCGGACCAGGACGGCGCGCAGCGCGAGCCGGACCGCCGTGCGGACCGTGGCGTACTTCACCAGGCGGTCGGCGGCGCCGCCCCACGTCACGATCACCCCGCGCGCCGGATCATGCCAGACGCCGAGCCCGCCGTCCGCCGACAGCAGGGACGGCTCGACGGTGAAACCGGCCTCCGCCAGCTCCCGGCGGACCAGGAGCTCCAGGTCCGGGCCCGCGTTCGAGGCGTCGTTCATGAGCAAGCGCTGCCCCCTCCGCCCGGCCGCGAACGCGCGAAAAGGCCACTGTTCCCGGGAGAATGCGGGTTGTGTCTCCCACGTCATCATCGGAGGAGACCGGCGGGGACGGAGAGAGGGGATGGGGATGCGGGTCGCGGCGGCCAGGCGGCTGGCGCGCAGGTGGGTGCGTGAGGAGGGAGCCGCGCTGCCGGGGTTCGGGGGCGCGTTCCTGACCGGCTCCGCGTTGTGGGCGGACCCGTCCGACGAGCTCCCCGCGACCTCCGACGTGGACGTCATGGTGATCGCCGATCCGCCTGTGAAGATCGGCAAGTTCCGCTACGAGGGCGTCCTGCTGGAGGTCTCCGCCATCCCCGGGATCGGCGGCGCCCGCGAGGTGCTCGGCGACTACCACCTGGCCGGCAACCTGCACCTGCCCGGCGTCCTGGCCGACCCCACCGGGCGACTGGAACGGCTGCACCGGCTGGTCGCCCGCGGCTTCGCCGAGCGCCGATGGGTCCTCGCCCGCTGCGAGGACGCCCTGGCCAGGATCCGCGACCGGCTCGGCGGCCTCGACGCCGCCGCGCCGCTGCCCGCCCAGGTCATGGCGTGGCTGTTCGGCACCGGGGTGACCGCGCACGTGCCGCTGGTGGCCGCGCTGCGCAACCCCACCGTACGCAGGCGGTACGCCGCCGTGCGCGACCTGCTCGCCGCGCACGGCCGCCTCGGCCTGCACGAGGAGCTGCTGGAACTGCTGGGCTGCGCCGCGCTGAGCCCGGCGAGGGTGTCGTGGCACCTGACCGTGCTGGAGGACGTCTTCGACGCGGCCGCTGAGGCGGACGCCCCTGACTACCCGTTCGCCTCCGACCTCACGCCCGCCGCCCGGCCGGTGGCCATCGACGGCGGCCGGGAGCTCGTCGCCCGCGGCCTGCACCGCGAGGCGGTCTTCTGGCTGGCCGCCACCTACGCCCGCTGCCTGGCCAAGCGGGCCGCCGCCGGGCTGGACGGGTATGAGGACGGGCTGCTGGAGCTGCTGGACGACCTGGGCGCGGGCACGCCCGCCGACCGCCGCCGCCGTGCCGACCGCGTCCTCGCCGCCCTGCCCGCCCTGCGGCAGGCGGCCGTCTCCCTGATCCCGCCGAGCGTCCCGGCCTGACGGCCCGGGAGCGTCAGGGGCGGACGACCAGGCCCAGCGCCGTGGCGACGGCCGTCGCCTGCACCGGGTCGATGATCGCGCCCTTGAGCGTGACGTCGGCGGGGTCGAGCCCGCCGAGGTCGCTGCCGCGCAGGTCGCACTTGGTGAGGTCGGCCCCGCGCAGCCACGCGCCCGACAGGTCGCAGCGCCGCAGCGCCGCGCCCTCCAGCCGGGCGCCGCCGAGGTCGGCCTCGCGCAGCCGTACCCCGTCGATGGTGCTGCGGCGCAGGTCCGCGCCCTGGAGCTGCACGTACGACCAGTCGCCGCCGTTGATCTTCAGCAGCCCGAAGGTGCAGCCGTCGAAGACGCTGCCGGTCATCTTGCAGCCGGTGAACGTCGCGTCGAAGAACGAGCAGCCGGCGAACAGGCAGGTCAGGAAGCGCGCGTCGGTGTGCTCGGAGACGTTGAAGCGTACGTTGCCGAACGTGCACTCCTCGAAGGAGGAGCCGCGGTCGATCAGCTCCGTCAGATCCACGTCCTGGAACAGGACGCGCCGGAAATCAGCTCCCGTGATTTCCGGCGCGTCCCAGTCGTCCGCGCCGATCGTGCGTTCGATGGGGAACGCCGCTCGTCTGGTGCCCATGCGGACAAAGCTAGCCGATCAGGCTCGTTTCGCGATCGCCGTGATGAACGGCTGCACGAGCTTGGCCGCCAGCGGGCCGAACGCCGCCAGGATGAGCACGTACGCCGCCGCCAGCGCTCCCAGGTCGGGATGCGCGCCCGCGCCGACCGCGAGGCCGGCGATGACGATGTTGAACTCACCGCGCGGGATGAGCGCGATGCCCGCCCGCGCCTGGCCGGCCTTGCCGATGCCCGCCCGGCGGGCCGCGTAGATGCCGGTGAGCAGCTTGGTGATCATGCTGACCAGCGCCAGCAGCGCGGCCAGCCCGGCCACCGGCAGGATCTTCGCCGGGTCGGTCTGGAGCCCGAAGAAGACGAAGAACACCGCGGCGAACAGGTCGCGCAGCGGCGCCAGCAGTGCCTGCGCGTCCTCGGCCAGCTCGCCCGACAGCGCGATCCCGACGAGGAACGCGCCCACCGCCGCCGACACCTGGAGCTGCTGGGCCAGACCGGCCACCAGCAGCGCCAGCCCGACCACCTTCAGCAGCAGCACCTCGGAGTTCGGGCTGGAGACGAACGCCTCGATGAGCCGCCCGAACTTCAGCGCCACGATGAGCACGACGCTGACGGTGATCAGCGCGATGCCCACCGCGATGGCGCCGTTGAGCAGGCTGAGACCGGCCAGCATGGTGGTCAGCACCGGCAGGTAGATCGCCATCGTCAGGTCCTCGAAGACCAGCAGCGACAGCACCGTCGGTGTCTCGCGGTTACCGATCCAGCCGAGGTCCGACAGCACCTTCGCGGTGATGCCGGAGGAGGTGGCGTAGGTGACGCCGGCCATCGCCACCGCGGCGACCGGCCCCCAGCCGAGCAGCAGCGCGCAGATCGCGCCCGGCGCCGCGTTGAGCACCAGGTCCACGATGCCGGCGCGGGCGTTGCCGGTGAGGCTGGTCATCAACTCGTCGGCGTTGTACTCCAGGCCCAGCGTGAGCAGCAGGAGCACCACGCCGAGCTCGGCGCCGACGGAGATGAACTCCTCGCTCGTCGCGAGGGGCAGCACGCCGCCGGTGCCGAACGCCACACCGGCGATCAGATAGAGGGGAATGGGGGAGATGCCGACCCGCAACGCCAGCGCGCCGAGGACGCCGAGACCAAGAAGGACCGCTCCGAACTCGAGAAAGAGGATCGCGGTTTCGTGCAACCCGCGCCCCTACCCTCGGGCCAGGATGTCGGCCACCTCGGCGGTGCTGTCCTCGCTGCCCACGACCACCACGACGTCACCCGTGCCGAACACGAAGTCCGGTCCGGGGCTGGCGAACACCTGGCCGCTGCGGACCACGGCCACGATGGAGGCGCTGGTACGGGTGCGCACCCGGGCGTCTCCCATGGGCCGGCCCGCGTACGGGGAGCCGTCCGGGATCGGGAGCTGGACGCTGACCAGGCCCTCCACCTGCTGGTGCAGGGCGTTGAGCCGCTGCACGATGCGCGGGGCGCCGAGCAGCTCGGCCAGGGCGTCGGCCTCCTCGTCGTTCAGCTTCACCGTCTGACAGGCGCGGTCGGGGTCGTCCTTGTCGTAGATCACCAGGTCCCGGCGCCCGGTGCGATGGGAGACGACTCCCACGCGCTGGCCGGCCCGGGTGGTGAAGTCGTGTCTGAGTCCGATCCCCGGCAGCGCTGTTTGCTCGACCTCCACCTGTCCCACCCGTTCGAAAGCGTAAAATTTCCGGACAACCTTACCAGTGGCACGTTACCTGTCCTTCACCCCCTTATGGACCGCCCACCTGCGACAGCCCTCCGTACGCCCGCCGGTGGCAGGAGGCGGGGGCGGCATGGAAAACTGGGAGTGACCGCCCGAACACCGTGATCACGCCGCACGACCGGCCGGACCGCGCCGAAGCCGGACCGCCCGGAACCGGACTGCGCCGACGCAACCGAGAGAGCCGACGCCCATGCCGACCACCTCCCCCCTGATCCGGCTGGTGCTGGTCGAGGATCACGCCATGGTCGCGGAGGCCATCACCCTGGCCCTGGCCCGCGCCGCCGGCATCGCCGTGGTCGCCCACGCCGGCACGATCGCCGCCGCCCTCACCGAGACGGCCAGGACGCAGCCCGACGTGGTGGTGCTCGACCGCCGGCTGCCCGACGGCGACGGCATCTCGGTCGTCGGCCGCCTCGCCGCCGCCGCGCCGGGGGTCCGGGTGCTGGTGCTGACCGGCGAGGCCACCGCCTCCGTGGCCGTCCGCGTGGTGCAGTCCGGCGCCGCCGGGCTGCTGGTGAAGTCCTCGCGGCTGGACGAGCTGGAGTCGGCGGTACGCGAGGTCGCCGCGGGCCGGGCGGTGTTCCCGCCGGGCCTGCTGCCCGGCCTGCTCGACCGGCTCACCGGGCGGTCCGGCCACCTGGAGGCCCGGCTCACCGCCCGCGAACGCGAGACGCTGCTGCTCCTGGCCGAGGGCGCCGGCACCGGCGAGATCAGCGAACGCCTCGGCGTGGCCAGGAACACCGCCCGCAACCACGTCCAGCACGTGCTGGAGAAACTGGGCGCCCGCTCCAAGCTGGAGGCGGTCGCCGTCGCCCGCCGCGAAGGGCTGCTGGACTGACGCGATGGTGCTGCCGTCGTGTAGTGGCGGGGGCGGTAAAGTCGTTCGGTACGAGCGGGCGGCGCACGCCGTCCCGCCGCTGGGCCCGTCCCGCCGGTGCCTGACCCCGACCCCCCTGAGCCCCGCCCCCTGATCCCGCGCCGGCCGCGGGTGATCGGTCCTGGCTCCTGACCGGCCGTGGGAGGCTGCCTTCTCATGCCCGAGCGCGACCGCCCCGCCGAGGACATGCGGCTGCTCGTCCAGAGCATCCGCGACTGCGCCATCTTCATGCTCGACCCACTGGGCCGCATCGTCAGCTGGAACGCCGGCGCCCAGCGCATCAAGGGCTACGCCGCCGAGGAGATCATCGGCAGGCACTTCTCGGTCTTCTACCCCTCCGAGGACGTCGCGGCGGGCCATCCCGCCACCGAGCTGGCGGTCGCGGCCGCCGACGGTCAGTGGGAGGAGGAGGGCTGGCGCGTCCGCAAGGACGGCACCCGCTTCTGGGCCCGCGTCGTCATCACCGCCCTGCACGACGAGCACGGCGGCCTGCGCGGCTTCGGCAAGGTCACCCGCGACCTCACCGAGCGGCGCAGCATGGCCCGCGCCCTGGACGAGCGCGGCGTGCTGCTGGCCCGCCTCATCGAGGCCCAGGAACGGGAGCGCCGCCGCATCGCCAACGACGTGCACGGCGACACCATCCAGTCCATGGTCGCCGTCGGCATGCGGCTACGCCTGCTGGAGTCCCGGCTGCGGGACTCGCCGCTGCCCGCCGAGTACGCCGACGCGGTGCACGGCATCGACGAGGCGGTCGACGCCGCCGCGGACCGGCTGCGCGAGCTGGCCTTCCGGCTGCGCCCGCCGGAGGAGGGCCTGGTGGCGAGCCTGGCCGCGTACATGGAGACGGTCATGGCGGGCACCGGCGTGCGGTGCGAGCTGGCGCACGACCTCGACGCCGAGCCGCCGGCCGAGGCCGCCATCACCGTCTTCCGCGTCTGCCAGGAGGCGCTGACGAACGTGGCCAGGCACGCCGGGGCGTCCTCCGTCACGGTGTCGCTGGTCTCGCTCGACCGGGGCGTGCACGTACGGGTGCGTGACGACGGCGTGGGCCTGGCCAGGCCCGGCGGTCAGACCGGGCACTTCGGGCTGGTGGAGATGCGCGAGCGCGCCGAGACGGCCGGCGGCTGGTGGGACATCAAGGGCGAGCGGGGGGCGGGCACGACGGTCGAGTTCTGGGTGCCCGCGGTGCCCCGCCGGCTGCCCTGAGCGGCCGGAGGCTCAGCGGGCGTTCGCGGCGCACCAGCCGGCCCACGTGGTGGCGCCCTTGTGGAGCTGCTTGGTGTGGAAGGAGCTCCAGGAGTTCTCGCTGGCGCCCGGCGCGCTGGGGGTGCTCCGGTAGAGCGGGTGGTTCTGGTCGACCTCGGCGCGGATCCACGGCTCGATGTCGGCGTAGGAGTCGAGCGACCAGCTCCGGGCGTGGTAGGTGAGCTGGCCGCGCACCTCGCTCTCGGCCAGGCACATGAACGGCGCCCACGGGCTCGTCCGGCTCCAGGCGATCTTCGTCTTCATCGCGCCCGAGGGCACCTTGCCCGGTACGGCGCGGGTGGCCACCTCGCGGTCGTCGACGAAGAAGTCGAACATCTCCTGGGCCGCGTACACGCCGCCGACCAGGCCGAACTTCTCGCCGAGCGTGCTGCCGAAGTCGGTGCGCACCGGGATGTCGCTGGTCCAGACGGTCTCGTCGTGCAGGCGGCGGGTGGGCGGGCCGGCGTAGGACGGGGTGACGTCGAACGGGCCGAAGTTCACCGTGTCGTTGTTGATGGGGACGACCGGATAGGTCTTGAGGTCGACCGGGTTCTTCCACTCCCGCAGGATCTTCGTCGGGTCGGCGGGGTCGGTGTAGAAGACGATCTCACGGGAGAGCTGGTAGAGCTTGGTGGTGCCGGGCTCCCGGTAGAGGCGGCGGATGTTGTAGCCCTCGATGCCGAACAGCTTCTGGCCGTGCCGCAGCCCCGGCTCCAGGGCGTTGCCCTCGACGTTGGCGTAGACGCTGCCGGAGATCCGGAAGACCATGTCCTTGCCGTCCGGGCGGCCGAACGTCTGGAGGGACAGCAGCGCGTTCTTGTCGGTGACCGTCTTGAAGACCGGGCCCGGCAGCGTCGGGTCGGTCGTCCTGCCCTCCGCGGCCGCCGACGCGGGGGCGGTGAGGGCGAGGAACAGCGCGGCCAGGGCGACCGGCGCGGTCAGACGGCGTTTCGGCATGGGGGTGCTCCGCTGATAGGGGGTTCGGACCGCCAATTGTGATCACGAACGCGCCGACGCTGTCCACCCGCGCCGGCGTTTTCATGATCACAATGCCGCCCGGACCCCCGTGGCGGGATCAGCCCTGCGAGGAGATCAGGGTGAGCGCCTGGCTGGCGATCTCCCACTCCTCGTCCGTCGGCACGACCAGCACCGGCACCTCCGCGCCCGCGGCGGACACGGCCCGCTCGCCGTCACCGGCCGCGTTGAGCACCGGGTCCACGGCGATGCCGAGCCGGTCGAGCCCGGCCAGCGCCTCCGCGCGGGTGGCGGCGTCGTGCTCGCCCACCCCGCCGGTGAACACGACGGCGTCCACCCGGCCGAGCAGCGCGTAGTAGGCGCCGACGTACTTGCGGATGCGCCGGGTGTAGATCCGCAGCGCCAGGCGGGCCTCGTCGTCGTCGCGGGCGCGTACTTCCCGCATGTCGAGGGTGCCGGTCAGCGCGAGCAGGCCGCCGCGGCGGCTGAGGTCCTGCTCGACCTGCTGCGGGTCGGCGCCGGAGGTGCGGGCGAGGTAGCCGGCGAGCCCCGGGTCCACGTCGCCGGAGCGGGTGCCCATGACCAGCCCCTCCAGCGGGGTCAGGCCCATGGAGGTGTCGACGCTGCGCCCGCCGGAGATCGCGGTGGCGCTGGCGCCGTTGCCCAGGTGCAGCACGATCAGGTTGAGCTCGGCGAGGTCGCGGCCGAGCACGGCGGCGGCGCGGCGCGAGACGTAGGCGCAGGAGGTGCCGTGGAAGCCGAAGCGCCGCACGCCCAGCTCCTCGCGCCAGTCGCGCGGCACCGCGTACGTGTACGCCTCCGGCGGCAGCGTCCGGTGGAAGGCCGTGTCGAACACCGCCACCTGTGGCACCGAGGGGAACGCCTTGCGCGCCAGCCGGATGCCGGCCAGGTTGACCGGGTTGTGCAGCGGCGCGAGCGGGGCCAGCTCCTCGATCACGGACACCACCTCGTCGTCCACGAGCACCGGCCCGTCGAAGCGTACGCCGCCGTGCACGACGCGGTGCCCGACCGCGACCGGGTCCAGCTCGGGACCGGCCGCGGCGAAGGCCGCCATCATCGCCTCCAGGCCGTCGCCGTGGTCGGGGAAGGGCCGCTCCCGCACGTACGGCGGCCCGTCCCCGGCGTGGTGGGTGAGCCGTCCGGCCCGCTCGCCGATGCGCTCGATCAGCCCTCTGGCCGGGCGCTCGTGGGTCCGGACGTCCACCAGTTCGTACTTGATCGATGAGGATCCCGTGTTCAGGACGAGAATGTGGCCGGCCATGTCCAGGAGCTTATTTCGCCGGGGTCCTCGCCGTGCTCGCGGGTGTAGGCACGGGCCCGCAGCCGGGCGTCGCTCATCCGCTGGCGCAGGTGGGCGGCTTTGGAGCCGAGTCCGGGGACGCGGTCGATGACGTCCATGACGAGGTGGTAGCGGTCGATGTCGTTGAGCATCGCCATGTCGAACGGGGTGGTGGTGGTGCCCTCCTCCTTGTAGCCGCGCACGTGGATGTTGTCGTGGCCGTTGCGGCGGTAGGTGAGCTGGTGGATCAGCGACGGGTAGCCGTGGAAGTCGAAGATGATCGGTTTGTCCACGGTGAACAGGGTGTCGAACTCGGCGTCGGTCATGCCGTGCGGGTGTTCCGACGGCGGCTGGAGCCGCATGAGGTCCACGACGTTGATGACGCGGACCCTGAGCTGGGGCAGGTGCTCGCGCAGCAGCGCGGCGGCGGCCAGGGTCTCCTGCGTGGGGACGTCGCCGGCGCAGGCGAGCACGACGTCGGGCTCGCTGCCGTCGTCGGTGGAGGCCCACGGCAGGATGCCGAGGCCGCGCGTGTTGTGGGCGATGGCCTCGTCCATGGTGAACAGGTCGAGCACGGGCTGCTTGCCGGCCACGATGACGTTGACGTAGTCGCGTGAGCGCAGGCAGTGGTCGGCGACGGAGAGCAGCGTGTTGGCGTCCGGCGGCAGGTAGACCCGCACCACCGACGCCTTCTTGTTGACCACCACGTCGAGGAAGCCGGGGTCCTGGTGGCTGAAGCCGTTGTGGTCCTGCCGCCACACGTGCGACGACAGCAGGTACGTCAGCGACGCCACGGGACGCCGCCACGGGATCTTGTGCGTGGTCTCCAGCCATTTGGCGTGCTGGTTGAACATGGCGTCCACGATGTGGATGAACGCCTCGTAGCAGTTGAACAGCCCGTGCCGGCCGGTCAGCAGGTAGCCCTCCAGCCAGCCCTGGCACAGGTGCTCCGACAGCACCTCCATCACCCGGCCGCCCGCGCCCAGGTTCTCGTCGGTGGGCAGCAGCTCGGCGTCCCAGGCCCGGTCGGTGACCTCGAAGACGGCCTGCAGCCGGTTGGAGGCGGTCTCGTCCGGGCCCATGAGCCGGAACGTGCTCGGGTTCGCGGCGATCACGTCGCGCAGGAACGTCCCGAGGACGCGGGTCGGCTCGGTCAGCTGGGCGGCGGGCGCCTTGACCTCGACCGCGTACTTGCGGAAGTCGGGCAGGCGCAGGGGCTTCAGCAGCTCGCCGCCGTTGGTGTGCGGGTTGGCGCTCATCCGGCGGGGCCCTTCGGGAACCGTCTCGACGATCTTCTCGACCGGCCGGCCGTCCGGCCCGAACAGCTCCTCGGGCCGGTAGGAGCGCATCCACTCCTCCAGCATGGCGAGGTGCGCCGGGTTGTCCCGTACGGCGGCGAGCGGCACCTGGTGGGCCCGCCAGGTGCCCTCGACGGGCTTGCCGTCCACCTCCTTCGGCCCGGTCCAGCCCTTCGGCGTGCGCAGGATGATCATCGGCAGCCGCGGGGCGTCGCCGGCCTTGTAGGCGGCGATCTCGTCCCAGCAGCGGTCCAGGGTGGCGGCCATCTCCTCGTGGTCGGGGCCGACCAGGTGGGGGCGGTAGCCGTAGCCCTCCATGAGCTTGGTCAGCTCGTTGTGGGGGATGCGGGCGAGGATCGTCGGGTTGGCGATCTTGTAGCCGTTGAGGTGCAGGATGGGCAGGACGACGCCGTCGCGGCGGCGGTCCATGAACTTGTTGGAGTGCCAGCTCGCCGCGAGGGGGCCGGTCTCGGCCTCGCCGTCGCCGATCACGCACGCCACCACCAGGTCAGGGTTGTCGAAGGCGGCGCCGTAGGCGTGGGCCAGCGCGTAGCCCAGCTCGCCGCCCTCGTGGATCGAGCCCGGCGTCTCGGGCGCGACATGGCTGGGGACGCCGCCGGGGAAGGAGAACTGCCGGAACAGCGCCTTCATGCCCCGTACGTCCTGGGTGATGTCGGGGTAGCGCTCGGTGTACGTCCCCTCCAGCCAGGCGTGGGCCACCGCCGCCGGGCCGCCGTGCCCCGGGCCGACGATGTAGATCATGTCCTGGTCCCGCTCCTTGATCACCCGGTTCAGGTGGGCGAAGCAGAAGTTCAGGCCCGGCGTGGTGCCCCAGTGGCCGAGCAGGCGGGGCTTGATGTGCTCCGGCCGCAGGGATTCGGCGAGCAGGGGATTGTCCAGCAGGTAGATCTGCCCGACCGACAGGTAGTTGGCCGCGCGCCAGTACGCGTCGATGTGCTCCATGCCCTTCCCCCTTCCTCCGTGGACGGCGCTGAACCCCGGCACGGGGAGTTTCCACTGAGGACGCAAAGACACGGCTCCGCCGTGCGCGGAATCAACCTCGATGGGTACGGGGTTGCGGGACGATGGACCAGAACCTGATCGTTTCGCCGCTTAGCGGTGCGAGGAGGAGACACGTGGACGGCGACATCACCCAGAGCCAGGAGTGGGCGGCGCTGGGCAAGCACCAGGAGGAGCTGGCCGGCAGGCACCTGCGCGAGCTGTTCGCGGAGGATCCCGGCCGGGCCGAGCGCATGACGGTGACCGCCGGCGACCTCTACCTCGACTACGCCAAGCACCGCGCCACCGGGCGGACCGTCGAGCTGCTGGCGGCCCTGGCCGAGCGGGCGGGCCTGCGCGACCGGATCGAGGCGATGTTCGGCGGCGAGCACATCAACGTCAGCGAGGACCGCGCCGTGCTGCACGTCGCGCTGCGGATGCCGCGCGAGGCCGAGCTGGTGGTCGACGGCCAGGACGTCCCGGCCGACGTGCACGCCGTGCTCGACAGGATGAGCGCCTTCGCCGGCCGGGTGCGGGACAAGGAGTGGAAGGGCGCCACGGGCAAGCCCATCGAGACCGTCGTCAACATCGGCATCGGCGGTTCCGACCTCGGCCCCGCGATGGCCTACGAGGCGCTGCGCGACTACGCCGACGCCGGCGTCGCCGCCCGCTTCGTCTCCAACATCGACCCCGCCGACATCGTCGGCAACCTGCGCGACCTCGACCCCGAGACCACGCTGTTCGTGGTCAGCTCCAAGACCTTCACCACCCTGGAGACCCTCACCAACGCCCGCGTCGCGCGGAGCTGGCTGGTCGGCGCGCTCGGCGACGACGCGGTGGCCAAGCACTTCGTCGCCGTCTCCACCAACGCCGCCAAGGTGGCCGAGTTCGGCATCGACACCGCCAACATGTTCGGCTTCTGGGACTGGGTGGGCGGCCGCTACTCCTACGACGGGGCCATCGGGCTGTCGCTCATGATCGCGATCGGGCCGGAGCGCTTCCGCGAGATGCTCGCCGGGTTCCGCACCATGGACGAGCACTTCCGCACCGCGCCCTTCGACCGGAACATGCCGGTGATCATGGGCATGCTCGGCATCTGGTACACCGACTTCTTCGGCGCCGAGACCCACGCGGTCCTGCCCTACAGCCAGCGCCTGCACCGCTTCCCCGCCTACCTCCAGCAGCTCACCATGGAGTCCAACGGCAAGTCGGTGCGGGCCGACGGCACCCCGGTCACCGTGCCGACCGGCGAGATCTTCTGGGGCGAGCCCGGCACCAACGGCCAGCACGCCTTCTACCAGCTCCTCCACCAGGGCACCCGGCTCGTGCCCGCCGACTTCATCGGCTTCGCCGAGCCCTACGAGGATCGCGAGGGCATGCACGACCAGCTCACCGCCAACCTGCTGGCGCAGACCTCGGCGCTGGCGTTCGGCAAGACGGCCGAGGAGATCGCGGCCGAGGGCACCGCGCCGGAGATCGTCCCGCACAAGGTCATGCCGGGCAACCGGCCCACCTCCACGATCCTCGCGCCGAAGCTCACCCCGTCCACGCTGGGGCAGCTCGTCGCCCTCTACGAGCACATCGTGTTCGTCGAGGGCACCGTCTGGGGCATCGACTCCTTCGACCAGTGGGGCGTCGAGCTGGGCAAGAAGATGGCCTCCGACCTCGCCCCCGCCCTCACCTCCGAGGAGCCGCCGACCAGCTTCCCCGACCCCTCGACCGAGCGCCTGGTCCGCCGCTACCGCGAGCTGCGCGGCCGGCGCGCGTAGTCGCCCGGCGGCTTCTGGGCGAGGATGTCCCCATGGACATCATGGAGTTGGTCGAACGGTCCAAGGACGCCGCCACCGTCCGGCGCGTCTTCGGCGAGCCGATCCAGCACGGCGACGTCGTCGTCATCCCCGTCGCCCGGGTCGTCCAGGGCGGCGGGGCCGGCCAGGGGCAGGGCAAGAACGACAAGGAGGAGGGCGGCGGGAGCGGCCTCGGCTTCGGCCACGGCGCCACGCCCTCCGGGGTCTACGTCATCAAGAACGGCGAGGTGAAGTGGCATCCCGCCGTGGACGTCAACCGGATCGTCCTCGGCGGCCAGCTCGTCGCCGTCGTGCTGCTGCTGACCGTGCGCGCCATACTCAAACCCCTCCTCCGCCGCGGCCGCCGACGCTGACCCCTCGCCCCGCACGGCGCTTACGCGCGTGCCGGGGGCCGACGTGGGGCTGCACGTGCCGGACCGCCCGCCGCACCTCCCGCCCGGCCGCAGGGCGCGGGGGTTAAGGGCGCGGCGGCTGTGCGGAGACGGGGCCTGAGGGGCGCGGCGGCTGAGTGACGAGTGGCTCAGGGGCGCGGGGGTCAGGTCAGGGTGACGCCGAGGAGGTGGCCGAGGCCGAAGGTGACGGTGGCCGCGCCGACGCCGAGCGCGAGCTGCCGCAGGCCGCCCACCCACCAGGGCCGCGCCGTCATCGCCGCCACCGCCGAGCCGAACCCGAACAGCCCGAGCACGCTCAGCACCACGGCCGGCGTCAGCCCCGAGGCCCCGAACAGGAACGGCGCCAGCGGCACCAGCGCCCCCAAGGAGAAGGCGAGGAACGACGAGGCCGCCGCCAGGTACGGCGAGGGCAGGTCGTCGGGGTCCACCCCCAGTTCCTCACGGACGTGCACGCGCAGGGCCTGCTCGGGGTCGGCCGACAGGCCGTCGGCCACCCGGCGGGCGAGGTCGGGGTCGAGGCCGCGCGACTCGTACAGCGCGGCCAGCTCGGCGCGCTCGCCCTCGGGGTTGCGGGCCAGCTCACGCCGCTCCACGGCGATCTCCGCCCGCATCAGCTCGGTCTGCGACTTCACGGAGGTGTACTCCCCGGCCGCCATGGAGAACGCCCCGGCGGCCAGCCCGGCGAACCCGGCCAGCACCGCGGCCTTCCCGCCGGTGCCCGCCGCGCCCACTACGCCGGCGATCAGCGCGAAGTTGGACACCAGCCCGTCCATCGCCCCGAACACCGCCGGTCGCAGCCAGCCACCGGTCACGTCGCGGTGCGTGTGGTGCTGCTCGGGGGAGCGCGGCTCGGCGAGCTCGATGGTCATGGAAATCCTCCACTTACGGATGCTCTTGTCCAAAAATCTAAAGTTCTTCGACAAGATCCGCAACGAAGGAAAGGCTAGCCTGACCTGCGGAAAAACCGCTCTGCCAGGTGTTCGTCACACCATGTGACCGGCCGGATGCGTGAAGATCCCCGCGGTACGGGACCGCGGGGATGACGTTCGAAGGGCTCTTCGGCGGATCAGACGCGAACCGCCGCCTCCGGAGCGGCCCCGACCCCCGCAGGCCCATCGGCCGGTGGCGCGGCCGTCGAGCCATGGGCGGTCATCGCCTCGTGGGCCGGCGTGGTGCCGTGCATCATGGCCGCGCAGTCCGCGATCGTCTCCTCCAGCAGCCGCCGCAGCAGCGCGTCAGGGTCGTTGACGCACGCCTGCACGATGCCCACGACCGCGAGCTGGACCGCGTTCGGGGCGGCGTACCTGCGGAAGCCCTTCTCGGTGATCTTGGCGGCCCGGCTGAAGCGCCTGGCCTGCTCGCTGGCGTGCGGGACCTCGTCCAGCGCCCGCCGGCTCGCCTCGCTCAGCCGGCCGGGCGGCGCGCCGTCCAGCCTGGCGAGCATCTCCTCGGCCGCCAGCACCGACACCGCCAGCGCGAGCTGGCGCTCGGCCGCGGCCACCGGCAGCGCCGTCGTGGCGCAGCGCAGCGCGATCCGCGCGTCCACGCGCAGGTCGTCGCCGGTCAGCCCGATGATCGACGGGACGAGGGGGACCAGCGCGGCCCGGTTCTCGTCGTTGACGTTGTCGTTGACCAGACGCGCGAGTGCGGCCAGCAACGGGTGCGTGCAGGCCGGATGGTCGCTCCAGCGTTCCCCGGCAAGGTAGGAGGCCAGTTCCATGAAGCAGGCACCGCGTTTCGGGTTGCGATGTCTGCCGCGGGACAGGACCGGCATGTGCTCAAGGTGTTTGTCCACGGGTGCTCCACTGCTCCACGCGATCGCCGTCTTTCCAGTCTGCGCCGTGAGTCCCGGCATTTCCAGCGATCTGTATAGGACGTGTGCCTTTCGTCCGTTCATGCGCCCGCTGCCCGGAGCCGGAACGGCGAAACGTTCTCAGGGCGTGACGAAGACGGCCACCGTACGTCCGGCCACGGTGAGCGTCCCGCTCGCCCGGTCGAACGCCGATCCGCGGACCACCGGATCCGCCGAGGCCGCCAGCACCGGATGCAGCGCGGGCTCCTGCCCGGCCGGCGCCGTGACCGGCAGCGCCAGCTCGTCCGGGGTCGCGTTGAGCACCGCCGTCACCGCGCTCCAGCGCGGATCGATCCCGGCCGTGTCCACGTGCATGACGATGACGCCGTCCGGCGCGGCGGGGAACGACAGCCGCCGCCGCACCTCCTCGCCCGACCCCAGCGCGAACGCCGGCGTCGAGGAGCGGATCCGCAGCAGCTCCCCGAACCGGGCGCGGGCCGCGCCGATCGCCTCGCAGCCCGGCCGCAGCGCCGGATCGGCCAGCAGCGGCCGGGCGTACGGCCAGCGCACCTCGTTGTCGGCCCGCGGCGGCAGGCCGCCGCCGAACCCGTTGCCCAGCGAGCAGTCCCACAGCAGCCGGTTGAACCAGTCGCCGGAGTCGTAGGAGTTGCGGTCGAAGGACTTCGAGCGCAACCGCTCGCTGCCCGCGTGCACGAACGCCGCCCCCTGCGACAGCAGCGGCACGGCCAGCGACAGCACCTGCATGCGCACCCGGTCCGCCATGGACGTCCCCGGCGCCAGCTTGTACGCCAGCGCGTCGAACAGCGTCTCGTTGTCGTGCGCGTCCACGTACACCACGCTCTCGCCGGGGTCGCGGGCGTACCCGGCGGGGGCGCCGTTGTGATGGATCTCCCCGCCGGTACGGCCGGACGGCAGCACGTAGTCGCGCAGGCTGCCCGTCAGGCCGATCCTGATGAGGTCGGCGCAGTGGGCCAGCCGCGCCCGCTGCTGCTCCGGGTCGCCGTTGGCGGGACTGCCGTTGGGCGCGCCGGCCAGCCCGGAGCCGAAGCCCTGCGCCCGCGGGTCGGCGTCGAACGGCCCGCCGCCCCGTACCGCGTCCCGCGGGGCGTCGGCGAACGTGGCGACGCCGGTGCCGGCCATGCCCTCCTTCGTGGCCTGCGGGAAGCGGGCGCCGTCGGCGACCTCGCCGAAGTTCCAGCCCTCGCCGTACAGGATGATCGAACGGCCGTCCACGCCGTCGGCCTCGGGAGTGAGCGCGTCGAGCGCGCGGCGTACGGCCAGGATGTTGTCCTTCGGATGGTGGCCCATGAGGTCGAACCTGAACCCGTCGATCTTGTACTGCCTGGCCCAGGTGACGACGGAGTCCACCACGAGCCGGCCCGTCATCCGGTGCTCGGGGGCGGTGTTGGCGCAGCAGGTGGAGGTGGCCACCGAGCCGTCGGCGAGCAGGCGGTGGTAGTAGCCGGGCACGATCGGGCCGAGCACCGACTCCGTGTGGGTGTGGTTGTAGACCACGTCCATGACCACGCGCAGCCCGGCCCGGTTGAGCGCGGCGACCATCGCGCGGAACTGCCGGATCCGGTCGTCGGGGTCGCTCGCGTACGAGCCCTCCGGCACGGTGTAGTGCAGCGGGTCGTAGCCCCAGTTGAAGGAGTCGGTGGCCGCGGTGCGGGCCACGCATTCCTGCTGCCGCTCGGAGTCGGGCGGCATGGCGGCCAGGTCGCAGTCCGGCTCGACGCGGTCCTCGCGGCGCTCGGGCACCGTGGCCAGGTCGAAGACCGGCAGCAGGTGCACGTGGGTGACGCCGTCGGCGGCGAGGGCCCGCAGCTCCCGCGTCCCGTCCGAGTCGCGGGTGAAGGCCGTGTACGTGCCGCGCAGCTCCTCGGGGACCGTGGCGTCGGAGGCGGAGAAGTCGCGCACGTGCAGCTCGTAGATCACGGCCCGGTGCGGCGGCACGGGGGCGGGCTTGGCCAGGGCGTCCCAGCCGGGCGGTTTGCAGGCGGTGGCGTCGAGCCGGACGAGGCGGCTCCGCACGCCGTCCGGGGCCGTGGCCAGGCTGTACGGGTCCGTGACCTCGCTGGTGACGATCCGGCCGGCGGCGGGGGAGTAGACGGTGACGAGGAAGGTGTAGTCGCGGCCCATCCACGACGGCCGGCCGTGCGTGGACCACACGCCGGTCGCGTCGTCGCGGCGCATGCGGTGGACGGTGCGCCTGCCGTCCTTGCCGTACAGGGCCAGCTCGACCTTCCTGGCGGTGGGCGCCCACAGGGCGAGACGCGGGCGCAGGCGGCCGGAAGGGCCGAGCGGGGCGGTGGCGGCGGCGGCGTACAGGTCGTCGAGGACGCCGGGGAGCTGCACGCCCGTCGCCGCGACCAGCCTGCCCTCCTCGTCCCTGGCCACCGCCGCCACCTGGCCGCGCAGGGCCTCGGGGACGAGGGCGGCGTCGCGCGGGTCCACCTTGAGCGCGGTGTACCCGGCCAGATGCGGCCAGGCGCGGCGCTGCTCACCGGTCAGCTCGCCCGGCGAGAGCCGCAGGACCCCGGCCGCGCCTGCGTGGCCGGGGTCGTCGAAGGCGAGGGTGGCGCCGGGGCTGAAGACCAGGGCGTGGCGGAGCGAACCGGGCACCTGCCAGAGGACGGTCTCGCGGTCGATCCAGTGCGCCAGGCAGCGCCGCAGGTCGACGTCCGGCGCCGGAGCCCGCGGCAGGACATGCCCTGCCACCCCCGCCACCCGCCACACCTCATGCCCGAGAAGCCCCGTCTCCACCGTCCACCACCCACCCGCACCGTCGCCACTGGCGGCCTCATGGAAAGAGGGCTGGTTGCCACCCGCCCCGCGTCCGCCACTTTGTGCGGGCTCACCAGAGGGGAAGCGGTCGTGGTTCGGCTCGCGCCCGTCGCCTGTGACGGCAGAGTTGGACGGGGGGTGGTTGTGGTCCGGCTCGCGCCTGTCGGCTCGCGCGGCCTCGCTGGAAGAGAGGTGGTCGTGGTCGGGTCCGGTCCCGCCGCCTGGCGCGGCCTGGTCGGACGGGAGGTGGACGCCGTCCCGCCCCTGTCCGCCGCCTGGCGCGGCCTCATCGGAAAGGCAATGCACCGTGTAGCGGAGGCTGCGGGTGTCGGGCGGGAGCGGGACGTGGAAGATGGCGCCGAAGGAGTCCCAGCCCGAGGGGTGTACGGGGTCGCCGTCCGCCGGACGCAGCGTCAGCCCGTCGTGGTCGCCGCCCTGCACGCGGTAGTGGAGCACGACCACGCCGTCCGCGGCGGCCCGGGTCGGGTGGAGGAGCGGCGAGCCCGCGTCCACGTACGCCTCCGGCTGCTCCGCCGGGACGATCCGCTGGTCGGGCCCGGGATCCTTGACGGGGCCCGCGTGCACCACGAAGTGCAGGGCGGCGGCCGGGTCCCGCAGCGGCACCCGCCACCAAGCCCCGAAGGAGTCCACGCCGTCCGGGGGACGGGGCCGCGCCCAGTCGGTGAGCGCCGGTTCGGCGACCGCGTCGCCCCACAGGTGCAGGCCCCAGCCGTCGTACGAGCCGTCCGGCCGCCGGTAGTGGATCACGGCGTGCCCGTCGGCGGCGGCCCGCGAGCCGAACACCTCGTCCCGGCCCTCGTCCAGCCAGATCTCGGGATGCCACGCCGGATCGACGAGGTGCCCGCCGCCGTCGGCGGTGTCGCCGCGGTGAGGGAGCACGCCGACGCGGCGGGCGCCCGGCCGCAGCGGGATCCAGGCGAAGCGCCCGTAGGCGTCCTCGCCCGCCAGCGGGACCGGCGCGTCCCACGCGACCGGCTCCGCCACGTCGCCCCACACGTGCAGCCCCCAGCCGTCGGGCTCCGCGCGTCGGTAGTGCACCACCAGCAGGTCCTTCATCCCTGACTTGCTTACGCGATTTCCGCCCCGCCGGCCAGGCTCCCCACGCCACCACCTCTGCAAATCTTTCGGGAAATTTCAGAAATGTAGGGCCCAGCCGATGTAACAACTTGCAGAATCCTGACGAACGCCCCTACCCGAGCGCCTCACGTCGGCGTAACCTCCGGCTGACTCCACCTCCGATCGACCTGTGAGGAGAAGGACATGCGACGACCCTTACCTGCCGTGACCGTCCTTGCGAGCCTGACGCTGGCGGTCGCCGCGTGCGGCGGCGGCGGGGGAGGGGGCGAGCCGGCCGCCCCCGCAGCCTCCGTGGCCGACCCCGCGAAGATCACCGGCGAGGTGACCTGGTGGGACACGACCCGTCCCGACAGTGAGGGCCCCACGTTCCAGGCCCTCATCAAGGAGTTCGAGGCCGCCTACCCCGGCATCAAGGTCAAATATGTGAACGTGCCGTCGGACCAGGCGCAGAACCAGTTCCAGACCGCCGCCCAGGCGGGCAGCGGGGCGCCCGACGTGATCCGCTCCGAGGTGGCCTGGACCTCGCAGTTCGCCTCGCTCGGCTACCTGCAGCCGCTGGACGGCAGCCGGGCGGTGGACCAGCCCGGCGACTTCCTGCCGGGCCCGTTGAGCAGCACCAAGTACAACGGCAAGACCTACGCCGTCCCCCAAGTGACCGACACCCTCGCGCTCATCTACAACAAGCGGCTGCTCAAGGAGGCCGGCCACGAGGAGCCGCCGAAGACCGTCGCCGAGCTGAAGCAGACCGCGCTCGACGTCAAGGCCAAGACGGGCGCGCAGGGGCTCGCGCTCAACGTCGACTCCTACTTCCTGCTGCCCTTCATGTACGGCGAGGGCGGCGACCTGCTCGACGTCCAGAACAAGAAGATCGTCGTCGACTCCCCGGCGAACGTGCAGGCCATGCAGACCGTCGCCGACCTCATCAGCTCCGGCGCCGCCCCGAAGCCCGCGACCACGGAGAGCTACGCCAACGCCATGACCGCCCTGAAAGAGGGCAAGGCCGCGATGATCTACAACGGCCCGTGGGCGCTGTCGGAGATCTACCAGGGCAAGGAGTTCCAGGACAAGGCGAACCTCGGCATCGCCCCCGTGCCGGCCGGCTCGGTCAAGGCCGGGGCCCCCACGGGCGGCTGGAACCTGGCGATCTACGCGGGCTCGAAGAACATCCCGGCGGCCTACGAGTTCGTCCGCTTCATGACGACGGCGAAGGCCCAGGCGAAGATCGCCAAGGAGATCAGCCTGCTGCCGACCCGTACCTCCGCCTACGCCGACCCGGACGTCCAGGGCAACCAGGACGTGGCCGTGTTCAAGCCGATCATGGACACCGCGGTGCCGCGGCCGTGGATCCCGGAGGGCGGCCAGCTCTTCCAGCCGCTGCTCGAGGGCTACCAGGACCTCGTCGGCGGCAAGTCGGCCCCCGCGGACATGCTCAAGAAGGTGAGCGAGCAGTACCACGGGATCATGAAGGACTGGAGCTGACCGGTGGCGGTCTCCACCGGGAACGCGACGGCCGCGGGCGCCCGCGGCCGCCGCCGTGCCGGTCCCGGCCGGCTGCGGCGCTCCTTCGGGACCCACTGGTACGCCTGGGCGATGGTCGCGCCGGTGCTGGCCGTGATGCTGGTGCTGATCGGCTGGCCGCTCGCGCGCGGGGTGTACCTGTCGCTGACCGACGCCACCGAGGCCAACATCGGCCGCACCATCGGCGTCAACGTCATCCCGTCCACGTACGAGTTCGTCGGCCTGGACAACTACCTGCGCATCCTCACCAGCGACCTGTTCTGGGACAAGCTCCTCTGGACGGTGATCTGGACGGTCGCCTGCGTCGCCCTGCACTACGGCGTCGGCCTGGCCCTCGCCGTCATGCTCAACAGGAAGCTGCGCTTCCGTTCCGTCTACCGGGTGCTGCTGATCCTGCCGTGGGCGGTGCCGGCGTTCGTGGCCGCCTTCGTCTGGCGCTACCTCTACAACAGCGACTACGGCGTGATCAACGGCATGCTGAAGCTCGCCGGGTTCGGCCCGGTCGGCTGGCTCGACGACCCGTTCACGGCGAAGGTCGCGGTGATCGCCGTGAACGTGTGGATCGGCGTGCCGTTCATGATGGTGGCCCTGCTCGGCGGCCTGCAGTCGATCCCGGCCGAGCTGTACGAGGCCGCCGAGGTGGACGGCGCGGGGCCCTGGCAGCGCTTCCGCGCGATCACGCTGCCCGGCCTGCGCCAGGTGTCGTCCACGGTGATCCTGCTCGGGACCATCTGGACGTTCAACATGTTCCCCATCATCTTCCTCGTCACCCGGGGCGGCCCCGGCAGCGAGACGGAGATCCTCGTCACCTACGCCTTCCGCGAGGCGTTCACCGGGATCCGCGACTACTCCGGCTCGGCCGCCTGGGGCGTGATCATCCTGCTCATGCTGGTCGTGCTCGCCGCCGGCTACAGAAGGACGCTGCGTTCACAAGGAGATCCCTGGTGACCACGTACGGATCCGGGGGCCGCCCGCGCGGCGAGCGCGGCCCCCTCGCCTCGATCGGCCTGCACGCGGGCCTGCTGATCGCGGTGGCGATCAGCCTGTTCCCCGTCGTGTGGCTGGTGCTGACCTCGCTGAAGCCGCGCGACGGCTGGCTGTCGAGCGAGCTGCGCCTGTTCGACGACTCCTCGCTGGACAACTACGCGCGGGTGCTGACCGCGACCGAGTTCCCGCGCTGGCTGCTCAACAGCGTGCTGACCGCCGGCCTCACGATGGTGGCCGGGGTCCTGCTGGCCGCCACCACCGGGTACGCCGTCAGCCGCTTCCGCTTCCCCGGCCACCGGGGCGTGATGTGGCTGCTGCTGGTCACCCAGATGTTCCCCGTCGCCATCCTCATCGTCCCGCTGTACAACCTGATGGCCGGGCTCGGCCTGCTCAACCAGATCCCGGGGCTGGTCATCGCGTACATGACGATCGCGGTGCCGTTCTGCGCCTGGATGATGAAGAGCTACTTCGACACCGTGCCGATCGAGATCGACCAGGCGGGGCTCGTGGACGGGCTGACGCCGTTCGGGGTGTTCCGGCGGGTGGTGCTGCCGCTGGCCAGGCCCGGCATCGCGGTCACGGCGTTCTACTGCTTCATGACCGCCTGGGGCGAGGTCGGCTACGCCACGGTGTTCATGTCGCAGGAGGACAAGCGCACGCTCGGCGTGGGCCTGCAGCAGTTCGTCGGCCAGCACTGGTCGGACTGGGGGCTGATGACCGCCTCGGCGGTGCTCATCGCCATCCCGGCCGGCGCGGTCTTCCTGCTGGTGCAGCGGCACCTCGTCACCGGCCTCACGGCCGGCGCCACCAAGTCGTAAACCCTCCTTGCATAACGTCATGGAATAGTCACTGTACGTGAAAGCGCCAGTACAGGATGCTGGTGCCATGGACGGCTTCCTCGACGACACCTGCGGCGGCCTCACCGAGCTGCGCGTGCACGGCGTGCACGGCACGCCGCCGCAGACCACCCTGCACCACCCCCATCCCTGGCGGGTGGCCGGCGACGGCGTGACGGGCTTCTACCGCCGCTGGTGGCCCGAGGGCCGCCCGGCCGGCGGCGACGCCGACGTGCCCGGCGTGCGCCGCCGGGAGGCCTACGCCTGGGGCGGGCTCACCTCCGGCGGCCGGGCGCTCGCCCTGTGGCTGCCGCTGCTGCCGTTCTCGCTGGTCAACCTGGCCTACTTCATGCTGCCCAGGCCGTCGCGCGGCAGGTGGCTGCGCCGCCTGGCCGAGGCCGCGCTGCGGCTGTTCGCGCTGCTGCTGACCGGCACGCTGGTCGGCGCGGTCACCCGGGCGAGCGTCGACCTGTTCGGCTGGCAGTGCACCGCGCCCGGCCGCGCCTGCACCCTCGACGGCGCGCCCGCCTTCGCGCGCTGGCTGGCCGAGACGCAAGCCGGGGAGCCGTCGCGGCGGCTGGCCGTCGCCGCGCTCGCGCCGCTGCTGGTCCTCGCGCTGCTGTGGTGGCTCGGGCGGCGCACCTGGCGGCGCGACGAGCAGACCGTCGTCCCGCCCGGCGGCGGGCCGCACTCCCGGATCCCCCTGGCCCGGCCCCGCCTGTGGCACGGCGCCGCGCCGGTGTGGCGGCTGCGCGTGGTGCACGTCTCCTTCGCGGCCGCCTCGGTCGGGCTCGCGGTGGCCGGGCCGTTCGCCGCCACCCGGGCCGGGCTCGCGCTGACCGTCGCCAACGCCGCCGTCCAGGCCGCCGCCGCGGTGCTGGTCGTGCTGCCGTCGATCGCCCGCCGCCTCGACCCGCACACCGGCGCCGCCGCGCCGGCCTGGCTCACCTGGTCGTGCCAGGGGCTGCGGGTGGCCGCCGCGCTGACGCTGGCCGCCACCGGCTGCGCGGCCCTGGCCGGGCTCGGGCCGGGCACGGCCGGGCGGCAGCTCCCCGGCGTCGGCGCCGGCGCGCTCCAGCAGGCGCTCGTCCTCGGGCTCGGCCTGGTCCTGCTGGTCGTCGTCGGCGCGCTCGCCGTGATGGACCGGCCGCGCGGCCACGACCCCGCCGAGCGGCGCGCGCTCGGCGGGCTGGGCGCCTGGGTCGCCCTCATGCTCGCCGCGGGCATGGCCAACGTCCTGGCGCTCGGCCTGCTGTTCGGGACCGCCGACTACCTCGGCGAGCCGGGCGTGCCCGCCGCGCCCGAGCCGCCGGCGGTCACGCTCTTCCTCGACGACGCGATCTGGTGGAGGGCCGCGCTGGTGCCGCTGCTCGCGCTCGCCGCGCTCGCCGTCGCCGCCGTCCTGTGGCGGGCCCGCCGCACCGGGAGCGTCCGGCTGGCGAAGCGGCTGGCCCACTACTACGGCGAGCGCAACGCGCCGGCGGTGGCCGATGTCTGGAGCTGCGCCGCGCTCACCGACCGCGCCGGGCTCGTGCTGGGCGTGCTGACGGGCGCCGGGGTGGCCGGGGTCGCGGCGGCGACCGCGCTCGGCCAGTTCGGGCTGATCGCACCGGTGGGCGGGCTCGCCGGGGCGCTGTCGTCGGTGGGGAGCTGGGCGCTGGTCGCCGTCGGGGCGGGGCTGGTGCTGGTCGGGCGGCGCGCCTACCGCGACGGCCGGCTGCGCAGGACGGTCGGCATCCTGTGGGACGTCTCGACCTTCTGGCCGCGCGCCGTCCATCCGCTCGGCCCGCCCTGCTACGCCGAACGGGTCGTCCCCGAGCTGGTGGCGCGGGTGGGCCGGCTGGCCCGCACCGACCACGACCAGGTGATCGTCTCCGGCCACAGCCAGGGCAGCGTCATCGCCGCCGCGCTGGTGCTGCAGCTCAAGCCCGAGCTGCGGCGGCGGGTCGCGCTGCTCACCCACGGCTCGCCGCTGCGCCGCCTGTACGCGGCCTTCTTCCCCGCCTGGTTCGGCGCCGAGGGGCTGGCGGCGGTCCGGGCCGCGGTGCCCTGGCACAACCTCTACCGGCTGAGCGACCCCATCGGCGGGCCGGTCTTCCGGCGGCTCGACCCGTTCGCCGCCGCCTCCCACGGCCCGGCGAGCGACGATCCGGTGGACCGCCACTGCTGGGACCCGCGCCGGCCGGTGCTCGGCGAGCCGCTGCCGGAGGCCCGCCGGCACTCCGACTACTGGCTCGAACCCTCCTACGACGTGGCCTTCGACCGGCTGGTCCGGATCAAGACGCCCGCCTGAGGGGGCATCCCAAGATCTGAAATTTTCTTTTAGTTCACCCTTCGGTCTTGAAAGTTATATCCGCGAGCGATTGAGTTCGGTCGTGCAGACCCTCCGAATGCTGGCCGCCGCCGCGCTCGCGTTAAGCCCTCTGGCCTTAACCGCCGCGCCCGCGCAGGCCGACCCCGCGCCACCCGCAGAGGACGCCATCCAGGCGTCGTCCTATCCGCCGCCGTCCACGCTGCTGTCCCGGGCCGCCGCCGGGCAGCGGCGGCTGGAGACCGCCAAGCGCACCCGCCCGGTCGCGCCCGGCATCTCGCTCACCTCGTTCGACACCTACGACGAGCTCGGCTGGCTGCGTGCCGACGCCATCACCGCCGAACTCGGCGGCGGCACCGGCGGCAACCGGGCCGACTACGTCTTCTCCGGCGAGGTGACCAAGACCGAGCCGCTGTCCGGCCCCGCCGGCCGCACCCACGCCGTCGCCGCCGTCAACGGCGACTTCTTCGACATCAACAACTCCGGCGCCGCCCAGGGCATCGGCGTCCAGAACGGCACGCTCGTCCAGTCGCCCGTCGCTGGGCACGAGAACGCGGTCGCCGTCACCGGCGACGGTGTCGGCCGCGTGCTGAAGATGTACTTCGAGGGCACCGCGACCCCGGCCGGCGGCTCGCCGATCAAGCTCACCCAGTTCAACCAGCTCGTGCAGCGCGACGGGACCGGGCTGTTCACGCCGCTGTGGGGCTCCTACACGCGGGCCCGCGCCGTCGAGGGCGCCACCGCCGTCGCCGAGGCCGTCCTGGTGGACGGCGTCGTCACCGAGGTACGGAACGCCGCCGGCTCCGGGCCGATCCCCGCCGGCACCACCGTCCTGCTCGGCCGCGACGCCGGGGCCGCCGCCGTGGCCGCGCTCAAGGCCGGAGACCGTGTGGACGTCACGTACCGGCCCAAGCCGGACGACGATGGCGCCGTCCAGGCCGCCGTCGGCGGCAACTGGGTGCTGGTCAAGAACGGCGTCGTGCAGAACAGCACCGACCCGGCCGCCCACCCGCGCACCGCCGTCGGCTTCTCCGCCGACGGCCGCACGATGCACCTGCTCACCGTGGACGGCCGGCAGGCCGACAGCCGCGGCGTCACGCTCAACGAGCTGGCCGCCATGATGGCCGACCTCGGCGCCGCGAACGCGCTCAACCTCGACGGCGGCGGCTCCTCCACCCTGCTCGCCCGCGAGCCGGGCTCCGACGCCGTGCAGGTCGAGAACAGCCCCTCCGACGGCGGCGAGCGGCACGTGCCGAACGGCCTGGCCCTGTACGCGCCCGAGGGCAGCGGCAAGCTCAAGGGCTTCTGGCTGGAGACCGCGAGCGACCCGGCCAAGGCGCCCGGCGTCGGCCCCGTCGCGGGCGGCCGCCCCGACCGCGTCTTCCCCGGCCTCACCAGGAAGCTCACCGCCGCCGGCTACGACGAGACCTACGGCCCCGCCGCCGGCGCCCCGTCCTGGCGGGCCCAGCCCGCCGTGCACGGCGTCGTCCGTGACGGCAGGTTCCACGCCCTCGTGCCCGGCCAGACCACCGTCACCGCCGCGCGCGGCGCCGCCAAGGGCACCATCGAGCTGACCGTGCTCCAGCCGCTGGAACGGCTCGGCGCCACCGCCGACCGGCTCGGCATCTCCGGCGCCGACGGCACCGCCACCTTCGGCGTCGTCGGCTACGACCGCAACGGCAACTCCGCCCCGATCGAGCCCGCCGACCTCGCCCTCGACTACGACCGCGCCCTGCTGGAGGTCACCCCCGCCGAGCACGGCTACTTCACCGTCAAGGCGAAGAAGACCACCGGCTCCGGGCTGATCACCGCCAAGGTCGGCAAGATCACCACCGCCGTGCCGGTGACCGTCGGGTTCGAGGAGAAGCCGGTCGCCGACTTCGAGGACGCCGCCACGTGGACGTTCGCCGCGGCCCGCGCCACCGGCTCGCTGTCGGCCGCCCCCGGGCGGAGCGGCAACGCGCTGAAGCTGTCCTACGACTTCACCACCTCCACCGCCACCCGCGCCGCCTACGCCAGCCCGCCGCAGCAGATCGTGGTGGACGGGCAGCCCCAGGCGTTCGGGCTGTGGATCCACTCCACCGGCAAGGGGGAGTGGCCGAGCCTGGAGTTCTACGACGCGCTCGGGCAGTCGCAGATCCTGCGCGGTCCGTACATGACGTGGACCGGCTGGCAGTACGTCGAGTTCGCCGTGCCCGCGGGCGTCAACTACCCGCTCAAGCTGCGGCGCTTCTACGTCGCCGAGACCAAGGCGGACGCCAAGTACACCAACGAGATCCTCATCGACGGGCTCGTCGCCAAGGTGCCGCCGACCGTGACCGCGCCGGCCGCGCCCAAGGTCGCCGACCCCGTGGTCAAGGCGTCGGTGGCGGAGATGCCGTGGCGCTTCGCGGTCATGTCCGACGCGCAGTTCGTCGCCAGGGACCCCGACAGCGACATCGTCAAGAACGCCCGCCGCACGCTGCGCGAGATCAAGGCCGCCCGGCCGGACTTCCTCGTCATCAACGGCGACCTGGTGGACGAGGCGTCGCCGGAGGACTTCGCGCTGGCCAAGCGGGTGCTGGACGAGGAGCTGGGCGGCGAGCTGCCCTACTACTACGTCCCCGGCAACCACGAGGTCATGGGCGGCGACATCGCCAACTTCACGAAGGCGTTCGGGGCGACGTACCGGACGTTCGACCACAAGGGCACCCGGTTCGTCACGCTGGACACCTCCCGGCTCAACCTGCGGGGCGGCGGCTACGACCAGGTGGCGGCGCTGCGCGCCGAGCTGGACAAGGCCGCGAAGGACGGCTCCGTGGGCTCGGTCGCGGTGCTGTTCCACGTGCCGCCGCGCGACCCCACGCCCGGCAAGGGCAGCCAGCTCGGCGACCGCAAGGAGGCCGCGCTGGTCGAGGGCTGGCTCGCCGACTTCCAGCGCGAGACCGGCAAGGGAGCCGCCTACATCGGGGGACACGTGGGCACCTTCCACGCCTCGCACGTGGACGCGGTCCCGTACTTCATCAACGGCAACTCCGGCAAGAACCCCGCCACCGCGGCCGACGACGGCGGGTTCACCGGCTGGTCGCTGTGGGGCGTCGACCCGGTCACCCCGGCCGAGGCCGAGCACGTGCGGCGCAACTGGTTCGTCGACGCGCCCGCCTGGATCGGCACGCAGGTCCAGCCGCACGTGGACGAGCTCGTCCTCACCGCGCCCGGCAGCGTCGCGGTCGGCACGCCCGCGCCGGTGAGCGCCGTGGTCAAGCAGGGGACGCGGACCGTGCCCGCCGCCTACCCGGCGTCGGCGTCGTGGTCCGGCTCGCCGAACCTGCACGTCGGGGCGCGCAGCGCGGCCAAGCCGTGGCACGTCGCCGTCCTCGACCCGGCCACCGGGACGCTGACCGCGCTGCGCAAGGGACAGGTGACGGTCGCCGTCACGGTCAACGGCGTCACCCGCCAGGCCACGGTGTCCCTCACCGCCAGGGCCGCCGCCTGACGCGACGGTTCCCGTTCACGGAGCCCCCGCCCTCCCGGGCGGGGGCTCCTCGCGGGCAAAGTGGCATCTGCCCGGAACGACCGTGACGATCTAGGCTCGCGTCGATGGATCTCGTGACTTTCGCCCCCGGTTCCGGGCTGCTCGCCCCTCGCGCGGCCCTCCGCTCCGACGCCCCCTCCCTCGACCTCAACGGCACGTGGCGCTTCCGCCTGTCGCCCACGGCCGACGCGCCCGAGGACTTCGCCGGCCCCGGCTACGACGACTCCGGCTGGGCCGAGCTGCCGGTGCCGTCGCACTGGCCGCTCCACGGCCACGGCGCACCCGCCTACACCAACGTCGTCTATCCGTTCCCCGTCGATCCGCCGTACGTGCCGGACGAGAACCCGACCGGCGACCACCGCCGCGTCTTCGACCTGCCCGAGGGCTGGAGCGGCGGCCGGCTGCGGTTCGAGGGTGCCGACTCCTTCGCCAGGGTCTGGCTCAACGGGCACGAGCTGGGCTTCTGGACCGGCAGCCGGCTGCCGGCCGAGTTCGACGCGGGCCCGTGGCTGCGTCCCGGCCGCAACGTGCTGGCCGTGCGGGTGCACCAGTGGTCGGCCGCCAGCTACCTGGAGGACCAGGACATGTGGTGGCTGCCCGGCATCTTCCGCGACGTCACGCTCACCCGCTCGGCGGCCGACGTGTTCGTGCACGCCACGCACGACGGGCGGCTCAGCTTCGACGGGCCCGGCGGCCGGCTCGACCTGCCGGAGCTCGGCGTCGCCGGGCTGGAGCCCGGCGTCGAGGTCCGGGTCGACGCCGAGCCGTGGACGGCCGAGACCCCGCGCCTGTACGACGCGACCGTCACCTTCCCCGAGGAGACCGTACGGCTGCGCGTCGGCTTCCGCACCGTCTCCATCGAGGACGGCGTGCTCCTCGCCAACGGCCGCCCGCTGCTGCTCAAGGGCGTCAACCGGCACGAGTTCGACCCCCGGGCGGGCCGCGCGGTCACCCCCGGGACCACGCGCGAGGACGTGCTGCTGATGAAACGGCACAACGTCAACGCCGTCCGCACCAGCCACTACCCGCCCCACCCCGCCTTCCTCGACCTGTGCGACGAGCTGGGCCTGTGGGTGATCGACGAGTGCGACCTGGAGACGCACGGCTTCGAACGGATCGGCTGGCGCGGCAACCCCACCGACGACCCCCGCTACGAGGCCGCCCTGCTCGACCGCATGCGCCGCATGGTCGAACGGGACAAGAACCACCCGAGCGTCGTCATGTGGTCGCTCGGCAACGAGGCCGGCGTCGGCCGCAACCTCGGCGTCATGGCCGCCTGGACGCGCGAGCGCGACCCGTCCAGGCCCCTCCACTACGAGGGCGACCGCTCGTGCGCCCACACCGACGTGTACTCCCGCATGTACGCCTCCCACGCCGAGGTCGAGGCCATCGGCCGGCGCGAGGAGGACCCGCTCGACGACCCCGGGCTGGACGCGCGGCGGCGCGCGATGCCGTTCCTGCAGTGCGAGTACGCCCACGCCATGGGCAACGGGCCCGGCGGGCTGGCGGAGTACCAGGAGCTGTTCGAGCGCTACCCGAGGCTCGCGGGCGGGTTCGTGTGGGAGTGGATCGACCACGGGATCGCGCATCCCGCCCACGGGTACGCCTACGGCGGCGACTTCGGGGAGCCCCTGCACGACGGCAACTTCGTCATCGACGGGCTGGTCTTCCCCGACCGTACGCCCTCGCCGGGGCTGCTCGACCTGAAGAAGGCGTTCGAGCCGGTCAGGATCACCTTCGCGGCGGAGGGAGGGGTGGCGCGGATCGTCAACGGGCACGGCTTCCGCGACCTGTCCCACCTGCGGTTCACCGCCACCGTGGAAGTGGAGGGGGAGGTCGTCGCCGAGCACCCGCTGGAGGTGCCGCCGGACGGCGGCGAGGTACGGCTGCCCGGCGCGGCGGCGGGACCGGGGGAGCGGTGGCTGACCGTCCGCGCCCTGCTCGCCGCCGACCAGCCTTGGGCCGCCGCCGGTCATGAGGTCGCCTGGTCCCAGACCCGCCTTCCCGCGGAGACGCCCCCGCCGGCCGGACGGACCGCCCCCGCGCTCTCCGGCGCAGAGTTCGCGGATCGCGGCGGGCGGCTGACGCGGCTGTTCGGGGTGGAGGTGGAGGGGCCGCGGCTCGACCTGTGGCGGGCGCCCACCGACAACGACCGCTACAGCGGCCTCGAAGCCCGCTGGCGGGAACTGGGCCTGCACCGCCTCACCCACCGTACGGACGCCGTCGAACGGGACGGCGGCGCCCTGATCGTACGCACCCGCGTCGCCCCCGCCGCCCGCGACCTCGGGATGCGGGCGACCTACCGGTGGACCGCCACCGACGGCGGCGCGCTGCTGCTGCGCGTGGACGTCGAGCCCGAGGGCGACTGGAGCGACCCGATCCCGCGCCTCGGCCTCACCATGACCCTGCCCGGCGAGGCCGTGGACCGGATCACCTGGTTCGGCCGCGGCCCCGGCGAGGCGTACCCCGACACCGGGCTCGCCGCCCGCGTCGGCCGCTGGAGCGCCACGGTCGAGGAGCTGCAGACCCCGTACGTCCGCCCGCAGGAGAACGGCCACCGCGCCGACGTCCGCTGGGCCGACCTCGGCCCGTTCCGCGTCTCCGGCGAGCCGGTCTTCGGGCTGACCGCCCGCCGCTGGAGCGCCGCCGAGCTGGCCGCCGCCCGGCACCGCCCCGACCTGACGCCCGGCGACCGCGTCCACCTGCACCTGGACCTCGCCCACCAGGGCATCGGCACGGCCACCTGCGGCCCCGGCCCGCTGCCGCACTACGACCTGTACGCCCGCCCGGCGACGTTCACGCTCCGCTTCACCCCGGCCTGACCACGCCAAGGGGCCGGGCCCCGCCATGAACGGCGGGACCCGGCCCCGGGACCCCGGCGGGAGTCAGACGGCGAGGATCGTGCCCGCGCCGACCGTCAGCCCGCCCTCGCGGACGGCGAACCCGAGCCCCGGCTCCAGCGCGACCGGCCGGCCCAGCTCGACCGCGACCTCGACGGTCTCGCCCGGCTCGGCGGGCCCGTCCAGGAGCAGCTCGCCGGGCACGTCCGTGGTCCGCAGGTAGAACTGCGGCCGGTACCCGGAGGCGATCGGCCGCCGCCGCCCGCCCTCCTCCGGCGTCAGGAGGTAGACGCGGGCACGGAACGACGTCCGCTCGCGCTGGCTGCCCGGCTCGGCCAGCACCATGCCGCGCCGCACCTGCTCGCGGCGGACCCCGCGCAGCAGCACGGCCGCGTTGTCGCCGGCCTCGCCCCGCTCCATCGTCTTGCCGAACGTCTCGACGCCCGTCACGACCGCCGTGAACCCGTCACCGAACCCGACGGCCTCCACCGTGTCGCCGACCCGCACCGAGCCGCGCTCGATGGCGCCGGTGACGACCGTGCCGCGGCCGGTGACCGTCAGCACGTTCTCGACCGGCATGAGGAACGGCGCGTCCACGTACCGGACCGGCACGGGGATGTGCTCGTCCACGGCCCGGAGCAGCGCGTCGATGGACGCGGTCCAGACCGGGTCGCCCTCCAGCGCCCGCAGCCCGGACACCCGGACCATCGGCACGTCACGGTAGCCGTGCCCGGCCAGCAGGTCCTGCAGCTCCAGCTCGACCAGGTCGGTGAGCTCCGGGTCGGCGCCGTCGGCCTTGTTGACGGCCACGACCAGGTGCTCGACGCCGACCCGGCGGGCCAGCAGCACGTGCTCGCGGGTCTGCGGCATGATGCCGTCGTGCGCGGACACGACGAGGATCGCGCCGTCGAGCTGCGCCGCCCCCGTGATCATGTTCTTCACGTAGTCGGCGTGGCCCGGCATGTCCACGTGGGCGTAGTGGCGGGTGTCGGTCTCGTACTCGACGTGCGAGATGTTGATCGTGATGCCCCTGGAGGACTCCTCCGGGGTGCGGTCGATCCGCTCGAACGGCGTGTACGTCGCCTGCCCGCGCTCGGCCAGCACCTTCGTGATGGCCGCGGTCAGCGTGGTCTTGCCGTGGTCGACGTGCCCCATCGTGCCGATGTTGAGATGCGGCTTGTTGCGTACGTAGGCCTGCTTGGCCATGGTTCCTTCCTCGACTGCCCGGTGTGGTGTGTGACCCGTCTCAGGGGCTCGACCTCCCCCCGCCGGGTCACCTCGGACTCACGGGAAGAGGTCAGCGCTCCAGGCCGCCGCGGGCACGCTCGCAGGCGCCCGGCAGAGCGGGCGTCAGGGGGCGAACGTGCGGGAACATGAAGACCATGGTGCGGTGATCAGCACGTGACCGCAACGCATTATTCCCCCGAGGAGAGGACTCCCGAGTGGCCGACGTCATGGACCGCCGACGGCTCGCCGAACTGATCGCCGCGTACGAGGTGCCCGGGTCGGCGCTGGCCTACCTGCACGGCGGCGAGCTGACCGAGCTGGCGGCCGGCACGCTCAACGCCGCCACCGGCGTCGAGGCGACCCCGGACTCGCTCTTCCAGATCGGCTCGGTCACCAAGGTGTGGACCGCGACCCTGCTCATGCTCCAGACCGAGCGCGGCCGGCTCACCCTGGACACGCCGGTGCGCGAGGTGCTGCCGGACTTCCGGGTGGCCGACGAGGAGGTCAGCGGGGCGGTCACCGTCCGCCACCTGCTCACCCACACCAGCGGCATCGACGGCGACCTGTTCCTCGACACCGGCCGCGGCGACGACTGCGTGGCGAAGTACGTCGCCGCCTGCGCCGGCCTGCCCCAGAACCACCCGCTCGGCGCCACCCAGTCCTACTGCAACGCCGGGTTCGTGATCGCCGGCCGGATGCTGGAGCGGCTGACCGGCAAGCGCTGGGACGACCTGGTCAGGGAGGAGCTCGCCGAACCGCTCGGCCTCACCCACACCTGGACGCTGCCGGAGGACGTGCTCCGCTTCCGCGCCGCGACCGGCCACCTCGACGGCGGCGCGCCCGCCCCGCGCTGGGGCCTGATGCGGGCGATGGGCCCGGCCGGGCTCATCTGCGCCCGCCCCGCCGACGTCGTCGCCTTCGCCCGCGCCCACCTGGAGGGCGGCCTGCTCGCCGACCCGGCCGCGATGTGGGAGCCGCAGGTGGACATCCCCAACCCCCACACGCTGGGCCGCCATTGGGGGATCGGCTGGGTCCTCGACGAGTGGGACGGCCAGCGGGTGATCTCCCACGGCGGCAACACGATCGGCCAGCACGCCATGCTCTGGGCCGTCCCCGGCACCGGCACGGTCGTGTGCGTCACCGCCAACGGCGGTTACTCCGGCGCGTTCACCCGGGCCGTCGCGACGGAGCTGTTCGCCCAGCTCGACGGCCTCACCGTGCGGCCCGCGCTCGAACCGCCGGCCACGCCGGTCGAGGTGGACGCCGCCCGCCACGCCGGCGTGTACGAGCGGACCGGCTACCGCATGACGGTGACCGTCCGCGACGGCGGCCTGCGGCTGCGCCTCGAGACCACGGGGGAGCTGGCCGACCTGGACGAGCCCCAGGAGTTCGACCTGGTGGCGGTGGACGAGGTGACGTTCGTGGGCCGGCCGCGCGGCGGCCCCTCCTGGGTGTCCGCCGTCTTCTACGAGCTGCCGGACGGCTCCCCGTACGTGCACTTCGGCGCCCGCGCCACCCCCAGGACGGCCTGAGCGCTCAGAGGGCGATCCACTCGGTGGAGGTGGTGACCTCCTTCAGCACCTCCGGCAGCGGCTCGACGCCGAGCCCCGGCCCGGCGGGCACCTCCAGATGCCCGTCCACCAGCTCGAACGGCTCGGTCACGTCGGTCGCGAAGTAGCGCCGCGACCCGGAGGTGTCGCCCGGCAGCGTGAAGCCCGGCAGCGCGGCGAGCGCCACGTTCGCCGCCCGGCCGAGGCCGGTCTCCAGCATGCCGCCGCACCACACCGCGACCCCGTGCGCCCGGCACAGGTCGTGCACCCGCCGCGCCTCCAGATAGCCGCCGAGCCGGCCCGGCTTGATGTTGACGATCGAGCACGAGCCGAGTTCGATCGCGGCGGCGGCGTGCTCGGCCGACTCGATCGACTCGTCCAGGCAGATCGGCGTGCGCAGCCGGCGGGCCAGCCTGGCGTGCTGCACCAGGTCGTCGTTGGCCAGGGGCTGCTCGATGAGCAGCAGGTCGAAGGCGTCCAGCTTGGCCAGGCGGGGCGCGTCGGCCAGGGTGTAGGCGGCGTTGGCGTCGACCTGGAGCAGCACGTCGTCGCCGAAGCGCTCGCGCACCGCGCGCACCGGCTCGACGTCCCAGCCGGGCTCGATCTTCAGCTTGATCCGGACATATCCCTCGTCCAGGTAGCCCGCGACGGCGTCGAGCAGCCGCGGGATCGTGTCCATGATGCCGACCGACACCCCGCACGGCACCCGCGTGCGGGAGGCGCCGAGGAACCCGGCGAACGACTCGCCCGACGCCCTGAGCTGCGCGTCGAGCACGGCGGTCTCCAGGGCCGCCTTGGCCATCCGGTGCCCCTTGATCGGGTGGAGGGCGCGGCCGACGGCGTTGGCGTCCACGTTCGCCGGCAGGGCGGGCAGCAGGAAGCGGCGGATCACGTCGGCGGCGCCGTCGACGTACTCGGGGGAGTAGAGCGGGTCGGACATGGCCACGCACTCGCCCCAGCCCTCGGCCTCCGGCGTGACGACCCGCACGAGCAGGACGTCGCGGGAGGTCTCGGTGCCGAACGAGGTACGGAACGGCGCCACCAGCGGCATCGCGATGCGCCGCAGCTCGACTCCAGTGATCTTCACGCTCTCTCCACAACGTAGTAGGTCCTGCCGCGGAACCCGGTCACGGCGCGGCCCTCGGCCATGAGCCCGCCGAGCACGTCGCGCACCGCGTGCCGCCACGACTTGGCGGCGCCCGGGTCGGCGCCGCGCAGCCGCTCGATGTCGGCCGGCACCGCCACCAGCACCGTATCGGCGTCCGCGGACCCGGTGACGGGCCGCCCGCCCTCGTCGGCCAGCGCCACCACCGCGCCCCCCGTGTCACGGGCCGGGGGAGCGGACCCGGCGACCCGCCACTCGGTCAGCAGCCGGTCGGACTCGTCGCCGCGGTTGATCGCGTCGGCCATGACGCCGTAGAAGTCCGGCAGGTACGCGATCGGCCGCGCCCCCAGCTTGGCCAGGTTGAAGTGGGCGTTGCGGCGTACGAGGGGGTCGTAGGTCCAGGTGACGCGCTCCAGCCCGTGCTCGGCGGCCCAGCGCCGCTGGTGCAGCTTGAGCGCGTACCCCGCGCCGGGCGCGACCGTGCCGGTGACGTGCGAGTGCAGCGCGGCCCCCGCAGCGAGGAACCCGACCGACGCGCCCACCAGCCGCTCGCCGTCGAACGCGCCGGCGGCGTACCCGCCGGCGTGCGTCAGCGCCCGCATCAACTCGACCGTGACCGGCGGAGCCGCCGGCCCGAACCGCCAGATGGCCTCGAACAGCGCGTCGACCCGCTCGAACTCCGCGATCTCCCGCAGCTCCCTGACCTCGAACACCCGCAGCCGCCCCTTCCCGCGCGGACCAGCCCACCTGGGCTTTCATGGCGACGTTACGCCATGGGCGCGATGCGGACCCGGCGCGGGGCCTCCTGGCTGAGGCGGACCGCGTCGAGCGGCACCGTCACCTGCGGCGTGCGGTAACGGCCGCCGGCGAAGCGGTCGGCGAGCGCCGCCCGCACCGCCGCGGCCGTCACGTGGCCGTCGAGCGAGCTGCGGCCGTCGCGGCCGATCTCGACCGCGCACGGGCCCGGCTGCGCGGCCAGCGCCAGCCCCGCCACCGCCGCCCCGGCGAGGGCGCCGAGATCGTCGCCCGTCCAGCCGTAGTGCCACATCCCGGCCGCCATCACCGGCGCGGCCGGGCAGGAGCCCGGCTCGATGAGCACGACGTCCATGCCGCGGAAGAGCTGCCCGGCGATCTCCTCGGCGCCCCGGGCGACGCGGGTGCCGGCGCGCAGCCCCGGGAAGTGCGGCACCTGGCCGCCGACCGAGAAGATGAGCTTGATGCCCGGCTCCGACGGGCCGGGGCCGCTGTCGCGCCACCCGCAGGCGACGAGGTCGGCGGTGCCGGCCGACCTCCAGGTGCCGATGCGCAACATGAAGATTGACTACCCTTCGGAACGGCCGGTGACACACGGTCACGCCTAACGCAGGCTCCACACGTCGAGCCTGCGCAGCACCCGCGACACCACGGCCGGATCGGCGCGCGGGTCGCGGCGGGCCTCCAGCACCTCCTGGCGGGCGGCCGACAACATCTCGCCCTGCACCCGGCGGACGAGCCGGACGTGCTGCGCCCGCGCCTCGTACGCCTCCCGCCGCTCCTCCTCGCCCGCCTCCGGGCTGATCCGCGGCCCGAACCCCAGCACGCGCCGGTTGAGCTGCTCCAGCACGTCCTCGGGAAGGTCCTCGGCCTCGTCGATCTCCCGCAGCCGCCGCTTGGCCGCCTTGGCCGCGGCGAGCGCCAGCCGTTTCTCCAGCGCCCGCTCGGCCGCGGTGTCGGCCTGGACGCCGAGCCGCGACACCAGCCACGGCAGCGTCAGCCCCTGCACGACGAGCGTCACCAGGATGACCGCGAACGAGATGAACACGATCGCCGACCGTTCGGGGAACGGCGAGCCGTCGGCCAGCGTGAGCGGGATGGCCAGCGCGAGCGCCACCGACGCCACCCCGCGCATGCCCGCCCACCACATGACGACGGTCTCGCGCCAGCTCAGCGGGATCTCGCTGTCCTCGTGCCGCCGCCTCGCCGTCTTCTTCGCCACCCAGGCCGCCGGCAGCAGCCACAGCAGCCGGACCAGCACCACGGCCGCCACGACGGCGGCGCTCCAGCCCAGCAGCGGGCCGAGCCGGTTCGCCTCGATGCCGAGCACGGTGTGCAGCTCCAGCCCGATCAGCCCGAACGCCACGCCCGTCACCAGCGTCTCCACGACCTGCCAGAACGTACGGGCGGCGAACCTGCCCATCACGTCGTCGGCGTCGATCGTGCGGTCGGCGAGGAAGAAGGCGCTGGTCAGCACGGCCAGCACGCCGGACCCGTGCAGCTCGTCGGCCAGCGCGTAGCTGATGAACGGCACCAGCAGCGACAGCCCCACCTGCAGCGTGGCGTCGCCGAGCAGGTCCATCAGCTTCGAGCTCAGCCAGCCGAGCCCGAGCCCCACCAGCACGGCCACCACCGCCGACAGCGCGAACTCCGCCAGCGCCCCCGGCCAGGAGAAGGTGCCGGTCACCGCGGCCGCGATCGCCACGTGGTAGAGCACGATGGCGGTCACGTCGTTGAACAGGCCCTCGCCCTCCAGCAGCGCCACCATGCGCCGGGGCAGCCCGAGCCGGCCGGCCACCGCCGTCGCGGCGACCGGGTCGGGCGGCGCGACCAGCGCCCCGAGGGCCACGGCGGCGGCCAGCGGCAGGCCGGGCACGAGGGCGTGCGCGACCGCCGCCACCACGGCCGTCGTCACGAAGACCAGCGCCACGGCCAGCAGGAAGATCGGCCGCCACTGGGCCGCGAACTGCCGCCAGGACGTGCCCCGCGAGGCCGCGTACAGCAGCGGCGGCAGCAGCAGGGGCAGCACGATGCCGGGCGGCACGTCCACGTTGGGCACGAAGGGCAGGACGGCCATGAGGATGCCGAGCAGCGTCATCAGCACGGGGGCGGGCAGCCCCAGCCGGTCGCCGAGCGGGACGGTGATCAGCGCGCCCAGCAACACGAGCATGAGCAGCACGAACTGGTCCACCGCCACCCCCATGTGATCGACCGCGAACCAGCGTAGCCGAGCAGGGTCAGGCGAACAGGGCGGGCCCGTACCGCAGCACGATCAGCAGCGCCAGCGCGAGGAGCCAGATCGTCACGGCCAGCGCGTCGAGGTCGGCGTCGACGGCCCGGCGCAGCGCCCCCTGCGCGCGGCGGGGCAGGTACAGGTTGCCGTCGCGGATGTTGACGTGCGTCAGCGTGGACCAGACCAGCGTCGTCGAGACGGTCACCAGCAGGCACCACGGGCACAGCGCGCCGATGACGTACATCGACTGCGACAGCAGCCAGTACGCGAAGACCAGCCCGAGCGTGTAGACCACCTGCGCCGCGAACATGAACCAGCGCGGGAAGCGCGCCCCGCCGAGCGCGGCCGTCGCGATCGTGATGACGACCGGCTCGCAGATCAGCCCGAGGAAGGCGTTGGGGAAGCCGAACAGGTGGGCCTGCCACGAGCTGCCGACCGTGCCGCAGCTCACCACGCTGTTGATGTCGCAGGACAGGTCGGCGGCCGGGTCGGCGGCCAGCCGCAGCGCGTCCACCGACAGCACGAACGACGCGGTCAGGCTGAGGCACGCCGACAGGAGCATGGTGCCGTAGAGCCAGCCGTTCGAGTGCCGTAAGACGTGCAGCCGGGGGAGCACCCCGGTCACGGACCGGCTCATCCGGCCGCCGCCGTGAGCGCCTGGGTCAGGGGGCCGGCGGTGTAGAGATCGCCCTGGAACGCCTTCCCGCCGATCCGCACGGTCGGCGTGCCGGTGACGCCGGACGCGAACGCCGCCTGCGTCGCGGAGGCCGCCCACGCCTCGAAGTCCCGCCGCGCGAAGGCGGTCACCACGTCCGCGGGAACCCCGGCCCCGCGCGCCAGCTCGGCGATCCGCTCGTTGGTGAGCCCCTTGCCGCCCTCGGCCGGCTGGTACGCGAACAGGGCCGCGCTGAACGCCAGGACCTTGTCCGGCGCGCGGTCGGCGACGGTGGCGACGGCGTTCGCGGCCCGCGTGGAGTAGCGGGTGCCGCTGCTCGCCTGGTCGAGGAAGGCCAGCGGGTGCAGCTCCAGCCGTACGGTGCCGGCCTCGACCAGCCGCGCCACCTCGGCGCCGTTGGCCGTCTCGAAGCGCCCGCAGAACGGGCACATGTAGTCGAGGTAGACCTCCAGCTTCACCGGCGCGTCCGCGCGGCCGAGGGCGAGCGCGCCGCCCGCCGTCGCGATGGCCGGGGCCGGGCCGGACCCCGCGGCGGGGGAGGACTTGCTCCCCGCCGCGTTCACGAGGGCGATCACGATCGCCACCACCAGTCCCGCGATGATCAGACCGCCGCCGATCGCGACCAGGTGGATCCGTTTCCTCCTGCGCCGCCCGGCGGCGGCGCGGGCCTCGCGCAGCTCGCGCGACCTGCTCCGTGCCTCGGTGCTCATGGCTGCCAGCCTGGGGCATCGGGGCGGGCGCGCACCTGGGCCGAAGGGTCCCGATCTTGAGGCCGTTGGTCCCGGATCGGGCGATCCGCGCTACCCCGTCACCGGTCGAGCACCTGGAGCGGCGGCGGCCCGCCGCTCAGCACCAGCGGCCCGGACTCCGTGCAGGCCACGACGTCCGCCACCCGCGCGCCGAACAGGTCGGGCACGTAGATCGCCGGCTCCAGGCAGAGCGTCATGCCGGCCGAGAGGGGCACGTCCTCGCCCAGCCAGGGCCCCTCCTCGGGGCCGAGGCCGACGCCGCGCCCGGCGTGCGCGGCGGCGAAGCGGCCGTAGCCGCTGGCGTCGATGACCTCGCCGACGGCCCCGGCGACGGCGCTGGCGGGCGCGGCCGGCCGGGCCGCCGCCAGACCGGCCCGGTGGGCGGCCACCACCACCGTGTACATGGCCTCGAAGTCCTCCGGCGGCTCGGCGACCGCGAACACCCGCGCGACCTCCGCGCAGTAGCCGCCCCACCGGCCGCACAACGACACCGCCAGCGCGTCCCCGGGATTGATCACCCGGCCGCCCGGCAGGTGCCCCGGCCTGGCCGTGTGCTCGCCGGCCGCCACGCGCAGCCCCAGCACCTCCTCGCAGCCCGACTCCAGCGCCAGCAGCCGCAGCCGGGCGGCCATCGCCCGCTCGGTCGCGCCGAACCAGGCCAGCTCGCGCGCCTGCCGCAGCACCTCCTCGGCCCGCAGCGCCGCCCGCTCGACGGCGGCCACCTCGTGCGGCTCCTTGCGCAGCCGCAGCGGCGCGAGCACCGCCGACGCGGGCACCAGCTCGGCCTCGATCGTCATGCCGAACAGCTCGCGCACCCGCATCTCCGGGTCCACCCCGACGCGCCGCGCGCCCGGGGGCACCAGCGCGGCCGGGTCGCCGGTCTCGACGGCGGCGTCCCCGGTCACGACGAGGAAGCCGGCCCCGTCCCGGCCGCCGAGGAAGCGGAAGTCCGGCGAGGGCCGCAGCACTAACGCGTCCACCCCGGCCGCGGCCATCGCGGCGCGGGCGGCGGCCAGCCGGACCGCCCGCCCGGCCTCCGGCAGCGGCGTCACTTCGGCTCGTGCAGCCAGCAGGCGACCGGCCCGAACGCCGGGTCCTCCTCCCGGCACCGGTCCATGACCAGCGGGCAGCGCGGATGGAAGCGGCATCCGGCGGGCGGCGCGGCCGGGTCGGGCACGTCGCCGGGCAGCTCCGCGGGCAGCACGCCCATCCCGTCGGGACGCGGGATGGCCGCGAGCAGCGCCTTCGTGTACGGGTGCCGCGGCTCGGCCCACACCTCCTCGGTCCGCCCCACCTCGACGATCCGCCCCAGGTACATGACGGCCACCCGGTCGGCGATCAGCCTCACCACGGACAGGTCGTGGCTGATGAACAGCAGCCCCGCGCCCGACTCCACGGCGAGGTCGCGCATGAGCCTGGCCACCTGCGCCTGCGCGGAGGCGTCCAGCGCCGAGATCGGCTCGTCGCCGATCAGCAGCCGCGGCCGGGCGGCCAGCGCCCGCGCGATCGCCACCCGCTGCCGCTGCCCGCCGGAGAACTCGTGCGGGTGCCGCCCGGCGAACTCGCGCGGCAGCCCCACCCGTTCCAGCAGGTCGGCGGGGGAGGTGGTGGTGTCGCCCGCGGTCCGCAGCCCGTCGGCGATCTGGTCGCCGACCCGGCGGCGCGGGTTCAGCGACGTGTACGGATCCTGGAACACCATCTGGACGCCGGTGTGCCGCCGCCGGCGCAGCCCGAGCGGCGTGACCGGCTCCCCCTCGAAGGTGATCGACCCGCCGCTGACCGGGCCGAGCCCGCACACCGCCCGCGCCAGCGTGGACTTGCCGCACCCGGACTCGCCGACCAGCCCCACGACCTCGCCGGGGCCGACCCGCAGGCTCGCGCCCGCCACGGCCCGCACGGGAGGCCGGCCGGAGGTGCGGTGCTCGACGACCAGATCGTCCACCGCCAGCAGGGGAGCTGTCGTCGTGGGCAGGGGGGTCATCGCACCTCCGCGTCGGGCAGGGACTCCAGCAGGGACCGGGTGTACGGGTGCTCCGGCCTGCGCAGCACCCGGACGCGCGGCCCGGACTCCACGACCAGGCCGTCCTTCATCACGCTCACCTCGTCGGCGACCGCCGACATCACGCCGAGGTCGTGGGTGACCAGCAGCACCGCGAGGCCCAGCTCGTCGCACAGGCCGCGCAGCAGGCGCAGCACGCCGGCCTGCACGGTCACGTCGAGCGCGGTCGTCGGCTCGTCGGCGATCAGCACCTTCGGCGAGCAGGCCAGCGCCACGGCGATGGCGATGCGCTGCCGCATGCCCCCGGAGAACTGGTGGGGATAGCGCCGGTACGCCTCCTCGGCGCCCGGGATGCGTACCTTGCCGAGCAGCTCCACGGCCCGCGCCCGCGCCTCGGCCTTGCCGAGCCCGAGGTGGTGGCGCATGTGCTCGGTGAGCTGCCGGCCGACGGTCAGCATGGGGTGCAGGCTGGTGGCCGGGTCCTGGAAGACCATGGCGACCTCGCCGCCGCGTACCTTGTTGAGCTCCTTGGGCGGCAGCGTCAGCAGGTCGCGCCCGCCGAGCCGGATCGCCCCGGTGGCGCGCGAGCCGTGCGGCAGCAGCCCCAGCACCGCGAGGCCCGTCATGGTCTTGCCCGACCCGCTCTCGCCGGCCAGGCCGTGCACCTTGCCGGGCTCCAGCCGCAGGTCCACGCCGCGCAGCACGTCCCGTCCCGCGATCGTCACCTTGAGCCCGGCGATGTCGAGTGCGGTCACAGCGCACGCTCCTTGATCGCACGGGCGGTACGCGGGTCGAGCGCGTCACGCAGGGTGTCGCCGAGGAAGTTGAACGCCAGCACCACGGTCAGGATCGCCAGGCCGGGGAAGGTCGCCACCCACCAGCTGTCGAACACCTCGACGCCGGAGGCCACCATCGCCCCCCACTCGGGGGACGGCGGCTTGGCGCCGAGCCCCAGGAACGACAGGCCCGACAGCAGCAGCAGCGCGGTGCCGATGTCCAGGGTGGCCAGCACCAGGACGGGGCCGGTGATGTTGGGCAGCACGTCCACCCGCAGCGAGCGCCACACCGAGAAGCCCAGCAGCCGCCCGCTCAGCACGAACTCCCGCTCGCGGATCCCCAGCACCAGCCCGCGCGTGACGCGGGCGTAGGAGGGCCAGGCGACGACGAGCACCGCCAGCACCGCGTTGGCGAGGCTCGCGCCGAGCGCGGCCGCCACCACCATGGCGAGGATCACCGTCGGGAACGCGAACACCAGGTCCGCCACCCGCATGATCGTCTCGTCGGCCCAGCGGCCGAAGTACCCCGCGCAGGCGCCCAGCAGGCCGCCGATCGCCACCGACAGCATCACCAGCAGCAGCGTCAGCGGGATCGACACCCGCGCGCCGTAGAGGACGCGGCTGAGGATGTCGCGGCCGAGCTGGTCGGTGCCGAACCAGTGCCCGGGTCCCGGCGGAGCCAGCCTGGGCAGGTCCTGGGCGAGCGGGTCGTGCGGGGCCAGCAGCGGCGCGGCCAGCACCACGACCAGCCAGATCGCCGCCAGCACCGCGCCGCTCACGGCCAGCGGCTGCCGCCACGCCTCGGGCAGCCTCGCGAGGAGGCTCGCGCGTCTCATTGCAACCTCACTCGGGGGTCGATGACGCCGTACAGGACGTCCACGACCAGGTTGATGGCCAGGTAGACGACGCCCACGACCAGGCCGACGCCCATGACGGCGGGCAGGTCGAGGGTGGTCGCGCTCTTGTACGCGTACTGGCCGATGCCGGGCCAGGCGAAGATCGCCTCCACCAGCACCGTGCCGGACAGCAGGGAGCCGAAGGCGAGGCCCGCCACCGTGATGACCGGCACCAGGGCCGAGCGCAGCACGTAACGGAAGAGGATCACTCGGCCGGGCAGGCCCTTCGCGCGCGCGGCCCGCACGTAGTCCTGTCCCAGCACCTCCAGCACCGCCGAGCGGGTGAAGCGGGTGAGCAGGCCGATCGTGTAGAGCGCCAGCACCAGGGCGGGGGTGACCAGGTGCCCGGCGGCGGAGGCGAAGATGTCCCACCGGCCGGCGATCAGCGCGTCCACCGTCTGCAGCCCGGTCACCGGCGGGGCCGAGCCGAGCGCCACGTCCACGCGGCCGCTGCCGGGGGTGATCTGCAGGCGGTAGAAGAACACGTAGAACGCCATCAGCGCCAGCCAGAACGTCGGCACCGAGATGCCGATGAGGCTGACCACGCGCAGCGTGTGGTCGGCGAGGCGGTCCCTGCGCAGCGCGGCGATCACGCCGAAGGCCACGCCCAGCACCAGCGACACCAGGATCGCCGCGCCGGCCAGCTCCAGCGTCGCCGGCACGAACTCGGCGAGGTCGGCGGCGACCGGCCGGTGGCTCTGCTGGCTGGTGCCGAAGTCGCCGTGCAGCAGGCCCTGCAGGTGCAGGAGGTACTGCTGCCAGAGCGGCTTGTCCAGGCCGTGCTCGGCCCGCCACTGCGCCACGATGGCCGGGTCGCCGAGCGCCCGCTGGCCCAGGTTGGCGGCCACGGGGTCGCCGGGCACCAGGTTCGTCAGCACGAACGTGACGAGCGTGATGCCCCAGGCCATGAGCACGGCGAGCAGCACCCGGCGCACGAGGAACCGGGCGAGCGGGGGAACCCGCCGCCCGGTCCGCTCGCGCGTCGCGTCCGGCTTCATCTACTTCGCGCCGAGGTCGGCGACGTCGACCGTCCACACCGGGTGGTACTCCAGCCCGGTCACCGACGCGGCGGTGACGATGTTCTGGCTCGCCTGGATGAGCGGGACGAACGGGCCGGCCGCGTTGAGCTTGTTCTGCATGTCGGCGTAGGCGCTCTTGCGGGCGTCGTCGCCGACCGCCTCGGCGGCCTTCACGCCGGCGGCCTCGATCTCCTTGGCCGCGCCCTCCTTCCAGCCGGCGCGCAGGCCGACCGTATTGCCGGGCAGGAAGGCCAGGTAGTCGCTCGGGTCCGGGTAGTCAGGGCCCCAGTACCACAGGCCCATCTCCTCCTTGCCGTTGCGGTAGTTGTCGAGCGCGGTCGTCACCGGCGCGGGCTGCAGGTCCACCGTGATGCCGACCTCCTTGAGGTTGGCCTGGATGCGCTCGGCGAGCGGCTGGAACGACAGGCCGTTCACGGTCAGCTCGCTCGGGTACTCCAGCTTCACCGTGGGGTTCGACAGGCCGCTCGCGGCCAGCGCCGCCTTCGCGCCCTCGACGTCCCGCTTGGGCGCCTGCTCGGGCGGCAGCGCGCCGAGCAGCTGCGACGGGATGATGCCCGGCGCCTGCGTGGCGCCCTCGCCGGCCAGCTCCAGCAGACCCGCGTAGTCGACGCCCTTGCGCACGGCCTCGACGAACTTGGCGTTCGGCGTGGTCTTGCTGATCGAGGAGTCCTGGTTGGCCAGCAGGAACAGCACGTTCGCCGAGGCGGTCTTCTTCACCTGCAGCGTCGAGGGCATGCCGGTGACCTGGTCGCCGGACAGGTTGAGCGCGATCTGGCTGTCGCCGCGCTGGACGTTCAGCTTCTGCGTGGAGGCCTCGACGTTGCGCAGCACGACCTTGTCGTAGGCGGGCTTGGTCCCGTAGTACTTGGGGTTCGCCTTGAGCGTGACCTGGCTGCTGACGTTGAACGACTCGATCGTGTACGGGCCCGACCCGGCGGAGCTGGAGTTCAGCCACTGCTCGGCCTTGTCCTGCGCGTCCGCGGTCGCGCCGTGCTCCTTGGCGAGCTTGCTGTTGAGGATGCCGAGCGCCGGGTTCGGCAGGATGTACGGCAGCGCCGGGTTGGCCGTCTTCGACGTCAGCGTGACCGTCGTGTCGTCGGTCTTGGCCACCTCGACGCCGTCCAGCAGGAACGACGGGGTGCCCTTCATGTCACGCACGCGGGTCAGCGAGAACACCACGTCGTCGGCGGTGACCGGCGAGCCGTCGGCGAAGGTCGAGCCCTGCTTGAGCTTCAGCGTCAGCGTCTTGCCGTCCTCGCTCAGCTCGTACGACTCGGCGAGCGCGGGCACCGGCTTGGTCACGTCGGCGCCGTCGAAGGTGAGCAGCGTCTCGTAGACGGCCTTGCCGACGATCAGGCCGGTCGGCTCGTACGTGCGGCCGGGGTCGGCGGTCTTCAGGTCGAAGGACGTGTCGATGACGAGCGTCTTGCCGCCACCGCCGCCGTTCGCGGGGGCCTGCGACGACGTGCCGCCGCTACCGCAGGCGGCGAGGGTCAGCGCACCGGCGAGCAGCACGGCCGCCTTCTGCGAGCGGGTCGCCATGGAGGTCCTCCAAGATCTGGACGTTCAGGTGAGAGATGCCGAGGATTGTGCGGCAGATCGTCCAGGTACTGTGCGGTCACTGAGACGTATATAAAGGTCAGTGAGGTAATGATGAGTGAAATTTCCAGAAATGGGCACAGCGGGAGCGGTCAGCCTGGACGGATCGGCATCGGTCTGGAGCTGGACGACATCCATTTGAAGATCCTTGAGATCCTGCGCGAGAACGGCAGGATCTCGGTCGCCGCGCTGGCCGAACGGGTCGGCATCTCCCGGGCCAACGCCTACACGCGCTTCGAGGCGTTGCGCGCGGACGGCGCGATCAAGCGCTTCACCGCCGAGATCGACCACGGGCGCGCCGGGCTCGGCATCACCGCCCTGATCTTCGTGACCGTACGCCAGCAGATGTGGAAGCAGTTCCGGGCCGAGCTGGCCCGGATGCCCGAGGTGGAGTACTGCGCCATCACCACCGGCCAGCACGACGCCATGATCCAGGTGCGGGTGGCGGACGTCGCGGCCGTGCACACCATGGTCACCGACCGGCTGGCCAACATCCCCGCGGTCAAGGCCACCGAGACGGTGTTCATCCTGGACGAGGTGCTGCGGCGGCCGTACGTGCTGCCCGGCGACGGCCGCCAGGCCGCCCGGCAGGCACGCCGCCCGGCCCAGGAGGAGCGGGACGACGTGCCGCTCGGCAAGATGCGCTTCGTCGGCGCCGCCGAGGGCCGGGCCGCCCTGCGCAAGGACGACTGACCCCTGTCCCCTATCGGGCGAGTTCCCTGCACACACTGACGTGCGGCGTGTCGTCACCGTCGAAACTGAACTCCTCCACCAGGCGCAGCAGCCCGTCCTCGCCCGTCTCCAGGCGGCTGCTGCTCCGGCCGGCGGCCGTGCCGCCCGCCTTCAACGCGTGCACGTACGAGATCTGCACGTCCTCGCCCTCGCGGGTGCCCACGAAGCGCCCCTGGATGACGGTGTCGCCCGTGTAGCTGCCCCACACCAGCCCGTCGGACTCCCAGTAGTGGAACTCCGTCGGGCTGTCCGGGTCCACCGCGCTCGCGGTCGAGCTCACCATCACGAATTTACGGTCGTTGAGATTCACGGACCCATGGTCCACACATTTCCGGGACATCACCGCGCGGCTGGACGAATGGTCAGCCCCCTCGGTCACGCCGGCCAATCCGTCCAGCGGCCGGGCCGCCCCCGGCTCCCACCGACTCACGTTCGCACGCATTGCCACGGCTTTACCTTTCCGGGCCTCACGCCATCATTGCACGGTGTGATAGTAATGTGACACTGCGTATCCGGAGTTCTTCGGGAGATCATATGGTGGCGTACGCGCTCTCGATCCTCGCGGCCGGCGGTGTGGTGGTGCTCGCCGCGCTGCTGTTCCGCAAGGTCCGCCGGGCGGAGGACGACCGAGATCCCGGCGGCCCCTCCGCCGGTCACGCCGGATCGATGCTGTCGGCCCTGTTCCTGCTGGTGTTCGCCATCGCGATCATCGTGCCGTGGACCACCGCCGACGCCGCCCGGCAGAACACCCACGCCGAGAGCCAGGCCGCGATCAACGCCTACTGGGCCGCCGCCGCCCTGCCCCCCGACGACGCCCGCCAGGTCCGCTCCGCGCTGCGCGACTACATCACCTTCGTGGTCCGCGACGAGTGGCCCCTCATGGCCCAGGGTCACATGGACCCGGTCGGCGCCGCCCGGATGGACGCCCTGCGCGGCCGCGTCAGCGCTCTGACGGTCAGCGGCACCGCCCAGGAGGACGCCAAGACCGACCTGCTCGCACACCTCGGCTCCGTCTCCAGCGCGCGGGCCCAGCGCGCCGCCGACGCCGCCGCCACGCCGCCCGACGGCCTGCTGTTCCTGACCGTCCTCACGGGGCTCGTGGTGCTCGTCTTCCCCTTCATGGCCGGGGCCCGGCCGCGCGGGCTCACCCTGCTGCCGATGCTCGCCATGGGCGCCCTGCTCGGCTTCGGCGTCTACCTGACCTGGGACATCTCCCACGCCTTCGCCGGCCCCCTGGCGGTGGGGCCGGAGCCTTTCCAGGCGGCGCTGCAGGAGTTCGCCCGGATCGGCGGGGGCATGTGAGTACCGACGATTCGCAAGCCACCACCCCCCACTCCGAACCTTCGGCCCCGGCACGACCCTCTGCCGGAGGGGCCGGTGCTGAGCCTCCGGGGGCCGCACTCCCGGACGAGGGGGGTCCGGTGGGGGGTGGGTACCGCGTCGCGTCGTTGACGCTGCTCGCCGTCGCACTGCTCGCCGCCGCGGTCGCGGGCCCCGTGGTCGCCGACGAGGCGCGCTCCGGGGCGTCGCTCGCCGCGTACCCCCAGGTCTCGGCGCATCCGCCTGAGCTGCTGGGAGGTGGCGCGCTGCCGGACCTCCCCGGAGGGAAGGCCCCGAGGGATGGCTCGATGCACGCCGCCGGCGTGGCGGACGCCGGGGTGCGGGCGAGGAAGGTCCATGTCCGGGCGTCGGCACCTGGCGACCGGGACGGCAAGGTCCCGGTCGGCGGTTCTGTGCCCGGTGTCCGGGGTGGCAAGGTTCCGGTCGATGGTTCCGTGCCCGGTGGGCGCGGGACCAAGGTCCCGGTCGGCGGTGCGGTGCCGGGGATGCGGGGCCACAAGCTGCCCCGCGCCGGTGCGATGCCACAGGTGAAGACGAGCAAGGTGCCCGATGGCAGATCCGTGCCCGGGGTGCGGGCGGGGAAGGTCCCGACGGGTGGAGCTGTGCGACCGGGGAAGGTGTCGCGGGACGGCTCGGTGGCGGGGGTGCGGGTGGGCCAGGCGCCGGTTCCGCACGTGTCGATCGCCGGCCGGCCGCCGACCGGGCGCCTCATCCCCAAGGTCACCGTGCCGGGGATGACGATCTACCCCAGGGCCGTGTGCGAGGGCGACGTACAGGTGGGGCAGTGCTCCCAGCGCGGCACGCCCCCTTCCACGCCCCGCCCGCCGGGCGCGCCGCCCGTCGTCCCGGTCCGCGCGGCGGTCACGCCCACGCCGGCCCCGACGCCGGCCCCGTCCCCGAGCCTCACCCCGCCGGCCCGCGTGCGGCAGGCCGCGGCTCCGCCGCCGGCCCGCCGCAAGAACCCGCTGGGATCCGTCCTGGTCATGGTGGTCCTGGTGACCACGATCGCCTCCACCACCGCCGTCGCCTTCGGCGCACGCCGCTGACCCCGTCCCGCTGACCCCGGCCGTTCCTGGCAGGTGTGTGGCACACTGGCCGCCGGCTGTCGTCGGTACGCGCGGGCGGGAGAGAGGCCGTGGAGGAACTGCTCGGGGGGAGTGTCAACCGGGTCGTCAGGGCCGGCGACACCGTACGCCGTCTGACCGGCCCCTGGACGCCGGCCGTGCACGCCCTGCTCACCCACCTGGCCGAGCACGGGTTCACGGGCGCGCCCCGCGCCCATGGCGTCGATGAGCAGGGGCGGGAGATCCTCGACCACGTGCCCGGCGAGGTCCCCGACTACCCGCTGCCCGCGTGGGCGCTGGCCGACGACGTGCTGGCGGGCGTCGCCAGGCTGCTGCGCGACTTCCATGACGCGACCGCCGGCTTCCCGACGGATCCGGGGCTGACGTGGTACTTCCCGCCCGTGAGCCCGGCGGAGGTCATCTGTCACGGCGACGTGGCCCCGTACAACTGCGTGTTCAGGGACGGGCGGCCGGTGGCGTTCATCGACTTCGACACCGCGCATCCCGGTCCGCGGGTCTGGGACGTGGCCTACGCCGCCTACCGTTTCGTCCCGCTCTCCGATCCCCTGCAGATGGACGGACCCCCGGTGGACGGCCAGGCGCGCAGGCTGCGGCTGTTCGCGGACGCGTACGGGCTGGATCCCGCCGGGCGTGACGCGCTGATCGACACCGCGCGGGCCCGGCTCGCGCACCTGGTCCGGCACATGCGCGAGCAGGCCGCGGCCGGGCATCCCGGGTTCGCGAGCCACCTCGAACGCGGCGACGACCGCTTCTACCTGACCGACGACGAGCACCTCGCCCGGCACCGCGACACCTTCAGCCGGGCGTTGCGCGCCCGCCCGCAGGACACCCCACCCCCGCGCTAGGGGTACCCGTAATCGTCATAAAGTGCATACCGCCGCTTGTGATCCTCTACCATCACACCTCGGACAGAGGGCCCGGCCCTGTGGCTCGGGAGAAGGAGAAGTGTGGCGGCTGAGTCCCCCGCTCCGCGGTCATGCGTCCCGCGACGATCGGTGCGGTGGCGTCCGGTCCTCGCCGCCGTCTGCGCCGGACTCCTCGCCGGGGCGACCCCGGCGCAGGCCGAGCCGAAGCCGACGGTCAAGCAGCTCAAGAAGGAACTGGCCGGCCTGCAGAAGGACTCCGACCGGCTCATCACCGACTACTACAACAGCCGCATCGCCCACCAGAAGGCGGACAAGGCCGAGAAGGCGGCCCGCGAGAAGCTGACCGCCGCCCAGGAGGTCTTCGACCGCCACTCCACCGAGCTGCGCGCGCTGGCCGTCGCCCACTACACCGGCGCCGAACCGAACCAGACCGCCCTGCTCATCTCAGGCCAGACCCCCGAGGCGCTGCTCAGCCGCCTGGCCCTCGTCCAGCATCTCGTCTCGCTCCAGGACGCCAAGCTGCGCGGCTACGCCAAGGTCCGCGACGACCGGCAGCGGGCGCAGGAGGAGGCCACGGCCCGCGCGGAGGAGCTCGACCACACGCTGGGCGAGCTGGAGGGGCGCAAGAAGAAGGCCGAGAAGCAGATCGAGCGCATCAAGGACAAGATCGACCAGCTCTACCGGGCGCCCGGCATGCGGCCGGACGGCACGTTCGTCCCACAGCTTCCGCAGGGGGCGGACAACATCACGCCGCGCATGGCGCTGGTCAGGCAGCTCGTGAAGGAACGCTTCGAGGTGCCGTTCGGGATCGGCTGCTACCGCGCCATCCAGGACGGCGGCGAGCACCCGCTCGGCCGGGCCTGCGACTTCATGCTGAGCCGCGGCGGCGCGCTGCCGTCGGCCGCCGAGCAGGCGCGCGGCGACCAGATCGCCGCCTGGGCCACCAAGAACGCCCGCCGCCTCGGCATCATGTACGTGATCTACCGCCAGCGCATCTGGCACGCGCGCACGGGAGTCTGGCGCCCCATGTCCGACCGCGGCGGCACGACCGCCAACCACTACGACCACCCGCACATCTCCGTCTACTGATGTTCGCGGTAGCTTCCCTGAGATCATGAGCGGCCCGACGACGGCAGGGAGAGAACGTGCCGGAGCACACGACACAGGGCGCGGACGAAGTGCGGGACACGCTGCCCGAGGAACTGCGCGACCTGCTCGACCGTTTTCGCGCGACGGCGGCCGAGCACGGTCTGCCGACGGAGAACGTCGAGCGGTGGCTGCGTACCGCCCGCCGTGCCGCGATGCTGTACCCGGAGGCGGACGGCCCGGTCGTCGGCCGGTTCGGCGGCCCGTTGATGTTGCCGCCCGGCATGCCCGCGCCCGGGACCTCGGATACGGACGACCCCGTCGCCCACCAGCTCATCGCGACCATCGACCTGGCCGCGATCCCGGAAGGGGCGACCGACCTGCCCCTGCCGTCCGACGGTCACCTGTTGTTGTTCGCAGTGCCCGAGCTGGGGCTGGAGGTGGAGCTCGCCGGCAGCGCGGTCTACCTCCCGGCCGGGGTCCCCGTCGAGGAACGCCGGCAGGACCTCGACTACGAACCGTACGAGTACGACTCGCCCGAGGACCTGGACGCCGACCTGCGCGGCCAGGGTGAGCTGCGGCTGGCGCGCGCGGTGTCCCTCCCTCTCCACGGCGGTTACCACGACCTGCATTTCCGATCGGACCTGGCCCGTGTGTGGGACGAGGCCGCGGCCGAGCTGCGGCCGGCCCGGCACGTGCCGCTGCAGATCGGGGGGAACGCGGCGGACCACGAGGGCTGGGGAGATCCTGTCCGCGGGTCCGCGACAGTGCTGGAGGGGCCTGAGGACTGGGTGCTCCTCGCGCAGTGGGAGGGCCTTCCGATGGCCACGGTGTACTGGACGATGCCCCGGCAGGACCTCGCGGAGCCGCGCTTCGACCGGGTCCTCGTCCAGATGTACGCCAATCCCTGACCTCAGGCGGCGGGCGCGGCGTCCCTCAGCCGCCATGAACGATGACGCCCCACGACTCGGCGATGGTGACGGTCAGGATGTCGGTGACGCAGGCGCGTGCGGCGGAATCGGTTCACACTGGCGGCATGCTCGCCATCCGTGCCCCTCGCCTGTTCGACGGCCGGGACCTGCACCGCGACCGCGTGGTGCTCGTCGAGAACGGCCGCGTCACCGCCGTCATCTCCGGCGACCCGCCGGAGGCCGCCGCCGTCGTGGACCTGGGAGCGGACGCCACGCTGCTGCCCGGCCTCATCGACTGCCACGTCCACCTGGCCTTCGACGCGAGCCCCGACGTACTCGGCGGGCTGGAGCGGCCGGGGCTCGCCGAGCGGATGCGGCAGGCCGCCGGGCGCCAGCTCGCTGCCGGGGTCACCACCGTCCGCGACCTCGGCGACCTCGGCTACCTGGCGCTGGAGCTCGGGCTGGGGCTCGACGGGCCGGAGGTCCTGGCCGCCGGGCCACCCATCACCACGCCACGCGGGCACTGCTGGTTCCTCGGCGGCGAGGCGGCGGGGGAGCGGGAGGTGCGCGCGGCGGTGCGCGAGCGGGCGGCCCGCGGCGCGCACGTCGTCAAGATGATGGTGACCGGCGGCGAGATGACGCCCGGCTCCCGCTCTCACCTCCTCCAGTACGGCCCCGCCGAGCTGAGGGCCGCCGCCGGCGAGGCCCACGCGCACGGCCTGCCGATCACCGGGCACGCCCACTGCGCGGCGGGCATCGCCGCCGCCCTGGACGCCGGGTTCGACTCGATCGAGCACTGCTCGTTCTTCACCGAGGACTTCTACGAGCTCGACCACGCGCTGATCCGGCGGCTGGCCGCGTCCGGCGTCGTCGCCTCGCTGACCGCGGGCGTCGCGCCGGGCGCCCCGCCGCCGCCTCCGCGCATCCAGGCCCGGCTGTCGGCCGCGCTGGAGGGGCTGAGCGCCTGCTACGCCGCCGGGGTGCGCTTCGTCATCGGCACCGACGCGGGGGTCGGCCCGCCCAAACCGCATGGCGTGCTGCCGTACGGGGCGGAGATGCTGACCGGCATCGGGTACGCGCCCGTGGACGTGCTGCGCGCGATCACCTCGGTCGCGGCGGAGACCTGCCACGTGGACGGGCGCAAGGGCATGATCGCCCCCGGCCACGACGCCGACCTGCTGGCCGTCGCCGGCGACCCCCTCGCCGACATCACCGCGCTGTGCCGTCCCATCGCCGTCTACCGCATGGGCCGCCCGGTGATCGGAGAGGGCTCCTGAGTCCCTGGCGAAGGCCGGTCCTCGGTCATCTCACGCGGCCGCGCGGCTTCAGGCGGATGCCGGGCAGGACGGGTGCGGGGAGCGGGGGGCCGTCGAACCCCTCGACGACGCCGAAGCCCTCGCCTTCCGCCCACTCCTTCCTGAAGGCCGCGATCTCGTCGTGCGAGCGGCCCACGAAGTTCCACCACATGACGATCTCCTCGTCGAACGGGGCGCCGCCGACGAGCAGCACCCGTCCGCGCCCGGACAGCCTCAGCCCGCCGCGCCCCGGCGGCAGGTACGCCAGCGGACCCCGTTCCAGGCCCTCGACCTCGCCGTCGAGCAGCAGCAGCCCGTGCTCGAAGCCGGGATCGAGCGGCATCTCGCCCGTGCCGTCCACCGCGATCTCCGCGCCGGTCAGCGGGGTGTGGGCGGTGGCGGGGGAGACCGCCCCGCCCAGCGAACCCATGATCACCGTGGCGGTGAACCCGGGGCCCTCCAGGACCGGCAGCTCCGCGTGGTGCTCGAAGGAGGGCGCGTCGGCGCGGTGCTCCTCGGGCAGCGCGACCCAGAGCTGCACCCCGTGCAGCGTCGTCTCGGCGGACTCCTCGGAGTGGGAGATGCCGCGGCCGGCGGTCATGAGGTTGAGCTGCCCGGGGCGTACCCGCTGGAGGCTGCCCAGGCTGTCGCGGTGCAGCACCTCGCCGGCGAGCAGCCAGGTGACGGTCTGCAGGCCGGTGTGCGGGTGGGGCGGCACGCGCATGGCGGCCACCTCGGGGCCGTAGGCGTCGAGGAAACACCAGGCGCCGATCATGCGCCGGTGCACGCCGGGAAGGGTCCTGCTCACCGACATCGCGCGCGGCCCGCCCAGCGGCACCGCCCGCCCCTCCAGCAGCTCGCCGTCCGCGCCGGGCTCGGCGGCGCAGCGGATCTCCCGCGGCTCACGTTCCAGGTTGCTCACCCTCGCACTGTACGTCCGGTTCCCGGGGCTCGGTCAGCCCAGGGTCTCCCACCAGCCGTCCACCGCCGGGGCCTCGGCGGCGTCCACGAGCTCGCCGGGACGCGGCACGACGATGGAGACCTCGCGCGCCTTGGCCTCCCGCCACAGCCGCTCCACCGGCTCCGCCCACGGGTGCAGCGCCAGCGTGAACGACGCCCAGTGCACCGGCAGCAGCAGATTCCCGCCCAGGTCGAGGTGGGCGTTGACGGCCTCCTCCGGGTTCATGTGGATGTCCGGCCAGGCGGGGCTGTAGGCCCCGATGGGCATGAGCGTCAGGTCGAACGGCCCGTGCGCCGCCCCGATGCCCCGGTAGCCCTCGAAGTAGCCGGAGTCGCCCGCGTAGAACACCCGCTTGGCCGCGCCCGCCACCACCCACGACCCCCACAGGGTGTCGTTGCGGCGCAGGGACCGTCCCGAGAAGTGCCGGGCCGCCGTGGCGACGAAGCGCAGCCCCGCCACCTGGGCCTCCTCGTCCCAGTCCAGCTCGATGATCCGGTACGCCGGCACGCCCCACCGCTCCAGGTGCGCCCCGATGCCCAGGGGCACCAGGAACGGCGCCTTCTGCGTCCGGGTGAGCGACTGGACGGTCGCCAGGTCCAGGTGGTCGTAGTGGTCGTGGGAGATCGCGATCGCGTCGACCTGCGGCAGGTCGCCGAGCGCGACCGGCAGCGGGTGGAGCCGCTTGGGGCCGACGAGCTGGGACGGCGAGACGCGCCGGCTCCACACCGGGTCGAACAGCACCCTCTTGCCCTCGATCTCGACCAGTGTCGAGGCGTGGCCGTACCAGACGGCGCGCAGCCCGTCGGCGGGCGCCGGCCCGGTGGGCGGCACGCGCAGCGGCAGCGGGCCGGCCGGACGGCGCTCCTGCTTGTTCTTCGCCAGCTCGCCCAGCAGGCCCACCGGCGGGGTGTTCATCACATGGGTCGGCTCGGGCATCGAGTTGTAGAAGGAGCCGTCCCTGAACTGCTTCGAACGCTGGATGCGCGCCGCCCGCTCCGGGCCGGACTCCAGCGGACGCACCCCGAGCTCGGCCGGCACCTTGCGCACCACCCATCCGGCGGCGGCCAGGGCGGCGCCGCCCGCCAGGATCCGCCGTGCCGTCCGCATTCCCGCCATCGCCCACACTCCCCTGGAAATCGGTACATTCGCGTATCCGGGACGGGGTCCCGGTGTTCCCCTCCGTACGATATATCGCGACGCTTCTCCGCGCGGCGGCCACCCCCGCCGGCTCAGGGCTTCCCGTCGCCGCGGCCGGGGAACGGCCACGGGTTGGGGCGGCAGCGGCCCAGCGACTTCGACTGCTGCGTCATCACCGGTGCCGGCCGCCCGGGGCCGGGACAAGGCTCGTGGTCGTGGCCGAGGGCGTGCCCGACCTCGTGGCTGATGAGATAGGCGCGGTACGCGGCCAGATCGCCGCCGTACTGCGGGACGCCGACCGCCCAGCGCAGGGCGTTGATGATCGAGCGGCGGCCGTTCCAGCACGACAGCTCGCCGCCGGTGCGGAGGGGCAGGCACTGGCGGGTCGTGGTGCGGGGGCTCGACAGGGCCACCCGGACCCGTACCGGGCCGCGGTCCACCCGCTGGAAGCGGGCCCAGCCGCGGGCGTCGTTCAGAATGCGGTGCACCTGGGCGGCGAACTCGCGCGGCCCGAACGGCAGGCCCCGCTCCACCTCCACCAGGTAGCGCACCGGCCGGCCCCGGCCCGGCCGTGGCGGTGCGCCGCCGGGGACGACGGCGTACGAGCCGGAGGCCGCGTACGGCACCTGGACCGCGGGCGGCTCGGTCCGCCGTGGGCGCACGGGCGGGCGTACGGGCGGGCGCGCAGGCGGCGGCACGGACCGGATCACGGGCCGGGACGGTGGCTCCGCGCCGCACCCGGCGGCGAGCAGCAGCCCGGCCAGCACGAACGGCGTCATCAACGGTGCGATGCGCGGCACCTCGGCCTCCCCACGGACGCGACGGTGGGGAGGAATCCGATCATACGCTGGGCAAACGGACAGCCCTGAGGGAGGGGCGGCCCGGCCGTCAGGGGCAGGGGGCGTAGGGCGTGATGTCGATGGGCGGGGTCTCGCCGAGCGCGAGCGCCGCCGCGAGCCGGCCCGCGTACGGGCCCGCCGTCAGGCCGTACGCGCTGAGGCCCGTCGCCACCACCACCCGCGAGTTCAGCGGGCCGATCAGCGCCCGTCCCGGCGCGTACACCGGCCGCAGCCCCACCCGGGTCTCCGCCATCGTCGCCCCGGCCAGCCCCGGCGCGATCCGCAGCCCCGCCTGGAGCACTTCCTCCAGGCCGCCCATCGTCACCCGCGGCGCGAACCCGACGTCCTCCACCGTCGCCCCGATCACCACCCGCGACCCGGGGAACCCCAGCAGGTAGGGCCCGTCGCTGGGCAGCACGATCGGCCACCACGCGGTGTCGACGCCTTCGAGGGTGGCGTGCAGGATCTGGCCCCGCCTCGGGAACACCGGCAGCTCCGCGCCGAGCGGCCGGCACACCTCACCGGTCCACGCCCCGGCCGCCACGATCACCGCGTCCGCCTCCACCGGAACGCCCTCATCGGCGAACACCCGGCCCGCTCCGGCGGCGACAGGCCGCACCGCCTCCGAGTCCGGCGCGATCTCTGGATCCCGCGCCGCCTCCGAGCTCTGCGCCGCCGGGCCCCGGGGTGCGGCCTGCCGCCATGAGCCGGTCTCCTCGCTGCGGGCCTGGCCAGGCGTCCACGTCCGTCCGACCCCCGAGGGCGCGCCGGGGAAGGGGGCGCCCGCCGCCGCGTGGACGCGGACCTCGCCGTCGGGCGTGAGGGTCGCGGCCCCCGCCTGGATCCGCGCACCCTGGGCGACGGCGGCGTTCAGCAGCGCGTCGCGGACCGACCGCCCGTCCACCCGGGCCGCGCCCGGCACCAGGAGCGCGCTCAGGGTGTCCGACAACGGCGGGAACAGCTCGGCCGGCGCCGGCACGTCCACGACCTCGCCCATCTCCGGGGCGTCGGCGTACCGGCGCTGCAGCAGCGAGCGCACCGGCTCCAGCTCCGCCGGATCCTCGGCCACCAGCAGCGCGCCCACCTTGGCGTACCCGAAGTCCTCGCCCAGCGCCTCGACCAGCCCCGGATAGGCGCGGGCGCCCTCGCGGTTGAGGCGGTACCAGTCGTCGTCCTCCGGATGGTCCACCCACGGGCACACGATGCCCGCGCCCGCCTGCGTCGCCTCACCCTGGTAGCCGCCGTCCACCACCGTCACGGACGCCCCCCGGCCCGTCAGGTGGTAGGCCGCCGCAGCTCCGACGATGCCGCCCCCGATCACCACAACACGCATACGACCATGGTCGCAGCCCGCCGGACCTGGGGTGACGGCCGGGTCGCCGGATCGGTGCCGCCCCCTCATGGGCCCGGCGGCGTGCGAGGACTATGGTCGGCGCATGGACGCCGCGCTCACCAGGATCGACCTGCCCGCGCCCGTGCGGACGGCCGCCTCCGACGGCGTCACCGTGTGGTGCGCCGACGCCCACGGCGTACGCGCCTACACGGCCACCGGCACCCCCCTCCCGCCCGGCGAAGCCGGCGCTCTGCCGCGATTACGGTCGCTGGCCGCGGTGCCCGGCACCGTGGCGGGGACGGCGGGCGTTCCCGGCACGCTGCCGGAGACCGTCGTGGTGCCCCGTACGCTGGCGACCGCGCCCCTCCCGGTGCCGCAGGCGCTCTCCGGCACGCTCGCCGCCACCGCGAAGGGCCGCGTCCACTGGCTCACGCCGGACGGCGCGCCGGTCGCCACCGCCCGCTGCCCCGGCCGGGTCATCGCCGGCGGCGGCGAGATCTGGGCGGTCTCGGGCGAGCGGGCGCGCAGGCTCATCGGCCCCGGCACGCTCGGCCCGCCGGTCGAACTGCCCGGCCTCGCCGCGTGCGCGGTGGAGGGCGAGCGCCTGTGGTGGACGTCCCGGCACGACGACGTCCTGCGCGGCGGGCCCAGGGACATCGACCTCCGCGATCTGGGACGGGGCGATCTGGGACGGGGCGACCTGGGACGGTACGGCGAACGCGGCGGCATGACCGTCTGCGCGGGCTCGCTCTGGATCAGCGTCACGGGCGGCCTGCTGCGGATCTCGACCTGGTCGGGGGAGCCGGGGCGGTTCGTGGCCGCGCCCGCCGGGCCGGTGCCCTTCCTGGCCTGCGCGAACGGCACTCTCGTCGGCGGCGGGCACGAGCTGTTCACGCTGGCCCCCGCCGCCTGCGCCCCGCTCCGCGTGATCCCGCTCGGGCTGGACGCGCCGATCGCGCGGCTGGTGACGGCGGGCAGACACGTATGGGCGTTCCCCGCGGGGGCCGCGCACGCGCTGATCATCACCCTGTGAACCGCCGACGGGAGCGGCGCCGTGCCGCGATAATCGATCATGCCCTTCACGCTGAGCCATGTCGTGGCCGTCCTGCCCGTGCGGCGGTGGCTGCCGCCGTCGGCGCTGGCCGTCGGGGCCGTGGTGCCCGACGCGCCGTACTATCTGCCGTTGCCGTTCTCGTCGGCGAGCACGCACACGTGGTGGGGACCGCTGCTGCTGGGCCTGCCGGCGGGCGTGGTGCTGCTGGTGGTGTTCCAGCAGGTCCTGCGGGCGCCGCTGACCGCGCTCGCCCCCGCCGGGCTGCGCTCCCGGCTGCCGGACGCGCCGCGGCCCGGAACTGGAGTGGTGGCGGTGGTGGCCGCGCTGCTCGCCGGGATGGCCACGCATCTCGTCTGGGACGCCTTCACGCAGGTCGGCGGGTTCGCGGTGGCGCACTGGCAGGTGTTGCGGGAGCAGGTCGCCGGCGCGCACCGGGTGTTCAACGTGCTGATGTACGTCAGCTCGGCGGGCGGCCTGGCGATCCTGGCCGGCTGGCTCGGGCGCTGGTACCGGCGGGCCCCGGTCCGTCCCGGGCGGTGGCCGGGGCTGACGGGCCGGGCGCGCGGGATGGTGGTGGCGGCGGCGCTGCTCGCCACGGCCGCCGGGGCCGCGGCCGGTGCGACGTCGGACCGTGCCGCGGTGAGCGACTACGACCTGGTACGCAGCACGATCCTGGGCGGCACGGACGGAGCGGCGCTGGTCCTCGCCTGCTACGTGCTCGCCTGGCACGGCTGGACGGCGTTCGCGGCCCGGCGAGGGAGGGCCTCGGCTGTGGGGACGGGCGGGCCCGAAGGCTGACCCCTCACGCGGACGGGTTTCTTCGGTTCCGGGCGAAATGATCGGAGCGCCTCCGTCATCGTCTGGCGCAAGATCGACGAACTGCCCCCGGGCGCGCAGGCGAGGCTCTGGGTCTACGGAGTGGCCCGCAACGTGCTGGCCGACCACCGCCGCAGCGCGCTGGGCCGACAGGCGCGGCACCGGGACCTCGACGCGGAGATGGCCGACCTCTACGGCGGCCTCGCCGACCACAGCGTCGAGAGGAACGCGATCGCCCAGGCGTTCGCGACGATTCCCGAGGCCGATCGCGAGCTGCTCGCGCTGGTCGCGTGGGAGGGCCTGGACCGCAGGGAGATCGCCACGATGCTGGGGCTGTCCCGCAACGCCGTCCGTATCCGGCTCCACCGCGCGCGCAGACGCCTGTCCCGGGCGCTCGAAGCGGCCGACGTCCGATTCACGCCGACCGACGCGGTCGTGCCCACGGGGAGGTCACTATGAGGGACATCGACGAGATCAACGAGCTGCTGAGGCCGCTGGCCAGGATCAGTCCGGACGAACCAGGCGGGCGGGCCGGCGGCGCACGCGCGCAGGCGCTGTTCGCCGACATCATCGCCCAGGAGCGGGACACCAAGGCGGCGGCGCTCCCGCGTCGCCCCAGGCGTCGCGCGCTGCTCGGGATCGCCGCCTCCGGCGTCCTCGTCCTCGGCGTCGTCCTCGGACCGGGCCTGCTCGGCGGCGCCGCGACCTCCTACGCCAACTCCGCGGTGGAGATCCACGAGGAGGCCGGCACCTACGTCGCCCGGATCAAGGACCCCTACGCGGACCAGCGGAAGTTCTCCGAGGCGTTCCGTTCACTCGGTCTCAACGTCGAGCTCAGGGTGATCCCGGTCTCGCCCAGCGCGGTCGGGGAGATTGTGAGCCTGGGCGGCGGCGCCACGCCGATGAACGTGCCCATCGGCGCCCGCAGGGAGCCGGCGGACTGCGATCTCAGGTGAGCGGCCGGACCGTCGACGAGGTGCTGGACGAGGTCGGCAGGCGCGGCCTGGGCGCGGAGTTCCGCCGCGTCGTGGTCCATGAGGGCGGGTACAAGGTCGAACCGCTGGCCGCGGACCAGGTGGGCGGCGACTGGATCGTCTTCAAGGCCGTGCCCGCGCGTGCGGGCGTGGTCGGCCTGGAGGTCACCGCCGAGCGCCAGGCCGGCCTCGAGTACGCGGACTGAGCACCGGCCACGACAGCTAGCGGCCCGCCTCCCAGCCGTGGAGCTTCATGAGGCGGGCCGCCACGCGGGTGAAGCGGTCGGCGTCGAGGACCGCGCCCTCGCGGCGCAGGTCGTCCTCGTCCAGCACGAAGACCCGGTCGAGCCGCAGGTACGAGACCCGCCCGTCGCTTCCCCACGGGCCGATCGGCAGCCATTCCGGGCCGTCGTCGCCCTTGCTGGAGAGCATCATGCCGAGCAGCCGGCGGCCGGTGCGGCCCACGACCAGCAGGGGGCGGTCCTTGCCGCGGGACGGGTCCTCCTCGTACGGCACCCACGCCCAGACGATCTCCCCAGGATCGGCCAGGCCGTCCAGGTCGGGGGCGTAGGCCAGGGTCGCCTTTCCGTCGAGGACGTGGATCTCGCGTACCGCGCCACGGGCGGGCCGGGGGTCCTCACCTAGATCACGCATTGGGTGAGCTTATGGCCCATGACGGGCGAAAATCCAATCCGGCGCAGCCGCCCTGGGCCGGGTGGCGATCCTGCTCTAGAATCTCATTCTGTGCCGCCGACGACAGCGTTCTTCACCCGCAAGCAGGGCGAGCTGGTGCCCGCGCCCCACGCCCGCAGCCCCTGGTCCCCCGACATGCTCCACGGCCGCCTCCTCGGCGGGCTCGCCGCCCGCGCCCTGGAGGAGCGGTACGCCGAGCCGGGCATGCACTTCGCCCGGCTGACGGTGGACCTGTTCCGCAACAGCCCGCTGCTGCCCGTCACCGTCGAGACCACCCTGGTCAGGGACGGGCGCCGGATCCGCGTCGCCGACGCCGTCCTGTCCACCGACCAGGGCCCGATCGGCCGGGTCACCGCCGTGCTGCTGCGGCAGGGCGAGCAGCCCGAGGGCGAGCAGAGCATCGTCACCCCCGCCTGGGACGAGCGCCCGCCCGAGCACGAGCCGGTCTCCGCCCAGGGCTGGCAGCCGCCGTTCGACCTGTGGCGGATCACCGAGTGGGGCGAGCCCGGCCCGGGGCGGGTGTGGATGCGCGAGACGTACCCGCTGGTGGACGACGAGCCGGTGACGCCGGTCGTGCGCGCCGCGCTGGCCGCCGACTTCGCCAGCCCGCTCGCCAACGTCGGCACGAGCGGGCTTGGCTTCATCAACGCCGACTACACGCTCACCCTGGCCCGCGTGCCCGAGGGCGAGTTGATCGGCGTCGAGGCGACCGGCCACCTCAGCGCGAGCGGCGTCGCGACCGGGCAGGTCACCATGCACGACACGGCAGGGCCGTTCGGCTTCTGCCTGGTGACGGCGGTGGCCAACCCGGTCGCCCGCATCAGCAGATAGCGGCGATCAGGCGGGCCGCTCGACGCGGTCGCCCGACCAGTCGACGTGGAAGGCGCCCTCCTTGTCGACCCGGCGGTAGGTGTGGGCGCCGAAGTAGTCGCGCAGCCCCTGCACCAGCGCGGCCGGCAGCCGCTCGCGGCGCAGCCCGTCGTAGTAGGCGAGCGCCGAGGAGAAGCCGGGCGTCGGCACGCCGATCCGCACGGCCGTGGTCACCACCCGCCGCCACGACTCCTGCGCCGCCGCCAGCGCGCCCGCGAACGTCGGGTCGGCCAGCAGCGTCGGCAGGTGCGGGTCGGCGTCGTAGGCGGCGCGGATGCGGTCGAGGAACTTGGCCCTGATGATGCAGCCGCCCCGCCAGATGGTCGCCATCGCGCCGAGGTCGAGGTCCCAGTCGTACTCCCGCGAGGCGGCGGCCATCTGGTCGAAGCCCTGCGCGTACGCCACGATCTTGGAGGCGTACAGGGCCTGCCGTACGTCCTCGACCAGCTCGCGCCCGTCCACGCCGGACAGGTTCGGCCCGGCGAGCGAGGCGGCGGCGGCCCGCTGCTCCGGATGTCCGGACAGCGCCCGCGCGAACGTCGCCTCGGCGATGCCGGTCACCGGCACGCCGAGGTCGAGGGCGCTCTGCACGGTCCAGCGGCCGGTGCCCTTCTGCTCGGCCTGGTCGACCACGATGTCCACGAACGGCCGGCCGGTCTCGGCGTCCACCTGCTCCAGCACCTCGGCGGTGATCTCGATCAGGTAGGAGCCGAGGTCGCCCTCGTTCCACTCCCGGAACACCCCGGCGAGCTCGGACGGGGTGACGCCGAGCGCCTGCCGCAGCAGGTCGTAGGACTCGGCGATGAGCTGCATGTCGGAGTACTCGATGCCGTTGTGCACCATCTTGACGAAGTGTCCCGCGCCGTCCGGGCCGACATGCACGCAGCACGGCACGCCGTCCACCTTGGCCGCGATGTCCTGCAGGATCGGCCCGAGCGCCTCCCACGACTCCGCCGAGCCGCCGGGCATGATGCTCGGCCCGAGCAGCGCGCCCTCCTCGCCGCCCGAGATGCCGGTGCCGACGAAGTGCAGCCCCCGCTCGCGCAGCGCGGCCTCGCGCCGCCGGGTGTCGGCGTAGTGGGCGTTGCCGCCGTCGACGATCATGTCGCCGGGCTCCATGAGCGCGGCGAGCTGGTCGATGACCGCGTCGGTGCCCGCGCCGGCCTTGACCATGATGATCGCCCGCCGGGGCCGCTTCAGCGAGGCCACGAAGCCGGCGAGGTCCTCCGACGGCACGAACGTGCCCTCGCCGCCGAACTCCTTGACGAGCTGCTGCGTGCGGCTGTGCGTGCGGTTGTGCACCGCGACGGCGTAGCCGTGCCTGGCGAGGTTGCGGGCCAGGTTGCGCCCCATGGTGGCCAGGCCGGTGACGCCGATGTCTGCCAAATCCATATTCAAGCTCCTCTTACGGTGAATACGCATGATCCAGCCGGGGAGTTCGGCTTTTTGTTCCGGGTGTCAATCGTCGAGCCGCACGCCCAGCTCGTCCAGCCGCTCCAGCATGTCCGCCGGGTCGGCGTAGACCCTGAAAGCGCCCGTGCGTTCCAGTTCGTCCCTGCCGTACCCGCCGGACAGCAGGCCGATGCCGAGCGCGCCGGCCCGGCGGGCGGCGAGCAGGTCCCAGACGCTGTCGCCCACCACCATGGCATGGGCCGGGTCCACCTCGACCAGCGCCGCTCCGGCGAGGAACAGGTCGGGGTCCGGTTTGGCCCTGCGCACCAGGTCGCGGGTCACCATCGGCGTGTCCTCCGGCAGGCCGAGCAGGCCGAGCGCGAGCCGCGCGGTGCGGGCGTAGCCGCTGGTCGCGATGGCCCACGGCACGCCGCGCGCGGTCAGCTCGGCCAGCAGCTCCGGCGCGCCGGGCAGCGGGCGCACCGAGTCGGCCTGCCGTTCGTACGCCTCCATGTGGGCGACCTGCAGCCGCTCGATCTGCTCGCGCGACAGCTTGAGCCCGGTCTCACGCAGCAGCGCGCTGACGAACAACCCGCCGCTCATCCCGATGCGACGGTGGATCCGCCACACCGACAGGTCGATCCCCATCCCCGACAGCGCCTGCCGCCAGGCGATCACGTGCTGGTAGACGCTGTCGATCAAAGTGCCATCGAGGTCGAACAGAAACGCCGGGGTGGGCGCGTGCGGGAACTCCGTCATCGCTCCATGACACCATGACCGCATGCGGATCATCATCGCGGGCGGCCACGGCAAGATCGCGCTGCGCCTGGCGGCGCGGCTCAGGGAGGGCGCGGTCGGCCTGGTGCGCAACCCGGCGCACGTCGCCGACGTCGAGGCCACCGGCGCGCAGGCCGTGGTGTGCGACCTGGAGACGGCCTCGGTCGAGCAGGTCGCCGACGTCCTGCGCGGCGCCGACGCCGTCGTGTTCGCGGCCGGCGCCGGGCCCGGCAGCGGCGCGGCCCGCAAGGACACCGTCGACCGGGGTGCGTCCGTGCTCATGGCCGACGCCGCCGAGCGGGCCGGGGTGCGGCGCTTCATCCAGATCTCCTCCATGGGCGCGGGCAAGCCGCCCGCGCCCGGCGGTGACGAGGTGTGGGCCGCCTACATCGCGGCCAAGACCGCGGCCGAGGACGACCTGCGCCGCCGCGACGACCTGGCCTGGACCATCCTGCGCCCCGGCCGCCTCACCGACGAGCCCGGCACCGGCCTGGTCCGGCTGGCCCCCGAGGTGCCGCCGGGCGCGGTGCCGCGCGACGACGTGGCCGCCGTCATCATGGCACTGCTGGACAACCCGGGCACCGCGCACCGCACGTACGAGCTCGTCTCCGGCGACACCCCCGTCATCGATCTCGTCGCGACGAACGAGTGAGCGCCCCCGCCGCCGCAGCTTTTGCCGAACGCTGGCATTGAGGCGCGGCGCGGGTGGCTAGGAGCCCCTTCGGAACGTGAAAGGGGACATCCATGGCGGACATGCCGTTCAGGTCGTTTTTCGGCGGAGACCCGTTCAGAGGGTTCGAGGAGCTGACGGGCCGGGTGTTCGGCGGCATGGAAGGCTGGCCGCCGTCCCGGCCCGGCGTCCAGCGGGCGGACGTCGGGCGGCTGCTCAGCGCCTCGGCCAGGGACGCCCTGCGGCAGGCCGTCGAGAGGGCGGGACAGCGCGGCGCCCCCGACCTGGACGTGCTCGACCTCCTCGGCGCCCTCATCGACACCGACGCCACCCGGTCGCTGCTGCGCGCCGCCGGCGTGGACGTGGACCGGCTGCGCGCCCGGGTCGACGAGCTCGCCACGCCCGGCGAGGCCCCCGAGCCGCCCACCACGCTCTCGCCGGCCGCCAAACGCGCCATCCTGGACGCGCAGCGGATCTCGCGGGCGCTGGAGTCGTCGTACATCGGGCCCGAGCATCTGCTGCTCGCGCTGGCCGCCAACCCCGACTCCGCCGCCGCCCGCCTGCTGCGGGAGCAGGGTGTCTCGGCCAACGAGCTGCAGGAGTCCCTCGCCTCCGCGGCGGCCCGCCCCGGCGAGACCACCCGCCGGGGCGGCGACACCCCGTCGCTCGACGAGTACGGCCGCGATCTCACCGAGGAGGCCAGACAGGGCCGCATCGACCCGGTCGTCGGCCGCGAGGACGAGATCGAGCAGTCCATCGAGGTGCTCTCGCGCCGCACCAAGAACAACCCGTGCCTGATCGGCGAGCCCGGCGTCGGCAAGACCGCGATCGTCGAGGGCATCGCCCAGCGCATCGTGAACGGCGGCGTCCCCGACACGCTGAAGGACCGGCGGGTGATCGCCCTCGACCTGACCGGCATGGTCGCCGGGTCGAAGTACCGGGGCGAGTTCGAGGAGCGCGTCAAGAAGGTCGTCGACGAGGTCCGCGCGCACGCCGACGAGATCATCGTCTTCATCGACGAGGTGCACACCCTGGTCGGCGCCGGCTCGGCCGAGGGCGGCATGGACGCCGCCAACATCCTCAAGCCCGCCCTGGCCCGCGGCGAGCTGCACGTCATCGCCGCCACCACCATCGACGAGTACCGCAAGAACATCGAGAAGGACGCCGCGCTCGAACGCCGCTTCCAGCCGATCCTGGTCGCCGAGCCGACCGTGGAGCAGACGGTCGAGATCCTGGCCGGGCTGCGCGACGCCTACGAGGCCCACCACCAGGTCCGCATCACCGACGAGGCACTGGACGCCGCCGCCACCCTCTCGGCCCGCTACATCACCGACCGGTTCCTGCCCGACAAGGCCATCGACCTCATGGACCAGGCCGCCGCCCGGGTGCGGCTGCGCTCCCGCACCCCCGGCAGCGACGTACGCGAGCTGGAGGGACGCCTGGACGCGCTGCGCCGCGACAAGGACCAGGCTGTCTCCTCCGACGACTTCGACCGGGCCAAGGAGCTGACCGCCCAGATCGACAAGCTCCGCCCCGAGCTGGAGCGCGCCCGTCACGGCCACGACGACGTCCCGCAGGTCATGGTGGAGGACATCGCCGAGGTCGTCTCGCGCCGCACCGGCATCCCCGTCACCCAGCTCACCGAGCAGGAGCGCGACCGGCTCATGCGGCTGGAGGAGCACCTGCACGAGCGCGTCATCGGCCAGGACGAGGCCGTCACCGCCATCGCCGAGGCCGTCCGCCGCGCCCGCGCCGGGCTGTCGGACCCGAACCGGCCCATCGGCAGCTTCCTGTTCCTCGGCCCGACCGGCGTCGGCAAGACGGAGCTGGCCAGGGCGCTGGCCGCGGCCCTGTTCGGCGGCGAGGACCACATGGTCCGCATCGACATGAGCGAGTTCCAGGAGCGGCACACGGTCTCGCGGCTCATCGGCGCGCCGCCCGGCTACGTCGGCTACGAGGAGGCCGGGCAGCTCACCGAGGCCGTCCGCCGCCGCCCGCACTGCGTGATCCTGCTCGACGAGATCGAGAAGGCCCACCCCGACGTCATGAACATCCTGCTGCAGCTGCTCGACGACGGCCGCCTCACCGACGGCCAGGGCCGCACCGTCGACTTCAGCAACGCCGTCGTCATCATGACCAGCAACATCGGCGCGCAGCTCATCCTGGAGGCCGCCGGCGACCCCGGCACGCTGGAGGGCCGGCTCATGGAGCTGCTGCGCCGCTCCATCCGTCCCGAGCTGCTCAACCGCATCGACGAGACGATCATCTTCAAGCGCCTCGAACGCGACCAGCTCCGCCAGATCGTGGACCTGCTGCTGGAACGCACCCGGCAGCGGCTGCGCGGCCAGAACGTCACGCTGGAGGTCACCGACGCCGCCAAGGACTGGCTCGCCCAGCGCGGCTACCAGCCCGAGTTCGGCGCCCGGCCGCTGCGCCGTACCGTGCAGCGTGAGCTGGACAACCGGCTGTCCACCATGCTGCTCACCGGCGAGGTCACCGAAGGCGGCAAGGTCACGGTGGACGTCGATGGCGACACCCTCCAGCTCCGCGCCCACGAGCCCGCGCCCGCCGGCTAGGCGGGCCCGGGTCGGGCGGGCGCGGTAGGACGGGCGCGGTCAGGCGAGCGCGTCGCGGGCCAGCTCCCTGCACTCCTCCAGCGTCAGCCCCGCCAGTGCCTCGCGGACCAGCGGGACGCAGGACGGCGCCATGGACAGGCTCGTCACCCCCAGGCCCACCAGCAGCGGGGCGACGGCGGGATCGCCCGCCGCCTCGCCGCAGACGCCGACCGGCTTGCCCGCCTCCCGTCCCGCGGCGGCGCACGCCTCGATCAGCCCCAGCAGGGCGGGCTGGCGCGGGTCGAGCAGGTCGGCGAGGGCCGGATGCTGCCGGTCGGCGGCGAAGGTGTACTGGGCCAGGTCGTTGGTGCCGATGCTGAGGAAGTCCACCTCGCGCAGCAGCTCGGCGGCCCGCAGCGCGGCGGCCGGCACCTCCACCATCACACCTGCCTGCGCGATGCCCGCCGCGCGGGCCCGGCGGGCGAAGCCGGCCGCCTCCGCGGGCGTCGTCACCATCGGCGCCATCACCCGCACGTCCGCGCCCGTCGCGCGGGCCGCCTCGGCGATCGCGGCGAGCTGCGCGTCGAGCACATCGGGCAGCAGGCGGTCCACGCGCAGCCCGCGCACCCCCAGGGCCGGGTTGGGCTCCTCGGGCAGGCCGAGGAAGGGCAGGGGCTTGTCGGTGCCCGCGTCCAGGGTCCGGACGATCACCGGGCCCTCGGCCCGCTCGAACACCTCGGCGTACGCGGCCGTCTGCTCCTCCGGCGAGGGAGGCTGCTTGCGGTCGAGGAACAGGAACTCGGTGCGGAACAGGCCCACGCCCTCCGCCCCCGGCCGCAGGTCGGCGGCCGAGCCGATGTTGGCCAGCAGCCTGACCGGATGGCCGTCGGCGGTCCGGCCGGGGCCGGTGGCGGCGGCCAGCCTGGCCCGCTCGGCGCGGTCGCGCTCCATGACCTCGGCCGCCTGCTCCGGGGTGAGGCCGAGGGCGATCTCGCCGCTCGCGCCGTCCACGCCGACGATCGTGCCGTCGGGGACGTCCGCGACCGCCGGGCAGGCGACCACGGCGGGCAGGCCGCGCGCGCGGGCCAGGATCGCCGTGTGGCTCGTCGGGCCGCCCCGCTCGGTGACCAGCGCCAGCACGTCCGGGCCCAGCCCGGCGGTGTCGGCGGGGGAGAGGTCCCCGGCGACCAGCACGTACGGATGACCGGGATCGGGCAGGCCCGGCATGGGCAGGCCGAGGGCGGCGGCCACCGCGCGGTGCTTGAGGTCGTCGAGGTCGGCGGCCCGCTCGGCGAGGTAGCCGCCCAGGGCGGCCAGGGCGTCCCGGTGGCCGGTGAAGGCGGCGTCCAGGGCGTGGGCCGCGTCGGCGCCGCTCCTGGCGCGGCTCTCGGCCTCCTCGCGCAGCATGGGGTCGTCGGCGATCATGGCGAGGGCCTCCAGGATCTCCGCCGCCTCCCCGCCGGCGCCCCCGCCCCCGCGAGTGCGGGCGGTGGCGGCCCGCCGGTTGAGGTCGGCGGTCACCGCCTCCAGCGCCTTGACGACGGTGGCGGCCTCGGCCTCAGGATCGGCGACCGGCCGCGGCGCGGGCAGGCTCGGCGGGCCGGCCATCCGCACCAGCGGACCGGCCGCCCGCCCCTGGCTCACCCCGAGCCCGCTCAACCGCCCCCCGGGCCCGGCCCAGCCCGGCTCAGGCATCGAGAGTCTCTTCCGCGCCTGTTTCCGCGCCTGTTTCCGCGTCCAGGTCGCGCGACAGCAGCGCCGCCAGCGCGTCCAGCGCCTCCTCGGCCCCCGGCCCGTCCGCCTCCAGCGTCACCACCGTCCCCTGGACGGCCCCCAGGGACAGGACACCCAGCATGCTCCGGGCGGGCACCGCCTTCTCGCCGAGCCGTACCGTCACCGGCACGCCGAGGCGCGCCGCCTCCTGCACGAACAGCTTGGCGGGGCGGGCGTGCAGCCCGCTCGCCGAGGCCACGGCCACCGTTCGCTGTGACATGACGAAAGCCTCCAGGTGTCAGGGTTCGATGGTGACCTTGATGGCAGCGCCCCGGCTGACGAGATCGATCCCGTCCAGCACGCTCGGCAGCGGCAGCCGGTGGGTGATCAGGTCGGCCACCGGCACCGCGCCCTCCGACACCAGCCGCAGCGCGGCGGCGTTGTGTGCGGGGCTGGAGCCGTTCGCGCCGACGATGGTGAGCTCGCGGTAGTGCACCAGGTTGGCGTCCAGCGCGATGACCGGGTCGTCCTTCGGCAGGCCGCCGAAGAAGCTGATCCGTCCCTGGCGGGCGGCCATCCGCACCGCCTGCTCCTGGGCCGCGCCGGACGCCGCCGCCGTGATCACGACGTCCGCGCCCCGGCCGCCGGTCAGCTTGAGCACCTGCTCGACCGGGTCGGTGTCGATCGCGGCGTCCGGGCGCACCAGCTCCTCGGCCATCGCCAGCCGCTGCGCGTTGACGTCCACGAGGAACACCCGGGCCGCGCCGCGCGCCCGCGCCAGCCGTACGTGGAGGCAGCCGATCGGGCCGGCGCCCATCACCACCACGTCGTCGCCGGGCCCGACGCGGGCCAGTTCCTGGCCGTTCAGCACGCAGGCCAGCGGCTCGGCGACCGACGCCTCGGCGAAGCCGACGTTCTCGGGGATGGCGTTGACGCCGTCGACCGCCAGGACCTTCGCCGGGACGATCATGTACTCGGCGAAGCCGCCGTCGTAGTGGTAGCCCATCGACTCCTGGTTGGGGCAGACCGTACGGCGGCCCCGCAGGCACTCGGGGCAGGCGCCGCACGGGATCGCCGCGATCACCTGCACCCGGGCGCCGCTGTCCACGACCTCCCCGGCGATCTCGTGGCCCATGACCCGGGGCGGCACGATGTGGTGGTGCCCGAACTTGTGGATCTTGGCGTCGGTGCCGCAGGTCGAGCAGTTGCGGACCCGGATCTTCAGCTCGCCCGGCCCGGCGACGGGCTCGGGCGCGTCCTCGATCCTGATGTCGCCCGGGGCGTGGAACCTGGCGACCTTCATAGCGTGAGCTCCTTCATCACCTGCGCGACCTCGGTGGCCTCGCGCAGTGTCCTGGCGCGGTCGGGATCCAGCAGGATCTCGGCCAGCGCCGCCAGCAGGGGTACGTGCCCGCCCTCGCGGGCGGCTATGCCGACGCAGACCGTGACCTGTTCGCCGTCCCAGTCGACTCCGTCCGGGAAGCGTATGAAACACAGTGCGTCGCGCAGGATGTCGTCCTTGGAGGCGTTCGTCCCGTGCGGGATGGCCACCCCCTCGCCGACGTAGGTCGAGATGGACCGCTCGCGTTCGAGCATCGCCGCGACGTACGGCTCGGCGACCGCCCCCACCTCGACCAGTGCCTGCCCGCACCGGCGGATCGCCGCCTCGCGGTCGGGCGCGCGCTCGTGCAGCAGCACCGCGCGCGGGTCGAGCAGGTCCTCACGCATCGACCACGCCGCCGTTCTTGATGGTGTTCACCAGCTTGGTCACGGCCGGGTCGCCGAGGAAGACCTGGAACGACACCAGCACCTTCCCGGGAGCGGCGGCGCGGGCGCGGGCGGCCAGGCCGGTGTGGCAGACCACCACGTCGGCGTCGTCCGGGATGGAGTTGACGGGCGTGTGCTCCACGGTGACGCCGCTGTCCCTGAGCTGCTTGCGGAGCTGGGAGGCGAGCATCACGCTGCTGCCCATCCCCGCGTCGCAGGCGACGATGATCTTGTGGATGTCCTTGCTGTCGATGCCGGCCATGGGTCAGGCCTCCTTGCTGGTGAGAGGTTCGGCGCCGGTCTCGGCGCCGGCGGTGCCGGGGTCGTCCTCGCCGTCCTTCTTCTCGCCCCTGCCGAAGCCCAGCAGGACGGCCGCGACGGCGAACGACACGGCGGCGGCCACGACGATGCCGAGGCTGGAGGCCAGCCAGCCGCCCTTGGGCGTGACCGCGATGTAGGCGAAGATGCTGCCCGGCGACGGGGTGGCGACCAGGCCCGCCCCGGTGACCATGAAGGTGAACACGCCGGCCGCGCCGCCCAGGATGACGGCCGCGATGAGACGCGGCTTCATGAGGACGTACGGGAAGTAGATCTCGTGGATGCCGCCGAAGAAGTGGATGATCATCGCGGCGGGCGTGCTCGGGCGCAGCGCGCGCGGCCCGAACAGCAGGTAGGCCAGCAGCAGCCCGAGACCGGGGCCGGGGTTCGACTCCAGCATGAACAGGATCGACTTGCCGGTCTCGGCCGCCTCGGCCACGCCCAGCGGGCTGAGCACGCCGTGGTTGATGGCGTTGTTGAGGAACAGCACCTTGGCCGGCTCGATGAGCAGCGACGCGACCGGCAGCAGGTTGTTGGTGATCAGCCACTCGACGGCCTGTCCGGCGGCGGTGGTGATGGTCTGGACGACGGGACCGATGGCGAGGAAGCCGACCACCGCCATCGCGGCGCCCACGATGCCGGCGGAGAAGTTGTCCACCAGCATCTCGAAGCCGGCTCGGGTACGCGCCTCGGTGAACTTGTCCACATATTTGAGGATCAAGGCGGTGAGCGGGCCGATGATCATGGCGCCCAGGAACATCGGCGCGTCGGTGCCCACCACGACGCCCATCACCGCGACCGCGCCGACGACCGCTCCGCGCTGACCGTGCACCATCCGGCCGCCGGTGTAGGCGATGAGGACCGGCAGCAGGGTCGAGATGATCGGGCCGACCATCTTGCCGAGGGTCTCGTTGGGCAGCCAGCCGGTCGGGATGAACAGCGCGGTGATCAGGCCCCAGGCGATGAACGCCCCGATGTTCGGCATGATCATCCCGGCCAGATGGCCGCCGATGCGCTGGATGGTGGCCTTGACGCCGGTGCCGGCGACCGGGGGTGTGTAAGTGTCGGCCATGGACTTGCTCCTTCGGGGGGTTGAGCAGATGTTCGGCAGCCGGTGTCCGGCCGGGGCGGCCGGGCTACGGCAGAGGAGCGGGTGCGTTCGTGGTGGAGGGGCCAGGGAGGAGGCCCCTGGACAGATCGGTGGACGGATCGGCGGGCGGGACGAAGGGGACGGCGAGCGGGCACGCCGGGTCGGGCGCTCCGGCCGCCGTGACCGCCGGATCGATGTCGGCGGGCCCCGGCATGCGGCTGCCGGGCAGCCCGGCCGCCGCCGCGCCCCAGGCCAGCGCGCGGGCCAGCGCCTCCGGCCCGTGCCCGCCCGCGGCGAGGAACCCGGCGAGCATGGCGTCGCCCGCGCCGACGGAGCTGCGCGGCTCGATGGCCGGCGCCCGGCCGTACCAGACGCCGCCGTCCTCGACGAGCACGGCCCCGTCGGCGCCGAGGCTGGCGAGGACCGCCCGCGCGCCCGCCGCCCGCAGCGCCTGCGCGGCCTCCACCACGTCGCCGAGGCACGCGATGGGCCGGCCGGTGGCCTGGCCGAGCTCCTCCAGGTTCGGCTTGACCAGGGCGGGCCCGGCGCCGAGCGCGTACGCCAGCGCCGGCCCGCTGGTGTCCACCGCGACCTCGATGCCCGCCTCGGCGAACCGGCGGCACAGCCGCGCGTAGACGTCGGCGGGCACCTCTGGCGGGAGACTGCCGGAGGCGACCACCCAGTCGGCGCCCTGCCCGCCGGTGTGGGCGGCGGCGAGCACCGCCTCGGCGATGGTGTCGAGCTCGGCGGGGGACAGGGCGGTGCCCGGCTCGTTGATCTTGGTGACGGTGCCGTCGGGCTCGGCCAGCGTGACGTTGGAGCGGGTGCGCCCGGTCACCGGCACGGTCACCATGTCCAGGCCCTCGGCGGCGAGCAGCCCGACGAGCTGGCGGCCCTCGTCCCCGCCGAACGGCACCACCGCCCGCGCCGTCACGCCGTTGGCCAGCAGCGCGCGCGAGACGTTCACGCCCTTGCCGCCGGGGTCGAGACGGGCCGCGGCGGCGCGGATCACCTCGCCCCGCCGCAGCGCGGCGACCTCGATCGTGCGGTCCAGGCTCGGGTTGAGCGTCAGCGTCAGGATCACGCCCGGATCACCTCCGGCCCGGCGGCGGCCAGGTCGGCGGCGAGCGCGGCGTCGAGCCCGGTGTCGCTGACCACCACGTCGATCTCGGCCAGCTCGGCGAACGTGGCCAGATAGGTGTTGGAGAACTTCGTGTGGTCGGCGAGCAGGACGCTGCGCTGCGCCGCCCGCACCATCGCCCGCTTGATCGCCGCCTCCGCCGGGTCGGGCGTCGTGAGACCCCGGTCCAGCGAGCAGCCGTTGGTGCCCATGAAGGCGACGTCCACGTTGAGGTGCTCCAGCGGGCGCAGCGCCCAGTCGTCCACCGTGGCGAGCGTGTTGCCGCGCAGCCGCCCGCCCAGCACGATCACGTGCAGGTTGGGCCGGGCCGCGAGGGCCGTCGCCAGCGGCGGCGAGTTGACCACGACGGTCAGCTCGCGGTCGGCGGGCAGCACCTGCACCAGGCGGCCCGTGGTGGTGCCGGCGTCGATGATCACCGAGCCGTCCTCGGGCAGCTCGGCGATCGCCGCCTTGGCGATGCGCTCCTTCTCGGTCGTCATCACCTCGTCGCGGGCGGACAGCGCCGGCTCGAAGCCGAGCCGCTCGACGGGGATCGCGCCCCCGTGCACCCGGCGCAGCACCCCCGCCCGCTCCAGCGCGGTGAGGTCGCGGCGGATCGTCTCGGTGGTCACGTCGAGCTCGGCGGCCAGCGTCACCACGTCGACGCGGCCGGCGGCGCGCGCTCTCCGCAGGATCTCCTGCTGCCGCTCCTCGGCGTACATGATGTTGATTCACCGCCGTTTCGGGTTGGTTTCTTCTGTGTTTATACCCGCTTCGGTGGGAAGGTCAAGGGTGCCGGTGCCGGATCTGGTAGTTATAGGCGAATGCGCATCACCTCCCTCGCCGCCGCGGTGGCGGCCGTCCCCCTCCTCGCCGCCCTAGCACCGCCCGCCGCCGCGATGCCCGCCGGGGTGGCCGCCGGGCCGCCGCGCGTGCCCGCGGGGACGACGGCGGCGTGGGTGGTCTTCGACCGGCAGGCGGGCAGGTTCGTCGCGGCGCGCAACGCCCACCGCAAGTACCGCTCGGCGTCGGTGGTGAAGATCCTCATCGCCATCGACTACCTGGAGCGGCGCAAGAGCGTGCCCAAGACCGACGCCGACCTGCTCAAGGTCATGCTGCGGGCCAGCGACGACGACGCCGCCTCCACCCTCTGGGACCGGGGCGGCAAGGGGCAGATCATCGTGCGCACCGCGCGCCGGCTCGGCCTCGCCGACACCACGCCGCCGCCCGCGTCCAAGCCCGGCTTCTGGGGTTACACCTCGCTCAGCGCGTACGACGTCGTCCGCACCTACCGCTACCTGCTCGACCGGGCCGACGCCCGGGTCCGCGACACCATCCTCGGCCACCTGCGCCGGGCCGCCCTCTGCGGCACCGACGGCTTCGACCAGACCTTCGGCATCCCCGACGCGGTGCCCCGCCCGCACGCCGTCAAGCAGGGCTGGTCCGGGTTCGGCACCACGCCGCCCACCCGCTGTCGCGACGCCAGGGCCCTCGGCGCGCCCGTCTCGTGGATCGCCCAGCGCGCCTCCGGCTCCGGCGTGCCCGACTACGGCCGTCCCGTGCTGCACACGACCGGCCTGGTCGGCCCGGGGGAGCGGTACGTCATGGCGGTGCTGACCGCGCACCCGGCGGGCGGCACATGGGGCACCTCGGTCAAGCGCATCACCGACATCACCAGGGGCCTCTACCGCGACGCGACGTCCTGACCCGGCCCCCGCGGGCGGAAAAGCGTTCGCGGGCCCCGGTGAAGATCAGGTAGGCATGGAGGATGGCTGAGCGAACGACCGCACTCGACCGTGTCCTGCGGCAGGCGGGCGGACCCGAGATCCTCGACGTCCTGGCCGAACGGCTGTCCGGGGCGGACCTCACCACGTTGCTGCTGGAGGTCGCGCGGCGCAGGGCCGGCGCGCTCTCGCCCGCCGACGTGCTGCGCCGCTACGGCCACGACCGCTTCGCCGCGCCCGGCGGGGTCGGGTTCCGCGACCTGCGGCGGGCCGAGGACGCCGCGCTGTCGGCGCTCCCGCCCGGCTTCGAGCCCGTCGTGCTCTCCCCGGTCGCGCCGCTCGGCGCGTGCTCGGCCCTCGCCACCGTCGACCAGAACAAGGTGATCTCCACCGTCAGGAACGGCGAGGTCGCCGCCGACCCCACCAACGCCCTCGCCCTGGAGGCGGCGGTCCGCCGCCGCGCCGCGGGCGGGGCCGAGCCGGTGCGGCTGGCGGCCGTACAGCGGGTCGTCCGCGCCCAGCACGTCGAAGGGGCCGCCCGCTTCGCGCACTTCACCCTGTTCGCGCTGGTGACCGCCGGTCGCGACACCGGCGACCACGCCTTCGAACGGCAGCACGCCGCCGAGCACCTGGCCATCCTGGGCGAGGCGGTGCGCGCGTGCGGCGCGGGGGAGCCCGAGGCCCGGGTCACGGTGCTCGACGAACGGTTCGAGCGCGTCGCCGCCGCCCTCGGCGGCACCCCCGACCCGGGGCGGGAGAGCGGCCGGGGCTACTACAGCGGCCTGTGCTTCAAGGTGTACGCGGGCGGGATGGAAGTGGGCGACGGCGGCTTCACCGACTGGACGGCCCGCCTGCTCGGCAACCGCAAGGAACGCCTCCTCATCAGCGCCCTCGGCCTCGACCGCCTCACCCTGACCCCCTGACCCGCCTCCCGCCCCAGGCGGGCGGGACGGTGGGGTCGGCGGGGTGGCCAGGCCGGTAGGCAGCGCGGTAGGCGGGGCGGTCAGGGGGCCGGGCGGGTGGCGGCGAGGAGTTCCTGTTCGGCGCGGACCTTCTTGGGCACGCACATGCGCCACGCGTCCAGCACCAGCTCGCGCATCTCCGCCACGTCGAGCGCGGCGGTGCGCGCCACCACCCAGTGGAAGCGCAGGTCGGACTCGCGCGGCAGCAGGAACTTCGCCGGCTCCGCCGCCACCAGGGCCTCGCGCTCCTCCTTCGGGAACCCGAAGCCCATGAGCGTCTCGTCCCGCGAGAAGGCCACGTAGACGATCTTGCCTACCCGGAACTTCACGCGGTCCCGGATCAAATGCTCCGACGAGCGCGGCAAGGTGCTCGCGAACCGTCGTACATCCTCGACTGTGAACACGAGGTCACGGTAACCGCCGCGACCGACAGTTTCTCAGCGGTTGCCCTCGGCGGCGGAGATGTCGGCGAGCGCCGAGTTCTGGTCGCGCTCCATCGCGAGGTCGCCGAGGCTCACGATGCCGATCGCGCGGCCGTCCTCGACGACCGGCAGGCGGCGCACCGCGTGCGTACGCATGAGCTGGACCGCCTGGTCGATCTCGGTGTCGGGCCCGACGGCCTCGACGGAGGCGCTGCACGCCTCGCGGACCGGCGTCTCCGGCCCCTTGTCGTCGGCCACCACCCGCACCGTGATGTCGCGGTCCGTGACGATGCCCTGCATGCGCCCGTTCTCGTTGACGATCACCGCCCCGGCGTCGTTCTCGCGCATCAGCGCCGCCGCGACGGACACCGGCTGCTCGGCCTCGACCGCCGCCGGGTCCCTTGTCATCACGTCTGCCACGGTCCTCGCCATGGGGACCTCCTTCTGCGGATCGGATGTCAGGGGCCCCCTACCCGGAGCGGCCCGGACCTCACCCCACCTGCTCAGAGGCCCTTGGCCGCCACCCGGATCTCGTCGAGGAGGATCTCCAGGTCACGCTCGGTGGTGTCCGGGTGCAGGAAGCAGGCGCGCAGCGCGTCCCGGCCGCCGAGCCGGGTGCCGGTCAGGAACGTGTTCCCGCGCGCCTGCACCGCGAACGGGATCGCCCGGTTGAGCGCGTCCAGGTCGCCGCTCCACGACGGCGTGTGCCGGAAGGCGGTGATCGACGTGACCACCGGCGCCAGCGGCTCGAAGTCGGGCGCCCGCTCCACCATCGCCGCCAGCGTACGGGCCAGGCCCGTGGTGTGCTCGACCAGGCGGACCACGCCGGAGCGGCCGAGGGACGACAGCGTCGCCCACGTCTTCAGCGCACGGAAGGGGCGGGTCTGCTCCGGCCCGTACTCGGCGAGCCAGCCCAGGTCGCCCGCGTTGTCGTCCACCAGGTACGACGGCACCAGGCTGAACGCGGCCCGCGCCGCCCCCGGGTCGCGCAGCAGCGCGCACCCGCAGCCGACCGGCACGCCGAGCCACTTGTGCGGGTCGAGGGCGAGCGAGTCGGCCCGGTCCAGGCCCGCGTAGTGCGGCGCCGCGCCCTCGGCCAGCACGCCGAGCGCCCCGTAGGCGCCGTCCACGTGGAACCACAGCCCGTGCTCGGCCGCCACGTCCGCGATCGCGTCGAGCGGGTCCACCGCGCCGGAGTTGACGGTGCCCGCGCTGCCCGCCACGCAGAACGGCCGCCGTCCCGCCGCCAGGTCCTCGGCCACCATCGCGCGCAGCGCGGCCACGTCCATCCGGTAGGCCGCGTCCACCGGCACGGTCCGCACGTTCCGCGCGCCGAGCCCGAGGAGCTGGGCCGCCTTGTGCAGGCAGCTGTGCCCCTCCTCGGTGACGTACAGGACGAACGGCGGCCGTCCGGCCAGGCCCTCCTCGCGCGCGTCCCAGCCGTCGGCGAGTGCGGCCCGCTGCCGGGCGGCGGCCAGGCACACGATCGTGGCCATGGACGCCCCGCTGGTCAGCAGCCCGCCGCCGGGCGGATGCGGGAACCCGGTCAGCTCGGCCAGCCAGCGCACCACGGCCCGCTCCAGGTGCGGCCCGGCGTGGTCGCCGCCCGCGCAGCTCGGGTTGAGCGCGGCGGCCAGCGGCTCGACGAGCACGCCCGCCGGGTTGGGCGGGGAGTTGACCCAGCCGAAGAAGCGCGGGTGGCCGTTGCCCATCGGATGCGGCAGCACGTGCGCGCGGACGTCGGCGAGCAGGTCGTCGAGCGGCCGGCCGTCGGCGGGCAGGTCCTGGCCGCTCAGCCAGGCGCGCTCGCCGTCGGGGACCGGCTGCCACACCGGGCCGTCCGGCACGCCCGCGAGATGCGCGGCCACGAGGGCGGCCGCCCGCTCACCGGCGGCGCGCAGGTCAGTCATCGAGCTGTCCCTTCCCTGATGATTCGTGGTGGCCGGGCGTGCCCAGCTCCATGGCGAGGTAGTAGACGCACGTGTCGGCGCCGTCGTTGGCGAAGGCGTGGCGGCGGTCGCCCGGGTAGTACGCCGAGTCGCCGGTCTCCAGCGTGTGCGCCCGCCCGTCGATCGTCAGGCGCAGGCTGCCGCGCTCGACCGCGAGGTACTCCCGCGACCCTGGCGCGTGCGGCGCGAACTCGCCGGCGTCCACGCCCGGACCGATGGTCGTGCGCATGAACTCGAACTCCACGTCGCCGAGCACCGGCGACAGCACCCGCCGCTCCCAGCCGGAGGGGTCGCGCAGCACCCGCTGCTCGGCGTGGCGCAGCACCCGCATCGCGCCGTGCGCGGGCTCGTCCAGCAGCCGGGCGATGGACGTGCCGAGCGCCGTGGCCAGCCGGTCGAGCACGAGCACGGTCGGCGTCTTGGCGCCGCGTTCGATGTCGGAGACCATGCTGCGGCTGACGCCGGCCAGGTCGGCCAGGCGTTCGATCGACAGCCCGCGCGTCCGCCGCTCGGCGCGGACCCGCTGCCCCAGCTCGGCCATGGACAGCCCGCTGGACAGCACACTTTCGCCCGTCATTTCTCCACTATAGCGGTGAATTGTCCGCTATCGCGGATTGGGTCGCCTGGTAGGCGGCCAGCACCTGCTTGCGGCGCTTGGCGGGCAGGCGGTCGATGTAGAGCCGCCCGTCGAGGTGGTCGCTCTCGTGCTGCAGGCAGCGCGCCAGCAGGCCGGTGCCCGTCACCGTGACCGGCTCGCCCGCCGCGTCGAACCCGTGGACGGTGGCCCGGTCGGGGCGGGGGAGCGGGGCGTACTGGCCGGGGACCGACAGGCAGCCCTCGTCGCCGGTGTCGAGCCGGCGCTCGCCGAGGCCGGGTGGCTCCAGCGCCGGATTGACGACGACGCCCTTGTGGCGCACGCCGTCGGCGTCGGGGCAGTCGTAGACGAAGACCCGCAGCGGCACGCCGATCTGGTTGGCGGCCAGGCCCACGCCCTCCGCCGCGTACATGCTCGCGAACATGTCGTCGACCAGCGCCGCCAGCTCCTCGCCGAACCGGGTGACCGGCTCGCACGGACGATGCAGCACGGGGTCGCCGACGTGCACGATCGGCCGGACCTCTCCCACGGTTCCTCCTGTAATGCTCCTTGTGTCCAGTGTAGGGGCGCGAGAGCAGTGTCTCGTATAGTAAGACGTTCTCTCTTGAATGGTGAGATGCGCGCTAGGGTGACGGCATCCGAGGCGAACGAAGGAGTTTGGCGATGGACCGTCCGGCGACCGCCGTCTACACGCACGGCCACCACGAGTCGGTGCTGCGCTCACACCGCTGGCGCACCGTGGAGAACTCGGCGGCATACCTGCTGCCCCACCTCAAGCCGCACATGAAGGTGCTGGACGTCGGCAGCGGCCCCGGCACCATCACCGCCGACCTGGCCCGCCTGGCAGGCCACGTCACGGCCTCGGAGGTCAGCGCGGACGCGCTGGAGCTGTCCAGGACCGAGATCGCCGCCCGCGGCCTGACCAACGTGGACTTCGCCGTCGCCGACGTGCACGACCTGCCGTTCGAGGACGACACGTTCTGCGTGGTCCACGCCCACCAGGTGCTCCAGCACGTCGGCGACCCCGTACGGGCGCTGCGCGAGATGCGCCGGGTGACCAGGCCCGGCGGATACGTCGCCGTCCGCGACAGCGACTACGCCGCCTTCGCCTGGTGGCCCCTGCTGCCCGAGCTGGACGAGTGGCTGGCCCTCTACCAGCGGGTCGCGCGGGGCAACGGCGGCGAGCCCGACGCCGGCCGGCGGCTGCTGTCGTGGGCCCGCGCCGCCGGCTTCTCCGACGTCACCGCCACCTCCTCCACCTGGTGCTTCGCCACCCCCGACGACCGCGCCTGGTGGGGCGGCATGTGGGCGGAGCGCATCCTCGGCTCCGCCATGGCGGACCAGGCCCGCGCCACCGGAGCCGCCACCGAGGCGGACCTGCGGCGCATCTCCGAAGGCTGGCGCGCCTGGGCGGCGGCCGGGGACGGCTGGCTGTCCGTCCCGCACGGCGAGCTCATCTGCCGCCCGTGACGGCGTACGGCCCCTGCCCGGGAAAGTGCTCCCCCTCGGTCTTGTCGGCGTAGTAGGCCCGCCTCTTGTCCAGCACGAGCGGGATGACGGTGCGCGTGTTGTCGCCGCTGAACTCCGCGGCGTACTCGCTCCTGGTCCAGCCGGCCGCGGCTGACGCGGCGCTCAGGCAGGGCACCAGGTAGCGCCCTGATGAGCCGGGACGTGGACGTGGTCACCGCTGCGTACGGCGGGCACGTAGGTCGCGACCGGAGGGACGGCCTCCGGCAACGTCAGCCCGAGCTCCTCCAGGCGCTGTTCGGGATGAGACCTCGCCCACTCCGTTCCGCGGTGTCCCGGGCTCATCGAGGGCCGCCGCGCCAGTCCGGCATCGCGCGCTCGCCGACGGCGACGTCGTAGGCCGCGCGGGCCAGCAGACGGGTCGAATCCAGCGTCGGCAGGCAGGAGACATCGGGCGTGATCAGCAACGGGATCTCGGTGCAGACGAGCGCGACCGCGTCGCAGCCCCGGTCGGCCAGCCGTCCGATGACGCGTAGATACTCCTGGCGCGACGCATCGCTGATCACGCCGTTCACCAGCTCCTTGAAGATGATCTCGTTGACGAGGTGGCGGTCGTCGGCGCCCGGCAGTTCCGCGGCGATCCCGCGGGCCGCCAGCGCCCGCGGGTACAGCGGTCCGTCCATCGTGTACCTGGTGCCCAGCACGCCGACACGAGTGCGCCCCTCGGCCGCTGCCTGGTCCGCGACGACCTCGGCGATGTGGAGACCCGGCAGCGGGAGGTCCGGCCCCGGCGCCTCCAGAGCCAGGTGGGCGGTGTTGTCCGGGCAGACGAAGAAGTCGGCGCCGGCCCGGGCGAGCCGCTGCGCGCTGGTGGCCAGGGTGGCCCGGACGGCCGCGTGATCTCCGCTGTCCCAGGCGGGCATGCTGTAGCCGAAGGCGATGTAGTCCATGGTGACGTCGGGATGCTCGTTGCGACCGGTCCGGCGGAATCCCTCCTCGCAGAAGTCGAGGAAGCAAAGGGCGGCTCCTCCCGTGCTGTGAGCGAGAACTCCAAGGTGTTTCACGACGGCTCCGGCGTTTCAGGACTTTCGGGACGGCTCCATTCTTCCCCGGAGGACCTCGAGTGCCCCACATTGAGGCATCGATCGATATAGCATCCATGCCGTGGAGGCATGGATGGATCTGCGGCTGCTGGGTTACATGGTCGCGATCGCCGAAGAGGGATCCATCAGCGCGGCCGCTCGCCGCCTCCGGCTGACCCAGCCGACCCTGAGCCGGCAACTACGTGAACTCGAAAGACGCTTGGGAGCCGAACTGTTCACCCGCGCCGGCCGCGGCCTTCTTCCCACCACTGCCGGCGAGGCGCTGCTCCGGCGGGCCGTGCGCATGCTGGCCGACGCTGAAGGCGCCCTGCACGACGTACGGCTGGCCGCCGAGGGCAAGACCGGTCGATTGACGGTCGGGTTCGCCGGATCGGGCATCAACGGCGCACTCGGGGACGCGCTCGGCCGGCTGCGAGCAGAGCTCCCCGGCGTCGAGCTGTCCCTGGTGGAGCTGTTCGACGACGCCGAGATGTCGGCCGGCATCCTGGACGGCGGCCTCGACGTGGCAGTGCAGCGGCTGCCGGTCCGCGACGCCCGCCTCGCCACCCGGGTCTGGACGCGTGAGCCGCTGACCCTCTTCCTGCCCGCCGGGCATCCGCTCGCCACGACCCGTGAGCCGGCGCCGGTTTCCGTGCTCGGTGAGATCCCCCTGGTGCTGTGGCCACGGGAGGCCGCGCCCCACGCGCACGACGAGATCACCTCGTTGTGCCATCACGCCGGGATCGTGCCGCGCATCGGCGCACGGGGCCGGACCGTTCAGACGATCCTCGCGCTGGTCGCCGCCGGTTTCGGCGCGGCCGTGATGGCCGACTCCTATCGAGTGCTGCACCGGGAGGGCGTGACACCACGACGGCTCGTGGGCACCGCCACCACCTTGCACCTGGTCTGGCCGGCCGGGGACATGGGGCCGCTGCTCACCCGTTTCATGACCGCCCTGAACGCCGTGAAGGCCCGACCTCGGCGATGAAGGACCCGAGACTCCCGGCAGACGCAGTCGGCGAGGCGCCGTGGAGCACCAGCCTCCGCGAGATTCACCGCGAAAGCCCCTGCGAACGCACGTGAGCAGTCGTCAGATGCCGAGGGTGCGGGCGCGCTGCCATTGCGGGTCGCGGTAGAGGACCATGTCGGTGCCCAGCATCTCGTCAGGGGCCGACAGCATGGCGATCTCGCCCGCGGCCTGCAGCTGCAGCAGCAGGTCGCGCACCCGCGGGCCCACGGGCAGCCGCCCGGCGGGCAGGCCGAGGCCGGTGCGCACCGTGTCGGCGATCTCCGACAGGCGGAACGGCCCGTCGAAGCGGGCCACGATCCCGCGTACGACGCTCATGGTGATGAGGTTCTCCGCCTCGGCGTGGGCGAGCTGCCAGGTGATCTGCTCCTTGCGCCGCCCGCTGCCCGCGCAGGACGTGCAGCCGCGCGACAGGCCCGGCGCGACCTCCTCCTCGGCCGAGCCGAGGCAGGCCGAGCAGAGGTTGTTCTCGGCCGCGTGGAGCTCGGCCGTCATCCGGCCGCCGAGGATGACGCCGCACGCGCAGGCGAACGCCTCACCGAGGATGCTGTTCTGCGGGGAGATCGTATGCTTCGTCACCGAGCCGACTCTACCGTCACCGGCGGGCCGCCGATCACGGCCGGATCACGGGCGGGCCCCGTCCCACGCCCAGGGCTCGCGGCTCAGGCGCGGTGGTCCGACAGGCCGCGCAGCCGCCGCAGCGCCTTCCTGGCGGCGGCCGCGATCCGCTCGTCCGGATGGTGGTCGATGAAGACCTGGAGCACCCGCCCGGTCCACGGATGGTCGCCGAACGCCAGGATCGCGATCGTCGCGGCCTGCTCCTCGGAGTTCATCCCCATGGCGATCGACTTGATCACCTCGTCCGGCGCGTCGCCGAACTCCAGCAGCGCCGCCGCCATGTCCACCAGCACCCACGCGATCTCCTCCGGCACCGGCTGCCGCTGCGGGTTCGCCGTCCTGGCCGCGATCACCGCGCCCAGCTTCGGCTCCTCCAGCAGCCGCAGCAGCGCGTGCCGGCCCTCGTCGCCGAGGTCGTGGGAGAGCACCTCGACGCCGACCGCCCGGCTGAGCGGGCTGACCGTGGCGAGCGCGGCGGCCAGGGAGGCGACGGCGTCGTCCCGGTCGCGGCCCTTCAGCCAGCCGGCCAGCTCCTCGTCGCGCTCGGCCTCGGGATAGGAGCGCAGCGCGTGCAGCAGCGTCGCCGCGTCGGCCTCGGCGAGCGAGCCCATGACGGGGATCTCCTGCCCGGTGGTGTCGGCGATGATCAGCCGGGCCGCCCAGAGGCCGAGCCAGCTCAGCGTGTACGGCTCCGCCGTCCGCACCAGCCCGAGCCCCGACAGCGTCTCCGGCGCCTCCCCCTTGACCGGCTCACGGGACAGGAACAGCCGGATGAGCTCCACCAGCAGCCCCTCGTCGGCGGCCAGCCGCTCCCTGCAGTGGTCCGCCCAGGCGGCCAGCACCTCGGCGTCGCCGCGCTCAATTCCCAGCTCCTCCGCTCCCAGCTCCTCGGCCAGCGGGGCGGCGCGGACGGCCGCGGCCAGCGTGGCCTCGTCGGGCAGCCGGATGGGCGGCTGCAGGGGCAGCGTCTCGTCGTCGTAGGACCTCACGAGCCCATCCTTTCGCGTTCTTTGCGATACAGTGCCCGCTGACGCCGAAAAGTCGGAAGAAAGGAGGCGCTGAGATGTTCGGCACTGCCCTGGGCGCTCCGCGCGCCCTCTTCCCCTTCTCGGAGGAATCGTGCTTTTCCGTACCGCGGTCGGCGACGACCTAGACCGCCTGCTCGGCTGCGTCGTCGACGAGTCCGTCAGCTGGGCCCACCCTGACCGCCTCCTGTCGTTCCTGGAGAGCGGGCACTACCGCCACGACCGCATCTGGCTGGCCCTCGACGAGGACACCGGCGACATCCTGGCCCGCGCCGTCTGGTGGGGCTTCCCCGACGGGCGGCCGCTCGCCCTCGACTGCGTCTACGTCCACCCGTCCGTCCGCGACCGGGTCGCGCTGGCCGCCGAGCTGCTGGAGCGCGGCCACGCCGCGTTCGGCGACCGCCCGGCGTACCACGTGTTCCTGTCCGAGGGCTGGCGCGAGGACCCGAAGGCCGCCGCCGGGCTCGGCTGGCGCCAGGAGGCGGCCGGCCGCGCCGGGCTCACCGACGAGCTGGAACGCCTGCGGCTCGCGTGGACGGCCGGCGAGCCCGTGCCCGAGCCGTCGGGCCGGCTGGTCTTCCGCGGCGAGGACGACGACGAGGCGTTCGTGGCGGCGTTCCGCCGGGTGGCGGAGGGAACGCTCGACCACGCCACCCGGCTGGCCCTGCGCACCATGGACCCGGAGGAGCAGGCGCGCCAGGAGGTCGCCGACTACCGGGAGATGCCGGGGGACCGGTCGTGGTGGCGGCTGGCGTACTCGGCCGAGGACAACTCCCTGGTGGGCGTCGCGCTGCCGTCGGCCAACAACGCCGGGCCCGTGGTCGGCTACCTCGGCGTCGTGCCCGAGCACCGCGGCCACGGCTACGTGGACGACCTGCTCGGCGAGATCACCCGCTGTCACGCCGAGCGGGGCGTGGAGCGCGTCGTCGCCGACACCGACCGCGGCAACGTGCCGATGGTGAAGGCGTTCGAGCGGGCCGGGTACCACACCTTCGCCGTCCGGCTGGTGCTGTCGGCCGGCTGACCGCCCACACGATCGGGCCGCGAAACGATCGGGCCGCCGCCGGGCCGGGCACTTGCGCCGGGGCCCCGGCGGCTGGTCTGATCGATAAGTGGCTGGTTATGACGAGACGTACCGGCGAAGCATCCGGCATCCCGAGGAGTTCTGGGCCGAGGCGGCCCGCGGCATCGACTGGGACACGGCTCCGGCCACGGTCCTCGGCCCCGACGGCCGCTGGTTCCCCGACGGGCGGCTCAACACCTGCCACAACGCGCTCGACCGGCACGTGGCCGCGGGCCGTGGTGAGCAGCCGGCGCTGATCCACGACAGCCCCGTCACCGGCGGCGTGCGCGTGCTCAGCTACGCCGAGCTGCTCGACGAGGTGGCGCGCACCGCGGGCATGCTGCGCGACCTCGGCGTAACCGCTGGCGACACCGTCGTGATCTACATGCCGATGGTGCCCGAGGCCGTGGTCGCCATGCTCGCCTGCGCGCGCCTCGGGGCGGTGCACTCGGTGGTGTTCGGCGGGTTCGCCGCCCGCGAGCTGGCGGTGCGCGTCGACCACGCCCGGCCCAAGGTCGTGCTGTCGGCCTCCTGCGGCATCGAGCCCAGCCGGGTGGTGGCGTACAAACCGCTGCTGGACGCGGCGCTGGAGCAGGCCGCCCACCGGCCTGAGCGATGCGTGATCCTGCAACGCCCGCAGTGCCTCGCCGAGCTGACCGAGGGCCGCGACCTCGACTGGGCCGCGACCGTGCGCGCCGCCGCGCCCGCCCCCTGCGTGAGCGTGGCCGCCACCGACCCGCTCTACGTCCTCTACACCTCCGGCACCACCGGCGCGCCGAAGGGCGTGCTGCGCGACAACGGCGGCCACGCCGTCGCGCTGCACTGGAGCATGGCCAACGTGTACGGCGCCGCCCCCGGCGAGGTCTTCTGGGCGGCCTCCGACGTCGGCTGGGTCGTCGGCCACTCCTACATCGTCTACGCCCCGCTGCTGGCCGGCTGCACGACCGTCCTGTACGAGGGCAAGCCCGTCGGCACCCCCGACCCCGGCGCGTACTGGCGGGTGGTGGCCACGCACGGCGTGCGGACGCTGTTCACCGCGCCGACCGCGATCCGCGCCATCAAGAAGGAGGACCCCTCCGGAGAATTCGCGAAAAAGTGGGACCTGTCCGGGCTGCGGCACCTCTTCCTCGCCGGCGAGCGCCTCGACCCCGACACCTACCACTGGGCCGCCGGCCTGCTCGGCGTCCCCGTCGTCGACCACTGGTGGCAGACCGAGACCGGCTGGCCCATCGCCGCCAACTGCGTCGGCATCGAGACCCTGCCGGCCAGGCCAGGATCCCCGACCAAGCCCGTGCCCGGCTGGGACGTGCACGTCCTGGACGCCGCCGGCAACGACTGCCCGCCCGGCGCCGAGGGCTCGGTCACGGTCAAGCTGCCGCTGCCGCCCGGCGCCCTGCCCACCCTCTACCGCGACGAGGCCCGCTTCCACTCCTCCTACCTCGAACGCCATCCCGGCCACTACCTGACCGGCGACGGCGGCCACTTCGACGCCGACGGCTACCTCTACGTCATGGGCCGCATCGACGACGTCATCAACGTCGCCGGGCACCGGCTGTCCACCGGCTCCATGGAGGAGGTCCTGGCCGGTCACCCCGACGTGGCCGAATGCGCCGTCATCGGCGTGGCCGACGAGGTCAAGGGACAGGTCCCGGTCGGCTTCGCGGTGCTCAAGTCCGGCTGTGAGCGCGACCCCGGGGAGCTGGAGCGCGAGCTGATCGCCCTGGTGCGCGAGCGCATCGGCCCGGTCGCCGCCTTCCGCCGCGCCGTCGTGGTCGCCCGGCTGCCGAAGACCCGCTCCGGCAAGATCCTGCGCGGCACGATGCGTGACATCGCCGACGACCGCCCGTACGCCACCCCGTCCACGATCGAGGACCCCGCCGCCCTGCCGGAGATCGCCGAGGCGATGAAACGGGCATGAAAGGAATGTGACCGCGGCACCCAGCGCTGACGGGACAACCCCAGTCCCCGGGAGAAGGCCATGATCGAGACCCCGAGCTACGCCGACGCCCTGCGGATCCTCGGCTGCAAGGACGGCAGGCTCGCCAAGGTGATCGGGTTCGGCGCGGCGGCCGAGCGCAGCGGGTGGCCGCTGGCCGGCGCCGGGCAGCTCGTCATGGGCGTGGCCGACATGCGCGCCTCCGTCGTCCGCTACGGCGAGGACGTCCTCGGCCGCCTGCCGGAGCTGCGCGGCGGCGTCGACCGGCACACCCGCACCCAGCGCCTGGCCGCCGCGCACGCCGTCATCGTCGTCTCCGCCTACTTCGAGGCGCTCGGTGAGGCCAAGCTGCCGTTCACGCTGGAGCAGCTCGACCGTACCGAGAAGATCGCGCGCGGCGTGCCGACCCCCGAGCGCTTCGCCCGCCTGATGGCCGCCCTGATGCTGGAGCGCCTGCCCACCCCCGAGCCGCACATCCCGTTCGGCGAGACCCGCCAGGCGGTGGAACGTGCCTACGCGCGCATGTCGGAGGCCCTGGCCGGTTACGTCGCCGGCCTGCCCGTCTGGGACGAGCTGAGCCACGACGACCAGATCCTGCTGCCCCGGATGCTCGCCGAGGGCCCGCCCGCCCACGCCCTGCGCGTCTATGACGAGAACTACCGTTCGCTGGCCCTCGACAGTCACGAGTTCGGCGTGCGCAGCCTGGTCACCGAACGCCCCCAGCCCTCCACGGCGCTGTCCAGGGTGGCGTGGCTGCTGGCCGAGCTGGCGCCGCCCCGCGTCGGCGACCGCCCCATGGTCCACCTGGCCAGGATGGCCGCCAACCTGCTCGACCAGCCGCTCCTGCTGGCCGGCAAGCTGCCCGAGGACGTCTACCTGCCGCTGCTCGGCGAGGGTTACCTCACCCCGCGCTGCCGGGTGGCCGAGCTGACCCGCGACGCCTCGCCCACGCTGGACGGCTGGTGGGAGGACCAGCGGCTGCTGCCCGACACCGAGGCGTTCCTCGTCGGGCACCTCACCTCGCTGCGCGCCACCCGGGCGCCGCTGCTCGTGCTCGGCGACCCCGGCTCCGGCAAGACCAAGCTGACCGAGGTGCTGGCCGCCCGCCTGGCCCGCTCGGAGTTCCTGCCGATCCGGGTGGACCTGCAGGGGGTCGCGCCGCGCGCGGACGTCACCGAGCAGATCGAGCAGGCCATCGCCGCCGTGCTCGGCGAGGAGGTCTCCTACGGCGAGCTCGTGGAGGCCGCCGGCGGGGCGCAGCCGGTGATCCTCCTCGACGGGCTGGACGAGCTGCTGCTCGGCGGCTCCGGCCGTTACGACTACCTCGCCCGCGTGGAGGAGTTCCAGCGCCGCGAGGCCGGGCTCGGCCGTCCCGCCGCCGTCATCGTGACCAGCCGCACGGTCGTGGCCGAGCGCATCCGCTTCCCCGACGGGCTGCTGGCGCTGCGGCTCCTGCCGTTCGAGGACGACCAGGTACGCCAGTGGCTGGAGATCTGGGACCAGGCCAACCGCGCCCTGCTGGCCCGCCGCGACCTCACGCCGCTGCCCGCCGAGGCCGCGCTCGCCCACGGCGAGATGGCCCGCCAGCCGCTGCTGCTGCTCCTGCTCGCCCTCTACGACGCCGGCGGCAACGCCGCGCAGCAGGACGACCCCCGGCGGCGCCCGCTCAAGCGCTCCCGCCTGTACGAGGTGCTGCTGCGCGACTTCACCGAACGCGAGACCGGCGGCGCCGGCCGGGTGGTCATCGACCAGGAGCTGGTGCTGCTCGGCGCGGCGGCGCTGTCCATGCTGGCCCGCGGCCGCCAGGTCATCACCGACGAGGCGCTCGAACGCGACCTGCCCGCCTTATGCCACGGCGGCGAGGACGACCCGGCGGACGCCGACCCCGACCGGCCGGCCCGCGCGGGCTGGGCGCGCAGGGCCACCGAGCGGTTCTTCTTCGTCCGCCGGGGCGGCCACGCCTTCCTGCACTCCACCTTCGGCGACTTCCTGGTCGCCTGGCTGGCCGTCTACGCGCTGCGCGACCTCGACCGCAGGCGCAGCCAGGCCGGCGACGAGCCGCTGGCGCTCGTGCAGAGCGTGGACGACGACCTGCTCTACGCCGTCATCTCCCACTCCTGCCTGGCCGAGCGCGGGCCGATCGTCGGGTTCGTCATCGACCTGCTCGACGACGTGCCGCCCGAGATCCGGGCCCGCTGCGTCGAGCAGTTGTCCGGGCTGCTGCGCCGTTCCCTGCACGAGTGCGGGCGCCGCCACTTCACCGGCTTCCGCCCGGTGCGGCACAGTCTGGCGCGGCGGCTGGCCGCGTACTCGGCGAACCTCGCGCTGCTCGTCGTGGCCGCCGCCGACGGGCCGGTCCGCGTCTCGGAGCTGCTGCCGGGACCCGACGCGACCGAGCGCTGGTCGTCCTTCACCCACCTGTGGAAGGGCCAGCTCGGGGAGGAGGGATGGAACGGCCTGGTCACCGCCCTGTCGGCGCGGCGGGTCATGGAGAACGGCGTGGAGGACGTCGTGCTCGGCGCCGACGACCCCACGGGGATGGGGGACGCGGTCGTCGCCGTCGCCACCGGGCACGGCCCCCGCCACCGCCGCCTGCTCGACCTGCTGCTGCGCGCGCTGGGGGAGGGGCGGCCCCTGCCGTACCGCGACCGGGTGGCCATCCTGGAGGAGCTGCTGCGCACGGCCGCGATCCGCTCGCCGGCCGTGCACCAGGCGCTCGGCGCGCTGTGGGCGGAGGGCGGCGCCGACCACGTGCGGCTGCGGCCCCTCCTGCGCGCGGTGCTCGCCGATCCGCGCGAGCGGCGGGCGGCCTGGGAGCTGCTGGTCAAGGCGGGCATCCCCGAGACATCGCTGTGGGAGATGCAGCAGGACGATGGTTGAATCCCGTACGCCCGGCGGCATTCGAGGCTGACACGCGAGCGGATTGTTACGTAATATCCACATACCGAGCTTGGGGGGCGCCAGGGTGCCAGGACAGAGCGTGGGTGTGGTGGTCGATCCGTCGGTTCCGGCGGAAGTCGCCGGGCTGTTACGCGTCAACGCCTCGCTGCTGTCCCGGATGCGCGCCGGATGGTCGCCCCACGACTCCTCCTGCGGATCCCGCCGGCCGCGCCGCGGCCCCTCCAGCACCCTGCTGCTGGCCGCCACCCCGGTGGTGATCGCCCTCATGGCCGTCCTGCTCGACTCGCCGTTCGCGCCGGCCGGGTTCGTGCTGCTCGGCACGTTCGTGTTCGTCGTCCTGGTGAAGATCGCCTCCATGAGCGAGCCGCCCGAGGACGAGCGCCCCCACGAGCGCCAGGTCTACGAGCAGGCCCGCTGGTACGACGGCCGCTATCTCCTCGGCGAGGACTTCGATCAGGAGGCGCGGCTCGTGCTGGGCCGCGCGCAGCGCGCGGTCGGCGCGGTGCTGCGCTCCCACGTCAACGCCGAGGGCCTGCTCGACGACGCGGGCAACGCCGTCATGCTGCCCGCGCAGGAATGGGAGATCGCCCGCCTGCTGGCCAAGCTCTCCGCCCTCCGCCGCGAGCACCGCGAGCTGCGCGAACGCGGCCTCGCGCCCGAGGTCGCCCCGGTGCTCCAGCCGCTCGAACGCGCCCTGTCCGCCAGCGAGGCGGCGGTGGTCGCCCGCGTCGAGGCGCTGGAACGTTACGCCGACCACGTACGCGAGGCCGAGCGCGCCTACCACGCGCACGCCCAGATCGAGGAGCTGCGGACACGGCTGCCGCGCTACGAGGAGCTGCTGGCCGAGTCGGGCGCCGACGGGCTCGCGCTCGCGGAGCTGGAGAAGCTGGCCGGCGACGCCGACACGCTGGAGCGGACGCTCCGGCACAGCGTGGAGTCCGCGCACGTGGCCTTCCGCCACCTGGAAAGCTGACGGCCGCGCGATGACCGACATCCTGCCCGGCCGCCCCGCGAAGGTCGTCGTCGATCCCGCGCTCTCCCGCGAGGTCGCCGACCTGCTGCGCGCCAACCACGCCCTGCTGGCCCGCGTCCACCAGGGCTGGCGGCCCCCGCCCAAGGGCCCCGACCCGACGCTCGGCCTGGCCGTGAGCGTCGGCGCCGGGGTGGTCGCGGCGGTGCTCGCCCTGTACGGCCTGGCCCTGTTCGCCGCCGAGCGCTACACGTCCTTCGCGATGACCATGACGGGCGCCGCCGTGCTGACCGTCGCCGTGCTGCTGCGGCCGCGTACCGACGCCGGGATCGAGCGCCGCCGCGCCCTCGAACGCGAGGTCCACCAGCACGCCCGCGGCCACGAGGGCCGCTACGTCCTGGACGAGCACCTCGACGAGCCCGCCCGCGCCCTGCTGGCCCGCGCCGGGGCGGCCGTCGAGCAGATCATGGCCTCCCGGATCAACGCCGAGGGCCTGCTGGACGACGTGCGCAACGCGGTGATGCTGCCCGCGCAGGAGTGGGAGATCGCCCGCCTGCTGGCCAAGCTGTCGGCGCTGCGCGCCGAGCACCAGGAGGTGATCGCCGAGGGGGTGACGCCCGAGGTGGCCGCCGTGGCGGGGCCGCTCGCCGAGGCCCTGGACAGCAGCGAGGCCGCGGTGCTCGCCCGCGTCGAGGCGCTGGAACGCTACGCGGGACACGTCGCCGACGCCGAGCGCGCCTACCGCGCCCGGCGGCAGATCGAGCGGCTCAGCGCCCGCCTGCCCCGCTACGAGGAGCTGCTCGTGGAGTCGGGGGCCGACGGTGCGGCCGTTCCCGAGCTCGACGGATTGTCCGAGGAGGCCGGCCGCCTTGAGCAGGCGTTACGCGACAGCGTCAGCTCGGCTCACGAGGCTTTTCGCCACCTTGGGGGGTGATTTGGCTTAGGATCCGAATTTGTGGCGGATATGGTGGTCGATCCCCAGATACCACCGGACGACGCGCAGGTGCTGAGGCAGTCCGGGCGCGTGCTGGTCAAGATGCGCCAGGGCTGGGCACCCCAGTCGCGCAGGGCCTCGCCGGGCGCGCCCCGCGGCATGGTGAGGGTCTTCGCCGGCGTGGTCCTCTTCGGCCTGCTGCTCGGCCTCGGCGCCGCGAGCAGGGGGCTCGGCCTGCTCGTCCTCGTGCTGTTCGGCGTCCCCATGGTGATCGGGCTGTTCGCCCGCCAGGACCTGGCCGGGGAGGACGAGGACGACACCGAGCGCCAGACCTACGAGCTGCTGCGCCGGCACGAGGGCCGCTACGTGCTCCTCGACGACCTCGACGAGTCGGCCAGGCGGCTGCTGGCCCGCGCGCAGCGGGCCGTCGCCACCGTCACCGGCTCCCGCGTCAACACCGAGGGCCTGCTGGACGACGCCCGCAACGCGGTGATGCTGCCCGCCGAGGAGTGGGAGATCGCCCGCCTGCTGGCCAAGCTGTCGGCGCTGCGCGCCAAGCACCGCGAGACCGTCTCGCGCGGCCTCACGCCCGAGGTCGAGGCCGTCGCCGAGCCGCTGGCCCGCGCGCTCGACGGCAGTGAGGACGCCGTGCTCGCCCGCGTCGAGGCGCTGGAGCGCTACGCCGCCAACGTCACCGAGGCCGAGCGCGCCTACAACGCCCACGAGCAGATCGAGGAGCTGCGCGGGCGGCTGCACCAGTACGAGGAGCTCGTGGCCGAGACCGGCGCGGACGCCTTCGCGGTGCCCGAGCTGGACCGGCTGGCGGCCGACGCCGACCGGCTGGAGCAGGCGCTCAGGCGGAGCGTGAGCTCCGCCCGCGAGGCCTTCCGCTACCTGGACCCGGGAGCGCCGAAAGAGGTGCCGGGAGCCCCGGGCGAGCCCTGACCCCCGGCGGGGGACCCGGTGTGGGCCACCTCCAGCAGCAGGTCGCACAGGGCGTCCGCGGCGTCCACACGGCCCAGCTTGGCCGCGGCCTGCCCCATCGCGGCGCGCAGCCCGGGATCGGCCAGCAGCGGCATCAGCTCCGCCAGGAGCTGGCCGGCCGTCGGCCGCGGCTCCAGCAGCGCCCGCGCCGCCCCCGCCGAGGCCAGGTAGCCGGCGTTCTTGCGCTGCTCGTCGCCGCCGGTCGGGATGAGCGGGATCAGCACGGCGGGCTTGCCGATCGCGGTCAGCTCCGAGACCGTCCCCGCGCCGCTGCGCGCGATCACCACGTCGGCCGCGGCGAACAGGTCGGCCAGCTCGGCCCCCACGTACGGCACCGGGTGGTAGCGGTCGGCCAGCTCGGCGGGCACCGGCACCGCGCGCATCTGCTCGATCCAGTTGGGCCCGCACTGGTGCACGACCTGCGCGTGCGGCAGCAGCTGCGGCAGGATCTCGGCGATGAGCGTGTTGATCTGCTTGCTGCCCTGCGCGCCGCCGGTCACGTAGATGAGCGGCACCTCGAAGGTCAGCCCGAACAGGTCGTAGGCCGCCGCCCGGTTGCCGGCCAGCAGCTCGGGCCGCACCGGGTTGCCGGTCACCACGGCCTTGGCGCGGGCGGAGGCGGGCAGGTGCTCCAGCGACGACTCGTGCGACAGCGCGATCCGGGTGGCGAGGCGCGACAGGATCCGGTTGGCCAGCCCGACGACGGTCGTCTGCTCGTGCATGACGAGGGGGCGGCGGATCAGCTTGGCCGCCACGCCGATGGGCACCGCCACGTAACCCCCGGTCGACAGCACCACGTCGGGCAGGTAGCGGGCCGCGTGCCCGATCGCCTGGAACACCCCGACCGGGATGCGGAACACGTCCGCGATGTTGGTGCCCAGCTCCCGGAGGTTGGGGCGGCGGCGCAGCTTGCCGGTCGTGATCGCCTTGAACGGGATGCCGTGCTCGGCCGTGATCCTGGCCTCCAGGCCGCTCGCGGTGCCGACCCAGAGCACGTCGTGCGGCACCTGGCGGCGCTGGAAGGCGGACAGCGTCGTCAGGGCCGGGTAGGTGTGACCGCCGGTGCCGCCGCCGGTGATCAACAGTCGCAGGGTTCGTGACATGCGATCAGAGTATGGCCGCGCAGCGGAAACCGGTGTGCCCGGTCGCCGAGTCCGGGGTGTTGGAGGTGCGCGCGGCCACCCGGTAGCGGTTGCAGTAGGAGTCGTGGCACATGTACGACCCGCCGCGGATCACCTTCGCCGTGCCCTCGGCCGGCCCGGCCGGGTTCTCCGCGTACGGCTTCCACGCCGTGCCCCACCAGTCGGCGGTCCACTCCCAGACGTTGCCCGCGACGTTGTAGAGCCCGTAGCCGTTCGGCTGGAACGACTTGACCGGCATCGTCCCCTTGCTCGGCGCGGTGGGGAAGTGGCCCTGCCAGATGTTGCACCGCTGCCGCCCGTTCGGTGCCAGCTCGTCGCCCCACGGGAAACGCTTGCGCTCCAGCCCGCCGCGGGCGGCCATCTCCCATTCGGCCTCGGTGGGCAGCCGCTTGCCCGCCCACTCGGCGTAGGCGTTCGCGTCGTTCCAGGAGACGTGCACGACGGGATGGTTCTGCCGGTCGCCGATCGACGAGCCCGGCCCCTCCGGGGTGCGCCAGGCGGCCCCCTCGACGCCCGCCCACCAGGACGCGCCCGGCACGGTCGCGTCGATGACGCCCGCGCGGGCGAACTGGCGGAACACGAACGACCAGCCGATCCGCTCGGCCTCGGTGAGGTATCCCGTCTCCTTGACGAACGTGGCGAACTGGGCGTTCGTCACACACGTGGGATCGATCATGAACGGGTCCAGCCGCACCTCGCGGACCGGTCCCTCGCCGTCCTCGGGGCGGGCGTCCCAGTCGTCGCCGCCCATGAGGAACGTCCCGCCAGGGACGCGTACCATGCCGCGTGGCGGCGCCGACCGCCGCGCGGTCAGGACGGCCGGCCGCGGCTGCGGCGTGGCGGCGCCCTCCCTGCTCGGGCCACAGCAAGCGCTCAAAGTCCCCCCAAACGTGTCATACCAGTAAGGAAGGGTAGCCCTTGAAACATGTCCCCGATCACGCGGCCGCCGCTGGTCACTCCTCGCCTTGTGCCGTGAATCCGGCAGAACGGTAGCGTTTTCCCATGCGACTCGGCGTGCTGGACATCGGCTCGAACACGGTGCATCTCCTCGTCGTGGACGCCCACCACGGCGCCCGGCCCATCCCCGCGTACTCGCACAAGGAGGAGCTGCGCCTGACGGAATACCTCGGCGAGGACAACCGGCTCGCCGAGCGGGGCGTCGAGCGGCTGTGCGCGTTCGTCAAGGGGGCCGTCGAGCTGGCCGAGGACAAGGGCGTCGAGGACCTGCTCGCCTTCGCCACCTCCGCCGTGCGCGAGGCGGCCAACGGCGAGGAGGTGCTGGCCCGCATCGAGGACGGCTGCGGCGTGCACATCGAGGTGCTGTCCGGGCGTGACGAGGCCCGGCTGACCTTCCTCGCCGTGCGCCGGTGGTTCGGCTGGTCGTCGGGGCGGCTGCTGGCCTTCGACATCGGCGGCGGCTCGCTGGAGATCGCGGCCGGCGTGGACGAGGAGCCCGACGTGGCCGTCTCGCTGCCGCTGGGGGCCGGGCGGCTGACCCGCGACTGGTTCACCGCCGACCCGCCGTCCGCCGACGAGGTGCGCAGGCTGCGGCGGCACGTACGCACCGAGGTCGCCCGCACCGTCGGCTCCGTCGTCCGCTACGGCCGGCCCGACCGCGCCGTCGCCACCTCCAAGACCTTCAAGCAGCTCGCCAGGATCGCCGGGGCCGCGCCCACCAACGAGGGCCTGTACGTGCCCCGCCGGCTCACCCGGCAGGACATGGCCGACTGGGTGACCAAGCTGGCCGGCATGAGCACGGCCGAGCGGGCGCGGCTGTCCGGCGTGTCCGAGGGGCGGGCGGCGCAGCTGGCGGCGGGGGCGCTGGTCGCGGACGCGGCCATGGACCTGTTCGAGGTGGACAGCCTGGAGGTGTGCCCGTGGGCGCTGCGCGAGGGCGTCATCCTGCGCCGGCTCGACCTGCTGCCGGGCCGGCTCGACCACTCGGGGCTGGTCGCGGACTGAGCGCGCCCTGCTGTCGAGTAAGTGCGTTATATCCGCATGAGTTGGCATAACCCGCTGATGATCGGGAACTCTTCGCCAGATGTTGGACGTGCTCGGCGCCATCGGGTCCCTGCTGGTCGTGCTGCTGCTCATCGTCGGCGCGATCGCCGTCGTCGCCGTGATCGCCCTGGGGGCGTTCGTGGTCATGGCCGGCTCCATGCTCCCCTTGCCGCGGCTGTGGCGGCGCCTGACGGGGCGGGAGCGGCGGCTGACGGTGAAGCTGAGCGGTGAGAGCGTCCCCGAGCGGCGGCGCGGCGAGCTGAGCGGCCGCACCCCGCGCCTGCGCCGCCACTTCTCCCTGGAGGTCAGGCGACGTCGCGGCGCAGGGGTCTGAGCAGCGCGGCCGTGCTCGCCAGCGCCGTGTACCCGAGCAGGACCAGCGCCCCGGCCAGGGGGGACAGCAGGCGGACGGGCTCACTGGACAGCTGCTGGGCCAGGGCGTCGGCCACGGCGGTGAAGTCGGTCAGCGCCGCGGTCGCGCCGCCGGGCAGCAGGGGATAGAGGTGGCGGACGCCCGGGATCATGACGAGCAGCAGCTCCGCCCCGTACAGGTAGCCGACCACCACGCAGAGCGCCGCGACCTGGTGGCGGATCAGCGCGCCCATGCCGACGCCGAGCACCGTGTAGGCGGCCATCGCGACCGCCAGGCGGGCCAGGAGCTCGACGACGGTCCCCGCGTCCAGGCCCAGGGTGACGCCGCGCGCCGCGGCCGCGCCGAACAGCGCCACGGCGGCGGTGCCCGACAGGACGAGTCCGTAGACCACGCCGGCCAGCCCGTACGTGATGAGCTTGGCGGCCAGCACCCGCCAGCGGTCCGGCGCGTACAGGAACGTGACCGTGATGGTGCGGTGCCGGTACTCGGAGGTCAGGGCCAGGGTGCCGACGGCGGCGGGGACGAAGGCGGTGAAGCCGAGAAAGCCGAGCACGGCCCGGACCCCCGCCTCGGTGTGCAGCCCCGGCATCGGAGGGTCGAAGTTCTCCGGCCCGACGAGGGCGAGCAGCCCGATCAGGCCGCCGCCGAGCAGGGCGGCGACGAGCAGGGTGCCGAGCCACATGCGGGTCGCGAGCAGCCTGCGGAACTCCGCGTGGATCAGAGGTCTCATGCGTTCGTCCGTTCGCCGGTCAGGTCCAGGAAAAGCTCTTCCAGGCTCGGTGGGGAGGCGGCCAGGCCGTGGACGGGCAGCTCGTGCGCCGCGGCCAGGCCGGCGATCTCGGCGGGCTCCAGCCCGTGCACCCGCAGGTCGCAGGGCCCGTCGCGGTCGATCCCGCGGGCGGCGGGCGCGAGGACGCGGGCGAGCCGGTCCGCGTCCGGGCTGCTCACCCGTACGACGTGCGCCGTGCCGGCGAGCTCGCTCAGGGCTCCGGCGGCCAGCAGCCGGCCCCGCCGGATGACCACGACGTCGTCGGCGATCTGCTGAACCTCGCCCAGCGCGTGGCTGGAGACCAGGACGGCGCGGCCCTCACCGGCCAGCTCGCGCAGGAACGCGCGCAGCAAGGCCGTGCCCTCGGGGTCCAGGCCGTTGCCCGGCTCGTCCAGCAGCAGGACGCCGGGATCGCCCAGCAGGGCGGTGGCCAGGCTGAGCCGCTGCCGCATGCCGGTGGAGTAGGTGCCCGTCGCGCGGTCGCCCGCCGCCGCCAGGCCGAGCAGGCCGAGCAGGTCCTCGACCCGGCGGCGCGGGTGCCCGCCCATCGCCGCGTAGATCCTCAGATGGTCTCTGGCCGAGTGCCGCGGATGGAAGGCGGCGCCGTCGAACGCCGCCCCCACGACGGTCGTCGGGCGCGGCAGGTCGCGGTAGCGCCGCCCGCCGATCGTCACGCCGCCGGAGGTGGGCGCGACGTGGCCGACCATCATGCGCATGGTCGTGGTCTTGCCGGCGCCGTTGGGGCCGAGGAAGGCGGTGACCGCTCCCGGCCTCACGGTGAAGCTGAGATCGTCGACGGCGGTGAACGTGCCGTACCTCTTGGTCAGGCGGCGGACCTCGACGCCGCTCATGCGGCCGTCGCCCGGATGGCCTCCGCGAGCCGGTCGGCGCCGGGGACCGAGACCACGACCTCGTCGAACTCGCCGCCCGAACCCGCGCGGTCCAGCAGCAGCCGCAGTCCGGGCAGGTGGCGGTTGACCGAGACCAGCTGCCGGGGGCCGCCGTAGAGGCCCCAGACGCCGATCTTGGTGTGGCCCGACACGGCCAGCCCGCTCCGCGCGCCGCGCGGGACGCGCAGCGGCTGCCCGGTGGCGACCGCCTCCCGCACGGCCGCCAGGGGAATGACGTGCCGGGCGCGGCCGGCGAAGAACCGCTCCCAGGGACCGAACTCCACGATGATCGAGCCGCCGTCGATGATGACCGTCGCCATGTCAACCTTCTTCCGTCAGGGGGAGCAACATCGTCGCCAGCAGCCGGGGCGTGCGTCCCGGCGCCGGTTCGTTGGCGAGCAGGGGCTGGACGAGGCCGGCGAAACCCTGCGCGAAACGTACGAACTCCTCGTCGTCCAGGTGCAGCACCACCTGCTGGTAGCCGACGCCGTCGGCCGCCAGGTCGATGTGCTCCCTGGCGAGGTAGCGCGAGAACTCCGACAGCAGGCTGGCCACGAACGCGGTGAAGTACCGCGCGTGCTCCTCGGGGGAGGCCGAGGCCAGCGCCTCGGGGGAGGGGGTGACCCCGCCTTCCGGCACCGCGTACACCCGCTCCGTCGCGCCGCCGACCTTGCGCTCCTCCACCACCTGCAGCAGACCGGCCTGCGCCAGCGTGGCGATGTGCCGGTACAGCGACGCCTGCGGCACGTCGGGCAGCAGGGCCGCCAGGTCGGACGACGTGCGGCGGGCGCCGGCCGCGGCGCGCAGGATGCGGATGCGCACGGGGTGCAGCGCCAGCTGCGCCCACCGTTCTGGGGATGTCCTCACGCCTCACACGTTATCACTATTAAGAATGAGAACGTCAAACGCACAGCAAGCCGGGCAATCCGTACGATCGCGCCGGCCGGCGGCTGGACCCGGCGACGTGTGGCAGGCGAGCCGCGACCCGGTGTTCCACCCGGAACATGTCGTGCTGCCGCACTGGGACGGCAGGGCCTGGTCGCGGGGGCTGCCGCCCGCCCTCTCCCGGGCCCGGTCGAGGGCGCCCGGCAGGGCGCGGATCTGGTCACCTTCCGCCGCCGTCAGGGGAGGGGCGGCGGGAGGGGATCAGCGGGAGACGGTGGAGGAGCGGTGGTCGGCGGACATCAGGTGGGGCCCGGCGGCCCCGGGTTGGTACCGGAGGCGCTTCTCCAGGCACACCATCGCGCCGTTCTCCCGCTTGTTGGTGAAGCGGATGTCGTCGGCGAGCGCCCTCATGATCATCAGCCCGCGCCCGTGCTCGGCCCCCGGTTTGGGCTCCTCCAGTTTGTCGGGGTCGAAGCCGTGCCCGGTGTCGACGACCCGGATGAAGCACCGGTCGTCGTGGACGGTGGCGCTGACGGTGTACTCGTCGCTCGGCTCGGCGTGCCGGATCACGTTGGAGCAGGCCTCGGTGAGCATGAGCTCGATGTCGTCGCGGATCTGGCCCTCGACGCCGAGCGAGCGCAGAGTGCCGTCCAGCATCTGCCTGATCAGCGGGACGCTCGCGGCATCCCTGGGCAGCCGGAGCGCTATCGAGGCCTCCACGACTTCTCCTTCCCTGCGGAACCCGTGGCGACCTTCTGCCCGAGATCGCGGAGCCCAATCGTCGGCGCCCCATCATCGGCGGCGGAACCGGCCTTCCCCGGGGTCACATGTCCGCGAGCCGCCGCGCCACCTCCATGGACGCCTCGGCGATCTCGTCCTCGGTCAGGCCGTCCTGCGCCGTCATCCACTTGCCCGCGTGCAGCGCGAACAGCGCCAGCGACCGGCTGATCCGCTCCACCGGCGTCGCGCCGGGCTCGCTCAGCTCGGCCGTGAGCGACAGCATCGCCTCACGCATCTTGATGAGCTTCGGATGCTCGCGCAACGCCGTCTGGTTGCGCTCCAGGAACCGGGTGACCTCGAGGTGGCTGGGCCGGGTCAGGTTCGCGGCGTAGCGCTCCAGCAGCTCGCGGCGCGTCGCGGACGTCTTCGGGCGCGCCCGCGCCCACTCCACCAGCTCCTCGATCTCGGCCACGCGCAGGCCGACCAGGCTGGCGACGATGTCGTCCTTGGTCTTGAAGTGGTAGTAGAGCGCGGCCTTGGTGACGCCCAGCTCCTCGGCGATCTCCCGCAGCGAGGTCGCCTCGTACCCCTGCTCGGTGAAGAGCCGCAGCGCGACCTCCTGGATACGGGTACGTGTGTCTGCCCGCACTGTGCACCCTTTTCGACTTGACGGCCGGTAAGTAGATGTCCAGTTTATTCGGCGAAAAAAGGGGAGGTGCCTGCTGGGGGTTTTGACGACAATTGTCCCCATGCACACTTTCCGACGACCGCGCCCGGACGACGCGGCCGCCCTCTACGACCTCGTCTCGGCGTACGAGACCGCCGTGCTCGGCGGGCCCGACATGACCCTCGAGGACGTCGAGGACGAGCTCGCCGAACCCGGCTTCGACCTCGACCGCGACGGCTGGGTCGCCGAGGGGCCCGGCGGCCGCCTGCTCGGCAACGGCTGGGCCTCCTCCGTCGGCGACAGCGACCTGGTCGACGTGGACGTCATCGTCCGCCCCGGTTCCGAGGAACTGATCGAACCGCTCTGGGAGAAGGTCCTCGGCCGCGCCCGCGAGCTGGCCGCCGCGCGCGGCCACGACGGCGCCACCGTCCACCTCGGCGTCTACCGCGCCGACCAGGGCAAGCAGGCCCTCGCCAAGGAGCACGGCTTCGAGCCGGGCACCAGCTTCCACCGCATGCGGATCGACTTCGACGGCCCGGTCGAGCCGCCCGCCCCGCCCGCCGGGCTCACCCTGCACTCCGGGGAGAGCGAGGAGGTGCGGCGCGAGGCGCACCGCGTCCACCAGGAGGGCTTCGCCGAGCACTTCGGCTTCGCCCCCGTCGCCTACGAGCAGTGGTACGAACGCCGCGAGGCCCAGAACGCCACCGACTGGAGCCAGCTCGCCCTGGCCAGGATCGACGGCCGCCCGGCCGGGGTGGTGATCGGCAGCGACCAGTTCCTGCCCGACCAGGGCTGCGGCTACGTGGCCACGCTCGCCGTGCTGCCCGAGTTCCGCGGCCGGGGCCTCGGCCGCTTCCTGCTCCAGCACGCCTTCGCCGCCGACGCGGCCCGCGGCAGGAAGGGCACGATCCTGCACGTGGACAGCAACAACACCACCCCGGCGCTCGACCTGTACGAGTCGGCCGGCATGCGCCAGGTGATGGCCTTCGACATCTGGCGCCGCAGGCTCTAGCTGTACGTCTAGCCCCGGCCCGCCTGGACCCGGTGCCGCGACAGGTGCTCCAGCACCGCCTGGTTCGCCTCCCACCCGTCGGGGAACTTCACCGGCACGCCGAGCTGCACCGGCTCGGCCGACGGGTGGGCGTCCAGCAGCTCGGCGATCCCGGCCCTGGCGACCACCACGCAGGCGTGCCGGTGCCGGGAGGCGAGCACGCACAGCCGCCCCGACTCCAGGTGGAAGGCCGTCGCGTCGCGCCGTCCCGACAGCGGGTGCAGCACGATCGTCACGTCGTACTCGCGGCCCTGGAGCCGGTTGGCGGTGTCCACGGTGATCTCCGGCGGCAGGCCGGCCGCGCGGATCGCCGCCACCTGGTCGCGGTGCGCGGCACCGACCGCGATCCGGTCGGCCGTCACCGGCCGCTCGCCCTGCTCCGAGCCCGCCACCGCGCCGCGCTGCAGCAGCCGCGCCGCCAGCAGCGCCACCGCCCGCACCGCCTCGCCGTCGGTGCGCACGGTGTGCCGTTCCGGCAGCTCCAGCAGCGCCCATCCGGAGCGGGCCGCCTCCTCCAGCGCCCGGTCGTGCGGGGTGCCGAGGCCGCCGGTGACCAGCTCCATGCGCCGCTCGCCCGGCCCGGTGCCGGAGCGGAACCCGGTGAACGGGTAGAACGCCCGCGACACCACCGGCGCGGCCGTCGCCGGCAGCCGCCACGACACCGGCAGCCGGTGCACCGGCAGGTCGGGGTTGTGCCGCAGCAGCACCGACACCGCGCTCTGCAGCGGGTCCCACGACAGCCCCGACCAGCGGTCACCGTCGACGATCGAGAACGGGTCGAGCTGCCCGGGATCGCCCACGAACAGCGCCCGCTCGAACAGCCCCGCGATGCGCAGCAGCTTGTCCGAGCGCATCTGGTAGGCCTCGTCCACGATCGCCCACGGCCACTTCCTGTCGCCGATCCACGCCCACTTGTCGGCCGTGGCGATGACGATGTCCGGATCGCCGAGATCCTGCACTCGCGTGCCGACCCGGACCCCGGCCAGCTCCAGCAGGCGCGGCGGGGGCGCGTACGCGCCGGCCGACAACCGCCCGACCGTCAGGTGCGGGTGCTTGTCGCAGATGCGCACCACCAGGTCGTCGACCTGCTCGTTGGTCTGGGCGACGATCATCAGCGGCTCGCCGGTGGCCGCGAGGTGCGCCGCCGCGCGCACCACCAGCGTGGACTTGCCCGCGCCTGGCGGGGAGTCCACGACCACGCCCCGATGCCGGGGCAGGTCGGCCAGCACGTCCGCGATGACCTGCTCCGGGCTGGGCTCCGGGCTGCCGGTCCCTGGGTCGGCGGTCACGACCACTCCTCCTGAGCGTCCTCGTCGTCGGGCACGTACTGCTGGGGCGGCCCGCCGTGCGTCCACGGCGTGGCCTCGGCGTCGGGCAGGCCGGGCGAGCCCTGGAAGTCGCCGGTGAGCGAGGTGTAGCAGACCCGCTCGCCGACGTCGGGCACCGACCCCGGAGCGGCCGTCTTCCCCCGCCCCATGCCCTTGGTGATCTTGATGGTGACCAGGCCCTCGTACGCCTCGACCAGCTCGGCGCCCTGGGTGCGGCGCTCAGGGGTGCCGAGCGCCGTGCCGGGCGGCAGCAGCACCGGGTCGTCGGTCTTGATCACGACCAGCGGGCGCAGCTTGCGCGAGCGGCCCTCGCCCTCGGCGTTGTCGGGGACGGTCTCCACCACCTCGCCGGCGAACGCCTCGCCGGTCAACCGGTACTCGGCCATCACCAGCGGGTCGTCGTAGGCGCGCTGCACCTCGTAGGCGGCCTGGGCGCGTTCCATGCGGGCCAGCCGGGCCGCGGCGGACACCGCGCCGTCCCTGCGGGGCTGCGGCGGGCCGCCCTCCGCGACGCTCTCGGCCATGGCGCTGAACGAGGCCCGGTCCTGCTCCCACCGCTGCGCCACGCTCGCCCCCGGCTCCAGGCCCGCCAGCAGGTCGAGCGCCCGCCACATCAGCCGCCAGGTCGGCGCGAGCTGGGTGCGCAGCGCCTCCGTGACCCGCTCGGCCGACCCGCTGTCGATGGCGGGGGCCAGCACCTCCGCGTCGAACCCCGGATCCGTCGCCGGACCGGCGGGCGGCCACACCAGCGGGTCCTCGGCCTCCTCGCGCGGCCCCTCGGTGATCCACGCGACCAGGGAGGCGAGGTTGCCGTCCTCCAGCCCGCTCTGCCCGCTCGCCCAGTGCCGGCCCAGCTCCTCGGTCGCGGCCAGCGTGAGCGACGACCCCGGGTACGCGGCCCGTTCGGCGAAGTACGTCAGCCACCGCCCGAGCAGCGGCACCGACTCCGGCACCGGGTAGGGGCCGTCGGCGCGGCGGAAACGGGTGGAGCGGCCGAGCAGCCGGGTGAAGGCCACGCCGCCGGTGTTGGGCACGACGAGCTGCGGCGCGTCGAGCGCCCGCTCGTACGGGTCGCCGCCACGCCGCTCGACCGTCTCGGTGTCGTGCGTGAAGCTCTCCACGTACGGCAGCAGCACCCCGGCCAGCTCGGCCGCCCACGCGAAGCGCAGGTCACGGTTGCGCGGCTGGGGCACCACGAGCAGGCGCGGCCGGTCGCGGTCGTCGCCGAGCATCGCGGCGAGCGGCGCGGCGGCCTCCCCGGACAGCCGCAGCGGCACGAACACCATCGGCCGCGCCGACAGATGGCAGTGCCGCACGGTCGCGACCGGCTGGGCGATGCCCTCGTCCAGGGCCCGCAGCCGGGCCAGCGAGGTCAGCAGGCTCACTTGTCACACACTCCCGAGGCACTCCCTGCGCAGGCGTTCGGCGTTGCGCAGCAGCCGGGCGATCTCCTCCTGGCCCTCGGCCGGGTCGCGGGTGCCGTCGGCCAGGCCCAGGGCCTCGGCGACGGACGCCACCCCGCCGAGCTCGTCGCGTACCTGACGGCCGAGCAGGTCGGAGGCGCCCTCCTGGCGGGCCTCGTCGCGGCAGAAGAAGCACAGGTCGCAGGTGGACAGGCAGTCCGGCGCGTAGCGGGCGGTGGTCCTGCGCACCGCGTCGGCCAGCTCGGCGACCGGCCGGGTGGGGCGGCCGTCCTCGCCGGGGCGCAGGTCGAAGGTGAGGTCCTCGGGCAGGCCGGCCATCAGCCGGTCGAGGGTCGTCATGCGGGCGAGCTGGCGGCGCAGCACGGCGAGCTGACGGCGTACGTCCACCAGGGTGGCGACCGGGCGGTTGGCGAAGTTCTCGGGACAGACCAGCACCACGTCGTGGGAGACCCGCAGCGGGTCGTGGCCCAGCTCCTCCAGCAGGGTGCGCAACGCCAGGACGTACACCGCGGCCTGCCGGGCCGCCGCGGCCGCCGCCGACGGCTCGGCCTGCCCGTCGATCACCGCGAACGACTTGATCTCCACGATGTGGAAGCGGCCGCCGAGCTGGAAGGCCACCACGTCGGGCTCCAGGTACGCGGTGTGCCCGGCGATGGTGAGGGCGAGCAGCGGGTGGTCGTAGAGCGTGCCGGCGTCGTCCTCGCCGCGCGCCGCCCGGTCGATCAGGGATCGGGTGTGGGCGTGGCGCAGGTGGGCGCCGGTCCTCGCGTCGGCCTTCTCACCGACGTTCTCGACGTCGTGGTAGGCGACCTCGGCGACCGGCAGGCGCAGCAGCTCGCGCAGCATCCGCAGCAGCTCCGCGCAGCCGTCGGCCTTGACCAGCGCCTCGAAGGCGTTGCCGCGGGTGATCGCGAACGGCGACTGCCCGAACGGCGCGGGGAAGCCGAGATGGCGGGCGGCGGCGTCCTTGTCGAGGCCGGCGCCGTCCATGAGGGCGCGGCGGGCGCAGCCGGGGTTGGCGGCGAGCGCCGCGATGGCGCGGGCGTCGTGGGGACGCGGCGGCGTGGTGCCGCGCAGCGCGTCGAGCCGGTGCGCGGGGTCGCCCTCGCGCTTCAAGCCGCTCACGTGGCGTACTCCTTCTTGATCGTGCTCAGCGTAGCGGCGCCGAACAGGCGGGCGACGTCATCAAGCTGCCGCGCGGCGCGTCGCGCCAGCTCCGCGCGGTCGCGCGTGTCGCGCGGGGCGTGCACGGCCAGCTCGGCGCGGGCCGCCGCGATCACCCGGTCCGGGTCGGGCGGGCCGAGCGAGCCGTCGGTGGCGCCGGGGATGTTCCTGGCCATGCGCAGGAGTAACCGGGCCGCCCGCGGATCGGCCTGCTCGCGCCCTGCCACGGCGATCGCGCAGGTCAGGAAGTCGACGCGAGGGCTGAGCGGCCCGACCACGCGCCGCTCCAGCGGCCAGGCGCTCAGCGTGAGCAGGCCGCGGGCGGGGGAGAGGCGGTCGGTCAGCGCGGCGCACAGATAGTACGGCCGCCCGTACGGCGCGGACCGGAACGAACGCTCCTCGTCCCTGCGCAGGCTGGTGAGCTGGGCGCTGCGGATGGTGCCGCCGAGGAACGCCTCGCTGACCGCCACCACCAGCCGCGGCTGCGCGGTCGCGCCGAGCAGCCGCAGCCCTTGGTGCACCTGCTCCCGTACGGTGACCAGCGGGACCGTCCGCGCGGCGGGCTCCTCGGGCTGTTCGCCGCCCACCAGGGCGTCCCAGGCCCGCTCGGCGGCGCGCAGCTCGGCCCGCAGGCCGCGGGCGGCGCCGCCGTCCCGTGCGCGCATGGCCCTGCGCACGCCGGCCCGCAGCTCGTCGATCCGCCGTTCGAGCTCGTCCAGCCGGTCACTCATGTGCGCGAGCGTACCAACAGTCCCAGCATTTTCCAGTAAATTGGCGGCGTTTCCGAAATCTACTTCGTAAAGGGGACCGGCCCCCGTGTTCCGATCAACGCCGAGTAAAGGACGGGTCAACAGGGGACACTGGACCCTGTGAGCCGTGGGTTGCGTCATCTGCTGGGCGCCGTCGCAGGGCTGGCGGCCCTCGCCCCCGTCTACTACCTCACCGAGGCGGGCGCGCGGGAGCTGCGCGCCGGCACGGTGGCCGCCGGGCCGTCGCCCGCCGGCCTCGGCTGCCTCCTCGCGGTGGCGGCGATCGTCGCGATGCTCGCCGCCTGGCCGCCGGCGGCCCTCGCCTGCGGCCTGCCGCTGGCGGCGGCGGGCACGCTGTTCGCGCTCGACGCCACCGGCGCCATCGCCGCCGCGGCCACCCTCCCGTACGCCGGCGGCCTGCCCTGGGCCCGGCCCGGCGCCGCCCCCTGGGCGGAGGCGGCCGAACCGCCCGGCACCATCGCCGGGCTCACCGGCCTCTACGCGCTCATCGGCGTCGTCCTCGTGCTCTCGGCACTGCTCCCGCGCGGCCGGCGATCTATCCTGGGCCCGTGAGCGGACGCGACCCCGACCGGCGCAGGGCGCTGCTCGACGCCGCCGACCGCGCCATCGCCGCCGAGGGCCCCGACGTGTCGATGGCCGCCATCGCCGCCGCCGCGGGCGTCACCAAGCCCATCCTCTACCGCCACTTCGGCGACCGGAGCGGCCTGTACGAGGCGCTCGCCGACCGCCACGTACGCACCGTGATCGCCCAGCTCCGGCCGCGCTTCGCCGAGGCCGGCGCCGACCTGCGCGCCCGCGCCCGCGCCACCATCACCGCCTACCTCGACCTCGTCTCCGCCAACCTCAACCTCTACCGCTTCCTGTTCCAGCGCGCCGGCGCCGAGGACGTCCGCACCCGCTCCCGCGTCACCTCCCTCGTCCGCAGCCTCGGCGAGGAACTGGGCGAGGTGCTCGCCGCCGATGGGGTGGTGCCCGACCCGGTGCGGGCACAGGTGCTCGGCCACGCCTTCGTCGGCATGGTGCAGACCACCGGCGACTGGTGGCTCGACCAGCCCGGCCTCGACCGCGACCAAGTGGTGGAGAGCCTGGTGGACGCCATCACGGCCGCCGTCACCGGGCCCGCGCTCACTCCCCGAAGCGGGACAGCTTTCCGTGCCGCCGGGCGTACGTGAGCGCCCACGCGAACAACCCCACCGTGGCCGCCAGATAGACCACGTCGAGCCCGGCCGCCCAGGCCAGCCGGTCCCACGGCACCGGGCCGCCGGACATGACCGTGCGCATGCCCTCGAACACGTGCGAGGCGGGCAGGAACTCCGACACCGCCCGCAGCGGCGCGGGCAGCACGGACACCGGGTAGAAGATCCCGGCCAGCGGCTGCACCATGAACACGATCGACCAGGCGATGACCTGCGCGTTCTCGCCGAAGCGGAGCACCGCCGCGATGCCGACCAGCCCGAGCGACCAGCCGAGCACGAGCAGCACCCCCATGAACGGCACCAGCCCCACGCCGATCGTGGTCACGCCGAAGCCGTACAGGCCGAGGGCGAGCGCCGCCATCACGGCCAGCGCGAAGATCACCTTGCCCAGCGAGAACAGCACGAGACCGGCCAGGTACTCAGCGCTGGACAGCGGGCTGACCTGCACGTTCAGCAGGTTGCGCGACCAGATGTCCTCCAGGAAGGCGATCGAGATCTCGTTGCTCGCCTTCTGCAGCACCTGCCAGAGCAGCACCGCCCCCAGCAGGAACGTCACCGCGAACGGCACCCGCTGCGCCCGCAGGAACAGCGTCATGAACCCCCACAGCACCAGCTCCACGCTGGGCCAGAAGAAGATCTCGAAGACGCGGACCGGGCTGCGCCGCAGCGCCGCGAAGTCGCGCCGGACCACGCCCATGACGCGGGTGCGCCGCGCGGCGAATCCGAGCGGCGGCAGCGTCAGCGTGGAAGCCTGTGACGTGCTCATCCTCTGGCCACCTTCAGGAACACCTCTTCCAGGTCCTCGGCCCCGTAGTGGCCGGCCAGCTCCGCCGGGCTGCCCGCGGCCACGATCACCCCGCCGGACAGGAAGTGCACCCGGTCGCACATGCGCTCCACCTCGCGCATGTTGTGCGAGGTGATGAGCATGGCGCTGCCGTTCTCGGCGGCCACCCGGGTCAGCAGGCCGCGTACGCGGTCACCGGCGTCGGGGTCGAGGTTGGCCGTCGGCTCGTCCAGCACCAGCAACCGGGGTGCGTTCAGCAGCGCCTTGGCGAGCTGCACGCGGGTGCGCTGCCCGGACGACAGCGCCATGACCCGCCGCTTGACGAACGGGCCCAGCTCGAACAGCTCGACCAGTTCGGCGACCCGCTCGCGCGGGCGGCGCAGGGCGTACAGGCGGGCGAAGGCGTCCAGCACCTCGCCCACGCGCAGCACCCCGGGCAGGTCCACGTAGCTGGCGGCGAAGTTGAGCCGGCTGAGCGCCTCGGTGCGGTGGCGGGCCAGCTCCATGCCGAACAGCTCGACGCTGCCCGCGTCGGGGGTGATGAGCCCCAGCAGCATGTGGAGGGTCGTCGACTTGCCGGCGCCGTTGGGGCCGAGCAGACCCACGATCTCGCCCTCGCCGACGGTGAGGCTCACGTCGCGGACGGCCGTGACCGGCCCGAACCGCTTCACCAGATGGGACGCCCGCAGGATGGCCACCGCTCAAGGGTGCGGCCGGCGGCCACACGGCGGCAACGCATTTTCCGCGCCGAGCCCGCAGAAGACCTCAGCCGTGGTCCCGCAACATCCGCAGCAGGTCCCACTCGGTCTCGCACACCCGCCGCCCGATCGCCGCCAGCTCCACCGACCTCGCGCCCCCGCGCAGGTGCCGCATGGTCTGCATGACGCAGATGACGCCCCACTTGAGCACGCCGAACGTCTCCCACCAGCGCAGCGCGTCGCGGTCGACCTTCGCGCCGCCCGCCTCCTCGTAGGCGGCGATCAGCTCGTCGTAGCGGCCGAACCCGCCAACCGGCAGCGGCGAGCCGAACCGCCACGCCTTCACGCACAGCCACCCCAGGTCCTCCAGGGGGTCGCCGGCGTGGGCCAGCTCCCAGTCGAGCACGGCCCGCACGCCCTCCGGCCCGACGATGAGGTTGCCGTTGCGGAAGTCGCCGTGCACCACCGCGGGCGGCCCGGCGGGGGGACGGGACGCGGCCAGCCGCCGCAACGCCAGCTCGAACACCGGGTGGGGCTCGCCCAGCAGGTCGAGCACGTCCCGCCAGCGCGCCAGCGGGTCGGCGGTGGAATCGGGGTCGGGCGGCAGGCTGGACAGCGGCATCCGGTGCACCGCCGCCAGCGCCCGCCCGCACTGGGCGGCCAGCAGCGGCCGGGCGGCCGCGTACGCGTCGTCGCGCAGGATCCTGCGCGGGATCGTCTCCCCGTCCACCCGTTCCATCAGCACGTACGGCGCCCCGCCCGCCGACCCGGCGGCGACGATCCGCGGCACCGGCACGCCCGACGCGGCCGCCGCCCGCATGAGCCGCGCCTCCGCCTCCAGCGTGGTCCCCGCCTCCCCGGCCCCGCCGGGCGAGTCGAGCCGCAGCACCAGCTCGTGCCGTTCGCCGCCGGGCGTGGCGACGTCCAGGGCCCACGTCTCCCGTGACGCCCCGCCGGGGAGCCGTACCCGGTGGGGGAGGGTGGCCTGCGGGCCGAACACCTCCGCCACCACGGCGGCGACGGTGTCGCCGCTCACCGGAGACCGAACTCCCAGTTGCCGCCGGCCGCGTACGAGCCGAGGATGCGCCGGCCGACCGAGTCGATGTGCACCTCGTCGGGCCCGTCGTAGATGCGCCCGGCCCGCGCGTGCCGGTACATCCGGTCGAGCGGCGTGTCGCCCGTCAGCCCCGCCGCCCCGTGCACCTGGATGGCCCGGTCGATGACGTTGTGCAGCATCCGCGCGCCGACGACCTTGATCGCGCCGATCTCCACGCGGGCGTCGGAGCCGGCGTCGATCGCCTCGGCGGCGTTGAGCGTGAGCAGCCGGGCCGACTGGATCTCGGCGTAGGAGTCGAACACGTGCTGGCGCATGAGCTGCTTCTTCGCCAGCGGCTCGCCGAACGCGGTGCGCTCGTGCAGCCGCCGGCACATGAGGTCGAAGGCCCGCTGCGCCTGCCCGAGCCAGCGCATGCAGTGGAAGATGCGCCCCGGCCCGAGGCGCTTTTGTGCGATGACGAAGCCGCGGCCCCGCTCGCCCAGCAGGTTGGAGGCGGGCACCCGCACGTTGTCGTAGCGCACCTCGCAGTGCGCGCCGTCCAGCCCGAGCACGGGCGTGTCGCGCACGATCGTGTACCCGGGCGTGTCGGTCGGGACCAGGATCATGGAGAAGGCCAGGTGCGGCGGCGCGTCGGGCTCGGTGCGGCACATCACGGTCGTGTACGCCGCCCGCGAGGCCCCGGTGGTGAACCATTTGTGCCCGTTGATCACCCACTCGTCCCCGTCGAGCACGGCGCTCGTGCGGATCTGGGTGGGGTCGGAGCTGGAGACGCCCGGCTCGGTCATGGCGAAGCTGGGCGAGATGTCGCCGCGCACCAGCGGCTCCAGGTAGCGCTCGCGCTGCTCGGGCGAGGCGTGCTCGTACAGCATGAGCGAGTCCTGGAGGGTGTACGTGCCGAGCGCGAGCTGCCCGAACTCGCTGCGCCCCTGGACCTCGTTGACGTACACGTAGTCGAGGAACGGCAGCCCGCCGCCGCCCAGCTCACACGGGTGGCCGAGCGCCCACAGGCCCTCCTTCTTGGCCGCGGCCCGCAGGTCGGCGAGTGCCGCCTCGGCGGCGGCCCCGCCCTCGTGCAGCACCGGCTCTGCGGGCTCGACCCGCTCGGTCATGAACGCATGGACGGCGTCGCGGACGGGCCGGACGCTCGCGGGCACGGCGAAGCTCATGCCTGGATCTCAGCCGAATATCGTTGCCCAGTCAACGGTCGGGACGGTCAACGGCCGGGACGGCGGTTTAGGGCAGCCAGCTCACCTTGCCGCGCAGGAAGGCGTACCCGACGAAGGCCACCGCGTCGATGAGCGTGTGCGCCACGATCAGCGGCATCGTCCGCCCCCACCGCTGGTAGGCCCGCCCGAACACGATGCCCATCACCACGTTCCCGACGAACCCGCCGAACCCCTGATACAGGTGGTACGACCCCCGCAGCAGCGACGACACCACGACCGCCCGCCACGGCGACCAGCCGGCCTGCCCCAGCCGGTGCAGCAGGTAGCCGGCGACCAGCACCTCCTCCAGCACGCCGTTCTGCGCGGCGGCGAGCAGCAGCACCGGCACCTGCCACCACACCTCGGGCAGCGCGCCGGGCACGACGGTGAGGTTGATCCCGATGGCCTGCACCGCCAGGTAGAACGCGAGCCCGCTGCCGCCGATCAGGGCCGCGAGCAGCGCGCCGCGCAGCAGGTCGCGGCGCGGCTCACGGAAGTCCGCGCCGATCGTGCGCAGCGACTCGCCGGAGCGCACCAGCAGGTACGCCACCAGCCCGACCGGCGCCACCGCGATGGCGATCTGGGCGAGCTGCAGCGACAGGTCCAGCCACGGCCGCCCGGGAGCCATCGAGCCGACGAGCACGGCGTGCTGGCTCTTCAGCTCCTTCGGCGCGGTGAGCGCCCCGATCAGCCGGATGAGCGCGATCAGCCCGCTCGCGCCGAGCGAGACCGACATCACGACGAAGATCTCGGCCCCGATGAGCCGGGGCGCGAGTGCCGGGAGGGCCGCGGGCGGCGACTGAGTGCTCATGAGCGCAGATTAGCCGTATCCCTCATCGGACCCGGATAAAGGGACCAGCCGTGTGCTAGAAGGAAGCCATGACGCGAACCGGATCGTCCGCGGGTCCCCACGACGTCCCCACGGCGGCGCAGCTCGTGGCCGCGGTACGCGACTTCCTCGAGAGGGACGTGCTGCCGGCCGTGGAGGGGCGTACGCGTTTCCACACCCGGGTCGCGATCAACGTGCTCGGCATGGTCGAGCGGGAGATCGAGCTGGGCCCGGCCCAGGCGGAGGAGCACGCCGCCCGCCTGGCCGCGCTCGGTGTGGCCGACGACGCCGAGCTGGCCGCCGCCGTCCGCGACGGCCGCCTGCCCGACGACCACGCGCTGGTGAGCGTCCTGGAGCAGGCGGTGCGGGCGAAGCTGGAGGTCGCCAACCCCGCCCACCTCCGAGGATGAACGTCAGTGCGAGCCGGTGAGGTCGAGGTCCTTGACCCGCGGGTCGCCCTCGTCCACGAAGTAGTGCTCGCGCCGGGTGGCGTCCGGCCCGTCGGCCACCTTGAACGCCCGGAAGGCCAGCGTGCCGAGCACCGCCACCACCAGGTTGACGATCAGCGCCAGGAACCCGGCGTAGACCGTCATCTTGGTGTCGAAGCCCAGGTTGGCCAGCCCGAACGCCGACCCGCCGAAGTGCGCCTTGCCGTTGGCCGGGTTGGGGATGAGGTAGAGCATCCACATGCCCGCCGCGAGGCCGAGCGCCCAGCCCGCGAGCAGGCCGCCCCGGTGGAACCAGCGGGTGTAGAGGCCGAGCGCCACCGACGGCAGCGTCTGCAGGATGATCACGCCGCCGATGAGCTGCAGGTCGATGGAGAACTGCGGGTCGAGCAGCAGGATGCACAGCACCGCGCCCACCTTGACCACCAGTGAGACGATCTTGGAGACCTTGGCCTCCTGCGCGTCGGTGGCGTCCTTGTTGAGGTACTCGCGGTAGATGTTGCGGGTGAACAGGTTGGCCGCCGCGATCGACATGATGGCGGCCGGCACGAGCGCGCCGATGCCGATGGCCGCGTACGCCACGCCGGTGAACCAGTCGGGGAAGACCTGGTCGAACAGCCGCGGCACGATCGTGTTGGCGTCCGGCCGGCCGTTGGCGCCCACGACCGGCTTGGTGCCGGCCGCGATGGCCATGTAGCCGAGCAGCGCGATGAGGCCGAGCACGAGGCTGTAGGCGGGCAGGGCGGACATGTTCCGCTTGATGACGCCGCGGTTCTTGGACGCCAGCACGCCGGTCAGGCTGTGCGGGTAGAGGAACAGCGCCAGCGCCGAGCCGAAGGCCAGCGTCACGTACTGGAGCTGGTTGGTGGCGTTCAGCGTGATGCCGTCGCCGGGCGCGGGGGTGGCGGCGAACTTCTGCGCGGCCGCGTCGAAGATCGAGCCCCAGCCGCCCAGCTGGGTCGGGATGTAGAGGACCGCGACCAGGATCACGATGTAGATGAGCGCGTCCTTGACGAACGCGATCAGCGCGGGCGCGCGCAGCCCCGACTGGTAGGTGTAGGCCGCGAGGATCGCGAAGGCGATGACGATCGGCAGGTGGCCGGTGATGCCCATCGACTTCAGCACGGCCTCGATGCCGACGAGCTGCAGCGCGATGTACGGCATCGTCGCCACCAGCCCGGTGACCGCGACCGCGAGGGCCAGCGTCGGCGAGCCGAACCTGGCCCGGACGAAGTCGGCCGGCGTGACGAAGCCGTGCACGTGCGAGACCGACCACATCCGGGCCAGCACGAGGAACACCAGCGGGTAGACCACCACGGTGTACGGCAGCGCGTAGAAGCCCAGCGCGCCCGCCCCGAACACCAGCGCGGGCACCGCGACGAAGGTGTAGGCGGTGTAGAGGTCGCCGCCGACCAGGAACCAGGTGATCCAGGAGCCGAAGCTGCGCCCGCCGAGGCCCCACTCGTGCAGGCTGTCGATGCTCTCCGGCCGCCGCCAGCGGGCCGCGACGAAGCCCATGACGGTCACGAGCAGGAACAGGGCGACGAAGACGACCAGCTCGGTCGTGTGCCCGCTCACTTGGTCATCCTGTAGACGATCGTCGTGCAGGTGACGCCGACGGCGATGAAGGCGATCTGCAGCCAGTAGAACAGCGGGAAGCCGAGCAGGCGGGGCTCGTCGGCGTTGAACAGGAACGTGAGCAGCGGCAGCACGATCGGCAGGACCAGCAGCCAGTTCCAGGGGCTGCGGTCGGTGTGTGGCTGTCCGGGTTCACCGGTAGTCATCGACCCTCCAATGGCGAGGCCAGGGACCGGCGGGTGACCGGTCCTGACAGGTGGCGTCAACGGAGGGACACTAACTTTGCGGTGGTATTAAACCCAGTGTCGTTAATATTACGGTTCGGCCTAAATGGCGGGCATTTGTCTCACCATGTGGGATACCCGCGCACGTCGCCGCAGGTCCCGGCTTCGAACCTTAGTTACTGGCGGGTAGTTCACCGGGCGATGATCGGTGAGTGGTCGGTTAATCGCGCCGAACGGTCAAGCCGCCGGTCAGGTCGTCGGCGATGTCCCGGGAGCCGTAGCCGTCGGGCGCCGGCACCTCCGTCACCGGGTCCGGCCGGTCGTCGAACTCCAGCCGCAGCGCCCGCGCCATCGTGGCGTGCATCTCGTACAGGCAGGTGATGTACGTCAGCTCCAGGATCTGCTCGTCCGGCAGGTGCCGCTGGAGCGTGGCGAACACCTCGTCAGGCACCCGGCCGCCGTCCAGCACCAGCGCGTCGGCGTAGGCCAGCACGGCCCGCTCCAGTTCCCCGAAGCAGTCGCTGACCTGCCAGGCGGGGATCGCGCGCACCTTCTCCTCGGGCACGCCGAGCGCCCGGAGCTGCTTGCAGTGCTGGGAGTAGACGAACTGGCTCTGCCGCGCCCAGCCGGCCCGGGTCTGGCCCAGCTCGCGCAGCACCGGGTCCAGAGTGGCCTCCCGGTAGACCTGGAAGCCCTTCACGCAGTGCCGGAAGATCTTCGGGTCCAGCGCGAAGACCTCCCACCAGTCGCCCGGCGAGCCCGTCGCCGTGCCCTCCCTGTCAGGGGAGAACAGCCGGTCGTGGAAGTACGTCACGAGCGGGTCGGTCATCTCCGCGCGCGGCACGCGGCGCAGGCGCGGCATCAGCCGGCCCCGCCGGGGACGGTCCTGTCGGCGCCCGTCCTGTCGGCGCCCGTCCTGTCAGCGGTCGTCCTCGGCTCGTGGCGCACGTCGCCCGGCTGCCCGACCTGCCGCGTCCAGGCGGCGAACTCGACGAGGACGCCGTCGGGGTCCTTGAAGTAGATCGAGCGGACGAACACGCCGTCGTGCATCTCCGGGGCCACGCCGAACTCGCTGTCGTCGTGGTTGAGCAGCACGCCCACGTCGATGCCCTTGGCGACGAGCCGGTCGCGGTACTCCTCGATCTTCTCCGGCGGCACGTCGAAGGCGATGTGGTTCATGGAGCCGACGGCCGAGACCAGCTCGCCCCGGTCGGGCAGGTTGCGCGGCGCGGAGACCCCCGGGACGCCGTCGGGCGCGTCGGGGAACCAGAAGAAGGCGAGGGCGTTGCCGCCGCCGCAGTCGAAGAAGAAGTGCTGGCCCCAGCCCATCGGCAGCTCGATGGTCTTGATCAGCGGCATGCCCAGCACGCCGGAGTAGAAGTCGACGGTCTGCTTCATGTCCGAGCAGACCAGCGCGATGTGGTTGACCCCGCGAAGCTCGAATTCGGTGTTCATAGTAATTCCGTGCTTATCACAGGGTCATGCCGTAAAACATGACATGAGATGTCCTCTTTCGGCGGCACGATCGGCGTCATGATCGCAGTAGTAGCGGGGGCCACCCGCGGAACGGGACGAGGAATCGCGGTCGCGCTCGGGGAGATCGGCGCGACCGTCTACTGCACGGGTCGCAGCACCCGCGCGGCACGCTCGGAGATGGACCGGCCGGAGACCGTCGAGGAGACCGCCGAGCTGGTCACCGCGGCCGGCGGCACCGGCATCGCGGTGCCCGCCGACCACCTGGACCCCGAGCAGGTGACGGCGCTGGCCGAGCGGATCGGGCGCGAGCAGGGGCGGCTCGACGTGCTGGTCAACGACATCTGGGGCGGCGACCGCCTGTGGAAGTGGGACACCCCCGTGTGGGAGCACGACCTGGACGACGGGCTGCGGCTGCTGCGGCTGGCCGTCGAGACCCACCTCGTCACCGCCAAGTACCTGCTGCCGCTGCTCGTCGGGCACGAGGGCGGGCTGGTCGTCGAGGTCACCGACGGCACCTGGGAGTTCAACCAGACCCGCTACCGGGGCAACGTCTACTACGACCTGGCCAAGGTGGCGGTGAACAGGCTGGCGTACGCCTGGTCGCACGAGCTGCGCCCGCACGGCGGCACCGGGGTGGCGATCACGCCGGGCTTCCTGCGCTCGGAGGCCATGCTCGACAATTTCGGCGTCACGGAGGAGACCTGGCGGGAGGCGAAGGCCGACCCGGCCTGGATGGTGTCCGAGACGCCCGCCTACGCGGGCCGCGCCGTCGCCGCGCTCGCCGCCGACCCGGACCGGAGCCGCTGGTCGGGCCGCTCGCTGACCAGCGGCGAGCTGGCCGACGCGTACGGCTTCACCGACGTGGACGGCAGCCGCCCCCAGGTGTGGCGCTACATCACCGAGGTCCTGGAGCAGGGGAAGGAGGCGGACCCGGCGGGCTACCGCTGATAGAGCGCGGCGGTGCGGGCGGCGGCGTCGGCGACCATCGCCCGCAGCTCCGGCGGCTCCAGCACCTCCGCCTCCGGCCCGAACCGCAGCACCTGCGAGAAGGCCACCTCCAGCGACTCCACCGCCAGCCGCACGGTGCCGTCGGGCCGGAGCGAGGCGAGCGCGCCGGCCAGCGCGGCCGGGTCGGCGACGTGCCGGAGCATCCGCCGGCCCCGCTCGCTGAGCCGCAGCGTGATCTCCTCGCGCAGCAGCGAGCGGCTGAACTCGGCCGACTGCGCCGCCCAGAACGCGGCCAGGTCGAAGCCGGGCTCGCGGTCGAAGGTCTCGGGCAGCACGGCCACCTCGCCGAACCGGTGCACGCGGAAGATGAGGAAGCGGCTGCCGAGCCGCGCCGCGAGATACCAGGCCCCGGCCTTCAGCACCAGCCCGTACGGCTCCAGCGTGCGGACGCGGTCCTTGTAGCGGGCCCGCACCCGCCGGTCGTTCCACACCGCCCGCGCCAGCGTGGCGAGGGCGGCCGGCGGCGGCTCGTCCCCGGCGAACCAGCCGGGCGCGTCCAGGTGGAAGCGCTGCGCGGCGGTCGCGGGGGCGTCGCGCAGCCCGGGGGAGAGCGCCGCGGCGGCCTTCAGCCGGGCGGTGGCCGCGACGTCCTGCAGCCCCATCTCGCGCAGCGCGGCCGGCACCCCCGACAGGAACAGCGCCTCGGCCTCGGCCCGGTCGAGCCCGGTCAGCCGGGTGCGGTAGCCGTCCAGCAGCCGGTAGCCGCCGCCCCGGCCCCGGTCGGCGTAGACCGGCACGCCCGCCTCGGCGAGCGCGAGCACGTCGCGGTGCACGGTCCGCTCCGAGACCTCCAGCTCCTTCGCCAGCTCCGCCGCCGTCATCCCGCCCCGGCCCTGCAGCAGCAGGACCAGCGACATCAGCCGCGCGGCGCGCACAGCGGCAGCACCACGGCGGAGGGCAGGCCGGGGGAGTGGAAGACCTCGACGTCGGCGGGCACCATCGGCCCGCCCGCGGCGAGCGGATCGCCGGTGCCCGGGTTGCGGGCGATCGTCGGGTAGGCCCCGGCCGCCACGTGCACGCGGACCCGGTGGCCGCGCCGGAACCGGTGCGCGATCGGCCACAGGTCGACCTCGGCCCGCCGCACGCCCTCCGGCCCCGGCCCGAGCCTTCGTACGCCCTCACACACGTTGAGCGAGCGCCCGTCCGGCGCCACGTCGCACACCCGTACCACGACGTCAACGTACGGGGTGCTGGAGCGGACGAACAACTCGGCGCGTACCGGGCCGATCATCTCCACGTCCGCGCGCAGCGCGGGCGAGCTGTAGACCAGCACGTCGCGGCGCTGTTCCAGCCTGCGCTGGTCGCGCGGCCGGGAGTCGCCGAGCAGCACGGGCCCGCCGATGACCGGTGTCGGGTGGACCGGGTCGTAGCGGAACCGGTCGGGCCCGGCCTCCTGGGGACCGTCCTCGCCGAGGCCGAAGCCGTGCTGCAGGTGCCAGCGCCGCTCGCGCATCCCCGGCACCGGCCAGTCGGGGTAGTCGCGCCACTCCTCCGCGCCCGTCACGTAGAGGCGCACCGGCTGGGGCCGCAGCAGCGAAGGGTCGCCCAGCAGGTGCGCGCGGAACCACGCCGACGCCTCGGTCAGGGTGGGGCGGGCGTGCCGGGCGTCGATGTGCCACCAGGGGCCGATCGTCAGGTACGGGCGGCGGCCCGCCCGGCGCAGCGCCGCGTAGTCCTGGAGCTGCCAGGGCAGGAAGACGTCGTACCAGCCGCCCAGCATGGTGACGGCCGCGTCCACCTCGCCCACCTTGGGGGAGAAGTCGCGCTTGTCCCAGTAGGGGACGGCCGGATCGGCGTGATGGGCCAGCAGGTCCTGGAAGAACGGCAGCGGCCGGCCCGCCGACAACTGGTCCAGCTCGGCCACCGGCCGCCCCGACAGCACCGCGCGGCGGGTCGAGCGCGGCGCGGTCAGCACCGCGGTCCCGCCGAGGCGGCGCGACATGCCGTCGGTGAGCGTGGTCCAGCTCAGCGCCGACTCCAGCGCGAAGGCCCCGCCCACGTAGGCGGCGTCGCGGAACTGGGAGGCGGTGATCTGGGTCGCCAGGGCCTTCAGCTCCGGTCCGGCGTAGGGGGCGACGGCCCACTGCGTGTAACCGAGGTAGGAGGGGCCGAACATCGCGAACGAGCCGCCGTACCAGGGCTGCTCGCGCAGCCAGGCGATGGTGGCCAGACCGTCCTCGTGCTCGTCGCCGAGGGGGTCGAGGGTGCCGCCCGAGCCGAAGCCGCCCCGGCAGCTCTGGATGACGACATGGAGGCCCTGGCGGGCGAACCCGCGGCCGTACATGAGCCCGAACAGGCCGCGCCGCCCGTACGGCGAGCGGACGAGGACCACGGGCGCCCGCCCCGCCCCGGCCGGGGCGTAGTGGTCGGCCAGCAGCCGCACGCCGTCGGGCATCGGGACCGGGAGGTCGCGCTGGAGCCGGACGCGTCTCATGTACTACTCAGTAACATATGCCGGTCCGGACGCGGTAGCCCCGGGCCGGCCCCTGGAGAGAGGCCGGCCCGGGAGCGCCGTCAGGGGGCCGTGCGGTCGGGCCGCTCGGAGATCCGGATCGCGTTCACGACCGGCGATCCCACCCGCGTGGCGAAGCGCACGTTGAGCTGCCCGTCGTCCACGCGGACCGTGTACTGCCTGGCCACGGCCGTGTACGTGCCCGCCTCCAGCGCCAGGTCCAGCGCCGGGATCGCGAGCTGCCCCTCGACCAGCACGTCGAACACGCGCTTGCCGATCTGCGTGCTCTTGACCTCGGCGAAGTCCAGCTCCACCGTGTACGTCCCGGCCGGCACCCCGTCGAAGCGGTACTCCAGCATGCCCTCGCGCGCGGAGCGGAACAGCGCCTGGTCCGTCGTCCCCGCGATGGTCTTCGTCGTGCTCAGCGTCTTGCTGGAGGTGGCGACGTAGCCGTGGGAGCCCTGGGCGTACTTGCGGTCCGGCGTCCAGGCGTCCCCGGCGGCGTCGGTCGCCGCCTTCGACCCGCCGACGTCGACCGCCACCTGGAGCCTCGGCACCACGACCTTGACCGCGATCTCGATCGTGGGCTGCCGCCCGCTCGCCGACTTCACCAGGATCTTGCCGGCGCGCACCGCGCCCGCCGCGACCCCGTCGCTGGAGACCGTCACCTTGAGCGTCACCTGCTGCCCGGTGGCCAGCTCACCGGCCGCGGGCGTCACCGCCGCCCACGTCTCGCCCGTCACCGTGTACGGCGTCGCCGAGCCGAGGTTGGTGAGCGTCAGCGTCCGCGTACGGGTGGACCCGGCCGGCATGACCACGGTCAGCTCCGCCGCCGACGCGCTCACCCGCCCGGTCACCAGCTTCGTGTCGATCCTGGTCACCGAGCCGGGCGCGATCGAGACCTGCTTGGTGAAGGTGCCGTAGTGCTCCCTGGACACCGTCACGTCGTAGTCGCCGGCCAGCACCTGGCCGTAGAACGAGCCGTCCGCGCCGGTCGTGAACGTCGCCACGTCGCCGACCTTGACCGTCGCCCCGGCGATCGGGTCGCCGTCGTTGGCGTCGGTGACCGCGCCGGTCACCAGGCCGTGCCGGCTCGCGGTGAACGTCACGCCCTGCCCGGAGGCCAGCGCCGCCTCCTCGTAGGAGTAGCGCATCGCGTCCGTGCCGGTCGCGTTCTCGATGCCGACCGTGGCGCTGGTGCCCCGGGCGCGCTCGCTGGCGAGGTCCTTGTAGCGGAAGGAGATCGAGCCGTCCTCGCCCAGCAGGGCCGCGAACGAGATCCGCTGCCCGGTGGCGTTGTAGAAGGCGACGTTGCGCCACTCCACCACGAACGCCCGGTGCGGGGCCGTGCCGGTCACCGCCGTGTACACCCCGGCCTGCGCGTCCACGATCAGGTCGTCCCAGTACGGGTAGACCGCGTTGTTCGGCGTCGAGCTGGTGGGCAGGTTGCCGTTGCTCGCGGTGGTCACCCGGCTGTCGGCGAAGGTGAGGAACCCGTTCGTGACGATCCACGCCCGGCTCTGGCCCGCCCCGTAGAACGGCACCGGGAACGGCAGCGTCACCTGCGTGGCCTCGTCGTCGCCGGTCAGCGCCAGCTTCTCGGTCCCGGCCACGTACGGCTGCGCCCCGCCCCTGCAGGTGTAGCCGAACCCGTCGCCGCGCAGCGGCAGCTCGATGTCCTTGGTGACGTTCCCGGACACCGTGACCTCGGCGGTCGCCGGGCTGGAGCAGCGGGAGGCCGGGGTGACGGTCAGCTCGTAGGAGCCCTCGGGCAGCGTCAGGCTGTAGCGGCCGGCCGCGTCGGTGACGGCGCTCACCGGCGTGCCGCGCGCGGCCACGGTCGCGCCCGCCTCGGGCGTGCCCGCCGTGCTGACCGTGCCGGACACCGTGCCACCGGGCTTCTGCGTCATCGGCACGTCCGCGGTGGCGCTCTGCCCGGCGGCGATCGTCACCCGGGCGGTCGCCGTGTCGTAGCCGAACTTGGCCGCGGTCAGCTCGTAGTCGCCCTCCAGCAGCCGCGGGATCGAGTAGGTGCCGTCCGCGCCGGTGGTGACCGTGCGCGTGACCGCCCCGGCCACGGTGACCGCGGCCCCGGCGAGCGGCGCGCCGCCGGAGGTGACCGTGCCGCTCAGGTCGCCGGTCTCGCCCCTCGGCGCGGCGTTGACGGCCGCGTACGCGTCGAGCCGGCCCTCGCCCCACACGTTGTTGTCGGCTGCGGTGCCGCCGCAGCTCGTGTCGTTGACGTCCACGGCCGTCGAGTCGAGCAGCGGCCGGGTGTTCGCCACGTCGCCCTGCAGCGCGGGCGAGGCCGACCAGATCAGCGCCACCGTGGCCGCCACGTGCGGCGAGGCCATCGAGGTGCCGGTGTAGCTGTCGTAGGTGCCGCCGGGGGTGGAGGAGCGCACGTTGACGGCGGGCGCGGCGATGTTCGGCTTGATCTCGCCGCCCTCGCCCTCGCCCTTGCTGGAACGGGCGTACACGGCGTTGTTGACGTCGAAGCCGCCCGCGCTGTAGCTGATGACGTACTGGCCGGGGGAGCCGGAGGTGTCGCAGGCCGGGCCCTCGTTGCCGTTGGCGAAGGCCGGGAAGATGCCGGCCGCCACCCACGCCTCGACCGTCTCCTTGTACCAGGGGTCGTAGCCGTCGCCGCCCCAGGAGTTGTTGACGATGTCCGGCGCGAGGTCCGGGCGCGGGTTCTGGCCCGAGGCGTCCGTGGGCGCGAGGATCCACTGCCCTGCGGCCAGCAGGGAGGCGTCGGTGCAGGTGTTCAGCTCGCAACCCTTGGCGGCGATCCAGCGGGCGCCGGGGGCGACGCCGATGCCGTTCGCGCCGACCATGGTGCCCATGACGTGCGTGCCGTGGCCGTTGTTGTCGCACGGCGCCGACGTCGGGCAGACCCGGGCCGGATCGAACCAGTTGTAGTCGTGCGTCACCGTGCCGTCGGGGTTCTTGCCCCGGTAGCTCGCGGCCAGCTCGGGGTGGTCGAACTGGGCGCCGGAGTCGATCGTGGCGACCACGATGCCCTCGCCCCGGTTGCCCGTCTCGCTCCACACGCGCGGGGCGCCGATCCTGTCGATGTTCCACTCGACGGCGTTCACCCGCGCCTCGGCCGTGGCCTTGTCCGGCTTGGGCAGGCTGAGCGTGCGGACCGGGGCGATGGTCTCGACCTCGGGCAGCTTGGCGATCTCCGCGGCCAGCTTCTCGTCGGCGGTGACCCGTACGGCGTTGACGATCCAGTACGAGGTGTAGTCGGCCGAGCGGGCGTCCAGCAGCTGGCGCAGGCTCCGCTGGGCCGACTCGGCACGCTCGGTCTTTGACTCGACCACCAGCTCGGCCTTGGCCTGCTTGGTGGCGGCCCGGCGGGCGCCGCTCAGGTCGGCGGCCCCCTTCATCCGGACCCAGAAGGTGGCCTTGCCGTCCTGCTCCAGCTCCGCCTGGACGACGGCGTCGATCTTGCCGGGCTCGGCCGCGGACGCGGCCTGCGGGAACAACGCCTGCGGGGATAACAGGGCGGCGGCGACGAGCCCGGCCAGGGCCGCCCGCCTTCGGGGGGTGATGAGCACACGCTCTCCTTCGAGTGATCTTTCCGCCTCTGTCGGAAAGAGTGAAGCGCGCATGTCGGGAAAGCAAGACTTGTCATAAACCGTGACATGACAGAGAGATAGGAGATTCGGTCATGCCCAAAAGCGGGGCGGTGCCGGCGCGGGTCAGCTGAAACGCCGCCCGCGCGGCTGACCTGAAACTCGTGCGCTCGGCTCAGCTGAAATGCCGCCAGCGCGGCCAGGTGACCGACCAGGGGGTGCGCAGGTCCCGGCAGAGCCACACCACGAGGCCCTGCTCCTCGTTGTCCAGGCCGGCCCCGTTGTCGACCGTGGCCCGCCGCTCGCACGTCCCGAACTGCCCGCGGATTTGCGGCCCCACGTTGACCAGCACCGCCGTGGTGGCGGTGTCCGGCGGCGGGCCGAACAGCCAGAGGTGGTTGTGCGCCGAGTACACGCGCGGCACCCCGGCCCGCGCCAGCGCGCCGTGCTCGCCGTAGCTGCCGGTGAACACCATCGCCGTCGCCTGCTCGGCCGGCGGGATCGCGGCGCGCGCGCTCTGCACGGCCGCCACGAACTCGGGCCAGCCGACCGACTCGCGCGCCACCTCGTTGATCGCCGGCACCGGCGTCCCCGCCAGCTCCGCCACCGGCACCAGCGGCAGCGCCAGGAGCGCCGAGCCCAGCCCGCTGAGCGCGAGGCCCACGCCCGCCGCCAGCCGGACCCGGCGGGCCGCCGCGGCGGCCGACACGCAGCCGGCCGCGAACAGCAGCAGGATCAGCCCCGCCGTGTAGTCGAAGCGCCCGCCGGCGATGAGCGTCAGCGCCGCGGCCACCGGATAGGCCACCGCCAGCGCCCGCACCCGCCGGTCCCGCCACAGCCGGACGAACCCGAACGCCGCGATCACCGACACCGCCGGCCCGAACAGCGTGAGCTGCATCGGCACGAACATCATCCGCAGCTCCGCGCCCTTGTCCGCGCTGAGCGCCGCCGCCATCTTGAGCTGCGGCCAGTCGTTGGCCACCTGGTAGAGCAGGTTCGGCACGGCCAGCGCGAGCGCCAGCAGGCCGCCCGCCCACAGCCAGGGGCTCGCGAGCACCCGGCGCGGCCCCGCGGCGAGCAGCCCGGCCGCCAGGCCCAGCACCAGCAGCGCGATGAGGTGCTTGTTGTAGGTGGCCAGCCCGATCACCGCCCCCGCGGCGAGCCACCAGCGCGGCTCCTGCTCCCGCAGCAGCGCCTTGAGCAGGAACAGGATGGCCGCCGCCCACAGCGGCAGGTCGAAGCTGAGCGTCAGCAGCGAGTGCCCCGCGATGAGGGTGTACGCCCCCGTCGCCGTGCCCGCCGCCGCCAGCGTCTGGGCCGCACGTGAGCCGTCCAGCTCCCGCGCGATGAGCGCCACCAGCCACACCAGGATCGCCATGGCCAGCGCGGGGAACACCCGGATGCCGGTGATCGTGTCGCCGAAGAGCCGGATGCCCGCCCCGGCCAGCAGCGGCGTCAGCGGCGGCTGGTCGACGTACCCCCAGCCGGGGTGCTCGGACAGCACCCGGAAGTACAACTCGTCGCGGTGGTAGCCGTAGGAGGGGCTCAGCGCCAGCAGCACCCCGGACAGCAGGACCGCGACCACCGTGACCGACCGCCACGCCAAGGGCCGCTCCATGAACGCCCAAGCTAGATCCTCCACGCGCCGTTTGTCACGACCGCGGCGTGGCCGCGTTGCGCGATCTTGGTCCGGGGGTTAACCTGTCGGCATGCGAAACAGCGCTCAGCTCCAGTGGTGGCGCCGCTCCTAGGCGGCGCGAGTTTCGCATTCCTCATGGACGGCCGCCCCGGAAGGCGGCCTTTCTCGTGTCCGCCCCCGGGGCTCGATCATTTCACGTGATAAGGGGCAGCAAGTGGAGACGAGCGGATATACCACCGCCGGGGGGATCGGCGTCGAGCGCGAGGCTCGCGAGGTCGACGAGGCGGCGCTCGAAGAGATCGTGACCGCCCTCGGAGAGCGCCGCGGTGGCGCTTTCTCCTCGGGCATGGACTACCCGGGCCGCTACAGCCGATGGGCCTTCGGCTACGTCGACCCGTGTCTCGAACTGGTCGCCCGCGGCCGCACCATCGCGGCCACCGCGCTCAACGAGCGCGGCCGCGTCGTCCTGCCCGCCGTCGCCTCCTGCCTGCTGGCCGCGGGCAAGCCGGTCAGCGAGCCGACCGCCGACCGGGTCGAGGTGCACGTCCCCGAGTCGGAGGACCTGCTCCCCGAGGAGCAGCGCAGCCGCCGGCCCACCGTCTTCACCGCCATCCGCGAGGTCATCGCCGCCTTCCGCGGCGACGACCCGCACCTCGGCCTCTACGGCTCCTTCGGCTACGACCTGGCCTTCCAGTTCGAGCCCATCCGGCAGGAGCTGGTCCGCCCCGACGACCAGCGCGACCTGGTGCTCCACCTGCCGGACCGGCTCGTCGTCGTCGACCGCCAGCGCGAGACCTGCGTCGAATACCGCTACGAGTTCACCGTCGACGGCGCCACCACCCGCGGGCTGGAGCGCACCGGGTCCGCCACGCCGCTCCGCGAGCCCGGCGAGCTGCCCCCCAACCCGGTCAGGGGCGACTACGCCAAGGTCGTCGCCGCCGCCAAGGAGAAGTTCAAGCGCGGCGACCTGTTCGAGGTGGTGCCCGGCCAGGTCTTCCACGCCGCCTGCACCGACCCGGCCGCCTTCTACCGCGGCCTGCGCCGCAGCAACCCCGCCCCGTACGAGTTCCTCATCAGCCTCGGCGAGGGCGAGCACCTGGTCGGCGCCTCGCCCGAGATGTACGTCCGGGTCAGCGGCGACCGCGTCGAGACCTGCCCCATCTCCGGCACGATCGCCCGCGGCAGCAACCCGGTCGAGGACGCCGAGGCCATCCGCACCCTCCTGTCCAGCGTCAAGGAGGAGTCGGAGCTGACCATGTGCACCGACGTGGACCGCAACGACAAGTCGCGCATCTGCGTCCCCGGCACCGTCAAGGTCATCGGCCGCCGCCAGATCGAGCTCTACTCGCGCCTCATCCACACCGTCGACCACATCGAGGGCCGTCTGCGCCCCGAGTTCGACGCCCTCGACGCCTTCCTCACCCACATGTGGGCCGTCACCGTCACCGGCGCGCCCAAGACCTGGGCCATGCAGTTCATCGAGGACCACGAGGCCACCACTCGCCGCTGGTACGGCGGCGCCATCGGCTTCATCGGCTTCGACGGCTCCATGAACACCGGCCTGACCCTGCGCACCGCCCAGATCAAGAACGGCGTGGCCACCGTACGCGCCGGGGCCACGCTGCTGTTCGACTCCGACCCCGAGGCCGAGGAGCGCGAGACCGAGCTCAAGGCCAGCGCCCTGCTCGGCGCCCTCGCCGCGGTCAACGAGCCCGGCGCCGTGCCGGTCGCCGAGGCCCGCCCGCAGCCAGGGCTCGGCATGAAGGTGCTGCTCGTGGACCACGAGGACTCCTTCGTCAACACCCTGGCCGACTACTTCCGGCAGGAGGGCGCCGACGTCGTGACCCTGCGCCACGGCTTCCCGGCCCACATGATCGACGACATCGCGCCGGACCTCGTCGTGCTCTCGCCCGGCCCCGGCTGGCCGTCCGACTTCGGGATGTCCGCCCTGCTCGACCAGGTCTACGCCCGCGACCTGCCGGTCTTCGGCGTCTGCCTCGGCCTGCAGGCCATGGTCGAGCACGCCGGCGGCACGCTTGAGCTGCTCGACTACCCCGAGCACGGCAAGCGCGGCGAGGTCGGCCGCCTCGGCGACAGCGCCCTGCTCGACGGCCTGCCCGAGCGGTTCACCGCCGCCCGCTACCACTCGCTGCACGCCAAGCAGCCCGGGGTGGTCGGCTTCGAGGCCACGGCGCTCACGCCCGACGGCAACGTCATGGCGATCGAGGACCCCGAGCGGCGCCGTTTCGCCGTGCAGTTCCACCCCGAGTCGATCCTCACCCAGGAGGGCGGCGCGGGCGCCAAGGTCGTCGCGAACGTGCTGCGCCTGTCCCGCCGGTGACGCCGGCTGTGTGAAACGGCCGTGTGAAAACCGCTCTGTGAAAACGGCCGCGGGGGCGTGCGGGGCTCCCTTAGAGTCTCCGCATGCTCCCCGTAGAACTGCCCGTCACGGTGCGTGACGCGCTGCAGGCCCCGCTGGTGGACCACCACTGCCACGGGGTGCACCGCGACGACCTGAGCCGGGCCCGGTTCGAGCTGCTGATCAGCGAGGGCGGGGCCCCGGCGCCGCCCGGCACCACGCACTTCGACACGCCGTACGGGATGGCGGTGCGGCGCTGGTGCGCGCCCGTGCTCGACCTGGAGCCGCACGCCCCGCCCGCCGTCTACCTCTCCCGCCGGGCCGACCTCGGGTCCGTCGAGGTCAACCGGCGGCTGCTGACCGCGGCCGGGGTGGTCGCGTTCCTGGTCGACACCGGGACCGAGGACCTCGACCTGCTGTCGGCCGCCGAGATGGGCCGCCACGGCGGCGCCGCCGCCGACGAGCTGGTCCGCGTCGAGCAGATCGAGCAGGACGTCGCCGAGAGCGCCGCGCTCGCCGTCGACTACCTCGACACCCTGGGCGAGGAGCTGTCCGCCCGCGCCGCCCGCGCCGTCGGGCTGAAGACCGTCGTCGCCACCCGGTGCGGGCTCGACTTCGACCCGGCCCGGCCGAGCCGCGGCTCGGTGATCGCCGCCGCCAACCGCCGGCTCGCCGCGCCCAGGGAGCCGCTGACCGACCCGGTGCTGCTGCGGCACCTGCTCTGGAGCGCCGTGGACGTGGCCAGGGAACGCGGCCTGCCCCTCCAGCTCCACACCGGCTTCCCCACCTCCGCCGCCCCCGTCCCGCCCCACCCTGACTCCGCCCGCCCCGACAACGCCGACTCCGGACGTACGAATGGCGGCGGGCGTGGACTGAGCGCGTCCGAGCTGCTGCTGAGCGGCCTCGTCGCGGCACCGGAGCCGCCCGGCCCGCACCGCGCCGACCCGGTCCGGCTGAGCGCCTTCATCGCCGCCCTGCAGCCCCTGAGCGTGCCGGTGATCCTGCTCGGCTGCTACCCGTTCCACCGCCAGGCCGCCTACCTCGCCGGCCTCCACCCCCACGTCTACGTGGACGTCGGCCTCGCCCTGCCGCACACCGCCGGCGCCGCGGCCCGCGTCATGGAGGACCTGCTGGAGCTGGCGCCCTTCCACAAGCTGCTGTTCAGCTCGGGCTCGCGCGGCCTGGCCGAGAGCTGCCTGCTCGGCGCGCTCTACTACCGCCGCGCCCTCGGCACGGCCCTGGCCGGCCGCGTCGGCGACGGCGAGTGGAGCGCCGGCGACGCCGCCCGCATCGCCCACATGATCGGCTCAGGCAACGCCCGCCGCGTCTACCGCCTCTGACCGGCCCCGTTTCCCAAACGGCCTCTCACCTGGTTGGATGCATGACTGCGGTCACCGAATACCCGAACGAGCGGGGGGCTCAAGAAAACATGCGCAGTGTCGAACCCGAGGTCTTCGTCGTCGCCCGTCCGGCGCTCGACTACGACGAGCTGGCCCGCTACCTCTCCGAGGTCGGCGGCGAGAGCTGGCTGGAGCGGCTCGACCGCGGCGACCTCGACGCGCAGAACCTCGCCGAGTTCGCCGGTCGGCTCTGCTACCGCTCCTTCGAGCCGGGCCTCAACCCCAACGTCGTACGCATCCGGGAAAACCAGGACGAATACCTGCGCAACATCCTGGCCAGCGCGCACGGCTCGGTCCTGGAGCACGTCAGCTTCAGCTTCGTGCTGCACAACGTGAGCCGGGTGCTCACCCACGAGCTGGTCCGCCACCGTCCCGGGGTGGCCATCTCGCAGGAGTCGCTGCGTTTCGTCCGCCTCGACGAGCTGCCGTTCTGGTTCCCCGAGTGGGCGCAGGCCGACGCGGAGCTGATGAAGCGGGCCACGGCGGTGCTGGAGCAGCTCGAGCAGTTCCAGCTCTGGATGGCCGGCCACTTCGGGCTCGACGAGGAGGGCGTGCCGTTCTCGGAGAAGAAGCACCGCACCTCGTTCATGCGCAGGTTCGCCCCCGAGGGCCTGGCCACCGGGCTGGTGTGGACGGCCAACGTGCGCACGCTGCGGCACACCATCGAGGCCCGCACCGCCGTGGGGGCCGAGGAGGAGATCCGCCTGCTGTTCCAGCGCATCGGCGAGCTGATGCGCGAGGAGGCCCCCGCGCTCTTCGGCGACTACGTCGTCGAGGACGGCGCCTGGGTCCCCGGCTGGCGCAAGGTCTGACCCCGCCCCCCGAGGGCAGGGCGGGTCAGGTCAGGGCCGGTCAGGTCAGGGCGGGCAGCACGTAGACCTCCGCGCCCGGGGGAAGGGCGCAGTCGAGCCCGCCGAGCCCCCGGGCGTTCTCGCCGCACACGAACATGCTGATGTGCCGGCGGATGCGCCCGTACTCGTCGCGCAGCCGCTCCTCCAGCAGCGGATGGGCGCGGCGCAGCGACTCCAGCGCCGAGCCCAGGGTGGGCGGGGAGTCGCGGTCGGCGCCCACGGCGAAGACCTTGACCTCGGCCCGGCCGCTCACCCACCGCCGCAACGTGCTGGGCAGCACGAAGACCACCATCGTCACCGATCCGGCCATGGGTCAGAGCACCGCCGCACGCACGGTGAGGACGTCGGGCAGGTGCCGGGCCACCAGGGTCCAGCTCTCGCCGTCGTCGCGCGAGCAGTGGACCTCGCCGTCGCGGGTGCCGAAGAACAGGCCCGCCTCCGACATGGTCATCGCGTCGCGCAGCACGGAGGCGTGCACCGGCCCCTCCGGCAGGCCGCGCTCGAGCGCCCGCCAGGTGCCGCCGGCGTCGTCGCTGCGGTGGACGCGGTAGCGGTGGCCGACCGGCGTGCGGTCCATGTCGGCGTGCAGCGGCAGGACGTAGAGCGTGTCCGGCCGGGTGGGATGGGCGACGACGGGGAAGCCGAAGTCGGACGGCAGCGAGGAGCCGATGTCGTGCCAGGCGCCGCCGAAGTCGTCGCTGCGGTAGACGCCGAAGTGGTGCTGGAGGTAGAGCCGGTCGGGGTCGGCCGGATCGGGCGCGACCTTGTGCACGCAGTGCCCGAACTCGGGGTATTGCTGCCCCTCCGGCAGGAACGGCGCTCTGATGCCCTGGTTGGCCGCCTCCCAGGACAGCCCGCCGTCGGAGGTGCGGTAGAAGCCGCCCGTGGAGATCGCCACGCCCATGACCCGTGGATCGGCAGGGTGGCAGACGATCGTGTGCAGGCACAGCCCGCCGCCGCCCGGCGCCCAGCGCGGGCGGTGCGGATGCTCCCACAGCCCTTCGACCAGCCGGTAGGTCACGCCGCGGTCCTCGGAGCGGAACAGCGCGCCCGGCTCGACCCCGGCCCACACGACGCCGGGCTCGCTGGGGGAGGGCACGAGCTGCCACACCCGGGTCAGGGTGGCCTCGGTCTTCTCGGGGAAGGCGATCGGCGGCCGCTCGGCCTCGTTCCAGGTGCGGCCCAGGTCGTCGCTGTACATGACGGACGGGCCGAAGTGGCCGTACTCGATGCCGGCCAGCAGCCGGGGGGCGGGGGCGCGGGTGTCGACGGCCACCGAGGGGACCGCCACCGTGGAGAACTGGATCGGCTCGACCTCGAACGGGCCGCCGTCGCGGGAGCGGGCGAGGAACAGGCCCTTGCGGGTGCCGATCGCGAGCAGTGCGTCAGTCATCGGATCTCCTTCAGCGTGAAAGCTGGTCTCGGAGCGGGAGCGGAGGATGCGGGCGCGGAGGGTGAAACGGCGTGTCTCTGACGAGCGTGTCTCTGACGAGCGTGTCTCTGGTGGGCGGGTCTTTGGTGGGCGTGCTTGGCGCCCATCGTGCCACGCGGCGCCGACAACTTCCGGGCACTGGTGGATTCGCCCCGTGACGTCCCCGGCCTCGGCTCGCGGGGCCGCTCATTACCTGACGGGTAATCGTGGCGCTTCCCCCGGAACGGTAGGTTTTCCGACATGGGAGCGGTAGCCGTACGAAATGAGACTTTTGGCGAGTTGTTGCGGTCGTGGCGGCAGCGGCGGCGCGTGAGCCAGCTCGACCTGGCCATCGAGGCCGAGGTGTCGGCCCGCCACATCAGCTTCCTGGAGACTGGCAGAGCCCGGCCGAGCCGGGAGATGGTACGGCGGCTGGCCGAGGAGCTGGAGGTGCCGTTGCGGCAGCGCAACGCGCTGCTGACCGCGGCCGGGTTCGCGCCGATGTACCCCGAACGGGAGGTACGCGCCCCGGAGCTGGGAGTCGTGCGCCAGGCGCTGGACCGGATCCTCGCCGGGCACGAGCCGTACCCGGCGGTCGTGGTGGACGCCGCGTGGAACCTGGTGGCGGCCAACGCGGCGGCCGCGATGTTCATGGACGGCGTGCCGGCCGAGCTGCTGAAGGAGCCCGTCAACGTGATGCGGCTGTCGCTGCACCCGCAGGCCATGGGCGGGCGGCTGCTCAACCTGGCCGAGGTGCGCGCCCACCTGCTGCCCCCGCTCCGGCGGCAGGCCGAGACCTCGGGCGACCCGCGGCTGGCGGAGCTGTACGAGGAACTGGCCGCCTACACCTACCCCGGCGTGGACCTCAACGTGGCCCACGTGCCCGGCCCGGCCGACATCCTCGTGCCGCTGCGCATCGCGGACGGCGACCGGGTGCTGTCGATGTTCACGACGATCGCGACGTTCGGCACCCCGCTGGACGTGACGGTGTCGGAGCTGGCGATCGAGACGTTCTGGCCGGGCGACGAGGAGACCGCCGCCGCCTTCCGCCGCGGCTGAACCGCCGTGTCCGCGCCCGGCGGGTCAGCTCTGGGCGTGGACGGCGTCCCGGTGGATGCGGGACAGGGGGACGCCGTCGGACTGCAGGCGGCGCACGGTCTCGCCGACCATGCCGGGCGGGCCGCACACGTACACCTCGTGCTCGCTCCAGGAGTGGAAGCGCTGCGTCACCTCGGGCAGGCCGCCGCTCATCCCCACCCAGGACGGGTCGCCGGAGACCACCGGCACCACCCGCAGCCACGGGAACGCGGCGGCCATCCTGAGCAGGTCGGGCAGGTCGTAGAGCTCGGCGGCGGTGCGGGCGCCGTACAGCAGGTGGATGTTGGGCCGCCGGCCGGAGGCGATGACGTGCTCGACGATCGACTTCAGCGGCGCGAGGCCGGTGCCGCCCGCCACGCACAGGATGTCGCGCCCGCTCTCGTCGTCCGGCGTCATCGTGCCCATGGCCGGGCCCAGCAGGACCGTGTCGCCCACGGCGGTGTGCCGGGTCAGCGCCGTGGACACCCAGCCGCCGGGGACCGAGCGCACGTGCAGCCGGATGGTGTTGTCCGGGCGCGGCGCGTTGGCGATGGAGAACGTCCGCCACACGCGCGGCCAGCGGGAGGTCTGCACGTTGACGTACTGGCCCGGCAGGTACGGCAGCCGCTGCGCCGGCCGCAGCGTGATGACGGCGATGTCGCGGTGGCGCAGCTCGTGGCCGACGACGTCGGCCAGCCACCAGGGCGGGGAGACGCCGGCGTCGGCGTCGGCCGCGCGGATCATGGAGTCGGCCGCGGCGGTGTACGCCGACACCCACGCCGCCTCGATCTCGTCGTCCCAGATGTCGGCGGCGAAGCGGCGGATCGTGGCCAGCAGCGCGTTGCCGATGGCGGTGTAGTGCTCGGCGAGGACACCGTACTTGCGGTGGTCCCTGCCGAGCTGGCCGAGGTAGGAGTCGAGGCCGTCGGGACTGTCGAGGCTCCAGACGATCCGGGTCAGCGCGCCGAACAGGCGGTCGCGCTGAACGTCCATGGCGGGCGGGAACATGGCGCGCAGCTGCGGGTTCTCGGCGAACAAGCGGCCGTAGAAATAGGCGGTGGCCCGTTCTGCGTGCGGCTCGACGACGGAGAAACTTTCTTTTACCAGGCGCGGATTCAACGACATTTGTACGCAACCCCACTTTGCTGACCGGAGAAACGCTCCGGTCCTCGTCGTTCCACCTCCCTGACGGCTCCGGGTGACGAGCGGCGCGGCCGGCCCCGGCTACCACGCGCTCGCAAAGGAGTCTTACACCCCGCCTGACGCGTCACAACCGTTTCGCCGCAATACGGTGCGAATTTCTCCGCGATCGCTTTTTTCTTTTTTCTGGGGGTAATTAACCCGAACAAAAGTCGTGTTCGCCTTTTGTGGCGGGAGGGTCCGGAGGGACGATCCGGGCCGGGTCAGCGCAGGAACGCGGGGCGGAGCAGGGCGAAGACGCGGTCCGTCAGCTCCAGCCCGCCGGCGTTCCCGTCGGCGCCCCCCGCCGGCGCCCTCGCCGGAGCGCAGCCACTCGCGCGCCACCGTGTCGAGCGCGGCCCCGGCGGCGGCCGCCGCGAGATCGGCCTCCAGCGCCGCCACCCCCGCCCGATCAGCGCCTCGACGATCCGTACGCGGGCCCCGTCGCGTTTCTGACAGGAGCTTCGCGCGGCTCCGGGGTGCGCTCGACCAGCCGCATCACCTCGGCCTGCACGCCCATCGCCTCCAGCTCCCCGAAGAGCACGTCCTCCTTGCTGGGGGAGTAGCGGAAGAAGCCGCGCGTCATGAACAGCTCCAGCGCCCGCCCGGCCAGGCTCGCCGCCGAGGTGGCCGAGCGCTGTGACCGGCCGGGTCGTCGACATCACCGGAGGCATCCCCGGCGGGCCGATCGACCTGGGCGACCTGCAGGCGGAGCGCCGATGCTGATGGCGATGAGCCTGCGCTTCGCCGAGGAGGTGGCCGGCACCGGCGTCACGGTCACCGTCGCCTGCCCGGGGCACGGGTACGCCCCGAGGCCGAGGGGGTCAGCGGGGCCTGCTTCAGCATGAAGAGCCGCCGGGTGGACCGCCCCGCGAGGCCCCTCGACCGGCGCAGCCAGGACGCGGTCGCCTGACAGGCGGCAGTGAAGCGGGCGAAAGCCCAAAGTCCGATATGGCGGGATCTTCCGGAGAAGTGACATACCGGAAAGCGCGTACGCCATGATGGGCCTCAAGCCGTCGGCGCTGACGGGCCGGCGGCGGCACCAACCCCATCCTGCCCTCCCGGGAGAGCGCATGTCCCGACCGCTGATCGGCATCACCGCCTACTTCGAGGCCGCCCGCTGGGGCGACTGGGTCAGGGAGGCGGTCCTGTCGCCTCCCTCCTACGCCAAGGCGGTGCTGCGGGCGGGCGGAGCGCCGGTGGTCCTGCCGCCGGTCAGCTCGTACGCCGTGGAGGACTACGTACGCGGCCTGAGCGGCCTCGTCCTCGCCGGCGGCGTCGAGGTGGGCGCGGACACCTACAACGGCGAGCAGGACGCCAGGATCCCCGAGCCGCAGCCCAACCGCGACCGCTTCGAGCTGGCGCTGGCCCGCGCCGCCGTACGCGCAGACGTGCCGATCCTGGCCATCGCCCGCGGCATGCACGTGCTCAACGTCGCCCAGGGCGGCAGCCTGATCCCCTGGCTGCCCGACTCCCTCGACAGCGACCGGCACGCCGGGCCGGGCGCCCACACGATCCAGGTGAGCGTGACCAGCGCGCTCGGCAAGGCCGTCGGCGACCGCGTCGAGGTGGTCGCGCCGCACCACCAGTCCGTACGCCGCCTCGGCACCGGCCTGCTGGCCGTGGCCTGGGCCGAGGACCAGATCGTCGAGGGCGTGGAGCTGCAGGGACACCGCTTCGGCGTGGGCGTGCAGTGGCATCCCGAGCGGGGCGGGGACACCCGGATCTTCGATGCGTTCATGGAGGCGGCCCGCTAGGCTGCGATCATGCCGCTGCACCCCCAGGCGCGGAGCTTCCTCGCCACCGCCGGGTCTGACGAGGGCACCGACCACGACGCGCGCACGCCGGAGGACATCCAGCGGGCCCGCACGGCCCCCGACCCGTACGTGCTGGACCGCGGCCCGCTGACCACGCTGCCCTTCGTCCGCGACGAGGTGGCCGAGAACGTGCCGATCCGCGTCTACCGCGCCGACCCCGGCGCCGACCCGCTGCCGGTCGTCGTCTACTTCCACGGCGGCGGCTTCGTCCACGCGAGCGGCTTCGTCATCGGCGACGTCAGGCGCTCCGACGCGATGGGCCGCTTCCTCGCCGTCCGCACCGGCGCGGTGGTGGTGTCGGCCGACTACCGGCAGGCCCCCGAGCACCCGTTCCCCGCCGCGGCCGACGACGCCTGGACGGTCGTGCGCGACATCTTCGCCCGGCCCGCCTTCTACCAGAGCAACGGCGTCGTGGCCGTCGCCGGCGAGGGCGCGGGCGGCAACCTCGCGGCCGTGGCTGCCTGGCAGGCCCGCGACGCCGGCCTGCGCCTGGCCCACCAGGCGCTGGCCTGCCCCCTTCTCGACGCCGCCATGGAGCTGCCTAGCCACCGCGACCACGCCAAGGGCTACCTCCTGTCCGCCGCCGAGCTGGCCTGGTCCCTGCGCTGCTACGCCGGCGGCGCCGACCCCGCCGACCCGCGGCTGTCGCCGCTGCGGCTGCCCGACGTCGCCGGCCTGCCGCCCGCGACCGTGGTGACCGCCGAGTACGACGTGCTGCGCGACGAGGGCGAGGCGTACGCCCGCCGCCTGGCCGAGGCCGGCGTGCCGGCCGAGTGCCGCCGCTGGGACGGCGCCCTGCACGGCTTCACCGCCCTGCCCGGCCTGTTCGACCAGGGCGCAGAGGCCCGCGACTACCTGGCCACCCGGCTCAGGCAGGCCCTTTGAGCAAGGAGGACCGGTGAAGGACGACGCCTACGCCCGCTACGAGAGGCTGCGCCTCGACACCCCGGCCGACGGCGTGCTGCGCATCACGATCAGCGAGCCCTCCCGGCTCAACGCCGTCGACGCCGCCGCCCACCGCGAGCTGGCCGAGATCTGGCGCGACGCCGACCGCGACGACAGCGTACGGGCCGTCCTCATCAGGGGAGAGGGCCGGGCGTTCTCCGCAGGCGGCGACCTGTCGATGATCGAGGAGATGATGGCCGACCACGCGACCAGGCTGCGCGTGTTCGGCGAGGCCCGCGACATCGTCTACAACGTGCTCAACTGCGGCAAGCCCGTCGTCTCCGCCATCCAGGGCCCGGCCGTCGGCGCGGGCCTGGCGGTGGCGCTGCTCGCCGACATCTCCGTCGCCGGGCGCACCGCCCGCATCATCGACGGCCACACCCGCCTCGGCGTCGCCGCCGGCGACCACGCCGCCATCGTCTGGCCGCTGCTGTGCGGCCTGGCCAAGGCGAAATACCACCTGCTGCTGTGCGAGCCGGTCACCGGCGAGGAGGCCGAGCGCATGGGGCTGGTGAGCGTCTGCGTCGACGACGACCAGGTGCACGAGCGGGCCTTGGAGCTCGCCGTCCGGCTCGCGTCCGGCGCGCAGGAGGCGATCAGGCTGACCAAGTACGCGCTCAACAACTGGCTGCGCCTGGCCGGGCCGTCCTTCGACGCCTCGCTGGCCATGGAGTTCCTCGGCTTCACCGGACCCGACGTCGCCGAGGGCGTCCGCGCCCTGCGCGAGAAGCGCCCGCCGGCGTTCGGCTGACACCGGGAGGCTGACGGAGGGGCGTGTGCTTCCGCCCGCTCCGGGTAGGCGCAGATCAATGACGGACCGTCCGGCGAGGTCGAGAACGCCGCCCCGGCGGACGGGCCGGGAAGGTGGCGGGCCGCCGGCCGCGTGCGGGACGACGAAGAAGGGGGTTGCGCGCACGCGGGCAACCGGGGCGACCCGGGGCCGGCGCCGCCGAGGCGATGGCGCCCCGCGCACCCGCCCGCAGGGGACGGGACGGCGCCGGGGATCCTGCCGGCGGGCCCGCCCGCGGCGATCACGTCAGGGCCCGTACGTGATCGGCGAGGCGAGGGCAGGCAGGGTCGATCGGCCCGCGGGCGCACCGCGCGGGTGAGCACCTGTGGCGTGAGGTGGTTGAGCCAGAGCTTCCTCCGCCTCGGGTGCACCCGCCCCCCACCCAGCGCGGCCCGGGCGCGGGGTCAGGCGCGGGGCCGACGGGCGTGGAAGACGAACGCCGGCGGGGCGTTGCGCCACACCGTCCGGCCCGGCACGACCTCCTCGAACCGCTCCGCCAGCAGCGCACGGAACCGCCGCGCCGAGCTGAGCGGGATCGCGTGGATGTAGGAGAAGGTGGTGAACGCCGCGCCCTGACCCATCGCCGCCGTCACCGCCCCCAGCAGGTCCCGCTGGGCCCGCTCGGGGAAGGCCGCCCACGGCAGCCCGCTGACCACCACGTCCGCCTGCCTCAGCCCCCGCTCCCGCAGCAGCTCGCCCAGCCGGGCCGCGTCCGCGTGCGCCACGTCCACCAAGGGGAAACGCGCGGCGAGCAGCCGCGCCATCGGCGCGTTCAGCTCCACCGCCAGATGGTGGCCGCGCCCGCCCAGCCGCTGCTGGATCTCCTCCGTGAAAGGGCCCGTGCCCGGCCCGAGCTCGACGACCGTGGGCTCGCCGCGCTCCGGCACCGGCGCGCAGACGGCCGTGGCCAGCCGCCGCGAGCTGGGGGCGACCGCGCCGATCACGGCGGGGGAGCGCAGGAACTGGCCGAGAAAAAGTGCCGTGTCGTTGGACATGCGACGAAAGTACGGCCAAGATCCCTCTACACCGCTCCACCCACCGGGCGTACCTGCGGCCAGTAGGAGGAGGCGGCATCCTTCGACCGGAGGATCAGCGGTTCACGGTGTGCGGATAGCGTGAGTGCATGCGTTGGCGCGGTGTGCCGCTGGATGTCCTCCTGGCGGTTTCGGGAGTGGCACTGGACCTGTTCACCACCGCCCACGCGGGCGACACGACCTACCTGCCGGCCGAGGCGAACCTGCCGATGGGGCTGCTGGCCGGCCTGCCCATGGGGTTCGTCCGCAGCCGGCCGGTGCCGGTCACCCTCTACCTCGCCGCGCTGCTCGTCGTCACGGACCAGCTCGGCTCGTACACCTCCAACACCGCGCAGATCCTCCTCTGCGTCGCGGTCGGCGTGGCCGGGTTCCGCTCCGGGTGGTGCGGGACGACGGTGGCGGCGACGGCCGCCGCCATCGCCGCAACCGCGGTCAACATCGCCGACCCCGGCATCGCGTTCACGGTCAACACCTGGTTCTACTCGGTCCTGCTGCCGGTCGTCCCCGCCGTGCTCGGCGCGTACCTGCGCGGCACGGTCGGGCCGCTGGAGGAGCGCGACGTCACCCCCGACGCCCTGCTGGCCGCCGGCGGCGTGGCCATCACCGTGCTGAGCACCTGGACCACCTGGCACTCCGGCAGCCAGCCCGTCTGGGTGGTCGGCCTGCTGGCCGTGGTGGGCGGCCTGTCGCTGGGCGTGGCGAGGAGGCTGCCCGGACTGGTCCTCCTCGGCCAGGGCGTGCTGCTGGTGTGCGCCGACACCTATCTCAACGAGGCCGTCAACACCTGCGTGATCCTCACGCTCGTCGCCGTCGGCGTGTTCGCCATGCGGGTGGCGTCGTGGTGGTGGATGGTGGCGGCCTACCTCGCCGGCTGCATGCTGACCGCCATCGCCGTCGTCGGCGACGGCACCGAGGTCACGCCGTTCCGCGTCGGCGTGCTCATGATGCTGGTCGCCACGCCCATCGCCATCGGCCGCTACCTCGGCATGCGGCAGGCCGCCGCGGCCGCCGAGCGGCTGCGCGCCGAGGAGGCGGCCCGTGCGGCCGTCGCCCAGGTGCGGGCCGACCAGCTCGCCGAGCGCGAGCGCATCGCCCGCGACGTCCACGACATCGTCGCCCACCACGTCGGCGCCATGGTGCTGCGGGCCAGCGCCGCCCGCTACACCGCGCCGGACGGCCCGGTCGCCGACGCGCTCAGCGACATCCGCGAGACCGGCCATCAGGTGCTGCAGGACCTGCGCGACCTGCTCGACTTGCTGCGCGAGCCCGAGCGCCAGCCGCACCTGCTGGCCGACCCCACCGACGTCGTACGCGAGTCGGCCGAGCGCATGGCCGCCGCCGGCCTCGTCGTGGACCTCCACCTCGACCCCGCCACCGACCAGGCCCCGCTCACCGCCCGCGCCTCCGCGGCGCGCATCGTCCAGGAAGGACTCACGAACGTGCTCAAACACGCCGGCCCCGGCACCCGGGTCAGCGTCAGCGTCGCCCCCGAAGGGGAGGGGCTGTCGGTGGAGATCCGCAACGGCCCCCCGCCCACCGTCATCGAACGCCTGCCGTCCTCCGGCCGCGGCCTGGCCGGCATGCGCGAACGGGTGCGCGCACTCGGCGGCACCCTCAGCGCCGGCCCCGACGGCGAGGGCGGCTGGATGCTGGCCGCGAGCCTGCCCGCGAGGAGCGCCACGTGATCCGCGTCCTCGTGGCCGACGACCAGGCGCTGGTCCGCGCGGGCGTGCGCATGCTGCTGCAGGCCGCGGGCGACATGGAGGTCGTGGGGGAGGCCGAGGACGGCGCCGAGGCGGTCCGCCTGGCCGAGCGGCACCTGCCCGACGTCATCCTCATGGACCTGCGCATGCCCCGGGTGGACGGGCTGGAGGCGATCAAGCGGGTGCTGGCCGCCCGGCCGGCCATCAGGATCGTGGTGCTGACCACGTTCGCCGAGGACGCCAACGTGCACGCCGCCCTCCGCGCCGGAGCGGTCGGGTTCCTGGTCAAGGACGACGAGCCGGAGCGGATGGTGGACGCCGTGCGCCGGGCCGCCACGGGGGAGCAGCTCCTCGCGCCGTCCGTGCTGCGCCGCGTCGTCGAACGCTTCCTCGCCGCCGAGGAGCAGGCCGCCGCCCCGGTGCCCGCCGGGCTGACCGAGCGCGAGCTGGAGGTGCTCGCCCTGGTCGGCACCGGCCTGTCCAACGCCGAGATCGCCGAGGAGCTGCACGTCGGCGTGACCACGGTCAAGACCCACATCGCCGCCGCGATGGACAAGCTGGGGCTGCGCAACCGCATCCAGGCCGCCGTGGTCGCGCACCGCGCGGGCCTGGTGGACGCCTCCTTCCGCCCCGTCCGCCGGGGTTCCTGACCTGCGCTCCGCCGCAGGGCGGACCGGCTCTCATCCCGCAGGCTGACGACGCTCCGAGGCCCGCGTCGCCACCATGAGGTCCCGCACCGAACCTCGCTTCGAAAGGACCTCCGACATGGAGAGCACCACGGTCATGAACCGGCCGGTCGCCGGCCAGGTCTCCGCCGGCCTGCTGTACGCGCTCCGCGTGGCGATCATCGCCCAGGTCGCCGCGCTGCTGGTCGCGGCCTCGTTCGCCGGGCAGGCGGTCGAGACCGCGTCCCTGGCCGAGACGCACGTGATGGCCGGGATGGTGGTCCACCTCATCGCCCTGGTGCAGATCGTGCTGGCCGTGCTCGTCTGGCGGCCGGGCCGCGGCGCGGGCTGGCCCGCCCTGGCCAGCCTCGCGCTGTTCGTCCTCGGCATGGCCCAGCACTTCACCTGGGCGGTCCTGGGGGCGCACCTGCCCAACGGGGTGATGCTGTTCGGGCTGGTCCTCGCGCTGCTGATCTGGTCGTGGTCGCCGGCAGCCGCCCGGCGCCGCTAATGTCGTGGGTGTGTACGTCAAGATCTGCGGCCTGAGCGAGCCCGCCCACGTGGCCGCCGCCGTCGAGGCGGGGGCCGACGCCATCGGGTTCGTCATGACCCGCAGCCCGCGCCGCGTCACGCCCGAGCGCGCCGCCGAGCTGGCCGCGGCGGTGCCCGGGCACGTCCTGACCGTCGGCGTCTTCCGCGGCGAGGACCCGGAGACGGTCCGGGCGGCGGCGCTGACCTCCGGCGTGCGGGCGATCCAGCTCCACGGCCGTCACCCGCACGCCGACTTCCTCGCGCTGCGCGACCTCGGCCTCACCCTGGTCCGCGCCGTCGACTCCGCGGCCGACCTGCGCTGCGGCGCCTACGACGAGGACCTCCTCCTGGTCGACGCCCCGCACGCCGGCTCCGGGCAGCCGTGGGACTGGGCGGCCGTGCGCGGCCGGCCGTCGGGCCGCTGGTTGCTGGCCGGCGGCCTGTCCCCGGACAACGTGACCGAGGCGATCGCCGCCGCCGACCCGTGGGGGGTCGACGTGTCGAGCGGCGTCGAGACCGCGCCCGGGGTGAAGGACCCCGCTCTCATCGAGGCGTTCCTCAAGGCGGTGCGCGATGCCGGCTGACCGGTCACGGCCGGCGCGGCGGGCATGGCGGGCAGGGCGGGCATGGCCCGCGTTCCTGGCAGGGCGGGCACGGCCCGCGTTCCCCGTGGCGTGGCGGGCGTGATGGACGACGTCGCCCACCTGGCCGCCTTACGGCGCGGGAGCGACGCGGCCGACCTGGCCCGCGCGCTCGCGTTCCTGCGCGGCTTCGCCCGCCGCCGGGCGCCGCGCGAGGTGCCCGTGCCCGGCGGGGTGGCCGTGCTCGACGAGCGTTACGCCGGCTCCTACGACGACAACCGCCTCCTGGTGTGGGAGCCCGCCGAGCCTGGTGAGGTGCTGCGGGCCGCCGACGAGGTGCTGGCCGGCTACGCCCACCGGCTGGTGACGGTCGGCGACGACCGCCTCGGCGAGGTGTTCGCGCCCGCCTTCGCCCGCGCCGGCTACGCCCACGAGGTCCTCCTCGTCATGGCCTTCCGCGGCGCCGTCCCCGAGGACCCGCCCCCGGCCGAGCCCCTGGAGACGGCCGAGTTGATGGAGGTGCTGCGCCGCGACTGGCGCCGCAGCCTGCCCGAGGCGGGCGAGGAGGTGGTCGAGGCGCTGGCCAGGCGCGTGGAGCACCGCGTGGCGGGCGCCGACCGGGTGCTCTTCCGCGGCGTGCGCGCGCCCGGCGGCGAGATCGCCGCCCGCGCCGACCTCTACCTGCACGGCGGCGTCGCCCAGATCGAGGACGTCTGGACGGCCGAGGAGCACCGCGGCAGGGGCCACGCCTGCGCGCTGCTGAGCGCGCTGCTCGCCGAGGCGGCCGGCGCCGAGCTGATCTTCCTGGTCGCCGACGCGGCCGACTGGCCGAAGGACTTCTACGCCCGGCTCGGCTTCGCCGAGGTCGGCCGTACGCACTCCTTCCAGCGCGCCTGACGGCGGACCACGGGGCCGGGCCCCGACCGGCTGCGCGGGAGTTCGGCGCAATCAGTAGGGTCTGCTGCGTGAGCGAAACTTCCGCCGAGGACCGGATCTGGACGGTTCCCAACCTGCTGAGCTTCCTGCGCCTCCTCGGCGTGCCCGTGTTCCTGTGGCTGGTCCTCGTGCCGCAGGCGGACGGGTGGGCCATCGGGATCCTCGCCGTCGCGGGCTTCACCGACTGGCTCGACGGAAAGATCGCCCGGGCGTTCAACCAGACCAGCAAGCTCGGCCGGCTCATCGACCCGGCCGCCGACAAGCTCTACGTCTTCGCCACGATCCTGGCGCTGCTACTGCGCGAGGTGATCCCGTGGTGGCTGGTGCTGGTCATCCTGGCGCGCGAACTCTTCGTCGCGTGTTCCTTCCCCGTCCTCCGCAAGCACGGCTACCGGGCACTTCAGGTGCATTTCCTGGGCAAGGCCGCGATGTTCAACCTCATGTACGCCTTCCCCCTCCTCTTCCTTGCCTCCCACTCCGGGTGGTATGCCGATATAGCCCGGATCGTCGGCTGGGCCTTCGCTCTCTGGGGAACGGGCCTGTACTGGTGGGCCGGACTGCTGTACGTGGTGCAGGTGCGCCGGCTCGTGACCTCGGCCAAGAAGGAGTGAGCGGGTGAAGGCGGTCGTCATGGCGGGCGGGGAGGGCACGCGGCTGCGGCCGATGACCGCCAACCAGCCCAAACCCCTCCTGCCGGTGGTCAACCGCCCGATCATGGAGCATGTCCTGCGCCTGCTCAAACGGCACGGCATCACCGAGACCGTGGTGACCGTGCAGTTCCTGGCGGCGCTGGTGCGCAACTACTTCGGCGACGGCGACGAGCTGGGCATGCACCTCGAGTACGCCACCGAGGACGTCCCCCTCGGCACCGCGGGCAGCGTCAAGAACGCCGCCGACCGCCTGCGCGACGACCGGTTCCTGGTGATCAGCGGAGACGCCCTCACGGATATCGATTTATCCGAAATGATCCGTTTTCATCGGGAAAATTCGGCACTCGTCACCATCGGACTCAAGCGCGTCCCCAACCCCCTCGAATTCGGCATCATCATCGTCGACGAGGGCGGGCGCGTGCAGCGCTTCCTGGAGAAGCCCACCTGGGGCCAGGTCTTCTCCGACACCGTCAACACCGGCATCTACGTCATGGAGCCCGAGATCCTCGACGCCGTCGCCACCGGCGAGCCCGTCGACTGGTCGGGCGACGTCTTCCCCGCCCTGCTGGAGCGCGGCGCCGCCATCTACGGCCACGTCGCCGACGGCTACTGGGAGGACGTCGGCACCCACGACAGCTATCTGAAGGCCCAGGCCGACGCCCTGTCCGGCCGGGTCGAGCTGGACCTCGGCGGCTTCGAGCTCTCGCCCGGCGTCTGGGTCGCCGAGTCGGCGTCGGTGGACCCCGACGCCGTGCTCAAGGGCCCCCTGCTCATCGGCGACTACGCCAAGGTCGAGGCGGGCGCCGAGCTGCGCGAGTACACCGTGCTCGGCAGCAACGTCGTGGTCCGCGAGGGTGCCTTCCTGCACCGCGCGATCGTCCACGACAACGTCTACCTGGGCCCCGGCGCCCACTTACGCGGCTGCGTCGTCGGCAAGAGCACCGACGTCATGACCGGCGCCCGCATCGAGGAGAACGCGGTCATCGGCGACGAGTGCGTCATCGAGTCCGAGGCGTACGTCTCCAGCGGCGTCAGGGTCTACCCGTTCAAGACCATCGAGGCCGGCGCGGTCGTCAACACCAGCGTCATCTGGGAGTCGCGGGGCCAGCGCAGCCTGTTCGGCCCCCGGGGCGTGAGCGGCCTGGTCAACGTGGAGATCACCGCCGAGCTGTGCGTCCGCCTGGCCAGCGCCTACGCCACCACGCTGAAGAAGGGCGAGTACGTCGTCACCTCCCGCGACTGCTCGCTCGCCGCCCGCGCGCTCAAGCGGGCGGTCAACGGCGCGCTCACCGCCGGGGCGATCAACGTCCTCGACCTGGAGGCGGCTCCGCTGCCGGTGGCCCGCTTCCACACCGGCAGGGAGGGCGCCGCCGGCGGCATCGCGCTGCGCACCACCCCAGGCGACCCGCAGAGCGTGGACATCGTCCTCATGGACGCCCGCGGCGCCGACCTCGCCCCCGGCGCGCAGCGCAAGCTGGAGCGGGTCTTCTCCCGCCAGGAGTTCCGCCGCGCCTTCCCCGGCGAGATCGCCGAGCTGACCCATCCGTCCCGCGCGGTCGAGGACTACACCCACGAGCTGCTGCGCCACGTCGGCGTCGGCGACGTACGCGACATGAAGGTCGTCGTGGACTGCGCGGGCGGCACCTCCTCGCTGGTGCTGCCCACCCTGCTCGGCCGGGTCGGCGTGGACGTGCTCACCGTCAACGCCCGCCTCGACGACGTCTCGCCCACCGAGACGCTGGCCGAGCGCCGCCGCGACCTGCAACGGCTGTCGGAGCTGGTCAGCTCCTCGCGGGCGGCCTTCGGCGTGCGCTTCGACCCGGTCGGCGAGCGCATCGCCCTGGTGGACGAGATGGGCCAGCTCATCGACGAGGAACGCGCCCTGCTCGTGGTGCTCGACCTGGTCGCCGCCGAGCGCCGGGGCGGCCGGGTGGCGCTGCCGGTCACCACGACCCGGGTCGCCGAGCAGGTGTGCCGCTTCCACGGCGTTCAGGTGCAGTGGACCTCCACGTCGCTGGACGCGCTCACCGCGGCCGTCGCGGGCCCCGACATGATCTTCGCGGCGGACGGGCGCGGCGGGTTCGTGGTGCCGGAGTTCAGCCCGGCCATCGACGGGCTGGCCGCGTTCATGCGCCTGCTCGGGCTGGTCGCCCGCACCCGGCTCTCGCTCAGCCAGATCGACGCCAGGATCCCCGAGGTCAAGCTGCTGCGCAGGACGGTGCCGACGCCGTGGGCGGCCAAGGGTGCGGTCATGCGCTCGGTCATCGAGGCCGCCGAGGCCGAGCCCGCGGGCTACCGCGTGGACACCACCGACGGGGTGCGGGTGGCCCGCGACGACGGGAGCTGGGTGCTGGTGCTGCCCGCCGCGACCGAGCCCGTCACCGACCTGTGGGCCGAGGCGGCCGACATGGACGGCGCCCAGGCGCTCCTGGAGCGCTGGGCGCGGGTGGTGGAACAGGCCGCCGGCTGATTCGGCACCCGGAGATGTCACGGAGCGTGATCGGTGCGTGAACGGTGCGAAAGTGGCGGAAACCACGGTTGCGGGGTGCGCGCCGGCCGCCGCAAGATCGTAATGTAGAAACGCGCGGCGGCATGGACCACGGGGCGGAAGCGGCGGTAACTTTGTCTGCGTCCAAACCACCGTCCAGCGCCCCGAGTTGACCTTTGCCGCTGATCAGCGTATGTTGCGGCATTCGCAAACTTGAAGAAAGCGAAGCGAGGCGCGTCCTGAGCACCGTCGCCGCGTCTTCGCGGTAGGAGGCCGAGCCGATCGATGCCGAGCGTCTACTGCACGCAGTGCGGGCACGCCAACCCCGAGGATGCCCGTTTCTGTTCCCGCTGCGGGTCACCGCTGACCAGACACGAGGTCGCCGGGGACACCACTTCGACGATCTCCGTGGCGGGAATCGAGGCGTACGAGGCTGAGACAGGCGACATGCTCCTGCAGGAGCGGGCGCTGGTGGAGCAGCTCCCGCCCGGCACGGCGTTGCTCACGGTGACCAGGGGCCCCAACCAGGGCAGCCGCTTCCGGCTGGACAAGGACCTCACCACGACCGGGCGCCACCCGGAGAGCGACATCTTCCTCGACGACATCACCGTCTCGCGCCGCCACGTGGAGTTCTACCGCCACCGCGGCGGCCAGTTCTCCGTCCGCGACGTGGGCAGCCTCAACGGCACCTACGTCAACCGCGAGCGGATCGAGGAGGTTCCGCTGCACTCCGGCGACGAGGTGCAGATCGGCAAGTTCCGGCTGGTCTTCCTCATGCGGGGCAACCACAGCGCATGACTTCCCAGGCGGCCCGCTCGCACATGAGCATCGGGGAGGTGCTCGCCCTGCTGCAGGGCGAGTTCCCCGATGTGACGATCTCCAAGATCAGGTTCTTGGAGGGCGAAGGGCTCATCGAGCCCGAGCGCAGCCCCTCCGGCTATCGCAAGTTCACGCATCTGCACGTGGAGCAGCTCCGCTTCATCCTCACCGAGCAGCGCGACCACTACCTGCCGCTGCGGGTCATCAAGGACCGCATGGCCGAGAGCTTCGGCCTCCCCCGGGCCCTGCCCGACAAGCAGGAGGTCAGGCTCGGCCGCGCCGAGCTCCTGGAGGCCGCCGGCATCGACGAGGAGACCCTCGCCGAGTGCGAGGACTACGGCCTGCTGGCCCCGGTGGCCCGCCGCTACGACGAGGAGGCGCTCAAGATCGCCCGCACCGTCGGCGCGCTGGCCCGCTTCGGCCTCGGCGCCCGGCACCTGCGCGCGGTCAAGGCCGCCGCCGAGCGCGAGTGCGGCCTGGTCGAGCAGAGCGTCGCGCCGGTGCTGAAACGCCGCGCCCCGGGCGCCATCGGCGAGGCCGAGGAGACCGCGCGGGAGCTGTCCAACCTCCTGCTCGACCTGCACGCGTCGTTGGTCCGCACAGGGGTACGTTCGGTCCTGGGGCGCTGAGGAGACCCCGGATGGTGGCCGGGGAGCAATCGGGGCCTTCCGGGTGTTACGTTGAAATGAAGTAGCCAGTCAGCAGAAGCGACGAACCAAGAGCTGTGCCGGGTCACCGGTCAGGAATACGGAGCAGCCCGTGTTGCAGATGGAGGTCGTGGGCGTAAGAGTCGAAATGCCCACAAATCAACCGATCGTCTTGCTCAAGGAGGCACACGGGGAGCGGTTCCTTCCTATCTGGATCGGCATGACCGAGGCGACGGCCATCGCCCTCGCCCAGGCGGAGGAGCCTCCGCCGCGGCCGCTCACCCACGACCTGTTCCGCGACGTGCTGAGCGCGCTGGGCGTCGGCCTGCGCGCGGTCAACATCGTCGCGCTGCGCGACGGCATCTTCTTCGCCGACCTGGTGTTCTCCAACGGCGTCGAGGTGAGCGCGCGCCCCTCCGACTCCATCGCGCTCGCCCTGCGCACCGGAGCCCGGATCTTCGCCAGCGAGGAGGTGGTCCAGGAGGCCGGCGTGGTCATCCCGGACGACCAGGAGGACGAGGTGGAGAAGTTCAGGGAGTTCCTTGACACGATCACTCCCGAGGACTTCGGCAGGGCGGGGTAGGTATTTCGGTGCATTTACGCTTCACGACGCGCCGAGCCGGATCGTTGACTGAGCATGGTGACGGTCCTACGGTGCAAGTGAAACCCGCGGTCGCCCTATATGAACCCCCAGATCGGGCCGCGGGATGAGAGAAAGCCGGAGGTCCGCGTGGCGGTCAGCAGCGGCGAGGGAAAGACGGCCGGCCAGGAAGATCCGGTGCGGCGCGAGGACGCGCGGCAGCGTGCCGGGGAGCAGGGGCTGCTCTTCGACGAGCGTCCGGCGGCGCTGCCGGACGACATCGGTTACCGCGGGCCCACCGCCTGTGCGGCGGCCGGCATCACCTACAGGCAGCTCGACTACTGGGCGCGTACGGGCCTGGTGGAGCCGACCATCCGGGCCGCGCACGGCTCGGGCTCCCAGCGGCTCTACAGCTTCCGCGACATCCTGGTGCTCAAAGTCGTCAAGCGGCTCCTCGACACCGGGGTGTCGCTGCAGCAGATCCGCACGGCCGTGCAGCACCTGCGCAACCGCGGGGTCGCCGACCTCGCGCAGATCACGCTCATGAGCGACGGCGTCAGCGTCTACGAGTGCACCTCGGCCGACGAGGTGATAGACCTCCTCCAGGGCGGCCAGGGCGTGTTCGGCATCGCGCTCGGCCGGGTCTGGCGGGAGGTCGAGGGAAGCCTCGCGGAGCTGCCGGGGGAACGCGCGGCGGTCGAGGACAACGTCCCGGCCGACCACCCCGCTGACGAGCTCGCCCAGCGCCGTCGTGCCCGACGGCTGGGGTAGTAATTCGCCCGTAACGTCCAGAGTAGTAACCTAGGACAGGCAAGGCTGACGACCCCGTGCGGGAGAGTCCCCGGCACCGCCTGGTCCGGGGCGCCGAAGGAGCAACCCTCCCCGGAATCTCTCAGGCAACCAGTACCGCTCGGGTGAGGCAACTCTGGAAAGCAGGCACGCCCGCCAGGCGCGCCTCACCGACGGTGCAAGCCTCCTCGCGAGGCGAAGCTCTCAGGTCGCGGTGAACGCCCGCGCTGACAGAGGGGGAGATCCGGCATCCGCCCGCGCCCCGGCGCCGGTCTCCATAGCCTCGGGAGGCACCGTCCATGACCGCCCTGTCAGAGTCCCTGCCGGCATCCCCGCCGCCGTCCGCGCCCACGTCCCTGTCCGAGCCGCCGTTCGCCGGCCGCCACATCGGCCCGTCCGAGGCCGACCAGCAGCGCATGCTGGAGACCGTCGGCTTCGAGTCCGTCGCCGACCTGGTGGCCGTGGCGGTCCCCGAGGCCATCCGGGTCAAGGACCGGCTCACGCTGCCCGCCGCCGTCGGCGAGAGCGAGGCGATCGCCGAGCTGCGTGCCCTGGCCGGCCGCAACCGGGTCCTCACCTCCATGATCGGCCTCGGTTACCACGACACGATCACGCCCGCGGTCATCCGCCGCAACCTGCTGGAGAACCCGGGCTGGTACACCGCGTACACGCCGTACCAGCCGGAGATCTCGCAGGGGCGGCTGGAGGCGCTGCTCAACTTCCAGACGGTCGTCTCCGACCTGACCGGCCTGCCCGTCGCCGGCGCGTCCCTGCTGGACGAGGCCACCGCGGCCGCCGAGGCCATGACCCTCGCCCGGCGCGCCGGCCGCTCCAAGAGCCACGTGTTCGTGGTCGACGCCGACGCCCTGCCGCAGACCAAGCGGGTGCTCGCCACCCGCGCCGAGCCGCTCGGCATCGAGCTCGCCGAGCACCCGCTCGACGGCAGCGCGCTGCCCGAGTGCTTCGGCGTGCTCGTCCAGTACCCGGGCGCCTCCGGGCGGCTGCGCGACTTCCGCGCCGTGGCCGCCGCCGCGCACGAGGCCGGGGCGCTCGTCGTGGCCGCCGCCGACCTGCTCGCGCTCACCCTCGTGGCCGCGCCGGGCGAGCTGGGCGCCGACATCGCGATCGGCTCCTCCCAGCGCTTCGGCGTGCCGTTCGGCTTCGGCGGGCCGCACGCCGCCTACATGTCCGTCCGCGAGGGCCTGCAGCGCCAGCTCCCCGGCCGGCTGGTCGGCGTGTCCGTGGACGCCGACGGCGACCCCGCCTACCGGCTCGCCCTGCAGACCCGTGAGCAGCACATCCGCCGCGAGAAGGCCACCAGCAACATCTGCACCGCGCAGGTGCTGCTGGCCGTGATCGCCGGCATGTACGCCGTCTACCACGGCCCCGAGGGGCTGCGCCGCATCGCGCTGCGCGCCCACCGGCACGCCGCCGCCCTCGCCGAGAGCCTGCGCGCGGGCGGGCTGGAGGTCGTGCACGAGGCGTTCTTCGACACCGTGCTCGTCCGGGTGCCCGGCCGGGCCTCCGAGGTGGTCGCCGCCGCCGCCGAGCGCGGCGTCAACCTGTGGCGGGCCGACGACGACCACGTCTCGGTCGCCTGCGACGAGAAGACCGGCGTGGCCGAGCTGCGCGCCGTGCAGGCCGCGTTCGGCGTGCCCGAGCGGGACGCCGACGTCGAGGCCACCGCCGACGCGCTGCCCGCCGAGCTGCTGCGCGAGTCCGGCTACCTCACCCACCCGGTCTTCCACAGCCACCGCTCCGAGACCGCGATGCTGCGCTACCTGCGCCGGCTCCAGGACAAGGACATCGCGCTCGACCGGTCGATGATCCCGCTCGGCTCCTGCACGATGAAGCTCAACGCCAGCACCGAGATGGAGCCCATCACCTGGCCGGAGTTCGCGGGCGTGCACCCGTACGCGCCGGTCGAGCAGGCCGAGGGCTACCTGGAGCTGATCGGCACGCTGGAGCGCTGGCTCGCCGAGGTCACCGGCTACGACGCGGTCTCCCTGCAGCCCAACGCCGGCTCGCAGGGCGAGTTCGCCGGGCTGCTGGCCATCCGCGCCTACCACCGGGACAAGGGCCAGGACGGCCGCGACGTCTGCCTCATCCCGTCCTCGGCGCACGGCACCAACGCCGCCAGCGCCGTCATGGCCGGCATGCGGGTCGTGGTCGTCGCCTGCGACGCCGACGGCAACGTGGACCTCGCCGACCTCGACGCCAAGATCGCCAAGCACCGCGACGCGCTCGCCGCGATCATGGTCACCTACCCGTCCACCCACGGCGTGTACGAGGAGAGCATCACCGAGGTCTGCGCCAAGGTGCACGAGGCCGGCGGCCAGGTCTACGTGGACGGCGCCAACCTCAACGCCCTGGTCGGGCTGGCCAAGCCGGGCGAGTTCGGGGCCGACGTGTCCCACCTCAACCTGCACAAGACCTTCTGCATCCCGCACGGCGGCGGCGGCCCCGGCGTCGGCCCCGTCGCGGTCCGCGGCCACCTGGCCGCCTACCTGCCCGGCCACCCGCTGCAGGACGGCTCCCCGGTCGGGCCGGTCTCGGCCGCCCCGCACGGCTCGGCGGGCATCCTGCCGATCTCGTGGGCCTACATCAGGATGATGGGCGCCGACGGCCTCACCGCCGCCACCGAGCAGGCCATCCTGTCGGCCAACTACCTGGCCAGGCGGCTGGCCCCGCACTACCCGGTGCTCTACACCGGGCGCGGCGGGCTGGTCGCGCACGAGTGCATCGTCGACCTGCGGCAGATCACCAAGGAGACCGGCGTCACCGTGGACGACGTGGCCAAGCGCCTCATCGACTACGGCTTCCACGCGCCGACCATGTCGTTCCCGGTGGCCGGGACGCTCATGATCGAGCCGACCGAGAGCGAGGACCTCGTCGAGCTCGACCGGTTCGCCGACGCCATGATCGCCATCCGCGAGGAGATCGCCAAGGTGGCGTCGGGGGCGTACGACCCGGCCGACAACCCGCTGCGCAACGCCCCGCACACGGCCGAGTCGGTCACCGCCGACGAGTGGCCGCACCCCTACAGCCGGAGCGAGGCCGCCTACCCGGTGGCGTCGCTGCGCGAGAACAAGTACTGGGTGCCGGTGCGCCGCATCGACCAGGCCTACGGCGACCGCAACCTGGTCTGCTCGTGCCCTCCGCTGGAGGCGTACGAGGACTGAGCCGATCGCGGGGCGGGGAACCAGTCCGGCATCGTCAAGTGAGCAGACATGATCGCCGGAAGTGGTTAGGCTTCGGTGCGACCCAGGCCAAGCGGCGCCGTAAGGAGCTCTCTTGACGTCATCGGAGCTGGAGACCCCGCCCCTCGACACCGCCCGCAGGCTCGCCGAGGGCGGCGACCTCGACGGCGCGGCGGCGATCCTGCGCCGGCTTGTCGCCGACCCCGACGAGCCCGACCGCGCGCAGGCCGCCGTCGGGCTCGCCGTGGTGCTCGAGGAGCGCGGCGACGTCGAGGCGGCCCGCGCGGCCGCCCGCACCGCCCTGGCCACCAACCACCCCGAGTACGCCGCCCAGGCCGCCTGCCACCTGGCGCAGGGCTTCGAGCGAGAGGGGCGCACCGAGCAGGCCAGAGCCGCCTGGCAGGCCGTGCTGGGCGTCGGCACCCCCGCCTACCTGCCGCACGCCCACCTGGCGCTGGCCCGGCTGGCCGAGACCCTGGGCGAGGCCGAGAAGGAGCTGCGCGAGGCCCTGGCATCGGGCGCGACGGCCGGCGACGAGCAGGTGGCGGCGCTGGCCGCGCGGGAGCTCGCCGACCTGCTGCTGGAGCACGGCGAGCCGGGGGCGGCCGCCGACGTGCTCATCGAGGCCCTCGGCATCGCCCCCGAGTCCGAGGTGCCGGGGCTGCGGGTGCGGCTCGGCATCGCGCACCTGGAGCTGGCCTGCGCCGAGTTCGCCGAGACCGTGGAGAGCGGGGCCGACGTCGCGACCAGCGCCCTGGCCATCGAGCTGCTGGCCCGTACGCTGCCGCTGCGCGGGCGGCCGGAGGACGCCGACCAGGTGTGGTCGTACGGGCTGGGGCACGCCGACGAGGCGCTGGCCGCCGAGGTACGCCTGCGCTACGAGCGCGGGGCCTGACCGGGGGTCAGCCGCGGCGCATGATGGCCGACGCGGCGGCCACGTTGATGATGACGATGGCGAGCCAGGCGATGGCGAGTCCCAGCAGGCCCGCCTGGCCGGCCGCGATCGCGGTCAGCGGGACGCCGATGCCGAGCGAGCCCAGCACGATCGGGGTCATCGCGGAGCCCGGGCTCTTCGCCCTGGGACGGGGGCCGTACGCGGCCGGGTCGGCTCCCTGCGCGGCCAGCTCGGCCCGCACCCGGCCGGCGATCGTCGCGTCGAGGCGGTCCGCGAAGGACTCCACGAGCGCCTTCTCGTAGTCGGGGCCGAGGTCGCGGCGGGCGTCGAGCGTGGCCTGGAGGTCCTCACGGAGGGGACGTTCGTGGTACATGAGAACAATCATGGTCCACGGGCGGCACGCCGTCATCAGCCCTGAGAGCCATCGCCGGCTCGTCCGAAGGTACGGTTCTGCCATGGAGATCACGACCCCCCGCGGGCCCGCGCGGGTGGACCTGGAGGAGCCGGCCGACCCGCGGCTGCTGCTCGTCCTCACCCACGGCTCCGCCGGGGGAGTGGACGCCCCTGACCTGCTGGCCGTGCGCGACGCCGCGCTCGCGGCGGGGTTCGGGGTGGCCAGGGTGACGCAGGCGTTCCGGCTGGCGGGGGCGCGGGCGCCCGGCTCGCCGGCCCGTCAGGACGAGGCGTGGGAGGCCGTCCTGACGGAGCTGCGGGCGCACCGGCCCGGCCTGCCCCTCGTGCAGGGCGGGCGGAGCAACGGGGCGCGGGTGGCCTGCCGTACGGCCGCGGCGGTGGGCGCGGCGGCGGTCGTGGCGCTGGCCTTCCCCCTGCACCCGCCGGGCCGGCCCGGCACGTCCAGGGCCGGCGAACTGCGCGGGGCGGGGGTGGACGTGCTGGTCGTCAACGGCGATCGCGATCCGTTCGGCGTCCCTGACGCCGCGGACGCGGCGCGGCTGGTGGTGCTGCCCGGCGAGGGGCACGATCTCAAACGGGATCCCGCCCGGGTCGGCGGGATCGTGGCGGAGTGGCTGGGCCACTACGCGCTGACGCGGGAGCCCTCGTAGCCGGCGGGCTCAGACGCCCACCGGGCGGTGCGGCTCGATCGTGGCGCCGCTCGGCAGGAGCTCCCCGGTGTCCTCGAACAGGACCACGCCGTTGCAGAGCAGGCTCCACCCCTGCTCGGGATGGCAGGCGAGGGTGCGTGCCGCCTCGCGGTCGGGCGCCTCTGCATCCGGACAGGCCGGGACGTGCGGGCACATCGGCGTGCCTCCGATATCTCGTGGAATGCTCCCGTTGTGAGGGGCGGGAGCGGCTCGGGTTGTTCTCTTGGCAAGGGTGCGATGCCGTCACCGTGACGTGTGACCTTCGACACAGGGTGCCTTATGCAGGATAACGGGCCAAGCACGACACGCGCATCACGTTTGCAAACCCTTGAGAAGAGCGTCGAGTCCGCGCTCGAAGTCCGTATCGGCACGTTCGTCCCGCCGTATCCATTCGTCGACCTCCGGATCGGCCCAGCCGGACCGCTGGACCTCGACGGCCACGCTGCCGTACACGAACGCGCGCAGCGCCCGCACGGCGTCGGGGGCGTCGTCGAGGCCGCCGTCGGCCAGTTGCTCGGTCTGCTCGCGCAGGGCGATGAGCGTGGTGCCCTTGGGCGGCTTGGTGAGCGCCAGCGCCAGCACGCCGGGATGCTCGCGCAGCAGCTCCCGCTCGGCCCGGCACCACGCCTTGGCCGTCTCCTGCCAGGTGGGGCGCTGCTCGACGTGGACGGTGGTCACGTGCTCGGCCAGGGCGTCCATCAGCGCCTCCTTGCCGCGGGGCAGGTGGTGGTAGATGGCCATGGCCTCGACCTGGAGCGCGTCGCCGAGGCGGCGCATGGTGAGCCGGCGCAGGCCCTGGCTGTCGGCGATGTGCAGCGCGGCCTCGATGATCCGCTCGCGGGAGAGGGGGACCGGTGGTCTCTTGGCGGGCATGAAGATCATCTTACTATGTAAAGGGCGTGGCGGCGGGGTGATTTCCGCACGTGTCGCGGGGAGGCGTACTCTTGGGCCTGGCATGACTTACCGGCTGGTGAAGGGGCAGGGTCCATGGCGTTTTTCCGTCCGCGGGTGAGCCGGGAGGCCGAGGTTCGCTACCACGCGGACCGCGAGATCTCCAGGAGCTATCCCGAGCTGCTGGAGCGGGCCAGGCAGGCCGAGAGCACGCTGCGGGAGCTGCGGGCCGCGGCGGCCGACGAGGTCGAGCTGCTGGCCGCGGGCCGGGCGTTCGACCAGGCGCTGACCGAGGCGCTGCGGGCCGCCGAGGCGGGCCAGCGGGCCACCTTCGGGGTCAAGTCCTACGACGACCGCATCGCGCGCCGCAAGGCCAAGGCGACGCCGCGCGGGCGCGAGTGGACGGCCGAGGTCGACCGGCTGCGCACCCTGCGCGAGGAGAACCGCCTGTGGGGCATCCCGCGCGTCCCGCGCCCGGTCCCCGCGACCGCGTAGCGGGCCTCAGACCGGCAGGCCCCGCGACCGCGCGCCGGTGCGCGCCGGAAGGCCCCCGGGGCGTCGGCGTGCGGCCGGTAGGCCCCGGGGCGCCGGCGTTCCTGACATGCGAAAAGCCCCGGCGCGCCTCCCTGGTGAGGCGCGCCGGGGCTTCCGGCGTGTTCAGGTGCGTTCAGGCGGCCCGGGCGGGGCTCAGCTCGCCCAGTCGAGCAGCGGGCGGGTGTTGCTCGGGTGCCGCAGCTTGGACAGCGACTCCTTCTCCAGCTGGCGGATCCGCTCCCGGGTCAGGCCCAGGTGCTTGCCGATCTCGTCCAGGGTGTGCGGCTTGCCGTCCACCAGGCCGAAGCGCAGCGCCATGATCTTCGACTCGCGCGGCGAGAGGTTGTCGAGCACGCCGCGCAGCTGGTCGCCCAGCAGCTGGCGGTCGACGATCTCCGACGCCTCCGGCGAGTCGACGTCCTCGATGAGGTCGCCGATCGTGGTCTCGCCGTCCTCGCCGATCGTCGCGTTGAGCGAGATCGGCTGGCGGCTGGTGCGCAGCAGCTCCTCGATCTGGTCGGGGGTCTTGTCCAGCTCGACGGCCAGCTCCTCCGGCGTGGGCTCGCGGCCGAGGCGCTGGTGCATGTCCCGCTCCACGCGCGACAGCTTGGAGAGCATCTCCAGCACGTGCACGGGCAGCCGGATCGTACGGGCCGAGTCGGCGAAGCCGCGCTGGATGGCCTGCCGGATCCACCACATCGCGTACGTCGAGAACTTGAAGCCCTTGGTGTAGTCGAACTTCTCCACCGCCCGGATGAGGCCGAGGTTGCCCTCCTGCACCACGTCGAGCAGCGACATGCCGCGGTCGGTGTACTTCTTGGCCACCGACACGACCAGCCGGAGGTTGGCCTCCAGCATGTGGTCCTTGGCGCGCCGGCCGTCCTCGACCACCAGGCGCAGGTCGTCACGGGCGTCCGCCGGCAGGTCGGGGTGGGTCTCCAGCTTGTACTCGGCGTACAGGCCGGCCTCGATCCGCCTGGCCAGCTCGACCTCCTGGGCGGCGGTCAGCAACGTGCGGCGGCCGATCGACTTCAGATAGGTGTGCACCGAGTCGCCCATGACCGACTGGGTGTCGTCCAGGTCGGCCTGCTCGTGCTCCAGTTCGGCCTCGTCGAGCACGAGGTCGTCGGGGACGTCCTCCTCGTGCTCGGGCTTGCCGTCAACGGGTCCTGTGTCGTTGCCGGCGATCTTGCCGGCGCCGTTCTGCACGGTGGTTTTTGCCTTGGCCGCCTTGCGGCCGGTAGCCTTGGTGCGCGAGGGCGAGGGCTTCTTCGGAGCGTCTTCCTCGGCGGACTCGACGGTTGTGGTCTCGACGGTCTTGCGGGTCTTTCTGGGGGCGGTCTTGCTGAGAGACGGCTCGTTCTCGGCGGCCAGGCTGACGCCGGCCTCGGAGAGCTCGCGCAGGATCGTACGGCCCTCGGAAGGGCTGACGCCGGCTTCGGCGAACGCGTCACGCAGCTCCGCCAGAGAAAGGTGACCCTGGTAACGTCCTCGTTCGATCAGTTGGTCGAGAGTCGCGTGCGGGGTCGCCACGGCGGTTCTGGGCATGAGGACACCTCCTCCGTACGGAGTAAGAAGCGATCAGGCAGGTTGTGGCGGGGCGGCTTCGCTGTCCGCACGGCGCACCAGTATCAATAACGCCAATTTCCGCCATTTGTTCCCGAGGGGACGAACTGCCGGAAAAGCGGCAGATTGCGCCCAGGCCGCGGGAATCCCGCGCCGTCACTCCGTGATGTGGAAGACGCCACCCTCGGTGACCACCGGCATGGGCATGGGCTCGGCGCCCTCCATGCGGTCGTCGCTCCAGTACTCGAAGACCTTGGCGGGGTCGGGGTTGACCTCCTCGGAGACCACCACGCCGTCGTCGGCGCCGTCGGAGGATTTGGGGGCCGGCCCCTCCACCACCGCTCTGGTCTCCTCTGCCGTCTGGTCGAGCCTGCCCGCCGAGGCGGCCGCCGCGATGGAGATCCCCCCGGCGACGATGACGCCGACGACGGCCGCGGATGCCCACATCTTGCGGGTCTGGTCCATGAAGGCTCCCTCCTTCTCCCCACTATGACGCAGCGGCACTCCGTCAGGTTCCTGCCTTGAGCCTGACCAGGTCGGTCTTGCCGTTCGGCAGCAGGGGCAGGGCGGCGACGAGGCGCAGCTCGCGGGGGGCGGCGTAAGAGGGCAGCCTATCGTGGGAGTACGCCCGCAATTGCTCAAGCGTGAGCGGTGTGTCGGGATCGGCGGGTACGACGATGGCGGTGACCCGTTCGCCCCATTCGGGATCGGGAACGCCGATCACGGCCACGTCGGCGATCCCGGGATGCTCGCCCAGGACGGCCGCCACCGCGCCGGCCACCACCTTCTCGCCGCCGGTGTTGATCACGTCGTCGGCCCGGCCCAGCACCCGCAGCCGCCCGCCGGACAGCTCGCCGAGGTCGGAGGTGACGAACCAGTCGCCGTCGAAGGGCTCGGGGCCGCCGAAGCGGTAGCCGGAGAACAGCACGGGGCCGGCGATCCTGATCAGCCCGTCCGCGCCGATCTTGAGATCTACATTGTAAAGGGGCAGGCCGTCGTACACGCAGCCGCCGCTGGTCTCGCTGCTGCCGTACGAGGTCACGACCCGGGCGCCGAGGTCCCGGGCCTGCTCCAGCAGGCCGGGGCGGGGCGCGGCGCCGCCCAGCAGGATCGTACGGAACACCGACAGCTCGGCCCCAAGCTCGACCAGCCGGTGGAGCTGCGTCGGCACCAGCGAGACGTGCTCGGCCCCCGACTCCAGCACCGCGCGCGGGTCGAAGCGGGGCTGGATGATCGGCTCGGTGCCCGACAGCAGCGCGCGGACCAGCACCTGCAGCCCGGAGACGTGCGCGACCGGCAGGCAGCACAGCCAGCGCTCGCCCTTGGACGCCTCCAGACGGCGCAGCGAGGCGGCCGCCGAGGCGCGCAGCGCGGTGGCCGACAGCATGACGCCCTTGGGCGCGCCGGTGCTGCCGCTGGTCGCGATCACGACGGCGACGTCCTCGGGGACGCCCTCGGGGACGCCCTCGCCGCCGTCGAGCCGGGCGCCGTCGGCGTGGGTGGGGCGCAGCGCGGCGATCGCGGCGGCGGAGGAGTGATCGGGCGACAGCGGCAGGACGGCGGGGCCGCTGCCGTCGAGCGCCTCGCGGATCGCCGCGAAGAGCGCGGGCCCTGGAGGCTGCACAATGGCATGCAGCGGGCGGTCCGGATGCGACGGGTTCCTCCACATGCTCGTAAGGTTAATGGCGACAGGTCGGACAAAGGCGCAGCGGAAGCGGGGGAGGGTCGTGGCGCGTTCTCCCGAGGCCCCGGTGGTCTTCAGGATCCCGATGCGGACGCGGTTCCGGGGGCAGACCGTCAGGGAAGGCGTGCTGCTGCGCGGCCCGGCCGGATGGGGCGAGTTCTCCCCGTTCCCCGAGTACGGCCCGCGCGAGTGCGCCCGCTGGCTCGCCTGCGCCCGCGAGGCCGCCTTCGAGGGCTGGCCGGCGCCGGTGCGCGAGCGCGTCCCCGTCAACGCCACGGTCCCGGCCGTCGACCCCGAGGAGGCGCACGCGATCGTGCGGCGCTCCGGGTGCGGCACGGCCAAGGTCAAGGTGGCCGAGCGCGGTCAGAGCTTCGACGACGACGTGGCCAGGGTGGAGGCCGTGCGTGACGCGCTCGGGCCGTCGGGCCGGCTGCGGGTGGACGTCAACGGCGCGTGGAGCGTCGACGAGGCCGTCTCCCGGCTGAGGCGCCTGGACAAGTACGACCTGGAGTACGCCGAGCAGCCGTGCGCCACCCTGGAGGAGCTGGCCGCCGTCCGGCGGGCCTGCGACGTGCCGATCGCCGCCGACGAGTCGATCCGCCGCGCCGAGGACCCGCTGCGAGTGCGCGCGGCCGAGGCCGCCGACGTGGCGGTGGTCAAGGTGCAGCCGCTCGGCGGCGTGCGCGAGGCGCTGCGCGTGGTGGAGGCGTGCGGGCTGCCCGCCGTGGTCTCCAGCGCGGTGGAGACGTCCGTGGGGCTCGCGGCGGGGCTGGCGCTGGCGGCCGCGCTGCCGTCGCTGCCGTACGCGTGCGGGCTCGGCACGATGGCGCTGCTCGACGGCGACGTGGTGGACGACTCGCTGGTGCCCGTGGACGGCGAGCTGACCGTCCGGCGTCCCGATGTGAATTTTCAGCTTTTGTCGGCATTCGAGATTGATTCTCCCCAGTGGCTTCGCCGGATGCAGGAGGCGTCACGTTGAACCCCGCTACCGCACTGGCCACGGTGCTCGTCGACGAGCTGGTGCGCTGCGGCCTGACCGACGTGGTGCTCGCCCCCGGCTCGCGCTCGGCCCCGCTGGCGCTGGCGCTGCACGCCGAGTCGCGGGTGCGGCTGCACGTGCGCATCGACGAGCGCTCGGCGTCGTACCTGGCGCTGGGGCTGGCCAAGCGGAGCGAGCGGCCGGTGGCGCTGATCTGCTCCTCGGGCACCGCCACCGCCAACTTCCACCCGGCCGTGATCGAGGCGGCCGAGTCCGGCGTGCCGCTGCTGGTGCTCACCGCCGACCGGCCGCCCGAGCTGCGCGGCACCGGCGCCAACCAGACCATCGACCAGCTCAAGATGTACGGCTCCGCGGCCCGCTGGTTCGCCGAGGTCGGCGTCCCCGAGGACCGCCCAGGACAGGTCGCCTACTGGCGCTCGCTCGCCTGCCGCGCCTACCAGCGCGCCACCGGCCCGTCCGACCCCGGCCCCGTCCACCTCAACCTGGCCTTCCGCGAGCCGCTGATCCCCGACGGCGACACCACCTGGTGCGAGCCGCTGGACGGCGGCGCGAACGGCCCCTGGGTACGCGCCCGCGTCGCGCCCCCGCCGATCGCCCTGCACCTTCCGCCCACCCGGCGCGGCGTGCTCGTCGTCGGCGACGGAGCCGCCAACGTGCGCCGCTACGTCGCCGCCGCCGGCATGGCGGGCTGGCCGGTGCTGTCGGAGCCCAACGGCGGCGCCCGCTACGGCGACCACGCCGTCTCCACCTACCACCACCTGCTGAGCACGCCCGAGTTCGCCGACAACCACCGGCCCGACGTGGTCGTCACGCTCGGCCGCCCCGGGCTGTCCCGGCCGCTGCTGTCCTGGCTGCGGCGGGCCGGCGAGCACATCGTGGTCGCCCCCGACCTCGGCCGCTGGCCCGACCCGACCCGCTCGGCCACCCAGGTCGCCCAGGCCGTGGAGATCCCGGTCGCGGCCGGCGACGACAGCTGGCTGCACGCCTGGCGGCACGCCGACCGGGCCGCCAGGACGGCCGTCGACGACGTGCTCGACGCCTCGGGCCTCAGCGAGCCGCGCCTGGCCAGGGACCTCGTGGACGCGCTGCCCAACGGGGCGCTGCTGTTCTGCGGCTCCTCCATGCCGATCCGCGACCTCGACCAGGCGATGCGGCCGCGGCGCGGCATCCGGCTCATGGCCAACCGGGGCGCGTCCGGCATCGACGGGCTGGTCTCCACGGCGATGGGGGCGGCGCTGGCGCACAACGGGCCGTCGTACGCGCTGCTCGGCGACCTGACGTTCCTGCACGACCAGAACGGGCTGATCCTCGGGCCTCGCGAGCCGCGGCCCGACGTGTGCTTCGTGGTGGTCAACAACGACGGCGGCGGGATCTTCTCGCTGCTGCCGCAGGCCGCGGTGCGCGACCCGTTCGAGCGGGTCTTCGGCACGCCGCACGGCGTCGACCTCGGCTATGTCGCGGCGGCCACCGGGACGCCGTACACGCTGGTGCCGGACCTCTCCGACCTGCCCAAGGCCATGCGCGGCGAGGGGCCGCGGATCGTCGAGGTGCGCACCGACCGCGAGGAGAACGTGCGCGTGCACGCCCGCCTGCGCGAGGCCGCGCAGGCGGCGATCCTGGCCGCGCTGGCCGCCTGACCCGCCGTACGGCAGGCCGCTCAGCGGTCCAGCACGGCCAGCAGCCGGTTGAGCGGGCTGTCCAGGCCCCAGCGGTCGGCCAGCGCCACCAGCGCCTCCGGGTCGCGCGGCTTGGCCGGCACGGCGAGGTCGGCGTCGGGGAGCGGCGCGTCGTGCGCGACCTTGACGACCGCGGGCGCGGCGCGCAGGTAGTCGCGGGCGGCGGCCAGCTTGGCGCGGCTGCCGGCCGGGAACCCCTCGGCGCCGCCCGCGTCGAGGGCCTCCAGCAGCGCGGGCAGCGAGCCGAAACGGGTGATGAGGGCGGCGGCGGTCTTGTCGCCGACGCCCGGCACGCCTGGCAGGCCGTCGCTGGGGTCGCCGCGCAGGGTGGCGAAGTCGGCGTAGGAGCGGCCGGGGACGCCGTACTTCCCGGTGACGAACGCCTCGTCCACGATCTGCAGGTTGCGGATGCCGCGCGCGGTGTAGAGCACCCGGACCGGGCGGGCGTCGTCCACGAGCTGGAACAGGTCGCGGTCGCCGGTGACGATGTCGACCGCGCCGCGCCCCGCCCGGTGGGTGAGCGTGCCGATGACGTCGTCGGCCTCGTAGCCGGGCGACTCCAGGCGGGCGATGCCGACCGCGTCCAGCACCTCGTTGATGACGGCGATCTGCGGCACCAGCGTCTCCGGCACCTCCTCGGCGTCGCCCTGGGCGACCCGGTGCGCCTTGTACGTCGGGATCGCCGCCACCCGGAACGCCGGCCGCCAGTCCGCGTCCATCGTGGCCACCAGCTCGGCGGGGGAGTGGTCGCGCACGAGCGTGGCGATCATGTCGATCAGGCCGCGGACCGCGTTGACCGGCGTGCCGTCGGGAGCCTTGATGGTCTCCGGCACGCCGAAGAAGGCGCGGAAGTAGAGGGACGGGGTGTCCAGGAGCATCAGCACTACCCCAGTATGCCCACCCCCAGCAGGCACGCGTCGTCCTCGGGGTTGGGGCCGCCGATGTCGGCCAGCAGCTTGTCGAGCCCGGTCTCCAGGTCGCGTTCCAGGTCACGGCCCGGCACCTCGCGGGCGGCGGCCATGACGAGGTCGAGGCCGACGTCGAGGTCACGGGTGCGCCGCTCCACCAGCCCGTCGGTGAACATCAGCAGCACGTCGCCCGGCTTCAGCCGGGTCGTGGCCAGCTCGTACGGCCGCCCCTCCGCCGCCCCCAGCAGCACCCCGCGCGGCGGGTCCAGCGGCGTCGCGGTCCCGTCGCGGACCAGGACGGGCGCCAGGTGCCCGGCCTGGCTCCAGGCGAACACCCGCGTCTCCGGGTCGAGATGCCCGATGACCGCCGTGGCGGTGGTGTCCCTGATCTGGTGCAGCACCAGCTCGTTCAGCCAGTCGAGCAGCCGATGCGCGGGCCGGCCGGTCATGGCCAGGCCGACCAGGGCGTGCCGGAGCTGGGCCATGTGCGCGATGGCGGGCAGACCGTGGCCGGAGACGTCGCCGACGGCCAGCAGCAGCCGGCCGTCGGGGGCCGGGGACGCCTCGAACCAGTCGCCGCCGAGGCTCGCGGTCTTCTCCGCGGAGACATAGCGGACCGCCACCCGTATGTCCGGCAGGCCCGGCGAACAGGCCAGATCCGGCAGGATCGCCTCGCGCAGCGCCAGCATCACGTGGCGCTCCTCCGCGGCCCGCTCGCGCGCCTCCAGGAGCTGGCGGCGCGACTCCGACATCATGCGCTCGGCCCGCCGGCGGCCCGTGATGTCCTGGATGACGCCGTGCAGGCCGACCGCCCCGCCGTCGCCCATCAGGGGCTCCAGCACCACGCGCACGTCGCGCAGGTCGCTCCAGTTGCCGCCCCGGCGGATGCGCAGCTCGGCCTGCACCGGCTCCACGCAGCGCAGCGCGGCCCACAGCAGCCGGTCGAGCGCGGCCACGTCGGCCGGCACGACGTGCTCGGCCAGCCGGGGCAGCGCGATCGGGCCCTTGTCCGGGTCGCGGCCGAAGATCGTGTACACCTGGTCGGACCAGGTCGTCTCGCCGGTGTGGAAGTGCCACTCGGCCCAGCCCAGGTTGCCGAGCCGCTGCGCGTGAGCCAGCCTGGCGGCCAGCATCTCCGCGTCGGTTTCCGGCCCCAGCAGCCCGGCCGCGCTCATGACGTCGACCATAATCTCGCTTCCAAAGCGCAGTGGATCTGGACAATTGTTCCCACACTACGTGATCGATTAGGAACGGTCTGTAGCGCTCCGAAGCACCGGGGGAGAGCTTTCCGCGGATTTTAGAAGGGGCGGCCGAGAGTAGATTGGCCTGGTGACGTCCTCAGACTTGTATCCCGTGTCCCGTCTGGCCGCCGTGCAGGAGGCCACCGCCAAGGGCGGGCTCGACGCCCTGCTGCTCACGCCCGGCCCCGATCTGCGCTACGTCAGCGGCTACGACGCCAAGCCGCTGGAGCGGCTGACGTGCCTGGTGGTGCCGGCGGCCGGCGAGCCCTTCATGATGGTGCCCCGCCTGGAGCTGCCCGCCGCCGAGGCCTCGCCCGCCTCGCGGCTCGGGCTGGAGTTCGTGGCCTGGGACGAGACCGACGAGCCCTACGCGCTCGCCGCGGCCCGCCTCGGCGGCGTAGCGAAGGTGGGCCTGGCCGACCGCATGTGGGCCATGTCGTCGTTGCGCTTCCGCGAGGTGCTGCCCGGCGCCGAGCAGGTGCTGGCCGGCAGCGTGCTGCGGGAGCTGCGGATGCGCAAGTCCCCGGCCGAGGTGGCGGCGCTGCGCGAGGCGGGGGAGGCGATCGACGCCGTCCACCGCCGGGTGCCCGAGCTGCTGCGCGCCGGGCGCACCGAGCGCGAGGTGGCCCGCGACATCGCCGAGGCCATCCTGGCCTCCGGGCACGCCACCGTCGACTTCGTGATCGTCGCCTCTGGGCCCAACGGCGCGAGCCCCCACCACGACGTGTCCGACCGGGTCATCCGGCCGGGCGAGCCGGTCGTGGTCGACATCGGCGGCCAGCTCCACAACGGCTACTGCTCCGACTCCACCCGCACCTACAGCGTCGGCGAGCCGCCGGCCGAGTTCGCCGCCTACTACGAGGTGCTGCGCCAGGCGCAGGAGGCCGCGTGCGCCGCCGTGCGGCCCGGCGTGTCGTGCGAGTCGGTCGACGCGGCCGCGCGCGACCTCATCGCCTCCGCCGGCTACGGCGAGCACTTCGTCCACCGCACCGGGCACGGCATCGGCATCGAGACGCACGAGGAGCCGTACATCGTGGCGGGCAACGGCGAGCCGCTGGAGCCCGGGCACGCCTTCTCCGTCGAGCCCGGCATCTACCTGGCGGGGCGGCACGGCGCGCGCATCGAGGACATCGTCGTGTGCACGGAGAGCGGCGGGGAACGGCTCAACAACACGCCGCGCGAGCTGGTGATCGTCTGAGCGGCGACCGGCCCGCCCGGCCCGCCCGGCTCACGTCGGCCCTCCCGGCGTAGATGTTCACCGAGATCGCCTGTGCCTGCGCTCCCGGCGACGCCGGGCGGCCGAACGAGGACCTGGCCGTCGCCGGGCCGTCGTGGGTTGTCGTCATCGACGGGGCGACGGCGCCGGCCGGGGTCGACAGCGGGTGCGCGCACGACGTCGCGTGGCTGGTGGCGCGGCTCGGCGGGGCGCTGGCGGCCCGGCTGTCCGCCGACGCGCCCGCCCCGGTGCCGACGCCGCTGCCCGACCTGCTGTCGGCCGCCATCGCCGACACCGCCGAGGCGCACGGGGGCGGCTGCGACCTGGGCAACCCCGACTCGCCGTCGGCGACCGTCGCCCTCGTCCGGGCCGCGGCCGGCCGCCTGGACTACCTCGTGCTGGGTGACTCGCCGGTGCTGCTCGGCCTGGCGGGCGGCGGGGTGCGGGTGGTGGCCGACGACCGGCTGGAACGGCTGCCGGGCGGGCGGCCGTACTCGCTGGAGCTGGTACGGCGGCTGCGCAACGCGCCCGGCGGGTTCTGGGTGGCCGCCGCCCGGCCCGAGGCCGCCGCCGAGGCCGTGCACGGCAGCGTCGACCTGCGCGAGGTGCGCGCGGCCGGGTTGTGCACCGACGGCGTCACCCGGCTCGTCGACTGGTACGGCTGGACCTGGGACGACCTGGCCGCGGAACTGGAGACCCGGGGCCCGCGGGCGGCCGTCGAGGCGGTACGCGCCCTGGAGACCGCCCGCGGGCCGCTGCGCGGCAAGCTCCACGACGACGCCACCGCCGTGTGGGCCCGGCTCACGACGGCCTGACCGCAGGGTGTCCGGCCCGGCTCGCGGGTCACGCCAGGGCAGGCTTGATCGACGGGCCCGAGAGGATCAGCAGGACCGCGCTGGTCCGGCGGCTGATGCTCATCGGGGCCGGATTTCGCCCTCCTGGCCGCGCCGGCCGCCCTGACCGAATCCGCGGGGTGCGGCATCCCGGAGCGGGAAGCTGTTGCGTGCAATCGGGACGCCGGGGACGGCAACCTGCGTCCGTTATGCGTTCGCTGGATGAAGGACAGCCTGCTCGTGGCGCACGCCGGGGTGCATGTGTCCACCGCGCGGTGTTTCGTCCGCGGCGGCGCCGGACGCCTCGGCCGGCGGCGGCGGGGCGCGCGAGAGCGCCGACCCCACGTCCACCTGCGGTGGCTCATCGGCTTTTCGGACTGTGAGGACCGGCGTAAAGGGTCTGTCGGATCACCTGACAGCTTGCCTTGACTGGGCGAGTGGTAAGGCGGCGTATAAGAGGGCTCAGCGCTACAAACCGTGACATTTGGTTTCTTGTAAAAACTTGCGGCTTGAGTGGAAAATGTGGCGTTGCTAGGGTGTCTCGATGCCAGGCATGTGGATCGGCCTTCTCAACACACCTTGACAGGTACCACTGACCACGGCACCTCAAGGCGGGGTCGCGCATGCGCGGGAGATGTACGGGCGGTGCTGGATGGAATTCGGTCGCTCTGACCATTGGCGACTGCCGACGGCGATCAAGATCTTGGTCGCCGGAGGATTCGGCGCGGGCAAGACCACCCTGGTGGGCGCCGTGTCCGAGACCCGACCACTGCGGACGGAGGAGACCCTCACGCAGGTCGGCACGCACGTCGACGACCTGTCCGGCGTCGAGCGCAAGCTCACCACCACCGTCGCCATGGACTTCGGCCGCATCACGATCGCCAACGACTACATGCTCTACCTGTTCGGCACCCCCGGGCAGGAGCGCTTCTTCTTCGTGTGGGACGAGCTCGCCATGGGCGCGCTCGGCGCCGTCGTGCTCGCCGACACCCGGCGGCTGGACGACTGCTTCCCGTCCGTCGACTACTTCGAGAAGCGCGACCAGCCGTTCGTCGTGGCGCTCAACTGCTTCGAGGGCACGCAGCACTTCACCGTCGGCGAGGTGCGCGACGCCATCGGCCTGGAGCCCGACATCCCCATCGTGCGCTGCGACGCGCGCCGCCGCGACTCCGGCAGGGAGGTCCTCATCACGCTCGTCGAGCACGCGATGCGCCGGGGAGCGTCCCCTGTCGGGACCATGTCGTGACCATGACCGGCTACCTTTGATCCGATGGAGGAGATCGACCGCCGGATCGTCACGCTGCTGGCCCGCGACGGCCGCATGAGCTTCACCGACCTGGCCAGGGAGACCGGGCTCTCGGTCTCGGCGGTGCACCAGCGGGTGCGCCGCCTGGAGAAGCGCGGCGTGGTGCGCGGCTACGCCGCGATCGTCGACCACGACGCGATCGGGCTGCCGCTGACCGCGTTCGTGTCGATCAAGCCGATCGACCCCGCCGCCCCCGACGACGCCCCCGAACGCCTCGCCCACCTGACGGCCATCGAGGCCTGCCACAGCGTCGCGGGCGACGAGAGCTACATCCTCAAGGTGCGGGTGGCCTCGCCGGTGGCGCTGGAGGACCTGCTGCAGCAGATCCGGGCCGCCGCCCACGTCTCGACGCGTACGACGGTGGTGCTGAGCACGCCGTACGAGCACCGCACCCCCGAGGTCGCCCCCGAACCGGCGCCCGAGGCCCCCTGACCGCCGGCGACCGGCGCGAGGGAACCCCGGCATCCCCGAAGTCATCATGACGACTTAGCATGTCGTCATGATGACTTCAGCGGACCGCGTCGCCCGCGTCCGGCTCTCGTCCGTCTACCTGCCCCTCGACACCCCCGTCAGCGACGCCAAGGTCCTCACCGGCCGCCAGCGCCCGATGACCGAGATCGCGTTCCTGTTCGCCGAGATCACCAGCGAGCAGGGGCACGAGGGCATCGGCTTCGCCTACTCCAAGCGCGCCGGCGGCCCCGGCCAGTACGCCCACGCCAAGGAGATCGCGAACGACCTCGTCGGCGAGGACCCCAACGACATCGCCCGCCTCTGGGACAAGCTGTGCTGGGCGGGCGCGTCCGTGGGCCGCAGCGGCCTGGCGACGCAGGCCATCGCCGCCCTCGACATCGCCCTGTGGGACATGAAGGCCAGGCGCGCCGCCCTGCCGCTGGCCAAGCTGCTCGGCGCGCACCGCGACTCCGTACGCTGCTACAACACCTCGGGCGGGTTCCTGCACACCCCCATCGAGCAGGTGCTGGAGAACGCCACCGCGGCCCTGGAGCGCGGCATCGGCGGCGTCAAGATCAAGGTCGGCCAGCCCGACACCCGCGCCGACCTCGCCCGCGTACGGGCGGTCCGCGAGCACCTCGGCGACCACGTCCCGCTCATGGTGGACGCCAACCAGCAGTGGGACCGCCCTGCCGCCGCCCGCATGGGCCGGGCGCTGGAGGAGTACGGCCTGGTCTGGATCGAGGAGCCCCTGGACGCCTACGACCACGCCGGGCACGCCGCCCTGGCCGCCGCGCTCGACACCCCGATCGCCACCGGCGAGATGCTCACCAGCGTCGCCGAGCACGCCGAGCTGATCCGGGCCGGCGGCGCGGACGTCCTGCAGCCGGACGCGCCCCGCATCGGCGGCATCACCCCCTTCCTGCGGCTGGCCGCCCTGGCCGGGCACGAACGCCTCCAGCTCGCCCCCCACTTCGCCATGGAGATCCACCTCCACCTCGCCGCCGCGTACCCGCTGGAGCCGTGGGTGGAGCACTTCGAATGGCTGGAGCCGCTGTTCGAGGAGCGGCTGGAGATCCGCGACGGGCGCATGCTCGTCCCCGAACGGCCCGGCATCGGCGTCACGCTGAGCGAGCGGGCCGCCGCGTGGACCGCCGAACGCTTCGAGACGCCGTGACCAGCCGTACCCAGCAGCTCGTCGACACCCTGACGGCGCGCATCAGGGAGGGCGTGATCCGGCCGGGGGAGCGGCTGCCGACCGAGAGCGAGCTGATCAGCGCCCACGGGGTGAGCCGGACCGTCGTCCGCGAGGCCGTCGCCAGGCTCAAGGCCGCCGGGCTGGTCGAGACCCAGCACGGGCGCGGCAGCTTCGTGCTGGCCCTGCCGAGTGCGACCGGCTTCGACCCGGCACCCGCCCGTACCCGGCAGGAGGTGCTCGACCTGCTGGACTTCCGGATGGGGATCGAGACGGAGTCGGCCGCGCTCGCGGCCGCCCGGCGTACGGAGGCGGCGCTGGCGGGGCTGCGCGAGGCCCTGGACGCCTTCGCGGCGGCGGCCGGCAACCCCGGGGCGGCGGTCCACGCCGACCACCTGTTCCACCTGCGGATCGCCCTCGCCACCGGCAACCGGTACTACGCCGGCCTGCTCGGCTCGCTCGGCCCCGCGATGATCGTCGTGCCGCGTGACCGGCTCGATCCCGGCCCGGCCGCCTTCGCCAGGATCGTCGCCGAGCACGACGACATCCACGCCGCGATCGAGCGGGGGGACGCCGAGGCCGCGCGGGCGGCCGTACGCGTCCATCTGGCCAACAGCCGCGCCCGCCTCCTCCGCGACTCCCCGTGAACCCGTCCCTGATCCTCAGGACACCGCCTGGGCGGCGCTGGGGGGATCAGGGAGGGGCGAGTGCCGGTAGTGGCCTCTGAGGCGGGCACCGGCCGCCTCAGAGGCGCCCAGCCGGTCCAGGCCGAGCAGCGCCGCGCCCAGCACCGGAGGCTCCTCCGCCACCACCGGGACCGCGAGCGGCATCCGCAGCGCGAACTCGCCCTCCAGCAGGGACGTCAGCAGCGGGTCCCGCGCCGTCAGCAGGCCGCCGCCGAGCACCACCTCGGCCGGCGTCCCCAGCAGGCCGAGCCGGCGCAGGCACACCTCCGCCATCAGCGCCACCTCCTCGGCCTGCCGCCGCACCAGCGACGTGGCCACAGCGTCCCCGGCCCCGGCGGCGGCGAACACGCCGGGCGCCAGCTCGTGCAGCCGCCCGTCGTCCATCCCGCCGGTGTGCAGCGCGAGGACCACCTCCGTCACGCTCCCCGTGCCGAAGTGCGCGGTGACCAGCTCGGCGAGGACGGTCGGGGCGCCGCGGCCGTCCTCGGCGCGCACGGCGTGCCACAGGACCTCCTCGCCGAGGTCGAGCCCGCCGCCCCAGTCCCCGCTGATCCGGCCCAGCGCGGGGAACCTGGCCACCGCGCCGCCGGGCGAGACGCCGACCGCGTTGATGCCCGCCCCGCACACCACCGCCACGCCCCACGGCGCGGACGCCCCCGCCCGCAGCAGCGCGAACGTGTCGTTGCGCACCACCACCTCCGCGCTCAGCCCCCGCGCGGCGAACTCCCGCGCCAGCGCCGCCTCCTCCTCGGGCAGGTCCGCCCCGGCCAGGCACGCCGACACCTGGTCGAACCGCGTGCCACCGGTCAGCGCGGCGACGGCCGCCGTGACGACGTCCACGGCGGCGGCGACGCCGTCCCGCTGCGGCGCGAACGCCCCCGCCCGCGCCTCGGCCAGCACCCGGCCGTCCTCCGACACCACGGCGACGTCCGTCTTGCTGTTGCCGCCGTCCACGGCGAGGACGAGCCGCCCGCTCACGCGCCCACCGGCCCGCGCGCCCACGGCAGGTGCGCGCGGCCCGCCTCCAGCAACAGCGCCGTCAGCTCCTCCGCGAGCTCGTCCTGCCCGACCAGCGGGTGGGCGAGCAGCGCGTCCCGCACCCGGTCCGCGCCGCCGTGCACGGCCGCCTCCACGGCCAGCGTCTCGTACGCCGACACGTGCCCGATCAGCCCCGCGTACAGGGGCTCCACCGGCGGCACCGGCAGCGGCCGCGCGCCCGACGCCCCGACGACCGCGGGCACCTCGACGACCGCCTCCTCCGGCAGGAACGGCAGCGTGCCGCCGTTGCGCACGTTCACCACCTGCACGTCCCCCCGGTCGCCGAGCAGGGACGCGATGAGCGCCACCGCCGCCTCCGAGTAGAACGCCCCGCCCCGCCCGGCCAGCAGCTCCGGCTTGGTCACCACGGCCGGGTCGGCGTACAGCTCCAGCAGCCGCTCCTCCAGCGCCGCCACCTCCGAGGCCCGCGACGGCCCGGTCCGCTGCTCGCGCACCACCTCGTCGTGGGTGTAGAAGTACCGCAGGTAGTACGACGGCACCGCGCCGAGCCTGGCCAGCAGCCCCGGCCGCAGCCCCACCATGGCGGCGAGCTCCGCGCCGTGCCGCTCCAGCAGCGCGGGCAGCACGTCATCCCCGTCCAGGAACACCGCCCGCTCCCACGACAGGTGGTTGAGCCCCACGTGCCCGAGCGACACCCGCGCGGGATCGGCCCCCAGCCACGCGGCGAAACGGCGCTGGAACCCGATCGCCACGTTGCACAGCCCGATCGCCCGGTGCCCCGCGTCCAGCAGCGCCCGGGTGACGATCCCGACCGGGTTCGTGAAGTCCACGATCCAGGCGTCCGGCGCGTGCTCGCGTACGGTCTCGGCGATCGACAGCACCACCGGGACCGTGCGCAGCGCCTTGGCCAGCCCGCCCGCGCCCGTCGTCTCCTGCCCGACGCAGCCGCACCGCCCCGGCACCGTCTCGTCCTGCTCGCGGGCCGCCTGCCCGCCCACCCTGAGCTGGAACAGCACCACCGCGGCCCCCGCCACGCCCTCGGCGGCCGAGGAGGTGGCCAGCACCCGCGCCGGATGCCCGGCGTGCCCGAGCATCCGCCGCGCCATCCCCGCCACCAGCTCCAGCCGGCGCGGGTCCGGATCGATCAGCGCGAGCTCCGACACCGGCAGCTCCTCGCGCAGCCGGGCGAACCCGTCCACCAGCTCCGGTGTGTACGTCGAGCCGCCCCCGACCACGGCCACCTTCATCCGCTCACCCCTTCACCCCGGTCAACGTCACGCCCTCGATGAACACCCGCTGGGCGAGGAAGAACAGCACGATCACCGGCGCGGTCACCAGCAGCGTGGCCGCCATGGTGAGGTTCCACTGCACGCTGTGGAACGCCTTGAAGGTCGCCAGGCCCAGCGACAGCGTCAGATGGTCCTGCTGCACGCCGGCGTAGAGCAGCGGCCCGTAGTAGTCGTTCCAGCAGTAGAAGAACTGGAACAGCGCGACCGCCGCCACCGCCGGGCGCGCCATCGGCAGCACCACCCGCACCAGCGTGCGCAGGTCCGAGCAGCCGTCCACCTTCGCCGCGTCGGTGTAGTCGCGCGGGATCGTGACCAGGAACTGGCGCAGCAGGAAGATGGAGAACGCGTCGCCGAGCAGCATCGGCAGGATCAGCGGCCACAGGCTGTCGGTCAGCCCCAGCCGCGCCCACACCAGGTAGATCGGCACCGCGACGACCTGCGGCGGCAGCATCATCGCGGCGATCACCACGAGGAACGCCGCCCGCCGCCCACGGAAGCGGAACCGGGCCAGCGCGTACGCCACCGGCACCGACGACACCACCGTGAACAGCGTGCCGAGCGCCGCGTACAGCAGCGTGTTGCCCGCCCACCGCAGCAGCAGCGACCGGTCGAAGACCTCGGCGAAGTTCGCCCAGTTCCAGCTCCGCGGCCACAGGTCGCTGGTCAGCGCCTGCTCGTCGGTCATCAGCGCGGTCAGCGTCATGAACGCCACCGGCGCGAGGAACATCAGCGCCAGCGCGACCGCGAAGGCGTGCGTGGCGACCCACAGCAGCACCCGCCGCCTCCGGGCGCTCACGACGCCTCCTCGGCCCGGCGGAACTGCCGCAGCAGCACCAGCGTGAAGATCATCGAGACGGCGAACAGCAGCAGCGCCAGCACGCAGGCGTACCCCATCGAATAGTCGCGGAAGCCCACCTGGAACAGCCACTGCGGCAGCGTGAGCAGCGACTCCTCCGGATAGCCGGGCGAGAACGAGCTGCCCGGCGAGTCGGTCGAGCCCGAGGCGACCCGGGAGGCGACCATCGCCTGCGAGAAGTACTGCAGGGCGTAGATGACGTTCGTGACCAGGGCGAACATCAGCACCGGCGCGATCGTCGGCAGCGTCACACTGAGGAACTGCCGCCAGGCCCCCGCGCCGTCGATGGCCGCGGCCTCGTACAGGTGCCTGGGCACGTCCAGCAGCGCCGCCAGGAAGATCACCATGAGCTGGCCGCAGCCCCACAGCGACAGCAGCGTCAGGCTCGGCTTGGACCAGTCAGGGTCGCCGAACCAGTCAGGACCCCGCACCCCCACCAGCGACAGCAGGTGGTCGACCGGGCCGGTGCCGGGGTTGAGCAGGAAGACGAACGTGATCGTGCCCGCCGTCATCGGCACCAGCGACGGCAGGTAGAACACCGTGCGCAGCAGCCCCGCCCCGGCCTTGAGCCGGACCACGAGCTGGGCGAGCGCCAGCGAGAACAGCACCGTCGCCGGGACCATCACGGCCACCAGCCACAGCGTGTTGCGCGCCGAGACGCCCACCCGGGGGTCGCGCAGCAGATACCGGTAGTTGTCGAGCCCGGCGAACTCGAGGGTGTACATGTCGTAGCGGTGGAAGGAGAAGTACACCGTGGACAGCAGCGGATAGACGAAGAACACCGACACCCCGGCGATCCACGGCGACAGCCACAGGAGGGCACGCGCGCCCTCGCCGCGCCACCACCGGGGCCACCACCGGGGACGCGGCGGCGCGGCGGGCAGGGAGGTCACGATCAGCCTCCGGACAGCTTCAACTTGTCGTTGATCTGCCGGTCCACGTCCTTCAGCCCGGCCTCCAGGTCCTTCACCGAGCCCCGCTCCCACTTGGCCATGAACGCGGCGAACGCCTCCTGGTTGAAGACGCTGTTCACGCTGGCCGGCAGCGTCGAGGTCTTCGGATGCGCGAAGACGTCGAGGAAGGTCTGGAAGTTGGCGTCCTTGACCAGGTCGGGCGAGTCCATCGCGGCCTTGGTCGTGGGGACGTTGCGCAGCGCGTTCGACAGCGTCACCAGCGAACCCGTGTCGGTCGTCAGGTACTTCACCAGCTCCCACGCCTGCTGCGGATGCTTGGCGCCCTTCGGCACGCCGATCACGGTCCCGGCGGTGAAGCCGCTGCCGTAGAGCTCGGGCCGGTCGTCGGAGACCGGCAGGGGAGCGGTGCCGTAGTCCAGGCCCTTGGCGTCGAGGGCGATCATCGCGTTGCGCCACTCGCCGTCCAGGACCATCGCGACCTTGCCCTTGTGGAACGGGTGCTCGGCGCTCCACTCGTCGCCCAGGCTCTTCCTGAACTTCTCCAGCTTGTCGTGGCCGTACCAGTCGACCAGCTCCTTCTGCCAGGTCAGCAGCTCGCGCCAGGCAGGGTCGGAGCCGATCGCCGAGGTGCCGTCGGCGTTGTACCACTTCGCGCCCACCATCGGGCCGAGGTGGCTCGGGCTGTTCTCGTAGTACTGGACGCTCGGGATGAACCCGGCGACCTTGATGGTGCCGTCGGCGTCGCGGACGGTCAGCTTCTTGGCCAGGTCCGCCAGCTCGCTCAGCGTCTGCGGCGGCTCGTGGCCCTTCATCAGCGCCTTGTTGTAGTAGAGGCCGTAGGCGTCGGCCAGCAGCGGCAGCGTGCACTGACGGCCCTCGAAGGCCGTGTAGGAGCGGGCCACGGCCGGCAGCACCGACAGGTCGATCCCGTCCTGCGCGATCACCGGCGTCAGGTCCTGGAACGCTCCCGACCTGCACCACTGGGCGACGTTGTCCGTGGTGAACGAGGCGGCCACGTCGGGGGCGTTGCCGCCGCGGATCGCCTGGGTGATCTGGTCGTCCTGGACGCCCTTGGTGGCCTTGACGGTGATCTGCGGATACTTCTGGTTGAACGCCGCGATGGCCGCCTCGAACGCCTTCACCTCGGCGTCGGTGGAGAAGCCGTGCCAGAGCTCGATGGTGGCCGCGGGCAGGGCCTGCGAGGCCGATCCCGAGGGCCGGGGAGCGCCGAGCGAGGGCCCGGCCTCCTTTCCTGCGGTGCAGGCGGTCAGCGCGGCCGAGCACAGCAGTGCCGCGGCGGCCGCCAGAGGGACGAAGCGCACGGGGGGTGCCTCCTGCGGTGGGGGGTGACGGGGTCACGAGCGGACGGTGGAGCCGAACACCTCCTCACGCACGGTGTCGAGGGCCAGGTCGAGCGCGCCGGCGAGCACCGGGTTGCCCTCGACGCTCGACAGCCGCACGCGGGGCCGGGGGATGGTCAGGGCGTGCAGCTCGTGCTCGACGAGCTCACGCAGCGTCTCGCCGCCCGGCAGCACGACGCCGCCGGTCAGCACGATGAGCCCGGGATCGACGACGGAGGTGACGGCGGCCAGGCCGACCGCCAGCCGGGCGGCGATGTCGCGCAGCCCGGCCCGCGCGTCGTCGGCCCGCTGCCCGGCGCCGCCCGCGAGACGCACGGCGTTCGCGACGGCCTGGCGGAAGTCGGCGCCGCGCACGCCGTACGAGCGCAGCAGCTTCAGCACCGCGGGCCCGCCGGTGAGCGCCTGGTAGCCGTGGTTGGCGTAGCGGCCGGCCTCGCGGGCGGTCGGCGCGCCCGGCGTGGGCATGTAGCCCACCTCGCCCGCGCCGCCGGTCGCGCCCCGGTGCATGCGGCCGCCGAGCACGATCGCCGAGCCGATGCCCTCGTCGGCCCACAGCAGCACGAAGTCCCGGCTGTCGCGGGCCGCGCCGTGCGCCTGCTCGGCGAGCGCGACGAGGTTGACGTTGTTCTCGACGTCCACCGGCACGCCGAGGCCGGCCGACAGGGTGGGCACCAGGTCGGGGATCTGCCAGCCGGGCACGTCCTTGGCCGCGGCGTACCCCAGCCGGCCCGTCGCCGGGTCGATCGCGGCCTGCACGCCGATGACGACGCGGCGCAGCTTGTCCGGCGGGTTCGCGCCCGCCAGCGCCGCGCCGAGCCGCTCCACCAGCTCGCCGGCCGGGCGGCGGCGGGTCGTGGGCAGCGTGTGCTCGCCGACGACGGTGCCGGTGATGTCGGCGATCCGCGCCTCGATGCGGTCGGGGGTGACGTCGAGCGCTCCCGCGTACGCCGCCGCCGGGTTGATCCGGTAGACCTCGGCCGTCCGCCCCGGCAGGCCCTCCCGCACGCCGTCCAGGACGACCAGCCCGGCCTCCTGGAGCCGGGCGAGGAGCTGCGAGGCCGTGGGCTTGGACAGGCCGGTCAGCGCGCCGATCTCGGGGCGGGTGAGCGGTCCTCGGTCGAGGAGTGCCCGCAGGGCCGCGCGGTCGTTGATGGCGCGTAGCAGACTGGGGGTCCCCGGAACCGGACCGTCCACGGCGTCTCCTTCACTTGGAGTTAGGAAACTTTCCTAACTCACGAGGAACATAAGGATGCCTGGCGCGAACGGTCAAGAGGCGATACGAAGCCGTAACGGAGAGAGGAGAGGGAAGGAAAACCGAGCAGAGTGCCGCGACCGGCATGCTAATGTCGTCGTTTGTCGTAACAACATGCAGAATGGCCCGGAGTGTCCCATTAACCACATTAATGGTCAGGCGGCAACGCGTCAAACGGAGCTCGCCAAGGAGCAGGAGTACGTCACCGCGCTCTACGAGCGGCTCGACGCCCTGCGCGAGCGCACCCAGCGGCAGCTCAAGGAGGTGCTGGCCACGGGCGCCGTCGGCACGATGCAGAACAGGTCGGAGCGCGACACGTTCGCCGAGATGTACGCCACCAGGCTCGCCCGGCTGTGGGCGGTCGAGCGCGGCCTGGTCTTCGGCCGGCTGGACCACCAGGAGGAGGGCCGGCTCTACATCGGCAAGCTCGGCCTCACCGACGACGACCAGCGGCGCCTGCTCATCGACTGGCGCGCCCCGGTGGCGCAGCCCTTCTACCGCGCCACCCCGGCCGCCCCCATGGGCGTCACCCGGCGCCGCCACCTGCAGACCAGGGGCCGCGCGGTGATCGGCGTCGACGACGACCTGCTCGACCTCGGCGCGCTCAGCGACGACGACCGCGCCACGCTCAACGGCGAGGCCGCGCTGCTGGCCGCGCTCGACGAGCGGCGCACCGGCCGCATGCGCGACATCGTCGCGACCATCCAGGCCGAGCAGGACCGGGTCATCCGCGGCGACCTGAACGGCGTCCTCGTCGTCCAGGGCGGCCCCGGCACCGGCAAGACCGTCGTGGCCCTGCACCGGGCCGCCTACCTGCTCTACACCCACCGCCAGCGGCTGGAGCGCCGCGGCGTGCTCATCCTCGGCCCCAACCTGACGTTCCTGCGCTACATCGAGCAGGTGCTGCCCTCGCTCGGCGAGACCGACGTGCTGCTGTCCACCGTCGGCGAGCTCTACCCCGGCGTGACCGCCACCGCCAGGGAACGGCCCGAGGTGGCCGCGCTCAAGGGCGACCCGCGCATGGTCGAGGTCATCGCGAGGGCCGTGCGCGACCGGCAGAAGGTGCCGCGCAAACCGGTCGAGATCACACTCGGCCGGATCACGCTCACCGTCGACCGGTCCATGCTGGACGCCGCCAGGAACAAGGCCGCCCGCTCGCGCCGGCCGCACAACCAGGCGCGGGCGGTGTTCGTCCGCTCGCTGCTGAACGCGCTCGCCCGCCAGCAGGCCCGCAAGATCGGCAAGGGGCTCATCGACGAGGACGAGCTGGCCGACCTGCGTGAGGAGCTGCGCACCGAGCCCGCCGTCAAGTCGGCGCTCAACCGGCTGTGGCCGTACCTGACGCCCCAGCGGCTGCTGCTCGGCCTCTACGGCTCGCCCGAGCGCCTCGGCTACGCCGCCGCGCACCTCACGCCCGCGGAGCGGGCGCTGCTGCGCCGCGAGGGCCCGCGGGCCGGCGAGTGGACCGAGTCCGACGTGCCGCTCCTGGACGAGGCCGCCGAGCTGCTCGGCGACATCGACGAGCAGGTGCTGCGCGCCACCGCGATGCAGGCCGAGGAGGAGTTGGCCGCCGCCCGGCGGGCCGAGGAGCACGAGCGCGAGGCGGAGCTCGCCTACGCCCGCGAGGTGCTGGAGCTGACCGGCCTGTCCGACGTCATGGAGGCCGAGCGGCTGGCCGAGCGCCAGCGCGGCGACGGCCCCTACCTCACCACCGCCGAACGCGCCGCCGCCGACCGCACCTGGGCCTACGGGCACGTCATCGTGGACGAGGCGCAGGAGCTGTCGCCGATGGCCTGGCGGGCTCTCATGCGCCGCTGCCCCACCCGGTCGATGACGATCGTCGGCGACATCGCGCAGACCGGCTCGGCCGCCGGGGCGCGGTCGTGGGGCGAGGTGCTCGACCCGTACGTGGCCGGGCGCTGGCGGCAGGAGCGGCTCACCGTCAACTACCGTACGCCGGTCGAGCTGATGGCGGTCGCCGCCGGCGTCCTCGCCGCGATCGACCCGTCGCTGGAGGCGCCCACGTCGGTGCGCGAGAGCGGCGCCGAGCCGTGGGCCGCCCCGCTGGCGGCGCTGCCCGAGCTGGTCAAGGCCGAGGTCGGGGAGGGCGGCAAGGTCGCGGTCGTGGCGCCGGACGCGCTGCTCGACCGGATCGGGGCGCAGGTCGCCGAGGTCGTGCCCGGCGCGGTCGTCGTCACGCCGGGGGCCGGCCGGGCCAGGGGAGCGGAGGCGCTGGACGCCCCCGTCGCGGTCATGGGGGTGGCGGACGCGAAGGGCCTGGAGTTCGACTCCGTCGTGGTGGCCGAGCCCGAGCTCATCGCCGCCCAGTCGCCACGGGGGCTCAGCGACCTGTATGTTGCTCTCACGCGAGCGACTCAGCGGCTCGGCGTCGTCCACGAACGGCCGCTTCCCGCGGCCCTGCAAGGGCTGCCGGCCAGGCCGGGAGCACCCTCCGATGGGCTTTGATCGGCTTTACGGCGCCCGTCCCGCATGTCCCACCTGCGGAAACTTGATGTTCCCGCTGATCGGGACACGGTTGACATCTGAGGTGGAGTCGGTAGTTTGCTGCGCAGTCCAGCACGGGACTTGGCCGGTTGGCCGTCTCTGACATCGTCGGATCCTGCGTCCGTGACGGAGCGTGACTTCGTCCACACAGCCAGGTGCAGGGCCGTCGGTCCGTCGAGTCGGGGCACCCCAACCGGGCGGGGGGTTGGACCCGGGACGGGTCCGGGAGCCCAGTAGACAACGGAATTCCGCGCTCGCCGCCGACGAGACGGGTCCGGTCCGAAGGGTTTCCGGGCCCTCTTCCCGCTCCCGTGCGCCGGACCTGCGAGTGCGCCGGGTGGTCCCGTCGGCCGCGGGATCACCCTGCCGCCACCCGTTGCGCATCCTGAAATCCCCTCGCGTGGGCGCGCGCTGGCATGAGCGCGGCCGCGGGGCGGTAGCGTTTTCGCGAGCAAGCAGGTGTTCGACGGTGGCTGAGGAGACCCGGAGTGGTTCAGGAACGCACGAGCCCGCCGCCCCCGACGGGCCCCGACCCCGCCGCCCCGTCGTCACCGCCCCCGACGGGCCCCGGTCCCGCCTCCTCATCGTCGGCCTCCCAGCCGGAGGGCGCCCAAGCCTCCGGCGAAGGGGAGCCTTCCGTAACTGAGGCGCCGGTCGGCGGAGGAGGCGGCGACTCCGGTCCGCCCGCCGGGCGCACAGGGGAGTCTGCCGGGCGCGCCGGGGAGGGCGGCTCGGGCCGCCGGGGCGGGCCTGAGCGGGAGCCGCGGAGCCGGACGCTGGCCCGGGTGGGGGCGGCCGTGGCCGGCGGGCTGGCGTTGTTCGCCGCGTTCCCGCCGCTCGGCTGGTGGCCGCTCGCGCCCCTCGGCCTCGCGCTCGTCGTCGCCTCCCTGTACGGCACCCGCCCGAGGCGCGCGGCCTGGGTGGGCGCGCTCGCCGCGGCGGTGTTCCTGTTCCCGGCCCTCGCCTGGGTGCGGACCATCGGCGACGACGTCTGGGTCATGCTGGTCGCCGCCGAGACGGTCTTCTACGCCGTCATGTCCGCCCTGGCCGCCCTGGTGTTCCGGCTGCGCGCCTGGCCCGTGTGGTTCGCCGGCCTGTGGGTGGCGATGGAGTGGGCGCGCGGCCTGGTGCCGATCGGCGGTTTCCCGTGGGCGCGGGTGGCCTTCAGCCAGGGCGAGTCGCTGTTCACCGAGTACGCCGCGCTCGGCGGCGCGCCCCTGGTGTCGTTCGCGGTGGCCCTGTGCGGGGCCCTGCTGGCCCACGCCGTCCTGGTCCGGCCCCCGGCGGCCCGCCCGTGGCTGCGGGCGGCTCCGGCGTTCCTGGCGCTGGCGGTGCCCCTGCTGACGCCGGCCGTGCCGCGGCCCGGCGACGAGGGCCGCTCGATCAACGTCGGCATCGTGCAGGGCAACGTCCCCGGCCGCGGCATGTACGTCCTGGGCGACGAGCCGGCCGTCGTGCTGCGCAACCACGCCGGCGAGACCAAGCGCCTGGCCCAGGCCGTCCGCGAGGGCAAATTGCCCAAGCCTGACATCGTCGTCCTGCCGGAGAACTCCACCGACATCGACCCCTACCGGGACGAGACCGCCCGCCAGATCATCCAGGACTCGGTGAGCGACGTCGGCGTGCCCACGCTCGTCGGGGCCGTCGTGGCCATCGGCGACGACAGCCGCGCCACCCGCAGCCTCACCTGGGACCCGGTCACCGGCCCCGGCGCCTACTACGACAAGCAGAACCTGGTGCCGTTCGGCGAGTACACCCCGTTCAAGGACCTCGTGCTGGCCCTGTGGGAGCGGGCGAGCCTGGTGGGCCGCCAGTCGGTCCCCGGCGACCGGCCGGGCGACCTGAAGCTCGGCCCGGTCACCGTCGGCGCGGTCAACTGCTACGAGGTGGCCTTCGACGCCACCGTGCGCGGCACGGTCCGGGCCGGCGGCACGCCGATCGTCGTGCAGACCAACAACGCCAGCTACGCCCTGTCCAACCTGCCGCCGCAGCAGCTCGCCATGTCGCAGCTGCGCGCGGTCGAGCACAACCGGGCCGTCGTGACCGCGGCGACCACCGGGATCTCCGCGTTCGTCACGCCTGACGGTAAGGTCTCCTGGCAGACCCGCGAGCTGGTCGCGGACATGAACGTGGTGAAGGTGCCCGTACGCACCGGCGAGACGCTCGCCACCAAGGTGGGCGCCTGGCCGGAGTGGGCGTTGATGGCGATGGGAGTCGCGGCGGCCGGGGTCGCCGCGTGGCGGGGCAGGCGGCGGGCCGATGGGTGAGGGGCGACCGGACATGGAGACGCTCGGCAGGGTGCTCGTCGTCGTCCCGACCTACAACGAGCGCGACAACCTGCCCTCCATCGTCGAGCGCGTACGGGCGGCCGTGCCCGAGGCGCACGTGCTCGTGGCCGACGACGACAGCCCTGACGGCACCGGCGAGGTCGCCGACGAGCTGGCCGCCGGCGACGAGCAGGTGCACGTCCTGCACCGGCCCGGCAAGCAGGGACTCGGCGCGGCCTACATCGCCGGCTTCCGCTGGGGCCTGGAGCGGGGCTACGACGTGCTGGTGGAGATGGACGCCGACGGCTCGCACCAGCCCGAGGAGCTGCCGAGGCTGCTGGCCGCGCTGGGGGAGGGGGCGGACCTGGCGATCGGGTCGCGCTACGTCCCCGGCGGCCGGGTCGTCAACTGGCCGCAGCGGCGCGAGCTGCTGTCCAAGGGCGCCAACGTCTACACCCGCGTCATGCTGGGCCTGCCGGTGCGCGACGCGACCGCGGGCTTCCGCGCCTACCGCGCCGCCACTCTGGAGAAGGTCGGGCTGTCGGGCGTCGAGTCGCAGGGCTACTGCTTCCAGGTCGACCTCACCCTGCGCACCGCCCGCCACGGGCTGCGGGTGGTGGAGGTGCCGATCACGTTCGTGGAGCGCACGGCGGGCAAGAGCAAGATGAGCGGGAAGATCATGTCCGAGGCGCTGTGGCGGATCGGCCTGTGGGGCGTGACCGGCCTGCCGGGACGCCTGCGGCGGCGCGGCTAGGAACGTCCCCCGGCCAGGAACGTCCCGGGCCCGCCGGACGTTGTTCCTGACGTACGCGGTCCTGGCGTACGCGTGCGGAATCGGAGATACGAACGATGCGGCTGCTGCTCTTCCTGAGCTTCCTGATCGTCCCCGTGCTGGAGATCTGGCTGCTCTTCCAGGTCGGGTCCGCGATCGGCGGGCTCGCGACCGTGGCCCTGCTCATCGCCGGCGCCCTGCTCGGCTCCTGGATCATCCGCCGCGAGGGGCGGCGGGCCTGGCGGGCGCTGCAGGAGTCGCTGCGGTCGGGCCGGATGCCGGAGCGTGAGCTGGCCGACAGCGGCCTCGTGCTGACGGGCGGCGCGCTGCTGCTGATGCCGGGCTTCCTCACCGACCTCGCCGGTCTCGCCTTCGTGCTGCCGGTGACGCGGCCGCTGATGCGCCGGCTCGGCGTGTGGTTCTTCGAGCGGCGGATCAAGCGCCTGGCCGCGACCTCGCCGTACGGCGATCTGTTCCCGCCCGCGCCGGGCGGGCAGGCGCCGCACGGCGGCCGGGTGGTCACCGGCGAGGTGATCAGGGAGGACTCCGGCGATCAGCGCCACAGCGACCAGGGAGAACCGCGCGGCGCGCTGGGACGCCCGCCGAGGGCCTGAACGCACGAAGAAACCCCCGGGCCGGAAGGGCCCGGGGGTTTCACCGTGAGAGGATGTCAGGCGCTCTTGCGGCGCTGGGCCCGCAGGACCGCCAGCCGCTCGTTGAGCACCTCCTCAAGATCCTCGATGGACCGCCGTTCCAGGAGCATGTCCCAGTGTGTCCTCGGGGGCTTGGTCTTCTTCGACTCCGGCTGCTCGCCGTCCACCCGCACCGCGGTCACGCCGCACATGCGGCACTCCCACGTCGAGGGGATCTCGGCCTCGGCGGCAAGCGGAACATCGAAGCGATGGCCCTTAGGACAGGTGTAGGACACCTCCTGGCGCGGTGCCAGATCCGTGTTACGGTCGTTCTCGTAGCTGGTTGCCCCGAGCCGGGTGCCACGAAGCGCGCGCTCGCCCATGTCTCAATGCCTCCTACAGGGCCCCCATGCGTGGGGGGACTGTCTCCCACGGTGTCTAACGCTTGGTACCGTGATGGGATTCCCACCCTCGGGGAGATCCAATCGCGCTGAAGGGCTCGGGTTCTTCGGACGGGTTCTTCACCCGGCCGCCGGGACGGCGGCGCGCCGCCCCTTGACGGCCAGCGCGAGCGCCGGCCACAGGGCGCCGGCCAGGATGAGCGCGCCGTGCGCGATCCGCAGCGAGTACGGCCCGAAGAACTGCGGGATGAACAGCGCGAACCCGAGCGCCAGCGGGACCGCGCTCCAACGGGGCAGCGCCGCCGAGCGCCACACCGCGACCGCCGCCAGCGCCGTGCCCACGCCGAGCAGCACCAGCCCCGCGGCGAACATGGTCACCGCGACCGGCCCGTAGCGGAACTCCTCGGCCAGTTCCATCAGCGCGGGCGTCCCGTCGCGCAGCGAGCGCTGGGCGATCACGTTGAGCCCGAAGTCCTCGGCTCCGTAGTACGGCAGCGTCAGGCCCGCGCCGAGCCACGTCACCACCGCCGCGCGCAGCGACAGCCGGTCGCCGAGCACCTGGTGCAGGCCGAGCAGCGCGAGCGCGAGCAGGACGAAGCCGCCCATGGCCGCCGCGTGCCCGGCGACCCAGCCGGCGGAGGCCATCGCGGCGGCGTCGTCCGTGGCGGGGCGCAGCAGCGGGTAGAGCAGGAACAGCACGCCGGTCCCGGCGAAGGCGGCGGAGGTGAGACGGACGGGCATGCGGCGCTCCTTGATCGATGCAACGCTCTCTGACGAGAGCAATGCTCTCGCAGAGCGATGGCATACGTCAAGAGCACTGCTCTCGATTATGTGCGCCGCACATAGCGCCCACCGGTCAGATCCTGGCCGGCACCTCGTTTCCCGCGGCGCGGATCGCCTTGGGCAGGTTCGTCAGCGCCAGCAGCACGAAGCCGACCACGAAGAAGATCACCATCGACACGATGGCGATGCGGTAGCTGTTGGTGAGCTGCAGCGCGATGGTGACCGTCAGCGAGCCGATGAACGCCGACCCCTTGTCGCTGATCTGCAGCAGGCTGAAGTACTCGGCCTCCCGTCCCTTCGGGATGACCTGCGAGAACAGCGAGCGCGACAGCGCCTGCGTGCCGCCCAGCACGATCGCGATCGCGAACGCCATCAGGTAGAACTGCAGCGCCTCGCCCTCGCGGACGAACACCGCCGTCGCCACGATCGCCGTCCACAGCACCAGGCTCGCCAGCACCGTCCGCTTGGTGCCGAACCGCCGCGCCAGCCCTCCCAGCGCCAGCGCCCCGAAGAACGCCACGAACTGCACCATCAGGATCGCGGTGATCTGCACGGTCTTGTCCAGCTTCAGCGCCTCGGAGGCGAAGGCCGCGCTGTTGCCGATCACGGTCTGCACCCCGTCGTTGTAGACCAGGTACGCCACCAGGAACAGCAGCGTCAGCGGGTAGCGGCGCAGCTCGGACAGGGTGCGGCCGAGCTGGCGGAAGCTGCCGCCGACCGAGCGCAGCGCCGTCGTCTCGTGCGCCGGCACCGGCCGGTTGCGCAGCCGCAGCAGCGGCACGATGGTGAACGTCGCCCACCACAGGCCCGCCGAGGCCATGCAGATCCGCACCGACTCGCCCTCGGTCAGCCCCAGGCTCTCGTGCTGCAGGTACAGCACCAGGTTGAGCGCCAGCAGCAGCCCGCCGCCCAGGTAGCCGATGGCCCACCCGCGCGAGGACACCCCGTCGCGCTCCTCCGGCGTGGAGATCTGCGGCAGGAACGAGTCGTAGACCACGATCGAGCAGCCGTAGGCCAGGTTGGCCAGCACGAACAGCACGCCGCCCAGCATGTAGCGGTCGCCGTCGACGAAGAACAGGCCCATCGCGGCCAGCGCGCCGACGTAGGCGAACCCGCCGAGCAGCTCCCGCTTGCGGCCGGTGTGGTCGGCCAGCGCGCCCGCGATCGGCAGCAGCACGATCTGCAGGAACACCGCGATCGTGGTGATCAGGCCGAAGAAGGCGGCCGGCCGGATGTCGGCGCCGAGGACGTCCACGTAGCCGAGGCCGGGGTTGGCCGCGATCAGGTTGTCGAAGTCGGCCGAGCACCGCTCGGCCGGCACGCCGGGGAAGTCCTGTTCGCAGGCCGCGCTCCGCGCCACCGGGATCAGGTAGGGGCCGAGGAAGACCGAGATGACCGTGGTGTAGAAGGCGGAGTTCGCCCAGTCGTAGAAGTACCAGCCGCGCTGTTCGCGCCGGCGCGCTGCGGGGGATTCGTCCAGAGCCGCGGGGGGTGCGGGTACGGGCATGATGTCGTGTCGCTCCTAGAGGGCCGGACCAGTGGCCGGGGGTCGTGATGGCGGAGTGCCCGGGGCGGAGGGCGGGGGAGCGGCTAGGCCGCCAGGCTGCCCGGATGCCACTGGCCGCGCCGCGTGAGCACCTCGCGCAGGCCGGTGACGTTGTCGGTCATGATGCCGTCCACGCCGAGGTCGAGCAGCTGCTCCATGCGGGCGGGGTCGTTGATGGTCCACACGTGCACCTGCATGCCGATGGCGTGCGCGGTGCGGATCAGGCGGCCCGTGGTGACGCGCAGCCCGCGGAAGCCTATGGGCACCTGGGCGCAGGGGATGCCCGAGCGCGACAGGCGGGTCAGCAGCCGGCCGTAGCCCGAGGTCGCGGCGGCGGCGCGCAGGGCGGCCACGCCGCGCGGCCCGAGCGAGGAGCACACGTCGCGGCCCAGCGCCGCCTTGGCCAGCATCAGCCGCTCGTCGGAGAAGGAGGTCAGGCAGACGCGGTCGTAGGCGTTGGTGCGCCGCACCGCCTCGGCCAGCGGGGCGATCGCCGCCGCCTCCTTGACGTCGATGTTGAAGCGCGCCTCCGGCCAGGTGCCGAGCAGGTCCTCCATCAGGGGGATCTCGTGGACGCCGGCGATGCGGGCCCGCCGGACCGCCCGGTAGGGCAGCTCGGAGATGCGCCCCCGCTGGTCGGTGACCCGGTCCAGCGTGTGGTCGTGGAAGGCCAGCAGCACGCCGTCCGCCGTGGCGTGCGCGTCGGTCTCCAGGTAGGTGTAACCGAGCCCGACCGCCCGCTCGAAGGCGGCCGCGGAGTTCTCGGCGCCCTCCGCCGCGCCGCCGCGGTGGGCGAAGGCGAGCGGGCCTGGATGGTCGAGGAAGGCGTATCGACGGCTCAGCACGTCCAGAAGTATGCCCTTTCGGGATGAACGCTGAGGTTACGAATCGGCGAGATTCTGCCACTCCTGGCGGCGGGCCTCGGACAGCGCGATGGCGGCGGCCACCGCCACGTTGAACGAGCCCACCCGCCCCACCTGGGGGATGTAGCAGGCGCCGTCGACGGCGTCGAGCAGGGCGGGGGAGCAGCCGTGGTCCTCGCTGCCGACCACCAGGCACACGTCGCGGTCGAGGTCGGCCCGGTGCAGCGGCGTCGCCTCGGCAGTCAGCTCGATGGCCAGCACGGTGTAGCCGGCCTCCCTGGCGGCCTTGACCGCCTCGGTGGCGGGCACCGGCTCGTGCCAGGTGACCAGGCGCTCGGTGCCGAGCGCGGTCTTGCCCGCCTTGGGGTTGGTGGGCGGGGTGGCGTTGCCGGCCAGCCAGATCTCGTCGACGCCGAACGCGGCCGCGCTGCGGAAGATGGAGCCGACGTTGAACGGGCCGGTGACCGACTCCAGGATCATCCCCAGCCGGTTGCCGGTGTTCCTGCGCCAGGTGCGGTTGAGCCGCTTGACGTCGGTGGGGCGCAGCTGCCTTCTCATCGGGTCACCTTCAGTATGCGGTAGGCGGCCCGGCTGGCCTCGCGGGAGGCGTGCCAGCCCTGCTCGCCGAGCCAGCGCTGCAGGGAGTCCGAGCCGAGGTGTTTCTGGACGACCAGGTAGGCCACGCCGTCGGGCGTCAGCCGGGTGAGCCACCTGGTGAGCATGTCGTGCAGGGCCTGCTTGCCGATGCGGATGGCGGGGTTGGACCAGATCGCCCGGAAGCGGACGTCGTCCGGCACCTCGTCCACGTGCACCGACCTTACTTTGTCAAGGCGCGCGGCCTGGGCGTTGCGACCGGTCAGCTCGACGCTGCGGCGGTTGACGTCGACGGCCCACACGGTGGCCCGGGGCGCGCGGGAGGCCATGGTCAGCGCGATCGGCCCGTAGCCGCAGCCCAGGTCGAGCAGGTCGCCCTCCTGGGGCGGCGGCGGGACGCTCTCCAGCAGCACCCGCGTGCCCACGTCGACCCGCTCCGGGGAGAACACGCCGCTGTCGGTCTCCAGCCGCAGGTGCAGGTCGGGCAGGACGAGGTCGACCGTGCCCGGCCGGCTGGCGGCACCCGGCCGCTCGGAGAAGTAGTGGGCCACGTGGTGAAACGTTACGGGATACGGGTACCGAACATGACCGCCGCGCCCGCCACCAGCAGCCCGGCCAGGATCGCGGCCACGATGAACCACTGGGTGATCTCCTGGTTGACCAGCTTGTAGCCGAGCGAGGTGCCGATCTGCTCGTAGACGTCGCGCAGCTCGGCGCCGGACTCGGCGGTGTAGGCGCGGCCGGAGGTGCCGTCGGACAGCGACTGCAGGGTCTGTTTGTTGACGGGGACGTTCACCGGGCGGCCGTCGATGTCGACGGTGCCCTCCTGGGTGCCGTACGCGATGGTGGAGACCGGCACGTGGGCCTGCTGGGCGGCCTCGATGGCCTCGTTGACCGAGCGGCCGGAGGTGTTGTCGCCGTCGGAGAGCAGGACGATGGCGGCGGGCGGCGGGTCGGTGGCGGCCTGCTGGTCGAAGGAGCGCAGCGAGTCGAGGGCGTTGAAGACGGCCTCGCCGATGGCGGTGCCCGGGCGGGTGGTGAGGGTGCCGATGCCGGTGATGACGGCCTGATGGTCGGTGGTGGGGGAGATGACGACGTTGGCCGAGCGGGCGAAGGAGACGACGCCGACGTTGAAGCGGTCGGGCAGCTCGCGGGCGAAGTTCTGGGCGGCGGCCTTGGCGGCGGCGATGCGGTTGGGCTGGACGTCGTCGGCGTCCATGGACAGCGACACGTCGAGGGCGATCATGATGGTGGCGCGGTCGCGCGGGACGCGGACCTGGTCGGCGGGCTTGGCGGCGCCGATGACCAGCAGGGACATCATGACGAGGAAGAGCGCGGGGGCGACGTGGCGGCGCCAGCCGGGGCCGGCGGGGGCGACGAGGTCGAGCAGGGCGAGGTTGGTGAAGCGCACGGTGTAGCGGCGGCGGGCGAACATCGCCGCGACGTAGCCGGCCACCAGCAGCGCCACGAGGACGAACAGCCACAGCCAGGCGGGGGCGAGGAACGTCATGTCACCTTCCCGTGGGCCCGGCGAGCCACGTGGCTCATGCGCCGCTGGCGCAGGACGAACTGCGCGACGTCGAAGACCCAGTCGCGGTCGGTGCGCAGCACGAGGTGGGCGATGCCGGCCCGGCGCAGTGCCCGGCGGGTGCCCTCGCGCTGCAACTCCGCGGCTTCCGCGTACGCTTGGCGGACTTTGGGCGTCAGGTGCACTTCGCGTACTTTCCCGGTCTCGGGGTCGGTGAACGCGACCCGGCCGACGTCGGGCAGTTCGAGCTCGCGGGGGTCGATGACCTCGACGGCGAGGACCTGGTGGCGGGCGGCGAGCCGCCTGACGGGGCGCTCCCAGGGGCGTTCGGCGTCGGGGTCGAGCTCGGGGCGGGCGTCGAGGAAGTCGGAGACGATCAGCCGCATGCCGCGCCGGCGGCGCGTCGCGGCCAGCACCTCGATGCCCTCGGCGAGGTCGGGCGGGTCGGGCACGGCCGCGCCGCGCGGCGCGTCCATGAGGGAGTGCAGGAGGCCGTAGAGGGCGGGGCGGCCGGTACGGGCGGGCATGCGGTGGATGAACTCGTCGTGCATGACGAGCGCGCCGAACCGGTCGCCGAGGCGGCTGGACAGGAACCCGATCGCGCCGACGGCGGAGATCACCAGGTCGCGCTTGTCGGTGCCGGCGGTGCCGAAGTCCATGCTGGGGGACAGGTCGGCGAGGGCCCAGGTCTCCAGCTCGCGGTCGGCGATGAGGTCGCGGACGTGGGGGACGGTGGTGCGGGCGGTGACGTTCCAGTCCATGCGGCGCACGTCGTCCTCGCCGGGGACGTAGACGCGGCTGTCGCCGGCCTCGCTGCCGGCGCCGGGCAGCAGGCCCTGGTGGGCGCCGTGGAGCAGCCCGTCGAGCCGCCGGGTGACGGTGAGCTCCAGCCTGCGCAGCGCCTGCTCGGCGGTCGAGGCGCTCAACGGCCCTGGTTCCAGACGACGAGGGGCGGGGGGACGGCGTGCAGGATCTGCTTGACGACCTGTTCGGGGTCCACGCCGTCGGCCAGGGCGTCGAAGGTGAGCATGAGACGGTGGGCCATGACGTCCACGGCGACGTCGCGTACGTCGTCGGGCAGCAGGTAGTCGCGCCCGCGCAGCAGGGCCATGGCGCGGCCGGCGGCGACCAGGCCGAGGGTGGCGCGGGGGCTGACGCCGATCTCGATGGTGTCGGCGAGGTCGGCCAGGCCGTACTCGGCGGGGGAGCGGGTGGACATGACCAGGCGTACGACGTAGTCGGCGACGAGCTGGTGGACCGAGACCTCCTCGGCGGCCTGCTGGAGGGCGAGGAGCCGGTCGGGTTCGAGCACCCGCTCGGGGATGGGCGGGGTGACGCTCATCCGCTGCAGGATCTCCAGCTCCTCGTGGGCGCTGGGGTGGGGGACGCGGACCCGGAAGAGGAACCGGTCGCGCTGCACCTCGGGCAGCGGGTAGACGCCCTCGGACTCGATGGGGTTCTGGGTGGCGAGCACGATGAACGGCCTGGGCAGCGGGTGGGTGACGCCGGCCAGCGTGACCTGCCGCTCGGCCATGACCTCCAGCAGGGCGGACTGGACCTTGGCGGGGGCGCGGTTGATCTCGTCGGCGAGCAGGAAGTTGACGAACACGGGGCCGAGCTCGACGTCGAACTTCTCGTTCGACGGGTGGAAGACGCGGGTGCCGATGATGTCGCTCGGCACGAGGTCGGGGGTGAACTGGATCCGGGCGAACGTGCCGCCCACGACGGTGGCGAGGGTGGAGGCGGCGAGGGTCTTGGCGACGCCCGGCACCCCTTCCAGGAGGCAGTGGCCGCGCGCGAGCAGGGCCACGATGAGTCTCTCGACCATGTGCTCCTGTCCGACGATGACCCGCCGGACCTCGTCGAGGCTCTGACGCAGCAGGGCCGCGTCGGATCCGCCTGGCAACTCTTCGGCGACGCTCATGACGCCATTCCACCAAACGCGCCGCAAACGTGCACGACGCCACGTCTGTGCTTTCATGGCAAACGTGGCAAGTCCGCTGCAGTACGGCGATCCGCCCCGCCTGGGGCCGTTCGTGGTGCAGGCGCGCCTGCACCAGGCGCCGGCCGGTTTCGTGTACCTCGGCCAGGCGTCCGACGGACGTGCGGTGTCGCTGGCCGTGCTGACGAGAGGCGCCGCGTTCGACGCCGCGGCGCGCGAGCGGTTCATCACCGCGATCAGGGGCGCCGGGGGCGAGCGGGCGGGCCGGCGTCCCTGGTTCGGGTGGACGGGGCGGCAGCGGACGGCCGTGCTGGACGGGGCGCCCGAGGTGCTGGACAGCGAGCTGAGCAGCGCGCCGTGGGTGGCGGTGCCGTACGTGCCGGGGCAGCCGGGCGCGGAGTGGTTCCTGCAGCCGGTGATGGTGGGCGGGACGCTCATCGGGCAGGCGCACGGGCCGGACTTCGTGCCGCACTGGCTGACCGACCGCGCGCCCGCGCTGCCGGGGCCGGTGACGCGGCGCCGCCCGCTGACCGAGACGCGGCGGCGGGTGCTGATGGCCGCGCTGGCACTGGCGCTGCTGCTGGCCCTGGTGACGGCGATGCTGCTGCTCCTGGTGCTCGGGCGCAGCGACAGCGAGCCGCAGCCGCGGCAGCTGCCGCCGACGGTGTTCGTGCCGACGCCGCCGCCCGTGCCGGAGACGACCGAGCCGCAGCCCTCGCCGTCGCTGTCGCCGTCGCCGACGCGGAGCGGGCCGCCCACGCCGGGCAGGTCGCCCGGGGACGACAACGGCGAGGGGTCGCCGCTTTAAGGCGTTTGACCCTCACGCAACGTGAGGTTCTAGCGTCCTCGTCATGGAGTTCATCGTTCATGACACCCTGACGACGATGGCCGCCCTGCTGCGGCGGCCCCTGGACGAGCGGCCGGCCGCGGTGGCCGGGATGCTCGCGCCGATGCGTTCGGCGATCCCGATGCCGGGCGACATCGTGGACATCCACCACCAGGCGGGCGGCTTCCGCGTCGACGCCGACGACCCGCGCTACCTGCCCGCCGTCGAGCGGATGATCGAGGCCGACGTGCTCGGCCAGGTGCGGCGGGAGCTGGAGCGCGCCTCCGAGCGGCTGAGCGGCGCCGTGCAGGCCGAGTCGCTGCAGGTCATGCTCGTGCTCGGCGACCCGGAGAACGAGAACCTGATGGTGCGCTCCGGCGGCTACTACGGCATGGGCGGCTCGCCCGGCTGGCTGTTCCTGCTGGCCTGGCCCGGCGAGGAGGTGATCGGGCGGATCGCGCACTGCGCGGTGCACGAGTTCCACCACAACGTGCGCTTCATGAACGTGGAGTGGAACCCGGTGACGGTGACCGTGGGGGAGCACGTGGTGGCGGAGGGGCTGGCCGAGGCGTTCGTACGGGAGCTGTCCGGGCCGGAGGCGATGGGGCCGTGGTCGAAGAAGGTGACCGGGGAGGAGTTCGACCGGGCGTACGAGTTGATCATGAAGGACTTCGACCTGCAGGGGATGCGGCACACGCCGGCGTACGTGCTGGGCGACGGCGCGATGCGCGACTTCGGCGGGGAGCCGCGCGGCATCGCCGACATGGCAGGCTACGCGGTGGGGCTGCGACTGGTGGACCGCGCGCTGGAGGCCACGGGGCTGACGGCCACGGAGGCGACCCTGCTCCCCGCCGCCGAGCTGATGCGGCGCGGCGGCGTGCGCTGACCGGCGTTTCCGGGGGCCCTCGCACCTTGGCGAAAGAATGTCGAGCTGAATTCGCCCAGGGTGGAATGCGCTTTTAGAGAAATGTGCCGCCAGCGAAAGTTCTCCGTTATCCGGGAAGGCCGGGACTAGCGTTTTCCGCAGCGATCAACCGCACCAAGGAAGGCGGCCCTCATGACGGAGACCAAGCATGCGGCCTGGCCGGACCAGCTCGGCCGGCGGCTGCTCAAGGAGCGCATCGTCGTTCTCGGCCAGGAGGTCGACGACGAGATCTGCAACCGGCTGTGCGGGGAGCTCCTTCTGCTGGCCGCCGAGGACCCCAAACGCGACATCACCCTTTACATCAATTCCCCGGGCGGTTCGGTGCAGGCCGGGCTGGCGCTCTACGACATGATGCAGTTCATTCCGTGCGACGTGGCGACGGTCGCGATGGGATTCGCCGCGTCGATGGGACAGGTGCTGCTGTGCGCGGGCGCCAAGGGCAAGCGCTACGCGATGCCCAACGCCCGTGTCGTCATGCACCAGCCGCTCGGGGGCATCGGCGGCTCGGCCACCGACATCCAGATCCAGGCCGAGAACATGCTCTACACCAAGCGGCGGATGGCCGAGATCATCGCCCGGCACACCGGCCGGCCGCTGGAGCGCATCCAGGCCGATTCGGACCGCGACCGGTGGTTCACCGCCCAGGAGGCCCTGGAGTACGGCTTCGTCGACCACATCGCCGAAGGGATGAACTGAAGATGAGCGGGCGTTACGTGCTGCCGTCGTTCACCGAGCGCACCTCCTACGGCATCAAGGAGCTCAACCCGTACAACAAGCTGTTCGAGGACCGGGTGATCTTCCTCGGGGCGCCGATCGACGACACCGTGGCCAACGACGTGATGGCGCAGCTGCTGACGCTGGAGTCGATCGATCCCGACCAGGACATCAGCCTCTACATCAACTCGCCCGGCGGGTCGTTCACGTCGATGGCCGCGATCTACGACACGATGCAGTTCGTCCGGCCGGAGATCCACACCGTCTGCATCGGCGAGGCGGCCTCGGCGGCGGCCGTGCTGCTGGCGGCCGGCGCGCCGGGCAAGCGGGCCGCGCTGCCGCACGCGCGGGTGCTGCTGCACGAGCCGCACATCGAGGGCGGGCGCGGGCAGGGCAGCGACCTGGAGATCCACGCCAGGGAGATCCTGCGGATGCGCGACCAGCAGGAGGAGATCCTGGCCCGGCACACGGGGCGGTCGCCGCTGGAGATCCGCAAGGACATCGAGCGCGACCGGATCTTCACCGCCGAGCAGGCGCGGACCTACCGGCTGGTGGACGACATCTACGCCTCCAGGAAGCGGACCCTCGCCACGACCCGCTGACCCTCGTTCACCCCCTCCCCAAGGCGGCGCGCCCCCATGGCGCGCCGCCTTCGCCGTGTCCGAGCCCGTTGCGAGGGGGATAGCGTCATTTCTTTCCTTGCGTTCGGTGGATTCCGTCAGTAAGTATGGTTTCCATGCAAGATGACGTCGAGATCGACGAGCTGGATCGTGCCATAGCCGCCGCGCTCCAGCTCAACGGCCGGGCCCCCTGGAGCCTGGTCGCGCGGCTCGTGGGCGCGAGCGAGTCCACCGTCGTGCGCCGCGCCGCCGCCCTCGGCGAGCGCGGCCTCCTGCGCGTCATCGGCGTCGTCGACGTGCTGCGCTGCGGCCTCGGCGTCCCGGTGCTCAGCCGCTTCCGCTGCCGCCCCGGCACCACCTACGACGTGGCGGCGGCGATCGCGGCCCGCCCCGAGGCCAGGTTCGTGGCGGTCGTGTCGGGCAGTGCCGACTGCGTGGCCGAGTTCGTGGTGCCCACGCACGCCGCCATCGGCGAGGTGATGATCGCCGACGTGCCCGGCGGCGGCGACCGGGTCAGCGAGAGCGAGACGCACGCCGTCATGCGCACGTTCGTCTCCAACCACGACTGGAACCCGGGGGTCCTGGACGAGGCGGCCACCGCCGAGCTGCGCGACGCGGCCGAGCCGCCGTTCGAGGACTTCTTCGGCGAGGGCCCGCCGGACCGCCTGGACGAGCTGGAGCAGGCCATCGTCCGGGCGCTCGGCGAGGACGGCCGCATGCCGTACAAGACGCTGGCCAAGGTCGCCGGCAGCAGCGAGTCCACCGTCAAGCGGCGCGTGGAGTCACTGGTACGCCGCGGCTGCCTGCGCTTCCGCACCCTCACCGAGCCCGAGGTGCTCGGCTACGCCCTGGAGTTCATGCTCTGGCTGGAGGTCGAGCCCGGCCTGCTGGAACGCGCCGGCCGGCAGCTCGCCGCCCACCCCGGCACCCGCTACCTGTCGGCCACCACCGGCCGCTTCAACCTGGCCGCGCAGGTCGCGCTGCGCCACTACGGCGCGCTGTTCCGCTACCTCACCGACGACGTTGGCTCCCTGCCCGGCCTGCGCGCCGCCGACGTCACCCTCCAGCTCACCACGCTCAAACGCGCCTGGGCCCCCACACCCGCCGCACGATCAACGGAGAACCCCGCATGACCGCAACCCCCGACGCCCCGCAGCCCTGGCAGTGGGACGAGCAGACCTGGCGCGGCCACGTGGCACGGGTGCGCGCCGGACGCAGCCTGCGCCCCGAGTCGTGGCCGGGCGGCGCCCGCGCCGCCGTGGCCCTGTCCTTCGACTCCGACCACGAGACGATCCCGCTGCGCGACGGCGAGACCCGGCCGGGCAAGCTCTCCCAGGGCGAGTACGGCGCCCGCGTCGGCGCCCCGCGCGTGCTGCGCCTGCTGGAGCGGCACGGCGTCCCGGCCTCGTTCTTCATGCCGGCCGTCGCCGCGCTGCTGCACCCCGGCGAGGTGCGCGACTACGTCGCCGCCGGCCACGAGGTCGCCATGCACGGCTGGATCCACGAGCGCAACATGCTGCTGAGCCCCGCCGACGAGCGCGAGCTGGCGCTGCGCGCCGCCGACACCCTGGAGAAGCTGTCGGGCACCCGCCCCGTCGGCATCCGCACCCCGTCCTGGGACTTCTCCGACCACACCCTGGCCATCACCCGCGAGCTGGGCCTGCGCTACGACTCCTCGCTGATGGCCGACGACGAGCCGTACGAGCTGCTGGCCGACGGCGAGCCCACCGGCGTCGTCGAGATCCCGGTGGAGTGGATCAGGGACGACGCCCCCTACCTGATGATGGACCGCTACGCGGCGCTGCGGCCGTACACGCCGCCGCGCCAGGTGGCCGGGATCTGGCGCGACGAGTTCGACGCCGCCTACGCCGAGGGCGGGCTGTTCCAGCTCACCCTGCACCCCCACATCATCGGCCACCGCTCGCGCATGGCGGCGCTGGCCGAGCTGCTCGACCACATCGCCGCCCATCAGGGCATCTGGTACGCCACCCACGCCCAGGTCGCCGAACACGTCTGGAAGCACGCCCGATGAGCACCCCCGTCACCCCCGTCACCGCCGCCCCGTCCACGCGGCTGAGCCCCGCGCAGCGCAAGGCCATCGTGGCCGGCGCCATCGGCAACACCGTCGAATGGGTGGACTGGGCGATCTACACCACGTTCGCGTCGGTGTTCTCCGCGAAGTTCTTCCCCACCGGCGACGCGACCGCCGCGCTGCTGTCCACGCTGGCCGTCTTCGCCGTCGGCTTCCTCATGCGGCCGATCGGCGGGGCCGTCCTCGGCGCGTACGGCGACCGCCACGGCCGCAAGAAGGGCCTGACGCTGACGATCTCGCTCATGGCGGGCGCCTCGTTCGTCATCGCGATCTGCCCCGGCTACGACACCATCGGCATCCTCGCCCCGATCGTGCTGGTTCTGGCCCGGCTGGTGCAGGGCTTCTCGGCCGGCGGCGAGTTCGGCACGTCCTCGGCGTTCCTGATCGAGTCGGCCGCGCGCGGCCGGCGCGCCTTCGCCGGGTCCTGGCAGCAGGTGTCCGTCGGCGGCGGCGTGCTCATCGCCTCCGCGCTCGGCTTCGTGCTCACCTCCACCCTCGACGAGGCGGCGCTGCACAGCTGGGGCTGGCGGGTCGCCTTCGGCCTCGGCGGGCTGCTCGGCCTGGTCGGGCTCTGGCTGCGGGTCTCGGTCCCGGAGACGGAGGCGTTCGCCAAGGCGGCCTCCTCCGGCCGCACCCGCGCCAACCCGCTGCTGACCATGCTCCGCGACCACCCGCGCGCCGCGCTGCGCGTGGCCGGGGTGACCGTCGCGGGGACGCTGATCTACTACGTGTGGGTCAGCTACATGCCGACCTACGCCCACGTCGCCACCGGCATCCCGCTCAGCCGGGCGCTGCTCGCCAACACCATCGCGGTGGTGATCTTCCTGGTGCTGCTGCCGTTCGGCGGGCTGCTGTCGGACCGGATCGGGCGCAAGCCCACGATGCTGGCCTTCGCGATCGGGTTCCTGGTGCTGGCCTGGCCGGCGTTCCAGTTCCTCGACGGCGGGTTCGGCTCGCTGCTCGCCATCGAGATCGTCGGCATGGTGCTCATCGTCGGCTACTCCGCCAACTGCGCGGTGATCATGGCCGAGCAGTTCCCGGCCGAGGTGCGCACGACCGGGATCGGGCTGCCGTACGCGCTGTCCGTGGCGATCTTCGGCGGCACCGCCCCCTACGTCACGACCTGGCTGGCCTCCAACGGCCACCGCGACCAGGTCTGGCTGTACGTGGCCGCCGCCGCGCTGGTCGGCGTCGCCGTCTACGCCACGATGCCGGAGACCAAGGGCAAGGAGCTGACATGAGCGAGCACATCCTGGTGACCGGGGCGGCCGGCGGCATCGGGGCCGCGATCTGCGAGCTGTACGCCGGGCAGGCCCGCGTGACCGCCGCCGACCTGCGCCCCGAACCGCTGGCCGAGCTGGCCCGGCGCACCGGGGCCGGAGTGCTCGCCGCCGACCTGGCCGACGCCGACGCCGCCGGGGCGCTGGTCGGGCGGGCCTGGGAGGCGTACGGGCCGGTCGACGTCGTGGTCAACGCGGCCGGCATCTACCCGGCGACGCCGTTCCTGGAGATGACCGCCGCGCAGTGGGACCGCGTGCAGCACGTCAACGTGCGCGCCCCCATGCTGATCACGGCGGCGTTCGGGCGGGCCTGCGCGGCGAGCGGGCGCACCGGGTCGGTGGTCAACATCGCCTCCGGGGCCGCGCTGCGCGCCCGCCCCGGCGCGGCGCACTACTGCACCTCCAAGGCGGCGCTGGAGATGCTGACCAAGGCCGCCGCCGTCGAGCTCGGCCCGCTCGGCGTGCGTGTCAACGCCGTCAGCCCCGGCTTCGTCACGGTGGACAGCGCCGCCAACCCGGTCACCGAGGAGTACGCCGCCGCCGTCTCGGCCAACCCTCTCGGCCGGCGCGGCCTGCCGCCCGACGTGGCGCGGGCGGTGCGCTGGCTGGCCGGGCCGGAGGCGGAATGGGTGACCGGCGCGGTGCTGCGCGTCGACGGAGGGGCCGCGGCGGGCACGACCGCCCTGCCCCTGCACTGGACGGGAACGAGCGAGGTACAACAGCCATGAACTACACGGTCGTGGGCGGCGGCGCCATCGGCGGCACCATCGCCTTCCACCTGGCGAGGGGCGGGCACCGGGTGCGGCTCGTGGACGCCGACGCCGCGCACGTGGCCGCCGTCCGCGAGCGCGGCCTGGTGCTGCGCAGGGCCGGCGGCGACGAGCGGGCCGAGATCGACGCGGCCACCCCCGAGGAGACGTCAGGGCCGCTGACGAAGGTGCTGCTGTGCGTCAAGGCCCAGGCCACGGCGACCGCCGCCGCCTGGATCGCGCCCCGCCTGGCCCCCGGCGGCTACGTCGTCTCGGTCCAGAACGGCCTCAACGAGCCGCTCATCGCCGAGCACGTCGGGCGGGAGCGGGTGATCGGCGCGTTCGTCAACCTGTTCGCCGACGTGGCCGAGCCGGGCGTGATCCGCGACGGCGGGCCGGGGGCGTTCGTGATCGGCGAGCTGGACGGCGAGGCGAGCCCCCGTGTCGACCACCTGGTGGCCGACCTGGCGCCGCTCGGCGCCAAGGCGACCGGCAACGTCCTCGGCCACCTGTGGTCCAAGCTCGGCTTCGGCGCCATGCTGACCGCGACCGCGCTGGCCGACGCCCCCATGGCCGACCTCATCGACCGGCACCGGCCGCTGATGCACGCGCTGGTGGCCGAGGTGTTCGCCGTGGCCGGGCGGCTGGGGCTGCGGCTGGAGCCGTTCGACGCGTTCGAGCCCGCCGCCTATCTTCCCGAGGCCCCCGAGCGGGTACGTGAAGAGGCGACGGACCGTCTGACGGCATGGCTGCGCACGCAGCCGAAGGACCGCAGCGGCATCTGGCGCGACATCGCCGTCCGCCACCGTCCCGTCGAGGTTCACGACCACTACCGTGCCGTCCTGGCCGAGGCAGAGGCCGGGCAGGTGGAGACGCCGCTGCTGCGCGGCGTGCTCGCCCGCCTGGCCGACGTCGAGACCGGACGCGCACCGATGGGCGAGGAGCACCTCGCCGCGCTGGAGGACGCCTGATGACCACGCAGAACGAGGCGGCGAACGAGGAGAGCGACAAGGAGGGCGTCGCGGTGAAGCTGCGCGACTGGATCGGCGGGCATCGCGAGGAACTGCTCGCCGACCTGGCGGCGTACGTGTCGCTGGAGACGCCCAGCAACGACAAGGCGCTGCTGGACGCGGGCCTGCGCTGGATCGACGGCTGGCTGGAGGAGCGGCTCGGGCCGCCGTCGGCCACCCACAGGGTGGACGGCGGCGCGAGCGGCGGGGCCGGAGGGCGCGGCGAGCCCGCCGTGTACGGGGACGCCCGCGTCAACGACTACCCGGGCCACGGCGAGGCGCCGGTGCTGCTGCTGGCCCACTACGACACGGTCTGGCCCGCGGGGACGCTGGCCGGCTGGCCGTTCACCGTGGACGGCGACCTCGCCACCGGCCCTGGAGCGTTCGACATGAAGGCCGGCCTGGTCCAGCTCGTGTGGGCGCTGCGCGCGCTGGACGCCGCCGGGCTGCCGCGCCCGCCGGTGCGGCTGCTGCTCAACGGCGACGAGGAGATCGGCAGCCCGCTGTCGCGCCCGCTCATCGAGGAGTCCGCCAAGAGCGCCGCCGCGGTGCTCGTCTTCGAGGCGAGCGCGGACGGCGCGCTGAAGACCGCGCGCAAGGGCGTCGGCATCTTCCACCTGTCCATCACCGGCGTCGAGGCGCACGCCGGGCTCGAACCGGCCAAGGGTGCGAGCGCCATCGACGAGCTGGCCAGGGTCGTGCGCCACCTGCACGACCTCGCCGACCCCGACGCCGGCACCACGCTCAACGTGGGCGTCGTGTCGGGCGGCACCGGCTCCAACGTGGTCGCCGGCGCGGCCCACGCGGAGGTGGACGTCCGGGTGGCCAGCCAGGCCGAGGCCGGCCGGATCGGGGCGGCGCTCGCCGCGCTGCGGCCCAACGACGAGCGGGCCTCGTTCGAGCTGCGGGGCGGCTGGAACCGGCCGGTGATGGAGCGCGGCCCCGGCACCGCCCGGCTGTTCGGCCTGGCCCGCGAGGTGGCCGCCGGGATGGGGATCGAGCTGCGGGAGTGCGCGGTGGGCGGGGCCAGCGACGGCAACTTCGCCGCCGCGCTCGGCGTGCCCGTCCTGGACGGCCTCGGCGCGGTGGGCGACGGGGCGCACGCCCGGCACGAGCACGTGAGCGTCGCCGGAATGCTGGAACGGTCCGCGCTGACCGCGGGCCTGCTCCACGCCCTGGCCGTCGGCCGCTGATCCGCGGAGGGGCCCGGACGCGGGCCCCTCCGCCACCAGCCGAAGGGGCACTTGTACACTCTTGGGGTTTCTCGGGGGAAATCGGGGGAGTGGCGCGTGCCGCTGGAGCAGATCCTGGTGCTGCTGGCCGCGGCGGCCGCCGCCGGCTGGGTCGACGCCGTCGTGGGCGGGGGCGGGCTGGTGCAGCTGCCCGCCATCATGATCACGGGGCTGCCGCCCGTGGAGGCGATGGCGACCAACAAGCTGTCGTCGGTGTTCGGCACCGCCTCGGCGGCCGTGGCCTACGCCCGCTCGTCCAAGGTCGACCGGCAGGTGGCGCTGCCGGGAGCCGGGCTGGCGGTGCTGAGCGCGGGCCTCGGGGCCTGGGCCGCCGCCGCGATCTCCACCGAGGTGCTGCGCCCGGCCGTGATGGTGGTGCTGCTCGGGGTGGCCGCGTTCGTGACGCTGCGGCCCTCGCTCGGCGCGCTGCCGCAGCCGCAGCTGCGGACCGACCGGCGGGTGGTGGCCGCCGTCGCGGTGGCCGGCGTGGGGATCGCCTTCTACGACGGGATCATGGGGCCGGGAACCGGAACGTTCCTCATCATCGCCTTCACCACCATCCTCGGGCTGGACTTCGTCTCCGCGTCGGCCTCCGCGAAGATCATCAACGTGGGGACGAACATCGGCGCGCTGCTCGTCTTCGGCCTGCAGGGGCACGTGCAGTGGGCGCTGGGGCTCGGCATGGCGGTGTGCAACATCGCCGGCGCCCAGTTCGGCGCGCGGATGGCGATCAGGCGCGGCGCGGCCTTCGTCCGGGTCGTGCTGCTGTGCGTGGTCGTCGGCATGGTGGCCAGGCTCGCCTGGCAGCAGTTCGCCGGCTGACCTTTTCCGCTGAACGTCGCCAAGAGGCGGCAATACAATGGAATGGTGCGTGCCAGCCGGTTGCTCTCGCTGCTCCTGCTCCTGCAGACGCGGGGCCGGATGACCGCGCCCGAGCTGGCCGCCGAGCTGGAGGTCTCGGTCCGCACCGTCTACCGCGACGTCGAGGCGCTGTCGGCGGCCGGCGTGCCGGTCTACGCCGACCGCGGCCCGGCGGGCGGCTACCAGTTGCTCGACGGCTACCGCACCCGGCTCAACGGGCTGACCGCCGAGGAGGCGTCCTCGCTGTTCCTGGCCGGGCTGCCGGGACCGGCCGCCGAGCTCGGGCTGGCCGACGTCGCCGCCACCGCCGAGCTGAAACTCCTCGCCGCGCTGCCGCCCGAGCCGCGCTCGCACGCCTCGCGCATGCGCGAACGCTTCCTGCTGGACGTGCCGAGCTGGTACCGCTCCGGCGACGACGTGCCGCACCTCGGCGAGGTCGCCGAGGCGGTGTGGGACCAGCGGCCGATCCACATCACCTACCGGCGGTGGGGGCAGAAAGAGGTCGACCGGGTGGTCCACCCCTACGGGCTGGTGCTCAAGGGCGGCTCCTGGTATCTCGTGGCCGCGCCGCCCGGCGGCTCGCCCCGCACCTACCGGGTGGCGCGGGTGCTGACCCTGGAGACGCTGCCCGGCCGTTTCCAGCGGCCCGAGGGCTTCGAGCTGGCCGCGTTCTGGACCGGTTACGCCAAGGAGTTCCGCGAGCGGATGTACACCGCCGAGTGCGTGATCAAGCTCGCGCCGGGGCGGGGGGAGCTGCTGGCTTTCACCCTGGGCCGGGACGTCGTCGAGACCGCGCTGGCCGCCGCCGGCGAGCCCGATCCGGAGGGCTGGCTCACGCTCACCCTGCCCGTCGAGTCGATCACGCACGCGCGCTGGCTGCTGCTGCGCATGGGCGCCGACGTCGAGGTGCTGGAGCCGCCCGAGCTGCGCGCCCTCATGCGCGAGGCCGTCGCCGAGCTGCACAAGCTCTACGGCTGACGGCACCCCTGCGAAAAGGGAAGGCGCGCGGTCCGCCGGCTCTGTCACGATGCCGCCATGCACCTCCTCGCCTTCGCCGGCGCGTGCGTCCTGATCGCCATGGTCCCCGGGGTCAGCACCGCCATCATCCTGCGCCAGACCATCCGCTCCGGCCGCGGCGGCGGCCTCGCGGCCACCCTCGGCAACGAGACCGGCATCCTGCTGTGGGGCCTCGCCGCCGCGTTCGGGCTGTCGGCGCTGCTCGTCGCCTCCCAGCTCGCCTACGACGTCATGCGCGTCGCCGGCGCGATCGTCCTGGTCGTGATGGGCGTGCAGTCGCTCCGCCAGGCGCGCAAGGGCGCCCCGGCCCCCGAGGTCGCCACCGCCCCCGGACGGCGGGCCGCCTACCTCGCCGGGTTCGGCACCTGCCTGGCCAACCCCAAGGCGGCGGTGTTCGCGCTGTCGTTCCTGCCGCAGTTCGTCCCCGCGGGGCAGGAAGGGCCCGCCACCCTCGTCACCCTCGCCGTCGTGTGGGTGCTCATCGACCTGCTCTGGTACGCCCTGCTCATCTGGGCCGTCGCCAGGGCCGCCGACTGGCTCGGCCGGCCGGCGGTGCGCCGCCGCCTGGAGCAGATCTCCGGCGTCGTGCTCATCGGGCTCGGCGTACGGCTGGTCGCCGAGTCCCGGTGACGACCGGCCTGGACTACCTTTAGGGGCATGAGCGACGACCTGGCGACCCTGATGCGGCAGACGCAGGACGACGACCCCCTGCTGGCCCTGCGGGCCACCACCGCGCTGCGCCGCGAGCTCGAACGCCTGGAGGCCGGCCAGGTCCGCCGGGCCCGCGTCGCCGGGCTCGCCTGGTCGCAGATCGCCGACGCGATCGGGGTCAGCAAGCAGGCCGTCCACAAGAAGTACGGCCGCCGCTGACCGCTCCTCACCTGGCCGCGCTCTGGGCGGCCACCAGGCGGGCGTAGCCGCCGCGCAGCGCCAGCAGCTCCTCGTGCGTGCCGCGCTCCACGACCTGCCCCCGGTCCACCACCAGGATGAGATCCGCGTCGCGGACCGTGCTCAGGCGGTGGGCGATGACGATCCTCGTCTGCGCCAGGCCGCCCAGGTTCGCCTCGATGGCGGCCTCGGTGGCGCTGTCGAGGTTGCTGGTGGCCTCGTCCAGCAGCAGCACCTTGGGCCGCGGCAGCACCGCGCGGGCCAGGGCGAGACGCTGGCGCTGGCCGCCCGACAGCCCGCCGCCGTCGGTGAGCATCGTCTCGTACCCCATGGGCATGGCCATCACCTCCTCGTGCAGCTCGGCCAGACGGGCCGCGGCCACCACCCGCTGCAGGGGCGCGGCCGGGTCGTTCAGCGCGATGTTCTCCCTGATCGAGCCGTTGAACAGGGACGGGTCCTGGGTGACCACGCCGAACTGGCGGCGCAGCGTACGCAGGTTCAGCTCACCGGCCGGTACGCCGTCGTAGCGGATCTCGCCCTCCACCGGCAGGTGCAGCGCCAGCAGCAGCCGGGCAAGCGTGGTCTTGCCCGAACCGGACGCCCCCACCAGGGCCACCTTCTGGCCGGGCCGGATGGCGACCGAGACGTCCCGCACCGTCCACGGACTGCGCGGGTCGTGACGGAAGCTCACCCCGCGCAACTCGATCGCGCCGCGCAGCCGCAGCACCTCGATGCCCTCGCTCGGCTCCGGCTCCGACGCCAGGATGTCCGACAGCCGGTCGAAGTGCGCGCCCGCCTGCTGCAGGCTCTGCAGCCCCGTCATGAGGGAGCCGAGCGGGGTCAGCGCGGCCAGGGCGATCGCGTTGAGCGCGATGAGCGCGCCCACCGTGAGCTGCCCGTCGAGCACCCGCCAGGCGCCCAGCCACAGCAGCCCGAGCGGCGCCATCACCCGGATCGCCGCCAGCGACGACTCCAGCAGCCCCCGGGTCAGCCCGGTGCGTACGTCCGCGTCGACCTGCCGGGCGAAGTACGCCGACCACTGCTCCACCGCCCGGCGTTCGGCCCCCGACGCCTTGAGCGTCTCGATCCCGTTGATCGTCTGGATGAGGCTGCCCTGCGAGGCCGACAGCGCGTTCAGCTCCTGCCGGGTCAGCGTGGCGACCCGGCGGGCGGTCGCCAGCATGAGGACCGTCTGCACCGCCGCCACCCCGGTCAGCGCCAGCCCGAAGACCGGGTCCCACAGGTAGACCACCACCAGGTAGCCGACCGCGAGCGGCCCGTCCAGCAGCGCCGCCACCACCTGACTGGTGAGGATGTCGCCGAGCTGCGACACGCTCGCCGCCCGGGTCACCAGGTCTCCCTTGCCGCGCTGGGTGAAGTACCGGTACGGCAGCGCCACCAGATGCTTGACCACCCCCTCGGTCAGCTCCTGGTCGGCCCGCGCCCGCACGGCCACGAGCAGCGCGCTGCGCAGGTATCCGGTCGCGAGCTGGGCCGCGCCCGCCAGCAGCACCGCGCCGCCCAGCAGCGTCAGCACCTCCACGCCCCGCGACGGGACGATCAGGTCCAGCAGGAGCTGGGAGAAGAGCGGCAGCGCCAGCCCGAGCACCTGCAGCAGCAGCGAGGCGGCCACGATCTGCGCCAGCAGGCCCTTGCGCCGGCGGAACAGCGTCCGTACGAACTCCCTGCGCCAGGCGCTCGCCATGGACGTCGTGCCGCGCTCGAAACCCTCGCCGGGCTCGAACACCAGCAGCACGCCGGTGAACCCGGCGCCGAACTCCTCGGCCGTCATCCTGCGGCGGCCCGTCGCCGGGTCCACGACGTCCACGCGGTCCGGCGACCAGCGCTCCACCACCACGAAGTGGCTGAACTCCCAGTGCGCGACCGCCGGGAGCGGCACGCGGGCCAGGTCCTCGGGGGCCAGGGAGAAGGCGCGGGCCTTGAGCCCGTGCTCGCGGGCGCCGTCCACGATGGCCTTGGCGCTCAGGCCGTCCCTGCCGACCTGGAGGCGTTCGGCGACCTCGTGGAGGGTGATGCGGCGGCCGTGATGGCACAGCACCATCGCCAGGCAGGCGGCGCCGCACTCGGTGGTGGTGTTCTGCAGGATGACGGGCAGGCGGCGGATCACGCGGCGGCTCCCGCCGCGCGCAGGGTCAGCACGGTGAGGACGACGGCGGCCGCCAGGATCGCCATCACGATCAGCCACAGCACCAGGAACGACGGGCCGCCCACCGTGGGCGGCGCGCCGTCGGGGCCACGGCCGGCGGCCCTTCTTCGCAACGCCTCCTCCCGATAGATCCCCTGGACCGCCCGCCCGCCGGGTCTCGGCCCAGGGTTCTGCGGCCGCGACCCGCCCGGCGCGGGCAGGTCGCCCCGCTGCGCCACCGGCGGTCCCGGAGGAGCTGAGGGAGAGGGCGGGGAGGCCGAGCGTTGCGGGGGCGAGTGCGGGGCGGAGGGGGGCGGCGGGGGCGAGTGCGGGGCGGCCAGGGGTGGCGTCACCGAGTGCGGGCCGGCGGCGTGGCGGGGGTGGTGGAGGGGGCGGGTGGCGTCGTAGGGGTCGCTCATCACCAGTGCCAATCGACCTTGGCGGCCGCGCGCCGCTCCGCCAGCCACCCCCCGAACGCCGCCCGCCCCGCCGCCGCCAGCGTCTCCGGATCGTCGCCCGCGACGGTCCTGGACAGCACGGCCCCGGTCAGGAAACCCCCGGAAGCCAGGGGCGCCGGCCCTACGACGTCGCCGGGGGCCGCGCCGCGCAGCGCCTCGGGGAGCTCGTGCTCCCAGCGGGTGCCCACCGTCACGACCGCCTCCTCGTGCGCGGCCGCCTCGCCGGCCAGCTCGCCGGCCCGGCCCGCGACGACCTTCGCCGGCCCGGTCACCCAGATGGCCCGCACCCGCGCGAAGTCCGCCCGGTGCGCGGCCAGGTGCCGCGGGGCCAGCTCGGCCTCCTTGGCCGCGCGGAAGCGCCGCCGCCGCGCGATCCCGGCGAGGTAGGACTCGAACTGCTCGCCCGACATGCCCGCCGCCGCCATCCACGCCAGCGTGGCCGCCCGGTCGTGCAGCCCGCGCCCGCGGCGGAAGGCGTCCGCCGTCGCCTGCAGGTCCGCCGCGCTCACGGGCACGTCGTCGCCGGCCTCCTCCAGGGCCGCCGCCAGCAGGCACTGGTCCACGATCTCCTGGTACGGCGAGGCGTCGCCCCTCGACAGCGTCCGCAGCATGGTCAGCGCCTGGGACACCGACACGTGCACCCCGTCCACGCTGACGAGCTGCCCGGCCGCCCAGTGCGTCGAGTGGTCGACCAGCCACGGCACCCCGTCCTCGGCGGGCGCGGTCAACGCCACGGTCCCGCCGCCGGGGTGGTCGAGGAGCAGGTCGTAGTCCACCACCGGCGTCCCGGGCCGCTCGTCCACGACGAGCTGCGCCGCGACCGCCGGATGCCGCGCCGCCCAGTCGCGGGCCGCCGCCCGCGCGGCGGGTACGGCGGCGCGGCGGCGCGGCAGCGAGCGCAGCAGCTCCACCCCCGACTCCAGGGCCTGCGCGAACGCGCTTCCCGTCACGGTTTCCCTCCATCCATCAGCCAGGCCGCGATCGTGTCGCTGACCGGCAGCCCGGCCCACAGTTCGACGAACCCCCACGCGCCGTTGGAGTTCAGCTCCAGGAACACGTACTCGCCGCCGGGCGTGACGATGAGGTCCAGGGCGGCGTAGGTGAGGCCGACGTCGGCGACCAGCCGGACGCAGCGCCGCGCCACGTCGGCGGGCAGCTCGTGCGGCCCGTACCGGACGCGGTCGTTGTCGTAGTGCCGCCAGTCGTCCCGCGCCGTGGCGGAGGCGGAGACGTCGATCTCGGCCGCGAGCGCCCGCTCGCCGACCACGATGACGCGCAGCTCGACGGCCTTGTCCACGTACGGCTGCAGGATGACGGGCTCGTGCCGCAGCCGGTGCCGCGAGGTCAGGTGCCGCCGCCCGACGACGGTCGTGTACGCCCGGTGCGGCTCGCCGTCGATCCTGAAGCGTTCGGCCGCGATCTGCTTGGCCACCAGCCGCCCGCCCGCGGCCTCGTACGCGGGCGCGAGCCGCGCCGGGTCGTTGGTGTAGATCGTGTCGGGCACGGTGAAGCCGAGCGCGGCGGCGCGCGCCAGGTGGAAGACCTTGTTGTGCGCGCGCAGCTCGTCGGCGCGGGTGCCGGGCAGCCAGCGGGCGCCGAGCAGGCTCCACACGCCGTCGAGCATGACCTCGGCCTGCAGCCGGGCGTGCGCCCGGTGGCTGTCCTCGGTCACCTCCTCAGCCGGTCGTGGCCCGCTCGGCCGGCTGCGCCACACCGCGGTGACCTCCGACAGGTCCACGGTGTGCTCGCCGGTGTCGAGGAGCAGCCGCCGCCGGCCGCCGGCGAGCTCCGCGGTGATCCGGCTCGCGCCGGGGAAGTCGCCGTTGTCCCACCAGAGCACGGGTACGCCGGGCCCGTCGTCGCCGAGCAGCCGGGCGCCGCGCCGCAGCAGCGCGCCCAGCACCTTCTCGGCGGCGCCGTCCCCGCGCGCGCTCATGATCATTATCACTGCCGGTCCCGTCCAGAACGTCCTCACGAAAGAGCGCGGTGGGACGTCGCCGTCCCACCGCGCGGTTCAGCTATCGGCTCGCGCCGGATCTCAGATCAGCCACCACTCGTAGGGCACGTCGTTGAGGGTCCAGGCGCTGGCGGTCCACTCCTTGCGCGCGCCGCCGGCCACCTCGCCCAGCTCGGCCTGCGAGAGCTCGGCCCCCTCGAACGGCAGATCGTCGATCGTGATCTTCGACATGTCTCACTCTCCTGGCCGCGTCACCGCGGCCCTTCGGGATCCCGGCGCCCACGGTGGGCGCCGGTCGTCCCGAACGTTAGAGATGATCACTTGGAACCCACTTGTGATCCACTACGGGCCCGTCTCAGCGGCCGCCGTGGACCTGGCGGTAGCGGGAGGGCGCGATGCCGTACCTGGTGGTGAACGCCTGGCGGAGGGTCTCGGCGGAGCCGAAGCCGCAGCGGGCCGCGACGGCCGGCATCGGCAGGGACGTGCCGGCCAGCAGGTGGGCGGCGGCCTCCAGGCGGGCGTGCTTGACGTACTGCGCGGGCGTACGGCCGAGATGGGTGAGGAACAGCCGGGTCAGGTGCCGGACGCTGATCCCCGCGCGGGCGGCGAGCGAGGCGGCGGACAGGTCGCCGTCCAGGGCGGCGAGGACGTGCTCGACCACGCCGCGCACCACGTCGTTGCCGGGCGGCGGCGCGGCGGTGAAGATGCTCATCTGCGCCTGGTTGCCGGGGCGCTGCAGGTAGATCACCAGGTGGCGGGCGATCAGCCGGGCCATCTCGGCGCCGTGGTCCTCCTCGATCAGCGCGATCGACAGGTCCAGCGCGCTGGTCACCCCGGCGGAGGTGATGAGGTTGCCGTCCCGGATGTAGATGGGGTCGGCGTCCACGGTCACCTCGGGGTGGCGGGCGGCCAAGTCGCCGGCGTAGCGCCAGTGGGTGGTGACGCGCCGGCCGTCCAGCAGTCCGGCGGCGGCCAGGATGCCCGCGCCGGTGCAGATGGAGGCGATGCGGCGGCTCTCGCGCGCCAGCCGGCGTACGTGGGCGACGATCAGCGGGTTGCCCGCGGCCTTCTCGTGCCCGAGACCGCCGGAGACGAGCACGGTGTCGAACGGGCCGGTGACGCGCTCCAGCGGGTGGCCGCCCTGCAGGCTCAGCCCGGTGGGCAGGCTGATCGGGCGGCCACCCGGAGTCAGCAGCTCGGTGCGGTACGGGACGCGGGCGCGCCCGTACTCGCTGACCATGCCGAGACTCGTGGTGACGCAGGCGATGTCGATCAGCTCGGCGCCGTCGTAGCCGACGACCGCGACCCGGCGCACGTCCATGGGGATGAATCTAGTTCGCTTTCCCGGCGGAAGCGGCGTAACGGCTCATGACCGGGTCCACGGCGGCCCGGACCGGCCGGCACACCGTCTGCCCGTGCGCACGGAACAGTTCGTCCCGCGAGACGAAGCGGCCGAGGTCGGCCCGTACGTGCCCGGACAGGTCGCAGGCCGCGCAGCCGCCGCCGTCCCAGTCGACGGCGGTGCGCGCCACGGCGTCGAACAGCGTCTCCGCGCCCGTGTTCGTGAACGGCGCGGCCTCCCGCAGCGTGTCCAGGTCGCCGTAGAGTTCCGAGACCGGCAGCCAGCCGTCCGCCGGCCGGAACTCCGGCCAGGCCAGCACCACCAGGTCGGGGACCACCGGCCGCAGCAGGGGGAAGCGGGCGTGCCAGAAGCGGCCGTCCACCAGCAGGCCCCTGACCCGGGTGGGGATGCCGCAGGCCCGGGAGAGGGCCTCCAGCACCGCCAGGCGCTGGCTGCACGATCCCCGGGCGCGGAGCAGCGTGCGGGACGCCGGCTGCTCGTCGTCCAGGGCGTACACGGGCCGCACCCGCGCGGCGATGAGCCGGTGCGCGGCGATCAGCAGGTCACGTCCCGCCGCTCCGGCCGCGCGGGCCTCGGCGGCGAGCGCGAGCACCCGCGGATGGTCGTGGTCGAGGATCGGCGTGGCGGCGAGGTACGCCGCGGAGCTGCTCATGGAACGGGAGCATAGGGACGCTCCCGCCCCTGGAGAAGGGCGGGACCGGTCAGGCGCCTCCGGGACGGCGCTCGTCGTCCGGGCGGACCAGGGCGGGCACCTTCGCCGGGTCGCCGGCTCCGGCGTCGGCCCGCTGGCCGAGGCGGCTCGGCCACCAGGCCCGGCCGCCGAGCTCCCGCACCAGCGCCGGGACCAGCAGCGACCGCACCACCAGGGTGTCGAGCAGCACGCCGAACGCGACGATGAACGCGATCTGCACCAGGAAGGACAGCGGGATCACCACCAGCGCGGCGAAGGTGGCGGCCAGCACCACGCCCGCCGAGGTGATCACCCCGCCGGTGGTGACCAGGCCGCGCAGCACGCCCTCCCGCGGCCCGTGCCGCCCGGTCTCCTCGCGTACGCGGGACATGAGGAAGATGTTGTAGTCCACGCCCAGCGCGACCAGGAAGACGAACCCGTACAGCGGGACGGAGGCGTCGCTGCCGGTGAAGCCGAACAGGTGCGTGAAGACCAGCGCCGAGACGCCGAGCGTGGCCAGGAAGTTCAGCGCCACCGTGGCCACCAGGAGCAGCGGCATCACCAGCGAGCGCAGCAGGAGGACGAGGATGAGCAGGATGATCACCAGCACCACCGGGACGATGACCAGGGTGTCCTCCCGCGCGGTGTCGGTCGTGTCCAGGCGCTGCGCGGTGTAGCCGCCGACGATGGTGCCCTGCTCGCGGTCGAGGGCGGCGCGCAGGCGGGCGACCGTCTCCAGGGCCGCGTCGCTGTCCGGCGCGTCGCGCAGCGTGGCCTCCACGAGCACCTTGCCGTCCACGACCGTGGGGGCGCCGCCCGGCCGGCCGCCCGCGCTGACCGCCGCCGCCTCCGAGACGCCTCTGACGGCCTCGGCCGCGGCCACCACGTCCTCCACGCGTTCGGCAGGGGCGACGATGACGGCCGGCTGGCCCGAGCCGCCGGGGAAGTGCTCGCCGAGCGTCGCCTGGGCGGCCACCGAGGGGGTCTCGCCGACGAAGGTCTCGTCGAGGGGCACGCCCCGCGCCTCCAGCCGCGGCGCGAGCAGGGCGAGCGCGGCCAGGGGCAGGACGGTGGCGACCCAGAGCCGGCGCGGGCGGCGGTCCACCCAGCCGGCGACGCGGCTCCAGATCCCGCTCGCCCCGGCCTCCGCCGAGCGCGGCCTGGCCGGCCACAGGGCGGCCCGGCCCAGCAGGACGAGGGCGGCGGGCAGGAACGTCAGGGCGCTCAGCGCGGCGCAGGCGATGCCGATCGCGCCGACCGGGCCGAGGGCCTTGTTGTTGGTCAGGTTGCTGAGCAGCAGCGCCAGCAGGCCCAGGGCCACGGTGGCGGCGCTGGCGAGGATCGGCTCGACCGAGCGCCGCAGCGCCACCCGGCCGGCGGCGTAGCGGTCGCGGCCGGCGGCCAGCTCCTCGCGGAAGCGGGCGGTCAGCAGCAGCGCGTAGTCGGTGGCCGCGCCGATCACGAGGATGGACAGGATGCCCTGGACCTGGCCGTCGACGCGGACGATGTCGCGGTCGGCCAGGACGTACACGACGGCGCAGGCCAGGCCGAGCGCGAAGACCGCGCCGACGATGATGACCAGCGGCAGCAGCACGCTCCGGTACACCGCGAGCAGGATGACCAGCACGGTCACCAGCGCCACCAGGAGCAGCAGCCCGTCGATGCCGGCGAAGGCGCCCGCCAGGTCGGCGCGGGAGGCGGCGGGCCCGGCGAGCTGCGCCTTCAGCCCGTCCACGGCCACCGCGCCGCCGATCCGGTCGAGGGCGTCGCGGAGCTCGGAGCCGGAGAGCTCGGGGTTGAGCTGGACGACGCCCTGCAGGGCGCGCTTGTCGTCGGAGGGGAAGGCGGGGGAGGGGGTGCCGGCGACGTCCCGCGCGCCCTTCAGCGCGGCGATCGCCTGGGTGGCGGCGGCCTGCTGCGCCTCGGTGAGGGTGGCGTCGCCCCCGCCGGCCGTCCACACCACGATGACCGGCTGCGCCTCGCCCTGCCGGAACTTCTCCTGTTCCTCCAGCACCCGCGTGGACTCCGCGCTCTGAGGCAGGAAGGCGGCCTGGTCGTTCGTGGACACCTCGCCCAGCTTGCCGGCGAACGGCCCGAGTCCGCCGCCCACCGCCAGCCATACCAGCACCAGCAGCGCCGGGACGAGCCAGCGGACATGCCGCCGCGCCATCGTGATCACCTCTCCGTCACGCCCGATAACTCAATCAATGAGTCTCTCAATTATCGAGTTAATGTAGCATGGGCGCATGAACGGCGACACCGAAGGGGGCGGGGGCGAGGATCTCAGGGCGTTCGCGGCGCGGCTGCGCCGCATGACGGCGGAGTTCAACCGCATCGCCCACGAGTTCGCCAACGAGCACGGGCTGCACACGACCGATGTCCAGGCGCTCATCATGATCTACGACGCGCCGACGCCGATCACCCCGAGCCGGCTGCGCGACGAGCTCAACCTCACCTCCGGCGCCGTCACGGCCTGCCTCGACCGGCTGGAGCGGGCCGGGCACATCCGCCGCGTGCGCGACGCGCACGACCGCCGCGTGGTCCACCTGCACTACCTCGCCACCGCGCAGGAGTTCGCCGCCGCGTTCTTCCGGCCGCTGGGCCGCAGCACCGGCAACGCGCTGGCCCGCTTCAATCCCGACGAGCTCCGCACCGTGGCCGCCTTCCTCGACGCCATGAACGAGGAGCTCGCCGTGCTGCGCTCGGCGCCCCGCTCCCGCTGACCCTGTCCCGCTGCTCTCTTCTTCGAGTGCGGGGGCGGGAACGGTTGCGTTCCGGCGTCGGGTTATCGCGGGACCAGCGGACGGGCTGTGGGGCGGATGCGGCGGGCGCGGTGGGCGGCCAGCTCCCTGACGATGTTCGTCCGCGGCAGGCCGCGCGGCGGGGCGTCCTTCCCCGCGGCCATGAGGTCGGCGTACAGTCGGCGGCCCTTGACGCGCACGGTCTCGGCGTAGCCGGGGTCCACGAGGTCGAGCAGGGCGGCGCCGAGCATCCACCGCGAGCGCCAGCGCGCGACGGCGAGGCCGCGTTCGGCGGTCGTGCTCGCCGCCTGGAGGTCGGCGCGCAGGTCGCCGACGGCGGCGATGAGATCCTGGGTCGTCCGGCGGGCGTGCTCCTGGCGCACCGCGTGCGTTCTGGTCCGCCAGCCGATCGCGAACGTCGCCGCCGTGCACACGGCCAGCGCCACGATGGCCGCCACCGGAATGCCCGCCGCCGAGATCCCGGCGGCGCCCCAGGGGGCGGCCGTGTCCGTCCAGGTGATGTCTGCACGCATGTTCGGAACCTACGGCCTGCGGCCTCAACAGTGGATCAAGCGCACGTGCGAAAACGATCAACTTAGCGGCGCGACCGGTCCCGGACAGCGCAGTGTCCCGCGGGGGCGCTCCGCCCGCGGGACACCGAACTCCGGCGTTCCGGTCAGGTACGGCGCCAGCGGGCCTCGCCCAGGCAGTACACGCCGAACAGCAGCAGGCCCAGCGCCACCACCACCAGCAGCCACGGACCGACCGGGGTGTCGGCGAACGCCCTGAGCGTGGCGTCGATGCCGCCCGCCTTGTCGGCGTCGTGGGTGACGGCCGCCTGGATGACGAACACGCCGGCGCCGGCCGCGATCAGCCCGCGGGCCAGGTAGCCGGCCAGGCCGAGCCGGTCCATCATGGCGCTCGCCTTCGCCGGCATCGGCTTGAGGTTCTCGCGGAACTTCTTCTTGAAGCCGTAGTGCATCCAGTAGACGCCCAGCGCGATGATGCCGAGCCCGACCGCGCCGACCAGGAGCGGGCCGCCGGGCAGGTCGAGCAGCTTGCCCGTGATGTCCCTGGACTTCTCGTCGTCGGAGTTCGTCTCGCCGGTCAGCAGCATGGTCAGCAGCGCGGCGCAGACGAACGCGTACACCGCGACCCGGCTGATCGCCTCGACCCGGTCCTTGACCTTGTGGGCCTTGATGGCCTCACCGACCTGCCAGACGATCAGGGCGGCGAACCCCACCACCATGATCCACAGAATGACCGAGCCGAACGGCAGCGACGCCACCTGGCTGATCGCGCCGTTCTTGTCGGCCTCACGGCCACCGTTGCCGCCGAAGGCGATCTGGATCGCCAGCACGCCGATCAGCGCGTACAGCACCGCACGGCAAACCAGGCCGACGCGCGCAAGCCTGTCCACGGCCGGGCTGTCGGTCGCCCGTCGTGCCAGGGTCTCCGTCTCGCTCATACAATCCTCCGGTCACGCGTTGGAAGACCATCGAAGTTCCCCGGAACGGGCCGCCTAGGCGTTTTCCAGGTCAGGCCACCCGAAAGGGGCGCGGCGCGACATGATCGTGAACGGCGCACAGGGACGGCCCTGCGGACGTAGGATCTGCGTCCGGAGAGCCGTTCCGTCGTCGGGAGGGGAGCCCGCATGACCGTGACCCCCGCGCAGCTGCGCGCCCTCGCGAGCCGCGCCGACGCGCTCGCCGCCGAGGTGCGCGAGCTCTGCCTGAGCGCCCCCGCGGGGACGCCCGAGCACGACCACCTCGGGGCGGCCTGGCAGGCCGTCGAGCGGCTGTCCGCCGGCGCCGACGACCTGGGGCGCGCGGCCGGCGACCTCGCCGCCCTCCAGGCCCGGCCGTGCGGCATGCCGTGGGGCGTCTGCCCGGAGCACGGCAACACGCTCTCCACCCGCGCGGGGATCTCCACCTGCCGGGTCTGCCGGCGCGAGTGGCGCCACGACCGGTTCGGCCGCCCGTGCGAGGAGCCGGTGACGTGGAAGGTCATCGACCAAGCCGGCGCGGAGACGCGGATGTGCGACGGCCACGTCCTCGGCGCGCGCGCCGTGTCAGCAGGCGCCACATTCGTCCGCCTGGAACAGGCGGACGCCCCCCTCTGACCCGCGTCCGCCTGGAAGGGCGGACGCCCGCCTTCGAGTCCGGCGTCACACGCCGATGGCGTGGGCGACCTCCTCCGGATGGGTGAGCTGCGGGTGGTGGCCCGCGCCCCGGATGACGGTGACGGTGGCCTGGGGGAGGGCGTTCAGGAGGTCCCGTCCTTCCGGGGTGAGCGGGTCGCGGTCGCCGACGATCACGTGCAGCCGGCCCTCGTACCCGCGCAGCCGCTCCCGCAGGCCGGCGCGCCACCGGCGGCTGCCGGCCGCCGCCAGGGCGCGGGCGACGCGGGTCGCGACGCCGGGCCGCCGCAGGTCGGCGGCGCTCGTACGGAGCGCATCCGCGTGTGCAGAAGCCCCGGTGAGCCGCCGGGACAGCGTCTCGGGCCCGGCCTGCCTCAGGTACAGGCGGGTGGCGGGCGTCCACGACGCCGTACGCCGCTGCAGGAAGAACGGCGCGACCAGCGTGAGCCGGCCCGGCGTCCCCGAGGCCCCCGCCTCCAGGACCGCCGCCGCGCCGATCGAGTGGGCCACCACGTGGTCCACGCCCCCGGACACCAGCGCCGCCGCCCAGGACCCCCAGTCGCCGGGCCCGCCGCCGCTCAGCCCGAGCCCCGGCAGGTCGGCGACCCGTACGTCACCGAGAGCGGCCGCCACGCCCGCCCACGTGTCGGCGTTGACCGGCAGGCCGGGCAGCACCACGGCGGGCGCGCCCGCCGGGCCGAGCTCGAACGTGCGCACCCCTCCCAGGGTCGTGAACCGCCGCCGCCCGTCCTCCGGCGCGTCCCCGAACCGGTGCGCGGCCAGCTCGTCGGCCCATCGGCGGATCGCGCCGGCGGTGTCCGGCCGGTCCAGCCCGTGCCGGGCGGCGAACTCCGCCGCCGGCCCCGTGGGATAACGCTCCTCCGACAGGAACGTCAGCGTCTCGGGGTCGGTCCTGGTGAGGCGCGAAGGCAGCCGCCTGACCAGCGCCACCGGCACCCGCAGCCGGGGCCCGGGCACCTCGTAGTGCCGGGCGACGAGCGTGAGCAGGTCGGGCAGGGCGGGCGTGCGCTCGTCCAGCACCCAGTACGCCCGCCGCGCCGCCCCCGGGTCCTCCGGCAGCAGGGCCATGAACCGCGCGAGGTGGCCGGCCTCGACCACGGGCACGAACGTCCGCCCGCTCCCTGGCAGCGCGGCCAGGCGGCCCCGCCAGAGCTCCGCGACGCTCGCCGCGAGCCCGAGGTACTGGCCGGCCTCGCCGATCACGCTGGACGGGTTGACGATCGACCAGGGCACGCCCAGTTCGTCCGCCTCCGCCTGGAGGACGGCGTCCGCCTCGGCCTTCGACGCCTCGTACGCGCCGAGCGCCGCGTACGCCGCCCGCCGCCGCTCCTCGCTCCACGCCCCCGGGTCCTGCCCGCCCACCCGGTAGCCGGACACGTGGACCAGCCGCCGCAGCCGGGGCAGCCGGGCCGCGAAGGCGACGATCGCCCGTACGCTGTCCACGTTGGCCCGGCGGGCCTGCTCGGCCGTCATCCCGAACCGGTAGGCCCCGGCGCAGTTGTAGATCTCCGTGACGTCGTCCCAGCTCCCGCCCGCCAGCAACGACGGGGCCGCGAAGTCCGCGCGTACGCCGGCCGGCGCCGGGTCGTGCCCGCGCGCGGCCAGCCACCGGGCCAGCCTCTCGTACGACTCCTGACCGCGGGTGGCCACGCTCACCCGCGCGCCGGCCCGGCCCAGCTCCAGGACCAGGGCGCGCCCGACGTACCCCGCCGCGCCGAACACCAGGGCATGCCGCTCGCCCATGCTCAGGCCGCCAGCAGCACGGCGAGGGCGTGCGCGGCGCAGCGCATCGGCTCCACGGACCGCTGGGCCCGCGAGACGATCATCGCGCCCTCGACCGTGCTCACCACGGCGGTGGCCAGCGTCCTGGCCTCGGCGGGGGAGCGGCCGTGCGCGGCGAGGTGGGCGGCGACCGGGTCGATCCAGGAGGCGAAGGCCCGCGCGCACGCCTCACGCAGCCGTTCGCTCTGCCCACCCATCTCCAGGGCGACCACCGACACGGGGCAGCCGAGCTGGAAGTCGCTGTCGGCGAGCATCCCGGCCAGCACCTCGACCACCTGTCCGACGACCTCGCCGGGTGGCCCGTCCGGCGTCTCCGCCAGCAGGGCGCGGAACCGCTCGGCGGCCAGCTCGATCGCCGTCTCGCCCAGAGCCTCCTTGCCCTCGGGGAAGTGGAAGTACAGCGACCCCTTGGGGGCGCGGGCGTGCTCGGTCACGGTGGCGAGGCCGGTGCCGCTGTAGCCGCGTGCCTGGATGAGCTCCAGCATCGACTCCACCAGCCGGGCGCTCGTCCGGCCGCCCTTGGTCTGCTCGGTCATGGCGACATAATAGACCGGTCTATATATTTTGCGCGAAACGGAAACAGGGCAGAATGCGGACGTGCGCGACAACGGCCTGCTCATCCACCGCTTCCACATCGGCGACCTCGCCTGCGCGGTGATCAGCGACGGCCAGGCCGGACCACCTCTGGAGCCCGAGCTGTCGTCGTTCTTCACCCCCGGCAGCGGCGTGCCCGAGCCCGAACTGGCCGCCGCCGTCGCCGCCGAGGGCCTCGGCAGGCGGACGCTCACCTGCGGCTACAACTGCCTCTGCGTCGAGACCCCGGACGGCCTCGCCGTGATCGACACCGGCCTCGGCAAGGACTTCCTCGGCTACGGCCCCCACTTCCGGCCCCTCGTCGGCAGGCTCCCCGACGGCCTGCGCGCGGCCGGGCTGCCGGAGCCGGCCGCCGTCGTCCTCACCCACCTGCACGAGGACCACGTCCGCGGCGCCGTCTGGCCCGGCGAGCCCGCCTACCCCGGCGCCGTCGGCCACGTGCACGCCGCCGAGCTCGCCTTCTGGTCGTCGGCCGCCGAGAGCGCGCTCCCCGAGCAGCGGGGGCCGGCCCGTGAGGCCATCCGCGTCCTCGGCGAGCGGCTGCGGCCGTTCACGTACGACGCCGAGATCCTGCCCGGCCTCCACACCGTCGAGGCCGCCGGGCACACGCCCGGGCACACCGCCTATCTGGTGCGTTCGCGCGGCGAGCGGCTGCTCTGCCTCGGCGACACCTTCTACGACCCGCTCCAGCTCTGCCACCCGTCCTGGCGCACCCCGTGGGACGGCGACGCCGCCCGATCCGTACGCAGCCGCCTCCGCCTCCTCGCCCTGGCCGCCGCCGAGAACCTGCTCGTGCACGCCTACCACCTGCCCTTCCCCGGCCTCGGCCGGATCGAGCGGCACGGCGACGCGTTCCGCTGGCGCCCGATCGTCGTCGCGGCCTGATCCGGAGGCTCACGGGTAGGCGGAGCCCATGAGCGAACGACAAGCGCCCGTCATCGTCGTCGGCGCCGGCCTGGCGGGCCTGGCCTGCGCCGTCCACCTGCACGAGGCCGGCATCCCGGTACGGGTGCTGGAGGCGTCTGACGGCGTCGGCGGCCGGGTCCGGACCGACGTCGTGGACGGGTTCCGGCTCGACCGCGGCTTCCAGGTGCTGCTCACCGGCTACCCCGAGGCGCGCCGCGTCCTCGACCTCGCCGCCCTGGACGTACGGGCGTTCGCCTCGGGACTGCTCGTCTGCGGCGCGGGCGTCCGCTCCCGGGTGATGCTGCCGTGGCGGCATCCACGCCACGCGCTCAGCGGGCTGCTGTCCGGGATCGGCACCCCGCGCGACAAGGCCGTGCTGGCCGCGATCACCGCCCGCGACGTGGCCTTCCCGGCCTCCCGGCTGCGCCGCGGCCACGACCGGACCACCCTGGAGGAGTTGCACGCCTGGGGCATGTCCGACGCGATGATCGACGGCCTGCTGCGCCCGTTCCTCGCCGGCGTGCTGCTCGAACGCGGCCTGGAGACCTCCAGCCGGGTCTTCCACCTGCTCTGGCGCTCGTTCGCGCGCGGCAGGACCGGCGTGCCCGCGTTCGGCATGGGCGAGATCCCGCGCCAGCTCGCCGACCGGCTGCCGCCGGGGACCGTCACGTTCGGCGCCCGCGTCACCCGCGTCGCATCCGGCGCGGCCGAGATCGAGGGCGGCGGCACGTACGACGGCGCGGCGGTGGTCGTGGCGGCCGACCCGGGCACGGCCGGCCGGCTGCTGCCGGGGATCGAGGTCCCGGAGATGCGCGCGGTCACCACCTTCTACCACGTCGCGCCGCGCTCGCCGCTGGGCGAGCCCGTCCAGGTCATCGACGCCACCGGCGCGATCACCGACACGATCGTGCTCACCGACGCCGCGCCCACGTACGCGGCCGACGGGCGGGCGCTGATCTCCACGTCCGTCCTCGGCGTCACCGGCGACGAACGCCCGGTGCGCGAACGGCTGACCGAGATCTACGGCGACACCTCGTCCTGGGAGCACCTGGCGACGTACCAGGTGCCGGAGGCGCTGCCCGCGATGCCGCCGCCGCACCCGCTGCGCAGCCCCGTCCGGCTGCCCAGCGGCGTGTACGTCTGCGGCGACCACCGCGACACCGGCTCCCAGCAGGGCGCCCTCGTCTCGGGGCGGCGCGCGGCCCACGCCGTGCTGTCCGCCCTCCACGCACCGTCACCTCACCGCGCGCCCGCCGCGCAGCACCGCTGAACGCGGCCCGCGCCGCGCCGGTCGGCCTCCACACGCCGGAGCCCCGGCCGCGGCCGCCGCCGTCAGCGGAGGACGGCGACCTCCTCGCCCGGCTCGCCGGCCGCCGACAGGGCGGCGACGCGGGTGCGGGTCACCGCGTACGGGCCCGGCGTCGTCCGCCCGTCCAGCGTGATCCGCGCGACCCGCCGGCTCCCGGCCGCGACGTAGTAGTGCCGGCCGGAGGGCGCCCGCCACCACGCGCCGGCCACCACGTCGCGCCGGAGCCGGCTGCAGTCCCAGGTGCCGCTCCGGCCCCCGGTGCGCAGGGCGGACGTACGCCCGCGATGGGTGCTGAACAGCACGCCCCGTACCAGGCTCCCGCCGCGCGCGTCCGCCAGCCGCAGGCAGATCCAGCGTCCGCGCGCCCCCTCGGGCAGCGCGCCGCGCCAGAACTCCCACGCCGCCGCGACCTCGGCGCCGCCGGCCGGCCACTCGACCGCGCAGCCGAGCCCCTTCCAGACGCCGAACCCGTCCAGCGAGCCGCCCTCCGGCGGCCGGTAGCGGGCCTCGGCGGGGGAGATCCCACCGAGATCGAGCATCGTGTACGGCACGCCGGGCGCGATCTCCGGCGCCCGCAGCCGCAGCACCGGCCCCCGGAGGCACCGCCCGCCTGCCGCCGGCACCGGCGCGGTCACCCCGTCCTCGATCCCGACCGCCCGCCACGCGGGGGAGCGGCCGGACAGCGGCGCGGCCGACATCTCGCGCACCCACGGCGGCACCAGGTAGCGGCTGCCCGCTGCCATGGCGCGCAGCGTGAGCGGGGCCGCGCCGCCGGGCCTGGCGCGCGGCGCGGGGAACACCTCCAGCCTGCCCGGCCCGCCCGCCTCGGTGTAGCGGGCGACCTGCTCCCCGTCGCGCGCCAGCACCACGGTCGCGCCGTCCACGCGCCCGGCGTACAGGAGCTGACCGGTGCGCCGCCCCCAGGCGCGCAGGGCGCGGGCGACGAGGGCGGCGTCGCCGGTGAGCGCGCCGCGCGGCTCCCACGTGGACAGGTCCAGCTCGGTGCTGCGCCGCCAGGCGCCCGGCGCGGCCACCTCGCCGGGCGGGCCGCCCCTCCAGCCGCAGCAGCGCGTACGCCGCCCGCGCCCCCGGCCGCAACGCCATCAGCTCCTCGGTGAAGGCCGCGTCGGCGCCCCGGGTGGTCGCGGGCACCACCTCCAGCCGCGGGAGCCGGCCGGACCAGGGCAGGATCCGGGCCCGCAGCGCCCGCCTCAGCACCGCCCGGCGCAGCCGCGCCTGGTCGCGCCCCCGATGGCGGGCCAGCCCGGCGGCGGCGAGCCGGTGCGCGAGCACCAGCCTGCGCTCCTCCCCGGCGGACGGCGGAAGGACCAGGTAGGCGAGCCACACCAGGTCGCGGTACGGCCGCGCCAGGCTCCTGCTGTCTCTGACGGACCGTCGCACCGACTGCTCCTCACCTACGGTGACAGGGGGATCGCGCACCGCGACAGCAGGGTAACGGCCGTTCTTTCCGCGCATGGGCAGGATGCCGAAATTCGTCCACCGGTCCGGCGCGGCCGTCTGGACAGGAGACGGCGACCCCGCCAAGCTGGGAACCTCTTCCCCCGAGCCGAGGTGAGCGGTGCCCGAAACCCTGCTGCGCAACACGTTCCATGTTCCCGCCCCGCCCGACGCGGTACGGGCCCACCTGAGCGAACCGGCCAGCTACATCGGCCTGTCGCCGCTGGTGGTCGAGGTGCGCGACGTGCGGCGCGAGGCCGGTCTGATCCACTACGTCAGCGTCGAGCGCTTCCGCTTCCTCGGCTTCCTGCGCTACGACAACCTCCTCAAGGTCACGCTGCGGCCCACCGAGGACGCCGTCGAGGGCGAGGTGGACAGCCCCGGCGGGATCCGGCTGGCGTACCGGTTCGGCCTGACCGCCCGCGACGGCGGCACCGAGGTGACCGACGAGCTGCGGCTGCGGGCCGCCTTCGGCCCCCTGCTCGGCTACGCCGCCCGCCAGGCCCGGGGGGTGCAGCTCGCCCGCGCCGGCATCCTCGCCGATCGTGCTCCCGCCCTCTGAGCCCTTGAGGGCGGCGCACAGGCGCGGCGCGCCGCGGGTGCGGTGACGGCCGCCCGACCGAGCCGCGACGGCGATCAACTCGTGATGTGCGCCTGCCACGATCCGGCGCATGACCCCCCGTCACCTGACCGTGGCCGCCTTCCTGGCGGGTGTGCTCGCGGGCTGCGCCGCCGCGCCCGCGCCCTCGGCCGTCTCCGCGTCCGCGGGGGCGGCGCAGCCGGGCGTGGAGCAGCTGCACGCCTCCGAACTGCGGCCGGGCGACTGCCTCGCGCCGATGCCCCAGAGCTTCGTCGTGACGCTCGCTTCCTGCTCGGAGCCGCACGCGGCGGAGTACGCCACCACGTACGTGGTGCCCGACCAGCCGTGGCCGGGCGAGGAGGCGCTGGACCTGCTCGCCCGCGAGGGATGCGCGCCCAGGATGCGGTACGTGCCCGAGCGGAGGGCGGAGCTCACCGTGGCCGCGCTGGTGCCGGAGGAGGCGGATTGGCCCCGCTACCGGACCGCGTACTGCCTGGCGGTCCGGGCCGACGGCGGCGAGCTCGTCGGCCGCGTCATCCTGTGACGGGGACCGGACGGGAGGCGGGTGCCGCCAGGTCGTGGCCGGAGCGGGCCAGCCAGACCACCTGCAGCGCCCCGGTGAGCGCCCCGAGGCCGCCGACCAGGGCCGAATCGTACGCGACCGGCGTGCCCGACATCGCGAGGACGGCCGGCACCAGCAGCGCGAGCCACGGCGTCACCAGGGCGGCGACGCCGCAGGTGACCGTGCCGGGACGCCAGCGGCCGTCGTCGCGCTGCGCCCGCAGCACCAGCACCGTCCAGGCCAGGGTCGCCACCGCGATCACCAGGTAGAGAAAGTCGAGCCCGGGCAGGCTGATCAGGCCCAGCAGCGCGACGACCGTCGTGCCCCCGAACCCCACCGCGCCCGCGGTCCTGATCAGCTCCGCCCCCTTGAGCCGGGGCCGCAGCACCGGGCGGACCAGCACGGGGTGGATCAGCACGGCGACCGCCCACATCGACAGCGCGCTGATCACATCCGCCCACCACGGCCACGGCGACGGGAGCGGGTGGAGCAGCAGCGTGGTGGCCGCGGCGGCGTACAGGGTGAACCGCGCCCGCCGGACCCTCGGCTCCTGCTCGTCGCGGGGCGCCGTCTCCAGGGGACCGCGCAGGACCTGCCACAGGGCCCAGGCCCAGGGGACGGCGGTTAGTGCGGCGATCAGCACGTCGGAGCCCGTCGCGCCGGCGTCGGGCTCCTCCGTGATCGTCAGCCGCCACAGCGGGTCCAGGTCGCCGGTGACCGCCGCGACGGCGGCGGCCACGGCCACCCCGGCGACATAGACACCCGTCACGATCAGAGCGAGCACGGCGGAGCGGCGGCGAGGCGGCACGGGACACGTCCGAGGGGGTGAGCGGAGGTCGGGCGCTCACCCTATCGGCGGTCCGGCGTGAAGTCGATCAAGCGCTGAGGCGGGCCAGCTCCTCCTCCGTGAGCTCCAGCTCCGCCGCGGCGACCGAGTCGAGAATGGTCTCCGGGCGGCTCGCCCCCGGGATCGGGATGACGACCGGGCTGCGGGCCAGCTCCCAGGCGAGGCAGACCTGCTGCGGCGAGACACCGCGCTCGCCGGCGATCGCGTGGAAGGCGGGGTGGTTGCTCAGCTCCCCGGTACGCCCGATCCCGCCCAGCGGCGACCAGGGCAGGAAGGCGATGCCGAGCTCGGCGCACACGTCGATCTCGGGCTCGCTGGAGCGGAACCGCGGCGAGAACTCGTTCTGCACGCTCACCAGCCGGTCGCCGAGGATGGAGTGGGCGAGCCTGATCTGCGCGGGGTCGGCGTTCGAGATCCCGGCGAACTGGATCTTGCCGGCGTCGTGCAGGTCCTTCAGCGCGCCGATCGTCTCCTCGTACGGCACCTGCGGGTCGGGCCGGTGGTGCTGGTAGAGGCCGATGGCGTCCACGCCGAGGGTCTTCAGCGAGCGGTCGCAGGCCCGCTTGAGGTAGGAGGGGCTGCCGTCCACGTCCCACCCGCCGGGTGTCCGGGTGTGGCCGCCCTTGGTCGCGACGAGCACGGCGGCGGCGTCGCCCGGCCACAGGGACAGGGCGCGGGCGACCAGCCGCTCGTTGTGTCCCACGTCGGTGTGCGAGGGCGTATACGCGTCCGCCGTGTCGATGAGCGTGACACCGGCGTCCAGGGCCGCGTGGATGGTCCGGATCGACTGGTCCTCGTCCGGCATGTGACCGGCCACCGACATCGGCATGGCGCCGAGCCCGATGGCACTGACCTGCCGGTTCGCGAGGGTACGGGTCCTCATGGCGTTGTGCATGGGACCACCCTGTCCGCTGGAGCGCGCTCCAGGTCAAGCCGGGCGCTCACGGGGCGGTCTATCGGGCGGCCCGTTGGGTGGCCCGCAGTTCGTCGAGGAGCCGGGCGGGCTCCTCGACGGTGACCGTCAGCGCGGGATGGCGTAGCACGCCGAGCGGTTCGCTGCCCGACACCGACCGGCGGAACCGGATGCACACCCCCAGTCGGGTGTTGCTGCCGAAGGTGAGGCCCCCGTCCGCGAGCGACAGGTGCGGCCCGATCGCCTTGACCGCCGAGTACGGCCCCGACAACTCCGCGCCGGCCACGTTCGCGCGCGGCGACAGCACCAGCCAGGGCCCGAACCGGACCCGCAGCACATCCGCGCTCAGCGTCAGCTCGCAGGTGTCCGGCCTGATGCCCAGCAGGCGCAGCAGCGGCCGGTACCGGTCATCGAAGGCGAAGGCGAACCGCCGTGTCTCTCCGTCGTGATTCACGTTCCGGCGGCTACCCGGAGGCGGCCGTCCCACGCCTCACTTGGACAGGTAGAGGGTCTTCCAGGTGCCGGCGTACAGGCAGTTCAGTGACGGCTTGGCGGCCTTGGCCTCCGAGCAGACCTTGAGCTCGACCTGGTAGACGTCGTGGTGCTTGACGGAGAAGTGCTTCGGCGTGCGGTAGGAGCAGTCGCGCACCCAGTGGTTCCTGCTCGGCAGGTTGCTGCCGGAGCGGTACGTGACGCGGAAGACGGCCCAGCCGCAGGAGGCGGACTTGGTGGAGTCCTGGACCGTGCCCGAGATCGTGACGACGGCGGCGGTGGGCAGGTCGGCGTGGTCCTCGCCGGTGGCGGTCAGCTTGCCGGCGGCCTTGGCCGCCTTGCCGGGCGCGTAGTACGGGCCCCAGGTGATGGGGGCCGACTGGGCGGCGGCGGTGGCGGGCTGGGCGGTGGCGGCCTGGGCGGCGGCCGGGGTCATCAGGATGGCGGCGGAGGTGGCGGTGACGGCGAGGGCGGCGAGGGCGCGGGCGGCGGTCATGAGGAGCGTCCTTCCTGGGGAGGCGGTGACCACAGAATGCGGGGGACCGATTTCAACCCGCTTGCCGACCCGTATCAACCGCCTGCGAACGCCTTGATTCCGGCTAACAGTCCATGTGGTGCTATGTCCGGCTAAGAGGGTGGAGCGTTCCCGCCGTGCTGGTCTACCGTGGCGGGTGGCCCCCGTCGGCGCGTGGTGGAGGTCCGCGATGGCCCGCGTCCCGCTCACGGCACAGGACCGCCGCCGCGGTCAGGTCGTCGTGCTGGGCGTGGTGGTGGCCGTCCTCGTGGTGCTGGCGGCCGGCCTGCTCGTACGTGCCACGACCGCCGCAGAGGAGCGCGAGCGCGCCGAAGCCGCCCGCGACGTCGCGCTCAGCCGGGCGCTCATGGCCGAGAGCGCGAGCCTGGCCGTGACCGACCCCCAGACGGCCCGGCTGCTCGCCGTCGCCGCCGCCCGGATCGTCCCGCCGTCGCCGTGGACGCGCGCCGCCGTCCGTGCCGCCGTGGCCCGGCCCGAGCTGGCGGTGCTGCGCGGTTTCCCGTCCGACGTGGACGCCGTGACGTTCAGCCCGGACGGCGCGTACGTCGCCGCGTCCGGCCGCGACGACCTGCTGCGCGTCTGGGACGCCAGGAGCCTCGCCCCCGCGACCTGGCCGATCCCCGGCGACGACGGCGCGAGCGGAACGGCGCTCGCCTACCGCCCCGACGGCCGCGAACTGGCCGTGGCCGACACCTGGGGGCGGGTGCACTTCTTCGACACCGCCACCCGCGCCCGCCGCATCGGCGGCGAGACGAGGAAGGCGTCGCGCTCCTGGGCCGCGTACCATCCGGACGGCACGCTCCTCGCCACCACCCGGACGCTCTTCGAGGAGTCCCGGCTCTGGGACCCGGCCGCCGCCGCGCCCGTCGCCGCCCTGCGCACGCTGGAGGGCACGCCGGGACCGGTCGCGTTCAGCCCGGACGGGACGCTGCTGGCCGTCGCCTACTTCGGCGGCCCCGTCCGCCTCTTCGACGCCGCGTCCGGCCTGCTGACCGGCGACCCGCTGCGGCCCGCCGCCGCTGGGACCGCCGCCGGGGCCGCCGCGCTGGCGTTCAGCCCCGACGGCCGGCTGCTCGCCGCGAGCACCGGCGGCGAGCAGGCCCAGATCTGGGACGTCGCCACCCGCCGCCCCGCCGCCGGGCCCCTGGCCGGGCACGCCGGCCCCGTCACCGCGGTCGCGTTCAGCCCGGACGGCGCGATCCTGGCCACCGCCTCCGGGGACCGCACGGTCCGCCTCTGGGACGCCGCCACCGGCGCGCCCCTCGGCGACCCGCTGACCGGCCACACCGGCGCGGTGACCGCCGTCGCGTTCAGCCCGGACGGCGCCACGCTGGCCAGCGCGGGCGTCGACGCCACCGTACGGCTGTGGCGCCTCCCGCGCGCCCGCACCCGCCTCCTCACCCTGCCCGGCCCCGTCCCCGCCGACCGGCCCGCGCCCGGCGCCCCCGACACCTCCCGCGCGGTGCTCAGCGCCGACGGGTCCCGGCTGGTGATCCAGCCGTACGACGCCACGCGCCCGGGCCCTGGCCGGCTCTGGTCCTGGAACACCGGTTCCGCGCGGTCCTGGGACACGGCGGGCGGGCCCCTGCCCGGCGGGCGGCTGGCGATCCGCAGGGACACCCCCGTCGACGCCCTCGCCCTGAGCCGCGACGGCCGGACGCTGGCCGCCTCCGGCCTCGACGACCCTGCCCACGGCAGGGACGTCACGATCCGCGGCGGGCCCGCCGGCGCGCCGCCCGTCAGGGGCCGCCCGCTCGCCTTCAGCCCCGACGGCCGGCTCCTCGTCACCGCGGTCTCCGGCAGCGAGGTACGCGTCTGGACCCTGGGCGGGACCGGGTCCGGGCGGACGCTGGCGGGGGAGGGCGAGCCGGTCGTGGCGGCGTTCAGCGCCGACGGCGCGCTGCTCGCGGTGGGCACGTCGGCCGGTCCCGTCCTGGTGTGGGACGTGGCCACCGGCCGCCGCAGAGCCACGCTCCCCGGCCACACGGGTGTCGTCACCGCCCTGGCCTTCGCCCCCTCCGCCCCGACCACGCTGGTCTCCGGGGGCGCGGACCGTACGGCGCGGGTGTGGGACGTGGCGACCGGGCGCGGCCGGCTTCTCGCCGGTCACGCGGGGCCGGTGGACGCCGTGGCGTTCGCGCCGGACGGCACGGTCCTCGCCACCGGCGGCGGCGACCGTACGGTCCGGCTCTGGGACGTGCCCACCGGCCGCCCGCTGGGCCCGCCGCTCGCCGGGCACCGGGGCGCGGTGGCCGCGCTGGCCTTCGCCCCGGACGGGCGCACCCTGCTGGCCGCCGCCGCCGACCGCGCCGACGTGCGGGGCGACTCCTACGCCCTGTGGCGGTGGGACACCGCCGCCCTCGCCGCCGACCCCGTCGCCACGGCCTGCGCGCAGGCGGCCCGCGCCCTCACGCCCGCCGAGTGGTCCGCCCGTGTCCCCGGCCCGCCCTACCGGCGGGACCTCTGCCCCTGACAGGGGGCGGGCCGCGCGAGAATGCTCGCTGTGATTGTGGACAAGGCGATCTACCGCGACGGCACCCGCGAGACCATCACCGGCGACATCAGCGACGCCTGGAGCGCCGCCCGCACCAGCGGCGGCGCTTTCCTGTGGATCGGCCTGCACGAGCCCACGCAGGAGGAGTTCGACCTGATCAGCACCGAGGTGAGGCTGCACCCGCTGGCGGTGGAGGACGCGATCAAGGCCCATCAGCGGCCCAAGCTCGAACGCTACGACGACACCCTGTTCGTGGTGCTCAAGACGCTGCTGTACGTCGAGGAGACCTCCGACATCGAGGTCGGCGAGATCAACCTGTTCCTCGGCCCCGACTTCGTCATCTCCGTCCGCCACGGCGGCGCCAACCCGCTGAAGGGGGTGCGCCGGCGCGTGGAGTCGGACCCCGGCCTGCTGGCCGCGGGCCCGGCGGGCGTCATGTACGCGATCTGCGACGCGGTCGTCGACACCTACTCCCTGGTCTCCTACGAGGTCGAGCACGACCTCATCGCGCTGGAGCGGCGCGTGTTCAGCGGCGAGCAGTCCGACGTGACCGAGGACATCTACTCGCTCAAGCGGGAGGTGCTGGAGTTCCGGACCGCGCAGGACCCCCTCATCCCGGTCCTGGAGGAGATCGTCAAGGGCCGGGTGGAGCTGTGCGCGGGCAACCGGGAGCTGTTCCGCGACGTCCTGGACCACCTGCTGCGGGTGGACGGCAAGGTGGACGAGCACAACGAGCTGCTGTCCAGCGCGCTCAGCGCCCATCTGGCGCTGGTCGGCAGCGAGCAGAACAAGGTCGCCATGCAGCAGAACGCCGACATGCGCAAGATCTCCTCGTGGGCCGCCCTCATCGCCGTCCCCACGCTGATCGCCGGTGTGTACGGGATGAACTTCGACCACATGCCCGAGCTGCACTGGGCGTACGGCTACCCGTTGTGCCTGGGGACGATGGCGGTGGCGGTGGCGGTGGTGTACCGGCTGCTGCGGGGGAGCGGCTGGCTGTGAATCAGGCGAGGGCGGCCAGAGCCGCCTCCAGGCTCTCGTAGAGCGGCAGGCGGTCGGCGAGACCGGTGATCCAGATCACCCGGGCGCGGGCGTAGTCGACGCCGATGAGCGCGAACCCGCCGCCGGAGGAGAGCGCCGTCTGCCAGCGGTGCACGATCAGCCCCAGGGCGCGCGAGTCCATGAACGTGACCCCGGCCAGGTCGAGGATCAGCGCCGGACCGGCCTGGGAGAGGAACTCCGCGAACTCCTCGCGCGTGGTGGCGTCGAGCAGCCCGTCGACGGTGATCACGGTGATGTCGTCGACGACCCTGGAGGTCAGGGTGAGGCTCCTCGGCCGGTCGCTCTCACCGTCCTGCGCGATCATGGCTGTCATCGTAGTGGTCGCGGTCCCGCCCGGCATCAGGGGTCGCGGCGATCGTTACCCAACAGGCAGGTCACGCGGCGACGGAACGGGGGCGGCGGGTGTCGACGGCGGGGGCCAGGAAGACGGCGGAGACGACGAAGGCGAGCACCACGAGCATGGCCGCGCGCAGCCCCCACTGCTCGCCGAGGAACCCGAGGCCGGGCGGGCCGACGAGGAAGGCGACGTAGCCGATGACGGCCACCAGGCTGACGCGGGCGGTCTCGTCGGGCCCGCTCTCCCCGGCGGCCGACAGCGCGACGGGGAAGCCCAGCGCCGCGCCGAGCCCCCAGAGCAGCACGGCCGCCCCGGCCAGCAGGGCGCTGTCGGAGAAGATCACCAGGAGCAGCCCGAGCGCCCCCGAGACGGCGCTGGCGCGGATGACCGCCGTGCGGCCGAACCGCCCGAGGAAGTACGCCCCGCCGAACCGGCCGGCGGTCATGGCGGCGGCGAACCCGGCGTAGACGAGGGACCCGGCCGCGGTGCCGAGGCCGTGCCCGTCCACCATGAGCAGCGGCAGCCAGTCGTTGGCGGCGCCCTCGGCGAGCGCCATGGCCAGCACGATGGCGCCGATCAGCAGCAGCCTGCCGTCCTTCCACACCGCCGGCCGCGGACCGGACTCGCCGGCCTCGCCGGGCGTCCCGAGTCCGGTGCCCGCGGGGACGGAGCGGGCGGCGTACAGGAAGATCGCGACCGAGATCAGGGTGACGGCGGCCAGGTGCCAGTGGACGGGGAGGCGGGCGGCGGTGGCCGCGATGCCCGCGCAGGCGCCGACGACGGTGCCGAGGCTGAAGCAGCCGTGCAGGGTGGGCATCGTCGTGACGCCGGTGGCGCGTTCGACGTCGGTGGCGTCGACGTTCGCGGCGACGTCACCGGCCCCGATGCCCGCGCCGAACGCGGCCAGGCCGGCCGTGACCAGCGGCACGGACGCCAGGAGGACGCCGGCGCTGATGACGGCCAGGCTCGCGATGATCGCCAGGGAGCCGGTGACGATGACGGGCCTCGTGCCGTACCGGGAGGTGAGGCGCCCGGAGAGGAGGATGCCGATCATGGAGCCCAGCGACAGGCCGAACAGGATCCAGCCCATCTGCGCGGTGGAGGCCTCCAGCCGGTCGCGGATGTCGGGGGTGCGGGTCACCCACGAGGACATCGCGATGCCCGGCAGGAAGAACAGCAGGAACAGCGCGTGCCTGCGCCGGCGCATGGCAAGGTCCATCAACGAGGGCTCTCCGGGGGGCAGGCGTGGGCATCGGCGTACGAATGAATACTAACGGGGACAAACCGCCCCGCCTGCCCTCCGGCTCAGTACACGTACGGCCAGCCGGCCGCGTCGTAGCCGATCTTGTTGATGCCGAGCAGTGCCGTCCCGTTGTCGGCGTAGTAGTGGTAGACGAGGATGTCGCCGTCGACGTCCCCGAAGACCGCCTGGTGGCCGGGCCCGTGCACCGAGTCGTGGCCGGCCAGCACCTGGGTGCCGCCGCCTGAGGTCATCGCCACGCCGTTGCGGTCGAGGTAGGGCCCGGTGACGCTGGCCGAGCGGCCCACCATGATCCGGTACGTGCTGGCCGCGCCGCGGCAGCAGGCGTCGAAGGACACCCACAGGTAGTAGTAGCCGCCGTGCTTGTAGATGTACGGCGCCTCGATCGCGGTGCTGCCGGGCCGCTGGGCGATGCCGCGGACCGTGCCGTCGAGCCGCTTGCCGGTGCTGGGGTCGAGCTGGATCAGCTTGATGCCGGTCCAGAACGAGCCGAAGCTCAGCCACCAGCGTCCCTGGTCGTCCACGAGCAGGTTGGGGTCGATCGCGTTGTAGGTGCTGGAGGAGCTGGTGGAGATGATCAGCCCGTTGTTCGTCCACGAGCCGGACGCGCCGGTGGTGCTGGTGGCCAGGAAGATCGCCGAGTTGTTCGAGCCGAAGGTGGAGGCCGAGTAGTACAGGTAGTACTTCCCGTTGCGGTAGGAGATGTCCGGCGCCCACAGGTTCCGGCCGCCGCCGGTGTAGGAGGTCGTCCAGGGCGCCCCGTTCGGGAACACGACTCCGGCGTTGCGCCAGGCGGTGCGGTCGGCGGAGGTCTTCAGCGCGATGTTGTCGCCGGTGTGGGCGAGCAGGTAGCCCCCGCCGGGGCGGCGGGCCACCGAGGGGTCGTGCACCCCGATGTCGCCGGTCACCACGCCGGGGCCGGGGTAGGCGGCGGCGTACCCCGGCGGGGCGAGCCCGAGCACCAGCGCCACCATCGATGTTAGCGCTAACATCATGCGCCGGATTGACTGCGTGGTTTTCATGCTTCCACCCATCTGTGTGAGGTCCGGGGGCAGAGCAGACGCTAAGAGCCCTCGCCGGACCCGGTCAATCCCGGCCGGCCCGACCGCCCCGCCCGGACGGCGCCTCGCCTGAGGTCACGCCGGGTACGGCCCGCCGCGCGCGGGCCGAAAGTTTCATGGCCGGAGCCGGCGTCACTCCCCGTCCGGCGGCGGGTGCAGCATCGGGACCAGGAAGCGTCTGGCCACGGAGGCGAGTTGCGCGTCGTCGTCGAGGTCGACGATCTCGCTGGGGATCGCCAGGAAGGAGGCCGACACCCGGACCATGAGCTCGGCCACGAGCTCGATGTCGAGGTCGGCGCGCACGTGCCCGGCGCGCTGCTCGCGACGGAGCTGCCCGGCGACGAACTGCCGGACGACGGCGAGCGTCCGCCCTCCGTCGCTGACCATGGAGGGGACCAGCAGGTCGGGCTCCACGTCGATCAGCCCGCCGATCAGCGGGTTGCCGCGGATCGCGCGCAGGGAGCTCACGAAGCCCAGGACCACCCGCTCGGCGGGGGTGCCGGCGCGCTCGATGTCGATGAGGAACTGGTCGAAGTAGCGGCGGAACTCGCGCCGCACCACGTCCTCGACCAGCGCGTCCTTGGTGGCGAAACGCCGGTAGACGGTGATCCGCGAGACCTTCGCCCGCCGGGCGACGTCCTCCATCGTGGAGCGGCGGATGCCCATGCGGCTGAACTGCTCGTAGGCCGCGTCGAGGATGCGCCCGCGCAGCTCGTCGGTGTCGCCGACCTGCTCGACCGCATCAAGGTAAGCGCGCTCCAGCAACGACTCCGACTCGGATGGCGTCGAGAGGCCGGACAGCACAGATTCCACGATCACCTCCTGTCCTGATTCTGCCTCAAGCGCCAACAGCCGCGGTCGCGGTCTTGTGATGTCCGTCACGGTGTGCTCTGATGATACGCAGAATCGTACGTTGTTTCACCGTATCAGAAGGCACTCCCCCCGGCCTCGGGAGAAGGAGGAACAGCGGCAATGGACGGATTAAGCCGGCGCAACATTCTCAAGGCGGGCGGCGCGCTCGGCGCGGTGGGCGCGCTCAGCATCGCGAGCCCGGCACACGCGTGGACCTGGTCGCCCACCGGCTCGGTGGCCGGCACCGGAGCGGGCCTCGACCCGCGCTGGGTCTGGGACGAGGAGGCCGACCCGCTCGTCGCCTCACTGCTCGACCGCGGCGACGTCACCCGGGTCAACACGCTGCTGCGCACCTGGACCAAGAACGGCCAGCCGCTCCCGGCCGGCCTCCCCGCGGACCTGCGCGACTTCATGGAGCGCGCCCGGCAACTGCCCGCATGGGCCGACCAGGGCAAACTCGACCTCGCCGTCGAGTTCAACAAGAAACGCGGGCTCTACCTGGGCGTCCTGTACGGCCTGGCCAGCGGCATGATGAGCACGGTCATCCCCAAGGAGGCGCGCGCGGTCTACTACTCGCAGGGCGGCGCCGACATGAAGGACCGCATCTCCAAGACCGCCAAGCTCGGCTACGACATCGGCTCGACCAACGCCTACCGGCCCGACGGCGAGATGATCGTCACGGCCGTCAAGACCCGGCTGGTGCACGCGGCGGTGCGGCACCTGCTGCCGCAGTCGCCCTACTGGTCGCAGGTCGCCGACGAGGAGATCCCGATCAGCCAGCGCGACATGATGGTCACCTGGCACAGCCTGCCCACGACCGTCATGCAGAAGCTGGTCGCCTGGAAGGTGCCCATCCCCTCCAACGAGTCCGCGGCGTTCCTGCACTCCTGGCAGGTGGGCGCGCACATGCTCGGCATCAAGGACGAGTACATCCCCGCCTCCTGGGCCGAGGCCAACAGCCAGGCCGCGCAGGTGCTCACCCCGATCCTGGCGCCGACGCCCGAGGGCATCAAGCTCGCCGACATCCTGCTCAACCTCGGCTCGTCCGTCGACGCCGGCATCCTCAGCAAGCCCATTCTCGGCGCGTTCACCCGCTTCATGCTGGGGGACCAGATCGCGAACTGGCTGAAGATCGGCAGGGAGCCGATCTGGGACCCGTTGCTCAAGGTCGCCTGGGGGCCCTTCATCGCCGTCCGCGAGGGCCTGCTGCCGTTCCCGCTGGCGCCCGAGGCGTACTGGCTCTTCGACGAGTTCCTCCGCAAGGCGGCGCTGCTCTTCCTGTCCGAGGCGCGGCCGATCAGCATCGAGATCCCGGACAGCAACCGCCCCTCCTGACGTCAGGACCCGAAGAAAGGAGCATCCGCGCATGGCGGATCTGAGCAGGCGCAAGATGCTGATCACGGGCGGCGCCCTCGGGGCGATGGGCGCCCTGAGCATCGCGAGCCCGGCCCACGCCTGGACCTGGTCGCCCACGGGCTCGGTCGCGGGCGCCGGCGCCGGCCTCGACCCGCGCTGGGTCTGGGACGAGGAGGCCGACCCGCTCGCCGCCTCGCTGCTCGACCGCGGCGCCGTCCCCGAGGTCAACCGGCTCCTCTGGGACTGGAACCGCAACGACCAGCCCCTGCCCGACGGCCTGCCGGCCGACCTCGTCGCCTTCATCGAGAAGGCCAGGCAGCTGCCGCCGTGGGCGGACCGCGCCAAGCTGGAGACCGCGGCCACCTTCAACAAGTCGCGCGGCCTCTACCTCAACCTGCTCAACGGCGTCGGCGGCGGCATGCTGAGCACCGCGATCCCCAAGGAGGCCCGCGCCGTCTACTACTCCAAGGGCGGGGCCGACATGGAGGACCGTGTCGCCAAGACGAGCCTCCTGGGCTTCGCCGTCGGAGCGCTCAACGCCTACCGGCCCGACGGCACGTGCATCGTCCAGTCCGTCAAGACCCGGCTGGTGCACGCGGCGGTCAGGCACCTGCTCCAGCAGTCGCCCCACTGGGGCGGCGACATTCCCATCAGCCAGGAGGACATGCTCGTCACCTGGCACACCCTGCCGACCTACGCCATGCGCAAGATGCTCGAATGGCAGGTGCCGATCAAGCCCGCCGAGTCGGCGGCGTACCTGCACGTGTGGCAGGTGACCGCGCACATGCTCGGCATCAGGGACGAGTACATCCCGGCGACCTGGGACGCCGCCAACGCCCAGTCCGACCAGATCCTGCCCCGCAACATGGGCCCGACGCCCGAGGGCGTGGAGCTCACCGACATCCTGCTGGGCCAGCTCGCCGAGCAGACCAGCCCCGGCAGCGTCAGCCGGCCCCTGTGCAACGCGCTCGCCCGCTACCTCGTCGGCGACCAGGTCGCCGACTGGGACGGCATCCGGCGCGAGCTGGTGTGGGACCCGCTGATCAGCTCCGCCTGGCCGAAGCTGGTCAGGTTCCGCGAAGGGCTCATCCCGCTGCCGCTGGTGCCCTCGATCGCCTGGGTCATCGACGAGGCCGTACGGCAGTACATCCTGTTCTTCCTCACCAAGGGCAAGGAGACCAAGATCGAGATCCCGACGACCAACCGCCCCGGCACATGACCGGACCGACCGACGAGGCCATCGGGCGCCGCCGGTTCCTCGGCTACGTGGTGGCGGCGCCGACCCTGGTGGCCGCCGCCGAGCTCGTCCCCTCAGCACCCGCCGCCACACCCGCCGCCGCTGCCTCCCCGGAGACCGCGGCGGCGGCCGGGCTGCCCTCGCCCGACCTCACCCAGCTCATCGACCTCAACGACGTCATGACCGCGGCCGCCCTGCCGACCTCGAACCTGATCTCGGTCGAGGTCGGCACGGACGGCATGGTCTCCTTCGCGCTGCCGCGCGCCGAGGTCGGGCAGGGCATCACCACCTCCACGGCCATGCTGATCGCCGAGGAGCTGGCCGTGCCCCTGGAACGGGTCCGCGTCACGCTCGCCGACGCCCGGCCGGAGCTGCTGTTCAACCAGCTCACCGGCGGCTCGAACACGACCGTCTCGACGTACACGCCGATCCGGGTCGCCGCCGCCGTCGCCCGGCTGCGGCTGCTGGAGGCGGCGGCGGCCGAGCTCGGCGCGCCCGCCGGCGAGCTGAGACTGGAGGACGGAGCGGTCGTCGGCCCGTCCGGCCGCCGGCTCGACATCGGCGCGCTCGCCGCCAAGGCCGCGAGCACCCGCACCCGGCAGGTGAGCGTGGAGCTCGCGCCGCGCGCCGCCTTCACCGTCATCGGCCGGCCCCACAACCGGGTCGACGCGCTGGCCGCGGTGACCGGGCGCAAGAAGTTCACCATGGACCTCGACGTGCCGGACGCCAAGCCGACCATGGTCTGCCGCCCGCCGACCATCAACGGCAAGGTCGCATCCGTGAGCAACCTCGCCGAGGTCCGCGCCATGCCGGGCGTCACCGACGCCGTCGTCATCGCCACCGGCGTGGCGGTGCGCGCCGAGACGTTCGGGCAGTGCATCGACGCCGTACGCGCCCTGCGGGTCACCTGGAAACCCGGGACCGCGGCCGGCAAGTCCGACGAGAGCGTGCTGCGCGAGCTGGCCGCCGCGGAGCTGCCCCTCGGGCTGAGACCGCCGACGCCGACCGTCGAGGCCACGTTCACCTTCCACTTCCGCGGCAACAGCGCGCTGGAGCCCAACTGCGCGATCGCCGACGTACGGGCCGGCCGCGCCGAGATCTGGTCGGCGCTGAAGTCGCCGATCGTCGCCCAGCAGGCCATCGCCGCCAAGCTCGGCCTGCCCGTCGGCAAGGTCACCGTGCACGTCACCGAGGGCGGCGGCTCCTTCGGCCGCAAGCTGTTCTTCGACGCCGCGCTGGAGGCCGCCGAGGTGTCGCAGAAGATCGGCAAGCCGGTCAAGCTCATGTGGCACCGCGCCGACGACGCCCGCCAGGGCCGCGCGCACCCGATGGCCACCTCGCGGGTCAGGGCCGCCTATCTCGGCCAGACGGTGCTCAGCTACAAGCAGCGGCACACCAGCGTCTCCACCGACCTCGGCCACGGGCTCGGCGAGATCTTCACCGCCCTGGCCGCCCGGCTCCCGGTCGGCGACATCGGCTTCTCCCAGACGTTCTTCCACCTCAGCCAGGCCATGTCGTACGACTTCGGCGCCAGCAGCCACCTGCTCGCCGAGACCGACAAGGACTTCAACACCGGCAGCATGCGCAACGTCTACTCGCCCGACGTCACCTGCGCCCGCGAGCTCGTCGTGGACCAGCTCGCGGCGCGGATGGGCAAGGACCCGTACCGGTTCCGGCACTCCTTCCTGCGCGACGACCGCGCACGGGCGGTGCTGACGCGGGCGGCCGAGGCGGGCGGCTGGGGCCGCGCGATGGCGCCGGGCACCGCGCAGGGCATCGCCTTCCACGCCGAGTACAAATCGGTCAGCGCCTGCCTGGTGGAGATCGACTGCCGGCCCGAGACCGTCAACAGGGCCGTCCGCGACGCCGTGACCGGCCCCCGCGTCACCAAGGTCGTCTTCGCCGTGGACGTCGGGCTCGCCGTCAACCCGCGCGGGCTGGAGGCGCAGATGATGGGCGGCGTCTCCGACGGCATCGCGCTGGCCCTCACCTCCAGCCTGCACCTGCGCGACGGGTACTTCCTGGAGGCGAGCTGGGACAACTACTTCTACACCCGCCAGTGGAACACCCCGCTCGACCTCCAGATCATCGTCATGCCCAGCACGTCCGAGCAGCCGGGCGGCGCGGGGGAGCTGGGGGTGGCCGCGTCGATGGCCGCCGTCGCCTGCGCCTACGGCCGCGCGACCGGCACGATGCCCACGACCTTCCCGATCAACCACGGCACGCTCTCCTTCACCCCCAAGCCCACCGTCCCGCCGGTCCCGCCGTCCCCGACCGACGGCCTCGACCACGCCCGCTGAACCGAGGAGCCCCAGGAGTGCCCGAACACACCTTCCGCGTCAACGGCGAGCAGGTCACCGTGGACGTCGCCGACGACGTACGCCTGCTGTGGGTGCTGCGCGACGTCCTCGGCATCACCGGCCCGAAGTACGGCTGCGGCATCAACGTCTGCAAGGCCTGCACCAGCCACCTCAACGGCAAGGCGGTCAACCCCTGCGCCATCCCCGTCAAGGACCTGCGGCCGTCCGACGAGGTCACCACCATCGAGGGCCTGCCGGCCACGGTCGGCCAGGAGCTGCACCCGATGCAGCGGGCCTGGCTGGAGCACGACGTCGCGCAGTGCGGCTACTGCCAGCCCGGCCAGATCATGGCCGCCGTGGCGCTGGTCAACCGGGTGGCCGCGGAGGGCCGTACGATCACCGACGCCGACCTCGACGGCATCCGCAACATCTGCCGCTGCGGCACCTACGTCCGCATCCGCCAGGCCATCAGGAAAGGCGCGGAGAACATGTGACGGCGGAGGACCGGCCGGGCGACTCCTGCCGCGAGTTGGGCTTTTCCCCGCGCCCGTCACTCTCCGTGCGTATACGTTTCCGGAATGGAGTTGTTCACCCCGACGCTCGACTGGAGCTCCGAGCTCTGGATCTCGCTGCTGTGGATCGCCCAGGCCTGGGCGATCGCGGCGGTGTGCGCGCTCGCCGTCCTCGTCCTCATCGGACTGACCACCACGTGGGGGCGGCAGTTCTGGCGCATCACCGGCGCGTACTTCACCGGCCGCGACAGCGTCAAGGTCTGGCTCGGGCTCGGCGCCCTGCTGCTGTCGGTGGTCACCGGCGTCCGGCTGGACGTGCTGTTCAGCTACCAGGGCAACGACATGCTCTCCAGCCTCCAGGTCGCGGTCCAGGGCATCGCGACCGGCAAGGTCCCGGTGCGGAGCTCCGGCGAGCAGGGCTTCTGGATGTCGCTCTGGGTCTTCTGCGTGCTCGCGGCCATCCACATCGGCCGGCTGCTGCTGGACCTGTTCCTGCTGCAGCGGTTCGTGCTCGCCTGGCGCGCCTGGCTCACCGACCGGCTCACCGGCGACTGGCTCGACGGCAAGGCCTACTACCGGTCGCGGTTCATCGACGACACCATCGACAACCCCGACCAGCGCATCCAGTCCGACATCGACGTGCTCACCGCCGGGTACGGGCCGCTGCCCAACCTGCCCAGCAACGGCGGGACGGCCGGGACGCTGCTGTTCGGCGCGATCTCGGCGGTCATCTCGATCGTGTCGTTCACCGCGATCCTGTGGCACCTGTCGGGCAGGCTCGTCCTGTTCGGGCTGGAGATCCCGCGGGCGATGTTCTGGATCGGGCTGGTCTACGTCCTGTTCGCCTCCGTCGTCGCGTTCTGGATCGGCCGGCCGATCATCTGGCTGGCCTTCAGGAACGAGAAGTACAACGCCGCCTTCCGCTACGCCCTGGTCCGCCTGCGCGACGCCGCCGAGGCGGTCGCGTTCTACCGCGGCGAGGTCGCCGAGCGCACGGGGCTGCGGCGGCTGTTCGCCCCCGTCGTCGCCAACTACAAGCGCTACCTGAACCGGACCATCGGCTTCAACGGCTGGAACCTCACGATCAGCCAGAGCATCGTGCCCCTGCCCTACGTCCTGCAGGCGCCGCGGCTGTTCGCCGCCGAGATCCGCCTCGGCGACCTCACGCAGTCGGCGTCGGCGTTCAACGAGATCCAGAGCGGCCTGTCGTTCTTCCGCAACGCCTACGACGCCTTCGCCGGCTACCGGGCGGCGATCATCCGGCTGCACGGCCTGGTCGTCGCCAACGAGGAGGCCAGGGCGCTGCCGGAGGTGACGACCCGGCCGAGCGCGGACACGGAGGTCGAGCTGACGGCCGTCGAGGTCCGCACGCCGGACGGGCGGCAGCTCATCGACCCGCTCGACCTGCGGCTGAAGGAGGGCGACACGCTGGTCGTCACGGGGGCGTCCGGCACCGGCAAGACCACGCTGCTGCGCAGCCTCGCCGAGCTGTGGCCGTTCACCAGCGGCACGCTGACCCGGCCGGGCGGGGCGAACGAGACCATGTTCCTGTCGCAGCTGCCGTACGTGCCGCTCGGCGACCTGCGTGCCGTCGTCACCTATCCGGGCAAGGAGGGCAGCACCGACGACGAGACCCTGCGCGCCGCCCTGCGCGACGTGGCGCTGCCGCACCTCGCCGACCGGCTCGACGAGGTGCAGGACTGGGCGAAGATCCTGTCCCCGGGGGAGCAGCAGCGGGTCGCGTTCGCCCGGATCCTGCTGACCAGGCCGAAGGTGGTCTTCCTCGACGAGGCGACCTCGGCGCTGGACGAGGGCCTGGAGCTCGTCCTCTACCGGCTGGTGCGGACCCGGCTGCCCGGCACCATCGTGGTCAGCGTCAGCCACCGCTCGACCGTCGACCGGCACCACGCCCAGGAGCTCAGGCTGCTCGGCGACGGCGAGTGGCACGTCGCCCCGTTGAGCGCCGACGGCGACGGTCCCCTCGGCCGGCCCTCCAGCACCGCCCACCCGTGATCATTAGGGAGGAATGTCCGAAATCTGCAAGTGGTGAGGTCTGCTTCGGGAAAGACGGCGTCGGCCCCTCCGGGATTCACTTCCGGGAAACACGCCACGAAAGGGGCCGTTCACATGCCCGACATGCCCGCCGGTGAGTTCTGGAAGGACCTCAGGCCGATCGAGAACTCCTTCCGCCCCGACGCCCTCCCCGAGGTCTACCTGTCCAAGGTCGCCACGGACGACGACCGTTACTACGTGCCGTTCACCGACACCGTCGGCTCCCGGCCGCTGTGGATCAACGTCAAGGACAACAGCTGGGCCGACATCCTGCGGGCCAAGGAGGCGGGGCTGGTCAACCGGCACTACCACCCGCACGAGGTGTTCGCGTACACGATCTCCGGCAAGTGGGGCTACCTGGAGCGGCCCTGGACGGCGACCGCGGGCGACTTCGTCTACGAGGCCCCGGGCGAGGGCCACACGCTGGTCGCCTACGACAGCGGCGAGCCGATGAAGACGTTCTTCATCGTCAAGGGCCCGCTCATCTGGCTGGACGAGAACGGCGAGCCCGACGGCTTCTTCGACGTCCACGACTACATCAAGATGTGCCGCGAGCACTACGAGAAGGTCGGGATCGGCGCCGACTACGTCAACTCCCTGTTCCGCTGAGCCCCCGGCGCACACCCCCTAAGTGAGATCGTCATGACTGACACCACCGTCGCGGCCGGCTCCCGAGCGGCCGACCGGTACGAGAACCGCCTCCTCGTCATCCTCTTCCTGTCGTTCGGGTTCGTCTTCTTCGACCGTCAGGCGCTGTCGTTCCTGGCGCCGTACATGGACGCGGAGTTCGGCCTGTCCAACGCCCAGCTCGGCACCCTGTCCGGGGTGCTCGCGCTCACCTGGGCGCTGGCCGGCATGTTCGCCGGCCGCCTGTCGGACGCGCTCGGCCGGCGCAAGCCGATCCTGGTCGCGGCCGTGGTGCTGTTCTCGCTGTTCTCCGCCTCGTCCGGGCTGATGGCCGGGTTCGCCGGGCTGCTCGCGGCACGGGCGCTGATGGGCACGGCCGAGGGCGCGGTGCTGCCGATGGCTCAGTCGCTGATGGTCGAGGCGTCGAGGGAGAGCCGCAGGGGCTTCAACATGGGCCTGCTGCAGGGCTCGTCGGCGGGGCTGCTCGGCGGCATCGTGGCGCCGCTGGTCGTGGTGTGGATCGCGGAGACCTGGAACTGGCGGGTCGCGTTCTACGTCACGATCATCCCCGGGCTGATCGTCGCCGCGCTCATCTGGCGGTTCGTCCGCGAGCGGTCGCCGCGTACGCTCGCCGAGAGCGCCCGGGAGCAGCAGGAGACGGCGGTCAAGGTGCCGCTGCGCGAGGTGCTCAAGCTGCGCAACATCGTCGTCTGCATGCTCATCGCCTGCTGCTACCTCACCTGGTTCGTCACCATCATCACCTTCACCCCGACGTACCTGACCGAGGTCAAGGGCTTCGACCCCGGCACCATGAGCGGCGTCATGACCTGCCTGGGCGTGGCGTGGGTGCTGTGGGGGTTCGCGACCCCGGCCATCTCCGACCGCATCGGGCGCAAGCCGGCGCTCATCGGGTTCACGGTGCTGGCGGTGTGCTGCCCGCTCGCCGTGGTCTACGTCGAGAGCCCCGTGCTGCTCGGCGCGATCATGGTGGTCACCTACACCGGGCTCGGCTGCTTCACGCTGTTCATGGCCACGATCCCGGCCGAGACGGTGCCCCGCGCGGCGCTGGCCACGGCGCTGGGCGTGATCATGGGCGTGGGCGAGCTGGCCGGCGGGTTCCTCGGGCCGATGGTCGCGGGCTGGGCCTCCGACCAGTGGGGGCTGCAGGCCGCGATGTTCATCGCCGCGGGCGGCGCCGTGGCCGTGGTGGCGCTCTGCTTCGCACTGAAGGAGACGGCTCCGGCCGTGCTCCGCCGCCGCGCCGCCGCCGTGCCGGACGGGAGCGCGGCATGAGGGCGGCCGTCTGGCACGGGGCCGGGGACGTCCGCGTCGAGGACGTCCCGGTCCGGCCGCCCGGCCCCGGCGAGGTGACGATCGAGGTGGCCTACTGCGGGATCTGCGGCAGCGACCTGCACGAGTACGCCGACGGCCCGCACGCCGTCCCCGTCGGCGACCCGCACCCGGAGTCCGGCGTGGCCGCGCCGCTCGTCCTCGGCCACGAGTTCTGCGGGACCGTCAGCGAGACCGGCGACGGCGTCACCGGCCTCGCCCCGGGGGACCGGGTGGCGGTCGAGCCGCACTACCGGTGCGGACGCTGCCCGCGCTGCCTGGCGGGGGAGTACAACATCTGCCGGCACTTCGGGTTCGCCGGGCTCATGGGGCACGGCGGGCTGGCCGAGCGGGCCACCGTGCCGGCGTACATGCTGCACCGGCTGCCCGACGAGGTCTCCCTGGAGCAGGCGGCGGTGTTCGAGCCGGCCGCCGTCGCCCTGCACGCGGTGCGCCGGGCCGCGATCCGGCCCGGCGACAGCGTCGCCGTCCTCGGGCTCGGCCCGATCGGGCTGCTCGTCACCCGGTTCGCGGCCCGGCACGCGGCCCGCCACGGGGGCCGCGTCGTCGCCGCCGACCGGTCCGCGGCCCGCCGCGACCTGGCCCTCCGCCTGGGCGCCTCCGCGACCGGCGCCGACCTCGCCGACCTGGTGGGCGACGAGGGCGCGGACGTGACGTTCGAGGCGGTCGGCTCGCAGGACACCTTGCGGGCGTCCCTGGCCGCCACCCGGCGCGGCGGCCGGGTGATGTTCCTCGGGCTGACCGGCGCCGTCACGCTGGACGCCTTCGCCCTGGTCAACGCCGAGCAGACGATCATGACCAGCGTGGGATACCGCGACGTCCATCCGGAGCTGATCCGGATGGTCGCCGAGGAGGGCGAGGACCTGAGCGCCGTCGTCACCTCCGTCATCCCCCTGGAACACGTCGTCAGGGACGGATTCGAGGCGCTGCTGCGCGGACAGGAGCAGGTCAAGGTGCTGGTACGACCGGGGGAGCGGCCATGAGCGGGGAGTTCGCGGGCAGGCGGGCGTTCGTGACCGGCGGCACGTCCGGCATCGGCGCGGCCACGGCCGTGCTCCTCGCCGAGCTGGGCGCCGAGGTGACCGCGCTCGGCCTGCCGCCCGCCGACCCCGCCGACCTGCCGGACCACCCCCGCGTCCGCGTCGTCGAGCACGACGTCCTGGACCGCGCGGGGCTCGCCGACCTGCTGTCGGCGGGCGAGCCGCTGGCCGCCCTGGTCAACTGCGCGGGCGTCAGCCACGACCGCGAGGAGTACGATCTCGGCCGCTGGCAGCGGGTCATCGAGATCAACCTGACCGCCACCATGGTCGCCTGCCAGGCCGCCCGCCCGGCCTTGGCCGAGAACGGCGGCGCCGTCGTCAACGTCTCGTCCATGTTCGCCTTCTCCGGCAGCAGGGACCGGCCCGCCTACAGCGCCAGCAAGGGCGGCGTCTCGCAGCTCACGAAGTCGCTGGCGGCCGAGTATGCCGCCGACGGCATCAGGGTCAACGCCGTTGCGCCCGGTTTCGTGGTCACCCCGCTCGCGCGGGGCGTGCTCGACGACCCCGAGGCCAAGGCCCGGGTGCTGGCCCGCATCCCGGCCGGGCGGCTCGGCCGGCCGCGCGAGGTCGCCACGGTGATCGCGTTCCTGTGCTCGGCGGCGGCCTCGTACGTCACCGGCGCGGTCGTCCCCGTCGACGGAGGCTACCTGGCCGGATGACGTTCACTTAAGCTGAAGTCCCCCTGACATGCACGAACATCAGGAGGTCGCATGTCCGCCCTCTCCGTGATCTCCCAGGCCACCACCGAGCACCTCGAACCCGCCGAACGCATCGGTTACTGGGAGGACTACAACCGCAAGGCGCTGGTCGGCCTGTCCTGCACCTTGTACTCGGAGCAGGGCCTGCTGGCCAGGCAGACCAACATCGAGCTGGGCGGGCTGCGGCTCGCCGACATCACCGGCAACGCCCACGCGATCGAGCGCAGCCCGCAGACGGTCAGGTCGGCGCCCAAGGACTCGGTGTTCGCGACCCTGCTGCTCAAGGGCGAGGCCGTGTTCCTGCACGAGAACGGCTGTCTCTCGGCCACGGCGGGCGAGCTCGTCGTCTACGACACGCGCCGGCCCTACCTGTTCGGGTTCTCCTCCTCGATGCGGCAGATCCTCGTGGACGTGCCGCGCGGGCTGTTCGCGCGGGCGGGCGTCGGCGGCGGGCTGCCGGGGCCGATGCTGTTCGGGCGCGGCACGGCGCGGGAGGGCGCCCTCGTGGCCGCGCTCGGCTCGCTGCTCGGCGGGCTGACCGCGCTGCGCGGCGACCACGACCCCGCCGGCGCCGAGCGGACCGTGCTCGACCTGCTCAGGCAGCTCGCCGAGGAGCGCACGGGCGGGCGGCCCCGGCCCGACTCCTACCGCTCGCAGCTCATCGTCGCCGAGGACTACATCGAACGCCACCTGCACGACCCCTGCCTCGGGGCCGCGCAGGTGGCCGGGGTCATGGGCATCTCCGTACGGCACCTGGCGCGCATCTTCGAGCCGACCGGGCGCACCCCGGCCCGGCACATCACGGAGCGGCGCCTGGCCAGGGCGCACCAGGAGCTCACCGGCCCCGGGGCGCGGGAGACGACGATCGCCGACGTCGCGCATCGGTGGGGGTTCTCCAGCCAGGCGCACTTCGCCCGGCTCTTCCGCTCCCGCTTCGGCCTCACCCCGAGCGAGGCCCGCGCGGAGGCGGCGTGACCGCCCCCGAGAGCGGGTGGTCGCCCTCGTAGAGGGGCATGCGGGCGTGGCGCGGCTTGTCCAGCTCGCCGACCAGCAGCGCCACTCCGACCTCGCCCTTGTGGAGGCTGTCGGGCCGTTGCGCGGCCTCGCGCACCCGCGCCGCCGCGTGCCCCGCGAGCATCCTGGCCCTGGCCAGCCAGAGCGGGTCCCCGGTCCTCGCGTGGTGGCCGAGCAGCGCGTACGCGCGCCCGGCGAGGCCGCAGCACAGGTCGGCGGGGCCGGGCAGCGGCGCCTCGTACGCGCTCCACGCCGCCCCCCGCGCCCATTCCGCGTAGCGGTGCTCACCGGTCAGCGAGTGCGCCAGCCACCACAGGTGCACCAGCCCCGCCGCGCCGTTGCACCAGCTCGCGCCCAGCAGCGGATCCGGCCGTGGGCCGCCCGCCTTGACCGGCCAGAGCAGGCCGCGGCCCACGGGGTGGGCGAGCGCCCCCAGCTGATCGAGGAAGCCGGGCACCTCTTCCGGCAGCGGCGAGGACGACGCTCGCGCCCAGCGGAGGAGGGCGAACAGGCAGCCCGCCCAGCCGTGAGCGGCGCCGAGGGTCCGGAGCCGGTGCGCGTCCGCGACGGGGGCGGCGCGGGCCAGGTCGGCGCGTACGGACTCGCCGAGCCTCGCCCCCAGCGCCCGGAGTCTCCTCTCCAGGGCCGAACCTGCGCACCCTTCCAGCAGGGTCGCGCAGCCGAGCAGCAGACCCGAGCGGCCGAAGGCGAGGTCAAGCTCGGGGCAGGGCGCCTCCGCCGCGCGCAGGAACGCCTCCACCGCCGCGTCCCGCGAGCGTGCGTCGTCCCGCGCCCTGGCGATGAGAGCCTGGACGAGGTGGACGCCGCTGACCTGGTGATAGAGCGAGGCGCGGCCGGTGAGCTCGGGCACGATGCCGAGGCTCGCGTTGACGAACGCCGCCTCACCCGCCTCCTCGCCGGTCGAGGAGGCCGCCGCGGCGCGCACCGCCCAGACATCGGCGAGCGCGAGGAGGTGCCCGTCCGCGCGCGCCTCGGCGAGCCGCAGCAGCGCGTAGGCGAAGCCGGCGGCGCCGTTCACGACGGACGCGGTCGGCGGCACAAGCCCGTCGTCGAACAGCGGGCCTGGCACGTCGAGCCGGGAGAGCACCCGATCGAGCAGCGCCCGCCCCGGCCCGCCCGGGCCCCGTCCCGGCCCCGGCCTCGGCAGGCCCCGCCCTGCCGCCCGGCCCGTTGCCTGGCCCGCTCCCCGGCCCGCCGCCTGGTCCGCGCGCGCGGCGGCCCGCAGCGCCCGCGACAGGGCGGCGAGCGACGGGTAGCGGTCGTCGGGACTCTTGGCCAGTGCCCGGCGCAGGGCACGCTCGGTCGCCGGCAGCTCCGCCGCCCCGTGGCAGGCGAACGGCAGCGGCGGTTCGTCGCGAAGCTGGCGCAACATGTGCTCGGGATGGAGGGAGAAGGCGTGGGTGTGGGCGCCGGTCAGCAGGAGATAGGCGAGCGCGGCGACGGCGTACTGCTCGCCGGCCGGCGTCAGGGGCTCGCCGGCCCGCCCGGCGAGGCGGGCGCGGGCGGCCTCCGGTTCGAGGAAGAAGTCGACCCCGCCGCGGCGCGAGGGCGCAGGACCGGCCCCGTGCCGGGCGCTGAGGCCGAAGTCCAGCAGCACGACCTCCTGATCGGGGCCCACCAGGACGTTGCGGGGATGCACGTCCCCGTGCAGCACCCCGAGCGCGTGCAGGGCGGCGAAGGCGGCCACGACCCGCTCGACCAGGCCGAGCAGGGCGCCCACGCCCTCGGGCCCGCCGAGCCTGCGGGCCTCGTCCGCCGCGTCGTGCGCGTCCACGCCCGCGACCCAGGACAGGAGCAGGTACGGGCGGCCCGCATGCTCACCCGAGCCGAGCAGCCGGGGCCCGGCACGGCCGTCGAGGAGGCGGAGGACGTCCGCCTCGCGGCGCAGCAGGGGAGCGAGGCCGCGCTGCGCGCCCTCCCTGGCGATCTTCAACGCGGCCGGTGAGCCGCCGGGCAGGCGGGCCAGGTGGACCTCCGTGTCGAGGAGGACCTGCACCGTCTCGACGATCTCCGCCTCCCCGACGACGGCACCGGGCCCGAGCGCCGATTCGATGGGCTCCAGCAGTGCGGACCCGGCCGGCAGGAGCAGCCCGTCCCTGATGAAGCCGGTGAGGACGGGGAAGACCTCCTCAAGCGTCCGCCGGGGTTCGAGCCCGGTGGCCGAGCTGAAGGTGATGACGGCGTCCACGATCGTGGTCGGCTCGCGGAAACGTTCGAGCAGCGAGGCGGTGCCCTCGTCGATGACGCTCGTGGTGGCGCGCGAGCGCGGGCGGGTGACGCAGTAGTCCCCCGGCCGGTGCTCGATCCGCTCCCGCAGCTCGGGCGGCAGCCCGGCCACCGGCGCGACGACCACGTCTCCTGGCAGTACGAAGGGCCCGAGCACCGACATCCGCGTCCCTCTCCCCTCAGCCGGTTTCTGCGGCTTCGCTCCACATGCCGTCCGTCGGCACCCATGTGTCGGTGTCCACACCCGACAGGCGCAGCCGCTCCAGGGCGAACCGCCAGGGCGGCATGCCCGGATGATCCGTACGCGCCGTGACCAGATGCTCGGCCAGCCGGCCGGCCACCCACATCCGCCAGCTCGTGGCGTGGGCGCTCCCGCGCGGCGGGTCCGCGCCCCAGGACAGCAGCCCGTCGAGGGTGACCGCCGCGCTGAACGCGACGCCGTGCGCGGCCATCCCGTCCACCCGCCCGGCCAGCCGTGACGCGCCCTCGCGAAGGTCGTCGAGCCGCTCGAAATAGATGACGATCTTGTCGGGGCGGCAGATCCCCGCGGCCTCGCGAGCGGTCTTGAAACCCGTCACGCCCGGCGTCCTGGCGAGCCCGCCGGTGATCTCGGCCAGCGCCGCCGGCATCGCCTCGGCCGTCGGGCTGACGTACAGCTTGTACGTCACCCCGGAGCGCCCCCACCCGCGCCGCCCGCCGTCCGCGGACCAGTGCCGCCAGGGCGACGGGCCCGCCAGGTCGCCGCCCGTCTCCGTCCACCCGCCGGCGCGGGCCCGCTCACCCAGACCGCCGGGCACCTCTCCGAGATAGGCGTCCACGGCCGCCTCGTCGGGCAGGCGGCGCAGCAGCTCGGCCGAGACGGGCTGGTGGCCGTAGCTGTAAAGCCGGTCGGCCAGCGCCTCCGCCGGCAGGTCCGCCAGCGCCTGGCCGTAGCGCAGCGCGGCGACGGACAACTCGGCGATCCGGCCCTGGCCGCCGCGCGAACGCCCCGGCAGCACCACGTCCGCGGCGGCGTACCCGTGCCGGAAGCCCTCGTCGGTCAGGACCTCCAGCACGCCGTCGGTGACGAGCCTGGCGAGGGCCCGCCCTCCGTCCTCGGCCAGCGCCTTGCGGGCGAACACGGGAACGCGGCCCGGCTCGCGGAGCGTGAGGAACAGCAGCGCCGTCTCCGGCGAGCACGAGCGCACCGCGAGGCCGCAGTCGCCACGCGGCCGCAGGGTGCCGTAGAAGTCGCCGTCGTCCTCCGCGGGCGAGTCCTCGGCCGGTACGAGCTCGTAGCGGGGGTTGGCGCGGAACGTGCGTTCACCCACGAGACCGGTGCTCATGACGCCGCCGGCGCCGCCGCCAGGCAACGGCAGTAGCCGAGGTTCGCCGGCCTGGAAAGACATGGGAGCCCCCTCGATGAACGAACGGCAGTTCGTCGCGGTCACTCGTCGCGGGTCTGGTCCTGTGCCTGGCGGTCGCGCAGCGCCTGCTCGGCGCGGGAAATGTCGTCGAGGCGGTCCTGGAGCTGTCTCTTGGCCGCCGCCGCCAGGAGATCCACCTCGGCCAGACGGTGTTCGAGCTGCTTCTTCAGCAGCGGCAGGGCGTCGGGGCTGACCAGTTGCGCGCGCTCCTGCGTCTGGACGATGGAGCAATGGCAGTAGTCGAGGTTCGTGAGGTAGCACGTGCAGATGTAGGTGCCCTCGCGGGCGAGCGCCGGCTGCGCCGCCTCGTCGGCGGCGGCGTCGACGAGGCTGCCCTCAGTGCCGCACGGAAGCTGAACACGTAGTTTGTCCGCCCGGAAGGACATGCGATCACTCTCCATGCTCGGCCGGTCACTCGCGACGCTATCTCGCCTCTCCTGGCGCGGCCATACCGCCGCCCGCTTCTTTGCCGTTCGGGACGGAATCGCCTCCTCACCTGCCCGAGTCTTTTCCGGGAGCATTCCGCCGCCGCGTTTCCGGCCGATGGCGATCGGCAAGATAGCCGGTCAGGGACGGTGGGGGACGCGCAGCATGACGAGCGCGAGCGCGCGGTCATCGTCAATTCTGGCCGGGTTACGAAAATTCCGGATCAACGTCACGATGTCGTACGGGGACCGCGAGGAAGAGGTCCACCATCGCGAATTGTCCGGTCCCGGGACGACGATTCTCCGGCCCGCCCGGCGGTCGGCGGCGTTCGCGAGAAGAAGAGCCGGCGCGAGACCCCGGAAAGGATGATCCATGACCATTCCTGAGATTCAAGAGCTGAAGGACTACCATCGCCGCGCCGGCGCGAGATCCGCGGTCACGGTCGACGACGAGGAGATGCGGCGGCTCACGGAGGTGCTGGCGCGCCAGAGGTTCGTGGTCGAGACGCCGCCCGCCGAGCTGCGCTACATCGAGGGCCTGCTGCGCCTGCCGCTCTCCTCGATCGAGGCGTTCTTCGTCATCCCTGCCTCGGGGCACACGCAATGCGCCTGCGGCCGTACGCCGACCGCGCTCGACCTCGTCGTGCACGCCGTCGAGCGCCAGGTGCACGACGAGCAGCTCCTGCGCGACGCCCTCGCCGGCGAGCACAATCTCTTCGAGTTCGCCGACGAGGGACGCGCGGCGCCCTGTCTCAACTGCGGCCGCGAATTCGTCAGCGACTCCTACTGGACCCACGACTACTTGTACGCGTGAACGAGCGCGGAGGAGCGGAGCGGGCCGGCCGGGACGGTGTCGCGTCCCGGCCGGTCGCGTCACGAGGCGTAGGTCTCGAACTCGGCGACCTTCGGGGTGCCGGACGCGCCGGTGATCCTGAAGGTGATCTTGGTGAGTGAGGTCGCGGTGAAGGTGATGGTGCCCGCGCCGCTGCCCGACTTCAGCACCGCGCCGGTGCCGCCGTTGAGGAGCTGCCAGGAGCCGATGGCGCCCGAGGAGCCGGCCGCCTCACGGATGACGACCCTGGAGACCGTCGTGGCCGACCCCCACTTGATCGAGATGTCGCCGGTCGAGCCGGACGGCGACCAGTAGGTGCTCAGGTCGCCGTCGCGCACGTCGCCGTAGCTCGTGCCGCTCGCCTTGCTGGAGCCGTCGGAGCCGGCCCCGATGCTGAGGTTGGTCCCGCCGGGCGACGAGGTCGGAGTAGTGGTGGGAGTGGACGTCGGGGACGACGTGGGTGAGGCGGTGGGGGACTGGGGCGTGCAGCTGCCGTTCGACACCTGCAGGCCCTTGTCGGCCCCAGCCGTCCGCCGGACCACGTCCGGCACGCAGCTCGCCGTGTCCGGGCCGTAGGAGTAGGGGACGCTGACGGAGGTGTTGGACTGCACGTTCGGCCCGGCCGGGTTGTTCTCGCTGCCGGGGCTCGACCAGGTCACGTTGTCGAAGATGTTGCCCGCGACCTGCCAGTAGCCGGCCTCGCTGGTGTAGAAGGTGCCGAGGACGTCCTTGGAGTCCTCGAAGTAGTTGTTCTCCACCTTGGCGCGGGCCCCGGCACGGGAGTTGATGCCGGACTCGTGCAGGCTCACGTAGTGGTTGTTGTAGATGTGGGCGATGCCGCCGCGCAGCAGCGGGGTGCGGGAGTCGATGTTCTCGTACAGGTTGTGGTGGAAGGTGACGTAGCCGTTGGAGCGGTCGCTCTCGCTGGAGCCGATGAGCCCGCCGCGGCCGGAGTTGCGCAGGATGCTGTAGGACAGCGTGACGTACTGGACGTTGTCCTTCATGTCGAACAGGCCGTCGAAGCCCTCCGACTCGCCGCCCGACGCCTCCAGGGTGACGTGGTCGACCCACACGTTGCGGACGTCGCTCTCCATGCCGATGGCGTCGCCGCCGTTGGAGGTGGGGGAGCCGGACTTCTTGACGTTCCTGACGGTCACGTTCTGGATGATGATGTTGCTGGCCTCGCGGATGTGGATGCCCAGCTGGTCGAAGACGGCCCCGCCGCCGACCCCGACGATCGTGACGTTGCTGATCTGCTTGAGTTCGATCACGCCGGCGGCGGTGTTGCAGCTTCCGCCTGACACCTTGGCGGTGTTGCCGTGGTTGATGGTCCCCTCGACCTGGATGGTGATCGGGGTGCTGCTGCTGGCCCGGTTGCACAGGGCCTGGTGGATCGCGGTGCCCGTGGTGGCCCGTACGGTCTGCCCGCCCGCGCCGCCGGTGGTGCCGCCGTTGGCGGTGGCGTAGCCGGTGGCGGTGCCGGTCGCCGCCGACGCCTGGAGGCCCGGCAGGGCCGCGCCGACGGCGGCCGCGGCGGTCACCGCGGCCAGCGCGGCCGCGAGCCGTGCCACGACCGCCCGTCTCGTCCTCGTGCCACGGGCGACCACGGCCCTCCTGTCGAACTTGCTCATCACAGCCGAACTCCTTGCTGGTCCGGCAGGCCCGTCGGGCCTGCGTCCGGGTCCCCCCAGCGCGTGCGCATCGCCCCCACACCGTAGGAAAGCGCTTTCCTAGGTGTCAATGCGCCATGAAACTTTCATCACGCTCCTCGCGTACGATCGGTGATGCGGCTGTGACCTGCGGAAACGCCTGTGACCGTCAACGGATGAACAGGGCAAGGACCCCAACTCTGCTCATATGAGCAATCTTCGGCTCAAGTGTTGCACTGAGGTTAATTCACGACTTACGGTGCGTTACCTACGTCACATACGGAGGCCCCTATGAGTAAGTTTCGGCTGCTCACAATCCCTGCTCTCCTCCTGGTCACCGCGCTGACCGCCTGCTCGGTGTCCTCGAACCCCGGCGGATCCCCCGAGGCGGGCGACCAGAAGTCCGCCGGCCCCGTCGCCATCGGCTTCAGCCAGGCGACCCAGCAGTCCCCCTTCTACGTGCAACTGCGCGAGGGCGCGGAGGCCGCCGCCAAGGAGGCGGGCGCCACGCTCTACTTCGCCGACGCGGGCGGCGACGTGACCAAGCAGAACAACGACATCCAGGACCTGATCACCCGCCAGGTCGACGTCCTGCTCGTCAACCCGGTCGACCCCCAGGGCGTGCAGCCGGGCATCGCCGCGGCCAAGGCGGCCGGCGTGTCGGTCGTGACCGTGGACCGCCCGGTCCCCGACGGCGCGGTCGCGCACGTCGGACGCGACAACAAGGCCATGGGCGCGCTCGTCGGCAAGCGGCTGAGCGAGGCGCTCGGCGACAAGGGCGGCAAGGTCATCGAGATCCGCGGCGACGCGGGCGGCGCGGTCGCGCGCGACCGCAGCGCCGGCTTCCACGAGGCCGTCGCGGGCAACAGCAAGATCAAGATCGTCGAGGGCCCCTACTCGGACTACGTCCGCTCCAAGGCGGTCACCGCGATGCAGGACCTGCTCCAGGTGCACCCCGACGTCGCCGCCGTGTACGCGCACAACGACGACATGGCGCTCGGCGCGCTGCAGGTCCTGAAGGAGAACGGCAAGGACGACGTCCTGGTCTCCGGCGTCGACGGCCTCATGGAGGCGGTCAAGCAGATCCCGGACGGCCAGTACGTGGCCACCGCGCTCAACGACCCCATCTCCCTGGGCTCGAAGGCCATCGAGACCGTGCTCAAGGTCCAGAAGGGCGAGCAGGTCGAGGCCTCCATCGACGCGGGCACCGAGCTGATCGACAAGGCCAACGCGGCCGGGTTCGTCGGCGACGGCGAGTTCGCCCAGGCATCCACGAAGTAGGGGTCCCGAGGCGCCCGCGACCCGGGTGCCCAGGACCCAGGCATCCGAAAGTAGGAAGGCGAGACGGTTGTTCCAGACGGCGGAAACCATGCAGGCGGCGGTGCTCCACGCCCCGGGCGACATCAGGGTCGAGCAGGTGCCCGTCCCCGAACCCGGCCCGGACGAGGCGCTCGTGCGGGTGGCGGCCTGCGGGGTGTGCGGATCGGACATCGCACGCATGCTGCACCCGGGAGTGGCCTACCACTTCCCGATCATCTGCGGCCACGAGTTCTCGGGCCACGTCGTCCGGCTCGGCGACCGTCTGGCCGCCAAGGGCCGGGTACGCGAGGGCGACCTGGTCACGGTCCCCCCGCTGATCCCCTGCAAGGTCTGTGAGCCGTGCAGCCAGGGCCACTTCAGCCTGTGCAAGAACTACGGCTACTTCGGCAGCCGCCGCGACGGCGCGTACGCCCAGTACGTCACCGTCCCCGACGAGAACCTCATGGTGCTGCCGGCCGACCTCGACCCCCGGGCCGCGGCCATGCTGGACCCGGCGGCGATCGCCCTGCACGCGCTCTGGCGGACGAAGATGCGCGGCGGCCGCCGGGTGGCGGTGGTCGGCGCGGGCCCGATCGGGCTGTTCGCCGTCCAGTGGGCGAGGCTCGCCGGCGCCTCCGAGGTGCTGGTCGTCGAGCTGAACGAACAGAAGGCCGCCATGGCGGTGGAGGCGGGCGCGACCCGCACCGCGACCGCTGCGGAGGCCGCCGCCGAGGTGGCCGGCGACGGCTACGACATCGTGATCGAGTCGGCCGGCGTGCCCGCGACGGTGGACCAGGCGGTGGCGCTGACGGCCCGGCACGGCGAGGCGGTGTTCATCGGCATCCCGCACGACCCCGTGGTGCTGCCGAAGGCCACGTTCAGCTCGTTCCTGCGCCGCGAGGTGACCCTGCACGGCGCCTGGAACTCCTTCTCCGCGCCGTTCCCCGGGGAGGAGTGGCGGACCGCGGCCCGCGCGCTGGCCTCGGGCGAGCTGGCATGGAAGTTCATGATCACGCACGAGCTGGGCCTGGACGCCCTGCCGGAGACCATGGCGGCTCTCGGGGAACGTTCCATTTTCAGCTCCAAGGTTCTCTTCCTGCCGAACGAGGAGTGAGCATGGCTGCGTTCCTCGCCCTCGATCTGGGGACCGAAGGCGCCCGCGCGGCGGTCTACGGCGCAGAGGGGGCGCTGCTGGGGTCGGGCGCCGAGCGGTACCCGACCCGCTTCCCCAGGCCGGGCTGGGCCGAACAGGACCCGGACGACTGGTGGCGGGCGAGCGTGTCCGCCGCCAGGCAGGCGCTCGCCGAGGCCGGCGGCCCGCAGGTCGAGGGCGTCGCCGTGGCGACCACCGCCTCGACGGTGGCCGTACTCGACGAGCGGGGCCGCCCGCTGCGCCCGGCGCTGCTGTGGATGGACGGCCGGGCCGGCGAGGAGTCGGAGCTGACCGCGCGGACCGGCCACCCGGTCCTCCGCTACGCGGGCGGCTGCGACGCCGTCGAGTGGCTGGTGCCGAAGGCGATGTGGCTGGCCAGGCACGAGCCGGAGACCTACCGGGCCGCCGCGCGGATCGTCGAGGCCGTCGACTACATGGTGTGGCGGCTCACCGGCCGCTGGGCCGGCTCGCGCATGAACGCCGTCTGCAAGAGCAACTACGACCCGCGCGGCGCCGGCTTCCCGCACGACCTGTACGAGCGGCTCGGCGTCGCCGACCTGGCCGCCAAGCTCCCCGACGAGATCGTGCCCGTCGGCGACCCCGTCGGGCCGCTCGCCGCGGCCGCCCGCGAGGAGCTGGGCGTCACCGGACCGGCCACGGTGGTGTCCGGCGGGATCGACGCCCACCTGTCGCTGCTGGCGATCGGCGGCGGCCACGAGGGCCAGGTGTCGATCGTCTGCGGCACCTCCAACGCCTTCGTCACCGAGATCACCGAGCCGGTCTTCCCGCCCACGGTGTGGGGGCCGTACCCGGACGCGCTGCGCACCGGGCGCTGGCTGGTCGAGGGCGGGCAGGTGAGCGCCGGCTCGGTCCTCGCCTGGACCGGCGAGGGCCTCATCGGCCGCCCGCGCGCCGAGATCGGCGGTCTCATCAAGGCGGCGGCGGAGCTGCCGCCGGTCGAGCACGGCCTGATCGTGCTCGACTACTTCATGGGCAACCGGACCCCGCTGCGTGACCCGCGGCTGAGGGGTGCGGTGCTGGGCCTCACCCTGGCCAGCACCCCCGAGCAGGTCTACCGGGCGGCCGTCGAAGGCGTCGCGTACGGCACCCGCCAGGTCATCGACTCCTTCACCGCCGGCGGCGTCCCCGTGGAGGAGATCTTCGTCTCGGGCGGCATCCAGCACAACGAGCTGTGGCTGCGGACCACCGCCGACGTGCTCGGCCGCCCGGTCCACCTGGTCACCGGCGACAACCTGACGCTGCGGGCCTGCTCGGTGCTGGCCGCCGCCGGCACGGGGCGGCACGACTCCCTGGCGGAGGCGGCGGCCGCGTACGCGCCCAAGGTCCGCACCGTCGAGCCGGTCGCCGCGCACGCGCAGGCGTACCGGGCCGGCTACGCCGACTACCTGGAGGCGACGGCCGCGACGACGGGCATCTCCCACAAGCTCAGCGGAGCCCGCCATGAGCGATGACGAGCAGCTCTACCAGGTGGCCGTCCGCTACTACGAGGACGGCGAGACCCAGGAGCAGATCGCGCACGCCCTGCACCTGACCCGCTGGAAGGTGGGCCGGATGCTGGCCGAGGCGCGCGAGGCCGGCATCGTGCGCATCGAGGTGCTGCACCCGCGCTCCCGGGTGCGTTCGCTGGAGCAGGCGATCAAGGAGCGGTACGGGCTCCGCGACGCCGTCGTGGTCTCGGTCGACGGCGACCCCGAGCAGGTCCGCGACCGGGTCGGCGCGGCCGGCGCCGACCACCTCATGGAGATGCGGCCCGCGCCCCGCCTGATCGGCGTGTCGTGGGGCCGCACCCTGGACCGGCTGGCCGAGGCGCTGACCCGCGGCTGGGCCACCGGCGTCCACGTGGTGCAGATCAACGGCGCGCTCAGCCGCTCGAGCCAGCCGACCAGCGCGCACAGCATGGCCAGCATGATCGCCCACCGTGGCGGTGGCACCGCCACGCTGCTGGCCGCGCCGGCGATACTCCAGCAGCAGAGCACCCGCGCGGTGCTGGAGAGCGACCGGGCCGTCGCCGACGTGCTGGCCCTCGCCACCCGGGCCGACCTGTTCCTCTACAGCCCCGGCGGGATGGGCAGCGACTCGGTGCTGGTGGACTCCGGCCAGATCGACGCGGACGACCTGGCCCGCCTCGCGCGGGCCGGCGCGGTGGGCGACGTGCTCGGCCGCTTCATCGACGCGCGCGGGCAGATCGTCGACCCCGACCTCGACGGCCGCACCCTCGGCCTGTCCCTGGACGTGCTGCGCTCGGCCACCACCTCGGTGGCGCTGGTGAGCGGCGCGGCCAAGCGGGCGGTGTGCCGGGCGGTGGTGTCGAGCGGGCTGTGCGACGTGCTCATCACCGACGACCAGAACGCCCGACACCTGCTGGAGGCGGCATGACGGCCACCACGGAACGCCTGCGCATGACCGGGATCGTCAAACGGTTCCCCGGCACCGTCGCCCTCGACGGCGTCGAGCTGAGCGTGCGGCCCGGCGAGGTGCACTGCCTGCTCGGCGAGAACGGCGCGGGCAAGAGCACGCTCATGAAGATCCTCGCGGGGTCGTACCGGCCGGACGAGGGCACGATCCTGCTGGACGGGCAGCCGTACGCGCCGGCCACCCCGCACGCCGGGCTGGCGGCCGGCATCGCCGTGATCTACCAGGAGCTCGACCTGCTGCCCGACCTCACCGTGGCGCAGAACCTGCTGCTGGGCCGGGCGCCCAGGCTCGGCCCGTTCGTCCGGCGGGGGCAGCGCGCCAAGCTGGCCCGCGCGGCGCTGGACCGGGTGGGCGCGAGCTTCCCGGTGACCGCCCGCGTCGGCGACCTGCCCATCGCGGCGCAGCAGCTCACCGCCATCGCCAAGGCGCTGACGGCCGACGCCCGCGTGATCGTCATGGACGAGCCGTCGGCGACGCTCGGCGAGAGCGAGCTGCTGGCCGTGTTCGAGGTCATCAGGTCACTCACCGCGGAGGGCCGGTCGGTGATCTTCATCTCGCACCGCATGGACGAGGTCATGGAGATCGGCGACCGGGCCACGGTGCTGCGGGACGGCCGCGCGGTCGGCGTCTACGACCTGGCCTCGACCGGCCCGGACGAGCTCGTCGCCGCCATGATCGGCGAGGCCGGGGAGCTCGTGGGCGCGACCGACCGGCCCGCCCCCCAGGGCGAGCCGCTGCTCCGCGTCGAACGGGCGCACGTGCCGGGGCTGCTCGACGTGCGCGACCTCGACGTACGGCCCGGCGAGGTCGTCGGGCTGGCCGGGCTCGGCGGCGCGGGCCGCACCACCCTGCTGCGCGCCCTGTTCGGCGACCTCAAGGCCCAGGTGGACGCCCGGCTGGACGGCCGCCCGCTCAGGACCACCAGCCCGGCCGCCGCCGTCCGCGCCGGCCTCGCCCTGGTGCCCGAGAGCCGCAAGGAACAGGGCCTCATGCTGGGCCTGTCCGTGAGCCGCAACGCCGCCATCGGCGCGCTCGGCAGGCCGCCGTGGCTGCTGCCCGGCCGGACCGGCCGCCGGCTGACCGCGCCGTCGCTCGCCGACCTCGGCGTCAAGGCATCCGGCCCCGGCCAGCTCGTCGGCCAGCTCTCCGGCGGCAACCAGCAGAAGGTCGTGCTGGCCAAGTGGATCACCCGCGGCGGGATCAGGGTCCTGCTGCTGGACGAGCCCACCCGCGGCCTCGACGTCGGCGCCAAGGCCGACCTCTACCGCCAGGTGCGCCACCTGGCCGACCAGGGCGTGGCCGTCCTGCTCGCCAGCAGTGAGCTGAACGAGCTGACCGCCAACGCCGACCGGATCGAGGTCCTGTACGAGGGCCGCAACGTCGCGCACTTCGACCCCCGGGTCAGCCCCGAGAACGTCATCGCGCACACCGTCATCACAGGAGCCGCACCATGACAGCTTCCACCGTGGCCGACACCGCCACCCAGGAAGGCCGCCCCCGCGCCCGCCGTGGCGCCGACCTGATCGTCAAGTCCAACCTGCTGCTGGTCTTCCTCGGCCTGTGCGTGGTCGCCTCGCTGCTCGCGCCGCAGTTCCTGACCGGCCGCAACATCGCCAACCTGCTCCAGCAGTCCTCGCTCACCGGGATCGTGGCCATCGGCATGACCATGGTCGTGCTCACGGCCGGCATCGACCTGTCCGTGGGCAGCGTGGCCGCCTTCGGCGGCATGACGATCGCGCTGCTCATGGGGTCGGGCGTGCCCGTGCTGCCGGCCATCCTCATCAGCGTGGCGGCCGGCGCGGTGTTCGGCGCGTTCATGGGCGGGCTGTCGGCGTACCTGACGCTGCCGTCGTTCATGACCACGCTGGCGGGGTTGACGGCGGTGCGCGGGCTCACGTACCTGCTGACCGACGGCAAGCCCGCCGAGGCGGGCGGCTCGGAGGGGTTCCAGCTCCTCGGTGGCGGGTTCATCGGCTACGTGCCGATCGTCGGCATCATCTTCGTGGTGATCACCGTGATCGCCGCCGTGGTGCTGCGCGGCACCACCTTCGGCGAGTACGTCTACGCCGTCGGCAGCAACAAGGAGGCCGCCCGGCTGTCCGGCCTGCCGGTGCGCGGGGTGATCACGACCGTGTTCGCCGTGTCGGGCGGGCTGGCCGCGCTGGCCGGGGTGCTGCTCACCTCCCGGCTGACCGTGGGCCAGCCCACCGCGTTCAACGGGCTGGAGCTGGACGCGATCGCGGCCGTCGTGCTCGGCGGCACGAACCTGTTCGGCGGCCGGGGCGGGGTGTTCGGCACGTTCGTCGCGGTGCTGCTGCTGTCGGTGCTGCGCAACCTGTGCAACCTGCTCGGCCTCGGCTCCTTCTTCCAGATGGTGGTGACCGGCCTCATCCTGCTGGTCGCCCTCGTACTCAACCTGCTCATCGAGAGGCGTGGCGCTCGTGCCTGACTCCATTCCCGGCTCGTTGCGGGCCTATCTGCACGGACTGCCGGGCGTCGACGAGGTCGGCGTCCAGCGGCGGGCCGCCGGCCTGGCCACCCGGTCGATCAAGACCACGGCCAAGCGGCAGGCCATCGACCTCGCCATCCGTATGGTCGACCTCACCACGCTCGAAGGGTCCGACACCCCCGGCAAGGTACGCGCGCTGGCCGCCAAGGCCGTGCGCCCCGACCCGGCCGACCCGAGCGTGCCCTCGGTCGCCGCGCTCTGCGTCTACCCCGACATGATCTCCACCGCGGCGCGGGCGCTGGCCGGCACCGGGGTCGAGCTCGCCTCGGTCGCCACCGGCTTCCCGGCCGGGCGCACGTCGCTGGAGGTCAAGCTGAGCGACACGGCCAGCGCGGTGGCGGCGGGAGCGAGCGAGATCGACATGGTCATCGACCGTGGAGCGTTCCTGGCCGGCGACTACGCCAAGGTGTTCGACGAGATCGTCGCCGTCAAGGAGGAGTGCGGCGAGGCGCACCTGAAGGTCATCCTGGAGACCGGCGAGCTGGTCACCTACGACAACGTGCGCCGCGCGTCGTGGCTGGCGCTGCACGCCGGGGCCGACTTCATCAAGACCTCGACCGGCAAGGTCGCGCCCGCGGCCACCCTGCCGGTCACGCTGGTGATGCTGGAGGCCGTCCGCGACTACCGGGCCGCCACCGGGCGGCAGGCCGGCGTGAAACCGGCCGGCGGCATCCGCACCACCAAGGACGCCATCCGCTACCTCGTGCTGGTCAAGGAGATCGCCGGGGACGACTGGCTGGACCCCGCGTGGTTCCGGCTGGGCGCCTCGACGCTGCTGAACGACCTGCTCATGCAGCGGACCAAGCTCGGCACCGGCCAGTACTCCGGGCCCGACTACTACACCATCGACTAGGGAGAGGCGTGGAGATCTTCGAGTACGCGCCCGCGCCGGAGTCACGAGCCATCGTGTCCATCCGGCCGTCGTACGACCTGTTCATCGACGGCGAGTTCGTCGCGGCCGAGAGCGACGCGCGCATCGTCACCGTCAACCCGGCCGACGAGGAGCCGCTGTCGGAGGTGGCCGCCGCCGGCGACGCCGACGTGGACCGCGCCTTCGCCGCCGCCCGCCGCGCCTTCGAGCGGGTGTGGTCGCGGCTGCCGGGCGCCGAGCGCGGCAAGTACCTGTTCCGCATCGCGCGCATCATCCAGGAACGCGCCCGTGAGCTGGCCGTGCTGGAGTCGCTCGACAACGGCAAACCGATCAAGGAGACCCGCGACGTCGACCTGCCGCTCGTCGCGCAGCACTTCTTCTACTACGCCGGCTGGGCCGACAAGCTCGCGCACACCGGCCTCGGCACCAAGCCGCTCGGCGTGGCCGCGCAGGTCATCCCGTGGAACTTCCCGCTGCTCATGCTCGCGTGGAAGGTCGCGCCCGCCCTCGCCGCCGGCAACACGGTCGTGCTCAAGCCGGCCGAGACCACGCCGCTGACGGCGCTCGCGTTCGCCGAGATCTGCCAGGAGGCCGGCCTGCCGCCCGGCGTCGTCAACATCGTGACCGGCGCCGGCGACACCGGCCGGGCCGTCGTCTCCCACCCCGAGGCCGACAAGGTGGCCTTCACCGGCTCGACCGAGGTGGGCCGGCAGATCGCCCGCGCCGTCGCGGGCACCCGCAAGCGGCTCACGCTGGAGCTCGGCGGCAAGGGCGCCAACATCGTCTACGACGACGCGGCCATCGACCAGGCCGTCGAGGGCATCGTGTCCGGCATCTTCTTCAACCAGGGCCACGTCTGCTGCGCCGGCTCGCGGCTGCTGGTGCAGGAGTCGATCGCCGAGGAGCTGCTGCCACGGCTGCGCGCCCGCATCGAGCTGCTGCGCCTGGGCGACCCGCTGGACAAGAACACCGACATCGGGGCGATCAACTCGGCCGCGCAGCTCGCCAGGATCCGCGAGCTGGCCGCCGCCGGCGAGGCTGAGGGCGCCACGGGCTGGTCGCCGTCCTGCCCGCTGCCCGAGCGCGGCTACTGGTTCCGGCCGACCGTGTTCACCGGCGTCACGCAGGCGCACCGGATCGCCCGGGAGGAGATCTTCGGGCCGGTCCTGTCGGTGCTCACCTTCCGCACGCCGGAGGAGGCCGTCGCCAAGGCGAACAACACGCCGTACGGGCTGTCGGCCGGCGTCTGGACGGAGAAGGGCTCCCTGATGCTCTGGACCGCGAGCCGGCTGCGCGCCGGCGTCGTCTGGTCCAACACCTTCAACGTGTTCGATCCCGCCAGTCCCTTCGGCGGCTACAAGGAGTCCGGGTACGGCCGCGAGGGCGGACTGCTCGGATTGGAGGCCTACCTTGGCTGAGACCCCGCCGCGCATCGCGGTGCGCAGGACGTACAAGCTCTATGTCGGCGGCGCGTTCCCGCGCTCGGAATCAGGGAGGGTCTACCCCGTGACGTCGGCGGACGGATCCCACCTCGCCAACGCCGCGCTGGGCTCGCGCAAGGACGTGCGCGACGCCGTGGTGGCGGCGCGCAAGGCGTTCCCCGGCTGGTCGGGCCGCACCGCCTACAACCGGGGCCAGATCCTCTACCGCGTCGCCGAGATGATGGAGGGGCGGCGCGAGCAGTTCGCCGCCGAAGTCGCCGCGGCCGACGGCGTGAGCGCGGAGCGGGCGCAGGAGCTGGTGTCGGCCGCCGTGGACCGGTGGGTCTACTACGCCGGCTGGGCCGACAAGATCAGCCAGGTGGTGGGCGGCGCGAACCCGGTGGCGGGCCCGTTCTTCAACCTCTCCGAGCCGGAGCCGACCGGCGTCGTGGGCGTGCTCGCGCCGGGCGGCTCCTCGCTGCTCGGGCTGGTCTCCGTGCTCGCCCCGGTGATCACGTCGGGGAACACGGCGGTGCTGGTCGCCGACGAGCGCGCCCCGCTGCCCGCGGTCACGCTCGCCGAGGCGCTGGCCACCTCCGATCTGCCGGGCGGCGTGGCCAACATCCTGACCGGCCGCCTCGCCGAGCTGGCCCCGCCGCTCGCCGGGCACGCCGACGTGAACGCGCTGGACCTGGCGGGCGCGGGCGGCCTCGCGGGCGAGCTTGAGGAGCTGGCGGCGACCACGCTCAAGCGCGTCCTGCGGCCCGGTCCCAAGGACGACTGGACCGACGCCGACCCCGGCCTCGCCCGCGTCCGTCCCTTCGTGGAGATCAAGACCGTCTGGCACCCGATCGGCCGCTGACCGCCCTCCGCCCACCGCCTCCCGGGAGCCGGGCCGGGAGGCAGGGGCGGTGCGGAGGGTGCGGCGGGTGTCATGACCGGCGGATGCCGCCTCCCAGGGCCTGCTTGCGGCCGCACTCGACCCAGCGGCCCCATCCGCTGGAGGCGTCCGCGGCGCCGGGGGCGTCGGCGGTCCCGTTCATGGCGACGCACCTGCCGTGCGCCTTCACATACACCGGTCCCGCGTAGTACCGGAAGGCGCCCTCGTCCGGCTCGTCGCGCTGGGGGACGAAGAGGTCGGCGCGCACGCGAAGGGTCACCGAGGTCCTGGTAAGGGTGCCGACGTCGTATCTCTTCATGTTGACGGCGCAGTGCTCCCCGGTCAGGCCGTTGTAGAGCAGGAACACCTGACCGTAGAAGGTGTTCGTGTGGTCGGTCACCGACCTGGTGTGCTCGGACAGGACGTGGAAACCGCTGCCGCACACCCGCTCCGGGGTGTACCCGGCCGCGGCGGCGGGTGAGGCGGCGAGTGCGGTGGTGAGCACGGCCGCCGTGGCGAGCCGTGCGATGACGGATCCGGTCATGAAGTCCTCCCGTGGACGCTGGTCATCCGGCGACTCCGATGGTGAACGGCGCCGATGTTGTACGGGAGAGCCCCTGATCGATCGCGGACAAAGTGTTGTCCGCGGACAACTCCTTCTGTTGACTTGATCATCGGATGGAGGGAACGGGGGAGGAGGCGGCGGGATGAACCGCAGGGCGGGCAGGCCCCAGGGCGGCCCCCGCGGCAGCACGGAGCAGGCGAACGCGCTGGCGGAGTTCCTGCTGGCCCTCACGGCCGGGTCGACCGTCCGCGAGCTCGCCGCGCGGTATCACGTGGGCAAGACGCTCTGGGGCGAGTACCGCGCGGGCCTGAAGATCATCCCGCTGGAGCTGCTGAACCGGCTGGTACGGGACCACACACCGGACGAGGACACCCACCGGGCGCGACTGGCGACCGCCGCCCACCTCCACGCGGCGGCCACCGCCGCCCAGGTGCCGGCACCCATGCCGGAGGCGGCTGCTGGAGCGGAAGGCGGCAGGTCCGCGCCGGCGGGGGTCGCCGAGGCGGCCGGCGACCTCCACGAGGCGGCGGTGGGCGACCCGCCCGTGGGGGTGGCCGGCGGCCCGCTCGTGGCGGTGGGGGCGCGACGGCGGCGGTGGTCGCGTCCGCTGCTTCTGGCCGCCGGTGGCACCGCGCTCACGCTCCTCACCGCGCTCGTCGTGCTGCTCGTCCGGGGCCCGCCCCGTGAGGACGCCGTGTTCGCCGTGGGCCCGGCCGGCGTCGGCGTCTTCCGCTGGGACGGCACGGACGCGGCCGGGTGGACCAGGATCGGCGACGAGGCCAAGCGCCTCTACCTCGGGCCCGCGGGCCTGTTCGCGACCCGCTCCGACGACCGCCTCTACCGCTACGAGGGGGAGCCGGGCCGCTGGTCGCTGATCAGCGAGCCGGGCCGCGAGTTCGCGATCAGCGGCGAGCACGTCTTCCGGCTGGCCGCCGACGGCGGATCGGTCGCCGCGTGGGACGGCGAGGGCACGGCGTGGACCACGATCGGCGGCCCGGCGGCCCGCCTGTACGGCGGCGACCCCGGCCTGTTCGCGACCGAGCCGGGAACGGGCTTCATCTACCGGTACACCGGCCGCCCCTTCGCCTGGAAACGGATCGGCTCGGCGGGCTCCTCGTTCGCGCTCACCGGTGAGGACCTGTACGGCCTGACCCCCGACCGGACGCTGGTCAACCGCTGGCAGCCGGACGACCGGACCGAGCCCTGGCCGATCTGGGCGTACGCGGCCGGCGAGGCGGCGGAGCTGTGGGGCGGCAGGGCGGGCCTGTTCTCCACCGACCCGTCGCGCTCCCGGCTGCGCGTCCTCGCCGACGCCGACAACGGCGTCGCCGACCAGACCTGGCGGGACATCGGCCCGTCCGGGGCGGAGGTGGCGGTCGGCCGGCGCGCGGTGTACGTACTGAATGGGAACCGCTCGCGGATCCTGCGCTGGTCCGGCGGCGCCTGGCAGGACATCGGCGGCCCGGCCCAGACCCTGGCGGCGGGCTGAGGCGAGCCCTACTCGCCGTTCCGCCGGCGCACCATCTCCTCGATCCAGACGGGCGCGTACGGGGACGTGCACCCCGGCGAGACCGGGTAGTCCTTGAGCACCTCCAGGCGCTCGCCGATGCCGACGGCGCGGGCGCGGTGCTCGGGGTGCTCGATGCCGATCTGCGCCAGGCAGTGGTTCATCGCCCACTGCAGGCGGTCGGGTGCGCCCTTCATCCCGGCCTCGATGACGTCGAGCAGCCCCGCGAGGTCGAGACCGGCGGGCTTCTTCGCCACGCGCTCGGTGGTCAGCGCCCACCCGGCGCTCGCGACCACCGGGTCGGGGTCGGCGAGCCAGGCCAGCCGTAGCTCCTCGGCGTGCGGGCTCTTCTTCACCACGTAGTTGACGAGCCAGTCGTGCACCTTGGGCGCGCCCGCCTCGCGCACCATGGCGTCCAGCTCGTCGCGCTCGAACGCCTTGGGGCGGCAGATCAGGAGTGCCAGCAGCCGGGCCGCGGTGTCACCCGTCTCCCAGAGTCGGCGCGCGAGCTCCTGCTGCGTCTTCAGCCGCTTGGCGAGGGCGCGCAGCGCGCCGAGGTTGACGCCGTGATCGTCGCCGTGCCTCGCGTTGACCGCGCGGATCTTCGGGTCCTCCAGCGCGGCCAGCTCGGCCATCACCTCGGACACCGTCACTTCGGCCACCGTCATGCCGGTCTCCTGTCGTTTCGGTGCGAAATCCCGGGCTCTTCACAACAAATGCGCGGCGGTTCTCGATGATGTCCCTCGCCGGGACCGGGGTGTCACGGCGAGGGCGCGGAAGCTGATACAGGAGTGGCCGGCAAATGCGGTCACTTCTTAATGCTCGGCCTCGTACTGCTTGATCAGAGTCGCGGCAATCCGGCCCCGCTCGCTCACGGGCAGGCCCTGCGCCTTGGCCCACTTGCGGATCTCCGTGGCCTTCTCCCTGCCCATGTCACGGGCCGAACCGGCGCTCCCGCGACGGCCGCGCTCCTTGCCCGCGCGGACGGCGCGCGCCTTGGTGATGAAGGGAGCCAGAGCCTTCTCCAATTTCTCTCTGTTCTCGCCGGACAGGTCGATCTCGTAGGCGGTGCCGTCGAGAGCGAACCGCGTGGTGCCCTCCGCTTCACTGCCGTCGAGGTCGTCGAGAAAAGATTCCACGATGCGCTTCGCCATAAGGTGCTCCAAACCCCGATGTTGCTTGCGGATACTGTAGTCCCCTTCAGAGACACCCGCATCCTCACAAATGCCATGTCGCGAATAGTGGGCCGGGTCCGCGTGGCCCGCCGGACCGCGTCAAAGCGCGGGCCGCCCTTGACTCGCGATCTTCAGGGTTGCGCGAGTCGCGGTCCGTCCGCCGCGTCGATTCGCCTTTCCCCGGCGTTCACGGGCGTCCGGAGCCGCGGTCCGCCCGGGTCCGGAAGAACCATCGTGACCAGGAGAAAGGCGCGAGCGGCCAGGCGCCTCCGCCCGCGCGGGCCCGGCGTTCGGGCAACACCTGCGCGGGGTATGCGGGAATACGGGCATGTCGCGGGCCGCCCGCCCGTACGGACTCAGGAAGGCCGGCTGTTTCGGGCGTCGAGGCGCGCGGGCGGCAATCCCGTCCTGTTTCCGCCGAATCCGGAATTGAATCCGACTTCAAGACCCAAGTTCTCGTCCCTTCCTGTTCTCCCGGATCAGGAAGACCGCGGACGACACCAGCGCCCAGGCGGCCAGCACGAGGAACGGCATCAGCCGCTGATGCCCGCCGAAGTAGACGGCGGTGTGCTGGGCGTTGACCGAGGCGCCGGGCGGCAGCCAGCGTCCGATCACGCCCAGCGGCGACGGCAGCAGCGGCCAGGACACCGCCCCGCCCGACGAGGGGTTGCCGAGCAGCACCATCAGCCCCCACGTGGGCACCATCGCCCAGCGCCCCACGAGCGTGCGGAACATGGAGAACACCATCCCCGACGCGAACATGGTCAGCGCCAGGATGAACCAGGACTCCGGCAGCGGCAGCCGGAGCGCGCCGAGCACCCAGTCGACGGCGGCCACGATGGCGAGCGCCCCCAGCGCCGCGTACGCCCCCGTGAACGCGATGCGCTCCCACGGGGCGAGCCCGCCCGCGTTCGCGTTGAGCTGGACGGCCCCGACGAACCCGATGACCACGGCCGCGAGCGTGATGTAGAACAGCGCCAGCCCGCGCGGGTCGCCCCGCTGCAGCGGTTTCAGGTCCCGCACGGTCAGCCTCATGCCGACCTGCCGGGCGACCATGGGCGCGGCCTCGGTGAGCAGCTGCGCCACCGACGCGCCGGAGGCGCTCGACACGTAGAAGGTGGCGTCGTTCCCGTGCACGACGATGACGCCGAAGACCCGCTGTTCCTCGACCGCCTGCCGGGCCCGCTCGAAGGTGGGCTCGAAGGACAGGGCGAGCGAGGCGTTCAGCCGCTGCTCCAGGCCGGCGGCGAAGGCCTTGCCGCGTACGGTCTGATGGCTGATGCCCACCACCGCCACCGGCACGCGGTGCGGGGTGGGGGCGGCCATGGCGTAGGTGTAGGACCCGGCGAACAGCCCCGCGGCGGCGGCGACGATCAGCACGAGCACGGTCGCGGGGAGGAACGGTGATTCCCTGAAGTCCGCCCACCGCCGGCCCGTCCGGTCACGCATGCGCTCACGCTAAGCGCGCGATCGCCGCCGCCCGGCCGTTGACACGCCGCCCAAGGCGCCTTTCAGATTTCCCGGCAAAACCAGTAGGGAATATTGACTTATCGGTGACGTCGGCCTAGCGTCTGACGTATGAGGCAGGGTCTTCTCCTGACCAGGCGCTCCCACGTGGACTTCTGCCACGTCGCCAGCGCCCAGTGTCGCTGATCACGGTCGTCGGCGGGCCCGTACGAGCCCGCCCCGTCTTCATGTTCCCCGGCGTGGCCGCCGCAGCCCACGCCGCCGATCCAGGTCAACGCCGCGCGTCCCGGACGCCCCGGGCACGCGCGAGCATGCCGTTCGTCGTGAGGATCTCTCGTGATCAACTCTTCAGTCAGCTTCCCCCACCTCCCTTCCCGCGCACGGACGGAGGTGGCGGCATGACCGCGGCCCCGTCCGACCTCGCCGTCACCCCGGACCTGTTCCGCCGCGCGCTCGCCGTGCACGCCAGCGGCGTCGTCGTCATCACCGCCCAGCACGAAGGCCGGCCCGCCGGGCTGACCGCCACCTCCTTCTCCTCCGTCAGCCTCGACCCGCCCCTCGTCTCCTTCTACGTGGACCGTTCCTCCACCACGTGGCCGTCGCTGCGCGCCGCCGACCACTTCGCCGTCAACGTGCTGGCCCACGACCAGGCCGAGCTGGCCTCCCGCTTCGCCAGCAGGAACGTGGACCGCTTCGCCGAGCCCACCCGCTGGCGGCCAGGCCCCCTGGGCGCGCCGCTGCTCCAGGACGTCTCGGCGCACCTGGTGTGCCTGCCGTACGAGACCGTCGAGGTCGGCGACCACATCCTCGTCGTCGGGCTGGTCGTCGAGGCCGACCTGCGGGGCCCCGGCCGCCCGCTGCTCTACCACCAGGGCCGTTTCGGCCGTTTCCTGGCCCACCCCGAATCCTGACCTGGAGCCTCTCCGTGACCACCATCAGCACCAGGCAGCCGGTGTACGCGAGCCCCGTCGACCACGTCGCCTACGGCCACTACGGCTCCGGCCGCCTGCACCTGTCCCCGGACTGGAACCGCCCCCTCTACCCCTTCCAGGGCCGCGTCACCGCCGACGGCTCCAGCGGCTTCCGCGCCGAGCCCGGCCGCTACCACCTCTACGCCGCCTGGGTCTGCCCGTACGCCCACCGCGCCGCGATCGTCCGCAAGCTCAAGGGCCTGGAGGACGTCGTCTCCCTGTCGTACGTGGACGACGAGCGCGACGGCCGCGGCTGGGCCTTCCGCGAGCGCCGCGGCCCCGACCCGGTCAACGGCTTCACCCTGCTGGAGCAGGCGTACGACGCCACCGAGAAGGGCTATGGCGGCCACATCTCCGTCCCCGTCCTGTGGGACCGGGAGACCGGCCGCATCGTCAGCAACCACTTCCCCGACATCACCCTCGACCTGGCCACCCAGTTCGAGCGGTGGGCCACATCCTCGACCGACCTCTACCCGGAGGCCCTGCGCCCCGAGATCAACACGCTGAACGCCTGGGTCTACCACGACGTCAACGCCGGCGTCACCCGCGTGGCCCGCGCCGCCACCGAGGACGAGCGCGAGCGGGAACGCCACCGCGTCGTGGCCGCGCTGGAACGCCTCGACGAGCGCCTGGCCGAGCACCGCTACCTCACCGGCGACACGATCACCGAGGCCGACGTGCGGCTGTGGGTGACGCTGGCCAGGTTCGACGCCGAGCACAATCGCGGCCACCTGATCAGCGAGCGCGAACTGCCCGACTTCGAGCACCTGTGGCCGTACGCCCGCGACCTCTACCGGCTGCCCGCCTTCCGCGAGACGACCGAGGGGCTGCCCGCGTCCTGGGAGACGCCGCCGGGGTGGCGGCGATGAGCCGCCGGCGCGTGCACCTGGCCGCGCACTTCCCCGGCGTCAACAACACCACCGTCTGGGCCGACCCCCGCTCCGGCAGCCAGATCGACTTCGCCTCCTTCGTCCACCTGGCGAGGACCGCCGAGCGTGGCACGTTCGACTTCTTCTTCCTCGCCGAAGGGCTGCGGCTGCGCGAGCTCAAGGGCCGCATCCACGACCTCGACGTGGCCGGGCGGCCGGAGTCGCTCACCGTGCTCAGCGCGCTGGCCGCGGTGACCGAGCGGCTCGGCCTCGCCGGCACGGTCAACGCCACCTTCAACGAGCCGTACGAGCTGGCCCGCCGCCTGGCCACGCTCGACCACCTCAGCGACGGCCGGGCCGCCTGGAACGTGGTCACCACCTCCGACGCCTTCACCGGCGAGAACTTCCGCCGCGGCGGCTACCTCGACCGGGCCGACCGCTACCGGCGGGCCGCCGAGTTCGTCCGGCTCGCGGGCGAGCTGTGGGACTCCTGGGCGCCGGACGCGGTCGCGGCGGACCGCGCGTCGGGCCGGTTCCTCCGCGACGCGGGCGCCGTGGGCGAGGTGCGCTTCCACGGCGAGCACTTCGACGTCGAGGGCCGCTCCACCGTGCCGCGCTCCCCGCAGGGCCGGCCGGTGATCATCCAGGCGGGCGACTCGGACGAGGGCAGGGAGTTCGCCGCCGCCCACGCCGACGTGATCTTCACCCCGCACGGCTCGCTGGAGGACGGCCGCCGCTTCTACGCCGACGTCAAACGCCGGCTGTCCCGCTACGGCCGCCGGCCCGACCAGCTCAAGATCATGCCGGGGGCGACGTTCGCGCTGGGCGACACCGAGGAGGAGGCCGCCGCGAACGCCGCCGCCATCCGCCGCGCCCAGGTCGGGCCGCAGACCGCGATCGCGTTCCTGGAGCAGGTGTGGGGGCGGGACATGTCGGCGTACGACCCGGAGGGTCCGCTGCCGGACCTCGAACCCGACCTGTCCGAGGGCGTCTCCCAGGGCCGGGTGGCGATCAAGGACCGCGCCGCCGTGGCCGCCAAGTGGCGGGCGCTCGCCGAGGAGAAGCACCTGTCGATCCGCGAGCTGGTCATCGAGGTCACCGGGCGGCAGACGTTCGTCGGCACGCCGGAGTCGGTGGCCCGGCAGATCGACGAGCACGTCCAGGCCGAGGCGGCCGACGGGTTCATCCTCGTGCCGCACCTGACGCCTGGCGGCCTGGACGACTTCGTGGACCGGGTGGTGCCGATCCTGCGCGAACGCGGCGCGTTCCGTACCCACTACACCGGCTCCACCCTGCGCGAACACCTGGAGCTCACGTGACACTGCACCTCGCCGTGGCCCTGGACGGCGCCGGCTGGCACCCCGCCGCCTGGCGCGAGTCGGCGGCCGACGTCTTCTCCGCGCGGTACTGGGCGGGCCTGGTCGCCGAGGCCGAGCGCGGCCTGCTCGACTTCGTCACCATCGAGGACGCCCTCGGCCTCCAGTCCACCCTGACCGACGGCGCCGACGACCGCACCGACCAGGTGCGCGGCCGGTTCGACGCGGTGCTGCTCGCCGCCCGGCTGGCCCCGCTCACCAGCCACGTCGGGCTGGTTCCCACCGCCACCACCACCCACACCGAGCCGTTCCACGTCGCCATCGGCATCGCCACGCTCGACCACGTCAGCGGGGGACGGGCCGGCTGGCGGCCGCAGATCTCCGCCCGGTCCTTCGAGGCGCGGCACTTCGGCCGCCGCGTGTTCCCGCCCCTGGAGGAGGTGCTCAACCGGCCGGGCGGCGCGGACCTGTCCGCCCACCCGCACGTACGCGAGCTGTTCGCCGAGGCCGCCGACGCCGTGGAGGTGGCGCGGCGGCTCTGGGACAGCTGGGAGGACGACGCCGAGATCCGCGACGTCGCCACCGGCCGCTTCCTCGACCGCGACAAGCTCCACTACGCCGACTTCACCGGGCCGCTCTTCTCGGTCAAGGGCCCGTCGATCACGCCGCGCCCGCCGCAGGGGCAGCCCGTGGTGACCGCGCTCGCGCACTCCCGGCTGCCCTACGAGTTCGCCGCCGCGTCGGCGGACGTGGTCTACGTGACCCCGCACTCGGCCGAGCACGCCCGCGCCGTCGTCGAGGAGGTCAGGGGGCTGTCGGCGGACCTGAAGATCTTCGCCGACCTGGTCGTCTTCCTGGGGGCGGACGCCGCCCGGCGCAAGGCACGCCTCGACGAGCTGAACGGGGCCGAGCTCGTCTCCGACGCCGCGATCTTCACCGGCACCCCGGCCGAGCTGGCGGACGTGCTCCTGGCGTGGCGGCGCGCGGGCATCGAGGGGTTCCGGCTGCGGCCGGGCGCGCTGCCGTACGACCTGGAGCAGATCGCCCGCGGGCTCACGGCCGAGCTGCGCGGGCGCGGGGCCTTCCGGCACGCCTACGAGGCCGCGACGCTGCGCGGGCTGCTCGGCCTGCCGCGTCCCGCCAACCGCTACGCGGAGGTGTCATGAAATTTCTGCTCATCACGCTGATCGTGCACAACGATGACCGCTCACCCACCGAACGCTTCCGCGAGGTCGTCGGCAACGCGGTGCTCGCCGAGGAGCTGGGCTTCGACGGGTTCGGGGTGGGGGAGCGGCACGAGCGGCCGTTCATCTCCTCCTCGCCGCCCGTCGTGCTCAGCCACATCGCGGCGCTGACGTCCAGGATCCGGCTGTTCACCGCGGTCACCACGCTGAGCCTGCTCGACCCCGTACGCGCCTACGAGGACTACGCCACGCTCGACCACCTGTCCGGCGGCCGGCTGGAGCTGATCATCGGCAAGGGCAACGGCGCCGCCCAGGCCGAGCTGTTCCACGTCACCGCCGAGGACCAGTGGGAGCGCAACCGGGAGGGCTACGAGCTGTTCCGCCGCCTGTGGCGGGAGGACAAGGTCACCTGGCAGGGCCGCTTCCGTCCCTCGCTTACCGACGCCGAGACCTGGCCCCGGCCGCTGCAACGGCCGATCAGGGTCTGGCACGGCAGCGCCACCAGCAAGGAGTCGGTCGACCTGGCCGCCAGGTACGGCGACCCGCTGTTCTCGGCCAACGTCACCCACCCCATCGACCCGTACGCCGAGCTGATCGACCACTACCGCGAACGCTGGGCCTTCTACGGCCACGACCCCGCCGACGCCCTCGTGGGGGCCGGCAGCGCCGGCTACTACGCGGCACCCACCTCCCAGGAGGCGATCGCCACCTACCGGCCGGTCTTCGACGCCCGCGTCGAGTTCCAGCGGAAGCTGGGCCTGCCGGTGGTCTTCCCCACCCTGGAGGACGCCATCGAACGCAGCTCCATCCTGGTCGGCAGCCCGCAGCAGATCGTCGACAAGGTGCTGCGTTACCACAAGCGCTTCGGCCACGAGGTGATGCACCTGCACGCCGACGCCGACGGGCTCACCCAGGCGCAGCACCGGCGGGCGCTGGAGCTGTTCCAGGCCGAGATCGCGCCCGTGCTGCGCGCGGAGATCCCCAGCCGGCCGTTCCCCGCCGTTCCCGCCGCAGTCCCCGCGGCTGCGGTCGCCGTCTCCTCCAGGGGTGCCGCGTGACGCTGTCCATTCTCGACCTCGCCCCCGTCGTGTCGGGCGGCACCGTCGCGCGGGCGCTGCGCGACACCATCGACCTGGCCAGGCGCGCCGAGGGCTTCGGCTACCGCCGCTACTGGCTGGCCGAGCACCACTTCGCGCCCGGCGTGGCCAGCTCCGCCCCGGCCGTGCTCATCGCCCTCGTGGCCGCGGCCACGAGCACGATCCGCGTCGGGTCGGGGGCCGTGCAGCTCGGGCACCAGACGCCGCTGTCGGTGGTCGAGCAGTTCGGCCTCATCGACGCGCTGCACCCCGGCCGGATCGACCTCGGCATCGGCCGCTCCGGCCAGCGCCGCGCCGAACTCGCCGCCGAAGCCTCCGCCCCGCCGCCGGAGCCGCGTGCCGCCGAGCCTGCCGGCGGGCCGCCGGGCCCCCGCGCCGCCGAGGCGTCCGCCGGCCGGACGCCGGGGCCGCCGGCTGGCGAGATCGTGGACGGGCTGCTCATCCCGCCGCCGTTCGACTACTCCCGCCTGGCGCTGCACCCCCAGCTCGCCCACGCCGCCACCCTGCTGCAGCAGCCGGGCGCGCGGACGCCGGACTTCGCCGGCCAGATCGACGACGTGCTCGCCTTCCTGGCCGGCACCCACGAGGTGCGGGCCGTGCCCGGCGACGGCGCCGACCTGGAGGTGTGGATCCTCGGCAGCAGCGGCGGGCAGAGCGCCCAGGTCGCGGGGGAGCGGGGGCTGCCGTTCGCGGCCAACTACCACGTCAGCCCCTCCAGCGTGCTGGAGGCCGTCACCGCCTACCGGGAGGCGTTCAAGCCCTCCGCCACGCTGGCCGAGCCGTACGTCATGGTCTCCGCGGACGTGGTCGTCGCCGCGGACGAGGCCAGGGCGCGTGAGCTGGCCAAGGGCTACGACCTGTGGGTACGCAGCATCAGGACCGGCGCGGGCGCGATCCCGTACCCGACCGCGGCCGAGGCCGACGCCCACGTGTGGACCGACGACGACCGCGCGCTCGTCCAGGACCGGCTCGACACCCGGTTCGTCGGCTCGCCCGGCCAGGTCGCCGACGGGCTGCGCGTGCTGCGCCGGGTGACCGGGGCCGACGAGCTGCTCGTCACCACCATCACCCACGACCACGAGGACCGCGTGCGCTCGTACGAACTGCTCGCCGACGCCTGGGACCGCCCGTGAGACGCCTCGCCCCCGCCGCCGTCCTGGTAGTGGCCCTCGCCGGCTGCGGCACGCCGGCCGCCGAGCAGGCCGCCCCCGCCACGCTCACCTGGGCCGTCGAGACGCAGCCCATCACGCTCAACCCCCAGCAGTGGTCGCAGAACAAGGCGAGGCTGCTGGTGTTCAACCAGTTCGACGCGCTCCTCGCCAAGGGCGAGGACGGCTCCTACCACCCCTGGCTGGCCACGTCGTGGACGGTGTCGGACGGCGGGCTGACGTACACGCTCGACCTGCGCGAGGACGTCACCTTCCACGACGGCGCGACGTTCGACGCCGCCTCCGTCAAGGCCAACCTCGACCAGTTCCTCGTGCCCGGCTACAACGCGGCCGTGGCCGCCATCCAGCTCAGGTCCTTCAAGGAGGCCGAGGTCGTCGGGCCGCACCGGCTCAAAATCACCCTCAAGGAGCCGGACGGGCTGTTCCTGGACTTCCTCGCCTCGCCGTACGCGGGGCAGATCTCGCCGAAGTCGCTCAAGAGCGCCAAGGACCTCAAGTTCGGCGGGCCCGACCTGGTCGGGACCGGGCCGTTCATCCTCGACCGGTACGTCCAGGGCCAGGAGATCCACTACCGCCGCAACCCCGCCTACCGCTGGCCGCCCGCCGGAGCCGCGCACCAGGGCCCCGCCCACCTGGCCGAGATCACCTACCGGTTCCTGCCCGAGGCCGCCGTGCGGGTCGGCGCGCTCACCTCCGGCCAGGTCCAGGTCATCGAGGGGGTGCCCGCCACCGAGGTCGCCCTGATCGAGAAGGACCCGTCCCTGGCGCTGCACACGTCGCTCAACTCCGGCACCTCCTACTCCTACTACTTCAACACCTCGCACCCGCCCTTCGACGACAAGCGGGTGCGCGAGGCGTTCCGCGAGGCCGTGGACGTGGACGCCGTGCTGCGCTCCGTCTACCGGGGCACCGCCACCAGGGCGTGGAGCGTCGTCGGCCGGCGCAGCCCCTTCTACGACGCCTCGCTGGAGGGCTCCTTCGGCGGCGACGTCGCCAAGGCCAACGCCCTGCTCGACGCCGCCGGCTGGACCGGCCGCGACGCCGAGGGCTTCCGCGTCAAGGACGGCAAGCGGCTCACCGTGCGCGAGGTCGCCTCCGCCCCGTACATTCGCGACCGCAGGGACGTCCTCGCCCAGGCGATCCAGGCCCAGGTCAAGCAGAACGCGGGCATCGACTTCCAGGTGCGGATCGTCGACCAGGGCAGCGCGCAGAAGGCCCTGGATGAGGACGCGTACGAGCTGTTCGGCAACTCCCGCGGCGACGCCGACGCCGGGGCCGCGCTCAACCTCATCCTGCCGGCGAAGGCCGCCATCAACCGCACCCACTTCTCCGACCCGCGGGTGGACAAGTGGCTGGCCGCCGCCTCGGCCACGTCCGAGCAGGCCGCGCGGAAGAAGCTCTACGCCCAGGTGCAGCGGGCCGCCGTGAAGGAGCACGCCGTGGTGTTCCCGATCTACGTCCCGGCCGACCAGCTCGCGGCCAGCCGCAACGTGCAGGGGCTCGGCTTCGAGCCCGCCTCCGGCACGCCCGCGAGCGCGTACGACGTCCGGATCGGCACATGATCAGACGGCTCGGCGCGGGGCTCGCGGTGCTCTGGGCCGCCGCCACCGCCTCGTACGTCGCCCTGCTGCTCGCGCCGGGCGACACCGTGGACATCCTGGTCGGCGACGGCCCCGACACGCCGGAGATCCGGGCCGGGATCATCGCCGAGTGGGGGCTCGACCGGCCCGAGATCGTCCAGTACCTGTCCTACCTGTGGCGGCTGCTGCACGGCGACCTCGGCCGCTCCTACCAGGCGCAGCGCGGCGTCGGCGAGATCCTGGCGGGCCAGGTGGGGCCGACCGCGCAGCTCACCCTCGCCGCGGCGGGCATCGGGGTGCTGCTGGCCGGGGTCATCGCGCTCGCCACGGCGGGCCGGGGCAGGTGGGCGCGCGGCGCGGCCTCGGCCGCCGAGCTGGTGGCGGTGTCGGTGCCGCCGTTCCTCATCGGGATCGTGCTGCTGTCGATGTTCTCCTTCACACTCGGCTGGTTCCCGGTCTCGGGTGCGCAGGGGCCGCGGGCGCTGGTGCTGCCGGCGCTCGCGCTCGGCCTGCCCATCGCCGGCGTGCTCGGCCAGGTGCTGCGCGGCGGGCTGGAACGGGCGCTGGAGCAGCCCTTCGCGGTGACGGCCAGGGCGCGCGGCCTCACCGAGCGCGCCCTGGTCGCCCGGCACGCGCTGCGGCACGCGCTCATCCCTGCCGTGACGCTGGCCGGCTGGTTCACCGGCACGCTGCTGGGCGGCGCGGTGATCACCGAGATCCTGTTCGGGCGGCCGGGGCTCGGCCAGGTGGCCATGCAGGCGGTGACCGGCCGCGACATGCCCGTCGTGATGGCCGTGGTGCTGCTGTCGGCCGTCGTGTACGTGACCATCAGCACCCTGCTCGACCTGGCCTACCGGGCCATCGACCCGAGGATCCGGGCATGAGCGCCCTCACCCGGGACGCGCACCTGGAGGTCCGGCCATGAGCGTGCTCACCCGGAACGCGCCGCCCCTGCGGATCCCGCCCGCCGCGGCGCTCCTGCCGGTGGCGTTCCTGGCCCTGCTCGCCGTGGCCGTGGCCGCGCCCGGCCTGCTCACCGCGGCCGACCCGCTGGCCGCCGACCCGCTGGCCGCGCTTGCCCCGCCCGGCGGCGCCCACTGGCTCGGCACCGACCACCTCGGCCGCGACGTGCTGGCCAGGGTCGTCCACGGCGCCCGGCACTCCATCAGCATCGGCGTGGCCGCGACCGCGCTCGCCGTCACCGGCGGCGTGCTGCTCGGCCTGGCCGCCGGGCTGTCGCCGCGATGGCTGGAGGAGACGCTGACCCGCGCGTTCGACGTGCTGTCCACGCTGCCGGAGCTGCTGCTCGCGCTGCTCGTCGTGGCGATCACCGGCCCCGGCACGGGCAACGTCATCCTGGCCATCGCCGTCGCCCAGATCCCCACCTACGCCCGCGTGATCCGCGCCCAGACCTTCGTCGTCCGCCGCTCCGGCTACGTCGAGCAGGCCGTCACCTTCGGCCGCCCCCGTACCGCGATCATCGCCGGGCACGTGCTGCCCAACGTGCTCGGCCCCATACCCGTGCTGGCCACGATCGGGCTCGGCACGGCGATCATCGCCGGCTCCGGCCTCAGCTTCCTCGGCATGGGGCCGCAGCCGCCCGCCGCCGAGTGGGGCGCGATGCTCTCCGAAGCCCGCAACTACCTGCGGGTCGCCTGGTGGGAGGCGGTCTTCCCGGGCCTCGCGATCACGCTCACCGTCGTCTGCCTGACCGTCGCAGGGCGCCGCCTGCAGCGCCGTTTCGAAGGGAGAACCCCATGACGTCACCGCTGGTGGACGTACGGGACCTGCGGGTGGGCTTCGGCCCGGCCGAGGTCGTCCGCGGCGTCTCCCTGTCCGTGGAGCCGGGCGAGTGCGTGGCGATCGTCGGCGAGTCGGGCTCCGGCAAGAGCGTCACCGCCCGCGCCCTGCTCGGCCTGGCCGGGCCGGGCTCCGCCGTGCGCGCCGCGTCGTTCCGCGTCGCCGGGCGCGACGCGCTCGCCTTCACCCCGGCCGACTGGCGGCGGCTGCGCGGCGGGTTCGCCGGGCTCGTCCTGCAGGACGCGCTGGTCTCCCTCGACCCGCTGCGCACGGCGGCGGCCGAGATCGCCGAGGTGCTCGCCGTCCACGACGTCGTGCCCCGCGCCCGCCGCGCCGAGCGGGTGCTGGAGCTGCTCGACGCCGTGGGCGTGCCCGAGCCCGCGCTGCGCGCCGGGCAGCGCCCCCACCAGCTCTCCGGCGGGCTGCGGCAGCGCGTGCTCATCGCCTCCGCCATCGCCGCCGACCCCGCCCTGATCATCGCCGACGAGCCCACCACCGCGCTCGACGTCACCGTGCAGGCCCAGATCCTGCGCCTGCTCGCCGACCGCAAGGCCGCGGGCACGGCGCTGCTGCTGATCAGCCACGACCTGGCCGTGGTCGCCGCCGTCGCCGACCGCATCCTCGTCATGAAGGACGGCCTCGTCGTGGAGGAGGGCCCGGCCCGGCAGGTGCTGGCCGCGCCCGCGCACGACTACACCAGGACGCTGCTGGCCGCCGTGCCCTCCGCGGCCTCCCGAGGCACCCGGCTCACCACCGGCACGCCGCGCACCCGCCCCGCCCCGAACCCGTCCGCGCAGGTCCTCGCCGCGACCGCGCTCAGCCACTCCTACGACCGGCGCCCCGCCGTGGCCGAGGTCTCCTTCACCCTCCACGAGGGGGAGACGCTCGGCGTCGTCGGCGAGTCAGGCTCGGGGAAGAGCACGCTGGCCCGCCTCGCCCTCGCCCTCCTCGAACCCGCGCACGGCCGCGTCGCCCTGCACCAGCGGCAGTGGAGCCACGTGCCGGAACGCGCCCGCCGCCCCCTCCGGCACCGCGTCCAGCTCATCTCCCAGAACCCGCTCGACTCCTTCGACCCCCGCCACACCGTCGGCCGCCTCATCGCCGAGCCGCTGCGCCTGCCCGCGAGGGAACGCCGCGAACGGGTGCTCGACCTCCTGGATCGCGTCGGCCTGCCGCCCCGGACGGCCGACCGCCATCCGCGCGAGCTGTCCGGCGGCCAGCGCCAGCGCGTCGCCATCGCCCGCGCCCTCGGGCCGCGCCCCGACGTGCTGGTGTGCGACGAGCCGGTCTCGGCGCTGGACGTCTCCGTCCAGGCGCAGGTCCTCGACCTGCTCGCCGACCTCCAGGCCGAGTACGGCACCGCGATGGTCTTCATCTCGCACGACCTGGGCGTGGTGCACCACGTCGCGGACCGGGTGCTGGTCATGAAGGACGGCCGGGTGGTGGAGGAGGGGGACGTCGAGGACGTCTTCACCCGGCCGCGCCACCCGTACACGCGGGCCCTGGTCGCGGCGGTGCCCCGGCTGGAGGTGCCGGCGGCGTGAGAGCCCCGCCCGGCCGAGGGGCGGCCTCCGCCACCGTGAGCGGCGACCCCGGCCCGGCGGGCCGACTCACTGGGCCGGGGTGCGGGTGAGGTGGGCGCGGAGCGCGGCGGCGCCGGACTCGGCGAGCCAGCCGGCGAAGGTGCGCAGCCCTGGATGGACCACGCGCAGCGCCTCGATGTCGGCGTGCCAGCGGTGACCGGCCTGCCAGCGCCTGCCGGTCTCGGCGATCTCCGGACCGAGCCGGGCGAGCTCGTCGGCGGTGAGCTGCTCGTACCGGACCGGGACGCCGGTGGCCTCGCTGATCGCGGCGGCGGCGGCCACCGGCGTGGGATCGTCGCCCGCCAGTTCGAGGGTCCGGCCGGCGAACCTGGCGGGGTCGGCGAACGCGAGCGCGGCGAACTCGGCGACGTCCTCCAGAGCGATGACCTGCATGGGCTCGTCCGGCGGGAAGAGGTGCCGGTGCACGCCGCCGGAGATGCCGTCGATCCCGGCGATCCCGGCGGCGAGATAGTTCGTCATGAACCGGACCGGGCGCAGCACGGTGGGCAGCGCGACGCGGTCGCGCAGGTACTCCTCGATCAGCGCCTTGCCCGCCGACCCCCGCGACACGGCCGACGCCGAGGCTACTGTGCTGAACACGACCTGCTCGACCCCCGCTTCGGCCGCCGCGTCGATCAGCGCCCGGCCGCGGGCCACCTCGAGAGCCGTGTCGTGCCCGTCCGGCCCGAAGGCCACCGGCGGCACGCCGAACACGGCGGCCACGCCGTCGAGCGCGGGCGGCAGGCTCGCCGGGTCGTCGAAGTCGCCGCGTACGAGCTCGGCACCCGCCGCGGCCAGCGCAGTGGCGGCCGGCGCGGTCAGGTCGCGCACCAGCGCGCGGACCCGCCGGCCGCCGGCGAGCAGGCGGCGCGCGGTGGCACCGCCCTGCTTGCCGGTGGCGCCGGTGACGAGGATGGGGGCGTCGGTGGTGTTCGGTGTCGCGGTGGTCATGGTGCCCTTTCCATAGAGCGCGGGATACTGGCGCGGTCCGGAATGCTCCACCCGTTTCGCCGACACAGACAAGGTTTTCGTGACATGACAGCAGCACCGGCCGCCGGGCGCGCCGACGCCCGCCGCAACCGGGAGCTCGTGCTCCGTGCGGCGACGCGGGTCTTCACCGAGGAGGGGACCGGCGCGTCGCTCGGCCGCGTCGCGCGGCGCGCAGGGGTGGGCGCGGGGACCGTCTACCGGCACTTCCCGAGCAAGGAGATCCTGATCGAGGCCGTCCTCGCCGAACACGTCGAGGACCTGGTGTCCGCCGCCGGCCGCTGGCGGGCCCGCGCCACGCCCGGTGACGCGCTGTTCGGGTTCCTGCTGGAGGTGATCGACCGCTCGGCGGGGCGCCGGCACGTCTGCGACGCCCTCACCGACCACGGCTGGCCGCGCGCCGTTCTGGCCGCCGGGGCTCAGCGCTTCCGCGAGGCCATGGAGCGCCTGCTGCGCGAGGCGAAGCAGGCCGGCGCGATACGCGCCGACCTGCGGGGGGACGACCTGGCGGCGCTCGCCGTCGGCGGTGTCGCCCTGCGCTCGGCGCACCAGGACGCGGAGCGGGGCGCGCGGCTGGTGCGGCTGATGCTGGACGGCCTGCGCGCTCGTGCCGTCACGGAACCCGAGCCGTTCCGTGACCAGGCCGCGCCCGCGCGTCACGGAACCACCGGGCCACGGCACTGCGCGGAGTGCGGCGAGGTCCTGCGGGTGCACGCCACCGGACGGCCGCCCCGCTACTGCGGCCCGCCCTGCCGCCCGCGCGCCCACCGCCGCCGCCGCGCCACGGAACCCGCAGTCCCGGACTAGACGCTGGGGAAGAGGAATCGCGCCGCGTCGTCGAGAGCCTCCCCCGCCTCATCGACGAGCGCCGTGTGGTGCTGGAAGACGTGCGGCAGCCCGCCCCAGACCCGCAGCGTCACGTCCACGTCGGCCGCTGCCGCACGGGCGGCGAGGCGGACCGCGTCGTCCAGCAGGAGCTCGTTCGAGCCCGCCTGGATGAGCAGGGGCGGCAGCCCGGTGAGGTCGGCCAGCGCGGGGCTGGCCGTCGGCGCGGACGGGTCCTGCTCTCCCAGGTAGTGCGTGCGGTATCCCTCCAGATCGGACCGGACGAAGATGGGGTCGATCCCGAGCTTGGTCTCGATGCTCGCGCCGCTGAGCGTCAGATCGGTCCAGGGGGAGAACGTCACGACCGCCGCGGGCATGGGCAGCCCCTCCTCGCGCGCCGCCAGCAGCGTCGCGATCGCCAGCCCGCCGCCCGCGGAGTCGCCGGCCAGGGCGACGTGGGCCGGGCTCTCGGCCTGCCCGAGCAGCTCGCGGTAGGCGGCGAGCCCGTCCTCGACCGCCGCGGGGAACGGATGCTCGGGGGCGAGCCGGTAGTCGGGCGAGACCAGCCGGGTACGGGCGCGGGCCGCGAGCTCACCCGCCAGGGCGCGATGCGTGCGCGGGGAGCCGACCACGTACCCGCCGCCGTGCAGGTAGAGCACCACGGTCCCGGCGGCCGCGTCCCCAGGCTCGAACTCCAGCGCGGGACGCCCCCCGAGGGCGACGTCGCGGACGGTGACGCCCTCCGGCGCCGGCGCCTGGAACATCTCGTCGAACCCCGCCCGCGCCTCCGCGACCGTGGCGTCCGGGCTCTTGGGCGCGTTGCGGAGCAGGGCGTCCAGGGCTTGCCGCTGGTGACGGCTCATGAGCGACCTCCAGGTCACATCCGATAGATTCCTTGGAATGCACCCTGCAACAAGATTCCGCGGAATCCAATTCCCGCGATCGGAAGGGAAGTTCTCATGGCCGGAGAGCTGTTCGTGGACCTCGTTCGCGCCGAGACCCGGCTCTGGAACGCCGTGGACGCCCGGCTGCGGGCCGAGCACGGCATCCGGCTGGGCCAGTACGACCTGCTGACGGTCATCTCCAGCCGTCCCGAGTGCCGGGTGCTCGACCTCGTGCACGAGGTCGCCATCACGGTCGGCGCGGCGAGCAAGTCGGTGGACCGGCTGGTGGCGGCCGGCTGGTGCCGCCGCGTCGCGAACCCCGCCGACGGCCGCTCGTCCTTCCTCGAACTCACGCCCTCCGGCGTGCGGACCCTGAGCGGGGCGCGGCTGACGTACGAGGAGGAGATCGCGCGCTGGACCTCCCGCCTGCTGCCCCCCGGCACGCTGGAGGAACTGGCGAACAGCCTGCGCACGATCCGGACCGCACTCGAAGCCGCACAACGACCCGGCTGCGCCCCCTGACTGGGCGTCGCGCGGCCCGTACGGCAGGATCGAGCGAAAGCGCGTGAGGAGCGTTCACATGGTCAAGGCACGGATCTTTCTCGTCCTCGGCGTCCTGCTGGCCCTGACCGGGCTCGTGTGGACCCTGCAGGGGCTGGGCATCGTCGGCGGCAGCGTGATGAGCGGCGTCACGACCTGGGCGATCATCGGCCCGATCGTCCTCGTGGTGGCCCTGGTGCTCGTCTTCCTCGGCCTGCGCCGGCTGACCGGCCGCGACCGCTGAGCCCGCGCCCGTCAGCTGGTGCAGGAGGCGGAGACCGTCACGTCGTAGACGTACCAGCTGCTGTCGGGCGCCGCCCACACCAGGGCCGACGTGGTGGCCCAGCCCGTGCAGGAGCCGCCTGCCGCGAGGATCGCCGAGCGGGCCGCCTGGGAGCCGGCCTGGACGGCGGCCGACGGGGTGGATCCGCCCGCCTGGCGGGTCTCGCTGCGCGGCACCGGGTAGCTCGGCTGCGAGGGCTGGGTGACGCAGGTGCCGGACGCGGTGGCCTGGTAGACGTACGCCGACCCGTCGGGTGCCGTGTACACCAGGCTGGACGAGACGGACACGCTCGGGCACACCTCGCCCGCCTGGGCGGCCTGCCGGTTCAGCTCGGCCCGGGCGTTGGCCTCGGCGTTGGCGGCTCCGGCGGCCCTGGTTGCTCCGGAGCCGGTGGACGTGGCGGTGCGATAGGTGTCGGCGTACGCGGCCACCGGGACGGCCACGGCGGCCGACAGCAGGAGGGCGGCGGGCAGGACGGTACGTCGGAGGAAGGCCATGGGGGTCTCTCTCGCGAGCCGGGGGAGCGGGGATCGTCACGATAGGCCCGTTCGCCGGCCCGGCACCAGCGCCGGACTCCAGGCGACCTCGTCCGGGCACGTCATGACTGAAACGTTCACATCGCGGGCCGCGTCGCCGGGCAGCGGCGGCACTGCCCCGTGCTGGCGGGCATCCCGCTGCTGTGCACGGTCAAGCTCGCCCGCCTCGCCTATCCCGAGCTGCCCAGGCACAACCTGGACGCGCTGCTGCGGCACCTGCGCATCCCCAGGCCCGCCGACCGGCACCGCGCCCTGCCGGACGTGCTGGTCACCGTGGCCGTGCTGCGGGCGATCCTGCGTACGGGGGCCGAGGCGGGCGCGTGGACGACGCTGCGGAAGCCGAGCGCGTCCTGGAACGCCCGCCGGTAGGGGTCCTGCAGCCGCGTGGCCAGGACCTCGCGCAGGCCCGGGTCGCTGACGGCGTCGCTGAACACGCCCGCGAACGCGCCCCCCACCCCCAATTCGATCCCCGCCTCTGATCCAGGGCGGGGACGTTCAGGACCGGACGGCGCGCACTTCCGTCACGGTGAAGTCGTCGACGACGCTCCGGTTCGCGACGAGGAACCCGATCAGCCCCGCCACCGCCTCGACCGCCTGAGCCGCCCGGGCCTGCCCGCTCAGCAGGAACACCAGGGGCGTCGAGGGCTGGTCGAGCAGGAATTGGCGGCCGTGGCGGTGCACGTCATGCAGAACCTTGATCGGAATCGGCTTCGGCGAGGTGAACCACGCCACGGCGTCCCACAGCGGCAGCGCCGGGTCGGCCTCGGCCGCGGCGTGGTAGCAGGTCACACAGCCCTGGCCGACGTGCTGCCCATGGGGGCAGGTCCAGTGGGCGGCCTCGGGGCCGGACCGGTCGCGGGCGCTGAAGATGGCGCTTTCGACTATGCGACGGCGTACGGGGTGACCTGGTGGGTCGCTGATGGTGCGTCCTCCGGATCGTCGGACGGCCTGCCGAAGATCGTCACAGCTTCACGAGTTTGGCGTTCGGTGCGGGAACGCGGTAGGTCGCGGTGCCGAAATCAATGAGAACGGCGACATCCTGCTCGACCGCGAGCACCCGGCCGAGGCCGTACTTGTCGTGGCTGACCCGGTCGCCGACCGCGTATTCCTCGACCGGCGGAGCCGGGATTTCCGGAGTGCTGAAGGGGCTGCCGGGCGGCCGCCGCCGGACTGTGGGCGCAGTACGTCTCATTTGCACAAGTATGCGCTCATCCTGCGCGTAAAGCGAGCCAGCAGGGAAAACGCGCCGGACGTCGCCGGCGGTGATCCGGGCGTGGCGAGCCGCCGGGCCCGCGCGTCGAGGCGCGGGCGCCGGCGGCGGAATGCGCCGGGGTCAGGCGGTGACGATGTTCTCCGCCTGCAGGCCCTTCTGGCCCTGCACGACGTCGAAGGAAACCTTCTGCCCCTCGACCAGCTCACGGTAGCCGCCGTTGGAGACGATGCTGGAGTAGTGAGCGAAGACGTCGGCACCGCCGCCGTCCTGCGCGATGAAGCCGAAGCCCTTTTCCGAGTTGAACCACTTGACGGTACCGGTGGCCATGTCGATCTCCTTCTGACAGTGCCGTTTACTGAGAATTCACACCTCGTGAATCTCGTGCCGCCGCAATGAACCCCCCCGGAGAAACCGGCCAACAAAAAACGCGCCCGAAGATCACTCTGTCAGGCGCGCATAAGTCCTATGGGTACCATAACTGCAACCCCCTCAGGCTAACACACTCGCACCACCCGCTCACGCACCGGCACGCCGGTACGCGTCGAGGACCAGGCCGTGGAAGTGGTGCACGGCGTGCTCCGACAGGCCGGACCCGTCCGGGTCGTACACGATCTTCCCCTGGGTGAAGGCGGGGGTGCGCATGCCGCGCTGGACGCTCTCCACCAGGGCGATGTCCTCCACCTGGAGGACCTCGTCGATGTAGCGGATGCTGTCCAGCTCCGCCTCGTCGGGCTCGGCGGTCTCCAGGTAGAAGTCCCAGGTCTCACGGGTGCGCCCGGGCCCGTCGGGGATGATCTGCAGCACCATGAAGTTCCCGCGGCCGGGGTAGCGCAGCAGGCAGGTGTTGGGCCACAGCCACCAGACCGCGTGCTCGGTGACCGTCGCGCCCGACACGTCGTAGGCGGAGTTCGCGGACGTGCCGGCGCTGGCCATGTGGCTGGAGTGGATCCCGTACGTGGTGACCTTGTAGGTGCTCATGTCCACCAGGGACACGAAGTCCTTGTGCGCCACGTGGCAGTGGTAGCACTCGAGGAAGTTGTCGACGACGTTCTTCCAGTTGGAGGCGATGTCGTAGGTGAGCCGGCGGGCGAGGGTCAGCTCGGCTACGTCGGGGGCGCGGGCCAGGATGTCCGCCTCCAGGCCGGCCGCCTGCTCCGCCAGCGGCGCCGCCGCCGGGTCGAGGTTGACGTAGACCATGCCGGCGAACTCCGTCACCTGGATCCGGTCCAGGCACACCGCGGAGGCGTCGAAGCCCGGCATGCCGCCGGTGTTGCGCGCCCGCCGCAGCCGGCCGGTCAGGTCGAAGGTCCAGGCGTGGTACGGGCACACGATGCTGCGCCGCACCCCCGAGCCCGACAGCAGCTCGTGCGCCCGGTGCTTGCACACGTTGTAGAACGCCCGCAGCGTTCCGGTCTCGTCGCGGACGGCCACGATCGGCATGCCGGCCACCGTGGCCGTCGCGTAGCCGCCCGGCTCGCGCAGCTTCTCCCCGTGGCACAGCCACTGCCAGGTGCGCGCGAAGATCTCCCGCTGGTCGACGGCGAACCACGCGGGATCGGTGTAGGCGTCGGCGTGCAGGGACATCGACAGCGCGGGATCGGGGTCGTACCCGGCGGCGATGCGCGCGAAGTCGGGGGGTGTGTCCGGGCTCACCGGGCCTCCAAGTGCGGGCACGTGCGCGGATCACCGAGACTAATGATCGGGACGGCGGCGGATCAAGACCCGCCTTCCGCCTCACCTCCGCATAACCCATGTGACCTGCGGTTTCGGGCGAATTTCGATCGGGTCGGCGGGGTTCGGGGTAGGACGGCGTTGTCCTGATGGTACGGAGATCGAGATGAGAACCGAACGGGGGGAAATGCGCAATTCGGCCACTCGGGCGGCCGGCGTGGCACCGGTCCCCGACGCGGGGATGGAGCGGTTCGCCCGGCTCGCGGCGAGCGTCATGGGCGTGCCCGTGGCGCTGGTGGCGCTGGCGGGGTCGGGCCGGCTGACACTGCCCGGCCTGGTCGGGCTCAAGGAGGGGCGGGACGCCCTGCGCCGGCTGCCGCTGTCGCGCTCGCTGTGCGGCCGGGTGACGGCGACCGGCGAGCCGCTGATCGTGACCGACGTGCGGGACGACGCCCGCTTCGCCGCGCAGCCGCCGGTCGCCGAGCGGCAATGGGGCCTGGTCGCCTACGCCGGGATGCCGCTGATCGTCGCCGGCCAGGTGCTGGGCGTGTTGTGCGCGGCCGGCCCCGCCGCGCGGCCGTGGACCGACGCGCAGCTGGCGGACCTTGCGGATCTGGCCGCGGCCTGCTCGGCGGAGCTGCGGTCGCGGGCCGCCGCCAGGAGCGCGCTGATGGCGCAGCAGGACGCCGAGCGGGACCACCGCGTCGCGGAGCAGGCCAGGATGGCGGCCGAGCAGGCGGGCGTGCGGGCCCAGGCCGGATGGGACGCCGCCGAGCTGCTGCTGCGCGCCTCGCAGGAACTGGCGGGCGCGGCCACGCTGGACGACGTGCAGCACCTGCTGCGCAACCTGGTCAGCGATCCGCTCAAGCCTGTGCGCACGAGCCTCAGCCTGCTCCAGGACGGCCGGCTCCGCCCCATGCCGGTGACGGAGACGGAGCCGGTGCCGCCCGGCGCCGGGCCCGCGCTCTCCTGCGCGCTGGACGAGAACCACCCGCTGGCCCACGCGGCGCGGGAACGGCGGCTGGTCTCCGCCGGCGACCCCGGCGAGCTGGCCCGCGCGTACGGCGAGGCCGTCGCGGGCGCGTTCGCCCTGCTGGACGTCCACGCGCTGGTGTGCGTGCCGCTGGCGCACGCCGGCGAGGTGCACGGGGTGCTGCTGATCGGCTGGGGCGAGCCGCACCATGCCGGCCCCTCGGAACGGGCGGTGCTCACCGCGATCGCCGGCTACGTCAGCCAGGCGGTGCAGCGGGCCAGCGTGCTGGACGAGCGGGTCAGCGTCGCCCGCCAGCTGCAGAGCGCGATGCTGACCGACCTGCCGGCCGCCCCGGGCCTGGACCTCGCCGCGCTCTACCTGGCCGCGGCGACCGACGACCTCGTGGGCGGCGACTGGTACGACGCCTTCCCACTACCCGGCCAGACCCCGGCGGCCGCCGCGCTGACCGTCGCGGTCGGGGACATCACCGGCCACGACATGCAGGCCGCCACCGTCATGGGGCAGACCCGCGCCATGCTGCGCCAGGCCGTGCTCGACCATCCGGGGCTGGGGCCCGCGGCCGCCGTCACCGCGCTCCAGCAAGCCTGCACGGTGCTGGACCTGCACCTGAGTGGAACGCTCCTCCTCGGTCACCTGGCCCCGGCCGCCAGGTCCGGGAGCTGGAGTTTCACCTGGACCAATGCGGGACATCCGCCGCCGCTGCTGGCGCGTCCCGGCGCGCCGGCCGAGTGCCTGGAGGAGCACGGCATCCTGCTGTTCCCCGGCCTGGACCCCGGCCCGCGCCACGACCACCAGCGGTTCCTCAAGCCGGGCGCCGTCCTGCTGCTCTACACCGACGGGCTCGTGGACCGGCCGGGCACCACCATCGACGAGGCGACGGCCGAGGTCATCGCCGTCCTGGGCGCCTGCCGGGACATGCCGCTGCCCGACCTGCTGAACGCCGTGGCCGCGGTGGCCGGGCCACACCCGGACGACGACATCGCGCTGCTCGCCATCCGGGTGCCGCACGGGTGATGCGCGTCAGGCGGTCCGCAGCCAGTCGAGCGTGAAGCGGGCGAAGACGATGCCGCCGGTGTCGCCGATCTCGTAGAGCACGCCGACCTGGCCGTTCGCGAGCACGGCCATGGTGGAGTAGCCGGCCGTGCCGGTTTTGATCAGCGCCCGGGTGGGCCAGGTGGCGCCGTCGTCGGTGGACAGGCGTACGGTCAGGTCGCTGCGCGCGCTCGGGTGGGCGTTGCCGCTGTAGAGGGCCGTCGCGGTGCGGACGGGCGCGCCGTTCGAGCCGCGCTGCGCGGGCGTGAGGTAGGACAGTTCGTCGGCGTTGCACAGCGGGTCGTTGAGCACGGCGCTGGCCGTGGCCGCGCCGAACGTCACGCCGCCGTCGGTGGAGGTGGCGAGGTAGCGGGAGCGGACGGAGTTGTGCCGCATGTTCTGGGTGACGGCGCCGGTGGCGCGCTCGACGGCCTTGCTCTCATTCACGCCGCCGGCCGCGGAGGAGCCGCGCCGCCAGGTGACGCCGTGGTCGTCGCTGTAGATGTCGGCCGCGTGGCTGGTGCCCGCGGAGTCACGGTAGACGATGGGCTGCACGAGCCGGCCGGTGCTGGTCTGGATGCCGTGGCCGGAGGAGGCGAAGAGCTGCTGCCAGCCCGGATCCTTGACGGACGGGTTGAGCTCCACGGGCGCGCTCCACGTCACGCCGTGGTCGGTGCTCTTGATGTACTGGATGTGCAGGCTGTTGCGGTCGCCGGCGGCGTTGGAGCCGGACCCGGCGGACCAGAAGCTGATGCCGGGCCGGGGTGAGTAGGTGTAGAAGACGTAGGCGGCCCCGGTCGCCCGGTCGACCAGCACGCTGGGGTCGCCGACGCCCTCCGACGTGGTGGCCGCGTGGTGGATGACGCGCGGCGCCTGCCAGGTCAGGCCGCCGTCGGTGCTGCGCATCAGCGCGATCTGGATGTTGTTGGTGCCGCCGCCCAGGTCGTACGAGCCGTCCACGCGGGCGTCGGCGACGGCGAGGATCGTGCCGTTGCCGGTGACCGCCATGCCGGGGATGCGCACCGACTTCGCGGTTCCGTCGTACGTGCCGTTCGGGCCGTTGAGCCCGCTGATCGTGGTGCTGGTGCGCAGCAGCGTGGTCGAGTTGAGCTGCGGCGTGCCGGCGGCCAGGCCGCAGCGGGCGGTGCCGGAGCGGGTGGTGTCGAACCCGTCGGTCACGGTCCGCAGCGAGTAGGCCGTCCCCGCGGGCACCGTCCAGTAGAGCAGGGCGTTGCCGCCCGCGGCGATGGTGCGCGTCCACGGCGAGCCGCTGCGGCCCGGCCAGGTGACCGTGAACGTCCGCTGCGCGCCGGTGCGGTTCTCCAGGATGAGCTGGAGGCGGCTGTCGGTGCAGTCGAATTCGGCGGTCGCCGAGATGCCGGAGGCGTCCGCGGCGGCGGGTGCGGGGGAGAGGGCGGCCGTGGCCGCGAGGGACAGGACGAGGGCTAAAAGGCCGCGCAGCAGCCGTGCGGGCACGAACGTCATGATCGCTCCTTCGGTCGATGGGGGGTGGAAGAGCAACCGAGCATCAGACGTCAGACGTCCCGTACGCTAGATCGCCGACGGCGACCCGTCAACGCCCCCGATCATCCGGCGCGATCATCCGGCGCGATCATCCGGCCGGAGGGTCAGAGCCCGCGGTTCTCCTTCAGGTGCCGCCGCACCGGGGCGTAGTGGGCGGCGACCGCCTCGGTGAACCCGTCCAGGTCGCGGGCGAACAGCGCCTCGACGATCGCGTGGTGGGCCGCCACCGTCTCGCGCACCGACGCGGGCGTGGTGTGCAGCGCCGGCGCGACGATCGCGTGCACGTCCCAGAAAGCGGCGGTGAGCTGGGTGACCAGCTCGTTGCCGAGGGGCTTCATGAGCAGCAGGTGGAACTCCCTGTCCTGCTCGATGAACGTCTTGCCGGCCCGCGCCCGCTCGTCCATCTGGTCGGCGAGCCGCCCCAGCTCCATGTGCAGGTCCTGGTCGAGCGCGGTGGTGATGGCGGCGGCCAGCCCCTGCTCCAGCGTCTGGCGCACCTCGACCAGCTCGGCCAGCACGCGGAAGTCGTCGTCGCGGCTGAGCAGGCCGCGGAAGGTGAGGCTCTCGACGAGGGCGGCCAGCGACAGCGTGCCGACGTAGGTGCCGTAACCGTGCCTGACCTCGACGATGTCGAGCGCGGTGAGGATCCGGATCGCCTCGCGCACGCTGGACCGGCTCGCGCCGACGGCCGCGCACAGCTCCGCCTCGGTGGGCAGGGCGTCGCCGGGGCCGAGGCGGTTCTGCAGGATGTACTGCTTGATGCGCTCCGCCACCTCGCGCGGGCGTAGTTGCGCACTGCGAGCGGGTCGCGAGATGGGGTCGATCACGGCCAACATCTTGCCCTTTCGTTCATAAGTCGTCTACATTCGCGCAGACCGACGTTAGACGTCAGACATCGTATGCCCATGCGCCTCGGCGTGACATCCAGAACCCGCACCACCACCTGAGAGGGGACGCCATGCCCAACCCCCCCGCGTCCGTCAACCGCCGCGACTTCCTGCGGTTCGTGGGGGCCCTGAGCGCCGCCACCGCTTTCACGGGCTCGCTCGCCGCCTGCTCCGGCCCCGCCTCCACCGGCAGCGCGGCCCCCGCCGCCGGCGCCGACACGATCGAGGCGGGCATCTCGTACGCGCTGTCGACCGGGTTCGACCCGATGACCTCCTCCGGCGCCACCCCCGTCGCCGCGAACATGCACGTCTTCGAGGCGCTGTTCGACCTCGACCCGGTCACCCGCGAGTCGTACGCGGCCCTCGCGGTCGGCGAGCCGCAGCAGGTGGACGACACCACCGTGAAGATCGCCCTGCGCGACGGCGCCACCTTCCACGACGGCTCGCCGGTCACGGCCGCCGACGTGGCCTTCAGCTTCGCCCGCGTGCTGGACCCGGCCAACGCCTCCCTCATGGTGCAGTTCATCCCGTTCGTGTCGCAGGTCACCGCCGTGGACGACAAGACCGTGGAGATCAAGCTCAAGTACGCCTTCCCGCTGCTGAAGGAGCGGCTGGCGGTCGTCAAGGTCGTGCCGAAGGCGCTCGTGGAGAAGGACAAGGCCGGCTTCGACGCCAAGCCGGTGGGCTCGGGCCCGTACCGCGTGATCGAGGCCACCAAGGAAGACAAGATCGTCTTCGAGCGGTGGGACAAGTACAACGGCTCGCGGCCCGCGAAGGTCAAGAGCATGACCTGGCGGCTGCTGTCCGACCCGTCGGCGCGGGTGACCGCGCTGGAGTCCGGGCGCGTCGCCGCCATCGAGGACGTGCCCTACCTCGACGCGCAGAAGGTGGGCCAGAAGCACAAGATGGAGTCGGTCCAGTCCTTCGGCCTGCTCTTCCTCATGTTCAACTGCTCCCGCAAGCCCTTCGACGACAAGCGGGTGCGCCAGGCGCTGCACTACGCCATCGACAAGGACAAGGTCATCCAGACCGGCATGCTCGGCAACGGTGCCCCCGCCACCGGCTACGTCCAGGAGACGCACCCGGCCTACGCCCGCGCCGCCACCGTCTACGGCTACGACCCCGACAAGGCCAAGGCCCTGCTCAAGGAGGCCGGCGTCGACAAGCTGAACGTCACCATGGTCACCACGGACGCCGGCTGGGTGAAGGACATCGTCCCGATCATCAAGGAGTCCTGGGACGCCGTCGGCGTGTCCACCACCCTCGACATCGGCCAGTCCGGCGGCCAGTACACCAACAAGATCGACCCCGGCGAGTTCGAGATCCTGGTCGCGCCCGGCGACCCCTCGGTCTTCGGCAACGACATGGACCTGCTGCTGCGCTGGTTCTACGACGGCATCTGGCCTGCCAAGCGCTACCGCTGGGACGGCACCGCCGAGGCGAAGAAGGTGCTGGAGCTGCTCGACGCGGCGGTCAAGACCGACGACGCCGCCGAGCAGAAGAAGCTGTGGGCCGAGGCGGTGGACCTGGTCGCCGAGGAGGCGCCGCTCTACCCGATCCTGCACCGCAAGCTGCCGACCGCCTGGGACGACAAGGTGCTGTCCGGCTTCAAGCCCATCCCCACGACGGGCCTGTCCTTCCTCGACGTCGCGCGCGTCTGACCCCCGCTCCGACGAGAAAGCACCATGTTCGCATTCCTCCGGATGACCGCGAGACGGCTGGTGACGCTGCCGCCCATGCTGCTGGGCGTCACCCTGCTGGTCTTCGTGGTCCTCCAGTTCTCGCCCAACGACCCGGCCTACAACGCGCTGGGCGACGGCGCGAGCCCCGAGGCGCGGGCCGCGTACCGGGCCGAGCACGGCCTGGACGACCCGCTCCCGGTGCGCTACGTGCGCTTCCTCGGGCAGCTCGTCCAGGGCGACCTCGGCCACACCGCTCCGCCGGCCACCCCGGTGGTGGACCGGGTCGTCACGGCCTTCCCCCTCACCATGCAGCTCACCGTCCTCGGCCTGGTGCTCGCCGTCGCCGGCGCCCTGGCCTTCGGCGTCGTCGGCGCGCTGTACCGGGACCGGTGGCCGGACCAGCTCACCCGCGTGCTGTCCGTCGCCGGGGTGGCGGTGCCGTCGTTCTGGCTGGGCATCCTGCTCATCCAGGAGTTCGCGCTCGGCCTCGACGTCTTCCCGACCGGCGGCTACGTCAACCCGGCCGACTCCCCGGCGGGATGGCTGCAGTCGCTGACGCTGCCCGCGGTGGCGATCGCCGTTCCCGTCGCGGCCTCGCTGTCGCGCCTGGTGCGCACCTCGATGGTGGAGGAACTCGACAAGGACTACGTACGGACGGCGACCGGCAACGGCCTGCCCCGCGCCATCGTCGTCCGCGGAGCGCTGCGCAACGCGCTCATAACCCCGCTGACCGTGCTCGGCCTGCGGGTCGGCTACCTGCTGAGCGGCGCCGTCGTCATCGAGACGATCTTCGACCTGCCGGGCATGGGCAAGCTCATCCTCGAAGGCGTCACCAACGGCGACGTGGCGCTGGTGCAGGGCGCGGTGCTGACGATCGCGCTGGCGTTCCTCGTCGTCAACCTGGTGGTGGACCTGCTCTACCTCGTCGTCAACCCGCGGATCAGGGTGGTGTGAGACATGCTCAGAGCAGGACTGACCGCCCGGCTGTCCCGGGCCGGGATCGGCTTCCGCCGCCTCTCGCCGGTCGCCGCCATCTCCCTCGCCGTGCTGGTCGCCGTCGCGCTGTTCGCGGTGCTCGCGCCGCTGTTCGCCGGCGACCCGCTCGCGACCGGCACGCCCGCCGCCCCGCCGGGCGGCGACCACTGGCTCGGCACCGACCGGGCCGGGCGCGACGTGTTCGCCAGGATCGCGCACGGCGCCCGCTCCTCGCTGCTCATCGGCCTCGGCGCGACCGCGCTCGCCGTGCTGGCCGGCGCGGTGCTGGGCAGCCTCGCGGCCACCTCGCGCAAGGCCGTCAACGAGGGCATCATGCGCGTCCTGGACGTGATCATGGCCTTCCCCGGCATCGCGCTCGCCGCGGTGCTCGTCGCGGTCTTCGGCCGCCACCTGCCCGTCCTCATCATGACCATCGCCTTCCTGTACGTGCCGCAGCTCACCCGCGTCGTACGGGCCAACGTCCTCGCCCAGTACGGCGAGGACTACGTCGCCGCGGAACAGGTGCTCGGCGCGCCCCGCAGGCACATCCTGATCAGGCACGTCGCCGTCAACTGCGCCGCGCCGATCATGGTCTTCGCGACCGTCCTGGTGGCCGACGCGATCATCTTCGAGGCCAGCCTGTCCTTCATCGGCGCGGGCATCCAGGACCCGGCGCCGAGCTGGGGCAACGTCCTCGCCTACGGGCGGCAGATCGTGCTGTCCGGCGGCTGGTGGGCCACGTTCTTCCCCGGCCTGGCGATCCTCGTCACCGTGCTCGCGCTCAACCTGCTGGCCGAGGGGCTGACCGACGCCTGGGCCGCGCCGCGCTCGGCCCGCCGTACGGCGGCGGCCCGCGCCGAGGAGGAGACCGCGCCGCGGACCGCCCCCGCGCAGGCCGCCGAGGTGGACGACGCGCTCGCCCGGCTCGCCGTCCGGGTGCGCGAACGGGCGCCGCGCGTCCCGCCGCTGCCGCCCGAGGCCGCGCCCCTGCTGTCGGTCGAGGACCTCACGATCCGCTTCCCGCAGCGCTACGGCGACGTCCCCGTCGTCCAGGGGCTCTCCTTCGACGTCCGCGTCGGCGAGACGCTGGGCCTGGTGGGGGAGTCCGGCTGCGGCAAGAGCCTGACCAGCCTGGCCGTCATGGGCCTGCTGCCGCGCGGCGCCGAGACCAGCGGCCGCATCCTGTACGAGGGCCGCGACATCCTGAACCTGCCGCCCCGCGAGCGGCGGGCCATCTCCGGCCCGGAGATCGCCATGGTCTACCAGGACGCCATGTCGTCGCTGAACCCGTCCGTCCTCGTCGGCACCCAGCTGCGCCAGCTCACCAGGCGGGGCGGCACGCGTACGCCGGAGGAACTGCTCGAACTCGTCGGCCTCGACCCGCGCCGCACCCCGAGCAGCTACCCCCACGAGCTGTCCGGCGGTCAGCGCCAGCGGGTGCTGATCGCGATGGCGCTGTCCCGCAGCCCGCGCCTGCTGGTCGCCGACGAGCCGACCACCGCGCTCGACGTGACCGTGCAGGCCCAGGTGGTCGAGCTGCTGATCCGGCTGCGCGAGGAGCTCGGCTTCGCCATGGTGCTGGTCTCCCACGACCTCGGCCTGGTCGGGCAGCTCGTGCACCGCGTCGCCGTCATGTACGCGGGCCAGCTCGCCGAGGTCGGCGCCACCGCCTCGCTGCTGTCCGGCGCCCGCCACCACTACGCCCGCGGCCTGCTCGGCTCGGTGCTCACCCTCGAAGCAGGGGCCAAGCGGCTGCACCAGGTGGCCGGCATGGTGCCCGCCCCGCAGGACTTCGGGCCGGGCTGCCGCTTCGCCAACCGGTGCCCGGCGGCCGACGCGCTCTGCCGCGCCGAGGCGCCGCCGCTGGCCGGCGACCCACGCGAGCACGCGCGGGCCTGCTTCCACCCTGGAGGGGGACAGTCGTGACCGAACCCGTCGTCAGCCTCGAACACGTGCACGTCGTGCACACCGCGCGCAGCGGCGGACTGATCCACCGCGACAAGGTGCACGCGCTCAGCGACGCCACCGTGTCCGTACGCCGCGGCGAGATCCTCGGCGTGGTCGGCGAGTCGGGGTGCGGCAAGTCCACGCTGGCCAAGGTGGTGGTCGGCCTCCAGGCCCCCACCTCGGGGACGGTGCGCTTCCGCGGCGAGGACCTGTGGACGCTGCCGGCCAAGCGGCGCCGCCGCGAGGCCGGCGCCGCGGTCGCCATGGTGTTCCAGGACGCCTCCACCGCGCTGAACCCCCGCCTGCCCGTCCGCCGCATCCTGCGCGACCCGCTCGACGTGCACCGCCGGGGCACGCCCCGCCAGCGCGAGGAGCGGGTACGGGACCTGCTCGACCTCGTCGGGCTGCCCGGCCACGTCGCCGCGGCGCTGCCCGGCCAGCTGTCCGGCGGGCAGCGCCAGCGGGTCGCCGTAGCGCGCGCCCTGACCCTCGAACCCGACGTGATCGTCGCCGACGAGCCCACCAGCGCGCTCGACGTCTCCGTCCGCGCCCAGGTGCTCAACCTGCTGCTCGACCTGCGGACCGAGCTCGGGCTCGGGCTGGTGTTCATCTCCCACGACATCCAGACGGTGCGCTACCTGGCCGACCGGATCGCGGTGATGTACCTCGGCCGGGTGGTCGAGGAGGGCCCGACCGCCGAGGTGGCCGGGCACGCCCGCCACCCCTACACCCGGGCCCTGTTCTCCGCCACGCCCAGCCTGCTCGACGACGGCGAGCGGATCGTCCTCACCGGCCCGGTCCCGTCGGCCACCCACCCGCCGTCCGGCTGTCCCTTCCGCACCCGCTGCTGGAAGGCCACCGACGCGTGCGCGGCCGAGTTCCCGCCCGCGACCCACGCGGAACGTGACCACGCGCACGCCTGGCACTGCCTCCACCCCGAAACCCCTGTAAGGAGCGTCCTTTGAGTCCCCGCACACCCCGCTTCCGCGGCGTCGTCCCCCCGATCGTCACGCCCCTGACGACGGAGGGCGAGGTCGACGCGGCATCGCTGGAGCGGCTGGTCGAGTTCCTGATCGAGGCGGGTGTCGACGCGCTGTTCGCGCTCGGCAGCTCCGGCGAGAGCGCCTTCCTCACCGACTCCCGCCGGGACAGGGCGCTGGCGGTCGTGATCGGGACGGCGGCGGGCCGGGTGCCCGTGCTCGCCGGCTGCATCGAGACGACCACCCCCCGCGTGATCGAACGGGCCGAGATCGCCGCCAAGCTCGGCGCGGACGCCGTCGTGGTGACCCCGCCGTTCTACGCCCGCGTCCACCCCGTCGAGGTCGACCGGCACTTCCGCGCCGTCAAGGCGGCCGTCGAGGTGCCGCTCCTCGCCTACGATGTGCCGGTGTCGGTGCACACCAAGCTCACCGTCGAGCAGACCCTGACGCTGGCCGCCGACGGCGTCATCGACGGCGTCAAGGACTCCAGCGGAGACGACGTCGGCTTCCGCCAGGTCGTCCTGGGCACGTCCGGAATGCCGGGCTTCTCGGCGCTGACCGGGCACGAGGTCGTGGTCGACGCGATGATGCTGGCCGGAGCCGACGGCGCCGTGCCCGGCCTCGCCAACGTCGACCCGCACGGCTACGTACGGCTGCTGCGGGCCTGCGCCGAAGCCCGCTGGGCGGACGCCAGGGCCGAACAGGACCGCCTGGCCCGGCTGTTCCGCATCGTCGAGGCCGCCTCCCCGGACAGCGCCGGCGGCAGCACGCGGGGCGTCGGCGCGTTCAAGACCGCGCTCGCCCTGCGGAAGGTCATCGACCGGGCCGCCGTCGCCGCGCCCATGCGCGAGCTGACCGCCGAGGAGACCCGCACCGTGGCCGCCCGCCTGGAGGAGGCCGGGCTGCTGTGAGTCTCGTCGTCGGCGTCGACATCGGCGGGACGAAGACCGCCGCCGGCCTGGTCGACCCCTCCGGCGAGCTGCTGGAGACCGCGACCAGGCCCACCCCGGCCGCGGAGGGCCGCGAGGCGATCCTCGCCACCGCCGCCGGCCTCGTCCGCTCCCTTCTCCGGGAGGACGTCGCCGCCGTCGGCGTCGGCAGCGCGGGCGTCATCGACCCCGTACGCGGGGTGGTCGTCTCCGCCACCAGCGCACTCGCCGGCTGGGCCGGCACCGACCTGCGCGGCGAGCTGTCGCGCAGGCTCGGCCTGCCGGTGGCCGTCGACAACGACGTGCACGCGCACGCGCTCGGCGAGCAGTGGCGCGGCGCCGCCGCCGGCCACGCCGACGTCCTGCTCGTCGCCGTCGGCACCGGCGTCGGGGCCTCGCTCGTCCTTGGCGGGCGGGTCCGGCACGGCGCGCACGCGGTGGCCGGCCACGCGGGGCACGTCCCCGTGGCCGCGGCGGCCGGGCTGCCGTGCCCGTGCGGCGGCCACGGGCACGTGGAGGCGGTCGCGTCCGGGCCCGCGCTGCTGCGCGAGTACCGCCGCCGGGCCGGGACGGAGACCGCCGGCGGCCTCGCCGAGGTCGCCCGGCTGGCCGCGGCCGGCGATCCGGTGGCCGCCGAGGTCCTGGCCACCGGCGCGAGCGCGCTCGGCCAGGCGATCGGCGGGCTGATGAACGTCCTCGACCCCGAGATCGTGATCGTCGGCGGGGGCGTCGCCGGATGCGGCGACCCCTGGTGGGGACCGCTGCGCGCGGCCGTCGCCGCCGATGCGCTGCCCGCCCTGCGGGACGTCCCGGTACGGGCCGCCGCCCTCTCCTCCACCGCCGCCCTCCTCGGCGCCGCCCGCCTGGCCCTGACCACGGACGACGGCGGGCCGGGACTAGAACGCCCCCTCATCAGGAAGGACCCATGACTCCCACTGCCGCTCATCCCGTGCTGGAGGCGATCCGGGGACGGCTCGTGGTCTCGTGCCAGGCCTACCCCGGTGAGCCGATGCGCGACCCCGACACCATGCGCCGCGTCGCCGAGGCCGCCGCGGCGGGCGGCGCCGCCGGGATCCGCGCCCAGGGCGTCGAGGACCTCCGCCGCATCCGGGCCGCCCTGGACCTGCCGCTCATCGGCCTGTGGAAGGACGGTGACGGCGACGTCCACATCACCCCGACCCTGGAGCACGCCCTGGCCGTCGCCGAGGCGGGCGCCGACATCGTGGCCGTGGACGGCACCGGCCGCCCGCGGCCCGATGGCCTCAGCCTCGCCGCGACCGTGACGGCCGTGCACAAGCGGACCGGCCGGCTCGTCATGGCCGACGTCTCCACGCACGAGGAGGGCGTCGCCGCCGCCGAGGCCGGCGCGGACGTCGTCGGGACCACCCTGGCCGGGTACACGCCCTACTCCCGCAAAACGGACGGCCCCGATCTCGACCTGCTCGCCCGGCTCGCCGCCGACCTGCCCGTCCCGGTGGTCGCCGAGGGCCGCATCCACACGACGGAGCAGGCGGGGGCGGCCGTCGCGGCGGGCGCGTACGCCGTCGTCGTCGGCACCGCCATCACCCACCCCACGACCATCACCCGCTGGTTCGCCGAGCGCGTCACGAGCACCACCCCCCGCCCCTGACCAGAAGGCCCAGGACTGTCGGCGCGGTCTGCCACGATGACGCGCATGACGATGATCGATCCGTTGGCGCCGTTCCAGTGGCTGGCCGCGCCCGAGTGCCGGCCCAGCCCGCTGAACGTCATCTTCAGCGTGGCTTTCTTCCGCCGCCTCGACCCGGTGAAGGTGGTGCGGCGGTTCAGCAGGGGTGAGGACCTGGGGAAGGAGTCCGACTTCGCCGGGCTCGACGAGGCGGCCCAGGAGTTCGTCGACCGCGGTGACGGCGGCGACGGCGGTGGCCACGTCGGCGTCTTCCAGGAGGGGGAGTGGTCCGTCGCCGTCGAGCCGATTGGTTGGATGGTCACCCTCCACGAGGTGCTGCCCCGGCTGTCGCGCGGCTGCGAGGTCGTGGCGGTCACCCGGCACGACTACGCCGCCGAGCACAGCTTCGAGTACGCCGTCGACGGCGAGAGCGTCACCGGCTACCGGCTGCGGCACCCCCACGACCGCTACGGCTCCGACCCCGACCGCCTCAACGACCACATGCGCGAGCTCGGCATGGCGCTGGAGATGCCCGAGGGCGACGACGCCGCCTGTGACGCCGTCTGGCAGCTCAACTATGACACCGCCGTGCCCAGGGCGTTCGCGCTCGCGGCGCGGATCACCGGCGTATCCTTCACCCCTGACCTGCTCGACCGGCCGATGCTCGTGGGCCCCGTCGTGGACCCGTTCGGGCCACGCGAGTAGCGCTTCGCCGGATGGAGGATGGATCGGTGTCCGCTGCGGCGGCGGCGGACCTCGTCCGGCTCGTGGATGCCATGGCAAGGCCCAGGATCCGGCCGCTGTTGCGGCGGCAGCCCGATATTCAGGCTTGTATGTGCGGAAGGTATGGTGAGGGCTTGTGACGACGTTCCGGATCAGCGAGGCCGCGGCGCTGCTCGGGGTCAGCTCCGACACCGTACGGCGGTGGGTGGACGCGGGCCGGCTGGCCGCCGAGCGGGACGAGCACGGCCACCGGCAGTTGAACGGCGCCGACCTGGCCGCCTTCGCCCGCGCCCAGGTCGAAGAGGTGGACGGCGGCCGTTCGTCGGCGCGCAACCGGTTTCGCGGGATCGTCACCGAGGTGATCCGCGACGCGGTGATGGCGCAGGTGGAGATCGCCGCGGGGCCGTTCCGGGTGGTGTCGCTGATGAGCCGGCAGGCCGCCGACGAGCTGGGTCTGGAACCGGGGGTGGTGGCGGTCGCCGTGATCAAGTCCACCAACGTCGTCGTGGAGATCCCCGGTCACGAGCGCGTGGCCAGTACCTTGTGAGGAGCCCCCCTTGGTGTTCAGGCGTCCTTCCCGATGGGCGATCGTCCTGCCTGTCGCGCTCGCGCTGGCGGGCCTGTCAGGTTGCGGCTCCGGCGAGCCGGCCGCGACCCCCGCTACGGGCTCGTCCTCGGCCGCCGGTGGCGGGGCCGAGGAGGTGACGGTGTTCGCGGCGGCGTCGCTGACCGGGACGTTCATCGAGCTCGGCAAGACCTTCGAGGCCGCGCATCCGGGCACCACGGTGAGGTTCAACTTCGGCTCCAGCGCGACGCTGGCCCAGCAGATCGTCCAGGGGGCGCCGGCGGACGTGTTCGCCGCGGCGAGCCCGGCCACGATGAAGACCGTCACCGACGCGTCCCTGGCGGCCTCGCCGGTCACGTTCGTCCGCAACAAGCTGCAGATCGCCGTGCCGAAGGACAACCCGGCCAAGGTGGACGAGCTGAAGGACCTCACCGACGCCAAGGTGAAGGTGGCGCTCTGCGCGGAGCAGGTGCCGTGCGGCGCGGCGGCGGTCAAGGCGCTGGACGCGGCCGGGCTGAAGGTCACCCCGGTCACCCTGGAGCAGGACGTCAAGGCCACTCTCACCAAGGTCGAGCTGGGTGAGGTGGACGCGGCGCTGGTCTACCGGACCGACGTGATCGCCTCGGCGGGCAAGGTGACCGGCATCGAGTTCCCCGAGGCGGACCAGGCGATCAACGACTACCCGATCGCCACGCTGGCCAAGGCGCCCGCCGGTGACCTGGCCGGGCAGTTCGTGGACCTCGTGCTGTCGCAGCAGGGCAAGGACGTGCTGACCAAGGCCGGCTTCGAGGCTCCCTGATCGCCCATGAACCTCTCCGCACCGGAACAAGCCGGCCCGCCGGGCCCGTCAGCAGGGTCCCGGGGCCGGCGGGCCGCGGGCCGTGAGATCGCCGGGCGGCTGCCGTGGATGCTGGTGCTGCCCGCCGTCGCGGGCCTGGTCTTCCTGGTGCTGCCGCTGGCCGGGCTGCTGATCCGGGCTCCGTGGCCGACGCTGCTGGCCCGGCTGGCCGAGCCGCACGTGCTGGAGGCGCTGCGGCTGTCGCTGGTGTGCGCCACCGTCGCCACCGCCTTCTGCCTGCTGCTCGGGGTGCCGCTCGCCTGGCTGCTGGCCCGGGTGGAGTTCCCCGGGCGGAAGCTGGTGCGGGCGCTGGTCACCGTGCCGCTGGTGCTGCCGCCGGTCGTGGGCGGCGTGGCGCTGCTGCTCGTGCTCGGCCGGCGCGGGCTCGTCGGGCAGTGGCTGGAGTCGAGCTTCGGCGTCACGCTGCCGTTCACCACCGCCGGGGTGATCGTGGCCGAGGCGTTCGTGGCGATGCCGTTCCTGGTGATCAGCGTGGAGGGCGCGCTGCGCGGCGCCGACCAGCGCTTCGAGGAGGCCGCGGCGACGCTCGGCGCCTCCCGCTGGACCGTCTTCCGCCGGGTGACGCTGCCGATGGTCATGCCCGGGGTGGTGGCCGGGGCGGTGCTGTGCTGGGCGCGGGCGCTCGGCGAGTTCGGCGCGACCATCACCTTCGCCGGCAACTTCCCCGGCACCACCCGCACGATGCCGCTGGCCGTCTATCTCGCCCTGGAGACCGAGCCGGAGGCCGCCATCGTGCTCAGCCTCGTGCTGCTGGCCGTCTCGGTGATCATCCTGGCCAGCCTGCGCGACCGGTGGGTGAGCGCCGCATGACCCTCGACGCCCGCCTGGTGGTCACCCGCGCCGCGTTCACCCTCGATCTCGACCTGCACGTCGCCGCCGGCGAGGTGGTCGCGCTGCTCGGACCCAACGGCGCGGGCAAGACCACCGCGCTGCGCGCCCTCGCCGGGCTGACCGGGCTGTCGGGGGGCGAGATCGTCCTCGACGGCCGCCCGCTGCACACCCTGCCCGCCGAGCAGCGCCCGATCGGCATGGTGTTCCAGGACTACCTGCTGTTCCCCCACCTGTCGGCCCTCGACAACGTCGCCTTCGGGCCGCGCTGCCAGGGCGTGCCGAAGGCCGAGGCCCGCCGCGCCGCCGCCACCCTGCTGGAGCGGGTCGGGCTGGCCGACCGCGCCGCCGCCAGGCCCCGGCAGCTGTCCGGCGGGCAGGCCCAGCGGGTCGCGCTCGCCCGCGCGCTGGCCGTACGGCCGGAGCTGCTGCTGCTGGACGAGCCGCTCGCCGCGCTCGACGCCCACACCCGGCTGGAGATCCGCTCCCAGCTCCGCCGTCACCTGGCGGACTTCGACGGCGCCACCGTGCTGGTCACCCACGACCCCCTCGACGCGATGGTGCTGGCCGACCGGCTGATCGTCATCGAGCACGGCACGATCGTCCAGCAGGGCCCGCCGGCCGAGGTCGCCCGCCGCCCGCGCACCGACTACGTGGCCCGCCTGGTCGGGCTCAACCTCTACCGGGGCGTGGCGGAAGGGGCCCTGGTCAAGGTGGGAGAGTTGTCGCTGCACACCTCCGAGCACCTGGACGGGCCGGCGTTCGTCGCCTTCCCGCCGGCCGCCGTCGCGCTCTACCGCAGCCGCCCCGACGGCAGCCCGCGCAACCTGTGGCAGGCCACGATCGGCGGCATCGAACGGCACGGCGACAACGTACGGGTGCACCTCGACGGCCCCGTCACCGCCTTCGCCGACATCACCCCCGCCGCCGTCGCCGACCTCGACCTGACCCCGGGCCAGCGCATCTGGGCGTCGGTCAAGGCCACCGAGACCCACGCCTACCCGGCGTGAACGAGCGCGGGTCAGACGCGGACGACGGCGGTGTGGGTGCTCCCGCGGCTGCCGCCGACCTCCACCTTGATCGACTTCTTGGATCTGCGCACGCTGCGGCCGCCCTTCACGACCGAGCGCACCGCCCAGGGCAGCCTGATCCGCACCTCGTCGGCGGTCCTGGACGGGTCGGAGACGGCGATCCGCACCCGCCCGCGGTCGCGGCGCAGCACCAGCGTGCACGGGCCGTCGGCGGAGAGCGTCCCGTGCGGGGTCTTGACGCGGCCCGCCCGCCAGAACACCGCGGCGATCAGGTCGCCCCGGGAGACGGCCTGCGCCGTCGCGTTGTTGGCCAGGACGTCCACCTGCCGCCGGTAGGCGGCGGTCCGCTCGGCGCAGGCCCCGGGCAGCACCGCGTAGGCGTAGCGCGCCTTGCGCGGATCGGCGCCGTGGTCGATCACGATCGTCGTGTAGTGCCTGGTGACGGGGGTCTTGTCGCCGCCCGTGGTGGCGCCCTTGTCGATGTCGCGCCAGCGTCCGGTGCGCTTCTCGCGGATCACCTTGACCTCGTCGCCGACCTCGGCGCCGTCCAGCAGCGCGTACCCGGCCACGCCGGACAGGTGGAGCCACCGCTCGCCCCTGGTCAGCGGCGGATGCTCGGCGTGGGTGTTGCGGTTCTCCACGACCGTCTCGATCCGGCGGCCGTCGGAGGCGGTGATGCCGGCGCCGAGCGCGATCACCGCGTCGTCGAGGAGGAACCACGCCTTCTTGGCGCGCAGCGACGAGCCGCCCGCGACCAGCTTCATGGCGGCGACGCCGTACTCGCCGTCGAGCGCCACCCCGCCCGCCCACGGGGTGGGCGGCAGGCGGCGCGTGCCGTGCGCGAGGTCGGCGCGCCTGCGGGTGTCGACCGTCGTGCCCGGCAGCCGGTACGGGTCGATCGTCGGCCAGAGGTCGTCGTTCCAGTGGGTGAGGTCGTCGGTGTAGAGGTACGTCATGCCGTCGCCGGTGTACCAGCCGTGCAGGTTCTCCTGGTTCATGGCCTCGGCCGCGCCGATGCGCTCCGAGCTCATCGCGATGGCGAAGGCCCAGCCGGGGCGGCGGTGCACGACGCGGTCCATGTCGGCGAAGACGTACGTGCCCGTCGTACGCGGCCCGACCGGCACCGCGTCGTCGGCCAGCAGCGCCTCGGCCCGCGCGAGGCTCGCCAGCGGCGCGTGCGTGCCGAAGGGGATCGCCTGGTTGCGGGTGAGCCAGCCCTTCACCAGCGGCCGCCAGCGCCGGGCGTGCCGCTCGGGCGCGCTGTCCAGCAGGGTGAGGACGGCCTCGACGGTCTTCTGCCCCGAATGGTGGTCGCGGTGGCCCTGCACCGAGATCTGCCGGCCGCGGACGCAGTCCATCATCAGCCCGTCGAAGACGAACGGCACGAACGAGCGGTCCACGATCTCGTACACGTTGCCGATCCGGGGGATCTCCCACGGCGAGCGCGCGAGCATGGCGATCAGCTTGGCCACGCTCTCCAGGTAGTCCACGCCGTAGCTGCCGGTGTACGGGTAGACGTCGTGCTGGATGAACGACCCGTCGCGGTAGAAGCCGTCGCCGGGCCCCTTCGTCCGCCGTAACAGGTCGGAGACCGCGTCCCTGGCCCGCTTGACCAGGCGCGCGTCGTGGGTGAGCAGCCCGCGCATCGCGACGGCCATGGCCTTGCCCGCCCGGTTCGCGCCCGTCTCGACCACGCCGGGATGGCTGATCCGCCGCTCCGGGTCGGGGCACCAGCGGCGCAACGGGCGCAGCCAGCGTTCGAGGTGGTCCTTCGGCAGGCCGTCGTAGAGCAGGGCGCAGGTGTCGGTGAGCGCGCGCGGCACGCCGATCTCCCACCAGTACCAGTTGCTGCCCCGCCGGTCGAGGCGCTCGTGGTAGGCGTGCTCGTACAGGAAGTCCAGCGCCCTGACCGCGGTCTCGGCGACCTGGGGGTTGCCGTGCATGGCGGTCCCCGGCGTGGCCCAGCCGAGCGCGAGCGTGCGCATGCGGTTGTAGGAGCGGTTGAAGTCGCCCGTACGCGGGTTGGCCAGCGGCAGGTCGGGCCACAGGCTCGGGCGGCGCGGGTCCGGCTTCAGCTTGCGCAGCACCGCGTTCGCCGAGCCCTCGATGGCCTGGATCTTGTCGGTGTGGCCGGGGTCGTACGCGCCGCCGGCCAGCAGGCTCACCCAGCGCTCCCGCGCGGCGTCGAACGCGGCGGTGCTCATGGTGGTGCTCACCGCCTCAGCCGGCCTTTCCCACAGGGCGGCACCGGCCACGGCCGAGGCGCCCAGCAAGGCGGACCGCCGGCTGAGGGGGTGCATCATGGCGGCCTTTCGGGCATGGGGGCTGATGGCAGATGAGAAGATCCTATGTCGGTAGAAGGACCACTCATCGCGCCATCGCCGTCACCACTCGGCCGGCAGTTTCACATCCTGGGAGTCGGCGAGGGACACCTTGTGCAGCAGCCGGGTCCGCCCCGTGTAGACGTTCAGCGCGTAGCTGCGCAGCTCCGTCTTCACCTGGTAGTCGAGCACCAGCTCGGACGCGCTCGCCCAGATCCGCACGGAGTCCGGCTGCGTCCTGGCCGGCACGCCCTTCACCGTCACCTTCCGCACCACCCGGCCGGTCTTGGCGTCGAGCAGCGTCACCTTCTTCTTCTGCATCTCGTCGAACTCGATCGCGGCCACCGTGCGCCCGTCCGGGGCGGGCTCGCTGAACATGATGTACGTGCCGGGGAAGCGCACCGGCTTGCCGCCGCCGGTGACCGGCATCAGCCACAGGTCGGTCTTGCGGTAGCGGATGAGCTCGACCAGCCCGTTCTTGATGCCGATCGCCTCGTACTTGCCGTTCAGCGTGGTCGTCTTACCGGTGCGCACGTCGATCAGCAGCCCCGGATACTTGCTCCCTTCGCGCGGGTCGAAGGCGAGGTGGCGCCCGTCCTCGGAGACGACCAGCATCGAGCCGCCGCCGATCTGCGACTCCTTCACCTTGGCCCGCGAGACGACCTGGGTGCCGGCCACCAGGTCGCGGACCACGTGCGCCCCCTCCTTCCTGCTGTAGTAGGCGAACATCCGCCCGTCCCTGCTGATCGCGACCGGCGGCCGCGGATCGCCGGCGGTGGTGGCGAGCGCCTGCGGCACCCGGTAGGTCCTGCCCGTGCGGGTGACGACCCGCCACTCGACCTCGGAACAGTCGAAAGACGGCGGCGTCTGCGACTTGTCCACCTCGCAGGCCGTCAGGTACGCGTGGCTGAGCTCGCCCACCTTGCCCGAGGGCAGGTCGGGCACCGACGACGTGGCGGGGGCGGCTTGGCCGGACCCGGTCAGCGTCACGCCCGCCGTCACCGCACCGACGATCGCCACCGTCGTCAAAAAGGCCGTTGCCATAGTGATATGTCTCCTGTGTCGTTGATGGTTCGCCACCGCGAGCGCCGCCAGGTCCGTCGTGGACGCCACGTCCGGCGCCTCCTGGGCCAGCTCTTCGAGTGCCGCGCGCAGCCTGCTCATCTGGACACCTCCTCGGCCTCGAAGTCCTCGCTCAGCTCCGGCGCCAGCGCGCGCAGCCGCGCCAGCGCGTGATGGGTCTGGCTCTTGACGTTGCCGATCGAGCAGCCCAGCGCCTCCGCGGTCTGGGCCTCCGTCAGGTCCTCCCAGAACCGCAGTACGATCACCGCGCGCTGCTTGCGCGTCAGCTTGGCCAGCGCCCGCCGCAGCACGACGCGGTCGAGCGCCGCCTCGTCGTAGGAGACGCCCTGCTCGGGCGGCTCCGCGCTCGGCACCTCGAAGCGCGGTCTGCGCCGCCACGAGATGTACTGGTTCACCAGCGCCCTGCGGGTGTACGCCTCCGCGTTCCCGCCCGCCGCCAGCTTGTGCCAGTGCCTGGCGACGTTCGTCAACGTGCTCTGCAACAGGTCCTCGGCGAGGTGACGGTCGCCCACGAGCAGGTACGCGGTCCGCATCAACGCCTGTTGCCGGGCGAGCACGAACTCGCGGAAGCCCTCGTGACGATCCAATGTGATCTCCTCTCGCCCGTTGCCAACGCGGCCCGGCGGGCGAAAGGTTGCAGGCGCGGGATGGGCGGTGCGAGAAAAGCCATCACGGGGTCAATCATGTTGCCCGGCCGTCCTTCCTGGCCGTTGAATGGGAGCTGTGATCTCTTGCAGCGCCAGGGTCCGCCGCGTGCCCTCCATCGAGCTGAGCATCGGGGTGGGGTTCTTCGCGGCGGTGGCGGCCTGCGCGATCACCGCCCTGCTGGTGCCCATCGGCCAGCTTGAGGTGCGCTTCGCCGTCATGGGGCTGGCCGGGTGCTGCTACGCCGCCTTCGCGGCCGACCTGCGGGCCGCCGCCGTCATGGGCCTCGTCGTCTGGACCCTCGCCACCGGCTTCCTCATCCAGCCCGCCGGTGAGCTCATCGTGACCGGCGTGCCCGACGTGCTCAGGTTCGTCGTGGTCGTGGGCATGTGTCTGTCCGGCGGCCTCTACGGCATCGTGCGCCGCCACGCCCGCCGCTCCGGCGGGAAGCGCGAGAACCGGCCGCGCGGCACCCCGCCGTCGGCGGCCCGGCCGGCGCTGCGGCGCGTCCCTCCTCGCCGCTACGCGCCGGTGGGCTCGTGCCCCAAAGGGCCGGTGGCGCGCCCGCCCGGCGGCCGTTCCGGCCGGACCGTGGCCGGGTGCCGGTGCCGGGGCCCGGCCGGCCCGCCGCGCTGAGCCGGTCGTCATCTCAGGTGCAGGCGCACGGGAGCCCCGCGACCGCCGTACGGTGACCCGTGGGGGGTACTCAAGGCCGTCCGTGAAGGAGCCGGTGAAGGCGATGTCAAGGAGAACCATGCATCTGAACAGCTGAGTCCGATCGTCGAAGGGTGAGCGGGCCCTGGTCAGGGCCGTGGGAACCAGGCGGTGTGCGGCGCCTCCGCTCCGGCCGCCAGCCAGGCGGCCGCGGCGGCGGTGTCGCCGGCGACGGAGATCGGCGCGGACCAGCGGTCCGCGCACCGCCGCAGGACGTGCTCGCGGACCGGGCCGTCCGCCGTCAGGACGCCGCCGGCGAGGACGATCGGCGTCGTCTCGCCCGGCGCGCGCACCCCGGCCAGCGTGCCGAGCAGCCGGTCGGCGGCGGCTTCCGCGATCCCGGCGGCGGCCGGGTCGCCCGCCTCGGCGGCCCGCGCGACGAGTGGGGCGAGCGGGGCCAGCGTGGGCACGGGCGCGGCCTGCGCCCGGATGATGACGATCTCCCCGGTTCGCGGCGTCAGGGCCGCGCCCGGCCCGGCGACCGCCTCGGTGACCAGCCGGGCCAGCTCGCCCGGGGTCCCCGCCGTGAGCTGGCGGACCGCGGCCCGCGCCGCCGCCCGGCCGAGCCAGAACCCGGAGCCCTCGTCGCCGAGCAGCCAGCCGAGTGCGTCGCCGACGCGGGTGACCCGCCGGTCCTCGACGCGCAGCGCGCCCGCGCCCGTACCGGCGAGCAGGACGTGCCCGGACGGCTCCGGGGTGCCCGCGACGAAGGCGAGCAGGGGGTCCTCGACCGCGCGCACCGGGAAGCGCAGGCCGCACGCGGCCCACGCGCGCCCGAACGCCGCGTGGACGGCCGGGTCCTCCAGCGCTCCGAGCCCGGCCAGCCCGATGACCCCGTCCGCCACCCGGCGCGGGTCCACGTCGCCGAGCGCCTGCCGTACGGCGGCGGTGATCTCGGCGAGCGCGGCCTCGACGCCGTGCGCGGCCGGGTTCCCGCCGCCGGCGAGGCCCTGACCGGCGCGTTCGCCGGTGAGTGTGGCGAGCAGGGCGCGGGTGGAGGTGCCGCCGGCGTCGATGCCTAGGAACAGTTCCATGGATCACTTCCTCCGAGGGGCGGGATGGCGGGCGCCCGGATCTGCTGTGATGAAGTTCTGCTGTACCTGGCGAATCATAAAAAACTCACGACCCGGGGGAAGAGCTCATGTCATCGACAGGTCCCGGACTACCTGGCCGTCGTCCCGCCGGGAGATCGACCTCGGCCGCGAGATCGGCCCGCAGGACCCGGCGCAGCGCACCTTCCACCGCACCACCGAGGCGTTCGACCTCACGGTGCGGGCCGTGGAGTCGCACGAACTCTGACTCGGTGCAGACTTCCGGGAAAATTTCGCGAAGTCGCGTAATCAAGGCGAGCAGCCGGACTCCTCCCTTGTGAAAGGAAAGGAGCTCTGCTTGAGCACGATGAGATCGATCTTCATGACGCTGCTGCTGTCGATGGTGGCGGCGGTTCTGGTGGTTCCCTCGCCCGCCGTCGTCGCGGCGGCGGCCGCGCCGGCGGCCCGCTCGCCGTTCGCCTGCGACCGCGCGGACGCCGGCGACAAGGGCTGGGTGCTGCCGATCTATGTCCACCAGCCGGGGCAGGACGCCTGGGCGGCCGACAGCGCCGCGCTGCTCAACACCCTCTGGGAGACCGACCAGACGGTGGACTCCAGCGCCGAGCGGTTCGGGATCTCCCGGCGGCTGCGGGTCGTGCAGGACGCCGGCTGCCGCCCGGTGGTGGCGAAGCTGCCGTTCACCAAGGGCCGCAACCGGGCCGAGATGGGCAAGGCGATGGAGGAGAACCTCGACGCGCAGCCGGCGCAGGTGCGCACCCTCTGGAAGGCCAACCGGGTCAAGCCGCTGTACTTCGTCAGGGACAACGAGATCACCGACTCCTGCACGGGCGGCGGCGCGAACGCCGGGATGAGCGGCGGCAACGTCATCCTGCCGCGCTGGTGCTGGAGCGAGGCCGGGCTCACCCACGAGCTGATTCACAGCTTCGGGCTCTCCCACTGCGACGGCGGCGGGGTGAACGGCAACGACCCGGTCTGCCGCGACATGGGCAACCGCAAGGAGTGCACGAGCGACCTCGCGGCCAACTACCACCTCGACTCGTGCCGGATCGACGACTTCCGCTACTTCGAGCCGACCCCGGTCAGGCAGCCGGCCCTGGAGAAGATCAGGAACGTGGCGTTCAGCCCGTACCTCATCCAGGACCAGCCAAGCCCGGTGTGGCAGTTCCGCGTCAAGGCGGTCGACGGCGGCAGGTGCCTCGACGGGAGCGCGGCCCAGGTCGTGCAGCGCACCTGCGCGAACGGCGCCGCGCAGACCTGGCAGCGCGCCATCGACGACGACGGCTACCTGACGATCCGCAACGCGGCCACCGGCCGTTGCCTCGCCATGGCCGAGACCGTCGTGACCGCCGCGTGCGTGAAGAAGGACAAGTCCCAGCAGTGGCTGCCGCAGGCCGGCCAGGACAAGACCAACTTCGCCAACCGGGCGGGCGGCAAGAAGCTTTCCATCAAGGACAACCGGGACGGCGGGGCGGTGGTGGCCGACGGCAAGGGCGAGTTCGTGGCCGAACTGCTCGACGGCCTCGACCCCGCGCCCGCCCAGCCGGGCACCTCGGCCCCGACGGCCAAGCCCACGCCCACGTCGAGCTCGACGTCCCGGCCGACCGCAGCCCCGACGGCTGGGCCTACCTCTGAGCCGGACGTCGCCGCGCCGGGCAAGGTCCGGTTCAGGAGCTCGTACGGCACCTGCCTGACCGTGTCCGGCACGCGGGTACGCCTCGGCTCCTGCGGCGCCACGTGGGACGTCGTCAATGCCGGCAAGCACGTGCAGTTGCGCCAGAAGAACCGCTGCCTGGCGCTCGGCAGGATCAGCGGCGGCAAGCGTGCGGTCGTCATGACCGCGTGCAGCGGCGGCGCCAAGGGACAGCGCTGGCTGCTGGAGAGGACCGGCGGCTCGGTCACGCTGAAGAGCGCGACGACCAGGGCCACCCGGATCGTCGCCGGCGCCGGCAGGTCCGCCGCCGTCTATGCCAAGGCCGCATATCCGAAGAACTCGGTCAAATTCCTGCTCAAGTGACGGACGATCAGAAAGGCGAGGACGCGGCCCTGACCCGCCTGGTCAGGGCCGGGGACGAGCGTGCCGTCTCCGAGCTGTACGAGCGGCACTATCCCGCCGTCCTCGCCTTCGCCCGCCGCCTGTGCCAGGACCCGCACACCGCCGAGGACCTCGCCAGCGAGTCCTTCGCGCGGACCCTGCGCACCGTGCGCCACGGCTCGGGCGGCCCGAGCGACGCGTGGCGGCCCTACCTGTACGCGGTCGCCCGCAACACGGCGATCGAGTGGGCCCGCTCCCAGCAGCGGATCGTGCTGACGGAGGAGTTCCGCGAGGACGAGCTCACCACGTCGCCGCCCGAGCCGCCCGACGATCTTGTGACGCGGGCCTACCGGTCGCTGCCGCCGCGCTGGCAGACCGTGCTGTGGCACACGCTCATCGAGGAGGAGGAGCCGGAACGGGTCGCGCAGATCCTCGGCGTCACGCCGGGCAACGTGGGGGTGCTCGCCTTCCGGGCTCGGGAAGGGCTGCGCAAGGCGTACCTGGCGGCGCACGTGGCGGGGGCGTCGCCGCGCTGCCTGCAGTACGCCGAGCCGCTGGCGGCGGTCGTACGCAAGCGCAGCGACCGGCTGCCGCGAGGGCTGCGTACACACCTGAGCGACTGCGCGAGCTGCGCGAGGGCGCACGCGGAACTGCGCGACCTCAACGCCACGCTCCGCGCGGCGGTCCCCGTCGCGCTGCTCCCTCTCGCACTGAAGGCGGGCGAGTGGACCGCCACGACGGCGACGTCCCTGGCCCCGGCCGCCTCCGCGACCACGAAGGCAGCCGCCGCCTCCAAGGGCGCGGTCGCTGGGAAGGGTGCGGTCGGTGGGAAGGGGGCGGTCGCCTCCGAAGGCGCCGTCGCCGGGAAGGGGGGTGCTCTTTTCCCGGGGGTGCCGGGGTGGGCGATTCCGGTGGTGGGGGCGGCGGTGGTCGTCGCGGTGGCCGTGGTCGGCGTGGCCCTGGGGCCCGCGCCTGCCCCGGCGCCGCCGGTCGCCGCTCCCACGGCCGGCCCGCCCTCGGCCGCGAGCCCGCCGGCCGACGCGGCGACGCCGACGCGGACCCGGAAGCCGGCATCGACGAGGACGCCGGCGGTCACGTCCACGGCCGGGCCGACGGCCACGTCCACGCCCAGAGCGACGGCCGGCCGGTCGCGGACCTCGGTGCCGGCCCGCAGGAGCGCCGGCACCCCCACCGGGCGCGCGACCCCGTCCGCCGCCGCGCAGGCGGGCGTCCGGCTCGTGCACGCGGGCCGGTGCGTCGGCGTGGCGGGCGCGGAGGTGGCGGCGCTGCCGTGCGCCGACCCCCGCACGGCCTGGCGTACCAGGGGCTCCGCCCAGCAGTTCCAGCTCGTCAACGTGGTCACCGGCCGCTGCCTGGCCGCCGGCGAGCAGTACGACACCACCGCGTTCAACGGCGGCGGCATGTTCGCCGTCCGCCTCCGGCCCTGCGCCTCCGTCCCGGCCCAGCGCTGGCACCGCCCGGCCTTCAGCGACGGCGTGCGCCGCCTGGTGAGCGTCCCTTCCGGCAAGGCCCTGTCCATCGGCAAGGAGTTCGTCGGCAAACGCCCGCCGACGGCGTTCATCCTGTACGGCCCCTACACCGGCTCGGCCGACCAGAGCATCACCTTCGCGAACGGCTGACGCGCCCGGCGAGCCGTCATGGCAGGTCTTTTGCCGACCGTTGTCATCGCGGGTGAAACAGTCGGTTCATGATGTGGGGCCGGTCCATCAGAGCGCGGATGACGGTCGCGACGGTGACGCTGTTCGGGGTGATCCTGTTCGCGGGGGTCTTCGTGATCTCGTCGCTCTTCCTGGCGCAGGCGCGTGACGACCTTCAGAAGCGGGCGGAGGCCGCGGCCCGCCGCCTGACCGTGCTCATCGACCGGTCCCGTTTCACGGGCCGGATCCCGAAGCTGGACGACGTGAGATTCCTGCAGGTCGTGGACGGCGCGGGCCGGGTGGTGGCGGCCAGTGCCGAGCTCGCCGGCGCGCCGCCGCTCACCCGCGCCCGGCCCGGACCGGGGGAGTCGCTCGTGAACGAGCGGGTGTGCGGCGAGGAGACGCCCGCGGACGCCGTGCCGCCCGGCACGTGCATGGTCGTGGTGGGGCTGTTCGACCAGACCAGCGCGTACGGCCCGGTCATGGCCTACGCCGCGGTCCGGGAGCCGAGCGAGCTGCGCTCGCCGTTCCTGTTCGTCCTGCTGTACGGGTCGGCGGCGCTGCTGCTGGCCCTGATGGCCTGGGGCACCTGGTACGGCGTCGGCCGCGTCCTCGCCCCCGTCGAGCGCATCCGCCGCGGCCTGGAGCGGATCAACGCCGAGGACCTGAGCCGGCGCGTCGAGGTGCCCGCCACCGACGACGAGGTCGCCGAGCTGGCCGTCACCGTCAACGACACGCTGGAGCGGCTGCAGAACGCGGTGGACCGGCACCGCAGGTTCGTCTCCGACGCCTCGCACGAGCTGCGCAGCCCGATCACGGCCATGACGGTGCGGCTGGAGGCGGGGATGGCCGAGCGGCGGGACGAGGACTGGGCGGCGGCGCTGGGGGACGCGTACCGGCTGTCCGCCATCGTGCAGGACCTGCTGATGCTGGCCCGCCTGGACGCCGCGCCCTCGGTACGCAACGAGCGCATCGACCTCGGGGCGCTGGTCGGTGAGGAGATCAGCCGCCGGGGCGAGACCCGGCTGCCGGTGACGACGTCCATCCAGCCCGGCGTGATCGTCCGGGGGCACCGGCTGCGGCTGGCCCGGGTGCTGACGAACCTGCTGTCGAACGCCGACCGGTACGGCGACACCCGCGTGCACGTCACCGTGCGCGCGGCCGGGGAGCTGGCCGAGGTCGAGGTGCTGGACGACGGGCCCGGCATCCCGCCGGACAAGCGTGAGCAGGTCTTCGAGCGTTTCACCCGCCTGGACGCGACCCGCTCGCGCGACACCGGAGGCAGCGGCCTGGGCCTGGCGATCGCCCGCGACATCGCGCAGGCGCACGGAGGGACACTGCTGGTGGGCGAGGGGCCGGGCGGCCGGCTGATCCTGCGCCTGCTGCGCGACCAGAGCGACCCGGGCGTGGGAGACCCGCCCGGGGAGGGGCCGGGCGTGGGGGACACGGACCCTAAGGGATCGCCCCGATAGTGATCTAACTGGTAGGAATCGGACCCGTAAGAACGTGCTGGGGCCCGGCTTGAGCGTTGACGTGATGTGAGGATTCAGGATGAGTTTGCACCAGTTGTACGCAGTCCTGCTGGCCGGCGGCCTGGTGTTACTCGCCAGCATCGCCGCCGCCCGCACGGCCACCAAGCTCGGACTGCCCGGCCTGCTGCTGTTCCTGGCGCTCGGCGTGCTGCTCGGCGAGGACGTGCTCGGCATCGACTTCGACGACGCCCAGCTGGCCCAGCTCCTCGGGACGACGGCGCTGGCGATCATCCTGGTGGAGGGCGGCCTCAGCACCCGCTGGAGCGACATCAGGCGGCTGATGCTGCCTTCGGCGCTGCTGTCGGTGCTCGGCGTCGCGGTCAGCGTGGCGATCACCGCGTCAGGGGCGCACCTGCTGCTCGGCCTGGACTGGCAGCTCTCGCTGCTGCTGGGCGCGATCGTCTCCTCCACCGACGCCGCGGCCGTCTTCTCGGTCCTGCGCGCGTTGCCCCTGCCGCGCCGCGTCGCGGGACTGGTGGAGGCCGAGTCCGGTTTCAACGACGCGCCCACCGTCATCCTGGTGATCGTCTTCTCCACCGGCGTCACCGACCTGCCTGACCCGCTCTCCATCGCCGCGGAGATCGGCTTCGAGCTGGTGGCCGGAGCCGCGATCGGGCTGGCGATCGGCTGGGCGGGCACGGCGGCGCTGCGGTTCGTGGCGCTGCCGGCCAGCGGCCTGTACCCGCTGGCCACCGTCGGCCTGGGCGTCATCGCCTTCGCCGCCGCAGGGGCCGTGCACGCCTCCGGGTTCCTGGCCGCCTACCTGGCCGGGCTCCTGCTGGGCAACGCCGTGCTGCCGCACCGCGCCGCGACGCGGTCCTTCGCCGAGGGGATCGGCTGGCTGGCGCAGATCGGCCTGTTCGTCATGCTCGGCCTGCTGGTCACGCCGCGCGAGCTGCCTTCCGCGCTGCTGCCCGCGGTCATCATCGGCCTGGTGCTGCTGCTCGTGGCCCGGCCCGTCTCGGTGGCCGCCTGCCTCACCCCGTTCGGTATGGGGTGGCGGCACCAGGCCTTCATCTCGTGGGCGGGGCTGCGCGGCGCGGTCCCCATCGTGCTGGCCACCTATCCCATCGTCGCCGCGGTCCCCGGCAGCCATCAGCTGCTGAACATCGTCTTCGTCCTGGTCGTCATCTTCACCCTGATCCAGGGGCCGACCCTGCCGCTGATCGCCCGGCTGCTGCGCATCACCCAGCCGCACCAGGCCCGTGAGGTGGAGATCGAGGCGGCGCCGCTGAACGTGCTGGCCGCCGACCTGCTCACGCTCACCATCCCGCCGGGTTCGCGGATGAACGGCGTGGAGATCTTCGAGCTGCGGCTGCCGAAGCCGTCCATCGTCACGTTGATCATCCGTGACGGCGACACCCTCGTCCCCGAGCCCGACACCCCGCTCCGCGAGGGCGACGAGGTGCTCATCGTCACCACGCCCGCCACCCGCGCCGAGGTCGAGAACCGGCTGCGCGCCGTGGGCCGCGGCGGGCGGCTGGCCCAGTGGCACGACGGGCGCGGCGAGGCCGGGCCGGCCCCCAGGCGGGCCGGGCGGGAGCCGCTGCCGCTGTCCGGCGCGAGCCGCACCGCCGTCCCGGCCCTCGTCCGCGCGCGTGAGGCCGTCGCCGCCTGGTGGGCCGGGATCACCCCCAAGGGCCTGCAGCGCGACGAGCCGTAACCCCAGGGTCAGGCGGGCTCGCGGTAGCCGATGGACGACAGGACGAAGTCCACGATGGTCTCGGCGTAGCGCGGGGCGTCCTCCACCAGCGCCGGCATCTTGTCCAGCGGCGTGGACAGGACGTGGTTGACGAGGATGCCGTTGACCGCGTCGAGGACCAGGGCGGGTGAGGTGCCCTTGGGGATCTCGCCGCGCTCGATGGCGAGCAGGACGAGGCTGCGGAAGATGGTCCGCCACTGCCTGCCCAGGTCCTCCATGGCCTGGCCGAACAGCTCGGGATAGAACTTGGCCTCGATCTGCGCCCGGATGCCGACCAGCCCGTCACGGCTCTGCTGCGCCCGGAGGGTCCGGATGGCCATGGCCAGCAGGTCCTCGCGCAGCGAGCCGGTGGACTCGGCCATCACCGGGGTGGTGAGCGAGGCGAGCGCCGCCACGATGAGCTTCTCCTTGCTCTGCCAGCGGCGGTAGAGCGCGGCCTTGCCCACGCGGGCCCGGCGCGCCACGGCGTCCATGGTGAAGCCGGCCCAGCCCACCTCGGCGTAGATGTGCAGCGTCGCGTCGAGCACGCGCGGCTCGATGTCGGGGTCCGGCGGCCGTCCCGGCCGTGGCGCGGCAGCGCTCGTCATGAGGACCAGTTTGCCAGGAGAGGGCATCAGCGTCAGCGATCTTCGTCAAGGTTGCGGACAATGATCGTCCCTTTTATGGGGGAGGCCGCCCGGCCGCCTCCCGCAGGTCGGGGTCCGGCGGGAGGCGCGCACGGCCGTCCTCCGGCTCAGGAGGTACCGGCCGCGCGGGCGGCGCGGGCCGCCTCCACCTTGAGCGCGTCGCGTTCGGGGTTGGCCAGCAGGGCGAACAGCGCGCCGCCGATCAGCACGATGACGCCGGCCAGCAGGAACGCGCTGGTGTAGCCGTCGGCAGGGGAGCCGCTGGAAGCCTTGGCGGCGTCGAGGACCATGCCCGCGAGCACCGGGCCGGGAACGCCGATCAGACCGCTCAGGGCCAGGCCGAGCGACAGGACGCCGGTGCGCTGCGCGGGCGGGGTGATCTGGGCGAGCGTCGGGTTGGCGATCGCGTAGATGCTGGTGCTCAGGCCGTAGCCGAGCATCAGCAGCGCCATGGGCAGCGCCACGCCGTCCGCGAGGGGGAGCGCCATGAGTGACACGCCGCCGGCCATCGCCAGTCCGCCGCCGATGAGGGTGCGCACCACTCGGGCCGGGACGCCCCGCTTGAGCGCCCGGTCGCCCCACGCGCCGTAGGCGAACAGGAAGATCACCGAGGTGATGCTCGGCACCCCGAACAGCGACCCCGCGGTCACGGCCGAGAAGCCGAGGCCCGCCTCGAAGTACGACGGCAGCCAGGTGAGGACGATCATCACGAGCATGCCGACCGAGGAGAACAGCGCGAGGTAGCCGATGAAGGTGCCGGTCAGCAGGATCGAGCGGAGCGGGGCCTTGGTGCCCGCCGTCGGGTCCTCGGGCGCGTCGTCCGCGGCGGTCTCCTTGGCGGGCTTCTTCGGCGGGCGCGGCGTCACCGGCTCGGCGTACGGGCCGGTCTTGCCGACGAACGCCCAGCCGACGCACCAGACGAAGCCCATGATCGCGACGCTGAGGAAGCCGTACTGCCAGCCGAGCGCGGCGATCACCACGACCAGGACCGGCGCGAAGATCAGCTTGCCGAACGAGGCCCCGGTGGTGAGCAGCGCGGCAGGCAGGCCGCGCCGCTCGTTCGGCCACCAGGAGTAGGCCATCGAGTGCATCACCGAGTTGGAGGGCGCGTCCGCCGCGCCGAGCAGCAGCCGGGTCACGACGAGCATGCCGGCCGAGGCGACGAAGAAGATCGGTAGCTGGATCAGCGACCAGAGCAGGACGAGGGTGAACAGCGTGCCCTTGAGCGGCAGCCGGTCGGCCACGGTGGCGAACAGCAGCGTCACGGCGGGACCGAGCAGGCTGGCGGCGGTGCTGATGGTGCCGAACTGGGTGGCGGTCAGGCCGAGGTCGGCCATCACGGGCTGGGCGACCAGGCCGAGGATCGCCTTGTCCAGATAGGCGATCAGCGTGCTGGCGAGCAGCATGAGGGTGATCACCCAGGCTTTGACCATGCTGGGCTTCGACGGCGGGGCGGCCGTCGTGGAGATCGCTGGTTCGCTGTGCGGGGGAACGCGCTCGCTGACCATGGTGGGGGGCTCCTTGGTGAGGACGTGGCCGGCCAGGGGGTTCGGGGCAGGGTTCATCGGCTCCGCGACGTCGGCGTGGAGCGAGCGGATGTGCGGGGGGCGGGGAGACGCGGAAGGGTGCGGGAAGGAGCGCCGGCGGGGAACGCGGGCGCGGGGCGGCAGGCGTCCGGGAGGGCTGCTTCGCCCTGGAAAACGGAGTTTGAGCTGCGCTTTTAATATGGACGAAACATGTCTGCAAAACAGAAGCTAGGTCAGCGTTCTCGGCGATGTCAAGAGTGCCCGCCTATTTACAGACAAAGCACGTCCGGATTAGGGTGCGGGCATCGTCCCCAGCAGAAGGAGTACGGTGGCGCCACCCGTGTCCGGTCGCGCGTCGCATCTCGTGACCGCCGCGCTGGCCTTCAGCGGCATGGTCGTGGCGATGATGCTCACCCTGGTCGTGCCGATCATCCCCAACCTGCCGCGCCTGGTGTCCGCCTCCGTGGACGACGCGTCCTGGGTCATCACCGCCACGCTGCTGTCCTCCGCCGTGTTCACCCCGGTCAGCGGACGCCTGGGCGACATGTACGGCAAGCGGCGCATGATGCTCGTCAGCCTCGCGCTCATGTGCGCCGGGTCGCTGATCTGCGCGGCGTCGAGCTGGCTGCCCGCCGTCGTGGCCGGCCGCGCGCTGCAGGGCTGCGCGGTCGGCGCGATCCCGCTCGGCATCAGCCTCATGCGCGACCTGCTGCCGCCCGGACGGCTCGGCTCGGCCATGGCGCTGATGAGCGCGACCATGGGCGCCGGAGGCGCGATCGGGCTGCCCCTGGGCGCCCTGGTCGCGCAGTTCGCCGACTGGCACATGCTCTTCCTGGTGGCCGCCGCCATGGGCGCGATCGGCCTGGTGCTGACCCGCGTCCTCGTGCCGGACTCGCCGCTGCGGACCGGGGGCCGGTTCGACTTCCCCGGCGCGGCCGGTCTGTCGGCAGGGCTGGTGTGCTTCCTGCTGCCCATCACCAAGGGCGCCGCCTGGGGCTGGACGAGCCCGCTCACCCTGGGGCTGTTCGCCGCCGCGGCGGTGATCTTCCTGGTCTGGGGGCTCGTGGAGCTGCGGACCCGCGACGCGCTGGTCGACCTGCGCATGACCGTCCGGCGCGAGGTGCTGATCACGAACGCGGCGTCCGTCGCGTTCGGGTTCGGCATGTTCGGTTCGAGCCTCGTCTTCCCCCAGCTCCTGCAGGCGCCGGCCGCCACGGGCTACGGCCTGGGGCTGTCCATGCTGGAGGCCGGGCTGTGGATGGCGGTGGGCGGCGTGATGATGATCGTGCTGTCGCCGGTCTCGGCCCGCCTCACGGGCGCGTACGGGCCCAAGGTGACGCTCGTGGTCGGCGGCCTGCTCAGCGCCGCCGGCTACGGCGGCGCGCTGTTCCTGATGGACGAGGTGTGGCACGTCGTGGTCGCCTCGACCGTGGTCTCGGCCGGCGCCGGCCTCGGCTACGCCGCCATGCCCGCCTCGATCATGAACGCCGTCCCGCAGTCGGAGACGGCCGCCGCCAACGGCATCAACTCGCTCATGCGCTCCATCGGCACGTCGCTGGCCAGCGCGGTGATCAGCGCCGTGCTGGCCGTCCAGACCGTCCAGCTGGGCGCCGCCGTGCTGCCCTCCCGCACCGGCCTCCAGCAGGCGCTGGCCGTGGCCGCCGCCGCGGTGAGCGCCGCCGTCCTCCTGAGCGTCCTGCTGCCCCGCCGCCGGGGCCGGGGCGCGGGGCCCACGCCACTGCCGGGCGGCGTCCAGGCGGAGCCCGCCACCAGTTCGGGCTGACCGACGGCCCGGTGCTCCGCCTTGCGATCCTTGTCCTGACGCTCCACGGAAAGGTGTCACATGACGGCGTACTCCCTTGACCATGTCGCCCTCGCGGTGCGGCGCTGGGCCCAGGCCGGGCCCGTGCTCGCGGGGCGGTTCGGCGGGCGCTGGACCGGCGGCCACACCCAGCCCACCTTCAGACCGGCCCAGCTCCGGTACGCGGGCGGCATGGGCGTCGAGCTCCTGGAACCCGGCAGCGAGCCGGGGACGTTCGTCCAGCGCTTCCTCGACGGCGCGCGGGCGGCGGCCCGGCCGCACCACCTCACCTTCAAGGTGCGCGACATCCGGGCCGTCCTCGCCGCGGCCGGGTCGCTGGGCTTCGAGCCGATCCTCGTCAACCTGGGCAACCCGATCTGGCAGGAGGCGTTCCTGCACCCCAAGGCCACCGGGCTCGGCTTCCTCGTCCAGGTGGCCCAGTCGGAAGGGCTGCCCCCGGAGCTGCTCGAGGACCTGCCGGGCGCGCAGCGGGCCCCCTGGCCGGAGCCCGCGGCCGAGGCGGCCGCGCTGCCGGTCGTCGTCGGACGGGTCTCGGACGAGGACAAGGCGCGCCTGGTGCTCCGCGACCTGCTCGGCGGCGCCGAGACCACGTGGGGACCGGGGATCTCCTCCTACCGCTGGGACGGCGGGTCGGACCTGCTGCTCGCCGCCGACCCCGACGAGCCGCCCGGGCTCCGGCTCCTTGGCTTCCGCCAGGACGGGGCGGCGGCGTGGGAGCCGTCCGGCGCGCTGCGGGCGGCCGAGGACGAGCCCGTCGTCCCCGAGCTCGGCATCCGGGTCGCCGACCTCGCGGGGGAGAGCCGCGACCGCCGCACGGACCCCGTCCCCGCGACCCGCTGACCGCCCGGGACGCGTGATCCCCGCCCCCGCCGGACCGGCCGGTGGGGGCGGGGATCACCGGGCCGTCACCGGCCGTCGACGATGAAGTAGCCGCCCACGTCCGCCAGCGGCGTCAGCGGCGTCAGCTTCTTGGCTGCGGCGTCGTACTTCACCACGCCCGCGCAGGCCGGGGTGAGCACCCGGCCGGCCGGCCAGGACTGCGAGCAGGTGACGCCGGGGATGGCCTCATAGGTGAACGAGCCGCCGTTGAGCACCGTGGCCAGCTTCTCCGCCGTGGGCTCGCCCTCGATCTTGGCGAACGCCTGCAGGAAGAGGTCGGCCGCCCAGTAGGTCGTCACCGTGCCGATGCCGTCCGGCGGCGCGTCCGACCCGATGGCCTTGAGGTCCTCCCTGACCTGGGCGAACTTGTCCTCGCCGAACGCCAGGGCGCCCTGGGTCGTGGTGCCGTACATGCCGTCCACCGTCTGCGCGGTGCCGGCGTTGTCGAGCAGCGCCTGCGCCGCCTGGCCGTAGAGCATGTCGCCGGTCCAGCCGAGCGACTTCAGCGCGCCGAGCACGCCCAGCAGCGCGGGCGCGGTGACGTTGGCCGACACGACGTCGGCGCCGGACGACATGATGCGCGAGGCGATGGGGGTGTAGTCGGACAGCGGGGGCTCGGTGGCGCTCGGCAGGTCCGCCTCCGCGTACACGACGTCGATGCCGAGGTTGGCGGCGATGGCCTTGGCCGAGATGACGCCGGCCTTGCCGTACGGGTCCGACGAGGCGAAGACGCCGAACTTGATCGACGACGGGTCCTTGCCCGACGCCTTCAGATACTGCTCCAGCGACGACGACGAGCCGACGACCTTGCCGGGCAGCGCCTCCGCGCACGACGCCTGGCCCGAGGTGCTGAACATCCACGGGTTCTTGTCCCAGGCGCAGAAGTCCTGCCCCAGCCAGCCGAACGTCGGCACCTTGTTCTTGACGATGTAGTCGCCGTTCACGCCGGACGCCGGCACGTACGGCACCAGGGCGAAGACCTTCTCGGACTCGACCAGGCTCTGCGTGGCGTGCTGGGAGGCGGCCGGCTGCCCGTTGTCGTCCTGGAAGCCCGCGTACGCGAAGGTGTAGCCGTTGACGCCGCCCTCGCGGTTGGCACGCTCCAGACGGGCCTTCGCGCCGACGTCGAGGCCGGGCAGCGTGTGCTGGCCCGCCTTGGTGTTGGTCCCGGTCCCGCCGACGGTGACGACCTTGCCGTTGACGCCGCGTACGGTGTCGCCGGTGAGCTCGGGCAGCTCGCCGAGGATCTTGACGATCTCCTCGCCGGCCTGCTGCGCGGTCAGCGGCTTGGCCGTGACGGCCGGGCGGGAAGCCGGTTCGGGGGAGCCGGAGGAGCCGCCGCCGCACGCCGTGAGCGACAGGGCGGCCGTCACGGCGACCAGGGTGTTGACCCGCCGGAGCCGGCGGGTGCGCGCAGAGGTCATGCTGTTTGCCTTTCGGAGGTTCTGTGGCTGGGAGGTCAGTGCACGACGGCGGACATGCCGAGGTAGGCGGCGGCGACGCGCTGCTCGTCGACGTCGGCCCGTTCGCTCACCCAGCGGAGGTGGCCGGTCTGCAGCGCGCCGACCTGGCCGGCGACGGTCAGGACGTCCCGGGCCTTCTCCTCGACGAGCACCACGGTGGTGCCCTCCTGCTGGAGGCGCTGGAACGCGGCCATGATCTCGGCGGTGACGAGCTGGGCCAGGCCGAGTGACGGCTCGTCGCTGATGAGCAGGCGCGGGCGGCGGACGAGGAAGGGGGCCAGGCTGAGCATCTGCTGCTCGCCGCCGGACAGGTTGCCCGCCGGCTGCCCGGCCCGCCGGGCCAGGGACTCGAACTGCTCGTAGACCTTGGCGCGGTCGGCCTTCGACGGGAGCCAGATGCTGAGGTTCTCGTCGACGGTGATGGACGGGAAGACGCCACGGGACTCGGGGACGAGGACGAGGCCGCGTTCGACGCGCCGCAGCGTGTCCAGTGCGGTGATGTCCTCGCCGTCGAACACGATGCGGCCGCTCGTCACCGGCACCAGGCCGGCGATGGTGGCGCAGAGCGTCGTCTTGCCGGAGCCGTTGGCGCCCAGCAGGGCCAGTATGGCGCCCTCCCGCACGGTCAGGTCGATGCCGTGCAGCACCTCGACCTCCCCGTACGCGGCGTGCACGCCGTGCAGCTCCAGCAGGCCGGGCGAGCGGTCGGCCGCCGGGGCCGATCCAACGGGCGCCGCCGGCTCGCTGACCTCGATCGCGGGCTCGGGCGAGGCCGGGGGCGCGGCCTGAGGGGCGGCCTGCGCGGCGAGCTTGGCGCGCCTGCGGTCGCGCCGGTGCCGGGCGGCCATGGACTGCGTGGCGAGCAGGCCGTTCGGCTGGGCGGCGAGCTGGATGGCGCCGAGCCCGAACAGCACCTGCGGGATGAGGTCGTTGCTGGTGCCGCCCCAGCTGATCGGCCCGAGGTCGAAGCCGTGGGCCATGATCCAGGGCAGGACGGCGCTGATGATGCCGGCCTCGATGGCGCCGCCGGGGCTGCGTACGCCGACGATGACGACGATCGCCAGCCACAGGAACGTGGCCTGCGGCGGGTTCGCCGTGTTGAGTACCGTGCCGTAGACCGTGACGGCGAGGACGCCGCCCAGCCCCGCGACGGCGGCGGAGATGACGAAGATGAGGAGCTTGGTGACCGGCGGGGAGACGGCCGACGCGGACGCGGCCGGCTCGGCCGTGCGCACGGCGATCATCGCGCGGCCCGCCGCCGAGTCGGTGAGGTTGTTCGCCATCCGGACCAGCAGCAGCACGACGAGGAAGACGACGATCAGCAGCACCCGGTCGTCGCCGAGGTCGATCGGCCCGAACCGGGGCCGCGGGATCGACCAGCCGGCCGTGCCGTTGGAGAACCACTCCATCTTGAACAGCACGTTCGTCGCCAGCAGTGCCAGCGCCAGGGTGGCGAAGGTGAGGCTGAGCCCGGACAATCGCAGGGCCGGCAGCGCGGTCAGCGCGCCGAGCGCGGCGGCGACCAGCACGCCGACCACGGTGGCGGGCACGTAGTGCCAGCCGTTGGCCAGCAGCAGGCCGACGGTGAGTCCGGCCGCCGTGGCGAACGCGCCCTGCGCGAGGCTCACCATGCCGCCGAGCCCGGTCACGATGGTGAACGACAGCAGGATGATGCCGAGCGCGAACCCGTAGATGAACAACTGCCGCCAGATGCCGTTGGCCAGGAACAGCGCGGGCACCAGGATGACGGCCGACTTGATGATCCAGGGCAGGGCCTTCTTGAACGGGCTGAGGTCGTCCCGGTAGTCGGGGGTGGGCTTGGCCGCCGTCGCGGCGGTGCCGGCCTTGCGCCGCCTGCGGTCGTGGCCGAGCAGGATCAGCGCGATGAACAGCACGGCGTACGGGACGGACGCGGTCAGGCCGTACACCTTGGCGGCCCAGGCGCCGAACGCGCCGAGGTAGTCCGCGTTGACGTACGCCACGACGATGTTGCGCACGGCGCCGATGAGCAGCCCGGCGAGGAACGCGAGCGGGACGGAGCGCAGCCCCGCCACGACGGCCGCCGTGGTGGCGACGAACAGCGCCAGGGTGTAGTTGTCGTTGACCAGCCCGAACGGGCCGGGGAACGGCGCGGCCAGCACGCCCGCGACGGCGGCGAGGAAGAAGCTGATCACCCACGAGAGGGTCGAGACCCTGCCCGTGTTGATGCCCCGCAGCCGGGCGAGCACCGGGCTGTCCACCGCGGTCCGCATGTGCAGGCCGAGGGGCGTGAAGCGGAGGAAGGCCCACATCGTGACGAACAGCAGGACGCTGGCGCCCAGGGCGACGAGCTGGTTGTTGCTGAGGACCAGGCCCGCGGCGATCTGGTGCTGCTGGGCCGGCAGCACGCCGGGCACCTGGTAGACCTCGGCCACGTCCTGGAAGGGGATTCCGAGGGTGTCCCGCAGGATCGCGCACACCAGCAGGACGAACGCCGGCACGACGATGAGCACCCCGACCCCGGCGACGATCTTCGTCGACTCCTCGGCGTCGGCCAGGCGGCGGAACACCAGGCGGTCCCACGCCCAGCCCATGAGCGGGGCGAACAGGGCGACGATCACCAGGAGCGTCAGCCACTTGTTCCAGCCGAGCGCGACGTGGAACTGGTGGTAGAGGTAGGCCGCGGCGAAGGCGGTGGCCGCGTGGCCGAAGTTGAAGATGCGCGAGGTCGAGTGCGACAGGACGAGCCCGATCGCGAGCAGCGCGTAGATGGCGCCCGACACCGCCCCGCTGATCGTGATGCTGAAGAACTGCAACGAAGACTCCTAAGAGGGGGTGTCAGCTGCCGAGATAGGCGGCGATGACCTCGGGGTTCTTGCGGATCTCGGCGGGCGGCCCGTCGGCCAGCACGCTCCCCTGGACGAGGCAGACGATGCGGTCGGCGAGGCCCATCACGAAGTCGATGTCGTGCTCCACGAGGACGACCGTCAGCTCGTGCCGCTGGACCAGCCCGAGCAGGACCTCGCGCAGCAGCTCGGTCTCCCGCGGCCCCAGCCCCGACGTCGGCTCGTCGAGCAGGAGCAGCCGGGGCGCGTCCACGATGGCGCGGGCGAACTCCAGCAGCCGCAGCCGGCCGATCGGCAAGGTCGCCGCGCTCACGTCCCGCACCGCCGACAGCCCGCACAGCTCGATGACCTCGTCGGCCCGCTCCAGCAGGGCCGCGGTCTCGCGCCGGCGATGCGGCAGGCCCAGCACGTCCCCGAGCAGGCCGCGCCCGCGGGTCCGCCACTCCAGCGGGACGAGCACGTTCTGCCGCACGCTCAGCCAGCCGAACGCCTGGTGCCGCTGGAAGGTGCGGCGGACGCCGTGCCGGGAGAGCCAGGAGGCCGACCGGGAGGTGACGTCCGCGCCGTCGAGGGCGACGCGGCCCTCGGTGGGGGTGCGCAGCCCCGAGATCGCGTCCAGAAGGGTGGTCTTGCCGGCGCCGTTGGGCCCGATGAGGCCCACCACCTGCCCGCGCGGCACGTCGAGCGTGACGCCGTCGACCGCGGTGATCCCCCCGAAGCGCACCGTCACGTCCGCCAGCCGGAGAACGGTCCCGGTGTCCGGTCCTCCAGGGGTGGCGGGGGTGGCTTGTGCAACATCCATGGTGTGCTCACTTCCTGAGGAGGGGGCGTCCCCGACCGCGGCGCCGAACGTCCTCCGACACAAAAGGAACCCGTTTCCGTTGTAGGGAGCGTGACCAGACGCGTCGCCATTGTCAATATCAAAGCTGTAGACAAGGTGTCTTCCTGCTCTTGACATCCGCTCCCGAACAGAAGAGCCTTCGCTAAACAGAACGTGTTTTCAAACGGCGGCCGGCGTGGGTCCACGCGCGCGCCCGCCCCCGCTTCTCCCGTCACGAGAGGAACGCCTATGACCTCCACCGACGAGTTCCGCGCCAGAGCCCGCGCCTGGCTGGAGCAGAACGCCAAACCCTTCGACGAGGCGGCCGACTACGACCTCGAGGGCACCGCCGTGCCGCTGGAGGAGTCCAAGCGGTTCCAGAAGGCGCTGTGGGAGGCGGGCTTCGCCGGCATCACCTGGCCCAAGGAGTACGGCGGCCAGGGCCTCGGCGCGGCCGAGCTGATCGCCTTCTCGGAGGAGGCGGCGGACTTCGAGCTGCCCACCGGGCCGTTCGTCATCGGCCTCGGCATGCCCGGCCCCACCATCCTGGAGCTCGGCACCGAGGAGCAGAAGAAGCGCTACCTGCCGCCGCTGCTCAAGGGCGAGGAGATCTGGTGCCAGCTCTTCTCCGAGCCCTCCGCCGGCTCGGACGTCGCCGGCCTGCAGACCACCGCGACCCGCACCGAGACCGGCTGGATCATCAACGGCCAGAAGGTGTGGACCTCAGGCGCCCAGCACAGCGACTACGGCGCCATCATCGCCCGCACCGACCCGAGCATGCCCAAGCACAGCGGCATCACGATGTTCATCGTCGACATGAGCCACCCGGGCGTCACCGTCAGGCCGCTCGTCGTGGCGACCGGGCACGCGCCGTTCAACGAGGTGTTCTTCGACGACGTCGAGGTCTCCGACGACGCGGTCATCGGGCGGGTCGGCGAGGGCTGGGCCGCGGCCGTGGTGATGCTCCGCCACGAGCGGGTCACCATCGGCACCGGCACGCGCGCCCGCTCCAACCCGCTCGGTTTCGACGCGCTCCTGGAGCTGGCCCGCGCCCGCGGCCTGGACCGCGACCCCGCCGTCCGGCGGCGGCTGGCGCTGCTGTACGCCCGCGAGTCGGCGCTCGGCGCCTACGGCCACGTGCTGCACGAGGAGTCGATCGCCGGCATCCCGATCGGCGCCCGCGGCTCCGCCGCCAAACTGGCCGGCGCCGAGCAGGCCCTGTGGGCCGCCGACCTGGCGCAGGACGTCCTCGGCGCCGACCTCGCGCTGGGCGGGGCCGACCTGGAGCGGGTGGTGATGGCCATCGTGGCCGCGCCCGGCGGCGCCGTCGCCGGGGGGACCAACGAGATCCAGCGCAACATCATCGGCGAGCGGGTGCTGGGGCTCGCCAAGGATCCCGGCGTCGACCGCAACACCCCGTTCAACCAGTTGAAGCTCTCGCGCTGACCGTCCCACCCTCCAGGAGCTGATGTGTCTCTCATCTTCACCGACGACCAGAAGAGCCTCGCTCAGACGGTCAAGCGCTTCGTCGCCGAGCGCAGCCCGATGCCGCGGGTCCGCGAGGTCATCGGCGGCGAGCACGCCTACGACGCGGAGGTCTGGTCGCGCCTGGCCGGGGACCTCGGCCTGGCCGGCCTGATCATCCCGGAGGAGTACGGCGGCGCCGGCGCCACCCACGCCGACCTGTCGGCGGCGCTGCGGGAGCTGGGCGCCGGCCTCGTGCCCTCGCCGCTGCTGGCCTGCGTGCTCACGGCCGGAGCCCTCCTCGCCCTGGACGACGAGCCGGCCAAGCACGACCTCCTGCCGCGGCTCGCCGAGGGCGGCCTGGTCGGCGCGCTCGCCGTCAGCGAGCCGGGAGAGCGCCGCTGGATCCCCGAGGCGCCCGCCACCGCCGCGACCGGCTCCGGCGACGCCGTCACCCTGTCGGGCACCAAGATCGCCGTGCTGAACGGCGCGGAGGCCGGCGTGCTGCTCGTCCAGGCCGCCGGACCCGGCGGCGCGGGGCTGTACCTGGTCGAGGGCGACGCCGCCGGCCTGACCGTGAGCAGGGACGCCGTGGTCGACCCGACCCGCAGCACGGCGACCGTGACGTTCGACGGCACCCCGGCCCGGCCGCTCGCGGGCGACGCCGCCGCCGCACTCGACCGCGTGGCCGACCTCGCGAACCTGGCGATCGCCGCCGAGCAGTCCGGCGCCATGCTGGCCTGCCTCACCATGACCACCGAGTACGCCAAGGTCCGCTACACCTTCGGCCAGCCCATCGGCGCCTACCAGGGCGTCAAGCACAAGCTCGCCGACATGTACACCCGGTGGGCGCTGTCGGACGCCGCGCTGCGCGAGGCCACCAGGGCGGCCGACGAGGAGCCCGCCAGGCTCGGCGCGGCCGCCGCCGCCGCGCGGGCGCTCACCTCCTCCGGCTACCTCGCCGCGGCGAAGGACACGATGCTGCTGCACGGCGGCATCGGCTTCACCTGGGAGCACGACGCGCACTTCTACTACAAGAACGCGATCGCCGGCAACGTCCTGGCGGGCGACGGCGACTACCAGCTCGACCGGCTCGCCGACAAGCTCGGCGTGTGACCTCGGTGGCGGGCGTCCCTCCCCGGGGTGCCCGCCGCGGCTCTACCTCCTGAGGTGATCCATGACCGCTGACCTGCCACAGGACCGCCGTGCCCTGCTGAGGCGCGCCCGGCTGCCGCTCGTCGCCGCGCCCATGCTGCTCGTCTCCGGCCCCGAGCTGGTGATCGCCGCCTGCCGGGCGGGCGTCTTCGGCAGCTTCCCGACGGCGAACTGCCGGGCCGAGGGCGAGCTCGACGAGTGGCTGCACCGCATCGCCGCCGCCTGCGGCCCCGACGCCGCGCCCTGCGTGCCCAACCTCATCGTGCACCGCTCGAACCCCCGCCTGGACCAGGACCTCGACGTCATCCTGCGGCACCGCCCGGCCGCGGTGATCACCTCCGTCGGCTCGCCCGCCGCCGTCGCCCCCGCCCTGCGGGCGGCCGGGATCCAGGTCTGGTGCGACGTGGCGACCGTGCGCCACGCGGAGCGGGCCATCGACGCCGGGGCGGACGGCCTGATCCTGCTCACCGCCGGCGCGGGCGGGCAGACCGGCAACGCCAACCCGTTCGCGTTCGTGCGGGCGGTGCGGCGGCGCTTCGACGGCATCGTCGCCCTGGCCGGCGGGCAGGCCGACGGGCACGCCCTGCTCGCCGCGCGGGCCCTGGGATGCGACCTCGGCTACATGGGCACCCGCTTCATCGCCACCCGCGAGGCCCGCGCCGACGAGCGGTACAAAAGCTTCGTCGTCGAGAGCGAGCTCGACGACATCCACCTCACCAACGCCCTCTCGGGGCTGGAGACCAACCTGCTGCGGCGGTCGCTGCTGGCCCAGGGGCTCGACCCGGCCGAGTTCGGGCTCGGGCCGAAGCGCTTCTCCATGACGGCGCTGGAAGGCCGCGAAGGGGGCGCGCCCAAGAGGTGGCGCGACATCTGGAGCGCCGGCCACTCCGTCTCCGGCGTCCGCGACGTCCCTTCCGTCGCCGCACTGGTGGACCGGCTGGCCGCCGAGTACGCCGAAGCCGCCCGCACCACCCACGCCCTGACCGCCGAGCCCGCGCGGGCGGCCGGTCCCGCGCGGGCGGCCGGTCCCGCTCAGGCCGCGGGGATCGCTCAGGCTGCTGAGACCCCAGGTGCCCTGACCGCCGAGCCCGGCTCGGCGCCGGGCGTGGCGCGGTGAGCGGGGCGCTGGCGGGTCTGCGGGTGCTCGATCTGACCACCGAGCGGGCCTGGCTGAGCGGGCGGGTGCTGGCCGACCTCGGCGCGCAGGTCACCCTGGTCGAGCCGCCCGGAGGCGATCCCGCCCGGCTCGACCGGCGGGCCGGCGCGCCTCCCGGCCGGACCAACCCGGCGTGGCCGGCCTTCAACCGGGGCAAGCGCTCGGTGACGCTGGACCTGGCCAGGCCGGGCGCCCGCGAGCTGTTCCTGCGGCTGGCCCGCGCCGCCGACGTCGTCATCGAGTCGTACGAGCGCGAGACGCTCCACGGACGGGGGCTCGGCCACGCCGCCCTGTCAGCCGTGAACCCGCGCCTGGTGCTGGTCAGCGTCACCCCGTTCGGCCGGACCGGCCCCTACGCCGGTCACGCCGCCGCCGACCTCGTCGTCGCCGCGACGGGCGGCGCGGTGTGGACCAACGGCGACCCCGACCGCCCGCCCGTCCGCATCAGCTCCGGCCAGTACTTCCTGCACGCCGCGGCCGAGGCGGTCGTGCACACCCTCGTCGCGGTGCGCCACGCCCGGCGCACCGGCCGGGGCCAGCACGTGGACGTCTCGGCGCAGCTCGCCACGATCCGCACCCTGATGAACGCGGTGCCCGGCCCCTACACCGACGGCTCGGTGGTGGACCGGGCCTCCTTCGGCGCGCCCGGGCCCGGCCAGCCCTACCGCCACCTGTTCGGCTGCCGCGACGGGCACGTCCTCGCCACCGTCCCCTTCGGCCCCGGCCCCGCCGGGTACGTCGGCTGGCTGCGCGACGAGGGATTCCTGCCGCCCGCGCTGGCGGCGTACGACGCCGGGCGGCTCGGCTCGCCTGCTCTCGCCGCGGACGACCCGTCGTTCCCCGAGCTGCTGACCGGCGCGCTGGCGGGGTACTTCCTGACCGAGACCAAGGTGGAGCTGACCCGCAAGGCGCTGGCGCGCCGGCTCATGGTGGCGCCGGTCAACACGGTGGCGGACCTGATGGCGGACGAGCAGCTGGCCGCGCGCGACTACTTCCTGACCGCCGGGGACCTGCGCGTCCCCGGCGTCTGGGCCCGGCTGCCGGCCAGCCCCCTGGCGAGCGCCGGCCACGTCGCCGGGCCCGGCGCGGACAACGAGACGGTGTGGCGGGACGAAGCGGGCCTGTCCGCCGAGGAGCTGTCCCGCCACCGCGGCGAAGGGACGATCTGATGGGCGGACCGCTCGACGGCGTCAAGGTGTGGGACGCGTCCTGGGTGGGCGTCGGCCCGCTGACGGCGCGCTACCTGGCCGAGTACGGCGCCACGGTGGTGCGCACCGAGAGCACCCGCTCCGTGGACGTGCTGCGCAAAGCGCCGCCGTTCAAGGACGGCGTGCCGGGACTCAACCGCTCGCAGTTCTTCGCCGACTACAACGCCTCCAAGCTCGGCCTCGGCGTCAACCTGTCCACCGACGGCGGCAGACGGGTCGCGGCCCGCCTGACGGCCTGGGCCGACGTGGTCATCGAGGCGTTCACGCCGGGTGTGATGGACCGGCTCGGGCTCGGTTACGACCGGCTGCGCGCGGTCAACCCCTCCCTGATCATGCTTTCGACGTCCATGAACGGGCAGACCGGCCCGCGCAGGGGTTTCGCGGGGTTCGGCACGGTGCTCGCCGCCATGTCCGGGTTCTGCGAGCTGACCGGCTGGCCCGACCGTGATCCCGGCTCCCCGTACGGGGCGTACACGGACTTCATCGGGCAGCGCTTCGCCGCCGTGGCCGTGCTCGCGGCCCTGGAGCACCGCGACCGCACCGGCGAGGGCCAGCACATCGACCTGTCCCAGATGGAGACCGGCCTGATGTTCCTCGCGCCGGAACTCGTGGACCACCAGCTCACCGGCCACGTCGCGACCCGCGACGGCAACCGCGACCGCGCGGCCGCCCCGCACGGCGTCTTCCCGTGCCTGCCGGAGGGCGGCAGGGAGCGGTGGGTTGCTATTGCGGTGACCGGCGACGACCAGTGGACGGCCCTGCGCCGCGCCCTGGGGGAGCCCGCGTGGGCGGCCGATCCCCGGCTCGCCACGCTGTCCGGGCGCAAGGAGCAGGAGGACCGCCTGGAGCGGGCCCTCGCCGCGTGGACGTCCGCCAGGACGGTCGCCGAGGTCGTCGGTACGCTCCAGCCGGAGGTGCCGGCGGGGCCGGTGCACGACGCGCGGGGTCTCCAGTCCGATCCGCAGGTGGCGCACCGGGGCTACTTCCGGCCGCAGCCGCACCCGGTCATGGGGATGACGCCGTACGAGGGCGCCCAGGCGGAGCTGTCGCTGACGCCGTACCGCGTCACCAAGGCGGCCCCGCTGCTCGGCGAGGACAACGAGCGGGTCCTCACCGAGCTCCTGGGCTTCGCGGCGGACGAGGTCGCCGGGCTCGTCGCCGAGGGCGCCGTCGAGCAGGTCCTGGATTGAAGCGCACATGGAACGGAAGAAGGAGAGCCATGCCGCAGACCGTCGATCTCACGGGGCAGACCGCCGTCGTGACCGGATGCTCCTCGGGACTCGGGCGGCGCTTCGCCGTCACCCTCGCCGAGCACGGGGCCTCCGTGGTCGCCGTGGCCCGGCGCGCGGACCGGCTGGGCGAGCTCGCGGACGAGATCGCCGCGGCCGGCGGCGCCTGCCTGCCGCTGGCCGCCGACCTCACCGACGACGAACAGCTCGGCGGCCTGCTGGACGCGGCCGAGGAGCGCTTCGGCACGGCCACCATCCTGGTCAACAACGCCGGCATCCCCGACGCCCAGCACGCCACCAAGATGCCCGTCGACCTCGTGGACCGGGTGCTGGGGACGAACCTGCGCGCGCCCTGGCTGCTCTCCTGCGACTTCGCGCGCCGGCTCATCGCGGCCGGTGCCGGTGGCCGGGTGGTGAACGTCTCCTCCATGGGCGCCTACGAGTACCGGGGCGGGGGAGCGGCGCTCTACTCGGTGACCAAGGCCGCCGTCGTGCGGATGACGGAGGTGCTCGCGGTCGAGTGGGCGAAGTTCCACATCAACGTCAACGCCATCGCGCCAGGCGCGTTCGCCTCGGAGATGATGGACGGCATGGTGCGGCGCATCGGCGGCGACCCGTCGCGGTTCTTCCCCCGTGCCCGCATGGGCGACCCGCGCCAGCTCGACAGCAGCCTGCTCTACCTGGTGTCCCCGCACTCGGAGTTCGTGACCGGCACCGTGGTCAAGGTCGACGACGGCCAGGGCGCGCGCTGAGCTCCGCCGGGCCCGGGGCCTATCTGCCGGTCTCGGGCTCCGGCATGAGCAGCCGCCGCGCGGCGAACTTCATCCGCTCCTCGACGTACTCGGGGGTGAGCTGGTCGTTGAGCCAGCCGATGACGCTGCTGTTCCACAACGACTCCAGCATGTGCAGCGCCCGGTATTCGGCGGTCGTGATGCGGTGGTCGGGCCCCCACGCGGCGCGCCCCATCAGCTCGGCCAGGCTGGTCGGCGGCGGCGTCTCGGCCAGGAGCGGCGTCTCCTCACGCCGCTCGCCGAGCGGCTTGGGGATGTGGTAGGCGCTGAGCGCGGCGTGGGCCCAGCCGCGGTTGTACTGCATCGCGCGGAAGGCGCGGTGCAGCACCTCCGCGGCCCGCCCCTCCGGCGTGCGCTGGCGCGGGGGACGCTGCACGATGTCCTTGCGCAGCTCGTCGAGCTGCACCTGGATGGCCGCGGCGAGCAGGGCGTCCTTCGACGGGTAGTAGCGGTAGAGGGTCGACAGGGCGACCTCCGCGATCCTGGCCACCTCGCGCATCTGGACCGCGTCGTAGCCGCCCCGGGTGGCCAGGGCCATCCCGGCATCCAGAACACGTTCTGCCCGGAAGGCCCGCGCCTCGGGCGTGCGGCCCTTCCTGCTGACCCGGGTCATGGCGGACCTCCTTTCCCCGTGGGTGAAGGACATGAGAGCCCGCTGACGGCCTGGGGTCAGCGGCTGCAAAGCTGGTACTAAAGAGTACACGTTCTCATGAGCGCGCGAGCGGCGCCGGGACGGGTTCCCGGCGCCGCCGGGGCCTCAGCCCTGGTGGCGCGAGAGCACCAGGCTGCCGGCCGCCGCGAAGAACATCCCGACGCCCTGCACGAAGCTGATGTCGGCCTTGGGGAGCTGCTCCACCGCCTCGCCGCGGAGCTGCCGCACGGCCTCCTGGATGGCGAACATGCCGTACATGCCGGTGTGGGTGTAGGACAGGCCGCCGCCGTTGGTGTTCATCGGCAGCGAGCCGCCCTTCAGCGTGTTGCCCTCCGCGACGAAGTCGCCCGACTCGCCGCGCCCGACGAAGCCGAGGTCCTCCAGCATGTAGAGCGGCACGTGGGCGAAGGCGTCGTAGGCCATGAGGTGGTCCACGTCGGCGTGCGAGATGCCGGCGGTGCGGAACGCCTCCTCCCCGGCCTTGCGGAAGGCCGCGAACGAGCCGGGGTCGGCCATCTGCGACACGAGGGGCCCCTCGGCGGCCTCGCCCGAGCCGAGCAGGTACACCGCGCGGTCGCCGCCCGGCAGGTCCCTCGCGCGCTCGGCGGTGGTGAGCACGAGCGCGCCGCCGCCGTCGGTCACCACGCAGCACATGTCCCTGGTGAACGGGTAGGCGATGGGCGGCCCGGCCAGCACCTCCTCGACCGTGGTGGGCTTGCGGCGGAAGGCGCGCGGGTTGTTCAGCGCCCACGTCCGCTGCGCCACGACGACGTGCGCCAGGTGCTCGCGGGTCATGCCGCGCTCGTGCAGGAAGCGCAGCGCGGGCAGGGTGAAGGTCGAATAGGGCGTCTGGGCGCCGTAGACGGCCTCGAACTGCCCGGTGGCCGAGGCCGGGTTGGGGGCCCAGGGGGCCACGCCGACCCGGGAGCGTCCGGACTCGCCGTGGGTGACGAGCACGACGTCGGCGGCGCCGGCCGCGATGGCGGCGGCGGCGTGGCGGACGTGCAGCATGAAGCTGCAGCCGCCGACCATGGTGCCGTCGAGCCAGCGGGGCTCGATGCCGAGGTGGTGGGAGACCTCCAGCGCCAGCGGCCCTGCGGTGGCCACGCCGTCGATGTCCTTGGCGGTGAGCCCGGCGTCGGCGAGGGCGTTGCGTGCCGCCTCCGCGTGCAGGCCGAGGACGGACAGGTCGGGGCGGACGCCGACGTCGGTGGTCTCGGCCGCGCCGACGATGGCGATGCCGCCGTGGTGCATCGAGGTCATCGGGCCACCTCCCCGGCGGGGGCGAACACGGGCAGGGTGTGCTCTCCCCGCTCGACGAAACAGACCTGCAACGCCATGTCCAGCTCCAGATGCTCGGGCTCGGGCGGCACCCCGACGATGTTGGTCATGAGACGCGGCCCCTCGGCCAGCTCCACCAGCGCCACGACGACCGGCGTGGCGGGGTCGAAGGGCGGCAGGGGCCGGTAGTTGATGACGTACGACAGCAGCCGGGCCGCGCCGCTGACGGTCGTCCACTCCACGTCCGCCGAGCCGCAGGCGGGGCAGAAGGGGCGCGGGTAGAAGTAGTGCCGCTCGCAGGACGCGCAGCGCTGGACGCGCAGCTCGCCGTTCGCGGCGCCCTCCCAGAAGGGGAGTGTCTCCGGGATGGGCACGGGTGCCGGGCCGGGCATGGCGGTTCCTTTCGAGGGTGGTTTCACAGGTGGGCTCGAGGATGCGGCGAGCGTCTCGCGCATCGCCGCCGAGCTGACCACGACGACCGCGAGGATCAGCGTGGTGATGAGGAAGGCGGCCTGGAAGGACAGGGCGTCGGCGACCGCCCCCGCCGCGACCGGGCCGATGATCGCGCCGACGTCGGACGACATGTTGAACCACGCCACGTTCCTGGCGGGGCTGCTGCCGCTGATGTCGGCGAGGAGGGCGGCGGGCGTCGCGGACAGCCCGCCGCCCGCCACTCCGAGCAGCGCCATCGAGGCGAGGAAGACCGCCTCGCCGGCCGGGAGGCAGAGCAGCGCGACGGCGACGCCGCCGAGCACGCCGGCGGTGATCATCGCGGGCCGCCTGCCGCGCGCGTCGGCCCACCGGCCGAACGCCCGCACGGAGATCACCTGGGTGACGGCGGTGCCGAGCATCGCCACGCCGATGAAGGTGCCGCTGCTGCCCAGCTCCTCCGTGGCGAACACGAGGATGGTCGAGTTGCGCAGGCCGTAGAAGAGCCAGCCGACGGTGAAGCTGGCGACGAGGGCCGCGGCGAAGGCGCGGACGTACGTGCCGCGGGGCAGCGACGCGGTCTCCGCCGGCGGAGCGCCGGCGTGCCGGGGTCCGGGCGGCGGCGGGACGCCGGGGGAGAGCTTGAGCTGCGAGATCGCGGCGGCCACGAGCAGGGTGGCCCCGTACAGCAGGAAGGGCAGGCGCGGGTTCACGTCGGCGAGCACGCCGCCCATCGCGGGCCCGGCGATGGCGCCGAGCATGAAGCCGAGCTGGAACGTGCTGATGCCGCTGCCCCGCGCGTCCGCCGGCGCCGTGCGCAGGACCAGGGACATGGCGGCGATGGTGAAGGCCGAGCTGCCCATCCCGCCGATCGCCCGCAGGGTGATGAGCAGCGTGAAGTCGGGGGCGAAACTGGCGACGATCATCGTGGCGCCCTGCAGCCACAGTCCCCAGGCGATCACCCGGCGCTCGCCGAAGCGCTGGACGAACCGGCTGTTGACGACCGCGGTGGCGAGCCGGACCACCGCGAACGCGCTGATCGCCGCCCCCACGACCGCGCTGCCCACGCCGAACTCCGCCGCGAGCAGCGGCAGGGCGGGCGCGATCACGCCGAAGCCGAGGGCGACCACGAACGCGATCAGGGCGGAGATCCGCAGATCGGCGGGCAGCGCCTGGAAGCGCCTCACCGCACAGCCATTTCAGGTCCTCCGGCAGGTGGCGGCCGGGCCGCGGCCCGGATCCGGCTAAAGACAACATGTTCTGCTTACTGACAGAGTTGGAGCTGAACTCTCCGATGTCAAGAGGCAGCCAAGCCTTGCCGGTTCAGTCGTAACGTGTTTCACTTGGCACCTGATTAGGCCGGGCGGCGACGCCCGGACCAGGTCTTCCGAGCGTTCACGAATCGAGGTTCCATGCCCATCGACGCTTCGCTGGTCGGCCGCAAGAGCGAACCCCTCACGAGATCCTGGACCTCCGACGACGCCCTGCTCTACGCGATCGCGGTCGGCGCCGGCCAGGAGGACCCGCTCTCGGAGCTGCAGTTCACGACCGAGAACACCGCGGGCACGCCACAGCAGGTCCTCCCGACGTTCTGCAACGTGGCCATGGGCGCGGGGATGGCCCTGCCCGGCGACCTCGACCTCACCAAGATGCTCCACGCCGAGCAGGCCTTCGAGCTGTTCGACACCATCCCGGTCGCGGGCGAGGTCGAGTCCACGGGCGAGATCGTCGGCGTGTACGACAAGGGCTCCGGCGCCATCATCGCCACCGAGAGCGTCTCGCGCGTCCCCGGCGGCGCGCCGCTGGCGAAGATCCGCACCTCCCTGTTCTTCCGCGGGTACGGCGGCTTCGGCGGCGAGCGCGGCCCCGGCACCTCCTGGGAGCGGCCCACGGGCAAGCCCGACCACGTCGTCACCTACACCACCCGCGCCGACCAGGCGCTCCTCTACCGGCTGACCGGCGACCGCAACCCGCTGCACACCGACCCGTCCTTCAGCGGCCGGGGCGGCTTCCCGCGGCCGATCCTGCACGGCATGTGCACCTACGGCTTCACCGGCCGCGCGCTGCTGCACACGGTCGCCGGCTCGGAGCCCAAGCGGTTCCGCGCCATGTCCGCCCGCTTCACCAAGCCGATACTCCCCGGTCAGACGATCACGGTGTCGATCTGGGCCGACGGCACCGACGTGCGGTTCCAGACCACCGACGAGAGCGGCGCCCCGGTCATCGACCACGGCACGGCGGTCATCCTCTGACCGTGCGCGCCGCGCACGGCACCCCCTCCACCCCTCCGTCTGCGGAAGGACACCCCCATGGGATCACTTGACGGCAGAGTCGCCATCGTCACCGGCGCCGGACGCGGCATCGGCGCCTCCATCAGCCGCATGTTCGCCCAGCAGGGCGCGCGGCTCGTGCTCAACGACCTCGGCGCGGGCCCGGACGGCTCCGGCGGCGACACCGGCCCCGCCGAGGCCATCGCCAGGGAGATCAACGACCTCGGCGGCCAGGCCGTCTCCGACGCCGGCGACATCGCCGACACCGCGACGGGGCGGCGCCTGGTGGAGCTGGCGCTGGAGAACTACGGGCAGCTCGACGTGGTCGTCAACGTCGCCGGCATCCTCCGCGACAAGATGATCTTCAACCTGCCGGAGGAGGACTGGGACGCGGTCATCCGCGTGCACCTGCGCGGCCACTTCAGCACCATCAAGCCCGCCGCCGCGTACTGGCGTCAGCAGCGCAACCCCGAGGGCCACTACCGGATCATCAACTTCACCTCCGACTCCGCCCTGCAGGGCTCGCCCGGCCAGCCGAACTACGCCGCCGCGAAGATGGGCATCATCGGCCTGACCGCCTCGCTCGCCAACGGCCTGGCGCGCTACGGCGTGACGGCCAACGCCATCGCCCCCGGCGCGGCCACCCGCCTGACCGCGACCGTGCCCGACGACAAGAAGCTCGGCGAGGACCCCGCCGCCGAGGAGCTCATGTCGCCGGACAACATCGCGCCGATCGTCACCTACCTCGCCGGCACCGAGTCCGGCTGGCTGTCGGGCCGCACCCTCGGCGCCTCCGGGTACGACGTCCGGCTGTGGAACAACCCGGAGGTCGTCGAGACCGTCTCCTCCGACGGCCCCTGGGACCTGGCCGACCTCGGGGAGAAGCTGACCAAGTCGTTCCGCCCCAAGGCCGACGGGCTGCACCCGTCGATCTTCATGGCGCAACTGCCCCGGTAACGGAGCCGCACGGGGGACGCGGGCCCCGGGCCGGCCGAGAAGAGCCGGCCGGGCACCCCGCAACGGGGATCGCATTCATCGGTCAAGCCGGACAGGGAGAGACGCACGATGTCCTCTACCACTCACCCGACCACGCCTCACCCCACCACGGAGCCCGTCGGCTTCTACCAGATCGCCGCGGCCGACCCCGGCCGGCCCGGCATCATCGATCCCGACGGGTCGATGCTCACGTACGGCGAGCTGCTGGCGCGGGTCAACCGCGTCTCGCGCGCCCTGCGCAGCCACGGGCTCGGCAACGGCGACAGCGTCGCGGTCGCCCTGCACAACGGGCACGAGTACCTCGAGGTGATGCTGGCCACGGCGCAGGTCGGGATGTTCTTCGTCCCGGTCAACTGGCGGCTGACCCCCGCCGAGATGCTCTACATCATCAAGGACTCCGGCGCCAGGCTGCTGGTCATGGACGCCGAGCAGGCCGCCACGCTGCCGCTGGAGTCGCTGCCCGAGCACCGGTACGTGATCGGCGGCGAGGTGCCGGGCTGGCTGCCGTACCCGGAGCTGGGCGCGGGCGAGCCGGACGACGCGCCGGCCGACCGCCGCTTCGGCGGCAGCATGGGCTACACCTCGGGCACCACCGGCAACCCCAAGGGCGTGCGCAGCCTGCTCTACCCCGACGCCGAGCCGGAGCCGGTGCTGGGCGCGCTGTACGGCGGCCTGTGCGCCCGCTACGAGGTCACCATGGACAAGGGCGTGCACCTGGTGTGCTCGCCGATCTACCACGCCGCGCCGAGCGGCCACGCCTTCGCCTTCCTCCAGCTCGGCCACACGGTCGTCATCCAGGGCAAGTTCGACCCGGAGAGCGTGCTGGCCGCCATCGAGAAGCACCGGATCACCACCGTGCACATGGTCCCCACGCACTTCCACCGGATGCTGCGGCTGCCGCAGGAGGTGCGCGAGAAGTACGACCTGTCCAGCCTGGAGGCGGTCATCCACGCGGGCGCCCCGTGCCCGGTGCCGATCAAGCAGCAGATGATCGAGTGGCTGGGCCCGGTCGTGTGGGAGTACCTGGCCTCCACCGAGGGCGGCGTCTCCCTGGTGGGTTCGGAGGAGTGGCTGCGCAAGCCCGGCACGGTCGGCCGGCCGACGCCGAACACCCTCGTCAAGATCCTCGACGAGGACGGCAACGAGGTGCCCACCGGCACCGCGGGCATCATCTACTTCGGCATCCCCGGCGCCGGCCCGACCTTCGAGTACAACAACGACCCGGCCAAGACCGCCGCCAGCCGCCGGGGCGACCTGTCGACCGTCGGCGACTACGGCTACTTCGACGAGGACGGCTACGTCTTCCTCCTCGACCGGCGCACCGACCTCATCATCTCCGGCGGCGTGAACATCTACCCGGCGGAGATCGAGCAGGCCCTCATCACGCACCCGGCGGTCGCCGACGTCGCGGTCATCGGCGTCCCCGACCCCGACTGGGGGCAGAGCGTGCTCGCCGTCGTCCAGCCCGCCGAGGACGCCGTGCCCGGCGACGACCTCGCCGCCGACCTGCGCGCCCACTGCGCCGGGCTGCTGGCCTCGTTCAAGATCCCCAGACGGTACGAGTTCCGCGCCGACTTCCCCCGCACGGAGACCGGCAAGCTGCAGCGCCGCAAGCTCCGCGACCTCTACGCCGGCTGACCCCGGCCGGCGAGAGCAGGACAAGGAGACGCCGTTGCAGACGAGTGTGCACGCCGCCGCCGGGCCGCCGGCGGACGTGGCCGCCTTCGCCGCCCGGGCGGAGCGGGCCGGCTTCGACACCATCTCCAGCGCGGAGGTGGACCACGACCCCTTCCTGAGACTGGCGCTGGCCGCGCCGGCGACGACCCGGATCAGGCTGGCGACCGGCATCGCGGTCGCCTTCGCCCGGACGCCGATGGCGCTCGCGTACGTGACCAACGACCTGCAGATCCTCTCCGGGGGCCGGTTCGTGCTCGGCCTCGGCACCCAGACCAGGCCGCACATCACCCGCAGGTTCGGCATGGAGTGGAGCAGGCCCGCGGCGCGGATGCGCGAGTACATCACGGCGCTGCGGGCCATCTGGGACGACTGGAACACCGGCAAGGAGGTGCGGCACGAGGGGGAGTTCTACCGGCACACCCTCATGACCGCGACCTTCCGCCCGGAGCCGCATCCGCACGGCAATCCGCCGATCCACCTGGCCGCGGTCGGCCCGCTCATGACCCGGCTGGCCGGCGAGGTGGCCGACGGGCTGATCCCGCACGGGTTCAGCACCGAGCGGTACTTCCGCGAGATCACCCTGCCCGCGCTGGAGGAGGGGCTGGCCCGGTCCGGGCGGGACCGTTCCGACATCGTGGTCCACTGCCCCGGGTTCGTGCACGTCCTCGATCCGGCCGAGGACGTCGAGCGGCAGCGGCGGGTGCTGCGCGGCCGGGTCGCCTTCTACGGCTCCACCCCGGCCTACCGCGGTGTCCTCGCGCTGCACGGCTGGGAGGACCTGCACCAGCGGCTGCACGCCCTGTCGGTGCGGCCCGAGGCCGACCGCTGGGACCGGATGGCCGACCTGATCGACGACGAGGTGCTGGACACCTTCTGCGTGAGCGGGTCGCTGACCGAGGTGGCGGCGGAGGTGGCGCGCAGGTTCGGCGGCCTGGTCGACCAGGTCGCGCTCCAGCCGCCGCCGGGCGCGTCCGACGCCGAGCTCGGCGCGGCCCTCGCCACGCTGCGCGAGGCGGGCCGGCCCTGATGGGGTCCGGGGACCTCCTGGTGGAGCGCGACGGCGGCGTTGTCACCGTCACGCTCAACCGTCCCGCCAGGAAGAACGCGATGACGAGAGAGGGCTGGATCGAGTTCGCCCGCGTGCTCGGCGACATCGCGGCCCGCGCCGACGACCGCGTCCTGGTGCTCACCGGCGCGGGCGGCGAGTTCTGCTCGGGGGCCGACCTGAGCGCCCAGGGCTCCGGCGACTCGCCGCGCCGCGCGATGCGGATCGTGAACGAGGCGCTGTTCGCCCTGCGGGACCTGCCCCAGCCCACGATCGCCGCCGTGTCGGGGGCGGCGGTCGGGGCCGGCTTCAACATGGCGCTCGCCTGTGACCTCGCGGTCGCCGACGAGACGGCCCGCTTCTCGCAGATCTTCTCCCGGCGCGGCCTGTCGGTGGACTTCGGCGGGACGTGGCTGCTGACCCACATGGTGGGCCTGCACCGGGCGAAGGAGCTCGCCTTCTTCGGCCGGATCCTGTCCGCGCGCGACGTGCACGACCTCGGGCTGCTCAACAGGGTCGTGCCGGCGGGCACGGCACTGGCGCAGGCGGGGGAGTGGGCGCGCGAGCTGCTGGGCCTCGCGCCGCTGGCGCTGGCGCAGACCAAGGAGCTGCTCAACCTGGCGGCGAGCGGCGACTTCCGGGAGAGCGCGCTGCGCGAGGCGGCCGCGCAGAACCTCAACGGCGCCACCGAGGACACCAGGGAGGCGATCAGCGCCTTCCTGGAGAAACGGGCGCCGGTGTTCCGCAACCGCTAGCCGGGGCGGGCGTCCAGGTGCTGCTGGATGGCGGCCATCACGGCCTGGGGCGAGGCCGAGCGGCTGAAGGTGGCGACCACCACCTGCTCGCTGTCGCGCGGCTGTTCGAGCTGGCGGAAGGTCGCGATCACGTAGCCGAGCGCGTGGTCTAGGGGGCCGCTGGGGTCGTAGGTCCCGCCGGCCCGCAGCCATCCGCGCAGCACCTGGTTGTGGGCCGCCACCACGGAGGCGGCCATCAGCTCGGCGCGCAGGCCGGCGTCGGGAGAGTCGCCGAGCCAGGCGCCGACGAACTCGCGGAACAGCCGCTGGTAGCGGGCGACGCTGGCGATCTCGCGGTCGCGCAGGGCGGGCACCTCGCGGACCAGCCGGTAGCGGCGCAGCGAGACCTCGGCGTCGTCGACGTAGTGGGCGAGCACGATGCGGACGGCGTCGGTGATGGCCACGATCGCGGTGCCCGCCGTGGAGGCGCGCAGCCGGGCGTCGATCCTGGTGAGCAGCGCGTCGTGATCGGGGAAGATCGCGTCGTCCTTGGAGCGGTAGTGGCGGAAGAACGTGCTGCGGCTGACGCCTGCGCGCGCGGCGATGTCGTCGACGGTGGTCGCGTCGTAGCCGTTCTCGTCGAACAGCGTCACGGCGGCCTCGGCGAGGCGCTGGCGGATGGGCGGTGTCGGCACCCGGCCATTGTGACGGAAGTTAGGGGTTGTCCCGCACCGCGCGACTGAGTACCGTGAACATGAAACTGGGTCTTATCGGGTCTATCGGTGGTGGTGGATGGCAGCGCAGGGCACCGCGGGCAGCTTGGCCCGTCTGAAGGAACGCCTGGACGAGGCGGTTCACGTGGGCGAGGCCCGCGCGGCGGCCAAGCAGCACGCCAAGGGCCGGCTGACCGCCCGCGAGCGCATCGAGCGGCTGCTCGACGACGGGTCGTTCGTGGAGCTGGACGCCCTGGCCAAGGGCTCGCTCGGGTACGGCGACGGCGTGGTGACCGGCTACGGCACGGTCGACGGCCGCCAGGTGTGCGTGTTCTCCCAGGACTTCACGGTCGCGGGCGGCTCGCTGGGCGAGGTGTACGGGCAGAAGATCTGCAAGGTCATGGACCTCGCGATGCGCAACGGCTGCCCGATCGTCGGGATCAACGAGGGCGCGGGCGCCCGCATCCAGGAGGGCGTCGTCTCGCTCGGCCTGTACGGCGAGATCTTCCGCCGCAACATCCGCGCCTCCGGGGTGATCCCGCAGATCTCGCTCATCATGGGCGCCTGCGCGGGCGGCCACGTCTACTCGCCGGCGCTGACCGACTTCACGGTCATGGTGGACGAGCAGTCGCACATGTTCGTCACCGGCCCCGACGTCATCAAGACGGTGACGGGGGAGGACGTCACGTTCGAGGAGCTGGGCGGCGGCCGGGTGCACAACGCCCGCAGCGGCGTGGCCCACTACCTGGCGAGCGACGAGGAGGACGCGCTCGGCTACGTGCGGGCGCTGCTTTCGTACCTGCCGGACAACAACCTGGACGAGCCGGCGCACCCCGCGGCCGAGGCCGACCTGACGCTCACGGCCGAGGACCTGGCCCTCGACGAGCTGGTGCCGGACTCGCCGAACCAGCCGTACGACATGCACGAGGTCATCGCCGCGCTGCTGGACGACGGCGAGTTCCTGGAGACGCAGGAGCTGTTCGCGCCCAACATCGTGGTCGGCTTCGGCCGCGTCGAGGGCCGCCCCGTCGGCGTCGTCGCCAACCAGCCGATGCGGCTGGCCGGCACGCTCGACATCGACGCCTCCGAGAAGGCCGCCCGGTTCGTCCGCACCTGCGATGCCTTCGGCATTCCCGTGCTCACGCTGGTGGACGTGCCCGGCTTCCTGCCCGGCACCGGCCAGGAGTGGAACGGCATCATCCGGCGCGGCGCCAAGCTCCTCTACGCCTACGGCGAGGCCACCATCCCGCTCGTCACGGTGATCACCCGCAAGGCGTACGGCGGCGCGTACGACGTCATGGGCTCCAAGCACCTGGGCGCCGACGTCAACCTGGCCTGGTCGACCGCGCAGATCGCGGTCATGGGCGCGCAGGGCGCGGTCAACGTCCTGCACCGCAGGCGGCTGGCCGCCGCCGACGACCCCGACGCGCTGCGCGCCGAGCTCGTCGCCGAGTACGAGGACACCCTGGCCACCCCCTACCTGGCGGCCGAGCGCGGCTACGTGGACGCGGTCATCCGGCCGAGCGAGACCCGCCGCGAGATCACCCGGGCGCTGCGCCTGCTGCGCAACAAACGCGACGCCCTGCCGCCCAAGAAGCACGGGAACATCCCCCTGTGAACGGCACTGTGAACGGCCCAGTGAACGGCTCCGCACTGACCGTCGTCAAGGGCGCGCCCTCGCCGGAAGAGCTGGCCGCGCTCGTCGTGGCCGTCCACGCCACCCACGCCGCCCGGCCGGAGCCCGCCGCCCGGCCCGTGACCCACCTTCGGCGCGTGCCGCGCCACCCCCTCGCCCGAGGCCCGCGCGGCTGGCGGGAGTCGAGCTGGAACCTGGGAGGACGTCTGTGAGCCTGCGCAAAGTGATGGTCGCCAACCGCGGGGAGATCGCCGTCCGCGTGATCCGCGCCTGCCGGGACGCGGGCATCGGCTCCGTCGCCGTCTACGCCGACCCCGACCGCGACGCGCTGCACGCCCGGCTGGCCGACGAGGCGTACGCGCTGGGCGGCCGCTCGCCCGCCGAGACCTACCTCGACATCGCCAAGCTGCTCGACGTGGCCGCCCGCAGCGGCGCGGACGCCGTGCACCCCGGCTACGGCTTCCTGTCGGAGAACGCCGCCTTCGCGCAGGCGGTCATCGACGCCGGGCTGACCTGGATCGGCCCGCCGCCCGCCGCCATCGCCGCGCTCGGCGACAAGGTGCAGGCCAGGCACATCGCCCAGAAGGTCGGCGCGCCGCTGGTCGCCGGCACCAAGGACCCGGTGTCCGGCGCGGACGAGGTCGTCGCCTTCGCCCAGGAGCACGGCCTGCCGATCGCGATCAAGGCCGCGTACGGCGGCGGCGGACGCGGCCTGAAGGTCGCCCGCACCCTGGAGGAGATCCCCGAGCTGTACGAGTCCGCGGTCCGCGAGGCGGTGGCGGCCTTCGGGCGCGGCGAGTGCTTCGTCGAGCGCTACCTCGACCGGCCCCGCCACGTCGAGACGCAGTGCCTGGCCGACGCCCACGGCACCGTCGTCGTCGTCTCCACCCGCGACTGCTCCCTTCAGCGCCGCCACCAGAAACTGGTGGAGGAGGCCCCGGCCCCGTTCCTCACCGCCGAACAGGAAAGACTGCTGCGCGAGTCGTCCAAGGCCATCCTGCGCGAGGCCGGCTACGTCGGCGCGGGCACCTGCGAGTTCCTCGTCGGCCAGGACGGCACCGTCTCCTTCCTGGAGGTCAACACCCGCCTCCAGGTCGAGCACCCGGTCACCGAGGAGGTCGCCGGCGTCGACCTGGTCCGCGAGATGTTCCGCATCGCGGGCGGCGAGGCGCTCGGCTACGACGACCCGCCGCTGCGCGGCCACTCCATCGAGTTCCGGATCAACGCCGAGGACGCCGGGCGCGGCTTCCTGCCCGCGCCCGGCACCATCACCCGCTGGCGCGCCCCGTCCGGCCCCGGCATCCGCCTCGACAGCGGCTACGAGCAGGGCGAGACGGTCCCCGGCGACTACGACTCGCTGACCGCCAAGCTCGTCGTCACCGGCGCCACCCGCGCCCAGGCGCTGGAGCGCGCCCGCCGCGCCCTGGACGAGTTCGAGATCGACGGCATGCCGACCGTCCTGCCCTTCCACCGGGCCGTGGTGGCCGACCCGGCGTTCACGGCCGAGCCGTTCGCCGTGCACACCCGCTGGATCGAGACCGAGTTCGACAACCGCATCGCCCCCTACGCCGGCGCGGCCGCGGCCGTCGAGCCGCCCGCCCTGGAGCGGATCACGGTCGAGGTGGGCGGCAAACGCCTGGAGGTCGCCCTGCCGGCCGGGCTCGGCGCCGCTCCCGCCGCCGCGGCCCCGAGGAAGCCGGCGGCCGGCCGCCGCGCGAGGAAGCAGACGGCGTCGGCGGCCGGCGGCGACGCCCTGGTCAGCCCCATGCAGGGCACCATCGTCAAGGTCGTCGTGGCCGACGGCGACACCGTCGCCGAGGGCGACCCGATCGTGGTGCTGGAGGCCATGAAGATGGAGCAGCCTCTCACCGCGCACCGCGCCGGAGTCGTGCTCGGGCTGGCCGCCGAGGTCGGCGCCACGGTGGCGGCCGGCGCGGCCATCTGCGAGATCAAGGATCCCTCGTGAGCAGGGAGCGGTGGCGCGAGCTGGCGCTGGAGGTCCTGCGCAAGTCGGGCAGGGAGGTCGCCGCGCCGGAGGAGGCGCTGGCGACCGCCACCTACGACGGCGTCACCCTTGCCCCCCTCTACGACGCCGCCGACCTGCCCGCCGGGCCCGGACTGCCGCCTTCCGCCGGCCGCGAGCCCGGCCGGCCGTGGGAGGTGCGGCAGCGCCACGAGACCGCCGACCCCGAGGCGGTCATGACCGACCTGGAGAACGGCGCCGACTCCCTCTGGCTCGCCGTCGCCCCCGAGGACCTGCCCCGCGTCCTCGGCGGCGTGCACCTCGACCTGATCTCGATCGTGCTCGACGCCGGACCCCGGACCGGCCAGGCGGCGGAGGCGCTGCTCGCGCTGGCCGGCGAGCGGGCGGGCGCGCTGCGGGGCTGCCTCGGCGCCGACCCGCTCGGCCACGCGGCCCGCTCCGGCGCGGCGCCCGACCTGTCCGGGCTCGGGCGGCTGGCGCGGCTCTGCGCCGGCCGCCTGCCCGGCATGCGCGCGATCACCGTGGACGCCACGCCGTACCACGAGGCGGGCGGCAGCGACGCCGAGGAGCTGGGCTGCTCGATCGCGACCGGCCTCGCCTACCTGCGCGCCCTCACCGAGGACGGGATCGCGGCCGGGGATGCGTTCGGCCTGCTGGAGTTCCGCTACGCCGCCACCGCCGACCAGTTCGCCACGATCGCCAAGCTGCGGGCCGCGCGGCTGCTGTGGGCGCGGGTGGCGGAGGTGTGCGACGCCCCGCCCGCGCAGTACCAGCACGCGGTGACCTCCGCCGCGATGATGACCCGCCGCGACCCGTACACGAACATGCTGCGCACCACCCTCGCCTGCTTCGCCGCCGGGGTGGGCGGGGCCGAGGCGGTGACCGTGCGGCCGTTCGACGCCGCGCTCGGCCTGCCGGACGACTTCTCCCGCCGCATCGCCCGCAACACCTCCACGCTGCTGGTGGAGGAGGCCCACGTGGCGCGGACCTTCGACCCGGCGGGCGGCTCCTGGTACGTCGAGCGCCGCACCGCCGACCTGGCCGGGCGGGCGTGGGAGTGGTTCCAGGAGATCGAGACGGCCGGCGGCATGACGGCCGCCCGGAGCCTCGTCGCGGACCGCCTGGCCGCCACCCGCGCCCGCCGCGCCCGCGACCTCGCCCGGCTCAGGCCGCCGATCGTCGGCGTGAGCCGCTACCCCGACCCGGCGGGGAGACCGCCCGCCCGCACGCACACCCCGCCCCCGGTGGCGGACGCGCTGCCGCGCGTCCGCCACGCCCAGGACTTCGAGGACCTGCTCGACCAGGCCGACGACGCCCGCCCGCGGGTGTTCCTGGCCACGCTCGGCCCGGCGGCCGAGCACGCCGCGCGGCTCGCGTTCGCACGCGGCCTGTTCGAGGCCGGCGGCGTCGAGACGGTCACCGGCACCCCCGAGGACTTCGCCGGCAGCGGCGCCGTGGTCGCCTGCCTGTGCGCCGGCGACCGCCGGTACGCCGCCGAGGCCGCCGAGGCCGCCGCGCTGCTCCGCCAGGCGGGCGCGCGCTGGATCTGGCTGGCCGGGCGGGACCGTCACGACGGCGTGGACGCCAACCTGTACGCGGGCTGCGACGTGCTCGGCGTCCTCCGCACGACCCTTTCGGAGGTGACCGCGTGACGATCCCCGACTTCCGCGGCCTCGGCCTGACCGGCTCCCGGCGCCACGAGCCGCCGGCGACCGGCGCGCCGGCCTGGGACAGCCCCGAGGGCATCCCCGTCAAGCCGCTCTACACGGCGGTGGAGGCGGACGGCTACGACCCGCACACCTACCCCGGCATCGCCCCGTACGTGCGCGGGCCGTACCCGACCATGTACGTCACCCGCCCGTGGACCGTCCGCCAGTACGCGGGTTTCTCCACAGCGGAGGACTCCAACGCCTTCTACCGGCGCAACCTCGCGGCCGGTCAGAAGGGCCTGTCGGTCGCGTTCGACCTGGCCACCCACCGCGGCTACGACTCCGACCACCCGCGCGTGGCGGGCGACGTCGGCATGGCGGGGGTGGCGATCGACTCGATCGCCGACATGCGCATCCTGTTCGACGGCATCCCGCTGGACCGCATGTCGGTGTCGATGACCATGAACGGGGCCGTGCTGCCGATCCTGGCGCTCTACATCGTGGCCGCGGAGGAGCAGGGGGTGAAGCCGGAGCAGCTCACGGGGACCATCCAGAACGACATCCTCAAGGAGTTCATGGTCCGCAACACCTACATCTATCCGCCGGCCCCCTCGATGCGCATCATCTCCGACATCTTCGCCTACACCAGCGAGAAGATGCCGAAGTTCAACTCGATCAGCATCTCCGGCTACCACATCCAGGAGGCCGGGGCCACGTGTGACCTGGAGCTGGCCTACACCCTGGCCGACGGCATGGAGTACCTGCGGGCGGGCACGGCGGCGGGGCTCGACATCGACGCGTTCGCGCCGCGACTGTCGTTCTTCTGGTGCATCGGCATGAACTTCTTCATGGAGGTCGCCAAGCTCCGCGCCGCCCGCCTGCTGTGGAGCCGCATCGTCAGGGACATGGGCGCCAAGGACCCCAAGTCGCTGGCGCTGCGTACGCACAGCCAGACCTCCGGCTGGTCCCTGACCGCGCAGGACGTGTTCAACAACGTCGTGCGCACCTGCGTCGAGGCGATGGCGGCCACTCAGGGCCACACGCAGTCGCTGCACACCAACGCCCTGGACGAGGCCCTGGCGCTGCCCACCGACTTCTCCGCGCGCATCGCCCGCAACACCCAGCTCGTCCTGCAGCACGAGTCGGGCATCACCCAGGTGATCGACCCGTGGGGCGGCTCCCACTACGTCGAGACGCTCACCGCCCAGCTCGCCGCGCGGGCCTGGCAGCACATCGAGGAGGTCGAGGCGGCCGGCGGCATGGCCAAGGCCATCGAGGCCGGGCTGCCGAAGCTGCGGATCGAGGAGGCCGCGGCCCGCGCCCAGGCCCGCATCGACTCCGGCACGCAGCCGGTCATCGGCGTCAACACGTACCGGCCCGCCAGCGACCAGCCCGTGGACGTGCTCAAGGTCGACAACACGGCGGTGCGCGCCACGCAGATCGAACGGCTGCGCAGGCTCCGCGCCGAGCGCGACCCCGATGTGGTCCGCCGCGCCCTCGACGCGCTCACGGCGGGAGCCGCCGGGGACGCCAACCTTCTCGCGCTGGCCGTGGACGCCGCCCGCGCCCACGCCACCGTCGGGGAGATCTCCGACGCCCTGGAGCGGGTCTTCGGCCGCCACCAGGCCGGCGTGCGCACCATCTCGGGCGTCTACCGCAGTGAGCTCGGCTCCGGCGCCGACGCGGTCCGCGCCGCGAGCGACGCCTTCGCCAGGGACGAGGGCCGCCGCCCGCGCATCCTGGTCGCCAAGATGGGCCAGGACGGGCACGACCGCGGCCAGAAGGTGATCGCGACGGCCTTCGCCGACCTCGGCTTCGACGTGGACGTCGGCCCGCTGTTCCAGACGCCGGAGGAGGTCGCCCGGCAGGCCGTGGACGCCGACGTGCACGTGGTCGGCGTGTCCTCGCTGGCCGCCGGGCACCTGACGCTGGTGCCCGCGCTGCGCGCGGCCCTGGCCGCCGCCGGCGGCGAGGACATCATGATCGTGGTCGGCGGTGTCATCCCGCCTGGCGACGTGCCCGCGTTGCACGAGGCCGGCGTGGCGGAGGTGTTCCTGCCCGGCACCGTCATCGCCGACGCGGCCCTGAGCCTGCTGGGCAAGCTGTCCGCCCGCCTCGGGCACCAGCCCGCGTGACGATCAGAGGGGGGTCAGCACGACTTCCGGAGCGGGGACCGGCGCTCGTCGTGCACCGCGTCGAGCGCCTGCCCCAGGTTGGGATGGAGGGTCAGGGCGTTCCCGACGCCGGTGATCCGCATCAGGACGGCGGGTGAGCCGTGAACCGCGGCGACATGCAGGCGCGCCGCCTGCCGGCGCAGCCGGTCCTGCTGCCGCAGCAGCAGGTGCAGGGCGCTGCAGTCCATGAAGGTCAGCCCGCCGAGGTCGAGGACCATCGGCTCGCCGGGCGGCGTCGACCGCTCCAGAAGCGACTCCAGATCGGGGGCGTTGGTGACGTCCAGCTCACCCGTGACCGTGATCAGGACCCCGGTCGGGAGGGGCCGGCAATGCACGTTCAGAAGGGGCATGAGGCGGCCTGTCGCAGGGGGGCGGGTGGAACTCCATCATTCGGAAGACTACGCCCGAAGCCGGATGCACGAAAGAGGCTTCGTCATAGATTCTTCTAGAATGAACCTTCCGTCCTGCTCCGTGGTAGGCACTCGTACCATGGAGTTCTTCTGTTACCACCGTGATCGTCCCCGCTCCGCCGCGCTGCGCGCCGAACTGACGGAGGAGCACTGGTCCTATATGGACCGGTACGAGGCGGAGCTCATCGCCCGCGGCCCGACCCTGGCGCCCGGCGGTGAGACGGCCACGGGCAGCGTCCACATCGTCGAGCTGCCGGACTCCGCCGCCGCCCGCGCGTTCGCCTTCGACGAGCCCAACTACCAGGCCGGGGTCTACCGGGACGTGCTGCTGCGGAGGTGGCGCAACGTGCTGGGGCGCACGATGTGGGAGTTCCCCGGCGGGCGGGAGAGCGGCAACCGCTATCTCGTGCTGGGCCTCGGCTCGGGGCGGCCCGCCGACCTCGACCCGCCCGCCGGAGCGGACGACCTGATCGCGTACGGGCCGCTGCTGTCCGACGACGGCGCCTCCTGGCTCGGCACCGCGGCGCTGGTCCGGGCGGCCGGCCCCGACGAGGCCCGCGCCCACCTGACCGCCGGCCGGTACGCCGGCGTCGAGGTCCACGACTGGGACTTCGGCGGGCGGCGGTAGGGGCGGCAGCCGCCGGTCACGGAAGGACGTCCGGGTGCGGTGTCCGCACGGCGATGACGGCGATGTCGTCGAGCCCGGTCGTCGGCAGCGTGCTCAGCAGATGGTCGCAGAACTTGTCCGGCGGCTGGTCCGCGACGCACTCGGCGGCCGACCGGAGCCGTTCCAGGCCGCGGTCCAGGTGCTCGCCCGATTTCTCGACCAGGCCGTCGGTGTAGAGCAGGAGCGTGCTGCCCGGCGGCAGCGGCTCCACCTGCGACGGCCGCGGCTCCCCGTGCGGGAAGCCGAGCAGCGGGCTGAGGCCCCCCTCCAGGAAACGGCCCTCGCCGTCGCGCGTGACCAGCAGCGGCGGCGGGTGCCCGGCCACCGCGTACTGCAGCCGGTAGCCGTCGCCCGAAAGCTCGAGGCGGGCGTACACGCAGGTCGCTATCACCTCGCCGACCAGCGAGTCCATCGCGAGGTTGAGCCGGGACAGTATCTCGCCCGGCGGCTCGCAGCGGTCCATGGCGAGCGCCCGCAGCATGTTGCGGATCTGGCTCATCGAGACGGCGGCGGCCAGGTCGTGGCCGGCCACGTCGCCGATCGCCACCACCGGGACGCCGTCGGGCAGGATGAAGGAGTCGTACCAGTCGCCGCCCACCTCCGCCGCGCTCGGGCTCGCCCGGTAGCGGGCGACGATGCGCAGGTCGTCCGCGCGCGGCGGCTCGGCGAGCAGGCTGTACTGCAGCGCCAGCGCCACCTGCTGCGCCCGCTGGAACCGGATCGCCCGGCTCAGCGCGTCGTGGGCGTGGTCGAACATGCTCAGCAGCAGCGAGATGTCGTCCTGGCTCACCGGCGGGCGGTCCCCGCACATCACGACGACGACCACGGCGGGCACCGTCCCGTCCACCACGACCGGGAGGATCAGGACGCTGTTGGCGTTGTTCGCGATCAGCCACTGCAGCGTGCCCCTGGGCACGACGTCGGGCGGCGGCGCTCCGGCGGGGAACGTCCTCAGCAGCGGCCGCCGCCCGCGCGCCGCCGTCACGAACGCGTTGCCCGGGCCGAGCCGCTCCTCGCTGTACGGCGGCAGCGGCACCAGGCCGGGACGGGCGGCCGTGGCCATCCGCTCGACGACGAACGGCGCGCCGCCGTGCCGCTGGTCGGTGAGGTCGGTGACGAGGTAGACGCCGCACCCGTCGGCGATCTCCCGCACGATCACCTCCGCCAGCGCCCCCAGCATCTCCTGCAGGCTCCGCAGCCGGGCCGTGGCCGCCGCCGCGCGGTCCCGCAGGCGTTTGCGCCGCTGCTCGTTCCACTGCTCCTCGATGTCGGTGCTCGACCCCACCCATTCCACGACGTCGCCGTCCTCGCGGACGGGTACGGCGCGGACCTGGAAGTGGCGGTAGCCGCCGTCCCGCGTACGCAGCCGGTAGACGTGCTCCCACAGGCCGCGGGGGTCGGCGATCGCCTCGTTCCATGACCGCACCAAGTCCGGCAGGTCGTCCGGGTGGACCGCCCGCAGCCAGCCATCGCCGCGGTACTCCTCCCACGTCTGGCCGCTCAGCCGTTCCCAGCTCGGGCTCGGCTCGTTGATGTTGCCGTAGCGGTCGGTCACCCACAGGACCTCCGCGCTGACGCGCATCAGGCTCTCGTACCGGCGCAGGACGCGGCGGCGCTGCTCGGCGAGGACCGCCATCTCGCGGTCGGCGGCGACCTGGTCCGTCACATCCAGGACCACCACCAGCACGCCGTGATCGCCGCGGCCGAAGACGATCCGCGACAGGCTGGAGGTGAAGTACCGCTGCTCGGAGCCGGGACGCGCGATCATCGGCAGCTCCGGCTCGGCCGTGGCCACGATCGGCTCGCCCGTGAGGTAGACCTGGTCGAACTGCGGGCGGTAGTAGCGGCGCACGAAGTCGGCGAACAGGTCCTCCATCTCGGCCGGGCCGCCCGGCCCGCCGAACAGCGACCGGTAGCGGGCGTTCATGTAGACCAGCCGGTGCTCGGGGCCGCGCGTCACCGCCACCCCGACCGGCGCCGGGTCCAGCATCTCGAACCCCAGCCCGCCGTCCTCGCGCTCGTCGACGGCGCCCATGGCCACCTCCCCCCGACGGACACAGCCCATCGCCCCCTACCCGGACAGGCGGCGAAGACGCAGGTCAGGACGGATCCCCGCGGGCGGGCAGCTCGTCCGTCACCAGCAGATCCGGGTCCGGCCTCCGCTCCCGGAGCGCCGCCCGGCCCACCATGTGCGCGGCCACGGGAGCGGTCGCGAGCTGGAACGCGCCGATCAGCACCAGCGTCGTCACGTCCACACCCGTACGCAGCCGCAGCCCGCACCCGAGCAGCACCAGCAGCAGGCCGAGCACCTGCGGCTTGGTGGCCGCGTGCATGCGCGACAGCAGGTCGGGGAAGCGGACCAGGGCGATCCCGGCGGCGAGGCAGAGCAGCGCGCCGCCCGTGAGACACACCACGGCGGCCGTGTCGAGCACCGTGTCGAGGAGGGTGTCAGGACTCATCGCGGCGGCTCCTGACGGCGAAGCGGGCCACGCTCACCGAACCGGTGAAGCCCAGGATGGACAGCACGACGAGCACGGGCAGCGTCGTCGCGTCGCGCCCGGCCGCGGCGGCGGTGGCGACGGCCGCGACGATGACCGCCAGCAGCACGTCGGTGGCCACGATCCGGTCGAGCACGGACGGGCCGCGGACGATCCGCGCCAGGGCGAGCACCCCGGCGCAGGCGAGCAGGACGGTGGTCGTGACGGCGACGATGGTCATACGTGAGTGCCTTTCCTGTCGGCGGACGACTGCGGGGCGACGGGGTCGGGCGCGGCGACGAGCCGCCTCTCGGCCGCCGACCCGACCGCGGCGATGATGCGTTCCTCCAGCCGCCAGATGCTCCGGCGGAACCGTTCGACCTCCGCGCGGGTGCGGACGCCGAGGACGTGTACGTACAGCGTGCCGGTGGCCCGGTCGACGTCGATGACGATGCTGCCGGGCACCAGGCACAGGGCCACGGACGTGAGCGTGAGGTTGAGGTCGGAGCGCACCTTCAGCGGCACGGCGATGACCGCGCTGCTCGGCCGGTGCCCGATGCGGAACGCCAGCGCGGCCACCTGCACGCTGGAGACGACCAGGTCGAGGAGGAACCGGAGGACGAAACGCAGCACCCCCGGCAGGGAGATCCGCCCGGCGAACGTGAGGGGCGGCAGCGGGAACACGGCGAGGACGACGGCCGCGACGGCCAGGCCGCCGATGACGTTCGCCCAGGTGAACGAGCCCCACAGCAGGCACCACACGGTGACCAGCACGGCGACGGCGACGGCCCGGTTGCGGAGCCGGTCCCGCCGGCTCAGCGGCGCCGGGCTCATGGCGCGCCGCCGGGGAAGACGGCCCGCACGTACGGGACCCGGTCGAGCAGGTCGCCGGCGATCGCGCCGCTGAGGTCGAACAGCGGCCCGGCGACGGCGGTGAGCCCCACGCCGAGCACCACCAGCGCGGCCGTGGAGGTGACCATCAGCGAGGGAAGCGTCACGACGGAGCTCCCGCCGTCCCCGTCGGTGCGCGGGGCGCGCCAGAAGGCCAGGTTCCACACCCGGGCGACGGCGTAGAGGGTGAGCAGGCTCGTCAGCAGCCCGCCCGCGACAAGCGCCCAGGCCATCGGGTGCCCCTGCGCGGCCCCGGCCTGCAGCAGCCCGGTCTTGCCGAGGAACCCGGAGAACGGCGGGATGCCGGCCAGGTTGAGCGCGGGGACGAGGAACAGCACCCCGAGCAGCGGCGAGACGCGGGCGAGCCCGCCGAGCCGGTCCAGCGCGGTGCTGCCGCCGCGCCGTTCGACGAGGCCGACGGCGAGGAACAACGTCGTCTGGATCAGGATGTGGTGCACCACGTAGAAGATCGCCGCGGCCAGGCCGAGCACGGTGGTGAGCCCCACCCCGAAGAGCATGTAGCCGATGTGGCTGACCAGCGTGAACGACAGCAGGCGCTTGATGTCGGACTGCGCGATCGCGCCGAGGATGCCGACCAGCATGGTCAGCAGCGCCGCCGCCAGCAGCAGGCCGCCCGTGCGCCCGCCGGGGAACAGCAGCGTCTCGGTGCGGATGATGGCGTACACGCCGACCTTGGTCAGCAGGCCGGCGAAGACCGCGGTCACCGGGGCCGGGGCGGTGGGATAGCTGTCCGGCAGCCACGCCGACAGCGGGAAGATCGCCGCCTTGACGCCGAAGGCGAGCAGCAGCATGCCCTGCAGCATCAGGCGCAGGTTGTCCGGCAGGACGTCGAGCCGCCCGGCGAGCTGCGCGAGGTTGAGCGTGCCGGTGGCCGCGTAGACGAGCCCGATGGCGGTCAGGAAGATGATCGAGGAGAGCAGGCTGACCACGACGTACGTCGTGCCGGCCCGGATGCGGTTCTCCGTGCCGCCGAGGGTGAGCAGCACGTAGCTGGACACCAGCAGGATCTCGAAGCCGACATAGAGGTTGAACAGGTCGCCGGACAGGAACGCGGTGGTGACGCCGGCGGTGAGCACCAGGTACGTCGGGTGGTACACCGACAGCGGCGTCTCCTCGTCCCCGTCGGCCAGTCCCTGACCGATGGAGTACACCAGCACGGCGAGGGTGACGGCGGCGGAGACGACCAGCATGAGCGCGGAGAACCGGTCGGCGACCAGGACGATGCCGAGCGGCGCCGTCCAGCCGCCCACCTCCACGACGAGCGGCCCGTCGAGCGAGGTGAGGACCAGCAGGGCGGCGGCGACGAGCAGGCCCGCGCCGAGCACGGTGAGGCTGACGGCCCGCTGCGCGTTCGGGCGCCGGGCCAGCATCAGCGTCAGCGCCGCGCCGAGCAGCGGCATGACCACCGGCAGGGGGACGAGGGCGGTGGTCATCAGGGCGGCTCCGTCACATGGTCGCGCCGCGGATCGCCGCCGTTGACGCCGTGGAGACCGTTGACGCCGCCGACCCCGTCGGGAAGGTCCGCGTCCTGCTCGGCGAGCCGCACGATCCTGCGGTCCTCGACGTCGTCCTGCACCTCGTCGTGCCCGGTGAGCAGCCAGGTGCGCGAGGCCATCGCGAGCAGGAACGCGGTCATGCCGAGCGTGATGACGATGGCGGTGAGGATCATCGCCTGCGGCAGCGGATCGCTCATCCCCTCCTGCCCGGCGAGGCCGGCGATGGGCGCCGCGCCCGACTGGCCGCCCATGAGGATCAGCAGGTTCACGCCGTTGCCGAGCAGGATCACCCCCAGCAGGATCCGGGTGAGGCTGCGCTCCAGCAGCAGGGTCACCCCGGCGGCGAACAGCACGCCGACCGTGACCACGTAGGTGAGGTTCGGGGTCACACCGGTTCCTCCTTCATCGCCTTCACTGAGGAGTCGTCCATCGAGATGTCGTCGGCCCCGATCGGCGCGCCGAGACTGCGCAGGATGTCCAGCACCAGGGCGACGACGATGAGGTACACGCCGATGTCGAAGAAGACCGACGTGACGAGGTGGACCTCGCCCAGCACCGGCAGGCTCAGGTCCAGCGTCGCGCTCTGCAGCACGTTCCCGCCGAGCAGCATCGCCGCCGCCCCCGTGCCGACGGCGACGAACAGGCCCGCGCCGAGCACGGCGCCCGCGTCGACGGGCGCGGCGGCGTTCAGCTCCGCCCGGCCGCCGGCCAGGTAGCGCACGGTCAGGGCGAGCCCGCAGACCAGCCCGGCGGCGAACCCGCCGCCCGGCGCGTTGTGGCCGGAGAAGAGCAGGTAGACCGAGAGCAGCACGATGACGTGGAACAGCAGCCGGGTGACCACCTGCAGGATGATCGAGGTGTCCTCGGCCGCCGGGCGCGGGGCGGTGGCGAGCCAGCGCCCCGTGACCGGCGCCCTGGACGTCGGCGCCGGGCTGCCCGTACGCCGGCGCAGCGCCGCGCTGCCCCGGAAGATCAGGCTGGCCACGCCGGTCGCGGCCGCCACGAGCACCGCGATCTCGCCCATCGTGTCCCAGGCCCTGATGTCGACGAGGATGACGTTCACGATGTTGTCGCCCCCGCCGTACGAGACGGCCGGGTCGGCGAACCCGGACGAGATCGGCTCGGCCTGCCGGGCGCTCGTGGCGGCGTACGCCATGCCGGCGGCGACCACGCCCACGGCCACGCCGATCGCGGCGCGCCCGCGCCGGCTGGGCCGCCGGGAGAACCTGGGCGGCAGCCGGCGCAGCACGAGGACGAACATCGCGATGGTGACGGTCTCCACCAGGAACTGCGTCAACGCCAGGTCGGGCGCACCGTGCAGGACGAACAGCACGGCGGTGCCGTAACCCGTCACCCCGACCAGGATCATGGCGGTGAGCCGGCGCGACGCGCGGACGGCGATGACCGCCGCGACGATCACCCCGGCGGCGACGACCGCCTGCGCGGGCGTGTCCCAGGCGCGTCCCTCCGCCGACCACGGCCGCCCGGCCAGCATCACCCCGCCGGGCAGCGCGACCAGCACGAGCAGGATGACGCCGAGGGAGAACGGCAGCGAGCCGCGCTGGGTGGCCCCGGTCAGCTCCACCGCGAGCCGGCCCACCCAGGTCAGCACCCGGTCGTAGGCCCGCGCGCCGGTGGACCGCACCCCGCCGGGCAGGCGGGCGGCGATCAGGAACAGGCCGGCGCCCGCGGCGAGCGCCAGCGCGCTCAGCCCCAGCGCGGGCGTGAGCCCGTGCCACAACGCGAGCCGGTACGGCACCACGATCGCGTGCCCGTCCCCGATCTGCGCGTCCCCGATCTGCGCGGCGCCGGCCTGCACGGCGCCGGCGTACACGGTGTCGGCGTACACGGCCAGCATCCGGTCCACCGCCGGCGCGAACCCGCCCACCGCGAGCCCGGCCACGGCGAGCACCGCCGCCGGCCCCGCGAACGTCCACCCGATCCGGCGCGGCCGGGCGGGCGTCACCGCCGGCTTGGTGGCGAAGACGCCCCACAGCAGCCGCAGCGTGTACGCCACGGTGAGCGCCGAGCCGAGCACCAGGCCGCCGAGCACGACCCGCTCCACCACCGAGCCGTGCAGCAGCGCCTTGAAGACCGCCTCCTTGGCGACGAACCCGGCCGTCGGCGGCAGCCCCGCCATCGACGCCCCCGCGAGGACGGCGACCGCCGCCGGCCACGGCGCGCGCCGGCCGAGCCCGCTCAGCTCGCGCAGGTCCCTGGTGCCGGTCGCGCGGTCCACGACGCCGACGACGAGGAAGAGCGCGGCCTTGAACAGCGCGTGCGCCAGCAGCATCGCCGTGCCCGCGAGCGCCGCGTCGCGGCTCCCCGCCCCGAACACCGCCATGAGCAGCCCGAGCTGGCTGACCGTCCCGTGGGCGAGCAGCAGCTTCGCGTCGTGCTGGCGCAGCGCCGCCCACCCGCCGAGGAGCATGGTGAGCGTGCCGGCGACCAGCAGCACCGCCCGCCACGCCGCCACCTCGCCGAACGCCGGCGTCATCAGCGCGGTCAGGAACACCCCGGCCTTCACCATCGCCGCCGCGTGCAGGTAGGCGCTCACCGGAGTGGGCGCGGCCATGGCGGCGGGCAGCCAGAAGCTGAAGGGGAAGATCGCCGACTTGCTGAGCGCACCGAGCAGGACGAGCAGCAGCGCCACCGTCAGATAGGCGCCGTCCGGCAGCGCCCCGGCGAGCTGCGACCACCGGTAGGTCCCGGCGTGCTGCCCGAGCATGACGAAACCGGCCAGCATCGCCAGCCCGCCCAGCGTGGTGACGAGCAGGGCCTGCGTCGCGGCCGCCCGGCTCGCCCGCCGGGCCGCGTCATGGCCGATCAGCAGGTACGAAAGGACGGTGGTCAGCTCCCAGAACACGTACAGCACGAGCAGGTTGTCGCTGACGACCAGGCCGAGCATGGCGCCGGCGAACGCGACGAACAGCGCGGCGAAGCGCGCGAGCCGGTCGTCCCCGGCGGCGAAGTAGCGGGCGCTGTAGGCGAGGACCAGCGCGCCGACCCCGCCGACGAGTACGATCATCAGCCAGCCGAGCGCGCCCACCTGGACGGCGAGTTCGAGGTCGAGCCCCGGCACCCACGGATAGGCTCCGGTGACGGCGCGGCCGGCGAGGATCGGTCCGGTGTTGGCCAGCGCCCACGCCAGCGACGCGGCGGGGACCGCCGCCAGCAGGTAGAGGGCCCGCCGGCCGAGCCGGCGGACCGCGAGGGGCGCGGCCACGGCGGCGAGCGCGTGCGCCGCGACGAGCAGGAGCGCTCCCGGCGCGCCCAGCAGCAGGTGCGGCGCGCTCATGGGGGCTCCGTCAGGGCGGCGGAAGACGTTCCGGCGGGTGCGGCGGTGATGGCGGGTGCGGTGATGGCCAGTGCTGTGACGGCGGGTGCTGCGATGTCGGGCGCTGCGGTGGCGGGCGGCGGAATCCGGGCAGGAAGGCGTCGCTCGTGGTAGATCCTCGGTCTCCGATCCTCAGATGACGTGTTACCGGCCTACGGGCGGGCCTCGGGGACGAGGGAGGCCAGGCGCCGCTCGATCTCGCTCAGCCGGTCCGTGAGCGGGCGGCTGTGCAGCAGGTCGGCGAGCTGGTCGGCCTCCTGCTGGTCGAGCTCCACGGTGTGGGCCGGGGTGTCGGGATCGGCTCGGTCGTACAGGACCAGGGAGTGTTGCCCGGTTCGGGAGACGATGACGGCGAGGCGGTCACCCTCCTGGGTGTCGAGGTGGTGGACGGTTCCGATGCCCGGGACGGTGGCGTGCGTGATGTGCACGGTTGAACAGCTCCTTTCGCCGGATGGTCGTGCGGCCGCCTCGGCAGCGTGCGTGGGCGGATCCGCCCTGCCTCCAGTGTGGTCGCGGGCCGGCGGCGGCACCATCGGGTCCAGCACCCATTTCGAGGGGTGGCCACCATGTAGCCGGCCACGGGAGCGGCCGCTGGTTGGACAGATGCCGGCGGCGTCGGTGAGGCTGGAGGCATGAGCGCGCCGACCAGCAGAAACCAGGAGGCACACCAGGAGACGCCGCCGCGCGTGCCGCGTTCGCCGGCTTCGGCGTTGTTCCGGCGCCTGTTCCTGTTCAACGGGCTCGTCTTCGCCACCGGGCTGACCGCGCTGGCGCTGTCGCCGGCCACGGTGTCCTCGCCGGTCCTGCTGAACGAGCTGCCGATCCTCGCCGTCGGCCTCGCGGCGATGCTCACCGCCAACGCACTGGTGCTGCGCACCAGCCTGGCCCCGCTCGGCGCGCTGACCGTCCTCATGGAGCGGGTCGACCTGGTGCGCTCCAGCGACCGCATCGCCTCCAGCGGCAACGGCGACCTCGGCAACCTGATCGACACCTTCAACGCCATGCTGGACCGGCTGGAGGCCGAGCGCAGCTCCAGCGCCGCGCACGCCCTCGCCGCCCAGGAGGGCGAGCGTCAGCGCATCGCGCGGGAGCTGCACGACGAGATCGGGCAGAGCCTCACCGCGGTCCTGCTCACCCTGAAGCGCGTCGTGGACCGCGCGCCCGCGGAGCTGTGCGACGAGCTGCGCGCGGCGCAGGAGACGGTCCGCTCCAGCCTGGACGAGGTCAGGCGGGTCGCCCGCCGGCTGCGGCCCGGCCCGCTGGAGGACCTGGGGCTCATCAGCGCCATGAACTCCCTGGCCACCGACTTCTCCGCGCTGAGCGGCGTGACGGTGAACCGGCTGCTGGACTCGCGGCTGCCCCAGGTGAGCGGCGACACCGAGCTCGTCATCTACCGCATCGCCCAGGAATGCCTGACCAACATCGCCCGGCACGCCCGCGCCACCCGCGTGGAGCTGTCGCTCCGCGCCGAGGACGGCGCCGTCGTGCTGCGCATCACCGACGACGGCGTGGGCGGCCCGATCCGCGAGGGGGCCGGCATCCGCGGCATGCGGGAGCGCGCCATGCTCATCGGCGCCGACCTCGCCATCGAGAGCGCGCCCACGCGGGGCACCCGCGTACGCCTGACGGTGCCCATCCCCGTCCAACAAGCCGCCGATTCGCGAGAGTGAGTGCATGCAAGCGCAGCCGACCCGGATCCTGCTCGCCGACGACCACGCCCTCGTACGCCACGGGCTGCGGCTCATCCTGGACGCCGAGCCCGACCTGACCGTCGTCGCGGAGGCGGGCGACGGCGCCGAGGCCGTCGAGCTGGCCACCCGCGGCGAGGTCCCGATCGACCTGGCGATTCTCGACATCGCGATGCCGCGCATGACCGGCATCCAGGCCGCCCGCGAGATCTCCCGCCGCGCCCCCGGCGTCCGGCTGCTGATGCTGTCGATGTACGACAACGAGCAGTACTTCTTCGAGTCGCTGAAGGCCGGAGCCAGCGGCTACGTGCTCAAGTCGGTGGCCGACCGCGACCTGCTGGAGGCGTGCCGCGCGGCCATGCGCGGCGAGCCGTTCGTCTACCCGGGGGCGATCACCGCGCTCATCCGCGACTACCTCCAGCGGCACCGGCAGGGCGAGCCGGTGCCCGACACCGTGCTCACCCCGCGCGAGGAGGAGATCGTCAAGCTCATCGCCGAGGGCCACTCCTCCAAGGACATCGCCGGCATCCTGGTCATCAGCGTCAAGACCGTCGAACGGCACCGGGCGAACATCCTGGCCAAACTCGGCCTGCGCGACCGGCTGGAGCTGACCAGGCACGCCATCCGGGCGGGCCTGGTCGAGCCCTGACCCTCCCCGGATCAGCGGAGGGGGTCGAACTCGGCCAGGGCGGCGGGCTGCTTGCCCGTGGTGATCTGCTCGGCCAGCAGCCGCCCGGTGATCGGGCCGTGCGCCATGCCCCACATGCCGTGGCCGCCCGCCACGTACACGGTGGGGGCCGTCGTCGCGCCGACCAGCGGCCGGCCGTCGGCGGTGACCGGGCGCGGCCCCACCCACGTGTCGCTGCGCTCGTCCAGACGCACGCCCTTCAGCAGCGGCCGTACGGAGGCGATGAGGGCCTCCAGCCGGGCCGGCACCTGCGGCGCGTCCGGGTCACGGAACTCCATGGTGCCCGCCACCCGCAGCCCGCCCTGGTACGGCGTGCACGCCACGCGCACGCCCGGCAGGTAGACCGGGCCGTGGACGGGACGCTCGACCGGCACGGTGAAGGAGTAGCCGCGGCCCGCGCGCAGCGGGACGCGCACGCCCCACTGCCGGGCCAGCCGGGGCAGCCACGCGCCGGTGGCCAGCACCACCGCGTCGGCGGACAGCACCGTGCCCTTGGCCGAGCTGAGGATCGCCTTCCTGCCGTCGGTGCGCACGTCGTCGACCTCGACGGCGTACACGGTCGCGCCGCGCCGCATCACGGCCCGGCCCAGGGCGTGCACGAACGCGCCCGGGTCGACGTAGCGCTGCCCGTCGATCCGCACCCCCGTGGTCAGCGCCTCGCCGGCGAGCGGGACCTGCTCGGCCAGCCGCTCGCCGTCCAGCACGGCGTGCTCGACGCGCTGCCCGATCGCCTCCAGCCTGCGCAGCTCGCGCAGCAGGCCCTCGGCCTCGGCGCGGGTGCGGAACGCGGCGGTGATCGGCGCCGCGACCACGGGCGCGGACACGCCGCTGCCGGCCAGCACGTCGTACGCCTCCACGCACTCGTCGTTGAGCGGCAGGTTGGCGCGGGCCGCGCGGGTCCACGACCGCCAGCGGCTGTTGGCCGCGAAGCGGGTCAGGAACGTCCACAGCCCGGGATCGAGGGTCGCGGGCACGTGCAGCGGCGCGGCCGGGTCCAGCAGCGAGCGCAGGCCGTAGCGCACCACGGCGGGCTCGTTCAGCGGGATGGCCAGGCCGGGCGCGATCCAGCCCGCGTTGCCCCAGGACGCGCCGGCCGCCAGGCCGCCGCGGTCGACCACGTCGACCTGGACACCGCGCTCCTGCAGGAACCACGCGGTGGACAGGCCCACGATGCCCGCGCCCACCACGATCACCGAACGCGGCCAGTTGCCGACCATGCCACCCTCCGACGTAGAACGACTCTCGTTGTCCGTGCCAGCATGGCCCGCGTCGCGACCTGCGGCGTTGTGGCCGGACGACAATTTCGGCGCCCCCGTTGTGGCGCGCCCACAACGGGAGCCCGCGGCTCAGGGCCGGTCGTCGTCGCCGGACGCGGCCAGCATGATGGTCATGGCCAGGCGCTGGCGGGGGTCGTCCAGGTCCAGCGGGGTGAGCTCGTTCATCTTGCGCAGCCGGTTGCGCACGGTGTTCGGATGCACGTCGAGGCGCTCGGCGGTCCAGGCGAGGTCGCCCTGGCTCTCCAGCCAGGCCCGCAGCGTGGCGACGAACCGCGTGCCGTGCAGCGTGTCGTGCCGGCGCAGGGTGCTCACCGGGCCGCGCGCCGGGGTCCGGCCGCCGCGCGCGGCGGCGCGCAGCCGCAGCAGGAGAATCTCGTCCCAGGACTCGTCGTAGGCGGGCGGCACGGAACCCGGGCCACCCCCCGGCAGGGCGCTCTCGTGCAGCGCCAGGCACTCGTCGGCCTCCTGGCGGCCCGCGGGCAGGTCCGTGACCTCGGCGGGCGCGCCGATCCCGGCCGCGACACGGACCGGCGCGGGCAGCTCCGCCTGCAGGTCCTTCACCCACTGCCGGGCCGTCTCGGCCTCCTCGCCCGGCAGGAGCGTGTAGAGCGTGTCGCCGAGCAGCGCGCTGCGGCCCGGCCGGGACCAGCCGAAGCCGGTCGTGGCCTGCTCGAAGGCGAGCAGCAGCGCGGCGTGGCGGTCGTCGGGGGTGAACGCGCGCACGGCGACCACCCGCATGGCGCGCGGCGCCAGGCCGAGCCGGCTGGCCGACGTCGCCGCGTCGGCGCCGCCCTCCAGCAGCCGGCCGACCAGGTCGGACTCCACCTGCCGCTCCAGGTCCGCGCTGGCGCGCGAGCGCAGCAGGTGCAGCGCCACCACGCGCGCGCCGTCGGCGAGGGCGCGCAGCCGCTCGCCGGTCAGCGGGGCCGCGCAGCTCACCCACACCGAGCCGAGCAGCTCGCGCCCGGCCCGCACCGCGACCGCCATCCGCCCGGTCAGGCCCTGCTCGGCGTCGGCCGCGACGAACACCGGCTCGTCCGTCGCCGCCAGCCGGGCGAACACCCCGCGCCGCTGCAACCGCTCGCGCAGCCGCTCCGGCACGCGCCGGCCGAGGATGGTCGCCAGCCGGGCGGGGTCGCCCGCCTGCTGGCTGCGGGAGTAGGCGAGGACCCGCGAGTGCCGGTCCTCGATGGTGACCGCCCCGCCGATGACGTCGGCGAGGCTGTCGGCGAGGGCGAACAGGTCCGTCGGGCCCCGCCCCGAGGCGGTCTCCCGGCTCTCCAGGACCAGCCCGTACACCACGCCGGCGAGCTGGCTCCACGACACGGCGGGGTCGGCCAGCAGCACCGCCACGCCGTGCCGGTCCCCGAGCGCGGCGGCGTCCTGCTCGGCGCCGCCGCCCTCGGGAGGACGTACCTCGGGAGGACGTACGAGGACCGCCGTGGCCTGCGCCGCCGCCGCCCACCGCACCGCCTCGGCGGGCGAGGACGCGCCGACGGCCAGCAGCAGGTCGCCGGTGACGTGCCGGTCCGTGGCGTCCGGCATGGCGACGCTGCGCAGCACGGCCGAACGGGCCTCGGGGCGGCCGCACAGCCGGACCCCGTACCCGCCGAGCACGTTGACCAGGCGGTCCAGCGTGATCATGATCACCTCCGATGGGTGGAAGGGGCCGCGCCCCCGAACGTCACGCGGCCTCGTGCCTGCGCTGGCAGTCGATGCAGGTGCGGGCGAGCGGGCGGACCTTGAGCCGCTCGAACGGGATGCCCTGCTCGCAGTGGGCGCAGCGGCCGTAGGTGCCGTCCGCCAGCCGGTCGTAGGCCTGCGACAGCTCGGCGACGGCCCGCTCGGCGGCGGTGATGGAGGCGAGCAGTTCCTGCCAGGTGCCGTCGGCGCCGCTGCCGTCGCGCTCCTGCTCGCGCAGCGCGTCGAGCTGCCGGCGGCGCTGTTCGAGCTGCTCGTGCAGGTCCTCGCGGAGCGACTGGAGCTGCACGGTGCTGAGGTGGGCCCCCGGGAGCACGTTCTCGATCATGGTGGGTCCTTTCTTCGATGACGTGTTCGTCGTTGCGGATCAGTGGGCGGCGGAGGCGAGGCCCGCCGCCAGGCCCGGTTGCAGGCACAGCCGCATCAGGCCGCGGACCGTGGCGTACTGCGGCTGCGCGGCCACCTCGACCGGCAGCCGCAACGTGCCGCGCAGGCGGCGCAGCAGCAGGTCCTCGCGCGCGCCGCCGCCGGTGACCAGCAGGCCGCGGGCGCGTACGGCCGGCAGCCTGCGCACCAGGCCCGCCGTCATGTCGACGACGCCCTCCAGCGCGTACGCCGCCAGCCCCAGCCCGGTCGTGGCGCTGAGCTGCAGGGCGGCCGCGTCCACGACGACGCCCTCGCTGATGGCCACGACCTCGACGATGCCCGCCCCGACGTCCAGCACCAGGCATGGCCGGGGATCGAGCACGTCCAGGCCGGCGCCGACGGCGGCCGCCAGCGGCTCCTCCACCAGCGTCACCTCGCAGCCGGCGGCCTCGGACACCGCGACCCGCACCGCCCGGCGGTCGCTCGGCGACGCCGCGAGCGGCACCCCGGCCAGCACCCGCGCCGGCGGGCGGCCGTCGTAGAGCCGGGTGTCCTGCACCACCAGGCGGACCAGCCGCAGGCAGGCGCCGGGATCGGCCACCATGCCGTGCCGGAGCGGCCGTACCACGTCCGGCGTGCCGGAGACGGACTGCCGCCCCATGACCGCCGACGCCCGGTCGGCGATGGCGTGCCCGCCCACGGCCAGTGACCGGGTGCGCGCGGTGCCGAGATCGAGCGCCAGGAAACGCCGCACCGCGCTCATTCCGGCGGGCGCTGAACTGACAACAGGCATGACGATGATCCGCTCCTGGGCGAAGTCGGTGGAGAACGGCGGTCCGGCACAGGGGCCGGCCACCGTGGGGACGGACGGACTGTCGGAGGCGCGCGCGGCGGCACCCCCCGCCTTCACCAGGTGGGCACGGGTACGGACGCGACGGGCGGGTGTGTGGACGCGCAGTCAGGCTCCGCGGCGTACGTGGCCGTGGAGCCCGTCGGGGAAGACGTCGGCTAGACGGCCGGCGGGCTGCGCGAGCCCGCGGTGCGGTGCGCGAGCTGCTGCGGATCGCGGAAGGCGTCCGCGTCGGAGCCCGGCGACGGCGACAGCGCCAGATGGGCGAGCGTGTCCTGGCTCGCGCCGCGCAACGGCGGCCACAGCGACAGCACGTGGTGCTCGCACAGGGTGTTGCCCTGCGGGGGCAGGCCCTCAGGGTCGGCGTCGAGGCCGCCCACGCTCCACACGGGAGCGGCGGCCGCCTGCGCGGCGGACGAGCCGCCCACCCAGCCGAGAACGCCCGAGGGCAGCAGCGACAGGGCCACCAAGGACAGCACGACCAGGGCCATCACGCCGGTCGGCGCGATGGACCCTCGCGATGCTCTCCACGGTCCCCTCACAGGCCCGACCATAGCCCACGCCACAGGAAAATGACATTTCCCGTCCCGGCGGCTTGCAGGTAGCGTGGCCCGCAATACCCACGTATCGGCCCTTACCCACTCATGCCCGAACAGGAGGAGACGTGCGCAGCAGACTGTCCGCCGTCCTGCTCCTGTTGTCGGCCTTCCTCCTCGGCCCCGGGCCCGGCATCCACCCGCCCGCGTCCGCCGCGACCGCCGTGGCGTCCGCCGGGTGGTGGTGGGGCAGCCCCGCCGCCCACGACAACCAGGACCTGGTGCTGCTCTCGCCGTACCAGGCCCGCGGCGTGCCCGCCCTGCTGCGGCCGCACCCGCTGCGCGGCGGAGCGGCCGTGCTGCCGCTGTGGCTGGCCGTGCTGCCCACCGGCGAGCAGACCGGCCCGCGGGCGCTGCCCATGGCCGCCGCCGCCGACGCGCCCGCCCCGGAGCCACGGCCGGCCGGTCGCCGGGCTCCGGCACGGGCGCCGCCCTCCACGACGCGCTGACGTCTTTTTCCCTTTTTTCGACAGCCTGTGGAGGCTTTCATGTCACGCGCGCCCCTTTGGCGCGCGGTGGCGACGATCGTTCTCGTCGTCACCGCATCACTACTTACGGTGATGAACACGCCACGCCTCGGCCTCGACCTGCGTGGCGGCACCCAGCTCGTCTTCGAGACCCAGGACTCGCCCACGGCCAAGGCCGACGGCGAGTCCACCGACCGCGCCCTCGACGTGCTGCGCCGGCGTGCCGACGCGCTCGGCGTGGTCGACCCGACCCTGCTGCGCTCCGGCGAGCGGCGTATCATCGTCGAGCTGCCCGGCGTGCTCGACCCGCGCCAGGCCGCCGCCGTCATCGGCAAGACCGCCCAGCTCGCCTTCCACTCCGTGACCGGGGAGGCCGGCGAGCCCGCCCCGCACACCGGCGAGTCCGGGCCGGTCCTGGCCGACGAGTCGGGGCAGCGCCTGCGGCTCGGCCCCGCCGTCATCAGCGGCGACGGCGTCACCGACGCCGAGGCCCGCAACGACCCGCAGCAGGGACCGGCCTGGTTCGTCACCGTCGACTTCCGCGACGCCGACGCCTGGCAGAAGCTGACCGGCGACGCCGCCTGCCACGCCCCGGGCGACCCCCGGCGGCGCGTCGCCATCGTCCTGGACAACGAGATCATCTCCTCGCCGCAGGTGGACACCGGTCTCGCCTGCCGGGTCGGCATCCCGGGCGGGACCACCCAGATCACCGGCTCCTTCACCTTCCAGGAGGCCACCGACCTCGCCGTGCTGATCAAGGGCGGTTCCCTGCCCGTCCCGCTCACCCTGATCGAGCAGCGGACCGTCGGCCCCACCCTCGGCGCCCAGGCCATCGAGGCCAGCGCCAAGGCGGGCATCGCCGGTGTGCTGCTCACCGCGCTGTTCATCGCCGTCATGTACCGCCTGTCGGGGCTGATGGCGACGATCGCGCTGGCGGCCTACGGGCTGCTGTCCTACGCCGCCCTGCTCGCCCTGGGCGCGACGCTCACGCTGCCGGGACTGGCCGGGTTCGTCCTGGCGATCGGCATGGCGGTCGACGCCAACGTGCTCGTCTTCGAACGGGCCCGCGAGGAGTACGCCCGCGCGCCACGCCGGGGCCTGCGGCACGCGCTCGACCGGGGCTTCAAGGGCGCCTGGAGCGCCATCGCCGACTCCAACATCACCACGCTGCTGGCCGCCGGGCTGCTGTTCTGGCTGGCCTCCGGGCCGGTGCGCGGCTTCGGCGTCACCCTGGCCATCGGCGTCCTGGCCTCGCTCGCCTCGGCCATGCTCATCACCCGCGTCCTGACCCACCTGCTCGTCGCCCGGTCCGGCCCGCGGCTGGCCCGCTGGTCCGGGCTGACCACGCCGGGCCGGGTCAGGACGTGGATCACGCGCCGCGACCCGAACCTGATGGGGTCCGGACGGCGCTGGCTCGCGGGGGCCGCGCTCCTGGTCGCCGCCGCCGTGGCCGGGCTCGTCGCGCACGGGCTCAACTTCGGCATCGAGTTCACCGGCGGCCGGATGGTCGAGTTCACCACCACCCAGGCGGTGGACGCCGACGCGGCGCGGCAGGCCGTGGCCGGGGCCGGGCACCCGGGAGCGAGCGTCACCGTCTCCGACGACGCCGTGTCGATCCGGGCCGGTCAGGTCAGCGCGGACGACGTCGTCGCGATCGAGCAGGCGCTGGAGTCCCGCTTCGGCGAGGTGACCAAGCAGCGCGACGAGCTCATCGGCCCCAGCCTCGGCGAGGAGTTGCGCCGCAACGCCTTCATCGCGCTCGCCGTGGCGCTCGCGGCCCAGCTCGTGTACCTGGCCTTCAGGTTCCGCTGGACGTTCGGCGCCGCCGCGGTGCTGGCCCTCGTCGTGGACACCCTCGCCGTGCTCGGCCTGTTCGCCTGGCTCGGCAAGCCCATCGACGGGGTCTTCCTGGCGGCCATGCTGACCATCATCGGATACTCGATCAACGACAAGGTGGTGGTCTTCGACCGGGTCCGCGAGCTGTGGCAGGGCAAGCGGCAGGCCCGCTTCGCCGGCATCGTCAACACGGCGATCCTGCAGACCGTGCCGCGCACCGTCAACACCGGGCTCGGCGCGCTGTTCATCCTCGCCGCGCTGGCCTTCTTCGGCGGCGACACGCTGCGGGACTTCGCCATCGCGCTCATCGTGGGCATCGTGGTCGGTACGGCGTCGTCGTCCCTGGTGGCCGGGCCGCTCGCGATCGAGTTCGAACGCTTCAGCAAGCAGCCCCCGCCCCAGCCGCCCGCGCCGCGCACCCGCCGGCGCGAGGGCACGGGCGCCGTCCTGTAGCGGCCAGGTAGCCGGAAGCCGCGCCGTCCGCCGGCGGCGCGGCTTCCGGCGTACGGGGAACCGGCTACCAGCCCTCGGCGACCCGGATGATCGTCCTGCCGCCGCCGCGCCGTGCGGGCGCGAAGGCGTCAGGCGCCTCCTCCAAAGGGCGTACGGCTCCGAGAACCAGGCTGAGCCGCCCGTCCCGGACCCGCTGGGCCAGGTCGGCGAGCCGCGCCCGGTCGGGCTCGACGACGAAGAAGATCGCCCGGCCGTCCTCCGGCCGGACCGTGGGCGGGCGGGCGATCGTGACGAGCGTGCCGCCGGGACGCACCAGCGCGGCCGAGCGGTCCAGCACGTCGCCACCGATCACGTCGAACACCACGTCCGCCGGTCCGGCCTCGTCCAGGGAAGCACCGTCCAGGTCGACGAAGGCGTGGGCCCCGAGCCGGCGGGCGAGGTCCCCGTCGCCGGCCCTGCCGGTGCCGACCACCCGCGCGCCCGCCTCGCGCGCGAGCTGCACCGCGACGGAGCCGACCGCGCCCGCCGCGCCGTGGATGACGACGGTCTGACCCGCGGCCAGGCGCGCGTGCTCGAACAAGCCCTGCCAGGCGGTCAGCCCCGACACCGGCAGCGCGGCGGCCACGGTGTGCTCGACGTCCGCCGGCAGCGGGGCGAGATTGCGGGCCTCCACGGCGACGTACTCCGCCAGCGACCCGTTGCGCGCCCAGTCGGTCAGCCCGAACACGCGCTGGCCGACCGTCAGCCCCGTCGTGCCGTAGCCCAGCTCGGCCACGACGCCGGACACGTCGTGCCCCGGCACGCTCGGCGTGCGGTCGCGGCCCGCCCGGTCGTGCCACGTCGCCGGCCAGTCGAGCTCGCCGCGGGTGAAGCCGGCGGCGTGCACGCGTACGATGACGTCGTTCTCGGCGGCGTGCGGACAGGGCTCCTCCGTGAGCCGGAGCCCCGCCGGCCCGGCCGATCGGTCACGTGCGGTGACGGCCCGCATGGGTCCTCCCTCCGGACGGCGCGGTTGGACTCTCCCCCCGTGGGAGACCTCAAGCTACCGCTGACCCGAGGAGATACATGACCATCCTGCAGGACATCGAAGCCCGTGGCACGCACCACTGCGAGACGACGACGCTCGGGGTGTTGCTGCGGCACGAAGGACTCGACCTGACCGAGCCGATGCTGTTCGGGCTCGGCTCCGGCCTTTCCTTTCTCTACTGGGACGGCAAGGGCATGCCGTTCCCGTTCCTCGCGGGGCGGGTGAAACCGTTCGAACTCACCAGGAACCTGGCCGCCAGGCTGGGGCTGGCCCTGGAGGTCAAGGAGACGACCTCGCCCCGCAAGGCGTGGGAGAACGCGGCGGCCGCCATCGACGCGGGCCGGCCGGTCGGCCTCCAGCTCGACTCCTACCACCTGGACTACTTCCGGACGAAGGTGCACTTCGGCGGCCACGTCGTCGCCATGTACGGCTACGACGAGCACGACGCCTTCCTGGTGGACACCGGGCAGCAGGGGGGCGCGGTGCGTACCAGCAGGGAGGGCCTGGCGCGGGCGCGGGCCGAACGCGGCCCGATGACCGCCAGGAACCGCTCCTTCACCCTCGCCCTGCGCTCGCGTCCCCCGCGCTGGCAGGACCAGATCCTCCCCGCCGTCAGGCAGTGCGCGGACGCCTTCCTCGCCGCCCCCATCGCGAACCTCGGCCACCGCGGCATCGCCAGGACGGCCGAGCGGGTGCCCGGCTGGCTGCGGCGAGCCGATGACCCGCGCCAGGACCTTCCGCAGGCCGCCCTGCTCATGGAGGAGGCCGGCACCGGCGGGGCGCTGTTCCGCGCCCTCTACCGCGACTTCCTGGCCGAGTGCGTCGCACTGCTCGACGACGACCGCCTCCGCACCGGGCACGAACTGTACGCCTCCGCTGTGCGCCTGTGGACGGACGTGGCCGCGCTGATCACCAAGGCGGGGGAGAACGGCCACGCCGGCCCGCTGGAGCAGGCCGCCGCGCTCCTACGGGACCTCGCCCGCATCGAGCACGACGCGATGAAGGCACTGTCACAGGCCGGCCGCTGAGCCCGTGCCTCGCCCGTGCGTCTCAGCCGCAGCACCGGCAGCACCGGCAGCACCGGCAGCGCCACCAGCACCGGCAGGCCCGGCGGCCGGCCGGAGGCGGCCAATCCCGTCCTACAGCCGCCGGCCTACTCCGGCGGTCGCGAGGACCGTACCGATGAACGGCGGCCACGGCGGCGCGAACGGGTCCTGGCGTGCCCGTCTCGACAGCGACGCCGTCAGGGCCGCCACGCCGCACGTGAACATCGCGGGCATGCCCAGCGCGACCAGCTTCACCAACTCGTCCATGAACACGGGCGGCATCCTAGGGAGATGTGGATCACTTTGTGTCGACAGATCCTCAACTGATGCTCAACGTTCCCGCCTCATCCTCGACCCGAGACGTCCGTAGGGCCGCGGCCATGCTCAGTGGGGCCGGTCTGTCACTCGTCCTGCTGTCCTCCGCCGCGCACGCCACCACCGCTGCTGTTCCGGTGCGGCACGTCAAGGCGAGCTGCACGATGCGGGACGGTCAGGAGGCGGAGATCGAGCTCAAGTACCGGACGTCCGGCGGATATCACCGCGTCTCCGACATCATCTTCCGATGGATCTCCGCGGCGCCGATCCACCTGAAGACCGCGCACCTCCGCCTGATGGTGGAACGGCCAGACAAGGACCGGAAGGTCTACGAGGAGACGCTCCACGAGAAGCGCGCCACGACATCATCCCTGACGTCAAGGTCCCGGCCACGCACCGACAGCATCTGACGCATGGCCCTGGCCCCCGGGCGGCTTCTGCGGGAGAGTAGAGCAAGATCGGCGCAGGAGGAGGCGGCAGTGCGGCTCGGATTCAGCATCGGCACCCTCGGCCCCGTGGCGGCCGGCCACGACGCCCAGCTCACGCTGGTACGCGAGGCCGAACGGCTCGGCTACGACTCGGTGTGGGCGTCGGAGGGCTACGGCGTCGACCCGGTCACCACGATGGCCTGGCTGGCGGCCGGCACCGAGCGCATCGGCCTCGGCACCGGCGTGCTCCAGGTGACCGGCCGCACGGCGATCGCGGCGGCGATGGCCGCGACCACGGTCGACCGGGTCTCGGGCGGCCGGTTCCTGCTCGGGCTCGGCGCGTCGGGCCCGCAGGTCGCCGAGGGCTGGCACGGCCAGCGCTACGAGCGGCCCCTGGCCCACCTGCGCGACTACGTGGCCGTCGTCCGCACCGCGCTCGCGGGCCGCCCCGTCGAGCACGCCGGCCCGGAGATCGTGCTGCCGCTGCCGGACAGCCGGGGCAAGGCGCTGAGCATGACGGTCTCGCCCGTCCGGCAGCCGCTGCCCGTCCATCTGGCCGCCATGGGGCCGAAGGCGGTGGCGCTGGCCGGGGAGATCGCCGACGGCTGGCTGCCCATCCACTTCCCGCCTGAGCATCTCGCCGAGACGATGGAGCACCTGCGCGCCGGAGCGGCCCGCGCCGGCCGCGACGCCTCCAAGGTGGAGGTCTCGCCGATGGTCATGGCGATGGTCGACGACGACGCCGACTACGCCCGCGACCTGATCCGCCCGATGCTCGCGCTCTACCTCGGCGGGATGGGCACCCGGCAGGTCAACTTCTACAACCGGCTCGCGCACCGCCTCGGGTTCGGCCCGGCGGCGGCCCGCGTACGTGACGCCTACCTCGACGGCGACCTCGGCGAGGCGATGGAGGAGGTCCCGGACGACCTGGTCGACGCCCTGTCGCTGTGCGGGACGCCCGCGCGGGTGCGTGAGCGGCTGGAGGACTACCGCAAGGCGGGCGCGACCCGGCTCATCGTCGGACTGAACGCGCCCACCCTGGACGACCGCGCCGACCAGCTCGGCTGGCTGGCCGAGCTCAACTCCTGAGCCCGGCCGCCAGGGTCACGCCGGGGCGGGGGCCTGCGGCATCTCCTTCATCCGGGGGATCGGCGACAGCGCCAGCACGATCATCGGCACGATCGCGCCGATCAGCGCGGCGGCCAGCACCACCGGCCGCATCCCCACGGCCTCGCCGAGCAGCCCGGCGACCAGCGCGCCGAGCGGCGCGGGCACCAGCCCCATCGCCCAGATGGTGGCGATGACCCGGCCGACCAGCTCGCGCGGCGTCGCCGACTGCAGCACGGTGATGTTGTTCACCACGAACACCTGCGTGCACAGCCCGACGAGCAACTGGGAGAAGGCCAGCACGCCGATCGCCACCCAGAGCGGCCCGCCCGCCAGCGGCACCAGGATGAGCGCGCTGTTGCCGATCACCGTGGACCAGAACATGGTGGGCCCGGGCCCGGCCCGCTTCATCAGCCGGACCGACAGCCACGCCCCGGCGATGGCCCCGACCCCGCCGACCGCGAGCACCGCGCCGACCCAGCCGGCCGGCACGCCGGGGCCCTCGATCACGTACGGGATGAGCAGCGTCTGCAGGATGCCGATGTCGAAGAAGGAGTACACGGCGCTGGCGATGGCGAGCGGCCGGACCACCGGATGGGCCATCACCCAGCCGAACCCGGCCCGGATGGCCGCGATCATGGAGCCGCCGTCGTCGGGCGGCGGCGGGTCCTCGCGCTTGCGGATGGAGACCAGGAACAGCGCCGACAGGACGTAGCTGACCGCGTCCACGATGATGACCAGCGGCGCCGACCGGGTGGCGATGAGGAACCCGGCGAGGCTCGGCCCGACCGCCTTGGACACCGAGTCGCTGAGCTGCAGCTTGCTGTTGCCGTCACCGAGGTGCTCGGGAGCCACCAGCGCCGGCAGGTACGACCGGTAGGCGATCTCGAACAGCACCCCGAAGACGCCCATCACGAACACGACGACGTACAGCCACCACAGCGTCAGCAGGTCCATGACGAACAGCACCGGCACCGTGGCCAGCATGAACGCGCGGATGACGTCGCTCCAGATGAGCACCGGCCGCCGCCGCATCCGGTCCACCCAGACGCCGACGACGAAGAACAGCACCATGGGCAGCCTGGCCAGCGCGCCGAGCACGCCCATCTCGGCCACGGAGGCGTGCAGCCACAGATAGGCGACGACCGGCATGGCGAGCACGGTCACCTGGGAGCCGACCAGTGACAGGCTCTCGCCGCTCCACAGCTTGAGAAAGTCGCGGTCGCGCCACAGCGTGGCTGGCTCAGTCGTGGGGGGTGAGGCCATTGTCGATGCTGCTCCTCAGTTCGGCGGCCGCGAGGGCGACCCGGGGCTCGTACATGACGGTGAAGCGTTCGCCGTGGATGGGCGAGATGCGCAGGCGGCCGGTGACGACGTCCCGCCAGCCCATGTCGTCGGGCGGCACGCCCTCCGCGGCGGGCGAGAACAGCAGCACGTCCCCGTCGTAGGGGGCGTGCCGGTAGTGGCCGACGGCGTGCGCGTTGGCGCGGAAGACCTCGACGAAACGGCGGGCCTGGCGCAGGTCGGCGGTGTCGGGCTGCAGGGTGCCCGCGCGGGAGGCGGCGTCGATCACGGCCAGCAGCCGCTCGTCGGGGTTCATCCGGTGGAGCTCGTCCAGGTCGACCTGGACGTTGCCGCCGGCCAGGGCGTGGGTGAGCAGGACGGCGTCGTCCTCCAGCGAGGCGCGCAGCACCGGCTCGTCGGCGTCGGAGTAGAACAGGACGACGAGCGGCACCTCCTCGCCCAGCTCGCGCAGCCGGCGGGCGGTCTCCAGCGCGATGTTGCCGCCGATGCAGTAGCCGCCCAGCACGTACGGCCCGTGCGGCCGGACCTCCAGCAGGTGGGCGGTGTAGTCGTCCACCATCTCCGCCAGCGTGGCGTGCGGCCGCTCCCCGGGGGCGAGCCCGGCCGCCTGCACCGCGTAGACGGGCTGGTCGGGGCCGAGGTGCCGGGTCAGCGGCAGATAGCGGAAGACCTGCCCGCCGAGCGCGTGGAACAGGAACACCGGGTCACGCTCGCCGGTCGGCCGCAGCGGCACGATCCGCCGCGGCGCGCCGTCGTTGTCCTGCGGTCGGCGCAGCTCGGCGGCCAGCAGGGCGACGGTCGGCGCGGTGAGCACCGCCGACAGGGGCACCTCGCGGCCCAGTTCCTTGCGCAGCCTCATGGTGAGGCGCAGGGCCAGCAGGGAGTGGCCGCCGAGGGCGAAGAAGTCGTCGTGCACGCCGATCGCGTCGACGCCGAGCGTCTCCTCCCACAGCGTGGCGAGCCGGGCCTCGAACGGGTCGCGCGGCGGCAGGTACGGCGCCCGCCCGCTCTCGCCGGGATCGGGCAGCGCGGCCCGGTCGAGCTTGCCGTTGGCGGTGACGGGCAGCGCGTCCAGCCGTACCCAGGCGGAGGGGACCATGTGCTCGGGAAGCCGCCTGCGCAGCGCCGGAGCCAGGTCCAGCGGCTCGTCGCCCTCCGGGACGACGTAGCCGACGAGCCGGTCGCCGCGCAGCACGACGACAGCCGCGCGGACGGCGGGGTCGGCGGCCAGCAGCGCCTCGATCTCGCCGAGCTCGACCCGCTGGCCGCGGATCTTGACCTGGAAGTCGGTCCTGCCGAGGTACTGGACCTCGCCCGCAGGCAGCCAGCGGGCCACGTCGCCGGTCCGGTAGAGGCGGGCGCCGGGCGGCCCGTACGGGTCGGGGACGAACCGTTCGGCGGTGAGCGCGGGCCGGCTCACGTAGCCGCGGGCGAGCTGCACGCCGCCGAGGCAGAGCTCGCCCGGGGTGCCGACGGGCACCCGGCGGCCGTCCGGGCCGAGCACTTCCAGGCGGGTGTTGGCGACGGGCCGGCCGATGGGCACCAGCGGCTCGCCCGGCTCGTACGGATGCCAGGTGACGTCCACGGCCGCCTCCGTGGGCCCGTACAGGTTGTGCAGCCCGGTGCCCGGCAGCCGGTCGTGGCAGCGCGCGGCCAGCTCCGCGCCCAGGGCCTCGCCGGAGCAGATGAGTCTGCGCAGCGGCGGCAGCTCGGGCTCGTCCAGGAACACCTCCAGCATGGACGGCACGAAGTGCATGGTGGTGACGCCGTGGGCGGCGGCGAGCCCGGCCAGCCGGGCGCCGTCGCGGTGCGCGTCCGGCTCGGCGACCACCAGCCCCGCCCCGGTCATCAGCGGCCAGAACAGCTCCCACACCGACACGTCGAACGACAGCGGCGTCTTCTGCAGCACGCGCTCGTCCGCGCCCAGCCCGAACGCCTCCTGCATCCAGCGCAGCCGGTTGACGATCGCCCGGTGGGACACGCCGACGCCCTTGGGCCGGCCGGTGGACCCCGAGGTGAAGATCACGTACGCGAGCGCGTCGGGCGGCACCCGCACCGGCGGCCGGTCCTCCTGACCGAGATCGTCGAGGGACAGGCCGACGCCCTCGGGAAGGCCCGCCGCGCCGCCGGTCAGCACCGTGCGGGCCCCCGCGTCCTCGATCATGTACGCCACCCGCTCCGCCGGCAGCCCCGGCTCCAGCGGCAGGTAGGCGGCCCCGGCCCCGAGCACGCCGAGCAGGGCGGGCAGCAGGAGGGGGCCGCGTTCGAGATGGACGCCGACGACGTCGCCGGGCCGGACCCCGGCGTCCGCCAGCCGCGCGGCGACGGCCCCGGCCCGCCCGGCCAGCTCCCTGTAGGTGATCCACGCGCCGTCGTAGCAGACGGCGGGCGCGTCGGGGGTGCGCGCCGCCTGCTCGCCGATCAGCTCGTGCAGCGTCGCCTCCGGCCAGTCGCGGGCGGTGGCGTTCCAGCCGTCGATCGCGGCGGCGTCCCGGCCCAGGTACGGCTCGGCGGGCCGCGGATCCGCGGCCGGATCGGCGGCCTGGCCGAGCGCGGTCAGGTAGTGCTCGCCGATCCGCGCGATCTGCCCGGCGTCGAACTGCCCCCGGTCGTAGGTGAGAGTCAGGTCGAAGCCGCCGTGCTCGCGCGAGCGGTTGAACGCGGCGGCGAACGGCACGTCGGTCTGCTCGAAGAAGTCCTGCCCCACGATCTCGACGCCGGTACCACCCGTCCCCGGCAGGCCCTGGTAGACGTGGAAGTCGCGGAAGTCGAACAGCACGTCGAGCAGCGGGGACCGGCCCGCGTCCCGCTGGATCTCGAACAGCGGGTAGCGCCGGTGCGGCAGCAGCGCCACCTCCGCCTCGAACACCTCCCGCGCCAGCGCCCCCCACGTCGGCGCGGTCACGTCCAGGCGCAGCGGCACGGTGTTGAGGAACAGCCCGAGCACCTCCTCGCCGGCCTCGCGCTCCGGCCGGCTGTGGGTGACCAGGCCGGTCATCACCTCGTTCGCGCCCGTCACCAGCGCGAGCACCCGCAGGTGGGCGGCCAGCAGCAGGGTGCGCAGCGGCACCGCCAGCTCCCTGGCCGCCGCGCCGAGCCGCTCCAGCAGCTCCGCGGGCAGCGGCAGCCGCAGCACCTCGGCCCCCGGCTCGTCGTGCGGGCCGGGCAGGCGCGGCAGCCGCGTGTCCGGCGCACCGGACACCCGCTCCTGCCAGAACGCGCGCGTCTCCGGCGCGGCCACGGCGGCGCGCTCGGCGGCCACCAGCTCGCGGAAGGCCGCGCCGGGCGGGGCGACCGGCAGCGGCTCGCCGGTCAGGTGCCCGTGGTAGCGCCGCAGCAGCTCGGTGACCAGCGCCGCGACGCTCCACCCGTCCAGGATGGCGTGGTGGAAGCTCAGGCTGAACGCGAACAGCTCCGCCGCCAGCACGTGCACGTGCGCGCGGGCCAGGGGCGGCGACGCCCAGTCGAACGGCCGCCGTTTCTCCGCCTCCGACCACGCCGCCAGCCGCCGCCCGGCCTCCGGGTCGCCGGACAGGTCCGTCACCTCCAGCGGCAGCGTGGCCGCGCGGTGCACGAGCTGCAGCGGCTCGCTGAACCCGGTCAGGTCGAACGAGGTGCGCAGGACGGGGTGGCGGGCGGTCACCTCGGCGAGCGCCGCGCGGAACGCCCCCGCGTCGAACCGGCCGCGCAGCGTGATCGTGGTCAGGTCGTGGTAGGTGGGCGCGTCCGGCTCGTACGCGCTGTGATAGAGCATCCCCGCCTGCAGCGCGGCCAGAGGGTAGGCGTCCTCCAGGCCGCGCGCGGCTCCCGTCGTCACGGTCATCGCGCCTCGCCTTCCAGCAGTCGTGCCAGGTCCTCGGGGTTGAGCAGGCCGAACGGCCGCTCCGGTGGGGCTTGCGCGGGCTCACTCGCCGGCCCGGTGTCCAGCCGCCCGGCCAGCTCCCTGACGGTCTGGTGGCGGAAGAGCTGCTCCAGCCGGACCGCGTACCCGGCCTCGCGCAGGCGGGCGACCACCTTGAGGCTGCGGATGGAGTCGCCGCCGACGGCGAAGAAGTTGTCGTGGGCCGAGACCCGCTCCAGCCCGAGCACGCCGCGCCAGGCGGCGGCGACCGCCCGCTCGGCCGCGCCTTCCGGCTCGGCGTGCCCGGCGGACTCGGCGGCGCGCGGGTCGGGGAGCGCGTTCCTGTCGAGCTTGCCGCTGCGGTTGAGCGGCAGCTCGGCGAGCACCGTCCACGTTCTCGGGATCAGGTGGTCGGGCAGCGTGTCCCGCAGCAGCGCCTCCCATCCGCCGCCGGGATCGGCCGGGTCGGCGGGGACCACGTAGCCGGCCAGGCGCAGCCCGGCGGCGTCGGCGACGGCGCGGACGGCGGCGGCGCGCACGCCGGGCAGGGCCGCCAGCGCCGCCTCGATCTCGCCGAGCTCGACCCGCATGCCGCGGATCTTCACCTGGTGGTCGGCGCGGCCGAGGTACTCGATCTCGCCGTCGGGCCGCCACCGGGCCAGGTCGCCGGTGTCGTACAGCCGCCCGCCCGGCGGGCCGTACGGGTCGGGGACGAACCGCTCGGCCGTCAGCGCGGGACGGCCGACGTAGCCGCGGGCGAGCTGCACGCCGCCGATCCACAGGGTGCCGGGCACCCCGGCGGGGACCCGGTTCATGCGGTCGTCGAGGATCTCCAGCCGGGTGTTCGGCACCGGCCGCCCGATCGGGACCGTCCGCTCGCCCGGCTCGTACGGATGCCAGGTGACGTCCACGGCCGCCTCCGTCGGCCCGTACAGGTTGTGCAGCGAGGCGCCGGGCAGCGCGGCGGCGAAGCGGGCCGCGAGGCCGGCGCCGAGCGCCTCGCCCGAGCAGACCACGGTGCGCAGCGCGCCGAGCCGCGCGCCCAGGCCGGGCTCGGCGAGGAAGGCGTCCAGCATCGACGGCACGAAGTGCACCGTGCTGACCGACTCGCGTTCCAGCAGGTCCGCCAGGTAGGCGGGGTCGGCGTGCCCGCCGGGCCGGGCGACCACCAGCCCCGCCCCCGTCATCAGCGGCCAGAACAGCTCCCACACCGACACGTCGAACGAGTACGGCGTCTTGAGCGCCACCCGGTCGTCCCCGGTGAGCCGGAAGGCGTCCTGCATCCATTGCAGCCGGTTGACGATCGCCCGGTGCGACACGCCGACGCCCTTGGGCCGGCCCGTGGAACCCGAGGTGAAGATCACGTACGCCAGGTCGTCCGGATGCGGCCGGACGCCGAGCGGCCCGCCGTCCTCGGCGGCGATCGCCGCGGCGTCCCGGTCGAGCAGCACCGCCGGGGCCGGCAGCCGGTGGGCGAGAGTGCCGGTCGTGACGGTCAGCCGCGCGCCCGCGTCGGCCAGCATGCCTGCCAGCCGCCCGGCCGGATGGTCCGGCTCCAGCGGCAGGTACGCCGCCCCGGCCGCGACCACCGCGTGCACGGCGACGACCAGGTCCGCCCCGCGCTCCAGGCACACCCCGACGACCTCCCCGGGGCCCGCCCCGAGCGTCCGCAGCCGCCTGGCCAGGCGGTTCACCCGGCCGGTGAACTCCGCGTAGCTGATCCACACGCCGTCGTAGCAGACGGCGGGCGCGTCGGGGGTGCGGGCGGCCTGCGCGGCCAGCAGCTCGGGCAGGGTCGCGTCCGGGACGGGCGCGCCGGTGTCGTTGGCCCGCCGGACCAGCTCCAGCTCGGCCGGGGTGAGCAGCGGCAGGTCGGCGACCGGCCGGTCCGGCTCGGCGAGCGCGGCGGCGAGCAGGGCGCGGAAGTGGTCGGCGAAGCGCTCCATCCGGTCGTGGTCGAACAGGTCGGTCGCGTAGTGCAGCACGCCCGTGAGCCGGTCGCCGGCCTCCTCGATCACCAGGTGCAGGTCCGCCTGCGTCACCCCCGGATCGACGTCGAGGGTGCGCAGGGCGATCCCGGCGACGTCCGGCGGCGCGGGCGGCACGTTCTGGTAGGCGAGCATCACCTGGAACAGCGGGTTGCGGGCCAGGTCACGCTCCTCGGCCAGCTCCTGCACCAGCACCTCGAACGGCAGCTCGGCGTGCTCGTGCCCGTCCAGCACGCGCTCGCGCACGCGCGCCAGCAGCTCGGCGAAGCTCGGCTCGCCGGACAGGTCGCCGCGCAGCACCAGCGTGTTGAGGAAGAGCCCGGCCAGCTCCTCCACGTCCGGGTGGGACCGGCCGGAGACCGGCGTGCCGACGGGGATGTCGTTTCGCCCGGTGTAGCGGGCCAGCACCACCATGAACGCGGCCAGCACCACCATGAACGGCGTCACCTGCCGCTCCAGCGCCAGCGCGTGCGCCGCCGCCGTCGTCTCCGCGTCGATCGGGAACGTCAGCCGCCGCCCGTCCCCGCTCGCCCGCCCCTGGCGCTGCCGGTCCGCGGGCAGGTCCAGGCCGCCGGGCAGCCCGTCGAGCGCGTCCTTCCAGTACGCCAGGTCGGCCGACCGCTCCGCGGCCCGGGCCCGGTGCCAGGCGGCGAAGTCCAGGTAGCGGGCGGGCAACGCCGGCAGCTCCGCGGGCGAGTCGGTGACCCGGGCCCGGTAGAGCTCCATCAGGTCGCGCAGCAGGATCGACAGGCTCCACCGGTCGGCGACGACGTGGTGCAGGGTGAGGTAAAGGTCGTGCTCGTCCGCGCCGCGCCGGACGAGGGCGGCCCGCGCCAGGGGCCCGGCGGCCAGGTCGAAACGGTGCCGCGCCTCCTCCCGGCCCACGTCTTCGCCCGAAAGGACGGCCAGTCGCGGCCTGCGGTCGCCTTCGCGCAGGACGGGCTCGCCGTCCTCGTCCGCGACGACCAGGCGCAGGGCGTCGTGCCGGTCCACCAGGTCGTCGAACGCGGCCGTCAGCGCCGCCACGTCCAGCGGGCCGGTCAGCCGCTCCGCCCAGGCGACGTTGTAGGCCGGGTTGCCGGGGTCGAGCTGGTCGAGGAACCACAGGCGGGCCTGCGCGTGCGAGGGCCGCACCGGCCCGGCGGGGGCGGGCGGGATCGGCTCCGCCTTGCCGCCCGCGCCGCCCAGGAGCGGGGCGAGGGCTGCGACGGTCGGGGTGGCGAAGCAGCGCCGCAGCGTCACCTCGGCCCCGTGCGCCTCCCGCAGCCGCACCACCAGCCGCATGGCCAGCAGCGAGTGCCCGCCCAGGGCGAAGAAGTCGTCCTCCACCCCGAAGTCGTCGCGGCCGAGCAACTCGGCCCAGACGCCGTGCAGGACGCGCTCGCCCGGCGTGCGCGGCGCGACGAACCCTCCGCTCTCCGCCGTGGGGCGCGGTGGGGGGAGTGCTTTGCGGTCGAGCTTGCCGCTGGGCAGCACCGGGAGGTCGGTGAGGGTGACGAAGGCGGCGGGGATCATGCTGTCGGGGAGGCGGGCGCGCAGGTGGGCACGTAAATCAGCCTCGTCGGTGGTGCCGGTGGTGTAGGCGACGAGTCCGCGTCCGCCGGGGGCGTCGTCGCGTACGGTGACGACGGCGCGGTGGACGGCGGGGTGTTCGGTGAGGACGGCGGCGATCTCGTCGGGTTCGATGCGCACGCCCCGGATCTTGACCTGGTGGTCGAGCCGGCCGAGGTATTCGAGGTGGCCGTCGGGGTGGCGGCGGACGAGGTCTCCGGTGCGGTAGAGGCGTCCGCCGGGCGGCCCGAACGGGTCGGGGACGAACCGTTCGGCGGTGAGCGCGGCCCGCCGGTGGTAGCCGCGGGTGACTCCGGCCCCGCCGAGCAGCAGCTCGCCGGGCACCCCGACCGGCACCGGCCGCAGCTCCCGGTCCACCACGTACGCCGTGGTGTTGGCGACCGGCCGGCCGATCGAGCCGCCCCGCCCGTCGGTGACCCGCCGCCTGGTGGACCACACGGTGGTCTCGGTGGGGCCGTACAGGTCCCACACCTCGCCGGCGACGTCGAGCAGGCGCGCGGCGAGCGGGCCGGGAAGCGCCTCGCCCGTGCTGATCACGCGCGGAACCCCGTGGGCGAGGGCGGGCAGCAGCCCCTCCAGGACCGACGGCGTGGCCTGGACGGTGTGCAGCCCGCCTTGCCGGATCAGCTCGTGCACCCGCTCGACCCCGGCCGCCGAGGCGAGCACGACGGTCCCGCCGGTGACCAGCGGGCCGAAGATCTCGATCATCGCGATGTCGAACGACACCGACGTCAGGAACAGGAACCGCGCGCCGGGCTCGAGTCCGGGCCGCTCACGCACGTCGCCGAGCAGGCTCACCAGCCCCCGGTGCGGCACCACGACCCCTTTGGCCCGGCCGGTGGAGCCGGAGGTGTAGATCAGGTACGCGGCCTGATCCGGATGGAACGCCGGCTCGGGCTCCCGACCGGCCTCCCAGGTCGCCTGGTCGAGGAGGAGGACCGGCGCGGTGCCCGGCAGGCGGTCCCGGAGGGCCGCGACGGTGACCACCAGGGCGGCGCCGGAATCGGCGACGAGCTCTTCCAGGCGGCCGGGCGGATACCCGGGATCCAGCGGGACGTAGCAGCCGCCCGACTTCAGCACGGCCAGCAGCGCCACCACCAGGTCCGGATCGCGCGGCAGGCACACGCCGACCCGCGTCTCCCCGCCGACGCCGAGCGCCCGCAGCTCGGCGGCCAGGCCGTTCGCGCGGGACTCCAGCTCCGCGTAGGTGAGGACGGCCCCGTCCTCGCCCTCGACGGCGCACGCGCCGGGCGAGCGGGCGGCCTGCTCGGCGACCAGGTGGTGGATGCCGCGCTCCGGGTAGGGGAGCGGGGCGCCGTTCCAGGCGTGCAGGGTGTCGTGGAGTTCGGCCGCGTCCATGAGCGACAGCTCCGACAGCCGCAGGTCCGGAGCGGCGACGGCGGCCCCCAGCAGCGTACGCAGGTGCGCGGCCAGGCGGCGGGCCCGGTCGTCGTCGAACAGGTCCGTCGCGTAGTCGAGCACGCACAGCAGCGAGCCGTCCTGGCGCTCCTCCACGATCAGGTCCAGGTCGAACATGGCGGTGCCGGGCCGTACGTCCAGGCGTTCCAGGCGCAGGCCGGGCAGCTCGCCGGTCGGCGCGGGCGTGTTCTGGTAGGCGAGCATGACCTGGAAGAGCGGGTTGCGGGACAGGTCCCGGCCGCTCGACAGCTCCTCCACCAGCGTCTCGAACGGCAGCCCCGCATGGTCGAACGCGTCCAGCGTCCGCTCCCTCGCGCGGCGTACGAGCTCGGTGAAGGCCGGGTCGCCGGACAGGTCGCCGCGCAGCACCACCGTGTTGAGGAACAGGCCGACGGTCCGGTCCAGGGAGGCGTGCGGCCGGGTGGAGACCGGCGTGCCGATCGGGATGTCGGGCTGCCCGGTGTAGCGGGCCAGCAGCGCCTGCAACCCGGCGAGCAGCACCATGAACGTCGTGGCGCGCTGCCCGGCGGCCAGGGCGCGGAGGCCGGCGGTGAGCTCGGCGTCCAGCTCGAACAGCAGGCGGCGGCCCCGGTTCGACTGCATCGGCGGGCGCGGCCGGTCGGCCGGCAGGTCGAGCGCGTCGGGCAGGCCGCCGAGCGCCGCCCGCCAGTAGGCCAGGTCGCGCTCCCGCGACGGGCGGTCGCGCTGCCAGGCCACGTAACCGGCGTACGGCGCGGGCGGCGGATCCATCGGCTCGCCGCTGTAGAGCCGGAACAGGTCGCGGAACAGGATCGCCACCGACCAGCGGTCGGCCAGGATGTGGTGCAGGGTCAGGATCAGCCGGTGCTCGCCCGGGGCGACACGCAGCAGGCGGGCCCGGGTCAGCGGACCGGCGCTCAGGTCGAAGGCGAAGCGGGCCTCCTCGCGGGCGGCGGCGTCGGCCTCGGCGGCGGACATCTCCTCGACCCGCAGCGCGGGCCGCACCGGGCCGGGGCCCTGCCGGGGCTCGCCGTCGCGCGTCTCGACGACGTGGGCCAGGATCGGGTGCCGCTCCACGAGCGCGTCGAACGCCGCCGCCAGCGCGGCGGCGTCCAGATCGCCCACGATTCGATACGCCCACGACAGGGTGTAGGCCGGATTGCCCGGATCAAGCTGATCAACCACCCAGAGCCGCCGCTGCGCATCCGACAACTCCCCGTCCGCCGCCGCCCCGGCCGGGAGCGTCCCGTCCGCCGGCACCCGGTCCGCCGGCGTTCCGTCCACCGTCGCCCGGTCCGGCGGCGTTCTGTCCGCCGGCGTCCCGGTTGGGGCCTCGGCGGCGTCCGGGCCGGGTCGCCTGCCCGCGCGGGCGCTCGCGAGGCGGGCCTCCAGCGCGGCGCGCTGTTCCGGGCTGAGCCCGGCCAGCCGCGCCCGTACCCCGTTCCCGTCGCTCACCGCTCCTCCTCCAGCAGTTCCAGCAGGCCGGCCTCGCTCAGCCCTTCTTCGAGCACCGCCAGCGCCTGCTCCTCGACGGTCGTCGCGTCGAAGCAGCGCCGCAGCGGCAGCTCCACCCCGAACGCCGCGTCGATCCGTCCAATGAGCCGCACCACGAGCAGCGAGTGACCGCCCAGCGCGAAGAAGTCGTCCGTCACCCCGACCCGCTCCCGCCCGAGCAGCTCCGCCCAGATGCCGGCCAGCGTCTCCTCCATCGGCGTACGCGGCGCCACGAACCCCGCACCCTCTGCCGTGGCCTGTGGCGGGGGGAGCGCGGCGCGGTCGAGCTTGCCGCTCGGCAGGACGGGGAGGTCGGTGAGGGTGACGAAGGCGGCGGGGATCATGCTGTCGGGGAGGCGGGCGCGCAGGTGGGCGCGTAAATCAGCCTCGTCGGTGGTGCCGGTGGTGTAGGCGACGAGTCCGCGTCCGCCGGGGGCGTCGTCGCGTACGGTGACGACGGCGCGGTGGACGGCGGGGTGTTCGGTGAGGACGGCGGCGATCTCGTCGGGTTCGATGCGGACGCCGCGGATCTTGACCTGGTGGTCGAGCCGCCCGACGTACTCCAGCTGACCGTCCGCATGACGGCGGACCAGATCGCCCGTCCGGTAGAGCCGCCCGCCCGGAGGCCCGAACGGGTCGGGGACGAACCGTTCGGCGGTGAGCGCGGCCCGCCCGTGGTAGCCGCGGGTGACTCCGTCCCCGCCGAGCAGCAGCTCACCGGGCACGCCGACCGGCACCGGCCGCAGCTCCCGATCCACCACGTACGCCGTCGTGTTCGCCAGCGGCCCCCCGATCAGCATCACGTCAGGGGAGCGCGGCACCCGGTACGCCGCCGACCAGATGGTCGTCTCCGTCGGCCCGTAGAAGTTCCACAGCTCGCCGGCGACGTCCAGCAGCCGCGCGGCCAGGCCGACGGGCAGCGGCTCGCCGCCCAGGATGACGCGCGGCAGCCCCGGCGGCAGGTGCTCCACCGCCAGGCTCGCCACCGACGGGGTGAGCTGCACCAGGTCCGCGTCCTCGGCCGCCCGGCGGAGCTCCTTGGGGGTGCGGGCGGCGTCCTCGGGCGCGATCACGAGCGTGCCGCCGGACAGCAGCGGCGTGAAGATCTCCAGCGCCGCGATGTCGAACGACAGCGACGTCAGGTACAAAGCGCTGCCGCCGCCCAGCCGCCGGATCACGTCGGTGACCAGGTTGACCACGCCGCGATGCGGCACCTGCACCCCTTTGGGCCGGCCGGTGGAGCCGGAGGTGTAGATGAGGTACGCGAGGTGATCGGGCCCCACCGGCGACGGCGTCACCGCGGCCGCCGCCGGTTCGGGGCCGTCCAGCAGCAGCGCCGGCGGCCGTTCCACCGGCAGCCGGTCGAGCTGCGCGGACTCCGTGACCAGCAGCGCCGCGCCGGAGTCGGCCAGCAGGTACGCCAGCCGCTCCGCCGGGTACGCCGCGTCCAGCGGCAGGTAGCACCCGCCCGCCCGCAGCACCGCGAGCAGCGCGACGACCTGGGGCACCCCGCGCGGCAGGCACAGCGCCACGCACGTCTCGGCCCGCACGCCCGCCGCCGCGAGCCGCCCGGCCAGCGCTCCGGCGCGGGCGTCCAGCTCGGCGTAGGTCAGCTCCTCGCCGTCCGGCCCGCGCACCGCCACCGCGCCGGGCGTGCGGGCCGCCTGCTCGGCGACCAGCTCGTGCAGGGTCCGCTCCGGGTACGCCGCCGCCGTGCCGTTCCAGCGGGTCAGCAGCTCGTGCCGCTGCGCCGCCGTCATCAGCGGCAGCTCCGACAGCCGGGTGCCGGGGTCGGCGGCGGCGGCCTCCAGCACCAGCAGGTACGCGTCCGCCAGGCGGGCGATGGTGGCGGCGTCGAACAGCTCGGTGCTGTACTCGACGTAGACGCCGGCGCCGTCGGCGGTCCTGACGACGTCCACGTTCAGGTCGAGCTGGGCGGTGCCGTTCGGGAACTGGCCGCGCGTGCTCATCGGCAGCAGGTTGAACCCCACCTGGTAGAGCGGGGTGCGGCTGGTGTCGCGTACCGGCTGGAGCGCCTCCACCAGCCGGTCGAACGGCGCCTCGGCGTGGTCCAGCGCGTCGAGCACGGTCTCCCGCACCCGCTCCAGCAGCTCGCCGAACTCCGGGTCGCCGCCGAGGTCGGTACGCAGCACCAGCGTGTTGACGAACATGCCGAGCAGCGGCTCGAACTCCGGCAGCTCGCGCCCGGCCACCGGTGTGCCCACGACGACGTCGTGCTGGCCGGCGTACCGGGACAGCACCGCCTTCAGCCCGGCGAGCAGCACCATGAACAGCGTCGCCCCGCGCCGCCTGGCCAGCGCTTCGAGCGCGCCGGTCAGGCCGGCGGGCAGCGCCAGGTGATGCTCGGCCCCGGCGTGCCCGCGCACCGCCGGCCGGGGCCGGTCCGCGGGCAGCCCGAGGTCGGCCGGCAGACCGGCGAGCCGTTCCCGCCAGTGGGCGAGCTGGGCGGCGAGCACCCCGCCCGCCAGGTGCTCGCGCTGCCAGGCGGCGTAGTCGGCGTACTGGACGGGCAGCTCGGGCAGCCGGGGCGGCCTGCCCTCGGCCCAGGCGGCGTCCAGCTCCTCCAGCTCGGCGGCGAAGTTCGTGGCCGAGCGGGCGTCGAACACGGCGTGGTGCACCACGAACACCAGCCGCTGCGCGGCTCCGCCCGGCATCCGCACCAGGTGCGCCCGCCACAGCGGCGCCCGCTCCAGAGCGAACGGCCGCCGCGCCAGCTCCTGCGCCAGCGCGCCGAACTCGCGCTCGGCCCGCTCGGGCGGCAGGCCGCGCAGGTCGGTCAGGGGGAGTGTGACCGGCAGCTCGACCTGGACGACCTGGACGAGCTCCCCGTCCTCGACCGCGAGGGCGGTGCGCAGCGTCTCGTGCCGCCGGACCAGCTCGCGCAGCATGCGCTCGCACCGGTCCGGATCGTCCCGTTCGGGCAGCTCGATCACGGCGTTGATGTGGTACGCGGGCGCGCCGGGATCGAGCCGCGCCAGGAACCACAGCCGTTCCTGGGCGAACGAGGCGGGAAAGGCGTACGTGCCGGTCACCTGGGCCGCTCCTCTACTGCCCCAGGGCCTCGCGCAGGCTGCGCGGGCGCATGTCGGTCCAGACCCGTTCGACGTGGTCGAGGCAGTCCTGCTTCGCCCCCGAGAAGCCCTCCTCCCGCCAGCCCGCCGGCAGGGGACGGTCGGCGAACCAGATGGAGTACTGCTCCTCGTCGTTGACCACGACCTTGTACGTGCCGTCCGCCATCTCTAGCGCCTTTCCTCTCGGGGGAGCCTGGTGATCGTCGCGGGCCGCGCGGGGGCGTCCTCGCCGCGCAGCTCCTCCACCAGCGCGGCCATCCCGGCCACGGTGGGCACCTGGAAGAGGCTGCGCATCGGCAGCCGGACGCCGATCTTCTTCCTGATGAGCGCGATGAGCTGGACCGCCACCAGCGAGTTGCCGCCCAGCTCGAAGAAGTCCTGCTCGACGCTGACCCGGCGGGCGCCGAGCACCTCGCCCCACAGCCCGGCGAGCGTGCTCTCCAGGTCGTTGCGCGGGGCGACGTGGTCGTCGTCGGCGCTGCCGCCCTCGCCGGTCGCGGCGGCGGCGTCCAGCTCGTCGGCCACGGTGTCCTGGGTCAGCTCGCGCACCCCGGCCACGAACTCGGGCAGCGCGGTGGCGTTCACCACGACCTGGCTGCCGAGGCCGGCGGCGAGCAGCCGGCGGAACGCCTCGGCGCCGTCGGCGGGCGGGATGCCGCGCCTGGCCCCGTCGAGGTCGAGGGCGACGCCCGCGGTCGCGGACTCCTCCTTGACCGGTACGGCCTCGGCGGCGTTCCTGGCGCCCTCGCCGACGGTCCTGGTCATCGACTGCCGGTCCACGCGCCTCAGCACGAAGTCGGAGATGTCCACCACCGGCTCGCCGGCGTCGTCGTACAGGGTGAGGTCGGCGGCCAGCACCTCGCCGCCGCCGGTGTCACGCAGCCGCGCGTGGCTCCACAGCGTGGCGGGCAGCGGGCCGCGCACGGTGATGCGGCCGTAGCCGAGCGGCAGGTAGCTGTGCTCGCCGGAGACCGCCACGAACGCGGTCGCCTCGTCCAGCAGCGCCGGGTGCAGCGGCAGCGCGGCCAGCTCGGCGGCGACGTCGGGGACGGCCACGAGCTGGGCGAGCTGCTCGTCGCTGCCGAGCCGCACCTCGCGCAGGCTGCGCCAGCGCGGCCCGAACGTGACCAGCCCGGACGCCGAGGCGAACGGATCGGCCGCGCCGGAGCCGTACGTGCAGCGGGCCCGCACCTCGGCCAGGTCCGCGGCGGGCTCGCCGGCCGCCACCCACGCCGCGGAGCCGCGCGCGTGCTGCACCGGCTCGCCGCCGGCGGAGCTGACCACCTCGAAGTCCATGCCGTCGCCCGCCGGGGTGAGCAGCACCCGCAGCTCCGCGCTGGTGCCCTCGGCGACCGGCAGCGGCGCGACGAAGGCGACGTCGCGCAGCTCGATCGCGTGACCGGGCCCGGGGCTCGGCACGGCCGCCTCGAACGCCGCCCGCGCCGTCTCCAGGTAGCCGGTGCCCGGCATCACCGGCACCCCGGCCACCCGGTGCTCGCCGAGCACCCAGTGCGTCTCCGGCGACAGGGTCGCGGCGTACCAGGGGCGGCGGCCGGTGCTCTCGTGCCGGTGACCGAGGATCGGGTGCTCCAGCCGGGTGACGCGGTCGCCGCGCTGCAGGGCGCGGAACGCCACCGGCGCGGCCACCTCGGCGGCCATGCCGACCTCCAGCCAGGCCCCCCAGTTCACCGACACGACCCGGCCCGGCCAGACGTGCGCGTACGCGTCCATGAACGCGTTGGCCCCGCAGTAGTCCACCTGGCCGAACCCGCCCGCGACGGCGGTCACCGAGGAGCAGAGCAGCACGAAATCGAGCGGCAGGTCGCCGAACACCTCGCGCAGCGCCGCCGTCCCCGCGAGCTTGGGCCCCATGACGGCGTCGGCGGCCTGCCGCTCCTTGACCTCGGCCATGCCGCCGCCGGGCACCCCGGCCGCGTGCACGATCCCGTCGACCGTGCCGAACCTGGCGAGCGCGTCGTCCCGCACCCGGCGCAGCGACGCGGGGTCGGTCACGTCGGCGGACAGCACGACCACCTCGGCGCCCGCCCGCTCCATCCGGCGGACGGCGGCCACGGCCCGCCTGGTCCGCTCCGGGGCGCCGTCGAGCGCGTCCCACTCCTCGCGGGGCGGCAGCCCGGTCCTGCCGAGCAGCACCAGCCTGGCCTCGGCGCGCCGGGCCAGGTCCTCGGCCACGGTCAGGCCGATGCCGCCGAGCCCGCCGGTGATCACGTACACGCCCTGCCGGCGCAGCGGGTCGTCCTGCGGCGGCAGCGGCACCGGCGCGAACGCGCGCACCCAGCGGCGGCCGGCGCGCAGCGCGACCGGGGACGGCGGCACGCCCTCCTCCGGCTCGCCTGGCTCGGCGGCCAGCTCGGCCAGCACCTTCCCGGCGTCGTACGGCCCCGCCTCCAGATCGACGTGCCGGGCCGTCAGCCAGCGGGCCTCCAGCGGGACCACGCCCGTGATCCCGGCCACCGTGGCGTGCTCGGGCCGTGACACGTCCCCGCCGATGACGCCCTGCGTGCCGGCGGTCACGATGTCCAGGTGGACCGGCGTCTCCCGCTCGGCCCCCGCCATCGCCTGCACCAGCGCCAGCAGGCTGTGGAACCCGAGATCCTGGGCGGCGGTGACCTGCTCGGCGGTCGCGGCGGGAGCGCCGTCCAGCGCCCACGCGTGCACGACGCGGGCCGGCACGCCGGTCGCGGCCAGCAGCGCCTCGTAGTCGTCGCGCTCGGCCGGCCGGACGGTGACCGTCCCGTCGGGGCCGACGCCGTACGCGTCGCCCGGCACCACCCTGATCGCGTCCGCGCCGGCCGCGCGCAGCCCGTCCAGCAGCGGTTCGGCGGCCGGTCCGGCGAACACCAGGCAGCGCAGCCCGGCGAGCGCCGCCGTCCCGGCCGGGGCGACGGGCTCCTGCCGCCAGGCCGGCACCGAGAACCACTCCTCCAGCGGCAGCGCGCCCGCCCGCGGCGGCCGGGGGAAGACCAGCTCGGGATCGAAGTCGGTACGCACCCAGTGCTCGGCCCGCTCGTACGGGTACGCCGGCAGCGGCACCCGGCGGGCGGGCTCGGCCAGCGCGTCGGTGTCCAGCGGCACGCCCGCCGTCCACAGCGCGCCGGCCGTCGCGTACAGCACCTCCAGGTCGGACTTGCCGTCGGCGGGGCCGGGCAGGCTGGCCAGCGGGCGCGGCGCGGTCTTGGGGAGCTGGTTCCGCGCCAGCCCGGCGAGCTGCCGTCCCGGGCCGCACTCCACCAGCCGCCACTCGCCCTCGGCGGCGAGCGTCGCCACGCAGTCGCCGAACCGTACGGTCTCGCGCACGTGCCGCGTCCAGTAGGCGGGGTCGGTGGCCTGCTCGGCGGTGATCCAGTCGCCGGTGACGTTCGACAGGAACGGCAGCGCGGGCGCGTGCCGGGCCGCGGCGGCGACCGCCTCGTGGAAGTCGCCGAGAATCGGGTCCATCATCGCCGAGTGGAAGGCGTGCGAGGTGCGCAGCGCGGTGTGCTGGACGCCGGCCTCGTCGAGACGGGCGGCGTAGGCGGCGACCAGCTCGCCGGGGCCGGCGATGACGCACGTGCCGGGGCCGTTGACGGTGGCGATCGACAGGCCGTCCGGCAGGTCCCCGCGCACCTCCGCCTGGTCGAGGCGGACCGCGAGCATCGCGCCCGCCGGCACGCTCTGCATGAGCCGGCCACGGACGGCGACCAGGCGCAGCGCGTCGGGCAGGGAGAAGACGCCCGCGACGGTCGCGGCGACGTACTCGCCGATGCTGTGCCCGATCATCGCGGCCGGCTCCACGCCCCACGAGCGCCACAGGGACGCCAGCGCCCACTCCAGCGTGAACAGCGCCGGCTGGGTGAGCTCCGTCTGCCTCAGCCGCTCGTCGGCGGCCTCCCGCTCGTCGTCGCCCGGGAACAGCAGGGTGCGCAGGTCCAGGCCCAGCTCCTCGCGCAGGATCGCGGCGCACTCGTCCACGGCGGCGGCGAAGGCCGGCTCGGTGCGGTAGAGACCCGCGCCCATGCCCGCGTACTGCGCGCCCTGGCCGGAGAACAGCCAGGCCACCTTCGGCGTGCCCGCCCGGCCCTTGACCAGCCGGCGCGGCGTGGTCAGCGCCGCGACCGCGTCGGCGGTGTCGGTGGCCACCACGGCGGCGCGGTGCGCGTACCGGCGGCGGGACCGCAGCGTGTGAGCCACGTCGGCCAGGTCGAGCTCCCGCCCCTCCAGGTGGCCGGCCAGCCGGGCCGCCGTCGCGTCCAGCGCGGACGGGGTCCGCGCCGACAGCAGCAGCAGGTGGGCCGGGCGCGGCTGCGCGGTGGGCAGCGGCGCGGGCGGCGCCTGCTCGACCAGCACGTGCGCGTTGGTGCCGCCGATCCCGAACGAGCTGACGCCCGCCCGGCGCGGGAAGCCGTTCGTCTCCCACTTGGTCAGCGACGAGACCACCCGGAACGGGTTGGAGCCGAAGTCGATGCGCGGGTTCGGCGTCTCGAAGTTGAGGCTCGGCGGGATCAGGCCGTGCTCCAGCGCGAGCACGGTCTTGATGAAGCCCGCGATGCCCGCCGCCGGGCCGAGATGGCCGATGTTGGTCTTGACCGAGCCGAGGCCGCACCAGCCCGCCTCGTCGGTGCCGGCGCCGAGCACGCTGGACAGGGCCCCCACCTCGATCGGGTCGCCCAGCGAGGTGCCGGTGCCGTGCGCCTCCACGTATGTGATCGTGCGCGGGTCGATCCGCGCGACGCCGAGCGCCTGCGCGACCGCGGCCGCCTGGCCCTCGGCGCTCGGCGCGGAGAAGCCCATCTTGGTGGCGCCGTCGTTGTTGATCGCGTTGCCGATCACCACGGCGCGGATGTGGTCGCCGTCGGCGAGGGCGTCCGACAGGCGCTTCAGCACCGCCATGCCGCCGCCCCCGCCCCAGATCGTGCCGGCCGCGGCGGCGTCGAACGCCCGGCAGTGCCCGTCGGGCGCGTAGATGCCGTCCTGGTGGAACTGGTATCCCCACTCGGCGGGCAGCTCCAGCGAGGCGCCGCCGGTCAGCGCCATGTCGCACTCGCCGGTGCGCAGCGCCTCGCACGCCACGTGCAGCGCGACCAGCGACGAGGAGCACGCCGTGTGCAGGGTCACGCTGGGGCCGCGCAGGTCCAGCTTGTACGACACCATCGTGGCCAGGTAGTCGGGGTGGTTGCCCGTGTAGACGGCGAGGTTGCCGACGGAGGCGAACACCTTCTTGTTCGGCCGGATGTACATCCACTGGTACTCGTCGGAGCCGATGGCCCCGTACACGCCGATCTCGCCCGGATAGCGGGCCGGGTCGTAGCCCGCGTCGTCCAGCGCGCTGCTGGCCAGCTCCAGGAACATGCGCTGCTGCGGGTCGCGTAACTCCGCCTCGCGCGGCGACATGCCGAAGAAGGCCGCGTCGAGGGCGCCGTAGCCGTCCGCGATCGAGCACGCCCTGACGAACGTCGGATCGTCCAGCAGGTAGTCGGGCACGCCGAGCGCCGCCTGCTCCTCGCGGGTGTAGAAACGCACCGACTCGACGCCGCCGACCAGGTTGCGCCAGTACGCGGGCACGTCCTCGGCGCCCGGGAGACGGCAGGCCAGGCCGACGACCGCGATCGGCTCGACCCCGGGCCCCTCGTCGTCGTGGTTCAGCTCAGAGGTCATTCGTCACTCTCCCGTCTGGCCCGGTGGGGCCGAGTTGAGGGGCGTGCCCTGCGCGCCGCGACCCGCCGCGCGGCGCGCTCCGCGCCCGGCGTACGCCGCTCGCCGTCGAGGTGCGCGGCGAGCGTCCGTACGGTCGGGAAACGGAACAGGTCCACGATCGGCACCTCGCGGCCGAGTGCGGCGGCGAGGCGGGCCTGGACCTGAGCGGTGGCGAGCGAGTGCCCGCCGATCTCGAAGAAGTTCGCGTCCGCCGCCACTCGCGGCAGGCCCAGGACCTCCCGCCAGACGCCGGCGACCAGCCGCTCGGTCGCGGTGGCCGGCTCCTGCCCCGGCCCGGCCGCGGCGCGTGGGGGAGGGGCGGGCAGGGCGGCCCGGTCCACCTTGCCGTTCGGCGTCAGCGGCAGCGCCGGCAGCAGCACCAGCTCGGCCGGCACGGCGTAGTCGGGCAGGCGGGCCGCGAGATGCCGGCGCAGCTCCCCGGCCTGCACGGCCGCGCCCGCGGGCACCGCGTAGGCGTGCAGCACCGGCCCGCCGGGCTGCTCGGCCGTCCGCGCCGCCGCCGCCAGGACGCCGGGGTGCGCGGCCAGCGCCGCCTCCACCTCGCCCAGCTCGACGCGGTGACCGCGGATCTTCACCTGCCCGTCGGCCCGTCCGGCCGGCACCACCCGGCCGTCTGGGTCGTAGCGGCCGAGGTCGCCGGTGCGGTAGCGGGCGGGCCCGCCGCCGGGCTCCCTGCTGAACCGGCTCCTGGTCAGCTCGTCGTCGCCCGCGTACGCCTGCGCCAGGCGGCGGCTGCGCACCACGACCTCGCCGAGCTCCCCCACGGCCGCGGGGGCGCCGCCGGCGTCGAGCACCAGCAGCTCCGCCCCGTCCACGCCGTGACCGACCGGCACCGGGTCGCCGCTCGCGCCCACCTGGCCGGTGATCTCGTGGACGGCCTGCGCCTGGGGCGTCTCGGTGGTGCCGTAGGCGTTCACCAGGCGGGCCTTCGGCGCGACCGCCGCGAACCTGGCCACGTCCGCGAACGTCAGCCGGTCCCCGCCGAACACCACCAGCCGCAGATCGGGCAGCTCCACCCCGGCCGCGGCGATCAGGGTGGCGAGCTGCGGCGTCACGTGCGCCACCGTGATCGCCCGCTCCCGCAGCCACGCCGCGAGCCGCGCCGGGTCCCGCACCCGATCCTGGTCCGGCACATGCAGCGTCGCCCCCAGGGTGAGCGGCGTCCAGACGTCCCGCAGCAGCGGATCGTGCGCCAGCCCGGCCAGCAGCGCGAACCGGTCGTCCGCGGTCAACGCGAACTCGGCCGCGTACCAGTCCAGGAACCGGGCCAGCGGCTCCTCGGCCGCCACCACCGGCTTCGGCTCACCGGTGGTCCCGGAGGTGAACGCCACATACCCCCGCTCCCCGAACTCCACCCTCCCGACCTCCCACAACCCGGCCAGGCCGCCCGTCTCGGGGGACCGGGCCGGTTCGGGGAACCGGTCGGGATGGGGCGAGTTGGCCAGTTCCGGGGGCGTGGTCGGCTCGGGCAGCCACGGTAGTTCGGGCAGCCAGGCCAGCTCAGCCGGGACGGTGACGCCGGGGCAGGCGATCAGTGCACAGGCCCCGGCGGCTCGCGCCTGGGCCGCGAGGCGCGCGGCCGGCAGGGCGGGGTCCAGCACGGCCCAGCGCCCCCCGGCCCCCAGGACACCCAGCATCAGCGCGGGCAGCTCGCACGTCCGGGCGGCCAGGATCGCCACCACCGCCCCCGAACCCACTGCCTCGCACGAAGCGTGCGCTTCCGTTGAACCGATCGCCTCAGCGGGACCGAACGCCTCAGCCGAACCCACCGCCTGACCTGGGCTCACTGCCTTGCCCGGGCGCACCGCCGTGGCCACGGACTCCGCGACCGCCCCGGCGAGCCGGACCAGCGCCGCATAGCTGAGCGCGCCCTCCTCACCGGCGACCGCCACCCGGTCGCTCCCCGCGTGGCCGAGGACCCGTTCCACCACACCGGGCCCGCTCCAGCCGGGCAGGGGACGGGTGCCGTCGGGGAGCCGGACGCCCTCCCGGCCCGGCAGGGGGCGGAGGGACGCGCGTCGCACCGGCAGCTCAGGAGCGGCCACCAGGTCGCCGAGCAGCCGCAGGTAGCCGGCCAGCAGCTCCTCGATCCGCTCCGGGCGGAACAGCCGCGGGTTGTAGGCGGCCTGCAGCACGTACCGCCCGTCGCGTTCCCCGACGTACAGGGTCAGGTCGAACAGCGCGCCCGGAAGCCCCGGCGGCAGCGGGACGGCCGTGACGCCGGGCAGGTCCAGCCGCGGCTCGGCGAAGTCGTACATGTTGAACAGCACCTGGACCAGCGGGTTCCTGGACAGGTCGCGGCCGGGCCCGAGCCGGTCGACCAGCCGCTCCAGGTGCACGTCGAGATGGGCGAGCGCGCCGGACAGCGTCTCCTGGCAGCGCGTCACGTGCGCCGCGAAGCTCGCGCCGTCCTCGACGCGCAGCCGTACCGGCAGCACCTGCACCAGGCACCCGACCAGTGGGTGGAAGGCCGGGTCGCGCCGGTCGGCGACGGGCGCGCCGACGATCAGGTCGTGCTGCCCGGTGAGCCGCCGCAGCACCTGCCCGAACGCCGCCAGCAGCACCGCGTACGGCGTGCTGCCGAGCCGCGCGGCCAGCGCCCGCACGCCGTCGCTGACGGCCGCCCCGGCCTCGGCCGCCGCGCCGGCGCCCTCGAACGTCTGCACCGCCGGGCGCGGATGGTCGCGCGGCAGGTCGAGCACGGCGGGCGCGCCCTCCAGGTGCCGCCGCCACCACTCCAGGCTCGCCTCGCCGTCCCGCCCGCCGAGGTAGGCCGTGTACCCGCCGAACGAGGTGCGCAGCGGCGCGAGCGCCGCCTCCCGGTAGGCGCGGCCGAGGTCGTCGTAGAGCACCCGCTGCGACCAGCCGTCGAACACCAGGTGGTGCGCCGTGATCGCCAGCACGTGCTCCCCGGCGGCGACGCGCAGCAGCCGGGCCCGCCACAGCGGCCCCGCCGCCAGGTCGAAGGCGAGCCGGGCCTCCGCCGCCAGCCGCTCGCCGACCTCCGCCTCCGTCACGTCCTCCACGGGCAGCGGCACCGGGCCGGGCGGCGACACGGCGACGGCCGGCACCCCGCCGGACTCCGGGACGCGCCATCTCAGCACCTCGTGCCGCTCGGCCACCGCCGCCAGGGCGGCGCGCAGGGCGGCGACGTCCAGCGGCCCGGACAGGCGCTGCGCCATCGCGATGTTGTGCGCGGGCGTTCCGGGCGCCAGCCGCTCCACGAACCACATCCGGCGCTGCACCGCCGACAGCGCGGCCGGCGCCGCGGCGAGCGGTTCGTCCCGCGCGGGCGGCGCCAGCTCGGCCAGGCGGGCGATGCCGGCGACGGTACGGCCCGCGAGCACGTCCCTGACCTCGATCTCCTTGCCGAGTCTGGCCCGCAGCAGCGCGGCCAGGCGCATGGCCACCAGCGAGTGGCCGCCGGACGCGAAGAAGTCGTCGTCCGGCCCCGGCTCGGCCCCGGCCCCGAACGCCTCCGCCCACGCCGCCGCGACCCCTCGCTCCGCCCCGCTCCCGCCGGCCTCCGGGGTCGCGCCGCCCGCCGGGGACTCGTCGCGCCGGGCGCGCAGGGCCGCCAGGTCGATCTTGCCCGCCACCGTCAGCGGCAGCGCCGCCAGCCGTACCACCCGGGTCGGCGCCATGTACGCCGGCATGCTCTCCAGGCAGTGCGCCCGCACCTCCTCGATGCCGGGCGCGTCCTCGGGCGTCAGGTACGCGGTCAGCTCCTTCAGCCCGGTGGCCCCGTCCGTGACGTCCGCGACCGCCTGCCGCACGCCGGGATGCGCCCGCAGCACCGCCTCGACCTCGCCGATCTCGACGCGCTGGCCCTGGACCTTCACCTGCCGGTCCAGCCGCCCGATGAAGCCGATCCGGCCGTCGTCCTCCAGCACGACCTGGTCGCCGGTGCGGTACATGCGTGCCCCGGGCTCACCGTACGGATCCGGCACGAACCGCTCGGCCGACAGCCCCGGCCGGCCGAGGTAGCCGCGGGCCAGCTGCGGGCCGCCGATGCACAGCTCACCCGGCGTGCCGGGCGGGCAGGGCCGCAGCAGGTCGTCGAGGATGTACGCCCGGCAGCCCGGCAGCGCGTACCCGATCGGCAGCGGCCGGTCCCAGACGCCCGACAGCTCGGTGCCGACGACGCACACGGTGGTCTCGGTGGGGCCGTACCAGTTGTGGAAGCGCCGCCCGCCGGCCGTCCAGCGGGCCACCTGCTCGGGCCCGGCGGGCTCGCCCGCGGTGAGCAGGTCGCGCAGCCACGGCAGCCGCTCCGGCTCCAGCAGCGGGAGCAGCGCGGGCGGGATCGTGCCCCAGGTCACCTGGTGCCGTTCCAGGAACCGTTGGAGCCGGGCGGCGTCCACGCGGTCCTCCTCGGGCACCAGCATCACCGACCCGCCGCGCGCCAGCGGCGCGAAGACGTCCAGGACCGACACGTCGAACCCGAGCGCGGCGAACCCGATCGACCGGCACCCGGCGTCGAGCCCGAACACCTCGCCCGCCATCGTCACGAACGACACCGCCGAGGCATGGCTCACCACCACCCCCTTGGGCCGCCCCGTCGAGCCGGAGGTGTAGAGCACGTAGGCCGCCGCGCCCGCCGGCATGACCCACGCGGCCGCCCCAGCACCCCCGTTCTCCGCCGGCCCGGCCTCCGATTCCTCGGTCCCGAGCGACGCGGTTTCCAGCCGCACCGGCAGACCGGCCAGCAGGTCCGCGCCGGTCTCGTCCGCGACGACCGTGGTGATGCCGGCGTCCTCGATGACGCCGGCGAGCCGCCGGCGTGGGTGCGCGGGGTCCAGCGGCACGTACGCGGCCCCGGACATCAGCACCCCGAGCACGCGGACCAGCAGGCCGGGCGTGCGGCGGTGGCAGATGCCGATCCGCGTCTCGGGGCCAGCGCCGAGCTCGCGCAGCCGGTGCGCCAGCACCGCCGCCGCCGAGACCAGCTCGCGGTAGGTCAGGCTCCGCTCGCCCTGCCGTACGGCCGTCGCGTCCGGAGTGCGCCCGGCCTGCGCCAGGACGAGGTCATGAAGAAGCGCCCCGTTGGTCACTCGTGTCTCCCCGCTGTCTCCTCGCCCGCTCCCCGTCACCGTGCTCGTTCCGGCGGCAGGTCCACGCTCAGCCGCACCTCGTCGCGGGGCACGGCGACCGCGGCCAGCGCCTCACCCCGGGAGGTGTGCAGCGCCACGTGCGTGATCCGCCACCGGGACAGCCGGTCCGGCTCCTGGCCGGACTGGACGCGCCAGGGGCCGGGATCGGCGAGGTCGGGAAATTCGACCGCCGTGGGATCGGCGGACCCGCCGTCGGCGGCCATCAGCGCCCGCTTCGCGGTGACGGCGCGCAGCGCCAGCCACCCCCGGTCCTCCTCGGCGGCCTCCTCGACCTGCTCCCGCTCGTCCGCGCTCAGCTCGACCGGCTCGCCGAGGTCCCGCGCGCGCAGCACGCACACCCCGATCCCGGGCCCGTGCCCGGCGACCACGGCGGCCAGGTCGCCGGCGTCACTCGTGGCCACCGCCTCCCGCCCCGCGTGCCGGCGCAGCACCGCGTCGCGACCGGCCGCCGGACCCACCCAGAGGTGCACCTCGTCCGCCTCGGCGGGAACCTGTCCCGCCGTGAGGTCGGCGGTGATGAGCCCGGCCAGCTCGTCCGGGCGGTCCTTGACGAACAGGTGGCCGCCGCGGACCGTCCGCAGCCGGAAGCCCGCGCTGGTGTGCCGGGCCCAGCCGAGCATCTCCGCCACCCCGGCCTCCCCGTCGTCGAGCCCGGCGAAGGCCACGATCGGGGTGCCGAGGGGCGGCTCGGGGACGAAGGCGTAGTTCTTGATCCAGGCGAAGTCCGAGCGCAGCACCGGCAGCATCAGCTCCCGCAGCTCCGGCAGGTCCCTGAGCTCGGGCAGCGCCCCCGACCTGCGGATGAGCTGGTCGATGAAGGCGTCGTCCGGGAGGTCGGCGGCGGCCGCCAGCGGCACCCGGCGGTCCGGGGGGTGCGCGCCGCCGACGTACAGTCTCGACGGCTCGGGCAGGCCGCGCCTGCGCAGCTCGCGGGCCACCTCGAAGGCCAGCCGGGCGCCCATGCTGTGGCCGTACAGGACGTACGGCTCGCCGGTGGCGGGCGCGACCTCGTCGGCGATGTCGCTGATCGTGAAGGCGGGCGGCTCGCCGATGCGGTTCTCTCTGCCGGGAAGCTGGAGGGGGACCACGGTGAGGCCGGTGAGCCGGCGGAGGAGCCCGGCGTAGGCGCTCGCGCCTCCTCCGGCGTAGGGCAGGCAGATCATCGTGCGTGCGGGGCACGGACCGGTGGGGTGGGGGTCCCGCGTCGCCGCGGCTAGCTGGCCACTGATGGCCCAGCACCTCCCTTGCCGGGAGTCGCCGTCCGCGGCGCACGCGGCCTGGGCAGGGGGGTGGGCTGGGGGTTTCGTCGATGAATACGGAGGTCGTCAACCGCCATGTTACGGCGCTCCTCGACAAATGCCGCGAAACAACACCGAAATGTAAGGGGTGCGAAATGTCGGACAATGCGTGTGATCTCACGCTGTTGCACGACATGAACCTTATATCGACGCGGCAGGGTGGCGTCAATGAGCGATTCGCGGGCGCACGTCGGCCTGTCATTCGCCCGAGGAGCCTCTTGCGCGGCGGGTCGCGCGGTGATAGATGGGGGAGCTCTCCGGAGGACCGTAACCAAGTTTCGGACGTCCGAAACCGCCTGCCGCACCCGCCGGCAACGGAGGGAAAAGATGCGCGAGGCCCCGTACGCCGCGCCGCCCGCCGCCGTTCTCCGGCGGCCATTCGCCAAAAGCCGCCCCCTCCCTGGGGTGTGCGACCCGGCGGCGCGTCCACTCACCTCCGGACTCTCTTGTCGGCGACTTTGTCAAGATGCCATGAAACTTTCAAGTATCGGCCCGGCCGTTTGCCTGATCACCCTAACCAGAGCTCGTGACGCGCCGAAACTCCCGGCTCGACGTGCGCGGTTGATTATTCAACTAGAAATGAGTTCAATTCTCGATCAACCGATGAAAGGCGAAACTGTTCGCCGGAGAAGTCAAGGTGAAAGTCGCGCGGCTCAATCGACCGCGGAAAGGCGTAAATCGCGCACCTGGTTCCACCGCTGCCCCGTGACGATTCTCGCGGTCAAATCGTCCAGGTCGTAAACGATCGACCATTGGGTGTGCGGCTGGGCGACCCTGCGGAGCAGTTTCATCGCCTCCGTGCCGCCGCCCTCGGCGAGGAGCCGGTAGCGGCGGTCGGCCATTCTGGCGGCCCGGTCCGTGCCGGTCATGGTGATGTTGGTGAGGTAGCGGTCGTCGATGACGTTCATGCGGCCCTCGGCGTACTCGACGACCGCCGACCTGCCGGCGCGGTCCGCGATCAGGTAGTGGAGCTGCGGGCCGCCGGTGAAGTCGAGGTCGTAGCGGCGCATCAGCTCGATCGCCTCCGGCACGGTCGCGGCCCTGTCCAGCATCAGCCGGATGATCCGCACCCCGCTCACCGTGATACGGCCCGCGCCCGGCGCGGGCAGCTCGGCGTCCGGAGCCTGGGCCAGGCCGACGACGAGCCCCTTCTCGTTCATGCCGTCGAACGGGATCAGCACCGCGTGCGCCAGCCGCCGCCGGTCCTCGGCCTTGGTCAGCTTCGGCTTGATGCGCGGGTAGAACAGGTAGGAGACGTCCACCAGGGAGATCGAGGCGTAGCCGCCCGGCGGGCGGTTGTGGACGACCATCGCCGGGTTGGGCTGCCAGTCGAAGTTCCTGCCGAACTCGCCGGGGCGGTGGAACAGCGAGCAGGCCCAGCCGTCGCCCTTGCGCGCCAGCTCCGCGTCCGTGAGCGGCGCCTCGGCGTCGTAGCCGCCGTGGTAGGTCATCTCGTACAGCGGCAGGTCGTCGAGGAGGCGCATGCTCGCCGACGTACGGGCGATCTCGTCCGCCGTCTGCCGGAGGATTCCCTGCGGGGCCGTGGGGGAGGGCTTCGGGGGCGGTGAGGCCGTGGGCGCGCACGCCACCGAGGCGGCGAGAGCCAGAGCCGACAACACCGCCACGGCAGGGGTCCGCATGCCAGTAGTGTGCCTCACCTCACAAAAGGTGTCACCCCGCACCAAAGGTCGCGCGCCCCGCACGCACGGCGGCGTCCGGGGCGCGCGGGGCGCGGGGTCAGGCGTACGCCTTCACCTCCAGCAGCCCGACCGACCCCTGCCCGCTCTGCAGCACCACCCGCAGCCGCGTGGTGCTGAGGGAGGGGAAGCTCACCCGGTTGTAGGCGTCGGCCGCCACCGGGTACGTCCCCGGCACGTCGGCGTAGGCGCTGCCGGTCCAGTACTGGAGCTTCCAGGAGGCCGGGACGCGCACGCCGCCGCCGTCGTCGAAGAAGTAGACGTCGGCCGAGCGCAGGTTCTGTGCCGACGCCCAGGTCAGCTCCGCCCACTGCGTGCCGGTCTGCGGCCAGGTGCCCCAGCGGCGGTTGACGGTGTCGTTCGAGCGTGGCGGGTCGATGCCGTCGTTGATCGCCGCCACGCTCTCCCACGCCGAGGTGTAGGAGGCCGACGGGGTGGCCGAGCGGGCCAGGTTCGACGGGGCGGTGCCGGTGACCGTCAGCGTGTACGTCCTGGTCACCGGCGTGCTGAGCCGGTCGTAGTCGCGCAGCTGGACGGTGAAGGTCGACGTCCCGGCCGCCGTGGGGGTGCCGGTGATCGCGCCGGTGAAGCGGTCGAGGCTCAGCCCGGCCGGCAGCGACCCGCTGGTGACCTGCCAGTCGTAGAACGGCACGCCGCCCTTGGCCTGGAGGGTCTGCTGGTAGGCGGTCCCGGGCGCGGCCTGGGGGAGCGAGGTGGTGGTGATCGACGGCGGCAGGAACGGGGTGAGGTTGCGGTTGAGCTTCCAGCCGGCGTTCTCGGCGACGAGCAGCGCCAGCTTGGTCAGCATCCACCGGCGGGTCGGGAACAGGTGCGTCCAGCCGCCGCTCTGGCCGCTGAGGCGGTCCCAGTTGGGCTGGTCGCCCGGGATGTGGTAGCTGGAGTCCAGCGGGACCGCGCGCCCCTGGTAGGCGACCACGTCGGGGTCGGTGCCCCCGGAGGCGACGTAGGCGCGCATCCCGGCCCAGTCGCTGTGGAAGGCGACCGCGTGGCCGTACTCGTGCATGACCAGGCCGTGCACGTCGAGCACGGAGCCGGCGATGTCGGTCTTGTACCAGTCCTCGTCGGCCAGGGAGGTGAACAGCTGCTTGCCCGCCTCGTCGTACTCGAAGATCATCGCGGTGGAGCGGTGCAGCGGGCCGGCGAGCTGCTGGCCGCCCCGGGTGCTGTAGCGGCCGTTGGCGGCGGGGTAGCCGGTCGAGTACGGGGTCTGGATCCCGCGGAAGAACACGTACATGCCGTTGTAGGCGGCGTTGTTGGTGACCGTGATCGTGTTCTGCCAGTCGTTGCCGGGCAGGTGGTTGGTCTCCGCGCCGGCCGCCACGGTGTCGAAGGGCGCCATGTCGAAGAAGCGGAACCAGTCCTTGACCGCCTCCTCGGCCGCCGTGCGGAAGGCCGGGGCGGAGAAGTAGCCGGTGATGGTGTCGTAGCGGTAGTCGAACGTGAGCGGCAGCGAGGGCTCCAGCGCGGTCTTCTCGTCCTGCTGGACCCGGATGGGCATCGACTGCTGGTACGTCGCCCCGCCCGCGTCCCTGATCGTCAGCCGCAGCGTGTGCAGCTCGTCGGCGCCGGGCCCGCGCTTGGAGTGGATGGCCAGCCGGAACGGCTTCTGCTCGGAGGCGGAGGCGAAGGTCAGGGTCTTCGTCGCGCCGGTGGCGGTGAGCTGGCTCGGCAGGTCCATCATCAGCCGGGAGGTGCCCTCGGCCTTGAGGTCGACGGCGATCGGGTAGCGCACGTCGGCGGGCGGCCGGACGGTCAGCTCGACGTAGGGGTTGGCCAGGTAGCCCTGCCAGTCGACGAGCTTGACGCCGTAGTCGTTGACGACCCGGCCGAACATGTCCACGACCTGCGCGGTGGGCGCGGCGTGCGCGGCGGGCGGCGCGGCGGTGAGGAAGGACGCGAGCAGGACGGTGAGAAGGGTGGCCAGTACGGCCGGTCGTCTCATCGGCGGCACCTCTCTGTGTTAGCGCTAACAAATAGCGCGGCGGGACGAGCGGGGGGAACAGGTCCTGCGGGTGGCGTCCGGGTGCGCATGCGGACGCCCACGTACTCGAAAATCACTGAAAGGTTTTCGGCAGCAAACCCCACCGTCAACCCCACTGTCAAGAGCCGACTGCAACTCCAGCACAAAGGTTTTCGGTAGAACGGGGTCCAACGTGCAGCGCAACCGTTTTCTCGCCGCCCCTCACCACCCCTGAAGTCGGCGGTCTGCACAGGTGCCTCTATTGACGAGTGCTGTATCACACCTTACATTGCCTGCGAGAAAACCTATTCTCAGTTCGACGAGGAGCTCGATGTCCGGCTTCCCCGACCCTGTCCGCGGGCCGCTCGCCCCCAGCACCGGTGTCCTGCGGCCGTTGGGCGTGCACGACGTCACGATCACCGGCGGTCCGTTCGCCCGCTGGCAGGAGATCAACCGATCGGCCAGCATCCCGCTCGGCCTGGAGCAGATGGAGGTCTCCGGCGCGCTGCCCAACCTGCGACTCGCGGCGGGGGAGGGCGAGGGCGACTTCCGCGGCTACCGTTTCCAGGACTCCGACCTGTACAAACAGCTCGAAGCGGTCGCGTGGGAGCACCTTCGCGCTCCCTCCGCCGCCTACCCGGAGTTCGTCGCCGCCTCGGCCGCGCTGCTGGCCCGCGCGCAGCGCCCCGACGGCTATCTCAACTCGCACTACCAGGTGGTCAAGCCCGGCAAGATCTTCGCCGAGCTGGAGTACAGCCACGAGATGTACTGCGCCGGCCACCTGTTCCAGGCGGCGGTCGCCGCCGCCCGCGCCGGGTGCGGCGACGACCTGCTCGCGGTCGCCCGCCGCTTCGCCGACCTGCTGGTGGAGCGGTTCCTGACCGGCGGCGACGACGGCATCGACGGGCACGCCGAGGTCGAGACGGCCCTGGTCGAGCTCTACCGGCACACGGGCGAGCGCGCGTACCTGGAGCTGGCGCGCAAGCTCGTCGACAACCGGGGCAAGGGCCTGATCGCCGACAGCGGCATGGGCCCGCTCTACTCGCAGGACCACCTGCCGGTCCGCGAGGCCGACACCGCCGTCGGCCACGCCGTGCGCCAGCTCTACCTGGAGGCGGCCGTCGTCGACCTCTACCTGGAGACGGGCGACGAGTCGCTGCTGGAATGCTCGGTGCGGCGCTGGGAGGACATGGTCGCCACCAAGACCTACCTCACCGGCGGCCTCGGCTCCCGCCACGACGGCGAGTCGTTCGGCGAGCGCTGGGAGCTGCCCTCCGACCGCGCCTACAGCGAGAGCTGCGCCGCCATCGCGAGCGTCCACTGGAACTGGCGGCTGCTGCTGGCCACCGGCCAGGGCCGCTACGCCGACCTCATCGAGCGCACCCTCTACAACGCCTTCGCCGCCTCCACCTCGGCCGACGGCATCCGGTTCTTCTACGTCAACCCGCTGCAGCGCCGCGCCGACCTGTTCGAGGACCGCTACCTGGGGCGGCGCAGGGAGTGGTTCGCCTGCGCCTGCTGCCCGCCGAACATCATGCGCCTGGTCGCCTCGCTCGGCCACTACGTCGCCACCACCGACGACGAGGGCCTGTCGGTGCACCAGTACGTGCCGGGCGCCATCCGCGCCGGCGCGATCACGCTGGAGGTCGAGACCCGCTACCCGTGGGACGGCCGCGTCCGGTTCACCGTCAGGGAGACCCCCGGCGGCCCGTGGACGCTCAAGCTGCGCATTCCCTCCTGGAGCGAAGGCGGCCTCGTCCCTGACGCCGACGGCTACGCCCGCGTCCGGCGCGACTGGAAGCCCGGCGACGTGTTCGACCTCGACCTGGACCTGACGCCCCGGCTGGTCCTGCCACACCGCAGGATCGACGCGCTGCGCGGCTGCGCCGCCGTCGAGCGCGGCCCGCTGGTCTACTGCTTCGAGCAGATCGACCAGGAGGCCGATCTTGAGGACCTGGCGCTCGCCGCCGAGCCGCGGCTGCGCGCCGTCGAGCGCGACGTGCCCGGCCTCGGCCCGACCGTGGTGATCGAGGCGGACGCCGTCCGGCTGCCGCCCGCCCCGGCCGACGGGCTGCCCTACTTCCCCTCGACCTCCTCCTCCGCCGCCCGACCGGCGCCCGCCCCTGTCACCGCGACCGCCGTTCCCTACTACCAGTGGGACAACCGGGACGGCGGCGTCATGCGGGTCTGGACCCCCCACCTGTAAGGAAGCACGCCCATGAAGAGAAGAGACCTGTTCAGGATGGGCGGCCTGGCCGCCCTCGGCGCCGCCGCCGCGGCCTGCGGATCGGGGGGCGGGACGGCCGGCGCGGGGGACAAGCGGCTGCAGTTCATGTACTGGGGCTCGACGTTCGAGAAGACGGCCGTCGAGAAGATGCTCCGCTCCTTCGCGGAGAAGAACCCCGGCGTCGAGGTCAAGCCGCTGTTCACGCCCGACGAGTACGACGTCAAGCTCAACAGCCTCATCGCCGGCGGCAACGTGCCCGACCTCGGGTACGTGCCGATGTCGATGTCGTTCCGCCTGGCCGAGCAGGGCAAGCTCGTCAACCTGTTCCCGTACCTGAAGAAGTACCCCCAGCTCGCCGGCTACCTGCCGGACGCCTACCTCTGGTACGGCCCCGACAAGCTGCACGGCGTCGCCACCGCCAACGAGATCGAGCTGCTGTGGTACAGCAAGGCGGCGATCGCCGAGGCCGGCATCGCCGCGCCGCCCGCCGTCGCCGGCTCTGCCTGGACGTGGGACCAGCTCGTCGAGAACGCCTACAAGCTCACCGTCGACCAGAACGGCCGGCACCCCGACGAGTCCGGCTTCGACCCCAAGCAGGTCCGCCAGTTCGGCATCTCCGTCAGCATCACCTACGCCGCCGCCTGGTACGGCTTCCTGCGCGGCAACGGCGCCGACTTCGCCGACGAGGCCGGCAAGCGCTGCCTGCTGGACACCCCCGAGGCCGTCCAGGTGTTCCAGAACCTGCAGGACCTCATCCACAAGCACCGGGTCGCGCCGGGCCCCGGCCAGCTCGCCGCGACCGGCGACGACGTGCCCGGCACCAACATCCTGCTCAAGACCAAGCGGGTGGCGATGGTCGTGGACGGCCACTGGGCGCTGCTCGACATGAACGAGAGCAAGGTCGACTACGGCATCGGCGTGCTGCCGAAGTACAAGGAGCCGTTCACCACCTCCCAGGTGGCCGGCGCCTCGTCGGTGTTCGCCGGCGGCAAGCACGTCGAGGAGGCGGTCGAGCTGTTCGCCTTCCACATCGACCCGCGCTACGTGGACCTGTACCGGCAGGGGCTGTGGATGCCGCAGGAGCGCAAATACTACGAGGACCAGGCCGCCATCGACTCCTGGACGAAGAACGACGGCCACCCGCCCGAGTTCCGCACCGCCGTGGTCGACTACGCCCGCGACCACGGCGTGCCCGACCTGCGCAACCGGGTCAAGAACCTGTCGGCGATCTCCAGCGACGTTCTCACCCCGGCGCTGCAGGAGATCGAGTCGGGCAAGCGGCCCGCGGCCGAGATCCTGAAGGCCGTCAGCCCGAAGATCACCGGCATGCTGCAGGGCTGGCAGCACACCCAGGAGGTCTGACGTGGCCGGCCTGTCAGGTCAGCGCCGCCTGGAGCGGCGCTGGGGCTGGCTCATGGCGCTGCCCGCCGTCCTCGGGTTCCTGATCTTCACGGCGGGGCCGATGGTGGCCTCGCTGGTCTTCAGCCTCACCGACTGGCAGGTGGGCGGCACCCCGTCGTTCGTCGGGCTGGACAACTACACGGCGATGGCGAGCGACGAGCTGTTCTGGACGTCGCTGGGCGCGACCACGTACTACACGCTCGGCGCGGTGCCGCTGGTGCTCATCGTGTCCTTCGCGGTGGCGATGCTGCTCAACCAGCGCGTACGCGGCCTGGCGCTGTGGCGGACGATCTTCTACCTGCCGACGCTGGTGCCCTCGATCGCCAACGTGGTGCTCTGGATCTGGATCTTCAACCCGGACTTCGGGCTGCTCAACTCGCTGCTGCGCCAGGCCGGGCTGCCGGCCGGGCAGTGGATCTACGACGAGGCGACGGCGATCCCGTCGCTGATCGTCATGAGCACCTGGGGCTTCGGCAACACGATGGTGATCTTCCTGGCCGGGCTCCAGGGGGTGCCGCGCCACCTGTACGAGGCGGTCTCCATCGACGGCGGCGGCGCCTGGCGGCGCTTCTGGCACGTGACGCTGCCGATGATGACGCCGACCATCTTCTACAACCTGGTCGTCGGCGTGGTCGGCACCTTCCAGGTGTTCAACCAGGCGTACGTGATGACCGAGGGCGGCCCGAACAACGCCACCCTCTTCTACGTCTACTACCTGTTCCGCAAGGCGTTCAGGGAGAGCGAGATGGGCTATGCCAGCGCGCTCGCGTGGGTGCTCTTCATGATCATCGTGGTGATCACGTTCCTGCTGTTCAGGAACGCCCGCCGCTGGGTCCACTACGAGATGGCGGGCGCGAGGTGACCGCCGTGGCCACGCCGCCCCGCGAGCGCCGCAGCGGACGGGTGGCGCCCACCGGCGGGCTGCGCCGGCGGCGCCCGTACGGCAAGGCGCTGCTCTACCTCGCGCTGGTCGCCGGGGCGGTGCCGACGCTGCTGCCGTTCGTCTGGCTGGTGCGCAGCGCGCTCATGGAGGACGCGCAGATGTTCACCGCGCCGCCGGAGTGGATCCCGCGGCCGTTCCGGTGGTCGAACTTCGGCGAGGCGCTGACCGCGCAGCCGTTCGGGCTGTACTTCGTCAACACCGTGATCGTCGCGGTGATCAGCGTGCTGGGGACGGTGCTGACCTGCTCGGTGGCCGCGTTCAGCTTCTCCCGGCTGCGCTGGCGCGGCCGGAACGTGGTCTTCGCGCTGCTGCTGAGCGCCGTCATGCTGCCGTACGCGGTCACGCTCATCCCGACGTTCGTGATGTGGCAGGAGCTCGGGGCGCTCGACAGCTTCGTCCCGCTCACCGTGCCGAGCTGGTTCGCCGGGGCGGGCGGCGGGGTGTTCAACGTGTTCCTGCTGCGGCAGTTCTTCCTGACGATCCCGTTCGAGCTGGACGAGGCCGCCTACATGGACGGCGCCTCGCCCTGGCGGGTGTTCTGGACGGTCGTCATGCCGCTGTCGAAGCCCGCGATCGTCGTCGTCACCATCTTCACCTTCATCGGCACCTGGAACGACTTCCTCGGCCCGCTGCTCTATCTCAACGACGAGCAGAAGTACACGCTCTCGCTGGGGCTGGCCTCGTTCCAGAGCATGTACATCACGCAGTGGGGCTACTTGATGGCCGCCTCGGCCGCCGTCATCGCCCCGATCATCGCGCTGTTCTTCTTCCTGCAGCGCTACTTCATCGAAGGCGTCACCCTCACCGGCATCAAGAACTGAGGAAGGCACCCTGGGAAACCTGTTTCCCAGGGTGCCTGTCAGATGCTGCGCCGGGTCGAGGCGCGCGGCACGAGCGTGGCCGGGACGGTGTGGACGCCGGACGGGACCGGCTCCCCGGCGATCGCGTCGAGCAGGTGGCGGGCGGCCAGCCGGCCGATCTCCCCGAGGTTCATGTCGACGGTGGTGAGCGGCGGCCGGCAGCCGAGCGCCATCGGCTCCCAGTTGTCGAAGCCGACCAGCGCCACGTCGTCCGGCACCCGCCGCCCCCGCTCGCGCAGCGTCTCGGCCACCCCGCGGGCGATCTGGTCGCTGCCGCAGAAGACCGCGTCCACGTCGGGGGCGGCGTGCAGGAGGATGTCGGCGGCCTGCCGCCCCCACTCCTCGCTCCACTCCCCGAACAGGATCTCCCCGGCGGGCTCCAGGCCGGCCTCCGCCAGCGTCGCCGTGAGGCCGGCGGCGCGTTCGCGGGCCGCCTGGAACCCTTCGGGGCCGGTGATGTGCCCGACGCGGGCGCGGCCGGTCGCCAGCAGGTGGCGGGTGGCGAGGACGCCGCCGCCCCGGTCGTCGGGGATGATCGAGTAGTCGGACTCGTCGGTGGACTGCGTCATCGCGTACACCACCGGGACCGGCAGGTCGTGGCCGATGCCCGGGCGCGGCTCGGTGCGGCGGCCGGTCACGATGATCCCCTCGACCCGCCGGGCCAGCAGCCGCTCCAGGTAGTGCCGCTCCCTGATCGGGTCGTCGCGGGTGTCGCAGAGGAAGACGGAGATCTGCCCCGCGCCCAGCGCGTCCTCCGCGCCTAGCATCACGGGGATGCTGAAGCGGCCGTAGCTGTCGCCGGTGACCAGGCCGACGGTGTACGTGCGGCCGGCCAGCAGCCCCTGCGCGAGCGGGTTGGGCCGGAAGCCGAGCCGCTCGGCGGCGGCGAGCACGCGGTCGCGGGTCTCGTCCCGCATCCTGCCCCGGCCGTTCAGCGCCTTGGAGGCGGTGCCGATCGACACGGCGGCCGCGGCGGCGACGTCCCTGATGGTCGCCGGGCGCGCCACCTGCTCTGGAGGGCTGGCCAATCCTGGATCCTTTGCGTACGCGGGGGTCGGTGTGCTGTATGACACTCTACTCCGACCGTGCGCAAACGTATTCCCACTTCTTTGTGATCTACAATGTAAAGGCGCCGGTCTGTCGCGCTCTGTGCGGGACAAGGAAATCAAGAACATCAGCGGGGTGATAGGCGTAGGCGGGTGCGAGTACTCCAGGCTCGGCCGGGCCGGCGACGAGCCGGCGGGCGCCTTCGACGGCGACCACCGCCGGGTCGCCGCCCGGGAGTTGCCGGGACCGCGCCGGCAGACGCGCGAAATCCACCTTTTGTCCCGCTTTGGTGGGGATAGTACTTCTTCTTCTCCTTCTGCCAGAGAGACTGGAAGCGCTCGGAACGTACGTGAGATCTGCTTCGATCGGGCCGCGGGCCAACCCCGCCGGCACGAGAGATTCGGGGGACACTGTGAAACGAGTGCTTCTCGCGGCGGCGCTCGCGCTGACCGCGGCCACCGCCGGGACCAGCGCGGCATCCGCCCGCGCTCCTGAGCCCGAGGGCTCACCGGCGCCGGAGATGACCAGCATGCCCGAGGAGACCTCGCCGGACGGCGGCATGCCGGAAGAGACCACACCCGGCGAGACCGGCGAGCCAGGCGCTCCCGGCGGTCCGGAAGCGACGGCGACGGGGGAGATGACGCCGGGCGCGACCACCAGCCCGATGGGGCCGGGGTGCGCGGCGATGAAGGACAGCCTCTCAGGCGTCGCCGATCAGCCGGCGGGCACCGCCCTGACGAAGATCCCGGACCTGTCGAAGCTCTCGCAGGCGGTCAAGCAGACCGGCCTGGAGGAGAAGCTGAACTCCGCGAAGGACATCACGATCTTCGCGCCCAACGACGCGGCCTTCAGCGCGGCGCCGACGGACGTGCAGGACGCGATGTCCGACAAGGCCGCCGCCACCAAGATCCTCTCGTACCACGTGGTCGAGGGGAAGGTGAACCCGGCCGACCTCAAGGACGGCGACATGCTCAAGACGCTCCAGGGCGGCGAGCTGTCCGTGAAGGGCACCGGCGAGAACATGACCATCAACGACGCCAAGATCGTCTGCGGTGGCATCCCGACGAGCAACGCCACGCTCTACGTCATCGACAAGGTCCTCATGCCGAAGTGAGGCACCCGCCCGCCTGGACGGACGGAGAGGGCACGGTCACCGCTGAACGCGGTGGCCGTGCCTTCTCGTGCGGCGCCGGGGCGGCCGGATTTGGCCCTGACGCAGGGTCAACCTCCCACCATGGGCGCATGACGACGACCCCCACGCTCCGGCACCACACGATCCACCACGACGGCGTCACGATCCCGGTGTCGCGCGGCGGCACGGGACGGCTGCTGGTCCTGTGCCCCGGGCTGAGCTCCACCCAGGCGGACCTGAGCGAGCTGGCCGGGCTGCTGCGGCGCGACCACGACGTGGTCACCTTCGACCTGCGAGGCCACGGCCTCGCCTCGGCCGCCGGCCGGTACTCCTTCGCGGCGTTCGGCGGCGACCTCGCCGCCGTGCTGGCGGACCTGGCGCGCCGCGAGCCGGGCGTGGCGCCCGTGCTCGTCGGCTACTCGATGGGCGCTGACCTCGCCGTCCACCATGCCGCCGACGACGCCGCCAAGGGTGCCGCCGACCACTCCGTCGCCGGGCTCGTGCTCATCGACGGGGCCAACCCGGTGCCGGAGCCGTTCCTCACCGAGGACCTCCTGCCGCTGCTGCGCGTCATGTGGGAGGACCAGGCGGCGCGGCAGGAGGCCCTGCGGGGCACCGCCCGCCAGGTGCTGCTCACCGCCCCCGAGATCGAGGCGCTGAACGCCGAGATCGACGCGGTCCGCTCCGCCGTCCTCGACCGCTACCGGAGGATCGGCTGCCCGATCAGCATGATCATGTCGACCGCGATGGCCGGTCACGGCGGCGAGGACCCCCTGCCGCGCCTCAACCGGAACTGGCGCTCGGGAGTCGAGCGGCTGACCCGCGAGCTGCCGCGGGTCGCCGTGTCCTGGCTCGACGCCGATCACGGCCTGGTCCACACGCACGCGCCGGAGATCGCCCGGATCATCCGTGGGAGGCTGGAACGGTGTTGACCATCGGGGAGCTGGCGTCGTACGCGGGGGTGTCCGTGCGCACGGTGCGGCACTACCACGCCAAGGGGCTGCTGCCGGAGCCGGAGCGGGACCACCTCGGCTACCGCAGGTACGACGCGGGCGCCGTGGTCGAGCTGATCAGGATCCGCACCCTCACCCGCGCCGGGGTGCCGCTGGCGCGGACGCGGGAGCTGCTGCGGGCCGGCGAGGAGGAGTTCGCCGCGGCGGTCGCCGACATCGACCGGCGGCTGGAGGCCGAGATCCGGCAGCGGCAGCGACGCCGCGAGCACCTGGCCGGGCTCACCGCCGGGGACGGCCTGGCCCTGCCGCCCGAGGTGGCGGGATACCTGGCCCGGCTGCGGGTGCTGGGCGTCGGTGAACGGCTCGTACGGGCCGAGCGCGACGGCTGGATCCTGCTGACCGCGCACGCGCCCGAGCGGGTCGCGGAGTGGATCGCCCGCAAGCACGAGCAGCTCGCCGACCCGCGGCTCGCCGGCTTCTACCTCACCCTGGGCCGGGCCCTGGAGCACGCCCCGGACGACCCCCGGACGGCCGGGCGGGCCGACGAGCTGGCCGCCTGGCTCACCCAGCTCGCGGAGGAGAAGGGCGAGGACTACCTCGGCGACGTCGACCTGGACCCGCCGCTGATCACGCTGATGGACGCGCGGGCGCTGGACACGCTGCCCGCGGCCCGCCGGCTGATCGAGCTGCTCCGGGAACGCGGCTGGACCGGCTGGACGAAGCTCGAACGCGTACCCCCGCACAGCACTCCCAGCCCACGCGCCGGCGCTCGGGCTCGGTGAGGCCGCCACCGGCGGGTGACGAGCCGCGCCGAGCCGCGGCAGTGGCCCTGCCCCAGCGCGGGCGCGCCGGCGGGCGCCCGCTCCGCCGTCAGAGGATCAGAGAAGGAACCTGAACAGCGGGCTCCCGGTGTCGATGCGCTCGATCCGCGGCGGCGCCGCGTCCATGCGGGCCAGCAGCCCGACCAGGTCGGAGGGGCTGGCCAGCTCGATGCCGACCAGCGCGGGACCGGTCTCGCGGTTGCTGCGCTTGATGTACTCGAACAAGGTGATGTCGTCGTTGGGGCCGAGGACCTCGTCGAGGAAGCGGCGCAGCGCGCCCGGCTCCTGGGGGAACTCCACGAGGAAATAGTGCTTGCGGCCCTCGTGGACGAGGGAACGCTCGACGATTTCGGCGTAACGGCTGACGTCGTTGTTACCCCCGGACAGCACGCACACCACGCTCGCGCCGGCCGGGATGTCGACCGTCTCGGGACAGCCGAGGGCGGCCGCTGCCAGCGCCCCGGCCGGTTCGGCGATGATCCCGTCGGACTGGTAGAGCGCCAGCATCTCGCTGCACACCCGGCCTTCGGGCACGGCGACCATCTCCACCTCGGCGGCGGCCACGATCGGCACGGTCACGTCGCCGGCTCGGCGCACGGCGGCACCGTCGACGAAGGTGTCGATCTCCGGCAGGGTGACCGGGTGGCCGGCGAGCAGGGCCGCCGCCATGCACGCGGCTCCGGCCGGCTCTACCCCGATGATCCGGGTCTGCGGGTGATGCTTGCCCAGCCAGGCCAGTGTGCCGGCCAGCAGACCGCCTCCGCCGACGGGGACGATCACCACGTCGGGGGCATGGCCCAGTTGAGTCACGGCTTCGTGGACGACAGTGCCCTGACCCGCGATGGTCCGCGGGTCGTCGAAGGCCGGGACCAGGGTCGCGCCTGTGCGGGCCGCGTCCGCCGCCGCGGCGGCGGACGCCTCGTCATAGGTGTCGCCCTCCAGCACGATCTCGATCGCCGAGCCGCCCAGAGCCGCGATCCGGTCCCGCTTCTGCCGGGGCGTGGTGCGCGGCAGGAAGACCCGGCCATGGACGCCCAGCGCCGCACAGGCATAGGCGAGGCCCTGGGCGTGGTTGCCCGCGCTGGCGGCCACGACGCCCGCCGCGCGCGCGTCGTCGTCGAGCTGCGCGATCAGGTTGTAGGCGCCGCGGACCTTGTAGGAGCGCACGGTCTGCATGTCTTCGCGTTTGAGCCATACGTGCGCGCCTCGCAGCTCGGACAGCCGTGGGTTGCGCTCCAGCGGCGTCGTCGTCACCACGCCGGTCAGGCGCTGTGCCGCTGCTTCCACGGCCGCCGCGTCGACCAGCGAAGCCTCTACCGTCATGTTTCCTGTTCTCCCAGTTCAGAGCCCACGCGCCGGAGCGGCGGTGATCGGGGTGTCTCCGCAGCCCCGACCAAACCCTATTCGCCCCGAACAACTGCTCCGTTGAGCCGGAGGCCGCAATCCGGAACCGCCTGCGGCCCTGCCCCGGGACAGCGGCAGGGAGAGGCGGATTCAGGGGCGCCCTGCCGCGGCGTAGCGCGCGTATCGGGCGCCGGTGATGAAGGCCCAGTAGCGGTCGCCGTAGGACCAGTGCCACCACTCGGTGGGATAGTTCACGAAGCCGGCGGATGTCATGGCCGCCGACAGGACCTGGCGATTGGCTCGCGCCTCGACCGGAATGTCCGACGCTGCGGTGTAGCAGGCTTCGTCACTCTCCGGCGGAGTGGCGTTCACCGCCGTCCCCATCGCGATCTCCGCGCCCTCGGCGGTGCACAGGGTCAGATCGACGGCCCCTCCCGAGGTGTGCGGAGCCACGTCGGGAGGTGAGACGTACCTGCTGGCCTCGGTCCGGACGCGGTCGTCGTCCCAGCTGGGGTGGGCGGCTCGGTGGCGGGCGAGGGAGTCGGCGAAATAGCGGGCCTGCAGGGCGGGTGGGCGATAGCCCTCGACGACCAGCAGGCGCAGCCCACGAGGCAGCTGGGTCTGCGCCGCCACGAGCCGGTCGGCCACGCTCAGCCGTACGTGCGCGAAAGCTCCTGTACTCTCCGAAAGCCGCGAATCCACCCGGACGGTAGCCAAGGTACGGAGATCGACCAGCGGCTCCCCACACTCTTGCGTCAGGACCTCGGCAATCCGCTTATCTGATAGAAGCACCATCTCAGTCATGAACGCCTTCATGGTGGTCATGGACGCTCCCCATGAGACGCCCACCTACCACCATGGGCTCAGGCGCTCCAAAACCTCTGTAGACGGGCTGCAGCGGATTACAGAGAGAGGGATTCGCCGTACTCGCGGGAGCCGTGCAAGCGGAAGGTCTCCAGGGCCTCCGCCCGCATGGCCTCGGCGGCGACGTCGTCACCGAGGGCCTGATGCACCCGGGCGAGATCGCGCAGGGTACGCGCGCGGAACAGGGCGATGCGCAGCGTCTCCCACAGCCGCAGCGACTCCTCCAGATGGCTCTTGGCCTGGTAGAGCCGCCCATCGGCCAGACAGAGCTCGCCCAAGGTGCGCAGCGTGCAAGCTTCCCCCCAACGGTCGTGCAGGTTGCGCGTGGTGACGAGGGCCTCCTCCAGCGCCTGGCGCGCCTCGTCGCATCTCCCCTGGCGTAAGCGCGTCTTGGCCAGCGCGCGCTGGCAGTAGGAGACCATCAGGCGGTCATCGAGGTCGCGGAAGATCGCCAGAGCGCGTTCGCCCAGCTCCTCCGCGCTGTCCAGCTCGCCTGTCGCGCGGCGATGGATCGACATGTTGCGCAGGGTGAGTCCTTCACCGCGGCGGCTGCCGACGTCCTGGTAGAGGGACAGCGCGGCGGTGAGGTCGGCCCACGCCGCGGCGTAATCCCCACAGTCCAGGCGCACCGTGCCCGCCAGCCGCTTGACGTGCGCGAGGGCCACCGAGTCGGCGAGATCGGCCCAGAGCTCCTCCGCCCTGCCGAGGAAATGCAGAGCCTCGGGCAGGTACCCCTGCTCGCGGCAGGCGGCGCCCAGCGCGGCGAGTGTCGTGGCCTCGCCGCGAGCGTCCTCGGCGGTCCGGAACAGGGACAAGGCCTGGCTGAGATACTCGCGCGCGTCGGCGTACAAGTCACGTTCGTAGGCGAGCTGCCCGAGACCGGCGAGCAGTTTCGCCTCCCCGACGGCGTTGTCCATCCGACGGGCGACCGCGAGGGCGGCCTGGTGCGTCCTGTGCCAGGCTGCGAACGGGTTGTCGATGACGTACTGGCTGCCCTCGAAGGCCACCGCCGACAACGCGGATGCCAGCTCGACGGCCAGCTCGTCGAGGTCCATCACCGCCGCGAGCTCGACGGCCACGATCAGGGCCTCCTCCTCCCGGCGGATCCAGGCGCGCGGATCCGCCAGCATCGTGCGCAGCACCTCGTCGCTGACCGGGTGGGCCAGCCCCGTCGTCACCGGCATCGGGATCATGCCCGTGGGTACGGCCGCGCTCAACTGCTCCACCAGCCAGAGCCAGCCGCCCAGCACCCGGGCGATCATCGCCTGACGTTCCGGTGCCGTCTCCTCCGCGAGAGCGCGTTCCTTGGCGAACAGGCGGATCAGATCGTGCAGCCGATAGTGGAGCCGGTCCGCGTGCTCTCCCTCCACGATGTCGACGAGGGACGCGTCGACGAGCTGCTCGAGCACGCGCTCCGCCTCGTCCATGCCGGTCTCCATGGCGGCCGCGGCGACCCATACGGTGAAGTGCGGAAATCCGAGCAGACCGAGACGCCGCAGCGCGGTCCTGTCGGGCGGAGGCAGCAGTTGGTAGCTCAGGCCGATGCTCGCCCGCACCTCCTGGTCACCGACGGCCAGCTCGTCCAGCCTGCGGTGCTCATCGGCCAGCCGGTCGGCCAGCCGCGCCACCGACCACTGGCGGCGAGACGCCAGCCGTGCTCCGGCGATCCGCAGGGCGAGGGGAAGTCCCCCGCACTGACGCACGACACACCAGGCCGCTTCCGGATCGGCGGCGGTCCGCTCCGGCCCGGTGATCTGTGACAGCAGCTCGAACGCCGACTGAGCCTCCAGCAGGCCGAGATCGACGAAGGCGGCGCCGGCCAGCCCGCCGAGTCTGTTGCGCGAGGTCACGATCACCCCGCAGCCACGGGAGCCGGGGAGCAGCGGTCGCACCTGGCTCTCGGAGGCGGCATCGTCCAGCACGACGAGCTTCCGCCGGCCGGTGAGCAGGGTGCGATAGCGGCCGACGCGCTCCTCCAGCGTCGCGGGCAGCGGCGTGCCGGGTGGCTCGAGCTCACGCAGCAGCCGCCCCAGAACCTCCTCCGGGCTCACCGGCGAGTCGGTCGTGCCGCGCAGCTCGACGTGTAGCTGCCCATCGGGGTAGAAGGCCGCGACCTGGGAAGCCGCCTGGAGCGCCAGAGCCGACTTCCCCGCACCGCCCTGCCCGGAAATGACGCACAGCGGCATCGTGGCCGGCCTCATCAGGTGCTCGCACAGCGTCGCCATCTCCTCCGCCCGGCCGGTGAAGTCGGGAACGGGCAAGGGGAGCTGGCGAGGCGCAGCGGCCTTCGCGGCCGCGAGCAGCGCCGGATCCGAACGCAGGATGGACGTGTGCACCTGGCGTAGCTCCGGCCCCGGTTCGATGCCCAGCTCCTCGACCAGGACCCGATGGCCGTGCTGGTAAACGGCCAGGGCGTCGGCTTGTCTGCCCGTGCGATACAGCGCCACCATGAGGTCGCGGCGCAGCCGCTCGCGTCCGGGATGCAGGGCGACCAGCTCGGTCAGCTCCTCGATGAGCCGCTCGTCCCGGCCGGCCGCCAGATCGGCGGCGACCCGCTCCTCGATGACCGTCATCCTCAGCTCTTCCAGCCTGACCGCCTCCGCGCGGAGGAAGCAGTCACCGATCCCACCGAGAGCAGGCCCCCGCCACAGCGTCAGCGCGTCCCGGAAGATCTTCCCGGCCTCCCGGTTGTCACCCTCCCGCGCCGCCTCCCGTCCCTCGGCGACGCGTGCCTCGAAGACGTCCTTGTCCAGCGAGCGAGGAGGAATCTCGGAGAGGTAGCCGGCGCGGTGGGACACGATGACGGAGGCCGACCCCGCATCGCGGAACGCCCGGCGCAACGAGGCCACATAGGTGTGCAGCAGTGCCTTCGCGGTGGGCGGCGGATCTTCGGCCCAGATCGCGTCGATGAGCCGCTCTCTGGTGACCACCCGGCCCGGGTCGAGCAGGAGCGCCGCGAGCAGGGCCCGGGGCTTGGCTCCGCCCAGGGGCACCTGGTGTTCTCCACTCCACGCTTCGACTGGGCCGAGCAGGCGAAACTCCATCACAACCCCCAACTCGCGCACCGAGGCTCAGCACACTGAGAAAGACGCAGATTTCGCTATAAGAGGCATTCCATCACCTCTAAAGGCTTTTTGGAGGAGTCATGACGATGCTCCTCTCAGAGCCGAAAAGAGGGGAATGCGTGTTGAACAGATTCTCTGGCCGGGCCATCGCGAGTGCCACGGCCTTGATACTGCCGACGGCCGCCATGATGGCGTTGACCGCGGCCCCTGCCGCCGCGGCGACACGAAGCGACATCGTGAGCATCGCCCAGCGAGAGCTGGCTGATGGCGACCGCAACGTCGAGCGGCCCGCGGGCAGCAACTGCAACTACTACACCGGGGTCTTCAGAACCTGGAAACCGTCGAACGGGTGCGGTTCGGCCGAAGGCGTCCAGTTCCGCGACAGTGACTGGTGCGCCGACTTCGCCAAATACGTGTGGAAGGCAGCGGGGGTCCGCCACGCCGACGTCGCGGAAACGAGCGGCGGAGTACTGACAGGGTGGGCCGCGTCTTTCAAGGACTACGGCACCACCTATGGGACCTGGCACAACCGGTCCAGCGGTTACACCCCACTACCCGGCGACGCTGTCGTCTTCGACTGGGACCAGAGCGGCGACATCGACCACGTTGGCATCGTCACCTCCGCCAACGCCGGCACGGTCTTCACCATCGAGGGCAACAGCGGCGACCGGACCAGGTCGAAGAGCTACTCGCGGGGCGACGCCGACATCGTCGGGTACAGCGCGCCGGTGGGCGTCACGAACGAGACTCCTGCGGAGCCGGAGGACGCGACGGGTGAGGCCGCGGACTTCGACGGGGACGGCAGGCCGGATCTGCTGGGGACGCTCAGTGACGGTGAGTTGCGGGTGTATCTGGGCACGGGAGAGCCGGGTTCGCCGAGTGTGACGGGGTCGGGTGCGGAGATCGGCAGCGGATGGAATCCGATCACGCGGATCTCGGTGGGTGATGTCGACAATGACGGCAAGGTGGACCTGCTGGGCCGGCACAGTGACGGGACTTTGTACGCGTTCTTGAACGCGAGCACGGTGGGTTCGGTCAACGTGCGTAATCGGGTGACGATCGGTTCGGGCTGGAACGGCATCACCCGGGTGAACATGGCCGACATCGACAACGACGGCAAGGTCGACGTGATCGGCCGCAACAGCGAAGGCGTGCTGTACGCCTACCTGAACAAGGGCGTGCCGGGGGCGCCGGACATCACCACCCGGGTGACCATCGGCTCCGGCTGGAACGGCATCACCCGGGTGAACATGGCCGACATCGACAACGACGGCAAGACCGACGTGATCGGCCGCAACAGCGAAGGCGTGCTCTACGCCTACCTGAACAAGGGAACCCCGGGCGCACTGGACATCACCACCCGGGTGACGATCGGGTCCGGCTGGAACGGCATCAGCGTGGTCAACGTGGTCGACATCGACAACGACGGCAAGACCGACGTGGTCGGCCGCAACAGCGAGGGCGTGCTGTACGCCTACCTGAACAAGGGCGTGCCGGGGGCGCCGGACATCACCACCCGGGTGACGATCGGTTCGGGCTGGAACGGCGCGAACCGGCTGACGGTCGCCGACATCGACAACGATGACAAGCCCGACATCGTGGCCCGCTTCGCCGACGGCACCTTGAACGCGTACCTGAACAAGGGCGTGCCGGGCGCGCCTGACATCACCACCCGGGTGACCATCGGCTCCGGCTGGCACATCATCACCCGCCTGGCCGTCATCAACTGACCTCTACCCGCTTTCGCGCCGGCCTTCCGCCCGCGACTCCGGGGGCCGGCGCGTCACCTCTCAGGATCATCGCTCACCGAAGGAGCACACTCATGCCCAGAACACTCGCCTTACGCCTCGGCGTCGCCACCACGATCACCGCCTGCGCTCTCGCCGCCATGGCCACCCCCGCGATGGCCGATCCGGACCCCCGCCCGACGACGGCGTCCGACGTCACCGCCGCCTATCAACTGGCGGCATGCGACCCGAACGGCCCCACTTCCACCGACGCCTCGCTGGCTACCCAGCTCAACAGCTCCCTGCGGGCCAAGATGCGGGGTTACATGTCGGCCTACCGCGTCTCCTGTGCGCGGATGGTGGTCGAAGCCGTGCATGACCGGGGGCTGGATCCCCGAGCCGCCGTGATCGCCATCGCGACCACGATCGTGGAGACCAGCATCCAGAACATCAGCGAGGAAGTCGACCACGACAGCCTGGGACTGTTCCAGCAGCGCGCCTCGTGGGGAAGCCGCGCCCAGAGGCTCGACCCGACCTGGGCGACCAACGCGTTCCTCAACAAGATGATCAAGCTGTACCCGAACAACTCCTGGAAGACCGCACCCATCGGGGAGGTCTGCCAGGCAGTGCAGGTGTCGGCATACCCGTCCCGCTATCAGCCGGAGGCCGCTGACGCGCAGCTGATCGTCAACGCCATCCTGCCCTACGTCAGAGGGGTTCCCCCGGAGCCGGAGGACGCGACGGGTGAGGCCGCGGACTTCGACGGGGACGGCAGGCCGGATCTGCTGGGGACGCTCAGTGACGGTGAGTTGCGGGTGTATCTGGGCACGGGAGAGCCGGGTTCGCCGAGTGTGACGGGGTCGGGTGCGGAGATCGGCAGCGGATGGAATCCGATCACGCGGATCTCGGTGGGTGATGTCGACAATGACGGCAAGGTGGACCTGCTGGGCCGGCACAGTGACGGGACTTTGTACGCGTTCTTGAACGCGAGCACGGTGGGTTCGGTCAACGTGCGTAATCGGGTGACGATCGGTTCGGGCTGGAACGGCATCACCCGGGTGAACATGGCCGACATCGACAACGACGGCAAGGTCGACGTGATCGGCCGCAACAGCGAAGGCGTGCTGTACGCCTACCTGAACAAGGGCGTGCCGGGGGCGCCGGACATCACCACCCGGGTGACCATCGGCTCCGGCTGGAACGGCATCACCCGGGTGAACATGGCCGACATCGACAACGACGGCAAGACCGACGTGATCGGCCGCAACAGCGAAGGCGTGCTCTACGCCTACCTGAACAAGGGAACCCCGGGCGCACCGGACATCACCACCCGGGTGACGATCGGGTCCGGCTGGAACGGCATCAGCGTGGTCAACGTGGTCGACATCGACAACGACGGCAAGACCGACGTGGTCGGCCGCAACAGCGAAGGCGTCCTGTACGCCTACCTGAACAAGGGCGCCCCGGGGGCGCCGGACATCACCACCCGGGTGACGATCGGGTCCGGCTGGAACGGCGCGAACCGGCTGACGGTCGCCGACATCGACAACGATGACAAGCCCGACATCGTGGCCCGCTTCGCCGACGGCACCTTGAACGCGTACCTGAACAAGGGCGTGCCGGGCGCGCCTGACATCACCACCCGGGTGACCATCGGCTCCGGCTGGCACATCATCACCCGCCTGGCCGTCATCAACTGACACCCATCGACCGCGGAGGACGGCCTGGCGGCCCCGTCCTTTTCCTGGACGGACTCACCGCGCATCTCGAACCGGGCGGTGGAGGATGGATCATCCTGTCGGACCTGGCCGAGCGCCTCGGACTCAGGACGCGCGGCGAACTGACGGCCGCCATCGAGGCGGCGGGCCTGCGCGTGCTGGACAGGACCGACATCCGGCCGCGGCATCCGCGGGTGAGGGACACCGCTGATCCCCTCCACGCCGCCCGGGCCGCGGAGGTCACCTCGCTCTGGCGTCTCGCCGGCGCCTGACGACGGATCGTCACCGGGCGGGTCCGGCGGGACCTGGACCGTGTCGCTGTTTATGTTGGAAACATGCAGGCAGACAGGCGCCGGGGCGACCACCGCTACCTGCCGATCGGCGAGCACGGGCTGATCGGCGATCTGCGCACGGTTGCGCTCGTCGGCACCAACGGCACCATCGACTGGTACTGCTGTCCCCGCTTCGACGCTCCGTCGGTGTTCGGCTCGATCCTGGACGCCGACCGGGGCGGCTCGTTCGAGCTGGCCGCCGACGTGCCGTACACGACCAAGCAGTTCTACTTCCCGGACACCAACGTCCTGATCACCCGGTTCTTCGCCGACGACGGCGTGGGCGAGATCCAGGACTTCATGCCCGTGGAACGTGACAACACCGAGGTCGACCGGCACCGGCTGATCCGGCGCGTCACCGTCGTACGCGGCCGGCTGCCCTTCCGCGCCCTGGTCGCGCCCCGCTTCGACTACGGACGCCAGCCGCACACCGTCACCCAGGACGGCGGCCTGACCGTGTTCACGTCCCCGGCGCTCGGCCTGACGCTGTTCTCCAGCGTGCCCATCGAGCACGACGGCCGCGACGCCACCGCCCGGTTCGCGCTGCGCGAGGGGGAGCGGGCCGTGTTCGCGCTCGACCGGGCCGCTCCCGGCGTCGAGCCCCGTGGCTGCCCGCTGGAGCAGGCCGAGGAGCTGTTCACCGCCACGGTCGGGTTCTGGCGCAAGTGGCTGTCGGCCTCCCGCTACCGGGGCCGCTGGCGGGAGATCGTGCACCGTTCGGCGCTCACGCTCAAGCTGCTCACGTACGCGCCGACCGGCGGTATCGTCGCCGCGCCGACCACGAGCCTGCCCGAGCAGATCGGCGGCCGGCGCAACTGGGACTACCGGTACGTGTGGGTGCGCGACGCCGCGTTCTGCGTCTACGCCCTGCTCCGGCTCGGCTTCACCGAGGAGGCCGAGGCGTTCATGGGCTTCCTGGACAAGCATGTCCGGCTGGACGGCAGCTGCCCCGCCGGGCCGCTGCAGATCATGTACGGCATCGACGGCCGCCGCGAGCTGCCCGAGGAGGAGCTGCCGCAGCTGGAGGGCTATCGCGGCTCGCGTCCCGTCCGGATCGGCAACGACGCGGTCGGCCAGCTCCAGCTCGACATCTACGGCGCTCTCATCGACTCGGTCTACCTGTACAACAAGTGGGGCACGCCCATCTCCAGCCGGCGCTGGGACGAGCTGTGCACGCTGGTCGACTGGGTCTGCACCCACTGGGACCAGCCGGACGAGGGCATCTGGGAGACGCGCGGCGGGCGCAAGAACTTCACCTACTCGCGCCTGATGTGCTGGGTCGCGATCGAGCGCGCCATGCGCATGGCGATCCAGCGGGGCCTGCCCGCCGACATGCCGCGCTGGCGCGAGAGCCGCGACGCGATCTACCGCGACATCATGGAGCACGGCTGGTCGGAGCGGCTGCAGGGGTTCGTCCAGCACGCCGGCGACGAGGTGCTCGACGCCGCCGTGCTGATGATGCCGCTGGCGAAGTTCGTCTCGCCGACCGACCCCAAGTGGCTGTCCACGCTGGACGTGCTCGGCGACGCGCTGGTCTCCGACTCCCTGGTCTACCGCTACGACCCGGAGCAGAGCCCGGACGGGCTGGAGGGCCCGGAGGGCACGTTCTCGATCTGCTCGTTCTGGTACGTCGAGGCGCTGTCGCGGGCCGGCCGCCTCGACGAGGCCCGCCTGGCCTTCGAGAAGATGCTCACCTACGCCAACCATCTCGGACTGTACGCCGAGCAGATCGGGCACACCGGTGAGCAGCTCGGCAACTTCCCGCAGGCGTTCACCCATCTGGCGCTCATCAGCGCGGCCTTCAACCTGGACCAGGCGCTCGGCTGATCAGTTGGGGGCGAGCAGGCAGAACTCGTTGCCGTCGGGGTCGAGCAGCTCCACCAGGCCGCTGCCGTGCCCCCGGTCGCCGGCGAGGCTCGCGCCGAGGGAGAGCAGGCGCTCGATCTCGGCCTGCTGGTCGCCGCCCTCCGGGGGAGTGAGGTCGAAGTGCAGCCGGTTCCTGCCGTGCTTCGTGGCGACCGGCGGGCCGCCCCACGTGATCTTCGTGCCGCCGCGCGGCGACTGGATGGCGGTCTCCTCGTCCTGGTCCCAGACCAGCGGCCAGCCGAGCGCCTGGCTCCAGAAGTAGCCGACCGCCTGGGTGCCGTCGCTGGCGAGCGCGCCGATGAACCCGCATGCGGCGAGGAACTTGTTGCCCGCCTCGATCACGCAGAACTCGTTGCCCTCGGGGTCGGCGAGCACCACGTGGCCCTCCTCCGGGCGCTGCCCGACGTCGATGTGCTGCCCGCCGAGCTCCAGGGCCCGCGCCACCGTCCGCTGCTGGTGCTCGGGGGAGTCGCTGGTCAGGTCGAAGTGCGCCTGGTTCTGGCCGATCTTCTTCTCCAGCGTCGGCAGGAAGCGGAGCTCGAAGCCGGTCTCGTCGTCGGGCGGGAGCACGACGCCGTCGTGGCGGCCGTCGGTGAGCTTCCTGCCCAGCAGCCCGGCCCAGAACCGGCCGAGTCCTACGGGGTCGTGCGCGCCGAAGCAGAGCGCGGTGAGCTGCGAGCTCATCAGATCTCCCATCCGGTGGAACGGCGGGCGCGGACGGGCACACGTCTCCGCGCCGCGCACATGACCCACGTCACGCTAGCCAGCCGCGGATCCGCGACGCGAATGCTTTTCCGCTCGGCTCAGAGCCCCTGCCCGGTGCCCAGGCCGCGCAGCAGGGTGTCCACCAGCCGCGCCGCCAGCGCCTCGGGGTCGCCGTCGCGGTCCTGCGCCGACTCGTGGATCAGCGCGTAGTAGACCCGCCGCGCCCAGCGGAGGTCGACGTCGGCGCGGAGCATCCCGGTCTCGCGGGCTCTGGCGAACAGCCGCTCGCAGCGCTCCTCCGCGTCGGCGTGCACCTGGGCGGCCGCGTCGGTGGTGTACGCCAGGTTCATGGCGAAACCCCAGTCGATCTTGACGCGCAGCACGTTGGCGGTGACCTGGTAGAGCGCGACGAGCGGCGGCGTGGTCTCGGGATGGGCGGCGTCCACGGCCTCGGCGAACCGCCGGGTGGCCCAGTCGGCCATCGCGGCCACCAGCGCGTCGCGGGAGGCGAAACGGCGGTGCACGGTGGTGCGCGCCACTCCGGCGGCCTCGGCGATCTGCTCCATGCTCGCCGCCGGGTTCTTGCTGAGCACGCGCTCGGCGGCGGCGAGGATCGTCCGGACTGTCCGTTCGGCGTCGGACCTCAGTGCCCGTGTCGTCCCGCTCATCCGTACAGGATACGCCCTGGTCGCCACTCAACACCGAACTTGCAACATTAGTGTTGCAAGTTCTAAGGTGAACGCATCTGAAGTGACGCAGCTTTCCGAAGGAGAACGTCATGGACCTGCGACTCACGGGCAAGACCGCCGTCGTGACCGGCGCCAGCAGGGGCATCGGGCTCGCCATCGTGCGGGCGCTCCGCGACGAGGGCGTACGGGTCGTCGCCGCGGCCCGTACGATCACGCCCGAGCTCAAGGAGACCGGGGCCGTCGCGCTGGCCGCCGACCTGTCCACCCCCGAAGGCCCCGCCGGGCTGATCGAGCGCGCCCTGGCCGAGCTGGGCGAGCTCGACCTGCTGGTCAACAACGTGGGAGGGGGCGACATGGGCGACCGCCCCGTCGGCGGCTTCCTCGACGCCACCGACGACCACTGGCTGCGCGACCACGAGCTGAACTTCCTCAGCGCCGTGCGCGCCACCAGGGCCGCCATGCCCAGCCTGGTGCGCAACCGCGGCACGGTGATCAACATCTCGTCCAACGGCGCGCGCCTGCCGCACGCCGGGCCGGTCACGTACACGACCGCGAAGGCGGCGCTGACGGCGTTCGGCAAGGCCCTCGCCGAGGAGTTCGGGCCGCAGGGCGTGCGGGTCAACACCGTCTCGCCCGGCACCACCCGCACCTCGCTGTGGGAGTCCCCCGACGGGTACGGCGCGGCGCTGGCCGGCGCGCTCGGCGTGGAGCACGAGCAGCTCCTGGCGCAGTTGCCGGCCGGCACCGGGATGACCACCGGCAGGCTCGTCGAGCCCGGCGAGGTCGCCGCGCTGGTGACGTGGCTGGCCTCGCCCCACGCCGCCAGCGTCACCGGGGCCGACTACGTGATCGACGGCGGCGCCGTCAAGACGGTCTAAGCCCGTATTGACCCGGTGGGCGGTCATCGCCCAGACTACGGTCCAAACCGGACAATTGCGTCCGGTTCGAGGGAGGCGACTTCCGCGATTCGAGAGGGGCCGAGTTGACCGACCACTGGGACAGCATCGTCGACGTGCTCGTCGCGGGCTCGGGCGCGGCGGGCCTGACCGCCGCCATCGCCGCCGCCGACCGCGGACTGGACGCCCTGGTCGTGGAGAGCACCCCGCGCTGGGGCGGCACCACGTCCGTCTCCGGCGGCGGCCTCTGGATGCCGGCCAACCCGCTCATGCTGCGCGCCGGCGTCCGCGACTCCGCCGAGGAGGCCCTGCGGTACATGAACGAGGTCATCGAGGAGGCCGGCCCCGCCTCCTCGCCCGAGCGCAGGAAGGCGTACGTGCGGACCGCCCCCGAGGTGGTCGCCTTCCTCGGCCGCCTCGGCGTGCGCTGGCGCAGGTCCCCCGACTACCCCGACTACTACCCCGACCGGCCCGGCGGCAAGGTGGGCCGGGCGATCGAGGTCGCGCCGTTCGACACCAAGCTGCTCGGCGCCTGGTACGACAGCGCCCGCTCCAAGGAGAGCGGCATCCCGCTGCCCCTCATGACCGACGACGTGTGGCTGCTGTCGCGCGCCTGGTCCACCCCGGGCGGTTTCGTACGCGGTGCCCGGTTCGTCTTCCGCACGCTCGGCCAGTACGCCGGCGGCAGGCGGCCGACCGGCATCGGCGGCTCGCTCGCCGCCTCGCTCATGCACATCGTCCGCACCCAGCAGACCCCCGTCTGGCTGTCCGCCCCGATCGTCGACCTGATCATCGAGGACGGCGCGGTCGTCGGCGCGGTCGTGGAGCGGGGCGGCCGCGCCCGCCGGATCCGCGCCAGGCGCGGCGTCGTCCTGGCCGCCGGCGGGTTCGCCAACAACGGCGCATGGCGGCGCGAGCACCACGGCATCCCCGGCTACTCCTCCGCCCCCGAGGGCGACCTGGGCACGGTCATCGCGATGGGCGCGAAGGCGGGCGGCGCGCTGGCGCTCATGGACGACGCCTGGTGGGGCGCGTCCCTGCTCGGCCCCGACGGCGAGCCCCGCTTCCTCGTCGCCGAGCGCTCCCTGCCGTTCTCGATCATGGTGAACGCCGCCGGCGAGCGTTTCACCAACGAGTCGGCGTCCTACATCGACGTCGGGCACGACATGCTCAAGCACGGCGAGGCCGGCCCGATGTGGATGATCACCGACGTCCGGCACACCCGCCGCTACCTCAACACCGCCGTCGCCGGGCAGGCCGGGAAGTGGAAGCGGGCGGGCCTGCTGGCCGAGGCCCCGACCGTGGAGGCGCTGGCCGCCGAGATCGGCGTCGACCCCGTACGCCTCGCCGCGACCGTCGAGCGCTTCAACGGCTTCGCCCGCACCGGCGTCGACCCGGACTTCGGCCGCGGCCGCACCGTCTACGACAACTACTACGGCGACCCGCGGGTCAAGCCCAACCCGAACCTCGGGCCGCTGGAGAAGGGGCCGTTCCGCGCGTTCCGCGTCTATCCCGGCGACCTCGGCACCAAGGGCGGCCTGCTCACCGACGAGCACGCCCGCGTGCTGCGCGAGGACGGCGGCGCCATCCCCGGCCTGTACGCGGCGGGCAACACCACCGCCTCCGTCATGGGCCGCACCTACCCCGGCCCCGGCTCCACCATCGGCCCGGCCGTCGTCTTCGGCTACCGCGCCGCCCGCCACGCCGCCGGCGACCCCGCCTGACGGCCCCCGCGGCCGGCGTACGGAACAGAGCGCCTCCCGAGGCACACCGGATGGGTCGCGGTAAGAGACCGACCTCTAATCCCAGTGGTGGAAGCCTTGGCCGGTCTTGCGTCCCAGGTGTCCGGCGGCGACCTTGTCGCGCAACAGCCGCGGAGGCGCGAACCGGTCCCCGAGCTTCGCGTGCAGGTATTCGGCGATCGCGAGGCGGACGTCGAGCCCGACGAGGTCGGTCGAGCGCAGAGGTCCCATCGGGTGCCGATAGCCGAGTTCCATCGCCTTGTCGATCGCTTCGGCATCGGCGACGCCTTCTTCGAGCATGCGGATCGCTTCGAGGCCCAGCAGAACACCGAGCCGGCTGGTGGCGAAGCCGGGTGAGTCCCGTACGACGACGTCGGTCTTACCCAGGCCGCGGACCCAAGCGCGGACGCGCTCCACGACGTCGGCGGCCGTCTCGGCTGCGGTGACGACCTCGACCAGCTGGGACGCGGGGACGGGGTTGAAGAAGTGCATCCCGAGGAACCGGGCCGGGCGCTGGAGAGCGGCGCCGAGTTCGGCGATGGACAGCGAACTGGTGTTACTGGCCAGCACAGCCTGATCGCCGACTGCTGTCTCCGCGCGGGTGAGGACGTCGACCTTGAGGCCCGGCTGTTCCGGCACGGCTTCGACGACCAGCTCGGCCCTCGCCGGCAACGCGGCGAGGTCGTCGACGACCTCCACACGGGCGAGTACGAGGTCCGGCGCGCCGGCGAGTTTCCCGCGTTCAGCCGCTCTGGCCAGGCCGTCGGCGATGCGGCGGCGCGTTGCCACGGCATCGCCGGGCTCCACCACGGTCACCGCGGCGCCCCGGGCGGCGAAGACCTGCGCGATCCCGGCACCCATCCGGCCGCCGCCGATCACGCCGACCGTCGTGGGCATCTGCACTGTGGTCACCCTCTTCTCCGTTCCAGGAACTCTGTCATGCGGGTGTGTTTGTCCTCGGTCTCGAACAGGACGGCCTGGGCCAGGTCGTCCGCCAGCGGGTGGAGGCCGGGGGAGTCGAGGACCAGCTTGGTCAGTCGCAACGCCGCGGGCGACAACGCGGCCATCCGGTCCAGCAGCCGGTGCCCGGCGTGGAGAAGCTCACCCGACGGGACGATCTCGGTGACCAGGCCGCACCCGAGGGAGGCTTCGGCGTCCAGCCGTCGCCCGCCGAGCAGCACCTGTTTCGCCACGGATGTGCCGACCAGTTCGGCCAGCCGCCAGCAGGCTCCGGCCGCGGCGATGATGCCCAGGCCGGGTTCGGGATTGGCGAACACGGTGGCCGGCGTGGCCAGCCGGAGGTCGCAGGCGTAGGCGAGCTCGGCGCCACCGCCGATCGCGTAGCCGTCGACCGCGGCGACAGTGGGCATCGGGAGCCGGGCGATGCGGTCGAAGAGCCTGCTGTTGATGCCTTGCAGGGCTTCGTCCCGGCCGCGTTCGCGCAGTTCGGCGATGTCGGCGCCGGCGGCGAACACTCCGCCCGCGCCGGTGAGCAGCAGCAGCCGGGGCCGGCGTTCGAGCAGGGCGCAGACGGCGTGCAGTTCGTCGATCATCGGCGCGTTGATCGCGTTGCGGGCGGCTGGACGGTTCAGCGTGACGACGACGCGGTCGTCGCGCTCGTCCACGACGAGAGCGTTCATCCGCGGTCCTGCCCGGCGATGCCGCGGGAGATGAGGTCGTCGGCGTCCACGCCGCATTCGTCGAGCAACGCGCGGGTGTGCCGGCCGAGCGCGGGGACGTCACCCATACGGGCTTCGACGTCGGCGAACGTCACCGGCGGCAGAAGGGCGTCCACCCGGGCGTGCTCCGTGCCGATCGTGCGCCAGCGGTCGCGGGCGCGCAACTGGGGGTGATCGACGACCTGGCCGACGTCCTTGAGCTGGGCGGCGGGGATGCCGGCTGCGGCGAGCCTGGCGTCGAGTTCGGCGCTGGACCAGCGGGAGGTGCGGGCCGAGACCAGGGCATCGCACTCTGCGCGGTTGCGTACGCGCTGGACGTTGGTGGCGAAACGCGGGTCGCCGGCGAGTTCGGGGGCGTCGAGGACGGCGGTGACGAGGGTGCGCCAGCCGGCGTCGTTCTGGACGCCGATCAGCATCTTGCCGTCGCGGGTGGGGAACGCGTCGTACGGGGCGATCGAGCTGTGGCTCAGCCCCATCCGTTCCGGCGGTGTCCCGGCGTACATCTGGGTGTAGAGGGCGTAACCCATCCACTCGACGGTGGCTTCGAGCATCGAGACTTCGATCGTCGCGCCCTCGCCGGTACGCGCGCGACGCAGCAGCGCCGCCAGCACGGCCTGCGTACAGTACATCCCGCTGGCGATGTCGGCTGTCGGGATGCCGGTCTTGACCGGAGTGTCCGAGGTGCCGGTGATCGCGATGAGCCCGGCCTCCGCCTGGATCAGCATGTCGTACGCCTTGCGCTGCTCCATCGGCCCGCCCGCGCCGAACCCCGACAGGTTCACCACGACGAGCTCGGGCTGTGCGGAGCGCAGGCCGCCGAGGCCGAGGCGCGCCGCGGCGCCGGGGGCGAGGTTCTGCACGAAGACGTCGGCCTTCGCGACGAGCCGCCGGACCACGTCGCGTCCCTCCGATGTCTTGAGGTCGAGGGCGATCGACTCCTTACCGCGGTTCAGCCAGACGAAGTGCGCGCCGGTGCCGTGCACGGCCTGGTCGTAGCCGCGGGCGAAGTCGCCGCCGTCGACGCGTTCGACCTTGATCACGCGGGCGCCGAGGTCGGCGAGGTTGCGGGTGGCCAGCGGCGCGGCGACGGCGTGCTCGATGGTGACGACGGTGACGCCGTCGAGTGGACGGGTCATGTCCGCTTCCTCTTCTCGGCGCGGACGAGGCCGCCGCCGATGATGAGACGCTGGATCTCGCTGGTGCCCTCGTACAGCCGCAGCAGCCGGACGTCGCGGTAGACGCGCTCGACCGGCACCTCGCGGATGTAGCCGCTGCCGCCGTGGATCTGCACCGCCAGGTCGGCGGCCTTGCCCGCCATCTCGGTGCAGAACAGCTTCGCGGCCGACGGCGCGATCCGGCGGTCCTCGCCGGTGGTGTAGAGCCGCGCGGCCTCGCGGGCGAGGGCCCGGCCGGCGAGCACGCCGGTCTGCTGGTCGGCGATCATCGCCTGCACGAGCTGGAATTCCCCGATCGGCGTGCCGCCCTGGGTCGCCGCGGCGGCGTAGGCGACCGACTCGTCCAGCGCCCGCTGCGCGGCGCCGACGGCCAGGCCCGCCATGTGGATCCGGCCCCGGGCCAGGGACGTCATCGCCGCCTTGTACCCGACCTCCTCGTCCCCGCCCACCAGCGCCTCAGGGCCCACGCGGACCTGTGTGAAGGTCACGTCCGCGGTGCGGGAGCCCTCCTGCCCCATCTTGGCGTCGTGCACTCCGATCTGGATGCCTGGCGTGTCCGCGGGCACCAGGAACACCGCGATGCCCGTGCCGGAGGCCGACGCCGGCCGGGTACGGGCGAACACCACGAACAGGCCGGCCTCGGTGGCGTTGGTGATGAACCGCTTGCCGCCGTCGATGACCCAGCCGTGGCCGTCCGGTGTGGCGGTGGTCCGCAGGCCGGCCGGGTTGGATCCGGCGCCGGGCTCGGTGAGCGCGAAGGAGGCGACGATCTCGCCGGAGGCGATGCCGGGCAGCCATCGGGCCTGCTGCTCCGGGCTGCCGAACCCGACCAGGACCTGCCCGGCGATGCCGTTGTTCGTGCCGAACATGGACCGCAGCGCGAGCGACGTGTAACCCAGCGCCATGGCCACCTCGACGTCCTGGACGAGGTCGAGACCGAGCCCGCCCCACTGCTGGGGGATCGCGTAGCCGAACAATCCCATGTCAGCGGCCTGCCGGCGTAGATCGGCGGGAACAGCGTCCGTGTTCATGATCTCCAGCTCGCGCGGCATGACGCGGTCGCGAACGAAGTCCTTGATCTGGCTGAGGACGTCTGCGAAGACGTCGCCGGGGACGTCGGGGTTGCCGGTGTACATAGCGACCACCGTCCCCCACCGATTGAGATCAGTCCAATACTTGATGAGTCCTTGTCTGATACTTTGAGGGCAATAATCGCGCGGGGGAAGGAGCCGGCGGTGGAGCTGCAGCAGCTGCGGTGTTTCCTGGCCGTGGCCGAGGAGCTGCATTTCGGGCGCGCCGCCGAACGGCTGCACGTCGCTCAGCCGCCGCTCAGCCGTACGATCAAGCAGCTGGAGCGGGAGCTGGGCACGCGGCTGTTCGACCGCAACACCCGGTCGGTCAGGCTCACCGCCGGCGGGCAGGCGCTCGTGGGCCCGGCCAAGGACGTCCTGGCCGGCCTCCGTCGTGCGGAAGAGGCGGTACGTTCCGCGGACGACGGCGAGGTCGGGCTGGTCCGGATCGCGTTCGCGGGTGTGTCGACGCACCCGCTCGTGGCGCGCCTGGCCCGGGCGGTGCGCTCCCGGCGGCCCGGCATCGAGCTGGAGTTGTCCAGCCAGAACTTCGCGCAGCCGGCGATGCGCAGGCTCGTCCGGGGTGAGACCGACCTCGCCTTCGGCCGATGGGACGTGATTCCCGCTGATGTCGCCGCGCGGGTGGTGATGCCGGACTCGCTGGTCGTCGCGCTCCCCGCCACCCATCGGCTCGCCGGCGCCGGCCGGCTGGAGACCGGGCAGCTGGCCGAGGAGACCTTCGTCTCGCTGCCGCCGCACGACGGAGCCGTGCTGCCCGACCGGTTGCGGCGGCTCGCTCACGCCGCCGGTTTCGTCGCCGACATCGCCCAGGTCGCACCCGACACCCAGACCGCGCTGGCGCTGGTCAGCGCCGAGGTGGGCTGTCACCTGACCTTGGCCTCGGTGGCACGGAACGTGACCGATCCGCACGTGGTGTTCGTGGCGCTCGACGACGCGCCGCACGACGTCGACCTGCGCGCGGCGTGGCGGCGTGACGACGGCCGTCCGGCGCTGCGGGGCGTGCTGACCGAGCTCTTCGCGCTGGGGGACGCCTCCGCACAGCCGTGCGCAGGGTGAGCGCCTGATCCGTCACCGCCTGACCGGTCTTCTCGTCCGTGCGGCCTTGCAGAGCTTCGTGGCCAGGTCGGCCAGGACGGCGGCAGCCTTACGAAATTCCATGCCTGGGCATCGCGCTGGTTGAACTCCTCGTCCTGGATCGCCGATCCCAGGGCTGCGATGAAGCCGGTGGGGGAGAAGACGCCGAGCAGGTACTGGCTGTCGCCGGTGAGGGCGCGCACGTAGCCGCGGGTGAACTTGCCCGGCCGGTTCTCCGACAGGTCGATGTGCGCCCGGACCTCCTCCCACATGCGCGCGATGATGTGCTGGTAGACCGCGTGGATCAGGGCGTCCCGGGTGGGGAAGTGGTACATGAGCCCGCCCTTGGTGACGCCTGCGGCGCCGGCGATGTCGACCAGGCTCACCTGGGCGCCGCGTTCGGTGAAGGAAGGCGTCGCGGGCGGCGGCCAGGGCGGCGGTGTCGGTGACGGTCGCCGTGGTGGCGGCCAGTGACTGCCGCACGGCCGCGGGCAGGCCGGCGGGTACGGTCAGATTGGCGTGGTACGTGGCGACCTGGATCGAGCCCAGGACCGCGATGCCCAGCGCGCCGCCGAGCTCGTAGCCGGTCTCGGAGATCGAGGACGCGGCGCCGGCCCGTTCCGTGGGGACCGAGGTGACCACGGAGTCGGTGGACAACGTCATGGACAGCCCCACGCCGAGGCCGAGCACGACCAGGAAGACGCCCAGCCCCCAGTACGACGGGGCGGCCGCGAACAGGCCCAGGCCGACGAGCCCGGCGGCGGAGGCCGGGACTTTGAACAGCGAGACGTCCAGCAGCGGGAAGGCCGGCCGTCGCCGGCGGCGCAGGAACACCCAGCCGGCGACCAGACCGAGCGCCGGCGGCGGCCGAGACGGTCGCGTCCAGGCCGGTGCCGACCCCGTGCTTGATCGCGTACACCAGCGGAACGATCGCCAGGATCGACAGCACCGAGGAGAGCAGGTCCCGGGGCGGAGCGGGTGTTCCCCTCGGCGGGCGTCGGCCGGGCCGGGTCAGAGGCGGCGGGCAGTGCGCCGACGAGTTCGCCGATCTGCCGGGTCAGCGTGCTCCTGCATGCGGCCGGCCGAGCGGGTCCTTCGGCCGGTAAAGGCCGCCCGGCGGATCGGAGCGGCGGGCCGGAGCGGCGGGGCGGGTAGGCTGGCGGCCATGACCGAGCGTCCTTCCCCAGTCGTGACCGCGGATCAGCACGCGCAGGTCAGCGGGTGCGACGTGCAGTTCGTGGACGTGTTCAAGGTGCTCGGCAAGCGCTGGAACGGCATGATCATCGTCGCCCTGATGCAGCGGCCCGCGCGGTTCAGCGAGCTCGCCAAGATGATCCCCGGCATCACCGACGGCATCCTCTCCGACCGCCTCCGGGAGCTGATGGCGGTGAGCCTGGTGGAGCGGCAGCTCGCCGACGGGCCGAGCACGGCCGTCCTCTACCGGCTCACCCCGGTCGGCGAGGACCTCCGGCAGGCCTTCCATGAGCTGCGTGAATGGGCCGCCCGCAACAGCCTCGGCGAGCTCTGCCGCTGACGGGCCGGCGCGGACGCCCGTCCGCCCGCCGGCGGCGGCCCCCGTTCGCCGCCGGCGGCGACTGCGCCCCTCCGCCTACCGGCGGGCCAGGCGGATGAGGTCGGAATAGAGGGAGAGGGTCTCGTCGAGCCCGGCCTCCGCCTCGTTGCCCGCCGTGGCGAACAGCACGTGGTCCACTCCGGTGCCCTCCAGCCCCGCGAGGTCGTCGGCGATCTGGCGCGGCGAGCCGCCCAGGAACGGCCGCTCGTCGCCCAGCGGCTCGGCCGTGAGCGGCACGTTGGCCCGCGCCACCACGGTCACCGAGCCCGGGTCGCGGCCCTGCTCCTCGACGGCCGCCCGGAACGCCTTGGTCATGTCGATCAGCGTGTCGCGGGTGATCACCACCGGGTTGAGGCCGTCGGCGATGCGCGCGGCCCGCCGGATGCCGCCCGGCGTCATGGCGCCGAGCAGGACCGGCAGCCGCGGCTGCACCGGCTTCGGGTTGATCTCGGATTCGGCGATGTGGGTGAAGTCGCCCTCGTACGCGACCGGGTCCGGCCCCCAGCAGGCGCGCATGGCGGCGACGACCTCGTCCATGCCGCGCCCGATCCGGCTCATCGGCGTCTCGGTGGCGGCGAACTCCTGCGGCATCCAGCCCTGGCCGAGCCCGGCCACCGCCCGGCCGCCGCTGAGCTGGTCGAGGGTGGCCAGGCGCTTGGCGAGGACGACGGCCGGGTGCAGCAGGGCGTCGATGATGCTGGTGCCGAGCTTGACGCGGTCGGTGAGCGCGGCCACGTAGCTCAGCGTCTCCAGCGGCTCGTAGGCGACCCGGTAGATCTCGGGCACCGGCTGCGGGTCGCCGCCGCCGATGGCGACGGGCGCGGTCGGCCGCAGCAGTCGTTCGTAGGTCCACACCGAGTCGTAGCCGAGTTGCTCGGCTTCCTGGGCGACGCGGGCGATGGCGGCGGGGCCGGCCAGGGGCCCGGAGGTGGGCAAGGCGATACCGAGTTCCATGCCCAGCACACTACTACGTTCTTGATAGCTCACTCATAAAAAACGAGTGGCCTGTCCGTGTTGTCCCCTCGGCGGCCCGTCTGATCTTCTGGGATCATGACCGCTCAAGCCGTACGCCCCTCCGACGGGCTGCCGTACGCGTCCGGCACGATCCTCACCGACACCGAGGCCCACCTGCGTAAACAGGCCGAGGCCTGGCGGCACATCCAGCACCGGCGGGCGGCCGGCGCGCCGCTCCACAACGTCACCGGCCTCGAACGCGGCCTGCCGATGCCGGACGTGGACCCCTGGCTCATGGACGACGAGTGGACCGGCGCCCTGTACGGCGACCGGCTGCGCGAGCTCGGGCTCGCCCACCTGGGCGGCACCCCCGGCGAGCACGACATCGTGGTCACCAACCGCCTGACCGCCGCCCTCTTCGCGGCCATGCAGGTCGTGGTCCGTCCCGGCTCCACCGTGGTCGGCCTGTCCCCGTCCTACAGCCATCCGGCCGTCGTCCGGGCGGTGCGCGACGCGGGCGGCCGGCTCGCCGACACGACCGGCCTGGAGGCGTACAAGCGGGCGCTGGACGCGCACCCCGACGTCTCGGTGGTGGCCGTGACCAGGCTCGCCGTCACCTACGAAGCCCTCGACGAGGCCGACATCCATCGCGCGGTCGAGCTGGCGCACGCCCGGGGCGCGCTCGTCGTGGTGGACGACGCCGGCGGCGCGCGGGTCGGCCCGGCCGCCCTCGGCCAGCCCCGCACGCTGCGGCTCGGCGCCGACCTCGGCGCCACCGGCCTGGACAAGTACGGCGTCGCCGGCCCCCGCGTCGGCCTGCTCGGCGGCCGGGCCGACCTGGTGGCCCGCGCCCGGGCCAGGGCCTACGAGCTGGGCAGCGAGTGCCGCCCGGTGTTGTACCCGGCCGTCGTACGCACCCTGGAGACCTACACCGACGAACGCGTCCGCGAGCTGATCGCCTCGACCCGGCTGGTCGGTGCGGCGCTGCGCGAGCGGCTCGGCGGCGAGCTCGTCCAGGACACCCCGTTCATCACCCGCCTGCCGGGGGAGGCGCTCAACGCGGAGCTGGCCCGCCGCGCCGGTCCCGGTGCGCCGCCGCTGGAGCCGATCGAGGCCACGGCCGCGCTGGCGATGGTGCTGCTGCGCGACCACGGCCTGCTCACCGTGCACTTCGCGGGCCTGCCGCCGGGCACGGCGGCGCTGCTGGTCAAGTTCCTGCCCGCCGCCACGGTCGCGGCGCTCGGCGGTCCGGGGGCGTTCGCCGCCGCCGTGGACGACTCGCTCGACCGGGCCGCGGCCGTGCTGGGGGAGGGGGAGGAGGCGGTGCGCCGGCTGATCCTCGGCCCCTGACCCGGGGACCGGCACCGGCCCGCGCGTCAGGTCCTGGGCCTGATGGCCAGCCGGGTCACCAGCCACAGGGCCACCCCGAGCACCAGCAGCACGCCCGCGATCTCGTACTGGCCGGCCGGCCGCCCGGACGACCACGGCAGCACCAGGTAGAGGCAGGTGATCGTGCCCAGCACGGGCAGGACCCGGCCCGCGTTGAAGTGCGCGACCTCCACCCGGTCCCGCCGCAGGACCAGCACGGCCACGTTGACGGCGGCGAACACGGCGAGCAGCAGCAGCGACGTCGTCCCGCCCAGCAGCGCCACGACCGGGCTCTCCGGATCCAGGGAGACGAGGACGATGAGCCCGACGGCCAGCACGGTGGTGAACAGGATCGCCGCCTGCGGCGTGCGCCTGACCGGGTGCACCGAGGCCAGGACGGGCGGCAGCACGCCCCGCCTGCCCATGCCGTAGAGGAGCCGGCTGGCCATCATCATGTTGATCAGCGCGGAGTTCGCGACGGCGAACATGGAGATGAACGGCATCAGGCCGGCGATCGGGAAGTCCGGCGTCGCCGTCCGCACCACGGTCACCAGCGGCGTCTCGCTGCCGGCGAGCTGCCCGACCGGCACCACGGCGACGGCGCAGATCGACACCAGGACGTAGATCAGCCCGGTGATGCCGAGCCCGGTGAACATCATCCGCGGGAACGTCCGCACCGGGTCCTTGGTCTCCTCGGCCATGTTGACCGAGTCCTCGAAGCCCACCATGGCGAAGAAGGCCAGCGACGTCGCGGTGCTGATCGCCAGGAAGACGTTCTTGTCGGCGGCGGTCTCGAAGGCGACCACGCGGGAGAAGTCCGCCTGCCCGCCGAGGATGAAGAACATGCTGAGCACGATGACCAGCAGCAGCCCCGACAGCTCGATCAGGGTGAGCACCACGTTGGCCTTGACGCTCTCGCCGACGCCGCGCAGGTTGACGGCCATGACCAGGAGCATGAAGCCTGCCGCGATGAGCAGCACGAGGAGGTTGCCCCCGCCCAGGCCGAACCCCTCGACGAGGTTGGCGGCGAAGGCCCGCGCCGCGGCCGAGGCGGAGGTGATGCCCGAGCACATGACGGCGAAGCACACCAGGAAGGTCAGGGCGTGCCTGCGGAACGCCTTGTCCACGTAGAGCGCGGCGCCCGCGGCCTCCGGGTACTTCGTGACGAGCTCCAGGTAGGAGCAGGCGGTGATCAGCGCGACCGTGAAGGCGACGACGAACGGCAGCCAGGCGGCGCCGCCCACCTCGCCGGCGACCTCGCCCATCAGCGCGTAGACGCCCGTGCCGAGGATGTCGCCGATGATGAACAGCAGCAACAGGCCGGGTCCCATCACGCGCTTCAGGCTGTGGGGGCCGTCGCCGGTCCTGGCCGGGCCGGGGGGAGTGGTCTGGGTCATGGCCGGTCCTTCGCTGTACGTCCTGCGGAGCCGTGCGTGCACATACCATCACGGTAGGTCACGTGCGCGCCGGTGTGCGGTGGTCAGCGACACTGCCCGGTCACGGCCCGGATCAACGTCGGGCGAAGTCCTGCGTCCAGTAGAGCCGGCCCTGCCCGTCCTTGGCGGCGCCGACGCCGATGTGGGTGTAGGCGCAGTTCATGATGTTGCGCCGGTGGCCGTCGCTGTTCATCCAGCCCTTGACGACCTCGGCCGCCGTACGCTGCCCCATGGCGATGTTCTCGGCCCAGGCCGAGCCGGTGAAGCCGGTGGCGCGGATGCGGTCGCCCATGTCGCGGCCGTCCTGCGAGTCGTGCTCGAAGTAGTCGTTCTTCGCCATGTCGGCCGAGTGCCCGAACGCGGCCCGGCGCAGCCTGAGGTCATGGGTGAGCGGGCCGCAGCCGCCCTTGGCCCGTTCGGCGTTGGTGAGCCGGACGACCTCGTTCTCCACCGCCGTGCCGACGGCCGCGGCGGACGCCTTGGTGGGAGCCTGCGTCGGCCGGGCCGTGGGAGCGGGGGTGGGGGCGGTGGTGTGAGCGCGTGCCGGGGTGGGCGGGGCGCAGGTCAGCCGGACGGCCTTGGACGTGGCGGTCCCGCCCCGGTAGTCGGTGGCGACCGTGTAGTACGTGCCGGGCTTGCACGGCAGCCGCAGGGTGATCCGGCCGTCCCTGGTGGCGCCGCTCTTGACGACCGGGTCGGCGCCGGGGACGGCGCGCTTGACGCGGATGCGCAGCAGCGCCGGACGGACGCAGTCGCGGCGGGCCGCGCCGGCCACGATGGTGAGCGTGGCGACCTCCGGGCGGGCCACGCTGACCCGGCAGTCGTCCGCCTCCTGGGGCTTCTTGTCCGGCTGCCCGGACGGGGCCGGCGTCGCGGTGTCCGCCGGCGTGGTCATCTTCGGCGCCGCTCCGGCCGCCGCGTCCGGGGTGTCGTCGGCGGACGGGCCGCAGGCGGCGAGGGTGGCGACGGTGGTGACGGCGGCGAGCACCCCTAGGGGTCTGCGCATGAGGTTCCTCCAGGTGGCGGGAGACGCAACGCAGTCCCGCATTCTGCCACAAAAAGGACATTTCGCCCCCAGATGATGCCAACTGCGCATCATTGGCACTGTGGCACCGCCGGCGCGCCCTGGCAACACCCGCCCCGCAGGACCCGCCGGACGGGATTAGCCGCGGCCGTCCGGAGAAGGTGAGGGTCATGAGTACATCCGCGCTGGTCGTCATCGACATGCTGAATCCCTACGACCATGAGGACGCCGACAAGCTCACCCGGCACGTCGCGCCGATCGTGGAGCCTCTGGCGCGGCTCGTCGCCCGCGCCCGTGAGCGCGACGACGTGGAGCTGATCTACGTCAACGACAACTACGGCGACTTCTCCGCGGACCGGCACGAACTGGAGAAGCGAGCGATGGAGGGGGAGCGGCCGGACCTGGTGGAGCCGATCCTGCCGCCGGCGGAGTGCGCCTTCCTGCCCAAAGTGCGCCACAGCGCGTTCTTCGGCACGTCCCTGGAGTACCTGCTGACCCACCTGGAGGCCGGGACCGTCGTGCTGACGGGGCAGGTGACGGAGCAGTGCGTGCTCTACAGCGCGCTGGACGCGTACGTGCGCCACATGGACCTGACGGTGCCGCCGGACTGCGTGGCCGCCATCCACGAGGACCTCGGCGAGGCGGCGCTGCGCATGATGGAACGCAACATGTCGGCGCGCCTGACCCCGTCCCGCGACGTCTTCGCCTGAGCACGGAGATCGTGTATTTAGAAATCTACATTGTAAAGGCGCTCCGCCGGTGAGGTTGCGGTGAGCGTCCGGTGAGCGGCTTCAGCCATCGTCAAACCCATCACCGGGGCCACCAGGGGACCGGCTGTGCACGGAGGAACGGGACGATGGGCATGCTGACGGGGAAGACGGCGCTGGTGACGGGCGCGTCGCGGGGGATCGGCCGGGCGGTCGCGCTGCGGCTCGCCGCCGAGGGGGCGCTGGTCGCCGTCCACTACGGCGCGAACGCCGAGGCGGCCAAGGAGACGGTGGCGCGCATCGAGGACGGCGGCGGCCAGGCCTTCGCCGTCCAGGCCCGCTTCGGCGCCGAAGGCGCGCTGGACCGGCTGTTCGACGGCCTGGCCGCCGGGCTCGCCAACCGCGGCCTGGACGTGCTGGTCAACAACGCGGGCATCGCGTCCATCTCCCCCGTGACGCAGGTTTCGCCGGACGAGCTGGAGCGGGTGCTGGCGATCAACGTCGTGGCGCCGTTCTTCGTGATCCAGCGGGCGTTGCCGCTGCTGAACGACGGCGGCAGGATCGTCAACATGGGCTCCACGGCCAGCCGTTTCGCCGTCACCATGCAGATCGCCTACACCGTCAGCAAGGCCGCCCTGGAGTCGCTGGCCCCGACGCTGGCCAACGAGCTGGGCCGGCGCGGCATCACGGTGAACACGGTCGCGCCCGGCGTCGTGCGCACCGACATGACGGCCGGGCACACCTCCCTGCCCGAGCTCGTCGCCGGGCTGGAGGCGATCACCGCGCTCGGCCGGCTCGGCGAGCCCGAGGACGTCGCCGACGTCGTCGCGTTCCTGGCCGGGCCGGACAGCCGCTGGGTGACCGGCCAGACGATCGACGTCTCGGGCGGCACCTGGCTCGGCCCGCTCGGCGCCGCCTGACCCGTCCCGCACGTCCCGGCGTCCGGTCGCGGGGCCGGTGGATAATCACCGGCATGCGGTTCGGAATCCTCGGCGAGACGCGGGCCTGGCGCGACGACGGCACCGAGGCGCCGCTGGGCGGGCCGGCCCGCCGCGCCCTGCTGGCGCTGCTGCTGCTGCGTCCCGGTGCGGTGGTGCCGGCCGAACGGCTGGCGGGGGAGCTCGGTCAGGGGGTGGAGCCGTCGGCGCACGCGCTGCAGTCCCAGGTGTCGCGGCTGCGCGCGGCCCTCGGGCCGGCGGCGGCCATCGAGCGGACCGGCGCCGGCTACCGGATCGTGGTGCCGGCGGACGCGGTCGACGCCGTCCGTTTCGAGCTGCTGGCCGCCGAGGGCCGGTCGGCGCTGCGCGAGGGCGACGCCGGGGCCGCGGTGCGGCTGCTGCGCGAGGCGCTGGGGCTGTGGCGCGGGCCCGCGCTGGCCGGGCTGCCCGACGGCGAGAGCGCCCGCGCCGCCGCCGCGCGGCTGGAGGAGCTGCGGCTGGCCGCGCTGGAGGACCGCATCGAGGGCGAGCTGCGGCTGGGTGAGCACCGCGCGGCGGTGCCGGAGCTGCGGGAGCTGGCCCGCCGGCATCCGCTCAGGGAACGGACGGCCGCGCTGCTCATGCGGGCCCTGTCGGCCGGGGGCGGGCAGGCGGAGGCGCTGGTGGTGTTCGAGGAGACCCGGCGGCGGCTGGCCGGCGAGCTGGGCGCCGACCCCTCGCCGGAGCTGGCCGCGCTGCACCGCGAGCTGCTGGCCGCCGGTCCTGCGCCGTCGCCCGCCGCGCCGCCCGCGCAGCTCACCTCCTTCGTGGGCAGGGACCGCGAGGTGGCCGGGGTCGCCGCTCTGCTGGGGACGGCGCGGCTGGTCACGCTGACCGGGCCGGGTGGCGTCGGCAAGACCCGGCTGGCGGTCGAGGTCGCCGCCGGCGCGGACGGTGAGGTGTGCTTCGCCGAGCTGGCGGCGTTGAGCGACGGCGGCGGGCTGCCCCAGGCGCTGCTGGCCGCGCTGGGCCTGCGCCACGACGGGCTCCAGCTCGCGGGCGGGGCGTGGGCGCCGCTGGAGCGGCTCGTCGCGGCGTTGTCGGACCGGGAGCTGCTGCTCGTGCTCGACAACTGCGAGCATCTGATCGACGAGGCCGCGGCGCTGGCGGCGCGGCTGCTGTCCGCGTGTCCGCGGTTGCGGGTGCTGGCGACCAGCCGGGAGCCGCTCGCGGTCATCGGCGAGCACGTGTGGCCGGTGCGCCCGCTCGACGGCGCGGCGGCGGTCCGCCTGTTCGCCGACCGGGCGGCCGCCGCCGGGCGTGGTCTCGCCGCTGATCCCGGTCTCGTCCGGCGGATCTGCGCGGCCCTCGACGATCTGCCGCTGGCGATCGAGCTGGCGGCCGCGCGGCTGCGCACCCTGGACGTGCGGGAGCTGGCGGCGCGGCTGGACGACGTGCTCGGCGTGACGGCGCGGGGCGCCCGTACGGCCGACGAGCGGCACCGTACGCTGCGTTCGGTCGTCGCGTGGAGCTGGGAGTTGCTGTCGCCCGAGGAGCGGCGGGCGGCGCGCCGGTTCACCGTCTTCGCGGGCGGCGCGAGCAGGCGGGCCGCCCGGGAGGTGTGCGGGGCCGGCGGTGACGTTCTGGAGTCGCTGGCCGACAAGTCGCTGCTGGAGGTCGCGGGCGACGGCCGGGTGCGCATGCTGGAGACGATTCGCGCGTACGGGGCCGAACGGCTGGAGGAGGCGGGCGAGGGCGAGGCGGCCCGGCGCGCCCACGCCCGGCAGCTGCTGGAGCTGGCGCGGGCGGCCGACGCGCACCTGCTCCGCGCCGAGCAGCTCGACTGGCTGCCGGTCCTGGGGGCTGAGCACGGCAACCTGCTGGCGGCGTTGCGGTGGGCGGCCGGGGCGGGGGAGCGGGCGCTCGGGCTGCGGCTGCTGGCGGCGGCCTCGGCGTACCTGTGGATCCGGGGTGTGTCCGCCTCGGCGGCGCCGCACGCGATCGCGTTGCTGTCCGGTGAGCCGCCGCAGGACGACGGGCTCGGTGAGGAGTACGCGATCTGCGTCCTGCACGCGGCCGCCGTCCCCGCTGGGCGGGAGCTGTGGCTGCGGCACGCGGCGGCGGCGGGCGAGGCGCTGGCCGCCGCGTGGCCGGGTGACCGGGCGGGCCGCCATCCGGCCGCGCTGCTGTTGTGGATGATGCGCAACGCCGGCGAGAAGGATCCGGGGGACGCGTTCACGCTGGTGTCGGCGCAGCGGGACTGCCCCGATCCGTGGGCGCGGGCGCTTTCGCACTATGTCAGTGGTTTCGACGCGCTGGGGACGGGCGGCGCCGCGGCGGGGGAGGACGCTTTCCGCGCGGCCGCCGTGGGGTTCCGCGCGACCGGCGACCGCTGGGGCCTGGCGCTGGTGCTGGACGTTCTCGCCGGGGTGGCGAGTGGGCGCGGCGACCACGCGGAGGCGATCGCCCTGACCGATCGGGCGCTCATGCTGACGGGTCAGCTCGGCGCGCTGGAGGACCATGTCGACTTCCTGGTCAACCGGGCCGACTACCTCATCTCGGGGGATGCCGCGGGGGATTTCGCGGCGGCGCGGGCCGGCTATGGCGCGGCCGCCGCGCTGGCTCGCCGTGCCGGCAGTTCGTCCGGTCTGGCCGCGGCGCTGCGCGGTTTCGGTGACCTCGCGCTGCTGGACGGCGACCTGGCCGAGGCGGAGCGGCTCTACACCGGCGCGCTGGAACGCAACGACCCGCACTGGGTCAAAAGCTTAGGCACCCAGGTACGCATCCTCGTCGGCCTCGGCCGGGTGGCCGCCGGGCGCGGCGACCAGGCCGCCGCCGCGACGCGCTACCGCCAGGCCGCCGAGGCCGCGGCCGCGATGGGCCCCTCGGTCCCCGGCGCGCTGCGCCTGCTCGGCCTGCCCGCCGGGATCGCCGCCGTCCTGACCTCCTGGTGAGCGCGGCGCCCGGCGGCCCCCGGACGAGCTGAAAGTTTCAGGGGGAAGCCGCAGGTCGTCCGGCACCGCGTCCGCGCGCCGGTTGACGTCATGCCGGTGACATGCGATCAAAGCTCGCACGGGACGACGGAGTCGCGTATCAGGGCATGTTAGCGCTACCAAAGGGGACCCGATCCTATGAGACGCCTGGCCATCCTGCCCCTTCTGCTGCTCATGACGTTACTGTTCCCGCTGCGGGAGGCCGCGGCGGACACCAACGTGGCCCGCTCGGCCACCCCGTCGGCCTCCTACACCTCGGCGTGGGAGAGCGTGGCGGCGATCAACGACGGCATCGACCCGCCACGCTCGAACGACACCGTCAACCGCCGCTGGGGCACCTGGCCGCAGACCGGCACGCAGTGGGCGGAGCTGACCTGGGCGTCGGCGCAGAACCTGCGCTCGGCCGACGTCTACTTCTTCGACGACGGCGGCGGCGTGCGCGTCCCGGCCTCCTGGAAGCTCCAGTACTGGACCGGCAGCGCCTACGCCGACATCTCCGCCTCGTACCCGGTGGCCGCCGACACCTACAACACCGCGTCCTTCTCCCAGGTCAGCACCACGCGGCTGCGGGTCGTGCTGCAGAGCGGCCAGGCGTCGGTGGGGCTGCTGGAGGTGCGGGCGTTCACGCCGGACACCGGCGGCGGCACCAGCGGCTGGAACCCGCCCTCCTCCCTCGTCACCCCGCTCGACGAGGTGTGGCGGCACGTCGAGTCGACGTACTCCAACCCGTACGGGTTCCGCAACTACGGCTGGGACCAGATCATGGCCAACCGCGGCTCCATCAACTACTGCGTCCGCTGGGATTCCAGTGCCAACGTGACCGCCGCCCAGCGTGACCAGATCCACGCGGCGCTGGCCCGCCAGTTCAAGAAGTGGATGGACGTCATGGCCGGGCACAACGGCTGGCCGTACGCGGATGTGCCGCTCAAGGTCGTCGGCTGGGCCGTGCGCGACCGCGCCCAGCTCCAGTGGAGCGACACCAGCGTGGACGTCTACGTCAACAACATCCGCGAGAACGCGCCCCAGTGCTCCGAGCCGTGCGGCCGTTTCTTCAACCAGAGCGGCAATTATCCGAACTGCCCGGGCGGCGCGTCCCACCACTACGACATGTCCCTGTGGCTGACCGCCGGGTTCTCCGGGGGCGCAGGGGGCGACTGGGGGCAGCGGGTCGGCAGCGAGTACTACCTGTCCAACCTGAACGCCGCCAACATGCACATCCTGCTGCACGAGATAGGCCACTCGTTCGGGCTGGACGACTTCTACGACTGGACGCCGACCGGCGTGTGCTGCTTCCTCATGAAGGCGGGCAGCGCGACGTCGATCACGGACTTCGACGCGTGGATGTTCCGTGACTGGTGGCGTCACCTGAAGAGCCGCTACGGCCTGTGAGCACGGCGATCTGCGCGGCGGCTAAGGCCACGGCCGGGGCGAGGAGCGCGGTCAGCAGCGCCTGCGCGTACGGGCCGCTCTGCGTGCTGTGGTCGTAGGCCCTAGGCCCGACCGCCGCGTAGACGGACCAGATGAGGAGGGGGCCGGCCAGCCCCGCGACGAGGCCGGGCCCCCTCCTCGCGGCCCGTCGTGCCGTGCGGGCCGCGACCACCGCCACCACCACGAACGGCGTCACCAGCAGCAGCGGGTCCGCGATCACTTCGAGGGGCTCCGGCCACTCTCCCGGGCCGCGGTCGAGGGCCTGCAGGGTGCGGAGCGCGACGAAACCCACCAGCCCTGCTGCGGCCCCCGGGTGCCGCAGCGCGAGGACTCCGGCGGCGGCCCCGATGCCGCCGCCCGCCAGCGAGGCCAGCAGCGCCACGCCCGGGGGTTCGACGGTCACGCCGAGGGCCTGCGCGTACTGCACCGGGCCGCCGGCCAGCGCCGCGCCCAGCCAGGCGGCGACCGGCACGGCGGCCCACGACTCACGCCCGCCCCGCAGCCGCCCGGCGAGCACCGACGCCAGCACGACCGACGCGGCCGGGTACCACAGGGCGGAGGTGAGGTCCCGGTACCAGCCGGGCCCGTCGTACGGGTGGTAGTCCGTCCACAGCGTCAGCCCGGCCGCCCGCGCGGCGGCGAGCTGCCCCGCCGCCAGCACCGCGCCCGCCACCGCGGCGACCGTCACCGCCGCCACCGGGGGCCGGGAGGTCCGGACGCCGCCCGGCACACCCCGGACACCGCCGGGCGTGTGGCGGGCGGCCAGCGCGTACGCGAGCACGGCCCCCACCGCCCACCCGGGCCAGCCGGGCCACTCCAGCCAGCTCCCCATCGCGTCGGCGGTCTCGATCTCGGCCAGCTCGGTCGCGAGCACCGCCCACGCGCCTCCCCACAGGGTGGCCAGGGCCGCCGCGGCGGGCGACCCCCGTAACAGCAGGCCCGCGAGCACGCCGATGAGCGGCCCGGCGGGCTCCGGCCGGCCGGCCAGGGTCAGCAGCGCGGCCGCCGCGGGCGCCGGCAGGCCGGCCACGAGCGTGGCGCGCAGGATCGGCATCCGTTCAGCGAACCACATCCCGCTACGTCATGACAGGCGTTCGCATTCCGGTGCGGGCCGACTCCAGGGCCGCCGTCACCATGGCGAGGCTGCGGATGTTGTCGTGGCACTCGCCCTGCGGCGCCCGCCCGGTGCGCAGCCCGGTCACGAACTCCTCCAGCCCCTCGGCCAGCCCGCCGAAGCGCCGGGGCCGCTCCGGGTAGGGGTCGTCCTCCTGCTTGCAGGCCCGTACGACCTCGCCCTTGGCCGGTTCGGCCACCGGGTCGCCGTCGCCGTCCCATAAGGCGGTGCCGCGCGGGCCGGTCGCCCGCCAGGAGCCGGTCCACGACGTCGGCAGGCCGGGCGCCGACCAGCTCCCGGTGAAGGTGTAGCGCAGCCCGCCGGTCATCTCGAAGATCGCCGTGGCCGAGCACGCGCCCGGGTACCAGGTCCATGCCGGCCGGAACGACTCGCAGTACACCGACACCGGATCGGCTCCCGACACCGCCCGCGCCGCGTCGAACAGGTGGATCGCCATGTCCTGCAGCAGCGGGTGCTCCAGCGTGGACAGGAACGCCGCCCCCCGGTACGGGATGAAGAACTCCGACGTCATCAGCCCGACCGGCCCCAGCTCGGCCACGGTGCGCCGGTAGGCGACCAGGCCGCGCTGGTGGCGGCGGTTCTGGCTGACGGCGAACAGCCGGCGGGACTCGTCGGCGGCGCGCACCATGGAGCGGGCCTCGTCCAGGGTGACGGCCATCGGTTTCTCGCTCAGCACCGACACCCCGCGCCGCAGCGCCGTCACCGTCACCTCGTAATGGGCCTGCGGGACGGTGCAGTTGACGACGAAGTCGGGCTCCTCGCCGTCCAGCAGCGAGGTCAGGGACGCGCCGGTGGGCAGGTCGTCCAGGCCGAGGGCGTGGGCGGCGGCGCGGGCCCGCTCGGGGGCCACGTCCACCCAGCCGGCCAGTTCGACGCCGGGGTGGGCGAGCAGCTCGGGCGCCCACTGCCCGCCGATGAACCCGGCTCCGGCGATCACCGCGCGCAGCGGCCGGTCCGCTTCCACGGTCGCGAACGTCGCTGACGTCATCGTGCCCCCTACCAGGTGATCGGGGTGTGGGCGTTCTGGAGCGGCTCGCCGGTCCCGGCGTCCGGGGCGGCCCACAGGACCGCGTTGGCCAGCACCCGCCGTACGTCCGGATGGTGGTAGACGGGGTAGTTCTGGTCGCCGGGGCTGAAGTAGAAGACGCGGCCGAGTCCGCGGCGGTAGCAGCAGCCGCTGCGGAACACCTCGCCGCCGGCGAAGCCGCTGACGAAGACCAGCTCGTCGGGCTGGGGGATGCCGAACGGCTCGCCGTAGGTCTCCTGCGCCTCGATGACCAGCGGGTGGGGGACGCCGCGGGCGATGGGGTGGCCGGGGGAGACCGTCCAGACCAGCTCGCGTTCGCCGGCGTCACGCCAGTTGAGCGTGCACGTGGTGCCCATGAGCGAGCGGAAGATCTTGGAGTAGTGGCCGGAGTGCAGCACGAGCAGACCCATGCCGCCGAGCACGCGGCGTCGTACGCGCTCGACGACCTTGTCGTCCACCTCCTCGTGCGCCATGTGCCCCCACCAGGTGAGCACGTCGGTGGCGGCGAGGACCTCGTCGGTGAGCCCGTGCTCGGGCTCCTCCAGGACGGCGGTACGGACCCGTGCCCGCGGGCCCAGCGCCTCGCGCAGCCCGTCGGCGATGGCGCCGTGGATGCCGGTGGGGTAGCGGCGGCGTACCTCCTCCTCACGCTGCTCGTGGTAGTTCTCGCTCCACACGGTGACGTTGAGCGGGACTTCGGCTGTGTGGTCGGCTGGGGGTGGGACGTGGGCCGCCATCCGTTTCCTTCCGGTCGTCGATCGTCGTCCCTTTTCCTCCCCCGCCGCCCCCGCTACGGAACTAGTGATCTACTTTGTAAAGACGCTCGGTGGTTTCACTGCAATAGCGAACCAAACAGAAAAAGCACAAACACCATCAACAGAGGGGAGGTGTTTGTCAACGGCCCCAACTTCTCCGTGTATCGGCATCCGGAGCCCGTCCAGATTGCCTCGGTGCCCCTGCCTGCCGCCGGCTCCTACCTCCTCCACGCCGAAACGATCTTCGAGCAGAACCCCAGCGGTACTCCCGACAGCCGACCCATGAAGGGCTGGCAGGCAGCAACCGTGGGTGCCGAGGAAACGGGTGCGCTCTCGTTTGAGAGTGCGGTCACCACCACCGCGCCCGGCCCGGTGAATCTGGTCTGCCACGGCTTGTGGAACGTCGACATCAACTTCACCGGGGGCTTGCTCATCGCGCAGGCTGTGCCCAAGATCACCAAGTTCTGACCTCGGTGCTCGACTTTGGCCCCGCCGCCCGGTGCGGCGTGCGGCGGGGTCGGGGGCGCTCAGCCGGTTGGTTCGGCTCCTGGGCGTTCTTGTCCGGTGTCGGTGGCTGTCTCGTGTCGTTCCTCTTCGGCTTTGCGTTCGGGGTTGGGCGGGGGTTCGATGGGCTCGGCGGGTACGGGGCGTGGGGAGGAGGTGTGGACGTCGCCTCCGGAGCGTTCGGCGACGATGTCGCTTTCTCCGTTGACTCGGCCTACCGCCGCGGGGAGGTCGGTGTTTGTCCCGTCTTGTGCGTTCATGACCGGCATCTGCCCGACAGGTGGCAGGTGAAGCGAGGGGGTGTACTTCCGGTGTCGTACGCGGGCCGGTCGTCGGTCCCGATGAGGTAGGGGAAGTTCGCTCCGCTCGCCGGATGTTCCCGGGGTGTGGCCGGCGAAGAATTCCCGGTATGAGTGTGACCCCGATCGATCTGTTCGCCTCGTCCATCCACCTCGGTCAGGAGGGCGGGATCCGCGCCGGGAGAAGGACCGCTGACCCCGACCAGGACGGCTGGCGGCTGACGGCGTTCCATGCCAGGACGGGTGCGGACGTGCACGTCGGTCACTGGGAGGTTCATCCGGAGGCCGAGGAGATCGTCTCCTGCCTGGTCGGGAAGATTCGCCTCTTTCTCCGTCCGGAGGGGCCTGGGCAGGAGGAGGAGGAGGAGGTCAGGCTGACGGCGGGTACGGCCGCGATCGTGCCTCGTGGGCGGTGGCACCGCATCGAGCTGGACATTCCGAGCACCATCATGGCGGTGACGCTGCCGCGGGGCAGTCGTGTGGAGAGGCGGGCCGAGGTTCAGGCCGGTGCGCCGGCGCGGCCACCTGCCTGAACCGTCGGGTATTGCCGTTTCCTCGCCGCTCATCCGATTTCTCTTTGCCGTCGCTCCGGGCAGGAACCGGGGGGAGGCGACGGAGGGAGCGGTGGGATGCAGATCGTCGTGGACCTCACGCGCTGCCAGGGCTATGCGCAGTGCGTGTTCCTCGCACCGGAGGTGTTCCACCTGCATGGGGAGGAGGCGCTGCTGTACGACCCGGCCGTCCCCGCCGGCCAGGTCGGGCGGGTGCGTGAGGCCGCGGCGGCGTGCCCGGTCCAGGCCATCCTCCTCGGAGAGGAGGTGGGCTCCGGTGGACGGTGATCCGCGCGAGGGCCGCATCGTCGTGGTCGGCGCGTCGCTGGCGGGGCTGCGGGCCGCGGAGGCGCTGCGTGAGCAGGGCTTCATCGGTTCGCTGACGGTGGTGGGGGACGAGCCTCATCCGCCCTATGACCGGCCGCCGCTGTCGAAGCAGGTGTTGCTCGGTCAGGCGGCGGCGGACGGGACGGGGCTGCCGATGCGGCGGAACCCGGACGCCGAGTGGCTGCTCGGGATGCCGGCCACCGGTCTGGATCCCCTGCGGAAGCGGGTGTTGCTGGCGGACGGGGAGTGGCTTGCCTATGACCGTTTGCTGATCGCGACCGGGACGCGGGCGCGGCCCTGGCCTCATGCGGAGGAGGCGGCTCTGGACGGGGTGTTCACCTTGCGCACGTGTGACGACGCCGGGCGGCTGGCCGAGCGGCTGGCGGCGGGGCCGCGGCGGGTGCTGGTGATTGGTGGCGGTTTCACCGGTTCGGAGATCGCCTCGGCCTGCCGGGAGCGGGGGCTGGAGGTGACGGTCACCGAGCGCGGTCCGGCGCCTTTGGTGGGGGCGCTCGGTGGCACGCTGTCGAAGCTCGCCGCGGGGGTGCAGCGTGCGCATGGTGTGGATCTGCGTTGCGGGGTGACGGTGACCGCGCTGCGCGGGGACGGGAGGGGCCGGTTCGCCGGGGCGGATCTGTCCGACGGTGGCCGTGTCGACGCGGATGTGTGCGTGGTGGCGTTGGGGGCGGTGCGTAACGTCGAGTGGCTGGCGGATGCCGGGCTGGCGGCGGGTCCGCGCGGGGTGGCGTGCGACGCCGGGTGCCGGGCTTTCGACATGTACGGGATCGTCACCGATGACGTTTTCGTCGCCGGTGACGTGTCCCGGTTTCCGCATCCGCTGTTCGAGTACCAGTTGCTCTCGCTGGAGCACTGGGGCAATGCGGTGGCGCAGGCCGAGGTGGCGGCGCACAACATGATCAGTCCGGGGCCGCTGCGGCGTCCTCATCTTTCGTTGCCGGCGTTCTGGTCGAGCCAGTTCGGGCTCAACATCAAGTCGGTGGGCGTGCCCACGTTCTCCGATCAGATCGTGCTCGCGCAGGGGTCTTTGGACGAGCGCCGCCTGGCCGTGGTGTACGGCTACCGGGGCCGGGTGACCGCGGCGGTCACCGTCAACATGGCCAAGTCGCTCGAGTACTACGAGCATCTGATCGAGACGGCTGCTCCGTTTCCGCCGGGGCCTGGTGCGGCGGACCGGCCGCTCGCCGCGGAGCTGACGATTCCTTCCGATGTGCCGGACCCGAAGAGGTTGTCGCACGGTCCGACGGTCGCGCTCACCGGCCATCTGCCGGATCGCCGGCTGACGGTGGTGCGGCATGCCTGATTGTCGCGCCCGTTCACGAGGAGCCGAGACGCCATGACCGCTGACACCCTGCTGGAACGGATCACGGACTACGCCTGCCGTCCTGATCCTTACCCTTTGTACGCGGAGTTGCGTGAGGCCGGTCCGGTGGTGCGGCAGGCGGACGGCAGTCATCTGGTGGGCACGTACCACGAGATCAACGCCTTGCTTCATGATCCGCGGGTGAGTGTCGATCCCCGTAACGGCCTGGTTCGTGATCCGGTCCTGTCGGAGCGGGAGGAGCTTCCCTTTCTCCTCCTCGACGATCCGGCGCATCATCGGCTGCGGACGCTGGCGATGCGGCCGTTCGGCCCGCCGCACAGCCCTGGCCGGGTCGACGCCATGCGTGGTCAGATCGCCGAGCTCACCGGTGAGCTGGTGGACGGGCTCCGGGGCCGGGCGGAGATCGATCTCGTCGACGACTTCGCCTATCCTCTGCCGGTCACGGTCATCTGCCGGTTGCTGGGCGTCCCGCGGGAGGACGAGCCGTTGTTCCGCCGCTGGTCGGACCTCGTCGTCGCCTCGGCCGACGTGCAGCCGGGCGAGGAGGCCGCGGAGCGGGCGCGTACGGGCCGGCAGGCGCGGATGGAGATGGGCCGGTACCTGGTGGATCTCGCCGAGCAGCGCCGTGGGGGTTCGGGCGAGGACATGCTGTCGGCCTTCGTCAACGAGCCGGATCCGGGCCTGCGGCTGACGCGGGAGGAGCTGGCGGAGACGGCCGTCCTGCTGCTCATCGCCGGTCACGAGACCACGGTCAACCTGATCGCGAACGGGGTTTTGACGCTGTTGCGTCATCCTGAGGAGCTCGACCGGCTGCGCCGGGATCCGGGTCTGCTGCCCGGCGCGGTGGAGGAGTTGCTGCGCTACGAGCCTCCGGTGCATCTGCGCAGGCGTGTCCCTCTGGTCGACCTCGACATCGCCGGCTCCGTGGTGCCCAAAGGTGAGCCTCTGATCCTCGTGATCGCGTCGGGCAACCGTGATCCCTGGCGGTTTCGTGAGCCGGACCGGTTCGATCCGGCCCGGGCGGACAACCAGCATCTCGGTTTCGGCGGCGGCGTCCATCTCTGTTACGGCGCGCCGCTCGCCCGGATCGAGGCCCAGGCGGCGCTGGGCGCGCTGATTCCGCTTCTCGGGGCCGTCACGTTGGTGGAGGATCCGCCGCCTTACCGGCGCAATGCGATGTTGCGTGGTCCGCGGCACCTGCCGCTGCGGGTGCGGCCGGCGCTAGTGGACGGAGAAGCCGCCGTCGACGAACAGCATCTGGCCGGTGACGAACGCTGATGCGTTTCCGGCGAGGAACACCGCCGCGCCGGCGAAGTCCTCCGGGACGCCGTTGCGGCCGGTCATGTGGCGGGCGGCGAGGGCTTCGACGCGGCCGGGGATGGCCTGGGCGGGGGCGGTCAGCGGGGTGAGGACGAAGCCGGGGATGATCGTGTTGACGCAGACGCCGGCGGTGGACCAGGCTTCGGCCTGGGAGCGGGTGAGTCCGGCGAGGCCGGCTTTGGCGGCTCCGTAGGCGCCGCTGTCGCCGAAGGCGCTGATGGACTGCTGGGAGCCGATGTTGATGATGCGGCCCCAGCCGCGGGCGGCCATGCGCGGGCCGAAGTGCTGGCCGAGCAGGTAGGGGGCGGTGAGGTTGACGGCGACGGTGAGCTCGTAGTCGTCGGTGGTCAGCTCGGCCATGGGTTTGCGGATGTTGTTGCCGGCGTTGTTGACGAGGATGTCGATCTCCCCCGCGGTGTCTTCCATGCTGTCGCAGACGCGCTGGACGTCGCCGCGGTCGGCGAGGTCGGCGCTGATGCAGGTGGTGGTGACGCCGTGGCGGCGCAGGCGGGCGGCGGCCTGGTCGAGCTCGGCGGGGCGGCGGGCGACGAGGACGACGTCGGCTCCGGCGCGGCCGACGGCCTCGGCGATGGCGTAACCGATTCCGGAGCTGCCGCCGGTGATGAGGGCGCGGCGGCCGTGGAGGGAGAACAGCTCCTGCAGATAGTGCGACACGGTCGCACAAGGTAGCACCTGGGCGGATGCGGGGCGCGCGCGTGGGGGAGGGTGCGGAGATTGCGCGGGCGTGGCGGCGCGGAGTAAGCTCGAATACTCGCATTTACGCGCCAGCTTTCACAGGCTTCCCGATAGGAGTATATCACTCGATGGCTAACCGTCAAGATGGTCTCGCCGAAGCCCTTGACACCGAGCAGCGCACCGTGTCGTGGCTGTACGAACTGCTCGACCTCGCCAGGGAACGCGCGCAGACGGCGCTGCGCCAGGCGTACGGCCGCGGCGGCGGCACCCGTCAGGCGATGGTCGAGCGTGAGGCCCTGGCCTCGGAGCAGGCGCGCAGGCTGGCGCAGCTCAACGCGGTCGAGCGGGGCCTGTGCTTCGGCCGGATCGACGAGCGCTCCGGCCCCAGCACCTACATCGGCAGGATCGGGCTGCGCGACGAGCGGCACGAGGCGGTCCTGATCGACTGGCGGGCGCCGGCGGCGCGGCCGTTCTACGTGGCCACGGCCACCGACCCCGGCGGCCTGCTGCGCCGCCGCCACCTGCATCTGAAGGACCGCCGCGTCGTCGCGATCGACGACGAGGTGTTCGACCTGGAGCGGATGAGCGAGAGCGACCGGCGCACGCTGGTGGGGGAGGCGGCGCTGCTGGCGGCGCTGCGCCGGGGCCGTACGGGCCGGATGGGCGACGTGGTGGCCACCATCCAGACCGAGCAGGACCGGGTGATCCGGGCCGGCCTGCAGGGGGCGCTGGTGGTGCAGGGCGGCCCGGGCACCGGCAAGACGGTCGCGGCGCTGCACCGGGCGGCGTACCTGCTCTACACCCACCGCGACGTCCTGGAGCGGCGCGGCGTGCTGGTGGTCGGCCCGAACGCGATGTTCCTGCGCTACATCGGCCAGGTGCTGCCGTCGCTGGGGGAGACGCAGGTGGTGATGACGACGGCCGGGGAGATGTTCCCGGGCGTGCGGGCGACGGCGGTCGACGCGCCGGCCGCCGCGGTGGTCAAGGGCGACCTGCGGATGGCCGGGGTGGTGGCCGCGGCGCTGGAGCTGCGCCGCCGGCCGCCGGAGGGCGACCTGGTGGTGGAGCTGGACGGGCTGGCGCTGCGGGTGCCGCACGAGACGTGCGTGCGGCTGCACGAGCGGGCGCGGGCGGTGCGGCTGCCGCACAACATGGCCCGCAAGCTGTACGTGAGCGAGCTGCTGAAGGAGCTGGCCCGGGCGGAGGCGCGGGCGCTGGAGGAGTCGCTGCACATCGAGGAGCTCGCCAACGGCGACCCGGAGATGGAGGAGCTGGCCCAGCCGCTGGACCTGGAGGGCGACCTGGACGAGCTGGACCTGGACCTGGCCTCGGGGCGGCTGTGGGACGAGCCGGCCGTGCGCCGCGCCGTCGAGGGCCTGTGGCCGGAGCTGACGCCGCAGCGGCTGATCGCCGGTCTGCTGTCGGACCCGCGGGCGCTCGCGTCGGTCATGCCGCCCGGCCTGGACGGGGCGCCCCTGGTGCGCCCGGCGGACGCGCCGTGGACGGTGGAGGACGTGCCGCTGCTGGACGAGGCGGCCGAGCTGCTGGGCGAGGACGACTCGGCGCGGCGCGCGGCCTCCCGCCGTACGAGGGCGGAGCAGGACGAGGAGCTGCTGTTCGCGAGCGAGGTGCTGCAGACCACCGGCGTGGCCGAGGAGGGCGTCTTCGCGCGGGCGGACGTGCTGGCCGGGCGGCACGCCGACCCGGGCGCGGAGCTGACCACGGCCGACCGGGCGGCGGCCGACCGCGGCTGGGCGTACGGGCATGTCATCGTGGACGAGGCGCAGGAGCTGTCGCCGATGGCGTGGCGGATGGTGATGCGGCGGGTGCCGGCCAAGTCGCTGACGGTGGTGGGCGACATCGCGCAGACGGGTTCGGCGGCCGGGGCGCTGTCGTGGGGCGAGGTGCTGGACCCCTACCTGCGGGGCCGGTGGCGGATGGAGCACCTGAGGGTCAACTACCGGACGCCGGTGGAGATCATGGACGTGGCGGCGGACGTGCTGCGCGCCTTCGACCCGGCGCAGGAGCCGCCGGAGTCGGTGCGGTCGGGGGAGTCGGCGCCGCGCGCGGTGCGGGTCCCGCTGGACAGGCCGGCCGAAGGGCTGGTGGAGCTGGTGGCGCAGGAACGGGCGGCGATCGGTGAGGGCCGGGTCGGGGTGGTGACCTCCGACGCGCTGCGCGAGCTGGTGGCCCGGGAGTTCCCGGCGGCCGACCTGGACGCGCCGGTGACGGTGCTGACGGTGACGCAGGCCAAGGGGCTGGAGTTCGACGCGGTCGTGGTGGTGGACCCGGCGGGCATCCTGGAGCAGTCGCCGATGGGCGGGCGGGACCTGTACGTGGCGGTGACGCGGGCGACGCGCCGGCTGACGGTGGCCTACGAGGGCGAGTTGCCGGCCGTTCTGTCCCGCCTGGCCGAAAGCTCCCCCGCGTAGGGGCCGCCGGGGGCCGCCGGGGTCAGGAGCCGCCGAGCTTCTCCGCGGCGGCCCAGATCGCCCGGGTGACCTCGTCGAGCGCGCGCAGGGTCTCGGTGTCGAGGTGGTCCATGATGCGGCGCATCTGCTGGCTGCCGACGCTGTTGACCTCCTCGAGGAAGGCGGCGCCGGCGGCGGTGAGCTCGACCCGGCGTACGCGCCGGTCGTGGGGGTCCTCGTGCCGGCTGACGAGGCCCTGGGCGAGGAGGCGGTCGACGATGCCGGTGACGGTGCCGGGGCCGACGCCGAGGCCGGCGGCGATCTCCTGGCCGCTGGCCGAGCCGCCGCGCGCGGACAGGAGCATGACGACCTTGAGCTGGCGCATCGTGAGGTTGGAGGTGAACAGGGGAGACGGATGCTGGGCGAAGACGCGTCCCAGGTTGCGTTGCGTCTCGTTGATCCTGCGGATCAGGTCTTCGCGTTCGTCGTTCACTTTCACCTCTCGCTTCCTGAGAAGGTTATCAGGAAGCTTTGATGTGTCTAAATATTCGCCTGATGCGAAGTGTTAGTCTAAGCCGAACTCTTGGAGGGGGCTTATGACCGCTTTCGCCAGGTTGAGCCTGGTCAACCGCACTCTTGTGATCCTGATCGCGGTCGTGCTCAGCGCGTTCGGCGCGTTCACGATCCCGCAGCTGAAGCAGCAGTTGCTGCCGTCGTTGTCGTTCCCCGGCGCGTTCGTGATCGCCCCGTACCCGGGCGCGTCGCCCGACATCGTGGAGGAGCAGGTCGCCAAGCCGATCGAGGACTCCTTCCAGGGGCTGGACGGCATGGAGGCGCTGACGTCCACCTCGCGGGAGGGCGTGGCGCAGGTCCAGGTGGCCTTCGAGTACGGCACCGACATCGAGGCGTCGCTGAACAAGATGCAGCAGGCGCTGAACCGGGTGACGCTGCCGGACGGCGTCGAGCCGCAGGTCGCGGCGGGCAGCACGGACGACATCCCGGTGCTGGTGCTGGCGGTCGGCGACGGCGGCGACCAGCAGGCGATGGCCGACAAGCTCAACCGGATCGTGGTGCCGGCGGTGCAGGGCGTGGAGGGCGTGCGCGAGGCGGCGGTCACCGGCGTCCGCGACGAGGTGGTGACGATCGAGCCGGACGCCGGGAAGATGGCGCTGGCCGGGGTGTCGCCCGCGCAGATCCCCGAGGCGCTGAGGGCGAACGGCACGCCGATCCCGGCGGGCACCCTCACCGAGGACGGCAGGGCGCTGACCGTGCAGGTCGGCACCCGGGTCGACTCGCTGGAGAAGCTGAAGAACCTGTACCTGACGCCGGCCCAGCCCCAGCAGCAGCCGCAGCAGCAGCAGCCTCCGCAGGCCCAGCCCCAGCAGGCCCGCACCCCCGCCTCCCAGGCCCAAGCCCAGGCCCAGGCTCAGGCGCGGTCGTTGCGGCCGGTCAAGCTGGGCGACGTGGCCACCATCAAGCAGGGCGTCGCCGCGGCGACGTCGATCACCCGCACCGACGGGCGCTCCAGCCTCGGCGTGTCGGTGACGATGACGCCCGACGGGAACGCGGTGTCGATCTCGCACGAGATCCACGACCTGCTGCCGGACCTGACCAAGGCGCTGGGCGACGGGTCGGACACGGCGGTGTCGGTGGTGTTCGACCAGGCCCCCTACGTGGAGCAGTCGATCGAGAGCCTGACCACCGAGGGCGTGCTGGGCCTGGTGTTCGCGGTGCTGGTCATCCTGGTGTTCCTGCTGTCGGTGCGCTCGACGCTGGTGACGGCGGTGTCGATCCCGCTGTCGGTGGTGATCGCGCTGATCGTGCTGTGGGCGGGCGGCTACTCGCTCAACATGCTGACGCTCGGCGCGCTGACGATCGCGGTGGGCCGGGTCGTGGACGACTCGATCGTGGTCCTGGAGAACATCAAGCGGCATCTCGGCTACGGCGAAGCCAAGCTGCAGGCGATCCTGACGGCCGTGCGGGAGGTGTCGGGCGCGGTGACGGCCTCGACGCTGACCACGGTGGCGGTGTTCGTGCCGATCGCGGTCGTCGGCGGCATGGTGGGCGAGCTGTTCAGCCCGTTCGCGATCACCGTGTCGGTGGCGCTGCTGGCGTCGCTGGTGGTGTCGCTGACGGTGGTGCCGGTGCTGGCGTACTGGTTCCTGAAGGCGCCGCAGCTCACGCCCGAGCAGGCGCGCAAGCTGCGCGAGGAGGCCGAGGCCAAGGAGCTGCGCTCGCCGCTGCAGCGCGCCTACCTGCCGGTGCTGCGGTTCGCGACGCGGTTCAAGCTGACGACGGTGCTCATCGGGGTGGCGGTGTTCGTCGCGACGATGGGCGTCGCGGGCGCCCTGCAGACGAACTTCCTGGACTCCTCGGGGCAGAACACGATCTCGCTGTCGCAGCGGATGCCGGTCGGCACCGACCTGGAGACCACCGACAAGGCGGCCAAGAAGATCGAGCAGGTGCTCGCCGACGACGACCAGGTCGAGATGTACCAGGCGAACGTGGGCGGCGGCAACGCGATGGCGGGCGCGTTCGGCGGGGGCGGCGGCTCGGACCGGGCGTCGTACTCGGTGACGCTCGCCGACGGGGCCGACACCCCGGCGGTGGAGCAGCGGCTGCGCGAGAAGATCGGCAAGCTGACCGGGGTCGGTGAGGTCACGGTCGGCGCGGCCGGCGGCGGCGGCTTCAACGCCGACGGCATCAGCGTCATCGTCCGCGGCCCCGACCTGGACACGCTGCGGGCCGCCTCCGACCAGGTCGCCAAGGCGATGGGCGAGGTCAAGGGACTGCGGGACGTCTCGTCGAACATGGAGGCGTCCGCGCCGCGCATCGAGGTCGTCGTCGACCGGCAGAAGGCGGCGGCGCGCGGCCTGTCGGAGGCGCAGATCGGGCAGAGCGTGGCGCAGGCGTTCCGCGGCGCGCCGCTCGGCCAGGTGACGCTGGACGGCCGCAACAGCGACCTGGTGCTGCGCGGCGCCGAGGCGCCGCAGGACGTCAAGGAGGTACGTGACCTGCCGCTGATGACGGCCTCCGGCGTGGTGCGGTTGTCGTCGGTGGCGCAGGTCAAGGAGGTCGCCGGGCCCACCCAGGTGACTCGCATCGACGGCGAGCGGTCGGCCACGGTGACGGCCAAGGCCGCGGACGCCGGCGACCTGGGCGCGCTCACCCAGCAGCTGCGCGACAAGCTGGACGGGCTGCAGCTGCCGTCGTCGGCCTCCTACGAGCTGGGCGGCGCGTCGGCGGACCAGGAGGACGCCTTCGCCGATCTCGGCATGGCGATGCTCGCGGCCATCGCGATCGTGTTCCTGATCATGGTGGCGACGTTCCGCAGCTTCGTGCAGCCGCTGATCCTGCTGGTGTCGGTCCCGTTCGCGGCGACCGGCGCGATCGGGCTGCTGGTCGCCACGGGCACCCCGATGGGCGTGCCCGCGCTGATCGGCATGCTGATGCTGATCGGCATCGTGGTGACGAACGCGATCGTGCTCATCGACCTCATCAACCAGTACCGCGAGCAGGGCATGGGCGTGGTCGAGGCGGTCATCGAGGGCGGCCGGCGGCGGCTGCGGCCGATCCTGATGACGGCCGTGGCGACCATCTGCGCGCTGACGCCGATGGCGCTGGGCGTGACGGGGTCGGGCGGGTTCATCTCGCAGCCGCTGGCGATCGTGGTGATCGGCGGGCTGATCTCCTCGACGCTGCTCACGCTGGTGCTGGTGCCGACCCTGTACACGATGGTCGAGCGGGCCAAGGAGCGGCTGCGTCGCCGCCCGCAGGCGCCGGCGAAGGAGGAGAAGGTGCTGGAGCCGACGCCGTCCTGACGGCGCGACAGTAAATGCGGGCCCGGCCGCCGGTGACGGCGGCCGGGCCTTTCCCCGCCCCGGGCGTGCGACGTGGCCGGGGACGATGCCTACACTTGTCGAACGTGACTTCCAAGCCGCGCATCCCGAACGTCCTGGCCGCCCGCTACGCCTCGCCGGAGCTGACCCGCCTGTGGTCGCCCGAGTACAAGATCGTCGCCGAGCGGCGGCTGTGGCTGGCGGTGCTGCGGGCGCAGGCGGAGCTGGGCGTCGCGGTGCCGGCGGGCGCGATCGACGACTACGACAAGGTGGTCGAGCAGGTCGACCTGGAGTCCATCGCGGCGCGTGAGCGGGTGACGCGCCACGACGTGAAGGCGCGCATCGAGGAGTTCAACGCGCTGGCCGGGCACGAGCAGGTCCACAAGGGCATGACCTCGCGCGACCTGACCGAGAACGTCGAGCAGCTGCAGATCCGCGACAGCCTGCTGCTGGTCCGCGACCGCATGGTGGCCCTGCTCGCGCGGCTGGCGACGCTGGCCAAGGAGCACGAGGCCACGGTGATGGCCGGCCGCTCGCACAACGTGGCCGCGCAGGCCACCACGCTCGGCAAGCGGTTCGCGACGGCGGCCGACGAGCTGCTGGTCGCCTACCGGCGGCTGGAGGAGCTCATCACCCGCTACCCGCTGCGCGGCATCAAGGGCCCCGTCGGCACCGCCCAGGACATGCTGGACCTGCTCGGCGGCGACCGGGCCAAGCTCACCGCACTGGAGGGCCGGGTGGCCGAGCACCTGGGGTTCGCCGGCGCCTTCACCAGCGTCGGACAGGTCTACCCGCGCTCGCTGGACTTCGAGGTGGTGACCGCTTTGGTGCAGGCCGCGGCGGCGCCGTCGTCGCTGGCCAGGACGATCCGGCTGATGGCCGGCCACGAGCTGGTCACCGAAGGGTTCGCCGAAGGCCAGGTCGGCTCCTCGGCCATGCCGCACAAGATGAACACCCGCTCCTGCGAACGGGTCAACGGCCTGGCGGTCGTGCTGCGCGGCTACGCCTCCATGGTGGGGGAGCTGGCGGGCGACCAGTGGAACGAGGGCGACGTGTCGTGCTCGGTGGTGCGCCGGGTGGCGCTGCCGGACGCGTTCTTCGCCTTCGACGGGCTGATGGAGACGATGCTGACGGTCCTGGACGAGTTCGGCGCCTTCCCCGCCGTCATCGCCGCCGAACTGGACCGCTACCTGCCGTTCCTGGCCACGACGAAGATGCTGATGGCGGCCGTGCGGGCCGGGATGGGCCGCGAGCAGGCCCACGAGCTGATCAAGGAGCACGCGGTCGCGGCGGCGCTGGCGATGCGCTCGCGCGGCGCGGCCAACGAGCTGCTGGACCTGCTGGCCGGCGACGAGCGTTTCCCGCTGGACCGGGAGCGGCTGGACGCGCTGCTGGCCGACCGGGTGTCGTTCACCGGCGCGGCCGCCGACCAGGTGGAGGCCGTCGCGCAGCGGGTGGCCGAGATCGTGGCCGCGCATCCCGAGGCGGCCGCCTACCGGCCCGGCGCCATCCTGTGACCCGCCCGCAACGTTGACGCGGGAGCTGCGCACACCGGCCGACGTACGGTCGGCGTGCGAGAACGACGACCTGGTCATGTGGGCCGCCCAGGGACTGCGGCCCGGCGCGCGGGCCTGGGCGGCGGGCGGCGCGGTCGTCGCCGCCTGCCCGGACATCTCACGCGGGGACCGGCTGGCGGTGCGGGGCCGGCCACGCGACGCCGCGCCGCTGGTGCGGCACGCCCTGGCCGAGCTGGGGCCGTCGTACCGGCCGCTCGGCGAGGCCGAGCTGATCCGGCAGGTCGCCGCCGCGGTGGACGGGCTGCGGGCGGGGCCGTCCTTCTCCTGGATGAGCCTCACCGAGCTCCGCCACGACGCCGGCGAGAACGGCGTGGACGGGGTGGGGTGGCTGGACGGCGCCGAGGCGGAGATCACGGCGCTGCTCGCGGCCGACGCCCCCGACGCCTACGCGGTGCCCGGCGGCGTCGGGGTGCGCCGGTGGGCGGGGCTGCGCGACGGCGACCGGCTCGCCGCGGTCGCCGCCGACGCCTGGTCGGCCCCGGACGTCGGGCTGCTGGCCGGCGTCGCGACCCGCGCCCCCTGTCGCGGGCGCGGGCTGGCCGAGCGGGTGTGCCGGTGGGTGTCGGGACGGCTCATCGACACCTACGGGCGGGCTGCGCTGATGGTGGACGACGACAACCCGGCCGCGATCCGCGTCTATGAGCGCATCGGCTACCGGCGCCGCCAGGTGATGACCTCCTCCGTCACCGCCTGACCCCCGCCCCGGCGGGCGGGGCGAAAATCGGGTGAGGTTCGGGCGGTGCTGGTGCAGAGTTGACGGCGTGATGTCCGATTTCATGCCGGGTATTGAGTTGTCGCGGGCTTTCTACCACGAGGTGGTGGCGCCGCTGGTGCCGCGGACCGCGCACAGCGCCGCGCTGGTGGGGCCGGGGTCGGAGGTGCTGGCGTTCGACACCGCGCGCTCGGCCGACCACGACTGGGGGCCGCGGGTGCTGCTGTTCGTGCCGGGCGAGCAGGTGGCCGAGGTGGAGGCGCGGGTGCTGGCGGGGCTGCCGGAGCGTTTCCGCGGTTTGCCGACCGTGTTCCCCTATCGCGGCCGGACCGGGCCCGGCGTACGGGTGTGCGAGCCGGGCGCGTGGCTGCGCGAACACCTGGGGTTCGACCCGCGGGCGGGCATGTCGCTGCTCGACTGGCTGTCGGCGCCGTGGCAGCGGCTGGCGGAGGTGACCCGCGGCGAGGTCTTCCACGACGGGCTGGGAGCTCTGGAGGCGGCGCGGGCGGCGCTGCGCTGGTACCCCGAGGACGTGTGGCGGTATGTCCTGGCCTGCCAGTGGCGGCGCATCGCGCAGGAGGAGCCGTTCCCCGGCCGGTGCGGGGAGGTGGGCGACGAGCTGGGGTCGGCGGTGGTGGGGGCGCGGCTGGCCCGGGAGGTGATGCGGCTGGCGCTGCTGCTGCGCCGCCGCTACCCGCCCTACGCCAAATGGCTCGGCAGCGCCCTGGCGCGGCTGCCCGGGTCGGCGGAACTGGGGGAGTGCCTGGGGGCGGCGGTGGCCGCGCGGTCGTGGCGGGAGCGGGAGGAACGGCTGTCGGGCGCCTACACCCGCCTGGCGGCCCTGCAGAACCGGCTGGCGCTGGCCGAACGGCTGGACGAGGGCGTGCGCGGCTTCCACGACCGGCCGTTCCGGGTCATCGGAGGGGACCGGTTCGCCGAGGCGCTGCTGGCGTCGGTGTCGGACCCGGCGATCCGGGCGCTGCCGGTCGCGGGATGCGTCGACCAGCTGTCGGACTCCACGGAGGTGCTGGTGGAGTCCGGGCGGGCGCGGGCGCTGACGGCGGCGGCGCTGGGCCTGACCGCCTGACCCTCAGTTCTCCTCCGCGAGCTCCGCGGCGAGTTCCGCGATGCGGGAACGCCAGGCGGGCAGCGCGGCCGGGTCGCCGGTGCAGGTCAGGACGAGACGGGCGCCGTGGCCGGTGCCTTCGCCCAGCTCCCAGCGGACGCTGCCGCCCGGTGTCCCGTACTCCAGGAGCTTGCCGGGCTCGGCGCGGGTGACGGGGCCGGCCGGGACGGCGGGCACGGTGAACGGGGCGGGCGGCGGCTCGCCGACGGCGGCGCGGTCACCGTCCAGCTGCCGCCAGACGTGATCGGCCGGGCGGACGAGCTGGCGTTCCACGCGTACGGTGCCGCCGTCGCAGGTCGCGCCGTCAAGGCCGAGGATGTGGACGTAGTCCTCGTGCAGCCGCCCCGTCTCCGGCTGGCCGGCGGCGGGGGAGCGGCCGTCCAGATGGGCGAGCAGGGCCATGAGGCAGGTGTGCCAGCCGGAGGCGAAGCTGGCGGCGCCGTACCGGTCGGAGAAGGTGTGGGTGAGCGTGAGCAGGGTGCCGCCGCTCTCGTCGGGCTCCAGCTCCCACCGCAGATGGTCCTCGCCCCAGGTGTGGGCGAACAGACGCGGCGGCTCCCGGTCGGTGACGCGGCCGTCGGGGCCGAAGCCGTAGCCGATCCGCTCGCCGTCGATGGTGACCTCCGCCGGGAACCAGGCGGCCAGGTGGCGCGGCTCGGTGATGGCGCGCCAGACCTTCTCCGGCGGGTGGGACAGACGGCGCCGCATGCGCAGCGAGGTGCGGCCGTCGGGGTGGAGGGTGAGGTCCTCGTTCATCGCACGTCCTTCCCGGGCTCGTCCGGCATGGCGTCCAGATGGGCCTCCAGCCGGTCGAGGCTGCGGGTCCAGAGCCGGCGGTAGGGGGTGAGCCAGGCGTCGATCTCGGCCAGGGGAGCGGGGGTCAGCTCGTAGAAGCGGCGCTGGGCGTCCTTGTGCACGGTGACGAGACCGGCGCGGCGCAGGGCGCGCAGGTGCTTGCTGGTGCCGGGCTGGGTGAGGCCGAGGCGGGAGGTGAGCTCGGTGACGTGGCGGGGGCGTTCGAGGAGCAGATCGAGGATGTGCCGGCGGGCGGGCTCGGCGAGGACGTCGAAAGGCATGCCAGCGAATATACCCGCGCGGTTATATGACCGCAAGGGCATGCATCAGAGGTGGTGGCGGGCGGCGTTGGCGTGGATGGCCTCCCTCACGTAACCGGCCAGGCCCGGCAGGACCGCGTCGAAGAACGCGGTGAAGCGGGCATCGGTGACATACAGGTCGCCGAGGCGGCGGTGAAGGTCGTGGCCGCAGTCGTAGAACCAGCGATGGACATGGCCACGGTGACGTTCGGCCAGATCCATCGCGTGCTCACCGCCGGCCGGCAGCCCCGCCTCGCACGCCTCGGCGAGCGCGCCGGTGATCGCCGCGGCCTCGGCCTTCAGCTCCAGCCAGTCGGCCTTGGTATAGGAGGCGACCCGGCGGCGGCTCTCGGCGTAACGGGGGTCCGCGCCCCAGCGGGCGGCGGCCTCGGCCTCGTGCTCCTCGGGCCGGAAGTCGCCGAACACCTCGAAACGTTCGGCGGGGGTCAGGGTGATGCCGCTGGTGTGTGCGTGGATGGCGCGTTCGACGGCGGCGATCACGTGGCCGAGATGCCGGGCGCGGGCGGTGAGCAGCTCGTGCTGGCGGCGCAGGTGGGTCAGCTCGTCGGCCCGGGGCTCGTCGAGGATGACGGCGATCTCCTCCAGGGGGAAGCCGAGCTCCCGGTAGAGGAGGATCTGCTGCAGGCGGGCGAGATCGGCGTCGGTGTAGCGGCGGTAGCCGGCGCGGGTGCGCTCGGTGGGGGTGAGCAGGCCGATCTCGTCGTAGTGGTGCAGGGTGCGTACGGTGACGCCGGCGAGGCGGGCGACCTGGCCGACCGACAGACTCATGCCTTCCACCATGGACCCTCACGATGGGTGAGGGTCAACTCCTTTGCCCGGCACGTACGTACGTAGGTACTCAAATAGGGATTTCTCACCTCTTGGTGGGGCGGGGTGTGCGGGCATGGTGAGCGAGTACCCGGAGACCGGACGCACCAAGGATGGGGGGATCCGACATGTGCCAGCACCAGCCTCCGTACCCGCCGCACGGCGGCACCGCCCGCCCCGCGGCCCACCAGCCCGAGCGGCGACGGGACCTGCCGCGCAACGGAGCAGCCCGCACGCCGGCGGCCGGACACCGCGGGGGATCGGCATGAGCCCCGCCTGCACGGCCACGCCCGCCGCCATGCCCGCTCTCCTGCCCGCCCTCATGCCGTCACTCATGCCCGCCTGCCTGCCCATGGTCGCCGCGTCATGGACGCTGCCCGCCACGGCCTCCTCGGTGCCACGCGCCCGCCGGGCGGCACGCGGACTGCTCGCCGAGTGGGACGCGCCCCGCGAGACAGGGGAAGCCGCCGAACTCCTGGTCAGCGAACTGGTCACGAACGCGGTCCGGCACGCGCACGGCCCCGTCGTGCTCAGCATGTGGGCCCGCGGCGGCCGGCTGCGCTGCGAGGTGGCCGACGCCGACCCCCGCCCGCCCCGCCCCCGCCACGCCGGCGAACAGGACGAAGGCTCCCGCGGACTGGAACTGGTCCAGGCGCTCGCCGACGCGTGGGGGAGCACCCCCTCCCGGCGCGGCAAGATCGTCTGGTTCGAGCTGGCCGCGCCGGGGCGCGCGTGAGGTTCCCCTGCTCACGCGCGCCCCGGCGCCGCGCCCTCACCCGCTCACGCCACAGCCACCCCATGAACAGGCAAAAACTTGCTGTGGGTTTTGGCAGGAACTGCCCCGGATAAGGGGCCGGACATAACCTGAGAACGACGGCGGGCGGCGGCGCACGAGGCGAACGCCGGCTCCGCCACCTGTGAGGCGCCATGACAACGGTGACGACCAGCAGCATCCCGAGCGGGCAACCCGCCGAGGTGATCGGCCCCGAGAGGCGATCGCGGCGGACTCGCCGGGACCGGCATCGACCCCCAGGACGACCCGGGGGAGGAACCCGCGCCGACTCGCGAGGACCACGCGGACGGCGTACGCTCCCGCAGGCCCAGGACCTGCGGACAAGAGCGCGCCCAGCGCCGCGCTTATTACCGCGAGCAGCCCGCCCGCTCCACCCCACCCGCACGCGGACCCGGCCGGACCGCCTGGCCGCCGTGTCGGTGACCCGCCAGGCCGCGCGACACCCGTCGCAGCCGTCCCGCCACGCCGGACAGCGCCGCCCGCGACCCTGCGAGCACGGCCACCGGCCTGCCGCATCACTCGATCACCGGTTATTACCCAGGTGAGCGAGCGATAACAATACCGGTAACGGTATAGAGTGAGCCCCATGGTGCGACCACCGCTGACCCCCGAAGAACGGCTCCGCGGCGAGCACCTCGGCACGATGCTCCGCCAGGCCCGCGGCGAGCGCAGCATCGTCGAGGTCGCCGCCGCCGCCGGCATGTCCGCGGAAACCCTCCGCAAGATCGAGACCGGCCGGATCGCCACACCCGCGTTCTTCACCATCGCCGCCCTGGCCGACGTCCTCGGCATCTCACTCGACCAGCTCGCCACCCGCACCACCCCCGCCCCCACCTGACCCGGCGTCAGCCCAGCTCAACCCCCTTGTTACCGTCGGTCACATGGACACGGGGGAGCGCCGCCCGCCGCCCAGGCCCAGCCTGCCGCGGCGCCTGCTCATCCTGGCCGCCCTGGCCACGGTCATCCTCGCCGCCGCCGCGCTCGGCGCCGCCTCCTTCCTGCTCACCACGACCACCCGCTGACGGTTGGACGTCTGATCGCCGCCAGCGGAGAACCGCCCCCAGCGGCGAAGCTTGCGCCATGAGCACCACCACCGATCACCCCGACGGGCCGGCAGCCGACGCCTGGACGGTGATGCAGAGGTTCTACGCCGCCGAAGCCGCGTACGTCGCCGCAGGCGGACTCGGCAAGGCGAACTACGCCCACGTCGCCGCCCACCTCGACCCCGAAGTGACCCTGCACCAAGCTCCCGGACTCCCCTTCACCGGCACCGGAACCTGGCGCGGCCACGACGGCATGGAACAGTTCCTGGCCCGCTTCAGCGAGATCTGGGAATCGATGGAGTTCCTGGAGCAGGAGCACTGGGGCGACGAGAACACCGTCGTCGTACGCAACCGCGTCCGCTTCCGCGCCCGCGCCACCCGACAGGAAATCGACACCCTCATCGTGCAACTGATCACCGTCAGGGACGGGCGCATGCTCGAATGCCGCCCCTTCTACTGGGACCCCGCAGCCATCACCGGCGCCTGCGAAAGTCAGTGACCGGCCGCCCGCGCCAGCGGGGAATCCGCACCCGGCTCCAGCGGACGCGACAGGAACACCGGCGCCTGCGCCATGAACCGCGGCTCGGCCCCCAGATGCTCCTGCGCCGCGTGCACCGTGAACGGATGCACCAGATACACATCACCCGGAGAACCGGTCGCCAGCGCCACCGGCCGGTCCCGGCCCACCTCCTCGAACGCCGGCCCGATCTCCATCACGTCCCGCACCCGATCGTCCAGCAGCGCCGCCATGTCCCGCTGCGAACCCACCCGGATCCGCGTCGGCGCGTCCTGCGGCCCCACCTCCGACAGCAGCACCAGCAGCAGCAACGTGTGCGACCGCAGGCTCACCCCGTACGTGCCGTCCGCACGCGGGGTGTTGGCGTCGATGTGCCAGCCCCGATCCTCGGCCGGCGGCACCCGCGGGAACCGCACCGGCACATTGCCCAGACTGCCGAGCGGCACCCACCCGCCCGCGCCCGCCACCGCGTCCAGCGCCGACGCCAGCCGCGCGCTGCCCACGATCCGGCCGAACGGCCCCTCACCCGTCAGGTCCGCCGTCCACACCACCGGCTGCGTCCACCCCGACGGATCGTCCGGCGACAACCCGATGCGCTCCCACAACAGCGCCCGCGCCGCGTCGGCCACCTCGCCCGGCACGACCGACTCCACCTTGACGAACCCGTCGGCCACGAACGCCTCGACGTCGACCGCGCCGCCGCTCATGCTGGTCTCGCTCATGCTGGTCTCGTTCATGCGCCGGAACGCTAGCAGCGCCCACCCACCCGGATCGACCCAATTTCCCGGCCGGGGGACAGGCGCGATCAGACCAGCGAGAGCTGCGCCACCCGCGGCTCCCGCACCCGCGCCTCACCCGGCCCGAACGCCATCCCGTACACCTGGCACAACTGCGCGATCTGCCCCGTGATGCGCCGCTCGTAGTCCGGCGACGGCAGCCCCGCCCGGTCGTACAGCTCCTCGTAACGCGCCACCAGCCGCGGATGCGCCTCACCCAGCCACTCCAGGTACCACTCCCGCGTCCCCGCCGGCAGCCGCAACACCACCGGCTCCACCGCCCGCGCCCCCGCACCCGCGATCCGCCGCACCGTCGCCCCCAGCTGATCGGCCGCGTCACTCAGCAACGGCAGCACCGGCGCCATCAGCACCCGGCACTCCACCCCGGCCTCCGCCAGCGCCGACACCAGCTCCAGCCGCGCCTGCGCCGTCGGCGCCCCCGGCTCCACCGCCCGCCGGATCCGCTCGTCGACGAACGCGATCGACACCGCCACCCGCGCCCCCGCCTCCGCCAGCAACGCCGCGTCCCGCAACACCAGCGCCGCCTTCGTGTAGACGGTGAACGGCACCCCCGCCTCCGCCAGCGCCCCGATCACCCCCGGCATCAGCCGATAGGTGACCTCCGCCTCCTGGTAGCAGTCACCGCTGACGCCCACCGCCAGCTCCGCACCGCCCCAGCGCGCCAGATCCGCGCGCAACCGCGCCACCGCGTTCGGCTTGACCACGATCCGCGTGTCGAAATCACGCCCCGCGTCCAGCCCCAGCCGCCGATGACCCGCCCGCGCCCCGCAACCCCGGCACGCGTGCGCACAACCCCGATAGGGGGAGACCGCCCACTCCTGCGCGATGCCCGCCACCGGCGGCACCCGCTCGATCATCGTCCGGGCCTGCGTCTCGTAGAAGCCGTCGCGCAGCACCGCGCGCCGCTCGATCAGCGGTCGCTCATCGGCGGCGTCAACCAGCGGAAGCGCGTCCCAACCCACACCTTCCAGTGGAACACGTATTCGACTGCGTTTTCAAGCAGTTCCGGCACACCCGGGGGAGCGGAGCCGGACGATAAACTGGGACACCCGTACCAATTCACCCCCAAGAAGGAACACCATGGCCTGGCTCCTCCTCGCCCTCGCCATCGCCTCAGAAATCCTCGCCACCAGCGCACTCAAACTCAGCAACGGCCTCACCCACATCGGCTGGACCATCGCCGTCGCCGCCGGCTACATCACCTCCTTCACCCTCCTCGCCCAAGCACTCAAACTCCAACTCGACATGGGCACCGCCTACGCCGTCTGGTCCGGCGCCGGCACCGCCGCCATCGCCCTCATCGGCGCCGCCTTCATGGGGGAGACCCTCACCCCACTCAAGATCGGCGGCCTCCTCCTCATCATCGCCGGCGTCATCGTCCTCAACCTCGCCGCCCGCACCCCATGAAAACCCCCAACCCCGCCACCCAGGCCCGCTCCCGCCGACGCCGCGCCACCCTGCTCAACGCCGCCGTCGACCTCCTCGCCGAAGGCGGCTTCGCCGCCGTCACCCACCGCGCCGTCGCCCAGCGCGCCCACCTCCCACTCGCCGCCACCACCTACTACTTCGCCTCACGCGACCAACTCCTCGCCGAGGCCTTCGCCCAGCTCGTCGAGACCGAACTCACCACCACCGCCACCTGGATCACCCACCACGGCCTCACCGGCCTGCCCCACGCCCTCACCACCGACACCGACCGCACCCGCCAGCTCGGCCTATGGGAGCTGTACGTCCACGCCGGCCGCGACCCCGTCCTGCAACAGATCGCCCGCCGCTGGACCGACGGCTGCACCCACCTCATCGCCCAAGCCCTCGACCTGCCCGACACCGACCCCCGCGCCCGCCTCCTCTACACCACCCTGTCCACCCTCTGGCTCGAACTCATCGTCGAACAACGCCCCGCCGAACAAGCCCGCACCCTCCTCACCCACGCACTCGAAACCCTTTTGCCACCCCGCTGACCAATCCCTACACTGCCCCCGTGCTCCAACCCACCTACCCCATCACCACCCCCCGCCTCTCCCTGCGCCCCTTCACCACCGACGACCTCGACGCCGTCCACGCCTACGAATCCCGCCCCGACGTCACCCGCTACCTCCACTGGGAACCCCGCGACCGCGACACCAGCCGCGAAGCCCTCGCCAAGAAAGCCACCCGCACCGCCATCCACGCAGAAGGCGACGCCCTCGACCTCGCCATCACCCTCCGCCACAACGACGAGCTCATCGGCTCAGCCCTGCTCATCTGGACCAGCGACACCCACCGCCAAGGCGAGATCGGCTACATCCTCCACCCCGACCACCACGGCCACGGCTACGCCACCGAAGCCGCCCACGCCATGCTCACCCTCGGCTTCACCGGCCTGCACCTGCACCGCATCACCGGCCGCCTCGACGCCCGCAACACCGCCTCCGCCCGCGTCCTCGCCAAACTCGGCATGCGCCACGAAGCCACCCTCGTCGACAACGAGCACGTCAAAGGCGAATGGGCCAGCGAAACCATCTACGCCATCCTCGAGACCGAGTGGACCCCATGACCATCCACCACCTCGCCCTGGCCACCGACTGGCACCACGCCACCCACGCGGGGGAGTACCGCATCTCCACCCTCGGCCGCACCCTCGACGAAGAAGGCTTCATCCACTGCAGCCACGACCTCGACCAGCTCCACCAGGTCCACGACCGCTACTACACCCACGTCACCGAGCCCCTGCTCGTCCTCGACATCGACCCCACCGGGCTCGACATCCGCACCGAGAACGGCTACCCCCACCTGTACGGCCCGCTACCCGTGACCGCCGTCACCCACATCCGCCCCTACACCGCGTGACCGGCACGGCGACAGCGGGGGAGAAGCACCCCGCGACGCAACCCGGGCAGGACGCCTCTACCCGTACGACGACACGCCCCGTGACCACGGGCACACCCATGACGTCCACCAGGGACCCGGCGCCGGCCCGCGCAACAACCCATAACCGTCAGCGCACCCGCTGACCGAGCCCCTTAACGAACCACCCGCAACGACGCCTCACGCGGCCGCCCCGCAGCCACCATCGGCGGCATCGGCGGCGCCGCCTCAGCCACCGGAACAGGCCCCTGCGCCGGCTCCACCGGCACCCTCGGCGTCGGACGCGCCACTTCCCGCGTCCGCTCCTGCGCCACCCGCTCGGCGCAGCCACCCCCGCAATAACCGTTCGTCACGATCAGCCGCCCCCGCAGCTTCGTGTACGCCTCCTTACCGGAAGCGGGCAGAACCCCCTGACACACCGGGCATAAGACGGACTCGATCCCCATGTGCTGCTCCTCTCGCGGCGCGAATAGCAGGAGCTCCACCCTAAAGCCGCGATCCCGCACAAGGACAGCGTTTCCACACAAGGTCAACCTTGCCGTCAGAGCCTGCGAGGGGACCGGGCCCGCCGCGGCCGATCCGGCCTACTTGACATAATGTGCATTATCGAGCAAACACACATGTGCCGAATAAAGCACCCCGCACCGGGAAGACGCACCGCATGTACCCCCTGGAGATCACGACCCCGAGCCTCATCGCGCTCACGGCCGTCATCACCGCAGCCGCCATCTGGCTCGCTATCCTCGCCGTGCGCCTGACCCAGCGGCCGCGTAACCGGCTGAACCCGAGCATCGATCTCGTCGACCAAGCCCGCGAACTCAAAGCCCTCGGCCAGATCCAGGAAGCCGTCTTCCTGGTACGCGGCGAGACCGGCATGAGCCAGCGAGCCGCCGCCCGGTTCGTCAACCGGCTGTGAAACCTGGTTTGGCCGGGTCGCTCCCCGGCGACACTGGATAATGCCGGAAATGATGCGATACCGGACAGAATGTGGGTTCTGTCCGGTTAGATCTGTATTGCGCTTTCCGGTAGCAACAAGTCATCACCGCTCCTACTGCCGCCCCGCTGTTGGCTCGCGGCAGCTCCTGTGCGCTCGCCGGCGACCTTGGCCGCAACGGGCGTTGACGAACTTGAAGAAGGGGTAAAATCTCACCCCTCACCTCTCCCCCGCATTTCAGGGTCGTCGGCACGGACCCATAGTCGGCGGGCCGTGGGTTCAAGTCCCACCTGCCCTACTCACCAATGCCGCGCTCGACCTGGGGTTTCTCGGTTTGCGGGTGTTCCGGTTGAGGATCCCCTTACGGAACGCGGTCCGGCAGGCTGGGGCGGTACTGCATGCGCTCGAGTCGGGGCCGGATCAGGGCGCAGGAGCCCGACAACCGGATTTCGGTGGCACTGAAATCATCCAGTCTCTGCAGGACATGTGTTGGGTGTCGGATACCCGTGGTCTTGTAGAGAGGAAGTGAGTTCGTGCGACCACCTGACAACAGGCGTCGCCGCTTCGAGGAGTTGTACCAGGCCAATCATGATCCGGTGCTCGGGTACGTGGTACGGAGGACGGCGAATGGCCATGATGCGGCGGACATCTTAGCCGAGACTTTTATGACCGCATGGCGGCGGCTGGATGACGTGCCTGCAGGCGACAAGGCACGAGCCTGGCTGTTCGGAGTGGCGCGCCGGGCGCTCGCGAATCATCACCGTGGTGAACGGCGGCACACGGCACTGACCGCCCGGCTGGCATCCGAGCTGAGCGCCATCCAGCGGCAGCCGAGGGAGGAGTCGGCCGACCTGGATGTCTTGGCGAAGGCGTTCGCGGACCTGCCTGATGGCTACCGAGAAGTGCTGTCGCTCGCGGATTGGGAGGGCATGTCCATCGCCGAGATCGCAGTTGTGCTGGACTGTTCGGCCAACGCCGTACGGATTCGCCTGCATCGGGCCCGTCGCCGCCTGGCCCGCGCTCTTTCGACAGACCCTCCAGGACGTGTAGTGCGCGCCCAGGTACCGGAAGGGGACTCCGTATGACCAAGATTTCGATCAGCCGCCTCAACCCCGTCACCGACAGCGAGATTGCCGCGCTGGTGAGCACAGGGGCCAGGGACGAGCTGGCAGAGCACATCACAGCGGCTCCCCCGGAACCTGCACCCCGGTCTCGGTGGCGTCGGCGCCTGATCGTCGGCGTTCCGCTCATGGGGGTGGCGACGGCCGCCGCGGTGGCCGCATTCTCGTCCGGCTGGGTCGGGTCGCAGCGTGCCGAAGCAGCGGTCCTCTCCTTCCAGCGAGAGGACGGATACCTCGTCGTCCGGGTACAGGACCCGAACGCTGATCCCGAGCGTTACCGGGAGGAGTTCCGGCAGCGAGGAATGAACATCGACCTCAAGCTGGCCCCCATTAGCCCTGATAAGGCCGGCAAGGTCCTGTTCATGGAGGATCGCGACGACCCGGCCGGCCGAATCAAGGCGGTTGAGGGCTCGTGCGGGGAGCATGCGTGCTCCGTGGCCGTCAAGGTGCCGGTGGGCTACCGATCGTACGCCAGCATCGTCTTCGGCCGTGCAGCGGAGCATGGGGAGATGTACGACACGGGTCCGGGCGACGAGCCGGGCGAGGGCATCGGTCTGCCCGGCATCGACAAGTACACCGTGCCGGAGGCGGTCGCCATCCTCCGCGCGCGTAACGTACTCATCGAGTACCGCTATCAGTATCGTGGGTCTGACCGGCCGTATCCCAACGGCATCCCCGCCGACAAAGTCGATCCTGACTGGTACATCCACGAGGGTCTGCGCGGCACGGAGAACCAGGCGATTCTGTTCGTAGGCCCGGAACCCGAGGGTTGAGGCCGCCGCCGAGATCGTCATGCAGGCGCACGTACGATCTCACCGTCGCCAACGCTCCAAACGGCGGCGCCGTCTTCACGCTGTGTCTGCCATGCCGTGCTTCCCGGCCCCGGATGGAGACCCCGCAGGAGGACGCCACTCCTCCGCCACGCGCTCGCCGCCGACCTCGCGTCCCTCCTGGCCGTGGTCCGCGGGCGGCGTGCGGCCCAGTGACGTGGTTCCCGCCGGGATCCGCCGAGCGGGCCTGTCGTCTCCCCCGCGACGGCGGTGCTCCCGGCCCCGGGCGGTGCGAATTCGAAGCAGTAGGGTGGGTGGCGTGAGTGACCCGACGGCCGGCCTGAATACTGAGCAGCTTGGCGCGTACTTCGCGCTGATGGAGGTCAGCAGTCTCCTGCAGTACGCGGTGGAGGAGCACCTGCGGGCCGACGGCGACCTCAGCTGGGTGCAGTTTCAGATCCTGGCCCGGCTGGTGGACGCGCCGGAGGGCAGGCTGCGGATGACTGACCTGGCCGATGGCGTCGTGTACAGCCGTAGTGGCCTCACCTACCAGGCGGGTCTGCTGGACAAACGTGGCCTGATCACCCGTTCACCGTCGCCGGAGGACGAGCGCAGCGTGATGGTGGCCGTCACGGACGCCGGCCGGGAGTTGGTCGCCCGGGTGCTCCCTGGGCATGTCGCCCAGGTGCGGGGGCTGTTGTTCGAGGCGATGAGCGACGAGGATCTCGCCGCGCTCAGCGGTGTGCTGGTTCGCGTCCGCGCCCACATGCGCGCCACCCCGCCGCGGTCCGCGAAACCCCGTGCCGGCCGCAACCGGACCGGCTGATCCGTCGCGTCCGCTGTGGCCGTCCCTCTCTCGGTGGCGGGGATCAGGTGGCGGCGGGCGCGACGATGACGACCTTGCCGTGCAGCTCGCCCGCGGCGGCCTGGGCATGGACCGCCGGCAGTTCGGCCAGCGGGACGTGCCGGGCGACGTCCACGTGTAGCTCGCCGGAGTCGATCAATGCCACCAGCTGCCTCAGCTGGCCGGCGTCGCTGCGGACGAACAGGTCGATGCCTCGTACGCCGCGTTCCTCGTCGGAGGGTGCGGGCATCCACACGGTCGTGTTCACCAGCACTCCCCCGGGGTGGATCAGGGTGAGCAGCGCCGCCAGCTGCTCCGGGTCGATCGGGGCGAGGTTGAGCACGACGTCGACCGGCTTGCTCACCGCCGCGCTCACTTCGGTGGTGGTGTGGTCGATGATCTCGTCGGCGCCGGAGGCCCTGACCTGGTCGCGGCTGTGCGGGCCGGCCGTGGCGATGACGTACGCGTCGGCCTGCTTGGCCAGCTGTACGGCGTAGCCGCCGACTGCTCCGCCGGCGCCGTTGATCAGTACGCGCTGGCCGCTGGTGAGCCGGGCGTGGTCGAAGAGGGCCTGCCACGCCGTGAGGCCCACCACTGGCAGCGCGGCGGCGTCGGGCAGTGGGATGCTCTTGGGTGCCGGCGCCAGGATCTCGGCCGGCGCGAGGACGTATTCTGCGGCCGCGCCGGTCCCCGTCATCGGCAGGAAGCCGATGACCTGGTCGCCGGGTTCGATGCCCTGCACGCCCTCACCCAGGGCGTCGATCGTGCCGGAGACGTCGAGGCCGGGGGTGTGCGGGAGCGTGACCGGGATGGGGCCTTGCATGAAGCCTCCGCGGATGTTGCCGTCCACCGCGTTGAACGATGTCGCGGCGACCTGGATCCGTACCTGTCCGGGACCGGGGACGGGCTGCTCGACTTCCTCCTGACGCAGGACTTCGGGGCCGCCGTACTCGTGGAAACGTACTGCCTTCATGGCGGAGCTCGCTTTCGATGAGGATGTTGCTTCGAGTTCGAAGCAACTGTCGAGTACTCTAGACCCGCTTCGAATTCGAAGCAAACGCGCCGCCTGTGGGATGGGACACAGTGCCGCAGGCTGTCAGCCGCACCGGACGAGCCTTGAGGCATCGGGCGTTCCGGCCAGTTCCATGCCGCGCTGGCGGTGATGGCGGCCGGGTGGGAGGCTCGCGCCTTCGCCCGGTTCCTGAACGGCAACGCCGACGTGCTGCGGGAGGGCATGCTGGCCGCGACGCGCTGAACGAGCAGGACCGTCCAGCGTTCATGGCACGTTTGTGACGGTGAGCGGTGGGCATTGAGTGCTGCTGTGCCGCGCCCCCTGCCGCGGGAGGTGGTGTCCGGCGCGTCGGGGGCTCCGGTCGAAGGTCCATCTCATATGTGAGATATGGTCAGCTCTTATGACAGATGATTACCTGGTACGAATCGGCCGGTTGATTCGGGATGCTCGCCAGCATCGCGGATGGACGCAGTTGCAGCTGGCGGACGCGCTGGCGACGAGTCAGAGCGCGGTGAACCGGATCGAGCGCGGCAACCAGAACATCAGCCTTGAGATGATCGCCCGGATCGGCGAGGCGCTCGACAGTGAGATCGTGTCGCTGGGGTACGCGGGTCCGATGCATCTGCGGGTGGTGGGTGGCCGGCGGTTGTCGGGCAGCATCGATGTCAAGACGTCGAAGAACGCGTGTGTGGCGTTGTTGTGCGCGTCGCTGCTGAATTCGGGGCGGACGATCCTGCGCAAGGTGGCGCGGATCGAGGAGGTCTACCGGATTCTGGAGGTGCTGGCCTCGATCGGGGTGCGGGCGCGGTGGATCAACGAGGGCAGTGATCTGGAGATCGTGCCGCCGGCCCGGCTGGAGCTGGAGGCGATGGACACCGAGGCGGCGCGCCGTACTCGGAGTGTGATCATGTTCTTGGGTCCGTTGATGCATCGGACGGAGCAGTTCCGGATCCCGTACGCGGGGGGTTGTGATCTGGGGACCCGTACGGTGCAGCCGCACATGTCGGCGTTGCGGCATTTCGGGCTGGACATCACGGCGACGGGCGGGTTCTATCACGCGCGGGTGGACGGGTCGGCGGCGCCGTCGCGGCCGATCGTGCTGACGGAGCGGGGTGACACGGTGACGGAGAACGCGCTGCTGGCGGCGGCGCGTCATGACGGTGTCACGGTGATCCGCAACGCGTCGTCGAACTACATGGTGCAGGACCTGTGCTTCTTCCTGGAGGAGCTGGGCGTGCGCGTGGAGGGGGTGGGGACGACGACGCTGACCGTGCACGGGGTGCCGGTGATCGATCGGGACGTGGACTACTCCCCCAGTGAGGACCCGGTCGAGGCGATGAGTCTGCTGGCGGCGGCGGTGGTGACGTCGTCGGAGCTGACGATCTGCCGGGTGCCGGTGGAGTTCCTGGAGATCGAGCTGGCCGTCCTGGAGGAGATGGGGCTCGATTGTGATCGGGGGCCGGAGTATCGGGCGGCGAACGGGCGTACGCGGCTGGTGGATCTGACGGTGCGGCCGTCGAAGCTGGTCTCCCCGATCGACAAGATCCATCCGATGCCGTTCCCGGGGCTGAACATCGACAACGTGCCGTTCTTCGCGGCGATCGCGGCGTCGGCGCAGGGGTCGACGCTGATTCATGACTGGGTGTACGACAACCGGGCGATCTATCTGACGGAGCTGACGCGGCTGGGGGCGTCGGTGAAGCTGCTGGATCCGCATCGGGTGCTGGTCGAGGGGCCGACGCGGTGGCGGAGCGCGGAGATGATGTGTCCTCCGGCGCTGCGGCCGGCGGTGGTGGTGCTGCTGGCGATGATGGCGGCGGAGGGGACGTCGGTGCTGCGGAACGTGTACGTGATCAACCGGGGGTACGAGGACCTGGCGGAGCGGCTGAACGCGTTGGGGGCGCGGATCGAGACGTTCCGCGACATCTGAGGCGCCCCGCGTTTTCGTCGGTGGGGTCGGTTACGGTCGTGGGTGATCGTGTGTCCTGGCGGCGTGCAAGGGGGTTGGCGGGTGCGGCCTGCGGAGCTCGAGCGGTTGACGGTGGTGGAGGCGGCTGACCGTTATGTGGAGCTGGTGCGGGCGCGGACGGTGACGGGGGGTTTGTCGGCGTCGACGGCGGAGGTGTACGCGCGGGACGTGGCGACGCTGGTGGAGCTGGCCGGGGCGGATCGGGTGCTGGACGATCTGACGGGCGAGGACGTGGACGCGGTGCTGCTGGCGTTCGCGCGTAAGCCCGACGGCCGCTCCCCCGCCGGGTCGGGCGGCAGGGGGCAGTCGCCGTCGTCGCAGGCGCGCTTTCGCCGGTCGGTGTCGGCGTTGTTCAAGCATGCGGCGCTGGTGGGGTGGGTGCAGGTCAATCCGATGCTGCACGCGACGGTGACGGCGAAGGAGCGCGGCGGGCTGCGTCCGCATCGGCGGGCGTTGACGCGGGAGCAGGCGCAGGGGCTGATCGGGGCGGCGCGGCGGCTGCCCGAGGAGCCGGTGGGGGCCGGCAAGCGGCGTGATCAGCGTACGGAGCTGCGTGACGGGCTGATCGTGTTGCTGCTGGCGACGGTGGGCCCGCGGGTGTCGGAGCTGACGCGGGCGAATGTGGAGGACTTCTTCACCAACGACGGGGTGCGTTACTGGCGGATCTTCGGCAAGGGCGGGCGCACCCGGGATGTGCCGTTGCCGGATGACGTGGCGCGGGTGCTGCAGGCGTATCTGGAGCAGGGGCGGCGGCCTGCGGCGGTGGAGGAGAAGGCGTTGCTGCTGTCGTGGCGGGGGCGGCGGCTGGCGCGGGGTGATGTGCAGGCGGTGATCGACCGGGTGCTGGCGCGGGTGGATCCGGATCGGCGGCGGTCGGTGACGCCGCACGGGCTGCGGCACACGACGGCGACGCATCTGCTGGCGGACGCGGTGGACATGGACGCGGTGCGGCGGGTGCTGGGGCACAGCGATCTGTCGACGCTGGGGCGTTACCGGGACGAGTTGCCGGGTGAGCTGGAGGTGGCGATGCGGACGCATCCGCTGCTGCGGCGTGAGGGGCCCGGCCAGTAGCGGCGCCGGCGAGCAGCCGGTGGCGCCGGCCGTGCACGGCGGCAGGCCGCACTGCCTGCGCACCGGCGTGCTCGGCACGTCCGGACGGGTGAGCCACCACCGGTTCGACGGCCGGCAGTGGCATCAGGGTCTGGACATCCCTTCGCCCGCCGCGTTCGGGCGGGCCTGGGCGGCGAGGAGCTCGGCGTACCTGCCGGGCACGGCGATCAGCTCCTCGTGGGTGCCGCGCTGCACGACGCGTCCCTGGTCGAGGACCACGATGAGGTCGGCGTCCCTGACCGTGCTGAGGCGGTGGGCGATGACGATGCGCGTCTGCGGGAGCCAGGCCAGGTTGGCTTCGACGACGGCCTCCGTGGCGCTGTCGAGGTTGCTGGTGGCCTCGTCGAGCAGGAGCACCTTGGGCCGGCACAACAGGGCGCGGGCCAGGGCCAGACGCTGCCGCTGGCCGCCGGACAGGCCGCCGCCCTCGGTCAGCATGGTCTCGTACTTCATGGGCATGGCCATGATCTCGTCGTGCAGCGCGGCCGCCTCGGCGGCCGCGACCACCCGCTCGAGCGGTGCGTCCGGGTCGTTGAGCGCGATGTTCTCGCGGATGGTGCCGTTGAACAGGGACGGGTCCTGGGTGACGACGCCGAACTGGCGGCGCAGGGTGCGCAGGTTGAGCTCGCTCGCGGGCACGCCGTCGTAGCGGATCTCGCCCTCGACCGGGGTGTGCAGCGCCAGCAGGAGCCTGGCGAGCGTGCTCTTGCCGGAGCCGGAGGCGCCCACCAGGGCGATCTTCTGGCCGGGGTGGATCGACAGCGTGACGCCGCGCAGGGTCCACGGGCCGCGCGGGTCGTGGCGGAAGCCGACCTCGTGCAGCTCGATCCGGCCGCGCAGGCGCAGCACCTCGATGCCCTCGTTCGGTTCCGGGGTGGAGACGAGGATGTCGGCGAGCCGGTCGAAGTGGGCGCCCGCCTGCTGGAGGCTCTGCAGGCTCGTCATGAGCGAGCCGAGCGGGGTCAGCGCGGCCAGGGCGATGGCGTTGAGCGCGATCAGCGCGCCGGCGGAGAGTTCACCGTCGAGCACCCGCCAGGCGCCGATCCACAGCAGCCCGAGCGGCGTGACGACGCGGATCGCCGAGACGACGGCGTCCAGGAGGCCGTGGGTGAGGCCGACGCGCACGTCCGCGTCGAGTTGCTGGGCGAAGTGCTCCGACCACTGGTCCATCGCCCTGCGCTCGGCGCCTGACGCCTTGAGCGTCTCGATGCCGCTGAGCGTCTGGATGAGGGTGCTCTGCGACTTCGACAGTGCTGCCAGCTCCTGCTGCGTCAGCAGGTGGACGCGCCGGGACGTGGCCAGCAGGAGCAGCGACTGGAGCAGCACCACACCGGTCAGCGCCGCCCCGAAGACCGGGTCGCGGGCGTAGACGAGCACGAGGTAGCCGAGGGCGAGCGGCCCGTCGAGCACGGCGGTGATGATCTGTCCGGTGAGCAGCTCGCGCAGGGTCGAGACGCTGGAGGCGCGGGTCACCAGGTCGCCGGTGCCCCGCCGGGTGAAGTACGTGTAGGGCAGGGCCACCAGATGGCCGACCACTCCCTCGCTGAGCTCCTGGTCGGCGCGGGCGCGTACGGTCACCAGCAGCGCCGACCGCAGATACCCCAGCAGGAGCTGGGCCGCCCCCGCGACCAGCACCGCCATCCCCAGCAGCGGCAGCAGGCCGGCGGCGTGCCGTGGCAGGACCGTGTCCAGCAGCAGCTCGGAGAAGAGCGGCAGGGCCAGGCCGAGCAGTTGCAGCAGCAGCGAGGCCACGATGACCTGCGCGAGCAGGCCGCGCCGGCGTTGCAGCAGCGTCCGTACGAACTCCCGCCGCCACGCCCCGGCCAGTGACGACGATCCGCGCCGGAACCCCGCCCCCGGCTCGAAGGCGAGCAGCACGCCGCTGAACCCCGCCGCGAACTCCGGCGGGGTCAGCCGCCGCCGCCCCTGGCCGGGATCGACGATGTCCACCCGGTCGGCGGCCCACCGTTCGACCACCACGAAGTGGCTGGACTGCCAGTGGGCGATGGCCGGGAGCGGCGCCCTGGCCAGGTCGCCGGGGGCGAGCTGGAACGCCTTGGCGGTCAGCCCGTATTCGCGTGCGCCCGCCACGATGGCGCGGGCGCTGAGGCCGTCGCGGCCGACGCCCAGGCGGGCGGCCAGCTCGGTGACGGTCGTGCGGTGGCCGTGATGGCGCAGCACCATCGCCAGGCACGCCGGCCCGCACTCGGTCTGCGTGTTCTGGAGCACCACCCGCAGGCGGCTCACCGGACGCCCCCGGTGTGCACGGCCTGGCCCGGCGGGAGGGCGCGGCGTCCTGGCTGGGTCACAGCCAGTGCCAGGTGATGTCGGCCGCGGCCCGCCGCCCGGCCATGTACTCCGCGAAGCCCGCGCGGCCGGCGGCGGCGAGGGTGCGCGGGTCGGCGGGGTCGGCGGGCCGGCGCTCGCGGACGATGCCGAGCAGGTGGGTCTTGCCGTGGGGGACGGGTCCGATGACGGCGCCCTGGGGGGCGGCGCGCAGCGGTTCGGGCAGGTCGAGGGCGGGGCCGTCGGCGGTGGTGACGGTGATCGGCTCGCGGGAGGCGAGGGCGTGGAGGAGGGCGGCGGCGGGGTCGGGAGCGCCGGCGATCGCGGCGAGGCGATCTTCACGGCCTTCCCCCCATAAGGCCCACACCTGGTCGAACTCGGCCGGGTGGCGCTCCAGGTAGTCGTGCGCCGTCTCCTGCTCGACGCGCGCACGGACCCGCTGCTTGAGCGCCAGGCCGTCGATGTGATGCGCGTAGGCCGTCTCGTTCAGGCCGACGGCGTCGAGCCAGCTCATCAGCGCGGCGCGGCTGTGCAGGCCGTTCCTGATCCGGTAGCCGTCGGACGCCCGCTGCAGCTCCTCCTGGGTGGGCGGGGGCTCCCTGCCCGCCAGGTCGCCCAGGATGCAGTGATCGATCAGCTCGTCCTGGAGGGTGGAGCTGCGCCCGGCCCACGACCGCAGGGTGAGCAGCGCGTTCTGGATGAGCAGGGCGTGGCCGTCCACGGTGACGACCCGGCCGGAGGCCCAGTGGGTGGAGTGGTCCACGGTCCAGGGGACGCCGTCCTCGGCCGGTGCGGTCAGCGCCACGCTTCCCCCGCCGGGGTGGGCCAGCACGAGGTCGTAGTCGACGAGGGGGCTGCCCGGCCGTACGTCGGCGACGAGCTGGGCGCGGGTGCCGGGCCTGGCCGCACGCCACTCGGCGACGGCCCGCCGCGCCTCGGGCACGCGGTCGCGGCGGCGCGGCAGCGCCCGCAGCAGGTCCACGGCTTCGGTCAGGGTGGCGGCGAAGGTGCTGGTCATGCGGATTCACCCGGGTGTTCTGTGGCGGTGAGCCAGTCGGCGATGGCGGCGGAGACGGGCAGGCCGGTGGCGCTCTCGATCCAGCCCCACTGTCCGGCGGGGTTGATCTCCAGGTACACGTACTCGCCCTCGGGAGTGAGGATCATGTCGATGCAGCCGTAGTTCAGGCCGAGCGCGGCGGTCAGCTCCAGGCAGCGGCGCTCGACCTCCACCGGCAGCCGGTGGACCGCGTACGTGGAGAACGTCTGCTCGTAGTGGCGGTAGTCGTAGCGGGTCGCGCGTGATCCCTGGGAGTGGATCTCGGCGGCGAACACCCGCTCTCCCACGACCATGATCCGCAGCTCGACGGCCTTGCTGACGTACGGCTGGAGGATGGCGGGAGACAGGGCCAGGCGGTGCCTGTCGGTGAGACGGCGGCGGGTGATGGGCGTGGTGTAGTGGGAGTGGTCCTCGCCGTCGACCCGGAACTCGACGAACTCCACCTCCTTGGCGATCAGTTCGCCGCCGGCCTCCTCCCAGAACGGGATGAGGTCCTCGTCGTCGTTGGTGACGAGGGTGTCGGGGGTGGTGAAGCCCAGCGCCGCCGCGACGCCGAGGTTGACGAGCTTGTTCTGGGTGCGGAAGACGTCCAGGCTCCTCGCCGGCAGCCAGCGGCCCGCGAGGGTGTGCTCCCACCCCTGCAGCAGGATGGCGGCCATCTTCTCGACGTAGCGCCGGTGCCCGTCGTCGGTGACCCCGGGCGCGCGCGGACGGGTGGGGTGGCGGTTCCAGATCGCGGTGAACCGGGAGCAGTCGTAGGCACGGCCGTCGGCGCGCAGGGTGTGCCGCCAGGAGCCGCCGGTCAGGCGCGAGCTGATCGTGGCGCCGGCGGGGTAGTCGCCTGGGTCCCACCACAGGAACTCGGCGTCCCGTTTGACGAGCTCGGGGACGACCATCTCCACCGAGTCGTCGTCCTTGCCGCTGAGGATGAGAATCAACGAACTTCCTATCGTCAGAGGCGGCGTGCCCGCGCGACGCGGGCACGCCGCTTCCTTTACAGCACGACTACGTGCATGTGGTCCTGCCTGTCGACGGTCTGCCCCAGGTGGCTGCTGGCGGTCCACAGGCACATCTTGACGTGGCGCTCCGCGCCGCCGACGATGGCGTCCAACGCGTCCTCGGGCAGCTCGGCTGCGCCGTCGAGGTCGTCCAAGCGAATGCTCATTCTTCTTACACCTCCCCCTGCAACGATCTTTCGTGTTCCGGACAGGACGAGATCATTCACGCCGGGCGTCCCGGGCGCCCAGGGTGAGGAGTCCCGATGTTGCCCGCGGAGGGCGAGGCCGGTGTCCCGGGCCGCGCGAGGTCAAGCCGTGACGGCGCGCGTGGCTCCGCTCCCTGGCCGCCCGGGACGCCCGGCGGGGATCGTGCTGCCATCGTCCGGCTACGAAGGAGTCACGGCAGTGTCCGAGCGCATCGTCCCCAGCAGCGTCGACCCGAGCAACGTCGACCCCAACGCAACCTCTTCGCCCGCGCGCCCGGTGGCGCGTCCGGGCCACGTCCGGGCCGCCGGGCTGCTCCTGGCCGCCGGCGCCACCGCCTGGGCGGCCTCCACCGTCATCGTGGGTGACAAGATCAAGGACGGCATCCACGACCTCGACACCATCACGGGGATGGTGTTCGTCGCGGGCCTGCTCGCCTTCGTCCGGCTCGTGGCGGTCACCCGCGGCGCCGGCGACGGCTGGACGCGGATCATCCCCCACGGCCTGCTCGTGGTGCTGGCCGGGGCGTTCCTGCTCAACGCGCTGTCCTTCGGCTACGCCCGCCACGACGACTTCCCGCTGCCGCTGATGATCCTGGACGCCTGCTGGCCGCTCGGCCAGCTCGGCATGCTGGTCCTCGGCGTCGTCATCGCGGTGAAGGGCCGCTACCGGGGCGCCCTGCGCTGGCTGCCGCTGCTCGCGGGCGCCTGGTTCCCGGTGACCATGGCCGCCGACCTCGCCGGCGGCTCGGCCGTCTCGGTGTACGTCAGCGCCGCCTGGCTGCTCGGCATGCACGCCCACCTCGGCGTACGGCTCGCCGCCCGTCCCGCCCTCTGAGGCGGGAGCGCCGCCCGGCCCGCCCTCGGAGCCGGGCGGCGGGCGCGGGCGGCGCGCCCGTCACTGGCCGAGGCCGGCCTGCCTGGCCTGGATGATGGCCTGGGCGCGGTCGGCGACCTGCAGCTTGGCGAAGACGTTGGAGACGTTGTTGCGCACCGTCTTCGGCGACAGGGACAGGCGCTCGGCGATCAGCCGGTTGGACAGGCCGGTCGCGATGAGGTCGAGGATCTCCCGTTCCCTGGCAGTGAGCTGCGGGAACGGCTTCTCGACCGGCGGGCGCAGGGTGGCGAGCCTGGCGAAGTAGCGCGTCACCCGCTCGGCCAGCGCGGGCCCGAAGATCACCTCGCCGCTGGCCACCGCCGTGATCGCGCGCAGGATCTCGGTCTGGTCGGCGCCCTTGAGCAGGTAGCCGCGGGCGCCGGCCAGCATGGCGGCGAAGACGCTCTCGTCGTCCTCGTGCATCGTGAGCACGAGGACGTGGGTGCCGGGGCAGCCGGCGGTGATCCGCTCGGTCGCCGCCACACCGTCCAGGCGGGGCATCCGCAGGTCCATCACGACGACGTCGGGGGTCAGCCGCACGGCCTCGGCGACCGCCTCCTCGCCGTCGGCGGCGGTGCCCACCACCTCGGCCTCGCCGGTGGAGTGCAGCATCATTCTCAGGCCGTCGCGGTAGACGGGATGGTCGTCGGCCAGCAGCACGCGGGGCGTCACGGCGCGGTCACCGCCTCAGCCGGCAGGGCAGGCAGGGCGGGCAGGACGGCGTGGACGCGGGTGCCGCCGGCGTCGCCGGCGTCGCCGGCCGACACGGCGCATCGCCCGCCGAGCTCCTCCGCCCGTTCGCGCATGCCGACCAGCCCCACCCCGACCACCGCGCCGGGGCGCAGCCCGCGCCCGTCGTCCGTCACCTCGACCTCCAGCTCGTCGCCCGCCACGGCGACGCGCACGTGACAGTGGGCCGCGCCCGCGTGCCGGGCGACGTTGGTCAGAGCCTCGCAGACTATCCGGTAGGCCGCCACCTCGGTCGCGGCCGGCAGCGCCGCCAGGTCCCCTTCGGTCTCCACCTGGACGGCGAGGCCGCCGTCGCGGAACCTGGCGGCCTCGTGGCGCAGCGCGCCCGCCAGGCCGAACTGGTCGAGAGCCGGGGGCCGCAGGTTGTGCACGAGCCGCCGGACGTCGCCGAGCATGGTGCCGAGATCCGCCTTGACCTGCTCCAGCGCCTCGCGGGCCGCGCCGGTGTCGCGGGTGAGCAGGTTGTGCGCGGCCTGCACCTTCAGCGCGGCGGCGGCCAGGGTGGGGCCCAGCCCGTCGTGCAGGTCCCTGCGCAGCCGCCGCCGCTCCTCGGCGACGCCGGTGACCAGGCGTTCGCGGCTGTGCTGCAGTTCCTCGGTGAGCGCGGTCGCGCGGATGGCGGCCGCGGCCTGGCGGACGACGTCGGCCAGCAGGCGCTGGTCGGACTCGGCCGGCCAGGTGCCGGGGCGCGGCACGAGGGCGAGCCGGCCGATCGCCGCCTCGCGGTAGGCGAAGGGCAGCACGACGACGTCCCCGGCCGGGACGCCGTGCTCCACGATGACGGTCCGCCCGTCCGCGCGGTCCAGCTCGACCCGCGCGTACGGCGAGCCGAACGTCGCCGACACGGCCTTGGCGACCTGCAGCAGCAGCTCCTCCGGCCGGGCCGACTCCTCCAGCCGCCGGGCCAGGGCGGAGACCACCTCGTACGGCTCGGTCCGTCCGGCCAGCACCCGGTCGACCCACCGCCGCACCCGCTCGCGCAGCGGGGCGTAGATCACGCCCACCGCGACCGCCGCCAGCACGGCCGCCTCCGGCTCGCCGATCAGCGCCCCCAGCCCGGCGAAGATCGGCACGTCGACCGCGACGACGGCCAGCGCGAGGCCGCCGTACAGCAGGGCCCAGCCGAGCAGCGGATCGATGTCGTAGAGGCGGTACCTGCTCACCGCGATCAGGACCGCCGCGGCGAGCGCCACCAGCGAGGCGACGAAGGCGAAGTCCTGCGGCAGCCCGCTCACCACGGCGGGCACCACGATCAGGATCGCGTTCAGCAACGCCGCCAGCAGCATCCAGCGCAACTGCGCCCGCAGCACGCCCCGCGAGCCCCTGAAGCGCCACGCGAACGCCGCCACCGAGACGAGGAGGCTCACCACCAGCAGGGCGGGCGCCACCGCCGTCCCCGCGCGCCACACCGCGTCCGGGATCGGGGGGAGCGGCGCGTCGATGCCGGGCCAGTGGCCGCCGGACGACTCGACGTGCCAGGGGACGCCGAGGAACACCACGACCGTCAGGGCCGTCGCGCCGAGCGAGAGCCAGGCGGCCGGCCGCCAGCGCGGCGAGGGCAGACGTCCGTCGGGGAAGAACAGCAGCACGAGCAGCGGCAGCAGGTTGAGCAGCGGTCCCAGCCGCGCGCCGGCGTAGACGGCCGGCGGGGTCAGCGGCAGCGCGCCGCCGTGCCGGGTCAGCGACAGCACCGCGTACGCGCCGGCCAGGCCGTTCACGCCCGCCACGACCCCTCCGGCGATCAGCAGCCAGGTCATGAGGTGGCGCGGCACCCGGACCGCCAGCACGCCTCCGGCGATCGCCAGGGCCGCGGTGGGCACCGCGGACGCCCACACGGCCCAGTTCAGCGGTTCGGGCCGGGTGACCGTCCCGGTCGCCACGTCGATCCAGGTGGCGGCCACGGCGGCCAGGACGGACAGCGCGGCGAGCGCCAGCGCCACGGCCGCGAGCCGCCGATCGGCCGTGGCCGGGGACGCCGGCCTCACGGCGTCCGGGCGGGCCGCGGCGGGAGGGTCCTGGGCGGCGGGGGCGCGCTGATCGGGCGGGGCCGGGACGCGGCTGCCGGCGGAGGGGTCGGGCACGACGCCCAGATTGTCACACCGATCCCGGGGAGCGCATGGGAGCGGTGTCCCGTCCTGGCCGGGTCACCTGTCCCGGGCGGCGCCCCGTCTCTTCCCTCGGGGGGTCAGGGGCGGCGGTGCAGGAGCATGCCGGGCCACTCCCCCACGGTGAAGGGCGCCTGGCGGGTGAAGCCGCAGCTTTCGTAGTAGGCGACCAGGCGGCCGTCGTCGCCGGCGTAGCAGTCGACGCGCAGGAGGTTCAGGCCGCGCTCGCGGGCCTGGCCGGCGGCGTGGTCGAGGAGGGCGCGGCCGACGTCGTGGCCGGCGTGGCGGCGGTCGATGACCAGGGCCTGGACGTAGAGCTCGGGTTCGGGGGCCGGGGTGACGTAGTCGTGGGCGTCGCCGAGCACGACGCAGCCGGCGGGCAGGCCGTCGCGTTCGGCGATGCGCATGCCGCCGCCGTGGGCCCAGCGGGTGACCTGGTCGGTGCGGCGGGGGTTGCCGGTGAAGGGCTGGTCGCCCCACTGGCCGGTACGGCCGCGGGCGGCCAGCCAGGCGACGGCGCTGTCGAACATGGCGAGGACGGCGGGGACGTCGTCGGGGGTGCCGGGGCGGATGTGCACGTCGGGTGGTGTTCCTGGGAGAGAGAGGGGCGGGTCAGGCGTTGTCGTCGTGCAGGGCGCTGCCCTTCTTCCACTGGGAGAAGGGCAGCTGCCAGTAGCCCCAGCCGTTGTCCCATTCGAGCTCGCGGTCGGTGCCGGTGATCTCGACGACGTCGCCGCGCTGCATGGTGTCGTAGAACCAGCGGGCCTGGTCGGGGCGGGCGTTGACGCAGCCGTGGCTGACGTTCTGGCGGCCCTGGGCCCAGACGTTGTCCTTGGCGTGGACGTACTCGCCGGAGTTGGAGATGCGGACGGCGTGGTTGATCATCACGTCGTAGTAGCCCTCGTCGCCCTTCTTGCGGCCCGGGGAGATCATGCGGACGGGGTTGCCGCGCTCCATGGTGAGGTGGACGCCGGAGGTGGTGGTGTATTCGCGGGTGGTGGCCATGCCGGCGCTGATGCGCATGGTCTGCACGCGTTTGCCGTCTTTGTAGACGTACATCATATGGGTGCGGGTGTTGACCTTGCTGATCTGCTTGGCGCCGATCTTGAGGGTGGCGGTGTAGTCCTTGGTGCCGTACAGGCCCTTGCCGGCCTTGATGCCGGTGATGCCGGCGTTGAAGGTGACCTTCTGGTGGGCGGGCCAGTATTTCGCGGTGCGGTAGATGACCTTGCTGTCGTTGACCCAGCGCCAGGCGCCGTCCACGGGCTTCTCCGCGTCGATCTTCAGGGCGCTCTCGATGGCGGCCTTGTCGGTGACGGGCTGGTTGAAGGTGACGATGATGGGCGCGCCGACGCCGAGGGTCTCGCCCTTGGCGTTGGGGGTGACGTCGATGACCTGCAGGGCGCGCTGGGGTTTGGCGGTGGTGAAGGTGCTGGTGGAGGTGGTGGCGCCGGCCTTGGCGGTGACGGTGTAGTCGGTGGAGGGCTTCAGCGGCGTCCGGGAGATCCAGCGGGTCTTGTCGGCGTTGTAGCGGCCTTCGATCTCGTCGCCGCCGGCTTCGACGGTGACGTTCTCGAGGGTGCCGCCGGCCGCCGCCACGACGATCTTCTTGTCGGGGCTGACGGTGGCGCTGCCCTCGGCGGGGCTGATCTTGACGACGGGGGCCTCGGGGGTGGCGCTGGCGGTGGCCTCGGGCGCGTCGGGCCGGCCGCCGGCGGCGTTGCCGCCGGTCGACGAGCAGGACGTGGTCAGCGCGGCGGCGGCCAGCAGGGCGAGCGAGACGGCCGGTGTCCGCCAAGCGGTCGCTACGTTCACAACTGTCCTCTCCCCCGGGATGGTCATCGCACCCCAAAAACCTTAATGCTCCTGCATGTAAGACGAGGAATCATATGGGAGAGTTCGGTCACATTTACATCACTGTTGAACGATCAGGCCAGCTCAACGCGGGGTCAGGCGGTAGGTCAGACCGGTGTGCCGCCGGCCGGCGCCCTTGGTGCGGACGGCCTGCGCCAGTGCCCGGCGGGAGCCGACGATCACCACGAGTTTCTTGGCGCGGGTGATGGCGGTGTAGAGCAGGTTGCGCTGCAGCATCATCCAGGCGCTGGTGGCCAGCGGCACGACGACGGCCGGGTATTCGCTGCCCTGGGAGCGGTGGATGGAGACGGCGTAGGCGTGGGCGAGCTCGTCGAGCTCGTCGAAGGCGTAGTCGACGTGCTCGTCCTCGTCGGTCAGGACGGACAGCTTGTGCTCATCGGGGCGGATGTCGGTGACGATGCCGACGGTGCCGTTGAACACCCCGGCCGCGCCCTTGTCGTAGTTGTTGCGCAGCTGGGTGACCTTGTCGCCGACGCGGAAGACGCGCCCGCCGTAGCGGCGTTCCGGCATGCCCTCGCGGGCGGGGGTCAGGGCCTCCTGCAGGGCGATGTTGAGCGCGCCCGCGCCGGCGGCGCCGCGGTGCATGGGGGCCAGGACCTGTACGTCGCGGCGGGGGTCGAGGCGGAAGCGGCCGGGGATGCGGCGGGCGACGACGTCGACGGTGAGCGCGGCGATCTCCTCCGGCTCCTCGCAGGGGAACAGGAAGAAGTCCTTCATGCCCTCCAGGACGGGGTGGCGGCCGGTGTTGACGCGGTGGGCGTTGACGACGACGCCGGACTCCTGGGCCTGGCGGAAGATCTGGGTCAGGCGCACGCGCGGGATCTCGGGCGCGGCCAGGAGGTCCTTGAGCACCTCGCCGGCGCCGACGGAGGGCAGCTGGTCGACGTCGCCGACGAACAACAGGTGGGCGCCCGGGGCGACGGCCTTGACGAGCTTGTTGGCCAGCAGCAGGTCGAGCATGGAGGCCTCGTCGACGACGACGAGGTCGGCGTCGAGGGGGTTGTCGCGGTCGAAGGTGGCCTCGCCGCCGGGACGCAGCTGCAGCAGCCGGTGGACGGTGGTGGCCTCGTGACCGGTCAGCTCGGCCAGGCGCTTGGCGGCGCGGCCCGTGGGGGCGGCCAGGATGACCTTGGCGCGTTTGGCGCGGGCCAGGGTGACGATGGAGCGTACGGTGAAGCTCTTGCCGCAGCCGGGGCCGCCGGTCAGGACGGCGACCTTCTCGGTGAGGGCCAGGCGGACGGCCTGGCGCTGCTCGGGGGCGAGCTCGGTGCCGGTCTGGCGGTGCAGCCAGGACTCGGCGCGTTCCCAGTCGACGTCGGCGAACGCCTTGAGCCGGTCGTGGCCGGCGTTGCGGCCGCCGCGCAGCAGGGTGAGCAGGGTGCCGGCCAGGGACAGCTCGGCGCGGTGGAAGGGCGGCAGGTAGACGGCGGGGACGGTGTTGTCGCCCGCGGGGACGTCCTCGGCGACGACGCCCTCGGCGGCGGCCAGCTCCTGCAGGCAGGTGGTGACCAGCTCGGCGGGCACGTCGAGGATCTTGACGGCGTCGGCGGTGAGGTTGGGGGCCGGCAGGTAGCAGTGGCCGTCGTCGGCGGCCTGGGACAGGGTGTAGCGCAGGCCGGCCTTGACGCGTTCGGGGCTGTCGTGGGGGATGCCGACGGCCTGGGCGATGGTGTCGGCGGTCTTGAAGCCGATGCCCCAGACCTCGTCGGCGAGCTTGTAGGGCTGGGTGCGCACGACGGAGATGGACGACTCGCCGTACTGCTTGAAGATGCGCACGGCGATGGAGGTGGACACGCCGACGCCCTGCAGGAAGATCATCACCTCTTTGATGATCTTCTGTTCCTCCCAGGCGGCGGCGATCATCTTGGTGCGCTTGGGGCCGAGGCCGGGGACCTCGACGAGGCGTTCGGGCCGCTGCTCGATGACGTCGAGGGTGTCGGTGCCGAAATGGTCGACGATGCGCTCGGCCATCTTGGGGCCGATGCCCTTGATGAGGCCGGAGCCGAGGTAGCGGCGGATGCCCTGGACGGTGGCCGGCAGCACGGTGGAGTAGGACCACACCTCGAACTGGCGGCCGTAGCGGGGGTGGGAGGTCCAGCGGCCGTTCAGCCGCAGCGACTCGCCGACCTGCGCGCCGAGGAGGGGACCGACGACGGTGAGCAGGTCGGCGCCGGTGCGCTCGGTGGCGACGCGGGCGATGGTGTAGCCGGTCTCCTCGTTGGCGTAGGTGATGCGTTCAAGCACACATGAAAGTTCGGTGCCGGGGCCCTGCGCACCCGCGTCTGTCCTCCCCACGCCGATGAGATTAGGGCAGACCTACGACATCGCGACACCCGCCCGACACCGGCGACCTGGAGGCTGGCCTCAAGACGGTGATGCGGGCGACGGTGGCCGAGTTCGCCGACCCGGCCTTCGAGGGGCCGGTCCGCGCGCTCAACGAGGAGGCCAAGAAGGAGCGGCTGCGCAGCGCGCAGAAAGCCGGGCAGCTCGCCGCCGGCGCCGACCTCGACCTGGCGCTCGAACTGCTGTACGCCCCCCTCTACCAGCGCTGGCTGCTGCGCTCCGGCCCGCTCACCCCGCAGTACGCCGACGCCCTCGTCGACGCCTTCCTCAACGCCATGCGGCCCTGAGTCCCGCCGGCGCGGGTCAGCCGAGGTCGGCGAGGACCGCGTCCAGGACCTTGGTGAGCGCTTCGGCGTTGCCCGGGTCGAACCAGGTGGTGCGCACCCGTTCGTTGAGCCCGTTCGGGGTCTCGTGGTCGGCGGCGAGGCGCTGCAGGGAACGGCTCTCGTCGGCCAGGGAACGCCCGGCCGCCTCGAACAGGCCGCGGACGTAACGCTCGGCCTCCTCGGGGGCGAGGCCGTGGCCGGCCGCCCACGTCGCGAGCGTCGCCAGGAACGAGTAGTGCGTGGTCAGCGTGCCGGTCAGCGCGGACATGACGTTGAAGGCCGCCTCGTCCGCGACCGGCAGCGCCTCCCCCAGGCGGGCGAAGAAGGCGTCCACGGCCGGGTGCGACGGGTACGTCACGGTGACGCAGCGGCGTTCACGTACGGAGGGCAGGGGGATGGCCCGCGCCAGCGGAGCGCCGGGGCCCACGATCCGGCGCAGGTCGGCGAGGAGGAGGCCGGCCATCACGCTGACCACGACGGTGCGCTCGTCCACCCGCAGGCCGGCCAGCGCGTCGTGGACGTCGGGGCGGCGCACGGCGACGATCACCAGGTCGGAGCGGTCCACCACCTCCTGGTTGCCGGCGCACACCTGGACGTTGGCGTGGCGTCCGGACAGTTCGGCGGCCGCGCGGGCGCCGCGCGGCGACAGGTGGATGCGCGGCGGATGGTCGACGCCGTCGCTCAGACCGTCCACGATGGCCCGGCCGATCTCGCCGACGCCGATGATCCCGATGTGCTGCACGGTGGCTCCTTGGTGAACGGTCAAGCGCGCGGGCGGTCCTGAAATGATCGCTGCCGGGCGTACATAGGCAGAGGTGTCAATGTAAATGACCCGATGAGGAGATCTGCCATGGGAACCGCCCGTGGATGACCAGCGGCGGGCCAAGTTCGAGGCCGCCTACAACCAGGCCTACGGCCTGATCACGGCCTACGCCGCGCGCCGCTGCGACTCCCCGCAGGACGCCGCCGACGTGGTGGCGGAGACGTTCACCGTCGCCTGGCGGCGCGTCGAGGAGCTGCCGGACGGGGCGGCGGCCACACCCTGGCTGTACGGGGTGGCGCGCAAGGTGCTGGCCAACCACTTCCGGGGCGACAACCGCCGCCGGGCGCGCACCGCCGAGCTCGACGCCGAGATGGCCGACCTGTACGGCCACTCCCCCGACACCGAGGTCGAGCTGGACGCGATCGGCCGGGCGTTCAGGAGCCTGCCCGGGGAGGACCGGGAGTTGCTGTCCCTGGTCGCCTGGGAGGGCCTGGACCGTGAGGAGATCGCCACGGCGCTGGGGTTGTCGCGCAACGCCGTACGCATCAGGCTGCACCGCGCCCGCAGGCGCCTGGCCCGCGCGCTCGCCCGAGCGGGCGAGCAGCAGGGCGAGCAGCAGGGCGAGCAGGCAGGCGCGGGCAACCCGCTGATCCCGTCGGAGAGGTCGCTGTGAGGGAAACCGTGAACAACAGGGACACCATGAACAACACCGGCGACACCGGCGACATCGCCGCGATCAGGGCGCTGGCCCGGGTCGAGCCCGGCGGCCGGGGCGGCGAGGCGTCCGGCGCGGCCGGGCGGGCGCTGCTGGCCGCGATCACCGCGCAGGAGCCGACCCAGGAACCGGCGCAGGAGCCGGCGGCGCGGCCGGTGCGGCGGCGGCTGAGGCGGCCGGTGTTCGGGCTGGCGGCCGCGGTCGCGCTGGCCGCGGGCATCGTGGCGGTCCCGATCGCGCTGCGCGACGGCACGCCCAGCTCCTACGCCGTCACCCTGGACGACGGGACGGTCACGATCCAGATCCGCGACTTCGACGACGCCGCCGGGCTGGAACGGCGCCTGAAGGAGCTGAAGGTGCCCGCGAGGGTCGACCACGTGCCGGAGGGCATGATGTGCCGGGAGCCGCGCGGCACGTTCGTGAAGAACATCCCGCGCGGCCTGTACAGCCTGCCGGAGAACATCCCCGGCGAGACCGAGGGCTGGCAGATGCGGATCAACACCAGGCTGTTCGGGCCCGGCCAGACGTTCGTGTGGACCATCAGCGGCAAGGGCGGCACGACCACGACGTACCTGATGGAGGGCCCGGTGGCGGCCTGCGAGCCCGTGCCCGCGCCCACCCCGCAGATCAGGGAGCCGGAGTTCCGCGTCGCGACCACCAAGGGGCGTTCGCTGGAGGGCCTGCGCGTCGACGAGAAGACCGTCGGCGAGGTCCTGCCCGAGCTGCGCAGGCGCGGCAGGAAGGTCGTCTTCGCGGTCATCTCCGTGCCGCCGGGCAACCCCGGTGGGTACGGCATCGAGCGCACCCAGAAGGAGCCCGTCGGCGACGGCTTCGTGGTGTGGGAGGCCGAGGAGAACGCCGAAGGGGTGATCCGGCTGCTGGTGACGGAGCAGCGGCTGGACAGCAACCCGGTCTACGGCGGCCCCCGGGACGCGCTCTACGACTGACGCGGCCGCGTCCGGCGGCGGTGGCTCGCCAGCAGTTCGCCGCCGACGTCGACGTAGCCGGCGAACAGTCCGATCACGTCGTCGAGCCGTTCCCGCGCGGGGCCGGGAGCCACCAGGTCCTGGCCCTCGCGCAGGGCGGCGATCAGCGTTCTGGCGCGCGCCTGGCTGGCCTCCAGCAGCGACTCGATCCCCGCCGTGGCCTCGACCAGGAGCCGCCTGCTGCCGGGCTGCGGGATCACCCTGGCCAGCCCCCAGGAGGCGAGCTGCCGTACGGCGGTGCTCACCGCTCCCTTGCTCAGTTCGAGCTCGGCGGCGATCGTGTCGTGCGAGATCGGCTCCTCGCCGAGCAGCAGCAGCCCGTAGACGCGGCCGGTCGCGTGCGGCAGGTTCCAGGAGGCCAGCAGGTCACCCACCGAGGTGCAGAACGCCCGCCGCTCGTCGGCGCTCATCGCCGGGCCTGCCCGGGCGCCTCGATCGCGGCCAGGAACGTCTCGATCGCCTCGTTGACCACCCGGGGGTTGTCCTGGTTGGCGATGTGGCCCGCGTCCGGGACGACGACCTCCTCGACGCCTTCGGCGGCGGCCCAGCGGGGCATGGCGGAGGCGATGTCGCCGGTACGGTCCCGCTCACCGCGGATCAGGCACAGCGGCACCGGCGTACGGTAGCCGGGGTCGGGGTCGAGGAGGGCGACAGTGGCCCGCCAGGCCTGCAGGAAGTCCTTCTTCGGCAGCGCGCCGAAGGCCCGCCGGGCGTCGGCCCGCGCCTGGGGGGTGACGGCGGAGGCCGCGGCCATCAGCGGCGGGAGCGCCCTGGCGGGGATCGCCGCCAGGATCGGCGCGGCGGACCGCAGCAGGAGCCGGTCCCAGGAGGACAGCGGCGCGGTGTTCGGCGCCGAGCCGATGACGACCAGGGCCCGCGCGAGGCCGGGATGCCGCCGTACGACGGCCTGGCCGAGATTGCCGCCGAGCGACTGCCCCACCAGGACCGGCCGGTCCAGGGCCAGGTGCTCGACCAGCGCGCGCAGGTCCGCGACCGCCTGCCCGGCGGTGAACGGGACGCCGGGCGGGCGGGAGAGGCCGTGGCCGCGCAGGTCCCACAGCACGACGCGATACCCGCGCTCGCGCAGGTGGTCGCGCTGGGCGTGGAACATCACGTGGTCGGCCCCGGCCCCGTGGGTGAACACCAGGGGGACGCCGTCGCCGCCGCTGTCGGCGTAGCGCAGGTTGCAACCTTGGAAGGGGAACACCGACGGTAGATTCAGCATTCTCTGAATATAGTGAACTTTCCCGCCGTGTGCCCCATCCCCTACCGCAGTCTCGTCGTCGCGAGCTTCGGGTACGCGCTGATCTCGGCCTCGGTGAACCGCCCGGTCACCCACTGGCCGCGCGCGAACAGCTCGGTCTGGTCGGCGTGGTGCGGCGAGGCCGGGTTCGCCGACAGCGAGTACGTCAGCACCGTACGGGCCCGCGGCCCGGCCGGCGTCAGCTCCACCGCCATGAGGAAGCTGGAGCCGGTGTTGACGTCCGGATAACGGCCCTGGTCACCGAGCTCGCCACCGGTGCGGATCCGGTCGAAGCAGCCCTCACCCTCGGTGCAGCCCGGCACCGGTACGGCGCCGTAGCGCTGCGCCTGGCCGGGCGTGAGCGTCAGCGGCAGACCGGCCGCGGTGAACGCGCGCACGGCGTCGGCCAGCGCGCTCTCCACCACCGGGTCGGTGACGTCGAGGCCGCGCGGCGTGGTGAGCGGGTGCGCGGCGTCGAACGGCACCTTCCACCAGCCGTCCGGAGGGGCGGGCGTGCCGTCGCCTCGCGGGTGGGGGCGGTTCAGGCCCAGGAAGAACTCGCGCCACAGGATCGCGCCGCGGCTGTCGAGGCGGGCCCGCCCGTCCCAGGCCGCCAGCGTGGCGCACGCCTGCCGTACGTCGGCCTTGGCGCCGTCGCTCGCCGTCATCACGGGCTTGGCCCGGCACAGCGCGCGCAGATCGGCGCGCAGCAGCTCCGCGCTCAGGTTGCGTTTGCCGGTCGCGATGCGCTGGAGGGTGTCCAGCGTGAAGCCGGCGGCGCCGAGCCCGTCACGGCCCGACAGCCGCTGGGCGATCATGTCGAGGCCGACCCGGGTACGCAGGTCGCGTTGCGTCCCGGTCTCGCCGTAGACGCGCGGGTAGCCGGTCAGCGGCGCGGCGGGGTTGGTCAGCCAGGGGCCGGCGTTGGCGTTGGTGACGTAGTCGGCGCGGGCCAGCCGGGGCTGGGCGGCCGGGCCGAAGATCCCCGGCTCGATTGCGTCGGCGTCCCTGCCCCACAGGCAGTCCGACCGGGAGCCGTCCAGGACGAGCATGCGGGGGTCGTCGCCGGAGCGGCAGCGGCCGGCCTGCTCGTCGGTGACGTGCGCGACGATCGAGGTGTCGGCGAAGTACGCCTGGCCGCCGGCGTCCGCGGCCAGCGTGTAGACGAACGGCATGCCCTGGTGGACGTCCTGCGCGCGGCGCAGCCCGGCCACGTCGCGGGCGGCCGCGATGGCCAGCCACTCGTCGGCGAAACGCAGGTTGGCGGCGTTGGCGTCGGCCAGGGCGAGCGCGCTCTTGTCCGTCCAGTCCACGCCGAGCACCGGGCCGTAGCGGGAGGTGTGGACGGCCGTGGTGACCTCGCCGATCGCGCCGCCGGCCTCGCGTACGGCGACCTTCACCTCCTGCCGGCCCATCGGCTCGGCCCTGCCGTCCACCAGGTACGTGGTGCGCGCGCCCGGCACGAGCGTGAGCCGGTACAGGGTGAAGTGGCCGGCGTGGGAGACGGTGTGCGTCCAGGCCAGGCTCGCGTTGTGGCCGATCTGCACCATGGGCGTGCCGTACAGGCTGCCGCCCGACACGTCGAGCACGCCCGGGATCGTCAGGTGGACCTGGTAGAAGCGGCGGCTGCCGTTCCACGGGAAGTGCGGGTCGGCCAGCAGCATGCCGTGGCCGTCGCGGGTGGCCTCGCGGCCGAGCGCCCAGGCGTTGCTGCCGGGGGCGGGCGTCCTGCCGCCCGGCCGGTCCGCCTTGGCCTCCTGCGGCGCTTTCCTCGCCGCCTGGCCGGAGGCGGCGATGGCCTCCTTGAAGGAGGAGCTGCCGCCCAGGCGGGCCAGGTCGAGCAGGTTCATCCAGACGTCGTCGGCGGTGATGGGGCCGACCCATTCCTTGCCCCGGCAGGTCGGGTCCGGCAGCCGGGCCACGCCGGTGTCGCTCAGGTAGCGGTTGTAGCCGGCGACGTAGCCGTCCACGAGCGCGCGCAGCTCGGCGCTCGGGCCGTACGGCGCGGGGCGGGCGAGCACGCGGCGCAGCACGCCCGACGAGCGGACGTAGGTGTAGTAGGCGTCGCTGGCCAGGTTGGAGATCGGCTCCATGACGTCGTCGGACGTCACCTCCGCGCCGAAGTGGCGTGAGCGCTCGCCGCGCAGGGTCAGCACCCATGAGGCCATGACGCACAGGTTGTCCTGGGCGAAGGCGTAACCGTAGCCGTAGCCGAGGCCGCCGTGGTCCTTGGCCGAGATGTGCGGGATGCCGTACTCGGTGCGCCTGATGTCGGCGGCGTAGCGGCCCGCGTCCGCGGCCGCCGGCGCGGCCACGAGTAAGGAGGCGGCCAGCACAACGGTCAGCACGGGGGCCAGGCGCAGGAAAGCTGTTCTGGTCATCGGCCGGTCCTCATTCGAAACGGGCGTTGTCGGGCGCGGTCACGCGCTTGAGCAGGGGCAGGCCGGCCAGGACGATCAGCAGCGCGGCCAGCAGCCCGCCGCCGACGGTCAGCAGATAGCCGGCGCCGGGCAGCGCCGCCGGAGCGCTCTTGATCGCGAGCTGGTCGATCACCGGCCCGGCCACGCCGAAGCCGGCGGCCGCCGCCACCAGGGCGGCCAGCAGCACGGGGACGGCCGTCTCCAGCACCACCACCGTGGACAGGGTCCGCGTCGGCGTGCCGGACAGCCGCAGCAGCGTGAACGGCTGCCTGCGCTCCACCACGCCCCCGGCGACCGCCACCAGCAGGCCGCAGCCCGCCACCAGCAGGGTCAGCGCGACGATGGCCAGCGCGACGCGCTCCATCTGGTCCAGCAGCACCTCGCGGAACCGGGCGACCTCGGCGAACGTCAGCGGGGTCTCGGCGCTGCCGGAGCCGGCCACGTACGGGGTGAGCGAGGTGCGGATGCGCTCACGGACGGCCGGGTCGTCGGCCCGGATCAGGACCGCCGCCAGGGAGAGCCCGCCCGAGACCGCCGCCTTACCCGCCCCCGCCTTACCCGCCCCCGCCTTCCCCGAGCCGCCGGGCGCGGCCGGGCTGGTGGGGTCCACGATCGGCAGGTTGCGGTCGACCGACAGCAGGTTGTCGCTGGTCAGCAGCCGGTTGAAGTCGGCCGACACCGCGTCCACGCCCGGCGGGCACGCGCCCAGCGCCGGGAAGCGGGCCAGGTCGTCGCACTCGACCACGTGCCCGAGCATGAAGTCGAGCCGGCAGCCGGGCCCCGGGTCGCACGGCAGCGGCCCGGCGGGCGGGTCCTGTGTCCCGGTCCTGCGGTAGATCGGCAGCACGGTGACGCCCGGATGGGCGCCCACCTCGGCGAGCAGTTCGTCCGCCTCGTCGGGTTGGAGCGGCCGGCCGGGAGCGGCGTCGGCGTAGCCGAACGGGACCCGCATCACCTCGTTCAGCGTGCCGCCGCCCGCCGCCCGCTGGCCCGAGACGACGGCCGGGACGATCCCGGCGACGGCCGTGCCGATGAAGACCGCCAGCACGATCCCGTTCACCGACCGGAAGGCCGTCTTCGGGTCGGCCGCCAGGCGCCGCGCGGCCAGCAGGGTCGCCGCGCCCCGGGTGAGGCGGGCGGCCAGCCGCGCGGCCAGCATCGTCAGCCACGGCCCCGCCACCACCAGACCGACCATGACCAGCGCCAGGCCGGCGTCGGCGAGCACCGGGTCCGGCTCCCTGCCGCCGCCCGCGAACGCCGGGCCCGTGAACAGCCCCAGCCCCGCCAGCAGCGGCAGCACCCGCCACCATCCGGGGGCGGCGGCCCGCGTCCTGCGCGCCGCGCCGAGCGGGGTGATCCGCACCCGGCGCAGCGACCACACGGCGGCGACCGCCGCGGCGAGCGGCACGCCCGCGACCACGATCGCGTACTGGAGCGCGGTCGGCGCGACCACGTCGGGGAAGAAACGCGAGCCGGTGACGGCGACGGCGGCCAGCGCGGGCCGTACCGCCTGGAACAGCGCCACGCCGGCGAGCGCGCCCAGCAGCGCGCCGAGCGCCGCGTCCGCCGAGGCGATCGCGTTGATCTGGCGCGCGGTGGCGCCGGCCAGCCTGACGGCGGCGAAGCGGGCCTCGCGGCGGGCCGCGGCCAGGCGCGTGGCGGTGCCGATGAGGACGAGCAGCGGCACGATCAGGCCGATGGCGGCGATGCCGAACCCGTGCTCGTACAGGGCCGTCATGTCGTCCGCCGCCGGGTCTCCGGCGATGGTGTCGACGGCGACGGTGCCGGCCATGCCCGCCAGCTCGGCGGGGGTCCGGCCGACGACGGCGACCAGGTCGTCGGGGCCGGACAGCGCCGCCCGCCCGACGAGGCCGGCGCGGGCGCCGGGGAAACGGCCGGCGAGCTGCTCGTGCGGTACGGAGGCCATCAGGTCGGCGAGCGCGGGCGAGACGTAGTGGCGTCCGGCCGCGGGCAGCGCGGGCAGGCCGGGCATGGCCGGGGCGGGCGTGCCCGGGTCGAGGACGGCGACGTCGAGCCGTTTGATCGGGCGGCCGGCGTAGGAGTCCTGGCGGTGGTTCCACAGCACCGCGCCCGGGGTGGCGCCCAGCGCCCAGCCCGCCGGCGCGGAGCCCGTCGTGCACTCCCAGCAGGGGCGCTCGGCGGTGACGCGGAAGGCGTTGAACAGGGCCACCGTGGACAGCAGCACCGTCACCCCCAACGCGACGGCGGCGCCGACGAGCACCAGCCGGACGGCCCCCTCCCTGCCGCCGCGCAGCGCCAGCCGCAGGCCCAGCCAGAACGTCATCGCACGGCCTCGCCGGCGTAGGGGTCGGTGACCTTGCCGTCGCGTACGATGACCTCCCGGTCGGCGCAGGCGGCCACGCGGGAGTCGTGGGTCACCACGATCACGGTGACGCCCTCCTGGCGGGCCAGGCCGACGAGCAGGTCCATGACCTTCTCGCCGGCGAGGGAGTCGAGCGCGCCGGTGGGCTCGTCCGCGAAGATCACCTTGGGCCGGGTCACCAGCGCGCGGGCGATCGCGACCCGCTGCGCCTGCCCTCCCGACAGCTCGCCGGTGCGCCGCTCGCCCAGGCCGTCCAGCTCCAGCCGCTCCAGCCAGCCGCGCGCCCGCTCGTAGGCGTGCCTGCGCCCGGTCCTGCCGAGCAGCAGCGGCAGGGCGACGTTGTCGGCCGCGGTGAGCTCCGGCACGAGCTGGCCGAACTGGAAGACGAAGCCGAACGCGGTGCGGCGCAGCCGCGACCGGCCGGCGTCGCTCAGGGTGTCCAGCCGGTCGCCGTCGAACCAGACCTCGCCCGCGTCGGGCGTGAAGATGCCGGCCAGGCAGTGCAGCAGCGTGGACTTGCCGGAGCCGGACGGGCCCATGATCGCCAGGATCTCGCCCGCCGTCACCGACAGGCTCGCCTCGCGCAGCGCCGGCGTACGGCCGTAGGAACGGCTGATCGAACGGGCCCGCAGCAGCGGGCCCGGCGCGGGAAGCGCGTCGATGGTCATGCGCGGCGCACCGTCTCCGCCAGCGCGCCCAGCCGGGCCGTGGTCACGTCGATCCAGCGCAGGTCGGCCTCCAGGTGGAACAGGGCGTGGTCGGCCAGCAGGGCGTCCACCAGGGCGCCGCCGCGTTTGACCTCCGACAGCTCGCGCATGCGCCGCATGTGTGTGGCGCGCTGCAGGTCGAGGTAGCGCTGCGCGTCGTGGCCCAGCATCAGCGCCAGCACGACCTTGGTGAACAGCACCGTCTGCAGGAACGGCTCCGCCGCGACCGGTTCGGTCAGCCACGCCTCGACCTCCTGCTTGCCGAGCGGGGTGAGGGAGTAGCGCTTGCGGTCGGGGCCCTCGCCCGGCTCGCTCCGGCCGGCGGTGACCTTGCCGTCGCGGGCCAGGCGGGCGAGCGTCGAGTAGACCTGCCCGAAGGGGAGCGGCTTGCCTCGGCCGAAGTAGGTGTCGTAGGCGCGCTTGAGGTCGTAGCCGTAGCTGGGCTCGCGGTCCAGGAGGCCGAGGAGGGCCAAGGGGACTGTCATGGCCGGAGACTATACACCAGGGGTATACACGCGGCGCATAGACGATGATCGTCGTGGATGCGAACCTTGTCGGGCCGACCGGCATCGAACCACGCGACGTCACTGATCAACCGGGGAGAACGATGGCGACGGCACTGCTCGACGGGGACCCGCAGCGGCTCGGGCCGTACTGGCTGGCGGGGCGGCTGGGCGCGGGCGGGCAGGGCGTCGTCTACGAGGCCTACACCGAGGACGCCCGCCGCGTCGCCATCAAGGTCCTGCACAGCGACCAGGCCGCCCAGCTCGGCAGGGAGGCGGCGGCCGCGCGGCGGGTCGCCTCGTTCTGCACCGCGAGCGTGCTCGACGCCCGGCTGGACGGGCCCCGGCCGTACATCGTCAGCGAGTACGTCGAAGGCCCCAGCCTGCGCCAGGTCGTGGCCAGCGGCCGCCGCTTCGCCGGAGGCGACCTGCACCGCCTGGCCACCGCCATCGCCACCGCCCTGACCGCCGTGCACGACGCGGGCGTCATCCACCGCGACCTCAAACCGGACAACGTGCTGCTCGGCCCGGACGGCCCGCGCGTGATCGACTTCGGCATCTCGCGGACGGCGGAGATGTCGCTCACCGAGACCGGCCTGATCACGGGCACGCCCACGTACATGGCGCCCGAGGTGTTCACCGGGCACCGCGCCGGCGCGCCGGCGGACGTGTTCGCCTGGGGCGGCATCGTGCTGTTCGCCGCCACCGGCGTCGACCCCTTCCAGGCCGAGAGCCTGGGCGGCGTCATGCACCGGGTGCTGTCGGCCAGCCCCGACCTCGGCGTGCTGCCCCAGCAGCTCCAGCCGCTGGTGGCGGCCGCGCTGGCCAAGGACCCGCTCGGCCGGCCCACCTCCCGCGAGCTGCTGCTCGCCCTGGTCAGCGGCGGCGGGCGGCTGGACATGGCCCGGCTGCTGGCCGAGGGCGGGCGCGCCGCCACCCGGATCGCGGTGCAGGCCGACGACCCGGCGCTCGGCACGCTGGCCGAGCAGGCGTACGGGATGCTCGGGCCGGTGGAACGCGAGCTGGTGGCCGAGGTGTTCCTGCGGCTGGTCACCGTGGACGAGCAGGACGAGCTGACCGTGCGGCGGGCCGCCGAGCCCGAACTGCTCGGCGGCCGGGCGCCGCACGAGGCCGAGGCCGTCGAACGGATCCTGACGGTGTTCGCGTACCTGCTGGCCAGGAAGGGCGAGGAGATCTGGCTGGCCCGGCCGGCGCTGCCGCACGCCTGGCCCAGGTACCGGCACTGGATCGACGCCAACCGCGACGGGCTGGCCGCGCACCGCGACCTCCTCACCGCGGCCCGCCGCTGGCAGGCCGGCGGCCGGCGCGACGGCGACCTGCTGCGCGGCAGCGGCCTCGACGACGCCCTGCGATGGGCGGCCGACCGGCGGCGCGACATCACCCTGTCCCCGGTGGAGCGGGCCTTCCTGCAGGCGAGCGCCGACCTGGTCCGGCGCGGCGCCAAGCGGGCCCGGCTGGTCTCGCTCAGCCTCGGCGGACTCCTGGTGATCTCGCTGGCCGCCGGCGGGCTGGCCGTGCAGCAGGGCATCGTCGCCGACCGGCGCGCGGAGGAGATCGCGGCCTCACTCGGCCGGTCGGAGGCGGCCCGGCTGGCCGGGCTCGCCCAGCAGGCACGCCTCACCGACCCCCGGCTCGCCGCGCGGCTCAGTGTCGCGGCGTGGAGCCTGGACCACACCCCGCTGACCAGGGAGGCGCTGATGACGGCCCTGGCCGGGCGCGAGTCGGCGGCGTTCACCGACCCGGCCCGCGCCGCCGACACCGTACGCGCCCTCGGCGCCGACGGGCGCAGCCTGGCCGGCGTGACCGGCGACGCCGCCCAGGTGTGGGACGTGCGCACCGGCCGGCGGGCCGGCGGCGTCACCCGGCTGGGACTGGCGGGGGACCAGGTCGTCGCCGTGGCGCTGGCGTCCTCGCGCCGCACGCTCGCCGTCCTGACCGACCGCCGCGTACGCGCCTTCGACCTCGCCACCGGCAAGGCGATCAGGACGTGGACCTTCGCCCGCCCGCTCGACCTGGTCAACAGCTGGGCGGAGCTCGCGCACGCCGACGACCGGGCGGTGACGATCCGCCGCCCCGGCGGCGGCCTGCGGTGGGACGTGCGGACCGGCGGGCGTACCCGGCTGCCCGAGGCCGAGGTGGCGAGCGCGGACGGCGCCTGGCGGGCGGTCCGGCGGGCCGGAGCCGTCCGCCTGACCCGCGCCGGGAACGCCCCCGTCGACCTCGGCCTCGAGGACGGCGCTGGCAGCCAGGGCGCCTGGAACGGCGGCCGGATGACGGTCAGCGGCGACGGCACGCTGGCCGCCTCGGTCACCGGCTCGCAGATCCAGTTCTGGCGCATGGCCGACGCCCAGCTCCTCACCACCATGCCGCTGCTCGGCAACCCCGACGCCGGCGGAGAGGAACCCCAGGGCGCCTTCGACGGCCGTACCTTCCGCTACCTGGTGGAGGACCGGGTCTTCTCCGTCGACGTCGGCGACCTCGCCCTCACCCCGGCGCGCACGCCGATCGATTTCGGCAGGCTGAGCCCGGACGGCCGCCTGCTGGCGGCGCAGACCGGCGAGGTGACCCGGCTGCGCCCCGTCACCGCCGGCACGACGGGGGGAACGCTGCCCGCTTCGGACGACGTGTTCTTCAGCCAGGACGGCAGGCTGCTGGCCGCCGCCGGCGAGGACGGGGCGCGGATCGTGGACGCCGCCACGCGGGCCGTCCTCGGCGCCGTCACCCCCGGCCCGCGCGGCATGGAGCTCGTCACCGCGGCCTTCAGCCCGGACGGTACCCGCCTGGCACTCGTCCTGCGCAGCAGCGACGACGGGCGCGCCACGGCCGAGCACGCCGTCCAGGTGTGGGACTGGAAGGCCCGGCGCAGGCTCTGGACCACCACGCTGCCGACGACCAACGACGTGGCCTTCTCCCCCGACGGCGCGCTGCTGGCGGTCGCCGGCGCCGGCCAGCGCCTGCTCGACGCCGCCACCGGCCGTCCGGCGGGCCCGCCGTTCGCCGCCACCGGCCGCGACACCCTCGCAGCCCGGATCTTCTTCCTGCACAGCGGCAAGGGCGTGGTGGTCCTGGACTCCCGAGGCCGCCTGACGCCGTGGAGCACCACCGGCGAACGCCTCGGCCCGGTCTTCCGCGAGAAGTCCGGCGAGCCGTCCGTCGCCGCCTACTCCCCGCGCGACGACCTCGTCGCCCTCGGCGTCGGCGAGGGCAGGGTACGGCTGGTCGACCCGGCCACGGGCACCAGCCTCGGCCTCCTGCGTGACACCGCCGGAGGACAGGACCCCGACACCGGGCAGCTGCAGTCGATCGCCTTCACCGCCGACGGCGCCGCCGTCCTGACCCTCGGGCTGGACGGAGCCGTCCACACCCACGCCATCGCGCCGGCCGCCGTCGTCAAGGCGCTGTGCCGGCGGTCGGGCGGCCCGCTCACCGCCGCCGAGTGGAAGACCCACGTCCCCGCGCTCCCGTACCGCGACGGCTGCGCGGGCTGAAGCGGGACGGTCACCGCTTGCCGGACAGCCACTCGGCGAGGACGGCGGCCTGGCTGTGGTCCACGTCCTTAGTGGCGGTCAGCAGCGTGAGCCGGTCCTCGGAGGCCAGGTCGCGCAGATGATCCGCGGCCGGCCGGTGCCCGGCGTCGCGCAGTTCGTCGAGGTAGCGGCGGCGGAACTCGGGGAAACGGCCGGGGTCGTGGCCGTACCACTTGCGTAGTTCGCTCGACGGGGCCACGTCGCGCAGCCACTCGTCCAGGTGCGCGTCCTCCTTGCGCACGCCCCGCGGCCAGACGCGGTCGACCAGCACCCGGCGGCCGTCCTCGGGCGAGGATTCCTCGTAGATCCTGCGGTAGGTGACGTCCTTGCTCATGGCAGCGCTCCCAACCGGCCGGGCATGGCCTGCCAGACGACTGCCCCCGGGGCCGGACGCCGAACCGGCCGGAACGCGAGACCCGGCCGGAACGCGGCGGACGTCAGGGCTGGAGGTCCGTCACTCCCCTGCCGGTCGCGAGGTCGAACGGCACCGAGACCTGGTCGTGCACGATCAGCCACTCGCCGTCGATCCTGCTGAAGCAGAAGGTGGCCCGGACCCACATGCCGCCCGCCGCCGCCCCGTTCTCCAGCGTGCCGCTGAGCCGGCCCAGACCGTGCCCGAACGCGACGCCGTCGCCCACGGTGAGCGTCAGGTCGCGCAGCTCGTACGTCACCTTCTCGAACACCGCGAACACCTTCGCCCAGTTGCGCAGCTTCGCGGCCACGCCCACGTGCTGGAGCGGCGGTTCGACGTCGAAGGAGACCACGCCGGGCGCGTAGGCCCCTTCCAGGGCCCGCAGGTCCTTGGCCTCGATCCCCTCCACCAGCGCCTCGATCCGCCGCCGGATCTCGGCCTCGCCGCTCTCGTCTCGCCTGGTCATCGTTTCCCCCATCCGTCGGGTGTCTTTACCCGTACGACGAAACGGCGCCGCGAAAGGTCAGGCCGGCGCGCCCAGCGCCGTGAGGGCGGCGGCCAGCCGCGGGTCCTCCCGCCCCGCCTCCTCCAGCGCGGCCTTCAGCGTCTCCTCGTACGTGCGGCCGGCCTCGGCGTGCCGGGCGCGGCCCGTCTCGGTGATGACCGTGTAGACGCCGCGCCTGTCGTCCGGGCACAGATCCCGGTAGGCGAAGTCCGCCGCGTTCAGCCGCGCCACCAGGCGGGTCACCGAGCTCTGGTTGAGCCCGACCTTGTCGGCCAGCTCCTGCATGCGCAGCTCGCCGGCGGGCGAGGCGGCGAGGTGGCCGAGCGCGCGGAACTCCGACAGGCCGATGCCGTGCCTGCGCTGCAACGCGGCGGCGAGCCTGCTCTCCACGCGGGTGTGCAGCAGGATGACGCGCTGCCAGGCGGCGGCGGCGTCCGAAACCGTGGTGGTGGCCATGGGACCTCTCAATTCGGAAGACCGGCTTGACACGAGGATACATGTACATGCAACATCCTTTCCAGCAGTTCACTTGCACGTACATACAAATAGGAGCCCCTCCGATGGCCTGGATCCACCTGCTCATCGCCGCCGTCTTCGAAGTCGTCTTCGCCCTGGCGACCAACGCCACCGAAGGATTCACCCGGCTCTGGCCGTCCCTGCTCACGGCCGCCGCCGCAGCCGGCGGGATCTTCTTCCTGAGCCTGGCGCTCAAGACGCTGGACGTCGGCGTCGGCTACACCGTCTGGACCGGCATCGGGTCGGTCGGCACGGTCGTGCTGGGCTCCGTGATCTTCGGCGAGGAGATCACGGTCTGGAAGGCGCTGGCCTTCGTCCTGATCATCGGCGGCGTCCTGGGACTCAAGCTGTCCGACCGCCTCTCCCCCGCCGCCTGAGTCCGAAAGGAAACGTCATCATGGCCTGGATCTACCTCTCCATCGCGATCGTCTTCGAGATCGGCTTCGCCCTCGGCACCAACGCCACCCAGGGCTTCACCCGGCTGTGGCCGTCGGTCTTCACGCTGCTGTCGGCCGCCGGCGGCATCTTCACCCTCAGCCTGGCGCTCAAGACGCTGGACGTCGGCGTCGGCTACACCATCTGGACCGGCATCGGCTCCATCGGCACCGTCGTCCTCGGCGCCCTCATCTACAAGGAGAAGATCACGCCCGCCAAGCTCGGCTCGTTCGCCGCCATCATCGGCGGCGTCATCCTCCTCAAGGTCGCCGCAGGGATCTGACCGGGTGCGGAACCCAGGCGCGGGACAGGTTAAGCTACAGGTGTAAGAAAACTTGCACCTGTAGCTTTTCGTGAGGACGACGTGCCGTGGCCACCAGAGACACCCCCACCGTGCCCGGCGACCCGCGCGTGCGCCGCACGCGATCGGCCCTGGCCCGTGCGCTGATCGAGCTGGCCGAGGAGCGGGACCTGGCCCGGATCAGCGTCTCCGACGTGGCCGGGAGCGCGGGAGTGAGCCGCTCGGCCTTCTACGACCACTACCGGGACGTGCACGAACTGGCCGAGGACGCCTGCACCGCGATGATCGACGACCTGATCGACTCCCTGCCCGGCCCGGCGCTCGACTCGGCGGACCTGGCCGGCGAGGCGATCGAGTCGCTGACGGCGTTCTTCGACCGCCTGGCCGCGCACGCGGGGCTGTACCGCGCGCTGCTGGGGCCGCAAGGCAGCGCCCGCGTGGCCGGCCACATCCGCGGCCGCATCGCCGCGGTCATCCACGACCGTCTGACGCACGCGGACGCCACCGGCTGGCCGGAACACGTCCCGCACGACGTGACGGCCTCGTTCACCGCCGGCGCGCTCATCGGGGTCGCGGTGGACTGGCTGGAGCACGGATGCACCCGGCCCCCGGCGACGATGGCCGCGGCCATCTGGCCGCTGGTCAACGCCCACTACCGCGTCAGCGCCGGCGCGAGCTGAGCGCCCCTTTCCGATCTGTCGCCACCTGAAGGAGAACCCCCATGTCCACTGCTGATGTGTCCGGCAAGTCCCTGGCCGAGCTCGTCTCCCTGCGCGGACGGCGCGCGGTCGTCACCGGAGGCGCCCGCGGCCTGGGCAAGGCCATCGCCGCGCGCCTCGCCGAGGCCGGCGCCGACCTGCTGATCGGCGACCTCGACGAGGAGCAGGCCACGGCCGCGGCCAAGGAGCTGGCCGAGCGCCACGGAGTGCACGCCATCGGCGCCGCCATGGACGTCACCGACGCGGCCGCCGTGGCCGCGGCCGCCGACCGGGCCGTGGCCGAGCTCGGCGGCCTGGAGATCTGGGTGAACAACGCCGGCATCTTCCCCGCCGTACCCCTGCTGGAGATGACCGAGGAGACGTGGGACCAGGTGTTCGCCGTGAACGCCCGCGGCGTCTTCGTCGGCGCGCGCGAGGCCGCGCGGCGCATGTCGGCGCCGCGCGGCGGCAGCGACAGGGGCGGCGTCATCGTGAACATCGTCTCCACCGCCGGTTTCCGGGGCAGCGCGCCCGGCCTGGCGGCGTACGTCGGATCCAAGCACGCCGTCCGCGGCCTCACCCGCGAGCTGGCGCTCGAACTGGCCCCGCTGGGCATCCGCGTTCTGGGGGTGGCGCCCAGCTTCGTCCCCACGGAGGGCAACCTGGCGATGGCCGCCGCGGCCGGCGTGAACCTCGACGAGATCCCGCCGACCGACCTCATGCTGAACAGCCCGATCGGCCGGATCGGCACCCCGGACGACATCGCGCGCGTCGCCCTGTTCTGCGCTTCGGACCTGTCGGCGTTCATGACCGGCAGCACCCTGCTCGCCGACGGCGGCGACACCGCCTGAGCTTCTCAGGCCGGGTGCGTCTCCAGCGGATTGGCGGCGATCCGGCCGGCGACGTTCCTGCGCACCGACGCGGCGGCCGCGCTGCCCGGCTTGCGCCCGGCCTGGTCCTTGAAACAGCCGAGGAACTCCGCGCCGAAGCCCAGGCGCGGATAGCGGGCGAGGACCGCCGCCCTGGCCGGCGCGGGGAACTCCTCCGCGTGCCGGCCCACCACCTCCCAGCTCGTCGCGACCTGCAGCACATGCGCCTCCGGATCGCCGGCCGCCGGCACGTCGTCGCGCATGTGCAGCACGATGATCTCGCGGGCTCGGGCCGCCCGCTCCCGCGGCCAGCCGGCGGCCACGCCGAAGACCCACGCCAACTCGCCTCCGGCCTCCTCGAACGGCAGCCGGTGACTGTCGAAGGGCTCCGTCAGGCCGGCGTCGTGCAGCAGCGCCGCGACGCAGTACAGCTCGTCGTCGAACGCGATCGCGTGCGCCGCGCCGTACATCGCTCCCCACACGTACGAACGGATGCAGTGGTTGAGCAGCGCGGGCGAGCAGTAGCGGGTCGCCACGGACAGCGCGGCGGCGGTCGCGGGCGTGTTCGGGAACGTGATCACCATCACGGAGTGTAGTCGGCTGCTGCGGCGCGGCTACGCCGCCGGAAAGCCGACCGCGTTGGCCGCGTCGGCCTCGAAGCAGTCCGTCGTGGCGAACGCGCCGACGTGTTCCTCGAAGAAGCTCCTGACGCCGTCGAGCGCGTCGTGGACGATGACGTTCACCGCCCTGGTCCCGTCGGCGCTCGCCACCGCCATCGTCCACCGCGCGCCCGCGGGAAGCCTGCCGTACGCCTGCTTCAGTGAATCCCAGAAACCGTCGTGGTCGGAAATCCGGGAAACAGCCATCACGTGCACCGTGGCGCCCTCCTCGTCGATTCTCGGATTGACCCGGCAATTGAGGTGGAGATATCGCGCGGCGCCGTTCTCGAAATCGTAGATCGCGAGAGTCTGGGGTTCCTCGGCCGGATGGGCGGGCGGCATCAGGAAATGGGTCTCGCTGATCGGGAGCAACTCGTGATCGAGCCGTTCCGGCCTGCCGAGGAACTGCGCCTCCATCGGGTTCAGGGTGGATCTGAGGTGAAGCTTCCCGCTTTCGGCCGCCACTTCGAAGCGGTTGCCGGGGCGTTCGTAGACACCTTCGTACCGGGACAGGTCGAGGACGAGGCCCGGGTCGGGCTCCGGCAGGTCGGGGATCGTGACCGTGCCGAGGCCGGCCAGGATCTCGTTGAACACCTGGCGGTAGAGGCCGTCGCGCGGACCGGCGTTCGTCAGCATCGTGACGGCGATGCCCGGCTCCGGCAGGATCCGCAGCCGGGCGCTCTGGCTGATCGCGCTGCCGTCGTGCGCGTAGACGGTCTGCCCGTGCCAGTCGCACACGACGAGACCGAGCGCCCATTCCGGCCCGAACATGTACGGGTCGGGCACCGGGACCCGGGACCGCGTCATCTCGCGGATGATGCCGGGCGAGACGATCTCGGTGCCGTCCGGGGCCTTTCCTTCGTTGAGGAAGACGTACGCCAGCGTGAGCAGGTCGCGGGCCGTCGTGTTGACGTTGCCGCCGGGGCCGAAGGCACGCGGCAGGTGACCCAATGGCGACAGGATCGGCCCTTCGTCGAGGGACAGGACCAGGTGTCCGGTCGCGGCCAGGCTCTCGTCCACGTGCTCGCGGCGGGTGCTCGTCGAGGTCAGCCCCAGCGGTCCGAACAGGCGGTCCCTCATGATGTCGTCCCACCGCCTGCCGTCGATCACCTCCATGACGCGGGCGAGGATCGCGTAGCCCAGGGCCGCGCTGTAGCCGTGGGTGTGACCCAGGGGGTGGACCTGGCGCGCGCCGGCGATGTTGGCCACCATGCGCTCGTACACGTCGTCGTCCTCGCCCGGATCCCCGTAGCTCTCCTCGATGCCGCTGGTGTGGTTGAGGAGATGGCGGGCGGTGACGCGGGCGCTGACGCCGGGGTCGGCGACCCGGAATCCGGGCAGATAGGTCCGCACCGGCTCGTCCAGGGCGGCTTTCCCCTCGTCGACGAGTTGCATGAAGGCGAGGGCGGTCCAGGTCTTGGACACCGAGCCGCACTGGTAGACGGTGCCGGTCGTCGCGGGCTCACCCGTGGAGACGTCCTTGACGCCGACCGCGAAGTCGGTGATCTGCCCGTCGCGCAGGATCCCGATCGTGGCTCCCGGGATCCGGTGCTCCGCCAGCAGTTCGGACACGCGCGCCCGCATCCGGGTCACGTCCAACGCTCTCTCCATAAGTGTCGCCTCAATCCTGTCGAATTCTTTCCGGGCGGGGAAAGGCTACGTTGCGTTCATGAAAGCGTCAACGAAAAGCCGCCGAAAAAGCGGCTCTATACGGGGTCTCGACGCGAATCGTTGCAATGAGATTGTCGATGAATGCAATTCACGGCGAACAGTCGTTGCAATGTACTGTTGGTGAACGCACCGACAGGAGGACGAGCCGATGCCCGGAGGAAGGCTGACCCACGAGGACCGCCGGCAGATCGCGATCTGGCTGGCCGAAGGGCTGGGCTACGCCGAGATCGCCAGGCGGCTGGGCCGGCCCACCTCCACGATCAGCCGCGAGGTGGCCCGCAACAGCGCGCCCGGCGGCTACCTGCCCGACCGCGCCCAGCAGAGCGCCGGGCAGCGCGCCCGCCGCCGCGGACCGGCCCAGGCCGCCGAGCCGCCGGCCGGCGGGTGGCCGTCCGAGCCCGTGCGCGGCTTCGTCGAGCGGTTCGCGACGCTGCTGGTCGGGACCGGTTTCCCCCGGATGCCCGCCCGCGTGTTCGTCTGCCTGCTCACCGCCGGCACCGGGAGCCTGACCTCCGCCGAGCTCGTACGCCGGTTACAGGTCAGCCCGGCGTCGGTGTCCAAAGCCGTCGGCTACCTGGAGACGACCGGGCTGATCAGGCGCGCCAAGGACACCGGCCGCCGCGAGCGTTACGTCGTCGACGACGACATCTGGCTCCGGGCCCTCGTGGCCGACACCGGGGCACACGCCGAGGTCGCGGCGGCCGCGCGGAGCGGCATCGAGATCTTCGGCCCCGGCACGCCCGCCGCCGCCCGGCTGGAACGGATGGCGCGGTTCTTCGCCTGGATCGGCGAGCAGCTGAACGGCCTCGCCGACGCCGCCGCCGGCGACGCGCTCACCGTGGTGGCCGCCCTGGTGCACGCCGCCCGGCCGCTCACCATGGACGACCTCGCCGCCGCGCTGGGCTGGCCCGCGCGGCGGGCGGCGGCCGCCCTGGACACGCTCATCCGCCGTCCGGACCTCGCCGACCCGCTCGCGGTGGAGCAGGCCGGACGCGGCGCGTACGTCGTCGCCCCGAGGCCCGACCGCCTGAGCCCCGCGCAACGCGAGGCGCTGACCGCCGGTCAGCCGGCGTCCCGCTCGTCGTAGGTCTCGCGGTGGGCGAGCACCTCGTCCATGTGCGTCTCGGCCCAGGACTTGAGGCCGCGCATCATCTGGTGCAGGGACAGGCCCAGGTCGGTCAGCTCGTACGTGACCGTGACCGGCACCGTCGGCTTCACGGTGCGGGTGACGAGACCGTCGCGCTCCAGAGAACGCAGCGTCTGCGTGAGCATCTTCTGGCTGACGCCGGCCAGCAGCCGGGACAGCTCCGAGTAGCGCATCGGCCGGGGCTCGCCCGTGCAGCCCGCCTCCGGCTGCGGCTGCGGCGAGCCGCCGCTGCCGAGCGCGGCCAGGATCAGGGTGACCCATTTGTTGGAGATCCGGTCGAGCAGCTTGCGGCTGGGACACACCGCTATGAAAGCGTCGTACTGCGCCTTGGCTTGCGCCCTCTGCTGGGCCGCCGTCGTCGTCGCCATCCGCTGCTCCTCCAACCGGTGGGTGCCCTACGTACTCCGAAGTGCGTACTTCCTGTCAGGAAGTTACCTCACCATACTGAAGCAAGGAGCCGTCAGGCACCACCTCGTACGACCTGAGAAAGCAGAGACATGAGCACGTTTTCCCCTTCGCTTCCCGGCGGCACCTGGACCCTGGGCGACCTGACCGTCACCCGGTTCGGCTACGGAGCCATGCAGCTCGCCGGCCCCGGAGTGATGGGCCCGCCCGCCGACCGCGACGGCGCACTCGCCGTCCTGCGCGAGGCCGTCGACCTCGGCATCACCCACATCGACACCGCCGACGCCTACGGGCCGCACATCACCAACCAGCTGATCCGCGAAGCGCTGCACCCCTACCCGGACACCCTGCGCATCGTGACCAAGGTCGGCGCGACCCGGGACGAACAGGGAGGCTGGCCGCCCGCCCGCGAGCCCGAAGACCTGCGCCGCGCCGTCCGCCACAACCTGGACAACCTCGGCCTCGAGACGCTGGACGTGGTCAACCTCCGTCTCGGCGACGCCCAGGGCCCGCGGCCCGGCTCGCTCGCCGAGCCGTTCGAGACGCTCGCCGAACTCCAGCGACAAGGGCTGATCCGGCACCTCGGCGTCAGCAACGCGACCGCGGACCAGGTCGCCGAGGCACGCGCGATCGCGCCGATCGTGTGCGTGCAGAACATGTACAACCTCGCCCACCGGCAGGACGACGACCTGATCGACGAGCTCGCCGGGCAGGGCATCGCCTACGTCCCCTTCTTCCCGCTCGGCGGCTTCAGCCCCCTGCAGTCCTCGGCGCTCACGGCCGTGGCCGCCCGGCTGGACGCCACGCCGATGTCGGTCGCCCTGGCCTGGCTGCTGCACCGCTCGCCCAACATCCTGCTCATCCCCGGCACTTCGTCCGTCGCCCACCTGCGCGAGAACGTCGCCGGTGCCGGACTCCCCCTCTCCGACGGAGACCTCGCCGAGCTGGACAAGATCGGCGGCTAGGCGGGGGTGACCGGCCCGGACTCGTCCGCGAAGATCACCGCCTGGACAGGCGAAGGCCTCGATGACCCGGCGGGTCACCCCGGGCGGCGGACGGTACGCACTGATCCCTGAACGTTACAAAACCGTACAATCGCTCCACAGGTGACAGTCCATACGATTTCTCCACCAACTCCTATCTATCGGACGGCCTTCCTTGGTCCCTCCCTCACCGCCGGGCACGGGCGGCGCCGTGCCGGCGGCGAGGTCGGGCTCAGTGTTGCGTCCTGCGGACCTCAAGCGTCACGCCGGCGCCCTTTCGGGTGTCGAAATAGCAGAAACCGGAACCGTCACTCCTGCGCCCGCGCGCGATGACGTCCAGACCGAGGGCGCCCGCCCGGGACTCGGCGTCGGCCAGATCCGGGGATTCGAAGCCGAGGTGGTAGACGCCCTCGCCGAACTCCTCCAGGAAACGCCGTTGCGGCGAGTCGAGCGGCGGCGGCTCGCACAACTGAAGCTGCACATTGTCGAGGTCGGCGCACTTGTAGCGCATGGCGGCCGACGCCTCGGCGTTGGGGACTTCGTACTCGACGTACGGCGTGCCCTTCGGGTAGTCGTACCACGGCCCGATGCCCAGGCTCTCGTAATAGGCGACGGACCGATCCAGGTCGGCGACGACGACGCACACGTGGTGCAGCGTCCTGAAGTGGTGGGTCACTTTGCCCTCTCCAGCGGTAGACGAGATGCCCGAATCTCTTGTATACAGACCTGTGTACGGTAACACATGCAGGTCAGTCCACCAGGAGATGTTTCATGTACTACTTCGGCTACTGCACCTACCTGCTCGACGAGGAGCTGCGGAAATACCTGCCCGAGGCGGTCCAGGTGACCAAGGCCAAGGCGGTCAACCATCAGATCCAGTTCCGCGCCGCCGGGGAGCGCACCGACCGCGGCTGGTGCCACCTGGCCAACGTCGGCACCTACGGCAAGGCCGCCCAGGGCATCGTCTTCGAGGTCGACGACACGCGGATGAAGGACGAGTTCGACGACTTCGACATCGTCTACCTGACCGTCCAGGGCGACGACGGCAAGTCCTACGACTGCTTCACCTACATCCTGTCGCGGCCCGGCGTCCGGATGCGCCCGCCGCGGTTCTACTGGGAGCGCGTCCCCAACGGCCTGAAGGAGCAGAACTTCCCCGCCGACTACCAGGCCGAGGTCCAGCGGATTTTCGACGAGGCCGCCGAGTGCCCTGACTTCGAGCGTCCCATGCCCGCGGGCAAGCCCGGACGTTCCGCCGACACCCGCTGATCCCCACCCGCCCTCGTCACCCCCCAGATCCAAGGGGAGATCCCCATGAAATTCCGCGTGCTGCCCACGGCCCTTCTCACCGCTGCGCTGCTCCTGACCGGCTGCTCCGCCGGCGGTGAGACCACCGCCGCGACGAACGCGAAGGCGCCGACCCTGGAAAAGGGCACACTGAAGATCGGCTCGCAGCAGTCGTACATCCCCGGCGAGTTCCGCGCCGACGGCTCAGGGCCCCTGCAGGGCTTCGGTGTGGAGCTCGTCGAGGAAGTCGCCCGACGGCTCGGCCTGACCCCGCAATGGGTGCAGAGCGACTACTCGGCCATCATCACCGGCCTGCAGTCCGGCCAGTTCGACCTCGGTTCCGGCGGCATGAGCCCCAACCCCGAACGGCTGCAGCAGGTCGACATGATCGGCTACTTCCAGTCCGGCGCGACGTACCTGGTCCGCAAGGCGGACGCGGCCAAGTACGCCACCGGCGAGTCCATGTGCGGACAGAAGCTCGGCATGCTGGAAGGTTCCACGACGCTGGAGAAGGCGGTGGCCGCGCTCAACGAGAAGTGCTCCTCGCCCATCCAGATCGAGTACTACACCTCCACCCCCCTGGGCCTGCAGGGCCTGCTGTCGGAGCGCATCGCCGCCTACGCCCCCGATGTGGCGCAGGCGCAGTACATCGTGAAGGAGAACCCCGACCAGTTCGCCACCACGAACTACCACCTCGTCGACTACCTCATCAACTTCACGCTGGTGAAGGACAAGAACTCCGAGCTGCGCAACCAGATCTACGCGACGCTCGAGGCGATGATGCGGGACGGCACGTACACCAAGATCCTCGACAAGTGGAACCTCAAGACGGGCGGCCTGACCAAGCCCGCCTACAACGGCGACCTCGACGCGAAGCCGTGACGATGACGGAGCCCGGTACGGCGGCGTGGCCCGCCGTACCGGCCCTGTGAGAGAAAGCCCATGAACACCACATACTGTCCCGTCAGGAAACCCCGGCCCTGGGGCCAGATCGCCCAGGCCGGCGTCGTCGTCGTGGCGCTTCCCCTGATCATCTGGCCGTTCGTGTCGTCGGACGTGTTCGATCTGGCCACGGTCGGCCGCTACCTGTTCTCCGCGACGATCGTCCAGGCCGTCTGGAGCACGCTGTCGCTGGCGACCCTGAGCACCGCTCTGGCCATCGTGCTGGGCACGGTCATCGCGCTGGCGCGCATCAGTGAGAACGCCGTCCTGCGGGCCGCCGCGACGGGCTACATCTTCGTCTTCCGCGGCACCCCCATGCTGGTGCAGCTGCTCATCTGGTTCTACGCCGTGCCCCGCGTCATCGGCCAGATCAGCCTGAGCGTCCCGTTCACCGACACGGTGCTCATCCCGCAACAGCCGGCCAGCGCCTTCTTCACTCCGTTCATCGCCGGCCTGTTCGCTCTCACCCTGGCCGAGAGCGCCTACATGGCCGAGGTGGTCCGCAGCGGCATCCAGGGCGTGGACCAGGGCCAGCGGGACGCCGCGCGGGCGCTGGGCCTGCGCCGAGGAAAGATCATCCGGCAGATCGTGCTCGTCCAGGCGTTCCGCATCGTCATGCCGGCCGTCGGCAACCAGTACATCATGATGATCAAGAACACGTCGCTCGCCTACGCGATCGGCTACTCCGAGATCCTCCTGTCGGTCAGCCGCGTCTACTACACCAACTTCAAGTATCTGGAACTGCTGCTCGTCGCCGCCTTCTGGTATCTGGTGCTCACCGCGGCCATCACTGTCCTGCAGCATTTCATCGAGAAGAGGTGGCCGGCGCGATGACCGTCAAGCTGCGAGCCGAGCACGTGTTCAAGTCCTTCGGCCGGACCCAGGTGCTCAAGGACGTCTCGATGGACCTGCGTGACGGCGAGATCGTCGCGCTGATCGGCCCCTCGGGAGCCGGCAAGTCCACCTTCCTGCGCTGCGTCAACGTCCTGGAGATCATCGACTCCGGCCGGATCGAGGTCGACGGCGAGCTGTTCGGCTACCGCGAGGCCGGTGACCACCTCCAGCCGCTGGGCGACAAGGAGGCCAGCCTCCAGCGTTCCCGCATCGGCATGGTCTTCCAGCATTTCAATCTCTTCCGCCACATGACGGCCGTCGAGAACGTCGCCTTCGGCCCGCGCGAGGTGCTCGGCCGCGACCGGGCCGAGGCGACCCGGCAGGCGATGGACCTGCTCGCCCGGATGGGCCTGACGGGCCGGGAGCACCACTACCCGCGCCAGCTCTCCGGAGGTCAGCAGCAGCGGGTCGCCATCGCCAGGGCACTGGCCATGGACCCCAGCCTGATCCTGCTCGACGAACCCACCAGCGCCCTGGATCCGGAGCTGCGCGTCGAGGTCGCCAACGTCATCCGCGACCTGGCCCGCGAACGATGCACGATGCTGCTGGCCACCCACGACATCCCGCTCGTGGAGGACATCGCCGACCGGGTCGTCTTCATGGTGGACGGCGCGGTCGTGGAGGAGGGCCCCACTGAGCAGATCCTCAGGTCCCCCGTTCAGGAGCGTACGGGCGCGTTCCTGACGAAGATGACCAGCAGGGCATGAACGTCCTGCTCTACGCGGCGATGACCACGATCTGGGGAGCCAGCTTCTTCTTCACCGCCATCGCCCTCGACGGCTTCAGCCCGTACATGATCGTTCTCATCAGGACGGCGCTGGCCGCCGCGGTGCTCGCCGTCTTCCTGCGTACGCGCCGGCGGCGCCTGCCCTCCTCCCGCCGGGAGCTGCCGCACCTGCTCGTTCTCGGGGCTTTCAACATCGCGCTGCCCTTCACCCTGCTCACGGCGGCCCAGGAGCACGTCAGCTCCTCCACCACGGTGGTGCTGTCGGCGACCACGCCGGTGTTCGTCTTCCTCATGGCCGTCCTGGCGGCCAGGACCGAGCGCTTCGACGCGCTCCGGCTCGGCGGCATGGTGGTGGCCTTCGCCGGGATCGGGCTGCTGTCGGGACCGGGTCAGGCGGACGGGGAGGGGAACTGGCAGTGGCAGCTCGTCGTGGTGGCCAGTTCGATGATCTTCGCGTGCGGAAACGTCTACACCAAGCGCTTCCTGTCACAGCTGGCGCCCTCGGTCATCGCCTGCGGGCAGTTCGCGGCCGGGGCGCTCGTGCTGCTCCCGGTCACGGCGGCGACCGGGCACCTCACCGTCGACCGGCCGGGGCCGCTGCCGATCCTGGCCCTGCTCGAACTGGGCCTGCTCGGCTCGGCCGCCGGCTATCTGCTCTACTTCCGGTTCATCATGCTCTGGGGATCGACCGCCGCCTCGGTCAACACCTACTTCCAGCCGATCGTCGGGCTGCTCCTCGGCGTGCTGGTCCTCGGCGAGCGGATGGCGGGCGCGCAGTGGGCCGCGCTCGGCGTGACGCTGCTCGGCCTGCTGCTGTTCGGGTACGCCACCGTCAGGGCGAGCCGGGCGGGACCCGGCCGCCCAGCCGCAGTACGAGACCGTCCGGTCCCGGCTCGGCTGCCCTGATCAGCCACATCCGGGCGGGCAGCGCCGTGCCCGCACCGGTGGTGTGGGCCGTCACGGACAGCAACGCGCCCGCCGCGCCGCCGCCGGCGGGCAGCAGCACCTCCGCCTGTGCCCGCGCCCCGTCCGCGAAGTTGATCACCAGGCCGACGGGGCGCAGCTCATCCGGCCCCGGCAGCACCACGGCCGCGCCGGGGAACAGATGGGTCCACGCGGTGGACGCCTCGATCACTGCAGGCCCAGAGACGCGCGAATGATCCGGATGGTCGCCGCGACGTGCTCGCGTGCCACCCGCGCGGCGTTGTCGCCGTCACCGGCCCTGATGAACGCCACCAGCTCACGGTGCTGGGAGTTGACGACCTCGTCATCGGCCGGCGTGAACACGACCGGCTGATGGAAGTTCCAGTAGTTGACCTTCGTACGCCGGTAGAACTGCGTGATCAAGGAGTTCGCGGCGCCCTCGGTGATGAGGTCGTGGAACTCGTTGTTGAGCTGGTTGAGCGTCACGCGCGAGATGCCGGGCTGCTCCATCCGCTCGATGAGTTCCTCGATCCTGCCGAGCCGCTCCCCGTCGAGACGGCCCGCGGCCAGGTAGGCGGCGTGCGCCTCGATCCCGGCCCGCGCCTCGATGATCTCCAGCATCTCCTCCGGCGCGTGGTCCCGTACGATCCAGCCCTTGCGCTGGACGACCAGGCCCTCCTGGCGAAGGCGCAGCAGGGCCTCACGCACGGGAGTCCTGCTGACCTGCAACCAGTCGGCCAGTTCCTCCTCGACCAGCCGGTGGTTGGGGCGGAACTCGGCGGAGAGGATCGCGTCGCGCAGACGCTCGTGCACGACGTCGGCCATGAACTCCGTCGTCGGGCGTTTCTTCTTGTCAGGCGTCACGGCCATGCTGAATGTCCTGCTCCCGATACGCGCCGAGGATGCTGTATACAACATTGTACACAGCCAGGACAAGGCCGCGCCCATCAGCGGGTGGCGGCCATCCTGCAACCTATACCCGCCGAGCCGCCGAGGCCTACGGCTGAGGGACGGCGGCGAGGTTGACCACGCGTACCCTGCCGCCCTGCGTCCAGGAGACGACACCCTCACCCACCGACCATCGCCTGCCGCCCGCCGGCAGCCGGGTGCCCTCGAACGTCACGGTCGTCCGGGTGCGGGCGTCGTAGATCTCGCCCGAGCCGACGAAGAACCGATCCCGGTACGGATAGCCGCGCAGCCCTCGGCGGACCTCGTACCCGCTGCCGTCGCCGCGCTGCACGACGGTGTCGTTCCCGCGGGTCCCGGTGCACCAGGTCGCTCCGCAGCGCAGGCGGACGACGCCGGGCGCGGGACGGACCTTGACGGCGGCTCCCGTCCGCAGATCCACGACCCTGGTCGGATTCGTACGCACGTCCAGAGGCTCGTCCGTCGCCCACGGCCACTCCACGAGCTGCAGGCCCTTGGACCCGGGCACCCGTTCCGGGACCCCTCCGTCGATGTTCATCCGCCAGACCCCGTCCAGCGGCGCCGACCACACGAGGTCAGGGCCGGCGAGCGCCAGACGATCGACGTTCTCGCCCGGGATCGGCCCGACCTTCCTCGCCCCTCCGCCGGCGCGCAAGGACGCGACCCAGGCATGCCCGCCGGCGACCCAGGCCACCCGCTCACGGTCGACGGCCAGCAGCCGCGGCACCTGCCCGAGGCCGGTGACGACGGTCCGCGAACTCCTGGAGGCGGCGTCGTAGACCTCGAACGTTCCCCGCTCGCCCCAGACCAGCACCTCCGTGGCGCTGATCGCCGCCAGCGGCCTGGACCGCCCGGGAAGGGTGAACACCGCCTCCGGCCACACCCGGTCGACCGCGTTCCGCTCCGGCCCCGGCTCGGCCGTGTCCACGCGCGGCACGGGCCAGGCGACCGTCACGACGAAGGCCAGGGCCGTCGCGCAGACCGCCGCGAGCGCCACCTGGGTCCGGCGGTGAGCCCGGCGCCGCCGCCTGGCCAGCACGCCGGGCAGCACGTCTCGGTCCTCGGCCCGGTCGGCGATGGTGCGCAGCGCCTGGGCCAGCTTCTCCTCGGTCGTCATCCCCACCTCCCCGTTAGCGCGTCCGCACGGACGCGGAGCGTCGCCAGCGCGCGCGACGCCTGGCTGCGGACGGTCGCCCGCGAGATCCCGAGCCTCGCCGCGATCTCCTCGTCGGCCAGATCCTCGTAGTAGCGCAGCACCAGCACCGCGCGCTGCCTGGCCGGTAAGGCCCGCAGGCGCTGCCAGATCTCGCCGAGCTCGTGTTCGTCCTCGTGGACCGGCGAGGGAACCTCGGCCGTGAGCTGCTCCCGCCGCCTCCTGCGCCACCAGCTCACATGCTGCCGGGCCATGATCGTCCGCACGTACCCCTCGGGGTCGTCCTTGTTGCGTACCCGGCGCCACGAAGAGCTCAGCTTGAGCAGCGCCTCCTGGACCAGGTCGGCCGCGTCGTCGGCGCTGCCGGTCAGCACCAGGCCGTAGCGCAGCAGCGCATGGCTCCTGGCGCGGACGAACTCCTCGAACTCCACCTCCCAGGGACGCACGGGCCGGCGTCCCCGTTGCAAAAAACCTGCCGTCTCGACCAGCTCCCCGGGCTGGCGTTCGCAGGGCGGTCCCCCATTGACGGCTTACCCAACCGGTCCCATGCTGGCGAGGGGGCCTTACGGGATGACGGGCCACAAGAGGCTGGCGCGATGAGCTTCCTACGTGCGAATGCTGTCTCATGCTTGGACGGAGCGGGCCAGGACGGTGTGCACCTGTTGTGGGCGCCGCCTGCGACGGCCGGCTACTCCACGGACGGCTTCTCGGTGCAGCGCAGAGCCGCTCAGAAGGCACCTGCGCCACTCTGCTTCACTGTGGACGAAGCCGCACTCGGTGAACTGGACGCCAAGGGTTGGATCGGCACCGCGCAGGGCGCGCTCTCGCTGCGGCGCGTGGGCGGCCCCGTGTTCCCTCCAGGAATGCTGGACGATCCGTACGACGACCCCACCAAGCCCGAGCGCCCGATCTGCGTGGACTTCTCCGGGCGAACGCCAGGGAACGTGCCGAATCCGCTGCCCGAGAGCGGCATGGTGTTCGCTGTCCAGGACCGGCAGGGCCAATCGCCGGCGCAGGCGAGCATCACTCGGGTCGGCCTTGAATACGACGCGCGGGTCGAGGTGCGGCTTCCCCGTGCCCGGGCCGTCAGACTGGAGGTGCGCGGCCGGGTAAGGGTGGAGGCGTGGAACGCCGACGGCTCGGCGGCCGCCTCGGCCACCGGATCCGGGTCGCTCACGACACTCGAACTCGCCGGGACGGCCATCACCCGGATCGTGCTGGAGACCGGCGGAACGGGCGAGCCCGCCGAACTGATCCGGCTGTGCGCGGGCCGATGGCGATGCGTGACGCCAGCGCCCCGGCCGGGAACCGGCCCGAACCCGCTGTTCCTGGACAACCTCGCCTTCGAGGAGAGCGGCGCGGCGGAGACACGGGCGGTGACCTGGGGCGGCCTGACCGGACTGGACTGCGGCCAGGGACTGGACGTCACGCTGCTTGGTCTTCCCGCGCGAACCGTCAGCTTCACGGTGGCTCGGTTCGCCGGCGAGGGCCTGGCACAGGTCTACGACGGATCGGGAGCGCTGTTGGACGAGGTCCGGATATCCGGTCCAGGGGCACGGCCGTTGACGTTCCGACTAACCGGCAGGGCGATCCGCAGGCTCGTGATCACCCCCGACAACCGCGAGATGCTTCTGCTGGAAACCTGCGTCGAGACCGACACCCGGCCCCCTCTGGGCCCCGGCCCCGTGACGCACGTCCCGCCCGAGCCCGAGCTGTTCCTTCTCTACGAGCTTGAGCTGTACACCAGCCAGAAGGTGAACCGCGTTTCGGCGGACACACCCTACGCGCTGACCATCCTGATGCTCGGCCACGAGGTGGTGGCGGCCCGGGAGGGCGACCCGCACGACCAGAGGTTCGCCGCGGGGCCGGCAGACAAGATGTTGCTCTACGCCCGGAGCGCTCTTCGGGAACTGACGATCTGCGTGGACGGGCCGGTGGAGGAGGAACAGGACTGGGCAGGCGTTCCGTACCTGGTCACCGGCATCCAGCTGCCGATCGGACAGCTGGACGGCACCCTCGGAACACCCGCCGCCGAACTCGCGGCCGCGCGGGCCCGAGCCCTCCCCGGCGAGCAGGTCGATCCGCAGACGTTCGCGGACGTCACATCCGCGCTCAAGGAGACGCTGGAGGTGTCCCGCGGGCTGAGCCCCGTGAGCGCCACGCTACGGACGCGCGCCGACGCGACGGACCCCTTCCACAGCCTCCAGGCATGGCCGTTCGTGATGTCCCTGGCGGTCGATCCGCTGTGGCGGAGGGTCCTCGGCTTGGGCTGGCTGGACACGACGGCCGTCTCGGGAACGACCTACGACTACCGGATCACCGGCAGGTTCCGCCGCGGAGACATCGACGAGATCCTCTACGGCTTCCAGAACGTGCCGCTCGGCACGACCCTGCCGATTTGGTTCGGCTTGGGGCCGTTCCGCTGCCGCACACCCGCCCCCACGACCGTGGACCTTCACCCCGCCCCGGCACCGGGTGCGCTACGCTCCGCCTGCCGCAGGGGCGTGGCCATCACCCACGACAGCCCACTGGACATCTCTGTCGGCTGGCCGACCAGGCACATCGTGCTGGATCTGGCGCCCGGGCACGACCTTGCGGCCGACGGCTACGGCCACCCTCCCGGATCACCGCTCCCCACCTGGCAGGAGCAGGTTCCCGCGGGCGGCCGTGTCACCCTGACTTTCCCCCAGGAGATCAACCGCGTGGTCCTGACCGGGACCGGCTTCCTGTTCGGCCTGCGAGTGCCCCGGTCGGCGTCCGCGGACCCCGACGAGGCCGTTACCGTCTCGGCGGTCCTTCGCGGCGTCCGGCACACGGGCTCCCAGCCGCCTCCAGCCCCGGCTTTCCTCGGGACGGTCAACCTGCAGGAGCCGCCCGCGCCGCTCCCGCCGGACGGCGTTCCCGTCCCGCCGCCCGCATTGGGATTCCGGCTGCGCTGGCTCCCCCCGTACGACGCGAACCCGATGCCGTGGCCGCCGAACCTGGGCGCGCATCCACCCAGCGACGCGATGGCCTTCGTCATCGAGCGCCGCAGAGTCGACACCGGCGGTCCCTACACGTCCCTGGAGCGTGACGGCACGAGCCTGCTCGTTTTCGGCAACCGCACCGCGCGCGGCGAGCCCGCACCGCTGGTTCCCGGCACGGATCTGGCGGCCGCGTTCCCCGAAGCGTGCCCGCCCGAACCCCCGGTGACGACTCTCATGGACCTGGACGACGTGCTCGTCACCGAGCAGGCGGGCGGGCCGCCACCGGGCAGCCTGCACCAGTACCGGATCTTCTCCGTGGACGTTCTCGGCCGCCGGTCCGCCTCGGCCGCGACGGGGTCCGTCGTCCGCCTGGAGAAACACCGCCCTCCGCCCCGGCCCGTCGCGCCCCCGGATCCACCGCCCCCGCCCGGGACCGCCGAGCCCTTCGGTGTTCGCGCCCGTGTGCTGCACCGGAATGACGAGGGGTTGGACGCCGGCGACCTGGACAGGCTTGGAACGGCCACCAACGCCGTGGTGCTGAGCTGGGGCTGGACGGACGAGGAACGCGCGCGTGATCCGTTAACCCGGGAGTTCCGGGTCTACTGGCAGCCCGCGCCTCCTGATGCTGTCCCGGGCCGGCTCACCGGGCCCGCGGTCAGGACCTCCGACGGCTGGGAGATGACCGCGTCCCTTGACAGCGCCATCGCCCCCTCCGCGATGGCCGGCCGTTACCTCTCGACGGGCGGCCGCCCGCACGAGGTCCTTTCCCACACCGGCGGTACGTCGGTCACCGTGGTCCTGCGCCCGTCCAGGCTGTCCGGCGAGCCGCCCGCCGAAGGCCCGTTCGTCTTCCAGCCGCACCTGGACGGAACGGAGCTCCGCCCGTTCGCCTGGGCCGAACGAGTGGCCACCTACCCGGTGACCTCAGCCAAGAGGTACGAGCATGTCCTGCGCGACCGTCTCGCTCCTGACGCCGCCGGCCCTCTGGCGCGCGCCTGGATCGGCGTGAGCGCAGCGGACGGCGAGAGCTACGTGCCGGACGAGTTTCCCGGCGGAGACCGCCCCGGTAACGAGAGCAGCATCGTGCCGGTCGTCGTGCAGGCCCGCTACCGGGGACGGCCCGTCCTCAGCGCCGCCGACGCGCTCCCCGACGTCCCCGAGCATGTGACGACCGAGCCGGTCCTGCCGGCCGTCCCTGTGACGCTGGACCTCCCTGCGATCCTGCCGGACCTCCAGGTACCGGCAGGACACCGCCTCCAGCTGGACCGGTTCGGCGCTGCCGAACTCGTCACCAGGCTCGGCGTCACGGCCGACGGCCGGTTCCGCCTCGCCCTGCCCGACGGCGCCTCCGAGCAGTGGAGTCTGAGCCCGCCCGACCACACCGCCCTCCTCGCACAGATACGCGGAGGCGAACCCGGCCGGATCGAAACGCGGTTCCTCCTGGACGCCCTGCTGCGCCACCGTCCCGCCCTGGAGACGCAGTGGCAGGCGGCCCTGCCGTCTCCGGTGCCGTACGGCACGGTCTCCTTCGACCTTCCCGGACCGGCCGAGCGCCACTTTCTGCGCGTACGTCTGGCCGATCAGGCCGGGCACCTGTCCGCCGAGGCTGCGGTCCTTCCCTTGGCGGTCCGGGTGCCCTCGCCGCGCCCGCCCGGCACCCCCCGGTTCACGGCCGAAGCCGGCGCCGGAGGGACCGTGACGGTCTCCGCGCTGGTGGGCGACTCCTTTGACCTCGCCTGGCTCCTGATGTTCGTGCACCAGGCCGCCCCGGCCGACGCGCTCATCGACCCGGCGGCGACGGTCCTGCGCATGCCGAACCGTCGTGATCTGTACCCCGACGATGGCGTCCGCCTGCGCCTGTCGGACGGCACCCTCCTCGCTCCCCGCCCCTTCGACGTGGCCGCGGGCACGCTCGACCCCCCGTACCGGCAGGTCTCCTGCGAGCTGGGTCCAGCGCCGGAGAAACGTCTGACGCTATGGGCGGTCGCCCTCAGCCGTGACGGCATCCCGTCACCACCGAGCACCGGACGCACCGTGCTGGTGCCGCCAGGCCCGCTGAGGCTCCCGGCCCTGACCGTGAGGGCCACGGACGGGCGCGACGAGGTGTCCTGGGCCGCGGCCGACGGCGTCCGCCTGTGGGCGCTGGAACGCAGCCTTGACGGCGCCGCATGGACACAGGTCACCCCCTGGCTCCCCGCGCACCGCACTGAGGCCGTGCTCGAACTTCCGCCCGGGCGGCCCCGCCGGTACCGACTCGCCGCACAGGGCACCTGGTCACGCTCCGGGCGCGGCGACCCGGTCAGCCTCCTCTGACCCCGAACGGAGCCTGCAGTGCCCTCTTTCTTCTCGCCCCTGACCACGCCGGACGCCTGGACGTACGAGACGGTCGGCCACGTGATCGTCCCGGCCGGGCTCCGCTACGGCGGCTACCGGTTGCGCGGCCTACGCGCCACGCCGCCTGCCGGCGGCACGGCCGGCATCCGCGCGCCCGCCCTCGGCACGCTCCGCAAGGCCATCGGCGGCGGAACGGCCGTCGTTGAGCTCCAGCCGGACCCGTTCCCCGCCCGCCGCCTGATGGCCGCGCTTCCCTGGGGTCTGCCGACCTTCTACCTCGTGCTGCCCGACGACGGCTCGCTCGTCGCGTTCTCCGACGGCGACCTGGCGGCGGGCGGCGAGCCGCTCTGCTCCGGTACGGCGGTCACCATCCTGATGGCCGTCCAGGACAGGCTCGTCCTGGACCCGCCCACCTGGGCCGCGCAGATCCTCGGGGCGATCACCGCCGTACGCGGCGACGCCGCGGACTGGAAGCCATTCCACGACGCGATCGCGCCGCTCGGCCGGCACACGTCCGCGCCGGTCCTGCTCCTGGACCACACCGGCGAACCGCGGATGTCCGGCGAGGTCGACATCGTCCTCGGATCGGCGGCGTACAGGGCCGAGTTGGAGCCCGGCGACGACGGGGACCTGCAGAAGGCCGTGTCCAGGAAGCACCGGGCCGACCACAGGGCCATGCCCATCGCGGACCTGTTCAGCGCGGGCGGCGCCGTCACCATACGCCCGGTCCCGGCCGGCGCCGCGGAGATCCAGCTCGCTCGGCTGGAGGACCAGGCCGCGGCCGCCGGCGAGCAGGCCGTGTCACCGGCCGCCAGGCATCTGATCTACACAGACCTGGGCCAATGGTTCGCGCGGCAGACGGCCGTGTCGGAGGACCCCGCCGACTTCCCGCTGCACCGCTACACACGCGGCAACCGCGTCCGCTACTTCGTGAACGGCCCGGAGTACTTCCACGACCTCCTGCTCGCCCTGCACGACGCCGCCCAGTCCGGCGCCGGCCGGTTCGACCTGGCCGGATGGTCCGTGGATCACCAGGTCAAGCTCATCGTCCCCGGCCCGGACGACCCGGACGACCTGCCCGTGACGCTTCAAGACGCCTGCGCGGCGCTCGGCCTCAAGCACGGTGAGGTGCGCATCCTGGCGTCCCGGCTCTACCAGCTCAATCCCGGCTCGTCGGTCTCCTTCCACCTGGGCGTGCTGCTGACGCTGGTGACCTCGGCGGTCGTCACGCTGCGAGGGGTGCCGGCGATCCGGACCGACGGCTCAGGCGTACTGGTCTGGTTTCTGCTGCTCATCGGCGCCCAGCTCTACCTGGACCGGCTTTTCAGCGCGAGAGGCGAGCCCTTGGAACAGAACAAGCCGGCCGTCGATGAGCTCAGCCAGCTCCAGGGCGTCTCCTGCGTCTACTCGCCCTATCCCGCGACGATCGACGACAACACCGTCCGCTCCCCCGACACCCTCATCCTGCGTACCTTGTACGACGCCACCACCCGCTTCGGCGTGCATCACCAGAAGCTCGCCCTGGTCCGGAACGCGACCCGGACGATCGGCTACTGCGGCGGCATCGACATCTGGCCCGACCGGCTGGACGACGCCCGCCACCTCGCTGCGTTGCCCTTCCACGACGTGCACGCCCGGGTCGAGGGTCCCGCGGTCCGCGATCTGGCCCTCACCTTTCATCAACGCTGGAAGCGTGACGGCGACGCCAACGCCGCGCACGAACTGTCGAACGCCGTGTGGGAGAGCCTGGGGACGGACATCGTGCAGGTCGCGCGGACCTACTTCCGGCCCGCCGCGCCGGCGCGGCGGTTCGCCTTCGCTCCGCAGGGCGACATGACGATCCACGACACGATACTCAACGCCCTCCGTTCCGCCCGCGAGTCCGTCTACGTACACGACCAGTACTTCACCCCGCCCCAGGACTACCGTGACGCGCTGATCGCCGCGGCGGGACGGGTGAAGAGCCTTGTGGTCGTCATGCCCGGACTGCCCGACCAGCCGTTCGGTGAGATCATCAGGACTGGTCTGATCAAGGATGTGTACGACGCCGCCGAGGACGGCGTCGTACACATCGGCTACCCGCGGCTGCGGTGGCGGCTGCCGGGCAACGACCGCCGAGCTTCGTCGGGCAAGTGCCGGCTCGCCGAGAGTGTCGCCGCCGCTGACACGGTCGTGGCGGTCGGGCCACCTGCCAGGGTGCCACCGCCCCCGTTCTGGCTGGCGGTCGAGGGCGAACTGATGTACGTCCACGACGAGATCGGCAGCGATCCCGAGATCCGGCGGCTCGTGGTCGTCCGCGGCGAAGGCACCCGGCTGGTACGAGGCGGCCCGGCTGCCGAGGGTGCCCGGGCCCGCTCCCATCCGGCCGGGGTGACCGCTTCGGTCGTGCACCTGCCCGAGGTCTACGTGCACGCGAAACTGATGATCGTCGATGACGTGTTCCTGAGTCTGGGCTCGGCCAACCTGAACCGGCGCGGCATGTCCCACGACAGCGAAGCGAACATCTTCACGGTTCCGCAGGCGCTCAAGGCCGACCCGGCCAACCCTGTCGCCGCGCTGCGGCGGCGGCTGTGGGCGGAGATGGCCGACCTGCCTGAAGGGCTCGCCGCACCGCTGCTGCGCGACCCAGCCGACGCCGCGCGGCTCTTCCGGCGCTCGCCGCTGCTGGGCAACCGCCTCGTCACCACCGACACCCGGCCGACGCACCTGATGTACGGCGCGTCCACCGGGGACGGCGCCATCAGCGACATCCTGCAAGGCATCGGCCTGGGGCTCGTCACCGCCGACCACCCCCTGCTGTTCGACAGCGTCATCGATCCCGGCACGAGTTCGTGAGGGCCGGGCGCCGGTCATCCGGACGGGAGATCTGAACATGCCGCGACCCACCCGCCTGTTCGACCTGTTCGGCGACTTCACCGGCGATTGGCCGCTGTCGGTCGTGCAGTACTTCGCCGGCCTCCACGCGCCCGGGTCGACCACGCCGGACCCCGGTTCCTGGCTGCGGTCGCTCAACCAGGGAGTGCGCCTCGTCGACGTCCACGCCGGCGTGTCCGGCGACCGGGCCACGGTGGAGGCCGCAGCGCTGCTGGACCTGGGGCAGACCGGCTACCTCGGCGGCTTCCCGTTCGTCATCGCCTCGATGCCGGATGTGGAGTTCCGCATCCAGGAGGTCATCTCACCCGCGGCGGCGGTCCGGGTCTACGTCAGCGCGGCGGACGATGGCACGGAGGTGCTCCTGGAGGGTCTGCCGGTGGAGATCCGGCTTCCCGTGGGCCTGGTCTCGCCGTATCCGAGTGGAGAGCGGGCCACCGGCGACTTCCAGCCAGGACGTCATGACGACCTGCGGATCGTTTATCGAGACATGGACGTCACGTCGGTGTTCGTCCACGTCAGGCTGCACGTGACGGCCGCCGGGGAGACCACCGTGCGCACCGCTGTCCCAGTCGGGTTCTCCGACTGCGAGTTCCTCGGCCTCGCCTGCCTGAACGTCCACGACTTCCAGCTCCTGCCCTCGCCCTCTCTCGCTCCGACGCCCGGGCCGGACCTGGAACCGCTGGAGCCCGACGGCGCGGAGTGGCTCCGGCACGGTATCCGGCCCTGGATCCCCGGGGTGGCCGGACCCTACGACGGCTGCTTCGGCGCTCGCTCGGTCGAACTGGATCCGGCACGCCCGCCGCTCGCGGACGCCCTGCGCGCGCTCAGCGGCCGGGCCGGGCACGCCGACGCCCCGTACACGAGCGGGCCCAGCGGGCTCACGCTGCCGCCGGCGGAACCCGTGAGTCAGGCGGAACTCGTCCTCGAGGACGTCGTCCTGCCGTTCTTCGGGATCCCGCTGCCCCGACATGTCACCATCGGGCTGCGGCGGCGCACGGTCGCCGCGTCCGACCCGGTGGCCGAGACCTCCTTCGAGACCGCCCCGATCCTCGTCGGGATCAATGCGGCCCCGCTGGTGGGAGTCATGGTGGAGTCCCTGTTCTACCGCTCGATCACGCCGACCAGCGCCGACGCGGGGCTGACCGTGTCCGTCGCGTTCCTGCTGAGCGGGGAGGGCGCGGCGAAGCACGCTGTCGGCCTCACGGTCGAGGACGGGTGGACCTTGCTGGCGACGTACCGGCGCGACACCGACCCGGAGACCGGCCGGCCGGTGACGCGGCCGGAACGCGACGCGGTAGACGCTCTCCTGCATCACGAGATAGGCGGGAACATCGTCGACGTGATGGCCGTGCGCGTCGGCTACGCGCTCGGCCGGGCGATCTCGGAGCGCCGCAGCTTCGGGGAGTGCTTCGAGCTGACCGCCGACCTGCTGGTGTACCTGCCTGCCACAAACCCGGGCCCGGCTGGACTCAGGTCCCTCGACGGACAGGCGGTGCAGTTCCTCGCCGAGCGGATCGGCTGGCGCGACGGCACGATCAGCGCCGGCGGGTTCAGCCTGCCGGACGGGGTCGTCGGTCATCTCGGACCGTTCTTCGTCTACGTCAAGGAGATCGGCTTGGTGGCTGAGGACGGGGCGAGCTACTTCAGCGTCTCGGGAGGGCTCGGCTTCGCCTGCCCTCCAGGAACAGCAGGCGGCGCCGGGGTCGAGCGGCTCCGGCTGCGCGTCGCCGGCTCGACGGCGGCTCCCTTGGTCAAGCTCGGCGGCGCTTTCATCTTTCTTCGCGCCGGTTCGTTCGCGCTGGAGGTGGGCGGTTGGTACGTCGATGAGTACATCGGCCCGCTGCACCGCAGCGAGTACGCGCTGACCGGATCCGTCCAGGTACCGCTCTTCGACGGGATCCAGCGTTTCGGCGTGGACGTTCTGTGGGGGTCCATTACCGGCCCCGACACCGACCTCCGCTACTGGCTCATCCAGCTCTTCTTCCAGGGGTCGATCCCGATCAGCGTGGTCGAGCTTCGCGGCGCCCGGCTGCTGTTCGCGAACGACATGCAGCCCAAGCTGGTCGACCCTGGGCCCGGCGAGCTGCGCTACTACAACTGGTACAAGCGGACCGACCCGGTGACCGTGAAGGGCGACCAGCGGATCGCCGCATGGCGGCCCCGCGCGAACTCCTGGGCTCTGGGCATGGGCGCCGGGATCTCCTTCGCCAACGCCGGCAAGGTCATCGAACTGGGCGCCTTCGTGCTGGTCGTGATGGGCCCTGACGAGCGCGGCGTCCTGGTCACAGGGGAGGTCCGGCTGCTCAGCTCGTCCGAGGCCGTTGGCTACTTCGCACTGGAACTGGACCTCGCACGGCACCGCTACAGTCTGCTGTCGGGCGTCCGCCTGCGCATCTCGACGTTCCTGGAGTCGTCCCCGGCGTGGCTGGACGGGATCCTGGCGATCGAGGGCACGGTCTTCCTGTCCAACGATCCCGCGACACTGGCGATCGGGCGGCTGGCGGACGAGCGGAGCTGGCTGTCGGCCCGGCTCGACCTCGACGTCTCCTTCCTCGCCCAGGCGCATTTCCTCGTCGGGCTCTGCCTGGAACTCGTCGAGGGCCCCGACGGCGTCAACGGGTTCGGGTTCGTGCTCCGGGCAGAGGTCGACATCGACGCGGGCATCATCCGTGCCTCGGCGTTCGTCGGCCTCGGCCTCAGCTACGCGGTGTTCACGACCGGGTCGGTCGACCACCTGTTCCGCGCCTGGGCGGAGGCCGGGCTGCGGATCGTGCTCTTCCGCTTCCTCAGGTTCGGCATCACGGCACGCGTGCAGTACAGGCATGTCGGCGCGTGCCCCTCACGCGATGAACTGCAGGGCGAGGTGCGGCTGGAAACTCCCTGGTTCCTGCCCGACGTCACCTGGCACTGGGAGCACACCAGCGGCACCCTGGAGGTGGCGGCGCTGGCCTCGGCGGCCTCCCCGCTCCGCTCGGCCGCCGCCCGGCTGGACTCCAGCGACGAGGTGCTGCCCGTGGTCGTGGTCCGCGCCGACGCCTCCTGGGACGGGCAGGGCCCCTCCCGGCCCATGTCGGTCCGGACGTTGCGCGAGCCGGGTCCCGCAGAGGCCGAGCGGCTCACGCTGCTCAGTGGTCCCGACGCCCCCGCTCCCGTTCCCGTGGACGCGACCATCGAGCTGGAATGGTCCGTCGCGGTCAACGACCGGCTCGGGCTGTCCACCAGGATCGCGTCCGGCCGCGGTGACCAGCGGACCGGCGACCTCCGTCTGGCGTACGACCTGGTGGAAGTACGGATCCGGCGGCGCCCTCGGTACGGGCCGGACCGGGCGTTCCGCCCGCTGGACACGGTGACGGAGCTGGGGGTCGAGTTCACGGAGCGGGGGCCGGAGATCAAGGGTTCGTACGAGGCCACCGCGCTGGCCATGCTGTGGGATCTGGACGTCCGCGCGGACGGCGCGCCCACGACCAAGAAGCTACGGCTCAACGCCGCGACGCCGTTCGGGTTCACCGTGTCCAACCCCGAGACCGACGAGCAGACCCTGGAGGCGTCCCCTGCCTGGCCGTGCTGTGCCGGGCCGGCGCGTGGCGAACCCGCTCCCGGCCACCAGCTCAGCTTCCGGGCCGAGCGGGTCGGGGAGGATCTGCGGCTACCGCGGTTCTTCGCCGGGACGCAGAGCACGGTCCGGTTCCTGTCGCCCGCCCGGACAGCGACGGGCAGCCAGGGGCACACCGCCGGAGTGCTGTCCGCCGGCTCTTTCCTGCCGGCCTTCCGCGTCGACCTCGACGAGGACGCGGCGGCCGTAGTCCTGGCCTACGGGTGCTCGGGCAGCACCTTCGTCCATCTGGTCGACGCCGACGGTGAGCTCATCGAGGTCCGTGATTTCCCCGCCTCATCCTCGGTCCAGCAGGTACGGCTGGTCGCCCGGAGGCCGATTCGCAGGGTGGACGTCTGGGTCGCGCCGCCCGCGTTCCTCCCGGCGCAGCTTTCTGCCTGGCTCGAACTCGACGTCATCGCCTACCTCCCGGTCGCCGACTGGCGCGACCGGGAGGAGAAGCGGCTCGCCTGCGCGCGCCCCGGCAGAATCACCGGTTACGAGGGCAGGGGAAAGCTCGCGTTCCTGCCCAACTTCGAGTACGAGATCGCCGTCACCACGCGGGTCTCCGTGACTCATCCGACCGTCCCTGCCGAGCGGGCCGACGTCGTGGAGTACGTCTACTTCCGGACGAAGGGCCTACCGGGACTCAACGCGACGGAGCGGACCGGCGCCGAACTCGACCCGTACGTCCACCATCTGTACCGGGGCGGATCTGGCACCCTCTACCGGGAAGAGCCCGTGGCGGCGGTCTTCACCGAGGGATTCCAGGTGGCCGTCCCCCTCACACTGCGCCCTGGCGGCTCCGCCGAGGAGAACCTGACGGTCCAGCGCATGCATTTGGTGGCCCGGTCGGACACCGCCGCCGCGAACGCGACACCGTTCGACACAACCAGTGCGGACTGGATCGCCCTCCACCGTCAGCAGCCGTCCGAACTCGTCACCGCCTGGGTGGGCACGAAGACCCAGCCGATCACCACCGGGGCGAAGCTGACGAGCGAGGACCCCAAGCGGGCGCGCCTCGCGGCGCTCACTCAGCGCCCGGACGCCGCCGGCTGCGCACCCGCCGATGCCCGCCAGACCATCGGGACGGTCCTGCTGGCCACTCCCACGACCGGCCTGTGGCCTGCCGGATCCAGGTGCAGCGCGACCGTCCGGCTCCAGGACGCGCCCTTTGTGGACCGGCGGCCGTTCGCGCCCGGGGACGAGACCGCTTTTGAAGCCCTGCTGGACTCCGGGCCCGGCGGCAGGTGGACGACCGACGACTCTGGTCTCGGCCCCAGCGCCCCAGGTGGCCGAGCCTACGCCGTCTTCGGGGAGCCCGGATGGGACCATATGACCGTTCAGGTGACGATCGCCCATGAGGGGACCGCGGCCGGGATCGGGCTGTCGCTCTCGGCCTCGAGCACCGCCGCGCGAGGCCTGTTCGCCCTTGTCGAAGGCGAACGGCTCGTACTGCGCCGACGGTCCCCCGGCGAGCTGGACGTCACGGTCGGCCAGGCCGACCTCACAACTTCGGCGCCCTGGCTGCTTGAGGTCACCGCCTTCGACGACCGCGTACGGGCCAGCGTCGGCGATGTCCGGATCGAGGCCGACAGGGACGAGTTCCGGGAAGGGCGGCTCTGCCTCGTCGCCGACGGCACCGCCCGCTTCACCTCGCTGCTGGTCACCGGGCTGGACCTGTATACGTTCCCCTTCACGACGAGTCGCTACACCTCGTTCGCCGAGCACATCCGGAGCTTCCGCGGAGCTCTCCCCGCGCTCGGGCCCGAAGCCATGGGGCCCGGGACGACGACGTCGACGGTCGCCACGCTCTCCGCCGAACCCGCGCCAGGCGGCGACCCCGCCGCCCGGCAACGCACGTTCGACCGCTGGATCTCCGCGCTCGGCATGCCAGTCGAACAGGACGTCAGCTCGCTCAGGCTGATCCGGTACGTCGAGGACGGCGCGACCGCACTGCTGCTTCTGCAGACGCCGGAACCGCTCGACTTCACCTCCGAGACACAGCTCCAGCTGACCCCTCGGACGACCGCGACGCCCGTCCCCTGTACGGTCCTCCAGGACGGGCCCGGTCTGGCCGCATTGATCGTCCCGGCGAACCCGCTCCCCGCAGGCGCGTATGCCCTCTCATTCACGCTGGCACGCCGCCGCTGGGAGGCCGCTGAGGCTGCTGACGGGCTGGACCACTACACCGCCTCGGCCACACTTGACCTGGCCTGGTGAACCTCCTCAGCGCTTCCTCAACGAGGAGGGGCGTGGGAGAAGGTGGAGATCCACTCGCCGTCCACCTCGCGGGTGTTCCAGCCGATGACCAAATGGGGCTCCAGGGTCTCGATCAAGGCCCCGGCCGCGCGTACGGTGACCACCAAGCTCGACCCGGACAAGCCCGCACTCCAGCTCCCCCCGGCGCCCGAACGCTGAAGGGACTCTTGCGTAGTCTCGCCTCATGACGACCGCGTTATGCGTACCGCAATGGCAAGGATCGGCGTCGGACAGGGCGCCGCGGCTGATGGCCGGCGCCCGCCGCGCCGCCGGGCTCGTTCCCGCCGATGCGGTGGTGACCGTACCGGTGGCGGAGGCCGGCGGTGACAAGGCCGCCGGGGTCCGCGCCTACGACGTGCTCGTGGAGAACCAGCGGTTGACGCGGAAGGCGCTGGCCGGCATCGACGACCGGGTGATCACCGTCGGCGGCGACTGCGCGGTCGACCTCGCGCCCATCGCCGCCGCCCGCGCCCGCTACGGGGACGCTCTGACGGTGCTGTGGATCGACGCGCACCCGGACGTCTACAGCCCGCGGACCCTCCCGTCGGGAGCCTTCCACGGGATGGTGGTGCGCGCGCTGCTCGGAGACGGGCCGGCCGGCCTCGCGCTGGAGCAGCCCCTGACCCCGCGGCAGGTGATCATCGCCGGGGAGCGGGCCGGTGATCCGTCCGAGCACGAATATCTCGCGAAGACGGGGCTGCGCAGGTACGGCGTGGACGACCTGGAGCGCGTGCTCGACGGGCTGCGCGGCCCCGTGTACGTGCACATCGATCTCGACGTCCTGGAGCCCGCCGCCTTCGACGCGACCTGCTACCCGGAGCCGGACGGCGTACGGCCGCAGCGGCTGGCCGACCTCGTCTCCCAGGTGGACGACATCGTCGGGGCCGCCATCACCGAGTACGCGCCCTCCGGCGACGACCTCGACCCCGGCGAGGCCGAGACCATCCGCCTGCTGGCCGCCGCGCTGACCGGCCGCTGACCGGTCAGGTCCGTACGTAGCGGCGGAACGTGCCGTCGGTCTCCTGCTTGAGCCGCGTCACCATGGACTCGGCGTCCTTGCGCGGACGAGCGCGAGCCCTTCGGGGACGGTCTTGAGGGTGTCGGCCTCGCTGTAGCCCCGGGAAATTTCCAACGGATTTGCCTGACCTGCAGCGATAGGATCAAGCTTGGAGAGCGTGATCTCGACGGTGATGTGCGGATTGTCCAGCTGCGGGAGCTGAAGCCCACGCTTGAACTCCTCGGCATCGTCCGGCATCACCTTCGGCTGAACGGTGACCTTGACTTGACCGGTCTCCTCATCTGAGTGCGCCAGCATCGTGGCCACCTCAGGACGGGATCGGAGCCAGGAGACGACCGTGTCCTGGGCCCGCCGGAGCTCCGAGGCCGAGAATCCCTTGCCGCCGATCAGGGTGACCTCCATGGGGAGGGTCCTGGCCAGCCCGATCGCGCGAGCAGGGATGGGACCCTTGAAATCGTACCCCTCGAAGTCCGTCGGGTTGGGCGACGAGGTAGCAGCCACCCGGGCCGCGTATCGCTTGACGACCTCCTCCGGGGATCGGCCCGACGACGCCGCCTCTCGCTTGAGCCGCTTCAGGGTGGGCCGATGCGCTCTGGGCTGATCGGCCCGCGTTCGCCAAGGTCGCCGCCGCCGCGCACCCCGGCGACGTCCTGCCCGGACCACTGTCCAACCTCCACGACCTCGCCGCCAACGACGCGACGACCGCGCTGCTCATCAACGTCATCACCGCCGCCGGGCAGTTCCAGCGCGACCTGCAGAACGAGCTGACCGCCGAGGGCATCGCTGCGGCGGAAGCCGAAGGGCGCTACCGAGGCCGGCCGCCCGCGCTGACCGGCACCCGGCTTGAGGAGGTGCGATCGGCGTTCGCCGACCACGGCACCTCCATCGCGGCTCTCGTCCGTGCGCATGGAGTGAGCCGGGCCGCCATCCGGACCCGCGCTGATCGGACTTCTGCCCGGCCGGCCGGGTCCGCCCGCACTCATCCCGGCCGGGGATCCTGCCGAAGCGTCCCACTAAGTTATTCGCGGGTACGGCCAACGGCTGCCCGCAGGTTCCCCGACCCCCCGTAACCCCCGCCTTCAACGCTCTGTAGCCGCCTGCAACCACTGAATCTACCCGCAGGTGCCTACCTTGACGTGATTCGAGTTCTTGTTGGCCACGCGAGTGCCATTCTTGTAAGCGCTGATCCGAGTGTAGAACTCATAGCAGGAACGTGCCTCCAAGTTCCCGGCGAACACATCCGGAGCGCTCCACGTCGCGGAGCCCTGATTGGTGCGACAAGCCATCGTGTAGTCCGAGTAGCCGCTCGAGTTCTTTTTTCCCATGATTACCACACAAACGTTGGTGTAGTCGCCGTTGTTCGTCATGCTGCCCGACCCCTTGATGTACCGCCCATCGACGATGGTGTAGCCGATGTGGATGACGGAACCTGCGGCTTGTGCTGGGGCGGCGCCTAGGACGCCGCTGGCTACGATTCCCGCCGCACCAATAACTGCCGTAATCTTCTTGAGGTGTTTCACTTGCTAGTCTCCTGTAACTGAAGGGGTGTTGGGGGTTGCGTCTCGGCACCTTGCCGCGCCGGCGCCGTGAGTGTTCGTCGCCGGGGCCAACCTGACCAGATTCAGCTTGGCCCCGGATCCTTCGGCTCTTATGGCCGGCAGTCCGCTACTGTCCGCAATACATTCGAGTACTTGGTAGTAGTGCCCGAGGTGTGCTTCCAGACGGCCTTCGCGCGCCAATCCCGCCAATCCATCATGGTGTCCGCCCTGCAAGGAAGATCCTTGAAAGAGTACGACTTCTGAGAAGGCGTGACGATCCCTGATATCGTGACACGAGTTTGACTCACGTCACTCCAGCCGCCAAGCGCAATCTTTGTCTGGAGCACAATTTCGGCTGAGTGGATCGCGCGGTTCGGGCAGCTGGTGTAGCTCGCCGACCCCTTGATGTATGCGCCATCCTTGATGGTGTACCCGATGTCCATCTTGGTACCGCTACTGCAGTTGATGGCCGCACTGGCTGGCTGGACCTGCCCTACGATCGAAATCCCAAGCGAAAGGGCAAGTACGCCCAGGCGAGCAACGGTCTTCCGCACAGATAATCCTTCCCTGATTTGCGAAATTTCGTGTAACGCGGCCGTTGCAATGTGGACTTCCCGGCACGCTTCAGCCGTCGCGTTGTTCCGATTCTTCCGGCACCAATGCCGTTCCGATGCGCAGTAATGCAGGTGTAAGAGGCTGGTTGACCTCAAAGGGGCCCCGTTGCACCTCATAGTCCGCTAATCGGGGGTATGGACGTGACTCAGGTTTCGGGGAAGCTACTCGCACGGAACGGTGATCGAGTTCGAGCGCAACTCCGTCTTTCCGCCGTCTGAATGGTAGAAGACCACAAAAGTGTCGTATTTGCTCGTGATCCTCGGGTTTTGGCAAATACGATCCTTGGGCGAGAAGGACCGACTCGATGGTGTGGCGATGCCCTTGATCTCAACCTCTGTGGCAAACAGCCGACCACCGTTTCTGCGTATCCAGATCTCGGCCCGGGATATCGGCCGATCCGGGCAGCTTGTGTAGCTGGCCGAACCTTTGATGTATCCGCCGGAAAGGATGGTGTACCCGATGTCCGTCTGGGTGCCGTTGGCGCAACCGGCGGCTGCCTGTGCCGGCGTCGACGGTGCCAGAAAGAGCGCCGTTGCCAGGCTGCCGACGGCAGCTGCCGACTTGATCCGCGTCAGTTTCATATGATCCCTACTTTTGGTAGCGAGAAGAGTCACGGCAGGTGACCTCGGACGTCGATGATCTTTTCGGCGCAGCGGTCGGTGGCGATGATGATGCCGTCCAAGCTGAGATGGACGAGGCCGGCGTCGGTGGCGTTTCCGGTCGCGTGCACTAAGCATGCAACCGTCGAGTTGCCGTTAGGGTTGGCAAAGCATTGGCAGCGGCCGTCAGGAGTATGGCTATGCGATTCCGGGTGCTCGGTCCAGTCGAAGTGCACGCTGATGACGGCCGGGTGCTGAGCCTGGTGCGCCGGCAGGAGCGTTGTCTGCTGGGAATCCTGCTGCTGGAGGCGGGCCGGGTGGTGTCGGTCGAGCGGCTGTGCAGCCTGCTGTGGCAGGACGACCCGCCCGAGCGGGCGCGTCAGTTTCTGCGCAGCATGGCCTCGCGGATACGCGCGCTGCTGGCCGAGGCCGGCGAGGCGGAGCCCGCAGTGACGTTGGTATCCGACCGGGGCGGCTACCGGCTGATGGTGTCTCCGGACATGGTCGATGTGCACCAGTTCCGTCGCCTGCTCGAGATCGCGGCCGCCACCCCCGAGTTGAGTGAGCGGGATCAGATGCTACGAGAGGCGCTCGCCCTGTGGGCCGGTCCGGCGCTGCACAATGCCGCCGACGAGCAACTGCGGCAGCGGATCTGCGCCGATCTGGACGAGCTGCGCTTATACGCCGTCGAGGAATCCGTGGCGGTCGGCCTGGAGCTGGGCCGCCATCACGAACTCATCCCCGAGCTTGCACGACTGACCGGCGAACACCCGCTCAGGGAACGCCTCGTCGGCAGTTACATGCTCGCCTTGCACCGGGACGGACGCTCCGGTGACGCGCTGGAGGCATACGCCCGGACGCGTGACCGGGTGGCCGACCAGCTCGGTCTGGACCCCGGTCCTGCCTTACGCGAGCTGCACCAGGCGATTCTCCGTGACGAGGTTGACCTTCCGCCACCAGCGACATCATCGCACCCTTCTCGACCACCCACGCCCGGTGTGCCGGCGCAGTTGCCTGCCGACGTGCAGGGCTTCATCGGCCGCGAAGCTGAACTGGCCCAGCTCGATGATCTTCTCGATGAGGAGAGCACATCGCTGACGGTTGCCGGGACGCTCGCCGCCGGATCTCCGGCGGTGGTGATCTCGGCCGTGTCGGGTACCGCCGGTGTGGGCAAAACCGCCCTGGCGCTTCGATTCGGGCACCGGGTGCGTTCCCGGTTCCCCGATGGGCAGTTGTATGTCAACCTGCGCGGCTACGACCCCGATCAGCCGATGACCGCAAGCGACGCGCTGGCCCGGTTCCTTAGCGTCCTGGGCGTGCCCGAAGCGGAGATCCCCCTGGAGGTGGACGAGCGATCGACCCTCTACCGCAGCGAGATCGCCGATCGGCGTATGTTCATCCTGCTGGACAACGCCTCCTCGGTCGAGCAAGTCCGCCCGCTGCTGCCCGGCACCGGGACGTGCGCGGTCGTGGTGACCAGTCGCGACAGCCTCGCCGGGCTGATCGCGACACACGGTGCCCGCCGTGTCGAACTCGACCTGCTTACGCAGGACGAGGCGGTTGTCCTGCTGCGCACCCTGATCGGCCCGCGGGCCGACACCGATCCCGACGCCGTCGCGACTCTCGCCCAGCAGTGCGTCCGTCTGCCGCTGGCTCTGCGGGTCGCCGCCGAACTGGCCGTCTCCCGTCCCCTGACCCGCTTGGCCGAGCTCGTCGCCGAACTGGCCGACCTCCAGTCGCGGCTGGACCTGCTGGACGCCGGTGGTGATCCTCGCGCGGCCGTGGCCACGGTCTTCTCCTGGTCCGTGCGGCACCTCTCCGCCGAGACCGCTCGCGTGTTCCGGCTGCTCGGTCTGCATCCCGGATCCGGCTTCGACACCTACAACGCCGCCGCGCTGGCCGGCAGCTCGTTGCCGGAGGCGCGCCGCGCCCTGGACACGCTCGCCCGGGCCAACCTCGTGCACCATGCCGGCGCCGGCCGGTACGGCATGCACGACCTGCTACGCACCTACGCCGCCGACCTGAGCGCGGCCTGTGACGGGGACGGACAGCGCGGGGCCGCGCTGGAGCGGCTGTTCGACTACTATCTGGCCACCTCCGCGGCCGCCATGGACACGCTCTACCCGGCCGAAATCCACCGCAGGCCCCGGATCCCCGCGCCCGCGACCCCCGTCCCGGACCTGGCCGACCCGGGCGCAGCCCGCGGCTGGCTGGAGGCCGAACAGCCCACTCTGATCGCGGTGGCCGCCCACACCGCCGCCCATGGCTGGCCCAGCCACACCAGCCGGCTGTCCACCACCCTGTTCCGTTACTTCGAAGCCGGCCACAACATCGACGCACTGACCATCCACCGGCACGCCCTGGATGCCACCCGGCAGGCCGGAGACAAGGCCGGACAGGCACACGCACTCCATGGCCTCGGAAGTACCTACCTGAAGTCCGGCCACTACGAACAGGCCACCGATCACCTCGAACCGGCTTTGGATCTCTTCCGCCAGGTCGGCGACCCCATCGGTGAAGCGCGCGCCCTGAACAACCTCGGTGGTGCGGAGGACAGCCGGGGCCGCTACAGCCGAGCCACCGAATACTGCCGTCAAGCCCTCGAGCTTTACCGGCGTACCGGCGATCAACTCGGCGAGTCCCGCGCGCTGGTCAAACTCGGCGCGGTGGAGATGCGCCAAGGACACTACGGCGAGGCCACCCACCACCTCCGGCAAGCCCTTCTTCTGGGCCGGCAGACCGGCGACCGTCTCAGCGAAGCCGACGCACTCGACATGCTCGGGTGCGTCGAGCATCGGCAGCGCAGCTACGACCGAGCGGTTGACCACCACCGGCAAGCCGTGGACCTGTACCGGGATACCGGCGACCGAACCGGTGAGGGCATAGCGCTGGCCAACCTCGGCGTCGACTACCTGGGCCTGGGAAAACACGACGATGCCCTCGGGTTCCTCCAGCAGGCTCACACCTTGTTCCTTGAGGACGGCGACCACGAAGGACAAGGCATAGCGCTCAACGGCCTCGGCGAAGCCACGTACGCCGCCGGGCACCACGCCGACGCCGTCACCCACCACAGCGCCGCCCTCACCATCGCCGACGACAACGGCGCGGTGGATGAGCAGGCCCGCGCCCACGCCGGCCTCGGCAAGGCCCATCAAGCCCTGGGCGACCTCGCTCGCGCCCGCCATCACTACGAGCAGGCAATCACGCGCTACGCCGATCTCGACGTGCCCGACGCCGACGATGTACGAGGACACCTCGCCGCCCTGGATCACGTGAGCACCAGCCGGCCGTAACCGCCCCTGTTCACCATTGTTCCGTTGGCGAGCCGAACGGTCGGGCCCGCGGAAACCCAACGCTGATGCTCGCTGCGCCCTATGCCGAGGACCACCTCGAATCGGATGCATCGGAGTCCCGGCCGTCCCCTCGGATGGGCCTCGCTGTAGTCCCGGGGAAACTTCCAACGGATTTGCCTGACCTGCAGCGATAGGCAGGGCCTGCACGGCGGGCGAGGGTCTCGGCGTAGCCGGCGCGGGTGGTGGCCGCCTTCACCGACTCCAGGAAGCGTTCGACCGCGGCCGTCATCGGCGCCCTCATCGGCGAGGCGGGCGGGGGCCCGGTGGCCGGGGCCGGCGGGCCGGGGAAGCACACGACGGACACAGACGTCCTCCAGACAGGCGATGTGTGGCGGCGGAGGTCGAGCTGGGCGAACACCGGCCAAGACGATCAGGCCGGGCGTGACAACGCTGACCAAGATGGTGGCCACCGCCTGAACCGGCGCCACCGCGCCAACTTGGGAGAAGGTCGCGCACCTGCTGACCAGTCAGTTACGCGCGGATCTGGATCGGCGCGGGTTTGCTCCCGCTGACCGTACTCGGCCAGAACGTCCGGATCGATTCCCAGTCGCTCGGCCAGATGGGCCACTGCCGCCGGCGGCGCCGCACCACCTCATCCGGCACGAACCCTAGCCAGGCAACGTGCCGAGTTGGACGGCAAGGCCGAGGCGGTCAGTCGGGCCACGGCCACGACCCGGGTCGACATCGACACCCCCGCACCGCCACCGGTCAGAACCGTACGAACCGTGCAGGTCAGGCAAATCCGTTGGAAATTTCCCCGGGACTACAGCGAGGCCGTGTCGGAGAAGGCCCACCGCTCGGGTCGGCCCGACCCGGACGCAAGGTAGCTTTCATGACCTCTCGCAGAACCGTCCTCTCAGAACGGCGTCAGCGCCAGGTCATGCGACATGGGCCGATTCATTGCTGGAGGGTCTGGCTGCGGGCGATGACGTCCAGGATGCCGTCTCTGGTCTGGCGGAAGACGGCGGCGGCGTCGGCGGCGGCCGCGATGATTGCCTGCTCGGTGGGCGCGACCGTGGGTTCGAGGACGAGGGCCACGGTGTCGGCGAGGACGTCGGCGGGGTCACCGGTGCTGGGCGGGGCGGAGTCCGGGTTGGACATGGCGATGCCGAAGCCGGTGAGCATGGCGTGCATGGCGTAGGACTGATCGGCCAGCGGGCGGTCCTGGCGGAGTAGTCGGTGCCGGCGCAGGATCGGCATGACCGCCTCGCACATGGCGCTGGGCCGAGTGCGGTCGAACAGGTCGCGGTCGCTGACCTGTTCGGTGAGCAGTCGCAGCAGTTGGGCGTCCTTGGTGGCGAGGCGGCGTGCCAGCGGAGATCGCAGCCCGGTGCGGATCAGCAGCGGGGCCAGGCGGCGTGGCAGGACGGCGGCGGGGTCGGCGGTGATGCGGGCGACGATCTCGTCCAGGAAGGCCAGCAGTTCGCGGGCGAACAATCCGAGGATGAGGTCTTCCTTGGTGGGCCAGTACAGGTAGACGGTGCCCTTGCCGACCCCGGCCGCTGCGGCGATCTCGCTGACGGTGACCTTGTGCACGCCGTGGTCGGTCACCAGTTCGCGCGCGCTGTCCAGGATGCGGGCGGCTTTGGGCGAATGATGTTCGACCAGCTGACTCACTGTGCTCCTCCACGGTCGTGCTGTCGGGTCGCGCTCCGTCAGGTTGTTCGGCCAGGTTGTTCAGCTCTGGTCAGGGAGCGGCGACGTCGATGTTCTTGGCCTGCATGTCCTTGTTGTTAAGCATTCTCCTGCCCATGACCTTGCCGACGCCCGGCATCCGCATCAGGCGCATCATTCCCGCCCGCAGGAGAAGCTCTTTACGGTCGTGCGGGGTGAATATGCGGCGTCCGGGCAGGGCGCTTTCCTGCTGCAGGTGGATGAACGGCCGCATCCGTGCCTCCCAGGCCCGTAGCGCGCCGGGTACGTCATCGGGATGGCGTTGCAGCATGGTGCCCAGCAGTTCGCCGCCGGCCATGCCGCTGGAGGCGCCCATGCCCGCGTACAGAGTGACACACCAGGCCGAGTCGCCGATCAGGACGACCCGGCCGTGGTGCCATTGCGGCATCTTGACCTGTTGCACCGAGTCGAACAGCGCATCAGGTGCCTCCTCGTAACGTGTCAGCAGTCCTTCCAGCAGCGGGCCGGTGGGTTCGGGGCCGTAGGCGGCGCGGATGGACTCGATCGGCGGCCGGCTGAATTCGGCGTCGATGTCGCTCGTGCGGTAAGAGAACAGCAGGCTCGGGGCGTGGTCGGCAAAAGGGAAAGCCCACACCGAACGGCCCGGTTCGGCCAGGACCAGGCCCTCGTGCAGGGCGAAGCCGTCGACCGGGCCGTCCAGCACGGTGGCGCCGATCATGTAGTTCAGCGGGTGCAGGTACTCCTCGGGGCCGAAGGCGAGCTTGCGCACCGTGGAGCGCATGCCGTCGGCGCCGATCACCAGGTCGAAGCGCTCGGTGACGGTGGCATCGGCGGCCGCGTCGTGCAGCGTCACCTCCGCCGCGGCGTCGTCCTGAACGATGCGGGTGGGCACGGTGGAGTAGCGGATCTCCACATCGTCCGGCAATGCCGCGAACAATCCTCGCTCCACATCCCCGCGCAGCAGTGGCCGGGGGCCGGCGGCCATGGCGAAGGGGTTCATACCGGGACGGCGGCCTCCCGCCCGGTCTACCTCGTAGCTGGTGACGTGGGGGCCGCTGCGGTCTCCGATGGCCTCCAGCACGCCCAGGCGCCGGGCCGAGGCGATGCCGGCGCCGAACAGGACGATGAAGTATCCGCCGGAGCGGCGTGCGGGCGCTCGTTCCACCACGACCGGCTCCCACCCGACCTGCCGCAGCCGCAGCGCGGTGGCGATGCCGGCTATTCCCAGCCCGACCACCAGCGTGCGGCCGGTCTTACCGACGTTCGTCATGTCGACTCCTCTCGGGGGCTTCCAGCTCAGAATAGCCAACAAACTGACCAGTTTGGTCATTCTGGTCAGTTGAGGCGGTCCCCCTGTGGCTTTGCGAGCGCCGTGACGGCGAGCCGACCGCAGCGCAAGAAGTCCGCCGCGCTTTTTCTCTGGCGGCTGCGTGCCTGGACCGGCTCCGGGCTGGGGCATGAACGCGTCTCGGCGGGGCGCTGGTCTTCGACTACCGCGCGGCTTCGGCGAGAGCGACGGCGAGCCGCGCCAGGTCCCCGACGTCAGCGCCGCGATCGTCTGAGGAAGACGCGACGACCTAGGATCGGGTACATGTCCCTGACCGCGGACGACGTCGACCGGTTCGAAGCCGCCAGGCCGCGCCTGGAGGCCATCGCCTACCGCCTGCTCGGCTCCGCCACGGAGGCCGAGGACGCCGTGCAGGAGACGTTCCTGCGCTGGCAGGCCGCCGACGTCGGCCACGTCGAGGTCCCCGAGGCGTGGCTGACGAAGGTCCTCGCCAACCTGTGCCTCAACGAGCTCGCCTCCGCGCGGGCGCGCCGTGAGACCTACGTGGGTCAGTGGCTTCCCGAGCCGCTGTTCGCCGGGGACCCGATGCTCGGCCCGGCCGACACCGCCGAGCAGCGCGAATCGGTCTCGTACGCGGTCCTCACCCTCATGGAACGCCTCGCCCCCAACGAGCGGGCGGTGTACGTGCTGCGGGAGGCGTTCGACTACCCGCACCGGGAGATCGCCGAGATCCTCGACATCACCGAGGCCGCCAGCCAGCAGATCCTCCACCGCGCCAAGAAGCGCGTCGCGGACGGCAAGGCCCGCACCGAGATCGACGAGGCCGCCACGCGGCGGATCGTCGAGGAGTTCCTGGCGGCCGCCACCAGCGGCCGGATCGAGCCGCTCCTGCGCCTGCTGACCGAGGACGCCGTCGCGATCGGCGACGGCGGCGGGAAGGTCCCGGCCCGCGCCAAGGCGTTCGAGGGCGCCGTCGCGGTCGCGACGTTCCTGCGGGGCCTGTTCAAGCCCGCCGAGGCCAAGCGGGCCCTCATCGGCGGCTCGCCCGAGGTCCACGTCTGGACCGCCAACGGAGGTCCCGCCCTCGTGGCCGTCGTGGACGGCCGGGTCGTCGGCGTCATGTGCCTGGAGATCACCGCCGGGGGCATCGCCGCGTTCCGCAGCCAGTTCAACCCCGTCAAGCTCGACCGCGCGACCGCGCGGTGGACGGCCGCCGGCCACGGGGAGCCCGTGATCGACGGCCTGTGATCCGAGATGTGAGGCGCTTCACACCCCGATCCTGTCAGGAAACGGCGCGCTGCCCGGTTCAAGAGGCGAACCTCGCCAGACAGGAGCAAGGGCATGCAGCACCGCATCATCGTTCTCGGAGCCGGATACACCGGAGCCATCGCCGCCGGACGCCTCGCCAAGCGGCTCCGCCGCGAGGACGTCGCCATCACCCTCGTCAACGCCGAGCCCGACTTCGTCGAACGCGTCCGCCTGCACCAGCTCGCGGCCGGTCAGGACCTCAAGCCCCGGCCGCTGCCCGCGATGTTCGCGGGCACCGGCGTCGAGCTGCGGCTCGCGCAGGTCACCGGCGTCGACGCCGACCGCAGAACCGTGGCCGTCGCCGACGCGAACGGCACCGCAGAGCTCGCCTACGAGACGCTCGTCTACGCCCTCGGCAGCGGCTGGAACGCCCAGGACGTCCCCGGGGCCGCCGAGCACGCGTACGAGCTCGCCGGCCGCGCCGGAGCGCTCCGGCTGCGCGAGCGCCTGACCCGCCTCGACGCCGGGCAGACCGTGCTCGTCGTCGGCGGCGGCCTGACCGGCCTGGAGGCCGCGTCCGAGCTCGCCGAGGCCCGCCCCGACCTCGACGTCGCCCTCGCCGTACGCGACGGCCTCGGCGACTGGCTCTCACCCAAGGGCCGCGAGCACCTGCGGAAGGTCTTCGGCCGGCTCGGGATCACCGTTTACGAGCACACCGACGTCACCGCCGTCGCAGCCGACCGCGCCGCCACCGCCGACGGCCGGACCATCCCGGCCGCGGTCACCGTGTGGACCACCGGCTTCGCGGTCCACCCGATCGCGCGGGCCACCACCCTGGAGGTCACCGGCACCGGCCAGATCGTGGTCGACGGGACCATGCGCTCGGTCTCGCACCCGGACGTGTACGCGATCGGCGACGCGGCCATGGCGATGGGCCCCGGGGACAAGCCGCTGCGGATGTCGTGCGCCTCGGGAGGGCTGACGGCGTGGCAGGCCGCCGACGCGATCGCGGCGCGCCTGACCGGAGGCAAGCTCCCGGCCACGCCGATCCGCTACTTCAACCAGTGCGTCTCGCTGGGCCGCAAGGAGGGCCTGATCCAGTACGTCACCGCCGACGACCGCGCCGTGCGGGCGGTCCTGACCGGCCGGCTCGCCGCCGTCTACAAGGAGCTGGTCTGCAAGGGCGCCGCCTGGGGCGTCGCGAACCCGACGTTCGGGCTGCCGAGCCGGCGCCGCCGCGTCACGCGGGCGCGGGCCGCGGCGGCCCCCGGTCTGCCCGTATCCGCCTCCCGTGAGTAATAATGACAGCATTCTAGAATGCAGTCTCTAATTCGGGAGTTGGCGCATGTCCACAGCGCTCCACGTCGTCGAGAACTTCTACCGCGCCGCCCAGGCGGCCGACGGCGCCGCGATCCTGGCCCTGCTGCATCCGCGGTTCCGCGCTCACACCGCACCGGGCATGCCCTGCGGCGCCGGTGGCACCTTCCTGGGGCCGCAGGAGGCACTCACCCGCATCTGGGGAGCGGTCTACGCCGATTTCGACACGGCCCCGTTCGCGGAGACCTGGCATGAGACCGCCGACGGGCTCATCGTGGTCACGGGCCAGTACCGGGGCGCCGCCCGCGCCACCGGCCGTCCCCACCGAGCCGAGTTCGTCCACCTGTGGCGGGTCACCGACGGCCGGCTCTCCTGGCTGCACCAGTACACCGACACCGCACGCTGGCACGACGCCCTCGCTCCCGCGGCCGCCTGACCGCGGGAGGCCGGCTAGGCCGGGCGCAGAAGCTCCTCGCGCCTGGCCAGCAGCCGGGCCCGCTCGGCCAGCAACTCGGCCCGGAGCGTCTCCAGGTACGCCCCGGTGTCGCGCACCCACTGCGCCAGCTTGGTCACCCCGGCCCTGGTCTTCTCGATGCGCTGATGCTTGAGCGCGTCGGTGATGATGTTGTCGAAGAAGGTGTCCACGAACCACCGCGTGTCCACCTTGGGCATCACCGGCCGGGCCGCGACGACGCCGGTGTCGGCCAGCTCGCGGGAGAAGACGTCCAGAGCCCGCTGGGCATGCCAGGCGGCCTGGTCGGCGCTGGTCAGCTTGCTGTGCTCGTAGGCGTCGGCGAGCAGGCCGCCGCCGAGCATGTCGAAGGTGGAGGCGTTCCTGGCGGAGCCGAGGAAGCCCAGCACGACGTTCAGCGCGTCGAGCGCGCCCCGCCCCGCCTGGTGGGCCTCGTCGCACTCGCGCACCTCGGCGCTCGACCGGTCGAGCGCGGCGGCGAGGTCGGCCAGCTCGCGGGCGCGCGGATCGCCGCTGTCGATGAGCTGCCGCTCCTTCTCGGCCAGCAACCGGGCGTACTCCCCGGGCGCGGGCGCGAGCACGGCCAGCTCGGCGTCGGCCGCCGCCGCGTCGGCTTCGAGGTGCGCGAGCCGGGCCCGGTGACCGTCGACGCGTTCCCTGGCCACGGCCGCCTCGGCGCGCTCGCGCTCCAGCCGCTCCTCGCGGTTGCCCAGCACGCGGGCCAGGACGGCGGACAGCCCGCCTTCCAGCCGGGCGACGTCACGCTCCTCCTCGGCCAGCGTGGACTCCAGGTCCTCCAGGGTGCCGCGGACGTCCGCGATCTGCTGGGCGGTGGTCTCGCGCAGGCGCCGGACGTGCTCGGCGCGGTGCATCCTCGCGGCCGCCTCGCGCAGCCGTTCGTCGAGTTCGGATGGGAGGGTCACACCATGACGACGAACGGGCCGCACCGGACGTTCCGGTGTCAGTGGTCCACGGTGATGACGATCTTGCCGAACTGGTCGCCGGACTCCATGTGCCGATGCGCCTGCACGACCTCCTCCAGCGGGAACACCCGATCCACCACCGGCCGGAACGCCCCGCTCCGCAGCCCCGAGGCGACGAACGCGGCGGCGCGGCGCAGCCGCACCGGGTCCCTGGCGATCTCCAGCATCGTGTACGTCCGCATGTTCAGGGCAGGCATGCCCAGGTCGAACCCGGGATACGGGGTCGGCAGGCCGCTGAGCGCACCCCACAGGAACAGCGTCCCGCCCGCGGCCACCGCCCTGGCCAGGTCGATCACGCCCGGACCGGCGACGGCGTCGAAGACGTACCGGGCGCCCTGGCCGCCGGTCAGCTCCAGCACGCGTCCGGTCACGTCCTCCTCGTCGGAGACGATGACCTCCGCCGCGCCCTCGTCGAGCAGCTGCCGGGCCTTGGCGCGGGTACGGGTGACCGCCACCGGTACGGCGCCCAGGCGGTCGGCGGTGTGGATCGCGGCCAGTCCGACGCCGCTGGAGGCCGCGTTCACCACGGCCACATCCCCCGCCCTCATGCGGCCGATCTCCACCATCGCGCCGTAGGCGGTCAGATAGGGCATCCACACGGCCGCGCCGGAGACGGCGTCCAGCTGCTCGGGGCGGTGCAGCAGCGCGGTGGCCGGCACGATCGCCCGCTCGGCGTAGACGCCGTAGTCGTTCTGGGAGAAGTTGGGCACGACGCTGACGGGCTGTCCCTGCTCGAAGCCGGTCACCCCCGGGCCGACCGCCTCGATCGTGCCGGCGGCCTCGGAGCCGAGCCTGGCGGGCAGCCGCTTGACCGGCTGGATGTAGTGGCCGCTCCTGAACAGGGCCTCGGCCCTGTTGACGCCGATCGCCTCCACCCGGATGCGCGCCTCACCCGGTCCGGGCTCACCCGGGTCCCGGTCCTCCAGCCTCATCACCTCGGGCCCGCCGAGTTCGTGGAACAGCACCGTCCTGGCCATGGGGACCCCTTACACCACGCATAAGTACGAAGCCTGTCGAACTTCGATGGCTATCGTACTATGCGCGGTTGCGCCGGTAGGTGTAGAGGACGAGCCCGTCGTGGAACCTGCCCACCTTGTCGTAGAGCGCGCGAGCCGGGGCGTCCTCCAGCGTGTTCCAGTAGAGGCCAGGGAAGCCCTGCTCCTCGGCGTCCCGCGCCACCCACTCGAGCACCGCCGTCGCGACCCCCCGCCGCCGGACCTCCGCGTCCACGAACAGGTCCGCCAGATAGCACCTCCCCGCGTACCAGACGCTGGCGTGGAACAGGTAGTGCGCGATGCCGACCATCCTGCCGTCCAGCCGGGCGGCGACCCCGCGGGTCCGCTCGTCGCCGAGCAGGCGCCGCCAGGCCCGTTCGTAGTCGTCGTCGCCGCGTTCGACCTCGAAGTACGCGTCCTTGCCACGGGCCAGCGACTCCCAGCGGGCGCGATCGGACGCGGTCAGGAAGTTGATCTCCACCATGGCGCCCATCCTGCCCGAAGGCCAGGTCCGGGTGCTCCGGGGCCCGGAGCACCCGGACGCTGTCAGCCGGCGGGGCGCAGGTCGGCGGTGTCCGCGGCGGCCTCGGCGCGCGGGCCGGGGAGCCTGAGCGCGGCCAGGACGGCCGTCAGCATGACGACGCCCAGGACGTAGACGGCGACACGCATCCCTTCGGCGGAGGCGGCGCGCAGAACCTCGCCGGACAGCCCTTCGATGCCGCGGTTGGCGACGGCCACGAGAACGGCCAGACCCGCGGCGGTTCCCACCTGCAGCGCGGTGGAGGCCACCCCGGAGGCCAGGCCCTGTTCGTCCGCCGGGACGCCGGTGCCGGCGGCGATCCACATGGCCTCATAGGTGATGCCCATGCCCAGACCGATGACGACGACCCCGGCCAGGACGGTGAGGACGGATCCGTCCTCGTACATGCCGGGGGCCAGCAGCGCGGCCCCCACGGCGTTGAGCCCGATGCCGGCGACCAGCGTGCTCCGGGTGCCGAAGCGATGGTTCAGCCGCTCGCTGAGGAAGTTGCCGACCGTGATCGACAGGGTCGGGCCGAGGAACGCCAGCCCGGTCTCCAGCGCGCTCAAGCCGAGGACATTCTGGAAGTACAGCGTCAGGAAGTACGGCACGGCCTGCATCGTCAGCCCGAAGACGAAGATGACCATGATCGCTCCGCTGAGCGCGCGGTTGCGGAACAGCCGCAGCGGCATCAGCGGCGTCCGGCCGCGGGCCTGGAGGCGCAGGAACGCGGCCAGCAGGACCACCGCCAGAACGGCCGCCGCGACCACCTCGGTCCGCGCCCAGCCGGCCTCCGAGCCGTGCGCGACCGCGAAGATCAACATGGTGACGCCCGCGGTGCCGGTCAGGGCTCCGGGCACGTCCACGCTTCCCCTGGTGGCACGGCCGTCGGCGGGCAACAGGGCGAAGGCGGCGAGGGCACCGGCGACGGCCAGCGGGACGTTGACGTAGAACACGGCCGGCCAGCCCAGCGCCTGGGTGAGCACCCCGCCGGCCAGCGCGCCCGCGGTGAGCCCGCCGGCGCCCGCCATGGCCCAGACCGTCAGCGCGCGGTTGCGTTCCCTGCCCTCGGCGAAGGCGGTGTTGACCAGGGCCAGCACCGCGGGGAACAGGATCGCCCCGGCGAGGCCCTGCAGGGCGCGCGCGGCGAGCAGCACCGCCGGCGCCGTGGCCAGGCCGCCCAGCAGGGAGGCCACGCCGTACAGCGTCATGCCGAGCACGAACATCCGCCGGCGTCCCACCAGGTCGGAGAGCCGGCCGCCGAGCAGCAGGAAGCCTCCGTACAGGACGGCGTACATGGTGACCACCCACTGCAGGGTGTGCGGCGTGAAGCCGACATCGGCCGCGATGTCCGGCAGGGCCACGAAGATGATGGTGAAGTCGAGACTGATGATCAAATGCCCGAGCGCGAGAAGCGCGAGGCTCCACCCCGGCCGGCGGCTGCGGGCCGGGGACTGATCGATGGACATGGGTGTGCCTTTCGTCCGTGATGGTGCGGTGGCCTGTCATGGCTGCACCGGACCGGCGGACATTTGTTGGCACACCCCTTCAGAGCGCTGGGATGGGCGGCGCCCGGGCTCGGTCCGTCCGGTCCGGTCATCGCCCCTCCTCCCCCGCGTGTTCGGCGTCGTGTGCGGTACGACTATGGCGCTCGCCACGGCCCACGGGCATCGGACGCCCGGCGGGCATGATCCGGGACCTTGGACCTAGGACCCGGGGCGTCCCGGAAGTGCCACCGATAACCCCTTGCGGTGGGACTGGTGGGATTGGTGGGGTGTTCGCATGGACGGTGGCAGGGCTCGATGGCATGGACCGGCGGTGCTCGGGGCTCTGATGCTGGCCGCCTTCACCTTCAACACCGCGGAGAACCTGCCGGTCGGCCTGCTGGAGCTCATCTCCGCGGACCTGCGGGTGTCCCTGTCGGCGGTCGGTCTGCTGGTCACCGGTTACGGCGTGACGGTGGCCGTCGCGTCGGTGCCGATCGCCCACGCCGCGCGGGCCGTGCCCCGGCGTCACGTGCTCACGGGACTGCTGGCCGCGCTCGTGGTGTCCAGCGTCGTCGCGGCGCTGGCCACCTCCTACTGGCAGCTCCTCGGAGCGCGGCTGCTGACCGCGCTCGCCCAGGCGCTGTTCTGGGCCGTGATGGGGCCGGTCGCGGTGGGGCTGTTCGCGCCCGAGGTCCGGGGACGGGTGGTCGGGGCGCTGTCCCTCGCCGGTTCGCTCGCCCTCGTGCTGGGCATCCCCGCGGGCACCTGGCTGGGGCAGCAGAGCCACTGGCAGGTGCCCATCGCCCTGCTGGCGGCCCTGGGGTTCGTCTCGCTGGTGACGATCGCCGTTCTGCTGCCGACGTCGCGCCCGGAAGAGGAGCCCGCCGCCTACGCGACCGGCCCCGACGTACGGCGGTTCTGGACGGTGCTGGTGGTCGGAGCCCTGTCCTCCGCCGGGGCGTTCACGGGATACACCTTCATCGTGACGTTCCTGGGCGGCGTGAGCGGGTTCACCCCTGGCACGATCAGCGTCCTGCTCGTGGGTTTCGGGGTCGCGTGTCTGGCCGGGGTGGGCGTCACCGGGGTGTTCCTGGACCGTTTTCCGCAGTCCGCGCTGGCCGTCGCCGTGACCACGCAGGCGGCGGGCATGCTCGGCCTGTACGCGTTCGGCCCTCACCAGGCGGCGGCGGTGGCGTGCCTGATGCTGATGGGCAGCGCGCTCGGACCGGTGTTCATGACCACGCAGAACGCGATGCTGCACTGCGCGCCGGGCCGCACGGACATCGCCCTGGCGGCGAACTCCGGCGCCTACAACGCCGGCATCGCGGCCGGCGCCGCGCTCGGTGCACTGGTCCTGCCGCTCGCCGGGGCACGGGGCACCTTCCTCGCCGGCGGGCTGCTGACCGCCGCGTCCTGCGCGGTCCTCCTCGGCGGCCGGCTGCTGGGCGGGCACCGTCACCGGCTATGACCGAGGGGGCATCACCCGGATGGAGGATGCCGGGCGACGCGATGGGTGATGTCGCGTGGGCCGCCGCAACGGGAGCCTTGAGGCATGGAAGCCATCGAGGTGACAGACCTGCGCAAGAGCTACGGGGACACCAACGCCGTGGACGGTGCGACGTTCACGGTCCACGCCGGGGAGACCTTCGGCATCGTCGGCCACAACGGCGCCGGCAAGACCACGACAGTGGAGTGCCTGCTCGGGCTGAAGCGGCCCGACGGGGGCACGGTTCGGGTGCTGGGCCAGGACCCGGCCCGCGAGCGGCGGGCCCTGGCCCAGCGGATCGGGGCGCAACTGCAGGAGAGCGCGCTGCCTGATCGGATCAAAGTGGCCGAGGCGCTTCGGCTGTTCGCCTCCTTCTACCACCGCCCGGCTGACTGGCGGCAGGTGATGGAGCGCTGGAGCCTGAGCCCGCTGGCCCGCAAGGCCTACGGCGACCTGTCCGGCGGGCAGAAGCAGCGGCTCATGCTCGCCTTGGCCCTGGTCGGGGACCCCGAGGTGGTCGTGCTGGACGAGCTGACCACAGGTCTGGACCCGGTGGCTCGCCGGGAAACCTGGCGGCTGGTCGACGACCTGAAGCGCTCCGGCACCACCGTGGTGCTGGTCAGCCACTACTTCGACGAGACCGAGGCCTTGTGCGACAAGGTGGCCGTCTTCGCCCGCGGCCGGGTCAAGGCCATGGGCACCCCGGACGAGATCATCACCCGAACCGGTACCGCTTCCCTGGAAGAGGCGTACTTCGCCCTGGAAGGAGCCACCCGATGAAGGCGTTCACGGCCTTGACGGCCACCGAGCTGAGGCTGCTGTCGCGCGACCCCGCCTCGCTGTTCTTCATGATGGCCTTCCCCCTCATGCTGCTGGTGCTCAAGCGCGGCGAGGGCGCCTCGGTCCCCGGCTACATCGCGATGATCGCGGCCATCGGTGGCATGGGAGCGCTGCCCGGCATCGTGGCCGGCTACCGCGAGCGCAAGGTGCTCAAGCGGCTGGCGACCACGCCGGTCTCCCCCCTGCTGCTGCTGGGCGCCCAGCTGGTGGCGCAGGTCACCGCCGCCTTGGCCGGCTCGACGCTTCTGGTGACCGCCGCGATCGTGTTCTTCGGCGCAAAAGCGCCTGCGAACGTGCCGGCGCTGGCCGTCACGTTCGTGCTGTGCTCAGTGATGGTCTGCGCGCTCGGCTTCGTGATCGCCGCGATCATGCGCAACGCCAGGGGCGCCGGCCTGATCGGCATGCTGGTCATGTTCCCGATGATCTTCCTGGCCGGCGCGGCCGTCCCCCGCAAGGCGCTGCCCGACTCGCTGCGCCAGATCGGCGACTTCCTGCCTTTGACCCCGGGTGTGGACGCGCTGACCAGTGCCTGGGCCGGGACCGCCGCGTTCTTCCCGATGCTGATCCTGTCGGGGATAATCGTCGCGGGCACGGCCCTGGCCGTGGCGATGTTTCGATGGGAGTGACGAGGTGAACGTCTGGGAGGCGCGCTGGTTGCACGCCTTCCACCTGCTCTTCTACGCCTGCCTGGCACTGGGGCTGATCTTGTCGATCGGCGAGCGCGCCGGCCCGGCCCCGGTGTCCTTGGTGGTGGCGGCGCTGATGGCCGGCTGGCACGGGTTCTTCGTCGTCCGCCGGCCGCACCTGCTCGGCCGGCTCCACCCCATGGCGCTCCACTTCGCCGTGCTGTGCGCTCTCTACGTCGCGCTGGTGCTCACCGACCGCTCCTTCGACGTGGTCATCTTCGGACTGATGCCCCAGGCGTACGTGATGCTGCTCACGCCCTGGTCCTACGCCGGCGCGGTAGTGACGATCTTGTGCACCTTCGCCGCGAGGGGCTATTTGGACGACCCTGGCGCCCTGTGGCGGCTTGCAGGCAGCTGCGGCCTGGTGGTGGCGATCGGCCTGTTCGTGACCTACGTCATGCGGCAAAGCGCGCAGAACAAGACGGTCGGGGTGCTGGAGGAACGGGCGAGGCTGGCCAGGGAGATCCACGACACCCTCGCCCAAGGGCTGAGCGGGATCATCACCCAACTGGAGGCGGCCGAGCAGGCCATGCCCGGACAGGGCGCTCCTGACCTGCCCTCCGTGCGCAGGAGAATCACGCTGGCCAAGGAACTGGCCCGCGACAACCTCCGAGAAGCCCGGCGCTCGGTGGACGCGCTGCGGCCCGGCCCCTTGCAGGAGGCGCGCCTGGAGGAGGCGCTGACGCAGGTCGCCCAGCGGTGGGCGGACGCCTGCGAGGTGAGCGCGACCGTGACGGTGGACGGCACCCCTCGGCCGCTGTCTGGGGAGGTGAGCGGCACGCTGCTGCGTGCGGCGCAGGAAGGACTGTCCAACGTGGCCAAGCACGCCCAGGCGGGCAGGGTGGCCATCACGCTGACCTACATGGACGATGAGGTGACGCTGGACGTGTTCGACGACGGCACAGGCTTCGACCCGAGGGCGCACGCCTCCGGTTACGGGCTGGCGGCCATGGGGGAACGTGCACGCGGCGTGGGCGGCACGCTGACGGTGGAGTCGGCGCCGGGAGAGGGGACCGCACTGTGCCTGCGCATCCCCTCAGGCTGATGATCGTCGACGACCACCCGGTGGTCCGCGACGGGCTGCGCGGCATGTTCGACCATGTCGGCGACATCGAGGTGGTCGCCGAAGCCGCCGACGGGTTCCAGGCTCTGGCCATGGCCCGGCGGGCGCGACCGCACGTCGCGCTCATGGACCTGCGCATGCCCGGCCTGGACGGCATCGGCACGATCGAGCGGCTGCGCACGGACCACCCGCAGATCAAGGTGATCGTGCTGACCACCTATGACACCGACGCCGATGTGACCCGGGCCATGGCGGCCGGGGTGGCGGGCTACCTGCTGAAGGACGCGCCCCGCGAGGAGTTGCACCGGGCGGTCCGTACGGCCGCGGCGGGCGGCGCCGTCCTGGCGCCGTCGGTTGCCTCCGCACTCATCAGCAGGCCCGCGGCGCCGGAGCCGAGCCCGCGCGAACTGGAGGTGTTACGGCTGGTGGCGCGAGGCGCGGCCAACAAGGAGATCGCCCGGGCCCTGCTGATCAGCGAGACCACCGTCAAAACCCACCTCAAGCACGTCTTCGCCAAGCTCGGCGTCGAGACCAGGGCTGCGGCCGTCGTCGTGGCGATGGAACGCGGGCTCCTGTAGCGCCGGCGGCCGTCGGAGAACGATCACGGAGCGGAAGGCGTCTCGCCGATCATGAGGGAGGTCCCTCGCATGGCTTGCTGTCGCCTGCCGATGGTCCCGGGCCAGAAGCTAGACGGACTTCTCGCTCGGCACCCTGGCGAGCGGCACACCGCGCAGGCTGAGCAGTACCATCGCAACGCACCCGCAGGTGAGTGCGATGTCGGCGACGTTACCCACGAACAGGCCGTAGTCGATGAAGTCCACGACGTGCCCGCGGGCGAAGCCGGGCTCGCGGAAGAGCCGATCGCCCAGGTGAGACGCCGCCCCGCCGAGCAGCACGCCCAGCACAAGCGCCCAGGCGGGGGAGGCCAGCCGACGCGCGGTGTAGAGAATGCCGGCCACTGCGGCTGTCGCCGCCAGGGCGAACACCCATGTCGCGCCGGTGCCTATGGAGAACGCGGCGCCGGGGTTGTACAGCAGCCGGAAGTGAATCAGAGGGGGGATCACGGCGACGCGCTCACTGTCGGACAGCGTGGAGACCGCCCAGAGCTTGGTGAGCTGGTCCACGACGAGGACCACCGCAGCCAGCATGAGCATCATGCCGTACAGCCGGCTCGAACCCCGCTCTAACCGCATCATTCATGGCCTCCGTGCTGTCCAGCCAATATTCCCCTGAGACTACTAGGTGTACTGACCACGGACGTTGGTGACAGCGGCACGGCCGCGTGGTGTGAGTCGACCAAGATTCACATCCGCCGGAGGCCCTCATGCCCTACCGTGATGCCCCGCTGACCGAACCCGGCCGCGGGCGGTACTTATTCGCTTGTCCCCCTACCTATTGGTAGGTAAACTGCGTCGCCATCCCGGAAAGCCTCATCGGGCTCAGAACGAGACAGGAGATGGGCGGTCGTGACCCAGCAGGTCGACACCCGCACCCGCGCGCGTGACGAGTTCGCGCGGCTCCTGGCCGAACGCGGCTACCTCGGGGTGTCCCTCGAAGAGGTCGCCACGATGGTGAAGGTGAAGAAGGCCAGCCTCTACCACCACTTCCCCGGCGGGAAGGTGGCTCTGTTCGCCGCGGTCGCCCACCATTACATCCACGAGTCCAGCACCTGCCTGCGGGCGGCGCTGGACTCCGGTGACACCGTCCGCGACCGGCTCCTGGCCCTGGCCGGCGCCTACGCACAAGGCGCCTTCAACTCCGTCCTCGGCGACCGCATCTACGACGCCACCCGCCACGTGGACGACGCCACGCGCGCCGAGATCTCTCACGCCTACATGCAGGCCCTGGTGGCCCCCGTCACCGAGCTGATGGAACGGGCGGTCGAGGCCGGAGAACTGCGGCAGGCCGACCCGAGGTTTCTGGCTCTGGCCTTCATGGAACTGGCCGCCGTCGCCCAGCCACTGCCGCCGGAGGTGGCCCTGCCTCCGCAGGAACGCCCGGCGCCCACCCCCTGCCGGCGACTGGCTCAGGACGTCGTCGATCTCTTCCTGTACGGTGCCGCGCCTGACCGGCCCGACATCTGACCCCCAGGCCCGACCCAGCCCAGCCCACGCCTGTCCGGCGACCGACCACGTCCAGCGCGAGCGGAGAAAAGACCAGATGACCACGACCACCCGCTGGCGGCGTAACCTCGCCCTGTTCCTGACCGGGCAGACCGTGTCGTTGTTCGGCTCCATGATCGCGCAGTACGCGGTGATGTGGTGGGTGACACTGCAGACCCGCTCCGGGCTGGCGGTGGCACTCTACGCGGTTGCCGCCTTCCTGCCCCAGGGCGTGGTGTCGATCTTCGGTGGGGTGCTCGCCGACCGGATGAACCGCCGGGTGCTGGTCATGGTCGCCGACGGCGCCATCGCCCTGGCGACGCTGGTGCTCGGCCTGCTCATGGCCAACGGCGTGACCGACCTGTGGATCGTTCTGCTGGCCGTGGCGGTCCGGTCGCTGGGAGCCGGGGTGCAGACGCCCGCCGTACAGGCGATGATTCCGCAGATCGTGCCGGGTGAGCATCTGATGCGCGTCAACGGGATCTTCCAGACCATCCACTCGGCGATGGCGCTGCTCGCCCCTGCCGTCGCTGCTGCGATCTTCGCCTCCTTCGGTCTCGTCTCCGTCTTCTTCCTGGACGTGGTCACGGCGGTGATCGGGATCGGGCTGCTCGCCCTGGTCGCCGTACCGAGCCTGGAGCGCGCGGCCGAGGCCCGCGTCTCTTACCGGCAGGATCTGGTCGATGGGATGCGATACGTCCGCACCCACCCCATCGTGCGCTGGCTGCTCATCGTGTACGCCGTCATCTTCCTGCTCACCGTGGCGCCCTCGTTCGTCACGCCACTGATGGTCGCGCGCAGTTTCGGCACCGAGGAGTGGATGCTGGCGGCACTGGAGATCGCCTTCAGCCTGGGCATGTTGCTCGGCGGCGTGCTGATGTCCACCGTGCTGGCCAACCGCAGCCGGATAGGGCTGATCCTTGTCGCCGTCTACGGCTTCGGGCTCGCGACCGTGGCGCTCGGGCTGAGCGGCAACCTGTGGGTCTTCTACGGCTTCATGTTCGTGTTCGGACTGCTGGTGCCGCCGTTCTCGACCCCGTTCATGACGCTGATCCAGGAGACCGTCGAACCGGCCATGCACGGGCGCGTGTTCAGTTACCTCGGTATCGTGATGGCGCTGGCCACTCCGGTCGGCATGGCCGGGTTCGGCCCGCTGGCCGACGTGGTCAGCGTGCAGGTCCTGCTGATCGTCGCGGGGCTGGCCGCCATCGCCGTGATCGCGATCGCGTCCCGCCTGCCCTCGGGCCGGGCCACCATCGCCGCCGCCCGCGCCACGCACGCTTCCGATGCCGAGGCCGCCCCCGTGGACGCCTGACTGCACGGAGCCGTTCTCATCCGGAGCAACGGTCGTCCTCGATGAGCGTTGCCGCGGCCGTCGGTGATGCGGGTGTGGGCGCCGGTGGCGTCGTAACGAAGCTGGTGGTGATCGACTTGCTGACGGTAGGGCATGCCTAGCCGGGAATGAGCTGGGCGCCGGCGTCCACCGGGATGTGGGCGCCGGTCACCGCGCCGAACCCGCCGTCCACGACCGCGCCGATCACCGCGGCCACGTCCTCGGGGTCGACCATCCGGCCGAGTACCGAGCGTCGTGCCAGCGAACGCTCCACCTCTGGGGTGCGCATCGCCGCGCTGCCCTCGGTGCGTACGGCGCCAGGAGCCACGACGTTCACGGCGATCCCCCACGCGCCCGCCTCGGCGGCGACGTGCCGGGCGAAGGAGTCGAGCGCGGCCTTGGCAGTGCCGTGCGCGATCGCGCCGGGGCGGGCGAGGCCCGCGCTGATGCTGGAGACGTACACGATCTGGCCTCCCCGCTGCTTGCGCATGAGGGTGAGGACCCGCTGGGTGACGTGGAAGACCGCGGCCAGCTCGCCGGTGATCTTGCCTGCGAAGTCCGCCCAGGACAACTCGGCGAGCGGGGCGAACGGCGGGCTGATGTTGGCGTTGCAGATGAGCGCGTCCACCCGCGGGCAGGCGCCGACGAGCTTGTCCACCTCGCCGGGGTCGCGCACGTCGGCCCGCACGGCCCGCGCCGTACCGCCGGCCGCCTCGATGCGCTCGACCACGGAGGCGGCAGCCGCGGTGTCGGTGCGGTAGTTGACGATCGCGCGGAAGCCGCGTCGAGCCAGTTCCTGCGCCGTCACGGCGCCGATGCCGCGGCCTGCGCCGGTGATGAGGGCGGTGCGTTCCATGGACGCCGACACTAAGCTGCGTGCTAACGAAAAGTAAGAGCGTACCTTTTGGTTAGCAACATACCGCCGGGTCGGCGGTCAGGTCGGGGAAGGGATGGGGGCAGGTGAGTGACGCATTCCACAAGGACTGCCCGGCGCGCATGGTGCTTGACCATGTCTCGGGGCGCTGGGCGGTGCTCGTGCTGACGGCCCTGCGCGACGGCCCTCAGCGCTTCCATGAGCTGCGGGCGAAGGTTGAGGGCGTCAGCGAGAAGATGCTGTCCCAGACGCTGCGCACTCTCGTCCGCGACGGCTTCGTCCACCGGACGGTCAAGCCGTCCACGCCGCCGCAGGTCAGCTACGCCCTGACCGGTCTCGGCGGGGGCGTCACCGGGGCGCTGCAGCCGCTGTTCGACTGGGTGCGGGATCACGCGGGCGACATCCTCGACGCCCAGGCCGCCCACGATGCGGCCGCCTCCGGCTAGATGCTTGATTCCAAGGGCTGAGGTTCGGCGATTGCCTGCGGACGTGCAGCGATCGACGATCAGCTGATCGCATCGCCCGATCTGGCGCCGGAACGTCCTGCGACGGGCCCGCGCCTCGAACTGAGCGACGCCGAACTGGTCACGCTGGCGGTGCTGCCGGCACTGCCTCGGCTTCATCTCCGAGTGACGCTGGCTACGCCACGCCCGCGCGCACCTCGGCGGCCTGTTCCCCTACCTGCCCGGCCAGTCCGGCTACAACAAACGGCTGCGTGCCGCCACCGGCCTGGTCCTGCGCCTGATCCGTATCCTGGGCCGGGACGCCGGCTTGTGGAGCGACAATGTGTGGATGGCCGACAGTGTGGCCGCTCCCGGCAGACGGCCCCGCGCAGCAACCTGGCGGGCTGGGCCGAATACGGCTACTGCCCCTCCCATTCGCGCTTCTTCTGGGGCTGCGGCTGCACCTGCTGTCGAATGGCGGCCGATGGTAACGCTACAAATCCATACGATCACATAGCGACATCACGGACATCGACTCGCGAACCGCACTCTGAGACCGGCGCTCATGGGCTGATGCGGTAGGGGCGCATCATTTCGTTGTCCTCGTGTTCGAGGATGTGGCAGTGCCAGACGAACAGACCTGGCCGGTCGAAGGTGGCCTTGATCCGGGTGACCTGGCCCGGGTAGGCGATGACGGTGTCCTTGAAGCCGCGCTCCCAAGCCTCCGGTGGCCGGGCGGGGTCGTGGAACGGGCGGCGGTCCACAATCTGGAAGAGGACTTCGTGGATGTGGATCGGATGGGCGTCCATGGTGAAGTTGTGGATCTCCCATGTCTCGGTGGCACCGACGGCGGGGTTCTCGGTGATCGGGTCGGACCACATCTTCGCCGTACCGCCTCGTTCCAGGGTGCCCAAAAGCACGGCCGCCGGTCCCGTGCCCGTCACCACCCTTGAGGCCCGCTCCAGCAACGCTACTTTGCGTGTGGTGCCGGCCGCGCCGAGTGGGGTGAAGGTGGGCAAGACGAGATCGACCGGTGGCACGCTGCGGTCGGGTGCCGTCAGCGGGCGTACCGTGAATTTCAGGACCTGCCCTGTTGTTGCCGGGTCGGCCGGAGCGGCGGCGTGGCGGCCGTGGAAGGGGCCGTCCGGGGCCTCGTTGATCAGGAACAGTTCCGTCCCCGGGCGGACGTCGGTGAAGTCGACGATCACGTCGGCGCGTTCTGCCGGGGCCAGCAGGACCTCCCCGAGCTGCACGGACGCGGGCAGGAATCCTCCGTCGGATCCGATCTGCCAGAAGGGAAGGGCAGCGGACGCGGGCCGTCTAGCCATCGGATTCGTGACGATCTTCAGATCGAGGAAGCGACCGTTGCACCCGTTGAGGAGCCGGAACCGGTAGCGCCGCGGCTCCACCGCCAGATGCGGCCAGGTGCGGCCGTTGGCCATCATGGTGGTGCCGTAGAACTCCGGGTTCCAGATGGGCGGGATGTCACTGCGGGGAATGTACGGTCCGGCGAACCGGTCGAACTGCCTGCGGCTCACCGGGTAGAACAGCGAGCCGTCGGCGGCGAAAGTCCTGTCCTGGATGACGATCGGGATTTCGTGGACTCCCTGCCGTCCGGTCGCGCCGGAGGCGGCTGCCGGCCCCGGCAGGACGCCCGGCGCGAGGTCGGCGGGACCGCCGCGCAGGAGGTAGAAGCCGGCGAGTCCGGCGTAGACGTTGAGGCGGGTGATCCCGAGGGTGTGGTCGTGGAACCACATGGTCGCGGGCCGCTGGTCGTTGCCGTAGTGGAAGGCCGCCGATCCCGCGCTCCAGGCGGTTTCGTACCGGTCGGCGAAAGCGGCTGCGAAACCGGCGTACTGCGATCCCTCGGTTGCGTACCCTGGCGGGATGTCCCGTGCCGCCGGCAGGAACCACGCTTCGGGATGGCCGTCGCTGTGGTCGGAGCTGTGCCCGCCGTGCAGGTGCGTGACGATCGGGACCGGCCCGAGGTAGCGGCCGGGTGTGTTGGCGAAGGCCGGTCGCGAGTCACGTCCCGCTTGTCCCCCGGGAGGATTGGCCCAGTGCAGTGTCGGATCCACCGCCAGCGGATGAGCAAGAGTCCTCCCGTGGCCGTCGACCAGCTCGTTCACCCACTTGACCTGTACGGGACGGCCGACTCGGGCCTCCACTGTGAAAGCCGGGCTGTTGAAGCTCCGAGGCACCCCCACTGCCCCGTAGCCCAGTACTGTCGTGGCCGGGCTGCCAGGTGGCAGGACCTGCAGGCGGAGCTGTCGCACGCCGATCACGTACCGGTCGGTCGGGCCGGTTGTCGAGGCCGGTGGCATCACGGGCGGAATCGGCAGCGGGACGACGTACTTGGCGATGGACGCAGGGTTCATCAGGCTGCCGAGGAGGGCCACGGCAGGGTCCGAGCGGGAAACCAGGAGGACGGCTCCACCCGCTCCGGCCTTCAGGAACCCCCGTCTCGTGATCATCTCCACCTCCCATTCCCAGGCGAGGGCCAGGACCTTCGCTTCCAGCCTCCGAAGGGCCGCTGAGCCGCTTCCGGAATGCCGACAAAGCGCCTGTCGGGGGTTATGTACCCTGTGTGAGCCGTTGACGGCGGGCCTTTGCCGTGATCCAGCCGTTTCCCGCCTCTGTGCAGAACCATCTGCGGGCCCCTGAGTGGCGAACCGGTGGCAGGTGCCGAGCAGCGCGGTCACAGGGTCGACATCGTCGTCGGGGGCGGGTGGATTGCCGCGCACGGGCCTTCACGAAGGTGGTGATGACGAGGTCGGGGTGGAGGGCGAAACGAAGGCAGCGTCGCCGTACCACGGCCCAACGGCGCGCATCAGGGATCCACGCGCCGGGCATGGCGCCGACAAGGAGTTGCCGAGCGCGTTGGTGATCTTGGGCGGCCGGCCCGCGAGGTCGTAGTCGTAGCTCGTGGCGTTGCCGGCCGGGCTGGTCTCGGTCCTGACCTGGCTGACGGCGTTCACGGTGTAGCCGGGTGATCTTGTTGCCCGGCCGGGCCTGCTTGGTGAGGCGGCCGGCGTCGTTGTAGCCGACGTGAACTGGCGGGCCGTCCATCCAGGGCGGACCGCCAGCGGTTCATCTCGGCTCCCGTTGCCCTGCGCGATCACAAGTCGCGGCGGTCGCCGCTCCTGCGCACCGCACCCCGCTTTCCCGTACGCGCCCCTGCCCGGCCCCGGCTGCGTCGGCGCCTACGTCACAAGCTCACGTCGATCCAGGTCTGGGCAGCCATCGTGGGCATCATCGACAGCCTCACTTCCAGCGAACGGTCCTTGTCATGGTGCGGCGGGAGGCCGATGGTCAGCGGATGTCTCGGACAGCAGGGGCGCGACGGTGGGGACGCGGAGTCGTTCGACGGCGTCGCGGGCTTCTTCGTCGGGGCGTACGTCGTAACCGAGGGTGGTGCTGGGGCTGGCATGGCCGGCCAGGCGGGCGGTCATGATCGCGTCGGCCTGCGGCAGGAGGTTGGAGATGAAGGTGCGGCGCAGGTCGTGGGGCCGTACCGGGGTGGTGGCGGCCTGTTCGGTGCGTTTGGCGAGGATGTCGCGTACGGCCTGGGGGTTCATCTGCCAGGGGCGGCCGTCGGGTGCGGTGCGTACGGTGCCGCCCCGGGTCAGGCGCGGGAACAGCGGGCCACGGTGGGTGCCACGGCGGGCGAGCCATGCCTCCAGACGGCGGGCGGCGAAGGTGTTGACCGGGATGCGGCGCTGCTTGTCGCCCTTGCCGATAACGGTAAGCATGCGCCGGGCCCGGTCGTAGTCGGCGTACTGCAGGGCGACCAGTTCGGCGCGACGCAGGCCGCAGGCGTCCAGTACGGCGATGACGGCCGCGTCGCGCAGCCCGGCGCCGGTGACGGCGCCGGCGGGTGAGCGGTCGGCGTCACAGGCGGCGATGAGGGCGCCGATGACGGTGTCCGGGACGTGCTGGCCGGCCGGTTCGCGGTGGCCGGCGAACGGGGCCAAGGCGACGGCCCGCTGGTGGTCGTCGGTGCTGAGCAGGCCGAGCTTCCAGGCTTCCTTGAGCACGCCGCGCAACGCGGCCAGGTGCTTGTTGCGGTAGGCGGGCGACCAGTCCATCTGGTCGATCTGCTCGCGGATCCAGGCGGTGTGCTCGTAGCGCAGGTGGTGCCAGGGCTGGCCCTGGCCGGTGACGGCGGCGTCGTCGAGCCGGTCGCCGGTGAGCATGCGGGTGATGTGGTCCAGGCAGATCCGCATGCCGCGGCGGGAGTCGGCGCTACCGAGACGTCCTAGGTAGAGCAGGTACGGGTCGCGGGCGGGCGCGATCGCCGTTGCGGCCGTCGGCGCCAGTCCGGCGGCGGAGGCGGGGAAGGCCGGGAAGGCGGCTGTGGGGAGCGGGCGGGACCCTGGCCCCGGGACAAGCTCGGACTCGATCACAGAGCAACCCTAGCAGAGATGATCTTTGAGAAGTTCACTTCTCAGTGATCATCGGAGAAACGCATTAGCGATATGCGAAAGCTGATCTGTACAACGCACATGCTGATGCTAAATTCAGCTCGTGACGGAAACCACTTCCGACGGCGAGCCGACCGCCCCGTCGCCGACGCTGTCGAACGGCCTCCCCCTCGAACCGGGCGAGATCCCGGCATCCCCGGGACCCACTGCAGGACCGAGCACGGGACAGGACGGACAGGAACCGGCCCGCGGCGGCCGCGGACACACCCGCGACTGCCTCGCCCTCGACACCGACGACGTGCTGCGCCAGTGCGCCCGGCCCGGCTGCGGCCGCGCCAAGCCCGAGCGTGAGCCTGGCAAGGGCGGCCGCCCCAGCAAGTACTGCTGCAAGCTGTGCGCCAACGAGGCCAGCCGAGCCGCCGACAGCGCCCCCGCCGCGGTGGCCACGCACACCGCCGTCAGCGCCTTCACCGCCGAGGCCGGCCAGATCCGCGCCGCTCTGCACCAGCGCGACGCCCAGCTGGCCGCCGAACGCGAGCACCTGCAGCAGCTGGACGAGCGCCTCACACAGGTCTGGGACGCAGTCGCGACCCAGCTCGGCCAGGCCGAGACAAGCGTGCAGCAGGCCGAGCAGGACGCCGAACAGGCCCGGACCTCCATGCGCGCCGCCCTGGCAGCGCAGCGCACAGCCGAACAGGAACGCGACGCCGCCCTGCGCGCCCAGCAGGAGGCCCTGCACGCCCAGCGCGAGGCCGAACAGCACCGGGACCGCATCCACGACGAGGCCCGCGCCAACGCCGAACGCCTCGGCGTGCAGATCGGCCGGCTCACCGCCCAACTGCACGACGAGCAGGCCCTGACCAGCCGCCAAGCCGAGCAGCTTCGCACCCTGGACGCCGAGGTGTCCCGCGTCACGGACCTGGCCGAACAACGCGCCGCCGCCCTCGCCGAGCGCGACCGTCAGCTCTCCCAGGCTCACGCCGACACCCGCCGCCTGACCGAACACCTCGAACAGGTCACCGCGCACCTGGCCACCACCCGGCAGCAGCTCGACCAGGCCACCACGCACGCCGAGCAGGCCCGCGCCGAAACCCGCGCGGTCCGCGACGACCTGGCCGAACGGCAACGCCGCTTCGACGAAGACCTCGACCGGCTCCAGGCCCAACGCGACCAGGCCCGCCTGGCCCAAGCCACCGCAGAAACCCGGCTGGAGATGGCCGAACGCGAGCTGCAGACCCTACGCCGCCAGCTTGCTGCCGCCCAGGCGGCCACCGGCCTGGTGGTGCCGCCACTCGCCGACGTCGACGGCCGGCCCGGCGTACGGCTATCGGATGCCGCCGTCCACGCCGTCACCCTGCAGGACGGCGTGGTCCTGCTGCACCACGCCGACAGCGCGATTCCCCTCGGCGACGCCTCCCAGTCGCCGCCGCGCGCCCGAGCGCTGAGCGCCGCCCTGCAGGCCGTCGCCGTTCCCGCTGCCGACCTGGGCGCATGACCATGCCCGGGGTATTTCGGGGACCGCTGAGCGTTGCCCCGCGAGACCGCGGCCGAGCATGGACGACCGGCTGCCGGCAACGCGCAGACCTGCCCTCTTCAGCCGCGCTTCGGCCCTCGGCCGACGAACCTGTACGCGAACGGCACTTCCCCACCGAGCGGATGCGGGCACTCGTCGGAGTCATCCTCTATGCCGCCGCAGGCCTCATCGGGTACCTGGTCGCACCGCTCGCCGGCCTGGTGATCTTCGTGGTGCTGCCGGTGTTCTACGCCCTCACCAGCGCCGGTCTGCACCAGGTGCCTCTCCCACCGGATCGCGCATCGCCCCCGACCTCGGGGAGGTGACGGCCAGGCGCGGAAGCTGGTCAACCCGCAGATATGCCACCGCCATCGTCGATGCCCTCACGCACCGACGCCTGGAGGGGTGCCGCCCGTTCGGCTCGGCGCCACCTTCGCCCACTGGCTGCAACAGCACCGCACAAACCGCGTACGCGTCCGAGGCCCGCGACCGCGCACCTCAGATTGTGCAGTGCGCCGACCGCCGGCAGTGCACCGTGCGGCGCCTTGTTCTCGCCAGAGGAGGACGACAGGCCGGTCCAACCTCCTGCAAGACGGGCTCGGCAGGGTGATCACAGCATGTCGAGCGGCACCTTGTGGTCGGGCGCGGGGAAGGCGCGGTCCAGCGTCGCGAGGTCGTCGGGCGTCAGCCGCAGGTCCAGGGCCGCCGCGTTCTCCTGGACGTGGTCACGGGTGGCGGCTTTGGGTATGGCGATCATCGAGTCGTCGCGCAGGACCCAGGCGAGCGCCACCTGCGCAGGCGTCGCGCGGTGGGCGGCCGCGACCTCGCGCAGTGCGGTGGAGCCGAGCAGGCGTCCCTGCTCGATGGGCGAGTACGCCATGACGGGCATCGAGCGCCGCCGGCACTCGGGCAGCAGATCCACCTCGGGCCCGCGGCGGCTGAGGTTGTAGAGGATCTGATCAGTCTGGGGGGTCGTCCCGGAGGGAAGTGCGGCCAGGTCGCCGACGTCGAAGTTGCTGACTCCCCACGAGCCGATCGCGCCGTCGCTCACGAGGGAGTCGAATCCCCTTACGGTCTCCGCCAGCGGCACACTTCCCGGCCAGTGCAGCAGGTAGAGGTCGATGTGGTCGGTGCCGAGCCGGCGCAGGCTCTCATGGCAGGCGGCCCGCACCCCGTCATGGTCGGCGCGGCTCGGCAACACCTTGCTGATCAGGAAGACCTCGTCACGGCGACCCGAGATCGCCGCGCCGACCAGGCTTTCGGCACCGCCGTTGCCGTACATCTCGGCGGTGTCGATCAAGGTCAGGCCGAGGTCCAGGCCGGCCCGCAGCGCGTCCATCTCTTCGTCACGGCGTACAGGATCCTCGCCCATATGCCAGGTTCCCTGGCCGAGTGCCGGGACCAGGACGCCCGACGGCAGTGCGACGGTGCGGATGGCCGTCATGTGTCTTCTCTTCCTCGCCGGCTCGGTGGGCGCCCCTCGTACATGTGCAGGTCCGACCCGCAGATGTTGGTCGCGGTGACGTGGATCAGGACGTCGGTCGGCCGTTCGACGCGGGCATCCGGCACGTCCTTGACCACCACGTCGCGGACACCGTTGTAGACGAGTGCTTTCATGCTGTTCCCTTGATTGGTTTGCCAGGTGCCCGCGGGCTGGCGTGCGCTCGTATGCGGCGGGTGATGCGGTGGATGCGTTGGCCGGCGGCAATGCGGGCCCAGTGCCGGTGAGCGAGGCGGGCCCAGCTCACGGCATTCCCTCGAAGTTCAGGGCATAGGTTCCGTCTCTGGTCAAATGTCGCCATCGATATGCCCGGCTCGTACGAGGCACGCCGATCCGGTGAGAGCTCAATGTGAAACAGGCTGAGCACGAGGAAACGGCAGAGGAAACGCCGGTGACAGACCTCACGCGGGACGTGGCGTTCAGCCGCGTGGTGTTCGCGATCGTCATCACGCAGCTGATGCCTGATCGGAAGGCGCCGCACTCCCGCTGGGCGAGCTGCCGAAGGAGTGGCCGAGGTACCCGGCCGACATCACCTCCCATCAGCACAGCGGTGCTGATAGGCAGCCCGCTGTCCGGTATGGCTGGCCCCTACTGGCTACCCAGCGGCTGGGCCATCCTCGGCCAGTTCCTGCCCCGGTGCCCGCGGTGCCTCCGGCAGCCTGGCCCGCGCCAACAACTTCTTCGACTGTGCCGGAGCCGGCGCCCCTGTCCTGGCTGCCTGGGTCCTGGCCGGCCTGCTGCTCATCCTCATCGCCGACCGCCGCAACCACCCACACCTCGCAACACGTGGTGCTCGCCACGGCCGCCGACGCCTTCCTGGCCACCCTGCGCACCGCCAACCCCAACACTCACCGCGCCTACGCCTCGGCCATCGACCGCACCATCGAGCGGCTCGGCCGCGACCGGCCGCTCGCCGATGGGACAGCGGCACCGCCCACTTGCTGCCCCGGCTCCTCCGACTCCCGGACGGCAGCACGCGCACGAACGGGCCGGTGTTCCTGTTCGAACGCCGCCCGGTCCCGGCCCGTCGCCCGGCGGCCGCCGACATCTGCCCGCACACCGGCCGCGCTCGCCTGGGCTACGACCGCGCCCGCGTCCTGCTGGACAAGTACGCCGGCCTAGACCTGCACCAACTGCGCCACAGCGCCGCCACCCACCTCGGCGGCAAGACCCGCCACAAGAACCCCCGCACCGCCATGCGCTACGTCAAGCCTGGCGCCGAAGCCATCGCCAAGGTCACCGAGGTTCTGGGACCCCGACGGCGGGCCGTCGTCGGACAACGTGTAGGCCGTGTCAATCGGTCGTGCCGGCGTGCACGGCGATGATTCGCCAGCCGTGCGTCTCGTCGTACAGCCAAGTACGGGTGTAGCGCATCCTGGCCGCGAACGGCGCACCGGAGACGGTGCCTTCGACGGTGCCGAGAAACCACGTCACCCCGGTGCGCCCATCGGCGAGCACGGTCAACTCCTCCTCGGCCACCTTCGTCATCACCTGCGTCCGAGTGCGGTGCAGCTCCAGGTCGTCCGCCTTGGTCGCGACGTTCGCACCGAAGGTAAAGATCAGCCGATCATCCAGCAGCCGATCCAGCGCCTCGACATCTCCAGCGAGCTGCGCGGCCTGGAGCCGGCGCTCGGCGTCCCGCAAGTCTTCCATCATGAGATCCACCCTCCCAGCCGGCGCCGTAGCCGCGCCAGGACGTTCACGCTCGGCTGATCTTTGCAGTCCGATCCAGGGACTCCGGTCGACCGATCCTGACCATCAGTCCCGACCGGCGGGGGGACGCGAGCTGAGCTGTGACGCGACGCCACCTGTGGCACGTCATAGCCCGTCTTCCGCAAAGCTATGGTGTCAATCCTTTCCGGCCTCAGCGGCCCTGGCTAGGGTGCTTCTCGATCAACTGGCGATCACTCATTCACGCCCAGCACAGGGGATTTCGTGCGCCCTCCATCCGTTGTTGTTCCGCCCGCCGTCACCGCCGCCGACACGCCGCGCCCCCGAAGATCCCAGGAGGGTCTTTCGCCCAGCGCGTCGCGCGCGAAACGGATCCGTGCGCGGCTGCGCCGTCTGGACCACGGCGTTCAGCACGGCATCCGGCGGGTGGCGACGCTGGTGCTGCTGTTCCCGCTGCTCCTGCTCCTCGGCCGCGCCATCCCGTACGTGCTCCAGGCTCCGCTTCTGCTCAGCTACGGCTGCCTGGTGCTCGCCTCCACAATTGTGATCTTCTATCTCGCCTACACCAGGTACGCCGACCCGGCCGTGCATCCGCCAAGCGCACACCGCCGCGGCCGCGACACGGACCTGTTCGTCCCGCTGCCCGCTCAGCCCACCGTCAGTTTCCTGGTCGCGGTGCGCAACGAGGAGTCGGGCATCGAGGCGTGCGTGCACTCCATGGTGGCGGGAGACCTCGACGGTGTGCAGGTCATCGTGGTGGACGATGCCTCTACCGACGGCACGCCGGACGTCCTGCGGGAGCTCGCCCGCGAGCTCCCGATCGAGGTCCTCTTCCTGGAGGAGAACGTAGGCAAGAAGCGGGCGCTCGTCCGCGCCATGGAACGTGCCAAAGGGGACGTGATCGCTTTCACCGACTCCGACTGCGTGCTGGCCGCGGACGCCCTGTCCCGCTGCGTCACCGCGCTCGTCAGGCACCCCGAACTGGGCGCGGTCAGCGGGCACGCGCGCGCACTCAACGCTGAGCAGAGCGTCCTCTCCCGTGCGCAGGACGTGTGGTACGAAGGCCAGTTCCGAGTGATCAAGGCGGCCGAGTCGGTCTTCGGCGCGGTCGTCTGCGTCTCCGGGCCGCTGGCGGTCTTCCGCCGGGACGCCATCTACAACTACCTCCCCGCCTGGGCCGAGGACCGTTTTCTCGGCGCGGAGTTCCGTTTCGCCACCGACAGGCAGCTCACCGGATATGTCCTCGGCCAGCGCTACCGCGGGCGCGGCCTGAAGCGGCGACACGCCGATTCGCCGTTCGTGCGCGACGTCGACTACCCCGAGCTTGCCTGGCGCACGTCGTACGTACGCTCGGCCCGGGTCTGGACCACGGTGCCCGACCGGCTCCGGCCGTTCCTGCGCCAGCAGATCCGATGGAAGAAGAGCTTCATCCGCAACATCTTCTTCACCGGCACGTTCATCTGGAGGCGCGGGGTGGGGGCCGCCGCTCTGTATTACGTGCACATGCTGTGGGTGCTCGCCGCCCCGGTGCTCGTGATCCGCCATCTGCTGTGGGAACCGCTCACCGGCATGTGGCTGATGACCTGGCTGTATCTGTCCGGAGTGGTGATCAAAGGATTCTTCTGGGGCATGGCGTTCAAGTTCGGCGCGGACGGCTCGTCGCGCTGGCGTTATCGGCTGGTGATGAGCCTGCTGTCCTCGGTGCTGCTGTCGTGGCTGCTGCCGTACGCCGCCGTGACGATCCGGCGCAAGCACTGGTTCCGGGGGGCCTCGTGAAACGGCTGCTCAGCCCGGTCGCCGGGGTGCTGCTCGCCATGGCGATCGGCGCACTGTACGTGTTCGTGCTCAGCCGAGGGGGGTGGCTGCCGTGGCAGATCCTGTGACCGGACGCGGCGCCGCCGTGCGGCTGGTCAGGGCGAGCCTCACGCTCCTGGCGCTGGCGGCGGTGGCCGCGCCCTTCGTGCTGTCGTGGCGGCTGCACGAGCATCTGAGGTCGGTCGCCGAGCAGGAGACCACCAGCCCTGGCCCGCTCCCGGCCGACGCGGTGGCCGGCTGGCGCGGCCTGGCCGCCGGCCTTCCCGATCGCGCCGCGCCGGTCGTCCTCACCTACCACGACATCCGTCCCGGCGGCGGCGGCCCGTACACGGTGACGCCGCAGCAGTTCGAGTCGCACCTGAGCGCCTTGCGCGCGGCGGGATACGAGACGCTGTCGGGGGCGGAGCTGGCCGCGTACGCGCGGGGCGGACCGGTGCCGCGACGGTCGGTCGTGATCACGTTCGACGACGGGGCGCGCGGCGTGTGGATCTACGGCGACGCGATCCTGGCCCGTCATGGCATGCGGGCCTCGGCGTTCCTCATCACCGGCATGGTAGGCCGCGGGACGTACTACCTGTCCTGGGAGGAGATCTCCCGGATGGCGGCTTCGGGACGGTGGGACTTCCAGAGTCACACCCACGACCTGCACGCCCGGGTCGCGACCGGGCCCGGCGGGCGGACCGGGTCGCTGCTGACCAACCGGGTCTACTCCCCCGCGACCGGCGAGTGGGAGAGTCCCGCCCGCTGCCAAGCGCGCGTCCGAGCCGATTTCGCGGCGGCGTTCCGCGCGTTCCAACAGCATGGGCTGCCGCGGCCGGCCCTGTTCTCCTACCCCTTCTCCGACTCCGGCGACGGCGGGCCGCCGGAGCCCTCGTCGACCGGTACGACGAGTGGGGCCTTCGCCGACCGCATGATCAAGGACTCGTTCGTGCTGGCGATGAGCAACCACGCGTCGCGTCCGATGCCGCCGAGCCGCAGATCCTCGGCGGCGCAGGAGTACGAGCGGCTGGAGGTACGGGCGGACACGACGGCCGACGTCCTGATGCGCGAGGTGACGCGGCGCGTCGAGATCCCTCCCCGGGGAACGCCGCTGGAAGACCACGAACGGTGGACGTCCGCCGGCGGGGAACCCGTGAGGCCGGGCGACTTCCCGCTGACCGGCAGGCACCCGCAGCCGGGCCACGACACCTACAGGTACGCCGCCTACGCCCCCTACAGCTCGGCGGACTGGGACGACTACACCGTGGAGGTGCAGGTGTCCCGGCTCGCCGCGAACACGAACACCGCCAGCCTCCACGCCCGCATCGGCGGGCGGGAGCCGGTGGCGATCCGGCTGTCCACGCGCACGGCCCAGCTCATCAACGGCCGGAGCGGCGGGGGCGTCCTCGCCGAGCACCCGCTCACACCCGGTGCCACGCACCACGTGCTGCTCACGGTGCGAGGAAGCCGGATCGTCGCGCTGGTCGACGGAGCGATCCGGCTCAGCGCGCCCAGCCGCCACGGCGCCGACAACACCGGCGGCATCGCACTGTCGATCGTTCGCGACGGCGCCGGCCGGCGCTGGCCGGTTTTCACCGACCTGCGCGTGACTCCGGGTGGCAGCCCCGGCCCGGCGGCGATCACTTCGACGGTGACACCAGGCCCGCCTCGTAGGCGAGGATGACCAGCTGGACCCGGTCGCGCGCGTCGAGCTTGCTGAGCAGCCGGCCCACGTACGCCTTGACGGTGGCGACGCTGATGACCAGGTCGGCGGCTATCTCCGTGTTGGTCAGGCCGCGGGCGATCAGGGTGAGGACCTCGCGTTCGCGCTCGGTGACGCCCTCCAGCTCGCGCGGTACGGGATCGGGTGCGGGGCGGCCCGCGAACGCCTCGATCAACCGCCGGGTGACGCCCGGCGCGATCAGGGCGTCGCCGGCGGCCACGACCCGGATCGCGGTGAGGATGTCGTCCAGGGCCATGTCCTTGACGAGGAACCCGGATGCGCCCGCGCGGAGCGCGCCGTGAACGTGCTCGTCCTCGTCGAACGTGGTCAGGACGATCACTCGGGCCCGGCTGGGGCCCTGGGCGATCAGCCTGGTGGCCTCGATGCCGTCCATGACGGGCATGCGGATGTCCATCACCACGACATCGGGGTTCAGCTCCTCGGCCAGTTGGACGGCCTGGAGTCCGGTCGCGGCCTCGCCGACGAGTTCGAGGTCGGCGGCGTCGGAGATGACCAGTTGCAGGGCGGTGCGGATCAGTGGCTGGTCGTCGGCCAGCAGGACGCGGACGGTCATCGCGTCTCGGTGGTCAGGGGCAGGCGGGCCGTGACGCGGAAGCCGCCCTCGGCGCGCGGTGCGGCGGAGAAGGTGCCCTGCAGCAGGTTGACGCGCTCCCGCATCCCGACCAGGCCGAAGCCGCTCTCCGGCGGGCGGCGCGGGCCGCGGCCTCCGTCGAGGACCTCGACGGCCAGCTCGTCGTCGCCGTATGCGATCGACACCTGGCAGCGGCTCGTGCCGGCGTGGCGGACGACGTTGGTGATCGCTTCCTGGATGATGCGGTAGGCCGAGACGTCGATCTCCGGCGGCAGCGGGCGGCGTTCGCCCAGCCGGCGCACCTCGACGTGGACGCCGGCGTCCGTCGTCGTGGCCGCGAGCTTGTCGAGGTCCGACAGGCCGGGCGCCGGGTCGAAGGGACGGCTCTGGTCGCCGTGGCGCATGGCGCCGAGCATGCGCCGCAGTCCGGACAGCGCCTCCCGGCCGACCGTCTCGATGTCTCCGAGCGCCTGGCCCGCCCGGCCCGGCTGGGTGTCGATGACCCGCCGGGCGGCGCCGGCCTGGAGGGCGATGACGCCGATGCTGTGGGCGACCGTGTCGTGCAGCTCCCGCGACAGGCGCAGGCGTTCGTCGGCGACGGCCTGGGCGGTGGCCGTGGCGGCCAGCGTCTCGGCGTGCTCGCGGGCCTGGCGTACCGAGTGGCCGACCAGCCAGGCGATGACAGCCGTCATGGCCACCGCCAGCTCCGCCGAGGTGCCGGCGGGCCAGCCGGCCAGCACCCGGACGGTCAGGTAGCCGGCGAGGACGGTGAGCGCGCCGAGCAGGGCGAGGATCCCGGTCCGGCGGGCGCGTCCGGCCGCGATGAAGTACAGCGCGACATCGACCGCCAGGAACTGCGCCAAAGGGATCTCGGCCACGCCCAGCGGCACACACGCGAGGATCGCGGCGGCGAGCAGCAGGCCCAGCGCCGGCAGCGGCCGCCGGCGCAGCAGGACGGCGGCGACGTGCGCCAGCACGGTGGCCGCCACCAGGAAGGCCAATCCATCCCATTGGTAGAAGTAATGCCCGGCCAGTTTGGCGGGCCCGGACTCGCCGGGGAGCCTGATGCGGATGAGGAAGGTGAACACCAGGCCCGCCCACCAGGCGAGGGCCGTCCACGCGCCGGGTGGGACCCGCTTCAGCGGCGGCGAGGGCGGTGTCACGTGCATGCCCGGAATCGTAACGGCGCGTCCGCGACCCCCGCATCGGACCACGGGTGTACGACCAGGGGCTACATCCGGGTCCGCGCGTACGTCCGCAGGGCGTCGCGGACGAGTCTCGCCCCCGCTTCGTCGTCGTACATGCCGGCGAAACGGGGGTCGTCGACGTACATGTCCCCCAGGCATTGCACCATCTCGATCGAGCGCTCCCGGTCGCCCTCGGCCGTGGGGGTGCCCGGGATCCGGCTCAGCCACCGGACGTGCCGGGCGGCCAGTGACTGCGCGTGTTCCGACGCCGGAGCGGCCCCGGCCTTCGCCGCGGCGACCCACGCCGCGACGAGGTCGTCGGTGTCCTGCTTCCAGGCCCGCTGCTGGTCGAGGGTCTTGCCGTGCCACCAGTCGTTGCTCACCTGGTACGCGCGCTCGCCCCAGCGTGCGACGACCTCGTCCTCGTAGTGGTCGTTGAACCCCGCCAGCAGGACGTCCATCCGCGGCTCCGCCCCCTTCCGCAGGGCGTCGAGCGTGTCACGTACCGACCGGACCTGCCGTTCGATGCGGTCACGTTCCTCTTCCAGCGCGGCGAGGTGGGCGCGGAGCCCGTCGCGGACGTCCACCTCGTCGGCGAGGACCTCGGCGATGGCCGGCAGGCCCATGCCGAGCCGGCGCATGAGCAGGATCCGCTGCAGCCGTACGACCGCGGCCGCGTCGTAGTAGCGGTAGCCGTTCGTGCCCACCCGGGACGGTGCCAGGAGCCCGACGCGGTCGTAGTGACGCAGGGTGCGGCTGGTGACGCCGGCCCTCGCCGCGAGTTCCTGGATCGTCCACTCCACCGTCCCAGTGTCACCTGTTCCTGAGCGTGGCCGCGATGATCTCCGCGCTGTCGGCGTACAGGGCCTGGGCCGCCGTCTGCCCGGTCTCCGCCAGGTAGGTGTCGACCAGCCGGCTGCCGGCGGCGTACCCGGCGCCCATCGGCAGCCCCACCGGGGGCAGGCCGAAGCGCTCGGCGCTGGGGTCGCCGTGCACCCAGGCGGTGAAGTTCTGCATGCCGGTCACGTCGAGCCCGGCGAGCACCTTGGCGAAGACCTCGTCGTCGTGCAGGTGCGGCACGCCGATCCGGGTGTGGCCGATCTCGTCGCCGTAGAGCCGGCGGGCGAGGGCGTCGGCCAGGCCCTCGGAGACGATGTGCTCGCCGACCGTGACGGTCGCCGGGTCCCACACGACGCCGCCCGGGCTGAACCGCAGGTTGTGGTGCAGCTCGTGGACGGCGGTGCTCTCCAGCCGTTCGACGTTCTCGGGGAAGGGCCAGAACGTGATCAGGATCTGGCCCGAGATGCCGCCGAACCCGGTCACTCCCTTGCAGGGCCCCATGAAATGCTCGTCACCCGGGTCGCCGAGCACGAACAGCACGTTGATGTCCGGGACCGCCAGCCCCGGCGTCGCCTCCCGCAGCACGGCGAACGCGTCGTCGACGGCGCGTTGCATCCGCTTCCAGGCGTCGGCCGCCGCCAGGGTCTCGAGCGCGTCGAGGCAACGTTCCTCGTCGCGGTCGATCGGGAATCCGGACTGTTGGAGGTGCGTGGCCACCAGGTCGATCTCGCCGGGATAGTAGCGGTACATGCCCCTGACGGGCTCCAGCATCGAACGCAGCAGGTCAGCGCGGTCAGCGGCCGGGGCCAGCAGGATCCGGCGCATGGCGGAGCAGGTGTCAAGAACGGTGATGGACATGGCCCCGATGCTAGAAGTTGACGCAGCGTCAAGGTCAAACCCCGCCTACGCGCCCAGGCGGGGAGCAGGAGCCGGGCGTTGCGGTGGCCGATGCGTAGCCGGCGCGTAGCCGGCGGGGATCAGGTGCTGCTGGACGTCGATGTATCCGGTCATGGGGGCTCGGGTCCCTCTTCCTGATGGTCTTCGGGCCGGCGGTGGGCCTCGGGGGTCCGCTGTCCGGGCTGCCGCAGCAGCCGGTCGGCCTGCTGGAGAACGGCTTCCAGGTAGTGGCGTGTGGCGGCGGAGTCGGCCTGGGCGTCCGGTCTCATGAGCATGCGGTACATGGCCGCGCCCAGAACCATGTCGATCACGGTGTCGAGGTCGGCGTCGGCGGCCAGGAGCCCGTCGCGGCGGGCGCGTTCCAGCGCGGCGTGGATCAGCCGGCGGCGGGGCTGGATGTACTGGTCGCGGTAGGTGGTCAGCAGCGACGGCTGCGTGACGCTGGAGCCGATGAGCTGGGCGAGGACGGCCCGGAACCGGGCGTCGCCGAGGGTGTGGACCCAGGAGTCCATGAGCCGCTGGTCGGCCGGCTGCGCCGCGAGGTCGGCGGTGGCCCAGATGTCGGCTTCCGGGACAAGAGTGCGGGCCTGTTCGATCGCCTGGGTGAGCAGTTCCTCCTTCGTGGACCAGCGGCGGTAGATGGTCACCTTCGCCACGCCGGCGCGCTTGGCGATCTGCTCGAAGTTCGCGCCCTCCAGGCCGCGCTCCACGAACAGCTCCAGCGCCGCCTTCATGATCGCCGCGTCGGCGTCGGGGTCGCGCGGCCTGCCCCGAGTGCGCCTCGTGTCGGTCATCGGAACTCCACCCGCCCCACGGGTGCGCCGGACGTCGGAGCGACGAAGCGGGGCGTGTGCCCTGGCCGTAGCCGCCAGCCGGGTGTGAGGACGGTCTCCATGTGCGCGCGCAACCGCCGCAGCCCTGCCTCGCCGGGTGCTCCCTGGGCGAACGCGGAGGCGACCAGGTCGGACTGGTAGCGGGTGTTGTCGTGGGCGAACAGCGGCACGGTGTCGGCATCGGAGGCCAGCAGGGTCTGGATGCGCCGGGCGGCCTCGAGCTGACGGGCCGTGTCGGCGCCGCCGATGGTCATTTGCCTGACCTGGTCGATGGCCAGGTGAGGCAGCGTGTAGAGAGTGTCGCCCGTGAAGAGCACGTTGCCGCCGTCCACGCGCAGCAGCACGCACATGTGCCCGGGAGAGTGGCCCGAGGTGGGCACCAGGATGACGCTGCCGTCGCCGAAGTGGTCCTGAGCGGCGGGGAAGGGGCCGAAGGCGCCGGAGCCGAAGGCGGGGAAGGAGAGGTTGTTCCTGACCAGGTCGAAGGAGTACGGGTAGATCGTGCCGTGTTCCCAGTCGCGGCGGTCCAGCACCACGGTCGCCTGGGGCAGGTGGCGCAGTCCTCCCGCGTGGTCGTCGTGGACGTGGGTGAGGAACACGGTGGTGATCTCCTTGGCGTCGTAACCGAGCCGGGCCAGGCGGACCCGTAGGTCCTGCTCGGGGGTCAGCCGGTATTCGTCGCGCTGGGTCAGCAGGCGCGAAACCATCTGGTTGTGGTTGTAGTACCCGTCGTGATCGTGGGCTTGTTCCCAGTTGACGCCGGTGTCGACCAGCATGAGGCCGTGCCGGGGGTGGTCGATGAGATAGGCGTACACCGGCACCGCGATCTGGGCCTTGTCCACCAGAGTGCGCAGGTAGCCGTTCAGCCCTTCCCAGCCGTCCAGGCCGCCGTAGAACTGGCCGTAGGTGACGATGGTGTCGCCCGCATGAAGGGGGAACACCCGCACGGCGTCGTCGAGAATCGGCCGCCGCGCGCCCGTGGCACGCACGGCCGCCTGCCGCTCGCTCCGCGCCAGCACCTCACGGCGGTGCCGTTCCACCTGGCCGGCCGAGAGGCCACTGGCCGCGCCCAGCACCAGCCCGGCGCCGGCGGTCAGGAAGGCCCGCCTGGTCTGCGGGGCTCCACGGTCACCCGCCGCCTGGCGTCCGCGCAGGAAAGTGGCCGCCGCCCATGCCAGGCAGGTCGCGGCAGCCAGGGCGAGCAGCACCGGCAGGTCCGCGATGTAGTAGACGACCGCGAGGTAGAGCCCCAGCGTGCTCAGGCCGGCCGGAACGCCGAGGAATACCAGCACACGGCGCCGCGTGGACAGCGGGCCGAGCATGCCGGGCCACAACAGCCCGGCCGCCGATCCGGCCAGCAGCAGCCCGTACGCCACCAGCAGCGGCGCCGGCACGTCCTTCAACCGCAGGACAACCAGCCAGACAGCGCCCACCGCGAGAGCGAGAACCAGTAACCCGATCTTGCACAGGAACTTCAGCATCCGATCACCCCCATTTTGTTAACGCATCCGGTTGCGTTTACATAATAGGGGCCATCACCATCGACCCGCTCCCCCGCCCCTGGTTCCGCCAGAGACGGGTGCAGGATCACCCGCGGTGCAGGGCCGCCGCGGTGTCGTCGGCGATGTGCTCGACCGCCGCCATCGCGCCGAAGGCCAGCAGGTAGACCGTGCAGTGGTCGCTGAACCGACGGTCGGTGGACCGCCAGGCGGCGACGTCCTCGTCGGTCAGGTCGCGCGGGGCGAGTGCCGCGAGGACCGCGACGAGAGCACCGGCCCGCTCCCCCTCGGACAGCCCGTCCAGCGCCTGCTCCAGCCAGGAGCCACGCGGGCGGCACCGGCCCCGGTGGGCGGCGACGACCTCGGTGACGGCCGTCGCCGCGGCGGGCGCCAGGAGCCCCGCTCCCTGCGCGGCGACGGCCGACAGCGTGGCGTAGGCGGCACCGACGGGGTGGCCGGCGGCCCAGGACGGCTCCTGCCCGGCGGGCATCCCCTTGAGCAGCGGCAACGTGTCCCCCGGCCGCAGCCGCTCCCACATCCCCCGCAGGTCGGGGCGACGTGACGTACCAGGCTCGGCATGCGGGTCGTGTCCTTTCCATGACACTCGACGTGAGAGAGGAGTCCTGATCGTCGCGTACGGGAGCCGCGGCGTCGTCGTGCGGCCGGAGGCAACGGGCCGTGCGCCCGCCGTCGTACGGCGGGTCCCGGCTACGACCGCCGGAGCAGGGGCGCGGGCTTAGGGTTGGCGGGCATGGGGCTGCAACTGGTTCAGGTGAATTTCAAGGCTCGGGACGACGCGGCGCTCGGCCGGTTCTGGGCGGAGGCGCTCGGCTGGGGCGTCTCCAGCGAGGGGCCCGGCGTGACCAACGTCGAGCCTGTGGGCTTCACGTGGCCGGACCCGGCCGCCGTGTGCGTCGACGTGGTCAGCGTCCCGGACCCCGAGACGGTGAGGTACCGCGCGCACCTCGATCTGGCCACCACCTCGGCCGCCCATCAGGCGGAGCTGGTGGCGCGCCTGATGGAGCTCGGCGCGACGCCGGCCGACGTGGGCCAGGGCGACGTGCCGTGGACGGTCCTGGCCGACCCGGAGGGCAACGTTTTCTGTGTGCTGGAGCCCCGGGAGATCTACCGGGACACCGGGCCGATCGCCGCGGTGGTCGTCAACTGCGCCGATCCGCGGGCCATGGCCCGGTTCTGGGGGGAGGCGGTCGCCTGGACCGTCCATGAGGCGGGCGACGATTTCGCGCGGCTGCGCTCGCCGAAGGGCGTGGGGCCGTATCTGGAGTTCATCAGCACGCCCGGCGGGAGCAGCGTGTGGACCCGCGTCCATCTCGACGTGCTGCCGTACCCCGGTGAGGATCAGGCGGCGGAGGTGGCCCGGCTGGAGGCCCTTGGCGCGAGGGTCATCGACATAGGCCAGGGGGACGTCCGGTGGCGGGTGCTGGCCGACCCGGAGGGCAACGAGTTCTGCGTCCTGCGCCCGGCCTGAGGCCGCGACCGGCGGATTTCAAGACGAGACGGTCCGTCTTGACGTGACGAAGGAGAGCCGGTACCTTCACAGCATCAACACGAGACGAACCGTCTCGTGTTGCGAACCGCCAACCGATCGGAGATCGCGTCATGCGCACCCCGGAAACCGCCGCCCCCCGCACCTGGTTCATCACGGGTGCCGGTCGCGGCCTCGGCCGCGCGTTCGCCCTGGCCGCGCTGGAGCGCGGCGACCGGGTGGCCGCCGCCGCCCGCACCGTCACCCCGGAGGACTTCCCCAGCCGGTACGCGGACCGCCTGCTCGTCCTGCCCCTGGACGTGACCGACCGCGCCGCCGTGTTCGCCGCCGTGGACACCGCCGCCGAGCACTTCGGCCGGCTCGACATCGTGGTCAACAACGCCGGCACCATGCACTCGGGCATGATCGAGGAGTTCACCGAGGCCGAGGCCCGCGCCCAGCTCGACGTCAACTTCTTCGGCGCGATGTGGGTCTGCCAGGCCGTCCTGCCGCACCTGCGCGCCCAGCGGTCCGGCCACATCGTGCAGGTCTCCAGCATCGCCGCGCTCGGCGGCTTTCCCAGCACCGGCATGTACAGCGCGAGCAAGTTCGCGCTGGAGGGCATGAGCGAGGCGCTGGCGATGGAGGCCGCGTCGTTCGGCGTCAAGCTCAGCATCGTCCAGCCCGGCGGCTACTGGACCGACCTCTACACCAGCATGACCACGGCCACGCCCAAGGAGGAGTACGGTCCCCTGCGCGCCGAGCTGGAGAAGCAGTGGGCCGAGGGCTCGATCGACAGCGAGCCGCACCTGGCCGCCGAGGCGCTGCTGAAGCTGGTCGACAGCGACGACCCACCGCTGCGGCTGCTGCTCGGCAGCATGGTGTACGACCTGGCCTTCGACATCTCCCGGCGGCGGATGGCGACCTGGGCCGCCTGGGAGCAGGTCAGCCGCGACGCCGAGCACGCCGTTCCCGCCCCGGGGAGCGGCCGTTGACGCACCCACCACGCCCCCGGCCGTACCGACACCAGGAGGACGCTCATATGCGCATCGGTCATCCCTCGCCCGGCACCCAGCTCGTCCTGTCCGGAGTCACCGCGCGCTATGACGACAGGATGGTGCTGAACGAGATCTCGCTGACCGTCAAGCCCGGCGAGAAGGTCGGCGTGATCGGCGACAACGGCTCCGGCAAGTCCACGCTCCTGCGCCTGCTCGCCGGCCACCGCCGCCCCGACAACGGCTCCGTCACCGTCACGGCGCCCGGCGGCATCGGCTATCTGGCCCAGACTCTGGATCTGCCGGCGACCGCCCTGGCCGGCGACGCCATCGACGTCGCGCTGGCGGACCTGCGCGACCTGGAGCATCGGATGCGGCGGGCCGAGCTCGGCCTGGACGACGCCACGCCCGCCGAGCTGGCCCACTACGCTGACCTGGCCGCGCGGTTCGAGGCCCGCGACGGATACCAGGCCGACACGCGGGTCGAGATCGCGCTGGCCGCCCTCGGCCTGCCCGGCCTTGACCGTGACCTTCCGCTGAACCTGCTGTCGGGCGGGCAGCGGGCCAGGCTCGCGCTGGCCGCGACCCTGGCCGCCGCTCCCGAGGTGCTGCTCCTGGACGAGCCCACCAACGACCTCGACGACCAGGCCGTCGCCTGGCTGGAGAACCAGCTGCGCGCCCATCGGGGCACCCTGGTCGTCGTCACCCACGACCGGCTCTTCCTGGAGCGGGTCACCTCCACCATCGTGGAGGTGGACCACGATCTGCGCACCGTGCGCCGTCACGGCGACGGCTACCCCGGGTTCCTGGCGGCCAGAGCGGCGGCGAGGGCCCGGTGGGCGCGAGAGCACGAGGAGTGGCGCACCGAGGTCGCGCGCCAGGAGGAGCTGGCCGACTCCCACGCGAGACGGCTGGCCGCCATCCCGCGCAAGGCACCGGCCGCCTTCAGCGGCGCGGGCGCCTTCCGCGCCAGGTCACGGGCGCACGGGGCGATGAGCAGGGTCCGCGGCGCCAGGGAACGGCTGCGCCGGCTCCACCTGCACCGCGTTCCGCCGCCTCCGCGGCCCTTGCGGTTCGCCGGCCCTCTCGCCACCACGGGCGCCGACGACCTCCTCGTGGAGCTGACCGACGTGCGGGTCGGCGAGCGCCTGCACCTCGAGTCGCTGCGCCTGCGACCAGGAGCGCGTCTTTTGGTCACCGGCCCGAACGGAGCCGGCAAGACCACGCTCCTCCGCGTTCTCGCCGGCGAGCTCGTGCCCGACAGCGGCACCGTCCGCAGCACCCCCCGTGTGGGTCATCTGCGTCAGCACGGCGACCTGGCGTACGAAGGAGGCACGCTCCTGGAGGCGTTCGCGGCGGGGCGCCCTGGAGATCCGGCCGAACACGCCGACGCGCTGCTCGCGTTGGGGCTCTTCCACGCCGCCCAGCTCGCCGCGCCGGTCGGCACTCTCTCCCCCGGTCTGCGCCGCCGGCTCGAACTCGCCCGCATGGTCAGCCGGCCGACCGACCTGCTGCTCCTGGACGAACCCACCAACCACCTGTCCCCTGGCCTGATGGACGACCTGGAGGAGGCTCTGGTCGCCTATGAGGGCGCGCTCGTCGTCGTCACGCACGACCGGCGCGTGCGGGCCGGGTTCACCGGCTCACACCTGGAGCTCAGGGCGGGCAGGGCGGAGCTGCCCGGTCGTCGGCCTCGCCCAGCTGCTCTTCCAGCCGCTCCAGGCCGCCCCTGATGAGCCGGCCGTAGTCGTCGTCGCCGAGCCTGCCGATCTCGGCCCGCGCCTGCCGCAGGTGCTCGCGGGCGAGGTCGAGATCGCCCAGCTTGCGGTAGCACTCGGTGAGGTTGAGGTGCAGCGACGGGTACAGGCCGGCCACCGAGAGCGCGACTCCGGCCTCCGCCAGGCGCTCGTCGGTGATCCGGCCGACGGCGGCGAGCGCCCGCAGGTCCCACACGAGCTCCTCGTGCACGTCGTCCTGCACGTCGGCCATGGCGTGGGCGAGAACGCAGATGTACAGCGGGTCGCCCTCCTCGCCGCCGATGTCCTCCCAGATCTGGGCGAACAGGTCACGAGCGGCTTCGCGCCGGCCTTGGTGGTGATGTAACTCCACCCCTTGGCCGATCCGGAGGACCGTCGGGTCGGTGATCATCGGCAGCCCCTTCGCCATCGCGGCAACAGGGGGCCAGCCTATGCGCATCAGGAAACACTGGCGAAACACGATGTGATGTACGACACTCTCTTCCTAGAACCCTGTTTTAGAACAGCGTTCTGCGCTCCCGTGCCGCCGTACCACCCCACACGGGAGCACCTAGCACGGAGGAGAAAGACATGGTGAAGGCCGTCGCCCGGGAACGCCGCCGCCTCGGAGCCCCGCCGCCAGGCGGCATCAACGCGACAGATCCCAATCCCTTCGGATGGGGACCGTTCGTGGTGCTGTTCATCGTGGGAATGGTCGACCGCATCGAAGCCAACCTGATGTCGGGCGTACTGCCCCTCATCCAGGAGGAATGGGGTTTCAGCGACACCGCGGCCGGATCCATCCCGACCGCGGCGGCGCTGGCCGCGGCGCTCGTCGCGCTGCCGGCCGGCTACCTCGCCGACCGGCACAGCCGTACGAAGATCATCGCTGTGGTGGTCCTCGTCTGGGCCCTGGCCACCCTGGGCTCCGGCCTCGCCGCCGGCTTCGCCTTCTTCTACTTCACGCGGGTGCTGCTCGCCGCCGCGGAGAACATCGACAACCCCGCCGCCGGCAGCCTGCTCGCCGACTACTACCCCGCCGCGACCCGCATGCAGGTGTACGGCTGGACGCGGATGACCACGTACCTGGGCGGCGTCGGCACGCTGCTCGGCGGCGTCATCGGCCAGGCGTTCGGCTGGCGGGCCGCGTTCCTGCTGATGGCGATACCCGGAGCGCTGACCGCCATCCTCGTGTGGCGGCTGCGCGAGCCGCAGCGCGGCGAGATGGACCGGATCATGGCCGCAGCCGGATCCTCCTCCGCGCCCGCACCGGCGCCCGGCGCCCTGGAGCCGCCGCAGGCCGGGCCGCCCGAGGCCGACCCCGCCCCCACCCCCGACGCGACCGTGAAGCGGCCCTTCTGGCCGCAGGTCCGTCAGGTCCTGGCCATCCGCACCCTGGTCCTCGTCTCCCTCGGGGTGATGATCCTGACCCTCGGCCTCGGCGGCGTCTACTTCTGGCTGCCCTCCCTCATGGTCCGCGGGTTCGGCATGGAGATCGGCGCCGCCGGCAGCCTCAGCGGCGGCATCACCATCGTGGGCGTCCTGGCCGGGACCGTGATCGGCACCCGCCTCGGCAAGCGGCTGCACGGCCGGGTCCCGGGCGGCCGGCTGCTCGTGGGCGGCACCGGCATCACCGTCGGCTCGGCCGTCCTCGGCGCCGCCCTGATCATGGACTCGTCCGCGGCACTGGTGATCCTCCTCCTGCTGGCCGTCATCATCTCCTCCACCGCGATCCCCACGTGCACGGCGTGCATCGCCGACGTCGTGGCCGCCTCGTCGCGGGGGGTCGGCTTCGCCGTCCTGCAGGTCCTGCTGACGATCGGCGCCGCCTTCGGCCCGCTCATCGTGGGCATCGCCTCGGACGCGACCGGCTCCCTCCTCGTGGCCATGTACGCGCTGATCGTGCCCATGATCCTCGGCGGGCTGGTGGTGCTGGCCTCCCGCAACTCGTACGAACGGGAGGCCGCCCGCGTCCTGGACAACGCCAGGAACTCCTGAACCAGGGGCCTACGTCCCGGGGCTGACCAGCCCTGTCCGGTAGGCGATGACGACCAGCTGGGCGCGGTCACGCGCGCCCAGCTTCGCCATCGCGTGGCTGACATGGGTGCGCGCGGTCGCCGGGCTGAGGAACAGCGCGGCGCCGATCTCCTGGTTGCTCAGGCCCTGTCCCACCAGGGCCAGCACCTCGCGCTCGCGCTCGGTCAGCACCGCGAGCCGGTCCTCCGCGGCCCGGGCCGCGGTACGGCGCGCGGTGAACTGGCCGATGAGGCGCCGGGTGATCCGCGGCGCGAGCAGCGCGTCCCCGGCGGCGATCACCCGGATGGCGTGCAGGAGCTCGGCCGGTCCCGCGTCCTTGAGCAGGAAGCCGCTGGCGCCGGCCTGGAGGGCGTCGAAGACGTACTCGTCGGTGTCGTAGGTGGTGAGGATGAGGACGCGGACCTGCTCCAGCCCGCGCGTCCGCGCGATCTGCGCGGTGGCCTCGATCCCGTCCACCCTGGGCATGCGGATGTCCATGAGGACGACGTCGGGGCGGGTGGCGCGGGCCCGTTCGACGGCTTCGGCGCCGTCGGTCGCCTCCCCCACCACCGTGATGCCGTCCTCGAGGTCGAGCAGGACCTTGAACCCGGATCGTACGAGACCCTCGTCGTCGGCGAGCAGTACCTTGATCGACGCGCCGTCCGGCGGCGAGCCGGCCGCGTTCACAGGCTCGGCCCGGTCGGCGCGAGGGGTAGCCGTGCCCTGACCTCGAACCCGCCGTCCGGGGTCGGCCCCGCGTCGAGCTCTCCGCCGAGCAGCTGACAGCGCTCGCGCATGCCGGCGATCCCGCGGCCGGGCCTGACCGGCCCCCTGGGGCGCTGACCCGGGACGGCACGGCGGCCCTCGTCGGTCACGCGGATCTCCAAGGACTCGATCCCCGGGTTCAGCGCCACCGTCACCCGGGTCGGCCCGACGTGGCGGACCACGTTCGTGATCGACTCCTGGACGATCCGGTAGGCGGCGCCTCCCACCGCGCTCGGCAACGGCGCGCCCGGCACGCCCTCCTCGACCTCGACGTCGAGCCCGGCCTCACGCGCCTTGGCGGTCAGCTCGTCGATCTGCCCCAGCCCGGGGTACGGCACCCGCTCGCCGTCGTCACCGTCGTCGTCCCTGAGCACGCCGAGGATGGCCCGCATCTCCCGCAGCGCGCGGGAGCTGGTCTGCTCGATGGCGCGCAGCGCCTCGCGGGCCACGTCGGGCCGCTTGTCGAGCACGTGCGCGGTGACGCCGGACTGGACGTTGATGATCGCTATGGCGTGCGCGACCGTGTCGTGGACCTCGCGCGCGATCCGCAGCCGTTCGGCGTCCACGCGCGCCCGCGCCTCCTCCTCGCGGGTGCGTTCGGCCAGTTCGGCGCGTTTCTGGGCGTCGGCCGCGATGACCTGCCTGGACCGTACGGACTCGCCGAGCGCCACGCTCATGACCGACGCGCCGATCCGGAAGTACACCCAGCCGATGGCGGCGCTCGGCTCGATGTCGGCCGCGGCGACCAGCCAGCAGGCGGCGAGCACCGAGGTGCCCACGCCGGCGAACACCAGCGACCGGCGCCCGTCACCGTAGGCGGCGACGGTGTAGAGGGCGACGAAGAGCCCGAGCCAGCCGGGCCCGTCGGGGAAGTCGAGGGTGTAGTACGCCAGGCTGGCGAGCGCGGTGGTGAGGAACACCGGCACCGGCCACCGGCGGCGGACGGCGACGGCCAGGCCGCTCACGATGAGCAAGACATAGCCGAGGTTGCCCAGGTCGGTGAGGGGACGCTGGACCACCTCGCCGGCATTGCGCACCATCGTGCCCTGAACCTGCATCACGGTGATGAAGAGCGCGAGCAACACCTCCTGCGCCGGCATCGGCAGGCGCAACGACGCCACGCGGTGTTTCATGCCGCGATCCTATGGTTTCCCCGCTTTGAGCACCCTCCGCCCGGACGCGCGGCCGCCTACGACGACGGGCGTACCGAGGGACGAGCCGGCTACGCGGAACTACGTAGCCGCGGCCGACCGCCGGCGGAGGCCGGGGCCGCCTCGACGGCGTGATGATCGAGCCGTCATCTTCCGCGAAAGGATCCTCGATGTCCGTCCACCATCTGCTGGCGAGCACGCACGTTCTGGCCCAACCCGTCGACGCCTACGCCATGACCACCGGGCGTCTCTGGTCCATGGTGGGCATAGCGCTGGGGCTGGCCGGCGTCGTCATCGGCGCCCTGGCGCTGGCCCGCCGCTCGACCCGCCCCGTCACCAGGAGAAGGGGGGCGATCGTGGCCCTGGCGACGGGGCTGGCCGGCACGGTCGTCGGCGCCCTGGTCGTGGCCGCCGCCGAGGGGGGTCCCGGCACCGGCTACGGAATCGTCGGGGGATGGGTGTGCCTGGTGGTCGGGCCGGTCGCCATGGTCATCGGCGGGCTGGCGCTGGCCCGCTCCCGCCGTACCGCCTGACCGTGGCCGAATACATCAAACGAGTTTGATGTATTGTGCGGAGCATGGAGCTGTCCGGTCGGGCCGTCCCGCCGCCGTTCGTCCGGCTGGCCGCCCACGAGGTGCGCTGGCGGCTGCTGAGCGAGCTGGCGCGCGGCGACCTGCGGGTGCGGGAGCTCGTCGCCCTGGTCGGCGAGCCACAGAACCTGGTCTCCTACCACCTGCGGCTGCTGCGCTCGGCCGGGCTGGTCACCGCCCGCCGTAGCAGCTTCGACGGCCGCGACAGCTACTACCACCTGGACCTGGAGCGCTGCGCGGACGCGCTGGCCGCCGCCGGCGCCGCTCTGCATCCCGCGCTGCGGCTGTCCCCCGCCGAGACGGCCGAGACCGCCGACGCGGCGGGGGCGCCCTCCGTGCTGTTCCTGTGCACCGGCAACAGCGCCCGCTCACCCGTCGCCGAGGCCCTGCTGCGCCACCGCGCCGGCGGCCGCGCCGAGGTGACCAGCGCCGGCAGCCACCCCAAGGCCCGCCTGCACCCCCACGCCGTACGCGTGCTGCGCCGCCGGTACGACATCGACGCCGCCGATCAGCGCCCCCGGGGCCTGGACACGCTGACCGGCCGCCGCTTCGACTACGTGATCAGCCTGTGCGACAAGGTCCGCGAGGTCTGCCCCGACTTCGCCGGCCACCCGCGACGCCTGCACTGGAGCATCCCCGACCCCGCCGCCGACCAGGACGGCTACCCCGCCTTCGACCGCACCGCCGCCGAGATCGACACCCGTATCCGGCACCTGCAACCCGTCCTCTTCCCCGCCCCACGCCAGGAGGTCCGGCCATGACCACAGCCGACCAGGTCGCCAGCGTCCGCTACATCGTCGACGACGTCCGAGCCGCCGTCGACTTCTACACCGCCCACCTCGGCTTCACCGTCAACCTCAACGCCGCGCCCGCCTTCGCCGACGTGGTACGCGGACCGCTGCGGCTGCTGCTGTCCGGCCCCACCAGCTCCGGCGCCCGCGCCACCCCCGCCCGGGACGCGGGCGCCGGCCGCAACCGCATCCACCTGATCGTGGACGACCTGGACGCCGAGGTCGCCCGGCTGCGCGAGGCGGGCCTGCCGTTCCGCAGCGACGTGGTCACCGGCCCCGGCGGGCGCCAGATCCTGCTCGCCGACCCCGCGGGCAACCTGGTCGAGCTGTTCCAGCCCGCCCCCTGAACGCACCAGAACGGGCGACAGTATCGTGGGCCGGGATCGGGGTCCGGGGAAACGGGAGGTCACCGTGGCGGGCACGTCCGCCGGTCAGGACCGGTTGGAACGGCGGCTGGGCCTGACCGACGCCGTCGTCATCGGGCTGGGCTCCATGATCGGCGCCGGCGTCTTCGCCGCCTTCGCTCCTGCGGCGCGCGCGGCCGGCTCGGGGCTGCTGCTCGGGCTGGCGCTGGCCGCGCTGGTCGCCTACTGCAACGCCACCTCCTCGGCGCGGCTGGCCGCCCGTTATCCCACCTCCGGCGGCACCTACGTCTACGGGCGCGAGCGCCTGGGGGACTTCTGGGGCTACCTGGCCGGATGGGGTTTCGTGGTCGGCAAGACCGCCTCGTGCGCGGCGATGGCCCTGACCGTGGGCGCCTACCTTTGGCCCGAGCACGCGCACGCGGTCGCGGTGGCCGCCGTGGTGGCGCTCACCGCGGTCAACTACGCGGGGATGCACAAGACGGTCTGGCTGACCAGGGGGATCGTCGTCGTGGTGGTGTCCGTGCTGGCCGCGGTCGTTCTGGCCTGCCTGACCTCCGGCGCCGCGGACGCCGCCCGCCTCGACGTGACCTCGGAGGCCACCGTCGGCGGGGTCCTGGAGGCGGCGGGTCTGCTGTTCTTCGCCTTCGCCGGCTATGCCCGCATCGCCACGCTGGGCGAGGAGGTCCGTGACCCGGCCTGGATCATCCCCCGGGCCATCCCGCTCGCGCTCGGCCTGACCCTCGTGGTCTACGTGGGGGTCGCGGTGGCGGTCCTGAGCGTGCTGGGCGGCACCGGCCTGGGCCTCGCGACCGCTCCGCTGGCCGAAGCCGTCCGCGCCGCCGGGCTGCCCGCCCTGGCGCCGGTGGTCGGCGTGGGCGCCGCGGTGGCCGCGACCGGTTCGCTGCTGGCGCTGATCCTGGGCGTGTCCCGTACCACGCTGGCCATGGCCCGCGACCGGCACCTGCCGCACGCGCTGGCCGCCGTCCACCCCCGCTTCAAGATCCCGCACCGCGCCGAGCTGGTCGTCGGGGCGGTCGTGGCGGTCCTGGCCGCCACGGCGGACCTGCGCGGCGCGATCGGCTTCTCCTCCTTCGGCGTGCTGGTCTACTACGCCATCGCCAACGCGAGCGCGTGGACGCTCACCCGCACCGAGGGCCGCCCGGCACGGCCGATCCCCGCGGTCGGCCTGGCCGGCTGCCTGGTCCTGGCCTTCGCCCTGCCGCTCTCCTCGGTGATCGCCGGGGCCGCGGTGCTGGCCGCCGGCGCGGCCGCGTACGGCCTGCGCCGGGCGATCACCGCGCGCTCGGCGTAAGCGAGCGCGCCGGGCAGGGGGAAGCATTACCTCCGCTGCCGCGTCGGATCACCGGCGACCGGGCAGGCATGCCGTGTTGGACTGGCTGGGGACCGGAGCGGACGATGAGCGACGCAGCACGGGACGACCGCGCGGCACCGGACGTGCGCCGCCGTAACGTGCTCGGCCTGCCCGTCGCCCTGGCCTGCGGCACGGTGGTGTCGGCCGCGTGCGCGACGTCCACCCCTGCCACCATCGGGAAAAAGGCCGAAGAAGAGGTGCCGGTCACGCCACCGGAAGACCTCATGCGCGAGCACGGCGTGCTCAAACGCATCCTGTTGATCTACCGCGAGGGCATGCGGCGGATCGGCGCCGGCGAGGCGGTGCCGATCCGGCCCCTGCACGCCGGGGCCGGCATCATCCGTACGTTCATCGAGGAGTACCACGAGGAGCTCGAAGAGCGTTACGTCTTCCCGCGCCTGGTCAGGGCCGGCAAGCTGACCGACACCGTCTCCGTCCTGGTCCGGCAGCACCAGCGCGGCCGCGTGCTGACCGGCCGCATCCTGGACGTCACCGCCAGGCCCGTCCCCAAGCGGGCCCGTGGCGACCTCGCCGCCGACCTGGCCGCCTTCGTCCGCATGTACGAGCCCCACGAGGCCCGCGAGGACACCGTCGTCTTCCCCGCCATGCGCGAGGTCGTCCCGCCCAAGGAGTTCAGCGAGATGGCCGAGACCTTCGAGGACGAGGAGCACCGCCGGTTCGGCCCGGCCGGCTTCACCGGCGTCGTCGGGCAGGTCGCCGACATCGAGAAGACGCTCGGCATCTACGACCTGAACCAGTTCACCCCTCGCAGATGACCCTGCCGAACGCTGACGGGACGGTCCTGCCGCGCGCCCTAAACTGCCGGTCATGGCACCAAGACGCAGGCGCGACCCTGCGGAGTCACGCGCCGAGCTGGTGGCGGCCGCGGCGGAGCTGATCAGGCAGCGGGGCCCGGACAACGTGAGCCTGCGGCAGATCGCCGAGGCCGCCGGGGTGGCCCACGGGCTTGTGTCCCACTATTTCGGCAGCTATGCCGCCTTGGTCAGGGAGGTGCTGCGCGTCGAGAACGACCGCATCGAGGCGCGGGTGCGCGAGCGCATCGGCGCCGAGGGCGGCGTGCCACTGGCGGCGGACATCATGGACGTGGTCTTCGACACCCTGGCGGACGAGCGCTACCTGCGCCTGTTCGTCTGGGCGGAGATGCACGCCGACTACCGGGGCGCCACGCGGCCGGAGCTGGTGGAGCTGGTCGACACGATGGAGGCCGGGATCAGGGACGCGCTCGCGGGCCGGCCGACGCCGAGCCGGTCGCGGATCGAGGCGGTGGTGCTGATCGGGCTCTCGGCCGCGTACGGCTTCGCCATCGGCGGCCGGTCGTGGCTGGCGGGCCTGGGTCACGACCCCGATGACCCGGCGCACGCGGCGGAGTTCCGCGTCCAACTCGCGCGGATGATAGGCGCCCACATGGTGGAGGAGTCCGGGGCGGAGGCGGCCGGCTAACTTGTTCTCCAGTTGGAGAATAAGATGGTCCTGCCCCCGCTGATCCCGCAGACAGGACCGAGAGCATGGCCGAACACCCCGACCGTCAGACCCGCCCCTCCGACGAGGAGCGCGAGCAGGCGGCCCGGCGGCTCCAGAACGCCGCCGCCGCGGGCCGGATCGAGCTGGCCGAGCTGGACCAGCGGCTGAGCGAGATCTACGGGGCCCGGACCCATGGCGAGCTCACGCACGCGGGCCGCGGCCTGCCCGAGCCGGCCAGGACGGACTCGCTGGTGGTGGCGGACGAACCCGGCTCCCGTTTCGCCTTCAGCGTGTTCGGCTGGTTCAGCCGCAAGGGCCGCTGGGTCGCCCCGCGGGCGTTCACGTCGTTGTCGATGTTCGGCGGCGGCGAGATCGACCTGCGCGACGCCCGCTTCGCGAGCCAGGAGATCCGGGTGCGCGCCTTCGCCCTGTGGGGGTACACGGAGGTGATCGTGCCCGATGACGTGGAGGTCGAGGTCAAGGGCTTCGGCCTGTTCGGCGCGTTCGACAGGAGCGCCGTCCGCAGCAGGCGGGGGGCGCCGCGGATCGTCGTCAGCGGCCTCGCCCTGTTCGGCGGCGTCGGCACGAAGGCCAAGCCGGCATCCGGACCGTCCTGACGGAGCGGTGGTGGCGGGCCGGGCCCGTCCATGTCACACTCACTGTTATAGAACTCTCCTCAGAGTTCTATACGATGGGAGTATGGCATGCGAAATGTGCTGCCCTGGCGAGAGCCGGCCGGGACGATGGGCGAGCCCCTGACGCGGGGCCGGTTCGGCGAGTACGGCGGACGGTACGCCCCGGAATCCCTCGTGGAGGCGTGCCGCGAGGTGGACGAGGCGTTCCGGGAGGCGTGGGCGGATCCGGGGTTCCGCGGCGCCCTGGCGCGGCTGCTCGCCGTGCACGCCGGGCGACCGACCCCGCTCACTCCGGCCCGCCGGCTGTCGGAGGCGCTGGGCGTGGAGCTGTACCTCAAGCGCGAGGACCTCACCCACACCGGATCCCACAAGATCAACAACGTGCTGGGCCAGGCCCTGCTGGCCACCCGGATGGGACGGCGCAGGCTGATCGCCGAGACCGGCGCGGGCCAGCACGGCGTGGCCACCGCGACCGCCGCCGCCCTGCTCGGGCTGGAGGCCACGGTGTTCATGGGCGAGCGTGACATCGAGCGGCAGGCGCTGAACGTCTTCCGCATGCGCATGCTCGGCGCCGAGGTCGTCCCGGTGACCACGGGCAGCCGCACGCTCAAGGACGCCACCAGCGAGGCCATGCGGCACTGGGTGGGCGCGACCGCCGACTCCCACTACTGCATCGGCTCGGTCGTCGGGCCGGATCCGTACCCGTGGCTGGTCAGGGAGTTCCAGCGGGTCATCGGCGACGAGGCCCGCGCGCAGTGCGCCGCCGAGCTGCGGACCGGCGTGCCGGACCATGTGGTCGCGTGCGTCGGCGGCGGGTCCAACGCGGCCGGCACGTTCGCCGGGTTCGCCGACACCCCGGCGCGGCTGGTCGGCGTCGAGGCGGAGGGCGGCGCGGGGGCGGCCCGCGGCCGGCTCGGCGTCCTGCACGGCTCCCGCTCGCTGTTCCTGCAGGACGACGACGGGCAGATCCTCCAGGCGCACTCCGTGGCCGCCGGGCTCGACTACCCGGGCGTCGGCCCGGAGCACGCCCACCTGCGCGACCTCGGCCGGGCCCGCTACGTGACGGTGACCGACGACGAGGCGATCGCCGCGGCGGTACGGCTGGCGCGCACCGAGGGCATCGTCCCCGCGCTCGAGTCGGCGCACGCCCTGGCCTGGGTGATCCGCGCGGCGGGCGACGGGGAGCTGGCCGCGGGATCGACGGTGCTGATGACGTTGTCCGGCCGGGGCGACAAGGACGTCTCGACGCTGAAGGAGCTGCTGTGACAAACTCCGCCCTGACCGCCGGCGCGGTCGAACGCCACCTGCGCGCCCGCCGGGACGCCGGCCGCGGCCTGCTCATGCCGTACGTCACCGCCGGGATCACGCCCGGCTGGACCGACTACCTGCGGGCGTTCGCCGCAGCCGGGGCGGACGCGATCGAGGTCGGCCTGCCCTTCTCCGACCCCACCCTGGACGGCGTCACCATCCAGCAGGCCAGTCAGGCGGCACTCGACCGGGGGGCGAGCACCCGCCGGATCCTCGCCGACCTGTCCGGGCTGCCGGACCTGGGCGTGCCGCTCGTCGTCAGCACCTACTACAACCTGGTGCTGCACGACGGGCCCCGGGCCTTCTGCGAGGCGCTGCGCCGGGCCGGGGTCGGCGGCCTGATCGTGCCCGACCTGCCGGTGCACGAGGCGGACGAGCTGACGGACGTCGCCGCCGTCACCGGGATCGAGCCGGCCCTGCTGGCCTCGCCGTCCACGCCGCAGGAGCGGCTGGCGGAGATCGCCCGCCACAGCCGCGGATTCGTGTACGCGGTGTCGGTGATGGGCACCACCGGTGAGCGGACCGCCCTCGCCGCGTCGGCGGCGGAGCTCACCGAGCGGATCAGGCGCGTCACCGACCTGCCGGTCTTGCTAGGATTCGGCATCTCCACCCCGGACCAGGCACGCGAAGCCCGCCGGCACGCCGACGGCGTCGTGGTCGGCGCCGCGGTCATGCGGCGGGTGCTCGACGGGGCCGGACCGGACGACCTGCAGTCGTTCCTCATGACCCTGCGGCAAGCTCTCGACCAGGAGTGTGACCGACCACGATGACCCCCGACGCCGGGCACGAGGCGAGATACCGCGCCATCGCCGCCGACCTCGCCGCGAAGATCCGGTCGGGACAGTACGCCCCCGGGGAGGCGCTGCCGCCGCAACGGGAGCTGAGCGCCTCCTACGGGGTGACCCTCATGACGCTGCGCCACGCGCTGCGCGAGCTCAGCGACGAGCGGCTGATCGTCCAGCGGCCCGGAAAGGGCACCTTCGTCGCCCCGCCCCACCTGGCCTACCAGCTCGACTCGCTCCGCAGCCTGGCCGACGACCTGCGCCGGCAGGGCCATGACGTGCGCACCGAGGTGATCGGGCGGGCGGTGCGCAGGGCCCCCGCCGGGATCGCCGCCGAGCTGCTGCTGCGTCCGGGCGACAGCGCCCTGCGGCTGGAGCGGGTCCGCGAGTTCGCCGGGCGGCCCGCCGTGCACCAGGTGTCCTGGGTCCGCCGGCCGGTGGCCGACGAGATCCGCGACCGCGACTTCGCCGCCGTCTCCCTCTACACGGCCCTCGCCGACGCGGGGGTGACGGTCGCCCGGGCGTCCGAGGTGGTCCGGCCGGGGCTGCTCGACGCGGCCGCCGCCCGCCATCTCCACGAGCCGGAGGGCGGCCCGGTGCTGGTCAGCACGCGGATCACGTACGCGCTCGACGCCACGCCCGTGGTGTCCGACCACGCCACCATCCTCGGCAGCATGATGGAGATCCGCACCGAACGCGCCGCCACCGGCCTCTCCCTCACCTGGGGCGCCACGAGCTGAATGCCCGGCGCGCTCAGCCGCCGGACGGAGTTCTCTTGCTACGGGCATACCGAGTATGCATACTGAGTATTCATGTCGATCAGACACGGGCTGCTCGCTCTGCTCAGCACGGGGTCCCGCCACGGCTATCAGTTGCGGGTCGAGTTCGAGGCGTCCACGGGGGCGACCTGGCCGCTCAACATCGGCCAGGTCTACACGACGCTGTCCCGGCTGGAGCGTGACGGCCTGGTCGAGCCGGGCGAGTCGGACGAGCAGGGCCGGGTCGTCTACACGATCACCGCGGCCGGCCGGGAGGAGCTGGCGCGATGGTTCAGCACCCCCATCGTCCAGTCCGACCGGCCGCGGGACGAGCTGGTCATCAAGCTGGCCATGGCCGTCGCCGCCGGCCGGGCGGACGTCGCCGAGGTCATCCACAAGCAGCGGACGGCGACCATGCGCGCCCTCCAGCAGCTGACCACGGCCAAGCGCGCGGCCACGGACGGAGCGGCCCAGCGGCTCGTGATCGACTCCATGATCTTCCAGGCCGAGGCCGAGCAACGGTGGCTGGACCACTGCGAGGCCGTTCTGAAGGAGGAGAGATGACCTACGTACGGCTGGACGGGGTGACCCGGGTCCACGGGGAGGGAGCGACGGCCGTGCACGCGCTCAAAGGCGTGAGCCTGGAGGTGGACGTGGGCCAGCTGGTCGCGGTCATGGGCCCGTCCGGGTCCGGCAAGTCGACCCTGCTCAACCTCGCGGGCGGGCTCGACCGGCCCACCTCCGGGACGGTGCACGTCGGCGAGCAGGACCTGGGGGCCGTACGCGATCTGGCGGCGCTGCGGCGGCGCAGCGTCGGCTACGTCTTCCAGGACCTCAACCTGATCACGTCGCTGACCGCGGCGGAGAACGTGATGCTGCCGCGCGAGCTCGACGGCGTACGGTCGGGCCGGGCCAGGGAGGAGGCCATGGCCGTGCTGGCGGAGGTCGACAGCGCGGACCTGGCCGACCGCTTCCCCGAGGAGCTGTCCGGCGGGCAGCGTCAGCGGGTCGCGATCGCCCGCGCCCTGGTCGGCGAGCGGCGCCTGCTGCTGGCCGACGAGCCGACCGGAGCGCTCGACACGCGCACCGGCGACGAGATCCTGCGGGTGTTACGCGCCCGCTGCGACGCGGGCGCGGCGGTCCTGCTGGTCACCCACGAGCCGCGCTACGCCGCCTGGGCCGACCGGGTGGTGTTCCTGCGCGACGGGATGATCGCCGACACCACGGACACGCCCCTGGCGAGCGCCCGATGAGCGCCCTTCTGGCCGCGCTGCGCATCTCCCGCCGGAGCGCGTGGCGCTCGCGGGGGCGCAGCGCGCTCATCATGGTGATGATCGGCCTGCCGGTGCTGGTGATCACCGGGCTGTTCACCCTCGTCGAGACCATGCACGTCTCCGCCCGTGAGGGGCTCGCGGCCGAGCTCGGCGCGGCCGACGCCCGCATCTGGCAGGCTCCCGCGGGCTCGGAGCTCCGCCAGGAGCCGAACGGGGCGAGCTGGAGCTCGGGCGACGACGGAGCGTCCGCCGTCCGGCGCAGCCCGTCCGAGGTGGCGGCCCTGCTCGGGCCCGGCACCCGGCTGGTCCCGTTCACCACCGGCGTGTTCCAGCCGGGGGCCGAGCGGATCGACGCGCTGCGGATCGACCTGCGCGACCCCCTCACCAAGGGGATGCTGACGCTGACCGAGGGCAGGCTGCCCGCGGCCGGGGAGGTCGCCGCGACACCCGCGTCCGGCCTGCGGCCCGGCGAGGTCCTGCGGATGCCCGGCGCGGCCCCGCTGACCGTGGTGGGCGTGGTCGAGCACCCGCACCGGCCCTCGCTCCGGCAGGTCGTGGGTCCTGACGTCTCGCCCGTGCAGGTGGAGGAGTTCTGGTCGCCGCACGAGTACGGCCCGGGCTGGCTGGCCGACACCCCGAGACCGGTGACCTGGAACGACATCCCCGCGCTGAACGCGGCCGACCTGTACGTCACCTCCCGCGCCATGATCTCGGACTCGGTTCGCATCCTGGTCCGTATCGGCCCGATGAACGTCGCGGGGACGGCCGGGCTCGGCGTCATGGTGATCATGGTGGTGCTGGAGACCGTACTGCTGGCCGGGCCGGCCTTCGCGGTCGGACTCAGGAGACGGCGGCGGGAGCTCGCCGAGATCGCGGCGCAGGGCGGCTCCGCCGCGCATCTGCGGACGATCGTGCTGGCCGACGGGCTGGTCCTCGGCGGTGCGGCCACGTTCGTGGCGACGGCGCTCGGCGTCGGGGCCGGCGCGCTCGGCGCCCCGATCGTGGCGCGATGGACGGCGGGGACGATCGGCCCGGTGGACGTGCCATGGGCGGCGGTGCTGGCCGTGGCCGCGCTGGGCCTGATCTCCGGGATCACCGCGGCGCTGGTGCCCGCCGTCCAGGCGGCCAGGCAGGACACCGCGAGCGTGCTGGCCGACCGTCCGCCCGCCGCCGCCGACGGGCCGGGACGTCCCCTGGCCGGGGTCGTGCTGGTGCTGGCCGGGCTGGGGGCGACCGTGGTGGCGCGCCGCCAGTCGGAATCGGTCTGGGTGTGGGCCGCCGCGGTGCTGATCATGATCGGGCTGCTGGTGCTGACCCCCTGGCTGGTCCGCTTCACCGGGCGGGCGGCCACGCGGCTGCGGCTCCCGCTGCGGGTGGCCGTCCGCGACGCGGTCCGCCACCGCTCCCGTACGACGAGCGCCGTGGCGGCCGTCATGGCGGTCACGGCCACGGCCGTCGCCATGGGCATCGGCGCCCAGAGCCAGACCATGGACTGGCGCAAGGCCTACACCTCGGCGCGCCCGACCGGCATGCTCGCGATCTGGGGCGGCACCATGAGCGACGCCACCTGGAGCAGGCTCCGCGCGGAGGCGGCCCGCCAGCTGCCCGGAGTGCCGCTGGCCGCCGGCTACCAGGCGCAGGACGCCCAGGGCCGCCGCTACGCGCTGCGGTACACCGTGAAGTGGAACGGCATACGTACCCGTCGCACGGCGGCCATCGGTGACCGGGCCCTGCTCCGGCTCCTCCAGGGGCGGGACGACCCGCGGGCGGCCGAGGCGCTGGCGAGCGGCAAGGCCGTGGTGTTCGACCCGGCCGCGGTGCGCGACGGCAAGCTGGCGCTGCGGGCCGGCTCCACGTCCGGTCCCCCGCGCAAACTCGAGGTGCCGGCGGTCGTCGCCGCGCCCGCCGACGAGCACCAGGGCGGCGCCCTGCTGCCGCGCGCCCTCGTCGAGCAAGCGGGGTTCGCCACGGCGGAACGCCAGCTCTACGCGATGCACCGGCCGCCGGCCGGCTCCACGCTGGGGCGCGATCTGGCCAAGGTGACCGGCCGGGTCACGGTCGCCTCCGAGGAGGGCTACCGCAACCTGCCCAGTCCCGGCCTGTGGGGCTGGCTCGTGGGCGCCGTCGTCCTCGCCGCCGGCGGCACGCTGGCCGCCACCGGCCTGGCGGCGGCCGACATGCGGCCCGAGCGGGCGACGATGCTGGCCATCGGCGCGCCGCCGGCGACGTTGCGGCTGGTGGTGGCAGGTCAGGCGCTCTACGTCTCCGGGCTCGGCGCGCTGATGGGGCTGGCCGCGGGAACGGTGACGGGCGTGGCGCTCAGCCGGCCGATGACGACGCACGGAGCCGGGGATCCCGCCACGATCGCCGTGCCGTGGCCGTTCGTGATCGCCGTGGTCGCGGGGCCGCCCCTCCTGGCGACGGCGGCGGCGCTGATCACCAGGACCAGGCTGCCCCTAGCCCGCCGGCTCCAGTGACCCGGCACCGCCCCCGGGCAGGAGCGCGCGCAGGCCGGCCGTGTCGATGACGTGGGCCAGCCGTGGGAAGACGCCGGTCATCAGCGCCTGGTGGACGTCCGGGTCCGGGTCGGCGACCGCGTCGGAGAGGACGTAGAGCCGGTAGTCGCGGTCGGCGGCGTCGGTGACGGTGGACAGCACGACGCCGCTGGTGGTGACGCCGGCGACGACCAGGGTGGTGATCCCGCGCTCCCGCAGCCGCCGGTCCAGGTCGGTCGTGGACAGGGCGCCGACGCGGGTCTTGCGCACGACGATGTCGCCGGGCTCGGGGGCGAGCCGGTGGTGGACGGCCGTGGCGGGATCGGCGTGGTGCAGGAGGCGCTGCCGGCCGAGGAAGGAGAAGGTCTCGTTGGCCGGCGGGATCGCCGCCCAGTCGGCTTCGGTGAATCCGACCCGTACGTAGGCGACGGCGGCGCCGTGCGCGCGCAGGTCGGCGATGGCGCCGGCCACCTGCGACAGCGGCTCGGCCGGGTCGGGGAGCGCGGCCAGGGTCGCCTCCTGGTAGTCCAGGACGAGCAGGGCGGTCGTGCGGGGGTCCAGCGGCGGGACGGTCATCGTCTTTCTCCTTTTGGATGGTGTCAGGCAAGGTGGGAGGCCGGGTCGGGCGAGGGAGCAGCAGCGGGGTCACCAGCAGGAGCACGCCGGCCAGGCCGATGGCCGTACGCGGGCCGAGCAGGCCGCCCAGCACCCCCCAGACGGCGGTGAGGAGCGCGGTCGAGGCCCGGGTCGTCACCGTCCAGGCCGTCAGCGTGCGGGTGACCCGTCCGGACGGAGTGCGTTCGAGGCGGCAGGTGGCCTGGACGGGGTTGAAGACCCCGCAGCAGAAGATGAGCCCGAGCTCGACGCCCATGACCAGCAGGAGTCCCCCGGTGCCCGGCCCCACGAAGGCGAGGCCGGCGGGCCAGAGCGCGCGGAGCACACCGGACGCGACCAGCATCCGGTGCTGCCCGAACCGGGCGACGAGCGGCCGGGCCAGCCGCGCGCCGAACAGCCCGCCGATCGCGGGGAAGGCGAAGGCGAGGCCGTACTGCCACGGCGCGAACCCGAGCTCGCCGAGCATCAGGACGGCGAGCAGCGCGTCGATGGCCATCACCAGGCCGTTGAACAGGGCGGTGTTGAAGAACAGCGGCCGCAGCGTCGCGTCGGCGAGGATGTGCCGCCAGCCGTCGAGCAGGTCCCCGGCCCGCAGGCGGGCGGCCGGCCGGGGCCCGGGGCTCGGCTCCCGGCCGCCGATCGCGCGGATGCCGAGGGCCGAGAGCAGGTAGCTGACCGCGTCGGCCAGCACCGTCGCCACCGGGCCGAGCAGCCCGATCGCCGCGCCGCCGAGGGGCGGCCCGACGATCGTGGTCGTCCAGGCCGTGGACTCGAAGCGGGCGTTGGCGACGAGCAGGTCACCGGCCGGCAGCAGCGTCTTCAGGTAGGCGCCGGACGCGGCGCGGAAGGTGATGTCGGCCGCCGCGGCCACGACCGAGACCAGCAGGAGCTGGACGAAGGTGAGGACGCCGAGCACGTACGCGGCCGGGATCGTCAGCAGCGCCGCGAACCGCAGCAGGTCCGTCCCGATCAGCACCGGCCGCTTGCGCCGGAACTCCACCCACGGGCCGAGCGGCACCGCCACGGCCGCGCCCACGGCCGCCCCGACGGCGGACAGCGCGGCGACCTCCGCCGGCCCTGCGTGCAGCACCTGGACGGCGATCAGCGGGAACGCGCCGAAGGCCAGCCATGTGCCGAGGGCGCTGGTCCCGTACGCTGCCCAGAGCCACCCGAACTCCCGCCCCAGCCGATGCCCGCTCCGCATGCTCGACGCTCCTCGCCGCTCGTCCGCCACAACCGATCCGTGATCGGTGAGCATCAAAGCGTGCGAGGGAGCAGGGGATCAAACAACCCGGATCGGCCCAGCCACAACCAGATGTTGTACCTATAGGGTGTCGGCGTGGATCTCGAAACCGTACGGACGTTCGTCGCCGCCGCCGACGCGGGGCAGTTCCAGGAGGCCGCCGCCGAGCTGGCGATCACCCAGCAGGCCGTCTCCAAGCGCGTCGCCGCGCTGGAGCGCGACCTCGGCGTGCGGCTGTTCACTCGGACCCCGCGCGGCGCCGCGCTCACCATCGACGGGCAGGCGTTCCTGCCCCACGCCCGCGAGCTGCTGCGGGTCGCCGAGCGCGCGGTCGCGTCCGTACGGACCGGCAGCCGGGCGCTGCGCGTCGACGTGCTCGCCTCGCGCGGCGCGGCGTCCGGCCTGATGCGCGCCTTCCACCGGGCCCACCCCGAGATCGAGCTCGGCGTGGTGATGCTGCACGACATCGAGGCGGCCGTCGCCGCCCTCCGGTCCGGCACGATCGACGCGTCCTTCCGCGCCGTCAACACGCCCGGCCGGCCGCTCCCGGAGGACCTCGCGTCCGTACGGGTGCTCGACGAGCCGCTCGAGCTCCTCACCGGCCCCGCGCACGCGCTGGCCTCCGCCCGGTCGGTGACCCCGGCCCAGCTCGCCGGGCACCGCATCTGGATGCCCGGCCTCGCCCCCGGCACCGAGTGGGCCGCCTACTACGACGACCTCGTCGCCGAGTTCGGCCTCACCATCGAGGCGACCGGCCCCAACTTCGGCTCCGACGTGCTGCTCGACACGATCGCCGACACGCCGGCGCTGGCCACGTTCATGGGCGGGCACACCCGGCTCGTCTGGCCCGCCGGCCACGGGCTGCGCCGCATCCCGGTGACCGGTCCCGTGCCGGTCTACCCGCACTCGCTCCTGTGGCACCGCGACAATCCCCACCCCGCGCTGGCCACCCTCCTCGACCACCTCGCCGCCGTGGCGGATCACGGCGGCGCCGGAACGTGGGTGCCGGAGTGGGCCGCGAGGGATCAGTCGAGGAGCTCCACGTAGCCGTCGGTGCCGTTGAGGCGGATCCGCTGCCCGTCCCGGATGAGCCCGGTGGCCCGTTCGACGCCGACGACGGCCGGCAGGCCGTACTCCCGGGCGATCACCGCCCCGTGCGTCATGGGGCCGCCCACCTCCGTCACCAGTCCGGCGGCGGCGACGAACAACGGGGTCCAGCTCGGGTCGGTGTAGGCGGTGACCAGGATGTCGCCCGCCTCCAGGTCGGCCCGCGCCATGTCCGTGACGACCCTGGCCCGGCCCTCGACGGTCCCGGCCGAGGCGGGGAGGCCGGGCAGCGCGCCGGACGGGACGTCGTCCCGCCGGTAGCGGCCGGTGACGACCTCGCCTTCCGAGGTGAGGACCCGGGGAGGGACGAGCGTCTCGTACGACCGGAACGCCGCCCGCCGCTCCGCGACGAGCCCGGCGTCCGCCTCGCCGGTGGTCACGACCTCCCGCAGCTCCTCGAAACGGAGGAAGAAGACGTCGTCCCGCTCGCGCAGGACACCGGACCGGACGAGACGGTCGGCCTCGCGCAGCAACGCCTGCTTGTACGCGAAGTAGCGGCTGATCATGCCGTACTTCGGGTATTCGCGGTAGCCGGTGAAGGCGCGGACACGGTCGATCATCCGCTTGGTCTCCTCCGCCTTCTGGTCCCCGTCGGGCAGGTCGCGCAGCCGCGTCAGCACGTCCTGTTCCTTGCGCCGCGCCTCCTGCAGTCCCTGCTCGAAGTGCCGCCGGCCGGCGCCCGGTTCGAAGTTCCTGACGTTGCCGAGGATGGTGGGCACGAGCATGGCGGGGTTCTCGCTCCAGCGCGTCCTGGTGATGTCGATCTCGCCCGCGCAGCGCATGCCGTACTCGTCGAGGAAGCCCCGGATGGCGTCCCGCGCCTCGCGCCCGCCGGGCAGCCCGGCCAGCTCGTCCAGGAAGGCCGGGCCCTCGCGGCCTTCGTCGGCGACGCGGCGCAGGTGCCCCACGACCTCGGCGTGCGGCCGGACGGCGTCGGCGACGTCGAGGAGCGCCAGCCCCATCTCGGAGGTGACGTTGTGCGGGACCGACTGGGTGAGCACGTCGGCGGCGTTCTTCTCCCCCAGCCACGTCTCCAGGTGGTCGTTGAGCCACCAGGACGCCTCCATGCCCGCCATGATCGCCTGGTAGCTGCGCGGGCTGAACAGACCGCGCCGCAGCTCGGCGAGGTCAGCCAGGATGAAGTCCAGCAGCTCCGGCCCGGACAACGTCGCGATCGTGCGCCGCAGGGTGGCGATGTGCTCCTGGTCGGCCTGGATCAGCTCGGTGACGACGGCCGGATCGGGCTCGGCCGGGGCGGGCGGCACGGGCGGCGCGCCCGTGGCTGGGTCGTCCGGCCGCGAAGGGATGAAGTCGCCGCGGTCGAGGATGGTCCGCAGGGCGTCCCGCATCCACGGGTCGTCCTTGCCCAAGGTCGCGAAGAGCCCCTCCCGGCCCCGGGGCGTCGCCAGCTGGGCGGCCACGTCGACGAACAGCCGCCCGCCTGCCTCGTACATCGGCCGTGGCGTCGTGAGCTGCCACACCGAGAGCCCCAGCGGCTTCATCGCGTCGGTCATCATCTGCTGGTGACCGACGGAGACGTAGACGTGGTTCTCCCCGTCTGCGGTCTCCGGGACGGGGAACAGCGTGGTGATCGGCCGGCTCTGGACGATGTGGACATCGTCGCCGGTCAGGCACCACTCGATGTCCTGGGGGCGGCCGAAGTGCGCCTCGATCCGCCGGCCCAGCCGGGCCAGGGCCACGACCTGGGCGTCCGTCAGGATCGGCCGCGTCTCGGTGGCGAGCGCCGTGGCGCGGACCTGGTCGTCGCGCACCGCGTAGACGTCGCCGGTGACGCGGCCGGAGACGAGCGCCTCGCCGAGCCCCTGGACGGCCTGCACCGTCGCGACCTTGCGGTTGGAGGTCACGGGATCCGCGGTGAACAGGACCCCGGCCGCGTCCGGGTGCACCATCCGCTGGACGACCACGGCCATCAGCACCTTGCGGTCGTCGAAGCCGTTGCGCCGCCGGTAGGTGACCGCCCGCTCGGTGAACAGCGACGTCCAGCACCGCCGGACCTGCCGGACGATCTCCTCCAGGCCCACGACGTCGAGGTAGGAGTCCTGCTGCCCGGCGAAGGACGCGCCCGGCAGGTCCTCGGCCGTGGCGCTGGAACGCACCGCGTACGCGGCCTGCGCCCCGAACCCGTCGAGCGCGTCACTGATCGCCGCCACGAGGTCGTCGGGCATGGTGACGTCCTCGACGGCGCGGCGGATCTCGGCGCTCAGGGCGCGGATCCCCTCGCGGTCGTCCGGATCCACGCGGGACAGCCGGTCGAGCCGGGCGCCGAACGACGGCTCCGCGGTCACCACCCGGCGGAAGGCGTCCGTCGTGACGCAGAAGCCGTCCGGCACGCGGACGCCGTCGATCCGCGAGAGCTCGCCGAGGCCCACCCCCTTGCCGCCGACGTCCGCGAGGTTGGTCGAGTCGATCTGCGCGAAACCCAGCACGTCACCCAATTCGGTTGCTCCATCGTTCGTCGGGTCGGTACGCAACGGGCAAGTATGGAGCACTTTTTTACTTCTCATGAGGGGCGGTGATCTGCTATAGAGTGAAAAGGGAAGGCCCGCATGACCATGTCACGTGCCGGGCCTGATCAGGCCGCTCTCGTAGGCCAGGATGACCAGTTGGACCCTGTCGCGCACGTCCAGCTTGGCGATGGCCCTGGTGATGTGGGTCTTGGCGGTGAGCGGGCTGATGGAGAGCCGCTCGGCGATCTCGTGGTTGGAGAGTCCGAGCGCCACGAGCTCGACCGTCTCCCGTTCCCGTGAGGTGAGGGCGGCCAGCCGCTGTCCCGCGCTGGGCGTGAGATCCTGCCGGTGGGCGAACTGCTCGATGACGCGCCGGGTCACGCCCGGCGACAGCAGCGCGTCTCCCCCTGCGACGGCGGCGACCGCCCGGCGGAGTTCGGCGGGTTCGACCTCTTTGGTGAGAAAGCCGCTGGCTCCGGCCCGGAGTGCGGCGAAGACGTGCTCGTCGGTGTCGAACGTGGTCAGGATGATGACGCGACAGCCCGGAGCGGCCGGGTCCGTGAGGATGCGGCGGGTGGCGGTGATCCCGTCGGTGCCCGGCATGCGGATGTCCATGAGGATGACGTCGGGGCGGGTGCTCGCGGCCAGCCGTACGGCTTCGTCGCCGTCCTGGGCTTCGCCGACGACCGTGATGTCCCGGGAACGGGCCAGCAGGCTGCGGAAGCCGGCCCGTACGAGTGCCTGGTCGTCGGCGAGGAGCACCTTGATCGTCATGCCGTCGAGCCTGCCACAGGGATGTCGGCCCGCACGGCGAAGCCGCCGCCGGCGACGGGGCCTGCGGTGAGCGCGCCCCCGAGTGCGCTCACCCGCTCGCGCATACCGGCCAGACCGTGGCCTTCGGCGACATCGGCGCCATCGGGGATGCTGCGGCCGTCGTCGGTGACCTTGACGGTGATCGAGCGAGGCCGGTAGCCGATCGTCACCTCGGCCTTGCCCGCCCCCGCGTGCTTGAGCGTGTTGGCGAGGGACTCCTGCACGACGCGGTGGACGGCGATGGCGGTGATGGCGGGGACGGCCGCGCGGTCACCGTGCTCGTCGAGGGTCACCTCGAGCCCGGCGGCGCGGGCGTCGGCGATGAGCGTGTCCAAGGAGGCCAGATCCGCCTGGGGCACGGTGTCGCCGGGATCGTCACGCAAGATCGTGATGAGGGAGCGGACGTCGGTCATCGCCCGGTTCCTGACGTCCTTCGCCACGCGTAGCGCGGCGGCGGCCGCTGCCGGGTCGTCCTCCAGAGCGTCGGCGGCGACATTGAGCTGCACGCCGACGACGGCCAGCGTGTGGGCGACGACATCGTGAACCTCGTGCGAGACGCGCAGCCGTTCCTCGGCGGCGTGCGCCCGGCTGTCGGTCTCGCGCAGCCGCTCGCGCCAGCGCGTCGCGGCGGCGTAGGTGAGGCCCGCGGCGATGAGGATCGCCAGGAGTAGCCCTTCCCCCGCGACGTGGATCACGTAGCCGGTCGGGTTGATGTCCAGGAGCCGGCGGGCGTCGACCGCCGAGTAGACCAGTTGGGCCAGGCCGATGACGGGCACCCAGCGCACGCGCGACGTGGTGGCGGCGGTGAAGTAGGCGACCGCGGCCGGCCAGATCCAACCGGCGGGAGACCAGTCCACGGTGAGGTGGTAGACGAAGATCCCGCCGATCGACAGCAGCAGCACGGTCATCGGCCAGCGGCGTCTGACCAGCAGGAGCCCTCCGAGCAGCAGCCCGAGGGGAATCGGGCCATGCCAGGGGTTGTGCACGCCGGTGGCCAGTGCCACGGCGACGAAGAAGACCAGCGTGAGGACGGCGAGCGTGATGTCGGTGATCCGGGCGAGGTGCCGGACAGGCGCGGGTGCGCGTCGTGGGGGTGGTTCGGCCATGCGGAGGCTCTTTCTCGACGAGGGGTGACGGGTTCGGATCAGACGTGGGTGACCAGGAGGGTCACGCCCGCCTCGCCGCCACAGTCGACGAGAACGGGGCCGACGCCGTTGCCGATCGTGGGCGCGAGGGTCGCCTTGGCCACGAATCCCTTCGGATCGTCCTCGACGATGCGGACATTGCGCAGCACCGGGTGCTTCCTGTCGAGCCCGGCCAGCACGGCCTTGAGCCCCTTGCCGCCGCCGCAGTGACCGGTGATCGTCACCTCCTGGCCGCGCCGGGTGGTGGGGTTCGGGCTGACCTGCACCACCGCCCTGGCTCCCTTCGGCGGCTTCGCCGCGGCCGTCGCAGCGGTGGCCTGGCCGGCCTGGGCACCGGCCGGTGCCAGCAGGCCGGCCGTCAGGCTCAGCCCGGCGATCGCGGTCATCACTCTCTTGTTCATGGCGACTTCTCCCGTTCTCATCCTGCTTTCGGACGAGAAAACGCTAGGGCGGGCCGCGGCGGGAGCGCGTCGTCCATCGACTGTCACTTGACCTTGCACCGTTCGGTGTACGCGTTGCACCGAACGGTGCAGGCATCACCAGCGATCCCAGTGCAGCACCTCCTCACGCGGGATGCGGGGAGCGGGCTTGAAGTCGGTGCCGATGGTGAAGGCCAGCGGGATGAAGGCGGCCAGCATGATCTCGTCGTACGGCACGCCGAGCACCTTGGCCAGCTCGGGTTCGAGCGGCCCTTGCGCCGTGGTCCACACCGTGCCCAGGCCGCGCGCGCGGGCGGCCAGCATGAAGCTCCAGACGGCCGGCAGGATCGATCCCCACGCCCCGGCCTGCACGGCCACGGGAGCGCGGTCGGTGCGTCCCTCCACGCCCGGGATGACGAACGCGGGCACCCGGTGGATGTTGTCGGCCAGGTGGCGCAGACCGTCGAAGACCCGCTCGGTGGAGCTGGAGTGGTAGTTCATGCGCCACAGGTCGCGTTCGGTCAGCGGTTGCCCGGAGGCCAGCGGCAGGGCGCGCAGGAAGATGTCGGCCACGGCCCGCCGCTGCTCGGGCTCGGTGACGACGAGGAAGTGCCAGCGCTGCCGATTGCGCCCGGTGGGCGCCTGCACGGCCAGGTCCACACACTCCTCGATCAGCTCGCGCGGCACCGGGCGGGTGAGGTCGAGCCGCTTGCGTACGGCGCGGGTGGTGCTCAGCAGCTCGTCGGGGGTGAGGTTCAGCGTCATGATGTGGTCATTCTCCATCTGCGAGCAAACAATTGGCGGACAGACGGTTGAGACCGTATGCCTGCAAATCATCTGCCGTCAAACAGTCTGTGTGGAGATCGATTCGCGGTAGACTCGCGGCTGACCACACGAGGGAGAGTCATGGCGCCGACGACCAGAACGACGGACCGGGGGACGGCGTACTTTCCGCAGCTCGCCGCCGAGCGGCTGGACATCGCGCTCTGCCGGGCGTCGGCCGCCGTGGCCCGCGCCGCCGACGTGCACGCGACGAAGGAAGGGCTCGGAGTCGGGCAACACCTCGTGCTCCAGATGCTCGACGCCGTCGGCCCCTGCTCCCAGCAGACGCTCAGCGAGGAGCTTCGGATCGACCGCAGCGTCATGGTCGGCATCTGTGACGACCTGGAGAAGGCGGGCCACGTCCAAAGGGAACGCAACCCCCGCGACAGGCGCTCCTACGCCGTCACCATCACCGATGCAGGCCGCCGGCGGCTCACCCAGGCCCAAGCCTCGATCCCGGCCTTCCTCGACGACACCTTCCAGGCCCTCACCCCCGGCGAGCGCGGCCAGTTGAGCACGATCCTCGCCAAACTCCTGCAGGCCGGAGCCGTCAACCCTCGCTGACCCCAGCGTGCCTGCCGGTCACTCCGCGGTCGTGGAGGGCCCGGCCGGGGTTGGGATCCGCCCCCGCCGCCGATCCGGATCGGACGTCCTGTTCCGGAGGTCCGCCAGGTCGGCGGGCCTCCGGGGCGGTGTCAGCTCTGGGGCGGGGTGACGGTGAGCAGGGGGCAGCGCGGGTTCAGGTCGATCCTGGCCAGGTGCCGGCCGCTCAGCGCCCAGGCCTTCCAGGAGCCGGGCTCGAAGTGGAGCTGCGGGTTGGTGTACCAGTCGTCCCCCAGCCCGGTGGCCAGGTGCGTGGCGGTGTCGCTCAGCTCGTAGGCGTTGCCGCCGCCGAAGAACGTGCTGACGAACACCCGGCCGCGGTGGACGGTCAGCTCGCCGTACCCGGACAGGGTCCCCTGGTGCCTGACCGTTCTGGTGGCCAGGTCCAGGGCGATCCAGGCGCCGGAGTTGCGCTTGTACACGCCGTAGAGGAGCCCGTCGTGCACCTTGACGTCCTGGAAGGTACGGAAGCCGGCGACCGGTTCCACCTGCCACAGCACCGTACGGGACCGCAGGTCGAACGCCGCGACCGACGCCGCGGTGTGCACCGGCGGGGTGCCGCCGCCGCCGAGCACGTCGCCGCCGAGGTACACGATGCCCTTGCCGGCGTCCAGCGACAGGCTCATCAGGCTCTGGCCGGGGATGACGCCCTTGTAGACGTCGATGTGGCCGGTGCGGGGATCGACGATCGACAGGGCGCCCTCCAGCTCGGCGCCCAGGGGGGCGGAGGCGACCAGCAGCTTGTCGCGTACGGGGTCGTACTCGATGTCCCAGGGGCGCTGCTGGCCGTGTCCCAGGTAGCCGAGGCTGCGGACCTCGTCGGTGTGCAGGTCGATGGAGATGATGTTCCCGCTGGGGTAGACGGCGGCGTAGATCTTGTCGCCGCGGCGTACGAGGTCCTTCGGCTCTCCGGGGACGCGGAAGCGGCGCTGCTTGCCGGTGCGCAGGTCGCGTACGTCCATGAAGAAGTGACCGCCCACGTACAGGGCGCGGTTCGGCACCAGCAGCATGCTCTGCGGGCGTTCCGCGCCCGCCGGCAGGCCGGCCTCGATCAGGTCGGTGAAGGTCGAGCGCCCGGTGCCCAGGTCGAGCGACCACATGCCGCCGCTGCCCGAGAACCCGACGAGGGTGCCGTCGCCGGTCAGCGCGAGCTTGCGGGTCTCGTCGTCCTGGGAGGGCGGGCCGGCGATCCGGGTGGGGGCGCTGTCGCCGGTGCGGTAGCGGTAGACGGCGCCGTCGGGGCGTGAGGTGCCGTAGACGGTTCCGTCCGGGGCCACGGTGAGCGCGTCGAGGCTGCTGGTCGGGCCGAGGGGGACGTTCCTGGCGTCGGTGCCGTCCTTGCGCACGTCGATGAGGGTCTGGCCGCTCACCGCGAGGATCCGGTCGCCGTGTTCGACGACCACGGAGATGCCCGTCGTCCCTTGGGCCAGCTCGGTGACGGCGCCGGTCGCCCGGTTGATCGCCATGAGCTTGCCCTTGTCGAGCAGGCCCGCGTAGACGTTGTCGGCGTCGGCGGCGAGCGCCCTGACGTAGCGCTCGCCGGTGGCCAGCACGCCGAAGTCGCGTACGGCGCCGGTGGCCGGGACGTACTCCCTGACCCGGCCGTCGGGGTAGGTGCCGGCGTAGATCGTGCCGTCGGGGGCGGCGGCCAGCGACCAGATGTAGCCGCCGTTCTTGCCGAACGAGGCCAGGTGCGCCACCTCGCCGGTGGCCGGGTCGAACCGGTAGAGGTCGGGCACGGGGTAGGTGCCGACGTAGACCTTGCCGCCGGCCACGGCGGTGGCCCAGCCGCCCTCCGGCTCCCCGGCGGCCGGGCCGTCGGGCAGACGCACGCTCCGGACGACCGTGCGGGTGTTCACGTCGATCTCGGCCAGCACGGGCGGCTTCTGGCCGCGGGTGACGACGTAGGCCTTGTCCTGGTGGACCGCGGCGCCCACGATGGCTCCGGTCATGGACGCCGGCCCGAACGTCTCCACCCGTGGCGCGGCGCACGAGGACGGCTGCGCCGGGGCGGCCGCCTGGGCCGGGGACGCGGGTAGGAGCAGGCCGGCGGCCAGGACGGCCAGGACGGCGGGGACTGCGAGGGGTCTGCGCGGCACGGCCGCACCTCCACAAGAGCGTGTTGTCCGATTTTGGCCCCGCAGCGACTCGGCCAGGCCCGGCCCGGGGCTCGGCCGGGCCGGCCGCTCCTCCAGCTCCGCTGTCGTCCGCACGCGGCCTCCTCGGTTCTCGATTTACGGCCCAGACCGTAACTGGACGAAGCTCCGGCTGTCAACGGCGACCAGCTCAGAAGGGGACGGCAGAAAGGAGGAGCCGCGCGTACTTCAGGCCGTGGTCTCAGATGACCGCAGGTTCTCAAGGCCGCGGGTTCGGAAGTCCTCGCGCGCGCGGGCCGGCGCACCGGGACGGGGCCCGTGCACGACGATCGGCGGCGGGCCTTCGACGCGCGGAAACTCCACGTGCGATCCGTCCTGCCGGGACCGGTCCCGGCAGGCGCGGGTGTGGCGCGCCGGCCGAGGTCCGGCCAGGGTTCGGCCCGGATCGGGTGGAACCGCTAGGAGATGGTCACGGTCGGGCAGCGCGGATCGAGACGCACCCGGGCCAGGTCCCGTCCCACGATCGTCCAGGCGTTGTAGGTGCCGGGCTCGAACTGCAGCTGCGGGTTGGTGTGCCACTCGTCGCCGAGCCCGGTCGCCAGCAGCTTCGCCTCCGTCCCCAGCTCGTAGGCGTTGCCTCCGCCGAAGAACGTGGAGGTGAACACCCGGCCCTTGTGAACCTGCAGTTCGCCGTGTCCCGACAGCAGGCCCTGGTGCTTGATGGCGCCGGTGGCGGGGTCCAGGGCGATCCAGGCGCCGAGTACGCGCTTGTAGACCGCGTACAGCAGGCCGTTGTGCACCTTGAGGTCCTGGAAGGTGCGGTGGTCCGGCAGCGGGTCGATCGTCCAGCGCACCTTGCGCTTCTTGAGGTCGAAGGCGGCGATCGAGGCCGTCGTCTTGACGGGCGGAGTGCCGCCGCCGCCGAGCACGTCGCCGCCGAGGTAGACGAGTCCGCGCTCGGAGTCGACGCTCAGGCTCATCAGGCTCTGGTCGGGGATGACGTCCGGGTAGACGTCCATCTTGCCGGTGTCGGGGTCGAGCACCGTCAGGGCGCCCTTCAGCTTCGCGCCGGTCGGCGCGGAGGCGACCAGGATGGTGTCGGTGACAGGGTCGTGCTCGATGTCCCACGGCCGCGACTGGTCGTGGCCGATGTAGCCGAAGCCGCGCACCTCGTCGGTGCGGACGTCGATCGAGATGATCTGCCCGCTGGGGTACAGCGCGGCGAAGACGTTGTTCCCTCGTCGCACCATGGCCTTCGGCTCACCCACGACACGGATCCTGCGCTCCTTGCCGGTCCGCAGGTCGCGCACCTCAACGGCGAAGTGGCCGCCGATGTAGAGGGCGCGGTCGGGCACCAGCAGCATGCTCTGGGTCCGCTCGGGACCGGCCGGGAAGCCGGCGTCGATGAGGTCGACGAACTCGGACTCGCCGCTCCGCAGGTCCAGCCACCACATGCCGCCGCTGCCGGCGAACCCGACGAGCTGCTGCCCCATGAGCTTCAGCGCCCGCGTCTCCTCGCCGGGCGAAGGCGGATCAGCGATCTTGGTGACCGCGTCCTGGCCGGTGCGGTAGGTGTAGACGGCGCCGTCGGGGCGCGAGGTCAGGTAGACGGTGCCGTCGGGAGCCACCTCGAACGCGTCGAGGTTGCCCACGCCGGTGTCGAACTGCCGCTTGTCCGTGCCGTCCTTACGCACGTCGATCAGCGTGCTTCCGCTCGCGGCCAGCACCCTGTCACCGTAGAGCGTGACCGTGCCGACGGCCGCGGGCCCCTGGGCCAGCTCCCTGACGGCTCCGCTGACCCGGTCCACGGCCATCAGCCTGGCCTTCTCCAGCAGGCCGACGTAGGCGGTGGTGCCGTCCACGGCCACGGCCCTGGCGTAGTGCTCGCCCTGGACCAGCACGTCGTATCTGCGGACCGCGCCGGTCGAGGGGACGTACTCCCACAGCCGGCCGTCGGAGGAGGTGCCGAGGTAAAGGACGCCGTCCGGCGCGGCGGCCATGCTCCAGACGAAACCGCCGTTCGCCCCGAAGGAGTGCAGGTGCGCCACCTCACCGCTGGCCAGGTCGTAGCTGTAGAGGTCGGGCACGGGATAGGTGCCGATGTACAGCTTTCCGCCGGCCACCGCGGTGGCCCAGCCGCCTTCCGGCTCGCCGGGCTTGGGGCCGTCAGGAAGCGTCGCGGTACGGGTCACCTTGCGGGTCTCCAGGCTGATCTCGGCCACGACCGGCGGTTTCGGCCCTCGGGAGACCACGTAGGCGTGCCCCTCGTGGACGGTGGCGCCGACGATCGCGCCCGTGACGGAGGCCGGGCCGTACTTGGTGACGGCCTGGGTGAGGCAGCCCGGCGTGGCCGTGGCGTGCGCGGGGGTCGGTAATACCAGAGCGGTCAGGACCATGAGCAGCGCCACACAGATACGCGGCACGGCCGCACCTCCAATAGGTTCGTCCACGCACAATTATGGTCAGGACCGTAATAGGCGAAATGACGGCTCGTCAACATTCAAGGCGCGTCTGACGGTCTTGCCGACGTCGTGGCGCGGTGCGTTCCGGGCCGCGTGGGATGGGTTGCCGCCCAGGGGTGGCGTAGGTCTCCGGTCAGGCGGCGGCCGAGGCGCAGCCGGGTGTGGGCGATGAGGAGCAGCCAGGTCCAGCGGTCGGCGGCCTGGGCGGCGTGCAGCTCGGGCCGGTCCTGGTGTCCTCGATGATGGGCAGCGCACCTATGAGCTCCTGGATCACGGGAGAGATCGAAGCAGGGGCGGGCTCGCGAGGACCTTCGCCAGGGCGTCGGCGATGTGGGCGGCGCTGGAGGGGTCGTCCATGAGCATGGGCTGGCGGACCCAGAACACCTCATGGGCGGCGGCCTCCGCTGACGGGCAGGGCTCCGCGCGGGCGCCCGCCTCGATCAGCGCGGGCATCGTGCCGAGCGGCGGGTAGCCGGCGTCGAGAGGGACGCCTTCCGCGGCCATGGCCGCCAGCAGGGACGGCCGCTCGAAGGGTGTCCGGATGCGGAGCATGAGCAGGTGGCGCGAGTCACGGGTGGTGCCGGGCGGCTGCGGCACCACCGTCACTCCGTCCACGCCGCCATCGGACGGCGGACGCGTCGCGCCACCGCCGCGGCCGGCGGCTGGCCCGAGTGCCGCCAGTTCGCGGTCCAGGGCGGCGGCGAAGGCGTTTCTGCGATCGATCTCGTCGTCGAGCCGGTCGAGCCAGGGCAGCAGCAGGGCGGCCTGGATCTCGGTCAGGCGCAGGTTCCAGCCGACGCGCGGATGGCCGTACCAGGCGCCGTTCAGCGTGCGGCCCACGTTGCAGGCCGACCAGACGGCCTCGTGCACCTTCGGGGAACGGCAGACGATCAGCCCGCCCTCCCCCGCCGTCATGGCCTTGCTGGACTGGAAGCTGTAGACCCCGGCGTCGCCCAGCCCGCCGACGGGGCGGCCCCGGTAGGCGGCGCCGTGCGCCTGGGCCGCGTCCTCGACGACGGCCAGTGCGTGCCGTGCCGCGATCGTGTTCAGTGCGTCCATGTCGGCGGGGCTGCCCGCGAGGTGCACCGGCACGATGGCGGCCGTGCGAGGGGTGAGCGCCGCCTCGACGGCGGGCGGCGACAGGTGGAGGTCGGCGGCGTCGACGTCCACGATCACCGGCGTGGCGCCGGCGAGCAGGACCGCCGTGGCCGTCGCGACGAACGTGTAAGCCGGGACGATCACCTCGTCGCCGGGTCCGACGCCGAGGCCGCGCAGCGCGGCGAACAGACCGAGGGTGGCGTTGCCGACGGCGACGCCGTGCTCGACGCCGGAGCGGCGGGCGAAGGCGGCGACCAGGTCCGCGCAGGCCGAGCCGTCCTGGGTGGCGCCCCATCGGCCGCTCTCCAGGACGGAGGTGACGAGCGCGCGCTGGGCGGCGTCCAGCGGGGGCGGCCACGACGGCCAAGGCTCGGTGCGCACGGGGGTGCCGCCGTCGATGGCGAGCTTCATGGACGGTCTTGGGGACGGGTTCACGGACGTGGTCCTTCCGCGCGGAGGATGCGGGCGAGGTTGCCGCCCTGGATCAGGGCGCGGTCGGCGGGGTCGAGCGGGGCGAGGGCGACGCGGCCGAAGCCGGTGCGCAGGTCGAGGAAGCAGGCGTCGGAGCCGTAGATCACGCGGTCCGCGCCGACCAGACCGGCCAGCCGGGCGATCCACCGCCCGGTCATCTTGGACCCGCAGATCTCCAGGTGGACGTCAGGATGGTCGCGGACGAGCCCGGCGGCACGGACGAAGCCGTGCGGCCAGAGGCCGGCATGCCCGAGCAGCAGCGGGACACCGGGATGCCGCCGCGTCACCGTGACGAACCGCTCCGGGTCGCTCCAGGGCGAGTCCGTCTGACCGTGGGCGAGGACGGGCAGGCCCAGCTCCCAGACGGGGTCGTAGCGGCGGTCGTCGAGCGCGCACTGGTGCACGTCCGGATGGATCTTGACGCCCCAGACGCCCCGCTCCACGAGGCGGTTGCGCTGGTGCGGGTTGTAGACCTGCCAGACCCCGAACCGGCCGGGGTGCCGCTCGGCGGCCTCGAACGCGAGCCGGTTGCCCTCCTCGGCGCTGGGGCCGACGGCGAGCAGGTGGCTGATGCCGATGGCGTCGATGCCGAGGCGGTCCATGAGGGAGACCATGCCGCCGGCCGTCGGGTCGGGGATGAGGAAGTCCGGCCACGAGCCGAGGTGCCCGTGCGCGTCCAGAATCACCGCAGGCGTGGTGTCGGGGATCACCGGAGGTCACCTCCGTACGGGACGCGGGCGTGAGAGATCACAGCAGGTCGCCTCCCGACGCGATCAGGGCGATGTCGGCCTCCGGCAGGTCGAGGTGGTCGAGCAGGAAGCGGGGGCCGCAGTCGTCCATGACGGGGGCGCCGGTGCCGAACACCAGTCGCCCGGCCCCGAAGTGCCCGGCCAGCCATTCGACGCCGCGCTGCGTGTTGACGGTGCCGATCTCCACCCACAGGTTCGGGATGGCGGCCATGAGCTCCCCGATCGCCCGCAGCCGCCGGTAGCCGGGGTTGAGCAGCAGGATGCGCTGCCGGGGCAGCTCCCGCGCGAGCGCGAGGAGCTGTCCGGGCGTGGTCTCGTCGAAGTCGATGGCCGCTGTGACGCCGAGCGCCGCCAGCCACCGCAGGGCCGTCGGCCCGGTCAGCTCGAAGCGGTGCCGTGCCGGGCAGAGCCTGACCATGGGCACGTCCCAGTCCGGCACGGGCTCGAACGGGTCGGGCAGCAGCACGGGCACCGGCAGGAGCCGGGGGTCGCCGAGGCCGAGCAGCGCCTCGTTCCCCGCGTGGGCGTCGGAGTAGAGGCTGAGGGTGTGGGTGACGTAGGCGCGGTCGATGCCCAGCCGCTCCATCTCCGGCCGGGGGTCCTCCGGCAGGTCGTCGAAGGGGACGGGGCCGACGAGCCGGTGCGCGTCCATGACGGTGTACGCCATCAGAGCGCCGGCGGGGTGACGGTGAGCAGGGGGCAGCGCGGGTCGAGGCCGATCCTGGCCGGGTTCCGGCCGCTCGTCGGCCCGGCACACGAAGGCGCTTTCTGCGTGGCGGCCACCCGGGCCGCCTGGGCCGGTGGTACCAGTAGGAGCAGTCCGGCGGCTGGGATCGCGAGGACTGCGAGGGGTTCACGCCACACGGCCACACCTCCACAAGAGCGGGTTGCCCTATTTTGGCCCAGACCGTAATGTGCTGAGCTCGATAAGTCAATGGAGGCTGGTGTGACGGTGTTCGACGCGAGCAGGCTGATCGGCGATCTCGAAGTGAGCCTCGACGTGGATGTCCTGGTCGGCGCCTACCCCGACCGCGACGGCCCGCCGGGCACGCCGGAATCGACGCTGAACATGCTGGCCGCGCACCGCGTCCGGGCCGGGGCGGTGGCGTCCCTGCGGGCCGCCCTGTTCGACGTGCGTTCGGGGAACGACGAGGTCCTGACACTGGGCCCGCCGGTGGTGCCGGTCGGCACCGTGGACCTGCGCGACCCGATCGGCGCCGTCCGTGAGGTCGACCGGCTGGCCGAGCTCGGCGTCAGGGCCGTCAGGCTCTTCCCCGACGAGCAGGGCGTGGAAGCGGGCTTCCCCTCGATCCGCCACGTGGCCAGAAAGTGCGCGGAACTGGGCCTCACCGTCCTGACCGGCGGCGATGTGCGGCGCTTCTGGCAGCCATTCTCCGGCCTCGACGCCACCGTGGTCTTCCTGGACACGCACTTCTACCACCTGGGCGACTTCCTCGTCGCCGCCGCCGACGAGCCCGGTTTCCACACCTCGACGCGCCTGCTGAACTCCCCCGACGCGCTGGAGAGCGTACCGGCCGACCGGCTCCTGTACGGCTCACGCACCCCGCACTACGAGCCGGTCGTCCCCCTGCTGCGCCTGGCGACCAGCGGGCTGAAGCCGGAGGAGATCGCCGCCGTCGCGGGCGGCAACGCGAGGAGGCTGCTCGGATGATCATCGACGTGCACGCCCACTGGGGCCCCTGGTTCTTCACCATGGACGTGGCCGGCGCCAACATGAGCGCCATGGACCGGTACGGCATCGACCTGTCGATCGTCTCGGCCACCGAAGCGGTGATCTACGACGCGGCGGCGGGCAACCGGGCTCTGGCCTCCTGGCTGGAGACCCAGGACCGCCACCTCGGGTACGTCACCGTCAACCCCCGCAGACTCGCCGACGCCGAGCGGGACCTGCGCGCCTACCTGCCCACCGGCAGGTTCGTCGGCGTCAAGATCCACACCGACTACACCCGGTCCCCCGCCTCCTCGCCCCAGACGCGGGAGGCGCTGGCCATGGTCGCGGAGGCCGGGGTGCCCGCGCTCGTCCACACGTGGGGCGCCACGGTGCTGGACCTGGCCGAGGTCTGCCTGGACACGCCCGGCCTGCGGGTCATCGCCGGGCACATGGGCGCCGACGGCCACACGTACGCCATCGAGGCCGCCGCCGCCTGCGACCGCCTCTACCTCGAACCGTGCTACTCCCACGCCCCCGCCGGCCGGGTCGCGCAGGTCGCGGCGGCGGTGGACCCCGAGCGGCTGCTCTTCGGCACCGACTCGACCCTCATCGATCCGGCCTCGGCGTTCGGCGCGGTGGCGGCGGCGGGCCTGGACGAGGAGACGGCCGAGCTGGTCGCGTGGCGGAACGCCGTACGGCTCTTCGATCTGGACATTACGGACCGGTCCGTTATACCGTGCGGCGACCCCTCACAAGGAGTGACCAGCGCATGATCCCTCGCCGCCGCTTCCTCCAAGCCGCAGCCGCCTCCACCGTCACCTCCGCCGTCGCCCTTCCCGCCGCCCCCGCCTCGGCGTCAGCCCTGCCGGCGAGCTCTGCGCCGTCCGCCGGCCGCGAGCCGAAGGGCACGATCACCGACCTGGGCCCGGCCAGCATGGCCAGCCCCCTGGGCAACGCCGAATTCGTCGGCGACGTGCTCTACCTGGGCTCGCGCGGCCTGGCGCCCAACGTCGTGGGCGCCTGGAATCTGGGCGAGGACAAGGTGACGGCGCACTTCGACATCCCTACCGGCGTGGGCATCTGGGCGATGTGCAAGGTCGGCACCGACGTCTACGTCGGCACCCACTCCCGCTCCGACCTCTACAAGATCGACACCCTCACCGGCGCCACGACCCTGCTGGCCAATTACCCGGATCCCTACATCTGGACCATGGCCGCCTCCCCCGACGGCAAGGTCTACCTGGGCACCTCGCAGCCCGGACGCGTGCTCGAGTACGACCCCGCCACCGGCGCCACCCGCGACCTGGGCCAGGCCGCCCCTGGCGAGGCGTACGTCCGCAGCATCGCCGCCGACGCCACCCACGTCTACGCGGGCGTCGGCAGCAACGCCCACCTCGTCGCGATCGACCGGCGGACGGGCGAGAAGCGTGACCTGCTGCCCGCCGAGGTGGCCGACCGGGACTGGGTGTCGAGCATGTCGATCAGCGACACGCACGTCGCCGGCGGCATGAACTCGCTGGCGGAGCTGATCGTGCTGGAGAAGGCGGAACCGTCGGCGTACAAGGTGGTCAAGGCGACCGCGCCGGGCGAGAAGTACGTCGTCTCGGTGCTGATCCACGACGGCTGGGTCTACTTCGCCGGGCGCCCCTCGGGGACCTTCTACCGCTACAACATCGCCACCGGCGCGTACGAGGTGCTGGGCGTGCCGTTCCCGGAGGCGCAGACCGTACGGCTCCTGGAGCACGGCGGGCGCATCTACGGCGTCCAGGAGCCGGGCATCTTCGTGTACGACCCGGCCGGCGGCGAGATCAGCTACGTCAGCCATGTCGCCAAGGGCTACCGGGCGGCCCCCGAGGAGCCCATGTCCGTGCACTCCGACGGCAAGCGGGTCTACGTGGGCGGCAAGGGCGGCTGTGACCTGCACGACCTGTCCACCGGCCAGGTCACCAGGCTGCCCATTCCCGGCGAGCCGAAGACCATCATGAGCGTGGGAACCACCACGTACCTCGGCGTCTACACCCAGGCCGCCCTCTACTCCCACCGCGCCGGCGACGCCGAGGCCAAACTGCTCTTCCGCACCGGCCACAACCAGGACCGGCCCAAGGACCTCGTCCACGACAAGCTGACCGGCCTGATCGTGATGTCCACCCAGCCGGAGCCCGGCCACCAGAACGGCGCGCTCGACGTGTACGACCCGCGCACCGGCCGGCTCGACACCTACCGGCCGATCGCCGAGCGGCAGACCGTGTTCTCCCTGACCGCGCTGCTGGGCACCGTCTACATGGGCACCAGCACGCAGGAAGGGCTCGGCGCGCCGCCGGTCACGTCCACGGCCAGGCTCGCGGCGTTCGACCTGCGCGGCCGCCGGGTGCGGTGGGAGATCGAGCCGGTGGCGGGCGCGAAGGCCGTCACGAGCCTCAAGCACACCGCGCTCGCCCTGTACGGGGTCACCGACACGGGCCTGCTGTTCGAGGTCGACCTGCTCCGGCGCAAGGTCACGCGCACGCTGAAGGTGTGCGACCGGGGCGGGGACCTGGTGCTGGCCGGACGGTACGCGTACACCAGCGACGAGGACGCCGTCTACGAGATCGACCTGGTGAAGTTCACCTCACGCGCACTCGTGGACGGGCTGGCGAGCGACTGGTTCGGCGGCGGCTCCCGGATCAACATCGACCCGTCCCGCAGAGCGCTCTACGCGCTCAGAGGACGCAACCTCATTCGCATCGCGATCTGACCGGCGGGCGGCCGTCCCGAGGCTACGGGACGGCCGCCAGCACCTTGGCCCGCTCGCCGTCCGGCAGGGCGGGCCCGTACGGATCGTGCGCGTGCTCCTCGGGCACGAGCCCCTCCGCGGCGGCCAGCCAGGCCATGCGCTGGACGTAGCCCTCCATGGGAGCCGTGAACGTGGCCGCCGCCAGCCGGTCCAGCCGCGCGGACGCCTTCTCGAAACCGCGCAGGTCCTCGCCCTCGTACGCACGCATCACCGCCGCCGTCGTCTCCACCGACGCGGCCGCGATGCCCACCAGCGCCGCCTGCGCGCCCCACAGCAGCGAGGGGGCGAACATGCGGTCCTCGCCGGTGATCGCCAGGCGGCCGGCCTCGCGGGTGAGGGCGATCGTCTCCTGGCATCCCATCGCGTCGGACAGCAGCGCCGTCTTCAGACCGGCGACCCCCGGCAGGCTCAGGATCCGGTGCAGGGTGGCGGGCGGGCACGGGTCCGTGTAGAGGTCAAAGGCGATGATCGGCAGCCCGGCCGCCGACCACACCGCCTCGTGCAGCGCCACCCGGTCCCCCGGCTCCGGGAACACGAGCACCCCGTCGGCCCCCAGCTCGGCCGCCATCCGCGCGTCCGCGATCGCCCCGTCCTCCGAAGAGCCGACGCCGACGATCACCGGGACGCCCGCGCGACGGGCGCGTACGATCAGGCCGCCCCGCACGGCCGCGGGCAGGAAGGGCCCGCGGCCGGTGTGGGCGAGCACGGCCAGCGCGCCCGCGCCCGAGGCGACCAGCCGCAGGAAGTACTCCTCCGCGACGTCGAGATCCACCTCCCCCGCCGGGGTCATCGGCGTCAGCGCCGCGGCGGCCAGGCTCCCGCGCAGACGGTCACGCAACCCGGCGGCCCGCGCGTCGATCGGCATGCTCATGCTCGCTCCCTCACGTTCAGGCCGACCAGCGTAGGCCGTTCATCCGCGCGAGGGGGAGCCGGTCACTTCAGGCCGGTCATCGCGATGCTGTTGACCAGGTAGCGCTGCAGCAGGAAGAAGACCACCAGGCACGGCACCGCCGAGACGGCGGCCGACGACATCAGCATCGACCACTGCAGCTCCTCCGTCTTCAGCACCGTCAGGCCGACGGTCAGCGTCCGCGTGGCGTCGCTCTGCGAGATCACCAGCGGCCACAAGAAGTCGTTCCAGTGCCACAGGAAGACGAACACGCCGAGGGTGGCCAGGATCGGCTTGGTCAGCGGCACCACGATCGTCCAGTAGACGCGCAGCTCCGAGGCCCCGTCGACCTTGGCGGCGTCGAACAGCTCATCGGGCAGCCCCAGGATGAACTGGCGCATCAGGAAGACCGCCTGGGAGTTGGCCAGCGTCGGCACGATCAGCCCCCAGAAGGTGTCGACGCCGTCGAGGTCGGAGACGAGCACGTACAGCGGGATGAGCGTGGCCTGGAACGGCACCATCATGGTGGCGAGGAACGTCCACAACATGGCGTCGCGCCCGGGGAAGCGCTTCTTGGCGAACGCGTAGCCGGCCATCGACGCGGTGAGCAGGATGATCACCACCGACACGCCCGAGTAGACCAGCGAGTTGAGCGTCCACTCGGCGAACCCGGACGCGTTCAGCACCTGCGTGATGTTGTCGAGGGTGAGCGAGTCCGGCCACTGGGCCGGCACGGTGGGCTCGCCCCTGGGCGACAGCGCCACGATCAGCATCGCGGCGAACGGGCCGAGCGTCAGCAGCGAGATGACCGCGAGCAGCGTGTAGAGCGGCCACCGCCGGCCGTGGCGGCGGCGCTCCACGGCCGGCCGGTTCTGGACGGCGGGGCGCGTGGCCGTCAACGTCATACGTTCTCCTTGCCGACGAAACGGCGCTGGATCAGCGAGACGACCAGCACGATGGCGAAGAGCACCATCCCCCAGGTGGCCGCGTAGCCGAACTCCCAGAACCTGAAGCCGCGTTCGAAGATGCCGTAGATGAGGGTGTAGCTGGCCTTGGCGGGCCCGCCGCCCGTCATCACGTAGATCGTGTCGAAGACCTGGAACGAGGAGATCGTCTCGATCACCAGGACGAAGAAGATCGCGGGCTTGAGCAGGGGCAGGGTGATGCCACGGAAACGCTGCCAGGGGCCGGCGCCGTCGACCTTGGCCGCCTCCAGGTAGGACCCGGGGATGGCCTTGAGCCCCGCCAGCAGGATGAGCATGGAGTAGCCGAAGCCCTTCCAGCACGAGACGAGGGCCAGGGCGGGCAGCACCAGCTCCGCCCGTTCCATGAAGGCGACGGGCCCGAGGTCCAGCTTAGCCAGCACCCCGTTGATCAGGCCGTCGAACTCGTAGATCCACCGCCAGATGAGGCCGGCGAACACGAAGCTGGTCACGTACGGCAGGAAGAGGATGCCGCGGAACAGCCCGCGCAGAAAGACGATCGAGTTGAGCAGCAGGGCGCTGCCGAGCGCGACAGCCATGACGAGCGGCACGTAGATGGCGGTGTAGACCAGCGTGGCCCGCAGGCTCGACCAGAAGTTGGGGTCGTTCACCAGCCGCGTGTAGTTGTCGGCGCCGACGAAGTTCCAGTCGCCGCCGATGTTCCAGTTCGTCAGGCTCATGCCGGCCGCCCCGAGCGTGGGGAAGATCTTGAAGATCAGGAACAGCACGAGCACCGGGAGCACGAACAGCAGCCCCGTGATCGGGTCACGCAGGCGTCCTCGTCGGTCCCACCTTTCCCGGACGGGCCCGCCGGAGCGGGCCCGGGTCGCCTCAGCCACCGCTGGCCAGCAGTTCGTTGGCCTCCTTGGCGGCGGCGTCGAGGGCCGTCTTGGCGTCCTTCTGGCCGATCAGCGCCGCCTGGATGTGCGCGGCGACCATCGCCATGACCTGGCGGGCCTTGGGGTGGGTGTCGCCGGGGAAAGCGTACTCCAGCGACTTCGCGAACTCCTTGGACGTGGCCGACTGGTCGGGGATCGTCACGTCCGTACGCGCGGAGAAGAAGCCGGACTCCTTGGCCAGCGGCCCTGCCACCTCGGGCGAGGCGAGGTAGGTGGCGAGCTTCCTGGCCGCGTCCTTGTTCTCGGAGTGCTTGGCGAGGACGACGCCGCCGGCGATGCCGAACGCCACCCGCTTGGCCCCCTGCAGCGGCAGGCCGATGCCGACGTTCTCCGCGCCGATGGCGGCGCCGAGCTGGTCGGCGTTGAGCGCCGTGGCCGCGTGGTACATCGCGGTCTTGCCGCCCGCGAGCGTGCCGCCCTCGATGTCGTTGCCCTTGCTGGCGGCGTTCTCCGGCAGGCCGCCCAGTGCCTTGAGGTCGAGCAGGAACTGCAGGCTGGCGATGCCCTCCGGGCTGTTGACGGTCACGCTCTTGCCGTCGGGGGAGAACACCGAGCCGCCGTTGGCCCACAGGATCGGGTAGAAGCTCTGGTTGAGCGAGATCTCCGGCTTGCCGGGATAGTCGAGAACGGCGACCTTGTTGGCGGCCAGTTTGGGGGCGGCCTCCTTGAGCTCGTCCAGCGTCTCCGGCACCTTGGTGACGCCCGCGTCGGCGAAGAGCTTCTTGTTGTAGATGGGGGCGGTGATCGTCTGGTAGATGGGCACGCCGTAGAGCTTGCCGTTCACTGTGAGCGCGGTGAGGGCGTTGGGCAGGTAGCCGCTCCTGTCGGCCGCGACGATGTCGTCGACGGGCTCAAGCGTGCCCTGCTCGGCGTACTGCGGGATCTGGTCGGGGCCGAGGACGACCAGGTCGAAGCCCTTCTTGGAGGCCAGCGCCGTGGTCACCTTCTCCTGGCGGCCGTCCCAGGGCTGCTGGTCGATCGTGACGTCGATCGAGGGGTTCTTGGCCTCGAAGTCCTTCTCCACCTTGTCCCAGAAGGCATTGTTCTTGGCCTGGTCCGAGATCACGGGGTACATCCAGAGCGTCACCGTGCTCTTGTCCGAGCCCGAGCCACCGGATCCGCACGCGCCGGTGACGACGGTGAGGGCGACCGCCATGCCTGCTGCCGCTAGCTTTCTCATTGGCGGCTTCCTTTCCTGAATACCGGTCCTGACCGAAACCTAGTGATGGGGGGATGTCGCGGTCAATCCCTGATACATGAACGTAACTAGGCCCGGGCGGAGTAGTCCGCGACGGCCTCCGCGATGACCTTGACGTGCTCGGACGTGTAGTGCTCGTTCCATTCGACGGTGAGCAGCGTGGCCGCGACCAGCCGTTCGGCCTCGGGGCAGGGGGCGGGGCGGTAGTCCCGCAAGGGGTAGCGCGAGGAGCCGTAGATCGGCCCGTCCCACAGCGGGGCGTGGTTGAGTGGTTCGCGCAGATAGCCGGCCCGCGCGGGGACTCCGGCCGCGCTCAGATGCGCGGCCAGCGCGGCCGCGTCACCGCCGGGCAGGACGATCGGGAACAGCCACCACGCGTGCCCGTCCGGCCGCGGCAGCCCGAGGCCCAGGTCGAGCGCGCGCAGAGCCGCGACCAGCTCGGCGGCCGTGCGGCGCCTGGACTCGACCACCCCGGGCAGCTTCGCGAGCTGGGCGCGGGCGACCGCCGCCTGCAGCTCGGTCATCCGGTAGTTCAGGCCGAGGCTCTCGTGCGAACGGCCCGCGGCGCGGTCCCATCCCTTGTCCGCGAACAGCCGCATCCGCCTGGCCAGCTCGTCGTCGTCGGTGAGCGTCAGGCCGCCGTCGCCGCAGGTGATGTGCTTCCACTGCTGCAGGCTCAGCGTGCCGACGTGGCCCGCGGTCCCCGCGTACCGGCCGCCGGGCAGCTCGGTCAGCCACGCCTGCGCGCAGTCCTCGATGAGCGTCAGTCCGTGCCGGTCGGCCAGCCGGCGCAGCTCGCCGACCTTGGCGGGCGCGCCGAACAGGTGCACCACCATGATGGCGCGGGTGCGTGGCCCGATGAGCGCGGCCACCGCGCCGGGGTCGAGGTTGCCGTCGGACGGATCCACGTCGGCGAAGACAGGAACCGCGTTCTGCGCCAAGATAGGGGCCACGGTCCCGAAGTCCGTGATCGGCGTCGTGATGATCTCGTCACCGGGGTCCGGCGCCGCCGCCACGACCGACAGGTGGAGGGCCGCGGTGCCGGAGGAGCACGCGATCGCGTGGCGGGAGCCGTACAGCTCCGCGACCTCGCGTTCGAGTGCTCGCGCCTCGCTCCCCCAGACGGAGTTGAGCATGCCGGAGCGGATCACCCGCTCCAGCGCCGCGAGCTCCTCGTCGCCGACGGTGCGGCCCGCGGGTTCGGCCATGTTGGGAAAGTGCAGGGTCACCGGATAGCCTTTCGGTCTGGACCGTAAAATGGAAGGAGACGCGGGTGGGTTTCGTCATCGGAGTCGTCGGCCCGCACGATCTGGTCGACGATGTCGCGGCCACCTGCGAGGAGCAGCCCGGCGTGAGCACGCTCCGGCTCGACTACGACCACGAGTCGCAGGCGCCGGCCATCGTCGAGGCCCAGGCGAGCTCGGTCGAGGGCTGGCTGTTCACCGGCATCGTGCCCTACATGCTGGCCCGCGGCGCCGACGTGCTCACCCGCCCCGCCGTGTTCGTCGACTACTCCGGCGCGACGCTGCTGAGCGCCCTCGTACGGCTCCAGCACGAGGGCCAGGACATCACCCGCCTGTCCATCGACACCATCGCGCCCGCCGACGTCACCGCCACGTTCGTCGAGGCCGGGCTGCCCACCGGCGGCCTGCGCACGCTCGGCTACCGGCCGGAGACCACCTCCAAGAAGATCATCGCCTTCCACCGCCGCTCCCCCGACCATCCCGTGATCACCTGTCTCAGCTCGGTGCACGAGGCGTTGCGCGGCGACATGCAGGTGCTGCGGCTGGCGCCGTCGGAGCACTCGGTGCGCACGGCGCTGCGCCAGCTCCTGCTCACCGCCGAGGGCCAGGCCCAGGAGGACGCGCAGATCGCGCTCGGCCTGGTGGAGGTGGACGGCGAGGAGGGCCTGCTGCGCGAGGCCGGGGCGCTGGCCGGCACGCTGGCCGGGTTCCGCGGGGGCACGCACCTGCTGGTGACCACCCGCGGCCCGCTCCACGACGCCACGGGCGGCTTCACGGGCCTGCCCATGCTGGCGCGGCTGGCCGCTCACAGCAGCGTCGCGCGGGTCGGCTTCGGCCTCGGGCGCAGCGCCGCCGAAGCCGAGAGCCTGGCCCGCCGCGCCCTGGCCAGGGCCAGGCGCATCGGCAACGTGGCCGCCGTGCTGTCCCTGCGCGCCGACACCGACATCGTGCTGGAGTCGGTGATCAGCGCGCCCTCCGGCGAGCAGAGCCTGGCGCTGATCGCGCGCCGCGTGGGGCTGTCGGTGCCGACGCTGGAGAAACTGCTGCAGGCCCGCGACGCGGCCGGCGGGGAGGCGCTGACCACCCGAGAGATCGCCGAGCGGCTCGGCGTCCAGCAGCGCACCGCCCGGCGCATGCTGCACCGGCTGGAGCTGGCCGGACTGGCCGAGCGCACCGGCAACCTGACCAGCGGGTCCAGCGGCCGTCCCCTCACGCTCTATCGCCTCACCCTGTAGCCGCTCTCTTTCAGGCCAGCCATCGGTCCAGCCCCTGGGCCACGAAGTCGTCGTCGCGCAACCAGGGGTAGGCGGCCCAGATCCGGTCGATCTCGGCGAGCTGCCCGGGCGACAGGTCCTCCTCGGGATCCAGGCACCAGCGGCCCGCCAGCAGCCCCTGGCGGCGCAGCACCTCGTGGATGCCGGGGATGCAGCCGCGGAAGCCGTTCGCCGAGTCGAAGATGGCCGCGTTGGCGTCGGTGAGGTGGCCGTCGAGGCCGAGCAGCCGGCGCACCGCGGCGTCGTCGCCCGTCCGCGCCAGCTTGGCCTCCTCCAGCAGCTCCACCGCCCGCCGCACCCAGACGGCCCACTGGCCGAGCAGGCCGCCCACGAACTCCACCTCCACCTGCCGCCCGTCCACGACCACCCGGTGCGAGGTGATGAGGTCGGCCAGGATGTGGTCGTCGTTGCCCGTGTAGAGCGCCACCTCGCCGGCCCGGCCGGCCCGTACGACGCCGTGCAGCACGTCCAGCGTGCGGTAACGGTCGAAGGGCGCGACCTTGACGCCCACCACGGACTCAATGCTCGCCAGCCGCGTCCAGAAGTCGCGCGACAGGGGCCGCCCGCCCACCGCGGGCTGCAGGTAGAAGCCGATCACGGGCAGCACCTCCCCCACGGCCCTGGCCCGCGCGAGCAGCCCTTCCTCGTCGAGCTCCCGGTGCGGGCTGAGCAGCACCATGTGGTAGCCGAGGGACCGGGCCAGCTCCGCCTCCGCCACCGCCTGGCGGGTCGGTCCGGTCGCGCCGGCCACCAGCACGACCTCGCGGCCGGACTCCTTGGCCGTGCTCGCGGCCAGTTCGAGCACGGGCGCGAACAGGCCGCCGCCGTGGAGGGCGAACTGCGTGGTGTGCACGCCCACCGCCAGCCCGCCGGCGCCGGCCTCGACGTAGTAGCGCGTCAGCGCGCGCTGGCGGCGCTCGTCGAGCCTCCTGTCCTGCGTCAGGGCCAGCGGGTGCGCCGGGATCACCAGACCGCGCCTGAACAGGTCGCGTACGGACGTCTGCGCCTTCGAAGCCGTGCCGAGCACGTGAGGTCCCCCTTTGTCGTTGCCGTGTGTAGTGAGCACGTGCTTTTAGAAACGCCCGTCGCGGCGGTCGAACTTGGTGGGCTTGCCCAGCAGCGGCCCGCCTTCGGCGACCCAGCGCGCGGTGTGCTCGACCAGCTCGGCGGGGGTCAGCTCGGGGTAGCCGAACAGGCGGTGGCAGCGCGAGGCGTTCGACAGCAGCGCCGTCGGCGCCGGCTCACCGGTGAACACCGGCTCCCTGCCGAGCGCCTCGCCGAGGGCCAGCGCCGCCTGCCGCACCGAGATCAGCTCGGGGCCCGTGACGTTGAGCACGTACGGCGGCACGTCGGCGAGCAGCAGCGAGCGCAGCGTCACCTCGTTGGCGTAGCCCTGCCAGACCACGTTCACCTGGCCCGTCGTCAGGTCGACGGGCTGTCCGGCGAGCACCTTCTGCGCGAGGTCGACCAGCACGCCGTAGCGCAGCTCGACCGCGTAGTTGAGGCGCAGCAGCGACATCGGGGTGCTGTTCCGCTCGGCGAAGTGGGTCAGCACGCGTTCCCTGCCCAGGCAGCTCATCGCGTAGTCGCCGACGGGCCCGAGGGGCGAGTCCTCGGTGCTGCCGCCCTCGGCCACGGGGACGAGCGGATAGACGTTCCCCGTGGACAGTGCGGCGATCCTGCTGCCCGCGAACCGGTCGGCGACGCGTCCCGGCAGGTAGGTGTTGGTGAACCAGGCGGCGTGCTCGCGGCCGCTCGTGCCGAACTTGGCGCCCACCAGGAACACCACGTTGGGCGCGTCCGGCAGCTCGCCCAGGGCGGCCTCGTCGGCGACGTCGGCGGTGATCACCGTGGCGCCCTCGTCCCGCAGCGCCGCGGCCAGGCCGGGCTCGGAGAAACGGGACACCGCGATGATCCGCCTGTCGCCGCCGGTGGCGTTCAGCGCCAGGCGTACGAGGCTCGGGCCGAGCTTGCCGCCGGCTCCCAGGATCATGATGTCGCCGTCCAGCTTGCCCAGATCGTCGACGAGCCCCTGGCTCGGCCTGGCCAGCCGCTCCTCCAGCTCCGCTGTCGTCCGCACGCGGTCTCCTCCGAAGTCGATTTACGGCCCAGACCGTAACTGGGCGAAGCGGCGGCTGTCAACGGGGAGGCGGCGCTTCTCAGGCGGTCAGCAGGCCTCGCGCGCGTGGATCAGCACGTCGAGGATGGCCCTGGTCTCGCTCCACGGCACGGGGCTGGGCGCCCCGCCCACCATCGCGAGGAACGCCTCCATCGTCGCCTCGTACCCGAGGTTGCGGACCGGGTCGTCCCCGCCGTCGATCACGATCGTCTCGCTGCCGTCGCGCCCGTGCAGCGTGACGCTGTAGGACTCCGGCTCCGACACGCCGAGGACCTCGACGGTCGCGGTGACGCCGTCGTCCCAGCGCAGCGCCATCACCCCCGTGTCCTCGGAGCGGAGCGCCGCGTAGTGCCGCCGCGCCCCGGCCGCGCCAGCCAGCCGCACGTCGGGGCCGAGCAGCGCCACCAGCAGCTCCACGCCGTGGAGGCCCATGGTGACCATGGTGCCGCCGCCCTCGCCCGGCGTGTCCTGCCAGGCGTTGTAGCCGGTGGCCCACAGGCCGACGTCGTGCCGTACGGTCGCCCGCACCGCCAGCACCTCACCGCGATCCACCCGCGTGCCCGCGAAGCCGGGGGCGAACCTCAGCACCGAGCTCGACAGGACCCGGTCATGGATGGGCAGCCGGTCGAGCGCGTCGAGCTGGGCCCGGCCGGCGGCGGCGGGTTTGTTCACGAAGCAGGGCAGCCCGGTCTCCAGCACCTGGGCCAGCGCCCGGGGAACCTGCGGGTTGGGCACGGTCAGCACCACCCCGTCGAGCCGGCCCGCGAGCGCCTCCTCCAGGCTGCCCGCCACCTTCGCCCGCGGGTGCTCGGCGCTGAAGCGGGCGAGCCGCTCCGGGTCGGGCTCCCACACCACGAGCTCCGCGTGGCGGGACAGGGTGCGGGCATCGGTGTAGGGGTGGCTGGTGGCGAGCCCGGCGAGTGCGATGCGCACGGTCTGTCCCTCCATATCGGAAACGGCGGCGGCAAGCCTAGCCATCATGACAGCCCGTCATTGACGGGCCCGGCCTGCCAGGTTACGGTCGGGACCGTTATCACGCATGCACGAAGCCCCTGGAGGTGGCGCTGTGCACGTTCCCTCGACAAGGTACGGGCGCGCGACGGCGGCGGCGGCGCTGCTCGTGGCGCTGCTCGTGGCGCCGTTCACGCCGGCCTCCGCGGCCGACCTGCGGCTCGTCAATGACGGTTTCGACAACGGCCTGACCGGGTGGAGCGGCTCGCACAGCCCCGGCGGCGTCGACCCCGTGCTCTGGGACGGGCGGACCACCGCCCGCGTCACCGACACCGACCCCGCGGCCGCCTACGGCAGGGAGAGCATGCCCGGCCTGCCCGCCACCGAAGGGACGCGCTACACCCTGAACGCCCAGGTCTGGGCCGAGAGCGGCACGGCACATCTGTACCTGCGCTTCAGGGACGCCTCCGGCCGGCTCCTTCCCGGCGGCGCGAACGCCTCGGCGACAGGGCGGCGGTGGAATCGCGTGACGACTGCGGGCGTCGCGCCCGCCGGCACGGCCACCGTCTCGGCCCTCATCTATTCGGGCGTGGCCGACGTGGGCACCGCCTACTGGGACGAGGTGCTGATCACCAAGAACGTGACCGATCTCGGCGTGCAGATCGAGAGCAGCGTGCCCAACGCCACCACCTTCGCCGGCGGCAGCGCCTACGCCCTCTACACCGGCACCGCCGACGTCAATCCGCAGCTCGCGGTCATCGACCTGGCCACCGGGACGACGACCAGGAAGATCACCATCCCGGACAGCGCGGCCACGCCGACCGTCGGCGGCTGGGCGGCGGCCACGGCCACCGACGGCAGCGTCTACCTCGGCACCTACCCGAACTCCAAGCTCTACCGGTACGTCCCCGGCCAGTCCACGATGAGCGACCTCGGGCGGGCGGAGGGCGGTTACTCCTTCATCTGGGACCTGGAGGCGGGCGCGGGCGGCAAGGTGTACGGCGGCACGTACAACGACGGCCGCTACTTCAAGTACGACAACGGCGCGTTCACCACCATCGGCAGCGTGCCCATCGTGACCGGCGCCCAGTACGTGCGCAGCCTCGCCCACGACCCCGACGCCAACGCCACCTACCTGGGCACCGGCACGAACGCCGCCCTGATCAGGTTCGACAACGTCACGGGCCGCAAGGACAGCCTGCTTCCCGCGGCCTACGCGAACAACTCCATGGTGGGCGGGCTGACCTGGACCGGGGGCAGGCTGTTCGCCTGGATCGACCGCACGCTGCTCGTCCTGCGCGTCGTCCGCGCGGCCGACGGCTCGTACGCCGCCGAGACCGACGCCACGATCAAGGACGTGGACCTGCAGCACTCGGCGGCCCGCGACGGGAAGATCTGGTTCGTCAAGGAGGGGCTGCTGCACTCCTACGACGTGGCCACCAGGTCCGTGCAGGCCACCTCGGTCCGTCCCGGGCTCGACGTCACCGGGTACACCTGGTCCGGCGGCACCCTGGTCGGGCTCGGCGGGGCCACGGACGGCACCAGGATCTTCAGGTACGACCCGGCGACCGGCGACTGGAGCAGCACACCCGTCTCCGGCACCCCCGTGCTGCCGGCCGCGATCAACACCCTCGGCACGGGACCCGACGGCCGCGTCTACACCGGCGGCTACCTGACCGGCGGCTTCGGCGTCCACGACCCGCTGCGCGGCGACGGCGACGACGGCAGGCCCGACACGCCGACGCCCAACAGGCTCAGCCAGACCGACAGCATGCTGGCGCACGACGGCCGGCTCTACATCGGCGCCTACCCGTCGGCCAAGCTCTACGCCTACGAACCCGGCGGCTCCTGGCCGCCCGCGCTGCTGCACGCCGGCGGTGAGGCGGGCGACAAGGCCGACGACTGCGAGCCGGGCAAGGGGCCGCCGCCGCAGGACCGGCCGTACGCGCTCGCCGGCGGCCCGGACGGCGCCGTCTACATGGGCACGGTGCCGAAGTACGGCAAGCGCAGCGGGGCCCTCACCGTCTGGAAGGAGGGCACGGCCGCGCGGACCCTCTGCGTGGCGCAGGACCAGGCCGTCGTCTCGCTGGCCTACGCGGGCGGCAGGGTGTTCGGCGGCACGTCCACGCGCGGCGCGCTGGGCGTGGACCCGGTCTACGCGCCGGGGGCCTCGGCCACGCTCTTCTCCTACGACCCCGCCACCGGCGCCGTACGCCTGCATCCCCTCCCGCTGACGGCGCCCAAGGCCGTCACGGCACTCAGGGAGGTGGACGGCGAGCTGTGGGGCCTGGCGGGCGGCTCGCTGTTCACGCTCGATCCCGCGCGGCCCGGGACGATCACCACGAAACGGCTCTTCCCCGACCCCGACTACGCCGCTCATCCCAGCCTGGCCTGGCGCGACGGCGTGCTGCTGACCGTGCCGCAGGATCCCGGCCACGTGTACGGCACTCTCGGCGACCAGATATTCATGATCGACAAGTCGACTAAGTCGGTGACCGTCCTGCTGACGGCGGACGGCATGGAAGGACTGACCGCCGACGGCTTCGGCAACCTCTACTACAAGCACGACGAGCGGCTGTACCGGCTCGCTCGATGACCCGCGCGGGCGTTCAGCGCGTCGCTGGAGGCCGACTTCGAGGTCACCGACCCCGCCGAGCCCGGTATGATCACCCCGGCCCGCACCAGGAGCCCATCCTGACGGAGCTGCTGGACGAGGTCATCGCCTGGTCGAAGGCGCTGCGCACGCTGCGCGAGCTGGCAGCGGCCTGACCGATCGACGTTGGAGACCATGTGATGCGTTACCGGTTGCTGGGCCGTACCGGCCTGAGAGTGTCGGAGCTGTTCCTCGGCGCGATGACCTACCGGCAGGTGACGCCGGAGGTGCGGCGGATCTTCGACCTGTACGAGGAGTCGGGCGGCAACGTGGTGGACACCGCCTCGATGTACGGCGACAGCGAGCAGGTCGTGGGCGAGCTGCTGCAGGGCCGCCGCGACCGCTACGTGCTGGCCACGAAGTACACCCCCACCCGTGACCGCACCGACCTCAACGCGGCCGGCAACCACCGCAAGAACCTCGTCCTGTCGCTGGAGCGGAGCCTGCGGCGGCTGCGTACCGACTACCTCGACCTGCTGTGGGTGCACGTGTGGGACCGGCACACGCCGATCGAGGAGACGATGCGGGCGCTGGACGACGTGGTCCGGTCAGGAAAGGTGCTCTACGTGGGCATCTCCGACGCGCCGGCCTGGGTGGTCAGCCGGGCCAACACGCTCGCCGAGTGGCGCGGGTGGACGCCGTTCGCGGGCCTCCAGGTTCCCTACAGCCTGCTCCAGCGCGACATCGAGCGGGAGCTGCTGCCGATGGCGCAGGCGTGCGGGATCAGCGTGGCGGCGTGGGGCGTGCTCGCGCGGGGCGTGCTGTCCGGCCGGTACGCCGAGCCCGGCGCGACGGCCTCGCGGGTGTCGCCCGAGTCCATCGGTGAGCGGGACCGGGCCGCGGTGCGGGCCGTGCTGGACGTGGCGGGCGAGCTGGGCGTGACGGCCTCACAGGTCGCGCTCGCGTGGGCGCTGCGGCGCGGCGTGCACCCGATCGTCGGCACGAGCGGCGCCGAGCAGCTCAAGGACAACCTGGGCGCCTCGGCCGTGGCCCGGACGCTGCCGGAGGAGGCGATGCGGCGGCTGGAGTCGGCGGTGGCGTTCGAGCTGGGCTTCCCCGGCGACTTCGTCGGCGAGGTGGACCGCAGCCCGGACATCTACGGCGACGCCCTCCCCCACCTCGACGGCCGCTGACCCGGCACCGGCTCGGCAGGCTCAGCTCGATTCCCACGCCGGTTCCGTGCTCGGCGCCTTCACCTGGGCGACTTCCGCGAGGTCGTCGAATTCGGGCAGACCGTCGGCGGGAGCGCGGACGACACCGACCTGATTCGGCCTGGGCGGCGCAATGGTCCTGGGCGGGCCCCAGCTCACGATGTCCGTCGTGGCGCCTCCCTGGGTGTAGTACTTCTCCTTCTCCTGCGTGGAGAAGCCCGAACCGAATTTGAAGGGCAGCCCTTTCGCGTCGAAATAGAGCGTCCAGCTCACGACCTTGTTCGCGTAACTCGCGTCCGGCCGTTTCCCTGCGACCTGCCGGAAAGTGGGCGAGAGGGCGTACAGTTCGGCGAACGTGAGGCTGCCCCTGTAGAACCCGGTCCTTTTCAGGTCCGCGGTCTTGCCCGCGGGGTTCGGCAGATTGAATTTCTTCTCGTCGGCGTCGGCGATCAGCGCTTTCAGCGTCCCGAGCTCGAAGATGTTGATGACGTGGTCACTGAAGGCCGTGGCGCCCGCTCCACGATCGCCGCGCCGCGCCCATGTCTTTCCCTGGGGCAGGTCCGCGGTCCACAGCCGTCCCGTGGTGTAGAAACGGCCCTTGGTGTTGATCCAGCGGTGCGGCCGGGTCTGCGCGACCAGGCTCCGGGAGACCGGGTCGCCTTCGGCCGCGCGCTCCTTGGCGAGCGGAAGCAGGTGGCGGTTGAAATCCACCCGGCGCGTGATGCTCGCCGCGACGACCCCGCTTCTGCCGAGGACCAGCGTTCCTTTCTGTATCGGGTTGTAGCGGAACACCTGGGCCGTGTGGTTGGGGTATTTGTTCCGGTTATTGATTTCTACGGAGCCGTACTGCGTGAACGTCACGCTCGCGCCTCTGGCGAGCTGCTCGCGTACCGCACGTATGACGTCGGGAGCGGCGGCCTCCGCCGCGGACGGAACCACGAGCAGGGCCGCCGGGCCGACGATCAGGGCGGATAAGAGGGATGGCAAACGGCGCATCGAAAAGGGCCTCCGAGACCTGGCACAGCAACCGGGTGATCTACAGCAGCCCGGAGCGTACCAGTTCCCTCGAATTACTCACGGCGCAATCTCAAGAGGCCGGCGACGGTCACGGGTACGAGGACGACATGGCACAACGCCAACGCGATCTTGCTGGGGGCGTCGAAGTCGGCGGGCATCGTCATGACCGGGATGGTGCCGAGCGCGATCACCGGGGCGACGACCAACGCCGTGGGCACCACCCATGGCCAGATGCGGGTGAGCACCGCCACCACGGTCATCCCCACCAGCAACGGCAGGACGGTGAAGCCGGCGACGGTAAGCGCGTCGACCTCGGCAGGCCGGCCCGCGGCGGTGAACCGGAAGCCGCCGCCGGCCGCACGCCCGAGCCCGTAGATGACGAGGTTGAGCAACAGCGCGGCCGTCACGGTGGCGACGACGGTCTTCGAGGTGTTCATCCGGCTCTCCGCTCTGCGCGCGTCAAGGCCGCCGCTCGCGGCGCAGGTACGTCTCGATGCGATCGAGCGCACCGGCCCAGACCTCCCGTACGAAGAAGTCACGCACCTCGGCCGCCGGGAATCCGGACTGCACCGCGGTGAGGAGCGTTCCGTCGGCGTGCTCTTCGAAGGTGACCTCGACTGTGGTCGTCATGGTCATGCCGTCCGGGCTGACGCCGGTGGACTCGGTGACCAGGCGGTGCGGACGGTCGATGACCAGGAAGGTCTGCGTCTCACGGAACAGGGTTTCGGGATTCGGTCCCCACACCGCGGTCTGCTTGCCCCCGACCCGCAGGTCCACGTCGATCTCCACGAAGCCGGGCGTCTCGTCGAGGATGCTGAACCAGATCTTCTGCTTCTCGGCGTCGGTGTAGGCGTCGAAGACCTCTTCCGGGGTCGCGGGCAGGACACGGCTCACGCGCAGTTGAGCGGTCTCGATGTTCTGGATCATCGGTCGTCTTCCTTCCTGAGAGTGAAGTAGGCGTCGAGGCCGTCGAGCCGACGTTCCCAGAGCCGCTGGTAGAACCTGATCCACGACATGGCGTCCTCCAGTCGTTCGGCGCCCAGGCGACATCGCCGTGATCGGCCGACCTTCTCCGTGGTGACCAGCCCGGCGTTCTCCAGGACCTGTACGTGCTTCTTCATGCCGGTGAGCGACATGTCGAACGGCTCGGCCAACTCACCGATCGTGGCCGGACCCTGGCCGAGCCGGACGAGGATCTGTCGTCGCGTCGAATCCGCCAGGGCAGCGAACGTCCGGTCAAGGACCTCTTGCTGAACCATATGGTTCACTATACGACACTGAACCGAAAGGTTCAACAACCGGCGGGCCAGCGGCCCGTGGCCCTGGCGGTCTCGATGGCGGCATGGCCTGCCGGCTGCATCCGGTCGGCGGCCGTCAGCGCCTCGGCCCTGGCGACGTTGATGCCGGACCAAGGGCTTCGGCGGGTGCGCGGCGAGTAGCGCTGCAGGTAGTGGTCGCCGTCGAACGCCCGGCGGTGGCTGTCGATCCTGCCCGCCAGGCGGCGGCGTCGTCCAGGAGCAGGGCGTCGCCGGTCATCGCGGTCAGCCCTTCCGGCCCGCGAGGACGTCCATGTAGTGCTGGTTGGCCATGATGCCGAGGATGTTGCCGAACGGGTCGCGCACCGAGGCGGTGACGAACCCGGGGCCGCGCTCGGTCGGCTTGTCGAACGGGGTGGCCCCCATCTCCAGCAGCCGCTCCCAGGCCGCCTCCAGGTCGTCGACGGCCCAGTAGGCGATCGCGCCGCCGCCCTCGGTGCTCCAGCAGTCCGGGGCGAAGCGCGCGTCGACGATGCCGAGCTCGTGCTGGTAGTCGCCGACGCGGAACTCCACGTAGGCCGGGTCGCCCTGCTCGGGCCGCTGGAAGTAGGCCCGTACGCCGAGGAGCTCGGCGTACCAGTCACGGGCGGCGACGACGTCGTGGGCGTAGAAGCTGATGGTGGTGAGTCCGCGGAGCATGTTTCTCTGCCTTCCGTCCGGTGGCTTGTGAGATCGATGCTTCCAGGCAAAGTGCTCACCCAATGAGCACTTTCCGCCGCCGATTCGCGGCACCCGCGAGTCAGTGATCCCCTGGCCCCTGTCCCTCAGCCGGCGATCGAGGCGTTGGCCTCCGTGACGAACTTCTGGGCGGCGGCGTCCGGCGTCATCCGGCCGAACAGCACCTCGTGCGTGTACCGCGTGAGGATGTCCTCCATGGCGCTGGCGAGCTTCGGCGGCGCGGAGGGCGGGTCCGTGAGCTCGCCCGCGATCTCCTTCAGGAACGCCACGGTCTTCTTGTCCACCTCGGGAAGCTTGCCGGTGACCGCCGCCAGCACCTTGGCGTTGGCCGGCAGCCCGCGGTCGCTGAGGACGATCCCGCCCGCGTCCGGATCGTTGACCATGAAGTCGATGAACGCGGCCGCCTCCGCCCGGTGCGGGGACTTCGCCGCGGCGGTGTAGAACATCGCGGGCTGCAGGAACATGCCGCCCGACGCGGCGTCGCCCGCCTTCGGCATGCGCAGCAGGCCGACCTGCTTGCCGCCCGCCGCCTTGCTGATCGCGCCGAGCTCGTTGCTCCACCACATGCCCATCGCGCCGTTGCCGGTGGCGAACAGCGAACGGTCGACGTTCTGGGCGGCCAGCTCCACGGTCTTGGCGACGCCGGGAGAGCCCTTGGTGGCGACCAGTCTGCGTTGCAGGGCCCACCACGCCTTCAACGTCCTGGGCGAGACGCCGATCCTGTTGCCGTCGTAGAAGCGCTCACCGCGCTGGGCGGCGAAGATCTGCAGGAAGGCGGGGTTGAACGCCTGCTGCGTGCCGTAGATCCGGCCGCCGGTCCCGGCGGTGATCGCGGCCGCCAGAGCCGCGTACTCGTTCCAGGTCCATGTGGTGTCGTCCGGCAGTTTCCGCCCCGCCTTGCGGAACGCCTCCGGGTCCACGACGAGGGACCAGGCGTTGACGCCGGTGGGGATGGCGTAGCGCTTGCCGCCGATGGTGCCGGTGGCCAGCACCTTGGCGTCGATGTCGGCGGTGTCGACGATGTCGGAGAGGTCGGCCAGCGTGCCGCGTTCGGCGTACTCGCGCAGGCCGCGGATCTCGAGCGTGATGACGTCCGGGGCCTGGTCGGCGGCGACCTTGGTGGCCAGCGTCTCGTAGTAGTCACCGAAGCCGGAGAACTCGCCCACGACGTCGATGTCCGGGTGTTTCTCCTCGAACTTCCTGATCGCCTCTTCCGTCATCTCGTGCCGCGCTTCGCTGCCCCAGTAGAAGAACCGCAGCTGGGTTCTGCCGCCGTCGCCGCCGCACGCCACGGTGGTCGACAGCACGACGGTGGCCAGCACCGTCGCCATCAGCGGTTTCTTGCCAGAGCCCACGGGTTCGCCTCCTGAGGGGATGGAGGACCTGTTCCGGTCCGGTGGTCGCACAGCACGATGATCGACATCGTGAAGATCGACATCGTGAACGTCGGAGCTTACAACGCCGCGGAGCGCGGTACGACCGATCCTGAGCGGGGTGCTACGCTACGGTCCGTTCGGTATTGGATCAGTGTGGAAGGGAGGTGAGGTTCGATGACCGCGGTGAAGACCGCTGCCCCGCGCAGCGCCCGGACCAACCTCACGTCCCGGGCCCCGGTCTGACCCATTTTCTCCCCCTGCCCTGAGCCGGGCGGGGTGATCTCCGCGTCTCGTCGGGGCCCCTTCTCCGCAAGGGTCTCACGTTGCCACACACGTACACCGATCCATCCGGCCTGTCCCGGTACGGGTGGACCGGCGCACTCGACCGAACCTTCACCGACCACTACGAAGCGGGTCTCGTCCCGGCCCGGATCTCCCGGGTCGACCGCGGCCTGTGCACGGCGATCACCGCGTCGGGCCCGACGCGGGCCACGTTCGCCGCGCCGCACCCGCCCGACCCGCTCCTGACCCCCTGCACCGGCGACTGGGCTGCGCTGCGCCCCGGCGCCGAGCCGCACCTGGTGGCGCTGCTGCCGCGGAGCAGCGCGATCGTACGCTCGTCGGCGGCCAGGTCCTCCCACGGACAGGTGCTCGCCGCCAACATCGACACGGTCGTCATCGCCCTGTCGCTGGCCACTCCCCTGGACGCGGCCAAACTGGAGCGGCTGCTCGCCCTGGCCTGGGAGAGCGGGGCGCAGCCGGTGGTCGCCCTGACCAAGGCGGACCTGGCCCACGACGCCGAGGACATCCGCGCCGAGGCCGAGGCGCTGGCGCCCGGCGCTGACGTCCTAGTCACCAGCGTCGCCACCGGCCACAACATCGACGCGCTGGCCGCGCTGCTGCGCGGCACCACCGTGCTGCTCGGCCCCTCGGGGGCGGGCAAGTCCAGCCTCGGCAACACGCTGCTCGGCGAGGAGCTGCTGGCCACCGGCACGGTACGCGCGCAGGACGGCAAGGGCCGCCACACCACCGTCCGCCGCGAGCTGCTCCCCCTGCCCGGCGGCGGAGTCCTCATCGACACGCCCGGTCTGCGCGGCATCAGCCTGTACGACGCCGCCGACGGCCTGGAGCAGGTCTTCGCCGAGATCGAGGACCTCGCCGAGCACTGCCGCTTCGGCGACTGCGCCCACGACACCGAGCCGGGGTGCGCGGTCCAGGCCGCCATCGCGGCGGGCGAACTGCCCGAACGCCGCCTGCGCAGCTACCGGAAGCTGCAACGGGAGACCGCCTGGGCGGCCTCACGTACCGATGCCCGGCTGCGCGACGAGCGCGTCAGCCAGAAGAAGGCCATCACCAGCCACCTGCGCGCCACCTACAGGTTCCGGGACCAGCAGCAATGACCGGCCATGCCCCGCATCCGCAGAAGGAGACGAACCCGACCATGACCTCTTCCTTCACCACCCGTCCCGAGAGCGCCGGCGACGTCGCCGCCATCCGCGCCGTCAACCTCGCCGCCTTCCCCAGCCCGCACGAGGCCGACCTCGTCGAGGCGCTGCGGGCCGACCCTCAGGCGTGGCTGCCCGGCCTGTCCTGGCTGGCCGAGACCCCCGGCGGTGACCTCGCCGGCTACGCGCTGCTCACCCGCTGCCACGTCGGCGACGCACCCGCCCTCGCCCTGGGCCCGTGCGCCGTCGAGCCGGAGCACCAGCGGCGGGGCGCGGGTTCCGCCGCCATCCGCGCCGCCCTGCGCGCCGCCCGCGAGCAGGGCGAGAACCTGGTGGTGGTGCTCGGCCACGCCGAGTACTACCCGCGCTTCGGCTTCACCCCGGCCTCCGGGTACGGCATCCGCCCGCCCTTCGAGGTCGAGGACAAGTACATGATGGCGCTCGCCCTCGATCCGGCGTGGCCGGTGCCGAGCGGCGTCATCCGCTACGCGGCGGCGTTCGGCGTCTGATCCGTCGCTTTCCGACGCGGCGGACGGCCCTCAGCGTGGCTGGGGCCGTCCGCCGGCGTAGGGCTCGGCGAACAGGTGCGCGACGAGCTCACCACGGCTGGAGATCCCCGCCTTGCCGAAGACGGCCTTGAGGTGACCGCGAACGGTATGGGGCGAGATGAACAGGGCCGTGGCGATCTCGGCGGTCGGCAGGCCCCGTGCCACGAGCTGGGCGACCTCGAACTCGCGGGGCGTCAGCCCGTACGCCTGGGCGACGATGACCGCCAGGTCGGCGGCGGGTGCGGGCTCGATGACGAGCGCCGTCGGGCCCGGCCGTCCGCCGGGGCCGGCCAGGCATGAGGCGCGGCAGGTCAGCCACCGCTGGTCACGGGTCCTGATGCGGATCCTGGCGTCTCCCCGGTCGTGGCCCCGGGCGACGGCTCGCGCCTGCAGCGTGGCGCCGATCAGCCAGATGGGCAGGCTGAGCCCGAGCGCCGTGGGCGTGGACGGTCCATCCGGCAGCAGCGCGAGATAGCGCCGGGCCTCCTCGTTGATCGACGTGGCCTCGCCGTGCTCGTCGAACAGCAGCAGACCGGGCGCGGCGGCGCCGGGCGCGATGTCGGACCCGCCCGGACGGGCGAACCGGCGCAGCATGCCGGCGAGCGGTCCGGACAGCTCGGCGAGCAGCGCGATCTCACGCGTGCCGAACGCCGGCGCTCCCCGCATCCGGAACAGGCTCACCGCGCCCCACGGCCGGTGGCCGATCCGCAGCACGGCCCGCAGTTCGTCGTCCACGCCCTGCCGGTCGAGCAGCCGGCGGAAGCGGGCGCTGCGTGAGGGCAGGTCGCCGGTGGCCGCGCGCAGCCCGGCCACGGGCACGGCCGCGCGGGCGAGGTCACGGAACGGCAGGACGTTCTCCTCCAGCAGCTCGCTCTCCCAGTAGACGCCGCATTCTTCGCCCGAGCCGAGGTTCTCCACCAGCATGGGTGCGGTGACCAGGCCCGTCTCCGGATCGGTGGCCGTCCACACCGCGGCGTCGAACGGCAGGTGCCGCCGCAGCCCGGCCGACGCGCGGCTGAAGAGCTCCAGCGCGTCGGCGGCCCGCTCGGCGGCCGGCAGGATCCCGGCGTGGCGGGGCGGGTGGGTCATCGGATTTCCTCCAGGTGCTGGGGCACGACGTGGGTCAGCTTGCCGGTTCTTCCTTCCTTCGCCAACCCCCCATGTGAGGGGGTCAGCTCCTGCCGATCCCCCGCAAGGAGGGAATGGAGCGCGGTCCCGGCGTCCCCGAGGCTCGAAGCGACCTTTTGGACGAACAGGGAGAAACGTCGTGCGTATCGCGATCATCGGGGCCGGGGCCGCCGCGGTCGGCCTGCTGGACGCGCTGGCCGTCAGCGAGACGGGGATCGGGGAGGTCACCGTGTTCGAGCCGGCCGCGCACCCGTGGCGGGGCCGGCCCTACGGGCCGGATCTGGACGGCGTGCTGGTCAACGCCCCGCCCGCCATCATGTCGATCCGCCATCTGGACTTCGGGCACTACGCCTCCTGGCTGGGCCGGGAGCGCGCCGCCGCCCACCTGGACGACCTGCTGGGACAGCCGCTGGTGCCGCGCGCGCTCTACGGCGCGTACCTGGCCGACACCGCCGAGGCCGCCCTGGCCCGGCTGCGCGAGCGGGGGTGGCGGACACGGCTCGTCGCCGCCCGGGTCGTCGCGGCGGCCCGCTCCGGCGACGGCCTTGGGCTGACGCTGCGTACCGAGGACGGGCGCGACCACCCGGCCGACCGGGTGGCGTTGTGCGTGGGCGGTGGGAGCCCGCAGGACCACTACGGCCTGGGCGGCGCTCCAGGGTTCGTGCGTGATCCGTATCCGCTGGCGTACACGCTCGCCCAGGTCCCGGCCGCGGCCGCCGTCACGGTGATCGGCAGCGGGCTGACCGCCGTGGACGTGGTGGTGTCGCTCGCCGCGCGCGGCCACGCCGGGCCGATCACGCTGGCGTCGCGGAGCGGCCTGCTGCCCCACGTCTGGCAGCGTCCGCTCGGCCACCGGCCCGTGCACGTGACCGTCGAACGGGTGGAGGCACTGTGCCGCGAGCACGGTGGCATCACCCTCGACGACCTCGCCGGGCTGCTTCGCGCCGAACTGGCCGAAGCGGGCGAGGACTTCGCGCACTTCACGGCCGAGCTGCTGGCGGCGGGATCGGAGGAACCCGTACGGCGGTTGCGGCGGCAACTGGCCGCCGTCGGCGACCCGCGCATCGGGCGGCGGGTGCTCCAGGAGACCGCGCACACCGTCGGCCCCTACGCCTGGCGGCTGCTGCCCGAGCCCGACCGGGAACGGCTGCGCGGGCACTTCCGGCTGGCCACCAGCGTCGCTTCGCCCATGGTCCCGGTGAACGCCGCCGCGCTGCTGCGGCTGTTCGAATCCGGGCAGCTCAGCGTCATGGCGGGCGTACGCAAGATCGAGGCCGCGGAGGGAGGGTTCCGGGTCCGGGGCGACGGCGGCGACCTGAACGCCGACGTCGTCGTCAACGCCGTGAACCCGCCGCCCAAGGCGGTGCCCCGCGCGGCCGAGCCGCTGGTCACGTCCCTGCTCTCCGGCGGGCTGGCCGCGCTGCACCCCTCGGGAGGGCTGATCCCCGCCGACCCGCGCCTGCACGTGGTGGGCGACCTGGCCGGCGGCGGTCCGTTCATCACCTCGGGCATCCCCGGAGTCGCCGCGGCGGGCGCCCGTGCCGTCAGCGGACTGCTGGCCACGCGCACCGGCTGATCAGTGGGGCGATCGCTCGTCGTGCGGGGAGCGGGCGGCGTTCTCCTGGGTGGCGGCCCAGCTGGCGAGCAGGCGCAACGCGTCGTGCGCGGGAGTGTCGGGGGCGGCCGTGTAGACGGTCAGGTTGAGACCGGGATCGGCGTGCAGGTCCATGGACTCGTAGTCCAGGATCAGCTCGCCGATCGCCGGGTGGTGGAAGGTCTTGGTTCCGGTGTGGTGCAGGCGGACGTCGTGCTGGGCCCATCGGCCGCGGAAGTCGTCGCTGCGCGTGCACAGCTCGCCGATCAGGTCGGTCAGGTCCTTGTTGTACGGGTCACGGCCGGCCTCGGTGCGCAGGAGGGCGACGATGGTGTCGGCGGCGGTGTCCCACTGCGGGAAGAAGTCCCGCCCGGCGGGGTCGAGGAACTGGAAGCGCGCGATGTTGGGCGGGCCGGTTCGCCGCTGCTGGAAGACCGGCCAGTACATGGCACGGCCGAGCTGGTTGGCGGCCACGATGTCCATGCGGCCGTTGCGGATGATGGCCGGCGCGTCGCTCATGGCGTCCAGCATCCGCTGCAGTCCCGTACGGACCTTCTGCGCGGGCGGGCGGGACCGCGGCCGGGCGCTCGCGGCGCGAGCCAGGTCGAACAGGTGGGCCCGCTCGGCGGCGTCGAGCTGGAGCGCCCGGGCGACGGCGTTCAGCACCTCTTCCGAGACGCCGCTGATGTGCCCCTTCTCCAGACGGGTGTACCAGTCGGTGCTCACTCCGGCCAGGACCGCGACTTCCTCACGCCGCAGGCCGGGCACCCGGCGGCGGGTCCCGGGCGCCAGCCCGGCCTGCTGCGGGGTGATCTTCGCGCGGCGGGTGGCGAGGAAGTCGCGGATCTCGTCTCGGTTGTCCACCTTTCCCATCGTAGGCAGCGGCCGGAGCGTGAAGGGGGTCGAGGTTGTCCCCCCGCTAAGGTGTCCGGCCATGGGCGTCTGCAAGGGCTGGATCGCCGATCTCGGCGACCTGGTGGCCGAGCTGAGCGGGCGCGACGTCAGCGAGTTCGGCGACAGTGAGGTCGTGGCCGACGACGGTGAGGGGGCGGGCGTGGACCGGGTGAGGCCGGAGACGGTCGCCGTGGCGAACAGCTCCTCCCGGAGGGCGGGCGGCAACTTGCGGCCCATGCTCGCCGGGCTCACCAGAGCCTGATCGTCGTTCCACTCGTACGCCGAGTCCGCGAGGAAGTCCAGCGCGAAACGGGCCTTCTGGCGGTGCTCGTCGTCCGGCCAGCCGTCCACCAGCGGCAGCACCGCACTCACCCGCTCGGCGATCCGGTCGAGGAGCGCGTACCCGGGTAGGCCGGGGAAGCGCTGGGCCCGCAGGTCGATGTGGCGGAAGGAGTTAGAAGTTCATCGCGCGTACGCGGCCGATGAAGACGCAGTCGACGAACTCGGCATCGAAGGTGGCCGTCTGTTGCCGCAGCCGGGATCGGTCGAACACGCACCGCTCGAACCGCACATTGCCGAAGAAGGTGTACTCCGCGAAGCGGGTGCGGCGGCGCCCGAGAAGTCGCAGCCGTCGAACGCGCTGCCGCGGGCGCCGAAGCAACGGAAGCGCGTCCCCGTGAAGTCCACGTTCACCAGCCATGCCCGGAGCTCCCCGCGGACGATCCTCGCCTCTTCTCGCCCGCCCGGAAGTAGGGGATCCATGGCGCGGAGTCTCGCATCCGACGCCGCCAGAAATCGGGGTGAAACGATCCGGACGGTCCGGACAGGTACAGGGTGTCGGGACCCCGGACGAGAGAAGGCAGCGTGACTCCCCCTGACCGCAAGCGGCGCTTCGAGGTGATCTACGTTGCCCACTATGCCGACATCCTCGCCTATGTCAGGCGGCGTACGAACTCACCGGACGACGCCGCCGACGCCCTGGCCGAGACGTTCACCACGGCCTGGCGCCGCCTCGACGACATCCCCGACGGGCGGGACGCGCGTTTGTGGCTGTTCGGCGTGGCCCGGCGCGTGCTGGCCAACGGCCGCCGGGCCGAGTCGCGCCGCGGCGAGCTGGTGGAACGGCTCGGCCGGGAGCTGGCCGCATGGGCGGAGCCGGACCGGCCCGGCGGTGTGCTTCCCGGCGTTCGGGAGGCGTTCGCGCGGCTGAGCCCCGACGATCGCGAAATCCTCTCGCTGGCCGGCTGGGAAGGGCTGGGCTCGGACGAGGTCGCCACGGTCCTGGGGTGCTCGCGCGGGGCCGCCCGGCTGCGGCTGCACCGCGCACGTAAACGCCTGGCCAGGGAGTTGCGCGCGGCGGGCGTCGATGTCGCCGCCATCGGACTGCGCGCCATGGAGCTGACGAAGGGAGCGATCTGATGCACGACCTCGACCGCCTGGTGGCGAGCCTCGCCTCCGATGCCGGCCCCGGCATGACGCCGATCGGCAGGGAGCTGCTGGAGGAGATCACGGCGCACTCGGTCACCGCCTCCAGCGCCACCGCTCAGGTCCGCGCGCCCCGCCGGCGCCGGGCGTGGGCGACCGTGCCGGCCCTGGCCGCGCTGGCGACCCTGCTGTCCTTCGGCGTCGCCCAGGCGCCCGCCTCCGCGGCGCTCGACATCCGGCTCGTGGACGGCGACTACGTGATCACGGTCAAGGACCTGATGGCCGAGCCCGAGGTGTACCAGCGCGAGCTCAAGGACAGGGGCCTGGACATCACGCTCGAAGTGGTGGCGACCTCCGCGAGCCAGGCCGGGCAGATCTTCGTGCTGCACGACCTGGACCGGCTGAGAGCCGGCGAGGCGGTGCCCGCCGAGGGCCCGATCACCACCATCGACGCCCCCGGATCCTGCGCCCGATCCGGCGGCTGCCCGATCGGCGTCAAGGTGCCGGCCGACTTCGACAAGAAGGCCCAGATCACACTCGGCCGGCTGGCCAGGCCCGGCGAGAAGTACCGGATGCCGCCCGGCATCGCCATGCCCGGCGAGCCCCTGCACTGCGTGGCCTACGTCAACAAGTCCGTGGCCGAGGTCGGGGCGATGTTGCGCGAGCGTGGCGTGACCCCGTCGTACGTCGCCGACTGGCAGCGAGCGCAGCCTTCGGCCCCCGCCGGCTGGTACGTGCACGACGGCGTCATGAGCGCCGACGGCGAGGCGCTCCTGCTGGTCGGCCCCGAGCCGCGCACCGTGGACCAGGAGGCGCAGCCCCGCTGCTGATCCGCACGCGGAAGCCTCGCGGACGAGGCTCCTCCTGCCGGCGTGGCGCCCGAGAGCGCCGCGCCGGCTCCTTTCACTCGCCCTGGCGGGGCCGCCCTGGCGTTCAGCCCTCGGAACGGGCAGGGGGCGCGGTGGAGTCGCGGATGATGAGCTGCGCACCCACCCGGTACGCCCGGCCGTTGCGGGCCTCCTGGGCGCCGTCGCGCGCGCCGTCGGCGTGCTTCATCTGCTGCAGTAAAAGGTTCATGGCCAGCTCGCCCAGCTCGGCGGCGCCGTTGTCGACCACGGTGATCGCGGGCGACCAGTAGCGCAGCCAGGAGATGTCCTCGTAGCACACGAGCGACAGGTCGCCGGGCACGGAGACCCCGGTGCTGGCCAGCGTGGGCAGGATGCCGAACACCGCCTCGTGGTTGGCCGCGAACAGCGCGGTCATCCGGGGGGTGCGCCGCAGCAGCCGGGTGACGGCCTCGGTGCCGAAGCCGGGGGCGAAGGGGCCGCGTTCGACCAGGGCCTCCTCCACGGCGAGGCCGCGTTCGCGCAGGGCCTGCTCGTAGCCGGCGAAACGTTCGCGCCCCGAGTCGGCGGTGAGCTCGCCGCCGATGAAGCCGATGCGTTCGTGGCCGAGGTCGAGCAGGTGGGAGGTGGCCGCGTGGGCGCCTTCGCGGTCGGCGGCCAGCACGGACGGCGCGGCGCTGTCGGCCGGGCGGCGTATCACGTTGACCACGCCGGTGCCCTCGGCGAGCAGGGCGTTGGTGGTGGCGCCGTTCTTGCCGGTGCCGATCACGATGAGGCCGTCCACGCCGTGCGAGGCGAGGGTGCGCAGGAACTCCTTCTCCCGCGCGGGATCGGCGTCGGTGATCCCGAGCATCACCTGGTAGCCCTCGTCGGCGGCGCGGCGCTGGACCACCTCGGCGATCGTGTGGAAGGAGGCGTTGATGAGGTTGTTGAGCACCAGGCCCACCAGGTGGGACTGCCGCGAGCGCAGGGCGCCGGCCAGCCGGTTGGGCTGGTAGTTGAGCCGGGCCGCGGCCTGCTCGACGGCCGCGCGGGTCTCGGCGGAGATCAGCGGGGATCCGCTGAGGGCGCGTGAGGCGGTGCTGCGGGACACTCCGGCCTCCGCTGCGACCTCCTTCAGTCCGATCCGCATCGTCTCCCCTGTCTGGTGTGGATCTTTGGGATCGATCCCATTATGCACGTGGATCCTGCCAGAAGATCGCCAGTGCGTCGATGTAACAGCGATATTTCTCCGAGTAAAAACCCATATTCCCTCTTGACCGGAATCAACACGGTGCTACAACCTTGTGCAATCGATCCCAAACCAACCCCGCGAGGTCGAGAAACCGCATGGACCGCGACGACGTCACCTGGCACGGCTACTGGCCGGCCGCCCCCACACCCTTCACCGCCGACGGGCTCCTCGACGAGGAGGCCTGGCGCGCGCTCCTGCGCCTGTACGCCGCGCAGGGAGTGCACGGGGTCCTGGTCAACGGCAGCACCGGCGAGTGGTTCAGCCAGAGCACCGACGAGCGCCGCCGGGTCGTCGAGATCGCGGTGGACGAGGTCGCCGGCCGCTTCCCCGTCATCGCCGGCGTCACCGCCTACACCCCGGACGAGGCGATCGCCCTGGCCCGCCACGCCGCCGAGGCGGGCGCCGACGGGCTGCTGGCCACGCCCCCGCCGTACGTCCACCCGGGGCCGGACGAGATCGTGCACTTCTACGACCGCGTCAGCTCGGCCACCGCCCTGCCGTTCATGGTCTACAACTGGCCGCGCGGCGTCGCCGTGGACATCTCCGCCCATCCGGGACTGGCCGCGCGGCTGGCGGACCTGGACAACGTCGTCGCCATCAAGGACAGCACCGGCGACTGGCTGCGCATGCTCGGCACGGTCGAGGCGGTCAGCGACCGGGTCCGGGTGTTCGGCAGCTTCCTGCACCGGCGCGGCCTGGCCGTGCTCATGGAGCTCGGCGGCGACGGCAACATCGACGGCGGCGGCATGGGCGCCCCGTTCGCCGTCCCCTACTACGAGGCGGTCGCCGCCCGCGACGCCGGCGCCGCCCGCGCCTGGGCCGACCGCTACACCGCGCTGTCCTCGCGGCTGATCAACCCCGACTACAGCGGCGTGTTCGGCTCGCCCATCGCCCAGCTCAAGGCCGCCATGCGGCTGCTCGGCCAGCCCGGCGGCCACGTACGGCCGCCGCTGCTGCCGATCGAGGACGAGGCCAGGCTGCGCGCGATCGACGCCGTGCTCACCGAGTCGGGCCTGAAGGCCGCGCTCGGAGCCCGGGGATGAGCGCGAAGGCACCGGCCACCCCGAGCACGGTCACGATCGAGGTCAACGGCCGGCCGGTGAACGCCGTCAAGGGCGTCAGCCTGGCCGCCGCGCTCGTCGGCGACCGCGTCTGGACCTTCCGCCACAACCCGGTCAGCGACGAGCCACGTGGCCCGTTCTGCGGCATGGGGATCTGCCTGGAGTGCGAGGTGACCGTGGACGGGCGTCCCGGCGTACGGGCCTGCCTGACCCCGGTGCGTCCCGGCATGCGCGTCGAGACGGCCGGCGCGGAGGAACGGCCATGACCCGCCACGAGGAGCGGGACGTCGTGATCGTCGGCGGCGGCCCCGCCGGGCTCGCCGCGGCCCGCCGGCTGGCCGGCGCGGGGCTGAGCGTGACCGTCCTGGACGAGCAGCCCGAGCTGGGCGGCCAGTACTTCCGCCGGCCGGCCCCCGAGGTCGCCCGCGTCTGGGGCGAGCACCGTCCCGAGGGCCGCCGCCTGGTCGAGGCCGTACGCGCGGCGGGCGTCGAGTGCCGCACCGGCCACCTGGTCTGGGGCGTCGACGACGACGGCCGCACGCTGCTGGTCTCCGACCCCGCCGAGCACCCGGTGCGCCTGCGCGGCCGGTACGTGATCGTCGCCACCGGCGCCTACGAGCGCCCCTTCCCCTTCCCCGGCTGGCAGCTGCCCGGCGTGACCACGCCCGGCTTCGCCCAGCACCTGGCCGCCGCCGACCACACGCCGGTCGGCGAGCACGTGCTGCTGGCCGGCTCTGGACCGTTCCTTCTTCCCGTCGCCTGCTCGCTGCTGGCCCTCGGCGTGAACGTCGCCGGGATCGCCGAGGCAGGCCACCCCTACCGGCCCGGCCTGCGGGCGCTCGGCGCCGTACGCCACCCCGCGCGGCTGCGCGAGCTGGCCGGGTACGCCGCCCGCCTGGCCCGCGCCCGCGTGCCCCTCTGGCAGGACACCGTGGTCGTGCGCGCCGACGGCGGCGACCGGGTCACGTCCGTGACGCTGGCCGCCACCGCCGCTCCCACGCGGGCGGTGCGCACGGTCGCCGTGGACGCGCTCTGCGTCGGCTACGGCTTCCGCCCGCAGTCCGACCTGGCCAGGATGCTGGGCTGCGCGGTGCGTACGGACCCGGCGACGGGCGACGCGACGCCGGTCCTCACCGCCTCCGGCCGCTCCACCCGCGACGACGTGTACGTCATCGGCGAGGCGGCGGGCATCGGCGGCGCGCCCACGGCGGCGGCCCGGGGCCTCGCGGCCGCTCTCGACATCCTCGGCCGCGAGGGACACGACGTGCCCGCCGCCGAGCTGCACGGCCTGGCCAGGACCGGCCGCCGCCTGGACCGTTTCAAGAAGCTGACCGACGCGCTCTACCCGGCTCCTGACGAGCTGGCGAGGCTGCTGCCGGCCGCGCTGCCGGACACCGCCACGCTGTGCCGCTGCGAGGCGGTCACCGCCGGCGAGGTCCGCAGGATCGCCGGGACCACCGCCGGCGACGTGAACGCCACCAAGGCGTGGACCCGCGCGGGCATGGGCCCCTGCCAGGGCCGCGAGTGCGGCTTCGCCGTCTCGGCCGTGGCCAGGACGTCCCCGGACGTCTTCCCGTCCCGCCTCCCGGTCCGCCCCGTCCCGGTGACGACCCTCCTGGAGATGGCCGCACCCGAGCAGGCCCGATCTGAGCAGGCCCGATCTGAGCAGGCCCGGACGGAGATGGCCCGGACGGAGCCGGCCGGCGAAGGGGAGGCCGCATGACGACCGCCGACGTGGTGATCATCGGCGCCGGCGTGCTCGGCGCGTCGGCGGCCAGCCGGCTCGCCCGCGACGGCCACCGGGTCGTGGTGCTGGAACGCGGCGCCCCCGGCCGCGAGGGCTCCGGCACCACCGCGGGCAACCTGCACGTGCAGGCGGTCCACACCCGCCGGCCCGGCCAGGCCGTCCCCCTGGACAGCGCCCGCTTCACGCCGCTGCAACGCGCCGCGAGCGACCTGTGGCAGGACGTGGAGGACGACCTGGACGCCTCGGTCGAGCTGCGCCGCAGCGGCGGCTTCACCGTCGCCGAGACCCCCGCCCAGGTCCGCGAGCTGCACGACAAGCAGGCATGGGAGGACGCGGCGGGCATCACCACCGAGATCCTCGACGGCGACGCGGCCCGCGCGGCGCTGCCCCAGCTCGGCCCGAGCGTCGCCGCCGCCACCTGGTGCCCGCTCGACGGCTACGCCAACCCGCTGAAGGTCACCCCGGCCTACCTGGCCGACGCGGTGCGGCACGGCGCCGAGCTGGTGCCGTTCGCGCCGGTCACCGGCGTCGCCCGCGACGGCGGCGGCTGGCGGGTGACGGCCGGCGCGCGGCAGGTCGTGGCGCCGGTGGTGATCGACGTGGCCGGGCCGTGGCTGCACCGGATCGCCGCGCTGGCGGGGATCACGCTCGACCTGGCCCCGGTGGCGATCCAGATGCACGCCACCGTCCGCTCCCCCGCCGGGCTGCCGCACCTGGTCCAGCACATCGGCGAGGGCCTGTCGGTCAAACAGGTCAGCGCGGGCAACCTGCTGGTCGGCGGCGGCTGGCCGGCCCGCCGGCTGAACCTCGACGGCCGCAGCGACGCGGGCGTGGACAGCATGGTGGGCAACATGGCGCTGGCCGTGCGGATCCTGCCGTTCGTCCGCGGGCTGCGCCTGCTGCGGGCGTGGGCCGGGCCGCTCGCCGCCACCCCCGACGAGATGCCGGTGATCGGCGAGGTGCCGGGCAGCCCCGGGTTTCTCGTCGCGGGCGGCACGTACGCGTTCACCTTCGCCCCCCTGTGGGCGGAGACCCTGCGCCGCCTCGTGGCCGGCGCCGAGCCGCCCGTGGACATCTCCGACCTGGGACCGGAGCGGCTCATGCAGAACCTCCCCGAGAAGAAGAGATGAGGAGACAGGTGACAGCGACAGACGGGCGAGCGCCCGCGAACGAGCCGGTGTGGCTGTCCGGCGGGCATGTCGTGGACGTGCGGTCGGGCAAGGTCCGGCGGGACACCAACGTCGTCGTCCAGGGCGGGCGGATCGACCGGATCACCGCCGAGGCCCCGCCTCCCGGGGCGCGCACCGTGCGGCTGGGCGGACGCTACCTGCTGCCCGGCCTGATCTCGGTGCACACGCACCTGTCGGTGGTCTACCCGTTCTCGGCCACCGACGAGGCGGAGGACTCCGGCATCACGGCGCTGCGCGCCCTGTCCCGGGCCCGTGACGCGCTGTACGCGGGCGTCACCACCATCCGCTCCGTGCACGAGCAGAACCGCGCCGACCTCCTCGTCCGCACCGCCGCCGGCCAGGGATGGGTGGAGGCGCCGCGGATCGTGGGCGCCGGCCGCGCCATCTCCACGACCGGCGGGCACGGCCACGGCAGCGCCTGCGTCTACGCCGACGGCTACGACTCCTTCCTGCGGGCCGCCCGCGCCGAGCTGGCCGCCGGCGCCGACCTCATCAAGATCTTCATCACCGGCGGCATCGCCCACCAGGGCGAGTCGTTCACCGGCGCGCAGATGACGATCGACGAGATGCGGGCCGTGGTCCGCGCCGCCGAGGAGCACAACACGTACGTGACCGCCCACGCCGGCGCCGGCTCGGCGATCCGCGAGGCGCTCAGCGCGGGCGTGCGCGGCTACGAGCACGCCTACGAGCTCGACGCCGACACCGCCCGGCAGATGGCCGCCCAGCGGGTGTACCTGACGCCGACGCTGTGCGTGACCCGCTGCCCCGAGTGGATGGCCGAGCACTCCTTCACCCCCTGGCAGATCGAGCGGGCCCTGGAGGTCGGCCCCGGGCACCTGGCCAGCATCCGCACCGCCATCGCGGCCGGCGTCGCCGACCCCGACGACCCGGAGCGGCCGGGCATCACGTTCCTGGCCGGCACCGACTACCCGCCCGGCGAGCCCATCGAGGACACGGTCGTCGCGGTCCGGGAGATGGAGTTCCTGGCCGAGGCGGGGCTCAGCACCGAGCAGGCGCTGCGCTCCGGCACCCTCGAAGCCGCCCGGCTGGTCGGCCTGCGGGGGCAGGCCGGCGCCGTCGAGGAGGGCCACCTCGCCGACCTGATCGTCACCGAGCGCGACCCGCTGAGCGACCTCTCCGCGCTGCGCCGGATCTCCCTCGTCATGCAGGCCGGGCGGATCGTCCGCGACGACCTGCCCGCCGTTCCCGACATTCACCCCACGGAGGGCGCCCAGTGAGCCAGGACCCCGGCCGCACCCGCTTCGCCGTCGACATCGGCGGCACGTTCGTCGACGCGATCTCCTACGACGACGCCACCGGCGAGCTGCGGCTGCACAAGGCCTCCACCACCCCCGACGCCCCCGCGCGCGGCGTGCTCGACGCCGTCGGCGGGCTCGCCGGCCGGCTGGACGACGTGGAGGCGTTCGTCCACGGCACCACGCTCGGGCTCAACGCGATCCTGCAGCGGCGCGGCGCCGACGTCGGGATCATCACCAACGAGGGCTTCCGCGACCTGCTGGAGATCGCCCGCGCCAACGTGCCCGCCCAGCACATGTACGACTTCTCCTACGCCCCGCCGCCGCCCCTCGTCCCCCGCCGCCACCGCACCGGCGTGCCGGGCCGCATCGACGCCCAGGGCACGGTGATCGAGCCGCTGGACGAGGACGCGGTCCGCGAGGCCGGCCGGCTGCTGGTCGAGGAGCACGGCCTGCGCTCGCTGGCCGTCTGCTTCCTGCACTCCTACGCCAACCCCGAGCACGAGCGGCTCGCGGCACGCATCCTGCGCGAGGCCTACCCCGAGGTGTCGGTCTCGACCTCGACCGACATCACCCGCGAGTACCGCGAGTACGAACGCACCAGCACCGTCACCCTCGACGCCTACATCCGGCCGGTGCTGAACGACTACATCGCCACCCTGGAGTCGCGGCTGAACGACGCCGGGCTGACCCACCCGCTGCACATCATGCGCTCGGGCGGCGGCGCGATGACCTCCGAGCTGGCCCGCCAGGCGCCGCTCATGACGGTGCTGTCCGGACCGGCGGGCGGCGTCGTCGGCGCCTCCTTCCTGGCCCGCGAGCAGAACCTGGCCAAAGTGATCACGTTCGACGTCGGCGGCACCAGCCTGGACTGCTGCGTGATCGAGGACGGCGAGCCCGGCGAGGTGCACGAGGCCGGCATCGACGGCTTCCCGCTGCTCATCCCGATCTTCGACATCCGCACCGTCGGCGCCGGCGGCGGCTCCATCGCCTGGATCGACGAGGGCCTGCTGAAGGTCGGCCCGCACAGCGCCGGCGCGGTGCCGGGACCGGTCGCCTACCGGGCGGGCGGCACCGAGCCGACCGTGACCGACGTGGCGCTCGTCCTCGGCTACCTCGACCCGTCGGGGTTCCTCGACGGCGACATGACGATCGACGCCGACGCCGCCCGCGAAGCCGTCGCGGCCAAGCTCGCCGACCCGCTCGGCGTGGACGTGACCAAGGCCGCGGCGAGCGTCTTCCAGGTGCTGCTGGCCCGCACGGTGGGCGCGCTGCGCGAGATCACCGTGGAGCGGGCGCTGGACCCGCGCGAGTTCGCGCTGCTGGCCTTCGGCGGGGCCGGGCCGCTGCTCGCGCCCATGCTGGCCCGCGAGATGGGCATCGCGACCACGATCGTGCCGCAGGTGCCGGCCGCGTTCTCCGCCTTCGGCATGCTCATGTCGGACCTGGAGTACGAGTTCGCCACCACCGTCCTGCGCCCCCTCAGCGACGAGACGCTGGCCGGGCTGGAGGAGGCGTTCGCCGAGCTGGAGGGCCAGGGCGAGGAGGTGCTGTCCGCGCAGGGCGTCAAGCCCGAGGACCGCACCCTGATCCGCCGCCTGGACGTGCGCTACCACGGCCAGGAGCACAGCCTCGGCATCGACCTGGCGCCCGGCGACACCGCGGCCACCGTGCTGGCCCGCTTCAGCGAGCAGCACGAGGCCCGCTACGGCCACGCGATGCCGGAGCCCGGCCAGATCCTGACGCTGCGGGTGCGCGCGGTCGGCCGGCTGTCCAAGCCGGGCCTGCGCGAGCTGCCGCCCGCCGGCAGCGCCGTCCCCGAGCCGATCGGCGAGCGCCCCGCGTTCGACGTCGCCTCCGGCGAGACGGTCGCCTTCCCGGTGTACGCGCGCGCCACCCTGGGCGCCGGCCACGAGGTGAGCGGGCCGGCCATCGTGGAGGAAGGCACCTCCACCACGGTCATCTTCGGAGACCAGCAGCTCACCGTCGACCGATACGGGCAACTGGTGATCACGGGAGGCCAGGCATGAGCACGGGCGAGCGGCTGGACGGCGCCACCGTCGAGGTGATCAGGAACTACCTGGTCTCGGTGGGCGAGCAGATGCGCCGCACCCTGGTGCGGGCGGCGTTCAACCCGGTCATCTACGAGGTGCTCGACTTCGGCATCTCGATCTACAACGCCGACCTCGACCTGACCGCCGAGGCGGCCGGCATCACGTCCTTCCTGGGCGCCAACGACTACGCCATCGTCAAGGGCGTGGAGTACGTCGGCCGCGACAACCTCGCGCCCGGCGACGTCTACCTGCTGAACTACCCGTACTGGAGCGGCGCCCACTCCTACGACGCGATGCTGTTCGCGCCGGTGTTCCGCGACGGGCACGACGGCCCGGCGGCCTACCTGGCGGTCCGCGCCCACTGGATGGACCTGGGCGCCAAGGCCCCCGGCTACGTCCTGGACTCGACCGACATGCACCAGGAGGGCCTCATCTTCCCGGGCACGAAGATCGTCAGCCGGGGCGAGGTCGTGCGGGACATCATCGAGCTGATCCGCTTCAACTCGCGCCTGCCCGACCTGACCATCGGCGACTTCCACGCCCAGCTCGCGGCGCTGCGCACCGGCGAGAACCGGCTGGCCCAGGTGTGGGAGAAGTTCGGCGGCGACACCGTGGACCAGGCCATCAGGCAGATCATCGAGCACGGCGAGCGGGTCGCCCGCAAGGCCGTGGCCGCCCTGCCCGACGGCACGTGGACGGCCGCGGACTACTGCGACGACGACGGCATCACCGACGACCTCATCCGCATGGAGGTCAAGGTCACCATCGACGGCGACCGCATGGAGGTCGACTTCAACGGCTCCGACGGCGCCGTCCTCGGCCCGGTCAACCTGCCGATCGGCGCGACCGAGAGCCTGGCCAAGGCCACGTTCAAGGAGCTGACGACGGCGCGCGAGCCGTCCAACGCCGGCCACTACCGGGCGCTGACCGTCAAGGCCGACCCGGGCAACTTCTTCAACGCCCAGTACCCGGTGGCGACGTTCACGCAGTGGAGCGGCATCGTCGCCTTCGAGCTGCTGCACAAGGCGCTGGCGCAGGTGCTCGACGGCATCCCGGCGTCCTCGGGCGGCGACGAGCCCGGCTTCATGGCGCTCGGCCACGACCCGCGTACCGGGTCGGACTTCGTCATCAGCAACAACGAGGGCATCGGCTGGGGCGCGCACAAGGACCACGACGGCGCCAACGCCCAGCAGCACCCGTCGCAGAGCGTCGTGCGCAACACCCCGATCGAGGTCCTGGAGCACAAGTCGACCGTCTTCCACGAGCGGCTCGAACTGATCCCGGACTCCGGCGGGGCCGGCCGCCACCGCGGCGGCGTCGGCGTGCTGCGGCAGGTCCGCTACCTCGCCGACGGCGAGGTGCTGTCGATGAAGAAGAAGAGCAAGACCCGCCCCTGGGCGCTGGACGGCGGACAGGAGCCCGAGCCGAGCGAGATGGTGCTCTGGCCGGGCACCGACCGGGCCAAGCGGGTCGGCATGTACCGGGCGACGATGCGGGCGGGGGACCGCTTCGTCAACCGCACCGCGGGCGGCGGCGGCTACGGCGACCCGCTCGACCGCGACCCGGCCGCCGTGGTCGCCGACGTGCTCGACGGCTACGTCAGCGCGCAGGCGGCGGAGCGGATCTACGGCGTCGTCGTGGACGCCTCCGGAGACTGGCGGCCCACACCCGCCAGGGCGTCGCGATCGGCCGCCCCGGGTTCCTGACCGCCCCGGGCCCACCGCCGGGCCCACCGCCGGGCCCACCATCTGGGCACGGCTAGCCGCCGCGACGGCGTACTCATGAAGGGTAGAAGATCCATGTCCCACCCCATCCCCCCGACGGCGGGCCGGTCCCGCCGGGTCCGTCCCTTGCGCCTGGTCGCGGCAGCCGTGGCCGCCTCCCTCGCCCTCACGGCGTGCGGAGGCGGCGGGTCCGCCGCCGGCGGCGGCACGGACGCCCGCAAGCAGACGCTGATCATCGCCGAGAACGAGCCGCCGGCGACCTTCGACCCCGTCCAGGCGGACAACTCCACCGTGGACGAGGTGGCCGTGCCCGCCTACGACACGCTGCTGCGCTACGAGGGCAGCGAGCTGTCGCCGTCGGTCGCCACCGCGTGGAAGTTCAACGACGACGGCACCGCGCTCGACGTCACCCTCCGCGACGACGTCACCTTCCACGACGGCGCCAAGCTGACCGCCGCCGACGTGAAGTACACCCTGGACCGCATCGCCCGGCTCGGCATCGGCGTCGCGTCCCTGGTCAAGGCGTACGACTCCACCGAGGTCGTGGACGACACCCACGCCACGATCAGGCTCAAGCAGCCGTACGCGCCGTTCGCCTCCGCCCTCACCCGCGTCTACCTGCTCAACTCCAAGCTCGTCACCGCCAACGCGGGCGGCGACGACGGCCAGAAGTGGCTCGCCTCCAACGACGCCGGGTCGGGGCCGTACAAGCTGACCGGCTACACCGCGAACCAGGAGGCCCGCTTCACCCGCCACGACGGCTACTGGGGCGGCTTCACCAACCAGGCCAAGGACGTGGTGTTCCGCTACCTGCCGCAGGCCGCCACCCAGAAGACGGCGCTGACCTCGGGCGACATCGACATCGCCATGGACATCGCGCCCACCGACTGGGCGGGCATGGAGAGCTCCGGGTTCACCGTCGACAAGGCCGACACCAACGTGCAGCTCTACGTGTTCTCCAAGATGAAGGACTCGCCGCTGTCGAACCCGAAGCTGCGTGAGGCCATCAGCTACGCCTACGACTACGACCAGCACGTCAGCGCCATCCTCAAGGGCGCCGGCAAGAAGGCCGTCGGCGTGCTGCCGAGCGGCATGACCTGCTTCGACTCCTCCACCCCGCAGCCCGCCCGCGACGTGGCCAAGGCCAAGCAGATCCTCGCCGACGCCGGGCTGAGCGGTGTCAAGCTCACCATGACGTACCTGAAGGCCACCGCCGAGATGGAGCAGGCGGCCACGCTGCTGCAGTCCAACCTGGCCGAGATCGGCGTCACGCTGAACCTCGAGGCCATCACCTACCCGCAGTACGTGGACCGCATGAAGACCAACGAGACCACGCCCGACCTCGGCATGATCTACGGCTTCCCGGCCTACCCGGACCCGGACGCGGTGCTGTACGTGCAGTTCCACTCCACCTTCATCAACAACGGCCAGAACAGCGGCGGCTACGACAACCCCGAGGTCGACAAGCTCGTCGAGCAGGGCCAGCGCGCCACCGGCGACAGCGAGCGGTGCGCCGCCTACGGCAAGGCCCAGCAGCTCATCGCCGCCGACCACTACGCCATCAACCTGGCCAACGCGCAGTACGTGACGGTCCTGCGCAAGGGCCTGACCGGCTACACCTACCAGCCGGCCCACCACCAGACCGTGGACGTCTACAAGGTCCAGGTCGGCTGACCCACCGGCACGAGGAGGGACTCCGCATGGCCCGTCTGCTGCTCCGGCGGCTCGTCACGAGCGTCGTCGTGCTGCTCGGCCTTGCCGTCGTCACGTTCCTGATGACCCAGGTGCTGCCCGGCGACCCCGCCCGTGCGGCCGCCGGGCGCAACGCGACGGCCGAGCAGGTCGCCGCCGTCGCCGCCCGGCTGGGCCTGGACCGGCCGTTGTGGGACCAGTTCCTGGCCTACATGGGGCGGCTGTTCCAGGGGGATCTCGGGACGTCGGTGTTCACCCAGCGGCCGGTGCTGGAGGATGTCGCGGCCATGCTGCCCTCCTCGGTGGAGCTGGTCCTCGCCGCCATGGTGATCAACATCGTGGTGGCGGTGCCCCTGGGCACCTACGCCGCCTGGCGCAACGGCCGGGCGGCGGACGCCGCCGCCCGGCTGATCACCCTGCTGGGCGCGGCCATGCCGGTCTTCTGGCTCGGCCTGATGCTCCAGCTCCTGTTCGCCGCCCAGCTCAGGGTGCTGCCCCTCACCGGGCAGCTGTCCTTCGGCCGGCAGGTGCCCGCCATCACGGGCATGACGTCGGTGGACGCGCTGCTCGGCGGCGACCTGGCGGCCTTCGGCGACGCCGTCGCGCACCTGGTGCTGCCGGCGATCACGCTCGCCGCGTCGTTCGTGGCGGTGGTGGCGAGGACGGTGCGCTCCTCGATGCTCACCGCGCTCAGCTCCGACTACATCCAGCTCGCCCGCGCCACCGGCGCGTCGGAGCTGCGCGTGGTGGTGCTGCACGGGCTGCGCAACGCGCTGGTGCCGGCCAGCACCATCCTCGGCATGCAGCTCGGCTGGATGCTCGGCTCCACCGTCCTGGTCGAGTCCGTCTTCGGCAGGACCGGCATCGGCGCCTACGCGGTGACCGCGGTCCTGCAGAACGACCTGTACGCCGTGATCGGCACCGTTCTCGTGATCGGAGTGGTCTTCGTGCTGGCGAACATCGCCGTCGACCTCGTCCAGCTCTGGCTCAACCCGCGGCTGCGCCATGCCGGCGGCCGCGCCCGCCGCACGGCCGCCACCGCCGAGGCGGCAAGGACGGAGGTGCCCGCATGAGCGCCGCCACAGCTGCGGTGACCGCGCGGATCCGGCACCGGGTGCCCTTCGTGGAGGGCGTCGCCCTGGCGGTGGTCGTCGTCGTGGTCGCGATGGCGGCCGCGGGGCCGCTCGTCGCGCCGCACGACCCGTACGCGGTGAACCTGACCGACGCGCTGCTGCCGCCCTCGGCCGAGCACTGGTTCGGCACCGACGCCAACGGCCGGGACGTGCTGAGCCGGGTCCTGTACGGCGCGCGGGTCACCCTGCCCGCCACGCTGGTCGTCATCGCCGCCTCCACCGTGATCGGCGTGCTGATCGGCACCGTCGCCGCGCTCGGCGGCAAGGTCGTCGACGAGGTGCTGATGCGGATCACCGACATCGGCCTGTCGCTGCCGGCGATCATCCTGGCCCTCGGCCTGTCCGCCGCGCTCGGTCCCGGCCTGTCCTCCGCCGTCATCGCCCTGTCGGTGACCTGGTGGCCCGGCTACGCCCGCCTGGCCCGCACGCTGGTGCGCGAGGTCAAGGACGCCGAGTACGTCGACGCGGCCCGCGTCCTGGGCGTCCCCCAGGGCCGGCTGATCTTCCGGCACATCCTGCCCAACGCGCTCAACACCCTCTACGTGCAGACGACCGTGGACGTCGGCGCGGTGATGCTGGTGATCTCCGGCCTGTCCTTCATCGGCGTGGGCGCCCAGGTGCCCTCCGCCGAGTGGGGCGCGATGATCGCCGGCGAGGCCAACAACCTCACCAACGCCTGGTGGGCCGTGGCCTTCCCCGGCCTGGCCCTGCTGCTGACCGCCCTGGCCTTCAACCTGGTGGGCGACTGGCTGCGGGTGCGCAACGACCCGACGATCCGCCGGGAGGCACGATGAGCACCGCACCCCTGAGCACCGGACCCCTGCTGCGCGTCCGCGACCTGCGGGTGTCCTACCTGTCGCCGGCGGGTCCCGCGCAGGTCGTCCACGGCGTGGACCTCGACCTCGCCCCCGGCGAGCGGGTCGCCCTGGTCGGCGAGTCCGGGTCCGGCAAGTCCGTCACGGCGCGCGCCGTGCTCCGCCTGGACCCCGACGCGCGCCTGTCCGGCCGGATCGAGCTGGAGGGCGTCGACCTGCTGGAGCTGCCGCCACGCAGAATGCGCGAGATCCGCGGCGGCCGCGTCGGCCTGGTCTTCCAGGACCCGCTGGCCTCGCTCAACCCCGTCATGACGATCGGCCGCCAGGTCATGCAGCCGCTCGTCATCCGCGGCGTGCCCAGGAAGGTCGCCCGCCGCCGCGCGATCGACCTGCTGGAACGGCTGGGCGTGCGCGACGCCGAGCACCGCGCCGACGACTACCCGCACCAGTTCTCCGGCGGCATGCGGCAGCGCGTCGTGATCGCCATCGCGGTCATCGCCGAACCCGCGCTGCTCATCGCCGACGAGCCCACCACCGCCCTGGACGTCCGCGTCCAGGCCCGGGTGCTGGAGCTGCTGCGCGAACTGGCCGACGAGCGCGGCATGTCCATCCTGCTCATCACCCACGACCTGGGCATCGTCGCCGGGTTCGCCCAGCGGGCGGTGGTGATGCGCCACGGCCGGCCGGTCGAGACCGGCACCGTCGAGCAGATCTACACCGCGCCCCGCGACCCGTACACCAAGGCGCTGCTGGCCGCCGTCCCCCGCATCGGCGGCGACGTCACCCGGCCGCTCGCCGTCATCGGCGCCCCCGGCAACGAGGAGGAGGGATCGTGAGCGAGCCGCTGCTCCAGGTCCGCGACCTGGTCAAGACCTTCGGCGGGCGGCGCGTCCTGGACGGCGTCTCCTTCGACGTGGCGCCGGGCGAGGTGCTCGGCCTGGTCGGGGAGTCCGGTTCCGGCAAGTCCACCACCGCGCGCTGCGTCACCCGCCTCACCCGGCCCGACAGCGGCCGGATCCTGCTCGGCGGCCGGGACGTGCTGGCCGCCGGGCGGCGCGAGCTGCGGGCGTTGCGCGCCGACATGCAGATGGTCTTCCAGGACCCGTACTCGTCGCTGAACCCGCGCATGACCGTGGCCGAGCTCATCGGCGAGCCGCTGCTCGTGCACGGGCTGGAGCCGGACCGGCGGCGCCGCCGCGAGCGGGCCGCCGAGCTGCTGGAGACGGTCGGCATGACGGCCGAGCACCTGGACCGCCACCCGCGCTCGTTCTCCGGCGGGCAGCGCCAGCGCATCTCCATCGCCCGCGCGCTCGCGGTGGAGCCGCGGCTGCTCATCTGCGACGAGCCGGTCTCCTCGCTGGACGTCTCGGTCCAGGCCCAGGTGCTGAACCTGCTGCGCGACCTGCGCGAACGGCTGGGCCTGTCGATCCTGTTCATCGCCCACGACCTGGCGGTCGTCTACTACCTGTGCGACCGGGTCGCCGTCATGCTCGACGGCGGGCTGGCCGAGATCGGCACCCGCGAGCAGATCTACGGCGACGCCGCGCACCCCTACACCCGCTCGCTGCTCGACGCCGTGCCCGTCCCCGACCCGGCGCTCGCCCGGCAGCGTCCCTCCGGCATCTAGAAGGAGCACCCCATGGAGAATCTGCGCATGTTCGTCAACGGCCAGGCCATGTCAGGCGGCAGCCTGAACACCGCGCTGGCCGGTGCGCGGTTCCTCGGCCCGGCGACGACCGCGCCCCTCTACCGGTTCTACTCCGTACGCGACGAGTTCCCCGGCCTCCACCCCGTCGGCGCGGGCGGCCACGCGGTGCCCGGCGAGCTGTACGAGGTCACCTACGAGATCCTGCGCGAGCACCTGCTGCCGGGCGAGCCGCCCGAGCTGGAGCTGGGCGTCATCGAGCTGGCCGACGGCAGCGGCTCGCTGTCGATGCGGATGCGCGCCGAGGCGCTGCGGGCGCCGGGCGTCACCGACATCAGCGAGGCCGGCGGCTGGCGGGCGCACCTGGCCGGAGCGGGCCGATGAGCGGGCCGACGAGCGGGCCCGAGCCGGTGGTGATCCGCGGCGGCACGGTCGCGGAGGCGGCCTGGAGCGCCCCGGCGGACGTGTTCATCGCCGGCGGGAAGGTCACGGCGCTGGCCGAGCCCGGCACGCCCGCGCCGCCCGGCACGGCCGAGATCGACGCCGCCGGCATGCTGGTGCTGCCCGGCGGCGTCGACCCGCACTGCCATGTCGGCTTCACCTCGGGCGCGTTCACCTCGCTCGACGACTACCGCCAGTGCACGACGGCGGCCGTCTTCGGCGGCACCACCACCATCGTGGACTTCGCCATCCCGCGCCCCGGCCAGTCACCCGCCGACGCCGCCCACGCCCAGCGCGCCAAGGCCGTGGGCGGCCTGTGCGACAGCGCCCTGCACGCCTGCGTCGTCGAATGGGACGACACGGTGCCCGAGCAGCTGCGCTCGCTGGTCGCCGACGGCATGCCGACGGTGAAGATGTTCACCACCTACCGCGGCGAGACGATGGCCGACGAGGACACCATCCTGCGGACCATGTCCACGCTGCGCGACCTGGGCGGCATGGTGGTGATCCACTGCGAGGCCAACCACATCATCGAGGACACCCAGACGCGCTGCTCCCACGACGGCAGGATCGGCGCCGAGCACATGGCGGCCACCCGGCCCGAGCTGGCCGAGACCGCGTCGGTCGCCGAGGTGCTGGCCATCGCCGAGTCGCTGCAGGCGCCGGTCTACTTCGTCCACCAGTCCACGCCCGAGGCCGTCGAGCTGGTCGCCGCGGCCCGCCGGCGCGGCCTGGCGGCCTGGACCGAGTCCGTCGCCCACCACCTGGTGCTGGACGACGGCCTCTACGCCGGGCCCGACCCCGAGCGGTTCGTGTGCTGCCCGCCGCTGCGCCCGCGCCCGGTCGTGAACGGGCTCGCCCGCCACCTGGCCACCGGCGAGATCAGCACGATCGGCAGCGACCACTGCTGCTACGACGTGGCGCAGAAACAGTCGCGCCGCACCGACGTGCGCGCCATGCCGAACGGCCTGCCCGGCGTCGAGACCCGGCTGCCGGTCGTCTTCTCGGAGTTCGTGGCGGGCGGCGCCCTGCCCGTCACCCGGTTCGTCGAGCTGGCCGCCGCCAACCCGGCGCGCGCCAACGGCCTGTATCCGCGCAAGGGCACCCTCATGCCGGGCGCCGACGCCGACGTCGCCGTCTGGGACCCCGCCGCCCGCTGGACGATCACCTCCGGCGCGCTCCACATGGCGACGGACTACACGCCGTACGAGGGCAGGGCGGTGACGGGACGGCCGCGTACGGTGCTGGTCGGCGGCCGGGTGGTGGTCCACGACGGCGTGCTCACCGACCCCGAGCCGCGCGGCCGGCACCTGCGCGCCGGCCCGATCAGTCCTCGTGGGCGATGTGCATGAGCTGCCGCCACAGCAGGACCACGAACACCGCCGACCCGGCGAAGGCGAACCAGAAGGGCGCCGCGACGCCGAACCGGGTGGCGAGGACACCGCCGATCAGCGAGCCGACCACGAGCCCGGCGTAGGTGGAGACGGTGTTGACGCTGCCCACCCGGCCCTGCAGCTCGCGCGGGACCGCGCGCTGGCGCACGGTGACCGAGGTGGTGCCCCAGATGAAGGCGTGGGCGCCGAAGGCCAGGAAGATGCCTCCGGCGACCCACGGCGAATGGGTCAGGGCCAGGCCCAGATGGGTGAACGTCTCGATGATGAGCCCGATCCGCATCAGCGCGCCGAGGCTGACCCTGCGGGTGATGGCGCCGTACAGGCCGGTGCCGAGCAGGCCGCCGATCCCGCCGATGGTGGTCATCAGCCCGAAGCCGACGGCGCCGAGGCCGAGCTGCTCCTGGGTGTAGAGGACGAGGACCGACCAGGCCGCGCCGAACGTGAAGTTGAAGATCAGGATGGTGAGCGCCAGCGTGCGGACGGCCGCGTGCCGCACGGTCCAGCGGAACCCCTCCACCAGCTCCCGTAAGGTGTTCGGCCCGCCGGCCGCGGCCTGCCGCTCGCGGGGCGGCAGCGTGACCCGGGAGACCAGGACGATCCCCGCCGCCACCAGCAGCAGCTGCCCGGCGAACGGCCAGGCCAGGCCCAGCCCGAACAGCGCCGCGCCGACCGGCGGCCCGGCGAGCTGGTTGAGCGTGATGAACCCGGTGCCGAGGCGGGCGTTGGCGATGACGAGGTCGTCCCGCTCGACCAGCATCGGGGTCAGCGTCGCGGTCGCGTTGTCGGCGAAGACCTCGGCGACCGACCGCAGCGTGAGCGCGATCAGCGCCGTCGCCACGGTCAGGGCGCCGGTCATCATGAGCACGACGAGCGCCGCCAGCACCACGGCCCGTGCCGCGTTGGCGACGAGCACGATCACGCGCCGGTCGTAGCGGTCCGACAGCACGCCCGCGTACAGGCTGAACACCAGCGGCGGCGCCCACGCCACCAGCGCCGACAGCGAGATCATCAGCGGGTCGCGGGTCAGCGTCGCGATCAGCAGGGGGCCCGCCGCGGCGGCGACCCCGTCACCGAGATTCGTCAGCCAGCTCGAGGCCAGCAACCATCGAAATCCTGTCCCCAGCCGCGCGGGCAGGACTCGCTCCACCACTGTGATCACGAGCGCACCACCATACGATCGCGGACCATGCACCGGCAACGGGTTTTCGCGTCGCCCCGCTCCGCGGCCGGCCGATGGGCAGGCCCGCCTGACCATAGGATTCCTCCATGATCTTCACCCGGGCGGCGGCGCGCTGGGCACGACGAAGAAGTTCCGCAACATCCAGCAGGGCAGCACGGTCGCGTTCGTCGTGGACGACCTGGCCTCGCTCGACCCTCGGACGCCGCGCGGCGTCGAGATCCGCGGCTCGGCGGTGGCCCTGAGCGACCACGAGCCGCCGGTGCCCGGCCTGGCCCGGCAGATCATCCGGATCAGCCCGCACCGGATCATCTCCTGGGGGCTGGACGGCCCCAGGAAGAGCCGCAAGGTCTGAGGCGCGGCTTCTGAGGCACGGCCTGGCAGGTCCCCGGCGATAAAGTACGCCGGTGGACAACCTGGAAAGCCTCGTCATCACCCGCAGGTTACGTGTGCCCCTCGACGCCGCCCCTGGCGGCGGCCGGCCGGGCCGGGGCGAGGTGGCCGCCCGCCAGCTCGACGCCGCGCTGCTGAGCGTCGGCTTCACCTGCTCGCCGCCGTTGCTGGAGCGGCTGTCGGGGCTGAGCGTGGAGAACGTGATCGATCTCGGCGTACGGATCCTGGCCGCCGTCCGTCACCTGGTCGGCGATCACGTCCGCCACAACGCCTACTTCATCGACTTCCCGCGCAACGTCCCCGCCACGGCCGAGTTCTGGGCCGGCCTGATGTGGCGCTCGCTGCTCGGCCCGGACGCCTCCGACCAGGCGGTCACGCCGGAGACGCTGAACCTGCTCACCCTGCCCGACTACGGCCGCTACCCGCACACCTACGCCGACCTGCTGGCCGCGCACGCCGAGCTGATCCCGCTGGCCGGCGACCGCGTCACCGTGCTGGACCTGGGCGGCGACCTGCGGTCGGAGGCGCGTGAGCTGTACCTCTCCCTGGCGGGCTCGCAGGTGCCGCTGCCGGCCGAGGACCTGGAGGCGCTGCGCGAGCTGGCCGCGTTCTGCGCCGAGCACCTGCCCGAGCTCTGCGCCGGCGAGACCCCCGGCCACATCCCGGTGCGGGAGAACCGCGCCGTCGTCAACGAGGCGCGCCTGGCCGCCGGCCTGCCGCTGCTCGTGGACACCGTGACCGACGTGCTCCGCCTGGCCTGCGGCGTCTCCGGTGGCGACGTCACGCTGGCCACCGCCACCCGGTTCCGCTCCTTCCGCCGCGCCGAGCGCCGCGCCCTGCTGGCCGCCCTGGACGCCGTGGCCACGGACGCCGCCCTGGGCGACGTGCCCCGCCTGCGCGAGCAGTGGAAACGGCTCGGCGAACGCCTGCACCCGCACGAGTACCCGCACCTGCCGCGCGCGGCGCACGTCTTCGACGTCGCCCGCGGCGAGCGCCGGGCGCGCGGGCTCGGCAGCCGCGTGGAGGCGGCGCTGGCGGCCGGGCGCGCTCATGAGGCGGTCGAGCTGCTGGAGAGTTCCCCCGGCGCGCTGCTGCGCCGGCTGGACCACCTGCTGCGCACCGGCACCGAGCCGGAGCGGGTGCTGGCGGCGGCCGCGACGGCGGCGCGGACCGCGTCCGGCCGGGTGCTGCTGTCGCTGCGCGAGCACCTGCACAACCGGCTCGCCCCGGCCGCCGGGCGCGTCTTCGTCAACCGGCACGGCCGGGCCTGGACGAGCGCCGACACCCGGCCCCCGCTCTCCGGGGACGTGCTGGCGCAGGCGGCCGACCTCCTCGACGAGGAGATCACGCGGCGGCTGCCCGACCTCGGCAGGCTCGTCGTCGAGCCCGCCATGCTCGACGTCGCGCTGCCGCTGTCGGGCAAGGCGGTCGCGCCCGGCCTCGGCATGCTGCCGCGCGGCTCGCTGGCGCCGGTCGAGGGGGAGCTGCTGCGCTTCTTCGTCCACTGGCGCCAGGCCGCGCGGCGCACCGACTACGACCTGTCGGCGCTCATGCTGGACGACGCCTACGGCGACCCCGAGTACATCTCGTGGACGAACTACACCAACGACTTCGCCACCTACTCCGGTGACCTGACCACGGCCGCCCACGGCGCGAGCGAGTTCATCGACATCGCCCTCGGCCGGGCCACCCGCCCGGTCATCATCCCCCAGGTCAACGTCTACGACGGCGAGCCTTTCGACCAGGCCGCCGAGGCGTTCTTCGGGTTCATGACCAGGGACGCCGCGCAGCAGGGCCTGCCGTTCGAGCCGCGTACGGTGCGGATGAAGTCCGACCTGCGCGGCGCGGGCCGCGTCGCGCTGCCGCTGGTCTTCCTGCGCGGCGGCGACGGCGGCTGGCGGGTCAAGTGGCTGCACCTGTACCTGAAGGGCAGCCCCGCCTTCAACCAGGTCGAGGGCAACCGGCTGAGCACGGGCCTGCTGGTGCGTTCGATCGTCGAGCGTGAGTACCTGACGGTGCGCCACCTGGCCGGCCTGCTGGCCCGCAAGGGCGGGGCCGGCGAGCACACCACGTACCTCGGGCTGGGGGCGCCCGCCGACGCGCCGGAGGGGGCGCGGATCTACACGCCGGCGACGCTGCACGAGCTGATCCCCGCCTGATAGGGTGAAGATCGCGAGGCCATGGGAGGGCTTCCTTCTCTTTCTTCGAAAAGGCGCTCCAGCCTTCCCGCTTTCCTCGCCTCTGCTTCGGTCCTCGGCGCGGCGCCTAGCGTGCCGCGTCGATGACCGGTTTCACGTCGATGACCGGTGTGCCGTCCACGGCCTCCAGACCGGCCACCCGCACCCGGAGCCCGTCGACCGCGAGCACCCGCACCCGGTGCAGCCCGATCGGGTTGGGCCGGTCGGCGGAGCGGGTGCTGAAGACCCCCGTCAGCGGGTTGCGCGGGTCGTCCCGCGGGCGCACGACCGTCACAGTCCGGTCGGCGAGGTGCAGCCAGGTGAGGACGAACACCTCGTCACCGGCCGCGAGATCGCCGATCCCCTCCGCCATCGCCGGATCGAACGCCAGCCACGCTTCGGGCGCGCCCTCATGGCCCTGCTTCGGGGCGCTCGCGCGATCCGCCAGGGGCGACTCGACCGCGCCGATCGCCCGGATCTCGTACGTCATGATCTCTCCCTATCGCAGATCGTCCCCGGCGCGCCACCCCCAAATTATTCGTTGACACGAATATTCTCTGTGGTGAATGCTTCTCGGCATGGACGCGATCCTCACCGCACTGGCCGACCCGGCCCGCTGGCGGCTCGTGGGGCTGCTGGCCGAGCGGCCCCGGCCCGTCGGCGTGCTCGCCCAGCTCGCCGGAGCCCGCCAGCCCCAGACGACCAAGCACCTGCAGAGCCTTGAGCGCGCCGGCCTCGTCACCTCCCAGCGCTCCGGCCAGCGCCGCGTGTACGCGCTGCGGGCCGGGCCGCTGCGGGAGCTGGCGGCCGCGCTCACCCGGCTGGCCGACACCGCCGACCAGGCCGGCGGCTCCCGCGAGACCTACGACCGCTACGGGCTCAACCTCCACGCGGAACGGCTCGCCGCGAAGGAGCCGGGGTGGGCCGACGGCCGCTCGTTCACCTTCCACCGGTCGCTGGCCGGGAGCCCGGAGGAGGTCTGGCGGCACCTGACCGAGGCCGGCCTGCTCGCCCGCTGGTGGACGCCGGACGACCTGCGCGTCTCCGAGCTCGTCTTCGAGGCGCGGCGGGGCGGCCGGATCGTCCACGAGTACCGCGACGCAGACGACGCCGACGGCTCCGACCTGGTCGTGGGGCGGGCGCGGGGAGTGGTCGACGACGTGCGGCCCGGCGAGCGCCTGGCCTACCGGCTCTCCCCCGAGCTTCCCGGCGGCACCCCCGCCTTCACCGCCCACCTCGACCTCGCTCTGCGGCCCGCCGGCGCCGGGACGGAGCTCGACGTCGACTTCCGGATCACCGACAGCGCGGTGGAGTCCGCGGACTTCGTCGCGGGCATCGAGATCGGCTTCGGCCAGAGCCTCGACAAGCTCGCCGCGATCCTCGCCGGCCTTCACGCCCCCGACACCACCAGGAGCACGACATGACCGAGCCGACCGGCCGCAGGGTGACCGCGAACCTGAGCCTCACCCTCGACGGGCGTTACCACGGCCCTGGCGGGCCGGGGGACTTCGCGGCGTTCGCCCCCTACGTGACCAGCGAGGTCGCGCGCGACCACATGGACCGGATCTGGGAGAGCGCGACGACGGCGCTGCTCGGCCGGGTCAACGCCGAGGGGTTCATGGGCTTCTGGTCCTCGGTCGCCGAGGACGACGACGCCGACCCGCGGGATCGCGGATACGCCCAGTGGCTGGTCGGCACGGAGAAGGTGGTCCTGTCGACCACTCTGGCCGAGGCGCCGTGGGAACGTACCCGCGTGGTGAACGCCCCCGCCGCCGACGTGGTCACCGAGCTGAAGGCCGCCGGCGGCGGCGACATCCTCGTCAACAGCAGCGCCGGCGTCATCAAGCCGCTCCTGTCGGCCGGCCTGCTCGACCGGCTCTACCTCCTGATCGTTCCCGAGATCGCCGGGGGCGGGCAGCGGTTGTTCGACGACGGCCTGCCGGCCTCCAGGTGGAGGCTCACCCATCAGCAGAGCGGCGAACTGGGCGAGATCGCCCTGGTCTACGACCGCATCCGCTAGGGGGAGGTCCGCTGATATGGCGTGATCAATGGTCGTTTGCGACATCTCGGCATGATTACTGTCAGTAGTGGGAATGCCGCTATCCGTATCACTAATGGGCTACGTAGCCCGACTTATGCCTACTTGTGGGGAACTGGAGGCACACACGATGCGGACCGGCGGCACCCTACTTCTCAGCGCCTGCACGGCGGTGCTGCTCCTGACCGCGGCGTGCGCCCCGGGCGAGCCCGGCACCCCGCCGCGGCCACAGGGCGCCCCGGCCCGGCTGCTGATCACGCCCGCCGACGGCACACGGAAGGTGCCCCCGGACACGGGCATCGCCGTCAAGGTCGCCGACGGCCAGGTCACCGGGGTGGTCGTCACCGACGCCGACGGGCGCGAGATCAGCGGCAGCGCCGGCGCCGACGGCACCTGGCGGCCGCAGTGGCCGCTCAAGCCCTCCACCACGTACACCGTGCGCGCGCGGGCCGTCGGCACCGACGGCCGGCAGGTCACCGAGCGGGTCACGTTCACCACCCTGAAGCCGGCGCGGGTGCTGGACGGCGGCCTGTCGCCGATGGACGGCGAGCGGGTCGGCGTCGGCATGCCGATCCAGCTCACGCTGTCGAAGCCGGTGCCGGCGCGGGAGGACCGCGCGGCGGTCGAGCGCGCGCTGACGGTGGAGATGTCCAAGCCCGTCGAGGGCTCCTGGAGCTGGGTGAGCGACCGGGAGGTGCAGTACCGGCCGCGGTCGTACTGGCCGTCCGGCGAGGAGGTCACGGTGGTCGCGCACCTGGCCGGGCTGCGCGCCGGGCGCGGCACGTGGGGCACCAAGGACCGCCGGGTGACCTTCACTGTCGGCGCCGAGCACATCACCAAGATCCGCAACGGCACCCACGAAGCCGTCGTGCGCAAGAACGGCAAGGTCGTCAGGACCATCCCCGTCAGCCTCGGCAAACCAGGCTTCGAGAGCTGGTCCGGCACCATGATCGCCCAGGAGAAGGCTCCCGACATCATCATGGACTCCGCCACCATCGGCCTGCCCGGCCTGTACCGGACGCGCACCAAGTGGAACATCCGCATGACCTACAGCGGCATGTTCTTCCACGCCGCCCCCTGGTCGGTCGGCGACCAGGGCCACCGCAACGTCAGCCACGGCTGCGTCAACGCCAGCACCTCCCACGCCCACTGGTTCTACAACTTCACCCAGCGCGGCGACATCATCAAGGTCGTCGGGACCAAGCACAAGCTCCAGTTCGGCAACGGGCCGACGCCGTGGACCAAGTCGTGGGAGGAGTGGCGGGCCGGCAGCGCCCTGTACACCCCGCAGACGCCGGCCACACCGGCTCCGACGGCCGACCCGCACCGGCCGAGCGACGCCTGACCGCCACGCCCGCGCACCGGCCCCGTCGGCTCTTATAGTCACAATCAGCGGCCCACCGGGATCTATCCGCACAGATCGGTCCCGGTGCCTGACGACCGCCCACGCTGACGGGGGCTTTCATGACCGTATCGGTGTATCTCCTGGTTCTCGGGGACCACCTGCCGGATCCACGCACCGGCGTCTCACCACCGGAACGGGAGCGGCTGCGCGCCGTGGTCGAGCAGGCCGTCGCCGCCGAGCAGGCCGGATTCACCGGCATCGCCATCGGCGAACACCACTTCACCCGCTACATCGTCTCCGCGCCGCAGCTCCTGCTCGCCGCGATCGCGGCCCGGACGACCACCCTGCGCCTGTCCACCGGCGTCACCCTGCTCGCCCACCACGACCCCGTACGCGTCGCCGAAGAGCTCGCCACCCTCGACGCGCTGTCCGACGGGCGGGCCGAGCTCATCGCGGCCCGCGGCGTCTCCAGGGAGACCGACGCCGCCTTCGGCATCTCCCCCGACGAGTTACGGCCGCGCTTCCACGAACACCTGCGGCTGCTGCTGAAACTGCTGCGCGAGGAGAACGTCACCTGGCACGGCACGTACCGCGGCCCGCTGGAGAACGTCACCACCGCGCCGCGGCCCGTGCAGCGGCCGCACCCCACGGTGTGGATCGGCAGCGGATCGCGGGCCTCGGCCGACCTCGCCGCCACGCTGGGCCTGCCGCTCATGCTGCCGAGCACCCTACGCGACCCCGCCGTTCACCTGGACCTGGTCACCCACTACCGGCGCCGCGCCCCCGGCCGCGTCGGACTGCCCAGCCACGTGTTCGTCGCCGAGCACGACGCCCGGGAACGCTGGCGCCCCCACCTGCGGGCCTATGCCTCCTTCGCCGGCCGCTGGCGCGGCGACGGCGCGGCCATCGACCTCGACGACCTGATGGCCGGGGCGGCGATCTGCGGCGACCCCAGCGAGGTCGCCGACCGGCTCAACGCCCAGCAGAAACTGCTGGGCCTCGACACGCACCTGCTGCTGATCGACATCGGCGGGCTCCCCCAGGACGAGGTGCTCGGCGCGATCCGCCTGTTCGGCGAGAAGGTCCTTCCCCAGCTCACCGCCTGACGCGGCGGCAACTTCCAGTCAGCTGTCACCTTTACGCCGCTCTGGCACTTACGGTTGCCGCGACCTCTCAGGTGTTCGCCTTCCCCGGCGTCGCGACCGCCTCCACCAGCTCGGCGACCCAGGTCCAGCAGGCCACCACCGCAGCCACCACTGCGGCGATGAACAAGGGGCTGGCCACCAACAACCGGATCTACAGGACCGGCCGCCTGGCCCGCGTCAACTGCTCGCCCGGCTCCCTGCCCGCCGGAAGCACGAACGCCTACCGGCGCTTCCTGACCCGCGTGACCGACTGCCTGAACCGGGCGTGGAGCACGCAGTTCCGCAAGGCGGGGATGTCCTTCGCCAAGCCGCGGCTGCGCATCATCACCAGGAAGGTCGGCACCGCCTGCGGCGGCTGGGCCACCGGCGCCGCAGGCTTCTACTGCTCCGCCGACCGCACCATGTACATGCTGATCACCAAGAACGAACTGCGGCAGCCGTTCCCGCTGGGGATCGCGCGGCTCATGGCCCACGAGTACGGCCACCACGTCCAGAACATCTCCAAGATCTGGACGTACTACACCGCGGCCCAGGCCAGGGCCGGCAAGGCCCAGCGCCTCGCGCTCTCCCGCCGGTCCGAGCTGCAGGCCGAGTGCTTCTCCGCCGCCTTCATCTCCACCCAGCAGGGCGGCTCGCTGTTCACGGACGCCGAATGGGACTACACCGTGAACTGGTTCCGCCAGAACGGCGCCAAGACCTGGCCGCAGAACGACCACGGCCGCGGCCCTACGCAGGCGGCCTGGATGACCCGCGGCTACAACAACGGCTCCCCCGGAGCCTGCAACACCTGGACGGCCTCCGCCCGCTCCACCACCTGACCCGCCCCCTTTCACCTGACCGCGCCCGGCCGGCACTCCCCGCCGGCCGGGCCGCGTCCCGCGAGCTGGCGGTTCATTGATCGTCAAGTTCTTCTCAACCGCGGCGCCCTAGGGTCCTGCCATGGTCAACCTAGGTCTTCCCGAGATCATCCTCACGTTCCTGATCCCCGCGGTGGTGCTGTGGGTCATCATCTACACCGCCGTACGCGCCGCGATCCGCCACAGCCGATAACAAACCCGCGCGGGAACTGAACCGCGGCGCCGCCTCCTGCGTATCTGGCCACATGCTGCAACGCGTACGGTCCATCGCGGCGTCCTGCCTGATCCTCATCGGCGTGAGCCTGGCCGTGTCCACCTTCCTCACCCCCGACCCGGCCCTCACCACGACCGCCCACGCCGCGACCGCCCACCGGCACGCGCCGCAACCGCCCCCTCCCGGCGACGAACCCCTCCCCGCCGCCGGCATGGAACAGCTCCTGCGAGCCGCCGCCTGCGCCGACCCGCAGGTCCAGGTCGACGCCACCGAACTACGCCAAGTGATCTGCCACACCCCCGCGGGCCGCTACACCATCCTGACCTTCGCCACCCAGGACGGCGCCCGCGCCTGGCTCGACGAAGCCCAGCCGTACGGCGGGACGTACCTCGTCGGCGACCGATGGACCGTCATCGCCGCCCCGGACCTCCTGACCGGCCTCCGCGCCCAGCTCGGCGGCCGCCTCGAAGGACACCACAAGCCGTCCCCGTAGGGGTCGAGGGAAAGCCCCGTCAGTGCTTGACTGAAGGCGGCCCCGACACCCGGAGACCCGCATGGACGTGTTCGACCAGGCCAAACTCGGCCCGCTCACCCTGCGCAACCGCATCATCAAGGCCGCCACCTTCGAAGGCATGACCAGGAACGCCCTGGTCAGCGACGACCTCATCGCCTTCCACCGCGCCCACGCCGCCGGCGGAGCAGCCATGACCACCGTCGCCTACTGCGCCGTCGCCCCCGAAGGCCGCACCGAACGCCGCCAGATCTGGATGCGCCCCGACGCCCTGCCCGGCCTGCGCCGCCTCACCGACGCCGTGCACGCCGAAGGCGCCGCCGCCTCCGCCCAGATCGGCCACGCCGGCCCCGTCGCCAACAGCAAGTCCAACCGCCTGCCCGCCCTCGCCCCGTCCGCGGCATTCAACCCGCAGGCCATCGCCATGACCAGGCGCGCCACCACCGCCGACATCGAACGCATCACCGCCGCCCACGCCACCGCCGCCAAGCTCGCCGCCGAGGCGGGCTTCGACGCCGTCGAGATCCACCTCGGCCACAACTACTTCGCCAGCTCCTTCCTCTCCCCCAGGCTCAACAAACGCGACGACGAGTACGGCGGCCCGCTGGCCAACCGCGCCAAGGTCGCCCTCGGCGCCGCCCGCGCCGTCCGCGACGCCGTCGGCGACCGCATCGCCATCCTGGCCAAGCTCAACATGGACGACGGCGTACGCGGCGGCCTCGGCATCGAAGAAAGCCTCCAGGTCGCCCAATGGCTCGAACGCGACGGCACCCTCGACGCCCTCGAACTCACCGCCGGCAGCTCCCTGCTCAACCCCATGTACCTCTTCCGCGGCGACGCCCCGATCCGCGAGTTCGCCGCGAACTTCAAACAGCCCGCCCACCTCGGCATCAAGCTCGCCGGCGAACGGTTCATCCGCGCCTACCCCTACCAGGAGGCCTACCTGCTCGACTCCGCCCGCCGCTTCCGCGCCGCCCTGAAGACGCCCCTGATCCTGCTGGGCGGCATCAGCCAGCGCGCCACCATGGACCTGGCCATGGCCGAGGGCTTCGCGTTCGTCGCCATGGCCCGCGCCCTGCTGCGCGAACCCGACCTCGTCAACCGCCTGCGGACCGATCCCGCGACCCGCTCGCTGTGCGTCCACTGCAACAAGTGCATGCCGACGATCTACACCGGCACCCGCTGCGTCCTGGCCTGAACCCGCCAAGCAGGACCCTCGTCAACAGATCCCCGGCACGCGCGCGAAGCGCGGCACCGCCTCCGGCGGCGAGCCGAGCAGCGCCCGCCGGTCAGACCCGGAACCGGAACATCCGGACCCCCGAAAACTGTCCGGCCTGCTCACCTACGTCCACGACCACCGACGACCCGCCACGAACCGCTCACCAGCCCAGACCCGCCAGAAAACCGATCAGCGCGGCATTGACCTCCGCGGGCCGCTCCAGCGGCGGCAGATGCCCCGTCCCCGGCAGATCGAGCCGCGCCGCACCCCTGATCCCCTCCGCCAGCAACCCCGACACCGCCTGAATCCCCGGCACGTCGGCCAACCCGTTGATCACCAGAGCGGGACAGCCGACCTCACCCAGCCGGTCCTTCGCCGGCAGATCCCGCTCCGGCACCGGCGGACAGCTCCAGGAACGCTCGAACACCCGCCGCATCATCGCCAGCGCCAGCTCCCACACCTGCGGATCCAGATCATCCAGCCCCCGGTCCGGCCCCGCCACCTGCCACAGCGCGTGCGCGCGGGCGAAGGCGTCCAGATCCTCGGCAAGCACCTTCTCCGCCGTGCCGTCGTGGTAACGAGCCAGCCGATCGGCCGGAACCGTGCTGTGCACCCGCTCCCGCACCTGCGCCAGCATGTCCTGCGGCCACACATGACCCGACAACCCCGAGGCGATCAGCACCAGCCCCGCCACCCGGTCCGGCGCCACCAACGCCGCCTCCACCGCGTACGAGCCGCCCATCGAGTCACCCACCAGCACCGCCCGCTCCACGCCGAGCCCATCCATCACGCGCAGCAGATCCCGGTGATGAACGACCTCACCCACCGGATCAGCCGACTCGCCGTACCCCCGCCAGTCGTAACTGATCACCCGATGACGAGCGGACAACACCTCCCGCTGATGCCTCCACATGCGCCGGTCGGCGATGCCCGCATGGATCAGCACCAGCGCGGGCCCCTCACCGGATTCCTCGCACGCCAGACCATCGATCATCACCATGTCCCCCAGCGTAGGAGCCGAACCCGCGCCCCGGCGGCGGGGTTCGCACTCGGCGTACCGCCACCGGCTCAGGAGGTCCGCCCGCACGAGCAGGGCGGGTCGGCCCAGTGCAGGGCGATGTACGGCTCGGCCTGACCGTGGTAACGGATCCGCTCGCGCGTGACGCGGTAACGGGCGTGCGTCTCGGGCTGACCGGGCGAACGGCACGGCACGGGGACGGCCAGCACGCCGATGTCCTGGTCGACATGGGTGAGCAGGCCGTGACAGGGACCCCCGAGACAGATGGCGTTGCCGTCATGACCGGCGCCGCGCGACGCGCCCTCGCTGACCCGAAACGTCGTCACAAGCCCTCACGATACCCTCCGCACTTACGAGGATGAATACCCGTTCTCTGGCGCAGAAGCGATACATCCTACGAGTTAGACATGGCATTCAAGAGAGCAGAGCAGAACATCCTCCCCTTCTCGCAGGCGCGGCCGTGTGCTAGGTGGGGCCAGGTTGGGGCGGGATCGGCCGGGCGCAGGATCCAGGTGGCGACCTCTTCGGGTTCACCGCGGCGGCCGAGCGGGACACGCGCGGCCTCGTCGAGCTTGATCTGCGCAACGACGGTCACAGGCAGACCGGCGGCGGCCAAAGCCTGGCTCTCGGCGGGGCCGGGCGCCAGGGCGTTGACGCGGACGCCGTCACCGGCCAGTTCCACGGCCCAGCTGCACGTGAGCTGTTCGAGGGCGGCCTTGGAGCGGCGTAGTGGGCCGCGCCCCTTCCCCGGGCTCCTGGACGCAGTGCTCGAAGCGGCCCACAGCGACGACGTCGCAGTAGCCGGCGATCCACCATCATCACCTTGTAAGAAGTGACACAGCCGAGCACATCTACGGTGGTCGGCATGAGCAACCTGCGAAGCGCAGCCGCCGCCATGATGACGCTCACCCTGCTGACCACCGCATGCGGCACCACCGCCCGCGACGAGCCCGAACCCGCGGCCACAGACACCTCCGTACCCGCGGCAACCCCACCGGCCCCACCCACCGGCAGTAACGAGGAGACAGGCAAGGCCACGGCACCCGCCGCACTGCGCTTCACCGCCCAAACCCTGGACGGCAAAACCTTCCAGGGAGAAAGCCTCGCGGGCAAGCCCATCGCCTTCTGGTTCTGGGCACCCTGGTGCACCAAATGCCTCTCAGACGCACCCGCCGTCAAAGCGGCGGCCGCCCAGCACAAAGACGTCGCATTCGTCGGAATCGCCGGCCTGGACACCGAGGCCGCGATGAAGCAATTCGTCCAACGCACGGACACCAGTGACCTCGTCCACCTGTCCGACCCCAAAGGCGCCGTATGGACGAAACTCGGAGTCAGCCAACAATCCACCTTCGTGTTCATGAAACCAGACGGCTCACTCGAAAAAGCGTCCGGACCACTCGGCCAGGACGGGCTGGAGGAGCACCTCCGCACACTGACCGCCCAACAGACGCCGTGACCTCCCTCACCCAGACACCACTGGCCCTGGCACTCACCGCCGGCATGGTGGCCGCCTTCAACCCCTGCGGCTTCGCCATGCTCCCCGCCTACCTCACCCTCCTCATCAACGACAAACAGGCCCACCCCATCCGCCGCGCGCTCGTCCTGGCGACCGCGATGACCGCCGGATTCGTCACCATCTTCGGCCTGTTCGGACTGGTCGTGACCGTACTGGCCGTATCGGTGGGCAACCACCTGCCATGGGCAACCCTCGCCATCGGCGCGATTCTGGTCGCACTGGGCCTATGGCTGCTGTCCGGCCGCGAGCTCATCCTGCGCCTCCCAGGACTGGCCACCGGCCGCCCCACCACCTCACCACTCTCCCTGTACGGCTACGGCCTCTCCTACGCCGTCGCCTCCCTGTCATGCACAGCCGGACCATTCCTGGCGGTCACCTCGGCCGCACTCTCCGGACAAGGAACAGGCGGCGGAGTCGCAGCCTTCACCGCGTACGCCCTGGGCATGGGCCTGATCATCGCCGTCCTGTCGCTGACGGTCGCACTGGCCCGCGCCACCGTCGTGACCCGGCTACGGCGACTACTCCCGTACGTGTCCAGAGCCAGCGGCGCCCTGCTCACCCTCGCAGGCCTGTACGTCCTGTATTACGGCTGGTACGAACTACGCGTCTTCGCAGGCCAGAACACCGACGACCCCATCGTGGGCACGGTGACCGCCATACAGACGACCATCGCCGACTGGGTCGCCGGACTCGGCCCAGGATGGCTCACCCTCGCCCTCGCCCTTCTGCTCGCCCTGGCGACGCTGCTCCTCCGCACGGCACGCCGCCGCGACCCAGCCCGCTGACCGACTGGACTCTCCCCCACGGGGAGACCTCATGCTGAGGGCTCCAACCCGGGCAACCACCCCCGCCCGGCCAACCGATGAAGGGACCCATGACACCGCAACTGGTCCACCGCGACCCCACCACCTGCCTCAACGTCACCGGCATGGGCGAGCCCGGCGGCACCGAACACCTCTCGGCCATCGGCGCCCTCCACGCCGTGGCCGCCGCCATGGGCGGCCCAGCCGGCCCCCTCGAAGGCCGCTGGTGGGTGGAGGACACCACCCTGCCCCCGCTGGAAGTGCCGCGCGACCAGTGGCGGTGGCACCTCCTGCTGCCGCTGCCCGACGTACCCGAACCCGGGACGGTCGAGGCGGCACGCGAGCAGGCTCGCCCGTCCGGCGCCGCCGTCGACCGCGTCCAGGTGGTCATCTTCACCGAGGGAGAGTGCGTGGAGCTGCTCCACGAGGGCCCCTACAGCGAGGAGAAGGTGTCACTCGACCTGATGGACGCCTTCATGGCCGAGCACGGCCTGGTACGCAACGGCCTGCACCACGAGATCTATCTGACCGACTTCACCGATCCCGAGCCCAAGACCTTGCTGAGGCAGCCAGTGGCACGACGGTGAAGCTTTCCGGTTGTTGAGGATGTACGGGCGAAGCCCGTTCCATTGTTGATCTTGAGGGTTTTGTGCAGCCCCGGCGCCTTTACAAAGTAGATTCATAACTGCCGGGCACGGACGGCGCCGTCCAGTCGGCGAGCAGGCGCAGGGCCTCCTCGGTCGAGGACCCCGGCTCCACGTTGTACACGCACAACGTCTGGTCGGGGTCCCCCGGAGGCTGCAGGGACTCGTACGAGAAGTGCAGGTCCCCGACCAGCGGGTGATGGTAGCGCTTGGAGCCGTGCGTGCGCCGCAGCACCCGGTGGTCGTTCCACCACGTGCTGAACTCCGGGCAGCGCAACGTCAGCTCCCCCACGAGGTCGGCGAGCCGGCGGTCCCCGGGGTAACGGCCGGCTTCGAGCCGCAGCATGGCGACGGTCTCGGCGGCGATGCGCTCCCAGTCCCCCGTACGCTCCCGGGCCGCGGGATCCAGCAGGTAGTAACGGGCGAGATTACGCTGCGGAACCGGAAGGGCGTCGAAGTCCGTAAGGACGGTCCGGGCCAAGCGGTTGGCGGCCAGGATGTCCGTACGCCGCCCGACGACGAACGCGGGCACGTGGTCGAGCGTACGCAACATCAGGTGGAGCCCCGGCCGGACGCGCTGCGGGCTGACCGGCGCCCGCCGGGCGGGCCGGGCGAGCAGGTCGGTGAGGTGCTCGCGCTCGGCGAGGTCGAGTTCGAGCGCCCGCGCGAGCGCCTCGACGACCTCGGGCGACGGGTTGCCGGCGCGGCCCTGTTCGAGGCGCGTGTAGTACTCGGTGCTGACCCCGGCCAGCCGGGCGACCTCGTCGCGGCGCAGCCCGGGCACCCGGCGGGCCCGGCCGTCGGCGGGGAGCCCCGTACGGTCGGGAGTGATCCTGGCGCGCCGGGAGCGCAGGAAGTCGGCGAGCTCGCGGCTACGGTCCATGCCTCCCATTGTGGCCGGACGGGGACCCGGCGGCCCCTGGCGTAGGTGGCCCTGTCAGTACCTGCCTCCCGGGAACCTGCCTGGTCAGGGCGCGTCCAGGCCCCCTGGCGAGGGGTCACGGGGTGGTGTGCTGAAGAGGCGGAACTCCCGCACCGGACCCCGGAAAGGACCCACCTCTCATGACCACGCACACCTCCGCTCGTCCCCTCGCCGGCCGCGTCGCGGTGGTCACCGGAGCCTCCAGCGGCATCGGCGAGGCCACCGCCGAGCACCTGGCCGAGCTCGGCGCGCACGTCGTCGTCCTGGCCCGGCGCGCGGAGCGCCTGGACGCCCTGGTCGACCGCGTCGCCACGGCCGGCGGCCAAGCCCTGGCCCTCGCCGCCGACGTGACCGACGAGGCAGCGGTGCGCGCGGCCGCCGGGCGCGTCGCGAACGAGCTCGGCGGCGCCGACCTGCTGTTCAACAACGCGGGCGTCATGCTGCCCGCGCCCGTGGAGGAGCTGGCGACCGACCAGTGGCGGCACCAGATCGACCTCAACATCACGGGACTCATGAACGTCATCGGGGCGTTCGTCCCCCAACTGGTCGAGGCGGCCGCCGAGCTCGGCGTGGCGGACCTGGTCAACACCTCGTCGATCGCGGCGCAGAACATCTTCCCGAACTTCGCCGTCTACTCGGCGACCAAGGCGTACGTCACCCACCTGTCCCGGCACCTGCGCACCGAGCTGGGGCCGAAGAACGTCCGGGTGTCGGCGGTCGAGCCCGGCATCGTCGGCACCGAGCTGCAGGACCACGTCACCGACGAAGGGGCGCGGGCCTGGCTGGAGGGGGCGCGGCAGGCGATGGAGTGGTTGACGCCGCAGGACGTCGCGCGCACGATCGGGTTCCTCGCGAGCCTGCCGCCCCGGGCGAACCTCCAGCAGGTCACCATCATGCCGACCGGCCAGGCGAGCTGACGCGGCGGCGAGGGCAGGGGCCGGCCGGGTTGAGCACCAGGGAAGAGACCCGGCAGGCCCCTGCGGGCGGGCGTTGACACCTCCCAGCCTCACCCGTCACACAGAGTGACGTCAAGGCAGGGTTGTATCACCTTCGGTCACCGGACGCGGGCCAGGAACACGTACTCGCGGCCCGGCCGGTCCGGGGCTTCGCGGACCTCCTCCACGACGTATCCGTGCGCGTCCAGGTCCTGCTCGACCTCCTCACGCTCCCGGAACCGCAGCGTGGACTCCGACGTCAGCACCGCCCCGTCGGCGGCGAACACCCACGTCCCACGGAAGGTGACCAGCGGGCCGCTGACGTCGAGCAGGTCGAACCACTGCTCGACCCGGCCCACGCCCTCGACGTCGGTCACCTGGTACGACTCCGCGCGGTTCCACGCCAGCCACGCCCGGCGGGCCGGCACCCGCGTCTCGAACACCAGCCGCCCGCCCGGCCGCAACGCCCGATGCGCACCGTCCAGGGTGGCGGCCCAGTCGTCCGGCTCGACGATCGCCTGGGCGACGTTCGCGGTCATCGTGGCCAGGTCCACGGCCATCGGCGGCAGCGCGCGGGCGTCGCCGTGGATCCAGCGCACCCGCTCGGCCCCCGGCTTGGCGCGGGCGACGGCCAGCGACGCCGCCGCCGGGTCGACGCCGGTCACCTCCAGGCCCCGCGCGGCCAGCATCAGCGCGAACGTCCCGGTGCCGCACCCGACGTCCAGCACGCTGCGCGCGCCCAGCTCGGCCGCGATCGCCGCGTAGACGTCGAGGTCGGAGCGGTCGGGGTCGAGCGGGTCGTACACGGCGGCCAGCCGCGGGTCCTCGAACTCCTCTGCCATGCCGCGACCCTAGGCACAGAGCCGGACAGGCGCCACCGGATAAACACCCGCTCAGGCGGCGGGCCAGAATGGGCGCATGACACGTGCGGTGTACGTCGCGGCGGGCGAGGCGGAGAGCAACAAGGGCACGGTCGCCCTCGGCATGGTCGAGCTGCTGTCCCGGCAGGTGGGGGCGGTGGGCGTGTTCCGGCCGGTGGTGCGGGCCGGCCGCGAGGACAACCTCATCAACACCATCCGCGGCCGTTTCCAGCTCGGCCTCCCCTACGACGCCTGCGCCGGGGTCACCTACGACGAGGTGCACGCCGACGCCGACCGCGCCGCCGGCGACATCGTGGCCCGCTACCGCGAGCTGGCCGGGCGCTGCGAGGCCGTGGTGGTCGTCGGCACCGACTACACCGACGTGGGCGCGCCGACCGAGTTCGAGTTCAACGCCCGGCTCGCCGCCGACCTGGGCACGCCCGTGCTCAACGTGGTCAGCGCCAGGAACCGTACGGCTGCCGAGGTGGCCGCCGCCGTGGAGCTGTCGACGCGGCAGCTCGTCCACCACCACGCCCACGAGCTCGCCGTCGTCGTGACGCGCGCCACGGAGCCGGCCGGGCTGCAGGCCGCGTTGAAGCATCCGACGCCCGTGTTCGTGCTGCCGGAGGCCGCGTCCCTGCGCGCCCCCACCGTCGCCGACCTGCTGCAGGCGTGCGACGGCGGGTTCTTCCTCGGCGACCGTGACGGGCTCGGCCGCGAGGCGAGCGGGCTCATGGTGGGCGCGATGTCGCTCCCGAACATCCTCGACCGCTACACCGAGGGCACCGCGCTGATCATCCCGTCCGACCGGGCCGCCGCGCTGCTGCCCGGCCTGATCGCCGCCCACACCTCGCCGGGCTTCCCCTCGCTGTCCGCGGTGATCATGACCGGGGGGACGGAGCTGCCCGCGCCGGTCGAGCGCCTGCTGCGCGGCATGGTCATCCCTCTGCCGGTGATCGCCACCGACCGCGACACCTTCGACACCGCGACCCGCCTGTCGGCCGTGGAGGGCCGCTTCACGCCCGCCGCCGAGGGGAAGATCGACACGGCGCTGCGGCTGTTCGCCGAGCACGTGGACGGCCCGGTGCTGCTGGACCGGCTGGCCATCGCCAGGACCGACGTCGTCACGCCGCTCATGTTCGAGTACGAGCTGCTGGACCGGGCGCGGGCCCGCCGCCGCCGCATCGTGCTGCCCGAGGGCGAGGAGCCGCGCATCCTGCGCGCCGCCGAGGTGCTGCTGCGCCGCGGAGTGGCCGAGCTGACCCTGCTCGGCGACCGCGAGCGCATCGCGGCGCAGGCCGCCCAGCTCGGTCTGGACCTGGACGGGGCCGACGTGATCAGCCCGTTCGACCCCGAGCTGCGCGAGCGTTTCGCCCGCGAGTACGCCGCACGCCGCGCCCACAAGGGCATCACCGTCGAGCTCGCCCGCGACGCCGTCACCGACGTGTCCTACTTCGGCACGCTCATGGTGCACCTCGGCCTGGCCGACGGCATGGTGTCGGGGGCCGCGCACACCACCGCGCACACGATCCGGCCGGCGTTCGAGCTGCTGCGCCTCGGGCTGGTCTCCAGCGTGTTCTTCATGTGCCTGGCCGACCGGGTGCTGGTGTACGGCGACTGCGCGGTCAACCCCGACCCGGACGCGGCCCAGCTCGCCGACATCGCGATCGCCTCGGCCCGTACGGCCGCGCTGTTCGGCGTGGAGCCGCGGATCGCGATGTTGTCGTACTCGACGGGCGCCTCGGGCGCGGGCGCGGACGTCGACAAGGTGCGGGAGGCGACCGAGCTGGTGCGCCGGAGCCGCCCCGACCTGCCGGTGGAGGGCCCCATCCAGTACGACGCCGCCATCGATCCCGCCGTCGCCCACGCCAAGATGCCCGGCAGCGAGGTCGCCGGCCGCGCCACCGTCTTCGTGGTGCCCGACCTCAACACCGGCAACAACCTCTACAAGGCGGTGCAGCGCAGCGCCGGCGCGGTCGCGGTGGGGCCGGTGCTGCAGAACCTCCGCAAACCGGTCAACGACCTGTCCAGGGGCGCGACGGTCGCCGACATCGTCACCACCGTCGCCATCACCGCCGCGCAGGTGCGCGACGACGTCCCCGCCGAGCCCGTGACGAGCGGCGCGGACGTGGCCCTCTCCCCCGGTGCCCGCCGATGAGCGCCGTGCTTGCCGCCACGGACGCCGACATGCCCGCCGTGCGGCGCATCGCCCGCCGCTTCGGGCTGCTGACCGGCTGGCCGCGCGGGGCCGACTTCCTGGACGCGGAGCGGGCGTTCGGCACCCTCCTGATAGCGCGCGCTCCCGGTGAGGACGCCGCCGGGTTCGGCGGGACGCTGCGCCGGGCGGACCTCACCCACCTCGGCGACCTGTTCGTGCTGCCCGACCGGCAGTCCGGCGGCGTCGGCCGGGCCCTGCTGGCCGAGTTGCTGGCCGGCGACGGGCCGAAGGTCACCTTCGCCAGCTCCGATCCCCGCGCCCTGGCCCTGTACGTCCGGCACGGGCTGCGTCCCTGGACCCCGCTGCTCTACCTGACGGGCCCCGCCGCGCCGCTGCCCGCGCCGCCCGTTCGCGCGGCCCTCCCGGGGGAGGTCGCCGACGCCGACGCCCGCGCCTCCGGCGGCGCCCGCCCCGGCACCCTCGCCTGGTACGCGGCCCAGCCGGACGTCACCCTGCACGCCACCGGCGCGGACGGCTACGCCTTCGCCCGCCGCTCCGGCGACGACGCCCTGATCGGCCCGGCGGGCGGCGCCACGCCGGGCGACTGCGCGGACGCGGTGCTCGGCGCCCTGGCCGCCGTCGGCGCGCGGACCGGGCGGATCGCCGTCCCCGGCCCGCATCCCCTCGTGCCCCTGCTGCTGGGCGCGGGCTGGCACATCGCCGACCAGGACACCTTCATGGCCGACGAGGCCGCGCTCGCCCGGCTGCGCCCCGACAGGTACGTCCCCCACCCCGACCTAGGCTGAGCCGTCGCCGGACGTCCTCGCCGCCGGCCGGGGGAAGGCGTCGCGGTGCGGACCGTGGTCGGGGTCGAACTCGTGCCGGATGCGGGCGCAGTCCTCCAGCAACGCTCCCTGCAGCATCCGCAGCCGGTCGTCGCGCGTCCGGCCGAACATCGACTGCGAGACGTGCTGCTGGCGATCGCCCTCGCGCAGGGCCGCGCGCAGCTCCCGCAGGTCCTCCTCGCGTCCGCGGCCGAGCTGCAGCCGCCCGAACGTGCCGAACACCCGCGACAGCGCGTCCAGCTCCTCGGCCAGCGGGCGGGGAACCTCGGCCGCCTCCTGCGCCGGCAGCCCGCGTACGCCCGACACGAGGTCCGCCAGCCCCCTGGCCACGCCCCTCAACTGGTGGCAGGCGTGGTCCAGGCAGGTCGCGGCCTCGGCCACCTGCCGCAGCCGGCGGTCGTAGCGGCGGCGGCGCAGCGACAGGCGTACCGACTCCTCCGCCTGGTCGCTCGCCTCCTTGGCCCGCTCCAGGCGCCGCGACAGGTCCCTTGCCCGCTCCAGCCAGTCGTCGGCCGCGTCCTTCCCCCAGTCGGAGCGCAGGCCGTCGGCGATGTCCTGGGCCAGCTCCGACAGCTCGCCGGACAGGTCGCCGAGCTCGCGCATCGCGTCGTCGACGAAGCGCGGCGGCAGGATCAGCAGGTTCGCGGCGATGCCGATGGCCGCGCCCAGCAGCACGTCGCCCAGCCGGGCGAAGCCGTAGGTCTTGCCCAGGGCGAGCACCAGCAGGGCCGTGATCGGGATCTGCACGTTGCGTTCCGGCAGGTTGAGCAGGCGGGTCAGCACCAGGCCCGCCAGCACGAGCACGCCCAGGGTCACGGCGTTGACGCCCATCAGCCAGATCAGCCCCGACGCCGCCGCCATGCCGACGAAGACCGCGCCGACCTGCTGCACGCCGCGCACCACGGTGTCGTACGCGGTGGCGGAGATCGTCAGCAGCACGCCGATGGGCACGAGCACCGGCAGATCGACCTTCAGCACGTACGCGGCCAGCCACCAGCCGAACAGGCACGCGACGGTCACCTTGATCGTCTGGATGAGCTCGTCGCGCTCCAGCTGCAGCCAGCGCCCGAGTCCCTGCCGGTGGATGCTGGCGAGCGCCGCCGCCCCGCTCCGCAGGATGCGCCCGAGCGGGGAGCCGCCGTTGTCGCGCCCCCGTCCCGGTTCGGTCTCCATGTCTTTCCCCTGCCCAGCCAGGACGCCTGATAGAGACCGGTCTGTCTGGGTAGCGGCAAGCGGAGTCACCAGACACGGGAGTCGCGCATGAGGACGTTAGTCGGAGCCGAGCGGATGGCGGTCACCGAGGGCTGGGCGCCCGGGGACCGGCTTCACCTGTTCAACGTCGGGCCGCGCCACGCCGGCGTCGAGCTGACCTTCTGCGCGGAGGGCCGGCCGCCGCTCGGACCGTACCGGACGGTCGTGCCCGCCCAGCGGCACCAGGCGCTGTCGCTGGAGGAACTGGCCGGGCCCGCCGTCCTGTCCCCCGCCATCGCCTACGCGGTCGTGATCGTCGCCGACGTGGACGTGCTCGTCGACCTGACCCGCGACACCCACGAGGCGAGCCGCCGCACGGCGGCGTGAGGTCCGGCCGGCGTTTGACGCAATCTTGCCGATCGGCCGGGCGTTGCCACGCGCTCCGGCCGGCGGCGAGCGGCTACTGTCCCTGGATCATGGGAAAGGGTAATCGCATCAGACGTCAGCGCAGGCGGCTCGACCAGCAGCACGAGCCGGCGCGAACCCCGCCGCGGACGGGCGCGGAGGACGTGACGTCCTCGTCGGAGGAGTTCCTGACACGCCTGGACGCGTACCTGTCGGAACAGCCCGGCTCGCACGACTGCGGTGAGGGCGGCGCGCCCGCCGCGGCGACGATGCCGGAGGTGCTCGCCGCGCTCGCAGACGGGCGGGAGCTGCGCACGCGCGACCTGGCGGCGGCCGTGCTCGCCGGGCGCGGCTGCGCGTGCGCGGTCCGTACGGAGTTCAGCCAGGCGCTGCTGGACCTGCTCAAGAGCGACGGGCGGGTCGAGGGCACGTTGCGGCGGCCGTCGTACTGGTGGCGGGCGACGCCGGAGGCATAAGGGTTACGGTGACGGGACCGGGGCGAGGCGTGGGAGCACGTACTCGCCCACCCGGTACGCCTCCTCCAGATGCGGCCAGCCCGACAGCACGAACTCCGACACCCCCGCCTCGGCGTACTCCCCCAGCAGCGCGGCGACCTCGGCGTAGGAGCCGACCAGCGCGGTGCCCGCCCCCTCGCGGACCAGCCCCACCCCGGCCCACAGCCCGGGGTGGATCTCCAGGTCGCGGGTCGAGCCGGCGTGCAGGTCCACCATCCGGCGCTGCCCGACGGAGTCGTAGCGGGCGAAGCGGCGCTGGGCCGCCTCGACACGGGCGGGGTCCATGCCGGCGAGGAGCCGGTCGGCCACGGCCCACGCCTCGGCGGCGGTGTCGCGGGCGATGACGTGCACGCGCAGGCCGTAGCGGAGCTCGCGGCCGAGCGGCCCGGCCAGCGCGCGCAGCCGGGCGACGCGCTCGGCGACGGCGTGCGGCGGCTCGCCCCACATGAGCACGACGTCGGCGTGCCGGGCGGCGACCTGTTCGGCCGCCGGCGAGGCGCCGCCGAAGTAGAGCGTGGGGGCCGGGTCGAGCGGCCGGGCCAGCCCGCCGCGCTCGACCTGGTAGTGCTCGCCGTGGTGGTCGAAGGGCGTGCCCGCCCAGGAGCGGCGCAGCACGTGCAGGAACTCGCCGGTCCTGGCGTAGCGGGCGTCGTGGTCGAGGAAGTCGCCGTAGGCGCGCTGCTCGACGGGGTCGCCGCCGGTGACGACGTTGAGCAACAGCCGCCCGCCGGAGATCTCCTGGAACGACTGCGCCTGCTGGGCGAGCAGCGTCGGCAGCGCGTACCCGGTGCGGAAGGCGACGAGCAGCTTCAGCCGCTCGGTGTGCTGGGCGAGCGCGGCGCAGACGATCCACGGGTCGGGGCAGCCCGCGCCGACGGGGGTGAGCGCGGCCTCGAACCCGGCCTGCTCGGCGGCCCGGCCCACCTGCGTCAGGTACGCGAGGCTCGCCGGGCGGTCGGCGGGGCGGAAGGCGTCGGTCGTGGTGATGGCCGAGCGGACGTCGTGGCCGTCGCCGGTCGTCGGCAGGAACCAGTGGAAACGGAGCATCCGGGCTACCTCGCCTGCTTCGTGTCGTCAATGTCATCATCGGCCGCGGCCTGGCGCACGGCCAGCGCCACGCTCTCGCGCACCGCGGGGAAGTCCGGGTGGGTGTGCGGGTCGGGCGCGTGGGGAAGGTCCGAGCGCTGGTCGAGCAGGACGCGGCCGGGCCGCCTGCTCATCACGATCAGGCGGGTGCCCAGGTAGACGGCCTCGTCCACGCTGTGCGTGACGAACAGCACCGTCGTGCCGGTGGCCTGCCAGAGCCGGCGCAGCTCCTCCTGGAGGCGTTCCCTGGTGAGCGCGTCCAGCGCGGCGAACGGCTCGTCCATGAGCAGGATCGCCGGGCCGGGGGCGAGCGCGCGGGCGATGGCGGCCCGCTGCTGCATGCCGCCCGACAGCTCGTACGGCCGCCGCTCCGCCACGTCGCCGAGCCCGACGAGCTCCAGCAGCCCGGCCGCCCGCGCCCGCCGCTCCGGCCCCAGCAGGCCCGCCGTCCGCAGCCCGAACTCGACGTTGCGCCGCACGTTCAGCCAGGGGAACAGGCGCGGCTGCTGGAACACCACGCCCCGGTCGGGCCCCGGCCCGGTCACCGGCGCGCCGCCCACCTCGATCCGCCCGGCGGTCGGGGCCGCGAACCCGGCGACCAGCCGCAGCAGCGTGCTCTTGCCGCAGCCGGACGGCCCGACGACGGCCACGAACTCGCCCGCATCGAAGCCGGCCGTGATGCCGCGCAGCGCCTCGACGGGCTCGGCCCGCGACCAGCGGGAGCGCGGGCGGTAGGTGAGCGAGACGCCGTCGAGCCGCACGCCGGCCGCCGTACGCGACCCGCCGGTCAGCTCATCCGCTGAACGCATCGCGCAGGTCCTTCGTGGCCAGGCCCTTCTGGAAGACCGTGAGCTCGGGCACCGACGGCAGCTTGTTCTGCGCCTTGAGGAACGCGGCCGCGTCCCGCAGGTTCTCGGCGAGCTTGCCCGGCGCGTCCGGCGTGCCGAGGTAGTCGGGCCCGGCCTGCTCCTTGCCGTCGAGCAGGATCAGCTCATCGAGCTGCGCGGCGGCCTCGTCCGGGGCGAGGTTGAGCTGGCGGCCGACCGCGGCGGCCGCGGCCTGCTTGTCGGAACGCACCAGCTTGACGGCCCGGTCCTGCTGGCGCAGCCAGGTCCGCAGGGTCTCGGGGTAGGAGGTCGCGAACTGGGTGCGCACCACGGCGAGGTCGGCGGTCAGCTTGCCCTCGGCGGCCAGCTCCTTGCTGGTCACCAGCGTCTTCCCGGTCTTGCGCAGCTCGCCGAGCACCGGCGTCCAGACGTAGGCGGCGTCGATGTCGCCGCGCGTCCAGGCGGCCTGGATGTCCGGCGGCTCCAGGTCGACGACGGTGACGTCGGACTCGGCGAGCCCGGCCCGCTGGAGCGCGGCGAGCAGGCTGTAGTGGGCGGTGGAGGCGAACGGGGTGGCGATCTTCTTGCCCTTCAGCCCGTCGGCGGAGGTCGCCTCGCGGGCGACGAGCGCCTCGTTCTCGCCGATGACGTCGAAGATCCACGGCACCTGGTACGGGATGTTCAGCGGCGCGGACAGCCCACGGGTGACCGGGCTGCTGCCGGCCAGGCCGATGTCGATGCTCCCCGCCACCATCGCGGTGTTGACGTCGCCGCCGGAGTCGAACTTGATCCAGGTCACCTTGGTGTCCGGCAGCTCGTTCTCCAGCCAGCGCTGGTCCTTGACGATGAGGTCGCCGTTCGGGATGAGCTGGTAGCCGATGCGCAGCTCCTTGGGGCTGCCGTCGGCGTTGGCGGCGTTCGCGGCGCCGCCGCTCGCGCCGGTGCCGGTCGAGCAGGCGGCCAGGCAGAGGGCGAGCGCCAGGGCGGGGACGAGGCGGAGTTTCATGGGCTGGTGCCTCCGGGGGTTTCAGGCCTTGCCGCGCCAGGGCACGAGCAGGCGCTCGATGGATTGCAGGAGCGTGTCGATGAGCAGCCCGGAGGCGCCGATGACGAGCAGGCCGAGCACGACGACGTCGGTCTGGTTGTAGCGCTGCGCGTCGCGGATCATGCCGCCGATGCCGGGGACGCCGTTGACGGTCTCGGCGGCCACCACCGTGGTGTAGGCGACCCCGACGGCCACCCGGACGCCGGTGATCACCTCGGGGAGCGCGGAGGGGAGCACCACCCGGTACGGGAGCTGCCATCGGCGGGCGCCGAGCGAGCGGGCCGCGTACAGGTAGTCGGCGTGCACGCCGCGTACGGCGTCGGCGGTGGCCACGGCCACGGGCGGCAGCGCGGCCACGAACAGCAGCGCGACCTTCGGCGGCTCGTCGATGCCGAGCCAGATGATCAGCAGGCTGAAGTAGGCCAGCGGCGGCAGCGTCCGTACGAACGTGATGAGCGGGTTGAGCAACGCCCGCACCGTGGGCACGAGCCCGACGACCAGGCCGAGCGCGACGCCGCCCGCGATGCCGTAGAGGCTGCCGAGCGCGATCCTGCGCAGGCTGGCCAGCAGGTGCTCCGACAGCAGGTAGCCGCCGTAGCCGCGCTGCCCGTCGTGGGTGGAGGAGGTGAGCAGGAACTGCTGCCACACCGAGCCGGGCGACGGCACGAACACCTCCGGCCAGAGGTGGGCGGCCGCGACCGCCCACCAGATCGCCCCGAGCAGGATCACGCTCGCGGCCCGGAGCGCGACGCCACGGAACACCGGCCCAACCCCTATTCCCTATAAACGACTGGTTTAGTGGGAAATACGGTAGAGGATCCGGCCCGCGCCGCGCAAGCTGCGGCGACGCCGCTTTCACGACACGGCGAACCCCGAGAACAGCGCCAGGGCGAGCGCGAGCGCGACCACCACGTTGACCACGGTCGCCGCCGCGAACACCGCGACCGGCCGCCAGCCCGCCTCCCGCAGCGAGGCCACCCGGAACTCCAGGCCGATGCTCACGAAGGCCAGGATGAGGAACCAGGTCCGCAGGTCGTTCGCCACCCCGATGACCTCCTTGCCGTGCCCGGCGGAGACCGTGGTGAGGTACCAGGTGGCCAGCACGGAGGCGGCCACGAAGCCGAGCACGAACTTCGGGAAGCGCCGCCACAGCTCCCCCGCGCCGGGCCGGGGCGCGTCCGGCCGCCGGTCCACGCGGAAGGCGAACCAGGCCGTCAGCGCCACCACGACGACGCCGATGAGCGCGTTCTGGGTGACCTTGACGATGGTGGCGATGGCCAGCGCGTCCTCACCGGCGAGCGCGCCCGCGGCGGTCACCGCGGCGGTGGTGTCGATGTTGCCGCCGATCCACGCGCCCGCGACCTCCGGGCTCAGCCCGAGCAGCGAGGCCAGCGCGGGCAGGACGAAGATCGACGGCAGCGCGAAGGCGATCACCAGGCTGGCGCTGTAGGCGAGCTGCTCGCGCTTGGCCTGCACGGCTCCGGCCGCCGCGATGGCGGCGCTGACCCCGCAGATCGACACGGCCGACGACAGCAGCGCCCGCAGCCGGTCGTCCAGCCCCAGCCGGCCGCCCAGCCACCAGGTGAACAGGAACACCGTGCTGATCAGCACGAGGGCCTGCACGATCGCCGGCCCGGCCGCGGTCACGATCACCTTGAGGTTGATCGACGCGCCGAGCAGCACGAGCCCGGTCTTGATGAAGAACTCGGTGCGGAACCCGCCCGACAGCCGCTCCCGCAGCCCGGCCGCGGTGAGCACCGCGTTGCCGAGCAGGCCGAGGACGATCGCGTACACGGGGAACTCGACGGCCTTGGCCAGGCCCGAGCCGGCGAACCAGGACGGGACGTTCTGCTCCAGGAAACGGGTGGCGGCCCCGAGCAGCAGGACGGCGAGCACGCCGAGCGCGCTCCACTGCCACGTGCGGGTCGCGGCGGCGGTCCCGGCGGTCATCACGGCACCAGACCGGGCGGGATGACGCCGGCGAGGACGAGGACGAGCAGGGCCAGGCCGACGAGGGTCGCCGCCCAGTCCTCGTTGAACGCGGTACGGCTCTCAGGAGGTTCTTCTCGGGTGCTCATGGGGTGCCCCTCTCCGGCGGTCGGCCGACTTGAGGACACCACGGAGGAGTAAATCCGTCAAGACCTACTGATTTAGTGGGTTAGTCGCGGCGACCGTCTCGTCCTCCAGCGAGGTCGCGCCCTGCTCCCAGCAGCCCAGCACGTGCTCCGCCCACAGCCGCTCGACGGCCAGGGCGCACGCCGCGCCGTACAGGATGTCGCCGGTCAGCGGCGGCTCCTGCGTCGCCAGCCCGGTGCACAGGTCGTGCGCGGCGACCTGCTCGTGCACGGCGTCGGCCTGGACGTGCTCGTCGTAGAAGCGGGTCGCCTCGGCGTCCCCGCCGAGCCTGCGCAGGGCCGTGGCGTAGCGGCGGTTGGGCAGCGACGAGGTCATCTCCAGCGCGGCGAGGTGCCCGGCCAGCGCGCCGCGCAGCCGGCGGTGCAGCCCGAACAGCGACATGACGTTGGAGACGGCCAGCGTGATGCCCGGCACCCGGCCCAGGTAGGCGCCGTAGGAGTCGTCCAGGTCCAGGGCGGTCATGGTGCCGCGGAACAGCTCGGCGTGCATGCGCTCGGGCCTGCCGCCGCCGTACTCGTCGGACTGGACCTCCACCAGCGCGGCCTTGGGCCGGCCGTGCAGGCGCGGGATGCCCCAGGTGTGCGGGTCGGCCTCCTTCAGGTGGTAGATCGAGCGGTGGACGACGAACTCGCGGAACCGGTCGAGGTCGGCCTCGCGCTGGAGGTACGCCGCCAGGCCCGGCCCCTGCTGCTCGTCGTGGGCGACCAGTTCCTTGAGCGCGCGGCGTACCTGCTGGGGCGGCACCGGCGCGGGACGCGGCACGGCGTCCGCGAGCGCGCCCTCCAGACGGCGTTCGAGCTCGCGCCGGAAGCCCAGGAGCGACGGCTGCCACTCCCAGCGGTCGTCCACGCCGGCGAAGCCGCGGTAGTGCAGCTCGTAGCAGGCGAACAGGGCGAGCTGCAGGTCGCCGTCCGCCAGGGCCGTGGCGCAGGGGCGCGGCGCCGCCGGCGGCGGGTCCAGGTCGGCGGGCGGCCCGGCGAGACGTTCGAAGAGCTCGGCGGTGATGGGGCCGCGAGCGGCGGGCAGGCGCATCAGGCTCCGCTGCCCGGGGCCCTGAGGCCCAAACCGCGCGCCCCGGGCAGCGTGGCGGTCGCGGGCCGGGCGCGACAGGCCCGCGATGATGGGAGGGAAGATCACGATGACAGGAGCCACGCATGCAGATCGGTGTCGTCTTCCCGCAGTCCGAGATCGGCGCGGACCCGGGCGCCGTACGCGCCTACGGCCGGCGCGTCGAGGAGCTGGGCTTTCGCCACCTGCTCGCCTACGACCACGTCGTGGGCGCCGACCCGGCCGTGCACCAGGGCTGGAGCGGCCCCTACGACGTGCACACCACCTTCCACGAGCCGATGGTGCTGTTCGGCTACCTGGCCGCGCTGACGTCGCTGGAGCTGGTCACCGGCATCATCATCCTGCCGCAGCGGCAGGCGGTGCTGGCCGCCAAACAGGCCGCCGAGGTCGACCTGCTGACCGGCGGGCGCTTCCGCATGGGCGTGGGGCTGGGCTGGAACCACGTCGAGTACGAAGCGCTCGGCGCGGACTTCCGCACCCGCGGGAAGCGGATCGAGGAGCAGGTCGCCGTGATGCGCCGGCTCTGGTGCGAGCAGACCGTCACCTTCGAGGGCGAGCACCACCGGGTGAGCGCCGCCGGGCTCGCGCCGCTGCCGGTGCAGCGGCCGATCCCGGTCTGGTTCGGCGCGCAGTCGCCCCCGGCCTACCGGCGGGCGGGGCGGCTGGCCGACGGCTGGTTCCCCCAGATGGCTCCGGGGCCGGAGCTCGACCAGGCCAAGGCCATGGTCGAGGAGGCCGCCACGCAGGCCGGCCGCGACCCGTCCGGGCTCGGCATGGAGGGCCGGGTGGGGTGGACGGGCGACGCCGGGGAGCTGGCAGACCTCGCCGGACGCTGGCGGGAGGCGGGCGCGACGCATCTCGCGATCAACACGATGGGGGCCGGCCTCGGCCCGGTCGAGGGACATCTGGACGCACTGGAGGAGGCCGCCGCCGCGCTCGGACTGGAACGCGGCTGAGAGCACACCGGCGCATTACCTTCGCCGCCCGTCATGGGGATTTCGTGACCGGGGAATGACGCAGGTCAGAGGGGTGTTGTACCGTCCAGTGAGCGTGGCCTCGACCTCAGCCGTGGAGCGAGTGACCACCGGGCCGCGCTCGCCTGCGTCCGCGTCGCGGGCGCCGCGTACGATCCCACTCCCACCGCGGGCCTTCGATGCCCGCGGCCGCTGAATCCGCCACAGGCGGAACCGGGGACCCGTTCTCGACCGGGGTGAATCGGCACGTCCGTGTGCCGTAGGGCAGCTTCCGCACGCCCGAACCCGTCAGCTAACCCGGTAAGCGGCACGGAAGCACAAAGGAGCAATCCCTCATGGCCATCAGCCGTTTCATCCGTGCCCCGAAGCTGAACGCCGCGAAGCTGGCGGTGAGCGGGGCCCTCGCCGTGTCCGCCCTGGGCGCCACCGCCGCCGTGACCGCGGCCGCCGACAGCACTTCCGCGCAGCCCGCGGCCGCCGCCCAGCAGGGCGTCAGCAACCGCGACGCGCGCGTGAACGTCACCGCCCATCAGGTGCTGGACCTCGCCCGCGCCCAGGTGGGCACGTCCGAGAACGCCGCCGGCGGCGGCACCAAGTTCCAGCAGTGGTACGCCGACTCGCCCCGCGCCGGCGAGACCGTCCTGCGCGACGGCGGCAACAGGAACGCCTACCTGAACGCCCCCTGGTGCTCGATGTTCGTCTCCTGGGTCGGCGAGCAGAGCGGCGCCCGCTCCCAGATCGGCTGGGACGCCTACACCGTCTCCCACGCCAAGTGGTTCGCCGCCAACGACCGCTGGGGCACCGAGGCCAAGCCCGGCGCCGTGGTGTTCTTCTCCTGGAGCGGCAGCAAGAGCCTGAGCGCCATCAACCACGTCGGTTTCGTCGTCAAGGACAACGGCGACGGCACGATCTCCACGATCGAGGGCAACACCGGCAACGGCAAGGTCGAGGAGCGAGTCCGCCCGACCTCCCAGGTCGTCGGCTACGGCTACCCGAACTACGCCGCCTGACCTCCCGGTTCGTCCGGAGGCCAATTCCTGAGCACCGAGTCGAGGGCGTCGAGGGTTCTCGCCCAGGACACGTCCACCTCTCGCGGGGTGCGGGCGAAGCCGCCCTGCGTCTCCAGGCTGACGAAACCGTGGAACGTGCTGTGCAGCATGCGCACGGCGTCGGTCTGGGCGGGCTCGGGCAGGTCGTAGCCGCGCAGGATGGCCCGGGTCATCTCGGCGTGCCGGCGGGCGGCGCTGGCGTAGGCGGTCTCGTCGTCGAGCTGGATCTGCCCGGCGGCGTACCGGCCGGGGTGTTCCTTAGCGTAGCCGCGGTAGGCGTCGGCGAAGGCCACCAGGGCGTCCTTGCCGGCGCGGCCGGCGAGGGCGGCGGCGGCCCGCTCGGCGAGCTCGGCCAGCGCGAGGACCGCCACCCGTACCCGCAGCTCCTGGGCGTCCCTGACGTGGGAGTACAGCGCGGCGGGCTTGACGCCGAACCGGCGGGCGAGCGCCGAGACCGTCAGGTTGTGGAAGCCGAGCTCGTCGGCCAGCTCCGCCGCCGCCAGGGTCAGGCGTTCCGCGGTCAGTCCAGCTCGTGCCACGTGCCCTCCATCACTTAAAGCCTTTAAGCATTTGCATAATAGCATTAAGGAAACTAGCCTCGCCGCTCATGAGACCTCTCACCGAGCGCGAGATCCGCGCGTCCCTCATCAACTGCTCGAAGGGTGAGGCCAAGCGCGCCGACGTGCCGAAGGACCTGCCCGACCAGCCCTGGGACGACCTCGACTTCCTCGGCTGGCGGGATCCGGGCGCGCCCGAACGCGCGTACCTGGTGGCCGAGCGCGACGGCGCCCTCGTCGGCGTGGCGCTCCGCGTGACCTCGGGCGCGGCCCGCGGCTTCACCGCGCGCAGCATGTGCTCGCTCTGCCTGACCACGCACACCAACGGCGGCGTCGCGCTCATGAGCGCCCGCCGCACCGGCGAGGCGGGCCGCCAGGGCAACTCCGTCGGCCAGTACATGTGCGCCGACCTCGCCTGCTCCCTCTACCTGCGCGGCGGGAAGAAGGCCGCGGGCGGCGGCGTCATCGACGAGTCCCTCACCCTGGAGGACAAACTCGCCCGCACCCGGACGAACCTGTACGCCTTCCTGGACAAGGTGGCCGCGACATCTGCATGAGACCGGTCAGACCGCAGGGCCGCGGGTCCGGAAGGAGGCGCGGTAGGACTGCGGGGTGACGCCGACCACCCGCTTGAACCGCTCACGGAACGCGGTCGCCGACCCGAACCCGGCCTGCGCCGCGACCCGCTCGACGCCGTGGTCCGTGGTCTCCAGCAGGAGCTGGGCCCGCCGCACCCGGGCGCGCAGCAGCCACTGCAACGGCGTGGTGCCGGTCTGCTCGCGGAAGCGGCGGCCGAAGGTGCGCTCGCTCATCCCGGCGCGCGCCGCCATGCCGGCCGGCGTCAGCTCGGCGGCGAGGTTGTCCTCGATCCAGCACAGCACCGGCTCCAGCAGCGAGCCGCGCGGCGCCGGCGGCCGGGCGTGCGTGACGAACTGCGCCTGTCCGCCCTCGCGTTCCAGCGGCGTCACCGCCAGGCGGGCCGCGTCGGCGGCCACCGCCGAGCCGAGGTCGCGCCGGATCAGGTGCAGGCACAGGTCCAGCCCGGCCGCGGCGCCGGCGGAGGTGAGGATCTGGCCGTTGTCCACGTAGAGGACGGCCGGCCGCACGTCCACCAGCGGGTACGCCTCCGCCAGCCGCGCCGCCGCGGCCCAGTGCGTGGTGGCGCTGAGCCCGTCGAGCAGCCCGGCGGCGGCGAGGGTGAACGCCCCCACGCAGATGGAGGCGATCCGGACACCGCCGGCCGCCGCGGCGCGCAACGCCTCCAGCGCCGCCGGGCCGGGCGGGGCGGCCCCCTCGGAGCAGCCCGGCACGACGACGGTGTCCGCCTCGCGCAGCGCCTCCAGGCCGTGCGGGGCGACGATCGTGAAGGCGTCGCTCGCGACCTGCGGCGTCACCGCGCAGACCAGCACGCGGTACGCCCGCCGTCCGTCCACCCTGACCCGCCCGAACACCTCGACCGGCGTCGCCAGGTCGGCCGCCACCACCTGGTCCAGCGCCAGGACCGCCACCGTGTGCATGCGGGACACCGTAGGCGGTGGCGGGAACCCGTGGGAAATTGTCGTTCCAGCCACTGGGGCCGGCGATCGGCCGGCCCTAGCGTGTTCCCCCGTGTCCAACCTCATGTCCATCCTCATGCCGATCCTCATCGGGATCGTCTGCGTCTGCCTGCTCTCCCTGATCCCCGACCCGCACCGCCGCCGGGCCAACGCCGTGCTGGTCGCCGGCGCGGGTGCCGCGTACCTGAGCGGCGGCGGGCTCGGGTACGCCGAGTTCGTCCTCCCGGTCGTCATGACCTACGTCGCCTTCCGCGGCCTGGAAAGCTGGACGTGGATCGGCGTGGGCTGGCTGCTCCACACGGCCTGGGACGTCCTCCACCACCTCAACGCCAGCCCCATCCTCGCCTTCGTCGGCGACTCCTCCTTCGGCTGCGCCGTCTGCGACCCGGTCATCGCGCTGTGGTGCCTCGCGGGCGGCCCGCCGGTGCTCGCCCGGCTGCGCGACCGGCTGCGCCGGGCCGCCCCCGCCGCTTAGACGCGCCCCGAAGGACCGGAGCGCGGCGCGAAAACGTTCCGGCTCCTCGACGGTGAAGGGGACGTCCAGGAAGGCGAGGCGGAGCAGCAGCCACTGCCAGGTGTCGAGCGCCAGCACGGCCCTGGTCCGCCGCTCCCCCAGTGCCTCCAGGTCGGCGTCCTCGTAGGCGAAGGCGTCGGCGACGTCGGCCAGCGACGCCTCGACGGTGAGGACGACGCGCTCGCGGTCCTTGCCGAGTCCCTGGCGCAGGTAGTCGAGCGCGGTGTCCGCGGGCAGGGGGCGGGGGTCGTACGTGCTGGTCGAGGTGCGCAGGCCGGTGACGCGGTCGAGGCGGAAGACCCGCCAGTCGTCCTTGGCGGTGTCGCGGGCGAGCAGGTACCAGCGCAGGTTGTGGTGCACGTGCCGGTAGGGCTCGGCCCGCCGGGAGGTGACCGCGCCGTCCCTGCCGGTGTAGTCGAAGGTGACGACGAGCCGGCGCTGGATCGCCTCGGCCAGCTCGGCCAGGACGTCGGCGCTGACGCTCGGGGCCCGCCCGGTGCTGGTCTCCAGGCTCGCCCGGAGCTGGGCGGCCCGGTGCCGCAGCCGTTTCGGCAGGAACTGGTCGACCTTGCCGTAGGCGCGGGTGGCGGCCTCGTCCACGCTGCCCTCGGCGGCCCGGCCGGTCGCGGCGAGAGTGGCCAGCCCGAGAAGGGTCGCGATCGCCTCGTCGTCGTCGAGCACCAGCGGCGGCAGCGCGCTGCCCGCCACGAGCCGGTAGTGGCCGCCGGGGCCGGGCCGCGTCCGCACCGGATAGCCGTAGGCGCGCAGGCGGTCGACGTCGCGGCGCAGGGTGCGGGGGCTGACGCCGAGCCGGGCGACGAGCTCGGCGGCGGTGAACGCCCGCCCGGTCTGCAATGTGGCGAGCAGGGCGAGGATGCGCTGGGTGACGTCCGCCATGCCTCCAGTCTTCCCCGGGATGCGGCCAGGAAGTGGCCACAACTGTTCGTAGCGTCGTACGCATGCCGAAGTTCATCCGCATCCGGGGCGCCCGGACCAACAACCTGAAGAGCCTGGACGTGGACCTCCAGCGCGGCCGGCTGACCGTGTTCGCCGGGGTGTCGGGGTCGGGCAAGTCGTCGCTGGTGTTCGACACGATCGCCGCCGAGGCGGGGCACCAGCTCAACGAGACGTTCCCGCCGTTCACCCGCAACCGGCTGCCCCGATGGACCCGTCCCGAGACCGACGAGATCGCCGGGCTCTCCCCCGTCGTGCTCATCGACCAGCGCAGGATCGGCGGGAACGCCCGCTCCACGGTCGGCACGATCACCGACGCCTGGACGTACCTGCGGCTGCTGTTCTCCCGGGCCGGCACGCCGTACGTGGGCGAGTCCAACCGGTTCTCCTTCAACGACCCCGCCGGGATGTGCCCGTCCTGCTCCGGGATCGGCGAGATCGTCGTGAGCGCCGTCGAACGGTTCCTGGACCTGGACAGATCGCTCGCCGACGGGGCGATCCTGCTGCCCGGGTTCGGCAACGGCGGCTACTGGTACAGCCAGTACGCCGACATCGGCGTCTTCGACGCCGGCACCCCGCTCCGCGACTGGACGCCCGGCGAGCGCGCCGCGCTGCTGTACGGCGGCGAGCACGCCGCCCGGCTCGGCACCCGGCCGCCGAAGGACTACGAGGGCGTCGTGGAGCGCTTCGAACGCATCTACCTGCACACCTCCGACGACCTGTCCGACCGCAAGCGGGAGACCATCGAGCGCTTCACCCGGTCGGAGACCTGCCCCGACTGCCGCGGCGACCGCCTCAACGAGGCCGCCCGCACCGCGACGCTCCTCGGCCGCACGATCGGCGAGATGGCCCGCATGGAGATCACCGAGCTCGCCGCCCTGGTGGAAGAGGTACGCGACCCGGCCGTCGCGCCAGTCGTGGCGGCACTCGGCGACAAGCTGCGCGCCATGATCACCATCGGGCTCGGCTACCTGCACCTCGGCCGCGCCACCCCCACGCTGTCCGGCGGGGAGTCGCAGCGCGTCAAGACCGTCAAGCACCTGGGCAGCAGCCTGGTCGAGATGCTCTACGTCTTCGACGAGCCCACCGTCGGGCTGCACCCGCACGACATCGCCTCCATGACCGCCCTGCTGCGGCGGCTGCGCGACAAGGGCAACACCGTCCTGGTCGTCGAGCACGACCCCGCCGTCATGGCGATCGCCGACGAGATCGTCGAGATCGGCCCGGACGCGGGCGCCGGCGGCGGGCGGCTGGTGTTCCAGGGGTCCTTCGACGGGCTCCGGTCGGCCGGCACCGCCACCTCGGCGGCCCTGGCCTCCCGTACGCCGCTCAACACGGCCCCGCGCCCGCCCAAGGGCATGATCACGGTGACCGGCGCCACCCGCAACAACCTCAGGAACCTGACCGTGGACATTCCGGCCCAGGTGCTCACCGTGCTGACCGGGGTCGCCGGCTCGGGCAAGTCCAGCCTCGCCGCCGAGCTGGTCGCCCAGCACGACGCGATCGTCATCGACCAGCGGCCGGTCAGCGTCAACCGCCGCTCCACCCCCGTCACCTACACCGGCATCGCCGGGGCCGTACGCAAACTGTTCGCCCGGCACAGCGGCCTGCCCGCCGGGATGTTCAGCGCGAACTCGGCCGGCGCCTGCCCCGACTGCAAGGGCCTCGGCGTGATCTACACGGACCTCGCCTTCATGGACGGCCAGGAGAACGTCTGCGAGACCTGCCACGGCCGGCGCTTCACCGACGAGGTGCTCCGCCACCGCGTGAACGGCCTGTCCATCGCCGACCTCGACGACCTGACCATCGCCGACGCCCTCGACCGGCTGCCCGACCGGCACATCCGCGACGGGCTGCGCCACCTCGACCGGGCCGGCCTCGGCTACCTGCGCCTCGGCCAGCCGCTCACCACGCTGTCCGGGGGCGAGTGCCAGCGGGTGAAGATGGCGCGGGAGCTGCGCGAGGCCACCGAGCCGGCGCTCTACGTCCTGGACGAGCCCACCACGGGCCTGCACCTGCGCGACATCGCCGCCCTGCTCGGCGTCCTCGACCAGCTCGTCGAGCAGGGACACACGGTGGTCGTCATCGAGCACAACCTGGACGTCATCCGGCACGCCGACTGGGTCATCGACCTCGGCCCCGGTCCGGGCCGCCACGGGGGCCGCATCCTCTACCAGGGCCCGGTCACCGACCTCAAGGACACAGCCACCGCCACCGCCCTCCACGCGGACTGACCGCCCTCACAGGCAGGGTTGACGGCCCGCTCGCCGCTCCCGGCCCTTCCCGCCGGTCGGCCACACGGCGGCGGGGGCTCGTGCGGACGCCGCCGCACCGCCGCGCCGTCGTCTCGTGGGCGCCTTCCCTCCGCTGGCGACAGATCCTCCGGCAGGGGCTACCTTCCGCGCGCGGTTTCGGGTCGAATGGATGGTGTGACCCCGTGGCGAGCGCGTCTCCGGCGGGCCCTGGCCGGGCCTCCCGGCGTGGCCCCGCCCGTCGCGGCTCTGCTCGCCGCAGCCCTCCTCGGCCTGGCCCTGCTCGCCGTGGTCGTGCTCGCGGGGGCCGTGCTCGCCTGGGCGGTCGGCCCGGACTGGTGGCGGCCGGTCCTGGAACGGCTGCCGGGCCACCTGGTGCCGCCGTACCCGGCGGAGGACCTTCCCCCGCTGGCGATGACCGTCCTCGCGGCGGCCTGCTTGCTCACCGGGGCCGGTTGCTGGCTGCGCCGCCGCGCCGAGTCGCGGTCGCCCGCGCCGGACGAGTCCGTCGACACGCTGCTGCGGCGGGTCAGCACCTGGGGGGCCGTTCTCGGGCTGCTGCTGGCCTCGGGCAGCCTGGTCTACGCCGACGCCCGGTCCATCGAGGCCGCGCCGGAGCGGCGCAGCCCCGACGGCTACGCCGAGGCCGTACGGCGGCTCGGCTCAGGGGAGGCCGAGGTCCGCCTGGCCGCGATCCACACGTTGCGACGCCTGGCTCGGGAGTCGGAACGGGACCGCGTGACGACCGCCGACGTCATGGCCGCGTACGTGCGCGAGCACGGCTCGGCGGCGCCGCCGGGGCAGGTCGGGCGGCCGGCCGCCGACGTGCAGACGGCCCTGACCGTGCTCGGCAGCGTCCACGACGTCCCGGACGCCGGGCGCGACTGGGTGTGCAGCTGCGACCTGGCGCGCATCCGGGTGCCGGGCGCGGAGCTGAGCGGCCTGAACCTGGGCGTCGCCATCCTGACCTCGGCGGACCTGCGCGGGGCCCGGCTGAGCGGGGCGAACCTGGACCACGCCGACCTGACCCGCGCCGACCTGCGGGGAGCGCTGCTGGACGGGGCGGTTCTGCCGTACGCGGTCCTGTTCATGGCGGATCTCGGCGGGGCGGACCTGCACGGCGCCGACCTGCGCGGCGCGGACCTGTTCCAGACGGACCTGGGCAAGTCCTCCCTGCGCCGGGCGGACCTGCGCGGGGTGGACCTGTTCGAGGCGGACCTGCGCGGGGCCGACCTGCGCGGCGCGGACCTCACCGGCGCGAGCCTCAGCGGCGCGGACCTGCGTGGGGCGGACCTGCGCACGGCGATCCTGCGCGACGCGGACCTGAAGGAGACGAACCTCAAGGGCGCGGACCTGACCGGCGCGAACCTGAGCGGGACGGACCTGACCGGGACGGACCTGACGGACGCGAACCTCACGGACGCGGATCTGAGCGGGGCGGATCTGAGCGGAGCGGACCTGGGCGGGGCGGAGACCGGTGGCAGGACGAAGCTGCCCCCGGGGGTGCGGCTTGGTGGAGCGGCCGGTCAGGCCGTGTCGGTGGGTACCCAGTAGCGCCGTTTCCGCTCGGTCACGTCGATCAGCCGCCCGCCGTTGGCCTCGATGACCCGCCGCGAGGCGACGTTCGACAGGTCGCACATCACCAGCGCCTCGCCGATGCCCAGCGCCCGCGCGATCGGCAGCGCCGCGCCGAGCATCGCCGTCGCGTGCCCCTTCCGGCGGGCGCCGGGCCGTACGTCGTAGCCGATGTGGCCGCCGAGCTCCGCCAGCGCGGGCGTCAGCCGGTGGCGGATGGCGAGCCTGCCCAGGAAGCGGTCGCCGTCCGCCCACCACAGCGTGGTCATCGGCACGAACCCGGGCCGCACCCCGGCCTGGGTCCGTTCGGCGAGCACGCGGGCGACGTACGCCTCGAACGCGTCCGGCTCGACCAGCGCCGGCGCGTCCACGTCCGACACGAACCACGACAGCGGGTAGTCGGTGTCGGCCCGGAACTCGGCCATCGCGGCCAGGAACGACGTACGGAACGCGGCGGCCGGGTCCACGAAGCGGGGCATGGCGTCATCATGCCCGGAGGGGGCGGCCGACGTCGTGGAGGTGGCGCAGGGCCTGGCTCCAGGAGGCGATCAGGCCGCATTCGGCGTAGTCGACGCCCAGCGAGCGGCAGTAGTCGCGGACGATGGGCCGGGCCAGGCGCAGGTTCGGGGACGGCATGCCGGGGAACAGGTGGTGCTCGATCTGGTGGTTCAGGCCGCCGAGCGCGATGTCCAGGAGGCGGCCGCCGGTGACGTTCCTGGAGGTCAGGACCTGGCGGCGGAGGAAGTCCAGCTCGTCCTCCGCGGTCAGCACCGGCATGCCCTTGTGGTTGGGGGCGAACGTGCACCCCAGGTAGACGCCGTAGCACGCCTGGTGGACGAGCAGGAACACCAGCGCCTTGGCGGGCGGCAGGACCAGGAACAGCGCGCCCACGTAGGCCACGACGTGCGCGACCAGCAGCAGCCCTTCGGCCGGGCGGTTCTTCAGCGTCGGGCGGCGCAGCGCGCGGAAGCTCGACACCTTCAGGTTGAACCCTTCGAGGGTGAGCAGCGGGAAGAACAGCCACGCCTGCCACCGCCCGACGAACCGGGACAGCCCGCGCGCCGCCTCGGCCTGCCCGCGTGACCAGATGAGCACGTCGGGCGCGACGTCGGGGTCGTGGTCCTCGTGGTTGGGGTTGGCGTGGTGGCGGGTGTGCTTGTCCATCCACCAGCCGTAGCTCAGCCCGACGGCCAGGTTGCCGACCAGCAGCCCGGCGATCCTGCCGGTCCGCCGCGAGCGGGAGATCTGCCCGTGCGCGAGGTCGTGGGCCAGCAGCGTGACCTGGGCGAAGGCCACGGCCAGCAGCACCGCCACCGGAAGCTGCCACCAGGTGTCGCCCACGACGGCGAACACCACCCAGCTTCCCGCGAACAGAGCGGCCACCAGCCCGATCCGGAGGGCGTAGTAGCCGGGCCGCCGCTCCAGCAAGCCTGCCTCGGCTATGCGGCGCGACAATCGGGCGAAGTCGCTGCCCCGCTGCGGTCGGTCGAGGTCTACAACACTCACATCTGCCTCCGATGCCGGCGAAGTCGTCCACATGATGATCGCTTGCCAGCATCGCCAGAACCAGAGGGTACGCGGACCCCCGCTGTCACCCCTTCCTCAGGTAGGGCCAGCCCTACCGGCGTCTCCCGAGGATTCACCGGGCGGCGTGCGGAAAGAGCGAAGGAGGATGCGGGCCTGGAGGGCACATGGACGAGTTCGTGCCGGAGCTGATGGAGTGCGAGACCACGCTGGCGGGCTACCGCCGGGCGGCCTCTCTGGCCAACGCGCTGCTGGGGCGCGGCTGGGCGCTGATGGCCGAGGTGACGCCCACCGGTCCCGGCCGTCGTGCGGAGCGGGACCGGTGGCACGTCAAGGTGATCGCGACGCCGGGCGCGGCCGGCAGGGTGACACGGTGCCTCAAGGAGGCCGGACCCGGCGGTGAGGTCACCGTGCACGCTCTCGCCCGCGGTCTCGACGACTTCCTCGGCGAGCTGCTCGGCGGCCCGGGCCGGGACTAACCGCCGTCGCGCATCCTGCCGGTGGCGATGAACTCGACGGCGACCCGGTAGAAGCTCGCGATCGACTCGCCGCCCTCCAGGCCGTCACGGAGCTGCTTGCGGACCTTGGTGAACGGGAAGGCCGTGCTGCCGTCGGGCAGGGCCACGCCCCACCCGCCGTCGTCCCGCCAGTGCCAGTGCCCGCCCGCGGCCGCCGCGACGCACGCGCCCAGGTAGGACCCGAGCACGTTCACCAGGCCCTCCGCCTGGTCCGGGTCGAAGCCGGGCTGGGCCCGCCGGCGCTCGATGAAGCCCTCCACCCACGCGACGGACTCCGCGTCGAGGCCGAAGTCGATGCCGCTGACGGGGCCGAGCTGCTCGATCGCGAGGTCGACGTTCCGCTGGATCTGCCGGAGCCCCTCATCGTCCATGCGTGGATGGTGGCAGCGCCCGGCGCGTGCGTTCAAACGATTAACGGGCTCAGCTCGCGAACCTGTCGGTCACGGTCCTGGAGCTCGGCGCCTTGACCGAGACCTTGCCGCCCCAGCCGGTGTAGCGGGTCTCGACGTTGATGATGCTGCCCTCGAAGTCGGCGTAGAGACGGTCCACGCCCTTCGCGCGGAACGAGCTCCACAGCCTGGTCGGCAGCCCGGACGGGGCCAGCGTCAGCGTGTACGAGATCGGCGTGTCGGCGGCCCAGGAGCTCAGCTCGGAGCCGGCGAACCACGGCGAGACCTTGGTCAGCGCGGCGAACGTGATCGTTCCGGTGACCTTGCTCCCCTCCCTCTTGCCCTTCTTCAGCAGCGCCGACAGCGTCGCCGGCTCGGCGGGGTTGAGCACCTGCAGGTAGACGCCGGGCATCGCGCCGCCGCCCTTGACGCTGAGCCACGACTTGCCCTTGGGCAGGTGCTCGGCGAGTGAGTCGCCCTTGTAGTACGTCCTCCCGCCCGTGGAGATCACCCGCTCCTTGGTGTCGTCCCAGGCGGTGATGGTGAGGTCGTAGTTCAACCCCTTCTTGGCGAACTGCAGCACGCCCTTGTTCTCGTACGCGTGGAGCGTGTCGGTGCCGTCGGACCATTCGGCCGTCTCGCTGAACCGCACGCCGTGGCCCGGGACCAGCTTGGCCTTCAGCGCCCGTACGGGGTCCTTGGGCGCCGCCTGCGCGGGTGCGGCGGTCACCAGGAACACGCCGCACACCGCTAACGCGGTGATCGTTTTCTTCAACATGACGGACGATCATGCCGTGGCCGGGTCACGGCCGGGCCACGGCGGGCGCGCATCCGTCAGTAGCCGGGGAAGACGCGGCGGAGCAGGTCGAGGTCGGCGGCGCCGGTCGTGGTCACGCCGCCCGGCGTGTGGCGCGGCGCGAGCCGGCCGGAGATCAGGCGCAGCCACGCCTCGGCGGGCAGGGCGAGGGTGCCGTCCGGCTGCTCGGGAACGTCGAAGCCGACGCTGATCGGCGGCTTCAGCCGCAGCACGAAGACGGACTCGGGGTCGGTCGTGGTGACCTGGAGGTCCAGGGTGCGGCCGTCGAGCCGGTCGACCTTGCCGATCCAGGCGAACAGGTCGGGCCCCTGGTGCAGCAGGGCGGCCGTCGCGTCGGGGGCGAGCGTGGCGTGCTCGTCGAAGGCGACGCGGACGTCCCAGGAGTGCAGGGCGAGCTCGTTGAGCCGCATCCGGCTCACGGTGGCGACGTCGACCGGGGCGGGCATGAAGCCCAGGTCGACGCGGAGGCCGTCGCGGGCGGAGGCGTCCAGGGACTCGTAGAGCGCGGTCAGGGTTTCGTTGGCCTGGAGGAAGCCGTCGGCGCGCTCCCGCCGGGTCATGGCGTCCCATCGGTCCCAGACGCTCTGGTTGAAGTCGTGCCCGGGGCCGGGAGCGCCGTCGAGCGCGGCCTGCAGAACGGCCCGCCCGATCTCGGCGCCGCTGCCCAGATGGCTGACGACCTGCGAGATGTCCCATTCCGCGGCGGCCGAGGGCCTGGCCAGGTCCTCGTCGGTGAGTCCGGACACCAGCCCGGACAGCTCGTCGTGTCCGGTCCGCAGTGCGGCGATGGCCGTGTCGGCGCTGCTCATCGCGTCTCCCAAACGTTCAGGCGGGGCAGGTCGTCCCGCCCAAACTACCGCCCGCGCCGAGCATGATCATCAGCGGCCCGGCGGCCTACAGGTTGCGCAGGACCGACACCACGACGCCCAGCACCACGGCCTCGTCGCCGTCGATGTCGGCGTAGGCCGGGTTGCGCGCCTCGAGCAGGACGTGGCCGCCGCGGCGGCGGAACACCTTGACGGTGGCCTCCCCGTCGATCATGGCGGCGACGATCTGGCCGGAGTGCGCCTCGGGCTGCCGGCGCACCACGACGAGGTCGCCGTCGCAGATCGCGGCGTCGATCATCGAGTCGCCGCGCACCCGCAGCGCGAACACGGTGCCCCGGCCCGTCAGGTCGCGCGGCAGGGTGAGCTGGTCGTCCACGTGCTGCTCGGCGAGGATGGGCGTGCCCGCGGCGATGTCGCCGACCACGGGCACGCTCACCAGGTCGCTCGCCGTCTCCTGCGCGGGCTCGCGCAGGAACAGGCGTACGTCGATCGGGCGCGTCATCGTGCCGGCCCGGCGGAGGAACCCCTTCTCCTCCAGGCTCTTCAGATGCTTCGAGACCGACGACGGCGAGCGCAGGCCGACCGCCCGGCCGAGCTCTCGGGTGCTCGGCGGATAGCCGTGCCGGACCACGTGGTCGCGGATCGCCGCCAGGATCCGCTGCTGGCGCGGCGGCAGGGCCGAGGCGTGCTCGAACGCGTCGAGATCGTCGTAGGCGGTCACCTGCGACATCGTAGCCCGGCGCCGCCCGCCGGGCTCAATCGCGGCGGCTGATGCGGATCATGTTGCCCGCGGGGTCGCGGAAGGCGCAGTCGCGCACCCCGTACGGCTGGTCGGTCGGCTCCTGCATCACCTCGGCGCCGGTCGCCTGCAGCTTGTCGAAGGCGGCGTCGACGTCGTCGGCGGACAGCAGGATGCCGCCGAAGGTCCCCTTGGCCATCATCTCGGTGATGACGCGCTGCTCCTCCTCGGTGACGCCGGGGTCGGCGCCGGGCGGGTAGAGCACGATGGAGGTCTCAGGCTGTCCGGGCGGGCCGACGGTGATCCAGCGCATGCCGCCGTGGCCGACGTCCTTACGGACCTCGAAGCCGAGGGTGTCCCGGTAGAAGGCGAGGGCGGCCTCGGGATCGTCGTGCGGCAGGAAGCTCGCGTTGATGGTGATGTCCATGGCCGTCACGCTAACGGCGTCCCCGCGGCCGGTGCTTCTCGATTCCTGACCGGCCTGGTGACCTGTTTGGCCACGCACGACGGCATGCCCGCCGTCGCCTCCGCCGCCTGCCGCCGGTAGGTGCTCGGCGGCACGCCGACGAGCTCGGCGAAGCGGGTGCTGAAGGTGCCGAGCGAGGAGCAGCCGACCTCGAAGCAGACCTCCGTGACGGTGAGGTCGCCGCGGCGCAGCAGCGCCATCGCGCGCTCGATGCGCCGCGTCATCAGGTACGAGTAGGGGGACTCCCCGTAGGCGCGCCGGAACTCGCGGCTGAGGTGCCCGGACGACATGTTCACGCCGCGGGCGAGCGCCTCGACGTCCAGCGGCTGGGCGTACTCGCGGTCGATGCGGTCGCGGACGCGGCGCAGCAGCGCGAGCAGGCGCAGCCGCTGCTGCTGCGCGGCGTCCTCGGGCCCTGGTTGGTTCGGTCGCACGATGCCATCTTCCCGAGCCGGTCTCCGGCTCGTCCACCTGCCCCCGGCGGGGGCAGTGATCAGCCGCCGACGTACGCCGCCAGGTGCTCGCCGGTGAGGGTCGAGCGGGCGGCGACGAGGTCGGCCGGGGTGCCCTCGAAGACGATCCGGCCGCCGTCGTGTCCCGCGCCGGGACCGAGGTCGATGATCCAGTCGGCGTGCGCCATCACCGCCTGGTGGTGCTCGATGACGATGACCGACTTGCCGCTGTCGACGAGCCGGTCGAGCAGGCCGAGCAGGTGCTCGACGTCGGCCAGGTGCAGGCCCGTGGTGGGCTCGTCGAGGACGTAGACGCCGCCCTTCTCCCCCATGTGGGTGGCCAGCTTGAGCCGCTGCCGCTCGCCGCCGGACAGCGTGGTGAGCGGCTGGCCGAGGCTGAGGTAGCCGAGCCCGACGTCGGCGAGCCTGCGCAGGATGGCGTGCGCGGCCGGGATGCGGGTCTCGCCCGCCGCGAAGAACTCCTCGGCCTCGCTCACCGGCATGGCCAGCACCTCGCTGATGTCCCGGCCGCCGAGGCGGTGCTCCAGCACCGCGGCCTGGAAGCGCCTGCCTTCGCACTCCTCGCAGGTGGTGCTGACGCCGGCCATCATCCCGAGGTCGGTGTAGACGACGCCGGCGCCGTTGCAGGCGGGGCAGGCGCCCTCGGAGTTGGCGCTGAACAGCGCCGGCTTCACGCCGTTGGCCTTCGCGAACGCCTTGCGGATCGGTTCGAGCAGCCCGGTGTAGGTGGCCGGGTTGCTCCGCCGCGAGCCGCGGATCGGCGTCTGGTCGACCGCCACCACGCCGTCCCTGCGCGCCACCGAGCCGTGGATGAGCGAGCTCTTGCCCGATCCGGCGACGCCGGTCACCACGACCAGCACGCCGAGCGGGATGTCGACGTTCACGTCCCGCAGGTTGTGCAGGCGGGCGCCGCGCACCTCCAGCGCCCCCGACGGCTTACGCACCGACGCCTTGAGCGCGGCCCGGTCGTCCAGGTGCCGGCCGGTCAGCGTGCCGGCGGCGCGCAGCCCGTCCACGCTGCCCTCGTACACCACCTCGCCGCCGCCGGTGCCCGCGCCGGGGCCGAGGTCGACGACGTGGTCGGCGATCGCGATCATCTCGGGCTTGTGCTCGACGACCAGGACGGTGTTGCCCTTGTCGCGCAGCCGCCGCAGCAGCGTGTTCATGCGCTCGATGTCGTGCGGGTGCAGGCCGATCGACGGCTCGTCGAAGACGTACGTGACGTCGGTGAGCGACGAGCCGAGATGCCTGATCATCTTGACCCGCTGCGCCTCGCCGCCCGACAGCGTGCCGGAGGGGCGGTCCAGGCTGAGGTAGCCCAGCCCGATCTCCACGAACGAGTCCAGCGTGTGCCGCAGCGCGGCCAGCAGCGGCGCGACGGACGGCTCGTCCAGGCCGCTCACCCATTCGGCCAGGTCGCTGATCTGCATGGCGCAGAGGTCGGCGATGTTCACGCCGTGGATCTTCGAGGAGCGCGCGGCCTCGCTCAGCCGGCTGCCGTCGCACTCGGGACAGGTGGTGAAGGTGACCGCCCGGTCCACGAACGCGCGGATGTGCGGCTGCATCGCCTCGCGGTCCTTGGACAGGAACGACTTCTGGATCTTCGGGATCAGACCTTCGAGCGTGAGGTTGACGCCCTCGACCTTCACCTTGGTCGGCTCGCGGTAGAGGAAGTCCCGCAGCTCCTTCTCGGTGAACTCGCGGATCGGCTTGTCCGGGTCGAACAGCCCCGACTCGGCGTAGACCCGGACGGTGAAGAAGCTGTCGGACTTCCAGCCGGGGATGGTGAACGCGCCCTCGGAGAGCGACTTGGAGTCGTCGTAGAGCTGGGTGAGGTCGATGTCGGAGACCGTGCCCCTGCCTTCGCAGCGCGGGCACATGCCGCCGGTGAGGGTGAAGTTCTGCTTCACGGTCTTGCCGGCGCCGCGTTCGACGGTGATGGCGCCGCTGGCCCGTACGGACGGGACGTTGAAGGAGAACGCCTGTGGCGAGCCGATGTGCGGCTTCCCGAGCCGGCTGAACAGGATGCGCAGCATCGCGTTGGCGTCGGTGGCGGTGCCGACCGTGGAGCGCGGATCGGCGCCCATGCGCTGCTGGTCGACGATGATGGCCGTGGTCAGCCCGTCGAGCACGTCGACCTCGGGCCGGGCCAGCGTCGGCATGAAGCCCTGCACGAAGGCGCTGTAGGTCTCGTTGATCAGCCGCTGCGACTCGGCCGCGATCGTGTCGAACACCAGCGAGCTCTTGCCCGAGCCCGACACGCCGGTGAACACCGTCAGCCGGCGCTTCGGGATCGCGACGCTCACGTCCTTGAGGTTGTTCTCGCGGGCGCCGTGCACCCGGATCAGGTCGTGGCCGTCGGCGAGATGCGACGCAGGCGACTGCGCTTCCGTTCGGGTGTCCATGCTCATCGTGTCTCCGTGGGGTGGTCGCCCGGCTCGGGTCAGTGCACCTTACCTGCCTCGGCGCGGCCCCGGGGCGCCTGGTCACGGTAGCCGGAGGGCGAGAGCGGGCGCTTCTCGATTCCTGACCCGTCGGGGTGAGGGCGCGACCCACCTCTAAGATCATTCGCATCGTCACCCCACTCCGGGCCGCCGTCGCCCGTCACCGCTTCGGGCGCACCGCCGTCGTCGTCGCCGCGCTCTACCTGACCGTGTGCGCCGCCGCGGCGGCGTACGGCGGCGTGTTCCTGCTCGGCCAGTTCGTGACGGGGATGGTGTGGCCGTGCCGGACGTCCTGTGGCCGCTGCTCGCAGCGGGCTGCGGGTTCAACGCGTGGCTGCTGTGGCAGGCGCTGCGCGGCCCCGCTCTCCCCCGCGCCGGCGCCCGCGCGGCCGGTGGTCTGGCTGCGGCGCCTGCTCTACGCGGACGTCGCCGGCGACCTGCTGCTGTGGGAGCTGGCCGACGAGCTGTCCGGCCGGGCGGTGTACGTGGTGCGCCAGGCCGTGTGGGCGGCCACGTTGGTCCTGCTGGTACGGACCCTCTCCGGCGTCACACCCCGGTTCCGGGTGATCGCCATCGGGCTCGGCCTGGGCGGTGTCCTGGGCGCGCTGCTGCGGCTGTGGCCCGGCGGCCCCTACGTCTCGTGGTTGCCGCTGCTGGTGCTGGGCGCCAGGGCGATGATCCTCATCGGGCAGCGCCGCGACGGGCGGTGGAGCGCGGCCACCGTCCGCTTCGGCTGGGTCGCGCTGCTCGCCCCGTCCGCCTTCGCCCTGCCGCGCGCCGCGCTCGGCCGCGGTGAGGCGCTCGACGGCCTGGACCTGGTGGCGGACGTGCTCGGCGGGCTGAGCATCGTGTGGGCGGCGCGCACCGCGAACGAGCTCACCGCACCCCCGGCGAACGCCGTGCCTCCTGCCGGGAGCCGCCTGCCGCGGTCGCTCGTCGCCGCCGTGCTGATGCTCCCGCTGGCCGTGGTCGGGGCCGAGCAGGGCGTCCGGCTCACCTACACCGGCGCGGACGACGGCTGCCGCGACCGGATCCGGCCGGTCGCGGCAGCCGGGCCCGAGGAGCGGCGGGAGGCGTTCCTCTGCCTGGCCAGGCACGACACCTTCGCGGGCGGGACGATGTTCCCCGAGGACCTGCCGGACCAGCGGATCCTGGCCCGCGCGGAGAAGCTGTGCGCGCAGGCCGGCGACTCGGAGCGGATGGCGCTCTACCAGCGGGACGGAAGGGCGGACGCCGTCGAGCTGGCCCAGGCCCTGGAGTACCTGTGTCCCGGCATCGTCGCACGGCAGACGGCGGACGCGGCCCGCCGGCAGGCCGAGCAGGACCGCGAGCTGGCCGCGTGGCAGGCCGAGTCCAACGCCCGCTGCGCCGACCCGTGGCCGGGGGCGCGGGCCCGTCGGCAGGGCACGGCCGCGTACTCGCTGTCCGAAGGAGGCGGCTACACCGTCTTCGACGACCGGGACGGCACCGGCGACGAGCCTGACCGTTTCGAGGTCCCCGAGGACGGGTTCATCGCCGTGGCCGGCAGCGGCGCGGTCGTCGCCACCCGCGCCGACCTCGCCACGATGTGCCTGACGGTCAAGGCCTTCCTGGCTGCCCCGCCGCTCCGGTTGACCGGCTGGGACGAGGTGGTCGAGGTGGGGATCCTCAGTCGCAGCGGCCGGCTGGTCGTGCCGCCGTACCCCGAGGACGGCGGCAGCGGGGCGCTTCGCCCGCTGCCCGACCTGGCGGTCGGCGGGCCCGGCCACTACCGCCTGCGCGTCCACACCCGGCTGCTCGAATGGGACGAGGACGATCCCGGCGCGCCCGAAGAGGAGCATCTGGTCGTCGTCTTCCCCGGTGGCTCGGCGGAGAAGGTCGTGCACCGCTCGCGAGGATGACCAGCGCAAGAATCGGTCTCCGGCTCCGACTTACCGGCAAAGGGCAACCGGAGGAGATGACATGAAGTTTCTGCTGATCATGCACAACAACCCGCTGGTGTGGGACGCGCTGACCGAGGAGGAGCGCCAGGAGGTGATGAGCGGCCACGGCCCGTTCATGGAGACCGTGCGCGAGTCCGGGGAGCTGGTCGGCAGCATCGCGCTGGCCGACCCGACACGGAGCGCGGTGGTACGGGTGCGCGGCGGCGTGCCGGCGGTGACGGACGGCCCCTACCTGGAGGCCAAGGAGTTCCTCGGCGGCTACTACCTGGTGGAGTGCGACAGCCGGGAGCGTGCCCTGGAACTGGCCGCGCTCATCCCGGACGCCCGGGTCGACGGGCCCGGCGTCGAGGTACGGCCGGTGATCTTCGACGGCACGGCCGGCGGCTGAGCACGCGGTGAAGTTCCTGCTGAGCCTCTACCCCGCCGCAGACCGGCATGGGGGACACGAGGAGTTCCTGGCCGCGGCCGGGCGGGAGGGCGAGCTGGTCGGCGCGTACGAGCTCGCCGATCCGTCCCTGAGCGCCGTCGTCCGGGTGCGGGACGGGGTCGCGGCGGTGACTGAGGGCCCGTACCCGCCGGGCCTGGAGCATGTCCGCGGCCAGTACGTCCTCGACTGCGAGAGCCGCGAACGCGCCCTGGAGCTGGCCGCGCTGCTGCCCGCGGGCGGCGGCGTGGAGGTGCGGCCGCTGATGGACCCGGCCGGGATGGAGATGTGACCGCCTCCCCCGGCCGGCTCGGGGACCTGCTGCGCGAGCTGGCGCCGCAGGTCCTCGGGGCGCTGCTGCGCCGGCACGGCGGGTTCGAGGAGTGCGAGGACGCGACGCAGGAGGCGCTGCTCGCCGCGGCGGCGCAGTGGCCGGTCGAGGGCGTCCCGGACAGCCCGCGCTCCTGGCTGGTCTCCGTCGCCCACCGCCGCCTGGTCGACCACATCCGCAGCGAGCAGGCGCGCCGCCGCAGGGAGGTCACCGCGGCGGCGCGTGAGCTCCCGGACGCCGCGCCCGGCTACGAGGACGGTCCCGGCGACCGGGACGACACCCTCGCGCTGCTGTTCCTGTGCTGCCATCCGGCGCTGACGCCCGCCTCGCAGGTGGCGCTGACGCTGCGGGCCGTCGGCGGGCTCACCACCGCCGAGGTGGCGCGGGCCTTCCTCGTGCCGGAGGCCACCATGGCGCCGCGCATCAGCCGCGCCAAGCAGCGGATCAGGGCGGCGGGCGCGTCGTTCGCGATGCCGTCGGCGCGGGAGCGGGCCGGGCGGCTCGCGGCCGTCCTGCACGCGCTCTACCTGATCTTCAACGAGGGTTACACCGCCAGCTCAGGTCCCGAGCTGCACCGCGGCGAGCTCACGTCGGAGGCGATCCGGCTCACCCGCGCGCTGCACCGCTCCCTGCCGGCCGACGGCGAGGTGGCCGGGCTGCTGGCGCTGATGCTGCTGACCGACGCCCGCCGGGCCGCCCGGACCGGCCCGGACGGCGCTCTCGTGCCGCTGGCCGCGCAGGACCGCGCCCGGTGGGACGCCGCCCTGGTCGAGGAGGGCGTGGCGCTGGTGTCCGGCGCCATGGCCGCCTCGCCGCTCGGCCCGTACCAGCTCCAGGCGGCGATCGCCGCGCTGCACGTCCAGGCGCCGCGCGCCGAGGACACCGACTGGGAGCAGATCCGCGTGCTGTACGGGATCCTCTGCCGCATCGCGCCGAACCCGATGGCGGCGCTCAACCACGCCGTCGCGGTCGCGATGACCCGCGGCCCGCGCGCCGGGCTGGCCCTGCTCGCGGAGCTGGACGCCGATCCCCGGATGGCCGGCCACCACCGCCTGCACGCCGTCCGCGCCCACCTCCGAGAGCTGGCCGGCGACCGCGCGGCGGCCCTGGAGAGCTACCGCGAGGCGGCCCGCCGCACCACGAGCCTGCCCGAACAGCGCTATCTGCTGGGCCGCGCGGCCGAGCTCGCCGACCGGCCGTAAACCATCGGTGTGGCGCAGGTCACCTCGTCCTCCTGTCACACGCCCTGGGCGGGCGGCATCTCGTGTTCGCCCAATGAGCGATGTGGAGGAATCATCATGAACGCAGCACTGGACACCCTGCGCCGCGACTTCGGCGGCGACGTGATCGGCCCGGACGACGCCGGCTACGCCGCGGCCGGCCGATCGCTGCTGGTGCCGGGCAGCCCCGCCCTCGTCCTGCGGCCCAAGACCGTCACCGACGTACGGGCGGGCGTACGCTACGCCGCCGCCACCGGGCTGCCGCTGTCCGTGCGCGGCGGCGGGCACGGCTTCGCCGGCTTCGCCACGAACGACGGCGGCGTGGTGCTCGACCTGGCCCATCTGGCGCAGGTCGAGATCGTGGACGAGCGGCGTCACCTCGTACGGATCGGCGGCGGCGCCACCTGGGGCCAGGTCGCCGACGCCCTCGCCCCGCACGGCCTGGCGATCTCCTCGGGCGACACCAGGAGCGTCGGCGTCGGCGGGCTGACGCTGAGCGGCGGCATCGGCTGGAAGGTGCGCAAGCACGGCCTGGCCCTGGACAGTCTGGTCGCCGCCGAGGTGGTCACCGCCGCCGGGGAGGTCGTGCGGGCGAGTGCCGAGGAGAACCCCGAGCTGTTCTGGGCGCTTCGCGGCGGCGGCGGCAACTTCGGGGTGGTGACCGCGTTCGTGTTCGCGGCCCACCCGACGACGGACGTCTTCCACGGCACGATCGCCTTCCCGGCGGCGGAGGCGGCCGCGGTGCTCCAGGGGTGGGCGGAGCACCTGCGTACCGCGCCCGAGGAGCTCACCTCCATCGCCGACTTCGCCAACCCCTTCGCCGGCGGCCCGCAGGCGCCGGTGCAGGTCCACGTCGCCTTCGACGGGGACGACCCGCGGCTCGCGGCGCGGGCGATCGACCCGCTCCGCCGGCTCGGCACGGTGACCGGCGACGGCGTCACGCTGAAGCCGTACGCGGAGACGCTCGCGGAGGGCCTGGTGCCGCCGCCCGGCATCCGGCTCGTGACGCGGAGCGGGTTCGCCGGGGCGGGTGCGGTGCCCGAGGTGCTGCGCGTGCTGGTCGCGGCGGGGGCGGCGGAGGGAGCGCCGTTCATCTCCCTGCGCGCGGTCGGCGGCGCGGTGGCCCGGGTGCCGGCCGACGCCACCGCGTACGCGCACCGCGACGCCGCCCTGATGGTGGTGACCACGAACGCGGGACCCGAGCCGGTGCTCGCGGCGGCCCGTCCGGCGCTGGACACCCTCTGGCGCGACCTCGCGCCGCACGTGGACGGCGCCTACGCCAACTTCCTGGCCTCGGCCACCGAGGAGGACGTCGCGGCGGTCTACCCGGCGCCGACGTACGACCGGCTCGCCGCCGTCAAGCGCCGCCACGACCCGGAGAACCTGTTCGCCCGCAACCACAACATCCGCCCCCGCTGACCAGCGGCTACACCCGGCGCAGTCCCGCGATGAGCAGCCCGACCAGGGGGCGGGCGTCGTAGCGGGAGTCGTTCTCCGCGCCGATGCACAGGTTGCCGACGCCGCGCATGAGCTGCAGGGCGGCGACGTCCGAGCGGATCTCGCCGGCCGCCGCCGCGGCGTCGAGCAGCCGCCCGCACACCGGCACGAGCCGGTCGAGGAAGTACGCGTGCAGCGCCTCGAACCCGGCCTCGTCGGAGCGCAGCACGGCGGCCAGGCCGTGCTTGGTGACCAGGAAGTCGATGAACAGGTTGATCCACTTGCCCAGGGCGGCGTAGGGGGTCGGCCCGGCCGCCAGCAGGGCCGGGCCAGCCTCGGCCAGGGCCTCGATCTGGTGCCGGTAGACGGCGATGATGAGGTCGGCCCTGGTCGGGAAGTGGCGGTAGATCGTGGCCGTGCCGACGCCCGCCTCGGCCGCGATGTCCCGGATGGGCGCCTCGACGCCCGAGGTGACGAAGACCGCCGCGGCGGCGTCGAGCAGGGTCTTCTCGTTGCGCCGGGCGTCGGCCCGCTTGCGCGGGGCGCCCTTCTCGCTGTCGCTCACTGCGCCCTTCTCGCTGTCGCTCACCGCGCCCTTTCCGCTGTCGCTCACCGCGCCGCTCCTTCCGCCGGCACCGCCCGGCTTGCTAAACGGGACACTGTCCCGTATGTTCTAAACGGGACACAGTCCCACTTGTTCTCTCTCCCATGATGCCAGAGCGCGCGCCCGCATCCTCCTCCGCGAACCCCCGGCCGTCCGGCCGGAAGGAGCACACCCATGCCCTACGACTCCCCGCCCAGCTTCGGGATCATGACCGCGCCGATGCAGGTCGGCTACCACGACGTCCTGCGGGTCTGGCGCGAGGCGGACACGATCCCGGCGATCGGCCACGCCTGGCTGTTCGACCACCTCCTGCCGATCGCGGGCGACCTGACCGGCCCCGTCCACGAAGGCTGGACCCTGCTCGCCGCCCTCGCCGCGCAGACCCGGCGGCTGCGGCTCGGCCTGATGGTGACCAGCAACCGGTTCCGGCCGCCCGCGCTGCTTGCCAAGATCGCCACAACCGTCGACATCGTCTCCGGCGGACGCCTCGACTTCGGCATCGGCGTCGGCTCGCGCCCCGACCACCCCCTGGCCCGGCGCGAGTACGAGGCCCACGGCCTCCCCTTCCACGACACCGCCCACGCCGTGGCCAGCCTGGCCGAGGCGTGCACGGTGATCCGGCGGCTGTGGACCGAGGACAAGCCGTTCGACTTCGACGGCGCCCACCACCGGCTGAAGGGCGCGTTCGGCAACCCCAAGCCGGTGCAGCGCCCCCATCCGCCCATCCTCATCGGCGGGCGCTCGTCAGCGACGCTGCGCGTGGCCGCCGAACACGCCGACCTGTGGAACATCCCCGGCGGCGGCGACATCAACGACCTCGCCGGCCGCTCGGCCCTGCTGGACCGCTACTGCGCCGAGATCGGCCGCGACCCGGCCGCGATCACCCGCTCGATCCACCTGCCCGTCTCCTACGACCGGCCCGGCCCCACCAGGGACGCGATCGGCGCGGCGGTCGAGGCCGGATTCCGGCACGTCGTGCTCGGCCTGCCCGCCCCCTACCCCGACGGCGTCGCCCGATGGGTCGCCGACGAGCTCATCCCCACCCACTGACGCAAAGGAAGACCGCTCCCATGAGCATGACGGACACGACGACCACCGCCGCCCAGGTCGTCTCGGTGAAGCCGGTGGTGCTGCCCGCCCCCGACCGCGGCGAGGACCTGCGGGTGCGGGTCTCCGCCCCCGCGACCGGGCGGAACCTGCCGGTCGTCATCTTCTCGCACGGCTTCGGCTGGTCGATGGACGGCTACGGGCCGCTCGCCGACCACTGGGCGGCGCACGGGTTCGTGGTCGTCCAGCCCACCCACCTCGACTCGCGGACGCTCGCCCTGCCGCCCGACGATCCCCGTACCCCGCTCATCTGGCGGTGGCGGGTGGCCGACCTGACGCACGTCCTGGACCGGCTGGACGCCGTCGAGGCCGCCGTGCCCGGCCTCGCCGGACGCCTCGACCACGACCGGATCGCCGTGGCCGGGCACTCCTGGGGCGGACAGACGGCCAGCATGCTGCTCGGCGCGCGCGTCCTCGACGCCGCGGGCCGGCCGGGAGAGGACCTGTCCGACCGGCGGGTCAGGGCAGGCGTGCTGTTCGCCACCCCGGGATCAGGCGGGGCCGACCTGACGCCGTTCGCGGCCGAACACTTCCCCTTCATGAACCCGGACTTCACGCGGATGACCACGCCGGCGCTCGTGGTCGCGGGCGACCAGGACCGGTCGGCGCTGTCGGTACGGGGCCCGGACTGGTTCACCGACCCGTACCGGCTGAGCCCGGGAGGCAAGAGCCTGCTCACCCTGTTCGGGGCGGAGCACTCGCTCGGCGGGATCGTCGGCCCCGGCGCCGCCGAGACCACGGACGAGAGCCCGGCCCGCGTCGCCCTGATCCAGCGGCTCACCACCGCCTACCTCCGCAGCGCCCTCGACCCGGGCGACCCCGCCTGGCCGGCCGCGTGCGCGGCGGCGGAGCAGGGCCCGCTGGGGCGGATCGAGACGCGCTGACCGGCTCAGCCCGCCAGGCGTGGCAGGTCCTGCCGTGACTGGTCGGCCAGCATGCGGGCGACGTCGGACACCAGCCCCCGCCGCCGGTACGCGGCCCGCTGCCGCGCCGCGCCCGAGCCGTGCCGGTGCAGCACGTCCAGCCCCTCGTCCATGAGGGGCAGGTCGCCGAGGGCGCGCAGCGCGGGGCCGATGTGGTCGATCAGCGTGTCCACCAGCCGCCAGACGGGCAGCCTGCGGCCGGTGAGCTGGTCGATGTTCTCCCCCTCCAGCCCGTCGCGGGCGGCCCGCCAGCTCGCGGCGGCGAGCAGGGTCTGGTCCACGTTCGGCGCCGGCCGTCCCGCGCGTACGTCCCCGAGCGCCGTGGCGGCCAGCGCCCTGACCAGCCCCGTGAGGAGCACCACCTCGGCCACGGTCTGGCAGGTGTCGGCCACCCGGACCTCGATCGCCGGCCCCTCGGAGGAGAGCCTGGCCTGCCACTCGGGGACCACCCCGGTGGCGTGCAGCCCTTCGACCAGCCAGTCGTGGTGCTCGGCGGACCGGAACCAGGGCGGCGGCCCGGCGGCGGGACGGTGGCTCCCGGCCATGGCGCGCCCGCTCGCGCAGCCGGTGTCCGCGCCGCCGCCGATCGGCGAGTTCACGGTCAGCGCCTGCAGCACGGGCAGCCAGGGCCGCAGGTGGTTGACCACCTGGACGGCCTCCTCCCGGTCGTCAACGCCGAGCCACACGTGACAGCCGGCGTCGCCCGGCAGGTCGCCCGACAGCGCGGTGCCCGTCGCCGCCACCCCGGCGCCCGCGCCGTCGGCCGCGGCGACCACGACGGCGCGCAGCCGCAGCAGCTCCTCCCGCAGGCTCGCCAGCTCGGTGTGCGGGCCGCTGCGGGTCTCGATCTGGAATCCGGTCCGCGTCGTCAACTGGTCCCGGGCGGCGCCGCCGGCGCGCTCGCGCACGTCGCCGGCGACCGGCATCACCTTCGCGGTGGCCGGGTCCAGAAGAATGAACCCCTCCTCGACTCCCATGGTCACATCCGTTTCAGCCATGGGACCCCCTCTTCCCCGTACGTACGCGGCCTTGCGGATCAGTCTCGTGCGGCCGGGCGCGGCGTGCGCGGGAACAGGACCGCGGCGGCGATCGTGACGATCATCACGGCGGCGACGGCCAGCACGACGAAGAGGAGCGCCGGCACCAGCAGGCGCTCTGAGGAGGAGACCGAGGGCGGGAAAGGGGAGAATTCGCTCCTTTCCACCTTCAACCTATAGCGCACCCGGGGGCTTGCGGCAAGACCCCGGTCGTGCTGGACAATCGGCGGCCGAGGCCGAGAACCTGCGAAAACGCCGGAGTGCACTACGTGAATCACCGATCGACCATCAGCGTGTTCGACCTGCCCGAGCGGCTGTCCGCCAAGGCCGACCCGGCGCTGATCGCCCGCGATGAGCAGCACTTCGCGGCCGTCGCCGCGGCCTTGGAGCAGACGGTGGCCGAGTTGTCGGACCGTCTCGACGCCACGCGCAGGGCCCCCGGCGGCGCGGGCCGGGCGGCGCTGGACCGGGACCTGGAGGTCCACCGGTTGAGCGCCCGCCTGCGCACGCTGCGCCGCTTCGGGCTCGACCTGTGCCTCGGCCGCATGGTCGGCGGGGACGGGGCGGAGCCGGTCTACGTCGGACGCCTGGGCCTGACCGACCGGGAGGGCCGCCGGCTGCTGCTGGACTGGCGGTCCCCTGCGGCCGAGCCGTTCTTCGGCGCCACCCACGCCAACCCGATGGGCCTGGCCAGCCGCCGCCGCTACCGCTGGACCCGCGGCCGGATCAGCGACTACTGGGACGAGGTGTTCACCGCGGACGGGCTCGACGGGCACGCCGCGCTGGACGACCAGTCGGCCTTCATCGCCAGTCTGGGCGGCAGCCGCTCGCCGCGGATGCGGGACGTGCTCGCCACCATCCAGGCCGACCAGGACGCCGTCATCCGGGCGAGCTCCCGCGGCGCGCTGGTCGTGGACGGCGGTCCGGGCACCGGCAAGACCGTCGTCGCCCTGCACCGTTCGGCGTACCTGCTCTACGCCGATCCGCGGCTCGGCCACAACCGGGGCGGCGTGCTGTTCGTCGGGCCGCACCAGCCGTACCTGGCGTACGTCGCCGACGTCCTGCCCAGTCTCGGCGAGGAGGGCGTGCAGACCTGCACCCTGCGCGACCTCGTGCCCGAGGGCGCGACGGCGGCGGCCGAGAGCGATCCCGAGGTGGCCCGGCTGAAGGCGTCCGCGGACCTGGTGAAGGCGATCGAGCCGGCCGTCAGGTTCTACGAGAACCCGCCGACCAAGGGCATGACGATCACCACCGAGTGGGCCGACGTCCGGCTCGGCCCCGATGACTGGGCGGAGGCGTTCGCGGCGCCGGAGCCCGGCACCCCGCACAACGAGGCGCGCGACCGCATCTGGGAGGAACTGGCCGAGATCATCGTCGGCAAGCACGACGACGAGGACGTCCCCGCCGACCTGGTCCGCAGGTCGCTGCTGCGCGACCGGCAGCTGCTGACGGCCTTCAACCGCGCCTGGCCGGTGATCGAGCCGGCCGACCTCGTCGGCGACCTGTGGTCGGTGCCCGCGTACCTGCGGCTGTGCGCGCCCTGGCTCGGCAAGGAGGAGATCCGGCGGCTGCAGCGTGCCGACGCGCAGGCGTGGACGGTGTCGGACCTGCCGCTGCTGGACGCGGCCCGGCAGCGGCTCGGCGACCCGGAGTCCTCGCGGCGCAGGCGCAGGCAGGAGGCCGCCGCCGCGGCGGAGCGCGAGCGCATGGCCGGCGTGGTCGACAACCTGCTCCAGGCCGACGACGACGGCGAGGCGGCGGTGACGATGCTGCGCGGGGCGGACCTCCGGGAGGCCCTGGTGGACGAGGGCGCGCTGCCCGCCGCCGAACCCGACCGGCTGGCCGGCCCGTTCGCGCACATCGTGGTGGACGAGGCCCAGGAGCTGACCGACGCGGAGTGGCAGATGCTGCTGCTGCGCTGCCCGTCGCGGAGCTTCACCGTGGTCGGGGACCGTGCCCAGGCCAGGCATGGGTTCACCGAGTCGTGGCGGGAGCGGCTGGAACGGGTCGGGCTGGACCGGATCACCCTCGCCTCGCTCACCGTGAACTACCGGACGCCGGAGGAGATCATGGCGGAGGCCGAGCCGGTCATCCGGGCCGCGCTCCCCGACGCCAACGTGCCGACGTCCATCCGCGCCGGGGGCGTCCCCGTACGGCACGGGTCGGTGGCGGAGCTGGACACGATCGTGGACGGCTGGCTCGCCGAGCACCCCGAGGGGGTGGCCTGCGTCATCGGCGATCCGGCGTTCGAGGCGCGGCCCCGGGTCCGGTCGCTGACGCCGCAGCTGGCGAAGGGGCTGGAGTTCGACCTGGTGGTCCTCGTCGATCCGGAGCGGTTCGGCGAGGGCGTCGAAGGGGCAGTGGACCGCTACGTCGCGATGACCCGCGCGACCCAGCGGCTCGCCATCCTGACCAGCTCCTGATCCCGCGTCGCCGCGGCACTGTGACAGGGGTCACAGTGCCGTGGTGTCACAGCGGGGCCGCGGGCGGTGTCACATGCGTGGCACTTTCGACGGCGAATGGGCAGGAGCGACCATGAGCGAACGCGGCACAGGCGGCGAGCACCGGCTGGACGCGGCGACCGAGGAATTCGTCGCCCACCGGAACCTGCTGTTCACCGTCGCCTACGAGCTGCTCGGCTCGGCCGCCGACGCCGAGGACGTCCTGCAGGAGACCTGGATGCGGTGGGCGGGCGTGGACCTCGGCACCGTACGGGACCGGCGCGCCTACCTGGTGCGGATCACCACCAGGCAGGCGCTCGGCCGGCTGCGCACGCTCGGCCGGCGCAGGGAGTCCTACCTCGGGCCCTGGCTGCCCGAGCCGCTGCTGACCTCGCCGGACGTGGCCGAGGACGTCGAGCTGGCCGACAGCGTCTCCACCGCGATGCTGCTGGTGCTGGAGACGCTGCAGCCGACCGAGCGGGCGGTGTTCGTGCTGCGCGAGGTGTTCGCCGTGGACTACGACGAGATCGCCGAGACCGTCGGCAAGAGCCCGGCCGCGGTCCGGCAGATCGCGCACCGGGCGCGGGCGCACGTCGCCGAGCGGCGGCCGCGCGGCAGCGCGTCCCCCGCCGAGATCAGGAACGCGCTGGCGGCCTTCCAGGGGGCGGTCGAGACCGGCGACCTACGCCGGCTGCTCGACATCCTCGCCCCGGACGTGGTCATGCTCGGCGACGGCGGCGGGGTCGCCAAGGCCGCGCTGACCCCCCTGGTCGGGCCCGGCCAGGTCGCCACGCTGGTGGCCAGGCTGCGCACGCCCGACGCGCCGGTCATGCTGGAGCAGGCACAGATCAACGGCCATCCGGCGCTGATCATCCGGCTCGACGGCGCGATCAGCACCGTCCTCACGGTACGGATCGACGACGGCCTCATCACCGGCATCTACGCCGTCCGCAACCCCGAGAAGCTGTCGCACGTCGAGCGGGAGACCCCGGTCAGCCGATGAGGCTCAGGCCAGGGTGGCGCCGCCGTCGACGGTGATGACCTGGCCGGTGACGTAGTTGTTCGCCATGAGGAACAGGGCGGAGGCGGCGGCCTCCTCGGCGGTGCCGACACGGCCGAGCGGCGCGCCCGCTCCGGCGGCGGCGACTCCCTCGTCGGAGTCCATGCCGGGACCGAGCGCAGGAGCGGGGTGTCGATCATGCCGAAGCGTACGGCGTTCACGCGCTGACGGGCCGGGGCGAGCTCCACGGCGAGGGCCCTGGTCAGGGTCTCCACGGCGCCGGCGAACGACAGCGGCGCGCTCATCCCGGGCCTGGGGCGGGTGACGAGCGTTCCCGAGCTGAACGTGAGCGAGCCTCCGGCGGGCAGGTGGGCCGCGGCCGCACGGGCGGCGGCGAACGTGGGCCAGAGGCGGGAGTCGAGGAGCGTGCCGAGGCCGTCGCGCGACACCCCGCTCACGGGGCCCGCGCCGGCCATGCCGCCCGCGGTGACGAGGACGTGGTCGGTGTGCCCGGCCCGGTCGAAGGCCTCGTCGAGGGTGCGCTCGTCGCCGCCGTCGCCGGCGACGCCCACCACGGCGTCGTCGGGGTCCTCCTCCTGGCCCGCCTCGCGTACCCGGGCGACGGCGGCCTTCAGCCGGCCGGGGTCGCGTCCGACCAGGACGACGCGCGCGCCGACGGAACGCAGCAGGACGCCCGCCGCGAGGCCGATGCCCGAGCTCGCGCCGATGAGGACGGCGGTCGCGCCGGCGAGGCCGGTGGGCAGCGGGGAGCGTACGGGGACGGGCGCGGTGGTGTCGGTGGGCATGGGATGCCTTCCTGCTGGATGGTGAGGAATAAACCATCTGGTTGTTTTATTTCTGTTCCCGATCCTGCCGCTCGCGCGGGAGTGAGTCAACCCGATGGTTTAATTTCTCCATGGCCTATGACGCGGAGGACACCAAGCGGCGGATCTTCGCGGCCGCCACCGCCGAGTTCGCCGAGCACGGGCTGGCGGGGGCCAGGGTCGACCGGATCGCCGCCGCCGCCAAGGCCAACAAGCAGGCCATCTACCTCTACTACGGCGGCAAGGAGAAGCTCTTCGCCGCCGTCCTGCGGGCGAAGCTGGAGGAGGTCCACGTCGCGATCTCCATCGATCCCGACGCGGTGGCCGACTCCGTCGGGCAGATCTTCGACTGGCACCAGCAACATCCGGAGCTGATCCGGCTGCTGCTGTGGGAGGCGCTGGAGACGCGTGACGGCGGGCTCGGCGGGCTCGGCGCGAGCGAGACGGAGCGCCGGGTCGCGTTCCGGGAGAAGGTCTGCGGCCTCGCCGACAGCGTCGCCCCTCACCTGCCCGAGCAGGAGCGCGTGCGCGCCGCTCAGGACCTGCTCTTCACCATCATGGGGCTCATCTCCTGGAACTTCGCGGTGCCCGGGATGTGCAGGATGATGCTGGGCGAGGAGAGCGACCAGGCCGCGCTGGCCCGCCGCCGCGAGGCGGTGATCGCCGCCGCTCGCCGGCTCGCCACCGCCCACGTCGCGCAGGTAACTCCTTGATCGTTTGGCTGGCGGGCCGCTAGGGTTGGGCGCCTTTGTCCCCCTTGCGAGGAAGCCGTCATGCGCCGGTACCGTTGCGGAAGGATCGCCGCGCTGGTCGCGGTCGCGTACGTGGCCGGCGTCGGGGTGGTCGTCGCGGCGGGCTGGATCACGGTGGCGGGCGCCGTCGTGCCGGTGGAGCGGCCACACCTGATGGAGCTCGGGCCGTGGGCGCGCTGGGTGCTGCTCGCGGTGGCCGTCCTGCAGGGGTGGGCGCTCTGGCAGGTGCTGCGGGGGCCGGTGTCGCGGGACCCGCTGCGGGTTGTTCCGCCAGGCGGTGCGGCGGGTTGGTTGCGGGTCGCGCTGTACGCGAGCGTCGCGCACACGCTGCTCCTGCCCCTGTGGCCGCTGGACGACGCGGAGTGGCCGATCTGGACGGGCGCGCTGGTCCGGCTGGCCGTCATCGGGCTGTACGTGCCGGTGCTGGCCGCGTCCCTGCCCCGGTGGGCGCGGCTCGGCGCGCTCGTGGCGGGCGTCGCGGCGGTCGCGGCCGACCTCGGATACGGCCCGGCGGACACCCCGCTCTGGTTGTGGTGGGCCGTGCCCGTGCTGGTGGGCCAGGCGAGGGATCCGCGCTGGAGTCGTGGCACGGTCTGGACCGGCGCGATCTTCTCGGCGGCGTGGCTGCTCCACCCCACGTCCTTCGCCCTCCGTTTTCCCCGCGGGTTCGATCCCGGGCTGCTGTTCGAGGTGGCCGTGGTGGCGCTGGCCGCGCTCGGCGCGGTGTGGGAGGCGCGCTCGGCACACGAACTGACCCGCCCGGCGGAGGCTCGGCCCCGCGCGGGCCGCGGGCCCTCGTTTCCGCTGCCGCTCGCCGGGGTGGCGGTCGCGCTGCCGCTGATCCCCGCGGCCGTCAACCTGGCCCATGGCGTGCCGCGCGCCGTCGGCCCCGGAGGCGCCGTCGCGGACCTGCTCGGGATCAGCGACCGGGCGTCCCTGGCGTGGTACGGCCTCGACCTGCTGCTCGGGGTCGGCGCTCCGGCGGTGCTCGTCCTCGCCGCCGTGGTGTGGCGCACCCGTGCGGCGGTCCGCGCCACGGCGCTGGCGCTGCTCGGCTGCGCCGCGCTCGTCACCGTCTCCGCGCTCACCCTCCCGCCCGCCCCGCTCGGCGGCACCGGCCCTGACCTGGTGCCCGGGGAGCCGCCGGGGCCGGACCCGGCCGCGCTCTTCCCTCTGTGGCACGCCGCCGCGCTGACCGCCGCCGCCCTCCTGCTGCTCGCCCTTCGCGAAGGAAGCCCGCGCCGGCACGGGCTGCTCGCGGCGACGGCGGCGGCCCTCGCGCTGTGCTTCCTCCCGGCGGCCGACCTGGCCCCCGGGAAGGTCACCACGGCCGAGGACTGCGCGCGGGCCCCGGGGACCGGCGAGCGGGCGTACCTGTGCGCGATCCGGGTGAACGCGGTGCTCGACGTCGCCGCCGGCACCCCCGATCACGTCCTGCTCGCGCGGGGCCGCCGCCTGTGCGCCGTACACGCCCGCCAGGACCCCGCCGAGCTGGCCCGGCTGCGCACCGAGGAGGGTGTGGACCCGGAGCGGTTGCCCTGGGTGGTCGACGACATCTGCCCGAGCGCGCACGCGGCGGTCGTGGCGGCGGAGGCCGTCGAGGAGGTGGAGTACGAGCAGTCCCTGGCCGAGGAACGGCGCAAGTGCGACGCCGCTCCGCGTCACCGCCCGCTGACCACCCCCGCGAAGGCGGTCCGCGTGGCGGAACCCCAGTGGCCGGACGGGTCTCTGAGCCTGTTCGAGGCGGTCGGCGACTCCTTCGATCCGCTGAGTCAGGGGGTGTTCGCCAAGGCGCTGGCCAACGGGCTGGTGGCGGGCGGGCGCGGCCACCTGGTGATCCTGACGCACTCCGACGTGCACGCCTGCGTCACGCTGGAGACCTACGCCCGCCGCCCACCGGTGGAGACCGGCGGCTGGGAGCACGTGGTGGAGGTGGGCTACGACAGCCCGGCCGGAGACCTGCGACTGCGGGACGATCTGTCCGGCATCGTCCTGCCCGACCTGTCGCTGCGCGGGCGGCCCGGCCACTACCGCGTCCGCGTGCACGTCGCCTGGCTGCCCTGGAACGGCGGCAAGTACGGCACCCAGCGGCTGCTCGTCATGGCGTACCCGGGTGACGGAGACGACGTCCGCACGTACCGGACCCCTTGAGCATATACTTGTAATAAGACATGTATATGCAGAAAGGCATACGCCATGGAACGTCCCATCGGCTACTGGCTCAAGCACCTCGACCGGCTCATCGAGGCCGAGGCCGAGCGAGTCCTCGCCGAGGAGCACCTCACGCGCCGGCACTGGCAGGTGCTGAACGTGCTGCGCCAGGCCCCGCAGACCGCGAGCGGCCTCGGCGAGACACTGCGCCCCTTCTGGCAGCCCGGCGCGATCACCCTGGAGAACGTCACCGGCGAGCTGGCCCGGCGCGGCTGGCTCGCCGAGGACGCCGAGGGCCGCCACACCCTCACGCCCGAGGGCCTGACCGGGCATGCCGCCGTACAGGAGAAGGTGCACGGCATCCGCTCGGCGTTCCTCGCCGGCCTCACCGAGGAGGAGTACACCGGCACCGTGCGCACGCTCCAGCGGATGGCCGCCAACCTGGAGGCGCGGGGCGGCGTCACAGCAGGCGGCGCTGGACCACGTCGGCGATGACGACCCGTACGACCTTCTCGACGGCCTCCGGATCCCGCACGGCGTGGTCGCGGTCGGCGAAGAGCAGGTGCCCCGCGCCGACGAGGGAGAGCGCGAGCGCGTCCACGTCGGCGTCGGCGGCGATCCGCCCCATGGCGCGCTCCTCGCCGAGGTAGCCGCCGATCATCTCGGCGGCCTCGGCGAGGACCGGGACGCCGGCCCCCGGGCGGTCCCGGCGCAGGCGGGCGCGCAGTTCGTCGCGGAAGATGACGAGGCCGACGATCGACACCGCGACCGGGTCGAACAGCTGGATCAGCGCGGCGGTGAGGTTGCCGGCGACGGTGCCGCGCCCGGCGGTCGCGCGGAGTTCGGCGGCCTCGGCGGCGAGCCGGCGCATGCGCTCGCGCACCAGGTCGGCGAGGAAGGCGTCGAAGTCGGCGAAGTGCCGGTGCAGGACGCCCTTGGCGACGCCGGCCTCGTCGGTGACGGCCCGGCTGGTCAGCCCGGTCGCGCCGTCCCTGAGCAGGACCCGCTCCGCGGCGTCGAACAACTGCTGCCGCACATCGCGGAGCGCCACTCCCGTCGGCATCGCCCGTTCTCCCTCTCGCACGCTCGACAAGTGGGCGAGTGCCCACTATGGTGGGCGCATGCCCACTTTAACTCAGGGAACCCCTCAGGAGCCCCATCAGGCCAGGCAGACGGCCGAATCGTTCGGGGTGGACGCCGAACGCTACGACCGCGCCCGGCCCACCTATCCGGACGCCCTGATCCAGCGGATCATAGCCGCGAGCCCCGGCCCCGACCTCCTCGACGTCGGCTGCGGCACCGGCATCGAGGCCCGGCAGTTCCTCGCGGCCGGCCGCACGGTGCTCGGCGTCGAACCGGACGAGCGGATGGCCGCGTTCGCCCGCCGCACCGGCGTCGAGGTCGAGGTGGCGACGTTCGAGGACTGGGACGCCGCCGGGCGCACGTTCGACGCGGTCGTGGCCGGCCAGTCCTGGCACTGGGTGGACCCGGTCGCGGGCCCGGCCAAGGCCGCGCGGGTGCTGCGCCCCGGCGGCCTGCTCACCGCGTTCGCCCACGTGTACGAGGCGCCGCCGCCGATCGCGGAGGCACTCGCCGGCGCGCTGCGCCGCGTGCTGCCCGGCTCGCCGGCCGTCGCCGGCCCGCCGAAGGCCGCCCAGGACGTCTACCGGCAGATGTTCGAGAGTTTCGCCGGCGGCATCCGGCGGGCGGACGCGTTCGGCGAGCCCGAGCTGTGGCGCTTCGACGGGGAACGCCACTACACCCGCGCCGAATGGCTCGACCTGCTGCCCACCACCGGCGGCCTCACCCGGCTCCGGCCGGACGAGCTGGCCGCGGTGCTGGAGGACGTCGGAGCCGCCGTGGACGCGGCCGGAGGCGGCTTCACCACGGCCTTCACCACGCTGGCGGTCGCCGCGACACTCCGGTCCTGAGCGGTGACCTGCGCGTTTCCTGTGCGCATTCTGGCAGCTCTGACCTGCGAAGACGTGGTACGCGTGGATCGCCGGGCCGGATACTCTCCCAGGTAGGCGTCCTAGGGTGAGGCCCGTCCATCCGGCCTGACGATCAAGGAGCTCCCGCGCGCATGTCCGTCTCTTCTTCCGAAACCACCGTCGGCGACGACGTGCGACGGGTGCGCGGCAACGACTACCGGATCCTCCAGCCGCCCGAGGACTTCGCGCCCGAGCTGCGGGTGAGCGTGATCGTCCCGGCGTACGGCGCCCAGCACAAGCTGGATCTGGTGCTGCGGGGGCTGGCGCGGCAGACGTACCCGGCGGAGCTGACGGAGATCATCGTCGTGGACAACGGCAGCTCGCCGCCGCTGCGCCTGCCCGAGGACTCGGCCGCCCGGCTGATCCGCTGGGACCGGCCGGGCCGGGCCGCCGCCCGCAACGCGGGCCTCGCCGAGGCCACGGGCGACGTCATCCACTGGCTCGACTCCGACGTGGTGCTCACGCCGGGCGCGATCGAGGCGCACATGCGCTGGCACCACGCCGCCCCCTACCTCTCGGTCACCGGGTACATCCGCTTCACCTCGGCCCCGCTGCCCGACACGCTGCCGGAGGACCTGGAGGCGGCGTTCGAGCCCGCCCTGCCGCACGCCTGGCTGGTCGGGCTGGTCGAGCGCACCGACGGCCTCACCGCCAACCCGGCACGGCCGTTCAGCCTGCACGTCGGCGGGGCCACGTCGGTCAGCGCCCGCCTGGTCGAGGCGGCCGGCCCCATGGACGAGGACCTGGTCGTCGGCCAGGACACCGAGATGGGCTACCGCCTGGCGCAGGCCGGGGCGGTGTTCGTGCCCGAGCCGCGGGCCCGCGCCTACCATCTCGGCCCGACCATGCGGATGCGCGAGCAGCAGCGCGTCGACCGGGTCAGCCACGCCTTCGTCGCCGACCGCATCCCTGCCTACCAGTGGCTGCGTACGCATCCTGCGCGGCGGTGGAAGGTGCCGTACGTGACCGCGGTCCTGGACGGCACGGCCGGCTACGAGGCCGTCCGCACCGCCGTGGACGCCCTGCTCGCCTCCACGGTCGCGGACCTGTCGGTGGTGCTGGTCGGCCCCTGGGACAGGCTCGACCGTGACCGCCGCGCCCCGCTCAAGGACCCCGACCTGGACCTGGTCCTGGTACACGGCCACTACGAGCACGAACCCCGGGTACGCCTGGCGACCGCCGCGGAGGTGGACCCGTCGGTCCCGTTCGTGCTGCGCCTGCCCGCCGGATGGGCGCCCGGCGAGGACGGTGTGGCCAAACTGCTCGACCTGGCCCGCGCCGAAGGGCTCGGCCTGGTCCAGGTGCTGTTGCGGGAGTCGCCCGAGGGTGTGGTCGCGGCCCGCCTGGAACGGATGTCCTTCTTCGCCCGCGCCCGGCTCGTGGTCCGGCCCGGCGAGGACCTGGACGACGCCGTGGCGGACGTCTCGGGCGTGCGATGGGTGACCGGCGAGACTTACGGGTTCACCGAGGAGCCGGGCGAGCCGCTGGGGCGGCGGGCGGCGTACCAGGCGAGGGTGCGGGCCGAGGCGGAGGCGGCGCGGCTGGCCGGCGAGGCCGAACGGCTGCGCGGCCAGGTCGCCAAGTGGCGTGACGAGGCGGCGCGCTGGCGCAAGAGCACTGTGGAGCTGCGGCGTGAGGTCGGCGCGCTGCGCCGCGAGGTGCACGCGGCACAGCGCGACCGCCAGCTGGCCCAGCAGCGCGGCATGCGCGCCGTCCTGTCCAGGAGGATGCGCCGCGCGCTGGGCCGCAGGTCGCGCGGCTGACTCCCGCTGGAGCGGTCGCCGGCCGCGCGGCTGATCTCAGCAGTCGCCGGCCGCGCGGGCGTAGTCAGCCATTCCTCCGGCGAATTCGTAGAGGATGACCGGTTCGTCGCCCACCACCCAGACGTCATGCCCAGGTGAGCAGACGAAGATGTCGCCCGGTCCCGCCTCTGCCTCCGCGCCGTCGTCCATGTGCCACCGCATCCGGCCCTGGACCACGAACCCTTGGTGACGGACCTGGCAGGAGCTGGTCCCCACGATCTGCTTGACCGACTCCGACCAGCGCCAGCCGGGCTCGAACGTGGCCACGGCGAAGCTCAGCCCGGACAGGCTGCACAGTTCCAGATGTCCCTTCGGGAAGTCGCGGCGCTCGTCCGGCTTCTCGATGCTCTTGACCTCGATCATGTTGCCTCCTTCCGTCACTTTCAGTCTTTCATCGGAAAACTCCCGTACAGGGAAGGACCTGGGCAAATAGCGGTCACATGCGGGCCTCGCGGCGCAGCAGCGCCGCCAGCGCCTCCGGGTCGGCCCCGGCGACGCCCTTGGCCGCGAACCAGGTGGCCATGTTGCGCGCGTCCCGGTCCAGGAACGACGGCCCGGCCGGATGCGCGACCACGTCCACGATCTGGGGCAGGTCGATGATGACCAGCCTGCCGTCGCGGACCAGCACGTTGTACGGGGACAGGTCGCCGTGCGCCAGCCCCTCCCCCGCCAGCGTCACCATCGCCTCGACGAGCTGCTTCCACAGGTCGTCGAGACCCTCGGAGACCTGGGCCAGACGCGGCGCCGCGTAGCCGTCGGGCGTCCCGACGAACTCCTGCAGGATCTCCGTGCCGAGGATCTGCACCGGGTAAGGAACCGGCACCCCCAGCTCCCACAGCCGGCACAACGCCCCGAACTCCGCCACCGCCCACTGCGTCGCGATCATCTGCTTGCCGAAGGCGGTGCGGTTGGCCATGGCGCGGTTCGTCCGGCTCTCGCGGGTCGCGCGGCCCTCCAGGTAGCTGGAGTCGCGGTGGAACAGGCGATGGTCGGACGACCGGTAGCGCTTGGCCGCCAGCAGGCAGACCCGGTCGGTGCCCGGCACGCCCCGCGAGATCAGGTGGACGTCGGCCTCCTTGCCGGTCTTCAGGATGCCGTGTTCGGTGTCAACGGCGGCCAGCTCGGTGACCAGCCAGTCGGGGTACGGGCGCGGCCCCTTCTCCGTGGGCGTGCTCTGGTCCCAGGTGGACCAGCGGTCGCCCTCGGGAGGGCCGTCGTCGGACGCCGTCTCGGGCGTGCTCTCCAGCCAGGCGATGTCGTCGGCGTCGAGGGCGTGCTTGCCACGGCGGCGGTGTTGCGAGTGCTTCGGCACGGTGGGAATGCTCCAGATGTGAGGCCCACCGGGGTGCCGATCGGTTCAGGTCAGCGGCGGACGCCCGGCGGGAAGGTGTGGGGACGCGGAAAACGGCACGCGAACAGTCGTCGTCACGGTCTCACCCTCCCTTCGACAGGCGATCAGCTTCGCCCGCAGTATTCCGCAACCGCTCCTTCTCCAGCAACGCATTTAACGCTCGCCGATGAGGAGCGCCGGGCTCTGAGCGTCCGGCCCCCTGGAGGCCGCCCTGGCCGGGCTAGGCGTGGGCTCCTCCCGCTTCTGACCCCGGCCGCGCTCACGGGCCCGGCAGGCGCCGCACCCGCCGCGCGGCCTGGGCGGCGTCCTCGGCGGCGCTGCTCCGACGAGGACGCCGATCACTGCTGGCACGAGCTGCCGCAGCAGTGGCTCGTTCACGCGACCGATTCTTCCTCGCCCTCGTGAACCCGGCCGCCTCCGACCGGACCACCGTGACCGCGCCGGTCGTCGTGGCCGAGCTGGCCGCCCTGACCGCCAGCGCCGTGCTGATCGCCGTGGCCGAGCTGATCGCCGTGACTGCCCTGGCTGGGCTGCTCGCTCTGGCTGAGCTGGTCGTGCAGGCGGGCGCAGGCGCGGGCGAAGCGGCTTCTGCCGCCCGCCGTCGCGTACGCCGACACCTCCGGGATGGGGCCGCGGGCCCCCGTCCAGGCCGCCACGTCCGCCGCCAGGGTCACGGCCTCGGTGTGCTCGACCCGCGGCCGTTCGCCGGGGGCGGGCAGCAGCGCGGGCAGCAGGCGGGTGAGCAGGCGCCAGACGGCTTCGTACGCGCCCTGCCGCGCGGCGTCGGCGAGCACGCCCACGATCGGCCGCTCTCGGTAGTGCGGCGTGCGCCGGAGCAGCAGCGCCACCTGCGCGCCCACCTCCTCGGCCGGCAGGTCGCCCCTGGCCGCCATGCGCACCAGCAACGCCGCCGCCTCGGAATCCGCCCTGGCGACCTGGAAGGCCAGGACCAGCGCCATCGCCTCCCCGGCGGGCCCGTCCGCGTCGGCCAGGTCCCGCACCCACCGCGCGGCCACCCCGGGATGGGTGAGGTCGGGCAGGTAGTCGGCGGCGACGACCTCGCGGTGCGAGGGCAGGAGCGACGGCCACCAGTTGAGCAGGCCGCGGGACTGGAACCAGCTCCAGCGGGCCCGCGGGCCCAGCAGCTCGTCGAGCGCTTCGAGGCCGGTCGGCTCGGCCCGCAGCGTCGGCCGCAGCCGGATCTGGTAGGGCCGCTCCGCCGGCTCGTGCTCGTCGAAGAAGCGGTCGGTGGCGCCGTCGAGGTAGGACCACCGTACGTGCGTCTCCGGGTCGCGCAGCCCGCCCTCGGCCAGCCAGCGCGCGGCGGTCGCGGCGGCCGGCGAGCCGATCCGCGCTGCCTGTCCGGCCGCCTCGGGGTGGCGTCCGCGGGGCAGCCGCAGCAGCGCCTGCGCCAGGTCGGCGGGCAGCGGCTCGGCACCCGCTGCGGCGCACTCCGCCAGCCGCTCCACCAGGACGGCGGGGTCGAGGTGGCCGGTGGTCAGGGTGGGGGTGGCCAGCAGCACGGGCGGCAACGTGCCGGCCCGCAGCGCGCGGTGGATCTCGTCGAGCCGGCGCAGCAGGAACAGGTGGGGCGGCGCGACCTCGTCCGACGGCGGCAGCTTCGGCCGTGCACCGGCCACCGGCCCAGCCGCCGGTCCGCCCATCCGTCCGGCCATCGATCCGGCCATCCGTCCAGTCGCCGGTCCGCCCATCGGTCCGGTCTGCGGCTGGAGGCCGAGCAGCCGCACGGCCCCGCTCCACGCCGCCTCCAGCAGCTCGCCGATGGTCTGCTCCAGCCCGCCGATGGTCTGCTCCGGGCCGCCGACGGTCTGCTCCGGCCCGGCGGCGGCCGCCGGCTCCGGGTCGGTCACCTCCCTGGCAAGGGCGCCGATCCAGTCGCTGACGTCGACCCAGGCCTCCCCGGGGTGCACCTGCGGGTAGACGCCGCCGAACTGCTCGGCCAGCGTGCGCCGCAGCCCCTCCCGGTCGGCGGCGGCCCGCCGGACGAACGCCGCCAGCCACCGCTCCCCGTCCACCCACATGTACACGCTCTGCCACACGTCAAGCGTGGGCTCAGGAAACGGTTCGGGCGCTGCGGGCGCGGGCAGCGGCGGCGGCGTGAACGTCTCGGGCGGTTCCTGCCGCGCCACCTCGCCCCCGAACCGGCCGGCCACCCGCGTCCCCAGCGCCTCGGGCAGCAGCGGCACCGCCTCGGCGAGAACCTGGGCGGCCGGGGCGAGGGCGGCGGCGCGCTTGAGCGCGATCCTGGCGGCCCGTCCCTGCACCTCGTAGGAGGTGTGCCCGAACGCCGTGGCCAGGGCGGCGGCCAGCTCGGCGGCGTGCGGGTGCCCGGCCGTCCCGCCGGTCTCCCCCTCGATGAGGCGCAGACCGCCCAGGGCGAGCTTGGCCTCCGCGCGGAAGGTGAGCGCACCGGCCGCCTCGGCCGTCTCGGCCGGCTCCAGCGGACCGACGCGGCGGAGCTGGGCGAGGGCCAGCTCGGCGACCGAGCCGGGCGCGACGGGCAACAGCCGCAGGTAGTCACGGATGCGGGCGGCGGCCTCCTGCGGCGTCGGGTCGAGCAGCTCGTGCACCCGGACGAAGAAACGCAGGCTCACGCCGTCGCCGCCGCGCAGGAAGCGGCGCAGGCAGCCGTCCAGCAGCTCCGCCCGCGACACCCGGCCCGTTGCCAGCAGCCGCCCCATCAGGGACAGCCAAGGGGTGGGGGCCGGGGTGAGGCGTTCTTCGCGCAGCTCGCGGCCCACGCCCTCCGCCTCGAAGATCCGCGGCAGCAGCGGGCCGAGCAGCGGGTCGTCGTCGGCCGGGCCGGTGCGCACCCAGGCGGTCACGAGCGGGTCATGCTCGGGCGGCGTGGCCCCGGTGGCCCGTAACACGGCCAGCACCAGCGGGACGTCCCGGTCGTCCGGTGTGCGGATCTTCCTCGTCAGACGGGCGGCCACGTCGGCCTGCCAGCCGCCCGGGCGCGCGGCGAGCACCCGGGCCACCTCCTCCAGCCTCGGCCACGGGTGGGCGAACTCGCGGCGGGTCAGCCAGGCTGCCGTGGCGGCGGGCCCGGACAGCACGCCCGCCCCCGCGATCCGCAACATCTCCCCGTAGCCGCCGGCGCCGTCGCCCTCGTCGGGACCGGAGTGCCACGACACGTCGCGGACGACGCCGCGCAGCTCGTCGCGGAGGTCGGGCAGATGCCGGGCGGCCTCGGCCCGTTCGGCGTCGGACAGGGCGATCACGAGGTCGGCCAGGCCTCGGGCGTCGCAGGCGAGGACGCGGTCGCGGACCCGCGCGCAAGAAGGGGGGCACGTCATGGCAGCACCCTAGGGATGATCTCCGACAATCCGCGTCCGCGCCGTCAGCAGGCCGTGGGGCAGAACGTGACCTCGGGGTAGCGCGCGGACGGCTTGTCCAGGAGGGGCTGGCGCTCGGCCTTCAGGTGCTGGTCGAGGAAGGCCGCCACGTAGGAGCGGGTGAGCTCGGCGGCCCGCGCCGCGGGCAGGACGCCGGACGGGGGCGTGACGCCCAGGGCGCCGGACAGCAGCGGGCCGTCGGTGAAGGACTGGTGCTCCGCGCCTGACAGCACGATCCAGCGTTTCCACCCGGTCAGCAGCTTCCAGTCGCGGTCCCACGAGGTGTCGCGGCCGCCCGGGACGTGCTGCGGCGAGCCCAGGAACATGAACGGCCGGGAGAACCCGCTCTTGGGGATGCGGGCGTAGGTGGTGCCGTCCATGTCGATCCCGGCGCGCACGCGGGAGTCCTTCACCATGGTCGCCAGGGCGCCGGCCCCGCCGATCGACTGCCCGACCATGGCGATACGGGACCGGTCGATCCGGTCGGAGCCAGCCCATTTCGCCGGCAACTGGTCGAGCACGAAGGAGACGTCGGCCGCCCGTACCCCGACCAGCCCCGTGCCGAAGCCCGGGTCGCCGTCGCTGTCGCAGGCGAGGCATTCCGCGACCCGCCCGCCGGGGAAGGTGGTGGCGTAGCTCTCGTAGGTGTGGTCGATGCCGGCCACGACGTACCCGCGGCTGGCCAGGTCCTCGGCCAGGGACGTGAGCGTGCTCATCGGCTTGGTGAAGCCCGGGGAGAGCACCACCAGCGGCAGGTTCCCGCCCGCGGGTGCGGCGTCCTCGACGGCGTTGGTGCGCGTCCTGCTGAGCGTGTCGCCGGGCACGCCCGAGACTCCCAGTCCTCGCAGGGTGAGCTCGGATTCCTTCGGCGTCATGTACGCCGCCCGCCGCCCGTCCCGCTGCTCGGTCGGGTACCACAGCGTGACCTTGAGCTCCCTGGCGTCGGCGTCGAGGTTCCAGGGATCGGGGCGGGAGGCGTCCTTCAGGTACAGGGCGGTGGTGCCGACCCGATGGGCGCCGGTGGGGGCGGGCAGAGCGGCGGGGCCGGTCGAAGTGGCCGACCGGACGGCGGACCGGGGCGGCGTGGGCGCGGCGCAGGCGGACGCGGCCAGGACGACCAGTCCCGCGACGGCCGCCAGGATCTGTCTCATCGGAGGTCCGTTCACTCGTTGAGCAAGGTCAGGGCCTTGGCCAGCGCGGGGTCGCGCCCGGCCGCCGCGTCCTGCGGGGTGAGGGGCACGTGGTGGTCGGGCGGCACGCCGATCCGGTCGATCACCTCGCGGTCCGGGCCCAGGTGGTGCCTGGCGGGGAAGCTCAGGACGGTGTTGTTCGCCAGCAGGTACGGCTGCGCCGGCCCCGAGATCACCCCGGCCGTCCTGGTGCCGACCAGCCGGCCGAGGCGCAGGTCCTTGACGGCGGAGCTGAAGTGCTCGCACGCCGAGGCGCAACCGCGGTCGGTGAGCACCACCAGCGGCAGGCCGACCAGCTCGACGGTGTCGTCGGTCCGCGTGGTCTCGCACCTGGCGTCCACGGTGCACTGGTAGGCGGTGACCTTGCCGTGGCCGAACGCGCTCACCAGCCGGGTCGCCTCCACGGGGCTGCCGCCGCCGTTGCCGCGCAGGTCCAGCACGACACCGGACAGGGTCCGGCCGGCGCGCAGCCGGCCGATGGCCCTGAAGACGCGGTCGGCGGAGTCGGGAGCGAACCCGCGCAGCCGTACGTAGGCGATGTCGTCGTCGAGCAGCTTCGACTGCACCACTTGCAGGGCGGCCAGGTCCCGCTGGTAGAGGCCGGGTTCGAGGGCCACGCTCCAGCGGCGGCCGGTGCTCTGCCGCAGGAGCCGCAGCCGGACCGAGCGCGCCTCCGGGTACGCCGGGTAGAGGGCGGCGATCGCGGGAGTGGCCTTCCCGTCGATGAAGGGCGCCGACCCGTCGACCGATTCAATGATGTCGCCGGGGCGCAGCCCGGCCGCCCGCGCCGCGCCGCCCTGCACGGTGGTGACGAACAGCGGGGGCAGGGCGACGCCGGGGTTGCCGTCCACCTGCGGGCCGTTGACGTTCGCCAGGAGACCCAGGCCGTAGCCGTCGCCCTCGTAGGCGTCGGGCGGCCGCTCGACGTCGTGCGTCCAGCGGGCGTGGTTGTCGCCGAGGCTTGCCACCATGGCTTCGAGGGTGACGACGGCCAGCTTGTCGCGCAGGCCGGGCACCTGGTCGGTGATCCTGCGGTAGGCGGCCTCGAAGGCGGTCCAGTCGCTCGTGCGGTCGCCGGTCAGCGCCGGCATGCCCGCCTCGGGCACGTCGCGGCCGTTGCGGTTGAGCTCCTGGGTCAGGGCGGCGAATCCGGCGCTCAGCAGCGAGCGGGCGTCCAGCGTGGCGCCGCCGTAGTAGTTGCCGAGAATGCAGAAGTACGCCTGCTCGATGACGTCGATCGTGGTGGTCGTCTCCGCGGCGGGAGCGCCCCGGGGGGCTGCGCAGACCGTACCGGCCGTGCTCGCCTGGGCGCGCGGCGGCGGCGGGGCCGTGCAGGCCGTCGCCGCCGCGAGGGCGAGCCCGGCGGCCAGGATCCTGACGGCGGTCATGACAGGCGCCTGCGGATCCACCAGAAGCAGAGCCACGACAGGCCGAGGGTGAGCAGGGCGTAGATCCCGGTCTCGATCCACTGGAAGGGCCAGAACCGCTCAAGGGGCTGGTAGGTCGCCTGCTGCCGGTAGCCGAGCCGGTTGATCTCGGCGATGCAGCCGTCCCCGTCGGCCGCCGAGGGCGCGCAGGGGCCCGACGTGGTGGAGACCCTCGCGGCGCCTTCGCCGCCGGCGCCGACCGTACGCCCGGACGCGTCGACCAGGTCGGCGGACAGGACCCAGGCGCCCGCGTGACCGGGGACGGCCGCGTTCAGCTGGATCTGCACGTATCCGCCTTGTTCCCGGTTGATGCCGACCCCGTCCACGTTCGTCTTGCCGAGCTCGAAGGTCGAGGTGATCGGGGGCATCAGGTGGGGCCTGACCAGCAGCGGCATGGCGAGCTGGAACGCGGCGAAGACGGCCAGGGTGATGGCCATGGCGGGCAGCGTGCGGCGTACCAGCATGCCGACGGTCACGCCGAGGACGAAGGTGAAGGCCGCGTACCCCATCGGGGCGATGCCGCGCGCGCCGAACACCAGGGGAGCCATCAGGGCCAGGTTCTCGGTGGCCGACTTGTCCAGAGGGTCGGACCACCAGGTCACCATGAGGCCGCACAGGCCGGCGAAGGTCACGGCGGTCAGGCCCATCAGCCCGAGCTTGACCGCCAGCCAGCGGCTGCGGGTGATGCCCTGGTTCCACACCATCAGGTGCGTGCCCGCCTCCAGCTCGCGGGTGATCAGCGGTGCTCCCCAGAAGAGCCCGGCGAGGGCGGGCAGGAGCAGCACGACGAGGGCCAGGGCCACGAACGGGGTGTCGTGCCCGTCGAAGAAGCGGTCGTAGAAGCGGTCGCAGGTGCCGTCCTGGGTGCAGGCCGCGATCCCGGCCGAGTAGTCGGAGGCCAGGCCGGGCCCGGTCAGGGCCAGGACGATGGCGAGCAGGACGAGCAGGGCGGCCGTCGTCACGGCGGAACCGCGGAACTGGCGCCAGGTGAGCCAGATCATCGCCGCACCTCCAGGGCGACCCGCCGGTCCACGGTGGTCTTGTCCATGTAGGCGAGGACGAGGTCCTCCAGGCCGAGCCGGGTGACCGTCCAGGCGGGGTCGTGGATCGGGCCGTCGGTGCGGACCACGTACGTGCTCTGCCGGGCGGTGTGACGCGCGCTGACCACGTGCTGGTCGGCGGGGAGCCGGTCGGGGTCGCGGCGCGCGCCGGTGAGCCGGTAGTGGGTCGCCAGCAACCGGTCGACCTCCCCGGCGACCTGGACGCGGGAGTCGACGAGCACGATCAGGAAGTCGCACACCCGTTCCAGGTCGGAGACCAGGTGGGAGGAGAGCACCACGCTGAACTCGTGCTCGGCCGTGGCCTCCATCAGCCCCTGCAGGAACTCGCGGCGGGCCAGCGGGTCGAGCGAGGCGACCGGCTCGTCCAGGATCAGCAGCTCGGGCCGTTTGGCCAGGCCCAGGGTGAGGGCGAGCTGGGCGCGCTGGCCGCCCGAGAGCCTGCCCGCCCGCTGGGCGGGATCGAGGCCGAGCCGCGCGATCCGGTCCCGCGCCATGGCGGCGTCCCAGCGGAGGTTGAGCCGTTCGCCCAGTCGCAGGTGGTCGGCGACGCTCAGCCCGGCGTAGACGGGGGTGTCCTGGGCGACGAACCCGACCCTGGCGAGCTGCGGCGGTCCGCCGGCTGGGCGGCCGCCCAGCACGGTGATCGTGCCCGCCGTCGGCTCCAGCTGGCCGCCGGCCAGTTTCAGCAGGGTCGTCTTGCCGGCCCCGTTGGGACCCACCAACCCCACGACGTGGCCTGCCGGGAGGTCGAGGGTGCACTCGCGCAGCGCCCAGCGCCTGCCGTATTTCCTGCCCAGTCCCTGGGTCTCCAGGACGGCGTTCACGCTATGTCCTCCTGAGCGGTGGTCCGAAAGGTGGTCATGAAGAGGGCCTCGATGCTCTCGTCGTCGAGGCCGGCGCGGCGGGCCTTGTCCAGCCAGCGCCGCAGTTCCTGCCGCAGCGGGCCGTGCGCGGCCAGTGAGGCGTCGGTGAGCGTCGCCGTCACGAACGTCCCCACCCCCGGCCGGGCCGCCACCAGGCCCTCGTGCTCGAGTTCCCGGTAGGCCTTCAGGACGGTGTTGGCGTTGATCGCCAGGTGCGCCACGACTTCCTTGACGGTGGGCATCTGGTCGCCCTCGCGCAGCACGCCCAGCCGCAGCGCGTGCCGTACTTGCTGGACCAGCTGCAGGTAAGGCGAGACACCCGACCTGGCGTCCAGATGGAACTCGATCACCGGCTTCTCCATTTATCTAGCCTGCTAGTACTTTAGGATCCCAGATGTTAAGGGATCATAAGGAACGCTGTACAGGCCGGATGCTGGTCAGGCGCTAGGCGCTAGGCGACGCCGCTGAGGTCGCGGGCCTTCTCCGGGAGGTCGGGCACCTGCTGCGCGGACGCGTAGGCGGCGTCGCGGACGTCGTTGAGCCAGCTCGCCGGGGGCAGCCCCGCGATCGGGTGGCGGAGGGGGTTGAAGCGTGTCGGAAGATCCGCGTCCGTCAGGACCGGCGCGGACAGGCGCACCTGCCCGAACGGCCGCCACGGCCCCGACGGGGCGGCGGCGAGGAGCGCCACGGTGAGCGGGCCGTGCTCGACGACCTGGGCGAGCGCGTCGAGCGTGGCGGGCAACCGTACCGGCGTGTGCAGCAACGCGCCCAGCAGCACCCGCCGCTCCCCCGCCTGGTACGGGAACAGGGAGCTGTAGAGCCCCGTCCACCGGGTCGCGGGCCGCAGCAGCCGTCTGCCGAGCGCGGTGCGCCCGCTGGTGGCCAGCAGCAGGTCGGCGCTGGTGTCGTCCTGGTCCCAGCGGAGCGCGAGGCCGAGGATGTCGGGAAGCGGCGGCGGCACGCCGACGGAGCGGGACAGCCGGGCGATGCCCGGCAGGTCCATCCGCTGGTCGAGGAAGGGCACCCCCCACGGCTCCGGCGTCCCGTGCAGGCACAGGTGCGCGTCGAGGACCAGCCCGGACGCGTGGACCGGCCGCCCGTGCCGCAGGCGGGCCGCCGCGCCGAAGGCCGCGGCCAGTCCTGACCTCGTGAGTGAGGTCCACGGCTGTCGCATGGGCTGCTCCTTGGCGTCGGCACGGCGTCGGGCAACTGCCTCCACGGGACGCCAGCTACCCCGTGGACGTCACGCAATCCCCTCGGGGACCTCGGCGGGCCTCGGCGGGATGGTGTGGTTGATCCGGAAGAGGTGGTCCGGGTCGTAGGCCGCCTTCAACGCGGCCAGCCGCCGGTAGGTCTCCTCGCTGTAGGCGCGGCCGACCCGGGCGGGGTCGGAGTCGTGGTCGAACTGGAACCCCGGGAGCTGGGCGCCGGTGTCCCATCGCCGCAGCCGGCGCAGCACCTCGTCGGCGGTCCTGCGTACCTCGTCGGCCCGCTCGGGCGGGGCGGGCATCCGCAGCCACAGGTGGAAGGCCGCGCCCTGGGTGCTGACCGCGTGCGGCCGGGCCGGCGGCCGGTCGAGCGCCCCGCCCAGGTGGCGCAGCTCGATGCCGGGGAACGGCCCTCCGGGCGCCGCCGGGTCGATGAACGACACCAGCTCCGCCACGGCCTCCTCGTCCAGCTCGTACGTCAGAGCGCTGCGCAGGTGCGCCATGACCGGGTTCCTGGGGTCCTGGTAGATGCCGGCGATCTCCGGGTACGGCATCGCGCGGCAGGTGTCCACGTCGGGCCCGAGCGCGCGCAGCGGCTCCACCAGCCGCTCTCCCCGCTCCTCGTCCCCCATGCAGACCACCCGGACCAGCACGAGCGAACGGCCGCGGAACTCCTCGGGCAGCTGCGGCGCGTCGGGGAAACGCATCAGCGTCACCGAGGACGACATCTCCTCCGGCTGCTCCTTGGCCCAGGCCAGGTAGGAGCCGAGCACGTGGGCGGCCTGCCCGGCGTCCTCGACCGGGTAGCGGAGCTCTCCGCCGTAGACGGTGCGCAGCGGCAGCAGCTCGATCTCGGCCGCGACCACGACGCCGAAGTTGCTCTTGCCGCCGCGTACCGCCCAGAACAGGTCGGGTTCGCGTGCCGGCGAGACGGTGCGGAGCCGGCCGTCGGCGGTGACGACGTCGAGCGAGCGGACGTGGCCGGCGGCGAAGCCGTACGTGCGGCAGGCCAGCGGGAGCCCGCCGCCGGTCAGGTAGCCCATCACGCCGACCTGCTCGGAGGAGCCGCAGAGCGGCACCAGGCCGTGCTCGGCCGTCGCGGCGAGCACCTCGCCCCACCGCGGGCCGGCGCCGATCCGCGCGGTGCCGGCGCGCGGATCCACCGACAGCTCGCGCAGCCGCCCGGTGGCGATGAAGACGGCGCCGTCCGCGGGCACGGACGCGCCGTGCCCGGTCGACTGGACGGCGACCGGGCGTCCGGTGTCGGCGGCGAACCGTACGGCGGCGGCCACGTCGCCCGCGTCGGCGGCTTCCACGATCACCGCGGGCCGGTGCTCGACCGTCAGCAGCCAGCCCGAGCAGGTCTCCTCGAAACCCTCGTCGCCCGGGTAGAGCGTGCGGCCACGGACGCGCGAGAGGGTGAAGGCGCTGGTGCGGTCGTCGTCGCGGACGCGACCGGTCCAGGTCCCTATGGGGGTTTCCGGCATGTCGATGATCCTTCGTCAATCCGTTGGTTTGTCCAACATTGGCCCGGCCAACAATACAGATAATCGTGGGTCTGTCCAACGATTGCTAGATTGGCGCTCGTGAACATCCCCGAGGGAGCGCCGCCGCGGCGGTTGCGCGGCCTGCCGAGCAGGCTGGCGAACCAGGCGGCGCTGACGGCCAACCGGATCGTGGACCGGGCGCTCGCCCAAGCCGGCGTACGGCGCTACCACTACGCCCTGCTCGCCACGCTGGAGGAGTACGGCCCCGCCAGTCAGGCCGGTCTCGTCCGCCGTACCGGCATCGACCGCAGCGACATGGTGGCGGTCGTCAACGACCTCGCCGGACGGGACTGCCTCAAGCGCGCGCCCGATCCCGAGGACCGCCGGCGCAACATCATCACCATCACCCCGGCCGGCCGCGAGCAGCTCATCGAGCTCGACCGGCTGATCGCCGCCGCCCAGGAGGAGTTCCTCGCCCCGCTGCCCCCGGCCGACCGCGAGCACCTGATCGACCTGCTCACCCGCCTGGTCGAGCCGGGCGACGACCAGCGGCAAGGAATCGGCAGCACACGGTGATCGGTACGCCCTGCCCGGAGTGGCGCCCGCTCCCGCGAGGTACGACCTGGTTCTGACACCGGCGAGCCATCGGAGGAAACGGTGCGGAGGACCTTGCCTGCCGCGGTGGCGGCGTTCGCGGCCGCGCTGGCGCTGACGGGCGGCTGCGGCGACGGCGGGTCCGGGGCGGGCGGCTCGGGAGAGGCCGGACCTGGCGCCCCCCGGCAGGCCCGGCCGGTCATCACCCCCGACGAGGAGCTCGTCCCCGAGGAGGACAGCGGCGACCTCCCCGAAGCCACCGTCCAGGTAGGGCTCGACTGTCAGCAGATGGGGCAGAGCCGCGACTTCGCGGGCACGGCGGAGAGGATGGGCCGCGCGGCGTCCTCCGGCGACAGCTCACCCGAGACGAAGGCGATCGCCAAGGTCTGCGAAGGGGCGGCGAAGGCGAACCAGGGGCTGATGGGCGAGGCATACCACGACGCCCTTCAGGCGGAGCAGCAGAGCTCCCACCTGCATCGCCGGATGCGCCGGCCGGGCCTGCGGATGCTCAACCACACGCTGCTGGTCGCCGCCGCCGCCGAGGGCGACCGCGCCACCGCCCTGCGGGCCCGCGCCGCTCTCGAACGGCTCGGCGGGCTGCCGCCGGAATTTCTCAGGGACGCGTGCTCGGTGGCCCCCGATCCCGCCATCCTCCCGGACTGCGCGACGCTGCCGCCCACCGGCACGCAGTCGTCGTCCTCGTCGTCCTCGTCGCCCTCCGCCCCGTCGTCGTCCTCCTCGACCAGGCCCGAGCCCGGCACGGGAGGCCCATCCGCGCCGTCCCCCGAGGAACCCGTCCAGCCTCCCGGCGACGGCGGCCCCACGCAGCCGGACACCGACCACGGCCCGGCGCCGGACGAGTCGTGACCGGACCGCCGCCCGAAGACGCCTCCGAAGCTGACGACACCGGGCCGTCCCAGGACCTCACCCGCGTCTGGAGCGTCCTCGCCCACGTCGTGACGCCCACCACTTTCGTCGCGGCCGTCATGATGTACGTCGGGGCCGTCCGCGCCAACACCATGTACGCCGGTCTCGGCATCGAGCAGAGCATGCTGGGCCTGTCGTTCCAGGAATACGTGCTGCGCAGCGTCGCGCCGGCGATAGAGCCGCTGATCCTGCTCCTGGTGCTGGCCCTGATCGCGCCCACGGCGCACCGGTGGCTGCTCCGGTCGGCGGACAGGCACCGTACGGCCACGACGCGGGCGATCACGGTCACGTCCGCGCTCGGGGCCGCGGGCGTCGCAGTGGGGATCGTGGCCCTGGCCGGCTGGTGGAGAACGTCGTTCTACGTCGTGCCCACCTGCCTGGGGTTCGGCGTCTTCGTCCTCGTCTACGGCGGCTCCCTGCGCCGGCGGATCCGTCCGCGACCGGCGGGCTCCTCCGCCGACCAGCTCGTCCGGCGCACGGTCTGCGCGGCGCTCCTGCTGGTCCTGCTGCTGTGGGCGGTCACCCTGTACGCGCAGCGGCGTGGCGCCGAGGCCGCCCTGCAGTACCGGGTGGACTCCGCGGGGATGCCCAGCACGGTGGTGTACGCGGCCAGGCGGCTGCACCTGGAGGGCCCGGGAATCAAGGAGACGGCGTTGCCGGACCCCGCCGCCATGTACCGCTACCGCTACACCGGCCTGCGCCTGCTGATCCACTCCAACCAGCGGTACTTCCTCCTGCCCGCCTGCTGGGCGAGCGATCCATGGGCGCGCGCGATAGCCCTGCCCGCCGACGGATCGCTGCGCCTGGAGTTCTCCGTACGCAGGACGCGGCCGGAATGCCCGCCCTGAGCCGCGGCCCCGGCTCGCGCGATCACGCGTCCAGGTCGCAGGACCGCTCCATCAGCTCCGTCATCGCCTGCCGGAAGTCGCGGCGGCGTCGCTCGCTCCAGCCCTCGGTCAGCCGGTCGAAGACCTGCTCCTGCCACTCATGGGCGTGATCCAGCAGGGCCAGGCCGGACGGGGTGAGCGCGGCCCTGCGCCGGCGGCCGTCCGCGTCCGAGGCCTCCATGGTCAGGTAGCCGGCCTCTCTCGCGCTCCTGACCAGCCGCGACGCGCCGCTCTGGTCGATGCCGATCTCGTGCGCGACCGCGTTGACCGTGGCCGGGACGCCGCGCCCGGTCAGCGCGTGGACGGCCTCGGCGACGAGCACGAGCCGCCCCTGCTCGGCCACCTCGGGGTCGCCGGCCTGGGGCCTGCGCGACCAGTACCGTACGAACGCGAACAGGACCTGCCCCGGCCCCGGGTCGCTCATTCGGTGGCCGCCATCTCGCGGCAGATGTAGGCCAGCTCCAGTGCCTGCCGGAGATCAGGCAGCCGCAGGGCGGCCGTCACCTTCCCGTCCGCCACCCGGAACACCGTCGCCACGCGAGTCGCGGTCCCGCTGCCGGGCCAGGTGGCGTCCTCCTCCACGACCATGAGCCGCTCGCTGACCGGATGCCACGACCGCGGGCGCAGGGTGATGCCCGAGCGCTCCACCCACTCCGCGAACTGTCCCGGTGTGATCGGCCCGGCGCCCTTCGGGCCCAGGACCACGATGGGGTCGCCGACCACTCGCGCCGAACGCCGCAGATCGGCGTCGTTCACACTCGCGTGCCACTCGTTGATCGTCGCCTCGAGTACCGATTCCATTCCTCGAACTATATGCGAAACGCATACATCTCCGGAAGCCCTGGCATGCCTGCCCTCACGTACGGGCGGAAACTTCGCTGATGAGCGACGATTTCACCCCGCGGCGAGAGTCTTCACCTTCGAATACCCTTATCGACTCGACGCAAGGACAACTGTGACCAACCACGAGAAGCCGTCCGGCACACCGAATCCGCAGCCGAACGCAAGGAGCGGCCGTGCGGCCGGCCTCTGGCCCCTGGTGCACGCCGAGCGCGCCGCCCTGGCCGCCGACCTCGCGGAGTTGACCGACGAGCAGTGGGCCACGCCGTCGCTGTGCGCCGGGCTGACCGTGCGCGAGGTGCTGGCGCACCTCATCGCAGGGGCGAGCCTCAACAGCGTGCGATGGATGGCGGGCGTGATCCGCTGCCGGTTCGACTTCGACAAGCAGGTCGCCATGCGGCTGGCCGAACAGTTGGGTGTGAACGCCGCCGAGACGCACGACAAGTTCCGCCGCGTCATCACGAGCACCACCAAACCGCCTCTCCCGGTCGTGGCGATGATGGGCGAGACGATCGTGCACGCCGAGGACATCCGGCGTCCGCTGGGCATCCACCACGACTACCCCATCGAAACCCTCACCCGCACAGCCGCGTACTACTCGGGCTCCGACCTCGTCCTGCCCGCCAAGAAACGCATCGCCGGCCTGCGACTCGTCGCCGACGACGGCCCTTTCACCACCGGCTCCGGGCCGCTGGTATCCGGCAGCACCCTGGCCCTCATCATGGCGATGGCCGGGCGCGCGGCGTACTGCGACGAACTCACGGGCGACGGCGTCAAAACCCTCCGCGATCGACACAACCTGACATGACCCAGGGCTGACCCCCACCGCCGATCCGGACCGCCACCCCTGCGGAACCGCCACCCCTGCGGAACCGCCACCCCTGCGGAACCGCCACCCCTGCGGAACCGCCACCCGTCCGCGACTGCCACCCCTACGCCCGTCGGCAGCAACCTCGTCGGTGAGGTCGCTGCCGACGGCGCCCCCTCGACAGCCGACCAGGCGCTCTTCCTCGACCTCGCGCCAACCGCCTGCGGACGCTTCACCTTGACTCCGCCCCAGAGCCGATGGCCGGCCACACCTCGTCCAACGCGTCATTGCAACTCCACAAGAGCCACGAGAAGCCCTACGTCGTACGTGCTCTGGATGGCCCAGTCGGAAGATCCGCTCAAGCAGCCGCCCCCTGTTCGCACCAGCCACCCGAGCCTCGTACGGGGCCGCCCCCGCAGGACGCCACATCCCCCCAGCTGCACGTTTCTTGATTTTAAATTTCTAGAAAATAAAAATGCTAGGGTCTGCGTGTGGCTTCGGAGACGGCTGTCGTGACACCTTGCAAGCACTGCGGAGCACCGATCGAGCAGCGTCGAGGCCGGGGCCGACCCAAGTCGTACTGCCCCGAGAAGAACTGCCAGGCAGCGGCCAAACGGGACCGGGAGCTGCGCCGGGCGACTCCCGGCCTGGAGGGCGCCCTGGCCAGGGCCGAGCAGTTGTACGACCGGATGGAGAGCGGCCTGGCGGCGGCCATCGAGCCGCTGGCGCGGGCGTTGGCCGAGGAGCTCAGCCCTGCCGGCGTGGAGGCGAAACTGAGCGCGGTGCAGGCCGAGGCGCACGCGCGGGTGGCGATCGCGCGTACAGAACGGGAGCAGGCGTTCGAGCAGGTACGCCTGGCGAGGGAGGCGACCGAACACGCCCGCCGGCAGACGGCCGAGATGCGCGTGCGCCTTGAGGAGGCGGAGAGCGAGAAAGAGACCGCGCTCAACGACGCCGAACGGGCCCGGGAGCAGGCGCTCGCCGCGTTGCGTGAGGCGTCCAGCACCGAACGGCAGGCGCTGCAGGCCGCCGAGGAGGCGGGGCGGCGGGCCAAGCTCGCCGAACGGCGGGCCGAGGAGGCGGCACGGCAGACCGAGCTGGCCGAGCGGCGGGCCGAGGAGGCGCAGGCGGAGGTGACGCGCGCCCAGGAGGAGGCGAGGGCCGAGATCGAGCGCGTACGGAAGGAAGCCGAACGCGACCGGGCGGAAAAGGAGCAGGCCCGCAAGGAAACGAAAGCCGCGCTCCAGAAGCAGGAGCGGGCCGAGCGCGAGCTGATCGCGGCCCGCGCACGAGAGGAAGCCGCAGCAGAGGAACGGGAAAGAGCCCTGGAGCGGGCCCTGGCGGCCGAGCGGGCGGCCACGGAGGCCGGCCGGGACCTTGCCTCGGTCCAGGCGGCCAGGCGAGCGGCGGCCGAGGAGAAGACACGGGCGGAAGCCGTCGCCAAGGAGCTCGACCAGGCCCGGATCGAGCTGCGCATGGAACGGGTGCGGATCGAGGAGCTGCGGGCGGAGCTGGAGGCGGCTCGGGCGGAAGCGGCGCAACTGCGCGAGCGGGCGGTCGCCGCCGAGCTGCGAGCCGAACGGTGAGGCCGGACGATGCTGACACTTGACCAGATCCGGGCGTTCGTGGCGGTCGCGGAGGAACTGCACTTCGGCCGCGCCGCCGAACGCCTCCGCATGACGCAACCGCCGCTGAGCCGCCACATCCAGAAGCTCGAACGCGCCATCGGCGTGACCCTCCTCGAACGCGACAACCGGCGGGTGATCCTCACCGAGGCCGGGCGCGGCTTCCTGGAGGACGCCCGTCACATGCTCACGCTGGTCGAGACCGCCGGCGACCGCGCCCGCCGAATCGCCGGCGGCGCCAGCGGCACGTTGCGGCTCGGCTTCACCGCCGTCTCGGCGATCAGCATGCTGGGCCGGCTCCTGCGCCTGCTGGCCGAGCGACTGCCGGAGGTCGACGTCATCCTGCACGAACAGGTGACCGCCACACAGATGGACGGCATCCTGCGCGGCGAGCTCGATTTGGGCCTGGCCCGCCCACCCTTCGACCTGCCTCGCCGAACGTCCCGCTCTGGCTCGGTCCGCCCGCCCTTCGACCTGTCCCGCCCAGCGTCCCATCTGGACTTGGCCCACCCACCGGCCGGTCCGGCCAGCCCAGCGTCCCGCCTTGACTTGGCCCAGCCACCGGTCGATCCGGCGCGCCCATCGTCCGGCCCGACCGTGGCCGGCTCCTCCTCCCCCCTGGACCTGGCCCGTTGCCCCATCAACCCGGTTCGCTCGCTGTCCGACCCGGCGGCGGCCCGCCCACCGGCCGACATGAATCTTGCCCGGCCGACGTACGGCCTGACCGGAATCGACTCGCGAGTGATCTTCCGTGAGCCGCTGTGCGCGGCGGTGCCCGCGGGCCACGCGCTGGCCGCGCTCGACCGGCCGCTCGCGCCAGAAGACTTCGCCGGCCTGCCCATGGTCAGCTATCACCCCGTACGGTCGCGCTACTTCCACGAGCTCACCGTCCGTTTCCTGTCCGCCGTGCAGCCCAGGGCCGAGCAGCAGGTGCACCAGATCCTCACCGCGGTGCTGCTCGTGGCCGCGGGGCGGGGCGTGGCACTCGTGCCCGCCAGCGCACGCTCCCTCGGCATCGAGGGCGTGGTGTTCAGGGACCTCGTCCATGGCGGCGGCAGCCCTGGCGCCGGAAGCCGTTGCGGCAATCCGATGACCGGGGACGAAGGCGACAAGCGCGCGACCGAGAACGACAGCGGTCGCCACCCTGTGGAACTGCATGCCATCTGGAACCCCGGATCGGCCAATCCGGCGCTGTGGCGCGTACTCGACCTTCTGCCGGGCGTCGAGGGCCAGGACTGAACCATACGTGGGCGGGGCGCCTCCAACCTCCGATACGCAGCGTGCATGCTCGGATCGTATGCGTGAACGGCCTGCTCGCGCATCGGACCCAGGTCGTACAACCGTGGTCTGCCTGAGCCGCGAAAAGAGCAGACGACGGTCCGATGCGGAGCGGCGGCCCGGCACGGCACTCTCGAACGCGTGATCCAGTCGAACCTTCTCCGGCTACGCCGTGCCCTGCTGTCCCTGTCCGTCGCCGCCTCGGTGGCGGCGCCGGTGATCAGCGCGGCGCATCCAGCGGCGGTCCCCGCGCCCGTCCCCGCGAGCGCGGCCCCGCTGTCAGAGCTGACCGCACAGGCCCTGGCAGACAGATACGCCACCAGCCGGAGCGACGTCCTGGCCGCCACCGACGCGGCCACCCGTCATGGCGACCTGCGGCGGGCCACGGCGCTACGCGCCATGGCCGATCCCGGCCGCAGGTTCCTGTCCTTCGACGGCCGGGACGGCGGGCGGGTCGTGGAGATCTTCGGCGACCTGGCGACGGCGGGGCACGTCGCCGTCCTGGTTCCCGGCGCCGACACCAATCTCGACAAGTACGGGCTGCTGCGCGGTGGTGCGCTCCGCCTGCACCAAGCGCTCGGCGAGGGGTACGCCGTCGTCGCCTGGCTCGGTTATCGGACGCCTGCGACGATCAGTCTGGACACGCTCACGTCCGACCTGGCGGACAAGGGTGCCGCCGATCTGCGCGGCTTCGTCCGGCGACTGACGGAGAACAAGGGCGGCGGCCAGGTGTCGCTACTGTGCCACTCGTACGGCGGAGTGGTGTGCGCACGGGCGGCACCTGGCCTGGACGTCGCCCGTGTCATCCTGACCGGCAGCCCGGGCGTCGGCGTGGACAACGTCCGCGAGTTGCGGACCTCGGCGGCCGTCTGGGCGGGTCGCGCCAGCCACGACTGGATCAGCCTGGTGCCCCACACCCGTCTGCACCTGCCCTTCGTCACCCTCGGCCTGGGCACCGACCCGGTCTCCCCCGGTTTCGGCGCGCGCGTCTTCGCGGCGGGCGACGGCGGCCACAGCGACTACCTCGCGGACGGCTCCCTGTCCCTGCACAACATCGCACGGATCATCACAGGCCAGGACCCCCTCCAGGCCGGCCCCGTCCGCTCCCGACCAGACGCCGCAGCCCTTCGGACAGACCAGAGACCGTCCCTGACAACACCAGAGCCACTCCTGAGAGCACCGGACGAAGCCTCGGCACCACCAGCGGACGCTGCCGCGAAACCGCTGACCAGCAGCACGAGGAATCAGGGGCCGGACACGGGATCGAACGCCCGCGTCACGCCGCAGGCGCGGTCGGACGCGGGACAGAGCGCGGTACAGGGCCTGGGCGGACATGCACCGACGTCGCCGCGCCGAGGCGGACACGTGACGCTGTCGCCGAGCGGGGGCGGACACGTCCAGATGCCGCTGGAGGTGGGCGGACGTGCGTGATCTCGTGCGGAAGGTCGAGGAGACGACGCCGGCCGGGCGTGACCGCAGCGCGGATGCCCTACGCGCCCTGGCCATCGGCGGCGTGGTGCTCGGCCACTGGCTGGTGAGCGCCCTGGTCGTCGAGAGCGGCAGCGTTCGGGTCGCCAGTCCGCTGCGTGACATGCCGTACCTCGCCCCAGTGTCGTGGGTCCTGCAGACCATGGCGCTCTTCTTCCTGGTGGGCGGCCAGATGACGGCCAGGAGCCACGCCTCCGCGCGCGCTCGCGGTGTCGGCTACGGGCGATGGCTGCGGGTGCGTGTGGCACGGCTGCTGCGGCCGGTCGCGGCGGTGGCGGTGGTATGGACCGTGGTGGCCTTGGTGATGCTCGCCTCGGGCGCCGACTTCAAGAGTGTGCAGGCGCTGGCCAAGCTGGTGTGGTCTCCGCTGTGGTTCCTGCTGGTGTACGCGGGGCTGACGGCGCTGACACCGCTGGTCGCCCGGTTGCATCCGGCGTGGCCGCTCGCCGTTGTCGCGCTCGTCGACCTGGTGCGCTTCGGGTGGGGCGGGCCTGAGTGGGTGGGTTGGGTGAACCTGGCGGCGGGGTGGCTGGTGCCGTACTGCTTAGGGGCGGCCTGGGCCCGCGACCGGCTGAACGAGCGGACGACCGGGTGGGCGTTGCTGGCCGGCGGCGCGGCCGTCGCGGCGGTGCTGATCGTCTGGGCCGGTTATCCGGCTTCCATGGTGGGCGTGCCGGGTGCGCGGATCTCGAACCAGTCCCCGCCCACGCTCGCGGCGGTCGCGTTCGGGCTGGCCCAGTGCGGAGCCGCGCTCCTCCTGCGCGATCCGCTGCGGCGAGTGCTGGCGCGGCCCACCGTATGGGCGTTCGTGGCACTGGCGAACCTGTCCGCGATGACGATCTTTCTCTGGCACCAGACGGCGATGATCGCGGTCACCACGCTCGGGCTGCTCGCCGACCGCCCATTGCTCGGCCTGCACACCGTGCCCGACGAACCGTCCTGGGTGTTGGCCAGGCTGGCTTGGTTACCGGCGTTCGCGCTGGCGTTGTGCGTCTGCTGGGGCGCGTTCCACGCCTACGAACGGGCGCGGCCATCTGAGCCTCGGATCCGGGCGGAGGAAGCCCAAGCCCGGTCGTGAGGCCCCTGGGGCGGAAAGCCGAGCACCGTTCCCGAAGAGCAGGGACCTGACGGGTGAACCACGGGACTCGGACCTGCGACGCCAAGGCATGGACAGGAGACGCTGAGGCCTAGGAACACAAGAAGCCAGGGCCCGGGCGTCGAACGCCAGGTCCGATACGAAACGCCGTACCTGGAGACGGAACCCCGGCGGCGCAGCGAGCCGCCGAACCCGGGTCGGGAAAGTCGGGCCGGAGAGGAAGAGCCGAGCCCCGGGGCGGGGAGAGGCGGGCCCGGCTCAGGCAGCCGATCCCCTGATCGTACGAAGCTGGGTTCCGCAGACGGGAAGCTCAATGGTCATGACCGACTACTGCCATACCGACAGAGAGAGCAATGCCCAGGGTCGCAGAGATGAGGGGACGGATGAGCGGCTTGCGGCGTCGCAGAGGCGGTGAGAACAGCGTCACGGTGACGGTGTTCTCTGCGGATCGTTGATTGCGAATTGTCCTCCTATGGCCGGACGGAGGTAGCTCTGCTACCAGGGCATTGTCACCGATTGTGTGCGGAAGGAGACTTCGCGCTAGCACTCGTAGAAGGGTGCTCGGACGCGAGGAGGGGCGCGATGACCATGATCGGGAAGGTGACGCAGGAGCGGTACGAGCAGTTGGTCGCCGACGGGCTGGAGCAGCCCGCCGTCCAGGGACGAACACAGCTTCTGCTGGGCGATCTCGCCCTGGAGATCGAGCCGATCAGCCAGCGAGGCGGGTCGCACGCCGGCCCGGGCGAAGAGCCGTTCGGCGTCCGGCAGACGCTGGCCCAGTACGCCGACGACCTGGACATGCCGCTGGCCACCCTGCTCGACAACCGGTGGGTGGCCACGCCATGCTGGCCCAAGGAGCGCCGCCAGCATGGCGTGTCCTACGTCGTGCACAAGACGCTGGCCGCGATCGCGGACGAGGACGTGCGCTTCGCCAAGATCCTCGACCCGCCCTGGCACGAGAAGTCCAAGTGAGCGTCGGCGTGCTTCTCCCGTTTGGGGGCCCCATGCGCATATCGGCGACCAAGGTCGAGCTGTATACGGCGATTCGCAACGTTTGCCCTGTCCGCTATCGGCACCTCGGGGCGATGTCCCCCGTCGATATGTCCGCGCGTTCGGGGGCACGGCCAGCGCGACTCCGAGCCGTCGTTCCGTCGCGAGGAGCGGCCAACGTGCCAGGATAGATCACGTCAAGCCGTAACTCGCGTTGGCCGGTATCGCACGGCGACCGCCCCCGACCGGAACTCACGGCGGTCCACGGGCTCGAGCTGGATGCGCTCGCGCAGACCGGCGAGCAACGTCGGCCCGTGTCCGGCAAGGATCGGCTGCACAAGGAACTCGTACTCGTCTATCAGTCCCAGATCTGCCAACGCCAGGGGGAGCGTCACGCCACCCACCCACAGGCCCTCGCCTGACTCCTGCTTGAGCCGCTGAACCGCTTGCCCGAAGTCGCCTCGCACCAGCTCGGCATTCCAATCGACCGCGCTCAGCTTGCTCGACACGACGTACTTCTTCGCCCGGTCGATGGTCTCGGCGAACGGGATCTGCCACTCATCCATCCAGTCAGGCCACGTGCCCGTGGCCGGCTTACGCCACGCCGACTCCATCATCTCGTAGGTCACCCGGCCGAATAGCAGGGCATCGGCTCGCTCCATCTCAGCGGTCCAGTAACGCATCGACTCCTCGTTCGGGGGGAGCCCTGCCTCGTGATGGCAGCAGCCGTCGAGCGTGACGTTGATCGAGTATCGAAGTGGTCTCATCTCGTTGCTCTCTTTTGATGCGCGCAGCGCGTTTTCACCGGACATCTACTTAGACGACTGTCGGCGCCATTTCTCATCGGCGCCCGCAGACCAAGCGCGTGACCGATTCGGGCGCTCGGGGCGTTCAGGTTCGCAACGGGTCTCGAAGCACCCTGCGAGACCTACTGCCCCTCCACGACACCCTCGCCAAACAGCCACCGTCCGGCCACCCAGACAGCCCGGAGTGACGTCAAAACTCACCGACATCGATCAAGGAATCGGCCCCCAACCGCCTCCCGAGGTCAGCGACAAACGCCTCCCGAAGAACCCGACACAGCCAGCATCACCGAAGGCAGGGTTCAGGCCATCGTGACCGACCTGCAGCAGGCGGGCTTTCTCACACGTGAGCGCGTTGGTCGGCGCAACCGCTATGAACTTCATCTCGACCAGCACTTTCACGAGCCTGGGCTGCCCGTCGGTCTGCTGATCGCCGTCTTCACCAGGCACGACTTGGGACCGCACTCGGACCGGCCGTCCTCAGCCGAATAGCCGCGCCGGAGTCACCAGGTGGCACATCGCTCGCATGATCAACAGCGACGGCGAGGTTCAGCAACACCCTCTAAAGAAGAACCGTGTGGTCAGCGGCGGCCTCGGAACGTCCGGCGCAGGTCGTCCACCCACTCCCCCGGAATCTCCCAGGGGATGAAGTGGCCGCCATGATCATGGACGGTGAGGTTGACGTGGTTGTACCAGGCGGCCCGGCCACTGTCGAGGAAGTGCTGCACGCGCTGGTCGGTAGTGACGCCCGGCGGGTTCTCGTAGCTGACGAACGTGATGCCGGTCGGCGCCTCCACGGGCGGCCACCGTTCGTGGGACGGGATCCACGGGTAACGGTTGTTGTTGGCGTACGTGCGGATGGACGTACCGATCGAGTTCGTGACCCAGTAGATCATGGCGTGGGTGAGGAGATCATCCTTGGTGAAGACGGTCTCGACGTCGCCGCCGTTGTCGCTCCACTTGATCCAGCGTTCGAGGATCCAGGCGAGCAGCCCGGCGGGCGAGTCCGACAGCCCGTACGCCAACGTGCTCGGGGCCAGCACGTGCGCGGCCAGGTGCACGGCGAAGCGTCTGTCCAGCGCCACGACCTGGGCATGGACGTCGGCCGGCAGCCCTTCGGGTATGGGCCGGCCGCCGCTGAGGTCCCAGGCCCGGTCGCCGTTGAACATCGTCAGCATCTGGCCCGAGCCGATGTGGATGCCGTACAGCTGGGCGGCGTACTTGTGGCCGAGCTGCCCGCACACCAGCGCGCCGACGTCGCAGCCGGCGGCGGCGTAACGGTCGTGGCCGAGGACGTCGGTCATGAGTGTGTGCCAGACGTCGGCGACCTTCCAGAAGTTCATGTCCGGGCGGCCGGGCAGCGGGCCGGAAAATCCGAATCCGGGGAAGGAGGGCACGATCACGTCGAAGGCCTCGGCCGGGTCGCCGCCGTGGGCGCCCGGGTCGGCGAGCGGGTCCACGACCTTGGACCAGTGCCAGAACGTCCATGGCCAGCCGTGGGTGAGGATCAGCGGCGTCGGGCTGGGGCCTACGCCGGGGCGGCGCATGAAGTGCACCGGTACGCCGTCGACCGTCACGCGGTAGTGCTCATAGGCGTTGATCGCTGCCTCGGCCTTGCGCCAGTCGTAGCCGGTACGCCAGTAGTCGACGAGCTCACGCAGGTAGTCGGCATTGACTCCGTAGTGCCAATCCTCGTTGCCGGCGTCGGAGGGCCAGCGGGTGAGCTCCAAGCGGCGGCGCAGGTCGTCAAGGACGTCGTCGGGCACGTGGATCGGCGTGGGTTGCAGGGGGAACGAGCGGTTCCCGTGTGCGGTGGGTTCCGTGGTGGGCATGATCATCTCCTCCTGTCCGGTGCGTCGGGTTCGCCGGCGAGCCGCCGGTTCACCTCGCTCATGCGGGCCAGGGCGGGCAAGGCCGCCGCGATGGTCGCCCGCTCGGCGGGGGTGAGCTCGCCGGTGAGCTCGGCGAGATGCGCCCTGCGGTCGGCGCGCCGCCCGTGCACGATCGCGGCGCCGGCCGCGGTGACGTCGACGAGCACGGCGCGGCGGTCCGACGGGTCCGGCCGGCGCTCCACCAGGCCGTCGCGTTCCAGCTTGGCGACCATCTGGGTGATGGCGGACTGGGTGACCTGCTCACTCGCGGCCAGCTCGGTGAGACGTTTGGGGCCCTGTCTGGCCAGCGTGTGGAGCACCGACAGCGTGGTGAAGCTCAGCCGCTGCACGGCGGGCAGGCGGATGAACATCCGGGTGAACTCCTCCAGCACGGAGGTCAGGTGGGCGACATCTAGCTCGCCGGGCTGCGGTGTGGGCGGCACCGGAGAAGTATATAAGGATCTTAATTAAGTTGCTGTTGTTTTCGTCCCCGTAGTGGCGCAGGTGCACGGTATGGCCCCTGGAGTGATTGCTGACGCGCCGCCCGGATGCGAGGTGAGTGGCGCAGGCGTGGCGTGGCGTGCGGGCTCAGCGCCGCTCCGAGGCAGGTCCCGGTGCCACCCTGGTGGGTGGGCTCCGCTCCACCTGGCGCGGGTGCGCGGCATGGGCCCTGGCGCAGGTGCGCGCGGCCCGTGCACGAGTACGCGGCACGGGCCCTGGCGCAGGTTCCGGCACGGCCCTGGTGCGGGTGCTTGCGCCCGGCATGGGGCTCGGGGCGGGTGTCCGGCATGGGGCTCGGGGCGGGTGTCCGGCACATCCCCTGGGGCCGATGTGTAGTGCCGTCCGGGACGGGTGTGCGTGCCGCCGCCATCGAGCTTGCCTCGGCGTCGAGACAGGCGGCGACGCCGTCGTACCTTTTCACCCTGGCTGACGCGGTAGGGGCGGCAGCCCTCTCAGCTCGGCGTGCCGATGAACTGGTGGTCGGTGCGGATGCGGCCGTCGTCCTGCAAGGCCAGGATGTCCAGGCCGCCGCCGACGGTCTCGCCGGTGCTGGTCGACACCATCGACCAGCGTACGGCGATCAGGCCGGGCAGCAGCGCGGACGGCTCCCCCTCCGCCTCGAAGACGTGCTCCCCCGGCGCGACGAACATCTCGTAGGCCCGCCGCACCCTGGCGTCCAAGCCGTCGTGACCGCGTGCCTCCAGCGGCGGCGCCGGGAACGCCAGCCTCCCCGCCTCCTCTCGGATCGCCTGCGGCGGATCGACCAGCACCTGGACGCCGTCGGGCGCCCACAGCTCCCGGATGAGGGCAGCGCGCCGGTCCGGGTCGGGTTCGTTCCGCTGGGCGACGTAGCGGCCGGCCCATTCCTTGATCTCGGTGGGGTTGCTCATGACCGGCAGTGTGCGCCGGACGAGTGCGGCGTCGCGATTCCCTGCAGGGAATCGCGCGACGGACGCCGTCCAGTATGAATGGGTTCATGACGGTGTCGGCCGAACCCAACCACTTCGCCCGCGAGCTGCGGCGCTGGCGTGCGCGTCGTCGCCTCAGCCAGCTCGACCTGGCCATCAGGGCCGACACGACGCAGCGGCATCTGAGCTTCCTGGAGCAGGGGCGTTCGCGGCCGGGGCGGGCCATGGTGGTGCGGCTGGCCGAGTCGCTGAGCCTATCGCTGCGGGAGCGGAACGGGTTCCTGCTGGCCGCCGGGTATGCGCCGGTCTATGCGGAGTCGTCGCTGGACGCGCCCGAGCTCGGCCCGGTACGCGAGGCGCTGGACCGCATCCTCGATGGCCACCTGCCGTGTCCCGCGGTCGTCGTGCGGCCGCACGGGCTGCTGGTCGCCGCCAACGCGGCCTTCGGGGTGTTGTGCGAGGGTGCGGCCCCGGAGCTGCTGAAACCTCCGGTCAACGTACTCCGGCTGGCGCTGCACCCTGACGGCATGGCCGGCCGGGTGGTGAACCTGGCCGAGTGGGGCCGCCACATCACCGGCAGCCTGCGTGACCAGCTCGACCGCAGCCCCGATCCGGAGCTGGAGGAGTTCATCGTCGAACTGGACGGTTATCTGCCCGGGCTGGGGGCACCCGACGGGCACCTCGGCTTCGCCGCGCCGCTGCGGCTGCGCGTGCCGGAGGGTGAGCTGCGGCTCATCACCACGCTGACGTCGTTCGCGACGGCTGTGGATGTGACGCTGGCGGAGCTGCGTTTGGAGGCGTTCCTGCCCGCCGACGAGACCTCAGCGCGCATCCTGCGTGAGCGCGCAGCACGGCCCACTGAGCGGCACAGTCTACTGAGCGGCACGGCCCGCTTATCGGGACGAACTCGTTAGCCAGCGCGGTCCGTTGGCCGGTGCGGCTTGGTCAGTGGCGGCGGGCCTGATGTGGGCTTGATCCCTCCCGCCAGAAGTCGATGACCAGTTCGTCGCCCTCGACGTGGGTCCAGACCACCTCGGTCAGCTCGATCCGGAACAGATGCGACCCGTCCTCCGGCACCTCCGGCACCTCCGGCGCTCCGAGCATGTCCGCTCCGGTGATCTCGATCGCGCGCCCCGCCAGCTTGACGTCGCCCTCCCAGGACGACGGGTCGTCGCCCTCGGGGGCGCGCGAGGTCACGTGGATGGCCATGCGCGGATCGCGCCGCAGGTCGAGGGCCTTGACTGCGCCGCCCATCGACCCGATCCACAGCTCGCCGTTCTTCAATGTCGTCTCGGTGCCGCTGACCCGCGGCGAGCCGTCCTGCCGCAACGTGGCCAGCACCTTGTGCCGGTAAGCCTCCATCAGCCGGCGGGCGACCTTGCCCAGCTCAGGGGCCTGCTGCTCGAACTCCTGCCATGACGCCATGCCCGCCATGATGCCTGAAGCCTCCGACAGGACTGGGGCTCATCAGCCGCCCCGGTCGTCGTGGGTGATGCAGAGAACGTGGTCGGGGTTTGGGGAGGATCAGACGGCCGGGACGCTGGTCAACGCAGCATGAGGCCTGGGAAGCGGGCCCGCTTCTGCACCCCGAGCAGCACGGCGAGCCCACCGGCGCCGCAGAAGGTGACCTGGGACGGGTCCGTCCAGGACGAGACCGCCGGCGCCCTGGGGGCAAGGAGGCTTATCAGCCGCTGGCGCAGCCGCGCCGTCGCGAGGGTCGGCGTCGGGCGGCCGCCGTGCCGAGCGGGCCGGCGTCGATGACGATCATGGAAGTCCCCTCGGCGGGGGGAGCCGGAAAGGACGCGGAGAAGCCTGCCGGCCGAAAAGCGGCCGGGCTGTCGGCACGGGCGGCTCCCGGGCTGCCCCCCGGCGGCTCCCGGGCTGCTTCCGGACTGCTCGATCCGCGTCGGCAGGCACGTCACAGGGGTCGGACGGTCGGGCGCGCGAGGAGGACGCCTGCGCTGCGGGAGACGGGATCGTCCTCGGCCTGCATACCGACAGGGAGGCAGACTCAGTGGGATGCGGGTGGCACCGGGGTCATGGCCGCCTGACCTGTTGAGGCCCATCGTGAACGGGGCCTGTGGTCGTGGTTCGCCGGAGGCGACACGACCTGGGTGACGACGCCCGAGAAGTCCTCGGTTTTACGAGGACGGCCGTTCGCGTGCGGCGGACAGGAGGGTGAGGGCGGCGGCGCGCGCCTCGGCGCCGGGGCCGTGCGCGTCGCGGTGGGCGGCGACGACGGTGGCGCCTTCGACCAGCATGAGGAGCTGGCGGCCCAGCAGGCCGGGTTCGGCGGCTCCGGCGCGGTCCGCGATGCCGGTCAGCAGGGCGAGGTGGCGGCCCAGGTGGCGGGCGGTGATGGCGCGTACCTGCGGGACGTGGTGCTGGGCGGCGGCGTTGACCAGGGCGCAGCCGCGGAAGGCGGGCTCCTCGTACCAGTGCTGCAAGGCGTCGAACACGGCGGCGAGCTGGGCGGCCGGGTCGTCGCCGGCCGCCGCGACGGCCGACTCCACCCAGGCGATCACCCGGTCGCTGCGCGCCTCCAGCACCGCCTCCACCAGGCCGTCCTTGGTGCCGAAGTGGCGGTAGAGGGTCTCCTTGGACACGCCGAGGCGGGTGCACAGCTCGGCGACGCCGATGCCGTCGAGGCCGCGTTCGTACAGCAGGGCGGTGGCGGCCTGGAGGATGGCGGCGCGGGTGCGGGCGGGGTCGATGGTCGAGCCCTTGGGGACCGGCATGACTTGGATCGTACCGGTCGGTGCGATGACTGCTACGATCGCCGGACCGTACCGATCAGTTCGATCTACTCCAGGAGCGACCGTGACCGACATCGTCCTCGTCCCCGGCATGTGCCACGGCGGCTGGTGCTACGCCGACCTCGGCGACGAGCTGCGCCGGCGGGGCCACCGGGTCCTGCCGATCACCCTCACCGGCGTCGCCGAGCGGGCCCACCTGCTCAACGGCGCCGTCAACCTGGACACCCACATCGAGGACGTGACCGCCCTGCTGGCCGCCGAGGACGTACGCGACGCGGTGCTGGCCGGGCACAGCTACGGCGGGATGGTCATCACCGGCGCCGCCGACCGGATGCCGGAGCGGGTGGCCTCGCTGGTCTACCTGGACGCGATGGTCCCCGGCGACGGCGACTCCTGCTGGGACCTGGCCTCGGAGAACGAGCGGCGCTGGTACCTGGACGTGACCGGCGACGGCTTCGCCACGCGCCCCCTGCCGTTCTTCGACCCGCGCGCCACGCCGCACCCGCTGGCCTCGGTGCTCCAGCCGCTGCGCCTGACCGGCGGGCTGGAGCGGGTGGACCGGCGGACGTACGTGTACGCGACCGGATGGGACGGCCCGTCCCCCTTCACCACCACGTACGAGCGGCTGCGCGTGGACCCCGCCTGGCGGGTGGTCGCCGTGGACGGCGGCCACAACCTGATGCGCGACGCCCCGCACGACCTGGTGCGGGTCATCACGGAATCGGCCTGAGGGCAGAGCTCACCGGGCGAGCAGGTCGCGCAGGGCCTTGGCGACCTCGGCGGGAGCCTCCTCGGCCATGAAGTGCCCGCAGGTGACCGTCCGGTGGTCCAGATCGCCCGCCCAGGCCCGCCACAGGGCCGTCGCGTCGTAGCCGAGCGCCGCACCCCAGTCCTGCTGGAGCACGGTGACCGGCATGGTCAGGCGCCTGCCGGCCGCCCGGTCGGCCCGGTCGTGCTCGGCGTCCACGCCGGCCGAGGCGCGGTAGTCGGCCACGATCGAGGGCACGGCGGCCCGGCAGGCGTCCAGGTAGGCGGCCCGGACGCCGGGCGGGATCGCCTCCGCGTCGCCGGTCCACAGATCGAGGAAGTGGCCGAAGAAGGCGTCCGCACTCGCCGCGATCATCGTCTCGGGGAGGCCGGGCGGCTGCGCCATCAGGTACAGGTGGAAGCCGACGGCCGCGTCCACGCCCCGCATCACTTCCCACATGTCGAGGGTGGGCAGGACGTCGAGGCAGGCCAGGTGGGTGATCGCGGCCGGGTGGTCGAGCCCGGCGCGGAAGGCGACCAGGGCGCCGCGGTCGTGGCCGGCCAGCGCGAAGCGCTCGTGCCCGAGCGCGCGGGCCAGCGCGACGACGTCGGCGGCCATGGTGCGCTTGCTGTAGATGCCGGGCCCGGTCTCGGCGGGTTTGTCGCTGGCGCCGTACCCCCGCAGATCGGGGCAGATCACCGTGTGGGCGGTGGCGAGGTCGGCGGCCACGTGCCGCCACATGAGGTGGGTCTGCGGGAAGCCGTGCAGCAGCACGACGGGGCTGCCGGAGCCGGTGACGGCCACGTTCAGCGCCACACCATCGGCCACCGGGACACGGTGGTAGTCGAAGCCTGGGATGCGCATGGGGTTTCCTTTCCTTCGGGGTCGGCTCCCAGCCTGCCGGGCGGCGATGAGCATCCGATGAGCACGCTACGGTCGACAGGGTGGGGGTGCGGTTCGGGGTGCTGGGGCCGGCGACGGCCTGGGACGACGCCGGGAACACGATCGACGTCAAGGGGCCACGGCACCGGGCGGTGCTGGCCCGGCTGATCGTCGCCCGCCGCCGCGTCGTACCCGTGGACCTGCTGGTGGCCGACCTGTGGGAGGACGGCGACCCGCCGCCGGGCGCGGTGAGCGCGGTGCGGACGTTCGTGGCGGCGCTGCGCCGCGCCCTGGAGCCGGAGCGGCCGCCCCGCGCGGCGCCCCGGCTGCTGGTCACCGAGGGCCCCGGGTACGCGCTGCGCGCCGAGGCCGGCGCGGTGGACGCCTGGCGGTTCGAGCAGGCGGTGGCCGACTCCGGCACGCTGCCGCCGCGGGAGGCGCTGGAGCGGCTGGAGGAGGCGCTGGGCTGGTGGCGCGGTCCGGCGTACGCCGAGTTCGCCGGGCAGGAGTGGGCGCGGGCCGAGCGTTCACGGCTGGCGGAGCTGCGGCTGCACGCCGTCGAACGGCGGGCCGAGGCGCGCCTCGCCGTACGCCCGGCCGCCGAGGCGGTGCCCGACCTGGACGCGCACGTGGCCGAGCACCCGTGGCGGGAGGACGGCTGGCGGCTGCTGGCGCTGGCGCTGTACCGGGCGGGGCGGCAGGGGGACGCGCTGGCGGTGCTGCGGCGGGCACGGGCGCTGCTGGTGGAGGAGCTGGGCGTGGACCCGGGCCCGGCGCTGCGCAGGCTGGAGTCCGACATCCTCCATCAAGCGCCGCATCTCGACCCCACCGCTTCCGGTACGGCGGACGCGGTGTGGGCGCGGGCGGCCGCCGCCTACGACCGCAGCGCGCCGCCGGGGCCGCGGGCGCGGCTGGAGTCGACCGTGAACCTCATGCGCGACCTGGCCGTCACCGGCGGCGCGGGGCTGGAGGCGGCCGGGCGGCACCGGATGGCGGCCGTCGCGGCGGCCGAGGAACTGGGCGATGCCGAGCTGACCGCGCGGGTGATCGGGGCGTTCGACGTACCGGCGATCTGGACCCGGTCCGACGACGCGGCGCGGGCGGCGCAAGTGGTGGCGGCGGCCGAGCGCACTCTCGCCGCGCTGCCCCCGGACGGGACGAGGGCGCGGAAGGCGACGCGGGCGCGGCTGCTGGCCACCGTCGGGCTGGAGTCGCGGGGCGGGCACGGGCCACGCGGCCCGGAGGCGGCGCGGCAGGCCGAACGGCTGGCCCGCGACCTGGACGATCCGGCGCTGCTGGCCTTCGCGCTCAACGCCGTCTTCATGCAGAGCTTCGAACGGGCGGGCCTGGCCGGGCGGCGGGATGCGATCGGCGCGGAGCTGGTCGCCTTGTCGGGACGGCACGGGCTGGTCACCTTCGAGGTGCTCGGCCATCTCGTCCGGCTGCAGGCCCGCTGCGCCCTGGGCGACTTCCGGGCCGCCGACGAGCACGCCGCCGCGGCCGGGCGGCTGGCCGAGCGGCACGAGCGGCCACTGGTGGGCGTGTTCACCGGCTGGTACCGGGCGCTGCGCCTGGACGTGACGGGCGCACTGCCCGGCACCGCGCCTCACCGCCCGCCCGACACGGGGCTGGGCGGCCGGCTGGGCGGCCAGCTCGGTGGAGGGTCGGACGCCGGGTCCGGGGTGGGGCCCGGGGTGGGGCCCGGCGCGGGATTGGGCGGAGGGCTCGGTGTGGGGATCGGTGCTGCCGTGCCGTCGGCGGCGGAGGTGGCCGAGGTGGAAGGGGCCTATCGGGAGGCGGCCGGGCTGCTGGTGGGGGCCGGGATGCCGGGGCTGGAGCGAGGGCTTGCGGCGTTGGCGTTGCTGTGCGCGCGAGTACGGCGCGGCCTGCCACCCCCGGGCGGGGACGCCGACTACGGCCCGTACGAGCCCTGGGTCCGCCCCCTGATCCTGGCCGCCGCAGGACACGCGGACCCGGCCGCGGCGGCGCTGGACGAGGTGCCGGACCCGCCGCGCGACCTGCTGCTGGAGGCCATGTGGTGCCTGGTGGCGCGGGCGGCGGTCGCCACAGGCCACCGGGAGGCGGCGCGCCGGGCCCATGACGCGCTGGCCCCGGCGGCCGGCGAGCTGGCGGGCGCGGGCAGCGGCCTGCTCACCTTGGGGCCGGTCTCCGATCACCTGGCCGCGCTCACGCGCGTGTCCAGGTAGGGCGGGCCGGTTAGGGTAGAAGATCTCCGGCGAAGGGACGCAGCGATGTCGGCCAGGACCGTGATCCTCACCGGGGCCAGCGACGGCATCGGCCGCGCGGCCGCCCGCATCCTGCACGGGCGCGGCGCGCGCGTCGTGCTCGTCGGGCGTTCGCCGGACAAGACCGAGGCGCTGGCCAAAGAACTGGACGCCGACTTCCACGTGGCCGACTTCGCCCGGCTGGCCGAGGTGCGGGCGCTGGCGGAGACGCTGCTGGAGCGCTGCCCGGTCATCGACGTGCTGGCCAACAACGCCGGCGGCATCATGGGCTCGCGCCGCGTGACGGCCGACGGCCACGAGACGACCTTCCAGGTCAACCACCTGGCGCCGTTCCTGCTCACCACGCTGCTCCTGCCGCGCCTGGAGGAGAGCCGCGCCACGGTGATCAACACCTCCAGCGAGTTCAACCGGGGCGCCCGCCTCGACCTCGACGACCTCGACGGCGAACGCCGCTACTCCGGCACCCGCGCCTACGCCAACTCCAAGCTGGCCAACATCCTGTTCACCCGCGAGCTGCAGCGCCGCCACGGGGCCGCCGGGGTCAGCGCGGCCTCCTTCCATCCCGGAGTGGTCGCCACGAACTTCGCCGACGGCACCGACAGCCTGGCCCGGCTGACCTACCGCTCGCCGCTCAAGCGGCTGATGCTCACGCCGGAGCAGGGCGCCGACACCCTCGTCTGGCTGGCCACCACACCGCCCAGTGAGGGCTGGGAGCCCGGCGGCCACTACGTGAAGCGCCGGCCCGCGTCCACCCACCGCCTGGCCGGCGACCCGGAGACAGCGCGGCTGCTGTGGGAGCGCAGCGAGGCGATGCTCACCACCTGAACGCGGGAATGCCCGCGGGGCCCCGACGGTTACATGGCGCAAGAAGTTGAAATTTCAACCTGGAAGGTGTGTCATGCCCGCCGTCACCGCAGACACCCTGACGCTGCCACGCGTCACCACCCCCGACCCGGCCGCCGCCCGGCCGCGCCCCGTGCGCTCGGTGACGACCGCGCCCACCGGCTACGAGGGCGAGGGCTTCCCCGTCAGGCGTGCCTTCGCCGGCCTGCCCCAGTCGCTGCTCGACCCCTTCATCCACATGGACCAGATGGGCGAGGTCGAGTACGCCCCCGGCGAGCCGAAGGGCACCCCCTGGCACCCGCACCGCGGCTTCGAGACCGTCACCTACATCATCGACGGCATCTTCGAGCACCAGGACTCCGCCGGCGGCGGGGGCACGATCACCGACGGCGACACCCAGTGGATGACCGCCGGCAGCGGCCTGCTCCACATCGAGAAGCCGCCGGAGCACCTGGTCGTGTCCGGCGGGCTGTTCCACGGCGTCCAGCTGTGGGTCAACCTGCCCCGCGCCCACAAGTTCCACGTCCCCCGCTACCAGGACATCCGCGGCCGGCAGTCGGCGCTGCTGGCCTCCGCCGACGGCGGCACGCTGCTGCGCGTCATCGCCGGAGAGCTGGACGGCCACCCCGGCCCCGGCGTCACCTTCACCCCGATCACGATGGTGCACGCCACCCTCAGCCCCGGCGCGCGCCTGGAGCTGCCGTGGAACCCCGGCTTCAACGCCCTGGCGTACGTGCTCGCCGGACACGGCACCGCCGGCGCCGAACAACGCCCGATCACCAAGGGACAACTGACCGTCTTCGGCGCGGGCGACTCGCTCACCCTCGCCGCCGCCCCCACCCAGCCGCAGGCCGAGCCCAACCTGGAGGTGCTGCTGCTCGGCGGGCAGCCCATCCGCGAACCCGTCGTCCACTACGGGCCGTTCGTCATGAACACCCGCGCCGAGATCGTCCAGGCCATGGAGGACTACCAGGCCGGCCGCCTCGGCGTCGTCCCCGCCGCCCGACTCCCCCACACCGGTCCGGGAAAGGAGTGACCATGATCGCCGACACCTACGCGCGCGGGCGCATGTTCTTCCAGCTCAAGGACTACATCGAAGCCGCCCGCCACCTCGCCGGCGTCGTCGCGGAAGCGCCTGACGACGTCGCCGCCCGGCTGCTGCTGGCCCGCGCCTACTACCACTCCGCCCAGCTCGGGCGGGCCGAGGCCGAGCTGCGGCAGGTCATCGAGCGCGACCCGGCCGAGGCGTACGCGTACCTGCTGCTCGGCCGGACGCTCGAACGCCGCAGCCGCCCGCAGGAGGCGGCGCCGTACCTGCGGCTGCACGCCGTCATGACCGGCACCGCCTGAACCACCACCCGGACGCGGGGCATCGCCCCGCGTCCGGGACCCGCCGCTCTCAGCCGATCAGGCCGCCGAGCCGCCCCTCCAGCATGAGCAGCAACTCCCCCAGCAACCCGGCCAGCTCACGCTCCCGCCCCGGAGCCAGCCCCGCCAGCAACGCGTTCTCGTACGCCAGCTGCTCCGGCACCAGCTCCAGCACGAACGCCCGCCCGCGCTCGGTGAGCGACAGATGCGCCACCCGGCGATCCCGCTCGTCCACCCGCCGGGCCACCAGCCCGATCTGCTCCAGCCGCCGCACCCGCTTGGTCACCGCCGCCCCCGAGGCGAACGTCTCCCGCGCCAGCCGCCCCGGCGTCAACTCGCCACCGACCCGCAGCAGCGCGCACAGCAGGTCGTACTCGGCGCGATTGACCCCCGCCCGGCCCAGCGGCGCGTCCGTCGCCTGCTGCAGCAGCGCCGCGCACCGGTTGAGCCGGCCGATCACGGCGATCGCGTCGAAGTCGGCGTCATCGGCGTCGGGAAGGACCTGCCGCCACTGACGCAGCGCGACCGCCACGGCGTCCTCCACCTGCCCGCCCTTCCTCTCGATCCCCGCCGGCCCGACCCCGGCGACGGACCGATCGTACGCGCCCGCCGTCACGAATGCCGCACGGCGGTCAGCTCGGCCAGACGACGGTGACCCGCACGCTCGGCCGCCACGATCCGCTCCTCCGGCAACGCCGCCCCGCGCCACTCCCCCGCCGCCAGGTCGGCCGCCTCACGCAGCCCCACCAGCGCCGAGCGCAGCCGGTCGGCCGCCGGACGAGGCTCGGCCACCAGCCGCTCCAGCCGTTCCAGCCCGTCGTGGACGCGCCCGGCGGCCCGCCGATCCCGCAGCACCACGCACGCCACCAAACCGGCCACCGCGCCCACGCAGGTGTCCAGCCACCGATCGGCGACCAGCACCGGCACCGGCTGCGTCCCCGCGAACTGCGTCATCAGGATCGCCGTCGGCGTCACGAACACGCTCCCCAGCCAGTAGTTCCGCGTCATCGCCCGCTCCGTCACGAACTGCAGCGCCAGCACCGTCACCAACAGCGCCACCGCCCCCAGCCGCGTCACCGGCGCCAGCAGCGTGAACAACGCCACCCCGAGCAGGTTGCCCACCACCCGCTGCACCGCCCGGCTCCACGACATGGCCGTGTTGGCCGCGAACACCGACGCCGCCGTCACCACCGCCCAGTACGGCCGCCCGACCCCGAACGCCATCGACCCCCACCCGGCCACCGCCGAGCCGGCGAACACCATCACGACCACCCGCCACCGGCCCGCGACATCCCGCGCCAGCGACCGCAGCCCACGCGCGGCGTCCTCCTCGGCGGCGATCCCGTCCAGCTCCGCCCGCTCGGCCGCCGCGGTGCTCCGGTCACCGGCCGGCGGCACGGGCACCGGCCGGCCCTTGCGCAGCTCACGCGCCCAGCCGCGCAGCGCCTCTGCCCCGACTCCGCCGCTCACGCCCGACTCCGCCCGCACCAGCAACCGGCGCAGCTCCTCACGGCCCGCGCCCGCGCGCAGCAGTGTCTGCCAGGCGGCGTTCACCGCCGCCGCGGCCGCGTGCCGCGCCTTATGAACGCCATCCGTCCCGTCGTGCTGCCCCTGCCGTACCCGGAGCAGGCGAGCGGTCGCCTCCAGGGCGCGGGCCACCGCCACCCGCTCCGGCCCGTCCGGCCGGACCAGCCACGGCGCCATCCCCACCGCCCAGGCCACGGCCCCGCCCAGCACTCCCACCCCCAGGTGCATCGGCACGTCGGCGAGCCGCTGCGGCACGAACGCCGCGCTCGCGGTCAGGAAGGTGAGCACCACGTTGCCCGGCGGGCCGATGCGCGTGGCGTCGCACACCGCCTTGTGCAGCCCCGCCAGCGCCGCCGCCACCGCCACCCGTACGGCGACGGCGTCGCTGAGCGCGGCGGTCACCAGGGCGATCCCCGTGCCGGCCAGCATCCCGGCCACGACCCACGCCAGCGCCCCGGCCCGCGCCCGGTAAGGCAGCGCATGACCGTAGAGGGCGCACATGGCGCCGGTGGCGCCGTACAGGACCAGATCCAGCCGCCCCGCCGCCACCAGCGGTCCCAGCACCACGAGCAGCGCGACGACCGAGCTGAACGCGGGCTTGTGCCAGACGTCACCGAGCGGTCTCAGCCGCAACGCGGACAGGACCGGCAGACGAACGGCAAAGGCAGAAGAACGCATCCCATAAGTTTAGCAAATGTTTCACTCGTAAAATAACGGCGGCCGAAGCGGACAGGACGTGACCGCCACTCCCGGCACAATGACTCCATGCCGAAGACGTCCGCGCGCCTGCTCTCCCTGCTCACCCTGCTCCAGACCCGCCGCGACTGGCCGGGAGCGCTGCTCGCCGAACGCCTCGACGTCAGCCCCCGCACCGTCCGCCGCGACGTCGACCGCCTGCGCGAACTCGGCTACCCCATCACCGCCGCCAAAGGACCCGACGGCGGCTACCGCCTCACACCCGGCACCGACCTGCCCCCGCTCCTCTTCGACGACGACCAGGCCGTGGCCCTCGCCATCGCCCTCCACCACGCCACCGCCACCGGCGCCGACATCGCCGAAGGCGCCGCCCGCGCGCTCACCACCGTCCGCCAGGTCATGCCCGCCCGCCTGCGCCACCGCATCGACGCCCTCCACGTCACCGCCGTCGAACCCCCCACCGACCGGCCACGCCCGCGCGCCGACAGCGCCCTCCTCATGACCATCAGCGCGGCCGTCCACGCCCGCGAGGTCCTCCGCTTCGACTACCCCGGCGCCGAGGACGACGGTCCGCCGCGCCGGGTCGAGCCCCACCATCTCCTCACCTGGCGGGGGCGGTGGTATCTCCTCGCCTGGGACCTCGACCGCCACGACTGGCGCACCTTCCGCGCCGACCGCATCACCCCGAAGGTCCCGACCGGCCCCCGTTTCACCCCCCGCGAACCGCCCACGGGCGACGTGGCCACCTTCATCGCCGCCCGCTTCCGCGGCTCCGATCCCGCGACCGGCACCGCCGACTGGCCCTGCCAGGGCGAGGTCATCCTTCACCTGCCCGCCGCCGACGTGGCCCCCTATCTCCGCGACGGCATCGTCGAGGAGCTCGGGCCCGGCCGCTGCCGGCTCGTCCTCGGCTCCTGGTCGTGGCACGGCCTGGCCGCCGGGCTCGGCAGGTTCGACGCCGACATCGAGGTCGTCGGCCCGCCGGAGCTCAGGAACGCATTCGAGCGCCTGGCCCGCCGCTACGCCAGGGCCGCCGCGGGCTGACTCGCCGCTGTCCTGGTTTTCGGGTGTCGGCGGAGAGGTGACCCAACCCGACGCCTTTACAATGTAGATTCCGAACTCTGGAGGAGTCTCTGGAGCCGCCTCGCCTCCTGGATCAACCGCGACGAGCCCTTGCGTGCCGCGATGGCCGCCACCTCCGGCAGGTCCGCGCGCACCCGCCCGATCCTCGCCGCCCGCGCCCCCGCCGCGAGCAGGTCCGCCAGCCCGGCACGCGGCCGTTCGCCCTCCTCCGGCAGCAGCCCGGGGAGCAGCCGCGCCACCACCTCCCACACCGCCTCGTGCGCGCCCGCCTGCGTCGCGTCGTCGAGCACCGCGACCACCCGGTTCAGCTTGACGTACTCGCTCTTGACCAGCTTCGTGACCACCTCGGCCAGCTCGGCGGCCGGGACCTCGCCGCGCGCGGCCAGCGTGAGCAGCGCGTCCCCCGCCGCCGCCCGCCCGGCCGCCTGGGCCTGCCCCATGCCGCAGGCCAGCGCGTACGCCATGCCCGCGCCGAGCGGCCCGTCGCCGTGGACGAGATCCACGAGCACGCGCGCGTCGCTGTCGGTGGCCTCGGTGCCCTCGGCCAGCGGGGACACCAGATGGGCGGCCACCACGTCGCGGTGCGAGGGCATGACCAGCGGCCACCAGTCCATCGACCACGAATGGGCCGCCCGGATCTCCAGCAGCTCCCGCCCGCGCTCCGGCGCTCCGGCCGCGTCGATGGTGACCCGCAGCCAGGACCAGGAATCCCGGCCGACCGTCACCTCGGGATCACCCAGGCGCTCCCCCCGCATCCAGGCGGCGCACGCCCGGCCCGCCTCGGACGCCAGCCGCCCGGCGCGGGCGACGTCGGCGGCGGCGATCTCACGGGGCAGGCGGAGCAGGGCCTGGGTCAGGTCGGCGGGCAGCGCCTCCACCCCTTCGGCCTCCAGGCGCTCCAGCCGGTCCAGCAGCACGCCGGGCGCCACGTGGCCGGTGACCGCCGTCGGAGTCGCGAGGACGACCGGGTAGCGGCCGCCGTCGGCGTAGCGGCCGGCCAGCTCCGCGCACCGGCGCGCCGGCGGCTCGTCGAGGACGGCCAGGGATATCGTCCACCGCCTGGACCGCGAGGGCAGCGATCTGCTCGCCGCCGACGCGGCGAAGGCCAGGAACGCCCGCCGCAGCGCGTAGCCGGCGTGCTGGTCGAGCCCGTCCGGCCAGTGACCGAAGAAGCTCGCGTCGAGCGGCTCGGTCCAGGGACGCAGCGCCGCGCGCAGTCCCTCCGGGTCACGTTCCGACCAGGTGGCGAGCCCGGCCAGCAGCACCTCGAACGTGTGCGGATCCTCGTCGGAGAGGAAGACGTCGATGCCGCGCGCCAGCTCCTCCGGCGACCCGTACGGCGCCGGCAGCCGCCGCCCGTCCCCCGCCGCCGGCAGCGGCACCGCCTCCGGCTCGTCGGCGTCGATGGCGCCTCCGTAGCCGGCGGCGACCTTCTCCCGCAGCTCGCCGGGCAGGCCCGCGGCGGCGGCGCGGACCGCCGCGCGCTCCTCGGGGCCGGCCTGCGGCGCCAGCCGCACCGCGAGCCGCACGGCCCGCTCCTGCAGCGCCAGGGTGTCCTGGGCGAACAGCAGCGCCATCGCCCGCAGCACCGTGCCCGTCCGGCCACCGTCGCGCAGCACCGCGTCGCCCGCCCACGCGATCACGCCCCGCAGCAGCTTCTTCTCCGGCCGGAACGCCAGCGCCTCCAGCGCCTCGGTGAACGACTCCTCGCTCAGCCGCCCGGCCTCCTCCAGCCGCCGGAGCTGCGCCAGCGCCAGATCGGCCACCGCGATCGGCCCGGCGGGCAGCAGCGCCACGTAGTCCTCGGCGTGCCGGGCGATCTCGTCGAGATCGGGGTCGAGCCGGTCGTGCAGGCCCGCCAGCGGCGGGAGCGCGGCCGGGCCGTCGCGCAGCAGCCGCCGGACCAGCCCGTCGAGCACGACCGTCCGCTCCAGCAGCCCGGCCTCGACCAGGCGGACGACGTTGTCGGCCACCTCCCACAGCGGCAGCGTGGCGAGCCCGTCGATCTCGAACAGCCTCGGTCCGTACGCGGCGAGCAGCGGATCGCCCGCCGCCCGGTCCGGCTCCAGCGTGCGCAGCCAGCCGGTCTTGAAGGCGTCGGCGTCCGGCGGCGGCTCGACGCCCGTCTCGCGGACGAGCTCCGCCGCCACCCGCCACGTCCATCCGTCCACGAGCCGCAACCGCCGGGCCAGGCGCACGGCCAGGTCGGCGCGCCAGTCGTCCGGCCGGGCGCGCAGCACCTCCAGCACGCGCGGGACGTTCCGGTCGCTCAGGTCGCGGAAGTCGCGCCGCAGCAGCCACGACGCCACCGCCGACGCCCCGCCGACGACGCCGGCGCCCGTCAGCAGCAGCGGCGACAGCTCCTGGCGGTGTTCCCACGGGGAGATGCCGGCCGCGCGCCGGCGGGCGAGGCGCCTGGCCGGCTCCGCGGCCACCGACCGGCGCTCGGCCGGGGTCAGCTCGCCGACGCGGCGTATCGTGCCCTGCACGTCGCCGGCCTGTGCGAGCTTCAGCAGGTCGTCCCAGGCGCTCACGCGGGGACCTCCGATCCATCACGGCTGATCATGCTCGGGGACGTTAGCGGGACCCTCCGACAGTTCCCGGCCGCCGGTGATCTTGCCGTCCGACGGCCCTCTGGGGCAGGGTGACAACAGCGGACAGAACGGGTGAAGGGGAGCGTATGACGCAGGCGGACGAGGCGAACGCCACCCACCCCCTCACGGCCGGCGCGCGCTACGTCGCGATCGGCAGCTCCTTCGCCGCGGGCCCCGGGATCGCACCGATCGTCGACCGGCGGGCACGCCGCTCCGGACGCAACTACGCCCACCAGGTGGCCGGCGCGCTCTCCCTCCGCCTGACCGATGTCAGCTTCTCGGGAGCGACCACGGCCGACGTCCTGGAGGGGCGGCGCGGGACGCCCGCCCAGATCGAGGCCGTGACCAGCGGCACCGCGCTCGTCACGATCACCGTGGGCGGCAACGACCTCGGCTACATCGGCGGCCTGATCGCCGCCGGGGTCGCCGACGCCGCCGCTCGGCGCCTCGGCCGGATCTCCCGCCGGGCCGCCCGGTGGGCGCGCGGCCGGGTGTCGCTGGAGGTGGACGGGCAGAGCGTGGAGGCGGCCGAGCGGGCCATGACGGCGGTCGGACAGGCCGCCCGGCGGCGGGCCCCGGCCGCGCGGGTGCTGTTCGTCGACTACCTGCCCGTCGCCGGCAGCCACGAGCGGGCCGGCGTGCCCGCGCCCCGGCTGCCGCTCACGCCCGGCGAGCTGTCCCAGGTCACCCGGACGGCCGAGCTGCTGTCCCGCGCCTTCGCCACGGCGGCCGCGCGCAGCGGATCCGAGCTGGTACGCGCCTCGGCGGCCGGCCTCGACCACGGGCCGCTGTCCCCCGAGCCCTGGGTCACCGGGTACGAGGGCTCACTGCTGCGGCGCGGCGCGGCGGTGCCGTACCATCCGACCCTGGCGGGCATGACGGCGGTCGCCCGCCTGATCGTCGAGCACCTGCGCGAGCCCGGAGCCGCTCAGCCCGCGAGCTGATCCAGGAGCCTGAACCGGTCGACCTTGCCCGTCTGGTTGCGCGGCAGCGACTCGACGAACACCACCTCGCGCGGCACCTTGTACGCGGCCAGCTCGGCCTTGACCGCCTTGCGCAGGTCGTCGGCCGACGGCGGCGCGTCCGGGTCGGGCACCACGTACGCGGCCAGCCGCTGCCCGTACTCCTCGTCCGGCACGCCCAGCACCGCCACGTCGGCCACGCCCGGCCGCCCGGCCAGCAGGTCCTCGACCTCCTGCGGGAAAACGTTCTCGCCCCCGGAGACGATCATGTCGTCGTCGCGGCCGTCGATGAACAGCAGCCCGTCCTTGCCCCGGTGGCCGAGGTCGCCGGTGGGCAGCAGGCCGTCGGCCGCGCCGGTGAAGGTCAGCCCGCCGGACACCAGCACCCGGCCCACCTCGCCGGGCGGCTGCTCGGCGCCGTCGGGGCCCGCCACGCGGACGGTCGCGCCGCGCGGCGGGCGGCCGACGGTGCCGGGCGCGGCGCGCAGCTCGGCGGGCGTGGCCAGCGCCGCCCAGCCGGCCTCCGTGGAGCCGTACAGGTTGTGGAGGACCTCGCCGTAGGCGTCCATGAACGCGGCGGCCAGGCCGGGAGGGAGCGCCGAACCGCCCGAGACCACCACCCGCAGGTCCGGCAGGCGGCGCGGCGGGAGGGCCAGCAGCCGCCGCAGCATGACCGGCACGGCCACCAGCGCCGCGGCCCGTTCGACGGCCAGCGCGTCCAGCACGGCGCCGGCGTCGAACCCGCGCAGCAGCACGACCGGGCAGCCGAGCACCAGAGCGGCGCCGTACCAGAGCAGGCCCAGGCCGTGGAAGAGCGGCGGCGCGATGAGCATCGGCTCGCCGCCGCGCAGCGGCACCGTGGTCAGCATCGACACGAACGGCTCGGCCAGCTCGGGCAGCGACAGCCGGCGCGGAGCGCCCTTGGGCGTGCCGGTCGTGCCCGACGTCAGCAGCACCAGCCGTCCCGGCCGGCGCGGCGGCTCGGGGGCGGAGCCGCCCGCCAGTCCCGCGGCGGCCAGCGCGTCGAGGTCGCCCACGCGCGGCCCGTCGAACTCCACCGGCGGCAGGTCCGGCGCGGCGATCAGCACGTCCACGCCCTCCCGCGTCAGCACCTCGCGCAGCCGCGGCCCGGCGAGCCCGGTGTTGAGCAGCAGCAGATCCGCGCCCAGCCGCGACACCGCCGCGATCGCCAGCGGGAAGCCCCGGTCGTTGGGCCACATGACGGCGACCGTGCGTCCCGGCCCCACCGCGTGCCGCCGCCGCAGCTCGGCGGCCAGCCCGGCGGCCCGCGCGTCCAGCTCGGCGAACGTCAGCGAACCCGCCTCGTCCACCACGGCGGTGCGGTCCGGCCAGCGCGCCGCCGCGATCGCCACCCCGGCCGCCGGGGTGACGTGGAAATGCCGGTACGCCTCCACCACACGGGCCAGCGCGGCGGGCGGAACCGGCCCCAGCAGCCCGTTGCGGGTCAGCGTGACCGCCGCCTCCACCCCGAAACCGCCCAGCTCGACCAGCCTTGCGAACATCCGCGCACCGACGCCTTTCGCTCGAACGGGGATCGACGGAGATCGTACGTGTACCCCGGCACGGCCCTCAGGAACCCGTCACCTCCAGCGCTATGCGGACGGTGGTGCCCGCGGGCCCGGTGAGGAAGACCACCTCGTCGGACAGGCGGCGCATCAGCCAGATGCCGCGCCCGCCCGGGGCGGACGCCGCCGGCAGCGACTCGCGTTTCAGCACCTCGATCGGGACGCCGTCCCCGTCGTCGGCGACCTCGCAGACCAATCTGCCGCCCGCCGGGCCGTCCTCGCGCCACAGGCGCAGCCGGCCCCGCCCGCCGCCGTGCTCGACCGCGTTGACCAGGCACTCGTTGACCGCCGACAGGAAGTCGCCCAGCCGCTCGCCGGCCAGCCCCTGTGCGCGGGCGCAGGCCAGGACCGCGTGGCGGGTGCGTACCAGGCAGCTCTCGTCGAAGTCCACCTTCAGCAGGCCCATGTCCTCACTGTCGGCGACTTCCGGCGTTCCGAACAGTGCTCAAGGTCACAACGACCGGAGATGTGGCCTTTACAATGTAGATCAGGAAGTCAGGCGGAACCGCCCGGCGAACGCCGCCAGCTCCTCCCGCCGCCCCTCGGGATCGGGCGAGGCCGGGCTGACGACGATCCGCGTCACCCCCTGCGCGGCCAGCGTCTCGACGTCCTCCTCCGTCATGTCGAGGGCTCCCCAGCGGGTGTACTCCAGGGCGCCGGGGTCCCGTCCCGCCCCGGCGGCCGTGGCCCTCGCCAGCTCCCACTGCCCGGCCCGCTCCCGCGCGTCGAGCCGCCCGCCGGGGAACCAGCCGTCGCCGCGCAGCCCGGCCCGGCGCGCGGCGGCCCGGCTGGACCCGCCGACGTGCACCGGCAGGCCCGCCCCGCCCAGCGGCTTGGGGAAGCTGCACAGGTCGTCGAAGGCGTAGAACTCCCCCTGGTGACCGACGCCCTCCTCGCCGCCCGCCCACAGCAGCCGCAGCACGTCGAGGGCCTCGTCGGCGCGCCGGCCCCGGGTGGCGAAGTCCACCCCGACCGCCCGCGCCTCGCCGGGCAGCGCGCCGACCCCGACGGTGAGCAGCCTCATCCGCCCGCCGGACAGCACGTCCACGGTGGCCAGCCGCTTGGCGAGCGGCACCGGATGGTGGTACGGGATCAGCAGCACGGCGGTGCCGAGCAGGATGCGCCGGGTCGCCCCGGCGACGAAGGCCAGGCAGTCGAGCGGATCCAGGTACGGCAGCGCCGGCGGCAGCTCGAAGGGCCCGATCCGGGCGCCCTGGTACATGACCACGTGCTCCGGCACGTACAGGGACTCGAACCCGCACTCCTCGGCGTGCCGGGCGAACGCCACGAGGTGCTCGGGGTCGGTGCCGAAATGGGCGGCGTTGTAGCTGATTCCGAATTTCACCGTCGCAGGCTAGAACCCTGACACCGGCGTCATGGCAAGCGCGAAAGTTTCACGATCGCTTGCCGCCCGTCAGGGTGACGGCTTTAATACGCCGAGACCCCGCTCCATGCCCCGTGAATTTCTTCGCCCATCGGGAAAGCGCTTACCTTACGAGGAAGGACCCGTGATGCGGTTACGAAAGGCCGCCCTCGCCCTGGCGACGGCGCTGGCGACGGCGGCGACCGGCGCCGTCGTGACGACCGGCGCCCCCGCCCAGGCCGCCCCGCCGACCAAACAGATGGAGGACCTGGACCGCGGGCTGATCAGCGTACGCTCCGGCTCCGGCAACCTCGTCTCCTGGCGGCTGCTCGGCACCGACCCCGACGGCGTCTCCTTCAACCTCTACCGCGGCTCCACCAGGATCGTCTCCGGCCTGACCGCCTCCACCAACTACCTCGACAACGGCGCCGCCGCCGACGCCTCCTACACCGTCCGGGCCGTGGTCGGCGGGGCCGAGCAGGCCGCCTCCCCCGCCTCGCTGCGCTTCACCGGCGGCGCGTACCTCGACGTGCCGATCCAGCCCCCGTCCGGCGGCACCACCCCCGACGGCGTCTCCTACACCTACAGCGCCAACGACGCGAGCGTGGGCGACGTGGACGGCGACGGCCAGTACGAGATCATCCTGAAGTGGGACCCGTCCAACGCCAAGGACAACTCCCAGTCCGGCTACACCGGCAACGTCTTCGTGGACGCCTACCGGCTCAACGGCACCCGCCTGTGGCGCGTCGACCTCGGCCGCAACATCCGCGCCGGGGCGCACTACACCCAGTTCCAGGTCTACGACTACGACGGCGACGGCCGGGCCGAGGTCGCCATGAAGACCGCCGACGGCACCAGGGACGGCGCGGGCGCCGTCATCGGCAACTCCGGCGCCGACCACCGCAACTCCAGCGGCTACGTGCTGTCCGGCCCCGAGTACCTGACCATGTTCAACGGCCTGACCGGCGCCGCCATGTCCACGGTGAACTACGACCCGCCGCGCGGCACCGTCTCCTCCTGGGGCGACAGCTACGGCAACCGGGTGGACCGGTTCCTGGCCGGGACGGCGTACCTGGACGGGGAGCGGCCGAGCCTGATCATGGCCCGCGGCTACTACACCCGCAGCGTCATCGCCGCCTGGGACTTCCGCAACGGCACGCTCACCAAGCGGTGGACGTTCGACAGCAACGCGGCCGGCTCGCAGTACGCCGGCCAGGGCAGCCACAGCCTGTCCGTCGGCGACGTGGACGCCGACGGCCGCGACGAGATCGTCTACGGCGCCATGGCCGTCAACGACAACGGCACCGGCATGTGGTCCACCCGCACCGGCCACGGCGACGCCCAGCACCTCGGCGACTTCGACCCGGCCCGCGCCGGCCTGGAGTACTTCAAGGTCAGCGAGGGCACCAGCCAGCCCGGCTCGCTCTACATCGATCCGCGTAACGGCCAGATCCTCTGGCAGACGGCGTCCGGCTCCGACAACGGGCGCGGCGTGGCCGGGGACATCTCGACCGTGCGGGTCGCCTCGGAGTTCTGGTCCGCCGCGGACGGGAACCTGCGCAGCGTCACCGGCAACACCGCCGGCCGCAAGCCGTCCTCGATCAACTTCCTCGTCTGGTGGGACGGCGACCCGGTGCGCGAGCTGCTCGACCAGACGCGGATCGACAAGTACGGCACGGACGGCGACACCCGCCTGCTGACCGCCTCCGGCGTCCACTCCAACAACGGCACCAAGGCCACGCCGTCGCTGTCGGCCGACCTGTTCGGCGACTGGCGTGAGGAGGTCGTCTGGCCCACCTCCGACAACCGGGCCCTGCGGATCTACTCCACCACGATCCCGACCGACCGCCGCCTCTACACGCTCATGCACGACCCCCTCTACCGGGTCTCGGTCGCCTGGCAGAACACCGCCTACAACCAGCCGCCGCACACGAGCTTCTTCCTCGGCGACCGCATGCCCACGCCGCCCCGCCCGGACATCTACGTCCGCTGACCTGACCGTTGTGATCCGGCCGCCCGGCGTGAGTCCTCACGTCCCGGCGGCCGGATCACGTCCGGCGGTGATCAGTTCCAGTTCTTCCACTGCTTGCTGCCGGGCCACCAGTACTTGTCCTGGTCGGCGGCCTGGCCGCTGCCGGCCTCGCTGGTGCCGGACACGGTGCTGCCGGACAGGGCGTTGCCCGGCCGGACGTTGTCGTACTGGTTGCCGTACTTGTTGTACTCGTCGTACTCGTCGTACTCGGGCGTGACCTGCTCGACCGACTTGTACGGGTCGGCCTTCTTGTAGTTGTCGTGCTTGAAGTCGTGCTTGAAGTCGTGCTTGAGTTCGCGCCTGAGGTCCTGGCGCCTGAACCGGTGGTGGCGGTTGAAGTTGTCGTTGTAGTTGTCGACGATGACGTCGACCCGCGGGAGACGCATGCGCGGGCTGCGCAGCACCGGCTTCTCCCTCGTGACGTATCTCGTCTGCGTCACGTGCTTCACCGGCTTCGGCGGGGCGCCCCCGGCCTCGACGGTGGGGACGATGGTGCTCGCGCAGGCCACACCGAGGCCCACGGGCAGGATCATGATGCTGGCGGCCGCGCCGGTCAGAGCCAGCGCCGCGAAGCGCGCGCGGCGCGGCGCCCGCGATTGCCCAGTCTTCATATTCACGTGCTCTCGTTTCCGTTCATGGTGATGTCTACCGAAAATCCGGCACTCGCACTTCGGCGTGCGCTCAGACGGAAGCAGACGTACCCATGCGGATGTTCTCTTTTATCCCTCCAAACTCAAAGGACCCATCAAAACCCCCAGAACTCACCTGTAACAGGACGCGCCCCTTCGTCTCGGTCTACTCGGTGATCTCGTTGACCAGCCGGGACCAGAACGCCGTCAGTGCGCCGCTTCTGTAGCGGGTGTGGCGGATGCGTTCATGGCCGCCGTCGGGGTCGCAGCGGTAGACGGCCACCTCGGTGTAGGGGACGCCGTCGTCGTCGAAGCCGGTGTAGAGGTGGGCCCAGTCCCCGGGCTGCGGCGTCCAGTCCGGGAACGCGAGCCGGGCGGCGTGGTCACGCAGCGCGCTCAGCCACCTGTCCTCCCCCGATGTCGCCATACTTCACCGTGCCAGGACAGGGGCAAAGGGCGGGCAAATGGTACAAACCAGACACTAGGCGCCGCGGCGGCGGGCGCGGTAGGCGGTGGCCTTGGCGCGGTTCTGGCAGGGCAGGCCACAGAAGCGCCGGGAGGCGTTCCTGGTGACGTCGAAGAAGACCAGCTCGCAGCCCTCGGCCTCGCAGGTTCGCAGCCGGACGCCCTGGCCGACGCCGATGACCATGGCGAGGGCCGTGGCGGCGTTCGCGGCCCAGGCGTCGGCGAGGGTGGCGTCCGGGGCGTGGAAGGCCAGGACCGGCGGGTCGCCGTACAGGCTGGGGACCGCGCGGTGCCGGATCAGGACCCGGTTGAGCGCGGCCACCGCGTCCGGGGCGCCGCCGAGGATCGGGCGCAGCTCCGCGGCCGTCTCGGCCAGGCGGGCGGCGTTCTCGCCGCCGAGCCGTACCGGCGCCTCCGCGCCGGGCGACGGGCTCCAGCCCGCGCGGGCGAGCGCCGCCTCCAGAGCCGGCCCGGGATCGGGCGGGGGCTCGACGTCGCGGCCGCGTACGCGGGTCACGGCCAGCTCGTTCACCAGCAGGACGGCCAGCTCCGCCCATCGTCCGACATAACTGTCTATTTGGGATTGACCAGTGATGCGCCATGCGTCTATCGTCACTGGCATAGCTTATCTAGACAGTGAGGAATTGCCATGGATGAGATGGCCCGGCTGGCCCGCCGCATGTGGCATCAGCTCGAACCCCTGCACGCCGTGCTCTACTTCTCCCCCGAGGCGTTCGCGGAGGCCGCCACCCTCGGATACGACGTGGAGTCGCGCTGGCCGAGCTACTTCGCGTACCGGACCGCCCCGCTCGGCCGCGCCGGTACGCGGCTGGCCACGGCGGCCTGCTACAGCTTCAGCCCGGCGACGGTGGCCGGGCACGTGCCCGCCGTGTGGTCGGTCGCCGCCCCGGAGCGGGTGCTGGAGGCGCGGCTGACGGCGGTCGACCGTACGTACCGCAGCCTGTTCGGCGACCTGCTCGCCGGGCCGGAGCTGCGGGAGGCCGCCGAGTTGGCCCGGCGGGCGGCCGAGAGCGCGGGCGTGGAAGGCCGGGCGCTCACCGCCGCGAACCTGGACCTGCCGTGGGCCGACGAGCCGCATCTGATGCTGTGGCAGGCGGCGACCGTGCTGCGCGAGCACCGCGGCGACGGTCACCTGGCGGCGTTGCTGGCGGCGGAGCTGGACGGGTGCGAGGCGCTGGTGTCGTTCGCGGCGATCGGGGCCGCGCCGGAGGAGTCGTTCGCCGGGCGTGGCTGGAGCGCCGCGGAGTGGGACGCGGCCCGCGAGCGGCTGGCCGCCCGCGGTCTGGTGGACGCCGGCGGCCAGGCCACCGAACGCGGGCGCGCGCTGCGCGACCAGGTCGAGCGGATGACCGACGAGCTGGCCGCCGGGCCGTGGCGGCTGCTCGGGCAGGAGCGTGCCGACCGGCTCGCCCGGCTCGGCGGGCCGCTGCTGGGCCCGGTCTTCGAGGCGGGCCTGCTGCCGATGACCAGCACGCTCGGCATCGCCACCGTCAAGGCCCCGGACTGAACGACGCCGGGCTCGGCCCCCGACGACATGGGTGAGTGACGGCTGAACGGGGGACGAACGGGGCTGAACGCGGACGGGGAGGGGCGGGATGGGCAGAGGCGCGATCGTGTTGGCGCTGGCGGCGCTGCTGGCCACGGTGCCGGCCGCCGCCGGCTGCACCGCCGCGCCCCAACCCGCTCCCTCGCGGCAACACCAGCGGAGCCCGGCCAGTCCGCAGCCCGAGCAGACCCCTTCCGCTCAGGCCCGGGGACGGGCGAGCGAGTGCTCGGCCGCGCCGGCACTCAAGGCGGGCCGCCGCACGATGACGCACGACGGCCTGCGCCGGACCTTCCTGCTGGCCGTCCCCAAGGGCAAGGGCCCGCATCCCGTCCTGCTGGACCTGCACGGGCTCGGCTCCGACGCCGCCCAGGAGAGCTTCTACAGCCGCCTGGCCGTGGAGGGCCCGCGCCGCGGCTACGTCGTGGCCACCCCGCAGGCCGCCGACGGCCGCATGGGCTGGACGCTGCCCGGCACCTCCGGCCCGGACGACGCCGGGTTCCTCGCCGCCCTGCTCGACCGGCTGGAGAGCGGCCTGTGCGTGGACCGGGGGCGGGCGTTCGCGGCCGGCATGTCGTACGGCGCCGCCATGTCCGCCGCCCTGATCTGCGCCCTGGACGGCCGCCTGGCGGGCGTCGGGGCGGTGGGCGGGCTGAGCGTCGCCCGGCCGTGCGACCGGCCCCTCCCCACGACGCTGCTCGCCTTCCACGGCACCGCCGACCGCGCGGTCCCGTACCGGGGCGGGCATCCGTTCCCCGACGCCACCGGCGCCCTGCGCGCCCTCGCCGACCTGGTGGTCCTCCCACCGGTGGAGCGGGCCGCGGACGACTGGGCGCGGGCGTTCGGCTGCTCCGGCCGGGCCACCACCCGCCCCGCCACCGGTGTACGGCTGCGGACCTGGGCGTCGTGCCCCGCGGGCGCCACCGTACGCCTCTACACCCTCGACGGCGGCGGGCACACCTGGCCGGGCTCCGTCGAGGTGCCCCGCCTCGGCGCCACAGCCCGCAACCTGGACGCCACCGCGCTCATCCTCGACGCCTTCGACCGGACCCCGGCCCGCTGATCGGCTACCCGGCGGAGCCGCCGCTCCAGCGGCTACCCTTGTCGCTCATGACTCAGGTTGGAGAGGCGACGGCCCGCGCCCTGCTGCGCCGGCTCGCCGTCGAGCAGGCCGAATGCAAAGTTCCCTCGCTGACGGCGGCGATCGTCCGCGACGGGCGGACGGCGTGGTTCGGCGGGCGCGGCCGGGTGGGCGACGGGCCGCCCACCGCCGCCACGCAGTACCGGCTCGGCTCGATCACCAAGTCGATGGTCGCGGTGGTCGTGATGCGGCTGCGCGACGAGGGCGCGCTCGAACTCAACGACCGTCTTGACGCCCACCTGCCTGACGCGCCGCACGGCCATTTCACCATCGCCCAGTTGCTCTCGCACACCTCCGGGCTGACCGCCGAGCCGCCCACCGCCTGGTGGGAGCGCACCCCTGGCGTCCCTGTCGACGACCTGTTCAAGCGCCTGGGCCCGGATGAGGCCAAGCACCGGCCCGGCCGCCGCTTCCACTACTCGAACGTCGGGTTCGCGCTGCTCGGCGAGCTGGTGGCGCGGCGGCGCGGCGGCACCTGGTGGGACGCCGTACGCCAGGAGGTGCTGACGCCGCTCGGCATGGACGGCACCACACCGCGCCCCCGGGCCCCGCACGCCACCGGCTACGCCGTGCACCCCTGGGCCGACGTCGTGCTGCCCGAGCCCGAGCACGACGCCGACGCCATGGGCCCGGCGGGGCAGCTCTGGTCCACGCCGCACGACCTGGCGCGGTGGGCGGCGTTCCTGTGCGGCGACACGGGCGGGATTCTGAGCCCCGGCACGCTGGCCGAGATGCGCGAGCCCATCGGCGTGGACGACGGCGACTCCTGGACCTCCGGGTTCGGGCTCGGCCTGCAGCTGGCCCGTTCCGGCGGGCGGCGCCTGTCCGGCCACTCCGGCTCGATGCCGGGCTTCCTCGCCACCGTGTGGGCCGACCCGGCCGAGGGCGTGGGCGTGCTGTTCATGGCCAACACCACCTCCGGGCTCAGCGGGCGGCTGCTCACGGACCTGCTCGACATCCTCGACGAGCACGAGCCGCGCCTGCCCGACGAGTGGCGTCCGGTCGCGGCCGACCCCGCCCTGCTGGCCCTGACGGGGGTGTGGCACTGGGGGCCGAAGCCGTACGCGCTGCGGCTGCTGCCCGAGCGCGGCCTGGCGCTGGAGCCGCTGAACGGGGGCGGGCGCGCGTCGCGGTTCGTGCCGCAGGACGACGGGACGTGGCTGGGGCTCGACGGCTACTACGCGGGCGAGACGTTGCGCGTCTCACCTGACCACCTCGACCTCAACACGTTCATCTTCACGCGGGAGCCGTACGACCCGGCCGCGCCGGTCCCGGGCGGCGTCGCCGACTGGCACGCCTGACCGCTCCCCCGGCGTCCGGGCTGCGCGGCGGTGGCAGCATGGTCGTGTGCGCGTGGGGATTCTGGGGCCGATCGAGGTCGAGTCGGCCGCCGTCGGCGGCGCCCGGCTGCGCCTGCTGGTCGCCCGGCTGGCGCTGGCGGCCGGGCGGGCCGTCACGGCGGAGGAGCTGGCCGGGTGCCTGTGGCCGGACGACCCGCCCGCCGACCCGGGCAACGCGCTGCAGTCGCTGGTCTCCCGCCTGCGGCGGGCGCTCCCCAGGGCCGGGGCGCTGGTGTCGGTGCCCGGCGGCTACCGGCTGGACGCCGGGACCGACGCGGAGGCGTTCGACCGGCTCACCGCCGAGGCCCGCCGTCAGGCCGATCCGGCCGTACGTGAGCGGCTGCTGACCGAGGCGCTGGCGCTGTGGCGGGGTCCGGCCCTGGGCGAGCTGGCCGCGCTGCCGTTCGCGGCCGGCCACGCCTTACGGCTGGAGGAGGCGCGGCTGGCGGCCGTCGAGGACCGCGCGGAGGCGCGCCTGGCCCTGCCCGTCACCCCCGAAGCCGATGTCGTGGGTGAGCTGGCGGAGCTGGCCGGTCGCCACCCCCTGCGGGAGCGGCTGCACGCCCTGCGGGTCCGGGCCCTGCACGCCGCCGGGCGGCGGGCGGAGGCGCTGGCCGCGTACGAGGAGTGCCGCCGCGCCCTGTCCGCCGAGCTCGGGACCGTCCCGGGGCCCGAGCTGCGCGAGGCCCATCTGGAGGTGCTGCGGGCCGAGCCGCCCCGCCCCCGGCGGACGAACCTGCGGGCCCCGCTGACCAGCTTCGTCGGCCGCGACGCGGAGCTCGCGCGGGTCCGCGACCAGCTCCGCGCCGGCCGGCTGGTCACGCTGGTCGGGCCCGGCGGCGCGGGCAAGACCCGGCTGGCGACCACGGCAGCCGCCGCTCTGGCGGCCGAGCACACCGCGACGTGGCTGGTGGAGCTGGCCGCCGTCACCGACCCGGCTGACGTGCCGCGGGCCGTACTGTCGGTGCTGTCCGTGCTCGGCGACCAGGCGAGCCGCCATCCCGGCCTGAGCGGGACGGTCGAGTCCCTGGCCGAGGCGCTGTCGCCGGGCCGCGTCCTGCTGGTGCTGGACAACTGCGAGCACGTGGTCGAGGCCGCCGCCCGCCTGGCCGAGGAGCTGCTCGGCCGCTGCCCCCGCCTCCGGGTGCTGGCCACCAGCCGCGAGCCGCTGGGCATCCTGGGCGAGACCCTCAGTCCCGTGCCGCCGCTGCCGCCCGAGCCCGCCGTGCGGCTGCTCGCCGACCGCGCCGCGGCCATCGACCCCGCCCTCGTCCTCGACGCGGACGTCGCCGCCGAGATCTGCCGACGGCTGGACGGGCTGCCGCTCGCCATCGAGCTGGCCGCGGCCCGGCTGCGTGCCCTGACCCCGCGCGAGCTCGCCGACCGGCTCGGTGACCGGTTCCTGCTGCTGACCGGCGGCAGCCGTACCGCGCTGCCGCGTCACCGGACGCTGCGGGCCGTCGTCGCCTGGAGCTGGGACCTGCTCGACGACGACGAGCGGGTCCTCGCCGAACGGCTCGCCGTCTTCGCGGGCGGCTTCGACCTGGCCGCCGCCGAAGGCGCCGGCGGCACCCTCGACGTGCTCGCCGCCCTGGTCGACAAGTCCCTCGTCCAGGCCGCCGGGCACGGCCGCTACCGCATGCTGGAGACGATCAGGGAGTACGGGCTGGAACGGCTGGCCGACGCCGGTCTCCTGGCCGAGGCCCGCGACCGCCACGCCGCCCACTACCGCGACTTGGCCGAGCGGGCCGAGCCGCACCTGCGCGGCCCCGACCAGCTCGCCTGGATCGCGCGGCTGCTGGCCGACCACGACAACATCCTGACCGCGCTGCACCACGCGGCCGACACCGGCGACGCCGACACGGCGCTGCGGCTGGCGGCGGCGATGGGCACGTTCTGGGTCATCCGCGGCTTCAACCCCGATTCGGTCGGCTGGCTCGAACGCGCGCTCGCCCTGCCCGGCCCCGCCCCGCGGCAGGCCCGCCTCATCGTCTCCGCCGTCTGCCTGATCAACGGCGCGCTGGCCGGTGGGCACATCCGGGCGGAGCCCGCGCTGCGCGAGCTGCGCCGTACCGCCGAGGAGGTGGGGCCGGAGCCGGAGCATCCGGTGCTGGCGATGCTGCAGCCGGCGCTGGCGCTGTTCACCGACGACTCGGCGTCCGGCATGGAGGTGATCGGGCGGCGGCTGTCCCACCCGGACCCCTGGACACGCGGCATGCTGTACGTCGCGCGGGCCGCGCTGAAGGAGAACGACGGCGACCTGGCCGGCTCGCGGGAGGACCTGCTGTCGGCGTGCGCGCACCTGCGGGTGGCCGGCGAGCGGTGGGGCCTGTCGATGGCGCTGACCTCGCTGGCGGAGGCGCACGCGGTGTTCGGCGAGTTCGACGCGGCGCTGGCGGCCATGGCGGAGGCCATGACGCTGCTGCGGGAGCTCGATCCGGAGGCGGGCCTGCTGCACCAGCAGGGCTGGCGGGCGCAGATTCGGGTCAGGCAGGGCGACGTCGAGCGGGCCCGCGCGGAGTTCCGCGCGATGCTGGAGCCGGACGGCGCCGAACCGTCGGAGCACGATCTCGCCTTCGCCCACCTGGGGCTGGGTGACCTGGCCCGGATGGAGGGCGAGTGGGGGGCCGCGGGGCGGTCGTACGAGCAGGCGGCGGCGCTGCTGGAGGAGTCCGCCTCGGTCGCGCCGCAACTGCGGGCACTGGTCCTGATCGGGCAGGTCCATCTGGCGGTGGCGCGCGGCGCGCTGGAGGAGGCGGCCGGGCGCGTGGCCGAGGCGGTCGAGCTGACGTTGCTGGTGCGGGACATGCCGGTGCTGGCGAGGGCCGCGGTCGCGATCGCCGAGCTGCGGGAGGCGCAGGGCGCGCCGGAGCGGGCGGCGACGCTGACCGGCGCGGCCGAACGGCTCCGGGGCGCGCCCGACGCGGCGCTTCCCGACGTGGCCCGCCTGACGTCCCGGCTGCGCGCCCGGCTGGGCGCGGCGCGCTACGCCGCCGCGCACGCCCGTGGCCGGGCCCTGCCTCCCGCCGAGGCCGTGTCGCTGGTCCGCGCGGCGACGGCGGACACACGCAACGGCAACCGAACCGGCCCGTGAGGCGCGACGGGCCGGCGGACACGCTTCGTCAGGCGCGGCGGCGGTAGGCGGCGACGGCGAGCGGGGCGAGGACCGCCAGCATCACCACGCCCGACACCAGCGTCCACACCACGCCGGTGGCGACGGGCCCGCCCAGCATGAGCCCGCGCGCGGCCTCCATGGCGTGGTTGACCGGGTTGACCGAGACCCAGGCCCGCAGCCATCCCGGCAGCGTGTCCTTGGGGGTGACCATGCTGGTGCCGAACGTCAGCGGGAACAGCACGATGAACGCCGTCCCCTGCACCCCGCCCGGCTCCCGCATCAGCATCCCGACCAGCACGAACGCCCAGCTCACGCAGAACGCCAGGAACACCGCGAGCAGGCATGCCGCCAGCACGGGCACGATCCCCGTGTGCGCGCGGAAGCCCAGCGCGTAGCCGAAGCCGAGCAGCACCGCCTCCGCGAGCACGTACCGGATGAGGTCGCCCAGCACCGAGCCGACGAGCGGCGCGGAGCGGCCGATCGGCAGGCTGCGGAACCGGTCGAAGACCCCCTTCTTGATGTCGGTGTTGAGGTTGACGCCGGTCGCCATCCCGGCGAACAGCACGGTCTGCACCATGATCGCCGGGAGCAGGAACTGCAGGTACTCGCCGGTCGAGCCGGCGACCGCGCCGCCGAGCAGGAACACGTAGACGACGACGAACACGACCGGCTGCAGGGTGACGTCGATCAGCTGCTCGGGCGTGCGCAGGGTCTTGCGGATGCTCCGCCCGGCCAGGGCGAGGCTGTGCCGGGCGAGCCGGAACGGGCGCCGCACCTCCTCGCCGGGGGCGACGGCACGTGAAGGGGCCGCGGTCCCGGTGGTGGTCATGCGGCGCTCTCCTGTCCGGTGCGGTGGCCGGTGAGGGTGAAGAAGACCTCGTCCAGGCTGGGGAGGCGGAGCGACAGCTCGGTGACGGCGAGTCCGGCCGCGTCCAGGCGGCGGACGATCTCGGTGAACGCGGCGGCGTCGTCCACCGGCACGGTCGTCACGTCGCGGCCGGCCGGCTCGGCGGGACGGCCGGCGACCCCCGCGGCGATGGCCGCCGCCTCGGCCAGGCGGGCCGGATCGGCGGGGCGCACCAGCACGGTCTGGCCGCCGACGACGCGCTTGAGCTCGGCGGCGGTGCCGTGCGCGATGACCCGGCCGTGGTCGACGACCGAGATGGCGTCGGCCAGGGCGTCGGCCTCCTCCAGGTACTGGGTGGTGAGCAGGACGGTGACGCCGTCGGCGACGAGGCGGCGGACGATCGCCCACACGTCCTCGCGCTTGGCCGGGTCGAGGCCGGTGGTCGGCTCGTCCAGGAAGATCACCTCGGGCCGGCCGACGAGGCTCGCGGCCAGGTCGAGGCGGCGCCGCATGCCTCCCGAGTAGGTCGCGGCGCGCCGGTCGGCGGCCTCGGCCAATCCGAAGTCCGCCAGCAGGCGGGCGGCGCGCGCCTTGGCCTCGCCGGAGCGCAGGTCGAGCAGGCGGCCGATGAGGACGAGGTTCTCCGTGCCGGTCAGGTCCTCGTCGACGGAGGCGTACTGGCCGGTCAGGCCGATGAGGCGGCGGACGCGGGCAGGGTGGCGCACGACGTCCACGCCGGCGACGGCCGCGCGGCCCGCGTCGGGGCGCAGGAGCGTGGCCAGGACGCGTACGGCGGTGGTCTTGCCGGCGCCGTTGGGGCCGAGGACACCGAGGACGGTGCCGGGCGGGGCGGACAAGGAGATGCCGTTCAGGGCGGTGGTCTCGCCGAAGCGCTTGACCAGGCCCTCGGCTTCGAAGGCGTACATGGGGCCCATCGTGGGGGGCGACCCTGCCGTTTCCCGCACATAACGCTGTCAGCCCCCGCCACGGCCTGACAGCCGGGTCAGCCGGTGAGCGCGCGGGCCAGGTCGGCGGCCGGGCCCGGGGGCAGCGTGCCGTGCAGGAGCTCGACGCGGTGGACGAGGCGCGGCGCGGACACCGGCACCCCCACCGCGCCCGCCACCGCACCGTTCAGGACGGAGGCCGGCAGGACGGAGGCGGGCAGCAGGGTCAGGCCGTGCCCGGCGGCCACGAGGGCGATCAGTGTGCGCACGTCGTCGCCCCGATGCTCCAGGGCCACCGGGAAGCCGTCGCCGACGAGGGCGCGCAGCCGGGACAGCGGGCAGAGCGGCGTCCGCAGCCAGCGCGCGTCCACCAGGTCGGCCAGCCGCAGCGCCGCCCGCCCGGCCAGGGGATGGCCGGCGGGCAGGGCCACGACCACGTCCTCCTCGCCGACGCCCGCGGTCGTCATCGGCCCGGCGTCGGGCGGCCGCAGCGGGTCGCTGGGCGCGGCGAGGCCGTCGACCAGCCCGAGGTCCGCCTCCCCCTCGGCCACCAGCGCGGCGACCCGCTCGCGCCCGCACGTCACCACGGTCACCTCCAGCCGGGGCCGCGCGGCGCGGGCCCGCGCCAGCCGGTCGGCGACAGCGGCGGTGAAGCCGAGCGGGGTGACGGCCAGGCCGATCCGGTCGCGGGGCGCGGCGGCGGTCCGCAGCACGTCGGCGCGGGCCGCGCGCAGCCGCAGCAGCAGCGGCTCGGCGTGCTCCAGCAGCCGCCGCCCGGCCGGGGTCGGCTCCACGGGACGCCGGCTCAGCAGCGGCAGGCCGAGGTCGGCCTCCAACGCGGCGATCTGCTGGGAGATCGCCGACTGTGTGTAGCCCAGCTCGGTCGCGGCGGCCGAGAAGGAGCCGCACCGGGCCACGGTCACGAACGTCGTCAGCAGATGAGGATCCATCAGCACCCCTTATAGCAGGGGCAGGGCTCATCGCCGGCGCTTCACCCGGCGGCGGTGGCCTTGAGCAGATCCCGCAGCAGGACGAAGTCGACGTTCTCCGGCTTGCGGAACCGCAGGCAGCCCTTGCCCATGTCCTGGCCGGCCAGCCGCTCCTCGAACGCCTCGCGGACGTCGCCGCGCATGAGGTAGAAGGAGATGTACTGCTTCTGGCTGGCGAACGCGATCTCGCAGGTGCCGTCCCGCCCGTACGCCGGCATCCCGTACGCCATGACCTCGTCGAAGCCCACCAGCTCCTCCCGGCAGAGCTGCCGCAGCCTGGTCAGCACCTCCCTGCGTTCCGCGGGGACCTCGGTCAGGTAGCCGTCGACGTCGCCGGCCTTGCTCTGCGCCATTCCGCCAGGCTATTCCATCAGCAACCCTTATGGCAGGTGCAGGAATCATCGTTGGCGCTTCACCGGTAAGGGCCGTCACGATGGGTGGCATGAGAATCGCCCTCGTCGGGGACCGCTCCCCCAGCGTCCGCTCGCACACCCGCGTCCCCTGGGTCATGGAGGCGCTGCGCGAGCACGACGGCATCGCCCTCGACCCCTACTGGATCCCCACCACGGACGTCGCCGCCGGACTGGACGGCTTCGACGGCGTCTGGCTGCTGCCCGGCAGCCCGTACCGGGACGAGGCGGGCGCGGTCGAGGCCGTGCGCGTGGCCAGGGAGGGCGGCCTGCCGTTCCTCGGCACCTGCGCGGGCTTCCAGCATATGCTCCTCGAGTACGCCCGCCACGTGTGCGGCCTCGACGTGGCGCACGCCGAGAACGACTCGGCCGGCCGCGACTTCCTGCTCACGCCGCTGGCCTGCTCGCTGGCCGGTCACGAGAGTCTGGTCCGGCTCACGCCCGGCACCCTCGCCGCCCGGATCGTGGCCGCGCCCGAGACGCTGGAGTCGTACGTCTGCTCGTACGGGCTCAACGAGTCCTACCGGGACGCCCTGTCCGCGGGCGGGCTGGTCTTCTCCGGCCACGCCGCCGACGACGGCACCGCCCGCGTCGCCGAGCTGCCCGGCCATCCGTTCTTCCTGGCCACGCTGTTCCAGCCGGAGCTGGCCGAGCGGGACGGCCGGCCGCATCCGGTGATCTCCGCGTTCGCCGCCGCCGTGGCCCGCCACGGCGCGGCCTCACGGGTCTGAGTCAGGGCTTCTCCCAGACCGAGACGTGCCGGGTGCTCTCGCCGGTGAACGGCTCGCGCGTCCAGCCCTCCCAGCGCTCGCGCAGCCGCATCCCGGCGAGGCGGGCCATGAGGTCGAGCTCGGCCGGCCAGACGTACCGGAACGGGATCGAGCGGAACCGGCCCCTGCCCCCTGCCACCTCGACGTAGTTGGAGCTCATGGCCTGGGTGGCCACGTCGTAGACGTCGTAGGCCCACGAGCCGTCGCCGGTGTGGAACGGCACGGCCGTCTGGCCGGGCGGCAGCCGCCGCAGGTCGGGGACGCCGACCTCGACGACGAAGCAGCCGCCGGGCTCCAGGTGGGCGGCGGCGTTGCGGAAGCAGTCGACCTGGGCGTCCTGGGTGGTCAGGTTCATGATCGTGTTGAAGACGAGGTAGGCGACCGTGAACGTCCCCGGCACCTTCGTGGTGGCGAAGTCGCCGATCGTCACCTCGACGTCCGCGCCGCCCGGCTTGGCGCGCAGCCGCTCGACCATCGCCCGCGACAGGTCGACGCCGTGGACCGGCACGCCGCGGCGGGCGAGCGGCAGCGCGAGCCGGCCGGTGCCGACGCCGAGCTCCAGGGCGCGGCCCTCGCCGGCCAGCTCGGCCAGCAGGTCCACGGCCGGTTCGACCGCGTCAGGGGCGAACATGGCGGCCGAGGACTCGTCGTAGGCGGCGGCGACGCTCTCGCCGAAGAAGCCGTCGTCCGGATCATCCACGTCCGGGACGTTACCCGCGCCGCCCGGCGCGCTGCCACCGCTTTTCCGCGCGGGCCGTCAGCCCGGCCGCCTGATGCTCTCGATGATCCTGGCGAAGCCCTCCTTCCCGTGGCCGGCGTCGATCTGGCGCTGCACGAGCCGCTGGACCATGGCGACGACCTCGGTGCTGATGCCCGCGTCGGCGCTGGCGGCCACGAGGTGCGCGAGGTCGGAGAACTCCAGGCTCTGCTGTCCCGGCACGGTGTAGTCGCCGCCGTCGATCACCGCGGCGAACCCTTCGAAGCCGCCGGTCATGGCGGTCAGCCACGGGGCGGCCATGGCGGCGAACTCCCTCGCGGTCACGCCGGCCGGGGCGACCATGGCGGCGCCGTGCACGAACCCGGCGAACATGACGTACATGCCGGACAGGAGTGCGAGGTCGTACAGGGAGGCGAGGCCGGCGTCCGCGCCGAAGTAGGTGCTGCTCCCCCACAGGTCGAGCAGGTGCTTGTGCTCGTGGAAGGCGTCCGCCGACCCGCTGTAGAGGACCGACGACCCCGGCCGGCCGATCATCGGCGGCACGGCCATGATGCCGCCGTCCAGGTACGCCGCCCCCACGCGTTCCGCCCAGGCGGCCATCTCCCGCGTCTGGGCCGGTGTCGTGGTGGTGACGTTGACCAGGGTCCGGCCGGCCAGGTCGCCCGCGAGCGGTTCGAGCACCTCGCGGACCGAGGCGTCGTCCAGCAGGCAGACGATCACCAGCCGGCCGGCCCGGACCGCGTCACCGGCGGTGCCGGCGGCCCGCGCGCCCTGCTCGACCAGGCGGTCCGCCTTGCCCGGCGACCGGTTCCACACCGTCACCGGATGCCCGGCCGCCACCAGGGCGGCCGCGAGCGCGCCGCCCATCTCCCCGAGACCGAGAACGCTTACCTGAATGTCATCGTGTTTCGTCATGGCCCCAATCCTGGCCACTACCGGTAGGATTGACCAGTACGGACTAATTAGTCAGGTACTCACCTGAAAGTAAGTACTCCTGAGGAGAGAGCGGATGACGGCATCGGCACGACGGGGTCCCTACTTCTGCGGCATCGACGCGGCGATGGACGTCGTCGCCGGCAAGTGGAAGTCGCTGATCCTCTGGGAGCTGCACCACCACGGCACCCGCCGGTTCGCCGAGCTGCGCCGCGGCCTGCCCGGCGTCAGCGAGAAGATGCTGGTCCAGCATCTGCGCGAGATGGAGGAGGACGGGCTGGTGCATCGCGAGGTCTACCGCGAGGTGCCGCCGAAGGTCGAGTACTCCCTGACCGAGCACGGCGTCTCGCTCAACGCGGCGCTCGCCCCCCTGGGTGCCTGGGGCATCGAACGCATGGGGCGGATCGGCGCGGAGAAGGTCTCCGTGGTCAGCTGAGCCCCGAGGTCACGTCCGCCGCTCGGCCGTCGCCAGGGCGGCGAGCTTGCGCAGGCTGTGGCGGAACACCGCCTTGGCCAGCGGGCGCACCAGCGGCCATCCGGCCCGCCCCAGCGCCCCGAACGGCGCCACCAGCTCCTCCGTCCAGATCACCCGGCTGCCGCTCCCGAGCGCGCGCACCCGGAACGCGCCCCGGCCGCGCACCAGCCGCCCGGTGTGCTCCATCACCACCAGCTCCGGCGGCTCCCACCGGGTGATCGTCATCGTGTCCAGGAACCCGACCGGCCGCACCCCGGTGTAGGCCTCGACGGCGTCCGGGGCCACCTGGCGGGTGTCGGTCAGGAACATCCACTCCCGCTGCCTGGCCCAGTCGGTGAGCAGCGCGAACACCTGCTCGGGCGGCGCCGCCACCTCGACGGCGGCGCCGACGTACACGGCTCTGCCCACGTCGCCTCCTGTCTCTCCCGCTCCCTCCTACCCCGCGCGCCCGGTGCTAGAGTCCGGTCCGGGATGGACGACCTGAGCGAGCATCTGCAGCCGGTCCCCGGGCAGCGGCTGCGCTTCGGCAGCGGCGCCGAGGGCATCGAACGGCTGGAGGCGACGCTCGTCGGCGAGGCGTTCGCCACCCACCGCCACGACACCTACGCCCTCGGCGTGACGCTGTCCGGCGTACAGACCTTCCGCTACCGGGGCGAGCGGCGGCACTGCCTGCCGGGCGAGTGGCACGTCCTGCATCCCGACGAGCCGCACGACGGCGCGGCCGGCACCGACGAGGGGTTCGGCTACCGCATCCTGTACGTGGATCCGTTCCTGGTGCGGGAGGCGCTGGGCGGCGGGCCGCTGCCGTTCGTGGCCGATCCGATCGTCGCGCCGTCCGGGATGGACCCGTCGCTGCTGACCTGCCTGCGCCGGATGGACGAGCCGCTGGGCGAGTTCGCGCGGCTGGAGGTCGCGGTGCTGGTGGCCGACGCGCTGCGCAGGCACGCCGGCGGCCCTGCTCAGGACGGGCCGGGGCCCCTGGCGGTGGCGGCGCTGGCACGGGTGCGCGAGCTGATCGCGGCCGATCCGGCCGCGCGGCTGACGGTGGCGGAGCTGGAACGGGCGTCGGGGCTCGACCGGTGGACGCTGGCCCGCCAGTTCCGCGCCGCCTTCGGCACCAGCCCGACCCGGTTCCGCACGATGCGCCGGCTCGACGTCGTACGGCGGGCGCTCCGGCACGGCACGCCGCTGGGCGAGGCGGCCCTGGAGGCGGGATTCGCGGACCAGGCCCACATGACGCGCATGTTCAAGCGCGCCTACGGCCTCACCCCGGGCCGCTGGCTGGCCGCGCTGCGCCCTTAGCGGCTCACAGGTCTTGGCGGTTCACAGGCCTCAGCGGTTCACAGGCCGCCGGCGACGTTCAGGACGGCGCCGGTCACGTACGACGCCTCGCCCGACAGCAGCCACGCCACCGCCGCCGCGATCTCCTCCGGCCGCCCGGGACGCCCCAGCGGGACGCGCTCGGCCACCCGCCACGCCCGTCCCGGCTCGCCCGCCCGCGCGTGGATCGAGGTGTCGATCGTGCCCGGCGACACGGCGTTGACCCGCACCTCCGGAGCGAGCTCCTTGGCCAGGCCGATCGTCATGGTCTCCACGGCGGCCTTGGTGGCGGCGTAGGCGACGTACTCGCCGGGCGACCCGGTACGGGCCGCGACCGACGAGATCGTGACGATGGCCCTCCCGCCCGCCGGCCGTCCCCGCCACCGCCGCGCCGCCTCCCTGCACAGGCGCAGCGGCGCGACGAGGTTGACCTCGACCACGCGCCGCAGGTCGTCGTCCGTCAGCTCGGTGAACGGGCCGAGCCGTCCGGTGACGCCCGCGTTGTTCACCAGCCCGGTCACCTCGCCCATCGCCTCCGCCGCGGCGAACAGCGGCCCGGGGTCGTCCCTGACGTCGTGGCGCAGGCCGCGGACCCGCGGCCCGAGCCGCCGCTCCAGCTCCCGCGCCTCCGCGTCGGAGCCGGAGTGCGTGAACAGCACGCTCGCGCCGTCCGCGCTCAGCCGCTCCACGATGCTGCCGCCGATCCCCCGCGAGCCCCCGGTGACGATGGTCACCATGCCCGTCCCCTCTCCGTCCTGGCCTCGATCGCGCGGATCACGGCCACCATGTCGAGCCCGCCGTGCCCCAGCCGCAGCGTCTCGGCGAACAGCGCGTGGCAGACGTCCAGCAGCGGCGCGGCCACCCCGCGCTCCCGTGCCGCCTCGGCGATGAGCCGGTTGTTCTTCAGCACGTCCGCGACGGCCGCCTGGGCGGCGTAGTCGCCCTCGACCAGCTTGCGCGCCTTGACCCGCGAGACGTCGCTGGCCATCGGCCCGGCGCCGAGCACCCGCGCGAACGTCTCCAGGTCCAGCCCGTGCCGGGCGGCGAAGTGGGCCGACTCGGCCAGCCCGCTCACCATCGTGATGAGGAACAGGTTCACCGCCAGCTTCATCAGCAGCGCGCCGGGGACCGGCCCGCACGGCACCGTCCCTGAGCACATCGGGGCCAGCAGCGGCCGTACCTCCTCCACGGCGCCCGGTTCGCCCGCCAGCATCGCCACGAGCCGGCCGGCCTCGGCGGGGCCGCGCGAGCCCGACACCGGGGCCTCCACGTACCGGCCGCCCGCCGCGAGCACGTCGCCGGCCAGCGCCGCGGAGTACGCGGGCGCGGTCGTCCCCATGTGCACCACGATCCGGCCGGACACGCGCGCCTCGAAGCTCGGGGTGCCGCGGCCCAGCACGGCGTCCACGGCGGCCTCGTCGGCCAGCATGAGCAGCACCACCCGCGCCCGCAGGAACAGCTCGTCCGGGTCCGCCGCCACCCGCGCCCCGGCCGCCCGCGGCGCCTCGGCGCGGGACGGGGTCCGGTTCCACACCACGAGCGGCGTGCCGGCCCTGGCCAGGTTGACCGCCATCGGCTGTCCCATGAGGCCCAGCCCGGCGAACCCCACCGTCATCCGCCCCACCTCCCTCTCCGACGGCATCCGTTGTAGCGGAGGGAGGGGGCGCGGGTCTTGAACGGTTGTGATCGGGCAGACCGGAATAGGAGCGGCGGGCAGGCCGTTGTCGTGGTTGCGGGCCCCGATCCGGTGGCCCGCCCGGACGAGACGCGCCGTACCCGGCCTGCAAAGACGACGCTCCCTAGGAAGGAGCCGTCATGGCCTGGTTGTTGGTCATCGCCGCCGGTCTGTTCGAGGTCGTCATGGCCTACTCGCTCAAGCTCACCAACGGGTTCTCCGCGCTCTGGCCGAGCGTCGCCTTCGGCGTGTCCGCGGTGCTGTCGTTCGGGCTGCTCGCGCTGGCGCTGAAGAACCTGGAGGTCGGCACCGCCTACGCGGTGTGGACCGGCATCGGCGCCGTCGGCACCGCCACGCTCGGCATGATCGCGCTCGGTGAGAACACGTCCCCGCTGAAGCTGATCTCGATCGGGCTCATCCTCCTCGGCGTCGTCGGCCTCAACCTGGCCGGCGGCGGCCACTGACAGAGCCACTGAGGGAGAGCGCCCCGCCCCTCGGGGCGGGGCGCTCTCCGGGTCAGCGGCGCGAGGCGTTCTTCTCCTTGCGCCGCTCGGCCACCCGTACCCCGATGAACACCAGCACGGCGAGCACGACGATCCCGATCACCACGTTGGTGCCGACCCCGACGTACGTCTCCACGAGGTGCCACTGCTCCCCGAGCAGGTAGCCGGCGTAGACGAAGATGACGTTCCAGATCAGGCTGCCCCCGGTGGTGAGGAGCAGGAACATGGGCAGCGGCATGCGCTCCACCCCCGCCGGGATGGAGATGAGGCTGCGGAAGACGGGGATCATCCGGCCGAAGAAGACCGTCTTGCGGCCGTGCCGCTGGAAGAACGCCTCGGTCTTCTCGATGTCGGACGTCTTCAGCAGCGGCATCCGCTCCACCAGGCGGATCACGCGGTCGCGCCCGAGCATCGCGCCCACCCAGTACAGCGCCAGCGCCCCGACGACGGAGCCGATGGTGGTCCACACGATCACGTCCAGCAGGTCCAGCTCCCCCTGGCTCGCGGTGAAGCCCGCCATGGGCAGGATCACCTCGCTGGGGAGGGGCGGGAAGAGGTTCTCCAACGCGATCGCGAGGCCCGCCCCAGGGGCCCCCAGCGTCTCCATCAGTCCGATGAGCCAGTCAGTCATGAGCCTCAAGGCTAGAGATGATCAGATAAGTTCGGAATGAAGCTGCTGCCCGGGTGCACCGGGGGTAAACCTCACCCCTCCGGCCTCACGGCCGTTCTCGGCGCGTGGCGGGCGACCAGTTCCGCGCCGATCCTGGCCAGCTCGGCGCGCACCTCCTCCGGCTCGACGACCTCCACCTGGGCGCCCCATCCGGCCAGCTGCTCGGCGATCGACAGGGCCATCGGGGCGGCGACCCGCACCCGGGCCCGGCCGTCCGGCTCGTGCCCGAGCACCTCGCAGTGGCGTCCGAAGTGGTCGCGCAGGATCCCGGCGTGCCGCCCGGCGACGAGCACCACCGCCGTCACGAGGGAGCGGCGGCGTTCGACCTCGCCGACGACGCGCTCCCATTCCGCCGCGAGGTCGAAGCCGTCCGGCCGCTCGGCGGGCAGCTCGGTGGTCTCGGCGGCGGTGACGCGGTCCACCCGGTACGTCCGCCGCCCCGCCCCGGTGCCCGCCACGAGGTACCACAGGCCGTCCTTGTCCACCAGTCCGAGGGGATCGACCAGCCGCTCGGCCGGCTCGCCGCCCTTGCGCGCGTAGGTGAGGCGCACCTTGCGCCCGGCGACGACCGCGTCCTGCAGCGTCCGTACGAGGGCGGGCGGCTCCCGTCCCGCCTCGCCCCAGCCGGCCGGGTCCGACACCACCGCCCGCGCGGCCGCCTCGGCGTCCGCGCGGAAGGTGGCCGGCAGCGCCCGTACGAGCTTGCGCAGGGCCGAGGTGAGCGCCGGCGCGGCGGGCGTGGCCGGTCCGAGGAGCAGGAACAGCGCCCGCGCCTCGGCGGCGGTGAGCCCGGTCAGGTCCGTACGCGCCCCGCCCACCAGCGACCAGCCGCCCCCGCGTCCCGGCTGCGGGTAGACGGGGATGCCCGCGGCCGACAGCGCCTCCAGGTCGCGGCGGGCGGTGGCGACGGAGATCTCCAGCTCCCCGGCCAGCTCCGAGGCGGTCAGGCGGCCGCGCCCCTGGAGCAGGAGGAGGGCGGCGACCAGGCGGTCTGCGCGCATGCGTTCATCCTGGCAGGAAAAGCGCTCAGGGGATGAGCGCTTTGGGCACGATGATGGACCCATGGAGATCTTCGAGGACGCCGCCGCCTGGCGGGACTGGCTGGAGCGGCACGCCGGCAGCGCGAGCGAGGTGTGGGTCGTGCTCGCCAAGAAGGGCACCGTCGAGCCGACCCGGCTGACGTACGAGGAGGCGCTGGAGGAGGCCCTGTGCCACGGCTGGATCGACGGGCTGACCCGCTCGCGGGACGCGGCGACGTACCTGCAGCGCTACACCCCGCGCCGGCCGCGCAGCGCCTGGTCGCGGTCGAACGTTGACCGGGTGGCGCGGCTGACGTCGGCCGGCCGGATGCGCCCGGCCGGGCTCGCGGCCGTCGAACGAGCGCGGGCCGACGGCCGCTGGCCCGCCTGACCCGCGTCCCTGCCCCTGTCAGGAGGTCACGCGGCAGAAGGTCACGCGTCAGGAGGTCACGTACACGACGTGGCCGGCGCTCGCCGGATCGTCCAGGAGGGAGAGCATGCAGTCGGCCGTGTCGGCGCGGACGGTGCTGTGGCCGCCCCTGACGCAGCGGTCCCAGGAGGTGCGGTAGCGGCCGGTCGGCGGGGCGTCGCGCAGCCGGCCGGGCCGGACCACGGTCCAGTCGAGGCCGGCGCGGCGCAGCAGCTCCTCCGAGGCCGCGAGGTCGGTGTAGGAGTGGCGGAGCAGCGGCTGCAGGATGAGCGGCTTGAGCACGTACCGGGTGAAGGGGCCGTCGCCCGCGTCGGCCACCATGCCGGCCGCGCCGACGGTCAGCACGCGCCGCACGCCGGCGCGGCGCATGGCCTCGGTGATGGCGGCGACGCTGCCGGAGTGGACGGTGGTGGGGCCGCGCTCGCGGCTGCCCATGGCGCTGAGCACGGCGTCGCGGCCCTCGACGCCGGGGGCGACGGCGGCGGGGTCCATCACGTCGGCCTCGACGACCTCGACGCGGTCGCGGAGCCCGGCGGGCAGCCGGGCGGCGTCGCGCACGACGGCGGTGACCGCGTGGCCCCGGTCGAGGCCCTGGCGGACCAGTTCGAGCCCGATGCCGCCGGTCGCTCCGAAGACTGCCAGCCTCATGGGCGTCCCCTTTCTCGGAGGGGTTAGTGAATGTTCACTCACCACCCTACCTCCGAGACCCCCCGCCCGCCCTGACGGCCCGATCTACGCGCCGGGCTCGGGCGCGTAGAAGGCGGTGACGGCGGTGACGTGGGCGGCGGCCTGCTCGGCCGGGATGCCGGCCGCCTGCTCCGCCTCGCCCCATGCCCGGGCCGAGGCGGTGATGACCTGCCGCCCCTCCGGCGTCAGGTGGAAGGTGTCCTCACCCACCTTCTCGCCGCCGGAGAGGTGCAGGGCCAGGCCGAGCAGCCCGAGGTCCCAGCCGACGCCGACCCCGCCGCAGCCGAACCCCTCCCACATCTCCGGCGGGACCTCGGCGACGTGCCGCAGCTCGAACAGGGTGGCGCCGCCCTCGGACGTCAGCTCGACCTCGACCTCCGACAGGCCCGGGGCGTCGCCCATCGCCCAGCTCACCTTGAACCGCCGGGGCGGCACGCACTCCAGGACCTCGCCGCCGGCGTTGCCCTCGAACTGGTATCTGCCGCCGAGTCTCAGCTCGCCGCTCACCGGCAGGAACCAGCGCTTGAGGCGGTCGGCGTCGGTGCAGGCGTCCCACACGTCCTCGATCTCGGCCTCGTAGCGGCGGCGGATGACCAGCTCCTTGCGCTCGCCGTTGAACAACTCCCGGTGCGCCCGGGTGATCTCGTCAACCATGTTCATCAGTAGTCTCCTTCTTCTCGGTGGCCGGTCTGCGTTCGCGCTTGCCGCGGGCCAGCTCGGTGGCCAGGGCGTCGAGGCGCTGGTCCCAGAACCCGCGGAAGCGCTCCAGCCAGAGGTCGACCTCCCGCAGCGGCCCGGCCTCGACGGCGTAGAGCCGCCGGGTGCCGGCGGCCCGCACACTGGCGAACCCGTTGTCGCGCAGCACCCGCAGGTGCTGTGAGACGGCCGGCTGGGAGATGCCGAACTCCTGCTGGATGACGGCGGTGACCTCTCCGGAGCTTCGCTCACCGCCGGCGAGGAGCTCCAGGATCCGGCGCCGGACCGGATCGCCGAGGACGTCGAATGCGTGCACGTCCCGAGTATTTCAGGTCGTGCTTATATAAGTCAAATCTGGGATAAGGGCGCGCGGGTCAGTCGTCCAGGCCGCGGGCGCTCAACGCCTCGCCCAGGGCGTCGGCGTGCCGCAGCGCGCCGACCACCAGCGGCACCGCGAAGGCCCGCAGGCTGCGCTCGACCCCGCGGGCCCGCTGCGCGTCGCGTACCCGGCCCGCCAGATCCGCCAGCACCGGCACCGTCCTGATCGTCAGCGACAGCAGCAGCGACAGCCGGAACGGGTCCAGCCCGACCAGCCGCGCCGGGGCCATCAGCCGCTCCAGCACGGCCATCATCTCCGAGGTGCGCGTGGTGACCGTCACCAGCCCGGCCAGCGCCACGGCGAGCACCACCCGCAGGGTCGTGACCGTCGCCCCCTCCACGCCGACGAACGCCCACTGCAGGGCGAACAGCGCCACCGCGAACCAGCGCACCGGCCGCACCTGCGCCCACGCCGCGGCCACGCCGACGCGGGACAGGGCGTACAGGGCCGCCGTGAGCGCCGCCGCGCCCCCCAGCGCGAGCGGCGAGCGCAGCAGCACCAGGGCCGTGCAGACGACGGCGAGCCCGGCCAGCTTGGCCCCGGCGGGCAGCCGGTGCAGCGGCGAGGCGCCGGGGACGTAGGCGCCGGCCCGGCCGTTCACGCCATGAGCTTCCGGTAGTGGCCGACGGCCTCCTCGGGGGCGCCGTCGGCGACCACGCGGCCCTCGTCGAGCACGAGCACGCGGTCGAAGCCGGCCAGCAGCGGCAGGTCGTGGGTGACCACCACCACCTGCTGCGGCAGCTCGCGCAGCAGGCCGGCCACCTGGCGCGAGTGGCGCAGGTCGAGCAGCGTGGTGGGCTCGTCCATGACGATCACCTGCGGCTCCAGCACCATCACCGAGCACAGCGCGAGAAGCTGTTTCTGCCCGCCGGACAGGTGATGGGCCGGATGGTCGGCGTGACCGGCCAGGCCGTAGCGGCCGAGGACCTCGGCGACCCGCCGGTCGGCCTCCTCGCGGGGCAGGCGGTGGCGGCGCAGCGAGAACGCGACGTCCTCGGCCACCGTCGGCATGACGATCTGGGCGTCGGGGTCGGTGAACAGGAAGCCGACGTCGCGCCTGATCTTCGCCGCGTGGCGGCGGGTGTCCAGGCCGAGCACGGTGACGGTGCCGGACGTCGGCAGCGCCAGGCCGTTGATCAGGCGCGCGAGCGTGCTCTTGCCGGAGCCGTTGGCCCCGACCACGCCGATCCGCCGCTCGCCGAGCGAGGCGGTGACGCCGCGCAGCACGTCCCGCTCGCCGAGCCGGACCCGTACGTCCGCGAACTCGATCACGTTCCCCCCACTTCACACCACCTCGAACAGGGCCGCCACGCCCATGCCGCCGCCGACGGCCGCCGCGGCCAGGCCCAGCGTGCCGGGCGGGGCGCCGTCGCGTACCAGCCGGGTGAACAGCCGGGTCACCACGACCGCGCCGGTCGCTCCCCAGGGGTGGCCGAGCGCCAGCGCGCCGCCGCCGGGACAGACGCGGCCGGCGTCGGCGCCGAGCGGGTCGAGCCCGAGGGCGTCGGTGACGGCCAGGACCTGGGCGGCGAACGCCTCCACGAGCTCCACGGCCGCCACCTCTTCCATGCCGGCCCCGGCGCGTGCCAGCACGCGCCGCACGGCGGGCACCGGACCCCAGCCGGGCAGCGCGGGGTCGCAGCCGGTCACGGCCCCGGCCACCAGCCGCAGCCCGGGCCGGCCGGCGCGCAGCCGTTCCGGCACCACGGCCACGGCCGCCGCGCCGTCGCTGATCGGGGAGGAGTTACCGGCCGTCACTGTACCGGCCGTCACGGATGTGGTGAACGCGGCCGGGAGGCGGGCCAGGGACGCCACGCGCAGCGGGCGCGGGCGCTGGTCGTCGTGCCGGCCGCCGACCGGGACGATCTCCTCGGTGAAGGCGCCCGCGTCGCGGGCGGCGAGGGCGGCGGCGTGGCTGCGGGCGGCGTAGGCGTCCTGGCGGGCGCGGGTGATGCCGCGGGCCGCGGCCAGCGCCTCGGCGGCGGGTCCCATGTCGGGGTCCGGGTGGCCGTCCGGCGCGAACGGCGCCCGCGCGTAGGGCTCGCTCTCCCCCTTGCGGGTACGCAGCGGCGCGGTCGAGGCGCTCTCGGCCCCGCCCGCGATCACCAGGTCCGCATCTCCCGCGCGTACGGCCTGCGCCGCCACCAGGATCGCGGCCAGCCCGCTGCCGCACTGCCGGTCCACGGTGAGGCCGGGCACCTCGTTCCCCAGCCCGGCGGCCAGTGCCGCGACCCTGGCGACGTTGCCGCCGGGGCCCATGCAGTTGCCGAGCACGACGTCGTCCACGGGCCGCCCGTCCAGGCGGGCGTCGCGGGCGACGGCGGCGACGACCGGGGCGGCCAGCAGCTCGACGGTGAGGTCCTTGTAGGCGTGTCCGGCCGTGCCGATGGGAGTGCGGCGGGCCGCCACGACGACGGGCGCGGCCGGATCGGTCACGCCGGCCGCGCTGACGCCGGAGCCGGTCACACCGGCCGCCCCGATGCCGGAGCCGGTCACGTCAGCCGCCTGATGCCGGGGTCGCCGCCGGCGAGCCGGGACGCGACCAGCGCGCGGGCCGGCTTGCCCGCGCCGGTGCGGGGCAGGCTGGGCACCGCGTACCAGCGGCGGGGCCGCTGCGCCGCGTCCAGCCCGCTCCGCGCCACCGCCTCCAGCAGCGCCCGCGACGGCGGCGCGCCGCCGTCGCCCTCGACGACCGCGGTCACCACCGAGCCCAGGGACGGGTGCGGCGAGCCGATCACCACGATGTCGCCCACGCCGGGCACCTTGCGCAGCACCTCCTCGACGTCCTCGGGCACGACGGTGGCCCCGCCGGTCTGGATCGCGCCGTCGCCGCGCCCGCGCAGCCGCAGCGGCTCCCCCGGCCGGTAGGGGTGGGCGACGTCGCCGACGGTCATCCAGCCGTCGCCGTCGCGGCGGAGCGGCCCGCTCGCGCCGCCCAGGTAGCCCTCGGCCAGCCAGGGCGAGCGCGCCCACACCTCCCCCAGCCCGCCCGCGCCGGGCCGGACCTCGATCTCGGTCCCGGGGAACGGGCGCAGCCCCGTCCCGTCGGCGTCGGCGGCGACGAACGACAGCTCGCTCGCCCCGTAGTAGGCCACCACCCGGATCCCGGCCCGCCCGGCGGCGGCACGTACGCCGGGGGCGAGCGCGGCCCCGCCCGCCACGGCGGCGCGCACCGATCCGGAGGCGGCGAGCACGGCGGGCAGCAGGTGCGGCACCACATGCACGACCGTGGCCCGGTCCAGGTGCGCGGCCAGGCCCTCGGGGCCGCGGCCGACCGGCCGGCGGCCGGGGACGAGCGCGGTCGCGCCGGTGGCCAGGGCGTGCACGGCGGCGAAGGCGTACAGGGAGGACCACAGCGGTCCCGGCACCAGCACCACGTCGTCGGCGCTCATCCCGGCCAGGTCCGCCAGGTGCGGGAACGACCCCGTCCAGGAGGCGCGGGTGCGGACGATCGCGCGGGGGCGGCCGGTGCTGCCGGAGGTGAAGCAGGCCCAGGCGAGGTCACCGGGGGCGGGATGGGGGACGATCGCGGGGCCGGGCGCGGCCGGCAGCGGCTCGTCGACCAGCAGGTCCGGGGGCGCGGCGGCGAGCATGCGCGCCCAGCGCCGCCGGTCCCAGGCCGGGTCGCCGACGAGCGGGGTGGCCCCGGCGAGGTCGGCCGCCAGCACGGCGGTCAGCAGCGCGACCGGGTCGGCGAGCCCGATCGCGACGAGCGAGCCGGGACGTATGCCTTGACCGCGCAGCCGCCGCGCGGCGCCTTGGACGTCGCCGGCCAGCCCGGCGTAGGTGAGCTCGCGGCGCGGCCCGCGCAGCGCGACGGCGCCGGGGCGGGCGGCGGCGTGCCGCAGGACGTGTGCTGCTACCGGCATGAGCCGCTCAACGCCCCCAGCCGGTCCGGAACCGTTCGCGGTGCACGGCGGGCACCGCGTCCGGATAGGCCCGCTGGACGCCCCGCGCCACGACCGCGGCCAGCACCGCCTTGATGACGTCGCCGGGCAGGAAGGCGGCGCTGAGCGCCGCGGTCGTCGGCAGCGACGCGCCGGTGACCAGCGCCTGCACCGGGATGCCGAACAGGTAGATCACGCCGATGCCGCCGACCAGGCAGGCCACGACGAGCTGGAGCAGGCTCGGGCTGCGACCGGCCCGCTCGGTGAGCCAGCCGGTCACGGCCGCGCCGGGCAGCCAGCCGATGAGGAACCCGGCCGAGGGCCCGATGAACGCGCCCAGCCCGCCGCGCCCGCCCGCCAGCAGCGGCAGCCCGGCCGCCACCAGCACCAGCAGCACGGCGACGGCCAGCGCGCCCCGCCGCGCGCCGAGGATCACCCCGGCCAGCATCACGCCCAGGGTCTGGAGGGTGATCGGGACCAGGTTTCCGAAGACGTTGACCGAACCCGCGAGCCCGAGCACGGCGATGAGCGCGGCGAACACCGCCACCCTCGCCAGGTCTCCGGTGGGGAACCGTCGCCACTTGCCTGCATTCTTCATGGAGTCGATCTCACACCAGAACGGCATGCTTCGGTCATGGAGGGTTCCCACAACAATCCGGCCGTTCATCTGCGATCGAACGATACCCTCCGGCGGCCGGTGGACAGGGTGAAGGGTCCTCGCATTCTGGCGACGAGCACGGCCCAGGCCGCGTCAGCTCACCGGAGGTCTTTGTAGAAGAAGCTGCAGGCGGCCGGCGTGCCGTCCGGGGAGGCGGCGTAGCCGGGGACGATGCCGTAGCGGGTCCAGCCGCCGGTGAGGTAGACGTGCTCGGCGGTGCTGCCGGTCTCGGTGTCGAGCATCAGCAGGTGGACGCCGTCGGCGAGCGCGGCCCGCTCGGCGGCGGCGAGCAGCGCGCGGGACAGGCCGCGGCCCCGGGCGTCGCGGTGGACCATCAGCTTCACGATCTCGCCACGGTAGTGGGAGTTGGGCTTGGTGGCCAGGGCGAGGCCGATCGTGCCGGCGACGCCGGAGGCGTCACGGGCGACCCAGACCCGGAACGTGCCCGCGGCCACGGCCGGGGCCTGGGCCCGCCACCAGGCGGCGGCCTCCTCCAGGCTGAACGGGGACAGGAAGCCGACGGACGCGCCGTCGTCCACGGCGTCGGCGAGCAAAACGGCCAGATCCTTGATCGCGGCGTCGAACTCCTCGGCCGGCAGCAGGTCGATGGCGTACATACGCGGGGTCCTTCCAGCGGGCGCCAGTGGGGGTCAGGGCAGGACGATGAGGATGACGTAGCGGGCCGGGCCGGGGCCCGGGCAGCGGAAACGGGAGGCGCCCCACAGCAGGAAGCGCAGGCAGTCGCCGGCGTGGAGGGCGTGCGTGCGCCCGTTCGCGGTGATCTCGACCGTGCCCTCCAGCACCCAGATGTGCTGCTCCAACCCGGGGACGGGCGGCACGTCGTACGCGATGTCCGCGCCGGGCCGCAGCGTGCCCTCCACGACCTCGCCGCGCAGCCCCGGGTGCGGCGGCGAGACCGACCGGCGGACGAAGCCGGACTCCTCGTCGCGCCACACCCGCTGCTCCGCCGCGCGCACCAGCAGCGGCGGCTCCGTCTCGACCTCGGCCAGCAGCCGTGACAAGGTCCGCTCGTAGACGGCGCAGAGCTTGTTGAGCAGGGCGGCGGTGGGGCTGATCTCCGCGCGTTCGAGCCGGGACAGGGTGGAACGGCTGACGCCGGCGCGGGCGGCCAGCTCGTCGAGCGACCAGCCGCGCTCGACGCGCAGCTCCGCCAGCCGGCCCGCGAGCCGGGCGTCCAGCTCCTCCGCGCTTCTCATATACGGGAGCTTATCCCATATCCGGGACAAGCGGTCGAAGAGGCTATCCGGCGTTGAGCAGCGGGACGAGCTGCTCCTCCTCGTAGTCGAGGTGCGCCTCCAGCTCCGCCGTCAGCCGCTCCACCTCGGCCAGCAACGCGTCCGGGGCGACGTCGTCGGCCGCGAGCAGCGTACGCAGCTCCTCCAGCAGCCGCGCCACGACCTCGTGCTCGGCCCGCAGCCGCTCCAGCGCCGGCCCCAGCTCCGGATGGCGTCCCTCCATCGCGGGGAACATGAAGCCGTCCTCGCGCGAGTGGTGCACGTGCAGCCCCTGGCAGAGGGTCAGGCAGTTGACCTTGAGCTGGGCCGCCACGCGCGGGCCCGAGGCGGCGACCTCGGCGCGGATGAGGGCCAGCTCCCGCCGGAAGGCGTCGTGCACGCGCTTGAGCCCGTCGCCCATGGGGCCGGCGGGCGGGCCGGGATCGGCGGCGACGAGCGCGACCACCGGCAGGGCGCGCCCGGACTTGGTCTCGTAGTCGGCCCAGCCCGGGCTCTGCTCGACGGCGCGGGCGAACAGCCGGTCGCGCTCCTCGCCCGTGAGCACGACCGCCTCGGCCTGATAGGTGAACGTGCCGTCCTCGACGGTGACGCGCGGGTCGGCGCGCAGGTTGTGGTACCAGGCCGGGTGGCGGGGCGAGCCGCCGGCCGAGGCGATGACGAGGACGCGGTCGCCGTCGGGCAGGCACGCGACCGGTACGGTGTGCGGCGCGCCGCTACGGGCGCCGGTGGTGGTCAGCAGGAGCAGCCTGGCGCCCTCGAAGGGGCCGCCGACCCGGCCGCCGTTGGCGCGGAACTCGTCGATGATCTGCTGGTTGAAGTCCATGGGCATGCGTGTTCGTCACTCCGTGCGTGGGTGTGTGAAAAGTCGGCGGGCATGGGAGAACCCGCACGGCATGCCGTCAGAGCGAACGGGACGGGCCGACTACACCGTCCGTGGCATGGGGTGACGCGCGGGGATCCGGTGGTCAGGCACGACCGAACGTGTGAGTGTTCACGGCGTCATCCCCTTTGATCGGGCGCCTCCATGCCGCCGCCGTACACCCCGGCCGGCGTCACGCGACGCGACGGCCATTACACGCGCCCTCCGTGGATCTTGTCAAGCGCGCCCGGGGACGTTACCCGAGGCGAGCGGCGGGAAGGGACATTCGATTCCGGGCGAATCCCACGGAAGGGACGGTCATATGAGCATGCCGCCGTTAGGGACGCATGTCTGGTTCGGCGACGACGACAGCACCTTCTCCATGGACCTGCGCGTGACCGTCGTCGGCCGGACCCCGGCCGACCTGCGCGCCCGCGCGCTCGACGAGGCCCGCCTCTTCTACGGCGCGCGGGCCGAGCACGCGGGCGTCACCGTTCTCAGCGCCGACGTGGAGAAGGCGGACGACGGCTACCGCGCGACCGTGGTGTTCCGCCAGGTGACCGGCTGAGCCGGGGAGCCCGGTCACGGGGCGTCCGTCAGCCGGGTCTCGTAGGCCCAGGACGCGATGCCCACCCGGTTGCGTACGCCCAGCTTCGCCTGGATGGCGGAGATGTGGCCCTTCACGGTGCTGAGGGAGATGAAGAGCTCGGCGGCGATCTCCGGGTTCGTACGCCCCCGGGCGACCGCGCGGGCCACCTCCACCTCGCGCTCCGACAGCGGCGACGCCGGACGCCCGGTGCCTGACGCCTGACCGGCGGCCGTGACCTGGCGGAGCAGGCGCAGGGTGAGCGACGGGGAGATCAGGGCGTCTCCCGCTCTGGCCGCCCTTACCGCCTCGACCAGCAGGGCCGGGCCGGCGTCCTTGAGCACGAAGCCGACGGCCCCGCCGCGGAGCGCGCCGTGGACGTACTCGTCGAGGCCGAACGTCGTGACGACGACCACCCGCAGCGGGGACGGGACGCCCGGACCGGCGAGCGCGCGGGTCACCTCGATGCCGTTCGCGCCGGGCATCTGGACGTCGACCAGGCACACGTCCGGGCGCAGCCGCCGGGCCAGCGCGATGGCCTCGTCGCCGTCCGCGGCCTCGGCGACGACGCGGATGTCGGGCTGGTCCTCCAGGATGACCCGCAGGCTGGCGCGGACGAGCGCCTGGTCGTCGGCGAGCAGGACGCTGATGCTCATCGCGGCTCCGATCCGGTGGGCGGGGGCAGCGGGAGGGCGGCGCGCACGGACCAGCCCGGCGCGCCGGGGCGCGGGCCGGCGTGCAGGGTGCCGCCGAGTGCCGTCACGCGTTCGCGCATGCCGAGCAGGCCGTAGCCGGCGGCGCGCCGGCGGCGGGCGGGGGTGGGCGGGGCGTCGTCGGTGATCTCGACGGTGAGCGTGCCGGGCTCGCGGGCGACGGTGACGTGGACCGCGCGGGCGGCGCGGGCGTGGCGGGAGACGTTCGTCAGGGCTTCGCGGACGACGCGGTAGACGGTGGCGGTGACCTCCGGCGGCCAGGTGGCCCCGTCCTCGTCGTGCTCGGGCAGGCGCAGGTGGACGGGCGGGCCGTCGAAGCGGGCGGCGAGGCCGGCGAGGCTCTCCGGGGGCGGCGCGGGCGGGGCCGCGTCGCGGAGCAGGCCGACGAGCCGGCGCATGGCGGCGAGGGCGTCGGCGCCGGCGGTCTCGATGCCGGTCAGGGCGCTTTCGACGCGTTCCGGCCGGCGGCGGGCCAGCACCTGGGCGGCCTGCGACTGCAGGACGATGCCGGTGACGTGGTGCGCGACGACGTCGTGCAGCTCGCGGGCGAGCTGGAGGCGTTCATGGCGGCGTACGGCCTCGGCCATGGCCTCGCGGCGGGCGGCCAGCGCACGCGCGCCGAGCCCGGCCGCCAGCCCGGCGAGCCACGCCCCGGCGTTCAGCGTGGTCACGGGCGGGATCCCGGTGGCGGCGCTCAGGCCGGTCGCGGCGACCACGGCCAGCCCGCCCAGGGCGACGGCGCAGGCGGCACGGGGCGCGAGGGTCCGTACCGCCGAGGCGGTGAGCACGGCCAGCGCCAGCGCCGCGGCCGGCCCCGGCTCTGCGGGCAGCCCGGCGAGGCGGGACACCAGCGCGGCCGACAGCGCCACGAGCTGTCCCGCGACCGCCGCGAGCACCCTCCCCCGTCGCCGCGCCAGCGCGATCGCGGACACGACCGCCCCCGCCACGCACCCGAACGGCCAGTAGCCGGGCCCCCAGGAGGTCGCCACGCTGTACGCCCAGAACGCCAGCAGGGCGGCGAGGATCACGCCGAGCCCGAGGTTCGCCGCGGCGGCGGCGCTCACGGCGAAGGCTCGGCCGCCGGACGCCCGGTCGCGCGCGGCCGGCTGGTCCCGGTCAGTCACGCCGCTCAGGTTAGAAGCCGGGCCCTTCCCGCCGTACCGGCCGAAAGTATGACTCGCGCCGCCCGCGAACCCTGCTTCCGGCCCGTACCGCCACTCCCTCGCGGTCCCGAGGATGTGGGGCCATGTCACAAGAACATCTGACACGGGATGCGCGCCCCAGGATCGTCGCGCTCGACGTGATCCGCGGTCTCGCGCTGTGCGGGATCCTGGTGGCCAACGTCCAGCCCATCGCGCACGCCGGCGACGCCCTGTCCGTGCGGACCGGCGGAGGGGAGGCCGGCGACGCCTGGCTGGGGCTGCTGGTACACCAGCGGTTCTTCCCGATCTTCTCGTTCCTGTTCGGCGTGGGTTTCTCCCTGCTGCTGGAGTCGGCCGGGCGGCGGGTGGGACGGCCGCGGCTGCTCCTGCTGCGCCGGCTCCTGGCGCTGCTCGCGCTGGGGCTGGCTCACATGTTCCTGCTGTGGTACGGCGACATCCTGACCGTGTACGCGGTCGTCGGCCTGGTGGTGCTGCTGCCCTCCTCCTGGTTGCCGCGCTGGGCGGTGGCCGGACTGTCGGGCGTGGTCGTCGTGGCCGCGCTCGCGACGGGGGCGGGGACGTTCGGGCTGGTGCCGGGGCTGTTCCTGCTGGGCTCGGCGCTCACCAGGTACGGCGTGATCGCGCGCATCGAGGACTCCACCCGCGTGCCGGCCCTCCTGTGCCTGGCCTTCTCCGCCGCGGCCGCGCCCCTGGCCTGGCTGCAGAACGGCACGGGCGACTCGCGGGCCATGGGGGCCGCCGGGCTGCTGACCGCGGGCGCGTACGTCTGCGCCGTGCTCGTGCTGCTGCGCACCCCGCTGCGGCCGTTCCTGCAGGCGGTGTTCGCCCCGCTCGGGCGGATGGCGCTGACCAACTACCTGGCGGCCACCGTGCTGGTCCTGCTGGCCGCCCGCCTGGTGGGCGGTTCGCCGGACGGCTGGTCCACGGCGACGGTGCTGTCGATCGCGGGCGGCGTCCTCGTTCTGCAGGGGGTCTGGTCGGCGTTGTGGCTGCGGTGGTTCCGGCAGGGGCCGCTGGAGTGGGCGTGGCGGTGGGCGACCTGGGCCCGCCGGCCGCCCTTCAGGCGAGGGAGTCGATCCAGCGCTCCAGCCGGCGTCCTTCCGCCCGCATGAGAGCGGGGTCGCGGAAGGTGTTGGTGAGCAGCGAGACCCCCTGGTACGCGGCCAGCAGGGCGACCGCGAACTCGCGCGCGTCGTCCCGCCCCAGGGCGGCGAACTGCCGTTCCATCCAGTCGAGCAGCGCCCCATGACGGCGGCGATGGCCCGGTCGAGGCCGTCGTCGCGTTTGTCCGGCTCGGAGGCGAGGGTGCCGAGCCGGCTGCCGCTGCTGCGGTGGCCGCGCTCGATGCCGCTCGGCGGCGAGCCCGCGGACGTGGTGGCGAGGATGGAGGCGTTCGGGCGGTGGGCGGCCGGCAGCCCCGAAGATCGGCTTCCGGCCCCCGGGATCGATGTGGACGCCGGAGACGGTCACATGGTGCGCCGAGACTATGGCCTCGCTCGAGGTGCGCGAGCACGACGAGGTGGCCGGGCACCACACCCCGGAGGACCGTCCGCTGGTCATCGCGGCGGACGTGTCGTCCTGGTCACGAACCTTGACCCGCTGACAGCCCGCCCCCTCTACGATCGGAAGGCTCGCTCACTGGCTCAAGGAGAACCAACGATGGTCCAGGACGTCGCCGTCCACGCTCTGATCAGCGCCTTCGCGGGCGAGAACGTCGAGGCCAGGTTCACCGGCCCGACGACCGTCAGCCTCAGCCTGCCGGAGATCGGCGACATCCCTGCCGACGTGACGACCTACACCGAGCACGCGGGCCTCCTGCCGCCGTCCGAGATCCCCGGGTTCGCCGCCGAGTTCGCCCGCGGATTCGTCCAGGGCGTGCGCCGCCACCACAGCCGGGCCCAGGCCGTCGCCGCGGCGTCCGCGGTCGACATCGAACGGCTGCTGGCCGAGGACTCCCTGCGGATCCGCCTCTACACCGAGCAGGCGCTGGCCGACCCGCCCGGTCTGCAGGCGGCCCTGGCGACCCGCCCGCTCGCACCGGGCCTGGTCGAGACGGTGGTCATGGACCTGCCCGACTCCATCGTCCCGCTCAACCGCTCCGACCTCGGCCACCGCACCGAGAACGAGGTGTTCGGCGCGGCGCTGCGCGCCTCCATCCACCGGGAGCCGCACTACGTCGAGACCCACCAGCTCTGGGGTGTGCCGATCATGCACATTGGGCAGACCCACCGCTACATCGGCGCCCACGCGCATGTGCTCAACCGGCATCTGCGGCACGAGGGGCTGGGCGCCCTGGTGTCGTTCCCCGTCCCTGAGTACGTGCTGGTGCACGCCATCGGCGACGTGCACCTGGTCGCGGCGATGGAGACGATGCAGTCGCTCAGCCGTACGCATGTCGAGCAGGGCGAGCACGCGCTCACCCCGCAGGTCTACTGGTGGCGGCCCGGCGCGCACGAGGACCTGCCCGAGGAGCAGGCGCTCGGCAGCGGGCTCGTCCCCGACCTGCGTCCCGTCGAGATCGAGGTGGACCACGAGGAGAAGAGCGTCACGCCGCGCACCGCCGCGGCCGAGGAGCTGCTCACCCTGTGGACCCACGACGTCTAGCCGGTTCGCGGTCCTTCACGCGCCGCGCAGCGCCCGGTCGGCCTCCGCGACGAGGGCGCTCGTCCGGTACGGCTGCCAGGCCGTCCGCAGCGCGCGCAGCTCGCCGCGGACGCGGGCGGAGGCCACCAGCCGGATGTCCTCGCTCAGCCCGAGCACGGTCACCGCGGCCCGCTCGACGTCCCCGGCGCGCAGGAACGCGTGCGCCGCGCGCAGCCCGATGAGGGTGCGGGTGCGCCGCTCGACCGGGCGGCGGGCGTCCATGGAGGCCGCGAAGTGGCGGGCGGCCCCCGCGTGGTCGCCGAGCCTGGTCAGGGTCAGCCCGATCTGGTGCTCCAGCGACTCGCGCCGGTAGTTGCCGGTCCACTCCGACTCGGGGCCGGAGTCGGCGCGTTCGAGCTGCGTCTCCGTACGGTGCAGCAGGCTCAGCGCGTCGTGGCGGGTGCCGGCGGCGGCGTGCGCCTCGGCGCGCATGCCGGTGACCCATGCCTGCGTACGCGGCGGGCCGTGGCTGCCGAGCGCGGAGGCGGCCGCCTCGGCCAGGGCCAGCGCCTCCTCGTCGTGGCCCAGCTCGGCGGCCTGCACGGCCATGCTCCGCAGGGCGGTCGCGCGTGACACGACGTCGCCGGCCTCGTCGGCGAGCCGGACGGCGCTGATGTAGTAGCGCTGGGCCAGGGCGTTCGCGCCCGCGTCCATCGCCATGTACGCGGCCAGATAGCTCAGCTCGGCGGCCGCCCCGAACAGGTCAGGGCGGCGGCGGCCGGTCGTGCCGTGCAGCAGCGGCGTGACCTCCCGCGCCAGGTAGGCGGCCACGGCGGCGCGGGCGTGGCCGCCGCCGTACTGGTCGTCGAGGTCGGCGAAGCCCGCGGTCGCGGCGCGGATCCTGGTGACGTCGGCCGCGCCCGCCCGAGCCCGCCCGCCGGACGTGATCCGCGCGGCCACTCCGGCCGCGACCCTCGCGGCCGCCGGGACGCGCGTCCCCGCCGCCAGGCCCGAGAGCGCGGCCAGCGTGTACGTGCCCGCCGTGAGCACCGCGCGCCGGTTCAGCAGGTCGTCCTCCCCCAGCGTGGCCAGGCGGGCCACCGGGTCGCCGTGCCAGGGGTCTTCGGGCTGCCCGGCGCCGGGGTCCGGCCAGTCGAGGTGCGCCGCGGTGAGCTCGGGACGGCCCAGCCTCCGCCGGAACGCCTCCAGCACCGCGGCCACCCCCTCCGGGCGCGGGACGGTGCCGGTCAGCCAGTGCCCGACGGCCGAGCGGTCGTAGTGCAGGGGGTCGCCGTTCGCGGCGGCGGCCGCGTTGACGTGGCGGGCGAGGGCGGCGTGGGTCCAGGCGGCCTGCTCGATCAGCGCGGCCAGGGCCCGGTTGGCGACGGGGTGGGTGCGGCGGGGCGGCATCGCAGCTTCACATCGCTTCACATCCTGGTGCCCTCGACTCTGCGCTCAACGCAGAGCACCGTCAATAGTGCGGAACGTGACACAGCGTTCCGAAGGACGATTTATGGCGGGGGCGGCGACATGTGCGGAGAGCCGGAGAAACGATCGTCCCGTCACACCGGCGCGGTCGTCGACAGAGACCGGGACCCCGGCGTGGTACGGGACAGGCGTCCGGACGAGGACCCCTGGACGGCGCGGTGGGACACGGAGGCCGCGCGGGAGGTCCTGGCCGGCCGGCCGCTGGTCGTCGTCGACCGGTGCACCAGCGCGCTGCGCACCGGCTACACCGGCCCGTCCGCAGTCGCGGCGCTGCGGCCCGCGCTCGCCATCGGCTGCTACGCGGCCTGGGACCCCGCCCTGGCGGACCTGGTCGTCGCCGCCGAGGACCGCACCCGCGTCCGCTCCGTGGCCGAGCGCCACGGCTGGCCGCGCCGGGTGCGCCACGAGGCCGCCAGGCACCTGCTCAAGCTGGACCGCCCGCCGGTCGTCGTCACCGGCGGCGCGGACGTCCGGCTCGGCGAGCTGGCCGGTCCCGGCAGCACGCCCGCCTCGATCGATCCCGGGGTACGGGCCACGCTGGAGTCCAAGCCGCTCCTCGACGACCTCCTGCGCGCCGCCGGGGTGCCGGTCGTGTCGCGGGTCCGCAGCGTGCACGTGGATCGGCTGCCGTCGCCGGCCGAGCTGCGGCGCGCGGTCGGGGCCGAGCGGGTGGTGGTGCAGGCCGGCGGGCCCGGCGGGAGCGGCACGGTGATCGTGTCCGGGGAGGGCGACATGGGCCGCGCGGCGCGGCTGCTCGGGCCGTACCGGGTGGCCGCGTACGTGGACGGCTGGCCGGTCGCGATCACCGTGCTCAGCGTCCCGGACGGCAGGGGCGGCGTCCGTGTGTACGCCGACCGGCCCGCGCACCTGACGACCGCCGTCGCCGAGCCGTCCACCGGCCCCGTGAGCGCCGCCGGGGCAGACTGGTCGCGACCCTGGCCCGCGCCCGCCGCCGCGCTGCTCATCGAGTGCGCGGAACGGGTGGCGCTCTGGGCCTGGCGCAGGTACGGGGCCGCCGGGATGTTCGGCGTGGACGCGCTCCTCACGCCGGACGAGCGGATCTACCTGACCGCGCTGCGGTGGCGGCGGCAGCGGCGCGACGAGGTGGAGGCGGTCAGCCAGCAGGCGATGGGGCTGCCGCCGTTCGTGCTGGGGCAGCTCGCGGTGATGCTCGGCCGGCCGGTGGGCTGGCTCGGCGACGCGGCGGAGTTCAACCAGCTCACGCTGCTGCGCGCCACCCAGCCTGGCGGGCCGTTCGCGGTGCGGCTGCGGCTGGCCGAGGGCCCGCCCGCGCGGATGGCGGGCGGGCAGGGCTCCGGCGTCTACCGGCTCGACCGGGACGGGCGGGCGCGCTGGGTGCGGCGCGCCGCGCATCCGTCGCAGGCCCGTTGCGACGACGGCGAGTTTCTGCTGGCCGACCTGCCGGCGCCCGACATCGCCTGCCACGCCGGGGCCGATCTGGGCACGCTGGAGGGGGTGACCGGGGGCGGGACGCGGCCGTTCCACGGGCCGGCGAGCGTGTCGCCGTTCACCCGGGCGATCCTGTCGGCCGTGAGCGACCTCCTCGTGCCCTGGTCGCGGCCGTAGCGGCGCGGCCCTCAGGGCAGGGCGGCCAGCACCCGCTGCCGCAGCAGCGCGTACTGCTCACGGCAGCGCCGGGGACCCTCCGGTGGCCGCTGCTGAACGGTGCCACCGGAGACGACCTCATCGGGGCCGAACTGATCGGCGGTGAGATCGGTCTCGGTGCCGTCGGGCAGCCGGTTCCAGTAGTGGTAGGAGGTCCGGGCCCCGTCGACGTGGACCTCGCCGAGGATGAGGTCGCCTCCGAGCAGGTCCTGCACCACCAGCGCCGTCGTCCCGCACTGGCCCCTCGCCGGGTTGTCCGGCCGCCACTCGTCGAGGCTCGCGGGATCGCAGGTGTCCGGCCCCCAGGCGGCGCGCAGCAGCGGCCGCAGCTCATCCACGTTCAGCACCCCGGAAGTGTCGCAGGCGGGTACGACAATTCCGTTGAGGGTCGGATGAGGTTGAGGAGCAGAGTGATGCCACGTACCTGGTTGACCGATCGGTTCGGGCTGGACGTGCCGCTGGTGGGGGCGCCGATGGCGGGGGTCAGCGACGGGAGGCTGGCGGCGGCCGTGTCCGCGGCGGGCGCGCTGGGCATGTTCGGGGTGCCGGCGAACGCGCCGGGCTCGTGGGTGGCCGAGCAGGCCGCCGTCGCCGCCGGGAGCGGGCGGCCGTACGGGGTCGGACTGATGGCGTGGGCGCTGCCGGACAGTCCGGGGCAGCTCGAGGCGGTGCTCGCCGCCCGTCCCGCGCTCGTCTCCGTCAGCTACGGCGATTTCCGCCCGTACGTGGAGCCGCTGCGCGCCGCGGGCATCACCGTCGCCGCCCAGGCGGGCACCACGGAGGAGGCGCTGGCCGCCGAGCGCGCCGGTGTGGACGTCGTCGTGGCGCGCGGCGGCGAGGGCGGCGGGCACGGGCGCGACGAGGTGGCGACGCTGCCGTTGCTGCAGAGCGTCCTGGACGCGGTGAAGGTCCCGGTGCTCGCGGCGGGCGGCATCGCGACGGCGCGCGGCCTGGCCGCCGTGCTGGCGGCGGGCGCCGAGGGCGGGTGGGCGGGGACGGCGTTCCTCGGCTGCGCCGAGACGACCCTCGCCGGGCCTGCGCGGGCGCGGGTGCTGGCCGCCGGCGAGACCGGCACCGCCTACGGGCGCGTCTTCGACGTGGCCCAGCGCCTGGCCTGGCCGCCCGAGTACGGAGGGCGCGCCCTGCGCAACACCTTCTTCGACCGGTGGCACGGCAAGGAGGAGGAGCTGAGCGAGGACGAGGAGGCACGGGCCGAACTGACCGCCGCGCGGCGGGACGGCGACTACGACGCCGCTTACGTGTACGCCGGGCAGGCGGTCGGCATGGTGCGGCGCGAGCGGCCGGCCGCCGAGGTGGTGGCCGGGTTCGCGACGGTGGACGAACTGCTGTCCCGCTTCAACCGGCACTGACGCCTCCGGGCCCGACCTCTCCCGGCGTTATCCCGGGGCCTGACGCCTCCGGGCCCGGCGTCCCCCGGCCATGTCCCGGGCCTGGCGTCCCGGCCCCGACGTCCTACATCCTCAGCCCAGCCCAGCTCAGCTCAGCTCAGCTCAGCTCCAGGGCGACCTCCACACGCAAGTAGGCGTCGGCCCAGGTCCGCTCGGCCGCTTCAGCGGAGCCATCGGCGCGGGCGGAGGCGAAGGCGGTGACGACCGCCGCGACACGGTGCAGGCCGAGCGTCGCCAGCCGGTGCGCGGCGGCGGCGAGCCGGGCCTCGTAGGTGGGCGGCAGGTGGGACAGGCCGTGGTGGGCGGCCTCGGCGAGCAGCGCGCGGGCGTGGGTCAGGGCGGCGGTCAGCGGCGGTTCTGGCTCCTCGTCCCATGTAGGTGTCAGCGTGCCGCCGGTCGCGGGCCGCAGGTCGGGGACGATCACACGGTCGCCGGCCACCAGCCCGATCGGCTCGATGACGATCCCGGCCCCGGCCCGGCCGGCCCCGGCCCGGCCGACGACGCCGCTGACGAAGCGCGGCTCTCCCTCCTCGCCGGCGAGTACGGCGGCCAGCGCGTCGAGCCGGCCGGGCGCGGCGGCGGCATGCGTGGCACTGACCGTGGCGAGGTTGCCCGCCCGGTCGGCGACGACGGCGTCGAGCCGCTGGTCGCCGGGCGCGTACGCGATGGACTCGACCCCGGCGATGGCGACGGCCCTGACCAGCTCGGCCTCGACGCGCGGCCGGACGGGGCGGAGCGGGAGGGCGTCGAGCTCCCGGCCGAGCACCGCGAGGTCCGTCACCTTCAGTGACGGCGGCAGGGCGTCCCAGTCGCCCCGCGACGGGCTGACGTCCGTCCTGGAGACACGCCCGGTGGCCAGCCTGACCGTACGGCTGGCGCTGCGCACGGCGGACTCGGTGACCACGGTGCCCGCGGCCAGCCCGGCCAGCGTGGACGTGGCGATCCGCCGCCGGGCCAGCGCGGCCCCGTCCTCGTCGCTCTCCCACTGGCGTCGCAGGACCAGCACCATGGCGGCGTCGGCGTGGGCCAGGTAGATCTCGGCGATCCGCCGGTCGCCGAGAGCGCGGACCCGGCAGCCCAGGGCCTCCAGCCGTGCCCGGCGCAGCGGGGTCTCGGCGGCCTCGGTGGTGCCGAGCACGCTGCTGCGCGGGACGGCGTCCTGGCGGGTCGCCGCGCGGTGACGGGCGTGCAGCTCGGCGAGGTGCCCGGCGAGCAGTTCGGGACGGTAGTGGGCGGCGCGGTCGCGGTAGGCGGCCAGTTGCTCGGCGAGGTCGCCGACGGCCAGCAGCGGCCAGCGCAGCCCGTCGGCCTCCAGGTGGCGCGAGACGTCGGCGACGGTCGCCTCCAGGCCCTGGCCGAGGTGCGCTGCGCCCTCACGCAGGACCGTGCCGGCCAGCGCGAGGGCGCGCTCCAGCCCGGCCACCGCCCCGGCCACGGCCTGCCCGCCGACATCGACGCGGGCGTCGGGAACGCCGGGATGCAGCTCGTCGGCGACCCGGAACGCCCACACGGCCAGGGCGATGACGTCGTCGCGGCTGCCCGCGACGGCGTCGGTGTGGACGAACCCGAGGTCGCCGGGGACCAGGAAGCGCACGGTCGCGGTGGGCAGCTCGACCTGCGGCACCGGATCGGCAGGGGTGGCCCGCCGGATCCGGGCGGTGTAACCGGCCCGTTCGGCGCGGCGGGCGGCGCTCATCAGGCGGGCTCCGAGCCTGGCGGCGAGCTCGTCGTCAGTGACCTGCCCCGGCGACCAGGCCCCCAGCGACCAGGGCTCCCGCTCCTCCCCCGACGTCACGGGCGTCCCGGAGGTCCCCGGCGTCCCGGATGGATGCGCGCCCGAATAACCGGGCGCCGCAGAACCAGGCTCCGCCGAGCCGCGCGCGACGGAACCGGGCGCCCCAGGCCCAGGCTCCGCCGAACCGAGCGCCGCCGAACCCGGCGCCCCAGGCCCAGGCGCCGCCGAGCCGAGCGTCGCGGAACCGGGCGCCGCAGAACCAGGCGCCGGGGAGGCAGGAGTGGTGTGCAAACTCTGGTAGGCGAGGATCACGGCGATCACATGCCGGCAGACGCCGGTCGCGCCGCAGGTGCAGCGGCCCGCCTCTAGGCCGCCCGGCGGCAGGCTCGTGTCGGGGCCGCCGGGGAAGCCGCCGTGCACGGTGCCGTCGGCGTCGAGCCGCAGCTCCGGCGCGGCCTCCTTGGCGGCCCGCTTGACCAGGCCGCGGTTGGTGAGCGCGGCCAGGGACTCGGTGGTGAGCGCGAGCAGATCGGTCCTCATCGGCCCACGTGCTCCGCGACGAAGGACGCGAGCTCGCCGGGCGTCATCGCGCCCACGTGCGCTCCGGCGTCGGCCAGGCGCTGCCCGAGCTCCCGGTCGTAGGCGGGGTCGGCCTGCTCGTCGAGCGCGGCCAGGCACAGCACCTTGCTGCCCTGCCCGGTCAGGCCGCGCACGACCCGTACGAGCCGGTGCGGATCGCCGCCCTCGTAGAAGTCGGAGATCAGCACGACGATCGCCCGGCGCGGCTGCTCCACCAGGCCGGCCCCGTACGTCGCCGCGCGCGCGATGTCGGTGCCGCCGCCGAGCTGGACCTTCATCAGCAGCTCCACGGGATCGTCGACGTCGGAGGTGAGGTCCACCACCTCGGTGTCGAACGCGACGAGGTGGGTGCGCACGCCGGGTAGCCCCCACAGGCAGGCCGCGGTGACCGCCGAGTGGATGACCGACTCGACCATGGACCCGGACTGGTCGACGAGCAGGATCACCTGCCACTGTTCGAGGTGGCGGCGGGTGCGGGAGAAGAACAGAGGGGTCTCGATCACGACCTTGCCGGTGTCGGGCTGGTAGCGGCCGAGGTTGGCGCGCAGGGTCCTGACCATGTCGAAGTTGCGAGCCAGCCGCATCCGGCCCGGCCGCCGTGCTTTGGTGCCCGAGAAGGCGCTGCGCACCTCGGTGGCGAGCTTTTCCATGAGCTGCCGTACGACCCGCTCCACGATCCGCCTGGCCAGCCGCAGCACCTGCGGGTTCATCAGGTGCTTGGTGCGCAGCACCGCCTGGAGCAGCGCGGGGTTGGGCTCGATGCGGGCCAGCACGGCCGGGTCGGTGACGACGTCGTGGATCTCGTAGCGTTCGACGGCGTCGCGCTGCAGCCGCTCGACGGTCTCCTTGGGGAAGAGCCTGGTGATGTCGTCGAGCCAGCCGAACGTGGTCAGCGACGACGGCCCGGATCCGCCCTGCCGGCGTACGCCGCGCCTGCGGAGGTCCTCGTCGCGCCCGTAGAGCCAGTCGAGTGCGGCGTCGCGGGCCGCGGCCTCCGCGCCGAGCGGCTGCCCGCCGAGGCAGGCGGCGCCCGGCTCGCCGAGCAGCAGCCGCCAGCGTTCGAGTGTGGGGTCGGTCATCAGGGGGTCAGTCCTTCCCTGCGCAGTGCGGCGTCGACCCGCTCGTCCAGCGCCATGCCGGCGGCCACCAGCTCTGGGGCCGCGTCCAGTCTCATCAGGTCCCAGGGGGACGCGCCGCCGCCCCGCAGCCCGGTCAGCCGGGTGGCGATGACGTGCCGCTCACGGGGCGGGAAGAAGCCGAACGCCTGGCGCAGCGCGGGCAGCGCCACCAGGAAGTCGTCGTCGGCCAGCGCCGCGACCAGTTCGTCCAGCAGTTCCAGCACGCCGGCGGTGTGCAGCACCTCCTCGCGGGCGAGCGCGAACAACCCGGCCAGCCAGTCGCCCGCCGTGGCGGGGACGAACGCGCCGCGTACCGCCCGCCCGGGGTCGCCGGCGGCGTGGCCCCGCAGCGACCAGGCCAGGCCCAGCGCCGCTCCCCGCAGGTCGGGCGGCGCGTCCCGGCAGGCGGCGACCCGGTCGGCGACGCCGAGCGCCGCCTCGGTGTCCAGGCCGAGCGGCGGGCCGGCGTGCATGAGCGCGTCGCGCACGGCGGCCATGGCCTCGATCCGCCGCAGGTCGGCCGGCGCGGGCCCGCCGCGTACGCCCTCGGCCAGCCACAGCGCCCGCTCGGCGGCGGCCCGTACGACGGCGCCGAGGGTGGCGCTGCCGCTGGTGCCGAACAGTTCGCCGTGGCGCCACATGGCGAGGACGACGGCGAGGGTGCGGCCCAGCGCGCCCAGGTCGGCCGCCCGGCCGACGGCCCGCGCCAGGTCGTCCAGCACCTGCCCGGTCAGCTCGCCGACGCCGCACAGCGCCGCGTCGAGCAGGACGCCGGCCAGCTCGTCGAGGTCCGCGCCGGGGACGCGCTCGGCGAGTACGGCCGCCGCGGCGTCCTGCGGATCGACGCCGTACGCCCCGGCCTCGATGAGGGCGGGCAGGCGGTCGTCGGAGTCGGACAGCTCCCACCGCTCGGTCAGCTCCGTGCCGCCGGCCGGGCTCGGCCCCGAGGTGCGCAGCACGCCGGGGATGCCCAGCACGCGCAGCCGGTGCAGCAGCCGGCTGCGCTCGCGGCCGGCCTCCTCGCCGAGGTCGAGGCGTTCCTCGCCGGGCTCGCCGAGGACCGCGAGGACGGCGTGGACCAGCGGCGGCAGCGGGGTGTCCTGGTGCAGCCGGCCTGTGCGGTCGCCGCTGAGCGCGGCGATCATCTCGACGATGACCGGATGGGCGCCGGCCTGGAGCGGGCCGCGGCTCGCCCAGGGCAGCGGCGTCTCGATCGCCTCGCTGACGAGCGCGCCGGCCAGGCCGTCGAGCACGTCCACGCGGGCCGGGTGGCGGTGGCCGCGCATCAGCGCGAGCCCGTCGGCGGCCGTGCGGGCGGCGATCAGGTCGGCGGTCGAGACCGGCTGGCGCCGGGCGCGCAGCCGGGCGACGACCGCCTCGACGAGCCGCCGGCCGGCCCCGGCGGGGCCGTGCTCCCACAGCTGCTGGTAGTAGCCGGGCGACGGCATGCCCGCCTGGTAGCCGTCGAAGGCGTCGAGCCGCCGGAACGAGTACGGCACCAGGTAGCTGCGGGCCGTCGCGCCGCCGGGCGGCCGGGGCACCTCCGGCCAGCTCCGGTCGCCGTCCTCGGCGAGCCGGATCAGCGCCGGGCGGTGGAAGCCGCCGGTGACCACGACCACCGGCCGCCCGTCCGCGTGGGCGGCGGCGGCCCTGACCCAGTGGGCCATGTACGCCTCGCGGGCGGTGTCGTCCGGCCCCGCCTCGGTGTCGCCGCGCAGCAGGTCGAAGTAGACGGCGAGCCGCTCGGCCAGCCCGTCGGCCGGCTCGATCTCGAACAGGTGGTCCCAGAGCGCGTCGGCGTCGTCCACGGCGAAGTCACGGCACAGCCGGGCGGTGACCTCGCCGTAGCGGGCCTCGGCGTCGGCGTACCGGTTGCGTACGCCGGCCAGCGCGGGATGCCAGGCGGGCAGGTCGATGAAGCGCAGCTCGGCGTCGGCGGCGCGGCCCGCGTTCAGCGCCGTCCACTCCGGGGAGTAGTCGCAGAACGGCGTCCACGAGCCGTGCCGGCGGCCGGGGTCGCGGTAGCCGGTGTGGACCGCGATCGGCAGCTGGTGGCCCAGCAGCAGCTCGTCCATCCGGTCGTTCATGTCCGCCGGGCCCTCGACCAGCACGTACGCGGGCCGTACGGCGGCGATGGTGTCGGCGGCCAGCCGGGCGCAGGCGGGGCTGTGGTGCCGTACGCCGAGGAACGTGACCGTCATCGTCAGCCCGGCAGGAGGTGGCGGGCGTCGTACAGGGCCTTCCACTGGCCGCCGTGCCGCCGCCGCTCCAGGTAGCGCCGGAGTTTCGCCAGGTCCTCCGGGCTGTCCTTGGCGGCGGTGCCGGCCAGGCAGGCGACGAGGTCGGCGGCGGTGCCCGGCTCGCCGCGCAGGAACCAGCCGCGCAGCCCGACGGCGTGGGCGACCGAGACGGCCTCGGCGGTGCTCATCACGCCGGACAGCCGGTCGGTGACGTCGCCGCGCGCGTTCTGGCCCTCGCGCAGCTCGCGGAAGGTGGTGACGAGCACCTCCAGCACGTCGCGGCGCGGCGGTGCGGTGACGCCCGAGCGGCGCAGCAGCGCGGTGGCCTCGGACTCCACCAGCAGCAGCTCGGTGTCGAAGTCGGCGATGGGGAAGACGGTCTCGAAGGTGAAGCGGCGCTTGAGCGCGGCGCTCATCTCGTTGACGCCGCGGTCGCGGGTGTTGGCGGTGGCGATGACGGTGAACCCCTCCTGGGCGAACACCATCGACTCGGGGCCGGTCAGCTCCGGGATCGCGAGCACCCGGTCCGACAGCGGCGACAGCAGGCAGTCCTGCACCTCGAGCGGGCAGCGGGTGATCTCCTCGAACCGCACCACCTTGCCCTCGGCCATGCCGCGCAGCAGCGGCGCGGCCACCAGCGACCGGGGGGACGGGCCCTCGGCGACCAGCAGCGCGTAGTTCCACGAGTATTTGATCTGGTCCTCGGTGGTGGCCGCGCCGCCCTGGACGGTGAGCGTGGAGGTGCCGCTCACGGCGGCGGCGAGCAGCTCCGACAGCAGCGACTTGGCGGTGCCCGGCTCCCCCACCAGCATCAGGCCGCGCTGGGTGGCGAGCGCGACCAGGGACCGGTCGATGAGCGAGGGGTCGCCCACGAACTTGCGGGTGATGCCCAGCTCGTCGTCGCCGAGGATGAAGCGCCGGGCGGCCCGCAGGCTGAGCGCCCAGCCGGGCGGCCGGGCGTCGGTGTCGTGCTCGCGCAGCCGGGCCAGCTCGTCGGCGTGGCGGACCTCGGCGGGTGGCCGCTGTACGCGCTCGCTCATTTGGTGATCTCCTTCAGGTCGCGCAGGATCTCGGAGGCGGTGATCGGGTCGAGGCCGTCGACGCTGACGCCCACGAGCGTCTGTGTCTCGTTCATGTCGATCCAGCCGATCGCCACGCCCGGGTCGAGACCGACGGTGACGGTGCCGCCGGGGACGTCCCGCTCGATCCCGCTCTGCCAGCCGGCGTCCGCGGGGTGGGTCCGATGCCAGCCGCGCCGTTCCAGGCTCAGCACCGCGTGGGTCGGGATCTTGGCGGCGCAGATCTCGGCCAGCAGAGCCTCGTCGGCGGTGTAGGTCTCCCTGCCCAGTTGCGGGAACGGCTGCAGGATCTCGTAGTCGGCGAACACCTCCGCCCAGGCGGCCACCTCCTCCCCAAGCTCCAGCGGGTGCGCCACGCCGACGACGGCGTCGCCGGGCAGGGTCAGCGGGTCGTCGGCGGCGTCGGCGAAGGTGCGGTCCTCGGCCACGCGCAGGGCGCCGACGAGCCGGCCGGAGACGTCGTAGCGGCCCCACACGAGGCGGCGGACGATGTGCCAGAGCAGCGGATGGCCGACGAGCAGCCGCTCGAAGTCGGGGGCGCTCCAGCGGCGCCGGTCGACCATCGCCCGCTCCAGGCGGCGGATGTTGTCGGCGGCGACGGCGCGCACGTCCTTCTTCAGCCCGGCGAAGCGCCGGTGGGCGGCGGGCGCGAGCTCGGGGTCGTCGTTGACGCCCGGTTTGGGGAGGTTCTTCAGCCGCTTGCCCGCGGCGTCGGTGACGTACGGCTTGAGCTGCTCGTCGAAGCCGACGACGAACCGCCTGCGGCCGTAGTCGAGGGTGAGGCTGCCGTCGGCGGACAGCCCGAAGGAGGGCACCAGCCGGTCGGCCAGCTCCTGCGGCGTGAGGCCGAGCTCGGCGGCGACCTCGTCCATCTTCTGGCGGGCCCGCTTCTTCAGCCCGCCGAACTTGGCCTTCTCCGCGATGCCGTGCAGGTGCATCAACGCGACCTCGGAGCCGATGCCGGCCAGCAGGTCCAGGCCCGCGACGGCGCGCGCGTGCCCGTTCTCGCCGGGCCAGGTCCTGATCAGCGGAGCCAGCCGGCGTACGGTCTCGTCGTCGCCGACCAGCGCCTGCGCGTCCATGATCCAGCTCTCCTTGGCGGGGTGACCGGCCGCCTGCCAGCGCTGGAACAGCGCCCAGCCGAAGTCCGCGAGGGTGCGGGCGTCGCACGCCCGCCGGACCTCGTCGAGACCGGGGTACGGCTCGCCGGGCCGGGAGATCGCCAGCATGGTGGTGACGTGGCGGGCCGCCTCGGCAGGCAGGGCGCCGGCGTCGCCGCGGAGCCGGATCGGGCTGAGGACCGCGACGTCCGCCCAGTCGGGCAGGACGGGCATCCTGGCGGGCAGCGCGTCGAGCGGGTCGGCCGCGAGCAGGTCGCCGATCGCGGCCTCGGCGGCGGGGCCGTAGCCGGCGGCGGCCCGTGCGACGGCGTCGCGGTGGCCGCCCGCGACCAGTGCTGTGAGCGCCCGTCCGGCCTGCCGGCGGGCCGCGCCCGGCTTGCCGAGCGCGGCGGGGACGAGCGCCCTGGCGGCCGCGTCGGGGTGGCGGGACAGCCAGGCCAGCGCGGTGGCGCGGACGGACTTCAGCCGCGTCAGCCAGTCGGCCATGAGGACGGCGATCTCCGGCGCGGCGAACGGGAGCAGCGACGGGCCGGCGCCGCTCGGGGTGTGCCGGGCGGTGTCCAGCAGCAGGGGCAGCGCCGCCAGCTCGAACCTGGCGGCCACCCCGGGCAGCCAGTCGGCGGTGCCCCAGTGGTCGCGAGGCCGCCAGGTGGAGATCAGCGGCGCGGCCAGCTCCTCGGGCCCGGCGAGGAACAGGGCGACCACGTCACTCCAGTGGTACCGCCCGCGGCCCTCGGCGACGTCCTTCCAGGTGCGGCCGTAGACCCGGCTCCAGTGGTCGGGCGGGGCGGCGAGCCAGGCGTCCCGCTCCCCCGGCCCCCACACCACGGAAGGCTCGTCCGGGCAGGTCAGGCCACTCACCACGACCGGCTTGCGCACCGTGCGCGGACGCGTCCACGGCGGGCTGACCAGCACCTCGGGCAGGGCCTCCGCCGGCGCGACGGCGACGGGCGGGGTCAAGGCGATCTTGCCGATCCGCTGGGCGGCGGCCTGGCCGAGCGCCGGGACCACCTCGGGCACCAGGTCCGGGTGGGCGAGCACGTGGGCGCGCAGCAGCCCGTCCACGGTCTTGCCGGATGAGGCGGCGAGCAGGCGCATCGCCCGGCGCGGGAAGCGGGTCGCCGCGTGCAGGAAGGCGGGCTGGGCGTATCTGGTGTCGATGCGGTCGAGTATGGCCTGCATGGCCGCGTCGACCGGCAGGCCGGCGAGCACGTCGAGCAGCCGGCGCTCGCTGTCGGCGTCGTAGTACTGGCCGAACCAGCCGGTCAGCAGCGGCACGGCGGCCGCCGGGCCCAGGCCGTCGACGAGCGTGGCGGGCAGGGCGAAGGAGTGCATCACGCTGGAGCCGTGCGCGTGACCGGCGATGAGCGCCGCCTGCTCCGGCGTGCCGACCGCGGCGAGCAGGCGGACGGCGAGCTCCCGGTTGACCTGGCTCACCTCGGCGCAGTCGGCGTCGACCCAGCCGGTCTCGGTGGGTGCCAGGAAGGAGGCGGCCACCCGGTGGTGCAGCCCGCCGTCCCGGGACGCGGCCAGCGCCGCGACGGCCTCGGCGTACACGGCGTCGGGCGCGGCCGCGAGGGCGGCGCGGACGCGCGTGGCGGCCTCGATCCGCTTCCAGGCGATCCAGTGGATGGGGGAGCTCGCGTCGTCCAGCCGCCGGACCAGCCAGCCGTGCTCGGTGGGCACCGGGTCCAGGCAGGCCTGTTCGGCCACGGCCGACGCCGCGAACACCGGGCCGGGTCCCGCCAGCCAGGCATCGGCGAGCAGCGGCTGCCAGGTCCGGTCGTCGTACGCCAGGGACGCGGACACCACCTCGGCCACCACCGCCGCGCCAAGAGGCGTGGCCGGGGACTCGCCCTCGACATAGGCGAGGCCGGCCGCGCGCAGCTCGGGATCGGGGCAGCGTGCCAGCGCGTCGAGGATCTGCTGACGGTGGCCGTCCAGCTTCGCGGCGAGCCGGCCGGGCGCGGCGGGGTCGGGCCGTTTGACCGCCACCTCGACGCCGCCCCGCCGGGGGTAGAGTGCGCGCAGCCAGGGCGCCAGCATGGTCAGCCGGTCCTCGTCGCCCTCGTATGCGGTCATGCCGATACCTCCACGCTGTGCCGGTCTTCTTGATCGTCAGCGGTGAGTATGGCGGGACCGACCGACAAACCGGCGGCCGTCGTGGGGTCAGGGGGCGGCGGGGACGATTCCCGCCAGGTAGGCGGCCAGTTCCGCCGGTCGCGACAGCATCACCATGTGGCCGCCGGGCATCTCGTCCGGGGTGACGCCGAGCCGTTCCTCGACGTGCCGGCGGACGAAGTCCGGGGTGAAGAGCCGGTCGTCGCGGCAGAGCAGGTATCGCGTCGGCACGTCCGGCCAGGCCGGCAGGGGCCAGGGCTCGGCGCACGCCCGGTCCATGTTCATGGTGGCGGCGAGCGCGCCGTCGTGGTCCGACACCCGCCGGGCCAGGTCGCGGGGGACGTCGTGGAAGTAGAGCTCGTGCTCGTCGTCGGTGCCGGACGGGGGCCGCCCGCTGCGTTCCCACCAGTCCCCCGGCGGCTCGCCGGGAGCCGGGATCATGGCGGTCACCAGGACGAGCGCGGCGGCCGGCACGCGCGCGCAGACGAGCGGGCCGACGAAGCCGCCCCAGGAGTGGGCCACCACCACGAGCGGCCCGCGCCCTGCGACCGCCCGGGCGACGGCGTCGGCGTAGTCCCAGAGTCCCGCCCCGGGGTCGGACGCCGGCAGGTCGATCGCCACCGTATCGTGGCCGCGGTCGCGCAGCTCGGCCTCGACCAGGTGCCAGTCGAAGGCGCTCCCGCCGCCGTGGATGAGTGCGTAAGTCGTCATGCCGGTGGAGACCGGCGGCGGCGCGGAAAGTCATCGGTACGAGCGCTACGGGGCGGTCTCGGCGGGCCTGCCGTAGGTGACGGAGCGGCGTACGGGCTCGGGCGCCGCGGCGCGCAGGGCGGCGTCGGGCCGCGCGCCGAGCGCGTCGTTCACCGTGGAGAACGCCAGCCGTAACGCGACGAACGCCGTCATCGCGAAGATCTGCCCGTCGGTGAACCCGGCCGCCCGCAACTCCTCGACGTCCTCCGAGCGGGTGGCGTTGGGGTCGCGGGCCACCTTCCGCGCCCACGCGGCCATCGCCCGCTCGGGCTCCTCCAGCCCGGCGTCGTCGCCGCGCAGCAGCCCGCCCGCCGCCTCGGCCCCGGCGACCGCCGCCAGCCTGGTCCCCCAGGCCAGCGAGCAGTAGGAGTCACCGATCGTGGACGCGCACGCGGTGACCAGCACGGCGCGTTGCCGCAGCGTCAGCCCGCCGGCCGCGGCGACCTCGCCGATCAGGCCGAACAGCTTGTCCTGCGCCTCCGGCTGGTGGGCCCACAGCCGGGACAGGTTCATCACATATCCGTGGTCGGCCAGGTCCTCGTCGTAGAGCCGCCGGGCCGCCTCGCCGAGCTCGGGCTCGGGAAGGAAGTTGCTCATGCCACCGCCAGTGCCGCGTCGTGCCGGACACCTCGCCCGGCCCTTCAGCATGCCCGCTTCCCGGGCGGCGGCACAGGCCCACTATGCGCCGGCGTCTCCGTCCCCGCGCAGGGAGGCGGCGAAGCGGCGGCCCGGCTCGGGATCGACGCCGAAGCGGGCGGCGTAACGCTCGTGCGTCTCCTCCCAGCCCTCGTGAGCCTCCTCCTCGGTGACGGTCCGGCCCGACAGGTACGGCTCCAGCCGCGACAGGTAGGCGTCCCACCCGCTGGCCGTCTGCGCCGCGAGACCGAGGTCGTCGATGACGTGCACGAAGACCAGGCGGCAGCCGTCGCCCTCGGCGGTCAGGTCGAAGCTGTACGGCTGGCCGGCGTACGTCCAGGCCAGGCGGCGGGGCGGATCGACCTCGGTCACCTCGACGGTCGCGCCGCCGGCGTCGAAGGTCTCGCCGGCCGCCGGCGTCCAGTCCACGGCCGCGGGGAACCAGGCCCGCAGCTCGTCCGGCACGCTGACGGCCCGCCACACGCGCTCGACCGGGAAGGCGAGCACGCGCTCGAAGCGCAGCGCCGGGCGGCCGCCGATGGTCTCCAGGGTGCCGTCGGTCATGGGTTGTCCTCCAGGTGTCGTTCCAGGGCGTCGAGACGCTGGGACCAGAGCATCCGATAGGGCTCCAGCCACTCCGCGACCTCGGCGAGCGGTTCGGGGCGCAGCGAGTAGACGCGCTGCTTGCCGTGCGTGCGCACGGCGACGAGCCCGGCCTCGCGGAGCACCTTGAGGTGCTTGGACACGCCGGGCTGGCTGAGGTCGAGGTGTTTCACCAGCTCACCGGCGGGCCGCTCACCGGTGCGGAGCAGGTCGAGAATCCGCCTGCGATGCGGCTCCGCCAAGGCTGCGTAGGCGCTCATGCCCTACATATTGCCAGATGGCTATATGAAACGGCAATCCGGCGGGGGCCGCAGCCCCCGCCGGTCTCCCTACAGAAGGATCTTCACGTCGTCGACGGCCGCCTCCACCAGGCTCGCGGTCGAGGCGTCGGCCGCCTCGACGATCACCCGTACGCTCTGGCCCGCGAACGCGGACACGTCGACCGTCGCGACCGCCCAGGCGCCGTCACGGTTACTGGCCGCGCCGAGCTGCTGGAACACGGTGCTCGTCGTGCTTCCGGCCACCTTGACCCGCAGGTAGTCGGCGCTGGAGGAGTTGCTGCCGTGCGCGAGGTACCAGGAGAACGACAGCTTCGGCGCCCCGGCCGGCAACGTGATCGGCGGCGACTGGATGGACGTCAGGCCCCCGTCCACGTCGTGGTCGCCGGCCGACGCTCCGGCCAGCCGGCCGGTGACCAGGTCGTTGACGCCGCTGACCGTGGTGCCGAGCTGCTTGGCGCCGCTGGAGGTGGTGGCCTCCGGGTCTCCCCGCTCCCACAGGCCGCTCGTGGCGGTGCCGGCCACGGTCGTCCAGCCCCGGTCGGTCTCGAAGTCGTCCGACCAGACCACGGTGGGCGGCACGGCGGTGCCGATGCTCCAGACCGCGTACGCGATCGCGTCGGCGTTGCGGTCGAGCGCGGTGTCGCTGATGTTGGCCGTCGTGTCACAGGAGCGGTGGTAGCACGGGTCGAAGGCCTGCCCCGCCGTGCCGCCCCACAGCTGCGCCTGGGCGCTGCTCTTGATGCCCTCCGCGCCGGTGAAGGTGCCGCCGGCCGGGATGCCCTGGGAGATGAACGGGCCGTAGTCCGAGCGGCCGTCGAAGTCGGTGCCGCGCGTGGGCACGCCGATCGAGGTGAAGTAGTCCTGCAGGACCCGTTCGAGCTGGGCGGAGCCGGCCGGGCCGGGGCCGGAGCCGACCCCGTCGGAGTTGTCGCCGTCGTAGATGAAGTAGCCTGCGTTGGGCGAGCCGACCATGTCGAAGTTGAGGTAGCCCTTGATCTTGGCGCGTTCGGTCGCGGCCAGGTTGGTGACGTAGAACTGCGAGCCGCGCAGTCCCAGCTCCTCGGCGCCCCACCAGGCGAAGCGCAGGTGCTTGGTGGGCTGGAGCGCCTGCCGGGAGACCTCCAGCGCGGTCTCCAGGATCGCGGCGCTGCCGGAGCCGTTGTCGTTGATGCCGGGGCCCGCCGTCACGCTGTCGAGATGGGCGCCGATCATGAGGACGTCGTTCGCGTCGCCGCCGGGCCAGTCGGCGATCACGTTGTAGCCGGTGGCGCCGTTGTAGGTGAACGACTGCAGGGTGGTGGTGAAGCCGGCGGCGTCGAGGCGGCCTTTGACGTAGTTGGCCGAGGCGAGGTAGCCGGGCCGGCCGTGGGCGCGGTTGCCGCCGTTGGCGGTGGCGATGCTCTGTAACTGGGTCAGGTGCGCTTTGACGCCGGCCAGCGGGATGTCGGGCACGGCGAGCGCCGCCGAGGCCGGCGCGGGCGCGATGGTGAGGGCGCCGGCCAGGGCCAGGGTCACGGTGGTGAGTGCGGCGAGCAGACGTGATCTCATGCCATTCCTCTGGGGTCTGACGGGACGAGACAATTCCCCCGCGATGGTGCTGTAAGGAACGTAATGGCACACAGGGAAGTCGCCTAGACCCGATCTCCACGCCTTCGTGGTGGCCGCGAAAACATGACAGTAGGTGTCGGGTTTCGGGAAGAAGGTTGATGCTTTCGCAACACCACCGAACCAAGGACCTCGATGCACGAGACACCAGAAGAGCTGAAGCGGCTCCAGTCCCTTCTCGACGCTTCGCTCTCCCGTTCCACCTCGCACCTCCGCTCGATCGTCGCCGAGCGCACGCTCACCGCCGAGCAGCTCACCCAGGTCCTGACCGGCATGTGCACGATCGCCCTGTCGACCGTGACGGCGAAGGGCGAGCCGCGGATCAGCGGCGCGGACGGGCACTTCCTGCACGGCATGTGGCACTTCGGCACGTCGCGGGACGCCGCCAAGGCCCGCCACCTCGCCGCCCGCCCCGCCGCCAGCGTCGCGCACATGCGCGGGGAGGACCTGGGCGTGTTCACGCACGGCACCGTCGAGATCCTCAACCCCCTGGACGGCGAGCCGGCCCCGGACTGGCCGGAGCTGCTCGCGTACTTCAAGGACTTCTACGGCGCCGACGCCTTCGACTGGGAGACCGAGGTGGTCTACTACCGGCTGCGTCCGCACTGGATGACGGTGTACGCCCCCGACTTCGCCAAGCTGACGGCGTCCTAGCGTCCGGCGTCGTTGACCAGGACGCGCGCCAGGACGAACGTGACGAGCCCGGCGAGGACCACCGACAGCAGGCCGACGCGCAGGCTGACGAGGTCGGCGACGAACCCGACGAGCACCGGCGACAGCAGGAACCCGCCGCGCAGCAGCCAGCTCACCACGGTCAGGCCGGTCCCGGCGGGCAGGCCAGGCAGTTCGTCGGCGGTGTGCATGGCGGCGGGGACGAGGGTGGCCGTGCCGAGCCCGGCCAGGACGAACCCGGCCAGCGCCGAAGGAACGGACGGCACGGCCAGCGCGGCGCCCATCCCGGCGGCGGCCAGGAGGCCGCCTGCTCGGGTCACCGTCCGCTGGCCGAACCGGTCCACCACGCGGTCGCCGGACAGCCGGCCGATGGTCATGGCGGTCTGGAAGGCCACGACGGCGAGGCCGGCGGTGGCGGCGTCGGCGTGCAGGCCGGTGAGGTAGAGGGCGCCCCAGGACGCGCCGGCGTCCTCGACGAGCGCGCCGCACGCGGCCAGCACGCCGAGCGCGGCGAGCATCCACACCGCCGGCCGCGCGAACGACCGCCGCCCGGCCGGAGCCACCGGATCGCCGTCGGCGGTGGCCGGGTGGCGGGCGGCGGCGGGCGGGGCGGCGGCGCGTTCCGCGTCCTCCGGGCCGGGCAGCAGGAACCGGTAGGCGACGACGGCGACGGCGCTGATCAGCGCGGCGGAGATCCCGAGATGGACCGCCAGGGGCAGGCGGAGCCCGGCGGCGGCCGCGCCCATCAGGCCGCCGAGCACCGCGCCGATGCTCCACACCCCGTGCAGCGAGTTGAGTATGGAACGCTGGTAGAGCCGTTGCACCCGCAGGCCGTGGGCGTTCTGCGCGACGTCCACGACCGCGTCGAGCGCGCCCACGACGAACAGCGCGCCGCCGAAGGCGATCGCGTTCGGCGCGAACGGGATCGCCAGGGTCGCGAGCGTGGTGACGACGATCCCGAACGCCGCCACGCGGGCCGAGCCGAACCGGCGCACGAACACCCCGGCGAGCAGCCCGGCCAGCAGCGCGCCGATCGAGAAGCCGGCCACCGCGCCGCCGAAGACCGCGTTGCTCACGCCGAGATCTGCCTTGATCTGCGGATAGCGTGGGACGACGTTGAAGAACACGGCGCCGTTGGTGAGGAACAGCACCGCGACGGCGGCACGGGCCTGGCGCGCCTGGCGGCCGGGCGCGGAGGGAGGGGCGGCGGCGGGCATCGGCTCTCCGATCACGGTGACTGGAGCGGTGGCGGGGGCGGGGGCGGGTCCGCTCGGGCGTCGTCAGGCTCGGCGGCACGCCCGCGGGTCGTCCGTGCCGGCAAGGACCCGGTTTCCCTCAGGCATCATGTGTACGAGCGTACCGATCCGTGCTCGATCGTCCCGTCGGGGCCCGACGATCATCGCGGGTGTGCGCCGGACGGCCGGGGATGATAGGCAAGCCCTCGGACCGGAGGCCCCGGAGGAAAGGGAGTGCTCCCATGGAAGCGCCCGACGGCGACGAGCGGCGATGCCGCGCGGCAGCGGCCGGGTGGCCTCACGAGCTGCGTGAGCTTCGCCAGGCCGGCACCTACCTGGTGGACGATCGCGGCCGCATCATCGAGGTCAGCGCCCAGGCGCAGCGCCTGCTCGGCCGTACGGCCGACGAGCTGCTCGGCCGGGACGCCCACGACCTGCTGCATCGCGGCCGGCACGGCGAGAGCCTGCCCCGCAGCCGGTGCACGATGCGGCAGCCCCTTCTCGCCGGGAGCAGCGCCCAAGGGGAGCTGGAGTGGTTCGAGCGCGGGGACGGCACTCTGCTGCCGGTCTCCTGGCTGCTCACGCCGTGCGACGTCGGCGCGGGACGTACCGCCTGGCTGGTCATCTTCTACAGGACCGAGACGGCCACCCCTTCCCAGCCGGGGCCGGAGGGCGCGTCGGCCGCGATGTCGGAGCTCGACCGGCTGGCCCTGCTCGCGGAGACGACCACGACCCTCACCGCCAGCCTGGAGGTGGAGGAGACGCTGCGCCAGCTCGTCCGGCTCACGGTGCCGCTGCTGGCCGACTGGGCGGTGGTGGACCTGCTCACCGAGGACCGCGGCGTGTCGCGTGCCGTGGTCGCGCATCACGAGAACGGCGTCGTGATCCACCGGGAGGACCTCCAGGGGCCGATGCCGCCGGTGCCGGAGGAGTCACCGATGCCGCTGTCGCGGGCGCTGCGCGGCGTCACCGCGACGCTGACCGGTCCCGAGACCTACCAGAGGACGCCCGACTCCGGCATCGCGGTCGCGCAGCGCGAGCTGTTCCGCGCCACCGGCATGCACTCGGCGTGCATCGCGCCCATCCGCGGGGTGCGCGAGGTGGTCGGGGCGCTGACCCTCGGGCGCGCCGACCAGCCGGGCGCGTTCACCACGGCCGACCTGCTGCTGGTCGAGGACATCGCCCGCCGCGCCGGGCTGGCCCTGGACAACGCCCGCCTGTACGAGCGGCAGCGCCGGGTGGCCGAGACCATGCAGCGCCACCTGCTGCCGCAGCTGCCGGTCGTGCCGGGCGTGCAGATGACCGCCCGTTACGTGCCCGCGCCCCATGCCTCACAGGTGGGCGGCGACTGGTACGACGCCTTCCACCTGCCAGGGGGCGGCACCGCGCTGGTGATCGGCGACGTGGTCGGCCACGACCTCGACGCCGCCGCCGGCATGGCGCAGATCTGCAACATGCTGCGTGCCTACGCCGGAGCCCAGCAGGAGCTGCCCAGCACGGTCCTGGACCGGCTGGACCGGGCGGTGACCCGGATGGCGCAGACCACGATGGCCACCGTCATCCTCGCCCACCTGGAGCACACCGGCGACGGGCACTGGCTGGTGCGCTGGGCCAACGCCGGCCATCCCCCGCCGCTCCTCGTCGAGGACGACGGGCGGACCCGTTTCCTGGAGGCGGGGCACGGTCCGCTGCTCGGCACCGGGCTGCGTCCTCCCCGCGCCGACGCCGAGATCGAGCTGCCGCCGGGCTCGGCCCTGCTGTTCTACACCGACGGGCTCGTCGAGTCCCGCACGCACAGCCTCGAAGAGGGTTTCAGCCGGCTGCGCCGGCGGGCCGCCGACCTCGCCCGCCACCCGCTGGACGCCCTCTGCGACCTGCTGCTGGAAGGCGTGCGGCCGACGGACAACGACGACGACGTGGCCATGCTGGCGTTGCGCGTCCCCTGAGCCGGGGGGCAGGGGTCACGTGACGACCGAGGTCAGCTCGGCGACGTCGTCGTCGCTGAGCTGGAGTCCCGCGGCGGCGACGTTCTGCTCCAGGTGTTCGACGGACGACGTGCCGGGGATGGGCAGCATGACGGGCGAGCGGCGGAGCAGCCACGCGAGCGCGAGCTGCGACGGCGTCGCCGACAGCCGGGCGGCGAGGTCCGCGAGCGGGCCGCCCGCCTTCGCCAGGCTGCCCGTGGCCAGCGGGAACCAGGGGATGAAGGCGATCTGGTGGCGTTCGCAGTGGTCGAGCACGTCCTCGGCGGAGCGGTTGGCCAGGTTGTACAGGTTCTGGACCGAGGCGATCGGGGCGACGGCCTGAGCCTGCTCGATCTGGTGGACGCTGACCTCCGACAGGCCGATGTGCGCGATCTTCCCTTCGTCCTTGAGCGTCTTCAGCTCACCGACCTGGTCCTCAAGGGGGATGTCGGGGTCGACGCGGTGCAGCTGGAACAGCGCGATCCGGTCGACGCCGAGGATGCGCAGGCTCATCTCGCACTGCTGGCGCAGGTAGGCCGGCCTGCCGACGGGTGTCCACTGGTCCGGGCCCTGCCGGGTGAGCCCCGCCTTGGTGGCGATGACGATGTCCTCGTCGTACGGGGCGAGCGCGCGGCGCAGCAGCGGCTCGGCGACCAGCGGGCCGTAGGAGTCGGCGGTGTCGAAGAGGTTCACGCCGAGCTCCGCCGCCCGGCGCAGGACCCGTACGGCGTTGTCCTGGTCGTCCGGCGGCCCCCACACGCCCCGGCCGGTGAGCTGCATCGTGCCGTAGCCGAGGCGATTGACGCCGAGGACGCCGTCGATCTCGAAGCGCCCGGAAGCGCCGGCCGTCACAGTGGTCATGCGCGGGATCCTCTCCTCAGGAAGCCGCGCGCCGGGATCACGGACCCCGTCGCGCCACGGGCTCCGCTGCCCCGTCCAACGCCCGGCAAGCGGACAAGACATGACTTGAGATTCTTTTGACCGCATGCCATCCCTGCTGGAGGGCGGCCGCCGTGCGGAGGGTTCGGCTCCCGGCCGCCGGGCAGGTGCGCAGGCGTCGGCGCCGGTACGCGGAGGGGAAGAGCCATGAGCGAGCTCGATCACGGCATCGCCGATCTGAACGGCGATCAGGCGGCCGTCTTCCAGGCCGTCTCCTATCTGGAGAGCGGCCCCGCCGGGCCGGGCGACCTGGAGCAGATCGCCCGGCGGGCGGGACTCGACCGGGAACGCGCCTCGCGCGCCCTGGACGAGCTCATGAGCCCGCTCGGACTGGTCACCGCGGTGGAGGACCCGAACAGCCCCTCAGGGCACGCGGTGTACCGCGTCCAGTCCCTGGGTTGACCCTGCGCCGGTCAGGGACTGCCCGGCGCCGGAGGCGCGGGCGTTGAGCCGGTTGAGCGTGAGAGCCAGCGTCGTGCCGTACACCAGGTGTCCCGCGATCATGACCGCCCGGCGGCCGGGTCGATCCCTGCCGGCCGGCGGCAGGATGCCGAGCCTCGGGACCCAGCCCTCGTAGCTGGAGAACCAGATCGCCAGCGCGTAGCCGGCGCCGAGCGGCGCGGGGGTGTGCCGTCCTCGGGTCAGCAGCCCGTACAGGGAGCCGGCGGTGACGCCGAAACCGAAGTGGGCCAGCGCCCCAGCCACGCCCTCCCCCGGCTTGACCCGGTGCCGGTGGCCCGGCAGCATCGCCCGGACGATGCGTTTGGGCGGCTGGTCCGGCATGAGCCCCATGCGGCTCCCCGCGAGCATGACCAGACTCATCGTGGCGGTGGCGGCCATCCCGCCCAGGGCACCGTTCATCGCGTTGCGCAGCATGTATGGCGGTTGCCCCTCAGGTCACCGCGGTAACGCCGCGACGCCACCTTTTGCCGCCGGGGACGGAATTGGTAATGCCCGGCGTGGCCGCCGGAGGCAGGGGTAGGCACGCAGCGTGACCGAGAGAGGACGATCATGACAGCACAGCAGACCGCGCCGGAGCGGATGGCCGAGGCGGACGTCATCGAGTTGCTGCAGGCCCAGCACGGCATGATCAGGAACCTGTTCGACGAGGTCGAGCAGGCGTCCGCGGACCGGCGGGCGGAGGCGTTCACCCGGCTCGTGCGGCTGCTGGCCGTGCACGAGACTGCCGAGGAGGAGATCGTCCACCCGCGCGCGCGGCACGCGTTCGAGGGCGGCGACGGCATCGTGGACGACCGCCTGGCCGAGGAGCGTGAGGCGAAGGAGCTGCTGCAGCGGATGGACCAGGCCGGGGCGGACGCGCCCGACTTCATAAAGAACCTGCTCATGCTGCGCGCCGCGGTCGAGGCGCACGCGCGCAGCGAGGAGCGCTACGAGTTCACCAAGCTGTACGCCCACACCACCAAGGCCGAGCGGCGTGTGATGGCCGCGGGCGTGAAGGCGGCCGAGGCCATGGCCCCCACCCATCCGCACCCCGGCGTGGAGTCGGCGACGAAGAACATCCTCATGGGAACTCCGGCCGCCATGATGGACCGGGTCCGCGACGTCATCCGCCAGGCGATGGGGAAGAACCCCTGATCCGGTGAGCCCGGCACTGGCCGGCAAATCGGACACCGGCCACGGCCGCCCGCCACGCCCTCGTGGCTAAACTGCGGTCATGACCGCAGAGTCGACCCCCCTCACCCTCGCGCAGCTCGCCGAGCTGGCGGGGGTCTCGACCGCCACGGTCTCCAAGGTCGTCAACGGCCGCGCCGAGGTCTCGCCGGAGACGCGGGCCGCCGTCGAGGCCCTGATCCGGCGGCACGGCTACCGCAGGCAGCGCCGGCGGCCCGCGCCCGCCGCCGTGGTCGAGGTGGTCTTCCACGCTCTGGAGGGCGACTACCCGGTCGAGATCATCAAGGGCGTCGAGGAGGTGGCGCGCGAGCACCGGCTCACGGTGGCGGTGTCGGAGCTGCACCGCTCCGATCCCGCGGAGCAGGACTGGCTGGAGGGCGTGTTACGCCGCCCCACCGGGGTGGGCGTGATCGCGGTGTTCTCCAGCCTCGACGAGACGCAACGGGAGCGGCTCGCCCGGCGCGAGATCCCCCTCGTCCTGCTGGACCCGGCCGACGACCCCGGCAGGGGGATCCCGTCGGTGAGCGCGGGCAACTGGAACGGTGGGCTGGCGGCCACCCGCCATCTGCTGGAGCTGGGGCACCGCAGGATCGGCGTCATCACGGGCCCCGGCTACGCGCTGTCCGGCCGGGCCCGGCTGGACGGCTACCGCACCGCCCTGGACATGGCGGGCGTGCCCGCCGATCCCGATCTCGTCGCCTGCGGCAGCTTCCTCATCGAGGGCGGCCTGGCGGCGGCGCAGCGGCTGCTGCGGCTGCCCGATCCGCCGACGGCCATCTTCGCCACGAACGACGGCCAGGCGATCGGCGTCTACCACGCGGCCCACCGGCTCGGCCTGCGCATCCCCGACGATCTGAGCGTGGTCGGCTTCGACGACCTGCCGTCCGTACGCTGGGCCCTTCCGCCGCTCACCACGATCCGCCAGCCGCTCACGGCCATGGCCGAGGCGGCCACCACCATGCTGCTGGCGCTCGCGCACGGCGAGCCGCTGCCGCAGAGCCGGATCGAGCTCGCCACCGAGCTGGTCGTCCGCGAGAGCACCGCAGCTCCCCGCAGGTGACGTCCGCGAGCGGGGGCGGATCGGGCCTGGTGCGGTCTTGACGAGCCGGATACCCGGCCGCCCGTAGGCTGGCCCTATGACGTGGAGCCGGACCAGCCATGGTGCGGACGGGTGACAGCGGTTCGATCCCGGGCGCGGCGATCGCGTCGTCCCGCCTGGACGACCTGCTGATCGAGGCCGTGTTCAGCGTCGGGGCCCACCTGGGCGCCGTCTACGTCCTGGATCCCGGCGACGAGCTGCTGAACATGGCGGCCTCGGTCGGGGTGCCGGCCGCCACCGCCAGGGTCTGGGCGCGGCTCCGGACGAGCGACCCCGCGCCGGTCGCGCTCGCCGTACGTGAGCGGCGGCTGCTCTGGCTCGGCGACCGGGTGGCCATGGCGCGGGCCTTCCCCGCGGCGGCGCTGGCGCTGCCTTACCATTTCGGCCTCGCCGCCGTCCCGCTGTGCGCCGACGGGGCCGCCTGGGGCGGTCTGGTCCTGGGCTGGCCGACCGGCGGCGAGAGCGAGCTCCCCCGCCGCCTGCGCGACGTGATCGACGACGTCGGCGCCAGAATGGGTCACCTGCTCCAGCAGGCGCACGCGCGCGGCCAGCCGGTCGCCCCGCATCCGCTGCCCCGGGTGCTGGACCCGATCCGGGCGCACCCGCCCGGCCCGTACGCCGGGCTGACCGCGATCAGCTGCCTGAGCAGCCTGCCGGAGGGCTACTGCCATCTGGACGGGCACGGCCAGGTGACGCTCGTGACGGCGGCGGCGGCCGAGCTGCTCGCCTGCCGGCCGTCGGAGCTGCTCGGCAGGCGCTTCTGCAAGGCGTTGCCCTGGCTGGACGACCCCGTCCACGAGGACGGGTACCTCTCGGCGATCATGAGCCACCGGCCCACGGCGTTCACCGCCCGCAGGCCCGACGGGCGGCTGCTGACGTTCCACTGCTATCCCAGCCTGCCCGGCGTCACGCTGCGGATCACGCCGGCCGGCGACCCGGGGCCCGCCGTCGAGGACACCGGGGACCGGACCGGCGTGGCCGGCCTGCACGACCTCCTGCAGCTCGCCACCGCCCTCGCCCGGGCGACCACCGCGCAGGACGTGGTCGCCCTGGTGGCCGACCGGGTCCTGCCGGCCTGCGAGGCGCAGGCGATGGCCATCCTCACCTGGGACAGCGGCCGGATGCGGGTGGTGGCCGCGCGCGGATACGGCGCGGAGGCCCTGGAGTCGTTCAACGGGCGGCCGGTCGGCCACGTGGTGCACGAGCGCCACGACGGCGACGAGGCGGCCCCGGCGTTCTACGGGAGCGAGGACGAGCTCCGCGCGGCCCATCCCGACATCCGGCCCACCGGCGGCATGAGCGCCTGGACCATGCTGCCCCTCGTGGCGCTGGGCCGCTCGATCGGCACGTGCCTGCTGGCCTGGGACCGCCCGCACGAGTTCGGCGTCGAGGAACGGGCCCTGCTGAGCGCGATCGGCGGGCTGGTCACCCAGGCGTTCGAGCGGGCCTGGCTGTACGACCACAAGCACCAGCTCGCCCAGTCCCTCCAGTCGAGCCTGCTGCCGAAGGACCTCCCCGTGTTCCCCGGCCTGGAGGTGGCCGCCCGCTACGTCCCGCTGACGCCGGGCATGGACATCGGCGGCGACTTCTACGACCTGATCCGGCTCGACGACTGCCTGGCCGCGGCGGTCATCGGCGACGTCCAGGGCCATGACATGACCGCCGCCGCGCTGATGGGCCAGGCCCGCACCGCCATCCGCGCCCACGCCGCCGCCGGCACGAGCCCGGGAGAGGTGCTCGCGCGCGCCAACCGGCTGCTCACCGCGCAGACCCCCGAACGTTTCACGAGCTGCCTGTACGTCGCCTTCGACCTGCGCCGCCGGGTCGCCTTCCTGGCCAGCGCCGGGCACCTGCCGCCGGTGCTCGGCCTGCCCGGCGGGCCCGCCGAGATCATCGACCCCTCCTCCGGCCTGCTGCTCGGCATCGACCCGGACGCCGACTACGTCACCACGACCGTGAACGTGCCGCCCGGGGCGACCCTCGCCCTCTACACCGACGGCCTGGTGGAGGTGCCCGGCGGCGATCTGAACGACGGCATCGCCGCCCTGGCCGCCCGGTTCGCGCCCGCTCCCGGCCACTCACTGGACGACCTGGCGGACGACCTCATCGCGGCGGCCGGCGAGGAGCGGCGCACGGACGACAGCGCCCTGCTGCTCCTGCGCAGCGCCGCCCCGCTCTGACGGGGTGTGAGCGGGGCCGGTGGCGGGGAGATCTGCCCGGATGGGAATGGTCGGCATGGGGGCGGCCGGCGCCGCGGGATGGTTCGCCGGGCAGGGCTGGATCCAGCTGGGTGAGCTGGCCCTGGCCCTGCTGCTGTCCGCGCTGATCGGGCTGGAGCGGGAGTCCCGGCAGAAGAGCGCCGGGCTGCGTACGCACTCGCTGGTCGGCTTCGCCTCGGCGCTGATCGTGATCGTGTCCAAGCACGGCTTCTCCGACGTCCTCGGCGAGCACGTCACGCTGGACCCCTCGCGGGTGGCCGCCCAGATCGTGACCGGGATCGGTTTCATCGGCGGCGGCCTGATCTTCGTCCGGCGTGACGCGGTGCGGGGCCTGACCACGGCCGCGGTGGTCTGGCTGACCTGCGCGGTGGGCATGGCCGCCGGATCCGGTCTGTGGCTGCTGGCCGTCGTGGTGACCGCCGGCCACTTCCTCGTGGCGTTCGGCTTCCCGCCGCTGGAGGCCCGGCTGGCGCGCTCGCGGTACAGCCAGGCGCGGCTGCGCGTGACGTACCTGGACCGCCGGGGCGCGCTGCGGCAGGTGCTGTCCCTCTGCACGGACCGGGGGTTCGTCATCGCGGAGCTGAGCATGGAACGCCCCCGCGAGGGCCGGGACCCCCACGTCATCTCGGTCTGGCTGGTCGTGCAGGGTTCGGGCGCGATCGGCCCGCTCATCGCGGAGCTGGCGGAGGTCGAGGGCGTCCGCGCGGTGTCGAGCGCCGAGATCGAGGGGACGGTCGTCTGACCCCTCCGCGGAGGGGTCAGACGACCGGCTACCCCAGGACGGGGAAGTTCGCGCGCAGCACGCCGTGCGTGTCGCGGGCGCGCTTGATCTCCCGCAGCCGGGCGAGCGTCGCCGCGGGGAAGGCCTGCTCGGCCCGCTCGCCGCCGGCCAGCATCGTGTACGGCTTGCGCCCGCTGACCACCCCGCCCAGCTCCTCGGCGAGCGCGGCCTGCCGGGCGCCGACGGCCGCCGCCTGCCCGGGCTCGGCCGCCGGCCCGAACATGTAGACCAGGTACGGCTCCGTCACCGGCCCGCTCGGCCCCGCGCCGGGACGCTCGGCGGCCAGCGCGCCGCCGAGGTGCCTGACCTGCAGCCCGAACATCGGCTCGACCGGCTCCTCCGCCAGCACCTTGGCGGTGGTGTCGTCCACGGCGGTGAGCAGCTCGGTGCGCCCGCGGCCGGGCGAGGGATCGGTGGGGTCGTCGGCGATGTCGCCCAGGTCGGCCACCGCGACCGGCCCCCGCCTGTCCACGACCAGGTCGCCGATCCGGTCGAGGCGGGCCAGCAGCGCCCGGCCCTCGGCCTCGTCGCCGAGGAAGGCGGTGTCGATCCCGACCATGGGCGGGGCCTGCGGGAACCGTACCCGGCCGAACCAGGCGGTCAGCTCGTCCGGCGCCCCGGCGGTGAGCTCCAGGAAGGCGTCGAACACCTCGCGGGCGCGGTGGCCCTGCCACATCATGCGGCCGCCGTACAGGGCGGGCGCCGGGTACAGGTCGAACTCGACGGCCGTGACCAGCGCGAAGTCGCCGCCGCCGCCGCGCAGCGCCCAGAACAGGTCGGGGTCGGAGTCCGCGGTGACCCGGGCCTGCTCGCCGTCGGCGGTGACCACGTCGAAGGCGCGGACGCTGTCGGCGGCGAAACCGTGCCGTCGGCCGAACCAGCTCAGGCCGCCGCCGAGGGTGTAGCCGGTCACGCTGACCACGGGGCTGCTGCCGGCCAGGCCGGTGAGGCCGTACGGGCCGGCCGCCGCCAGCACCTTGCCCCATTTCGCGCCCGCGCCGACGCGGGCGGTGCGCGCCTCCGGATCCACGCCGACCTCGTCCAGCGCGCCGGTGCGCAGCAGGATCACGCCGTCGGCGGCGCCGGAGGCGCCGTGGCCGCTCGGCTGGGCGGCCACGGCGATCCCGGCGCGGCGCGCGTACGCGACGGTCGCGGCCACGTCGGCGGCGCTCGCCGCCTCGACCACGGCGGCCACCCGCTGCTCCACCGACAGGTTCCACGGCCTGGACGCCTGTTCGAACCCGTCGTCGCCGGGCAGCAGCACCCGGCCCTCGGTGGCCGCGCGCAACTCGGTGTGCGTCATTCCCCATCACTCCTTCAGCTCGCCCCCGTGCGGAGGTCACCCTTTGGACGATCAGCGACGCGCGGACGTGACGGTCACCTGAGTGACATGCGTCACAGCCCATCGAATGGGAACGGTCCGGAAATCGACGTTCCGTCATCCGCCGAAAACACTTCGCGTCATTTCCACGGAAAGCAATTCCGGGATGACGCGACGTCACTTGCAGAACAAAATACGGTCGCCCGTCTTTCGGCCGTGTCTGGAAGGATCAAAGGAAGCGAAGGGAGGCTTTTGAGATGGCATTGGCGAATATCGGCTTACGACGCTTGCTCGTGGACACCGGCGAGCCCCGGGACTGGGTGACGCCACGGACGGACCTCGTCACGGCGCTGCTGGGCGTGTGGTTCGGCATCGGCCTGATGATCGACGCCTGGGCGCACACCAATCTGGACGGCGAGCTGGAGACGTTCTTCACCCCCTGGCACGCGGTTTTCTATTCGGGATTCGCGGCGGTGTCCGGCTGGATGATCTGGCAGGCGTGGCGCAACGTACGCGCGGGCCGGCAGGGCCTCGCCGCCGTGCCGCGCGGATACCTGGCGGGGCTGGTGGCGATTCCGGCATTCGCCGCGTTCGGCTTCGCCGACATGATGTGGCACACGCTGCTCGGCATCGAGACGACCGTGGACATCCTGTTCAGCCCGTCGCACCTGGGGCTGATCACGACGATGCTGCTCATCATCACCACGCCGCTCCGCTCCGCCTGGAACGCCCCCGACGTGGGCCCGCGCCCGTCGCTCGGGCGGCTGCTGCCCGCGCTGGTGGGGCTCGCGTTCGCGACCACGCTGGTGTCGCTGTTCCTGTCGTACGGGGACGCCATGCAGTGGCGGCCGGCCCGCATCGTCGAGGCGTTCTCCATCGTGGACGACGGCGGTGCCGAGCGGCTGGCGACCGCGATGGTCATCAGCAACGTCATCCTGCTGGCCCCGGTGCTGCTGCTCGTGCGCCGCTGGGAGCTGCCCTTCGGCGCGATGACCCTCATGTACGCGGTGGCGGTCCTGATGTCGGGCGCGCAGACCGAGTTCGAGAACCTGCCGGTCCTGCTGGCCGTGGTGGGCGGGGGCCTGGTGGGCGACCTGCTGATCCGGTGGCTGCGGCCGTCGGCGGCGCGGCGCCGGGAGTACTGGACGTTCGCGGGGCTGTCGGGCTTCGCCACGTGGTCGCTGTACATCGGCGCGGCCTCGGCGGCGGGCGGCGGCATCCCGGCCGTGCCGGAGCTGTGGACCGGCGCGCCGATCGTGGCCGGGCTGATCGGGCTGGTGCTCGGCGTGCTGTTCCTGCCGAACGCGACCGTTCCCGCCCCCACCGGCGGGGCCGGGGCCGGCACGGCCGTCAACGTCGAGAAGGCATGAGGCCCGCCCGGCTGCTCGTACTCGCCGCGCTCCTGCTGACGGTCCTGTTGTCGTTGGGGGCGTCCCCGGCCGCGGCGCACAACGTCTCGGCCGGGGCGGACCTGCGCATCGCGCAGACGATCGCGGGCGCGGAGCTCACGGTCGTGGTCAAGGGCACCACGCGGGTGCCCGGCCCGCTGCGGATCGGCATCATCGCCTACCAGCCGGTCACCGGCCTGCCGGTCGCCCTGGAGGTGCGTTCGGCCGAGGACGGGCGCACGGTGACGGGCGAGGCGCTGGCGTCGGCCGATCCGCGTTACGCGGAGCTGCGGGTGGAGCGGACCGGGCCGCACGTGCTCACGTTGCGCGCGGGCGGAGAGAGCGCCGTGGTGCCGTTCCGGGTCCTGGTGGAGCGGGGGTCGGGGGCGGAGCTCCTGATCTACGGCGGGTTCTTCGTGGCCGGGGTGCTGCTGGTGGGCGGGCTGCTCACCGGGGCCCTGGCCCGGCCGGGGCCGGCGATGGCGGTGGCGGCCGGGGCCGCGGCGGGGGTGACGGTGGCGGCGATGGCCATCGTGTTCGAGCCGATGGTGCCGGCGGGGCCGCCCGACGGGGCCGCGCCGCCGGTCACCGCCCTGGCCGGTGGGGGGCGGCCGTACGTGCAGGAACGGGTGGCGACGGTGCCGGAGCGGCCGGTCGCGGGAGAGGAGTTCACGTTGCGGGTGGATCTGGTGGACGGCTCCACCGGGCGGCCCGCGGACGACCTGACCGCCCACCACGAGGCGCTCGCCCACCTGGTCGTCACCAGCGAGGACGGGAGCTACTTCCGCCACGTCCATCCGCTGCGCACCGGGCCCGGGCGGCTTGAGGTCCGGCTGCGCGCCGACCGGCCGGGCCGCTACCTCGCGCACGCCGAGCTGGAACGCGAGGACTCCGGCGGCCAGCTCCTGGCGGCGAGCTTCGACGTACACGGCTCAGGCGCGCAGCGAGCCGCCGGCGACGCGGGCGACGCCGGCGACGGCGCGGGCGACGGCACGAGCAGCGATGCGGGCGGCCTCACGAGCGGTGACACGGGGACGGGTGGGGCCGTGCCGGTGGTGACGCCCGCTGTTCCGGTCGCCGGGCGGCCGGCGACGGTCGAGGTGGACGCGAGCGGGCCGGTGCGGCCCTGGCTGGGCATGGCGGGTCACCTGATCGTCCGCGACCGCGACGGCGCCTTCCTCGGCCACGTGCACGAGATGGGCTCGCCGGGCGCCCGGCGGCTGCGCTTCACCTTCAGCTTCCCGGCCGGGGGAAGCTACCTGGCCTGGGTCCAGTACGCGCTGGCCGACCGGATCGTGACCGTGCCGTTCACGGTCGAGGTGAGCGCGCCGGAGAACGCGCGATGAGGCGGCGGGCCCTGATCGCCGCCGCCCTCGTCGCGGCCGCCGTGGTGATCTTCGTCGTGGGCCGGGGCATGGCGGCCGAGCCGCTGCGCGCGTCGGTCGCCGGCGCCCACTACGCGGCCACCGTCGTCATCGACCGGCCCACGACCGGCCCGATCATCGTCGAGGTCGGGGTGACCTCCGGCGACGCCTACACGGTGGCGGTCTCGGCGGTCATGACCGGCATGGGCCACGCCACGTCGGAGCTGTCCGCCCGCGCGACGGCGCCGGGCCGCTTCGTCGCCGAGGGCGAGCTGTTCCTGATGAGCGGCGCCTGGGAGGTGTCGCTGCGGGTGAACGGCGCGGCGGGCGAGGAGACCCTGGTCGTCAACGCGCTCGTGACCGGCTGAGCCCCCGGCTCAGTCCAGCCGGACGACGACCTTGCCCCGCACGCCGCCCGCCTCCAGGGCCCGGTGCGCCTCCGCGATGTCCGCCAGCGGGTACACGGTGTCCACGACCGGGCGGATCGCGCCGGACTCGACGTAGCGAGCGAGGTCGGCGAGGAGCCGGTGGTCCTGGTTCCCGCTGAAGACGCGCACCCGCCGCCGGCCGTGCACGGCGGAGAGGGCGACGTACGCCAGCGACGCGGCGGCCCGGTCGAGGTCGAAGGCGATCGCCACCATCCGGCCGCGCGGCGTCAGGAGGCGGCGGTAGGCGGGCTGCTCGGTGCCCACGGTGTCCAGGACGACGTCGAAGGGCGCCAGGTCCGCCGGGCCCGTGGTGCGGTAGTCATGGGCCTCGTGCGCGCCGAGCTCGCGTACGAGGTCGAGGTTGCGCGCCCCGGCCAGGGCGGTGACGTGGGCGCCGAGCGCCCGGCCAAGCTGCACCGCCACGACGCCCACGCCGCCGCTGCCGCCGCGGACGAGCAGGCGCTCGCCCGGCTGGAGCCGCGCCTTGTCGCGCAGGGCGGTGATCGCCGTGGTGCCGACGACCAGCGCCGCGGCCTCGGCCGGTTCGAGGCCGGCCGGGGCCAGGGACAGGTGGCGGGGGCGGATGGCCACGTACTCGGCGGCGGTGCCGAACGTCCGTCCGGGCCCGCCCCAGACCAGGTCGCCCACCCTGGGCCCGCGTACGCCGGGGGTGACGGCGACGACCTCCCCGGCGAGGTCGAGGCCGATGCGCTTCGGGAAGCCGCGGCCCATCAGCCCGGTCACCGCCCGCAGCCGGCCGGCCCTGCCGTACAGCTCGCCGCCGTTGACGCTGACGGCGCGCACGCGCACCAGCACCTCGCCCGGGGCCGGCACCGGCCTCGGGACCTTGCCCACGTAGAGCACTTCCGGTGGCCCGTACCGGTCGAACAGGGCCGCGCGCATCTCACTCGCTGTGTCCATGAACGGGACGCTAGCCAAATAAACGGATAAGGCTCTCCAGTTACGTTAAGGTGAGAAACATGCCTGGTCATCCCTCTCAGTTGCGGGCGGACGCGCGGGACAACCGGCAGCGCATCCTCGACGCCGCCAGGGAGGCGTTCGCCGCGCGCGGGCTCGGCGTGCCGATGGCGGCCGTCGCGCGGCGGGCCGGGGTCGGCATGGCGACGCTCTACCGGCGTTTCCCCTCCCGGGAGTCGCTGATCACGGAGGTGTTCGCCGACGAGCTGACCGTGTGCGCGTCCGTGGTGGAGGAGGCGCTGGCCGACCCCGACCCCTGGCGCGGGTTCTGCGCGGCGATCGAGAAGGTGTGCGCGATGCAGGTCGCCGACCGGGGCTTCACCGAGGCGTTCCTGACGGCGTTCCCCGAGGCGGTCGACTACGAGCGCGAGCGCACGCGCGTCGAGGCGAGCTTCGGCGAGGTCGTCCGGCGGGCCAAGGCGGCCGGGCGGCTGCGCGCCGACTTCGCGATGGCCGACCTGATGCTGCTGCTCAAGGCCAACTGCGCGATCGCCACCGGACCGGAGGAGGAGGCCGCGGCGGCGTCGCGGCGGCTGGTGGCCTACCTGCTGCAGTCGTTCCGCGCCGAGCACGCCGTGCCGCTGCCGCCGGCGCCGCCGCTCACCCTCGACAAGCTGATCAGCCCGTCGGCCCACTAGGTGTACGTCAGATCACGCACCCGTCCTTGCCCAGGTCGTGCGCCATCCGCCGGTAGTCGGGGCATCGGGTGAAGTCGTCGGCGGTGCACCGCATGAGGTGCTCGATCAGCGCCTTCGAGGCCGATATCTCCTGGAGCCGGCGTTCCAGCTCGGCGTGGTGCCGCCGGAGCAGGGCCTGGCGCTCGGCCTGGCCGGAGACGGTGAGGACGTCCCTGATCTGCTCCAGGCTCATGCCCGCCGCCTTGGCGCGCACGATCGTCAGGACGCGTACGACGTGGTCGCTGGTGTAACGGCGGCGGCCGTTGACCCTGGTGGCGGGGGTCAGCAGACCCATGGCCTCCCAGTGGCGCAGGACGTGGGGGGCGAGGCCGAACCGCTCCGCGAGCTCCCCGATCTGCATCCACTCGCTTGACCTCATGTTCACATTAACTTGCAGACTTGCCTCCAGGTCAAGCGATCATGCTCTCCGGAGGCAGAAGATGTTCGGCGTCGCCGCCAAGGGCGGCGGCAATGTGCCACTCGCCTGGCCACCTCCGCCGCGGTATCCGTCCGCGGCCTCGGCCTCTCGCTCGGTGTGGCCCTCTCCGGCGGCCTCCTCGCCCGCGAACTCCATGGGCCGGCCCCGGAACCAAGGGCGACGGCCGCCGTCATCCCGGACGTGCTGTTCTGGGACGCGCCGGCGGCCCTCGTCCTGGTGGCGTTGCCGGCGTTCCTGCCCCGGACCGTCAACCGGCCCACGGCATGAAGCGCGTCACGCGGCGATGTGCTCCGGGCGGACGCCCATGCCGATGAACCGGCCCATCAGGTGGCGCAGCGGCGGCAGCGTCCGGAACGCGGTGAAGATCGGGGGCGCGTGCCGGGTGGTGTCGTCGCCCAGGTCCTTGGGGTAGAGGTCGCGCAGGATGCCGAGCTGGAAGGCCTGGGTGACCCTCGCGGCGCGTTCTCTGCGTGACTGCACCCGGGCCAGGTCAGCGTCCTGTGGGGTGCCGCCCCGGGCGAGAAGCGGGCCCAGCAGGTTGGCGGCGGCCACGGCGTCCTGGACGGCCAGGTTGATGCCCACGCCGCCGGCGGGCGACATCGCGTGGGCGGCGTCGCCGATGCACAGCAGTCCCGGCCGGTGCCAGCGGGACAGCCGGTCCACCCGGACGCTCAGATGGTGCACCGCCTCCCAGTCGCGGATCTCCTCCACCCGGTCGCGCAGGGCCGGGGCCAGATGCGCCACCCGGTCACGGAACGCCGGCAGGCCGGCGGTCTTGAGCTCGTCGAAGGCGGCCGCCGGGATCGCGTAGGCGAGCTGCCAGAAGTCGCCACGGTCGATGGAGATCAGTGCCCCCTTGCCGCCCTGGAAGAAGGGCACTTGGTCCTGCGGGCGGCGGGGCAGGCGGAACCACAGCACGTCCATGGGGGGCGAGGCGCTGACGGGGGTGAGGCCGGCGCGGGCCCGTACGGTGGAGTGGCGGCCGTCGGCGCCGATCACCAGGTCGGCCCGCACCTCGACGGGGCCGTCGGCGGTGTCGGCCAGGACGCCGGTCACCCGCCCCCGATCGGTGAGCAGTTCCGTGGCCCGGGCGCGGCGCAGGAGGCGGAAGGAGGGGTAGGCCGTGGCCTTGCCGGCCAGGAAGTCCAGCACGTCCCACTGCGGCATGAATGCGATGTAGGGGCAGCGCACGTTCAACCGGCCGAAGTCGGCGAAGGTGACGTCCCGGCCGCCCATGTTGACCGCCACCCGCGACATCTTGACGTGCGGGAGGTCCAGGAACTCCTCGATCCAGCCCAGCTCGACGATCAGTTGCAGGGTCGAGGGGTGGACGGTGTCGCCGCGGAAGTCGCGCAGGAAGTCCGCGTGCTTCTCCAGCACGATCACCTCGACGCCCTGACGGGCCAGCAGCAGCCCCGCCATCATGCCCGCGGGGCCGCCCCCGACGACACAGCATTGTGCGCGCATCTCATCCTTCTTCCGGAAACAGCAGCCCGACCAGGGCCGCGATGTCGATGGGGGTGCCCAGCCGCCGGTTGACGGCGACGGTGGCGAACAGGGTCCTGGAGGCCGTGACCGTGTCGTGCGGGCGCAGCTCGCCGGCATCGATGCGGTCGAGCAGGAAGTCGCCGATGAGCCGCTGGCCCTCGCCCACCAGCGCCGCCAGCGGCGCGCGGGCCTGGACGGCGCCGAAGAACACCGCCATCAGCTCGGCGTTGTCGGCCAGCAGCCGGTCGAACGCCTCCAGCAGCTCGGTCAGCACCACGACAGCCGGCCGGGTGTCGTGGTCTTCTGTCCGCAGCTCCCGCAGGCGTGGCAGGAAGCCCCGCTCCGACAGCAGCGTGTCCACCATCGCCTCCTTGCTGTCGAAGTAGCGGTACAGCAGGCCCGGTGTCACCTCGGCGGCCTGAGCCACGTCCTTGACCGTGGCCCCGTCCACGCCCTTCTCGGCGAACACGCGCAAGGCCGCGTCCAGCAGTTGCTCCCGGCGCCATACCGCCTGCTCACTTCGTGACCTCGCCATGCCCTCACCTCGCTGAGTAAACGTTTATTCAACATAGCAAGCAGGTGCCACCGGCGCACGACGCCGGGCGCTCGCGCACGACGGCATTGATCCACTTCATCGTCAAAGGACGCGCGTGCCTGACACCCGGATTCATGCCAAATACCGGACGCACGTTTCCGGACGAACGCTGTCCACCGAAATCCCCGGTGAATTCCTCAAGTGGCCGGGATATCCTCGCGCTGAAAGGGAATCCTGCGGCGCGGGGCTCGCCGGCCACCTCTGGAGAGTACATTCATGCGATACACCCTTTTTGGGATCGGCACTCTGGGCATCATCGCCACCCTCCAGGCGTCCGGCATCGTCACCGCAGGTCACGCCCATGCCGGACCGGCCCCGGTCGTCTGCGCCAGGGGAGGAACAGGGCAACTGACGGTTCAAACTCCCTCGGTCATCCTGGCCGGCGCGCCCGGCACCACACCATTCCAGGTACAACTTGACCTGGAGGGCGTCGGTGCCGCACGACCGGTAATTCCCGGTGAGGATATCCTGGACATTCCTGCCCAGATATCCGGCCGCGTCACATTCTCCTTAAAACCCGGCAAACGGTTCGAGGATTATGACAATCGCGCGGCCGCCGCGACAGCCGAATGGGTGGCTCCCCTCCAGGGGACGGCGGCGGGCGGTCGCGCCTTCCTGCACGGTTCCGGCCACCTGGACACCGGCACGTGGAAGGCGGTTCCCGGCGCCTACCGGCTGCACGCGACGAACCTCGCGCTCACCCTTCCCGGCGCGGGACCTTGCCACGTGAGCGACATCGGGCCCCTCGGCGAGTTCTTCGTGCAGCCGCCGGCCACGGCCGGGGACGGCGACCCGGCGTCGTCGCGCCTGGTGGCGGCGATCCGCAGCATCATGTTCATGCTCGTCGTCGCAGGGGTCGGCGTCTTCCTCTACGCGAACAGGCCCGAGAGGTTCAGACGCGGTCGGAAGCCACGCACGGCCGGGCCCGGCGCTCCGCGACACGAGCGGGCCCGCGCACCGCGCGCGCTGCCGGAGCCCGCCGGTTTCGAGTCCCGGCCGCACCTGCGCCTCTTCCGTACCTTCACCTCGATCGCCGGGGGCTGCCTGCTCACGCTCGGGCTCGTCGTGAGCTGCGCGATCGACCGGCGCATCACTCTGGACGATCTGCCCGGCCTCCCGGGCCGGCCGTCCCCGCCCGTGCCGGATCGCGCCTGGCCGACGGCCATTCCCTCCCAGGCCGGCGCCCGTCCCGGCCCGCCCCCACTGCCCGGCAGGTGACGCATGACCGAGGAAGCGCGCACTCGCCTTCTGCCCGCCTGCCCACGGCAGCGCCTGGCGCTGCTCGTCCTGGTCTCGCTGCATGTGGCAGTCGCGCTGACCATGCTGATCAATCAGATCCGTCCGCCGCAGATCGACGTGGCACAAGCAGGCATTCCGGAGCTGACCAGGATCTCGAACTTCCTCGCCTCGCTCGTCTACTGGCAGTACCTGCCCGGCTGGGCACTGCTGGCGGTGCTGTCGGCCGTCGCCGTGGGACATCTGCGGTACGCCAAGGCCCGCCACGTGCCGCCGCACCGCCGTGAGCGAGTGGCACGGCGATACCGGAGAACCCTCGTGATGACACTGCTGGCGCTGCCGGCCTCGAAGATCCCGTCCCTCCTCGACGTGGCCGTCTGGCCGCGCGCCCACGCGCTGGCCTTTCTCCTGTGCCTGCCGCCGACCCTGTACGCCTTGTGGCTCGTGCACCACATGCAGCGCTTCCGGCGGGTGCCCGTGCGCTTGCTGATGACCGCCCTGGCATGGGGAGCGGTCATCGCCACCGGCTTCGGCCTGACCATGAACGAGTGGTGGAAGTCCTTCTCCACCCTGCACTTCCCGCTCCCGGAGAACCCCCTGGACATGACGCACCTGAAGGACATCGGCCTGCCCATGATCACGGGCGTCTTCGAGGAGCTCGGCAAGGGGGCGGGCGTGGCCATCCTCTTCCTGCTCCACCGGCGGCACTTCGACTCCGTCGTCTCCGGCATCGTCGTCGGCGCCGCGACCGGGCTCGGCTTCAACTTCGCCGAGAGCGTCACGTACATGGCCGCCTTCGACGGGTCGGGCGCCGGCTTCCACTTCTGGGCCCGGCAGGTGTGCGGGCTCATGGCCGCGCACACCGCGTTCACCGCCATCACCGGCGCGGCCTTCGGCATCGCCCGGCAACTGCACAGCCGCCCTCAGCAGATCATCACGATCGCCCTCGGTTTCTGCACGGCGGCGAGCGCGCACTTCTGCAACAACGCCATGCTGGACTACATCGCCAAGGAATCCCGCACGTGGTTCACCACCGATGACGCCGTTGACGTCCTGGTGCTGACACCCGCCCAGCTGCTGCTGTTCCAGGGCCCTTTGGTCGTCCTGTACGTGCTCCTCCTGCGCCGCGGGCTGCGCAGTCAAGAGGGCGGCCTGCGCGAAGCGCTGGCGGACCTGCCGCGCTCCGCCCAGGACGTGATCGACGCCCAGGAAGCAGCGGTGCTTCTCTCACCCGCCCGGCGCTTCCGGCTCAAGGTGGACGCCCTGCGCGCCGCGGGAAGCCTGCGCCACGGCGTCACCGCCTACCACCGTCTGTCGCGCCTGCACGCGGCCCAGCTCTCGCTCGCCACCGAGCGCTGGCACCACCTGCGCGGTGAGAGGGACCCGTCCGCTCTTGACGAGGAGACGTTGCACGCCCAGATCCTGCGGCTGAAGGCGGCCGTATGACCAGGCCCCCGTGCACGCTGATCGCAGGATGGCTGGCCGCGGCAGCCGCGGGCGTCATGATGTTCCTGCTCCTGGACGCCGCGCCCGCTTCGGCCGCCTGTGGCACGATCACCTACGAAGCCGATCCTTCCCATCCCTTCGAACTGCCTGAGCTGGGCTGCGATCCGGCCATCCCCGCGGTCGGCACGGGCATCGCGAGCACGCTCGCCCTCGTCGCGACCACGCTGCACGCCCTCAGGCTGTATCGTGCCGGCGCCGCCGAAGAGTGGCTCACGGGGGCACGACGCCGCCCACGCGACATTCTGGACGACTTGGCCCAGACCAGATGGGCGAAGGAAGCATATGACTCCTTCCTGGCCGACTCCAGGGACATCACGGCGATCAGTGCCAACACGCGGGACGTGCTGCGCATGAACGGCTCGTCCGGATTCACGGAGAAGGAGATCTCGGATGTCAAACGGCATCTGATGGAGACGGCACACCGCATCGAGGACCGCGAGACGGGGGAAATCGTTCTCCGGAGCTTCGACGCCGACCCGGAGATCGCCGACGCCTGGATCCGTCTGCGGTCCGGCAGGCCGCTGCCCGAGGACTTCATCCTCCTTGAGCACGAACTGGCGGAGCTGAACTACCTGCGTGAACATCCCGGCTGCACCTACCAGGAGGCGCACGCGGCAGCCAACGAGACCTACCATTGGGAGAGCCAGGTCCCTCTCAACATCCGCGAAGACATGGAAAGCGACTGGTGAATGGCGGCGATCGTCTACTTCTCGAAGGTGCACGAAGACTCGCTGAGCGTGCGCTACGTCTTCGGGGCCGACTCAGCCGCGATGACCTCGACTCTCGTCGTCGACAAGGGAGAATGCCGGGCCTGGCCGGAAGAAGGCGCGGTCGACTACCACTTCCTCAAGGCTTCCCGGAAGATCATCTCGCTTTTCGACGAGACGAATGAGTGGCCGGCGCGCGGAATGAGCGTCAGTTGACCACCTTGCTCATGCGACCGATGCGCCTCCACGATGCGCCTCCACAGTGCGCCGTCAGCGGAGACGGCGTCACCGTGATGGTGTCCGCGTCCGAGATCGCGGGCGGCCGGATCAAGCACCGGCCATCGTCGATCGAAGTGATGGCGAATCAATCCGGGGTCGCGGCTGCGCCCGGCGGCTGACTGCCGGGAAGGCCTGTCGTGCCGGCAGGCGAAGGACCAGGAGCGCCCGCGCGGAGGAACTCGCGGGCGCCGCGCAGTCTGGTGCGCAGTCGTCGCCGGGTCGCCGTGCAGTCGAGGCGTACGTCGGCGGGACCGGGGACGCCCGACCCGGCGCGCAGGCCGGTCGGCAGCCGGGCCGGGTCGAGCCCGTCGCGGCGGGCGATCAGGCAGCCGAGTTCGTGGCGGCTCACCGCGTCGGGGCCGGCCACATGGTGGACGCCGGCGGGCCCGGACGCGGCCAGCTCCAGCAGGGCCGCGGCGAGGTCGCGGACGTGCACGGGGCAGCGTACGTCGTCGGTGAACAGCACACCGTCCGCCCGGCCCGTGGCCAGCGCGTGCACCCGGGCCTCCTGGGGCGAGCCGCCGTCGCCGATGATCAGGGAGGTGCGGACGACCGCCGCCGCCGGGTCGATGGCCCGCACGGCCACCTCGGCCGCCGCCTTGGCCGCGCCGTACGGGGAGATCGGGTCGGGCTCGGCGTCCTCGGCGTAGGTGACCGCCCTGCCCGAGAAGACGGCGTCGCTCGACACGTGGACCAGGCGGGCCCCCTGCGCGGCGCAGGCGAGCGCCACGTGGGCGGCGCCGGCCGCCGTCGTGGCCCAGTCGTCCTGCCGGTAGGCGGCGTTGACGACGACGTCGGGGCGCAGCGCCGCGAGCACGGCGGCCACGGCGTCCCGGTCGCGGACGTCGAGCGGCCGCCACTCGGCCGCCGCCGCTCGCCCGGGACGGCTGAAGCAGGTGGCGGCCACCCGGTGGCCGGCCGCCGCGGCCTGCCGGACGAGCTCGCCGCCGAGGAACCCGCCGCCGCCGACGATGGTGACCCTCACGCGCGGCCCCCTGGATCAGCCGGTGACTTGCGGGCGGACGTGCCCACGTCGGCAGACTACTGCCGCGATGATCCCCTTTCGGTAGATTCGGACTGATCAACGTGTTCGTCATCCGGAGGAGTCCCGTGACCGTTCCTCAGCTGACCGATGTGCATCCGGCGTGGCTGCCGCCGGAGGCGTTCCTGGCGATCGGCTCGCGCCAGGTCCTCGTGCTGGGCGAGGGTGCGCTGGTGGACACGGTCCGCGAGGAGGTGGCGGCGGCGACGGCCCGGCACGGCGGCGGAGCACGGCCCGGCGGCTGTGTGCTCGCCCTGAGCGGCGCGGACGGCCTGCCGGAGCCGGCGCGGGCGGTCGCCGCCGAGGCCGGGCCCACCGGCGCGGAGGGGTACGCCCTGGCCCGCCGCGACGGCGTCACCGTCGTCGTCGCCGACGCCCCCGCCGGGCTGCTGTACGGGCTGTTCCACCTGGTACGCCTGGGCGAGGCGGCCTTCGCGCCCGGGGACCTGCCGGTCGAGCGGCACGCGCCCGCCGCGGCCCGGCGCATGCTCGACCACTGGGACAACATCGCCGTGCACCCCGTGATGGGCCAGGTCGAGCGCGGCTACGCGGGCGGCTCGCTGTTCTGGCGCGACGGGGAGCTGCGTGAGGACCTGAGGCGGGTGCGCGCCTACGCCCGCTTGCTGGCCGCCGCCGGGATCAACGCGGTCGCGATCAACAACGTGAACGTGCACGCCGCCGAGGCCCGCCTGCTGACCGACCGCCTCGACGAGGTTGCGGCGATCGCCGCCGAGCTGCGCCCGTACGGGATCCGCGCGCACGTGTCGGTCGGTTTCGCCTCCCCCGTCGTCCTCGGCGGCCTGCCCACCGCCGATCCTTTGGACGAGGAGGTGCGCCGGTGGTGGGCGGACGCCGCCGACCGGGTGTACGCGGCGGTGCCGGACTTCGGTGGGTTCGTGGTCAAGGCCGACTCCGAGGGGCAGCCGGGGCCGTTCGCGTACGGGCGCAGCCACGCCGAGGGAGCGGACGCCCTCGCCGCCGCGCTGGCCCCGCACGGCGGGGTGGTGCACTGGCGGGCGTTCGTCTACAACCACCGGCAGGACTGGCGTGACCGCTCCACCGACCGCGCCCGCGCCGCCTGCGACCACTTCGCCCCGCTCGACGGGCACTTCGCGGAGAACGTGATCCTCCAGGTCAAGCACGGCCCCATGGACTTCCAGCCGCGCGAGCCGATCTCGCCGGTGATCGCCGCCATGCCGGCCACGAAGCTGGCCGTGGAGCTCCAGGCGACGCAGGAGTACACCGGCCAGCAGCGGCACGTGTGCTACCTGGCGCCGATGTGGAGCGAGCTGCTGGCCTTCCGCCCGTGGGGCGAGGAGGGCCGCACCGTCGCGGACGTGGCCGTGGACGGAGGCGGGCTGGTCGCCGTCTCCAACGCGGGCGACGACCCCTACTGGACCGGCCATCCCCTGGCCCAGGCCAACCTGTACGCCTTCGGCCGGCTCGCCTGGGACCCCCGCCTTGACCCGGCCGCGATCCTCGACGAGTGGGCGGACCTGACGTTCCCCGGAACCGCGGCCGAGCTGCGCGGCACGCTGCACGCGATCATGGACGGGTCGTGGCGGACGTACGAGCGCTACACCGCCCCGCTGGGCGTCGGCTTCATGGTCCGCCCCGGCCACCACTACGGCCCGGACGTGGACGGCTACGAGTACACCCCGTGGGGCACCTACCACTTCGCCGACCGCGACGGCGTCGGCGTGGACCGCACCCGGGCCACGGGCACCGGCTTCACCGGCCAGTACCCGCGGCCGTGGGCCGACGTGTACGAGTCGCTGGAGCGGTGCCCGGACGAGCTGCTGCTCTTCTTCCACCACGTCCCGTACGGGCACGTGCTGCGCGGCGGCTCGACGGTGATCCAGCACATCTACGACACGCACTTCGCCGGGGTCGAGGAGGTGTCAGCCATGCGGGCGCACTGGGACAAGCTGGACGGCTCGGGGCTGGTGGACCCGGCGTACCACGCCCGCGTCGCGGAGCTGCTGGCCGAGCAGCAGCGCTCCGCCGAGGAGTGGCGCGACCAGGTCAACACCTACTTCTTCCGCAAGTCGGGCGTGCCGGACGCGCGCGGCCGGCGCATCCACTGACGTTCAGGCGGTGAACCACTCCTCGACCTCGGCGATCACCGGCCGGCTGTTCCTGAGCAGCGCGGCGGCGAACGCCGAGGCCAGCAGCGCCGTCAGCAGCTCGGTGCCGATCATGGTGGGGCCGGCGGCCACGACCAGCAGGGACGTGTTCGCCAGGGCCGCCTTCGGATGGCGCAGCAGGAAGTAGGAGGCCAGGCGGGCCACGTCCACCGCGCGGAAGGCGAACAGCGAGGTGATCACCAGCGCGTTGCCGGCCCAGAGCAGCCCGCCGAGCGCGACGAGCACCAGCAGCCCGGCCCACCAGCCGGGCACCCCGGCCGCGCCGAAGTTGGCCAGGGTGGTGCCGACGACCGCAACGCCCGCCAGCCAGGGCGCCCAGATCTTCAGCGCCCCGGCGGCGTTGGCCCGGTAGCCGCGCCAGAACGCCGCCGCCGGGCGCAGGTCGGCGAGGTCCCGGCTGCGCCGGCGCAGCGCGTACAGGGCGGCCGACAGCGCGGGGCCGAGCGGCAGCGCGCAGAGCGCCACCAGCGGCACGTTACTGGCGTCGCCGCCGAGCAGGGTCAGCGCGGCCAGGCCCGGCGCGACGGCGAGCAGGAACATGGCCTCGACGACCATCAGGGTGTAGATCAGCGCGGCGGCGCGGGAGAGCGGCCCCTCTCCGAAGCGCGATCCGGCCGCCGCTCCCCCGGTCCGGGTGCTCATGGCGCTCAGCCGTGCTCCTTCTTGAAACGGTCGTAGGCGGTGTTGACCAGGTTCACGTAGGAGGCCATGTTCTTGCCCTCCAGCTCCTTGACGTAGGCGTCCCACTCGCCGAGGTCGCGCTCGCCGAGGATGAACTTGAGCGTCTGCTGGGTGACGTAGTCCTTCAGCGGGGTCTCCCAGAGCGTCGCCTGCTCGCGCTCCTCCTCGTTGAACGGGTGCGGCGGCTCGATCGGCCACGCCTTGCGGGCGTTCATCACCTTCTGGAACTCCAGCTCCTCCTGCGAGAAGGTGGAGTTGAGCAGCGCGGTGGTGCCGCCGTAGGCGAACACGCCGTTGGAGAAGCCGAAGTCCTTCTGCAGGTGCTTGGGCGCGCCGGGGTTGAGCCCGACGAAGTCGATGTCCTTGGCCAGCTGGTACGCCCCGGACCCGTCCTTGGTGTACGTGACGCCCTCGACGCCCCACTTGGCGAACTCCTCGCCCTGGTCGGAGTACCAGAGCCAGTCGATGAACTGCATCATGGCGACGAAGTTCTTGTTCTCCAGCGCCTTCTTGGAGATCATGACGCCGTTCTCCAGCCGGGTGCCGATCTTGTACTCACCGACCGGGCCCATCGGCACCGGAATCTTGGCGATCTTGGCGTCGGGGACGAGCTTGGTCAGCGTCGGCCGGTAGTCGTTGATGATCGTCTGAGCGTTGGTGCTGATGACGAACGACTTGCCGGAGTTGAACTTCTGCTTGGCCTGCTCGTCCTGCTGGGTGAAGCTCTCCGGGTCGAGCAGCTTCTCCTTCACCAGCTTGGCGAGGTACTCGATCATCTGCTTGTACTGCGGCATCGCGCCCGTGTAGACGAACTTGCCGCTCGCGGTGTCGAAGGTCGCGTGCTGGTACTCCCAGCCGCCCTTGGTGCCGTACGCCTGGGCGACGAGCTTGAGCAGGTTGCCGCCCGGCGTCGGCACGCCCCAGCGGTCGGTCATCGGGTAGAGGTCGGGATACTCCGCCTTCATCGCCTTCAGCACCGTGTAGAGGTCGTCCCAGGTCTTGGGGACCTCCAGCTTCAGCTTCTCCAGGATGTCGGTCCTGACGGCCAGCGAGTAGTCGACCCAGACCTCCTCGTGCAGGCCCGGCAGCAGGTAGATGCGGCCGTCGGCCTGGCGCAGGGTGTCCAGGTCGGGGCCCATGTTCCACTTGGCGATCTTGTCCTTGAGGTTGGGCATGAGATCGAAGTAGTCGCTGACCGGCAGGATCGCGCCCGAGGAGACGAACGCCTCCTCCTGCGGGTGGTAGGTCTTCGGGATGATGAGCGGGGCCTGGCCGGAGCCCACGAGCAGGCCGCGCTTCTTCTCGTAGTCGCTGAGCGGCACCTCCACCGGCTTCAGCGTCACGTTCGTGCGCTTGGTGAGCTCCTGCCAGAGCAGCCAGTCGTTCTTGTTCGGATAGAACGAGTGGTTGTTGTAGAGCACGTCGAACGAGACCGGCTCGGTCGCCTTGAACTGCTGGTTGACGCCGTAGTTGGCCATCGCGGCGGCCCTGTTGCCTGACACGTCGGCGGCCTTCTTCGGAGTCTCGTCCTCGCCGCAGCCGGCGAGCACGAACGTGAACGCGCCCAGTCCGATGATCGCCTGACGCCGTGAGATGTCGCGCATGGGGGGAGCTTCCTTTGGTGACGGAGGGACGTTGTGGAGACAGACCTCAGCCCTTGACGGCGCCGAGCATGACGCCGGAGACGAAGTACCTCTGGACGAAGGGGTAGACCGCCAGGATCGGCAGCACGGTGAGCATGATCGTCACGGCCTGGATGTTGGCCGCGGCGGCCGACGCCTCGGCGATCCCCGCGCCCGCGGCCTCCGCGCCGGTCGCGCCGGCGATGAGGTTGCGCAGGTAGATGGTCACCGGGAACAGGTCGCCGTCGTTGAGGTAGAGGAACGCCGTGAACCAGGAGTTCCAGAACGAGACCGCGTAGAACAGCACCATGGTCGCGATGACCGCCTTGGACAGCGGCAGCACGATCCGCCACAGGACGCCGTAGGTGTTGAGGCCGTCGATGGCGGCGGCCTCCTCCAGGTCCCGCGGCAGGCCCTCGAAGAACGTCTTCATGACCAGGAGGTTGAAGACGCTGATGGCGTTCGGCAGGACGACGGACCAGATCGTGTCGGTCAGGCCGAGGCTGTTGACCAGCACGTAGTTCGGGATCAGGCCGCCGGAGAAGATCATGGTGAAGACCGCGATCCAGATGAGGAAGGTGCGGCCCTTCAGGTGCTTCTTCGACAGCACGTACGCGTAGCAGGTCGTGAGGAACATCGCGATCGTGGTCGCCACGACCGTGTAGATCACCGTGTTGCGGTAGTTCGTCCAGAACATCGGGTCCGACACGACCAGCTTGTACGTCTCGATGTTGAACCCGCGCGGGACGAGGTTGACCTGGCCCCCCACGATGTAGCGCTCCTCGCTGAACGAGCGCGCCACGATGTTGACGAACGGGTACAGCGTCACGATCACCACGCCGGTCAGGATGACGGCGTTGATCCCCTGGAAGACGCGGTAGCCGCGGGTACGGTCCAAGGTCACCACAGGCTCGTCCCTACTGCTCGGCGGGAGATCAGGTTCGCCGACACGATCAGCACCACGCCGACCAGCGCCTCGAACAGGCCGATCGCCGCGGCGTAACTGAGGTTGCTGGACTCCACGCCCATCCGGTACAGGAACGTGGTGATGACGTCGGCGGTCGGGTAGGTCAGCGGGTTGTACAGCAGCAGCACCTTCTCGAAGCCGATGGTCATGAAGGTGCCGATGTTGAGAATCAGCAGCGTGACGGCCGTGGGCCGGATGCCGGGCAGGGTGACGTGCCAGATCTGCCGCCACCGCCCGGCGCCGTCCATGCGCGCGGCCTCGTAGAGCTGCTCGTCGATGGTGGTCAGCGCGGCCAGGTAGAGGATGGTCCCCCAGCCGACCGTCTGCCAGACCTCCGAGGAGACGAAGATCGTACGGAACCACTCCGGTTTCTGGATGAACGCGGTCGGCTCGCCGCCGAGGGCCTTGACGAGCTGGTTCACCGGCCCGTCGATGGCCACGAGCTGCATGACCAGACCGGCCACGATCACCACCGACAGGAAGTGCGGCAGGTACGACACCGACTGCAGGAAACGCTTGACCTTGGCGTTGCGCACCTCGTTGAGCAGCAGCGCCAGCACGATCGGCAGCGGGAAGCAGAACAGCAGGGTGAGCGCGCCGAGGACGAGGGTGTTGGTGAAGACGTTCCAGAACGAGGGGTCGGCGAGGAACATCTTCACGTAGCGAAGGCCCACCCAGGTCTCGCCGAACAGGCTGCCGCCCGGCTCGTACTTGCGGAAGGCGATGATGTTGCCGAGCATCGGCACGTACCGGAAGATCACGAAGAACGCCAGGGGCAGCACCGCCAGCGTGTAGAGCTGCCAGTCACGGCCGAGCGCGCGCCGCCAGGAGCCCGTCCGGGCGCGGGCTTCCCGACGGTTGGGAAGCGTTTTCCCAGTGGGGTCGGGAAAAGCGGTCTCAGCCTTCTGGACCAGCACCGAAGTCGGGCCGGTGTCGTCGAATGGTTCCTGACCCCTCATGCCATCCTTCCGGCCGTCATGTCACCAACCGAAACTTTCGCGAAGATCCGTTAATATTGCGGCAACTTAGGGGCCCGCTTGACGCGTGTCAAGAGGGTGGAAGGCTGCTATGTTGCTGCGCGAGTTGTTGACGTTCACGCGGGTCAACGCGCCAATAGGGATCACCGATGACAGCAATTTGCCGGAAAGTTTCCGGAAACAACGGCCGGTGTGCTCCGTGACAAATTGCCGTCCGGGTCAGGTGGCGGCCGGGCGGGCCGGCGGACCGGACGGCGATCGGCCCGCGCCGGAGGACGTCACGGGCGGGCCGGGTGAACGGTTCAGCGGGCCGGGAAAACGGACGGGCACCGTCCGTTGACGCGGCGGGGCCCGGACCTTACGTTGGGGAGGCGTTCACGGGTGTCCCCCACCGCCCCCGGCCCCCGCAGTGAGGTGCGTCCATGGCCCTTGACGAGGCGACGACCCAGTTCCTGCTGCAGATGGGCGACACCGGGGTCAAACCGCTGCACGAGATGACGCCGGACGAGGCGCGCCTCACGTTCGCCGCGCTCCGCGACCTCTACGGCCCCGGCCCGGAGATGGTGCGCGTCGAGGAGGTGGTTATCGACGGCGAGGACGGCGGCTCGTTCGGCGCGCGCGTCCTGGTCCCGTCGGAGACGCCGCGCGGCGTGCTCCTCTACTACCACGGCGGCGGCTGGGTGATCGGCGGCATCGACGAGTTCGACACCCTGGGCCGGCAGCTCGCCGCCCGCACCGGCTGCACGGTCGCGCTGGTGGACTACCGGCTGGCCCCCGAGCACCGCTACCCCACGGCGGCCCGCGACGCCTACGCGGCCCTGACCTGGGCCGCGGCTGCGTTCCCCGGCCTGCCGATCGTGGTGGCCGGGGACAGCGCGGGCGGCAACCTGGCCGCGGTGACCGCCCAGCGCGCCCGTGACGAGGGCGGGCCGGAGATCCTGCTGCAGGTGCTGGTCTATCCGGTGACGGACTGCGACCTGGACAACGGCTCCTACACCGACCCGGCGAACCAGCTCATGCTGAGCCGCGACTCGATGGTGTGGTTCTGGGACCACTACGCGCCCGACCCCGCCGACCGCGCCAACCCGGACGCCTCGCCGCTGCGCGCCGCCGACCTGTCCGGGCTGCCGCCCGCGGTCGTCCTGACCGCCGAGCACGACGTGCTGCGCGACGAGGGCGAGGCGTACGCCGAGCGGCTGCGCGCGGCCGGGGTGCCGGTGGAGTCCCGGCGCTTCGAGGGCCAGATGCACGCCTTCTTCACCCTGGTCAACGTGCTGCCCGGCAGCGCGGCGGCCGTGACCATGGTGAGCGAGGCGGTGAGCGGCCGCCTGACGTGACGGGTGCTCAGCCGCAGTGCTCGAAGGGGCTGTCGTAGGTGGACGAGCCGGCCTTGCCGCCCCACTTGACGCACTTGTCGGCGGCCGCGGCGCGGACCGGGCCGGCGTAGTAGGCGAAGTTGCCGCTGTCGGTCACCCGCGCCTTGCCCTGAACCTCCAGGTAGGCGCTGGTGGCGGTGGCCGTGCCGAGCGAGGTCTTCTTCAGCGTGGCCACGCAGTTGTAGCCGTTGCCGGAGTTGTAGAGCAGGTAGACGGTGCCCGCCATGCCGAGCGCGGCCGAGTCGATCACCTTGTAGCCGGAGCCGCAGACCTCCTCGGGGGTGTGCGGGTTCGTCGGGGTGGTGCTGCCGGTCACGTACGTCATGTACGTCGACCAGTTCCAGTTCGAGCCGGGGTCGGTGTGGTCGGCGCCGGGGACCTCGTTGTGGCCGACGATGTGGGTGCGGTCCTTGGGGATGCCGTAGCGGTCGGCGATGTTCCTGGTCAGGGCCGCCGAGGCGCGGTACATCGCGTCGGTGAACCAGGAGGCGTCGCTGACGTAGCCCTCGTGCTCGATGCCGACCGAGCGGCGGTTGTAGTCGCCGGCGTGGAAGGCGCGGTCCTTCTCGCGCACCATCTGGGTGATGGCGCCGTTGGAGGACTTGACGACGTAGTGGGACGAGACCTTGGCGCTGGGGTTCTGGAACCAGGAGATGGTGCCGGCGTAGGAGCCCTGCGTGACGTGGATGACGATGCGGTCGATGGCGTCGCTCGACGGGCGGCTGGAGACCGCGTAGTTGGCGCTGTTCGCCGCGGCCCAGGTCGCGCCGGGGTAGTCGACGGCCGCGGCCAGGGTGTTGGGCGCGTCGAGGTCCTCGGCCTTGGCGTACGGGCCGCGCTGCGGCTGGACGGCGCGGGCCGGCACGGTGACCGTCTCGCCGGCGGGCGTGGTGGCGCGGACGCCGGTGGCCAGCAGGTCGTAGACGGTGTCGGCGTACAGGCGGGCGACGTCGGCCGAGGCGGCGCCGCCGTACCTGGCGACCGCCTGGTACCACTGGGCCGGGTCCTTGCGGGCGGCGGCGCTCAGCCCGAGGTCGTCGGCGTGCGCGCGGAGCACGGCGGCGCCGCCCGCGATGTTGGCCGCGTCGTCGTTCCGCAGCGTGGCGGCCGGCTTGCCCGTCAGGGTGGCCGCGCGCTCCAGCGAGTGGTTGGCGGGGTTGCTGACCAGGTGCATCACGCCGTAGCCGCCGCTGGCGCTGGGCGCGCCGTCGTGCCCGTCCAGGTGGGTCTCTGCGTAGGCGAGGGCCACCAGCAGGTCGCGGGGCACCTCGTACGTGGCCGCGGCGCCGGCGAACGCGGCGGCCAGCGCGCCCGCCGTGGCCGTACGGGCGGCGGGGGCGGCGTGCGCCGTGACAGGCGGCGCGGCGAGCGGGATCAGCGCGCCGGCCAGCAGCACGGCGGCGTGGCGGCGGAGTCGGGACTGCACGGAGTTCTCCTCAACGGGTTCGGGGGGAAGGAGCGGCCGCCGCGAGTGTGGAGGGGGGCGGCGGCCGCTCCGGCCGGGGGCCGGCCACGGGATCGCTCCCGGGATCAGCCGCAGTGCTCGAAGGGGCTGTCGTAGGTGGACGAGCCGGCCTTGCCGCCCCACTTGACGCACTTGTCGGCGGCCGCGGCGCGGACCGGGCCGGCGTAGTAGGCGAAGTTGCCGCTGTCGGTCACCCGCGCCTTGCCCTGGACCTCCAGGTAGGCGCTGGCGGCGGTGGCGGTGCCGAGCGAGGTCTTCTTCAGCGTGGCCACGCAGTTGTAACCGTTGCCGGAGTTGTAGAGCAGGTAGACGGTGCCCGCCGTGCCGAGCGCGGCCGAGTCGATCACCTTGTAGCCGGAGCCGCAGACCTCCTCGGGGGTGTGCGGGTTGGTGCTGCCGGAGCAGGAGTTCTTGGAAGTCAGGGTCTGGGTCGGGTAGCCGAAGGTGGTCCCGCCGAAGACGGCCTTGCGGATGTTGCCGGGGTAGCCGTCGCCCTCGCGGACCTCGTAGTGCAGGTGGGGGCTGATGTTGTTGCCGGGCTTGCTGGTGTTGCCCACGGTGCCGATCTTCTGGCCCTGCGTCACCTGGGCGCCGGCGCTGACCGAGCGCACGTTCAGGTGGGCGTAGTACGACGTCCAGCCGCCGCCGTGGTCGATCTTGACCAGGTTGCCGTAGCCGTTGACGGAGCCCTGGTGGGCCGAGATCACGACGGTGCCGGCCGCGGCGGCCACGACGGTGTCGCCGAGGTCGGCGTCCGCGGTGCTGCCGCGGTTGAAGTCGATCTCGTAGGACTGGTGGGCGCTGCTGTTGCTGGAGTTGCCGGTCCACGACTGGCCGCAGGGGAACGGAAGCTGGAAGCTCGGCGCGGCCAGGGTGGACACCTCCGGGACCTTCACCTGGTTCGGCGGGTCGTTCGGGTCCGATGCCGAGGTCGGCGCGGCCGAGGCGGTTTGGCCGCCGATGAGCCCGGCAAGCAGGACAAAGCCCACCGTAAGTACCCGCGTGGATCTCATACGGATCCTTTCTGGATCAGCTGGTGCTGCGCTTTCTGCTGGCGACCAAGATTGCGGGTACGGCATACAGGGAACCTCCAAAATCGGTATAAAGACCGAACCGGCATGAACGACGACCCGACGTACAGGCGCTCCGGCGCCATCGGAGGAGCAGGTGCGTTCGTAGTGGTTGACCAGCCGAACTTCGGCGTCCTGGGGCCCCTGCTGGTCCGCAGGGCGGACCAGACGCTGCGCGTCGCAGGTCGCAAGCCCCGGCTGCTGCTGGCCTCGCTGCTGCTGGAGGCCAACCAGATCGTCGGCTCGGACGCGCTCATCGAGGTGCTGTGGCCGGCGCGGGCGCCGTCGTCGGCGGTGGCGAACCTGCGGACGTACGTCAGCGCCCTGCGCGGCCCCGTCGCCGCGGCCGGCGGCCGGATCGTCACCCACCCCTCCGGGTACGCCGTCGAGCTGGCGGCCGGGCAGCTCGACATGCTGCTGTTCGAGGAGCTCGTGGAGCGGGCGCGGGCCGCCGGGCGCACCCGGGAGGCGGCCGGGCACCTGCGCGACGCGCTGGCGCTGTGGCGCGGCACGCCGCTGTCCGACCTGCCCGCCAGCCCGATGTGGGACGGGCGGCTGCGCGCCCTGGTGCAGGCCAGGCTCGCCGCCGCCGAGGAGCTCGCGGAGGCGAAACTCGCCCGCGAGGAGTACGCGGCGGCCGCGGACGACCTGCGGGCGCTGATCGGCGAGCACCCGTACCGGGAGGATCTGTGGCAGCGGCTCATCGTCGCGCTGCACCGGGGCGGGCGGCGGGCGGAGGCGCTGCACGCCTACACCGAGATCCGGCGGCAGCTCGTGGACGACCTCGGCATCGAGCCGGGACCGGACCTGCGTGACGCCCACGCGGCCGTGCTCGCCGACGAGGAGCCGGGCCGGCTCGGCTATCAGCCGCCCGTGCCGCACCAGCTCCCCGCCGACGTGCCCGACTTCACCGGCCGCGCCGCCGACGTGACCGCCCTGACCCGCCTCCTGTCCGAACCGGTTTCCGTGCCGCCGGCCGGGCCGCCGGCGGTCGCCGTGGTCACCGGGCCGCCCGGGATCGGGAAGACCGCGCTGGCCGTGCACTGCGCGCACGCCGTCCGCGACGCCTACCCCGAGGGCCAGCTCCACCTGTCGCTGGGCGGCACGGCCGAGACCCCGGCCGCCCCCGCCGACCTGCTGGCCGAGGCCCTGCGCGCGCTGGGCGTGGCCGGGAGCGCGCTGCCCGCCTCCGCGCACGAGCGCGCCACGCTCTACCGCTCCCTCCTCGCCGGCCGCCCCGTACTGGTCCTCCTGGACGACGCCGCCGACGCGGCCCAGGTGCGCCCTCTGTTACCCGGCAGCGGCTGCGCCGTCCTGGTGACCAGCCGCCGCCGCATCACCGAGTTACCCGGCGCCGTCCTGGTGGAGCTGGACGCGCTCACCCCCGCCGAGGGCGGCGAGCTGCTGGCCAGGATCGCCGGGACGGGCCGGGTGGCGGCCGAGCCGGAGGCGGCGCGGACGATCGTGGCCGCCTGCGCGGGGCTCCCGCTGGCGCTCCGCGTCGCCGGGGCGCGGCTGGCCGCCCGTCCCGGCTGGTCGCTGCAGGAGCTGCGGCGGCGGCTCGACGACGAGCACACCCGGCTGGACGAGCTGCGCGCCGGCGACCTGGAGGTACGCGCCTCCGTCGAGCTCAGCTACCGCCGCCTGCCCGGCGAGGCCGCCCTCACCCTGCGCGCGCTCGGCCTGCTCGGGCCGGGGACCGTACCCGGATGGGTGGCCGACGCCGTGCTCGACCGGCACCGCAGCGACGCCGTCGTGGACACGCTCGTGGACGTCAGCCTGCTCCGCCTGGTCGGCACCGATCCCCTGGGCCAGCCCCGCTACCGGCTGCCCGACCTGGTGCGCTGCACCGCGCGCGAGCGCGCGGACGGCGACGCCGAACGCCAGGCCCTGGCACGGGTGCTGGGCGGCTGGACGAGCGCCGCCGAGCACGCCGCGGCCCGCCTGCCGACCACGCTGTTCAGCGTGCCGGCCGGGGCCGCGCCCCGGTGGCGCCCGGCCGACGAGCTGCTGGGCCGCCTCACCGCCGACCCGCTCACCTGGTTCGACGCCGAACGGGAGGCGCTGGTCGAGGCCGTACGGCTGGCCGCGAGCCACGGCCCCGCGCAGGCGGCGTGGGGGCTGGCCGCGACCCTCGTCCCCTACTTCGACCTGCACTGCCGCCTGGAGGAGTGGCGGCTCACCCACCAGGTCGCGCTGGACAGCGCCACTGCCGCCGGCGACCGGCGCGGCGAGGCCGCCATGCTGCGCGGCCTCGCCCAGGTCAGCATCTATCAGGACCGCTACGCCGAGGCGGCCGGCATGCTGCGCCGCGCCCGGGTGATCTTCCGTGAGCTGGGGGACGCCCGCGGCGAGGCGATCTCGATCTGCGGGCTGGGCGCCGCCGACGAGTTCTCCGGCCGGCACCGGCGGGCGCTCGGCCGGTTCCGGCACGCGCTGGCCATGTTCCTGGCCGAGGGCGACGCCGACGGGGAGGCGTACGCGCGGCAGGCGATCGGCCGCGTCCACCTGTCGCTGCAGGACCTCGGGCAGGCGTCCCGCTGGCTCGGCGAGGCGCTGCGGCTGGCCGGCGAGCTGGGCGACGACCATCGCGAGGGCTGCGTGTCCATGCAGTTCGGCCGCCTGCACACGCTCGCCGCCGAGCCCGACGAGGCGATGCGGTTCCAGGGGCGGGCGCTGGACATCTTCGAGACGCTGGGCGACCGGCACTGCGGCGCGTACGCGCTGCGCAGCCTCGGCGGGCTGCACGCGGCGCGCGGCGACCGCTCGCATGGCTCGGCCGAGCTGCAACGCTCGCTGGAGATCTTCCAGCAGCTCGGCGACCGCAGCGGCGAGGCGGACGCCTTCCAGGCGCTCGGCGAGCTCTACCGGGCGGCCGGGCGGCCCATGCTGGCCGCCCACTACCTGCACCGCGCCGTGGACCTGCGCAGCCAGCTCCGCGCGGGCGCCCCGGCAGCGGGCTGACAGAGATCCGGCAGCGCCGCCCGGCACGGTGGGGCGCATGACGGACTACACGACGGGCGACACGACGGGCGACACGAACGTGCTCATCGCCGGCGCCGGGCCCACGGGGCTCACGCTCGCGGTGGAGCTGGCCAGACGCGGCATCGACCACCGACTGGTGGAGCGGGCGCCGGAGCCCTCGGCCGGGTCGAAGGGCAAAGGGCTGCAGCCGCGCACGCTGGAGATCCTCGACGACCTCGGGGTGATCGGACGGGTGCTGGCGACGGCGGCGCCGTACCCGCCGCTGCGGGTCAGGGTCGGCAGGGTGCCGCTCTACCAGGGCCGCATGCACCGGCGGGCGGCGGCCAGCGAGGCCGTGCCGTACCCGACCGTGCTGATGCACCCGCAGTGGCGCACCGAGGAGGTCCTGCGCGAGCGGCTGGCGGAGCTGGGCGGGAAGGTGGAGCACGGCGCGGAGCTGACCGGCTTCGAGCAGGACGCGGACGGCGTGACCGCCCGGCTGGGCACCGGCGCGACGGTCCGGGCCCGCTACCTCGTGGCGGCCGACGGGGGACGCAGCCCGGTGCGCAAGGCGCTCGGCATCGGCTTCGCGGGCGAGACGCGGGAGGAGGAGCGCATGATGCTCGGCGACGTACGGGTGGACGGGCTCGACCGGGACCACATCCACGTCTGGCTCCGGCCCGGCAAGGGCATGCTGGCGCTCTACCCGATGGCGGGCACCGGCACGTTCCAGCTCCTCGCGCCGCTCCGGCCGGGCGTGGAGCCCGACCTGACGCGGGCCGGCTTCCAGCGGGTCTTCACCGAACGCTCGATGCAGGGCCGGGCGCGGGTCACCGAGCTGTTGTGGTCCTCGCTCTACCGGGTCAACATCCGGCTGGCCGACCGCTACCGCGCCGGGCGGGTGTTCCTCGCCGGGGACGCCGCGCACGTGCACTCCCCCGCGGGCGGGCAGGGGCTCAACACCGGCGTGCAGGACGCGTACAACCTGGGCTGGAAGCTCGCCCGCGCGCTCTCCGGCGCGCCGGGCGCGCTGCTGGACACCTACGAGGAGGAGCGCCGCCCGGTCGCGGCCCGCGTGCTGGGACTCAGCACCGACCTGCACGACCGGAGGACGTTCAGGCGCGACGAGGAGACCTACCAGCTCCGGCTCGGCTACCGGGGCGGCACCCTGGCCCGCGCCGGCGGCGACCGGGTGCCGGACGGGCCGGTGCGGCTCGCCGGCGGCCGCCGGGCGCGGATGTTCGACCTGCTGAGGGGGCCGCACTTCACCCTGCTGTCGCCGGACCCCGCGCCCGCCGTCCCCGCCGGGCCGCCGGTGCGGGCGTACGCGCCCGCCGCGCCGTACGGCGGCAGGCGGCACACCCTGATCAGGCCCGACGGGTACGTGGGGATCGCCACCGACTCCGCCGAAGAGCTCGCCGGCTACCTGGCCCTGGTCTAGCGGCGCACGCCGACGGCCTCCAGGTAGTCGCCGGCCGCCAGCAGCGTCCCGTCGCCGGACCGGTTGAAGGCGACCGGCACCCCGGCCAGCTCGGCGGCGAAGCCGCGCCGGGTGTCCTCGTCGAGCGTGCCCGCCATCCGGTGGATCGGCCCGTAGTAGGCGATGAACCAGTCGGCGAAGTGCTCGGGCGAGTGGAAGGCGAACTCGAACGTACGGGTGGTGAGCGCGGTCCACTCGACCTCGCCGCCGAACAGCTCGCGCAGCCGCTCCGGCGTGCCCCACAGCATGGGCGAGCGGACCTGCGGCGGGGGCGGGGCGTACTTGCCGATCGTCCGGAACATCTCGCCCACCAGCCCATCGGGCGTCCAGGAGGCCAGCGCGACCGTGCCGCCAGGCCGGGTCACGCGCAGCAGCTCGGCGGCGGCCCGCTCCTGGTCGGGGGCGAACATCACGCCGACGGTGCTGAGCGAGACGTCGAAGGCGGCGTCGGGGAACGGCAGCGCCTCGGCGTCCCCTTCGGCGAACGCCACTTCCAGGCGCTCGGCCGCGGCCCGCTTGTGCCCCTGCTCCAGCAGGGCGGGCACGTAGTCGACGCCGGTGGACTCGGCGAAGCGCCGGGCTGCGGCGAGCGCGGCGTTGCCCTGGCCGCAGGCGACGTCGAGCACGCGCTGCCCGGCGCGCACGCCCGCCGCCTCCACGAGGCGTTCGGCCATCGGCTGCAGGGTCACGCCGACGCGGGCGTAGTCGCCGGACTCCCAGGCGAGCCGCTGGCGTTCCTTCACTTCCGCCAGACCGGCGGTCGGCTGCGGTGTCGTCCCCATAAGGTCCCTCCCGGTGTGGTGCGATCGTCCGGGGGGAGGGCGTTCCATCCCGTTCCATGCTAGGCGAGCGGGCCGCGCGGCCCTGGTCACGCCCCCGGGCGCAGCGCCTTGAAGGCGCGGACCTGCTCGGTGATGGCCCGCTCGGTCGGCAGCCGCTCCACCGACGAGGCGCCGAAGAACCCGGCCACCCCCTCGGTACGCGCCAGCACGTGCGCGGCGTCCTCCGGCTCGGCGATGGGCCCGCCGTGGCAGAGCACCAGCACGTCGGGCCGGACCGCGACGGCGGCGTCCCGCATGGCCTGCACCCGCGCGGCGGCCTCGTCCAGGCTCAGCGCGGTGCCGGCGCCGATGCTGCCTTTGGTGGTCAGGCCGACGTGCGGCACCAGCACGTCGGCCCCGGCCTCGGTCATGGCCCGCGCCTGCTCCTCGTCGAAGACGTAGGGGGCGGTGACCAGGTCGCGCTCGCGGGCCTGCCGGATCAGCTCGACCTCCAGGTCGAAGCCCATGCCGGTCTCCTCCAGGTTCTGCCGGAACGTGCCGTCGTACAGGCCGACGGTCGGGAAGTTCTGCACGCCGGCGAAGCCCATCGCCTTGAGCTGGTCGAGGAAGTACGGCATGACCCGGAACGGGTCCGTCCCGCACACCCCGGCCAGCACCGGCGTGTCCCGTACGACCGGCAGCACCTCGGCGGCCATCTCCACGACGATCTGGTTCGCGTCGCCGTACGGCAGCAGCCCGGCCAGCGAGCCCCGCCCCGCCATCCGGTAGCGGCCGGAGTTGTAGATGATGATCAGGTCCACGCCGCCAGCCTCGGCGCACTTGGCCGACAGGCCGGTGCCGGCGCCCGCGCCGATCACGGGCCGGCCGGCGGCGACCGTCGCGCGCAGCCTGCCGAGGACGTCCTGCCGGTTCATGCGGCACCTCCGGTGATCAGCTCGTCCAGCCGGTCGGCCATGGCCCGGCCGAAGGCGGGGTCGTTGATGTGCAGGTCCAGGTCCTCGACGGCGACGGCGGAGCCGCGCAGGCCCTCCACCAGGGCCTCGAAGCAGGCGGCGTCGGCGTCGGGGCGGGCGAACGCGCCGCCGGGCGCGTCCAGCGCGGAGACTCCCCGCCGGGGCAGGAACAGCGCGGCCGGGCCGCGCGCCCGGCGCAGCTTGGCGGCCACGCGGCGGCCGAGCTCGCCCATCTCCTCCGGCGTGGTGCGCATCAGCGTCACGGTCGGGTTGTGCGCGTACAGCAGGCGGCCGGCGAACTCGGGGGGCACGCTGTCCTGCGGCCCGAAGTTCACCATGTCGAGCGCGCCGGGCGCGACGACCTGCGGCACGCCGTGCCGCCCGGCGGCGGTGAGCCGGTCAGGCCCCGCCGACAGCACGCCGCCCACCAGGTCGTCGGCCAGCTCGGTGGTGGTCAGGTCGAGCACCCCGGCCAGCATGCCGCTGCCGGCCAGGCCCTCGAGCGCCCGGCCGCCGGAGCCGGTGGCGTGGAAGACCAGCACCTCGTAGCCGAGCTCGGTGAGCCGGTCGCGGGCGGCGTCCACGGCCGGGGTGGTGACCCCGAACATCGACGCCCCGACCAGCGGCCGGTCCGGCAGCCCCGCGGTCTGCGCGGCCTTGGCGAGCTGGAAGACCCGCGCCATGCCCGCGGCGGCGGCCGCCGCGTTGCCGAGGATGGCGCGCGAGAGCCGGTTGATCCCGGCGATGTCGACCACGCTGTACATCATCGTGACGTCCCTGGCCCCGACGTAGGGCGAGACGTCCCCGGCCGCCATCGTGGAGACGATGAGCTTGGGCAGCCCGATCGGCAGGTCGCGGACGGCCCGCGCGGCGATCGAGGAGCCGCCGCTGCCGCCCAGCGCCAGCACGGCGTCCACCCGGCCGTCGCCGTGCAGCCCGTCGAGGATCGCGGCCGCGCCCTCCCCCATCGCCGCGACGGCCGCGCCCCGGTCGCCCGCCTCCCGCAGCGCCCGCAGGTCCGCGCCCGCCGCCTCGGCGACCCGCCTGGCGGGGACGTCGGCGAGCAGGGTGTCCCCGTGCTCGCCCACGCCCACGTCGATCACGACGACGTCGCTGCCCAGCTCGACGAGCCGGTTGCGCAGCCACGCGTACTCCTCGCCCTTGGTGTCGAGCGTGCCGATCAGTACGACGGTCGGCATGTTCTGGTCTCACCTCACCGCTGGTCGGTCCGGGTACCGGACGGCCCCGCTGTGATGTGCCCCGTCACCCGCGTTCCACGCCGGCCGGGTTACGGGGTGACCTTCTACGGCCGGCCGAGCCGCAGGGGCAGGCTGCGCGGGCCGCGTACCTGGCCGGCCGCCCAGGTCACCCCGGCCGGGTCGGCGAGCTCGAACGCCGGCACCCGCTCCAGCCACACCTCCAGCGCCACCCGCAGCTCCATCCTGGCCAGATGGGAGCCCACGCAGCGGTGGATGCCGAGGCCGAAGGCCACGTGCCGGTTGACCTTGCGGTCGATGACGACCTCGTCCGCCTGCTCGAACTGCGCGGGGTCACGGTTGGCCGCGGGGAACGACAGCAGCACCCAGTCGTCGGCCTTCATGTCCACGCCGTTCCAGTGCATGTCCTCCTTGACCAGCCGGGCCATCGTCACGGGCGCGTACACCCGCAGGAACTCCTCCATCGCGGTCGGCACCAGGCCGGGCTCGGCGACCAGCCGCTCGCGGTCGGCGGGCGTCTTCGCCAGATGCCACAGGGACGCGCCGATGGCGCTCCAGGTCGTGTCGATGCCCGCGATGAGCAGCAGCGCCATCGTGCCGGCCACGTGGGACGGGTCGAGCTTGCGGCCGTACAGCTCGGCCTCGATGAGGTACGTCGTCAGGTCGTCGCGCGGGTGGTCGAGGTGGTCGCGGATCTGGGCGAGCAGGTAGTCGAACAGCTCGTCCATCCGCTCGATCCGCTCCTCGGGCGGCAGGTTGACGCCTTCGAGCGAGCTCTCGATGAACTCGCGGAACCGGGGCCCGTCCTCCTGCGGGAAGCCGAGCATGTCGGCGATGACGCGGACCGGGATGTGCTGGGCGTAGTCGCGGGCGGCGTCGACGACGTCGCGGCCCTCGAAGGCGTCGATGAGCTGGTGGCAGAAGGCCCGGGTGGGCCCCTCCATCCGGGAGACGGCCGTCTTGGTGAAGGCCGGCAGCAGCAGCTTGCGGGCGTCGTGGTGGAAGGGCGGGTCGGAGGAGATCGGCGGCGTGCCGCCCACCGGGGCCAGCTCCTTGGGCGGGCGGAAGTTGCTCATGATGATCGAACGGGACGAGAAGCGCTCGGTGTCGTAGGCGACGGCCGCGACGTCCTCGTAGCGGGTGGGCAGCCAGCCGCCGCCGAACCGGTCCGTGTGCGCGATGGGGCAGCGCCGGCGCAGGTCGTCCTGGATGGGGTACGGGTCCGCGGCCCACTCCGGCTCTAAGTGGGAGAAGTCGGTCGCCCAGTCGGAGACGGGGCCGGTGATGACCTCGTTGCGCGTGCCGAGCGGCTCGTCCTCGCGGGTCTCACGGAAGCCTTGGGTGAAGCGGTCGTCAACGGTCATGCCACGCCCTCCTAGAGGATCTCGATCGCCCGCTCGGGGCAGTTGGCCACCGCCAGGCGCGCCGTGCGCTCCTCGCCCTCCGGCACGGCGCCGTCGCCGACGACCTGGCCGTAGCCCTCGTCGTCCTCGGCGAACAGCGCGGGAGCCAGGTCGTAGCAACGGCCGTGCCCCTGGCAACGTTCCGGGTCGATCTTCACTTTCACTGGGGTGCTCCGCTCTCTGGTGGGGTGCCGGGGGCGAACGCCCGGACGACGCGGGTGAGCAGCGCCGTCCACTCCTCGTCCTCGACGGCGTGCAGGTCGGGGGTGATCAGCGCGCTGCCCATGGCGAGGAGCAGGCAGAAGTGGGCCAGCGCGCCCGCCGGCAGTGCGGGGTCGAGCTCGCCGTCGTCCTGGGCGGCGCGGACCAGCCCGGCGAGCCATTCGGCGCGCTCGCCGACGTAGTCGCGCATCGGGCGGGCCATGTCCTCGTCGCGGCGGGCGGCGGTGAGGGCCTCCACGATGAGGTAACCGGGCGCGTCGCGGCGGCGCGGCAGGTTCCCGCCGAGGACGAGCAGCAGCTCGGTGGCCGTACGGTCCGGGTCGGCGGCGACCAGCCTGGCCAGCGTCTGCCGCCCGTGGGCGCGCAGCGCCGCCACGATCAGCTCGGCCTTGGATCCGAAGTGGGCGTACATCGCCCCGTTGCTGACGCCCGCGGCGGCGGCGATGTCGGCGACCCGCGTGCCGTCGTAGCCGCGCTCGGCGAACACCTCCGCGGCGGCGAGCAGCAGCCTCTCCCGGGTTTCCGCGGCGCTCACGCCGGCGATGCGACCCATGTGCGAATTAAAAGAGCGTTCATTTGTTGCGTCAAGAGGTAACCCCAAAAACGTGGTCACTGTCTGACGGCCTTGCGCATCGTCGGCGCCCGCACCGCCGGACCCGCTGCGCTCCTTCATGGGCCGGCGCCGCTCCTGGTCGTCAGTGGGCCCGGGGTGGGTCAAGGAGTTCGGCGATTCCCGCCCGTCCGTACTCGTGACCGCTCGGGACGGGACTCGCGTCGCCGGCGAGCAGCGTCTCGGCGACAGCCGTACGGGCATAGAGCACGTATCTCCCCGTGCGGTGCGCGCTGGCCAATCCGGCCCTGCGGAGAGCGGTGAGGTGCTGGTTCGCGCCCGGCTCCGACAGGTCGAGACGGGCGGCCAGTTCCTTGGTCGACGCGGGTTGGTCGAGTGCGGCCAGCAGCCGGGTGCGGGTCCGGCCGAGCACGGCGGCCAGCGCCTGTGGCGGGTCGCTCTCGCGGTGCTCCCAGAGCGTCGCGACACCGCGCGGGGGGTAACGGATCGTGGGCTGCCAGGGCGGGGTCGTGATGGAGAAGACACGCGGCCAGGTGAACACCGACGGCACGAGCAACAGTCCCAGGCCGCCCAGCGGGCGCACACCCTCGCAGACCGTCCTGGGCAGGTGCAGTGTCTCTCCCTCCCACGTCACGGCGGGGTCAAGGTCGCTGAGCATGCGCCGCAGACCGCCCTCGGCCAGCAACCTGGCGCGGTAGAGCACATCGCCTTCGAGCAGGGCCCGTACGCGCGGCCAGTAGGGCGCGATGGCCGCTTCCCAGTAGCCGCGGATCTCCTCGGCCAGCCGTTCGAGGCCGCCCACGGGGTCGGCGTAGAGCTCTTGGAGTGCCCGGGTGCGCGGACCGTCCCAGACGTCGAGACCCTCCTGAACCTGGGATGCCATCGCCGTCATTCCGGCCAGCTCGACCTCCAGGTCGGGCACGGAGGTCGAGGGCGGCGGACAGACGAAGCCGACGATCGAGATCGTCGGCACCGGCACCAGGTCGGACAGCAACCGCCAGTCGACATCGGCGAGCCGCCGCCGCACACGTTCGGCCCAGGGCTTGAGCACGGCATGCGCGGCCGGATTCTTCACCACCCGCACACTGGCGACGACCTCCCACAGAGGAGAAACCGCGAAACGGACATTGGCTGCGTCCTGTGCGGTGAACGTCAGCTCAAGGCCCATCCGATTCGTCCTCTGCTTAATCAATAGCGCCGGACCGACGATTCCATCATCTAGGTGTCATGACAACTGCTGCCGAACCTCCGCTCCTGCATGACCCCTCCTTCAGAAACCTCTTCCTGGCGTCGGCGGTCAGCCAGTTCGGAACCCAGGTCGGCTACGTGGCGATGCCCCTGCTCGCGGTGATCGCGCTCAACGCGGGGCCCGGCGAAGTGGGACTGCTCAGCGCCCTCACCACCATCACCGTGCTCGTGCTCGGCCTGCCCGCAGGAGCATGGGTGGACCGGGTCAGGCGCCGCCCGGTGATGATCGCGACGGACCTGGTTCGCGCCGCGCTTCTGGTGTCGGTAACCGTCACGTGGTGGCTGGACGCTCTCACGATGACCCAGTTGTACGGCGTCGCCATCGGGACGGGAGTCGGCACGCTCTTCTTCGACGTCGCCTCCCAGAGCACAGTCCCGCACCTGGTCGGCCGGGACCGGCTCACCGCCGCGAACTCGGTGCTCGTCGGCACGAACGCGGCGATGGACGTGGGCGGCAGAAGCTCCGCCGGAGTGCTGGTGGCTCTCGCGGGCGCGCCGGTGGCGATCCTGCTCGACGCGCTCACCTACCTGTGGTCGGCCGTGTGGCTACGCCGGATCAGCAAGCCCGAACCCGCGCCCGCCCCCGTACCCGGCGAGCGACTCGGACGGCAGATCGGCGAGGGGGTGCGATTCCTCTTCGGCAACCGGGTCCTCATCGCCATCGCGGCACAAGGCGGCATGACGAACCTCGCCTTCCCGCTCTGCTCGACGCTGCTGCCCGTGCTGCTCGTCAACGAGCTCGGGCATCCCGCCTGGGTGCTCGGGGCCTACCTTGCCATCGGCGGGCTCGGTGTGCTGGCCGGTTCCTCGACGGCTCACCTGATCGGCCGTCGGCTCGGCCACGGGCGTGCCGTGTGGATCGTCGGCCTGGCCACCGCGCCGTTCGCGCTTCTGGTGCCGTTCGTGGGCTGGAGCGTCTGGATCTCGGCGGCCGCATGGAGCGTCTTGTGCTTCCGGACAGGGGTGAACAACGTGCTGCTCGTCAGCTTCAGGCAGAAGGTCACGCCCGACCCCATGCTCGGCCGGATGAACGCCACCATGCGCCTGATCCTCATGGGTGCGGTCGGCGTCGGTGGTCTGCTGGCGGGCCTTCTTGGCGAGGTCTGGGGCATCGGGACGGCAATGTGGACAGGCGCAGCGCTCATGGCGCTCAGCTGGATACCGATCTGGCTCAGCCCACTCCGCCACGAGGTGTGACGCAGGCCGCTGGTCGAGGGCGGCATCCAGGTGCTGTTCCTGGTGACGTTCGTGCGGACGCACCGGCGCTGGTTCCGCCGGTCGAGGTCGTGACCGGGCCGGCTGCCCCGTAGGGAACGACGAGCCCGGCCGATCGCGGTGATCGGCCGGGCTCGGCGGTGTGGTGCGGATCAGGCCAGGTCGAAGCGGTCGAGCTCCATGACCTTGGTCCAGGCCGCGACGAAGTCCGTGACGAACTTCTCGCGGGCGTCGTCGCTGGCGTAGACCTCGGCGAGGGCGCGCAGCTGCGAGTTGGAGCCGAAGATGAGGTCGACCGCCGTGGCGGTCCACTTCAGCTCGTCCGTGGCCGCGTCGCGGATCTCGTAGACGTTCTCCTCCGACTCCGACGCCTTCCACCGGGTGCCCGGGGAGAGCAGGTTGGCGAAGAAGTCGTTGGTGAGCACGCCGGGCCGGTCGGTGAGGACGCCGTGCTCGGCGCCGCCGTAGTTGGCCCCGAGGGAGCGCAGGCCGCCGACGAGGACGGTCATCTCCGGCGGGGTCAGGTCCAGCATGTACGCCCGGTCGACGAGCAGCACCTCGGGCTGGGTCTTCTCGCCGGCCCGCACGTAGTTGCGGAACCCGTCGGCGCGCGGCTCCAGGACGCTGAAGGACTCGACGTCGGTCTGCTCCTGCGAGGCGTCGGTGCGGCCCGGGTGGAACGGCACCGTCACGGGCACGCCGGCCTCCTGGGCAGCCTTCTCGACCGCGGCCGAGCCGCCCAGCACGATCAGGTCGGCGAGCGAGATCTTCGCGCCGCCGCCCTCGTTGAACTTGCGCTGGATGTCCTCGAGGACGGGCAGGACCGTCGCGAGCTGCTCGGGCTGGTTGACCTCCCAGTTGCGCTGCGGCTCGAGGCGGATCCTGGCGCCGTTGGCGCCGCCGCGCTTGTCGGTGGAGCGGAAGCTCGCGGCCGAGGCCCAGGCGGTGGTGACGAGCTGGGTGGTGGTGAGGCCGGAGGCCAGGATCTGCTCCTTGAGCGCGGCCACGTCGGCGTCGCTGACGAGCTCGTGGTCGACGGCCGGCACCGGGTCCTGCCACAGCTGGGGCTCGGCCACCCACGGCCCGAGGTAGCGGCTGACCGGGCCCATGTCGCGGTGCAGCAGTTTGTACCAGGCCTTGGCGAAGGCGAGCTGGAACTCGTCCGGGTTGTTGAGGAAGCGGAGCGAGATCTCGCGGTAGATCGGGTCGACGCGCAGCGACAGGTCGGTCGTCAGCATCGTCGGCTTGTGCTTCTTCGCCGGGTCGAACGGGTCGGGGATGATCTCCTCGGCGTCCTTGGCGACCCACTGCTTGGCGCCGCCGGGGCTCGTGGTGAGCTCCCACTCGTAGCCGAAGAGGATCTCGAAGAAGCGGTTGCTCCACTGGGTGGGCAGGTCGGTCCACGTCACCTCGAGGCCGCTGGTGATCGTGTCACCGGCCTTGCCGCTGCCGTGCGTGCTCAGCCAGCCGAGGCCCTGCGCCTCCAGCGGCGCGCCCTCCGGCTCCGGGCCCACGTGGTCGTCGGCGACGCCGGCGCCGTGGGTCTTGCCGAAGGTGTGGCCGCCGGCGATGAGGGCGACGGTCTCCTCGTCGTTCATCGCCATCCGGCCGAAGGTCTCGCGGATGAAGTGCGCGGCCGCGGCCGGGTCGGCGTTGCCGCGCGGGCCCTCCGGGTTGACGTAGATGAGGCCCATCTCGGTGGCGCCGACCTCCGGCGCCATCTCGCTCTCGGAGATGTAGCGCTCGTCGCCGAGCCAGGCGTCCTCGGGGCCCCAGAAGATCTCCTCGGGCTCCCAGACGTCCTTGCGGCCGAAGCCGAAGCCGAAGGTCTTGAAGCCCATCGACTCCAGGGCCACGTTGCCGGCGAGCACGAGCAGGTCGGCCCACGAGATCTTCTGGCCGTACTTCTGCTTGACCGGCCAGAGCAGGCGCCGGGCCTTGTCCAGGTTGGCGTTGTCGGGCCAGCTGTTGAGCGGGGCGAAGCGCTGCCCGCCGTCACCGGCGCCGCCGCGGCCGTCGTGGATGCGGTAGGTGCCCGCGGCGTGCCAGCTCATGCGGATCATCAGGCCGCCGTAGTGGCCGAAGTCGGCGGGCCACCAGTCCTGCGAGGTGGTGAGCACCTCGGTGATGTCGCGCTTGAGCGCCTCGACGTCGAGCTTCTCGAACTCCTTGGCGTAGTCGAAGCCCTGCCCGAGCGGGTTGCTCTTGGACGAGTGCGCGCGCAGCATCGACAGGTCGAGCTGGTTGGGCCACCAGTCGCGGTTCGTGCGCGGACGGCCGTGCCTCTTGGAGGTCGGCGAGTCGATCGCCGGGTTCTCGCTCTCGCTGCCGTGCGAGGTCACCGAGTCGTGTGCGACCGGGCAGCCGGCCGCTTCCTTGCGGTCCACGCCCTGCGCGCTCGACGGCCTGTTGTCCTGCGTGTCGCTCATCTATTTCCTTCCGGACTGCCACATCATTGGGCACTGCGTTGGTTCGTACAGTCGGGGCAGGTGCCCCAGTAGACGACCTCCGCCTCGTCGATCACGAAGCCATGGTCGTCGGAGGCGGTGAGACAAGGGGCCTCGCCGACGGCGCAGTCGACGTCCGCGATCACGCCGCAGGAGCGGCACACGAGGTGGTGGTGGTTGTCCCCCACCCGCAACTCGTAGCGGGCGGCCGCGCCGGCGGGCTCGATGCGCCGCACCAGGCCGGCCGTGGTGAGCGCGCGCAGCACGTCGTAGACCGCCTGGTGGGAGACCCTGGGGAGCTCGGCCCGCACCAGGGAGATCACCGTGTCGGTGTCGACGTGGGCATGGTCGCGCAGCGCCCCGAGCACTGCCAGCCGCGGCCGGGTCACGCGCAGCGAGGCCGCTCGAAGCTGTACCTCGAAGTCGGACGCCATGCCCACAACATATCCCCCTAAACTGGAACAGTTCAAGTTACGAGGTGAGTCGCAGACACGATCTTTACCGGAAGCGGAACGTCCGGAACGGCCTCTACGGTGGCCGCATGACTCACGACGATCCCTGGTGGGAGCCGCCGGTCGCCGGCACCGAGGCCGAACACCTCATCGGCGCGCTCGACCGCCTGCGCGCGACCTTCCGATGGAAGGCCGACGACCTCGACGCCGCCGGGCTGCGCGCCCGCGTCGGCGCCTCGTCCCTGACTCTGGGCGGCCTGCTCAAGCACCTCGCGTACGTCGAGGACCACATGTCCGGCCCGCGGCTGAGCGGCGCGCCGCTGGGCCCGCCGTGGGACGCCGTCGACTGGGCGGCCGACCCCGACTGGGATTTCACCTCGGCCGCCGCCGACCGTCCCGAGGACCTCTACGCGCTCTACGACGCCGCCGTCGAGCGCTCGCGGGCGCGGGTCGGCGAGGCGCTGGCCGCCGGCGGGCCCGGCCGGCTCGTCCACCTCGCCTGGCCGGACGGGCGCCGGCTCAGCCTGCGCCGGCTGATCTGCGACCTGATCGAGGAGTACGGGCGCCACACCGGCCACGCCGACCTGCTGCGCGAGGCGGTGGACGGGGTGACCGGCGAGGACCCGCCGCCCGGCTGGCGCCCGGTGTCCGGAGCCCCGTTCAGTGGTCGATGAAGGTCAGTAGTCGATGAACGCGTACAGGGCGAGGTGGTCCGACTTGGTGCCGCTCACGGTGTGGTCGACGGCCGACGGCCGCACGGCGCCCTTGACGAACAGGTAGTCGATCTTCCTGGACCCCATGGTCGGCTTGGCGCCGTAACCGGTCATGCCGAAGCCGGACAGGGCGGTGCGGGCGATGCCGGTGCGGTTGGCGTCGACGCCGAGCACGCGGAGCGCCGAGGCGTTCATGAGGCTCGTGGCGTCCGCGCCGACGTGGATGCCGGTGCCGCCGATGCCGGTGGAGCCGGCGCCCCCGCAGGCGTTCGCGCCGTTCTGCTCCGGCAGGTGCAGGGTGGCGGCGAAGACCGCCGTTCCCGTCTCCTTGATCGTGAAGCGGGCCGCGATGGCGCTGGTGCGCTTCCACTTGTAGGTGTAGGCGCTGCCGTCGTCGTTGCTCGGCGGCTTGTAGAGCGTGCAGCCGGCGCCGCCGGCGTACGCGGTGCCCGGCTTGAGCCAGCCGGCGCTCCAGTACTTCGACACGTCGCCGGCGGCGAGGCTCAGCGTGCGGGTGTTGTAGAGGATGCCGTTGGTCTGCTTCTTCTTCAGGTCGCCGAGCGACTGGTCGCTGCACTTGTGGCTGCCGCCCCACGGCTCGGGGTCGTCCCAGGCCACGATCGCCTTGTACGTGCCCGCCGGGTAGCCGAACTTGGCCGAGAGCTGGTCGGCGTAGGCGGTGGCCTGGCCGGTGCCGCGTACCTGCTGGACGATCAGCAGGTCGGGCGGTTTGACGCCGCTGGTGCCGGTCCTGCCGTCGTCGTCGACCAGCATGGACGTGAGGTGGTCCGGGCCCGAGACGCGGGTGCAGGTGCCGTCGGGGTTGTTGCGTACCAGGTTCTCGATGTTGTCGTTGTAGACCCGCAGGACCCGGTCGGCCGCGGCGGGCGCGGCGAGGGCGGGGGTGGTGGTGAGCGCGAGGCCGGCCGCGAGGATCAGCGCGCCGGTCCGCCTGAGGGGTGAGGCCATCCCCGCAATCTAGCGACGATCTTGCCGCGGGTGGAGCGCGCATGGCGCCGCCCCCGCCGGCGTGCGGCGGGGGCGGCGTCGTCGTCGCAGGTCAGCGACCCTTGGACGGGATGCGGCGCGGCGGGGCGATCGGCCGCGCGGGCAGCTTCGGCAGCCGCCGGGGCGCCGGGAGGCCCGGCAGGGTCTTGTCGTTCTTGCTGGTCTTGCCTGAGCGGGCACGCATGAGGAAGCTCCTTCACCGGGATCGGGGACGCGGCTCACGCCGGTCGGGCAACACGCACGGCTGCCGCGTCTGGGATGAACTGAGACGTCGGGTTGGTCGCCGCTGAGCGCGGATCACAGGTAAAGGCGCATGTCCCCGACCTTACGGGAGCGGCCCGAAGCCGAGCAATCGTATTTTTCGCCCGTTGACTTTGTCGCACCTTATGTCTCACTATATTGAGACAAAGCTTGCGACAAAAGGGAGCGGGTCATGACGGACGAGCGAACAGGCGGGTCAGGGGTGCGCGTACGACCCGGGGACGTGCGCCAGGCCGGGGACTGGCTGGCCCGGCACGGCCTCGGCGAGGCGCAGCCGACGCCGCTGCTCGCCGCGCGGCTGGCGGCGCGGCGGCGGGCACGGCTGGCCGACCACCTCATGCTGGCCGTGCTGATCATCGCGGCGGCGCTGGCGCAGCTGGGCCAGCTGCTGGTCGCGCCCGCCTCCGGCGGGCCGGAGCCGGGGTCCGGGACGTGGTGGCCGCTGCTGGTGCTGGCCGGGCTGGTCGCCGCGCTGCTGGTGACGCGGGCCCTGCTGGAGTCATGGGTACGCCGGGTCGACCGGGGCGCCGGGGCGGCGCTGGCCCGGCGGGCCGCGCACCCGGTGCGGCCCGGCTGGCGGGCCCTGCTCGGCCGGCCGTACGCCGTCTGGGCCGCGGGCACGTACGTGGCGGCGCTGGCGCTGACGGGAAGCGCGCTCACCCTCGACGACACCGGCGTCCGCCAGGCGGCGCTCGTCCTGCTCGTCGCCCTGGCCGGAGTCGGTGCGGTCGCCCTCCTACAGATGCGCGACCTGCTGGCGCGGCCGGTGGTGGCCGAGGACGAGCTGTCGCTGACCGCCGATGTGATCATGCGGATCGAGGACGCCCGCGAGAGCACGTCGCCGGGCACGGTGTGGTGCCTGCCGATGGTGCTGCTGTTCGGCATGGCGCCCGGCTGGTGGAAGGCCGCCTCGCTCAGCCTGGTGCTCCTGGGGCTGGCCGCCCTCGTCGTGATCCAGGCCCGCACGCCGGACAGCGCGGCGATGGCCAGGCGGATCGTGAGCCTGGGATGATCGTCATCGACGCGGGCTCGCCGGTGCCGCCGTTCGAGCAGCTGCGGGCCCAGCTCGCCGGGCAGATCCACGACCGGACGCTGGCCGTGGGGGCGCGGCTGCCGACCATCCGGCGGCTCGCGGCCGACCTGGGGCTGGCCGTGAACACCGTCGGCCGGGCCTACCGGGAGCTGGAGGAGGCGGGGCTGATCGAGACCCGGGGGCGGGCCGGGTCGTTCGTGACGGCGGCCGGGGAGGAGACGCGGGAACGCGCCCGGCGGGCCGCCGCCGACTACGCCGCCACGGTCGCCGCGCTCGGCCTCGGCGCGGAGGAGGCGCTGCGCATCGCCGAGGCCGCCCTGCGCTCCCCCGCCCCGTCCACCGGCACATCGTCCGGTCATGGATAATCCGCAGCGGGACGGCTTGGGTAGGCTGAGGACATGACCGCCATGGCACCCGCCCGCACCGAGACGGACCTGTCCTTCCTGCTCGATCACACCAGCCACGCGCTGCGCTCGCGGATGGCGGCGGCGCTGGCCGAGATCGGCCTGACGCCGCGCATGCACTGCGTGCTGGTGCACGCGCTGGAGAAGGAACGCACCCAGATCCAGCTCGCCGAGCTGGGCGACATGGACAAGACCACGATGGTGGTGACGGTGGACGCGCTGGAGAAGGCCGGATACGCCGAGCGCCGCCCGTCGAGCACCGACCGGCGGGCGCGCATCATCGCGGTCACCGAGAAGGGCGCGGCCGTCGCCCAGCGCAGCCAGGAGGTCGTGGACGGCGTGCACCGCGACGCCCTGCGCACGCTGCCCGACGACGAGCGCGAGGTGCTGGTCCGCGCCCTGAACCGGCTGGTCACCGGCCATCTGGCCGCCCCCGTCGAAGGCCCGGTGCAGACCCGCAGGGCACGGGAGCGCACAAAATAGATCCGAAGAGGATCGTCTACAACGAAACTATCTGTTAAGGTCTCACCTGTCTACGAGACGGGAGAGACCTGTGCCGAACATGCTCGACTCGCGTTGGACAGCCCTGGGAGTGCTGTCCGCGACGGGACTGATGACCATCCTTGACGGCAGCATCGTGACCGTGGCGATGCCCGCCATCCAGCACGACCTGGGCTTCTCGCCCGCCGGTCTGAGCTGGATGGTCAACGCCTACCTGATCCCCTTCGGCGGGCTCCTGCTGCTGGCCGGGCGGCTCGGCGACCTGATCGGGCGGCGGGCGATGTTCCTGGCCGGGAACGCGATCTTCACCGCCGCCTCCCTGCTGGCGGGCCTGGCCACCGGCCCCGGCGTGCTCATCGCCGCCCGCTTCCTGCAGGGCGTGGGCAGCGCGCTGGCCAGTGCCGTGGTGCTGGGCATCCTGGTGACGCTGTTCTCCGGACCGGCCGAGCGCGGCAAGGCGATCGCGATCTTCAGCTTCACCGGAGCGGCCGGCGCGTCCATCGGCCAGGTCCTGGGCGGGGTGCTCACCGACGGCCTGAGCTGGCCGTGGATCTTCCTCATCAATGTGCCGATCGGCCTGGTCACGGTGGCGCTCGCGCTGCGCGTCCTGCCCGCCGACCGGGGGGCGGGGCTGCGGGGCGGCGCCGACGTCCTCGGCGCCGCGCTGGTCACCTCCGGCCTGATGCTGGGCATCTACGCGATGGTCAAGGTGGAGGAGCACGGCTGGCTGTCGGCCCACACCCTCGGCCTCGGCGCGCTCTCCCTGGCCCTGCTCGGCGGGTTCGTCGCACGGCAGGCCACGGCCCGCACGCCGCTCATGCCGCTGCGGATCCTGCGCTCGCGCAACGTCGTCGGGGCCAACCTCGCGCAGATGCTGGCCCTGTCCGGGATGTTCGCCTTCCAGGTCCTCGTCGCCCTCTACATGCAGCGGGTGCTCGGCTACGGGGCGCTGGAGACCGGGCTGGCGATGTTGCCGGCCGCGCTCGGCATCGGCTCGATCTCGCTGTTCGCCTCCGCGAGGCTCGCCGCCCGGTTCGGCGCCCGCGCCGTGCTGGTGACCGGGCTGACCATGCTGGTGGCGGCGATGACGCTGCTGTCCCAGGTGCCGGCGGACGCCACGTACGCCGCCCACCTGCTGCCTCCCATGCTGCTGATCTCGGGCGGCGGGCTGGTCCTGCCCGCCCTGGCCACGCTCGGCATGTCCGGGGCGCGGGAGAGCGACGCGGGGCTCGCCTCCGGGCTGTTCAACACCACCCAGCAGGTGGGCATGGCGGTCGGCGTCGCGCTGCTGTCCACGATGGCGGCCGGGCGCACCGGCGAGCTGCTGGCCGCGGGGACGTCGCAGGCGGCGGCGCTGACCGGCGGGTACCGGCTGGCGTTCGGCATCGCGGCCGGGCTGCTGGTCGCGGCCCTCGCGGTGGCGGTCACCGTCCTGCGCCGTCCCGCCCGGGCGGAGACGGAGCAGGACGTCCCCGGCGATCAGCCGGCGGCGAGCGCGGCGGCGAAGTAGCCGAGCGAGGCGTCGACCTCGTCGAGGGCCGGGGTCCGGTTGAGGTGCCCGTGCGGCATGCCGCACGCCAGGTACGTGCTCACCGGCACCCCGGCCTCGCGCATCTGACGCTCCAGGAGCTCTCCCGAGGCGCGCAGGTCGTCGTACTCCGACAACAGGATGTGAGTGGCGGGCAGGCCGTCGAGCCGGGCCGCGCCGGGCAGCGCGTCGGGCGGGACGTCGCTGATCCGGCCCACGTAGGCGCGGACCATCCGCTCGACGTCGGCGGGGTGGAAACGCGTGAACGGCGGCAGCTCGCGCATCTCGGCGGCCAGGTCGTCGTCGAGGGCCGGGTTCGGGTAGTGCGCGAACGGATAGGCGAGAAGCAGCAGATCCGCGGCTCTTCCTCCCCCGGCGGCTGCCCGGTCGCGGGCGCGCAGGGCGGTGGCCAGGACGAGCGCCGCGCCCGCGCTGGCCCCGCCCAGCCCGGCGGGCACCCCGGGCGCGGCCTCGCCGGTCAGCCACCGCCAGGCCGCGTCCACGTCGTCGATCGGCACGGGGTGACGCACGCCGTCCCTGGCCAGCCGGTACCCGACCGAGACGACGAAGGCGCCGCTGCGCGCGGCCAGCTCGGCGCTGACCACGCGGGCCTCGGGCTTGTCCAGGTCGCCGAAGACGAACCCGCCCCCATGCGCCCACAGCAGGGCCCTGCCGGGGGTGTCGGTGACGCGGTAGGTACGGACGGGGATCGGGCCGTGCGGGCCGTCGAGGGTGACGTCCTCGACGGTGACGCCGGCCGGCTGGGACCACTCGGCCGGGTCGCGGACGTACTCGGCGAACAGGCGCTGCGCCTCCGGGTCCGTGGCCAGGTCCTCGCGGGTCACGCCGCGCAGCGGCGCCAGCTTCCTGGCGAGCTCGGGGTGGAACGGCATGGCCCCTCTTCTATCGCGCCCGCCGGGACCGGGCGCGGGCGGGGTGACCCGGAGCGTCCCGACAAGGGACTTTGGTCCCTACCGGCGGCGGGCCCGGCTGCAGGAAGGTGTCGGTGTGCCGTACCGATCCACCCAGCCAACACCCGTCAGCCGCCCGCTGTCCCGTCCGGAGGGCCTGCGCCTGCTCGGCAACGTGACCTTCGGCAGGCTCGTGTTCATCAGCCGCGCCCTGCCGGGCATCCGGCTGGTCAGCCACGTCATGGACGGCGAGGACGTGCTCGTCGGCCTGCCGGAGGACTGCGCGGTCGTCTCGCTGCTCTCCCAGGTCGCGCCGGTCGTGTACGAGGCGGACGTGCTGGACACGGCGACCCGCCACGGATGGAGCATCGTGCTCACCGGCCGCGCCGGGCTGGTCGAGAGCGACGAGGAGATCGCCCGCGCCCTGCGCCTGCTGCGGCCGTGGCCGGGCGAGGAGATCGGCGTGGTCGTCCGGATCCATCCCGAGCTGGTCACCGCCACCCGCATCGAGGAAGGCCCCTGACGGGACGGTCCCCGGGCGGACATGGCGGGCCTAGGGTGTGCGCATGAACATCTGCGTCTTCCTCTCCGCCGCCGACCTCGCCGACACCTACACCCGCCCCGCCCGCGAGCTCGCCGAACTGATCGGCAAGGGCGGCCACACCCTGGTGTGGGGCGGCTCGGACGCCGGGCTGATGAAGGTGGTCGCGGACGGGGTGCACGCCTCCGGCGGCCGGCTGATGGGCGTGTCGGTGCACTTCCTCGCGCACAAGGCGCGCCCCGGCGTGGACGACATGGTGATCGCCGCGGACCTGGGCGAACGCAAGAGGCTGCTGCTGGAGAAGGCCGACGCGGTGGTCATCATGGTGGGCGGCACCGGGACGCTGGACGAGGCGACCGAGATCCTGGAGCTGAAGAAGCACGGCCACACCGACAAGCCGGTCGTGCTGCTGAACACGGCCGGCTTCTACGACGGGCTGAAGCAGCAGTTCCAGCGTATGGAGGACGAGGGCTTCCTGCCGCGCCCGCTCACCGAGCTGATGTTCTTCGCCGAGGAGCCGGTCGGCGCGATGGCCTACCTGGAGGAGACCTTCGGCGTGCAGTGAGCGGGCCGCAGGGGGTTCAGCCGAGGAGGGCCAGTTCCTCGGCGGACAGCCGCAGCGCTCCGGCGGCGACGTTCTCGGCCAGGTGGACGGGGTCGCCGGTGCCAGGGATGGCGAGGACGTGCGGGCCCTGCGCGAGCGTCCAGGCGAGCCTGACCTGCGCCGGCGTCGCCCCGCGCGCCCGGGCGACGGCGAGCACCCGCTCGTCCTCGGCCGCCGGCGCGCCCGCCTCCCGGCCGGCGCCGGCGATGGCGAAGAACGGCACGTACGCGATGCCCTGCTCGCCGCACGCGCGCAGCAGCTCCCGCTCGGCGGCCGGGGCGCCGATGCCGAAGGCGTTCTGGACGCAGGCGACGGGCTCTATGGCGCGGGCCTCGGCCAGGTGCGCGGCGGTGGCGTTGGAGAGCCCGAGATGCCGGACGAGCCCGGCCTCGCGCAGCTCGGCGAGGGCGCCGAAGTGCTCGGCGAGCGGGGCGTCCCTGCGGCTCGGCGGGACGCGCAGGTTCACCAGGTCGAGATGGTCGCGGCCGAGCTGGCGCAGGTTCTCCTCGACCTGGCCGCGAAGCTGCTCGGGCCGGGCCCACCACCACTCGCCGGACGGGTCGCGGCCCGCCCACACCTTCGTGGCGATCACCAGGCCGTCCGGGTAGGGGGCGAGCGCCCGGTTGATCAGCTCGTTGGCCGAGAGGAGGGGCGAGAAGTAGAAGGCGGCGGTGTCGATGTGGTCGACGCCGAGCTCGACCGCGCGGCGCAGCACGGCGATCGAGCGCTCGCGGAGGGCGGCCGCCGCCGGCCGGTCCTGCCGGGAGCCGAAGGCGGTGCGGCCGGTCAGGCGCATCGCGCCGAACCCGATCCTGTTGACCGGCAGCTCGCCGCCGAGCCGCCAGATTCCTGCGATGTTCTGCTGGGTGTTCTGCTGAGTGGACATGAAAAAAGCCTCCCCGGGCCGCGGAGATGGCTCCGGCCGGAAAGGCTTGACGTGTTCCGCAATTCTAGCAGGGTTCGCGGAACGGGATGGAACGTGCTGGAACGCCCAGCGGGAGTAGGAAGAGCAACCACTACTCGACGGGGGCACCACCATGCACAGGAACATCCGCATCGCCGCGGCGATCTCGGCCGCGGCGGTGGTCGCCGTGTCGGCGGCCACCGCCCCGGCTCAGGCTGCCGGGCCGCTCGTGCTGTTCCAGGACAGCGGCTTCGCCGGCACCTCCTGGTCGTTCACGGCGACCAACGGCGACATCTCGGGCTCCGGGGGCGACCGGGTGAGCTCCATCGTCAACCAGGACGTCAACGCCTGGGTCGTGTACCAGCACGACACCTACCGCGGCAGGTCGTACTGCGTCCTGCCCGGACAAAGCCTCTACGACCTGCACGAGCAGCAGTGGCAGTTCGGCGACGCCATCTCGTCCGTACGCCGCCGCCCGGACGGGACCTGCCACGACAACCCGATGTTCCTGTCCCCCTGACGGGGGTCAGGCGGCCAGCCGTTCGACGGCGAAGGCCGTCAGGAACCCCGCGGTGGTGATGAGGCCGGTCAGCAGATGAGCGTCCTCGAACGCCTCGGGGATCATCGTGTCGGCGACCATCGCGAGGATGGCCCCGGCCGCCACGCCCATGATGACGGCGACGGCGGCCGGGGAGGCCGACTCCAGCGCGAGGTTGCCGAGCATCGCGGCCAGGCCGCTGGCCAGGGCGATGCCGCCCCAGATGCCGAAGACGTAGCCGGCGCTGCGGCCGGCCCGCTTCATGCCGGCGGCGCTGGACAGGCCCTCGGGGACGTTCGAGATGAAGACGGCGGCGACCACGGCGAGGCCGACGTCACCGCCGCCGAGCAGCGACAGGCCGAGCACCACGGACTCGGGCACCCCGTCGAGCAGGGCGCCGACGGCGATCGCCGCACCGCTGCCCTGGACGTCGGCCTCGCTCGGCTGCTGGCCGCCGGAGCGTTTGCGGTGGCGGGCGCCGTGCCGGGCGAGCAGCGCGTTGGCGGCCACGTACGCGCAGGCCCCGCCGAGGAAGCCCGCCGCGGTGGGGGCGAGCCCGCCGGTGCGCTCGGCCTCGTCCAGCAGCTCGAACGACAGCGCGGCGATGAGCACGCCGGCGCCGAAGGCCATGATCGCGGCGATCGCGCGCGGCGGGACGCGACGGAACCAGGCGACCGCGGCCCCGATGAGCAGCGCGCCTCCGGCGAGGGAACCCCAGAGTCCCGCCTCCAGCCAACCGGGCATCACCGCACCTCCGTAACGCCGATCCCACGATCTTCGCATCCGCTTCGTCCCCGGCGTCCAGTGCCCCGGAGGGCTGGAGGCGGGGGCGGCGGGCAGGGAGGAGGGGCAGGCGAGGCAACAGGCGAGGTGGGGACATGGGCGAGGCGGCGGCGGAGTGCGAGCGGGTGGCGCGGGAGGCGCTCGGGCTGGAGGAGCTGCGTCCGGGCCAGCTCGCCGCCATGACGGCGCTGGCGGAGGGCCGCGACACGCTCGCGGTGATGCCGACCGGCAGCGGCAAGTCGGCGATCTACCAGGTGCCTGCGCTGCTGCTGAAGGGCCCGACCCTGGTGGTGTCGCCGCTCATCGCGCTGCAGCGCGACCAGGTGGAGGCGCTGCGCGAGCGGGACGAGGAGGCCGCCAGCCTGGACGCCCGCACCTCGGCACGGGAGCGTACGGCCACGTTCGAGGCCCTGCGGGCGCGCGAGACGGAGTTCCTGTTCTGCGCGCCGGAGCAGCTCGCCCGGCCCGACGTGATCCGCGAGCTGAGGGCCGCAGCCCCGTCGCTCATGGTGGTGGACGAGGCCCACTGCGTGTCGTCGTGGGGGCACGACTTCCGCCCCGACTACCTGCGGCTCGGGCCGGTGGCCGAGGCGCTGGGCCGGCCGGTGATCGCCGCGCTCACCGCGACCGCCGCCCCGCCAGTGCGGGCGGAGATCGTCGAGCGGCTGGGCATGCGTGACCCGGTGGAGCTCGTGCAGGGCTTCGACCGGCCGAACATCTCGCTGGAGGTCCGCCGGATGCTGGACGACCCGGCCCCGGAGATCGTCGCGGCGGTGGCGGAGCAGGAGCGGCCCGGGATCGTGTACACGACCACGCGCCGCCGCACCGGCGAGCTGAGCGGCCTGCTGAACGAGGCGGGCGTGCGGGCGGCGGCCTACCACGCCGGGATGCGCCGCCGGGAGCGGGACGAGGTGCACGACCGGTTCATGGACGGCGGGCTGGAGGTGGTGGTCGCGACGAACGCGTTCGGGATGGGCATCGACAAGCCGGACGTACGGTTCGTCTTCCACGCCGAGGCGCCGGGGTCGCCGGACTCGTACTACCAGGAGATCGGCCGGGCGGGACGGGACGGCGAGCCGGCCGCCGCGGTGCTGTTCTACCGTCCGGAGGACCTGGGGCTGCAGCGCTACTTCACCGGCGGCGTGCCGGACGCCGGGACGCTGGCCGAGGTGGCCGCGGCGGTCGTGGCGGCCGGGCCGGGCGCCGGGCGCAAGGAGCTGCGCGAGCGTACGGGCCTGTCCCCGCGCCGCCTGACGGGCCTGCTCGACCTGCTGGAACGGGTGGGCGCGGCCCGGCTCGGCACCCGGCGCGTGGACCCCGTGCCCGGCGCGCCCGAGCCGGCGGAGGCCGCGGCGCTGGCGCGGGAGCTGGCCGAGCGGCGGCGCGAGGTGGAGCGCACCCGCCTGGAGATGATGCGCCGCTATGCCGAGACCGAGGACTGCCGCCGCCGCTTCCTGCTCGGCTACTTCGGGGAGCACCTGCCGGAGCCGTGCGGCAACTGCGACACCTGCCGGGCGGGGACGGCCGCGCGGCCCGCCGGGCCGGGCGGCGGGCCGTTCCCGCTGCACGCGCGGGTGGAGCACCGTACGTGGGGTCCCGGCCAGGTGATCCAGCGCGGCGAGGACCGGCTGACGGTCCTGTTCGAGGAGGCGGGCTACCGCGAGCTCCAGCTCGACGCGGTGCTGGAGCAGGACCTGCTGACGCGGGCGGACGGGGACACGTCCTGAGCAGTGTCTCCGAAACTTTCGGCTCACTTGTTTAAATTTTCTCTGGTGCATGGCCGCCGTGATTGCTTATTCTTCTCCCACCAAACGCCCGCATCAGCTGGTGAGGTGAGGAATGCGTTCGAAACATTTCGGTTACGTTCAGTGGTAACGGGCAGCGTCCCGCTGACGCTGCCCGGTCTGCTCGCGCTCCGCGCGCGGCAGGACGCCGGGCGGACCGCCATCGAGGTGGCGGGGGTGGGCGCGGTCACCTTCGGCGAGTGGGACGAGCGGGCCGGCCGGGTCGCCCGGGCGCTGGTCCGGCGGGGCGTCGCGGCCGGCGAACGGGTCGGGCTGCTGTTCGGCGAGCGGGACTGGATCGGCTACGCCGTGGCGTGGGCCGGCGTCCTGCGCTCCGGCTGCGTGGCGGTGCCGCTGTCGGACCGGCTGGCGCCCGCCGAGGTGCGGCACGCCTTCACGGACTGCGCGGTCGCGGCCGTCGTGCACGCGCCCGGCCTGGACCCGCCGGACGTGGGCGGCTGGCGGGCCACCCCCGCCGACCTGGAGGACACCGGTCCCGGTGTCGCGGGTGAGGCGCGCGGGGTGTTCCCCGGGGAGCTGGCGCAGATCATCTACACCTCCGGCACGACCGGGCGGGCCAAGGGCGTCGGCGCGACCCACGCCAACCTGGCCCACGGCGTGGACCCCGGCCCCCGCCGCCGCAAGCTCGCCCACTCGCGGCACTTCCTGCACGCCTTCCCGATCGGCAGCAACGCCGGGCAGACGATGCTCGTCAACGCCCTCGACGCCCGCCCGGCCGCGCTCACCCTCCCCCGCTTCACGCCGGGCCGCTTCGCCCGGCTCATCGAGTCGTACCGGGTGGGGACCGTGTTCGTGGTGCCCGCCATGGCGATCGAGCTGCTCAACGCCGGCGTGCACGAGCGCCACGACCTGACCTGCGTCCGGCTGCTCGGCTCGACCGCCGCCGGGCTGCCGCCCGCCGTGGCCGCGGGCCTGGCCGAGGCGTTCCCGAAGGCGACGATCGTCAACTACTACACCTCGACCGAGGCCGCCCCGGCCCAGACCGTGATGATCGTGGACCCGGCCCGGCCCGCCTCCGTGGGGCGCCCCGCGTCCGGGGGCGAGCTCAAGGTCCTCCGCCCCGACGGCTCGCCGGCCGGGCCGGGCGAGCAGGGCGAGATCTGGCTCCGCTCCCCCGCCGGCCCGCGCGCCTACTACGGCGACCACCGGCTGACCGGCGAGGTGTTCCGCGACGGATGGGTGCGCATGGGCGACGTCGGTCACCTCGACCGCGACGGCTACCTGTACCTGGCGGACAGAGAGGACGACGTGATCAAGTCCGGCGCGTTCAAGGTGTCCACACTCCAGGTGGAGGCCGCCCTGTACGAGCACCCGGCGGTCGCCGAGGCCGCCGTGGTCGGCCTGCCGCACCCGGTGCTCGGCCGGGTGCCCGCGGCCGCCGTCGTCGCGAGGCGCCCGCTCAGCGCCGCCGACCTGCGGGAGTTCCTGCTGGACCGGCTGGCCCTGCACGAGCTGCCCGGCCGGCTGCTGTTCGTCGGGGAGCTGCCGCGCAACCATCTCGGGAAGGTGGTCAAACCCCGCCTGCTCGACCTGCTCACCCAGGAAGAACGGCCGTGACGCCGTCGTACGCCCAGGAAGGGATGTGGATCGCCGCGCGCATGGGCGCGGGGCCGGCCTACCACCTGCCGCTGGCCCTGTGGTTCGACGGCGACCTCGACGTGGACGCGCTGCTGTCGGCGTGCGCGGCCGTGGTCGCCCGGCACCCGGTGCTCGCCACCACCGTGACCGGGGACGGCGGCGGGGCGCGGCTGACCATGGCCGGGGAGCCACCGGTGACGCTCGCGCGCCCGTCCGGGCCCGACGCCCTGGAGCGGCTGGTACGCGACGAGGTCGCCCGGCCGTTCGACCTGGACGGGGGGCCGGTGGCCCGGTTCACGCTGGCGCCCGCGGGGCCGGGGCGGCACCTGCTGCTGTTCGTCGCCCACCACCTGGTCTTCGACGGCATGTCCAAGGACATCCTGGTACGCGACCTCGCCCGCTTCTACGCGACCGGCGCGCGCGGCCCGGTCACGCCGCTGCCGTTCGCCCCGGCCGCCGCCGCCGAACGCGGGCGGGCCGAGGCCGCCCTGCCGGCGGCGCGGGCGTTCTGGGCCGGGCGCCGGACGGAACCGGCCGAGCTGGTGCTGCCCGGCCAGCGGCGGACGGTCCGCCGCCACGGTCCCGGCGTGCAGTCGGGCAGCGGCGTCGAGGCGGAGCTGGGCGAGAACGCGGCCGCGGTGGCGCGGGCGGCCGGCGCGACGACGTTCGAGGTGCTGCTCGCGGCCGTGCACGCGCTGCTTTACCGTTACACGGACCCGGCGGCGGCGGAGGCGACCGTCGTCGGGATCGACGTGACCACGCGCGACGCGGCCACCCGTGACCACGTCGGCCCGTTCGTCAACGAGCTGCCCGTCCTCGCGCGCCCGTCGGCCGGGCAGGCGTTCGCCGAGCTGGTCAAGGAGGTACGGGCCGAGCTGCGGGAGCTGTACCGGTTCCGGGAGGTGCCGCCCGCGCGAGCGCTCGGCCTGCCGCGCGGCGCCGCCGTGCCCGTGACCGTCAGCTACCGCAGGCGGGCGGACGACCCTGAGCCGGACTGGCCGGGGCTGGACGTCACGGTGGACCGGATGATGTTCGGCGGCGGCGTGCGCAACCCGCTGCACCTGCAGTTCGTGGACGGCGGGGACGGGCTCGCCCTGTGCCTGCGCCACGACCCGGCGGCGCTGGACGCCGCCGCCGTGGAGCGCTTCGCCGACGGGCTGCGCGCCCTGCTGCGGCACGCCGCCCGCGACCCCGGCGCCCGCCTGGCCGACCTGGACGTGCTGGGCCCGGCCGAGCGGCGCCGGCTGCTGACCGCGTGGAACGACACGGCGGCGGACTACCCGCCGGAGGCGACGCTGCCCGCGCTCTTCGCCGCCCAGGTGCGCGCCCGGCCGGACGCGGTCGCCGTGACCGGCGAGGGCCGCTCGCTCACCTACGCCGAGCTCGACGCCGCCTCCGACCGGCTGGCGGGCCGGCTGCGCGCGGCGGGCGTGGGGCGCGGCGACCTGGTGGCCGTGCATCTGCGCCGCTCGGCGCGGCTGCCGGTGTGCCTGCTGGCGGTGCTCAAGGCGGGGGCCGCATACCTGCCGCTCGATCCGGACCATCCGGCCGGACGGCTCGCCATGATCACCGAGGACGCGCGGCCCCGGCTGGTGCTGTCCGAGGACGTGCTGCCCCAGGGGCTGACCGTTCCCGTGGTGCCCGTGGACGGCGGCGGTCCCGCGCCCGAGCCGCCGCCCGGGGAGGGGCCGCGGCCCGGCGACCTCGCGTACGTCATCTACACCTCCGGCTCCACCGGTCGGCCGAAGGGCGTCGAGGTGGAGCACCGCAACCTGGCGAACCTGCTGCTGGCGATGCGCGACCGCCTGGACGCCGGCCCGGCGCACGTGTGGCTGGCGCTGACCTCGCCCGCGTTCGACATCTCCGCCCTGGAGCTCTACCTCCCGCTGGCCTTCGGGGGCCGGGTGGTCGTGGCTCCGCCCGGGGCGGTGCGCGCGCCCGCCGCGCTGGCCGCGCTCGCCGTCGCGGAAGGGGTGACGCACGTCCAGGCCACGCCGTCGGTGTGGCGGCTGCTGCTGCCCGGCGGCATCGGCGGGGTGACCGCGCTGGCCGGGGGCGAGGCGCTGCCGCCCGCGCTCGCAACCGAGCTGCGCGGGCGGTGCCCGCGGGTCGTCAACGTGTACGGGCCCACCGAGACGACGATCTGGAGCACGTACGCGGAGGTGGGCGCTGACGAGGAGGTCACCATCGGCCGGCCGCTCGCCAACACCCGGATCCACCTGCTCGACGAGCGGCTGCGCCCGGTCCCGCAGGGGGTGGCGGGCGAGCTGTGCGTCGGGGGCGCGGGCGTGGCGCGCGGCTACCGGGGCGCTCCCGGGCTGACGGCCGGGCGGTTCGTCGCGGACCCGTTCGGGCCGCCGGGGTCGCGGCTGTACCGCACCGGCGACCTGGCCCGCCACCGGCCGGACGGCGCGCTCGAGTTCCTGGGCCGCGAGGACGGCCAGCTCAAGCTGCTCGGGCACCGCGTGGAGCCGGCCGAGATCGAGGCCCGGCTGACGGAGCACCCCGGCGTGGCCGGTGCCGCCGTCGCGCTGCGGGGCGGGCGTCTCGTCGCCTGGGTCGTCCCGGCCCCGGGGGCGGAGCCGGATCCGGCCGAGCTGAGCGCGCATCTGGCGGGTACGCTGCCCGCGCCGATGGTGCCGGCCGCGTACGTCACCGTGGACGCCCTGCCGCTGAACCCCGTCGGCAAGCTCGACCGCGCCGCCCTCCCCGACGCCCCGCGCGCGCCCCGGCCGGCTCCCGCGCCCGCCCCCGTGCCCGCCCCCGTGCCCGCCGCCGGACTGGCCGAGGAGGTGCGCGGGATCTGGCGGGAGGTGCTGGAGCTGGACGAGGATGACGAGATCGGCCCGGACGAGGACCTGTTCGACCTCGGCGGCCACTCCCTCACCATCGCCCAGATCACCGCGCGGATCAGGGAGCGTCTCGGCGTCGAGGTCACCCTGGACGCCTTCTTCGACGATCCGACCGTCGAGGGCGTGGCCGCGGAGATCGCCCGGCTGCGCGACGCGCCGCGCGAGGAGCCCGGCGAGGGCCCGCGGCCCCGGCCGGCCGGGACGGCGCCGCCGCTGTCGTTCGCGCAGGAGCGCCTGTGGTTCCTGCAGCGGCTCGACCCGGACGACGCCTCCTACAACATGTACCTGGTGCTGCGCCTGGACGGGCCGCTCGACGTCGCCGCCCTGCTGGGGGCGCTCGAGGCGGTGGTGGCGCGGCACGAGAGCCTGCGCACGTCGTTCGGGGACGTGGACGGCGAGCCGGTCGCGGTCGTCCGTCCGCCGGGGCCGGTGGTGGTCGAGCGGCTGGACGCCGGCTCCGCGCCCGACCCGGAGGAGGAGGCCAGGCGGCTGGTGGCCGAGCGGGTCAACAGGCCGTTCGACCTGGCCGAGGCGCCGCCGCTGCGGATCAGCCTGCTCGGCCTCGGTCCCGGCACGCACGTGCTGTGCTTCGTGCTGCACCACGTGATCGCCGACGGGGCCTCGCTCGGCGTCCTGTTCGACGACCTGTTCGCCCTGTACCTGGCGCGGGTGGCGGGGCGGGAGGCGGCGCTGCCGCCGCTGCCGGTCCAGTACGGCGACGTCGCCCTGTGGCAGCGCGAGCGGGACACGGGCGCCGAGGCCGAGGAGTCGCTGGCGTACTGGCGGCGGCGCCTGGCGGACCCGCCCGCGCTGGAGCTGCCCCCCGACCTGCCGGGCGGGGGCCGCGCCGAGGGGGCGTTCCACGCCTTCCGCGTCCCCGATCAGGTCGTGGCCCGGCTCGAACGGCTGGCGCAGGAGCAGGGCGCGTCGCTGTTCATGGTGCTGGCGGCGGCGTACCAGGCGCTGCTGGCCCGGCACACCGGGCAGCGGGACGTGCTGGTCGGCACGCCGTGGGCGGCCCGCGACCGGGTCGAGCTGGAGCCGGTGATCGGCTACCTGACGGACACGCTGGTGCTGCGCGGCGACCTGGGCGGCGACCCGGCCTTCCGCGACCTGCTCGCCGCCACCCGGCGGTCGGTGCTGGAGGCGCACGCGCACCGCACGGTGCCGTTCGAGCGGCTGATCGGCGAGCTGGGGGTGCCGCGCGACCTGCGCCGCAACCCGCTGCTGTCCACCATGGTCATCCTGCACAGCCAGGCCGGCGACGGCACCCCGCCCGAGCGGATGGGCGAGCTGCGGGTGCGGCTGTTCGAGGCCGACTACCGGCAGGCCAAGTTCGACCTGGCGCTGGAGACCTGGCGCGACGAGCACGGGCTGCGGGCGGTGCTCGGCTACGACGCCGCCCGGTACGCGGCGGCCACCGCCGAGGGGCTGGCGGCGCGGTTCGCGGTGCTGCTGGAGGGCGTGGCGGCCGACCCGGACCGGCCGCTGTCGCGGCTGCCGATGCTCACCGAGGCCGACGAGGCCGCCCTGACCTGGGACGAGGCCGCGCCCATGGACGCCACGGAGCCGTGGCCGGGGCCGGGGGCGGGACCAGCGCCGGAGATGGAGCCGGTGCCGGTGCTGTTCGCGCGGGCCGTGGCCGCCGACCCGGCGGCCACGGCGCTGGTGTGCGGCGCGGACCGGATCGGCTACGGCGAGCTGGACCGGCGGGCCGCGGTGCTGGCGGCGGCGCTCCGGCGGCGCGGCGTCGCCGAGGGATCGGTCGTGGGCGTGTGCCTGGGCCGGTCCGTGGAGGCGATCGTGGCGCTGCTCGCGGTGTGGCGGGCCGGGGGCGCGTACCTGCCGCTGGACCCGGAGCACCCGGACGAGCGGCTGGCGTTCCTCATCGCCGACAGCGGCGCCCGGCTGGTGGTGACGGACGCGGAGCCGGCCCTGCGGCTGCCGCCGGGCACGCCCGTGCTGGTGCCGTCGGACTGCTCGGGCAGCGGCGACGACCGGTGGCTCGGCGGGTGGGCGGCGCCCGGCCCCCAGGACCCCGCGTACGTGATCTACACCTCCGGCTCCACCGGCCGGCCGAAGGGGGTTGTGGTCGGGCACGGGGCGCTGGCGGCGCGGGTGGCGTGGATGCGGCGGGCGTACGGGCTGGGCCCCGGCGACCGGGTGGCGCAGTTCGCCTCGCTCGGCTTCGACGCGCACGCCGAGGAGCTGTACCCGGCGCTGGCGGCGGGCGCGTCGGTGCTGCTGCTGCCCGGCGGCGCGGCCACCCTGCCGGACGTCCTGCGCACGCCGGCCGGCCGGGAGGTCACCGTGCTGGACCTGCCCACCGCGTACTGGCACCGGCTGACCGAGTCGCCCGGGGACGTGCGCTGGCCGGAGCGGCTGCGGCTGGTGATCCTCGGCGGCGAACAGGCGCACGCGGCGGCGGTGGCGCGGTGGCGGGAGTGGTTCGGTGACCGGGTGCGGCTGGTCAACACCTACGGGCCGACCGAGGCCACGGTCATCGCCACGGCGGCGACGCTGGGCGCGTCCGACGCGGTGCGCCGCCCGCCGATCGGGCGGCCGGTCGCGGGCACGACGGCGTACGTCCTCGGCCCCCACGGTGAGGCGGTGCCGCCGGGGTTCCCCGGCGAGCTGTGCCTGGGCGGGGCGGGGCTGGCGCACGGCTACCTGAACCGGCCCGCGCTGACCGCCGAGCGGTTCGTGCCGGACCCGTACGGGCGGCCGGGCTCGCGGCTGTACCGGACCGGGGACCGGGTGCGGTGGCGTCCCGGCGGGACGCTGGAGTTCCTGGGCCGCCTGGACGGCCAGCTCAAGGTGCGCGGCTTCCGGGTGGAGCCGGGCGAGGTGGAGGCGGCGCTGCTGGCCTGCCCCGGGGTGCGGCAGGCCGTGGTCACGGCGTACGAGGAGCGGCTGGTGGCCTACGTCGCCGGGGAGGCCGCGACGGAGGAGCTGCGCCGCGCCCTGGCCGGGACGCTGCCGGCGCATCTGGTGCCGTCGGCGTGGGTGCGGCTGGACGCGCTGCCGCTGACGACGGCCGGCAAGGTGGACGCCGCCGCGCTGCCGCCGCCCGGGGCCGAGCGGGCGGCCGAGCACGTGCCTCCCAGAACGGACGCCGAGGCGCTGGTGGCGGGGGTGTGGACGCGGGTGCTCGGGCTGGACGGCGGGCGGGTCGGTGCGCTGGACGACTTCTTCGCGCTCGGCGGGCACTCGCTCCTAGCCACGCGGGTGGCGGCGCTGCTGGGGAACGCGGTCGAGGTGGAGGTCCCCGTCCGCGCCGTCTTCGACCGGCCGACCGTGGCCGGCCTGGCAGAGGCGGTGGAGGAACTGCTGATGGAGCACCTGTCGGACCTGTCGGACGCCGAGGCCGCCCGCCTGCTGGACGCGGAGCCCCACCGATGAGCGACCGCGCCGACGCCCCCTCGGAGAGCCGGCCCGTGGCCGGCGGGTTGTCGGAGGTGAAGCGGGAGCTGCTGGCCAGGCGGCTGCGGCAGGGCGCGGCGGCGGCGGCCTCGGAGCCGGCCGGGGGGCGGCGCGGGATCCCGGCGCGGCCCGGCGGGGAGCCGCCGCCGCTGTCGCACGCCCAGGAGCGGCTGTGGTTCCTGGAGCAGTTCGCCCCGGGCACCGCGCAGCTCACCGTCCCCGTCCGGGTCCGGCTGCGCGGCCCCCTCGACGCCGACCGGCTGGCCGCCGCGCTCACCGCGACCGCCGCCGCCCACGACGCCCTGCGCATGCGCTTCCCCGCCACCGGCGACGGCAGGCCGTGCGTGACGGTGGCCGAGGACGGCGAGCTGCCGCTGACGGTGCGCGACGCGCCCGGCGAGGAGGCCGCCCGCGCCCTGGTGGAGGAGTTCCTGGCGGTCCCGTTCGACCTGGCGGCGGGCCCGCCGGCGCGGGCGCTGCTCGTGCGCCTGGACCCCGGCGACCACGTGCTGGCGCTCGCGGTGCACCACATCGCGGCTGACGGCTGGTCGGCGGATCTGCTGCTGCGCGAGGTGTACGCCCGCTACGACGGGGCCGCCCCGCCGCCGCCCGAGGTGACCTACGCCGACTACGCGGCCTGGCAGCGCGCCCGCCCCCCGGCCGCCGGGGACCTGGAGTTCTGGCGCGACCGGCTGGCCGGGCTGGAGCCCCTGGACCTGCCGGTGGACCGGCCCCGGCCGCCCGAGCCCACCTACTCGGGCGCGGCCTGCTCCTTCGCGCTGCCGGAGAAGACGGCCGCGGGCCTGGCCCGGCTGGGCCGCGAGCACCGGGCGACGCCGTACATGGTGCTGCTGGCCGCGTTCGCCGCCCTGCTCGGCCGGTACGCGGGCACGTCCGACGTCGCCATCGGCTCCCCCGTGGCCGGCCGCCCGTCGCCCGAGCTGGACGGGGTGGTCGGCTGCTTCGTGAACATGCTGACCATGCGGGTGGACCTGTCCGGCGACCCGTCGTTCGCGGAGCTGCTGGAGCGGGTGCGGGCGCTCGCCGTGGACGCCTTCGCCCACCAGGACCTGCCGTTCGAGCAGCTCGTCGCGGAGCTGGACCTGCCGCGCGAGGTGTCGAGGACACCGCTGTTCGGGGTGATCCTGGCGATGCAGAACTACCGGGGCGCGGCCCTGGACCCGCCCGCCGGGCTGAGCGCCGCCGACTTCCCCGTACGGTCCTGGGCCACCCGCTACGACCTGGAGCTGTACGCCGGCGACGGCGAGGGCGGCCTGCTCGTCCACAACACGGACCTGTTCGACAGGGAGACGGCCGAGCGGCTGACCGGGCACCTGTGCGCGCTGCTGGAGCGGGTCGCCGCCCGGCCGGACCTGCCGCTGTCGCGGATCGACCTCATGACCGGCGAGGAGCGCCGCCTGGTCCTGGAGGCGTGGAACGACACGGCCGCGGCCTACCCGGGCCCTGCCACCCTGCACGGCCGCGTCGAGGACCAGGCCGCGCGCACGCCGGACGCCGTGGCGGTGCGGTTCGAGGGGCGTTCGCTGACGTACGCGGAGCTGGACGCCGCCGCGGACCGGATCGCCCGCACCCTGCGCGGCCACGGGGTGGGCGCGGGGTCGGTGGTCGCGGTGTGCGCCGAACGCTCGCTCGACCTGCTGCCCGGCCTGCTGGGGGTGCTGAAGGCGGGGGCCGCGTACCTGCCGGTCGATCCCGAGTACCCGGCGGAGCGGGTGGCGTTCATGCTGGCCGACTCCGCTCCCGCGGCGCTGCTCACCCAGCGCGGGCTGCGCGCGGCGCTGCCCGCGTCCGCCGCGCTCGTGCTCGACCTGGACGATCCCGCCGCCTGGCCGGGCGGGGACGGCGGCCCGCTGCCGGAGTCCCGTCCCGGCGACGTCGCCTACGTCATCTACACCTCGGGCTCGACCGGCCGCCCGAAAGGCGTGCCGAACACCCACGGCGCCATCGCCAACCGCCTGGACTGGATGCAGGAGCGCTTCGGGCTGGACGCGGGCGACGTCGTGCTGCAGAAGACGCCGCTCAGCTTCGACGTGTCGGTGTGGGAGCTGTTCTGGCCGCTGCGCTGCGGAGCCCGGCTGACGCTGGCCGCGCCGGGCGGGCACCGGGACGCCGCCTACCTGCGCGGCCTGATCGCCGCCGAGGGCGTCACCACCGCGCACTTCGTGCCGTCCATGCTGGCGGTCTTCCTGGCGGAGGAGGGGGCGGCGGGCTGCCGGGGGCTGCGGCGGGTGATCTGCTCCGGCGAGGAACTGCCCGCCGACCTGGCCCGCCGCTGCGTGGCCACGCTGCCCGCCGCGGAGCTGCACAACCTGTACGGGCCGACGGAGGCCGCCGTGGACGTCTCCGCCTGGCACTGCCGGCCGGACGCGCTCGCCGGCCTGGCCCGGGTGCCGATCGGCGGCCCGATCGCCAACACCCGCCTGTACGTCCTCGACGCCGCCCTCGCCCCCGCGCCCGTGGGGGTGCCCGGCGAGCTGCACATCGGCGGCGCGGGGCTGGCCGTCGGCTACCTGAACCGGCCCGCGCTGACCGCCGGGCGGTTCGTACCGGACCCGTACGGACCGCCGGGCTCGCGGCTGTACCGCACCGGCGACCTGGCCCGGTGGCGTCCCGACGGGACGCTGGAGTTCCTCGGCCGCCTCGACGACCAGGTCAAGCTGCGGGGCCTGCGCATCGAGCCGGGCGAGATCGAGGCCGCCCTGCGCGCCCTGCCCGCCGTCCGCGACGCGGCGGTGGTCGTCCGCGAGGACCGCCTGGTCGCCTACGTCACCCCGCGCGGCGACAGCCCGCCGGACCACGCCGGGCTGCGGGCCGGGCTGAAGAGGACCCTGCCCGACCACATGGTGCCGGGCGCCTACGTCACGCTGGACGCCCTGCCGCTCGGCCCGAGCGGCAAGCTGGACCGCCGCCGCCTGCCCGCCCCGATGGCCGCCCGCGACGCCGGGGTGGCGCTGGTCCCCCCCGCCACGCCGACCGAGCGGGCGCTGGCCGGCATCTGGGGCGAGCTGCTCGGCCTGGACGAGGTGGGCGCGGACGACGACTTCTTCGACCTCGGCGGCCACTCGCTGCTCGCCACCCGGGTGGTCGCGCTCCTTCGCGCGCGGACCGGCGCGGCGGTGGGCGTCATGGACGTCTTCAAGCACCGGACGGTCCGCGAGCTGGCGCGGCTCGCCGACACCCCGGCGGGACTGCGCGGGCCGCGCGCCCTCCTGCACCGGCTCACCCCGGCTCCCGCCGCCGCGCCGGCGCTCACGTACGTGTGCGTCCCCTACGGCGGCGGCAGCGCCGTCGTCTACCAGCCGCTCGCCGACGCCCTGCCCGCGGACCACGCGCTGTGGTCGGTGGCGATCCCCGGCCACGACGTGGGCGTGGAGGAGGAACGGCTGCCGTTCGACGAGCTGGCCGCCGCGTGCGCCGCCGAGATCCTGGAGAAGGTGGCCGGCCCGATCGCGCTCTACGGGCACTGCGGCGTCGGCTCGGCCCTGGCCGTCGAGCTGGCCCGCCGCCTGGAGGCCGCGGGACGCGAGCTGACAGCCCTCTACATCGGCGGGATCTTCCCGTTCGCCCGGCCGCGCGGCCCGCTGCTGTCGCGCCTGGCCCGGCTGGCGGACGGCGAGCGGCTGCGCGGCGACCAGCGTTACGTCAACTGGCTCATCTCCATGGGGCTCGACATGGGCGAGCTGGACCCCGGCCAGGCCCGCCGCATCGTCGGCAACATGCGCCGCGACTCGCGCGAGGCCGAGGAGTACTACACGCGGCTGCTGGACTCCGGCGCGGAGCGGCTGCGCGCCCCCGTGATCAGCGTCGTCGGCACCGAGGACCCGGCCACGGACTTCTACCAGGAGCGGTACCGCGAGTGGCACTTCCTGGCCCCGGTGTCGGCCGTGGCCGTGCTCGCCGAGGCCGGGCACTTCTTCCTGAAATATCGGGCGGAGGAGCTGGCGGAGATCGTCACCACCGTCCACCGCACGCTCGACGCCCCCGCGACGGGGCGGCGGCCCGGCGCCACCTGGTGGCCGCACGAGGTGTCCCGCGCCGGCGACGCGGCCCCCGCGCCCGAGGGGCCGAGGCCCGGCCTCGCCCGGTTCCTGACCGTGGCCGCGAGCCAGCTCGTGTCGGTCACCGGGTCGGCGCTCACCGAGTTCGCGGTGCCGCTGTGGGTCTACACCGAGACCGGGTCGGTGCTGCGGTTCGCCCTGATGGCCGTCGCCGGGCTGCTGCCCGGCCTGCTCGCCGCGCCGATCGCCGGGGCCGTCGTGGACCGCGCGGACCGGCGGCTGGTGATGCTGGCCGGCGACGTGGCGGCGTTCGCGGTCCAGCTCGCCTTCGGCGTGCTGCTGTGGACGGGGAACCTGTCGCCCGGCCTCATCTACCCGCTGCTCGGCTGCCTGTCGGTGGCGCTGACGTTCCAGCGGATCGCGTACTTCTCGGCCGTGCCGCAGCTCGTGCCCAAGCTCTACCTCGGGCACGCCAACGGGGTCCTGCAGCTCAGCACCGGCACCGCCCAGCTCCTGGTGCCGCTGTTCGCCGTCGGGCTGCTGGCCGGGATCGGGCTGGGCGGCATCCTCGTCCTCGACGTCGTCAGCTACGCGGTCGCGATCGCCGTGCTGCTGGTCGTGCGCTTCCCGCGCACGCTGCCGTGGCGGCGGCGCGAACCGGTCAAGGACGAGATCCTGGGCGGGCTGCGCTACTCGGTCGGGCATCGCGGGTTCGTCGGCATGCTGCTGTTCTTCGTCGTGCTGAACGTCTTCCTCGCGCCGCTGCTGCTGATGTTCGGGCCGCTGGTGCTGTCCTTCGCCGGGCTGGCCGAGGTGGGGCGGGTCTCGTTCCTGGCGGGGGCGGGGACGCTGGCCGGGGCGCTGGTCATGACGGTGTGGGGCGGGCCGCGGCGGCTGCGGCTGCGCGGGGTGCTGCTGTGCGCGCTGGCACTCGGCTGCTGCTGCGCGCTCACCGGGCTGCGCGCCGACCTCGCGGTCGTCGCGGCCGGGGCGTGCGGGATGACCGCCTGGGTGACCCTGCTCAACGGCATCTACACGACGATCGTGCAGGTCAAGGTGCCGCAGCGCTTCCACGGGCGGGTCTTCGCGATGAACACGCTCATCGCCTGGTCCACGCTGCCGATCGGGTACGGCCTGGTCGCCCCGTACGCGGCCGCCGTCCTCGACCCGCTGCTGCTGGACGGCGGGCCGCTGGCCCCGACCGTGGGCGCCCTCATCGGCACCGGGCCGGGACGCGGCATCGGCCTCATGTACGTGCTGGCCGGCCTCGCCATCGTGGTGCTCGCGCTGGCCGCGACGCGGGTGCCCGCGCTGGCCCGCTTCGACCAGGAGGTGCCGGACGCGGTCGCCGACGACCTCGTCGGCCTGCGCGCGCTCGGCGCCTCCGCGACCTCTGGAGGAAACGACGTGAACGTCCCGTCCCGGGCGGGTGGTGCCCGGTGAACGCCGGGCTGGAGCGCAGGCTGGCGGAGCTGATCGCCGAGGTGTCCGAGGGCGCGGTCGGCGCCGAGGAGGCCCTGGCGGGCGAGCACAGCCTGTCGGCGCTGGGGCTCACCTCACTGGCCCGCATCCGGCTGGTGGACGCCGTCGAGGACACCTTCGGCGTGGCCGTGGACCTCGACGCGGACCTCGGCGCGGACCTCGGCGCGGACACGGGCACCGGCCCCGATGCCGGCCTGGCCACAGCCGAGCGGGTCGCCGACCTCGCCGCCGCCGTGGCCCGCCTGCTGGAGCGCGCCCCGTGACCGTGCCGTCCGCCGAGGCGCCGGTCGTGTTCGCGGCCGATCCGCCACGGGTGGGCGAGGGGCCGTTGACGTGGGGGCAGCGGCTGATGTGGCGGGCCTCGTCCCTCATGGGCGAGAGCCGGTCCTTCCTCAACTGCCCGTGGGTGCTGCCCGTCTACGGCCGGCGCGACCTCGCCGCCGTCCTGGACGCGCTGCGCGTGTTGCTCGAACGGCACGAGAGCCTGCGCACCACCTTCGCCGCGGCGGCGGACGGGCCGGTGCAGCGGGTGGCGGCGACCGGCGAGCTGGCGGTCGCCCTGACCGGCCCCGAGCCGGGCGAGCGGGCGCTCCAGGCGGCCGAGCGCATCGCCGCCGACCTCGCCCGCGTCCCGTTCGACCCCGCCGGGGAGCTGCCGCTGCGCTGCGCGGTCGTGCGGAACGACGGCCGGCCGAAGGCGCTCGCGCTCGCCTTCTCCCACCTGGCCGTGGACTACCAGGCGCTGTCCCTGCTGGCCGCCGAGTGGAAGGCGCTGCTGCGGGGCGAGGAGCTGCCGCCGCCCGCCTGGCAACCGGCCGACCAGGTCGAGCTGGAGCGCTCGGAGGCGTTCCTGGCCCGCTCGGAGCGCTCGATCGCGTACTGGCGGGGGGTGCTGGAGGAGGCGCCGCTGGAGGTGTTCGACCACGCCCCCGGCGAGCCGGAGGACCCGCGCTTCGTCGAGGTCGGGATGGAGTCCGTGACGCTCGCCGCCGCGGCCGCCGAGCTGGCCGGCCGCTGGACGGTCAGCACCGCGAGCGTGCTGCTGGCCGCCTGCGCGACGGTCCTCGCGACCGTGAGCGGCAGGAAACGGGCGGTCATGCAGCTCGTCCACAGCAACCGCCGCGACCCCCGCACCCGCGCCCTGGTGGCCACGGTGGGCCAGGACGCGCTGTTCGTCCTGGACCTGCGCGAGCCGGACTTCGCCGCCCTCTGCCGAGCCGCCCACCGCGCCGCCCTGACCGCCTACCGCAACGCCTGCTACGACCCGTTCGCCATGCGGGACATGCGCGAGGAGGTCGGCCGCCGCCGCGGACGGGAGCCGGACCTGGACGCCTTCTTCAACGACCGGCGCGGCTCCGGCGGCTGGCCGAACCTGCCCGCCGTGGCGCCGCCGACCCGCACGTACGTGCGCGACGCCTGGCCGGGCGTGCGTTTCAAGGCGTTCTTCACCGTCGGCACCGCCCCGGACACCGGCCAGCTCAGCCTCATCGCGGACACGGCGTACCTGGGGCGGGAGACGGCGCGGGGCATGCTGCTCGACGTGGAGAGCCTGCTCGCCCGCGCCCTCGCCGGCTGACCACGGGGAGCGTCAGGGGACGAGCACGAGCCGGACGGGGTCGCCCTCCTTGCGGGCCAGCCGGTCGAGCGCTGCCGGGGCCTCGGCCAGCGGCAGCACGTCGCTGACAGACCTGCTCAGGTCCAGCCGTCCCCGCCCGGCCAGCGTGACCAGGCGCTGGACGTCCTGCGGCGCGGAGCCGTAGTGGCCGAGCACAGACTGGCGGAAGTAGGCCAGGCCGATGTCGTTGGGGATGGTGATGGGCTGTCCGGCCAGGCCCACGACGACGAGCCGGCCGAACGGGCCGAGCACCGTCAGCGCCTGCTCGCGCACTGCCGGGACGCCGGCGAGGTCGAGGGCGACGTCCAGGCCGAGCCCGCCGGTCAGGTCCATGACGGTGTCGCGGAGCTTCGGGTCGGCCGGGTCGAGCACGGCGTCGGCGCCGAGCGCGAGCGCCCGTTCGCGGGCGGCGGGCAGCGGGTCGATCGCGATCACCGGGGCGGCGCCGACCAGGCGCAGGAGTTGCACGGCGTGCGCGCCGAGCCCGCCCGCGCCCCACACGGCGGCGGCGTCGCCCGGCCGGGTGGCGGCGGTCGTGGTCACGGCGGCCCACGGCGTGGAGACGGCGTCGGGGATGACGCACGCCTGCTCGAACGGCAGCCCGTCGGGGATCGGCACCACGGTCGTCGCGCTCGCCAGGGCGTACTCGGCGTAGCCGCCGTCGTAGTCGACGCCGCGGGTGAGCACGACACCGCGCAGGTCCAGCTCCCCGGCCTGGAGCAGCACCCGCTGCCCGGCCGTCCAGGCGTCCACGCCCGCGCCGAGTGCGTCGATCACGCCGGCGACCTCGTGCCCGAGGGTGACCGTGTCGCCGGTGAGCCACGCGGGCCGCAGGGTGCCGTCCAGCAGGTGCACGTCGGACAGGCAGACGCCGGCGGCGCGCACCGCGATCCGCACCTGCCCGGGGCCGGGCTCCGGGACCGGGACGCGCTCCATGCGCAGCTCGTTGGTGGGGACGTGCAGCCGGGCGGCGAGCATGTCGGTCACGGCGCTCCTTCTTCCCGCAGACTTCCCGCGGGCCCGCCCCGGGCTTTCTCCGGGGCGTCCCGCGGACTTCCATCGGATCCGGACGCGGCCGTGCGGCCGCTCCCAGGCGCGAGCATACGGCCCGCGCCCGCCGGTGCCGCGCGGCGGCGGGTCACCAGCGGTTGCGTGCCTCCTCGGCCCAGCCGGTGAGCCCGTCGAGCGTCACCCAGGATCCGTCGCCGGCCCGGATCCGGCCGCCGAAGTGGCCGAAGCACTGGTGCGTCTCGGAGCCGACGACGCCCAGCTCCGTACGCGAGATCTTCTCGTGGAACGGGGTGAACTCGACCTCGACGCCGTCCCCGGCGATGCGCCACGGCTTGAGCCAGTCGGAGCGGTCGTAGGTCCACTCCAGCTCCGCGCCGATCTTGTGCAGCCGGCCGTCGACGAACAGCCCGTTCTCGGTGGACCCGGTGCCGTCGGTCCACTTGCCGCCGAGCTGCACCGACAGCCCGGGGGCGTGGCCCGCCGCCCAGTTCCAGACCACGGAGTACGGCCACTTGCCGCGCCCGTGGTCGAGCACCGCGAAGGCGCCCTCGCCCACCTCGTGCTCGACGCCGCCCAGCACGAGCCGGCCACGCACCGGCCGGCCGACGTCCTTGACGGTGTACTGGAAGCGCCGCGGCCCCCACGGGACCACGACGCCGAGCGACTCGTGCCCCTCGGGCAGCGGGATCTCCAGGTCCAGCGTGAGGTCGGGCGCGTACGCCCGCAGCCGGGTGCCGCCCGGCTCCTGGTCGATCTCGACACGGACGCCGCCGCCCGCGACCCGGGCCGGGCCCGCCCCGCTGACCTGCGGGAACCGCGCGCCGCGGGCCAGCGGCACCACGGCGTCGTGGCTCACCTCCGCGCGGGAGGCGCGGTCGAGCACGTAGACGCCGTGGACGCCGGCGTAGTCGAGCGACGACGCCACCAGCCCGATGATGTGGGCCGGTGTCACGATCCCCCAGTATTCCCAGCGCTTACGACGGCCCCACCCGCGCAGCTCGGCCCGGTGCAGGGGGTGCCGGGTCCAGCCGACGGCCGCCGGGTTGAGCCGGCCGTCGGGCAGGCAGAGGTCCACGGGCTCGGTGATCTCCCGCTCATGGGTCAACATGGGGGAAATGTACTATCAGGCCGGGAAGTCCTTCGGGTTCACATGCCTGGTGCCGGCGTTGCCGCCCCGCACCGGGTGCAGGGTCAGCGTGTAGATCCGGGACGCCGTCGCGGTCGTGTAGTAGCGCAGCCGGTCGTTGAAGCGCTGGTAGGTGGCGGCGCGGGTGAACCGGTGCCGGGACGTGCTGTAGGCGTAGCCGGTGGTGAAGTAGAGCCGGTAGGTGCCGTCGCGCACGTCCTTGATGCTCGCCGTCGACTTGGCGCGGACGTAGATGCTGATGGCCTTGGTCTTGCCCTTGACCAGGATGACGACGCCGTCGGTCCGCAGGCCGTTCTTGATCTTGAGGACGCCCCGGCCGCCGCTGATGCGGTCGAACAGGATGGCGCCGTTGCGCGGGCGGGCCGCGGCCGTCGCGGTGGCGCTCACCGTCGTGGTGCTCACCGTCGTGGTGCTCACCGTGGCGGCAGTCGCCGTGGTGGCGCCGGCCGGGCCGGCCGTGACCAGGGTGGCGGCCATGGCGAAGGCGGCGATGAGGCCGGTTCGCGGGGCGAGAAGCTTGTTCTTCACGCGAACGTCTCCTTAAGAGGGGGGACATGGTCGAACCACGCCAACCCTAGAGAACCCGGGCGCTCCGGCCCACCTGTTATCAACTTCAGGGCCGGAGTGGTCCCCCGGCCCCCGGCGGCGGGCCGTCAGCCCTCCAGCACCTCGCGCAGCTTCACCGCGAAGGCGTCGGGGTCGCCCGGCATCCCGAAGGTGTCGTCGAGGAAGCCGCCGTGGTTGCTGGGGAAGGTGACCGGCTCGACGCCGATGCGCTCGGCGACCCCCAGGCCCCCGCGGCAGGCCAGCTGCCCCTCCGACTCGGCGCCGACGGCGATCACGATGCGGGTCGAGGCGGCCCGCAGCGCCGCGAAGTCGTGCTCGTGGTGGGTGCAGCTGATGAGGTTCTGCCCGAGCAGCGCGTCGTCGCGGCTGCCGTCGTCCTCGGCCGGCAGCCCGAACATGGCCGGGTCGGGAGCGGGCTGGTCGGCGAAGTCGGCCGGGATCTCGCCCTGCAGCCCGACGATCGTGATGAACTGCGCCATCGCCGGGCCGAACCCGTCGCGCTCGTAGGTCCTGCTGATGCCCTTGATGGCGGCCAGCGCCCGCTCGCGGTCGGGCAGGACCTGGGTGGCGGGCGGCTCGTGCGCGACGAGCGTGCGCACCTGCTCGGGGTGCCGGGCCACCAGCTCCAGCGCGTTGACCGCCCCGCCGCTGCTGCCGAACAGATCGACGGGGCCGCCGCCGAGCTCGTCGATGATCCGGTGCAGGTCGTCGGCGTGCTGCTCGGGGGTGGACTTCTCGCCGGGCTCGCCGGTCTTACGGCTCTCGCCGACGCCGCGCGGGTCGTAGGTGACGATCGTGCGCTCCGGCAGCCGCTCGGCCAGCGCGACGAACCCCGCGGCCCCCATGGGCGAGCCGACCAGCAGCAGGACGGGCTTGCCGGACTCCTCGACGGCTTCGCGCACCTCGTAGTGCAGGACCGCGCCGGGCACGTCAAGGGTGTGGGTCTTGAAGTCTCGCATCATTGCCTCCTGTGAGAAACGCTCGCACCATATCGACCAGCACTGACAGAAGAACTCATCGGGGAAAGCTGGATTTTTCCAGTCCGGCGGCCGGCTCGTCCAGGTATGCCTGGTGCAGCAGTCTCACGAACGGCCCGGCTTCGGGCAGGTCCGCTCCGCCGACGCGGCGTACGGGGACGCCGGGCGTCCAGGAGTTCATGACCACGGCCCCCGACAGCCCGGGCAGATCGGCGACGGTGACCTCGCGATCGGCCTGCGGGACGCCGAGTGCGGCGAGCCGGCGGCGCAGGATCGCCATCGTGACGCCCTCCAGCCGGGCGGCCACCGGCCACACCACGGCGGAGCCGTCCCAGAACGCGAGGTTCCAGATGGTGGCCTCGCTGAGGCGGCCCCGGCGGTCGACGAAGGCGGCGTCGTCGTAGCCGTCCGCCACGGCGCGGCGCTTGAAGTACGCCTTGGCCGTCTCGCCGGTCTGCTTGACGGCGGGGAGGAACCGTTCGTGCTCGGCCACCGCGAGCGCCAGCGGGCCCTCCGGCGGGGTCGCGGGCGGCCCGGTACGGACCAGGATCCGCAGCTCGGACCCGGATTCGGCGGCGTACACGGTGGCCCGCAGCGACACGTCGGGCGGGCCGGTCGCGACGGCCGCCCGCAGGCAGGAGAGCACCCGCTCGTCGTCCAGGTCGCGGCCGAACAGCTCGGCGGAGGCCCGGCGCAGCCGGGCCAGGTGCAGGTCGAGACCGCGTACGCGGCCGCCGCGGACCTGCATGGCGGTGAAGTGGGCGTCGCCGGCGAAGGCGAGCGGGGCGAGGTCCGCGGCGGTCGCCGGACGCCCGTCGAGGTGCGTGGCCCAGGGAGACGGCATGGCGGGGCTCCTTCCTGATCGTCCACGATCCTCGCACGGCCCGGACGCCAGTGACCGGATCCGTCCGCATCGGGGCCCGATCCTGCCTTACGGCGGGGCGGCGGCGCGGCCGAGACTGGGTGCGTGAACAGAGCACTCCTCGTCATCGACGTGCAACAGTCGTTCCTGCGGCGGCCCCTGTGGCGGGCCGCGTACAACCCCGGGATCACCGGGCCGGTCTCCCGGCTGGTGGACGTGGCCCGCGCCGAGGGCGACCTGGTCGTCTGGGTGCTGCACAGCGAGCCGGGCACCGGCGACGTCTTCGACCCGGCGCTCGGGTACGTCCGGCCGATGGACGGCCTGACCCCGCTGCCCGGCGAGGAACGGATCACCAAGACCTCGCACAACTGCTTCACCACCACCAACCTGCAGCAGATCCTCACCCGGCACGGCGTCGGCGAGCTGGTCGTGTGCGGGATCCGCACCGAGCAGTGCTGCGAGACGACCGCCAGGATCGGCAGCGACCTCGGCTTCGGCGTCTCGTTCGTCACGGACGCGACCGCGACGACGCCGATCCCGCACCGCGACGCGCCGCCCGGGGCGTCGGTGGAGGAGATCCTCGCCGACGCCCGCACGCTCGGCGTGGAGGCGATCGTCGAGCGCACCGAGTACGCGCTCGCCGGCCGCTTCGCCACGATCAGGACGGTCGCCGAGCTGGCGGGGGCGCCGAGCCCGGTAAGCTGACCGGATCGTGACCCGTGTCGCCTTCGTTCTCGTGCCCGGGCTGCACCTGCTCGACCTCGCCGGCCCCGCCCAGGTCTTCTCCACGGCCGGCGACCTCGGCCTCGGCTACACGCTGACGTACGTCGCCGAGCGCGCGTCCGTCCCCACCGCGCAGGGGCTCACCCTGACCGCCGGGACGACCTGGCCCGAGCCGGCCGCGGGTGACCTGCTCGTCGTGCCGGGCTGGCGGGCGAGGCCCACACCGGCCGGATGGGGCGAGCTCGGCCCGGCCGCGCTGGACGCGCTCCGCGCCCACCACGCGGCCGGGGGCACGGTGGCCAGCGTGTGCGCGGGGGCTGACGCGCTGGGCCGTGCCGGGCTGCTCGACGGGCGGCGCTGCACCACGCACCACGAGCTGCAGGACGAGCTGGCCGCCCGCTACCCGAAGGCGTCGGTCGTCCGCGACGTCCTCTACGTCGAGGACGGCAGGGTCATCACCTCGGCGGGCATCGCCAGCGGCATCGACCTCGCCCTGCACCTCGTGGCCACCCGCCACGGCCCCGGCGCCGCCGCCCGGGTGGCCCGCGAGATGGTGGTCTACGCCCGCCGCAACGGGGACGAGCGGCAGGCCAGCGCCATGCTCAGGCACCGCGCCCACCTCAGCGACGCCGTGCACCGCGTCCAGGACCTCATCGACGCCCGCTTCACCGAGCCGCTCCCGCTGTCGGGCCTCGCCGCCGCCGCCGGATGCAGCCCGCGCACGGTCACCCGGCTGTTCACGCGGGCGACCGGGCTGACGCCGCTGGCCTACCAGCAGCTCCTGCGGCGCGAGCGGGCCGAGCATCTGATCGGCCAGGGCGCCACGGTCGAGGCGGCCGCCCGCGCGGTCGGCTTCCAGGACGCCCGCATGCTGCGCCGGCTGCGCGCCCAGCCGCGCCCGTGGTAGGGCTGTCCCTACCTTCCATCGGGGGACGGCGGCAATGCCGGGTTCGACGGCCCGTCCCTAGAGTCGATGACGTACGGTCCGTCGAGCCAGAATCGAGCGACATGACCATGAAGAGGACGACCTTGATCGCAGGCGTGCTGGGGCTGACCGCGACGGCGGCCGGATGCGGGATCGCGGGCCCCTCGTCCCAGACCAGGTCCTCCTACGAGGTGCCCGGTGATGTGACGGGACTGCGGGTCGAGGTCGACTCGGGCACCGTGGAGCTGGTGGGCTCGGACCGGCGTACCGTGCGGGTGACCGAGCGGCTGTCCTGGCGCAAGAACAAGCCTGAGACCCGCCACGAGGTGCGGGACGGCACACTGAATCTTGCCTACGAGTGCCCCGACACGTTCGGGGCGGGCGCGATCGGCGTCGAGTGCGAGGTGAGCTACCGCGTGGAGATGCCGAAGGGCGTACGGGTGGAGGTCGGCTCCGACTCGGGGGACCTGACGCTGTCGGGGCTGGCCGGCGAGGTGCGGGTGAGGTCCGACTCGGGGGCGATCCAGGCCGACGGCCTGGCGGGCGGCAAGGTCACGGCGACGTCCGACTCGGGGGACATGACGCTCGAATTCACCGGGCAGCCGGACGCGGTGACGACCGAGACCGACTCCGGCCATACGGTGGTGCGCGTGCCCGCGGGGCCGTACCGGGTGGAGGCCAAGACGGACTCCGGTGACAAGCGGATCACCGCCGCCAACGACGCGTCGGCGCCGCGCTCGATCAAGGTCTCCAGCGACTCCGGCGACCTTGAGGTGCTCACCCGCTGAGCCGGGCCGGCCGGGTCAGGGCCATGGTGACGGACGTCCACCACGTCTCCCCCACCTGGACGGAGCCGGCGTGGACCTCCTCCTCGCGGAAGCCGAGCCGCTCGTAGAGCCGCCTGGCGCCGTGGTTGTGCGCGTAGACGCCCAGGGTGACCCGCTCGACGTCCGGCCCGGCGAAGGCGGCGTCGAGGGCGGCGCGGACCAGCGCCTCGCCGTGGCCGCGCCCCCTGGACTCCGGGGCGACGAGGACCATGCCGAGGCGGAGCGAACGGGGCGTGCCGTCGGGGCGGAGCATGACGTGGCCGACCGGCCGCCCGTCCGGCCCCGGGGCGACGAGGAGCCGGCGTGCGGGGTCGGCGGCGCGGAAGGCGAGCAGTTGCCCGCCGTCGAACGGCCAGGTGAAGGCGGCTTTCCCGGACCACAGGACGAGCGCGTCGCCGCTGTCGATCCAGGAGGCGATCACGGCGGCGTCGGCGTCGGTCAGCGGGCGCAGGGCGGTCATGGCGCAGATCATAACCGTTTGGGCGATTCCTGCCTGGGCAGCCCGTATCGCCAGACGGCAGGAGCATCGCCGACCCCCCGGGCGGCCCGGCGCCGTACGCACCTGACCGTCCGCCTGCCCGGAGCCGCCCGATGCCTTCCCGCCGCCCGCCGGAGCTCGCCTACGTCCTGCCGCTGCGCTGGGACGACGACGCCGGCCTGGACGAGCTGACCGCCTACCTGCGCCGCCTGTCCCGGCACGCCGCGATCGTCGTCGTGGACGGCAGCCCGCCCGCCCTGTTCGCCCGGCACGCCCGCCGCTGGCGCGGGCTCGCCGTCCACGTGCCGCCCGACCCCGGCCTCGCCTGCGCCAACGGCAAGGTCGCCGGGGTGCTGACGGGCATGCGGCTGGCACCCGCCGAGCACGTGGTGATCGCCGACGACGACGTACGCTACGACCCCGGCGGGCTCGCCGCCGTCCGCCGCCTGCTCGGCCATGCCGACCTGGTACGCCCCCAGAACTACTTCTCCCCGCTGCCCTGGCACGCCCGCTGGGACACCGCCCGCACCCTGCTCAACCGGGCCGTGGGCGCGGACTACCCGGGCACGTTCGGCGTGCGCCGCTCCTTCTTCGAGCGGATGGGCGGCTACGACGGCGACGTGCTGTTCGAGAACCTGGAGCTGATCCGTACCGTCCGCGCCCACGGCGGGGTCGAGCTGGCGCCACCCGGCCTGTACGTGCGCCGCCTGCCGCCCGCCGCGTCCCGTTTCTGGGGGCAGCGGGTCCGGCAGGCGTACGACGACCTGGCGCAGCCGGTGCGGCTGGCGCTGTTCCTGTCCGTGCTGCCCGCCTGCGCCGCCGCGCTGCTGCTGCGCAGACCGGGGCTGCCCGCCGCCGGGGCCGCCGTCGCGGTCGCGCTGGCCGAGGCGGGACGGCGGCGCGCGGGCGGCCGGCGGATGTTCCCGTGGGAGGCGTCGCTGTTCGCCCCGGTGTGGATCCTGGAGCGGGGCACGTGCAGCTGGCTCGCCGTCGCCGCCGCGCTGCGCGGCGGGATCCCGTACGCCGGGCGCAGGCTCAGGGTGGCCGCCCACCCGCTGCGGCGGCTCCGCCGTCAGGCGGCGGGAGGCGGGTCCGGCTCGCTGGAGGCGCGGAAGCCGATCGCCTTGTGCGTGCCGTCGCAGAACGGCTTGGTCGACGAGCCCCCGCACCGGCACAGCGCGACCGTGGCCCGCCCCGGGTCTATCGGCTCCCCGTCCTGAGTCACCAGCATGAACGCGCCCCGGACCAGCAGCGGGCCGTCCTCGCACGGCGTCACGGTCACCACGCCGTCGTCATGCACCCCGTCGTCCTGCACCCCGTCGTCCTGCACGGGCGCCGACTGCCCCACGGGCACCGGCGGAAACGCGGGGCGGGCCGGAGCCGGGCATTCTTGCATCAAGCAACGCTCTGCTACGGTGGCTTCGAGGTGAGCCGGGAAGCCTGGTCGGCGCCATTTCGCCGTGCCCGCAGAGGAAGCTCACGATGACATCCGATTTCGCCCACGGAGGCACATCCTCTCGGGTGCGCCAGTGGACGTGCGGCACGGTCGTCGTCCTCGACCTGGTCGGCCCGTTCGCCGGGCCGGACGTGCTCGTGCTGCGGCGGAGCCTGACGACGGCCCTGGCCCTGCGCAGCGTCCCGCTCGTCGTGCTCAACGCCCGGAGGGCGGGCGAGATCGACCCCGAGGCCCTGCTCGTCATCGCCGCCGCCGGACGATACGCCCGCGAGGCCGGCGGCCGGCTGATCGTCGCCGCCCGGCCCGGCGCGGCCCGGCCGCTCGACGACGTGGAGACGCGGGACACGCTGGAGGAGGCCCTCGCCGAACTGGTGAGGACGAAGCCGTGACCCGATCCCGGCAGGGCGGCGCATGCGCGTTCGTCCTCGTTGACCTTATTGCACTGTGCAAAGATGGACCACAGCCGCCGCGCACCTGGCGCAGGCAGGCCGGCAAGACGGAGGAGCGTCATGATGCACGCGGACGCGGATGAATCCGGTTTCTCCTGGATCGTCACCCAACAGGACGGCGTCGCCGTACTGAGCGCGGCAGGGGATCTGGACCTCGCCTCGGCCGACGAGTTCCAGCGCGGACTGTCGGAGGCGATCGCGCAGGCGGTGCCGCCACTGGTCGTGGCCGACATGGGAGCGGTGGAGTTCTGCGACTCCTCGGGGCTCAACGCGCTGATCCGGGCCTCGAACGCGGTGGAGTCCGCGGGCGGGCGGCTGGTGCTCAGCGGGCTGCGTCCCCGGCTGTCGCGGCTCCTGCTCGTGACCGGGCTGGACAAGCGCTTCCGCGCCGCCGGCGACGTCGCCGCCGCCGCGTCACTGCTGACGAGCCCGGACGCCGCCAGGACGCCCTGCGTCTGACGGCCCGCACCCGGCCGCCTCACATCGCCGCCGCCCGTCGTGGGCGCGGCACCGCGGCCGGGCCCGGAGGCGGCGTGCGAGGGCGGCCCCGGCCGCCGATCAGCGCCAGGAGGCCGCCCAGCGCGATGATCGCGCCGCTCGCCCAGAGCAGGCTCATGAACGGGTTCACCGCGACGCGCAGCACCGCCGTCCTGCCGTCCTCGCCGGCGTCCGTCACGGAGACGTACAGGTCGTGGAGGAGCACGCTGCGGACGGCCGGGCGGGCGACCGGCGGGCCACCGCTCGGGTAGGAGGTCAGCGACGGGCGCAGGACGTCCACGATCGTGCCCTCGCGGGCGGCGCTGACCACGGCGGTGATCGTCGTCGCGGCGGCGCCGGCGTCGCGTTCGACCGCTTCGAGCCGTACGGTGTAGCCGCCCGCCAGGACCGAACCGCCGGTCCACACCCGGGCCGTGGCCTCCTCGGCGTAGCCGGAGGAGGCGGCGACGGCGACGGCCGCCAGGGCGATCCCGGTGTGCGCCACGAGGCCGCCCGCGCGGCGCAGCCCCATCGGCTCGCCGCCGGTCCTCGCGAGCAGCCGCCCGGCGACCGCGGCCAGCACGAACGCCGCCAGCCCGAACGCGGCCAGCGCCATGACCGGCGGCGGCCCCGCGACCGCCAGGGCGGCGACGGTGCCTGCGCCCACGCCGAGCGGCCAGACGAGCCCGCGCCGCGCCCCCGCGGCCGTACCACCGTGCCGCGTTTCCGCGGCGGCGCCCCCGTACCGCGTTTCCGCGGCGGTGCCGTCGCGCGGGTGCCGGGCGCGGACGGCGGCGCCCATCAGCGCCAGCAGGGCCAGCAGGCCGGGGACGAGGGTCCCTTCGTAGTACGGCGGCCCCGCCGAAGCCCGCTCGCCCCGCAGCAGCTCCACTGCGGGCGGGAGCAGGAGGCCGAGCAGCACCGTACCGGCCAGCACGGCGAGCAGCGCGCAGCCGAGCAGCAGCAGCGGATCCGGGCGCGCGGGGTGGCGGGGCTCGCGCCGGGCGAGCAGCGCGCGGGCCCCCACGAGCGTCACCGCCAGCACGCCCAGCAGGGCGGCCCCCGCGAGCGCGGTCACCGGCAGCACAGTGACCGGCAGCTGCGTCACCGGCAGCTCGGTGACCGGCAGCTCCGTCCCGGGCAGCATGGTCCCGGGTGGCGCGGTCCCGGGCGGAGCGGTCCCGGGCGGCGTCGTGTCAGGCGGCGTGGTGGCGTTCGTGGCCAGGAACATTCCGAGCGGCACCAGCAGGAACGCGGCCAGCGCCAGCGGCGCCACCCAGGGCCGCATCGCGCGTGACGGGGCCGCGTGCAGCAGCGCGGTGGCCAGCAGCCACGGCATCAGGGCCCCGTTCTCGGCCGGGTCCCACTCCCAGGAGCCGCCCCATCCCAGCGCCCGGTACGACCACCACGCCCCGAGCACGATCCCGGCGGTCAGCGGCACCCAGGCGGCCAGCGTCCAGCGCCGGATCGTCCCGATCTCGGTACGGCCGGTGACCAGACAGGCCACGCCGTGGCCGAAGGGCACGGCGAGCGCGGCGGAGCCGAGGTACAGCAGCGCGCCGGGGCCGGGCCCGTCGGCGGCGACGGGGACGACGGGCCGCCCGGTGAAGGCGCTGACGGCGAAGAACACGGCGCACACCAGCATGACGGCCGCCATCGCGACGGACTGGAGCCGGTCGCCCGGCCGGTGCCGCCGCCCCGCGACGGCGGCGACGCCGGTGAGGGCGAGCAGCCACAGCAGCAGCGACGCTTCGAGCGCCGACCACAGGCTCGTCACCGTGTCGGAGAGCGGCACGCCGTGCCCCTCGTGCCCGATCGAGTGCCCGATGAGCCCGGTCACCTGGAGCGCCACGGCCAGCACCGCGCACCCGAGTGCGGCCCGTCCGGCCCGTACGGCGAGGGCTGCGGGACGGCCGCGCCGCCAGGCGAGAGCGGAGACCAGCGAGGCCAGCAGCCCGCACCACAGGGCGGCGGTGCCGAGCGCGGCGGTCACGTTCGCTCGATTCGGCTCGCGGGCACGGCTTCCTCCCGTGAAGAGTTCGGCGGGGGAAGCAGTTCCATGATCGCGTCTCGGGCAAGCAGGGACAAGTTTCCCCAGAACGCTGGCGTGGCGAGCCCTCCGGCCCACCGCCGCGCCTGGGCATGCGGCCGGTCAGGCGGGGCAGGCTACCGGACGGGGGAAGCGCACGTGGCGGTCCGTCACGAGAGGGGAACGGGGGCCTGATGGGCAACGCCGGCGACAAGAACGGGCGGGCCGCCCGCCGCGACGCGGACGCGCCGCCGGGCGGGCCGTGGCGGCTGCTCGGCAAGCTCATGGAGGGGTTCCTGCTGGGCGTGGTCGTCGTCAGCCTCGTACGGCGCGCGTTCGCCGGCGGGGAGCGCCGCCGCCCGTGACGCGGGGCGGCGGGCGGAGGTCAGCCGCCAATGATCCCGGCGTCGGAGAGCACGGCGAGGAACAGGCCGGTGCACAGCAGCGCGACCGGCCACACCTTCTGCGAGAGCGCCACCAGGATGCCGGCGAGCAGGGCCACGAGGGCGACAATGCTGAGGGGGTCCATGGGGATGGTCCCTGCCCGGGAAACGCCTACTCAGGCACGCCGTTCTCCTGCCGTTCTCGCGCGGCCAGCCGGGCGCGCTGCGGCTCCACCGTGTACGCGGGGTCGTTCGCGGAGGCGACGCCCGCGTGGAAGACGCCGAACCGGGTGCAGGCGGAGCCGGCCAGCAGCGCGGCGCCCGCGACGACGGCGGCGGGCCGGCTGCGGCGGCCGGCGGTCGCGCCGAGCAGCGCCCCCGCCGCCGACAGCACCTCGCCGAGCCGGGCCAGGCGGCCCTTGCCCTGCTTGAGCGGCTCGGCGACCGGGCCGAGGCGGCGTTCCATGCGCAGGGCCGCGGCGGCCTCCAGGGCGGTGCCGAGCAGAGCCGTGCCGCGGGCCGGGCCCGCCTCGGCGAGCGGCGCGGCGAGCAACCCGAGCCCGCCGGCCGCGGCCATGGCCGACCCGGCGAACAGCAGCGGCAGCTCGCGGTGCCCGTCGTGCCAGAGCGGGACGGCGGTGTCGGCGACCAGCACCGCCGTGTACGTGGCGACCGCCGCCCCGGTCAGCCCGGCCCCGGCGCCCGCGGCCCGGCCAAGGCGCGGGAAGCGGCCGGTGACGGCGGTGACGGCGGCGAGCCCGGCCTGCGGGCCGTACGCGCTGAGGATCCAGGTGCCGACGCTCATCGGCGAGGTCACCTTGAACACCCGCAGCATGTTGACGAACCTGGCCGGCTTGCCGAGATCGTGGATGAGGGCGTAGAAGGAGCCCCCGATCGCGCACAGCGCTCCCACCTTGCCGGCCCGCGCGAGCCGCGGCCGGCCGGTCAGCTCGGCCGCCTCCGCCAGGATCGAGGAGGCTCCGGCCAGACCGCCGAGGAACAGGTAGCCGGCGATGTCGTAGTCGTGCCACGTCGGCTCGTTGAGCACCGGGAGGCCGTAGTAGGAGCGGAAGTCGGCCTCCGGCACCATCGCCCGCTCGCCGCGCCGCCGGCCGCCCCGCCACCGGTCCCCGCGCTCATCGCGCCGTCCGCCCTCGCGCCGCCCGCCCTCGCGCCGCCCGTCGCCGCGCGGCTCGCGCCCGCCGGCCGAGCCCACGGTGGCCTCGCGCTCGGGCCGCAGCGCGAGGTCGTCGTCCATGCGGACGTCGGTCTGGTCGCCCGGCCGGTCCTCGCTCACGTGCGGCTCCCCCATGTGGCCGCGGCGATGCCGGCCAGCAGCACGACCGCGGCGATGCCCGTCCGCCGCCACATCGACGGCAGGTCCCTCGTCGTCACCACCGGGTCCGGCGGCAGCCCGTACACCTCGGGCTCGTCCAGCAGCAGGAAGAACGCGCCCGTGCCACCGACGCCGTCGTCCGGGTCGTGGCCGTACAGGCGGGCGGAGTCCACGCCCGCGGCGCGCACCTGCTCCAGCCGGCGCGCGGCGCGCTCGCGCAGCTCGTCCAGCTCGCCGAACTGGATGGAGTCGGTGGGGCAGCTCTTGGCGCAGGCCGGCTCCTGGCCGACGCCGAGCCGGTCGTAGCAGAGCGTGCACTTGGCCGCGACGCCGGTGGTCTCCCGCTTGCCGATCACCCCGTACGGGCAGGCGGGCACGCAGTAGCCGCACCCGTTGCAGACGTCGTCCTGGACGACGACGGTGCCGAACTCGGTGCGGAACAGCGAGCCGGTGGGGCAGACGTCCAGGCAGGCCGCGTGGGTGCAGTGCTTGCACACGTCGGAGGCCATGAGCCAGCGGAAGTCCATCCCGCCGACGCCGGGCTCCTGGTGGCCGAGCGGCTTGGGCTGCTCGACGAACGCGACGTGCCGCCAGGTGTCGGCGCTCAGGCTCAACGTGTTGTCGTAGGACATGCCGGTGAAGGTCATCCCGTCGTCCGGGATGGCGTTCCACTCCTTGCAGGCCACCTCGCACGCCTTGCAGCCGATGCAGACGCTGGTGTCGGTGAAGAAGCCCATCCGCTTCGGGTGGGCGGTGTAGCCGCTCACGGTCGCCGGGTCGACGCTCATCAGATCTCCATGCCGGTGTGCTCGGTGACGCCCGCCCGGCGCTGCTGGTCCCGGACGAGGTAGGTCAGGCCGGGGCCGCGCGGGCGGCGGCCCGGCCGGATGTCGGCCGAGAACGCCTTGACCTCCTGGATGTGGGAGTTCGGGTCGAGGGTGATCGACGACAGCTCGTTGGCGGCGTCGCCCGTGACCAGGCCGTTGGGCCCGAAGTGGAACGGCAGCCCGATCTGGTGCACGACCTTGCCGTCGAGGTGCAGGGCGGGCATCCTGCGGGTGACCAGCACCCGCGCCTCGATCGCGTTGCGGGCGGTGACGATCGTGGCCCAGTCGCCGTGCACGAGCCCGCGCTCGGCGGCCAGCTCGGGCGAGACCTCGCAGAACATCTCCGGCTGCAGCTCGGCCAGGTAGGGCACGGTGCGGCTCATCGCGCCGGAGGTGAAGTGCTCGGTCAGCCGGTAGGTGGTGACGACGTACGGGTAGAGCGCCGCGCCGGGGTCGTCACCGCTGGGGTTGGAGCGGTTGTGCTCGTGCGGGAAGAGCATGCGGGCCGGGTTGCGCTGCTGGTCCGGGTGGAGCGGGTTGCGTACCGGCGAGTCCTGCGGCTCGTAGTGGACGGGCAGCGGGCCGTCCACCACCCCGGCCGGGGCGAACAGCCAGCCCTTGCCGTCGGCCTGCATGATGAACGGGTCGATGCCGGAGAGCGCGTCGTGGCCGAGGGCGTCCGGGGCGGGCCGGTAGTCCGGCGGCTTGGTGGCGTCGAAGTCGGGCACGTCGTAGCCGGTCCAGCGGCCCTGGTCGGCATCCCACCAGACGAGCTTCTTGCGCTCGCTCCAGGGGCTGCCGTCGGGCCGGGCCGAGGCCCGGTTGTACATCAGCCGCCGGTTCTCCGGCCAGGCCCAGGCCCATTCGGCGGCGATCCAGTTCTGCTCCTCGGCGGGCTTGCGGCGGGCGGCCTGGTTGACGCCGTCCTTGTAGACCCCGCAGTAGATCCAGCAGCCGCACGAGGTGGAGCCGTCCGGCTTGAGCGCGGAGTAGCCGGGCAGGGGGTCGCCGTGCTCGTCCCAGCCGTTGATCTCGGCGAGCACGGCCTCGGCGACCGGCTCGGCGTGGCTGCCCTCGACCGGGTAGTCCCAGGTGAGGTTGAGCACCGGCGCGTCCATCGGATCGGTGGAGCCGGCCAGTTTGTCGCGGATGATGCGGCCCAGGTGGTACATGAACCACAGCTCGCTGCGGGCGTCTCCGGCCGGTTCGACGGCCTGGTGGTGCCACTGCAGCATGCGGTTGGTGTTGGTGAAGCTGCCGCTCTTCTCGGTGTGGGTGGCGGCGGGCAGGAAGAACACCTCGGTGCCGATGTCCTCGGTGCGCAGCTCGCCGGTCTCGATCTCCGGGCCGTCCTTCCACCAGGTGGCCGACTCGATGAGGTTGAAGTCGCGCACCACCAGCCAGTCCAGGTTGGCCATGCCGAGGCGCTGCATCTTCGCGTTGGCCGAGCCGACGGCGGGGTTCTCGCCGAGCAGGAAGTAGCCCTTGCAGGAGCCGTCGAGCTGGGCCATCACGGTGTCGTACGTGCTGTGGCTGCCGGTGAGCCTGGGCAGCCAGTCGAAGCGGAAGTCGTTGTCCGCGCCGGCCGCCGGCCCCCACCACGCTTTGAGCAGGCTGACCAGGTAGTTGGGCATGTCGGCCCAGTAGCCCTTGTGCGCGGCGTCGGCCATGAGGAAGGCGTTCAGCGTCTCGTGCCGGTGGGCGTGCGGCATCGGGATGTAGCCGGGCAGCAGGTTGAACAGGGTCGGGATGTCGCTGGAGCCCTGGATGCTGGCGTGCCCGCGCAGCGCCTGGATGCCGCCGCCGGGCCGGCCCATGTTGCCGAGCAGGAGCTGCAGGATGCAGGCGGCGCGGATGAACTGGGAGCCGTCGCTGTGCTGGGTCCAGCCGACCGCGTAGACGAACTCGGCGGTGCGCTCGGGCCCGGAGTTCTCCGTCAGATGGCGGCACACCTGCTCGAACAGCTCCGGCGGGACCCCGCAGGCGCGTTCGACCAGCTCCGGCGTGTAGCGGGCGAAGTGGCGCTTCAGCACCTGCAGCACGCAGCGCGGGTCGGTCATGGTCTCGTCGCGGCGCGGGGTGCCCTCCATCGAGTGGCCGATCGCGCCGTGCGTCTCGGAGCCGCCGGCCACGTGCTCGTCGTAGTCGGTGTCGTAGGCCTCGTCGCGCCGGCCCGAGGCGGCCACGGTGAGCATGCCCTCGTACTGCCAGGTCTCGCTGGAGTAGTGGCGGTGGGTCGCGTCGAAGCCGGAGAACAGGCCGTCGAGGTCCTCGGAGTCGCGGTAGTCCTCGCGCAGGATCGTGGACGCGTTGGTGTAGGCGAGGACGAACTCGCGGAAGTACAGCTCGTTGCTCAGGACGTGGTTGATGATCCCGCCGAGGAAGGCCACGTCGGAGCCGGCCCTGATGGGCACGTGCAGGTCGGCCAGCGCGCTGGTGCGGGTGAAGCGCGGGTCCACGTGGATGATCACCGCGCCGCGCGCCTTGGCCTCCATCACCCACTGGAAGCCGACCGGGTGCGCCTCGGCGAAGTTCGAGCCCTGGATGATCACGCAGTCGGAGTGCTGGAGGTCCTGGAGGAACGTGGTCGCGCCGCCCCGCCCGAACGACGTGCCGAGCCCGACCACGGTGGAGCTGTGGCACACCCTGGCCTGGTTCTCGATCTGCACCACGCCGAGCGACGTGAGCAGCTTCTTGATGAGGTAGTTCTCCTCGTTGTCCAGCGTGGCGCCGCCCAGGCTGGCCAGGCCCATCGTACGGGCGGTGCGCTTGCCGGCCTTCTCCCATTCCCAGGTCGCCCGCCGGGTGGCGATGACCCGGTCGGCGATCATGTCCATGGCTCTGTCGAGGTCGATCTCCTGCCAGTCCGCGGCGCCCGGCGGCCGGTAGAGCGCCTGGTACAGGCGGCTCTCGCCGGTGGTGAGCTGGAGCGTGGCCGCGCCCTTGGGGCACAGCCGGCCCCGGCTGACCGGGGAGTCGGGATCGCCCTCGATGTGCACGACCCGCTCGTCCTTGACGTAGACGTTCTGCGCGCAGCCCACCGCGCAGTACGGGCACACCGACTTCACCACGCGGTCGGCCGTGGCCGTACGGGCCGTGAGGCGGTCGGTGCGCGCCGACCGGACCGCCGCGCCCCGACCGGACCGGTCGGGGCCGGTGAGCTGCCGCAGGAGCGGCCAGGAGCCCAGCCCGCGAGGCAGGTTCCCAGGTAGCTTCATGGTCATCGGCTCTTTTCCGCGGCCCGCTCGCTCCGGGCCCGCGTGCGGACCCAGGCGTGCACGTCCTCCCGTGCGACGGGGTTGACCTCGCGCGGGTTGACCAGGCGCTGCGTGTGGGAGCGCAGCATGCCGGGCCGCTGCCGCTGGGCGCGGGTGACGGTGCCGCCGCCGTCGGCCGGGATGCCGGTCGCGACGAGGTACACCTGCCCGGCGGGGATGTCCAGCCGCCGGGCGATCTCGCCGTAGCCGTGCCCCAGGGCCAGCAGCCGCAGCACCTGCTCCTTGCTCGGCATGTCGCCGCCTCCGCCTCGTCCTTCTCGTCCGTGGGTTGCAGATCGTCCCGTTCCCGGCGGCAGATCGGCGGAAAACCATCGACCCGCCCGTACGGGTGCATGGTCCGGCAAAGCGGCGGCGGCACTCGCACCTGCGGGGCCGGCACTGCGACCACGGCGCCCGGATCGACCCGCCGGCCGCGACGATCCCGCGGGCCGAGAGCGTGCCCGCGTGCGGGGGCGACACGACGTGGGCGAACCTGGCCGCCGCGTACGCCGGGCATCTCGCGCAGCCGCGCGTCATGCACCGGGTCATGCTGAGCGGCGAGGTCCCGGTCGGCGCGGACGGCCGCCCTCGGAGCCGATCGTCGGTCCCGCGCCCGGGACGTGGTGACCCCGGGCCCGGTCAGGAACGGCCGCGGCCGGTGATGGCGTCGCGGATGCGGTCCACCAGCCCGGCCCCGGGCATCAGCAGGCGGTTGCCCGGCGGGGTGTCCGGCGCGGAGGGGTGGGGCCGCGTCGGGGCCGTCTTCTTGGCCCGCTCGACCTTCGCGCCCAGCTCTTCGAGCTGTTCCTGGTCGCACGCCGCGCGCAGCCGGGGGAACAGTTCGTCCTCCTCCTCCCGGAGGTGGTGGCGGACCTCGGCCATGAGCCGGTCCAGCACGGGCCAGAACCGGTCGTCGCCGGGTTCCAGGTGTTCGAGGTCCTGCATCGTCCGCTCGGCCGCGGCGTGCTCGGCGATCTCTTCGTCGGCGATCTCGTCGCCGCCGGGCACGTGCTCGCGCACGGCCGGGTAGAGGTACTGCTCCTCGGCGACGGAGTGGCGGACGAGCTCGATGACGACGTTCTCGGCCAGCAGCTTGGGCCGCTCGCCGATGGCGCCCCGCATCTCTTCGAGCTCGGAGAACATCTGCTCGACCTCGCGATGGTCGTGCGTCAGCACCTCGATGACGTCACGCTGCTCGGCCATGTCGGCTCCCTCTTCGGTGTCCTGGGGCAGGGACCTCCTCATTCCCGCAAGATGTCCGGTTTATTTGGAATTCTCCGAGGTAGTGGCCCACGACGCCCGGCCGGCAGGGCGGGCGAAGACGCGACGTCCCGTGGGAGGTGAACATCATCCTCGTCGTGGCACTGGCCATCCCGATCCTGGCCCTGATCGGCCTGATGCTCATGCAGGTTCTGGAGGAGACACTGCTGGACTCCTCCGCCCCGGCATCCGGCCCCCGTACCCCCGAAGGCGTCTCCCCCGGAACCGGTTCCCCGGCTCCCGCGGACGTCGAACGCCCCGGCTCCCCCGCGAGCACCGCGAGCACCGCGGGCACTGAGAGCACTGAGAGCACTCCGCACGCCCCCCGCCGGCGCCCGCGCCACCGGACGCACCGGTCGCCGGTCCCGCGCCCGCGCCGTCCCGAGCGGCGGGCCCTCCACCCGGCCCTCCCGCACCAGACGGCCCCGGTTGCCGCCGCCTCGGTTTCCGCCACCCCGGTTTCCGCAGCCTCGGTTTCCGCGGATCCGGCTCCCGAGGCCCCGGTTCCGGTGGCCGCCGAGAGCGCCGCATGAGCGCAGCCCGGGGTCGCGCCGACGGCGCGCCCCGGGCTCACGCCCGCCCCGCGTCAAGGCTTCGTCAGGCGGACCAGGAAGCCGTCGTGGTCGGTGTAGCTCAGGCCGTACTTGCCGGTGCTGCCGAACGTGAGGTCGTTGCTGAAGATCACGTGCTGCACGTCCCCGTCGCCCTTGCGGATGTGGCCGCCCGGCACGCAGTTCTGGGCGTTCTCCGGGTCTGAGGTGTCGTACTCGAGGTTGAAGTCGCCGCCGACGACGGTTCTGCCCGAGATCCCCTCCGCCGACCTGATCGCCGGCACCGCGCTGAACATCAGCGCCTGGCACTGCGCCAGCGCGATCGGCTCGCTGGACGAGCTCAGGTGGGTGGCGCACGCCAGGTGGTCGCCGATCGCGTACGCGCAGGCGAACGTGCGCTTCTCATTGCCGCCGTCCTGCGCGGTGTACTCGCCCGCCCAGCCGTTGACGCCCTGCCACAGCGCGGCCGGGACCCGGCCGAGCACGGCGTTGCCGAAGCTGTCGCCGTTCGTGCAGGTGATAGGGGCGCCGGTCTGCTTGTTCAGCGCCGGGTAGAAGAGCGAGTACGTCCAGTCGTCCGGCCACGCCTCGGCGAGCGACGGCTGCAGGTAGGCCGGCAGGTCGCCGGCGCAGATCTCGTTGAGCGTCACCAGGTCGGGGGCCAGGTAGTAGATCAGGTCACCGCCCTCGTAGACGGCCTGGCCACCGGCGTAGCAGCCGGCGTGCCCGCTGTTGCAGAGGTTGAGCTGGAGCTCGTGGAAGCGGCGGGCGGCCAGCGTCCCCGCGCGCTCTTCCCGCGCCGCGCCGGCGGGGGCGGCGGCGCGGGCCCGGCCGGCGCGGGCGCGGGCGGTCAGCGCGGCGGCCTCGGCGCCCATCGGGGCGACGGCTCTGACGGGCTGCGGCCCGACCGTGACGGGGGCGGGCGCGGCGGCCGCCGGCGGAGCCAGGGCCAGGACGAGCCCGCACACGGCGGCCACGGCGGCCGTCAGGCGGCGGGCGGAACGCAGGATCCTCACAGGGCGTCGCCTCCTTCCGACGCGATCGATGGTGTCCGGCGGGAGGGCCGGGCGGTAGAGCCTTTACCTCTGACCGCAAACACGACAAATGCCGCATTTCTGGTTGACGGCCGGATGTCCCCGTGGTGTCGTACGAGGTGACAGGCGCAGTCAAGGCGTGAGGGACTGAATGGGGACGCTGAGGATCCATTTCACCGCCGCCGACCTGGCCCGTGTCACCCTCGCCGACCAGCCCGACCCCCTCTGGGAGGTCGTCTTCACCCGCTTCCGGCTCCGCGACCGGATGCGCCCGCTGACCTTCCGGCCCTGGTTCTCGGCCCTGCACGCCGAGCCGGCCAGGACCGCCCGCATGCGCCTCGGCGCGCTCCTGCTCGACGTGCTCGCCCCTGCCGGGCCGTACTTCCCCGACTTCCTCACCCCGTACGAGGCGGGCCGCGGCCTCGGCCACGGGCTGGAGGCGCTGCGCCGCACCCCCAGGCGGCGGCTGGCCACCGAACTCGGCCGGCTCGCCCGCCACCGGCCGCTGCCCGGCTGGGCCAGGCCGCTCGCCGAGGGCGACGCCGGCGCCCTCGCCGGGCTCACCGACGCCCTGCGCGACTATTACGCCGCCGCCGTCGCCCCGTTCCAGGAGTCCATCGACGCCGCCTTCGCCGCCGACCGCGAAAGCCGGGCGAGGGACGTGCTCGGCGGCGGCGTCGAGGCGCTGCTCGCCGGGCTCGGGCCGCTGATGCGCTGGACGCCGCCCGTCCTCGAGGTCGACTACGTCGTGGACCAGGACCTCGCGCTGGGCGGGCGCGGGCTGCGTCTCGTGCCGTCGTACTTCTGCCAGCGCGCGCCGCTGTCGATGGCCGACCCCGGGCTGCCGCCCGTGCTGATCTACCCGATCCAGCAGCGGCACCGGTGGCGGCCGGCCGCCCGGCGGGCCGGCGCCGCCGGCCTGAGCGCGCTCATGGGCGCCAGCCGCTCGGCCGCGCTGCAGGCGCTCGACCACGGCGCCACCACCACCCAGCTCGCCCGCATGCTGGGCGTCTCCCCCGCCACCGCCAGCCGGCACGCCACCGTCCTGCGCGAGGCCGGGCTGATCGAGACCCGCCGCGACGGCACCGCCGTCCTGCACACCCGCACCCCACTGGGGACGGCCCTGCTGGAGGGCGAGGTCACCGCGGGCCCGCCACCGGACCTGACGGCCGTCAGACGAAGGTGATCACCCGGGCCGGCTACGGCACCGGGCGCTCCTCCAGGGACAGCGGGGCGTCGGCCCCGGGGTTTTTCCTCCTCTCCCCCGGCATGGCCGCCTTCCTGGAGCGGACGGCACGAGCCCCGGGCCTTTACGTTGTAGATCAGGTCAGCGGTCGCTGGAGACCGCGCGATAGTGCAGGTCCTGCACGTACGGCGTCGCGCTGATCGCGTACGGCGAGACGACCTTAGCCACCGTCGCCGAGTTCCGGGTGACGGTGGCCGAGGCGGTGCCCGGCTTGAGCGGGAACGTCCTGGCCGAGACCCCGGCGGGAGCGTCATAGGTCTGCGTCGTGCCGCCGACTGTGACCGACACCTTGGCCGCGGCCGTGAGCATGCTCAGCACCTCGACCGTGTCACGGGCCGCGGTGCTGCCGCCGCGCAGCTTCATCAGCTTGGTCTGCGCGTACGTGGGCGCCGCCGCGGCCGGCTGGACGCGGTGGGTGAGGTAGGCCACGTCGTTGGTGATCTTCGGACAGCCGAGCTTGTAGCAGGTCAGGTAGTAGGCGTTGATGTCCAGGTAGGTCCATCCGGCGTTCCTGGAGGGGGCGAACTGGGTGTTCTCGGAGTAGTCGTTCCAGGTGGTGAGCTGCACCCAGTCGGCCTTGCCGTCGATCGCGCCCTTCCACGTGGCCCGCAGGTTCTCGGTGTTGCCGGCCTCGTCGAAGACGCCCTGGTTGGGCCGCTCGTCCTGGACGGACACCGGCTGCATCCAGATCTTGTCCAGGCCGTGGGCGGTGGTGATGTTGGCGGTCAGGTTGGCGTTCGCCGCGGGGTTGCGCCCGCCCCAGTTGGAGAAGCCGTAGCTGATCGGGGCGAAGGCGTCGCGGTTCTTGCCGAAGTCGAGGAAGCAGGGCACCAGGGCGACCTTGATGCCGTGCGCGCTCTCCATGGTCTTCATCCAGTCGGCCCACCAGGCGGCGCTCCGCCCCTCGGCCTTGAACGGCGCCACGACGAGACGGTTGTCGGCGAGCCGGAGGACCGACTTCGAGGCGGCCAGCTTGGCGATGGCCGCGGCGAGCGTGGCGGCGTCGACCGAGGCCAGGCCGTTCGTGTCCGGCATGAGCACGATCTTGAAGCCGGGGTCGACGGCCTCGGCGGCCTTGACGAGGTTCTGCACCCGCGTCCAGTGCGCGCTGGTCACCGACAGGATGTCCACGGTGAAGCCGTCCAGTCCGGCGGCGACGGCCTGCTTGACCTCGGTCTTGAGGTCGGCCAGCGCGTAGTCGCCGGTGAGGGGCGCGCGGCCGGTCGGCCGGTCGCGCAGGAGCCCGCCGTAGGCGGCGTGCTTGCCGCTCTCCCCTTCCGGCTTGAGGTAGTTGCGGGCGTAGTAATCGTTTTCCGGAGCGGCATTGTCGAGCGAGATCGGGTAGGGCGTGAAGTAGTGCGCGAACACCTTCTTGCCCGAGGCCCGCAGCGCCGCCGTGCCCGGCAGCGTGAACGGCAGCGGCCCGGCGGTCTGCTCGTCCCCGGAGCCCGGCGTGTAGGTGACCGTCAGCTTCGGCCCTCGGTCGCCGGTCTCACGGGAGGACATGAGCACGGTCGTGGTGTCGGAGGTCCCGGTGAGCGCGAAGTCGTAGGTGCCGTCGCCGTCCACGGCGGCGGAGACGTCCAGCTTGGCCGTCGCCCCGGCCGTGAACCCGGTGTGCGAGCCGACGACTGCGGAGCCCAAGGCCGGGCGGGTATTCCAGGTCGTGGCCGCCTCGGTCCACGCGCCGGTCACCTCGCGGGCGGAGACGGTGGTGGCGGTCGTCCTGGCCGAGACGACGTCCAGGGTGACCTTGACGTCCTCGGCGTCCGCCGGGATGCCGGTGACCTTGAAGCGGGCCAGGGCCAGGCGCTGACCCGCGGTGGCGCTGCCGCAGCCGGAGCCGCACACGCTCAGCCAGGTGGCGGTGGCGAAGCTCTTGGCGGGCTCGGCCTGGCTGACGAAGACGTCCTCCGTCGCGGCGAAGGTCACGCTGACCGGCGCGGCCGCGGACGCCCGCGCCGGGGTGACGGCGACGGTCCCCAGCGTGACCAGGGCGGTCACCGCCGTGAGCAGCGTCCGATGTGGGTTGATCATTGAGCTCCTTCTGCGTGGCGGCGGCGTTGTCACGGGCCAGGATGGAGCAAGATCGAACGGCATTCGGTGGTTTTGCACAAAACCCTCATTTTGGAACGTCACCATATTCCGACGGCGACAATTCAGTTGCGGAGCGTGACCATCCGTGCTGACCTGGCCAGGTGACACCGGATCGCCTGCTCCATGATCTGCGTACGATGACGGGCCGGGGCATCGCCGCCGGCGAGCTGGGGGCGGCGATCTCCGCGGCCATCCGGCCCTGGGTGGGCCACGACGCGCTGCGCCTGGTGGGCACCAGTCCGGCGACCGGGCTCGGGCAGGGGTCGTTCAGCTTCTGGCACCGCTACGAGGAGGAGCTGGTGCGGGCGCTGCTGGCCCACCGCTCCGCCCACGGCGACCCCTGCCGTCCGTCGGCCCTGGCCGCTCGGCCCGCCCCGGTCGGCATCGCCGGCGGGACGGCGCAAGGAGCGGCCGGCGGGGCGGCGAGACAGGGCGCGGGGGCGCGGACGGCGTTCGTCGCGGGCGGGGCCGCCGCGGAGCTCCGGCTGCTGCTGCGGGACGGCCACGGCGTGTGGGGGTTGCTCGGGCTGGTGCGCGCCGACGGCTCCCGCCCGTTCTCGCCGGACGACGTGCGCCGGGCGGTCCGGCTCGGCCCGGCGCTGATCGCGCTGCTGCGCCGGCACGTCACGGCGGGCCCGCTCACGCCGACCGTTCCCGCGCTGCCCGCCGGGCTGGTCATCGTGGCCGAGGGCCAGGGCATCCGCACGGTGACGCCGCAGGCCCGGGCCTGGTTCGATCGGATGAGCGGCCCGGACGGGCCCGGCACGCCGGGCTGGCTCATGCCGGCGCTGGTGACGGCCCTCGCGCTCGACGCCCGGGAGAACGCCAGGGAGAACGCCCGGGAGAACAGCAGCAGCGGGCCCGGCAGCGCGTCCGGTGGCGGGCGCCCGTTCGTGTGCGCGCCGCCCGCCGGCTTCGGCCGCTGGCTGATGATCGAGGCCCAGCCCCTGGACGCCGCGGGCGAGGGCGAGGTGGCCGTCGTCATCCAGTCGCCGGCGGGCGCGCTGGTGCTGCCCTCCTTCTGCGACTGGTACGGCCTCACCCCGCGCGAGCGCCAGGTGCTGGAGTTGTTGTGCCGGGGCGCGGCCCCGAAGCAGGTCGCCCGGGTGCTCGGCCTGTCGGCGCACACGGTCCACGACCACCTCAAGGCGTTGTTCCGCAAGACGGGCGCGGGCGGCAGGGACGAGCTCATGGCGGCGTTCACCGCCTGACGCCATCCCCAATGTTGGGGGGCTGTCCCGCGCGCCCGCGTTCCCGACCATGAAGGAGCAACACCAGCCACGAAGGAGGCACTCATGACCGCCACCCAGATCACCACCGAGGCCCGCCGCCACGTCGAGCGGTTCCTCGACTTCTCCGGCCACGTCGGCGGCCTCGCCGAGGACGACGTCCTGGCGCTGCTGCGCGAGCAGGGCATCAGCACGCTGCAGGAGCTGGTCGGCAAGGCGTTCGCCGCGCCCCGCTCGGCCGCGCCGGCGCCGATGGACCCCGCCCGGCTGCTGTCCGGTTCCGCCGGGACAGCGGCCGGGCGGCAACAGCCCGTCACCCACCGGGCGCCCGCCATGGCCGTCGTCCTCGACGGCGTCGAGCACGACCCGGCCGACCTGTCCCGCTACGACGGCCGGCCGCTCACCTACGTCTACGGGGCCGACCGGCTCGTCGCGCTCACCGACGACAGCGCGCTCAACGGCGCCGTGTGGGCGGCGGCGGAGCTGCGGGCCGCGATGGCCGACCCCCGTCCGCCGACGCAGGGCGAGGTGCAGATGTTCGAGCACGTCGACTACGGCGGCGACTGGTTCTGGCTGGCGGCGCGGCATGCGTACAACGACCTGACGGGCGTCCACCACGGGCCGCTGCACCTCCACGACTGGAACGACGAGATCAGCTCACTGGGCGGCACGAACTGCGCCGTCCGCTACTACGAGCACATCAACTTCTCCGGCAGCTCCTTCTTCGTCCCTCCGAACACCGACGTCCCCAACCTCGTCCTCACCGGCTGGAACGACCGGATCTCCTCCGTCTGGAACATCGGCTGACCGGGGCCGCTCACCGCCCGGGAGCCCCTTTGGCGCTGCCGCGGACCGCGGCGGACAGCAGTTCGCCCAGCTCGCGGGGCAGGGGCAGCCGCTCCAGCTCCTCCAGCGGCACCGGCAGGGGCAGCCGCCAGTTGGGGCGCAGGCCGTCGGCGCCGGGGATGTTGGTGCGGTCAGGCGCGGCGAGGGCGTCGTCCAGGGTGGCCGTCAGCAGCAGCGACGGCGCCTCGGCCAGCAGCCGGTAGGCGGCCAGGACGGCGTCGGCGGCGCCGGCGTCCGGTTCGAGACCTCCGTGGGCGGCGAGCGCGTCGCGCAGGGCGCGTGAGCTGTCCTCGTTGGGTTCGAGCCCGAGCCGGCGCTGCTCGGCCAGGTCGCCGCCGTCCCACAGGCCCGCCACCGTGGGCAGGTCGTGGGTGGTGACGGCCGCCATCGCCCGCTCCGGCCAGGCGGCGGGATCGTCCCGCTCGAACCAGAGCAGGCGGTAGGACAGCAGGTCGCGCCCGGCGAGCGTCTCACGCACGCCGGGCTCGACCGTCCCCAGGTCCTCGCCGACCACGGGCGCGCCGGCCCGGTGGCTCTCCAGGGCGACGATGTCGAGCAGGTCGCCGGCCGGGTAGCGGACGTAGAAGCCCCGGCCGGTGCTCTCGCCCGCCGGGATCCACCACAGGCGGAACAGGCCCATCACGTGGTCGATGCGCAGCCCGCCGGAGGCGGCGATGGCGGCGCGGACGCTCTCGGCGAACGGCGCGTACCCGGCCCGGCGCAGCTTCCACGGCACGAACGGCGGCAGGCCCCAGTCCTGTCCGGCGGTGTTGAACTCGTCGGGGGGCGCGCCGACGCTGACGCCCTCGGCGAGCAGGTCCTGCCAGGACCAGGCGTCGGCCCCGTCGGGGTCCACGCCGACGGGCAGGTCCTGCATGATCGGCAGCTCGGCGGCGGCCGTGGCGAGCTGCCGCCCGACGAGCCACTGCAGCCAGGCGTGGAAGCGGAGCCGGTCCGCGTGGTCGCGGGCGAAGCGGGCCACGGCGGGGCCGTCCGGGCGGCGGTACTCGGCGGGCCAGGACCGCCGGCTCGGCCCGTGCCGCTCGGCGAGGGCGCACCACGTGACGAACTCCTCCAGCGCCCGGCCACGGTCGGCCCGCCACCGCTCGAAGTCGCCGCCGGGCGGCGCGGCGGCGTATACGTCCTCCAGCGCGGCGAGCTTGAGCCGCCAGGCGGCGTCGCGATCGAGCTCGGGCCGGTCGTTGAGGGCGCGCCCGCGGGCCACGGTCTCCTCGTCCAGGACCGCCGCCGCGCCGGGCACGTCCTCGATCCGCAGGTAGAGCGGGCTGTGGAAGCGGCGGCTGGCCGGATAGTACGGGCTCGGCTGGACGGGGACGGCCGGCGCGGTGGCGTTCAGCGGGTTGACCAGGAGGAACCCGGCGCCGCGCCCCGCCGCCCAGCTCGCGAGCCGGCGCAGGTCGGCGAGGTCGCCGACGCCCCAGCTCGTACGGGAACGCGCCGCGTAGAGCTGCACGGCCCACCCCCAGGCCCGGCGGGCGGGCAGCCGGCAGCGGCCGGGGCTGACGATGAGCCGGTGCGCGGTGTCCTCGCCGGGGCGGCGCAGGGTGTGGTAGCCGTACGGCAGGTCGGGCGGGAGCGCGCCGTCGACGCGCAGCTCTGCGCCGTCCTCCAGGACGAGGTCGGCGCGTCCTACCTGGTCGCCGCGCCGCATCACCAGGGTCTCCGGCTCCCCCGGGCCGCCGCCGCTGATGCCGGGCGGGGCGCCGATGACGGCGCGCAGGGCGGCGACCGTCTCGGGCGGCACCCGCTGGTGACGGCCGGAGGCGTCCTCGTACTCGTGGTCGATGCCCCACGCGTCGGTCATCGGCTCAGCCTTCCAGGATCGCGACGGTGTCGGGCGGCAGGGTCAGGTCGTCCCCGGACAGCGTGATCCCGGGATCGGACGCGGCCAGCAGGCGGGCGCGGCCCCGGGCGGGCACGACCCGCGTACTGTCCCCGAGGTTGGCGGCGACCAGGACCGGGCCCCGCTCGACGGACACCAGCCCGGCGGCCTCGTCGCAGTCGGCGCGCACCCGGTCGAGACGGCCGTCGGTGAGCGCGGGCAGCCGCCGCCGCAGCGCGATCAGCTCGCGGTGCCAGGCGAGCAGCCCGGCGTACGGCTCCTCGGCCGGCTCGCCCCAGTTCAGGCGCGAACGTTCGAACGTGGCGGGGTCCTGCGGGTCGGGCACCTGTCCCGGCTCCCACCCGAAGGCCGCGAACTCCCTGCGGCGGCCCTCGCTGACCGCGCGGCCCAGCTCGGGGTCCTCGTGGTCGGTGAAGTACTGGAACGGGGTGCGCGCCCCCCACTCCTCGCCCTGGAACAGCATCGGCGTGAAGGGGGCGGTGAGCAGCAGCGCGGCGGCGACCCGCAGGCGGCCCTCGCTCATCAGCGCGCCGGATCGCTCGCCCCGCGCCCGGTTGCCGACCTGGTCGTGGTTCTGGGCGCACACGACGAACTGGTGGCCGGACAGCCCCGCCGGGGACCTCCCGTGCACCCGGCCGCGGTGCGGCGACCACGTGCCGTCGTACACCCATGCCTGGCGCAGGGCCTTGGCGAGCAGGCCGAGCGGGCCGAAGTCCGCGTAGTAGCCGTCGCGCTCGCCGGTCAGCGCCGCGTGCAGGGCGTGGTGCCACTCGTCGGCCCAGGCGGCGTCGAGGCCGTAGCCGCCGCTCTCGCGGGAGCGGACGAAACGGGGGTCGTTGAGGTCGCTCTCGGCGATGAGGAACAGCGGGCGGCGCACGTGCGCGGCCAGCTCCGCGACCTCCTCGGCGAGCCGCTCCAGCACGTGCGCGGCGGAGTGGTCGGCGATGGCGTGCACGGCGTCGAGCCGCAGGCCGTCGCAGTGGTAGTCGCGCAGCCACATGAGGGCGTTGTCGATGACGAACGCGCGTACCTCGCCGCTGCCCGGCCCGTCGAAGTTGACCCCGTCGCCCCAGTTGGTGGTGTGGCGGCCGGTGAAGTACGGGCCGAACTGCGGCAGGTAGTTGCCGGAGGGGCCGAGATGGTTGTAGACGACGTCCACGACGACGCCGATTCCGTGCGCGTGACAGGCGTCCACCAGGCGTTTCATGCCGTCGGGGCCGCCGTGGGCGTGGTGGGGGGCGTACAGCGAGACGCCGTCGTAGCCCCAGCCGCGGCGGCCGGAGAACTCCGCGACCGGCATCAGCTCGATCGCGTCCACGCCCAGCGCGGCCAGGTGCGGCAGGCGCTCGATCACGCCGTCGAAGGTGCCCTCGGGCGAGAAGGTGCCGATGTGCAGCTCGTACAGGACGGCGCCGGGCAGCGGGGTGCCGCGCCAGGCGGCGTCGGTCCAGGGGAAGGCGGCGTGGTCGACGATCCTGGAGGGCCCGTGCGGGCCGTGCGGCTGGTACGCCGAGCGCGGATCGGGCCGCGGCGGGCCGCCGTCCAGCGCATAGGCGTAGTCCGTGCCCGGCCCGGCCTCCTCCACCGTGCGCTCCCACCAGCCGCCGGCCGCGGGCCGCATGGGGAGGCGGCGCTCCCCCAAGACCAGCTCCACCCGTTCGCGCTCAGGCGCCCACACCCGGAACTCGTGCGCCACCCGTGCTCCCCCACTCGGCATCCATCCGCGGCGAACGCCTGGCGCTCCGTCCCGGTGCGGGCGGAAGCCGGGCGCGCCGGTTCCTACCCGCTCCCGCCTCCGGCAAGCCCTTCCCTCGATCTGTCGGTGGTGATCTCTAATGTTCGTGCCCATGACGACTGCTCAGCAGGCGCCCGAGCGCGCCTGCCCTCCCCCCGACGAGATCTCCGCGAGCCCGAGCGGATGGGACCGCCTCCGGCAGGCCGTCGCCGCCGGTGACACGGCGGCGACGGCCGACGTGGTGCTGCGGCTCGACGCGGACGAGCGCCGCGAGATCGCCGGCCGGCTGCGCGCGTACGCGGGCGAGGCGCGCAAGGCCGCCCACGCCCGGTACGACGCGGCCCATCAGCGGGCGGAGGAGGCGGAGGACCGGGCCATGCGGGAGTTCGTCAGTGAGCATGTGGACCGGGGGGTGACCGAGGAAATCGCGCAGCGCCGGTGGTGGGAGAGCGGCTACCACCACCACCTGCAGCAGGTCGACTGGCGCATGCGCAACGCCTGGATCGCGCCCCTCCGCGTCGCGGGGGCGGGCACACTGGGCGGCCCGGCCGCGGTCGCCGACTGGCTCCTCCGCCGCGACTTCGCCGAGTGGCGCGAGACGATGCCGATCGAGCCGCTGCTGCGGGTCGTCGCCGCCCGGCCCGCCGAATGGCAGGCCGACCTCGCCACGCGCCTGGCCGCCCGGCTGCGCGGCACCCGCGCCCAGCTCGACAACGGCGCCGCCGGGCTGGCGCTGGAGCTGCTGCGCCGCACCGGCGCCGAGCCGCCGGAGCACGAGCCGCTGGTCGTCGCCTGGGCGTCCATGGAGCCCCGTCTCGCCACCGACCCGCTCGCCCCGCACCTGATCCCCCGGCTGTTCGAGGCCGAGGGCGTGGGCCGGGCGCTGCGCGACGACCGGGCCGACGCCCCTGCCGGCCGGTCCTGGCTGCGCGCGCTCGCCAAGGCCTCGCCGGTCGGCCACGAGCAGCTCGTGGCGGGCTGCCTGAGCCGGTTCCTGCGCGGCGGCACGGCCGCCGACCTGCGCTTCTTCGTACGGCTGCACGACCTGCTCGATCCGGCCCCCGACCAGGAACGGGTCCGCGACTACCTGCGGCTGCTGCCCGCCGCCCCCGGCCCGGTCGCCGAGCTGGCCCTGCGGATGCTGCGCGGGCCCGGCGTCACGCTGAGCGGCGAGGAGGTCGGCGAGGCCGTGACGGCGCTGCTGTTCAGGCCCGAGAGCAAGCTCGTACGGGCGGGGCTGACGCTGCTCGACCGGGCCGCCCGCGACGCCGCCGGCGACCTCGACGAGCTGGCGCCGGCGCTCGCCTCGGCGTTCCTGTGCGAGTCGTACGAGGTGAGGGAGCGCGCGGTCCGCTGGGCCGTCAAGCACGCGCGGCGGCTGTCGGCCGCAGGCGCCGAGACGGTGCGGGAGGCGGCGGCCGTCCTGCCGCCCGACCTCGCGGCCCGCCTGACCCCCGGCTACGGCGCGGTCGAGACCGAGGCCGCGCCGGACGACGCCTTCGAGCCGGGCGAACTGCCGGTGTTCGACGCGCCCGGCCGCCATCCGGTCCGCCCGGCGATGGAGACGCTGGCCGGCACCTTCAACCGGCTGGATCACGAGTTCGCCTTCGAACGCTGGCTCGACGGCTTCGTCCGGCACCCGCACGCCAGGAGAGCGCCGGACGAAGTGACGGATCTGCCCCGGGTGAGCAAGTGGTTCAACCTGGAGCAGTGGACGGAGGCGCTGCTCCGCGCCGCCGCCGGGGAGGACATCGCCGCCGAGGGGCGGCTGTCCGTCCCGGCGCCGGTCGCGCCGCTCTACGGGGCCCTGATGCGGCGTTGCGCCGAGGTCCACGCCGCGCTGGTGGAGGGGACGCTGCCTCCGTACCTGCTGGCCACGCCCACCTGCACCTCCGGTCACCTCGACCCGGCCGAGCTGGTGGCCAGGCTCGAAGGCTACGAACGTGACGGCGTCCGGCACCTGCCCGACGACCTTGGGCAGGCGCTGCTGAGGCTGCCGCGCGCGGTGGACCCCGATGTGGTGGCCCGCGCGGGCCGGCTGACCTCCGAGGCGGGCGCCACGCTGGCGCGCTGGCTGACCGACCGGCCCGAGCCCGTCACGAGCGTCGAGTGGCCCGCGACTCCCGGCGGACGCCCTCAGCCGCTCGTCCGGCACGAGCCGACCGGCATCGCGTTCGTGGACACGCTGTTCCGCGATTCGCCACGCCGCCACTGGGTGAGCTACCACCAGTCGGCGTGGTGGCTCGTGCTGCCCTCCGACCGGGAGGTCCTGGCCATGCACCTCGTCCCCTATCTGTACGGCGACTGGCAGGGACCGGGCAGGCTGCGGACGGAGATCTCCAGGCTCTGCCACCAGGAGGGGCCCGTGGGCGAGGGCATGGCGCTGCTGCTGGGCAGCCTGCTGGGCGCGGACGGCTGGGCCGCCGAACGCTGCAGGGAGCCGCTGCTGCGCGCGGTCGCCACAGGCTCCCTGCCCGCCGTCGAGTGCGGCCGGCAACTGGGACGGTGCCTGCGCCTGCTCGACGACGTCAAACCCGTCGTGGTGGTGCGGGCCCTCGACGAGTGCGCGCGGCAGAGCGCCCACCGGGAGGTCTGGCAGATCATGAGCGGCCTGCTGCCGATCTACCTGCCGGAGCAGGGCGAACGGGCCACCACCGCGCACACCCGGATGCTGGAGCTCGCCGCCGACGTGGCCGGGTGGGCCGGCGCGCGTGGCGTGATCCCCGAGGTCGCGGCCATCGCCGCGCGCACCGGGTCGAGCGGGCTCGTCCGCGCGGCCCGCCGGCTGCACGGGCAACTCGCGCAGGAGGACGCCCGCCCCGGCCGCTGACCGTCACGCCCGCCGGCCGTCAGCCGCCCTGGGTCCACACCGTCCGCCAGCGCGAGCACTTGCCGGTCGGCCGCGTGGCGGTGCCCCGGCAGACCTGGATCCTGATCTGCAGGACGCCGCCGACGTTCTTGCGGAACGTACCGGTGCCCGGCACGCAGTTGTAGATCCCGTGGGTGCGCCAGCGGCCGTTGCGGGCGCTCTGATACTTGATCACCGCCCACGAGCAGCCCTTGCCGTAGGTGTCGTCGAGGTTGCCCGTCACCGCCAGGCCCGACTGGCCGACGACGACCTTGCCCCAGGCGGTGGCCATGCCGTCGGTGGAGCGGATGGCGCCCCACTTCCAGCTCGTGGGCGCGGCGGCGGCGGGCTGCGCGGACGCGGTCAGCGCGACGGCGGCGGCGACCGCGGCGGTGGTCAGGGCGCGGATCAGCAGAGGTCTCTTCACATGTCCCAGAGGTACCGGGGCCGACTTGCGGACGGCTTGGAAGCGAGCGGCACCGGGCGGCCACCGGGGCGGCACCGCTAGAAGGCGAACCCGCCGGGACGTCCGTTGCGGTCGGCGATCAGCCCGGCCAGGGTGGCGACGGCGATCTCCGGCGGGGTGCGGGAGCCGATGTTGAGCCCGATCGGGCGGTGGACGCGGGCCACCTCCTCCGGCGGCACGCCGAGGTCGGCCAGCGCCCGCACGTGCGGGCCGGAGTGGCGGGGGCTGCCCATGATGCCGATCCAGCGGGCCGGCGACTTCAGCAGGTCGCGCAGGACGCGGCCGATCTCGTCGCGGTGGTGGTCGGTGAGCACGACGTCGGCGGTGGCGTCCACGTGCTCGCCGACCTCGCGTACGGCGGGGAAGCCGTCGAGGCCGCGCGCGGGGTCGGGCTCCAGCAGGACCGGCCGGAAGCCCAGCTCGGCGCCGAGGCGCAGCAGGCACTCGGCCACCGGGGAGGCGAAGACGGCGACCAGCGTGCGACCTGGCTCGCCGCCGGTCTCCTGCACGGGCGCGTCGCCGTGGGCCGCCTCGCAGGCCGGGTCCTCGTCGTGGGTGTGGGTCATGTCCGCAGTGTGACACGTGACGACGGGCCGCAGGGGGTGCCCTGACCGTCCGGCAACGATTCCATCACGGGGTGAATATCCGGCGCCGGCCGGGAAGTAGCCATGCCGGTTATCCCCGGCTGGGGCCCATGGAAGAGGCCGCAGCCGAGGGCCCTCCCGGAGGTTCCTGATGACGCGCCCGCACCCCCCGACCGGCCCCGGCGCCGATCACCCCACCCCCGCCGACGGGCCCGCCGGCAACCCAGGCGGCGCGACCGGCGCCCCAGACAGTGCAGCCAGGGGTGAGGCGTACCGGCAGCTCGCGGACGACGCGCGTGGTGAGCCCGCCGCCTCGCTGGCGCGGCGCGGTGAGGCCGAAGCCTACTTCGGCCGTCCCGGACGTGCTCTGACCCGGCACCCGTTCGCGTTCGGCTTCACCGCCGCGCTGGGCGTGCTGAGCGCGTGGCTGCTGGTGCAGGCGCTGGCCGCGTCGGCGTCGGTGCTGATCCTCATCGTGGTCTCGCTGTTCCTCGCCATCGGGCTCAATCCCGCCGTACGCCGGCTGGAGGAGCGCGGGCTGTCGCGCCAGTGGGCGATCGCGGCGGTCTTCACCGCCGTGATCATCTTCTTCGTCGGCTTCGGCGTGGCCGTGGTGCCCCCGCTGGCCACGCAGACCGGCGACTTCGTCACGCAGCTCCCCACCTACATCGGCGAGCTCCAGAACCATCCGCAGATCCGCGCGCTCGACCAGCAGTACCAGTTGCTCGACCGGCTGCAGCAGTACCTGCTCAGCGGCGATCTCGGACGGCAGGTCTTCGGCGGGCTGCTGGGCGCGGCCGGGGTGGTGGTCAGCGCCGTGTTCTCGGCGCTGACGGTGCTCATCCTGACGTTGTACCTGCTGGCGTCGCTGCGCTCGATCACCTCCCTCGGCTACCGGCTGGTGCCCGCCAGCCGCCGCGAGCGCGTCCAGTTGCTGGGCGACGAGGTCATCAAGCGGATCGGCGGCTACGTGGCGGGCAACCTGCTGATCTCGCTGATCGCGGGCGTCACGACGTTCGTCTTCCTGTCGATCGCCCGCGTGCCGTACGCGCTCGCGCTCTCCCTCATCGTGGCGATCACCGACCTGATCCCCCTGGTCGGCGCCACGATCGGGGCGGCCATCGGGACACTCGTCGGGTTGTTCGTGTCGGTGCCGACGGGCATCGCCTGCCTGATCTTCTTCATCGTCTACCAGCAGATCGAGAACTACCTGATCGCGCCCCGGATCATGATGTCGTCCGTGGACGTGCCGGCCGCGGTCACCATCATCGCGGCCCTGATCGGCGGGACGCTGCTCGGCGTCGTGGGGGCGCTGCTGGCCATCCCGATCGCGGCGGCGATCCAGCTCGTCCTGTACGAGGTGACGCTGCCGCGACAGGACCGGCACTGATCGACAGGTGTAACCGGACAACTACTGTGGGTATTCGTGGTCTGTCAGCCAGTTTTCACCCATAGGAGAAGTCATGCGTCGCGTTCTGCTCGTTCTCGCCCTCGCCGTCGCCGCCGCCCTGGTGACGCTGTTCCTGCCGCCGGGGCGGCGCTGGATGAAACGCTGATCGGCCGGAGATCTGGGCGGCGCGCCGCTCGTACGCGCGGCGCCGGCTCAGTCGTCCGCAAGTGCCCGCTCGCCGGCCGGGTCAGCGGCCGAGCCGGGTGCTGACGCCCGTGACGAGCCGGCCGAACAGCCAGGTGGCCAGCCGGTCGGGCAGGGCGACGGCGCCGCGCAGGGCGGCCTCGCCCTGGAACGCCGTACGCGGCCCGGCGGTCGCGACGCCCCGGGTGGCGGCGGCCGAGGCCAGGGCGGCCCGTCGCCTGCGGGCGCGCTCGTAGGCGGGCAGCGCGGCGGCGGCGTTCGCGCCGGTGGCTCCCTCGAGGACCTGGCTCAGCGTCGCGACGTCCTCCAGCGCCTGGCCCGCGCCCTGGGCCAGGATGGGCGGCATGGCGTGCGCGGCGTCCCCGATGAGCACGCTTCGCCCGCGCCGCCAGGGAAGGGAGGCGCGGCGCCGGGTGTGCGGGAAGAGCTGGAGGTCCTTCTCGGACAGCGCCGCCAGCAGGGCGGGGACGGGCGGGCCGTAGCTCGCGTACCGCTCGCGCAGGGCGGCCAGGGCGCGCTCAGGGTCGGCCTCGTCGCCGGGCCGCCATCGCAGGTCGATGAGCCATTGGAGCATGCCGTCGCCCGCGGGGAGCAAGCCGACGAGGCCGTGGCGGCCGAGGAAGAGCAGGGAGCGGGAGCCGAGGTCGAAGGGGGCGGGGATCAGTCCCTGCCAGGAGGCCGCGCCGGTCGGGCGGGCGCCGGTCCCCGGGGCGGCGCCGAAGAGGGCGGCACGGACCGGGCTGTTGACGCCGTCGGCGGCGATGAGCAGGTCGGCGACGTGCTCCGTGCCGTCCTCGGTCTCGGCGCGGACGGTCCGGCCGTCGTCGTGGAGCCGGGTGACGCGGGCGCCGAACCGTACGGTGTCCTCCGGCAGGCCCTCGGCGAGCCGGGCGATCAGGGTGCGGCGGGGGATGACCATCGTCGGCGCGCCGAGCTCGCGTTCCAGCCGGGCGGTGTCCACCGTCATCACCGGCCGGCCGCAGGCGCTGCGGGCCTCCAGGACGTCGAGCCGCCGGCCCAGGCCGTCCAGGGGGACGCCGAGGTCGCGCAGGACGGTGGTGCCGTTGCTCCACAGGATGATCGCGCAGCCGCCGTCGCGCAGCGCGGGCGCGCGTTCGAGGACGGTGACCTCGTGTCCCGCCGTCCGTAACCCCCTGGCCGCGGCCAGCCCGGCGATGCCGGCTCCCACGATGACGATGCGCATGACCCATCCCTCTACGGTTAGTAGTACTACATCCAGTAGAGCAGAAGGGGTCCGCGGTCCATGATCCGGATGCGGCGTCGGCCGGGTCAGCGCAGGAGGGTCGCCACCGTCACGGCGGTCAGCACCGTCGCGAGGGGGATGGCGGGAAGGACGGCGGGCGCGTACGCGAGCACCAGCGCTCCCCCGGCGCCCCCGACGGGGACCGCGGCCAGGACCGTCAGGTCGCGCAGCCGGGCCCTCTGCGGGCCGCCGACCGTGATGAGCGCGGCGACGACGCCGGTGAGCGTCCCGGTCAGGTACGTCGTCGACACCTTGTGGCCGCCGCCGAGCCCGCGCATCGCCGCGCTCTGCAGACCCATCGCCCCGGCCGCCAGGGCGAGCAGCCCGTGCAGCGGGACCGGAGCGGGCCGGGCGCCTGCCACCACCCAGCCGGCGGCGAACACGGCGAGCACGGCCAGCTCCGCCGCCAGCGCCGCGATCACCCCTCGCGGGCACCTCCAGCGGGCCCCGGCCGCCGCCTCCCGCCTGCCGCGGAAGCGGCTCGTGAGGCGGGTGCCGGCGAGGACGCCCGCCACGTAACCGCCGATGGCCGTGGCCCCCGTCAGGAGCTGAGCGAAGGCGGCGGTGCCGATCGCGAACCCGCACACCACCAGGTTGCCGGTCATGACGCTGCTGAACACGCCGCCGAGCCGGGCGAAGCCGGCCACGTCCAGTGTCCCGGTGCCGACCGTGAGCGTGACGGCCAGCACGGTCAGCCACCCTCCGCCGCCGGCCGGTGGGCCGCCCTGGGGCGCGGCCTTGTCTCCGGCCGGATGATCGCCGCCGGCCGGTGGGACCGGGTGCGGCGGACCGCCGGGCATCAGCCGGGCGCGGGCGTGCGGGCGCCGGGCATCGTCCCCGCCACGATGAGCCTCATCCTCGCCTCCGCCTTCGTCCCGCTTCCGGAGCTTTACCCCGCCCGCCAGGACGGGCCGATCCGGCGGGCGCGATCATTGCCGGGTCTTTGCGCGGGCGCCGGTCAGGAGGGCGGGCTCACGTAGTGGTGCAGGAGCGCGGGCTCGCCGGCCGCGTTCAGCCAGGTGGCGCGGCTGCTGCCGGTCCGGCGCCAGCCGGAGCGCTCGTAGTGGGCGATGGCCGCCCTCCCCTCGGAGGAGACCTCCAGCGTGACCGGCCGCCCCCCGGCGGCGGCGCGGACGGTGTCGAGGAGCAGCCCGGCGACCCCCCGCCCCCGCGCGGCCGGGACGACGAACAGCCGGGTGACCTCCAGGTCGGCGGTCAGCCCCACGTGCCCGAGCACCGCCGCGTCCTCGGCGGCCACCCACGCCCGTTCCAGCTCGCGAGGCGTCAGCCAGCCGCCGGGGTCGTCCGGCCAGTCCACGGGGTAACGGTCGGCGGTGCGCACCTCGGCGAGGGCCTTGACGCACGCCTCCAGGTCGCCGGGGGTTCTCGGGCGGATCAGCACGCGGACCAGCGTAGAGCGGCGGCCCGTGGTCAGCGGAACCGGCCCGCGATCTGGTCGAGCGCCTGGTCGATGAGCTGGCGGAAGTCGCGTTCGTCGTTGCCTGAGCACCACCACTGGGTGGCGACGCGCATGGCGGCCAGGAACGCGGCGGTGATCACCTCCGGCTGTACGCCGGCGGGCAGGGCGCGGCCGGCGACCGCCTCGGTGAGCTCGTTCTCCAGCCGGACCCTGACGGCGAGCTGCCGGGCCAGCAGGGAGGGGTGGCGCATGGCGAGGCGGGTGCGGACGAGCAGCTCGCGGTCGCCGCCGCCGGCCTCGTCGTAGAGGACCTCCAGGGCGGCGCGCAGCGCCTGCCAGGCGGTCAGCTCGGGCGGCATGTCGCGTACGCGCCGCACGAGCGTGCCGAAGCGCTGCTCGTCGCCGTACAGGAGGGCGTCCTCCTTGCCGGCGAAGTAGTTGCTGAACGTGCGGCGGGAGATGTTGGCCGCGTCGGCGATGGCCTCGACGGTGACGTTGTCGAGTCCGTGTTCGAGGGTGAGCCGGAGCGCTGCCTCGTGAACCGCCTGGCGGGTCTCGGCCTTCTTGCGCTCGCGCAGCCCTGGCGTGCTGCTCATGATGGAAAGAAGTCTACCCGCCGGGAATATATGCCCAGTGCGCAAAGTTTCCCGATGTGCATGTAAGGTATCGGGGTCCCGCGATCCGGGATCATCCCCTGACGTTCGTTCCCCCACAGGAGGTTGCGCGTGAGCGCACAGCCGGCAGCGCCGTCCGCGGCGGAGCCGATGACCCATCGGCAGGTACTCGAAGCACTGAGTGGCCTGCTGCTCGTGCTGTTCGTCGCCATGATCAGCGGCACCGTCGTCTCGGTGGCGCTCCCGCAGATCATCGGCGCGCTGAACGGCAGCCAGTCGCAGTACACCTGGGTCGTCACCGCGTCCCTGCTGGCCTCGACCGCCTCGACCCCGATCTGGGGCAAGCTCGCGGACCTGTTCAACAAGAAGCTGCTGCTCCAGATCGCCATCGTGATCTTCATGGTGTCCTCGCTGGCCTGCGGCTTCGCCCAGAACACCGGGCAGCTCATCGCCTTCCGCGCCCTCCAGGGCCTCGGCATGGGCGCGCTGCAGATCCTCGCCCAGGTCGTCATCGCCGCCATGATCAGCCCGAAGGAGCGCGGCCGCTACAACGGCTACCTCGGCGCGGTCATGGCCGTGGCCACCGTCGGCGGCCCGCTGCTCGGCGGCTTCATCGCCGACACCTCGTGGCTCGGCTGGCGCTGGTGCTTCTTCATCGCGGTGCCGTTCACCGTCGCCGCCTTCGCGCTGCTGGCCAAGACCCTGCACCTGCCCACCGTGCGCCGCACGGACGTGACCATCGACTACTGGGGCGCCGCCCTCATCGCGGCGGGCGTCAGCGTCCTGCTCATCTGGGTGACCTTCGTCGGCAACTCCTTCGACTGGCTGTCCTGGCAGACGGCCGCCATGGTCGGCGGCGGCGTGGTGCTGCTCGCCCTGGCCACGTTGGTGGAGTCCAAGGTGCGCGAGCCGGTCGTGCCGCTGCACGTCGTCCGCCGCCGCGACCCGGCCCTCGCCATCCTGGCCAGCCTCGCGGTCGGCATGGCGATGTTCGGCGGCGCGGTGTTCCTCGGCCAGTACTTCCAGATCGGCCGCGGGTACGGCCCCACCGCCGCGGGCCTGCTGACCATCCCGATGATGGTCGGCGTGCTGTTCTCCTCGACGATCAGCGGCCGGATGGTGTCCAGGAGCGGGCAGACGAAGCCGTACATCCTGGTCGGGCTGGTCGTGCTGCTGGCGGGCTTCGTCGGATTGTCGACCATCGACCACGAGACGTCGCTGGTGCTGGTGTCGCTGTACATGCTGGCCGTCGGCGTCGGCGTCGGCATGTCCATGCAGAACCTGGTGCTGGTCATCCAGAACACCGTCCCGCTGCGCGAGATCGGCGCGGCCAGCGGCGCGATCACGTTCTTCCGCTCGCTCGGCGGCACGGTCGGCGTGTCGGTGCTCGGCGCCATCCTGGCCAACCGGGTGGCGACCAGCATCGCCGAGGGCCTCGCCAAGGCGGGCATCCCGGTCACGGGAAGCAAGGCGGGCAGCAGCCTCAACATCGCCGAGATGCCCGAAGCGATCAAGCCGATCGTCCGGGCCGCGTACGGCGACGCCACCGGCCACATCTTCCTCGTCTCGGCGGGCATCGCCGTGGTCGGCCTGATCGCCGCGGCGTTCCTGCGGCCCGCCAAGCTGCGCGACAGCCTGGACCTGCCCGACCCGGCCGGCGAGGCCGCCGAGCAGGAGGTCGCGGGCAAGGCCTGAGACCCTCGACATCAAGGCCGCGTCCCCTGTGGGGCGCGGCCTTCTTCTTTGTTCGGAAACTCTCCGAAACTTTCAAGAGCGGCCGGACGAGTTCTCCCTGGTTGTGGGCGTCATGGACGTACCGGCGGGATCGCCACGACCGCACGAGGCGTTGACACCCCTCTTGACGAATCCGATACTTTCGCCAGCCTGCCGATATTTTCGAGGTGGAGGAGATCCGATGAACGATGCCCCGACCCGTCACCGACCCCGCCGCGGCGGCCGTCTCCGGCTGCTCCTCGGCGGTGTCTCATCCCTCGTGCTGATCCTGTCCGCGCTGGTCCTGCCCGGCACCGCCGGCGCCGACACGACCGTCACCTCGAACCAGACCGGCACCAACAACGGCTACTTCTACTCGTTCTGGACCGACAGCTCCGGCACCGTCTCCATGAACCTCGGTTCCGGCGGCAACTACAGCACGTCCTGGAGGAACACCGGCAACTTCGTCGCCGGCAAGGGCTGGAGCACCGGCGCCCGCAGGACCGTGACCTACTCGGGCAGCTTCAACCCGTCGGGCAACGCCTACCTGACCCTCTACGGGTGGACCAGGAACCCGCTCATCGAGTACTACATCGTCGACAACTGGGGCACCTACCGGCCCACCGGGACGTACAAGGGCACCGTGACCACCGACGGCGGCACGTACGACATCTACCGGACCACCCGCTACAACGCCCCCTCCATCGAGGGCACCAGGACCTTCGACCAGTACTGGAGCGTCCGGCAGTCGAAGCGGACCGGCGGGACCATCACCGCCGGCAACCACTTCGACGCCTGGGCCCGCAACGGCATGAACCTCGGCAGCCACGACTACCAGATCCTCGCGACGGAGGGCTACCAGAGCAGCGGCAGCTCCAACATCACGCTCGGCAGCACCTCCGGAGGCGGCGGCGGAGACGGCGGGGGCGGCACCCCCGGCGGCTGCACCGCGACGCTCTCCGCCGGGCAGCAGTGGAGCGACCGCTACAACCTCAACGTCGCCGTCAGCGGATCGAGCAACTGGACCGTGACGATGAACGTCCCCTCCCCCGCGAAGGTCATCGCCACCTGGAACGTCAGCGCCAGTTACCCGAACGCCCAGACCCTCACCGCCCGGCCCAACGGCAGCGGCAACAACTGGGGGGTGACGATCCAGCACAACGGCAACTACACCTGGCCGACGGTCTCCTGCAGCGCGAGCTGACCTCCTGGCCCCCTCGCCGCGCCCACCGCCGGACCGTGCCCATGACATTCGTCAGGGGACGGCCGGCGGTGGGCTGTATAGGCTGCTTCGCGTGAAGGGCCGGCTGTGGAACTGTCTCTACCTCGTCGTCCTGGTGTGGCCGCTGCCCACGTTCCTGGCCTCCTCCCCCTCCTCCGGGCAGGTGGCGCTGGCGGCGGCCGGACTGGCCGCCTTCGTCGGGCTCTACCTGTGGGTCATGTGGTGCGCGGAGCGGTCGCGCCGCGCGCAGGGCCTCGCCCTGGCCCTGCTGTACGTGGTCGCCGCCGCGATGACGCCGCTGCTGGGCGAGCTGTGGTTGTTGTCGATGTGGTTCTTCCTCATCGCGGCGGTGGCCGTGTCGTTTTCGGAGCGGACGCTGCCGGTGGCGGCCGGGGCGACGATCCTGGCCGTCACGCTGGCGTTCCCGCTGCTGCTCGGCCTGTCGCTGGCCGAACGCTGGTGGTTCCCGCTGCAGGGCGTGATCTTCGCCGTCGCGATGCGCGCCTTCCTCCGCCTGGAGTCCGCGAACCGGGCGCTCAGCCAGGCCAACGCCGAGGTGGAGCGGCTGGCCGTGGACAACGAGCGGCTGCGCTTCGCCCGCGACATGCACGATCTCCTCGGTCACAGCCTGGCGGTGATGACCGTGAAGAGCCAGCTCGCGGCGCGGCTGGTCACCGCCGACCCGGAGCGGGCGCGGGCGGAGGTGGAGGAGGTGGAGGAGCTGTCCCGGCAGGCGCTGGCGGACGTGCGGGAGGCGATCACCGGCTACCGGGAGCTGTCGCTGGCCGACGAGCTGGACGGGGCGCGGCGGGCGCTCGCCACCGCCGGGGTGCGGCTGGAGGTGGCCGCCGGGCCGCTGCCCGCCGACGTGGAGCCGGTGCTGGCCTGGGTGGTGCGGGAGGGGACGACCAACGTGGTACGGCACAGCGGGGCCCGCCACTGCCGGATCCTGCTGGGGGTGCGGGGCGGGGAGGCGTACGCGGAGGTGAGCGACGACGGCGGCGGATGCCGCGCGGACGTCGCGTGCGCGGCGGGCAACGGGCTGCGCGGGCTGGCCGAGCGGGTCGAGGTGGCGGGCGGCGTCCTGGACGGCGGCCCCGCCGAGGGCGGCGGCTTCCGGTTGAGCGCCCGCCTGCCGCTGGCGGGCGCGCCCGCATGATCAGGGTGCTTCTGGCCGACGACCAGCACCTCGTACGCGAGGCGCTGGCGGCGCTGCTCGGCCTGGAGCCGGACCTGGAGGTGGTCGGCCAGGTGAGCCGGGGCGACGAGGTGGCCCCGGCCGTCGCCGCGCTCCGCCCCGACGTGGTGCTGCTCGACATCGAGATGCCCGGCCGCGACGGCCTCACCGTCGCCGGGGACCTGACGGGTGTGCGGGTGATCATCCTGACCACGTTCGGCCGGCCGGGCTACCTGCGGCGGGCGATGGACGCCGGCGTCGCCGGGTACGTCGTCAAGGACGCGCGGGCCGGGGAGCTGGCCGACGCGGTGCGGCGGGTGCACGCGGGCGGCCGGGTGTTCGACCGCAAGCTGGCCGCCGCCAGCGTCTCCACGGGCGCGAACCCGCTGACCGGCCGGGAACGTGACGTCCTGCGGGCCGCGGCCGAGGGCGGCACCGTGGCCGACATCGCCCGCCGCCTCCACCTGTCGGACGGCACCGTGCGCAACTACCTGTCGTCGGCCATCGGCAAGCTCGGCGTACGCAACCGCGCCGAGGCCGCCCGCGCCGCCGAGGCCAAGGGCTGGCTGTGATCCGCGCGCCCTGCTGACGAACGTCACTACCGGCCCCGCCGGGCCGTGGCGACGCTGGAGGCATGGGAAAACGGCTTCTGCCCGCTCTCGGGCTTTTCGTGCTCTCCCCGCTGGCGGGCGAGTTCCTGCTGGGGAACCTGCCCGTCACCGCGCTGCCCGCGCTGATCGTCCTGGCCCCGCTGTACGGCGGCGGCGCCCTGCTCATCCGCGAGCTGGCCCGTCGCAAGGGCGCGGGCTGGCCGGGCATGGTGCTGCTCGCGGTCGCGTACGGGGTGGTGGAGGAGGGTCTGCTCACGCGGTCCCTGTTCGATCCGCACTTCGCCGGGATGGACCTGGCGTCGTACGCGTGGCTGCCGGGCGTGGGCGTGAGCGCCTGGTGGACGACGTTCGTGCTGGGCGGCGTGCACGCGGCGGGCAGCGTTCTCGCGCCGATCGCGGTCATGGAGGCGCTGGTGCCGTCCAGGGCGGAGGAGCCGTGGCTGGGCCGGCCCGGCCTGGTCGTGGCCGGGGTGCTGTACGTGCTGGGCGCGGCGGCGACCGCGCTGAACCCGGACGCCTACCGCGCGTCGGCCGGGCAGCTCGCGGGGGCGGCCGTGGTGGCGGCCCTGCTGGTCGTCCTCGCCCTGCGCCGCCCCACCACGCTCCAGGAACGGACGGCGAAGCGGGCGCCGGGGGCGGGGCCGGTGCTGGGGCTCACACTGGTGGCGGGGCTCGCCTTCTGGCTGGCCGCGCTGACGATCGACGTCCTCGGCGCGTGGCCGGCCGTGGCCGCGAACGTGGCCCTGTACGCGGCGGCGTACGCGCTCGTCGCCCGCTGGGCGCGGCGGGCGGGCTGGGGGCCGGAACAGCGGTTCGCGCTGGGCGCGGGCTGGATGCTCACCTACGCCTGGCACTCCTTCCCGCAGCCCCCGGCCCTGCCCGCCACCCCGGCGGTGGACCTCGCCGGGAACGTGGCCTTCGCGGCGGCCGCCGTCGTCCTGCTCGCCGTGGCCTGGTCCCGGGTACGGCCGGCGCGCGGGGCGGAGGAGACCGCCACGCTCTGACCCTCTGCGGCGGGGTGTTTTGCCCGGTCCTGACCGTTGCTCTGGCACCGTGGAGTATGGCCATATTGGGGGAAGAACGCTGGCAGACCGCCATCCGGGACCGCGCCGCTACGCTGGCTTTTCCGGAGTGGACACCGCGCGCGGAAGACTGGGCGCAGCTCCATACGGGTTTCATCGACGATGGGACGCCCTATACCGAGGTCTCGGTCTACCGGGACGACGACGGCCGGCAGCGCATCCATTACCGCCGCTACATCGCCGAGGAGCTGCAGCATTTCTGGACCCGGCTGATGAACGAGTCCGGCGACTGATCCCGCCAGCGTCATCCCGGACAACGCAAGGTGCCCTGCGGCGAGAAGCCGCAGGGCACCTGCACGTCAGGCGTCAGCCCTGGTCGCCCGGCACGTTGTTCTTCCAGTCCTCGGGCTTGGCGGCACCGGGCTTCTTCTCGGCGCCGTTGCGGCCCGGCATCGCGCCCTTGGCCTTGCCCTTGTTCTTGTCCTTGTCGCCGCTCTTCGGCTTGCGCGCGTCCTGAGCCATCCGACTTCCCTTTCTGCGTGTCACGGAGAGAAGCGGTTCGCTACCCCCCGTACACGCGGATGCCCTCAGCGGAGGCAGACGAACGACCAAGCGGCCAAGATGCGACAAAGCACGTTAAATAACGCCAGGCCTGGCCGGAACCCCGTGCGGCATGATGGCGAACGTGACGGACATCGATCCCGCGAGCGCGCGGGCCCTGGCCGAGAGCCTGCGGCAGGTCTACACCGCCGTGGCCGAGAGCATCGGCACCGACAACGCGGCCTCCCCACTGATCACTCAGGTCACCGGGCACCTCGGCTGCCCGCTCAGCGACGTGGTGGTGGTCGAGGAGAAGTACCGCCTCTACGAGCACGCCGCGCTGCAGACCGCCACCGACCTCTACCTCGACCGGCACTCGCCGGGCGCCCGCTGGTTCGGCGTCGTCGGCGGCGAGCGCCGCTGGGAGAGCATCATCAACATGCTGCTGGCGGCGATGCGCGACGGCAGCCGGCTGCTCGGCCGCCCCGACTATGGCACGGCCTCGGTCGGGCCCGAGGCCACGATCGAGGTCGTGCAGCTCGGCCTGGTGGCCACCGTCGCGCCGGACGGCACGCCGGTGGTCCTCGCGCTGAGCGACCGCGAGGACTACGAGCCGCACAGCCTGCTCACCGTGCTCGCGGCCGAGCGGGGCACCGCGACGGCGGTGCGCGAGGAGATCGACCGGCTCAAGCGGGAGCACGACCCGTTCCGCGGCCAGGTGCTCAGCTTCGGCTTCAGCGAGCACCGGGACAACGAGCTGCTCACCTTCCTGCCCCGCCCCGAACTGACCGCCGAGGAGGTGGTGCTGCCGGAGGGACGGCTGGAGGCGATCGAGGAGCACATCGTCGGCATCGCCGAGCTGGCCGACCGGCTGACCGCCGCCGGCCAGCACCTGCGCCGTGGCCTGCTGCTGTACGGGCCGCCGGGAACGGGCAAGACCCACACCACCCGCTACCTGATCGGGCGGCTGCGCGAGCACACGGCGGTGCTCATCACCGGGCCCGCCATGCGGCGCATCGACTACGCGGTGGCGCTGGCCCGCAAGCTGCAGCCGTCCCTCGTGATCATCGAGGACGTCGACCTCATCGCCGAGGACCGCGGCCACCACGAGACCAGCCCCCTGCTGTTCTCCCTGCTGGACGCGATGGACGGCATCGGCGGCGACGCGGACGTGACGTTCGTGCTGACCACGAACCGGGTCGAGGCGCTGGAGCGGGCCCTGGTCCAGCGGCCGGGACGGGTGGACCTCGCGGTGGAGGTGCCGCGGCCGGACGCGGCGGCGCGGGAGCGGCTGGTCCGGCTCTACGCGCGCGACCGGCGGATCGACGCCGACACCGGGAAGGTGGTCGCCGCGACCGAGGGCGTGACGGCGTCGTTCGTGAAGGAGCTGATGCGGCGGGTGATCCTCATCGCGCTGCGCGCCGGCGCGCCCACGCTCACCGACGAGCACTTCGACACGGCGCTGCGGGCGATGGCGGGCGACGACCAGTCGCTCACCCGGGCCCTCCTCGGGTCGCAGGAAGGGGCGTCGCAGCGGGTGGTCCTCGCCGACCCTAAGGACGCCCGCACCCCGGCCCGCCTGTCACCGCCCGCCTGCTGACCCACGCCGGTCACTCGCCGGCGGCCCTGGCGGGGCCGGTGGCCTCGCCGGGCAGCAGGGTGGCGGCGGCGCCGGTGATGGCGAGCAGCCGGGCCGGCATGCCGTGCACGCCGGTCAGCAGGAGGGAGCCGCCGCACCGCCGCGCCTCGCGCTGCACGCCGAGCAGCGCGCTCAGGCCGGCGCAGTCGCTGAAGCTCAGGCCGGCCGCGTCGATGACGATCCTGCGTACGCCACGGCTCAGCAGGTCGTCGCAGGCGGCGCTGAGCCGCGGGCGGGTGAGGAGGTCGAGCTCGCCGTCGAGGCGCACCACGGCGTGCCCGTCGCGCTCCTCGACCCGGACCGTCAGCCAGCCGGGCGGCTGTCGGGTGGATTCGTCGGTGGTCATCGGCATCGGGTGGCTCCTGTCACGACGGAAGAGAGGCGGCGCGGCGGTCGGGGTCTCCGTCCGGTCGCTCCTGGCCGGGCGGGTGGTCGTCGGTGAACAGGGACAGCAGCCCTTCGATCGGGTGGGCGGCGTCGGCGGGGTGGCGGAACGGACGGGTGGGGTCGACGCTGTAGCGGGTGCGTCTGCCCACGCGGGTGCGGGTGATGTAGCCGCCGCGTTCCAGGTCGGTCACGATGTTCTGGGCGGCGCGTTCGGTGATGCCGATCGCGGCCGCGATGTCGCGTACCCGCGCGCCGGGATCGCGGGCGATCTCGGTGAGCACCCGGGCGTGGTTGGTCAGGAACGTCCAGGACCGGTCCGCCGGGGAGGAACGCACATGCTCCATTGATCCTCCTGTGGTCGCGGATGGGTGGGGTGCGCACGTCCTGGCGAAATACTATTACGGAAAAGTTTTTCGTGAAAGCCGGAGGGGTGCGCCGCGCGCCGCTCAGTGAGCGATCGGACCGGCGTAGTCCATGTAGAGGCGGAGCCGGGAGTGGCCGCCGGGGTGGTCGAGGTCGACCCGGTCGCAGACGCTGCGGATGATGAACAGGCCCATGCCCCTCGTGGGGTTGGGGGCCGGGAGCCGCCTCAGGTGCTCGGGGAGGAGGGTGCCGCCCTCGTCCATGATCTCGACGACCATGCCCCGGTCGCCGGCGCGGGCGACGAGCCGGCCGCCCTCCCCTCCGTGGTCCAGCACGTTCGTGACGGCCTCGTTGACCGCCAGGACCAGCAGCTCCACCCGTCTGGCCGTCATGCCGGACGTCAGGGCGTGATCACGGAGGACCGCCCGCACCGCGGCCAGGTCCGTGCCGGTGGGGAGGCTCAGTTCGAGCAGGTCGCTCAACGTGTCATGTCCCGTCTCGTCAGCGTGCCGCGGCTCACGGGCGAATCCGTCCAGGATGAGCCCGCCCGTCCGCCGGAGAGGCAGTCGGGTGCTCCTGAGCCCGGCACGACGGTCATTCCGGACGGGTCAGCCCGTTCGTGGCGTGGTCGAGGTCGTCGTAGGCGGGCAGCTGCTCCTCCAGGCGGGTGATCTCCAGCAGCGCCGCCATGCTCGCGTTCACCTCGATGAGCCGCAGGCCGCCGCTCCGCTCCCGCGCCCGCTCCTGCGCGATGACCAGCGCGCGCAGCCCGCTGGAGTCGCAGAAGACCAGGCCGCCCAGGTCGCAGACGATGTGCGGGCACTCGTGCGGCGCGCCGCCGAGCAGCTCGTCGAACGCGCGCGACAGGTCGGGCTGGGTCTGCCTGTCGAGCTCGCCGCTCAGGGTCAGCAACCAGTAGCCAGGCCGGCGCTCCACCTCGATCGCGAGAGCCGTCACCGCTTTCCCCTCAAGGTCCATGATCCAGGCCGGACGTCTCGTCCGGACCGTCGCGGAACCCCCGCGGCGGCTTGGCGGAAAGCCTACGCGGGCGCGACCCGCCCGCGGTACGCCCCTCCCGGCGCCGCTCTTCAGGGACTCGCCCGCAATCGTCTTCACTGGTCGTCGGCAATCATGTTTCCTCGTGGCCCGCGAATGGTCGCGCCCGATCCTCGCGGTGGCCGCGGCCATGGCGCCCGAATCCGGCGTCACGCACGCTTCCGCAGCGGTTCAAGGCAGATGTCCGGAGCATGGTCAGCCGCCCCTTCCCCCGGCCGCCGGAGCGAAACCCGACGCCCAGGCGTTGATGAAGGGCGGCATTCAGCCGGGGAGCAGGGCGGAGCTGAGGCCGAGGACGGCGGTCACGAGATTGTCGCCGAGCCGCCGCCAGGCCCGTTCCGCCTCGTCCCGCGTGGCCTCCCCGGCGGCCAGCTCGGTCTCCAGGTCGGCGCACATGTGGACGAGGAGCAGCCGGATCATGGCCGCGTGCCGCTCGGTGAGCTCGGCGTCCCGCCCGGCCCCGGCCGCCGGGTGGAGGCGGTCGAGGCGCTGGAAGGAGGGCGTGCAGGTGTACGCCCGCCGCGCGTGCTCGCGCAGCCCCGGGTCCACGATGGCCTGCGCGAGGAAGCGCCCGTACCAGGAGGGGGTGCCGAGCTCGACGTGATGCTCGATGCCGGGCTCGACGACGCAGGCGATCCACTCGCGCGGCGACGCCTCCCCCCGCTCCTCGAGTACGGCCACCAGCCGGGACCGGTGCCGTTCGACCGCGGCCGCGTGCTGCTCCAGGATGGCGACGATCAGCTCGTCCCGGGAGCTGAAGTGGTACTGCACGGCGGAGTTGTTGCGCTGCCCGGCCGCCTCGCGGATCATCCGCATGGAGACGCCGGCGAAGCCGTGCTCGGCGTACAGGCGTTCGGCGGTGCGCATGAGCTTGTCCCGGGCGCGCAGCGAGCGCGGGGACGGCCGGGAGGACGGCGCGGGGACCGCCGTGCTGACGTTCATGACCGTCCTTGATGATGAATTCGGTGCAATCTTTCCCCGATTATCACCACGGACGCGGCCTGCTCACCAGGTGACCCAGACCTCCTGGAGCCCGCCGGCGATGCCGCCCGTACGCAGTCGCAGGTCGGACGGGTGGTCGCGGAGCCCGAGTCCGGGCAGCCGCCGGGTCAGCAGGCCGAGCACGACCTGCAGCTCCACGCGGGCCAGCGGCTGGCCCAGGCAGTAGTGCGGGCCGGCGCCGAAGGTGAGGTGCTGGGCGACGTTGGGCCGCCGCGGGTCGAAACGGTCAGGGTCGGGGAACTTCGCCGGATCGCGGTTGGCGGCCGTGGTGCTGGGGATCACCGTGCTGCCCGCCGGCACGACGGTGCCGCTCAGCTCGACGTCCTCGGTGATGTACCGGGGCACGCCGCCGATGATGGACAGCGTGCTGTCCAGGCGCAGCACCTCCTCGACGGTCCCCGGGATCAGGTCGGGGTCGTCGACGACCGCCTCGTAGCGGGAGCGATCGGCCAGCAGCACGGCCGTCATGATCGCGATCATGTTGGAGGTGGTCTCGTGCCCGGCCAGCAGCAGCCCGCGCACGGTCGAGATCAGCTCGTCCTTGCCGAGCCGGCCGTCCTCGGCGTCGCTGATCTGAGTGAGCTCGCTGAGCAGGTCGTCGCCGGGATCGGCGCGGTTGCGGTCGACGAGGTCCGACACGTAGGCGTTGAACTCGCTGTATGCCTGGTCGACCTCCTGCTGCGTGTAGGCGGTCAGCGTGAGCATCACCCGCGACCAGTGCGCGAACTTGTCCTGGTCCTCGGGCGGCGCGCCGACCAGGGCGCAGATGACGCGCACCGGCAGGGGCAGCGCGAGCCCGGTCGTCAGGTTGCCCGGGGAGCCCTTGGCGAGCATGGCGTCCAGCAGGTCCTCGGCCATGGCCTGGACGCGGGGCCGCCACACCTCCATCTTCCGCTGCGTGAACCAGCCGCTGAGCAGCCGCCGCCACCGCAGGTGGCCCTGCCCGTCGCGGATGGCGGAACCGCCGGCGCGCTGCCGGCTGAACACGCCGCCGTCCTCGGTGGTGGCCAGCCGGGCCGCGCCCTCCCTGGCCAGGTCGCGGCTGAAGCGCGGGTCGGCCATCACGGAGCGGGCGTCGTCGTAGCGCGTGACGAGGGTGGCCACGTCGCCGCTCGGCAGGCGTACGTGCGCCACCGGGCAGCCTTCGCGCAGCTCGGCGAGCCGCGGCGGCGGCTCCAGCGCGGTGGGGCGGTCGAACGGGAATGCGGGGATCTCGTCAGCCATCGCTTTGGCCCTCCAGCCGGTGAGTCCGACCCTCCGAATATAAGATGATCATCTTATTCCGGCAACGTCCACCCGCCACCGGGCAGGTTGTTCTCGCGCGCTTCTGGGTACTGGCGAGGCTTCCGATCGAGAGGGGGCGGCGTGAGCCGAGGCGGTTCCCAGCAGGCGACCCTGGCGGCCCTGGCGGCCAACATCGGGATCGCGGTGATGAAGTTCGTGGCGTTCCTCTTCACGGGCTCGTCCTCGATGCTCGCCGAGGGCATCCATTCCGTCGCCGACTCCGGCAACCAGGGGCTGCTGCTGCTCGGCAGGTCGCGCTCGAAACGCGGGCCCACCCCGGCCCACCCGTTCGGGTACGGGCGCGAGCGGTACTTCTACGCCTTCCTCGTGTCGGTGGTGCTGTTCTTCGGCGGCGGCCTGTTCGCCCTGTACGAGGGCTACGAGAAGATCAGCCACCCGCATCCGCTGGAGAGCTGGCCGTGGGCGGTCGGGGTGCTGCTGGGCGCGATCGTCATGGAGGGCCTGTCGCTGCGCACCGCCGTCCGCAACGCCAACCAGCTGCGCAAGAACCGGTCCTGGACGCGCTACATCCGCGACGCCAAGGCCCCGGAGCTGCCGGTGGTGCTGCTGGAGGACGCCGCGGCCCTGACCGGCCTGGCCTTCGCCCTGATCGGCGTCACCCTCGCCCTGATCACCGGCAACACGGTCTACGACGGGGTCGGCTCGGTCGCGATCGGCGTCCTGCTGATCATCGTGGCGGTGACGCTCGCCAGGGAGACCAAGAGCATGATCATCGGCGAGGCGGCCTCCCCCGAGATCCAGCGCTCCATCGAGGACGTACTCAGGGACGACGACGTCATCGCCGGCTACACCCAGCTCCGCACCCTGCACCTGGGGCCCGAGGACCTGCTCGTGGCCGCCCGCGTCACCGTCGCCGGCCACCGGGAGTCGGACGCGGTCGCCGAGGCGCTCGGCGAGACCGAGCGGCGCATCCGCGAGAGGGTGCCGATCGCCTCCGTCGTCTACCTCTCGCCGGCCCCCGCCGACCGGCGGGAGCGGCGGCAGGACGACCCGGATCAGGTGAAGCGGCGGTAGCTGACGGCGCGGCCGTCGTTGGCGACGGTCCCGACGCTGACGGTCGAGCCGGCGTGCGGCGCGTGGATCATCTTGCCGTCGCCGATGTAGACGCCGACGTGCCCGGCGGGGTTGCCGAAGAAGACCAGGTCGCCGGGTTGCGGCGTGCTGACCGGCGTGCCGCTCGCCTGGTAGCCGGCGGCGGTGGTGTCGCCGATCTTGATGCCCGCCTGGTTGAGCACGTAGTAGACGAGGCCGCTGCAGTCGAAGGCCGACGGGCCGTTGGCGCCCCACACGTACGGCTTGCCGAGATGCAGCTTGACGGCCTCCACGATGCGGTCGCCGGTGGCGGTGCCCTTCTCGAACGGCAGGGGCGTCGGCGGCGGGCCGTCCCCGGCGTAGCCGGCCCCGGGTCCGCCCCCGGCTCCGCCCATGGGGCCGCCCCCGCCTCCGTCGTTGCCCTGCAGGGTCGTCTTCGGCAGCGGAGCGGGCTCCCACTTCACGGTGTGGCCCGGTCCCGGCACGAACGTCTGGTCGCCGGACGCCTTGATCGCGGCGAACGTCGCCGCCCGGTCGCTCGGCGCCTTGGTCTCGGGGGACGCCCAGTCGCCCAGGAACTTCTTGACGTCCTTCATGGCCTGGGTCACGGCCGTCTCGGCGTCCTTGCCGTGCGGCCGGGCGTCGGCGAGCGCCTTGGCGACCAGGGGCTTGACCGCGGCGTCGTCCTCCTTCTTGTCGGCCTTCGGGTGGGCCGTCCGCCACCCGCGCACGTCGTCCAGCAGCGTGTTGCAGATCCCCTCGACCTTCGACTTGGCCGTCTCCAGCGCCTGGGCGGCGTTGTCGAGGGCGCCCGCGCTGTTGGTCAGGGCGTGGTGGAAGGCCGTGCCCGCGCGCTGGTAGCCGCCCATGTAGGTGACGAAGGCGTCCGCGGACCCGCCGTTCCACGCGTTGTCGACGGTGCGGACCGCGGCGCTGACCCGCCCGGCGTAGCCGTCGACCTTGCCGGCCGCGCCGCGCCACCGCTTGGCGATGCCGCGGATGGTCTCGGGGCTGCCGCTGACCTTGCGCAGCAGCTCGGCCAGCTCGGCGCCGTCCGGCAGCGCGGCGACCTGCTCGGCGACGCCCATCAGGCGTCCGCCCCGCTGGCCTGGTTGGCCTTGCGGACGTTCTGCCGCACCTTGTCCAGCGCCGCCTCGACGCCTTTGAGCTTGGAGCCGGCCTGGCCCAGCTCGCCGCCCGCCTCCTTCTCGATCGCGTCGACGGCGGAGGCCAGGCCGGAGGAGTCGGCCAGCTTGCCGAAGATCAAGGAGTCGGTGGCGCCGGTGGGATAGCCGCCGCCCAGCTCGGTCGCTTCCTTCCCCACCCTCAGCGCGACGGACGCACAGTCCTCCAACGCCTGGAAGTGGACTTCTAGCCCGCCCATCGCCAGCTCACCCCGTGTGTTCGCCGTGATCTCCGTCGGTGCGGGATCCATCTTGCACCAAGTGCCCCATCTGACGCATCCGTCCGGCCGGATCGAGCCCGCCTTACCGATGTATCGGCACCGTGCGCAAGTGATTACTGGTAAGGGTTGAACCATGATCTTCTTCAGGCGTGCGGCCCAGGCCGCCGTGCTCGCGTCCCTGACCGTCCCGATCGTCCTCGTCGCCGCCGCGCCACCGGCCGCGGCCGAGGCGGGCTCGGCGGCGCGGGCACGTCGCCTGCTGGATCAGCTCAAGGTCGCCCGGCCGCTGCCCATCCGCGGGTACAGCCACCGGCGGTTCATGCCGCGCTGGGCGCACCACAAGGGCGCCTGCGACGCGCGCGAGACGGTGCTGGCCCGCGACGGGCGGCGGGTACGCAGGAACGCCGCCTGCCACCCGGTCAAGGGGGTCTGGTACAGCCCGTACGACGGCAAGTGGCTGAAGAGCGAGCGGCTGGTGGACGTGGACCACGTGGTGCCGCTCGCCTACGCCTGGCGCTCCGGGGCCAGCCGGTGGAGCCAGGCGAAGCGGCGGGCGTTCGCCAACGACCTGACCCGCCCCGAGCTCATCACGGTCAGCCACTCCGCGAACCTCGCCAAGGGCGGCCAGGGCCCGCAGAGCTGGCGGCCGCAGCGGCGCGCCCACTGGTGCCGGTACGCCACCTCGTGGATCACCGTGAAGCACCACTACCGGCTGTTCGTCACGCGGAGGGAGCGGGTGGCGCTGCTCAACATGCTGCGTACGTGCCGGTGACGCCGCTTGACCTGCACTTACGTCGCTCTTAACGGGTTACGTGCACTCTTGTGGTCATATGAACCGTATCGGGAGGACACGATGACAACCTCTGGGCCGGACGACTTCAGCACCGCCGAGGTTCTCGGCGAGGAGCCGCCCAGGCGCCGGTATCCCCGTTCGCTGGTGCTGGCCGGGGTCACCGCGGCGGTCCTGGTCGCCGGAGCGGGGGTCGCGACGGCGGCGGCACTGTCGCCGTCCCCGTCCCCGTCCCCCACCGCGACGGCCGGTGACGGCGCGTCGCCGTCGCCTTCCGGCACGCCCTCGGACGGCAAGGGCTGGGGCCGGGGCCACCGGGCCGGCCTCGGTGGCCCCGCCCTGCACGGCGAGTACGTGGTCCGCGGCGAGGACGGCGGCTACGTGACGATCGCCACCCAGTACGGCGACGTCACCGCCGCCGACCAGGACTCCGTCACGGTCAAGAGCGAGGACGGCTACACCAAGGAGTACGCGCTCACCTCCGAGACCCGGATCAACCGGGGCGGCGACGGCGCCGACGCGATCAAGACCGGTCAGAAGGTCATGGTCGCCGCCAAGGTGGACGCCGGCACGGCCACCGCCGTCGTGGTCCGCGACGTCACCGACCGCGCGGGCACGGCCCGCGAGCACGGCAAGGGCTGGGGCAAGGGTTGGGGCGGCAAGGGCTACGGCGGCGGCGGGGACGGCGGCGCGGGCCACGGCAGGTGGCATCACGAGCCCCCGGCGTCCTCCCCCGCCCCGAGCCCGCCGGAGAGCCCTGCCGCCTCCTGACCCCGGCCGGCCTGCGTCAGGGGGACGCGGACCGGCTCGCCCGTGGACAGGGTGACCACGACCTCGTCCGCCGTCACCCGTACCTCCGGCAGGGGCGGCTCCCCGGGGGCGGCGGTGAGCAGGATCTGGCTGACGTACACGGCCGTGCCGCCCGGGTGGGCCGGGCGGGTGACGTACGGGGTGACCGAGCGCGGGCCGAAGGCGTTGACGTCCTCGCCGGTGACGACGCCGGCGGAGGTGAAGCCGTGCAGGCCGCGCGCCGCGCTGGTCAGCCCGTCCGGCCGCCGGGCCACGGCGTGGACGCCCTCGGTGGACGTGACAGGGGGAAGCCGGTCGGCGAGGGCGTGGCCGCCGTCGCGGACCAGGTGGCCGGCGGGCGCGGTGACCTGGTGGACGCGGATCTCGGCCGGCCCGTCCACGACCGAGGTGGTCACCACGCGGACGTCCCCGTCCCCGTAGGCGGAGGCGGCCACGCGCTCCCCGACGGCCAGCGGCTCGATGCGGCGGCGGCGGGAGGGGACGCCCTTCGGGGACACGACGGCGAGTTGGTTGTCGGCCGCGTCCGGCGCGAAGTCGGGACCGGTGTGGCTGGTGTAGGCGAGCCGCAGGTAGAGCGGGTCGGGCTCGCCGTCCTGGCGCTGGACGCGGTCCCGGTCGCTGCCGTGGTTGAGCAGGCGTACGACGCCGTCGGCGCGGGTGGCGTGCAGCAGCCAGCCGGCCGGGCGCACGGGCACGACCTGGTCGGCGAGGTCGACCGGGGCGGGCTCCTCCGGCGCGGCCCAGGCCGGGTGGTCCGGCGGCAGGAGCAGGCCGAGGAACGCCTTGCTCGCCCAGTACGGCGAGGCTGGACCCGAGTAGTCCTGGGTGCCGGGCGGGAAGGGGGCGTACCAGCCGCAGGTGAGCAGCCCGCGCTCGTCGGGCGCGCCGCGCTCGGCGAAGTGGCGCAGGACGCCGCTCGCGATGCGCCGGGTGCGGCCGGGCGGCAGCGGCGAGGCGCCGGTGAGCTCGCCCAGCCACAGCGGGACGGCCGTCGCGAAGCGGTAGATGAGGGAGCGGCCCTGGTGCACGGGCCCGCCGTCGGCGGCGAAGAAGTGCTGGTAGTCCTCCAGGAACAGGCGCAGGCGGGCGGCGTAGCGCTCCTGGCGGGCGGTATCGCCGGACATCCTGGCCCACAGCGACGGGTAGAGGTGCAGCGCCCAGCCGGTGTAGTAGTCGAAGTTCTTGCCCTTGCCGTCGGAGTACCAGCCGTCGCCGGTGTACCAGTCCTCGATGCGCTCCAGGCCGGCGGCGATCTCGGCGGGCTCGTACGGGCCGCCCGCCTCCGCCAGGAACTGCTCGACGACCACCTGGAACAGCACCCAGTTGTTGTCCGGCGTACGCCGCCCCAGGAACCCGGCCAGCCAGGCGAGCACCCGCTCCCGTACGGCCGGGTCGAGCCGGTCGTACAGCCAGGGCCGGGTCTCGTGCAGCGCCAGCGCGATGGAGGCGGCCTCGACCAGCGGCTGGGACATGTCGGTCAGCGGCGGCCAGGCGCAGGGGTGCGCGGGGTCGGTGCCCGCGGCCAGCCCCTCGGCGTAACGTTCCAGCAACGCGGGCGGGACGTCGCCGCCGGCGCCGGCGATGCGGAAGGCGGCGAGCAGGAACGTCCGGGCGAAGCCCTCCAGGCCGTCGCTGACGGGCCCGGACCGGCTCGGGCCGCCGGGCAGGCGGTACTGGGCGAAGCCGTCGGTGGCGTACGGGACCACGGCGTCGAGCAGGCGGTCGGCCATGGCCTCCCAGTGCGCGCGAGTCCAGCCGGTGCGGGGTGACAGGCGGTGGTCAGGGGGTGGGAGAGGCATGGAACGGGATCCTACGCCGTTCGATGGAAAGCGGTTTCCCTCACTGCCGCACCGGTCACGGCGCGGCCAGGATCAGGGCGGCGGCGTGCTCGCCGATCATCATGGCGTCGAACGCGGTGGGCGAGCGCAGCGGCACCGGCACGATCGACAGGTCGGCGACCCGCAGCCCCTCGACGCCGCGTACCCGGCAGTCCTCCCCCACCACGGCCGCCGCGTCGCCCTCCGGCCCCATGGCCGCGCCGCCGAGCAGGTGATCGATGTCCATGCGGTGACCGTAACCGTGTCCCGCCACCTCGTTCTTGGACGAATCTGACCGCCACGCCACCGCGCCGCATTGCATGGACATGCAGAGGTGTGTATATACTTCTGCTCGTGTCCAAGGTACTCACCTCCCTGCCTGTCGGTGAACGAGTCGGGATCGCCTTCTCCGGTGGTCTCGACACGTCGGTAGCGGTCGCGTGGATGCGGGAGAAGGGTGCAGTGCCGTGCACCTACACCGCCGAGATCGGCCAGTACGACGAGCCCGACATCGCCTCCGTCCCCGGCCGCGCCACCGCCTACGGCGCCGAGGTCGCCCGCCTCGTCGACGGCCGGGCGGCGCTCGTGGAGGAAGGGCTCGCGGCGCTGGCCTGCGGCGCGTTCCACATCCGCTCCGGCGGGCGCACCTACTTCAACACCACCCCGCTCGGCCGGGCGGTCACCGGCACCCTCCTCGTGCGCGCCATGCTGGAGGACGGCGTGCAGATCTGGGGTGACGGCTCGACGTTCAAGGGCAACGACATCGAGCGCTTCTACCGCTACGGCCTGCTGGCCAACCCCTCCCTGCGCATCTACAAGCCGTGGCTCGACGCCGACTTCGTGCACGAGCTCGGCGGCCGCAAGGAGATGTCGGAGTGGCTGCTGGCCCACGACCTGCCCTACCGCGACAGCACCGAGAAGGCCTACTCGACCGACGCCAACATCTGGGGCGCGACCCACGAGGCCAAGTCGCTGGAGCACCTCGACACCGGCATCGAGATCGTCGAGCCGATCATGGGCGTGCGGTTCTGGGACCCCGAGGTGGAGATCGTCCCCGAGGACGTCACGATCGGCTTCGAGCAGGGCCGCCCGGTCACGATCAACGGCAAGGAGTTCGTCTCCGCCGTCGACCTGGTCCTGGAGGCCAACGCCATCGGCGGCCGGCACGGGCTCGGCATGTCCGACCAGATCGAGAACCGCATCATCGAGGCCAAGAGCCGCGGCGTCTACGAGGCCCCCGGCATGGCGCTGCTGCACGCCGCCTACGAGCGGCTGGTCAACGCCATCCACAACGAGGACACCCTGGCGAGCTACCACGTCGAGGGCCGCAAGCTCGGCCGGCTGCTGTACGAGGGCCGCTGGCTCGACCCGCAGGCGCTGATGCTGCGCGAGTCGCTGCAGCGCTGGGTCGGCATGGCCATCACCGGCGAGGTGACGCTGCGGCTGCGCCGCGGCGAGGACTACTCGATCCTCGACACCTCCGGCCCGGCGTTCAGCTACCACCCGGACAAGCTGTCCATGGAGCGCACGGAGGACTCCGCGTTCGGGCCGGTCGACCGCATCGGCCAGCTCACCATGCGCAACCTCGACATCGCCGACTCCCGGTCCAAGCTGGAGCAGTACGCCCGGCTCGGCATGGTCGGCGGCGGGCAGCCGACTCTGGTGGGCGCGGCGCAGGCCGCCTCGACCGGCCTCATCGGCGCCATGGACGAGGGCGGCGCGGAGGCCATCGCCTCGCGCGGCGAGGCCGCGGTGGAGGAGGAGCTGCTGGACCAGGCCGCGATGGAGTTCGGCACCGACTGACCGTGAGCGCTGTGCAGTAGGCCGCGGGGGGATGTTCCCCCGCGGCCTACGCGTTCCTGCTCGGCAGCAGGCGGGCCGCGTCGAGGGCCAGCGCCAGGTCCACCAGGTCACGGGGGCGGGCCAGCGAGCGGCCGGTGAGCTGCTCGATCCTGCGCACCCGGTTGACGATCGTGTTGCGGTGGCAGAACAGGCGGGCCGCGGCCCTGGCGGCCGAGCCGTCGCAGGCGAGCCAGGTCTCCAGCGTGGTCAGCAGCGTGTCGCGGTCGGCGGAGTCGAGCGCGAGCAGCGGCCCGAGCGCGCTGTCCAGGAGGTGGAAGGCGAGGTCGGGCCGGGTGAGCATGAGCGCGGCCGGCACCCGGCCGTCCAGGCGGGCGATCTCGGGCCCGCCGTCCACGCAGGTGCGCATGGCGAGCAGGGCCAGCTCGTGGGCGGCCCCCAGCTCGGCCAGGCCGGTCACGACGGGGCTGACGCCGGCCACGCCGCTGATGACGTAGCTGAGCTCCCTGCACAGGTCGTCCAGGCCGGCCGCGCCGAGCGCGGCCACGGCCACCTCGTGCCCGGTGCGCATCCGCCACAGCAGGCGCATGCCGTCCAGCGACTCGGGCAGCAGGGCGTCGTCCTGCCGGCCGCCGCGGCGTACGGTGACGACCGCGTAGCCGCCGTGCTCGGGCAGGTCGAGCGCGGCCCCGGCGGCGCGCACCACCCCGGCGTCGGCGGTGCCGTCGAGCAGCGCGTCGAGCAGCGCGTTGACGCGTTCCCTGCTGCGGCCGAGTATCTCCTGCTCCCGCCGGTTGTAGGTGTCGCAGGCCACCATGGACTGCCGGTCGATGGCGTGCCAGACGTGCCCGGCGGCGCGCACCAGCACGCTCAGCCGTTCGGGCCGCTCGCGTTCCATGTGGTCGACGAGCGCCGACCAGACGACCTGACCGGCCAGGCGGTACATCCGCAGCAGGGAGTCCAGGGGCAGGCCCTGCTCGGCGCGGCGGCGGGCCATGTTGGCGGTGAAGACCAGGTCGCGCCGTTCGGAGGGCGGCTGCAGGATGGCGGTGAGCCCTAAGCGGACGCCTTCGAGCGTGCTCTTCCAGTGCTCGTCGTAGGGGACGCAGGCGCAGTACACCTCGTCGCCGTCGCGGGTGCGGGCGACCAGCTCGCCGGTCAGCTCGGGCAGGTGCTCCAGCAGGACCACGGCGGCGGTGCGCAACGTCTGGCGGACGTCCTCGTCCACGACCGTAGGGGGACGCATTCCCCGAGGCTGCCATTGCCCTCCGCTCCAGAACAAGGCTCTGTAGCGTTTTGTGATCCATCGTTGTGCGGCTGCACAACCGGGGCCCGGCCGCGGTGGGCAGGCCGCCTGACTTCCCGCCGGCATCTGGACGACGGCGCACGTCAGCGGTTTGGGTGAGCCGGCATGGGGTCTTGGGAGGAAGTCGTATGGCCGAACTGACCGTCGGCGATCTCGTCGTGGACTACGGGCCGGTGCGCGCCCTGGACGGCGTGTCGATGCGGGTCCCGTCCGGCGCGGTCGTGGCCGTGCTCGGCGCGAACGGCGCGGGCAAGACGACGCTGCTGCGCGCGGTCTCGGGAACGCTCCGGTTCCAGCGCGGCCGGATCGCGCGCGGCGCGGTCGAACTGGACGGCGTCCGCCTGTCCGGCCTCGCGGCGGCGGCGGTCGTGCGGTGCGGCGTCACGCACGTGCCGGAGGGCCGGCGGGTGTTCGCCCGCATGACCGTGGAGGAGAACCTGCGCGCGGGCGGCCTCGGCACGCCGCGCCGGGCCGCCGCCGAGGCGAGGGAGCGGGTGCGCGAGCTGTTCCCGGTGCTCGCCGAGCGCTCCCGCCAGCCGGCGGGGCTGCTGTCGGGCGGCGAGCAGCAGATGCTGGCCATCGGCCGGGCGCTCATGGCGGGGCCGTCGGTGCTGCTGCTCGACGAGCCCACGCTGGGGCTGGCCCCGCAGATGGCCGCCAGGATCGCCGAGACGATCAGGGCGATCAACGCGGCGGGCACGTCGGTGCTGCTCGTCGAGCAGAACGTGGCCACGGCGCTGTCGCTGGCCTCCTACGCGTACGTGCTGGAGGTCGGCGGGGTGGCGATGGAGGGCCCGGCGGCGGCGCTGGCCGCCAGCGACGAGGTGAGGCGGCGCTACCTGGGCGTCAGCGACGAGGCGCCGGCCGAGGCCCGCGCGCGGGCGACGCTGTCGAGGTGGTCGGCGTGACCCCGGCATCAGGCGCGACCCCGGACGCGGGCGCGACCCCAAACTCGGGCGGGACCCCGAACTCGGGCGCGACCCAGGACGCGGGCGCGACCCCGGAATCCGGCGCGGCCTCGACATACCGACCGGGCGGTATGCCACCGCTGGAGGTCCGGGACGTGACCGTCCGCTTCGCCGGGCTGACGGCGCTCGACGGCGTCAGCTTCACCGTCGAGCCTGGCACGGTGCACGCGCTCATCGGCCCGAACGGGGCCGGCAAGTCCACCTGCTTCAACGTGCTGTCCGGCGTCTACCGGGCCACCTCCGGGAGCGTCCGGCTGGGCGGGGCCGAGCTGACCGCGCTGCGCCCGCACGAGGTGGCGGCGCTCGGCGTGGCCCGCACGTTCCAGAACATCGCGCTCTCCCCCCGCCTGCCGGTGCGCGACAACCTGCTGCTCGGCCGGCACCGGCTCACCCGCGCCGGCTTCGTCGCGGCCGGGCTGCGGCTGCCCCGCGCCCGCCGCGAGGAGCGCGCCCACGAGGCGAGGGTCGCCGAGATCGCCGCGTTCGTCGGGCTCGGCGACCTGCTCGGCACGCCGGTCGGGCTGCTGCCGTACGGGGTGCGCAAACGGGTGGAGCTGGCCCGCGCCCTGGCGATGGAGCCGCGCCTGCTGCTGCTCGACGAGCCGGTCGCCGGGATGAACAGCGGCGAGCGGGTGGAGATGGCCGAGCTGATCGTCTCGGTCAGGGAGAGCCTCGGGATCTCGATCCTGCTGGTGGAGCACGACATGGGCATGGTCATGCGCCTCGCCGACCGGGTGACCGTGCTGGACTTCGGCCGCCGCATCGCCGACGGCCCGCCCGCCGAGGTGCAGAACGATCCCAAGGTCGTCGGCGCGTACCTGGGCACCGAGGAGGGCTCGTGATCACATTCCTGGAGCTGCTCGTCAACGGGATCTCCATCGGGGCCGTGTACGCGCTCATCGCGCTCGGCTTCGTCGTCATCTTCAAGGCGACCGAGGTGGTGAACTTCGCGCACGCCTCGCTGCTGCTGGCGGGCGGCTACGTGGTGGCGCGGCTGCACGGCGCGATCGGCTTCTGGCCCGCGCTGCTGGCCGGGATCGCCGTGGCCGCCGTGCTCGGCGCGCTGGTGGAGTTCCTCGTCATCCGCCGGTCCAAGGCGGCCAACCACAGCGTGCTCGCGATCGTGACGATCGGCGTGGACATCGTGCTGACCACCGAGCTGACCCGCAGGATCGGCACCGAGGTGCTGGCCATGGGCGACCCGTGGGGGTCGCGGGTGGTGCACCTCGGTCCGGTCCCGGTGGCCGAGACCCGGCTGGTCGCGCTGGTCACGGCGGCGCTGCTGATCGCGGTGTTCCTGCTGGCGTTCAAGTTCACCGGGTGGGGCGTGGCGATGCGGGCCACGGCCGAGGACCCGGAGACGGCCGCGCTGATGGGCGTGCGGCTCGGCCGGGTGTCACTCAGCGCGTGGGCGGTGGCCGGGGCGCTGGCGGCGGTGGCCGCGCTGTTCCTGTGCGTCTTCCCCACGCCCGGCCTGGACCGCGGCGCCTCGTTCGCGGCGTTGAAGGCGTTCCCCGCGGCCATTCTCGGCGGCCTGGACTCCACGACGGGCGCGCTGGTCGGCGGCCTGGTCGTCGGGGTCACCGAGGCGCTGATGACCGGCTACCAGAACGACCTGACCTTCCTGGGCCGCGGGATCGGCGACGTGGCGCCGTTCCTCGTCATGATCGCCATCCTGCTGCTGCGGCCCGCCGGCCTGTTCGGCACGAAGGAGCTCGCCCGTGTCTAGGCATCTGATCAGGGCCGGCGTGCTGGCCGCCTTCGTGGCGGTGCCTTTCTACCTGGAGGGGTTCTGGCTGCAGGCGGGGCTGTTCGCGATGTCGGCCGCGGTCGGCGCGATCGGGCTCAACCTGCTGACCGGCGCCACCGGCCAGCTCTCCATGGGCCACGCGTTCTTCCTGGCGGTGGGCGCCTACGCCTACGTGTACTTCGCCGCCGAGCCCACGGAGGCGCTGGGCGGCCTGGGCCTGCCCACGCCGCTCGCCGCCGTGCTCGCCGTGGTCCTGTCGGGGGCGGCGGGCGGGCTGTTCAGCCCGATCGCCGGGCGGCTCAAGGGTGCCTACCTGGGCATCGCCACGCTGGCGCTGATCTTCCTCGGCCAGCACCTGCTGTTCAACGCGGGGCCGGTGACGGGCGGCTTCAACGGCCGCGCGGTGCCGCCCCTGGAGCTGTTCGGCTTCGTCCTCGCCGACACGCCGGAGCTGGTCGTCATGGACGTGCCGTTCGGCGCGCTGGAGCGGCTGTGGTTCCTCGGCGGGGCGGTGCTGCTGGCGGCGGCGCTGTTCGCCCGCGGCGTGCTGCGCGGCCGTCCCGGGCGGGCCATGAACACCATCCGCGACCACGAGATCGCCGCCGGGGTGATGGGCGTGCCGGTCGCCCGCTACCGGGCCGGGGTGTTCGTGCTGTCGTCCATGTACGGCGGCCTCGCCGGCGTGCTGCTCGCCCTGGTCTTCCAGCGCACGGTGCCGGACTACTTCGGCATGCTGCTCTCCCTCGACTACCTCGCGATGATCGTGATCGGCGGCCTCGGATCGGTCGGCGGCGCGGTGATCGGGGCGGTCTTCGTCTCCCTGCTGCCGCAGCTGCTGACCCGCTACGGCGACGCGCTGCCGCTCGTGGCCGCGCCGGGCTCCGGCGACGGCGTCTCCCCCGCCGAGGCCGCCCGCCTCCTGTACGGCGCGGCCGTGGTCGCGGTCGTGCTCTTCCTGCCGGGCGGGCTGCTCGGCCTGCTCCACTCGCTGCGCCGGAGGCTGTCCGGCCTGCGGCTCCCCCTGTCCGCGAACCCCACCCCGTCCCCTGAGACCAGGAGCTGACATGTCCAGTAACCGCAAGGCCGTCGCGGCCGCGCTCGTGACCCTGGCGCTGGCCGCCACCGCCTGCGCCAGCGGCAAGGCCACCGGCGGCGGCGACCAGGCGAGCGCCACCGGCGGCGACGGCGTCAAGACGGGTCCCGGCGTGACCGCCGACACGATCACCCTGAGCCTGCTCACCGACCTGACCGGCCCGTACGCCTCCCTCGGCAAGAGCCTCACCCAGGCCCAGCAGCTCTACTTCGACCAGGTCAACCAGGCGGGCGGCGTCTGCGGCAGGAAGATCGAGACCGTGGTGCGCGACCACGGCTACGACGCCCAGAAGGCGATGGCGTCCTACGCCGAGGTGGCGCCGAAGACCGCCGCGATCCCGCAGTTCATCGGCTCGCCGATGGTGACCGCGCTCAAGGACAAGATCAACGCCGACAAGGTGCTCACCATCCCGATGGCGTGGGCGACCGGGCTGCTCGGCAGCGAGGCCATCCAGGTCACCGGCACCACGTACGACGTGGACATGATCAACGGCGTGGACTATCTGGTGAAGGAGAAGGGACTGAAGTCCGGCGACAAGATCGGTCACCTGTACTTCGAGGGCGACTACGGCGAGAGCGCCCTCGCCGGGTCCACGTACGCGGCCGGCAAGCTCGGCCTCACCGTGGTCGAGCAGAAGATCAAGGCGACGGACCAGGACATGACGGCCCAGGTGGCGGCGTTCAAGAAGGCGGGGGTGAAGGCCGTGCTGGTCTCGGTCGGCCCGCGCCAGGCCGCCTCGCTGGTGGGCGTGGCCCTGGCCGGCGGGATGGACGTGCCGTTCATGGGCAGCAACTCGGCCTACAGCCCGCAGCTGCTCGAGACGCCGGCCGCGCCCGCGCTGCTGAAGGACTTCTACTACGTGACCGCCGGCGCGCCGATCAGCGCGCCGCTGCCCGCGTACCAGAAGCTCATCGCCGACTACCGGGCCAAGTACGCCGGCCAGCCGCTCGACAGCGGCGTGGCGGCCGGCTGGACGGCGGCCGTCATCGTCGGCGACGCCCTGCGCAAGGCGTGCGAGAGCAAGGACCTCAGCCGGGCCGGCATCCTCGCGGCCCACCGCTCGCAGAAGGCGTGGGAGGCCGGGCTGGGCGGCACGCCGATGGACTTCAGCGTCTACGACCGGCCCGCCTCGCGCGCGTCGTACATCGTCAAGCCGGACAAGGACGCCGTCGGCGGCGCCACGCTCGTCAAGGAGGCCGCCGTGTCCGAGCTGGCCGAGGGCTACACCGTCCCCACGGCGGGCTGAGCCAGGGACATGGCCGCGTTGCTGGAGGTCTCCGGGCTCACCATGCGCTTCGGCGGGGTCACCGCGCTCTCGGGCGTGGACCTCGCCGTCGGTGAGGGCGAGCTCGTCGGCCTCATCGGGCCCAACGGGGCGGGCAAGAGCACTTTGTTCGACTGCCTGACCCGGCGGTGCGCGCCGCAGGAGGGCCGCGTGCTGCTGGCGGGCGAGGACCTGGCCCGGCTGCCCGCGCACCGGGTGGCGGGGCGCGGGGTGGCCCGCACCTTCCAGAACACCGCGCTGTTCCCCGGCCTGTCGGTGCGGGAGAACGTCATGGCGGGCGCGCACCGGCACGGCCGGGCCGGGTTCTGGGGGGCGGCGCTCGGGCTGGCGGCGGCCGAGGAGCGGCGGCTGCGGGAGACGGCCGACGCGCTGCTGGCCCGGTTCGGGCTGGGCGAGTACGCCGACCATCCGCCCGAGGCGCTGCCGTACGGGACGACCAAGCTCGTCGAGATCGCGCGGGCGCTGGCGTCGGGGCCGCGGCTGCTGCTGCTCGACGAGCCGGCGGGCGGGCTCGCCCCGGCCGAGGTGCCGGCGTTCGCCAGGCTGATCCGGCGGCTGCACGCGGAGCTGCGGCTGACGATCGTCGTCGTGGAGCACCACCTGGACTTCGTGCTGTCGTTGTGCCGCAGGATCGTCTGCCTGGAACGGGGACACAAGATCGCCGACGGCCCGGCGGAGGTCGTCCGCCGGGACCCCGCCGTGGTGGCGGCCTGCCTGGGAGTCACGCCATGACGGGCCCGCCCGTGGTAGGCGGAGCAGTGGCGGGCGGGGCCGGGCTGGAGGTGCGGGGGCTGCGGGCCGAGTACGGGGCGGCCCGTGTGCTGCACGGCGTCGACCTGACCGTGCCGGAGGGCGAGATCGCGGTGCTGCTCGGCCCGAACGGCGCGGGCCGCACGACGCTGCTGCGCGCCCTGTCCGGCCTGGTACGGGCGCGCGGCACGGCCACCCTCGGCGGGACGCGGCTGCTCGGCCGCGCCCCCGACGAGATCGCCAGGCTCGGGGTCGCGCACGTCACCCAGGAGGGCGGCACGTTCGGCCCGCTGACCGTCGAGGAGAACCTGCGGGTGGGCGCGCGGGCCCGCCCGTGGCCGCGGCGCGGCGCCGGCGAGGACCTGGACCGGCTGTTCGGCTGGTTCCCGGTGCTCCGGGCGCAGCTCAGCCAGCCCGCGGGCACGCTGAGCGGCGGCGAGCAGCGCCTGCTCGCCATCGCCCGCGCGCTGATGGCCCGCCCCCGGCTGCTGCTCATGGACGAGCCGATGCGCGGCCTGGCCCCCCGTACGGCGGGCCTGCTCTTCCGCACCATCCACGCGATCAACAGGGACGAGGGGACCACGATGGTCATCGTCGAGCACAACGTGCCGGCGGCGCTGGAGGTGGCGCACCGGTCCTTCCTCATGGAGGCGGGCCGGATCACCGCCAGGCGCGTCCGAGGGAGGTGGTGATCCGGTGTTCGGTCAGCAACTCCTGGAAGGGCTGGGCGCGGGCGCGGGGTACGCGGCCCTCGCGCTGGCCCTGGTGCTCACCTACCGCTTCACCGGGATCGTCAACTTCGCGCAGGGCGAGCTGGCCATGCTCGCCGCCTACGTGGCCTGGCAGCTCGTCGTGTCCGGCATGCCGTACTGGGTGGCGCTGCCGGTGACGGTGGCGCTCGCTTTCGCCGCGGGCGTGGTGACCGAGCGGCTGGTCATCCGCAGGCTGGAGAGCGGCGCGGGCGAGGTGACGCTGGTGGTGACCACGATCGGCCTGTACGTGCTGGTGAACGCGCTGGCCACACTGGTGTGGACGGCGGCGCTGCGGGCCTTCCCGAGCCCGTTCCCCGACAGCCCGCCGGGGCTCGCCGCGCTGGCGGCGGCGGGCGTGGCCGGGACGGTGCTGGGGGCGCTCGCGCTGGTGGTGCGGCGTACCGGGCTCGGCCTGGTGATGCGGGCCGTCGCGGCGGACGCCCGCTCGGCGCGGCTGGCGGGCGTGCGCGTGGGGCGGGTGCTGGCGCTGGGCTGGGGCGCGGCGGCGGCGGTCGGCGCGCTGTCGGGGGTGCTGCTCGCCCCGACGCTCTTCCTGGAGCCCTCGATGATGACCGGGGTGCTGGTCTACGCCTTCGCCGCCGCGACGCTGGGCGGGTTCGACAGCGCGCTCGGCGCGGTGGCGGGCGGGCTGGCCGTCGGGGTCGCCGAGACGCTGGCGGGCACGTACCTCGGGTTCGTCGGGGCGGATCTGAAGATCGCGGTGCCGCTGGTGATCGTGGTCGCGGTGCTGCTGCTGCGCCCGCAGGGCCTGTTCGGCTCGGCTCCGGTGGAGCGGGCATGACCGGCGTCCAGGGGGCCGCGCTCACCGGGCACCGGCGGCCGGCGGTGGGGCTGGCGGCCGGCGACCGGCGGCCGACGTGGCCGTGGCGGCGGGCCGCGCTCGCCGTTGCCATCGTGGTTACTGGGGTGGCGGCCGTGGGGCTGCCGTTCGTGCTGCCGCCGTACCGGCTGTTCCAGGTGACGCTGGTGCTGGTGTACGCCGTGGCGCTGCTCGGACTGGACCTCGTGGTGGGACACAGCGGGCAGATCTCGCTGGGGCACGGGGCCTTCTTCGGCGTCGGGGCGTACGTGGCGGCGGTCATGATCGGGCGGCTGGGGCTGCCGTACCCGGTGACGCTGCCCGCCGCCGCGCTGGTCACGTACGGGCTGGGCTGGGCGGCCGGGCTGCCCGCGCTGCGGCTGCGCGGCCTGTACCTGGCCGTGGTGACCTTCTCCGTCGCGGTGGTGCTGCCGCCGCTGCTCAAGCGGTTCCCCGAGGTCACCGGCGGCGCGATGGGGATGCCGGTGGCCACGCCGCGCGGGGCCGGGCTCGACGACGACCAGTGGATCTACTTCCTGGTGCTGGCGACGGCGGCGGTGGCCGTGGCCGGGATCCGCAACCTGACGCGCTCGCGCGGCGGGCGGGCGCTCACCGCGATCCGGCAGCATCCGGCGGCGGCCGAGGTGCTCGGCATGCGCGCCGGGTCCCACCTGACGCGGGCGTTCGCCTGGAGCGCGATGTACGCGGGCGCGGCGGGCGCCCTCTACACGTGGACGACCGGGTTCGTCGCGCCGGACACCTTCACGCTGAGCCTGTCCATCACCCTGCTGGCCGGGGCGGTGATCGGCGGCCTGGCGACGCCGGCCGGGCCGCTGCTCGGCGCGCTGGTGGTGACGGCGGTGCCGGCCGCGGCCCGCGAGCTGAACCCGGCCGCCCCGGGCCTGGTGTCCGGGCTGCTCATCGTCGTGGTGATCTACGTGGCCCCGACCGGCCTGGCGGGGCTGCTGCGCCGGGCCGCCGCCGCCGTGGCCGCCCGTCTCCCGGCGGGGAGGCGGGCATGAGGCGCGTCCTGCTGGTCCTGACGCTCCTGCTGCTGACGGGGTGCCGGACGGACGGCGGCGGCGCCGTGCTCACCGGCGAGTGCGCGGGCCAGGACGGCACCGGCATCGGCGCGGACCATGTCAAGGTGGGCGGGATCTACCCGCTGTCCGGGCCCGCCTCCGCCTACGCCGCGGTCGCGCAGGGCGCGGGCGCGTACTTCGCGCACATCAACCGGCACGGCGGCGTGGACGGGCGGCGCGTCGAGTTCATCGTCCGCGACGACGCCTACGAGCCGGCCCGCGCGGTCGAGGAGGCCCGCAGGCTGGTGCTGCACGAGCGGGTGTTCGCGCTGTTCCAGACGCTCGGCACGCCCTCGACGGCGGCGGTGCGCGAGTTCGCGCACCGGTGGAAGGTGCCGCAGGTGTTCGTCGCGACAGGGGCCACCGCGTGGGGCGCCGAGGCCGCGCGCCGGCCCTGGACGATCGGCTTCCAGCCGAGCTACGTCGCCGAGGCCCGCGTCTACGCCCGCTACCTCGCCGAGGAGCTGCCGCACGCCCGCGTCGCGGTGCTCTACCAGAACGACGACTTCGGCCACGAGCTGCTGGACGGCTTCCGCCGCGCGATCGCCGGCACTTCGGTGCGGATCGTGGCCGAGCGCGGCTACGAGGTGACCGACCCCGGCGTGCAGGGCCAGCTCGCCAACCTCGCCGCGTCGAAGGCGGACGTGCTGCTCGACGTGAGCACGCCGAAGTTCGCCGCGCAGGCGCTGGCCGCCGACGCCGCCATGACCGGCTGGAACCCGCTGCACATACTGAACGGCGTGGCCGCCTCCCCCGCCGTGCTCAAGCCGGTCGGCTACGACAAGGTGCAGGGTGTGATCACCGCCGGGTTCCAGAAGGATCCGGCCGCGCCGGAGTGGGCCGACGACCCGGCCGTGCGGACGTATCTGACGGCGCTGGAGCGCTACGCCCCCGAGGCCGACCCCGGCAGCCAGCAGGTGGTCTTCGGCTGGGCGGCGGCGGAGGCGTTCGTCAAGACGCTGCGGAGCATGCGCTGCCCCTCGCGGGAGGCGCTGCGCGCGGCGGCGCACCGGCTGGACGACGTCCGGCTCGGCATGCTGCTGCCGGGGATCACGCTGGCCACCGGGCCGGGTGACGCCTTCCCGATCGAGGCCGAGCAGCTTTCGCGCTTCGAGGGCGAGCGGTGGGTGCCGTTCGGGCGGGTGATCGACACCCGCGCCGGGTGATCAGGCGCGTGATCAGGCTGGACGTCGGTGGACGAGCATGTCGTCGTCCGGCAGCGTCGCGGTGCCCGGGGAGCGCAGCAACGACGTCGCGCCCGCCCAGCGCCGCAGCGTCGCGACGGCCTCCCTCTGCTCGGCGTCGGGCAGGGAGGCGATGTTGGCGCCGTGGTTGGCGCCCGGCACGACGTACAGGTACGAGTCACGCCCGGACGGGGTGAACCGCTCGGCGCTCCACGGGTCGTTCTGGCCGTAGACGAACATCATCCGCTCCGACTGGCTGCGCACCCAGAGGTCCACGTCGAGCATGGGCAGGGGCTGGTGCCGGGCGCGCAGCTCGGCGGGCAGCACCGAGTTGGGCTGGTAGAGGCCGCGGTACCGGGTCAGGCCGCGCAGGTGGGCGAAGGCGAGGTCGGGCCAGCCGAGCTGGGTGGCGGCCTGGTGGTAGTAGGGCCAGTAGTACTCGAGGCCCTGGTCGGTGTAGAAGCCGAAGAACGCGACGTTGTCGATCCAGGCGTAGAGCTGCTCGTCGGTGGCGGTGGCGGGCGGCACCGAGGCGCAGTCCGCGGCCGTCGAGTACTGCCAGAAGGCCCACACCGTGTCCAGGACGGTCATCTCGTACGAGCGGTCGGCGCTGCCGAGGGTCCTGGTGAAGGTGTAGCCGTTGCGGGCGGCGTCCGCCTCCAGCAGGGGGACCATCCGGTCGCGGCGCAGCAGGGCCTGGCGCTGCACGGTTTCAAGCGCCTGCCGGCAGGGCGCGGTGCCGACCTCGGCGAAGAAGCGGTCGTAGTCGCGGTCGACCTGGTTGACCGGGTCGTCGGGGGCGACGTAGGCCACGACGCCGTCCACGTCGCCGGGGTAGAAGCGGCGGTGGTAGACGGAGGTCATGCCGCCCTTGCTGGCGCCGGTCTGGATCCAGCGGCTCGGGTAGATCGTCCTGAGCGCCTGGACGATGCGGTGCTCGTCCGTGGCCTCCTGCCAGATGTTCAGGTCGCGCCAGTCGGCGGGGACGGGGCGCGAGGAGCGGAAGAAGCGGTGCTCGACGGAGACCTGGTTGGCGTCGAGGATCCTGGTGGGCTCGGTCCGCGAGGGGGCGGGGGCGACGGGCAGGCCGTAGCCGCCGGTGTAGAGGACCACGGGCACGTCGACGGCGCGGTGGAGCAGGGTGAGGCGCTGCTGGAACGTCCCCTTGCGCGGGTCGCGGTGGTCGATCGGCTGGGTGTAGCTGAGGACGAAGAACCGGTAGCCGGCCGGTTGCGTCTCCGACACCACGGTCATGCCGGGGATGGCCCTGAGCTGGTCCAGCGGGTCCTGCTCCTCCTCCGCCGCGGCGGCCGGCGCGCTGAGGGGCGCGGTGACGGCGGTCAGGATGAGCAGAACGGTCAGGAGCAGGCTTCGCACGGTGGCGCCTCCAGCCGGACGTGAGCACGGGTCCGACCGCAGTGTCCCCGCGATCTTCCCGCAGGGCAAGGGTTGACTTCTCCCGTTCTGTCCCCCGGGGCTCGCCCCGGCGAGGGCCGGACCGCGCTCGCGGCACCCGCCGGACATATTGCCGCATTTCAGCGTTTATCATTTTTTCGGCATTTGTAGTTATGCGAATGTCGATCCAATGAATCCAACTAGTTATCAATACTCCGCCCATTGGCCGCCACCGAAACATAGATTTCTTCTCATCTCTCGGAAAGGGGCGGGACAATGGGATCTGAATACGGGCCGGTGCAGGTGCTGGTACGCGACGGGGTCATGCAGGTCGGCAGCGACACCTACGCGCTGCGGACCATCACGCACATCGGACAGCGGAAATTGGTGGCGGACAAGGGCGCGGCATGGCGGAAATTCGTCGTCCGCGCCCTGCTCACCCTGATCTTCGGCGGCGTTCTCGTGGGGGCGCTGGGCGACGTGTGGACGCTCGCGGTCGTCGCCGTCCTCGCGATGCTGATCTGGCGGCTCGTGACGGTGCTCCGGCTGCCGCCGGTGTACGGCCTGGTCATCGGCACCGCCGGAGTCGAGCGCGAGGCCGTCTGGGGCACCGACAGGGCCGAGATCGACCAGCTCTCCGCCGACCTCACCGCCGCCGTGGGCAAACTCGACCTGCCGCCCATGACCTTCAACATCACCCACGCCGTGGGCCGCAACGAGGTCATCAACCAGTACGGCGCCGGCAGCATCGGGAAAGCGACCCACCACGGCGCCGGAAACATCGAGACCCGGTGAACGGCGGCGACGAGATCCACCAATACGGGCCGAACAGCATCGGAAAAGCGGTGCATCACGGGACCGGAGACATCGTGGCCGGCGGGAATCATCAGTCGTCCCCGCAGCCGCCGCAGCCGGTTTCCCCGGGACCGCCCGGAAGGGCACGTGGAAGAGCGCCCGGAAGAAGGCACCGGAAATCGCGGAGAAATGGGGCGGCGGCCGCCGGCTGCGCGGTGCTGTCGGCGGTCGTGAGCGCGCTGATCAATCTGCTCACCGCGTCGTGGAGCTGGTGGGCGTTCGCGGCCGCCGCCGTCCTGCTGTCGGTCTGGGCGGCGGTCGCGTACGCGGGGGAGAAGGACCAGCGGGGCTGACGCCTCCTCCCCCCGCGCGGCACTACCTCGACGGGCCATCGCCGCTGCCGTCAAGACGACCGCGCCAGGGCTTCCCCAGCAGTTCGGCGTGGGCCCGGACTCCGCTGCCACTCTGCTCATCGCAGCTGGAGACAACCCCGAACGGCTCGCCAGCGAGGCATCGTTCGCCGCCCTGTGCGGTGTCAGCCCTGTCGAGGCTTCGTCAGGCAAGAGTCAACGCCATCGGTTGAACCGTGGCGGCAATCGCCAGGCGAATGCCGCCCTGTTCCGGGTAGTCATCACCCGTATGCGGCGTCATGAGCCCACTCGCGATTACATCGCCCGCCGCACGCAGGATGGACTCTCCAAGCGAGAGACATCCGTTGTCTGAAGCGCTACCTATCGAGAGCCCTCTTCAAGATCATCAAAGCTGCTCTCACACCCCCTGCTTCGACGGAAGGGGCTTGACGAACATAGGGGCATCAAACACCGGCGCCACGGCGTGAACGTGCAGGTCCTGGCCGATCCGGCCGACCGGATCGTCTGGGCCTCACCTGCGTTGCCCGGTGCCACGCACGACCTGACCGCCGCCCGCGCCGCCGGCCTGATCGACGCGCTCACCGCCGCAGGAGTGACGACCTTCGCCGACAAGGGATATCAAAGCGCGGGCGGCAGCATCCGCACCCCGTTCAAAGGCCACCGGCTGCGGCCTCCGCTGTCACGCCCTCAGCGCTCGGCCAACCGCGCACATGCCCGCATCCGCGCGCTGCGGGGAACGCTCCGCTGCCACCTTGAAGACCTGGAAAGTCCTGTCCCGCCTGCGCTGCTGCCCACACCGCACCACCATACGGTCGTGCAGGCCATCCTCGTCCTGCAGCTCATCGAAGAAGGCCGCTACTCAGGATGAAAAGTGCTCCTTGACCATCAGATCCGCCGTTAGTTTTGCGGTCCCCTTTCGTTGGGAGGTCGTCGAGCGCGCCGAGCCGTCGCAGTCCTCCGGCTGGCGTGAAGGAGCCAGTTGACACCATCAGGAAGCCGCAGGTCGGGCACTGAATGCAATCATTGAGCCCCACAAGTTGAGCAACTGCTGATCTCATCAAAGATATGGCGATGAGTTATGGCATTGGTCATGATGGTTGCCGTGCTGAGCGTCCGGCCTGTCGAGGTGCCCAAGTATCGTGCACGAGTGCTGGCCCTGTTTGCGGTGGAGGAGTTCAGTACGGGACTCGCCGTGACATTGTCGTGTAAGTTACGTCTGTCGAGCCCCATGCCGCCGCACTGTGTCGTCGTTGCGCCGGACCGACGGGCGCTAGCTGAGTGCAGCATGCGGGTGATGTGCCAAATGCGCTTGTTTGTGTTCATCCGCTTGGATGTTAGGACAGGAATGACAAAGGATCCTGCTCTTGACTTGTGCGGTTGTGAAGAAGGATCTGGTTCTCCGTCTTCAGAGGGCAGGACGTGGAGTGGTGTGATGAGACTTGCCCAGCCTTGAAGAGTTTTTCGATCTGGAGCGGCGGTTCACCGGCCTCGGTGTGCCGGAGACCGCCATTACAGCCGAGGAATGTTTTCGCCGGCTGATCGATGATGGTCTGTGGTGGGATGCGTGCGCGGAAGCGCTCCACTCACGGCCGGACTTGCTCCGCGCCTGGATGCGCGATGGATGCTGGGCGCTCGACGTGATCGATGACACAGATGCCGTCAAACTCCCGGGAACGAGCGTCGACGGCTGGGGTGTTGCTGCCGTAGGTGCCTGGCATGTGGTCTCCCTGGCGTGGCTGTTGAGCGAGATGCAGCGGCAGGATGGCGAAAGCGTGGACAGTGTGCTGGCGGGGGCCGTGCACCGCTGGCGTGACACCAATCTTCTACCCGTTCATGGCGTCAGCCGGCTGCCATCGTGGGTCGCCGCGCGCCATCCATACTTCATGGGCCGACTGGACGAACTGGGTGGCGGGTTGGCTCGCTCGATGGTCGCGTTCGAGGTTGGGTTGCTGTCGGCCCGGTCTCCGCGTCGGCTGCGCCGGGAACGCATGATCAGGGTTCTGTTCGACGACAGCCACTCGGGTCTGTTGGGGACGTTGCGCATGGGGATCGTACGCGGCGGTCCTTCGGGGTTGTTCCCCGACCCGCGCACGATGTTTGACTTTCAGGCTGATGCGGCGTTCCAGGATGCCCTCACCGTGGCTTGGAGACGTCAGAGCGACGGCAAAAGCGACATGCCGTGCGTGCTGTGGCGGTTATCGATCGACGACACGCGGTTGCGGCTGGTTTCAGGGGCGTCGCTGGGGGCGGCGTTCGCGGTGCTGCTGGAGGAGATTCTCGGACCGCCGACCCGGTCCTCTTTCGTGGTGTCCGCAGTGGTGCGAACTCGCTGGGCATTCTCGCATCTGCTGCGCACGCCGCGTAAGCGACAGGCTGTGACTGGCCGCATAGAGGCGAGCGGGCAGTTGGGCAGTGTCGGCGGCATGGCCGCCAAGTTTGAGCGGGCGGCCCAGAGCGGGCTGAGTGTGGTAGCGCCGCAGGCCAACCAGCACAGTGACGGCCACCTGGCAGATGGTGTGCGTGTTGCCTGGGCCACTACTGTGGCCATGGCACGTCGTCACCTGTATCGGCTCGACCCGCGACGCATGGGAATCCTGGCCATCTGCTTAGCGGTCCTCCTGCCCTCCGCGGTACTCGGCCTCGTCATGTGGCGCGATGATGGATCCGCTCAGTTGAAGGCCGCGTTGTCACGCCGCCTGGCAGAGGCTGGTGTGCGGGTGTCTGCCACCGACCCACAACTGGCCGCGCTGCTCACGGTTGCAGCACACAAGGCGGCGCCCACAGCCGAGGCGAGGCAAAGCATGATGTCCGTCCTCGCTTCACCCGCGCGTGCCGTTCTCGATGGCCACATCCAAAATCCTCTGAGGTCGGTGGCGCTCTCACCCTCCGGGCGGACGGTGGTGACGGGAAGTGACGACGAAAAGCCGATGTGGTGGGATGTGCCGAGCCGCAGACCCGCCAGCCCGATCAACAACGACTTCTATTCCGGCCAGTCGGTCGTCAAAGTCGTCTTCAGCCCCGACGGCCGCTTCGTGGCGGCCACCCACAACCATGGTGGAGGCAGTCTTTGGGACGGCCGCACTCGGGGACGCCTGCACTATTTCGGCCACTACGGCAGCACGACCGCGATCAGCTTCACGCCTGACAGCAAACGACTGCTGTTCTCTGACTACAGCAGGCGCCTTCTCTTTTGGGACATCGCTGAGCAGCGTGTCATAGATGCCGGCTATCCGAAGCTTGGCCAGAGCACCGACCTCTATGATGATCTCGTCTTCAGCCCCGACGGCCGCACGCTGGCCACCATGGTTTACGGAGCTGACGGCGCATCGGTGCAGCTGTGGGATGTCGCCATGCGGGTACGGCGAGGCCGGGCGATCCGCGTAGCAAGGGTGCGTCCAGCCTTCAGTGCGGACGGGAGAACCGTGGCGGTGGCGGGTGCCGACGGCGGACTGATGTTCCTGGACGCTCGGCGGGGTACACGCAAGGCGACGCTGCCGACGGGGCGCGTCTCGGCGCTTGGCTTCAACCCCCGGCTGGGCCTGTGGATCGTCGGAGATGAGGAGGGAGTTATCCGGCTGTGGGACCGCGAGCTCAGGGAGGCGGTCGGGATGGCGCTGACGGGCCACGACGGCCCCGTGAACTCGATCGACATCGATCGCGGCGGCACCACGCTGGTGTCCGGAGGCGAGGACGGCAAGGTCCGGCTGTGGGACCTGTCGTACTCCCATCCTCTGCTGGGCCCACTGAATGCCGGAAACGACGACATCGCCTTCCTGGCCTTCTCACCCGATGCCGCCATGTTGTGGACGGACAGTGGCTGGTCGTTCCAGCGCAGCGAGGGTGGCTGGACGCGCGGTCGTGACACCGACCTGGTGCGTGTCATATCCAACGACGGAAAGATGTGGGCGACTCAGCGTGAGGGAGGGGTCACGGCGGAAGGAAGCGTGGATCCCGGTCCGATCACCCTCCACTCTTTCTCCTCCGATAAGCCGCTGCGCACGTTCGATCGGGTCGACGGCGTCACGGCTGAGCTCCTGGCACTGAACCGTGACGGGAGTCGCATGGTGGTCTCGCTCCCAGGAGACGGGACCGGCGAGATGGCGGTCGCCGTGGTGGATACGGCGACGGGGCAGAGAGTTGGGAAGCCCATCGAAGTGCCGCTGGCCATCGAGCACCTGGCATTCGGCAACGAGAACGCGTCCTTGGCGATGAGTTACCGGTTCGACGGTGAGAGCCTGGACCAACGTGTGGATCTCTGGGATCTCACCGGTCCTCGCTTTGTACGCCGCTTGGAGCAGAACGCGGGTGTTATCGAGGCCCTGGCGATCAGCCACGACGGCACACACGTCGCCGCCGCCACTTCCGATCGGACCATCCGTCTATGGAATGCCCCAACCGGACAGTTGGTCGGCCCGCCTGTCCCTGCCGGCCAAGAAGTCGTTGGCTCCCTCGTCTTTTCCCCCGACGGGCGGAGGTTAATGGCCGCCAGTGGATTCACCCCGCGGATACCGGCCGGATACAAGAACATGCGTTGGTGGGACGTCGAGTCCAGGCGCACTGTGGCTCAGCCGATCGAAGGCGGCTTCACAGCGCTAGCCTTCACAGCGGACGGAACTCAGATGGCGACCGGTGGCGATAAGGGTCGCGTCTGGCTCTGGAATGTCAGCGTCCCCACTGATCTGGACCATGTGCTATGCACGATGACCGGAAAGCGCAGGATCACGCCGGAGGAATGGCAGGCTCACACGCAGCAGACAACGGTCCCGAGAATCTGCTCGCCTTGACTGTGATACGGCAATCTCTGGGCACGCGCTATGCCGAGTGGCTACCTTATGATCGTGGCTCAGTCCGCCCCCTCGGGATTCGGCGTCCCTCCGCCTCCTCGCGAGCGTCTCCTGCATCGCCTGCGCCGCTGGCGGCTCTCGCTCAGCGCCCATCACGGCGTCCGTTACTGGACGTGGACGCGCGGGCTGCCGATCCTGCTCGCGTTCGGAGCGCTGTTCGTGGCTAACGGCCTGTTGATCGGCTGGCGCGAGGCGTACGAGGTCACTCTGGCCATCACCTCACCCGCCGACACCGCGATACCCGTCTTGGCCTGGTTTCTATCAGTCGCCGGGTGGTTACTCGCCCCGGCCGCGGTAGGAGCGATCGCTGGGTTCATGGTCAGCAATGCGATCACGTCACGGCGGACCAGATCGATTGAGGAACTGCTGGGCCAAGGGGAGCGATCACGGGATCGCGAAGGCGGCTCAGCGTGATCCCACTGCTTCGAGATCTGTGCTTTGCGCACCGAATGTTCCGTGTGCCGGACGGCTTCGCCGTGACCTTCGTCAGACAGCATGACAACGACTGGCAACAGGCCCAGAAGCACTGGGAGTACATTGTCCATCGCGTGCTCGACAGTAAGGACGTGCCGGCTCGGGCTTCGGCGCCTGAAGCGATGCGGATTGCTGTCACCGGAGCCTCAACCCTCCTGCACGATGCGCATCAGCAAGGTGTGGCGTGCTTCATATGTCTCGAGGAGGCGTACAAGAGTGCGGGGAGGCAGTCATGACCGAGCGGCTGGGCGGCGAGAGCCTGGAAGACATCTACGCCGAGTATCTTGTTCTGGCCTTCCCTGAGGCGGACGCTCATCAGGTCAGAGCGCAGGCCGCGTCGGCGGCTGAGCGAGCCCGACAGGCTATGCAGGCACCGTACGAGCCGGCCACTCCTCGTATGCGCGAACACCTGACGCAGGCACTGCGGCAGCTGAACGGACATGAGCTCACCCGCGCGGGCCTTGCCCAGGTGCGATATCTCGGGGTTACCGTCGTGGCCGAGATGGTCGCGCGCGCAGGCGGTCGTGGAGAGCTACGGCTCGCCGTGACCGGCGGTTACACCGGAATGTGGCTGGCCCTCACAGCCGGGCGGGCCGATCTGCATTACCTGGCCTGCGTCGATGCCAACGGCCGAGCTGTGTTCGCCGACATCCCGGCCGCCGACTGGACCGTCGAACTGGTGGACGAGGTGCCATCATCATCGGCCGTGATCCCACTGCCAGTGCTTCGTCCGCTTCTGCACGCGGCCGCCGCCGCCACACACGACTTCGTTCTGGTCCTGCCCAGCGGAGTGCTGTTCCACGTGAACCGCTCCGGTCCCCTGGACTCGTACGTTCTGGAGATCATGGCAGTCCCAACTCAGGTAGAGGACGGTCCCGGTGTCTTCCTCATCCGGTACATGACTGAGGGAACCCCGTCCGGCATGCTCGTGCCCGTCGCCGCACGGGCTCCCGTTTGGCGCACGCGCGTCCGCCTGCCTGGTTTCTCGCCCGACAACGGGTGGGAGACCACCCCCCTGCTGAACCCGCAGGCAGTGCCCCCGGACGATGATCTGCTGGCCCGTTCGATCGAGGCGGCCATAGATCGAGCCACACTCCGTGCCTGGCACGGGCTTGTGCCCCACCTTCCGCCGGATACGGCTGAGATCGTCTCAGCTCAGCTCAGCGCACGCTGAGCGAGGTCGAAGGGTGTCAAAACCAGGCCGTGTCCCGTGTCTACCTGTTCTGATATTCCCATGGTCGGCCATAGACCAAAGGTATGATCACGGCGTGCAGCTGCGGTAACAACGGCTCGCCAAGTCCGTGCATGACGCGGGCTGGGCGCAGTTCACGGCGATGCTCGTCTAAGGCCACCCGGCACGACCGGAGCCTGGTGAAGATCGGCCGCTGGTTCCCCGGCTCGAAACTGTGCTCGGTGTGCGGTGCGGTCGCTGATTCCATGCCGCTGAACGTCCGGTCGTGGGCCTGCCCGTGCGGGGCTGTCCACGACCGGGACGTCAACGCCGCCAAGAACATCCTCGCCGCCGGGCGGGCGGAGAGGCTGAACGCCTGCGGAGGGACCGTGAAACCCGCCGCCTAGCGGAGGGTTTCAAGGTGAAACAGGAAGCCGCAGAGGTGCCGCAGACGCGGCACGGACGGAATCCCCAGCCTTCACTTCAAGCCGGGGAGTGCATCAAGTCGTGAGCACGACCTTGTTGCAGTCGTCCAACTTGTTCTTGAACAGCTCGAAGCCGCGCGGCGCCTCGCTGAGCGGCATGCGGTGCGAGATGACGAAGCTCGGGTCGATCTCGCCCGCGCGGATCCGGTCCAGCAGCGGCCGCATGTAGCGTTGCACGTGGCACTGCCCGGTCCGGATGGTCAGCGAACGGTTCATCACGGTGCCCATCGGGAACTTGTCGACGAACCCGCCGTAGACGCCGATCACCGACACCACGCCGCCGTTGCGGCAGGCCATGATGGCCTCGCGCAGCGCGTACGGGCGCTCGGTCTCCATCCGGGCGGCCTGCTTGGTGCGGTCGTAGGCGTACATGGCCGGGGTCGGGTGGTGCGCCTCCATGCCGACGGCGTCGATGCAGGCGTCGGGGCCGCGCCCGCCGGTCATGTCGCGCAGCGCGTCCAGCACGTTCACCTCCTCGTAGTTGAGCACCTCGGCGCCGGTCCGCTGGACCCGCTTGAGCCGGTACGGGAAGCGGTCGATGACGATGACCCGGTCCGCGCCGAGCAGGAACGCGCTGGCCGCGGCGAACTGCCCGACCGGACCCGCGCCCCAGATCGCGATCGTCTGGCCCGGCTTGATCTCGCACATCTCCGCGCCCATGAAGCCGGTGGGGAAGATGTCGGACAGGAACAGCACCTTCTCGTCCGGCAGGTCGTCCTCGATCTTGATGGGGCCGACGTCGGCGAACGGGACGCGCACGTACTCGGCCTGCCCGCCGGGGAAGCCCCCCAGCATGTGCGAGTAGCCGAAGATCCCGGCGGGCGCGTGGCCCATCAGCTTCTCGGCCATGCCCGCGTTGGGGTTGGAGTTCTCGCACACCGAGTACAGCTCGGCCTCGCAGGCGAAGCAGGCGCCGCAGGCGATCGGGAACGGCACCACCACGCGGTCCCCGACGTGCAGGTTGCGCACGCCGGGGCCGACCTCGACGACCTCGCCCATGAACTCGTGGCCGAGGATGTCGCCCCTCTTCACGGTCGGGATGTAGCCGTCCACGAGATGCAGGTCGGAGCCGCAGATCGCGGTCGAGGACACGCGGACGATCGCGTCACGCGCGTTGAGGATCTGCGGGTCCGGGACGTTCTGGACCTCGACGCTGTTGCGGCCGGTCCACACGTTGGCCTTCATGCGCGTGCTCCGATCGGTTGTGCGGGACGCTGGTGGAACTGGCGCCGGGCGCTGGGGCCCTCGGGACTGCCCTCGGAACGGACGACCTCGCCGGTCTCCATGACCTGCTTGAAGCGGCGCAGGTCGTCGCGAACCTGCTGCTCGGGGTGCTCGCCGAACATGCGGGCGACGGCGGCGGCGAGCTTGCGGCCGCGCATGCCGTACTCGAGGGAGACGTCCACGACGGTGCCGCGTCCGGCGGGGCCGTCGGTGAAGCTGACCAGGCCCGCGTTCCGGACGCCCTTGCCGGGCACCGAGCGCCAGGCGATGAGGTCGCCGGTCCGCTCGTCGATGATCTCGGCCTCCCATTCCAGGTCGACCAGCGGGCCCTTGGCCCGCCAGCGGGAGCGGCCCCCGCCGAGGGTGCGCACGGACTCCAGGTGGGTCATGAAGGTCGGCAGGTTCTCCAGGTCGCGCCAGAAGCGGTAGACCTCGGCGCGCGGCTTGTTGATGGTGATGGAGGCGCGTACCTGGAGCGGGCTGCGGGCCTTGCGGGCGTGCATCCCGGCGCAGGCCGCGTCGAGGGCGGCGATGCCGGCGACCGCGCCGAGTGCGCACAGTGCGCGGCGGCGCCGGCGGCCGGTGCGGGTGGCGGCGGCCGTGCCGAGCAGGCCGAGGTCCATCGCGTCGCCGGCCATCCTGGTCCACGTCCACCGGGCGGGCGTCTTGCCGCCGAGCAGCAGTGCGGCGTGCAGCAGCTCGCGTCCCCCCGCGAGCCTGGCGATCGTCTTGGCCCCCGGCGCGTCGTCGACGCCGCACAGGCGGGTCACGGCCCGGGGCGCCGCGAGCTGCGCTGTGCCGAGCGCGAGGCTGGTCCAGCCGAGCGCACGGCCGAATCGGTCGGTCATCATGCGGTCCTCACAGGTGTCGGATGTGCGGGCGAGCGCCGGGAGACGCACGCCTCTCGGTGCCCTTCGCGCCCCGTACCCCTGACAAAAGGGATGACACACCCGTTTTCCGGCACGAAATACCCTCTGCGTCCGGCGGGCGCTCAACCTTTATTGTGATCGACATGGATCCGACGCATCCCGGCCCCGTTTACCGCACCGTGACCGACCCGAGCGGAATGCTGGCCCTCCAGACTTTCGGACGTCCGGATGGGGAAGACATGGTTTTCCGCATTTCCGGCTCCGTCTACGCCAACATTCCCGGCGACGCGCTTAAACCGGATATTCCGCATGGCCGGAAATTGTTCGGGATCGAGGGCTACAACATTCGCCGCCTTTACCGGGTGCCCGGCACCGACCGGCTCCACCAGCTCTCCCGCGAGATCGTCTACTACACCGACCCCGGCGACCCCGGGCACGTCCTGCGCGAATGGGCGAACCCCCTCGACGGCCGCACCTACCCGGTCGTGCCGATCAACAACGACGCGGTCAACTTCGGCCCGTTCCCCATCACCCCCGCCTTCGCCGGGCCGCCCATGCGCCGGCTGCACGACGAGACCGTCTGGACCAATGACATCGCCGTCCGTGCCGACTACGGCGCCACCCTGGGCGAGACGTTCGGCCTGGTCGGCGGCGTCTACACGGCGCAGGAGATGTTCGAGTTCCAGGTGGACGAGCGCGAGGTGGCGGCGCGGACCGTCCCCGGCGAGATCCCGGACGGCGCGATGCGGGTCAAGGTGAGCTGGACGCGCACGGCCCCGTGGGCGCCGTTCATGGGCCTGGCCGAGAGCGAGGTGCGCGGGCAGCTCACCTACCGCGCCCACGCCTGGTCGCTCGGCTCCTACGCCGACGTCGAGCCGTGGCTGCGCGCCGAGGTGGAGGCCCACCACCCGCTCTACACCGCCGCGCCGGACGAGCCGGGGCCGAGCCAGAACTCCTGGACCTCCTTCCACGCCAAGCAACTCGACAAGGGCGCCATGACCTGGGCCGGCTGGTGCGCGGCCCACGGCCGGCCGTGAGCACGCCGGTCCTCGACCCGCTGACCGGCCGGGCCGAGCGGCCCCTGCGCCCCGTCCCGCCGGACCGGCTCGCCGCGATCGCGGCCGGGCTGCGGGCGCGGGCCGCCGGATGGGCGGCGGAGGGGCCGGCCGGGCGCGGCCCGGTGCTCGCCCGCTTCGCCGCGGCGCTGGCCCGCGACGAGGACCTGCTGGCCGCGCTGGTGGCCGACACCGGGCGGGTCACGGAATCGGCGCTGGAGCGACAGGTCGTCGCGGCGGCGTTCGAGCGGTGGGCGCGGCGGGCGCCCGCGCTGCTCGCCCCGCCCGCCGGGTTCGCCGCCGAGCTGCCCGGGGTGCACGTGGCCGGGGACGCGGTGCCGTACGAGCTGGTCGGGGCGATCACGCCGTGGAACTTCCCGCTGCTGCTCGGCCTCCTCGACGCCGCCCCGGCGCTGGCCGCCGGCTGCGCGGTGCTGGTCAAGCCGAGCGAGGTGACGCCGCGCTTCATCGAGCCGCTGACCCGGCTGGTGCCGGGCGAGCTGCCGCTGGCGGTCGTCGAGGGCGGTCCGGCCACCGGGGCGGCGCTGGTGGGGCTGGTGGACGCCGTGGTGTTCACCGGCAGCGTCCCCACCGGGCGGCAGGTGGCCGAGGCTGCGGCCCGCGCGTTCGTCCCCGCGCACCTGGAGCTCGGCGGCAAGGACCCGGCGATCGTCCTGGCCGGGGCGGACCTCGACCGGGCCTCCTCGGCGATCCTGTGGGGCGGCACCGCCAACGCCGGCCAGTCCTGCCAGTCGATCGAGCGCGTCTACGTCGCCCGCGAGGTCCACGACGCCTTCCTGGCGCTGCTCGCGGCCAAGGCGGAGCGGACCCGGCTGACCTGCGAGGGCGGCCCCATCGGGCCGATCATCGCGCCCGACCAGCCCGGCGTGATCGCCGCCCACCTGGCCGACGCCCTGGCGCGGGGCGCCGTCGCGCACACCGGCGGGACGATCGAGCGGCACGGCGGCGGCCACTGGTGCCGCCCCACCGTGCTGTCCGGCGTGGACCACTCGATGCTGGTGATGACGGAGGAGACGTTCGGGCCGGTGCTGCCGGTCATGGCCGTGGACGGGCCGGACGAGGCGGTCGCGCTGGCGGCCGACTCGGCGTACGGGCTGTCGGCCGCCGTGTTCGCCGCCACCGAGGAGGAGGCCATGGCGGTGGCCGCCCGGCTGCCGGTCGGCGCGGTCAGCGTCAACGACGCCGCGCTCACCGCGCTGGTGCACGAGGGCGAGAAGCACTCCTTCCGCCTGTCCGGGCTCGGCGGCTCGCGCATGGGCCCGGCGTCGATCGCCCGGTTCCTGCGCCGCCGGGCCTTCCTCGTCAACCGATCCCCCGCCGCCGACCCCTGGTGGCACCCGACGGAGGAGTAGCCGATGGGACTGCGCGAGGAGATGCCGCTGCTGGCCCGGCACGAGGGCGAGTGGGAGGGGGAATACCTCCACCTCGGCCGCGACGGCGCCCTGCTCGACCGGCACCGCGTCCACATGACGTGCCGCATCGTCGGCGACGCCGCCTACCACCAGACCAACCGCTACACGTGGGACGACGGCCGCACCGAGGTGCACGAGTTCCCCGCCGTCCACCTGGGCGGCGGCCGGTGCCGCATCGACACCGACCGGCTGGAGGGCGAGTTCCGCGAGGTGGACGACAGCACGATCTACCTCACCTGGCGCTACAAGGGCCGGCCGCTGCGGCTGTTCGAGCTGATCGTGCTGAGCGAGGACGGCCGCTCCCGCAGCCGGGTGTGGCAGTGGCTGGAGGACGGCGTGTGCGTGCGCCGGACGCTCATCGACGAGCGGAGGACCGGCGCGTGACCGCCTACCTGGCCCTGGCGCTGCAGCTCGGCACGCGGGCGATCAACGCGGCCGCCGACCCGCGCGCCGAGATCGCCGCCGCCGTCGCCCATGTCTCCGACCGGGTCGCGGGCTCCAAGGCGTGGCTCGGGCCGGAGCTGCGGCTGGTGGTGCTGCCCGAGTACGCGCTGACCGGCTTCCCGATGCGCGAGAGCCTGCCGGAGTGGCGCGAGCGGGCGGCGCTCGACCCCGGCGGGCCCGAATACCGCATGCTGGCCGGGATCGCCGTCCGCGACGAGGTGTTCCTGTGCGTCAACGCCTACGAGCGCGACGAGCACTTCCCCGGGCTGTACTTCCAGGCGACGGTGATCCTCTCCCCCGCCGGGGAGGTGGTGCTGCGCTACCGGCGGCTGCACTCGCTGTTCACGCCGACGCCGTACGACGTGTGGGAGCGCTACACGGAGGTGTACGGCATCGACGGGGTGCTGCCGGTGGCCCGCACCGAGATCGGCAACCTGGCGGCGCTGGCCTCGGAGGAGGTCCAGATGCCGGAGCTGGCCCGCGCGCTCGCCCTGCGCGGGGCCGAGGTGTTCTGCAACCCCACCTCGGAGGCGTCCTCGCCGGACCTGACGCCGAAGGCGATCGCCCGCCGCGCCCGCGCCGTGGAGAACCTGGCGTACGTGGTGGCGGCCAACTCCGGCGGCCTGACCGGCATCGCCGTCCCCGGCGACTCCGTCAACGGCGGCTCGGAGCTGATCGACCACCAGGGCCGGGCCCTCGCACGGGCGGGGGCGGGCGAGACGCTGGTGGCCGCGGCCGAGCTGGACTTGGCGGCGCTGCGCCGCGCGCGCCGCCGCCCCGGCCTGGCGAACCTGCCGAGCCGGGTCAAGGCGGCGCTGTGGGCCGACGAGTACGCCCGCCACGACGTCGAACGCCCCTGCGGCCTGGAGTCTGGCCCCCGTGAGCGCGCCTGGTTCCGTACCCGCCAGTCCGAGACCATCGCCCGCCTCCTCGGCCCGGAGGAGCCTCCGGCCTAGCTCTCCTTCGCCAGGGAGCCGCCGTCGGTGGACAGATGCACCACGTTGTCCTCGATCCTGGCGACCTGGTCGGGCGCGACGTACAGGTCGCGCGCGAACAGCCCGCGGCCGTCCACCTTCACGAAGCCGGTCCGCAGCAGCCGGGCCGCCAGCACGGGCGGCACGTCGGGCTCGGCGTCCCTGAAGACGTCCGACAGCACGGGCACGAAGCCGGGGCCGCGCCCGGACCGCTGTCCGTCGGTGGTGGCCGCCTGCGGGTCGCCCATCTTGACCAGCTCCACCGTCCCGACCTCCTTGCCGTCGCGGTCGACGACCTTCATGCCGGTGTGCACCTGGCTGATGCCGGGCCGCTGAGGGATCTGCACGGCAACGCTCCTTCGCTCTCGGTCCGGCCGTCACGACTACCCAGCGCGGGGGCGGAAAGTCCTGCCGAACTGGGTGGACGCGGCGTGGGATCGCGGCTCACGATGGCGGGGTGAGCCCGCCTCTTGGCCGGAGGACCACCGCATGCCCGATCTGGACGGATTGTCGTACGAGCCGCTGACCCCCGTCTCCTTCCTCGACCGGGCCGCCGACGCGCACGGCGACCGGATCGCCGTGATCGACGGGGACCGCCGCGTCACCTACCACGAGCTGCGCGACCGCTGCCGCCGGATGGCGGGCGCGCTGGCGTCCCTGGCGCGGGGCCGTCCGGTGGCGGTGCTCGCGCCGAACACCTCCGTGCTGCTGGAGGCGAACTTCGGGGTGCCGTGGGCGGGCGTGCCGCTGGTGGCGATCAACACCCGGCTCGCGCCGGGCGAGGTCGGCTACATCCTGGAGCACTCGGGGGCGGGCGTGCTGGTGCACGACCCGGTCTTCGACGGCCTGGTGGACGCGGCGTTCGCCGGGCTGGCCGAGCCGCCGCGCCGGATCCGGGCCGGCGCGGCGTACGAGGACCTGCTCGCGCAAGCGCCGCCGCTGGCGCTCACCCCGGCCGACGAGCGGGCGCTGCTGTCGATCAACTACACCTCCGGCACCACCGGCCGCCCGAAGGGCGTCATGTACCACCATCGCGGCGCTTACCTGCAGGCCCTCGCCATGGTGGGGCACGCCGGGCTGTCGCCGGCCACCGTGCACCTGTGGACGCTGCCGATGTTCCACTGCAACGGCTGGTGCTTCCCGTGGGCGGTGACGGCGGCGGCCGGGACGCACGTGTGCCTGCCGAAGCCGGACCCGGCCGAGGTGTGGCGGCTGCTGCGGGCCGAGGGCGTCACCCATCTGGAGGGCGCGCCGACCGTGCTGTCCATGATCGCCCACGCGCCGGACGCGGCTCCGCTGGAGCGCACGGTGCGGGTCTCGACGGGCGGCGCGCCGCCGTCCCCGGCGATCCTGCGCCGCATGTCGGGCCTCGGCTTCGACGTCATCCACCTGTACGGGCTCACCGAGACGTTCGGCCCGGCGATGATCTGCGACTGGCGGCCGGAGTGGGACGAGCTGACCGGCGAGCGCCAGGCGCGGCTGAAGGCCCGCCAGGGCGTCGGCAACATGATCGCCTGCACCGCCCGCGTCGTGGCCGCGGACGGCGGCGACGTGCCCGCCGACGGCACGACGGTCGGGGAGATCGCGCTGCGCGGCAACAACGTCATGCTCGGCTACTACCGCGATCCCGAGGCGACCGCGGCGGCCGCGCCGGACGGCTGGTTCCGCACCGGCGACCTCGGCGTCCGCCATCCCGACGGGTACGTGGAACTGCGCGACCGCAGCAAGGACGTGATCATCTCGGGCGGCGAGAACATCGCCTCGGTGGAGGTCGAGCAGGCCATCGCCGACCATCCGGCGGTGCTGGAGGTGGCGGTCGTCGCGGTGCCGGACGAGCACTGGGGCGAGGTGCCCGCCGCGTACGTGACGCTGCGCGACGGCGCGACGGCCACCGCGGAGGAGATCATGGAGCACGTACGGGCCCGGCTGGCGCGGTTCAAGGTGCCGAAGCGCGTGGAGTTCGGCGAGCTGCCGAAGACCTCCACCGGCAAGATCCAGAAGTACGTCCTGCGGGACAAGGCCTGGGCAGGCCAGGAGCGCCGCATCCACTGACCCCACTTTCAGACAATCTGCAGAAAAGGTAAGTACCCTCCCCCACCATGAAGTGGCAGCGTAAGATCACCACCGCGCTGGAAAGGCACACGGGCCTGCGCATCGAGCGGGTGTCCAAGACCTCCGGCCCGGCCGCCAAACCGGTCGTGCCCGCCAAGAAGGCCGCCGACGCCTCGTTCCGCCCGCCGGCGGACCCCGAGGCGGACCGGCTGCTGAGGGCGCCCGTGTTCGTCATCTCCCCTGTGCGGTCCGGCTCGACGCTGCTGCGCTCGATGCTGAACTCCCACCCCGACCTGCACGCCCCGCACGAGCTGCACGTCCGGCGGCTCGGCGTCGACTTCGGCACGAACCTGGCGGAGAAGGCGATGGCCGCGCTCGGCCACAACAAGGCCGACCTGGAGCACCTGCTCTGGGACCGGGTGCTCCACCGGGAGCTGGTCCGCAGCGGCAAGCGGTACGTCGTGGACAAGACGCCCGCCAACGCCTTCGCCTACGAGCGCCTGGCCGCCTGCTGGCCGGACGCGCGCTTCGTGTTCCTGCTGCGCCATCCCGCCTCGATCGCGACCTCCTGGCACGAGGCCAGCCCGGACCGGCGCACGCCCGAGGAGGCGGCGAAGGACGCGCTGCGCTACATGAAGGCGGTGGAGCGTGCCAGGAAGGCGCTGCCCGGCCTGACCGTGCGCTACGAGGAGCTGACCGCCGCCCCGGAGCGGACGCTGCGCGAGATCTGCGACTTCCTCGCCATCGCGTGGGAGCCCGCCATGCTGCGCTACGGCACCCCCGAGGTGGTGACCAAGGGCCTCGGCGACTGGAAGGACAAGATCCGCTCCGGGCAGGTGCAGCCGGGCCGCGAGCTGCCAGGGCCGGACGAGATCCCCGACGTCCTCAAGGGGATGGCGCGCACGTGGGGGTACCTCCCGTGAGGATCCGCTACATGCTGCTGCACGCGTACGGGATGGGCGGCACCATCCGCACGGTCGTCAACCAGGCCAACGCGATGGCCGAGGCGGGCCACGACGTGGAGATCGTCAGCGTGGTGCGCCGGCGCGGCAAGCCGCAGTTCGCCATCGACCCGCGGGTGCGCCTGTCCGCGCTGGTCGACCAGCGCGACGGGGTGTCGGCCGACTCCCTGGTGCGCAAGGTGTGGCGGCGGGCCCGCGGCAAGATCGTCCCGTACGGCGAGTTCGCCGCCGAGTGGTTCACCGAGCGCGTCGAGGCCGCCGTGATGGACTACGTGTCGTCGCTGAACGACGGCATCCTCGTCACCACCCGCCCGGCGCTCAACCTGATCTCCGCCCGCCGCGCCTCGCGCAAGGTCATCAGGATCGCCCAGGAGCACATGAACCTGGGCGCCTACCACGAGGCCGTACGCGAGCAGATCGCCCGCCACTACGGACGCTTCGACGCGGTCGCCGTGCTGACCGAGACCAGCCGCGCCGAGTACCACGCCATCCTGGACGACACGCCCATCGTGCGCATCCCGAACGCCGTCCACATGGACCACCGCGAGCACTCCGACCAGAGCAACCCGGTGGTGATCGCGGCCGGGCGGCTGGTGCCCCAGAAGGGCTACGACATGCTCATCCCGGCCTTCGCCTCGGTGGCGGAGGAGCACCCGGAGTGGCGGCTGCGCATCTTCGGCACCGGTCCTTCGCAGCAGAAGCTGCGGCAGCGCATCGACGAGACCGGCATGGACGGGCGGATCACGCTGATGGGCCGCAGCGACCGCATCCACGAGGAGCTGGCGCGGTCGTCGATCTACGCGCTCAGCTCGCGCATCGAGGGCCTGCCGATGGCGATGATCGAGGCGATGGGCCACGCCCTGCCCGTGGTCGCCTTCGACTGCCCGACCGGGCCCGCCGACGTGCTGGTCTCCGGCCAGAACGGCGTCCTGGTGCCGCCGCGCGATGTGCAGAAGCTGGGCGAGGAGCTGGGCCGGCTCATGGCCGACCGTGAGCTGCGGGCACGCCTCGGAGCCGCGGCGGCGGCGACGGCGCACGCCTACACGCCGGAGGTCGTGATGCCGCTGTGGGAGGAGCTGTTCATGCTGCTGAGCAGAGGCCGGCCGGTCCCCGCCGACTTCGGCAAGGCGCGCTGACCCCACCGGTCCCGCATCATACGCGTCAAATCCCGGTCCGGTCCGCCGTCGCCGGGGCATGCCGGGAGCGGGCCGGGAAAGGACCTCCTGAGAACCGACAGGGTGCTCAGGAGGTCGTCAATGGCCGCGTCACAAGGCATGTTCCGCCGCAAACCGGTCGAGCAGATCGCGGAGGAGCACGAGGGTGAGCTGTCCCGGTCGCTGGGGCTGTGGCAGCTCACCGCGATCGGCGTCGGCGGCATCATCGGGGCGGGCATCTTCGCCCTCGCGGGCGCGGTGGCCAACCAGACGGCCGGGCCGGCGGTGCTGGTGTCGTTCCTGCTGGCGGGGGTGGCGAGCGGGGCGGCGGCGTTCTCCTACGCCGAGTTCGCGGGCATGATCCCGAAGGCCGGCTCCGCCTACACCTACGGCTACGCGGTGCTCGGCGAGATCGTCGGCTGGTTCATCGGCTGGGACCTGCTGCTGGAGTACACCGCGATCGTGGCGGTGGTCGCCATCGGCATCTCCGGCTACTTCGGCTTCCTGGTGGAGGAGCTGGGTCTCGGGCTGCCCGCCTGGATGCTGGGCGCGCCAGGCACCGGGAACGGCCACGTGGTGGACCTGTTCGCCATGCTGTTGTGCCTGCTCATCGCCTTCCTGCTGAACCGCGGCATCAAGACGGCGGCCCGGTTCGAGACGTCCGTGGTGGCGATCAAGGTCGCGGTGGTGCTGGTGGTGATCGTGGTCGGGTTCTTCTTCATCGACCCGGCCAACTACTCGCCGTTCTTCCCGTTCGGCGTCGGCGGGGCGATCACCGGCGCGGCGACGGTGTTCTTCGCGGTGTTCGGCTACGACGCGATGAGCACGGCGGCCGAGGAGGCGCGCGACGCCCGGCGGCACATGCCGAAGGCCATCATCTACTCGCTGGTCATCTCGATGATCCTGTACGTGCTGGCCACGCTGGTGCTCACCGGCATGCAGAACTACCGGGAGATCGACCCGGTGAGCGGCTTCTCCTCGGCGTTCGCCTCCGTCGGGCTGCGAGGGCTGGCGTCGCTGATCGCGGTGGGCGCCATCATCGGCATCCTGACCGTGATGTTCACGTTCATGCTGGGCGTCACCCGCGTGTGGTTCTCGATGAGCAGGGACGGGCTGCTGCCCGCCTGGTTCGCCCGGCTGCACCCGGTGCGGCGGGTGCCCTCGCGGGTCACCTGGATCGTGGGCGTGGCCTCGGCGCTGATCGCCGGGTTCCTGCCGATCAGGGAGGCGGCCGAGCTGACCAACATCGGGATCCTGCTGGCGTTCGTGGTGGTGTGCGCGGCGGTGATCGTGCTCCGCTACCGGCAGCCTGACCTGCACCGGGAGTTCCGTACGCCGGGGATGCCGGTGGTGCCGGCGATCGGCGTGGTGTTCTCCCTCTGGCTGATCACGTTCCTGGAGCCGCTGACCTGGCTGCGCTTCGCGGTGTGGTTCCTGATCGGGCTCGTGGTCTATCTCGCCTATGGCCGGAAGCACTCGGCGCTCAACCAGGGCTGAGCCCGGTTTTGCCATCCCCATACCAACACAAAAGCGGACGAAAAGGGTCATTGCATAGCCTGGGTCGCGGGGGCTTCCATCATGACCATCGCTGCGCCGAATACTGGGCCGAACACTGGGCCGAACACTGGGCCGAACACTGGGCCGAACACTGGGCCGAACACTGGGCCGAACACTGGGCCGGACGGGTGGCAGACCATGTCGCCGACCGGCTCGCTGCCGGCCGAGCTGAACAGCTTCGTGGGCCGCCGGCGGGAGATCGCCGAGGTCAAGCGGCTGCTGGGCGAGGGCAGGCTGGTGACGCTGGCCGGCGTCGGCGGCGTCGGCAAGTCGCGGCTGGCGCTTCGGGTGGCCTTCGACCTGCGGCGGGCGTACCACGACGGGGTGTGGCTGGTGGAGCTGGCCGCGCTGGAGAGCGCCGAGCTGCTGGTCGCGACCGTCATGGCGGCGCTGGGCATCCAGGACAGCGCGTCGCGGCCCTCCCTCGAGGTGCTGGCCGCCCACCTGCGCGACCGGCGGACGCTGGTGGTGCTGGACAACTGCGAGCACCTGCTGGACCCGTGCGCGGCCCTGGCCGACCGGCTCGTACGCGCCGCCCCCGGCCTGCGGATCCTCGCCACCAGCAGGCAGGCGCTCGGCGTCACGGGCGAGCAGGTGCTGCAGGTGCCGACGCTCGCCGTCCCTGAGGCCGCCGAGGCCGGTGCGCGGGCGGATGCCCAGACCGACGCGGTGCGGCTGTTCGCCGAACGGGCGCGGGCCGTGCTGCCCGGCTTCGAGATCACCGACGCCAACCGCGAGGCCGTCGCCCGCGTCTGCCGCCGGCTCGACGGCATCCCGCTCGCCATCGAACTCGCGGCCGTACGGCTGCGCGCGCTGTCGGTCGAGCAGCTCCTGGAGCGGCTGGACGACCGCTTCCGGCTGCTCACCACCGGGGCCAGGACCGCCATGCCGCGCCAGCAGACCCTCCGCTCGCTCATCGACTGGAGCCACGCCCTCTGCACCGAGCAGGAACGGCTGCTGTGGAGCCGGCTGTCGGTGTTCTCCGGCGGGCTCGACCTGGAGGCGGCCGAGCAGGTGTGCTCCGGCGGCGGCATCCCGCCCGAGGACGTGATGGACCTGGTCGGCGGGCTGGTGGACAAGTCGGTGCTGGCCCGCGAGGAGCACCGGCAGAGCGTCAGGTACCGGCTGCTGGAGACCATCAGGCAGTACGGGCGCGAACGGCTGCGCGAGTCCGGCGAGGAGGCGGAGCTGCGTGCCCGGCACCGCGCCTACTTCCGCGACCTGGCCCTGCGGGCCCGGCGCGGCTGGTACGGGCCGGACCAGGTCGCCTGGTTCGCCCGCCTGCGCGCCGACCACGGCAACCTGCGCACCGCCCTGGACTCCGCCCTGCCCTCCGGCTCGCCCGGTTCCTCCCCGTATACGCCAGGGCCGGAGGGCACCCGCGACGGGCTGGTGCTCGCCACGGCGCTCTGCTTCCAGTGGATCGCGGCCGGGGCGCTCCGCGAGGGCCGGGCGTGGCTGGCGCGGCTGCTGGCCGCCGCGCCCGAGCCGACGCCGGAGCGGGCCGAGGCGCTGTGCGTCCAGGCCCGCCTCGCGGTGCTGCAGAGCGACTTCGAGGAGGCGGACACGCTCCTGCGGGAGTGCCGGGAGCTGGGCGCCACCCTGCCCGATCCGCCGCCGGCCGCGTCCGTCACGTACGTCGCCGGCCTGGCCGCCCTGATGCGCCACGACCCCAAGGAAGCGGTGACGCTGCTCGGCGAGGCCGCCGACGGCCACCGGGCGGACGGCGAGGAGAGCGGCGTGGTCAACGCGCTGATGTACCTGGCGACGGCGCACGGCCTGCTCGGCGACGACGAGCGGGCGATCGACCGGTTCAAGGAGTGCCTGGCGAGGTGCGAGGCGCGCCACGAACACTGGTTCCGTTCCTACACGCTGTGGCTGTTCGGCATCGAGACCTGGCGGCAGGGCGACCCGGACCGCGCGATCGAGATGGAGCGCGAGGCCATCCGGCTCAAGCAGCCGTTCGACGACCGGCTCGGCATCGCGCTCTGCGTCGAGGCGCTGGCCTGGATGACCGCGGACGCCTCAGCCGAGCGGGCCGCGACGCTGCTCGGCGCGTCGCAGGAGAGCTGGCGGGCGTTCGGCGGGCCGCTGTTCGGCTACCTGGAGGGCTACCACGACGCCGCCGAGGCGGCGGCCCGCGAGCGCCTCGGCGCCCGCGGGTTCGCCGCCGCCTTCCGCAAGGGCGTGGAGCTGCCCCCCGCCGACGTGCCCGGGTACGCAACGGGCAGCGAGAAGCAGCGGCCACGCGCCCAGCAGACCGGCGAAACCTCGCCGCTGACCCGCCGCGAGCGGGAGATCGCGGCGCTGGTCGCCCGCGGCATGAGCAACAAGGAGATCGCGGCCACCCTGGTGATCGCGCAGCGCACCGCCGAGGCGCACGTCGAGCACATCCTGTGCAAGCTCGGCTTCACCTCCCGGGCCCAGATCGCGGCCTTGGTCGCCGGCCAGGGCGATCACGCCGAGGGCTGAGGCGTGCGCAGCCGTACCGGACCGAACAGGCCGCTCGCGCGCTGGCCGGCGAAGACGAAGTGCGTCGGGCTCACCTCGTCCAGGTACGGTCCCAGCGTGCCGAGCACCAGGATCTCCACCACGTTCGCGCCCTCGGCGAGCTCGACCGGGAACCGGTACGGCGAGCAGACCCGCACCCCGCAGGGCTTCCCATTGACCACGACCTCGGCCGTGCCCCGTACCCGGCCGAGGTCGAGCAGGCCGGGCCCGGCGGCCGGGACGGTGACGGTGGTCCGGTAGCGCACGCCGCCGCTGTAGCCGGGCAGGCCCCGCTCCTCCCAGTCGCCGAGCCGCATGCGGCCGGGACCGCAGGTGAAGCGGACCGGCCCGGTGAAGGCCGCCCCCGCCCGCGCCCCGGGCCCGGTGACCACCCGCACCTCGATCGGCCCGCTCCCGAGCTCGCCGCGGAGCTCGGCGGGCAACTCGACGGGGCCGGTCGTGGGCAGGTCCACGGCGGTCGCGCCCGGCGGCGGGTCGAGCAGGAAACGCTCCTCCCCCGGCCGGTCTCCGGGCACCGCGAACCCGGCGGGCGGCGCGGACGGCCGTCCGTCCAGCCAGGCCGCCTCCGGCAGCGGGTGCGGGCGGAGCCGCAGCCAGAGCGCGGCGGGGTCGCCGTGCTGGCGGCGGCGTACGCGGGGCCGCGGCGACCAGTGCGGCCCCGAGACGGCCAGGCCGTCGGCCAGGATCCAGCCGTCCGACTCCACGGCGATCGTGTTGCGGCCGGGCCGCAGCAGGGGGGCGAGGTCGTAGCGGCGCACGCGCGGGATGTCGGCCTCCGCGTACGGGTCGAACCCGCCCTGCCGGCCCGCCTCCACCCCGTTGACCAGCACCCGGCAGAACGTGGTGGACGCCACCTGCAGCACCCGGTCCTCGCCGTCCGCCTCCACGGTGGTCTCCAGACGGGGCCCGGCGATCCATTCGGGCCGGGCGGCGTCGGCCGGGTCGTCGGCCAGGCAGGCGTAGGCCCGCAGGTCCAGCTCCTCGTCAGGGACGAGCAGCAGCTCCAGCAGGTGCTCGCCGGGCGGCACGGGGTCACGGGTGACGGCGGCGTACCCGGCGTCGTCGAGCGGGCGGGGCTCGCCGTCGAGCCAGAGCGTCTTGGCCGCGCCCGCGCCGAGCGCCAGCCACCGCGGCGGTCCCGGCGGCACGGTGAGCACGCTGCGGAACCGGGCCTCCGCCCCGGCGGCGACCCGGCCGAAGGCCAGGAACTCGACCGGCACGTGCCCCTTGGGGCCGAGGGTGTCGCGGTGCACGGGGTCCTTGCGCAGGCCGCGCGAGGCCGACCAGACCGAGGGCGTCCACGGGCCGTCGCCGACCCGCTGCTCGCCGCGCGGGCCGAAGGTGACGTGCACGGGCTCGCCGCCGGGCGTGCGCAGCGTCCAGTGTTCGACGCCGGCGCCGCCACCGAAGTCCGCCCAGGTGTCGTCGAGGGTGGGGACCAGCTCGACGTCCCATTCGTCCCCGAGGTCCGTCTCCACCGGGTACGCCGGCGTTGGCGGGGCCGGGTCGGCGGCGCGGTCGGCCGCGGGGCCGTCGAAGACCAGCAGCGCGGCGGGCCCGTCGTCGAACGGCACGACCACCTCGACGGCGTCGCCGCGCCGGACGTGGGGCAGCGGGACCGGGTCGCCGCCCGCGAAGGGGCGCAGCAGCCGGGGCGCGCCCGCCACGTCCCGTACGGTGACGCGCAGCTCGCGGGCGTACCTGGCGGGGTCGAAGTCGATGTCGGCGTCCAGCCAGCCCAGGTCCACGCCCCGCTCCTCGGGGCGGCCGACGCCGATCCTGCTGGCCATCGGATGCGTCGCGGTCAGGAACACCAGCGTGGCGTCGCCGGTCTCGCGGACCAGCGCGGGCACCGGGGCCTCCACCCGGCGCGGCATCGCGGCCAGCGCCTCCCCCACGTCCTCGGGGGTGGCGGCGAGCCGGGCCCGGCCGCGCAGCGCCGCCGGCACGGCGCCGACGGCCACCAGCAGCCCGCCCGCGTCGGCGAACGCGGCCAGCCGCGCGGCCACGTCGTCGTCCAGCACGGTGACGGCGGGCAGCACGATCGCCCGGTACGCCTCGGTGGACACCGCGAGCCGCCCGTCCGCGACCTCCGCGCGCCGTACCGAGTCCTCGTCGATCACGTCGGCGTCGAGGCCCAGCCGGTCGAGCACCCCGGGTTTCGTGGCGAACCACGCCATGTCGCCCACCAGCGCCCGGTAGACCTCGTCGGCCCGCGCCGCCTCCGGCCCCGCCGGGCCGCCGCCCGCCAGGGGCGTGCCGGACTGGACGGTCGCGGTCGGCAGCAGGACGGCGACGTCGCAGGCGTGACGGCCCAGCGACAGGGCGGCGCACAGGCGGGTCACCGCGTCGGCGAACACCCGGTGGTGCCGCCAGTACGGCTGCCGCCAGTCGGTGGACGGCGGCGCCCACTCCCACCAGCCGCGCCGGGTCGTGTAGTAGACCGCGTGCGGGTTGTAGAGCGTCGCCCCGGCCCGCAGCCAGGGCAGCAGCCAGTCGAAGGTCTCCTCCAGGGTGCCGCCCCAGCCGCTGGAGTGGAACGCCTCGATCCAGACGCGGGGCCGGCCGTACAGGTGGGCCAGCGAGGCGTGCAGGCGGGCGTCGCCGTGGTGGTCGGAGCCGGGCGCGGAGAACCAGCGGTGCGTGCGGGCGTAGTCGGCGTACAGCTCGACGCCCGCCACCGGATGCCCGGCGCGGGCCGGGTCCTGCTGGTCGCAGCCGTTCAGCAGGCCGTGCCGCTCGTGCCAGGCGGCGAGCGGGCGGAAGAACGCCTCCTCGGCCAGCTCGGCGCGGGTCCGCTGGTAGGCGGCCCAGTCGGGGTCGGCGAGCGAGAACTCCTTCCCGCGCCGCGCCAGGTGCTCCTCGGCGAAGCGGGCCGACCAGGTGGGCAGCGTGGGCAGCTCGTCCTGGAACGACCCGGCGATCACCCGCCCGAACCAGTGCCCGACGCGCCGCTCGAACTCGCCGTGCACCCGGTCGAGCAGCACCGCGCACGCCTCGGCCGACAGGTAGTCGAAGCCGCGCGTGGTGACCTCACCGCCGGGGCCGAGCCACTGCCCGGCGAACTCCGGCCGCTCCTGCACCAGGCGGGCCTGGAGGTCGGCGCCGGAGAAGCCGAGCTGGTCGTAGAACCACAGGCGGGCGCCGAGCTCGAAGGCGTCGGCGCACACCCCGTCCAGCAGCTCCCACCACGCCTCGGACAGGAACGGCGGGTCGTCGGCGTCGGCGCCGAACAGCGGCCCCGACGGGGCGAGGTTGAGTATGACGAGGTTGTGCACGCCCCCGGCGACCAGCCGCTCCATCTGCCAGCGCAGCCGGTCGCGGCGCAGGGGCTCGCCGCTCCACCACCAGATGGCGGCCGGCGAGTACGCGCGCGGCGGGTCCCGGAAGATCCGGGCGGCCTCGCTCATCCCTTCAACCCGCTGGAGAAGCCCTTGATGACGTAGCGCTGCAGGGCGAGGAAGACCGCCACGATGGGCAGCGCGCCGAGCACGAGGCCGGCGAAGACCAGGCCGTGCTGGGAGACGTACTGGCCGACGTAGGCGAAGACGCTGACCGGGACCGTCTCGAAACCGGAGCCGCCGAGGTAGACCAGCGGGGTGAAGAAGTCGTTCCAGATGAAGACCGCGTTCAGGATGAGCACGGTGCCGGTGATGGGCCGCAGCAGCGGGAAGACGACGCGGGTGAACGCCGTCAGGTGGCCGGCGCCGTCGATCTGGGCGGCGCTGGCGTACTCGCGGGGCAGCGCCCGGATGAAGCCGGTGTAGAGGAACACGGTGAACGGCAGCTGGATCCCGGTGTAGAAGAGGATCATCCCGGCGTGCGTGCCGATGAGCCCGAGGTCGGTGACCAGCCGGTAGAGCGGGATCATGCCGAGCTGGAAGGGCAGCACGATGCCGAGCAGGAACAGGATGTACAGCCCGTAGCCGAGCCGGGTCTGCACGCGGGCCAGGAAGTAGGCGGCGAACGAGCCGAGCGCGATGAGCGCGACCAGGCTGACCACGGTGATGACGGTGCTGTTGACCAGCGACGGGCCGAGCGCGGCGGCCGACCAGGCGGTGGCGAAGTTGTCCAGCGTGGGCGGGTTAGGCAGGGCCAGCGGCGCCTGCGAGATCTGCGCCGGGTCCTTCAGCGCCAGCGACACCAGCGTGTAGACGGGGAACAGGAACGCCACCGCCACCGCGATCATGACGATCTCCAGCAGGAACGTCCGCCGCATCAGACGCTCACCTCCCGGCCGCGCAGGTAGGAGACCTGGATGAGCGAGACCGCGGCCACGAACAGCGCCAGCACCAGCGCGACCGCGGTGCTGTAGCCGAACTTGCCGAAGACGAACGCCTGCTTGTACAGCACGGTGGACAGGGTCTCGGTGGCATAGCCCGGGCCGCCGTTGGTGGCGGCGAAGACCTGGTCGAACAGCTTGAGCCCGCCGATCGTGGACAGCATGAGGTTGATCGTGACGGCGGGCGCGAGCAGCGGCCAGGTGACGTACCTGAACCGCTGGAACGTGCCCGCCCCGTCGATCATCGCGGCCTCGTGCAGCTCCTTGGGCACGCCCTCCAGCCCGGCCAGGAAGATGACCATGCTGTAGCCGGCGTACTGCCACACGACCATGCCGGCGATCGACCACAGCGCCACCGACGAGTCGCCGAGCCAGTCCACGTGCAGGCCGAGCAGCCCGTTGAGCCCGGCCTCCGGGTCGGGGTTGTAGATGTACTTCCACAGGAAGGCCACCATGACCGGGCTGACGACGACCGGCGCGAAGAAGACCACGCGCAGCAGGGCGCGGCTCTTCAGCTTGGCGTGCACGCCGAGCGCCAGCAGCAGCCCGACGCCGTTCTGCACGGCGACGACGGCCAAGGTCAGCAGCAGCGTGTTGCCGATCGAGCCCATGGCCTGCTCGTCGCCGAGCAGGGTGCGGAAGTTGGCCAGGCCGACGAACGACCAGTCCTCGCCGATGCCGCTCCAGTCGGTGAAGGCGTACACGACGCCGCTGATCGCCGGGTAGAGCACGACCAGCGCGTACACCGCGAGGGCGGGGGCGGCGAACAGCCAGGGCGGGGTGGTGGCGCTGCGGCGCGGACGGGCGGCACTGGCCGGCCGCGCGCGCCGGACGGTCAAGGGGGTCACTTCCGGTACGCCTCGTCCATCTTCTTCAGTGCTTCGTCGATCGTGGAGTCGCCGGCCAGCAGCTTCTGGACGACCGCGAAGTGCACGGGCTGGACCTCGGCGTTGGGCCAGCGCTGGTCCATGAACGGCACCGCGCGGTCCTTGGTGAACGGCAGGAACGACTCCACCGCCGGGTCGATGGTGGAGGAGGCGTCCTGGGTGAGCGGGATGGCGGCGATCTCCTTGGCCCAGGCGTTGATGTTCTCCTGCTTGCCGAGGAAGTCGACGAACGCCTTGGCCGCCTCGGCGTTCCTGCCCTTGGCGCCGGCGCCGAGCCCGACGACGACGCCGGCCGGGATCCACACCGAGGCGGCGTCGTCGGCGCCCGGCAGGGGGAACATCGACAGGTCGTCGGGCGAGGAGGCGGCCTTGCGGAAGTCGGGCAGCACGGCCGAGACCTGCACGGCCATGGCGGCCTTGCCGGTGGCGACCATCGAGGTCTGCTGCTCGAAGGTGGTGCCGTTGGGCTTGTCGTTGAAGAAGCCGCGCTTCTGCAGCTCCAGGTACATCTCGAAGGCCTGCTGCCAGCCGGAGCCGGCGAAGGTGGCCTGCCCGGCCTGCTGCTTGTCGTCGAAGGTGGGGTCCTTGGCGTAGACGGTGGAGGGCACCAGCGCGTACGTGATGAGCTGGGTGACCCACGGCGTCTGCGCGCCGAGCGCGATCGGCACGACGCCGGCCTTCTTGAGCTTGTCGCAGACGGCCAGGAACTCGGTCCACGTGGCAGGCGGCGCGTCGATGCCGGCCTGCTGGAAGACCTTCTTGTTGTAGACGGCGCCGATGACCGACGAGCCGGCCGAGTACAGGTAGGTCTTGCCGTCGAGCTGGAAGGCGGGCTTGAAGCCCGCAGGGATGGTCCGCGTCCACGCCTGCGCCGACAGGTCGGCGAGCAGGCCGGCCTGGGCGATCTGGGTCATCGACATGGCGCTGCCGCTGCCGGGATAGACCACGTGCAGGTCGGGGGCGTTGCCCGCGCCGAGCTGGGTGCGCAGCGAGGTCTGCACCTGGTCGGTGGGCGCGTACGAGGGCGTGACGCGCACGCCGGGCGTGGCCTGGGCGTAGGCGGCGGCCAGTTTGTCCATCGGCGCCTTCTGGTCGGAGACGCCGACGAACTTGAGCTCGGTGGTGGTGCCGCCGCCCGTCGTCGCGGTCGTCTCCGGCCGGGTGGAGCAGGCGGTCGCGGCGCTCGCCAGCGCCAGACCGCCCATCAGGCGGAAGAACTGCCCGCGGCTCACCCGGGCGTCGTGCAGAAGGCCGGTCATGCTCGCCTACCTCCATGAATTGATTGTTAATTTAACAGCCAATTCTGTTACAAGTGATGGATGCAGGGAGGTTACGAGTCGCCCCAGCGGGGTGTCAAGAGTAGGATGCGCAGCCGTCTCACCAGTGTGGAGAGGGCGGAGAGGGCTTCGGTGGATTCCCGTCAGCACACCCCCAGCAGGTCCGCCCGGTGGCGCGGCATGGCCGAGCACATCGTGCGCCAGGGCTCGGCCTCGGTCGCCGAGCTCGCGGAGAGCTTCGGCGTGAGCGTGATGACGGTCCACCGCGACCTCGACGAGCTCGAACGCCAGGGCATGGTGCGCAAGGTCCGCGGTGGGGCGACGGCCCAGGCCAGCAACGTGTGGGAGAGCAACATCGCCTACCGGCTGCAGGCCCACACCGCCGAGAAGGACGCCATCGCGCGGGTCGTGGCGGCCCAGATCGAGCCGGGCAGCTCGATCATGCTCGACGATTCGACCACGGCCCTGGCCGTGGCCCGCCATCTGAGTGAGCTCGCGCCGCTCACGGTGGTGACGAACTTCCTGGAGGCGATCCGGCTGCTGGCCGGCATCCCCGACATCCGGCTCATCGCGCTGGGCGGCGAATATCACGCGAGCCATGATTCGTTTCTCGGGCTCGGCTGCGTGGACGCCGCCGAGGCCGTGAGCACCGACGTGGTCGTGGTGTCCACCTCGGCCGTCTCCGACCAGTACGCCTTCCACCAGGAGCAGGAGATCGTCCTGGTCAAGCGGGCGATGCTGCGTTCGGGCACCCGGCGCATCCTGGCCGTGGACGGCTCGAAGCTGGCCAGGGTGGCGCTGCACCGCGTGGCGCCGCTCGACGACTTCGACGTCATCGTGGTCGACTCCGGCGCCCCCGCCGACCTGCTGCAGCGCCTGCACGACCGGCACCGCAACGTCCAGGTCGCGCACCTGTGACCCTGCCGGTAGCTCTGCCGGCGCCCGGCGGGCGGCGAATGTAACGTCGCGGACGTTATTTGTAACTTCACTCTTGTTAAGTGCACAGCCTGCTTGCTACAAAGTGAGGGCTTTCGCCCCCCAGCGTAGGAAGCAGGAGCATGGATCATCCCTCCCGTAGATCCTTCCTCGGCCTCGGCGGCGCCGCCTTCGCCCTGGCCTTCACCTCCGACCTGGCCGACCCGTGGACCGCGCGGGCCGGCACGCGCGCCCTGGCCGGCGGCGACTACCCCTTCCGGCTCGGCGTCGCCTCCGGCGACCCGCTCCCCGACCGGGTCGTGCTCTGGACCCGGCTCGCGCCCGAGCCGCTGCAGCCGCTCGGCGGCCTGCCGTACGAGAAGATCAAGGTGGAGTGGGAGATCGCCGAGGACGAGGCGTTCACCCGGCGCGTGCGCCACGGCTCGGCCTGGGCCAGGCCCGAGTACGGCCACTCGGTGCACGTGGACGCCACCGGCCTGCGGCCCGGCCGCGACTACCACTACCGCTTCCGCGCCGGCGGCGAGCTCAGCCCCACCGGCCGCACCAGGACCGCCCCCGCCCGCGACGCCAGCCCCGAGGCGCTGCGCCTGGCCTTCGCCTCGTGCGCGTCCTGGCAGGACGGCTACTACAGCGCCTACCGCCACCTCGCCGACGAGCGCCCCGACGTGGTCTTCCACCTGGGCGACTACATCTACGAGTTCGGCATCGTGCCGACCGGCGGCAACCGCAACACGCCCGTCCCCGAGCAGTTCCGGGTGCAGTGCGACACCCTCGACCGCTACCGCGTCCAGTACGGCCTCTACAAGAGCGACCCCGACCTGCAGGCCGCCCACCACGCCGCGCCGTGGATCGTCACCTGGGACGACCACGAGGTGCTCGACAACTGGGCCGGCCGGTACGGCCCCGGCGGCGAGGTGAGCGAGCAGGACTACCTCGTCATCCGCGCCAACGCCTTCCGCGCCTTCTGGGAGAACATGCCGGTCCGCCTGCCCTCGGTCGAGGGCCCGGACGCGCGCATCTACCGGCGCTTCACCTTCGGCGACCTCGCCGAGTTCAACGTGCTCGACACCCGCCAGTACCGCGACGACCAGGTCTGCGGCGACGGCCAGCAGGTGGACTGCGCCGACCGGCTCGACCCGGCCCGCCAGATGATCGGCGCCGAGCAGGAGAAGTGGCTGCTGGACGGCCTCGGCGCCTCCCGCGCCCGGTGGAACGTGCTCGCCCAGCAGGTCGCCATGATGCAGCTCGACTTCGACGCGGGACCGGCGCAGAAGCTCAGCATGGACCTGTGGGACGGCTACAAGGCCGCCAAGGACCGCCTGCTGACCGGCCTGGTCGAGCGCCGGGTCAGCAACCCGGTCGTGCTGACCGGCGACATCCACTACAACCTCGCCGGCGACCTGCGGACGAACTTCGACGACCCCGCCTCGCCGGCCGTCGGCGTCGAGCTGGTCTGCACGTCCGTCAGCAGCGGCGGCAACGGCAACGCCAACACGGGCGTGCCGCCCGGCGGCAGCGACCCCGTCAACCCGCACCTGCGCTTCTCCAGCTACCAGCGCGGCTACGTCTCCTGCGAGGTCACGCGGAGCCAGTGGCGGGCCGACTTCCGGGTCGTCCCGTACGTGGACCGGCCCGGCGCGCCGGTCTCCACCCGGGCCAGCCTGGTCACCCTCGACGGCGCCCCCGGCCTGCACGCGCTCTAGGAGGAAGGTCCGAACATGCGTCACCTCACCGCCGCGCTCGCCGCCACCGCGGTCCTGGTCACGACCGCCGCCACGCCCGCGACGGCCGGGCAGGCCGCCGCCACGCCCGCGCCCCCGTCCCCTGCGTCCGTCCTCCCCTCCTCCGCCTCGGAGCCGCCGTCGTCGGTCTCGGTCAAGGTGCGGCCCGGCACGTCCAAGGGCACCGGCGCGCTGACCCCGATCGCCGGCGCCGACCGCCTGGTCGCCCCGCTCGGCGTGGACCCGGCCTGCCCCGCCAGGATCGACATCGGCCTGCGCAGCGACGCGAAGAAGGCCGGCTACGCCACCGCCGCCGTCGAGGTGGACCCGCCGCTGACCGCGTCGCGCGCGATGCTCACCAGCTACCTGCCGCCCGGCTACGAGCTGTCCGCCAAGCTGCTGGTGGCCGTGCCGCCCGGCACCGCCGAGGGCACCTACGGCCTGCGCCTGCGCACCTCCACCCGCAGCCTGGAGGTGCCGGTCGAGGTCATGCCCGTGGACCGGCTCGACAACGGCGGCAATGTCGCCCTGCGCCGCCCCGTCACCGCCTCCTCGCAGCACACCAACGCCAACTACCCGCCGTGCAGCGTCGCCGACGGCGACCGCTCCTCCAACGGCTGGGCCGGCGGCAACGGCTGGAACGACGCCACCGCGCGTTCCTTCCCCGACACTGTCGCCATCGCGCTCGGCGGCGCGCGCCAGATCTCCCGCGTGGACCTGTACACGCTCGACACCGAGCGTTACCCGGCCTACCGCTACGGCGTGCGCGACTGGGACGTCCAGGTCCAGGTGGGCGGCCAGTGGCAGACGGTCGCGCAGGTGCGCGGCAACACCGCGGGGAACGTGCGCTCGGACTTCGCGCCGGTCACCGCGGACGCGGTCCGCGTCGTGGTGCTCGCCTCGAACGGCGCCAACGACTACACCCGCATCATCGAGGTCGAAGTCCGCTGAGCGAAGGGAGAACACCGGTGAGCGGCACGTTCACTCGGATCACACCGCCCCCCGTCAAGGTGGGGCTGGTCGCCGGAGGACTGGGGGCGTACTGGCCGCAGTTCCCCGACCTGCTGCCGCAGTTGCGGCGCTCGTCGGCGCGGGTGGCCGAACGCATGAAGGCGCTGGACTGCGAGGTCGTGGACGTCGGCTTCATCTCCGACGCGCAGGAGGGCGCGGCGGCGGCCGAGAAGCTGCGCGCCGCCGGATGCGACCTGATCGTCGGGTTCCTGACGACGTACATGACGGCCACCATGCTCGTGCCGATCGCGCAGCGCAGCGGTGCGCCCGTGCTGCTCATCAACCTGCAGCCGACCGAGTCGATGGACCACGCGACCTTCGACACCGGCCAGTGGCTCGCCTACTGCGGCGCCTGCCCGCTGCCGGAGATGGCCAACGCCTTCACCCGCTGCGGCATCCCGTTCCGCTCGGTGTCGGGCTATCTGGAGGACGAGCGGGCGTGGGAGCGCATCGGCCGCTGGGTGAAGGCGGCCGGGGTGCGCGCCGCGCTGGGCCGCGGCCGGCACGGGCTGATGGGCCACCTCTACCCCGGCATGCTGGACGTGGCCACCGACCTCACCCTGGTCAGCGCCAACTTCGGCGGCCACGTGGAGGTGCTGGAGTTCGACGACCTGCGGGTACGGGTGGAGAAGGTCTCCGACGACGAGGCCGCCGACCGGGTCGCGCTGGCCCGCGAGGTCTTCGAGCTGGACGGCTCGGTCAACGAGGAGGACCTCCAGTGGGCCGCCCGCGTCTCGGTCGGCCTGGACCGGCTGGTCGAGGACTTCGCCCTGGACAGCCTCGCCTACTACCACCGCGGCCTGGACGGCGAGATCCACGAGCGGCTCGGCGCCGGCATGATCCTCGGCGCGTCCCTGCTCACGGCCCGCGGCGTCCCGGCGGCCGGCGAGTACGAGCTGCGCACCTCACTCGCCATGCTGATCATGGACCGGCTGGGCGGCGGCGGCTCCTTCACCGAGTTGCAGGCGCTCGACTTCGCCCGCGGCCACGTCGAGATGGGCCACGACGGCCCCGCCCACCTGGCGATCAGCTCCCGCCGCCCGCTGCTGCGCGGCCTCGGCGTCTACCACGGCAAGCGCGGCTGGGGCGTGTCGGTCGAGTTCGACGTGACGCGCGGCCCGGTCACCGCGTTCGGGTTGCGCCAGGACCGGGACGGCGGCTACGGCTTCGTGGTCTCGGAGGGCGAGGTCGTCGAGGGGCCGCTGCTGCAGATCGGCAACACGACCTCGCGGGTGGACTTCGGCTGCGACCCCGGCGAGTGGACCGACGCCTGGAGCGCCAGCGGCATCTCCCACCACTGGGCCCTCGGCACCGGCCACCGCCTGGCCGAGCTCCGCGCGCTCGCCGACCTGCTCGGCGCCGGGATCACCCACGTCCAGCCGGGGCGATGAACGGGGGTAAACCCGTACGATGAGGGCGTGCGCGGACTCATCCGCTCGTTAGGGCGCTCGGTGTGGAACGAGCCGCGGGCGCCCGGCGCGCCGCGGCGGGTCTGGCGGGACTGGGTGCTCGTCGCGGTGCTCGTGCCGGTCGCGGTCCTGGAGGGCGTACTGCGTCCGGACCTGCCGTCGCGGGTCCCGGCGGTGGTGCTCACCGTCGCGCTGGTGCCGTTGCTGCTGTGGCGGCGTCAGCGCCCGCTGCTCATGCTGGTGACCGCGTTCGTGGCCAGCGGGGCCGCGGCGCTGGCCGCGGGCGGGCAGGACGTCGAGACGCACACGATGGCGTTCGTGCTGATCCTCGTCTACGCGCTGTTCCGGTGGGGGTCGGGGCGGGAGGCGGTCGCCGGTCTCGGCGTCGCGCTGGTCGCGCTGGGCCTGTCGGCGGCGCAGGGCCGACTCGTGATGGGCGACCTGGTCGCGGGGCTGGCGGTGACGGCGGCGGCGCTCGGGCTGGGCGGCGCGCTGCGCTTCCGCGCGGGCGCGCGCTCGCGCGAGCTGGACCAGGTGAAGCTGCTGGAGCGCGAGCAACTGGCCCGCGAGCTGCACGACCTCGTGGCCCACCACGTCTCGGCGATGGCGATCAGGGCGCAGGCCGGGCTGGCCGCGGCGGCGGCCGAGCAGCCGGACGCCGCGGCCGACGCCCTCCGGGTGATCGAGGCCGAGGCGTCGCGCACGCTGGCCGAGATGCGCACCATGGTGCACGTGCTGCGCCGCAACGAGCCGGCCGAGCTGACGCCGGGCAAGCAGCTGGGCGACCTGACCGAGCTGGCCGGCCGGGCGCGGGTCGGGCCGGCCGTGGACGTACGGATCAGCGGCGACGTCGAGGGCGTCCCGCCGTCGGTGGGGGCGGCGATCTACCGCATCGCGCAGGAGTCGGTCACCAACGCCCGGCGGCACGCCCGGCACGCCACCCGCATCGAGGTGGACGTCGCGGCCGACGACGCGGCGGTGCGGCTGCGGGTGTCCGACGACGGCGACGGCGTCGTGGCCCGGCAGATCTCCTCGGCCGGGTACGGCCTGATCGGCATGATCGAACGCGCGGGCCTGCTGGGCGGCACCTGCGAGGCGGGCCCGAACCCGGGCCGCGGCTGGACGGTCACCGCGGTCCTGCCCAGAACGGGGACGGCGACGTGAGCGACCAGGACCAGAACCCCATCCGGGTGATCGTCGCCGACGACCAGGAGATCGCCAGGACCGGCCTGCGGATGATCCTCGACCTCCAGCCCGGCATCGAGGTGGTCGCCGAGGCCGGCGACGGGCGGCGCGCGGTCGAGCTGGCCAGGCGGCTGCGCCCGGACGTGTGCCTGTTCGACATCCGCATGCCCGCGCTGGACGGCATCGAGGCGACCCGCCTGCTGGCCGGCCCGGCCGTCGCCGACCCCATCGCGGTGGTCGTCATCACGACCTTCGACCTGGACGAGTACGTCTACGCCGCGCTGCGCGCCGGCGCCCGCGGCTTCCTGCTGAAGGACGCCGGGCCCGACCTGCTGGCGCAGGCGGTGCGGGCGGCGGCCGGCGGCGACGCGCTCATCGCCCCGAACGTCACCGCCCGGCTGCTCGGCGCGTTCGCCGGGTCGGCCCCGTCGGCGCCGCCCGCGCAGCCGGTCGAGCCGCTGACCGAGCGGGAGGAGGAGATCCTGGCGACGGTGGCGCGCGGCCGGACCAACAGCGAGATCGCCGCCGAGCTGCACATCTCGCTCAGCACGGTCAAGAGCCACGTCGCGAGCCTGATGACCAAGCTGGGCGTGCGCAACCGGGTCGAGATCGCGATGTGGGCCTACGAGACCGACCGGGTCAGGCGCTGACCCCGGTGGCCGTGCTGCGGCGGATCAGCCATTCGGCCACGGCCAGGTTGACCGCCCATCCGGCGCCGAGCAGCAGCGCCCGCGTCGTGCCCGTGGGGTCGCCGCCGGCGGCGCCCGTCCAGAGGCCCAGGATGAGCGCCTGGCTGCCCGCGCCGAGGCCCAGCGCGTAGGCGCGGATCATCCAGGCGCGGTGGCGGGCGTACCGGCGGCGCAGCACGGCGGCCAGGCCGAGGACGAGCGCGGCCGCCATGAGCGAGCCGAACCCGAGCCGGAAGGCGGCCAGCAGGTCGCCGCCGTCCTGACGCGGGTAGGAGAGCGTCATCCATATGCCGGACAGCGCCACGACCAGCCCGAGCGGCAGCAGGATCCGCCCCATCAGCCGGTGCCTGGCGGGCGGCCGGCGGCCCCCGAACTGGAAGGCCCCGAGCACGGTGTAGCCGGTCGCCGCGATGATGTGCGCCACGACGGGCACGGGCATGGCGGCGAAGCGGGCGCCGTCCGGCAGGACGTCCGGGCCGCCGGACAGGGCGGACAGCCGGAGCGCGCCGGCCACCAGGGGGACGGCGGAGAGCGCGATCAGCGCGACGGGCACGAGCCGCGACGCGCGCCGCCCGGCTGAGCCGGCGGGAACGGATGCCTGGGTCATGCCTCGATGGTGGCGGCCGGGACGGGGACGGCTCATCGGCGCTTCGGCCCTGATCCAGGCGTCCCAAAGGCCACTCGGAAGGTCGTACTTTCGGCGGTTACCCCGGGGTGGGGGCGCGCTCACACTGGCGTTCGTCAGTCCCCACCCACCAAGGAGCGCCCCGTGAAGGCCTTCGTTCTCGACTCCTACGGCTCCCCCGACGCCCTGAAGCTCACCGAGCTGCCCCGCCCCGTGCCCGGCCCCGGCGAGGTGCTGGTACGGGTGCGCGCCACGTCCGTCCAGCCCTTCGACTGGCACCTGATGCGCGGCGAGCCGCGCCTGGCCCGCCTCATGCCCGGCGGCCCCGGCCTGTTCCGGCCGAGCCTGCCGATCCTCGGCGCGGACGTCGCCGGCGTCGTCGAGGAGACCGGCCCCGGCGTGACCGAGGTCGCCCCCGGCGACGAGGTGTACGCCATGTCCGGCGGGGGCGGCTTCGGCGAGTACGCCGCCGTCAAGGTCGCCGACCTGGCGCCCAAGCCGAAGACGCTGTCGTTCGAGGAGGCCGCGGCGGTGCCGATGGCGGCGCAGACCGCCCTGCTGGCCCTGCGCGACGACGGCGGCCTGGAGGAAGGGCAGCGGGTCCTGGTCAACGGCGCCTCCGGCGGCGTGGGAACGTTCACGGTGCAGCTCGCGCGGGCGTTCGGCGGGAAGGTCACCGGCGTGTGCAGCCCGGCGAACCTCGACCTGGTGCGCTCGCTCGGCGCCGAGGAGGTGGTGGACTACACCAAGGAGGACGTCCTGGGCCTCGGCCGCCGCTTCGACCTGGTCGTCGACATCGCGGGCAGCCACCCCGGGCGGGCCTACCGGCGGCTGATCCGGCCGAAGGGGCGGCACGTGCAGGTGGGCGGGCGGGGCAGCCGGTGGCTGCAGCCGATGGGGCGGATGTTCGGGACGATGGCGTCCGCGCCGTTCCTGCCGCACCGGGTCGCCATCACCAACGGCCCGTGGACGGAGACCCGGCGCAACCTGATCACGCTGGGCGCGCTCATCGACGCGGACGAGGTGCGGCCGGTGATCGACCGGCGGTACACGTTCGAGGACGTCCCGGCGGCCGTCCGCTACCAGGAGGAGGGCCACGCGCGCGGCAAGGTCGTCGTCACTGTGACGGAGCCGTGACTCCTCCGGGCGCGTGCCCGCAGGTCAGCCCGCCCGGCCGGGGGCCGGGGCGGGGAAAGCGCTCATAATCCCGATTTTGTCGGGCATTCTAGGGAACCGCGCAGGACGCACGACAGTGATGGGAGTCCTTGATGCCGTTCCTGACCCAGCTCGCCGACGTCGCCCGCCGCACCGGCAGCCCGGTCACCGAGGTGGCCGGGTGGCGGACCCGGGGCCACGGGCCGCAGCCGGAGGTGCAGGGCGTCGTCTGCCACCACACGGCCGGCCCGGCCGGCGGCGGCGACTACCCGTCGCTGGCCGTGGTGCGCGACGGGCGGCCCGGCCTCGGCGGCCCGCTGTCGCACTTCGGGCTCGGCCGTTCCGGCCGCATCTACGTGATCGCCGCCGGGCGGTGCTGGCACAACGCCCCCTCGACCTCGCCCTGGCACGACAACTCCAGCTCGCTCGGCATCGAGGCCGAGAACAACGGGACCCAGCCCTGGCCGGCCGCGCAGCGGGAGTCCTACGTCCGGCTGTGCGCGGAGCTGTGCCGCGCGTTCAAGCTGCCGGCCTCGCGGGTCAAGGCGCACCGCGAGGTCAACACCGCCAAGCCCGACCCCCACTCCATCGACATGAACGACTTCCGGGCGTCGGTGGCCGCCATCATCAAGGCCGGCCCCGACGCCTTCTGGACGGAGGAACTCGTGAGGAACCTGCCGGTGATCAGGCTCGGCGACGACAACTACGACGTCAAGACCGTGCGCGGCTGCCTGTTCGCCCGCGGGCACGTGCCCCCGGCCGTGTACGCCGACCTCCCCGGCGGGTTGCGCGCCTGGCTGGAGTCCACGGTCGCCGACGACGGCCTCATGGCGCTGGTGAGCGCGTTCCAGCAGGCGCGGGGGCTCAGCGCGGACGGCGTCGTCGGCCCGGAGACCTGGCCGCCGCTGCTGCGGGTCTGACCCCCGGCCGCGACCCGGTCATGAGCAGGTGGTGCGGTTCGCCGGGACCGTGCCGTCCAGGAGGAAACGGTTCACGGTGTCGTCCACGCAGGCGCTGCCCGAGCCGTACGCGCCGTGGCCCTCGCCCCGGTGGATGAGCTCCACGCCGACGCCCAGCCGTTCGGCCATCGTGGCCGCGCCCTCGTACGGCGTCGCCGGGTCGCCGGTGGTGCCGACCACGAGGATGGGCGGCGCGCCGGTGGCGCGCACGTCGGTCGCGGGCGCCGCGCCGGCCACCGGCCAGCCCGTGCACTGCAGCAGCGACCAGGCCAGCAGCTCGCCGAAGACCGGCGAGGCGGCGCGGAACTCCGGCAGCCGGGAGCGGACGTGCGCGGCGGTGTAGCGGTCGCTGGAGTCGGCGCAGTTGACGGCGGCGTTGGCGGACTGCAGGGTCGTGTAGCGGCCGTCGTCGCCACGGCCGTGGAGGGCGTCGGCGAAGTACATCAGCAGGTCACCCTTGCCGTCCTCGATCGCCGAGCGCAGCGCGAGCCGCAGGTACGGCCACAACTCGCGAGAGTAGAGCGCGGCGGCGATGCCGTACAGGGCCTGGGTCTGGGTGAGCGGGCGCCCGCCGGTGGTGGGCAGCGGGCGGGTGTCGAGGCGGGCGAGCAGCCTCGCGACCCGCCGCTCGCCCCGCCGGTTGTCCTGCTCTCCGCCCTTCCGCCTGGCGGTTCGCCCGTCGGGGACCGGGCAGTCGCGCCGCCCGGCGCAGTCGCGCAGGAAGTTGCCCAGTGCCCGCTGGAACCCCTTCGCCTGGTGCAGGGCGATCTGCTCGGCGTTCTCGGTGGGGTTCACGGCGCCGTCCAGCACCATCCGGCCCACCCGGCGCGGGAACAGGTGGGCGTAGACGCCGCCGAGCTTGGTGCCGTACGAGATGCCGAAGTAGTGCAGCCGCTCCTCGCCGAGCGCCTGCCGCAGGAGGTCGAGGTCGCGGGCGGCGTTCTCGGTGCCGACGTACGGCAGCACGGCGCGGGCGCGGCGGGCGCAGGCGGCGGTGAACGCGCGGAAGCCGCCGGTCAGGGCGCGCTCCTCGGCCGGGACGTCGGGGGTGCCGTCCAGGTCGCGCCAGGCGTCGAACGCCCGCCTGTCCAGACAGCGCACCCCGTCGCTGCGGCCCACGCCGCGCGGGTCGAAGCTCACCAGGTCGTAACGCCGGTGCAGCTTCAGGTAGTCGTCCTTGGCCTTCTGCGGCAGCGTGGCCACGCCGGACTCGCCGGGGCCGCCGAAGTTGAAGACGAGCGAGCCGAGCCGCCGCTCGCCCGCGCCCGGCCCGGCCTTGGCGCGGACGAGCGCCAGCGGTAGCCGGGGACCGCCCGGACGGGCGTGGTCCAGCGGCACCTTCAGCGTCGCGCACTCCCAGGCGGTGCCGTCGGGCAGCGGCTCGGGCCGGTCGCCGTTCCCCTGGGCCGGGCACCGCTTCCACGTGAGCTCCTGCCCGGCCGGGACGGCGGGCGGGACGGCCACGGTGGGGGCCACGGTGGTGGTCACCAGGGGCAGCAGGGCGGCCATGACCGCGAATCTCCTCATGCACGCTCCTCGGGCAGGCGGCCGGTCGCCGCGCGACGACATCCTGGCTGCCCGCCCGCCCCGGCGTACGGTGGTTTCCCGCGCCTTGGCGCGGCCACGACCACGTCATCGACGTCCTGCCCCGGGCCGGATGAAACTTTCATCGGCCCCTGCCGGACCTGCTCCGGTCGCCGGGCTGGTGGGCGGCGTGACCCGCGAAAAGGGGTGTGCCGGCGGCGTGGTTCGCGCCCGGCCGGATGACGGAGGCACCGGACCCCTTGCACGTCCGACAATAATCTCGCCGCGAGTGGACCCGCCCTACTCCCCCATCAGGAGGACGTGCATGCGAAGCCGCATCGCGCTGTTGCTCGCCGCCATCGCCGTCGCACTGCTGCCGCTCAGCCCGGCACAGGCCGCGTACGGACCCCCGAGCCCGATCATCCTGCAGGTGAACGCGAGCGACGGCACCCAGCTCGCCCGCGTCGAGGGCACGGTCGCCTTCGACGACGGGAACACGCGGTTCACCTACTCGCTGGTGCTGTGCCGCCGTTCGAGCTTCCAGGCGCCGTACGTCAGGATCTACGTCAACGGCGTCGTCTACAACACCCTCTTCTGGAACCCCTCCACGACCGTCCCCTGGTGCTTCTACTCCGGCTTCGCCTCCCCGCACTCGGGCGAGGTCGACTACGGGGCCGTCGTCCAGAACGTGCGCTTCGAGCTGATCGGGTCCAGCTTCCCGAACAACGTCTACAAGGAACACCGCAGCGGCTTCACCTACGACAACCCCTACAACTGACGCTCCCGCACAACGGCAGAAGGCCACGCCGATTCGGCCTTCTGCCGTTGCGGTCTTGCCATGATCGTCGCCGCCGTGATCCTGCAATCGAGCTGTGCCTTCCCGTACGAGGGTGGCAACATCACGGAATGCGCGGGTGGGCTCTCCGAGGAGGAGATGTCGGCCGTGGCGGGGCTCGTGGCGTTGGCGCTGTTCGCGCTCCAGTCTTGGTTGATCGCCCTACGGTACGGCAGGAAGAAGGCCGGGCTGTCGGCTGAAGGGTGACCGGCGGGCCGTCAGAGCTCCACGCCCTCGCGGAGCAGGGACCAGGCGCGGCGGACGGTGGCGCGGCGCTCGCGGGCGGGGATGTGGGCGAGGGCGCCGGCGATCATGCCGAAGATCAGCACGAGGTCGTCGGCCGAGACGCCGGGGCGGATGCGCGGGGCCCTCCGTGGGTCGTCGAGGACGCCCTGGAGCAGGCCGACCACGCGCTCGCGCAGGCCGAGGATGCGCGGGTCGGGCTCGGTGGAGGCCCGTGAGACGAGCTCGATGAACGCGGTCGAGGCGACGGCGTTCTCGGTCATCACCGCGAGCAGGTCGTCGATGGTGCGGCCCGGCTCGGCGGCGAGCGCCTCCAGGGCGGCGACCTGCTCCTCGAACACGGCCATGGCCAGCGCGACGCGGTCGGGGAAGTGCCGGTAGAGGCTGCCCTGGCCGACGCCGGCGGCGCGGGCGACGGAGCTGAGCGGCGCTCCGTAGCCCTCGGTGGCGAAGACCTGGCGCGCGGCGGTGATCAGCGCGGCGCGGTTCTCGGCGGCGGCGCTGGGTCCTCTGTTCGGTCGACGCGGCCCCGGCATGAAGGCTATCGTAACAACCGGACAGAGATGTCCGGTTGGCGAGCACCCCCAGGAAGGCCCGCCGCCCGAGCGGAAGGACTTGCTCATGAACGCATTCGACGACCGTGTCGCCCTCGTCACGGGAGCGGGCTCGGGGATCGGCCGGGCCATGGCGGTGGCCTTCGCCAAGGCCGGCGCCCGGGTGGTGGCCGCCGACGTGGACCGGGCGCGGGCCGAGGAGACGGCCGCCATCGTCGGCGAGGCCGCGCTCGCCGTCACCGCCGACGTCGGCGACCAGGCGTCGGTCGCGGCGCTGACGGAGGCGGCGATCAGCGCGTACGGGCGGATCGACGTGCTCTGCAACAACGCCGGCATCCTGGACACCATGGCGCTGCCCGCCGAGATCGCCCCCGAGGTGTGGGACCGGGTGATCCGCGTCAACCTGACCGGCGCGTTCCTGGTCACCCACGCGGTGCTGCCGCACCTGCTGCGCCAGGGCCGGGGCGCGATCGTCAACACCGCCTCCGAGGCGGGCATCCGCGGCGGCGCGGCCGGAGCCGCCTACACCGCCTCCAAGCACGGGGTCATCGGCCTGACCAGGAGCGTCGCCTGGGCGTACGCCAAGGACGGCATCCGCTGCAACGCCATCCTGCCCGGCCCCACCGCGACCAACATCGCCGACGGCGCCACCTTCGACCCGGCCGGCGCCGCCCGCCTGTCGCCGGTGCTGGCCCTGGGCGAGCTCATGGCGCAGCCGGAGCAGATGGCCGACGCGGCGCTCTACCTGGCCTCGGACGCCGCCTCGTTCGTCAACGGCGCGATCGTCCCCGTGGACGGCGGCTGGTCCGCCGGATAGGAGGGGCGCTCAGCGGGCGGGCAGCTCCTCGTCCAGCCCGGCCGGGGCGCCGGCGAGGTGGCGGGCGGCGGCGCGGCGGCCGGGGATGGCGGTGACGATGAGCGCCGCCAGCACCGCCACGCCCGCCCCGATGACGAACCCGGTACGGAAGCCCGCCTCGGACGGCAGCGTCGCAGGACCGAGCTGGATCGTCATGTTGGCCAGCACCGCGCCGAGCACGGCGCTGGCCGACGAGGTGCCGATCGAGCGCATGAGGCTGTTGAGGCCGTTGGCGGCGGCCGTCTCGGTACGCGGGACCGCCGCCATGATGATCGACGGCATGGCCGCGTACGCGAAGCCGATCCCGGCGGCCACCACGGCCGAGAAGATCAGGATGCCCCAGGCGTGCCTCATGAGGACGAGGGCCAGCAGGTAGCCGGCGGCGATGACGAGCGCGCCGAGCAGCAGGGACGTCTTCGGCCCGCGCGCCGCCGACAGGCGGGCCGCCACGGGCGAGATCGCCATCATGACCAGCCCGCCGGGCGCCATCCACAGACCGGCCTCGACCATCGAGCGGCCCAGGCCGTAGCCGGTGGCGGCGGGGAGCTGGAGGAGCTGCGGGGTGATGAGCGACATCGCGTACATCGCGAAGCCGATCACGATGGAGGCCAGGTTCGTCATCAGCACCTGGCGGCGGGCGGAGGTGCGCAGGTCGATCAGCGGCGCGGGCACGCGCAGCTCCCACCAGCCCCACAGCAGCAGGACGAGCGCCGAGGCCCCGAACATGCCGAGCGTGATCCCGCTGGTCCAGCCCCACTCGCTGCCCTTGGAGACGGGCAGCAGGAACAGCACCAGGCCGGCCGACAGGCCGATCGCGCCGACCACGTCCAGGCGGCCGGGCGACCTGACCGGCGACTCGGGGACGATCACCAGGATCAGCACGCTCATCAGCAGCCCGAGCCCGGCCGCCGCCCAGAACAGCGCGTGCCAGCTCACGTACTGGGCGACGAGCGCGGCGGCGGGCAGGCCGAGCGCGCCGCCGACGCCGAGCGAGGAGCTCATGAGCCCGATGGCCGAGCCGAGCCGCTGCGGCGGGAGCACGTCGCGCATGATGGCGATGCCGAGCGGGATCACGCCCATGCCGAGGCCCTGGAGGGCGCGGCCGGCGACCATGGGGACCAGCGTCTCGGCGGGCGCGCACACGAACGAGCCGGCGGACAGCAGGAGGGCGCTGGCGACCATGACGCGGCGTTTGCCGTAGAGGTCGCCGAGGCGGCCGGAGACGGGCATGGCGACCGCGCCGGCGAGCAGCGTGGCGGTGATGGCCCAGAAGGCGTTCGCGGTGGTGGTGTGCAGGAGGGCCGGGAGGGTGGCGATGAGGGGGACGATGAGGGTCTGCATCAGCGAGACCGTGATGCCCGCCGCCGCCAGCACTCCGACGATCAGCCCGCTGCGCGGCACTGTGCCCGGTTCGTCCATGCGTCGCTCCCCCGATGTCGGCCTGCCGCCAGGCGCAAATGGTGTGCATCATACATATGCCCACTCAGCGGATATTCTTGACTCCTGCGACGGGAGGCAAGGTGCGCAGGGAGATCGCCGACATCGAGCGGGAGCTCATGCTGATCGGCCGTTACAAGGAGCTGGTGGCGGCCGGCCGGCCCGACGAGCGGCCGCTGGAACGCAGCAGCTACATCCTGCTGAGCCGGTTGGAGGCCGAGGGGCCGCTGTCGATCGGGCAGCTCGCGCGGGCGTTCGGGCTCGACACCTCCACCGTGAACCGGCAGACCGCCGTGCTGCTCCGGGCCGGGCTGGCCGAGCGCATCCCCGACCCGGAGGGCGGCATGGCGCGCAAGCTCCGCGTCACCGAGGAGGGGCTGCGGCGGGCGCGGGCCGAGCGGGAGGGCCGGCTGCGCGGGCTGGCCAAGGTGCTGGAGAACTGGACGGCGGAGGAGCTGGAGTCCTTCGCCGGCGGGCTCGCGCACTTCAACGCCAGCATGGAGCGCTGAGAACGTCCGCTCGATGACGCCGGGAGGTCATTCGCCGGCGAAGACCCGCAGGTGCAGGGCGAGCGTGCCGTAGTAGCCGACCAGCGTGATCAGCTCGAACAGGCCGCGCTCCCCCAGCGCCGCCACCGCCCCCGCGTACTCCTCGTCGTCCAGCCGGCCACGCGCCGTGAGCGCCGCGACGGCCCGCAGCGCGGCGCGCTCGGCGGGGTCGTCCGGCTCGGGCAGGCCGCCCTCGCGCAGCGTCGCCAGCTCGTCCTCGGTGAGGCCGCACGCGCGGCCGACCGCCTCGTGCGCCTCGCGCTCGAACGCGCTGTCCCAGGACGCCGCCACGGCCAGGATCGCCAGCTCCCGTGCGCGGGCGGGCAGCACCGAGCCGTAGCGCACCGCGGCCCCCACCGCCTGCAGCGCGCCGCCGACCGGCGGACTGAGCAGCATCGCGTTGAACGGGCCGCGCAGCCGTCCCTCCTCGTCGGCCAGCGCGAACAGCTGCGGGCCCCGCGACCGGGGGCCGCCGGCGATGGCCTGGTAGACCTGCCGCTGCTCCTCGTCCAGCTCGTCCGGGCGCAGTCCGGCCAGGCGTCGCCCGGGGTCGCTCCGCTCCACTTACGGCCTCCGTCCGTCCGTTTAGGTGCGCATTACAGCGTGCCTCCTATCGTGACGCCCGAGGAACTCTCGGGAGCGTTCATGTCACAGAGAAAGGTCAAGCGCAGGCGTGCCGAGCTGCGGCGCGAGGAGGCTGCGCGGCAGGTCAGGCACAAGCGGGCGAGGCGCAGGTTCGTGCTGGTCGCCGTCACGCTGGTGGCGGTGGTGGCGGTCGCCACGGGGGTGCTGGTGGTCACCTCGCTCGGCAAGCCGCCGGAGACGGCCGCCCCGGCCGTGTCCGTCTCGCCGACGGCTTCCACGTCCCCCACGGCGACCGCCTCGCCCTCGCCCTCGCCCTCGCGGTAGGAGGCCGGCGGTCACGCGTGGGCGACGGCCGGGAGTGCGGCGTGCTCGGCGTGCGTCTTGAGCATCGCCAGGCTCTGGCGCAGCCGGCGTTCGGGGTCCGTGCCCAGCAGCCGGGCCACGATGTGGCCCGCCGCCCCCGCCACCGGGTTGTACGAGAGCCGCACCTGCACCTGCGTCCGGCCGCCCGGCACCGGGGCCAGCCGCAACGTGCCCGCGTGGGCGATGAGCTCGCCCTCGGCCGACTTCCAGGCGAGTTCGCGGCCCTCCACGCGGCGGGTCTCGCTCGCGTCGAACCGTACGGGTGTGCCGCCCGGGCCGCTGACCAGCCAGTGGGAGGTGCGGCCGTCGGCGGACAGGCGTACCTCGTACACGTGCGGCATGAACTTCGGGAACGCCGAGTAGTCGCTGATCAGGCCCCAGACGGCGTCCGGGGGCGCGTTCACGGTGACGGCGGCGGTGACGTCGATCCCGCGGCGCCCGGCGTTGATCCCGGTCAGGCGGCGCAGCGGCAGGTTCGTCGCGGCGCGCACGGCGAGCACCACGGCCACGCCGCGCGCCGCCGTCGAGAACGGGCCCGGTAGCCGCAGGGTCCAGAGGACGACCGCGGCGGCGCCCGCCAGGAAGCGGACGCTCGGCGACCACTGGACCTGCAGCAGTTCGGGAACCGGCCGCCGGAGCCTGCCGCCGTGCAGCCGGGACGTCCCTCCGGCCTCGCGGTGGGCGGTCCAGACGGCCTCGACCCCCTTCACGCCCGGAACGCGGCGAATCGCCCGGCGGGTCCGTTCGTCCTCCGCCGCCAGCACGTCGCCGGCGAGCGTGACGATCCCCTCGTCCACGCGGACCTCGACGGCGTGCGCGTGGCTGACGTGGCGGCCCAGCTCGGCGCGTACGCGCTCGTACAGCACCCGGTCGTCGACGGACTGGCTCCTGCAGCGGTAGCGGACCGCCGCGGCCAGCCCCCGGCTGCGGTTGGCCAGGTCGCGGCTCAGGACGCCGAGGCCGTCGCGCAGCTTGTGTGTGGCGTGGGCGGCCTTGTCCCGCCCGATGGCCCGGCGGCTGCGTCCCCGTACCGGGTCGCAGAAGTACGCCACCGCGGCCCCGGCACAGAACCCTGCCCCCGCCGTGAAGGCCCTCCCCGGCCCGCGCCGCCCTCCGGCGGCTCTGTCGTCCGTGCTCACGCGCATGATGTCCCCCCTCATCCGCCCCTCGACCAGCGGCTACCCGCCCCCGGCCCCTGTCATGCGTCATCGCGGTTCATCGCACCGGCCCAAAAAGTGTCCCTTTTGTCGGCATATGTCGTTTTTCGAGGGAGGGTCCGGGCATGGAGGGACGGATTCCGACCGGGCGCGTACGCGCAAAGGAGCGGGCCATGAACGAAACCGGCAAAGTTGCGCTGGCCCTCGTCGCCGGCTACTACCTCGGCAGGCGGCACAAGCTGCGCATGGCCACGGCCATGGCGGCGACGGTGCTCTTCCGCCGGCTCAAACGGAACGGAGGCGACCTGCTGAGCGCCTCACCGGAACTGGGCGAGCTGACCGGACGGCTGCGCGGAGAACTGCTGGATCTGACCAAGTCCGCCGCCATGACGGCCGCGGTCCGGCAGATAGAGGCCCTGGCCGACCGGCTGGAGCAGGCCGGGCAGGCAGAAAAGGGCGGCGAAGAGGGCGCTGAAGAAGGCACCGAGAAGGGCGCTGAAAAGGGCGCCGAAGAGGGCGCCGGCGAAGGCGCCGAGGAGAGCGCCGACCAGGAGGGCGGCGGCGGTGAGGAGGAAGAGGAGGAGGAGCCCCGCAGCGCGAAGTCCCGCCTCCCGAAGCCGCGCGTGCCGAAGCCGCACGTGCCCAGGGCCGCCGATCGGGTCAGAGCGGCCGCGTCGGGCGTGGCCCGCCGACGGTCCTCCGATCGGGACAAGACGAGGGAGTGAGCGCGATGACCGAAGCGCTGAGGGCGGCGGAAAAGGTCGTCGGCAAGGGCAAGGAGACCGTGGGCAAGACCCCGGTGGTCGGCAAGGCGGCCTCGAAGCTGCCGACGGGAGAGCTCAGCTCCGCCCTGAAGCGGCTGGGGGTGGTCGCGGCCGAGCGGGCGCTGTCGTCGGTGATCGGCAAGGTCGAGGGCGTGCACGGGCGGCTGAACGACTTCACGCCGGGCGGCTCGCGCGGCGGCTCGGGCGGTGACTCTGGAGGCGGCTCGGAGGGCGGCTCGGAGGGCGGCTCGGGAGGCGGGCTGCTCAGCGGCGCCAAGCAGTTGCTCGGCGGGTCGGGGGGCGGCTCGATCGGCGGCTCGACGCTGGCCGGAGCGGCGAAGGGCGCCATCAAGGGCGTGTTCGGCAAGATCGGCAAGATCTTCAAGGGCGGCAAAGGCTCGGGCGGCAAGTCGCTCAAGGTCACCAACATCGTCGAGGCGATCGACATCGGAGCGCCACGCCGGGTGGTCTACAACCAGTGGACGCAGTTCCGGGACTTCCCGACGTTCATGAAGAAGGTCGAGAACATCGACCAGCAGTCCGATGAGAGGCTGAACTGGAAGGCGCAGATCTTCTGGTCGCACCGCGCCTGGCGGGCCAAGATCCTGGAGCAGGCGCCGGACGAGCGGATCATCTGGCGGTCGGAGGGCGACAAGGGGTACGTGGACGGCTCGGTCACCTTCCACGAGCTCACGCCCGACCTGACCCGCGTCGTGGTGATCCTGGAGTACTACCCGAAGGGGCTGTTCGAGCACACCGGCAACCTGTGGCGAGCCCAGGGACGGCGGGTGCGGCTGGAGCTGAAGCACTTCGCCCGGCACGTCATGTCCCACGTGATGCTGCATCCCGAGGAGATCGCCGAGGACGGCTGGCGGGGCAAGATCCACGACGGCGAGGTGACCCCGGCGGAGGAAGAGGAAGGCGCCCCCGAAGAGGAGGAAGGCCCCGAGGAAGAAGGCCCCGAGGAGGAAGGCGCAGAGGAGGAAGGCGCAGAGGAGGAGCCCGAAGAGGAGGAAGAGCCCGAGGAAGAGGGGCCGGAAGAGGAGGAGCCCGAGGAGGAAGAGGAGCCCGAGGAGGGAGAGCCTTCGGAGGAGGAGCCTGAGGAGCCGGAGGACTACGAAGAGGCCGAGGAAGAGGAGGAGCCCGAAGAGGAAGAGGAGCCCGAGGAGGAGGAGCCGGCTGCTGAGGAGAAGCGCGGGGTGCGGGCGGAGCCGCGCCGGGCGGGCAATCCCCGAGAGTCGATGCGCCCGATCCGCCGCAGGTCCTGACCATGGCGGTTCCGGGTGAGCAGAGCCAGGGCGCGCGCCTTCGGGCGCCCGCCCTGTACGTGTACGGCATCATCCCCGCCGACGTCGAGGTGGACGGGCACGCGCAGGGCGTCGGCGTCCCCGGCACCATGCGGGTGATCCGCCACCGCGAGATCGCCGCCCTCGTGAGCGAGACGGACCAGACGACACCCCGGCCCACCGACAGGGCCGTGCACGAGGACCTGCTGGACGCCACCGCCGCCGAGGTCCCGGTGCTGCCGCTCCCCTGCGGGACGGTCGTCCCGGACCGGGCGGCGATCTTGGACGGCCTGCTGAAGCCGCGTCACGACGAGTTCGCCCACGCGCTCCGGGAGCTGGAGGGGCGGGCCGAGTACCTCGTCGAGCTGCGCTACCCCGCGCAGGAACGGCCGCGAGAGCCCGACGTGCGCGCCCTGGTCGAGGCGCTCGCCCCGGTCTCGGTGCGCCTGTCGCCGGGCCGGCCGACCGGCAGGCGGGACACGGCCCGGCTGGCGGTCCTCGCCGAGACCGGCCGGGCCGGCGAGCTGGAGCGCGCTCTGGACAGCCTGGCCGAGGGCTGGGCGGGCCGGGTCGAGCTGCGCCTGTTCGGCCCGCTGGCCCCGTACGACTTCACGCCGTCCGGCTGAGGTCAGCGGGAGGCGGCCAGGCGGTTGGTGAGCAGCGCCTCCATGACGGCCTGCGCGGCGGGCAGCAGGTTGCCCGCCTGCGCGAGCACCCGCGAGGCGGGCCCGTCGACGACGGCGGCCTCGACCTCGGCCCCGCGGCGGAGCGGCAGATGGTGCAGGAAGATCGGGTCGGGCCCGGCCGCGGAGAGCAGGTCGGGGGTGACCCGGTAGGGGGTGAGCGCCGCCGTCGCCGCCGTGGAGACGGGCCAGGCGCCGGTGCAGACGGCGTCGGCCTCCTTGACCGCCTCGTACGGGTCGGGGGTGACGATCACCTTTCCGCCGCCGGCCTCCTCGGCCCTGGCCAGGACGGCGGGGTCCGGTCCCGCGCTTTCGGGGGCCGCGACGGCCAGGGTCAGGCCGGTCAGGGCGACGGCCTCGATGAGGCTGTGGGTGACGTTGGAGGCCGGGCCGACGCAGGCGAGCTTGCGGCCCCGCAGGTCGCCGAGGTGCTCGCGGAGCGTCATGAGGTCGGCGAGCGTCTGGAGCGGATGGTGGTCGTCGGTCAGCGCGTTGAGCACCGGCACGTGCGCCGCCCGCGCGAACCTGACCGCCTCGGCGTCGTCGCCGATCTGCAGGACCACGAGCGCCGTGTACGCGCCGATCACCTGGGACGGCTCGCCCAGGCGCCCCGCCCGGACACGCTCCCGCGTGCCGGATCCGGCGTGCAGCGGGGTCCCTCCCAGGCGGGCGACGGCGGTCTCGATCGGGACGCGGATCCGGGCGCACGGCCGCGTGCAGTACATCAGCACGGTACGCCGGCGCAGCAGCCCGGGCGCCGCGAGCGGCCGGGCCTTGAAGTGGTCGGCACGGTCGAGCAGGAACCGCAGCTCGTGCCGGTCCAGGTCGGCGATGCGCAGCAGGTGCCTCACAGGGGCCGCTCCTCTCGGCGGGCGACGCGGGCGACGCGGGCGATGGGGGTCGCCACCCCAGCACACCACTGGGCCTACCCACCAGTACGGAGGCTAAGGAATCCAAATGGACGGACTTTTGTCCCTACGGCAGCCGGAAGGCCAAAACGCAGGTACCGGTGGGGATGGAGGCGGTCAGGCGGACCCGGTGGACGGTCTCCGGGCGGCCGTCGTGGCCGCGCACCTCCTGTTCCTCCTGCGACGCCCGCCACGGTTCGGGCACGCGGAGCGTCACCGGCCCCCACGAGACCGTTCCCCGGCCGACGACCGGCCGGCGGCGCGAGACGAACACCTCCTCCACCTGGCACTCCCCGCCGTGGAAGGCGAAGGCGTCGGCGACGTCGAGCCGGCCGGGACGCCAGGTGAAGGTGCGGACGAGGCGGGCCAGGCGCGGCGTGCCGTACGCGGCGGTGAGGTCGAGGGCGAGCAGCAGCGGGTCGCCGGGGACGTGCGCGACGACCCGCGCGGCGCGTTCGCGCCCCGGGAGCTGGGCAGCGCCGTCGATCAGGGGGACCGAGTGCCAGTCCGCGGCGGCCTGCGGGGTGCGGTAGCGGAGCGGGCCGAAGTAGTCGCGGGTGTACTCGGGCGCGCCGAGGTCGTCCAGGATCGGCTCGCCGCCCGCGTACAGGACGAAGTGGCCGAGGTCGAGGTGGTTGTGCGGCTCGTCGTTGTGGCCGCCTTTGGCGGCGAACGCGCTCCCCGCCGCGCGGGCGGCGACGATCCCCGCGTGCGGCAGGAACGCCTGCGGGGCCGGCGGACGGCGGGCCGCGCCGGTGGTCCACCAGAGGGTACGGCTGAGGTGCGCCCAGCGGTAGCAGGGGTCGTCGTGGAAGGACGGCTCGTCCGGCCGGGCGGGCACGGGGACGCCCAGGCGCCCGGCCAGCCGGTCGAGCAGCCCTGCCGGGTACGTCCCGCGTCCGGTCGCGTCGGCGAAGGCCGGGCGGTGGCCGCCGCCGAGGTCGATGGCCGCGGGGTAGGCGGCCATGGCGCGTACGTGGGGGTCGTCGAGCAGGTCGCGGCCGGTGCGTGCGCGCAGCGCCTCGGCGAAGTAGACGAAGTACCCGAAACCGTAGGCCCAGTAGTCGGGGCCCTCCAGGCAGGCTCCGTCAGGGGCGGCCCCTGACCGGTACGACACCAGGGCCGCCTCGACGCGCGGCAGCAGGGCGGGCAGCCGGTCGGAGTCCAGGGCCAGGGCGGCCGTCCCGGTCGCGCCGGCGCAGACGGCGGCCCAGTTGTGCGCGCACGTCTCCCACCACCAGCGACGGTCCTGGACGGGCGCGAGGACGCGGCGGTCCACCTCGTCCCGGACGCGGGCGCGCACGGCCGGCGCGATCCGGTCTCCCAGGAGGGTGACCGCCTCGGCCAGGGTGTGGGCGGTCTCGGCGGCGAACAGGTCCACGTGCCGCTCCCGGTCCGCCGGGTCGTCGCCGTCCGGGGCGTGGGCGGGCAGGATCCAGGTGTGCTCGTCGCAGACGGACCCGAGGAGGTCGTCGAGCGCCGGGTCGGGGCGGGCGTACAGGTGGGCGTCCAGATGGGCGGCCAGGAGCAGGGCGGCAAGGCGGCGGCGCCGCTCGAAATAGGCGGCCTCGTACGCGAGCCGGTCGCCGGACTCGGCGAAGCGCCGCCACAGGGAGGGGGTCAGCGCGGGCGCCTCCGTCTCCCGCGCCCGCGCCGCCTCCACCCTGACCTCCCGCACGAACCGCTCCAGCACGGCAGGCAAGGGGGATGGGGCAGGCATCAGGCGATGTGGGGAAGGTCGGACGGGTGGACGGCGCCGTGGAGGGGGTGGCCGCGGGCGAGGCGTTCGACCTCGGCGACCGCGAACTCGCCGAGCCGCCGCAGCTCCCGCCCCCGCGCCCCGCTGATGTGCGGGGTGACGAGCACGTTGGGCAGCCCGAGCAGCGGATGCCCCGGGGGCAGCGGCTCGGGCTCGGTCACGTCGAGCACGGCGCCGATGCGCCCGCTCGCGCAGTGCCGGACCAGGGCGGCGGTGTCGATGAGCGCGCCCCGGGCGGTGTTGACCACGACCGCGCCGTCCCGCAGCAGCGCGAGGCGACGCCCGTCGAGCAGGTGGCGGGTCTCCGGCAGCTCCGGCGCGTGCACGGTGACCAGTTCGGCCTGCCGGCACAGCTCGTCGAGCGGCACGTGCCGGGCGCCGAGCGCGGCGGCCTCGTCCGGCCCGACGTACGGGTCGCTGAGCAGGATCTCGGCCCCGTGCCCGCGCAGCCGCGCGATGACCAGCCGGCCCACCCGGGAGGCGCCGACGACGCCGACGGCCGCCCCGGTCAGCCCGCCCCCGTCGCCGGGGGTGGCCACGCCGGGCAGGGCGTCGCCGGACCAGCCGGCCGTCGCGTACGCCCGCGCCCGCGCGAACGCCTGCTTGGCGGCCAGGACGAGCATGGCGAGGGTGTAGTCGGCGACCGGCACCGCGTTGGCCGCCGCCGCCGAGGAGACCGCGATGCCGCGTTCGAAGACGGCCGGCGTCAGGTGTCCTTTGACGCTGCCGGCGGCGTGCACGACCGCGCGCAGGCGCGGCGCGGCGGCGAGCACGGCGGCGTCGATGCGCGGGCAGCCCCAGCCGGTGATGAGGATGTCGGCGTCGAGCGGGCCGTCGAAGGAGTCGATCACGCCGCCGGCGACCCCGGCCACCGCCGCGAGCCGGCGCATCAGGTCGAGGGGGAACAGCTCGGGCAGCAGGAGCGGCTGCATGGCGAACGCCACACGCGGCATCATCGGCCCGTCGCCCGGGCCGTCATCGCGCCGCCACCGGGGGCCCGAGGCGCCGTACGGAGCCGCGGACGACGATGTGCGTGCCGAGCGTGAGGACGCGCGCGGCCCCGGCGCCGTCCGGGGCGCCGGACGAGGGCGGCCCGGGGGTGAGGCGGCCGAGCGCCAGCCGGACCGCGGTGCGCCCGAGCTCGTCGTGGGGCAGGTGCACCGTGGTCAGGCCGAGGTCCTGCGCCGGTGGGACGTCGTCGTAGCCGACGATCGAGATGTCCTCGGGCACGCGCAGCCCGTGCTCGCGCAGCGCCTGGATGGCGCCGGCGGCCACCAGGTCGTTGCCGGCGAAGACGGCCGTGAAGGACGGCGGGCCGGCGGCGAGGCGGCGGCGCATGGCGGCGTAGCCGGCCTCGCGGTCGAACTCGGCCTCCACCTCCAGGCCGGGGTCGGCGGGGACGCCGTGCTCGGCGAGGGCGGCGCGGTAGCCGGCCACGCGGCTGTCGGAGGTGGTGTGGCCGGGCCGCAGCCCGAGGTAGAGGATCCTGCGGTGGCCGGCCGACAGCAGGTGGGCGGTGACGGCGTGCGCGCCGCCGGTGTTGTCGAAGCCGACGACCAGCGCCGGCACCCCCTCCCCCAGCGGCGGCCGGCCGCACAGCACCAGGCGGGAGCCGGCGGCGGCGAGCGCGTGGGCGTACTCGGTCATGCGCTCGCGGTATTCGTCGTCGACGACCACGCTGCCGACGAGGATGACGGCCTCGGCCCGCTGTTCGCGCAGGAGCCGCACGATGGACAGCTCGCGGCCGGTGTCGCCGCCGGTGGTGCAGATGAGCGAGAGCCGCCCCTCCTGGGCGGCCTGTTCCTCGACGCCCTGGGCGATGAGCGCGTAGTAGGGGACGGCGACGCTGTTGACGACGATGGCGATGGCCCCGGGGCGGGCCGCGGACAGGGCGCGGGCGTGGGCGTTGGGGACGTAGTCCAGCTCGCGCACGGCCCGGACGACCTTGTTGCGGGTGGCGGCGAGCACGGGGTACTCGCCGCCGAGCACGCGGGACACCGTGGCCACCGAGACGCCGGCCCGCTTGGCCACGTCCCTGATGGTGACGCGGTTGGACGGGGTCATGCGGGCCTCCTGCTGGTAACCGGTTACCTGATCGCTGTCCTGGACGGTAAGAGATCCGCTTTCCGCCGTCAACCCCGCCTGCACCGCGTTTGTAACGAAAAGTTAACAGCGTGTTGACGCGTCGCGTCGATCGCGTTTACCGTCCGGCTCACGACGTCTGAAGTAACCGGTTACCTGGCATCGGCCCCGATCCTTCCCCCAGAGAGGTGGCCCCGATGGACGGACCACTCACCCGGCGCGGACTGCTCAGAGGATCCGTGCTCTTCGTCGCCGGCGCCGCCCTGTCAGCGTGCGGCGGCGATCCCCTCGCCAAGACGAGATCCACGCCCGCCGGCGGCGCCCCGAAGATCACGCTCAACCACTGGTACCACGAGTACGGCGAGGAGGGCACCCAGCAGGCGGCGATGCGGTACGCGGCCGACTTCACCAAGGCCAATCCCGACATCGCGGTCAAGGTCTCGTGGATCCCCGGCGACTACGCCACCAAGTGGACCGCCGCCGTGCTGACCGCCGACGGGCCGGACGTGTACGAGGTCAACGACGTCAGCCCCAACATGGTCAAGGCCGGCCAGGTGACGCCGATGGACGAGGTGCTGGGCGCGGAGAAGTCCGACTTCGACCCGAAGGTGCTGGCGCCGTACACGTGGGGCGGTCACGTCTACGCGGTGCCCATGATCATCGACCCGATGTTGCTGTTCTACCGCAAGTCCCTGTTCCAGAAGGCGGGGGTGGCGGTGCCGGGCAGCTTCGCCGAGCTGGTCGCGGCGGCGAAGAAGCTGACGGCGGGCAAGCAGAAGGGATTGTTCGCCGGCAACGACGGCGTCGGCGCGCTCAACACGATGGTGCCCTGGTCGAACGGCAACCTGCTGATCGACGACCGGAAGATCACCTACGCCGACCCCAAGGTGGTCGAGGCGCTGACCGGGCTGAAGGAGCTCCACGACGCGAAGACGACGCTGCAGGGCTACTCGACCGACTGGTGGGACCCGGGCGCGCTGATCAACGGCGCGGCGGCCATGCAGTGGGTGGGCCTGTGGGCGGTGCCCGGCATGACCGAGGCCCTGGGCGACGACTTCGACGCCTTCCCGCTGCCGGCGTTCGGGCCGGGCGGGCGCCCGGTGGTGAACATGGGCGGCTGGGTGCAGGTCGTCAACGGCAAGAGCCGCAACCTGGACGCGGCCAAGCGGTACGTCCGCTGGCTGTGGGTGGAGAACACCGCCGCGCAGACCGACTGGAGCCTCGCCTACGGCTTCCACGTCCCGCCCCGCGTCAGCGCCGCCGCCAAGGCGGACAAGCTGACCAGCGGCCCGGCCAGGACCGTGATGGACGCGGTCGCCGCGCACGGCGTCAAGCAGCCGGCGCTCTGGACCGCCGAGGTGCGCCAGCCCTACACCGACGCCGTCACCGCGATCGTCAAGAAGGGCGCCGACCCCGAGAAGACGCTGGCCGAGGCGGCCAAACGTTCGCAGGACATCCTGGACAAGGTGCCCGTGCTATGACGACCACGGCCGGCCTCGCGAGGCTGCGCACCGGCCGGTGGCCGGCCTGGCGCGCGTTCGTCCTGCTCACGCTGCCGATGGTGGCGGGGCTGTTCCTGTTCAAGTACGTCGCCATCGGCTGGGGGCTGCTGCTCAGCTTCAACGACGCCCGGGGCACGATCAGCCTGGGCTCCTGGAACGGGCTGGACAACTACCGGCGGCTGCTGTCGGACCCGGCCTTCACCCGGTCGCTGGTGACGATCCTGCTGTTCACGCTGTTCATCGTGCCGGTGACGTTCGCGCTCGCGCTCGGGCTGGCGGTGCTGGTGAACCGGCTGCGGCGGGGACGGGCGCTGTTCCGCACCACGTTCTTCGTGCCGGCGGCGGTGTCGTACGTGGTGGGCGCGCTGATCTGGAAGATGAGCCTGTTCAACGGCACGCCGTCGGGGGTGGCCAACAGCCTGGCCTACCTGCTGGGCCACGAGGACGCCATCGGCTGGGTCGCGACCGTCGATCCGCCGTTGTACTGGATCGTGCTGGTCACCGTGCGGCTGTGGCTGCAGACCGGCTTCTACATGATCCTGTTCCTGGCCGGGATCCAGCAGGTGCCCGCCCAGCTCTACGAGGCCGCGCGGGTGGACGGCGCCCACTCCGAGTGGACGCTGTTCCGGCACATCACCTGGCCCATGCTGCGCAACACGTCGGTGGCGGTCACGCTGCTGCTGATCATCAACGCGTTCCAGGCGTTCGACGAGTTCTACAACATCCTGGCCTCCAACCTGTCGGGGCTGGGCGGCGCGGACGGCCGCACGCCGCTGATCTACCTGTTCCAGACCGCGCTCGGCGAGCAGAACTACGGCGCGGGATCGGCGGGCGCGTTCGTGGTGACCGCGCTGATCGTGGCGTTCACGCTGCTGCAGGGGCGGTTCGCCGGGTTCGGCAGGACGGCCGAGGAGGAGGCCCGATGAGGAGGCTGCGGCTGGGCTCGTACGCGGCGGTGGTGGTCTTCGCGGTGCCGTTCCTGCTGCCGTTCTACCTGCTGGTCCGCAACGCGCTGATGACCCGGCGGGAGCTGGGCTCGCTCGACTGGCACTGGTGGCCGGAGACGGTGACGTTCCAGGGGTTCGCCGACGCCTTCGGCAACGACGCGGTGCCGCTCGCGCACGCGCTCGGGAACTCCACGCTGATCTCGGCGATCTCCGCGCCGCTCGCCACGCTGCTGGCCTCGATGGCCGGGTACGCGCTGGCCCGCATCCCGGTCGCGGCGGCGCGGCCGGTGTTCTTCTTCATCATCGCCACGATGATGGTGCCGGGCGCGGCCACGTTCATCCCGACGTTCGTCGTGGTCGGGTCGATGGGCGGGGTCAACACGCTGTGGGGGCTGATCGCGCCCGGCCTGTTCAGCGCGTTCGCGGTGCTGCTGTTCCGCGGCTTCTACCTGCGCTTCCCGCGCGAGCTGGAGGACGCGGGGCGGGTGGACGGCCTCGGCCACCTCGGGCTGTACGTCCGGCTGGCGCTGCCGAACTCGGGGGCGCTGTTCGCCTCGCTCGGCATCCTGTCGTTCATCGAGCACTGGAACGCGTTCCTGTGGCCGCTGGTGATCGGCCAGGACCCGGAGTACTGGACGGTCCAGGTCGCGCTGTCCACGAACCTCAACCAGCAGGCGCTCAACCTGCCCGCGCTGTTCGCCGGCGCGCTGGTGGCGATCCTGCCGCTCGTCGTGCTCTTCCTCGTCGCCCAGCGCTGGATCGTGCGGGGCGTCCTGCTCACCGGCGTCAAAGGCTGACTCCCCCGCTTTTCGAAGGAGCTTCCATGTCCCGTGTGCTGCCCCTGCTGGCCGGGCTGTTACTGATCCTGCTGCCCGCGGCGCCCGCCCGCGCCGCGCCCGTGACCGTGCCGGTCGGCGCGCCGTTCACCGACACCTCGGGCGGCGCGCTGCACGCGCACGGCGGCGGGGTGCTCAAGGTCGGCTCGTACTACTACTGGTTCGGCGAGAACCGCAACGCCGACGGCACCTTCCGTTACGTCTCCGCCTACCGGTCGGCGGACCTGCGGAACTGGGAGTTCAGGAACCACGTGCTCACCCAGTCCAGCGCGGCCGAGCTGCAGGTCGCCAACATCGAGCGGCCGAAGGTGATGTACAACGCGGCGACCGGCCGGTTCGTCATGTGGATGCACAAGGAGAACGGCAGCGACTACGGCGAGGCGCGGGCCGCGGTCGCCGTGTCGGCCACGGTGGACGGGAACTACACCTACCTGCGGAGTTTCCGGCCGCTCGGGCACATGTCACGCGACATCACGACCTTCACCGACACCGACGGCGCGGGTTACATGATCTCGGCCGCGGACGAGAACTACGACCTGCACGTCTACCGGCTGACCGCCGACTTCACCGACGTCGCGTCGCTCGTGCGGGTGTGGGACGGCGACCACCGGGAGGCCCCGGCGCTGTTCAAGCGGGGCGGCGTGTACTTCATGCTGACCTCGGGCGCCACCGGCTGGCAACCCAACCAGGCCAGGTACGCCACCGCCACCGCCATCACCGGCTCCTGGAGCGCCTGGCAGGACGTCGGCGACGCGACCACCTTCGGCTCGCAGCCGGCGTACGTGCTGCCGGTGCAGGGCACGTCCGGCACGTCGTACCTGTATCTGGGCGACCGGTGGGCCGGGGCGTGGGGCGGGCCGGTCAACGACTCGCGGTACGTGTGGCTGCCGATCCAGTTCGCCTCCGCGACGTCGATGAGCCTGTCGTACGCGCGGGAGCTGACCGTCGACGCGGCGGCCGGCACGATCACCGCCGTGGGCTCCGGCCACGACCGGCTGACCGTGCGCCACTCGGGCAAGTGCGCCGACGTGCGCAACGCCTCCGGCGCGAACCTGACCGCCGTCATCCAGTACACCTGCGGCGGCGGCTTCAACCAGCAGTGGCGCGTCCAGTCGGTGAGCGGCGGCTACGTGCAGGTCGTCGCCAGGCACTCGGGCAAGTGCCTGGACGTGAACGGGCAGAGCACCGCCGACGGGGCCGCGATCCAGCAGTACGCCTGCGGCTCGGGCGCCAACCAGCAGTGGTCGGTGCAGGACGCGGGCGGCGGGTACGTGCGGCTGGTGGCCAGGCACTCGGGCAAGTGCGCGGACCTGCCGTCGTCGTCGCAGGCCGACGACGTGCAGTTCAAGCAGTATCCGTGCAACGGCGGCCAGAACCAGCAGTTCCTGCGCACCCCGCTCTAGGGGCGACTGCAGGGGCGGCTCGTCCCCAGAAGCGGTCATGTCCTGGTCAAAGCCCCACCCCCGCCCGAATCGACACAATTCGTGACGTTATAGTGACAAATTGTGAACGAGAAGCTCGTGGAAATAGCCTGGCCCGGCCTCGGTATCACCGTGGCCGCCGAACTCGACCAGCGGAACCCGGCCCTCGCCCAGTGCTTCTGGGACGCGCTGCCGTACCGAAGTCTGCAGGGCCACGCCCTGGTCGCCGGCCATCACCTCTACCACGTCGCACCGGTCCACTCGCTGCTGCACGCGCCCGCGGAGCACCGCGTGGACCGGCGCACCGTCCCGGACGGGACCCTGTTCGGCTCGCGCCTGCAGCACCTCGGCATCAAGTACGGCGAGCTCACCGAACCCATGACCGCCACACCCATCGGCCAGGTGCTGCCGGAGCACCTGGACGGCCTGATCGAGGCGGGCCGCGAGGTCTGGCGGGCCGTCTACACCACCAAGGAGCCGGTCATCGCCGAGGTGCGCCGCGCCGGAGAGACCGGCGGGCACCGGCTGCACCGGCTCCCGGTCGGCGACCCGCAGGTCAACGCGCTCATCTCGGACGTGCACGCCGAGACCGAGCGCATCTGGCTCGACCCGCCGCGCGAGCTGGTGGACCTGCACGAAGGCCGCATCGCCTCCCGCGCGGGAAGCTACGAGACGGTCCTGACCACGCTGCTGTTCGTCAACGGCGAAACCCGCCCGCTCGGCTACAGCTGCTACGGCGGCCTCATCCGCGCGGCCATGGAGGGCATGCCGATGCCGTGGCTGCGGCAGATGACCCGGCTGCTGGCCCACACCCCGGCGGAGTTCCTCGGCTACTGCGGCCTGGACACGCTGTGGGGATTCACCCGGCGGCTCCTGGACAACCTCGACCGCATCAACGACCACGTCGACTTCATGTCGGTGATGGCCACGATGGCCCTCTACTGCAACTGCCTCGGCGGGTGGAACCTGCACCTGTTCCCGTGGGAGGCGGGCGACAGCCTGCGCCGCGTGGAGGCCCCCGTGGAGGCCCACGTATGACCGACACGCGCGTGGCGGTGATCGGCGGCGGCGTCATCGGCCTGTCGATCGCCTACCATCTCGCGGAGGCCGGAGTCGAGACGACGCTGCTGGAACGCGGCGCGCTCGGCTCCGGCGCCTCGCGCGCCACCGCCGACGTGGTCCGGTCGTACTTCGCCGGCAACCCCGTCAGCTCGGCGCTGGCCGTACGGAGCCTGGAGGCCTACCGGGACTTCCCGGTCCGGCCGGGGGCCGACCTGCCGCTGCGGCAGGTCGGCTACCTCGTCCTGTTCTCCACGCCCGAGCAGGTCGCCGCCTTCGAGGCCGACCTGCCCGAGCAGCGGCGGGCGGGCGTGGACGTGCGGCTCATCGGCGTGGAGGAGGCCAGGGAGCGCAACCGGCTCATCGGCGACCTCCCGCTGCTGGCCGCCGCCTGGTCGCCGCAGGCGTACGTCTCCGACACCGCCGCCATCGTCACGGCCTACGCCGAGGCGGCCCGGCGCTCCGGCGCCACGCTGATCACCGACCGCCCGGTCTCCAGGATCGACTCCTCGGCCGGGCGGGTGTTCACCGAGGACGGCGGCGAGCTGACGGCCGAGGCGGTCATCTGCGCGGCCGGCGCCTGGTCGCCCGCCCTCGTCCGCGGCGCGGGCGTGGACCTGCCGATGACCGAACCCATCGAGCAGGAGCTGCTGGTCACCGATCCGCTGCCGCCCGGCACGCCGGAGATCCCGTGCACCCTGCACGCGGCGAGCGGCCTGCTGTCGCGGACCCGCGGCGACCGGCTGCTCGTCGGCATGGGATATCCGGGTCCTGACCGGGAGGCGTGGCGGCGCGAGGTGGCGGAGCGGTTCGCGGAGACGTACCCGAGCCTGTCGGGGCTGGCCCTGCACCCGGCCGTCACCGGGCTGCGCGACGCCAGCCCGGACCGGCGCGCCTTCATCGGCCATCTGCCGGGGCCGCCGGCGTTCCTGTACGCCACCGGCTTCTCCGGGCACGGCCTGTGCAACGCGCCGGCCGCCGGCGAGCTCGTCCGCGACCTCTACCTCGACCAGGACCCCGGCATCGACGTGACCGCGTTCGCGGTCGGCAGACAACGAACGGGATGACCCATGACCGAGCTCGTGCGTTTCATCATCGATCCCGCGGCGCCGGACCCGCATTCCGACAACGACCGGTTGCGCGCGGCCGGGCCGCTCGTGCCGGTGACCGCCGAGGGCGTGGACGCCTGGGCGGCCACCCGGTACGCGACCCTGATGACCGTCCTGACCCATCCCGACCTCACGAGGGAGATCCAGTACTGGGACCCGCTGGAACGCTCCACCTTGCCACCGGGGACCGCCATCGACCGCATCGTCACCGACATCTCCATGCTGAACGCCGACGGCGAGGAGCACCGGCGGCTGCGCGCGCCGCTCGCCGCCGGCTTCACCCCGCGCCGGGTGCAGGGCCTGCGGCCCAAGATCGAGGCGCTGACCGGCGCGCTGATCGACGACCTCGCCACCCTGCCCGCGCACGAACCCGTGGACCTGCGGGCGCGCTTCGCCTATCCGCTGCCGCGTGACGTCATCTCCGAGATGATCGGCATCCCGCCGGCCCACCAGGAGCGGATGCACGAGCTGACCGACGCCGTCGCGCACGTCAGCGAGGACCTGGCGGACGGCCCGCGGGTGCGCGAGGAGCTGCACGCGCTGCTGCACCGGATCATCGAGGAGCGGCGGCGCTCGCCCGGCGAGGACATCATCACCGACCTCATCAGGCTGCGCGAGCAGGACGGCGGCAGGCTCTCGGAGGACGAGCTGTTCGCCACCATCGACCTGCTGTTCATCGCCGGCCACGTGACGACGGTCAACCTCATCACCAACGCGATCGGCGCCCTGCTGCACACGCCCGGCCAGCTCGCCCTGCTGCGCTCGGGGAAGTGCCCGTTCAGCGCGGCCGTGGAGGAGACGCTGCGCTGGGACTCGCCGATCGCCTACTTCCCGTTCCGGTACGCCAAGCGCGACGTCGAGATCGACGGCGTGCACCTGCGCGCGGGCGAGGCCGTACTGGCCTGCTTCGCCTCCTCCGGACGGGACCCGGAGCAGTTCGGCGCGGACGCCGACCGCTTCGACCTCACCGATCCGCCGGCCTCGCACCTGGCCTTCGGGCACGGGCCGCACTTCTGCCTGGGCGCGCCGCTGGCCCGGCTGGAGGCGGAGATCGCGTTGCGGGCCCTGTTCACGGCCTTCCCGGCGATCAGGGCCGCCGGGCCACGGGAGGAGTTGCGCCAGATCGACACGTTGCTCGGCAACAGCACCCGTACGATGCCGGTCGTCCTCGGGCCCCGCGCCCGGTAGACGGCAGCGGCGCCGGAGGAATCGTGTTCCTCCGGCGCCCCGGCCACACGGGGGCGATAGCCTTTCACCGTGTCTCAGCCTGATCTGCACGCTCCGATGCGCCTGGCGACCACCATCCGCCCCTACGACTGGGGGTCGGTGACGGCCCTGCCCGCGTTGTTCGGCACGGAGCCGACCGGGCAGCCGCAGGCCGAGCTCTGGATGGGCGCCCATCCCGGCGCGCCCTCCACCGTCGGGGGCGTCCCGCTCGACGCCGTCATCGCCGCCGACCCGGCCGCCGCCCTCGGCCCCGGCACCGCCGCGCGCTTCGGCGGGCGGCTCCCCTACCTGCTCAAGATCCTGGCCGTGGCCCGCCCGCTGTCGCTGCAGGTGCATCCCAGCGCCGAGCAGGCACGCGCCGGCTACGCCGCGGAGAACGCGCGCGGCATCCCGCTCGACGCCCGCGAGCGCACCTACAAGGACGACGCGCACAAGCCCGAGATGGTGTGCGCGGTCACGCCGTTCCACGGGCTGTGCGGCTTCCGCTCCCCCGCCGCCACCGCCGGCCTGCTCGACCGGCTCGGCGTGCCCGGCCTGCGCCCCTGGATCGGCGCGCTGCGCGACGGCGAGCCCGCCGCGGCCCTGCGGACGGTCTTCGCCGAGATGCTCGCCGACGCGGCCGCGCCGCTGCGCGCGGAGGTCGAGCGCGCCCTGCTCGCCGCCGCCGACCCCGGCCTCGCCCCGTACGCGGAGATCGCCCGCGCCTGTCCCGGCGACCGGGGCGTGACCGCCGCCCTGCTGCTGCACCACGTCGAGCTGGCCCCCGGCGAGGCCCTCTACCTCGGGGCCGGCGTGCCGCACGCCTACCTCGGCGGCGTCGCCGTCGAGATCATGGCCAACTCCGACAACGTGCTGCGCTGCGGCCTGACCTCCAAGCACATCGACGTGCCCGAGCTGATGCGGGTGGTCGGCTTCGCGCCCGGCGAGCCGCACCGGATCGCCGCCGAGCGGGGCGGTCCAGGCGAGCTCCGCTATCTGCCGCCCGCGCCGGAGTTCGCGCTGGCCCGGCACGAGCTCGACGGCGAGCGGGGGCACGAGCTGCCCGGCGGCGTGCCGCAGATCGTGGTGTGCGTCGAGGGCGAGGCCCGGCTGGACGGCATCGCGGCGCTGCGACCCGGAGAGTCGGCTTTCCTCCCCGCCGAGGTTTCAAGCACCCGCCTTGAGGGTAAGGGGACGGCCTACCGGGCGGCCCCAGGAGCTTGAAAACCGGGCATGCTTGACAACTCGGGCATCTCGACGATGCAGCTTCATCCGCGGCGAACAGTGCCGTAAGTCCCCGTGCCTGCGGCCCTTCGCCGCTACCCCCAGGTTCCGCCGCCCGGCCATCATCATGGTGTCCCCGTTTTCCGGAGGTGAACCGATCATGGTTGGCGGTCGCATGCTCATGGAGGCGCCGGCTCTCGACGTCGAGCTGCTGGCGGTCAGGAAACGGCTCTCCGAGCTGGAGGAGCAGGTGCGCACGCTCAGCGCGGCGAACCTGGCCCTCGTCCGCGCGATGGAAGGGCTCGACAAGCGCGTACGCGCCCGCGAGGACGATCGGCCCCTGGCCCCCACCCTCTGAGGGCGCACGGGGACTGATCGTGCCGGGGCTCCTCGACGAGGAGCGCCCTCCACCACCTGCGGGTCCGGGCCGGCCACCTGGCCCGGCGCTGCCGCTGATCCCCGGCGGCAGCGACGACGCCCGCGACTTCACCGGCCTCCGCCCCCTCAGGGGCGCCGGCGGGCCCTGATGACGTAGTCCACGTGGGCGCCGGGGGTGCCGTCGGGCGCGGCGCGCTCGCGGGTGAACTCCTCGCAGGTCAGCACCTCCCATTCCGGCTCGCTCAGCTCGACCGCGTCGAGGACGTCGCCCGGCGTCGGGAAGGCGACCTCGACGGGCGGCCGCTCCACCCACGACGGCCAGCCCAGGTGCCCGATGATCAGCAGCGTCCCGCCGGGGACGACGGCCGCGGCGGCCTTGCGCAGGACCTCCTCGCGCGGCAACTGCACCGGCGAGTGCAGGTAGCTCGCGCTGACCAGGTCGTAGGAGCCGTCGGGGAAGGACGTCGCCAGGTCATGGCGGCGCCACTCGATCCGGTCGGCCACGCCCGCCCGCTCCGCCTCCTCGGCGGCGCGGTCCAGCGCCACCTGGGAGATGTCGGCGGCGGTGACCCGCCAGCCGCGCTGGGCCAGCCAGACGGCGTCGGCTCCCTCGCCGCAGCCGAGGTCGAGCGCGCGGCCCGGCGGCAGGTCGGCGGCCTCGCGGACGAGAGCGACGTTGGGCGCGCCGCTCCAGATGCGGTCCTGCTCGCCGTAGCGGCCGTCCCAGAACTCCTCCGCCGTGACCCCTTCGGGCACCTCGAACCCGCTGTTCCCGTGGCCGTGCCCGTGCCCGTGACCGTGCCCGTGACCGTGCCCGTGCTGGTTCTGCGGGGCGGAAGCGCGGAGGGCGGCGACCGCGCGGCGGTTCTCCTGCTCGATCAGGTCCCCGTTGATGGCCGCCCCCGCCCGTACGCCGCCCGCCGCCGCGGCGATGACCTGGTCGGTCACGTTGACGGCGTTGCCCGTCACCCACACGCCCGGCACGCGGGTGGCGCCGGTCGCGTCCGCGGGCACGTGGGTGCCGATCGCGTGCCCGGCCATGACCAGCTCCTCCGTCTCCAGTCCCAGGCCGGGCAGCAGGTCGGCGCGGGCGCTGAGCCGGGAGCCGGTGGCGAGCGCCTCGCACGCCACCACCCGCCCGCCGTCCAGCCGCACCCCGGCCAGCCGGTCCCCGTCGATCTCCAGGCCGATCACCCGCTCTTCCACCACGGTGACGCCCCGCGCGGCCAGCTTCTCGCGCTGCTCGTCGTCCGGCCGGGGCCCGTCGTGCAGGAAGAACGTCACATTCTCGCTCCACTGCCGCCACAGCAGCGCCTGGTGCACCCCCAGCGGCCCGGTGGACAGCACCCCGATGGCCCGGTCGCGCACCTCCCACCCGTGGCAGTACGGGCAGTGCAGCACGTCCCTACCCCACCGCCCGGCGAGGCCCGGCACGTCCGGCAGCTCGTCCACCAGGCCGGTGGCAAGCAGCAGCCGCTCGGCCACGACCGCCGTGCCGTCCGCCAGCGTCACCCGGAACGGGCCCGGCTCCTCGCCGCCCATGTGCTCGGCGGCGACGACGGTCCCGGTGACGATCTCGCCGCCGTACCCGGCGACCTCCTCGCGGCCGGCGGCCAGCAACTCGTGCGGCGGCATGCCCTCCCTGGTCAGGAAGGTGTGCACGCCCTGGGCGGGGGCGTTGCGCGGCCGGCCCGCGTCCACGACCAGGACCTTGCGCCGCGCCCGGCCCAGGGTCAGCGCCCCGCTCAGCCCGGCGGCCCCGCCCCCCACGATCACCACGTCGTACTTCGTGTTCACCACTTCGGCTCCTTCCGCGTCGCCTCGTGACGCAACTGTCCGCGATCAGGGGCCGAATTGACAAACTTCGTTGCCGGAATGGCAAAATCAACAGGGTGGAGGACCTCGACGAGACACTGCAGTCGGTGGGGCCGCGGCTGCGCGCCCTGCGCCAGGAGCGCGACGTGACGCTGGCGGAGCTGTCCAAGAGCACCGGCATCTCGGTCAGCACGCTGTCGCGGCTGGAGTCCGGGCACCGCAAGCCCACCCTGGAGCTGCTGCTGCCGCTGGCCCGCGCCCACCAGGTGCAGCTCGACGAGCTGGTGGGCGCGCCCGTCACCGGCGATCCGCGGGTGACCATGCGGCCGGTCAAGCGCAACGGCGTGACCTGGATCCCGCTGAGCCGGAGCCCCGGCGGGCTGCAGGCGGTCAAGCTGATCTACCCGCCCGGCTGGCCGGGCTTCGTGCCCGAGCAGAAGGTCCACGAGGGCTACGACTGGCTGTACGTGCTCTCGGGGCGGCTGCGGCTGCTGCTCGGCCCGCACGAGGTGGTGCTGAAGGCGGGCGAGGCGGCCGAGTTCGACACCCGCACCCCGCACGCCTTCCAGAACGTGGGCGACGAGCCGGCCGAGGTGCTGGCCCTGTTCGGGCCGCAGGGCGAGCGCATGCACGTACGCGCTCGTCCTGCTCCCAAATAGCCCCGGGGTCAGCCGCGGGTGTCGTCGGTGCCGAAGCCGTCCAGCGCCTGGCGCTCCTCGGCGGCCTGCAACTCCTGGAAGACGGTGATGTGCATGCCGCCCGGCGCGTCGAGGCGGGCGTTCAGCGACTGCCACGGGGTGACGGTCGGCGGCGCCACCTCGCTCGCGCCGGCCGCCACCAGCCGCTCGGCCGTGCCGCGCGAGTCGTCCACCTCGAACGCCACCCGGAACTTGGGCGCGACCTGCCGCCCCACCTCGACCTCGTCGATCATCTTCTTCTGCGCCGGGTTGGCGATCTCCAGGGTGGCCCGGCCGGCGTCGAGGATCGCCACCCGGGCGCCGTCACCGGTGGAGAAGGCCGCCTCCTCGTGCAGCCCCAGGACGTCCCGGTAGAAGGTCAGCGCGGCCTCGTAGTCCTCGGCCTCGACGACCAGGCGAAGCTGGCGGACCGGCTGACGGACCGGGCCGCGGTCCTCGGCGTTCGTGCTCAATGCGTGCTCCTCAGTGCTGCGCGGATGCTTCCCTCTCCGCAACCCGCGCGGGCCGCGCGATCATCCCGGGCCGGTCAGCCGCGTCCGTAGCGGTCCTCGGCCCGCCAGAAGTACCAGAACCCGCCGACGAGAGTGACCAGCGCCCAGCACAGGCACGACAGCCACACCGTGGGCGGGGGCGTGTGGCGGCTGAGGAGCAGGTCGCGCATGAACTCGATGAACGAGGCCGCCGGATTCAGGTACATCGCCGTCGCGACCCACTCGGGCAGCCCGGCCGAGCCGACGACCTTGTCGTGGATGGCGAAGAACACGCCCGAGGCGTACAGCCAGGTGCGCATGATGAACGGCAGGAGCTGGCCGAGGTCGCGCAGGGACGCCCCGAGCCGGGCCATGACCAGCCCCGCCCCGATGTTGAACATCGTCTGCAGCAGCAGGACCACCGGGACCATCAGCCAGAACCAGCTGATCGGCTCCCCGGTGATCAGCACGATCACCAGCAGCACGCCCATGGAGACGGCGAGCTGCTGCAGCTCCTGGATCGTGTACGCCAGCGGCAGCGAGGCCCGTGGGAAGTGCAGCGCCCGGATGAGGGACAGGTTCCCGGAGATGGACTTGGCCCCCGCGGTGACCGTGCGCTGCGTGTAGGTGAACACGAACATCCCGGTCAGCAGGAACGCCGGATAGTTCGGGATGTTCTTGCTGCCGCCCAGGATGAGGCCGAACATCACGTAATAGATCGCCGCGTTCAGCAACGGCGTGAGGACCTGCCACAACTGCCCCAGCGCCGACCCCGAGTATTTCGAGACGTTGCGCGAGGTGGCGTAGGTCAGGATGAAATGGCGCCGTTCCCAGAGCTGGCGCAGGTATGCGGGGAAGCGGGGGCGCGCGATGGCGGGGCGCAGCCCGTGCTTCCTGGCGAGCTCGGCGAGCGACCCGCTCTCGGGCGCGGTCTCTTCCAGTTGGCTCATGGGCACCTCGGTCGCGACGGTCCGACAACCGGGGATGCTAGCAAGGGAGCCGCGTGTCTTCCCTGCTTATGGCCGTGGACGGGCGGCGCGGCGTCAGGGAACGGTCACGCCGGTGACGGCGAAGCGCTCCACTTCGGCGACGTGGCCGCCGGTGGAGGCCACGACGGTCAGCGTCGTGCCGGGCGCCGGCCTGAAGGTGACCTGGGCCGACCAGGGGGACTTCTCACCGCCCGCGCCCACGCAGCAGTGCTCGCCGAGTGCCTCGCCGCCGCCGGGGCGGCGCACCTGGACGCGGATGCTCTCGTCCACGCCGGTGATCCGGCCGCCGACCGTCATCGGGGAGCCGACGGAGGCGCCGTACTCGGGGGTGGTGAGGGAGAAGGTGGTGTCGTCGGTGCCGACGACCTCCCAGGGGGCGTCCGCGCCCTTCCCGTAGCGGACCAGGTGGACGACGGCGGCGACCATCGGGCGCGGGCCCTCCTCGGCGGCGAGCCCGACGTGCACGCGGGCGTGGACGCCGTCGAGGTTCGTCTTCACCGCGCGGTCGATCTCGCTGAAGCCGAGGTGGTCGCGGGCGAAGCGGACCGCGGTCCTGGCCGGGTCGAGGTGCCAGGCGCCGGCGCCGTCCTCGCGGTGGCGGCTCCGCCACGCCTCCGCGGCCGCGGCGTCGGCGAACGGCCACAGCGGCTGGTAGCGCCCGGCCACGAGGTCACGGGACCTCGGCGGCGAGGCGCTCTCCGGCGATCCGGGGGTCGACGGCGGCGAGGAGGTCTCGGCGGGCGGAGTCGCTGAGGGCTGCGTCACCGAGGGCGGGGTCGCTGAGGGCTGCGTGACCGAGGGCGGGGTGCGGCCCGGCTCGCCCCCGCAGCCCGCCGCGGCCGCCCCCAGCGCGACCAGCAGGACCACGGCGCGCCCTGTACGTGCTGTCATGTCATGCCTCCTGGGGGTGGGGGTTCGGCCTGCCGTCGGGGGTCCTACCCTGCCAGCCTGAAGCCCCACCGCGCCGGGACTTCAGGCCGAATACGCTCCCGTCAGCCGGCGGCGGAACACCCAGTACGTCCACGCCTGGTACCCCAGCACCACGGGCGTGAAGACGGCCGCCACCCAGGTCATCACGGTCAGCGTGTACGGCGAGGAGGCCGCGTTCGTCACGGTGAGGCTGTTGGCCGGGTCGAGGGCGGGCAGCACGTTCGGCCACATGCTGGTGAACAGGGTGGCGACGAACGCGGCGATGGCCAGGGCGCTGCCGGTGAAGGCCCACCCGTCGCGCCCGCGCAGTGTGGCGATCAGCGCGACGGCGAGCCCGATCGCGGCCACGGCGACCGCGGCCCAGGACAGGACGCCGGCCCGCGCCATGAGGAGGAAGGCGAGGACCACGGCGACGGTGACCGGCGCGAGCGCGGCGGCGATCCTGGCCGCGCCCTTGCGCAGCTCGCCGGTGGTGCGCAGGGCGAGGAAGACCGCGCCGTGCTGGGTGCAGAGCAGCAGCATGGCCAGGCCGCCGAGCAGCGCGAACGGGTTGAGCAGGGTGAACAGGGTGCCGGTGTACTCGTGGTCGGCGTCGAGCGGCACGCCCCGCACCATGTTGGCGAAGGCGACGCCCCACAGCAGGGCCGGGCCGAGCGAGCCCCAGAAGAAGGCGCGGTCCCAGCCCTTGGTGCTGTCGCTCTTGCCGCGGTACTCCAGGGCCACGCCGCGCACGATCAGCGCCAGCAGGATGAGGAACAGCGGCAGGTAGAAGCCGCTGAAGAGGGTGGCGTACCACTCGGGGAAGGCGGCGAAGGTGGCGCCGCCGGCGACCAGCAGCCACACCTCGTTGCCGTCCCAGACGGGGCCGATCGTCTTGACGATGGTGCGGCGCTCGCCGTCGCTGCCGCCGAGGAAGGGCAGCAGGATGCCGACGCCGAAGTCGAAGCCCTCCAGGACGAAGTAGCCGGTCCACAGCACGGCGATGAGCAAGAACCAGACGGTGGTGAGTTCCATGGCCGGATCAGTTCCTTAGTAGGACAGGGCGGGCACGGGAGCTTCGGGTTCGAGCTCCTCCTGCGCGCCGCGCTTGATGAACTTGAGCAGCAGCCGCACCTCGATCACGGCGAGGACCGCGTACACGAGGGTGAATCCGACCAGGGTGATCGCGACGGAGGGGACGTCGGCGCTGGGCGAGACGGCGGCGGCGGTGCGCATGAGGCCGAACACCGTCCACGGCTGGCGGCCCATCTCGGTGAAGATCCAGCCGAGCGAGTTGGCGACGAACGGCAGTCCGATGCCGAGCATGGCCAGGCGGTAGGCCCACTTGCCGGCGGGCAGCCGGCCACGCCTGGTGAGCCAGAGCCCGGCGAGGGCCAGCAGCGCGGACAGCATGCCGAAGCCGATCATGAGCCGGAACGACCAGTACGCCAGGCCGACGACCGGCCGGTAGTCGCCGGGGCCGTACAGGGCCTGGTATCGCTCCTGGATGTCGTTGATGCCCTCGACCTTGCCGTCCAGGGTGTTGGTGGCGAGGAGGCTGAGGCCGTAGGGGATCTGCAGGTTGACGTGGTTGCGGCCGTTCTCGACGTCGCCGATCGCGAACAGCGAGAACCCGGCCGAGGTCTCGTCGTCCCACAGCGCCTCGGCGGCGGCCATCTTCATCGGCTGCTGCTCGGTCATGATCTGCGCCTGCCAGTGGCCGGACAGCGACACGCCGACCGCGGCGACCAGGCTGACGACCATGGCGAGCCGGGCCGCGGGGCGGAAGACGTCCACCTCGCGCCGGCGCATGAGGAACCAGGCGCTGACGCCGAGCACGAAGCCGCCCGCGACGAGGAACCCGCCGGCGATGACGTGCGGGAAGGTGACGAGCGTGGTGGAGTTGGTGAGCACCGCCCAGATGTCGGTCAGCTCGGCGCGGCCGTTGTTGATGCGGTAGCCGACCGGGTGCTGCATCCAGGAGTTGGCCGCGAGGATGAAGTACGCGGAGACGTTGGTGCCGATGGCGGCCAGCCAGATCGTGGCCAGGTGCACCTTCTTGGGCAGCTTGTCCCAGCCGAAGATCCACAGCCCGAGGAACGTCGACTCCATGAAGAACGCGATCAGCCCCTCCATGGCGAGCGGGGCCCCGAAGACGTCCCCGACGAAGCGCGAGTAGTCGCTCCAGTTCATCCCGAACTGGAACTCCTGCACGATGCCGGTCACCACGCCCATCGCGAAGTTGATGAGGAACAGCCGCCCCCAGAACCGGGTCATGCGCAGGTACTCCTGCTTGCCGGTGCGGTACCACGCGGTCTGGAGCCCGGCCACGATCACCGACAGGCCGATGGTCAGCGGCACGAACAGGAAGTGGTAGACGGTGGTGATCCCGAACTGCCATCGGGAGAGGTCGAGGACGTCCATGCGGATCAGCGTCTTGCATGATCTCGGGCCTCACCTAGGGACCGGGGGCCCTGCGACGCGGGACCTTGGTCCTCTCCCTCCGGGACCTCCGCCTGTCTGGGCCGGCTACCTGAGCAGGTCGCTCACGGGGCGGCGGACCGTCTCGGCGTCGTCGAAGGTGATCCCGAGCCGCATGATCATCTGCGGGTACGCGCCGTCGCACAGCTCCTCGCGCAGGAACGCGCGCAGGTGGTCCATCTCCAGGACCTGGGTGTGGAAGGCCGCGGACACGCCGTACGCGTTCGCCTTCAGCAGCACGTGCTGCAGCGCCTCGCCGGCCTTCAGCCAGTCCTCCCTGGTGTCGCCGGCGGTGGTGAGCACCATCACGACGCCGGGCGAGGTCGAGCCGGCCTGGTCGGCGGGGTTGCCCCAGTCGTGACGCCAGGCGTAGTCGCGCTGCGCGAAGGCGGGCTCGGTGCGCGGCTCGTCGTGCGGGTAGGCCCCGGCGGGCACGCCGTCCTTGCGCGCGCTGCCCGGCGGCCGGGCCCAGCGGACGACCTCCAGGTGGCGGGGCCGGTCCTCGCTCTGCACGATCTGGGCGGCCCGGGTCAGCGCCGCGACCGCCTCGGCGGCCGGCGGGGCGAGGACGAGCAGCGCGGCGCCCTCCTCCCCAGCGGCCGTCGCCAGCGCCTGGACCAGCCGGTCCGGCACCGGCAGGGTGGTGAACCCGGACCGGTGCGTACGCCGCCGCTCGATCTCCCCGGCCAGCACCCGCGTGTGCTCGTCGGGCTCGGTCCCGGCGCCGGGCCGGACGAGGGCGAGCAGCGACGGGCGGTCGGGGTCGGGCAGGACGCGCACGACGGGCTCGAAGCCCGCGCGGCGGATCGCGGTGCGGACGTTGAACAGCGCCGCGCCGCAGCTGATGAGCAGCTCCCGGCCGGCCGGGTCGCCGACGCGCAGCCGGCGCTCGGTGTCGGCGCGCAGGGCGATCTCGTCGCCGGACACGGCGAACGACCAGGGCTGGGTGTTGTGCACGGACGGGGCCCAGCGCGCGGCTTCCAGCGCGGACTGGACGGCGTCGCTCGCCGTACGGATGCTCATGTCTCCACCTCCAGCGGACGATACGACCAGTTCATCACGGGGTAGGGCGGCAGGTGAGGGCCGAAGGTCCCCTCGGGGCAGAGGCGTCGGGCATCGCGAGCGGCCCGGCCGGCACGCGGCCTGACCAAGGACCGCCTGACCAAGGACCGCCTGCCTCGGGACTTCCGTCCCTACTCCCCCGGCCCGCCGGGGGATGTGATGGAGGCGACCGCGAAGGAGGCAGGCATGCGAATGACCGTAGCGGACGTCATGACCGGCGAGGTCGTCTCCGTCACCGAGGAGACGCCGTTCAAGGACATCGCCCAGGCCCTCATCGAGCACGGCATCAGCGCCGTCCCGGTCGTCGACGGCGACCGGCACGTGGTCGGCGTCGTGTCCGAGGCCGACCTGCTGCGCAAGGAGGAGTTCCGCGAGGAGTTCTACCGCGAGGGCTACCGTCCCCCGCTCCGCGCCCGGCTGCGCCACCCCAAGGGCCGGCAGAAGGCCGAGGGCGACACGGCCGCGGAGCTCATGACCCGTCCCGCCGTCACGATCACCGGCGAGGCCTCGGCCGTCTCGGCCGCCCGGCTCATGGACGCCCACGACGTCAAGCGGCTGGCCGTGGTGGACCACAACGGCCGCCTGACCGGCGTCGTCAGCCGGCGCGACCTGGTCAAGGTGTTCCTGCGCCCGGACGAGGAGATCGCCGAGGAGGTCCGCGACGAGATCCTGGACCAGGCGCTGTGGGTGGACACCGCGGGCGTCCACGTGGAGGTGCACCAGGGCGTCGTCACGCTCACCGGCTGGATGGACCGCCGCACCGAGGCGGCCATCGCGGTGCGCATGACCGGCCGGGTCAACGGCGTGGTCGGCGTGGCCGACAAGCTGACCTGGAAGCAGGACGACACGAGGTGGGAGGCGCAGTAGCCATGCTGGTGCGCGAGGTCATGAGCACCCCGGCGATCACGGTGCGCCGCACCGATCCGGTGCGGCACGCCGTCCGGGTGCTCCACCGCAACGACATCACGGCCGCCCCCGTCGTGGACGAGGGCGGCCGGCTGGTGGGCGTCGTCAGCGAGATGGACCTGCTGCGCGGCGAGTTCGGCCCCGACCCGCGCGCCACCGCGCGCCGCCTGCCGCTCCCCGAGATGCCGCCGCCCCGGCAGGTGCACGACGTCATGACCGGCGCCGGCGAGGTCGTCACCGTCACGGAGACCACCGACGTCACGACCGCGATCGAGCTCATGGTGGGGAGGCGGATCAAGAGCCTGCCCGTCCTGCAGGGCGAGGAGATCGTGGGCATGGTCAGCCGTCGCGACCTCATGGCGATGCTGACCCGTACCGACGAGGAGCTGCGCGCGGCGGTCGAGGCCGCGCTGCGCGAGCAGTACCCCTTCGGCCCGCGCTGGACGGTCGCCGTGCACGACGGCGTCGCCGAGCTGCGCGGCCCCCGTCACGAGCACGCGGACAAGATCGCCGACGTGCTCGCCCGGACCGTGCCCGGCATCGTCAGGGTGAGGCATCCGAGATGATCGGCACGGCGCGACCGGCTTCCCTCGGATGATCTTGGCGCGGTAGCCTTCGACGTCCCCTCGCCGTGGAAGGACCGCCGGTGTTCCGTCTCCTGGCCGTGCTGGCGGCCGTCACGCCCGCTGTGCTCGCGTCGATGCTTCCCCCCGAGACGTGCGGGTACTTCGGCTACCAGATGCCGGAGCCCTCCGCGCTCGCCGTGGTGCTGGGCCTCTGGATGGCCGTGGCGGCGCTCGGCGACACCCTCGTCAGCGGGCGGGTCGCGACGGCCGCCGCCGTGGCGTTGCTCGTCCCGGCGCTCTACACGCCGCTCGCCACGGTGCTGTCGGGCGCCGCGCACGACTGCTCGGACCTGGTCGGATGGCCGTACGTGGCCGCGGCGGTCATCGGCGTGATGGCGGCCAGGGCCGCGCGGGACGTCACTCCGGCAGGTCGCGGGTGACGTCGGGGACGGGCGACCCGAGGCGGGGCGGGCGGCGGTAGCCGGTGGGCGGCGGCCGTTCGGGGATCTCCAGCGGCGCCCGCCGCACCTCGTGGTACGGGATCGAGGCCAGCAGGTGGGAGATCATGTTGATGCGGCCCCGCCGTTTGTCCTCGCTCTCCACGTCGTACCAGGGGGCCTCGGGGATGTGGGTGTGCACCATCATCTCGTCCTTGGCCCGCGAGTAGTCCTCCCACCGGGTGATCGACTCCAGGTCCATCTCCGACAGCTTCCACCGCCGCATCGGGTCCCCGAGCCGGTCGCGGAAGCGCCGCTCCTGCTCGGCGTCGCTCACCGAGAACCAGTACTTGCGCAGCAGGATGCCGTCCTCGACCAGCAGCCGCTCGAAGATCGGGCACTGGTGCAGGAACCGGGTGTACTCCTCCTGGGTGCAGAAACCCATGACCCGCTCCACCCCGGCCCGGTTGTACCAGCTCCGGTCGAACAGCACGATCTCCCCGGCCGCCGGCAGGTGCGCCACGTAGCGCTGGAAGTACCACTGCGTGCGCTCCCGCTCGGTGGGGGCGGGCAGGGCGGCGATGCGGGCCACGCGCGGGTTGAGGTATTCGGCCACCCGCTTGATCGTGCTGCCCTTCCCCGCGGCGTCCCTGCCCTCGAAGATCACGACGACCCGGTGGCCACCGGTCTTCACCCACTCCTGCAGCTCGACCAGCTCCGCCTGCAGGCGGAGCAGCTCCTTCTCGTACGTCTTGCGCTTCAACCGGCCGGTCCTCCCATCGGTGCTCATCCTGGCAGCCAACCGTGTCCCGGCCCGCCGGGGCAAGGATCAGCGCACCACGGCGACGGCGCAGCGGGCGTGGTGGAGGACGCCGCGGCTGACCGAGCCGAGCAGGGCCGAGCCCATCGCCCCGCGCCCGTGCGAGCCGACCACCACGAGGTCGGCCTGCGCGCCGGCCGCCGTCAGCACGTCCACGGGGTGCCCGGAGTGCGTCTCCTCGATGATCTCGACGGCCGGGTGCTCCGCGCGGAAGGACTCCAGCGCGGCGGCGACGAGCTGGTGCTGGGCTTCGCGGATCTCGTCCACGTCGTAGGCGATCTCCGGCGCGAACGCGTGCACCGGAAGCTGCCAGGCGTGCACCGCCCGCAGCTTGGCGCCGCGCAGCTCGGCCTGGCGGAAGGCGTAGGCGAGGGCGGGCCGGCACTCGGGCGAGTCGTCGACGCCGACCACGATCTCGCCGCCGGCGGGCTGCCGTGCGGCGCGCACCACGACGACGGGGCAGCGGACGTGCCCGGCCACGTGGGTGCTGACGGAGCCGAGCAGCGCCCCGGCGAAGCCGCCGAGCCCCCGGCCGCCGACCACGATCTCGCTCGCGCCCTCGGCCTCCTCGCGCAGCACGACGGCGGGGGCGCCTTCCACCTCGCGCGTCTCCACCTCGGCGTGCGGCTGCCGCTCGCGTACCAGCGCGACGGCCTCGTCCAGGATCCTGCGGCCCTCGCGCAGCAGCGCGTCGGGCAGGACGGGGGTGGGGAACCTGCCGATCTGGTACGGCGTGCGGTCCACGGCGTGCACGATCCGCAGCGGCTCCCGCACCCGCAGCGCGTCAGCGGCGGCCCATTCCACGGCCGCTCGCGCCGCCACCGATCCGTCGACGCCCACAACGATCATGACTTCCTCCTTGGCCGCTCCTGCTGACACCTCCAGTCGACCGCGCGGGCGGTGGCCGGGTGCAGGGCCGGAGGTCCCGGGGCGCCGGGTCCAACGGCCCATCGGCGGGCCGGGCCAGGGCTGGCCAGGGGTCTCGCGGGTAGCGTTCAAAACATGGCCACCGTTTCGGCGGAGCTGCGTCCGGCGCCGAGGTGGCTCAGGAACGGGGGAACCATCATGACCGGAACCGGCGATCTGGGCCGGCGCCTGATCCATCACCGTGAGCGTCTCGGCCTGACCCGCGAGCAGGTCGCCGCCCGCGCCGAGATGTCGGCGGGCTACCTGCAGTACCTGGAGGAGTACGCCGACATGCCGGACACCGGGTCGCTGCACCGGCTGGCCGACGCCCTGGGCACGACGATGGACGAGCTGCTCGGCGGCGGCCTGGAACGGCCTCCCGGGCGCGGCCCGGCGATGGCCCACCCTTCGCTCGAGGTGCTGGACGAGGACGAGTGCCGGCGGCTGATCGAGCCGGGCGGGATCGGGCGGGTGGCCTTCTCCGGCTCGCGCGGGCCGACGGTGCTGCCGGTGAACTACCGGATGCACGGCGGCGCGGTCGTCTTCCGCACCGCCCACGGCGGGCCGATGGACCAGGACCTGCGGTCGGGGGTGGTAGGCGTCGAGATCATGATCGCCTTCGAGGTGGACCACATCGACGAGGCCCGCAGGGAGGGGTGGAGCGTGCTGGTGCAGGGGGCCGCGCACCACGTGCCGGAGGAGGAGTCGGCCGCGACGGCCGGCGCCGGGGTGACGCCGTGGGCGGGCGGCGAGCGCCACCTGTACGTCAGGATCGTCCCGCAGCAGATCACCGGGCGGCGCATCCACGGGCTGTGATCACCTGGTCAGGGCGCCGTAGTGCGCGGCGACGGCGGCGAACGCCTCCTTCGGCTCCCACGGCAGGTCCGGGTAGGTGGTGCCGCGGCCGTCGGCCAGCACCTTGACGATGCCGTAGCTGGCCAGGTCGAGGTCGTCGCGCGGGTCGCCGTCCGGGCGGTGCACGTGGTCGTAGAGGGCCAGGATGAACACGAACGCGCTGTCCACGCCGGCGGCGTCGAACACCTCCAGCAGCTCGCGCACGTGCGCGGCCTGGCCGGGCTCGTCGCGCTCGTACACGCCGCGCAGGCGGACCGGGCCGTGCTCGTCGTCGTACTCGACGGCGTCCAGGGCGGTGGCGCCCAGGTCGCCCGCGCCCCGGTAGCCGGCCGCGCCGAACTCGGTGACGGCGACCGGCTTGCCCTGCGCGACCAGGGCGCGCACGCCGTCCTCGAAGCGGTCGGCGACCTCGGCCGACCGGTAGAGGTCCACGGAGACGAGGTCGAACGGCGTCCAGTCGACGCGTTCGAGCGGGATGGAGGCGTAGGTGACCCGGCCGCCGAACCGTTCGCGGACCAGCGCCACGGCCTCGCAGAGGAAGTCGTTGACCCGGGAGCTCACCTCGGCGACGCGCTCCGGCAGGCCCTCGCCGCGCAGGAGCCCGTCGAGCCGTTCCCTGAGGCCGCCGCCGGGCAGGAAGCCGGGGTTCATCAGGCTCAGCTCGGCGCCGGTGACGAAGACGACCTCGGCGCCGCGCCGCCTGACGCGCTCCGCGCGCTCGGCGCAGTCGGCGAACAGCTCCAGGCACTCCTTGCGGGTCAGCTCCAGCGGGTAGGGCGAGAACCAGACCTCCAGGCCGAGCTCGGCGGCGCAGGCGGCGGCGAACTCCAGCCGGTCGGGGTCGCCGCCGATCACGCGTACGGCGGTGCAGTGCAGGTCGTCGCGGATGATCCGCAGCTCGCGGCGGACCATGTCGTGGTCGAACTCCCGGCGGGAGAGCTTGCCCTTGTTGAGGAAGCCGGTCTCGTAGCTGATGCCTTTGGCGCGCATGACCGCACGCCTCCTTTCATTTAGGGTACGGCCAGTACCGTAGACTCGAGCAGCGCAGGGCACAACCCCGCTCCGTTAAGGTACGGACGTGAGCGATTCGACGAAGCGGCCCCGCCGCCGGGGCGCCGCGCTCGAGGAGGCGATCCTGCGCGCCGCGGCCGACGAGCTGGCCGCGTCCGGCTACGCCGGCTTCACGATGGACCGCGTCGCCGCCCGCGCGGGCACCAACAAGAACGCCCTCTACCGCCGCTGGCCCAACCGCCTCGCCCTCGGCGTGGCGGCCTACCGCCTGCTGGCCGCGACCGTCCAGCCTCCCGACACCGGCGACCTGCGCGAGGACGCCCTGGAGATGCTGCGCAGGGCCAACCGGCACTGGAGCTCACCGCTCGGCATGATCCTGCGCGAGCTGATGGCGGCGGCCGGGGGCGCGAGCGAGCTGCTGACCCGCCTGCCCGACCAGTCGACCGACACGACGGCCGCCACCTGGCTGACCATGCTCGGGCGCGCGGTGGCCCGCGGCGAGGCCGCCCCGGAGGCGCTGCACCCGCGGGTCGCCACCGTGGCCATGGTGCTGCTGCGCAACGAGTTCGTGGTGCGCGGCCTCCCTACCGCGCCCGACGACGTCCTCGTCGAGATCGTCGACGAGGTGTTCCTGCCGCTGGTGCGCAGGCGCGGCGCGGCGGGCTCATGACGTCTCCAGCACGATGGTGGTGCCCTGCGTGTCGGAGCGCAGGGTGAAGTGCTCGACGTTGTTCCTCGCCAGCCAGAGCCCCCGGCCCCGCGGATGGTCCGGCGGCGGCAGGCGGGGCTCGGCCGCGCCGCCCGGCCCCTGGTCGTCCACGCGGCAGAGGAGCCGGGGGCCCTGCTGCCACAGGCGCAGCCGGCCGTGCCCGCCGCCGTGCCGTACCGCGTTGGTGGTGATCTCGTTGACCGCGACGACGAAGCGGTACAGCGTCAGGCCGCTCAGCCCCCATCCACGGCAGGCGCGCTCCACCTCGTGCCGGAGCCGGACCAGCGTGTGACGGTCGAACTCGCACGCCAGCAGGGCCTGCGGGCCGGCCGGTTGCGCCTCGGAGTTCCCTTGCCCGCTCATCGCGTCTCTCCGGGCAGGAGCGGGCGCGCGGCCAGGATGCAGGTGTCGTCGTCGGGGTTGGCGTGGCGGAGCTGTCTCAGCAGGTCGGCCAGCGGATGGGGGGCGGGCTCGGCGGTGATCCGGTCGAGGACGGCCAGCACGGGGGCGAGCCCTTCGTCGAGGTTGCGCCGGCGATGCTCGACGAGGCCGTCGGTGTAGAGCAGCAGCACGTCGCCGGGGCGCAGGCGGGTGGAGGTGGTGGCGTAGCGGGCGTCGGGGAAGGCGCCGAGCAGCGGCCCGCCGGGCCGGTCCAGCTCGACGGTCCGGCCGGCGCGGGCCAGCAGCGGCGGAGGGTGCCCGGCGCGGGCCCACACCAGGCGGCCGGTGGCCGGTTCGTAGCGGGCCACGACGGCGGTGGCCGTCACGGGCACCCCGCGCGGCGGGCCGGTCGGGTCGCCCGCGAACAGCAGCCGGTTGAGCGCGGCGAGCAGCCGGGCCGGGTCGCGGGTGGTGGTGACGGACAGCGCGGCCAGGGCGTGGCGGAGCCGGGCCATCGCGGCGGCCGCCTCGATGCCGTGCCCCGCCACGTCGCCCACGGCGAGCAGGACGGCGCCGTCGCCGGCGGGCGCCGCGTGGTACCAGTCGCCGCCGACTCTGCTGGCCTGCTCGGCGGGCAGGTAGCGGACCGCGACCCGCAGGCCGGGCAGGTCGATCGGCTCGTGCGGCATCGGCAGCACGATCTGCTGGAGCCGCCCGGCCAGCTCGTGCTCGGCGGCGAGGATGCGCTGGTGCTCGCGGAGCTGCTCCTCGACCTCGGTGAGCCTGAGCCGGCTGGTCTCGCGGGCGGTGACGTCCTGGAGGATCCCGTACACCTTGACCGGGGCGCCCGCCGCGTCGCGGACCGCGTCCACGACCATGCGGACGTGCTTGACGCGGCCCGCCACCTCGATGCGGAAGGTGGCGTCCACGGCCTCGCCGCGGCCGAACGCCTCCGCCGCCTCGCGGCGGACGGGCAGGTCCTCGGGCAGGACCAGCGCCTCGCTCTCCTCGCGGGGCAGCGGCCCGGCGGCGGGGTCGCGCTCGTAGATCTGGTAGAGCCCGGCCGACCAGCGGGTCCGCCCGTCGACCAGGTCCCATTCCGCCCAGCCCATGTTGCCGAGGCGCTCGGTCTGGGCGATGCGCTCGGCCAGCCGCGTCTCCTCGTCGTGGCGGACCCAGCTCTGCAGCAGGCCGTCGCCGACCGGCCACACCTTCACGGTGAGCAGCACCTCGACGGGCGCGCCGTCCGCCGAGCCGGCGTAGGGGACGGGGCCGACCTCGCGCGGCCGGCCGTCGCGCAGCGTCTCGCGCCAGGCGTCCCAGATGGGGCCGCCGACCACCGAAGGGTAGATCTCGCTCATCCTGCGGCCGAGGATCTCCGCGCGGTCGCGCCCCGACAGGTCCACCACGGACGGGGCGGCGGCGGCGATGACGTAGTCGGCGACCTGGCCCGTCACGTCGTACTCGGGGAGGATCAGGATGTGACGCTCGGGCAGGGCGTCGATGACCTGCCGCACGGCCTCGATCCACGCCCGCCGCGGCGGCGCGGGCTCGCCGGGCGCCTGACCCGCCGGCCCAGGGGAGAGTGGGGCGGGCGACAGCGTGGGCGGCGGGGCGGGTGGCAGCGTGGCGTGGCGGGCGGGGCTCCGGCGGGACGGCAGGGCGGCCTCCACGGTGGCGGCCAGCCCGGCCTCGCCGCGCGGCGGCAGGCGTTCCAGCGCCGCCAGCACCTCGGCGGCCAGCTCATGGACGGGCCGCCGCCGCTCGGCCGCCAGCCGCACCAGGTAGGCGTGGGCCTCCCCCACCCGGCAGCCGGTCCGCCCGGCCAGCAGGCCGCTCGCCCGCGCCAGCAGCACCTCGGGGTGGGAGCGCGCCCGCGCGAGGCGGGCGTCGAGGTCGGCCAGCCGGCCGCGGTAGCCCTCCAGCGGGTCCGTCATTCGAGGCCGAACGCCGTCAGCAGCCCCGTCGTGCGCAGTTGGTCCAGCATGCGGCGGGTGGGGTTCTCGACGCGGAAGTCGGCCTGCGCGGCCAGGGCCACGCGCATGGCGTCGACCAGCACGCCGATCCCCGTGGAGTCCATGAACGTCACCCCCGCCAGGTCGACGCGGACCGCCGCGGGCCGCCGCTCGGACACCGCGTCCGTGATGATCTTGTGGATCTCGGTCGAGTTCGTGAAGTCGATCTCGCCGCGCAGCGTCACGCGCAGCGCGCCGTCGTCGTTGGTGTCGACCAACACCTCATGCATGGTGTTTACCCCCTCCAATACCGTTCGAGAAGATGAAACCGGCATGAACGCCACGACTTACCGACTCCGCGACTCTGCGTCTCACACGGGTTGCACTAGGCGTATTCTTCCGCAACCCATCGCGCTCTGTCAGTGGTAAGTCGCACCGCAGTGCCGGTCGGGCGCCGGTTCAGCGGGGCACGCGCAGGACGAGCATGGCGACGTCGTCGTCGTTGTCGCCCGGCCGCACCCCGGACAGCAGCAGGTCGCAGAGAGAGTCCAGGGGCCGCTCGGTCAGCCCGGCGGCGTAGGCGGCCAGCTTGTCGAGCCCTTCGTCGAGGATGCGGCTCGGCGACTCGATCAGCCCGTCGGTGTAGAGCAGCAGCGTGGAGCCGGGCGGCAGCTCGACGGCGGCCTCCGTCCGCAGCGCGCGCAAGCCGGTGCCGAGCAGGAGGCCGTGGCCGTCCTCCAGGTAGCGGGCCCGCCCGCCGTGCTCCACCAGCAGCGGCGGCGGATGACCGGCGTTGGTCCAGCGCAGCGTCCAGCGGCCGGACGGCTCGGGCTCCAGCCGGGCGAGGACCATGGTGGCCATGACGGGCTGGACCATCCGCGTCACGGCCTGGTCGAGCCGGTCCACGATGGCGTGCGGCGGATCGTCCTGGCCGCCCGCGTAGGCGCGCAGCATGTTGCAGACCTGCGCCATGCCGGCCGCGGCGTCGAGGTCGTGGCCGATGACGTCGCCGATCACCAGGGCGGTCGCGCCGCCGGGCATGGGGAAGGCGTCGTACCAGTCGCCGCCGACCTGCGAGGAGTGGGGCGCGGGCCGGTAGCAGGCGGTCATCAGCAGGCCGGGCACCGACGGGAGCTGCGGCAGCAGGTGGCGCTGCATGGTCTCGGCGACCCGGCGCTGCCGCTCGTACAGGCGGGCGTTGTCCAGCGCGAGGCCGGCCCGGCGCGCGATGTCCTCCACCAGCAGCAGCTCGCTCCGGGTGAACGCCTCAGGGCGGGAGGCGCGGCCGAGGGTCAGCGCCCCGACCGTCTCCCGGACGCCGCGGATCGGCGCGATGCTCGCCGAGTGCATGCCGGTCGCCCGGAACAGCTCCTGCTGGACGACCGCGAGGGCCGAGTCGGGCCGGCCCCGGTAGGTCTCGGGCCCGGCCAGGGCCGCCGTGACCCCGCGCAGCGCCCGTGACAGCGGCATCGAGGACGCCTCCGGCACCGGCGGCATGGCTCGCTCCAGGTCCTCGTGGTGGACGAGCATGCCGTTCTCGTGGTGGACGACGAGCTGCCGCGTCACGCCGCCCTCCTCGGTGAGCAGGTCCACGACCGCCCAGTCGGCGAGCAGCGGCACCACCAGCCGGACGAGCTGGCGCAGGATCTGCTGGACGTCGAGGGTGGAGGTGAGCGTGGCCGTCGTCTCCGCGAGCAGGGCCAGCCGGTCCAGCTCCGACATCGGCCCCTCGCCGTCGGCCGCCCACGGGCCGGGGAGCGCGGCCGGGCTGACCTGGTGGAAGATCACCAGCGCGCCCCGCTCCCCCGGCGCGAGCTCGCAGGGGGCGACGGTCCAGGCCATCGACAGCAGGGAGCCGTCGCCGCGCTCGAACCACGCGAGCTCGCTCTGGAGGGTGCGCCCGGACAGGAACGCCTGCCTCACCATGCAGCGGATGCGGGGGATCGACTCGCCGCGGCTGTTGCGGTGCAGCAGCTCGTGGGCGTTGCGGCCGAGCAGGTCGGCGGCCCTGCGGCCGACCAGCCGCTCGGCCTCGGCGTTCGCCGCGACGATGAGGCCCTGGTCGTCCACGACGTACACGCCGGCGTCGATGAGCTCGGGCAGCCGCCAGCCCCGCGCGGCCGAGGCCGACCCGCCCGGGACCCGCCCGCCCGGAACCGGCCCGTTCCCGGCCCGCCCTCTCTCCACGCCCTCGCCCTCCGGCCTGTCCGTCCTCTGCCTGTCCGTCCTTTGTCTGTCCGTCCTTTGTCTGTCCGTCCTCTGGCTGTCCGTCCTCTGGCTGTCCGGCCTCTGCCTGTCCGGCCTCTGCCTGTCCGGCCTCTGCCTGTCCGGCCTCTGGCTGTCCGGCCTCCGGCCGCGTGGCCCGCGGGCCGCTGCTGCCGCCGGCACCTTCCAGGGTCCGGAACTCCCTCGACTCACCTCCCGCTCTCTCTACCCGCCGGACCTGACCCCATTACCGTCAGCTCCGCCCTCGTGACGGAATGTCGCCGTGGCGCTACTCCTTCCGTGGGGCGTCGTAGACGCCGACGGCCCAGGCGCCCGGCTGCTCGCCCACCTCGGCGGCCAGGCGGTCGCGCACCTCGGGATCCCGCAGCGCCCGAGCCTGGTCGGTCTCGTCGCAGCCGGTCCGGTCACAGCCGGCGATGGACTCCATCACCTTCCTGATCGGGGCGTCCGCCGGGAAGACCCAGGTCTCCAGCGACTGAGGGCGCTTCAGCCAGCCGGACGGCGCCGACAGCCCGTCGTGGTGCCCGCCGCCGCCCTTCCCGCACCGTCCGCTCGTGCCGCCCGGCTCCCCGCCCTTGGTGTCGATGAACGTGACGACCCAGGCCCGCGGGTCGGCGCAGACCACCTTGTATCCGGTGTAGACGCTGGCCGGGGAGAAGGTGACGGTCCGGGGGACGCCGACCGTGGAGAACCGCTCGGCGTGGATGAGCGGCAGCTCGAACCGTTCGGTGAACAGCACCACCTGGTAGCTCGCGGGCGGCTCGGGGGCGCGGTCCATCCTGGCCGTGTCCGCGGGCTGGCGCGCGGTCATCGAGACCGGCGGCGCTTCCTGCCGGATGACCGGGAGGGCGAACGCCAGCGTGACGGCGGCGGCGAGCGCCCCGCCCGCGGCCAGCGCCCGGCGGCCCCGGCGGATGCGGCGGCCCCGCCGGACGATCGCGTCGAGGCTCGCGGCAGGCTCGCCGCCGGCCGGGTGGTGGCCGCGCTCGTCGAGCAGCGCGCGCAGGTCGCTTTCCGTGTGGCTCATCGCGAGGTCCTCTCCAACGTCATGGTCTGGATGTCGGGATCGACGCGCAGCCGGGTGAGCGCCCGGCCGAGCTGGCTCTTCACCGCTCCCGGCGAGCAGCCGAGGATGTCGGCGACCTGGGTGAGCGTCCGGCCCTCGAAATAGTGCAGGACGATCACCGCGCGCTGGCGCGGCGACAGCGCGCCGATCGCGTTCCACAGCGCGGCCTGGTCCTCCAGCCGGGCGGCCGGGTCACGCGGGTCGGCCGTGTCGGGCAGCGTGGCGGCCGGGATCTCGCCCCGCCAGCGCCGTCTCCACCAGGAGGAGTGGGTGTTCACGATGATCCGGTAGACGTACGGATCGGGGTTGCCCTCGATCCGCCGCCAGGCCAGCCATGCCTTGGCCAGCGCCGTCTGCACCAGGTCCTCGGCCGTGCCCCAGTCCCGGGCGAGGAGGTATGCCATCCGGCACAGGCGCAGGTGACGCTGCGCCACGTACTCGGCGAACCCGTCGTCCATCAATCAGCTCCGTGTTGTCGGTTCCGGCGATGACTACCGGCCGGGAGGGCGATTCGGTTGACGGCGACTCGCAGATGTACATGCCTTTTGGTGCCTTCTGGGCTATGGTCACCGGTATGACGGGACCGTGGCGGGCTGCACCCGGGTCCATCGCACGTCTCGGCGTGATGGGCCTGGTTCTGCTGTCCATGGTGCTCATGGTCTGCACGAACGCCGGCTCTCGCGCGGGCGCCGCGCACGCGTCGGCGTCGGTCTCCCACTCCGGCTGGACCCCCGACGGACTGGACGCCCGCCTGTCGAGCCTCCCGCCCGTGCATCACGTCACCGCCCGCGAGCTCCACATGCTGCCGCTCTGGCCGCGCGGTGACCGCGCCCCGGACGCGCACCTGGCGCTGCTGCCCGGGACGTGCGCCGAGCCGGCCGCCTTCCGCGACCCCCAGCAGCTCGGGCACTGTGCCGCGGGCTCGCGCAGCCCGCCGTCGATCTGACCGGTTCCCGCCCTGCGTTCTGCGTTCCTCCCGGGCCGCCCGCCGTCGCGGGTCGTGGCCCTTCCCCGTGGTTTCCCTTCCGAGAAGGAGCCGATCTTCGTCATGGCCGGCGTTGGATCCCTTCACGACCTCATGCGGCACTACGACCAGCACCTGGAGGGGCTGGAGAGCCTGCGTACCCTGCTGAACGACCAGCTCGCCGCCACCAGGCGCCTCCGGGACTCCCGGTCGGCGCGCCGGGCGGCCGCCATCGAGGCGGCGCTGGAGCGCCTGGACCGCGGATGCTACGGCACCTGCCTGCGTTGCGGCGCGCTGATCCCGTTCGAGCAGCTCATGCGGCGGCCTCAGCGCCGCCACTGCGACGGCTGCGCCGAGACCCCGACCCGGGCCGCCTGACGGCCCGCCGGTGACCGGCGGCCGGACTCGGGTCCGCCGCGCTCGTCCCGCGCGGCGGTCCCGGGCCAAGCCGCCGGAAAGATCGTGATAAGTTCGGCGTCGCCGTGCATCGCCCGCGACCTGAGGAGGTGAGACCGATCAACGCTGTGACAGATCGGGGCTCCCTCCCTCGCATGGCCTAGGGAGCGCCCGCAGCAGTCATCCCGAAAGGCATGAACCGCTTTGCGCTTCACTTCTCCGGCGTCGTCCGACGGCGTCACCGAACGATCGTTCACCCTCGGCGAGATCCCCGGCGTGCTCTGGACGCCGCAGGACGCCACCGGCCCCCGGCCCCTGATCCTGATGGGGCACGGCGGCGGGCAGCACAAGAAGGCGCCGGGCGTCGTGGCCCGCGCGCGGCGCTTCGCCGCCGAGGGCGGCTTCGCGGTGGCCGCGATCGACGCACCCCACCACGGCGAGCGGCCGAAGACCGAGGAGTTCGCCCGGATCACGGCCGGGCTGCGGGCCGGCATGGCCGCGGGCGAGGACGTGGGCGAGCATCTCGCCGCGATGCACACGTTCCTGGCCGGGCAGGCCGTGCCCGAATGGCGGGCGGTCCTCACCGCCCTGCGGGAGCTCGACACCGTCGGCGACGGGCCGGCGGGCTATTGGGGCATGTCGATGGGCTGCGCGCTCGGCGTCCCCCTCGTCGCCGCCGAGCCGCGGATCGGCGCCGCGGTGCTGGGCCTGCTCGGTGCGGACGGGCCGGCCGCGAGCGCCGCGGAGGTCGCCGTCCCGGTGCTGTTCCTGCTCCAGTGGGACGACGACAGGGTGCCACGGGAGCAGGGCCTGGCGCTGTTCGACGCCCTGGCCTCGCCCGGCAAGACGCTGCACGCGAACCCCGGCGGGCACGGGGAGATCCCCGAGCCGGAGACCGGCAGCGCGCTGCGGTTCTTCGCCCGGCACCTGAGTTAGGGCCTGCGCCTTGCGGCCCCGCCTCCGGACGCGTACGTCAGGAGGCGGGGGTGGCGGATGCCGCGACCTGGGCCGGCCGCCGCAGTTGCGCGGTGACGGGGTGGTCCGCGGGCGTCTCGGCCGCCGCCGGGGGCTGCTGCGGCTCGGCGCGGTGCCCCTGGCAGTAGCCGTTGCTGACGATCAGCCGGCCGCGCGCCGCGGTGTAGGCGCTGTTGTCGGGGGCGACGAGCACGCCTTGGCAGGTGGGGCAGACGACGGGTTGGTCGGCGGTCATGGTGGCCCTTTCGGTGAGGGAATCGTCGTACGGGCATGCGATCAGGAGGGCTTTTGCCCAGGACACGCCGGGTCACACCCCGCGCTTCCGCATCCGTCGCCGTCCCAGCGCGTTCGGGAGGCGCGCCACCTCGCAGTATGCCCCGCGCGCAGGCTTGTCGCGGCGCGCGGGGCACGGGGTGGGCAAGGATCGTCATCCCGCGAGTACGTTTCCTTACATCCCGCGAGGGACAACTTCTCCCGTGGAACGGGGGGTCACCGCCGCCAAGGTGATATTCATCTCAACTCCGGCAAGCCGTACCAACTATTGAGATCCGCCGTGAAGCCGGACCGAACGCCCGCGCGGCATGACGGCGACGGCTCGGCCGCGGCCGGGGCCGTACGGGGCAGGACGGTCGCGGCGATGAGCACGGCGGCGAGCAGCAGCCCGGCGGCCACGACGTCGACCTGTCACGACTGCCGCGCCTCGCCGCCCTGGGCGACCAGTGGCCCGCCCTCGCCGCGTGACACCTACCGGGAGGCGCTGCGGGCCTTCGTCGACGGGCTCCTCGCCCAGGCCGCCGCGGCGGCCCGCTGACCCCTTTTCCCATCATAGATACAAGCATGCATCCATGCCCGGTACGCTGGGCGTATGCCTGCCGCCGCCAGACGTCCCTCCGCCGCCGATGCCGCGTACACGCTGACCAAGGAGCTGATCCTCTCCGGCGAGCTGTCCGGCGGCAGCCTCATCAGCGAGGGCGAGATCGCCGGCCGGGTCCAGGTGAGCAGGACCCCGGTGCGCGAGGCGTTCCTGCGGCTGGAGTCGGAGGAGCTGCTGGCGCTGCACCCCAAGCGCGGCGCGGTGGTCGTGCCGGTGCCGCCCGGCGAGGCGGCGGACGTGCTGGAGCTGCGGCTGGCGCTGGAACGCTCCGCCGCCGAGCGCGTCTCCCGCACCGGCCTGGCCGCCGAGCATCTCGACCGGATGCGCGAGCTGCTGCGGCGGCAGCGCGCCCTCGCCGCGGCGGCGGACGTCGGCGGGTTCGCCGCCGCCGACGAGGCGTTCCACCGGTGCGTCGTGGAGGCGTCGGGGAACCGGCTGGCCGGCCGGTTCTACGTCACCCTGGGCGATCGGCAGCGCCGGATGAGCGTGTCCGCGCTGACTCCCCGGCCGGAGCGGCTGTCGCTGCTGGCCGACGAGCACGAAACCCTGCTCGGCCACCTGGTGGACGGCGACCCCGCCGCCTTCGCCACGGCACTGCTCGCCCACCTCACCGCCACGCACGGCTCCGCCGCCACCGGCCCCCGCTGACGCACGGAAGTCCCTTTCTCGCATGCTCCGCACCCGTCCGTCCACGCCGTCCTGGCGGGCCGTCGCCCTGGCGATGTTCGCCTGCGGCTGGGGCGGCAACCAGTTCACGCCGCTCCTGCTCATGTACCGCCGGCTGGGCGGCTACTCGGCGCTCAGCGTCGACGCCTTCCTCGGCGCGTACGTCGTGGGCCTCGTCCCCGGCCTGCTGCTCGCCGGACCGGTGTCCGACCGGCGCGGACGCCGTCCGGTGCTGGTGGCTGGCACCGCCGCCTCGGCCGTCGCGAGCCTGGTGCTCTGCTTCGGCGGCGGGAGCGCCTGGCCCATCTACGCGGGCCGGCTGCTCACCGGCGTCGCCGTCGGCATCGCCATGGCCGTGGGCACGAGCTGGGTCAAGGAGCTGTCCAGCGGGTCCGACCAGGCGCTGCCAGCCCGCCGCGCCTCGCTCTGCCAGACGGCCGGGTTCGCGCTCGGCGCCGGGGTGGCGGGCGCGCTGGCACAGTGGGGGCCGTGGCCGATGGTGACCCCGTACGCGGTCCACGTCGTGCTCACCGCGGCAGTGCCGGTGCTGCTCCTGCGGGTGCCGGAGACCCGGCCGCGGGCCGCGGCCTCCCCACGGCGGGGCCTGCTGCGGGCGCTCCTGGCGGACCTGCGCGTGCCCGCCCCGGCCAGGAGGCGGTTCCGGCTGGTGGTGCTGCCGATGGCGCCGTGGGTGTTCGGGTCGGCGGGCCTCGCCTACGCCGTCATGCCGCAGCTCGTCGGTTTCCGCGTGGGCGACTGGGGCCTCGCGTACGCGACCGGGCTCACCGTGCTCACCCTCGGCATGGGTCTGGCCGTGCAGCCCGTGGCCAAGAGGCTGCACGCCAGGGCCCGCGCCGGACGCGCGCCGGTGGCGGCGATGACGGCGATGCTCGCCGGCACGGCGCTGTGCGCGGCGAACGCGGTGCTGCTGTCCGCCTGGCTCGCCGCCGCGGCGGCGGCCGTCCTGGGCGCCGCCTACGGCATCGCGGTGGTCTCCGGCCTGCTGGAGATCCAGCGCATGGCCGGCCCGGACGACCTCGCCGGGCTGACCGGCGTCTACTACACGCTCGCCTACGCCGGATTCCTGCTGCCCGCCTTGCTCGCCTCCCTGTCGGGGTGGCTGTCGTACCCGGTCATGCTGACCGCGGTCGCCGGGGCGGCGCTGCTCTGCCTCGCCCTGGTCGCGACCGGCGCCCGGACGACCACCGCCTGAGCGCCGGCCTCACCACACCTGCAGCAGCGCGCCGAACTCCTTGTCCACGTCCCAGACGCGCGGGAAGGTGAGCACCCGCCCACCGTCGAGGCCGCCGCAGTACACCTGCTTGCCCCAGGCCGACACGATGCCCTGGGCCGCCACCTGCCACCAGGCCGCGCCCGGGTAGGAGAAGATCGGGCCGCCGCTGTCGCCGGCGGCCACGGCGCAGCCGCCGGAGACGTGCTTGGCGCGCACCATGTGCTTGACCTGCTGCCCGTTCGTGTACGTGCCGCTCCAGCCGACCTCGGTCACCCTGATCAGGCAGACCTGGCCGAGGCTGGCCCCGGAGTTGCAGACGAAGTTGCCGACGTGCGCCTTCCACAGGGCCACGACCTGGGCGTTCGAGGCTGAGGACGGGCTGCCGTTGAAGGCGTTGGCGGTGGCGTCGGCGAGCACGATCGCGGCGTCGCGCTTGGTGACGTACCAGGAGTACTGGCCCATGCGGTTCGCCGGGTCGCCGGTGCCGCCGCCGTCGTAGAAGGTGTCCCAGAGCTTGCCGCAGTGGGCGGCGGTGAGGAAGCCTGGGGAGCCGTTCTTGTCGTAGACGGCGAAGCCGGAGGTGCAGCCCGCGCCGGAGGCGGCGTTCCTGGTGCGGCCGCCCGCGTAGTAGCTGGGGACGTCGTCGCGCCGGTCCCACGCCGGGCTCATCTCCTCGCCGCCCTCCACGGTGATCGGCGCGCTCGCCCCCGAGGGACGCAGCAGCGCGCCAGGGGTGACGTCCTCGGCGGCGACCGAGAGGCGTACCCCGCTGCCGTCGGGCGCCGGGGCGGCGCCCGTGACCTGGCCGGACTCGGTCCACTCGGCCGCCTCCGCCAGGAGCCGCGCCTGGCTGTAGGCGGCCGGGAGCACCCGTACGGGCGCGCGCAGCCGCCCCTCCTCCAGCGCGCTCCGGACATCCGGCGGCACCTCGCCGTGCCAGTACACGCGGACCTCGTGGTTCTCCGGGGCCACGATCATCCCGGCGTACCCTTCGGCGTTCTCGGCGGAGTCGAGGACGCGGTCGGCCGCCGCGTTCAGTCGCGCCTGCTCGGCGAACAGCTCCGCCCAGCCGGCGAACCCGCCGGGCACGGGCTCGCGTGGCCCCGTCACGTCGCCGGCCGGCGGTTTGCCGTCGGGGACGCGTGCGCGTACCGGGTCGTCGCCGGTCCTGGCGGCCGAGGCGGTTCCCGCGCCCAGGACGGGCAGCAGGACGCAGACGGCCACAGCCACGAGACGTAAAAGGATTTTTCTGGACATGGTCCCCCCATGAGGTCGGTGAAGGGCCATCACAGCGCGCTCGGCGGCCGGGCACCGCGTCCTTCTACCGCCTGGGAGAGTGCTCCCGGAGCTTGCGCGCCGCCACCCGGATTTCCGGTCTCCACCTGCGGACACGCATACCTTGAGCGCTTTTCGTGAAGAAAGAGCGTCATGGACACCAGCCCCCGCGGCGACACCCCGCTACCGGACCTGCTCGACGCCACCCCCGGCCTGTGGGTGGACGACCGCGAGGAGGACGACCCGGTGCTGCTGCGCGCCGACGGCCGCCCGGTCGACACCTGGCGCCAGCACTATCCGTACGACTCCCGCCTGTCCCGCGACGAGTACGAGCGCGACAAGCGGCTGCTGCAGATCGAACTGGTCAAGCTGCAGTACTGGATCAAGGACACCGGGAAGCGGCTGGTGATCCTCTTCGAGGGGCGCGACGCGGCCGGCAAGGGCGGCACGATCAAGCGGTTCACGGAGCACCTCAACCCGCGCGGCGCGACCGTCGTGGCCCTGGAGAAGCCGAGCGAGCGCGAGCGCGCCCAGTGGTACTTCCAGCGGTACATCGCCCACCTGCCGGCCAAGGGGGAGATCGTGCTGTTCGACCGTTCCTGGTACAACCGGGCGGGCGTGGAGCGGGTCATGGGGTTCTGCACTGAGGAGGAGTACCTCGAGTTCATCGAGCAGACGCCACGGCTGGAGGACCTGCTGGTGGAGTCGGGGCTGCACCTGGTCAAGCTATGGTTCTCGGTGTCGCGGGCCGAGCAGCGCACCCGCTTCATCATCCGGCAGGTGGACCCGGTCAGGCAGTGGAAACTGTCGTCGATGGACCTCGCCTCGCTGCACAAGTGGGACGACTACACCCGGGCGAAGGAGGACATGTTCCTGCACACCGACACCGAGCGCGCCCCGTGGACGGTCATCAAGAGCAACGACAAGAAACGCGCCCGGCTGGAGGCCATGCGGCACGTGCTCAGCCTCTTCGACTACGAGGGCAAGGACCGCGAGGTCGTCGGCACCCCGGACCCGCTCATCGTGATCTCGGCCGGGGACATCTTCGACGAGGACCACGCCCTGCCGGACTCGCCGTAGCCCTGTCAGCGCCCGCCGCGCACCGGGGACGCCGCCGCCCGCCTGCGGTCCGCGTGGGACCCCGGCCACGTACGGGGCGGCAGCGGTGGGCGCCGCTTCGGCCCCTTCGGCCGGTCGTCGGGGAACGCCGCCCCTTGACCGCTTTGCCGCTTGACCGTGCCGCCCGACTCTCCTGCCGAGCCGAGTGCCCAGCCGATGCCGGATGTCCGATAAGTTCTCTTTCGGCCATACCTTTGCTCACTCCCGGAGGGCCGATACCGGTGCGCGGAACGCTGCTGATCGCAGCCCTGGTCGGAAGCCTGGCCGGCTGCGCCGCCGTCCCCGGTCGCATCACCTGGCCCTCCGGCGACTCCCCACCCACCCCGGCCACCTCATCGGCGACCACCCCGCCCGTCACGCCATCGGCCACTCCCACCCCCGCTCCCTCCGCGACCCGGGCGGCGCTGACCGGCCCGGAGGCGGCGCGGGCCCTGCGCACCTGGGTGAGCACGTACAACGCGACGCTGCGGAAGCCCAAGTGGTGGCGGCAGAACGCCCGCCTCGACGCGCTGTTCATCGACGGAGCTCTGCACGAGGGCGTACTCGAACGCAACCACGAGGATTTCGACCGGAAGCCGGGCCACAAGCCGATCGTCCTGACCGGCGACCCGGTGATCTACCTGCCCCGGCCGGAGAAGCAGCCGTCGATCGGCGACTGGTTCATCGCGCAGGCCACCTACAAGGACACCAAGGGCCACGCCCGCCCGCACGTGCTCGCGTTCTTCCGCTCCCCCGGCCAGTCGTTCCGGCTGGCCGTCGCGACCCCGATCCACTGGGGCCAGAAAATGCCGAAGCCGCTGCTCGACGCCGACGGCCACGTCACGGACATGGACGACGACCTGGCCGCCGCCGTGGCGAAGGAGTACCAGAACTTCTGGAACCACGAGAAGAAGGAGGGCGCCTCCGGCTACCGCCTGGCCAAGGAGAGCTTCAGCCGCAAGGCGTTCCCCGCCGTGTACAAGGGGCTGTACGTCCGCTTCGCCCGCCACGGCTCGATCTTCGGCTTCCGCACCGCGGACGGCGGCTCGTTCCTCCTGTTCGCCCTGCTCAACAACGACAAGAGCGTCAACCAGGTGCTGAGCGAGGCCCTGCTGGTGCCCAAGGGCAGCAGGACCATCCAGGAGCTGGGCGCCAACTGGTTCTCCTGAGCCGGCCGGCCACCACTCACGCGCCTGAACGCTCAGCGGCTCGCCATGATGATCAGCAGAACGATGACGGCGACGACGCAGAGGACGATCTCCAACCCGCTCATCCCTTCCGAAGACTGCTGCCTGTGCACGTGCCGGTCCCAGCTCTCGCGCCTTCTGCGCGAGTCGTCGTCGGACTGCCGGATGCGCCGGAGGTGATCGTCCAGCCCGCGCTGCCGGGATCGGTCGAAGTCGTCGAAGGGCATGGCGATGTCGTCCTTCTCAATGGTTGCCACTACTTGTAACGAGAATACTACGCATTGTCGTCATTCGCGGGTAACATCGTCACTCCTCGGCCACGGGCCGAAAATGAGCAGATTGATGGGCGAAGTGTCCAAAACGCAGATATCAGGAATCCACTTGCGGGTCAAATATCTGCACTGTTTAATATTCGTACTCTCGGCGACAGGGATCAGCAGACCGGACATCCGAGACAACCCTCACAACTGGGCGTGCGGCGTCGAATTCTCCACCAGCAGGAGAGGTTTCGTTGACAACCCATAGGCGCGCGAAGAAGGACCACACCCCTTTGCGCGCCACGCTCCTCTGCATAGGGGCCATTGGGGCAATTGGTTTGATTGTTACCTATGTGAGGTCGGACAACGTCCTCACCGGACTGGTCGCCGCGATTCTCTCCTTCGGGGGAACCATCATCGCCGCCTGGATCGCGCGGTCGAAGCCGGAAGAGGGACAACCCGGGCCGGCCCAGTGGATCATCACGATCACAAGATGGCCGGTGATCGCCGCACTGTTCGCACTCAATGCGATCGTCGGCGCGATCACCTATGTGAGCGCCTATGTCAACGAGAACCAGTCGGTCGACGCGACCGCCCAAATACACCTCGACAACGTGAAAGGCCTGCTGCCCGAGCAGGGGCACGCGACCATCGAGATCACGGTCAAGCCTTGGCGGAAGAAGGCACTGATCACGTTACAGGCGTCGGACCACCGACCGGAGCTGGGAACGTGTCGCGTCAGCACCGAGCTTCAAGTGACGCCGCTCATCGCCAGGAACCCGGGTCCGACCATGCGAACCCTGCCCGAGGAAGAGTTCCAGGTGGACATAAGGCCGGGCGCCGAAAAGCTCACCCTCGAAGTAGTCGTGATCAACAAAGCCAAAGACGCCAATTGTGCGGTCGATCTTTCCGTCCTCAAAGTCACCCTGTCGAATGATTGAAGAGGATCAGTCTGTCATGCGCAAGACATACAGCCTGCTCGCTGCGGCCATGGCAATGTCGACCCTGCTCGCGTGCAGCTCCGGGCCAACGTGCCCGCCGTCCTCCGGAAAAGGCACCTCACTCCTCTCCGGGACGATCGCGGTAGGCGTCACGAACGACTCACCGGGATTCGCCGTCGGCGGCGCATCAGGGAAACTGAGCGGCTTCGACATCCAGGTCATGAAGGCGCTCGAAGATCCGGCGAGCCGCCGGGCGACGGCAGCCACCATCCTCACCGTGGCCAATCGCGCCGCCAGCCTCAAGGACGGGCACGCCGAACTCGTCATCGCGACATTTTCCATCACCAGCGATCGCAAGGCCGACGGCATCGACTTCGCCGGCCCCTACATGACCACCCCGCAAGCTCTGCTCGTCAGGGCGGATGACGACAGAATGAAGACCCGAGAGGATCTCGCCGGAAAAGTGGTGTGCGCTGTCGAGGACACCACCGGCAACAAAGTCGAAATTCAGGGCGCAAATTTGGACAACCCCGCCCCCACCACCAACGCATGCGTGGACAAACTGGAGAACAAGATCGCCGACGCCGTCTTCGACGACGAGATCATACTGCACGGCTTCATACAGGCCCGTCCCGGCAAATACAAGATCATCTTCCCCGGCGCGTTCGGCACCATACAGCAATACGGCATCGCCATGGAAAGAGGTCATGCAGCAGATTGCGAAGCGATCACCAAAATCATCATCGACTACGTCAGGAAGCAGTGGACGACTGATTTCAAGGCCCACCTGACGAGCGCCGTGGACGCATATCCGGAAGATTTCGAGACCAGGTTCAAGCCCGCACCGTCAGACATCAGCCGGGTCTCCTGCAAACCGTAGGCGCTCACGACATGCGTGCTCCGGTTCATGGCGGGCGGTGTGCTCAACGTTCGGCGCGTTGATCGGCCACCTCGTCGGCCCGGCGAGGCGGCGAACAGCGCGTGAATGGCGTCGGGCTAGGCCATCACCCCGCGCGGAGCCGCGCCAGGTGATAGTCGAGCAACGCCGCAACCTCTTCGGGCGTGTAGTGCCCGACCAGGGTGGCGTTCACGATGCCCTGCGCGAAGGCGTACAGAATGCGCGCCTCCTCGTCGGCATTCAGGTGGGCGGCCAGTTGCCCGGCGGTCTGGGCGGCCCTGAACTGCTCGGCGAGGAAGGACAGCAGGACCGGATACCCCATCCGCATCGCGACCGCCTGGTTCTCGGACACCACCGAGCTCGCCTGGAACGCCAGCCCGATGCGGTTCAGGTAGCTGCGCTCCTCGTCCAGAGGCAACAGCTCCAGCATGGTCGCCCGCAGGACGTCGAGCGGCGTGGACTGGCGCGCGGCGACGACCGCCACCCGTTCCCCGATCCAGATCCCGATGCGTTCCAGCGCCAGCAGCAGCATCTGTTCCTTCGTCGTGACGTAGTACTGCACCGCCCCCATGGACATGCCGGCCTCGGCGGCGACCTCCCTGAGGCTGACGCTGTCCATGCCCTTGCCGTGGATGACGCGGTGCACGGCCTCGGCGATGTGCCGCCGCCGGGCGTCGTGGTCGACGATCTTCGGCATATCCCGTCACTTTCTCATGCGACTGTATAGAAAAAGCCATCACGCTCGTTTACCATGCGAGTGCATGATAAACGAGGCTACAGGGGGAACCGGATGCGGGTTCTGATCATCGGAGTCGGCACGCGCGGAGACGTGGCGCCGTACACGGGGCTGGGGGTGCGGTTACGCGAGGCCGGGCACGAGGTGACGATCGCCGCGCACCAGCCGTACGCGGAGCTGGTGACCGATGCGGGCCTGGAGTACTTCCCGCTTCCCGGAGACCCGCTCCACGCGCTGACCGGCCGCTTCTCCATCAGCGCCTTCAAAGAGTACAGCGAGCAGCTCATGGACGGCTTGGCCGAGCTCGCCGGGCAGGAGGCCGACCTGCTCCTGTTCGGCGTGGCGGGCGCGCCGGGTCATCACGTCGCCGAGGCCATGGGCGTGCCGAGCATGGGGGTGCATCTGCAGCCGATCGACCCTACGGGGGACTTTCCGCCGGTCATGAGCCTGTTCCAGCGGTCGCTCGGGCGGTGGGGGAACCGCAGGGCGGCCCGGCTCGCGTTCGAGGTGCCCGCCGCCGGCCCGTTGCTCGCCGGGATGAGCACGAAGATGCGGGCCCGGCTCGGGCTGCCCCCGATGACTCCCCGCGCCCTCTACCGGCACCGGGAAAGCACGCGCTGGCCGGTCTTCCACGGGGTCAGCCCGCTGGTGCTGCCGCGCCCGGCCGACTGGCGGCCAGGGCTGGAGATCACCGGTTACTGGTGGCCGCCCCGGCCGCGAGGCTGGCAGCCGGATCCGGTGCTGCGCGACTTCCTGACATCGGGGCCCGCACCGGTCTTCGTCGGCTTCGGCAGCCTGGCCGGCACGCGGGCCGAACAGTACACAGAGCTGGTCGTGCACGCACTGCGGCGGGCCGGGCTGCGCGGCGTGTTGCAGACCGGCCTGCAGGGACACATCTCCGACGATCTGCTGGCGGTCGGCGACGTACCGCACGACTGGCTCTTCCCCCAACTGGCGGCCGTCGCCCACGCCTGCGGCGCCGGCACCACCGGAATCGGGGTACGGGCGGGGGTGCCCGCCGTGGCCGTGCCGGTCATGAACGACCAGCCGTTCTGGGCGTCCAGGCTGACGGCATTAGGCGTGGCCCCCACCGCGATCCCGTTTCGCCGCCTGACGCCCGCACGGCTGGCCGCCGCGCTCACCACCGCGATCACTGACCCGACCTACCGGCAGCGGGCCCAGGCCCTCTCGGTCCGGGTCTCGGCAGAGGACGGCGCGGCGCCCGTCGTGGAGGCGGTGAACCAGCTCCAGGCCACACACGGGCCCGGCCGCCGACCGGGATGAAGACCTCGACCAGGAAGTCCACCAGCGTGCCAGGACGCACGAGCGGCAGCTGCCCGGCGTCATGGCTCAGCGGGCAGCGGGGCGTCATCGTTCATGGCGGCTGAGGTCAGGGATTGGCGTACATCTGGACGAGGACCCGGTCGAAGCGCAGCTCCGCGAGGTCCTGCCGGGGCATCGTCCAGTACACCGTGGCCATCGGAAGGCCCTCCCACTGCGCGAGGAGCACCCAGTCCTCAGGCCCCTCCAGCACTGTCGCGGACCCGCGGACAGGATCTCCCCAGCCCTCGTGGTCCGCCGCGTTCCCCCCGATCTGCAGCGGCACGTGCCGGGCCGGCCGCAGCTCGGCCGCGGCCTCGTCCCACACGCGGGCCAGGTCCGATCGGAAATGCAGGTCGTGGTACCCGCTGTGGAGAGGGAGGGACACCGCGCGCGCCAGCCGCAGCTCACCGTGGCCGCGCAGGTCGGCGTCCAGGTCCTCGGGCGAGTCGTACTCGTACGGTTCGTAGTCGAGGTCCTGTCGGCGTTCCTCGACGGGGACCCCGGCCGGGAGGTAGACCGCGCTGCCGGCGAGCTCCACCTCCAGCCCCAGCTCGGGCACTGCGAACAACAACAGGTGACCGTCGGACGGCAGGGGCAGGTCGGTCGCCCCCTCCGGGATCGCGGCCAGGTCGATGGTCGCGATGAGCTGGTGGGCGACGGGGTCGTCCGTATCCGAGGTCCCGGGCGCGGGCATGCCGGGCGGCAACATCAACGGGCCGCCGAACCGGCCGACGACCGGGCCGTCCGCCTCCGGGTACAGCATCGCGCCACGGCGGGCGGTACGCAGCCACCGCTCGACGTTCTCCGGCGGCAGACCGCGCTCGGCCGCCGTCGCGCGAAAACGGTCGAGCAGGTCGCGCAGCTCCTCGGGCAGCGTGTCCCGCACCTCGCCCGCGCCCTGTCTCGTGTGCTCCGGCACGTCTTCTCCCTGCCGTCGTCGGGCCGCTCATGACCTCAGGGAAGCTACCGCAAACATGGCAGGCGACCGAGCGGCCGCCTGGGCCCGTCGTTCCAGGTGCCGCCGGCGGGCGTCATGAAGGGTTTGATCCCATGTTCCTCGGCCCCTGCGCGGATGCGGGCGATCGCGCGGGCGGCCGGAGGCTGAGACAGAACTGAGGCAGAACCGAGGTCCGCGCAGTGGCGAGAGACCAATACGGCGTAGCGTGCCAGAGGCGTGGCCCTGCGAGTACGCCACCTCATCTGACGTGCGATTTTCTCAGCGGACAGGGAGCCCGGTGACGGCGCGGCCGATGATCAAGCGCTGGATCTCCGACGTGCCCTCGAAGATGGTGAAGATCTTGGCGTCGCGGTGGAAGCGCTCCACCGGGTGCTCGCGGGTGTAGCCGGCCCCGCCCAGGATCTGGATCGCCTGTTCCGTCACCCACACCGCCGTCTCGCTGGCCACGAGTTTGGACATCGAGCCCTCCGCCTGCTCGAACCGCCGGCCGTTGCGGGCCATCCAGGCGGCGCGCCAGGTCATGAAGCGGGCGATGTCGACGCGGGTGGCCATGTCGGCGAGGAGGAAGGCGACGGCCTGGTTCTCGGCGATGCGGCGGCCGAACTGCTCGCGCTCGCGGGCGTAGTCGCGGGCGTGCTCGAAGGCGGCGCGGGCGACGCCGACGGCCATGGCGGCCACGGCCGGGCGGGTGGTCTCGAAGGTGCGCAGCGCGGCCTGCTCGCCGGCGCGCTCGCCGTTGCGGACGCGAGCCAGCCGGGCCTCCAGCTTCTCCGGGCCGCCGAGCAGGCAGGAGCCGGGTACGCGGACGTCGTCGAGGACGACCTCGGCGGTGTGCGAGGCGCGGATGCCGTGCTTGCGGAACTTCTGCCCCATGGACAGGCCGGGCGTGCCGGGCGGGATGATGAAGGACGCCTGGCCGCGGGTGCCGAGCTCGGGGTCGACCGCGGCGACGACGATGTGGACGTTCGCGATGCCGCCGTTCGTGGCCCAGGTCTTGACGCCGTTCAGTATCCAGTCGCCGCCGTCGCGGACGGCGCGGGTGCGGATGGCGCCGACGTCGGAGCCGGCGTCGGGCTCGGAGGCGCAGAAGGCGCCGAGCTTGACGTCGTTCTCGGTGCCGAACATCTGCGGCAGCCACTCCCCCATCTGCTCGGGGGTGCCGTTGGCGGACACGGCGGCGGCCAGGCCGGTGCCGACGATGGACAGGCCGATGCCGGCGTCACCCCAGAAGATCTCCTCGAACGCGACCGGCAGGCCGAGGCCGCTCTCCTCCAGCCACTGGGTGGCGAAGAAGTCGAGGGAGTACAGGCCGGCCTTGGCGGCCTCCTGGATGACCGGCCAGGGGGTCTCTTCGCGCTCGTCCCACTCGGCGCCCGCGGGGCGGATCACGTCGCGGGCGAACTCGTGCACCCAGTCGCGTACCTGCTTGACGTCGTCGCTGAGCTCCGGGCAGAACCCGCTCATGGGCCGCACACTCCCCTTCCGACCCCGCCGCCGGGGTTACCAGTGGTAACACCTTACCGGTCAGTAGGCCCCGGCAGGAAGGCGGCCGGAAAGGGTGAGCATCGGCGGGCGTTCGGCGATGGCGATGTCCCGGCTGGTCACGTCGTGGCCGGTGAGCCCGCGCCGGAACTGCGCCAGCAGGCAGGACGGCTCGTGCCGGGTCTGGATCTTGCCCTGGCGCCGCAGGCGGGACCAGGCGGCCAGCATGATCTGGCAGGACATCGCCCCCAGGGCCTCGGTCGACTGCGGCGCGTGCTCGCGCGAGCCCAGGTCCACCTGGGCGAAGGCGTCCAGCCCCGCCAGGTCGAGCAGGTCGATGAGCAGGCCGAGCTCGACGCCGTAACCGGTCAGGAAGGGCACCCGTTCCAGTGCGGAGCGGCGGCCGGCGTACTCGCCCGCCAGCGGCTGGACGAACCCGGCCAGCTCGGGCCAGTGCAGGTTGATGAGGGGGCGCGCGACCAGCTCGGTGACCCGGCCGCCGCCGTTCGGCGCGCCGTCGAGCGGGCGGTCGTAGCAGCCCTTGACGTAGGCGAGGGTCGGATCGGCGAGCAGCGGGCCGAGCACGCCGCCGACGAGCGAGGCCCGGAAGTGCCTGATGTCGGCGTCGGCGAAGACCACGACGTCGCCCCGGGTGACCGCGAGCGACTTCCACAGCGCCTCACCCTTGCCGTCGAGCGGCCGCAGGTGGGGCAGGATCTCGTCCTGGGCGTGCACGCGGGCGCCCGCCCGCGCGGCGACGCGGGCGGTGTCGTCACGGGAGCGGGAGTCGATGACGACGACCTCGTCCAGCAGGCCGTCCAGTTCGCGGCGCAGGATCTCGACGATCTCGCCGACGGTCGCGCGCTCGTCGCGGGCCGGGAGCACCACGCTGACGGTCGTCGTCCCCTTGGCGGCCAGCAGGTCCCGGACGGGCCAGTCGCGGGCCGACGACGTACGGCGCCGCAGCCATCCGCGCACTTCGGGCAGCATCCTCCGACCACCTCCTCCCCACCCCCCGATACCCGTTATGTCGGGTTATGTACCATTTGCGTGGCGTTCCAGGAAGGTGTAGACGTCCGCCTCGTCCACACCGGGGAACGACCCCGGCGGCAGCGCGGCGAGGACGTGGGAGTTGGCGCGGGCCGACGGCCAGGCGTAACCCTCCCAGCGCTCGGCCAGCTCGGCGGGCGGGCGCCGGCAGCACTCGCCGTTCGGGCAGTCGGACTTGGTGCGGTGGGTGGTCTCGCGCCCCCGGAACCACCGCGACTCCTTGTACGGCACCCCGAGCGTGATCGCGAAGTCCCGCTCGCGCGAGGGGTCCACGTGGGCGACGCAGAAGTACGTGCCGGTCGGCGAGTCGGAGTACTGGTAGTAGACCGAGAAGCGGTCCGGCGACAGGAACACCTGCCGCCCCGACCACTGCAGGCACATCCGCTGCCCCTCGATCGCGCCCTGCTCGTCGGCGGGGAAGACGATGCCGTCGTTCTCGTACGCCTTGTAGATGGTGCCGCCCGCGTCGTTGCGCACGAAGTGGCAGACGAGGCCCAGGTGATGCGTGGCGAGGTTGGTGAAGCGGTGGGCGGCCATCTCGTACGACACCGCGAAGACGTCCCGCAGGTCCTCGACCGACAGCGCCCGGTCGGACTTGGCCTCCTGGAGGTAGAGCGCGGCGGCCCGCTCGGGCACCAGCACGGCGGCGGCGAAGTAGTTGGCCTCGGTGCGCTGGCGCAGGAAGTCGGCGAAGTCGCGGGGCTTGTCGTGGCCGAGGGCGAGGTGGCCGAGCGTCTGGAGCAGGATCGTACGCGGGGTGTGCATGCCGAGCTGCTCGTGCTTGACGTAGATGCGGCGGTTGCGCATGTCGGTGATGGAACGCACCGACCGCGGCAGGTCCTGGGCGGTGTGCACCGTGTAGCCGAAGTGCGTGACCAGGCTCTGGATCGTGCTCTGCGAGAGCGCGCCGCTGCGGTAGCCGACCGCGTCCAGGGCCTCGGCGGCGGCCTGCTCGATCTCGGGGAAGTAGTTGCCGACCTCGCGCTGACGGCGGCGCAGCTCGGCGTTGGCCACCCGGGCCTCCTCCGGGGTGGCGGTGCCGCGGGCCTGGCGGGCGCGCAGCTCGCCGTACAGGCCGAGCACGTGCTCCAGGACGTCGTTGGGCACGCGGGCGGAGACCTTCAGCCGAGGCAGGCCGAGCCCCGCGTAGAGGGGGTCGCGCTGGGCCTCCTCCAGGGCGATCTCCAGCTGGGCGCGGCGGTTGGGCGGCTGGCGGCGCAGCAGCTCCTCGACGGGCACGCCGAGCGCTGCGGCCAGCGATTTGAGCAGGGAGAGCTTCGGCTCACGTTTGCCGTTCTCCAGGAGGGAGAGCTGACTGGGTGCCCGGTTGACCCGAGCGCCGAGGTCCGACAGCGTCAGGCCGCGCTGTTTGCGCAGGTGGCGCAGGCGCTGGCCAAACGCGATGAGATCGAGCTCCTGCGTCAAAGACAGCGGTTCTTCGCCCAGCAACGAGGCCATGTACGCATCTTAGACAGAAAATCTGCTCATCTTCTAGCCCATCGGGGACCCCGAGCGGGACCGCCTGCGGACGCCCCGGATTGGTCTAGGCCAACGGTAAAACTCGCGAATTCTTCCCTACTGAATACCCGCCAGTAATGGACAAGGAGGAAAATTTCACGATTCTTCTGCTCGACTGCGCCTGTTGACCGGTGTCCTCCCGGGCACACACTCGGCACAGGCACCCAGGGGACGAAAAAGGAGTGACCATGATCGATCGCCTCAAGGGAGCTGCTCAGCAGCTGCAGGACGAATGGGACAACAACCCTCGCTGGGAGGGCATCGAGCGCACCTACAGCGCCGAGGACGTCATCCGGCTGCGCGGCAGCGTCCAGGAGGAGCACACGCTGGCCCGGCTCGGCGCCGAGCGGCTGTGGCAGCTCCTGCACACCGAGGACTACGTCCACTCGCTCGGCGCCCTGACCGGCAACCAGGCCGTGCAGCAGGTGAAGGCGGGCCTCAAGGCGATCTACCTGTCCGGCTGGCAGGTCGCCGCGGACGCGAACCTCGGCGGGCAGACGTACCCGGACCAGAGCCTGTACCCGGCCAACTCCGTGCCGGCCGTCGTGCGCCGCATCAACAACGCGCTGCTGCGCGCCGACCAGATCACCTGGTCGGAGGGCGTCGAGGCCCCGTACTGGCTCGCGCCCATCGTCGCCGACGCCGAGGCCGGCTTCGGCGGCGTGCTCAACGCGTTCGAGCTGATGAAGGGCATGATCGCGGCCGGCGCCGCGGGCGTGCACTGGGAGGACCAGCTCGCCTCCGAGAAGAAGTGCGGCCACCTGGGCGGCAAGGTGCTGATCCCGACCGGGCAGCACATCAAGACGCTCAACGCCGCCCGCCTCGCCGCCGACGTCTGCGACGTCCCCTCACTGGTCATCGCGCGGACCGACGCCCAGGCCGCGACGCTCCTGACCAGCGACGTGGACCCGCGCGACCAGGAGTTCACCACCGGTGAGCGCACCGCCGAGGGCTTCTACCGGGTCCGCAACGGCATCCAGGCGTGCATCGCGCGCGGCCTGGCGTACGCGCCGTACTCGGACCTGCTCTGGATGGAGACCGGCACGCCCGACCTGGACGTGGCCCGCGAGTTCGCCGAGGCGATCAAGGCCGAGTATCCCGACCAGATGCTCGCCTACAACTGCTCGCCGTCGTTCAACTGGAAGAAGCACCTGGACGACTCGACCATCGCCAAGTTCCAGCGCGAGCTGGGCCACATGGGGTACAAGTTCCAGTTCATCACCCTGGCCGGCTTCCACTCGCTGAACTACTCGATGTTCGACCTCGCCCAGGGCTACGCCACCGACGGCATGACGGCCTACGTCGAGCTCCAGGAGCGCGAGTTCGCCGCCGAGCGGCGCGGCTACACCGCCACCCGGCACCAGCGCGAGGTCGGCACCGGCTACTTCGACCTGGTCAGCACCGCCGTGGCGCCCGACTCCTCGACCACCGCGCTCAAGGGCTCGACCGAGGAGGAGCAGTTCGGCCACTAGGGCACCCCTGATCTCGCCGGCCACCTCCAGGGCATGGGACGGTTCCCCGGCGAACGCGGGCCGCGCCGGTCCCCCCAGCACCGGCGCGGCCCGCACCTGCTCCTCAGGCCCGCCGCCCCGGCCGGGCGGGGAGCAGCGGCGCCGCGCCGACCAGCCAGTCGGCCAGCCGGTCGCGCTCGACCAGGACCAGCGGCTCCCGCGCGCCCAGCGCCTCCTGCCGGGCCTGCCGGGTGAGGCGGCCGGAGGTGACGAGCACGCCGGTGTGCCCGGCGTAGGTGTTGGCGAGCGCGCCCAGGAAGTTGCGCACCTCCGGCGCGCCCACCGACCCGACGTAGCGCTTGCACTGGACGGCGTAACGGCCGTGACCGGGAGCGACGGCCGTGATGTCCACCCCGAAGTCGCCGCTGCCGCCGCACTCGCGGACCTGGCGGAACCCCTCGGCGATCATCCGCTCGGCCACCAGGTGCTCGAACTCCCGGCCCGACATCAGATCGACCTTCTCCAGCTCGGCGTTGGCGGCGAGGAACCGCCGCCGCCCCGCCTCGATCGCGCGGCGCCGCAGGACCAGCCCGCCGGCGAAGAGCATCACGAGCAGGCCCGCGATGGCCGCCGCCCAGCCCGGATGCTCGGCCGCGAACCAGGCCACGCCGCCGCCGGTGGCCACGATCGCGACGGCCGCGACGTCCCACCGCCGCCAGGACGTCGCACCGCCCCTGCGCCGCGCGGCCGTCACGGCGCCCCACCGCCGCCGGGACGTCGCAGCGCCCCGACGCCGCGAGGACGTGGCGGCACCCTTACGCCGCCGGGACGTCGCGGCGGTCCGCCGCCTCGGCGTCCCGCCGCCGGTGCGCCTTCCAGAGCCCCTCGCCATGGCCCCTCCCTCCGGGCGATGCCGAAGGTCAGTATGCGTGCCGGGACCGACAGAATCCGGGGCTCAGACCGCGCCCGGTATGACCTGCGCCAGCTCCGGGACGCGGGCGCGGTAGCCGTCGAGCAGGGCGCGGGCCGTGGAGACCGAGTCGACCAGCGGATGCAGGGCGAACGCCGCAACGGCCAGCTCGGCCGACCCGCTCAGCGCGGCCTCGATGGTGGTCTGCTCGACCGCCTTCACCTGCTGCAGCAGCCCCAGGAACCGGCCCGGCAGCGGGCGGGTGGCCAGCGGGCGCACTCCCGCGCCGCCCACCGCGCACGGGACCTCCACGACCGCCTCGGCGGGCAGGCCGGGGACGGCCGACCCGTTGCGCACGTTGAGGATCATCGTGGCCGGCTCGCCGCGCGACAGGGCTGCCATCAGCGCGAGCGCGATGCCCTCGTAGCCGCCCGCCTCCAGGTCGGCCGCGTCGCGCTCGCCCGCCTCGGCCGTGTCGCGGACGTCGGCCATGTACGACTCGTCGCGCTCCCTGCGCGCCCGCCGCCACTCGGCCAGCGCCTGCCCGGGTTCGGCCTGGACGGCGGCGTAGAAGGCGTCCTGCCGGCCGAGCAGGCTCTCGCCCCGGGTGCGGCCCCGGCCGGCGGCGATCGCCTCGCGGGTGAAGTAGTAGTAATAGAGGTATTCGTTCGGCAGGGCGCCGAGCGTGCGCACCCAGCCGGGCCCGAACAGCCGGGCCTCCTCGACCTGGCGCAGCGCCGTCTCGTCGGCGAGCAGGCCGGGCAGCACGTCCTCGCCGTCGTGGCCGAGCCCGCGCAGCCAGCCCAGGTGGTTGAGCCCCACGTAGTCGGGCTCGACGCGGGCCGGGTCGAGCCCGAGCGCGGCGGCGGCGCGGCGGATCAGGCCGATCGGCGAGTCGCAGATGCCGATCACCCGGTCGCCGAGGACGCCCCGCATCGCCTCGGTGATCATGCCGGCCGGGTTGGTGAAGTTGATGACCCAGGCGCGCGGCGCCAGCTCGGCGATCCGCTCGGCCATCCGCACGGCGACCGGCACGGTGCGCAGGCCGTACGCGATGCCGCCGGGACCGGTGGTCTCCTGGCCGAGCAGCCCCAGCTCCAGCGCGACCCGCTCGTCCGCCGAGCGCCCGGCCAGGCCGCCGACCCGCATGGCGGAGAAGACGAAGTCGGCCCCCCGCACCGCCTCGTCCAGCGAGGTGGTGACGCGCACCGCGGGCGGGTCGTCGTGACCTGCGGCGAGCTGACGCAGCACATGGGCGACGACCGCCAGCCGGTCGGCGGAGACGTCGTGGAGCACGACCTCCTCCACCCGCGGCTTGGCCTGGTCGCGCAGCAGCGCGCCGTACACGAGCGGCACGCGGAAGCCGCCGCCCCCGATCACGGCCAGTCTCATACGAACTCCCTCACCCTCACGCGAGCAGCACCTCGGCGCCCGCGGCCGTCAGGTTGCGCAGCGTGGCCGGATCGGCCCCGGCGTTCGTGACGACCACGTCGACGTCCTCGGGCCCGCACACGCGCAGGGCGCCCGTCCCGGGGAACTTGTGCCGGTCGACCAGCAGCAGCACCTGCCCCGCCGCGGCGATCATGGCCCGCTTGAGCGGCACCTCGGCGAGCGTGGTGTCGACGAGCTGCCCGTCGGGGCGCACGCCGCTGGCGCCCAGGAACACCCGGTCGGCCACCACCTGCTTCAGCGCGGCCTCGGTGAGCACCCCGACCAGCGAGTGGTAGGAACGCCGGACCATGCCGCCGAGCAGCAGCAGCTCGACCTCGGGATCGCAGCGGAGCGCGTCGAGCACGGCGAGGCTGGAGGTGACGACCGTGACGCGCCGCCCGCGCAGCCGCCGGGCCAGGCACGCGGTGGTGGTGCCGATGTCGAGCAGCACCACGTCGCCGTCGCGGACCAGCTCGGCCGCGCGCGCCGCCACGGCCTCCTTGTCCTGCCCGTCGACCTCGGCCACCTCGGCGAAGGGACGGTCGGCGTCGGCGTCCACGCCGGCCAGGGCTCCGCCGCGGACGCGCCGCAGCGTGCCGTCGCGGTCGAGCACCTCGAGGTCCCTGCGGATGGTGGACGGGCTCACGCCGAGCTGGCTGGCGAGATCGCGGACGCTGGTGGCGCCTGAGAGCCGGACGCGGCGCATGATCTCGGCATGCCGGAGGCGCTGAAGCACGGCGTCACCTTATCAGTCATTTCCGCCCAACAGTAAGCACCAAGTAAGCAATTCGTACGCATTTGGTACCACCAATCGCGCAGAGGGCTTGAAGTGTGCGAGCAAACGTGCAAGATTGCGCACATCGCGGCGTGTCGAGGAGGCCTCATTCCCGTGACTGTTCAGGCGTACGACCCTCTCGCCGGCGAACGCACCCCCGGCAGCCCGCAGTTCGACGTGTTCCTGGCGGGCACGGTCTTCCTGGACATCATCTTCACCGGGCTGCCCGCCATGCCCGCCGCCGGCACCGAGATCTGGGCCGACGGCATGGGCTCGTGCCCCGGCGGCATCGCCAACCTCGCCATCGCCACCAGCCGCCTCGGCCTGCGCACCTCCCTCGCCGCGGCCTTCGGCGACGACGACTACGGCGACTTCTGCTGGCGCACCCTGGAGGAGCAGGAGTCGGTCGACCTGTCCAGGTCGCGCCGCTTCGAGCACTGGCACTCGCCCGTCACCGTCTCCATGGCCGTCGACCGCGACCGCAGCATGGTGACCCACGGCCACCCCTCGCCCATGTCCGCCTCCGAGATGATCGGCAAGCCGCCCCGCTCCAAGGCCGTGATCGTCACCCTCTCCGACGACGAGCCGCTCGGCACCCCCGGCAGCGCGTGCAACTGGGCCGAGCTGGCGCACCACGACGGCGCGCTGATCTTCGCCGACGTCGGCTGGGACCCGTCCGGCTCCTGGTCCTCCGGGGTGCTGGAGCAGTTGTCGATCTGCCACGCCTTCATGCCGAACGCCGTCGAGGCCATGGCCTACACCCGCATGGACACCCCGCGCGACGCGCTCTACGCCATCGCCGACCACGTGCCGGTCGCCGTGGTGACCGACGGCGCCAACGGCGCGATGGCCATCGACTCCACCACCGGCGAGGAGGCATTCGTGCCCGCGCCGCGGGTCAACGCGCTCGACCCCACCGGCGCCGGCGACGTGTTCGGCGCGGGTTTCGTGCTCGGCACCCTCTGCGGCTGGCCGCTCACCGACCGCGTCGCCTTCGCCCAGGTGTGCGCGGCCCTCGCCGTGCAGCAGTTCGGCGGCTCGCTCGCCGCGCCCGGCTGGGGCGACATCGCCGACTGGTGGCACGAGGTACGCGCCACGGCCCCCCACAGCGGCGCCTACGGCAGCTCGCTCGCCCGCCGCTACGCCTTCCTGGACCGGCTGGTCCCCACCGACCCGGTCGGCGCGGTACGCCGCGCCGCCGCCACCATCGCCCGCTACGCCGACGTCGGCGTCGCCCCCCAGCCCCAGCCGGGCGGCGAGGCCACCCCGGTGACGGACGCCGGATCCAGGAAAGAGGGTCCGCGGGACGACTCGCACGGGGGTGGCCCCGCGCACGACGACCCCGCGCACGACGACGGGGACCCCGGCACCTCCCGCGTGCCCGCGCAGAAGGAGTAACCATGACGTCCACGACGCGACGGACGGGCCGCACCCCGGCGATCGCGCTGCTCGCCGCCGCCGCCCTCGCCCTGACCGCGTGCGCACCCGGATCCTCCGCGCCGCCCGCCCCGCAGAGCCAGGCCCCGTCCGCCGTGCGCACCGACGCCGCCGCCCTCGGCGACGTCACGCTCACCGTGTGGGACCAGGAGGTCCGCGGCGGGCAGGCGGCGCAGATGAAGCAGCTCAACGACGCCTTCCAGGCCAAATACCCCAACATCAAGCTCAACCGGGTGTCCCGCTCCTTCGACGACCTCAACACCACCCTCCGCCTCGCCCTCAGCGGCAACGAGCCCCCGGACGTCGTCGAGGCCAACAACGGCCGCTCCTCCATGGGCGCGTTCGTCAAGGCCGGCCAGCTCCTCCCGCTCGACGCCTACGCCGACGCCTACGGCTGGAAGCAGCGCTATCCCGAGTCCGTCCTTCGCTACTCCCGCTACAGCGCCGACGGCAAGCTCTTCGGCGAGGGCAACCTGTACGGCCTCCCCCAGGTCGGCGAGGTCGTCGGCGTCTTCTACAACAAGGCCAAGCTCACCAAGCTCGGGCTGCAGCCACCGAAGACGTGGGCCGACTTCGAGACGGCGCTCGGCACCGCCAAGACCGCCGGCGAGGTGCCCCTGCAGCTCGGCAACCTCGACAAGTGGCCCGCCATCCACGTCTTCGGCACCGTCCAGGGCCGGCACGTGCCCGCGGAGCAGATCTCCGCGCTCGCCTTCGGCCGCAAGGGCGCCTCCTGGAACACGCCCGAGAACACCGCCGCCGCCGAGCAGCTCGTCGGCTGGGTCGACAAGGGCTACTTCGCCAAGGGCTTCAACGGCCAGGGCTACGACCCCGCCTGGCAGGCGTTCGGCAAGGGCGAGGGCGTCTTCCTCATCGCGGGCACCTGGCTGCTCGCCGACCTGGAGAAGGCGCTCGGCGGCGACCTCGGCTTCATGCTGCCGCCGGGCGTGTCCGCCGACGCACCGCCGGTCGCGACGGGAGGCACCGGGCTGCCGTTCGCCATCACCGCCAAGAGCCCCCACCCGGACGCGGCGGCCGCGTACGTCGACTTCATCACCAGCGCGGACGCGATGAAGGTGCTCACCTCGACCGGCAACCTGCCGGTCGCCGAGACCGGGGAGCAGAGCGTCAAGGCGGGGCCGCAGCAGGACGTCTTCACCGCCTTCGGCACCGTCACCGGGAAGGACGGGCTGGTCCCGTACCTCGACTACGCGACCCCGACCTTCGCCGACACGCTCGGCGCGGCGCTGCAGGACCTGCTCGCCGGGAAGGCGACCCCGCAGGAGTTCCTGGCCACGCTGGAGAAGGACTACAAGACCTTCGCCGAGAGCAACTGATGGCACGGCGGAGGGCGGCGGGGCGGCCTCCGGGCGAGCCCCGTCGCGTCGCCTACCTCTACCTGCTGCCGGCGTTCGTGATCTACGCGGCGTTCCTGCTGTTCCCGATCGGGCGGGCGGTGCAGTTCTCCCTCTACGACTGGGACGGGCTGTCCGTGGGCAGGTGGGCGGGCCTGGACAACTACGCCGCCATCGTGGCCGACGAGGGGCTGCGCGCCGCCTTCGGGCACGCGCTGGTGCTCGTCGTGTTCTACGCGCTGATCCCCGTGGCCATCGGCCTGGCGCTGGCGGCCGTGCTCAACCACGCCAAGGTGCGCGGGCTCGGCTTCTTCCGCACGGTGGTGTTCCTGCCGCAGGTGGTGGCGATGGTCGTGGTGGCGGTGGCGTGGCGGCGCGTCTACGCGCCCGACGGCACGCTCAACGCGCTGCTCGGCGCGCTCGGGCTGGACTCGCTGACGCGGGGCTGGCTCGGCGACTACACCTTCGCGCTGCCCGCCGTCGGGGTGGTCGGCACGTGGGTCGAGACGGGGCTGGTGACCGTGCTGCTGCTGGCCGGCATGAGCCGGGTGCCGCCCGACCTGTACGAGGCCGCGCGCCTCGACGGCGCCGGCGCGGTCAGGGAGTTCTTCGCCGTGACGCTGCCGTCGGTGCGCGGGGAGATCGCGGTCGCCCTGACGCTGACGGTCATCGCCGCGCTGCGCACGTTCGACCTGGTGTACGTGACGACACGCGGCGGTCCCGGCACGTCCACCACGGTGCCGTCGTACGAGGTCTACCACCGGGCCTTCGGGCTCGGCCAGGTGGGCTCGGCGGCGGCCGTCGGGGTGACGCTGGCGCTGCTCATCTTCGTGATCTCGTTCGGGATCAACCGGTTCGCCGACAGGGGGCTCACGTGATCTCGCGCGGGGAGCGGGTGGCCAACTACGTCATCCTGTCGGTGTTCGCGGTGTTCGCACTGCTGCCGATCGTGACGATCCTGGGGGCGGCGCTGGGCCCGTCCGACAGCGGCGGGACGGCGGGGCCGGCGAACTTCGCGGCGGCCTGGGAGGTGGGCCGGTTCGGGACCTACCTGCGTACGAGCATCGCGGTGTCGGCGTTCGTCGTGGTGGTCAGCGTGGTGCTGTCGGTCATGAGCGGGTACGCGTTCGGCACGATGCGCTTTCGCGGGCAGTCGGCGCTGTTCTACCTGTTCATGCTCGGAATCATGATGCCGAGCGAGGCCGTCGCGGTGCCGCTCTACTTCGACCTGCGCTCGCTGGGGCTGATCGACACGTTCTGGTCGGTGGCGTTGCCGCAGGTGGCGTTGTCGGTGGCGTTCGGTACGTTCTGGATGCGGGCCTACTTCCGCGCCTCGAACCGGGCGATCGTGGAGGCGGCGCGCATCGACGGGGCCTCGACGTGGCGGATCCTGTGGCAGGTGCTGGTGCCGCCGGCGCGGCCGGCGGTGGTGACGCTGACGGTGCTGGTCTTCATGTGGACGTGGAACGAGTTCCTCATCCCGCTGATCATGGTGACCAGCGAGTCGCTGCGTACGGCGCCGCTCGGCCTGGCGTTCTTCCAGGGCCAGCACACCTCGGGCTTCACGCTGCTCGCGGCCGGGTCGGTGATCGTGGCGACGCCGGTCGTGATCTTCTATCTGTTCCTCCAGCGACACTTCGTCCGCGGGCTGCTCCAAGGGGCGGTTCGCGAGTAGACCCTCCGGAGGCGCCATGCGATTGTTCCTGTCCGCCCTTCTGATGCTCGTCCCGGGAGCCGCCGCCCTGCCCGCCCTGCCCTCCCAAGCGGCGGCCGCGGCGGCCCCGGCCGCGCCCGTGGACCTCGACGCGCTGTTCGTCGGCGCGCATCCGGACGACGAGGCGTTCAGCCTGTCCACGCTCGGCCAGTGGAACGAGGACCACCGCGTCCGCACGGGCGTGGTCACCGTCACGCGGGGCGAGGGCGGCGGCAACGCCGTCGGCCCCGAGGAGGGGCCCGCGCTGGGGCTGCTGCGCGAGGCCGAGGAGCGCGCGGCGGTCGGCGGGGCCGGCGTGCGCGAGGTGTTCAACCTGGACGACGTCGACTTCTACTACACGGTGAGCGCCCCGCTGACCGACCAGGTCTGGGGCGGCGACACGCTGGAGAAGGTGGTCAGGGTCGTCCGTCAGACCCGGCCGGAGATCCTGCTGACCATGGACCCGGCCCCGACGCCCGGCAACCACGGCAACCATCAGCAGGCGGCCAGGCTGGCGATCGAGGCGTTCTACGCGGCGGCCGACCCGAAGGCGTTCCCCGAGCAGATCACGCGGGAAGGGCTGAAGCCGTTCGCGCCGGCGCGGCTGCTGACCGGCGGCGGGCGCGGCACGTCGCAGGTCGGGCCGTCCTGCGGGGCGACCTTCCGTCCGGCGAACCCGGCGCAGAACGTGTACGGCGTGTGGAGCGGGCGGACCTCGACCGGCGGCCGGACGTGGGCGGCCATCGAACGGGACTCCCAGCGCGTCTACGCCTCCCAAGGATGGGCCGTCTTCCCCGACGTGCCCGCCGACCCCGCGCAGCTCGGCTGTGACTTCTTCACCCAGGTGGACGCGCGGGTGCCGTTCCCCGAGCCGGGCACCCCGGCCGCGGCGGCGCCCACGGCGATCCTGGACGGCGTGCTGACCCGCCCGTCGGGGTCCGTGCCGCTCGGCACCGGGCTCTCGCTGCGTACCGGCACGTTCGACGTCCGGCCGGGGACGCCGTTCACCGTCGAGGTCTCGGTGACCGCCCGCGAACCGCTAGGCCGCTCGTCGGCCGCGCTGCGCGTCCCCGAGGGCTGGACCGTCGCCGGCTCCGGCGGCCTCGGCCGGATCACCGCCGGGCGGCCGGCCTCGGCGCGGTTCACCGTCACACCGGCGACGGGGGCGGCGGGCCGGGCGCGGATCGGCGCGGTGCTGACCACCGAGCGGGGCCGCGGCTACACCGACCGGCAGGTCGAGGCGAGCCCCGCCGTACGCGGCCAGCAGCAGTTCCTCCCGCAGGTCGCCCAGTACGAGAAGTGGACCTCGGGCGTCGGCGTGCCACAGCTGCGCGGCCTGGTGACGCCGGTGCTGACGCTGCCGTCGGGCGGCTCGCGGCAGGTCGGCGTCGTGGTGACGAACGTCGGCGACGCGCCGCGCTCCGGCACCGTACGCGTGGACCTGCCCGCGGGCTTCGCCGCCGACCGGGCCGAGGCCGCCTATGCCGAGCTGGCGCCGGGCGCGTCGGCGACGGTGCCGTTCACGGTCACGAACACCGACGCCTCGCTGAAGACGTCCAACGAGGGCGGCGACTACGCCTACACCGTCACCGTGGACGGCGTGGTCACCGGCCGGCCCGCGCTGGAGCTGGTGCCGGCGGCCACGATCCCGCAGGCCGGCGCCGCGCTCGACGTGGACGGGGACGACTCCGGCTATCCGGGGCCCGCGATCGACGTCTCCCGGCTGTGGGAGGGCACGGCGTGCTCGTCGGCGGCCGACTGCTCGGCCACGGCCCGGCTGGCCTGGCACGAGGACACGCTGTACGTGGCGGTCCGGGTCAAGGACGACGTGCTCGGCACCCGGCTGGCCGCCACCGACTGCAAGCGGCACTGGCGTACCGACGCGGTGGAGATCGCGCTCGACCCGCGCGGCACGTCGGAGAACACCTCGACGACGTTCAAGGCGGCGGTGCTGCCGGTGACCGCCGAGGGGCCGCCGTGCGCGCTGCGCGACGCGGACAACCGGCAGGGCCCGGCCACCGGGATGCGGATCGCCTCCAAGGTCTCCCCCGGTGAGTACACGGTCGAGGCGGCGATCCCGCTGGAGCTGCTGCCCGGCTCGGTGGATCCGGAGCACCTCGGGCTCAACATCCTGGTGTACGACTCCGACACCCAGGACAAGACCGGGCAGACCCGGATCGGCTGGTCGACGTGGGGCGGCGTGCAGGGCGACCCGTACCGGTGGGGCGTGGCGTCGCTGGCGGGATACCGGACCACGGAGCGGCCGGCGCCCGAACCGGTCATCCCGGACACGGCGCTGTCCAGCCTCGACTCGCCGCAGTCGCTGGAGCAGGCGGTCCGGGTGAACGTGCCACCGGCCGGCGGCCCCGCGGCGGCGGACGCCGGGCAGGTGGTCACGGCGGTCCGGGCCGGGAACGCGGTCACGGTGACGTTCCGGGCGGCGGGGCCGGGCAAGGCCCACCTGTTCGTACGGGACGCGCGGGGCACGGCGGGCTCGGCGGTCGCCGCCGTACCGCGCCGGGGCACGACGACCGTGAAGGTCCCGCTGACCCGGGCCCTCGCCGCCGATCCTGCCGTGGTCGCCGGCTGGGAGTCCTCGCGCGGCGGCGCCTCGGCCTCCCAGGCCCGCGTACGCTGACCCGCACCCCGTAGGGGGCACGCGGGTGCCGGCCGCCCGCCAGTTGGTCCGGCCGGCACCCGTGCCCCCGTCCGGCCCGGTCAGGAGCTTCCCGTGGCCGTCGGCGTCGGCTGGGCCGACGTGGACGGGTCCGGGGACTCGCCGGGGCCGTCCTGGGGGATCGTGGTGATCGAGGCGGTCGGGCGCGGGCAGTCACGGCGGGCCGCCGCGTGGCCGCGCCGCCGGCTCGCCGGGTTCGCGCACTCGCCCGGATCGGGGCCGCCCGGATCGGGGTCGCCGGGGTCTCCGGCGGTGGGCGGCCGGGAGGTGTCCTCCCGGTCCGGGACCGGGGGGACGACGGCGACGGTGCCCGCCGTGCGGGTGCGGGTGACGTACACGGTGGGGGTCCGGCCGGAAGGCGGCTCGACGGCGGGGACCGTCATCGGGGTGTCCACGCGGCCGGGCGGCGGCGGGCCGCCGGTGCGGGTGGCATGGGGAGGACGCAGGGTGGAGTCGGCGCTGGACTGCGGCACCACGGCGGGCGGCGGCGCGACGGACCCGCCTTCCACGTCCTGCCCGGGACCGGACGCGGCGGCGATGACGGTGACGGCCGCGATCGAGACGGTGGCGAGGGCGGCGAAGGTCGCGTGCGACAAATGGGCCCCGGCCCGCCTTCGGCGACGCCCGTCCCCCGGCCCGGACGACGGCCCGGACGACGGCCCGGACGACGGCCCCGGCGGCCCGGAGGACGGCGCGGACGGCTCCCCCGGCCACACCCCAGGCGGAGGTCCGGACCGCGCCCCCGGGGGCGGGTCGTCGCCCACCGGGTACGGCACCGGAGTCCAGATCCGCCCGAGCACCCCCTCCACCGCCTGCCGCAGATCCCACGGAACGCCGATCCCGCCCGCCGCCAGCAGCGCCCGCAGCAGTTCCGCGGCGCCGGGCCGCTGGCCGGGGTCCTTGGCCAGCGCCGCTTCCACCGCGGGCCGCAGCAGGACGGGCAGGCGGTCCAGCCGGGGCGGCTCGAAGAGGATGCGCCGGGTGATCGCCTCCGTCTCGTCGCCCCCGTGGCCGCTCCCGTACGGGTGGTGCCCGGACGCGGCGAACGCCACCACGCACCCCCAGGCGAAGACGTCGGCCGCCGGGAGGGCGGGCCCGCCGGTCAGCCGTTCGGGCGCGACCCATCCGGGGCTGCCCATGACCTGCCCGGCCTGGGTGTGGGCGTCCGCGCCGCGCTCGCCGGTGAGGTCGCGGGCGATGCCGAAGTCGATGACGCGCGGCCCGCGCGGCGACAGCAGCACGTTGGCGGGCTTGAGGTCGCGGTGCACGAACCCCGCCTCGTGCACGGCCACCAGGCCGGCCGCCGCGCCGAGCGCGACGCCGTAGGCGAGGCCGGGCGTTAGGGGTCCGGCGGCGAGGACGACCTGCGAGAGCGCGGGTCCCGGGATGTACTCGGTGACGAGGTACGGCCGCTCGTGGTCGGCGCCGTCCTCCAGCACGGCGGCGGTGCAGAACGGCACCAATCTGCGCGAGAAGGCGACTTCTTCGGCGAAGCGGGCCAGCAGCGTGGCATCGTGGAGGTGCGCCGCGTGTGGCGTCTTGAGCGCGACGAGGCCGCCCCGAGGGTGCTCGGCCAGGTAGACGACTCCCATCCCGCCCGCTCCCAGACGGCCGAGGAGCGGATATCGGCCGATGACGATCGGGTCGCCCGCCGCCAGGGGCCGCACGCCGGGAGGCATGCCGCTCTCACCACGCGCCATCCGGATTTCGCCTCTCCTGTCTGGAACACGGCCAAGGCACACTGTGGCCGGATCCGCGGAGGCTGTCCGCATGTCTTACTTAAGGGGTATTGGAGGTAAGGCGGTCATTCCCTGAAGGTGAGGAATGGGAGGGCCTGAAGCTGCGGGTGGGGCCGGTGTTCCTGGACCCCGGGGACCAGGGCCTTGATCGACTGGCGTAGCCACCCAACGATCATCCGGCCTCATGGAGCACTGTGCGCGGAGCGGGCAGGCGTCCGCCGGCTGGCGTCGATCGCGCGCTGGTAGCGCTCCGTCAGGGCGTGCAGTGCGTCAACCAGTTCCGGGGCGTCAACGACCGTGAAATCCGCGTCCAGCAGGCCCAGATGGAGGGCGAGCATCTGCGGATGGTCCGAGCCTGGCTCGAAGGCGCACCGGTCATCGCCAAGGGACTCCACCTCCACGGGGATCGGCAGCCGACCTCGCACGTACGACGCGGGCGCGTGCACGATCACCCGCGCCCGGTACCGCCAGGTCGCCTCGCCGGATCCGCGGGCCACCCGCGCCGTGATCTCCGCGTCGGGCGGTAACCGGCGGGGCGTGAAGCGCGGCCCGGCCGGCGTCCGCGGCTCGATCCGGTCGACCCGGAAGGTACGCCAGGCGTCCCGGTCCAGGTCCCAGGCCACCAGATACCAGCGCCGCCGGTCGTTCACCAGGCGGTACGGCTCGACCGAGCGCCGACTTGCCGCGCCGGCATGCGCCCGATAGTCGAACCTGAGCCGCTCATGGTCCCGGCACGCGCTCGCGATCACGGTCAGCACGTCCGGATCCACCCGCGGGCCAGGCGACGGCATCGGCAGCGCGTACGACTGGAAGGCGCTGACCTGGTGGCGCAGCCGCGCGGGAAGCATCTGCTGCAGCTTGGCCAGCGCACGCACCGAGGTCTCCTCGATGCCCGCGATCGAGCCGTTCGCGGCGGTACGCAATCCGACGGCGACCGCTACCGCCTCCTCGTCGTCCAGCAGCAGCGGCGGCAGGGCGCCACCCGTGCCGAGCCGGTACCCGCCGGCCACACCCGGCCGCGCGTCGACCGGATAGCCCAGCCCGCGCAACCGGCCGATGTCATTACGGATCGTGCGGGTGGTGACGCCGAGCCGGGCGGCGAGCTCGGTACCGGTCCAGTCGCGTTGAGCCTGCAGCAGGGACAGCAGGCGCAGCAGCCGCGCCGAGGTTTCCGACATTCTTCGATCCTGACGACTATCCAGGAACGGTTCTTTCCCCTATCGTCCCTACTCTTCTCCAGGTGAGCGCAAGAGCGCCCGGACAACCCCCAGGCCGTACCGGCCTCTGTCGACTAGGAGAAGCGCCATCAGCGACGGCATTCTGCCCTTCCACATCGAGATCCCCCAGGCCGACGTCGACCACCTGCACGACCGGCTGGTCAACGCCCGCTGGCCCGGCGAGTCGCCGGGCGTGGAGTGGGCCCGCGGCGTACCGGCGGCCTACCTGAGGGAACTCGCCGACTACTGGCGCATGCAGTACGACTGGCGCGCCCAGGAGGCGCGGCTCAACCAGTACCCGCAGTTCACCACCGAGATCGACGGCCAGCGCATCCACTTCCTGCACGTCAGGTCCGACCAGCCCGACGCGAAACCGCTGCTGATCACCCACGGCTACCCCAGCTCCGTCGCCGAGTTCCTGCACCTGATCGAGCCGCTGGTCGACCCGGTGGACGGTCAGGCCTTCCATGTCGTCGCCCCGTCCCTGCCCGGGTACACCTTCTCCACCCCGCTCGGCGGGACGGGCTGGGCGATGGGCCGCACCGCACGCGCCTGGGCCGAGCTGATGCGCCGGCTCGGCTACGAGCGGTACGGCCTGCATGGCGGCGACATCGGCGCGGGCGTGTCCGGCATGGTCGCCGGCCTCGACGGCGAGCACGTCATCGGCGTACACGTGGTGACCGATCCGCTGACTGCCGCGAGCACCGCCACCTTCCTGCCTGGAATGGCGGACCGGCTGAATGAGAACGACCCGCTCGACAAGCTGATCCTGGACCGGATGGACGCCTTCACCAGGGAGGGTTCCGGCTACCTGGCGATCCAGAACAGCCGGCCGCAGACCATCGGCTACGGGCTGGTCGACTCGCCGCTGCTGCAGCTCGCCTGGATCGCCGAGAAGTTCCACGAGTGGACCGACCTGCCGATCGGCCGCGACCAGTTGCTCACCACGGTCAGCCTGTACTGGTTCACCGGCTGCGGCGTCACTGCCGCGCACACCCTGTACGAGCAGGCGCACTCCTCGGAGTGGGGTGCGCCGCCGGCCGTACCGCAGGGGTTCGCGGTCTTCGGAGCGGACGACACCGTACGAAAGCTGGTCCCGGCGCCGGCCGACGCGCACTGGACCGAGTTCCGGCGCGGCAGGCACTTCCCGGCGATGGAGGCCCCGGCCGAGCTGGCCGCGGACCTGCAAGCCTTCTTCGCACCACTGAAGTGACCGATGAGCTGACCCAGCGCGGCACTTAGCCGGGCAGGCGAGTAGCAGGGCACCCCAGTGCGGAGATGACAAATGCGACCCCTGATGACCCCGCTGCCGCCGCGTGCCGCCCTCCATGCGATTGGCAGCCTCCACCCTGGGGCGGCTGCTGGCCCCTCTGGACGGCGACGCCCAAGGGTCAGCTCGCGAGGGCAGCGGCCTCCTCGGCCTCCACCTTCCGGTTCCAGTCACGCTTGACCTCGCGCCAGGCCTCGTCGTCCACGCCGCGGCGCCAGTAGCCGGAGATCGACAGCCGCTCCAGCGGGATGCCGCGCTCGACGCGCAGGTGGCGGCGCAGCTCCTTGACGAAGCCGGCCTCGCCGTGGACGAACGCGTGCACGTCCCCGTCCGGGAACTCCAGCTCGCGGACCGCCTTGACCAGCCGCTCCCCCACCGGGCGGTCGCCCCGGTAGAGCCAGGTGATGTGCGCCTCGGCCGCCGTGCCGAGCTTCAGCTCGTCCTGCGGCCCCTCCACCTCGACGAGCACGTACGCGAGCGTCCCGTCCGGCAGGGCCTCCAGCGAGGCGGCGATGGCGGGCAGCGCGCTCTCGTCGCCCACCATGAGGTGCCAGCCCGCCTCCGGGGAGGGCGCGTAGCCGCCGCCCGGCCCCAGCAGGAACACCTCGTCGCCGGGCGCGGCCCGCTCGGCCCAGGGGCCGGCGAGGCCCTCGTCGCCGTGGACCACGAAGTCGAGGGTCAGCTCCAGCGCGTCGGGGTCCCAGGCGCGCACCGTGTAGGTGCGCAGGCGCGGCCACACCTCGCGGGGCATGGTCTCCCTGCACGCCTTCACGCTGAACGGACGGGGATATTCGACGCCCTCGTACGGAAAGACGATCTTGACGTAGTGGTCGGTGAGGCCGGAGGTCGCGAAGTCCGCCAGCCCGTCGCCCCCGACCACGACGCGGACCATGTGCGGCGAGAGCCGCTCGGTCCGCTGGACGATCCCCCGGTGGTGGTCCACGGGCCTGTCAGCCATATGTCACTGCCCCCTGACGCAAGTAAGGTATACCTAACCTTACACGCTGCCGGGCGAACGGGGCCAGGAAGACCCCTCAATCGGGGAACGCTCAGGCGGCCGCCTCGTCATCCCGCACCGCCGGCCTGGCACCGGCGGCGGCGAGGAACCTGGCGATGTGCCGGAAGGCCATCCGGGCCTCGGGCAGCACGTCGGCGAGGATCGGGAAGACGTGCGGCATGCGCCGCCACTCCTCGTACCGGACGGGAACCCCGGCGCGGCGCGCCGCCTCGGCCACCCGCCGCCCCTCGTCGCGCAGCACCTCGGTGGAGCCGGTCATGATCATGAGCGGCGGCAGCCCGGTGAAGTCGCCGAGCACCGGCGAGACCAGCGGGTCGCGGGGGTCGAGCCCGTCGGTCCAGCGGCGGGCCAGCCACCGTACCCGGCTGGCCGGCAGCAGCGGGTCCTGCCAGCGGTTGGCGCGGCGCGGGATGTCGGTGAGGTCGGTCCACGGCGACATGCAGACGGCGGCGGCGGGCAGCGGCATGCCACGGTCGCGCAGCGCCAGCAGCGTGGCCAGCGTCAGGTGCCCGCCGGCGGAGTCGCCCGCGACGATGACGTCCTCGGGGGCGTGGCCGCGCCGCAGCAGGCACTCGTAGGCGTCGAGGGCGTCGGCCAGCGAGTCGGCCAGCTTGTGCACGGGGCCCTGCCGGTAGTCGAGCGCCAGCACGGGACGCCTGGCCACCACCGACAGCCGCCAGGTGATGGAGCGGTGGGTACGCGGCGAGCACGAGAAGTAGCCGCCGCCGTGGAAGTACAGCAGCACCTTGTTCTCCTCCAGCTCCTCACCCCCGCGCACCCACTCGCCGCCGCAGTCGGAGAAGGCGGCGGGCACGATCGACACGTGGGCCGGCTGCGGCGCCTGCACGAGCCGGGCGAGTTCGCCGACGCGGGCGGCGCCGGCCAGCGCGAGTGGATGCCGCATGAGGAGCGTGGACGCCGGCTTCAGCGTGCCCCACATGACTCCGGTCAGCGCGCGGGCCTGCCAGCTCAAGGGGTATTCGGGTATCACATCCCCATTGATCCGCATAACGACCCTCCGACAGGTCTCATTCCCCCGGATACGGCCCTCGCTACCGGCCAGTAGGTATCTCATTTCTTACCCGGATATTTCCTAAATATTTCCGGCGGCGAGGGCGTGTTAAATCCGTTGCGGGCTCGCGGGCCACCGACGGATAATTCCCTGCTTTCCCATCGGCAGGCCCGTGCGCGGGCCCGGACACGGTTCGTCACCGTGCCCTCACACACCGGAGGTGCAAAACCGTCCCGCTCTATGCCCGGCTCGTCCGGTACGGCTTCCGCAAGCACGCCACCTACGTGTGGGCCGCGCTCGCCGGCGCGTTCACGAACAGCGTGTTCGGCGTCCTGCGCGCCTACATCCTCATCGCCCTCTGGCAGGCCCGCCCCGGCCTGGCCGGATACGACCTCACCGACGCCGTCACCTACTGCTTCGTCACCCAGGCGCTCATCGCCCCGATGCAGCTCTTCGGCGGCGGCCTCGGCCTGCCCGAGCGCATCCGCAGCGGCGACATCGCGCTCGACCTGGTCCGCCCCGCCCCGCTGCAGCTCTGGACGCTGGCCGAGGACATCGGCCGGGCCGTCTACCTGTTCCTGGTGCGCGGCCTGCCGCCGATGGCGGTCGGCGCGGCGGTGTTCGGGATCACGCTGCCCGCCACGGCCGGGCAGTGCGCGGCGTTCCTGGCCGGCCTCGTGCTCGCGGTCGTGGTCAGCTTCGGCTGGCGCTACCTGGTCGCGCTGTCGGTCTGCTGGCTCGTCGACGACCGCGGCGTGGCCGTGCTGTCGCTGGTGCTCAGCACGTTCTTCTCCGGCATGATGCTGCCCCTGCGGATCTTCCCCGGCGCGCTCGGTGACCTCGCCGCCGCGCTGCCGTGGGCGGCCATGGTCCAGGTGCCCACCGACCTCTATCTCGGGGCCGCCCCCGTCCTGCCGTCCCTGGCCTTCCAGGCGTTCTGGGCGGCCGTGCTGCTCGGGCTCGGCGCGCTGGCCACCCGGGCGATCCGCCACAAGGTGGTGATCCAGGGTGGTTAGGACCTACTTCCTGCTGGCCTGGACGTGGACGCGCGCCGCGGCCGCCTATCCCGTCTCGTTCTGGCTGATGACCGTGCTCAGCCTGGCCGTGGCCGCCATGGACCTGGCCGTCATCCTCGTCGTCTTCGCCAACACCACCAGCCTCGCCGGCTTCTCCCGCGAGGAGGTCCTGTTCCTCTACGGGGCGGCGAGCCTGCCGTTCACGCTGTGCGACATGTTCGTCAGCAACCTCGACCGGGTGAGCCGGCACATCAAGGACGGCACGCTCGACACCTTCCTCATCCGGCCGGCGGGCGCCTGGCTGCAGCTCGCCACCGACCGCTTCACCCCCAGCCGCGCCGGCCGGGTCGTCCAGGCCGGCGTGGTGCTCGTCTGGGCGGTCGCGGCGCTCGACCTCGATCCGGGCCGGCTGTGGATGCTGCCGGTGATGACGGCCACGGGGCTGGTCATCTTCACCTCGTTGTGGACGCTGGCCGGGGCGGCCCAGTTCGCGCTGACCGACGCCCCCGAGGTGGTCAACGCCTTCACCTACGGCGGTCACCAGCTCACCCAGTACCCCCTCGCCATCTACGGGCGCGACCTGGTGCGCGGCGTCACGTACGTGCTGCCGCTCGCCTTCGTCAACTGGCAGCCCGGCCTGTACGTGCTGGACCGCGCCGACCCGTTCGGCACGCCGGAGTTCATGCGTTTCCTCGGGCCGGTCGCCGCGCCGGCCCTCGCCCTGCTGGCCGCGCTGGCCTGGCGGCGGGGTGTCAGGCACTACCGATCCACCGGGAGTTGACGATGATCGAGCTCGACCGGGCGGGACGTACGTTCAAGGTCAGGAGGAACGTCGTCCACGCCGTACGCGACCTGTCGTTCACCGTGTCCGCCGGAGAGTTCGTCGGCTGCCTCGGGCCGAACGGCGCGGGCAAGTCCACCACGATCAAGATGCTCTGCGGCATCCTCACGCCCACCTCCGGCCGGGTGCGGGTGGCCGGGCTGGACCCCTCGCGCCGGCGCACCGCGCTCGCCCGGCGCATCGGGGTGGTCTTCGGGCAGCGCACCACGTTGTGGTGGGACCTGCCGCTGGCCGACAGCTTCGAGCTGATCCGGCTGCTCTACAAGGTCGAGCGGGCCGCCTTCCGCGCCCGGCTGGCGGAGCTGACCGACGCGCTCGACCTGGGCGCGTTCCTGCGTACGCCGGTGCGCCAGCTCAGCCTCGGCCAGCGCATGCGCGGCGATCTCGCGGCGGCGCTGCTGCACGCGCCCGAGGTGCTGGTACTGGACGAGCCCACCATCGGCCTCGACGTGGTCAGCAAGGCCGGCATCCGCGAGTTCCTGCTGCGGGTCAACGCCGAGCAGGGCACCACGGTGCTGCTGACCACCCACGATCTCGGCGACGTCGAACGGCTGTGCCGCCGGGTCATGCTCATCGACCACGGCCGGCTGGCCTTCGACGGCACGCTGGCGGACCTGATGGCGACCGCGCCGGCTGACGCGGACATCGAGGACGTCGTCACCCGCCTCTACAAGGGCGAGGCGGTGCTCGCCGACGGCCGGCCGGCGGGGCCGGATCAGTAGTAGCCGCCTTCCTGGGAGCTCTCGTAGTCGTCGTCGACGTCGTCGTACGGGCGCGACCAGCGCGACGGCATCAGCACGGGGATGAACAGGGCCACGCCGAGCAGGGCCAGCACGCCCGTCGTCAGGAGGGTCTGCGCGCCGGCGCCGGCCTCCCTGACGATCTGGTCCACCGACGGCTCGGCGGGGACGAGAGAGATCGCGCGCGCCGGGTCGAGCGCGTAGACGACGGTCCAGGACAGCAGCGCCATGGACGGCACGAAAGTGGCGAGCGGCGAGATCCGGCCCGCCACCACGAGCCCGTACACCAGGCCGACCGCGGCCATCGCGCCGAGCGCGATCCAGAGCTTCTGGTTGTCGGCGGGGGTGACCGGGGCCTGCCCCGTGACGTGCGCTGCGGCCTGCGCGGCGGCCTGGGTCACGGCCCAGCCACCACCCGCCAGGACGGCCGCCGTGACCACCAACCCGATGAGGAAACCGCCTAAGTGCCGCAACGTTCTCACCTCTATGTCAACGTAGATCGGCACGACCCTAGCGACAAACAGTGTGCAACGCCCAGGCATCGCCCGGTTGAGGCCACATGCAACCCTGCCCCGTGAGACGATGTGGCACACCCATGCGCGCGCGACTCCCCCTGAGGCTGGCGCGGACGGCGGCCTTCTCCGCCGTCTGCGTGACCCTCGCCGCCCTCGCCCACCTGCTGGGCGGCGGCTCCGGGCCCGCTCCGTGGGCCGCCGGGCTGGGGCTCGCGGCGTCGGCCGGGCTGGGGCTCGCGCTGACCGGCCGGGAGCGCTCGGCCCCGGTCGTCAACGTCGTGCTCGTCGGCGCGCAACTCGGGCTGCACGAGCTGTTCGCCCGCGCCGGCTCCCAGAGCATCGCCTACGTCCCCGTGCACGGGCACGGGCAGGGCCTCGCGGTCAACGCCGGCATGCTGACCGCCCACCTCACCGCCACGCTCCTCACGGGGGTGTGGCTGGCGCGCGGCGAGGCCGCGCTGTGGGCCCTGCTCCGGCGGGCCGGGCGGCGTCTCACGCTGCTGCGGCCGGTCGCCGTGCCCGCCGTGCGGCCCCGCCCGCCGGTGGCCGCCGCGCGGGCCGTCCCTCTCGCGCCGGTTCTCCGGCACTGCCTGGCCAGGCGTGGTCCTCCACTTCCCGCCTGACCGTCTGACACCCCTGTTCTTCCCTTTCCTCTCAAGTGGAGTTTCCGCATGTCCTTCGTACGCCGGGCCGCGACCGTGATCGCCGCCGCCACCGCACTCACCGCCGGGCTCGCCCTGCCCGCCCTCGCCCACGTCACCATCCAGCCCGGCTCGGCCGAGCAGGGCGGCTTCACCAAGGTCGCCTTCCGGGTGCCCAACGAGCGTGACGACGCCTCGACCACGACGATCGAGGTCACCTTCCCCGCCGACCACCCGCTGGCGTTCGTGTCGGTCAAGCCCGTGCCCGGGTGGAAGGTGAAGGTCACCGAGGGCAAGCTGCCCACGCCGGTCAAGACCGAGTACGGCGAGCTCAAGGAGGCCGTGACCAAGGTCGTCTGGTCCGGCGGCAAGATCGAGCCGGGGCAGTTCCAGGAGTTCGAGGTGTCCATGGGGCAGCTGCCCACCGACACCGACCAGCTCGTCTTCCCGACAAAGCAGACCTACTCCAGCGGTGAGGTCGTCGACTGGTCCGAGGCGCCCAAGACCGACGGCTCGGAGGCCGAGCACCCGGCGCCGCTGCTCAAGCTCACCCCGGCCACCGGCGACGACGGCCACGGCGCCGTCGCCCCGAGCACGGCCCCCGCTTCCGCCGTGCCTACCGTGTCCCCGGCCGCGCCCGCGGCGCCGGCCGCCGCGGCCGGCAGCACGGACGGCACCGCCCGACTGCTGGGCGGAGCGGGCCTCGCGGTGGGCGTGATCGGCGTCATCATCGGCGCCCTCGGCCTGCGCCGCCGCCCCAGCGCCTGACCCGCGCGCCCGGCGGCGCGACCGCCGGGCGCCCGGGGCGGGAGAAAGTTAGTTACGGCAATATAATCGTTTCATGGCGCTGACGAACCTCGGCCTCCGCACCGGGCAGGCCCGGCCCGTGAGGCCGATGCTCGTCCTGGCCATCTGCTGCACCAGCCTGTTCATCGTCGGGCTGGACAACACGATCGTGAACATCGCGCTGCCGTCCATCCGGCGCGACCTCGGCGCCTCCCTCTCCGGCCTGCAGTGGATCATCGACGCCTACACCGTCGTGCTGGCCTCGCTGCTCATGCTGTCCGGCTCGACCGGCGACCGCGTCGGGCGGCGGCGCACCTTCCAGACCGGGCTCGTGCTGTTCACGCTGGGCTCCCTGGCCTGCTCGCTCGCGCCGGGCCTGGGGTGGCTGATCGCGGCCCGCGCCCTGCAGGCCGTCGGCGGCTCGATGCTCAACCCGGTCGCCATGTCGATCATCACCAACACCTTCACCGAGCCGCGCAGCCGGGCCCGCGCGATCGGCGTGTGGGGCGCGGTCGTCGGCGTCAGCATGGCGCTCGGGCCGCCGCTCGGCGGCGCGCTCGTGGCCTCGGTCGGCTGGCGGTCCATCTTCTGGATCAACATCCCGGTCGGGCTGGCGGCGCTCGTGCTGTGCGCGCTGTTCGTGCCCGAGTCGCGCGCGCCGCGCCCGCGGCCGGTGGACGTCGTGGGGCAGGCCCTGGTCGTCGTGCTGCTGGCGAGCCTCACGTACGGGCTGATCGAGGCGCCTTCCGCCGGCTGGGGCTCGGCGCAGACGCTGGGCTGCTTCGCGCTGGCCGCGCTGGCGCTGGCGGTGCTGGTGCCGTACGAGCTGCGCCGCCGCGAGCCGCTGATCAACCCGCGCTTCTTCCGCAGCGCGCCGTTCGCGGGGGCCACGCTGATCGCGGTGTGCGGCTTCGCCGCGCTCGGCGGCTTCCTCTTCCTCAACACCCTCTACCTGCAGGAGAGCCTCGGCTACTCGGCCCTGCACGCCGGTCTGCTGACGCTGCCCCTGGCCGCGCTCACGGCGGTGTCCTCGCCGGTGTCCGGCCGCCTCGTCGGCACGGCGGGGCCGCGCGTCCCGCTGGTCGTCGCCGGGGTGGGGCTCACGGCCAGCATGCTGATGATGACCGGCCTGACCGCGCACACGCCGCTCTGGCAGCTGCTGACCGCGTACGTGCTGTTCGGGCTGGGGTTCGGGATGCTCAACGCGCCCATCACCAACACGGCCGTCTCCGGGATGCCGGTCGCGCAGGCGGGGGTGGCCGCCGCCGTGGCCTCCACCAGCCGGCAGATCGGCCAGACGCTCGGCGTGGCGGTGATCGGCGCGCTGGTCACCTCCGCCGTACGCGGCCCGCTGCCCACCGGTTTCCCGCAGGCCAGCCACATCGGCTGGTGGGTGGGCGCCGGGTGTGGCGCGGCGATCCTGCTGCTCGGCGTCCTCACCACGGGCCGCCGGGCCGAGCGGAGCGCCGCCCGCACCGCCGAGCGGCTCATCCAGGACGGAAGCCCCTCATGAGCGGCCCTGAGGCCCCCGACGACCGCGCCGCGGCACTCTCCCGTGTGTGGGCGGCGATGCGCGCGCTGGTGCTGGAGGACGACCGCCGCAAGGAGGTCGCCGACGCCCTCGGCATGAGTTTCTCGCGCGCCAAGGCGCTGCGCCGGCTGCTGCCCGGCCCGCTGACCATGCGCGAGCTGACGGCCTGGCTGGGCACCGACAGGCCGTACACGACGCTGGTGGTCGACGACCTGGAGAGCCGCGGCTACGTGCGGCGCACCGTCCATCCCGGCGACCGCCGCCACCGGATCGTCACGCTCACCGACGCGGGGCGGGCCGCCGCGGAGCGGGCCGATCGTATCCTGGCCCGCCCGCCGGACGCCCTCGCCGCCCTCGCCCCCGACGAGCTGGCCGCCCTCGACCGCCTCATGGCCGCGGTCGGCGCCGCCGGAGCCGCTCAGGACGTGATGTCCTTGCCGGAGAAGCGGGCCCAGGCGATCGAGCCGAACAGCGCGATGTAGGCGGCGAAGGACAGCAGCCCGTCGCGGAGCGCCGCGAAGTCGACGGGGTCGCGCAGCACCGCGTCGAACGCGGTGAACCTGGTCGGCAGCAGGTACGGCGTGACCGGCGCGAGCGCCGGCACCGCGCGCACCACCTGGCAGACGACGAGCAGCACCAGGGTCCCCGCGATGGCGCCGATGGCGACCTCGGTGAAGGTCGACAGCGCCAGCGCGACGGCGGCCAGCGCGGCCATGGCGGCGCCCACGTAGCCGACGGCGAGGAGGATGCGCAGCAGCCCCTCCCCCATCGTGATCGTGGTGCCGGACAGCAGCGTCACCGAGCCGCCGGGGAACAGCGCGAGCCCCGTCAGCAGCGCCGTCACGGCCACGACGGCGGTGACCGCGTAGCCGAAGACGACCGCGTTGAGGTACTTGACCGCCAGCAGGCGGCCCCGGCCCGCGGGGGCGGCCAGCAGGTAGCGCAGGGTGCCGCCGCCCGCCTCGCCGGCGATCGCGTCGCCCGCCACCACGCTCACCGCCACCGGCATGAGCAGCAGCACGAGGAACGAGAACGACAGGAACGTCAGCATGAGGCTGTTCCCGGCGAGGTTCTGGACGATGCCGCCCATCTCGCCGTCACCGGCCGTGCCCGAGGCGAGCCGCAGGCCGATGCCGAGGATGACCGGGACGACGCCGAGCACCGCGAGCAGCGCCATGTTGCGGGGGCGGCGGAAGGTCAGGGCCAGCTCCGAGGCGAGCAGCCGCCAGAACGTCCCCATGCCGCCTCCCCAGACCGGGTGCTCCCCGGCGACCTCCCCGGTGTCGCGGGTCAGGGGCTCGGGCGCGCGGCGTTCGACGGTGCGCAGGGTCTCCGTCACCGGCACCAGGCCGGGCATGCGGCGCGACTGCTCCGCCGCGGCGGTGCCCGGGCCCGCCTGGGTACGGGTCTCAGCCGTCGACATCGAATCCCTCTCCTGTCAGTCCGACGAACACGTCCTCAAGGCTCGGCCGGACGACCGCGAGCCCTCGTACCGCCACCTCCTGCCCCACCAGAGCGGCATTGATCATCTCGGGCCGGTGACCGCCCAGTTCGGCGGTGAGCTCGCCCGCGCCCTCCCGTACGCCGGTCAGGCCGAGCTCGCCGAGCACCCGCGCCGCCTCGGTCACGTCCGGCGTCTCGACCCGGATGAGCGGGACCCGGCCGGCGCTCAGCGAGCCGATCGTGCCCTGCACGACCAGCCGCCCGGCCCGCATGATCGCCGCGTGCGTGCACATCTGCTCGATCTCGGCCAGCAGGTGCGAGGAGACGAAGACGGTGGTGCCGTCGGCGGCGATCTCCTTGACGAGGGCGCGCACCTCGCGGGTGCCCTGCGGGTCGAGCCCGTTGGTGGGCTCGTCCAGGATGAGCAGCTCGCGCGGGCCGAGCAGGGCGGCGGCGATGGCCAGCCGCTGGCGCATGCCGAGCGAGTACGTCCGGTAGCGCTTGCCCGCCGCGGCCGACAGCCCGACCCGGTCGAGCGCGTCGGCGATCCGCCGCCGGGCGGTGGCGCGGCGCGCCGACGGGTCGGCGGCGTCGAAGCGCATGAGGTTGGCCGCGCCCGACAGGTACGGGTAGAACGCCGGCCCCTCGACCAGCGCCCCCACGCGCGGCAGCGCCCTGGCGGACGGCAGGCCGAGCACCTCGTACCCGCCGGCCGTGGGCGTGACCAGGCCGAGCAGCATGCGGATCGTGGTGGTCTTGCCCGAGCCGTTGGGCCCGAGGAAGCCGTACACGGAGCCACGCGGCACGGTCAGGTCCAGCGCGTCCACCGCCACCTGGCCGCCGCGGAAGCGTTTGGTGAGGCCGCGGGTGACGATGGCGGCGGCGGAGTCACCGGCGGGCGGGGCCGCCCCGAAGGGCGCCCCCGCTTCCTGCGTCGTGCCGGTCGTGGTGACGGGTGTCACTGCGTCCCCGCCACGCGGACGAGCTCCTCCGGGGTGACCGCGCCGGCCAGCAGGCGGCCGTCGTCGGTCAGCAGTGCGGTCAGCAGCTTCGTCCTGATCAGCTTGCCGGAGCCCCACGTGCCGTTCACCGGGGTGGCGGACTTGAGCACGCTGTCCAGGAGCGCGTTCGCCTGCGCGCCCCGGCCGTCCTGCCCGGCCGGCCCGGCGGCCTCACTCTGGAGGTCGGAGAGGGAGAACGGCACGACCGCGACGGTCGTCCAGCCGTCGCCGACCAGCTTGGCCTTGCCGGCCATGTCGGCGGCGTGCTCGGCGCGCTCCTCGGCCTTCGCGCCGATGCTCTCCTCGCCGATCGTGGCCTCCTCCACCTTGGCGCCCGCGGGCGGGGTGAAGGTGAAGTTCTCCGCGGCCGGCGGGGTGAAGGTCACCTGGGTGAAGCCCACCTGGTAGGCGGGCTCGGCCGACCCCTTGGCGTAGAGCTGCACCTGGAGCGGCATGTACGTCTCGCCGTCGAGCGCGATCCGCACCTCCTGCACCAGCGAGCCGTCCGCCTTGGGGGCCAGGACGAGCTGGTAGACCGGCCGGCCGGCCACCTCGGCGGTGTTGATCACCCGGACCGCGGTGTGCTCGTCCACCTGGGCGAGCAGCCGCTGCGCCGCCTGCTGCGGCGTCACGTCGGTCGGCTGCGGCGTCGGCAGCCCGTGCTGCTCGCCGGCGTCGGCCTTGATCCGCAGCCGGGTGGCGGTGTTGGTGGCGCTGTCCCAGTACCAGGACTGGTCGCCGTTGTAGATCAGGTTGGTCTCGTTGAGGTGGGTGGGCATGGCGACGCGGATCTTGTTCTCGCCGCCGTACCAGACCTTCACCTCGTGTGTGCCGGACAGCAGGCTGAGCGGGCCGGTGTCCCCGCCGGTGACGGGCAACGCGGGCAGGCCGAGCGAAGCGGTCTGCTGCACGGTGCCCGACATCGGCCTCATGCCCTGGTCCTTGGCGGTGGCCGCCGCGGCGTCGGCGAGCAGTTGCTCGGCCGAGCGCTCCGGCAGCGTGGGCTCGCCGCTCACCGCGGCGATGACGGGGCCGGCGCCGATCGCGGCTCCGATCACGGCCGCCGCCGCGATCGGGACTCCCCACCTCACGAACGTGCCTCTACGCATCTCACTCCTTAACGGTATGTCGATGCTCATAGCCTGCGTGAGGCATCCTTAGGCGGACCTGAGACAGTCTGAGACCCCTCTCAGTCTTCTCAGCGCGCTCTCAGCGACAGAACGGGAGAATCACCGCATGAGGGTACTGGTCGTCGAGGACGAGCGGCGGATGGCGGCGGCGCTCCAGCGCGGGCTCCAGGCCGAGGGCTTCGCCGTGGATCTCGCCCACGACGGCGAGGAGGGCCTGCACGCGGCCCGCCACGGCGACTACGACGTCGTGGTGCTCGACATCATGCTGCCCCGGCTGTCCGGCTACAACGTCTGCAAGCGGCTGCGCGCCGAGGAGAACTGGGTGCCGATCCTCATGCTGTCGGCCAAGGACGGCGAGTACGACATGGCCGACGGGCTCGACCTGGGCGCCGACGACTACCTGACCAAGCCGTTCTCGTACGTGGTGCTGGTGGCCCGGCTGCGGGCGCTGCTGCGCCGCGACGCGGGCCGGCGCCCGGCGGTGCTGCAGGCCGGCGACCTGTCGCTGGACCCGGCGCGGCGGCGGGTGGAGCGCGACGGCACCGCGATCGAGCTGACGCCGCGGGAGTTCGCGCTGCTGGAGTACCTGCTGCGGCGGCGCGACGAGGTGGTGTCGAAGTCGGAGATCCTGGAGCACGTGTGGGACACCTTCGACACCGACCCGAACGTCGTCGAGGTGTACGTCGGCTACCTGCGCCGCAAGATCGACGTCCCGTTCGGCAGGAACGCGCTGCAGACCGTGCGCGGCGCCGGCTACCGGCTGGCGGGCGACGGTGGCTGACGGGTCGCCCGGCTCGCCGCTGGCGTGGTGGCGGCGGCAGGGACTGCGCTTCCGGCTGTCGGCGGTCGCCGTCGCGGTGCTCGCGCTGGCGCTGGCGCTGTCGGCCTCGGTGCTGCTCAGCGTCCTCGACCGGGCGCTGATGGCGACCGTGGACGACGGCACCAGGCGGCAGGCGGACGTCGTGCGCGTGGCGGCCGACTCCGGCACGCTCACCACGCCGATCACCACCCACGACGGCACGATCGTGCAGGTGCTCGACGCACAGGACCGGATCACGCACGTCACGTACGGCGCCGACCGGCTGGTGCCGCTGCTGGACGCCGCCGGCCGGGAGCGGGCGCTGGCGTCCGGCAAGGCGGTGGAGGTGGACGGGCGGCCGTACGCCGTCCCGGGTTTCCTGCACGTGGTCGTGCTGCGCGCGGACCGCGGCCAGACCGTGCTAGCGGCCCGGTCCATCAGCGAGATCCGCACCAGCCTCGGCACGGCCGGGCGGGTCCTGATGGTGGGCACGCCCGCGCTGGTGGTGCTGCTCGCCGTGGCGAGCTGGCTGATGATCGGCCGCACGCTGCGCCCGATCGCGGCGCTGCGCCGGGGAGCAGCCGAGATCACGCACACGGCGCGCTCCCGGCGGCTGCCCGTGCCGGCCTCCCGCGACGAGGTGCACCATCTGGCCACCACGCTCAACGACATGCTGGCCAGGCTGGAGGAGGCCGAGCAGCGTCAGCGGGCGCTCGTCTCCGACGCCGCGCACGAGCTGCGCAGCCCGCTCGCCAGCATCCGGCTGCAACTGGAGGTCGCGCTCGGCCATCCCGAGGGCCAGGACTGGCAGGAGACCGCCGAGGGCGCGCTGGAGGACACCCTGCGCCTGTCCCGGCTGGCCGAGGACCTGCTCGCGCTGGCCCGGCTGGACGAGCGCGGCGGCGTCCCGGCCAGGCGCGAGCCGGTGGAGCTCGACGAGGTCGTACGCCGGGCCGTGGACCGCTACACCGAGGCCCGGCTGACGATCTGCGACCCGGTCGTGGTCCGCGGCGACGCGCTCGACCTGAGCCGGGTGCTGACCAACCTCATGGACAACGCCTCACGGCACACCTCCTCGAAGATCGAGGTGGCGCTGACCGCCGACGGCGTGCTGACCGTCACCGACGACGGTCCCGGCATCCCGGAGCAGGACCGCGAGCGGGTGTTCAACCGCTTCACCAGGCTCGACTCCGGGCGGAGCAGGGACGAGGGCGGCACCGGGCTCGGGCTGGCCATCGTGCGCGAGACCGTGCGGGCGCACGGCGGCACGGTGGTCCTGGAGGACGCCGCGCCCGGACTGCGTGCGGTGGTGCGGCTTCCCGTGTCCCGATGAGGTGTTCCCGTGTCCCGGGGAGGATCTGCCCCCGGCCGCCGTCGCCGTAGAAGGGCGAGGCCGTGCTCTGAGGGCTGGATGAGGGGCCGCTGGAAGGGGCTCCCTCGGGGGCCGGGCCGCGTCGCCGGGCCCCGGGCTCGGACGATGCCGGGCCTTGTCGGTGCGCTTCGGTGCGGTTGGGGGGTTTCTGCAGGGGGTTTGGGTGGGGGTGAGGGTTCTCGGGGGGGTCGTCTGTGTCGGGGGTTTCGGGGGTTTCGGGGTTTCAGGGGTGAGTGGAGCGTTCCCCGGTTCGGTCGGTCAGGCGGCGGTCGTTCCCTTCTCCGCGGTGGCCAGGAAGTCCTGGGCGATCAGCGGCAGCCGGCGACGGGCGTGCACGACGGCGATGACGCGCCGCACTGCCGGTTCGAGCGAGCGCACCACGAGGCCCGCGCGGGCGGCCTGCTCGGCCATGCCGCGGTACCACAGGAGCGAGGCCCGGCCGGCGCGGACGGCGTTGAGCCAGCCGTTGCGCTCGTCGGTCTCCAGTACGACCGTCGGGGTGACGGCGTACCTGCCGAACATCGCGTCGAGCTCCCTGCGCCGGGTGCTGCCGCGGGCCGGGAGGGCCAGGCGCATGCCGTGCAGCCTGCCCATCGGCACCGGGTTGGGCAGTTCGAGCCCGGGCGGGGAGATCAGCACGATCTCCTGGCGTTCGAGGGGGTGGGTGACGAGGTCGGCGGGCACCGGCAGGTCGGTGAGACCGAGGTCGGCCCGCTGGTCCCTGATGGCGTTGACGACCGCTTCGCGGCCCTCGCAGCGCACGATCTGGACGCGGACACCGGGGTGCTCGGCGGCGTAGGCGGGCAACAGCCGCCCCGCCAGACCGGGCTCCAGGCTGGGCGTCGAGGCGATGCGCAGTTCGGCGTCGGACGCGCCGGTGTGCTGGGCCAGGCCCTCGATCTCGTGGACGGCGTCGAGCGCCTCCCGTGCCAGCTTGACCACCCGCCGGCCTTGCGCGGTGACGACGACGCCGCGGCCGGAACGGGCGAACAGGGTCATGCCGAGCTCGCGCTCGAGATCGCGGATCGCGCGGGAGAGCGCGGGCTGCGCGATGTACAGCGACCTGGCCGCGTCGGTCATGGTGCGGTGCTCCGCAGTCGCGACCACATAGCGGAGCTGCTGGAGATTCATGCCAAGAAAGCTAGGACACCACCCGCTCCCCAGACCGAAAGATAACCGAGATCACCTCGAATGATTTCGGACTGTGACCGTGCACTGCTACATCCGTGACGGGTGATAAATCAGTATGCTTTTGCCCCAAATTTGCCAAGGGTCCGTCAAGTCGCCGGACGAAGCTCGGCAATGGGACAACGGGGCAAACGGGGAGACAGGGTGACAGGTAACGGGCAATATCCACCCCCGCCACAGGGGCCCGGACAGCCACAGAGGCCACCCGCGCTCCCGTGGCCGCCGCCCGGCCACGGCCGGCAGCAGCAGCCGCAGGGCGGTCCGTACGGGCCGCCGCCCCAGCCGCCCCCGCCCGCCTACCCGCCCCAGGGGCCCGGCCATCCGCCCCAGGGGCCCGGCTACCCGCCCCAGGGTCCCGGCTACCCACCCCAGGGCCCCGCGTACCCACCGCAGGGGCCGGGGCAACCGCCGTACCCGCCGCAGGGAGTGCCGCAGGACGGCATGACGCGGCCCTACACGCAGCAGATGCCGCCGCCGCCACCCCCGCCGCCGCAGTACGCCCAGCACTACCGGCAGCCCGCACCCCCTCCCCCGCCACCTCCGCCGCCGCGGATGCCGCCACGGCAGTGGCAGCCTCCGCCGCCGCGCCGCAAGTCGGGCATGGGCGTGATCGGGGTGCTCGGCGCGGTGTTCGGCTCGCTGGCGGCGCTGTTCGTGCTGATCGTCGTCGGCGCGGCCCTGCTGAAGAGCTCGTCGCGGTCGGAGACGACGACGCCGATCGCGGTCCCGACGTACGAGCCCACGCCGGAACGCAGCCGCGCCACCCGGCCGCCGACCCGCCGCCCGACCGAGCAGCCGACCCGGCAGCCGACCCGCACCCCGGAGGAGACGGTGACGCCGCCGGCGCAGGTGCAGGTCAACACGAGCCTCAAGAACAACAGCCTCTACCGGGCGGGCACGCTGCCCCGGATCTCCTGCCGGGCGGGCAACGCGAGCATCTTCAGCCACAGCCAGCTCAAGGCGCTGATCCTGAAGACGGGCAAGTGCATGGACCGCGCGTGGGGGCCGGTCCTGCAGAAGCAGGGCTTCGACTTCCGGCCGCCGGGCTACGCCATCGCCTCCGGCCGGGGCCGGGGCGCCTGCGGCGACTACCCGAGCGCCGGGAGCATGGTGCCGTACTACTGCCCGCGCAACTCCACGATCTACGCCTCGACCTCGGCGATGGCCCGCGGCAACGGCAACGCCCGCGGCTACGGCCAGATCATCTCCTGGCACGGCGGCATCATCAGCATGATGGCCCACGAGTACGGCCACCACGTCCAGAACGTCACGGGCCTGATGAACTCCTGGTGGGACAGCACGCTGGCCACCTCCAGCCGGAGCACCAAGCTCGGGCTCAGCAGGCGGCTGGAGCTGCAGGCCACCTGCCTCGGCGGCATGTGGATGCGCTCGGTCGCCGCCTCCTATCCGGTGACCACGTCGCTGCGCAGCCGGCTGTACTGGTTCTACGGCCAGGTGGGCGATTATCCGGGCTATCCGCGCGACCACGGGACGCCCGCCAACAACAACCGCTGGTTCCGTCAGGGATGGGAGAAGAACAAGGCGTACCAGTGCAACACGTGGATGGCTCCGTCCTCCACGGTGTCCTGAGAGGCACCTGTGAAAATCACGCGGAGTTCATCTCGACTTGGGGAAGTGTCTGTGTTGTCCAGATATGGGGACTAGAATCCTGGCATTCTTGTCCCCGCATGGGGGCCGTTCTGCCTGGTAGGCGTCTGAAGGAGCCGGTGTGAGAAAGCGCGACGGGGTGGGCACCGTGCCTGGAGGCAGAAAGGAACGCCCGGCGCGCCGGCCCCGCCCGGCTCCCGGCGCCCCTCGCTTCGCCCGGCCGCTCACGCCCGCCTCCGTGCTCGGCTGGACCGCACTGTCCGCCGTCGCGCCCGGCGCCGCGCACCTGCGCGCCGGGCGCCGCCGTACCGGGCTGATCCTCATCAGCGGGTACGCGGTGCTGCTGCTCGCCGCCCTCGCCTTCGGGCTGACCCGCAACCTGACCGACGCCGCCGCGTTCGTCGGCGACGGGATGATGCTCGCGGTGATCATCATCGCCTCCGCGCTCGCGCTGGCCTGGTTCGCCGTCGTGGTCAGCTCGTACGTGGTGCTCAGCCCCAAACGGCTCAACCAGCAGGGCCAGATCCTGACCGGCATCGTCGTGGGCGTGCTGTGCGTGGCGGTGATGGCGCCGTTCGCGTTCGTCGCCGACACCATGGTCACCCTGCGCAACACCGTGAAGGACATCTTCCCGTCCTCCTCCGACCCGGGCACGCCGACGGTCGCGCACAACCCCGAGGACCCCTGGGCCGGCAAGACCCGCGTCAACTTCCTGCTCATCGGCGGCGACGCGGCCGGCAACCGCACCGGCGTGCGGACCGACAGCATGAACGTGGCCAGCATCGACATCAAGACCGGCAACACGGTGCTGTTCAGCCTGCCGCGCAACCTCCAGCACGTGCACTTCCCGGCCAGCTCGCCGCTGCACAAGCAGTTCCCCAACGGCTACATGGCCGAGCTGCCCAACGGCGGCCTGCTCAACGAGGTCTGGCAGTACGCCAACGACAACCCGCAGATCATGGGCGCCAAGAACATGGGCCCCCGGGCGCTGATGGACGCCATCGGCTACACCCTCGGCCTCAAGATCGACTACTACGCCCTCATCAACATGTACGGCTTCGCCGCCCTCGTCGACGCCATCGGCGGACTGAAGGTCCACGTGGAGGCGGACGTCAAGTGGGGCGGCCTGTACGGCACCGCCGGCACCATCAAGGCCGGCTACCGCCGCCTCAGCGGCGAGCAGGCCCTCTGGTACGGCCGCTCCCGCGTCAACAGCGACGACTTCTCCCGCATGGCCCGCCAGCGCTGCGTCATCGGCGCCTTCGCCCAGCAGGCCACGCCCCAGGTCATCCTCACCAACTTCAGGAAGATCGCCGGCGCCACCAAGCGCATGGCGCAGACGAACATCCCGCAGCCCCTGCTCCCGCCGATCATGGAGCTGGCCGTCAAGGTGAAGGACGCCAAGATCACCAGCCTGCAGTTCGTGCCGCCGGAGTTCTACTCGGGCCGCCCGGACTGGGTCAAGATCCGCCAGGCCACCAAGAAGGCGATCTCCGACTCCCTCCGCCCGGCCCGCCAGGCCCAGACGGCGAACGTCACCGCCTCCCCCAGCGTCACCGCCCCCTCCGCGTCCCCGACGCGGGCCCAGGCCGGGACGCCGACGCAGACGCCCACCCGCAACACCCAGAAGGCCGGCGCCAAGTCCCTGGACGAGCTCTGCGGCCTCTGACGGGCCGGCTCCGTCAAGCGGGGGCGGCGCTCCTGCGGGGCAGCAGGGCGAAGGCGCCGACGTACAGCAGGGCGGCGACGACGAGCAGGCCCTTGTAGCCGATCACCAGGGCCGCGTACTCCAGGCAGCCGCCGACCATCGCCCCGAGCAGGTTCGCGCCGAAGGACGTGGTGGCGTCGGCGGTCTCGGCGAAGCGCTTGGCGAAGACCACGTTGGCCGCGAAGATCGGCAGGAAGGCGACCGTTACGGCGGCCAGGGCGCGCAGCGGCACCGGCAGTGACAGCAGCCAGGCGTTCGGGACGAGCCAGGCGAGCACCAGGCCGGCCAGCAGCACGGCGTACATCACGGGCAGCGGCGGGGTGCGGAAGCGGCGGGTGATCTCGACGGCGGCGAGCACCGCGACCAGCACGCCGGCGAAGACGACGGCGTTGACCACCCACGTGGTGCCGAACAGCAGCGCGAAGCCGGTCACGCTCTTGGTCTCCAGCAGCATGAACGCCACGCCCAGCAGGAACAGGTCGCTGTAGGGGCGCATGCGCCGGTAGGGGCCGGCGACGACGCGGACGGCGAGCAGGCTGACGGCGAGGATGAGCCCGAGCGTGACGAGGTAGAGCGGCGGGATCGTCGCGTCGTGCAGGTAGAGGAAGGGCCGGTCGTCGTCGGCGGGCGGCGGCGTGCCCGCGGCGGCGCCGGGCCACTCGGCGGCGCAGCGCTGGTCGGCGGCCGTCAGCCCGGCGGTGATGACGGCCTGCTGCCCGGCGGTGCTGACGACGTCCACGCACGGCTTGTGGCCGAAGGCGCGCTGCATGGTGGCGGCGAGCCGGTCCACCAGCCAGCTCTCCCGGTAGTAGTTGTACATCGAGAACGTGCCGCCGGGCTTGAGGTGGGCGCGGGCGGCCCGCATGGCCTCCTCGGTGAACAGGTAGCTCTCCAGCCGCAGCGAGCTGGCCCCGGAGACGAGGGTGAGCGAGTCGGGCAGCGCGAACAGGATCAGGTCGTAGGAGCCGCCGCCGCGCTCCAGGAAGGCCCGGCCGTCGGTGATGTGCGTGGTGACGCGGGGGTCGTCGTAGGGGCGGTCGGGGTGCACCGAGCCGCCCAGCTCGCGCAGCTTGGGGTCGATCTCGACGGCGTCCACCCGCCGGGCGCCCTTGGACAGGGCGATCGCGACGTCGGTGCCGCTGCCCGCGCCGACGATGAGCACGTCCTGGGGCGGCTTGGAGGCCCGCTCGTACGGCAGCCCGTACTGGGCCTCCCACTGCAGGCGGGCGGCGGCGGGCACGGCCTGCTGGTGCGGGATGCCGTTGACCGCGATGTCGGTGACGGGCACCCCGAGCACCGTGAGGGGCTTGGAGGTGACCTTGTAGTACGGCGACCAGACCGCCCCGGCGGTGAGCGTCTCGGTGAGCAGCAGCCCGACGACGGCCAGGGAGGGGACGGTGACCAGCCCGAGGTAGAGCGAGCGCGGCCGGGGCACGAGCAGCACGCCGTAGCAGATCGCCGCGATCAGCCCCCAGAAGACCGGCGGCGCGCTCAGGAACGACAGCGCGGTGAACGCCGCGATGCCGGTGAGGCTGCCGATGAGGTCGTACCGGTAGGCCTCCAGGCGGGGCAGCTCGGGGAAGCAGCGGCCGACCAGCTCGGCGGGCCCCATGAGGACGAGCGCGGCGGCGCAGAAGATGACCGGCAGGATGAGCCAGGCGGGCGGCCCGCTGGTGGACAGGCTCGTCCAGTAGAGGACGCCCTCGGTGTCGCGGTCGACGGTGACGGGGAAGGCCAGCACCACGATGGCGAGCACGGCGAGCACGACCGGCGAGTAGTACGGCTGCCGCCGCGAGCGCCCCACGCGCAGGAACCCGAGCCCGATGCCGAGGAACGACCCGAGCAGCACGAAGTTCGTGAAGTAGCTCAGGTGGACGATGTTCGACCCGGTCCAGCGGATCAGCGCCAGCTCCAGGAAGAGCATGAAGGCGCTGGCGAGCACGAGCCTCGGCCGTACCGCCAGCCAGTGGGCCTTCTCTCCGTCGTCGACCGGCTTGCGCGCCTGGAGCGTCATGGAGCCTCACCGTAGTGAACGGACCGGGATCATGGAAGCCTGACAGGCCGGAAGAAATGTCGTCCGCTTCGCGGTTTTTGCGGCGTTTCCGCAGGTCAAACCTCCCGAAGGCGCTGGACGGGCTCCGCCGGATGGAGCAAGGTTGGGTGACTCGCTCCCCACGACCTCCGGTGGTGACCATGCGCGTGATGATCCAGCTCCGCCCCTCCCCCGATCTGGCCGCGGCCGTCGCCGACCCGTCCTCGCAGGTCACCACGGCCGACGTGGCCGCCGACCTGGCCGCCGGTCTGGTGGCGGGCCTGCCGGGCGTCGAGCTCGATCCGGCGTTCGCGCCCGTGACGGTGCCGCGGCCGGTCCACCGGGCGGGCGGCGACCCGCTCCCGCTCAACCGGCCGCTCGACGTCTCACTGGCCCCCGGCGACGCCTCGGTGCTGGTACGCGGCACGATCCCGGACGACGAGCCGGCTTCCGGCGTCGCGCTGCGGCCGGACGTCGTCGGGGTGTTCTCCGACCCGCTCGTGGAGCCCTCGCCCGTCCCCGTGGGCGAGGCGCCGGTCGGCGACTGGCACGACGTCGAGCGGCTGCTCGGCGTGGCCGGGCTGCACGCCGAGGGGCTGGACGGCGCCGGCGTGGCGCTGGCGGTGCTGGACACCGGCGTCAACGCCGCGCACGCCGCCCGCAGGCTCGGCAGGGCGGTGACGGTCGACACCGCCCGGTGCTGGCGACCGCCGGGCGGCCGGCCGGCTCCGGCGCCGGGCGAGTCCGGGGTGGGCCACGGGACGATGTGCGCCTTCGACGCGCTGATCGCCGCGCCGCGGGCCGCGCTCATCGACATCCCGCTGCTGCCGCCCGCCCTGCCGCCCGCCCGGCCGGGAGGCACCGCCACGGGCGGTCTGCTGTCGGACGCGGTGGCCGCCTTCGCACACCTGCGCGGCGTGCTGGAGGGCCAGCCGGCCGAGACGCGGGCGCTGGTGGTGAGCAACTCGTGGGGGTCGTTCTCGCCGGAGGGCGACTTCCCCGCCGGGCATCCGGGCAACTACTCCGACAACGCGGCGCACCCGTTCAACCTCATGGTGGCCGCGCTCGACCGGATGGGGGCGGACGTGCTGTTCGCGGCGGGCGACCGCGGACGGGAGCGCCCCGGCGGGCCCCGCCCGTACCCGAGCCGGCCCATCGCGGGCGCGAACTCCCACCCCCGCGCGCTGTCGGTCGGCGGCGTGGACGTCAACGGCGCGCGGACGGGCTGCTCCTTCCGGGGCCCCGGGCGGCTGACCGCCCGCAAGCCGGACGTGTGCGCGTACACGCGCTTCGCCGGCTCGCGGGCGCTCGGCGAGAGCGCGGCCGACTCGGGCACCTCGGCGGCGGCGCCGGTCGCGGCCGGGCTGGTGGCCGCGGTCCGCACCAGGTGGCCGGCCGCCCTGCTGTCGCCGGCGCAGCTCCGGGCGCTGCTGCGGCGCACCGCCGAGGACCGCAGCGAGGTCGGCTTCGACTACGACTACGGGTACGGCACCGTCGACCCCGGCGCGATCGTGGCCGCGCTCGACCGGCGCTCGCGGAGCGCGGCCTGATCACTCAGGCGTTCTCGCGGTTGAACACGCGCGTGCCGACGGTGAGGCTGACCGCGGCGAAGACCACGGTCACCGCCACGCCGAGCGCCACGGTCCCGTTGGCGTAGTGGCCGTGGAACAGCTCGCGCAGCGCCTCCAGCGGGTAGCGGAAGGGGCTGAGGCGGGAGAGGGCGTCGAGCCAGCCCGGCGCCATCGACATCGGCAGGAACGACCCGGACAGCAGCACCAGCGGGATCACCGCGGTGGACATCACGGGCGCGAACAGGTTCTGGTCGAGGGTGAGCGCGACCGCGTACGACAGGGCGGCCAGGCTGACGCCGAGCACCAGCACCAGCGCGAACCCCGCCAGCACCCCGGCTGCCGGGGCCCGCAGGCCGAGGGCGTAGGCGGCGGCCAGCAGCAGCGCCGTCTGGATGATCAGCGTGACGGCGTTGTTGAGCACCCGGCCGAGCAGCAGCGCCAGCCGGCTGACCGGGGTGACGCGCAGGCGTTCGAGCACGCCGGAGCTCCGCTCGAAGACCACCCCGAACCCGGCCAGGCCCATGCTCATCAGCCCGAGCTGGATGATCAGGCCGGGCACGAGCGTCTCCCACGTGCCGATCGTCACGAACAGCGGCCCGAACAGCACCAGGAACAGCAGCGGCTGCACCGCCCCGAAGACGATGCCGACCTTCTGCCGCAGCGTCGTGCGCACGCCGTGGCGGAACAGCACCCAGGTGTCGCGCAGCATCAGACCCCCGCCTCCTCGCGCAGCGAGCGGCCGGTGATGTCGAGGAAGACGTCGTCGAGGGTGCGCCCGCCGCTCTTCAGCGCGGCCGGCGCGCCCTCGGCCACGATGCGGCCGTGGTCGATGATCAGCAGCCGGTCGCAGAGGGCGTCGGCCTCGTCCAGGTAGTGGGTGGTGAGGAAGACCGTGAGGCCGCGCTCGGCGCGCAGGGCGCGGACGTGGTCCCACAGGTTGGCCCGGCTCTGCGGGTCGAGGCCGGTCGTGGGCTCGTCGAGGAAGAGCAGGACCGGCTCGTGCAGCAGGGCGAAGGCGATGTCGAAGCGACGCCGCTGGCCGCCCGACAGCGCGGCGCCCGGCCGCTCCTCCAGCCCGGTGAGCTCCAGCCGGTCGAGGAGGGCGCGGGTGCGGGCGGCGGACTCCGCGCGGCCGAGGCCGTACAGCATGCCCTGCAGCTCCAGCTCGCCGCGCAGCGGCTCGGCGGGCGGGACGCCGCCGCCCTGCGACACGTAGCCGATGCGCCGGCGCACGCCGCGCGGGTCGGCGAGCAGGTCGCGGCCGGCCACGACGGCGGTGCCCGAGGTGGGCCGCAGCAGGGTGGTCAGCATGCGCATGGTGGTGGTCTTGCCGGCGCCGTTGGGGCCGAGGAACCCGACGATCTCGCCGGGCTCCACGGTGATGTCCACGCCGGCGACGGCGGTCGCGTCGCCGAAGGTCTTCGTCAGACCCGTTGTCTCAATCATTTCATCGCCTCCAAGATTGAGGTAACCACAATTTTAGAGTGACTGCAATTTGGGTAGCATGCAGGCATGGAAGAGGGGCTGCGGGAGCGGAAGAAGCGCGAGACCAGGCAGCGCATCGCCGACATCGCGATGGGGCTGTTCATGGCCAAAGGGTTCGACAACGTGACCGTGGCCGAGGTGGCGCGGGCGGCCGACGTGTCGGTGAACACGGTCTTCAACTACTTCGGGACGAAGGAGGACCTGTTCGCCGACCGGCAGGAGGTCGCCGTGGACCTGCCGGCGCGGGTGCTGCGGGAGCGGGAGCCGGGCGAGAGCGTGGTGCGGGCCTTCCGCCGCGACTTCCTCGACGCCATCGCCGGCCGCGACTGGCGCTACGGGCTCAACCAGGGCGCCGACGTCTTCGCCGGAATCGTCGCCGCCAGTCCCGCGCTGGTCGCCAGGATGCGCGAGCTCCAGGAGCAGCGCGAGACGGCGCTGACGCGGGCGCTGGCCGACGAGCTCGACGCCGCGCCGGAGGACCTCGCCCCGCGGCTGGTGGCGGCGCAGATCCTCGCCGCCACGCGGCTGCTCGGGGCGTACGCGGCCGGCCGCATGGGCGCGGGCGAGGACTGGCCGGGCATCGAGCCCGACCTCAGGACACAGGCGGAGCGGGCGTTCGACCTGCTGGAGTCGGGGCTCGGCGACTACGGCCGGCGGGCCCCGGCGGAAGCCTCAGGAGGTGACGATGGCGACGGTGACCCCGAAGGCGACGAACAGCAGAGTGAGCGCCATTAGCGCGGTGGCGACCATGCCGCAGACACGCCCGGCCTGGACCTGGCCGCGGTTGGCGAAGACGTAGCCGCTCTCGTCGATCTCGCGCAGCGCCGTGTTGCCCATCGACCAGGCGAACGGACCGATGAAGAGGCACACCACCAGGCTCAGGATGCCGAGCACGAGGATGGTCGTGCCGTTGGGGTGGTTGTGCACCTGGGGACCGTAATAGGGCGGGTCGTACGGGGGATATGACATGGGTCCTTATATACCGCGACCGCCTTGATCATGTTGCGCCATCATGGGACGGCACCTGTTCCATTCCCCTAGGAGCATCATCCGTGCGCGAACGCACTCGTGCCGTACTCGCCCATAAGCGCTTCCAGCGTTTCATCGTCGGGGTCATCCTGGTCAACGCCGCCACGCTGGGCCTGGAGACGTTCCCACCCGTCGTGGAGCGCTACGGCACCCTGCTGACCGTGGTGGACCACGCGGCGCTCTACATCTTCGCCGTCGAACTGCTGGCCAAGATCTACGTCGAGCGGACGCGCTTCGTCCGCGACCCGTGGAACATCTTCGACTTCATCATCGTCGCCATCGCCTTCGCGCCCGCGACCGGCGGCCTGTCGGTGCTGCGGGCGATGCGCGTCCTGCGGGCGCTGCGGCTGCTGTCGGTGGTGCCCAGCCTGCGCAGGGTCGTCTCGGCGCTGCTGCGCGCCATGCCCGGCATGAGCTCCATCGTGGTCCTGCTGGGCCTCGTGCTGTACGTGGCCGCGGTGATGGCCACCAAGCTCTACGGCACCGCCGCCCCCGACCGTTTCGGAACCCTGCCGACCTCGCTGTTCACCCTCTATCAGACGATGACGGGCGACGACTGGGGCAACATCGCCAGGGAGGTGATGACCCAGCACCCGTCGGCCTGGATCTTCTTCACCATCTTCATCCTGGTGTGCACGTTCGTGATCCTGAATTTGTTCATGGCGGTCGTGGTCAGCGCCATGGACGAGGAGAGCGCCGAGGAGCGCGCCGCGCTCCAGGACGACGCCGCCGTGCACTCCGAGCTGATCCTGCGGGAGCTCGCCGAGCTCCGCAAGGAGGTCGCGGAGCTGCGGCGGCACAGCCCGGTCGAGTGAGCCACGCGCGGGGGGGCGTCGCGCGACGCCCCCCGGCCGCGGTCAACGGGAGTAGAACTCCACCACGAGCTGCTCGTCGACCGGGATCGCGATCTGCTCGCGCTCCGGCCGGCTCGTCAGCGTGAAGCGCAGCTCGGCGAGGTCCACGGACAGGTACGCCGCCGTGCGCTCGTCGGCGTGGATGCCGGCGGCGGCGGCCACGAACGGCTGCATCCCGCGCGAGCGTTCCCTGACGGACACGACCTGTCCCGGCTTGACCAGGTAGCTCGGGATGTCCACCTTGCGGCCGTCCACGGCGATGTGCCCGTGGGCGATGTACTGCCGGGCCGCGTAGATCGACGGCGCCAGCCCGGCGCGCAGCACGAGGGAGGCCAGGCGGGTCTCCAGCAGCGTCACCAGCTCGGCGCCCGACGCGCCCGGCTTGCGCACCGCGAGGCCCCAGTAGCGGCGCAGCTGCCGCTCGGAGACGTCGTAGTACCAGCGCAGCTTCTGCTTCTCCAGCAGCCGCAGCCCGTAGTCGCCGGTGGTGCGGCGGTTGGTCTTGCGGCCGTGCTCGCCCGGCGGGTAGGGGCGCGTCTCGAAGTAGCGGACGGCTTTCCTGGTCAGCGGGACGCCCGCGCGACGCGACAGTCGCACCTTGGGGCCGGTGTAGCGCACGTTCACCTCGATGTGATTAGGTAATCCTTACTTAGGTAAGCCTAACCTATCACTGTGCCTGTTGCCCAAGGAGGCGTCATGCTGCCGATCCCCGAGCGGGTCCGCACCCTCGCCGCGACCGCCGAGGTCGCCAAGCTCGCCGTCGACGGCGTCCCCTCGCCGGCCCGCGGCGGCGTGGACGAGCGCGGCCGTCCGGTGCTCCTCGTGCGCCCCGGCGAGACCCTGCACGGCCTGAGCGGCGACGCCGTGGTGGCGGTGAACCTGACCGCGATGCGCACGCTCGGCGAGACCGCGCACCCGCGCGGCCTCATCGAGGTGCAGGGCTGGGCCGAGGCCGTCCCCAAGGACGAGGCGCGCGCCGCGGCGGTGGCGGTGGCCGCGCACTGCGCGGACGAGAGCCTGTTCGATGCCCTGGAGCGGTTCGGGCGGCCGGACGCGCCCCGGCTGCTGCGCCTGGACGTGGCCCAGGTCGTCTACCTGACCGGCCAGGAGTCGGGGATGCTGGACGCCGACGACTACCTGGGCGCGGCGCCCGACCCGCTCACCGACGTCGCCGAGCGGGTGCTGGCCCACGTCAACGACTCCCACCGGCCGCAGCTCACCGCCGGGGTGTCGCGGCAGCTCGGCGAGACGGCGGGCGAGGTGTGGCTGTGGGAGCTGGACCGCTTCGGCGCCACCGTACGCGTGGACGAGTCGCTGGTGCGCTTCCCCTGGCCGCGGCCCGCGAGGTCGGGCGGGTGCCTGGAGACGGCGCTCCGCGGCCTGCTCTGCACCTGCTGACCATCAGCTCCGCGCCTGCTCCATCCCGGCCAGGAGGTAGCCGAGCCCCTCGGCGAACGTGGCGTCCCAGTCGGGGGCCAGACCGTGCGCGGCGAGGGCCGGCCAGCCGCCGGCGCGTTCGCGCAGGAACACGTCCACCTCCTCCCCCGCGCGTTCCTGCCAGGTGACCTGCGAGATCACCGAGCCCGTGACGAAGCCGGCCAGGCTGTGCGCGGCGCCCCCGGGAGCGGGGAAACCGGCCGCGATCAGGGCCTGGAACAGGAACTCGGTGCGGGCCAGGGCGTTCGGCCCGAGCAGCGGGCGGTCGAGGACGGTCGCCGACCACGGGTGGCGCAGCAGGGCCGACCGCCAGGCGCCCATCAGCGCGCGCACCGGCTCGTGCCAGGGCTCGCCGGGCCGCGCCGCCGGCAGCGGCGCCTCTCCGAAGACGGCGTCGAGCGCCAGGTCGAGCACGTCCTCCTTGGTCCTGACATGCCAGTAGAGCGTGGTGGAGCCGGTGCCGAGCCGCTCGGCCAGCCGGCGCATGGTCAGCCCGGTCACGCCCTCCTCGTCGAGCAGCGCGACCGCCTCGGCCACGATCCGCTCCAGCGTCAGCGTCTGCCTGGGCGCCCTGCGCGGGCGCGACCACACGTTCTCCACGCCGCCGATAATACGTTGTACGCTGACCGGATCGATGGTCTAGTAGTAGAACGGCGATCGAGAGGGGGCGGCTTGGGACACATCGAGGTGAGCGACCTGACGTACCTGCTGCCGGACGGGCGGCCGCTGCTACTGGAGGCGTCGTTCAAGGTGGGCGACGGGGCCAAGGCGGCGCTCGTCGGCCCGAACGGCGGCGGCAAGACGACGCTGCTGCGGCTGATCGCGGGCGAGCTGCGACCGGCCGGCGGGCGGGTGGCGAGCAGCGGCGGCATCGGGGTGATGCGGCAGTTCCTCGGCGAGGGCACCGTCCACGACCTGCTGCTCGGCGTCGCGCCCCAGCGGGTGCGGCAGGCCGCGGCGGACGTGGAGGCGGCGGCCGCGGCGCTGGCCGGGCGCGACGACGAGCCCGCGCAGCTCGCCTACGCCCAGGCGCTCGCCGACTACGCCGACGCGGGCGGCTACGCGCTGGAGGTCGTGTGGGACGTGTGCGCGGACGCGGCGCTCGGGCTGCCGTACGAACGGGTCGCCGGCCGCGGCCTCGGCACGCTGTCCGGCGGCGAGCAGAAGCGGCTCATGCTGGAGGCGCTGCTGCGCGGCCCCGACGAGGTGCTGCTGCTGGACGAGCCGGACAACTACCTCGACGTGCCGGCCAAGCAGTGGCTGGAGCGGGCGATCCGCGACTCGGCCAAGACCGTGCTGCTCGTCTCGCACGACCGGCAGCTGCTCGCCGAGGCGGCCGACCGGATCGTCACCGTGGAGGGGCGTACGGTGTGGGTGCACGGCGGCGGCTTCGCCACCTACGGCGAGGCGCGGCGGCGGCGCGCGGAGCGGCTGGAGGACCGGCGGCGGCGCTGGGAGGACGAGCGGGCCAGGCTGCGCCGCCTGGCGCACACGCTGCGGCAGCGCTCGGCGCACAACGACGCGCTGGCCGGGGCGTACCGGTCGGCGCTGTCCAGGCTGGAGCGCTTCGAGCGCGAGGGCCCGCCGCGCCGGGCGCCGAAGGAGCAGAACGTGCGCATGCGGCTGCGCGGCGGGCGCACCGGAAAGCGGGCCGTGATGTGCGAGGAGCTGGAGCTGACCGGGCTGCTGCGGCCGTTCTCGACGGAGATCCACTACGGCGAGCGCGTCGGCGTCCTGGGCCTCAACGGCACCGGCAAGTCGCACTTCCTGCGGCTGCTGGCCGGCGAGCCGATCGCGCACACCGGCACGGCCCGGCTCGGCGCGCGGGTCGTCCCCGGATATTTCGCCCAGACCCATCTGCGGCCCGACCTGCGGGGCCGGCCGATCGCCGAGCTGATCATGGCCGAGCACGCGCTGACCCGCAACGACGCCATGGCCGCGCTCGCCCGCTACGAGCTGGCCCCGGCGGGCGGGCAGGCGTTCGAGACGCTCTCGGGCGGCCAGCAGGCGCGGCTGCAGATCCTGCTGCTGGAGCTGTCCGGGGCCACGCTGCTGCTGCTCGACGAGCCGACGGACAACCTCGACCTGGCCAGCGCGGAGGCGCTGCAGCGGGGGCTGGAGGGGTTCGAGGGGACGGTGCTGGCGGTCACGCACGACCGCTGGTTCGCCCGCGACCTCGACCGGCACCTGATCTTCCGCGCGGACGGCGGGGTGCGGGAGAGCGCCGAGCCCGTGTGGGACGCCTGAGTCAGACCGGCTGGCGGCGCAGGGCGGTGACCGTCATGGTCTCGTCCACGGCCTCGGGCGCCAGCACGTGGTCGAGCACCATCACCGCGCACCCGCTGATGCCCGCCTGCGCGCCCATCCTGCTCGGCTCGATGCGCAGCCGCCGGGTGGCGAGCGCCGTGGAGCGGCGGTAGACGACCTCGCGGATGCTCGACACCAGCGGCCCGAACGCCTCGGCCACGTCGCCGCCGAGCACCACGATCGACGGGTTGAGAATGTTGACCGCGCCGGCCAGCACCTCGCCGATGCGGCGGCCGGCCGTGCGCACCATGGCCATGGTCTCGGCGTCGCCGGCGCGGACCAGCGCGATGACGTCGGTGATGGTCCTGACGTCCTTGCCGGCCGCGCGCAGCTCGCGCAGCAGCGCGGTGCCGCTGGCCACGGAGTCGACGCAGTCGGTGTTGCCGCAGCGGCACAGCACGCCGCCGCCGTCGAGCACGGGGATGTGGCCGATCTCGCCGGCCGCGCCGAGCGCGCCGCGCAGGATGCCGCCGCCGGCGATCACGCCCGCGCCGATCCGCGTGGACACCTTCACGAACATCAGGTCGCCGACGTCGGGGTAGAGGCCGCGGTGCTCGCCGATGGCCAGCACGTTGACGTCGTTGTCGACCAGCACGGGGACGGGGAAGCGGGCCTGGATGACCGGCGGGATCACCACGCCGGTCCACGAGGCCATCACGCGGGCGCTCTCGGTGCGGCCCTGCGCGAACTCGACCGTCGCCGGCACGCCCATGCCCACGCCCCGGATCATCTCGCGCGGGCGGTCGCCGAGCAGGTCGTCCCAGGTGTCCATGAGCAGCGGCAGCACGACGCCGGGGCCCTCCTCGACGTCCACCTGGAACTCGCGGCCGTCCAGCTCGCGCCCGGCCAGGTCGCAGACGGCGACGCGGGTGCGGGTCGCGCCGAGCGCGGCCACCAGCACCAGGCCGCCCCCGGCGTTGAACTCCAGCCGGACGGGCGGCCGGCCGCCGGTCGAGGGAGCGTCGGTGCGCTCCACGACCAGGCCGCGTTCGAGCAGCTCGGCGACGCGCAGCTGCACCGCGGGGCGCGACAGGCCGGTGACGCGGCCGAGGTCGGCCCGCGTCACGGCCTCACCGGTGCGGATGAGGCGCAGCACCTCGCCGCTCGTGGCGAGGTTCGCGGCGGTACGACGGGACATCGGCCAAGTGAATCACACCCGCTTGTGTAATGAAAACTCCAGACTTTTTCATCTCAGATGCCAAAACTCTGCTTGTGCACAACCCAAACTCTCGTTAGTGTCCGTTGTGTCCTCGCATTGGAAGATCTTCGGAGCTCGACACCGTGTCCACCCCTCCCGCAGCAGGCCCCGTCCACACCGCTGACCTCGTCGTCTTCGGTGGCACCGGCGACCTGTCCATGCGCAAGCTGCTGCCCGCCCTGTACCACTGCGACCGGGACGGCCGGCTCTCCCCCGAGACCCGCGTGATCGCCATGTCCCGTGGCGGGCTCGCCGACGCCGACTTCCGCGGCAAGGTGGACGCCGAGGTACGCGACTCCGTCCCGGTGGACGACCCCGCCGTCTGGCAGCGTTTCCTGGGCCGGCTGCACCACGTGTCGGTGGACGTCGGCGCCGCGAACCACCCCGGCTGGCAGCACCTGGCCGAACTGCTCGCCCCTCACGAGGACCGCGACCGGGTGTTCTACCTCGCCAGCCCGCCCCGCACGTTCGGCCCCTTCTGCCGCGAGCTCGCCGAGGCCGGCCTGGTGACGCCGCGCTCGCGCGTGGTGCTGGAGAAGCCGCTCGGCCACGACCTGCCGAGCGCGCAGCGCATCAACGACGAGGTCGGCGCCATCTTCGACGAGCGCCAGATCTTCCGCATCGACCACTACCTGGGCAAGGAGACCGTCCAGAACCTGCTGGTCCTGCGGTTCGCCAACGCCTTCCTTGAGCCGATCTGGAACTCCCTCTGGATCGACCACGTCCAGATCACCGCCGCCGAGACCGTCGGCACGCCGGGCCGGCGCGGCTACTACGACCACGCGGGCGCGCTGCGCGACATGGTGCAGAACCACCTGCTCCAGCTCCTCACGCTCACCGCGATGGAGCCGCCCGCGCAGAACGACCGCGAGGCCATCCGCGACGAGAAGGTCAAGGTGCTGCAGGCGCTGCGGCCCATCACGGGCACCGAGGCCGACCGGTTCACCGTGCGCGGCCAGTACGTCGGCGCCGGCGACATGCCCGGCTACCTCGACGAGCCCGGCTCGACGCCACCCACGGAGTCCTCGCGGCGGGTGGAGACCTTCACCGCGATCCGGGCCGAGATCAGGAACTGGCGCTGGGCCGGGGTGCCGTTCTACCTGCGCACCGGCAAGCGCATGCCGTACCGGCGCTCGGAGATCGTGGTGCAGTTCAAGGACGTGCCGCACTCCATCTTCCCCGGCGGCAGCCCGAACCGCCTGGTGCTGCGCCTGCAGCCGGAGGAGGGCATCGAGCTGCACCTCATGGCCAAGGAGCCGGGCGCGGGCGAGGTGACGCTGAAGCCGGTGCCGATGTCGCTGAGCTTCGGCAAGACGTTCACCGCCCGGGTGCCCGAGGCGTACGAGCGGCTGCTGACCGACGTGCTGGCCGGCAACCCCACCCTGTTCATGCGGCGTGACGAGGTCGAGGCCGCCTGGCGTTGGATCGATCCGATCCTGGACGCCTGGCGGGCCACCCCCGCCCTGCCCGAGCCCTATCCCGCCGGCACGACCGGCCCCGCCGGAGCCCACGAACTGCTCGGCCGCAGCGGTCGCGCGTGGCACGAGGAGGAACTGTGAACCCCGCCATGAATCCCGTCATCCGTGAGGTCACCGACCGCATCGCCGAGCGCAGCGCCGCCAGCCGGGCGAACTACCTGGCGCGGATCCGCCGCGACGGCGAGGCGGCGCGCGCCAAGGGCCCGGCCCGCGCCCACCTCGGCTGCGCCAACCTGGCCCACGGCTTCGCCGCCGCGCCGGAGGCGGACAAGCCGGCGCTGCGCGGCTCGGCCAAGCCGGGCGTGGCCATCGTGACCAGCTACAACGACATGCTCTCCGCGCACCAGCCGTACGAGACCTACCCGCCCGAGCTGAAGGCGGCGGTGCGCCAGGCGGGCGGCGTGGCGCAGGTCGCGGGCGGCGTGCCCGCCATGTGCGACGGCATCACGCAGGGCCGTCCCGGCATGGAGCTGTCGCTCTACAGCCGCGACGTGATCGCCATGGCGACGGCGATCGCGCTCTCGCACGACATGTTCGACTCCTCGCTGCTGCTGGGCGTGTGCGACAAGATCGTGCCGGGCCTGTTCATCGGGGCGCTGCACTTCGGGCACCTGCCGGCGATCTTCGTGCCGGCCGGGCCGATGACCTCCGGCCTGCCGAACAAGGTCAAGGCGCGCACCCGCCAGCTCTTCGCCGAGGGCAAGGTCGGCCGGGACGAGCTGCTGGACGCCGAGGCGAAGTCGTACCACTCCCCCGGCACCTGCACCTTCTACGGCACCGCCAACTCCAACCAGGCGCTGATGGAGGTCATGGGCCTGCACCTGCCGGGCTCGACGTTCGTCAACCCGCACACCGAGCTGCGCCACGCGCTGACCCGGGCGGCCGGGCGGCGGGCGGTGGAGATCACCGCGCACGGCGCGGAGTACACCCCGATCGGCGAGCTGGTGGACGAGCGGAGCCTCGTCAACGCCTGCGTGGCGCTGCTGGCCACCGGCGGCTCCACCAACCACACGCTGCACCTGGTCGCCATGGCGGCCGCCGCGGGGATCGTCCTGACCTGGGACGACCTCGCCCGCCTGTCCGAGGTCGTGCCGTCGCTCACCAAGATCTACCCCAACGGCCAGGCCGACGTGAACCACTTCCGCGAGGCCGGCGGCATGCAGGTGCTCATCGGCGACCTGCTGGACGCGGGCCTGCTGCACGGCGACGTCATGACGGTGGCCGGTCCCGGCCTGGACCGTTACCGCGAGGCCCCCGAGCTGGTGGACGGCGAGCTGGTGTGGTCGCCGGTCACCGGCGGCAGCAAGGACCTCGACGTGCTGCGGCCGGTCGCGGAGCCGTTCTCGGCGGACGGCGGCATCCACATGGTCGAGGGCAACCTGGGCCGGGCGGTCAGCAAGGTGTCGGCGGTCAAGCCCGAGCACCTGGTGATCGAGGCGCCGGCCAAGGTCTTCGACGACCAGCTCGACCTGCTGAAGGCGTTCGAGGCGGGCGAGCTGGACGGGCAGGACTTCGTGGCGGTCATCCGCTATCAGGGGCCGAGCGCGAACGGCATGCCGGAGCTGCACAAGCTGACCCCGCCGCTGGCGGTGCTGCTGGACCGCGGCCAGCGGGTGGCGATCGTCACCGACGGCCGCATGTCGGGCGCGTCGGGCAAGGTCCCCGCCGCCATCCACCTGTCGCCCGAGGCGGCCGACGGCGGCCCGATCGCGCTGGTGCGCGAGGGCGACGTGATCCGCCTGGACTCTGCGGCCGGGACGCTGGAGCTGCTGGTGCCGGCCGAGGAGCTGACCCGGCGCGCGCCCGAGGGCCGGCCGCTGAGCGACGCGCAGTGGGTGGGCACCGGGCGGGAGCTGTTCGCCGCGTTCCGCCGGATGGCCGGCCACGCCGAGCAGGGCGCGGGGATCTTCGGCGTGAGCGGCGCCGAGTCGCCGCACCACGGCCCGGGGCTGGGCTTCCCCGCCGAGGCGGGGGCTTCCCACCTGGAGACGGGCGTCTCGGTCGGGGCTCGTCCGGCCGGACTGCCACGGTGACGTGTTATATGACGGTACGGTGCTATATGTCCGCTTGGCGGACAATGACCGCTCATCACCCGGAACGTGCTCACGATCCCCTCTGGGACTCCGTGAGCGTCCATGGCATCCTTCGGAGGATGGCGAGCGATCTTGACGCCGCCCTGACCACCGGAGGTGCGCGGTGAGTGCCTTTGACCTTCCCTGGCTCGTCGCCGACGTCGGGGGGACCAACGCCCGGTTCGGGCTGGTCACCTCGCTGGACGAGCCGCCGTCGCACGTCGCGGTCCTGGCCGGGGCCGACCACCCCACCCTGCCCGATGCCGTGACCGCCTACCTCGGGCAGCACGCGGGCGGCGCGCGGCCGGGGGCGGCCTGCCTGGCCCTCGCGGGACCGATCGACGGCGACCGCTACCAGCTGACGAACTCGGCCTGGGCCGGGTCCGTACGCGACCTCGGCGTCCCCTACGCCAGGCTGCTCAACGACTTCGAGGCGCTGGCCCTGTCGCTGCCGCACCTGGGCGGCGACGACCTGGTGCCGCTCGGCGGGCCGGAGCCCGCGCACGGCGTCAAGGCCGTGCTCGGCCCCGGCACGGGGCTCGGCGTGAGCGCCCTGGTGCCGACGGAGCACGGCTGGACGCCCGTCCCCGGCGAGGGCGGCCACGTCACCGTGCCGGTCGTGGACGAGCGGGAGCTGGAGATCGTCCGGGTCCTGCGGGCGCGGGGGCTGCCGCACGTGGTGGCCGAGCATGTGCTGTCCGGGCCCGGTCTGGTCCGGCTGCACCGGGCGCTGGCCGAGGTCAACGGCGTGAGCGCGCCCGAGCTGTCCGCCGCCGACATCGTGGCCAGGCTGGACGACTCGCTGTGCGCGGAGACGGTGGAGGTGTTCTGCGGCCTGCTGGGCAGCTTCGCGGGGAACGTCGCGCTGACGCTGGGCGCGCGGGGCGGGGTCTACCTGGGCGGCGGGGTGCTGCCCAGGATCGTGGAGCGGGTGCGGGCCAGCGGCTTCCGCGCACGCTTCACCTCCAACCCCGACATGTCGGCATATCTGGAGGGCATCGGGACGTCGCTCATCGTCGCCCCGCAGCCCGCGCTGACCGGCGCGGCGGCCTGGCTGAGCCAGCGCGCCCGCCGGGAGCTGGTGAGCTGAGGACGGCCACCGGCCCGTCCCTTGACCTGAGGACGACCGCCGGTCCGTCCCTTGACCTGAGGACGACCGCCGGTCCGTCCGTGAACTGACGCGGCCCGCCGCCGGCGGGCCGATGAGGAGAGAAGACGCATGAGCTTGCTCGATCTGGCCCCCGTGATCCCCGTCGTGGTGATCGACGACGCCGCGACCGCCGTGCCGCTGGCCCGGGCGCTGGTCGCCGGCGGCCTGCCGGCCATCGAGGTGACCCTGCGCACCCCGGCCGCCCGCGAGGCCATCGCGCGCATCGCCGCCGAGGTGCCGGAGGCCACGGTGGGCGCGGGCACCGTACGCACCGCCGAGGACATCGCCGCGTCGGCCGCGGCCGGGGCCCGTTTCCTGGTCTCGCCCGGGACCACGCCGTCGCTGGTCGAGGCGCTGGAGGCGAGCGGGGTGCCGTACCTGCCCGGGGCGGCCACCGTGTCGGAGGTCATGGCGCTGGCCGAACGCGGGATCAAGGAGCTGAAGTTCTTCCCCGCGGAGGCGGCGGGCGGCGTGCCGTACCTGAAGGCCCTGTCGGGGCCGATCCCCGACGTGCGCTTTTGCCCGACCGGCGGCATCCGCGCCACGACCGCCGCCGACTACCTGGCGCTGCCGAACGTCGGCTGCGTCGGCGGCACCTGGCTCACCCCGGCCGACGCCCTGGCCGCCGGCGACTGGGCCCGCATCGAGAAGCTCGCCGCGGAGGCCGCCGCCCTGCGCCCCTGACCCGCCGGCACCGCCGCCTCCGCGTCCGACGAAGTGCTCGGCAGGCGGCTCGAACGCGTACCGGCAGAGCCGGTCACCAGGGCACCACGCCGGCGTCGTCGAACAGGCCGCCGGTCGGCCCGTCGGCCGGCAGCGTGGCCAGCCGGATGGCGGCGGCCGCGCCCTCCCGCGCCGTCGCGGTCCCGTGGAAGGCGTTGAGGTCGGTCGCCACGTAGCCGGGGCAGGCGTTGTTGATGAGGATGCCGGTCCCGGCCAGCTCTTTGGCGTACTGGACGGTGACGGCGTTGAGCATCGTCTTCGACGGCACGTACGCCCCGCTGATCGGCCCGAGTTCCACGCCGGGCGTGGTCTGCAGGGTCAGGGACGCGACGTGGCTGGACAGGTTGACGATGCGTGGCGCGGCCGAGCGGCGCAGCAGCGGCAGCATCGCGTTGATGACCCTGATGACGCCGATGACGTTCGTCTCCAGGGCCGCCCGCACGGTGGCGGTGTCGAGCTCGGTGGGCCGCTGCTGCGGGCCGCCGGTGATGCCGGCGTTGTTGACCAGCACGTCGAGCCGGCCGGCGCGCTCCTCCAGCAGCCGGGCGGCGGCCCCCACGCTCGCGTCGTCGGTCACGTCGAGCGGCACGCCGAAGGCGTCCGCGCCGTCCGCGCGCAGTTTCGCCACGGCCTCCTCCCGCCGCCGCTCGTCGCGGGCGCCGACGCCGACGCTCCATCCCAGCGCGCCGAGGCCGGCCGCGATCTCGTACCCGATTCCTTTGTTGGCGCCGGTGACCAGCGCGATCGTCTGTTCGGTCATGGCTCCGATCGTGGCCGCCGGCCGGGCGTCGGGCCAACACCGACCGAGTACGGCAGCGATACCTCACGGGTATCGATCGCCCGGATAGCCTGGGGACGTGGAGACGCGGGAGCTGCGTTATTTCGTCGCCGTCGCCGAGGAGCTGCACTTCGGCCGGGCCGCCGAACGCCTGGGGATCGCCCAGCCGCCGCTGTCACGTGCCGTCATGCGGCTCGAACGGCGGCTCGGGGTGAAGCTGCTGGAGCGGTCGAGCCGCAAGGTCACGCTCACTCCCGCCGGGTCGGTGCTCCTGGCCGAGGGCCGGACGGTCCTCGCCGCGCTGTCGGCCGCCGAGCGCCGGGCCAGGGAGGCGGCGGACGAGCCGCGCCTGGTCCTCGCCACCAAAGCGGGCGCGTCCGGGGAGCTGCTGGCGAAGCTGCTCGACGCCTACGCCGCCGAGCCCGGCGCGGCCACCGTCGACCTGCTGCTGTGCGAGTCCCAGCAGCAGCAGCGCCTCCTGCGCGACGGCGAGGCCGACGCGGCGCTGCTGCACCTGCCCTTCGACGCGACCGCGGGGTTCGACACCGAGACGCTGTGCACCGAGGGACAGGTCGCGGTCCTGCCCGCCGGGCATCCGCTGACCGCCCGGCCCCGGCTCATGACGGCGGAGGTCGCCGCGCTGCCGGGGCTGCCGCAGGCGCGCTGGCCGGGGCCGGACGGCTCCTACCCCGAGGGGCCCGGCCCCGAGGTGCGGAGCCTGACGCAGCTGCTCCAGATGGTCGCGCTCGCCCGCGCGAGCGTGATCCTGCCCGAGTCCTGCCGGGCGGACCTGCGCCCGGACCTCGCCACCGTCCCCGTGGTGGACGCGCCGCCCGTGACGACGGTGATCGCCTGGCCGCCGCACAGCCGCTCCCGGGCGCTCGCCCACCTGGTCCGCGTGGCGTGCCGTACGTAGTGCTGATCGCCGGCCGGGCGCGCGGCGCGGCCGTCCTCGCGCGGGTGGAGGGCGTCTACGCCGAGCTCATCAAATTACGCTGACCTGGGTATTTGGAGACGCGGCCACCGGGGTAGGCCAAGAAAGGTCAAGCCGCAGTCTCGGGGAAGCCCCCTCTTGCTCGCGGAGAGCGAAGGGACATTCATGCTCACGCAAACGGCCGGCCAGGAGCCACCGCTCGCCGACGACCGCCCGGTGTCGCAGCCGGGGAGCCTGGAGAGGGGGATCGACATCCTCCTCGCGCTGAGCGGGGCGCCGCGGCCGGTCAGCCTCGCGCAGCTCTGCCGCAGCACCGGGCTGCCCAAGTCCACCGCCCACCGCATACTCGGCGTGCTGTGCGGGCGGGGGCTGGCCAGGCGGGCGGGCACCGGCTACCTGCCCGGCGACCTGCTGGAGGTGCTCGCGGGCGGGCCGGAACGCGGTCCGGGCGCGCGGCGGGCGGTGCTGCCGTACCTGCTCTACCTGTACGAGACCACCCGGCAGACGGTGAACCTGGCGGTGCCCTCCGGCCTGGAGGCCCGCTACGTCGAGCGGCTGTACGGCCACGACCGGGTCGCCTCCCCCTCCGACGCCACGGACCGCGCGCCGCTGCACTGCACGGCGACCGGCAAGACGCTGCTCGCCTTCGACGCCGGGCTGCGGCAGGAGTTCCTGGCGCGCGGCGCGTTCGACCGGCTGACCGGCCGCACGATCACCACGCTGGCTGGGCTGGAGCGGGAGCTGGCCCAGGTGCGGCGGCACGGGGTGGCGTACGCGCGGGAGGAGTTCGCCGAGGGCGTGTCGTGCGTGGCCGCACCGATCTTCGGGCCGGCGTTCGGGTCGCCGGGCGGGCGGATCCGCATGGCCGTGGGCGTGGCCGCGCCCGCGTACGGCGTGCCCCTGGGGCGGCTCGCCATCGCGGTGCGCGGGGCGGCGCAGGCCATCTCGGCGGCGCTGCTCGGCGAGCAGACGTCCCGATGACCGGAACGCCGCGGGGCCCCGCGGCCGGAAGCGTTCCACTGACCGAAACCCCGCGTTGCGGGCGAGCCGGGCGGCGCGATCACATGAGCGGCATGGACCTCCTTCCCGCTCCGGCCACCCCGGAGGCGCCCGCGGTCCGCTGGGCTCGGGCCCGCACGGCCCCGGACCCGCGGGCGCCGGTGGAACGTTCCACTGGGCGGGAGTGCGCGCGTGCCTAGGGGGCTGCCCAGGGCGGGCGCGCTGCAGAGCCTGCGGCTCTCGGCCGCGCTCGTCCCGCCGTGGGCGCCCCACACGCTTCCCGGACGCGACCCGCTGCGAGCCCGTCCCCTGCTGGCCACCCTGGAGTCCCGCTACGGCGGCCGCCCCGTGCTCGTCCGCGGCCGGCGCGGCCCCGCCCTGCTGGTGCTGTCCCGGCGCGACGCGCTGCGCGTGCTGACCGAGGAGCGCGACGTCTACGCCGCCGGCGTCGAGGCCGGGCTGGAGGCCTGCATGCAGGAGCGCCCCTTCGGGCTGCCCGCCGACGTGCTGCGCCCGGCGTTCATCGAGATCGCCCGCGCCGAGGCCGCCGAGCTGACCAGCGGCGTGGTGGACTTCGACCGGCTCGACGCGCGCTGGCAGCGCGTGGCCCGCCGCTGCGTCTACGGCGACGGCGCGGCCGGCGACGAGGAGCTGACCCGGCTGCTGACCCGCCTCACGCGGGCCGGCCGGCGGCGTGCCAGGCGGCGCAGGGAGCTGCTGTCCGGCCGCTACGACACCCGCATCCTCGACCATCTGCGACGGGCCGAGCCCGGCAGCCTCGCCGGGCTGATCGCCGAGACCCCCGGCGAGGCCGAGTCGCGGGGGCTCATGCAGGCCGCCTACTGGCTGATGGGGCTCGGCGTCGTCTCGGCCGCGCTGATGCAGACGCTCGCGCTGCTGTCCACGCACCCGGCGCACCGCAAGGCGGCCCGCGCCGACCCCGAGCATCTGCGGGCCTGCCTGCGCGAGGCGCTGCGGCTGTGGCCGCCGGTGCCGGCGCTGTCCCGGGTCACCGCCGCCGAGACCCACTGGTACGGCGCCACCCTGCCCGCCGGCACCCCCGTGCTCGTCCCGCTGGCGGTGCACCAGCGCAGCGCGCGGCTGCCGTACGCCGACTCCTTCGCGCCGGAGATCTGGCTGAACGGCACCGCCGCCGACGAGTGGTGGGCCCGTCCCGGCTGCGACGCCATGCACCTGACGCTGGCCGTCGGCACCGCGTTCCTGGCCGCCGTGCTGCGGGAGGCCAAACCCAAGCCGATCGGGCGGCTGTTGTCCCCGCACCGCCCGATCCCCCACACCGCCGACCCCGCCCGGCTGCGCGTGCGGATGCGCCAGGCGCGCCGCAAGCCCGGGCGTTCCTGAGGCCATGCCTGCTCAGCGCCAGTGGCCTACGGAGGGCCCCTTCCTCCGTTAGAGTCTGGGGTACGAAACGGCATGCCGGGCGGAGGTTCGGTTCGGTTTGGGACGGGATGACCACGGCGAGAGGACGGCGACTTTGGGGCGCTCCGCAGGCACTCCGCTGAAGCCGGAAGACCCGCCGGCGATCGGTTCCTACGAGCTGGTCAGCCGTCTCGGCACCGGCGGCATGGGAGTCGTCTACCTCGCCAAGGCCGCCGACGGCTCCAGGGTGGCGCTCAAAGCCATCCGGCGCGACTACACCGCCGACCCGGTCTACCGGGCGCGCTTCCACGAAGAGGTGTCCAACGCGCGCAAGGTGGCCTCGTTCTGCACGGCGCGGGTGCTCGACCACGGCGAGGACCGCGGCGTGCTCTACCTCGTCACCGAGTACATCGACGGCATCTCGCTGGAGGACCACCTCATCGAGCACGGCGCGCTGTCGCCGTCGGTGCTCCATGCCGCCGCCGTCGGCGTCGCCGCCGCGCTGACCGCCATCCACGCGGCCGGGCTCGTGCACCGCGACCTCAAGCCGGCCAACGTCATGCTGACGCTGGCCGGGCCGCGGGTCATCGACTTCGGGCTGGCCCGCTCGACGCACGTCAACGCCCGGCACACCAACGCCGGCATGGTCATGGGCACGCCCGGGTGGATCGCTCCCGAGCAGGTCTTCGAGGGCCGCACCAGCCCGGCGGGCGACGTGTTCGCGTGGGGGTCGCTGATCGCGTACGCGGGGCTGGGCGGGCATCCGTTCGGCGAGGGGGACGCCTACGTCATGGCGGCGCGGGCCCGTACGGCGCCGCCCGACCTGCGGGGGCTGCCCGCGCCGCTCGACCGGCTGGTGGCGGCGGCCATCCACCCCGACCCGTCGCGGCGGCCGACGGCGCGGCAGTTGCTGCTGGAGCTGGTGGAGGCCTCCGACGAGCCCGCCGCCCAGCTCGCGGCCACCAAGCACCTGACGAACGCCTGGAACGCCTCGGAGTTCGCCCCCCTCACCCGGCCCCCCGGACCTCAGGGACACGGCGTGCAAGGGCCCGGTGTGCAAGGGCCCGGCTCGCAGGGACCCGGCGCTGTGCCGCCGGCCGAGCGCACGGGGCCGTCGCAGCACGGGGTGCCGCCCGTGGAACGCACCGGGCCCACCCCTGGCATGCAACCGCCGCCCGCCGAGCGCACGGGGCCCACCCCCGGGAGCAGCCGGGGGCCGCACGTGCCTCCTCAGGGCGCCCCGATCCCTCAGAACGCCCAGATCCCGCCGCAGGGAGCCCCAGTGCAGGGAGCCCCGGCGCAAGGGGCCCCGGTGCAAGGGGTTCCGCCGCAGGGGGCGCCGATGCAGCAGGTGCCGCCCGGGGGTTCGCCACATCCCGGCGCCGCCGTGCCGCCCGGAGCGTCCGCGCATCCCGGGTCCCCCGCGCCGGCGGGCCCGGCCGCGCACCCGGCGTCCTCCCCACAACCTGGGGTTTCCGCGCACCCTGGGGCACCCGTGCCGCCGGTGCCGCCGGCTGAGCGGAGCGGGCCGGTGCCCGGCATGGTGCCGCCGCATGCCTCGGGGCACGGGCAGGGACAGGGCAGTCGGCGGGGTCCGATGCCGCCCGCGCCGGGCCACAGTGCCCCGCCGCCGCACCCGGATCGCACCGGACCGGTGCCGCTTGCCGACTACAGCGGCCAGCTGCCGCACCCCGACCGTACGGGGCCGGTGCCGCACGCCGACCGCACCGGACCCGTGCCGCATGTCGAGCACACGGGGCCCATGCCGCGGGTTGACCGGACGGGGCCGGTGCCGGGCGGGATGGTGCCGCCGCATCAGACCGGGCAGATGCCGCTCCCCCGTCATCCGCGCGGCAACCAGGGGCCGCTGCCGCGTCACGCGACCACCGGGCAGGGGCCGTTGCCGGGATATCCGCCGCCCCGCAGGAAGCGGAGTGTCGCCACCGGCTGCCTGACCGCGCTGGTGGTGGCGGCCGTCCTGGCGGTGCTGATCCTGGCCGCCCTCGCGTGGCTGTTCCGCGGCGGCCCGGATGCCGGCGCCGACGGTCAGGTGCAGGACGGCAAGCTGCGCTTCTCCGTGACCGGCACGACGTGCCAGAAACCGGCGAAGGCCGCCACGAAGCGCACCTGCCGGGTCGGTGTCCAGGTGGACAACGTGGGCCCCGACGCCCGCGTCCTCTATCCGGGCCAGCAGAAGCTGGTCGGCGAGGACGACGAGGTGCACGGCGGGGTCAGGTTGCTCGACGCCGCCGGCAAGGAGATCACCCCGATCCGGATCGAGTCGGGCGGGGCGTTCACCGGGACGCTGGTGTTCGACCTGCCGAAGAAGAGCAAGCCCGTCGGCCTGGAGGTCCACGACTCGGGCCTCAGCTCCGGCGCCCGCATCACGCTCGTCTGAGCCGCCGGGCCGCCGGGCGTCCGGAGCTGGTCAGAAGCCCTCGGACGGGGAGACCCGGCCCTCCAGAGGGGCGCCTTCGGCGAAGCGGCGCACGTTGTCCTCGACCCGCTCGGCCAGGCCACGCCAGTAGGCGGCGGGCGGGTTCGCGCTGTGCGGCGTGATGAGGACGTTGTCCATCGTCCAGAGCGGGTGCCCGTCGGGGAGCGGCTCGGGGTCGGTGACGTCGAGGGCGGCCCCGCCGATGCGGCCCTCGCGGAGCGCGGCCACCAGGTCGGCGGTGACGACGAGGCCGCCGCGGGCGACGTTCACCAGCCAGGCGCCGGGGCGCATGAGCGCGAACTCGCGGGCCCCGAACATGCCGCGGGTGCGGGGCGTGAGCGGCGCGGCGACCACGACGTAGTCGGCCTCGGGCAGCGCCTCGCGGAAGCGGTCGCGGGGCAGGATCCGGGCCGCGCCGGGCGCGTCGCCGCGGTCGGTGACGGCGATCACCGGGCAGCCGAACGGCTCCAGCAGCGGCACGAGCGCCCGCCCGATGCCGCCGTGGCCGACGACGGCGACGGTCGAGCCGGCGAACACCGCCGAGCCCTTCGGGCTCCAGGTCGTGGCCCTGGCGTACCGGGGCAGCCCGCGGGCGGCGGCCAGCATGAGCGCGAGTGTGTGCTCGGCGACCTGGGGGCCGTACGAGCCGGTGGCGGCGGTGAAGACCGGCTCGTCGGTGATCACCCCGGCGGCGGCCATGCGTTCGACGCCCGCGCTCGGCAGTTGCACCCAGCGGATCCGCTCGCCGATCATGCCGCGCAGCTCGCCGGGGTCGCCGCTGCCGTAGTAGACGAGCGCCTCGGCCTCCTCCAGCGGCACGACGCGCCCGCCGCCGCGGCGGACGGCCTCGACGAGGGCGGGCACGGGCTCGGGGCCGACGTGGACGGCGACGGTCATCGGAATACCTCCTAGTCGTACGGGCTCAGCGGTGCACGGTCTCGCCCGAGGAGGCGAACGCGGCCAGCGCCCGGTCCAGGCCGGCCCGGTCGGGCAGCCCGGAGTTGTCGTCGGCGCACTGCACGACCAGCGCGGCCACGGCCGCCGCCTCGCGCAGGCACACCTCGTACGGCTCCCCGCGCAGCAGCCCCGACAGGAACCCGGCCGCGAACGCGTCCCCGGCCCCCACCGGATCGGTGACGGGCACCGGGAACGCCTCCTGCCGCAGCCCGGCGCAGCTCGCCGACTTGTCGCGGTGCTTGATCACGGTCAGTCCGGGCAGCCCTGCGGGGTCCACGCCGAGCAGCTCCAGCTCGTCCTCGCCGGCGAGGACCACGTCGGCGCGGGCCATGAGCGGCGCGACGCGTTCGCGCCACCGCTCGGGCGGGCCGAGCTTGAGGCGTACGTTCGGGTCGAAGGAGACCGTCGCGCCCGCCTCGCGGGCCAGGTCGAGCAGGCGGAGCGTGGCCAGGTGCGCCGTGTCGGACAACATCGGCGTGATGCCGGTGACGTGGACGAGCTGGGCACCGCTTACCATCCCGGGCGTCAGCTCGCCGGGGGCGAGGCGGGAGGCGGCCGAGCCGCCGCGGTAGTAGGCGACGTCGATGGCCCTGGCCGGATGGCTGTCGCGCAGCAGCAGCCCGGTGGGGGCGTCCGGGTCGACGACGGCGTGCCGGGTGTCGATGCCCTCGGCGCGCAGCATGGCCAGCACCGATCTGCCGGCCGGGTCCGCTCCGACCCGGCCGAGCCAGCGGGTCTCGTGGCCGAGCCTGGCCAGCCCGGCGGCGACGTTGGACTCGGCGCCGGCGATCGAGCGGCGGAAGGAGGTGGCACGCTCCAGGGGGATGCCGGGTTCGGCCAGCATGAGCAGCATCGCCTCGCCGCAGACCACGACGCTCACAGCTGGGCCCGCACGGGTGACCGGTGCATCATGCGTCCCAATCGTAGTACGAAATCACTTTTGCCCAATCGGGTAATGCTGTCATCCAGATCCCTCCGTCACCCGTCTACCCTGAGCAACTTCCGGGTCGGGAACGGGGCTAGAGCGCGTGAGGCGTCCATTCATCATCCTGCTGGCCGCCAACGCCCTCTCCGTCACCGGGACCATGCTGTGCGTCCTCGCCGTGCCGTGGTTCGTGCTGGAGACCACGGGCAGCGCGGCGCTCACCGGCCTGGCGGCGTTCTCAGCCACGCTGCCCGTGGTCGTCGCGGCGGCGTTCGGAGGGACGCTGGTGGACCGGCTGGGGTTCCACCGGTCGAGCATGGTGTCGGACCTGATCAGCGGGCTGGTCGTGCTGGCCGTGCCGCTGCTGGCACAGGGCTCAGGGCTGTCATACCCACTGCTGCTGGCGCTGCTGTTCCTGCGCTGGCTGGCGGCCACGCCGGGCGAGACCGCGCGCAAGGCGATGCTGCCGGAGCTGGCGGCGCTGGGCCAGGTGCGGATCGAGCGGGCGGCGGCGGCCTACGACGGGGTCTACCGCGGGGCCGCGATGGTGGGCGCGCCGCTGGCCGGGGTGCTGATCGTCTGGCTCGGCACGCACGCGCTGCTCGTCGTGGACGGCGTCACGTTCCTGCTGTCGGCGGCCCTGGTGGGCACGCTGCCGCGGGCCGGCGATCAGGCGCGGCCCGGCGGCGGGGAGAGGTACCTGCGGGGGCTGCGCGCCGGGCTCGCCTTCCTGTGGCGTGACCGGCTGCAGCTCAGCGCCACCGGGATGCTCGTGGTGGTGAACATGCTGGACACGGGCGTCACGCAGGTGCTGCTGGCCCTGTACGCCAGGGACGTGGCGGGCGATCCGCGCGCGTTCGGCCTGCTGGCCGGGTCGGTGGCGGCGGGCGCGCTGGCCGGGACCGTCGCCTACGCCGCCGCCGGCGACCGGCTGCCGCGCCGGCTGACGTACGGGCTGGCGTTCCTGCTGGCCGGGGTGCCCCGGGTGCTGGTACTGGCCTTCGACGTGCCGTTCCCCGTCGCCGTCGGGGTGGCGCTGGCCTCGGGCTTCGCCGCGGGCGCGATCAACCCCATCCTGGGCGTGCTGCAGTACGACCGGATCCCGCCCGTGCTGCGGGCCCGGGTGATCGGGGCCATGACCGCCGCCGCCTACGCGGCCATGCCGGTGGGCGGGCTGCTCGCCGGGGCGCTGACCGAGCTGGCCGGGCTCCGCGCCGCCCTGCTCGCCTTCACCTGCGTCTACGCGCTGATCTCGCTGCCGCCGTTCGTCGGCAGGGCCTGGCGCGAGCTCGACTGACCCGGACGCGAGCCCGTCGCCGCCGCCCGCTCCAGCAGCAGTTTCTCGGTGATCGGCGACTCGTGGGTGCCGGGTACGGAGCACGCGTGCGCCCCCGCGACGGCCCCGAGCCTGACGCACTCCTCCAGCGGCCGGCCGCGCAGCGTGCCGTACAGGAAGCCGGAGACGAACGCGTCGCCCGCGCCGTTGCTGTCGGCGACCGGCCCCGGCAGCGGCTCGGCGGGGAACGCCCGGACCTCGCCGGAGTCGCGGGTCAGCACGAGGCAGCCGTCGGCGCCGCGGGTGCAGACCACGGTGTGGGCGCGGCCCCCGGCCAGGATGACGCGCATCGCCGCGGCCGGGTCGGGCAGCGCCACGGCCGACAGGAACACCAGGTCGGAGCGGAGGGCGAAGTCCTTGTGGTAGTCGTCGGCGCCGTTCCAGTCGTGCAGGTCGGTGGAGATCGGCACCCTGTGGAGGTCGTCGTAGACGTGGCGGCAGAAGTCGGTGATGGAGACGTGCACGTGGCGGGCGCGTACGCCGGCGTAGGTCTCCTTCGGCAGGCGCTCCCCCGGCGTGGCCTTGGGGTCGAAGAAGGAGGTGCGCCGGCCGTCGGGGCCGACGAGCAGCACGCTCCTGCGGGTGCCGGCCTCGGCCGGGCCGTAGGAGCAGGCGAGCTCGCGCAGCGCGTGGCGGATCAGCGCGCCCTGCGGGTCGTCGCCGATCAGGTCGGCGAAGGCGACGTCGAGGCCGAGGGCGTGACAGCCGAGCGCCACGCCCGCCCCGGTGTTGCCGATGCGGTCGACGACCGGCGGCACCTGGTAGGTGTCGCGGTAGGGAAGCGGCAGCTCAGGGACGTAGACGGTGGTGTCGACACCGGCGCCGCCGAGGACGAGGACGTCGCGCGTCATCGATTGACCAGCGGGCCGGAGCCGGTGGAGCCGCGGACGACGAGCTCGGGCTGGAAGATCAGCTCGACGTGCTTGGCGGGCGCGCCGTTGACCTCCTCCAGCAGCGTCTGCACCGCCGCCGAGGCCATCGCTCCTATCGGTTTGCGCACCGTCGTCAACGGCGGGTCGGTGAACGCGATGAGCGGCGAGTCGTCGAACCCGACCACCGACACCTCGCCGGGCACCGCCAGGCCCTTCTCCCTGCAGGCGCGGATCGCGCCCAGCGCCATGAGGTCGCTGGCGCACACGATGCCGGTGCAGCCGCGCGCCAGCAGCTGCGCGGCCGCCGCCTGGCCGCCCTCCACCGAGAACAGCGAGTGCGCGATCAGGTCGTCGACGTCGGTCACGCCGAGGAGCTGGGCCATCGTCTGCTTGAATCCCTCGATCTTCCTGATGACCGGCACGAACCTGCGCGGGCCGAGCGCCAGCCCGATGCGCTCGTGCCCGAGGTCGACCAGGTGCTGCACGGACAGCCGGACCGCCATGCGGTCGTCGGGCGAGATGAAGGGCGCGTCGATGTGCTCGCTGTAGCCGTCGACCAGCACGATCGGCAGGCCGCGGTCGGTGAGGCGGGTGTAGCGATCCATCCTGGCGGTGGTGTCGGCGTGCAGCCCGGAGACGAACACGATGCCGCTCACCCCGCGGTCGACCAGCAGCTCGGTGAACTCGTCCTCGGGCGCGCCGCCGGGGAGCTGGGTGCACAGCACCGGCGTGTAGCCGTGCTGGGTCAGCGCCTTCTCGATGGCCTGCGCGAACGCCGGGAAGATCGGGTTGTCCAGCTCGGGCGTCACCAGGCCGACCAGCCCGTTGCTGCGCTGGCGCAGGCGGGGCGGGCGTTCGTAGCCCATGAGGTCGAGCGCGGTCATGACCGCCTGGCGGGTGGTCGCGGAGACCCCTGGCTTGCCGTTGAGCACCCGGCTGACGGTGGCCTCGCTCACCCCGGCCTGGGCGGCGATGTCGGCAAGGCGAGCGTGACCATTCATGTGAGCTACTTTACTTTCCACCCTGCCGCCGAATCCGCTGCTCCGGGGGACACCCGAGGCGGGCATGAGCCGGCCTCCCCCCTGCGTCCCGACCATGAAAGCCGTTTCTGCAACTTTACGCAACTCCTTTGCAGGCATCGGCAATCCGGAAATATCAGTCTTCGGTCGCCCAAAACTCCCGGCCGAAACGGCGTGGATGGAGATTCTTTATGTCAAGGGTGGACATCTAGCGTTAAGGCGCGATGTACTACCTCATCAATCCGTCTCGTCACAGGTGACACGCGCGCAAGGTGCAGGCCCATGAGCTCGGTCGTTCTCGACAGCGTGACCAAGGTGTATCCGGGCGACTACCTGGCCGTCGACCGGCTGAGCTTACGGGCTGAAGACGGTGAGTTCCTCGTCCTCCTGGGCCCTTCCGGCTGCGGCAAGTCGACGTTGTTACGGATGATCGCCGGCCTGGAAGGCATCACCGAAGGTGATCTGTGGCTGGACGGCGAGCTCGCCAACCACCTGCCGCCGCGCGACCGCGACGTCGCCATGGTCTTCCAGAACGGCGCCCTCTACCCGCACCGCACCGTACGCGGCAACATCGCCTTCCCCTTGGAGATCGCCAAGTCCGACCCGGCTCTCGTGCGCGAGCGCGTGACGGAGCTGTCGAAGGTGCTGCACATCGACGAGACGCTGGACCGCCGCCCCGGCACCCTGTCCGGCGGCCAGCGGCAGCGCGTGGCGATGGGCCGGGCGATCGTCCGGCAGCCGAAGTTGTTCCTCATGGACGAGCCGCTGTCCAACCTGGACGCCGGCATGCGCACCGAGCTGCGCATGGAGATCTCCGCGCTGGTCAGGTCGCTCGGCGTCACCACCATCTACGTGACCCACGACCAGGTGGAGGCCCTGACGCTGGCCGACCGCATCGCGATACTGAATCGCGGGGTCCTCCAGGACGTCGGCACCCCGGCCCAGATTTACAACGATCCAGCCACCGCCTTCGTGGCCGCCTTCCTCAACTCCCAGCAGTTGAACCTGTTGGCGGCCACTGTCAGGACGCCGCAGAACCAGTACGTGCTGCTCGACTTCGGCCCGCACCGGCTCACCATGCCCTGGAGCGATCCCAGGGCGTACGCCATCTCGCAGCACACCGGCGGGCACGTCCTGGTCGGCATGCGGCCCGACGGGCTCGCGCCGGTGCCGGAGTCGTACGAGGGGCCGTCGTTCTTCGGGCGGGTGCGGACGCTGGAGTATCACGGGCACGAGTGGATGGCGTACCTGGAGTGCGGCATGCCCGCCGTGCCCGTGCCCGAGCCGCCGGACCCCAGGCAGCGGCGGGCCCACGGCGCCAAGAACGGCGGAGGCGGGCTGTCGGGCCTGATGCGCCGCATGTTCGCCCCCGCCCAGGAGGCGGAGCCCCAGGAGCAGGAGCGCGTCGGAGCCGCGGGCAGCGGCATCCACCGCCGCGCGGACCTCGTCGTCCGCCTCGGCAACCGCCCGGTCTGGCGCGCGGGCGACGCCGCCAAGGTCGCGGTGGACCTCTCCCGCATCATGATCTTCAAACCGGACGGCGCCCGCATCGACCCACCCCGCCGCTGACGCCGCCGGGTCAGAGACTCCACCGGGGGCCGTCGGGGGTGTCCTGTATCTGCACGCCCGACGGTGCCCGCATCGACCCATCCCGCCACTGACACCGCCGGTTCAGAAACTCCAGCGGGGGCCGTCAGGGGTCAAGCCCGACGATGCCCGGCTCGACCCGCTTCGCCGCCGAGTCCGCCTGGTCACAGACTCCAGCGAGGGCCGTCCGGGGTGTCCTCGATCTGGACGCCGCCGGCTCGCATCGCTTCGCGGAGTGCGTCGGCGATGTCGTAGCTGCCCTGGCGGCGCAGCGTGGCGCGGAGCGCGAGCAGCGAATCCACCAGGTGGCCGAGGCTCGCCGAGCAGCGGCCGGAGTCGGCGGCGAGCTCGCCGAGGCGGGCGATGAGCAGCCGCATCAGCTCGCGCGCCTGCTCGACGCCGCCGGCGTCCTCCTCGGTGTCGGCGGCCCACTTGACGATCTCGGCCTCCAGATCGAGGACCGCCTGCGCGGCCGCCACGAGGTCGGGCTCCGCCTCCGCAGCCCGGAAGCGCTCCTCGCCGGCGCGGATGGTCTCCTCCAGCGTCACCTCGGCGGGCGCGGCGGCCCGCTCCGCCGGGGACGGCGGCAACGGGGCGCCGCCCGCGCCGGAGGCCAGCCGGCGAAGCCCGGCGAGGTCGGTGCGGGTGCCCGCGGGCAGCACCGCCGCCGACCCCGGCAGGCGCACGGTGAGCCCGCCCCGCCCGGCGACGCGCACGCTCTCGCTCTCCAGGTCGATGACGAGCGCGGTGTGCTCGTCGAGGCCGAGCACCGCGGTGCCCTCGGGCAGCTCGCGCTCCATCCGCGACAGCCGCCGCTCGCCGAGGTAGCAGTAGCGGGTGTCGTGGGTGCCGCCCTCGGCGTTGTCGAAGTGCGGGATGAGGACGGCCTGCAGCCCGAGCGGCTCCAGCAGGTCGATGCCCTCGCGCCAGTGGGGCTCGGCGCCCACCTTGTAGATCTCGTAGACGGGGACGGTGGCCAGGCCCGCCGTGCAGGCCGCCGCCGAGGCGAGCACGGTCACGCCCTGCCGGGCGCGCACCCGTGCCCGCAGGTCGCCTGCCACGCCGGACTCGGCCCAGCGCTCCAGCGCGTACGTCGGGCTCCCCGGCCCCGAGAACACCCAGTCGGCCCCCGCGATGCCTGTCCCCACCTCGACCTGGAGCCCCACGCTGTGGGCGAAGTAGCGGCGGGCGCGGGCGGAGATGTCCGCGCGGTTCTCCTGGAAGGCGTAGGGGGTGTCGAGCAGCACCGCCCGCGCCCCGGGTCGCAGCTCCCGCGTGGCGGCGCGGTGGACCTCGACCATGGTCGGGCTCGTCTCGCCCGACCCCATCAGCACGAGCACACCTGGCATGGTTGTTCGGCCCCTCTCTGTCGCCCGCCCTTCGACTACAGCCGGGCTCGCCGCGCGGTTCAAGAGCGAACGCCACCTGCGTGCTGCCCGTAGTTGCGTATGGATTGCAGTAAGTTGGTGGCGATGACGGCAGGACACGTGGTCTCGGTTGAGACGCTCATGCTACGCGTGGGCACCGACAATCGCTGGTCGTACCGGCACGCCACGACCAGCCCGCGCGCCGGCGAGACCCCCGACGAGGCGGCGCGGCGGCTGGCCGGGGTGCGCGGCGACGAGCCCGGCGTCGTGCTGCACTCCACGAGCTGGCGCTACGAGCCGGACGGCCGGGTCGTGCTCACGTACGCGGTGTGCCCCGATCCCGCCCCCTGGCTGCCCGCCGAACGGGCGCCCGTCCTGGAGATCGCCCGGGGAGCCGCGCCCGCGACGCCGTCGCCGGAGCGCCTCGCGCTCGCCAACGTGGTCGCGCACGCCATCAGGCACCTGGCCTTCCTCGTCGCCGAGGATCCGGTGGTGGCCCGGGCGCTGGCCCGCCATCCGCACGTCGTACCGGCTCTATCCGGCCCGCCCGCCGGGGCCGCCACCCCTGAGCCCGCCGCGACCGGCGCCTGAGACGGCCCGCGCGACCCGGCGGCCCCACGCCTGACCGGGCCGTTCGACGAAGTGGTAGGCGAGGGCGCTCGCCCCCAGCACCAGCGCCAGGGCGAGCGCCGCCATCGCCACCTGCCACACCGGCTCCGCGTGCCGCAGATCGCCCGTGAGCTGCGTGAAGTACTTCAGCAGCGGATGATGGACCAGGTAGAGCGAGTAGCTGACCAGCCCCAGCCAGACGAGCGCCCGGGGCAGCCGCCGCCCGCGCAGCGCCATCCCGGCCGCGAACGTGCCCCCCGCCAGCGCGATCGTGGTCAGCCAGACGTCGGCCTCCACCCACCACCAGCCGGTCTCGATCGCCCGCAGCGGCGCCAGCCCGACCAGCGCCGTGGTCACCGCCACCGGCCACAGCGGGCCCGTGCCCTCCTCCCAGCGGCGGATCGCGGTGCCCGCGAACATGACCGCCACCACGGCCACGCCGAGCCACGGGATGCGGCTGCTCAGCACCAGCGCGGCCAGCGCGGTCACGCCGAGCACGCAGGCCGCCGCCGTACGGGCCCGCCCCCACAGCACGCACGCCAGCCCGGCCGCGAACACGACGGCCGTGACGTACGCGGGCCAGCCGCCACGCAGAATGGGCCCGCCGATCATCAGGCCCACGGCCACGGCCCCCACGGCGAACACCACCGTGAGCGTCCCGCTCCCCCGGTGCGCGCCGACCAGGAACAACGCGGTGACCACGAGGTAGAACACCATCTCGTACGACAACGTCCACATGGTGTCGGCCACGCCGCCCACGCCGACCACGTCGAGCAGCATCGTGGCGTGCGCCGCGACCGCGCTCCCGTCGCGCGGCACCTCGGCGCGCACCGGCACCCACCAGGCGAGCGCCAGCACGAGCGCGGTCACCGCCAGGTAGAGCGGGTAGAGGCGGAAGAACCGGCTGATCCAGAAGGCCCGCACGTCGCCGTGCCGCTCCAGCGACGTGGGGATGATGTAGCCGCTGACCAGGAAGAACACCAGGATGCCGTAGACGCCGAGACTGAACCAGAAGGGACGCAGACCCGGCAGGAACCACGGCAGCAGGTGCTCGGCCACCACGGCCATCGCCCCGATGCCGCGCAGGGCGTCGAGCCAGGCCAGCCGCGCGCCGGGGCCGGGGGCCGCCGGGCCGCCCGAGCTGCCGGGGTCGCTGGGCACGAGCGGAGCGGTGGCTGCGGACACCCGCACCAACTTACCCGTACGGCGGGCGGTGATGCCGCCCCCTCTTCTCACTCGCTCCGGTGCGCGGTGAGCGAGGCGTGGTGATCGGCGCCGTCCGGGCCGTAGGGGTCGGTGTGGACGGTCGCGGCGCGCAGGCGGGGCAGCTCGTGGATGAGGCGGTGCTCGGCCTCGACCGCCACCGCGTGCGCGTCCACGACCGACATGTCATGGGCGACCAGGATCTCCACCTCGGCGTGCAGGGCGTGGCCGATCCAGCGCAGCCGCACCGAGCCGACCCGCCGCACGCCGGGCACCCCGGCGATGATGCCTTCCGCCGCGTCCACGAGCGCGGGGTCCACGGCGTCCATGAGGCGGTGGTAGATCTCGCGGGCCGCGTCGCGCAGGACGAAGCAGATGGCGACGGTGATCAGCAGGCCGACGATGGGGTCGGCGACCGGGAAGCCGAGCGCGGCGCCGCCCGCGCCGAGCAGCACGGCGAGCGAGGTGAAGCCGTCGGTCCTGGCGTGCAGGCCGTCGGCGACCAGGGCGGCCGAGCCGATCTCCCTGCCGACCCTGATCCGGTAGCGGGCCACCCACTCGTTGCCGAGGAAACCGATCACCGCGGCGGCGGCCACCCAGCCGACGGCGCGGATGTCCTGGGGGTGGAGCAGGCGCTGGACGGCCTCGTACCCGGCGAGGGCGGCGGAGACGGCGATGATCGCGACGATGACGATGCCCGCCAGGTCCTCGGCGCGGCCGTAGCCGTAGGTGAAGCGGCGGGTGGCGGCGCGGCGGCCGACCGAGAACGCGATGGCCAGCGGGACGGCGGTGAGGGCGTCGGCGAGGTTGTGCAGGGTGTCGCCGAGCAGCGCCACCGAGCCGGACGCCACCACGATGACCGCCTGGACGGCGGCGGTGACCATCAGCACGGCGAAGGAGACGGCGAGGACCCGCATGCCGCGGCTGCTGGACTCCAGGGCGGTGTCGGTCTTGTCGGCGCTGTCGTGGCTGTGCGGCGTCACGACGTGCGCGATGCTCCTCGCCAGCCTCCTGAGCCCGTGCCCGTGGCCGTGCCCATGCCCGTGCCCGTGGTCATGGCCGGAGTTCGGCTGGTGCGCCATGGCATCCCTCGCTCGCGCAGGTCGTCGCTCGGCACCAGGATAGGCACCCGGCCCCGGCACGACCGAGGCTCACCAGCCGATCCTGCCCTTGCCCGACACCAGCGCGCGGGCGATCACCAGGCGCTGCACGTCGTTGGTGCCCTCGCCGATCGCCATCAGCGGCGCGTCCCGGTAGAGCCGCTCCACCACGAACTCCTGCGAGTAGCCGTAGCCGCCGTGGATGCGCATCGACTCCAGTGACGCCTTCAGCGCCACCTCGGAGGCGAAGTACTTCGCCATCCCGGCCTCCATGTCCACCCGCTTGCCACTGTCGGCCTGGGACGCGGCCCAGTACGTCAGCAGCCGCGCCGCCTGGATCTCGGTGGCCAGGTCGGCGAGCTTGAGCTGGACGGCCTGGAAGTCGGCGATGGGCTGCCCGAACGCGGTGCGCTGCCGGGCGTAGCCGAGCGCGGCGTCGTAGGCGGCCTGCGCGACGCCGACGGCGCGGGCGGCGATGTTGACCCGGCCGATCTCCAGCCCGCCGAGCACCTGCTGCATGCCGCGTCCTTCGACGCCGCCGAGCAGGGCGGAGACCGGCACCCGTACCTCGTCGAGCACGACCTCGCAGGTCTCGGTGCCCTTGTAGCCGAGCTTCGGCAGGTCGCGGCTGACGCTGAAGCCGGGCGACGACGGGTCCACGAGCAGCACCGACATGCCCTTGTGGGCGGGTTCGGTGATCGAGGTCTTGACGAGGACGGGCAGCGGGTCGGCGTGGCGGGCGTTGGTGATCCAGGTCTTGGTGCCGGTCACCAAGTAGTGGTCGCCGTCGCGGACCGCGCGGGTCTGGATGCCCTGCAGGTCGGTGCCGGCGCCGGGCTCGGTGAGGGCGATCGCGGTGCGCCGGGCGCCGGTGGCGAGGTCCTTGAGGTAGAGCCGCCGCTGCTCCTCGGTGCCGTGCCGGTTGATCATCCAGCAGGCGAGCGAGTGGGAGCCGATGGTGCCGGCCACGCCCATCCAGCCGCGCGCGATCTCCTCGAAGACCAGCGCGAACGACACCATGTCGGCGCCCATGCCGCCGTACTCCTCGGGCACGGACAGGCCGAACAGGCCCATCTGCTTCATCTTGTCGATGATCTCGGCCGGGTATCTGCCGGAGTGCTCCCACTCGACGGCCACCGGCACGATCTCCTTGTCCACGAACGCGCGCAGGGTCTCCCGGAACGCCTTCTGCTCGTCGGTCAGCTCGAAATCCATGTGCCTCGTCCCCGGTCCGCTTGCTGATCAGGCAGCTCACGTTAATAAGGTGGCACTTACCGGGTCAATGTCCTACGAGACGGTCCGGGCAGCGAGCTTGGCGACGACGTCCACGATGCGGACGGCGCGTTCGATCTCCGCGCGGTGGAAGACCGGCCCTCCGGCGGCGCGCGCCACGACCAGGTGCATGCCGTGCTCCAGCACCGGCAGCAGCATCAGCCGCAGCTCGCGGGCGTCCATGGCGACGGCACGGGGAGGCGGCGCCGGCAGCTCGAAGGTGTCGGGGGCGGCCAGCGAGGCGTGCCGCACCGCGCCGTCCGCCACGGCCAGCGACCACTCCGCCCCGCACAGCCCCGGCAGCGCGTCCACCAGGGTGGCGAGGCCGCGGCCCGGCTCGGCCACGACGTGCGAGAGCAGGTCGTAGTCGAGCGCCGATCCCGGCACCTCCTTGGTGGTCCACACCCCTTCGACGCGCACGCCGGGCACCACCGAGAGCCGCTCGCCGGCCTCGGCCGGGGTCACCGGCCCCGGCCAGGAGACGGTGAAGTCGTCCACGGCCCGCCCGGCCTCCCGTTCGAGCACGGTGACCTGCAGGATGTCGGCTCCGAGCGTGCCCAGTGCCTTGGCCACCCGGCCGAGCCCGCCCGGCCGGTCCGGCAGGGACACCCTCAGTCGCAGCAGCATGCCGCCCCCCTTTCACGAGCTCTCACAGTGCCGTGGAAAGGTTTCCAGCATGTTCCACGGAAATGTCGTACATGCTGCGGTTCTATCCCTAGATGCAGGGTTAAGTCCGGATTATCAACCACGGTCTGCCCATGGTGAGCTGGAGTTTTGGCAGATCGCGCTCCAAAAACGGCAAGGTCAGGCGAACACGTCCTGCTGGTAGCGGCCGTCCGCCTCCAGCCCGGCCAGCCAGGCGGCGCCGTCCGCGCCGGTGCGCTCCCGGTGCAGGTCCAGGAGGGCCTGCCGGACGGCGGGGGCCATCCGGAGGCCGTCGCCGCAGACGTACACGTGCGCGCCCCGCTCCAGCAGCTCCCACACCTCCTCGCCGTGCGCGGCGAGCGCGTCCTGGACGTACCGGTACGGATGCCCGGCGACGGCCGAGAACGCGGTGTGGACGCTCACCTCCGGCCGCCCGGCCCAGCCCGCGAGCTCGTCCCGGTACAGCAGGTCGTGCTCGGGGTGCCGGCACCCGGCGAACACCAGGGCCCGCCCGGGGGCGGCCGACAGCGCCCGCTCCTCCAGGAAGCCGCGCAGCGGCGCGAACCCGGTGCCGGGACCCACGAGGATCACCGGCGTGGCCGGGTCGGCGGGCAGCCGGAACGCCGGCGCGGGCACCCGTACGTAGCCGTAGAAGACCTCGCCCTCCCCCAGCCCGGCCAGGTACGCCGAGCAGGTGCCGTGGTAGGTGCCGCTCCCCGACCAGGCGGGACCCTCGACGAGCCCGACCGTGAGCCGCACCAGCGACGGATCGGCCAGCGGCGAGGAGGAGACCGAGTAGTAGCGCGGCCTGATCGGCCCGGCCAGCTCCAGGAACACCGGCAGCGGCAGCTCGATCGCGGGGAAGCGGTCGAGCAGCGCCAGCGGGGACAGGCGCTTGGCGAGGACCTCCTCGGCGTAGTTCGCGGTCAGCTCGGCGAGCTGGCGGCGGGTGAACGGGCACGCGGTGTGGGCGGCCAGCGCCTCCAGGTCGGCGCGGGTGGCGACCTCCTGCAGCTCGGCGAACTCGCTGAGCAGCAGCCCGGCGGTCACCGGCGTGTCCACGGGCAGGTGCGTGGCGCCGGAGGCGCGCAGCCGCAGGACCTGCTCGCGGGGGACGCGCAGGCAGCGCAGCGCCCATTCGACCAGCTCGGGGTCGTTCTTGGCGAAGACGGCCACGTGGTCGCCCGCCGTGTACGTGACGCCCTCGGGCAGCCGGGCCACGATGGAGCGCACGCCGGGGCGGGGCGCCTCGGCCGAGAAGTCCCAGAGCCCGGCGGGGTCGCCGGTCAGCTCCTCGTTGGAGACGACGGTCAGCGGGACGGCCCGCTCGGAGACGACCGAGGGCCGGACCTCGGCCTCGCTCAGCACCTCCATCGTGTAGCGGGGGCCGGTGGCGGCGGCGCCGGCGCCGTACTCCTCGGCGAGGGCCGTCCAGAGCCGGGCGGTCCAGGCCGACACGTCGCCGTCGAAGTCGCCGTCGGTGTCGGCCTCGCCCCGCTCGACCAGCGGCACCGCGCCGGCGGCGATCAGCTTCTCACTGGCGCGGCGCGGGAACGCCTGGTAGGTCGGCCACTGGGTGTTGCCACAGCCGAGCACCGCGAGGCGCACCCCGGACAGGTCCGGCAGCGTGTCGAGGGCGTCGAAGCGCTGGGCGTTGTCGGGGGCCTTGCCGTTGTAGGAGGAGGCGACCACGATCAGCAGGCCCTCGCGCGGCGGGTCGAGCTCGTCGAGCGTGGTCAGCGTGGTGGCGAACCCGGCCCGCCCGGCCCGCTCGGCCAGCCGCTCGGCGAGGTCGGCGCTGGTGCCGAGGTTGGAGCCGTAGGCGACGGTGAGCGGCACCCCGGCGACCGCCACGTCCCGCTCCCGCACGGGCGAGACGGCGGCGTCGGCGGCGGCGGCGGCGAGCGCGACGGCGGTCCGCTCGTGGGCGCGCCGCTCGCGCACCCGCAGGGTGAACCCGTCCGGCTTGAGGGTGAGGGTCTGCTTGATCTTCATCCGGTACGCGTCCGGGTCGGACAGCGCGAAGCGCCGCAGGATCATCGCCAGCGCCAGCCGGGCCTCGGTGAGCGCGAACTGGCGGCCGATGCAGGCCCGCTCGCCGTTGCCGAACGGCTTGTACGCCGCCGGGTGGTGGTTCTTACGCTGCTCCGGCAGCCAGCGGTCGATGTCGAACTCGTCCGGCCGCTCCCACGCCCCGGGGTGGCGGTGCAGGACCGGCAGCAGCACGCCCACGCCCTGGTCCTTGGGGATCGGGTAGCCGCCGATCTCGGTGTCCTCGATCGCGCTCACGCCGAAGGCGGGGATCGGCGACCAGAGCCGCAGCGTCTCCTCCAGGATGCGGGGGATGACGTCGAGCTTCATGATCGTCTCGTAGGAGGGCGGCTCGTCGCCGGGCAGCAGCCGGTCCACCTCCTCGTACGCGCGGGCCAGCGTGTGGGGCTCGCGCAGCAGGTTGTACAGCGCGAAGGAGAGCAGGCCGCTGGTGGTCTCGTGGCCGGCGATGAGGAAGGTGAGCACCTGGTTGCGGATGTTCTCGTCGGACAGCCGGGCGCCGGTCCGCGGGTCGGCGGCCTCCAGCATGAGCCCGAGCAGGTCGCCGGCCGCGCCGCCGCCCTCGGCCCTGCGGGCCTTGATGACGTCGTCGACCAGGGCCCGCATGGTGGCGATGTCGCGCCGGTAGGTCTCCTCGTGCCGGCGCTTGAGCCGGGTGACGAACGGGAGCTGCTGGTTGCGCAGCATGGCCTCGGTGAGCGCGCCACCCATGGCCTTGAGGAACGGGTGCAGCTCGGGCGAGTTGAAGGAGTCGAAGCGGTGACCGAACCCGGTGAGCGAGATCGTGTCGAGCGTGAGCCTGGTCATGTCGTCGGCGACGGGCAGGTCCTGGCCCTGCCGGGCCGCCCATGAGGCGACGAGCTGCTCGGCGACCTCCAGGAACTGCGGATAGTACGCCTTCATCGAGCGCTGGCTGAAGGCGGGCAGCAGGATGCGGTGCGCCTGCCCCCAGACCGGCTCGTGCCGCTCGGCGGTGAACAGGCCGTCGCCGCCGAACTCGCGCACGATCGACAGCGGCGGCCGGATGCGCTTCTCGAACCGGCTCTCGTCGCACACCTCGGCGACCAGGTCGGGGTCGAAGACCAGCACGATCGTCCGGCCGGCGACCTCCAGGCGGAAGACGCCCTCGTCCCGGTAGCGGGCCGCCACCTCGACGAAGTGCTCGGTCGGGGCGTGCGCGGGGATCTGCAGCGTGTTGCCGAGGAGGGGCAGCCCTTGCGGGGCGGGGATCGTCCGTGCCATCACGTGCTCCAGAAATCTAGCCATACACCGTATGGCTCACGCTACCATACGGTGTATGGCTGTGAGCGCGCGCAGAGGCACCCCGCTGAGCATCGACGAGATCAGCGCCGCGGCGCTGCGACTGGTGGACGCGGGCGGCGTCGAGGCGCTGTCCATGCGCAAGCTGGCCGCCGAGCTCGCCGTCAACCCGATGTCGCTCTACCACCACGTGGAGAGCAAGGAGGCGCTGCTGGAGCTCGTCTGCGCCACGACGACGCGCCGGATGAGCCTGCCGCCCGACGACGGCCGGCCGTGGCAGGAGCAGCTTCGCGCCCTCGCGTTCGCCTACCACCGGCACGCGCGGGAGCACCCCGCGCTGTGGATCTACGTGCACGGCCATCCGCGGATCGTCGCCGACCGGCAGCTGTCACTGTGGCAGGTGCTGGAGCGCATCCTGCGGCTGGCGGGGGTGCCCGAGGACGAGCTGCGGCGCACGAGCGACGTGCTGTACGCGTTCGTGTCGGGGATCATCCTGTCCGAGCTGCAGGGTCACCTGCCGGACGACCCCGAGGAGACCGGGCGCAGCCTGAACACCGCGGTCGAGCTCATCGTACGAGGTCTGGAGAGCGGCGCGGCGGGCTGATCAGCCGGCCGCCTCCCACACGGAGTCGAAGGCGGCCCCGGGGATCTCGGTGAGATCCCAGATCTCCAGCGGCTGGTCGGTGAGGAAGCCCTGCTCGTCCTGCAGGTGCTCCCACCAGTAGCGGCGGGCGGCGCGGTCGGCGCCGACCTCGACCTGCCGGATCGCCCACTGCTCGCCGTCGCCGCCCTCGACGCTCTCGAACAGCCACACCCGGCCGGCCTCGTCGGCGGTGTGCCAGTAGCGGCGCGGGCCCTCGGCCTCGGCGAGGGCCCGGACCAGCGGCCGGCGAAGATCTGGAGCTACCACGCGCCCATGCTAGCGGCCGCTCTGGTAGGCGCCCGCGTCCGGCGAGCCGCCCAGCTCGCGGCCCAGGACGTCCTTCTGACGGCCCGCCACGCCGCCGAACCAGGTGGCGGTGAGCGGCAGGGCGCGGCCGATGGCCGGGGAGCCCGGCTTCAGCCGCAGGTCGGTGCGGGAGACGAACTTGGGGTCGGCGACGACGGAGTTGGGCCCGAGCTTGAACTTGGTGCGCCCCCGGTAGACGCTGCCGTCCTCGTCGGCGCCCTTGCCGTCCTCCCAGCCAGCCTCGCCGCCGACGATGATGACGTTGTTGCGGAGCTTGAGTATCCCGGGCGCGCAGCCGTCGTGGCAGGACCAGCCGATGGTCTGCCTGCCGGGCAGGTAGACCGAGTTGTGCACCGCGATGGTGCCCTTGACCGGGCCGACGACGTGGTGGGGGCCGCGGGTGACGAGGAAGGAGGCCTTGCCGCGGGTGGAGGTCACGACGTTGAAGGCGAAGACGTTGCCGGTGGCGGTCCTGCCCTTGCGCGCGCCGAGCTCGGTGAAGGTCTCGTTGTCGCGGGCGATGTTGTGGGTGATGAGGTTGCGGTCGCCGTTGTAGATCTCGACGGCGGCGCCGTCGGTGCCGTAGTCGGCGCTCTTGGCGTAGCTGCCGCTGATGGTGTTGCCGGTGATGACGTTGTCGTCGCCGTTGAGCAGCACGCCGAAGGCGCCGGAGTCGTTGTCGCCGCCCGCGTCGTTGACGCTCATGCGGTTGTTGCCGCTGATCACGCTGTCGCGGACGATGTTGTGCGAGCCGGTGATCTGCACGCCGGCGACGTTGCGGTCGGTCCGTACGCCGGAGAGCTGGTTGCCGCGGCCGGCGAGGCGGAAGCCGGCCCAGCGGCAGCGGGAGGCGCGCAGGTTGCTGACCCGCCAGTGGTCGCCGCTGATGATCACGCAGTCGTCCTCGGAGCCGGTGATCTTGGCGACCGGGCCCTTGCCGTAGGACTTGACGACGATCGGCCGGGCCGCGGTGCCCTTGGCGGTCAGCATCAGCGGGCCCTCGAAGGAACTGCCGCGCTTGAAGGCGACGGTGTCGCCGGGCTTGAGGTCGGCGACGTTGACCGCGTGGAGCGTCCTCCACGCGGTGCGGGCGCTGGTGCCCTCGGCCGAGTCGTCACCCGCTTTGGAGTCGACGTAATAGGTGGTGCCCGCTTGGGCCGAGGCTGCCGTCGCGGGAAGAGCAGCAGGCAGGAGCGAGGCCATGACGGCTACGGACAGCAACCTCATCGGAGCACACCATTATCCAATTGAAACGGCAAGTAACACACGCCACCGTAGCGTGTTCAGTGCGTGACACGCCATACGCTGAGTGACGGCGCGTCGCCGGGGATCTCGTCGCCGTCGGCCGCGTCGTGCACGCCCTCCATCCGGACGCCGACCTGCAGCGGCTCGCCGGGGGCCCGGCGCGCGGCCACCACCAGCGTCTCCTCCTCCGTCTCGCGGGCGAAGACCAGGCAGTCGGCGTCGGCGTGCAGCCAGCGCAGCCCGCCGTGACGCAGCGCGGGCTCGGCGCGGCGCAGGCCGAGCAGCGCCCGATACCCGGCGAGGGTGGCGAGGTCCTGGTCGGCGGGCCGGTTCCAGGGCATCGGGGTGCGCGAGTGCTCGCCGTTGACGCCGGTCAGGCCGAACTCGCTGCCGGCGAAGACCATGGGCGTGCCGGGCAGCGTGGCCTGCAGGCCGAGGGCGAGCAGGTGGCGCTCGCGCGAGCCGGTGACGGTGCGGATGCGCGGCGAGTCGTGGGAGTCGAGGATCTGCCAGGAGTGCACGAGCGAGCGCCACGACATGTGGGCGGCGAAGGTCCTGAAGGTGGCGAGCGTGGCGAGCCCGTCGCGCTCCGGCACGCCGCCCGGCACTCCGAGGAAGTGGTCGAGGTCCAGATCGGGGCCGCGCAGCCAGGTCCAGACCGGGCGGGTGAAGCCGCCGTAGTTCATGGTGCCGTGCCAGCCGTCGCGGTCGAGGTCGCCGCTCGCGTCGTGGTTGTGCTCGGCGATGAAGGCCGCGTCCGGGCCGAGCGCGGCCCGCAGGTACGCCGCGGCGTCGTGCGCGTGGTCGTCGGCGCCGAGCCGCCCGGTCATGTTGGCGACGTCCACGCGCCAGCCGTCGAGCGGGCCGAGCCAGCGGGTCAGGACCTCGCGCATCCCCTCGCGTACGCGCGGGCTGTTCCAGTTGAGCTTGGGCAGCGACTTGAAGCCCCACCAGGACTCGTAGTCGCCGGTGTCGCGGTCGAAGTAGAACATCTCGCGCTCGGGCGCGCCGACGTCGGAGACGGCGGCGGTGAACCACTCGTGGGTGTCGCCGCAGTGGTTGGTGGTGACGTCGCCGAGCAGGCGCATGCCGCGGGCGTGCAGCGCGTCCGCCAGCCGGCGCAGCGCCGCGTCGCCGCCGAGCAGCGGGTCGACCCGGTCGAAGGTGGCGGCGTCGTAGCGGTGGTTGGAGCGGGCCGGGAAGATCGGCGTCAGGTAGACGGTGTCGGCGCCGAGGCTCTCGACGTGGTCGAGCCGCCGTACGACGCCGTCGAGGTCGCCGCCGTAGAACTGCTCGGAGGTGCCGGGCCCCGAGGGGATGACGGGGTCGGCGTCCCAGTCGCGCGGCAGCGCCCAGTCGGGCAGGTCGGGCATCGGGCGGGAGCGCTCGAAGCGGTCGGGGAAGATCTGGTAGACGATCGAGTCCCGCATCCAGCGCGGCGGCGGCGCGTGGCAGACCAGCCGGAAGTCCGTGGCGTCGGTCACGTCGTGCCGGACGAGACCGGCGGCGGTCAGCCACAGCTGGCCCCGCCCGGTGGCCAGCAGGAACCGGTAGGGCGTGACCGGGTTGACGGCGGTGATCTCGGCCCGCCACCAGACGTCCCGGCGGCCGAGGCCGGGAACCCGCCTGGCGGCGGGCGCGGCCTCGGCGTAGCGGGGCTCGCCGTCGTGGACGGCCCGTACGTGCACGCCGGTGACGCCCGCGGCCTGCGGCGCGCGCAGCCAGAGCGTCACCCGCGCGCCGAGCGCGGGCTCCTGGTCGGGGACGTACAGGGCCGAGCCGTCGTGATGCGGCTCCTCGACGTAGCGCAATGCACCTATCCCTTGACTGCGCCGGCGGTCAGGCCGGAGACGATGTACTTCTGCAACCAGAGGAACACACCGACGGTCGGAACGGCGGTCAGCAGTGTGCCCGCGGCGAACATGCCGAAGTTCGCGTTGCGGTGGTCGCCGGCGATCATGCCGTACATGCCGACCGCGAGGGTCTTGCTGCCGGGATCGCGCAGGAACACGTTGGCCATGAGGAACTCGCTCATCGTGCCGATGAAGGCGAGCAGCGCGGTGACCGCGAGGATCGGGGTGACCAGCGGCATGATGACGCGCCAGAAGATCTGCGCGTGCGTGGCGCCGTCCACGGTGGCGGCCTCGTCGAGCTCCTTCGGCACGGTGTCGAGGAAGCCCTTCATCAGCCAGGTGTTCACGCCGAGCGCGCCGCCCAGGTAGAGCAGCAGCAGACCCCACGCGGTGTTGAAGCCGAACGCCGGGTAGAGGTCGGTGACCTCGGTGAAGATCATGAAGATCGTCACGATGGCCAGGAACTGCGGGAACATCTGGATGAGCAGCAGCGCCAGCAGCCCGGCCCGGCGGCCGGCGAAGCGCATGCGGCTGAAGGCGTAGGCGGCGAACATCGACAGCAGCAGGCTCGCGAACGACGAGGCCAGCGCGATGAACACCGAGTTGAAGAACCAGCGCCCGAACGGATAGGTGTCCGAGGTGAGCAGGTTCACGAAGTTGGTCAGGCCGGCGCCGGACGGCAGCAGGTCGGTCGAGGCCAGCGTGCCCAGCGGGTTGATCGCCGCCGACACCACGAACAGGATGGGGAACAGCGCGAACGCGCAGACGACGAGCACGAACACGTGCCTGAGGGCGAGCCTCACGCGTAGACCTCCTCCTGCTTGCGGGTGCGCCGGAAGGCCACCGCCGAGACGAGCGCCACGATCGCGAAGATGAACACCGAGATGGCGGCGGCGAACCCGAACTGCGCCCCGGCCGCGCCGAAGGCCAGCCGGAAGGTGTAGGTGATGAGCAGGTCCGTGGCGCCGACCTGCGGGCTCGCGGCCGGGAACGGCCCGCCCTCGGTGGTGAGCGCGATGGCGTTGAAGTTGTTGAAGTTGAACGCGAACGACGAGATCAGCAGCGGCGTCAGCGCGACCAGCAGCAGCGGCAGCGTCACCCGCCGGAAGGCCCGCCACGGGGTCGCCCCGTCGATGGCCGCCGCCTCGGTCAGCTCGCGCGGGATGGCCTGCAGCGCGCCGGTCGTGACGAGGAACATGTACGGGAAGCCGAGCCACAGGTTGACCAGGATCACCGCGAGCCGGGCGGTGCCGGGCTCGCCGAGCCAGTCCACGTGCACGCCGAGAAGATCGTTGACCAGGCCGAAGTCGCGATTGAACATGTCCCGCCAGACCAGCAGCATGGCGAAGGCCGGCATCGCGTACGGCAGGATCAGCGCGATCCGGTAGAACCGGGTGCCGCGCATGCGCGGGTGGTGCAGCGCCAGCGCGACCGCCATGCCGAGGCCGAACGTGCCGAGCACCGAGGCCAGCGCGAAGACCGCGTTCCAGCCGAGCACGCCCAGGAAGTAGCCGGAGATGGTCGGGTCGGTCAGCGCGCGGGCGAAGTTGGCGAGGCCGACGTTCACCTGCCAGCCCTGCGCCAGGTGCTCGCCCCTGGCGTTGACGAAGTAGCCCTGGTCCTCGTCGGCCGTCCAGGGGCCGCCGTCGCCGCGTACGCAGTCGCAGGTTTCGTCGTACACGAGCGCGGCCCGGCCCTCGACGGCCCTGCTGAGGCCGTTGGCCTTGATCAGGCCGCCGGGAGTGGGCACGGCGAGGGCGGAGACCTCGGCGGCGCGGGCGGCGGCCTCGGGGGCCTTGAGCACGGTCAGGCCGGGCGCGGCGACGACCTTGCCGGTGATGCCGATCTCGGCCCCGGCCAGCGGGGTCAGCCCGTCGGGGGTGCCGAGCGAGACCTGCTTGGTCTTCGGGTCGACCAGCAGGAACACCAGTTCCTCGCCGCGCAGGGCGGGGGTCAGGGCGTACTCGGGAGAGCCGGGGGCCTGGCGCACCGAGCCGGTCTCGATGGCGGTGACCGCCTCGGCCTTGCTGCCCCGGTGCCCGTCGCCGAAGTTGGTGAACGCGGTGGTCGCCGTGTAGACGACGGGGAACACCTGGAAGGCGACGAGGAAGACGGTGCCGGGGACGAGGTACTTCGCCGGGACGAAGCGCCGGGTCAGGTAGAGGAAGGCGATGCCCGCGGCGGCGGCGCACAGCACCCCGAGCGCGACCCATGACTCGGTGGCGACCAGCGGCGGCACGGCGTACAGCAGGATCGCGGCGGTCACGGCGAGCACCGCGATCCGGCTCACCACGAACGCCGTGGTGATCTCCCTGCGGGGCGGGGCGGGCGGCGTCCCCGCCGCCCGCCCGGTCTCGCGCACGTCGAGTGCCACGGCGTCAGTCGTTCTTGAGCGCGCCGTCGACGGCCTTCTGCGCGGCCGCGGCGGCCTCGGCCGCGTCGCCGCCCTTGACCGCCGCGTTCTCGGCGATGCCGAACGGCTCCCAGATGGCGGCCATCTCGGGGATGGCGGGCATCGGCAGGCCGTCCTTGCCGGCGTCCATGAACTTCACGGCGTCCGGGTCCTCGGCCTGGACCTGCTGGAGCGCGGCCGACAGCGCCGGGGGCCGCGGGTCGGCCTTGTAGAGCGCCATGGCGACGTCCACGTTGGTCACGTAGTTGGCGACGAACTCCTGGGCCAGGGCCTTGCTCTTGCCCTTGGAGGCGACGAAGAAGGTCTGGACGCCGACGAACGGGGTGGCGGGCTTGCCGTCCTTGAACGCCGGGACGGGGCTGATGTCGTAGGTGACGCCGGCCTTCTTGACGTCGGCGATCGCCCACGGGCCGGAGACGAGGTAGGCGCACTTGCCGCCGGCGAAGTTGACGATGTAGTTCTCGTTGGTGATCGACGTGCGCAGCGCGCCGTCGCCCTTCTCGCCGAGGTCCTTGAGCTTCTCGAACGCCTTGACCGAGTCGGGCGCGCCGAGCAGCACCGTCTTGGGGTCGGGGTCGCCGGTGGAGGTGGCGCCGAACAGCGCGCCACCGGCCGAGGCGAAGATCGGGTAGACGTGGAAGGCGTCGCCCTTCTGGCCGACCGGCAGGCAGAGCACCTCCTTGACCTTGCCGTCCGCCTTGAGCTTCTTGCCCTGGGCGATGAGGTCCTCGATGCTGGCGGGGGCGTCGGGGGCGAGCTTGGTGTTGCGGATGAGGGCGATGTTCTCCACGGCGTAGGGGGCGCCGTAGATCTGGCCGTTGAAGGTGACGGCCTGCAGGGCCTTGGCGGAGAAGGCGGCCTTCTGCTCCTCGGTCAGCGTGATCGGGTCGATGGCGCCGTTCTGCACGAGGTTGCCGATCCAGTCGTGCGCGCCGATCATGATGTCGGGGCCACTGCCCTGCTGGGAGGCGGTGAGGAAGGTCGTCTGGTTGTCCTTGGAGATCTCTTTCACCTCCACCGTCACGCCGTTCTCCTTGCCGAACGCCTCGGCGAAGGGCTGCAGCGGCTGGACCCGGCTGGGGTCGGCCCAGATGACGAGCGTGCCGCCGCCCGCGGCCGCCGTGGCGGGGGCGGACGCGCCGGACGAGGCGGTGGGGGCGGCCGGCTCTGCGCCGCCGCAGCCCGTGGCGGCGAAGGCGAGGGTCGCGAGGGCGGCCACACCCAGAGCACGCTTGCGCATGAGACCTCCTGAGGTCACGCAGAAGCAGCGGCGCGCTGATGGCGCGTGCCGCCGCGGAGGGAAAGCCCGAACGTTTCCAGGAAGTTAGCGGCTCTTTGCAAGAATTGGAAGGTCTTGCGAAAGAGCGTTACCGAACCCGCACGTCGCTTCTGCAAGTTGCGGAAAGTTACGCTTGACCGAGAACCGGCGATCGGGACATCCTTCACCAGAACATCACAGGACCGCTCGGTCCCCCGGGGGAAGGACGACCATGCTGCTCGGCAACGACGACTGGTGGCGGGACGCCGTCGTGTACCAGGTCTACCCGCGAAGCTTCGCCGACGCGAACGGCGACGGCACCGGCGACCTCCAGGGCGTGCGCGGCCGCCTGGACTACCTCGCCCGCCTCGGCGTTGACGCGATCTGGCTCAGCCCGTTCTACACCTCGCCGCTCGCCGACGGCGGCTACGACGTGGCCGACTACCGCGACGTGGACCCGCGCTTCGGCACCCTCGCCGACTTCGACGCGCTCGTCGCCGAGGCCCACGGCAAGGGCATCAGGGTCATCGTGGACCTGGTGCCGAACCACTCCTCCGACCAGCACCCCTGGTTCCAGGCCGGCCTGCGCGACCGCTACATCTTCCGCGACCAGCCCAACGACTGGGAGTCGATCTTCGGCGGCCCGGCGTGGACGCAGGTCGAGGACGGCCAGTGGTACCTGCACCTGTTCGCGCCCGAGCAGCCCGACCTCAACTGGGACCACCCCGAGGTGCGCGCCGAGTTCCGCGACATCCTGCGCTTCTGGCTGGAGCGCGGCGTGGACGGCTTCCGCGTGGACGTGGCCCACGGCATGATCAAGGCCGCCGGCCTGCCGGACGTCGGGGCGAAGGACGGCCCGCAGGCCGAGATGCTCGGCGACGAGCAGGTGCCCTACTTCGACCAGGACGGCGTGCACGACATCTACCGCGAGTGGCGGCCCATCCTCGACTCCTACCCGGGCGGCCGGATGGCGGTGGCCGAGGCGTGGGTGTCCTCCCCCGAGCGCCTGGCCCGCTACATCGGCCCGGACGAGCTGCACCAGGCGTTCAACTTCGAGTTCATGATGGCCGACTTCCACGCCAAGTCGTTCCGTACGGTCATCGAGAAGTCGCTGGCCGAGGCGGAGCTGGTCGGCGCGCCCACCACCTGGGTGCTGTCCAACCACGACAAGCCGCGCCACGTCACCCGCCACGGAAGCCTGGCCCGCGCCCGTGCGGCCACCCTGCTCATGCTGGCCCTGCCCGGCTCGGCCTACCTCTACAACGGCGAGGAGCTGGGCCTGCCCGAGGTCCTCGACCTGCCGGACGAGCTGCGCCAGGACCCGGCGTTCCTGCGCCGGGGCGAGAGCCGCGACGGCTGCCGGGTGCCGGTCCCATGGACCGCCGAGCCCGGCTGCGGCTGGCGCGACCCGTGGCTGCCGATCCCGCCGGAGTGGACGGAGCTGTCGGCCGAGGCCCAGGAGGACGACCCCGGCTCGACGCTGAACCTCTACCGGGCCGCGCTGAGCCTGCGCCGGCGGCATCCGGCGCTCGGCGGCGGCACGCTGTCCTGGCTGGACTCCCCCGAGGACGTCCTGGCCGTCGAGCGGGACCCCGGCCTGGTCGTGGTGCTCAACACCGGCGAGCGTCCGGTGCCGCCGGGCGTCGCGGGCGAGGTGCTGCTGTCCAGCGGCCCGCTGGCGGCCGACGGGTCGATCCCGCCCGACACCGCGGTCTGGATCCAGCGGTCCGGCTCCGCGACGATTGATAGCTGATGCTTTGGGGGATCTTTCCCCTCTCGCGGCATCTGCGAGTCGTGACGCTCGGTAATGTCGTGGGATGTCGGCGGTGTTCCGGTCGATCTGGGGCAGATCCCTCCGGGGACGGGTGACCCTGATCGCCACGATCGTGGCGGCCCTCGTGCTGGTGCCCGTGGGCGTCGCGGCCGTCGTCCTCGTCCGAACGCTGGTCGAGTCGTCCGTCTTCGCCGACACCCGCGACACCGCCCAGCGGGTGGCGTACGAGATGCGCTCCGGCAGCCTGCCCCAGGGCTCCACCATCCCGCTGCCCAACCCGTCGGTCGACCTCATCCAGGTCATCGGCGCCGACGGGCGGGTGATCGCCACCAGTGACGCCGCCCGCGCCCTGCCGCCGCTCTCCGGCGTGCGCCCCACGCCGCAGGACCCGGAGATCGACGTCTTCAACTGCCTGCCGACCGAGTGCGTGCACCTGTCGGCGATCCGGGTGAACGTCTCCCCCGACTCGCCGGTCGTCCTCGCCGGGCGCAGCACTCCGGACGTGCTGGGCACGCGCACCCTGGAGTTCGCCGTCTTCGCCGAGATCGCGGTGCTGATCGCGCTGGCCGGCTGGGCGACCTGGCTGATCACCGGGCGGGCGCTGCGCCCGGTGGCCGTCATGCGCGAGGAGCTCGACGCGGTGCACACCGGCGACCTCAGCAGCCGCGTCAGCGAGCCGCCGGGCGAGGACGAGGTGGCCCAGCTCGCCCGCTCGATCAACGGCACGCTGACCCGCCTGGAACGTTCCGCCGAGCAGCAGCGCCAGTTCGCCTCCGACGCCTCCCACGAGCTGCGCACGCCGATCGCCGGGCTGCGCGCCCAGTTGGAGAGCGCCCAGCTCTACCCGGACGACACCGACCTACGTTCGCTGGTGAACAGCGCCCTGCGCGACACCGACCGGCTGGAGGCCATCATCACCGACCTGCTCCTGCTGGCCAGGATCGGCTCCCATGTGGACGCGGCCAAGGAGCGGGTGGACCTGGCCGGCCTGGTGCGCCAGGAGCTGGGCCGGCGCAGCGACAAACTGCCGGTCCACGCCGACCTCGCCGCCGGCGTCGAGGTGGACGGCGTGCGGATGCAGCTCGCCCGCGTGCTGACGAACCTGCTGGACAACGCCCAGCGGCACGCCGAGACCCATGTCCAGGTGCGGGTGACCCGCAAGGACGGCATGGCGGTGCTGTCGGTGGAGAACGACGGCCAGGAGATCCCCGAGGCCGAGCGCGAGCGCATCTTCGAGCGCTTCACCCGGCTGGACGCCTCCCGCAGCCGCGACGCCGGCGGGACCGGCCTCGGCCTCGCCATCGCCCGCGACGTGGCGCTCGCGCACGGCGGCCAGATCGCCGCGGAGGACTTCCCGGGTGGTGCCCGGTTCGTCCTAAGACTTCCGGCGGTTACGTGATTTCTACCGTTCCGATAGTGGATCATGGGTTCATGACGGAGCAGGCGCCGCAGGGCGTAGACCCCCACATCCCCAACGCGGCCCGCATGTACGACTACTTCCTGGGCGGCAAGGACAACTTCAAGGCCGACCGCGACCTCGGCGACATGGTGCTCGGCGTCATGCCCGAAGTCCGCGACGGCACCAGGGAGAACCGCGCGTTCATCGGCCGCATGGTCCGATACCTGTGCGAGCAGGGCATCACGCAGTTCCTCGACCTGGGCTCGGGCCTGCCGACGCAGGAGAACGTGCACGAGGTCGCCCACCGGGTCGTCCCCGAGGCCCGCGTGGTCTACGTCGACAACGACCCCGTGGTGGCCACGCACGGCCGGGCGCTGCTGGCCGACCCCAACCGGGTGGCCATGGTGCTGGGCGACGCGCGCCGGCCGGAGGAGATCCTGTCCGACCCCGAGGTGCGCGGCCTGCTCGACTTCTCCCGGCCCGTGGCCGTGCTCATGATGTTCATCCTGCACTTCGTGCCGGACGAGGAGGACCCGCAGGGCTTCGTGGCCGCCTACCGGGAGGCGCTGGCGCCGGGCAGCTACCTCGCCATCTCGCACATGGGCAACGACGTGGCGACCGAGCGGGCCGACCGCATCGCCGGGTTCTACCGGCAGTCGGGGATGCCGTTCACGCCGCGGCCGGGCAAGGAGATCGAGGCCTTCTTCGGCGACTTCGAGCTGATCCCGCCGGGTCTCGCCAACGGGCTCGGACCGGCCGTGTGGCCGTTCGCCGACCCCGCGCATCCGACGATCGTGGACGAGGAGACGGCCCGCATGGGCTACGCGGGCATCGCCCGCAAGCCGCGCTGAGAACTTCCTCCCTGAGCCTGCGACCGGCTCGCGGCTGACGGCCGGCTCGCGGCTGACGGCCGGGAGCCGGTCGTAGGCGGAAGGCCCGGCGCTCCAGGCCCGGCGCGCTCTAGGCCCGGGGGCCGAACCCGATGGCGGGCAGGATGGCCTGGTCGACGATCGCCTCGAGCGTCTCGTCCGTGGGCGGGCCGCCCCTGTCGAGCAGGTGCTTGGTCACCAGCGCCTCGCCGATGTCGGCGACGACCGGCGTGATCAGCTCGGCGCTGAAGTGGCCCCGGTCGGCGTAGTGCCGCAGCACCGTGAGCGTGAACCTGCCGCCACGGCCGGCGAAGACCCGCTCGGACAGCGCCTCCGACATCAGCGCCGCGCTCTGCGGGTCGGTGAGGATGGCGGCCACCGCCCGGCCCGCCCGGCTGAACGCCCACTCCGTCATGAGACGCAGCGCCCGGATCAGGTCGCCGCGCAGATCGTCCGCCCCCGGGGTCGGCTCCTCCACCGGATGCTGATGGTAGAGCGCGTCGAGGAGCACCTCGACGGGGCTGGACCAGCGGCGATACAGCGTCGTACGCGGCGTCGCGGCCCGCCGCCCGATGCCGTCCATGGTCAGCCGCGCGACGCCGACCTCCAGCACCTCCTCCAGCACGGAGTCGTGGATCGCCTTGATCAGCTCCTCACCACGCCGGCGCGTCCGCCCGCTGTGGTCGCCCATCGTCGCCCCCTTGTTTAGCTACACGGGTGTAGCCTACCTTCATCATTAGATACAGTCGTGTAGCTAATTCTGAGGGGACACCCATGTCCATCGCTCCACCGGCGCCCGTTCAGGGAGCCACTCCCGTCACGCACCGGGCCCTCGCGCCCGACCTGGCCCGCGGGCTGATGCTGCTGCTGATCGCGCTGGCCCACGCGCACATGTACCTGGGCGGCCACCCGGTGGGCTTCCGCGGCTACGCCCTCGACGGCGGCACGCTGGACCGCCTGGCCGCCGGAGTCCAGATCCTGCTGGTGGACGGGCGCGCCCTGCCCATGTTCGCCGCGCTGTTCGGCTACGGCCTGGTCCAGCTCGCCGACCGGCAGCTCGCCGCCGGCCGGAGCCCGTCCCAGGTGCGCTCGGTGCTGCGCCGCCGGAGCCTGTGGCTGCTGGCCTTCGGGTTCTGTCACGCGCTGCTGTTGTTCTTCGGGGACATCCTGGGGGCGTACGGGCTGGTCGGGCTCGTCCTCGCCGGCTTCGTCCTGCGCGAGGACCGCACCGTGCTGCGCGCCGCGCTCGCCGGGCTCGTCGCACACGTCGTGGTCCTGGCCGCCTTCGGCCTGCTCACGATCTCCGGGCCCAAGGGCGACACCCCGGCCGCCATGGCCGACCCGATCGAGGCCACGATGATGCGGCTGATCGGCTGGTCCGGGATGACGCCCACCTACTTCGCGGTCGGCGTGGTCCCGGCCTTCCTGTTCGGCGTCTGGGCCGCCAGGCGCCGCCTGCTGGAGGACCCGCTGAGGCACCGGGACCTGCTCGTCCGGGTCGCGGCCCTGGGCACCGGGCTGGCGGTCGCCGGAGGGGCGCCCCTGACGCTGATCGACACGCAGGTGTGGGCGACGTCCGACCTGGTGGCGGTGTCGGCGTACGTGCTGCACAGCCTGACCGGCATCGCGGGCGGGCTCGCGTACGCGGCCGTCATCGGCATGGTCGCGTCCCGCATGCGGCACGGCCGCCCCGGCCCGGTCGTCAGGGCGTTGTCCGCCTGCGGTCAGTGGTCGCTGACCTGTTATCTCCTGCAGTCGGTGATCTTCGTGGCGGTGTTCGCGCCGTACTTCGGCGGTCTCAGCACCCGTGTCGGCGATGCCGCCGCGTCCGGCGTCGCCGTGCTGACCTGGCTCGCCACCGTGGTCCTCGCCGCCCTCCTGTCCGCGGGCGGCCGGAGGGGTCCGGCGGAGGCGCTGCTCCGGCGGCTCACTTACGGCCGCCGCTGACGCGCTCGGGCCTCTTCCTTCTCGTAGGTTCTCGTCATGGCATCCGCGACCTTCCGACGTTCCTGGGCCGCATACGCCGGCGCGGCGGTCGTCCTGGTGGCGGCAGTGGTCGTGTTCGCCGTGCACACGCAGACGAACGAGACCGTCACCGCGGCCGCCGGCAGTTCCGAGCACGACGGCCGCACGGCCGGGGACGTCACCCCCTCGCCGGCCGAGCCGTCAGAAGAACCCTGCGCAGCCGCCGAGGGTGAACACGAAGTGTGCGCGAACGGGAAGCCGCGGCGACACGAGCGGGAGGACTTCATGGCGGACTGTGTCGCCGCCGACGCCGTCGGGCTCTGGCCGAACACGTGCGCCGAGGCGGCGGAGCCGGTGGCGGAGAAGTTCTCGACCTGCCGATCCGCCCGGAAGACGCTGCTACGGTGCGAGAACGCGGCCGTGTACGAAGCCTGCGTTTATCGCGGAGGCGGAGCGATCTGCGGAGATTCCAAGCCGGTCTATCAGGCGTGCCGCACGCGTGGCGCCGCGGACATCGCGCGGAGGTTCTGCATCGAGGGCACCATCGAATACCAGAAATGCCGGCATGCTTTCGGGGTCACGGTGAGCGGCGACGTCTGCGTGCCGGCCACGGCCGCCTACGAGAACTGCCGGGCGCGTTCGTCGATCCGTGCCTGCCAGGACGTACGGGATGAGTACGCGCACACGCATTACCGCTGACCGCGCTCGTGCGATTCGCCGGCGGGCCCGGGCCCCGTGGCCCGGGCCCGCCGGGCGGGTCGCCGGTCAGGTGCGGGCCATCTCCCGCTCCCCCGCGTCGGGTTCCGGCCGCTCCCCGGTGGCCTCGTTCTCGTCCTCGTCGATGAGGGTGGCCTCGTCGAACGGGGCCTGCCCGGACAGCACCTCGCCGGCGCGCTCCCGGTCGAAGTCGCCGGTCCAGGTGCCGACGAGGACCGTCGCCACGGCGTTGCCCGCGAAGTTGGTGAGCGCCCGCGCCTCGGACATGAAGCGGTCGATGCCGACGATGAGGCCGACGCCGTCCACCAGCTCGGGCCGGTGCGCCTGCAGGCCGCCGGCCAGGGTGGCGAGCCCCGCGCCCGTCACGCCCGCCGCGCCCTTGGACGCGATCATCATGAACAGCAGCAGCGCCACCTGCTCGCCGAGCTCCAGCGGCGAGCCGGTGGCGGTGGCGATGAACAGCGTGGCCATGGTGAGGTAGATGGCGGTGCCGTCGAGGTTGAAGGAGTAGCCGGTCGGGACCGTGATGCCCGCGACGGTCCGGCTGACGCCGAGGTGCTCCATCTTGGCGATGAGCCGCGGCAGCGCGGTCTCGGAGGAGGATGTCGAGAGGATCAGCAGGAACTCGCGGCCGAGGTAACGCAGCAGCGACCACAGGTTGATCCGGGCGACCAGCCACAGCAGCGGGCCGAGCACCAGGCCGACGAAGAGCACGCAGGTGGTGTAGAAGGCGATCATGATGATCGCGAGGCTCTTGAGCGCCTCGATGCCGGTGGCGCCCACGACGGCCGCGATCGCGCCGAACGCGCCGACGGGCGCGGCCCACATGACCATGGCGAGGATGCGGAAGACGAGCCGCTGCAGGTGCTCCACGCCGCGCAGGATCGGCTTGCCCTTCTCCCGCATCGCCTGGAGGGCGAAGCCGGTCAGCAGCGCCACCAGCAGCGCCTGCAGCACCGACCCCGAGGTCAGGGACGACAGCAGCGTGTCGGGGATGATGCCGAGTAGGAAGTCGACGGTGCCGCTCTCGCCGCCCTTGGCCGCCTCCGCCTCGGCCGCCTGCCGGGCGGTGTCGGTGAGCCGCAGCCCTTCGCCCGGGTGGATGATATTGCCCACGACCAGGCCGATGAGCAGGGCCACCGTGGACATCGCGATGAAGTAGCCTAGGGCGAGACCGCCGACCTTGCCGACCTTGGCGGCCTGGCTCACCGAGCCGACGCCGAGCACGATGGTGCAGAAGATGATCGGCCCGATCAGCATCTTGATGAGGGCGACGAACCCGGTGCCGAGGGGTTTCAGCGCCTGACCGGCCTCCGGCCAGACGAACCCGACCAGGATCCCGAGCAGGACCGCCGCGATGACGGCCAGGTACAGATAGCGTGTGCGATCGCGCATGGGGGGTTGTCTCCAGCCACTGCGGACGGACGTTTCCAGTGGTGCGACTATGCGCGGCCTACGTGACCCAGGTCACCATTAAGTAAGTTACGTTCACGACCAATGCCGGAAAAGGTGCCTTAACCATGCGTCGCTGGAGCCTGGCGGGCCAGATGCTGGTCCTGCAACTGCTCGTGGTCGCGGTCACCGCGACGGGCTGCGCCGTGCTCGCCCTGGTGCAGGCGCACCGGCTGCTCACCGACGACGCCGGGCACCGGGCCACGGCCGTGGCGGTCAGCGTGGCCGCCGCACCCGAGGTCGCGGACGCCCTGGGCGACCCCGATCCGAGCGCGCGGCTGCAGCCGTTCGCCGAGCGGGTGCGGCTGGGCACGGGCGTCGACTTCATCACCATCATGCGGCCGGACGGCACCCGTCTCAGCCATCCCCACCGCTCCGAGATCGGCCGGCGCTTCCTCGGCAACACCGGCCCGGCGCTGCGCGGCGAGACGTTCACCGAGACCTACACCGGCACGCTCGGCCCCTCCGAGCGTGCCGTCACCCCCGTCCTGTCGGACGGCCGGGTGGTGGCCCTGGTCAGCGCGGGGATCAAGGTGGACAGGATCAGCGCCATGCTGCGCGGCCAGCTCGGCTGGGGCGGCTTCATCGTGGCGCTCGCGCTCGGGCTGGGCGTGGCCGGCACCTGGCTGGTGACCGCCCGGCTGCGCCGCCAGACGCACGGGCTCGGCCCGGTGGAGCTGGGCCGCATCCACGAGCACCACGACGCGGTCCTGCACGCCGTCCGCGAGGGCCTGCTGCTGGTCGGCGGCGACGGCAGGCTGACGCTGTGCAACGACGCCGCCCGGCTGCTGCTCGGCCTCCCCGCCGGCGCCGAGGGCCGGCACGTGGACGAACTGGGCCTCGCCGAGCTGACGGCCGCCGGCGAGGAGCGGGTCCACCTGGTCGGCGAGCGCGTCCTCGCGGTCAACAGCGCCGCGAGCCGGCTCGGCCGGGTGGTGACCGTACGCGACACGACCGAGTTGCAGGCGCTGACCGGCCAGCTCGACGCCGAGCGCGGGTTCGCCGAGTCGCTGCGCTCGGCCGCGCACGAGGCCGCCAACCGGCTGCACACGGTGATCACGCTGGTCGAGCTGGGCCGTACCGAGGAGGCCGTCGCGCTCGGCACCGCCGAGCTGCGCGCGGCGCAGGAGCTGACCGACCGGGTGATGGGCGCGGTCCACGAGCCGGTGCTCGCGGCGCTGCTGCTCGGCAAGAGCGCCGAGGCCGCCGAGCGCGGCGTCGAGCTGGTGATCACGAACGAGGGCGGCGAGGACGAGCCGCTGGACGACTGGGGCCTGGACCCGCGCGCGCTGGTCACCATCGCCGGCAACCTCATCGACAACGCCATCGACGCCGGCACCCGCGTCGAGGTGCGGCTCGGCTCCGACGGCGGCCGGGCCGTCATCCAAGTCTCCGACGACGGCCCCGGGCTCGCCGGCCCGGCCGCCTTCGCCAGGGGCTGGACCACCAAGGGCGACGGCCGCGGCCTCGGCCTGGCGCTGGTCGGGCAGGCGGTGCGGCGGCTCGGCGGGGAGATCGAGGTGCACGGCTCCGCGTTCACCGTCCGGCTGCCGATCCCGGAGCGCGTCCGATGACCCGCGCCGCGATCTCCGTTCTGGTCGTCGAGGACGAGGAGATCACCGCCGAGGCCAACCGCGTCTACGTCGAGCGGGTGCCCGGCTTCACGGTGGCCGGGGTGGCCCGCTCCGGCGGCGAGGCGCTGCGTTTCCTGCGCCGCCGGCCGGTGGACCTCGTCCTGCTCGACCTGTACCTGCCGGACCTGCACGGGCTGGAGGTGGTGCGGGCCATCCGGGCGGGCGGCCTGATGTGCGACGTCATCGCCGTCACCTCGGCCCGCGACCTCACGATGGTGCGCTCGGCGGTGTCGCTCGGCGTCTCGCAGTACCTGCTCAAGCCGTTCACGTACGCCACGCTGCTGGAGAAGCTCAACCGTTACGCCCGGTTCAAGGACGAGGCCGGGGTCGCGGCCGGCCAGGGGGACGTGGACCGCGTGCTCGGCGCCCTGCGCGGCAGCTCCGACCTGCCCAAGGGGCTGTCCAGGGACACCCTGGACGCGGTCGCGGCCGAGCTGCGCGGGCGGCCGGGCGGCATGGCCGCGCAGGCGGTGGCCGACGCCATCGGGGTGTCCCGCGTGACCGCCCGCCGCTACCTGGAACACCTGGTGGAGCTGGGCACGGCGGTCCGCATGCCGCAGTACGGCGGAGTGGGGCGGCCAGAGTTGCTCTACCGGATCCCCATAAAGCGTTAATGACGGTGACGCCGGGCGTTCAACCCGGACCTCTAGCTTCTGGTTGCCATCAGAAGCTTTGAGGAGAAACCGTTGCGAGTCTTGGCCGTAGTTCCCGCCCGCGGAGGTTCGGCGGGCGTTCCCCTGAAGAACCTCGCCCTGGTCGGGGGCGTGCCGCTGGTCACCCGGGCCGTCCGGGCCTGCCTGGCCGCCGAGCTCGTGGACCAGGTCGTGGTCAGCACCGACCACGACGGCATCGCCGCGACCGCCCGCGAGGCGGGCGCGCTGATCGTCGAGCGCCCCGCCGACCTCAGCGGCGCGACCGCCTCCAGCGAGTCGGCGGTGCTGCACGCGCTCGACGCGCTCGGCGCGGACCCCGAGGTCGTCGTGCTCGTCCAGTGCACGAGCGCGTTCATCGACCCGGAGGACCTGTCGGCCGCCGTGCGGAAGGTCCTCGACGGCGAGGCCGACTCGGTGGTCTCCGGCCTGCCGACGCACGAGTTCCTCTGGACCGCCGCCGGCGCGGGCGTCAACCACGACCCCGCCGTCCGGCCGCGCCGGCAGGACCGCGAGCCCCAGTTCCGCGAGAACGGCGCGTTCTACGTCATGCGCGCCTCCGGCTTCCGCGAGCACGGCCACCGCTTCTTCGGCCGCACCGCGGTCCAGCCGGTCCCGCCGCAGCACGCGATCGAGGTGGACGAGCCGGGCGACCTGGAGCTGGTCCGGGCGCTGGCGCCGTTCATCGACCGGCCGGAGCCGATCGACGTGGACGCCGTCATCACCGACTTCGACGGCGTGCACACCGACGACCGCGCCTACGTCGACTCCGACGGCCGCGAGATGGTGCTGGTCAGCCGCTCCGACGGGATGGGCGTGTCGCTGCTGCGCCGCTCCGGCGTCAAGGTGCTGATCATGTCCACCGAGCACAACCCGGTGGTCGCCGCGCGCGCCCGCAAGCTCGGCGTGCCCGTGCTGCAGGGCCTGGCCGACAAGCGCACGGTGCTGCGCGACTGGCTGCACATCGAGGGCCTGGACCCCGCCCGGGTGGCCTACGTCGGCAACGACGTCAACGACCTGGGCCCGATGGCCGAGGTCGGCTGGCCGGTCGCCACCCCCGACGCCCATCCGCGGGTGCGCGCCGCCGCCCGCGTCGTGCTCACCCGTAACGGCGGCTCGGGCGCGGTGCGCGAGCTGTGCGACCGCGTGGTGGCCGCCCGGCCCGAGCCCCAGGCCCAGCCGGCCGCCGCGGTCCGGACCCGCCCCCGCTTCGGCCCGGTCGCGATCGGCGACACGCTGGTGGGCGACGGGGAGCCCGTCTATGTCATCGGCGAGATCGGCATCAACCACAACGGCGACCTCGACATCGCCCGCCGGCTCATCGACGTGGCCGCCGACGCCGGCTGCCAGGCGGTCAAGTTCCAGAAGCGCACCCCCGCGATCTGCGTGCCCGAGGAGCAGAAGGGGCAGATCCGGCAGACGCCGTGGGGCGAGATGACGTACCTGGAGTACAAGGAGCGCACCGAGTTCGGCCGCGACGAGTACGCCGAGATCGCCAAGCACTGCGCCGATCGCGGCCTGCACTGGTTCGCCTCGCCGTGGGACGTGCCGTCCGTCGAGTTCCTGGAGGAGATGGACGTCCTGGTGCACAAGGTGGCCTCGGCCGGCGTGGCCGACCACCAGCTCCTGCGCGCCCTCGCCGCCACCGGCAAGCCGGTCATCCTGTCCACGGGCATGTCCACGCTGTCGGAGATCGACGCGGCGGTGGAGATCCTCGGCACCGACCGGCTGATCATGATGCACGCGACCTCGACGTACCCGCTGCCGCCGGAGGAGGCGAACCTGCGCACGATCACCACGCTGAAGGAGCGCTACGGCGTGCCGGTCGGCTACTCCGGCCACGAGCGCGGGCTGCAGATCTCGCTGGCGGCCGTGACGCTCGGCGCGGTGTGCGTGGAGCGGCACATCACGCTCGACCGCACCATGTGGGGCTCCGACCACGCGGCCTCGCTGGAGCCCGCCGGGCTGGAGCACCTGGTACGCGACATCCGGATCATCGAGCAGGCCATGGGCGACGGCGTCAAGCGCGTCTTCCCCGGCGAGGAGGCCCCCAAGGCCCGCCTGCGCCGGGTCACCGCCTGATCCCCTGACCCTCGTCCCTGGAGAGACCCCCCGTTGATCACTCTCTCGGTCGTCGTGCCGATCCGCGACGGTGAGCGCTACATCTCCGACGCGCTCACCGCGCTGGCCCGCAACGCCCGGCGCGACTTCGAGTTCATCGTCGTCGACGACGGCTCCGTGGACGCCACCCCGGACATCGTCGAGGACTTCCGCGGCGAGCTGCCCGGCCTGGCCGTGATCCGCCATGACGTACCGGCCGGGCTGGCCGACGCGCGCAACGCGGGCCTCGCCGCCGCGTCCGGCCGGTACGTGACGTACCTGGACGGCGACGACTGGCTCGCCCCCGGCTACCTGGCCCGGCTGGTCGAGGCCGCCGACGGGCTCGGCTGCGACTTCGTCCGCGTCGACCACGTCCAGGTCGAGGGCCGCAAACGGGTCGTGCACCGCGCCCCCATGGCGCGGAGGGGCGCGGTGCTCGACCCCCGCGAGGCGATCCTGCCGGCGGACACGCGCACGATGGTGGACTACCCCTACGCCTGGGCCGGGATCTACCGGCGCTCGCTGGGCGACCTGCTGCGTTTCCCCGGCTCGCTGCACACGGCCGAGGACCGGCCGTGGATCTGGCGGCTGCACCGGGAGGCGGCCACGTTCGCCGTGGTGTCGCTGGCCGGGGTGTTCTACCGCCGCCAGGTCACCGGCTCGCTCACCCAGATCGGCGACGAGCGGCAACTGCACTTCTTCGACGCTTTCGACCTGGTGCTCAAGGACGTGGAGCCGGAGTTCCTGCCGAAGGCCGTACGGACCTTCTGCGCCCTGTTCGCCCACCATCTGGAGCTCGGCGAGCGGTTCGCACCGCCGCTGCGCGCCCGCTTCGAGGAGCGGGGCGTGCTGATGGTGTCCTCGCTGCCGCGCGAGCTGGTGGCCGAGGCCGTGACGCGGATGCCCGCCGAGCGGGCGGCGCTGCTGCGCGCCCTGCTGCCCGGACTGCCCCCCGACCCGTACGCCAGAATCCGGAGCGCCCCGTGAAGGTCTTCTACGCCTCGACCCTGTTCGGGGCGATGACGCTGGCCGCCGCGATCGACGACGGCCGCTTCGGCGACGGCCGGCGGCTGCTGATCGTGTCGAACAACGCGGCCGTCCCCGAGGTGGCGACGCCGCTGGAGGAGACGCCCGGCTTCGCGGCGCTGCGCGGGCGCTTCGACGAGGTGCGCTCGTGGAACGAGCTGATCGCGCCGCTGCATCCGTCCGACTGGCGGGCGCGGGTGATCGAGGTGCCGATGACGGAGCGCCTGATCCGCTCCCACTGGGGCCTGGACGACGTCGAGGAGCTGGTGCTGGAGTCGATCGCGGTGCCGCCAGCCCGGACGATCGGCGGGCTGGTGCGCGACTGCCCGATCACCGTCTACGCCGACGGGCTCATGAGCTACGGCCCCACCCGCGACCCGCTCCCCGCCGAGATCCACCGCCGCGTCACCCGCCTGCTCCACCTGGACCTGGTGCCGGGGCTGACGCCGCTGCTGCTCAGCGAGTACGGCGTGCCGGCCGAGACGCTGCCGGGCGAGCGTTTCCTCGCCGTCGTCGCGGAGGTGGCCGAGGTATCAGGGGCCGCGGCCCCCGCCCTGCCACCCGGAGGGGCGGTCGTCCTCGGCCAGTACCTGTCGGCGCTCGAGTTACTGAGCGCCGAGGAGGAGGCCGCACTGCACGAGGGGATGCTCGCGGCGCTGGCCGCGCGCGGCCACGACCATGTGGTGTTCAAGCCGCACCCGGCGGCCGGCCGGCGGCACGCCCGGCTCCTCCGTGACGCGGCCGGGCGGCTCGGGGTGCGGCTGTCGGTGCCCGGGGAGAACGTCCCCGCCGAGGTGTGCTTCGCGGCGCTGCGGCCCGAGCTGGTCGTGGGCTGCTTCTCGACCGGGCTGATGACCGCGCGGCGCTACTTCGGGCTGCCGGTCGCCTCGTACGGGACGGAGCTGGTGCTGGAGCGCCTCGCGCCCTACGAGAACAGCAACCGGGTCCCGCTCACCGTCGTGGACGCGCTGCTGCCCAGGCTGACGGCGGACGGCGGCGTCGAGGAGCCGCCGCCGGTGGACCTCGCCGGGCTGGTGCGCGCGGTCGGCTACTGCATGCAGGCCGAGGCGTATCCGGGGCTGCGGCCGGCGCGGATCGACTTCGACGCCCGCTACTTCAAGCGCAGGCGGCTGGAGGTGCTGGGCCTCCTGGATCGGCGGGCGTCGTCCCGTCCGACGGCGCTGGACCGGCTGCGGCGCCGCCTCCGGCCACTCGGCTGACCGCCGGGGCACCGCCCACCCGCCGCTCAGCCGAGGGCCGCCAGGTAGCGGCGGACCTGGCGCCTCGCCTTGTACCCCGCCCGCAGCATCGACGGGTGCACCTCCACCCGCAGCCGGGCCCGCCGGCGTGCCGCCGCGTGCTCGGGGCCGTCCAGCAGGGACGTCGCGGGCCGGCGCGGCCCGGCGGACACCAGGCCGGCCAGCAGCGCGGCCCAGTCGTCCCGTTCGCCGGGATGGAAGTAGTTGGCCGCGCACCAGGCGGGCGAGGCCGCGCGGAAGCCGCCTGCGGCCAGGTCCTCGAGCGTGCCGAGCAGGCCGCTGCCCTCGAACACCACGTTGATCATCTCGGCGCTGACGCCGAAGTCGGTCAGCACCAGCGACGGCACGCCCAGCGCGATCGCCTCCAGCGCCGCCGTCGAGCTGACGGTGACGAACCCGGCCGCGTTCGCGAGCTGCTCGTGCATCGGCCCGGCGGCGAAGCGCAGCCGCCCCGGCTCGCCCATCTCGCGCCAGAGCCGCTGGTAGTGGTGGCGTTCGCGGTGCGTCTGCCGTTCGTCCTCCAGGGCCCGCAGCTTGACCACGACGTCCAGGTCCGGCCGGCGCCGAGCCAGCTCGGCGAGAGCGACCAGGATCCGCTCGCGCTGCTCGCGCCCGCGCGGCACCTTGGCCTGGGTGGCGAAGACCACCCGGTCGCCGCCCGCCCGGGCCGCGCCCGCGCGCAGGAACGGCAGCCGGGCCAGCCCGACCGCCCCTCCCCCGCCGAGCCGCCCGGCGATCTCGCCGAACTCGGCCACCTCCCGCTCGCTGTGCACCACGAACAGGTCGCAGCCGCTGCGGTAGATCCACGCCTTCTCCGTCGCCGGCACCGAGATGCCCGGCAGCCCGCTGACGAACACCGGCCGGGGCCGCAGCCCGTCCAGCACGCCGGACACGAGCACGTCCACCACCGGTCCCGTACAGGCCACGAGGATCACGTCGGGCCGGGTGCGCTCGGCCAGCCGGCGCACCGACCGGGCCGACAGCACCGGCGGCGCGGGCCGGCCGCGCCCGCTCACCGCGGCGGCGATCTGCTCGGGCGAGGGCGCGATCGGCGTACGGACCACCACCAGGTCCGGGGAAGAGCCCCCGGGCAGGTCGTCGAGCAGGCAGGCCGCCCACTTCAGGTACGAGTCGGAGTCGGCCACCGCCAACACGTTCAACCAGGCACTCCCGTCAGATGCGAGCGCAGGGCGGGCGCCGCCCTGCTGGTCCACCAGTCGTCAGGCACGTCCACGGGCTCGACGGCGACGCCGCGCGGGCCGAGCAGGACCCGCAGCGAGGTGACGGCGGTCGAGGGGAGGCTGAGCACCCGCTGGTCCGGGCGCAGGCCGCGCAGGGTCAGCTCGGCGGGCGCGCCCGCCTCGTGCACGGTGACGCCGGGCAGCTCCCCGATCAGCGCCACGTCCACCGGGTCCTCGCGGCGGTGCGGGTAATACGCGAGCGGCTCGCGGGCGGCCAGGTCGGTCAGCCAGCGCAGGTAGCGGCCGCGGTGCACCAGGCCGTTGCGGACGAGCGAGGTGCCGAGGACGACCGTGTGCTCGGCGGGGCCGTACGGGCTCGGCGGCTGGGCGCGCAGCCAGGCGAAGTCGTGCCGGACCAGCTCGACGCCGGCGGCGCGGACGGCCTCGGCGAGCTTGTCGTCCACGTCGAGCGCGGTGAAGACCGACACCCGGCTGAGGCGCAGCCGCAGCGCGGCGGCCAGGCCGAGTGCGGCGCGCGGCACGGACGGCTCGGCGCGGGCGCGCAGCAGCGGGCGCGACGGCCCGGCCGCCAGCAGCTCCAGCAGGCGCAGCGTGGCGAGGCCGTCGTCCACGATGACGACCCGGCCGGGCCACGAGGCCAGCCAGCGCACCTGCACCCTGCCGGAGAAGGCGTCGCCGACCGCGACGACCCGGCGCGGCATGCGTTCACGCGGATCGGCCAGCACCAGCCCCGCGGGCGGCCCGAGGGAACGCAGCTCCGCGCGGGTGGCCTTCAGCGCGCGCAGCCCCGCGCGCGGCACGATCGTGGTCACGGGCCCGAGGAGACCCGCGTGGTGGGCCTCGACGGCGCACAGCATCTGGAGCGGTGACTCCACCCAGGCCGACGCCTGTCCGACCACTCCTGCCCCTCCCGGCCGATGGGCCTCCCCAGCAGGGTGATGGCCCGTCCATGACGCCGTTAAGTTACCCCCGCCGCCTTAAGCCGCCAGGAACGCGACGTGAACAATGGAGGCTATGAACTCGCTCATGCTCAACACCGACGGCGTGCAGATCCCGCAGCTGGGGTACGGCGTCTGGCAGGTCCCCGGCGACGAGGCCGAGCAGGCCGTGCGCACCGCGCTGGAGGCCGGCTACCGGCACATCGACACGGCCGCCGCCTACGGCAACGAGGAGGGCGTGGGCCGGGCCGTGCGCGCGAGCGGGCTGCCGCGCGAGAAGGTGTTCGTCACGACCAAGCTGTGGAACGGCGACCACGGCCGCGCCGAGCAGGCCTTCGACGAGAGCCTGGCCCGGCTGGGCCTCGATCACGTCGACCTGTTCCTCATCCATTGGCCGGTGCCGCGGCAGGACAAGTACGTCCAGGCGTGGAAGGCCCTGGAGAAGATCTACCGGGACGGCCGGGCCAGGGCGATCGGGGTGTCCAACTTCACCGTCCCCACCCTCACCCGGCTGATGGAGGAGACGGGCATCACGCCGTCGCTCAACCAGATCGAGCTCCATCCCTATCTGCAGCAGCGCGAGATGCGCGAGTTCCACGAGGCCAACGGCATCCTCACGGAGGCGTGGAGCCCGCTCGGCCAGGGCAGGGGCCTGCTGGAGGATCCGGCGCTGGCGGTGCTGTCGGGGAAGTACGGCAGGACGCCCGCCCAGATCGTGCTCCGCTGGCACCTGCAGCTCGGCAACGTGGTGATCCCGAAGTCGGTCACCCCGGCGCGCATCAAGGAGAACATCGACGTGTTCGGCTTCATCCTCGACACCGAGGACATGGCCGCCATCGGAGCGCTCAACCAGGGCAAGCGCCTCGGCCCCGACCCCGACACCTTCAACGCCACCTGAACCCTCTACGATCTCGCCTTGTGCGAGATTTTGCTTGGGGCATAGCGGCGACCGGCGGCATCGCCCAGACCGTGGGGGCGGCCATCGCGGCCGAGCCGGGCATGCGGGTGGCCGCCGTCGGCTCCCGCGACCTCGGCAGGGCGCGGGCGCTGGCCGCGACACTCGGCGCGGAGTCGGCGTACGGCTCCTACGAGCACCTGTGCGCCGACCCGGCCGTGGACGCGATCTACGTCGCCACGCCCCACGCCCAGCACCTCCCGGTGGCCGTGGCCGCCATCGCGAACGGCAAGGCCGTGCTGTGCGAGAAGCCGCTCGCGGCGAGCGTGGCGGACGCCGAGACGATGGTGCGCCTGGCGCGCGAGGCGGGCGTCTTCCTCATGGAGGCCATGTGGATGCGGTTCAACCCGCTGATCCGCATGATCGCCACCGACGAGCGCTTCGGGGAGATCCGCTCGGTGCAGGCGTCCTTCGGCTTCGCCCATCCCTATGACGAGGCGCACCGGCTGTGGGCTCCCGAGCTGGGCGGCGGCGCGCTGCTCGACCTCGGCATCTATCCGTTCGGGCTGGCGCAGCTCCTGCTCGGCATGCCCGAGGGCCTGCGCGTCACCGGGTCGCTCGCGCCCAACGGCGTGGACGCCGAGGCGGCGGGGCTGCTGACGTACTCCGGGGGGCGGCACGCCGTGGTGGCGACCTCGTTGCTCGCGCACTACCCCAACTCCGCCCACGTGGTCGGCACGGGCATGCGGGCGGAGATCCCGGCGGCGTTCTGGGCGCCGGAGCGGATCGTGCTGTCGGCGCCCGGCATGGAGCCCGAGGAGCACTTGCTCGATCCGGCCGACAACGGCTACGCGGGTGAGGTGCGCGAGGTGCGGGCCGCGGTGGCCGAGGGCCGGACCGAATCGGCGATCATGCCGCTCGACGAATCCCTTGCCATGATGGGGCTGCTGGCCGACGCCCGGCAACAACTGTCCTGACCAGGCTTTTAGGGATTTGTCATCTCCTTGCCGTGTGTATTACCTTATGGGGCATCTCAGGGCATACGTCCGTTTTGTCGGAGTATGTCTGACCATCGCAAGTGAAAGAACATCACAGGATCGTCCTGTGACCGCTGAATCCGCCACGCGCGGAACCGGGGACCCACGTCCTTTGGGGTGAATCGGCACCACGTGCCGTAGGGCAGCTTCCACGTCCGAACCCGTCAGCTAACCCGGTAAGCGGCATGGAAGCAAGGAGTAACCCCCTCGATGGCCAAGCACGGCTTCACCGCTGCCCGAAAGATGAAGATCGCCTACGCCGTCCTCGGCACGGCCGTGGCCGCCGCCGCGCTCGGCCCGCAGGCCGCGAACGCCGAGACCGCGTCGGCCGCCGGACAGCACGGCAACACCGTCAGCGACACTGTCAAGAACCCGGTCGACCGCGCCGCCCAGCGCTCCCGCGCCGAGGAGAACAAGATCCAGGTCACCGCCGCCCAGGTGCTGTCCATGGCCCGCTCCCAGGTGGGCACCAGCGAGAACTCCGCCGGCGGCGGCACCCCGTACCAGCGGTGGTACGCCGACTCGAAGCGGGCCGCCGAGACCATCGCCCGCGACGGCGGCACCCCGGCCGGCTACCTCAACGCCCCCTGGTGCGCGATGTTCGTCTCCTGGGTCGGCGAGAAGACCGGCGCCCGCCCGCAGATCGGCTGGGACGCCTGGACCGTCGCCCACGCCAAGTGGTTCAAGAACAACGACCGCTTCGGCACCGCCGCCAAGCCCGGCGCGGTGGTCTTCTTCTCCTGGAGCGGCAGCAAGGACCTCGACGCCATCAACCACGTCGGGTTCGTCGAGAAGGACAACCAGGACGGCACCATCTCCACCATCGAGGGCAACACCGGCAACGGCAAGGTGGAGGAGCGCGTCCGGCCGAAGTGGCAGGTCGTCGGCTACGGCTACCCCGAGTACGCCTCCTGACCTCACCCACGTACGAGCGCGCGTCCCCATCGCCCGGGGACGCGCGCTCGTCGCGTGTCCGGCCCCGCCCGCGTCAGGGTGTGGGCTCCTCCAGCAGCCGCAGGCTCTCGCGGGCCCACGCGGCGCGGGCCGTCGCGACGGCGATCTGGCCCGCGAACACGTGCGCCTTCAGCGCGGCGATGCGATCGTGCTCGGCCGCCGGGCGGTTCTTCAGCCGTTCCTTGAGCAGGGGCGTGTCCTTGGCCAGCAGCGCCTCCCTGTGCGCCCGCCACTCGGCGGCGAGCTGCTCCTGCTCGGCGATGAACGCCTTGAGCACCGACGCCGCCCGGTCCGGCTCGATCATGTCGAAGAACAGCGCCTGCAGGAAGAACGCGTCCCGCGCCGGCGGCGGGGTGTGGGCGGTGCCGAGCCAGGCGCGCAGCTCCGCCAGCCCGCGCTCGGTGATGGAGTAGACGGTCCGGCTCAATCTGGTGCCCCGGATCTCCTTCTGGCCCTCGATGAGCCCGGCCTGCTCCATCTGGCGCAGCGTGGGATAGATCTGGCTCTGCGGCGCTGACCACACCCAGCGCGGGGCGGCCTCGAAGAAGCGGGTCAGCTCGTACCCGTTCATGGGGCGCGCCTCCAGGACGCCGAGCAGCGCGTGCTGAAGCGACATGCCCTCCAGCATAGGGAGAGCATGATCCGTTCCTCTAGAACAGGTATGGAGATACATGTATTGTCCTCCCTGACTTCGAGAACGATCTCGCGAGGAGGGCGGACGGCGGTGACCACGGCAGAAGCCGGACCATTACCGGCAGAGCACTTACGGACCGAGCTGGCCCTGGCCGGCCGGGCGCTGGCGGCGGCGGGGCTGGTGACCGCGTTCGGGCACGTCTCCGTCCGGACGGGCGGCGACCGGCTGCTGATGACCCCGCCGGTCCCCCTCGGCACCCTCACCGCCGCGTCCCCGTACGCCGAACTCCCCCTCGACGCCGCCGAGCTGCCCGACGGAGCGGCGCGCGAGGCGTGGATCCACGTCGAGATCGCCCGCGCCCGCCCCGGAACCGGCGCGATCTGCCGGGCCCAGCCGCCTGCCGCCACCGCGCTCGCCGCCGCCGGGGTGCCCATCCTGCCGCTGCACGGACAGGGGGCCTTCCTCGGGCCCGAGGTGCCCGTGCTCGACGACGCCGTGCTCGTCCGCGACCGCGCCCGCGGCCGGGCGCTCGCCGACCGGCTCGGCGACTCCCCCGCCCTGGTCATGCGGGGCAACGGCGCGGTCACCACCGGCGCGAGCGTCGGCGAGGCCGTCGCCCTCATGTGGGTGCTGGAGGCCGCGGCCCGCATGAACGCCACCGCCGCCGCGGCCGGAACCCCCATCCCCCTCACGCCCGCCGAACAGCGGGCGTGGCGGGCCGCCGCGCCCGAACTCCTTGCCCGCATCTGGTCCCACCTCCGGGAGTCGTCATGATCGAGTTGACGGACATCGCCTACGTCCGCTCCGGCGCCGCCGACCTGGACACCGCCGTGCGCTTCGCGGTCGACATCGTCGGCATGGAGCTCACCGCCCAGGAGAACGGCGTCGCCTACCTGCGCGCCGACCAGCGCCACCACTGCCTCGCCCTGGTCGAGGGCGAATCCGGCGTCATCAGCTCCGGCTTCACCGTCCGCGACGAGGACGCGCTGGCCGCCGCCGAGACCGAGCTGGAGAAGGCGGGCGTCACCGTCGCCCGGGGTAGCGCCGAGGAGGCCCGCTCGCGCCGCGTCCGCGACTTCCTCTCCTTCGACGACCCCTTCGGCAACCGCGTCGACCTCGTCATCGACCAGGTGACGCTCACCGCCCCCGTACGGCACGGCCGCGAGGCCGGCATCACCGAGTTCGGCCACCTGTGCCTGGACGCCCCCGACGTGCGCGAGGCGTACCGCTTCTGGAACGGCCTGTTCAACGCCCGCGTCTCCGACTGGATCGGCGACTGGGCCTGCCTCATGCGCATCGACCAGGTCCACCACAAGCTCGCCGTGTTCCAGGGCAGCCAGCCTGGCCTCTGCCACATCAACTTCCAGGTGGACTCGCTCGACGACGTCATGCGCAACTGGCACTTCCTGGAGGCGAACGGCGTCGAGATCGAGATGGGCCCCGGCCGCCACCCCCAGTCCACGGCCGTCTTCGTCTACTTCAAGGGCCCCGAGGGCATCACGTACGAGTACTCGTGGGGCGTACGCCTCATCACCGACGAGGACGCCTGGCGCCCCCGCTACTTCGACCCCGCCGAGCCGGGCTCGATCGACATGTGGCAGGGCCCCACGCGCCGCGTCCACACCCAGCCGCAGATCCGCCGTCCCCTGCCGGGGCGGCCCGCCACGGGAAGCGAGGGCTGACATGCCGCTGGTCGAGGTGTCCCTGTCCGAAGGGCGTGATCCGGCCGCGATCCGGGCGCTCATCCACGAGCTGCACGCCGCCGTGGAGCGGGCGATCGGCTCGCCGGCCCAGAGCATCAGAGTGATCGTCAGGGAGGTGCCGCGTACGCACTGGGCGGCCGGCGACCAGACGCTCGCCGAACGCGACGAGATCAGCAAGGGCGGTTGACGTGGAGTTCTTCGGGCACGTGATCGACGGCGCCGAGGTCGCCTCGGCGAGCGGCGAGACCTTCGCCAGCGTCGATCCCTACACCCGCGAGCCGTGGGCCGAGGTCGCGCTCGGCGGCCCCGCCGAGGTGGACCTGGCCGTCGCGGCGGCGCGGCGCGCGTTCGACGAGGGGCCGTGGCCGCGCATGGGCCGCGCCGAGCGCGGGCGGCTGCTGCACCGCCTGGCGGACCTCATCCTCGCGAACGCCGACCGGCTCGGCCTGGCCGACACCCGCGACATGGGCAAGCCGATCACCCAGAGCCGCGGCAACGACGTGCCCCGCGCCGCCGACAACTTCCGCTTCTTCGCCGACCACGCCCGCCTCACCCCGGCCGAGGCCCTGCCGATGGACTCCGGCCACCACGCCTACACCCGCTACGAGCCGGTCGGCGTGGCCGCCGCCGTCGCGCCGTGGAACTTCCCGCTCATGCTGGAGACCTGGAAGATCGCGCCCGCGCTGGCCTGGGGCAACACGGTCGTGCTCAAGCCCGCCGAGGACACGCCCGCCTCGGCGACCATCCTCGCCCGGCTCGCGCTGGAGGCGGGCCTGCCGCCCGGCGTGCTCAACGTCGTGCACGGGTACGGCCCCGACTCGGCCGGCCAGGCGCTCACCGAGCATCCCGGCGTGGACCGCATCACGTTCACCGGCGAGTCGGCGACCGGCCGCGTCATCTCGGCCGCCGCCGCCCGCAACCTCGTCCCGGTCAGCCTGGAGCTCGGCGGCAAGGGCGGCAACGCCGTCTTCGCCGACGCCGACCTGGACAACGCGGTGAGCTGGTCGCTGCGCGCGATCTTCACCAACGCCGGGCAGGTCTGCCTGGCCGGCTCCCGCCTGTACGTCCAGCGCCCGGTGTTCGAGGAGTTCCTGGCCCGCTTCACCGCCGCCGCCGGGGCGATGCGGCTCGGCGACCCCAAGCTGGACGGCACCGAGATCGGGCCCCTGGCCTCCGAGACGCACTACCGCAAGGTGCGCGGCTACGTCGAGACCGTCGCCGCCGAGGGCGGCACCGTGCACGCGGGCGGGCTCGGCGACGGCTGGTTCGTCCGGCCGACGGTCGTCACCGGCCTGCCCGCCACCGCCCGCCACCAGCGGGAGGAGATCTTCGGCCCGGTGGTGACGGTGACGCCGTTCGACACCGAGGACGAGGTCGTGGCGCTCATGAACGGCACCCGTTACGGGCTCAACGCCATGCTGTTCACCGAGAGCCTGTCGCGGGCGCACCGCGTCTCCGCCCGGCTGCGGGCGGGCACGGTCTGGGTCAACTGCTTCTTCATCCGCGACCTGCGCGCGCCGTTCGGCGGGGCGGGCGACTCGGGCGTGGGGCGGGAGGGCGGCACGTTCAGCCGCGAGTTCTTCACCGAGCCGAAGGCCGTCGTCATGCAGATCGACTGAACGCGTGGCCTCCGGTGTACGACAATCGGGGGCCGCCTGTCGATCCGGCCCCCCGCCGTTCGACGCACCGGCGAAGGACCGTACGCGTGAAAGAGGGAACAGACCGTGAAGTTCATGATCGTGGGCAAGGGCAACGCCGCGACCGAGGCCGGGGAGCTGCCCCCTCAGGAGGTCGTCGACGCCATGCACGCCTACAACGAGGCGCTGGCCAAGGCCGGGGTGCTGCTGGCCGCCGAGGGGCTGCTCCCCAGCTCCAAGGGGGCGCAGATCGCCTACAGCGGGGGGCGGGCGAGCGTGATCGACGGGCCGTTCGCCGAGTCCAAGGAGCTGATCGCCGGGTTCTGGCTGATCCAGGTGAAGTCGCGGGAGGAGGCGATCGAGTGGGCGCTGCGGGTGCCGGTGCCGCCCGGCGGCGACGGCATCGGGCTCGACGTGTGGCGCGTCTTCGACGCCTCCGACGTGTTTGACGAGACGCTGCCGGAGGAGGAGCGCGACAGGGCCCTGCACGTACGCCTGCGCGGCGACGCCCCCGGCGCCTGACCCCCACGCCCCCGCCGCGGGTTGCGAGGGCGGCGGGGGCGCTGGTGGGATGGACGGATGACGACGGACACGGACACGGACACGGGCACGGGCGCGGGCACGGGCGCGGGCACGGGCGCGGGCACGGGCACGGGCACCGGCGCGCACCGCATCACCGGCGCCGATCCGCACCGCACCGTGGAGGCGGTGTGGCGGATCGAGGCCGCCCGGCTCATCGCCGGGCTCGCCGGGCTCGTCCGCGACGTCGGCCTGGCCGAGGAGCTGGCGCAGGACGCGCTGGTCGCCGCGCTGGAGCAGTGGCCCGGGTCCGGGGTGCCGGACAACCCGGGCGCCTGGCTCATGACGGTCGCCAAGCGCCGCGCGATCGACCTGATCCGCAGGAACGAACGGCTGCGCCACAACCTCGCCGAGCTCGGCCACCGGCTGGAGAGCGGCGCGGGCGAGGAGGAGCGGCCCGAGCCGGACGAGATCGAGGACGACCTGCTGCGGCTGGTGTTCACGGCCTGCCATCCGGCGCTGTCGATGGAGTCGCGGGTGGCGCTGACCCTGCGCGTGCTCGGCGGCCTGACCACCGAGGAGATCGCCCGCGCGTTCCTGGTCCCGGAGCCGACGGTCGCGCAGCGCATCGTCCGCGCCAAGCGCGTCCTGGCCGACAAGGGCGTCCCGTTCGAGGTGCCCGGGGGCGGCGAGCTGGCCGGGCGGCTGGCCGCCGTCCTGGAGGTCATCTACCTGATCTTCAACGAGGGTTACTCGGCCACGGCGGGCGACGACTGGCTGCGGCCCGCGTTGTGCGAGGACGCCCTGCGCCTCGGCCGCGTCCTGGCCGGGCTGATGCCGGGCGAGCCCGAGGTGCACGGCCTGGTGGCGCTCATGGAGCTGCACGCGTCCCGCTCGGCGGCCCGCGTGGGCCCGTCCGGCGAGCCGGTCCTGCTGCTGGAGCAGGACCGCACCCGCTGGGACCGCCTGCTCGTCGGCCGCGGCCTGGAGGCGCTGCGACGGGCCGAGAGCCTGGCCGGCGGCGCTCCTGGCCCGTACACGCTGCAGGCCGCCATCGCCGCCTGCCACGCCCGCGCCGTCGTCGCCGGCGACACCGACTGGGTACGCATCGCCGCGCTCTACGAGGAGCTGGCGAGGCTCCTGCGCTCCCCCGTGGTCGAGCTGAACCGGGCGGTGGCGCTGTCGATGGCGTACGGCCCGGAGGTGGGCCTCGGCCTGCTCGACCAGATCGCCGGCGAGCCCGCGCTGAAGGGCTATCACCTGCTGCCGAGCGTCCGCGGCGACCTGCTGTTCAAGCTGGGCCGCCGCGAGGAGGCGCGGGCCGAGTTCGAGCGGGCGGCGGCGCTGACCCGCAACGGCCGCGAGCGCGCCCTGCTGGAGTCCCGCGCCGCCGCCTGCTGACCTCGCGAGGTTTCAGACCCGGGCGCGCTCCGCGCCGACGATGGCGTCGAGCAGGCCGGGGAAGACGGCGTCGAGCTCGTCGCGGCGCAGGGTGTTGAGTCGCGCGGTGCCTGCGTAGTGCTGGCGGATGAGGCCGGCCTCGCGCAGGACCCGGAAGTGGTGCGTGGCCGTCGACTTGCTCACGGGCAGGTCGAAGTCGCCGCACTTGATGGCGGCGGCGGAGTCGCGGAGCTGCGTGACGATGCCGCGCCGCACCGGGTCCACGAGGGCTTCGAGGACCTGCTGGAGCGTGACCTCCCGGGGATCGGGGTGCGGCGGGATGCGCTCGTCTTCCATGACGTCTTCCATGACGTCATGGTAGACAACCATCGAAAGTCCGACGGGTGCCGTTACGGCCGGCCGACCCCCATGTACGTGAACCCGAGCGCCCGCATCGCGGCCGGGTCGAGCAGGTTGCGCCCGTCGTAGAGGACCGGGCGCCGCATCGACCCCGCGACCGCCGCCCAGTCGACCTCCTGGAGCTGCGGCCACTCGGTGACCACGATCGCGGCGTCGGCCTCCGCCATGGCCAGCTCCGGCGTCGGGTGGCGGGTCGTGGACGCCCACGGCTCGGCCGCGCCCGGCCGGGCCATCGGGTCCCAGCAGCGCACCTCGGCCCCCTCGGCGAGCAGCCGCGAGGCCAGCACGGTGCTCGGCGCCTCGCGCATGTCGTCGGTGCCCGGCTTGAACGTCAGCCCGAGCAGCGCCACCCGCGCCCCGGCCAGCGTGCCCAGCGCGTCGTTGAGCTGCTGGATGGCCCGCCGCTTCTGCAGGTTGTTGACCTCGATGACGGCCGACAGCAGCTGCAGGTGGTAGCCGGTGTTGCTGGCGAGCTGGCGCAGCGCCTCGGAGTCCTTGGGGAAGCAGGAGCCGCCCCAGCCGATGCCGGCCCGCAGGAAGTGGGGGCCGAGCCGGTGGTCGAGGCCGACGGCCTGGGCGACCTCCGTGACGTCCGCGCCGGTCTTCTCGCAGAGCGTGGCGATCTCGTTGATGAAGCTGATCTTGGTGGCGAGCAGGGCGTTGGAGGCCAGCTTCACCATCTCGGCCGAGCGCACGTCCATCGTCACGACCGGACCGTCCACGCCCCCGTGCAGGTCGGCGACGAGCCGCGCGACCGTCTCGTCGGAGGCGCCGACGACCACCCGGTCGGGGTGCAGGAAGTCGTGGACGGCCGTGCCCTCGGCGGTGAACTCGGGGTTGGAGGCGTAGCCGACGTGCGCGAGGCCGCTCTCGTCGAGGACGGCGCGTACGCGCGAGCCGGTGCCGACCGGCACGGTCGACTTCACCACGACCGCTTTGAGGTCCTTCGCGCCCTCCAGGGAGCGCACCACCGACCACACGCGCGACAGGTCCGCGTCGCCGGAGGCGGAGGGCGGGGTGTCCACGCACACGTACGCGACCTCGGCGCCGTCCAGCGCCTCGGCGAGGTCCAGGGTGAACGACAGCCGCTCCTTGTTGCGCGCGATCAGGTCGCCGAGCCCCGGCTCGTAGATCGGCACGTCGCCGGCCCGGAGCAGCCTGACCTTCTCGGGATCGATGTCCCTGACCACCACCCGGTGTCCGAGCTCGGCGAAACAGGCGCCGGTCACCAGCCCGATGTACCCGGCACCGAACACCGCCACCCGACGTTCCGGCTTGTCACCCATGAACCGACCATCCGTTTCGTGACTCCATCAGCACGACATCCCGCGCGCGCGGGATTGTTCACCTTAACGGCCTCCCGCGGTCGTCACGGATCCGAGGGGGGCAAAGGGCCCGCGGAGGCTCCTCCCCCGGTGCGCGGCACGTCGCACAGTGGCAACCGGCCAGGATGTGCGCCGCGCCCATGGGGTCCGGGAAGGGCTTCCTACAGTTTCCAGCACGTCGGAGGAGGCCGACGCCCCGGGGGTAAGGCGACGGGCTCTCCACAAGCGTCCAGCCGCGCACCGAGAAACGGGAAAGCCCATGCACATCAGGAAATACGGGCAGGTCAGGAAGACAGGGATGGCCGTCGGCGCCGCCGCCGCGATCCTCGCGTTCAGCACCGCGTGCGTCGCGCCCGGGTCGGAGACCGGCACGGCGAGCAGCGCGCCCGCCTCGCAGGCCGCCCAGGGCGCCGACGCGCAGAAGCGGATCGCCTTCTTCGGTTTCGCCCGTGCGAACGCCTTCGCCGTCGCCACGTGGACCGGCATCGAGGAGTACGCCAAGGCCAACAACGCCACGGCCGAGTTCTTCGACCCGAACTTCGACGCCCAGACGCAGGTCCAGCAGATCCAGGACGCGGTCACCAGCAAGCGGTTCGACGTGTTCATCGTGCAAGCGAACGACGGCGCGTCCGTGGTGCCGGCGCTCCGGCAGGCCGTCGCGGCCGGGATCACGGTGGTGGCCGAGTTCACGCCGGTCGGGACCGCGTACGACACGGCCGACTCGCAGGTCCCCGGCGTGATCACGCTCGTGGACGTGCCCGCCGACAACGGCAAGAAGCTCGGCGAGCTCGGCGTCGAGGCGTGCCGCAGCAAGAACCTCGACCCCTGCAAGGTCGCGTACCTGGAGGGCATGAAGTCGCTGCCCCTGGACAACGCCCGCACCGAGGCCGCGGTCAAGGCCCTGGAGGCGGCCGACGGCGTCGAGCTGGCCTCCCGGGTGGAGGGCGGCTACACGCGGGAGGGCGGGCGCAAGGCCATGCAGGACGTGCTGCAGGCCCAGCCGGACGTCAACGTCGTCATCGGCAGCTCCCAGGCGATCGCCGGCGCGGAGAGCGTGGTCAAGGGCAAGGGCGTGCTGCTCATCGGCAACGGCGGCTCCCGTCAGGCGGTCAAGGCCGTCCAGGACGGGCGCTGGTTCGCCACCTACTACCTGCCGGAGAAGAGCGCCGGCGCCAAGGCCGCCGAGCTCGGCCTGGCCAAGGCCCGCGGCCAGCAGGTGGAGGAGTCCAACAGCGAGACCGTGCTCGCGCCGAACGACGGCAAGGGCACCAAGGAGGCGCTGGCCGGCGTCGCCGGCGAGTACGACGAGTAGGAGGAGCCGCCGGTGAGGATCGACCTTGAGGGGTTCGGCAAGTCCTACGGCGGCGTGCCCGTCCTGCGGGACGTGTCGTTCACCCTGCACGGCGGCCGGGTGCACGGCCTGCTCGGCGAGAACGGCGCGGGCAAGTCCACGCTGCTCAAGGCGGTGTGCGGGGCGGTGGCCCCGGACACCGGCCGCATCCTGCTGGACGGCCGGCCCATCACGGTCGGCTCGCCCAGGGACGCGCTGCGGCACGGGTTCACGCTCATCTCGCAGGAGCTGGCCCTGGTGCCGGCCATGACCGTGCTGGACAACGTGTATCTCGGGCGCTGGCGCAACCGGCTCGGCTGGCGCGACCGCCGCGCCGACCGGCGGCGCTTCGCCGAGCTGACCGAGCGGACCGGGTTCGAGCTGGACCCGTCCGCGCTGGTCAGGGACCTGCCGATCGCCGCGCAGCAGCAGGTCGAGGTGCTGCGCGCGCTCGCCTCGGGCGCGTCGGTCATCGGCATGGACGAGCCGACCGCGCTGCTGACCCAGAACGAGACCGAGCGCCTGATGGAGGTCATCAGGCGCCTCGCGGCCGACGGCGCGGCCGTGGTGCTCATCTCGCACTTCCTGGACGAGGTGCTGTCGGTCTGCGACGACGTCACCGTGCTGCGCGACGGCCGGCACATCAAGACCGGCCCGGCCGCGGAGCAGACGCCGCAGAGCCTGGTCGGCGACATGGTGGGCCGGCCGGTCGAGCTGCTCTACCCCGAGCCGCGGCCGGTGCGCGAGGACGCGCCCGTGCTGCTCAGCGCCCGCGGCCTGCGCCGCGGCACCGCCGTGCAAGACGTGTCGCTGGACATCCGCGCGGGCGAGATCGTCGGCATCGCCGGCCTGGTGGGCAGCGGCCGCTCCGAGACGCTGCGCGCGATCTTCGGCGCGGACGCGCCCGACGCGGGCGTGGTCGAGGTGGCCGGTCAGGCCGTGCCCGCGGGCTCCCCCGCCCGCTCGATGAAGGCCGGGCTCGCCATGGTGCCGGAGTCCCGCAAGGACCAGGGACTCGTACTCGGCCGCTCGGTCCGCGAGAACGTGGCCCTCGCCAGCCTCGGCAGCCGGCAGCGGGCCGGGTTCGTCCGGGGCGGGGCCGAGCGCGAGGCCGCCGGCGCCATGCTCGGCGGGCTCGACGTACGCGGCTCCGACCTCGGCGGCCCCGTCTGGACGCTGTCGGGCGGCAACCAGCAGAAGGTGCTGTTCGGCAAGTGGCTCATGGACCGGCCCAAGGTCCTGATGGTGGACGAGCCGACCCGCGGCGTGGACGTGGGCGCCAAGGGTCAGATCCACCAGCTCCTGGTCGAGCTGGCCGCCGAGGGCATGGCGGTGCTGGTGGTCTCCTCCGAGGTCGAGGAGGTGCTGGGCCTGGCGCACCGGGTGCTGGTCATGCGGCACGGCCGCTTCGTCGGGGAGTTCGCGCGCGGCCGGGCCACCCCGGAGCAGGTCGTCGCGCTGGCCTTCGCCGACACCCCCGACACCGAACTTCCTGAGGAGAACCGATGACCGCCACCACCGCGGACGTCAAGGCGGACGTGAAAGCCGCGCCCGGCCGTTCGGCCCGGCTGCGCGACCTGGGGATCGTGCTCGGCGTGGTCCTCATCATCGTGGTGCTGTCGGTCAGCACCTCGACGTTCCTCACCACGGGCAACCTGGTCAACCTGCTCGACCAGGCCGCCGTGGTGGGGCTGCTGGCCACCGCCGCCACCCTGGTGATCATCTCGGGGTCGTTCGACCTGTCGATCACCGCGGTGCTGGCCCTGTCGGCGATCGTCGCCGTCGCGGTCACGAACGTGGCCGGGGTCGGCCCCGGCATGATCGCCGGCGTGCTGGCCGGCGCGCTGCTCGGCATGATCAACGGCATCGTGGTCGTCCGGATCAAGGTGCACTCGTTCATCGCGACGCTGGCGCTCAGCATCATCTACCGCGGTGTGGCGGTGATCCTCACGGCCGGCGCGATCGTCTACCCGGCCGAGGACCGGGCCACCGCCTTCCAGGCGCTGAGCTGGCCGACCGTGCTCGGCGGGGTGACCGCGGCGTCGCTGCTGTTCCTCGCCGTGGTCGCGGTCTGCTGGATCGTGCTGGCCCGCACCACGTTCGGCCGCCGCGTGTACGCGATCGGCGGCAACGAGGAGGCCGCCCGGCTGTCCGGCATCAGGGTCGGGCAGATCAAGGTGGCGGTGTTCGCCATCAGCGGCGTGTGCGCGGCACTCGGCGGGCTCATCCTGGCCGCCCGGGGCGGGTCGGCGCAGGCGAGCCTCGCCACCGGCATGGAGATGACCGCCATCGCCGCGGCCGTCGTCGGCGGCACCAGCGTCATGGGCGGCGAGGGCGCGATCTGGCGCGGCCTGATCGGCGTCCTGCTCATCACGCTGATCGGCAACGGGTTCAACCTGCTGGGCTGGGATACGATATATCAGCAGGTCGTACAGGGTGCGCTCATCCTCGGCGCGGTGAGCCTCGACCGGCTGCTGCGAGGCCGAAGGAGCTAGGTGGAGGGCGCGCGGATCGGGATCCTGCTGGGTGCGGGGCGCGCGCACGCCGCACTCGTCGGCGACGGCGAGACCCGCCACGCCACCGGTCCCAACGCGAGCGAGCGGGTCCTCGCCCGGATGCTGCGCGGCCTCGCGAACGGCGCCCGCGTCGGCTCCGTCACCTGGGACGTCTCCGCCGAGCTCGACCCCGCCCTGGCCGGCACGCCGGTCGCGGCCGTGCGCGTCGTGCCCCGGCTGCCCACGGGCGGGCTCGGCTCCGGCCACCCCTCCCCGCTGCTGCGGTCCCTGCAGGCGCGGCGGGGCGCGGTGATCGGCGGGCACGACCTGTTCGGCGTCGAGCTGGCGCCGCTCGACATCTACGCCGTCCTCGCCGAGGCCGCCGCGGCCCGCGACATCCCCGCCCTCGCGGTGACCGCGAGCGGCGCGCCCGGCTGCGCCGACCACGAGCTGGCCGCGGCCGAGCTGGTCCACGACACCCGCCCCGAGGCGCGGGTGTCACTGTCGCACCAGGTGGGCGGGCTGGGGCTGCTCGACAGGGAGGCCGCCACCGTCATCAACGCGGCGCTGCTGGCGCGGGCTGCCGAGCTGGCCGAGCGGTGCGTACGGGTGGGCGAGCTGGTCGGGCCGCAGGTGTCCACCTGGTTCGCGGCCGGCGACGGCGGGCGCATCTCGGCCGAACGGCTGCGGCTGCTGCCGGTGCTCGCGCTGGCCGCGTCGGAGGCGGCCGCGCTGACCGGCGCGGCCTGGCTGGCCGGCGCCGGCGACGCGCTGGTGGGGCTGGCCCTGCCGGACGCGCTCGCCGTGGGCCACGTCACGGGCGGCCTGCCCGAGGTGACCGTCGACCGGCCGGGGCCGGGCGGGGTCCGGATGGCGGTGCCGACCGCGTCGCTGACCCGCATCCCCGGCTCCCCAGCGGCCTCGGCCGCCGCGTTCGCCCTGCTGGCCGAGCACGAACCCGACCAGGCGGTGGTGGCCGCCGGCTCCACCGGTGAGGCCGCCGGACGGGCACGGGCCGTCGCCGCCCGGCTCCCCGCGCCGGGACGGCTGGTGCTGCCCGGCGGCGAGCTCGCGGCCATCGGCGCGGCCTGCACCGAGCCGACCGCCTGGCTCGACACCGTCGTCTACGCCGAGTCGCGCGAGGAGCTCGACCGCCAGCGCGGCATCGCCGAGCAGCGCGCGCTGACGCTGGTGGCCGAGAGCGGCGCCCGGCTCGGCAGCGAGCGCGTGGTCAGCTCGCGGGCGGTGTCGATGTCGTTCCTGCGCAGCGGCTCCTACCGGCTGATGGTCCGCGCGGGCGGCGAGGCGGGCGACGACTCGTGAGCGAGCGGCTGATCACCGCCGCCGACGTGCCCGCGCTGCTCGCCGGGGCGGAGTTCTTCTCCACCAGCGCGGCGGGCGAGGGCATCGACTTCGCCGGCGTCTGGCTCGGCGACATCCTGGCCCACACCGGTCCCGTACGCCTGGTCGCGGCCGGCGACCTCGACCCCGGCACCGTCTGCGCCGCCATCGGCGCCATGGGCTCCACCACCGCCATGGCCGAGCTGCCGCCCTCCGGCGACGAGCCGGCCGTGCTGGCGCGCAGCCTGGAGGGCCGGTGCGGGCCGCTCGGCGCGGTGCTGCCGCTCAACGCCGCCAGCGTCAACGCGCTGTTCCCCGTGGCGGCGGCGGCGCTGCTCGGGCTGCCGCTCATCGACTGCGACGGCATGGGGCGGGTGTTCCCGCTCATCCACCAGACGACGTTCGAGTTGGCCGGGCTGTCGCTGGCGCCCATGGCGGCGGTCAGCGCGGGCTACGACTCGCTGCTGCTGGAGACCGGGTCGGCGCGGGCCGAACGGCTGGCGCGGGTCGTGGCGCAGAGCGCCGGCGGGTGGCTGCTGTGCGCGCTCTACCCGACGCGGGTGGGCGAGCTGGCGGGGGTGGCGATCCCGGGCTCGATGAGCCGGGTGCTGGAGGTCGGCCGCGTCCTGCTCGCCCACGCCCCCGGCCGCCCCGCCTGGACCGGCGGCCCGCCCCACCCGCCGTGGGAGAGCGGGCCCTCGCCGGGCGGCGGGCCCTCCTACGAGGGCGGGCCTTCCTGGGAGGGCGGACCCTCCTGGGAGGATGGGCCCTCCTCAGCGGGTGGGTCCTCCTGGGAGGGCGGGCCCTTCTACGAGGGTGGGGGGTTCCGGGAAGGCGGGCCGGGGCAGCGGCGGGTCGTGGCGCCGCATGAGCGGCTGCTGGCCGAGCTGACCGCCGTCACCGGCGCGAGCGTGCTCGGCGGCGGGCGGCTGGTCGAGATCGGGCCCTCGGTGCGCCAGGCCGCCGCCCTCTTCCCCGGCAACCCGGTGGGCCTCGCCGTGCACGACCACGACAGCGGCCGCCTGATCCGCATCGAGGCGCACAACGAGCTGATCCTCGCGCTGTCCGACGGCTCGCTGGCGGCGGCCGTACCCGACCTGCTGTGCCTGCTGGACCGGGGCACGCTGCGCATGACCGGCCCCGGCAGGCTGACCGCGGGCGACCTGGTGGACGTGCTGGTCGTGCCCGCCGCGCCGCTCTGGCACACGATCCCCGGCCTGGCGCTCGGCGGCCCCGGCGCGTTCGGCTTCCCGCTGCGGCACCCGAAGGAGGCGAGCAGATGAGCAGCGTACGCGCCCCCCGCGTCGCCGAGCAGCTCACCGTGGACGAGCTGGTCAGGTACGGCCCGCTGGGCCGCGCCCAGATGCTGGTCGGCGAGGACCTCGGCCGGCGGGTGTCCCGCGTGGCGCTGGTGTCGGAGCTGGACCAGATCCGCTCGCACGGCCCCGGCACGGTCGTCGTGCTGTCGGCCACGCTCGGCCACGGCGCCTGGATGGTTGAGTCGGCGCTCCGCCTGGCGTGGGAGCGCAGCGCGTCCTGCCTGGTCAGCCCGGCCGAGGCGGGGCCGACGTCGGCGACGGCGCAGCTCGCGACCCGGATGCGGCTGCCGGTGTTCGCGGTGGGCGAGGACCCGGCCGCGTACGCGCTGGAGCTGGCCGCCGTGGTCGCGAGCCCCGAGGCGGCGCGGGCCCGGCTGGCGGCCCGCTGCGCGGAGCTGTTCGCCGAGCGCAGCAGCCCGCGTGGCATCCTCGGCGTGATCAACGCGGAGGTGCCCGGCGTGACGGCGGCGCTGCTGCTGCCGGACGGGCACCTGCTGGCCGGGCAGTCGGCGGCGGCGCGGGCCGAGCACCAGGTACGGGTGGAGGTTCCCGGCCCGGACGGCCGCCGCTGGGCCGATCTGGTCGCCGGCCTGGCCGCTCCCCCGGCTCCGGCGTGGGCGGAGAGCGTACGGCTGATCCTGCGCCTGGCGCGCGCCCCGCTCACGACGTCGGTGGCGCGGGAGCGGGTGAGCGCCGTCTACGGCGCCGAGCAGGCGAGGGCCGCGCTGACGGCGCTGTTCGCCCGGCCGGGGCACGCCGTGGAGGCCGAGCCGGGCGTGGACCTGCCGGGCTGGCGGCTGGAGGGGCGGCACGTGGCGGTGTTCCTGCGTACCGATCCCGCGCTGGAGGGCGCCGGCCTGTCGCCGGGCGTGGTGTCGGCCTGGCAGGAGGTGCTGCCCGATCTGCCGCTCGCCCCGTGGCAGGACGGCTGGGCGAGCTGGTGGACCGAGCCGGAGATCGAGTCCGGCCAGGTCGCGGCGGCGCTGCGCAGGCATCTGGCCAGGATGCGCGTGCCGGTGCCGCTCAGCGCGGGCGTGGGCCGGGCCGCGGAGGGCGGCGAGGGGCTGCGCGCCTCGCTGGAACAGGCGGTGCTGGCGGCGGGCGCGACGGTCCGGCTCGGGCACGGCGAGGTGCGTACGTTCGACGAGCTCGGCTACCGGGCGCTGCTCGGCACGCTGGGCCAGGCGGAGCTGGCCGCGTCGGCGCGGCTGGTGCTGGCCGACCTGCTGGCCGCGCCGGACGGGCCGGTGCTGGTCGTGACGCTGGCGGCGGTGCTCGACTGCGGCGGCTCGACCGGGCGCGCGGCGGCGCGGCTCGGCCTGCACCGCAACACGGTGCTCGGCAGGGTGGAGCGCATCCGCGCCCGGGGCGTCGACTTCGACCACCCCGACCAGCGGCTCGCGCTCCACTTGGCGTGCTACGCGCTGCTGCCCGAGCTCCAGAACGGCCAGCAGGCGGCGACCCAGCAGCCGGGCCAGTAGACCGGCGCGCGGAACGGCGACGGCCGGCCCCGGGGCGTGGTGCTCCGGGGCCGGCCGCTCCCGCTGGTCAGGCGGAGAAGGAGTAGACCTCTCCGGCCCGCGCGGCCGAGACCTGGCCGTCGAGCACGTCGGCCCGGACCGCCTCGGCGTCGCGTTCGGCCGGGTCGCCGAAGCCGCCGCCGCCACCGGTCTTGCAGAGGATGACGTCGCCCTTCTTCAGCTTCATGCCGTTGCACTTCAGCAGGCGGCGCTCGTCCTCCCTGCCCGGGTTGATGATAATCTCCGGCGGGGTGGCGTCGTGACCGCCGAACAGGCCCCAGGCGGGCGTCAGCGACCGCTCGAACCACAGCGACACCGTGCAGTCGTGCAGCGCGGTGTACTCGCGGACGACGCCGTTGCCGCCGCGGAAGCGGCCGGCGCCGCCGGAGTCGGGGCGGATGGCGTACTCGCTGATCCGGAACGGGTAGCGGGTCTCGAACACCTCGACCGGGATGTCCTTGAGCGAGCCGTTCACGTTGTTGATCAGCGCGGTCTCGCCGTCGGAGCCGTCCCAGGCGCCCCAGCCGCCGAGCGTGGCCTCCAGGCTGACGTAGTCGCGCTTGGTGCGCGGGTCGGTGCCAGCCAGCAGGACGATCATCGAGTCGCCGTGGCTGGCCCCGGCGACCTTGTCCGGCATGGCGGGGGCGAGCGCCTTGGCGACCATGTCGATGAGCAGGCCGAGGTGGGAGAAGTACCACTGGCAGGCGGCCGGCGCCACCGCGCCGAAGACCGACCCCTCCCTGACCTGGACGGTCATCGGGCGGAACGAGCCGCCGTTGCCGGGCACGTCCGGGCTGACCAGCAGTTTGTAGCCGACCCGGCAGGCCGAGACGGTCTGCGATACGCCGCAGTTGACCGGGCCGACGGTCTGGTCGGCGGAGTCGCGGACGTCGAAGTCGATCTCCGAGCCGGACACCGTGATCTTCAGCCTGATCGGGATCGTCGTGTCCAGGTCGATGCCGTCGTTGTCGAGGCAGCCCTCGGCCTCGTACACGCCGTCGGGGATGGCCGCGATGACCTCGCGCTCCAGGCGCTCGGTCTGGGCGAAGATCTCGTCGCGGGCGGCGCGGAGGGTGTCCAGGCCCCACCGGCGCACGATCTCCTCCAGGCGCGCCTGGCCCATCTTGATCGTGGCGATCATGGCGTGCATGTCGCCGCTGGTCTGGTACGGGAAGCGCACGTTCGTGGCGATCGTGCTCATCGCGCCGTGGACGTCCACGCCGCCCTCGACCAGCTTCTGCGGCGCGAGCCGCAGGCCCTCCTGGAAGATGTTGACCGAGTCCATGGAGCCGCCGGGGTCCTTGGAGCCGACGTCGATCCAGTGGGCGCGGGTGGCGGTGAAGCCGACCAGCTCCTCGTCCACGAAGACGGGGCCGAAGATGGTCACGTCGTTGAGGTGGGTGCCGCCGAGGTAGCTGTCGTTGAGGATCCACACGTCGCCCGGCTGCCACACCTCCCGCCCGAACTGCTCCTCGGTGGCCTTGGTGCAGGTCTCCAGGTTGCCCAGGAAGATCGGCAGGCCGGCGGACTGGCCGAGGACCTGGTGCTGGTCGTCCAGCAGGGCCACGACGCAGTCGCCGCACTCGTAGATGATGGGGGTGTACGCCGAGCGGATGAGCGTGGCGTTCATGTCGTCGGCCGCGGCGGCGAGCGCGTTGCGGATGATCTCGACGACGACCGGGTCGACGGTCTGGGCGTCGTCGGTCTCGGCGGCGGTCTGGGTGGCGGTGGTCACTGCTCCTCCTCGGTGTTGCGAACGACCAGCGAGCCGATGGGGTCGACCGACACGGAGAAGCCGGGCGGGACGACCGTGGTGGCGGTGCTCTCCACGATGATCGCCGGACCCTCGAAGGAGTGGCCGGCGGACAGCGCCTCGCGGCGCACCAGGATGGTCGGGCGGGCCTGCCCGTCGAAGACGACCTCGCGCGTCTCGTGCGCGAAGTCGGGCCCCTGCGCCTCCCCGACCTCCTCGGCGGCGCCGCGGCCGAGGTCGCCGAAGGCGGTGGTGCGCAGCGTCACGAACTCGATGGGCGCGCCCAGGTTGGCGTGGCCGTAGCGGGTCTCGTGCTGCTGGGCGAAGCGCTTGGCGATGACCTCGACGAAGCCCTCGGCGGCCGGCTCGTCGGCGTCGGTCAGCGGCACGGTGAGCGTGTACTCCTGGGCCGCGTAGCGGATGTCCACGGCGTGCTCGACGCGGCGGTTCTCCTCGGGGACGCCCTCGCCGGCCAGCGAGGCGAGGCCCTCCTCGGCCATGCCGCGCAGCTTGGCCGCCATGTCCGCGCCGTCGAGGTCGGCGTCGAGGTGGAAGTAGGTGTCGGAGAAGTCCTTGCGGATGTCGGTCTGCAGCATGCCCCAGGCGGAGAACGCGCCGGGGAAGCGCGGCACGACGACCTCCTTGATGCCCAGCTCGCGGGCGAGGAAGACGGCGTGCATCGGACCGGCGCCGCCGAAGGCGACCAGCGTGAACTCGCGCGGCTCGATGCCCCGCGAGACGGTGATCGTCCTGATGGCCTGGGCCATCTTGGCGTTGGCGACGTCGCAGACGCCCTCGGCGATGGCGAGGGTGTCCAGGCCGAGGCCCTGGCCGACGGTGTCGAGCGCGCGGCGGGCCGCCTCGGTGTCGAGGTCCAGCGTGCCGCCGGCGAACCAGTCGGGGTCGATGCGGCCGAGCACGAGGTTGGCGTCGGTCACGGTCGGCTCGGTGCCGCCGCGGCCGTAGCAGGCCGGGCCGGGGGTCGCGCCGGCCGAGCGCGGTCCGACGCGCAGGCCGCCCGCCTCCAGCCAGGCCACCGAGCCGCCGCCGGCGCCGATGGTGTGGATGTTGACGACGCTCATGAGCATCGGCAGGCCCTCGATGTTGGCCTCGGGCGAGATGTCCGGCTGGCCGTCGATGACCAGCGAGACGTCGAACGAGGTGCCGCCCATGTCCACGCCGATGAGGTTGGGCCGGCCGATGGCGCGGGCCAGCTCGACGCCGCCCATGGCGCCGCCGACGGGGCCGGACAGCAGCGTCTGCAGCGGGCGGCGGCGGGCCGACTCCGCGGTCAGGATGCCGCCGGAGGACTGCATGACGTGCATCGGCACGGTGAGGCCGCGCTCCTTGAGGTTGGCCTCAAGGCGCTCCAGGTAGCGGCGCACGACCGGGCCGGTGTACGCCTCGACCACGGCGGAGGAGGTGCGCTCGTACTCGCGCCACTCCTTGGCGGCCTCGTGCGACAGCGACACCGTCACCTCGCCGCCCAGCTCCTCCAGGAGGATCTCCCTGGTGCGCAGCTCGTGCGCCGGGTCCAGGTAGCTGAACAGGTAGGCCACCGCGATCGCGCCGAACCCGCCCTCGCGGTAGCGGCGGGCGGCCTCGCGCACCGCCTGCTCGTCCAGCGGCTCCAGCTCCTCGCCCGCGGCGTCGAACCGGCCGCCGATCTCCACGATGTCGCGCTTCGGCACCAGCGGCTCGGGCTTGCGGAAGTGCAGGTCGTACAGGCGGGTACGGGGGCCGCGGGCGATGTGGTACGTGTCGCCCGCTCCCGTGGAGGCCAGCAGCAGCACCTTGACCCCGCGCCGTTCGAGGAAGGCGTTGAGTCCCTGGGTGGTGCCGTGCACGGTGAACGAGATGTCACGGGGGGAGTCCACCAAGGACTCCAGCGCGGTCAGCACACCCCTCGTCAGATCGTCGGGCGTGGTGGACGACTTGCCGACATGGTAGCGGCCGGTCGTCTCGTCGTACCCGATGACGTCGGTGAACGTGCCGCCGATATCCATGGAGACCCGGTATCGGCTCATGAGCGAGCTCCTCTCTAGCAAGGCGGTGACGCGACGGTAGTCCTGTCACGATCGTCGTGGGTGTGCGCGGCGAACACTCCCCCGACGGTTCACCGTGCCCCGGGCCCTGTCGGGGGGTGCGGGGCTGCGGCAGACTGGCGCGGCAGCCGAGCCGAGACGGGGGGAGACGCGCGTGGCCGGGCCGCCGTACCTGGGAGACGAGCAGATCCGGCGCATGTTGCCGATGGAACACGCGGTGATGGCGCTGGAGGCGGCCTTCCGCGCGGGCCCGCCCGGTCCCGACGCCCCCGCCGCCCGCGCCGGGCTGGGGGGCGGCGAGCTGGTGCTGTCGGCGGGCGAACGCGGCCGGTGGGCCGCCGCCCGCCTGACCGCCGCCCCCGCGTCCCGCCCCGTCCCCGCCCCAGAGCCCGGGTCCGGGTCCGGGTCCGGGTCCGGGTCCGGGTCCGGGTCCGGGGACGACGCGGTGTTCGTCGTGTTCGACGCGGACGAGCTGCGGCCGCGGCTGCTGCTCGACGCGCGGGCGCTCGCCGTGCTGCGGGCGGCGGCGGTGAGCGCGCTCGCGACCCGGCACCTCGCCAAGGCCGACGCCCGGCGGCTGGTGGTGCTCGGGACGGGCGCCGACGCCCGCGCACACGTACGGGCCATGCTCGCGGTACGCCAGCCCGACGAGGTGCGCGTCGTCGGCCCGGACGCCCACCGGGCCCGACGCCTGGCCGGGGAGCTGGACGCCGAGCACGGCGCGAAGGTCGTCCCCGGCGACCCTGACGACGTGGCGGAGGCGGACATCGTGTGCGTCTGCCTGCCCGGCCCGCTGTTCCCCGGCCCGGCTCCTGGGCCGGGTTCGCACGTCAACGTGATCGGCGGCCGGACGCCGGAGCCCGGGAGCCGGCGGCCGTACGTGGTGGGCGAGCACGCGGGGATGCCCGGCTGCGACACCGACCTGCACCACGTGCTCACCGGCGAGGGCACGCCGCCGCCCGGCGCGCCGACGTTGTTCACCTCCTCGGGGCTGATCGCCGAGGATCTGGTCCTGGCCGCGGAGCTGGCCGCCAAACTCGGCTGAACCCGGGAGTCGCCGCCCGCGTACCCTCCTACATGCGCTTCAGGATGACCACGGCGGCCCTGCTGACGACCCTGCTGACGATGGCGGCCGGGTGCGCCGCGGCCGGCGCCGATCCGGGCTACTCGCAGGCCGACGTGCGCTTCAACCAGCAGATGATCACCCATCACCGCGAGACGATCCACCTCGCCGGGCTGGCCGTCGAGCGCGGCTCCGGCGCGTACGTCCGCGACCTCGGCGCCAGGCTCATCCCCAAGGAGCAGGCCGACATCAAGGCGATGTCGGACTGGCTCACGTCCTGGGACCAGCCGGTGCCGAAGGAGGAGGCCTCGACGGCGGGCGCCGAGCTGAAGGCCGGGCCGGGCTTCGACCGGGGCTGGCTGACGCTGGTGTCCAAGCATCTCGAACACGGCATCCACATGGCCGAGGAGGTCAAGACGGGCGGCGTGCACAGGCCGACGCACGAGCTGGCCGACCGCATCGTCGAGGCGCAGACCGAGGAGATCGCGGAGATCGCCGGACACCTGGACTGAGCGGCCGCCCTTCTGACAACGATTCCCACGTCTGTGCCACGCGGCCGTAAGATCGTCCGCGCGCCTCGCCCCGGGGGCTCGACGTGAGGAGTGAACCGCATGGAACGCAGACGTTTTCTCGCCCTGGCCGGCGCCGCGGGCCTGGCCGCCGCCGGGTCCGCCGGGCCGGCGCTGGCGGCGACCTACCCCTTTCACGACGCGGGCGTCACCGCCGAGGCGCACGCGAAGCTGGGCGAGCTGGCGCCGTACGGGGTGACGGCGTTCGCGTTCACGCCGTCCGGCGGCTGGGTGGTCGTCACCCAGGACGGCCGCTACTTCGCCCGCGGCATCCCCGACGCCTGCTTCACCGAGCTGGGGGCGCTGTCCAAGGCGGGCCGGCGGATCCACTGCCTGGCCTTCCCGCCGGAGGGCGGCGACCGCTGGGTGATCACCACCGACAAGGGCGTGTCGGCGCGCGGCCTGCCGGCGGCCTGCCTGGACCGGATCAAGTCCTACTACGCCGCCGGACAGCAGGTCGTGGACGTGGCGTTCCCGCCCGCGGGCGGCGACCGGTGGGTGGTGACCGCCGCGAACGCCTTCTACGCCAAGGGCGTGGACGACGAGTGCTACCAGATGATCCGCAACCTCACGCAGGGCGGCCGCAAGCTGACCCGGGTGGCCTTCCCCAAGGCGGGCGGCTGGGTGGTGGTGGCGCAGGACGAGTACTTCGCGCGCGGCATCCCCGACGCCTGCTTCACGAAGATGGGGACCCTCGCGGGCGGCGGCTGGCAGGTGCACACCGTGGCGTTCGCGCCGGGCGGCGGCTGGGTGCTGAGCACCCGCGGCAAGGTGCCCGCGCTGCCCGCCGACAAGGTGCGCAAGGTCGAGAACGCGGTCGGCGGCGCGACGCTCTGGCAGCGCATGAGCGCCTACCACACGCCGGGCGTCACGGTCGCCGTCGTCGTCGGCAACAAGATCGCCTGGTCCACCGGCTACGGCCGGCTGGAGGCGGGCGGCGCGGCGGCGGCCCATCCGGAGAGCGCGTTCCAGGCCGCCTCGATCAGCAAAGCGGTGGCGGCGCTCGGCGTGCTGCGCCTCGCGCAGACCGGCGGCCCGGCCCTGAGCGCCGACGTCCGCCCGCACCTCGGCTGGACGCTGCCGCAGCGCGACTGCGTCACCTCCACCGCGGTCCCGACGATCGACCGGCTGCTCACCCACCGGGCCGGCGTCGTCGGGCGCGGCTCGACGTCACCCGCCGGCGCCTGCTCCGGGTTCGCCTCCGGCGGCGGCGGCTTCGCCGGCTACGGCCCCGACGCCGCCGTGCCGACGCTGCTGCAGGTCATGAACGGCGAGGGCAACTCACCGAAGATCGAGCTGACCACCACGCCCGGCGCCGAGTACCACTACTCCGGCGCGGGCTTCGTGCTGCTGCAGCGCATGCTGGAGCAGCGGACCGGCGGGACGCTGGCGGACTACATGCGGACGGAGGTGTTCGCGCCGCTCGGCATGACGACCAGCTCGTACGCGCTCGCGCCCGCCTTCGAGCTGGCCTCCGGCCACACCGCGACCGGCGCCGTGATCCCCGGCAAGCGCAACCGCTACCCCGAGTCGGCCGCCGCCGGCCTCTACACGAACGTCCTCGACCTGTGCCGGCTGGTGTCCTGGCTCAACCGGGCGTACACCGCCTCGGCCGACATCGCCGGCCCGCTCAGCAGGGCGTCGGTGCGCACGCTGCTGTCGGAGGGCCCGCAGCCGGGCATGGGCCGCGGGCTGTTCCTCGCGGGCGCGGGGACCGACGGCTTCTCCTACAGCCACGACGGCTCCAACTACGGCTTCCGCTCGCTGTTCCAGGGCTATCCGAAGCTCGGGGCCGGGTTCGCCGTCCTCGCCAACGGCAGCGACGCCGGCCTGGTGAACGAGATCGCCGCCGCGATCAAGAAGGTCTACGGCTGGCCGTAGGAGGCCCGGCGCACGCCGAGGGCGGCCACCACGGCGGCGGCGGCGCAGACGACCGCCGTGACGAGCGCGGCCGTCCTGAGCGCGGTCCGGCGGGGTCAGGACGGTTTCTGGATGAGGCCGGCCAGGCGGCGCAGGGCGGGCAGCGCCGCGGCGATGGCGGCCCGGTCGTCCTCGCCCAGCGAGCCGAACGCGCGCAGCACCTAGCCGGTGAACAGCTCGTGGACCTCCTCCACGCGCCGCCGCGCCTCGTCGGTGAGGTGCAGGTGGAGCACCCGCCGGTCGGCCGGGTCGCGTTCGCGGCGCAGCAGCCCGGCCGCCGCCATCTGGGTGATCATGGCGCTGGCGTTGCTGGTCTTCATGAGCAGGGCCTCGGCGAGCTCACGGACCGTGATGCCGTCCCGCTCCCGCACCAGGCGCAACGCGGCGAGCTGGACCTCCGGCGGCTTGGGATGCGGGAAGTCCAGCTCGATACCTATGCCAGCATAGCTATTCTCCGGAGACGGGAGCCGTCACGGGAGCGCGGACGCCGCTGATCACGACGCCGCTCGCCGGACGGGCGGGGACCCGGCGCAGCGAGATGCCGAGATCCTGCGGCGGAACGTCGTAGTCGAGCCGCGCCAGCCGGACCACCAGCTCCCGCAGCAGCGTGACGGTGATGTCCTCGCCGGGGCAGCGGTGCCCGGTGCGCGGGTCGCCACCGCCCTGCGGGACCAGCTCGAAGGGGTCGATCGAACGGCCGAGGAAACGTTCGGGGCGGAAGGAGTAGGGCTCGGGCCACAGGTCCGGGTCGTGGTTCTGGCCGTACAGGTCGAGCAGCACGAGCGTGCCCTCGGGGATCGCGTGGCCGCGCCAGGTCAGGTCGCGCGCCGCGCGCCCGCCGACGAACGGCGCGAACGGGTAGAAGCGCCGCACCTCATGCGCGAACGCCTCGGCGAACTCCTCGTCACCCGTACGCAGCCGCGCCCGGTGCTCGGGCCAGCGGTGCAGCGCGTGGGCCGCGTACGCGACGAACCAGCAGACGGCCACCGTCGGCCGGATGAAGTTGAGCAGTTCCACGGCGGCCAGGTGGGGGTCGAGGCGCTCGCCGTGGGCGTCCGTGTGCCGGGCGACCGCGGCCAGCGCCGAGCCGGTGGGCGCGTGGATCGCGCCGCGCCGCACGTCCTCCATCAGGCTCGTCAGCCGGGCCTCCTGCCGGACGCGGCCCCGGCGGGCGCGCCAGTAGCGCGGCCCGAGCGTGGCGAAGCCGTCCACCATGGCCACGCAGTCGCCGGCCAGTTCGTCGGCCTCGTCCGGGGACATCGTGACGCCGGCCCAGGCGGTGACGGCGCGGCCCAGCACGCGGGCGGCCTCGTCGAAGAGCACGACCGGCTCGGCGCCGGCCGCCCAGCCGGCCGCGGCCTCGTCCCAGGCGGCGGCGGTACGCCGGCGGAGGTCGGCGATGCCCGCGGGCGTCATGAGCGACAGGAACATCGCCTTGCGGACCCGGTGGTCGGCGCCGTCCAGGGTGTGGACCGGCCCGTGGCCGAACAGCGTGCTCTGCACGAGGCCGGGGAGGGCGCCGTGGCGGAGCACATTGTCCTCGTCGTAGAGGAAGCGGGCGGCGTCGGGGCCGCACAGGCCGGTCGCGCGGCGGCCCAGGACGCGGGTGCGGGCCACACCGTCCGGGGCCTCGCGGCGGCGCGCGGGGAGCCAGCCGTAACCTTCAAGGAGCATGAGTGGGGTGTTGTCGAGCGGCATCGCCCCCAGGTTCCCTTTCCGGCGGGACCGAAACGGCCGGGCGGGGTGATCGGGGCGCGTCAGGCCGCGCTCAGCCGGTGACTCATGAACAGCTCCAGCCGGGTACGGCCGCCGGGGTGGTCGAGCCGCACGCGGTCGCACACGCGCTGGATGATCCGCAGCCCGAGGCCGCCGTGGCCGGGCCGGCGCGGCGCGGCGTGCAGGTGGTCGGCGGTGAGGGCGCCCGCCTCGTCCGCGACGTGCACCGTGACGCCGTCGGCGTCGCTGCGCAGGCTCACGGTGCCGGGGGCGCGGGCGTGCTCCAGCACGTTACCCGCCGCCTCGCTGACCGCGAGCACCAGCAGGTCGGCACGTGAGCGCTCCAGCCCGGCCCGTACGGCGAACGCGCGCACCAGCTCGCGCAGCGGGGCCAGGTCCTCGCCGAGCGGAGTGTGCACGGCCTCGGCGGGGCGGAGCGATGTGAGCACGAAAGACACGCAAGCACATTGCCCACATCGTCGGCGTTCAAGCGGCCTGGTCCAAGTTTCTTGCGGTTCGGGGTGATTTCAGGCGTCGCACAAGGGCCCGCAGGGGTTGGTGAGATGTACCGGAATTGACAGCTCTGTTTCACTACTCCGTCCAATTCACAGAATGACCTTCGGGGATCATCGTTGAGCCGCGGGTCATCATCATCGAACGGAAACTCGGCACCCCCCACTCACCCCCTCGCCCGAGGAGTCCTCCATGTCCCGACGTGTCCTCGCCATGCTCGCCGCCGCCGCCCTGCTGTTATCCGTCTCCCCGCCCGCCCACGCCGCCACACAGAACGCCGCAGCGCAGAACGACGTGTACGTGGCGCTCGGCGACTCTGCCGCGGCGGGCCCGCTCATCCCCGACCAGGTGCTGCCCGAGCTCGGCTGCTGGCGCTCCACCCGCAACTACGCGCACCTGACCGCCCAGGCCATCGGCGCGCGCACGCTGCGCGACGTCACCTGCTCCGGCGCCAAGACCACGCACATGTACCAGTCGCAGAGCACCGACCTCGGCTCGGTCGCGCCACAGCTCAACGCCGTCACCGCGGACACCACGCTGGTCACCGTGCAGATCGGCGCGAACGACGTCGGCCTGACCGGCTTCATCGAGGACTGCCTCAACCTGCTGCCGCCGCCCGTCGGCGACGCCTGCAACGACGACTACATCGTCGACGGCCAGGACAGCTGGCGGGTCAAGACCGACGCGCTGCGGCCCAAGCTGACCCAGCTCGCCGGCGACATCCGCGCCCGCGCCCCGCAGGCCCGGATCTTCGTCGTCGGCTACGCGACGTACGCGCCGCCCAACGGCTGCTACCCGCGCGTCCCGATCATCAAGGCCGACGCCAACTACATCCGCGCCACCCTGCAGTACTTCAACCGGATGCTCGCCGAGCAGGCCGCCGCGGCCGGCGTCGGCTTCATCGACCTGCAGACCCCGAGCGTCGGCCACGACCCGTGCACCGCGCCGGGGACCCGCTGGATCGAGCCGTACGTGCCGGCCTCGCCCGCGACCCCCTTCCACCCGAACGCGCTCGGCATGCGCGGCTTCGCCGCCGTCGTCACCGCCGCCGTCTCGGGCGCCTGACCAGGTGAGTACGGGGCCACGGGCGCTCAGCGGCAGCCCGTGGCCCCGTACGCCAGGAACCGGGTGACCTCCTCCTGGCTGAAGTTGTCGTCGGAGCCGACGATGAGCGTGCACTCGCCGTTCGCCAGCCGCGGCCCCCAGGCCAGACCCTCGTAGTTCTGGACCTGCGGGGCCGCCTCGCTCAGATCGAGGACGAACCGCTTGGCCACCGGCCGGTACGGCCGCCCGTCGGCCAGGGAGCGCCGGCCGAGGACGTCGGTGGCGCCGCGCAGGTCGAACTCGTACAGCCGGGCACGATAGCCGACGCCCTGGATCCAGGACCGTTCGAGCGCGAGGTAGCGCAGGTCGTCCACGGCCAGGATCTCCGACACGCCGCTGTCGGCGTCGCCGGTCGGCGGGACGGGCGCGGCGGGCAGCGCGTCGAGCGGGTAGGCGTACTGGCCGCGCAGCCTGCCGTCGCGGCTCCACACGGTGACCCGGGCGGGCGCGCCGCGTTCGGCGGTGGGCGGCGCGCCGTCCTCGTAGCGGGGGCCCTCGGTGACGGCGGTGACCACGCGGGGCGTGACGGCCAGGCCCTCGAAGCCGAAGTTGCGCCGCGGGCCGCGTTCGGCGCGGGTCAGCCGCAGGCCGCGCGGCAGCGGGAACGCGCCGAGGTGGCGGCCCTGCCGGTCCATGGCGCGGACTGCGGGCTGGGAGAGCGGGATGCCGGGGTTGCGGTCGTCGGGCCGGTCGCCCTCGTCGCCCCACAGCAGCCGGCCGTTCCAGCGGTCGAACCTGATCGACTCGGGGTCGGCGGACTCGGGCTTGCCGTAGCCGGGGTAGGGCGTGCCGTCGGCGCGGGTGAGCGTGGTGACGCCGGTCAGCCGCACGCCGCGGAACTCGCCGGTGACGCGGTCGATCTGGAGACGGCCGGTGTAGAAGCGGGCCGGGTTGTAGCGCCAGCGGTCGTCGGAGATGAAGTACCAGGTGCCGGTGCGAGGGTCGTGGTCGATGCCGGACAGGCCACCCACTGTCGTGCCGTCCAGGCGGGTCATGTGCGGCAGGCTCCGCTCACCGAGGAAGCGGGTGACGCGCACCGGCTCGCGCCGTCCGGCCGCCGACGCCGACGGCGCCGAGAACGCCGCCGCCACCACCAGAATGACGGCGACCGCCATTGTTCGCCGCATCTGAACCATTTATTCCCCCCATCATGGAATGGCAATGACGGGGAAATGAAATCGCGAATCAGCGGAGAAGTCCATGCAGGTCAAACCGGCGAACGACGCTAATTCGCGATATTTCACGGGAAACAAAAAACCGTGCGGCGGCGAATCCTCGCCGCCGCACGGAATCCACGCGCCGACCCGCCGCACCGGACCACGCACGGAGTCCACCGCACGGAGCCTGCCGTACGGAGCCTGCCGGGCTTACGCCGCCGGGACGCTGTGGGCGCGGGCCAGGCTCTCGCCCCATTCCCTGGCCCGGTCCAGCTCGCCGGGGACGAGCGGCCCCAGGGTGCCCTCGACGTAGAAGCTGCGCGCCGGGCAGGCCAGCCGTACCCCGGCCCGGCGCAGCCGCCTCGCGACGCCCTGCGCGGCGGAGCCCGGCATGCGCGGCTTGGCGACCCGCGTGTCGAAGGCGGCCGCGTCGAGGGTGGCCGACGAGGTGCGCAGCGCCGCCAGCCACTCGCGCACCCCGCGTCCCCCGGAGACCAGCGGGCCGCCCTCGGCCTGCTGCGCGGCGGACTGCCGGGTCGAGACCCGGCTCAGCCCGAACGCGTGCGTCGGCCCGCCCACCACCAGCAGGCCCACGTCCGCGCCCACCACGTCGGGAGCGGTGGCGACCTCGGCCACCTCGGCCCGCATGGCGCTCGCCAGCCCCTCGGCGATCGACTCGGCGACCGCCCTCGTGTTGCCGTACATCGACTCGTACACCACCAGCGCGTACATGGCGCCCTTCCTCCTCAGCTCTCCCGCGGAAGCACCGGTTCGAGGTGGAACATGCCGGTCATCACCTCGCCCGCCGCGCCCTTCGGGCGCGGCCTGCGGCCCGCCACGGCGGCGACCACGTCGGAGGCGGTGATGAGCCCGACCAGCCCGTGCTCGCCGACCACCGGCAGGGCGTCGCAACCGGAGTCGGCCAGGATCGCGGCCACCCGTGGCAGCGGCGTGCCGGGCAGCACCCGCGGCCGGCGCTCGCCCGTCAGCAGCGCGCCCACCTGGCGTCCCGACTGCTCCCACGGCCCGCCCGACCAGGAGGCCGCGAGGTCCTCACGGCTCAGCACCCCGATCAGGTGCCCGCCGGACACGACGGGGAGATGGTGCACGTTCGCGCGGCGCATCAGCTCCCACGCCATCAGCGGCGACTCCTCGGACTTGACGACGACCAGGATCCGGCTCATGACCTGCTCGACCACCAGGGTCTCGACGCTCATGACACTCCTCCAGCGGCTCGACCTTCCCCTTTCATCATCGCGCCACAGGGCGAGCCGCGCCCGGGGACGAAGTCCCTGGATCGGGGTGCCGTTGGTCCCTGACTCCCTGGCCGGCTCAGCTCAGCGGGGCGGTGGCGATGACGGCGGTCGCGTCCAGTTCGTCGGAGCCGGTGACGCGGGCGGTCAGTCCTGCCTCCCCGGCGGCGCGGGCGGTGGCCTCGGCCTGGCGTTCGCTGGTCTCGATCAGCAGGTGGCCGCCGGGGGCCAGCCAGCCGGGCGCGCCGGCGATCACGCGGCGTACCACGTCGAGGCCGTCGTGGCCGCCGTCGAGCGCGGTCAGCGGCTCGTACAGACGGGCCTCCGGGGGCAGCAGCCCGACGGAGGCGGACGGCACGTACGGCGGGCTGGCGATCAGCAGGTCCACCCGGCCGCGCAACGTCGCGGGCAGCGGCTCGTACAGGTCGCCCTGGTGGACGGAGGCGTCCGGGAGGTTGCGCCGGGCGCAGCGCACGGCGGCGGGGTCGAGGTCGGCCGCGTGCAGCTCGACCGGCCCGGCCAGCCCGGCGGCCAGGGCGGCGCCCATCGCGCCCGTGCCGCAGCACAGGTCGAGGACGACCGGCGTGCCCGGAAGCTCCCCGGCCAGGGCGACGGCCTGCCCGATGAGGAACCCGGTACGGGGCCGCGGCACGAACACCCCGGGTTCGACGGCCAGCCGGAGCCCGCAGAACTCCGCCCAGCCCAGCACGTGCTCCAGCGGCTGCCCGGAGGCGCGGCGCTCGGCCATGGCCTCGACCTCGTCAGGGGTGCGGGCGGTGGCGAGGAGGAGCTCCGCCTCGTCCTCGGCGAACACGCATCCGGCGGCCCTGAGCCGCGCGACGAGACCGGGAACGGCCTCCTTGGACGACAAATAACCCGACATGGGCGACTTTCCTATCAGATGCCGGTCATGTCACCGCGACCCGTCCCCACAGAGCCGGTCCCGCCTGCCACCAGCATGACGCGGTTCCGGGCGGGCAGACCAGGCGGGAGAGTCAGCCGGGCGATCAGGCGGGGTGAAGGCAGGGCGATCAGGCAGGGCGATCAGCCGGGGCGATCAGCCGGGGTGCCGGGCGGCGGCGTGGGGGGCGCCGTAGCCTTCGGCGCGGACCGTGACGCGGCCCGCCTCGACGCGTAGCGCCACCTCCGTGGCGTCGTCCACGCCGGTGACGCCGGCCGCCGCCGCGAGCTCGCCGCTCTCGTCCCACACGACCCGCAGCCGCGGCCAGGCCGATCGCGGCAGGACCGGGCGCAGGCAGCCGCACAGCTCGGCGAGCGTGAGCCTGGCCAGCGGGAACAGCTCCTCGGGCGCGCCGCTGACCACGACGGCGGTGACCTCGGCGCCGGGAGGCGCGGCCCGTACGGCGTCCTCGACGGCCGACAGCCGGTGCATGCCGAGCACCGCCACCACGCCGTCATCGGTGAGCCGTACGAGCTCGCCGCTGACCGCGTCCGGCACGGGCGACGGCGGCGACCACGGCTCGTCGCCGGCCGACAGGCGCGGCAGCAGCGGCGCGACGAACCACCGGTCGCCGAGGTCCAGATCGGCCAGAGCCTCGCAGGCGCGCACCACGTCGAACGGCTCCACGAATCCCGGCGCGGCCGCCGCGAGCTGACCCGCCCCGTGCAGCAGCGTGAGCGCGGCCTCGGCGAGCCGCACCAGCCGCCCGTCCGGGGCGGGCGGCGGCCGCAGGCGTTCCAGCGCCAGCCCGAGCAGGATCGCGTCGAGCTTCACGAGCTGCGCGTACGGCACCCGCGTCAGCTCGTCGGCGAGGATCTCCGGCATCAGGTGCATGCCGAGCCGGGTCGGCCCGCGTTCGTCGTCGGTGGCGAGCGGCAGCCGGCCGAGCCAGGCGCGGGCCACCTCCCCCAGCGCCTCGCCGACGGTCAGCGCGGGCTCCGCGGGCGCGGACGGCTCGGCGGACTCGGCCAGCTCGGCCAGCACCGCGAAGTACAGCGCCCGCTTGCCCGGGAAGTTGGAGTAGACCGCTCCCCGCGTGAGCTCCGCGCGGTCGGCGATGCCGTCGATCTTGGCTTCCCGATAGCCGCGTTCGGCGAACTCCGCCCGCGCCGCGGCCAGCACTCTCGCCCGGTTGCGCTCCTGTGCCTGCGCTCTGGTCAGCCGGGCCATCGTCCTCCTCGCGTTGCCGGGTCCCGCCGGTCAGGATACCGTGAACACTCAAATGATGAGATCATCTAAAATGAGGGGTGGCCCATGGCCGACGTGCCCGAGCTCGACATGACCGACCTCGCGCTGCTGCGCGACCCCTCCGCCGCGTACGTCAGGGCGGCCGCCGACTCCCCCGTGGCGCGGCTCACCGGGCCGGGGTTCGCGTTCTGGGTCGTGCTGCGGCACGCCGAGGGCCGGGCGGTCCTCGCCGACCCGCGGCTGCGTACCCGTGAGGACAGCTACCAGCGGCCGGACGTCCTGGCCGGCTGCCTGCCGTACATGACGACGATGTCCGAGCTGAACGGCGCCGAGCACGCCCGGCTGCGCCGCCTGGTCGCGCCCGCGTTCACGCCGCGGCAGGCGGAGCGGTTCCGGCCGCGCGTCGAGCGCATCGTGGACGCCCTGCTTGACGAGCTGCCCGGCCACCGGTCGGACGACGGCCCAGGAGACGGCCCAGGAGGCGGCATGGTGGACCTGCTGGCGCACTTCGCCCGGCCGCTGCCGATGGAGGTGATCTGCGAGCTGACCGGCATCCCGACCGCCGACCGGCCGCGCTGGCACGCGTGGGGCGCGGAAGTCGCGGCGGGGCACGGGGCGGCGTTCGCCGAGGCGATCCCCGGCATCCTGGAGGGCGCGAAGGCCGCCGTGGCCAGGGCGCGGGCCGAGCCGGGCGACGACCTGATCTCCGAGCTGGCCCGCGTCCAGGAGGAGGACGGCGACCGGCTGTCGGAGACCGAGCTGGTGACGATGGTGTGGCAGCTCGTCCTCGCCGGGCAGACGCCGACGAACCTCATCGCCAACTCCGTGGCCGCCCTGCACGAGCATCCCGACCAGCTCGCCGCGCTGCGCGCCGACCCGGCGCTGATGCCGGGCGCGGTCGAGGAGCTGATGCGCTGGTGCGGTCCGCAGCTGCTGACCATCCCCCGGTTCACGGCGGAGGACGTCGAGATCGGCGGCGTGACGGTGCCGAAGGGCGAGCCGGTGACGGTCGCGATCCCGGCCGCCAACCGCGACCCGCGCGTCTTCGCCGACCCAGGGCGGTTCGACGTGGGGCGGGACGCCGCGGGGCAGCTCGGGTTCGCGCACGGGCCGCACTTCTGCGCCGGGGCGTCACTGGCGCGCGTGCAGACCGCGGTCGCGCTCGGCTCGCTGCTGCGTCGCTTCCCCGGCCTGGCGCTCGCGGGGCCGCCGCGACGCGTCCCTGACCCGGGCACGGCCCGGCTGCTGTCGCTGCCGGTGACCCTGGGCACGGCGGGCTGACGGCCGTGCCCCGCTCGACGGGACCGGCCTGCTCGTTCTGCGGGAAGGGGCAGCACGAGGTCCGGCGGCTGATCGCGGGGCCGCCGTCGGTCTGCATCTGCGAGGAGTGCGTCGGGCAGTGCACCGAGCTCATCGCCGAGGAGGAGGCCGCGACGGCCCCCGCCGGGCCGGCGCGCGACCTGCCGACCCCGCGCGAGATCCACACGTTCCTGGACCAGTACGTCATCGGCCAGGACCGGGCCAAGCGGACGCTGGCCGTGGCGGTCCACAACCACTACAAGCGCCTGCGCGCCCCCGTCTCCAAGGACGACCCGGTCGAGCTGGGCAAGTCCAACATCCTGCTGGTCGGCCCCACGGGCAGCGGCAAGACGTACCTGGTGCAGACTTTGGCGCGGATGCTGGACGTGCCGTTCGCCGTGGCCGACGCCACCGCGCTCACCGAGAGCGGCTACGTCGGCGACGACGTCGAGAACATCCTGCTCAAGCTCATCCAGGCGGCCGACCATGACGTGCGGCGGGCCGAGACCGGCATCGTCTACCTCGACGAGATCGACAAGATCGCCCGCAAGGCGGACAACCCGTCGATCACCCGCGACGTCTCCGGCGAGGGCGTGCAGCAGGCGCTGCTGACCATGCTGGAGGGCACGGTCGCGAACGTGCCGCCGCAGGGCGGGCGCAAACACCCCCACCAGGACCTCATCGCCCTGGACACGACGAACGTGCTGTTCATCGCCGGGGGCGCGTTCGCCGGGCTGGAGCAGGTGATCGAGCGGCGGGCGCTGCGGAGGGCGGCCGGGTTCGGCGGCACGCCGCACGATCCGGCCGAGGAGGACGTGCTCGCCCGGGTCATGCCGCAGGACCTGGTGGCGTACGGGCTGATCCCCGAGCTGACCGGCCGGCTGCCGGTGCTGACGACGCTGCGCCCGCTGGACCGGGCCGGGCTGGTCCGGATGCTCACCGAGCCGCGCAACGCGCTGATCAGGCAGTACCAGCGGCTGTTCGAGCTGGACGGCGTCGAGCTCGCGTTCGAGGAGGACGCCGTGGCGGCGGTCGCCGAACAGGCGCTGCTGCGCCGCACCGGGGCCAGGGCCGCCCGCGCGGTCCTGGAGGAGGTGCTGCTCAACGTGATGTACGAGGTGCCGGGCAGGGACGACGTGGCCCGGGTCGTGATCACCCGCGACACGGTGCTGCACCACGTCAGCCCCGCCCTGGTGCCGCGCGCACGCCGGCGGCCCGCCTGAGGTCAGGCGTTCGCGAGGGTGTCGTCGAGCACCCGGCCGAGGAAGACGTCCAGGTTGGCCACGGCCCGCGCGACCCGCTCCTCCGCCGTCAGCGACTCGAACCGCGTGTCCGCCTCGGTCCGCTTCCTGCCGCGTGCGTACAGGGAGCAGGCGAGGTCGGCGCACATGTAGACGCCGACCGTGTTGCCCTGCCGGCCGGCGGCCCCGACGCGGGGCGCGGTGAACAGCGCGACGCCGGTGCCCGCGTGCGGGGTGACGCACACCGAGCACAGGGTGCTCTTGGTGACGCTCCTCCGCACGTCCTGGGCCAGGCGGAGTGCCACGCCGGTGAGCCCGCCGCCGCGCTCGGCCACCAGGTACGCCCGCTCGGGCGCCCCCGGGTCGCGCCAGCCCAGGAAGTCGAGGTCGGCCCAGGGGGTGGCGGCCAGGTCGCGCGGCAGCCCGAGCCTGCGGGCCTCCCCTTTGGAGCAGTTGACGAAGGACGCGCGCAGGTCGCGCTCGGTGACGGGGTTCATGACTCTTCCCTCAAACTAGGAACTCTAGGCAAGAACCTAGGCTATCTAGTTTGGAGGGGCAAAGGGTTTGCGGGCACCGACAGCTTTCGTATGTGTCGTACGGCGACGAGCGGCACCGTCACGCCGATCAGGTTGCAGTACGCCACCGCGGCGTAGAAGCCGTCCGCGCCGCCGACGGCGGGCGCCGCCACCGCGCCGGCCACGACGATCAGGCCGAAGTAGATGGCGTTGAGCACGATGGCCAGGAAGCCGCCGCCGGTCTCCTCCATGACGGTCAGCGAGGCGAGCACGGGCCCCTGGACGGCGTAGGTGAGCGCCACGGCGCCCAGGTAGCCGCCCGCGGCCGCGGCCACCCCGGCGTCGCCGCCGATCAACCGCGCCAGCGGGTCGTGCAGTGACCACACCAGCGCCGCGATCACCACGTAGGTCACGACGGTGACCTCGATGCCACCGCGCATCGATGCACGTATTCGCCGCCGTTCGCCGGCGCCGCGTTGCTGGTTGATGGTGATCGCGGTGGCCGTACCCAGGACCATGCCCGGCAGCAGCACGACGTTCTGCAGCGTGGAGGCGACCGTGAACCCGGCCACGGCGTCCTCCCCGTAGTTCCCGAGGACGCCGATGACCGCGAGGTTGTACGCCGAGAGCACGAGAAAGGACATCGCGATGGGCACACCGATGCGGCGCAGGTCGGTGAACACCTCGCGCCGCCAGATCCGGACGGCCGGCGGATGCCACAGCTCGGTGCGGCGCAGCAGCACCAGGCCCATGGTCAGGCCGATCAGACCCGCTGCCGCCTCGGCGATGGGCACCGCCGCGATCCCGATGCCGGCGCCGAGTCCGAGGCCGGCCACGAGGCCGATCCGCACGCTCGCCGTACAGATGACCAGGACGGTGGCCTGCCGCACGTACCCGTAGCCGCGCAGGCCGGCCGCGCACAGCTCCCCCCCGACGATCAGCAGGCCGGCGGCGCTGGTCCAGCGCAGGAAGGAGGCGAACGTGTCCCGCAGCCCGGCGTCCACATGAAGGAGGCCGGGCAGGGAGGGAGCCGCGACCGCGAGGACCAGGAACAGGGCCGCGCCGAGCCCGATCCATACCCTGGCCAGGCTGGCGGCGTTCGACATGACGTCCCGGGGGCGCCCGGCCCCCTTGCTGATCGCGGCGGCGACCTGGTTGCAGACCGCGAAGCCCACACTCAGGGCAAGGACGATGAGGGCGACAGGCTGATACAGGGAACGCACATAAATCGCCTCTCCCCCCATACGTCCAAGAATGGCGATAATTCCGAGTTGGGCAGCAAAATTAACGGACCCGGCCACGAAAAGGGGAACAGCGAGGCCGGAGATGGTTCGCCATACCTCCCTTCTTTCGTGCGCGGCTGAGGGAAACATGCGGACCTCCGGGGACGTGAATTGGCCTGTGGGAAGATAGCGAAATTTATCGATAAATGTCCACAGGGCCTTTCCCCGAAAATTGTTCGGTCAGAAGGCCGCCTGCAGCACCGGGCGGCCCCGGACGCCGGGGTCGGCCGCGAACACCGCCCCCGCCTCCGGCTGCTCGGCCCGGTCCACGTCCAGCGCCGAGGTGGTGACGAACAGCCGGCTGAGGTCGTCGCCGCCGAAGGCCACCGCCGTGACCTTGCGCGCCGGCAGCGCGACGACGGCGTCGAGCCGGCCGGCGGGGTCGTAGCGGTGCACGGCTCCGCCCTGCCAGAGCGCCACCCAGACGCCGCCCTCGGCGTCGACCGTCAGCCCGTCGGGCTGCCCCCGCTCCGGGTCGACGTACGCGAACGGCCGCCGCCCGCCGAGCCCCTTGTCCGGGTCGTAGTCGAACACGTCCACCCGGCCGGTGGCGGTGTCGGCGTAGTAGGCGAGCGAGCCGTCGGGGCTGAAGTCGAACCCGTTGGAGATCGTCACCTCCGGCAGCACCACGCGCAGGGCGCCGTCCGGGCCGGCCACGTAGAACGAGCCGCGCCCCGGGGCGGCGTCGTAGGCCATGCTGCCGATGTAGAAGCGGCCATCGGGGTCGCAGCCGCCGTCGTTCATCCGTACGGACGGGTCGCTCCACGCCTCGCCGCCCAGCGGGCGGAGCGGGGCGTCGAGGTCGTCGGAGTCGGCCAGCAGCAGCTCACGCTCGGCGGCGACGACGTAGCCGCCGGCCGCGCGGGGGCGCAGCGCGGCGGCGACCTTGCCCACACGCCGCCGCCGCACGGTTTCGCCGTCGAGCGCCAGCACGTCGCCGGCCAGCATGTCGACCCAGCGCAGCCCGCCCCAGCGCGCGGACCACACCGGCCCTTCCCCGTGCTCGGACACCGGGTCGGTCACGGGGTACGCGGTGATGCTCATGCCGATCTCCTCCAGAGTGCTGGACGTGATATCGGCACGATGTTCCCACGCGCCCGGCCTCCGGATCAGCGGCGGCGGGGGCGGCGTGCGGGCCGGGCCGCCGGCCGGGAGGCCGTTTCCGGCCAGTGGGCGGGGCGGGTCAGGGCGGGCGGGATGCGGGTGGCGGCGTCGCCGGCGGCGGCGTTGAGCTGGGCCTGGGTGAGGAAGATCGCGCCCGTGAGGTCGGCGCCCGCCAGATCCGCCCCGCGCAGGTCGGCGCCGATCAGGTCGGCCTCCCGCAGATCAGCGCCGCGCAGGTCCGCCCCGATCAGGTACGCGCCCCGCAGGTTCGCCCGCCGCAGGTCCGCGCCCCTGAGCCGGGCCCCGATGAGATCGGCCCCACGCCGGTCCTTGCCCCGGCCCTTGTCGCGACCCTGGGGGCCGGATCTGACCAGTTCGCTGACCCGCAGCAGCAGCTCGTTGACCGCGGCCCGGTGCGGGGCCACGTCGTATTTCTCCAGGGTGCCGGCGTCCTGCCGGGTGAGCCGGTCGGTCTCGTCGAGCGCGCGGCGCAGCTCGGCGTGGACCGGCCGGGCGGGCTCCAGGGACAGCGCCTCCGCGAGGTACCACAGCAGCTCGTGGAGCTGCCGCATGACCGGGAAGACGGCGTACATCTGCCCGGCCGTCTCCGGCGCGGCCCGCCAGCTCCGCCCCCCGAACGTGACCTGCGAGACCTTCTGCCCCGCCCCGAAGCAGTCGAAGACCGTGCAGCCGGGGTAACCGCTCGGACGCAGCCGCTCGTGGATCGAGCAGCGGAAGTCCTCGCGCAGGTTGCGGCAGGGCTCCCCCGCGGCCTTGTCGGCGGCGAAGTCGGCCGAGGCCGCGAACGGCAGCGCGACGCAGCACAGGCCGAAGCAGCTGCCGCAGTCGGACAGCAGCTCCAGGTCACGGAAGTCGTCAGCAGGGGGCAACGGGCGAAACTCCTCGGGCGTGGGCGGACGCTCCAGGATAGTCACCCGTACGTGTACGGCGTGGTGGTGGCCAGGGCGGCGAAGCCGAGCCGGGTCAGGATCGGCCGGCTCTCGGCGGAGGCGTCCACCTGCAGATAGCGGTATCCGCGGGCGACCGCCTCGCGGGCCCGGTAGGCGACCAGGGCCCGGTAGATGCCGCGCCCCCGCCACTCCGGCGCGGTGCCCCCGCCCCACAGGCTCGCGAACTCGGTGCCGCGGTGCAGGTCCATCCGGGCGGCGCTGACCGGCACGCCGCCCGCCATGGCGAGGACGGCCACCACGCTTCCCTCGGCGAGCTGCACGGCCAGCCGTTCCCTGATCCGCACCCGGCTGGCCCCGAACACCCGCTCGTGCACGTCGGCCATCAGCTCGACGCCGTCCATGCCGGTCACGGGCACCAGCCGGACGCCTTCCGGTTCGGCGGCGGGGACGGCGATCCGCGCGGTCTCGGCCACCATGAGGGTCTCGGGCGGCTCGGCGGTGAAGCCGGCCGCGAGCAGCCGCCGGTCGAGGTCGGCCGGGCGGTCGTGGTCGTAGAGCTTCCACTCGAACTCCGTGCCGAGCTTCGCGTAGTGGCGGATCTGCTCGGCGATGGCGGCGTCCGCCGTCCGCTCGTCGAGGTCGGACCACAGGATGCCGTTCCAGCAGGGCGCGGGGCCGGACTGGCGTACGACCGCGCCCGCCCGCTCCACCACGGCCCCGGGCATCTCGGGTGCGGGCTCGCGGCGGAAGCGCCGCTCGTACAGGCTGAGCACCTCGTCATGGTTCACGCGTCAGCCCCCGAAGCGCCTCTGGCGGGCGGCGAAGCTGCGCAGCGCCCGCAGGAAGTCGATCTCGCGGAAGGCCGGCCAGTACGCCTCGCAGAAGTACAGCTCGGAGTAGGCCGACTGCCACAGCAGGAAGTTCGACATGCGCTGCTCGCCGCTGGTGCGGATGACCAGGTCGGGGTCCGGCTGCCCGGCGGTGTAGAGGTGGCCGGCGAGGTCGTCGGCGGTCAGCGTCTCGGCCAGCTCGTGCATGCTCTGCCCGGCCTCGGCCCGCTCGTACAGCAGCTCGCGCAGGGCGTCGATGACCTCCTGGCGGCCGCCGTAGCCGATGGCCAGCGTCAGGTGGAAGCCGGTCGCGCAGTCGCGGGTCGCCTCGACGGCGTTCTTCAGCGCGCGGGCGGTGGTGTCGGGGAGCATGTCGAGCAGCCCGGCGACGTGCACCCGCCAGCGGGCGCCCGGGCGGGCGAGCCGGTCGGCGACCATCTCCTCGATGACCCGCAGCAGGAAGGCGACCTCCTTGTCGCCGCGGCGCTGGAGGTTCTCCGTCGAGCACAGGAACACCGTCAGGTGCCTGATGCCGAGGCTCTCGCACCACGCCTGCACGTCCTGGATGTGGTCGGCGCCGTACTGGTGGCCGATGCTCGGGTTGGGCAGGCCCTTCTGCCTGGCCCAGCGGCGGTTGCCGTCGATGATGAGACCGACGTGCCGGGGCAGCGGGCCGGTCGAGACCTGGCGGCGCAGGCGCCGGGCGTACAGGGGATGAAGAAGATCGCTTACGTGCACCCCCTAAGAATGGCGTGCGGGGTCGGCCGGTTCGGGAGGATTCGAGAAAGTCGGCGCAGCGGTCGCCGTCATCCGGGGTCGGCCGCGGGGCGTGCGGCTTCGCTGGCGACTTCCCTGGCGGCTTCGCTGGCGGCTTCCCAGGTGTCTCCCCATCCGGTGTCCCTGGCCCGGCGGTAGAGCTCGCCCTGCCGCTTGGAGACGAGCACGTCGCGGATGCCGCCGGCGTCGGTGCACAGGCGCAGCGATACCACGCCCTTGCGCTTCTGCGGGTGGCGCAGCACCCGGTCGGCTGCGGGGGCCGGCGCGGGGCGGGCGGTGGCGGCGACGTAGGCGAACTTCTCGTCCTCGAAGCTGAGGGTGCCCGCCTTGACCTGGCGGTGCAGGGACGTCCGCGGCAGGCGCACCGAGAAGTGGCACCAGTCGCGGCCAGGCTCGATCGGGCAGGCGCGGTCGTGGGGGCAGGGGGCGACGACGCTCAGCCCCTCGGCCAGCAGCACCTCGCGGGCCGCGGCGATCGTGGCGTAGCCGGCGGGCGTGCCCGGCTCGACGACCAGCACCATGGCGGCGTCGCGGGCGAGCCAGCGCACGACGTCGGCGCGGTCCCGCTCGGGGAGCTCGCCCAGCGCGTACGACATGGTCGCGAGGTCGGCGCGCGGCCGGTCGAGACCGGCCCCGACGGTGGCCTGCCGCCACGCGGTGCCGCGCACCCCGGCGGCCTGCGCCGTGCGGGCGAGACGCCTGCCGAGGTCGATGATCTGCGGGTCGCGTTCGATGACCGTGACCTGGCGCAGGGACGGCCACGTGGCTCCGGCCGCCCAGATCGCGGCCCCGGTGCCGCCGCCCGCGTCGAGCTGGCTGACCGGCGCGAACCCCGGGACCCGGGCCGCCGCGTGCCGCATCGCCAGCGCGGCGGCCTCGTAGGTGGCCGGCATGCGGTAGGCGGCGTAGGCGGCCACGTCGGCCTGGCCGCGGATGTGCGCGGTCTCACCGGTCGCGCCGGTCTCGCCGGTCGCGCCGCCGCGGTAGCGCTCGGTGAGCCGCGCGACCGAGCGGGCCAGCTCCTGGGGCGAGTGCCGGGCCAGGGCCTGGTCCAGGGCGGCGCGGAGGTCGTCGGGCAGCATGGGCGAAGTCGCTTTCGAGAACGGGCGGGACGGTGCGGGGAGCGCCCGCACGCTGGGCCTCGGCCATTATCGGCCATCCACGCGACCACGGCGCCCCCCGCGCCGGAACACCCGCCGCATGGGAGCGCCGCCCCACGCGCAGGCGTCCGCCGCACGAGAACGCCCCCCGCGCGAAAGCGCCCCCGCGGGGGCTCAGGCGTCGAGAAGGGCGGCCAGGCGTCTGGGTGCGACCAGGCGGTAGCTGTCCCTGATCAGCTCGTCGAGCTCGTCCCAGTCGTGCCCGGCCGTCAGCCACGCGCCCACCCAGCCCTTGCTGCCGACGTAGGGCGGCACGAAGAAGCGCTCCGGCTGGGAGCCGACCAGCGCCTCCTGCACGCCGGGCCCGGCCTTGAACGTCATCGACCGCCCGTCCTCGCTGGTCATGACGAACAGCTTGCCCCGCACCCGGAAGCTGGGCGCGGTGTGCCCGCCGAACGGCTGCTCCTCCGTCTCGGGCAGGCCCAGGCAGATCTCCCGCAGCCGCGCCGCCACCTCGTCGTCGATCATGTACGCCTCCCGCTCGCCGAGACGCCGACCGTACCGCGCGGCTCCGACAATTTCCGGCGCTCAGCTCCCAGGCGTCTCGACGAGCGGCGTGTCCACCAGATGCTCGATGAGGAACCACGTCTGCAGCTCGTTCGTCCGGATCACCTCGGAGACGAGCAGGTCGTTGGTGCCGTCGTCGCCCATCTCCTGCGCCCTGCTCGCCGCGTCGTGGCAGGCGACCAGGATGGTCTCGTGGGCCTCGATCAGGCGGGAGAGCATGGCGGGCACCTCCTCGCAGCCGTTCGGCGGGCGCGGGATCACGGTGATCTCGGCGACGTGGCGCGGGTCGCCGACGGCCACGCCGCCGAGGGTCTGCACCCGCTCGGCGATCTGGTCGACCAGTTCGAGCTGCTCATCGGCGTGCTTGTCCAGCAGCAGGTGGAGCTGGTAGAAGGTCGGGCCGCGCATGAGCCAGTGGTGCTTCTTGTACAGGGCGTGGAGGATCTGGGTGTCGGCCAGGATCTGGTTGAGCCGCTCGCACGAGTACATCCGGGCGTCCCGCGACAGCCCGAGCGGGAACATCCGCACGGTGCCGAACTCCTGGATCTGCACGCCGTTCATGTGCAGCCACGGCTGGCTGTCGGTCTTGGACCGCGTCGCCTTGGCAGGGCGTCTGGTCGTCATGTGCGTCTCCTCACGACGGCGGATGGCAACGATCCCCATCAACCTCCCCTCTGCCGCGCCAAGCGCCGCCGCGAACCGGCACAAGAGACGGTCAATCCCGCTCCACGGCGGCCCGCCGGGGGAACGCGTGCCGCCGCGCCACCACGGCCATCACCAGGGCGCAGGCCAGCAACGGGAGCGCCGTCCACGGCAGCGCCGCCGCGCCGGCGGACTCCAGCACGAGGCCGCCGGTGAGCGAGCCGGCGGCGATGCCGGCGTTGTAGACGGTGGTCTGCATGGAGGTCGCGACGTCGGCGTGGCCCGGCCCCGCCGCGTGCACCAGCGCCGTCTGCAGCAGCGTCGGCACCCCGCCGAACGCGGCCCCCCACAGGGCCACCGCCGCCACCGGCGTCCAGCCGGGCCCGCCCAGCAGGGGCATGACGGCGACCATCACGGCCAGCACCACGAGCAGCGCCGCGCGGGGCCGCCGGTCGATCGTCGCGCCGGTGGCCCAGATCCCGGCGACGGTCCCGGCCCCGAACACCAGCAGCACGACACTCGTGGCCGCCGTTCCCGACAGCTCGGCCAGCGGCGCCAGGTACGTGTAGACGGCCTGGTGCCCGACCAGGACGAGCGCGGTCGTGCCGAGGACGACGCGCACGCCGGGAGCCGCCGCCACCTGCCGCAGCGGCGTACGCTCCCCCGCCGCCTCGCCGGGGAAGTCCGGCACCTTCCACAGCACCCACGCGACCAGCGCGGCCGCCACGCAGGCCAGCCCGGCGAAGGCGGCCCGCCAGCCGAGGGCCGTCGCGAGCGCCGCGCCCGCGGGCAGGCCCGCGCACAGGGCCACGGTGATGCCAGCCGAGACGATGGCGATGGCCCGCCCGCGCCGCTCCGCGGGGACCATGCGGGCGGCGTACCCGACGAGCATGGCCCACAGCAGCCCGCCCATCACCCCGGCGAGCAGCCGCACGGCGAAGGTGAGCGGATACCAGGAGGACGCCGCGGTCACGGCGTTGAGCAGCGCGAACCCGCTCAGCGCCGTGACCAGCACGGGCCGCCGCCGCAGTCCACGCACCAGGGCGGTGAGCGGGATCGCGGCGAGCGTGGAGGCCACGGCGTACCCGGTGACGAGGAAACCGACCCGGGCCTCGGGCACGTCCAGGGCCTCGGCCATGCGCGGCAGCAGCCCGGCGGGCAGCAGCTCGGTCATGACGGCGGTGAACGCCGCGGTGAACAGGGCCAGCAGGCCCGCCCAGGGCAGGCGGGAGTCCCGCCCCGGAGGAGCGGCCGTCGTCTCGGTCATGCGACCATGCTGAAACCTTCTCATCAATGAGAAGGCAAGCGAGGAGGTCGCATGAGGATCGGGGAGCTGTCACGCCGCACGGGCGTACCGGCTCGGATGCTGCGCTACTACGAGGAGCAGGACCTGCTGCGCCCGGATCGTGCGGTCAACGGGTACCGGATCTATCCGGAGGCGGCGGTCTATCAGGTCCAGCAGATCCGGGGGCTGCTCGACTCGGGGCTGACCACGGACATCATCCGCCGCATCATCCCGTTCCTCGACCGGCCCGACGACATCCATCTGCATCCGGACTGCCTCACGCCCGAGCTGGCCGACCTGCTCAGGTCCGAGGCGGCCCGCATCCAGCAGCGGGTGGAGTGCCTGTCACGCAACCGGGACCGCATCCTCGCCTACCTGGAGGCGGTCGAGGCGGCGAAGCTGGGGGCCGGGCGTTGAGCACGCTGGAGGCCGTGCTCGCCGCCGCCGAGCGCGGCGCGCCGCCCGCTCCGGACGGCGGGCTGACGGTGGTGGCCCAGCCGTCCCCGCGCGACCTGGGCGTGATCGCGTTCACGGGGCACACGGTCGTCTTCGCCGACCTGCCGCCCGCCTGGGTACGCGAACGGCTGCCCCCCGACGACCTCTCTGCCCCGGTGAACCCGCCGTTCCTGCTGGAGCTGGGCCTGCGGACCGGGCGGAGCGCCGGGAACCTCGACCTGCTCGCCGTGGCGGACCCGCTTCCCGGCCCGCCGCCGCTCGCGCTGCGGGAGGTGACCGAGGCCGGGCATCCACGGGTCGAGCGGGCCCTGGCCTACCGTGACGAGGTACGCGTCTGGACGTGCGAGGGCGGCCTGCTGACCGTGGGCCGGGGCGTGGCCGGCCGCTGGGAGGCCGCCGTCGAGGTGGAGCCGGGGCACCGGGGCCGTGGGCTCGGCCGGCTCCTCGCCACGGCCGCCCGCCACCTCGCGGCCCGGCCGCTGTGGGCGCAGATCGCGCCGGGCAACGCGGCGAGCGTGCGGGCCTTCCTCGCGGCCGGGTACGTCCCGATCGGCTCGGAGGTCCTGCTGATCCCCGGCTGAGCCGCCTCATGGGCCCGGGACGGCGCTGCTACGCTTCACGGCGGAGCACAGTCGGGTCCGTACGGGGAGTCGCGCGTTGGTCGTCTACGCCGGTCAGGGTGACGCCCGCCGTTCGATGGCGCTGCTGTGGCGCGACGGGCAGGAGCGGCGCGAGACCCGGCCGGGGCCGAAGCCGGGGCTGAGCGTGGACGTCATCGTCGACGCCGCCATCGAGGTGGCCGACGCCGAGGGCATGGCGGCCCTGTCGATGCGCAAGGTCGGCGAGCGGCTGGGCCGCAGCGGGATGGCGCTCTACACGTACGTGCCGAGCAAGGGCGAGCTGGTCGACCTCATGTACGACCGGGCGATGGCCGAGCTGCCCGCCGAGTACGACCTGAGCGGCGGCTGGCGCCCGGCCGTCGCGGCGTGGGCCGAGCAGACCCGCGCCTTCTACCTGCGTCACCCGTGGATCCTCCAGGTGTCGCAGGCCCGGCCGGTGCTGGGGCCCAACGAGTTCGCGGCGCTGGAGACCCTGGTCGGGATCCTGCGGGCGACCGGGCTGCGGCCGGCCCGGGTGCGGGGCGTGGTGGCGCTGCTGTTCGACTTCGTGCGCGGCGCGGCCCGCACGGTCGCCGAGTCGCGCGAGGCCCCGTCGGAGACCGGCGTGTCGGACGAGGAGTGGTGGCGGGCCCGCGCGTCGCTGCTGGAGGAGGTGGCTCCCGGGTTCGCCGGGCGCTACCCGATGGCGCGGTGGGTGGAGTCGGAGGACGACTGGCCCGGCGGCGACGGCGAGCCGTTCCTGGAGCACCGGACCCGCCAGGCGTTCCTGACGGGCCTGGACGTGGTCCTCGACGGCATCGAAGCCGCCGCCCCCAGGCCCTGACCGACGCCCGACCCGACCCGACCCAGGCAGGTCAGGCGCGGCGGGTCAGGCGCGGCGGGCGGCCAGTTCGTCCAGGTCGCGGACGAACCACAGCTCCCGCCCTCTGTTCGACTCCGTCACCCAGGCGCGCAGCGCGGCGCTCTCCGCCGTGAAGCGCGAGATGTCGCCGACGACCGCGAGCCCGAGCCGGTAGTTCGCGAACTTCTGCGTGATCCGCCCAGCCACGCCGGTGGCGAGGGCGAAGAAGTCGTCGTGCAGCCGCTCAGCGGGCACCGCCACCCAGGTGGCGCCGCTCCCCCAGGTCTCGCCGATGAGGTCGAGCGCGTCCTGCTCCTCCCGCAGGGACGGGCCGTCGGCCGGGCAGACGTGGACGTCGTCGAGCATGGTGCCTCTCAAAGGGGGTCGGGGGTGGAGCGTCACGGGCGCACCAGCGCGTCGACGATGCGCAGGACCTGCGCGGCGGGCTCCAGCTCGCCGAGCACGATCACCTTGAGGTGGGCGCGCTCCTCGTCGTAGGCGAACTGGACCCGCACACCGTTGGGCCGCCCGGCGAGGGAGCCGGTGACCATGGTGGTGACGCGGTCCATCTCGGCGCGGCCGATCCCGTCGAGCTGGACGATGGCCGACACCTCGGCGGCGCGCGGCCGCGCCGGCTCGTCCGGCGGCAGCCCGCCGAACGCGGCCAGGTCGTCCTTGGCGATCCGGTAGCGCTTGCCCACCCGCACAGCGGGCAGCCGCCCATCGCGGACGTAGTTGCGCACGGTCTTGACGTGCAGCCCGAGCAGCGCGGCCGCCTGCTCCACGGTGTATTGCTCCATATCGCTCCCTATCGTAGGGCACGATAGGGAGTGTTTCAGGCGTGCGCGCCCACGGTGACCGTGCCGATGGTCAGCCGGGGCCGGGCCTCCAGCACCTCGCCCAGCCGCTCGACCCGCTCCTCCAGCTCCCGTTCCCGCTCCGGGCCGAGCTCGTGGAGCGGCTCCACGGTCACGTCGAGACGGTCGCCGGAGCGGCGCTGGTGCCAGACGCCGGCCACGACGCCGTCCACGAGCAGCACCGGGAAGTTGCCCGCCTGTCCCCGGTTGAGCGCCCGCGCCGCCGCCGCACCGGGGTACAGCAGCTCGCGGGGCCGCCCCGCCACCACGTACGCGTCGAAGTACGGCAGCAGCCGCACCCCGCGCGGCGGCTCCTCCGGCACCGCCGTGTCCCCGGCGACCACCCAGGCCGGCCGCCCCTCGAACAGCACCTCCTCCAGCCCGGCCCCCTCGAAGGCGCGCGCCGCCCACCGCACCGGCCCGCCCGCCCACTGCGCGAACTGCTCCGGCGTGGCCGGCCCGTACGCCGTCAGGTAGCCGCGCACCAGCGCGCCGAGCCCATCTTCGACAAGGTCGGCGGCGGGCGGCGCCGTGTAGGTGACCTTGCGCCCCCGTCCGGCCCCGAACACGAACGCGCCCCGGTGCGCGGCCAGGTGCATCGCCTGCCGCCAGCGCGGCCAGTTCCCGCCGAACGCGGGCATGACGAGGTCGCCCGCCCAGGGTCCCGCGAGGTCCACGACCCGGTCGCTCAGCTCCTCGATGGTCAGCTCGTCGTCGGCGACCGCCTCGGTGATCGCCGCCACCACCCGTTCGGTCTGCTCGGGGGTGAGCCGCACGGACGGCGCGAACGGATTCCTGCCCGCCGGCACCGACGACAGAGCGCTCACCCACGTGGCCAGGTCGCGGACGGGCAGCACGTGGACGGTGCCGCGCGGCCCGTACGTCTTGACCAGCTCGCCGCCGGGCCGCAGCGCGGCGCGCACGTGCGCGCGGGTGGCTCCGGCGAGGCGCAGGCCGACGGAGACCTCCGCCGCCGACATCACCTGGGCGTGCGCGCCGCACATGGCCGCCACGACCTCCCCCGGGCCGGTCCTCGCCGGCTCCGCGCCCAGGCCCGCCCGCTCCAGCCGGCGCGCGCTCACCTGCGGCCATGACAGTGCGATCATCAACGTACTCCTCGGTCGGCCCGTCCGCTTTCACCGCATACCGTAGGGGCGAACGCGGAAAGGAGGCTTCCGCGTTGGCGGTTCAAGTGCGACGCAAGTGATCGGCAATTCGGGATCACTAGGGTCAGCGCTCATGAACCGGCTCAGTCCCCGTCTCGGCCCCCTCACCGCGCGCCAGCGCTGGCGCCGTCTGCGGCTCCAGGCCTACTCCTGGTCCCTGACCGGCGCGTACCGGCTCGGCGCGCTGCATCCCGCGATCTGGCGGCTGGTCGCCCGCAGTTACCATCCGGCGCTGGACCGCGTGGCCGCCCGGCACGCCCGCGTGGCCTGCCAGTTCGCCGCCGTGGACGTGCCCGCCTACCGGCACTTCCTGCGGGAGAACGACGCCGAGCACGCCCGCCGGCTCGCGGACTTCCCCGAGACCACCAAGCAGAACTACGCCGCCGCCTACGACGAGGAGAGCCGCTGCCAGGAGGGCAGGCTGCACCGGGCCGGCGTGATCGTGGACGAGTCGTCCGGGTCGAGCGGCAAGCCGTACAACTGGGTGCGCGGGCCGCGCGAGCTCAAGGGCGTGTACCGCAACGCGGCCGGCTACATCGACCTGGTCTTCCCCGGCAGGCGGCTGTTCGTGGTGAACGCGTACTCGATGGGCGCCTGGGCCACCGGCACCACCACCGGCACGGCCATGGCGCGCATCGCGATGGTCAAGAACACCGGCCCCGACCTGGAGAAGATCGCCGACACGCTGGAGCACTTCGGGCCCGGCTACGACTACGTGGTGTCCGCGTACCCGCCGTTCCTCAAGCACCTGCGCGACCACCTCGACGAGCGCGGCTTCCCCTGGGGGGACTACCGGATCCGGGGCATGGTCGGCGGCGAGGGCATGACCGAGGCGCTGCGCGACTACCTGGAGGAGCGCTTCGAGGAGGTCCGCTCCGGCTACGGCGCGAGCGACCTGACGATCGGGATGGGCGCGGAGAGCGGGTTCAGCGTGTGGCTGCGCAAGCGCCTCGCCGTCGATCGGGAGCTGCGCGAGCGGCTGCTGGGGCCCGGCGAGCAGCGGCTGCCGATGATCTTCCACTACAACCCGCTGGAGACGTTCCTGGAGGTCAACGCCGCCGGCGAGCTGCTGTGCACGATCAACACCAAGACGTGCCTGCAGCCCAAGCTGCGCTACAACGTGGGCGACGAGGCCGCGCTGCGCACGCTCGCCGAGGTGCGCGCCGCGCTCGGGGACGAGGCGTACGAGAGCGCCTGGACCGACGAGCGGCTGAACCTGCCGCTGCTGTTCCTGTTCGGCCGCAAGGACTCGACGATCTCCTACATGGGGGCGAACCTGTATCCGCAGGACGTCGAGTACGGCCTCTACCAGGGCAACCCGTACGCCGCCGCGATCAACCGGTTCTGCCTGTCGCTGGAGGAGCTGCCCGGCCTGGAGTACCGCCCGGTGGTGAACCTGGAGGTACGCGGTGGGGTGGACCGCGAGGAGCTGGCCGCGCTGTGCCGCAAGGGTGTGCTGGCCCACCTGAGCGCCGTCTCGCGCGACTTCGCCGAGTCGCTGCGCGAGGACCCGACGGCCGCCGATCTGCGGGTGCGGGTCTTCGGCCCGGGCGAGGGCCCGTTCGCCGGGCTCACCAAGATGAAGAACGTTTACCTGGTGAAGGACGCATGAGGACCACCGATTTCAGCAAGGCGCCGCCGCAGGGGCAGGCGACGGCGATGTTCGTCGGGGCGACCCGCTACCGGGGGCCGCTGTCGATCGTCGTCCTCTCCTTCACCTGGTGGCGCATGGTGCGCGACATGAAGCGGATGCGCGGCTACCGGTGGCACAAGGTCTACTGGGAGTTCCCGTTCACGCTGGGCACGCTGGCGTTCTTCGAGGACCGCGACGCCCTGATGCGCTTCGCCCGCACCCGCCACCACCGCAGGCTGATGCAGTGGGTCACCGACGGCACGAAGAACGCCACCGGCGGCTACATCCGGGTCTACAACGCCGAGCCCGAGGGCTACAGCAACGGGGTGTGGCGGGCCGAGGGCGACGGGATGGCGCACATCGAGACGTTCACCCCGCTGTCGACGGAGAGCGCGGGCCCGCCGGTGAGACGCGCGTGAGCGGGCTGGAACGCGTCACGAGCCGGGCCGGCCTGCGCGACTTCCTGTCGCTCACCGACCGCCTGCACGCCCCCGGCGACAATCCGCCGCGCTTCGTCCCGCCGCTGCACGCCCAGGTCCGCGCCTGGATGCGCCAGGGCGTGGCCCTGTACGTGCTGCGTCGCGCCGGCCGGGTCGTCGCCCGCACGACCCTGCACACCGACGCCGCGTTCGACGCCAAGCTGGGCGAGCGGCTGCAGCTCTTCGGCCTCACCGAGTTCGCGGAGGACGCCGCCGAGGAATTGTTCGACGCCGTGTGCGAGGCGGGCCGCGCGAACGGGCGGCGGACGGCGTTCGGCCCGGTCTCGCTGCTGCCGAACCAGGCGGGCGGCGTCATCACCTCGGGCTTCGCCGAGCGCGGCTTCATCGACAGCGCCTGGAACCCGCCCTACTACCCGGCCGCGTACGAGGAGTACGGCTTCGCCCGCCGCTTCGAGTCCGACACCTGGATCTGCCCGGTGCCGCAGGAGCCGGTGTTCGCCTTCGACGACGCCCGCGTCGTGGCGGAAGGGCTGGAGGTGCACCGCGGCGACCGCCGCCGGGTGGCCGAGCAGCTGCCGATACTGCGCGGCATGCTCAACGCCTCCTTCGCCGGGCTCGGCTACTACACCGAGATCTCCGCCGCCCAGCTCGCGGCGCAGACCGACGGGCTGGCGCACCTGCTGGACGAGGACCTGCTGCTGTACCTCACCAAGGCGGGCCGGCCGATCGCGTTCGTGCTGTGCCTGCCCGACATCTCCGAGTTCGTGATGCGCGTGCGCGGCGACCTCCACCTGCTCAACCAGCTCCGTCTGCTCGCCACCCGCTCCCGCCACCGGCGCGAGGCCGTGCTCGTGATCAAGGGCACGGTGCCGGACGAGCAGGGCCGCGGCTACATGCGCCTGCTCTCGCGCGAGCTGCACGCGGGCCTGCGCCGCGGCGGCTACCACACGCTGCGCAGCACGTACGTCGAGCGCACCAACCCCGGCTCCGCCGCCCAGTACGCCGCCATGGGCGGCCGCCCCCTCCACGGCTACACCTTCTACGCCAAGGACCTCGCGTGAACGAGCTGCGGGCGCTGGAGCCCGACTTCTGGCGTGCGCCGAGCGCGCACAACACGCAGCCCTGGACGCTGACGTACGAGGACGACCGGGTGACCGTCGGCTGGGACCCGGACCGGGCGCTGCCGGTCAGCGACCCCACGGGCCGCGACCTGCGGCTCGGGCTGGGGGCGTTCGTGGAGTGCTGCCTGATCGTGTGCGCGTCGGCGGGCCTGCGCGTGGCGTTCGCCGCCGATCCCGGGCCGCTGCGCGTCGGCCATCTCCTGCGGGCCGACGGGACGTACGCGACGCCCTTCACCACGGCCGACGTGCGCGCCCGCGGCGCCAACCGCGGCGAGTACCATCCCGGCCGGCTGCCGGACGAGCTGGTGGCCGGGCTGACCGGGATGCGCCGGGTGCCGTGCCGCGACCTCGCCGACCTGCTGCACGCGGCCGACCTGCACCAGTACGGCTCGCCGGAGGTGACCCGCGAGCTGCGCCAGTGGCTGCGGCTGACCCGCAGGCACCGCCGCTACCTGCTCGACGGCCTGAGCGACCGGGCGCTGCGCCTGACCCGGCTGGAGGCGGTGGCGCTGCGCGCGTCGCTGGCGCTGTACCCGGCGCTCCGGCCGCTCGGCCTGCCGCGCGTCCTGGCCGGCGCCTCGCGCGGGCTGCTCGACCACGACGGTGACGTGCTGGTGCTGGTCGGCCCGGCGGGCGACGAGGTGGAGCAGGGGCGGCTCCTCCTCCGCCACTGGCTCACCCTCTCCGCCGCCGGCTACACCACGCACCCGCTGAGCCAGATCATCGACAGCCCCGGCACGCGGCGCGAGCTCGCCGCCCGCCTGGGCGTCGCCGACCCCTCCTCGCTGCTGCACATCGCCCGCGTCGGCCGGCCCCGTTCCCCCGCCCCGCCCTCGTCCCGGCTCCGCGGCTGAGCCCTGCCGCGCCCGGTGCAGCCGCGTCCAAGTGATCTCCAAGCTGGCCCGGCCAGACTGGAAACATGCAGGTCATCGTGAAGACCGCCCAGGGCTCCGTGCGGGGCGCCACGCGGGACGGCGTCGCCTCCTTCCTGGGCGTCCCGTACGCGGCCGCGCCGGAAGGGCCGCTGCGCTTCCGGCCGCCCGCCCCGCCGCCCGCGTGGGACGGGGTGCGGGACGCCGTCGCGTACGGCGCCGCGCCGCCCCAGCTCCCCCCGGCGCCGGGGGTGCCGCCGATCTGGCGGCCCGGGGACGGCCTCGCCTGCCTGAACCTCAACGTGTGGAGCCCCGACCCGGGAGGGGCGGGGCTGCCGGTCATGGTGTGGCTCTACGGCGGCGCGTGGCAGGTCGGCGCGACGGCCATGCCGCAGTACGACGGCGCCGTGCTGGCCCGCTCCGGCGTCGTGGTGGTGACCGTGGACTACCGGGTGGGCTTCGAGGGCTTCGGCCACCTGCCCGGCGTCCCGGACAACCGCGGCCTGCGCGACCAGCTCGCCGCGCTGGAGTGGGTGCGCGGGAACATCGCCGCGTTCGGCGGCGACCCCGGCAACGTGACGGTGTTCGGCCAGTCGGCGGGCGCGGCCTCGGTCGCGCTGCTGACGGCGGCGCCGGCCGCGGCGGGGCTGTTCCGCCGGGCGATCGCGCAGAGCATCCCGGCCGGTCTCCGCACCCCGGACGAGGCGGGGCGCGTCACCGGGGCGCTGGCCGCGGCGGCCGGGGTTCCCGCGACGTACGAAGCCCTCGCCGGGCTGCCGCCCGAGGCCGTCCTAGCGGCGCGGGACGTCACGGGGACGAGCCCGTTCGGGCCGGTCGTGGACGGCGAGCTGGTCACCGGGCCGCCGTGGGCGGGCATGGCCGGTCCGGCCGCTCGCGGCGTGGAGCTGATCTGCGGCTTCACCCACGAGGAGTATCGCGGGCTCGCCCCTGGCGGACCGCCCGCGGGGGTCGATCCGGCCGCGGCGGCGGCCTCGTTCGGGCTGGACGCCGACGCCGTGCCCACGTACGGCCTGGCGCACCCCGGGGCCGGCGACGCCGAGCTGTTCACCGTGCTGATGTCGGACGCGCTGGTCCGCATGCCGACCACGTGGACCGCCGAGGCCCACGCGCGGGCCGGCGGCCGTACCTGGCTGTACGACTTCACCTGGAAGGGCCCGGCGCTGGGCGCGGCGCACGGCGTGGACGTGCCGTTCACCTTCGGCGACACCCACAGCCGCTTCGCCGCCCGCCTCCTGGGCTCACCGCCGCCCGCCGGTTTCGCCGAGCTGTCGGAGCGCGTCCGCCGCGCCTGGACGTCGTTCGCCGCCACGGGCGACCCCGGCTGGCCCCGCTTCGACCTCGACCAGCGACGCACCCGCCTCTGGGACCTCCCGCCCGCCGACGTGCCGTACCCGCTCACCGACTTCCGCCGCATCTGGGGCCGCCCCCCGCAGCGCTGATCCCGCGTAGAGTTCGCCGTCGTGAGATCCGGATGCCTCGTCGCCGTCGTATGCGCGGTCCTGGCGCCCTTCGCCGGGCTGTACCTGCTGTTCGCCATCCCCGCCTGGGCGAACGACAGGAAGCTCGCGGCGTTCGGGGACCGCCTCCTCGCCTATCCGCCGCCGCCCGAGACCTTCCACAGGGACAACACCGCCGATGGTTCCATCGCCCTGCGGGGGAACGGCAACCACTGCGACTACCAGGTCCGCGTCGCGCTGTCCACGCACCTCTCCGAGGGGTCGGTGCTCCGGTACTACGCCGCCGCCCGCATCGCCGGGGTCGAGACCGAGCGGGCTTCCTTGCGGATCTACTTCGAGAGGGATCAGGACACCGACGGCCTCCCCAGGTCCTTCATCGTGGAGGCGTACGACAGCACCGACGCCGGTCTTGACCTCCGCTGCCACTGATGCCCATAGCATGAGCGCGTGAAGTACATGCTGATGATCTACGCCAACGCCGAGTCGCAGCAGCACGTGGCCGATCACGAGTCCGACGTGATGGCCGAGGTGGACGCCCTGATGAAGGAGCTCTCCGACAGCGGCGAGCTGGTGGGCGGGCAGGCGCTCGACGGGCCCGCCACCTCCCGTGTCGTGCGGGTGCGCGGCGGCGTGCCGGCCGTCACCGACGGGCCGTTCCTGGAGGCCAAGGAGTTCCTGGCGGGCTACCTCATCGTGGAGTGCGCGAGCGTCGAGCGGGCCACGGAGATCGCGGCCCGGTGGCCGGACGCGCGGCTGTGCGCGATGGAGGTGCGGCCGATCATCGACGAGGTCGACCCGCCCGCGGGCGAGGGCGGCCCGGCTCTGGGATGACCGAGGTCGAGGCGCTGCTCCGGGAGCTGGCGCCGCAGGTGCTCGGCATCCTCGTACGGCGCCACGAGCAGTTCGCCGCCTGCGAGGACGCCGTCCAGGAGGCGCTGCTCGACGCCGCCGTCCAGTGGCCGCGCGAGGGCGTGCCGGACAACCCGCGGGCCTGGCTGGTGACGGTGGCCTCGCGGCGGCTCATCGACCTCGTACGCAGCGAGCACGCCCGGCGGCGGCGCGAGGAGAGCGCCGGGGCGGGCGAGCCCGCGGACGCGCACACGGTGGCCGGGCCGGGCGAGGAGCCGGCCGGCGACCGGGACGACACGCTCACGCTGCTGTTCCTGTGCTGCCATCCGGCGCTGTCGCCGCCCTCGCAGCTCGCCCTCACGCTGCGGGCCGTCGGCGGGCTGACCACGGCGCAGGTGGCGGGCGCGTTCCTGGTGCCCGAGACGACGATGGCGCAGCGCATCAGCCGGGCCAAGCAGCGGATCAAGGCCGCGGGGGCGCGGTTCGAGCCGCCGCCGGAGGGCGAGCGGGCCGGACGGCTGCGGGTGGTCCTGCACGTGCTCTACCTGATCTTCAACGAGGGCTACACCGCGACGGCCGGGCCGGACCTGCACCGCGACGAGCTGACCGGCGAGGCGATCAGGCTGGCGAGGGCCGTGCACCGGCTGCTGCCCGACGACGGCGAGGTGGCCGGGCTGCTGGCGCTCATGCTGCTCACCGAGGCGAGGCGGCCCGCCCGCACCGGGCCGGACGGGCGGCTGGTCCCGCTCGCCGAGCAGGACCGCGGCCTGTGGGACCGGCGGCTCGTCGCCGAGGGCGTGGAGCTGGTGAGCAAGGCGCTGTCCACGGCTCCGCTCGGGCCCTACCAGGTGCAGGCGGCCATCGCGGCCGTGCACGACGAGGCCCCGTCGGCCGCGGAGACCGACTGGCCGCAGATCCTCGCGCTGTACCGGGTGCTGTCAGGGCTGGACGACAACCCGGTGGTCGAGCTCAACCACGCGGTCGCCGAGGCCATGGTCCACGGCCCGCGGGCCGGACTCGACCGGCTCGACCGGCTCGCGGCCGACGGCCGGCTCAAGGACCACCACCGGCCGGCCGCGGTCCGGGCGCACCTGCTGGAGCTGGAGGGCGACCACTCCGGGGCGGCCGGCGCCTACCGGGAGGCGGCCCGGCTGACGGCCAGCGCCCCGGAGCGTGACTACCTCGAGGAACGGGCGGCCCGCCTGGGCTGACGGCTCCGTGTCGGCGCGGGGTGACGCCCCCGGGGCGCGGCGGGCAGGGGCAGGGCATGAACGTGGTCGCGCTGTCCGACACCCACGCGCCCCGGCGCTGGCGCTCCTGCCCGCCCCGGGTGGCGGAGCACCTGCGGGGCGCGGACGTCATCCTGCACGCCGGGGACGTCTGCGTCGCCTCGGTGCTGGCCGAGCTGGCCGCGTACGCGCCGGTGCACGCGGTCAAGGGCAACAACGACGGCCCGGACGTGACGGCGCCGGAGACCCTGGAGCTCACGCTGGACGGCCTGCGGATCGGCATGATCCACGACAGCGGCCCGGCCAAGGGCCGCCTGGCCCGCCTGCGGCGCCGCTTCCCCGAGTCGGACCTGGTGGTCTTCGGCCACTCCCACATCCCGCTGGACGAGTCCGGCGACGGCCTGCGCATCTTCAACCCGGGCTCCCCCACCGACCGCCGCCGCCAGCCGCACGGCACGATCGGCCTGCTCACCATCGAGGACGGCGTCCTGACCAGGGCCGAGATCGTGCCCGTCACGTAGACCCGGTCGTCCTTCATTTGCCGGTACCACTCCCGCAGTGGCAGCCCGGCCCCCATCTACCGCCTGCGGCGTAGCCGCGAGAACGACGACGGCTGGATTCGCCGGCCGCGCAGCGACGAGATTCTGGCTCTCGAACGGTCTTAAGAGGGGCGGTAAGGCGGCGGGAACGAGACCGTAAGCGCCCTCCCGCACGCTGATCACAGGACTTGACGAGAAGGGCGATCGAGATGAGCAACCCGTACAGGATCGACGACGACATCACGCTCACCGGTTTCACCGGGCGGGCGCACCGGCCCGGCGACGAGCGCTACGACGAGCTGCGCCGCGGGCTCGACCCCGCGGTGGACGCCCGGCCCGCGCTGGTCGCCGAGGCGTACGGGATGGCGGACGTGCGGTCGGCGCTGCTGGCGGCGCGGGCGCACGGGGTGCCGTTCGCGGTGCAGGCGACCGGGCACGGCACGCACGCCGGGGCCGAGGGCGGCGTGCTGGTGCGGACGACGCCGATGGCGTCGGTGCTGGTGGACCCCGTCCGCCGGATCGCGCGGGTCGGGCCGGGGGCGCGCTGGGGCCACGTGATCGCCGCCGCCGCGCCGTTCGGGCTCGCGCCGCTGTCCGGCTCGGCGCCCGACGTCGGCGTCACCGGCTACACGCTCGGCGGCGGGCTCGGCTGGCTGGCGCGCAGGCACGGCTTCGCCGCCGACAGCGTGCTGCGGGCCGAGGTGCTGCTCGCCGACGGGCGGCACGTCACGGCGAGCCCGGACAGCCACCCCGAGCTGTTCTGGGCGCTGCGCGGGGGCGGCGGCGGGTTCGGCGTGGTCACCTCGCTGGAGTTCCGGCTGCACCCGGTGTCGCGGGTGTACAGCGGGTTCGCGTACTTCCCGATCGAGGCGGCGGGCGAGCTGCTGGAGGCGTACCGGACGTGGATCGACACCGCGCCCGACGACCTCAGCACCGCCGTCGTGCTGCGGCGGATGCCCGACGAAGGCCCGCTCGCCGGGCGGCACGTGGCGCAGCTCAAGGTCGTGCACGCCGGCGACGAGGCGGAGGGCCGGCGGCTGCTGGCGCCGCTCCTGCGGGCGGCCGGCCCGGCCCTGCTGGACGAGACCCGGACGACGACGTACGCGGACACGGCCATGGGCGGCACCCCGAACCGCCACATGTCCATGCTGGAGGAGGTCCCCGGCGAGGTCGTGGACGTGCTGGTCGCGGCGGCCGAGCAGGCGCAGACCGTGGAGGTGCGGCACTGGGGCGGCGCGATGAGCCGTCCGGGGCCGGACGCCGGCCCGGTCAGCCACCGCCGCACCCGGCTGTCGGTGATCGTGGACACGCCGGTGCCGGGGCTCGCCGAGGCGCTGCGGCCGTACGACAACGGGGGCACGTTCCTCAACTTCCTGGCCGACACCGGGCGTACGGCGGCGGCCTGGTCGGGGGCGGACCACGCGCGGCTGCGGGAGGTCAAGCGGTCCTACGACCCGGACGGCTTCTTCCGCGTCGGCCACGTCGTCGAGCGGTGACGCGCGGAAAAACCCGTCGCCCCGCCGCAAGCCGCTTCACTACACTCGCCCCGAACCCGCCGCGATCGAGAAGGGAAGGACCCCGCCATGCGCCCTGTCAGCGCCGCCGTCGTCCTCCCGTCCTCGCGGTACGAGGTGATCCTGGTGTCCTCGTCACCCCGGCGCCGGCTGCGCGGCCGTCGCCGGACGTCCTGACGAACACCTCCTCTTCCTGATCCTGCCGGGTTGTTCGCCGGGCGAATCGCGCTGTCCTCGTTTCCCGACCTTTCACGAAAGGCCGCAGGCCATGCGCACCCGTGTCGTAGCCGACCCCCTCGCCGCCGTACGCAACCTCGGCGTCCTCGCCCACGTGGACGCCGGCAAGACCACCGTCACCGAGCGGATCCTGTACCTGACCGGCGCCACGTACAAGCGCGGCGAGGTGCACGACGGCACCACCGTCACCGACTTCGACCCCCAGGAACGCGACCGCGGCATCACGATCTTCGCCGCCGCGGTGAGCTGCGACTGGGACGGCCACCGGATCAACCTCATCGACACGCCCGGCCATGTCGACTTCTCCGACGAGGTCGAGCGGTCGCTGCGGGTGCTCGACGGCGCGGTGGCCGTCTTCGACGGCGTGGCCGGGGTCGAACCGCAGAGCGAGTCCGTGTGGCGGCGGGCCGACCGGCACGGGGTGCCGCGGGTGGCTTTCATCAACAAGATGGACCGGGCGGGCGCGGACCTCGACGCCGTGGTCGCCTCGATCCGGGCGCGGCTGCATCCCGCGCCGCTGCCCGTCCAGCTCCCGATCGGCGCGGAGGACGGCTTCCGCGGCGTGGTGGACCTGGTCCGGATGCGGGCGCTGGTCTGGGACGGCGGCGGCGCGCCGGTGCGGGAAGCGCCCGTGCCCGAGGAGCTGCTGGCGGAGGCGCGGCGGCGGCGCGGGCTCCTGGAGGAGGCCGTGGCCGGGCTGCATCCGGGCGCCCTGGAGGAGTTCTGCGCCGCCCCCGCGAGCGCGGGAGCGGCGCTCTCCGACGAGACGCTGGCGCTCGCGCTGCGGGAGCTGACGCTGTCCGGGGCGGGCGTGGTCGTGCTGTGCGGGGCCGCCTACCGCGACCGCGGGGTGGAGCCGCTGCTCGACGCCGTCGTGGCGTACCTGCCGTCGCCGCTCGACGTGCCCGCCGCCGCACGGGCCGCCGATCCCGCGGCGCCGCTGGTGGCGCTGGCGTTCAAGGTGAGCGCGACGGCGACGGGACGGCTCACGTACGTGCGGCTCTACGCGGGGACGCTCAGGAAGGGGGACGCGGTGCTGGACGCCGGCGCGGGCCGCGTCGAGCGGGCCGGGCGGATCCTGCGGGTGCAGGCCGACCGGCACGCCGAGGTGGACCGGGCGGTGGCGGGCGACATCGTGGCGCTGGTCGGGCTCAAGGCGGCCCGCGCGGGCGCGACCCTGTGCGCGCCGGACGCCCCGGTGGTTCTGGAGCCGCCGAGCCCCGCCGAGCCCGTCGTGTCCGTGGCCGTCGAGGCGCGGAGGAGCGCCGACGCCGGCCGGCTGGCCGCGGCGCTGGCCCGCCTCACGGAGGAGGACCCGTCGCTGTCGGTACGGGCCGACGCCGAGACCGGGCAGACGCTGCTGTCCGGGATGGGCGAGCTGCACCTGGAGGTGGCGGCGGAGAAGCTGCGCCGCGACCACGGCCTGGCCGTGGCCGTCGGACGTCCGCAGGTCGCCCACCGGGAGACGGTCGTGCGCGGGGTGCGGGGCGTGCTGTACCGGCACGTCAAGCAGGACGGCGGCGCCGGGCAGTTCGCGCACGTCGTGCTGGACGTCGAGCCGCTGGACGGCGAAGGGTTCGTGTTCGGCTCCTCGGTGACCGGCGGGCGGGTGCCGCGCGAGTACGTCCGCGCGGTCGAGGCCGGCTGCCGCGACGCGCTCGCGGCGGGGCCGCTCGGCGGCCATCCGGTGACCGGGCTGCGGGTGACGCTGACCGACGGGGCCACGCATCCGAAGGACTCGTCGGAGCTCGCGTTCCGCGCCGCCGGGCGGCTGGGGCTGCGCGCGGCGCTGGCGGCGTGCGCGATGGCGCTGCTGGAGCCGGTGGCCGAGGTCACGGTGACCGCGCCGGACGAGGCCGCGGGCGCGGTGCTCGGCGACCTCGCGGCGCGGCGCGGGCGGGTGACCGGCTCCGTGGCGCGGGCGGGCACGGTCGTCGTCACGGCGACGGTGCCGCTGGCCGAGGTGTTCGGGTACGCGACGCGCCTGCGCGGCAGGACGCACGGCCGCGGCACGTTCACCGCCCGGCCCGCCGGCTACGCGCCGGCGCCGTGACCGGCGCGGGCCGGGCGGATCGCTCCGCCCGGCCCGTCCGGCTCACGGGGCGGCCGTCGGCCCCCTCATAGGGCCGCCGGCTTGTTCAGGAAGCGGCGGCCGCTGCTGCGGCCGTCGCCGTCGCCGTCCAGTAGGCGGCCCTGGCTACCTGCGGGAACAGGCCCTTCGGGTGGTTGCGGAACATGGGCTCGGTGCCGAACATGACGACGGCCGCGCCGCGCTCGTCCCGGCCGCTCACCACCGCAGCCTGCCCCCTGGCCTGCTCGGGCCCGCCCGCGCCGGTCCGGGGGTCGGCCCGCCAGTGACCGGCGACGAGGGGTCCGTCCGCCGCGTACGACTGCTCCACCCTGACCTCCGGCCCCAGGCCGGTGAACCAGCGCGGCGAGTACACGAACGAGTGTTCCGGCGACCCGGCGCCGACCGGCCCGGCGGAGGACGCCACGCGCACGACGCCGTTGGCGTCGGAACGGCCCGCGACCGCCGTCACGGTGAGCAGCCCGGCCGCCGCGTTGAACGCCGCGCCCGTGCCGCCCCGGGTGATGACGCCGCCGGTGGTGAGGAAGGCGTCGAGCGCCGCGCGGGCGTCCGGGTTGAGCGCGGTGTAGCTGAGCCCGCTGGAGACGACCAGCACGTCCGTGGCGCTCCAGTCGAAGCCGGCGTTGAGCACGGCGGTCGACACCGGGGTGACCGGGAAGCCCAGCTCGCGCAGCGTGAACAGCTCGTCCGCCGCGACGGCGGCGGCCAGCCGGACCGGCGCCAGCGGCCTGCCGGTCGCGCCGGCGGCCGGGGTGAAGGCGACGCCGTACCGGTCGGAGACGGTCCCGGCGGCGCGGCGGGCGCTCGCCGGGACGATCACCCGGCCGTCGTCGGTCCAGGTCAGGGCGACGCCCTGGGCGAGCAGGTCGTTGACCGCCCGGACCTCCTTGGCGTCCACGACCTTGAGCGCGAGCGGCCCCGAGCCGCGCGGCACCGAGCCGGTCGGAACGGCGGCCTTGACCGGCTCGGCCGCCACGCGCGGCGCCGATCCGGTCACGGGCTCGACGGTGGCGCCCCACAGCAGCGCGTGGCTCCAGCCGGAGATGTCGTACATCGCATCCACCCGTGGTGAGATGTCCGCGCCGGGCTCCAGCATCACGTTGGCCAGGCCGCGCTTGGGCTGGCGCATGTCCACGACGTACGACCCGGCCGGGTAGGTACGGCCGTCCGCGCGGAAGGCGTGCCTGGCGCGCCCGACCCGGACGTCGTTGGCCACGAGGTGGTCGACCAGGCGGGCGGCGGCGGTGGCCGAGCGCTCGCCGGTGATGACGTACGCGTGGGGGAAGGTCGTGGTGTAGACGTCCTCGGGGCCGAAGCCGGGCACGATGCCGAGCGGCACGGTCCTGGACGGCTCCCCGGCCGCGCCGCGCCGGAACACCTCGATCTGGTCGGCGATCAGCGCGTCGTGCCGGGCCTGGACGAAGGCGTAGGAGGCGCGGATGGCGGCGGCGGCCACGTCGGTGTTGATCGCCGAGCGACGGCGCAGCTCCTCGACCGGCAGGTTGGCGTAGTCGGCGTTGTTGACCCGCAGCGGGATCTCGACGGTGTGCGAGGCGACGGCCCCGTGGAAGGGCGCGTACTGCGGGGTGAAGATCGGCGGCCAGTCGTCCCAGCCCTCGGCGCTGTCGCGGAACGGAATCTGCGCCGGATGCACGCCGTCCTTCTCGGCGGTGTAGCCGAGGCCGTTGACGGCGGCCTCCATGCCGAGGCCGTTGGCGTAGGCGTTCCTGATGAACAGGTCGTACTCGTAGTTCGCGCCGTGCGGCGGGGTGGTGGGCTCGATGAGGGTGCCGTTGACGTACCCGTGCAGGTCGATCATGGTGACCGGCTGGGCGTCGATCATGAGCCGGCGCATCGCCCTGACCTCCGGCTGGGAGGCGGTGACGAAGTCCCGGTTGAGGTCGAAGCCGTCGCCGTTGGGGCGCACGCCGTTGACCCGGCCGTCGGGGTTGGCGGTGACGTTGAAATAGACGCGGGTGCGCGCGAGCAGCGCGGCGACCTTCGGATCGGCGCTGGTGGCCAGCTCCTCGAGGGTACGCAGCGAGGCGTCGGTGCCTTCCCACTCGTTGCCGTGGATGTTGGCGTTGACGTAGAGCGGGGCCTTGTAGCGGGCGGCGAGCTTGCGGTCGCGGGCGGCGGCGGCCGGGTCGTTCGCGATGCGCTCGCGCAGGCGGGCCTGCTCGCGCGCCTCGGCGCGGCTCTCGGGGGCGGTGACGGTGACGAGGTAGAGGTCGCGGCCCTGGGCGCTGCGCCCGATGATCTCGGCGCTCACCCGGTCGCTGCGCCGCTGCAGCTCGTTGAGCTTGGGGGCGATGCCGTGGTACGGCACCAGGCCGAGCTTGATGGAGGCGTCGGCAGCATTCTCGGGCGGTTCGGGAAGTTTGGTGCGGCGGGGGTAGCCGAGGTCGCGGGACGGGCCGCCGGACGGCTCGCCGGTCGGGTCGGCGGTCGTGGGAGGGGCGGTGCGGAGGGCCCGGGCCTGCTCGTCGCCGCCCGCCGCCTCCTCGTGGCGTTCGGGGCCGTTGCCGAAGTCGCGTACGGCGGGCTGGGGCGGCGCGGGCGGTTCGGCGGTCGCCGCCCCTGCCGGGGCGAGGAGCACGGCCGAGACGGCGATGCTCACTAACGGGATGGATAAGCGCACGACGGCCTCCATGTGCATGAATGAGAGGTGCGTTCCGTTCGTACGGGTTTGTGGAGGAACGCGGCAAGACGCCGTGATCAGAGCGACGCTCAATCCATGTCAATCCGTGGTCATTCCGGCAGCCGCAAGGCCGGTGAAGTGCGCGTGGGCCGCCTCCAGCGGCGGCCTGGTCCGGGGCGGACCACGCGCGGCTGCGGGAGGCCGAGCGGGCCTACGACCCCGGACGCCTCTTCCGCCCCGGCAACGTCGTCGAGCGATGACGCGGCTATGGCAGAAGGAACCGAAGGGTGCGCTCGGCCACGAGCGGGGCCGTTTTCCCTTCCGGCCCGAAATGGTTGAGGCCGGGCAGCCTTTCGAGCGTGGCGTGGGGAAGCGTGTCGCGTACGGCGTCGAACTCCGCTCTGCTCGCGGGCGGCGTACGACCGCCGCACAGCAGCAGCACCGGAGCGGTGACGGCCGCGAACGCGGCGAGCCGGCCGTGCTGGGCCGCCAGCTGCTCGTGCTCGGCCAGGTTGGTCTCCAGGAGCGGCCGCATCCGCTGCCAGCTCGGCCCGCGGAACCCGACCCGCATCACCATCCGCAGATACCAGTGCGGCATCTTGGCCACGAAGGCGGGCGCGCCACCCGAGCCTCGGATGAAGTGGACGAACGCGCCGTAGGGGTCGCCTGCGGCCAGCCGTTCCCGGTAAGGGGCCGTCCAGTGCGAGGGAACGGGAGTGACAGGAACTCCGGGCTCGTAGACCGCGATCCGTTCGAACACCTGGGACGACCGCGCGGTCTCAAGGATGACGAGGCCGCCGTAGCTGTGGCCGAACGCCAGCCGCGCGCCGGTCTCCTCCTGGACGGCCAGCAGGTCCTCCACTTCTTTGCCCAGGTTGTACCGGGGCCCCTGGGGGCCGCTGGCGCCGCGTCCCCGCCGGTCGACGACGTGCACGGTGAAGGAGCGGGCCAGGACGGAGGCCAGCGGCAGGTAGTCCTGCGAGGTGCGCAGGCTGCCGCCGAGCACGATGAGGCCCGGCCCGGCGCCTAAGGTCTGATAGCTGATCGGCGTTCCGTCGGCCGAGGAGACGGTGTGCGTCCGCGGGGGCTGAGTGACCTGATTCATCTCGTTGACTCCTGTTCCATCTGGTCCAACGTCGCGAGCAGTCGCGCGGTGTGCTGGGCGAACTCGGCGTAGGGCACGCCGCTGTGTGCGACCAGGGCGGCCAGCTTGTCCTCGAACTCCTGCCGGAGCGAGGCCACGATCTCCTTTCCCTTGTCGGTGAGGCTGAGCTGCCGGCGGTTCCCGCCCGCCGGGTCGGGCTGGACGTCGAGCAGCCCTTCGGCGGCGAGGACGCCGGTCATGCGGCTCACGGACGGCTCGGTCACGCCCAGGCCGTCGGCGAGGGCGCGTTGCGTCGAGAGGCCCAGCTCGCCCACCAGGGTCAGCGCGAGGAAACGGCTGTAGGAGATGTTGTGCTCGGCCCGCAGGATCCGGTCGGCCATCCGGTCGAGGCGGGCGACGAGCACGTGCAGGTTGAGGCTGAGGTCGCGTTCCACACCTCATAACTTAGCATGCTAACTTAGGATTGCAAGTCCCGATCCGGAGCTTGCCGGCACGGCCCGCCCGCGCGGGATCGACCGCGGTCGCAAGCGGAGAACACTCACTGCACGGCCGGTGCAGTAATTTCGCGAAAATACTGCGCGTAATAAGCAGTAAATGAATCCTTGACAAATATCGTAGGCGCATTGATTATATCGATTTAATCCCGCGCCCCCACGCGGGCCTCACTCCGAGGAGCCCGTCACGATGAGACTCCCCACCGGCCCGCGCGCGCGCCGCCGCGCCGCGACCCTCGCGCTGGCCGCCCTCCTCACCACCCTGGCGACCGCGCCTCCGCCGGCCGCAGCCACCCCGGCCGGGGGCGCGGGCGCGGGACCGCGTCTCGAACACCTGGACCGCGGCCTGGTCGCCGCCTCCACCCCCACCGGCGTGTTCCTGAGCTGGCGGCTGCTCGGCGACGAGGTCACCGGCCACGGCGCCACGGGCATGACCGGCGCCGACTTCCGCGTCTACCGCGACGGCCGCCCGATCGCGACGGTGACCGACAGCACCAACTACCTCGACCCGGCCGGCACGCCCGCCTCCCGCTACCAGGTGGCCCCGGTCACGAGGGGCCGCGAGGGCGGCCGGGGCGCCGTCGTCACGCCCTGGCTTAAATCGTTTTATGATCTTCGGCTCACCAAACCGGCCGACGGCGTCACCCCGGCCGGCGAGGCGTACACCTATTCCGCCAACGACGTGAGCGTCGGCGACGTGGACGGCGACGGCCAGTACGAGTACGTCGTCAAATGGGACCCGTCCAACTCCAAGGACGTCTCCCAGCGCGGCTACACCGGCAACACCTATCTCGACACGTACGAGCTCGACGGCACCCTGCGCTGGCGGCTCGACCTCGGCGTCAACATCCGCTCCGGAGCCCACTACACGCAGTTCCTCGTCTACGACTTCGACGGCGACGGCCGCTCGGAGCTGATGCTCAAGACCGCCCCCGGCACGAAGATCATCCGGTACGGCGCCCGCGGCCAGGTCGTCTCCGAGCGCTACGTCACCATGCCCAAGGCCGACATCAGGGCCGGCCGCTCCCATGCCGACGACTACCGGCTGAGCGCCGCCGGCTACTTCGACCACCTCGTGGCCATGTTCGAGAAGTGGCACGAGCACCCCGAGGTGGTCGCCGGGCACTGGCCGCGGACGCTGGAGGAGGCGTTCGGGATCGCGCCCGCGCACACGTACCCGCTCTCCCACGAGGCCGCCGTCGAGCTGGCGAACCATTTCGTGGACGTGTACGCGCCGGGCCGCAGCGCCAACAACCGGCTGCGGGAGTTCGCCGGGTTCGTCGTCAGCGGGCCCGAGTACCTGTCGGTGCTCGACGGCGCGTCCGGCAAGGAGCTCCAGACCGTCCCGTACAAGCCGGGCCGCGGCGACGACGGCCTGATGTGGGGCGACTACGCGATGGCGCGCGTGGAGCCGGCCAACCGGGTGGACCGGTTCCTGTCCGCCGTCGCCTACCTCGACGGCCGGCGCCCGTCGGCGGTCTTCGCGCGCGGCTACTACACGCGCACCACGCTCGTCGCCTACGACTGGGACGGCCGGCGGCTCAAGGAGGTCTGGTACGCCGACAGCGGCCACGTGCCGATGGCGAACCCGTTCAACGCCTCCCCGCACGGCCAGCCCGGCACCAACCCGAAATATGCCGACATCACCACGCAGGGCTTCCACTCGATGAGCGCGGCCGACGTGGACGGCGACGGCCGGCAGGAGATCGTGTACGGCGCCGCCACCATCGACGACGACGGCGACGTGCTGTACTCGTCCTTCGCCGAGGCCCCGCCGCAGAGCAACGTGCCCGGCCAGACCGTACGGCTCGGCCACGGCGACGCGATGCACGTCGGCGACCTCGACCCCGACCGTCCCGGCCTGGAGATCTGGACCGTGCACGAGGGCGGGCGGAGCGCCCCGTACGGATGGGCGATGCGCGACGCGGCCACCGGGCGGGTGCTGTTCGGCGGCTACAGCGGCGTGGACACGGGCCGCGGCATGGTCGGCGACGTCGACCCGGCGCTCCGCGGCCTTGAGGCGTGGTCGTCGATGCCGCCCGACCAGGCCGTCCAGGCGGGCCTGTGGTCGGCCCGCGGCGACTACCTGGGCCGCGACGCGCCAGGAACGAACATGAGCATCCGGTGGGCGGCCGACATGACGACGCAGCTCGTCAACGGCACCGCCACGACCGTGCTGCAGACGCCGACGATCGACGACCGGCGGCGCGGCACGCTGCTCACCGCCGAGGGCACGCTGACGAACAACTGGACGAAGGGCAACCCGGGCCTGGTGGCCGACGTGTTCGGCGACTGGCGGGAGGAGCTGCTGGTGCGTACGGCCGACAGCTCGGCCCTGCGCGTCCACCTCAGCACCGAGGTCACCGACCGCAAGCTGTACACGCTGATGCACGACCCGCAGTACAGGGTGGAGGTGGCGCGGCAGCAGACGGCCTACAACCAGCCCGCCTACCCGAGCTTCTACCTCGCCTCCGACCTCGACTGGTCGAAGGTGCCGGTGCCGCGCACGCGCTGAACATGAGGAGGGCGCCCCCTCACGGGGACGCCCTCCTCATGGCCCGGCCTGCCGGGTTACTGGTTCTTGACCGAGACCGGGCGGACAGCGGTGTCCTTCTCGGCCCAGGCGCCGGTGGAGAAGGCCACCGGCTGGCTCTTACGGCCCACGCCGTCACCCCACTTGGTGATGACGTAGTCGATCTTGATGTGGCCCTCGCCGTCGACGCCGTCCACGCCCAGGGTGTCGGGGTTGAACGTGCCGCCGGTCAGCTCGGCGAAGGTCTTGGCGTCGAGGTCCAGCATGACGCCACGGTCGGAAGGCTCGCCGGGGCCGCGGTCGCCGACGAAGAAGGGCAGCTTCTTGCCCTTGTACGTCACATAGCCCTCGGTCATGAGCGGCCAGCTCGGGCTGGCGGCCAGACCCTTCTGCATGGGCTTCCCGGCGGCCGGCAGTCCGGTGTCGCCGGCCCGACCTGAGGAGTCGTCCCAGAAGTACGACGCCTTGGTCGAGCCCGTGAGCAGAGTCGCCTGGGACTGGGCGGCGGTCACCGGGGCGGCGGTCTGCGCGTCGGCGTGCGCGGTGGCCGCGCCGATGGTCAGGCCGCCGATGGTGGCGGCGGTCAGCAGGCTGAGAGCTCGCGTGCGGACGGACATGGTCAAGGGAAAGTCCTTCGTTAGGGAACACGGAGGTTGCGCTCGCTTGACTGATGTAGCCGGGCCTAAGCCAATGCGGTCGCTACGTGGAGCGCGGGGGATCCGGAGATTCCGGAGATCCGATGCCACCGGGAGACTGGTCTACCCGTTGGCCAACGCCTACCAAGCTACCGACTAAACCTGGACACATGCAAACAAAACACCATATATCCGGCAAAGATCTACCTCGCTGGGTAAAGCGTCGGATACGTAACGCCACTGAGGCAGGCGGCATTCCCATCGATCGGCAATCCCCGCATCCAGCGCAAGGAGCGCACACCGGCGACCGTCGCGACGTACTTCAAGGCGATCGCCGATCGCACGTCGAACGTCTTCACGCCCCCCAGATCCACAGGTACCGGTGCGGGGCGTCTCCCAGAACGCACAACCTCCTGAGGAACGACAGATAGCGCCGCTGGTCCGCCGTGAGCGGGGCATCCGCGGCCAGCAAAGCGTCGATCTCGTCCAGCAGCGTCCTCATCTGCGCCCGGTTGAACATCGTGTCCCCGTAAGGATCGATATGTCCGAGCATGGGCTGCCCGGCCTTGGAGATCGCCGGGCAGTCCAGCACGTCGAGCGGGAAGTACTCCTCCTCCGACAAGACTTTCTTGAATTCGGACAGGAGCCGCACTCTTATACTGGCCATCGTCAGACACGGTACATGGTGACCAGCCGGCCTTGCTTGTCACGCACGACCGCGTATCTGGTGCTCAGTCTTCCGCCGCTTCGCTTGGAGCGACCGATGATTCGGCCGGCGTCCACGTAGTAAATGATGGTGCCGTGACTCTTCTGGTACCTGCCGATTCTCCCGGCGGTTCTTCTGGCGAGTTCACCGAGGCGTCCTCGTCCATGTCCTCGTCCCACACTCCGTCGTCCGACTTGCCGTAACTGTCGTGGCCGTGCCTGTCGAGCGCGTGGTCAACGCCGTCCGCGTCGTCCGGACACGGCGTGTTGTGGACGAGTACGCTCGCCCTGCCCACCCCGACGTAGTAGGTGGGGATGCCGTCGACGCTCAGGTTGTGCACGTGCTGGGCGGCCGTCCACTTCTCCACGGCGGAGACCTGGACCCACGTGCCGTCGCCCGTCTGCAGCCACGTACCGGCGTGCAACTGGGCGGCGTACACCCAGGCGCCCTCACCGGCGATCAGTGCGGTGACGGGCTTGGCCTCGGTCCGGCCGGACACCGGATCGGTGGCCTGCACCTTGTCGCCGACCTCGACGTCCTCGATGGGTTTTTCGGTGCCGTCGGCCATCACGACCATGGTTCCCGGCACGAAGCTGTTGCGTTTTCCGCAGACCGCCCGGACCGCTTTCTCCGCGGCATCCCTGGCCCGTTCGGCTATCTTGAGTTTGTCCTTGGCCGCCAGCCAGTTCTTGAAGGCGCTGATGGCGTCCCCGGCGTGTTTCCAAATGGCCTTACCGAGTTCGTAGGTTCCACTTCCACGGCAGCGCGTATTTCGCGGCCAGTTTGGCGGCGAGCCCGCCGGCGAGTGAGCCGAGAATGAAGCAGCAGGCGGACGCCGCCGCCAAGGCCGCCCAGGCCGAGGTCGACCGGCAGCTCCAGGCCCTGCTGAACGCAGTCATGTCCATCGCGAAGATCTGCGCCGATGAACTCGGCATCACCGCCGGCATCAAGTGTTCACCACCGGCGACCTCAGCGCGTGTGGCGAGACGGACGAACCCGTACGCGTACGCGGGCAACAACCCCATCGGCGCTTCCGACCCGACCGGCCTGAAAGTGATCGACGACGCGGGGCCGGCCGACGCCTGCGCCAAGCCCAAGAGCGCGTTTGCCAACTGTAGAAGATATGTAGAGGTAGCTCCACAACGGTGCCGACACCCGGATCTAAGTGCTCGCGCAGAGCCACAGCCCTGGTCTCAACCTCACCGGGTTGCCCAGGCCGCCCGAAAGGGAAAGGTCATTGAATCGGCTGACGGGAGACCGTCAATCGGCACCGTTGTTCCATTCGTGTCGGGTGATGGACAACGCTCTGTTCGGGGCTGCCGGTTCAGGTGACGCTGATCACGTTGGCCATGACGCACGGCTCGGCCTCCGCCAGCTCGGCGGTGATGCGCGAGACAGGTGCCCGCTCTGTTCCTTCCCGTTCACCACATACCGGGCGTCCCACGCCGCCCGCCCGCAACACAGACAGTCCTCCTCGCGCACCACCACGTCGGTGAGGGAGACGAAAAGATCGATCGCACTGGGGGTCGGCCGCTCAGGCCATAAGACAGTCCACTCCGGGCGGCCGGGTGAAAGCCGGAGACCCCGACGCCCCAGGAACTCACCACCGCCAGGCCGACGGCGGGCCTCCGGCCGGCCGGAGCGACTCCCCCGCTCCGGCCGAATCGGTGACCGTCCCGCGCCGAGCGGGTGCTACGCCGGCGACTTCCACGTTCCCGCAGCGGGCGTCGCGGGGTAACCCAGCGCGGCCGAGAGCTCGCGGGCCACCTCCGCAACCACGGCCCCCATCTCGTGCAGCCGCTCCGGCGCCGGCGCCCGGATCACGGACACACTGATCGCCGCCGTGATGAGCCCCCGGTGGTCGCGTACGGGCGCCGACACCCCGGCGGCACTGTCCTCCAGCTCCACGTCCGAGACCGCGTAGCCCGCCGACCGCACATGGGCGAGGTCGGCCAGCCAGTCGTCCTCGCTGGCGACCGCGCTGTCCAGCCCGGACGGCAGCACGGTGCGCAGCAGCGCACGCACGCGTTCCTCGTCCCACTCGGCGAGCAGCGACCGGCCGGCGGCGGCCATGATCACCGGCACCGAGATCCCCTCCCACACCCGGTGGTAGGCCCGCGACGACGGCACCGACAGCAGCGTCAGGACCTGGTTGCCGCGCAGCACGCACAGATAGGCGTCCTCGTCGAAGGCGCCGGCCAGGCGCCGCAGGTAGGGCGCGGCGACCCGGACAAGCCGGGCCTGCTGGGTGCGCGCGGCCAGCGCGAACAGCCGCCAGCCCAGCCGGTAGCGCCGGGTGACCGGGTCCCGCTCCACCATGCCCTCCAGTTCCAGCGCCCGCAACGCCCTGGAGATCTGGCTCTTCTCCCGCCCCAGCCGCTCGGCGATCCAGCTGACGCCGAACCCGTCCGCGTCCCTGTCATCGCCGTGACCTGCGAGGACTTCGAGGATATCCATGTCCCGCCGTAGCCCGGCCGAGGGCGCCGGAGGCTTGTCGCTCATCCACGTCCGTTCGTAACAGAAGCATTGCGCTTTGTTGCGCTAGCTGCACCTGGTTTTGCACTGACCGCAACTCTTGGCGTACGTTTGCGAGCCTCTGACAGCGTAAGCGAAGGTGGTCCTCGTATGAGTTTTGGCGAGTACGTGGTCTCCCGCTGGGACACCCTCTCGCTGGCCGCCGCCGAGCACGCCCTGGTCGTGGCGATCGCCATCGTCCTGGCCAGCGTGATCGGCATCGGCGTCGGCGTCCTCGGCCACGGCTCGCCGCGCGTGCGGGAAGGGTCGATCGCGGTCTCGGCGGCGATCCTGACCGTCCCGTCGCTGGCCCTGCTCACCCTCCTCATCCCCCTGACCGGGCTGGGCTGGGGGTCCACGCTGATCGCGCTCATCGCGTACGCGTTCCTGCCGATCATCCGCAACACCGTGACGGGCCTGCGCGGCCTGGACGCCGCCACCGTCGAGGCCGGCCGCGGCATGGGCCTGAGCCGCCCGCGGCTGCTGCTGCGCGTCCAGCTCCCGCTCGCCTGGCCGCTGATCCTGACCGGGATCCGGATCTCGACGCAGATGGCGATCGGCATCGCCGCCATCGCCGCCTTCGTCGACGGGCCGGGGCTCGGCAACCAGATCTTCGAGGGCCTCTCCCGCCTGGGCTCGGTGAACTCGCTCAACGCCACGCTCGCGGGAACGCTCGGCATCGTGATCATCGCGGTGCTGTTCGACCTGTTCTTCGCCGCCGTCCGCCACCTGACCACCCCGAGGGGGCTTCGTGTTCGACCGTGACCTGTCCGACCGTGACGCCGAGGGCGTGCGCATCGAGCTGCGCGCGCTGACCAAGCACTATCCGGGCCAGCCGGCCCCCGCGGTGGACAACGTCACCATGGACATCCCGGCCGGCGAGCTGGTCGTCTTCGTCGGCCCGTCCGGCTGCGGCAAGACCACCACGATGAAGATGATCAACCGGCTGGTCGAGCCCACCTCGGGCGAGATCCGGATCGGCGGGCGCGACGTGCTCAGCCTGAACCCCGACGAGCTGCGCCGCCACATCGGCTACGCCATCCAGCAGGTCGGCCTTTTCCCGCACCTGACCGTGGCCCAGAACATCGGCCTGGTCCCCAAGCTGCTCGGCTGGCCGCAGCCTCGGATCGCCGCCCGCGTCGAGGAACTGCTCGCCCTGGTGCACCTGGAGCCGTCGGCCTTCCACGACCGCTACCCGCGCCAGCTGTCCGGCGGCCAGCAGCAGCGCGTGGGGGTCGCCCGGGCGCTGGCCGCCGACCCGCCCGTGATGCTCATGGACGAGCCGTTCGGCGCCACCGACCCGATCACCCGCGAGCATCTGCAGAACGAGTTCGTCCGGCTGCAGAAGCAGCTCCGCAAGACGATCATCTTCGTCACCCACGACTTCGAAGAGGCCATCAAGCTGGGCGACCGCATCGCCGTCCTGCGTGAGAGGTCCCACATCGCCCAGTACGACACCCCCGCCGCCATCCTCGACCGCCCCGCCGACGACTACGTGGCGGGCTTCATCGGCCAGGACGCCACGCTCAAGCGGCTGGCGCTGCTGCGGGTCACCGACGTCGCGGCCACCGACCCGCTGCCCGACCCCCTGCTGCCCCAGATCGCGGCGGACGCCAGCCTGCGCGAGGCGCTGGACCTCATGCTCGCCCACGGCACCGACCGGTGCAGCTCGACGGCCGGCGTGCTGAGCTACGCGACGTTGTGCGCGGCCGTCGGGAACCGGTCGCGGGAGGAGCTGGTCGCCGGTGACCGCTGAGACCGCGCCGGCTGAGACCCTGCCCCTCGCCCCCGTACGGCGCGTCCCGCGCGGCGCCCGCCACCTGATCACGCCCGCCGCCGTCGCCGCCGCCCTGCTCGCCCTGTACGTGTGGGTGGGCACGCTGGAGCTCGACTCCATCGAACAGCGCAGCCTCAACCGCGCGGTCATCCTGGCCAAGACCGTCGAGCATCTGCAGATGACGCTGGCCGCCACCACGCTCGTCGTGCTCATCGCGATCCCGCTCGGCGTGGCCGCCTCCCGCGCCCGCAACCGGCTCATCGCCCCCGTCATCCTGACCCTGGGCAACCTCGGCCAGGCCGTTCCCTGCATCGGCCTGCTGGTGCTGTGCACGTTCCTGATGGGCGTGGGTTTCCAGACCGCGCTCGTCGGCCTGGTCGCGTACGCGGTGCTGCCCGTGCTGCGCAACACCATGGTCGGCGTGCAGCAGGTCGATCCGGCGCTCATCGAGGCCGCCCGCGGCATGGGCATGACGCGGGGACAGATCCTGCGCCGCGTCGAGCTCAAGCTCGCCGTCCCGGCGATCCTGGCGGGGCTGCGCACCGCGCTCGTGCTGACCGTCGGCGTCGCCACGCTCGGCGCCTTCGTCGCCGCGGGCGGCTTCGGCGAGCTGATCATCAACGGGCTCAAGCTCAACCGCATGCCCGTCACCATCGTCGGCGGCGTGCTGACCGCCTGCGTCGCCTTCTTCATCGACTGGCTCGCCAGCCTGGCCGAGAACCTGCTCAAACCACGCGGCATCTGACCGTACTGGACAACCGAGAGGCCTTTTCATGCTCCCCCGTCCCCTCAGGACGACCTTCGCCCTGCTCGCCGCCGCGGCGCTGACCGTCGCCGGCGCGAGCGCCTGCGGCACCGCCGACGCCGTCGAATCCGGCAGCGCGGGCAACGAACTGGCGGGCAGCAAGCTCGTCGTCGGCTCCAAGGACTTCACCGAGAACATCGTGCTCGGCAAGATCGCCGCTCAGCTGCTCAAGGCCCACGGCGCCGACGTCGTCGACAAGACCAACCTCGGCGGTACGGCGCCGAACCGCAAGGCGCTGGAGGCCGGCGAGATCGACCTCTACTGGGAGTACTCCGGCACCGGCTGGATCGAGCACCTGAAGAAGACCGAGCCGATCCAGGACTCCGCCGGGCAGTTCAAGGCCACCGCCGACGAGGACCTGTCCAAGAACAAGATCCGCTGGATCGGCCCCACCCCGTTGAACAACACCTACGCCCTGGCCATCCGCTCGGAGAAGGCCCAGGAGCTGGGCGTCAAGACGCTGTCCGACGTGGCGAAGCTGGCCGAGACCACGCCCGAGGCGGTCACGCTCTGCATCGAGACCGAGTTCTCCACCCGCGACGACGGCCTGCCCGGGCTGTCCAAGGCGTACGGCATGAAGATCCCGAAGAAGCAGGTCAGCCTGCTCGACACCGGCGTCGTCTACACCGAGACCGACAAGGGCCAGGTCTGCGATTTCGGCGAGGTGTTCACCACCGACGGCCGCATCGCCGCGCTCGGCCTGACCGTCCTGGAGGACGACAAGAAGTTCTTCCCGAACTACAACGCGGCCGTCACGGTCCGCCAGGACACCTACGACAAGCACCCCGCCCTGGAGAAGGTGCTGCAGCCGGTGATCGCGAAGCTGGACGACGCCACCATGCAGCGGCTCAACGCCCGCGTGGACGTCGAGGGTGAGGAGCCGGGCAAGGTCTCCGCGGACTGGCTGAGCGAGCAGGGCTTCCTCGGCTCGACCGGCGACGCCTGACCCAGAAGGCTCGACAGTTCGCGAGCGGCACCGGCGGGTGGTTGGGGACGGCGCCCAGCCGGCGGCGTACGACGTCCTCGTCGCGCACCCGCCGGCCGCGCGCGACCACGACGCGGAGCAGCTCGGCCACGCGCTCGCGGTAGGCGGAGCTGAACATCCGGCCCAGGCGCTCCTTGAGCGCTCGGTCGCGGTCAGCGGGCGGAGCTGATCGCCGCGAGCAGGTCCTCCGTCGTCGTGATGGAGTGCGCGAACGTCGGCCCGTTGAGCTCGTGCGCGGCGCGCATCATCTCCGCGCTGAAGGCCGCGGTCGCGTCCCTGACGAGGGTGACGTGGTAGCCGAGCTCCATCGCGAACCGGCCGGTCGACTCGACGCAGGTGTTGGCCAGCAGGCCGATGAGGATCACGTGGGTGATGGCGTGCTGGCGCAGCAGCAGGTCGAGGTCGGTGTTGGAGAACCCGCTCTGCGCCCAGTGCTGCTTGGCCACGATGTCGCTGCCCGGCGAGACGAGGTCCGCCCGCCACTCGCCGCCCCAGGCGCCCTTCTCGAAGGAGTGGCGCTCCTGGATGCCGCGCTGGGTGGGGTTGGGATGGTCCCAGTCGTCGTAGTCGCCGGGCCGCCACTGCCGGTGCGGGACGATGAAGACCAGCATCCCGGCCTCCCGCGCGGCGGCGGTGATCGCGCGCAGGTGGCTGAGGAGGTTCACCCGTTCGGCGATCTCCCGTACCCGTGGCCAGATCTTCCCGCCCTCGGACAGGAAGTCGTTGTACGGGTCGACGAGGAGGACGGCGGTCCGGTCGATCTCGTAGGAGGCGCTGCTCACGCCCGTGGTGTACCCCCGGGCGTCGGGCGGGTCCTGGGTGTTGACCGCTTCCGGACCGCGGGCGGGATTGTCTTTGCCCGGCCACGGGCAGCGGAGGGTGTGACCGACGCCCAGGAGGCCGCGCCCAGGCTGCTGGCGCTGCGCGCGCTCAACCTCGGTGACCTGCTGGTCACCGTGCCGGCGCTGCGCGGGCTGCGCCGCCGCTACCCGGACCACCTCCTGCTGCTGGCCGTCAACCCGGCGCTCCGGCCGCTGGCGCGGCTGACCGGGGCCGTGGACGAGGTCGTCCCGCACCGCAGCCTCCGCCCGCCTCCCGTCGTGGCCCCCGACGTGGCCGTGGACCTGCACGGCGTGCTGCCGGACAGCGTACGGGCGGTGTGCGGCACCCGCCCCCGCCGGCTGGTGGCGTTCGCCTGTCCCGAGGCCGGGCACCCGGACGGGCCCGCGGTGCGGGACGTGGAGCACGAGGTGGCCAAGTGGTGCCGGCTGGTCCGCTCCGACGGCGGCGATCCGGACGAGGCCGACCTGCTGCTCGCGCCGCCGCCCGCCCGGAGCCCCCGGCCGGGGGCGGCGGTCGTGCATCCCGGCGCGGCCTACGGCAGCAAGCGGTGGCCGCCGGAGCGGTTCGCCGCCGTCGCGGCGGCGCTCGTCATGGCCGGCCACGACGTCGTCGTCACCGGCACGGCCGCCGAACGGGAGCGCGCGGCCCGGGTGACCGCCCTGGCCGGGCTGCCGGAGCAGGCGAACCTGGCCGGGCGGACCGGCCTCGACACGCTGGCGGCGCTGGTGCGCGGGGCGGCGCTGGTGGTGTGCGGGGACACGGGGATGGCGCATCTCGCCAGCGCGTACGAACGGCCGTCGGTCGTGTTGTTCGGCCCGGCCTCGCCGCGCATCTGGGGCCCGCCGCGCAAGCCGGTCCACGCCGCCCTGTGGCACGGCGGCGGCGAACGGGAGGTGCAGACGGACGTGCCGGACCCGGCACTGCTGCGCATCACCGTCGAGGAGGTGCTCGACGCCGCCGCCAGGGTGCTCGCCGCGTAGTTTGCCCAGGTAGGAGCCGGGCACCACGGTCGTCATGACGGGGCTGCTCGACGGGGTGCGGACGATCGCGGTGCTGCGCGCCAACGCGCTCGGCGACCTCGTCGTGACGCTGCCCGCCATCACGGCGATCAAGGACGCCTACCCGGACGCCCGGCTGGTCCTGCTGGGCAACGCCTGGCACGCGGCCTTCCTCGCCGGGCGGCCCGGCCCGGTGGACGAGGTGGTCGCCATGCCGCCGATCGCCGGGCTCACCACCCGGCCGGAGGCCCGTCCGGCCCCGGAGGAGCTGGTCGAGCGGCTGCGCGAGCGGCGCTTCGACCTGGCCGTGCAGCTGCACGGGGGCGGGCGGCACTCCAACCCGTTCCTGCGGCGGCTCGGCGCCCGCGTCACCGCCGGGTTCCGCACGCCGGACGCCGAGCCGCTGGACCGCTGGCTGCCGTACCACTACTACCAGCACGAGACCCTGCGCTACCTGGAGGCGGCCGCGCTGGTCGGGGCCCGCGCGCGGGAGTTCGAGCCGCGCGTGGCGGTCACCGGCACCGACCGGGCCGAGCTGCGCGCCGTGCTCGGCGAGCCGCCGCCCGGCCTGGTCGCCCTGCATCCGGGCGCGACCGACCCGCGGCGGCGCTGGCCGGCCCGCTCGTTCGCCGCGGTCGGCGACCGGCTCGGCCGTCCCGTCGTGGTGACCGGCACACCCGAGGAGGCGGACCTGGTGGCGGAGGTCACCGCCGCCATGCGCCGCCCCGCGACGCCGCTGGTGGGCACGCTCAGCATCGGCGGACTGGCCGCCCTGTACGAACGCTGCGACCTGGTCATCGGCAACGACACCGGCCCGCGCCACCTGGCCGCCGCCGTCGGCGCCGCCACGATCGGCCTGTACTGGTGCGGCAACCTCGTCAACGCGGGCCCGCTCACCCGGGCCAGGCACCGGCCGCTGGTCTCCTGGGTCATCGCCTGCCCCCGCTGCGGCGCGAGCGGCGTGGACCTGCGGGCGGAACGGTGCCCGCACGACGCCTCCTGGGTGGCCGCGATCACCGTGGACGAGGTGACCGAACAGGCCGAGGACCTCCTCCGCCTCCGCCGGGGCTGATCCAGCGGCAGGCCGCCGGCCCGCCCCCGGTCCGGACAGGCCGGCGGCCCCCGCCTACGCGGCGGCGGGCCCGAGGAACACCGGCAGGTCGCGGACGTCGTTGCCGATGAACGACGGCTGCCGCGTCAGCGAGCCCACCGGCCACGCCGGCGCAAGGCGCGGGAACCGTCCGAACAGGGCGGGCAGCGCGACGCCCGCCTCCAGCCTGGCCAGCGGCGCCCCGAGGCAGAAGTGCATGCCGTACCCGAAGGCCAGGTGCTGCCGGTCGTGCCGGTCGATGTCGTAGCGGCCGGGATCGGGGTTGACGGCCGGGTCACGGCCGTGCGCGCCGAACCCGATGATGATCAGCTCCCCCTTGCCGATGGTCACGCCCTCCCCCAGGTCGAGGTCGGCGGTGGCGTAGCGGAGCGGCAGGTGCATGACCGGCGGATGCAGGCGCAGGCTCTCCTCGATCACGTCGGCCCAGCGTCCGGGGGTCTCGCGCGCGGCCGCGAGCTGGTCCGGATGGGTGAGCATGGCGACGACCGCGTGGTCGATGAGGGAGACGGTCGTCTCGCTGCCCGCCCCGATCATCAGGATCAGCGTGCTGACCAGCTCGTCCATGCTGAGCCGGTCCTCGTCGCGCTGCTGGGTGGTCAGCAGCAGGCTGGTCATGTCGTCGCCGGGCCGGGCGGACTTGGTGGCGACCAGCCGGTGGATCGCGGCGTACATGCCCCGCTGCACCTCGGCCGCCTCGTCGGGGCCGAGGCTGGTGTCGAGCACGGCGTCGATGGTCGCGAGCATCGCGGGACGCTGGTCGTCCGGCACACCGAACAGGTCGCAGATGACCCGGGTGGGGACGCGATAGGAGAAAAGGGAACGCAGGTCGAGCGGCCGGTCGGCGGGTAAGGCAGCGAGCTCGTCGAGCAGCGAGGTCACGATCGCCTCGATCGCGGGCCGCATCGCGTCGATGCGGCGGGCGGTGAAGGCCCGGCCGACGAGGTCCTTGAGCCGCTGGTGGTCGTCGCCGTCGGCGGTGAACATGCTGACCACGTCGACCCAGGCGGTCAGCCAGGCGATCGCGAAGGGCCGGTAACCCGGCCACGACCTGCGGGCGTCCTTCGAGACGTCGGGATGGGTGAGGAGCCGTTTGACCACGTCGCCCCTGGTCACCGACCAGGCGACGAGGTCTCCGGGGAGCAGGACCCGCACGGCGGGGCCGGCGGCGCGCAGGTGGTCGGCCTGTTCATACAGGCGGAGGCCGGTGGTGTCGAGGGGGATCGGTGCCATGGTCACGGAGACCTCCAGCGTTCGGCAGGGACGAGGGGGTGAGGGTGTCTGCCGTTTGGGGGCGGAAGCGGATTCCGAGGCTCGCGGGGCACTGGTGGAACGGGCCGTGCCGGTTGGGCGTGTACGGGTCGATGAGGTCGAGGTCCCACAGGTGGCCGAGGAGCGCCTCGACGCCCGTCTGGGCGATGATCGCGGCGTGACTCTCGGCCGGGCACCGGTGCGGCCCCGCCGACCAGGCCAGGTGGGAGCGGTTGCCGTAGCCGGGCTGCGGCGCGGCGGGGTCGGTGCCGGTGGCGGCGTGGCTGATGAGGATCGGCACGCCGGCCGGGATCGGCACGCCGTGCAGCGAGGTGTCGTGGCGGGCGTAGTGGACGGAGAAGTTGGCCATGGGCGAACGGGTCCACAGCACCTGCTCCATGGCCCGCCGGACGGTGACCGCGCCGCCCGACAGGTCGCCGGCGTAGGAGTCGTCGGTGAGCAGCAGCCGCAGCGTGGAGGCGATCCACGCGGCGGTCGGGATGGTGCCCGCGCCGATGAGGACGACGAGCTGGTGCAGGATCTCCTCGTGGCCGAGCCGCGCCGGGTGGGCCAGCATCCAGGTGGTGCAGTCGTCGTCCGGCCGGTCGCTCTTGAGCTGGATGATCTCGGCCAGGACGGCGGCGAGGTCGGCCGCGGCCTGCTCGGCCTGCGGTCCTGCGCCGATCATGCCCTGACAGCCGGTGACCATGCGCTCGACCATGGGCGCGGGACAGCCCAGCAGGTCGGCGAAGACCAGCAGCGGCAGCAGGTCGGCGAACTGGCTCATCAGGTCGGCGTGGCCGTCGCGGGCGAACTCCGCGATCAGCCGCCCGGCGTGGCCGCGGGTGCGGTCGCGCAGGCGGTGCAAGTTGATCCGGGCCAGGCAGTCGTCCATGGCGTGCCGCAGCCGGGCGTGCCGCTCCCCGTCGGCGTACAGCAGGCTGGGCCGGAAGGCCATCAGGGCCAGCACCGGGCTGTCGCGCGGCACCAGCCCGCGGGCCAGGTCGCCCCACATACGGCTGTCCTTGCTGTACGTCTCGGCCTCGTTGAGCAGGTCGCGGGCGGCGCGGCGGCTGACGACGACGAGCGCGCGCACGTGCGGGGCGATCTCCGCCCAGGCCACCGGGCCCTCGGCACGCAGCTTGTCGTAGGCGTCCTCGGGGCGGGCGGCGAACTCCTCGCCGTACAGGCGGACGCCGGCGGCTGCGGGGATGGTCATCGGGCGGGCTCCAGACGGGACTGCGTGATGATGGCGGTGACGAGGGCGATCAGCCCCTGCTTGGCCGAGCCCAGCTCGCGCGCGTCGAGGCTGACCAGCGCGCGGTCACCGGGCAGGGCCAGCGCCTCGCGCAGCTCGGCCTCGCGGTGCAGGGGCGCGCCGGCGAAGTGGTTGATCGCGACGGTGTACGGCAGCCCGGCCTGCTCCAGCAGGTCGATCGCCGGGAAGCTCTGGTCGAGGCGGCGGGTGTCGGCCAGGACGAGCCCGCCCAGCGCGCCCTCCATGAGGCAGCGGGCCATGCCGCTGAACCGCCGCTGGCCGGGCGCGCCGAACAGGTAGAGCACGATGTCGGGGGTGAGCGTGAGGCGGCCGAAGTCCATGGCGACTGTCGTGGTGCTCTTGCCCCGCAGGTCGTCGAGGTCGTCCACGAGCTGGCCGGCCTGGGTCAGCCGCTCCTCGGTGTGCATCGGCCGGATCTCCGACACGGTGCCGATGAACGTGGTCTTGCCCACCGCGAACGGCCCGAGCACCACGATCTTGACGGGGCGGGCGGCCGCGGGGACGTAGCGGTCAGAGTTTGTGTAGGGCATCGAGCACCTGCTGCAGGAAGTCGAGGTCGTGCCGCCCGGCGGCGGGCGTGTAGGGGGCCCGGGCGCTCAGGTGGCCGCTGTGGACCAGCCCGGCGACGATCATCTTGACCACCGCGCCGGGCAACCGCAGGTGGTACGCGACCTCCGCGACCGACAGCACGCCGGGCCGGCACAGCGTCATCGCCCGCTGGGCGTGCGCGCCGAGACCGGCCGGCGACCGGTGCGGGTCGGCGATGAGCAGGGTGGCCTCGTCCAGGGCGGAGCGGGACGCGGCGGCGCCGCCGCCGGTGACGGTGTGCGAACGCACCATCCCGGCCCGCCTCGGCCGCGGCCCGGTCACGACGGCTTGCCCCGCTCCCTGGCGCCGAGCACCGGCTGCAGGCCCCTGATCGTCTTCATGATGGCCTGGATGGCCACGGCGACCGGCCCGGTCGTGGACCCGCCGCGGACCGCCGCGGCCAGCCCGGTGCGCTCGCCCGCGGCGAACAGCAGCACGGTGACGTCCGACAGGTCGCTGATCATGTGCCGCCAGGGGGCGGCGAGCTCCTGCTCGGCGGGCATGCCGCAGAAGCCGGCGAGCTGGCGCTGCAACGACTGCAGGCCCGCCATCATCGCGGCCGTGCGTTCGGCCTCCTCCCTGCTGAGGCCGTGCGAGCGGGCCAGCAGCAGGCCGTCGGTCGTGAACAGCATCGCGTTGATGAGGCCGTCGTTCTCGGTGACCAGGCGGTTGAGGTGCCCGGTCATGTCGATGGTGTCGGCGGTGGGCTGGGTGGTCATGGCTGGTGCTGTCCTCGGTCGGGGTCGCGGACGGGGTCCCGGTCTGTGTCCCGGTCTGTGTCCCGGTCTGTGTCACGGTCTGTGTCACGGCCGGCTTCACCGCCGGGGTCGCGGTCGGCGTACGCGGCGCGGAGCGCTTCGAAGATGGACTCCATGCCGCCGTCCAGATCGTCGGCCGGCACGGCGCCCCTCATCGGCCCGGGCGGGGCGGCGGTTCTGCCCTCCGGCACCCGTACCCGCCGTTTCGGCAGCCCGGACATCGTGGTCGAGGGCGCCTCGGCACCGTCCGTCTCCCCCGATTCCTCCTCCGGAGGAGGGGCGGTGACGGGCGTCGGGTCAGGAGGGAGCAGGTCGTCGGGGACGGTGGCCCAGTCGGGATGGCCGGGGCCGAGAGCGGCGGGGTCGGTCGAGGGCGGGATGCTGATGATCATGTGAGTTGGCACGAGGCACACCGCCTTGACCCCGCCGCTGCTGGACGGCGCGCCGACGTCGACGCGGAAGCCGTAGTCGTGGGCCAGGCGGCCGGCGACGGCGAACCCGAGCCGCCGCTCGTCCTTGAGCGCGGCGGCGTCCATGGGCGTGTCGCCGGCCAGCAGGTGCTCGGCCTCGGCCCGCTGGAAGCCGTTCATGCCGAGCCCGCGGTCCTCCACGACGACGCGGTAACCGGCCTGCACGGCCTGGACGTAGACGTCGACCCGGTCGTCGGAGTAGCTGGTGGCGTTGTCCAGCAGCTCGGCCAGCGCGACGATGATGGGCTCGGCGACCCGCCCCTCGACCACCACCTCCCCGGCGTCGGGGTGGTAGGTGTAGTCGACCCGCAGGTAGGGCCCGATGCGGCCCCTGGCGCTCTCGACGATCTCCCTGAACGTGCAGTCCTCCCGCTGGACGCCCGGCCAGGAGCCGGCCAGGATGCGCAGCCGCTGGAGGCTGTGCAGCGCCTGGGTGGCCAGGTGGTCGATCTCGATCAGACCCTGGTGGTAGCGGGGGGTGCCGGCGTGGTCGTCCAGCTCCTCGTCGATCTTGATCTGCAGCCGGGTGAGCGCCGCCTGTGCGGTGTCGGCGACGCCGCGCACGCCCGAGCGCGCGGCCGCCGCGACGTCGCCGCGGATGGCAGCGGCGCGCTCCCTGAACAGGCTCTCGGCCTCCCGGCAGTGGGCGGCGACGGCGGTCTCGGCGAGGCACTCGTTCAGGAGCCCCGGGATTTCCACGGCGGGATGCCCGGCCTCGACGTCGGCCACCGCGCGCAACCGCTCGACGAGGCGGCCGTATTCGCTCACAGCGGCGTCGTACCATTTTTTATTGATCTCGGCCTGTTGCGCGGCGCTCTCGGCATTCTTGCGCGCCGTCTCGGCCTTCTGCTCGGCGGAGCGGGTCTCGCGCCGGGCGACGTCACGGGCTCGAAGAGCAGCGCGTCTGGCCCTGGCCTGCCACAGGAGGGCGCCCGTCAGCGCGAGTACGACGGCCACGAGCACACCGCCGAGCAACGCGCCGACCAGGAGATCCGGTGTAATCATGACGATCCTTGGTCGGTCGGGACTGCCTTGACTTCACTTTTACCAGTTCTCCACCGTGACTCCACAGGAAATCGTCAGCGAATTCCACCGGCGGAAATTCGAGGGTTATTACGAGAATTATTCATAAACGCGGGCCGCAGTCCCTCAAAATCCGGAGTGAACCTGAGGGCCCGTTCGGCCGTCGTACCGTGCATGACACCACACACGACGGCTCGTGCCGCGCTGGCGACGGCGCTGGCCGCTGGGCTCCTGCTGGCCGCCGCCCCCACCGCACAGGCCGCGACGGCCGCGACGGCTCCCGGCACGTTCGGCCCCCACGGGTACGGCGGCGTCCGGCTCGGCATGAGCGCCAAGGCCGCCCAGGCCACGGGCAAGGTCAGATATAAGCGCACCTTCGACTCCGAGACCTGCACCGGATGGGAGCTGAAGGCGCACCCGGCCGGCAAGAACGCGGTCGGGCTCTACATCTCGAAGAAGCGCGGCGTCGCGATGATCTTCGCGCCGAAGGGCGCCCGCACCCCGGCGGGCATCGGCCTGGGCTCCACCCTCACCAGCCTCAAGAAGGCCTACCCCGGGCTGAAGACCGCCGCCAGCGGTTACCCGTACATCAAGGTCCCCGGCAACCCGAAGGCGTACTACGCGTTCCTGGTCAACTCCAAGAACCGGATCTACGAGATCGCGCTGGCCCTGAACACCCAGGACTGCGCCAACTAGGTCAGCCTCCGGCGGGCGGGGCGGTGCTGGCGCGCAGGATGAGGGTGGTGGCGAGCTCGATGCGGGTCCCCGCGGGGCCGCGCGGGTGGGTCAGCTCCTCGCTGATGAGCCGTACGGCCTCGTTCGCCATCTCGTCGAGCGGCTGGCGCACGGTGGTGAGCGGCGGCGACATCGTCGCGCAGAGCGGCGAGTCGTCGAAGCCCACCACCGACAGCTCGGCGGGCACCCGGACGCCGCGCTCGGCCGCCGCCTGGTAGACGCCCGCGGCCTGGAGGTCGGAGCCGGCGAAGACGGCGGTGGGCGGGTCGTCGCGGTCGAGCAGCTCGGCCCCGTGCCGCTTGCCGCCGGAGACGAGGAAGTCGCCGTAGCGGGTCAGCCCGGGGTCGGGCTCGATGCCGAAGGTGCGGTGGGCGGCGAGATAGCCCTCGTAGCGGTCGAGCGTGCACTGGACGTCGAGCGGCCCGCCGATGAAGCCGATGCGGGTGTGGCCGAGCTCCAGCAGGTGGGTGGTGGCGAGGACGCCGCCGTTCCAGTTGGTGGCGCCGACGGCGGAAAGGCGCGGGTCGCGCTGCCCCACCGGGTCGAGCAGGACCAGCGGGACGTGCAGCAGCTCCTCGATGGCCCGGATCTCCTCAGCGCCCGCGCGGGAGAGCACCAGCACGATGCCGTCGGTGCCGCGCTTGCGCATGATGCCGATCCAGCGCCGCAGGTCGAAGTCGGGCCGCGCGGAGGAGGTCACCACCAGCGAGAACCCCCAGCGGGCGGCGGCCCGCTCGGCGCCGTCCACGACGACGTGCGCCCACGGCGAGCCGAGCCCGTCGATGAGCAGGTCGACGATGCCGGCCCGGGGCGTCGAGGGCGGGCGCGGCGCCTCGTAGCCGAAGGCGCGCACCGCCTCCAGGACCTTGTCCCGGGTGGCGGCGGAGACGTGTTTCTTGCCGCTCAGGACCTTGGACACCGTGGGCACCGACACTCCGGCTGCCGCCGCGACGTCCGCGAGCGTGGCTCGGCGCACCGAAATCTCGCACCTCCACAAGTTTTCGGAAAGTATCGGAAACCTGGCCATCCCCGATGAGCTGCGGATACCGCCAGCATGCCGCTCTTTCCGGAGATCTGTTGACATTACTACGTGCCGGAGCCTACCGTAACGCTTCGGCAATGTCACGGTAATATTTCGGAAAGTGAACCAGAAACTTTCTGACCGACTTCTGTAAACGCTTCGGGACAACTTCGAGGGGTCATGCCTGCACGTGTGGAGCAGCCGGCGTCGGAGCTGGAGGAACGCCGCGCGCGGCGGGTCCGTGAGTTGATGGCGGAGATGACGCTGGACGAGAAGCTCGCCCAGCTCGTGGGCGTGTGGCTGAACGTCAACCGAGACGAGGGCGTGGTCGCGCCGCTGCAGGACTCGATGCAGGGCGAGGAGGTGGAGTTCGAGGCGTTCGCCGGCACCGGCCTGAGCCAGGTCACCCGCCACTACGGCACCCGCCCGGTCGAGCCGGGATGGGCGGGCGGCGTGCTGGCCGCCCGCCAGCGGTGGCTGCGCCGCGAGACCCGCCTCGGCATCCCCGCGCTGGCCCACGAGGAGTGCCTGACCGGCCTCGCCGCCTGGCGGGCCACCGTCTACCCGGTGCCGCCGGCGTGGGGGGCGTCGTTCGATCCCGCGCTGGTCGAGCGCATGGCGGCGCGGATCGGGGCGGACATGCGGCTGCTCGGCGTCCACCAGGGGCTGGCGCCGGTGCTCGACGTCATCCGCGACCAGCGGTGGGGGCGGGTCGAGGAGTGCGTCTCCGAGGACCCGTACGAGGTGGCCACCATCGGCGCGGCCTACGTTCGCGGCCTGCAGTCGGCGGGCGTGATCGCCACGCTCAAGCACTTCGTCGGCTACTCCAACTCCCGGGCGGGCCGCAACCTCGCGCCGGTGCACGCCGGCGCCCGCGAGGTGGCCGACACGCTGCTGTTCCCGTTCGAGGTGGCGGTGCGCGACGCCGGCGCAGGCTCGGTCATGAACTCCTACGCCGAGATCGACGGCGTCCCGGTGGCCGCCGACGCCCACTACCTGACGAAGGTCCTGCGCGAGGAGTGGGGCTTCGACGGCACGGTCGTGGCCGACTACTTCTCCGTCGCCTTCCTGCACACGCTGCACGCCGTCGCCGAGGACGCCGAGGACGCGGCCGTGCAGGCGCTCACGGCGGGCATCGACGTCGAGCTGCCCACCGGCGTGGCCTACCTGGAGCCGCTGCGGAACGCCGTCGTCTCGGGCCGCGTCGGCGAGGACCTGGTGGACCGGGCGCTGCTGCGGGTGCTGCGGCAGAAGGCGCGGCTCGGGCTGCTCGACGACGAGTACGCACCGGACGAGCCCGCCGGAACCGTCGATCTCGACGGCCCGGAGTCGCGCGAGGTGGCGCGGCTGCTGGCCGAGGAGTCGGTCGTGCTGCTGTCCAACGACGGGCTGCTGCCGCTCGGCCCCTGCGAGGGGCGCCGCCTGGCCGTGGTCGGGCCGAACGCCGACGAGGTGGCCGCGTTGTTCGGCTGCTATTCCTTCGTCCAGCACGTGCTGCCGCACTTCCCCGGCGTGGAGGCGGGGATCGCCGCGCCGACGCTGCTGGAGGCGCTGCGCGCGGAGCTGCCTGGCGCGGTGATCGAGACCGCGCGCGGCACCGGCGTGGACGACGGCGACCGCTCCGGCATCGCCGAGGCCGCCCGCCTCGCCGCCGCGTGCGACGTGGCGGTGGTGGTGCTCGGCGACCGGTCGGGGCTGTTCGGCCGCAGCACGTCCGGCGAGGGCTGCGACGCGGAGAGCCTGGAGCTGCCCGGCGCGCAGCGGGAGCTGGCGGAGGCGGTCATCGCCACCGGCACGCCGACCGTGGTGGTGCTGATGACCGGCCGCGCGTACGCGGTGCCCGGCCTGCTCCGCGACGCCGCCGCCGTCGTACAGGCGTTCTTCCCCGGCGAGGAGGGGGCGGGGGCGATCGCCCGGGTGCTGAGCGGCGCGGTCAACCCGTCGGGGCGGCTGCCGATGAGCCTGCCGCGGGCGAGCGCCGGCCAGCCCTACAGCTACCTGCATCCCAGGCTCGGCGGGGCCGGGTCGGTGAGCAACATCGACCCCGCGCCCGCGCTGCCCTTCGGCCACGGGCTGAGCTACACGATTTTCGCCTACGCGGACATGACCGCCGACGGCGAGGCCCCGGCCGGCGGCCCGATCCGCTGCTCGGTCACCGTGCGCAACGCCGGCGACCGGCGCGGCGCCGAGGTCGTCCAGCTCTACGCCGCCGACCGCGTCGCCTCGGTGACCCGGCCGGTCGCCCAGCTCGTCGGGTACGCCCGCGTCGAGCTCGACCCCGGCGAGCGGGCCCGGATCGGCTTCGAGGTGCCGGCCCGGCTGCTCGCCTTCACCGGCCGCGACGGGCGGCGCGTCGTGGAGCCCGGCGCGGTGGGGCTGTCCTTCCGCCGCTCGGTGCCGGACGTCATCGAGGAGCGGGACGTGACGCTGACCGGTCCCGTACACGAGATCACCGGCGAGGAGCCGCGCCTGACCGTCGTGACCGTCGAGCGGGAGATCTGACATGAGCCGTATGGACGCTTTCCGCCGCCGGATGGGCGGCCTCGCCTTCGGCGGCGACTACAACCCCGAGCAGTGGGACCGCGAGGTGTGGCGCGAGGACGCGCGCCTGATGCGCGAGGCGGGGGTGAACCTGGTCTCGCTGGGCGTGTTCGCGTGGGCGTCGCTGGAGCCTGAGCCCGGCACGTACGAGTTCGGCTGGCTGGACGAGGTCATGGACCTCCTCCACGACAACGGCATCGCCGTCAACCTGGCCACCCCGACGGCCGCGCCGCCCGTCTGGCTGACGCACCTGCACCCCGAGGTGTTCCCCATCAGGGAGGACGGCCAGCCGTTCGGCTTCGGCAACCGCCTGCACTACGACCCCTCCTCGCCGATCTACCGCCGCTACGCCGCCGCGATCACCACGAAGCTGGCCGAGCGCTACTCCTTCCACCCGGCGCTCGCGATGTGGCACATCAGCAACGAGTACGGCCCCACCGCCTACAACGAGGCGGCGTCGGAGAACTTCCGCCGCTGGCTGCGCCGCAGGTACGGCACCCTCGACCGGCTCAACGAGGCGTGGACCACCCGCTTCTGGGGCCAGGTCTACACCGACTGGGAGCAGATCGACGTCCCGCACATCCCGCGCACCTGGATGAACCCCACCCGCAGGCTCGACTTCAAGCGTTTCACCTCCGACGCGCTGCTGGAGTGCTTCGTCGCCGAACGTGACATCGTCCGCTCCTTCCGCGACGACATCCCGGTGCTGACCAACTTCATGCGCTTCTTCCGGCACGCCGACTACTGGAAGTGGGCGCCGGAGGAGGACGCGGCGGCGCTCGACATCTACCCGAACCCCGCCGACGCCGGCTCGCACGTCTCGGCGGCGTTCAACTTCGACCTGTTCCGCTCGCTGAAGGGCGGGCAGCCGTGGCTGCTGATGGAGCAGTCGAGCAGCGCCGTCAGCCAGTGGTCGCTCAACATCGTCAAGGAGCCCGGGCGGATGCGGCTCGGCTCGCTGCAGGCGCTCGGGCGGGCATCGGACTCGGTGATGTTCTTCCAGTGGCGGGCGAGCCGGGGCGGGCAGGAGCGCTTCCACTCGGCGATGCTGCCGCACTCGGGCCCGGACTCGCGGACGTTCCGGGAGATCAAGGACCTGGGGCGGGAGATGAGGCTGCTGGCCCCGCTCACCGGGACCACCTCGCGGGCGGAGATCGCGATCCTGTTCGACTGGGACGGCTGGTGGGGGCTGGAGGAGGTCTTCGGCCTGCCGCGCAGCGACTTCAGCTACACCGACACGGTGATGCGGCACTACACGCCGCTGTGGGAGCGGCACCACGCGGTGGACGTGGTGTCGGCCGCCTCGCCGCTGGACGGCTACAAGGTGCTGGTGGTGCCGAACGCGTACCTGATCGGCGACGAGGGCGTGCGGCGGATCACCGAGTTCGCGCGGGCCGGCGGGACGGTGCTCATGTCGTTCTTCTCCGGCGTCGTGGACGCCGACAACCGGGTACGGCCGGACGGGTACCCGGGCGCGTTCCGTGAGCTGATCGGCGCGAAGATCGACGAGTACTGGCCGGCCAGGCCGAACGAGCGGTTCACGGTGGAGTTCAAGGAAGGGCCCACCACCACCTCCACCTGGTGGCGCGAGGACCTGCGGCTCGAAGCCGGCACCGCCCTCGCCACGTACGCCGACGGGCTGCTCGCCGGCCGGGCCGCCGTGGTCGAGAACCGCTACGGCGCCGGCCGGGTCGTCTACGTCGCGACCCTGCTGGAGCAGGCGGCCTTCGACGAGCTGGTGGCCGGCACGGTCGAGGCGGCGGGGGTGCGGGCGCGCTTCGCGGGCGTCCCCGCCCACGTGGAGTGCGCGGTGCGCGGGGACGAGACCCACGAGTACGTGTTCCTGCTCAACCACAGCGGCGAGTCCGGCGCGTCCGTGCCTGTGGAGGCGGACGGGACGGACCTGCTCACCGGCCGGGCCGTGACCGGGCGGGTGGAGCTGGAGCCGCTCGGCGCGGCGGTCGTCAGGATCGCCCGCTGAACGGCTCTCACGCCTCCGGCCGCCGCGTGAGGCGGAGCTTGGACTGCTTGTGCAGCGGCTCCCAGTCCGCCATGAACGTCGCCGTGAAACCGTGGCGGCCGGCCAGCTCCACCAGCGTCTCGGTGCGGTAGTAGAAGTCCTCGCGCAGCACCTGGTGCTCGCGGCCCTCGGTGCGGTCGAAGGTGAAGTCGAAGTGCGCCCCCGGCTTCATCACCCGCCCGACGTGCGCGAAGCACTCCTCGATGACCTCCAGCGGCGAGTGCGAGAAGACGCTGTGGGCGTGCACGACGTCGAAGAAGCCGCTGGGCAGGAACTCCAGCCGCAGGTCGCGGACCGGCGTCAGGTGCGGCAGCTTGTCCCGCAGGCCGTAACGGACGAGGGTGTCCTGGGCCGCCATGAGGATGTCGGGCGAGATGTCGAGGCCGTAGTAGTTGCCGGTGTGCAGGTAGTCGATGAACAGCCGGCCGGCGCGCAGGTTGCCGCACCCGATCTCCAGCATCCGGCACTCGGGCTTCAGTCCGTGCCTCACCAGGTAGTCGAACTGGGTGCGGCCGAGCGCGAGCCAGCGCTTGTGCGTGTGGGAGCCGACCGCGCCCTCCGGGTCGCGGGCGGTGTCGGAGCGCATGACGCGGCGGTAGTAGGCGACGTGGTCGCGGCTGCTCAGGCGGAACCACGTGTCGCGGGCCAGGCGCCGCAGGTGCGGCGCGATGCGGTGCGGATGGCCCGCGGCGTAGGCCATCTGGTGGACGAGGCTCGATCGGGTACGTCTCACGCTACGAACGTAGGTCAGCCGCCGGTGCGGTCAGCAGGCCCTTGCGGCACTCTTGAGTGCTTGTTTGCGCAGCCTTTCTCGCCACCGGCGGAACACCCACGCGCGTGGGCTAGCTCAGGTAGTCGCGCAGCGCCAGTGACCGGGAGGGGTGGCGCAGCTTGGACATCGTCTTGGCCTCGATCTGCCGGATGCGCTCGCGGGTGACGCCGTAGACCCTGCCGATCTCGTCGAGCGTGCGCGGCTTGCCGTCGGCCAGGCCGTAGCGCATGGTGATGACGCCCGCCTCCCGCTCGGAGAGCTGGTCGAGCAGGTGGTGGAGCTGCTGCTGGAGCAGCGTGAACGACACCGCCTCGGCCGGGGAGATGGCCTCGGTGTCCTCGATGAGGTCACCGAACTCGCTGTCGCCCTCCTCGCCGAGCGGCATGCTCAGCGAGACCGGCTCGCGTCCGTAGCCCTGGACCTCGATGACGCGGTCGGGTTCGAGGTCGGTCTCGGCGGCGATCTCCTCCGGGGTCGGCTCGCGGCCGAGGTCGCTCTGCAGGCGGCGCTGCACCCGCGCGACCTTGTTGATGAGCTCGACCATGTGGACCGGGATGCGGATGGTGCGGGCCTGGTCGGCCATGGCCCTGGTGATCGCCTGCTTGATCCACCAGGTCGCGTACGTCGAGAACTTGTAGCCGAGCCGGTAGTCGAACTTCTCGATGGTGCGGATCAGGCCGAGGTTGCCCTCCTGGATGAGGTCCAGGAAGAGCATGCCGCGGCCGGTGTAGCGCTTGGCGATGGAGACCACCAGCCGCAGGTTGGCCTCCAGCATGCGGCGCTTGGCCTCGACGCCGTCGGCGGCGATCCACTCCAGATCGCCCCTCAGCTCGTCGGAGAGCCCCTCCTCGGTGTCGAGGCGTTCGCGCGCGAACAGGCCGGCCTCGATGCGCTTGGCGAGGTCGATCTCCTGCTCGGCGGTGAGGAGCGGCACCCGGCCGATCTCCTTGAGGTAGGCCTTGACCGAGTCGGCGCCGAGCGGCGCACCGCCGTCGGCGCTGGTGTCGTCCAGTTCTAGAACCTCTGCTGCTTCGGACAAGACTTTCTCCTCGCTCGCTTTGGACGGACGCACGGAACGTGGTGAGAACGGGACTACGGCATCGCCACCTCGGACATCACGGAAGAACCACCGGCCGCACGGGCCGCCCAACCTCCAAGCTACCCAACGGGGACGACTCGACAGCACGCTCAGGCCCGCGGGCTCCCCTCGCCCTTGCTGTCCGTCCTGGGCGGCAGCCAGGTGAACCTCCCCTCCTCGACGCCGGCGAACGCCATCAGGCGCGCCCCCTCGGCCTCCAGCTCCTCGCGCACCCCGGCGGGCAGCGGGTGGAAGGGCTCGGCCGTCAGCACTCCCCCACCAAGGTTCCACATGCCACCGACAAATCCGTCGACGAGGAACGTGGGATAGATCGCGGCGCCGACGCAGACCGCCTTGCGCTGCTCGGCGGTCATGAACCGGCCGCGGTCGGCGTAGGCGACGATGAGGTTGTCGAACCAGGGCAGGAAGCGCACGGGCGCGGGCGTGCCGGGGTCGGCGAGCGGCAGCCCGGCCAGGTCGTACAGGACGCGGCCGGTCTCGTCCCGGTAGGTCCGCAGGTCCGGCATGCCCTCCATGACCGCGCGCAGCCGCGTGAGCCCCGACCATGCCTGCACGTCCATCACCGACGCCGGGCCGAACGCCGCTAAATACCGCCGCACCAGCCGCTCTGCGGCGGCCTCCGTGCCGGGCGGGCCGTCCAAGGGGCGACCCAGCCAGTCCTCGGCCAGGGTGAACGGCGTGGCGCCGCCGCGGCCCCAGACGCCGCTCGGCGAGGTGTGGACGATGGGCAGCAGCGTCTGCACCGCGTAACCGAGCGCCACCGGGTCGGCCTGCGGCCACCGCTCGCGCAGCAGATCGCGCAACTGCGGCCGGGTGAGCACGCGCCCGTCGCGGTGCGCGCCCGCCAGGTGGGCGCGGGCCAGCTCGGTGAGCTCCGCGTGGTCCACGTCCCGGAGTGCGCGGCCGAAGGCGCCCTTCCTCGCGCGGTCGAGGACCGGCTGCACGAGCGGGCGCAGCCAGGCGTAGTCGTCGGCGAGCGAGAGGTGCTGGGTGGCGCGCAGCAGCGCCCCCCGGACGACCTGCCCTCCGTGGAGGAGGGCGGTCAGGTCGTCCTGGGTGAAGGAGGCGAGGCGCGACCAGAGCCCGATGTACGGCGCGTCGGCCTCCTGTCCCTGCAGCGCGACCAGCCGCGCGACGGCCTCGGCGGGAGGCAGGGCGGCGCGGGCCAGCAGGAGCTGGCGGTCCAGAGTCGTACGGTTGAGCACCCGGCGGTCGAGGATCATCCGCCGAGCGTAGGCGTCAACGCGGCAAGGATGATTCCGCGTTCAGCAGGTCGTCGAGGGCGGCACGCAGGTGCCCGGCGAGCTCCCAGGCGTCGGGGATCATGGTGCGGTCGGTGACGACGCCGATGTCGAGCGAGCCGTTGTAGGAGAAGGCGGTGATGTTGACGCCGCCGCTGACGTCCGTGATCACCGAGACCGGATAGTGGGTCAGGAGCAGGTTGCCGCACACGTACAGCGGGAACTGGGGGCCCGGCACGTTCGAGATGATCACGTTGATCGGCGGGACGGTCTCCCCCACCAGCGCGAACGCCGAGCGCGAGGCCAGCCCCATGAGCGCGGCCGGCATCGAGGCGCTGAACTCGCGCAGCCAGCGCGCCGGCGCCAGCGCGAAGCGGTCCTTGATCCGGCGCATGGCCCCGCGCACCTCGTGCAGCCGCTCGACGGGGTCGGCGACGTGCGTGGCGAGCGGCGCGGTCATGATCGTCACCTGGTTGCCCGGCCCCGGCATGCCCGCCTCGCGCAGCGAGAACGGCACCCCGGCCACCAGCGGCCGGCCCGGCACGCCGCCGTGCCCGGCCAGCCAGCCGCGCAGCGCGCCCGCGCACACCGTCATGACCACGTCGTTGACGGTCACGCCGAACGCCTTGCGCACCGCCTTGACCTCCTCCAGCGGCAGCGACACGTACGCGAACCGCCGGTGCTGCGAGACCGGCCCGCTGAACGGCGTCCGGGGCGCGGGCAGGGCGGGCAGCCCGGGCACGCCGCCCGCGCCGGCCACCCTGCGGGCGAGCCCGGACAGCAGCCGGGTGCCGGGCAGCCACGACACGACGGGGATCTCGTCCAGGTACGGCACGGCCGCCGCGGCGAACCTGACCACCCGCGCCGGGTTCGCCGCGAGCCTGGCCAGGCCGCGCGCCACCATCTCCGCCTGCCCGGGCGGCGGCTCGTCCCGGTCGGGCTGTGGTTCCTCGGTGCCGGGCGCGGGCGGCGGCTCGGGGGTGGTGTCGAGCAGCGCGGCCAGCACGTCCGCGCCGCCGATGCCGTCCACGGCGGCATGGTGGATCTTGGTGTAGAGGCCCGTGCGGCCGCCGGACAGGTTGTGGACGAGGTAGATCTCCCACAGCGGCCGGCTCCGGTCCAGCCGGCGGGCGTGCAGCCGGGAGACCTGCTCGGCGAGCTGCCGGTCGTCGCCGGGCTCCGGCAGGCCGATCTCGCGGACGTGGTAGTCGAGGTCGAGGTCGTCCTCCTGCACCCAGTACGGGTGGTCCAGCCCGAACGGCACCGGCGCCAGCCTGCGCCGCAGGGCGGGCACGGACGGCAGCCGCCGTTCGAGCAGGGCCTGCAGGTCGGCGCGGTTGAGTGCGCCCTCCAGGATGGCGAGGCCGGCGATGTTCGCGACGTTCGTGGCGGTCTCGATGCTGAGGAACTGCGCGTCCAGGGCGGTGAGCTGCGGCACGGCGTACCACCTCCGTCCCGAACCAATCAAACTCCGTCCGGCGCGGCAAGCACCGTCAGGCCGTGACCTCCAGGTCGTGCGTGGCGGCGTCCGGCTCGGCGAAGGCCAGCATCCGCAGGCCCTCCTCCGCCACCGCGTCCCGGGAGAGCTTCGCCTCGAAGGGGCTGATCAGCAGCTTCGCCTTCTTGCCCGAGCGCTTGATCTGCCACGTCCCCGCCGCGAACCCGTCCACCAGGACGACCGCCCGCACCCGCAGGTTCTTGGTGGTGACCAGGCCCTTGTACGCGTCGGCCAGCAGCCGGGTGCGGTCGGCGTGGCCGAGGACGAGCGTGTCGAAGTCGGGCAGGAACCGCACCGGCGCGGGCACGTCGCCGCCCGGCCGGGGCGCGCCCGGCAGGTCGAACAGCTCCTTGCCGGTGGGCCCGGCGAGCCGGTCCAGCTCCATCGCCTCCATGACCGGCCGCAGCCCGCCGAGCCCCGACCATGCCTGCACGTCGGCGGGCGTGGCGGGGCCGTACGCGGCCAGGTAGCGCTCGACGAGCGCCTGCGGGCGGGGCTCCGGGTCGAGGCCGATGCCGGGCGGGGCGAAGGCGGGGTCACGCGGGAAGCTCCACCGGTCGTCGGTCGGCACGACGGCGAGAGGGGTCAGCATGCGCACGGCGTAGCCGAGCGCCCGGTCGTTCGCGCCGGGGAACTCCTCCAGCAGCCGCGGGCGCAGCTCGTTGAACGTGTGCGGCCGCTCGGCCAGCATCCGGCCGGCGGCGGCGACCACGGCAGCGGCGTCGTACCCGTCGAAGCGGCGCGCCGCGGCGGCCAGCACGGGCGCGAGCAGCGGCCGGAACGCCGCGAAGTCCGCCGCCGTCACCAGGTGCAGCGTGGCCCGCCACATCGTGGCCCGCAGCACGGTCCCGGCGTGCAGCGCGTCGTGCAGTCCCGCCCGCTCGAAGTTCGCCAGCCGCGACCACACCCCGAGGTACGGCGGCCGCGGCTCCTGCGCCTGCAGCCCGGCCAGCCGGTGCACGACGTCCGTCACGTCGCCTTCATACCGGTCGAGCAGGTGCTGCCGGGCCAAGGTCGCACGGTTGAGGTCGCGGAGGGTGAGCATTTACCTATCATGCCCTTCCCCATCAAAGCGGTACGCGCCTGCTACCCCGCTCTCAACGACGGCTACGCCTATCTCGACGGTGCCGCGGGCACACAGACCCCGCGATCGGTGATCGAGGCCATCTCCGACGCCTACCGCGGCGGGATCGGCAACGTGGGCGGCGCGTTCCCCGCCAGCCACCGCTCCGACGCGATCGTGGCCGCCTGCCGCGCCGCCGTGGCCGACCTGGTCGGCGGCGACCCGCGCGGCGTGATCCTCGGCCCGAACATGACCACACTCACCTACCGCCTGTCCCGCGCTCTCGCCGGGCCAGGGGACGAGGTCGTCGTCTCCCGGCTCGACCACGACGCCAACGTCCGCCCCTGGACCCAGACCGGCGCGACCGTGCGCTGGGCCGAGGTGGACCCGGTGACCGGCGAACTGCCCGTCGAGCAGTACGCGAGCCTCATCAACGAGCGCACCCGCGTGGTGGCCGTGACCGCGGCGAGCAACATCATCGGCACCCGTCCCGACGTCGCCGCCATCGCCGAGCTCGCCCACCGGGCGGGGGCGCTGATGTACGTGGACGGCGTGCACGCCGCCGCCCACGGCCCCGTGGACATGCGGGCGCTCGGCGCGGACTTCTACGCCACGAGCGCGTACAAGTGGTCGGGGCCGCACGTCGGCGCGGTGGTGGCCGACCCGGCGCTGCTGGAGACCCTGCGGCCGGACAAGCTGGCCTCCTCGCCCGACACGGTGCCGGAACGGTTCGAGACGGGCACGGCGGCCTTCGCCGACCTGGAGGGCGTGACGGCCGCCGTGGACCACCTGGCCGCGATGGTGCCCGGCACCGGCAACCGGCGCGAGCGGCTGCTCGCCTCGATGGCGGCGGCGGAGGAGCACGAGATGGAGCTGTTCGGCACCCTGATCGAGGGCCTGGAGACGCTGCCACGCGTCACGGTGTACGGCAAGCCCGCCCGGCGCACCGCCACCGCGTACTTCACCGTGGCCGGGCGGACGCCGCGCGAGGTGGCCGAGCACCTGGCCCGGCTGCGGGTCAACGTCTGGAACGGCCACAACTACGCCTGGGAGCTGACCGGCGCGATGGGCATCCGCGACACGGGCGGAGCCGTACGCGCCGGCCTCGTCCCCTACAACGACCGCTCCGACGTCGACCGCCTCCTGGAGGGCATCGCCCAACTCACCTGACCGCCCCCGATCCCCCGGCCCCGGTCCCCTTGCGCCCGGGACCCGGGCCGGGGGGCAAGGGGACCGGGTGGGTCAGCCGGCGAGGCGGGGCAGGACGCCGGTGTTGTGCAGCCGGTCGCGGGCGGCCGCGATGGCCTCCGTCGTCGTGGCGAACACCTGGCCCGCCTCGCTGAGCCGGGCGATCACCCCCAGCGCCTCCAGCGGCTGGTGGTGGCCGTCCGGGATGCCGGAGACGTAGACGAGGATGCCGCGCCGTTCGAGGCGTTCGATGGCGTCGCCCAGGACCAGCGCCCCGCTGGCGTCGATGCCGTTGACCCGTGACATGCGCAGCACGACCACCGACACGCCGGTCACCGCCGACAGCTCCAGCAGGAACCGGTGGGCCGCCGCGAAGAACAGCGGCCCCTCCAGCCGGTAGGTGACGATGTGCTCGGCGAGCAGCGCGTGCTCGTCCTCGGTGTGCTGCGGGTGCTCCTCGTGGCGCAGCGGCTCGGCGTCGAGGCGGGTGTTGCGGGCGAGCTGGCGCAGCGCGAGCGCCCCCGCCACCACGAGCCCCACGACGATGGCGAGCACCGTGTCGAGGATGAGCGTGGCGACGGCGGTGAGCACCAGGACGACGGCGTCGGACCGGGTGGAGCGGAACAGGGCGCGGACGGTGCCGACCTCGATCATCCTGATGGACGTGGCGAGCAGCACGCCGGCCAGCGCGGCGAGCGGGATCTTGGACACCAGCTCGGCCCCGGCGTAGACGATGGCGGCGAGGATGCCCGCGTGCGAGAGCGCCGCGAGGCGCGAGCGGGCGCCGGCCCGTACGTTGACCGCGGTGCGGACCATGGCCCCCGTGCCGGGCATGCCGCCGAACATGGGCGCCACCAGGTTGGCCACCCCCTGCCCGAACAGCTCCCTGTCGGGGTCGTGCCGGGGGCCCTTCGTCATGCCGTCCGTGACGGAGGCCGACAGCAGGGACTCCAGCGCGGCGAGGGCGGCCACCGCAAGGGCCGGCCCGACCAGCGACGGCAGCGCGGCGGCGTCGAGGAAGCCGAGCGACGGCGCGGGCAGCCCGGTGGGCAGGGTGCCGATGCGGGCCAGCGGCAGCTCGGCCAGCTCCGCGACGACGGCGGTGACGACCACGACGAGCAGCGAGAACGGCACCGTGGGCCGCAGGCTCGCCCCCACGAGCAGCACGGCGGCCACGGCGATCGTGACGGACATGGCCCACCAGTGGGGGCGGGCCAGGAAGTCGAGCAGGGCGTGCCAGGCGACGACGGCGACCTTGTCGTGGCCGCTGGCCGGCACGCCGAGCGCGGTGGGGAGCTGCTGCAGCCCGATCACGCAGGCCACGCCCACGGTGAACCCGGCCACCACCGGGGCGGGCACGAGCGCGATGAAGCGGCCGGCGCGGGCCAGCGCGAGCACGATCAGCAGCAGCCCGGCCAGCACGCCGACGGCGAGCACCCCGGAGGGGCCGTGCGCGCTCATGATCGGGAGGAGGATGACGGTCATGGCGCCGCTCGTGCCGGACACCTGGACCCGTGAGCCGCCGAAGAAGGCGGCGAGCGCTCCGGCGACGATGGTCGTGGCGAGCGCGGACTCGGCGCCCATGCCGGAGCTGATGCCGAAGCCGAGCGCGAGCGGGAGGGCGACGATCGCCACGGTGAGCCCGGCCACGAGGTCGTGGCGCGGGGTGCGGGTCATGGCGAGGAGGCCGGCCGGGTCGGGCAGGACCGCGCGCAGACGCTCCCAGGCGAAGGAGAGCCGGACGCCGGTCACGATCCGTGATCCTTCACAATCACCCGGTAATCGCATATATCCGTAAATGAGCCTTCCATTGTCACTCCTTCTGGTAAAGAATCCCGTGACGCTCATCGCACGACTAATGCACGTCACCAAGGCGTTGTTCAGAATATCAAGCGCACCTTGGACGACCTGGTTGAACACCGGCTGTCTCGCGGACAGCGGAAAGCCCCATTACCGGATTAATAACCATTCATCGTCAACAAAGAGAATGCCCGGTTCGCGGCATCAACAGCCTCCGGCTCGACCTCGGCCGGCGGACGGCCCTCGGCGAGCCGCTGCCAGATGCGGCGGGCCAGCACCCGCTGCGCGGCCAGCGCCTGGGCGGCGAGCAGCGCGGCGGTCAGGTCGTCCAGCCCGCCCGATTCCACGAGGGCGTCCGCGAGAGCCTGCTCGTCGCGGGAGATCTGCTGGAACATCCGCGCCTGGAGGCTGGGCGTCGAGAACACCATGCGGTGGAAGGCCATGACCTCGGGGTGGTCGTTGAGCCCGGTGACGGGGTCGCGGCGGGCGAGCCCGTCGAGGAAGTGGCGGCGCAGCGCCTCCAGCGGCGTCTCCCCCTCCGCCCGCGCCCGCACCACGCGGGCGGACTCGCCCTCGTGGTCGGCGATCCGGTGCAGGACGAGGTCCTCCTTGGCCGGGAAGTACTTGAACAGCGTCGGCTTGGACACGCCGGCCGCCGCCGCGATCTCGGTGACCGGTACCTCGTCGAAGCCCCGCCGCAGGAACAGCCCGATCGCCGCGGCGGAGATGGCCTCACGCACGCGCTGCCGCTGGAGCTCCCTGAGTCCCGTCACCAGGCCACTCTAGCAAAGTGTTAACCTGGTCAAAATCTTAACCGGGTTAACACTTGAGGAGGCGCGATGGGGACGCTCGACGAGGAGCGCGCGTACGTCGAACGCTGCCGGGCGGGCCTCCGCCGCATGCTGGAGGGCGCGCGGGACAACGTGATCGTCGGCGAGAGCGTGGCCGGCGACCGCTACAGCGCCGAGCGGCTGGGCCGCCACCTCAAGAGCCTCGCCAAGGAGCTGAGCGAGGAGCCGGAGGGCCCGCCGTTCTTCGGCCGCCTCGACTTCGGCGCGGACTCGGCCGAGCACCGGGGGCGCGCGTACCACATCGGGCGGCGGCACATCACCGGCGAGCACGGCGGACCGCCCGTCGTGATCGACTGGCGCGCGCCGGTGGCGCGGGCCTTCTACCGCGCCGGGGCCCGGGATCCCCAGGGCGTCGCGGTGCGCCGCAGGTTCGGGTGGTCGGGGATGACACTGACCTCGTACGAGGACGAACGGCTCGATCGGGGCGAGGAGGGCGGCGGGCGCCTCCTGGCGGCCGAGATCGAACGCCCGCGCGTCGGCCCCATGCGCGACATCGTCGCCACCATCCAGCCCGAGCAGGACGACCTGGTCCGCGCCGGGCTCGACGTGAGCGTCTGCGTCCAGGGCGCGCCGGGCACCGGCAAGACGGCGGTGGGCCTGCACCGGGCCGCCTACCTGCTCTACGCGCACCGCCGCCGCCTGGAACGCGGCGGCGTGCTCGTCCTCGGCCCGAACCGCGCCTTCCTCGGCTACATCTCCGCCGTCCTGCCCGCGCTCGGCGAGGTGGACGTCGAGCAGACCACGCTGGAGCGGCTGCTCGCGACCGTCCCCGTCACCGCCGCCGACGGCGAGGAGGCGGCGGCCGTCAAGCACGACGCCCGCATGGCGGAGGTGCTGCGGCGGGCGCTGTACGGGCGCATCAGCAAGCCGGTCGAGCCGGTCACCGTGGCCGACGGCTCCTACCGGTGGCGGGTCGGGGAGGACGAGCTGCGCCGCATCGTGGACGACGCCCGCCGCGCCTCGCTCCCGTACGGCGTGGGCCGCGAGCGCGTGCACGCGCGGACGCTCGACGCGGTCCGCCGCCAGGCCGAGGCCCGCGGCGTCAGCGCCAACGCCGCCTGGAGCCGCAGGACGGCCCGCGCGCTCGCCCCCGCCCTGGACGCCCTCTGGCCGCCCGTCAAGCCGGAGGAGGTCCTGTACGAGGTCCTGAGCGGCCCGGCGGGCGACGGTACGGACCCGGCGCGCGGGGTGCTGACCGACGAGGAACGGGCCGCGATCACCTGGGCCCGGCCCCCGCGCGGCCCCAGGAGCGCCAAATGGACGGCCGCCGACGTGGTGCTGCTCGACGAGATCGCCGGGCTCGTCGAGCGGCCGCGCGGCTACGGCCACGTCATCGTGGACGAGGCCCAGGACCTGTCCCCGATGGAGTGCCGCGCGGTGGCCAGGCGCAGCGAGCACGGCTCGCTCACCGTCCTCGGGGACCTGGCCCAGGGCACCACGCCGTGGGCGGCGGCCTCGTGGCCGGAGCGGATGGCGCTGCTCGGCAAGCCCGGCGGCGAGGTGGTGGCGCTGACGACCGGCTTCCGGGTGCCGGGGGCCGTGGTGGAGCTGGCCAACGGGCTGCTGGAGTCGCTGGAGGTGGACGTGCCGCCGACGCGGTCGTACCGGTCGGACGGGCGGGTGCGGGTGACCGCCGTCGAGGAGCTGGGGAAGGGGGTGGTGGCGGCGGTGCGGGAGGCGTACGGGTTCGAGGGGTCGATCGGGGTGATCGCCGCCGATCCGGGGGCCGCGGAGCTGGCCGCGGCGCTGCGTGACGAGGGCTTCGACCTCGGCGACCGGCTCAGCGTGGTGAAGGCGTCGCTGGTCAAGGGGCTGGAGTACGACCACGTGGTGGTCGCCGAGCCGGCCGCGATCGCCGAGGGCGAGCGGCGCGGGCTCAACCGGCTGTACGTGGCGCTCACCCGGGCCGTGTCCCGGCTCGACGTCGTCCACGCGCGGCCGCTCCCGCCCCAGCTCGCCCGGACGGGGACAACGGGCTGACAAGGCCCTGGCGGAGGTGTGTGATGGAGTTCCCCGCCGGAAGGAGCCCGCCCGGTGCCCCACCCCGACGACCCGCCCCAGGACGACGCCGCGCGGCGGCGCCGGGGAATCGATCAGGTGTCGTCGGTTCTCGGCTGCGTGTGCGCGGCGGTGGCCGTGCTGTACGCGCCCGTCCTGTTCGGGCTGGCGGGCATCGTCCTGGGGATCGTGGGCCACCTGCGGGGCGAGCCCCTGGGGAAGTGGGCCGCGCCGGCGGCGGGCGTGGGCATGGGGGTGGGGACGGTGCTGACGCTGGTCCTGGAGAGCGTCAGGTGAGACCCGGCCCCGGAGACGCGTGATCGTCACGTCCCGCCGCGCGGGGGGCGGGCGTGAGATCCTGTACGGGTGCTGTCGCCGATCGACGTGTTGCGCGAGGAGGTGGCCGCCCGGCTGGCCGCGTTCGACCGGCGGGAGGTGCCGCCGGTGGGCGGCGTACGCCGGGCCGCCGTCACCGTGTGCGTGCTGGAGGACCCCGGCGGCGTCCCGTACACCGTGGTGATCAAGCGGGCCTCGCGGGGCCGCAACCCCGGGCAGTGGGCGCTGCCCGGCGGCCGGCTCGACGACGGCGAGCAGCCGGTGGAGGCGGCGCTGCGCGAGCTGGCCGAGGAGACGGGCCTGACCGGGGTCGAGGTGGCGGGGCTGCTCGACGACTTCGTCACCGACTCGGGGTTCGTGATCACGCCGGTGGTGGCGTTCGGCGGCCGGCAGCGGCCGGTGGCCGATCCGCGTGAGGTGGCGTCGGTGCACGAGGTGCCGCTGGAGTGGTTCCTGGCGCCGGGGGTGCCGCGGTGGGAGGGCGAGCTGCTGCAGATGCCGCTGGGGCCGTCCATCGTGATCCACGCGCCCACGGGGGCGATCCTGTGGCAGTTCGCCGAAGTGGCGCTGCGGGGGCGCGAGCAGCGGGTCTTCGACGTCGTCCAGCCTCATTGGACGCGGACATGACCACGCCTCCGGCGAGCCGGTGGAATAGCGGGCCCCGATCGTCCGTTAGCATCGAGAGGCCGATGTGGTCTGTGTCCCCCGGGCCGCAAATTACCGCCTTCACGGAATACCGTTCGGCTGGAGCCGTGTTGTGCACCTCGCCGAGGAGGCGACCGCCACATCGGCCTCAATCTTTCCAGGCGCTCCGCTCACCGGCGGAGCGCCTGCTCTATGGTGGGTGGCCGAACGCCCGATGATCCAGGAGAGCCTGTTGCTTTACGAAGTGGTCAAGTTCGCCGCCGCTCCGCTGACGCACGCGATGTGCCGGCCGCACATCACCGGCGCGGCGCACGTCCCGAGGAGCGGGCCCGGGATCCTGGCCGCCAACCACCTGTCGGTGCTCGACTCGTTCCTGCTGCCCGCCCTGCTGCCGCGGCACGTGACGTTCACCGCCAAGAACGAGTACTTCGACGGCAACCCCATCTCCGGCTTCTTCATGCGTCTCGGGCGGAGCCTGCCGATCGACCGCGAGAGCGCCCACGCCGCGCAGGCGATGCTGGAGGAGGCCGCGGCGCTGCTGGAGCGGGGCGAGCTGTTCGGCATCCACCCCGAGGGCACCCGCTCCCCCGACGGCCGCCTCTACCGCGGCAAGATCGGCGTGGCCTGGCTGACGCTGAAGACGGGCGCGCCGGTGCTGCCGGTGGCGCTCAGCGGCACCGAGAAGGTGCTGCCGCTGGGCTCGAAGGTGCCGCGCCCGGCGCGGATCGGCATCGCGATCGGCGAGCCGATGCGTTTCGAGGGCGACTACCGCAGCGCCCGCGACCGGCGGCGGGTCACCGACGAGGTCATGGCCGCCATCCAGCGGCTCTCCGGGCAGGAATACGTGCCCGTCTACGCCTCCAGCGTCAAGGGGGCCAACGGCGCGGTCGTGGCCCGCACATCGTCGGCGGAGGCGGGGGGCTGATCGGTGGCACGGGGCCGGACCATCGCGATCGTGTCCACCGCGGCCGTGCTCGCGGTGGGAGCCGCGGCCGGCGGCGCCTACTACGTGCTGCACACCCGGGGCACGCCCGCCGGCACCGCACAGCGGTTCGTCGCGGCCTGGCAGTCCAATGACGCCGCCGCGATGGCCAGGGAGCTGGCGACACCCCAGCAGCTCGGCGTCTACGAGCAGCAGCGCGCCGCGCTCGGCGTGGAGCGCACCTCGGTCCGGCTGGGCCAGGTGGCCGAGGGCGACGGCAAGGCCCGAGTCCCCTACACCGTGACGCTGAAGCTGAAGAACGTCGGCGACTGGTCCTACGACGGCCGGCTCGACCTGGTCGTGGCCGATCGCACCTGGAAGGTCGACTGGTCGCCCACGGCCCTGCATCCCGAGTTCACGGACGGGGCGGAGTTCTCGATCAAGACGCGCTGGCCGCAGCGGGCGGAGATCACCGACGCCGACGGCGGGCGCATCGACGACGGCTCGGTCGGCGGCTCCGTGCAGCAGCTCGTCGGCTTCCTGGACAAGGCGTCCAAAGAGGACGTCGCCAAGCTCGGTTCGGCCTACAAGGCGGGGCAGGCGATCGGCCGCGGCGGGCTGCAGGAGACGTTCCAGAAGCGGCTGGCCGGCACGCCGTCCACCGACATCAAGCTCGGCGGCAAGACGCTGGAGACCATCGAGGGCGGCGAGGGCGAGCCGGTCCAGACCTCGCTCGACCCGCGTGCCCAGGCCGCGGCCGTGGCCGCGGTCAAGGACGTGGAGAAGCCGACCTCCATGGTGGCGATCCGGCCCTCGACCGGGGAGATCCTGGCGGTGGTCAACAACCGCGGCGGGTTCAACCGGGCGCTGGACGGCCGCTACCCGCCCGGCTCGACGTTCAAGGCGGTCACCGCGATCGGGCTGCTGGCGGCGGGCATGTCGCCGGAGGACACCGTCACCTGCCCCGAGTACGCCACCGTCGGCGGCCTGAAGATCCGCAACTCCGACAACGAGGCGTTCGGTTCGCTGTCGTTCCTGGACTCCTTCGCCCACTCGTGCAACACCACCTTCGCGCCGCTCGCCCAGTCGAAGCTGGGCGCGACGAAGCTGCTGAAGGCGGCCGAGGCGGTCGGCTTCAACCAGCCGCTCAACATCGGCGTCCCGGCCACCCCGGCGAGCTTCCCCAAGCCGCAGTCGGACGCCGAGCTCGCGGCGGAGTCGTTCGGGCAGGCCAGGATCACCGCCAGCCCGCTGTCGATCGCCTCGGTGGCGGCCGCCATCGCCGACGGCACGTGGCGTCCGCCGACGCTGGTGCCGTCGCTGAAGCAGAAGGCGGCCGAGCGCGCGCTGCCCGGCGGGGTGAAGAGCCGGCTCCACACGATGATGGCGGCCGTCGTCACCAAGGGCACCGCCAAGAAGGCCGGCCTGCCCGCGGGCACGCACGGCAAGACCGGGACGGCCGAGTACAACGTCGGCGACAAGCTGGAGACCCATGCCTGGTTCATGGGGTTCAAGGGCGACGTGGCGTTCGCGGTGATCGTGGAGGGCGGCGGCGGGGGCGGCGCGGTGGCCGCGCCGGTCGCCGCCACCTTCCTGAAGAACCTCTAACCCGCCGCCCGCAGGAAGCGGCGGACCTCCGCCGCGACCAGTTCCGGCCTGCCGCGCATCGAGGCGTTCGAGGTGGCGCTGTGGTCGAGGCCGGGCAGGTCCACGCGGCGGCAGCGGGGCAGCACTCCTCGCAGGGCGGTGAGGACGTTCCTGAGGTAGGCGGGGCTCCTCGTGCCGCCGAGCAGCAGCACCTCGGCCTCCACGCGGCGGTAGGCGTCGAGGTCGTCGGCGGTCTCGGCGACGACCTGGACGTCCTGGCGGAGGGTCGGCGCGAGCTCACGGAACGTGGGCTCGCCGTCGGCGGCCGTCCTGTCCTGCCGCTTGAGCATCGCGGTGGTCATGGCCTCCAGCAGGGGCCGCGGCAGCAGGCCGAGGAACGCCGGGCCCATGCGGGTCCCCAGCATGCCGGTGACCAGCGCCGCGGGGACGCGGCCCGCGGCGAGCTCCCTGTCGAAGCGCTCCAGCCAGCCGGTCGGGTTGGAGCCGTCGAGGTCGAGGGGCGGTTCGAAGGCGACGACCGTACGCAGCTCCGGGCGGGCCAGTGCGGTGCGCAGAGCGATGACGGCGCCCGAGCTGACGCCCATGACGTGCTCGGCGCCGGTCGCGGCCAGCAGCGCGGAGAGGTCCTCGACCTCGCGGGCGAGCCCGTAGCGAGGTCCCGCGGGGCCGCTGCGGCCCCGGCCGCGCCGGTCGGGGACGTAGCAGGTGAACGCGCCGGACAGGGCCTCGGCCAGCTCGATGTTGCCGTGCCCCGTCTGCATGGCGCCGTGCAGCAGCACCAGGCCGGGGCCGTCGCCGCCGAGGCGGCGGTAGGCGATCTCCGTGCCGTCCTCCGACGTCACGCGGTCAAGAGTGATCATGTTTGCTCCCCATGGTCGGGACCGCGGCGGGGAGCCCGGCTATTGTTGCCGTTGCCACCTCGTGGCCGGGGTCCGCTCCGCGGGTCTGTCGGATGCGAGGTCACCCGGCGGCGGTGTGCCAGCACCGCCGCCGGGTTCTTGCTTCAGTCGTCCAGGCGTCCCCTTTCGGCGGCGGCGGCCACGTCGTCGGGGAGCCGGCCGGTCTCGTGGTAGGCGCGCCAGGCGTCCAGGCCGGGGAACGTGCCGTCCGTGAGCTCGGCGAGCAGGCCACCCACCCAGGCGGCCTCGGCCCGCCGCATCGCGAGCGCGTACTCGGCCTCCAGGAGGAACAGCCGGGGCACCTCCCGCCCGTCGCGCTCCAGCTCGTCCCGGCCGGCCGCGAGGTGCCGCTCCAGGACGGCGAGCCGCCGCCGCAGCAGCTCGGCGACCTCGTCGGGGCCGAGGCCGCCCAGGACCGACAGCCCGGCCTCGAACGCCGACGGCTCCTCCGCGGGGGTCGCGAGCAGCTCCCGCGTCCAGTCGGCGGCCTCCGCGAGGCCGGCGTCGGTGACGCGGTAGACGGTGCGCTCGGGGCGGGCGCCCTGGCGGTTGCTCTCCACGGCGGCGATCAGGCCGTGTTTCTCCAGGTTGCCGACCACCGTGTAGAGGGAGCCCCATTTGATCCGCATGTCGCGGTCCTTGGCGCGGGCCCGCAGGACCGAGGCCATCTCGTACGGATGCATGGGGCGCTGCACGAGCACGGTGAGCACGGCCAGTCCCAGCAGGTTGCGCACGGGCCGCCGCTTCGCCATGACGTTCTCCTTACTCGTTTGCGAGTATACGTCTGCGAGTATTCTCCGGCAATACCTCCCGCTTTGCATGCAATGTATGCAAAGCCCTAAGATCCTTTCCATGCAGACCGACGTGGCGTGCAGCCGGTTGCGCGAGCTGATCCTCGGCGGCGCCTATCCGCCGGGCGCGCGGCTGACCGAGATGGAGGTGGCCGCGAGCCTGCGGATGAGCCGCACCCCCGTGCGGGAGGCGCTGCGGGCGCTGGCCGCCGACGGCCTGGTCCGGCCGGCCGGGCGCGGCGTCACGGTCGTCGTCCTGGAGGAGGGCGACCTGGACGAGGCCTACCAGGTACGGGCCGCCCTGGAGGCGCTCACCGCCGAGCTGGCCGCGGCGCGGCAGCGCGAGGGCCGCATCGCCCCCGCCGACCTGCGCGCGCTGCACGACGTCGCGGCGCGGACGGCGGCCGCCACGGCCGAGGGGCGCCTGGCCGACGCCGTCCCGCTCAACCGCCGCTTCCATCAGACGATCGCCGAGCTGGCCGGCAACGCATTGGCGCTGCGCACCCTGGAGCGCGTCTGGGACCAGATCCAGGTGTCCACGCTGCGCTCGCTGGCGCCGCCCGACCGGCACGCGTACGTCTCCGCGCAGCACGAGGACCTGCTCGCCGCTATCACGGCGGGCCGCCCCGAGGAGGCGGCCGCCGTCGCCCGCGCCCACGTCCTGGACACCCGCACGACCACGAGCCACGCCCACGAACCGCGACCAGAGGGAGACCGCCCATGACCCGCCACCACACCTACGCCACCGTCGTGACCTGGACCGGCGACAAGGGTTCAGGCACCAGCGGCTACCGCGACTACGCCCGCGACCACGAGCTGTCCGCCGACGGCCCGGCTGCCGTCATCCCCGGCAGCTCCGACCCGGCCTTCCGCGGCGACCCGTCCCGCTGGAACCCGGAGCAACTGCTGGTCGGCGCGCTGTCGCAGTGCCACATGCTGTCGTACCTGCACCTGTGCGCGGTCAACGGGGTCGTCGTCACCGCGTACGTCGACCGCGCCGGCGGCACGATGGAGCAGACGGCGGCGGGCGGCCACTTCACGGAGGTCGTGCTGCGCCCCGAGGTCACGGTGGCCGCCCCGGAGATGGCGGAGAAGGCCGCCGCCCTGCACGCCGACGCCCACAAGGCCTGCTTCATCGCCTCGTCGGTGAACTTCCCGGTACGCCACGAGCCGGAGATCCGCATCGCGACCGCGTCGTCATGAAAATGGGTTGTGCAGGCCGTTCACCAAGATCATGGTAAGGAGATGACTGCACGACCGTCCGCCTCGTTGCCGGGTTTCCCGCCCGAGGCGCGCCTGCTGATCGTCAACGCCGACGACTTCGGACTCCACCCCGAGGTCAACGAGGCCGTCGTCCACTCGATCGAGAACGGCGTCGCCGCCTCGTGCAGCCTCATGACGCCCTGCCCGGCGGCGGCGCACGCGATGACGCTGCTGCGCGACCGGCCGGAGATCCCGTTCGGCGTCCACCTGACGCTGGTGTGCGAGCAACCGGGCCGCCCGTGGGGGCCGCTCGCCCCGCGGGCGCTGATCCCGTCGCTGCTGGACGCCGCCGGCGGGTTCCCCTCCTTCGAGGAGGCTCCCGGCGTCCTGGCCGGCGCCCGCCTGGACGAGATCGAGATCGAGTTCCGGGCGCAGCTCCGCGCCGTGCTGGACGCGGGACTGGAGCCGTCGCACCTGGACTGGCACTGTCTGGCCGACGGCGGGCGCGCGGACGTGTTCGAGCTGACCCTGGAGCTGGCCGACGAGCACGGCCTGGCGGTGCGGGCGTGGCTGGAGCCGTCGCGGGAGCTGCTGCGCGCCCGCGGCCTGCCCGCGCTCGACCATGACTTCCTGGACAGCTTCGCACTGGACGTCACCGGCCGGGCCGAGGCGTACGCCCGCGCGCTGCGCGAGCTGCCGCCCGGCCTGAGCGAGTGGGCGGTGCACCCCGGCCTCGGCGGGCCCTCGTCACGGGCGGCCGACCCCGACGGGTGGCGGGTGCGCCACGGCGACCACGAGTTCCTGACCTCGCCGCGGGCGCGCGAGCTGATACGGCAGGAGGGGATCACCGTGCTCGGCTACGGCGAGATCCGCCGCGCCTGGACCGAACGACGCTGACGCGTCCTGGACCGGACGACGCTGACGGGCGTCAGTGAGTCCCCGCCGAGGCGGGGACGGCGGCGGTGTCGGTGGTGACTTCGGCCGCCGGTTCGCCGGGCACCGCGCCCAGCGACCGCCCCGCGGCCGGCTCGTTGTGCAGGACCATGATCAGGAGTGTGGAGACCAGCGTGGCGATGAGCACCCAGCTGACCAGGATGATGACCGTCGAGCGGCGCGGCCGGCGCCAGGCGCCGGGCTGCCCCTGTGACCTGGCCTCGCTGCGACGGACTCGTTCGTTGAACGACTCGAGCCGTGCGACGAGTCGCGGATCATCCTCGACGAGGTGCTGCTCGATCTCGGCGAGCATCCGCTCCTCGTCCTGCGACCAGGCCATACGTGCACCTCCGGAACGCAAGCTCTGTGGCCTCTTCCTGCCCAACCATGAAGATCATTAGCCACGGCCTGACCAGGTAATTGCACCCTCTTTTCGGTTTGCGATCAAGCTCGAACTTTTGTTCTAATCATGGCATGCGCTGGGACAACCTGCGCCTGACCGCCGATGGTGAGGCCGATCCGTCCGTCCCGCTGTTCGCTCGCGGAGCGGTCACGCGGACGTTCGACACGCCCGAGTTCCAGGGCATGACCTTCTACGAGATCCAGGCCCGCTCGATCGTCAACCGTGTGCCGGCCGCGAGTCGCGTGCCGTTCGAGTACACGATCAACCCCTATCGCGGCTGCAGCCATCGGTGTATTTACTGTTTTGCCCGGAAAACGCATGAATATCTTGATTTGGATTCCGGGGCGGACTTCGACTCCAAGATCGTGGTCAAGGTCAACGCCGCCGAGCTGGCCCGCAGGGAGCTGGCCGCGCCGCGCTGGGGCGGCCACCACATCGCCATGGGCACCAACGTCGACTGCTACCAGCGCGCCGAGGGCCGCTATCGCCTGATGCCCGGCATCCTGACCGCGCTGCGCGAGGCCGCCAACCCGTTCTCCATCCTCACCAAGGGCACACTGATCCTGCGCGACCTCGACCTGCTCGCCGAGGCGGCCGAGGTCACCGAGGTGAGCGCCGCCGTCTCGGCCGGGTTCGTCGATCCTGGGCCCTGGCGGGCGGTCGAGCCGGGCGCGCCCCACCCGCTGCGCCGCCTGGAGGTCTGCCGCACGCTCAACGACCACGGCATCGCGTGCGGCGTGCTGATGGCGCCGGTCCTCCCCTACCTCACGGACTCCCCCGCGCAGCTCGAACGCACCGTCAAGGCGATCGCCGAGGCGGGCGCCACGTACGTCACGCCCATCGTGCTGCACCTGCGGCCCGGGGCGCGCGAGTGGTGGCTGCGCTGGCTCTCCCGCGAGCACCCGCGCCTGGTGCCGCGCTACCTGGAGCTCTACGGGCGCGGCGCCTACGCGCCCAAGGCCTACCAGGCGCGGATCACGGCCCAGGTGCGCGAGCTGGCCGAGCGCTTCGGCGTGGGCCGCGCCGTCCCGGCAATGGCCCGCCGCCGCCCGCCCCGCCCGGCCGCAGGGCAGAATCCGGGGCACGGCCCGGGGCAGGGCCAGGGCTCGCCGCCCGAGCAACTTCGCCTGTTGTAAGGCGCATATAGGCGGCATGTCGGGTTTCGTGCACAAATGGGTAGCAATGAGCTTGGTGCACGAATCATCGCGTGCGCTCTGTCCGTACAGGGGGGATTCCAATGGCAGACACGAAGAAGAAACCTGCCACGAAGTCGGGCAAGTCGAAGAAGCAGGCCATCAAGACGAGCAGGCAGGCCAAGGAGACGAAGAAAGAAACCAGGAAGGGCTCCGACGAGAGCTGATCTATGGTGACATGATCGGACAGCCGGGAGCCCGGCTCCCGGCTGTCGCATCGACCGTGGAGCTGCCGCGATGTCCGCCTACCTGCGTTTCCCCTCCGTGTTCCAGGACGTCGTGGTGTTCGCCGCCGAGGACGACCTGTGGATGGTCTCCGCCCAGGGCGGCCGGGCCTTCCGCCTCACCGCCGGGCTCGCCGAGGCCGGCTATCCGCGCATCTCCCCCCGTGGCGACCAGCTCGCCTTCGTCGGCCGCGAGGAGGGCCCCGAGGAGGTCTACGTCATGCCGGCGTCCGGCGGCGCGGCCCGCCGGGTGACCTTCCACGGCGCGCGCTGCACGGTGACCGGCTGGGACCCCGAGGGCCGCATCCTCTACGCCAGCGACCAGTCCCAGCCGTTCGAGGGGCGCAAGTGGCTGCACCGGGTGGCGCCGGGCGAGGTGCCGGAGCGGCTGCCGTACGGTCCCGCGAACTCCATCGCGTACGGCCCTGGCGGCATGATCGTGCTCGGCCGCAACACCGCCGACCCGGCCCGCTGGAAGCGCTACCGGGGCGGCACGGTGGGCGACCTGTGGATCGACCCCACCGGCGGGGGCGAGTTCCGGCGGTTGATCCGGCTGCCGGGCAACCTCGCCTCCCCCTGCTGGAGCGGCGGGCGGGTGTGCTTCATCAGCGACCACGAGGGCGTCGGCAACGTCTACTCGTGCCTGCCCGACGGCGGCGACCTGCGCAAGCTCACCCACCACGACGACTACTACGCCCGAAACCTGTCCGGCGACGGGCACCGGCTGGTCTACCACGCGGGCGCGGACCTCTACCTGCTGGAGCCCGGCGAGCGGCCGCGCCGGCTGGAGGTGGCGCTGGCCAGCTCGCGCACCCAGCGCAACCGGCGCTTCGTCGAGGCGGCCGACTATCTGGAGAGCGCCACGCTCAGCCCCGACGGCAGCGCGCTGGCGATCACCGCGCGCGGCAAGGCGTACACGATGGCCGACTGGGAGGGCCCCGTACGCCGGCAGGGCGCCGAGGACGGCGTCCGCTACCGCTTCCTGACCTGGCTCAACGACGGCGTACGGCTGATCGCGGCGGCCAGCGACGACGCCGACGAGGAGCGGCTGGTCGTCCTGGAGAGCCGCGAGGGCGGCCCCGGCACGGAGGTCGCCCGGCTGGGCCGGATCACCGCGCTGGTGCCCGACCCGGCGCACGACCGGGTGGCCGTGGTCAACCACCGCTACGAGCTGCACCTGCTCGACCTCGCCACGGGCCGCTGCGACCTGGTGGAGGCCAACCCGTACGGCTCGCCGGAGGACCCCGCCTGGTCGCCCGACGGCTCCTGGCTCGCCTACGCCGCCCCGCTCAACGCCCAGACCACCGCGATCAAGCTGCACCATCCGGAGAGCGGGCGGACCGTGCAGGCGACCGAGCCGGTGCTGATCGACTCGATGCCGGCCTTCGACCCCGAGGGCCGTTACCTCTACTTCATCGGCCAGCGGACCTTCTCCCCCGTCTACGACCAGCTCCAGTTCGACCTGGGCTTCCCGCTCGGCACCCGCCCGTACGTGGTGGCGCTGCGCGCCGACGTGCCGGACCCGTTCGTGCCGCGCCAGCGTCCCCTGGAGCGGAAGGACGACGACGAGGACGACGACGGGGACGAGGAGGAGGGCGGCGAGGAGCGGCCGGAGGCGTTGCGCGTGGACGTGGACGGCCTGGCCCGCCGGGTGACCGCCTTCCCGCTCCCCGAGGGCCGCTACGAGCGGGTGGCCGGGCTGAAGGGCAAGGCGCTCATCCTCACCAGCCCGGTGGAGGGCGACAACGTCCTGCACCTGTACGACTTCGCCAAGAACGACAACGAGACCTTCGCCGAGGGCGTCACGGACTTCGAGCTGGGCCGCGACCACAGGACGCTGCTGTACCGGACCGGCTCGCGGCTGCGCGTGGTCAAGGCGGGCGAGGTGCCGGGCCACGACGACGACCGGCCGGGGCGCGAGAGCGGCTGGATCGACCTGTCGCGGATCAAGGTGTCGGTGTGCCCGGAGGCCGAGTGGCGGCAGATGTTCCGCGAGGCGTGGCGGCTGCAGCGGGAGAACTTCTGGACCGAGGACATGGCGGGCGTCGACTGGCCGGCCGTGTACGACCGCTACCAGCCGCTGGTGGACCGGGTGACGACCCGGGGCGAGTTCTCCGACCTGCTGTGGGAGCTGCACGGCGAGCTGGCCACCAGCCACGCCTACGAGAGCGGCGGCGAGTACCGTCCCGGCCCCGACTACACGCAGGGCAAGCTGGGCGTGGACTGGGAGCGCCGCGACGGCGTCTACCACATCGCCTCCCTCGTCACCGGCGACCCGTGGGACCCGAAGGCGACCTCGCCGCTCAACCGCCTCGGCCTGGACGTACGCCCCGGCGACGCGGTGCTGGCCATCGACGGCGCGCCCATCGGCGACGGCGTCGCGACCCCGAACGAGCGCCTGGTCAACCAGGCCGGCGAGGAGGTGGAGCTGACCCTGCGGCGCGGCGAGAAGGTGTTCGCGGTCACCGTACGGACCCTGGCCGACGAGCAGCCGGCCCGCTACCGCGACTGGGTCAACCTCAACCGGGCCCGCTGCCACCAGCGCTCCGGTGGCCGCGTCGGCTACCTGCACGTGCCCGACATGGGGCCGGACGGGTTCGGCGAGTTCCACCGGGGGTTCCTCGCCGAGCACGACCGGCACGCGCTCGTCGTGGACGTGCGTTTCAACGGCGGCGGTCACGTCTCGGCGCTGCTGCTGGAGAAGCTGGCCCGGCGCCGGCTCGGCTACGACTACCCGCGGTGGGGGGCGGCGGAGCCGTACCCGCCGGAGTCGCCGCGCGGGCCGCTGGTCGCCATCACCAACGAGTGGGCGGGCTCCGACGGCGACATCTTCAGCCACACCTTCAAGCTGCTGAAGCTGGGGCCGCTGGTGGGCAAACGCACCTGGGGCGGCGTCATCGGCATCTGGCCGCGCCACCAGCTCGCCGACGGCACGGTGACGACGCAGCCGGAGTTCTCCTTCGCCTTCGACGACGTCGGCTGGCAGGTGGAGAACTACGGCACCGATCCCGACATCGAAGTGGACATCACCCCGCAGGACTACGCGCGCGGCGTGGACACCCAGCTCGAACGGGCCATCGACGTGGCGCTGGAGCTGCTGGCCGAGCATCCCCCGCACACGCCCGATCCGCGGCATCGGCCGCGTATGCAACCTTAGTCACCCTCGCGGCGTCTAATGATCATAGGTGAGGAAAGCACACCGGGGATGATCAGTGCTTCCCGCTCACGCTAGACCGCTCAGGTGAACGCCGGCCGGCGCGGGGGCAACCTCGCGCGCGGCCGTGAAGTGTTGTTGATCGCTTTCTCGTTCTCAAGGGGGACCCGTACGGTGCGCGCACTCGCACGCAAGGGCAAATCGGCCGCGCTGCGGCTCTATCGGGGGTACAACCGGCGCAAGGCGCGGAACGCGCCGCCCCCCTCGACCCAGCGGATCCGCATCCTGCTGCTGCACGCCCACGGCATGGGCGGCACGATCAGGACCGTGTTCAACCTGGCCGGCTACCTGGCCGAGGAGCACGACGTGGAGATCGTGAGCATCCTGAAGGAGGCCGAAGAGCCGTTCTTCCCCATCGACCCTCGGGTGCGCTTCCGCTTCCTGGACGACCGGCTGCGGCCGAGCCGCAACCCGCTGCGCGTGCTGCTGTCGAAGCGGCCGAGCCGGTTGATCCCCAAGGAGGAGTCGGCCTACCACCGCTTCAACCTCTGGACCGACCTGCGGCTCGCCCGCTACATCCGCTCACTCGACACGGGCGTGCTCATGGGCACCCGCCCGGGGCTCAACCTCGTGATGGCGCAGTTAGCCCTGCCGGGCGTGATCACGATCGGGCAGGAGCACGTGGCGCTGCGCACGCAGCCCGAGGCGGTGCAGAAGCTCATCAAGTGGCGCTACCGCCGCCTCGACGCCCTCGTCACCCTCACCAGGGCCGATCTGAACGACTACCGCGAGGCGCTGCCGAAGAAGCCGCGCAAGCTCACCCGCATCCCCAACGCCGTGCCGCCGATGTCCGGCGACCCGTCGAAGCTGGACGCCAAGGTCGCCGTCGCGGTCGGCCGCATGACCCGGATCAAGGGCTTCCACCGGCTCATCACCGCCTGGGAGACCGTCGCCGCCGCCCACCCCGACTGGAAGCTGCGCATCTTCGGCGCCGGGCCGCAGGAGGACAACCTGCGGACGCAGATCGCCGAGGCGGGGCTGCAGGACAAGGTCGAGCTGCCGGGTCCGACCACCGACGTCGGGGCCGAGCTGGAGAAGGCGTCGCTGTACGTGATGAGCTCGCGCCACGAGGGCTTCCCCATGACGGTCCTGGAGGCCATGGCCAAGGGGCTGGCGATCGTCAGCTTCAACAGCCCGCACGGCCCCAAGGAGATGATCAAGAACGAGGTGGACGGGCTGCTGATCAAGCCGCGTACGAACGCGAACCTGGCGGCCGGCATCATCCGGGTCATCGAGGACGAGCAGCTCCGCCGCGACCTGGGCACCCGGGCGCTGGAGACGGCGGCGACGTACAGCGTGGAGGAGGTCGGGCGCAAGTGGGACGCGCTGCTGGCCGAGCTGCTGGCCCGCCGCGACGGCACCTACGTCCCGCGTACGGCCCAGCCGCCCGACCAGTCGCCCGCCCAGCCATCCGCCCCGGAGCCCCCTGCTCAGGCCACCGCCGAGCCCGCCGTACGACTCGCGGCGGTGCCGGTCGCTCCCGAGGCCACATCCTGACCTCGTGAGCTGACGGACCCGGTCCGGCCGGCGGGCGATGATCCCGCCGGCCTGTCAACCGGGCTCGTGCGGCGCGTTCACCGCTCGACGGCCAGCCGTACTCCCAGACCGATGAAGATGCCTCCCGTGGCGATGTCGACCCGTCGGCGAGCCGCGCGCCGACGGCGCAGCCAGCCTCCGATCCTGCCCGCGAGCACGCCGACCGTGCCGTCCACCACGAACTCCAGCACGATCAGAACGGCGCCGAGGATCGCGAACTGCAACCAGACCTGGCCGAGCTGCGGGTTGATGAACTGGGGCAGGAAGGCGATGGTGAAGGTGACCATCTTCGGGTTCAGCAGGTTGGTCAGCAGGCCGCTGGTGAACGCCCGGCGTCCGGACATCCCTCCCCCGCCGTCCACGGGCATCTCGTGATCCACACCCTTGCGGTGACGGATCATCTGCACGCCGAGGTAGATCAAGTATCCGGCTCCGACGATCCGTACCACGGTGAAGGCCACCGGCACCATCTCGAAGAGGGCCGCGAGCCCCGCGGCGGCCACGGCGACGTGGACGGCCTCGCTCGTCGCCACCCCGGCCGTGGCGAGCAGGCCGGCGCGCGGGCCGCCGCGCATCCCGCAGCCCAGGACGAACAGCATGTCCGGCCCAGGAGTGATCATCGCGATGATGGTGGTCATGGTGAACAGCAAAAGCACATTCTGCTCGATGGGCATGGGGGAAGGATGTCAACTTCGTGCTGAGTTCACCACTGCTCCTGCCGTGGAGGACGCCTGCCCGGCCGTGAACCGCAAACAATCCTTCGCGAAGAAGTGTTTGCGGTTTAAGGTGGAGCCATGACCGACCCCTTGGAGAGCGGCGTCGTCGTCCTCGACGCCAAAGGGTTGCGGGCGCTCGCCCACCCCGTCCGCGTCCAGCTCGTGGAGCTGCTGCGCAAGCACGGCCCCTCGACCGCCACCCGCCTCGCCGAACGCCTCGGCGTCAACTCCGGCACCGCCAGCTACCACCTGCGCAAGCTGGGCGCGGCCGGGTTCGTGGAGGAGGACGCCGAACGCGGCAACGCGCGGGAGCGCTGGTGGCGTTCGGTCCACCGCGTCACCCGGCTCGACGACGAAGGGCTCACCGACGCCGAGCCGGAGGCCGTGCACGCCTACATGCACTCCATCGCGGCCCTGTACAACCTGCGCACCCAGCAGGCGCTCAACGAGTTGCAGACCATGCCGCGCGGCTGGCGGCGGGTGCTCGACCTCAGCTCCTTCGCGCTGCGCCTCACCGAGGAGGAGGGGTGGCGGCTGCGGGAGGAGCTGGGCGAGGTGATCGCCCGCTACCGGCGCGACGGCGAGGAGGCGCCCCCGGACGCCCGGCGGGTCGTGCTGATCACCGAGATCCTGCCCGAGCTCGACGACGGGACGGGCGACAGGACAGGCGGCAGGACGGGCGACGGGTCCGGGGAGGACTGATGGCCGCGACGGCGCTGCCCAGGCCGCTCGCGGGGGTGCTGGCGGCCGTGGCGGTGTCGCTCACCGGCACGCGGGTGTCGGCCATCGCGGTGCCCTGGTTCGTGCTGGTGACCACGGGGAGCCCGGTCTGGACGGGCGTCATCGCGTTCGCCGAGATGGCGCCGTACGTGGTGGTCAAGCTGATGGCCGGGCCGCTGCTCGACCGGATCGGGCCGCGGCGCGTGTCACTTGCCGGGGACGTGGTGAGCGCGGGCGCGGCCGGGGCGATCGCGCTGCTGCACGCGCTGTCGCTGCTGCCGCTCGGCGTGCTGGCCGGGCTGGTCGCGGTCATCGGGGCGGCACGCGGGCCCGGCGACCTGGCCAAGTCGATCATGGTGCCCGAGGCGGCCGACCGGGGGCGGGTGCCGCTGGAGCGGGCCACCGGGCTGATGGGCGCGGTGGAGCGGCTGGCCCAGCTCGTCGGGCCGGTCGCGGGCGGCGCGATGGTGGCCGCCCTGGGCGCGCCGGCCGGGCTCGCGGTCAGCGCCGGCTGCTTCGCGCTGGGATCGGTGGTGGTGGCCTGGGCGCTGCCGCACGGCATGGGCCGCCGCGCCGCCGCCCCGTCCGCCCAGGAGGACGGCCCGGACGGGTACTGGCGGCGGTTCGGGCAAGGGTGGGCGTTCCTGCGCGGGCAGCCGCTGCTGCTGGTCCTGATCGGCACGGTGGCGGTGACGAACCTGCTGGACGCGGCCTACGCCCAGGTGCTCGGGCCCGTGTGGGCCGAGGAGTCGGGCCACGGGCCCGCGGTCTGGGGTCTCAGCCGGGGGTTCATGGGGCTGACCGCCATCGGGGGCGGGCTGGTGGCGGCGGCGCTGGCGCACCGGCTGCGGCGGCGGCCGGTGTTCTTCGCCGCGTTCCTGGTGGCCGGGCCGCCGCAGTACCTGATCCTGGCCGTGGACGGCGTGCCGGTATGGGCGGTGATGGCGGTGTTCGGGGTGGGCGGGTTCTGCGGCGGGTTCCTCAACCCGATCCTGGGGGCGGTCGCGTACGAGCGGGTGCCCCGTGACCTGCTCGGCCGGGTGGGCGCGTTGCAGACGTCGCTGGCCTTCTCCGGGATCCCCGTCGCCGGGGTGCTGGCCGGGGCGGCGGTCGCGGCGGCCGGGCTGGCGCCGGTGCTGGTCGCCTGCGGCGTGGTCTACGCGCTGACCACCACGCTCGCGGGGCTGCATCCGGCCGCCCGCGACATGGACCGCCTCCGCGGCCAGGGCCCGCCCGCTCCCGACGCCGTGCCGGAGTCGGCCGGGGGCACATGAGGCCGCGGGCCCAGGCGCGGATTCAGGCGCGGTCGGCGGCCACTGGGGCTCGGAGCAGCATCGCGGCCACCTCGGGGCCCAGGATCGGATCGTCGCGGAAGGCCGCCACGATCGCCGAGCGCAACGCCTCCCTGCCGTCGCCGGCGCGGCCGTCCCCGGTCGCCCTCGCCACCCGTTCGATGAGCCCTCGGGAGTGGGCGTCGCCCCGGCCGAACACCCGCTGCAGCACCCGCGTGCCGAGGGCGACCGGGGTGCCGGCGGCCGACTCCCTGGTCCTGGCCAGCACGCTCACCCCGTAGGCGCCGATGGCGAGGGTGGCGAAGGGCATGACGTCGTCGGCGACATCTACCGGCAATTGCCTCGATTTCCGCATAAGACCCTCCCCTGAGGTCTGTAGGCGATGGTAGCCCGCCGACCGCCACGGGCGAGGGCATACCCTGTCGAATGTGCCTGCCCCGTACCTCACCCTCACCGCCCCCGTCGAGCACGAGACCGAGGTGCGGCGCTCGCGCTTCATCTGCGCGGTCGCGCCCGCGCGCAGCGTGGAGGAGGCGGCGGCGTTCATCGCCGGGCGGCGGCGCGAGCACGCCGGCGCCACCCACAACTGCACGGCCTACGTCATCGGGCAGCGCATTCAGAAGGGCGACGACGACGGCGAGCCGGGCGGCACCGCGGGCACGCCCATGGTGCAGGCGCTGGTCGGGCGCGGCTACAGCGACGTGGTGGCGGTGGTGACGCGCTACTTCGGCGGCGTGCTGCTCGGCGCGGGCGGGCTGGTGCGCGCCTACGGCTCGGCGGTGACCGAGACCCTGGACCGGGCCGAGCCGGTGCGGATGGTGCCGGCCAGGCGGGTGCGCGTGGCGGTGGCGCACGACCAGGCCGGCCGGGTGGAGAACGACCTGCGCGCCTCGCGGTACGCGGTCGAGGACGTCGCCTACGCCGCCCAGGTCACCTTCAGCGTGGCGGTGGGCGAGGACGAGGTGGCGGCGTTCGGCGACTGGGTGGCGACGCTGACGGCGGGCCGCGCCCGGGTGAGCGTCGGCGAGGACGTGCACGTCCCCGCCTGAGCGGCCTATCCCTCCAGGGCGTACTGCATGACGCGGAACTTGGCCTGCGCCTCGGCCAGCTCGGCGGCCGGGTCGGAGTCGCCCATGATGCCGCAGCCGGCGAACAGCCGGGCCCGCCGCCCGCGTACGAGCCCCGAGCGCAGCGCGATGCCCCACTCGCCGTCGCCGTTGGCGTCGATCCAGCCGACCGGCCCCGCGTAGCCGGCGCGGTCCATGCCCTCCAGCTCGCGGATGATCTTGGACGCCAGGTCGGTCGGGGTGCCGCCGACGGCCGCCGTCGGGTGCATGGCGGCGACCACGTCGAGCACCGACGCCCCGTCGGCGAGCCGCCCGGTGACGTGGCTGGCGAGGTGCTGGACGTTGGGCAGCACGAGCAGTTCGGGCTCGTCGGGCGTCTCCAGCGACGAGCAGAGCGGCCCCAGCGCGGTGCGGACGGAGGCGATCGCGCACTCGTGCTCGTGCCGGTCCTTGGCGGAGGCGAGCAGCGCGGTCCCGCGGGCGAGGTCGTCGGCCGGGCCGGTGCCGCGCGCGGTCGTGCCGGCCAGCACCAGCGACTCGATCTCCTGGCCGGTGCGCCGGATGAGCAGCTCGGGCGTGGCGCCGACCAGCCCCGCGACGGAGAACGTGTAGCACTCGGGGTAGCGGCGGGCCAGCCGCGACAGCAGCAGCCGCACGTCGATGGCCCGCTCGGCGGTGGCGACCAGGTCGCGGGCGAGCACGACCTTCTCCAGCTCGCCGTCGCGGATGCGGGCGGCGGCGCGGGCCACCACGTGCTCCCACTCGGGCGCGGTGAGGCTGCCGTCGCCGTAGCTGATGCGGCCGGGGTCGAGCACCGGCGTGACGGTCTCCAGCGGCGCGTCGCCGATCGTGGTCAGCCAGGCGCGGCCGTCGCGGCGGGCCAGCACGGCCTGCGGCACGACGAGCACCGAGCCGTGCGCGTCCTCGTCGAAGGTGAAGCTGCCGAAGGCGACCGGGCCGGTGCCGGGCCCTCCCGCGCCGGGGACCCCGGCTCCGCCGAGCACGTCGGCCAGCCACTCGCGGGCCCAGGCGAAGCGGCCCGAGCCCGGGGGCACGGCGACGCGGGCCGCCTCACCCCATCCGACGATCCCTTCGCCGTTCCTGATCCAGGCGTACGGCGACGACCTGGGCAGGGAGGCCAGCAGGTCGCCGGGATCGCCGACCGGTGTGGTGCGAACCGGCAGCGGGCGGGTTGTTCCGAGCGCGACACTCACTCAAGACATGCTATGCGTCACCTGAACATGTTCGACTCTGACCCCCGTGAATGCCACGTTAAGGCAAGCAAATCCGGAAAAAAGCGGAACCGTTAAGGGGCCGGCCCGGCCGTCCGGCCTGCGGGCTGTCAAGCCGCCATATGAAGTCGGTCCCGAAACGGAAGACCTGCCCGGACGCGATGGCCGGGGCCTGCCCGGCTCTCTACCTTGGGGTCCATGATCGGTCGCCTGGCCCCTGTTCTCGCCGCAGCTAGTGTCCTCACCGGTACGGTCACGGCTCCGGCCGCCGCCGCGACCCCTGCCTCCTTCGCGGAGCCGGTCCCCGAGGTCATGGCCGCTCTCGGCGACTCCATCTCCACCGGCTTCAACGCCTGCGGCTGGTACGTCTCCTGCACCTCGCGCTCGTGGTCGGCGGGCGACCACGCCTCCGTGTCCAGCCACTACCAGCGCCTGTCGAAGCTGTCTGGAACGCTCCAGGGCCACAACCTCAACTTCGCCGCCCCCGGCGCGACCAGCGCCGACCTGCTCGGCCAGGTGAACAAGGCGGTCGAGGCCAAGGCCGACTACGTGACCGTGCTCATCGGCGCCACCGACGCCTGCGTACGCACCGAGAAGGCCATGACCCCGGTCGCCACCTACCGGCAGCGCCTGGAGACCGCGCTGGACACGCTGCGCGCCGGGATGCCGCAGGCCCGGGTGCTGTTCGCGAGCATCCCCGACCTGCGGCGGCTGTGGCAGGTCGGCAAGGACGACCCCGTGGCCCGTACGTTCTGGACGCTCGGCCGGGTCTGCCCGACGATGCTGACCAACCCGTCGTCGACGAAGAAGGCCGACGCCGAGCGCCGGGCCCGCGTCCGCGCCCGGGTGATCGCCTACAACCGGGCCGCCGCCCAGGTGTGCGCCGCCTACGGCCCGCAGTGCGGCACCGACGGCGGGGCGGTCTTCTCCTTCCCGTTCACGCTGGAGCACGTCAGCAAGTGGGACTTCTTCCACCCCAGCACGGCGGGGCAGCGGGTGCTGGCCGCGCAGACCTTCGGCCACGGCTTCGACTGGATCGACCCGCGCTGATCATCGGCCCCCCTCATCGGCACTGGGCGAGCATCGCCCTCTTGTCCGCCGGGGTGACCGGGACGCCGTACTTCACGGCGACCTGGGCGAAACGGGTGACGTAAGCGCAGCGCACCCGCCGCTGCGGCGGCAGCCAGCCCGACGGCCCCGCGGCGTCCTTCTCCTCGTTCGCGGCGCCGTCCACGGGCAGCAGGTTGAGCGGGTCGTTGGCGAAGTCGAGCCGCTTCGACATCGGCCAGCGCGGCGCGCCCATGCGCCAGCCGTAGTTGAGCGGCACCACGTGGTCGACCTGCACCTCGCCCGCGCGGTCCTTGCGCCAGCGGATGCGCCGGCCGGTGTAGGGGTCGTCCAGCGTGAGCGACACGACCTCGCAGCGCGAGCCGGCGCGGTACTTCACGTTCCGGCCGTCGCGGGCCAGCAGGTCGTCGCGGGTGCGGCAGCCGTTTCCCGCGTACGGCACGCCGGGCGCGGTGTCGGCCCAGTTCTCGCCGTAGCGGGTGCGGTCGTAGCCGGCGTTGGGGCCGAGCCCACGGGTGCGCAGCCGCCGGATGAGGGCGCGTGCCTCGGCCTTGTCGGCGTCGGAGATGATGGGGGCCAGACCGGGTAAGGTGCCGCCGGTGTTGCCCAGCGGGCTGGCCGCCGTCGCCGGTGGCGTCCTGGCCGTGCCGACGAGGGAAACGACGATGATGGCTCCTGCGAGAAGGGCGAGGGCGTCCTTCGTGCTCAATCGGGCCTCCGAGCGCACTTCCAGATCTCTAGAGAAATTCCCGGCTTGAGTTGTTCCGACACGGGAGGATTGTGTGACCGAACGCCCGATCGATCCTGACGTCGATCTCCACGTCCCGGCGCAGCGCGCCGAGCTGCACTGGCCGGTCCTGGCCGCCATCGCGGCCGGCGGGGCCCTCGGGGCGCTGGCCCGCCACGGCCTGCAGTCCGCGCTGCCCGCTCCGCCGGGCGGGTTCCCGTGGGCGACGTTCTGGGTCAACGTGTCGGGTTGCCTGCTCATCGGGGTGCTCATGGTGGTGATCACCGAGGTGCGGCCGGCGCACCGGCTCGTGCGGCCGTTCCTCGGCGTGGGGGTGCTGGGCGGGTACACGACGTTCTCGACGTACGTGGCGGACGTGCGGCGGGTGGTCGAGGCGGGCGCGCCGGTCGTCGGGCTGGCCTACCTGGCCGCCACGATGGCCGTGGCGCTGGCCGCCGTCGCCGCCGGCATGTGGCTGACCCGGCGGGCCGCCGGGAGGCGGGCGGCGGCGCGATGACGCTGCTGCTCATCGTGGCCGGCGCGGCGGTCGGCGCGCCGCTGCGCTACCTCGCCGACCGGGCGGTGCAGGCCCGGCACGACACGGTCTTCCCCTGGGGGACGCTCTCCGTCAACGTGGCGGGGTCCGCGCTGCTGGGGTTCCTCGCCGCGCTGCCGGTGGACGGCGGGCTGATGGCGCTGGCCGGCACCGGGTTCTGCGGGGCGCTGACGACGTACTCGACGTTCGGCTATGAGACGGTGCGGCTGCTGGAGGAGGGCGCCCGCTTCCATGCCGTGGCCAACGCCGCCGCCAGCGTCGTCGCCGGGCTCGGCGCGGCGTACTGCGGCGCGGCCCTGGCCCAGGCGCTCCTCTGACGCGCTCACGGTTCGACCAGGACCTCGCGCAGCAGGTCGCGGGGCGGGCGGCGGCGCCACTCGCGCGGGTAGCCGAGCGAGACCTCCTCGAAGCGGACCCCGTCGTACCAGTTGACGCGCGGGATGTGCAGGTGCCCGTAGATCATCGCGGCCGTCGGGAAGCGCCGGTGCCAGTCGCGGGTGGCGGTGGTGCCGCACCACTGCGCGAACTCCGGGTACCACAGCACGTCCGTGGGCTCGCGGACGAGCGGGTAGTGGTTGACGAACACCAGCGGCACGCCGTCGCCGGCCGCCGCCAACCGCTCCTCGGTCGCCGCCACCCGCGCCCGGCACCACGCCTCCCTGCTCGGGTAGGGGTCCGGATGCAGGAGGAACTCGTCGGTGCACACCACGCCGGTGCCGTGGGCGTACTCCAGCGCCTCCTCCTTGGAGTCGATGCCCGGCGGCAGGAACGTGTAGTCGTAGAGCAGGAACAGCGGCACGATCCGCACCGGCCCGCCCGGCCCGTCCCACAGCGGGTAGGGGTCCTCCGGCGTCAGGACGCCCAGCTCCCTGCACATGGCGACCAGATGCTCGTAGCGGGCCACGCCCCGCAGCTCGGGCGGGTCGCCACGCGGCGTCCACAGCTCGTGGTTGCCCGGCGTCCACACCACCCGCTCGAAGCGGCCCGCGAGCAGCCGCAGCGCCCAGCGGATGTCCTCCACGTTCTCGGCGACGTCCCCGGCCACCAGGAGCCAGTCGCCGGGCGCGGACGGTTTCAGCTCCTGGACGATCGCGCGGTTCTCGGCGTAGGAGACGTGCAGGTCACTGACCGCGAGCAGGCGGCCATCAGGGCGGGCGGGCAACGGGGGGCCTCCTTCCGGCTGTCACGAGCATGCCACGCGGACGTGCCTCTCCCCCACCCCTGCCGGCGTGAAGATCCGGCCGGGACCCCCTAGGGCCCCGGCCGGGAGCGGCGTAATAACGGGCCGCTCCGCAGCAGCTCCCGGCCGTTCCTCCTGATGCGGAAGGTCACGCGCGCAGCCAGGTCCGCAGCGCGCCGGTGGCCAGGTCCATCGCGGCCCTGGCGGCGTTGGTGTCGCGCAGCGCGTCGAGCATGACGAAGTCGTGGATCATCCCGGCCAGCCGGACCGCCGTCACGTCCACGCCCGCCGCGCGCAGCCGGGCCGCGTACGCCTCGCCCTCGTCCCGCAGCACGTCGGCCTCGCCGTTGAGCACGATCGCGGGCGGCAGGCCGCGCAGTTCCTCGTCCGTGGCCCGCAGCGGCGAGGCGTGGCTCCCGGCCCGCTCCCCGGCGTCGGTCGTGTACTGGTCCCAGAACCACTTCATGCCGTCGCGGTTGAGGTAGTAGCCGGTCGCGAAGTCGTGGTAGGACTCGGTGTCGAAGTTCGCGTCGGTGACCGGGTAGAACAACACCTGGCCGCGCAGCCGCACGTCGCCGCGTTCCTTGGCCATGAGGGCCAGCACGGCGGACATGTTGCCGCCGACCGAGTCGCCGGCGACGGCCATCCGCCCGGCGTCGAGGCCCTTCTCGCCGCCGTGCTCCATCACCCATCGGGCGGCGGCGTAGTTCTGCTCGATCTGGGTGGGATACCGCGCCTCGGGGGCGCGGTCGTACTCGGGGAAGACCACGGCCGCCTCGCAGCGCACGGCCAGCTCGCGCACCAGGCGGTCGTGCGTGCGGGCCGAGCCGAACACCCAGCCCGCGCCGTGGATGTAGAAGATCACCGGCAGGGTGCCCGTGGCGCCCTTGGGCCTGACCAGGCGCACCGGCACCGTCCCGGTCGGGCCGCCCTCGACCTCGATCCACTCCTCGTCGACGTCCGGCTTGGGCACGCCGGTCCCGGACTGGAGCTTCTCCAGCACCTCGCGGCCCTGCTCGGGCGGCAACTCGTAGATGAAAGGCGGCTTGGAGGTCGCCTCGGCGAACTCCCGCGCCGCCCGCTCCAGCACGACTTTCCTGCTCACCGTCGTGGACACGGACGACCTCCAGGCTCTCGCGCTGCACCTTGCCCGGATGGTTGTGCCTCGCCCCGCCTCCAGGCACCCGCCAGGAACCGTCAATTCCCGCCCAAGAGCCTCACTCGCGCCGCAGCTCGTGCGCCAGCTCCTCCAGCTCCGCCCCGCCCGCCATGAGCGCCGTCAGCTCCTGCGGGGTGATGTCGGCCTTGGCGTACTCGCCCATGCCGGCGCCCCGGTTGAGCAGCAGGAACCGGTCGCCCACCGGGTGGGCGTGGTGCGGGTTGTGGGTGATGAAGACCACGGCGAGCCCCCGGTCGCGGGCGCGGGCGATGTAACGCAGCACCACCCCGGCCTGCTTGACGCCGAGCGCCGAGGTGGGCTCGTCGAGGATGAGCACGCGGGCGCCGAAGTGCACGGCCCGCGCGATCGCCACCGACTGCCGCTCCCCGCCGGACAGCGTGCCGACCGGCTGGTCCACGTCGCGGATGTCGATGCCCATGGCCCGCAGCTCCTCGCGGGCCACCCGGCGGGCCCGCGCCACGTCGAAGGCGAGGCCCTTGCGCGGCTCGGAGCCGAGGAAGAAGTTGCGCCACACCGACATCAGCGGGATCATCGCCAGATCCTGGTAGACGGTGGCGATGCCGCGGTCGAGCGCGTCGCGCGGGCTCGACAGCCGCACCTCCTCGCCGTCCACGAGCAGCGCCCCCGTGTCGTGCTGGTGCACGCCGGACAGGATCTTGATGAGCGTCGACTTGCCGGCGCCGTTGTCGCCGAGCACGCACAACACCTCCCCGGCCGCCACGCCCATCGACACCTCGCGCAGCGCCAGCACCGAGCCGAACCTCTTGCCGATGCCGCGAGTCTCCAGGATCAATGCCGCACCTCCTCGGCGTAGCGGCGCACCAGCCGGTTGGCCAGCGTGGCCAGCAGCAGCATCGCGCCCAGGAAGAACTTGAACCAGTCGGCGTCCCAGCCGAGGAAGACGATGCCCTTGTCGGCCATGCCGAAGATGACCGCGCCGATGGCGGCGCCGACGGCGGAGCCGTACCCGCCGGTCAGCAGGCAGCCGCCGATGACCGCCGCGATGATGTAGATGAACTCCTGGCCGATGCCGATGTTGGCCTGGACCGAGGTGTAGCGCAGCGCCAGGATCGAGCCGACCAGCCAGGCGGCGAACGCCGTCGTCATGAACAGCGCGATCTTCGTCCGCGCGGCCGGCACGCCGACCGCCCGCGCGGCCCGCTCGTCGCCGCCCACCGCGAAGATCCAGTTGCCCGCCCGGGAGCGCATGAGCACCCACGTCGCCACGGCCGTCACCAGCAGCCACCACAGGATCGCCACCCGGAAGGAGGTGCCGCCGAGGTCGATGGTGCCGGCCAGCAGGGCGCTGGCGCCGTCGTACCCGTCGGCCCTGCGCAGCCCGCCGACCTGGACGGTCCCGGTGATGGCCTTGGTCACGCCGAGGTTGACGCCCTGGAGCATGAGGAACGTGCCGAGCGTGACGATGAAGCTGGGCAGCCGGGTGCGGGTCACGATCAGCCCGTTGACGAACCCGACGGCCAGCGCCACCGCCAGCCCGGCCAGCATGGCGAGCCACACGTTGAGCCCGAACCGGGTGGCCAGCGTGACCAGGATGAGCCCGCTGGTGCCGGTCAGCACGCCCGCCGACAGGTCGAACTCGCCGCCGATCATGAGCAGCGCGACCGCGACCGCCATGATGCCGAGCGTGGCGGCCGGGTCGAGCCAGTTCGCGACGCCGGCCGGCGAGCGGAACACCGGCGACTGGGCGGCGAAGAACGCGAACACCAGCACCGCGCCGACCACCGCGCCCAGCTCGGGCCGGATGAGCAGGCGGCGGGCCAGGCCGACGCGGGCGATCCGCTCGTCGGCGGCCGGCACCGTCCCTGGCGCCGTCCCTGGCACCGTCCCCGGGCTCATCTGGTGCCCGCCTCCGCCAGCTTGGCGACCTGGTCGGCGTTGTCCTTGGTGACGAAGCCCGGCCCGGTGTTGACCGGCAGGCCGCCGCCCACGGTGTTGAGGTTGGTGGTGTAGAGGTGCAGGAACGTGATGGGCAGGTAGCCCTGGAGGTACTGCTGCTGGTCCACGGCGAACAGGACCTCGCCGGCCTTGATCGCGTCCACCACGTCGGCCGACAGGTCGAAGGTGGCCACCTTGGCGGTCGATGCCGAGTCCCTGACGGCGTCCCTGGCGGCCACGGCGATCGCCGGGTTGAGCGCCAGCACGCCGTTGACCTGCTTGTCCGACTGGAGCTTGGCGGTGACCTTGGACGTCACGTCGGCCAGGTTGCCGATGTCCACCTGGAGCCGTTCGACGGTGCCGCCGAGGGTCTCCTCGGCGCCCTTGCAGCGCTGGTCGAGGCCGACGTTGCCGGCCTCGTGGATGACGCACAGCAGCTTGGTGACGCCGGCCGCCTTGAGCTGCTCGCCCGCGCCGCGCCCGGCCACGTCCTCGGACTGCCCGACGTGGGTGAGCGCGCCGAACGCCTTGGAGGAGTCGGCCCCCGAGTTGATCGTCACCACCGGGATCTTCGCGGAGACGGCCTTGCCGATCGACTCCTTCAGCGCGTCGGGGTTGGCCATGGAGACCACGATGCCGTCCACCTTCTCGGCGACGGCCTGGTCGATGAGCTGGGACTGCTTGGCGGGGTCGCCGTCGCCCTGGTAGGTGACGGTGACGCCGTACTGCTCGCCGGCGGCCTCGGCGCCGTTCTTGACCACGTCCCAGAAGGCGTCGCCGGCGCCGCCGTGGGTGATGACGGCGTACTTGCCGCCGCTCGCGGCCGGGGATCCGGCCGCCGGAGCGCTGCTCTGCGCGCTCTGCCCGTCCGGGGACGAGCAGCCCGTGAGGGCGAGGGCTCCTAACAGTGCCAGCACGATCGGGGTACGTCTCACAGGACACCTCCAAGACCAACAGGCTTGGCCCGGTTCTACCTCAGTGTCAACGTGTTGTATAGACAATAGGACAGACGTACTTGCAGAACGGAAGACTACGTTCCCTATAATGCGAGCATGACCAGCGCACCCATGAGCGGCCGCAAGGCACAGGCCGCGCGGAACGACGAGCTGATCCTCCAGGCGGCGCGGGCGGTCTTCACCGCTGACCCCGGCGCCCCCATCGCGGCCGTCGCCGAGAAGGCGGGCGTCGGCATCAGCGCGCTCTACCGCCGCTATCCCAGCAAGGAGGCCCTGCTGCAGAAACTGTGCGGCGACGGGCTCAAACTCTACATCGAGGTCACCGAGCGGGCGCTGGCCGAGGAGGGCGACCCGTGGGAGGCGTTCGCCGGCTACCTGCGCGGCATCGTCGACGCCGACACCAACTCGCTGACGATCAGGCTGGCCGGGACGTTCCAGCCGACGGAGGAGCTGGGCCGCGACGCGATGCGGGCGGGGGCGCTGGCCACCGAGATCCACCGGCGCACGGTGGAGGCGGGCGTGCTGCGCCCCGACCTCACCACCGCCGACATCGCGCTGCTGCTGGAGCAGATCGCCTCCATCCGGGTGGGCGACGAGCGGCGGATCTCCGAGCTGCGCCACCGCTATCTCACCCTGATGATGGACGCGCTGCGCCTGCCGCCGGCCCGCCGCGAGCTGCCCGGCCCGGCGGCGACGGACGAGGAGCTGTCGTCCCGCTGGTGGACCGGCTCCTGACGTCAGACCTCGGCGGCGAGGTGGCGGGCCAGCGCGACCGTACGCCGGGCGCGGGCCAGCACCGGCGCGTCCACGAACCGGCCGTCCGGCAGCGCCACCGCGCCGAGCCCTTCCCGCCCGGCCCGCTCGGCCGCCTCGACGATCTCCTCGGCCCTCGCGACCTCCTCCTCCCCCGGCCGGAAGGCCCGCCGGATCACCGGGATCTGCCGGGGGTGGATCGCGGTCCGGCCGAACAATCCCATCGCGCGCCCGGCCCGGCAGGAGGCGGCGAGCCCGTCCTCGTCCCTGACGTCGGGATATACCGACATCGGCACCGGCGGCAGCCCGGCCGCCGCCGCGGCGAGCACCGCCTGGAGCCGCAGGTGGTTCATGGCGGCCTCGTCGGTGATCGACAGCTCGGCGGCGAGGTCCTGCTCGCCGAGCGCGATCCCGGCCACGGCCGGATGCGCGGCGACGGCCGCCGCGCGCAGGATCCCGGCCGCCGACTCCAGCAGCGGGTACGCCCGCCCGTCCCCAATCCCGTCGAGCACGGCGGGATCCTCGACCTTCGGCAGCCGTACGCCGTCGGCCAGGTCGCCGACCGCCTCCAGGTCCGCCCGGCCGCGCGCCGTGGTGAGGTCGTTGACCCGGACGTGCACGGCGGCGCCGGCCGCGGGCCGCTCGCGCAGGTAGGCGACGGCGTTGGCGCGGGCCTCGTCCTTGCGGGTGGGCACGACCGCGTCCTCCAGGTCGATGATGACCACGTCGGCCCCGGACGCGGCCGCCTTGGCGAACCGCTCGGGCCGGTCTCCAGGGACGTACAGCCAGGTCACCGGCGGGATCACGCGATCACCCCGGCCTCGCGCAGCTCGGCCAGGCGCTCGCGGGAGTAGTCGAGCTCGCCCAGCACCTCGTCGGTGTCCCTGCCGAGCGGACGCCCCGGCCAGCGGATCTCGCCGGGGGTGTCCGACAGGCGGAACATGACGTTCTGCATCGTGACGGTGCCCAGCTCCTCGTCGGGCAGTTCGACGAACGTGCCGAGCGCCTCGTACTGCGGGTCCCGCGCGATGTCGGTGACGTCGTAGATGGGCGCGACCGCGGCCTGCGCCTCCTCGAAGCGGGCGACGACCTCGGCGGCGTCGCGCTCGGCGATCCAGGAGGCGACGGCCTCGTCCAGCTCGTCCACGTGCTGGACGCGGCCCTGCCCGGTGGCGAACCACGGCTGCTCGACCAGGTCGGGCCGGCCGACGAGGGTGACCACCCGCTCGGCGATCGGCTGGGCGCTGGTGGAGATCGCCAGCCAGCGGCCGTCGCGGGTGCGGTAGGTGTTGCGGGGGGCGTTGCTGCTGGAGCGGTTGCCGGTGCGCCGCGGCACCACGCCGAGCGCCTTGTACGCGGTCATCTGCGGCCCCAGCAGGCCCATGATCGGCTCGATGATGGCCAGGTCGATCACCTGGCCGCGCCCGGTGCGCTCGCGGGCGTGCAGGGCCAGCATGATCGCGTACGACATGGCGAGGCCCGCGATGCCGTCGGCGAGGGCGAGGGGCGGCAGCGTGGGCGGGCCGTCGGGCTGGCCGGTCATGGCCGCGAAGCCGCTCATCGCCTCGGCCAGCGTGCCGAACCCGGGCTGCCGCGCCATCGGCCCCTGCTGCCCGAACCCGGTCATCCTGGCCACGATCAGCCGGGGGTTGAGCTTGAGCAGGTCCTCGGGGTCGAGGTCCCAGCGTTCGAGCGTGCCGGGGCGGAAGTTCTCGATCAGCACGTCGGAGCGCTCGCACAGGCGGCGCAGGATCTCCTGGCCCTCGGCGCGCGACAGGTCGACGGCGGCGGTGCGCTTGTTGCGCGCGAGCGTCTTCCACCACAGGCCGACGCCGCCGGCCGACGCGCCGTGGCCGCGCGACGGGTCGCCGCGCCGGGGGTGCTCGATCTTGATCACGTCGGCGCCGAAGTCGCCGAGCATCATCGCGGCGGAGGGACCGGCGAACAGCGTCGCCGCGTCGATGACCCGCAGGTCGCCGAGGGATGTCATGTTTGTAAGTTATAAGAAATATGTCATAGGTCAATCCGACGCGAACGTACGGGACACTGGACGACATGTCAGCGCTGGAGCCGCGGCCCCCTGTCAGCAAGGCCGAATACGTCTACAACACGCTGCTCGACGACATCCGCAACGCGCGCATCCCCGGCGGGACCGCGCTGCGGGCCGGCGAGGTGGCCAAACGGCTCGGCGTGTCCGTCACGCCGGTGCGCGAGGCGCTGCGCAGGCTGGAGAAGGACCGCCTCATCAGGTATGAGGCGCACCACGGGGCGACCGTGGTGGACCTCGGCGAGGAGGCGCTGGCGGAATACTACGGTCTGCGCGCGGTCGTCGAAGGGCTCGGCGCCCGGCTCGCCGCCGCCCGCGTCACGGCCGAGGAACTGGCCGAGCTGCGCGAGCTGCACGCCGCCATGGTCGAGGACGCCGCGCGCGGCCGGGGCGACCGCCTGGGCGAGCAGAGCCTCCGCTTCCACCTGCGGATCGTGGACATCGGCGGGCCGGCGTTCCTGGGCGCGCACGCGCGGGCGGTGCGCAACAGCGTCCCCGTGCCGGCGGAGGCGTCGCTGTGGCTGGCGCGGGACCAGGTCCAGGCCCAGCTCGACGCGCACGAGGCCATCCTGGCGGCCCTCGCGTCGGGCGACGGCGACGCGGCCGAGCGCGTCATGATCGAGCACGTCCGGCACGCGGGCGCCTTCCGCGCCCGGACCACCTGACCCGCCCGGGAGCGCGGGCCCCGGATCCCCGTCTCACGCGAGGTCGCGGCGGCGCAGGCCGTACCGGCCGAGGAGGAAGAGCAGGGCGGCGAGCACGGTCAGCACGGCCGTGGCGACCGGGGCGAACGCGCCCAAGGGGTGCCAGGGCAGATGGGACAGGACGGAAGTGCCGGTCAGCCAGGCGGGCACGCCCGCGTACGGGCCGAAGACCTGGACGAGAGCGCTGTAGAGGAACACGGCCCAGGCGGCGGCCATGGCGCGCGGGGCGAGCCCGAACAGCGCGGCCGGGACGGCGAGCAGGACCAGCACCTCGGGCAGGCGGAGCAGGCCGGCCCCGACGACCTCGGCCACCAGGCTCGGTTCCCCGGTGGAGACGGCGGCGCCGAGGCCGAGCCCCGCGCCGTACACCGTGAGCAGGGCGACCACGCCGATCCCCGTGACCAGGAGGGACGCGGCGAACCAGGCCGACCGGCCCACCGGCCCCGCCAGCACGGGCCCCACGAGGCCGCGAGCCTCCTCGGCGCGCAGCCGGGAGACCGACAGCAGCGCGAACACGGCGGTGCAGAGGGATCCGGTGAACACCATGAGGCTCAGCCAGCCGCGCACCACGTCCGCTCCGGCGGGGAAGATGTCCAGGTCGATGCCCACCATGCCGCCGGCCATACCCCCCATCGCCAGGCCGGCGGCGAGCAGCGCGGCCGCCCACCAGCCGATGGCCGGCTGTTGCAGCCGCCAGGCCAGGGTGAACGGGGAGCGCAGCCACGACGGGCCGGTGGCCCGGCCGGGACGGGCGGCGAACAGGGCGGCACCGAGGTCGCGGCGGCCGGCCAGGTGGTAGGCGCCGGCGACGAGCAGCGCGGCGAGCAGCACGGACAGGCCGAGCGGCCACCAGCGATCGCCGGCCAGCACCCGGGTCTGCTGCGACCAGCCGATCGGGGACAGCCAGAACAGCGGCCCGCCTTCCTGGTCCTGCAACGCTCCGGCGCCGCGCGTGATCCAGGAGGCGAACAGCGCCGCGCCGGCGATCCCCGCGGCGGTCCTGGGCTGCTCGGTGAGCTGCGCGGTGACGGCGGTGGCCGCGGCGAACGCCAGCCCGGCCGCGGCGAGGGAGGCGCCGAACAGCAGCGCGCCCGCCGCGGGGAACCCGACGCCGATCGCCGCGGCGGCGACCAGGACGGCGAGGGCGGCGTCGGCCGCCACGGCGACGACCAGGGCGGCGGTGAGCTGAGCGTGGCGGCCGACGACGGCGGCCCTGACGAGCTCGGCCCGCCCGGTCCGCTCCTCGGCCCGGGTGTGCCGGGTGACGAGCAGGATGTTCATCAACGCGGCGGCGAGCAGGAACTCCACCCAGTAGGCGGCCAGGAAGTAGCTCTGTGAGGTGACGACCCGCTCGCCGAAGACGGGCCCGGCGAGCACGCGCATGAACGACGCCTTGATCATCTGTGCGGCCTCCGCCCTGGCCTCCGGCGTCGGCGCGACGATGGTGGCGGCGGCGTAGTGGAAGCGCGGGACCATGACCGTGATGGCGATCAGCCAGAGGGGCGACTTGATGCGGTCCCGGCGCAGCGCCAGCCGGACCAGGGTGGCGGTGCCGGTCAGGTGGCCGCCGGTGGGATGGGACCCTGTGGGATGGGACGCGGTGGGATGGTGTGCCGGGGACGTGGTGCTGGTCATGCCGCCCTCCCGGTCTTCCGGGCGCCGTAGTGGCGGAGCATGAGCTCCTCCAGCGTCGGCGGATGGCTGACCAGCGAGCGGATGCCGAACGTGGTCAGATGCCGGACGGCGGCGTCCAGGTGCTCGCTGTCCACGCTGAAGCGCACGCCCTGCCGCTCGGTGGTCGCGTCGTGCACGCCGGGCAGCCGGTCGAGGCCGGTGACGGGGGCGTCGGTCGCGGCCACGATCGTCGTACGGGTCAGGTGCCGCAGCCGCTCCAGCGTTCCGGACTCCACGGCCCTGCCGGAGCGGATGATGGTGACACGGTCGGCGAGGTTCTCCACCTGGGCCAGGATGTGGCTGGACAGCAGGATCGTGTGTCCGGCCGCCTTGGCCTCGGCGACGACCTGTTGGAAGACCACCTCCATCAGCGGGTCCAGCCCGCTGGTCGGCTCGTCCAGGATCAGCAGCTCCGCCTCGGCGGCGAACGCGGAGACCAGGGCGACCTTCTGCCGGTTGCCCTTGGAGTAGGTGCGGGCCTTCTTCTTCGGGTCCAGCTCGAACCGCTCGATCAGCTCGTTCCTGCGCTTGACGTCGAGCCCGCCGCGCAGCCGGCCGAGCACGTCGATGCTCTCGCCTCCGGTCAGGTTCGGCCACAGCTCGACGTCGCCCGGCACGTACGCCAGCCGCCGGTGCAGCGGCACGGCGTCGGCCCACGGGTCGCCGCCCAGCAGCCGGGCGGTGCCGGAGGTGGCCCTGACCAGGCCGAGCAGGATCCGGAGGGTGGTGCTCTTGCCTGCTCCGTTCGGGCCGAGGAAGCCGTGCACCTCTCCGGGGTGCACCGTCAGGTCGAGACCGTCCAGGGCGCGGGCCGGGCCATATGCCTTGACCAGCCCGGACACGACGACGGCAGGGGTCATGAGGGCCTCCTGAGGAGGTGGTGGGTGAGCGAGGGGACGCGGCCGGCGCGGGTCACGGGCGCGAACCCGTCACAGCGGCGTCGAACTCGCGGTCCGACAGCGACCTGTTGAGGTTCAGCAGGGCTTCGGCCTGCCAGCCGACCACGTAGCGGGTCTGCGGCCGGTCCGACTCGACGGCCCGCAGGATCGTGGTCGCGACGACGCGCGGGTCAGAGGCGGGACTGTTCCGGTCGCTCATGGCCGTCTCCGCGGCCTGGGCCATGGTCTCGGCCATCTCGCCATAGGCCCCATTTCCAGAAATTTCCCGTAATTGGCGGGCGGAGCCGGCTTCGAAGTCCGTCCTGATGATGCCCGGCTGGATGACGACGACCTCGATGCCGAACTGCGCGGTCTCCATGCGCAGCGTGTCGGAGAACGCCTCCTGGGCGTGCTTGGAGGCGTAGTACCAGGCGCCGAGCGGCAGCGCGATCTCGCCGCCGATCGACGAGACGTTCACGATCGTGCCCGACCGCTGCTGCCGCAGGTGTGGCAGGACGAGCTGGATCAGGCGGGCCGGCCCGAACACGTTCACCTCGAACAGCTCCCGCGCCATCGTGAGCGGCGTGTCCTCGACCGCGCCGTGCACGACCGCTCCGGCGTTGTTCACCAGCACGTCGATGCGGCCGTGCGCGTCCAGGATCGTACGCACGACGCGCCGCAGGTCGTCCTCCTCGGTCACGTCCATGGCCAGGGCGTGGCCTCCCGCCTCGCGCAGCGCGCCCATGAGATGCACCCGCCGCGCGGCGCCGTAGACGATGTGGCCGGCGTGCAGGAGCTCCAGCGCGGTCGCGTGACCGATGCCGGACGAGGCACCCGTCACCAGGCAGATCTTGACTGACATAGCTCTCCTCGTTCGCGTCTTCCTTCGTTCGCGCACGGCGAGAAGTTAGGGACGGCATCGAGGATCCGGCAAGGCGTGAACAGCGTCGCCCCAGCTCAGAGCGGTGCAGGTGGTGTAATGACGATGTCGGCAAATGCAACACCCGCACACGGCTGACGCGACCAGGTGGTCCTCGCGGCATACTGGGGCCATCCGCGACGACGGACGTGCCAGGAGACCGCATGCCGAAAGGCCACTTGTCGTACGAGGACCGCCGCACGATCGCCGAAGGGCTGCTGAACGGGCTGTCGTACGCGGAGATCGCGCGCCGCCTGGGCCGGCCGCGCTCGACGGTCGGCCGCGAGATCGCGCGCAACGGCGGCCCGCACGGCTACCGCGCGGCTCACGCTCAGCGAGCGGCCGAATGGCGCGCCCGCCGCCGGCTGCCCCCGCCTCCCAGAACGCCGGCCGACAGGCCCGACCCGGAGTCGGTACGCGAGTTCGAGGAGCTGCTCACCGCGCGGCTCAGCGGCATGCCGACGATGGCGGCCAGGGTGCTGGCCTGCCTGTTCACGAGCGACACCGGCGACCTGACCGCCGCCGACCTCACGGAGCGGCTCCGCGTCAGCCCGGCGTCGATCTCCAAGGGCGTCGGCTATCTGGAGCTGATCGGGCTCGTCAAACGCGAGCGCGACCACCGGCGCGAGCGGTACGTCATCGACGACGAGGTCTGGTACCACGCCTGGCAGGTCGGCACCCAGTCGATGATGATGTGGGCCGAGACCGTCCGCGTGGGCATCGGCCTGCTCGGCGACGACACCCCGGCAGGCATCCGCCTCCAGACCGCGAGCCGCTTCTTCGAGCTCCTCAGCGCCGACATGGCCCTGGCCGCGGAGCACTACCGGCAGACCTTCTCCGGCAACCGCGACACCGCGGCCGGGCGGCCTCTGGACACCGCCGCCGAGCGGCCTTCGGACACCGCCGCCGGGCGGCCTTCGGACACCGCCGCCGAGCGGCCTCTGGGCACTGCGCCGGGCGCGTCGCCGCCTCCCCCGCGCCCGGTATCGTCGGGGCCATGATCAAGGGGGTTCTGTTCGACCTGGACGGCACGTTGCTGGACCACCGGGCGGCCGCCGACGCCGCGATCGCGGAGTGGCTCGCGGCGCGTTTCCCCGGCCATCCGCGCCCGGCCGAGGCGGCCGCGTTGTGGGCCGCGCTGGAGGGCCCGTACCTCGCGCGCTGGCAGGCGGGCGAGTGCACGGTGCAGGAGCAGCGCCACCTGCGCCTGCGCGCCCTGTGCCGGGAGCTCGACGTGCCCGAGCCCGGGCCGGACGGCATCGACGCGGCCTACGCCGACTTCGCCGCCCGCTACCGGCGGAGCTGGACCGCCTTCCCTGACGCGGCGGCGGCGGTGGCCGCGCTGGCCGGGCCCTCGGGGCCGGCGCTCGGCGTGCTGACCAACGGCACGCAGCCGATGCAGGAGGCGAAGGTCCGCGCGATCGGCCTGGCCGGCCCGCTGCGTACGGTGCTGACCGGCGAGGTGCTGGACGGGCACTTCAAACCGTCGCCGGCCGCCTACACCGGCGCCGCCGCGGCCCTCGGGCTGGCGCCGGAGGAGGTGCTGCTGGTGGGCGACGACGTCGTGAGGGACGTGACGGCCCCGGCGGTCACCGGCATGCGCTCGGCCTGGCTCGACCGGCTCGGCGTGGAGCAGGCGCCGGCCGGCTTCCCGCGCATCACCACGCTGGCCGCCCTGCCGGCCCTCGTCGCGTCGCTCCGCTGAAAGTCAGGAGGTGGCGCGGCGCAGGCGGCCGCTCACCTCGGCCAGGGCGGAGCCGGCCAGGTCGAAGCCGCCGACATGCGCCAGGTAGTCGCCCTTGACCAGGGGGTCGCCCAGATAGACGCCGCCCGCCTGCCGCACCAGCAGCGCCCCGGCGGCGACGTCCCAGGGACTGGACCAGGTGCCGTAGGTGGCGTCGGACCAGCCGGCCGCGACGTGCGCCAGGTTGAGCGCCGCGCTGCCCGGCCGCCGGATGGTGGCGAACGAGCGCAGGAGCCGCCCGTAGCGCAGCAGCGCCTCCTCCCCCTCGGCGTCGAGGTCGCTCGGCTGCGGGTAGGAGCACAGCAGCACGGCCTCGCGGTCGCCGGTCGCGCCGCGGCTGCGGATCGGGGCGCCGTTGCACCAGGCGCCCTCGGTGCTCGCGGTGAACGCGTCGTCGCGTACCGGGTCGTAGACCACGCCCGCCACCAGCTCGCCGTGCACGGCGGCGGCGATGGAGACGCAGAAGAAGGGCAGGCCGGCGGCGAAGTTGGCGGTGCCGTCGATCGGGTCGACGTACCAGACGAGGTCGCCGGAGCCGGTGGCCCCGCCCTCCTCGCCGACGACGGCGCTGCCGGGGGCGCGCGCCTCGATGACCGCGCGGATCGCCTCCTCGGCGGCGCGGTCGTGCTCGGTGACGGGGTCGTGGAAGTCGCGTTTGGTGTCCACCTCGGGCCGGGACCGGAACGCCTCGCGCAGCCGGGGGCCGACGGACCTGGCCGCCTCGGCGGCGGTGTCGAGCAACTCTGTCGCATCCATCGTCCCCACCCTAACGCGCCGATCGTTTGTCATGACATTCTGACCTCGGTTAAGCTGATCAGCATGACCGCGAATCTGGCGATCGACCTGGATCGATCCAGCCCCGTGCCGCTCTATTTCCAGGTGGCCGAGCAGATCGCCGAGGCCATCCGGCGAGGCGACCTGCCTCCTGGCTCGCGGCTGGACAACGAGATCCTGCTGGCCGACCGGCTCGGCCTGTCGCGCCCCACGATCCGCCAGGCGATCCAATACCTCGTGGACAAGGGCCTGCTGGTCCGCAAGCGGGGCGTCGGCACGCAGGTGGTGCACGGCCAGGTCAAGCGCTCGGTCGAGCTGACCAGCCTCTACGACGACCTGCGCCGCGCCGGCCAGGAGCCGGCCACGCAGGTGCTGGCGCTGGAGCCGCGCACGGCCGAGGAGGACGTCGCCGCCGTGCTCGGCGTCGAGCCCGGCACGGACATCCTCTACCTGGAGCGGCTGCGCTTCGCGGCGAACGAGCCGCTGGCCGTGCTGCACAACTGGCTGCCGCTGGGCCTCGCCCCGCTCACCCGCGCCGACCTGCAGACCCGCGGCCTGTACGAGCTGCTGCGCGGCGCGGGCGTACGCATGCGGGTGGCCAACCAGCGCATCGGCGCCCGCGCCGCCTCCCAGGCCGAGGCGCGGCTGCTGGCCGAGCGCCGCGGCGCCCCGCTGCTCACCATGGTCCGCACCACCTACGACGACCAGGGCAGGGCGGTCGAGCACGGCTCGCACGTCTACCGCGCCTCGCACTACTCCCTGGAGGTCACGCTCATCGAGCGGTGAATCGAGCGGTGAGCCGTGCCCCGCGTCATCCCCCGGCCGGCAGGTGGCGGCGGACGATCACCAGGGCGACGTCGTCCTCCCGCGCGCCGAAGGTGTCGATGAGCCGGCCGGCCGCCTCGTCCATGTCGTCGCCGATCTCCTCGGCGGCCCGCCGGGCGATCTCCAGGCTGTCGTCGAGATACTTGTCGCGGTCCTCCACGAGCCCGTCGGTGAACATCAGCACCGCCCCGCCCGGCGGCACCACGACCCGGTCGATCCGGTAGACCTCCTCGGCGACGCCGAGAAGCAGGTTGCCGAAGCGCTCGTGGTAGCGGGCCCCGCCGTCGCCGTCGAGCAGCAGTGGCGGGATGTGGCCGGCGTTGGCGATCTGCGCCTCGCCGGTCGCCGGATCGAGCAGCATGAGGCACACGGTCGCGGTCATCCGCGGGTGGTAACGGCGCAGCACGTCGTTGAGCAGCGACAGCGACTGGTCGAGCTCCACCTTGCCGATGAGCGAGGCGCGCAGCGCGTGGCGCAGCTCCGCCATCACGGTGGCGGCCAGCAGCGAGTGCCCCTGGACGTCGCCGACCGCGACCAGGACCTGCCCGCCGAGCTCCAGCACCTCGTAGAAGTCGCCGCCCACCTCGACGTTGTCCACGGCCGGCTGGTAGCGCCAGACGATGTCGAGCCCCTGCACCTGGGGGACGCGCGAGGGCAGCAGGCTGCGCTGCAGGGTCAGGGCGATCGCGTGCTCCTCGGCGTAGGCGCGCAGCGCCTCCACCGCCAGCGCCACGGCCTGGCCGAGCTGGCGCAGCATGCTCAGCTCGTCCTGGTCCAGCTCGGGGTCCGGCTCCACGCCGAGCAGGACGGGCGGCCGGTCGCGTTTGGTGCGCGACAGCACGGCCGTGATGTCGAGCCGGGACGGGGTGTCGGGCGCGATCCCCGACCAGTAGTCGTGCGGGATGATGAGGAACTCGGTGCCGGCCCGCTGACCGAGGGCCCGCTCGCCGAGGAACTGCAGCACGGGCGGCTGGACCGTCCTGAACGTGGGGGTCCCCTCCGGCGGCAGCGCGGTCAGCCTGCGAGTACGCCCGTCGGGCGCGAGAGCCACCACCCCGGCCCTGCGCCCCAGGATGCGGCTGGTGCCGGAGACGGCGGTCGACAGCAGCTCGTCGAAGGTCTGGGCGGCGTTCATGGCCAGCGTGAGGTCGGTGAGCGCGCCGAGGCGGGCGGCCAGGCGCTCGGCCCGCTGCCGCGCCCGGTGATAGCGCAGGGCCGCCTCCACGGTGGCGACGAACTCGTCCGGCTCGACCGGCTCGGCCAGGTAGCCGTCGGCGCCCCGGTGCAGGCCGAGCGCCCGGTCGGCGGCGGTGATGGCCGCGCCGGAGATCTGGATCACGGGGATCGAGGAGGTCGCGGGGTCGCTCTTGATACGCTCGCACACCTCGTAGCCGGAGATGTCCGGCAGCCGGACGTCGAGCACGACCAGGTCGGGATGGAGCTCGGCGATGCGCTGCAGCGCCTCCAGGCCGCCGGTGGCCTCGACCACGGCGTACCCGGCCCGGCGCAGCCAGCTCGACAGGATGTAGAGCTTGGTCGGGGTGTCGTCGACGACGAGGATCGTCGCCTCCGGCGGCGTCGCGTCACTCATCACGGCTCCCCAATGCCTGGCGGATGGCGTTCAGCAGCACGTCCCTGCGCAGCCCCTGCTTGCCGAGCACGGCCTCGGCCCGCTCGGGGCGCCGGTGCGCCTGCGCCAGCGTGACGATGATCACGGGGACGTTCCTCAGCCGTTCGTCGTCGGCCATGCGCTGCAGGACGGCCGTGCCGTCGAGGCCGGGCATGAGCAGGTCCAGCAGGGCCAGGTCGGGCGGCGCCGCGACCATCGCGGCGAGCGCGGCGGCGCCGTCGGGCGCCTCGTCGATGTGCGCGGCGAACCCGGTGAGCATGCGCCGCACCCCGGCGCGGAAGTTCTCGTCGTCGTCGGCGACGAGGATCCGCTGGGCGACGGGCACGTCGTGCGACTCGTACGGCAGCCGCAGCACCGCCGTGGTGCCCTCCCCCGGCGTGCTGGCCAGGGTCAACGTGCCGCCCATCGCCTCGGCCAGCCGCCGCGCGTACGCCAGGCCCAGTCCGGTGCCCTTGGCCCGGGTCTGCGCCGGCCCCGGCACCTGGTAGAACTCCTCGAAGACCCGTTCCAGGTGCTCGGCGGGGATGCCGATGCCCGTGTCGGCGACGGTGAAGACCGTCTCGCCGGCGGCCGGGTCGTGGGCCACCTCCAGCACGACCTCACCCTCCTGGGTGAACTTGAGGCTGTTGGCCAGCAGGTTGCGCAGGATCCTGGTGAGCATCGCCTCGTCGGCCGGCATGGTGAACGGTGGCGGCGGGACGACGACGCGCAGCGTGACCCGGTCGGTGCTCTGCGCCGGGCCCACCGTCATGCGCAGCCGTTCGGCCAGGGCGACGAGGTCGACGGTGGTGACCTGCGGGTCGAGCCGCCCCGATTCGGCCTTGCCGATGTCGAGCAGCTCGCTGACCAGGGCCAGCAGGGTCTCGGCCGAGGAGCCGATCAGCTCGACCTGCCGCACCTGCTCCTCGCCCAGCGGATCCCCGCCGGGGCCGGTCAGCAGCCGGACCAGGCCGATGATCGAGTTGAGCGGCGTGCGCAGCTCGTGGCTGACCGTGGCCCAGAACCGGTTCTTGGCGTCGCTGGCCTCACGCAGCTGCATCGACTTCTCGTCCAGCTCGGCGTAGAGGGCGACGACGCCGCGGTTGGTCTCCTCCAGCTCGGCGGAGAGCTGGTTGTACAGCGCCATGACCCCCTGGTTGGTCTCCTCCAGCTCGGCGTTGAGCTGGCGGACCGCCTCCAGGGTCGAGGCGAGCTCGTGGTTCTGCTGGCGCAGCTCGTCCAGCGCGCTGGCCGGCGCCATGGCGTTGACCTTGGCCCGGATCTGCGCGACCGGCAGCGCGGACGCGCTCGCCGGCAGCCGCTTGCGCAGGACCACCCGGCCGCGCTCGCCGGCGTCGACCACGTCCATGAGCCGCCCGGCCATGGTCACGCCGTCGGCCACGTGGCGGGCGGCGGCGTCGGGGAAGCTCACCTCCATCACGAGGTCGTCGAGGTCGAGGGCGAAGGCGACGACCATGCCGGCCGCGCCCTCGATGACGATCTCCCTGCCCAGCTCGCTGAGCGCGGTCGCCACCCGGATCTGGTCCTGCTGGGACATGCCGAGCGCGGCGGCGACCTCGCGGCCCACCTGGCGCATGGCGAAGACGTCCTGCTCGCCGGCGACGGTGACCGTGGTCAGCGGGGCCGCCCTCACGGCGCCCTCCTCATGGAGCCGTCCCCACGGCGAGCACGGCGGCGTCGTCCCTGCGCGTGCCGGCGTCCCGCAGCAGGGTGGCGGCCACGACGACCGGGGAACGGGAGGCCAGGCCGGGGAAGGAGACCGGGTCCCACCGGTCGGAGAGCCCGTCCGAGTGCATGACGAGCACGCTGTGCGGCGGGACGGCGTACTCGTACTCGCGCAGGCGGCTGCGCTGGTGCCCGGCGATGCCCGGCACGGAGATCATGCCCTGCCGGCCCTCGGCGTGCACGATCCAGCCCGAGACGTTGCCGAGCCCGGCGTAGCGGACCACCCTCCGCTCGCGGTCCAGCCGGGCGACGGCCACGGCGCCTCCCCTGGTGCCCGTGAGCGCCCTGTGGATGCGCTCCAGCAGCTCCAGCAGCGGGAGCTGGTGCTGCTGCTCGAAGACCCGCACCGCCTCGCGGGAGGCGGCGGCCGCGGCGGGGCCGTGGCCGAGGCCGTCGCACATCAGGCCGATCGCCGTGCCGCCGCCCTCCACGTACGCGAAGGCGTCGCCCGAGACGACCTCCTCCCCGATGGGGCGGGTCAGCCCGCTCACCCGGGAGTCGGGGACCGGCGCGTCGGCGGCGGTGAAGCACATGGTCACCACCGTGCCACGTCCGGGCAGGGAATAGACCTCGTGGGCCGAAGCCATCCTGGCGATCCCGCCGAGGCCGACGCCGAGCGTGCCCGCGGTGGAGTAGCCGTCCCGCACGGCGCTGCCCACGTCGCGCATGCCCGGCCCCTTGTCCAGCGCGATCACCTCGACGGCGGCCGCCGCCTCGGGATGGGCCCGGATCAGCATCGTGCCCTCGACCGCGTGCTTGACCAGGTTGGAGGCCGCCTCGCTGACGGCGACGGCCACTCGCCCGCGGTCCTGCTCGTCGAAGCCGCACGCCTCGGCCAGCGTCGTCGCGGCCCGGCGGGCCGCCCCGATGGCGCTGGCGTCCTCGATGCGCACCCAGGACTCGTCCCCGGAGCGGATCATCTCGCCCACTTGATCACTGTGACCCGCGTCCCTTCGCCGGTTTTGGACTCCAGGTCGAACTCGTCCACCAACCGGCGTGACCCGCTCAGCCCCAGGCCGAGGCCGCCGCCCGTGGACCAGCCGTCGGTCAGGGCCAGGTCCAGGTCGGGGATGCCGGGGCCCTCGTCGGTGAAATCCAGGCGCAGGCCGTCGCGTACGCCGTTGTTGACGACCTCGATCCGCACCCGGCCGCCGCCGGCGTACATCAGGGCGTTGCGGGCGAGCTCGCTGGCCGCGGTGACCACCTTGGTCTGGTCGACCAGCGACAGGCCGACCTGCTGGGCGCTGTTGCGCACCTGCTGGCGCACGATGACCACGTCGCTGTTGCCCGCGATGGGGAGCTCTAGAACGGACGTCACTCCGGCACCGCTGCCGAATCGGCTCCGTCGCGGTCCTTGAGCATCGCGACACCCTTCTCCAGGTTGAGCGCGGTGCGGACGCCGCCGAGCGACAGGCCGAGCTCGACCAGCGTGATCGCCACCGCGGGCCGCATGCCCACGACGATGGTCTCCGCGTCCAGCATCCGCGAGATCGACGCGATGGTCGAGAGCATGCGCCCGATGAAGGAGTCGACGATCTCCACGGCGGTGATGTCGATGATCACGCCGCGGGCCCGGCTCTCGACGATCGCGTCCGCCAGGTCCTCCTGCAGCATGAGCACGCTCTGGTCCTGCAGGTCGATCTGGATCGAGACGATGAGGAGGTCGCCGAGCTTGAGAACGGGAACACGTTCCATCAGGCCCGCTCCAGCCCGACGACGACGTGCTTGTCGGCCCGCTGCGTCACCTGCACCCCGCTCTTGCGCAGCGCGTAGGCGAGGGCGTCGGCCAGCGAGGACTTGGTGACGATGTCGCCGAACTCGATGCCGAGGGTGACGATGGTGTGCGCGATCTGGGGGCGGATGCCGGAGATGACGCACTCGGCGCCCATGAGCCGGGCCGCCACCACGGCCTTGAGCAGGTGCTGCGCCACCTGGGTGTCGACGGCCGGCACGCCGGTGATGTCGATCACGGCGTGCTCGGAGCCGGTCTCCACCAGGCCCTGGAGCAGCTTCTCCATGACCACCTGCGTACGGGCCGAGTCGAGCGTGCCGACCAGCGGCACCGCGAGGATGCCGTCCCACAGCTTGACCACCGGCGTGGACAGCTCCAGGAGCTGCTCGGCCTGGTCGGTGATGATCTTCTCCCGGGCGCTGACGAAGGTCTCGAACGTGAACAGGCCCAGGTCGTCGATGTGCCGGGACAGCCAGATGTAGCCGCGCAGGGCCGTGACGTCGTCCTCCGCCTCGATCAGCCCGTACACCGCCTCCTTGAGGCTGAACACCACGGCGGCGGTCTCCGCCGGCGTGAAGCCCTCCCTGGCCTGCTTCCGTGACAGGTCGGCGAGCAGGCCGCGCAGGTCGGAGGAGTCCCCTCGCTCGCCGATGAACTGCATCAGGGCCTGGTAGAGCTCGCGCAGCCGCCCGGCCAGCACGCTGCGGTCGGCCCTGCCACCGACGGTGGCGCCCGCGAGGTCGATCCAGCGCTTGAGGACGGTCTCCTCCTGCGCCCGCAGGAGTTCCTCCATGCGGAGCTGGCCGGCGTCGCCGTGTGCTGTCAAGTTGTGCTCCCGAAGATGGGGTGTTTTGTCGTGAATCGACACGAAGGCTACCCGGCTTTTCGCTCTGCCTCTATGCGTTCCCGTCGGCGGCCCGCCTGGAAGCCGGTGTTTCGCAAGCAGTGATCAAGTGGCATGCAAACCACTTTGCCTAGAAAACACGAGGAAGGTCGGAGAACAGGAAGAACGGGGAAAGACAGTGAGCTCCATAACGTGGCTGCCGCTGACGATCGCAGGTGTGACGATGCTCATCACGGCCGGGGTCTGGGTGCCCATCGCCGTCGCCGCGCGGGGCGGGCGGCGGCTGCTCGCCACCGGCGTCCCCGCGCAGGCCGTCGTCGAGTCCGTGACCGACACCGGCATGTCGGTCAACGAACGGCCGGTGGCGCGCTTCGTGCTCACCGTACGCGGCGCGGACGGCGAGGTCTACCGGGTCACGCACCGGCAGTCGCTGCCGCGCATCCCCATGGGGATCCTCGCGCCCGGCGCGGTGCTGCCGGTCAGGGTGGACCGGCAGCGGCGCGAGCGCGTACGGATCGACTGGGCGGCCTGGCAGCCCGCACCCGGCGCGTTCCCGGCCCCCTACCCCTACAACGTGCCCCGGTAGCCCCCGTCAGACCCGTTCCAGCTCGATGACCACCACCGAGGCGGGCTGGAGCGCCGGCGCGGGCAGCCCCAGCTCGGCCAGCGCCGCCCCCGGCAGGCGTACCGGCTCGTTCGCCCAGAACGGCATGAGCGCGGAGCCGGGCACCGGCCCGGCCACGCGCACCTCGTAGCGGGCGGCCGGGTCCAGGCCCGGCAGCCGCAGCGGCGCGGGGGCCGACTCCGGCCGTGAGCTCAACTGCGCGTAGCCGAACACCGCCCGCTCCGGCAGCACCACCCCGTGCAGCAGCGCCGACGGGTCCGGATGGTCGGCGCGGACCACCCGCCCGGCGTGCAGCACCGGCCGCAGCCGCTTGTGCAGCGCGATCCAGACGGCCAGCTCCTCCAGCTCCGCCTCACTCGCCGAGGTGAGGTCCCACTCCACGCCCATGTGCCCGAACAGCGCGGTGCCCGCGCGGAAGGCCAGCGGCAGCGACCGGCCGGTGATGTGGTCGCGCGGCGCGCCGACGTGCGCGCCCATGCGGTCCGGCGGCACCAGCAGCCCGGTCCAGCGCTGGATGGCCTGCCGGTCGAGCGCGTCGTTGCTGTCGGAGGTCCACACCCGGTCGGTACGGGCCAGCACCCCGTAGTCGACGCGGGCGCCGCCCGACGAGCACGACTCGATCTCCAGCCCCGGATGGCGGGCACGCAGCTCGTCCAGCAGGCGGTAGGCCGCGAGGGTCTGCGCGTGCACGCCGGGCACCCCGTCGTGGACGGGCTCGGCGATGTCGCGGTTGTGGTCCCACTTGATGTAGTCGAGGGCGTACTCGGTGATCAGCGCGTCGAACCGCTCCAGCAGGTACGCGTACGCCTCGGGCCGGGCCAGGTCGAGCGTCTGCTGGTTGCGGTGCGGCGGCGGCAGGCGCTCAGCCTGGCCGAGCACCCAGTCGGGATGGGCGCGGGCCAGGTCGGAGTCGGGGTTGACCATCTCCGGCTCGAACCACAGGCCGAACTGCATGCCGAGCCCGCGCACCCGCTCGGCCAGCGGGTGCAGGCCGCGGGGCCAGACGCCCTCGTCGACGTACCAGTCGCCGAGGCCGGCCCGGTCGTGGCGGCGGTGGCGGAACCAGCCGTCGTCGAGCACGAACCGCTCGATCCCGGCCGCCGCGGCCCGGTCGGCCAGCTCCAGCAGCCGGTCCAGGCCGTGGTCGAAGTAGGTCGCCTCCCAGTTGTTGAGCGTGACCGGCCGGACCGGCAGCGGCCGGGCGGCGCGCAGGTGGTCGTGCAGCCGGGCGCTCGCGGCGTCCAGGCCCTCCCTCGACCAGGTGAAGTAGACGAGCGGCGTGCTGTAGCTCTCGCCCGGCCGCAGGACGATCTCGCCGGGCTCGGGCAGCTCGCCCGCGCCCAGCAGCGCCGCCCCCTCCTGCAGGCGCTCGGCGTAGTGGACGTGGTCGCCGCTCCAGCCGGCGTGCACCGCCCACACCTCGCCGGAGCGGAAGCCGAAGCCCGCGGTGCCCGCCACGAGCAGGCCGGTCGCGTCGTGCCCGGTCCGGCCGCGCCGGTTCTCCCTGCTCCACACGCCGTGCGCGAACGCCCGCCGCTGCGGCACCTTCTCCAGCGCCCAGCGCCCGGTGAAGTCCAGCAGCTCGCCGGCCCGCGCCGGGATCGGCAGCGCGCACACCAGCCCCGCCAGCCGGTACGGCGAGGCCGCCGTGTTCGTCACCGTGTGCCGCAGCGTCACCACGCCGTGGGCGTCCATGCCCAGCTCGCTCACCAGCGCCAGGCCCGCCCGCTCGTCGGCGGCGGTGATCGTCACCGTGCCGCCCCTGCCCGGCTCCGCCGAGACGTCCGTGCCGCCCAGGGTCCAGCGCACCGGCCAGTGCTCGCCGTCGCGCGAGCCGGCCAGGCCGGGGCGGCCGTACCAGCCGTCGCCCTGGGCGGGCAGCAGCGGCGGCGCCGTCACCAGGGACGCCAGCAGGGGAAGCAGTTCGGCCCCGTCGTCCGTGCCGGGCGCGGCGCCGAAGTGGCGGACGCGGGGCAGGCCGGGGCCGGAGGCGTCGAGCAGGAGGGCGACATCCGCGGCGGACAGCATCAGGAAGGACAAGCCGGGCTCCTTACGCAACAGGCACAGGGGGTGTGACGCGCGGAAAGACGCTATCGAACCCGGCCCCGCCGGGGCGAGGGAAGGCCCCTCCGGCGGGCGGTCGCCGGAGGGGCCTCGATCAGGGCAGGGACGGCGTTCAGACGGAGATCCGCCCGGCGCCCGCGCCCGCGGTCACGATGGACTTGACGTTGCAGGGGGTGTCCAGCGTGTAGGAGTAGGGGATGGAGGCGACGCTGCCGCCGGCCTGGCCGCTGCCGGAGTTGACGAAGCAGTTGTTGCGCGCCACCAGGTTGCCCGGGTCGGAGTCGCCCTCGCCCCGGTGGTACGGGTCGTCGGTGTTCTCGAAGTAGTTGCCCTCGACCAGCACGCCCGCCTCCTGTGTGGAGGCCACGCCGTAGCTGCCGATGTTGCCGTAGAAGTTGTTGTAGACGTGCACCGGGTTGCCGAAGCGCACCCGCGGGTGGCGCTGGTTGGTGCCGTCGAACCAGTTGTGGTGGTAGGTCACCCGCAGGTGGCCGCGGTCCTCCGAGCCGTTGCCGTCGTCGTGGCCGAGCAGCATCGTCTTGTCGTGGGAGCTGACCCTGTTCCAGGAGACGGTGACGTAGTCGCTGGCCCGCTTGACGTCGACCGCGCCGTCGTAGCCGTTGCTGAAGCTGTTGTGGTCGATCCACACCCGGGTCGAGTACTGGACGTTGATGGCGTCGTCGTTCCAGTTCCTGAAGGTGAGGTTACGGACGATCACGTTGGACGCCTGGGAGATGTTGAGCCCGCAGCCCGAGATGACGGCGCCGGAGTTGCCGATGATCGTCTTGTTGGAGCCGACCTTCAGCATGCCCGAGCAGGAGATCGTGCCGGAGACCCGGATCACCCCCGAGCCGCTCGCGGACAGGGCGCTGGTCAGGGCCGAGGCGGAGGTGACGGTGGTCGGGCTCGTGCCGCCGCCGCCCGTGGTGCCGCCGCCCTGCGTGGCCCAGCCGACCAGGCCGTTCGGGGTGCCGCCGCCGGGGGGCGGCGTGGTGGGCGTGGCCGTCGGGGTCGGGCCGGTGGTGCCGCCGCTCGTGGGCGCCAGCCTCCACTGCTTGGTGGCCACCGCGTCGCAGGAGTTCACCTGCACCAGCGCCCCGGAGGAGGTGGAGTTGTCCTTGGTGTTGAGGCACTTGCCGCCGTTGGCGTTGGCGATCCTGACGGTGCCGCCGGACTCTGTCACCGTCCAGGTCTGGGACGAGCCGCCGGTGCAGCTCTCCTGCTGCACGGCCTTGCCCGCGGAGGTGCTCGCGCCCTCGACGCCCGCGCACTTGCCGCTGTGCACGGCCTTGACCGTGTAGCCGGAACCACTGGCGGCCAGGTTCCAGACCTGGCCGGAGCCGCCGCAGCCGCTCTGGCTGAGCTGCACGCCGTCGGACGAGCCGGCGCCCGGCACGGTGAGGCAGAGGCCGCTCGCGTCGTTCACGAGCGTGTACGCTCCGGGCGCCGGAGCGGCGGCCGCCGCCGAGGCCATGACGACGCCGGTCACCGCGGAGGCGGTGAGGGTGACGACGCCCGCGAGGACCGCGCCCGTCCTGCCGATGGATGTGTGTCGCACGATTCTGCTCCTTGCTGGCCCTAGCAGACCCGTCAGGTCCGCGAATGGTGCCCCCCCAGCGAGCATCCGTTCACATACGTGATCTACGTACGCGAGAGCGAACACGCCACAACATAGGTAAGCGCTTTCCGACTGTCAATCGTCACTGAAACTTTCATCACAACGGCTTGTCGAGATCAGTGATCCTCATCGTGACCTGCTGTGACTCCGTTCCGCACGCCGGCCGTGACCCTTCGTGCGGTGGCCAGCCCCTCCGGCGATCGTTTAGGTTAGGCTCGCCTAATTTTGTTGGAGGAGTCGGGGATGAGCTCGCCGTTTCACATGTTCCACGTCCAGGTAGACCGGCTTGAGCGGCTGAGCCCGTCGTTCCTGCGGGTCACGTTCACCGGGGACGACCTCGGCCATTTCGCCGACAACGGCTACGACCAGCGGATCAAGCTCGTGCTGCCGCTGCCCGGCTGCGGGCTGTCGTACCTGCCGTCCGGGCCGGACTGGTACCAGCAGTGGCGGCAGCTCGACGACACCAGGCGCAACCCGATCCGCACCTACACCGCGCGCCAGGTGCGGGCGGACGTCCGGGAGCTGGACGTGGACGTCGTCATGCACCCCGACGGCGGGCCGGTCGCCCAGTGGGCGGAGCGGGTCCAGCCCGGCGACGAGGTCGCGATCCTCGGGCCCGACGCCCGCTTCGACGGGGTGCACGGCGGGCTGGAGTTCCGGCTGCCCGCCGGCAGCACCACCGTGCTGCTCGCCGGCGACGAGACCGCCGTGCCCGCCATCTGCTCCGTCCTGGAGCGCCTGCCCGCCGGGGTCACCGGCGAGGCCCTGATGGAGGTGCCCTTCGACGACGACGCCCTGCCCGTCGAGACCTCCTGCTCGGTGCGCGTCGGCTGGCTCGCCAGGAACGGCGGCGAGCGCGGCGCGCAGCTCATCCCCGCCGTCCAGGCGGCCGCCGGGCGGCTGCTGACGTCCCCCGGAGGCGGCTCGAACGGCTTCAGCGACGTGGACATCGACGCCGAGGAGCTGTGGGAGGTGCCGCAGGAGGACGCCGCCGACCCGATGTACGCGTGGCTGGCGGGCGAGGCGGGCGTGATCAAGACGCTGCGGCGTCACCTGGTGGGCGAGCGGGGGATGGACCGGCGGGCGGTCGCGTTCATGGGGTACTGGCGCGAGGGCCGCGCCGAGGGCGGCGGCTGACACCACCGACCGGCTCGCGGGTCAGTCCGAGGGCGGGGCGCAGGCCGTCGTCACGGTGTCGCGCTCCTGCTCGGTCGGGGGGCGTACCCAGGTGAGGCCCGGACCGCCGGCGGCGAGCAGGCCAGGCACGACCTCGCGCAGCACCTCCTCCGGCGTCGCGTCGGGCCGCTTCTCGCGCGTCTCCGCGTACAGGTCGAGCACCCGCCCCAGGTCCAGCATCAGCGTGTTGCGCCCGGACGCCTCGGCGTCGGTGACGGTGACGGTGACGAGCAGGGACGCGCCGTCCGCGAACCCCTCGACGCCGGCCGCGTCCGGCGGGCAGACGACCGCCTGTACGGCCTCGGCGAAGGCCGTACGGTCCATGCCGTCCACCTCGTCCGCCGGCCACTCGGCCCGCAGGTGCAGCACCCCGGGGCGCTCGGCGGCGGCGTACTCGGCCATCAGGCCCGCGACCGCGCCCTGCGGGTCGTGCAGGGCGGCCTCCTCCAGGGCGGCGAACCCCTCGGCGAGCAGCCGCAGCGAGATCAGCCGTGGCGGCGTGCCGTCCACCGCGAGCACGTCCCGCTCCCAGTCCGGCCGCAGCGCCTCGCCCGTGGCGTCGTACGCGCCCAGCCCCTCCACGAACGCGGCGTCCGCCTCCGGCTCCCGCTCCGGCCCTGCCTCCGGGCCGGTGGGGCGGTCACGGCGCAGCCACCAGACCAGGATCCCGATGACGATGGCGGCCGGCACCGCGACTGCGATCCACACGTTGTGCTCCCCCTCGTACCTACCGGGGCAGCAGCGTAATGTGAGCGATCACGTCAAAGGCGTGAATTTCACAAAAAGCCCCGACTGACCCGGCTGGAGGCGCACCGGTAGGTTGTGCCCGTGTCGATGATTCAGGTTCCAGAAGAGATCCCTCTGAAGCTGGAAGACGGGTTCGACCGCATCGGGCGCGAGCTGGCGCTGCCCGGCGGCTTCCCGCCCGCCGTGCTGGACGAGGCAGCGTGGGTGGCACAGGTGCCACGGCTCAGCGGCAAGGACCTCACCGACCTGCCGTTCGTCACCATCGACCCGCCCGGCTCCATGGACCTCGACCAGGCGCTCCACCTGGAACGGCTGCGCGCCGGCTACCGGGTCTGGTACGCCGTCGCCGACGTGGGCGCGTTCGTCCGCCCGGGCGGGATCATCGACGCCGAGGCCCGGGCCAGGGGCGAGACGGTGTACATGCCGCAGGGCAAGATCCCGCTGCACCCCAAGGTCCTGTCCGAGGACGCGGCCAGCCTGCTGCCCGGACTGCCGCGCCCGGCCGCGGTCTGGCGGATCGACCTCGACGCCGACGGCCGGACGATCGGCGCCGACGTGCAGCGCGCCCTGGTGCGCAGCCGCGAACGCCTTGACTACGCGTACGTGCAGGCCGCCGTCGACACCGGCACCGCCGACGGCGTGCTCGGGCTGCTGGCCGAGATCGGGCGGCTGCGGCTGGCGCTGGAACGCGAGCGCGGCGGCGTCACCCTGCCGACGCCCGAGCAGGAGGTCGTGCCCGCCGGCGACGGTTACCGGCTGGAGTACCGGGTGCCGCTGCCGGCCGAGGCGTGGAACGCGCAGATCTCGCTGATGACCGGCATGGCCGCGGCCGCGATGATGCTCGACGCCGAGATCGGCATCCTGCGCGTGCTGCCCGCCTCCCGGCCGGACGACCTGGCCAAGGTCCGCCTGGTGGCGGGGGCGCTGGGCGTGCCGTGGCCGGACGGCGCCGGCTACGGCGAGGTGGTGCACGGACTGAATCCGAAGAACCCGCGGCAGGCGGCGTTCCTGCACGAGTCCCGGGTGCTGCTGCGGGGCTCCGGCTACGAGGCGTTCGACGGGGCGCCGCCGAAGGAGGCGGGGCACGCGGCGGTCGCGGCGCCGTACGCGCACGTCACGGCCCCGCTGCGGCGGCTGGTCGACAGGTACGCGACCGAGGTGTGCCTGGCGGTCGCGGCCGGTGAGCCGGTGCCCGCCGACGTGCGGGCGGGGCTCGCCGGACTGCCGGAGCTGATGGCCGTGTCCGGGCGGCGGGCCTCGGCGGTGGACCGGGCGTGCGTGGACCTGGTGGAGGCGTTCCTGCTGCGGGGGCGGGTCGGGGAGACGTTCGAGGCGGTGGTGATCGACGTGGACGAGCGGCGCGGCGGCGGGCAGGTCCAGCTCGTCGAGCCCGCGGTGATCGCCCGCTGCGACGGCCCGCTGCCGCTCGGCGCGCAGGTCACGGTCCGCCTGACCAAGGCCGATCCGGCCACCCGCGAGGTCCGCTTCACCCTCGACGGCTCCCCGTGAGACGCGGCGGCTCAGCGCGGGTGTGAGCGCATGCCGTCGCAGACCACCTCGGCCATCGAGACCTTCCCGCCCCTGGCCCGCGCCCGCCGCTCGGCGGTGAGGCAGCCGCGCAGCAGGTCCTGCACGTCCTCCGTGCGGAGGTCGCCGCGCACCGCCCCGGCCCGCTGGGCGCGTTGCAGCAGCCGGCTCAGCGCGGCGGCGAAGTCGGTCTCCAGCGTCGTCCCGCGCCGGAACGCCGGGCCCGTGCCGCCCTCCAGCATCTCGCACAGCGCCTGGTTGGCCGACGCCTGCTCGACCACCGTGCGGAACCAGCCGAAGAACGCCCGGCCAGGGTCCTCCGCCGTGGCGAGCGCCCGCGCGTCGGCGACGAAACGTTCCATCCGGCCGAGCAGCACCGCCTCGAACAACGCCTCCCTGGTCGGGAAGTGCCGGTAGACGGTGCCGACGCCGAACCCGGCCCGCCGGGCGATCTCGTCGAAGGAGATGGCGAGGCCGTCGCTGGCCAGCGCCTCCTGGGCGATCTGCAGCACCCGTTCCCGGTTGCGGCGGGCGTCCGCGCGGAGCGGTCTGGCCGTGCTGTGATCGTCGCCCATGCGCTCCACCCGCCTTCACCGGCAACCGGAGGGATCTCTCCGATTCTATCTGCGGACTTCCCGGACATACAGCCCCGATGACACGAGAACACCCGCCCTCGGGGAGGGCGGGTGTCCCGTACGCGGCGCCACCGGATCACGGCCCGGCGTCGGCGCCGCCGGGTCCGGGCACGAGCGGTTCGCGCGGCCACGGCACCGGCCCGGACGACCGCACGGCGCGGGCGGCTTCCGAGTGGCCGGCGCGCGAGGCCCCGTGCCCCGCACCGGCCCGATCCCTGGCCCGGTCCCTGGCCAGGCGCGGGACGCCGGCCCGCCTGACCCGGATGCGCTCCTGCCGGGGCACCGGCCGCAGCCCGATCACCCGTGCGCCCGACGGCACCTGCCGCAGGTCGTGCGTGATGAGGATCGTCGTCCGCCCCGCCATGAGCCGCCCCAGCGGCGCCATGACCTGCGCGGCCGTCTCCTCGTCCAGCCCGGTCATGGGCTCGTCGAGCACCAGCACCGGCGCGTCCCGCAGGACCGCCCTGGCGATCGCGACGCGCTGCCGCTGCCCCCCGGACAGCAGCCGCCCGCGCTGCCCCACCGGCGTGTCGTACCCCCGGGGCAGATCCTTGACGAACTCGTGCACGCCGGCCGTCTCCGCGGCCCGGATGATCTCCTCCATCGAGGCGGCGGGCCGCCCGTAGGCGATGTTGTCCCGTACCGACCCGGAGAACAGCATCGTCTCCTGGTGCAGCACGGTGACGTTCTCGCGCAGCGACTCGCGCGTCAGGCCGCGGAGGTCGACGCCGTCCAGCAGGATGCGGCCCTCGTCCGGGTCGTAGAAGCGCAGCAGCAGCTTGGCCAGCGTGGACTTGCCCGCCCCGCTGGGCCCAGTGATCACCAGCACCTCCCCCGGTTCGGCGACGAAGGACACCTCGCGCAGCGCGGGCCGCGAGGCGCGTCCCGGATAGGCGAAGCCGACCCGGTCGAACTCCACGCGGCCCCGTCCCTGGCCGGCGGCGACGGCCGCGGGCGCGTCGGTGACGGCGGGCCTGGCCCGCAGGACCTCGATGATGCGGTCGGAGCCCGCGGCCGCCTCCGACACGGTGAGCGCCAGCTCGCCGAGCCCCTGGACGGCCGGGTAGAGCAGGGCCAGGTACGCGGCGAAGGCCAGCAGGCCGCCGATGGTCAGCCGGCCGGCGGCGATCTCCCACGCGCCGACGCCGAGGACGATGATCAGGCAGACGGTCTCGATCACCTGCACGACCGGGCCGTACAGACCGGACAGCCACGCCTGCGACAGGTTGGCGCGCAGCCAGGTCCGTCCCTCGCGGTGCAGCCGGCGCGCCTCGTCGCGCTGCCGGTTGTACGCCTGCACCAGCGGCTGGTTGGCCAGCCCCTCCTCCAGGACGCTGTTCATCGCGCCGTTGCTGTGCCGCTCGCGCGCGGCCGCGACACGGAACCTGGCCGCGAACAGCTTCGACACCAGCAGGAACGCCGGGATCAGGGCGAGCGTGACGAGCGCCAGGTCCCAGCGGACGAGGAACGCGGCCCCGGCGAAGAACACCACGCTGGCGGCGGTGGTGATCGCCTTGACCAGTCCCGAACCGACCAGTTCCTCGATGGCCTCGACGTCGTCGGTGAGCCGGGCCATGAGGTCGCCGAGCCGCCGCTTCTCGGCGTAGTCGGGCGCGAGCGTCTGCAGGTGGCCGAAGATGCGGTCGCGCAGCCTCAGCAGGAATCGTTCGGCGGCGAGTGCGGTGACGTACGCCCCGGCGAACGACGCCGCCCCCGCGACGATGGCGAGCCCCAGCCAGCTGAACGCGGGGATCCAGAAGCCCTCCAGGTCCCGGGTGGTGAGCACCTCGTCCGTGATGTGGCCGAACAGGCGGATCGCGGCGACCTCGCACAGTGCGGCCAGGACGGCGAACACCACTCCGGCCGCGAACAACGGCCGCAGCCCGCGCGTGTCCGGCCAGAACTCGCGAAAAGTCCGGCGAAGGGTGACCGCCGGGGCGAGTTCCCGGCCGGAGGCGGAAAAGGAGAGCCGGCGGCTCAGCCGCCGGCTCTCACGGGTCACTTTCAGCACCCCCAGCCCCACCACCGACGCCGGGCGCATGCCCAGCGGCGGCGCCAGTAGCGACGCCGGCAGCCCCATCCCTGCTGATACCCGACGTGAGTGAGCTGCGTGTTTGCCATGATTCCTCCCCCGTTGAAGGGCTGAACACTTGACAATTTGGACGTTACCCGCCCAAGTCGCATAAATCACGACATTTCGGCTGAAACCGTGAAAGCTTGACCGGTAAAACGCGACGAGAACGGCGTTTCATCGTTCTTGTTAAATCCGCCGCAAATGAGTAAAAGAACCAAAGAATCGTCACGCCGCAGCCAACGATGCTTCCCGAGCATGGCCACAAGTCGGCCCCGCCCGCTACTTTCGGCCGATGGCCGGCCCCTCACCGCTCGCCACGATGGGACGCATGACGATCCTCGGCGTGCTCCTCATGATCCAGGGCTTCGGCGCTCTCGTCGCCGTCCATTTCTTCGACCGCGACTTCGGCCTGCTCCACCTGGTGTTCGACGGCGGCGCGCTGACGGCTGCCGGGATCGTCACCGGCGTGCTCGGGCTCGCGCTCACCGTCGCCGGCATCGTGCACGGCGACGAGTGAGGGCCGAGGGACCGGCCCTCACTCAGCGGGTCAGGTCAGCGACGAGTACGCCACCACACCGCGCCGCATCGCGTCGACCGCCTTGCCCGCCGTCTGCCGGATCCTGCTGCCCGGCGCCGCCGCGTTCTGGAGCTGCCCCAGCAGGTCCATCAGCTGCTTGATCCACCGGACGAAGTCGCCGGCCGCCAGCTCGTTGCCGTTGACGCCGTCCATCAGCACCGCGTCCAGCGTGTGCCCCTTCGTCCACCGGAACGCCGCCCACGCGAACCCCAGATCCGGCTCACGCAGCGTCGACAGCTTGTGGTCGGACTCGATGCCCTCCAGCTCCCCCCACAGCCGCAGCATCGCCGTCAGCGCGTCCTGGGCCCGTCCGGCGGGGATCTTCGGCCGCCGCGCGTCGTCGGCCGCCCGCGACTCGAACACCAGCGCCGACACGCACGCCGCCAGCTCGGCCGGGTCCAGCTCCTCCCACAGGCCCTGGCGCAGGCTCTCGGCCGTCAGCAGGTCGAGCTCGGTGTAGAGGCGGCCGAGACGGCGGCCCTCGTCGGTGACGGTCTCGCCGTCGAGGTAGCCGAGCTGCTCCAGCACCGAGCAGATGCGGTCGAACGTCCGCGAGATGACGTGCGAGCGGCCCTCCACCCGGCGGCGCAGCCCCTCGGTCTCGCGCAGCAGCTTGTAGTAGCGCTCGGCCCAGCGGGCGTGGTCCTCGCGCTCGTCGCAGCCGTGGCACGGATGCTGCCGGATGCGCCGGCGCAGCTCGTTGATCTCGTCGTCCTCCATCGCGTGGTCACGCACGCGCGGCGGCTTGCCGAGGTCACGGTCGCCGATCTTGGCCAGCAGCGTGGAGACCAGGTTGGCGCGTTCCTTCGGCGAGCGGCCGTTGAAGTTCTTCGGGATGCGCAGCTTCTCCAGCGGCTCGACCGGCACCGGGAAGTCGGCCGGATCGAGCTTCTTGACCTGCTTGCCGATCGTCAGCACCAGCGGGCTCGGGCCGTGCCCGCGCGGGTTGCGGCCCGGGTCCAGGACGATCGCCAGCCCCGCCCGCCGCCCGCCCGGCACCCGGATCACGTCGCCCGGCTGCAGCGCCTCCAGCGACCGCACCGCCGCCGCCCGCCGCGCCGCGCCGCGCTGCTTGGACAGCTCGGCCTCCCGGTCCGACAGCCGCCGCCGCAGCGCGGCGTACTCGGGGAAGTCGCCCAGGTGGCACGTCATGGCCTCCTGGTAGCCCTCCAGCGCCTCCTCGTGCTTGCGGAGCTGCTTGGCCAGCCCCACCACCGCCCGGTCGGCCTGGAACTGCGCGAACGACTCCTCCAGCAGCGTGCGCGCCCGCTCACGGCCGAACTGCCCCACCAGGTTGACCGCCATGTTGTAAGACGGCTGGAAGCTGGAGCGCAGCGGATAGGTACGCGTGCCGGCCAGCCCCGCCACCGACAGCGGGTCCATGCCCGGCTGCCACAGCACCACGGCGTGGCCCTCGACGTCGATGCCGCGCCGCCCCGCGCGGCCGGTGAGCTGGGTGTACTCGCCCGGCGTCAGGTCGGCGTGCGTCTCGCCGTTCCACTTGTCCAGCTTCTCGATCACCACGCTGCGGGCCGGCATGTTGATGCCCAGCGCCAGCGTCTCCGTCGCGAAGACCGCCTTGACCAGCCCGCGCGTGAACAGCTCCTCCACGACCTCCTTGAAGGCCGGCAGCATGCCCGCGTGGTGCGCGGCGAGCCCGCGCTCCAGGCACTCGCGCCACTCCAGGTAGCCCAGCACCGCGAGATCCTCGTCGGGCAGGTGGGCGGTGCGCTCGTCGACGAGCTGGCGGATCTCGTGCCGCTCGCGGTCGGTGGTGAGCCGGATGCCGGCGTAGAGGCACTGCTGCACCGCCGCCTGGCAGCCCGCCCGCGAGAAGATGAACGTGATCGCCGGCAGCAGCCCCTCGGAGTCCAGCTTCTCGATCACCTGCACCCGGTCCGGCGGCCGGGCCCGCTGCGGCCGGCCGTAGCCCCGCCCCCTGCCCCGGCCCGCCATCAGCCGCTCGGCGTCCCTGGTCACCCGCATGAGCGTCGGGTTGATGCGTGGCGTCAGATCGTCGTTGACGAACATGTCGTAGACGCGGTTGCCGATCATCATGTGCTGCCACAGCGGCACCGGACGGTGCTCGTCGACGATGACCGTGGTGTCGCCGCGCACGTCGCCCAGCCACTCGCCGAACTCCTCGGCGTTGCTCACCGTCGCCGACAGCGCCACCAGCCGGACCGACTCCGGCAGGTGGATGATGACCTCCTCCCACACCGCGCCACGGAACCGGTCGGCGAGGTAGTGGACCTCGTCCATCACCGCGAAGCCGAGCCCGGCCAGCGTGGCCGACCCGGCGTACAGCATGTTGCGCAGCACCTCGGTGGTCATGACCACGATCGGGGCCTCGCCGTTGACGCTGTTGTCGCCGGTCAGCAGGCCCACCTTGGCGGTGCCGTAGCGCTTGACCAGGTCGTTGTACTTCTGGTTGGACAGCGCCTTGATGGGGGTGGTGTAGAAGCACTTCATGCCCTGCTGCAGGGCCAGGTGGACGGCGAACTCGCCGACGACCGTCTTGCCCGACCCCGTCGGCGCCGCCACCAGGACGCCGTCACCGGCCTCCAGGGCGCGGCAGGCGTCGAGCTGGAAGTCGTCCAGCTCGAAGTCGTAGAGACCTCGGAACGATGTGAGCGCGGCCCCGTCGTCGGCATGCTTCTGACGGAAGGCCGCATAGCGTTCCGCTGGCGTTGTCATACCCGTCAGCCTACCGAAACCGCCATTCCGGTCCGTCCTTCCGTACGCGGCCGGGTGCGGGCGATCCGGACCCGGCGCCTTTACAAAGTAGATCTCAAAGTAGATCTCAAACGAGGACGCGCAGCGCGCCCGGCCGGACCTCGCACTCCACGGGCACCGGCCCGACGCGCTCGCCGTCGGCGTAGGCCACCAGGCCGGCCTCGTCCGCGGCCTCCAGGCGCACCGTCCGCGCCCTGCGCGCCGTCACCGCCGGATGCCCGGCGTGCGTGCCCCGGTAGACGCTCGGGAAGACGCGCAGGAACTCCCCCTTCGGCAGGGCCCCGACCATCACCACGTCGAGCAGCCCGTCGTCGGGCAGCGCGTCGGGGCACACCCGCATGCCGCCGCCGTACGAAGGGGTGTTGGCCACCGCCACCAGCATCGCCTCCCGCTCGATCACCTCGTCGTCGTCGAGGACGAGCCGGAACGGCACGGGCCGGAACGAGCGCAGCTCCTCCACCATGGCCACCACGTAGCGGGCCGGCCCGGCCGGCCAGGTGAGCCGGTTGGCCCGCTCGTTGACCCGCGAGTCGAAGCCGCAGCACAGCACCCCGGCGAACAGCTCCTCGGTCCGCCCGGCGCGTACGCGGGCGGCGTCGACCAGCCGCGACTTCATCCGCAGCACGACGCGGGCGGCCGCCAGCGGGTCCTTGCACGGCACGCCGAGCGCGGCCGCGATGTCGTTGCCGGTGCCGGCCGGGATGATGCCGAGCGGCACGTCGGTGCCGGCCACGGCCTGCACGGCCAGGTGCACCAGGCCGTCGCCGCCGAAGGCGACGAGCGCGTCGGGGCGTTCGGCGACGGCGGTGCAGGCGCGTTCGAGCGCGTCGGCGGCGTCGGAGCCGACGATGACCGACAGCTCGGCCCCGCCGGCGCGCAGCCGGCGCGCCACGGGTTCGAGCTGGCGCAGGGCCCGGCCGCCGCGGGCGGCCGGGTTGACGAGCACGGCGAGTTGGGGGGACACGCCCGGAACCTATCGCCTATCGCGCGGAACCGGAATCCTCTGCCGGCTATCGCCCGGCGGGATCCCCGTCCGGCTTGTCGCTGGCCGGCTTGTCGCTGGCCGGCCTGTCACCGACCGGGCCGTCACCGAGCGAACCGTCACCGACCGGGGCGTCGTCGAGGGGCCGGTCGTCGTCGGACAGCGGCGAGGCCTCGTCGTCGGACAGCCCGGCGAACTCGTCCGCCGGCCGCCTGCGCTCGCGGAGGTACATGAACAGCTCGGCGGCCAGGAACAGCACGATCATCGGGGTCGCCAGCGCCATCATGGTGATGGGGTCGCCGCCCGGCGTGATCACCGCGCCGAAGACGAACATCAGGAAGATGACCAGCCGCCGGTGCTTGGCGATCGCAGCGTGCGAGACCACGCCGATGATGTTGAGGAACACCAGCAGCAGCGGCAGCTCGAACGACACCCCGAAGATCAGCAACATGATCAGCACGTAGTCGAGGTAGTCGTCGATGGCGATCGTCGCCACCGTGCCGTCCAGCGAGAAGCCCAGCAGGAAGGACAGCGAGGTGTCCATGATGAAGTAGCACAGCCAGGCGCCGAGGACGAACAGCGGGATCGCCAGCCCCAGGAACGCCAGCGTGTAACGCTTCTCGGTGCGGTAGAGCGCCGGGGTGACGAACGCCCAGATCTGGTAGAGCCACGCGGGCGAGGACACCACGAGACCGACCATGAGCGAGATCTTCAGCGTGATGAAGAACGACGAGAAGATGCCGTTGTAAGTCAGGCTGCACTCACCGGTGAGCTGCCGCGCCTGATCCGTGTGGCAGTAGGGCTCCTTGAGGATCTCCCACACCGGACCGGAGACGATCCAGCCCACGATCAGGCCGACGGCCACGGCGGCGATCGCGATGAGCAGCCGGTTGCGGAGCTCCCGGAGGTGCTCCATCAGCGGCATCCGGCCTTCCGGATCCCGCGACGGCTTCGGGCCCGACTTCTTCAGCAGCGCCATCTAGTGAGTCCTCGGGGACGAGGGACGGATGAAGGGGAAGGCTCAGGCGCGCTTGTCGGCCTGCGCCGAGGCACGCAGCCGGGCGGCCTGCTCCTCGAGCTGGCGGGCCTGCTCCTCGACGGACACCGCGGGCGCGGGGGCCGGGATCTGCTGCGGGGGCGCGGGCTGGGCCGGAGGCTGGGCCTGAGCCTGGACGACGGTCGGACGCTCGTCATCGTCGTCGTTCATCTTGCTGGTCTCGGCCTTGAAGATGCGCAGGGACCGCCCGACGCCACGGGCCAGGTCCGGCAGCTTCTTGGCCCCGAAGAGCAGGACCAATGCCACCAGGATCAGGATGATCTCCGGAGCTCCCAGGTTCATGTGACGTCCTTACAGGTGAGCCGAGTGCTTGCCAAACCCGATCGTACGCTGCTGACGGCCCTGCCTCATCCCCTGGAGTCCGCTTTCAGCCTGAATTGCTGGTTAATTCGAGCAACCTCCCTGTTCAGGGCACGGGTGGCGACGACCACCCGGGCCGTCAGGACCCCCAGAACGGCCAGCCCGACCGGCACGACGACGGCCGCCGGCACGATCGCCGGCATGATCCCTGTCATGACCCGTGAGCGTACAGGGCGAGGGCCCGCTCGGCCTCCGCGCGCACGGTCTCGGCCATCCGGGGCGGCGCGACGACCCGGCCGGTGTCGCCGAGCCGCAGCGCGAGCTTGACGATCCAGTCCTCGTCGCGGGCCCGCAGCGCCACCCGCAGCCGGCCCTCGCCGAGCTCGGCGACCTCCTCGCACGGGTAGTACTCGGCCACCCACCGCCCGGCCGCGCTCAGCTCCAGCTCGACCAGCTCGTCCGTGGGCGAGGGACGGAAGACGCCACGGGTGACGTCGATCGGCTCGGCCTCGGCGGGCGGGTCGGCGGGCACGTCGAGCACGTCCACGCCGAGCATGCGGTCGAGGCGGAACAGCCGCATCGCCTCCGCCCGGTAGCACCAGCCCTCCAGGTAGGCGCGGCCGTCCACGACCAGCACGCGGGTGGGATCGACCTCGCGCGGCGTGACCTCGTCGCGGCCCGGCACGTAGTAGCGCAGCGACAGCCGCCGCCCGCCGGTCAGCGCCTCGCGGACGCGGGGCAGCGCGTCGGGGGCGGCGTCGACGTCCACGGCGACCTGGCTGCTGACGGTGGCGGCGCCCTCGCCCGCGGCCCGCTCCAGCTTGGCCGTCACCCGCGCGAGCGCGTCACCGGTCACCCCATTGGCGTGATCCCTGCCCGCGGGCAGGGCCAGCTCCGGCGTGGCGGCCAGCATGCGCAGCGCGACCAGCAGGGCGCTGGCCTCGTCGATGCCGAGCCGCAGCGGCCGGGCGATCGTGTCGGCGTTGTCGATGATGATCTCGCCGCCGTCCCAGGAGACGTCGATGAGGTCGCCGGGGGTGTGGCCGGGCAGCCCGCACATCCACACGAGCTGCAGGTCGTCGATGAGCTGCTTCTCGCTCAGGCCGAACACCGCCGCCACCTCGCCGACCTGCGCCCCCGGATGGGACATCAGGTAGGGCACCAGCGCCAGCAGCCGCGGCAGCCGGTCCGCGCTCCCGCTCATACGTCTTCCCCCTGTTTCGTGGCCGGCTCGCTCACGCCATGGCCCCCTTCAGTCTGCGGATGACCGCCTCGCGCGCGTCCGGCGGCTCGACCACCTCGACGTCGCCGCCGAGGCTGGCCATCCAGCCGGCCAGCCGCTCGGGGTCGGAGAAGGTCAGCTCCGCCTCGTCCCAGCCGTCGACGCCGGGGTGGACGGCCCTGGCGAGCTGGCGCACCCCCTCGCACGCCCCCTGGCGCACCCGTACGACGGCGACCCGCTCGTCCGTCGTCTCGTCGGGGAAGCCGACCATGGCCCGCAGGTCGACGCCCTCGGGCACGCGTACCGCCCCCGGCTTGCCGACCTGCGCGACCTGGCCGGTGATGCGGCTGAGCCGGAAGGCGCGCGGCGCCTGCCGGTCGCGGTCGAACCCGGCGAGGTACCAGCGGCCGCGCCGGCTCACCACGCCCCACGGCTCGACCGTGCGGGCGCGCACGCTCTCGCTGCCGGCGCCGCGGTAGTCGAAGCGCACCGCGCGCCGGTCGCGTACGGCCTCCCACAGGGCGGGGAAGGCCGGGTCGCGGGTGTCGACGCGCAGCTCCAGCGCACCCGTGCCGACCGGCTGGTCGGTGGCGACGCCGCCGGCGCGCAGCTTGAGCAGCGCCCCCGAGGCGGCCTCGGCCAGGCTGGCGCGCTGCCACACCTGGGCGGCCAGGCCGAGCACGGCGGCCTCGTCGGGCTCCAGGGTGATCTCCGGCAGCTCGTACGACTCCCGCTGGATGCGGTAGCCCGGCTCGTCCTCCCACGGGTCGCGGACGACGTCGATGGGGATGCCGATCTCGCGCAGTTCGTTCTTGTCCCGCTCGAACATGCGCTGGAACGCCTCGTCGCCGTCGCGGTCGTAGCCGGGAACCGCCTGGCGGATCTGCTCGGCCGACAGCGGGCGCCGGGTGGCGAGCAGACAGATGACGAGATTGAGCAGCCGTTCCGTCTTCCGGCGCGACATCTGCCTCACTCCTCCTTCATCGACGCTACCCTGCCCCCGTGATCAGATGGCGCAAGGGCGAGGTCGTACGGATCCGACGCGAGTGGCCGGGAGCGGTGGAACTGGACGTCGCCGTCCCCGAGGGGGAGTGCCGGGCGCTTGCGTACCCCCCGCTGGTGGGGCGCCCGGAACCCGGCGACGAGGTGCTGCTCAACACGACCGCACTCGCGATGGGTCTCGGTACGGGAGGTTACGCCATGGTGGTGGCCGTCCCGAACCGTTTGCCGCAAGATCCTCAGGGGCCGGGGCACCTGGTGAAGGCCCGGTACACCCCGTTGCAGGCCACGGTGGCGGGCGCGGACGAGCAGGACTCGCCGTACCACGAGGTCCTGCGCGAGGCCGACTCCCTGGACGACATGCCCGTCGTGGTGGCCGACCTGCACTCGGCGCTCGCGCCGATCCTCGCTGGCCTGTACGAGGCCGCGCCGGGCACGCGGGTGGCGTACGTGATGCAGGACGGCGGGGCGCTGCCCGCGTGGTTCTCGATGACGGCGGCGCGGCTGCGCGAGAGCGGCTGGCTGGCGGGCGTGGTGACGGCGGGCCAGGCGTTCGGCGGCGACCTGGAGGCGGTGACCGTGCACACGGCGCTGCTGGCGGCCAGGCACGTGCTGGAGGCCGACGTGGCGATCGTCGCGCAGGGCCCGGGCAACCTGGGCTCGGGCACCCGCTGGGGCTTCTCCGGCGTGCAGGCGGGCGAGGCGGTCAACGCGGCCGGGGTGCTGCGGGGGCGGCCGGTGGCGGCGCTGCGGGTCAGCGAGGGCGACCTGCGCGAGCGGCATCACGGGGTGTCGCATCACTCGCTGACCGCGTTCGGGCGGGTGGCGCTCTGCCCGGCCGACGTGCCGGTGCCCGACCTGCCGGGTGAGTTCGGGGCCCGGGTGCGCGACCAGGCCGAGCTGCTGGCGGTGCGGCACCGCCTGGTGCCGGTGCCGGTGGACGGCCTGCACGAGGCGCTGCGGGCGGCCCCGGTCCGGCTCTCGACGATGGGCCGGGGCCTGGAGGAGGACCTGGCCTACTTCCTCGCCTCGGCGGCGGCGGGCAGGTTCGCGGCCTCGCTGCTGTCGTAGGCGTCCTTGTAGGTGAACGCCTCGGGGCTCGGGCCCTCGGTCCTGAGGCGTTCGAGCCGCTCCATGCCCTCGGCCAGCGTCGGGATGGTGCCCTCGGGGACCCACCACATCACCATGCTCGGCTCCGCCATGCGCAGGAACCACTCCCTGCGGCGGCGCAGCACGTCCAGGTGCGGGGAGCGGTAGACGTAGTTCCACAGCGACTCCAGCGACTCCCACACGGAGAAGTTGACGAGCAGGTGGTCGCCGTAGTCGTGGCGGACGGTCGCGGTGGGGTCGATCTCGCTCTCCTTCAGCCGCCAGACGAACCCGGGGGCGGCGTCGGCGAGGGCGTTGATCGGTTCGAGCAGGGCGACGAACTCGGCGAGCTCGGCGGAGTCGATGGGCGCGCGCATGTGGGCGAGGTTGAGCTGGGCGAGGTGCATGACGCTCAGCACATCACCCCATCCCCTTCTATGTCAATCTCCATTTGTTTTAGAAAGGGCGACACAGCACTCCCCCGGCCGCGCGTCCATCCGCGCCCGCGCCGGGTCCTCGCCGAGCCCGCGCAGCAGCCCCTGGCACAGCGCCAGGTTCATCGAGCACACGAGCAGCGGCTGCTCCGTGGCCGGCACGTGGAACGGACAGTTGCGCAGCCGCAGCAGCCCGTCCTCCTCGTACGGCTCATAGCCCCGCTCCCCCAGCACCCGCTCCACCGGCTCGCCCGCGTGCCGCGCGCCGATGCGCTCGCCCGCGCCGCGCGCCGCCTTCTCCGCCTGCTCCTCGGCGCCCAGCAGGTCGACCACGTCGGCGAGCACCGAGGCGAGGGTGACGTAGTCGCGGGGCGGCAGGCTCACCGAGCGCTCGCCCCTGGCCCTGCGGTAGACCTTGGCCGGCCGCCCGCTGCCCGGCCCCTTCTTCGCGGGTGCGCGGAACCCGCTCTCCAGCAGCCCGGCCTCCACCAGCTTGTCGAGGTGGTGGCCGGCCAGCGTCCGCGACACCCCGGCCGCCTCGGCGGCCTCACCCCGGCCCACGTCGCCGCCGCCGGCCGCGACCGCCTCGTAGAGGCTGCGGCGTACCGGGTCGTTCAGCAGGGCCAGCGCGTCGAGGTCGTCGATGCTCACAGGCGGGAGTCTACGTGCGCGGCCCCTGCTCAGTAGACGGCCAGCACGTCCACGACGAAGACGAGGGTGTCGGAGCCCTTGATCCCGTACGCGGGGAAGCCGGGAGCGCCGTAGCCGTACGCGGGCGGGACGACCATCAGCACGCGGCTGCCGGCGGGGACACCAGTCAGCGCCCGCTCCCACGCCCTGATGAGGCCGCCGTCGCCCAGCTTGAACGCCTTCGGCAGGCCGCTCGTCCACGTCGTGTCGAAGACGCGGCGGCTGTCCCAGACCGCGCCCGCGTACTGGGTGACGACGAGACGGCCGGGCCGGGCCTTGGGACCGGAGCCCCGTTCCAGCACCGTGGACGCGAACCGGGCCGGCGGAGCTCCGGCGGGCACCTGGAGCGCCGGGCGCGCGCCGGCGCTCACGCGCACGCCCGCCAGCGTGCCCGCGCGGCCCTCGACCGAGGCGCCCTTGTGGTGGGCGCCGAGGATGTCCACGACGTAGAACAGCTCGTCGGAGGGGCCCACGCCACGCGGTGGGTTGGGGCCGAAGCCGTCGCCGGGCGGGACGGCGGCGATGACCCGGCTGCCGACCGTACGGCCCTCCAGGGCGCGGTCCAGGCCGGGCAGCAGGCCGCCCACGGGGAACGCGGCGGGCGCGCCACGGGTGAAGCTGGAGTCGACCAGGCGGTTGCGTCCGCCGTCCCAGACATGGGCGGTGTACTGCACGATCGCCACGTCGTCCGGCTCCAGGCGGGCGCCCTTGCCGGCGGTCAGCTCATCCACTTGGAGGCCGGGCGCGGGCTTGCCCTCGGGGAAGTCGATCGTGGGCCGCGCACCGAACGCCCCGGCCACCTTCAGCTCCAGCCCTTGGGCGGGCGCCCCGGTACACCCCGCGAGCACCACCACCACGAGCACCGGCACCACGAGCACCGGCCCGAGCATCCGCACGAGCACCGGCCCGAGCATCCGCGCGAGGACCGGCATGGGCTTCCGCGCGATCTCCGGCATGGGCTTTCGCGGGGGCCTGGACGCGCGCTCAGGGACGTGCCCGGGCGCGGGCCTGGGGGCGGCGGCATGGCGGAGCATCGGGCCCTCCCCTACGCGACGAGCCCCGGGGCAGTCCCCGGGGCTCGCGATGCTACCGCGCAGGCCCGCCACAAACCCCGCAAAACACCCAAATGGCGGTCACCGGGGCCGGGCGGCTCAGTAGGCGGCCAGGACGTCCACCACGAACACCAGCGTGCTGTTGGCCGGGATGTTCGGCTGCTCCTGGTCGCCGTAGCCCAGGTTCGGCGGGATGCTCATGACGACCCGGCTGCCGACCGGCACCCCGGCCAGCCCCTGCTGCCAGCCCTGGATGACGCCGCTCAGCGGGAACTCGGCCGCCTCGCCCCGCTCCCAGCTCGAGTCGAACTGCTTGTCGGTGCCCCAGATCTTGCCCGTGTAGTGGACGGCGAGCGTCTGGTTGGGCTGCACCTTGGCGCCGGTGCCCTCGATCACCGTCTTGACCACGAGCTCGCCCGGGGGCTTCTCACCGGTCTTGGTGGTGAGCGTCGGAGCCTTCTCGCCGCCCGGGTTCTCGACCTTGACGCCCTTGATGGACTCCTTGGTCTCCTTGCCGGTGGCGGCCTTCAGCGCGGGCGGCTGCGTGCCGACGACGTCGAAGACGAACACCTTGGTCGGCTCGGCCGGCGAGGTCTGCTGCTGCTGCTGAGGGACCGAGTCGTTGGCCAGCACGGCCAGCAGCCGGCCACCGTGCTTGACCTTGGTGAAGCCCTCCTGCAGCACCTGCGGGAGCTGCTCGTTGACCGAGATCGTCTCGGGGGCCTTGGTGTCGTACGACGAGCCCTGGGCGGCGTTGGTCTTGCCGTCCCAGTCCCAGACGGTCAGGTTGACGATGACCTTGTCACCGGTCTTGATCTCGGCGCCGCTGCCCGCCTGGATCACCTCGTAGGACGACTTGGTGGCCGGCGAGCCGGACGGGAAGGTCACCGTGGGCTTGGCGCCGGGGTTGCCGGCCACCTTGACCCCGGTGGACCCGCCGGATGCGGCGTCGTCGGAGCCGCATCCCGCGGCGAAGAAGATCAGCGGCATCGCTGCCAGAACGGCCAGAACGCGGCGCATGCGTTTCCCTCGGAAAAGACGTCAGATTCGCGTCACCCTACCCGAACCTCGGGTACGCCCGAGGTAAACGCATCGCCCGCGTCCCGTCCAGCCGCGGCTCACATGCCGGCGATCAGCTTGTCCACCCGTTCGTCCACGCTGCGGAACGGGTCCTTGCACAGCACGGTGCGCTGCGCCTGGTCGTTGAGCTTCAGGTGCACCCAGTCGACGGTGAAGTCGCGCCGCTTCTCCTGCGCCTTGCGGATGAACTCGCCCCGCAGCCGCGCCCGCGTGGTCTGCGGCGGCACCGACTTGGCCTCGAAGATCTTCAGGTCGGACGCCACCCGCTCCACCGAGCCGCGCTTCTGCAGCAGGTAGTAGAGGCCACGCTTGCGGTGCACGTCGTGGTAGGCGAGGTCGAGCTGGGCCACCCGGGGCGAGGAGAGCGGCAGGTCGTACTTCTTGCGGTAGCGCTCGATGAGCTGGTATTTCGTCACCCAGTCGATCTCGCGCGAGACCAGGTCGAGGTCGCCGGTCTCGACCGCGCGCAGCGTGCGCTCCCACAGCTCCAGCACGCGGTGCGCGATGTCGTCGCCGCCGCGCCGGTCCACGAAGTCCTTCGCCTTCGACAGGTATTCCTGCTGGATCTCCAGGCTCGACGCCTCGCGCCCGTTGGCCAGGCGCACCCGGCGCCGCCCGGTCATGTCGTGGGAGACCTCGCGGATGGCCCTGATCGGGTTCTCCAGCGACAGGTCGCGCATCACCGTGCCGGACTCGATCATGCGCAGCACCAGGTCGGTGGCGCCGACCTTGAGCAGCATCGTGGTCTCGCTCATGTTGGAGTCGCCGACGATGACGTGCAGGCGGCGGAAGCGCTCGGCGTCGGCGTGCGGCTCGTCGCGGGTGTTGATGATGGGCCGCGACCGGGTGGTGGCGCTGGAGACGCCCTCCCAGATGTGCTCGGCCCGCTGGGAGACGCAGTAGACGGCCCCGCGCGGCGTCTGCAGCACCTTGCCGGCGCCGCAGACGATCTGCCGCGTCACCAGGAACGGGATCAGCACGTCGGCCAGGCGGCCGAACTCACCGTGCCGGCCGACGAGGTAGTTCTCGTGGCAGCCGTAGGAGTTGCCCGCCGAGTCGGTGTTGTTCTTGAACAGGTAGATGTCGCCGGCGATGCCTTCCTCGCGCAGCCTCTTCTCGGCGTCCACGAGGAGACCTTCGAGGATGCGCTCGCCCGCCTTGTCGTGGGTGACGAGTTCGATGACGTTGTCACACTCGGGTGTTGCGTATTCAGGATGGCTGCCCACGTCGAGGTAGAGGCGGGCGCCGTTGCGGAGGAAGACGTTGCTCGATCGGCCCCAGGACACGACCCGCCGGAACAGGTAGCGCGCGACCTCGTCCGGGGACAGCCTGCGCTGCCCCCTGAACGTGCAGGTCACGCCGTACTCGTTCTCCAGCCCGAAGATGCGACGATCCATCACCTCACACTATGCCCATGGATCGGCGAGCGGGAGAGATCTTGCCGGGTGTTTTCAATGTCGGCCCCGAATGGGGTGTTTCGTCCCTGCTGGCCGCGCCGTGCCCGCCCCTGAATGAGCACGGCGGCGCGCTCACGGGACGTAGATCTCCTGGACCTTGACGATCTTGCCCCGGTAGACCGTGATGAGGGCCGGCTGACGCTGCTTGCCGTGCCGCTTGACCAGCACCGACGTCGAGCACCGCTTGGCGCCCAGGCCGGTCTTCCTGCTCACCGTGAGGGAGCCGCCCGCCTGCTTGCAGCCGTACGCCGACAGGAACACCACGTTCTTCGCGATCGGCGAGGCGTAGGCCGTCGCGTCGCCCTCGCCCGGGCCCACGAAGTAGCCCTCGGTGTGCTTGTCGCGCTTCCACTTGATCGGCTGGTACTCCGCCACGCCGCCGCTCACGTGGGTGATCCAGCCGCGCAGGATCCCGTCGTGGCGGGGGCTGATGCGCTTGGTGAAGTCGTGCTTCGGATCGGGCTGGAAGGTGGTGCCGAAGATCTTCGGCGCCTTGTAGTGGGGGTAGGCGGCGGTCGCGGCCTGTGCGGCGCCGCCGGACGCCACCAGCGCGGCGGCGGCCGCCCCGCCAGCGAGGAGGGTGCGCAACGATGTGTTCACGCCCTTTGAGACCAACGCCGCCCGCCTCCGGTTCGCCCCCACCCGGGTGATCCAGCTCACACCGCCCCGGCCCGGCAACGCGAAAGCGGCAACGCGAACGTTCGAGGCAGCGCCAACGGCAGGAGCAACCCACATGCCCGCCGCACACACGGCGCTGGGCACAGACGGCGAAGCGGCACAGAGCCCGGCAACGCAGATGGCGGGGCCGCGTAGGTGGCGGCCCCGCCGGGGAGCGGTGTGGGGTTACAGGGGTGAGGAGCCGTCGTCGACCGGGCCTTCGGGGCCCGTGGGCGGCGGGGTGTCGCCGGAGGAGCCGGACGAGCCGGCGGAACCGGTGGAGGGCGGCTCCGACGACGACTCGGCCGACGGGGGCGGCGAGGCGGGCGGCTGGGTCGTCTGGCCGAGCAGCCGCTCCAGCCGGGCCCCCGTCAGCCGCAGGAACTTGCGGTGCTCACGGTTGCGGTCGAGCACCGCCACTTCGAGCTGGGCCACCGGCGGCCGCTCCCCGCCCGGCTCGGTCAGCGCTGTCAGCGCCACCTCAAGCGCGTCGGCCAGCGACATCGACTCGCGGTAACGCTCCTTCAGCCGCCCCGCGACCGCCTCGGCCTGCCCGCCCATGGCGGCGAAGCCGTGCTCGTCGAAGACCGACCCGTCGAAGGTGAGCCGGTAGATGGCGTCGCCGTCCTTGGTCTCGCCGACCTCGGCGACCACGACCTCCACCTCCAGCGACTTGATCGACTCGGTGAAGATGCGCCCCAGGTTGGAGGCGTAGAGGTTGGCGAGGCCGCGCCCGGTCACGTCGGAGCGGTCGTAGGTGTAGCCGTTGATGTCGGCGTAGCGGATGCCGCCGAGCCGCAGCTCCTCGAACTCGTTGTAGCGGCCCACGGCCGCGAACCCGATGCGGTCGTAGATCTCGCTGATCTTGTGCAGCGCCCGCGACGGGTTGGGCGCGACGAACAGGATGCCGTCGACGTACTGGAGGACGACGACCGACCGGCCCCGCGCGATGCCCTTGCGCGCGTAGTCGGCCTTGTCCCGCATGATCTGCTCAGGGGACGCATATCCAAAAGGCATGGACACGGGCAGATGGTCCTTTCTAGCGCAGCGGGGCGATGGGGCCGTCGGGCGAGATCATCCGGGCTTCGAGCATCTGGTCGACGTAGCCGGCGACCTGCTCGTCGGTGAGGCGGCGGAAGCCGTCGGCGTCGATGACGCCCACGACCGGCCAGATCTTCCTGGTCACGTCGGGGCCGCCGGTCGCCGAGTCGTCGTCGGCCGCGTCGTAGAGCGCCTGGATGAGCGTCATCGCCATGTCGTCGACCGACGCGCCGTCGCGGTAGAGCTTCTTCAGCGACCCGCGGGCGAAGATCGAGCCGGAGCCGATCGCGTCGAACCGCTCCCGCTCGTAGGGCCCGCCCGCCACGTCGTAGCTGAAGATGCGGCCCTCGTCCCTGTCGGGGTCGTAGGCGGCGAACAGCGGCACCACCACCAGCCCCTGCATCGCCATGCCGAGGTTGCCCCTGATCATGGTCGCCAGCCGGTTGGCCTTGCCCGCCACCGACATCGTGCGGCCTTCGAGCTTCTCGTAGTGCTCGAGCTCCACCCGGAACAGCCGGGCGAACTCGATGCCGGTGCTCGCCGTGCCCGCGATGCCCATGCAGGAATAGTCGTCGGTCCTGAACACCTTCTGCACGTCACGCTGCGAAATCACGTTGCCCGACGTCGCCCGCCGGTCACCCGCCATGATCACCCCGCCCGCGAAGGTGGCGGCGACGATCGTGGTCGCGTGCGGAACCTGGTCGCCGATCGGGGTGGCCAGAACCTCATCCCGCCGTGGCAGCAATTCCGGCGCGTAGGAGCCGACGAACTCCGTGAACGAGGAGCTCCCATTGTTCTGGAAAAGCTGATTCACCAAGCCGACGGGCAGATCCCTGTGCGATGCCACGCGACTCCCTCCCAAACGTCACTGTCCCTAGGGCGACCCTACTGTTGTTGCGTCGCTGTCTGCACTTCCCACGATCAGCTCACGGCGAACCCTCCCCCGCCGCGGCGAACCTACCCCTGCGCGGGCCGATCATTGTCCGGATCGTTTCCTTACGGCCGCCGGCGAAGGTGGGGGCGGCCGGGGCCAGGTCAGCACGGCCGGCGGCAGCGTGCGGCGCCCGCGCGTGTGCTCGGGTGTGTTCGGCGGGGGCTCGTGGCCGGCCTGGGAGACGCCGGGCCTTCGTACGGTCGCTCGCGGCCCCTGACGGCGCGGAAGGATGGGGCGCGGAAGGACGCGGAGGATCAGCGCCCGCGCGAACGGCGACAGCGAGGCGCCGGCCCTGCCGGAGCGCTCGCCCGTTCGCGGTCTCAGCTCATGAGGTGCCGCCCGTCCGACCGCTCATGGACGGGCGCCGAGGGCGACGGCGCAGGGCCCGCCCTGACGGGCGAGCGCGCGCTCGACGTCGTCCTCGGTGGTGCCGTGACTCTCGATCGTGATGGTGCCGTGCCGGGTTTCTTATTCCCCGCCCTTCTGGACGTAGCTGCGGACGAACTCCTCGGCGTTCTCCTCGAGGACCTCGTCGATCTCGTCGAGGATCGCGTCGACGTCGTCGGTGAGCTTCTCCTGACGCTCCTGAACGTCCGGCGCCGCCGAGGCCTCGGTCTCCTCAACCTCGGTCTCGCGCCGTCCGGCCTGCTTCTGGCCGCCGGTGTCCTTGGTTGCCATGTCCTACCTCCGCTTGGGGGACTGCCTCTAGGCATATCTTCCCCGAACCGTCCGACATTTCGCGCCCAACCTCGCGCGATCTTGTATCGGTTGACTGGATAGTGTTGCTATCCAATAATGGATCCCCAATGGATCCCCTACGTACACGGAGGTTCGGAATGTCCACTATGTCGCTGACCATGGCAGGTGTGCTCCTCATCACAGTCCCGACGATCGCGTTTGGCGGTGTGTCGCTGCTGACGTTCCTGATGCGGAACGTTCCCGGCTACCGGGACAACCCGGTCCGGCGGGGCCTGTGGCGGGCGGGGCACGCCCATGCGGGCGTGCTGGTCCTGTTCGCCCTGGTGGCGATGCTGTACGTGGACCAGACCTCACTCCCCGAGGGCGTCAGGACGCTGACCCGGGTGCTGATCGTGGCGGCGCCCGTCCTGATGCCGCTGGGGTTCTTCCTGTCGGTGGCCCGCCCGGGCGACACCAGGCCGAACAAGCTCATCTGGCTCACCATGGCGGGCGGCGCCGGCCTGGCGGCGGGCACGCTGACCCTGGGCATCGGCCTCCTGTGAGCGGGGGCCTGCCGTCAGCGGACGGTCACTCGCCGCCGGTGAGCGCGGCGACCAGGTCGGCGGCCGTGTGGCAGCGGTCGAACAGCTCGCCGACGTGCGCCTTGGTGCCGCGCAGGGGCTCCAGCGTGGGAACCCGCTGCAGGGACTCGCGGCCCGGGATGTCGAAGATGACGGAGTCCCAGGAGGCGGCGGCGACGGACTCGCTGTACTGGCGCAGGCAACGGCCGCGGAAGTAGGCGCGGGTGTCGCTGGGCGGGTGCTCGACGGCGCGCTGCACCTCCTCCTCGGAGACCAGGCGCTGCATGCGGCCCCGGGCGACCAGGCGGTTGTAGAGGCCGCGGTCGGGCCGGATGTCGCTGTACTGGAGGTCGACGAGCTGAAGCCGGGGGTGGGACCAGGCCAGGCCGTCGCGGCTGCGGTAGCCCTCGAGGAGTTCGAGCTTGGCGACCCAGTCGAGCTCGCGGGCGAGCTGCATGGGGTCCTCGGCCAGGCGCGTGAGCACGGACTCCCAGCGGTCGAGCACGTCCTTGTTCATCTCGTCCTGGGCGGTGCCGCGCTCCTCGACGAACTTGCGCGCCTGCTCCAGGTATTCCATCTGGAGCTGGACGGCGGTGAGCTTGCGGCCGTCGCGCAGGGCGATCTCGTAGCGGCAGGTCGGGTCGTGGGAGACCGCACGCAGGGCCTGGACGGGGTTCTCGACGGCGAGTTCGCGGCTGAGGAAGCCCTCCTCGATCATGGCCAGCACGAGCGCCGTGGTGCCGAGCTTGAGATAAGTGGAGATCTCCGACATGTTGGCGTCGCCGATGATCACGTGCAGACGCCGGTACTTCTCGGGGTCGGCGTGCGGCTCGTCGCGGGTGTTGATGATGGGCCGCTTGAGCGTGGTCTCCAGGCCGACCTCGACCTCGAAGAAGTCGGCACGCTGGCTGATCTGGAAGCCCTCGCCGCGCGAGTCCTGGCCGATGCCGACCTTGCCCGCGCCGACGACGACCTGCCGGCTGACGAAGAACGGGGTCAGGTGGCGCACGATGTCGGCGAAGGGCGTGGCGCGGCGCATGAGGTAGTTCTCGTGGCAGCCGTAGCTGGCGCCCTTGGCGTCGGTGTTGTTCTTGTAGAGCTGGATGGGCGCGTTGGAGGGGATGGCCGAGGCGCGCGTGGCGGCGTCGTACATGACCCGCTCGCCTGCCTTGTCCCAGATGACCGCGGCGCGGGGGTTGGTGCACTCGGGCGCGGAGTATTCGGGATGGGCGTGGTCGACGTAGAGCCGGGCCCCGTTGGTCAGGATGACGTTGGCCAGCCCGAGGTCCTCGTCGGTGAGCTGCGTGGGGTCGGCGACCTCTCTCGCCAGGTCGAACCCGCGCGCGTCACGCAGGGGGTTCTCCTCCTCGAAGTCCCAGCGCGCGCGGCGCGCACGGGCCGCCGAGGCGGCGAGGTACGCGTTGACGACCTGCGAGGAGGTCACCATCGCGTTGGCGCCTGGCTGGCCGGGTACGGAGATGCCGTACTCGGTCTCGATGCCCATCACCCGACGCACCGTCATGCAACATCCTCTGTTCGTCCGGGTCTGTCTATCCGCCGTTTATATGCCCGAGCCTATGCCCTTCACAGTGCCCCAGGGCCACAAGGTTATGGCACCGACGCTTTTTCCATCTGTACGGCGGAAGCCGCCGAGGTGCGCGCCCGTCCGCGGGGCTTGAGTATGCGCTGGATGGGACGTTCGGCAAAGACGTACACCAGATAGGACAGGAGCACGGCTATCAGCGTGGCGGAGCAGGCGACGAGCCACGGCGGCAGATCGCCGCTGAGCACGGGGATGACGGCGACGGCGACGACGCTGTGGAACAGGTAGAGCGGGTAGGTGATGCCGCCGAGCGCGGTCAGCGTCCGCGACGGTTTGAGCCGCAGGACCCGGGTGGCGGCCAGCGCCATGAGGGCGAAGACGATCGTGATCGCGATGATCACGCTGGTGTCGGTGACCGGCATGTTCTTGAACCCGGCGGCGTCGATGCGGCGGTGCACGCGGGCCAGGGCGCTGTCGAGCGACAGGGCGTAGCCGGCGGCCACGTAGATCCACGGCAGCCAGGCGTGGCCGTGCTTGTGGACGAGGTAGAGGCCCATGCCGGCGACGAAGTAGGGGGCGTAGTCGGGCATGACGGTCTCGGTGATCACCGGGGGGACGGCGACGTCGCCGTGCTGGAGCAGCTTGAGCGCGAGGGCGGCGGCCAGCCAGATCCCGCAGAAGGCCAGGACGCGCCCGTAGGTGACGCCGACGAGCACGAGGATGGCCATGAGGAGGTAGAAGCGCAGCTCCGCCCAGAGCGACCAGTAGACGCCGCTGGCGTCGGTGACCTTGAACAGCCGCTGGAACATGGTCGCGTTCAGCAGGTATTCGCCGGTGGACAGCTTGGGGTCCAGGGCTTTGGCGCCGGTGAGGCCGTAGAGGGCGGCGACGGCGGCGAGGCTCAGCCAGTACGCCGGGTAGAGCCGCACCAGGCGCGAACGGGCGAACGCGCCGAGCCCCTTCCCCCACACCGTCATGAGGATGACGAACCCGCTGATGATGAAGAACAGCTCGACGCCCAGGATGCCGAGCCCGGCCACGGGGGCCACGGCGGGGAACAGCTCGGCGGGCCGGTCGCCCCACACGCTGGCGTACGCCACGAGGTAGTGGAAGGCGACGACCGCGAGGGCGGCGAGGAACCGGAGGAGGTCGAGCTCGGCCAACCGGCCGTTCTCCCGGGCATGCTTCGGCCGGTTGGGGGTGCGCACGCCCCTTTGACGTCACAGCGATCACTTTGGTTCCCCTCGTCCCGCTGTTCACCTCCGTCACGGAGCGTCAGGGTGATAGGCGGGCCCGATCGCGGGCCGCGGCGACGACGGCCTGGCCCAGGCTGAGGCCGCCGTCGCCGGGCGGCACCCGCCGATGGGTGAGCACGCGGAAGCCGGCCGCGCGCAGCCGCCGCACGGTGCGCCCGGTGAGGAGCACGTTCTGGAAGACGCCGCCGGACAGGGCGACCGCGGTGAGGCCGGTGACGTCCCTGAGCGCGGTGCAGGCACGCGCGACGGCGTCGGCGACGCCGTTGTGGAAGCGGCCGGCGATGACCGGGGTGGGCCGGCCGGACTCCAGGTCGCGGGCGGCGGCGCGGACGAGGTCGGCGCCGTGCACGGTGAGCGGCTCCCCCGGCGTGAGGCGGGCGCGGTAGGAGCCGGTCTCGGCGGGGTCGGCGTGCTGTTCGAGCTCGTACGCGGCCTGACCGGCATAGGTGATCCGGTCGCGGACCCCGAGGAGCGCGGCGACGGCGTCGAAGAGCCGGGCGGCGCTGGAGGTGAGCGGGGAGCCGGCGGCGAGGGCGAGCGCGGCGGCCCAGCGTTCGGCGTTGCGGCGTACGACGTCCAGCTTGGGCGGGCCGTCGCCGGGGCCGAGGTAGGCCGCGGCCATGAGCCAGGGCTCACGGACCGCGGCGTCGCCGCCCGGCATGGGGACGGGCTCCAGGCGGCCGAGCCGTTCGAAGCCGGCCAGGTCGGCGCGCAGGAACTCGCCGCCCCAGACGGTGCCGTCGGTGCCGTGGCCGGACCCGTCGAAGGCGACGCCGATCACGGGGCCCCGCTCGCCGTTGTCGGCCAGGCAGGAGGCGATGTGGGCGTGGTGGTGCTGGACGCCGACGTGCTCGACGCCGGGGATCGCCAGGGCGTGCCGGGTGGAGCGGTGTCCGGGGTGCAGGTCGTGGGCGACGATCTCGGGGCACAGGTCGAACAGGGCGAGGAAGTGCTCGATGCCGGCCGCGTACGAGCGCCGGGCCTCGGGGTTCTCCAGGTCGCCGAGGTGCGGGGAGACGAACGCGCGCCGGTCGCGGGCCAGGCAGAAGGTGCTCTCGCGGTCGGCGCCGCAGGCCAGCACGGTACGGGGGACGAAATGGCGCAGCGGCAGCGGCTCGGGCGCGTAACCACGGGCCCGGCGCAGCACGACGACCCCGCCGGCGATCCCGTCGGCCGTGGGCCGGACCACGCTGTCGTCGGCGCGGACGTGGATGGGCCGGTCGTGGGTGAGGAAGGCGTCGGCGACCGCGCCGAGCCGGGCCAGGGCGTCGGCGTCGTCGTACGCGATGGGCTCCTCACCGGTGCCGCCGGTGAGGGCGAGGGGCTCGGCGACCTCGGCGAGCAGCAGGTGGTGCAGCGGCGTGCAGGGCAGCATGACGCCGAGGCTCAGGCTCCCGGGCGCGACGGAGGGCGCGACCCGCGGGGCGTCGGGGGCGCGGGGGGCGTCGCGGCGGGGCAGGAGCACGATCGGGCGGGCCCGGCTGGTGAGGAGCGCGGCGGCGTTCCCGTCGACGGCGCAGAGCAGGCCGGCCTGCGCGAGGTCGGCGGCCAGGACGGCGAACGGCTCGTCCGGGCGCTGCTCGCGCAGGCGCAGGGTGGCGGCGGCCGGCTCGCTGGACGCGGCGACGGCGAGGTGGTAGCCGCCGAGACCCTTGACGGCCACGATCCGGCCCGCCCGCAGGAGGGCGGCGGCGGTGGCGACGGGATCGCCCAGCAGCTCGTCGCCGCGCGGGTCGAGCAGCCGCAGCCGGGGCCCGCAGCCGGGGCAGCAGATCGGCGGGGCGTGGAAGCGGCGGTCGCCGGGGTCGTGGTACTCGGCGGCGCAGTCCGGGCACATCGCGAAGCCCGCCATGGTGGTCAGCGGCCGGTCGTAGGGGACGGCGCGGACGACGGTGAAGCGCGGCCCGCAGCCGGCGCAGGAGACGAACGGGTGCCGGTGGCGGCGATCGGCGGGGTCGGTGAGCTCGCGCAGGCAGTCGTCGCAGGGGGCGAGGTCGGCGGGGACCGCGGCGCGGCGCGGGCCTGAGGGGTCGGCGGCGGCGATGGTGAAGTCGCCGCGGCCGGTGGGCTCGGCGCGGACGACGGTGACCCGTTCGATCTCCGCCAGGGCGGGGGCGTCGCGTTCGAGCGCGGTCAGGAACTCCGCGACGCGGGTGCGGGCGCCCTCGATGTCGAGGTGCACGCCGTCGACGTCGTCGCGCACCTGGCCGGCCAGGCCGAGCCGCTGGGCGAGCGCGTGCACGAAGGGCCGGAAGCCGACGCCCCGCACGACGCCCTCGACGTGCACCTCGACGCGCTTGAACCCCGCCTGGTCGAGCCCGGGCCGATCGAGCCCGGACCGATCGAACCGGGTCTGATCGGAAGTGGTCACATCGCCAAGTGTGCGCCTCGGAGGCGGGCCGGCGCATGCCTAACGCGCCGTGTCGCGGCGCGTCCGACGTCCTGGTGCCGGGAAAGCGAAACGGGAGGGCCCGGAGGCCCTCCCGTTCGTCGTCGTGCCGGCGTCAGGTGCCGTGGCCCTCTCGGGAAGGGGTCACAGGTACTGGCCGGTGTTGGCGACGGTGTCGATCGACCGGCCGGCCTCGCTGCCCTGCTTGCCGGAGACCAGCGTGCGGATGTAGACGATCCGCTCGCCCTTCTTGCCGGAGATGCGAGCCCAGTCGTCGGGGTTGGTGGTGTTGGGCAGGTCCTCGTTCTCGGAGAACTCGTCCACGCAGGCCGTGAGCAGGTGCTGCACCCGCAGGCCCTTCTGGCCGGTCTCGAGGAACTGCTTGATGGCCATCTTCTTGCCCCGGTCGACGATGTTCTGGATCATCGCGCCGGAGTTGAAGTCCTTGAAGTAGAGGACTTCCTTGTCGCCGTTGGCGTAGGTCACCTCGAGGAAGCGGTTTTCCTCGCTCTCGGTGTACATGCGCTCGACGACGCTCTGGATCATGCCCTGGATGGTGCCCTGGCGCGAGTCGCCGTGCTCGCTCAGGTCGTCCGGGTGCAGAGGGAGGTCGGTACGCAGGTACTTCGAGAAGATGTCCTTCGCCGCCTCGGCGTCCGGCCGCTCGATCTTGATCTTCACGTCCAGGCGGCCGGGCCGCAGGATCGCGGGGTCGATCATGTCCTCGCGGTTGGAGGCGCCGATGACGATGACGTTCTCCAGGCCCTCGACGCCGTCGATCTCCGACAGCAGCTGAGGGACGATGGTGTTCTCGACGTCGGACGAGACGCCGGAGCCACGGGTGCGGAAGATCGAGTCCATCTCGTCGAAGAACACGATCACCGGCGTGCCCTCGGAGGCCTTCTCACGAGCCCGCTGGAAGACCAGGCGGATGTGCCGCTCGGTCTCGCCGACGTACTTGTTGAGCAGCTCCGGGCCCTTGATGTTGAGGAAGAAGCTCTTGCCGGACTGGCCGGTCTTCTCCGCGACCTGCTTGGCCAGGGAGTTGGCGACGGCCTTGGCGATGAGCGTCTTGCCGCAGCCGGGCGGGCCGTACAGCAGCACGCCCTTCGGCGGCCGCAGCATGTGCTCGCGGAACAGGTCGGCGTGCAGGTAGGGCAGCTCGATGGCGTCCCTGATCTGCTCGATCTGCCGCCCGAGACCGCCGATCTCCTCGTAGGAGATGTCGGGGACCTCTTCGAGCACGAGCTCTTCGACTTCGGACTTGGGTATGCGCTCGTAGACGTAACCCGAGCGAGGCTCCAGCAGGAGCGAGTCGCCGGCCCTGACGGGCTGGCCCTGCAGCGAGTCGGCCAGCCGCACGACGCGCTCTTCGTCGGCGTGCGAGATGACCAGGGCCCGCTTGCCCTCGTCGAGCAGTTCTTTGAGCATCACGATCTCGCCGACCTCTTCGTAGCCGAGCGCCTCGACCACGTTGAGCGCTTCGTTGAGCATGACCTCCTGGCCACGCCGCAGCGAATCGACGTCGACGGCGGGGCTGACGTTCACCCGCAGCTTGCGGCCGCCGGTGAACACCTCGATCGTGCCGTCTTCTCTGGCCTCGAGGAAGGTGCCGAAGCCGGACGGCGGCTGCGCCAGCCGGTCGACCTCCTCCTTGAGAGCGACGATCTGGTCCCTGGCCTCCTTGAGTGTGGCCACAAGGCGTTCGTTCTGGCCGGTCACGGCCGCGAGATTCGCCTGTGCCTCATGGAGACGCTCTTCGAGGACTCTGGCCTGACGGGGTGACTCGGCCAGCTTCCGCCTCAGCGCGGTGATCTCCTCCTGCAGGAAGGAGACCTGTGTTGAAAGATCAGCGACCTCCCGTTCGCGCTGCGCGGCTCGAGCCTCAGCATCATCGCGAGCTGCCACGCCCGTCACCTCCTTCCCAGTCGAGGGCGACTACTAAGGACCTTACCTATCTCGGGCCCCTCCGTAACCTGGCCGGGCAGTGTTCGTAGAGTGACATTCAGTGTTCGGCGATTAATCCTCAATAGTGCGTTTAATACTCCCAGCACAGGAACCCGACGATCTGTTCCCGTGTCACGCACCAACGCACCCTCGTGGCCAAATTGTCATAGTTCTTCGGTCGTCCCCTTCGGTCGGCGGCGTCGCGGCGGGGGTGCCACTCCGTCCGCCATGCGACGGGCGGAGACGAGGAACCCCGTGTGGCCGATCATCCGATGATCCGGCCGCACCGCGAGCCCTTCGACATGCCAGTCGCGAACCAGGGTCTCCCACGCATGCGGCTCGGTGAAACACCCGTGATCGCGAATGACCTCGACGGTCTTCGACAGCTGCGTGGTCGTGGCCACGTAACAGCAGATCACGCCGCCCGGCGTCAGGGCCTTGGCGGCGGCGTCGACGCACTCCCACGGCGCGAGCATGTCGAGGATCACCCGGTCGACGTCGGCCTCGTCGATGGAGTCGTTGAGGTCGCCGACCACCAGCCGCCAGGTGTCGTCCATGGGGCCGCCGTAGAAGTTCTCGACGTTCTTGCGTGCCACGTCGGCGAAGTCCTGGCGGCGCTCGTAGCTCGTCACGTGGCCGTCGGGACCGACGGCGCGCAGCAGGAAGCAGGTGAGCGCGCCGGAGCCGACCCCCGCCTCGATCACGCGGGCGCCGGGGAAGACGTCGGCCATGCCGACGATCATCGAGGCGTCCTTGGGGTAGATGACGGCCGCGCCGCGCGGCATGGCGAGCGTGTAGTCCTGGAGGAGGTGGCGGAAGGCGAGGTATTGGGTGCCGCCGGAAGAGCGCACCACGGAGCCCTCGGGCTGCCCGATCAGGTCGCTGTGCGGGATGGCGCCCTTGTGGGTGTGGAAGACGCCGTCCTCTTTGAGCGTGATCGTGTGGCGCTTGTTCTTGGGGTCGGTGAGCTGCACCTGATCCCCCACGCGGAAAGGCCCATGCCTGCGGAAACCCATGGCGGCAAGGTTATAGGGCTTTCGGGCAGCTCCGGACGCACGATAAGTATGGGGGATGCTCGCGCGCCACGTGATCTCCGCCGGCCCCCTCGTCCTGCGGCCCCCCTCCGACTCCGACGCCGAGGCGATCACGCGGGCGTGCGACGACCCGGTGACGGCCCGCTTCCTGCCGCTGCTGCCCTCTCCTTACCGGCCGGCGGACGCCCGCGCCTACATCGAGCAGGCCCGCGCCAAGTGGGAGGCCGGTGGCGCCGAGTTCGCGATCACCCAGGACGGCCGCTACGCCGGCTCGGTCGGCGTCCGGCCGCCCGACCGCTGGCGGGTCGCCGAGCTCGGCTACCTGGTCGCGCCGTGGGCCCGCGGCAAGGGCGTGGCCTCGACGGCCGCGCGGGCGGTCGCCGACTGGCTGTTCGACCAGGGCGTACGCCGGGTCGAGCTGGAGGCCGAGGTGGAGAACGTGGCCAGCCTGCGGGTGGCCTGCAAGGCGGGCTTCCGCGAGGAGGGGCACCGGCGCGAGGCCAAGCTGCTGCGCGACGGCCGCCCCGCCGACCTGATCACCTTCGGGCGGCTGCCGGGCGAGGCGGCGCCGCCGGCGGAGCCGTACCTGCCGTTCTTCGACGGCGGTGAGCTGTCCGACGGCGTGGTACTGCTGACGCCGATGACCCCGGCGGACGCGGCCGACTTCCACCGGATGCTGGCCGATCCGGTCGTGGCCGCGTACAAGGTGGGGCCGCCGAGCACCCTGCAGGACAACGAGCGGCGCTGCCGCTACACCGGCTACTGGTGGGTGTCCGGGCAGCGGATCGAGCTGGCCGTGCGCGACGCCGGGTCCGGGGCGTTCGCCGGGCACGTGCAGCTCACCCAGGTGACGCCGGCGCTCGGGCAGGCGATGGTCGGCTACTCGCTGATGCCGGGCTTCCGTGGCAAGGGGTTCATGACGCGGGCGGTGCGGCTGCTGGTGGACTGGGCGTTCGCCCGTACGGCGCTGCACCGGGTCGTGGCCGGCACCGAGGCGGGCAACGTCGCCTCGCACCGGGTGCTGGAGCGGGCCGGGTTCAGCCGGGAGGGCGTGCACAGGGAGATGTTCCCGAAGGGCGGCGGGCGGCGCGTGGACGACCTCGTCTGGGCCCGCGTCCGCTCCTCCTGACGCCGCCGCTGACAGCCCCGAACGTGGAGAAATCCCGATTTCCTGTTGAGGGCTGGTCAAGGGCCACGTCGAGGGTGATAGTCGGGGCAGCCGCTTTCGAGGGTCGCGTGATCGGCTCGCGCGATCTCGCCTCCGACCGGCCGAGGGATCGCCGCGATGCCATACAACCGTGTCGACGTCTCCATGCGCGAGCTCATCTCCGCCTGTTCAGGACTGGAGGCCGCGGACCTGGTGGACCGGCTGGCGCGGGCCGCCGCCGCGGTCGCGAACACCTCGTACGCGGGTTTCGTCCGCGTGGACCCGCTGCGCGAGGAGGCCCGGTCGGAGTACGCGCACACCCCGCCGGGCGACCCGCTGCGGGTGCGCGGCTGGCTCGCGGAGTCGGGGGTGCTGAAGGAGCTGGTGCCGGCCGTGGAGCCGGTGCGGCTGGCGTGCGACCCCAGCGTGGGCGAGCCGGGCTTCCTCGCGACGCCGGTGCCCGCGGTGTCGTGCGACCACCTGTTCGTGTGGGTCGCCGGGCGGGCCTTCTGCGACGCCGACGAGCACCTGCTGAGCAGGTACGCGATCGCGGCCGGGCGGGCGCTGGAGGCGGCCAGCGGCCTGGAGGCGGCGGTGCGGCTGCTGCGGGGCGTACGGGCTTTCCGCCCGGTCTGACGAGCCCTGGAGGACGCCGGACGCAGGCCTTTGGGGACGCCGTACGGCCGCGCCCGCTTGGCGAGGGGCGCGGCCGGCGGGCGCTCAGCCTCGGTGCGCCTCGTAGCGCAGGGTGCGGGAGACGCCCACGCGCACGGTGGTGCCGGGCGCGATGGTGACGGGCTCGTTGGGCGGGATGTCGTAGAAGTTGGGGTCGCCGGGCGGCTGGATCTGGGTGCCGTTGACCGAGCCGAGGTCGACCAGGTTGACGTCCCAGCCGTCGAGCGCCACCCGCAGGTGGCGGCGCGAGACCGAGCCGTCGGGGCTGGTCACCTTGGCCGGGCGGGCGGTGCCGCCGGCCACCTCGGGGGCCCGCTCGGGGTCGCGGCCGAGCAGGTAGTCGCTCTCCAGCGGCAGCGCGGTGCCGTCGTCGAGGATGAGCACGCCGAGCGAGGGGCGCGGGCCCTTGTAGGGGACGAGGGTGCGCTGGACCAGGGCGATGCCGCAGACGGCGCAGTAGGGGACGCGGGGGTCGTTGAAGTGGTCGTTCTTGCAGTCGACCCCGTAGACCAGCGGCCGGTCGCCGTGCTCGGGCTGCTGCTGCTCCTGCTGCTGCTGCGGCGGCGGGCCCGGGTGGTCGAAGTGGTCGGGCTGGCCGAGCGGCGGGGGCGGCGCGGGCTGGTCGCCGAAGTGGTCGGGCCCGCCGAAGGGCTGCGGCCCCTGCTGGTCGGGCAGGCCGTTGCCGGAGGGCGGCTGCTCGTCGTAGGTCGGGTAGTGGGCCGGCCCGGGGAGGGACGGCGACGACTCGCGCGAGTGGTAGGGCGGCGGCTGGTCCTGCGGCGGCCCGTAGGGAGAGTGCTGCTCCTGCGACGGGTAGGGCTGGTCCTGCGAGGGGTACGGCTGATCTTGCGGCGTGTGGTAGGGCTGCTGCTCCATGGCCGCCGGGACGGGCTGGGGGCCCGAGGGCGGGCTCGGCACGGCCGGCGGCTGGTCGGCCAGCGGGTAGGGCGGCCGCTCCACCGGCTGGGGCTGAGACTGCGGCTGGGGCTGCTGCTGGGCGGGCGGCTGGATGAGGTCGGCCTCGATGTGGAAGGCCGTGGCCGGCATCTCGCTGGTCAGCGGCCGGGACTGCTCGGGCGCGGCGGACGGACGGTCGGCGGGACGATCGGCGGGACGATCGGCGAGGTCGCTGACCAGGCCGCCGCCGTGAACCACGCCGCCGTCGAGGCGTACGGCGGGATGCGGGGAGCCGGCGCCGGGCAGGCTCAGCTCGACCCGCTCGACGGTGCCGGTGACGAGCCGGTCGGCCCAGGTCAGGGAGTCGCTGCCGGACAGCCGCGTCTCGCCGGCGGAGGTGACGACGCTCGCCGAGGCCGAGCCGCTGACCAGGACGGCGACGCCGCCGGTCACCGGGCCCGCGACCGCGCACGCGGCCGGGTCGCCCGCCATGTTGGCCGCCAGCACCTGCGCCGCGCGGCGCGCCAGTGCCCGGCCGTCGCCGCCGGAGGCCGCGGTCTCGCGCAGCGCGTCGAGCAGGCCGTCCGCGGTGGCCTCGCCCGGATCGCACACCAGCAGCAGCCCGCCCAGGTAGGCGACGAGCCCGTCACCAGGAAGCGGGCGCACCACTCCGAAGCCTTGGTCGGTCATGCGTCCTCCCTCATGACGACCGTGCCGCGCTCATAGGTGCCCTCGCTGCGCTCGGTCACTCAACTCTCCTCCCCGGAAGCCGGCGTTGTCACGGCGCCCGCACTGCGGTGCCGGCCACCAGCCATACGCATACCCAGACGACGGAGCCGTGCCGCGCCCCCGTCGTCTCGATTCGATGAACCGGTGGACCGCAACTAACCCCTTAACTGTGCAAGTTTGGCCAAACAGCACACTATCGGCCAGTCATCGCATCGCAGAAATCGCCCGGGTCCGCTCCCGAACCCGGAAACCGCTGGACACGACCCTATCCGGGGGCTGCGGCTTAAACGAGTGGGACAAATCAGACGCCGGTGAACACCCGGTTCACATCGGCGGTGGACAGCACGCCGTAGACCTCGCCGCCCGGCTCCACGAGGAGATATTCGCTGCCCGGCGCCTCGCGCATGGCGTCGATGAGCGGCTCGCCCGCGAGGTCGGCGGCCAGCACCATGGCCGGGTCGAGCGACTTGGCCAGGGAGGCGGAGCTCACCCACGGGCGGCGGTGCTCGGGGGTGGCCTGCACGGCGGCCTCGCTGACGATCGCCACCGGCCGGCCGTCGTGGTCGACCACGACGATGGCGCCCGCGTGCCGCTCGCCCGCCTGCCGCAACGCCTCCGACAGCGGCGTGTCGCCGCTCACCGGCACCGCCCTGCGGGCCAGGGCCCGCGCGTTGACCCGCGGGATGCGGGCCCGGATCTTGGCCACGCGCAGCGACTGCGAGGCGCCCATCCAGATGAAGGAGGCCAGGACCAGCGGCCAGATCACGTCGGTGATGTCGGCCTCGCCGCCGCCGATGAGCACCGACGCGACGGGCACGGCGACGAGCAGCACGGCCAGCACCCGGCCGCCCCAGGCGGCGACGATCGTGCCGGTGCCGGGGCTGCCGGCGATCTTCCACACGCCGGCGCGCAGCATCCGGCCGCCGTCGAGCGGCAGCCCCGGCAGCAGGTTGAAGACGCCGACGATGAGGTTGGCGAACCAGAGCTGCAGCACCAGCACCTCGAGGATGCCGCCGTCGTTGATGAGGTAGACGTCGGCCAGCCAGCCGAGCCCGGCCAGCCCGAGCGACAGCCCCGGCCCCGCCGCGGCCACCAGGAACTCCTTGCCCGGCGTGGGCGGCTCCTTCTCGATCTCCGAGACGCCGCCGAGGAGGTAGAGGGTGATGCGGCGCACCGGCAGTCCGTAGGCCTTGGCGAGGACGCTGTGCGCCAGCTCGTGCAGCAGCACCGAGACGTAGAGCAGCACCGCGAAGACGAACGCCACGCCGTAGGCGGCGGCCTCGCCGATGCCGGGCAGCATCCGGCCGAAGTAGGGGCCGAACATCACGGTGATGAAGCCGGCCACGAGGAACCAGGTCCAGGACACGTAGACGGGGATGCCGAACAGCCTCCCCATCGGGACGCCGGAGAACTCCTGCCGGGGGCTCTGCTCGCTCACCGCTCTCCTCGTACATTTTTCCGTCGGGGCCGCGTGCGTCCGGGCCCCGGCGGTGTGGTGGTCTTGCTGCCTTGATGCTACGCGCCGCAGCGGGCGCTCATCGTCGCGCCGGGGGTCAATCTGTCGGGGCCGTGACCTAGAGTGCGTGCATGACGCTGACCGAGCCGGTGATCATCGGTGCGCTGTCCCCCTCCCGCGCGGGCGATTTCATGACCTGCCCGCTGCTCTACCGCTTCCGGGTGATCGACCAGCTCCCCGAGCGGCCCTCCCCGGCGGCGGTGCGCGGCACGGTGGTCCACGCGGTCCTGGAGCGGCTCTACGACCTGCCGGCCCCGGGCCGGTCGGTGGCGGCGGCGCTGGAGCTGCTGGAGCCGCAGTGGCGGCGGCTGCTCGACGACGACCCCCAATACGCCGAGATGTTCTCCGGCGAGGAGGAGCAGGCCGAGTGGCTGGCGCAGGCGCGCGGCATGCTGGAGCGCTACTTCACGCTGGAGGACCCGACCCGGCTGGAGCCGGCCGAGCGTGAGCTCTACGTCGAGGCGGTGCTCGACGGCGGGCTGATGCTGCGCGGCTACGTCGACCGGCTCGACGTGGCGCCGAGCGGCGAGGTCCGGGTGGTCGACTACAAGACCGGCAGCGCGCCGGGGCCCGACTTCGAGGCCAAGGCGCTGTTCCAGATGAAGTTCTACGCGCTGGTGCTGTGGCGGCTGCGCGGCCGGGTGCCGCGGCTGCTGCAGCTCGTCTACCTCGGCGGCCAGGGCGAGGTGCTGCGCTACGCCCCCGACGAGGCCGACCTGCAGGCCACCGAGCGCAAGGTGATGGCGCTGTGGACGGCGATCGAGCGCGCGATGCAGAGCGGCGAGTGGCGGGCGCGGCGCAGCAGGCTGTGCGACTGGTGCGACCATCAGGCGCTGTGCCCCGAGTTCGGCGGCACCCCTCCCCCGGTGCCCGACCGGCAGCCGGGCGACACCGTCCGCAGGAACCGCCGGGCCGCGACCGACGAGCTTTAGCAGGACTAATCCTCCCCGGGGAGGAGGAATCGGACTCGCGGGCGGTCCTACAGTGAAGCCGTGCGCATCGACCGAACCCGCCTCCACGACCCGGTTCTCGCCGCCGTGGTGGCGATCGTCTCGGTGGTGCTCCACACCCTCGAAGACCCGCTGATCCCGGCGTCCGCGGGGCTGCGGCCGCCCGACGGGTTCGGCGTCGCGCTGGTGGCCGTGGCGGGCGTGCCCGTGGCCTTCCGCCGGCGCTGGCCGCTGGCTGCGCTGTGCGCGGCCCTGGTGCCCGGCCTGCTGCTGACGGCGACGGGCTACGGCGCGGGCGTGCCGGGCCTGGCCGGGCTGGTGCTGCTCTACTCGGTGGCCTCCCACCGGGGGCTGGCGATGGCGCTGGGCGGCCTGCTGGTGTCGCTGTCGGCGTACGCACTGGGGGCGCTGGCCGGCCCGGTGCGGGTGGCGGCCTGGACCGACCACGTGGCGGTCGTCATCCTGGTGGCGGCGGTGTGGGGCGCGGGGCGGAGCCTGCGGCTGCGGCGGGCCTACTTGGAGGAGCTGAAGGACCGGGCGGCGCGGCTGGAGCGGGCGCACGCGGCCGACACCCGGGCGGCGCGGGCCGAGGAGCGCTCACGGATCGCGCGGGAGCTGCACGACGTGGTGGCCCACCACGTCAGCGTCATGGTCGTGCAGGCCGCGGCGGCGCGGCGGGTGCTCGCCGCCGATCCCGCGCTGGCGGGCGAGGCGCTGTCGGCCATCGAGCACACCGGGCGCACCGCGATGGCGGAGATGCGCACGATCGTGGGGGTGCTGCGCGCCGACGCGCGAGCCGAGCTGGGGCCGCAGCCGGGCGTACGCGACCTGCCGGCGCTCGTGGAGCAGATGCGGGAGGCGGGGCTGCCGGTCCGGCTGCTGGTGGAGGGCGAGCCGCGGGCGCTGCCGGCCGGGGTGGACCTGGCGGCGTACCGGCTGGTGCAGGAGGGGCTCACCAACAGCCTGCGGCACGCGGGGGCCGGGGCCGGCGCGGTGGTCACCGTCCGGCACAAGCCGCGTGAGCTGGACGTACAGGTCGAGGACGACGGGACGGGCGGCGCGGCGGAAGGTCCGTCCTCAGGGCAGGGGCATGGTTTGGTGGGCATTCGCGAAAGAGTGGCACTCTATGGTGGAATCCTGAGCATCGGTCCGCTACCGGGGGGCGGTTTCGAGGTGCGGGCGAGATTCCCGCTGAAGGACGGACAATGACGATCAGAGTGCTGCTGGTGGACGACCAGCCGCTGCTGCGCACCGGTTTCCGCCTGATCCTCGAGGCCGAGCCCGACCTCACGGTGGTGGGGCAGGCCGGCGACGGCAAGGCCGCGATGGAGCAGACCCGGGCGCTGCTGCCCGACGTGGTGCTCATGGACATCCGGATGCCGGGGGTGGACGGCATCGAGGCGACCCGCCGGATCGTACGGGAGGCTGCGCCGTCGGCGCACGTGCCGAAGGTGCTGGTGCTGACCACGTTCGACCTCGACGAGTACATCGTGGAGGCGCTGCGCGCGGGCGCGTCGGGGTTCCTGCTGAAGGACGTGCCGCCGGACGAGCTGGTGCAGGCGATCCGGGTGGTGGCGGCGGGCGAGGCGATCGTCGCGCCGAGCGTGACCCGGCGGCTGCTCGACCGGTTCGCCGCGCGGCTGCCGTCGGCGTACGAGCAGGCGGCCCCGGCCCGGCTCGACCGGCTGACCGAGCGGGAGCTGGAGGTGCTGCGGCTGATCGCCAAGGGCATGTCCAACGCCGAGATCGCCGCCAAGCTGGTGGTGAGCGAGACGACGGTCAAGACGCACGTCGGCAACGTGCTGACCAAGCTGGGGCTGCGCGACCGGGTGCAGGCGGTGGTGCTGGCCTACGAGACGGGCCTGATCACACCCGGCGCCCTGTCCTGAAAAGCGGGTCCTGAAACCCGGGCCGGGCGGCCCGCTGACGGGGACGCCCGGCGCCGTACGGTCTCAGCTCTGCTCGGCGGCCGCGGCCGCCGGGGTCTCCACGGCGTTCTCCGGGAAGTGGCAGGCGACGCGGTGCCCGCTCGCCACCTCGCCCAGCGGCGGCTCGACCGTCTTGCAGATCTCCTGTGCCTTCCAGCAGCGGGTGTGGAAGCGGCAGGCGGGCGGCGGGTTGAGCGGGCTCGGCACGTCGCCGGCCAGCCGGATGCGCTCGCGGCCCTTGCGCGCCTTGGGGTCGGGCACGGGCACGGCCGACAGCAGGGCGTTGGTGTAGGGGTGCATCGGCGAGCTGTAGAGCCGCTTGCGGTCGGCGATCTCGACGATCTTGCCGAGGTACATCACGGCGACCCGGTCGCTGATGTGGCGCACCACCGACAGGTCGTGGGCGATCACGACGTAGGTGAGGTCCAGCTCTTTCTGCAGGTCCTCCAGCAGGTTGACGACCTGGGCCTGGATGGACACGTCGAGCGCGGAGACCGGCTCGTCGGCGATGATGAGCTTGGGCTTGAGCGCGAGCGTGCGGGCGATGCCGATGCGCTGGCGCTGGCCGCCGGAGAACTCGTGCGGGTAGCGGTTGTAGTGCTCGGGGTTGAGTCCGACCAGCGAAAGGATGTCCTGGACGGCCTTCTTGATGCCGTTCTCGGTCTGCACGCCCTGGATGCGGAACGGCGCGCCGACGATGGCGCCGACGGTGTGCCGGGGGTTCAGCGACGAGTAGGGGTCCTGGAAGATCATCTGCATGTCGCGCCGGAGCGGCCGCAGCCGCCCCTGGCTCATGTGCGTGATGTCCTGGCCCTCGAAGACGACCTTGCCCGCGGTGGGCTCCAGCAGCCGGGTGACCAGGCGGCCGGTCGTGGACTTGCCGCAGCCCGACTCGCCCACCAGGCCGAGGGTCTCGCCCTTGAAGACGTCGAAGCTGATGCCGTCGACCGCCTTGACCGCGCCGACCTGTCTCTTCAGCAGGCCCTTGGTCACGGGGAAGTGCTTCTCCATGTCCTGCACGGAAAGAAGCGGCTCACTGGCGTAGTTCGGCTCGCTCACTGGGTCTCCAGCACTGGCTTGATCTCGTTCTCCCACAGGCCGCGCCGCTCGTCCCGGCTCATGTGGCAGCGCACCAGGTGGCCGCCCTCGGTCTCGGCCAGCGCGGGCACCTCGGTGTCCGCCTTGCCCTGCGTGCGCTCGGCGTACGGGCAGCGCGGGTGGAAGGCGCAGCCGGGCGGCACGTTGATGAGCGAGGGCGGCGAGCCCTTGATCGGCAGCAGCCGTTCGGTGGGCTCCCGGTCCAGGCGGGGCATGGAGCCCAGCAGGCCCCAGGTGTAGGGGTGCTCGGGGCGGTAGAAGATGCTGTCGGCCGGGCCGTACTCGATGCACTTGCCGCCGTACATGACGAGGATGTCGTCGGACAGCTCGGCCACCACGCCCAGGTCGTGGGTGATGATGATCAGCGCGGAGTTGAACTCGCGCTGCAGGTCGACCATGAGGTCGAGGATCTGGGCCTGGACGGTCACGTCGAGCGCCGTGGTGGGCTCGTCGGCGATGAGCAGCTCGGGGTCGCACGACAGCGCCATGGCGATCATCGCGCGCTGGCGCATACCGCCGGAGAACTCGTGCGGGTAGCTGTCGACGCGCCGGGCCGGCTCGGGGATGCCGACGCGGCCCAGCATGTCGATCGCGTGCTTGCGGGCGACCTGCTTGCTGACGTCGTTGTGGATGCGGTAGGCCTCGATGATCTGCTGGCCGACCGTGTAGTAGGGGTGCATCGACGACAGCGGATCCTGGAAGATCATCGCCATCTTCTTGCCGCGCAGGCCGCGTACGTGCTCGGCGGAGGCGCCGTTCAGCTCCTCGCCGTCCAGCCAGATCTCGCCGGAGATCCGGGCGCGGCCGCCCTTGTGCAGCCCCAGGATGCCGAGGCTGGTGACGCTCTTGCCGGAGCCGGACTCGCCGACGATGCCGAGCGTCTTGCCGCGTTCGAGGTCGAACGTCAGCCCGTCGACGGACTTGACCAGACCGTCGTCGGTCGGAAAGTGGATCTTCAGGTCCTTGACCTCAAGGAAGCTCACGACAACCTCACCCTCGGGTCGACCACGGCGTAGAGCAGGTCGACGACCAGGCTCGCGACCACCACGAACAGCGCGGCGACCAGCACGACCCCCATGACCTGCGGCAGGTCCTGGTTCCTGATCGCCAGAATGGCGTACTGGCCGAGCCCCGGCAGAGTATAGGTGGTCTCGGTGAGGACGGCGCCGCCGATCAGCAGCCCGAAGTCGATGCCGAAGAGCGTGAGGATCGGCGTCAGCGCGGCACGCAGGCCGTGCTTGACGATGACCTCCCGCTCCTTCAGTCCCTTGGCGCGGGCGGTGCGGATGTAGTCCTCCCCCATGGTCTCCAGCATGCCCGCCCGGGTGAGCCGGGCGTAGGTGGCGGCGAACAGGAAGGCCAGCGTGATCCACGGCAGCAGCAGGTCGTAGGCCCACATCGCCGGGTTCTCCGCCAGCGGCGTGTACGCGCCGCCCGGCGGGGTCCAGCCGAGGCCGTAGCTGAAGACGACCAGGGAGACCATGCCGGTGAAGAAGATGGGCAGCGACACGCCGGCGAGGGCGGTGCCCATGGACAGCCGGTCGAAGAAGCTGCCGCGGCGCAGCGCCGACAGCACGCCGATGGCGACGCCGCCCAGCACCCACAGGATCGCCGCGCCGATGGCCAGGGAGAAGGTGACCGGCATGCGGTCGACCAGGTCCGGCCAGACGGGCTGCCCGCTGATGAAGGAGTAGCCGAAGCAGGGAGCGGGGCACTGCTCGACGCCGGCGCCGTAGTCGTAGGTGGCGCCGGTGAAGATGCCCTTCACGAACCTGCCGTACTGCACGACCACCGGGTCGTTGAAACCGAGCCGCTCGGCGACCAGGTGGACGGTCTCCGGGGTCGCCGCGCGCCCGACGTAGCGCGAGGCGAGTGCCTCGGGAGTCGCCCCGGCCCACTGCGGCACGACGAAGAAGATGCCGAAGGTGACCATGCTGACCACGATGAGCATCGCGAGCGCGCCGATCAGACGCCTGATGATGTATGTGAGCACCGCTGCCGGCCGAGTGGCCGGCCCGCCCCGGGCCGGCCACTCCTGCCTTCACCTGCCTTCGCTAGATCCCCGAGCCTCGCCTGGTCACTCCGCGCCGAGCAGCACGTAGTCGAACATCTGCTGGCCCTCGTTGTAGGCGATGTTCGTCACGCCCTGACCGCGCATGAGCAGGGACTTGGCCCAGACGACGGGAAGGATGGAGGCGTCCTCCATGGTCTTCTTGTCGACGTCCACCCACAGCTTGGCGCGGGCGGCGGCGTCCAGCTCGGCCGCGGCCTGGTCGACGAGCTTGTCGACCTCGGCGTTCTTGACGCTCAGGTTGTAGTTGCCCGCCGGGCGGATGGTGCGGCTGTCGACGATGGCCTGCATGAAGCCGTAACCGTCGGGCCAGTCGGAGCCCCAGCCGTGCGTGGCCAGGCCGATGCCGTTCTTCTTGACGTAGTCGACGTTGCCGGCGTAGTCGGAGAAGTAGCTGGAGGCCGGGAAGCCCTTCAGCGTCAGCTTGATGCCGGCCTTGGCCAGCGCCTGCTGCATGGCCTCGGCGAGAGCCTTCTCACGCGGACGGTCGGCACGGAACGTCATCGTGGTCTCGAAGCCGTTCGGCTGGCCGCAGGCGGCCAGGGCCTGCTTGGCCTTCTCGACGTCGCCCTTGTTCTCCGGCGTCTGGTACAGGTCGAACTTCTCCTGGCCGACGATGCCGGGCGGCATGATGTTCGTGGCGATCTCGCCGCCGGCCACCGGGCCGCCGAAGGCGGTCTGGTTGGCGACACGGTCGGCGGCCCACATGACGGCCTTGCGGCACTCGATGTTGTCGAGCGGCTTGGTGTCCGGGATGACCGAGACGAACCACAGGCGCTGGATCGTCGGGTTGTCGGTGCGGGCCTTCAGCGCCGGGTCCGGCAGGACCTTGCCGAGCGCCGCGGGCTGCATGCCGGTGCCCGGGATGTCGAGCTGGATGCTGCCCGACATGAGCTGGTTGTCCAGGTCATCGGCGTTGACGTTGAGCTGGACCTCCCACTTGTCCGGCAGCGCGGGCCGGTTGGGGTCGGTGGAGGCGTCCCACTGGTCGTTGCGGACCAGCGTGAAGCGCTTGCCGGTCTCGTTGGTCTCGAACTTGTACGGGCCCGAGGAGATCACGTGCTCGCGGTACTTCGCGCCCGTGTCCTTGTCCTTCGGCACCGGCGCCGTCATCGGGAGCTGGACGATGTAGTCCATGGACGAGAACGGCTTGACCAGGTGGAAGACCACCGTGGTGTCGTCGGTCGCCTCGACGGCCGACTTGTAGTCGACGTCGGGGGTCTTGTAGACGCCCTTGAAGTCCTTCGGCCAGGCGAGCAGCTCGTTGAGGTACGAGGGGCCGTGCGGGAAGGTCTCCTTGTCGTACGAACGGGCCACGGCGTAGGCCACGTCCTTGGCCGTGATCGGCGTGCCGTCCTCGAACTTGAGGCCAGAGCGGATCTTGTACGTCCAGGTCTTGCCGTCCGCGCTCGGCTCGCCCAGGCCCTCGGCGAGGTCGGGGACGACCTGGTTGCCGTCGGGGCCGGGACCGGTCTTGTACGTCGTCAGCGTGCGCCAGTAGAGGCGGCCGAAGTTGAACGAGTACCCGTAGTACGTGTCGGCCGGGTCGAGACTGTCCCAGTCGGAGGAGTGCGCGGCCTTGATCGTGCCCCCCTTCTTCGTCGAAGGGTTGTACACACCGGTGAGCGAGGCGTTGAACGCGGGTTGCGCGGCACCGCCGGACGCCGACTGCGCGGGTTGCTGCGGCGTACCGCCACCTCCGCCACAGGCGGAGAGCACCATGGCCAGCGCCGCTGTCGCGGCCGCCGCCAGTGCGGATTTCCTTCTCATTGACTAACCCCTTGGTAGTGAGATGGGGGATGGAGCGTAGGCGAAGATCAGTGCGCGCGGGGGTCGAAGGCGTCCCTCAACCCGTCGCCGAACAGGTTGAACGCGAGGACCGTGATGAAGATCGCCAGGCCCGGGAAGAGCACGAAGTGCGGCAGCGTGTAGAAGCGCACCGCCTCCGACAGCATGCCGCCCCAGGTCGGGGTGGGCGGGTTGATGCCGACGCCCAGGAAGGAGAGCGAGGCCTCGAACAGGATGTTGGTCGGGATGAGCAGGGTCGCGTAGACGAGGATCGGCGCGAGCAGGTTGGGCAGCACCTCGCGGAAGAGGATGTAGCCGTGGCGCGCCCCAAGGCTGCGGGCGGCGTCGACGAACTCCCGCTCGCGCAGCGACAGGGTCTGGCCCCGGACGATGCGGCCGATGCTGGGCCAGCTGAAGAAGCCGATGATGAAGATCAGCATGGCGATGCGCAGGCCGTTGCCCTCCAGCCCGAACCCCTTGTCGGGGACGACGCCCGCCAGCGCGATCGCGAAGACCAGCAGCGGGAAGGCGAGGAAGACGTCCATGATCCGGCCGATGATCTGGTCGACCCAGCCGCCGAAGTAGCCGGCGACCACGCCGAGGACGGTGCCGATGACGACCGACACCAGGGTGGCGAGGAAGCCGATGAGCAGCGAGATCCAGGCGCCGGCCACGATGCGGCTGAAGATGTCACGGCCGTTGACCGGCTCGACGCCGAGCAGGTATTCGCCGCCCATGTTGCCGAACGAGCCCTGGGGCAGCAGCGTGCTCTGGTCGATGGCCTCCTGGTGGAACTCCAGGGGGTCGTGCCCGAAGACCGAGATGATGGGCCCGGAGAAGACCGCCACGAGGATCAGCAGCACGACGACGACGCCACCACCGAGGGCGACCTTGTCCCGCCTCAGCCGCATCCAGGCGATCCTCGTGAGGGACCGGCCCTGGATGTCCTTGCCCGCTCCCACGAGCACCGACTCCGGTTGCGCTTCTGCGGCGGAACCGGGAACGTCAAGCGGCGCGGTCATGCGAAATAGCCCCCTGGATCCAGACGACGCTGTCTATTGAAACTGGACTTAGACCGCGAGTCGCGACCTCAGGAGGCAGAATCTATGGCCTGAGCTGCTATGACCAGTCCCTCAGGCCGCTATGTGGCTAATCTGTGATTGATGCGAAACTCATTCGTATTGATCTTGATCTGAATGTCGTGGCCCGGTCCCGGTTGCGTCTCGGATTCGTGACACAACCGGGGTCAGCTGATGCCGCGCCGCTTCAGAAGCTCCTCGATGTCGGAGAAGTCGTCGTCGGCGGAGGCCTTGCGCTGTCGCGCCGCGACGGCCGGCTTGGGGGCGGCGGCCGGTGCGGCGGGCTTGGCCGCGCCCGGCTGGGCCGGCCGCTGCGCGGGCGTCTCGCCCGTGCCGTTCTTCTCGCCCTTGTCCTTCCGCCCGGCGGAGAGCCTGCGGCCGCGCATGAACCCCGACGCCACGAACAGCACCGCCGACAGCCCGGCCACGGCGACACCCGCCCACACCGCCGGGTTGAGCACCAGGCCGGTGACGAATTTCACGGCCGTGGTGCCGATGGTCCACAGCGCCGGCAGCGCGTCCGTCAGATAGGCCGCCACCGGCAGCAGCGCCCACGCCGCCACCCGCAGGCCCGACGCCGCTCCTCTGCGGCGGAACGCCAGGAAGCTCAGGACCAGGCCCGCCACCGTCGCACCGGCGCACAGCGGAAACCATGCGATCTGGTCGAAGTCCATCCGGCCACCCCTTCGTCTCGGCTTCTGCCTCCATCCTGGCATGCGAACGGCCGTTCGCTCTCCTCCGCGAGAACCAGCCGTCCCCTAGGGGAACGCCGCTCGCCCCCTGCCGTCCTTTCAGGGACGAACGGCACCAACCCCGCCGAACGGGCGTAGCGGCCGTTATGGGCACGCTCAGGGCCGAACGGGACGCCCGGAACGGGACATCCGGGACGGGACATCCGGGACGGGACATCCGGGACGGGACATCCGGGACGGGACATCCGGGACGGGACATCCGGGATCAGGCGGGCAGGAGGGCCCGGAGGTCGGCGACGGTGACCGCGGTGAGGGAGGAGACGACCAGGCGGCCCGGGGCCGGCTCGATCGGCAGGATGCTCGGGACGGCCACCACCGCGCAGCCGGCCGCCGTCGCCGCGGCCACCCCGCTCGGGGAGTCCTCCAGCACGACGCAGCGCACCGGCTCCGCCCCCAGCAGCCGGGCCGCCGTGAGGTAGGGCTCCGGGTCGGGCTTGGGGTGCGTCACGTCGTCGGCCGTGACGATGACGTCGAAGCGCTCACGCCCGACGACCTTGAGCACGGCATCGGCGATCTCGCCCAGCGAGGAGGTGACCAGCCCGGCGGGCACCCCCTCGGCGCGTACGGCGTCGAGCAGCTCGACGGCCCCCGGCATGAGCTCGACCCCGGCCGACAGCCGGGCCACCATGCCGCCGACCATCCACGACCGCACGGTGTCAGGCGGCACCTCGGCGCCCGAGACGGCCAGCATGTAGTCGATCGTGCGCTCCATGGACCCGCCGACCAGGTGGGCCTGGTGCTCGGGGGTCCACACTGCGCCCAGCCGGGCCATCACCCCGGTCTCGATCTCCAGCCAGACCCGCTCGCTGTCGACCAGCAGCCCGTCCATGTCGAAGAAGACGGCTTCCATGCTCATGTGTCTCATGCCCTCGTGTCGCCCGTGCCGCCGCTGTCAGACGTTGAAGTATTTGGCCTCGGGGTGGTGCGCCACCAGCGCGGACGTGGCCTGCTCGGGGTGGAGCTGGAACTCCTCCGACAGGGTCACGCCGATGCGCTCGGGCTGGAGGAGCTGGAAGAGCTGCACCTGGTCCTCCAGGTTGGGGCACGCGGGGTAGCCGAAGGAGTAGCGGCAGCCCTGGATGTTGACCTTGAGCATGTCGTCGAGCGACTCGTCGCCGCCGATGCCCCACTCGGCGCGCACCCGGGCGTGCCAGTATTCGGCCAGCGCCTCGGTGAGCTGCACCGACAGGCCGTGCAGTTCGAGGTAGTCGCGGTAGGCGTCCTTGGCGAACAGCTCGGCCGTGGCCTCCGCGATCTTCGCGCCCATGGTGACGATCTGGAAGCCGACCACGTCGACCTCGCCGGAGTCCTTCGGCCGGAAGAAGTCGGACAGGCACAGGTGACGGTCGCGGCGCTGGCGCGGGAAGGTGAAGCGGGTGCGCTCGCCGCCCGCATCGTCGAGGATGATCAGCGAGTCGCCGTCGCTGACGCACGGGAAGTGCCCGTAGACGACGGCCGCCTCCAGCAGGCCCTCGGTCTGGATGCGGTCGAGCCACATGCGCAGCCGGGGCCGGCCCTCGGTCTCGACCAGCTCTTCGTAGCCGGGGCCGTCGCCGCCCCTGGTGGGCTTGAGCCCCCACTGGCCGAGGAACAGCGCGCGCTCGTCGAGGAAGGCCGCGTAGTCGGCCAGCGAGACGCCCTTGACGACCCGGTCGCCGTGGAAGGGGGGCGTGGGGACCGGGTTGTCGGCGGCGACGTCGGAGCGGGCGGGCAGCTCCTCGACCGGGGTGCGCTGGAGCACCGCGCCGGTCTTGACCCGCCGCTCGCGCAGCGGCGGCAGCGTCGCGCCCTTCTCGCCGCGCTTGACGGCCATGAACGCGTCCATGAGCCGCAGCCCCTCGAACGCGTCGCGGGCGTAGCGCACCTCGCCCTCGAACAGCTCCGCGAGGTCCTGCTCGACGTAGGCGCGGGTGAGCGCGGCGCCGCCGAGCAGCACCGGGTAGCGTTCCGACAGGCCCCTGGAGTTCATCTCCTCCAGGTTCTCCTTCATCACCACCGTCGACTTGACCAGCAGCCCGGACATGCCGATGACGTCGGCCTTCTGCTCGTCGGCGGCCTCCAGGATGGCCGAGACCGGCTGCTTGATGCCGAGGTTGACGACCTGGTAGCCGTTGTTGGACAGGATGATGTCGACGAGGTTCTTGCCGATGTCGTGGACGTCGCCCTTGACGGTGGCCAGCACGATCCGGCCCTTGGTCTCACCCTCCAGGCGCTCCATGTGGGGCTCCAGGTAGGCGACCGCGGCCTTCATGACCTCGGCCGACTGCAGCACGAACGGCAGCTGCATCTGCCCGGAGCCGAACAGCACGCCGACGGTCTTCATGCCGTCGAGCAGCACCTCGTTGATGATCTCCAGGGCGGGGCGCTGCTCCAGCGCGGTGTCGAGGTCGGCCTCCAGGCCCTTGCGCTCGCCGTCGATGACGCGCCGCTTGAGCCGCTCCCACAGCGGCAGCGAGGCCAGCTCCTCGGCCTTGCCCGCGCGCAGCGCGGCGGCGTCGACGCCCTCGAACAGGTCCATGAAGCGCTGCAGCGGGTCGTAGCCCTCGCGGCGGCGGTCGTAGACCATGTCGAGCGCGACCTGCCGCTGCTCGTCGGGGATGCGCGCCATCGGCAGGATCTTCGAGGCGTGCACGATGGCGGAGTCGAGACCGGCGTTGACGCACTCGTTGAGGAAGACCGAGTTGAGCACCATGCGGGCGGCCGGGTTGAGGCCGAAGCTGATGTTGGAGACGCCGAGCGTGGTCTGCACGCCCGGGTAGCGGCGCTTGAGCTCGCGGATGGCCTCGATGGTCTCCAGGCCGTCGCGGCGGGTCTCCTCCTGGCCGGTGGCGATGGGGAAGGTGAGGGTGTCGACGATGATGTCCTCGACCTGCATGCCCCAGTTGGTGGTCAGGTCCTCGATCAGGCGGCTGGCGACGCGCACCTTCCAGTCGGCGGTGCGGGCCTGGCCCTCCTCGTCGATGGTGAGGGCGACCACGGCGGCGCCGTGCTCGCGCACCAGGCGCATGATCTTCTGGAAGCGGGAGTCGGGGCCGGCGCCGTCCTCGTAGTTGACGGAGTTGACCGCCGCCCGGCCGCCCAGCATCTCCAGGCCCGCGCGCAGCACCTCGGGCTCGGTGGAGTCGAGCATGATCGGCAGGGTGGAGGCGGTGGCGAAGCGGAAGGCCAGCTCCTTCATGTCGGCCACACCGTCGCGGCCGACGTAGTCGACGCAGAGGTCGAGCATGTGGGCGCCGCCGCGGGCCTGCTCGCGGGCCATCTCGACGCAGTCGTCCCAGCGTCCGCCCAGCATCGCCTCGCGGAAGGCCTTCGAGCCGTTGGTGTTGCAGCGCTCGCCGATGGCCAGGAAGGAGGTGTCCTGGCGGAACGGGACGGTCTGGTAGAGCGAGGAGACGCCGGCCTCGGGACGGGGGCGGCGGGCGACGGGCTGCTTGCCGCGCACCCGCTCGACGACCTGGCGCAGGTGCTCGGGGGTGGTGCCGCAGCAGCCGCCGACCAAGGACAGCCCGTAGTCGCGGGTGAAGGTGCCGTGCGCGTCGGCCAGCTCGCCGGGGCTGAGCGGGTAGTAGGCGCCGTCGGAGGTGAGCACCGGCAGGCCCGCGTTGGGCATGCAGCTCAGCCGGAGGCGGGAGTGGCGGGCGAGGTAGCGCAGGTGCTCGCTCATCTCGGCGGGGCCGGTGGCGCAGTTGAGCCCGATGATGTCGACGCCGAGCGGCTCGATGGCGGTCAGCGCCGCGCCGATCTCGCTGCCCAGCAGCATCGCGCCGTTGGTCTCGATGGTGACCTGGGCGATGATCGGGATGTCGCGGCCGGAGTCCTCGACGGCCCGCTTGGCGCCGATGACGGCGGCCTTGACCTGCAGGAGGTCCTGGCAGGTCTCGATGATGAGCGCGTCGGCGCCGCCCGCGACGAGACCGGCGGCGTTGTCGCGGTAGGCGTCGCGGAGGCTCGCGTAGGGCAGGTGGCCGAGCGTGGGCAGCTTGGTGCCCGGACCCATCGAGCCGAGGACGAAGCGCGGCTGCTCGGGCGTGGACCACTGGTCGGCCGCCTCGCGGGCGATGCGGGCGCCGGCCTCGGAGTATTCGAAGACGCGGTCGGCGATGTCGTATTCGGCGAGCGCGGCGAGGTTGGCGCCGAAGGTGTTGGTCTCGACGCAGTCGACGCCGACGGCGAAGTAGGCGTCGTGGACGCCGCGCACGATGTCGGGGCGCGAGACGTTGAGCACCTCGTTGCAGCCCTCGTGACCGTGGAAGTCGTCGAGCGTCGGGTCCTGGGCCTGGAGCATCGTGCCCATGGCGCCGTCGGCGACGATCACGCGCTGGTCCAGCACTTCGCGGAAGGACGGGGAGATGCTCATGGGGTAGAGCTTATCGGGTGCGCTCCGGCCGCTGGTCGGAGCGGGGCAGAAGATCGTTCTGCGGGTTCCGCGATGGTCCGGGCGGCCGGGCGCTAGTCTGCCCGTTGTCAATTGAACTTCGCGTCCAATTGGGGCTCCCATGGCCTACCGCACCGTGCTCGTCGGCACCGACGGCTCCGCCTCCTCCTTCCGCGCCGTGACCGCGGCGGCGTCCCTGGCCGCGGCGTCCGGCGCGACCCTCGTCCTCGCCTGCGCGTACCTGCCGATGCGGGAGAGCGAGCGGGCGGCCGCCGCCGACCGGCTGGGCGAGCTGGCGTACAAGGTGAGCGGCTCCACCCCCGCCGACGACGCGCTGCGCGCGGCGCGCGAGCACGCGGTGGCGGCCGGGGCCTCCGACGTGGTGCTGGCCGCCGAGGAGGGCGACGCCGTGGACGTGCTGATCGCCCTGGCCGCGCGGCACCGCGCCGACCTCATGGTGGTGGGCAACCGCGGGCTCAACAGCCTCGCCGGGCGGCTGCTCGGCTCCGTGCCCTCGGGGGTGCTGCACCGGGCGGCGTGCGACGTGCTCATCGCGCGTACGACGGACGGCGGGCGCTGACCGCGCCGGTTGTGCGCTGAGCGCGAACACCTGTGCGGTACGGGCGGGGAGATCGGCCCTGTACCGGCCGCGGGTCCCGTACGGACGGGAGTGACGGGAGGCCGTGCGGGGCAAGGGGTTCGCGAGGAGATCAGTGACGCCGGAGCCTCCTCAGCGCATAGGCTAAGCGGGACAATGGAGAGAGGAGGCGACCCGTGATTGAGCTCGAAGGGCTCCCCGAGCTCGTCGACCCGGTGCTCATTGCCGCGTTCGAGGGGTGGAACGACGCGGGTGAGGCCTCCAGCGGCGTCATCGCGCATCTCGAGTCGGCGTGGAAGGCCGAGCCGCTCATCGCCCTCGACCCCGACGACTACTACGACTTCCAGGTGACGCGGCCGGTGGTCGAGATGAGCGAAGGGCTCACCCAGTCCATCGTCTGGCCGACCACGCGGCTGCTGCGCGCCCGCCCGCCGGGCGTCGAGCGCGACGTGGTGCTGCTGCGCGGCATCGAGCCCAACATGCGGTGGCGCTCGTTCTGCGCCGACATCATCGAGGTCTGCCGCGAGCTCGGCGTGGAGCTGGCCGTCATGCTGGGCGCGCTGCTCAACGACTCGCCGCACACCCGGCCGGTCCCGATCCTGGGCGGCGCGACCGACGAAGGGCTGGCCCGCTCGACCAACCTGGAGCTGAGCCGCTACGAAGGGCCGACGGGCATCGTCGGGGTGCTTCAGCACGCCTTCGGCCAGGCCGGGCTCGACGCCATCTCCCTGTGGGCGTCGGTCCCCCACTACGTCGCCCAGCCGCCCAACCCCAAGGCCACGCTGGCGCTGCTGCGCCGGCTGGAGGACGTCCTGGAGATCCCGATGCCGCTCGGCGACCTCGACGAGGAGGCGCGGGCCTGGGAGCGCGGGGTCGACGAGCTGGCCTCGCAGGACTCCGAGGTGGCCGACTACGTCAAGGAGCTCGAGGAGCGCAAGGACGCCGCCGAGCTGCCGGAGGCGAGCGGCGACGCCATCGCGGCCGAGTTCGAGCGCTACCTGCGCCGCCGCGACCGCGACACCGACACCTGAGCCGCCACCGGCACCCGCCGGGGCTGAGCCGCCACGGGCACCAGGGCTGCCGCGGCGCCTGAGCCGCCGCGCCTCTTCGGGCCCGCCGCGCGTGGGCCGCGCTCGCGCCGCGGCGTTCCGCCGTCCATTCCGCTCGCCCGTACGGACGGGGCGCGTGACGCTGGGCTGGGACCCGCGGGTTCCGGGGGTTGTCAGGGGCGCGGGCGTCCTCGATGGACACGTGGGCTGTCCTGGCAGGACACTGACAGCTAACCCTTAGGGGTTAAATCTGACACTTTTTCGAGGTTTCAGGTAATAATCAGGGGCCGTAGAAGTTTGCACTAAGTTGGGATCTGAGCCACCCGTCCCACGCATACCAACAATTCGCCGGCTTCGCGCCGCGATGCCTACTCCTCTGACCGCGCACGTTAGGCACGCCATGGCGACATCCCATGTAGACCCGTACCAGCGGAGCCAGGACGCCAGGCGGCGCGTCCTGGAGATGGCCGTCTCGCTCCGGGAGGACCGCGGCGGCGGCTCCGTGGACCATTTCCTCGCCCTGCTCCAGGACCGGCTCCCGTCCTGGCTGAGCATGCTCCACGATCTTGCACACCGGATCGGAAAAGGGAGCGTAGCCGACAATCTTCATCCGATAGCACGAGCAGGCATTCAATATTACATAGACGTACAAAGCGCGGCGCTACCCGCGTTCACCTCGCCGAACGTCACCGTGCGCTTCCGGCAGGCCGTCCGCGACACGGGCCTCGGCCCGTGGACCGAGGCCGCGCCGCTGGCCGCGTACCTCGCGGCCGAGCAGCGCATCGGCAGGGTGCGGGCCGACGCCGACCCGGAGGCCAGCGCCCGCCTGCTGATCGCGGGCTGCTTCCACCGGGCCTACGTCGAGATGTTCGTCGGCGCGGACACCTGCCCGTCGCGTGAGGCCAGCGCCCGGGAGGTGGTGCGCGAGCTGCGGCTGGAGCCGGCGGCCTCCGCACCGGCCGCCGTCTGAGCGGCGCGTACGGCCTCGTCGTAGCGGTGCCAGACGAGCGCCGCCACGTCCGGGTCGGCCCCGAGGGGGTCGCTCACCGGCCCGGTGGCGGCCGCGGCCAGCCGGTCGTGGAAGAAGCCGGGAGCCAGCACGTACGAGGCGATCGCCACGCGCGCGGCCGGCGTCGCGGCGAGCCGTTCCATGGCCTCGTCCAGGGACGGCGAGCCTGCCGAGGCGAAGGCCGCGGTGACCGGACGGGCCAGGCGCACGGCGAGCATGCGGGCGGCGGCCCGTACGTCGGCGAGCCCGGCGGGGTCGGAGGAGCCGGCCGCGCCGAGCACGACCGCGTCCGTGGCGCGCAGCCCCGCCCTGCCGAGCCGCCGGGCGAGCACGCCGGTCAGCAGCCGGTGCGGCCCGAGCCGGTCGGCCACCACCGCGTCGGGCCGGTGCGCGGCGATGACCTCGGGCAGGTCGATGTGGACGTGGTAGCCGCCGGCCAGCAGCAGCGGGACCACCACCACCGGCCCGCGCACGACCGGGAGCACGTCGGCCAGCAGGGGTGAGCTGATCTCCAGGTAGGTCAGCTCGACCCGCCGCCCGGGGCGCGCCCTCCTGACCGTCTCCGCCAGGGCGTCGAGGGTCGCCTCCCCCGCCGCGCTGCGCGTGCCGTGCGCGGCCAGGACGAGTGCGGGCGTCACATCCCCGCCTCGTACGGGCAGGCCAGCCGGTAGCCGCGCTTGACCACGGTCTCGACGATGCCGCCCGGCCCGAGCGCCCGGCGCAGCCGGGTGACGGCCATCTCGACGGCGTGCTCGGCGGAGTCGCGGGCGAGGCTGCCGGGCAGCACGGTACGCAGGTCGGCGCGGGACACGACGTGCCCCGGCTTGTCGGCCAGGCGCTTCAGCACCGCCATCGGGGCGGGCGGCAGCGGGCGCAGCTCGCCGTCCACGACGACGGCGTGGCCGCGGATCTCGAGCTCGTGCCCCCCGGCGGCGAGCCGGGTGACGCCGTGCTCGGGCAGATGGCGGGCGAGGGCGCGGGCCAGCGCGCCGAGCCGCGAGCGGTCCGGCTGCAGGGTGGCCACGCCGCGCGAGGTGAGCGGGTCGGCGGTGACGGGGCCGACGCAGGCGGCCACGACCGGCCCGCCGAAGGCGGCGAGCAGGGCGTCCTCCAGGCCCTCGGCGCGGGCCGCGTTCAGCATGGCGTGGACGGCGGGGGCACTGGTGAAGGCGACCGCGTCCACCGCGCCGGAGACGGTCTGGGTGATGAGGCGGCGCAGCGGCGAGATGTCCCGGTACGGCAGCCACCGGTAGACCGGGATCTCGATCACCTCGGCGCCGGCGGCGCGCAGTTCGGCCACGAACTCGCTGAGCGGCTCGCCGTGCTGCTGGACCGCGATGCGCCGGCCGCGCAGGTCCTGGGCGAGGAGGTGCTCCTTGACCTCCTGGCAGGACTCGGTGGCGGGCGTCCAGTGGTCGTTGAGCCCGGCGGCGCGCACCGCTCCCCTGGCCTTGGGCCCGCGGGTGAGCAGGCGGGACCGGGTGAGGTGCGCGCCGAGGTCGGCCGACAGGCCCCAGCCCTCGGCGGCGGCCATCCAGCCGCGAAAGCCCACACCGGTGGTGACGACGACGTCGTCGAGCGGCGCTTCGAGTGCCTGCCGGGTGGCGGCGAGCAGGTCGGCGTCCTCGGCCAGCGGCACCAGCCGGATGGCGGGGGCGCTGACCACGCGCGCGCCGCGGCGCTCCAGCAGCGCGCCGAACTCCTCGCGCCGCCGGGTCGCGGTGACGCCGACGGTGAATCCGGCCAGGGCGTCCGGCGCCGTCTCCGGGGAAGCGCCGTCGCCGACGGGGAGTGCGGTCATGCCGTCACCTCCAGGTACTGGTGGAAGCCTGGCCGGGCCCCGAGCGCCCGGCCAGGCATCACAGGCGCCTGTGACGCAAGTGAGATCACCCTTCGATACTGCTTTCGGGGGGTTTCGCCGCGGGGTCTCTTCTGTTACCGCTGTGCTACAAGCCGGAACCCGTGCGATTGGCACCTGACGATCATGGGAAGCTCTCAGCGTGACAACGCCGCCTATCGGGGAGCCACGGGTGACGGTCCTGCCCATTCGCACATTCGACGATCCGGCGCTGCGCGTGCCGGCCGAGCCGGTGCGCGACTTCGACCGCGAGCTGCGCCGGCTGGTGAAGGCGATGACCGTGACAATGCGGGCCGGCGCGGGCCGCGCGGGACTTGCCGCCCCGCAGGTCGGCGAGCCGCTACGGGTGCTGGTCTACGACTACGACGGCCGTGCCGGCCATCTGGTCAACCCGCGGCTGGAGCTGTCGGAGCGCCGGGTCGTCGCCGACGAGGCGTGCCTTTCGGCGCCCGGCGTGTGGTGGCCACTGGAACGTTCCTACATGGTCACCGCGCGTGGCCGCGACATGTTCGGCAAGCCGGTGACGCTCCGGGCGCTCGGCGTGCTGGCCCGGGTGCTGCAGCACGAAGCCGACCATCTCGACGGCGTGCTGTTCAGCGATCACCTCGAAGCGGCTGAGCGGGAACGGTTTCTGGCCGCCGCGTTGCCGTCGGGCTGAGCTCCCGTCGCTGCTCCGGGTCGGTGCCGCCCCACACGCCGTACGCCTGGCGGGTGCTGAGCGCGTACGCGAGGCACGGCTCCCGCACCGGGCAGCCGCGGCAGACGGCCTTCGCCTCCTCGACCTGTGACTGGCTCGGCCCTTCCATCGAGATCGGGAAGAACAATTCCGGGTCCTGGTCGAGGCAGGCGGCCCTGCGTGTCCAGTCGAGCATCATCATGCTCATGGCGCCTACCCGGACCGGCGGCGGTCATACCTCGCCGAGCAGCCGATCCCAGTCGGCGAGGAAGCGGGCGAGCCCGTAGCGCGCCAGAGCGGCGGCGCGGGCGGCCTTCCCGGCCTGGGCGGCGCTCTCCGGATCGCGGACGAACGCGTGCAGGGCGTCGGCGAGCACGTGCACCTTGGTGGAGAGCACCCCGGCCTCCGGGGGCACGGCCTCGATCGCCTCGGTGGCGGCCAGCGCCACGATCGGCATGCCGAGGTGCATGGCCTCGATGAGGGCGAGGCCGAGCGAGGTCCACCGGTACGGGTGCAGGTAGACCCGGCGCCGGGCGAGCTCGGCGTGCATGACGTGCCGCGGCAGGTCCTCGTAGGTGCCGTACGGCAGCCCGTCGACCTTCATGCCGAACACGTCCAGCGGGACGCGCTCGTGGAAGCGCGGCAGCAGGTCGGTGCCGGCGACGCGGGTGCGCCGTACCGGCTCGTTGACCACGACGCCGGCCCTCGGCAGCTCGCCGGTGTAGAGGGGGCCGGGGTCGGGGACGCCGTGCTCGACGACGCGGGTGGGCGCGCGGCCGTTGTCCCAGTAGAGCTCGTTGAAATGGGTGACGTGGACGAGCGTGACGGCGTCCTGACCGGCCAGCGGGTGGCGGGTGCGGGGCACGTCGCCGGCCGGGGTGTTGTGCTCGACGTACACGGTGGGCACGTCGCGGCCGAGCCACTCCCTGGCCAGGCCGGGCTCGTGCGGGCGCTGGCAGACGACGACGTCCACGTGCTCGTCGCGCAGCCGGTCCCAGGGCACCTCGCGGGCGGCGGCCGGCCAGTCGTAGGTGTCGGCCCGCCCCCGTCCGTCGGGTCCCCGGCCGGGGACGAGCGGCAGCAGGTACTCGTGCGCGCCGCGGACGAAGGCGTCGGTCCAGGATCCGTGCACGTGCCAGAGCAGGATCCTCACCAGCGGCTCCAGCCCATGGCGCGGGCCCACGGCGCGGAGACGGCCGGCACGGGCCCCTCGGCGTCGCTGAGGACGCGGTCCACCACGTCGGCCAGGTCGCCGGCGACCTCGGGCGCCTGGTCGATCTCCTCGGGCAGGGTGATGGCGGTGGGGACGAGGATGCCGCGGGCCCCGGCGGCGCGCGCCGCCTCCATGTCCCGTCCGATGTCGCCCACGACCACGCACTCGCGCGGGCTGACGTCGAGCACGGCGGCCGCCCTGATCACGAGGCCGGGCGCGGGTTTGCGGCAGGTGCAGCCGTCGCCGTCGTCGTGGACGCAGATCGCCCACGCGTCGAACGGCCCGAGCAGCTCCTCCACCCTCGCGTTCACCTGGTCCATCTCGTCGGGCGTGAGCAGGCCCTTGGCCACGCCGGACTGGTTGGTGACCACGGCCACCGGCACGTCGGCGCGGCGCAGCCGGCAGAGGGCCTCGACGGCTCCCGGCATGGGCTCGACCCTGCGCGGGTCGCCGTTGTAGGGCACGTCCCTGATCAAGGTCCCGTCCCGGTCGAAGAGCACGGCGCCGGGACGTCGTCGTTCGAACACCTCTCACCCACCTCTCGCCTCCGTGGCGTGCCCGCCCAGCTACCCGGGGGGCATTCCGGCAAACAACCACGCAGCGTGACCATTGCCCGGCGAAAGGGGGTGTTCCGGGAGCGTTTTCGCACTTCGGGCGGTTGCGCGAGGTTTGACCACCGCTTCTCTCGGTAGCGGTTCTCCATCCCACGGGGGAGGCACGATGAGGTTTCTCGGGATCAACGCGGTCTTCCATGACCCGGCGGCGGCGCTCGTCGCCGGCGGGCGGATCGTCGCCGCGGCGGAGGAGGAACGCTTCAGCCGCCGCAAGCACGGCAAGCGGCCGCTGGCGTTCTCCGCCTGGGAGCTTCCCGAGCAGGCCGCCGCGTGGTGCCTGCGCGAGGCGGGTCTCTCCCCCGAGGACGTGGACGCGGTCGCCTACTCCTACGACCCGTCGCTCGTGGTGCGGCGGCCGGAGGACGACTGGGAGGACCTGCGCACGACGTACGCGGTGCGCGCCCCGCTGTTCCTCGCCACGGCGCTGCCGGGGCTGGACCCGGCGCGGGTGACGTACGTGCCGCACCACGTGGCGCACGCCGCCTCGGCCGGCCTCGCCTCGCCCTGGCGCGACTGCGCGGTGCTGGTGTGCGACGGCCGCGGCGAGAACGTCTCGCACCTGGCCGGCCGCTACCGGGACGGCGAGCTGGAGGTGCTGGCCGCGCAGGAGCTGCCGCACTCGCTCGGCCTCATGTACGAGGACGTCACCGAGCACCTGGGCTTCCTGCGCTCCAGCGACGAGTACAAGGTCATGGCGATGGCCTCCTACGGCCGCCCCCGTCACCTGGACGCGCTGCGCGAGGTGATCCGCTCGACCGGCGACGGCGGGTTCCGCGTCGAGCCGGTCGACTGGAACGGTTACGCCAAGGCGCTGCCCAGGGGCGCTCCGTGGACCTCCGACCACGCCGACCTGGCCGCCAGCGTGCAGGCGCGGCTGGAGGAGGTGCTCATGGAGCTGGCGCGCTGGCTCCACGAGCGCACCGGCGAGCGGCGCCTCGCCCTGGCCGGGGGCGTCGCGCTCAACTGCGTGGCCAACACGCGGCTGCTGGAGGAGGGGCCGTTCGCGGAGGTGTGGGTGCAGCCCGCGGCCGGGGACTCCGGCACCGCGCTCGGCGGCGCGCTGCACCTCGCGCAGGCGTACGGCGAACCGGCCGCGCCCATGGGCACCGCGGCGCTGGGGCGCGGCTTCACCGACGAGGAGCTGGGCGCCTGGCTGGACGTGGCGCGGGTGCCGTGCACGCGGCCCGCCGACCTGGCCGCCGAGGTCGCGGCCGAGCTGGCCGCGAACCGGATCGTGGCCTGGTTCCAGGGCCGGTCCGAGTACGGCCCGCGGGCGCTCGGCCACCGGTCGCTGCTGGCGCATCCGGGGCACGCGGCCAACACCGAGCGGCTCAACGACGTCAAGGGGCGCGAGCAGTTCAGGCCGGTGGCGCCGATGGTGCTGGAGTCGCGGGCGCGTGAGGTCTTCGGGAGGGGGCCGGTGCCGTCGCCGTACATGCTGTTCGTGCACGACGTGCGCCCGGAGTGGGCGGCCCGCGTTCCCGCGGTCGTGCACGTGGACGGCACCGCGCGCGTCCAGACGGTCTCGCCGGCCGACGAGCCGCTGGTGGCGCGGCTGCTCACCGAGTTCGAGCGGCGCACCGGGCTGCCGGTGCTCGTCAACACCAGCCTGAACACGGCAGGCCGGCCCATGGTGGACGACCCGCGCGACGCCCTGGAGTGCTTCGGGTCCGCGCCGGTGGAGGTGCTGGTCCTCGGCCCGTACGTGGTGCGGCGGCGGGAGGTGTTCGGCTCGTGATCACGTTCATGATCACCGTCGTGATCCCCACCGTCGGGCGGCCGACGCTGCGCGAGACGATCGCCGCGATCGGCTCCGGCGTGCCGGTCGTCGTGGTGGACGACCGTCCCGCTACTACGCACGGCGTCGCATCATGTACAGTCGGTGACGGCGGTGGCAGCCACTCAAGGGAGTTCGGCATGCCCACCGTTCTGAAACATCCGCCTGCCCACGTGCGCCTGGTGCGCAGTGGCGGAAGAGGCCCCGCGGCCGCCCGCAACGCCGGATGGCGTGCGGCGGACACCCCCTGGATCGTCTTCCTCGACGACGACGTGATCCCCGAGCCGGGCTGGGCGGAAGCGCTCCGCGCGGACCTGACCGGCCTGCCCGGCGACGTCGCGGGCAGCCAGGGCCGGATCGTCGTCCCGCTGCCCGCGCACCGGCCGCCCACCGACGGCGAGCGGCACACCGCCGGGCTCACCGGCGCGTCGTGGGTGACCGCCGACATGGCCTACCGGCGCGCCGCGCTGGAGGAGGCCGGCGGTTTCGACGAGCGCTTCCCCCGCGCCTACCGCGAGGACGCCGACCTGGCGCTGCGCGTGACGCGGGCCGGGCACCGGCTGGTGCGCGGGACGCGCGTCACGCGGCACCCGGTCCGCCAGGACGGCTTCTGGGCCAGCGTGCGCTTCCAGCGCGGCAACGCCGACGACGCGCTCATGCGGCGCCTGCACGGGCCAGGCTGGCGCGGGCTGATCGGCGGCGGTCGCGGCCGCCTGCGGGCGCACGCGGTGACCAGCGCGGCCGGGCTGTCCGCGCTGGCGCTGGCCGTGCTGGCCACGCGGGTCCGGGGGCCGGTCGTCCCCGGCACGCCCGCGCGGCTGGTCCCGGCCCTGGCCGTGGCGGCCGGGGCCGCCTGGGCGGTGCTGACCGCCGAGTTCGCCTGGCGCAGGATCGCGCCCGGTCCCCGTACCCCCGACGAGCTGTGGCGAATGGCCGTCACCAGCGTGGTGATCCCGCCGGTCGCGTGCGTGCACCGGATGCGGGGGGAATGGAAGGTGCGCCGATGAGCGACAGGACGCTGCGAGCCGCCGGCGGGCCCGGCGGCAGGGGGCGCGTGCTCGTCGCCCGGCTGGACGACGCCGGTGACGTGCTGCTGGCCGGTCCGGCCGTGCGGGCCGTGGCCGCGCACGCGGCCGAGGTGGTCTTCCTCGCCGGCCCTCACGGCCGGGCCGCCGCCGAGCTGCTGCCCGGCGTGGACCGCGTGCTCACCTGGCGGGCGCCGTGGATCGACCACACTCCCCCGCCGGTCGGCCGGGAGCAGGTGGACGACCTGGTCGCCCGCCTGCGCGGCATCGACGAGGCGGTGATCCTCACCTCGTTCCACCAGTCGGCGCTGCCGCTCGCGCTGCTGCTGCGGCTGGCCGGGGTGGGGCGCATCGCCGCGATCAGCAACGACTACCCGGGCTCGCTGCTCGACGTACGCCACCGGTGGGACGAGAGCGTGGACGTGCCCGAGGCCGAGCGCATGCTGGCCGTGGCCCGGGCGGCGGGGTTCCCGCCGCCACCGGGCGACGACGGCAAACTCGCTGTTCAACACCCCTTGCCGGATATCACCGCGATTACCGGGCACTTCTTCGGTGTCGGCGCCGAGGCCGACAAAGGCTCTTATGTCGTGGTGCATCCAGGGACGTCGGCACCCGCGCGCAACTGGCCCGCCGAACGGCACCGGCAGGCCGTGCGGGAGCTGACGGAGGACGGGCATCGGGTCGCCGTCACCGGCACGGAACGAGACCTCACCGCCTACGTCGCCGGCGACGACGCCGCCGACCTCGGCGGCGCGACCACTCTGGCCGAACTGGCCGCCGTGATCGAGCGGGCGAGCGTGCTCGTGGCCGGCAACACCGGCCCCGCGCATCTCGCGGCGGCGGTCGGCACGCCGGTCGTGAGCCTGTTCGCCCCCGTCGTCCCGGCCGCCCGGTGGGCCCCGTACGGGGTCGCGACCGTGCTGCTCGGCGACCAGCAGGCGCCCTGCAGGGACAGCAGGGCGCGCACCTGCCCGGTCCCCGGACACCCATGCCTGTCCCAGGTCACGAGTGAGCAGGTGGTCAAGGCAGTGAGGGAGCTGACGCAGTGAAGGTCGATCTCATCTCCGAGCACGCGGACCCGCTCGCCGCCGTCGGCGGCGTGGACTCGGGCGGCCAGAACGTGTACGTGGCCGCCCTCGCCCTCGCGCTGGCCGATCGCGGCCACCAGGTCGTCGTCCACACGCGGCGCTCGTCGCGGACCCAGCCCCGCTCGGTGCGTCTCGCGCCCGGCGTCGTCGTCGAGTACGTCCCGGCCGGGCCGGCGGCGCACGTCCCGAAGGACGAGCTGCCGCCGTACATGCCCGAGTTCACCGACTTCCTCGCCGACCGCTGGGCGATCGACCCGCCCGACGTCGCGCACGCGCACTTCTGGATGAGCGGGCAGGCCGCGCTCCAGGCCGCCGACGGTTTCCCCGTGGTGCAGACGTTCCACGCCCTCGGCACGGTCAAGCGGCGCTGGCAGGGCGAGGCCGACACCAGCCCGGCGCACCGGATCGACACCGAGCGGGAGATCGGCAAGCACGCCGACGCCGTCCTCGCCACCTGCGGCGACGAGGTGGGCGAGCTGTGCGCGATGGGCATCCCCGAGCAGCGCATCACGGTCGTGCCCTGCGGCGTGGACCTGGAGCACTTCCGGCCCGACGGCCCCAAGGCGCCGCGCACCGCCGGCAGGATGATCCTCAGCATCGGCCGGATGGTGCCGCGCAAGGGCGTCGACACCGTCATCGCGGCGCTGCGCCAGGTGCCCGGGGCCGAGCTGGTGATCGCCGGCGGCGGCCCCGGCGACGAGGAGGCCGTCCGGCTGCGCGAGCTGGCCGCCGCCTACGGCCTGGCGGAACGCGTGCACGTGATCGGCAGCGTGCCGCGCGCCCACGTGCCCGCGCTGATGCGCGCGGCCGACGTGCTGGTCACCGTCCCCTGGTACGAGCCGTTCGGCATGGTCACGGTCGAGGCCATGGCCTGCGGCGTCCCCGTCGTGGCCTCGGCCGTCGGCGGACATCTCGACACCGTGGCCGGCTGCGGCGTGCTGGTCCCGCCGCGCCGGCCGCGGGCGCTGGCCAGAGCGCTGCTGGACCTGCTCGGCGACGAGCACGAGCGGGCCCGCGTCGGCGCCGCGGGGGCCAGGCGCGCCCGCGAGCGCTACGGCTGGCCGCGGATCGCCGAACGCACCGAGACCGTCTACACGCAGGTCATCGGCGGCAGGCTGTGCGGCCTAGAGGCGATGGGGGGTTAGCGGATGGACGTCCATCTCAAAAAGCTCTGGAACACGCTGGAGAAGGTCGACGAGCAGGCCGCCGTCGTACGCGCCTGGGGTGCGTGGCTGGCCGGCTCGCTCGGCCGCGGCGGCCGGCTGCTGGTGTGCGGCAACGGCGGCTCGGCCGCCGAGGCGCAGCACCTGTCGGCGGAGCTGGTCGGCCGCTTCCGCGACGACCGGCGGCCGTACGCGGCGATCGCGCTGCACGCCGACACCTCGTCGATGACGGCGATCGCCAACGACTTCGGGGCCGAGGAGGTCTACGCCCGCCAGGTGCGCGCGCACGGCCGTCCCGGCGACGTGCTCCTGTGCCTGTCCACCAGCGGCTCCAGCCCCAACGTGCTGGCCGCCGCGCGCGCCGCCCGCGAGGGCGAGGTGCTGGCCTGGGCCATGACCGGCCCCGGCCCCAATCCGCTGACCGAGCTGTGCGACGGCGCGGTGGTCGTCCCCTCCGAGGAGACCGCCACCGTGCAGGAGGTGCACCTGGCCATGATCCACCTGCTGTGCGAGGCACTAGAGGAGGCACTGTAGATGGGGCCGCTCGTGGTGATCGGCGACACGCTGCTGGACGTCGACGTGGAGGGCGACTCCGGCCGGCTCTGCCCGGACGCGCCGGTTCCCGTGGTGGACGTCGCCGCGGAGCTGGCGCGGCCGGGCGGGGCCGGGCTGGCCGCGCTGCTGGCCGCCCGCGACGGCGCCGAGGTCGTGCTGGTCACGGCCATCGGCGAGGACCCCGACGGGCACCGCCTGTGCGGGCTGCTGTCGGAGGAGCTGGAGCTGCTCCGGCTGCCGCTGAGCGGCGGCACGGTGCGCAAGACCAGGGTCCGCTCGCGCGGTCAGACCCTGGTCAGGCTGGACAGCGGCGACGGACTGGCCGGCTGCGCGCCGACCGACGCGGCGATGGAGGCCGTCCGGCGGGCCGGGGCGGTGCTCGTGTCCGACTACGGCAGGGGCGTGGCCAGGATGGCCCGCGAGCTGCTGTACGGCATCGACGTGCCGGTGGTCTGGGACCCGCATCCCCGGGGCGAGCAGCCGATGCCCGGCTGCGCGCTGCTGACGCCGAGCGAGGCGGAGGCACGGGCGTTGTGCCCGACCGGGTGGGCGGGGCCCGAGCAGGCGGCCCGGCAGCTCGTACGCAAGCTGCGGGCGCGGGCCGTGGCCGTGACGACGGGCGCGCACGGGGCCGCGCTCGCCGTGGAGGGCGGCCCGTTCGCGCACGTCCCACCGCCGGTGCAGGCCGGCGGCCGGGACGCGTGCGGCGCGGGCGACCGCTTCGCCGGCGCCGCGGCGCTGGCGCTGCGCGACGGCCTCGACGTCAAGGACGCGGTGACCATCGGCGTCGGCGAGGCCTCGCGCTTCGTCGAGCGCGGCGGCGCCGCCAACGTCAAGGTCGCCGAGCAGCAGCTCGGCGACCGGCCGCGCACGGCGCTGGAGGTGGCCGAGTTCACCCGCGCCAGCGGGGGCCGGCTCATCGCCACCGGCGGCTGCTTCGACCTGCTGCACGCGGGCCACGTGAGCCTGCTGCGGCGGGCCAGGGCGCTCGGCGACGCGCTCGTCGTCTGCGTCAACTCCGACGACTCGGTACGCCGCCTCAAGGGCCCGCAGCGGCCCGTCGTGGACGTGCGCGACCGGGTCGAGGTGCTGCGGGCGCTCAGCTGCGTGGACGCGGTGCTGGTGTTCGAGGAGAACACCCCGGACCGCGCGATCGCGCTGCTGCGCCCCGACGTGTGGGTCAAGGGCGGGGACTACGAGGGGGAGTTCCTGCCCGAGTCCGAGGTCCTCGGCAGGCTCGGCGCGGAGATCGTCGTGCTGAGCACGCTGCCGGGGCGTTCCACCACCAACCTGATCAGGGAGATCCAGTGAAGATCTTGATTACCGGGGGAGCCTCCGGACTCGGCCTGGCCACCGCCGAGGCCGTCGAGAAGGAGGGCTGGCGGGCGCTCGTCGTCGACGTACGCCCGCCGGATCAGCGCTTCGAGCACGTCACGGCCGACCTGGCCGACCGGGGCGAGGCCGAGCGGGCGGTCCGCGAGCTGGCCGAGCGGGCCGGCGGCCTGGACGGCGTCGTCACCGCCGCAGGCATCGACGTCTGCGGGCGGATGGAGGACGTGCCCGCCGACGACTGGGAACGGGTCGTCAAGGTCAACCTGCTGGGCACGGCGTCGGTCATCCGGGCGGCGCTGCCGTACCTGAAGCACACCCGCGGCAGGATCGTCACCTGCGCCTCGACGCTGGGGCTGCGGCCGCTGAGCGACGCCTCGGCGTACTCGGCCTCGAAGTTCGGCGTCGTCGGCCTCACCCGCGCGCTGGCCGTCGAGCTGCGCGGCGAGGTGGGGGTCACCCTGCTCGTCCCCGGCGGCATGCGTACGAGCTTCTTCGACGGCCGTCCCGAGCAGTACAAACCGGGCCCGGAGGCCGGGCTGAACGACCCCGCCGACGTCGCCCAGGCGGTCGTGTTCGCGCTGCGGCAGCCGGCCGGATGCGAGGTGAGAGAGCTCGTGGTCTGCCCCTCGACGGAGACGTCATGGCCCTAGAGCTCCTGGCTCTGCGCGGGCTCGGCCTGGGCGACCTGCTCACGGCCGTGCCCGCGCTGCGGGCCCTGCGCCAGGCGTTCCCCGGCCATCGCGTCACGCTCGCCGCGCCGCGGGCGCTGGAGCCGCTGCTGCCGCTGATCGGGGCGGTGGACGGCCAGGTGCACGTCGCCGGGCCGGGGCCCGTGCCGGTGGACGAGCTGCCGTACGAGCGGCCCGACATCGCCGTCAACCTGCACGGCAAGGGGCCGCAGAGCATCGAGGCGCTGCGGGCCACGCGGCCGGGCCGGCTGATCAGCTACGGCACCGGGCCGATGTGGCGCGAGGGCGTGCACGAGGTACGCCGCTGGTGCGAGCTGCTGGAGTGGCACGGCATCCCGGCCGACCCCGCCGACCTGACGCTCGGGATCTCCGACCGCAGCGGCCCGGCGATCGTCCATCCGGGCGCGTCGTTCCCGGCGCGGCGGTGGCCTCCCGAGCGCTTCGCGCAGGTCGCGGCGGCGCTGGAGGACGTGGTGATCACCGGCAACGAGCAGGAGGTGCCGATCGCCGGCCGGGTCGCCGAGCTGGCCGGCCTGCCGCCGGAGCGGGTGCTGGCCGGGCGCACCGGACTGGCCGACCTGATCGACCTGATCGGCCGGGCGCGGCTCGTCGTGTGCGGCGACACCGGCGTGGCGCACCTGGCGACCGCGTTCTGCGTGCCGTCGGTGGTGCTGTTCGGGCCGGTCTCGCCGGCGCTGTGGGGGCCGCCGCCCGGCTGGCGGCACGTGGCCCTGTGGGCCGGCGAGAACGGCGACCCGCACGGCGAACGGCCGCATCCCGGCCTGCTCAAGATCGAGGTTTCCGAAGTCGTCGAAGCTGCCCTGGAGGTGACGTCATGAGGGCTTTGGTCACGGGAGGCGCCGGGTTCCTCGGCTCGTACCTGTGCGAGCGGCTGCTGGAGGAGGGCGCCGAGGTCGTCTGCATGGACAGCTTCCTCACCGGTGGGCCGCGCAACGTCGAGCACCTCATGGAGCGCCCGGGGTTCCGGCTGGTCGAGAGCGACCTGACCGGGTTCGTGCACGTGCCGGACCGGCTGGACCTGGTGCTGCACTTCGCCTCGGCCGCGTCGCCCGCCGACTACCTGCGCTATCCCATCGAGACGCTGCGGGTGGGCAGCGTCGGCACCCTGCACGCGCTCGGCCTGGCCAGGGAGAAGGGCGCCCGGTTCGTCCTCGCCTCCACCAGCGAGGTGTACGGCGACCCGCTGGAGCACCCGCAGAAGGAGACGTACTGGGGCAACGTGAACCCGGTGGGGCCGCGCAGCGTGTACGACGAGGCCAAACGCTTCGCCGAGTCGCTGACCACGGCCTACCGGCAGGCGCGCGGCACCGACACGGGGATCGTCCGCATCTTCAACACCTACGGCCCGCGCATGCGCCCGTTCGACGGCCGGGCGATCCCGACGTTCATCCGGCAGTCGCTCATGGGCGAGCCGATCACGATCACCGGCGACGGCTCGCAGACCCGCTCGATCTGCTACGTCGAGGACACCGTCTCCGGGGTCCTGGCGATGGCGCGCAGCGACTTCGCCGGCCCGGTCAACATCGGCAACCCGGACGAGGTGACCATGCTGGAGCTGGCCACCCTGATCCGGGACCTCGCCGGGTCGGCGTCGGAGATCACCTTCATCGACCGGCCCACCGACGACCCGAAGGTGCGCCGGCCCGACATCACGCTCGCCGCCGAGCGGCTGGGCTGGCGGGCGCGGGTGCCGGCGGAGGAGGGGCTGCGCCGCACGATCGAGTGGTTCCGCGCCGAACTCGGCGCGCCGGATCGGCTGGAGCACGCCTCCTGACACCTGCGAACGAGCCCGCCCGGCGGCACCGCCGGGCGGGCACCGTCAGGCGGAACCGTCGGGCAGGGCCGTCGGGCAGGGCCGTCAGGCGGGGGTTCGGAGCGTGATGCCGAGCAGGGCGTCGGTCAGGTCTGCGACCAGGGCGGGAGCGCCGGGGTCCGAGCCGCCGCCGGCCACCGCGTCCGCCGCCCAGGCGTCGATGGCGGCCAGCGCGCCGGGCGTGTCGAGGTCGTCGGCCAGGCGCTCGCGCACCCGCGTCAGCAGGTCCTCGGCCGAGGGCCCCGACTCCCGGGCGACGGCCGCGCGCCACGTGGCGAGCCTGCGCTCGGCCTCGGCCGTCAGCTCCGGCACGTACTCCCAGTCGGCGCGGTAGTGGTGGGCCAGCAGCACCAGGCGGACCGCCATCGGGTCGTGCTCGGTGCGCAGCCGCCGGACGAAGACCAGGTTGCCCCGGGACTTCGACATCTTCTCGCCGTCCAGCGCGACCATGCCCGCGTGGGTGTAGAACTTGGCGAACGGCCACTCCCCCGTCAGCGCGTGGCCCTCGGAGGCGCCGCACTCGTGGTGGGGGAAGATCAGGTCGGAGCCGCCGCCCGCGACGTCGTAGCCGGCGCCCAGGTTGTCCAGCGCGATCGCGGTGCACTCGATGTGCCAGCCGGGACGTCCCCTGCCCAGCCGGGAGTCCCAGGCCGGCTCGCCCGGCCGTTCGGCCCGCCACAGCAGCCAGTCGAGCGGGTGGCGCTTGCCGGGCCGGTCGGGGTCGCCGCCGCGCTCGGCGAACAGCGCCGTCATCTCGTCCTCGTCGTAGCCGGAGACCTGGCCGAACTTGGGGGCGTCGGCGACGCTGAAGTACACGTCGCCGTCGAGGTCGTAGGTGACGCCCTTGTCCGACAGCCGCACGATCGACTCGGCCACCCGGTCGACGACCTCGGTGACGCCGACGTACTCGCGGGGCGGCAGGATGCGCAGGGCCTCCATGTCGCCGCGGAACAGCTCGATCTCCCGCTCGGCCAGCTCCCGCCAGTCGACGCCGGTCTGGGCGGCCCGCTCCAGCAGCGGGTCGTCCACGTCGGTGGCGTTCTGGGTGTAGTGGACCTCGTGGCCGGCGTCCAGCCACATCCGGGCCACCAGGTCGAAGGCGTGGTAGGTGTTGGCGTGGCCGAGGTGGGTGGCGTCGTAGGGGGTGATGCCGCAGACGTACATCCTGGCGGTCGGGCCGGGGTCGGTCTGCCGGACCTGCTTGGCGGACGTGTCGTAGAGACGCAGCGGAATGCTCTCACCGGGGAGCTTGGGGACGTTCTGGGCAGACCACGATCTCATGCCTTTGAGCCTATCCGTCCGTTTCCTGGGTCAGGTCGGTGAAGTCGTACGTGACTTCGTCCGGCGACAGCGCGACCTCCATCACCGACAGCGAGGCGAAGATCCGCCCGTCGGGCAGCTCGTGCCGGACGATGAGCGCGCCGGGGTCGGCCGACGGCTCGGCGGCGACGAGGTCGCGCCAGGTCTCCGCCGTCTCGAAGCGCGGCAGGTGCGCCAGCACGCGCGGGCTGACCGGGTCGAGGCCCTCGTTGACCACCATGCTGGTGCCGTCCGGCAGGTCGGCCGTGGTCAGGCGCTCGCCGTCCCAGCTGAACAGCCGGACCCCGTCCAGCGTGGCCAGGACCAGGTGGAAGGGGTCGTAGCGGGACAGGTCGCCGCGCGGCCCCTCCCCTGTGTACGCCGCCCGCAGCGCCAGATCGCCCCGCGAGACCTTGGTCCGCTCGGCGGCGGACCGGCCGCGGCCGTTGAGCAGGGCGGCGGCGCGCCGGGCCGCCGGGTTGACCGCAAGCCAGGTGCCGCCGGCCTTGAGGTCGCGCCCGCCGATCACGCCCGGGTAGTCCGGCCAGTGCTCCCCCGGCCCTTCCCAGGGCCGGTCGGTGAACTCGTCCCGCACGCCCATGAGGGTCAGGGGGCGTCCCGTCCGTACGATCAGCGTGCACATGGGCAAAGGGTAGTAAACGCCGAATGGTGCGTCAGATCGGGGGCCAGGGGACGGCGGGCCAGCCCTCCGACGGGTAGGGATGCACCCCGGTGTCGAGCAGCCGCCGCACCCGCTGCCAGGTGGCCTCCACCTCGGCCAGCGTGAGCAGCTCACGCAGCCGCCGGCCGAGCGTGCCCGACTCCAGGTCGCGCTCCAGCTTGGCCAGCACGGCGACGGCCTCGCGGGAGAGGGGCTTGCCGCGCCACTGCCACAGCACGGTGCGCAGTTTGTCCTCGACGGAGAAGCACACGCCGTGGTCGACGCCGTAGACGTGGCCCGTGGGCAGCGGCAGCAGGTGGCCGCCCTTGCGGTCGGCGTTGTTGACGATCGCGTCGAAGACCGCCATCCGCCGTACGACCGGGTTGCGGCTCTTGACCAGGCGCATGAGGTCGATCTCGCGCTCGGTGTCGATCCAGAGCTGGCACATGCCGGGACCGAACGGGCCCTCGCGGTAGACGGTGGGCGGCACGATGCGCCAGCCGGTGGCCCGGGAGACCTCGTAGGCGGCCACCTCGCGGGCGGCCAGCGTGCCGTCGGGGAAGTCCCACAGGGGGCGCTCGCCGCGTACGGGCTTGTAGACGCACGCCGCCGTGCGCTCGCCCAGCGCGACCGAGCAGTAGAGCGTCATGTTGGTGGCCTCGACCAGGCGGCCCGCCACCTCCAGCCGGCCGTCGCGCAGCAGCGCGAGGGCCTCTTCCTCGTTCATGCCCGGTGGACTGGACGGCTTGACGGCCGGTTCGCTCTCCGGAGCGGTCATGAAGCCGCCTCACCCCCGCGATATCCGTTGAGGCGTACACAGACATGCCCCGCGGCGTCGAGCGGCTGCCCGCACAGGGGGCACGGCGGCCGGCCCGCCGCGACGATCTGCAGCGCCCGCTTGGTGAACGCGCGCGCGGCCCCCGCGCTGATCCGCACTCGGAGCATCGCGGGATCGGAGCCGTCGACCTCGTCCTCGTCGACGACCTCCTGCGCCTCGATCACCACCTGCGACCGCTCGGCGTCCCACGCCAGCGCCATCGTGCCGACCCGGAAGTCCTCGGCCAGGGGCACATCGAGCGGGGCGTCGTCGGTCAGCTCGGCCGGCGCCACGGCGGGCACGTGGGCGGTGCCCCCGCTGAGCCGCAGCACCTCGTCGAGGAGCTCGTCGAGCCGGCCGGCGAGCGCGGCGACCTGCAGTTTCTCCAGCGCCACCGTGGTCAGTCTGCCCTCGGCCCTGGCCTGCAGATAGAAGACCCGCGCGCCCGGCTGCCCCAGGGCGCCGGCGACGAACCTCTCTGGTGGGTCGTAGTCGAAGACCGGCATAGCCTGACCTTACGTGGTTCCGGGTCCGCCGCCGACGGCGGCATCGCTCCCGGTGTGATTTTCTCCCCCGTCTTTCTCCTCCGAATCCTCAGGAAGCCGCAATTCCCCCATATCGTTGAGCCTGAGAACAAAGGGACGCAGGGGGGCGTAGCGAATGACGGTGAGGGCCGCCGGATCGGCCGTGATCCGCTGGAACTGATCGAGGTGGAGCCCCAGGGCGTCGGCGACGATCGACTTGATCACGTCGCCGTGGCTGCAGACGAGGTAGACGCCCTTCTCCCCCAGGCGTCGGTTCCACTCCCGCACCGCCGTGACGGCCCGGTGCTGCATGTCCGCCACCGACTCCCCGCCGGGGAACGCCGCCGCGCTCGGGTGGGCCTGCACGACCTGCCACAGCGGCTCCTTGGCGAGCTCCTTCAGCGGCCGGCCGGTCCATTCGCCATAGCCGCACTCGATGAAACGTTCGTCCGTCCGCACCGGCAGGTCGCGGCCCGCCGCCACCGCCGCGGCCGTCTCCTGGCAGCGTTCGAGCGGGCTGGAGACGATCGCGTCGAGCCGGACGCCGGCGACGCGCCCGGCCAGCGCCACGGCCTGCGCCCGCCCCGCCTCGCTCAGCCGCACACCCGGGGTCCGGCCGGCCAGCACCGGGCCGGTGAGGTCCGTCAGCCCGTGGCGGGCCAGCAGCAGCGTGGTCACCGGGCAAGTGTCGCAGCCCTCGATCACAGTGTCGAAACCGGCATCCGGCCCGGCACCAGGACGGGCGGGCCCTGAGGGCGCGTCCGTGCCCCGTACGGCGTCTATCACGACGTCGCGGCCACCAGGGCGGTAACCTGGCGGGATCATGGAGCAGCGCTATGTCGGCCGCAGCGGCCTGTCGGTGTCCCGGCTGGGGCTCGGCACGATGACCTGGGGTCGTGACACCGACGCGGACGAGGCGGCCGCCCAGCTCCGCACGTTCCTGGACGCCGGGGGCACGCTGGTGGACACCGCCGACGTCTACACCGGCGGCGACGCCGAGCGGCTCCTCGGCAGGCTGCTGCGCGAGTCGGTGCCCCGCTCGGAGCTGGTGATCTCCACCAAGGCCGTGGTGACCCCCGCCGGCCGCCGCACGCGCGACGCCTCCCGCCGCCACCTCATCGCCGCGGTCGACGACTCGCTCAACCGCCTCGGGCTCGACTACGTCGACCTGTGGCAGCTGCACACCTACGACGACGAGGTGCCGCTGGAGGAGACGCTGGCCGCGCTCGACGCGATCGTCTCCTCCGGCCGCGCGGTCTACGCCGGCGTGTGCGACTACACCGGCTGGCAGCTCGCCGCCGCCGCGGTCACCCAGAAGTCGATCCCCGGCCGCATCCCGATCACCTCGGCGCAGGCCGAGTACAGCCTGCTGGCCCGCGAGCCGGAGCGCGAGCTGCTGCCCGCCGCCGCGCACCTGGGGGTCGGCGTGCTGGCCTGGTCGCCGCTCGGCCGGGGCGTGCTGACCGGCAAATACCGCACCGGCATCCCGGGCGACTCGCGCGCCGCGACGCCGCACTTCGCCGACTTCGTCCGCCCCTACCTCGACGAGCGCTCGCGCGCGGTGGTGGAGGCGGTGATGACCGCCGCCGACGGGCTCGGCGTCTCGCCGCTGGCCGTGGCGCTGTCGTGGGTGCGCGACCAGCCCGGCGTGGCCTCCGCCATCGTGGGGGCGCGTACGCACGCGCAGCTCAAGGGCGTGCTCCCGGCCGAGGAGGTCGTGCTGCCGATCGAGATCCGTGAGGCCCTGGACGATGTGTCGTCACTCGACTGAGGGGAACAAGAGGCTCTCTCGCGTATCACTAGTCGATACCGAATCGCAACTTCACCTGCCGAAAACGTGCGCCCGCGGGCGGCGTCCATCAAGATTTTCCCCTAAGCAACGCAGGAGGGGACGGATGGGGAGCAGGACCGCGATCTCGGCCGGAGTTCTCGCGGTGGCACTGGTGGCCGTCCCCGGGGCGGGGCCCGCCGTGGCGGCGGCGGCGAGCGCCCAGGACTGCACGCGGGACGGGGGGCTGCTGTCGGGGGTGACCAACACCCTGTGCGACGTGGTGGGCACCCTCACGGGCACCGTGGACACGCTCACGGGCGGCATCACCGACCCGGTGACCAAGCCCGTGGAGAAGACCACCGACGAACTGCTCGGCCGGGTGGGCGAGGCCGTCCCCACCGGGCGGCCGGACACCTCCGGGGAGACCGCCTCGGCCTCGCCGGACGCCACCCGCACGACGAAGTCCCACGGTGAGGACGACGACGCGTGCGACACGCCGGACGCGTGCGCCGGCGACCCGGTCCCCCGGGCCGACGCGACCTCCTCGGCGCCGCCGCGGCGCGACCGTTCGGCCCGGCCCCCGGTGAAGAAGCCGGCCACCACGCCGACGGCCTCGGCCACCGCGTCGGCCGTGCCGGGCGTGACCGCGTCACCTTCGGGCAGCGCCCGCCCCCGGCCCGCCGGCGACGACGGCCGCGAGGAGAGCGAGGAGAGCGCCCGCGCCGCCGATCCGGAGGAGCCCCGGGTGGACCTGCTGTGGCCCAACCCGTTCGCCCGCGAGCTGACCGTGCCGCTGCGGGACCAGCGGGTGGTCCGGCCCACTCCCCCGGCCTCCGACGTGCTCGGCACCGTGCTGACGATCGCGCTGCTCGGCTCGGCGGTGCTGGCCACGCGCATCGTGCAGCAGCGGCGGCAGCGCACCGAGCCGGTCGAGTCGATCCCGTTCGAGCCGGCCCGCGTAGGCGGCGGCCGCCAGCGCCTCGCCTGACGCGAGGCCCCGGCGGCCGACTGAAAAGCGGCGGGCGCCTGAAGGTTGGCGGGCGGCTGCAGGTTGGCGGGCGTCAGCCGCCGATGGCGTGGACGCCGCCGTCGACGTGCACGATCTCGCCCGTGGTCGCGGGGAACCAGTCGGACATCAGCGCCACGCAGGCGCGGGCGGCCGGCAGGGTGTCGGCGAGGTCCCAGCCGAGCGGGGCCCGGTCCGGCCAGCTGTCCTCGAACTCCTTGAAGCCCGGGATCGACTTGGCGGCCATCGTACGCAGCGGACCGGCCGCCACGAGGTTGACCCGGATGCCGTGCTTGCCGAGGTCGCGGGCGAGGTAGCGGTTGCACGACTCCAGGCCGGCCTTGGCCACGCCCATCCAGTCGTAGACCGGCCACGCCTTGGAGGCGTCGAAGTCGAGGCCGACCACCGCGCCGCCCTCCTTCATGAGCGGCAGGCAGGCCACGGCCAGCGACTTGTACGAGTACGTCGAGATCTGCACCGCCGTGGAGACGTCCTCCCACGGCGTGTTGAGGAAGTTGCCGCCGAGCGCCGTCTGCGGGGCGAAGGCGATGGAGTGCACCACGCCGTCGAGGCCGTCGACGTGCTCGCCGACCCGGTCGGCCAGGGTGTCGAGGTGCTCGGTGTTCTGGACGTCGAGCTCCAGCACCGGCGGCGTGGTCGGCAGCCGCTTGGCGATGCGCTCGACCAGGCTGAGCCGCCCGAACCCGGTCAGCACGACCGTCGCGCCCTCCTCCTGGGCCAGCTTGGCGACCGAGAAGGCGATCGAGGCGTCGGTGAGCACGCCCGTCACGAGAATCCGCTTGCCGTCGAGAATGCCCACGTCAGTGCCCCATTCCAAGTCCGCCGTCGACCGGGATCACGGCTCCGGTGATGTAGGAGGCGTCGTCGCTCGCCAGGAAGCGGACGACGCGCGCGACCTCCTCGGGGGCGGCCTGCCTGCCGAGGGGGATGTTGGCCACGATCTTGTCCTGGTCGAGCCCCGAGGTCATGTCGGTGGCGACGAAGCCGGGCGAGACGACGTTGACCGTGATGTTGCGCGAGCCGTACTCGCGGGCCAGGGAGCGGGCGAAGCCGACGAGGCCCGCCTTGGAGGCGGCGTAGTTGGCCTGGCCCGCCTGTCCCGACAGGCCCACGACGGAGGAGATGAGCACGATGCGGCCGCGCTTGAGCTTCATCATGGGCCGGATCGCGCGCTTGGCGACGCGGTAGGCGCCGGTGAGGTTGGCGTCGATGACGTCGGTGAAGGTGTCCTCCTTCATCATCGCCAGCAACGTGTCCTTGGTGATGCCGGCGTTGGAGACGAGGACCTCGACCGGGCCCTGCTCGGCCTCGACCTTGTCGAAGGCGGCCTCGACGTCGTCGGTGCTGGTGACGTCGCAGCGCACGCCGAACAGGCCCTCGGGAGGCTCCCCCGATCGATAGGTGACCGCGACGGCGTCGCCTTCCGCGGCGAGTTCACGGGCGATCGCGAGGCCGATGCCTCGGTTGCCCCCGGTGACGAGTACAGAGCGTGCCATGACACCAGACGCTATCCCCTACCGGCGGGTATCCGGTTGTCCGGGTGAGACAAGATCACAGGGTTAGGATCGTGGACATGCGCCAGATCGATGCCGACTTCCTGGAACTGCCGCTCAGGCAGCTCGCGGACGCCGCCCTGCAACGCGCTCGGGACCTCGGCGCCGAGCACGCCGACTTCCGGCTCGAACGCGTCCGCGCCGAGACGCTGAGCCTGTACGACGCCCGCCTGGAGGGCGCCACCGACGCCGACGACCTCGGCTACGCGGTGCGCGTGGTCAAGGGCGGCACGTGGGGGTTCGCCGCCGGGATCCACCTCACCCCGGAGGCCGCCGCGCGCGTGGCGGAGCAGGCGGTGCGGGTCGCCGAGGTGTCGGCGCCGATCAACAGGGAGCCGATCGAGCTGGCGCCAGAGCCGGTGCACGCCGAGGCCGTGTGGGTGTCGGCGTACGACGTGGACCCGTTCGAGGTGCCGTCGGCCGACAAGGTGACCCTGCTGGCCGACTGGTCGGCGGGCCTGCTCAAGGGCGCCGACCACGTCTCGGCGCGGCTGCTGCAGGTCAAGGAGCAGAAGTTCTACGCCGACACGGCCGGCACGGTGACCACGCAGCAGAGGGTGCGGGTGCACCCCACGCTCAACGCCATGAAGGCGGGCGAGAGCGGCTTCGACGACATGTCGACGATCGCGCCGCCGGTCGGGCGCGGCTACGAATACCTGACGGGCACCGGCTGGGACTGGCAGGGCGAGCTGGCCCGGCTGCCCGAGCTGCTGGCCGAGAAGCTCGCCGCGCCGTCGGTCGAGGCCGGCGACTACGACCTCGTGATCGACCCGTCCAACCTGTGGCTGACCATCCACGAGTCGATCGGCCACGCCACCGAGCTCGACCGGGCGCTCGGCTACGAGGCCGCCTACGCGGGCACCAGCTTCGCCACCTTCGACCAGCTCGGCGAGCTGGTCTACGGCTCGCCGCTGATGAACGTCACCGGCGACCGCACCGTCACCCACGGCCTGGCCACCGTCGGCTACGACGACGAGGGCGTGCGGGGGCAGAGCTTCGACATCGTCAAGGACGGCATCCTGGTCGGCTACCAGCTCGACCGGCGGATGGCGCTGATGAAGGGGTTCGGACGCTCCAACGGGTGCGCCTTCGCCGACTCGCCGGGCCACATGCCGATGCAGCGCATGGCCAACGTCTCGCTCCAGGCCGCGCCGGACGGGCCGGGCACCGACGAGCTGATCGCCGGGGTCGAGCGGGGCATCTACATCGTCGGCGACAAGAGCTGGTCGATCGACATGCAGCGCTACAACTTCCAGTTCACCGGTCAGCGGGCCTACCGCATCTCGCACGGCAAGCTGGCTGGGCAGGTCAGGGACTTCGCCTACCAGGCGACGACGACGGACTTCTGGCAGTCGATGGAGGCGGTCGGCGGGCCGGGCACGTACGTGCTGGGCGGCGCGTTCAACTGCGGCAAGGGCCAGCCGGGGCAGGTCGCCCCGGTCAGCCACGGATGTCCGTCCGCGCTGTTCAGGGGCGTACGGATACTCAACACCGTGCAGGAGGGCGGGAAGTGACTCCCCAGGAGATGGTGGAAAGGGCCCTGGCGCTCTCCACGAACGACGACTGCGTGGTGCTGGTGGACGAGGAGTCCACGGCCAACCTGCGCTTTGCCGGCAACACGCTGACCACCAACGGCGTGGCGCGCTCGTCCCGGCTGACGGTGATCTCCATCGCGGGCGACCGGGCCGGCGTGGTGTCGCGGGCGGCGGTGCGCGAGGAGCAGCTCGCCGACGTCGTGGCGGCGGCCGACGCGGCGGCCAGGGACGCCAGGCCCGCCGAGGACGCGCGCCCGCTGGTCGAGGCCGGCCCCGCCTCCGCCCACTGGGACGAGGACGTACGGCCCACCGACATCGGCGTGTTCGAGGCGTTCGCGCCCGCGCTCGGCGAGGCGTTCGCGACGGCCGAGGCCGGCGGCAGGAGGCTCTACGGCTTCGCCGAGCACCGGCTGACCTCGACGTTCCTCGGCACGTCCACGGGCGTGCGGCTGCGGCACGACCAGCCGACCGGCCGCATGGAGCTCAACGCCAAGTCGGCCGACCTCAAGCGGTCGGCCTGGACCGGCGTGTCCACGGAGGACTTCACCGACGTCGACGTCGACGCGCTCGGCGCGTCGCTGACCCAGCGGCTGGAGTGGGCGAAGAACCGGGTGGACCTGCCGGCGGGGCGCTACGAGACGCTGCTGCCGCCGAGCGCCGTGGCCGACCTGATGATCTACCTGTTCTGGTCGGCGGGGGCGCGCGACGCGCTGGACGGGCGGTCGGTGTTCGCGAAACCCGGCGGGGGCACCCGCGTGGGCGAGCGGCTCGGCGCGCTGCCGGTGACGCTGGCGAGCGATCCGGGTGCGGAGGGCATCGCGTGCGCGCCGTTCGTGATGGCGCACGCATCCAGCAGGGCAAGCTCGGTCTTCGACAACGGGCTGCCGCTGGGGCCGACCGACTGGATCAGGGACGGGCGGCTGGAGGCGCTGCACCAGACCCGCTACTCGGCCGAGCTGAGCGGGCTGCCGGTGACGCCGGCCGTCGACAACCTGATCATGCGCGGGCCGGCCGCCGGGCCGTCGTCGTCCCTGGAGGAGATGATCGCCGGCACGCGGCACGGGCTGCTGCTCACCTGCCTGTGGTACATCCGGGAGGTCGATCCCCAGACGCTGCTCGTCACCGGGCTGACCCGTGACGGGGTCTACCTCGTGGAGCACGGCGAGGTCGTGGGCGAGGTCAACAACTTCCGCTTCAACGAGAGCCCGGTCGACCTGCTCGGGCGCGTCTCCGAGGTGGGGGCGGAGGGGCGGACGCTGCCGCGCGAGTGGAACGACTACTTCCAGCGGACGATCATGCCGGCGGTGCGGGTGCCCGACTTCAACATGTCCACGGTGAGCCAGGCAAGCTGACCCCCGGCCCGACCCGACCCGCGGCCCGGCCTGAGCCGAACCGCATGCCTGAGCGGGCACCGGCCCGAGGGCCGGAAAGGCGGGCCCTGTCGAGCGCCCGCCCGAAGGTCCAGGTCGGCGCGGGGAGGCCGGCCCAGGCCCAGCGCCGAACGGCCGGGTCCGGGCCTGCGGCGCACCCCCGCCCGGGCCTGCGGCGGGCCCCCTGCCGGGGTGTGCGCCAGACGGCCGGGCCTCCGGGCCGGCGCCGCTCTGTTGGCTGCCCAGGCGGCCGGGCATGCGGTGGGCCGCCGGGGTCCGGGCATTGCGGTGGGCCCGCGTGTCCGGGGCCGGGTCTGCGGCGACCATGGCCCCTCGCCCGGGCGGCCCGGGGCCGGGCGGCAGCGGCGCCGGCAGGGGCAGCCCTTGGACACTACGTAGGGCGTGGGCGGCGCTCAGAGGGCGCTCAGGCGTCCTCCAGGCGGAAGCCGACCTTCATGCCCACCTGGAAGTGAGCGACCTCCCCCGCGTCGATGTGGCCGCGGATCTCCGTCACCTCGAACCAGTCCAGGTGCCGCAACGTCTCCGAGGCTCGCCTGATCCCGTTGCGGATGGCCTGGTCGACGCTCTCTCCCGAAGTCCCGACTATCTCGGTGACCCGGTACGTTCGGTCCGACATATCCCTCTCCTCCTTACCCGAAGGCCATGATCGCATGACCCCCTCCGCCGCCCGGGTGCGCCGTCCCGAGCCCGTACTTCGAGGACTACCGTGGAAGGTATGAAGCGGTGGCGCAGAAACGCGGACGTCCACCAGGTCACCGACGCGAAACCGTCGCTGACGTCGGACATCCACCGGCGTGAGGTCAGATATCTCGTCCAGATGGGCATCCGCACGGTGTGCCTGATCCTCGCGGTGGTGGTGCCCGTGCCGTGGCCCTTCAGGCTGCTGTTCATCGCCGGCGCCGTGTTTTTGCCATACATAGCGGTAATCGGGGCCAATGAGAGGGGCGAGCCCGCCCCGCCTCCTACCTTTCAGGACCCTGAGGCTAACCAAAGCGAGATACCGCTGCATCGACGCGAGATCGGGTCGTGACTAAGTCTTGACGCATCCCATGGGTTGTAGGTGTACGCTTTAGCCAAGCGCTCCGGTCCCCCGTCGGAGCGCTGGTGCCGGCGTTCCGGGCCCCCGTCGGAACGCCGATGAAGCGACGCCGGGTGGTTTGCCCCCGTAACCACCCGGCGTCGCCCTTTTCCTGGTCAAACACGCTTCAGCTGATGATCTAGAACGGCGGCGCCGGCCCGGTTCGATAGGGCTGCTTTCCCGAAATCGTTTTCACTCCCGCCTCTCCTGTTATTCACAGGAAATCTTCAGGCGGGAGTCAGCTTGACTTCAAGAGTTCGTTCGAGTGTCAGCCGTCTGTCAGCGTCTCGGCGGCCGCCGACGGCCAGTTCTTCGCCAAAGTGGTCAGTTTGGCGACGGCGTCCTCGGGCGCTGTGCCCGCCCCCTGAGCCAGGCCCAGCAGGTACGCCGTCAGCGGCGCGGCCGGCCGGGCCACGCCGTGGGCGACCTCCTTGGTGAGGTCGAGGATCTGGTCGCGGTCCACGACCGCCGGGTCGATGCCCAGCTCCTTGCAGGCCAGGGCGGTCCATTCGTTGAGCACGTGCATGTGTGCCTCCTCCAGGTCGTTCATCGTGTCGCAGTCGAACCAGGGGCGTCCGGGCGGCGTCAGGCGCGCGCCGACCAGCGGGGCCAGCAGGCCGCGGAGCGAGCGTCCAGCGTAGGCGGCGAGCGCGCTCCGCAGTTCGGCGGCCGGCCAGACGCCCGCCAGCCATTGTTCCCGTCCGCCGTCGTCCACCATCACCGCGCCCGCGCCCGGCGGCGCGGCCTCCAGCAGCGCAGCGACGTGCGCCCGCGTGAGGAACGGCAGGTCTCCGGCGAGCAGCGCCACCCAGGGGGCGGTGACGTGCGTCAGGCCCGCGGCCAGGGCGGGGACGGGCCCGCCGCCCGGCGGGTCCTCGCGTGCGAACCGGACGCCGGGAAGGGGGCGCTCGGGGCCGACCACGATCGTGCGGCGGGCGCCGGACGCGGCGGCGACGACGTTCTCGACGAGCGACCGGCCGCCGACGGTGATGCCCGGCTTGTCGCGCCCCCCGAGCCGCCTGGCCTCGCCACCGGCCAGCACCACGGCGTCGAAGGCCGCGGCCGGCCCCTCACGTCCGGGACCGCCGGGCGGGGCGCCCGTCTCCCCCGCGCGAGGGTCGGTGGGCACGGGGGTCAGCCGCCGATGGCGGACATCGGGCGGGAGGGCTGGAGGAAGGACGGGTCGTCGATGCCGTGGCCGGCCCGTTTGCGGGCGACCGCCGCCTGCCACCGCGCCGCCAGCTCGTCGTCCGTGGCGCCGGCCCGCAGCGCGGACTTGAGATCGGACTCCTCGGTCGCGAACAGGCAGTTGCGAACCTGGCCGTCGGCGGTGAGCCGGACGCGGTCGCAGGCGCCGCAGAACGGCCGGGTGACCGAGCCGATGACGCCGACCCGCGCGGGCCCGCCGTCGACCAGGAAACGCTCGGCGGGCGCGCTGCCCCGCCCCTCCTGGTCGTCCGGCGTCAGCTCGAACGCCTCCGACAGCAGGCCGAGGATCTCGTCGGCGGTGACCATGGCCTCGCGGCTCCAGCCGTGCTGTGCGTCGAGCGGCATCTGCTCGATGAAGCGCAGTTCGTAGCCCTGCTCCAGCGACCAGCGCAGCAGCGGGACGGCCTCGTGCTCGTTGACGCCGCGCATGAGCACCGCGTTGATCTTGACGGGGCGCAGCCCCGCGCGGTCGGCGGCGGCGAGGCCGGCGATGACGTCGGCGTGCCGGTCGCGGTGGGCGAGGCGTTTGAACGTGGCCGCGTCGAGGGTGTCGAGCGAGACGTTGACGCGGTCGAGCCCGGCGTCGGCCAGCGTCCCGGCCAGGCGGGCGAGGCCGATGCCGTTGGTGGTCAGCGAGATCTGCGGGCGGGGCTCCAGCGCGGCGGTGCGGGCCACGATGTCGGCCAGCTCGCGCCGCAGCAGCGGCTCGCCGCCGGTGTAGCGGACCTCGGTGATGCCGAGGCGCTCGACGCCGATGCCCACCAGGCGGACGATCTCGTCGGCGGTGAGGAGCTGGGCGCTCGGCAGCCAGTCGAGACCCTCGGGAGGCATGCAGTAGGTGCAGCGCAGGTTGCACTTGTCCGTGAGGGACACCCGCAGATCCGTCGCCACCCGTCCGAACGAGTCTCGCAACACGGGGCGTCACCTCCAGTCCGTTCGCCAGAGAGCCAGCCTACGACGTGATTCCGGCCGTACTCAAAACCACCTTGTCGCCGCATGTCCAGGAACGCCGGACGCCCGGCCGCTGAAGCGGCCGGGCGTCCGGCGGGAGCAGGCCGGGCCTCAGTGGTGACGGCGGCCGATCACCTTGACGTAGTCGGTGGCCTCCGACGGCTCCAGGTGCCTGGCGCCCTCGAAGACGGCGCGCCAGGTGCCCGACGTACGGGCCGGGACGCGGGTGTGGAAGTAGCCGTCGCCGCCGGTCCTGACCGAGTCGACGTACTCCCACTTGCCGGTGCCGTTCGGGCGGAAGAGGATCACGATCCGCTTCCAGGCCAGGCGGTGCCAGCGCTCCTGCTTCTTGCAGGCGTCGGAGTGGATGACCTGCACGAACCCGCTGATGTAGTCCTCCTCGCACTGCACCGACAGCTTGCCGTCGAGGCGGATCGGCTTGCCGCGCCAGGCGGGCTCGGGGTTGGCGTCGAGCGCCAGGCTCGTGTTGCCGCCGACGAAGTCCGTGTCCGGCTCGTCCGCGAACGCGGGCGTGGCCGCGGTGGCGAGCACCGAGGCGCCCAGGGCGGCGGCCGCCAGACCGGCTGCGATTCGTCGCATCTTCATGATTCCTTCCCCGTCACTTGCGCGCCCCAAATAGGACACGTCAACCATTGACCCGTAAAGGTCAAGGAAAGTTGCGGCAAAGGGCATCACGTCTTGGCTACAAGTCCCTTACCCCCTGGTTCGTCGGGATCTGGAGGTGTACGGGGCGTAGTGACCGGTTCCGGGGAAGCGGACGCGCCAGTAGCCGTTCGGCCGGCCGTAGATCCTGGTCTCGAAGCCGCCCGCGGCGTCCGTGACGGTCTGGGCGACCCGCTGCCACTCGGAGTGCCAGTCCTGGCGCCACAGGATCTCCAGGCGCTGCCTGCCGAACGGGCCGTAGTCGGTCAGGCCGCGCGGGTCCACGCGCGTCAGCGAACCGCGTACGCGGACCGCGCCGCCGGGCCCGGCCTTCTCGACGTGGACGGGCGACAGGCGGGTCGCGCGGCGGAACCGGAAGGTGGCGTACTCGGTCACGGTCCGGTCGTCCTTGCCGCGGGCGGTGGCGGCCACCGTCCAGGTGCCGGTCGGGTAGTAGCGGCTGAGCCTCTTGTCGGGGAGGAAGCGCCAGGTCTCCCAGCCGTCGGCCGACCTCTGCGCGGCGGGGCTCGGCACGACGGCGCGGGTGAGCGGGAGCAGGTTCAGGTACGACCCTCCCGCCTTGGGCGTCGCGTCGGCCGGCAGGGTCGCGGACACCAGGGAGGCCGGGGTCGGCGGCACCGCGGCATCGGTCGGCTTGGCCTGCGCCACCGGGTCGGCCGGCTGCGCGGGGTCAGCCACCTGCGCCGGATCGCCCTGCACCGCCGGGTCCGTCTGTACCGCCGGATCGGTCTGTACCGCCGGGTCCGTCTGTGCCGCCGGGTCGTCGGGCGCGGGCAGTTCGTCGGGAGTGTTCAGCCCGGCCGGTTTGTCGGGAGCGTTCCGGCCGGAAGGTCTGGTGGGGTATCCGAGCTCGGGAGACAGGGCCGGGGACTGCACTCCCGTGGGTTCGGCCGACGGCTCCGCGCCAGGCGACGCGGTGGGGGCGGGGTCGTCCGTCGGCTCGTCGGGCAGGGGCTTGGAGGCCAGGACCGGGCCGGGCGGAGCGCCCGGCTCGACCTTGACGGTGACGCCGTTCTTGCCCGACGTCCCCTTGGCGATCACGTCGATCACCAGGCGGACGGAGCCGCGCGGCCCGACGACGGGCTCGGCGGGACGCACCGTGATGGCGCGGATCACGGGGCCCTCCTCCAAGGAGGGCGAGGGCACGGGCGCGGAGGCGGGCACCTTGGCGGGCACCCCGGCGGCGGCGGTGGACGCGGACGCGGGAGCCACGAGCGTCCCCGCCGCGAGCGAGGCGAGTAGCAGTCCTCTGGTCATGATCGAGACGGTAGGAACCGCCCGGTCATGGCCAAACCCGCGACACACGCCTCTAGTGGCAAAGCCCCGGAAAAACGGGATCAGCCGGAGTAGAGGCCTTCGATGACGTCGGCGTACTTCGTGTGGATGATCCGCCTCTTGAGCTTGAGGCTGGGGGTGAGCTCCTCGGTCTCGGCGGTCCACTCGGTGCCGAGCAGCGCCCATTTCTTCACCTGCTGCACGCGGGCGAGCCTGGTGTTGGCGGCCTCGACGGCGCTCTCGACCTCCTTCAGCACGTCGGGGTGCGCGGCGAGCTCGGCGAGGGAGCCGTAGGTGATGCCGCGCGCCTGCGCCCAGCCGGGCGCGACCTCGCCGTCGATGGTGAGGACGGCGACCGGGTAGGGCCGCAGGTCGCCGTAGGCGAGCGCCTGGCCGATGAGCGGGTGCTGCTTGAGGTGGTTCTCGATCTCGGCCGGGGAGATGTTCTCGCCGCCCGCGGTGATGATGAGCTCCTTCTTGCGGTCCACGACGCGGTAGAAGCCGTCGTCGTCCACGCTGCCGATGTCGCCGGTGTGCAGCCAGCCGTCGGCGTCGATGAGCTCGGCGGTGGCCTCGGCGCGGTTGAGGTAGCCGAGGGTGTTGAGCGGGCTGCGGGTGAGCAGTTCGCCGTCCTCGGCGATGCGCACCTCGACGCCGGGCTCGGCCCTGCCGACGGTGCCGAGGCGGTAGCAGGCGGGGCTGTTGCCGGTGAAGGCGCCGGTGGTCTCCGTCATGCCGTACACGTCGATGACCTTGAGCCCGAGGCCGGCGTAGAAGTTCTGCACCTCGGACGGGAGGGGGGCGGCGCCGGTGGCGGTCCACTGGGCGCGGTCGAAGCCGATCATGCCGCGGATGAGCCCGAGCAGGGCGGCGTCGGCCTTGTCGTACGCGGCCTGGATCTCGGGCGTGATCGTGTGGCCGTACTGGCCGGCCTCGACGTACGCGCGGCCGGCCGCCATGGCCTCGCGGACCGCGGCCTGCTGCTCCTCGGGCTGGCCGGCGAGCACGGCGAGGAGGCGGGCCATCATCTTCTCCCATACGCGCGGCACCCCGAAGAACATCATCGGCCGGACCTGCCCCAGCGTGGCGCCGAGGTTGGCGAGGTCGGTGCAGAAGTAGACGTGGGAGGCCTTCACCAGCGGCAGGTAGAGGCTGAGGATGCGCTCGGCGATGTGGGCGTAGGTGAGGTAGGAGATCTGGGTGCCGAGCGTCGGCAGCGCGGTGAGCCGGTCGGTGGCGGCGACCTCGTAGAAGACGTTGGTGTGGGTGAGCGGGACGCCCTTGGGCATCCCGGTGGTGCCGGAGGTGTAGAGGACGGTGACCACGTCGCCGGCGGTGACGGCGCGCAGGCGCTCCTCGACGGCGGCGGGGTCGGCGGCGAGCCGGGCGCGGCCGAGCTCCAGGAAGTCCGTCCAGGTCATGAACCGCTCGTCGCCGGCAGGCGCGCCCTCCAGCATGATGATCTTGCGCAGGCCGCCGAGGCGGTCGAGCACCGGCTGCCAGCGGGCCAGCTCGGCGGGGCCGCCGAGGACGGCGAAGCGGGCGCCGACGTCGCCGGCGACGAACTCGATCTGCTCGGGCGCGAACGTGCTGTAGATCGTGCAGCCCACTCCCCCGGCGTGCACGGCGCCGAGGTCGGCGAGGACGTGCTCGCTGCGGTTGACCATCATGAGCGCGACGGACTCGCCGCGCCCCAGGCCCAGGGCGGCGAAGCCGGCCGCGATCTCCAGGACGCGCTGCCTGGCCTCGGCGTAGGTGAGCGTGCGCCAGTCCTCGCCGGAGTCGGGGTCGCCGGGGTCGGAGTAGGCGGGGGCGTCGGGGTGCCGCTCGGCCAGCTCGGCGAGCTGCCCGCAGACGGTACGGCCGGCGATCTGCTGCTCGATCTCGGCCCGGACCTCGAGGACTTCGGCCATGGCGCGCCTCCAGTCAGTATTCACTTGCATGAATGGCTTGCATCGCACCACAGGGGCCGGACAGCGGCAAGACCTTGCACGGAAAGAGCGGCATCTCTGACGTAGAGTGATGGATCGGATGCGATACGTCATATTGGGCCGTCATAGTGGAGGCAGGGCGATGCGGGGCAGCGGCAGGACGTTCTTCGGTCATCCGTGGGGCCTGGCGACGCTCTTCGGCACCGAGATGTGGGAACGGTTCAGCTGGTACGGCCTGCGCGCGATCCTCTACACGTTCATGGCCGCCTCGCCGACCCACCAGGGGCTGGGCCTGCCGCCGGCGACGGCGCAGGCGGTCGTCGGCGTCTACGGCGCGCTCATCTACCTGGTGGCGCTGCCGGGCGGCTGGGTGGCCGACCGCATCCTGGGGGCGCGCAGGTCGGTGTTCTGGGGCGGGTTCGTCATCATGCTGGGGCACATCAGCATGGCGATCCCGGTGACGACGCCGTTCTTCGTCTGGCTCGGGCTGCTGCTGATCATCGCCGGCACGGGGCTGCTCAAGCCGAACATCTCGGTCATGGTGGGCCGGCTCTACTCCGAGGACGAGGACGGCCGCCGCGACGCCGGGTTCTCGCTGTTCTACCTCGGCATCAACCTGGGGGCGTTCTTCGCGCCGATCGTGGTCGGCTGGCTGGCCGCCGGCGACCGCTGGCACCTCGGCTTCAGCGCGGCGGCCGTCGGCATGGCACTCGGCCTGGTCCAGTACGTGTGGGGCAGGGGCGCGCTGCGCGGCGTCGGCGAGCGGCCGGGCCTGCGGCTGACGCCCGCCGAGCGGCGCCGCTTCGGCCGCCTGGCGGGTCTCGGCGCGGCCGTGGTGGTGGCCGCCCTGGTGGCGTGGGCGGCGAGCGGCACGCTCACGGTCGACCGGCTGACGATCGCGATCACCGTGGTCGTCCTCATCGTGCCGATCGTCTACTTCTCGTACATCATGCTGGGCAGCCACGACCTGTCCCAGGAGGAGCGGGACCGGATGAAGGCCTACATCTGGCTCTTCGTGGCCGCGGCCATCTTCTGGATGATCTACGACCTGGCGCCGAGCAAGCTGCTGGCCTTCGCCGCGGACCACACCGACCTGTCGCTGTTCGGGGTCCCCATCCAGCCGGCCACGACGCAGTCGTTCAACCCGCTGCTCATCATGATCTTCGTGCCGGTGTTCGCGGCGCTCTGGGTCAGGCTGGGCACGCGGGTGAGCACGCCGCAGAAGTTCGGCTTCGCGCTGGTCATGGTGGGGCTGAGCTTTGTGGTCATGGCGGTGGCGGCGGGGCTGGCCGGGGCCGGGCGGGTGTCGGTGTGGTGGCTGGTGCTGGTGTACGCGATCCAGGTGTTCGGCGAGCTGTCGCTCAGCCCGGTCGGGCTGTCGGTGACAACGAAGCTGGCGCCGGAGGCGTTCAAGGCGCAGATGCTCGGCGTGTGGTTCATCGCGGTGTCGGTGGGCGACGCGGTCGGCGGGCAGACGGGGCGGCTCGGCGCGGTGCTGTCGGAGCCGGCGTACTACCTGGTGCTGGCGGTCATGGCGATCGTGGCGGGGGTGGCGCTGTTCATGTTCACACGGCGGCTGCGGGTGCTGATGGCCGAGCACTACCACGCGGAGGCCCTTCCCTCCTCGATCCGGTAGAAATCCACCGTGTCAGAAATCCTGGATCTTGTCGGAATTTTCGTCTTCGCCCTGTCCGGCGCGCTGATGGGCGTGCGCAAGAAGCTGGACGGGGTGGGGATGCTGGTGCTGGCCTCGATGACCGCACTCGGCGGCGGGGTGGTCCGCGACCTCATACTCAACGTGCGACCGATCGCGTTCCAGAGCCTCGGCTACGTCCTGGTGCCGGTGGCCGCCGCGGTGATCGTCTTCTTCTGGCACCCGCACGTGGCCCGGGTGATGCCCGCCATCCTGGTGCTGGACGCGGCCGGGCTCGGGCTGTTCTGCGCGGTCGGCACCGAGAAGGCCCTGGAGTACGGGCTCAACCCGCTGCACGCCGCCCTGCTGGGAGTGGTCACGGCGGTCGGCGGCGGCATGCTGCGGGACGTGCTGGCCGGGGAGATCCCGACGTTGCTCTACGACCGCCAGCTCTACGCCGTGCCGGCGATGCTCGGGTCGGGGGTGATGGCGGCGCTGTCGTCGTACGGGCTGCACGGCTGGCCCGCCACCCTGGCCGCGGCGCTGCTGGCCTTCGGGCTGCGGATCACGGCCATGCGGTTCAACTGGCGCTTCCCGATGGCCAGGGGCGTCGCCCAGTGAGCGGGCGGCTCACACCATCGCGCTGAGCGAGTCGGGGACGGGGGCGGGGCCGGCGGGGCCGTGCTCGCGGGCGGCGCGCAGGCGGACGACGGCCTCGGCCAGCACCTGGGGCGGCAGGGTGAACGGCAGCCGCAGGTAGCCCTCCAGCGTGCCCTCCAGGCCGAACCAGGGGCCGGGCGCGAGCCGGACGCCGTGCCCGGCGGCGGCCTCGGCGAGCGGGGTCGCGGCGTCGCCGTTCAGCCGGACCCAGAGCGAGCCGCCGCCGCGCGGCACCGTGAACGTCCACCCGGGCAGGTGCTCGCGCAGCCCGTCCACCAGGGCGGCGCGCGAGGCGCGCAGGGCGCGGCGGCGTTCCGACCGGGTCTCCTCCAGCCGGTCGAACAGCCGCGCGACGGCGAGCTGCTCCAGTACAGGGCCGGCGATGTCCACGACCGCGCGGTGCAGGGCGAGGCGGCGGGCGAGGGCCGCGGTGGCGCGGACCCAGCCGACGCGCAGCCCGCCCCACCACAGTTTGGACGCCGACCCGACGCTGATCACCCGGCTGTCGGTGTCGAAGGCGGCCATCGGCGCGGTGGCCGGCACCTCGTCGATGGCCAGCTCCTGCCAGGTCTCGTCGACGAGCAGCAGCGCGTCGTGGCGCCGGGCCATGGCCGTCACGGCGGCTCGGGTGGCGTCGTCCATGAGGGCGCCGGTCGGGTTCTGGAAGTCGGGCATGAGGTAGGCGAGGCGGGCCCCGGACTGCCGCATCGCGCCCGTGAGCAGGTCGGGCCGCCAGCCCTCGTGGGAGATCCCGACCGGGACGATGCGGGCGCCGCGCTGCCGGGCCGCGTCGATCGCGTGCGGATAGGTCGGCGACTCCACCAGCACCGCGTCACCCGGCCCGGCGAGCAGGCCGAGCACGAGGTGGAGGGCGTGCTGGGAACCGGCGGTGACGACGATCTGCTCGGGACGGGTGGCCACGCCGCGGGCGGTGTAGCGGGCCGCGATGCGCTCGCGCAGCAGCGGCAGGCCCATGGGGTCGTAGCCGTTGCCCATGCCGAGGCGCGGCAGGTCCTCGACCGCCTCCAGCATCGCCTCGCGCAGCGCGCTGGGCGCGGGCGGGGCCGCGCTGTGGAGCTGAATGAGGCCGTCGCCGCCGGTGCTGAGCCAGGGGTTCTCGGCGGTGGAGGCCGGGTCGGGCAGCGCGGTCCAGCTTCCCGAACCCTGGCGGCTCTCCAGGTAGCCGCGCTCGCGCAGCAGGTCGTAGGCGGCGGTGACCGTGGTGCGGCTGACCCGCAGCGCCTCGGCGAGGTGGCGCTCGGCGGGCATGCGGACGCGTACCGGGATCTGGCCGTCCATGATGCGGGTGCGCACGCCGTCGGCGAGCGCGCGGTAGTAGGGGCGGGCGCCGGGATCGACGCCGGCGAGCCGGGCCACCTGGGCCGCAGAGAGATGCCGCATAGGGCCACTTTTCGCGATTGGCCCTGTTTTTGCAAACCGAACCCTGCCACTCTGGGGCCATTATGAGCGAGAGCATGACCCTTCCCGTGACGCGTCCCCTTCCCGCCAGGCTGGCCCGGCTCTTCGGCGGCCTCGCCCTGTACGGCGCCGGCATCGGCCTCCTGGTGGAGTCCGGGCTCGGCAACAGCCCGTGGGACGTCTTCCACCAGGGGGTGGCCCTGCGCGCCGGCGTGTCCATCGGCACCGTCATCATCGCCGTGGGCGCGCTGGTGATGCTGCTGTGGATCCCGCTGCGCCAGCGCCCCGGATTCGGGACGATCGCCAACGTGGTGTTCCTCGGCCTGTTCGCCGACGCCGCGATCGCGCTGCTGCCGACGCCGCACGCGCTCCCCCTCCAGGCCCTGTACGTGGCCGCCGGCGTCTGCGCGGTCGCCCTCGCCACCGTCCTCTACATCGGCGCCGGCATGGGGCCGGGCCCGCGCGACGGCGTCATGACCGGGCTGATCAGGCTCGGCCTGTCGGTACGGCTCAGCCGCTTCCTCATCGAGATCACCGCGCTGGCCGTCGGCTGGCTGCTCGGCGGCACGGCCGGCCTCGGCACCCTCGTGTTCGCGCTGGCCATCGGCCCGCTGACGCAGCTGTTCACCCGCTGGTTCCCGCTCTCGTGAGCGCGGGACCACCCGCGCGGCGAGTAGCGTCGTAGCATGCGCCTCGAGGATTACGCCCTGATCGGAGACATGCAATCGGCCGCGCTGGTGGGGAGGGACGGCTCCATCGACTGGCTGTGCCTGCCCAGGTTCGACTCCCCCGCGTGCTTCGCGTCCCTGCTCGGCAGCGAGCGCAACGGGCACTGGTGGCTCGGCCCCACCGGCCGCAAGCACGCCGACCGGCGGCGGTACCGCCCGGACACGCTCATCCTGGAGAGCGAGTGGGACACCCCCACGGGCACCGTACGGATCATCGACTTCATGCCGCCCCGCGACCGCAACCCCGACGTGGTGCGCATCGTCGAGGGCGTCACCGGCAGCGTGGAGATCTCCACCGTGGTGCGGGTGCGCTTCGACTACGGCCGGATCGTGCCGTGGGTGCGCCGGACGAACGGGCACCTCCAGGCCATCGGCGGGCCCGACTCGGTGTGGCTGCACGCGCCGGTGCCGCTGAAGGGCGGCGACTACGCGCACCGGGCCACGTTCACCGTCAAGGAGGGCGAGCGGCTGCCGTTCGTGTTCACCTGGCATCCCTCGCACGAGGCGATGCCGCCCGCGATCGACTGCGAGGAGCAGCTCGCCGAGACCGAGGCGTTCTGGTGCGACTGGATGACGCGGTGCAGCTACGAGGGCCCCTACCGGGAGGCGGTGAACCGCTCGCTCATCACGCTGAAGGCGCTCACGTACGCGCCGACCGGCGGCATCGTCGCCGCCCCCACCACCTCGCTGCCTGAGGACCTCGGCGGCGTGCGCAACTGGGACTACCGCTTCTGCTGGCTGCGCGACGCCACGCTGACCCTCGACGCGCTCATCTCCAACGGCTACCTGGAGGAGGCGGCCGACTGGCGGTCCTGGCTGCTGCGGGCCATCGCCGGGCGGCCCCAGGACCTGCAGATCATGTACGGCGTCGCCGGCGAGCGCCGCCTGCCCGAGCTGCGCCTCGACTGGCTCGACGGCTACGAGGACTCCCGCCCGGTCAGGATCGGCAACGAGGCGGTCCGCCAGCTCCAGCTCGACGTGTACGGCGAGGTGATGAACTGCCTGTTCGTCTCCCGCACCCGCGGCCTGGCCCCCGACGACCGGGCCTGGACCATCCAGCGCCAGCTCCTCGACTACCTGGAGGAGCACTGGGACGAGCCCGACGAGGGCCTGTGGGAGGTGCGCGGGCCGCGCCGGCACTTCGTCCACTCCAAGGTGATGTGCTGGGCGGCGCTCGACCGGGCCGTCAAGTACGTCGAGCGCTTCGGCCGCACCGGCCCCGTCGAGAAGTGGCGCACCCTGCGGGACACCATCCACCGGGAGATCTGCGAGAAGGGCTACGACAGCGCGCGCAACACCTTCACCCAGTCGTACGGGTCGTCCGAGCTGGACGCGGCGCTGCTGATGATCCCCATGGTGGGCTTCCTGCCCGCCGACGACCCCCGCGTGGTGGGCACGGTCGCCGCCATCGAGAAGGAGCTCCTGTCGGACGGCTTCGTCCTGCGCTACCCGATCGCCGAGGACAACGACGTGGACGGCCTGCCCGGCGGCGAGGGCGCCTTCCTCGCGTGCAGCTTCTGGCTGGTCGAGGTGATGGCGATGCAGGGGCGCAGGGAGGAGGCGACGGAGCTGTTCGAGCGGCTGCTGGAGCTGCGCAACGACGTCGGGCTGCTGGCCGAGGAGTACGACCCCCGCTACGGGCGGCTGGTCGGCAACTTCCCGCAGGCGTTCAGCCACGTGCCGCTGGTGCACGCCGCCCGCGCCCTGTCCTCGCCCCTGGACGGCCCGGCCGGCGTCACGACCGGCTGAGCCCGATCACTTCGGGCCGGTGAGGCGGCGCTCGCCCTCGGTCGTGAGCACGAAGACCTGCCAGTTGTAGTAGGCGTAGTAGGCGCGCGGGTCGCGCTTCATCTGGCGGGCGTGCAGGAGGATGGCGTTCACGTACGCCCGCGACGGGTTGTAGGCGTGCAGGGCCCGCCGGTAGTCGCGGGGCGCGCCACTGGCGCGGAGGTAGTTGGCGGCGCCCATGATCGCGTCGCCGGGGTCCTGGACGTCGCCGCCCATCCCGTACGCCCGCCAGGTCGCCGGCATGAACTGCATCGGGCCCTGGGCGCCGGCGTGGCTGTCGGCGCGGACCCGGCCGAACTTCGTCTCGGCGAGCATCACCGCCGCCAGCACCTCCCACTCCACCCCGAAGCGGCGCTCGCCGCGCTTGAAGTGGGCCAGCAGCTCGGCGGCCGGGCGGGCCGGCTGGACCTTGAACACCGCGGCCGGCTTGATGGGGCGGGCCAGGGCGAGCAGCTCGCGGATGGCGCCGACGTTGTCCCTGGCCTGGGCCGCCAGGGCCGCGGGGAGGCGGGCGAAGGCGCGGTCGGCGAGGGTGCGGTTGCGGGCGGCGTGGCGGTAGAGGCGCTGATGGTAGAGGGCCAGCAGCTCGACGTCACGCGGCGGGGCGCCCTTGGCGGGCTTCCAGCGGTCGATGGCCGCGTTCAGCGCGGCCGTCGTCTCGCGCAGGGCGGTGGCCAGCTTCGCGGGGGTGGCGGGGAGCGGCTCGCCGGGGGCGGGGAGGGCGCGGGCGGCTCCTGCGCCCGCCGTCGGCCGCGCCTCGGCCGGCCCGCCCGACGGCTCCCCGGACCGCGTCCCGGCCGTCGCGCCGCCCGGCCGGGCAGCCGGCGAGCCCGCCGGGCCGGCCGATGAGGACGTGCCGGCCGGATCGGCAGACGAGGTCGCGCCGCAGCCGCTGAGGCCGGTGACGACGGCCGTCGCGGCCACCAGCGCGAGGCGGACAGGGCCGGCGCCCCTGTGGGCCGGCGACGGGTGCGGTGCGTGGTCGCTGTTCGGGGGTTGGAGGTCCTTCATGGTCGGCCAACCTACCCGGATCAGGCCCCGGCAGCAGCGTGCCGGGCCTCAGTCGGAGGAGGTGGTGGAGTGCCGCCGGTCCGACGTGGCGGGCTCGCCCGTCAGGTGCTCGTAGGTGCCGCTGACGTGCAGCAGCCGGTCCAACGCGGGCGGCCGGTCGTCGAGGTGCAGCCGCGCCCCGGCCGCCGTCACGTGCCGGTGGACGGTCAGCAGCGCCGACAGCCCTCTGGAGTCGCAGATGCGCAGCTCGCCGCAGTCGAGGTGCACGTCGGTGAGGCTCCCGCCGTCCAGTGCGGCGGCGACGGTGGTCAGCAGCTCCTCGGCGGTGGTGTAGTCGAGGTCGCCGCCGACCGCGACGCGCAGCGCCCCCGGGCGGGGCGTGTCCAGGACGAGGGTCAGCGGGAGGGGGGCGAAGGCGGTCATGCGGTCTTTCCGGGGTGTTCGGGGGACGGGGACACGGCGCGGACGGCGTCCCGCCCGTACACGATCATGGCCGCGGCCCGCGGGAAGTCCTCCAGCCGCCCGCCGAGCAGGTCGAGCGCGGGTAGCAGCGTACCGGCCGGGACGCCTCGGGCGACCAGCACCCCCGCCGTCCAGCCGAGAAAACGGCCGAACAGCTCGGGGTCGTCCACGTAAAGCGCGGCGGCCAGGAAGTCGACGATGTGCGCGATGTCCTCGGCGGTGTGCCGGCGCTGCTGCGGCGTGTACGCCGCCATCGCGGGGACGCGCTCCTCCAGACCGCTCATGACGTCCCTGACCAGCCGCCGGGCCGACCGGCTGACCATGGTGTACTCCTGGTCGCCCAGGTGCGGCAGGTCGTCCACGGCCTGGCGGGGCGCGGATGGGCGGGGCAGCGGGCCCGACGCCAGGCGGTCGGCGGCGGCCCCGCCGTCCGGTGCCCAGGCGTCGGCGCCGAGCAGGCGGGCGTAGCGGCCGTCCGGCCCGAAGGCCGCGCCGCCGGCCATCACGGGGGTGCCGGTCGCCTGGCAGGCGGTGATGGCCGCGTGCGCGGCAGGCAGCCGGACGGGGATGGAGCTGGACAGCGCCACCACGTCGCAGGCCGTACGGTGCAGGTGGGCGATGAGGTGCGGCGTCGGCACCTGGGCGCCGAGATAGTCGACCCGCCAGCCGCGCAGCCGCAGCACCTCCGCCAGGATCCTGGCGGGCATGGCGTGCCACTCGCCGTCGATGCAGGAGACCGCGACCCGACCGGCGGGCGGGCCGGAGGCGGCGGCGCGGGCCACGGGGTGGTGGGCGACGGCGGCCAGCACCCGCTCGTTGACGGCGGTAGCGGCGTGCTCCTGCGCCACGGTGAGCAGGTTGGCCTCCCACTCGCTGCCGACCCGGCCCTGCACGGGCGCGACGACCTCCAGCAGCAGGGTCTCCAGCGGGATGCCGGAGTCGAGCGCGGCGAGCGCGGCGTCCGCGGCGGCGTACTCGTCGCCGGCGACGGCGGCGTTCCAGAGTTTCTCCCGCCAGGCGGAGAGCCCGTAGGCAAGCTCGTCTGTGTGCGTCATCAGATACCTCCGAGGAGACTCCCGACTTCAGGCGGGGAAGGAATTCGGACTACTGCGGTGCAGGGCAGGAGCAGGCGGACCGCCGTCTTTCGGAATCGGCCGGTGCGCGAGTGATCTCGCACCTAGGATCGGCGGGTGGCGCAGCTTGTGAAGCGGGCCTACAAGTACCGCTGCTACCCGACCCCCGAACAGGCCGAACAGCTCGTCCGGACGTTCGGCTGCGTACGCCTGGTCTACAACAAAGCGCTCGAGGAGCGGACCCGCGCCCACAAGCTGGAAGGCCGTGGCGTCTCCTACACCGAGTCGTCCGCGACGCTGACCGCGTGGAAGAAGACACCCGAGCTGGCGTTCCTGAACGAGGTGTCGTCGGTGCCGTTGCAGCAGGCGCTGCGGCATCTGCAGGCGGCGTTCGCGAACTTCTTCGCCCGCCGCGCCAAGCACCCCACCTTCAAGTCCCGCAAGAGGTCGCGGGCGTCGGCCGAATACACCCGCTCGGCGTTCCGCTGGCGCGACGGCCGGCTCACCCTGGCCAAGATGGACGCGCCGCTGAACATCGTGTGGTCGCGCCCGCTGCCCGAAGGAGCCGAACCGTCCACGATCACCGTGTCGAAGGACGCCACCGGGCGCTGGTACGTGTCCCTCCTGGTCGAGGAGAAGATCGCGCCGTTGCCGCCCGTCGAGCAGTCGACAGGCGTGGACGCCGGCCTCACCACACTGGCGACGCTGTCGTGCGGCGAGCAGATCGCCAACCCGCGTCACGAGCGTCGTGAGCGGCGCAGACTGGCCAAGGCGCAGCGGGCGCTGGCCCGCAAACAGAAGGGATCGAACAACCGGGCCAAGGCCCGGCTGAAGGTGGCGCGAATCTACGCCCGGATCGCCGACCGGCGCCGGGACTACCTGCACAAGGTCACCACACGGCTGGTACGCGACAATCAAGTGATCGCCGTGGAAGACCTGGCCGTCCGCAACCTGCTCAAGAACCATGCGCTGGCCCGCGCCATCTCCGACGCCGGCTGGCGGGAACTGCGGCGCATGCTGGAGTACAAGACGGACTGGTACGGCCGCACCCTGGCGGTCGTGGACCGGTTCTTTCCCTCCTCCAAGTTGTGCTCGGTCTGCGGGGCCCTGCAGGAAGAGATGCCGTTGAGCGTCCGTGTGTGGGTCTGCGCGTGCGGCGCGGTCCATGATCGGGAGGTGAACGCGGCCCAGAACATGCTGCTCGCCGCCGGGCTGGCGGAGAGCTGAAACGCCTGTGGAGCTGGTGTAAGACCTCAACGAGAGTCCCTCTCGGGTGGGCGACCGGCGGTGAAGCAGGAAGACCGACCGGCGACGGTCGGAATCCCTCTCGTTCCCGAGGGGGAGGATGTCAAGCGGTGAACCTTCCCCGGCCGTTGCCTCCCACCGCGCTCAGATGCGCGCCGCGCGGCGCGGTGATGGCGATGACGGCCATGTCGTCGTGATCGCCACCTCTTACCCACTGGGAGGCCAGCATCTCCACCCGCTCGGCGATCGCCTCGGGCGGCATGCCGCCGCACTGACGCAGCTCCTCCTTCAGTCGCTCGTCGCCGTACATCTCGTCGCCCAGCGGGCCTCCCCTGGCCTCGCTGATGCCGTCGGTGTAGAACAGGCACGTCTCGCCGGGTTCGAGCAGCACGGTGTCGGTGACGCTGGTGACGCGCTCCAGCATGCCGATGAGGGTGCCTCTGGTGCGGGCCTCCTCGACGCGCCCGTCGGCGCGCACGATGAGCGGCGGCGCGTGCCCGGCGCTGGTGAGGCGCAGCCGTACGCGGTTGCCGACCCGCAGCAGCGAGGCCAGGACGAGCGTGACGAAGCGGGTGCGGTCGCCGCCGGTCAGCAGCACGCCGTTGAGCAGTTCGAGCACGCGCTGGTGGTCGTCGGCCTGCGGCAGCAGCGCGTGCAGCGTGTGCCGGATCTTGCCGGTGAGCACGGCGGCCTCCAGGCCCTTGCCGGCCACGTCGCCGAGCACCACCAGCGACTCCCCGCCGGGCTCGGCGGGGGCGTGCAGGTCGTAGAAGTCGCCGCCGACGCGGGCGGCCTGCTCGGAGGGGCGGTAGCGGGCGGCCACCTCGACGCCGTGCAGGCTGCGGACGCGGGGCGGCAGGAGCTCGCGCATGAGGGTCTCGGTGATGGCGGCCTGCTCGGCGTACAGCCGGGCGGCGGACATGGCGGCCCCCGCGCGGGCCGCGAACAGCCGGGCGAAGACCTCCTCGCCCTCGGAGAAGGAGGCTTGGCCGCTGCGGCGCAGCAGGACGAGCGCGCCTGCGGGGACGCCGTGCCCGGGGAGGGCGCTCACCACCATCGAGCCGACCTCGCCGATCCCGTCGCGGGCCAGCCAGCCGGGCGCGGCGGCGGGATCGATCCAGCGGGAGGGCAGGGGCGGGTAGCCCTGCAGCGCCTCGGCGAGGCCCGGCACGGCCTCGGGGTCGACGGCCAGCTCCTCGCGGACGACGGTGCCGTCAGGGCCGCAGTAGGCGATCGGGTACCGGCGGCGGTAGGGGGGCAGGATGACCATCGCGGCGTCGGCCAGGTGGCGGGCGGCCAGGCGGGCGGTCACCTCCATGCAGCGGTCGAGGTTGAGCGAGGACAGCAGCTCGCCGGAGGCGGTGTCCAGGAACGCGGTCCGCTCGCGTTCGAGACGCAGGGCCTGGGTGGCGCGTTCGAGGTCGGTGACGTCGGCGAGCCACCAGGCGACGGCGTCGCCCTCGCGCACCGGCTGCGCCTCGAACGTGGCCGGCCCGATGGGGCCGCGCTCCCGCAGGTCGTCCAGTCGAGGGCCCCGGTGGGCGTGAGCGTGGGCCTGAGCGCGGGCGTGGGCGTGGGACAGCCAGGCGGGCGCGGCGTCCTCCAGGAGCGTGCCGGGCACCGCGCCGGGCAGCAGCCGCAGGGCGGCGTCGTTGGAGCGGGTGATCAGGCCCGCGGGGCCGACCACCACAACCGGGTGCGGGGAGCCACGCCACAAGGCGCCGGCTCCGTCCTGCTCAAGGCTGCTGATGAGACCTGTCACAACAACGAGCCCGCCGGTACGGGCTCTGCCTCCCTATGCCGTAGACGTTTTTGACCGATTTCATCCACTGTAGCCGAGCCTCGCCGTTGAGGCAGTCGCCCTCCGTAGCCACGGTCAGTACGGCAGGGACGGGTGCTCCACGACGGCGGCCAGGCGTTTGGCGAGGACGGCCAGGTCGGCGGCGGTGAAGCGGGCCAGGCGACCGGTCAGCGCCAGCTCGTGCGCGCCGCCGCGCGGCGTCGCCGTCAGCGCGAGGTCGAAGCCGCCGTCGTCCACCTCGTGCTCCCACACGCGCACGTCGAGACCGGCCCAGCCGGCCGGCGGCGCCGGATCGCCCCGGTGCACGAAGGCCGCCTGGAAGGAGGGGTGCACGCCGGGCAGCCGGTGCGCCCCGAGACCGGCGACGAGCGCGTCGAACGGGATCTCGTTGGCGAGCGCCCCCGCCACGCTCTCGCGGACGCGGGCGAGCAGGGCGGGGAAGCCGGTCAGGCCGTCCAGTCCGACGCGCAGCGGCACCAGGTTGACGAACGAGCCGACGACCGGCTCCAGCTCGCGGCGGCCACGGCCGGAGGTGACGGCGCCTGCCACGAGGTCGCGCCGGCCGCCGATCTCGTGCAGCAGCACCAGGTACGCGGCCAGCAGCGCGGCGAAGGTCGTGACGGGACCGCCCCCTGCCGGGCCGTCGCCCCCTCCGCTCCGCAGCCGCTCCACGAGAGCCCGCCCGACCCGCACCCGCGCCGTCGCCGACACCCGGCCGGCGCTGGCCGGGGGCGCGGGCAGGCGCGGGAACAGGGGCTCCAGGCCGGCCAGGCGTTCCCGCCAGTACGGCAGCCGCTTCGGCGTCCGCTCGGCCGCCCGGCGCACCGACCAGGCGGCGTAGTCGGCGTACTGGAGGGCGGGCGGCGGCGGCAGTTCCTCGCCCGCGTACGCGGCGGCCAGGTCGGCCGCGACCAGCGCCACGCCGGCCCCGTCGCAGGCGATGTGCTGGCAGACCAGGAGGAGGCGGTGTTCGAGCGGCCCGACGCGGTAGACGGTGAGCCGCAGCAGCGGCCCGCGCTCCAGGTCGAACCGCTCCCCCGCCGCCGCCAGGGCGAGGGCCAGCGCCTCGGGCTCGCGCTCGGGCTCCGGCAGGCAGGTGAGGTCCACGAGCTCCAGCGGCACCGGCTGGGCCGGACGGACCACCTGGAGCGGGAGGCCGTCTGCGGCGACGTACCGGGTGCGGAGCGCCTCGTGCCTGGACACCAGCGCGGCGAGCGCGGCGGCGAGGCGCGGCAGGTCCAGCTCGCCGGTCAGGGCGAGGCCCAGGGTGACGTTCGGCGGCGCGGTCTCCGGGGCGGCGCGGGCGGCCAGCCAGCCGCGGCGCTGCTCGTGCGAGCACTCCATCGGCTCGCCGGTGCGCGGCAGGACGGGGACGGCCGCGGCGGCGGCCTTGCGGGCGAGCAGCCGGGCCATCAGCTCCCGCCGGTCGGCGGGAACCGCGCTCGGGCCTGTCACGTGGGGTCCGCGGCCAGGCCGGCCGGCGCTTCGAGCGCGGCGCGGAGCGCGTCGAGGAAGACGATCGCGTCGTGGCCGTTGACGTAGCGGTGGTCGTAGGCGAGGCCGAGGTGCACGGTGTGCCGGACGGCGAACCCGGCCGGTCCCTCCGCGGGGACCAGCTCCTGCTGCGGGGCGGCCAGGGACAGGGCGCAGAGCTGGCCGGGGAAGACGATGGGGACGGCCAGCGTGACCGTGCTCTCGTTGTGCAGGGTGAGCGTGATGTTGCCGCCGGACAGCTCCTCCTCGCGCAGGCCGCCGCGCAGCGCCGCCATCCGGTACGCCATCAGCGTCCGCGAGATCTCGCGCAGCGTGCGGCCGGTGGCGTCGTGGACGACGGGCACGAACAGTCCCTTGCCGACGTCCATGGTCACGCCGACGTGCGCGGTGGAGGAGCGGCGGACCCGGCCGGGGCCGACCGGCGTGGCGAACAGCAGCTCGAACCGGCCCGCCAGGCCGGCCACGGCCTTGACCAGCAGCTCCGGCAGGCCGATCAGGGTGCGCAGGGCGGGGGTCAGCTCGCGGCCGAGCCGCAGGGCGTCCTCCACGTCTACCTTGACGACGGTGTAGGCGGCCGGGACCTCCCGGTGGGCGCGGGCCACCACGTCGGCGACCCTCCGCTGCGACACAGGCAAGATGATCTCCTCGGCATCGGGGTCGGAGGGGGCGGATCCGACGGGGGCAGATTCGACGGGGGCGGGTTCGACGGGGGCGGGTTGGGCTCCGGCGGGTCGGGCTCGGGCCGGCTGGGCGAGGGCGGTCACGTCGTCGCGGCGGATGATCTTCCTGCCGAGGGCGCGTACGGCGTCCTCGCCGATCCCGAGCTCGTCCATGAGCCGGCGGGCCGGCGCGGTGATCACCACCCCGTCCCCCGGCGGGTCCTCGCCCGCCGGCGCGCCCCCGGAGGTGGGCGTGGCCGGGTCGGCGGGGTTCCCGAGGTCGGCGATGGTCTCGCCGGGGAGGCATTCGGCGCCCGCCGCCACCCGGTGCCGCAGCACGCCCCCGCACTCGGCGGCCAGCTCCTCCACGGTCTTGGAGGTCTCGATGAGGGCCAGGACGTCGCCGGGCCGCACCGTGGCCCCGTCGGCGGCCACCCACTCCACCAGCAGGTAGCGGGCGTCATTGCTGTTGATCTTGGGGACGACGACCGCGTTCATGCCAGCGCCTCCAGTACGGCCAGGCGGATGGTGTCGGCGTGCACGAGCACCTCGTGCTCCAGGTGGGGCGCGGCCGGGATGACGCTGTCGGCCGCGCTGACGAGCGTGATCGGCCGGTCCAGCCGCCCCCACAGGACGGGGTACAGCCGGGTCGCCACCTCCGCTCCCCACGTGGCCCCGGCCGCGCCGTCCTCGGCGACGCACACGTGCCGGCCGCGCGGCAGCACGCCCCCGAGGTCGAACGGGTAGAGCCGGGCGGGCACCAGCAGCTCGCACAGCACGTCGTGCTCCAGCAGCAGCTCCCGCATCGCCTCCAGCGCGCGGTGGGCCATGCCGCCGGGGGCGATGATCGTGCAGTCGTGGCCGTCCACGCCCTCGACGGCCACGCGGGCGAGGCCGTCCACGAGCTCGTAGCGGAACAGCTCGTCCACGACGCCGTCGCGGAACATGCGCCGCGTGTAGAGCACCTTGTCCTCGAACAGCAGGGCCGGCCGCCCGGCGGCGAAGGCGTCCTCCAGCAGGGCGCGGGCGTCGTGGAACGGGGTCAGCTCCAGCACCGACAGCCCGGGGACGCCGAGGAAGTGCTTCTGCGGGCTCTGGCTGTGCGTCGGCCCGTAGCCGCGCCGGCCGCCGGACGGGCAGCGTACGACCAGCGGCATCGGGACCGGGCGGCCGTACATGGTGGTCGACTTGCTGGCGAAGTTCACGAGCTGGTCGAAGGCGAGCCCCGCGAAGTCGGCGAACATGATCTCGACGATGGCCTTGTCGCCGCCCAGCGCCAGCCCGGCGCCCGCGCCGACGATGGCGGCCTCGCTGATCGGGGTCGAGCGCACCCGCTCGCCGAACCGCGACGACAGCCCCTTCGTGATCTTGAACGCGCCCCCGTACGGGTCGGCGATGTCCTCGCCCAGCACGTGGACCGCGGGGTCGGCGGCCAGGACGTCGTGCAGCGCGCGGTTCAGGTGCTCCGACACCCGCTCCGCGCGGACGGGCTCCCTCATCGCACCGTCCACTGCGCCGGGGGCCGCGCCGAGACCTCGGCGACCAGGTCGTCCACGTACCGCCGCCAGGTCGCGTCGGCCTCCGCGAAGCGGCGCGGGAAGGCGGCGGCGTAGCGCTCGTACCAGTCGCCGGCCCTGGCCCGCCGCAGCTCGTCGGCGGTGCGCGTGTCGTCGCCCTTGCTGTGCGGCCCGAGCCGCCGCGTCACGAACTCGACCACCAGCGGGAACGCGTCCTTCCTGACGGCGGCGACCGGCCCGGCCAGCGCGGCCCGCACGGCGGCCAGGTCGATCGAGTCGATCCGCAGGTACGGGATGCCGAACCCGGCCACCCGGCCCTCGATCGTGCCGGCCATGCCGCGCTCGGTGGGCGTGGACTGGGCGATGCCGTTGTTCTCCACGACGACCAGCAGCGGCGCGCCCCACAGCGCGGCCAGGTTGAGCGCCTCGTAGACCGAGCCCTCGCCCCAGGTGCCGTCGCCGAGGTAGGCGCAGGCCAGCGCGCCGTGCCCGGCCCTGCGCAGCCGCAGCGCCATGCCGACCGCGACCGGCAGGCTCTCGCCCTGCACGCCCGTGGACATGAAGGTGCGGTGGTAGATGTGCTGGCTGCCGCCCACCCCGTCGCAGAGCGCGCCCCTGCGGCCCATGATCTCGGCGAGCAGCGCGCCGGCCTCCTCGCCGTAGCGGGCCAGGAAGTGGCCGTGGCCGCGGTGGTGGCTGAAGGTGAAGTCGTCCTCGCGCAGGAGGGGGTTGAGCGCGACCGGGACGTGCTCCTGGCCGAGGCAGGTGTGCGTGGTGCCGCTGAGCAGGCCCTCGCCGAACAGCCGGAGCAGGGCGTTCTCGAAGTGCCGGATGAGCAGCAGGCGGTCGAGGTCGCCGGGGGCGGGCGGGCTCGGGCGGCCGTGCTCGACGCCTTCGACGATCGTGCCGGTCATCGGGCGGCTCCCTTCGCGGCGGCGCGGGCGGCGGCGAGCCTGGCCAGCGCGGCCCGCCGGTGCGGGTCCTGCGGCGGATCCGGCCGCCGCTTCGCCGGGCTCAGCGCGGTCAGGTACGTCTCCAGCGCGTCCGGGTCCAGGCCCCGTACGAACGCGCGGGCGGCGTCCGCGGAGCGTCCGGCCAGGGCGGCGTGGTGGGCGGGGTCGTCCATGAGCCGGCGCAGGGCGGCCAGCCACGGGGTCAGGTCCTGGGCGGGCACGACGGGGACGGGGCGGGCGTGGCCGGGGGCGGCCTCGTACCGCTCGATGGGGGCGACCGGCAGCAGGTACGGCACGCCACGCTTGGCCTCCGCCAGGCCGCCCACGTCGGCGGCGAGGACGGGGACGCCGCGCAGCATGGCCTCGACGCAGGTGTAGCCGAAGGTCTCGTCCCAGAGGGAGGGCATGAGCAGGACGCGGGTGCCGGCCAGGATCGGGCCGAGGTCGTCGGCGGGCGGGGTGAGGCGGATGTTGGGGCGGCGGGCCAGGGCCGCGCGCTCGTCGGCGGTGGCACCCCAGGTGGGAACGGCCTGGAAGGTGACGGAGGGGCAGGCGTCGGCGAGGCCGAGGAGGATCGGCAGGCCCTTGTAGGCGCAGGGGTTGATCATGGTGACGTACGGGGCGGTGGAGGCCGCCGCAGTCGCTGGAGGGGCGATGTCACCGTATATATGCGGATAAATCACGGTGGAGTGCAGACCGGCGTGCCGGAGGCAGTAGTCCCGCGCCGCGCGGCTGACCGCCACGACCCCGGCGGCGCGGCGGACCATCCGGGTGCCGGCCGCGCTCGGGTAGAACGCGCCCGGACCGAAAGGGAGCTGCTGAAGGGTGTGGACCAGGTAGACGACCCGGCCGGGGGTGGCGCGCAGCGCCGCGCCCAGGACCACCAGGCCGGGGTCGTCGGACGGGACCAGCGTCCAGTCGGGCACGAGGCGCGCCGCCACCTCCGCGACCCGCCGGGGCAGGGCGGCCGGATCGGTCACGGCGTGGACGACGACCCCGCGGTGCAGGTAGGCGACCTCGTCGGGGTCGTCGGACGCGACCAGCGTCGCGCCCCGGCGGGTCAACTCGTCGAGGGCGGACGAGGCCCCGGCACCGGACGACCCGCCGGCCCCGGTCGACGCGCCGACCCCGGAGACCGGCGACGGGCCGGTGGCGAGGGCGCCGGAGAGCGGGGCCACCACGTGCACCTCGTGGCCGCGGGCGGCGAGACGCTCCATGAGGAGGCGGTTCGACTTGTTGGCCCCGCCGTGGGACGGCAGGTGGATCAGGTTCTGCGCCAGCAGGATCCTCACGACGCCTCCTGCTCGGCCGCCCGCCGGCGGAGACGCGCGGCCACCAGCCTGCGCCGCTCGGCTGGCAGCGCGGCCAGCCGTCTCGCCGCGTCCCCTCGCCCGGCTTCCCCGCCACCCGGCTCCTCGGGGAGGGAACCGCCGAGACGTTCCGGAGCGTGGAGGAGGCGTTCGAGGTGGGTGGCGGCCAGGGTGAGGCCGTCGGCGGCGTCGCGGGGGCCCGTTCTGGGCTGGTGCCGGCCGTCGCGCAGGGCCGCGTGCAGCGCCTCCGCCACCCCGTCGGCGTCCCAGCGTTCCTCGGGCAGCCACCGGGCGAGGCCCTGTTGCTCCAGGCGGGCCGCGTTGTCGGGCCGGTCGGCCCCGTGGGCGAGGATCACCTGCGGGGTCCCGGCCGCGAGCGCCCGGGTCAGCGTGCCGATCCCGCCGTGGTGGAGCACCGCCGCGACCTGGGGGACGACCTCGTGGAACGGCAGCCGCGCGAAGCGCCGCGCGTGGGGCGGCAACGGCCGGGGGACCGTCTCGTCGTGCGGGGCGACGAGCAACGCGGGCAGCCCGGCCCGCCGGCAGCCGGCCAGCGCGGCGTCGTGGAACCCGGGCCGCAGCATGCGCCCGGTGCCGCCGGTGATCAGCACCGGCCGTACCGCCCCGTTCAGCAGCGCGGCCGCCTCGGCCGGTACGGGGTCCGCGGCGCCGTCGTCGGGCAGCGGGAAGCCGGTCAGCCGGGTCGCGGGACCGGTGGCCGGTCCGGCCTCGTCGAACCAGCGCGGCCAGAGCCCGAGCCGCAGGTCGGCGGAGGAGAACCAGGCCCGCCAGTCGCGTACGCGGGGCAGCCCGAGGTCGCCGCGCACCGCGTCGATGCCGGGCGCGAGCACGTGCTGGTGCAGGTGGCGGGCGACCTCGGCGGCCAGCGGCTGGATCGGCGCGACGGCGATCCACGCGGCGGGCGCGCCGGTCAGCTCGCGTACGGCGAGGACCGACAGCGCGGAGGTGTGCCGCCCGGCCAGGACGGTCCGCCCCGGGACCACCCGGGCCGCGAGCGCCCGGCATTCGCCCCCGAACTGCTCGAACAGCCGGTTGCGCCGGTAGAACGACAGCCAGTCGAGGGTGCCGAGGCCGTCGGGGAGGAGGGCGGTGTCGGCGGAGTAGCGGGCGTAGGCGTCGTGGGTGTCGACGGGGACGAAGTCGAGGCCCGCCGCCTCCACCCGGCCTCGGTAGGGGGCGTGGGTCAGCAGGGTCACGTCGTGCCCGCGCTCGCGCAGCACGCCGCCCAGCCGGACGAACGGCAGCACGTCGCCGTCGCTGCCGTGCGTCACCAGCAGGACGCGGGTGAGCGGGCCGCCGGGCGTCACGGCGAGGACTCGCCGAGCGGGGTGCCCTCGTCCAGCAGGGCCCGGACCTCGTCCTCGGACATGCCCTCCAGTTCGTCGAGCAGTTCGGCGAGCTGGTCCTCGGAGATCTCGCCGAGCAGTGTCTCGTCGATGAGCCGGGCGGCCGCCGCGACGGTGAAGTCACCGGCGAACAGCTCGTCCACGGGCAGTTCCACGCCGTACCGGTCCTGCACTTCCGCGAGGAAGCGCACGACCGTGAGCGACTGCGCGCCGAGCGCGAAGAAGTCGTCGGCGAGGGAGCGCGGAGGAGTGCTCAGGAGACCGGTCCAGATCCTCATGACGGCTTCCTCGGTCGGTGTCATTACCGTTCTCCGGAGGTTCAGAGGGCAGGGCTGTCCTGTTGGGAGCGCTCCCAATTCAGACCCCGGGAACGCCCCCACGACGAGCCTGGAATCACGACACATCATTGTCAAGGGAACAGTCTCTGTAATGTTTCCGAAACTGGCTTGTAAGGAACCGCAGCTAGAAGCGTTATCGCCTGGTTTCGCGGGTTATTTCCATCAAATTTTCAACTGTCGTTGACCCCAAGCGGAAAGCCTCCTTACGCTGTCGAAGCCGTGGGAGCGTTCCCATGAATCCGCCTGTCCCCCGCCTGTCCGACGAAGGATGGCGCATGCGCGAACTCCGCGAACCGAACGACACCATGACGGCGCTGGTCGAGGCGCAGGATCCGGGCCGGGTGGCCGTGGTGGACGGCGCGGCCCGCTGGACCTACGGCGAGCTGGACGCCGCCGCCAACCGCCTGGCCCGCCGCCTCGCCGAGGCCGGCGTCGGACGCGGGGACGTGGTCGCCCTGTACGCCGGGCGCTCGGCCCGCACCCTGGCCGCCATGCTCGCCGTGCTCAAGGCCGGAGCCGCCTACCTCCCTCTCGACCCGGACTATCCCGACGCCCGGGTGCGGTTCGTGCTGGAGGACTCCGGCGCGCGGACCGTCCTGGTGCCGGACGAGCTGCGCGAACGCCTGCCCACGGGCACCACGGCGTCCGCTTTATCCCTCGACGACGATTTATCCGCATATAGCGCAGTAAATGTAAAGGTGGCGGTTGATCCGATGGATCCTGCCTACCTGCTCTACACCTCCGGATCCACCGGCCGCCCCAAAGGCGTGGCCATTCCGCACCGGGCGCTGCTGAACTTCCTCGTCGCCATGCGCGACCTGCTGAACTCCGGCGCGGACGACATCTGGCTGGCGCTCACGTCGCTGTCGTTCGACATCTCCGGCCTCGAACTGTATCTGCCGCTCGTCACCGGCGGCCGGACCGTGATCGCCGAGCCCGCCGCCGCCCGCGACGGCCACCGGCTGGCCGGGCTGATCCGCGCCGAGGGCGTCACGCACGTGCAGGCCACCCCCTCGGGATGGCGGGTGCTGCTGGCCGCCGGGTACGCGGATCCGCACGTCACGGCCCTGGTCGGCGGCGAGGCCCTGACCGTGCCGCTGGCCCGCGAGCTCCGGGCGCGCACGGGACGGCTGTTCAACGTGTACGGCCCCACCGAGACGACGATCTGGTCCACCGCGTGGGAGGTCCCCGAGGAGCCCGCGGACGTCTCCATCGGCGGCCCGATCGCCAACACCCAGGTCCACGTCCTGGACGAGCGCGGCGAACCGGCGGAGACCGGCGAGCTGTACCTCGGCGGCCACGGCCTGGCGCTCGGCTACCACCGCCGCCCGGCCCTGACCGCCGAGCGGTTCGTCCCCGACCCGTTCGGGCCTCCGGGCGGCCGGCTCTACCGGACCGGCGACCTCGTACGCGTGGAGCCGGGCGGGCTGCGTTACCTCGGGCGTACCGACACCCAGGTCAAGCTGCGCGGGCACCGCATCGAGCTGGGCGAGGTGGAGTCGGCGCTGGAGGACCTGCCGGGCGTCAAGCAGGCCGTCGCCGCCGTCCACCGGGACGCCCTCGTCGCCTACCTCGTCGGCGACGTCCCCGCCGACGTGCGGGAACGCCTCGCCGAGCGGCTGCCGGGACCCATGGTGCCCTCGCTCGTCGTACCGATGGAGACGCTGCCCCTCACTCCCAACGGGAAGGTGGACCGCAAGGCCCTGCCGGAGCCCGTCGTGCCGGAGGCGGGCGCGGGGGACGCCCCGCGGACGGCGGCCGAGCAGGCGGTGGCGGAGGTCTTCGCCGAGGTCCTCGGCCTGCCTCCGGAGCTGGGGGTGGAGGACGACTTCTTCCTGCTGGGCGGGCACTCGTTGCTGGCCGCCAGGGCGGCGGCCCGGATCACCCGGCGGCTCGGCGTCGAGGCGCCGGTGGCGGCGCTGTTCGAGCACCCGACGGTGGCGGGGTTCGCGCGGGCGCTGGAGGAGGCGGCGGCCCCGTCGGTGCCGCTCCGGCCGCGCCCCGCGGGCACCGCGCCGCCGCTGTCGCCGAGCCAGGAGCGGCAGTGGTTCATGTACCGGCTCGACCCTGACGACGCCTCCTACAACATCTATCTGGCGCGGCGGCTGCGCGGCCCGCTCGACGCCGGCCGCCTGGCGGACGCGCTGACCCGCGTCGTGGCCAGGCACGAGCCGCTGCGCACCCGCTTCCCCGAGGTGGACGGCATGCCGGTCGCGGTGGTCGAGCCGCCGGGGCCGGTGCCGGTCGAGCGGCTGGACCTGTCGGCGCTGCCGGAGGACGAGCGGGAGGCGGCGGCCCTGCGGCTGGTGACCGAACGGGTGAACGCGCCCCTGGACCTGGCCGCCGCGCCCCCGATGCGGGCCACGCTGATCCGGCTCTCGGCGGCGGAGCACGTGCTGTGCGTGGTGTTCAGCCACATGATCGGCGACGGCTGGTCGCAGAACGTGCTGCTGTCCGACCTGGCCGCCTGCTACGCCGGTCACGAGCTGCCCGCCCTCGCGGTCGGCTACGGGGACGTCGTGCACTGGCGGCGCGAACGGGAGGCGGCGGGCGCGGGCGAGGCCGCGCTGGCGTACTGGCGGGAGCGGCTGGCGGGCGCGCCGCCGCTGGAGCTGCCCGCCGACCGGCCCCGCTCCCCCGGCCTGGTCCGGCGGGGCGCGTTCCACCGGGCGAGGCTGCCGCGCGAGACGGTCGCGGCGCTGGAGGAGCTCGGCAGGCGTACGGGGACGACGCTGTTCATGGTGCTGCTGGCGGCGTACCAGGCGCTGCTGGGCCGGTACGCCGGGCAGGACGACCTGACGGTCGGCACGGCGGTCGCCGGGCGGGACCGGGTGGAGCTGGAGCCGCTGATCGGCTTCCTGGCCGACACGCTGGCGCTGCGCGCCGACCTGTCGGGCGACCCGGCGTTCACCGAGTTGCTGGCGCGGACCCGGGAGTCGGTGCTCGGCGCGCTCGGGCACGGGGACATGCCGATGGAACGGCTGGGCGTGGGCGACGGCCGGGCGCTGTTCGGGACCCTGATGATCCTGCACACGCAGGACGACGGCGCGCCGGTGCCGGTGGGCGAGGCCACGGCCGAGGTGTTCCACGCCGCGTACGCGCCGGCGCGCTTCGACCTGACGCTGGACGCCTGGCCCGCTGACGGCGCGCTGGACCTGGTCTTCGGGTACGAGGCCGCGCTGTTCGACGCGGCGACCGTCGAGGGCCTGGCCCGCCGCTTCGCCGCGCTGCTGGCCGCCGCCGTCGCCGAGCCCGAGGCGCGCCTGTCGCGGCTGGCCCGGGTGACGGGCGAGGAGCGGGAGCGGCTGGTACGCGGCCCGAACGACACCGCGATGCCGCTGCCCGCCGTGCCCGGCCTCCTGCCGCTGATCGAGGCGCGGGACCCGGATCGGGTGGCCGTGGTGGACGGCGCGGCCCGCTGGACCTACGGCGAGCTGGACGCCACCGCCAACCGCCTGGCCCGCCGCCTCGCCGAGGCGGGCGTCGGACGCGGAGATGTGGTCGCCCTGTACGCCGGGCGCTCGGCCCGCACCCTGGCCGCCATGCTCGCCGTGCTCAAGGCCGGAGCCGCCTATCTTCCCCTCGACCCGGACTATCCCGACGCCCGGGTGCGGTTCGTGCTGGAGGACTCCGGCGCGCGGGCGGTGCTCGTTCCTGACGAGCTGCGGGAACGCGTGCCCGCCGTCGACGCGGCCGTCGCGCTGTCCCTCGATGCTGATTCATCCGCATACAGCGCGGCGAAGCCGGAGGTGGCGATCAAGCCGGAGGATCCCGCCTACCTGCTCTACACCTCCGGCTCCACCGGCCGCCCTAAGGGCGTCGTGGTGCCGCACCGGGCGCTGCTGAACCTCCTCGTCGCCATGCGCGACCTCCTGGGCTCCGGCGAGGACGACGCCTGGCTGGCGCTCACGTCGCTGTCGTTCGACATCTCGGGGCTGGAGCTGTACCTGCCGCTGGTCACCGGCGGCCGTACCGTGATCGCCGGGCCGGAGGCGGCGCTGGACGGCGCGCTGCTGGCCGGGCTTGTCCGGGCCGAGGGCGTCACGCACGTGCAGGCCACGCCCTCCGGATGGCGGGTGCTGCTCGCCGGTGGCTTCAGCGCCCCGGAGGTCACCGCGCTGGCGGGCGGGGAGGCGCTGAGCGAGCCCCTGGCCCGCGAGCTGCGGGCGCGTACGGGACGGCTGTTCAACGTGTACGGCCCCACCGAGACGACCATCTGGTCCACCGCGTGGGAGGTGCCGCCGGACGCCGGGCACGTCCTCATCGGCCGCCCGATCGGCAACACCCAGGTCTACGTGCTGGACGAGCACGGCGAGCCGGCGCACACCGGCGAGCTGCACCTCGGCGGGCACGGCCTGGCGCTCGGCTACCACCGCCGCCCGGCCCTGACCGCCGAGCGGTTCGTCCCCGACCCGTTCGGGCCGGCGGGTGGGCGGCTCTACCGGACCGGCGACCTCGTACGGCTGCGCACCGACGGCACTCTCCAGTACGTGGGCCGCACCGACACCCAGGTCAAGCTGCGCGGGCACCGCATCGAGCTGGGCGAGATCGAGTCGGCGCTGGAGGACCTGCCCGGCGTCCGGCAGGCCGTCGCCGCCGTCCACCAGGACACCCTCATCGCCTACGTCACCGGCGACGCCCCCGCCGACGTGCGGGAACGCCTCACCGAGCGGCTTCCCGCCGCCATGGTGCCCTCGCTCGTCGTCCCCATGGAGGCGCTGCCCCTCACCCCCAACGGCAAGATCGACCGGGCGGCGCTGCCCGTGCCGGGGACGCGGGCGGGCGAGGACGTCCCGCCGCGGCCCCGCGACGCCGGGACGGCGCCGCCGCTGTCGCCCGCGCAGGAACGGCTCTGGTTCCTGCACTCGTACCTGGAGGGGGACACCTCCGGCCACCTGAGCCAGGCGCGCCGGCTGCGCGGTCCCCTCGACGAGGACGCGCTGGCCGCCGCCGTCGCGGCGCTGCCCGCCCGGCACGAGGCGCTGCGCACCCGCTACGAGTCCGACGCCGAGGGGCGGCCGGGCGCCGTCGTCCAGGACGGGCACGCCCTGCCGCTCACCCGGCACGACCTGACCGCGCGGCCCGGAACCGCCGAGGAGCTGGTGGCGGGGATCGCCGGGGAGCCGTTCGACCTGGGGGCGGGGCCGCCGGTGCGGGCGGCGCTGATCCGGCTGGCCGCCGACGACCACGTGCTGTGCCTGGCCGCGCACCCGATCGCGGCCGACGAATGGACGCTGCCGATGCTGCTGGCCGACCTGGCCGCACTGTACGAGGACCGGGACCTTCCCCCGCCGCCCGTGCAGGCGGGCGACGTCACGCTCTGGCGGGCGCGCCGCGAGCGGCTGGCCGAGCCGGCGCTGGAGCAGTGGTGCGCCCGGCTGGCCGGGGCCCCGGTCCTCGACCTGCCACTGGACCGGCCCCGGCCCGCCGTCACCTCCCGGACCGGCGCGTTCCACGAGGTACGGCTGAGCGGCGGCCTGACCGGGGAGCTGCGCCGGCTCGGCGCGGACGCCGGGGGCGGGCTCTCCACGGTGCTGCTGGCCGCGTACCAGGTGCTGCTGGCCCGGCAGGCCGGGCAGACCGGGTTCATGATCGGCCGTCCGGTGCCGGGGCGGGAACGGCCCGAGCTCTCCCGGGTCGCCGGGCACCTCACCCGGCATCTGGTGCTGCGCGGCGACCTGTCCGGCGATCCCGGCTTCGCCGAGCTGCTGCGGCGTACGCGGGAGGCCGAGCGGGAGGCCGACGAGCACGCCGACCTCTCCCCCGAACGGCTCGTCACCGCGCTCGGCGTGGAGCGGGACCCCGGCCGCGAACCGCTGTTCCAGACCACGCTCACGGTGCACGAGCAGGCCCCGCCCGAGGCCGCCTTCGGCGAGCCGTTCGCGCCGCGCCCCGCCGACCTCGCCTACGACCTGGCGCTGGAGGCCCGGCCGGACGGCGACGGCCTGGTCCTGGCCTTCCACCACGACGCGGAGGTGCTGACGGCGGCCACCGCGGCGCGGCTGGCCGACCGGTTCCTGGCGCTGCTCGGCGCCGTGGCGAAGGACCCCTCCCTGCGCCTGTCCGAACTGCCCGCGCCGGACGAACCCGGCGATGTGGAACAGGGCGAGCGGGTGCTGGATCCGTGGGGTCGTCCCGTGCCACCGGACGCGATCGGCGAGCTGTGGCGGGGCGGGGTCCGTACCGGTGAGCGGGTCAGGCGGCACCCGGACGGGCGGCTGGAGCGCCTGCCCGCCCCGCCCACCGTCGGCACCGCCGGGGCCGGCGCGCGACCCGCCTACGTCGCGCCGCGCACCGACGCCGAGGCGCTGGTCGCCGAGGTCTGGGGCGATCTGCTCGGCGTCGCCCGGGTCGGCGTGGACGACGACTTCTTCCGGCTCGGCGGCCACTCCCTGCTGGCCGTACGGGCCGCCGCCCGGCTGCGGGCCACCGTCGAGGTGGACGTGCCGATCAGGACGTTCTTCACGCATCGCACGCTGGCCAGGTTCGCGGCGGCGACGGAGGAGATCCTGCTGGCCGAGCTGGAGGGCCTGTCCGAGGAGGAGGCGCTGCGCCTGCTCGACCCCACGCCGCTCGACTCCACGCTGCTCGACTCCACGCTGCTCGACTCCAGGGAGGCGCTGTGACCACGCTCTCCTCCCCCGGCGGCCTGTCGCCCGCCAAGCAGGCGCTGCTCGCCCAGCGGCTGCGGCGGCGGGCCGCCGCGACCACGGTCCCGCCGCGCCCGCCCGGCACCCCGCCGCCGCTGTCGCACGCGCAGGAGCGGCTGTGGTTCCTGGAGCAGTACGCGCCCGGCACCGCCGCCTACACCGTCTCCTGCACGGCGCGGGTGACGGGCGAGCTGGACGAAGGGGCGCTGCGCCGCGCGGTGCGCGAGGTGGCGGCCCGGCACGAGAGCCTGCGCAGCCGGTTCACGACCGCCGAGGACGGCACGCCGCGGCTGGTGATCGACGCCGAGCCCGCGCCCGAGTTCCTGGTCGCGGCGGCCGGGACGCCGGAGGAGGCGCGGGCGCTGGTGTCGGCGGAGCTGGCCCGGCCGTTCGACCTGGCGGCGGGCCCGCTGCTGCGGGTCCTGCTGATCCGGCTCCCTTCGGACACTGGTGCTGCCGACGACCACGTGCTCATGCTGGCGGCGCATCACGCGGTGGCCGACGGGTGGAGCTGGGACGTGGTGCTCGGCGAGCTGTTCACGCTGCTGGCCGGCCGCGAGCCGGAGCCGATGCCCGTCCAGTACGGCGACTACGCGCTCTGGCAGCGCGAGCGCACCGGCTCGGCCGCGTACCGGGCGGACGTGGACTACTGGCGGGCGCAGCTCGCCGGGGTGCCGGCGCTGGAGCTGCCGACGGACCTGCCGCGCCCGGCGGAGCAGACGTTCGCGGGCGCGGCGCACGGGTTCCGGCTGGACGCGGAGCTGGCCGGGGCGGTGCGGGCGCTGGCCGAGTCGCTCGGGGCGACCCCGTACATGGTGCTGCTCGCCGCGTTCCAGGCGCTGCTCGGCCGGTGGTCGGGGCAGAGCTCGTTCGCGGTGGGCAGCCCGGTGAGCGGGCGCGGGCTGCCGGAGCTGGACGGCCTGGTCGGCATGTTCGTCAACACCCTCGCGCTGCGGGCCGACCTGGCGGGCGACCCGGCGTTCGACGGACTGGTGGCGCGGGTGCGCGAGACGGCGCTGGACGCGTTCGCCCACCAGGAGCTGCCGTTCGACCAGCTCGTGGGCGAGCTGAACGTGACGCGGGACGTCAGCCGCCCGGCGGTGTTCCAGGTGATGTTCGCGCTGCAGAACTACACCGCCCGGCCGGTGGACGCGGGGCCGCTGGAGCTGACGTGGTTCCACGCCGACACCGTGGCCAGCCGGTTCGACCTGAGCCTGTACCTGCACCAGGCGGCCGGGGGCGGGCTGGACGGGACGTTCGTCTACAACACGGCGCTGTTCGAGGCGGGGACGGCCGAGCGGATGGCGGCGTCGCTGGAGGCGCTGCTGCGCTCGGCCGTGGCCGCGCCGGGCACGCCGGTGTCCGGCCTGGAGATCCTGCCGGAGGCCGCGCGGGCCCGGCTGGCCGCGCTGGAGACCGCCGCGCCGCCCGCGCCTCCGGAGGCGGAGCTGCTGCACGAGCTGGTGTTCGCGCAGGCCGGGCGGACCCCGGACGCGACCGCCGTGACCTTCGGCGGCGACCGGCTGACCTACCGCGAGCTGGCCGGACGGGCCCGGCGGCTGGCCGCTCACCTGCGCGCCCGCGGCGTTCGGCCCGGCGATCGGGTGGCGGTGTGCCTGGAGCAGTCGGCGGGGACGGCGGTGGCGCTGCTCGGCGTGCTGGCGGCCGGGGCGGCGTACGTGCCGCTCGATCCCGAGCAGCCGGCCGCGCGGCTCGCGTACCTGGTCGAGGACGCCGGGGTGCGCACGGCGATCACCTCGGAGGGGGCGCGCGGGGCGCTGCCCGACGGCCTGACGGAGATCGACCCGGACCGGGTGCCGGACGGGGACCCGCCCGCCGAGGCCGGGATCGGGCCGTCGGACCTGGCGTACGTGATCTACACCTCCGGCACCACCGGGCGGCCCAAGGGGGTCGCGGTGCAGCACCGGGAGGTGGTGACGTACCTGGCGGGCGTGCGCGAGCGGTTCGGCGTCGAGCCCGGGGCGACGTTCGCGCTGCCGCAGTCGCTGGCCTTCGACTTCGGGGTGACGATCTTCTACCTGGCGCTGATGACCGGCGGCCGGCTCGACCTGCTGCCGTCCCGTACGTCGGCGCGCGAGCTGGCCGAGCACTTCCGGGCGAGCCCCGCCGACTACCTGAAGATCACCCCGTCGCACCTGGCCGCGCTGCTCGCCGAGGCCGGGCCCGCCGAGCTGCTGCCGCGCCGGCTGCTGATCCTCGGCGGGGAGGCGTCCTCGTGGGCGTGGGCGCGGGAGCTGGCGGCGTACGAGGCTCCGGGACGCGGCCGCTGCGCCGTCGTCAACCACTACGGGCCGACGGAGGCGACGGTCGGCATCACCACGTTCGCCGTGGACCCGGAGCTGCCGGCGCGGGAGACGACGCTGCCGATCGGCCGGCCGCTGCCGGGCGCGCGGGTGCGGGTGCTCGACGAGCGACTGCGACCGGTGCCCGTGGGAGTGGTCGGCGAGCTCTGCCTCGGCGGGGACCGGCTGGCCCGCGGCTACCTGGGCCGGCCCGCGCTCACCGCCGAACGGTTCGTGCCCGACCCGGACGGCCCGCCGGGCGCCCGCCTGTACCGGACCGGCGACCTCGGGCGGTGGCTGCCGGACGGCACACTCCAGTTCCTGGGCCGCCGCGACCTGCAGGTCAAGATCCGCGGGTACCGGGTCGAGCTGGGCGAGGTCGAGACCGTGCTCGCCGAGTTCCCCGGGGTGGCGCAGGCGGTGGCCGAGCTGCGCGGGGACCGCCTGGTCGGCTACCTGCTGCCGGTGGAGGGCGGCACGCGGGCCCCGGCCGCCGAGGTGCGCGCCTGGCTGCGCGAGCGGCTGCCCGACTACATGATCCCGGCCCGGTACGTCTGGCTCGACCACCTGCCGCTGAAGTCGCACGGCAAGGTCGACCGCGGCGCGCTGCCCGACCCCGAGGACGACCGCCCGGACGGCGGCGCCGCCTTCGTCCCGCCGGACGGGCCGGTCGAGGAGGCCGTGGCGGCGGTGTGGGCCGACGTGCTCGGGCTCGCCCGGGTGGGCGCGCTGGACGACTTCTTCGAGCTGGGCGGGCACTCGCTGCTCGCCATGCGGGTGCTGGCGCGGCTGCGCAGGATCGCGCCGGAGCGGCGGGTCACGCTCATGGACCTGTTCACGCACACCACCGTCAGGGAGACGGCGGCGCTGCTCGCCGGGGAGGAGCGGGCTCGCGAAGGGGACGGCGGGCTGCTGCGACGGCTCACGCCCGCGCGCGCCGCGACGACGGCCACGCTGGTGTGCGCGCCGTACGGTGGCGGCAGCGCGGTGATCTACAAGCCGCTGGCCGACGCGCTGCCCGGCGACTGGGCGCTGTACTCGATCGCCGTTCCCGGGCACGAGCTCGGCGAGGAGTCGATGCCGCCGGAGGAGGTCGCGCGGCGCTGCGCCGAGGAGATCCTGGCCGGGATCGAGGGCCCGGTCGTGCTGTACGGGCACTGCGGGCTCGGCGCGATGATCACCGCCGAGATCGCGCGGCGGCTGCACGGCTCGGGACGCGAGGTGGAGGCCGTCTACCTGGGCGGGATCTTCCCGTTCGCCCGGCCGGGCGGGCGGACGGCCCGGCTCCGGGACCGCCTGGACGACCTGCGCGGCGACCAGGGACGGATCAACGCGCTCACGGCGGCCGGCCTCGACGTGTCGGACCTGAGCCCCGAGGAGCTGCGGCTGATCGTCCGCAACCGGCGCGAGGGCACGCGGGCCGCCGAACGCTACTTCACCCGGCTGTTCGAGGAGGACGGCGGCCGGCTCGGCGCGCCCGTCATCGCCGTGGCCGGGGAGCGGGACCCGATCATGGAATTCTACCAGGAGCGCTTCCGCGAATGGCACGTGCTGTCGCCGGTCACCGCGTGCGCGGTGCTGGACGAGGCCGCGCACTTCTTCGTCAAGTACCGGGCCGGAGAGCTGGCGGAGATCGTCACCCGGACGCACGTCGCGCTCGCCTCCGGGGAGACGGCCGGGCTGGAGCGCGGCGACGGCGAGCGGACGTGGTGGTTGGAGGGCGTCTCCCGCGAGACCCCGGCGGCGCTTTCCGGGGAGTCCACCGGAGTGTCCTCCGGGGCGCTTTCCGACGCGCCCTCCGAGGCGTTCTCCGAGGCGTTCTCCGGTGCCGGGTCGCGGACCGCGGGCATCCCGGCGGCCGAGGCGAGGGCGGCCGCCGGGATCCCGCCCCGGCGCGGAGCGGGCGGCGTTCAGGCCGCCCGGCGCGAGGCCGCCGGGCCGCGGCCCAGCATGAGGCGCTTCTTCGCGGTGGCGGCCGGGCAGGCGGTGTCGATCATCGGCTCGGCGCTGACCGAGTTCGCCGTCCCCCTCTGGATCTACCTGACCACGGACTCGCTCGTCGACTTCGCCCTGTTCTCGGTGCTGGCGCTGGTGCCCGGCATGGTCGTCGCACCGCTCGCCGGGACCATCGTGGACCGCAGCGACCGCCGCCGCGTGATGCTGCTCGGCGACGTGGGCGCGTTCGGCACGCAACTGCTGCTCGGCCTGCTGCTGTGGACCGGGAACCTCCAGGTGTGGCACATCTACCCGCTGCTGGTCGGGCTGTCGGTGGCGCTGGCGTTCCAGCGGGTGGCGTACCAGTCGGCCGTGCCGCAGCTCGTGCCCAAACGTTTCCTCGGCCACGCCAACGGCGTGGTCGGCATGATCAACGGCGTCGCGCAGCTCGTCGTGCCGCTCGCCGCGGCCGGGCTGATGTCGCTCATCGGACTGGAGGGCATCCTGGCCCTCGACGTGATCAGCTACGCGATCGCCATCGGCAGCCTGCTGCTCATCCGCTTCCCCGCCACGATGGCGCTGCGCCGCCGCGAGACGGTGGCCGCCGAGCTGGTCAACGGCCTGCGCTACTCGTGGGGGAACAAGGGCTTCCGCCGGATGGTGACGTTCTTCGCCGTGGTCAACCTGTTCATGGCCGCGCTGTTCCTGATGATCTCGCCACTGGTGCTGTCGTCGGGGACGATCGCCGACGTGGGGCGGGTGTCGTTCGCCGGCGGACTCGGCGTGTTCGTCGGCGGGCTCGTCATGGCGGTGTGGGGCGGGCCGCGGGTAAGGCGCTTCCGCGGGCAGCTCATGTTCACGCTGACGCTGGCGCTCTCGGCCGTGGTGATCGGCTCGCGGCCGGACCTCGTGGTGGTCACGGCGGGCGTGTTCGGGCTGTTCCTGTCACTGACGCTGCTCAACGGCGTCTACACGACGATCGTGCAGGTGAAGATCCCGCAGCGCTACCACGGGCGGGTGTTCGCGCTCAACCAGCTCGTCGCCTTCTCGACGCTGCCCATCGGGTACGCCGTCGTCGCGCCGCTCGGCACGTCCCTCCTCGAACCGCTGCTCGCCGACGGCGGCGCGCTCGCGGACACGGTCGGCCAGGTCATCGGCACCGGCGAGGGCCGCGGCATCGGCCTGCTGTACGTGCTGCTCGGCGCCGCCATCGCCGCCTGCGTACTGGTCGCCAGACGGCGGCGGGTCCTGTGGGACTTCGACGCGCTGGTGCCCGACGCGCTGCCCGACGACCTCATCGGTTTCCAGGCCCTGCGCGAACGCGGGGCGCCGGTCAAGGAGGACACATGGACGACTACCAGGTCGTGATCAACCACGAGGAGCAGTACTCGGTGTGGCCCGCGGACCGGGACGTCCCGGCAGGCTGGCGGGCGGCCGGGTTCCGCGGCGGCAAGGACGACTGCCTGGCGTACATCGAGGAGGTCTGGACCGACATGCGCCCACTCAGCGCCCGCTGACCCGACCGTCCCGGACGGCCCATCCGAGCGGATATTGGCTATCGTGTGGAACGCTCACACAGATGTCCGCGGAAGGAGCGGGATGCCGCAGATCCGCCCGCTCCGGCCGAGCGACCCCGAACGGGTGGCCGGTTGGCGGCTCGTCGGCGTGCTCGGCTCCGGCGGCCAGGGAACGGTCTACAAGGCGGTCGGCGACGACGGGCGCGAGGTCGCCGTCAAGCTGCTGCACAGCCATCTGAGCGGCGACGACGGCATCACCCGCGGCTTCCTGCGCGAGGTCGAGGCGGCGCGGCGGGTGGCGGCGTTCTGCACGGCCGCGGTGCTCGACGTGGGGACGGCGGACGAGCGCCCGTACATCGTGAGCGAGTACGTCGCGGGCGACACGCTGCAGCAGGTCGTCCGGTCGGAGGGGCCGCGCACGGGCGGGGCGCTGGACCGGCTGGCGATCTCCACGCTGACCGCGCTGGCCGCCATCCACCAGGCCGGGATCGTGCACCGCGACTTCAAGCCGGGCAACGTGCTCATCGGGCCCGAGGGGCCCATCGTCATCGACTTCGGCATCGCCAAGGCGCTGGACGCGACGACGATGGCGTCCGGGGTGGTGGGGACGCCGACGTACATGTCGCCCGAGCAGTTCGAGGGGCAGCGGGTCGGGCCGGCGTCGGACATGTTCAGCTGGGCCGGGACCATGGTGTTCGCGGCCACCGGGCGGCCCGCCTACGCCGGGGCCACGGTCCCGGCGATCCTCAACGCCGTGCTCAGCGGCTCGCCGGACCTGGACGGGGTGCCGGAACGGCTGGCGGAGGTGCTGCGCCCGTGCTTCGCCAGGGACCCGGCCTTACGGCCGTCGCCCACGGAGCTGATGAAGCGCCTGATGACCCACCGCGGCCCCGCCGTCCCCTTCCCCCTGCCCGGCCCCTCCCCCGACCACCCCGCCACCCCAACCCCCACCGACCCGGGCGTGCCGCCGTCAGGCCACGCCGCGATGCCGGGCACGGCTGGGCCGAGCGGAGTGCCCTTGAGCCACGCGGCCATGCCGGCCGCCCCCGGACCAGGCATGCAATCGTCGGGCCCCGCCGCCATACCGGATGCCGCTTGGCCGAGCGGGGTAGCGTCGGGCCACGCGGGCGGACCGGCCGCCGCCGGACCGGACATGCAATCGTCGGGCCCCGCCGCCATGCCGGATGCTGCCTGGATGCCCTCGGGCCACGCCGGCAGGCCGGGCGCCGTCGGACCGGGCGCGCCACCGCCGGGCCACGCCGCCATGCCGGGCGTAGCCGGGCCCGGTGGGGTGCCGTCGGGGCAGGCCGCTGCTGTGCCGGGTGGTGGGGGCGGTGTGCCCGCGTCGAATTCCGCCGGGCCCTGGCCGGGGGCCGGCGGGCCTGTGGCTGGGCCGGGCAGGGATGGTGGCCGCCCGAACGCCGAGGGGCACGGGAGCCCCGGAGGGCGTCGGGAGCAGGGCACCGTCGAGGGGCGGGGCTCTGGTGGGCGAGGCCGTGGGTTCCAGGGGCGGCCGTACCACGGTGGGGTGCCGGACCCGGAGACGTCGCCGGGAGGCGCGCGGAAGGGGGTCAGCCGGCGGGCCGTACTGAGCGCCGGGGCGGCGGCGCTGGCGACGGCGGCGGTGTCGGCGTTCGTCGCGCTCAGGCCGGACGGCGGCGCGGCACGCCACGACGGGACGCTGAACCAGCCGCCCGTCCCCGACGCCGGCACCACCGGAACGCCCTCCACCATCGGTTCCCCCGCCCCCACGTCCACCCAGCCGTCCATCCAGACGCCGACCCAGACACCCGCCACGCCGGTCGCGGCGGAGCCGTTCGGGACGCTGATCGGGGACCCGGCGGCGCTGCCCGCGGGCACGGGCGCCCCGTCGGCGGCGATGGGGGCGCGCGGCCCGTTCGTGGCGCTCGGCGGAAGCAACGGCTCCGTCGTCGCCTGGGACGTCACCACCGGCCAGGCCCGCAGGCTCGGCGACGGCGGCGCGGCGACGACGGCCCTCGCGTACGGCAACAGCCGCGGCGAGCCGGTGATCGCCTCCGGTCACGCCGACGGCCGCATGCGCCTGTGGAGGCCGTCCGGCGAGAGCCTGGCCTCGCACAAGGCCCCCGACCCGATCATCGCGGTGACCGTCACGGCCATGGGCCGGGTGGTCGCGGTGTCGCAGAAGTACGACAGCCTGCGTGACCTGCGCGGCATCGTCCGTCTGTGGGACGTCACGACCGGGAAGCAGATCGGCCCCACGAGCACCGAGCACTTCCAGGGCGTGAACGGCCTGGCCTTCGGCCTCCTGGGCGACGCCGACGTGCTGGTGACGGGCGACGGCGCGAACCGGGTCCGGGTGCGTCCCCTGTCCACGGGCGTGGTGTCGGGCACGTTCAAGACCGGCGAGATCGGCGGCATCGAGCGCCTGGCGTGCGGCAAGCTGAAGGGCGTCCAGGTGCTGGTCTCCACGCATCTGGACGGCACCTTGCGCGTGTACGACCTGAAGTCGGGCAAGCGCAGGAAGAAGTGGGACTTCAGCGATCGCAGCCCCGACGACCGGGGCACCGCCGCGCTGGTGACCGGCACCCTGGGCGGCGCGCCGGTCGCGGTCGTGGCGCACACGCCGTCGGGCGGGGACGCGTTCGTGCGCGTCTGGAGCCTCGCCGACGGGGAGATCGTCGGCGAGTTCGGCTCCGGCGAAGGCGGCGGCATCCGCGCGCTGGCACTCGCCGAGCAGGCGGTGACCCGCCCGGTCGTCGCCACCCTCGGCGCCGACCGCCGGCTCCGCCTCTGGAGCCTCGGCACCGGCTGAGTCCGCCGGCGCAGCCCCACTCTCGGCACCCCCGCTGAGCCGATCAGCGCGGCCTCGCTCCTGGGTCAGCGGTGGGAGGGGCGGCGGCCGGAGAAGCCGGCGGAGCGACGGCGGGAGCGGGAGGAGCGGGGTGCGGGGACGGGGTGGGCCTGGTGCTTGCGGCGGCGGCGGTTGAGTAACCAGCCGAGAGCGAGGAGCGCCGCGCCGACGGGGGTCGCGGCCAGGCGGCGCGCCAGGAGGACCTTGAGGAACCGTTTCATGGGCCTTCCTCTGCCCGGATCGTCGCCGGCCGCACCAGGCACCTGCGCCCGCGCCGGTTTGCGCCCGCATTGTGAGGTGTGATGTCGTACGTGCCGTGCCGACCATCGTGGACCTGACCAGCGGAGCCGTCGAACGCGAGCGCCGGGACGACGAGCCCGGCCACTACGACGGGACGATCCTCGGCCTGCGGCTGATGACCGAGCGCACGCCGCCCGGCCTGGACCCGTACGACCCGCGGGCGCTGCTGTTCGTGGCCGCCGGCCGGCTCGGTGGCGTCCGCGCGCCCGGCCTGGCCAAGGCGGTGTTCCTGGCCAAGTCGCCGTTGACCGGGGTGGCCGGGGAGGCGCACGCGCTCGGCCCGTTCGCGGCCGGGATGCGGGCGGCCGGGGTGCGGGCGCTGGCGGTGACCGGGCGGGCGGCGCGGCTGTCGTACCTGCTGGTGGAGAACGGCGAGGTCAGCGTGCGCGACGCGGAGGAGCTGCGCGGCCTCGGCACGGCCGCCACCACCGACGCGCTCAGGGCCAGGCACGGCCGCGACGCCTCCGTGGCGGCGATCGGCCCGGCCGGGGAGAACCTGGTCAGGTACGCGAGCGTCGTCACCGACCTCGCCCACCCGGCCGCCCGGTACGGGATCGGCGCGGTGTTCGGCGCCAAGAACCTCAAGGCCCTGGTGTGCGCGGGCGACGCCGAGGCGCCGGTCGCCGATCCCGGGGCGCTGGCGGACGTCGCCGCCTTCTACCGGGAGGCGCTGCCCGGCAACCGGCTCGCGGCCTGGCAGCACGGCGAGCCGGGGTTCGCGGGGTGGACGGGCGAGCCGCCCGCGCCCGGCTACGTCGCCGTGCGCAACTTCTCCGTCACGGCCGCGGCCGGTCTGCGCGCCCCTCAGGAGGGCGGCTACGCGGGCCGCGCGGGAACGTTGCGCGGCGCCTGCCCGGGCTGCCCCAACGACTGCCTCAAGGTGTACGCCCCGCCGTCCGCGCCGGAGCGCCGCTCGGGCGGGCTCGGGCAGGAGGCGTTCCCGTCGCTCGGCTGGAACCTCGGCATCGACGACCTCGACACCGTGCTGGCCGCGAACGCCCTCTGCAACGACCTCGGCCTCGACCCGGTCAGCCTGGGCGGCACGCTGGCCTTCGCCATGGAGTGCGCCGGGCGCGGCCTGCTGCCCGGCGGGCCCGCGTTCGGCGCCGCGGCGGCCCTGCCCGGCCTGGTCGCGGACGTGGCGCACCGGACGGGCGAGCTGGGCGACCTGCTGGCCGGGGGCGCCGCCCGCGCGGCCGCCGCGCTGGGCCCGGAGGCCGCCCGGTACGCGATGACGGTCAAGGGCGCCGAGCTGCCCTGTTTCGACCCGCGCGTCCAGCCGGGGCTCGGCCTCGGCTACGCGCTCGCTCCCGGCGGCCCCCGTTACGACGCCCTGGAGCACGACCTGGACTTCGATCCGGTGGAGGGGCTCACGTACTGCTTCCCCGAGGCGGCGCGGATCGGGGCGGAGCCGGCGCCGGCCGGCCGCCTGGACGCGGAGCGGGGCACGCGCACCGCCCGCCTGCTGCGGCTGTGGAGCGCCCTGGACGCGCTCAACGTGTGTCTGTTCGCCTCCTCCCCCACCCGCCCGCTGACGCTGGACCGGCTGACCGGGCTGGCCGCCGCCGTGCTGGGCCGCGAGTTCCCGGTCGCGGAGCTGCTGGCGGCCGGGCAGGAGCGGCTGGACGCGATGCGCGCCTACGCCGCCAGGGAGGGCCTGGCGGGCCGGGAGGAGCTGCCCGCGCGGCTGCACGAGGAGCCGGTCGCCGAGGGGCCGTACCAGGGGGCGGTGCTGGAGCGGGAGGCGTTCGCCGAGGCGCGGGCGGCGTTCCACGCCGAGCTCCGCTGGTAGAGCCCCGTCGGCCGGCTCGCCGGGCGCGGTGAGTTGCCCGCGCGGGCGGTGTCTCATGAGGCATGAGCAAACTCCTCTACTCCGCGACGATGTCCCTGGACGGCTTCATCGCCGGGCCGGGCGGCGACATGTCCTGGCTGGCCCCGTACCTCGGGCCCGATCCCTTCGTCGAGGACCTCGCCGGGCGGATCGGCTCGCTCCTCGTGGGCCGGCGCACGTTCGGCGGCGACGACCCGCACCGGGGCACGGAAGGCGAGGGCCAGGCGTTCGGCGGCGGCTGGAGCGGCCCGCAGGTCGTGCTGACCCACCACGCCCCCGCCGAGCCGGTGCCGGGCGTGGTGTTCGCCGGCGACCTCGCCACCGCCGTCGCCACCGCGAAGGAGGCGGCGGGCGGCAAGTACGTCAACGTGCTCGGCGCGGACGTGGCCCGGCAGTGCCTGGAGGCGGGGGTCCTGGACGAGATCCTGGTGTTCGTCGCGCCCGTCCTGCTCGGCGACGGCGTCCGCCTCTTCGACCGCCCGGGCGGCGTGCCCGTCGGCCTCGAACGGCTCAGCGTCACGCAGGCCCCGCAGGCCACGCACCTGTGGTGGCGGGTCCCGCCGCCGGGTGATCCCGTTCCGCGCGGGTAGGGACGGTCCATCCGCCCCGGAAGGAGGAGTCGATGCGGAGCGACGGCGAGCGCGCCCTGGGAGGCCTGCTGGCGGCCAGCCATCTGGCCACCATGGAGGACCTGCCGGCCCTGGTCGCCGAGCACGCCGCGACGATGGGCTTCTCCGGCGCCCTGATCTACGTCGCTGACCTGCAGCAGCAGACCCTGGTGCCGCTGCCGGGGCAGCACGACGCGGCCGGCCGCCCGCTGGAGCGGCTCGGCGTCGACACCACGCTGCCGGGCCGGGCGTTCCGCACGGTGTCGCACGTGTACACGACGCCGGGCCCGGGCGGCGGCCCGCGCCGGCTGTGGGTGCCGCTGCTGGACGGCACCGAGCGCATCGGGGTGCTCGGGACGGACGTGCCGGACGAGGACCCGGAGCTGACCGAGTGGCGGGCCGCGCAGCTCGGCGCGCTGATCGCGGTGCTGATCGTCAGCAAACGCCCCCACAGCGACTCCCACGCCCGGCTGGTACGGTCCCGGCCGATGACGCTGTCGGCGGAGGTCATGTGGAGCCTGCTGCCGCCGGGCACGTTGGCGAGCGAGGGGGTGGTGGTCAGCGCCGCCATGGAGCCCGCGTACGAGGTGGGCGGCGACGCCTACGACTACGCGATCGACGGGGACGTCCTGCACACGTCACTGTTCGACGCGATGGGGCACGACACGGCGGCCGGGCTGACCGCCTCGGTCGCGATGGCCGCGTCCCGGCACAACCGGCGCCTGGGCGTGGGGCTGCCCGAGGTGAGCGAGGCGGTGGACGCCGCGATCAAGGAGCAGTTCAGAGGCCGGTACGCGACCGGCCTCCTGGCCTCGCTGCACCTGCGGACCGGCATGCTGCACTGGGTCAACCGCGGCCACCACCCGCCGCTGGTGATCCGCGGCGGCCGGCTGGTGGCGAGGCTGGAGACCGTCCCCATGCCCGATCCGCCGATGGGCTTCGGGCTGGGCGTGTCCAGGGGGCTGCTGCGCTACCAGCTCGAACCCGGCGACCGGCTGCTGTTCTACACCGACGGCGTCGTGGAGGCGCGCAGCCCGGACGGCGAGGTGTTCGGGCTGGAGCGCTTCGCCGACTTCGTGGTGCGGCACGAGGCCGACGGCGTGTCGGCGCCGGAGACGCTGCGCCGGCTCATCCAGGCCATCCTGCGGCACCAGGGCGACCGGCTGCAGGACGACGCCACGGTGATGACCGTCGAGTGGTACGGCGCGCGGCACCGCCTCCTCACCCTGTCGTGACCTGCGACGGCATTACCATCTCCAGCCTCTCAGCCGATCAGGACGGGAGGTTGTCCACAAAGGCGCCGGGTACGCCGGAAACCGGATGTTCCCGACCAACGCAAGGAGCCCGGCGCCATGCCTTTCAACCCATTGCAGGAGCGGGGTATCCCGCTGGACAAGCAGCTGCGGAACTGGCGCGAGCTGAACGTGACCCCCGTCGACCCCGACCACTGCGACCCCTACACGCTCTGCCGCATCATCACGATGAACGGCATCGAGATCGAGGCGATCCTGTTCAGCCACCAGCTCGCCCGGCACTGCCCGGACATCGAGCTGAAGCAGCAGCTGGCCCGCTCCCGCTACATCGAGGCCCAGCAGCAGAAGGCGGTCAACTGGCTGCTGCCCGGCGTGTCCTCGGTGCTGGAGACGACGATCTCCTACGAGCAGGTCGCCGTGGACCTGACCGCGTGGGTGGCCCGCATGGAGCCGGATCCGTACCTGCAGCAGGCCTACCAGTTCGGCGTGCTGGAGGACTTCGACCACCTTTACCGCTATGCCAACCTGTACGAGATGATCGAGCACCGCAAGGCGGAGAAGATCGTCGACAACCTGACCGAGGTCATGCCGGGACGGCCGACGTACCTGCATCACCGCAACCCCGTGGACAACGTGCGCGAGCCCTATGACCGCTCCAGCGCCGCGCCGATCTCCAAGCTGCACGCGCTGACGATCATGGCCGCCGAGCAGCAGACGATGAACTTCTACATGAACGTCGGCCCGACCTACATGGAGCCGATCGCCCGGCAGCTCTACCAGGAGATCGGGATGGTGGAGGAGGAGCACGTCACCCACTACGAGTCCCTGGTGGACCCGGGCGAGAGCTGGTGGGAGATGCTGCTCAACCACGAGTACAACGAGTGCTACCTCTACCACTCGTTCCTGCAGACCGAGTCCGACCCCAAGGTGAAGAACATCTGGGAGCTGCATCTCAACATGGAGCTGGAGCACCTGCGGCTGGCGGCCGAGCTGTTCAGGAAGTACGACGGCCGCGACCCCGAGCAGGTGTGCGCGCCGGAGCTGCCGCAGGCGGTGACGTTCGAGCCGAACAAGGCGTACCTGCGCGAACTGCTGGCCACCCAGATCGACTACACGACGCTCGGCACCGGCTACGTCCAGGAGGCCCACGAGCGGTTCGAGAAGATGCAGGAGGCGCTCATGGGCGGCGAGCAGCCGGCCTCCGAGCGGGTGATCGCGGAGAACCGCGCCAAGTCCGGGCGGGAGTACCGGCTGCAGACCGAGGGCGAGCACCCGGTCCACAGCCTGGCCATGAGCCGCCGCTGACCCTCCCGCGCTACCGCGCGAACAGCCCGGCGGGCACCGCCTCGGCCAGCGCCTGGTATCCGGCCGGGCTCAGGTGGAGGCCGTCGCCCCCGTCGAAGGCCGCCCGCAGCCGCCGCGGCTCCGCCGGGTCGCGGACCGCGCGATCGAAGTCGATCACCGCGTCGAACCGGCCGCCGGTGCGGATCCAGTCGTTGACCGCCTGACGGGCGGCCTCCCTGCAGCCGCCGGGGTCGTCGTAGTCGTGCCCGCCGAACGGCGTGAGCGTCGCCCCGTACACGGTGAGGCCGGCGGCGTGCGCGCGGGTCACGATCTGCTCGTAGCCCGCGACCAGGTCGGCGGCCGTCCGCTTCTGCGCGGCCGGGGAGGGATCGGCGACGCCGAGGTCGTTGACGCCCTCGAAGACGATCAGCCAGCGGGCGCCGCTGCGGGCCAGGACGTCGCGGTCCAGGCGGGCCAGCGCGCTCGGGCCGAGGCCGTCGGCGAGCACCCGGTTGCCGCCCGTCGCCTGGTTGGCGATGGCGGGCGCGGCCCCGCCGAGCAGATCGGCGAGGCGGTCCGGCCAGCGGTCGTTGCCGTTGGTGGTGGAGCCGCGGCCGTCGGTCAGCGAGTCGCCCAGCAGGACCAGCGCGTACGTCCCCGGATCGGCGTGCACCTCGGCGGCGCTCAGCAGGTACCAGTGGTCCACGGGCGTCGCCCCGGCGAGATCGACGGCCTCGCACTGGTCGCCGCGCGCGAGATGGGAGGTCGTACGCGACCCGGGATGCCCGGTGACCGCCACCGAGGGCAGGCCGTCCGCGAGGTAGGCGGTGACGGCGACGACCGAGCCGGGCGCGAGCGGCACGTCCACCGGGTCGGACACCGCCTGCGCGCCGGGCGGCACGACGACGCGGGTATGGCCGGAGAAGGTCAGCGGCCGGGAGGTGCCCGGCTCGATCGCGCTCACGCCCGCCCGGCCGCCGGCGGGACGGGCCACGGCGAGCCTGGTGACGGGCAGGGGCGCGGTCCCGAAGGCGTTCGACAGCCGCAGCCGCAGGCGGGGGCCGCCCGCCGAGACCCTGATGGTCTGCCGGAGCGTGGCGTCCGCCAGGACGGGGCCGCCTGGACTGCCGCCGCCCGCGTACGGCGGGGGCGGCAGGTCGCCGGGCTCGATCCGCTGGGGCGTCGCGGTCCAGGTGTCCACCCAGTGACCGCTCATGGAAATAAGCCCGTTGACATCCGCACAAAACGGACTTTAGGTTGTGCGAAACGTTTCGACAACCCCTCCCGTCGGGAGTCTGATGTCCTCGTTACGTGACGTGGCCGCGCGGGCCCAGGTCGCGGTCAGCACGGTCTCCGCCGCGCTCAACGGCACCCGGCCGGTGGCCGCGGCCACCAAGCGGCGCATCGAGCAGGCCGCCGCCGAGCTCGGCTACCGCCCGAACCTGCTGGCGCGCGGCCTGCAGAGCAAGCGGACCAGGATCCTCGCGCTGCTGTTCCCCACGCCGGGCGGCGGCTTCGGCCACACGGAGATGCTCTTCGCGACCGGCGCCGCCGAGGCCGCCAAGGAGCTGGGCTACCACCTGCTGCTGTCGCCGGAGAGCGCCGACCCGATCGACGAGTTGCGCCACCTCACCGGCCTCGGGCTGGTGGACGGCGTGCTGCTCATGGAGGTGCGGCTGGACGACGAGCGGACGGAGTTCCTGTCCGCGGCCGGGGTGCCGTTCGCGATGATCGGCCGCACCCGCGAGCCGGACGCGATCGACCACGCCGACATCGACTTCGCCGCCACCGCCCGCGACGCGGTCGCGCACGTGGCCGGGCTCGGCCACCGCGAGCTGGCCTTCTTCAACCTCTCCCCCGGCCGGTACGCCGAGGGCTACGGCCCGGCGGCCCGGATGGCAGCGGAGTTCGCCGCGGCCGCCCGCGAGGCGGGCATCGGCTACGTGGACGGCTTCCTGCCGGGCTCGGCCGAGGAGGGCAGGCAGGCGTTCGAGCGGCTGATGGCCGAGCGCCCCGGCGTGACGGCGCTGGCCGTGGCCGACGACCACGCGGCGGCCGGCGTGCTCGCGGGCGTGGCGGCGCGCGGCTGGCGCGTCCCGGAGGACCTGACGGTGGTGCTGGTGCTGTCGTCGGCGCGGGCGGCGGCGATGTTCCACCCCAGCCTGACGACGCTGGAGCCGCCGAGCGCCGAGCTCGGCCGGCTCGGCGCGCGCATGCTCATCGACCGGCTCCAGGGCGACGGTCCCCCGCGGCAGCGGCTGGTGCCGTGCCAGCTGGTGCCCGGCGGCAGCTCGGGTCCCCCGCGAGCCGGCGCATGAGCGGGCTGCGCGTGAGTGGGCTGGAGCGCCTCACGGCAGGCCGTGGCCTGCTGTTCGGCGGTGACTACAACCCCGAGCAGTGGCCGGAGGAGGTCTGGGCCGAGGACGTCGCGCTGATGCGCGACGCCGGGGTCAACCTGGTGACGGTCGGCGTGTTCAGCTGGGCGCGGCTGGAGCCGGAGCCGGGGGCGCGCGACTTCGGCTGGCTGGACCGGGTCATGGACCTGATGGCCGGCGCCGGGATCGCGGTGGACCTCGCCACCCCGACCGCCTCGCCGCCGCCGTGGCTGGGGCATCTCCAGCCGGAGACGCTGCCGGTGGACGCCTCGGGACACCGGCTCTGGTACGGCTCGCGCAACCAGTTCTGCCCGTCCTCGCCGGTCTACCGGGAGCGGGCGCTCGGCCTCGTGCGCGACCTCGCCGCCCGCTACGCGGGCCACCCCGCGCTCGCTCTCTGGCACGTGGGCAACGAGTACGGCCAGGTCTGCCACTGCGACGTCTCGGCGCAGGCGTTCCGCACCTGGCTGGAGCGGCGCTACGGCGGCCTGGACGCGCTCAACGCGGCGTGGGGCACCACGTTCTGGAGCCAGCGTTACTCCGGCTGGGCGGAGATCCTGCCGCCGCGCCGGGCCCCGTACCTGGTGAACCCGACGCAGAGCCTCGACTGGCAGCGGTTCTGCTCCGACGCGCTGCTCGACCACTTCCGCGCCGAGCGTGACGTGCTGCGCGAGCACACGCCGGACATCCCGGTCACCACCAACTTCATGGGGCTGTTCAAGCCGGTGGACGCCTGGAGGTGGGCCGCCGAGGAGGACGTCGTCTCCAACGACTGCTACCCCGACCCGGGCGACCCGCTCGCCCCGGCGCGCACCGCGTTGGTCCACGACCTCATGCGCGGCCTGGCGGGCGGCCGGCCGTGGCTGCTGATGGAGCAGGCGGCCGGCGCGGTCAACTGGCGGCCGCACAACCTGCCCAAGCCGCCGGGGCAGCTCCGGCTGGAGTCGCTGCAGGCGCTGGCCCGGGGCGCGGACGGCCTGTGCTACTTCCAGTGGCGCGCCTCCCGCTTCGGCGCCGAACGCTTCCACTCGGCGATGGTGCCGCACGCCGGCCCCAGCACCCGGCTGCACCGCGAGGTGCGCGCGCACGGGCGGGAGCTGCGGAGGCTCGGCGGGGTGGCGGGGCAGCCGGTGCCGGCGCGGGTGGCGCTGGTGTTCGGCTGGGAGAGCTGGTGGGCGCTGGAGGAGCCGGGCCGGCCGAGCGACCGGCTGCGGGCCGACGAGCAGCTGCTCGCCTACTACCTGCCGCTGTGGGAGCGGGGCGTCGGCGTGGACGTGGTGCCGCCGGGCGCCGAGCTGGGCGGGTACGCGCTGGTCGTCGTCCCGAACCTGTTCCTCGTCACCGACCGGGACGCGGACGCGCTGACCGCGTACGTACGGGGCGGCGGCACGCTGGTCGTCGGCCCGTTCTCCGGGGTGGTGGACCCGGACGGGCACGTACGCACCGGGCGGTTCCCCGCGCCGCTGCGCGCGGTGCTCGGCGCCTCCGGCGAGGAGTGGCTGCCCGCGGCGGGCGAGGTCGGCTGCCGCTGGCGCGACGGCGACGCGTTCACCGCGCACACCTGGACCGAGCTGATGGCCGCCGAAGGGGCCGAGGCCGTGGCCGGGTTCACCGGCGGCGACCTGGCCGGGCGGCCGGCGGTGCTGCGGCACCGCGCCGGCGACGGCGTCGCCTGGTACGTCGCCACCCTGCCGGAGCCCGCCGCCCTCGCCGAGGTGATGGCGCGGGCGCTGGCGGACGCGGGCGTGCGCGGCGAGGTCGCCGAGCTGCCGCCGGGCGTCGAGGCGGTACGCCGCGGCGAGGTGCTGTTCCTGCTGAACCACGGCGCCGCGACCGCCCGCGTGGACCCCGGCGGACGCTGCGAGGACCTGCTGACCGGAGCCGTCGCCGACGGCCCCGTTACCCTGCCGCCGCGCGCGGTCGCCGCGCTGCGCCGGCGCACGTGACTCGACCTCTGGGGCGGACGGGATGAAGTTCAAGGACGGTTACTGGCGGATGCGGCCGGGCGTGCGGGCCTCGTACGCCGCCGCGGCCCACGACGTGACGGCGGACCAGGCGGGCGGGTCCCTACGGATCCTCGCGCCCACCCGGCCGATCACCCACCGCGGCGCCACCATCGACGGCCCGGTCCTGCGCGTGGACGTCTCCTCGCCGATGCCGGACGTGATCAGCGTCCGCGTGGTGCACCTCGCCGGGTCGGTGCCGGACTCCCCCGTCTTCGAGCTGCGCGGGGAGCCGGTCGCGGCCGGGATCGACGTGGACGCCGGCCACGCGAGCCTGACCAGCGGCTCACTCACCGCGCGGCTGCGCAGGGACGCGCCGTGGGAGCTGGCGTTCAGCGCCGGCGGCAGGGAGCTGACCCGCGGCGACGGCAGGAGCCTCGCCGTCATGGAGGACGCCGGCGGGCGGCACTTCCTGGTCGAGCAGCTCCGGCTGGGCGCCGGGGAGCTGGTGTACGGGCTCGGCGAGCGCTTCGGCCCGCTGGTGCGCAACGGGCAGAGCGTCGACATCTGGAACGACGACGGCGGCACGGCCAGCGAGCTGGCCTACAAGAACATCCCGTTCTACCTGACCAACCGCGGCTACGGCGTGTTCGTCAACCATCCGGGGCGGGTGTCGTTCGAGGTGGGGTCGGAGACGGTGTCGCGGGTGCAGTTCAGCGTCGAGGGGCACGAGCTGGAGTACCTGGTGATCCACGGCCCGACGCCGGCCGACATCCTGCGCCGCTACACCGCGCTGACCGGCCGTCCGGCGCTGCCGCCCGCCTGGTCGTTCGGGCTCTGGCTGTCCACGTCGTTCACCACCGACTACGACGAGGCCACGGTCACGTCGTTCGCGTCCGGGATGGCCGAGCGGGACATCCCGCTCAGCGTGCTGCACTTCGACTGCTTCTGGATGCGCCGCTACCGCTGGTGCGACTTCGAGTGGGACCCGGAGACGTTCCCGGACCCCGAGGGCATGCTGCGCCGGCTCAAGGAGCGCGGGCTGCGGGTGTGCGTGTGGATCAACCCGTACATCGGGCAGGCGTCGGCGCTGTTCGACGAGGGCCGGCGGCTCGGCCACCTGCTGCGCCGCCCGGACGGCACCGTGTGGCAGGACGACCACTGGCAGGCGGGGCGCGCGCTGGTCGACTTCACCTCGCCGGCCGCCCGGGAGTGGTACGCGGGCAAGCTGCGCGCGCTGCTCGACATGGGCGTGGACGCGTTCAAGACCGACTTCGGCGAGCGCGTCCCCACCGACGTGGCCTACGCCGACGGCTCCGACCCCGAGCGCATGCACAACTACTACACGCTGCTCTACAACGAGACCGTCCACGACGTGCTGGCCGAGCGCGGCCCCGCCGTGCTGTTCGCCCGGTCGGCGACCGTCGGCGGGCAGCGGCTGCCGGTGCACTGGGGCGGCGACTGCGAGTCCACGTTCGAGGCGATGGCCGAGTCGCTGCGCGGCGGGCTCTCCCTCGGCCTGGCCGGGTTCGGGTTCTGGAGCCACGACATCGGCGGGTTCGAGGGCCGGCCGGATCCCGCGGTGTTCAAGCGGTGGGTGGCCTTCGGGCTGCTGTCGTCGCACAGCCGGCTGCACGGCAGCTCGTCGTACCGGGTGCCGTGGCTGTTCGACGAGGAGTCGGTGACCGTGCTGCGCGCGTTCACCAGGCTCAAGGCGCGGCTCATGCCCTACCTGTACGGGGCCGCGGTGCGCGCGACCACGGACGGGCTGCCGGTGATGCGGGCGATGCAGCTGGAGTTCCCCGGCGACCGGGCCTGCGACCACCTCGACGCCCAGTACATGCTGGGCCCGGACCTGCTGGTCGCGCCGGTGCTGTCGGCCGGGGGCGAGGTCTCCTACTACGTGCCCGCCGGCGAGTGGACCCGCCTGCTGGACGGCGGGACGGTGACGGGCCCCGGCTGGCACACCGAGGTGCACGGCTTCGACAGCCTGCCGCTGCTGGTGCGGCCGGGCGCGGTGCTGCCGGTCGGCGCGCGCGAGGACCGGCCCGACTACGACTACGCCGACGGCGTGACCCTGCGGGCGTACCGGCTCGCGGACGGCGATCACCGCACTGTTACCGTTCCCACCGTGGACGGGGGCATCGGGGCGGTCTTCGAGGTGTCGCGGGACGGCGAGCGGGTGCGGGCCCGGCGCGTCGAGGGCGCGGCCACGTCCTGGAACCTGCTGGCCGGCGGTGTGCGGGCGACCGCCGGGCCGGACATCGACGAGATCGAGATCATCCTTGAAGGAGCAGCATGACGACCTTCCCCGAGAGCTTCCTGTGGGGCACCGCCACCGCCGCCTACCAGGTCGAGGGCGCCTGGAACGAGGACGGCCGCGGCCCGTCCATCTGGGACACCTTCTCGCACACCCCTGGCCTGGTCGCGGGCGGCGACACCGGTGACCTCGCCTGCGACCACTACCACCGGCTGGAGTCCGACCTCGACCTGCTGGCCGGGCTCGGCGTCGGCGCCTACCGCTTCTCGATCTCCTGGCCGCGCGTCCAGCCGGGCGGCACCGGCGGGCTGAACGAGCCCGGCGCGGCCTTCTACGACCGGCTCATCGACGGCCTGCTGGCCCGTGGCATCGCCCCCGTCGCCACCCTCTACCACTGGGACCTGCCGCAGGAGCTGGAGGACGCGGGCGGCTGGCCGGCCCGCGACACCGCGCTGCGCTTCGCCGAGTACGCCCGCCTGATGGGCGAGCGGTACGGCGACCGCGTGCACACCTGGATCACGCTGAACGAGCCGTGGTGCTCGGCGTACCTGGGCTACGCCTCCGGCGTGCACGCCCCGGCCCGCACCGATCCGGCCGCGGCGCTGGCCGCCGTCCACCATCTCAACCTCGGGCACGGCCTGGCGGTGCAGGCGCTCCGCTCGACCGCGGCCAGGGACGCGCAGATGTCGGTCACGCTCAACCTGCACCACGTGCGCGGCGTGTCCGAGGCGGACGCGGCGGCGGTGCGCAAGGCGGACGCCCTGTCCAACCTGGCCTTCCTTGGGCCGATGCTGGAGGGCGCCTACCCGCGCGACCTCATCGAGGCCACCTCCTCGGTGACCGACTGGTCGTTCGTGCGCGACGGCGACGAGGCCGCCGCCCGCCAGCCGCTGGACGTGCTCGGCGTCAACTACTACAACCCGACGCTGGTGCGGCACTGGGACGGCTCCGCCGCGAAGGAGACGGCCGACGGCCACCAGGACGGGGCCGCCTCCCCGTGGATCGCCTGCGAGGACGTGGAGTTCGTACGCCAGCCCGGCCCGTACACCGAGATGGGCTGGAACATCGACGAGACCGGCCTGACCGAGCTGCTGCTGCGCCTGGACCGCGACTACCCGGGCCTGCCCCTCATGATCACCGAGAACGGCGCCGCGTTCCCCGACCCGGTCGGGCCGGACGGGCTGGTCCACGACGCCGACCGGGTCGACTACCTGCGCCGGCACCTGTCCGCCGTGGCCGAGGCCATCGCGGGCGGCGCGGACGTGCGCGGCTACTTCGTGTGGTCGCTGATGGACAACTTCGAGTGGGCGCACGGCTACGCCAAGCGGTTCGGCATCGTCCGGGTGGACCGGCAGACGATGGAGCGCACCTGGAAGGACAGCGCCCACTGGTATCGCGACGTGGTGGCCGCGGGCAAGCTGCCCGAGTGAGCCGCTACGGCTTGCGCCCCACCCCGCCGACGAAGGTGTGGTAGGTGATCCCGAGACCGGCGTCGTCGCCCTCGTCCGGCCGCCATTCCGGCAGCGGCACGAGGCCGGGCTCCAGCAGCTCCAGGCCGTCGAAGTAGGCCAGCAGCTCCTCGCGGGTGCGCCAGCGGCCGGTGCCGAGATGCTCGTTGAACAGCCTCTCGGCCTCGGCCGCCTGCGCGGCGACCTCGGGGTGGGCCGCGCCCGGGTTGTGGAAGTGGGAGATGACCACGTGGCTGCCGGGGGCGAGCGGCGCCACCAGGCGGGCCACGATGCCGGCCGGGTCCTCCTCGTCGGCCAGGTGGTGCAGCAGCCCGAACATCAGCAGCCCCACCGGCCGGTCGAAGTCGATGAGGGCGCGCGTGCGCGGGTCGGCGAGGATGCTCTCCGGCTCGCGGGCGTCGGCGTGCACCACGGCCGTCGTGTCGTCGTCGGCGAGCAGCGCCCCGCCGTGGACCTGCACCATCGGGTCGTGGTCGACGTAGACGACGTGCGTGCCGGGCGCGACCGCCTGGGCGATCTCGTGCACGTTGCCCTGGGTGGGCAGGCCGGAGCCGACGTCGATGAACTGCCGGACGCCGGCCTCGCCCGCGAGGTGGCGGACCGTGCGCCGCAGGAACGCGCGGTTGGCCCTGGCGGCCTGCGGCGCGTCCGGCGCGATCTTCAGCGCCAGCTCGGCGACCTGCCGGTCGGCGGCGTAGTTGTCGGTGCCGCCGAGCATGAAGTCGTAGACGCGCGACACGCTCGGCCTGCTGGTGTCTATCCCCTGTGGTGCGCTTTCCTGATCATTGTCGGGCATCACCGGCTCCTTGGGGTACGGGGGGATTACGCCGGTGATCTTAACCCGTCACCAGCCGTCGAGGTGAAGAACGTCGTCAAGCGGCTGCCTGCGGGCCGGCTTGAACGTCTCGCCCGTGTAGTAGGCCGTGGGGATGAGCGCGCCCTGCCGGACGTCGGCCGGGATGCCGAGCAACTCGGCGATCTCGGTCTCGTACACCAGGTGCAGGCTCGTCCAGGCGGTGCCGAGGCCGCGGGCGCGGGCGGCCAGCATGTAGCTCCACGCGGCCGGCAGCAGCGACCCCCACAGCCCGGCCTGGTTGCCCTCGGGCAGCCTGGGCGCCTCGATGCAGGGGATCACCAGGACCGGCGCCTCCCCCATGTGCTCGCCCAGGTAGGCGGCGCTGTCGGAGACCCGCCGCTGCACCGCCGCCCGCTCCGGGTCGTCCTGGAACAGGGCGCCGGCCGACGATTTCGAGGCGAGGTAGGCGCGGGTGGCCCGGCCGTAGTAGTCGCCGATCGCCTTGCGCCGCTCCGGGTCGGTGACCACGACCCAGTGCCAGCCCTGGGCGTTGCCGCCGCTGGGGGCCTGCAACGCGATCTCCAGGCACTCGCGGACGAGTTCCATCGGCACGGGCCTGGTCAGGTCGAGGCGCTTGCGGACGCTGCGGGTGGTGGTGAGCAGCTCGTCGGGTGTCATGGGCCCATCATGCCAACCCGCCACGCCCGCGCCAGGGAGGCTCAGGCGGCGCCGAGCCGGAGGCCGGGGCCGAAGGCCCCGCCGAGGACCGCCATCGCGGGCAGCGGGCGGTCGGCGAAGTCGAAGAGCGCCTGGTTCTCCCACGCGTTGCCTGAGGACGGGTCGGCCGGGTCCCAGCCGTTGCCCGGCACCCCGGTCCAGGTCGCCTCCCAGGTGAACAGGCCGAGGCCGAGACCGTTCGGGACCTGCCTGACGATGTCGGCGACCTTCGCCAGCATGGCCGACTGCCCCTGCGGCGTGGCCCGGTAGCCGGGGTACGGCTCGGGCGAGCCGATGAGGTTCTCCCAGCCGTCGTCGTCGGCGGTGGTGAAGGGATAGCCGGTCTCCACCACGACGATCGGCTTGCCGTAGCGGGTGGCGACGTCGTTGAGGTTGGCCTGGAAACCCTCTAGCGTCCCGTGCCAGTACGGGTAGTACGACACCCCGATGACGTCGTGCCTGATGCCGTACGCGGCGGCGTTGTCGAACCACCACCGGTACAACCCGTTGTCGCCGCCGTTGGCCAGGTGCAGCACGACCTTGGTCGCGGGCGAGACCCGTTTGACGGCGTCGTGGCCGGCGTTCAGCAGCGCGGCGGTGTTCGCCCAGTTCGCGTTGGAGCCGTCGGGCCAGAGCAGGCCGCCGTTGATCTCGTTGCCGACCTGGACCAGGTCGGCGGGGGTGCCCTGGCGGCGCAGCGCGTCGAGCACGTCGTAGGTGTGGTCGGCGACGGCCTGCCGGAGCCGGTCGAAGCTCAGCGACTCCCACGCCGCCGGCTTGTACTGCTTGCCGGGGTCGGCCCAGGTGTCGGAGTAGTGGAAGTCGACGAGCAGCTTCAGCCCCTGGGCCTTGGCCCGCTTGGCGACGGCGAGCACCCTGGCCTTGGTGTTGTAGCCGTCGGCCGGGTTCACCCAGACCTTGAGCCGGATGAAGTTGAGCCCCGCCTGGGACAGGACGCGCAGGGCGTCGGCGCGGCGGCCGAGCGCGTCGCGGTAGACGCCGCCGAGCGCCTCGGACTTGGCGAGGCTGGAGACGTCGGCGCCGCGGATCGCCAGGCGCGCCCCGGGGCCCTGCGCCTGGGCGGGCTGGGCCGCCAGTGCGGCGGCGGTGAGTAACAGCAGGGACAGGACGGTCAGGATGCGCCTCATGCGCGTTCTCCTTCGGTTCGGGGGGTTTCCTCGACGACCGTGACGGCGCTGGCCGCGACGGTGACCCGGCCGTCGCAGCGCTCGCCGTCGAACACGCTGACGCCGGTCACCCCCTCGACCGTCACCGGCTCGTCGCCGTGGTTGATGAGGAACACGTGGCGGCCCCGGCGGACGAGCTCCAGGTGCTCGGGCAGGCCGCGCGGCCGCGACACGCCCGCGCGGTCGAGCACCTGGCCGAGCAGGTCCCGGAGCGCCCGGCCGCCGGTGGGGGCGGTGCTGAGGTACCAGGCGGTGCCCGCGCCGAGGTCGTGCCGGGTGAAGGCGGGGTGGCCGGCGTCGGGGCCGCCGGCGAAGGCGCGCACGGTGACCGCTCCCGCCGGGCGCACCCGCTCCGACCAGATCCGCCCCCGCACGGCCTCCGTCCCGGCCGCGTCCGGCTCGGTGGTCAGAGGAACGGTCTCGTCCTGCCGCAGCGGGTGGAACTCCTCGACCGAGAGGCCGAGCAGCTCGCGCAGCGCGCCCGGGTGGGGGCCGGGGTGGATGGCGTCGTGCTCGTCCACGATGCCGGAGAAGTACGACACCAGCAGGTGCCCGCCCGCCTCGACGTACCGGTGCAGGTTCTTGGCGCCGGCCTCGGTCAGCAGGTACGCGCTGGGCGCCACCACCACCCGATACCCCGAAATATCAGCAGAAGGGTGGACGAAGTCCACGGTGACGTGCTCCCGCCACAACGCCTCGTAGAAGGCGTCCATCCGCTCGCGGAAGGACAGGTCCACCGACGGCCGCCAGTCCAGTTCCAGTGCCCAGTACGACTCCCAGTCCCAGACCAGCGCCACCTCGGCCCGCACCCGGCTCCCCCGTACCCCGGCCAGCCGCCGCAGGTCGGCGCCCAGCCGGACCACCTCGCGCCACTGCCCGGAGTCGGTCCCGGCGTGCGGCACCAGCCCGGAGTGGAACTTCTCGGCCCCGAACCTGGAGGCCCGCCACTGGAAGAACAGCACGCTGTCGGAGCCGCGCGCCACGTGGGCGAGGCTGTTGCGGCGCATCTCGCCGGGCCGCTTGGCGAGGTTGCGCGGCTGCCAGTTGACCGCGCCCGCCGAGTGCTCCATGAGCATCCAGGGCGCGCCGCCGGCCACCGAGCGGGCGAGGTCGGCGGACATCGCCAGGTCGATGTGGTTGTCGGGCTGCTCGGCGCGCAGGTAGTGGTCGTTGGCGACGACGTCGAGCTCGCGGGCCCACTGCCAGAGGTCGGTGGACTTGCAGTTGACGGTGCCGGCGAAGTTCGTGGTGACGGGCAGGTGCGGGGTGAGCTCGCGCAGGATGTCGCGCTGGAGCGCGTAGTGCTCGCGGTGCTGGCCGTCGCTGAAGCGGGCGTAGTCCAGGCGCTGGGCCGGGTTGACGACCGTGTGGTTGAGGCGCGGGGCGTCGATCTGCGACCAGTCGGTGTAGGTCTGACCCCAGAAGGTGGTCCCCCAGGCGTCGTTCAGCGCGGAGATGTCCTGGTACGTGGCACGCAGCCACGTCCGCCAGGCGGCCACGCTGTGCTCGCAGTAGCACTCGCCGAGCGGCGCCCCGTACTCGTTGTGCACGTGCCACATGGCCACGGCCGGATGGTCGCGGTAGTGCTCGCCCAGCGCCCGCACCAGCCGGGCGGTCGCCTCGCGGAAGGCCGGCGCGCTGGAGCAGGCGCTCTGCCGCCCGCCGAACCCGATCCGCACGCCTTCCCTGGTCACCGGCAGCACGTCGGGGTGCGCGGCGACGAACCAGGCGGGCGGCGCGGCCGTCGGGGTGGCGAGGTCCACGGCGACGCCGGCCGCGTGCAGCCGGTCGAGGATCTCGTCCAGCCAGCCGAAGTCGTAACGTCCCTCGGCCGGCTCCATCAGCGCCCACGAGAACATGCCCAGGCTGACCAGGTTGACCCCGGCCTCCCGCATGAGGGCCGCGTCCTCCTCCAGGACCTCGCGCGGCCACTGCTCTGGGTTGTAGTCCCCGCCGAAGGCGAGGCCGGCAGGACGCTCCGGATACATCCATCCCCCTTGGAAAGCTTCTGTGAACGTGCACAGTAATCCCTCTCCGCATCGTTGGGAACAGCCCGGGGACGGATCAGGGGTTTTCCGTGGGTTAACGAGAACGTAACGCCTCTTGACGGGCATTTCAGCGCTGTTCCACTCTGTGCACGTTCACAGAACCTTACGGAGGTACGCATGCGCGCCAACCGTCTCGGAGCAGCGCTGGCCGTCGCCCTCACGGCCACCCTCGCCGCCTGCGGGTCCGGCGAGCCCGCCCCCCAGAGCTCCGCGGCGCCGCAAAGCTCCGCCCCCGCGGCCCAGGGACCGGTCAAGCTCACCTACTGGACCTGGGCCCCCAACATGGACAAGATCGTGGAGGTCTGGAACAAGGCACACCCCGACATCCAGGTCACGGTCAGCAAGCAGGCCGGCGGCGACGACGCGGCCGCCAAGTACCTCACCGCCGCCAAGGCCGGCAACCCGCCCGACCTGGTCCAGGCCGAGTACCAGCACCTTCCCTCGTTCATCGCCGCCGACGCGGTGGCCGACATCAAGGCCGAGACCGCGGCCATCCAGGGCGAGTTCACCGAGGGCCTGTGGCGCCTGGTCACGCTCGGCACCGAAGGCGTCTACGGCATCCCGCAGGACAGCGGCCCGATGATGCTCTTCTACCGCCAGGACCTGTTCGACAAGTACGGCATCGAGGTGCCGAAGACCTGGCAGGAGTACGCCGACGCGGCCCGCGCCGTGCGCAGGAAGGACCCGAAGGTCCACCTCGGGACGTTCTCCAGCAAGGACCCGGGAGCGTTCACAGGCTACGCCCAGCAGGCCGGCGCCCAGTGGTGGTCGATCGAGGGCGAGTCCTGGAAGGTGAACATCGCCGACGAGGCCACCAGGAAGGTCGCCGACTACTGGGGCGGCCTGGTGAAGGAGGGCGCCGTCGACGACATGCCGTACTTCACCCCCGAGTGGAACAAGGCGCTCAACGACGGCAAGCTGCTCACCTGGCCGTCCGCCGTCTGGGCGCCCGGCGTGCTGTCGAGCAACGCGCCCAAGGCCAAGGGCAAGTGGGCCGCCGCCCCGCTCCCGCAGTGGAACGCCGGCGAGAACGTCAGCGGCTTCTGGGGCGGCTCGTCCACCGCCGTGTCGGCCAAGACCCCGAACAAGGCCGCCGCCGCGCAGTTCGCCACCTGGCTCAACACCGACCCGGAGGCGATCGGGCTGCTGGTCGAGGAGGCCGCGATCTACCCGGCCGCCACCAAGGCCCAGTCGTCGCTCGGCGAGGCCCCCGAGTACTTCTCCAACCAGCCCGACTTCTGGCAGCAGGCCGCCGCCGTCTCCGCGGGCGCCCGCGGCTTCACCTTCGGCCCGAACGTCGGCGTGACGTACAACGCCTTCAAGGACGCCTTCGACAAGGCCGTGCAGAACAAGTTGCCCTTCGCCGAGGCCGTGCAGTCCATGCAGGACGCCACGGTCGCGGACATGCGCAAGGCCGGCTTCCAGATCGCGCAATGAACCAGGGACGTAGGAGCGCCTGGCCGTACCTCTTCCTGACCCCGGCGGTCGTGCTGTTCACGCTCTTCCTCGCGGTGCCCATCGGCTACACCGTCCACCTGGCGATGCGCCGGACCAAGGTGTCGGGGCTCGGGCTCGGGAAGGGGGCGCGGCGGGAGGTGTTCGTCGGCTTCGACAACTTCTCCGCCGCGCTCGCCGACGCCGAGCTGTGGCAGGGCTGGCTGCGGGTGCTCGGGTACGGCGCGCTGGTGCTGGTCGTCATGCTCGGCCTCGCGCTGCTGTTCGCGCTGCTGCTGGACTCGGCGCGGGTGCGGCTGGCGCGCTTCTCCCGGATCGCGATCTTCCTGCCGTACGCGGTGCCGGGGGTGGCCGCCACCCTGCTGTGGGGCTTCCTCTACCTGCCCTCGCTCAGCCCGATCCGCTCCGTGCTCGACGCCGACCTGCTCGGGGCCACCACGGTGACGTACTCGATGGCGAACGTGGCGGTGTGGGGCGGCACCGGCTTCAACATGCTCGTGCTCTACACCACGCTCCGGGCCATCCCGCGCGACCTGTACGAGGCCGCCCGGCTCGACGGCGCCTCGGAGCTCCAGATCGCCGTCCGGGTCAAGATCCCGATCCTGACCCCGGCGATCATCCTCACCACGGTGTTCTCGATCATCGCCACCATCCAGGTGTTCACCGAGCCCACCACGCTGCGCCCGCTGACCAACACGATCAGCTCCACCTGGAGCCCGCTCATGAAGGTCTACCGGGACGCGTTCGTCACCGGCGACCTGTACTCGGCCGCCGCCACCTCGATCGTCATCGCGGCGGTCTCGCTCGTCCTGTCGTTCGGGTTCCTGCGCGTGGTCCGCAACCACGCCTTCGGGGAGGGCTGATGGCCGGGGTCACCGCCACCTCGCACCGCCGCCGCGGCGCGGCCGTTCAAGGACCGTGGGGCATCGCGCCGACCGCGCTGCTGCTCCTCGGGGCGATCTACTGCCTGTTCCCGGTGTTCTGGGTGTTCATCGCGGCCACCAAGTCGCCGGGCGAGCTGTTCAGCACCTCGACGCTGGCGTTCGGCACGGGCTTCCTCGACAACGTCGAGCAGCTCTTCGCCTACCGCGACGGCGTGTTCTGGCTGTGGGCGGGCAACACGCTGCTCTACGCGGGCGGCGGGGCGCTGCTGTCCACCGCGGTCTCGGCGATCTCCGGGTACGCGCTGGCGAAATACCGCTTCCCCGGCCGGAACGCCATCTTCAACATCCTCATCGGCGGCATCCTGGTGCCCGCCGTGGTGCTGGCCATCCCGCAGTACCTGCTGTTCAGCAAGGTCGGGCTGGCGGACACGTACTGGGCGGTGCTGCTGCCGCAGATCCTGCACCCGTACAGCATCTACCTGGCCCGCATCTACGCCTCGGCGGCCATCCCCGACTCGCTGCTGGAGGCGGGCCGGATCGACGGGGCGGGCGAGGGCCGGCTGATGGCGCGGGTGGCGATGCCGCTCATGGTGCCCGGCATGGTGACGATCTTCCTGTTCCAGTTCGTGGCGATCTGGAACAACTTCCTGCTGCCGTTCATCATGCTGGGCGACGACGGCAAGTTCCCGCTCACGGTCGGCCTCTACACGCTGCTCATGGCCGGGGCCAACCAGCCCGCGCTCTACAACCTGATCCTCACCGGGGCGTTCCTGTCGATCGTGCCGCTGATCGCGTTGTTCCTCACGATGCAGCGATACTGGAGGACCGATCTGTCCTCCGGAGCCGTGAAATGAAACGCCCTACGATCCACGATGTGGCCGCGGCCGCGGGCGTGTCCCGCGGCACGGTCTCCCGCCTGCTCAACGGGGACAAGTACGTCAGCCCCGCGGCGCGCGTGGCCATCGAGCGGGCGATCTCCGAGACCGGCTACGTCGTCAACCGCGCCGCCAGGAGCCTGGTCACCCAGCGCACCGGCTCGGTGGTGATGGTGCTGTCGGAGCCGCACGAGAAACTGTTCGAGGACCCCAACTACAGCACGCTGATCCGGGTCGCGATCAGGATGCTGGCCGAGCGGGACCTGTCGCTGGTGATGATGATGGCCGGCGACGAGGGCGACCGCGAGCGGGTGGTCCGCTACGTGCGCGGCGGCCACGCCGACGGGGTGCTGCTGGTCTCCACGCACGCGGGCGACCCGCTGGTGCAGGCCCTGGGCTCCGGCGGCCCGCCCGCGGTGTCGGTCGGCGCGGTCATCGGCCACGAGAACGTCATCCCGTACGCGGCCGCCGACGAGCGCCTCGGCGCCCGGCAGATGACCGAGTACTTCGTCCGCCAGGGCCGCCGCAGGATCGCGATGATCACCGGGCCGATGGACACGCCGGGCGGCATCCAGCGCCTGGAGGGCTTCGCCGAGGTGCTGGGCCGCAAGGCCACCCAGCGGCTCATCGCGCACGGCGACTGGACGCAGGCGAGCGGCGAGCGGGCCATGCACGAGCTGCTGGAGCGCTCCCCCGACCTCGACGCGGTCTTCGTCGCCTCCGACCTGATGGCGGCCGGGGCCCTCGCGGCGCTGCGCGCGGCCGGGCGGCGGGTGCCGGACGACGTGGCGGTGGGCGGGTTCGACGACTCGGCGGTGGCGGTCTCGACCCATCCGCCGCTGACCACGATCCGCCAGCCGCTCGCGAAGATGGCGCAGGAGACGATGCGGCTGCTGTTCGCGCTGCTGGACGGGGCCGGTCCCGTCGAGCCCGTGGTGCTGCCGACCGAGCTGGTGGTACGGGAGTCCGCCTGATCGGGATAAATGGCAGAAAGTCGGGATCTTCCGGGGTCTGACGTCGTACGATCATCGGCAACGTCCCCCGTGACGTCGCAGGCAGGAGGAGCCGAGGGTGGCCGAGAGCGAGCAGGAGCGCGCGCCGCGCGGGATCGACACGACGAGACCCAGCGTCTCGCGGGTCTACGACTTCATGCTCGGCGGCAAGGACAACTACGAGGCCGACCGGATGGCCGCGCGGCGGGCGCTGGAGGTCGCGCCGGACGCGCCCCAGGCGGCGCGGGCCAACCGCGAGTTCCTGGGCCGGGTGGTGCGCTTCCTCGCCGGCGAGGCCGGCATCCGGCAGTTCCTCGACATCGGCTCCGGCCTGCCCACCCAGGGCAACGTGCACGAGATCGCCCAGGCGGTCGCGCCCGGCACGCACGTCGTCTACGTCGACCACGACCCGATCGTGCTCGTCCACGGCCGGGCCCTGCTGGCCGTGGACGACACCACCACCGTGGTCGAGGCCGACCTGCTCGACCCCGAGGCGATCCTGCACAACCCCGAGGTCCGGCGGCTGATCGACTTCGACCGGCCGGTGGCGCTGCTGCTGCTGGGCATCCTGCACCACCTGGCCGACCACGAGGACCCCGGCGGCATCACCCGGCGGCTGATGGACCGTCTGGTGCCCGGCAGCTACCTCGCCGTCTCCCACTTCCACAACCCCGGGCCGGAGCTGCCCGAGGTGTCGCGGCAGGCGTACTCGGCGGAGAAGATCTTCAACGAGACGATGGGCACCGGACGGTGGCGCACCCGCGCGGAGATCCTCGCCTACTTCGACGGGCTGGACCTGCTGGAGCCCGGCCTGGTGCCGCTGCCGGAGTGGCGGCCGGGCGAGGACGACCACGCCATGCCCGGCATCACGTACCACACGTTCGTGGGCGGGGTGGCCCGCAAGCCCGAGCTCTGACGGCTCAGAGCGCCCCGGCGTAGACCCAGCGCCCGTCCAGCCGGACGAACCGGCTGTGCTCCTCCATCTCGCCCGGCCGCCCGCGCTCCACGTAGTGGGCGCGGAAGCGGACCGTGCCCTCGGTGTGCACGACGCTGCCACCCGTGGCGGCCAGGACCTCCAGCCGGGTCCAGCGCAGCCGCCGGTCGAGGTCGAGCCGGACCGGGCGGCCCGCCGGATGCCAGGTGCGCAGCAGGTAGGCCGCGTCGCCCACGGCGAACGCGCTGAAGCGCGAGCGCATGAGCTGCTCGGCGGTGACCGCCGCCGCCTCGCCGCGGTGCAGCTTGCCGCAGCAGTCGTCGTAGGGGGCGGGCAGGCCGCAGGGGCACGATCGGGCGGGCATGCGCCCTATTGTGCACCCAGCCGGCCGGCCAGGGCGGTCAGGGTCGCGCCGAGCGGGGCGTCCACGAGCAGCGCGGCGTCGGCGTCGCCGCCGGTCGGGCCCTGGTTGACAATCGCGATCGGGACGCCGCGCGCCGCCGCCCGCTGCACGAACCGCAGCCCCGACCTGATCGCCAGCGAGGAGCCGAGCACGAGCAGCGCCCGGGCGCTCTCCACGACGGCGAAGCACTCATCGACGCGCGGGCGGGGGACGTTCTCGCCGAAGAACACCACGTCCGGCTTGAGCAGGCCGCCGCAGCCGGTGCAGTCGACCACGCGGAACCCGGCGACCTGCTCGTCCGTGAGCACCGCGTCGCCGTCGGGGTTGATCACGTCGCTGGTGGCCGCCCAGCCGGGATTGGCCTCGCGCAGGCGGCGGTCCAGCTCCGCGCGCGAGGTGCGCTCACGGCAGCTCAGGCACATCACCCGGTCGAGGCCGCCGTGCAGCTCGATCACCCGGTCCGCGCCGGCCGCCTGGTGCAGGCCGTCGACGTTCTGGGTGACGATGCCGCTGACCAGGCCGTGCCGCTCCAGCGCGGCCACGGCCCGATGCCCGGCGTTGGGCCTGGCCAGGTCCATCTGCCGCCAGCCGACGTGGCTGCGCGCCCAGTAACGCCGCCGCGCCTCGTGGCTGGCGACGAAACGCTGGTAGGTCATCGGCTCGGCCTGCCGCGCCCGCCCGGTCGGCCCCCGGTAGTCGGGGATGCCCGACTCGGTGGACAGCCCGGCGCCGCTCAGCACCGCCACCCCGCCCCGGCCGACCAGCTTGTCCAGCTCGTCCAGGGCGCCGGGTGACGCCTCCATGGTGCTGCCTCGTGTCACGCCTTCCATGGTGCCCGACGCGGTGACGTGCCCGCGTCGCCCCCTCCCCGCTACCGCAGGACGCCGGCCGCGGCGAGTTCGGCCGTCAGGCGGCGGCGGGCGGGCTCGGCCAGGTGGTCGAGGGCGTGCGGGTCGGCGGCCAGGCGGCTGACCGGGGCGACCAGGAGGTGGTGCAGGCGGATCGAGCGGCCGGAACGCAGGTTGACGGCGAACGTCCCCGGCCCCCGCCCGTCGGGGCCGGCGCCCGCGACGACCTCCGTGCAGGGATCCCAGGCGGCCTCGTGAGGGCCGGGGGCGGCGGGCCCGGCGACGGAGCAGGCCGCCAGCCGCCCGGCCGGCAACCCCGGCAGCCGCTCCAGCCACCGCCGCAGGAGGATCGCGACCTCGTCCGGCGACATGGTGCCCGGCGCGTCGAACTCCGTCCACCGGGCCAGGTCGTGGCCCGCGCGGGGCGGGCGGCACAGCACGTCGCCCACCGTCCAGGGCGCGCGCACCCCCATCCGGTACGGCCGGACCCCCGCCGGCCGTACCCCCGCGAGCCCGCCCGCCAGCAGCTCCGCCGACTCCTCCGCCGCCTCGGCGGTGACGCCGGGCGCGCCCACGGCCAGCTCGCCCGTCACCGGAACGCCCGGCGGGAGCGCGGCCCGCAGGCGGCGCAGGTCGGCGGCCCCGCCGGTGAGGCCGGTGGCCACGCCCAGGAAGTCGACGCGGGTGAGCATCACCGTCAGCCCCCGGCACCGGGCCAGCGCCTCCCCCGGGAGCGCCGCCGCCCGCGCCACGTCCAGCCGCCCCGCCCACGGCCCCCCGCCGCCGGGCAACGGCCGGTCCCCCGCGACCCACCGCACCGGCTCGACGCCCCCGCGTCCCGAGCCGGCGAACTCACATCGCAGTGCCTGCCCGTCAGGAGAGGCGGCGGATCCGCACCAGGGCGGTCTGATGAGCTGCTCGGGCGACCAGCCGTCCCACCTCACCCCGGCCAGCTCCGGGACGCGCCGCAGCGCCCCCCGGTGCTCGGCGACGTGGCGCCCGCACAGGGTCACGCCCTCCCCCAGGGCGGCCACCAGCGCGAACCCGGCCGGGAGCTGGTCGGCGCGGTCGATCACGACGTACGCCCGCCGCCCGCGCGTCACCTTCCTGGCCAGCTCGATCTCGGGCGCGAACAGCTCGCACCGGCGGGCGGCGCCGAGCAGGTCGCGGCTGCTCTCCTGGCTGCCCTCGGTGAGCTCCAGCCCGTCCACAGCGAGCCGGACGGCCGGATCGGCGGCCAGGCCCAGCGCGGCGCCGACGGCCCGTACGTGGGCGTCGTCGTACGCCCCCCGCGCCAGGATGGCGGCCGCCGCCCGCCCGATCAGCGCGGTGAGCGGCCCTCCTGGACGCCGGTCGGCGGCGGCCCGCAGCCGGGCGGGGTCGGCGAGCCGCCGGACGAGGTGCTCGTTGAGGTCGAGGAGCGCCATCCCGGCGGGCGGCGTCACCACGGTGGTGAAGTCCGCCAGCGGAGGCACGACGAGCACGTCCATCAGGCGCGTTCCTCCGTCCAGGGACGGGGACGGGGACGGGGGCACGGCCCGGCGCCGGGACGCTGGGCGGGCCGCAGGTAGACGCAGCGGAGCACGGCGGCGAAGCGCAGCCCGCCCTCGCGCAGCCAGCAGTCGTCGGGCCCCGGCAGGGCCTCGGTGAGCGTGAGCCGGTCGCCGGCGGCCCCGGCCAGGGCGGCCAGCTCGGCGATGAGCGAAGGGGCGCGGGTGTCGACGTAGAGGGGGTTCCGGCCGGCCGGACCGGCGGCGGCGAAGAAGGTGCGCGGCAGGTCGTACGCCTCGCGCAGCCGGGCCATGGCGAGCAGCAGGTCGCGCTCGCCCGAGCCCGAGGCGTGCCGCAGCGACTCGGACGCGGCCCGCCCGAGCTGCCAGCGCCGCCGCGCGAGCACGACGTTCCCCCAGGTGAGGCGGGGCAGGGCGGGCAGGCAGGGAAGGGCGGGCGGGCGGAGCCCCGGCAGCGCGAGCGCGGTGCGCAGGGCGCCGGCCGGCCCGCCGTTGTGGAACATCAGCGTCTCGCCGGTGCCCTTGGCGCGCAGCACGGCCCGGTGGCCGTCGCTGTGGACGTAGAGCTCGCCGAGGCCGAGGCGGCGCCGCCGGGGGCCGGCCGTCGCGCCGCCGTGCTCCAGGACGGGGCCGGGCAGCTCCAGCGGGGGCAGGCCGTCGGCGCGCGGCGCGACGACGTTGAGCGCGGTGAAGCCGTCGAGCACGCGGGCCACGGCGGCGTCCCGCTCGGCGACGAGCGCGGCGCCGTCGCGGACGGGCGGCGGCTCCCACGGGCCGAGCCTGGGCGCGTCGTGGAGCGCGTCGACGACCAGCGGGGTGACACCCCCCTCGTACGCCTCCAGCGACGCCGCCGCCACCATGACGTCGGCCGCGCAGAGCACGGGCGCGCCCGGCGGCACGGGCTCGCCGGCCACCGCGGCCAGGTCGAGGACGGCGGCGCCGGGCGGCGCGGTGCGGACCAGCCCGGCGATCCGGTCGCCGTGGCACACCTCGAGGTCGCCGGCCGCGCCCAGCGCCTCGGCCAGCGCGAAGGTGCCGGCGCCGAGCCGTGCGGCGAGCAGCCGGTTGGTGCGCAGCCGGGTCAGCTCGGCCTCCTCGGCGAGCAGGGCGAGCGCGGCCGGCACGCGTTCGCGCAGGTCGGCGGCGAGCGGACCGCCGGCGGTGAGGCGGAGGGTGCCGGCGGCGGCCTCGTGCACGATGAGGCGTTCGTCGCGCCCGGCCCGCTGCCCGCCGCCGGAGAGTGCCTCGATGCGGCTCTGCACGGCCAGCTTCACCTCGGGCGCCGCTGCGGGGTAGTGCTCCAGCAGGCCGGCGATCTCGCGGACGCGGCGCGCGACGGGCAGGTCGGCGCTCCCGGCGGCGCGGGGGCCGGCGAGCGGGCGCCGCCGCTGCTGCGCGGGCACGCCGCGGGCGGCCACGAGGCCGTGTTCCGGCACGGCGGGCTCGTCGTCGCCGGGCAGCCGCGCCAGCAGCCAGCCGACCGGGTCGGGGACGGTGGCGGGCGGGCACAGGTCGTGGGTGAGCAGCCCGCGGCGCACCGCGACGGCGAGCGCGGCCGAGGCCCGTTCCATGCTGATGCCGCAGTCGGCGGCGATCTCGGCGACGGTGCGGCGGCCGTCGCAGCGGGCGGCGAAGGCGGCGGCGTCGCGCGGGGGCTCCGCGCCGGCGCGCAGGCGGGGCACGAGCCCGGCGACGACGAAGGGGTCGGCGAGGAGGCGCTGCTGGAGCGCCTCGCCGACGCGGGCGGCGGGGTAGGCGAGGCGGCTGCCGAGCTCGCGGTATCCGGCCCAGGAGTAGCCGCTGGGGAGGGCGGGCTCGACGCGGGCGGCGCCGGTGGGGGCGTGGAAGCCGGTCGGGGCGGCCCGGGTGGCCAGCCGCTGCACGTGGGAGGCGAGCTTGGCGGGGTCGGCGGGGCCGCGCCGCAGCTCGCGGTAGGCGGCGGGGGCGGAGCAGACGAGGGCGTCGAGGAAACGCTCGTCGGAGGTGACGCCGGCGACGGCCGCCCTGGTCAGGGCGGTGTCGGCGGCGACCACCTCGGTGAGGGCGAGCCTCGCCTCCTCCAGCAGGCCGGTGACGTGGTTCCAGTCGGCGAGCCAGTCCTCGGGGCCCGGGGTGCCGGGCGGCAGGGGCCGCAGGCGGCGCAGGCGGCCGCGGAGCCCGCGCGGCAGCCGGGAGGTTTCCGTCCGGCCGGCGTGCGGGCCGGCCGGACGGGCCTCGCGGCGGGCGGGCGCGCCGGCGAGCAGGCCGAGGGCCCGCGTCTCCAGCAGCGCGACGGCGGCCGCGGTCTCCGCGGCCCTGGGGCAGGCCAGGGATTGGACGAGCTCCCAGGGGAACCCGGCGGTCCTGACGACCGCGGCCGGCAACAGGGTCCACTCGCGGTCTTGCAACGTGCCGGGTTCGCCCATGTACACGTTCCCCTTTCTCGTGGTTATTTTTCGGAATGCGGTAACACAGATATTTACAAGATCATTTACTTCTGTCAATGTGTTCCGTGCCGAGAAATCGTCACACTCGGCTAACCCTCAGCACCGAATAAATCCTCATCAAAACCGACATGTCGCCTCATGCGAGTCACGGACGTTTACTTTCCGTAGTCGCGGGCATATCAGGGCCGCACAACCCGCCCATGACGGCGGATCGATCGGCGGATAATTTCTCCTAGGAATGGCGGGTAATTGTCCGCCGGTTGTTCGCGCACGGCCCGCTCACCCTGTTTTCCGCACCCGCCGCGCTGGGCACGACCACCGGGACGGGGGAACGACGGCGCGGAATGAGGGACGGCCGTGGCGAATGGCGGTGAACGGCGGCGCGTTGGCCCCTCCCTGCCGACGCCGGTGTTCCTGGCGGCGCTCGCCTGCGTCACCGCGGCGCTGATCGCCCTCGACGCGCTCACCGGCACGGCGGTGCGCCTGCTGCCGCTACTGGTCTTCCTGCCCTCGATCGCGTCGGGGCTCGGCAACGTGCGCCAGACCGCGTTCGCGTCCGTGTGGGTGGTGCTGGTGATGGGCGGCACGCTCGCCTACCTCGGGGCCGACCTGGACGACAACCTGCTCGCCGCGGGATTCACGGCGCTGTTCGGGGTGGCGGCCGTGATCAGCTGCCGCTACCGGGTGCACCGCGAGGAGGAGGTCTACCGGCTGCGCTCGGCCGCGGCGGCGCTCCAGCGGCAGATCGTCCGCCCGCTCCCCCTGCGCAGCGGCGACGTCGTGGTGGACGGCCTCTACCAGCCGGTCGAGGAGGACGCGATGGTGGGCGGCGACATGTACGAGGTGGCCCCCTCTCCCCACGGCACCCGCCTGCTCATCGCCGACGTGCAGGGCAAGGGCCTGCCCGCGATCGGCACCGCGCTCGCCGTGCTCGGGGCCTTCCGCGAGGCCGCCTACCGCGAGCCCACCCTGATCGGGGTGGTGGAGGCGATGGAGTCGGCGGTGACCCGGCACAATCTGGGCGCCCACCGCGTCGGCGAGCCCGAGCGCCTGGTGACCGCCCTGGTGCTGGACATCCGCCGCGGCCCGGTGGTGGAGGCGGTCAACTGCGGGCACATCGCCCCGTACATCATCCACGACGGGCGGGCCTACCAGGCCGCGCTCGGCGAGCCCGGGGTGCCGCTCGGCCTGGCCGGGCTGGCTCCCGGGCCGCGTGCCGTCGCCTGGTTCGCCTTCCCCAGCGGGGCGACCATGCTGCTGTGCACCGACGGCGTCACCGAGGCCCGCGACAGCGCGGGCTCGTTCTACCCGCTGGCGGCGCGGCTGCGGACGTGGGCCAGGCATCCGCCCCGCCGCCTGGCCGAGACCGTCGGCGCGGACGTACGGAGCTTCACCGGCGCGCCCCCGCGCGACGACATCGCGATCCTGACTCTGACCAGGACCCGCGCCTCGTCATGAACCACTGCGGCAAGTAGCGCGTATCTCCACACATCGGACACGTGGTGTTCCATGGAGGTGTCGTGGAGCTCAGCCTGCTGCGTACACAGGCGCACAGCCCGTCGTACTTCTCACTGCTGCGCGGCTCGGCCGGAGAGCGCGCACCGGTGGACTTCTGCATACCGTGCAACCCGTACTTCCCGACGCCCGAGATCTTCGAGCACCTCGGGAGGAATCTGGAGACGATACTCAAGTTCTACCCGAGCGACGCCGGCACGATCACCGCCGAGCTCTGCGCCACGCTGGGGCTGCACCCCCAGACGGTCGCCATGGGCAACGGCTCCACGGAGCTGATCACCTGGATCGACCACCTGCTGGTGCGCGAGAGCCTGGCGGTGCCGATCCCGACCTTCGGCCGGTGGACCGACCAGCCGCTGGAGACCGGCAAGCGGGTCGACATGTACCCGCTGCTGGAGAGCCGCAACTTCGCCCTCGACGTGGCCGACTACGTCTCGTTCGTCCGCACCCGCGGCGCGCGCGTGGCGGTCATCTGCAACCCGAACAACCCCGACGGCGGCTATCTGCCCAAGCACGAGGTCGTCCGGCTGATGGACGAGCTCATCGACCTCGACCTGGTGATCGTCGACGAGTCGTTCGGCGAGTTCGTGGACGCCGAGCCGTACCCGGGCGTGGCGGCCGAGGCCGCGGTGCGGCCCAACGTGATCGTGCTGCGCAGCCTGGGCAAGAACTTCGGCCTGCACGGCGTCCGCTTCGGCTACATGGTCGCCAACCCGGCGCTGGCGGGGCGGGTGCGCGACGCGCTGCCCAAGTGGAACCTCAACTCCTTCGCCGAGGTCATGGTGTTCATGATGAAGCAGTTCGGCGCCGAGTACCAGGAGAGCCTGCGGCGCCTGTCGAGCGACCGGCGGGCCATGTTCCAGCAGCTCAGCACCATGCCGGGGCTGTCGGTCTACGCCTCGCAGGGCAACTTCCTGCTGGTCAAGCTGCCGCCGGGGCACGACGGGGTGCCGCTGCGCGACCACCTGCTGACCGAGCACGGCGTCTACGTCCGCGAGTGCGGCAACAAGCTCGGCACCACCAGCCAGTTCCTGCGCCTGGTGGTGCGCCCCCAGGAGGACGTGCGGCGGTTGCTCATCGGCATGACGCAGTTCCTGTACTCGGGCAGCCTGCACGAGATCCCGGTGATCGGCCTGCACCACCGGCACGCGAACCCCCTGTCCGCCTGAGCGACGCTTGGGGCGTATAGCGTACGGTACGCTGTACGCCAAGCACGGAGCTCCCGGGACGATGTACGCTGTCCCGGCTAACTCCTTACGCCCTAAGCAATCTCGCCGACAAAGGGGTCCCGTGGTTCCCACGCACCGCCACGACCACACCGCCGCCGACGGCCACGACCTGATCCAGGTCCGTGGCGCCCGGGAGAACAACCTCAAGGACGTCTCCCTCGACATCCCCAAGCGCCGGCTCACCGTCTTCACCGGAGTGTCCGGCTCGGGCAAGTCCTCCCTCGTCTTCGACACCATCGCCGCCGAGTCGCGGCGGCTCATCGACGAGACCTACAGCGCGTTCGTGCAGGGCTTCATGCCGAGCCAGGCCCGCCCCGACGTGGACGCCCTGCACAACCTGAGCGCCGCGATCATCGTCGACCAGGAGCGCATGGGCGCCAACGCCCGCTCCACCGTGGGCACCGCCACCGACGCGCACACCATGCTGCGCATCATCTTCAGCCGCGTCGGCGTCCCCCACGTCGGCTCCGCCTCCGCCTTCAGCTTCAACCTGGCCGAGGGCATGTGCCCGGCCTGCGAGGGCCTCGGCAAGGCCATGGAGATCGACGTGGACGCGCTGGTCGACAGGGAGCTGTCGCTGAACGAGGGCGCCGTCAAGGTCCCCGGCCACGCGGTGGACAGCTGGCTCTGGCAGGTCCTGGCCGCCTCCGGCCTCTACGACCCCGCCGTCAAGCTGAAGGACTTCACCCCGCAGCAGTGGGACGACCTGCTCCACAAACCCCCCACCAAGATCAAGTACGGCTCCAACACCTTCACCTACGAAGGGCTCGCCGTCCGGGTCCGGCGCAGCTACCTGGGCAAGGACCGCGAGTCGATGCAGCCGGCCGCCCGCGCCTTCGCCGAACGGGCGCTCAAGCTGACCACCTGCCCCGGCTGCGGCGGCTCCCGGCTCAACGAGGCGGCCCGCTCGGCCAGGATCGCCGGGCGCAACATCGCCGAGTGCTCGGCCATGCAGGTCGACGACCTCGCCGCGTTCGTCCGCGGCCTCTCCGCCGAGGCCGTCGGCCCGGTGCTGGACGGCCTGCTCGCCACGCTCGACTCGCTGACCGGCATCGGCCTCGGCTACCTCAGCCTGGACCGCGAGTCGGCCACCCTGTCGGGCGGCGAGGCGCAGCGGGTCAAGATGGTGCGCCACCTCAACTCCAGCCTCACCGACGTCACCTACGTCTTCGACGAGCCGACCGCCGGGCTGCACCCGCACGACGTCCAGCGGATGAACGACCTGCTGCTGCGGCTGCGCGACAAGGGCAACACGGTGCTGGTCGTCGAGCACAAGCCGGAGACGATCGCCATCGCCGACCACGTGGTGGACCTCGGTCCGGCCGCGGGCGCCGGCGGCGGGCAGGTCTGCTACGCGGGCGACCTCGACGGGCTGCGCGCCTCCGGCACGCTCACCGGCCGCTACCTCGGCCACCGGGCGCGGCTGCGCGAGCGGCCCCGCACGCCCTCCGGCCACCTGCGGATCGAGGGCGCGAACCTGCACAACCTGCGCGACGTCACGGTGGACGTGCCGCTCGGCGTGCTGACCGTGGTCACCGGCGTGGCCGGGTCGGGCAAGAGCTCGCTCATCCACGGCTACGTCGCCGGACGCGAGGGCGTGGTCGTGGCCGACCAGTCGCCGATCCGCGGCTCGCGCCGCAGCAACCCGGCCACCTACACCGGCCTGCTCGACCCGATCAGGGCCGCCTTCGCCAAGGCCAACGGGGTCAAGCCGGGCCTGTTCAGCGCCAACTCCGAGGGCGCCTGCCCGGCGTGCAAGGGCATCGGCCTCATCTACACCGACCTGCAGATGATGGCCGAGGTCGCGTCGGTGTGCGAGAAGTGCGAGGGGCGGCGCTTCACGCCGGAGGTGCTGACGTACACGCTGCGCGGCAAGAACATCAGCGACGTGCTCGGCATGTCCGTGGCCGAGGCCGCCGGCTTCTTCACCACCGGGCAGGCCAAGGGGATCCTGGAGCGGATGTCCTCCGTGGGCCTCGGCTACCTCGGGCTGGGGCAGCCGCTGACCACGCTGTCCGGCGGCGAGCGGCAGCGGCTCAAGCTGGCCATCCACATGGCGCGGGGCGGGACGACGTACGTGCTGGACGAGCCCACGACCGGCCTGCACCTGGCCGACGTGGACCAGCTGCTCGGGCTGCTGGACCGGCTGGTCGAGGACGGCAACTCGGTGATCGTCATCGAGCACCACCAGGCCGTGATGGCGCACGCCGACCGGATCATCGACCTCGGTCCCGGCGCGGGTCACGACGGCGGCCGGGTGGTCTTCACCGGCACCCCGGCCGAGCTGGTCGCGCACGGCGACACGCTCACCGCCACGCACCTGCGGCAGTACGTGGCCGGCTGAGGGCCAAGACTCAGACCGCCAGGCGGGCGAGGACCCGCGCGAACTCCGGCGGCGGGGCCACCACCAGGCGGGTCTGGCCGCCCCTCATGACGATGTCGGCCTTGATGAGGGTCAGCCGCCCGCCGTGCCACCAGTGCACCTCCGGGCTCAGCCCGCCGGTGCGGGCGGCGTGCACGCGCAGCCGTTCGATGGCGCGCACCACGCCGATCCCGTCCACCGGGTGCACGAGCAGGGTGTACGGATCCGGCAGCACCACCAGCACGCCGTCCGGCGGCACCGGCAGGTAGTCGGCCAGCCACCGCAGGTGGGTGGCGGCCGACGGCGCCCTCACGGTGAGCCGGAGCACCGGCGTGCCGGACAGCTCGATGGACTCCACCGGCAGCCGCTCCTCGCGGCGCACGTTCGCCACGGCCAGGTCGAGCGCCTGCGCCGTGGGCACGGGCCAGCACCCGGCCTCCTCGGGCCGCACCGGGCGGCCGCCGGCGGTCAGCAGCTCCACCAGGTCGGCGTTGAGGTGGCGGCCCACGATCCTGGCCGGGTCGGCCAGCTCGTCCACCGACTCCACGCGGGTGCGCAGCAGCGGGGCGGCCTGCTCCAGGTCGCACAGGTCGGCCGGCTCTCCCGCGGTGGCCACGGCGTGCGCCAGGTGCTCGCTGACCAGCACGGGCCAGTCCTCCCTGGCCCGCCGTCCCGCCTCGCGGCGCAGCCCGGTGAGCCGGACGGTCAGCGTGGGCTCGCCCCGCAGCGTGAGCGAGCCGCCGTCGGCGGCGAACTCGCAGGTGAAGCCCCGGGACTCGGCGACCAGCGCGAGCAGCGAGTCGAGGTCGGCGTCCGCGGCGGGCCGGCGCGCGGGCTCTCGCTCTCGCTTGAAAAAGCTCACGCGCACTGTCCCTTTCTTCCGGATTCGTCCCTCCTAGGTTGCCTGCTCCCCATCGCGGTCCGGACCAGACAGGGAGCACGATTCGGTATCGATAACTCCAAGTCTTCCCAGCCAGAGGCTCATTTGCGGCGACCCGTGACCCGCCGGAAGCCCGGCCAGGACGGGCACGCCGAGCGGCGCCAGCCGGTCCCGCAGCACCGGGTAGGGATCGCCGCACTCCACCCACGACCCGAGCGCGATCCCGCGCACCCCGTCGAACGCCCCGGCCTGCAGCAACTGGGTGAGCATCCGGTCGATCCGGTACGGTTCCTCCCCCACGTCCTCAAGGAACGCGAGCCGCCCCTCGAAGGACGGCTGCCACCGGGTCCCGCACATGGACGCCAGCAGCGACAGGTTGCCCCCTGACAGCTCGCCCTCGGCCCGGCCGGGCACCAGCACCCGATCGCCGCGCACGCTCTCCTGCGCGCCCGACAGGGCCGCCTGGAGGCTCGCCCAGGTGCGCGGCTCGGGGCCGTTCTCCCCGCCCAGCAGCTCGCAGGCCGGCATCGGGCCGTGCAGGGTGGACACGCCCAGCTCGATCGCGAAGGCGTTGTGCAGCGCCGTGATGTCGCTGGAGCCGAGCAGCACCTTGGGCCCGGCGGCGCGCATGGCGTCCCAGTCGAGCAGGTCGAGCAGCCGCCCCGCGCCGTAGCCGCCGCGGCAGCAGAACACCGCCTTGACCGCCGGGTCGCACCAGGCGGACTGCAGGTCGGCGGCGCGGTCGGCGTCCGCGCCCGCCAGGTAGTCGAGCTCCTGCCGGTCGAGCACGTGCGCGCCCACGACGACCTTCAGTCCGAGCCCTTCCAGCCGCGCCACGCCCTGCCTGAGCAGGGTCGCGGAGGGCGGGCCCGAGGGCGCGACGATCGCGACCGTGTCACCGGGCCGCAGGTCAGCTTGCTGCATCGATCAACTCCTGGACATGGGCCCGCGGCGCGGTTGGCTCGTTCACCAGGCAAACGGTGTCACACTTGTGTCGCGTATGCGACTTCCGCCCCACATCCTCGTCGTCAACGGCGTCAAGGTCCGCCGCCCGGTGTTCCTGCTGGGCGCTCCGCACTCCGGCGCCGCACTGCTGGCCCGTGCCCTCAAGCGCGCCCCCGGCTTCCACATGACGATGGGCCGGGCGAGCGTGATGCACGTGCTCTACGCCTTCGCCCGCAAGCCGTCCATCGCCCGCACCTCCGGGGCCGTGCGCGTGCTGCGGGACGCGCTCGCCGAGTCGTGGCAGGTGCTGCCCGGCTCGTGCGGGGAGTGCGCGGCGCCGTGCCGCGAGGCGGGCGGCGTCACCGGGGCGGGGCCGTGCGTGGCCACCGGCGACATCGTGCGCTTCGGCGACGGCAGCCCCGACCTCATCTACAGCGCCCCGGTGCTGCTCCATGCCTTTCCCGACGCCCGGTTCGTGCAGCTCGTCCGCGACGGCCGCGACGTGGCCGCGGACATGCTCGCCGACCCCGACTGCCTGGCGTGGTTCCGCCCGGCCATGCTGAGCGGCGGCACCGAGTTCCCCAACGCCTTCCTCGGCGTCAGCAAGGACGAGCACCTCGAACACTGGAAGGGCATGCCCGCCGCGGGCAAGTGCGCCCTGCGCTGGCGCAGCGCCGTGCGGCTGAGCGCCGAGCTGCGCCGCTCCCTGCCCGCCGGTCAGCTCCTGACCCTGCGCTACGAGGACCTGGTGCGCGCCCCCGCCCAGGCGGCGGCCACGCTCGCCGAGCACCTGGAGACGCGGGTGCCGAAGGTCGCGCTGTACGGCCACGAGGCCGGGGCCGGCGCCTGGCGCTCCCGGCTCCGCCCGCCGGACGTGGAGCTGGTGGAGCGGGTGGCGCGCAAGGAGCTCACCCGGCTGGGCTACCTGACGAGCTGAACTGGGTGCGGTAGAGCTCGGCGTACAGGCCGCCGCGCGCCAGCAGTTCCTCGTGCCGGCCGCGCTCGGCGATCCGGCCCTCGTGCACGACGAGGATCTCGTCGGCCTCCCTGATGGTGGAGAGCCGGTGCGCGATCACCAGCGACGTGCGGCCCTCCAGCGCGGTCTTCAGCGCCACCTGCACGGCCGCCTCGGACTCGGAGTCGAGGTGCGCGGTCGCCTCGTCGAGCACGACCACGCGGGGAGCCTTGAGCAGCAGCCGGGCCAGCGCGAGCCGCTGCTTCTCGCCGCCGGACAGCCGGTAGCCGCGGTCGCCCACCACGGTGTCGAGCCCCTCGGGCAGGGACTCGACGAGGTCGCCGATCTGCGCGGCCTTCAGCGCCGCCCACATCTCCTCGTCGGTGGCCTCCGGCCTGGCGTAGCGGAGGTTGGCCCCGATCGTGTCGTGGTAGAGATGCGGGTCCTGCATGACCACGCCCACGGTGTCGCGGAGCGAGGCGAGGGTGGCCTCGCGCACGTCGAGGCCGTTGAGCCGGACGGCGCCCTCGTCGACGTCGTAGAGGCGCGAGACCAGCGAGGTGATCGTGGTCTTGCCCGCGCCGGAGTGGCCGACCAGGGCGATGAGCTGCCCGGGACGGGCGGTGAACGACACGCCCTTGAGCACCGCGTGGGAGGGGCCGGTGTCCTGCCTGGCCACCGACTCCAGGCTGGCGAGCGAGACCTCCTCGGCGGCCGGGTAGCGGAAGCGCACGTCGTCGAACTCGATCGTCACCGGCCCCTCCGGCACCGGCACGGCGTCGCGGCGCTCGGCCACCATGGGCTTGAGGTCGAGGATCTCGAAGACGCGGTCGAAGCTGACCAGCGCGGTCATGACGTCCACGTGCACGTTGGACAGCGAGGTGAGCGGGCCGTAGAGGCGCATCAGCAGCGCGGCCAGGGCCACGAGCGTGCCCAGCTCGAAGTAGCCGGTGACCGACAGGACGCCGCCGATGCCGTAGACCAGGGCCGTGGCGAGCGCGGCGACCAGGCCGAGCGCGACGCGGAAGACGGTGCCGTACATGCCGACGCGGACGCCGACGTCGCGCACCCTCGCGGCCCTGGCGCCGAACACCGCGGCGTCGTCCTCGGGGCGGCCGTACAGCTTGGCGACCATGGCGCCGGCGACGTTGAAGCGCTCGGTCGTGACCGAGCTCATCTCGGCGTCGAGCTGCATCTGCTCGCGGGTCAGCGCGGACATGCGGCGGCCGACGTATTTGGCGGGGATCACGAAGATCGGCAGCAGCACCAGCGCGACCAGCGTCACCTGCCACGACAGCGCCAGCATGGCGCCCAGCACCAGGACCAGGCTCACCACGTTGGACACGACGGACGACAGGGTGCTGGTGAGCGCGCGCTGGGCGCCGATCACGTCGGTGTTGAGCCTGCTGACCAGGGCGCCGGTCTGGGCGCGCATGAAGAACGCGACCGGCATGCGCTGCACGTGGTCGAACACCTCGGTGCGCAGGTCGTAGATCAGCCCCTCGCCGATGCGCGCGGAGAACCAGCGCTGCACGAGCGTCAGCCCGGCGTCCACCAGCGCGAGCGCGCCGATGGCGACGGCCAGCCAGATCACCACGCCGGTGCGCTTCGGCAGGATGCCGTCGTCGATGATCGCCTTCATCAGCAGCGGGTTGGCGACCACGATCACCGCGCCCGCCACCACCAGCACCAGGAACGCCGCGATCTGCCTGGTGTAGGGGCGCGCGTAAGCGGCGATGCGCCGCGCGATCCCGGGGCGCAGGCGCTGCCTGACCACCGACTCGTCGCGGCGCAACGAGCTCCACACGTGAGGGCCGAAGCCCCCTCCCATCATCGCCATCCGGGGGATCCCCTCTCCTCCGCCGGACACAGCGCCCAGGTGGCGCCGCCGATTCCCGTCTCAGCTCAGCGCGAAATTGTGCCACGAGGGGACGAAAGGGGACTTCGCGGCGAAGGTCAGCCCCCGAAGAGCGCCTTGATGCGCGCGGCCTGCTCCAGCCCTTCGGCGACGCCCTGCTCCTCCAGGGTGCGGGCCCGCGCCCCCTGGAGGAGTCGCTTGGTCGCGGCGGCCGCGTCCCGGTTGGTGGACAGCAGCTCCGCCGCCTTGTCGCGCACGGCCCGGTCGAGGTCGTCCCGCGCGACCACCTGCTCGGCGAGGCCGATGCGCATGGCCTCCTCCGCGTGCACCATCCTGGCGGTCAGGCAGATGTCGATCGCCTTGGCCAGGCCGACGAGCTCGACCAGGGGCTTGGTCCCCGTCAGGTCGGGCACCAGCCCGAGCGCCGGCTCCTTCATGCAGAACTTGACGTCGTCCGCGACGATCCGCAGGTCGCAGGAGAGCGCGAGCTGGAACCCCGCGCCGATCGCGTGCCCGTGCACCGCGGCGATGGAAACGATCTCGGGCCTGCGCAGCCACAGGAACCCGGCTTGAGCCTTTCTGATGTTGTGCTCGAAATCCGTGTCACCGGACCTGGCCACCGAGCTGAACGAGCCCTGGCCCGGCACCCCCTCAGGAGTGAACATCCGCAGGTCGATGCCTGCCGAGAAGGACGGTCCCTCACCTTTCACGACGACGACGCGCACCTGCTCGGGCAGGTTGTCGCCGATGCCGGCCAGCGCAGACCAGGTCGCGAACGTCTGAGCGTTGCGCTTGTCCGGCCGGTCCAGCGTGATCGTCGCTATCTCACCGTCCACCTCGAAGCGGAGCCCGATCTCCGCCAAACGCTCGGCAGAGACGTCCTCCTTGTGCCCCCCGCGCTGTTGCGCCTGCGCTTCCGCCATCGCCCGCTCCTCAGGTCCGAAGTGCTGTCCGTCGCGCCCGAGCCTACAGAACATGGTTCTGGCTCGGGCGCGACGGCTGGCTGACTAGGGACGGGCGGCTGCGGTCGCACGTTCCGAGGCGGCCGTCAGCGCTTGGACTTGCCTCGAGTCGCCCCGCCGCGCCCGCGCAGAGTCACACCGGACTCGCTCAGGATGCGGTGGATGAACCCGTAGGACCGACCCGTCGAAGCGGCCAGGGCGCGGATGCTCTCACCCGCGGCGTAGCGTTTCTTGAGATCGCCGGCCAGTTTCTCCCGGTCGGCCCCGGTGACCCGGGTGCCCTTCTTCAGTGTCTCGGCCACGAGTACCTCCTGTAGTGCCGGACTTCCGCAGCGTTACTCCGCCATGATCAGTCATTTCAGCGGGATCGGCTACCTACTCCACGGGAAAAGATCCGTACCCACTCAAATTAAGATCAGGCAAGTGCCACAAGATCGGAAAATTCGGCGCTCCACGCGTCTTCAGTTCCGTCCGGTAGCAAGATCACCCTATCCGGTGACAGGGCGTCAACGGCACCCTCGTCGTGGGTCACTAGGACGATCGCTCCTGAATACGACCTCAGAGCGTTGAGAACCTGCTCGCGGGAGACGGGATCGAGGTTGTTCGTGGGCTCGTCGAGAAGGAGGACGTTGGCGCTGGAGAGCACCAGCATGGCCAGGGCCAGCCGGGTCTTCTCACCTCCGGACAGGACGCCGGCCGGCTTGTCGACGTCGTCGCCGGTGAACAGGAACGAGCCGAGCACCTTGCGCAGCTCGGTGTCGGTGAACTCGCCGCCGGCCGAGCGCATGTTCTCCAGCAGCGTGCGGTCGGCGTCGAGGGTCTCGTGCTCCTGGGCGTAGTAGCCGACCTTGAGCCCGTGGCCGGGCCGCAGCTCGCCGGTGTCGGGCGTCTCCAGGCCGCCGAGCAGACGCAGCAGGGTGGTCTTGCCCGCGCCGTTGAGACCGAGGATGACGACCCGGTGACCTCGGTCGATGGCCACGTCCACGTCGGTGAAGACCTCGAGCGAGCCGTAGGACTTCGACAGGCCCTGGGCCGTGAGCGGGGTGCGGCCGCACGGCTTGGGGTCGGGGAAGCGCAGCCGCGCCACCTTGTCGCTCTGGCGCTCCTCCTCGGTGCCGGCCAGCAGGCGGTGCGCCCGGCGCATCATGTCCTGGGCGGCCTTGGCCTTGGTGGCCTTGGCGCGCATCTTGTCGGCCTGCGCCAGCAGCGCGCCCGCCTGCTTCTCGGCGTTGGCGCGCTCGCGCTTCCTGCGCTTCTCGTCGGTCTCGCGCTGGGCGAGGTAGGCGGTCCAGCCGACGTTGTAGTGATCGATCACGGACCGGTTGGCGTCCAGGTGCAGGACCTTGTTGACCGTCGCTTCAAGAAGCCCGACGTCGTGGCTGATGATCACCAAGCCACCTTGATGGCTGCGCAAAAAATCGCGAAGCCAGCCGATTGAGTCCGCATCTAGGTGGTTTGTCGGCTCGTCCAGAAGGAGAGTTTCCGCTCCGCTGAAAAGAATTCGGGCCAATTCCACCCGCCGGCGCTGACCGCCAGAAAGCGTTTTCAGTGGCTGGGCGAGCACCCGGTCGGGCAGGCCGAGGCTGGAGGCGATCGAGGCGGCCTCGGACTCGGCGGCATAGCCGCCGAGCACGTGCATCTGGTCCTCCAGGCGGCCGTAGCGGCGCACCGCGCGCTCACGGGTGCGGTCGTCGGCCGAGCTCATGCCGAGCTCGGCCTCGCGCAGCTCGCGCAGCACCTGGTCGAGGCCCCGGGCGGACAGGATGCGGTCGCGGGCGAGCACCTGCAGGTCGCCGGTGCGCGGGTCCTGCGGCAGGTAGCCGATCGCGCCGCTGGTGGTGACGGTGCCCGCGGCCGGCAGTGCCTCGCCGGCCAGCACCTTGGTCAGGGTGGTCTTGCCGGCGCCGTTGCGGCCGACGAGCCCGATCTTGTCGCCCGGGTTGACCCGGAAGGACGCTTTCTCGATGAGCAGGCGCGCGCCGGCGCGCAGCTCGATATCATTGGCGATGATCATGGTGGCGGAACACTCCCGTGCTAGGAAACGAGGGTTTGGGCGTGCTACGCCTGATCAATCGGGAGTGTGCATACGATCAGTGTAGAGCTCCCTGCTGGAGCCCCACCTCTGGTTTGACGCTCCGCCGTTCCCTAACGCCCGGCGGAGCCCGCCTCTTCCCGCCGCTCCCCTTCCTCCAGGTGCTCCCCGATCAGGGCCAGGTTGTGGATGGCCGCCAGGCCGTACTGGGCCGCGCTGTTGGTGCTGACGAACGGGGCCTCCCGCACGGGGGCGGGCACCGACGGGCCGTCCACCGTCGTCAGCTCCCACTTCTCCTGCCGCTGCAACGGGTTGGTGTTGAGCTGGTCGCCCTCGTCGCGGCCGAACTTGCGCCACGCCCACGCGGCCAGCCGGGCGTCCCCGGTGCGCGCCGCCGCGTACGCCGTCAGCCGGCTGTGCGCCTGGATCAGCGAGATCCCGCCGAGCCGCTGCCCGACCTCCGCCTCCTGCTCCTCCGGCGTGGCGAGGTAGAGCCGGCAGTACTCCAGCCAGGCGTCCTCGAAGCCGGGCACGTCCACTAGGGCGATGAGCTCGGCGCAGATCTCCGGCAGCCCGAACAGCGACGACAGGTGCGAGATCGAGATCTTGTCCACCGAGGTGTCGAAGCGGCCGGTGGCGAGGTCCATCCTGGCCTCGCCGGTCAGGAACCGGCGCGGCATCGCCGCGATGTCGGCCATCGTGCCGAGCAGCCGGTCCCTGGCCCGCTCGTCGCCGTGCCGCTCCCAGCGGGTCAGCCAGGCGGCGGCGAGCGAGCCCCAGTCGGTGCCGAGCCCGACCGACAGCGCCGACGGGTCGGGCGTGTAGACGTCCTCGCGGACCTTGCGCTGCGGATCGACGGCCGTGAACGTCTCCTCCGGCGCGCTCAGCTCGTCCATGAGGTCGCCGGAGCGCTCGTCGGCGGTCAAATAGTGGTGGAAGCGGCGGTAGGCGGCGTTGGAGATGCGCACCTGCTTGCAGCTGCACCCCCAGTGCTGCACGTTGTGCCGGCTGCCGAGGCCCTTCCAGCGGCCGAGGTGGTAGACGTCGACCTCGCCGGTGTGGCGGGTCATGGCCTCGGCGAAACGGAAGACGTCGGCGCGGCCGGTGCGCAGGTACTGCAGCCACAGCCACAGGTCCGGCGACAGCTCGGAGTTGTCCCAGGCGTAGCCGCCCACGTCGTAGCGCCAGGTGTGGCGGTCGGGATCGTAGGTGTGCATGACGTCGCCGTAGTCCCAGAAGCCGTACCAGCGGCGCTGCTCGCGTTCGCGGACGTACAGGTCGAACAGGAAGTCGAGGCGGTCCTCGATCTCGGCGCGGGCCGGCGTGGAGCGGTCGGGCAGCTCCCAGACGCCGAAGACGCCCGCCTCGCGCAGCCGCGCGGGCGTGGCGGTCAGCAGGGCGGGCTCGTTCATGGCGGCGGCGAAGGCGGCCAGGTCGGCGGCGGGCGGCGTGGCGGCGAGGGCGCGCAGGGTCAGCTCATGCGTACGGGCGATGCCCCGCGGATCGCCGAAGCCGGGCTCGTAGTCCTCGTAGGTGATCTCCAGCCCTTCGAGCTGCTCCTCGAAGGTGTCCTGGCCCATGCCGTCGTGGTAGAAGCGCAGGTCCATGGCGGGGGCGGAGGGCGACCACAGCCAGACGGTGGCCGTGGCGAGACCGGTGGCCGCGTTCCTGACGTCGAGCCGGGTGGGGTGCAGCCGCCAGAAGTCGCGCAGCCCGAAGCCGAGGCCGCCGCTCACGCCGCCGACGTAGCCGTAGCCGGCCGAGCGGGTCCCGGACGGGATCGTCACCCAGGAGCAGCCTTCGCCGGTGCGCTTGCGCAGCGTGAAGCCGTCGGCGGAGGACTGGTCGAGGGTGTAGTCGTTCCAGGCGGGGACGAGGTGCAGGCGGCTCGCGACCTCGGGGGCGATCTCGCCGCAGGGCAGCCCGGCGACCTGGTCGCGGCGGACCCGCTCGCCGGGGTCGAGGCGCAGGCCGGTCAGGCCGCGTACGGCCTCGGTGAGGAAGCCGTCGGGGCCGGCCAGGCGTACGTGCCGGTCGTGCGGCAAGTCGCGCATGACGACGTCGGCGCGCAGGCCGAGCCCGGCCAGGAAGTCCCGCTCCGGGTCGCCGTCCCAGACGAACGTGTGCGTGATCCGCACGTCCTCGGCCCCGGCGTGGAAGTACAGCCGGACCGTGAACGGCAGCCAGTCCCCGTGCCGCCCGTCCAGGCGGAGCACCGCCCGCACCGGGCCGCCCTGCTCGACCGTCACCCGCTCGACCAGGCCGGTACGCCGCTCGCGGGGCGGCGCGGCGCCCTCGTCGGGGGTGGGGCCGGCCTGGCGGAGGCTGACCAGGCGGACGTCCCGGGCGATCTCGCGCCCGTCGCGGGTGATCGAGCGGGCGAGGGTGGTGCCGCTCTCCTCGACCGTCCAGGTGACGACGCCGGTGGCGACGGTCAGGGCGCCGGCCTCGCGGGTGACGGTGACGGGGGTGGACGGCGCGGCGGGCTCGCGGCCGGGCTCCAGGCGGTACTCCCCGGCGGCGGGGCCGGCGCCGGCGGCGTGCGCGGACCACTTGACCGAGCCGTCCGGCCAGGTGGCGCTCACCCAGCTCTGCACGGGCACCTCGCGGCCGGCGTCGTCGCTCAGCGCGAACGGCGTCCCCGGCGCGACCGTTCCCCGCGGCCAGGGCACGCCCCAGGTCACCCCCTGATCACCCGGTCGGTCCAGCCAGCGCAGCACGGTCATACGATCTCCTTCAGCCGCTCGGCGACGATCGCGGCCACCTCGTCGGCGCCGCGGAAGCAGAAGTGGGTGTCGTCGGCGACGCCGCCCGGATAGAGCGGGTGGACGCCGGGCGGGAAATGCGTGAACAGGGCCTTCGACCCCTCGGGGCCGAACCGCTCGTACAGGGCGGTGGTGGCCGCGGTCAGGTCGATCAGCGGCACGCCCTCGGCGGCGGCCAGCTCGCGGACCCGGTCCGGACAGCCGCCGTGCGTGGGGACGAGCCGGCCGTCCGCCCAGCGGCGGCGCTGCACGGGCGTGCACAGCACCGGCCGCGCCCCTGCGGCGCGCGCCTCCGCGACGAAGGCGCGCAGATTCTCCTGGTACGGCAGCTCCGGCTCCTTCTGGTCGTTGTGCCCGAACTGCAGGACGACCAGGTCACCGGGCACGACCTCGCGCAGCAGCGCCGCCCACAGCCCCTCGGCCCGGTGGCTTGCCGTGGTGGCGCCGCCCTTGGCGAAGTTGCGCACCGGCAGGCCGAGGCGGGCGCCGAGCTGGGCGCCCCAGCCCGACATGGGCGCCTCGGCGGCCGGGCAGGAGGCGACCGTCGAGTCCCCCGCCAGCAGCACGGTGACGGTCACTCCTTGACGCCTCCCAGCAGCACGCCCTTGGCGAAGTGCTTCTGCAGGAACGGGTAGAACAGCAGGATCGGCAGCGTCGCGATCACCACGACGGCGAACTTCAGCCCCTGCTCCGGCGGCACCCACGTGCGGTCCATCTGGGCGAGCGCGTTGGCCGCGTCGGTGCTGGTGAGCTGGCGCACCAGGATCTGCAGCGTCCACTTGCTCGGATCGTTGATGTAGAGCAGCGGCGACATGTAGTCGTTCCAGATCCCCACCGCGTAGAACAGCGAGAACGTGGCGATGATCGGCTTGGACAGCGGCAGGACGATCTTGAAGAAGACGCCCATCTCGTTGCAGCCGTCGATGCGCGCCGCCTCCTCCAGCGCCTGCGGCAGCTCCTGGAAGAAGCTCTTGACGATGATCAGGTAGAACGGGTTGATCGCCAGCGGCAGGATCAGCGCCCAATAGCTGTCGAGCAGCCCGAGGTCGCGCACCACCAGGTAGGTGGGGATCATGCCGCCGGAGAAGACCATCGTGAAGATGACCAGGTTGAGCACCAGCGCCCGGCCCGGCAGATAACGCTTGGCCAGCGGGTAGGCCATGGTGAAGGTCAGCAGCACCTGCACCACCGTGCCGACCGCCGTCACGACGACGGTGGTCAGCAGCGCGCGCAGGAAGGTGGGGGTGTCGAAGATGTACTCGTAGGACTCGGTGACGAACTTCTCCGGCCACAGGAAGAACGGCCGGGAGGAGATCTCCGCCTCGCCGGCGAACGAGCCGGCCAGCACGTACAGCAGCGGCAGCACCGTGATCGCCGCCAGGCCGACGAGCACGATCACGTTGAGCGTGTCGAACACCCGGCTGCCGAGCCCGGCCTCGTTCCCCACGGGGAGGCCGGCTTTCTTGGTCTTGGTGATGGTGGCCATGCCGGGCTCCTCAGAACAGTCCACGCTGGCCGAGGCGCTTGGCCAGCCAGTTCGAGCCGAAGATCAGGATGACGCCGGCCACGCCCTTGAACAGGCCGACGGCGGTGGAGTAGCTGATCGCGCCCTGGGTGATGCCGGCGTAGTAGACGTAGGTGTCGAACACGTCGGCGACCGAGCGGTTCAGCGAGGTGGTCATCAGCCAGATCTGCTCGAAGCCCGAGTCGAGCAGGTTGCCGGAGGCGAGGATCGCCATGACCACGACCGTGGGGCGGATGGCGGGCAGCGTGACGTGCCAGAGCTGGCGGAAGCGGCCCGCGCCGTCCATGCGGGCGGCCTCGTACAGGTTGGGGTCCACACTGGCCAGCGCGGCCAGGTAGATGATCGTGCCCCAGCCGGTCTGCTTCCACAGCTGCTGGAGGATGATCAGCGGACGGAACCACTCCTCCTGCGCCATGTAGTCGATCTTGGAGGTGTCGCCCAGGAGCTCGCGCATCCAGCCGGCGAGCACGCCGAAGTCCGCCGCGAACAACACGTACGTCAGCGAGGCGACGATCGTCCACGACAGGAAGTGCGGGATGTAGATGAGCGACTGCACCGAGCGCTTGAGAAAGCCGACCCGCACCTCGTTGAGCAGCAGGGCGACGATGATCGGCGCGGGGAAGACGAACAGGATGTGCAGCAGCGCCAGCAGGAGCGTGTTGAACATCAGCCGGCCGAAGTCGGGGCCGGCGAACAGCTCCTCGAAGTGCTTGAGCCCGACCCAGGGGCTGCCGGAGTAGCCGAGGAAGGGCAAGAAGTCCTGGAAGGCGATCGTCAGCCCGTACATCGGCAGGTACTTGAAGATCACGAAGTACGCGACGCCGGGGACGAGCATCAGGTAGAGCCAGCGGTAGCGGCCTACCGCGGTGCGGAGCGGCACCTTGGCGGCGCCTCTCCCGCTCTCCTTGGGCGCCGCCTTCTCGGGAGGCGCCGCCAGGTGGGTGGCCACGAGCGGCCTCCTTTCGTGGGAGAGCCCGGGGGGCGGCAGGTCCCCCGGGCTCTCGGGCGGGGTCGGGCGGCCGCTACTGGCCGAGCTTCTTGACGAGGTCGTTGACCTCGGTGGTCACCTGGGTGCCGCCGCTGTCGTACCAGCGCTTGATCTCGCCCTTGAGCTGGTCCTCGGTGATCGCGCCCGACAGGAACTTGATCCGCGCGTCGGGGACGATCGTGTCGATCTGCGGGCCGCGCGCGACGGCGGTGTCCGAGACCACGGGCAGCGCCACGTTGTGCACCGCCGTCTTGAGGTCCTCCTCCATGAGCCGCTTCTGCAGCGTGAGCATGTCCTGGTACGGCTGACCCGACGGCACCCGCTGGTAGGCGATGCCGCCGATGTCGACGGTGCCCTTGGTGCTGAGCTGGATGAAGGCGTCGTCGGCGTTGTCCTGGATGACCTTGACGGCCGGGTCGTCCTCGTTGATGAGCGCGGCGGTGTCGCCGTTCTCGACCTTGTAGTTGCGGCCCTCGATGCCGTTGGTGACCAGGTTCTGGCCTTCCTTGGTGGCCAGCTTGTCCAGGGTCTTCAGCACGTTGTCGAGGTCCTGCTCGGTGCGCACGCTCTGCTTGGAGATCGCGAGCACGTCGGCGTAGCCGGTGAAGGGGTAGGAGAACTTCTGGCCGTCGGAGCGCTTGAGGTTGCCGACCATGGCGACCTTGTCGCCGTAGTTCTCCTTGTCGTCCTCGTAGAACAGGTCGAGGACCTGGCGGGAGCGGATGTTGACGTCGATGATCATGCCGCCCTTGCCCTGGTGGAACGGCTCGTTCCACTTGGCGGTGTCGAGCGTGGCGAAGTCGGGGTTGATCATGCCCCCGTCCACCATCTTCTTCAGCCAGCGGTTGGCCTCGAGGAACTCGGGGGTGTCGAAGCCGGGCACGATCTTGCCGTCACGCTCGCCCCAGCCGTTGGGGGCGCCGAACCAGGTCTCGATCACGTCGTACGGGCTGGCGCTGGCGTAGTTGCCCGGCCACTTCGGGATGATGAGGCCGTAGGTGTCGTTCTTGCCGTTGCCGTCGGGGTCCTTCTCGGTGAACGCCTTGGCGACGTCGTAGAGGTCGTCTACCGACTCGGGCAGCTTCAGGCCCAGCTTGTCCAGCCAGTCCTTGCGGATGACGATCGCCGAGCGCAGCAGGGGCCGCATCCGGTAGAGGCCGAAGATCCGGCCGTTGATCGAGGAGTTGAGCGCGCTCCGCTCGTCGGCGGGCTTGAGGTTCGGGTACTTGTCGAGCTTGTCGGTCAGGTCCCAGAACGCCCCGGCCTGTGCGGACTTGACGAACGCCGGCAGGTGCGGGTCGACCACCATGACCTGCGGGAGGTTGTCCGAGGCCAGGGTGACGTTGAGCTTGTCGGTGTACTCGGCGTTGGGCACCCAGGTGATCTGCAGCTTCTTGCCGAGGAACTTCTCGACGGCCTGGTGCAGCTCGCCCTTCGGGTCGGGCGCGGTGCCGAACAGCTTCGACATGAACGTGATCGTGTTCGGGTCGGACTGGGGCGCCTCCCCGCCGCCGGAGCAGGCCGAAGCGGTGAGAGCAGCCGTTATCGCTAACACGCCGGCAAGGAGCCGCCGGCGACGGGATGCGCTCATGAGTTCCCTTTCGAATGCAGGCGCGCCTCGTTCTCCTCGAAGAAGCGCAGGCAGAGCCACGTGTTGAGATGGATCCACGCGCCGAAGCTGATCACCGGGGCGAGGACGGGCGCCGCCGAGGTCGCGAAGGCGATGGCGGAGAGCACGAGCAGCAGCAGCACGGACGAGGCCGGGCGCATGAGCGCCAGGTGGACCGCCTTGGGCACGTACGCCCACAGCGGCAGGTCGTGATGCGCGTAGAGCGGGCCCACGTACGCTCCCGCACCGGCCAGTGCGACGAGCGCCACGAGGGTCGCGATCCGCATCGCCCCCATGCCGGGGCCGAGCGCGGACAGGTACAGATAGTTGCCGACGAGCAGGACGCCGATCAGCGCCGGCGGCAGGACCAGCAGCGAGGCCCGGACGAATTCCCGTCGGTAGACGGCCCAGAATTCGCGCCAAGCCTGAAACGTTTCATAACGAACGTGCCTCCGGGCCAGGGTGTAGGCGGCCACGGTGGCGGGCCCCAGCCCGAGAATCACCCCTCCTGCGAGGGTGAACACGAGCCACATCAGGTTGAGCTGAGCCGCCCAGATGGCCTCTGAGCAGGCAGCTTGGATTCTGATCGACATGGCGGGACGAGACATCCGGCACCACCTTCTCGTGGCATCCGCCCCGGCACGGGGGTGGGCTGTTGCGCCGCCGTTCCTGCCCGGTTACACGGGAGTGAACGGCGGTTGGTGCGAAATTAGTGTTGAATCGACTCAAAGTCAATGACGAGATTCGCGGAGATTCGCGTCTTCGCCGGCGGCGCTGGCGGCCGTCCGGACATGCGTGAACGCGGCCCGTCGCCTCGTGCGCAGGGCCGTGACCAGGGGCGGGCGTCAGGGGTCGCGGCGCAGGGCGCTCGACTCCCTGACCACCAGGTCCGGCTGGAAGATGACCTGCCTGTGCCGGTGCTGCTCGGGCTCGGCGACCTCTTCGAGCAGCAGGTCGATGGCGGTGCGGCCGAGCAGTTCGCGCGGCTGCCTGACGGACGACAGCGGCACGGCCGCCGCCGCCGCGAAGTCGATGTCGTCGTAGCCGATGATGGCCAGGTCCTCGGGCACGCGCAGCCCGTGCGCGGCCATCGCCTGCAGGAAGCCGAGTGCCATGATGTCGTTGGCGCAGAAGACGGCGGTGGGCCGCTCGTCCGGCGGCAGCGCCGCCACCCGTTCCCCGATGGCCCGGCCGCCGGCCACGGTCAGCGCGGGCGCGGTGCAGGTCAGCAGCTCGACGGCGCCGCCGGTGGCGGCGATCGCCGCCTCGGCGCCCGCGTGCCGGTCGGCCACCTGTTTGACCGACATCGGGCCGCCGGCGAACAGGACGCGCCGGTGCCCGCGCTCGACGAGGTGGGCGACGGCGATCTGCCCGCCGAGCCGGTCGTCGACCGCCACCGAGCACTGCAGCCCGGTGGCCGGGCTGTCGACCAGCACGACCGGCGTGCCGCGCGCGGCCAGCTCCTCCAGCCAGGGGTTCTCCGCCTCGACCGGGGTGATGAGTATGCCCATCACCCGCTGCTGTTCGAGCTGGTCGAGGTGGCGGCGCTCGCGGCCCGGGTCGCCGGCGCTGTTGCACAGCACCACCATCGTGTCGTGGTCCTCGGCGACCGACTCGGCGCCCTGGGCCACGTCCACGAAGAAGGGGTTGGCCACGTCGAGCACGACGAGGCCGACCGTCCTGCTACGGCCCACCCGCAGGTGGCGGGCCACCTCGTTGCGGACGAACCCGAGTTTCTTGATCGCGTCGAAGACGCGTTCGCGGGTGGCCGGTGACACGATCTCCGGGCGGTTGAGCACGTTGCTCACCGTCCCCACGGAGACGCGCGCCAGCTGCGCGACCTCCTTGATGTTCCTGGTCGCCATCGATCCTCACGAGGCCGTGCTGCGGGTGCATGATTCGCCGCTCTCACGTGCTCCGCGTACGGAGCTCCACGGTGAACTCGGCCCATCATAGCCGTGATCAAGATTCTTTTGAATCGTCTCAATAGATCGAAACGGTCACAGGGGCACAGTCGCCTCCTGCGCCCTCATGCCGTCGAGCATGAGCCGCAGGTAGCGGCCGGGGTCGGCGGCGACAGGGGCGGGGAGCCGGTCGGGGTGACAGGTGAAGACGTTCAGCAGGTGGACGAGGTCCTCGACGCCGGCGTCGCGGCGCATCGCGCCGTCCTCCTGCGCGCGGCCCACGAGCTCGCCGAACCGTTCCAGCCAGCCGTCCCGCGTCCGCGCGAACTCGTCCCGGCCGGTGTACGCCTCGTCGGGCAGCGCGGCCAGCACGGTCGCGAGCGCGGCCCGGCCGGGCTCGGCCGCCCAGGAGACGAAGGCGCGGATCGCGCTCCAGGCGTCGGCCTCCTCGTCCGCGGCCCGGTCGAGGGCCTCCGCCATGCTGTGCACGTAGTGGTCGCCGACGGCGGCGAGCAGGGCCTGGCGGTCGGGGAATCGGCGGTAGAGGGTGCCGACGCCGACCCCCGCGCGCCGGGCGATGACCTCCATGGGCGCGTTGACGCCGCGCTCGGCCAGGACCTCGGCCGCCGCCTCGACGATCCTGCCCAGGTTTCGTCTCGCGTCCGCGCGCACCGGCGCCTCCGTACGGTCAAGTGGACGATCGGATTCCGGTTAGTGTACCGTGCGGCCAACCGGAATCCGATCGTCCACTTAGGAGACTTCATGATCGTCATAACCGGGGCCATGGGCACCATCGGGCGGGCGCTGGCCGGGCGGCTGCACGGGCACGACGTGCTCGCCGCCGTCCGCCGGCCCGCCGACCTGCCGTGCCCGTACGCGCTCGCCGACTTCGAGCGGCCCGAGACGATCGGCGCGCTGCTGTCGCCCGGCGACCGGTTGCTGCTCAACAGCTCGCTCTGGCCCGGCTTCGCCGCGGCGCACCGGGCCGTCATCGACCTCGCGGCGCGGGCGGGCGTCGCCCAGGTGGTCACGGTCTCCGTCCGGGGCGCCCGTCCCGGGGGACGGCTCGGCGGCGGCATGCACGGCGAGGTGGACGAGCATCTGCGGGCGTCCGGCGTGCCGTACGCGATCCTGCAGCCGACCGGGTTCATGCAGAACCTGCCGGGCGAGGTCAGGGACGGGCGCATGTACGGCTCGTACGGGCCGGGCCCCGTCAACTACATCGACGCCAGGGACGTCGCCAAGGTGGCCGCCGCGCTGCTCACCCGCCCGGCCGGGCCGGGGAGCGACCACGTGCTCACCGGGCCCGAGTCGCTGCCGCACGAGCGGATCGCCGAGCGCGTCGGCGCCGTGCTCGGCCGTCCCGTCCGGTACGTGGACCTCCCGGTGCCCGAGATGGCCGCCCACCTGGAGCGGCAGGGCATGCCGGCGCCGTTCGCCGCGGACCTGGCCGCGCTGATGGCCGAGACGGGCGACGGCCGCTGGGCGACGACCACGACCGAGGTCGAGGACATCACCGGCCGGCCACCGCGCACCCTGGACGACTTCCTCACCGAGCACAAGACCACCTTCGCGACGACCTGACGCGGCTCAGGCAGGCGGGGGTTCGTGGTTCATCACCAGGACGCGGACGGCGCGGAAGGTGGACGGGGTGTCGCGGAGCACGGCCAGTCGCGGGTCGGGCACCACGAGGAACGGCTCGGCCTCCAGCGCCAGCAGGGGCGCGAGCCGCCGGTCCCGGCGCAGCGCGTCCATCGCCCGCCGGTCGCCGCCGAGCACGACGGCGTCCAGCTCGCCCAGGTGCGGCGACAGCACCCGCACCGCCGTCTCCACGGCGTCGTCGTAGGCCCGGCTCGCCTGGTTGCGCCGCCGCCGGGCGAAACGCTGCTGCGACCAGCCCCCGGCCGCCGTGCGCCCCTGCACCAGGCGCGAGCCGACCTTCGAGGCCAGCAGCGCGTCGCCGTGGAAGACGCCGGCCGCGTACCCGCCGAGCCGGACGAGGAACACCCCCACCCGGCGCTCGGCACGTACGTGCGCGACCAGCCCGCTGACGTGCGGCGGCCCGGCGGCCATGGGCGGGAACGGCACGTGCAGCTCGGCCAGGGCGCCGTCGCGGGCCCGCAGCCGGACCACCCGCCCGTCGCCGCTCGCCGTGAAGGGCCCGTGCCGCTCGGCGAACCCGTCGATCCACGGATGCACCCGCCCCGGCGGCACCACCACCCACCGGCCGCCACCCTTGGCCGGACGCCCGCTCATGCCTCGAAGGCTAGCCGAGTCAGGGGCGGGGCCGAGTCAGGGGCGGGGCCGAGTCAGGGGCGGGGCCGGGGAAGCGGCCCGGGACAACTCAAGGGGAAATGACGGTTAAATCTGTTTCGCGGGTCTTATGTGGCATGCGGGTTCCGCCGGATCCTTTCCTCGTGGCGACCTCCCTGCTCACCAGCCCTCTCGTGGACCTCGACACCGGGGCGGTCATCGCCCGCGGCGCGAGCGTGGACCCCTCTGGCGAGCTCCGGGCCACCCCTCTGCCGATGATGCTGGACCTGCCCGTCCACGTCGTGCTGTCGGGCGCGGGCGCCCTGACCCCGCTGCACGAGGCGCTGCGCCGGGCGGGGCGGCATCCGCGCGAGGCGATCCTGCTGCTCACCGGGACCTGCCACGAGCAGGACCTGCCGCTGATCAAGGTCGCGCTCAACGGGCTGCGCACGATCGGCTACCTGCTCGGCCTCGCCGACGTGGGGTCGAACGGGCCCTCGCCGGAGCTGGCCGCGGACGTCTCGCCGTACCTGGTGGCGCTGTCCCCGGAGCTGGTCGCGCGCGTCCCCGGCGACCACCGCGCGACCGCCGTCACCCGGTCGGTGGTGACCCTCGCCCGCGGGATCGGCGCGCACGTCATGGCGCCGGGCGTGGAACGCGAGAGCCAGGCGGCCACGGTCCGCGGCCTCGGCGTACGCCTCGCGCACGGCCCCCTGCTGGCCCCCGGCCCCGACGGGAAGGTACGCGTCCCGCTCCCGGTCGCCGATCCCGCCCCCGGCGCCGCCCTGCTCGGCCCCCGCGTGCAGGAGCTGCTGATCCCCGCGGTGACGCTGCCCGCCGAGGCCAGGGCCGAGGAGGCCGTCGCCGCCTTCGGCCACGAGCCGACGATCACCAGCGTGATCCTGGTGGACGAGTACCAGCGCCCCCAGGGCAGCCTGGACCGCGGCCGCTTCCTGCTGTCGTTCGCCGCCCGCTTCGGCCACGCCCTGCACAGCCAGAAGCCCGCGCGGCGCCTGGCCGACCCGCCGCGCACGGTGCCGCGCACCACTCCGGCGATCGCCGCGGTCCAGGCGGCCAGCAGGGACGCCGGCCGCGTCTACGACGACCTGGTGGTGACCGACGAGATGAACCGCTGCCTCGGCATCGTCCGCGTCTCGGACCTCATCAGGGAGGTCACCTCCACCACTCGCTAGAGCCAGCCCTGCGTACGGGCGCGCTGCACGGCCTCGATCCGGTTGCGGGCGTGGGTCTTCTGAATGGCCGAGGACAGGTAGTTGCGCACGGTGCCCTCCGACAGGTGCAGCCGCTCGGCGATGTCGCCGATGGTGGAGCCGTCCGCCGCGGCCGACAGCACGTCGCGCTCACGCGCCGACAGCGGGTTGGGCCCCGCGCTCAGCGCCGCCGCGGCCAGGCCGGGATCGATGACCCGCTCCCCCGCGTGCACCCGCCGGATGGCCGCCGCCAGCTCCCTGGCCGGGCTGTCCTTGACGAGGAAGGCGACCGCGCCCGCCTCCATCGCCGTGCGCAGGTAGCCGGGACGCCCGAACGTCGTCAGGATCATCACCCGGCAGCCGGGCGTGCGCCGCGTGATCGTCGCGGCGGCCGCCAGGCCGTCGGTGCCGGGCATCTCGATGTCGAGCAGCACGATGTCGGGCAGGGCGCGGGCGACCACCTCGGCCGCCTCCGCGCCGTCGGCGGCCTCGCCCACCACCTCGATGTCGGGCTCCAGGTTGAGCAGGGACGCCAGCGCGCCCCGTACCATGCCCTGGTCCTCGGCCAGGACCACGCGGATCACGCCGGCACCTCCACGCGCAGCCGGAACCCGCGCGGGCCCGGTCCCGCCGCCATCGCCCCGCCCGCGGCGACGGCCCGCTCGCTCAGCCCCGACAGCCCGCTGCCCATCAGGACGGGCTCCCGGCCGCGCCCGTCGTCGGCGACCTCCAGGACGGCCAGCCCGTCCTCGTACGTCACCCTGATCTCGCAGCGGCCGGCCCGCGCGTGGCGCACGACGTTCGTGGTGCCCTCGCGCACCGCCCAGGCCAGCAGGGCCTCGACCGGCTCCGGCAGGGGCGTGCCCGACACCTGCACGCGGGCCCGCACGCCGGCCGCCGCCAGCACGGACCTGGCGTTGTCGAGCTCCTCGGCCAGGCCGCGCCGCCGGTAGCCGGTGACGGCCTCGCGTACCTCCGACAGGGCCTTCCTGGCGACCGACTCGATGTCCCTGACCTCCCGCTGCACGTCGGGCGTGCCCTCGGCCAGCCGCCCCGCCAGCTCGCTCTTGAGCGCGATCAGCGACAGGCTGTGGCCGAGCAGGTCGTGCAGGTCGCGGGCGATGCGCAGCCGTTCCTCGGTGGCGGCCAGCCGGGCCACCTCGCCCTGCGCCCGGTGCAGCTTGACGGTCAGCGCCCGGGTGTTGCGCACGCTGATGAACAGCACGCCGAGCGTCACCACCTGCAGCCCGAGGATGATGATGGTCTCGGGCGAGCTGTGGTGGATCAGGCCGCCGCCGACCAGCAGGCCCAGGTTGGCGAGCATGGCGAGCAGCGCCGCCGCGGCCGGCAGCGTGAACCCGCACAGCACGACGCTGTAGACCGGCATGCTGAGGAAGGAGCCGCCGAAGACCAGCGCGCCGGTGACCCCCACCGAGGTGGTGAGCGCGAGCAGCAGGTACGTCCACCGCCCCCGCTCCAGGAAGCTCCTGGCGCTCACGACCGTCGCCAGGAACAGCACGATGAACGCGGTCAGCAGCGCCCCCGCCCAGACCGCGCGGACGCCGGTGATCGCGCCGGTCATGATCTCCGCGACGGGGAAGACCAGGTAGACCAGCCCGACGGACAGGCCGAGCAGCCGCCGCCGGAGCGAGGGCCGGTCGTCCTCCCCGCCGAAGCTGATCCGCTCGGCGAAGCTCATCAATCACCTCCGAGGAAACCTCCGCCTTCAGGCGCTGGAGATAACGGTCCCTCGCGAAGCAGGGCGAGGACAGGCCTTTCGCCTTCAGGCGAACCACCATATCGAACAATTGAACGATTCAATAGCTGATCGCATACTAGGATGTGAGGGTGGCGCAGATCGTGAAGCGGGCCTACAAATACCGCTTCCACCCGACCCCCGAGCAGGCCGAGCAGCTTGCCCGGACGTTCGGCTGCGTCCGCCTCGTCTACAACAAGGCGCTCGAAGAGCGCACCCGCGCCTACACCTTGGAAGGGCGTCGCGTCTCCTACGTGGAGTCGTCGGCGAAGCTGACCGAGTGGAAGCGCGGCGGCGACTACGGCTTCCTGTCGGAGGTGTCGTCGGTGCCGTTGCAGCAGGCACTTCGCCATCTCCAGGCGGCATTCGCGAACTTCTTCGCCAAACGCGCCAAATACCCCACGTTCAAAAGTAAGAAGAAGACGCGGGCGTCGGCCGAATACACCCGCTCGGCGTTCCGGTGGCGCGACGGCGCATTGACACTGGCGAAGATGGATCAGCCCCTGGCCATCGTGTGGTCGCGTCCGCTTCCGGAGGGCGCCGAGCCGTCCACGGTCACCGTGTCGAAGGACGCGGCGGGGCGCTGGTTCGTGTCCCTGCTGGTCGAAGAGAAGATCAGCCCTCTCCCGCCCGCGGCGGCGAACGTGGGGATCGACGCCGGGATCACGGCGCTGGTCACACTGTCCACCGGCGAGAAGATCGTCAACCCCCGTCACGAGCGTCGCGATCGGCGCAGGCTCGCCAAGGCTCAGCGGGCGCTCGCCCGCAAGGCCGAGGGAAGCAGCAATCGGGCCAAGGCCCGTCTGAAGGTGGCCCGCGCGCATGCCCGGATCGCCGACCGCCGCCGCGACTTCCTGCACAAGGTCAGCACTCGATTGGTGCGCGAGAACCAAACGCTCGCGATCGAGGACCTGACCGTCCGCAACCTGGTCAAGAACCGCTCGCTGGCCCGCGCCATCTCCGACGCCTCCTGGCGCGAACTGCGCTCGATGCTGGAGTACAAAGCCCAGTGGTACGGGCGCACGCTCGCGGTCGTGGATCGCTGGTTTCCCTCCTCCAAGTTGTGCTCGCAGTGCGGGGCCTCGCAGGAGAAGCTGCCGCTGAACGTCCGGGAGTGGGAGTGCGCCTGCGGCGCGGCCCATGACCGGGACGTCAACGCGGCCAAGAACGTGCTCGCCGCCGGGCTGGCGGAGAGCTGAAACGCCTGTGGAGCTGGTGTAAGACCTCAAGAGGAAACCTCCTCGGCAGGCGATCGGCGGTGAAGCAGGAAGGCCGACCGGCGACGGTCGGGATCCCTCTCGTCGACGAGGGGGAGGATGTCAAGCCCGCACTGTAGCCCGGCGGTAGAGGAAGGCGGCGGCGAGGCCGAGCACCACTCCCCAGGCGGCGACGACCAGGACGTCGGCGAGCCCGAGCCCGTGGCCGCCCGCCATGCTCCAGCCGAGTGCCGCGTAGTGGTAGGACGGCGTGACCTCGGCGACGGCCTTCATCGTGGTGCCGAAGATCTCCGGCGGGAACCACAGCCCGCCGGCGATGGCCAGGGCGAACATGCAGATCATGGCGGCCGGCTGGGCGGCGTCGGGCGACAGCGCCGAGCCGATGGCCAGCCCGAGCGCGATGAACGGGATCGTGCCCAGCCACATCGCCAGCAGCAGCCCCGCCCACCGCGCGGGCGGCATCGACACGCCCTGCTGCACGATGGCGACGACGCTGACCAGCAGCAGCGACGGCAGCACGAGCAGCAGCGCGGTCGCCAGCTTGGTGACGATGATCGCCCAGCCGGGCAGCGGGGTGATCTGGAGCTGGCGCAGCCAGCCCGACTGCCGCTCGGTGGCCCAGGGCACGGCCGAGCTCATCATGGACGATGCCAGGCCCCCGTAGGCCGCCATCGACACCATGAGGACCACCGCGTAGCTGACGCCGTCGGCGTCGGTCTGCTCGCCGTAGATGTTGGCGTTGATCAGGTAGAGGAGGACGGGGAAGATCACCACGAAGATGAGGTAGCGGCGGTTGCGCAGCATGCGCAGCGTCTCTGTCCTGGCGTAGTAGAGCATCAGGGCTCCCGGGTGAGGGCGAGGAAGGCGGCTTCGAGGTCGGCGCCGGACAGCCGTACGTGCCGTATGTCGAGCGTGGTGCCTCGGTACAGCCCGTCCAGGGTGGCGTCGGGGTCGCCGGTGTGCAGGGTGACCTCGCCGTCGGCGATCTCGACGGAGGTGACGCCGGGCAGCCGGTCGAGGCCGGCGGCGGGCTGCGCGCCGAGGGCGAAGCGGACGATCTGGCCGCCCGCCCCGGCCTTGATCTCGGCGGCGGTGCCGTCGGCGGCCAGCCGGCCGCGGGCGATGACGACCACCCGGTCGGCGTGGGCGTCGGCCTCCTCCAGGTAGTGGGTGGCGAACAGCACCGTGCGCCCACCGGCGGCGTAGTCGTGCATGGCGGCCCAGAAGCGCAGCCGGGACTCCACGTCCATCGCCGCGGTCGGCTCGTCCAGCAGCAGGATCTTGGGAGCGCCGGCGACGGCCAGGGCGAAGCGCACGCGCTGGGACTGGCCGCCGGACAGCTTGTTCGCCCGGCGGCCGGCCAGCTCGGTCAGGTCGGCCAGGCGCAGGATGTCGTCGAGGGGCAGCGGGCGCGGGTAGAGCCGGCGGACGAGGTCCACGAGCTCCTTCACGGTCAGCTCGGGGATGAGCGTGCCGTGCTGGAGCATCGCGCCCATCTCGCCGTCCTTCACGGCCGCGTCCGGCGCGCGGCCGTGCACGGCGACCTGGCCGGAGCTCGGGCGCAGCAGGCCGAGCAGCAGGTTGATGGAGGTGGACTTGCCGGCGCCGTTGGGGCCGAGGAGGGCGACGGTCGAGCCGGGTTCGATGGCGAGCGAGAGGTCGTCGACGGCGAGCACGTCCCCGTAGCGCTTGCTGACGTGATCGAACGTGATGGCGTTCATGCGTCGAACGTTAAAGTCACGGCCGGGACCCGGGCAGTGTGATCCTTCCGGGTTCGACCGTGACATTTGTCAGACGCGGCCTCTGGGTGTCAGAGGCGGCAGGCGTAGATGTCGGTGACCAGGATCGCCCGCGCGCCGATGTCCCAGAGCTGGTCCATCACCTGCTGGTGGCCCTTGCGGCGGACCATCGCGCGCACCGCCACCCAGCCCTCGCGGTGCAGCGGCGAGACGGTGGGGCCCTCCATGCCGGGCGTGAGCGCGATGGCCTCCTCGATGCGCTCGGCGCGGATGTCGTAGTCCATCATCACGAAGTCGCGGGCGTGCACGACGCCCTGGAAGCGGCGGACGAACTGGCCCGCGCCGGGCGTCTCCGGCGCGCCCTGCCGCTTGATGAGCACCGCCTCGGAGCGCATGATCGGCTCGCCGAAGACCTCCAGGCCGACGTTGCGCAGCGTGGTGCCGGTCTCGACGACGTCGGCGATGGCGTCGGCCACGCCGAGCCTGATCGCGGTCTCCACCGCGCCGTCCAGCTTGATCACCCGGGCGTCCACGCCCTGGTCGGAGAGGTATTTCTCCAGCAGCCCCGCGTAGGAGGTGGCGATGCGCCGGCCCTCCAGGTCGTGCACCGAGGTCATCGCGCCGGCGGTGCCGGCCAGCCGGAAGGTGGAGCCGCCGAAGCCGAGCGGCATGATCTCCTCGACGGGCGCGCCGGAGTCGACGAGCATGTCGCGGCCGGTGATGCCGACGTCAAGAGTGCCCTCTCCGACGTAGACGGCGATGTCGCGGGGGCGCAGGAAGAACAGCTCGCAGCCGTTGTCCTCGTCGACCACGACCAGCTCCTTGCTGTCCCTGCGGGAGCGGTAGCCGGCTTCCTTGAGCATGGCCTGGGCGGCCTCGCTGAGCGCGCCCTTGTTGGGTACTGCCAGACGCAGCATGTCAGGTCCTCGTTCGGTCTCTCGGGTCTCCAGGTCGGGTGCGGAGGCGGGCGCGGGCGCGCCCTAGAGATGCTTGTAGACCTGGTCGAGCCCGATGCCCTTGGCGATCATGAGCACCTGCACGTGGTAGAGGAGCTGGGAGATCTCCTCGGCCGCCCGGTCGTCCGACTCGTGCTCGGCCGCCATCCAGCTCTCGGCGGCCTCCTCGACGACCTTCTTGCCGATGGCATGGACGCCGGCGTCGAGCGCGGCCACGGTGCCCGACCCCGCGGGCCGGGTGCGGGCCTTCTCGGACAGCTCGGCGAACAGCTCTTCGAAGGTCTTCATGGTCTCTCTCGTCGTCGATGGCGTGCCTGACAAGCCTAGTCTGCGGGACGAGGTGACACCGCCCTCCGTCCGCCACGCGAGACGCCCCCGATCAGCCCCCGATCAGCTCACGGCAGGTCCGACGACGGCGCGCGGCGGCGCGGAAACCCTAAGGACTGTACACGGAGCCGTTTCCGGTTTATGAACCGGAAAAGCATTGTGCCCGGATCGGACCGGAGATTGTCAATGTCGCTGATACGGTTCAGCGGTTTATCGGGCGCGGGAGGGAGCAGGCGTGAAGAGGCCGACGATCGCCGACATCGCGCGGCGGGCGGGTGTGTCCAAGGGGGCGGTGTCGTACGCGCTGAACGGCCGCCCCGGCGTCTCGGAGGAGACGCGGGCGCGTATCAGGGCCATCGCCCAGGAGGTCGGCTGGCGCCCCAACGTGGCCGCGCGCTCGCTGAGCGGCGCCCGCGCCGACGCGATCGGCCTGGTGCTCTGCCGGCCGGCCCGTTTCCTCGGCGTGGAGCCGTTCTTCATGGAGCTGGTCAGCGGCGTCGAGGACGAGCTTGCGGCCAGTTCGTGCGCGCTGATGCTGCAGGTGGTGCCGGACCGTCAGGCCGAGATCGCGGTGTACCGGCGCTGGTGGGGCGAGGGCCGGGTGGACGGCGCGATCCTGGTGGACCTGTGCGCCGCCGATCCCCGGGTGGCGGAGGTGGAGCGGCTCGGCATGCCCGCCGTGGTGGCCGGGCATCCGTCGGGCGCGGGCCCGCTGCCCGCCGTATGGTCGGACGAGGCCGCCGTGATGGGCGAGGTGATCGAATACCTCGCGGCGCTCGGCCACCGGCGGGTGGCCAGGGTGGCGGGGCTGCCGGCGCTGCTGCACACCCGGATCAGGGACGAGGCGTTCGCGCGAGGCTGCGCTGCGGCCGGCCTCGACGGGCATCCGGTCGCGCACACCGACTACACCGGCGAGGAGGGCGCGCGGGCGACGAGGCTGCTGCTCAGCGCGCGGCCCCGGCCCACGGCGATCGTCTACGACAACGACATCATGGCGGTGGCGGGCCTGTCGGTCGCCCAGGAGATGGGCCTGGCCGTCCCCGCCGGGCTGTCGATCGTGGCCTGGGACGACTCCCCGCTCGCGCAGGTGGTCCGGCCGCCGCTGACGGCCGTGACCCGGGACGTCCCCGCCTACGGCGCGCACGCCGCGCGCACCCTGCTGCGAGTGATCGCCGGCGAGCGGCCGGACGGCGCCCCGGAGCCGCCCGCGCGCCTGCTGCCGAGAGGGAGCACCGCTCCATTTTCATCGTGACGGAAAATTTCCGCTGGAGCCGTCATCGAAGGTCATCGCCGTCACGAGAGCCGGGGAACGCGCTCTCTCGAAAAATCTCCTATTGTGGCTTACCCGCTTAAGTGGTGAAATCCGCTCCGCACCAGTAAGTGGGCGCCGGCCAAGGGACCCGCAGGCACATCCGCACGTCCGCCGGCGCAAGTCCGGCGCCCATCCGACGGAGAGATCGGATGGCCCCATGCGACGAACCATGGCAGCGTGCAGCACCATCCTCGTGGCCGCCCTGAGCACGGCCTGCGCCACGAGCGGCCAGACCCGGACCGAGCAGGCCGACCAGAACGCCCCCATGACCCTGTCCTTCTGGTCCACCGGAGGCGACGACGAGACGGCGACCTTCCAGAAGGCCGCCGACCTCTACCACCAGAAGCACCCCAACGTGACGGTCAAGGTGCAGACCCTGTCCTGGGACGACGCCTACGCCAAGCTCCTCGCCGCCGCGACCAGCCGCACCGGCCCCGACATCCTCTCCGGCGGCATGACCTGGACCATCCAGTTCGGCGCCCGTGGCGCCATGGTGGACCTGCGGGGGCACGGCATCGACGCGCTCAAGGGACAGGCGCAGCCCGCCCAGTGGGAGTCCGCCGTCTCCCCCGACGGATCGGTGTACGGGGTGCCGCTCGACATGTCCACCCTGGCCCTCTACTACCGCACCGACCTGCTGGAGAAGGCCGGGATCGACGCCCCGCCCAAGACGTGGGAGGAACTCGTCGAGGACATCGCCACGCTCAGGGCGTCGGGGGTGAAGAAGCCCTACAGCCAGGACTGGGGCAACCTCGACTGGATCGGCTACTTCAACTACCTCTACCAGGCCGGAGGCAGCTTCTACACCCCCGACTGCAAGCCCTCGCTCAACACCCCGCAGGCCGAGCAGGCGCTGACGTACTGGGTGGACCTCTACCGCGAGCACGGCGCGCCCACCGCCACCGTCGAGGGGTCCGACGCCCTCGACACCGGCACCGCGATGGTGGTGGCCGGCAACTGGATCGCCAAGGGCCTCGACACCAACAAGCCCAAGCTGAAGGGCAAGTGGGCGATGGCGCCGCTGCCCGCCGGGCCCGCCGGGCCGACCACGTTCATCGGCGGCCGGGCGATCGGCGTCACCTCCTACAGCAAGTACGCCCGGACCGGCGCGGACTTCGTGAAGTTCATGTACACCGACGAGGCCATCGCCGCCGTCGCCGGCGAGGCCAGGAAACGCAACATCTCCTACATCCCGCCACGCCCCGACCAGATCGTGGGCGGCTCGACGTTCACGCCCGAGCAGGCGCAGGTCTTCGCGCAGGCGATCGGCACGGGCAAGGCGGCCCCCGGCTGCCCCGGCTGGGACGAGAGCGCCTCCGACGTCGCCAAGCAGCTCCAGTCGGCCATCCTCGGCAAGTCGGACGCGAAGACCGCGCTCGCGGAGGCGGCCAAGGTCATGGAGCGCAACGCCGGTTAGGAGGCCGACAATGGCGGGTCCCGTCCCCATCGGCGGCCGGCTGCGCCGCGTCCCCGTCGACCGGCTGCGCCGCTACGGCACCTCGTACGCGATGCTGCTGCCGTTCCTCGCGCTGTTCGCGGCGTTCCTGCTCTGGCCGCTGGCCAACTCGCTCTACCTCAGCTTCACCTCGTTCGACGGGGTCAACCCGGCCGTCTTCACCGGCCTGGACAACTTCACCGAGCTCGCCGGCGACGCCCGCTTCCGGCACGCGCTCGGCAACACCGCGCTCTACGTGGTGGCCTCGGTCGTGCTCGGCACCCTGCTGTCGCTGGGGCTGGCGCTGGCCTTCAGCGGCCCGAGCTGGCCGCACCGCGTCATGCGCACGCTGTTCTTCCTGCCGTCGGTGACCTCCTCCATCGCGCTCATGATCATGTGGAAGTGGGTGCTGTTCCCGAGCGAGGTCGGCCTGGCCAACACGGTCGTCCACTGGCTCGGCGGCTCGACCGTGCCCTGGCTGGCCACGCCGGGGCTCACCATCCCGATCCTGGTGCTGATGTCGGTGTGGGGCGGCATGGGCTACGGCATGGTGCTGTACGTCGCCGGGCTCGGCTCCATCCCCGAGGAGTACTACGAGGCGGCCAGGATCGACGGCGCCTCGACCTGGCAGCGGTTCCGCCACATCACGCTGCCGCTGCTGCGGCCGGTCACCACGTACGTGGTGGTGACCGGGCTGATCGGGGCGTTCCAGGTGTTCGAGGCGGTCTACATCGTCTTCCGCGGCACCAACAACATCGGCGGCGTGCTCGACTCGGCGCTGATGATCGTGCCCTACCTCTACGACCAGGGGTTCACCCACTTCAAGCTGGGCTACGCCTCGGCCGTCGCCTGGGTGCTGTTCCTGATCATCTTCGTGCTGAGCCTCGTCAACCTGCGCGTCGGGCGCGCGATGAAGGAGCTGTGATGACCGTCGCCCCGATGGACCGGCTCGCCCCGGCACGGCGGGCCCGGCACGAGCAGCCGCGCGCGGGCGGCCGGGCCCGGCTGAACGGGCACCTGCTGCGCCTGCCGTTCTACCTGCTGTCGCTGACGATGGTCGTGCCGTTCTACTGGCTGATCATCACGGTGCTGAAGCCGCCGACGGAGCTGTCCAGGATCCCGCCGTCGTTCGTGCCGCGCTCGCCGTCGGTCGTGAACTTCTACGACCCCGAGTGGTCGGCGGAACGGGTCAACCCGGGGCATCTGCAGGGGGTGTTCCAGCGGTTCCAGGTGGAGTTCGGGTTCTGGCGGTTCCTGTTCAACAGCGTCCTCATCACCACGGCGATCACCGTGGGGGCGCTGCTGGTCTGCTCGCTGGCGGCGTACGTGATCGCCAAGCACCAGATCAGGGGCCGCCGGGTCATCTTCCTGATGATCATCGCGTCGATGATGGTGCCCTGGCAGACGACGCTCATCCCGAACTACGTCATCATGCGCAACCTGGGCTGGCTGGACACCTACACGGCGTACATCGTGCCGGGGCTGGCCAAGGCGTTCGTGCTGTTCTTCCTCGTCCAGTTCCTGCAGTCGGTGCCGAACGAGCTCATCCAGGCGGCCCGCGTGGACGGCGCCGGGGAGTGGCGGATCTGGTGGCAGATCGTGCTGCCGCTGCTGCGGCCGGCGCTCGCCGCGATGTCGATCTTCATCGTGCTGGCCGAATGGAACAACTTCCTGTGGCCGCTGGTGATCGTGCAGAGCGACGAGATGGCGAACCTGCCGGTCGCGCTGGCCCGGCTCAACTCGTACTTCGGGGCGCCGGACCATCAGGGCGCCATCATGGCGGGCGGGTTCATCGCCTCGGTCCCGACCATCGTGTTCTTCCTGATCTTCCAGAAGTACTTCACCCGGGGCATCGCCCTGAGCGGCCTGAAAGGCTGACCCGCCCCGGGAACGCCGCCGCCCGCCACACCTCGGGGGTGTGGCGGGCGGTGGGGTTGGTTCAGCGGGGCCGGTCAGCGCGCGTGGCGGCGGTCCGAGGAGAACGGGCGGGGGCGCTGGCCGCGGTCGTCGGAGCCGCGCCAGTCGCCGCGCGACCCGCGGTCCTGGCCGGCGCGCCCGCCACGGTCGTCGCCACGGTAGCCACGCTCGCCGCGGAGACCACCGCGCCGGTTGTCACCGGAGAAGCCACGGTCGCCCGAGAAACCACGGTCGTTCGAGTAACCACGGGCGCCGGAGGAGCCCCGGTCGTTCGAGAAACCACGGTCACCGGAGGAGCTCCGGTCACCGTTGTAGCCACGGTCGCCCGAGAAGCCCCGGTCGCCGTTGTAGCCACGGTCGTCGCGGGAGCCACGGTCGTTCGAGTAGCCACGGTCGCCGGAGAAACCACGGTCGCCGGAGAAGCCGCGCTCCCCGGAGGAGCCGCGGTCGCCGTTGTAGCCACGGTCGCCCGAGGAGCCGCGGTCGTCGCGGGAGCCGCCGCGGTAACCGTCACGGCCGCCCTCGCGGGCCGGACGCTCGCCCCCACGGACGGGCCGGTCGCCCTCGCGGAAGCCGCTCCTCGGCCGGTAGCCGCGGTCGCGGCCCTCGCCCACGGTGCGCGCCTCGTCGCCGTGCCGGCGCGGACGCCGGTCCTCGCCGCTCCCGTAGGAACGCTCGCCACCGAAGGGACGCTCGCCGTCCTCGTGGCGGCGCGGGCGGCGCTCGCCGTCGAACTCGCGGCGCGGGCGGCGGTTGCGGCGCTCGGAGCCGCCGGCCCCGCCGCCGTCGCGGCGCGGCCGCAGCGGCTTGCGCACGTCGGGCTCCCACACGGGGATGGCCTCGCCGCTCGGGATGCGGGCGCCGGTCACCTCGGCGACCCGCGGGTGCCCCGGGGTGGCCTTGAGGCGGAACGGGTGGATGCCGGCCCGGCGGGTGAGCGCGTCGGTGGAGCGCCGCTCGTTCGGCAGCACCAGCGTGACGACGGTGCCCTTCTCGCCGGCCCGCGCGGTACGCCCGCCGCGGTGCAGGTAGCTCTTGTGGTCCTGGGGCGGGTCCACGTGCAGCACCAGCGAGATGTTGTCCACGTGGATGCCGCGCGCCGCGACGTCGGTGCAGACCAGCACGTTGACCGAGCCCTCGCGGAACTCGGCGAGGATGCGGGTGCGCTGGTTCTGGCGCTTGCCGCCGTGCAGGCCACCGGCCTTGACGCCGACGCGGGCGAGCTGCTTGCACAGCCGGTCCACGCCGTGCTGGGTGCGCACGAAGATGATGGTGCGGCCCTCGCGGTTGGCGATCTCGGCCGCCACGTCGAACTTGTCGTCGCGGGTGACCTGCATCACGTGGTGCTCCATGGTGTCGACCGGCGAGGTCGCGGGAGCCACGGAGTGCGTGATCGGGTCCTTGAGGAAGCGCTGCACCAGCTTGTCGACGTCGCCGTCGAGGGTGGCGGAGAACAGCAGCCGCTGCCCGTCGGCCGGGGTCTGCGCGAGCAGCTCGGTGACGACGGGGAAGAAGCCGAGGTCGCACATGTGGTCGGCCTCGTCGAGGACGCTCACCTCGACGTCGGCGAGCGAGCACTCGCCCTGCCGGATGAGGTCGCCGAGCCGCCCGGGGGTGGCGATGACGAGGTCGACGCCGCGCCGCAGCGCCTCGATCTGCTTGCCCATGGACATGCCGCCGACGACGACCTTCATGCGCAGCCCGAGGCCGCGGCCGAGAGGTTCGAGTGCGTCGTGGACCTGGAGGGCGAGCTCACGGGTCGGGACGAGGATCATCGCGCGGGGCCGCCCGGGAACGGGCCTCACCCCGGCGAGACGGGCCATGGTGGGCAGGCCGAAGGCGAGGGTCTTGCCGGAGCCGGTCTGGCCACGGCCGAGCACGTCGTTGCCGGCGAGCACGTCGGGGATGGTCGCGCTCTGGATCGGGAAGGGGCTCTCGATGCCCTGTCTGGCCAGTCCGGTGACGAGCGGCCTGGGCAGCCCCAGGAGCTCGAACTCGGACGGGCCCGCTTCCGGGGCGGCCTCGGGGGACGCGCCGGAGATGCTCTCGTCGAGCGCGGGCATGACAGCGTCAAGCATGGTCACGAAAGTCGTGCCTTTCCGTCGAAGTGGCACGTCACTTCTGCGAAAGGACGAGCCAAGATGTACGGCACACGCCGTACCAGATCAGAGAGAGGGGGAGGATGCACCGGCGCACCGGCCGCAGGCGATGCTGAAACGCGCGATGAGGCGTCGGGTACATCTGATCCAACGCCGGGATGGTATCGGATATTTCCCGGCCGGGTTCGGACCTTCCGAAAACCCTTATGACACGCTGAAACGGCTGACGTCGGACGCCAGCCGTGCAGCGAACAGAGGTCAGACGTTGAAGCCTAGCATACGAAGCTGCTCACGGCCCTCGTCGGTGATCTTGTCCGGGCCCCACGGCGGCAGCCAGACCCAGTTGATCTTCACGTCGGAGACCATGCCGTCGAGCGCCGAGTGCGCCTGGTCCTCGATGACGTCGGTCAGCGGGCAGGCCGCGCTGGTCAGCGTCATGTCGATGGTGGCCACGGGCTTGCCGCCGCCGGCCGCGTCGAGGTTGAGGCCGTAGATCAGGCCCAGGTCGACGACGTTGATGCCCAGCTCGGGGTCGACGACGTCCTTGAGCGCCTCCATGACCTCATCGACGGTGATCTCACCGTCGAACTCGGTCGTCGGCGTCTCGGTTGGCTTGCTCATTGGGCGGCACTCCTCACCACTGCGTCCTTGTAGGCCATCCAGGACAGCAACGCGCACTTCACGCGGGCCGGGAACTTGGCCACACCCGCGAAGGCGACCGCGTCGCCGAGCACGTCCTCGTCGGCCTCCACCTGCCCCCTGCCCTGCATGAGCCGGGTGAACTCGTCGACCACCGACAGCGACTCCGCGACCGACGAGCCGGTGGTCAGCTCGTGCAGCACCGAGGCGGCGGCCTGGCTGATCGAGCAGCCCTGCCCGTCGTAGGAGACGTCGAGCACCTGGTCTCCGTCCACCTTGACCCTGAGCGTGATCTCGTCGCCGCAGGTCGGGTTGACGTGGTGGACCTCGGCGTCGTACGGCTCGCGCAGCCCGCGCCCCTGCGGGTGCTTGTAGTGCTCCAGGATCAGCTCCTGGTACATCGACTCGCCGATCATGGCTATGCGAACACCTTCTGGACGTGATGCAGGCCGCGAACCAGGGCGTCGATCTCGCCCGTGGTGTTGTACAGGTAGAACGACGCCCGCGTGGTCGCGGGTATTCCGAACCGCAGGTGCAGCGGGCGGGCACAGTGGTGCCCGACGCGCACCGCGACGCCGAACTGGTCGTCGAGGATCTGCCCGACGTCGTGCGGGTGGATGCCCTCCAGCGTGAACGACACCGTGCCGCCCCGCGCCTCCAGCGTCTCGGGCCCGATGACGCGCAGCCTCGGCACCTCCCGCAGCGCCTCCAGCGCGTAGCGGGTCAGCTCGCGCTCGTGCGCCTCGATCGCCTCCAGGCCGACCCCGGTGAGGTAGTCGACGGCGGCGCCGAGGCCGATGGCCTCGACGATCGGCGGCGTGCCGGCCTCGAACTTGTGCGGGGCCGGGGCGTAGGTCGAGCGGTCCATCCAGACCGCCTCGATCATCTCACCGCCGCCGAGGAACGGGGGCATGGCGTCGAGCAGCTCGGCCCGCGCCCACAGCACGCCGATGCCGGACGGGCCGACCATCTTGTGGCCGGTGAAGGCCACGAAGTCGGCGTCCAGCGCGGCGACGTCCACCGGGTGGTGCGGCACGGACTGGGAGGCGTCCAGCAGGATGAGCGCCCCTGCCTCGTGGGCCCGCCTGGCCAGCTCGACCACCGGGTTGACGGTGCCGAGCACGTTGGACTGGTGGGCCACCGAGACGATCTTCGTCCGCTCGGTGATGACGCCGTCGGCCAGGTCGAGCCGGCCCTCGTCGGTGACGCCGAACCACTTCAGCGTGGCGCCGGTGCGCTGCGCGAGCAGCTGCCACGGCACGATGTTGGAGTGGTGCTCCATCTCGGTGACGACGATCTCGTCGCCGGGCCCGAGGGTGAAGCGGGGGTCGGTGTTGGCGGGGTTGCCGAAGGAGTAGGCGACGAGGTTGAGCGCCTCGGAGGCGTTCTTGGTGAAGACCACCTCGTCGCGCGACGCGCCGACGAACGCCGCGACCTTGTCGCGGGCGCCCTCGTACGCCTCCGTGGACTCCGCGCCGAGCACGTGCATGGCCCGCCCCACATTGCTGTAGTGCAGGGCCAGATGCTCGCGCATGGTCTCGATGACCAGGTTGGGCTTCTGCGAGGAGTTGCCCGAGTCGAGGTAGACGAGCGGTCGCCCGTCGGGCAGCTCGCGGGAGAAGATCGGGAAGTCCTTCCTGATCCGCTCCACGTCCAAGCTGGTGGAAGTCATGCAGATGCCTTCGTGTACTGCTCGTAGCCCTCGGCCTCGAGCTTGTCGGCCAGCTCCGGCCCGCCCGCCTCGACGATGCGCCCGCCGGCGAAGACGTGCACGAAGTCGGGCTTCACGTAGCGCAGGATCCGGGTGTAGTGCGTGATCAGCAGCACGCCGGTGTCGCCGCTCGCGCGGAAGCGGTTGATGCCCTCGGACACCACGCGCAGCGCGTCCACGTCGAGGCCGGAGTCGGTCTCGTCGAGGACGGCGATCTTCGGCTTGAGCAGCTCCATCTGGAGGATCTCGTGGCGCTTCTTCTCACCGCCGGAGAAGCCCTCGTTGAGGTTGCGCTGGGCGAAGGCGGGGTCGATGGACAGCGCGTCCATGCCGCCCTTCAGGTCCTTGGCGAACTCGCGCAGCTTGGGCGCCTCGCCGCGGACGGCGGTGACGGCCGAGCGCAGGAAGTTCGAGACCGACACGCCAGGGACCTCGACCGGGTACTGCATGGCCAGGAACAGGCCCGCGCGGGCGCGTTCGTCGACCGACAGCTCCAGCAGGTCGACGCCGTCGAGCAGGACCTGCCCGCCGGTGACGGTGTACTTGGGGTGGCCGGCGATCGCGTAGGCCAGCGTCGACTTGCCCGAGCCGTTGGGGCCCATGATGGCGTGCGTCTGGCCGGAGTTCACCGTGAGGTTGACGCCGCGCAGGATTTCCTTGTCCTCGACGGCGACGTGCAGGTCGCGGATCTCAAGGGTGGACATGGTTGTTTATGACTCCTTCGAGAGCGAGACGAGGACGTCATCGCCGTCGATCTTGACTGTGTAGACGTTCACGGGCTTGATGGCGGGCGGGCCGGTCGGCTTGCCGGTGTGCACGTCGAAGCACGAGCCATGCAGCCAGCACTCCAGCGTGTCGTCGTAGACCTCGCCCTCGCTGAGCTTGACCTCGGCGTGCGAGCAGACGTCGTGCAGGGCGTACACCTGGTCGCCCTTGCGCACCAACGCCACGGGGGTCTCCCCCACCTCGACGCCGATCACTCCCCCGTCGGGGATGTCGGCGAGCGCGCACACCTTCTCGAAGCTCCCGGCGTCGCTCATCGCGCGAGCTCCGCCTCGACGGCGCTCATGACGCGCTCGCGCAGCTCCTCGATCTGGATCTTCTCGATGAGCTGGCCGAGGAAGCCCCGCACCACCAGGCGGCGCGCCTCGTCGTGGGGGATGCCGCGGGCCTGGAGGTAGAAGATGTGCTCGTCGTCGAGACGGCCGGACGCGGAGGCGTGCCCCGCGCCGGCGACCTCGCCGGTGAGGATCTCCAGGTTGGGCACCGAGTCGGCGCGGGCGCCGTCGGTGAGGATGAGGTTGCGGTTGAGCTCGTAGGTGTCGGTGCCCTCGGCCTCGACCCTGATGATCACGTCGCCGATCCAGACGGCGTGCGCCCGGTCGCCCTGCAGCGCGCCGCGGTAGTCGACGTTGCTCTTGCAGTGGGGCTGGGAGTGGTCGACCAGCAGGCGGTGCTCCAGGTGCTGCCCGGCGTCCACGAAGTAGACGCCCGACAGGTCGGCGTCGCCGCCCGGCGCGGTGTAGGCCACGCTGGGCGACAGGCGTACGAGGTCGCCGCCGAGCGTCACCACGAAGCTGCGGAAGGTCGCGTCCTTGGCGAGCTGGGCGTGGTGGTGCGAGACGTGGACGGCGTCGTCGTCCCAGTCCTGGAGGCTGACGACCTTGAGGTTGGCGCCCTCGCCGACGACGAACTCGATGTTGTCGGCGTAGACGGCGCTGCCCTTGTGGTCGAGCACGACCACGGCCTCGGCGAGCGGCTCCACCTTGACCACGAGGTGGCCGTAGGCGGCGCCGTCGCCCTCGCCGGTGAGGGTGAGCACGGTCGGCTTGGAGGCGACGGCCTCGCGCGGCACCGTGAGGACGGTGGCCTTCTCGAAGCTGTTCCACGCCTGGGCGCTCACCCGGTCGGTGGGCGTGAACGCCTTGCCGACGCGGGCGTCGTCGCGGCCGACCGTCTCGACGGTGACCTCGGGGGCGGCGTCGACGTCGAGGCGGACGTGACCGGCCGCCTCGGCCTTGCCGTTGTGCAGGCCCTTCAGCCGCGTGAGCGGCGTGAACCGCCAGGCCTCCTCGCGGCCGGTCGGGATCTCGAAGTCGCCCAGGTCGTAGGACGCCTTCTCGTGCAGGGTCGACAGGGGCTTCTCGTTCAGGCCCATCAGCCGACGGCTCCTTCCATCTGCAGCTCGATCAGCCGGTTGAGCTCGAGCGCGTACTCCATGGGCAGCTCACGCGCGATCGGCTCCACGAAGCCGCGCACGATCATCGCCATCGCCTCGTCCTCGTCGAGCCCGCGGCTCATGAGGTAGAACAGCTGGTCCTCGCTGACCTTGGAGACCGTGGCCTCGTGGCCCATCTGGACGTCGTCCTCGCGGACGTCGACGTAGGGGTAGGTGTCGGAGCGGCTGATCTGGTCGACCAGCAGCGCGTCGCACTTGACGGTGCTGGCGCTGCCGTGGGCGCCCTCCTCGATCTGTACCAGACCGCGGTAGGAGGTGCGGCCGCCGCCGCGCGCCACCGACTTGGAGATGACGCTGGAGCTGGTGTTGGGCGCCAGGTGCACCATCTTGGAGCCGGCGTCCTGGTGCTGCCCCTCGCCGGCGAAGGCGACGCTCAGCGTCTCGCCCTTGGCGTGCTCGCCCATGAGGTAGACGGCCGGGTACTTCATCGTGACCTTGGAGCCGATGTTGCCGTCGATCCACTCCATGGTCGCGCCCTCGTAGGCGACGGCGCGCTTGGTGACCAGGTTGTAGACGTTGTTGGACCAGTTCTGGATGGTCGTGTAACGGCAGCGGGCGTTCTTCTTCACGATGATCTCGACGACGGCGCTGTGCAGCGAGTCGCTGGAGTAGATCGGCGCGGTGCAGCCTTCGACGTAGTGCACATAGCTGTTCTCGTCGACGATGATGAGGGTCCGCTCGAACTGGCCCATGTTCTCGGTGTTGATCCGGAAGTAGGCCTGCAGCGGGATCTCGACCTCGACGTTCGGCGGCACGTAGATGAACGAGCCACCGGACCACACGGAGGTGTTGAGCGCGGCGAACTTGTTGTCGCCGACCGGGATCACCGAGCCGAAGTACTCCTTGAAGAGCTCCTCGTGCTCCTTCAGGCCCGTGTCGGTGTCGACGAAGATGACGCCCTTCTCCTCAAGGTCCTCGCGGATCTTGTGGTAGACGACCTCCGACTCGTACTGGGCCGCGACGCCGGCGATGAGGCGCTGCTTCTCCGCCTCGGGGATGCCGAGCTTGTCGTAGGTGTTCTTGATGTCGGCGGGCAGCTCGTCCCAGGAGGCGGCCTGCTTCTCCGTCGAGCGCACGAAGTACTTGATGTTGTCGAAGTCGATGTCCGTGAGGTCGGCGCCCCAGGTCGGCAGCGGCTTCTTGGCGAACAGCCGGAGACCCTTGAGGCGCAGGTCGAGCATCCACTCCGGCTCGTTCTTCAGCGCGGAGATCTCGCGGACGACCTCTTCGGACAGGCCGCGCCTGGCCGTCGCCCCGGCGATGTCCGGGTCGGCCCAGCCGAACTTGTAATTCCCGAGGCCTTCCAGCTCCGGGCGGTCGGTGACAGTCACCTTCCGGTCTCCTTGCTCGTATCGTGAGGACTCTTGTCCTTGTGTGCGGATTCGCCCAGCGTCTGCGGGCTCACGTGCGTCGTGCAGACCCCGTCGCCGTGCGCGATCGTGGCCAGGCGCTGCACCGGTGTGCCGAGGAGCTGCGCGAACGCCTCCGTCTCGGCCTCGCAGAGCTGAGGGAACTCGGCTGCCGCGTGGGCCACCGGGCAGTGATGCTGGCAGAGCTGGTCGCCGCCGGACTTGGCCTTGGTGGCCGAGGCGGCGTAACCCTCCGCCGACAGCGCCTGCGCCAGCACCTGTACGCGCTGCTCGGCCGGCACCGCCCGCATGGCCGGCTCCAGCCGCTTGAGCAGGCCCGAGACCTGCGAGCGGGCGAAGTCGGCCACAGCGTCCTGCCCCATGCGATCGGCCAGGTAGCGCAGCGCGCTCCCGGCCAGGTCGTCATAGGCGTGCTCGAAGGCACTGCGCCCCGCGTCGGTGATGGCGAACAGCTTGGCCGGCCGCCCCCTCCCGCGCTGCCCGCGCGGGCGCACCGTGCGGGGCTCGATCATCCCGTCGGCCAGCAGGGCGTCGAGGTGACGCCGGACGGCCGCGGGTGTGAGCCCGAGCCGCTCGCCGAGGGCGGCGGCCGCGACGGGACCATGCTCAAGGATCAGCCGGGCGACGCGGGCACGGGTGCCGCGCTCGCTGCCGGGCTCGATCGTGGGCATGTTTTTCACAACATCAGTGTGCCGTAAATCCTTCCCGCCTCACAAATGGATCGGGGCAGCTCGGCAATGGAATTTGTCACGCAGGGTAGCCTTACCTAACTCCTGCTCGACGCCCGCGGGCGGCCGAGGACGACGTGAGCCAGGGTGGCACAGACGATGAGGCCGAGCATCACGGAGGCCATCGGCACGGCGGTGTCCCCGCCGACGACGCCGACCAGCGGCGCCGAGACCGCGCCCAGCGCGAACTGCAGCACGCCCATCAGCGCCGCCGCGCTGCCGGCCACCTGGGCGGGCTGCGAGCCCAGCGCCAGCGCGCTGGTGCCGGGCAGCGTCAGGCCCTGGCCGAGCATGATGACGACCAGGCCCGCCACGATGCCCCACAGCCCGAGCCCGGTGAGCGCGGCCGTCATGAGCAGGGCCGCGCCCGCCAGGCTGGTGGCCAGGCCCGCCACCACGATGGCCGCCGGGGACACCCGCCCCGACAGCCGGCCGCCGACCTGCGCCATGACGGTGAGGGCGAGGGCGTTGAGCGCGAAGATGAGGGAGTACTGCGTCGGGGTGGCGCCGTAGACCTCCTGCAGCACGAACGGCGAGCCGGAGATGTAGCCGAACATCGCGGCGAAGGCCAGGCCGCCGGTGAGCGCGTACCCCATGAACGAGCGGTCGCGCAGCAGCTGCCAGAACGTGCGGACCGTGTGCGTGAGCCCGCCGCTCTCGCGGCTGCCGGCCGGCAGCGTCTCGCGCACCCCGGCGAGCACCGCGATCAGCAGCACGACGCCGGCCAGGCTGAGCGCCACGAAGACGCCCCGCCACGAGGTGAACGCCAGCAGCTGCGCCCCCGCGATCGGGGCGAGGATCGGCGCCAGGCCGCTGACCAGCATGAGCGTGGCGAAGATGCGGGCGATGGCGGCGCCTTCGTACAGGTCGCGGACCACGGCGCGCACGATGACCAGGGCCGCGCCGCCGAGCATGCCCTGCAGCAGGCGGAAGGCGATGAGCATCGGCACCGACTGCGCGAACGCGCACAGCAGCGAGGCGACCATGAACCCGGCCACGCCCACGATCAGCGGCATTCGCCGCCCGCGCATGTCGCTGAACGGGCCGGCGATGACCTGCCCGACCGACACGCCGATGAGACAGGAGGTGAGCGTGAGCTGGACCTGGGCGGGGCCGCTCAGCATCTCGGAGGTGATGGCGGGCAGCGCCGGGAGGTACATGTCGATGGAGAGCGGCCCGATGGCCGAGAGCGCGCCGAGGAGCACCAGGAGCAGCGCCCTGCGTTCCTTTTTCCCGGCCTTCCGTTCGGCTCTTACGGCGGTGGACGTGGCTGCGGCCACGGACATGCAAACCCCTCTCCTCGCGAACCAGGTGGCCCACGAGGGCCGAGGTACGGAACCGCTGTCCGATCCTCCTAATTCCCAGTTATCAGATATTTCCCGAACTTTCCACGGAGAGCCCGCGCCCGCGCGCTCACCTGAGGCCCGGACCGCCCCGCGCAGTCCCTAGACTCGTCGTCATGGAATCCCCAGCCGTCGAGATCCTCGACCTGGTCAAACGGTACGGCGCAGGCACCGCGCTCGACGGCCTCGCCCTGCGCGCGGAGCGCGGCGCGGTCACGGCCGTCCTCGGGCCCAACGGGGCGGGCAAGACGACCACGGTCGAGATCTGCGAGGGGTTCCGCACCGCCGACGCGGGCACCGTGCGGGTGCTGGGGCTGACCCCCGAGCGGCCCGAGCTGCGCGCCCGGGTCGGGGTCATGCTGCAGTCCGGCGGGGTGCCGCCGGCGGTGCGCTGCGGCGAATGGCTGCGCCTGGTCGCGCGCTTCCACGCCCGGCCGCTCGACCCCGCCGCGCTCCTGGCGCGGCTCGGGCTCGCCGGGCACGCCCGCACCCCCTACCGGCGCATGTCGGGCGGGCAGCAGCAGCGGCTGTCGCTCGCCGCCGCCGTCATCGGCCGCCCCGAGCTGGTCTTCCTCGACGAGCCGACCGCCGGGCTCGACCCGCAGGCCAGGCACGCCTGCTGGGAGCTGGTGGGCGAGCTGCGCTCGGCCGGGGTGTCGGTGGTGCTCACCACGCACCACATGGACGAGGCCGAACGCCTGGCCGACCACGTGGTGATCATCGACCAGGGGCGGGTGGTGGCCGAGGGCACGCCCGCCTCGCTGACCGGGGCCGAGCGGCAGCTCAGGTTCCGGGCGCGGCCGGGGCTGACGCTGGAGGAGCTGCTCAACGCGCTCCCCGCGGGCAGCGCGGCCAAGGAGTCGCCGGCCGGCCACTACATCATCGAGGGCCAGGTCGGCCCCGAACTGCTGGCCACCGTCACCGCCTGGTGCGCCGCCGAAGGCGTCACGGCCGACGACCTGCGCATCGAGCGGCGCACCCTTGAGGACGTCTTCCTGGAGCTGACCGGCAGGGAGCTGCGTTGAGCACGTACGAGCGAGCCACGGGCACGCTGGACCTGACCCCCGCGCCGGGCGCGGCCCCGTTCCCGCGCATGGTGCTGGCGCAGGCCGGCGCGGAGCTGCGCGCCACCCTGCGCAACGGCGAGCAGCTCCTGCTCACCCTGATCATCCCGGTGCTGCTGCTGGTGGGCTTCTCGCTGGCCCCGCTGATCGACCTGGGCGGCGTGCGGCGCGTCGACTTCCTGGTCCCCGGCGTGCTGGCCCTCGCGGTGATGTCCACGGCCTTCACCGGGCAGGCCATCGCGACCGGCTTCGAACGCCGCTACGGCGTGCTCAAGCGGCTCGGCGCGACCCCGCTGTCGCGGGCCGGGCTCATGCTGGCCAAGACCCTGGCGGTGCTGGCCGTGGAGGTCATCCAGGCGGCGGTGATCGTGGCCGTCGGCCTGGCGCTGGGCTGGCGGCCACAGGGGTCGTTCCTGGCCGCGGCGCTGCTGATCGTCGCGGGCACAGCGGCCTTCAGCGGGCTCGGCCTGCTCATGGCGGGCACGCTGCGCGCCGAGGCGACGCTGGCCGCCGCCAACCTCGTCTACCTGGTGCTGCTCGGGGCCGGCGGGGTGATCTTCCCGCTGGCGAAGTTCCCCGAGAACGTGCGGCCGGCGCTGGAGGTGCTGCCGATCTCGGCGCTGACCGGCGGGCTGCGCGCGGTGCTCGCCGAGGGGGCGGCGCTGCCGCTGGTCCCCCTGGGCGTGCTGGCGGCCTGGGCGGTGCTGTCGCTGGGGCTGGTGTCGCGGACGTTCCGCTGGGAGTGAGCCCGGGAGCGAGCCCGGCGGCGGTCAGCCCGCCCGTACGACGCCGTAGCGGCGGCGGGTGAGCGCGGCCACGGCGGTCAGCGGCGCCGCCGCGGCGGCGGCCAGCCCGAACAGCAGCGGATAACGCCCCGCCTCGGCCAGCGGCCCGGCCGCCCACGAGGAGACGGCGCTGCCGACGAAGAGCGCGGCGGCGAAGAACGCGATCGTGGTGCCCCGAGCCTGTGGCACGACCGACGTCGCCCAGGTCTGCAGCGACGAGTGCAGGAACGACCAGCCGCCGCCGAGCAGCAGCGCGGTGACGGCCACGGTGACGAGGTTCACCGTCGCCGCGGCCAGCGCGAAGCCCGCGACGAGCTGCGCCCCGCCCACCGTCATCAGCAGCGGCGCTGGCCAGCTCCCCGACAGCCGCTTGACCAGCTTCGCCTGCGCCCAGAGCCCGATCCCGTACGCGGTGATGCCGAGCCCAGCGAGGGCGGCCGCGACGCCGGAGTGCTCCAGCGCCGGGGCGAGGAACGGCATCACGCCGAGCATGATCGCGCCCTCGGTGAAGGCGAGCGCGAAGACCAGCAGCGCCCAGCGCTGCCCGAGCACCATGCCGAGGAAGCGCCGCACGCCCGCCGGGGCGCCGTCGCGGGGCGGCTCGGGCAGCGAGCGCAGGGCCAGCGCGCAGACCAGGGCGCAGGCGGCGGGCACGGTGAAGGCGGCCCGCCAGCTCACCAGCCCGGCGAGCGCGCCGCCGAGCCCGGTGGCGAGGGCGGTGCCGATCGCGGCCGCGCTCATGAGGTCGGTGAGCGCGCGCTGGCGGAGCGCGGGCCGTACGGTGTCGCCCACGTACGTGAGCCCGGTCGGGATCACCGCGCCGAAGCAGGCGCCGGTCACCACGCGGGCGGCCACCAGCGCCCAGAGGGCGGGCATGAGCGCCGAGACCAGCCCCGCCACGGCCGCGCCCACCAGCGCGCCGCGCATGATCCGCACCCGCCCGAACCGGTCGGACAGCACACCCCACAGCGGCTGGGTGAGGCCGTAGGCCAGGTAGTAGCCGCTGGCCGCGGTGACCGACGCCGACAGCGGCACGCCGAGGTCGGTGGCGATCACGACGAGCATGGGGCTGACGGCGAAGCGGTCGAAGCTGCTGACGAACGAGGCGGCGGACACGCCCAGCGGAGGAGCGGAGAGGCTGACGGCAGGGGCGGGGGCGGCGTCCATGACGTACCACCTTAAACGTGCCTCTAAATGCGGAAATGTCGGGCGTCCCGAGTAAGCTCTACCGGTCCGCTCCCCTTCCCTTCCCGTGAGGAGTCACGTCCGTGACCGCCTTCGCCCTGGACGACCCGTTCGAGCGCGGCTCCGGCCTGCCGCGGCCGGGCAACCTGCTGCGCGCGGCGGCCGACTCGATCCCGCCGTCCTCGCTGGTGCTGCTCGCGATCTTCTCGGTGCAGCTCGGCGCGGGCCTGGCCAAGGAGCTGTTCGCGGTGCTGCCGCCGAGCGCGGTGGTGTTCCTGCGCATCGCGGCCGGCGCGCTCATCATGGGGGCCTTCGTCCGGCCGAGGCTGAAGGGGCTGACCTGGCGTGACTGGGCGGTCGGCGTCGGGTTCGGCCTGACGCTGGCGCTGATGAACCTGTCGTTCTACGAGGCGCTGGCGCGGCTGCCGATGGGCATCGCCGTGGCGATCGAGTTCCTGGGGCCGCTGGGGGTGGCCGTCGCGGCCTCGCGGCGGCGGATCGACCTGCTGTGGGTGACCCTGGCGGGCACCGGAGTGGCGCTGCTCGCGCCCTGGGGCGATTCGGCCTCGGCGAGCTGGGCCGGCATCGGCTTCGCGCTGGTGGCGGGGGCCTGCTGGGCGGGCTACATCCTGCTCTCGGCGGCGGCCGGGCGGCGGTTCCCCGGAACGAGCGGGCTGGCGTTCGCGATGATGGTGTCGGCCGTGGTGATCGCCCCGGTCGGGGTCACCACCGGCGGGGCCGATCTGCTGCAGCCGCACCTGCTGCTCATCGGGGTGGGCGTGGGGCTGCTGTCGTCGGTGATCCCGTACTCGCTGGAGCTGCAGGCGCTGCGGCGCATGCCGCCGCAAGTGTTCGGCATCCTGATGAGCCTGGAGCCGGCCGTGGCGGCGCTGATCGGTGTGCTGCTGCTGGGCGAGATCCTGCACGCGCAGCACTGGGTGGCGATCGTGTGCGTGGTCGCCGCCAGCCTGGGCTCGACCAGGCGCGGCAAGGCGTAGCGGAAGCCGCGCGAGGAGGGGTCCGCCGCGCGCCCCGGGACGGGAACTCGCGGGCGCGCGGCGGAGGGCTCGGCGTCTATGGGCGGGGTGGTGCCGAGCCCGAGGAAGGCCAGCGGAGGGCGGGATTCCGCGTGACCGAGCTTGTGAGGTGCCGCCCTGCTCCTCGCGACGGGGAGCGCGGCCGGTAGGGCCGCGGGGGCGGTGTGGGTGGGCCCTGCCGGTCTTCCGGCGGGCTCGCAATGAGATTACCTCGCGCGGGAAAAGCTCGATCCCCGAATGTGCAAACTCGTGCGCGGGATCCGGCGCTCAGGACCACGGGCCAGGACTCAGGGCTCGGCGTGGGCGGCCCAGATGCCGCGGACGTGACCGATGTGCTCGTCCATGAGCCGGGCCACGGCCTCGCCGTCGCCGCCGGCGAGCGCGTCGAGCAGCGCCAGGTGCTCGCGGGCCGAGTCGCCGAGCGCGTCGCGTTCGGAGAGCTGGGACAGGCCGTAGAGCCGGGCCCGGTTGCGCAGGTCGCGCACGACGGACACCAGGCGCGCGTTGCCCGACAGCGCCAGCAGCTCGACGTGGAAGCGCAGGTCGGCGTCGACGTAGGCGAGCAGGTCGCCGGCCTCGCCGGCGACGACGATCTCCTCGGCGATCGGCCGCAGCCGCTCGAACGCGGCGGCCTCCAGGGTGCCGGCGAGCCTCGCCACCGTCGGCACCTCGATGAGGCGGCGGAGCTCGGTCAGCTCGTCGAGGTCGCGGTCGGACAGCTCGGTCACCCGGAAGCCCTTGTTGCGTACCGCCTCGACCAGGCCCTCCTTGGCCAGGTCGAGCATGGCCTCGCGGACGGGGGTGGCCGAGACGCCGAACTGGGCGGCCAGCACCGGGGCGGAGTAGACCACGCCGGGCCGCATCTCGCCGGCGATCAGGGCGGCGCGCAACGCCTGCGCCACCTGCTCGCGCAGGCTCTGGCGCTCCCCCACCGCCGGCAGGTCGAGCCGGTCTGCGGCAGCCATCCGCCCTCCCTGTCTACGCTCCCTCGCCGGTTTCGCCGCCCGCCCACGCCTCGTAGGCGGCGGCGGCCACCACGAGGTCCTCCCACGCCATGCCGGTGCTCTTGAACACCCGCGGCCCGGCGCCCACCGGCACCGCTCCCGCGACCAGCTCGGCGAGGTTGCCCGCGAGATGACCAGAGGTGATCGTACCGTGGCGGATCGGAACGATCACATCGCCGGCCTCCTCCAGCGCCGCCGAGCGTGCCTCGACGACCACGGTGGCGCGGGCGACGAGGTCGCCGTCCAGCTCGCGGGCGTCGGGCTCGTGGGAGCCGACGGCGACGACGGTGACGCCGTCGCGGGCGAGCTTACCGGGGAACAGCGGTTCCCTGGCGGTCGTGCAGCAGGCGATCAGGTCCGCCTCCGCCACGGCCGCGGCGACGGCGGCGGCCTCCTCGTGGCCGTGGGCGTCGGCGGGCAGGCCCGCGCCCCGGCAGCGTTCGGCCAGGTCGGCGGCGCGGGCCGGGTCACGGCCGACGACCGTGACCCCGGTGATTGGGCGGACCTCGCGCAGGGCGAGGACGTGCCCCCATGCCTGCGGTCCGCTGCCGAAGACGACGAGCCGGCCGCCTTCGGGCCGGGCCAGGTGGCGGACGGCCAGCGCGGAGACCGCCGGGGTGCGCAGCGAGGTGAGCGCGATGCCGTCCAGCGCGGCCAGCGGGGCCAGGGTGGCGCCGTCGAGCAGCAGGTACGTCCCCTGGATCCGGGGCAGCCCCCGCTCCGGGTTGGCCGGCGCGATGGAGACGGCCTTGACGCCGACGTAGCGGGCGGTGGCCGCGGGCATGAGCAGGAGCTGCCCGGCGGGCACGGTCACGACGGGCCGCTGCGGGGTGGCCTCCGGGTCGAGCCCGGCGCGCAGGGCGTCCTCCAGGACCCGTACGGCCCGGCCCATCGGCACCAGCCGCTCGACCGTGGCGGCATCCAGATATGGCAGATCGCTCATCGCAGCACGAACCCCGTTCCGATCGGGTCCTCGGGATCCAGCTCGAAGACGTGCCGCCCGGTCCGGTACGCCATCCCCTCGATCTCCGGCACGATCCCCTCCGGCACCACCTCGGCGACACGGGCGACGAACGAGCTGCCGACGACGCTGTGGTGCACCAGTGTGCCGCGCAGCCCGTCGTCGTGCAGCAGGGCCAGCCGGGCGGCGGTGCCGGAGCCGCAGGGCGAGCGGTCCACCTCGCCGTCGGCGAAGACGGTGACGTTGCGCTGGTGCGCCGCCCCGTCCACGGCCGGCAGCTCGTCGTGGAAGATCACGCCGTAGACGCCGGACAGCCGGTCGTCGCCGGGGTGCCGGGTGGCCGGATGCCCGGCCAGCTCGGCCTTGATCCGCCGGGCGTGCTCGACGAGCGCGGTCAGGTGGCGGGGCTCCACGGACAGGCCCACGGCGGCGGCCGGCAGCGAGGCGTAGATCGCGCCCCCGTAGGCCAGGTCCACCCGGACGCCGCCCGACGGGACGTCCCGGGCGAGCACGTACGACGGCACGTTCACGAACGTGACCCCTCGCACCCGCCCGCCGGAGGTGCGCACCCGGGCGGTGACCCGCCCGGACGGCACGTCGATCACCACGTCGGTCACGCCGTCCCGCGGGGCCGCCACCAGGCCCTCATGCACCGCGTACGCGCCGAGCGCGATCGTGCCGTGGCCGCAGGCGGTGGAGAACCCGTCCTTGTGCCAGAACAGCGCCCCGAGGTGCGCGCCGGGGTCGTTCGGCGGGACCAGGAAGCAGCCGTACATGTCGGCGTGGCCGCGCGGCTCGTGGCAGAGCAGCCGGCGCAGGTCGTCGGCCTGCTCCATGGCGGCGATCCGGCGGGCGGGCACGTCCTCGCCGGGCAGGTCGGGCCCGCCGCCGGTGACGATGCGGAACGGCTCGCCCCCGGTGTGGTAGTCGACGGTGGTGATCACAGTTCGAAGCCCTCCGGGAAGGGGTCGCGCGGGTCGAGGAAGTATTGGGCGGTGCCGGTGACCCAGGCCCGGCCGGTGATCGACGGCAGGACGGCGGGCGCGCCGCCCACGGTGCTCTCCCCCAGCAGCCGCCCGACGAAGCGGGTGCCGATGAAGGACTCGTTGACGAAGTCCCGTTCCAGGGGCAGCTCGCCGCGCGCGTGCAGCTGGGCCATCCGGGCGCTGGTTCCGGTGCCGCACGGGGAGCGGTCGAACCAGCCGGGGTGGATGGCCATGGCGTGCCGGGAGTGGCAGGCGTCGGAGCCGGGGGCGGCGAAGTAGACGTGGTGGCAACCCTGGATGCGCGGGTCCTCGCGGTGCACGGGCCGGTCGGCGGCGTTGATGGCCTCCATGGTGGCCAGACCGGCGGCGATGATCTCGTTCTTGGCCTTGCGGTCGAAGGGCAGGCCGTAGTCGGCGAGGTCGACGATGGCGTAGAAGTTGCCGCCGTAGGCGAGGTCGTACGGGATCTCGCCGAAGCCCGGCACGGTGACGACGGCGTCGAGCCGGTCGCAGTAGGAGGGCACGTTGCGCAGGGTCACCGACACGGCCATGCCGTCCTCGACGGCCACGTCCACCTCGACCAGCCCGGCGGGGACCTCCAGGCGGACGGTGGTGACCGGCTCGGTCACCTCGACCATGCCGGTCTCGACCAGCACGGTGGCCACGCCGATGGTGCCGTGGCCGCACATCGGCAGCAGTCCGGACACTTCGATGAACAGCACGCCGAAGTCGGCGTCCGGCCGGGTGGGCGGCTGGAGGATGGCGCCGCTCATCGCGGCGTGGCCGCGGGGCTCGTTCATGAGCAGCTTGCGGATGTGGTCGAGGTGGTCGCGGAAGTAGACCCGCCGCTCGGCCATGGTGGCGCCGGGGACCACGCCGACGCCGCCGGTGATGACGCGGGTCGGCATGCCCTCGGTGTGCGAGTCGACAGCGTGGAGGACGCGCGTGGTTCTCATGCCGGAATTCTCACCTCAGCCCTTCCGCGAGCACCTTCTCCGTGGCGGCCCGGACGGCCGCCTCCTGCTCGCCGGTCAGCGGCTGCCTGGGCTGGCGGCAGGGGCCGCCGCGCCGGCCGGCCAGGTCCATGGACAGCTTGATCGCCTGGACGAACTCGGTCTTGGAGTCCCAGCGCAGCAGCGGGTGCAGCGTACGGTACAGCGGCAGCGCCGTGGCGAGGTCGCCCGCGACGGCGGCCCGGTAGAGGGCGGAGGTGGAGGCGGGCAGGGCGTTGGGGTAGCCGGCCACCCAGCCGGTCGCGCCGGCCACGGCCAGCTCCAGCAGCACGTCGTCGGCGCCGATCAGCAGGTCCAGTCCGGGGGCCAGCTCGGCCAGCTCGTACGCCCGCCGCACGTCCCCGCTGAACTCCTTGACCGCCACGATCAGGCCCTCCTCGTGCAGCCTGGCCAGCAGCGCGGGGGTGAGGTCGACCTTGGTGTCGTAGGGGTTGTTGTAGGCCACGACCGGCAGCCCGACCCCGGCCACCTCGCGGTAGTGGGCGAGGACGGCCCGCTCGTCGGCGCGGTAGGCGTTGGGTGGCAGCAGGAGCACCGAGCCGCAGCCGGCCTCGCGGGCCTGCTCGGCCCAGCGGCGGGACTCGGCGGCGCCGTACGCGCCGGCTCCGGCCATGACGTTCGCGCCGCCGACGGCGGCGACCGCGGTCTCGACGACCGCCGCGCGCTCCTCGGCGGTGAGCGTCTGGTACTCGCCGAGCGAGCCGTTGACCACGACGCCGTCGCAGCCGTTGTCGACGAGCCAGCGGCAGTGGTCGGCGTAGCCGTCGAGGTCGACGGACAGGTCGTCGCGCAGGGGCAGCGCGGTGGCGACCATGATGCCGCGCCAGGGCTTGCGTTCCACCAGGGCCATCAGGGATTCCTCCAGGAGTGGGGGCACCGCTTACGGCTGTAATATGTCACATACTCTTGAGGCTGAGAAGCCCCCTTGCCGGTTCCGGGACCGCCCGGTACGGCCCGTACCATCGATGACGTGAAGCTCTCCACTGACCACCCCAACCCCTTCGTGCGCGGACTGGCCTCGTTCTGGGCCCCGACCCCCCGGTCGATGCGCGCCTGGGCGCTGGCCTCGGTGGTGGCCAATGCGGGCATCACGGTGACCGGCGCCGGCGTGCGCGTCACCGCCTCGGGGCTCGGCTGCCCCACCTGGCCCCAGTGCACACCCGACAGCTTCGTCCCGGTGGCGCACCCCGAGGTGTCGATGCTCAACATGCTCGTCGAGTTCGGCAACCGGCTGCTGACCTTCCTGGTGCTGGCCGTGGGCGCGGCCTGCGTGCTCGCGGCCTGGCGGCTCCTGCCGCGCCGCAGGGCGCTGATGCGGCTGGCCCTGCTGCAGCCGGTCGGCGTGCTGGCCCAGGCGCTGTGGGGCGGCCTGGTGGTGCGCACGGCGCTCAACCCGTTCACCGTGGGCATGCACTACCTGCTGTCCACCGGCCTCATCGCGGCCTGCTGGCTGCTCTACGCCCGCGCGAGCGAAGGTGACGGCCCGGTCAGGTCCGTGGTCCACCGGGACCTGCGCGTCCTCGGTCACGTGCTGCTGGCCGCGGCGTTCGTGCTGCTGGTGGTCGGCGTGGTGGTGAGCGGCACCGGCCCGCACTCGGGCGACGAGATCGCCTCCCGGTTCGACCTCGACATCGAGGCCGTGGCGAGGTTCCACGCCGACGTGGCCTACATCGTGGTGGGGCTGACGTTCGCGCTGCTGTTCGGGCTGCGCGTGTCGGGGGCGCCCCTGGCGGCCCGGCGGGCGGCCCTCGCGCTGCTCGTGGTGGAGCTGGCGCAGGGCGTGATCGGCTACACCCAGTACTTCCTGGCGGTGCCCGCCGCGCTGGTGCTGCTGCACGTGCTCGGCTCGACCCTGGTCTGGATCGCCGCGCTGCGGGTGGTCACCTCGCTGCGTTCCCGCGAGCCGCTGCCCGCCACTCCCGCCGGCCCCTCCCCCGCCGAAGTGGCCGCCACTGTGTGATCGGTTATGCCAGGGTGTGTGGTGAGATGTCCGCCACTCCCCCGGCCCGGAAGGGGTGCGATATGTGGGGAAAGGTGCACTCCTCCCGGAAGGCGCTGCGGCGCGCGTACCACGGGATGGTGCTGCTGAGCGTGCTCGCGCTCGCGCCCATGACCTGGGCCTGGCTGAGCAGCTCGGGCCACCGCGTGATGGCCGAGGGCGCGGGCTGGACGGCCCGGGTGCCGCCGGCGGAGGCGGCGCTGGTGCTCGGCGCCGGCCTGTGGGCCGGGCGGCCCTCGGCGATGCTGGCCCGCCGGCTCGACATCGCCGCCGAGCTCTACCACGCCGGCAAGGTGCGGGCGCTGCTGCTGTCCGGCGACAACAGCCGCCAGGAGTACGACGAGCCGACCGCGATGCGCGACTACCTGCGCGCCGCGGGCGTGCCGGACGCGGCGATGGTGCTGGACTACGCCGGCTTCGACACCTGGGACTCGTGCGTACGGGCCAGGCAGGTCTTCGGCGCCCGCAGCGTCACCGTCGTCACGCAGGAGTTCCACGTGCCGCGCGCGGTGACGCTGTGCCGCACGGCCGGGCTGGAGGCGTTCGGGGCGGGCGACGACTCCTCCCGCCGCTGGGCCGGCACCACCTACGTCTACGCCGCCCGCGAGCTGTTCGCCACGGCCAAGGCGTTCGCCGACGCGAAGGTCCTCGACGCCGACCCGGTGTTCCCGGGGCCACGGGAGACCTCGCTCGCCCGCGCGCTCACCGCGCCGCGCCCCTGACGCAGGTCAGCCGGGCGCGCCGGGCGCGTAGCCGGGCGGGGGCGTGCCGCCCGCGACCGAGCGGGCGTGCGCGGGCGGCACGGGGAACTGCCCGCGCGCAGTGCTCATGCACTCCAGCAGCGCCCGCTGCTCCTCGTGGAAGGTCTGCTCGTCCACCATGTGACGGGCCGCCCGCTCGTGCAGCAGCCCCAGCTCGGTGGCCGCGAGCTGGTAGTCGGCCATCGCGCGCAGCCCGCGCTTGCCGCCGTACGCCTTGGCCCACTGCCGGGCCTGGCGGCGGCGGGAGAAGGCCGACAGCATGAAGATGTCGGCCTCGTTGACCAGCTTGGTCGGCTCGTACGCCGGCAGATAACGCTGGATCAGCGCCACGATCCGCCGCCGGTCGCGGAACACCACGCCGATGAGCACGACCAGCACCACCAGCAGCGTCAGGTAGGCAACCACGAGACCGGGGAAGCCGCCGTAGGAGGCCAGGCCGTTCCACAGGCCGTGCAGGATCATCGCCCCCGACCAGCCGGCCAGGATGAGGAACACCCGCTCGGAGCCGCGCTGCGCGGCGTACGCCACGGCCACGCCGATCATCGAGCTGAACAGCGGATGGGCCAGCGGCGACAGGATGCCGCGCAGCACCACGGTGACCGCGAGGCCCTTGACGCCGGAGGTGGACAGGGCCGCCAGGTAGTAGCTGACGTTCTCGCTCATGGCGAAGCCGAGGCCGACCATGCTGGCGTAGATGACGCCGTCGGTCGGCCCGTCGAGCTCGGCCCGGCGGAACCTGAGCAGGCCCAGCAGCACCAGGCCCTTCATCGTCTCCTCGACCACGGGAGCGCCGAAGGTGGCCGCGACGTTGCGCGCGCTGTCCTGCGACAGCTTGACGGTGTCCATGAAGTAGTGGAGGTTGAGCGAGTTGATCACGCCGGCGACCAGCACCGCGACGCCCGCGCCCCAGGCGAAGGCGAAGATGAGGTTGCTGCGCGGCTCGGGCTCCATGCGGTCGAGCGCGAGCACGGCGGCGAGCAGCAGCGGGACCGGCGCGAGGGCGAGCGCGAGCGCGATGAAGAACTGCACGGGCTCGCCGTTGAGTACGTCGAAGGAGAACGAGATCAGCGCGCAGATGCCGGTGAGGACCAGCCCGAAAATCAGCGTCGTGGACGGGCGGTCCTTCAACACCCAGCGTGGATCACGGCTCGCCATAGGGTGACCTTAACGGATCAGCGTGTCGGGGCCGGTGCCGGTCAATCGCCCCGGACACCCACTCCTCACCGTACGGACACGCTGATCCCCGCTGCCCGGCTCAGGCCAGCAGCGGGTCGATGGCGACGGCGAGGAACAGCAGCGCCAGATAGGCGTTGGACCAGTGGAAGAAACGCATGGGCCGCAGGTCGACCCCCGTCTTGCCGGCGTTGAGCCGGGCCAGCAGGCGGTGCACCTCCCACAGGCACATGACGCCCAGCACGGCGGCCACGACCGGGTAGAACAGCGTGGTGCCCGCGACCGGCCAGAGCGCCAGCGAGCAGAGCACGGTCGCCCACGTGTAGGCGATGGACTCCAGGACGACCCGCCGCTCGGTGGCGACCACCGGCAGCATCGGCACCTTGGCCGCCGCGTAGTCCTCCTTGTAGCGCATGGCGAGGGTCCAGGTGTGCGGCGGCGTCCAGAAGAACACGACGCCGAAGAGCACCAGCGGGGCCCAGTCGAGCCGCTCGGTGATGCCCGCCCAGCCGATCATCACCGGCATGCAGCCCGCGATGCCGCCCCAGACGATGTTCTGGGCCGTGCGCCGCTTGAGGATCATCGAGTAGACCAGGACGTAGAACAGGATCGCGGCGAGCGAGAGCACCGCCGCCAGCCAGTTGGTGGTCACCCACAGACCGGCGGTGGACACGATCCCGAGCACGATCCCGAAGATCAGCGCGCCGCGCGGCGACACCTGGTGCCGGGCGAGCGGGCGGCGGCGGGTGCGCCGCATCTTCTGGTCGATGTCGCGGTCGACGTAGCAGTTGAGCGCGTTGGCGCTGCCCGCCGACAGGGTGCCGAACACCATGACGGCGACGGACGTCCACAGGGGCGGCAGGCCGCCGGCCGCGAGGAACATCACCGGCAGCGTCGTGATGAGCAGCAGCTCGATGATCCGCGGTTTGGTGAGCGCGATGTAGGCCTTTACGATCATGCCGATCGAGCGCGGCGCCTCCACCTGCGGAGATCGGGCCGTCGCCTGCCTGTTGGTGAGCACCGTCAAGGCGCTTCCAGCCTGTGCGGGGTCAACGCGTAACCTCTGATTAGAGCGGATCCATGGTGGGCGCCGGTGACGCCTCTGCGAACAAACAAACTGTAGTCGCAGGGACGGCCGGTCCGGCCAATGGGGGGCTTTGCGCCATGCATGGACACGCACGCGTCGATTGGAATTGATCGCCTGCTCCACTCGGTTAGGGTCCCTGTGGGCGGGATAGCCGACCGGCACAGCCAAAACATCGAGAATCCGGAGATCGAGCACTTGAGCAGCGAACTCGTGCCAGCCCTTGAATGGACCGACCTGGACGACCAGGCGGTCGACGTCGTTCGAGCCCTGGCGATGGACGCCGTGGAGAAGGCGGGCTCGGGTCACCCCGGCACCGCCATGAGCCTGGCCCCCGCCGCATACCTGATGTTCCAGCGTGTGATGCGTCACGACCCGACCGACCCCAACTGGCTGGGTCGCGACCGGTTCGTCCTGTCGTGCGGCCACAGCAGCCTGACGCTCTACATCCAGCTCTACCTTTCCGGCTACGGCCTCACCCTGGACGACCTGCGCCGGCTGCGCCAGTGGGACAGCCTCACCCCCGGCCACCCCGAGCACGGCCACACGGCCGGCGTCGAGACCACGACGGGCCCGCTGGGCCAGGGTCTCGGCAACGCGGTCGGCATGGCGATGGCGGCCCGCCGCGAGCGCGGCCTGTTCGACCCCGACGCCGAGGCCGGCGCCTCGCCGTTCGACCACAACATCTGGTGCTTCGTCAGCGACGGCGACATCGAGGAGGGCATCAGCCACGAGGCCAGCGCCATCGCCGGCCACCAGAAGCTGGGCAACCTCATCGTGGTGTGGGACGACAACCACATCTCCATCGAGGACGACACGCTGATCGCGAAGTCCGAGGACGTCGTCAAGCGCTACGAGGCCTACGGCTGGCACACCGAGAGCGTCGACTGGACCTCGGGCGACGACTACCACGAGGACGTCCAGGCGCTCTACGACGCACTGGAGGCGGCGAAGGCGGAGACCGGCCGGCCGTCGTTCATCCGGCTGCGTACGATCATCGGCTGGCCCGCGCCCAACAAGCGCAACACCGGCAAGATCCACGGCTCGGCGCTGGGCGAGGCCGAGGTGGCCGCCACCAAGCAGGTGCTCGGCATGGACCCGGCCAAGACCTTCGACGTGCCGGACGCGGTGCTCGCGCACGCCCGCGAGGTGGTCCAGCGCGGCCGGGCCACCCGGTCCGAGTGGGACAAGCGCTACGCCGAATGGCGGCTGGCCAACGCCGAGCGCGCCGCCGAGCTCGACCGGATCTCGCACCGCGAGCTGCCGGCCGGCTGGGCCGCGGCGCTGCCGTCGTTCGAACAGGGCGGCTCCATGGCCACCCGCAAGGCGAGCGGCGAGGTGCTCAGCGCGCTCGCGCCGGTGCTGCCGGAGCTGTGGGGCGGCTCGGCCGACCTCGCCGAGTCCAACAACACCACGATGAAGGGCGAGCCGTCCTTCATCCCGGAGGAATACCAGACCAAGGAGTTCCCCGGGAACCGCTACGGCCGCACGCTGCACTTCGGCATCCGCGAGCACGCGATGGGCGCCATTCTCAACGGCATCGCGCTGCACGGCGGCACCCGCCCGTACGGCGGCACGTTCCTGGTCTTCTCCGACTACATGCGTCCGTCGGTGCGCCTGGCCGCGCTGATGAAGCTGCCGGTCATCTACATCTGGACGCACGACTCCATCGGCCTCGGCGAGGACGGCCCGACCCACCAGCCGATCGAGCACCTGTGGTCGCTGCGCGCGATCCCCGGCCTCGACGTGGTGCGCCCGGCCGACGCCAACGAGACGGCCTACGCGTGGAAGGCCGTGCTGGAGCACAAGGACCGGCCCGCCGCCCTCGCGCTGACCCGCCAGAACCTGCCGGTCTTCGAGGGCACCAGCGCCGACGGCGTGGCCCGCGGCGGCTACGTCCTGCGCGACGCCTCCGACGGCCAGCCCCGGGTGATCATCATCGCCACCGGCAGCGAGGTCGAGCTGGCCGTACGCGGCCGCGAGCTGCTGGAGGAGCAGGGCATTCCCACGCGAGTGGTGTCCATGCCGTGTGTCGAGTGGTTCAACGGGCAGGATTCCGCCTACAGGCAGACCGTCCTGCCGTCGTCGATCAGGGCTCGGGTCGCGGTCGAGGCCGGCATCGCCCTCGGCTGGCACGAGTACGTCGGCGAGTGCGGCGAGGTGGTCAGCCTCGAACACTTCGGCGCGTCGGCCCCGTACAAGACTTTGTACGAGCAGTTCGGGCTGACGGCGGAGCGCGTCGCGGCGGCGGCCAGGGCGAGCCTGGCGAAGCTGGGTCAGGACAAGGGCGAGACGACGGGAAACTGAGACAAGACGATGAGCGAGATCCTCAACAAGCTGTCCGGCCAGGGCGTTGCCATCTGGCTCGACGACATCAGCCGCGAGCGCCTGCGCAGCGGCAACCTGGAGCAGCTGATCCGCGAGAAGAACGTCGTCGGGGTCACGTCCAACCCGACGATCTTCGCGGGCGCGCTCAGCAAGGGCGACGCCTACGACGCGCAGCTGCACGACCTGGCCGTGCGCGGCGTCACCGTCGAGGAGGCGGTGCGCGCGATCACGACCTACGACATCCGCTGGGCGGCCGACGTCCTGCGCCCGGTCTTCGACGCCACCGGCGGCGTGGACGGCCGGGTGTCGCTGGAGGTCGACCCGCGCCTGGCGCACGAGAGCGACAAGACCGTGGCCGAGGCCCGCGCCCTGTGGTGGATGGTCGACCGGCCCAACCTCATGATCAAGATCCCGGCGACCATGGCGGGCCTGCCGGCGATCACGCAGGCGATCTCCGAGGGCATCAGCGTCAACGTCACGCTGATCTTCTCGCTGGAGCGCTACCGCAAGGTCATGGACGCCTGGCTGGCCGGCCTGGAGGCCGCGCAGGCCAAGGGCATCGACCTGGCCTCCATCGAGTCGGTGGCCTCGTTCTTCGTCAGCCGCGTCGACAGCGAGATCGACAAGCGCCTCGACCAGCTCGGCAAGCCGGAGCTGAAGGGCAAGGCGGGCGTGGCCAACGCGCGGCTGGCGTACGCGGCGTACGAGGAGGTCATGAACTCCGAGCGCTGGCAGCGCCTGCGCTCGGCCGGCGCCCGCCCGCAGCGCCCGCTGTGGGCCTCGACCGGCGTCAAGAACCCCGACTACAGCGACACGCTCTACGTCGACCAGCTCGTCGCCCCCGGCACCGTGAACACGATGCCGGAGAAGACGCTCGACGCGACCGCCGACCACGCCGACATCACCGGCGACACCGTCCGCCCCTTCTACGAGCAGGCCTGGAACACCATGGCCGCGCTCAAGGACGCCGGCGTCGACTACGACGACGTGGTGCGCCTGCTGGAGGAGGAGGGCGTGCAGAAGTTCGAGGCGTCCTGGAACGAGCTTCTGGAGAGCGTCAGCAAGAACCTGGTTCCGTGATGGAGGTGCACTACCGCGAGGAGGGGGTGGCCGAGGCCGCCTCCTCCGTCGCGGGGCGCCTCGTCGCCGACGGCGTGCCGGCCCGGCTCGCCGCCGGCGACCCCACGCTGTGGGACGAGGACGCCGAGGGGGAGACGGAGGGCCGGCGGCCCTTCCGCGTCCCCCGCGAGCTGCTCGCCGGGCTGAACGCGGTGGCGGCGCGGCTGCGCGCCGCCGTCGAGCCCGGCGAGGAGGGGCCGCATGTCGTGCTGATCGCCACGGGCTCCCCCGCGCTGGCCGCCCAGGCGATCTGCGACACGGCCGACGTGCCGCTCACCGTGCTCGACACCGCCGACCCCGGCCAGGTGCGCCGGGCGCTGGCCGACCGCCCGGAGTCCACGGTGGTGGTCGCCGCCGCCGCTACCGCCGAGGGCGACGCCTGCCTGCGCCTCTACGAGGAGCTGTTCGAACGGGCGGGCCTCGCGCCCGCCGGGCGCGTGGTGGCGGTGGCCGATCCCGGCACGCCACTGGCGGAACACGCCCGCGAGCGCGGCTACGCCGTCGTGCCGGCCGGCGAGGGCGGCGCGCTGTCGGCCGCCGCGCTGCTGCCCGCCACGCTGGCGGGCGCCGACGTGGCCCGGCTGCTCGACGACGCCGAGGAGGTGCTCCCCCTGCTGTCGCGCGACGTCGGCAACCCCGGCCTCGACCTCGGCGCGGCGCTCGGCGGCGCGGCGCTCGCCGGGCGCGACAAACTCCTGCTGGAAGACCGGCTCTCGCCGATCGCCGGGCTGCCCGACTGGGTCGAGGCGCTCGTCACGGCGGCCACCGGCAAGCAGGGCCGTGGCATCCTTCCGGTCGTCGGCGCCGACCCGCTGCCCGCCGCGGACGAGCTGGTCGTCGGCCTCGACACCGACCTCGGCGACGTCCGCGTGGACGGGCGGCTCGGCGCGCAGTTCCTGGTCTGGGAGTACGCCACCGCCGTGGCCGCGCTGCTGCTGGGCGTGGACCCCGACGACCGGCCCGAGACGGCCGAGCAGGAACGCCAGGCCGCCGCCCTGCTCACCCTGCCCGACCTGCCCGGCGGCGCGCTCGCGCTGACGGACGGCCCGGTCGAGGTGTACGGCGCCACCGGCGCCAAGGACCTGCAGGGCCTGTTCGCCGAGCTGCTGCACGCCGTCCCCTCAGACGGCTACCTGGCGGTGACGGCCTACCTCGACCGCCTGGCGGCCTTCGACGCGCCGGTGCTCGAGGGCGCCGACTTCGAGCAGCTGACCGACGCCTGGATGATGGCCGACCCGGCCACGCTGCGGGCGCTGCTGGCGCTGCGGACCGATCGCCCGGTGACGTTCGGGTGGGGGCCGCGCTACCTGCACGGCGCGGGGCAGTATCACAAGGGCGGGCCCCGCAACGGGGTGTTCCTGCAGATCACGGGGGCAGTGGCCGACGACGTCGCGGTTCCCGGCCGGTCCGGCACGCTGGGCCGCCTCCAGCTCGCCCAGGCACTCGGCGACCTGGAGGCGCTGGAGACGCGGGGGCGGCCCGCCGTACGCCTGCATTTGACCGACCGCGCGGCGGGAGTCGCGCACCTGCTCGCAGCCGCACAGGAGGTTTGAGATGACAGAGCCTGCAGCACCCATGGAGGAGGCCGTGACCGTGGCGGCGGCCGTCGCGGGCACCGCCACCACGATCGAGGCCGCCGCCGCCAACCCGCTGCGCGACCCCCGCGACAAGCGGCTGCCGCGGGTGGCGGGGCCCTGCGTGATGGTGTTGTTCGGCGTGACGGGCGACCTGGCCAAGCGCAAGCTGTTGCCGGCGATCTACGACCTGGGCAACCGGGGGCTGCTGCCGCCCGGTTTCTCGCTGGTCGGCTTCGCCCGGCGCGATTGGAAGGACCAGGATTTCGCCCAGCTGACGCACGACGCCGTCAAGGCGCACGCCCGGACGCCGTTCCGGGAGGAGGTCTGGAAGCAGCTCCTTGAGGGCATTCACTTCGTCCCCGGCGAGTTCTCCGACGACGGCGCCTTCGACGCCCTCGCGATGGCGCTGAACGAGATCGACCAGACGCGCGGCACCGGCGGCAACTACGCCTTCTACCTGTCGGTGCCGCCCAAGTTCTTCCCCGTCGTGGTCGAGCAGCTCAAGCGGACCGGCCTCTCCGACGCGCCCGAGGGCTCATGGCGGCGAGTGGTGATCGAGAAGCCGTTCGGGCACGACCTGCAGTCGGCGCACGAGCTGAACGAGATCACCACCTCGGCCTTCCCGGAGAGCTCGATCTTCCGGATCGACCACTACCTGGGCAAGGAGACCGTCCAGAACATCATGGCGCTGAGGTTCGCCAACAACCTCTACGAGCCGATCTGGAACCGCGGCTTCGTCGACCACGTGCAGATCACGATGGCCGAGGACATCGGCATCGGCGGGCGCGCGGGCTACTACGACGGCATCGGCGCGGCCCGCGACGTGATCCAGAACCACCTGCTCCAGCTCCTCGCGCTGGTGGCGATGGAGGACCCGACCTCCTTCGACGCCTCCGCCCTCCGCAGGGAGAAGGAGAAGGTGCTGCGCGCGGTGCGGCTGCCCGCCGACCTCAAGGCCTACACCGCGCGCGGCCAGTACTCCGCGGGCTGGCAGGGCGGCCAGAAGGTCGTCGGCTATCTGCAGGAGGAGGGCATCTCCCCCGAGTCGACCACCGAGACCTACGCCGCGATCAAGCTGGAGATCGCCAACCGGCGCTGGGCGGGGGTGCCGTTCTACCTGCGCACCGGCAAGCGGCTGGGCCGCCGGGTGACCGAGGTCGCCGTGGTGTTCCAGCGCGCGCCGCACCTGCCGTTCAGCAAGACCGACACCGAGATCCTCGGCCAGAACGCCCTCGTCGTACGGGTCCAGCCGGACGAGGGCATCACGGTCCGCTTCGGCTCCAAGGTGCCGGGGACGGCCATGGAGGTGCGCGACGTGTCCATGGACTTCGCCTACGGCGAGTCGTTCCTGGAGTCGTCGCCGGAGGCGTACGAACGGCTGCTGCTCGACGTGATGATCGGCGACCCGCCGCTGTTCCCGCACCAGCGGGAGGTGGAGCTGTCCTGGACGATCCTCGACCCGATCGAGGAGTTCTGGGCCACGCAGGGCCAGCCCGAGCCCTACGAGTCGGGCTCGTGGGGGCCGCCGTCGGCCGACGCGATGATGGCCCGCGACGGCCGGGTGTGGAGGAGACTTTAGATGACGACGTTCATGCTGTCGGACACGACGGCGGGCAAGATCTCCGCGCAGTTCACGCATCTGCGGCACCAGATGGGCGCGCCCGCCATCGGCATGGTGCTGACGCTGGTGGTGGTCTGCGAGGAGCGGCACCAGTACGACGCGTTGCGCGCCGCGACCGAGGCGGCCCGCGAGCACCCCTCGCGCATCATCGTGCTCATCACCCGTGAGCCGGACGAGCCGATCAGGCTCGACGCCGAGCTGCGCATCGGCGAGAACACCCCGGGCGAGGTGGTCGTGCTGCGCCTGTACGGCGAGCTGACCCACCACGCCGACTCGGTGGTCAGCCCGCTGCTGCTGCCGGACACGCCGGTGGTCGTGTGGTGGCCGGGCAGGGCGCCCGAGTCGCCCTCCAAGGACCCGATCGGCGCGCTGGCGCAGCGCCGCATCACCGACGCCAAGGGCTTCGACGGCGGCGGCGTGCAGTCGCTGGTGACCCGGGCCAAGGGGTACGCCCCCGGCGACACCGACCTGTCGTGGGCGCGGCTGACGCCGTGGCGGAGCCTGCTCGCGGCGGCGTTCGACCAGCCGGTGAGCAAGGTGCGCAAGGGCGTGGTGGAGGCCGCGGCCGGGCACCCGAGCGCGCCGCTGCTGGCCGCGTGGCTGTCGGAGCGGCTGGGCGCGACGATCAAGGTGACCGACTCCGAAGGGCCGGGGCTGACCGCGGTGCGACTGCAGACCGGCGACGGCGAGCTGGCCGTGGTGCGCGCCGACGCCCGCCTGGCCACGCTATGCCGTCCCGGCCAGCCCGACAGGAACGTGGCCCTGGCCCGGCGCACCACCTCGGAGCTGATGTCCGAGGAGCTGCGCAGGCTGGACAGCGACGAGATCTACGAGGCCGCGGTGAAGCGGTTCGCGCGGACGTACAAGGGATGACACGAGAGACCGTGACCACGAAACAGGCGTCTGTGAGCGCCCCCGGCATCGTCGTCCACCGCAACGCCGACGTCCTGGCCAAGGCGGTGGCGGCGCGGATCATCACCCGCTTGGTCGACGCGCAGTCGGCCAAGGGCTCGGCCTCGCTGGTGCTCACCGGCGGCACGGTGGGCATCGCCACGCTGGCCGCGATCGCCGCCACGCCGGCCCGCGACGCGGTCGACTGGCGGCGGCTGGACATCTGGTGGGGCGACGAACGTTTCCTGCCGGCGGGCGACAAGGAGCGCAACGAGACCGGCGCCCGCGAGGCCCTGCTCGACCACGTGGACGTGGACCCGGGGCGGGTGCACGTGATGCGCGGCCCCGACTCGGGCATGACGGCGGAGGAGTCCGCCGAGTCCTACGCGGCCGAGCTGCGCGCCGCCGCCCGGCCGGAGGACCACGGGCCGGTGCCCGGGTTCGACGTGATGCTGCTCGGCATGGGTCCCGACGCGCACGTGGCGTCGTTGTTCCCCGGCATGCCCGCCCTGTACGACACCCGCCCCGTGGTGGCCGTGCACGGCTCGCCCAAGCCGCCGCCCACCCGGATCTCGCTGACGCTGCCGGCCATCCGGGCGGCCCGCGAGGTGTGGGTGGTCGCGGCCGGCGCGGAGAAGGCCGGGGCGGTCCACCTGGCGCTGTCGGAGTCCGGGCCCGTCCAGGTGCCGGCGGCCGGGGCGCGCGGGCGGCAGCGGACGTTGTTCCTGCTCGACCGGGCGGCGGCCGGGAAGATCCCGCCGGAGCTGGGCCGCCTGGCCTCCCCCTGACGCACGCTCAGCCGGCCCCGCCCTCCATCGGGCCTCCCGCGGGGCCGGTCAGCGCGTCGATCTCGGCGAGGAGCGCCCGCTTGCGCTCCTCCGTCAGGTACGACGCCCGCACCCCGTTCGCCGCCAGCTCCGCCAGCTCGGCGCGGCCGAGGCCGAACACCCGGGCGGCGACCCGGTACTCCTCGGCCAGCGTGGTCGCGAACATCGGCGGGTCGTCGCTGTTCAGCGTCACGTACAGCCCCTCCTCCAGCAGCCTGGGCAGCGGATGGTCCTCGATGCGGGCGATCTGCCCGGTGCGGAGGTTGGAGGTGGGGCAGACGTCCAGCGGCAGCCGGGTCTCGCGCAGGTGCGCCACCAGCCGGGGGTCGGCGAGGCAGTTGATGCCGTGGCCGATCCGCTCGGCGCCGTAGCCCTCGATGACCTCCCACATCGTCTCGGGCCCGCTCATCTCGCCGCCGTGCGGGACGCTGTGCAGGCCGGCGGCGCGGGCGGCGGTGAACGCGTCCCGGTAGGCGTCCCGGTACTTCGGCCGCTCCTGCTCGATGCCGCCGATGCCGAAACCTACCAAGGCGGCGGGAGGTTCCTGGAGGGCGTGGTCGAGGGTGACCCTGGCGGCCTCCTCGCCGTACTCGCCGGGGATGTCGAAGATGTAGGCGATCTCCACGCCGTGCTCGGCGGCGGCGCGGCGGGCGGCGAGGTCCAGCGCCTCGGTGACCGCGCGCATCGGGAGGCCGACGACGTGGTGGGCGTACGGGGTGACCTGCAGCTCCGCGTACCGGGCGCCTTGGGGGGCGAGGTCGCGGGCCAGCCCGAGCACGAGCGTGGCGACGTCCTCCGGCTCGCGGACGAGCTGGTTGACCGCCCGGTAGACGCGGGCGAAGTGCGGGAAGTCGCGGAAGGTGTAGAAGCGGCGCAGCTCCTCCTCCTCGCGCGGGACCTCGGTGGCGCCGGAATGGCGGCGGGCCAGCTCCAGGACGGTCGGGATCGAGGCGGAGCCGACCAGGTGGACGTGCAGCTCGACCTTGGGGAGCGCGGCGATGAACGCGTCGAGCGCGGGGTCGGGGGTGGTCGCTGTTGTGGTGGTCATGGCGATGACCTTAAGCGCGGTGATTCGCGTCCCGGTAGGGAAATCAGGGGAATCTGACGCAGATATGTGAGTTTCCGGCTGGGCTAGGGTGAGGGCGTGGTGAACGCCGACGCCTACGATCGCGGGTTCGCCCGGCTGAGCCGGCACACCGTTGGGCCCCTCCTGGCCCGCTCCCGGAGCGCGCGGCGGCTGCTCGACGTGGGCTGCGGCAGCGGGGTGGTCACCGAGGCGGCGCTCGCCCTTGGGGCCGTGGTGACCGCCGTCGACGCCGACCCGGCCATGGTGGAGCTGACCTCGCGGCGCTTCCCCGGCGCGGCGGTCCGGCGGGCCGCGCTGCCCGAGCTGCCGTTCGACGACGGGGAATTCGACGCCGTCGCGGGAAATTTCATCATCAATCACGTGCCCGACACCGGCGCGGCGCTGCGCGAGCTGCGCCGCGTGCTGCGGCCCGGCGGGACCCTCGCCCTGAGCTGGTGGGCGGCCGGGGAGATGACCGCCACCGCCGTGCTCTCCGACGCCATGGAGGCGGCGGGCCTGGCGTCCGGGGCGCCGCCCCGGCCCTTCGCCGCCGACGCCGCCCCCGAGCGGTTCGCGGCGCTGCTGGCCGCGGCGGGGTTCGCGGACGCGGAGGTGGAGAGCGTGCGGTGGCGGCACCGGGTGGACCTCGACGCCTGGTGGACGGACGTCGTGGGCGCGGGCGGGGCCCGGTTCGGGACGATCGGGCGGCAGCCGCCGGAGGTGGCCGGACGGGTCCGGGCGCACTACGAGCGGCTGGCGGCGCCGTACGCGCGGGACGGCTTCCCGGTCTGCGCCCACATCGCCCACGCCCGCCGTCCCTGAGCGGCGGGCTCACTGATCCAGCCGCCGCCGGGCGTGCCGCTCCTCCCGCCGCGCGACCTCCAGCCGGTGGCCGCTGTCGTCCAGTCCGGCGCGGGCCTTGGCGAGCTTGCGCTCCAGCCGTTCGACCTTGGCCGCGCGCTCGTCGAAGTCCCGCTGGGCGCTCTCCACGGCCTCCTGCCACTCCCGGTGCGCGGCCTCCGCCTCGGCCCGCTCCCTGGCCTTCGCGGCCGCGGCCTCCTCGCGGGCACGGGCCGCCGCGGCCTCTTCCTCCTCGCGAGTGCGGGCCGCGGTGGCCTCGTCCTCCTCGCGGGTACGGGCTGCGGCGGCCTCGTCCTCGGGCGCGGGTTTCCGCTTCCCGCCCGCCCGCTGACCCTGCTCGGGCGCGGGCTTCTTCTTTCCGCCCGCCTGCTCACCCGGCCGCGTCTTCTTGACCGGCCGTTCGCGCGGCGTGGGGGCGGGCGCGAAGCCGCTGTAGGCGAGCGGCCTGGCGAGCCGGCCGCGGCGCACCTGCTCGGCGGCGCCGGCGTCCACGACGGCGGCGTCCAGGGTCTGCTCCACCTCGGCGGCCGCGGCGCCCGACAGCTCCCCCTCCTGCCTGACCAGCCGGCCGAGCCGGCCGGTGACCTCGCCGCGCCGCCGGGTCAGCTCGGCGAGCGCGCCGGGGTCCTGCTCCTGCCAGGCGGCGCGCAGCCGCTCCCCCACCTCCAAGAGCTCGGCCACCTCGCCGGGGTGCGCGCGGGCGACCCGGTTGATGGCCGCCGCCGACACCGTGGGCTTGCGCAGCTTCGCTATCTCACGCGCGAGCCGGGCGTCGCCCGCGTCCTTGGCCGCGCGGGCCTCGGCCGTACGCGCGGCGGTGAACTCCGGCGGCGGGAGCGCGTACAGGCGGTCCGCCACCTCGTCAAGATCCACACAGGACAAATACCCCACATAGCGGGTTTTCTAGCGCATAGTGGAGGCAGCCCCCCCAGCCGAACGGAGGCCCCCGGTGTTCGAACGCTTCACCGACCGAGCGCGCAGGGTCGTCGTCCTCGCTCAGGAGGAGGCGCGGACGATGAACCACGGCTACATCGGCACGGAACACATCCTGCTGGGCCTCATCGCCGAGGGCGAGGGACTGGCCGCGCTGGTCCTGGAGAGCAGCGGGGTGGAGCAGGACCGCGTACGCGCGTTCGTCGAGCGCGAGACGGAGCACGACGGCAGGCCGCCGAGCGGGCACATCCCGTTCACTCCCGGCGCCAAGAAGGTGCTGGAGCTGTCGCTGCGCGAGGCGCTGCAGCTGCGCCACAACTACATCGGCACCGAGCACATCCTGCTCGGGCTGATCAGGGAGGGCGAGGGGCTGGCCGCCCAGGCGCTCGTGGACGCCGGCGCGGACCTGGCCGTGCTGCGCCAGCGCCTGCTCGACCGCGTCGGGCGGGGCTCCAGGGAGCGTACGTCCGAGATGTTCTTCGCGGGCACCGGCTCTCTGAACGAACGGCTCGCCCAGATCCAGGAGAGCCTGGAGCGCATCGAACGCCACCTCGGCATCCACCCGCGCGCCGACACCCCGGGCGAGCGCGAGCGCGAGGACGAGGGTGAGGAGGGCGTCGGCTGACCCGCGCCGTCAGACCCGCTGTCAGACCCGCTGTCAGACCGCCGCCATCGCGCCGACCGGCAGCCGCGCCTCCACCACGCCGGGGTCCTCGGTGTAGCCGAGCGTGGCGCCCAGCGACACCAGCAGCCGGCGCATCCGCGCGTTGTCGGACAGCATCGTCGCCCTGACCTCGGCGTACCCGAGGTCGCGGGCCGCGCGCACCAGCATCCGCGCCATGGCCACGCCCAGACCGCGCCCCTGCCAGCGGTCCTCGACGAGGAAGGCCATCTCGGCGATGCCGGGATCCGGCGTGAACATCAGGTTGGCCATCGCCACGACCTGCCCGTCGTGCCCGGCGACCAGCGAGTATCCCCGGTTCCTGTCGCACAGCCGGTCGAACATGTGGGGCGGCAGCGCGGGCATGGCGGTGAAGTAGCGGAACCTGCGCGACTCCGGCGAGCACCTGTCGTGCAGGTCGCGTACGGCCTCGCGGTAGATGGAGGTGAGCGGGCGCACCGTGACCTCGACGCCGTCGGACAGCTTGACCCCGCGCTCGGCCCCCATCTGGTCGGCGGCGGGCTGGGCGAGCCGGGCGAGTGCGGCGGCCCTGGCGGCCTCGGTCAGCGTGAACGGGAGCTCGGCACGGCGCAGCCGGACCGCGCGCTTGGCGGCGACGGGCACGATGAGCCTGGTCGGGTCTGGAAGATCACTCACCGCATCACCATAGATCCACCGGGCGTCGTCGGCGCGCAGCAACTCGGCGAGCAGCTCGGGCAGCCGCCACGGCATCGTACGCAGCCTGGAGGCCAGCAGGAGCGCGCGGGTGGGCTCGTCGGTCAGCTCGTGGGCCGTGGCGGGGACCACCTGCACCTCACGGCCGCCGGCCGCCTCAAGGGCCTCGCGCACGGCCTCCGGGCCTGCGGGGATGTCGGCGACGAACTCGTCTACGGTGCCGTCGGTGTCTGACTGGACGCTGAGTCCGAGGATGTTGCCGCCCCTCTCGGCCAGGGCCGAGGCGAGGGAGGCCAGCCGCCCGGGCCGCTCGTCCACCGTGGTGCGGATGCGCAAGAATCCCATGCGCTGAGCATGCCTAGCAGGTGTTACACGTCCGCTAACGACGTGTTTCATCGCGAAATGAACCCATTTATCCCGTTAAGGCCACCGGCGCGGAGTCTGCCGCCCAACCCCTCGCGCCGAGCACGTCTCGGTGGGACCCTCTCGTTGGACGGCCTTCTCGCGCCCCTCGGGCTCGTTGAGGATCCATCACGAATTTCGTTGCGAGATGCGGCGCAGTGTCCGGATATAGCAGGATAAGGGGGCATGAGCGTGCGTGTTCCCTTGTCGTCCGAGTTCGTGAACGGCGACGTGTCCTTCTGGTACCGGTCCATGGGCGTCCCCGCCCCCGGCCCCCGTCTCGACGGCGATATCGATGCCGACGTGGCGATCGTCGGCGCCGGCTACACGGGCCTGTGGACCGCGTACTATCTCAAACGCGCCCGCCCGTCCCTCCGCGTGGTCGTGCTGGAGCAGGAGTTCGCCGGCTTCGGCGCCTCCGGCCGCAACGGCGGCTGGCTGACCGGCGACCTGGCCGGCTCGCACGAGCGCTACGGCGAGGGCGCCCGCCGCCTGCAGCGCGAGATGTACACCTCCATCGACGAGGTCATCGCCGTCTGCGAGAAGGAGGGCATCGACTGCGACCTGGTCAAGGGCGGCGTACTGAACGTGGCCCGCACCCCCGCCCAGGCCGCCCGCCTGCGCGAGAGCGTCGAGTCGGCCCGCCCCTGGGGCATCGGCGAGGACGACCTGCGCCTGGTGAACCCCGACGACCACCTGCGGGTCGCCGGCGCCGTCGAGGGCTCGTGGAGCCCGCACTGCGCCCGCATCCAGCCCGCCAAGCTCGCCCAGGGCCTGGCCAGGGTGGTCAGGGACCTCGGCGTGACCATCTACGAGCGCACGCCGGTCACCGAGATCGTCCCGCACCGCGCGGTCACCCCGTACGGCACCGTGACCGCCGGCCACGTCATCCGCGCCACGGAGGGCTTCACCTCCCGCCTGCGCGGCCTGCGCCGCCAGTGGCTGCCGATGAACAGCTCCATGATCGTCACCGAGCCCCTGCCGCAGTCGTTCTGGGACGAGGTCGGCTGGCGCGGCGCGGAGCTGCTCGGCGACATGGCCCACTACTACATGTACGCCCAGCGCACCGCCGACGACCGCATCGCCTTCGGCGGCCGGGGCCGCCCCTACCTGTACGGCTCCCGCGTCGACGCCCGCGGCCACACCCACGAGTGGACGGTCGAGGCGCTGTGGAGCCTGCTCACCGAGTTCTTCCCCGCAGCCCGCTCCTCCTCGGTCGCGCACGCCTGGTCGGGTGTGCTCGGCGTGCCGCGCGACTGGTGCTCGACCGTCCACGTGGACCCCTCCACGGGCCTCGGCTGGGCGGGCGGCTACACCGGCCACGGCGTCACCACCACGAACCTGGCCGGCCGGACGCTGCGCGACCTCGTGCTCGGCGAGGAGACGGAGCTGACGTCCCTGCCGTGGGTGGGCCGCAGGGTCCGCGCGTGGGAGCCTGAACCGCTGCGCTGGATCGGCGTGCACGCGATGTACCGGCTCTACCGGGTGGCCGACGAGCGCGAGCGCACGATGCGCCGCACCTCGGTCCTGGCCCGCTTCGCCGACCTCATCACGGGGCACTGACCGTAAAGATCACGAAGGAGACTAGATGGACATCCTCTTCCGCGGCGGCCGCGTCTTCACCCCGGACGGCGTACGGGAGACGGCGGTGCTGGTGTCCGGCGGCCGGATCGCCGCCGTGGGCGCGGAGGGGGAGCTGGCCCGCCGCGCGCCGTCGCACGAGACGGTCGACCTGGCCGGCGGCCTGCTGACGCCGGGCTTCACCGACGCCCACATCCACCCGGTCCAGGCGGGCCTGGAGCGGGCGAAGTGCGACCTGTCGGAGGTCTACGGCCTGGACGCCTACCTCGCCGCGATCGACGCCTACGCCCGCCGCCACCCGGACAAGGAGTGGATCGACGGCGGCGGCTGGGACATGTCCGCCTTCCCCGGCGGCCTCCCCCACCGTTCGCAGCTCGACCACCTGGACCGCCCGGTCTACCTGATCCAGCGCGACCACCACGCCGCCTGGGTCAACGGCCGGGCCCTGGAGCGCGCCGGCATCACCAGGGACACCCCCGACCCTGCCGACGGCCGCATCGAGCGCGACCCCGACGGAACCCCGTCGGGCGTCCTGCACGAGGGCGCGATGGACCTCGTCGGCCTGCTCACCCCGCGTCCCACCCCGCGTGACCTGGACGCGGCGCTGGACGACGCGCAGCGGCACCTGTTCTCGCTGGGCGTCACGGGCTGGCAGGACGCCATTGTGGGCTCGTACGCGGGCTCCGACGACCAGTTGCCCACCTACCTGTCCGCGGCCCGCCAGGGACGGCTCAGGGCCCGCGTGGCGGGTGCCCTGTGGTGGGACAGGACCCGCGGCGCGGAGCAGATCGACGAGCTGGTGGCGCGCCGGGCCGAGGCGGAGGGCCTGGACCGGTTCCGGGCCGGCTCGGTCAAGATCATGCAGGACGGCATCACGGAGAACTTCACGGCCGCGACGCTGGAGCCGTACTGCCTGTGCGGCGGCACCGGCCTGTCGTACGTGGACCCCGCCAAGCTCCGCGAGTACGTCGCCGAGCTGGACCGGCTCGGCTTCCAGGTGCACTTCCACGCGATCGGCGAGCGCGCGGTCCGCGAGGCGCTGGACAGCTTCGAGGGCACCGACCCGGCCAACCGCCACCACATCGCGCACCTGCAGATCATTGAGCCGTCGGACGTGCCGCGCTTCGCGTCGCTCGGCGTCACGGCCAACCTCCAGCCGCTGTGGGCCACCCATCACGCCCAGATGGACGAGCTGACGCTGCCGTACCTGGGCGAGCCGCGCTCGTCGTGGCAGTACCCCTTCAAGGACCTGCTGGAGCACGGCACCCGCCTGTGCGCGGGCAGCGACTGGCCGGTGTCGGACGCCGACCCGATCCAGGGCATGCACGTGGCGGTCAACCGCACCGAGCCGGGCGGCTCGGTGCACGCGGGCTATCCGACGGCGCGTACGCCGTTCCTGCCGGGCCAGCGGCTCGACCTGGCCACGGCGATGGCCGCCTACACCTCGGGCTCGGCCTGGATCAACCGCTCCCCCGCCGGCCTGGTCGAGCCGGGCCGCCCGGCGGACCTGGTGGTGCTGGACCGCGACCCGTTCGCGCTGCCGCCCGAGGAGATCTGGACCACGCGCGTGCGGATGACGTTCGTCGACGGCGAGCCGGTCCACCAGTAGCCGGTCCACCAGTAGAAGGGCCCGGACACGCGCGAACCCCCGCCCTCACGGGCGGGGGTTCGTCGTGACGCCGGTCTACCAGGGGGACTTGTTGGCGCGCAGGCGCTCCAGTGCTTCCTCCAGGATCGCCTTGCCGTCCTTGTCGCTCCTGCGCTCCTTCACGTAAGCGAGGTGCGTCTTGTACGGCTCGTTCCTCGGCGGGGCAGGGGGGTTCGACTCGTCCTGTCCGGCAGGGAGGCCGCAACGAGGGCAGTCCCACAGCTCGGGGACGGCCGCGTCACTGGCGAAACTGGGGCGCGTCTCGTGCATGTTGGCGCACCAGAACGAGACCCGCACTCTCGGAGCTGCCTCGCCGCGCTCGGCCTCCCCCATAGGGCCGGCGCCGACTCGGCTGCCACGGATCGCGTTGCCACTACCCACGGATGAACTCCTCGCTCGATCGCCCCGCGCGCGAACACGGGGGGAGAATCACTGTCACGCGTTGAACTTGTTGCTCAGGGCTTCACAAGCAGCCCGAGAGCGATGATGCAGACGAACCAGATGGTGCCCGTGATCACGGTCAGCCGGTCGAGGTTGCGCTCCACCACGGAGGAACCGCCGAAGTTCGACGAGAAACCGCCGCCGAACATGTCAGACAGGCCACCACCCTTGCCCTTGTGAAGCAGGACGAGCAGGATCATGAGAAGGCTCGCCAGGATGAGGGCGATGGAGATTCCGAGTTCCACGGTATGCCTGTTCCTTCAATGCTCTGTTACGCGTGACGATTCAAACTTGCCTTCTGAGGGTACGACGTACTGTCAAGTCGCACCCCCCGAACGGCTCAGTCAGCCTGGCATGTCGGAGAATCGGCAGATCTTGGCGAACTCCCCGGCGTCGATGCTGGCACCGCCCACGAGCGCGCCATCGACATCCGGTTGTGCCATGATTCCTGCGACATTTCCTGACTTGACCGATCCTCCGTAAAGGATACGGACCGCCGAGGCCACTTCGGCGTCATAGAGCTCAGCGAGTCTGATTCGCAATGCTCCGCACACCTCCTGGGCGTCGTCGGGGGTGGCCACCTCGCCGGTGCCGATCGCCCACACCGGTTCGTAGGCCACCACTATCGATTTTGCCTGCTCGGCCGAGATCTTGCGCAGAGCGCCGTCGAGTTGGCCGAGACTGTGCGCGATGTGACCGCCCTCTTGGCGCACCGCCAGGCCCTCGCCGACGCACAGGATGGGCGTGAGCGAGTGCCGGTAGGCCGCCTGCACCTTGGCGTTGACGACGTCGTCGTCCTCGGCGTGGTACTGGCGCCGCTCGGAGTGGCCGATGACGACGTAGGTGCAGCCCAGCTTGGCCAGCATGGGCCCGGACACCTCGCCGGTGTAGGCGCCGCCGTCGTGCGCGGAGAGGTCCTGAGCGCCGTAGACGATCCTGAGCTTGTCGCCGTCGACCAGGGTCTGGACGCTGCGCAGGTCGGTGAACGGCGGCAGGACGGCGACCTCGGTGCGGTCGAAGTCCTTGTCGTTGAGAGCGAAGGCCAGCTTCTGGACCAGCGCGATGGCCTCAAGGTGGTTGAGGTTCATCTTCCAGTTGCCCGCCATGAGCGGCTTGCGCTGAGACACCTACTCCTCCAGAGCGGCGAGTCCGGGAAGGGTCTTCCCCTCAAGGTATTCGAGACTGGCGCCGCCACCTGTGGAGATGTGCGAGAAACCGTCCTCGGGGAGGCCGAGCCTGCGCACGGCGGCCGCGGAGTCGCCGCCGCCCACCACGGTGAAGGCACCGGAGGCGATGAGAGCCTCGGCCACGGCCCTGGTGCCGCCGGAGAACGCGTCGAACTCGAACACGCCCATCGGGCCGTTCCAGAAGACGGTCTTGGCGTCGGCCAGCTTGGCGGCGAACAGCTCGCGGGTCTTCGGCCCGATGTCGAGCCCCTCGCGGTCGGCCGGGATCGCGGTCGCCTCGACCGCCTCGTGCTCGGCGTCGGCGGCGAACTCGGTGGCGGCCAGCACGTCGACCGGCAGCACGAGCTCCACGCCGCGCTCGGCGGCCTCGGCGAGGAAGCCGCGCACCTGGTCGAGCTGGTCCTCCTGGAGCAGCGACTTCCCGACCTCGTGGCCCTGGGCCTTGAGGAAGGTGTAGGCCATGCCGCCGCCGATGAGCAGCCGGTCGACCTTGGTGAGCAGGTTGGCGATGACGCCGAGCTTGTCGGAGACCTTGGCGCCGCCCAGCACCACGACGTACGGGCGCTCGGGCTGCTCGGTGAGCTTGCGCAGCACCTCGACCTCGGCCGTGATCAGCCCGCCCGCCGCGTGCGGCAGGATCTTCGGCACGTCGTAGACGCTGGCGTGCTTGCGGTGCACCGCGCCGAAGCCGTCGCCCACGTAGAGCTCGGCGAGGCCGGCCAGCTTCTCGGCGAACGCGCCGCGCGCGGCGTCGTCCTTGGAGTCCTCGCCGGGCTCGAAGCGGAGGTTCTCCAGCAGCGCCACCTGGCCGTCCTGGAGCGCCTCGACCGTCGCGCGGGCGCTGTCGCCCACCACGTCGGTGGCGAAGGCGACGTCCTGGCCCAGCAGCTCGCCCAGGCGGGCGGCGACGGGACGCAGCGAGTACTTCGGGTTGACCTGGCCCTTGGGCCTGCCCAGATGGGCGCAGACGACGACCCTGGCGCCGCGGCCGGCCAGCGCCTTGATCGTCGGCACCGACGCGCGGATGCGGCCGTCGTCGGTGATCGTCTCCCCGTCGAGGGGGACGTTGAGGTCGGCGCGCACCAGCACGCGCCGCCCCTTCACGTCGAGATCGTCGAGCGTGCGCATGCTCTCATGCTCCTGTTCCCGCGGGGCGCGCGCGGCGCGCGCCCCGGCACATGGTCGTGGCCGGCCGTGGCCGGCGGGGTCAGCCGGGTCAGAGCCCGCGGCCGACCAGCTCGATCAGGTCGACGAGGCGGTTGGAGTAGCCCCACTCGTTGTCGTACCAGCCGACGACCTTGACCTGGTTGCCGATGACCTTGGTGAGGCCGGCGTCGAAGATGCAGGAGGCCGGGTCGGTGACGATGTCGGAGGAGACGATCTGGTCCTCGGTGTAGGTGAGGATGCCCTTGAGCGGGCCCTCGGCGGCGGCCTTCACCGCGGCGTTGACCTCGTCGACCGTGACGTCGTGGCCGACCTCGACGGTGAGGTCGGTGGCCGAGCCGGTGGGGATCGGCACGCGCATCGCGAAGCCGTCGAGCTTGCCCTTGAGCTCCGGCAGCACCAGGCCGATGGCCTTGGCGGCGCCGGTGGAGGTGGGCACCACGTTGAGGGCGGCGGCGCGGGCGCGGCGCAGGTCCTTGTGCGGGCCGTCCTGCAGGTTCTGGTCCTGCGTGTAGGCGTGGATGGTGGTCATCAGACCCTTCTCGATGGTGAAGGTGTCGTGGATGACCTTGGCCATGGGCGCCAGGCAGTTGGTGGTGCAGGACGCGTTGGAGACGATCGTGTGCTTGGCCGGGTCGTAGGACGAGTCGTTGACGCCCATCACGATCGTGACGTCCTCGTTCTTCGCCGGAGCGGAGATGATGACCTTCTTCGCGCCGTTGTCGGCGTGCGCCCTGGCCTTATTGGCGTCGGTGAACAGGCCGGTGGACTCGACGACGACGTCCACGCCGAGGTCGCCCCAGGGCAGCTTGGCCGGGTCGCGCTCCTCGAAGACCTTGATCGCCTTGCCGTCGACGGTGATCTCGTCGCTGGTGGCCTTCACCTCGTAGGGCAGGCGGCCCAGGATGCTGTCGTACTTCAGAAGGTGGGCGAGCGTCGCGTTGTCGGTCAGGTCGTTGACCGCGACGATCTCGATGTCCTTGCCGCTGGCGGCGACAGCGCGCCAGAAGTTGCGGCCGATGCGGCCGAAGCCGTTGACGCCTACGCGGATGCTCACGCGATCTCCTCGAACAGATGGCGGGCTGAAACCTCAGCCACGAAGCCTATCGGACCTAAATTGGTTTAGACCACTGCGACCCCCGCCCTGCGCATGCGGGTGCAACACACACTTTTTGCGACCTTCGAGTAAAGTGCCCGACTCATTAGAGTAAATTCGTGCATTCTCTGGGGGCTGAGATGTCACACAACCGGTCGGGCCTACTTCCCGGACTAGCGCTGGGCCTGGTGGCGGCGCTCGTCGCCGCCGCCGCGCTGGGGGCGGCCGTGCTGTTCCAGACCCGCCTGCCCGCAGGCGTCACGTCGTTCGGCAACGGGCACCCCCTCTCGCTGGTCTCGTCCCTGCTGGTCGCGCTCCTGGTCGCGATGGGAGTCGGCGCGGCGCGCCCGCGCGCCCTGACGCTGGTCCCCGTGTCCGCGCTGTACGCCGGGGCCGCCATGGCCGCCGGGCAGGTGCTCGGCTCCTCGATCATGACCGGCGCCACCCTGCGCACCCCGCCCGCCGGGCACATCACGGTGTCGGACATCACATGGGACAACTTCACCGCCGGCCTCCCGTACGCGCCCAACCTCTACCGTGACCCGATCGCGGAGACCTGGGCCGCCTGGCTCTACCTCGCCGTCGCCGCGCTGGCCGCCCTCCTGCTGGTCACCCTGCGCGTCCTCGGCGTCCGCCGCGCCCACCGCCGCCGGACGGAGGCCGAGGGGGAGGGCCAGGAGGCGACGGAGTACCGCGCCCCCTTCGAACCCGCCCAGCCCCCGGCCCAGCAGCCCACCACGGACCTGTTCGCCCCCCGCAAACCCGCCCGCGACTGACCCCAGGCATCCGGCCGGAGCCACCGCACGCAGGCCGCGAACGGCACCCGGTCGGAGCCGGCCGCGTGCCGGCCGCGGACGGCACTCCGGCCGCGCACCGGTCACCATGAACCACGGAACCCGGCCAAGCAGACGCTCGTCACGGCGAGCGACCCGTGAGCCTTCACGACCGGCCATGACGGACGGCCACCCACGTCGGCGCGTGCGGCCGGCCTGGCTCTGCCGTAAAGGATGGATCTAAAAAGGCGGTCAGGGAGCAAGCATGTCGACGGTGAGGTTGGCCTCGGTGTTGGGGATGCCGAGATCGGACGCCCGTTTGTCCGCCATCGCCAGCAGCCGCCTGATCCGCCCGGCGATCGCGTCCTTGGTCAGCGGCGGGTCGGCGATCTGCCCCAGCTCCTCCAGGGACGCCTGCTTGTGCTCCACCCGCAGCCGCCCGGCCACCACGAGGTGCTCAGGCGCCTCGTCGCCGAGGATCTCCAGCGCCCGCTGCACCCGCGCCCCGGCGGCGACCGCGGCCCTGGCCGAACGCCGCAGGTTGGCGTCGTCGAAGTTGGCCAGCCGGTTGGCGGTGGCCCGCACCTCGCGGCGCATCCGCCGTTCTTCCCAGGCCAGCACGCTGTCGTGCGCCCCCAGGCGGGTGAGCAGCGCGCTGATGGCGTCGCCGTCGCGTACGACGACCCGGTCCACGCCGCGCACCTCGCGCGCCTTCGCGTGGATCTTCAACCTCCGTGCCGAGCCCACGAGCGCCAGCGCCGCCTCGGGCCCCGGGCAGGTGACCTCCAGCGACATCGACCGTCCCGGCTCGGTGAGCGAGCCGTGCGCCAGGAACGCGCCACGCCAGGCCGCCTCGGCGTCGCACGCCGCGCCGGCCACCACCTGGCGCGGCAGGCCGCGCACGGGACGGCCGTGGTTGTCGATCAGCCCCGTCTGGCGGGCGAGCGCCTCGCCGTCGCGGTAGACGCGCACCACGTAACGGGAGCCCTTGCGCAGGCCGGCGGGGGCCAGCACGAGCACCTCCGCCTTGTGGCCGAACACCTCACCGATGTCCTTGATCAGGCGCCGCGCGGTGGCGTTGGTGTCGAGCTCCGCCTCGATCACGATCCGCCCGCCCACCAGGTGCAGGCCGCTGGCGAACCGCAGCAGCGTGGAAACCTCGGCCTTGCGGCAGCAGGGCTTCAGCACCGGCAGGCGGCTCAGTTCGTCTTTCACCACACCTGTCATCGCCATAAGCGTTTAGTCCTCTCCCCCATTCAGACCGGCTCACGCCAGTCTCTCGCACCTTCGCGCCACGCCGACCAGGATCAACGCTTCCGGAGGAAAATCTCGTCCAGGACGGAGGCAAGACGTCGTGGGTCGTGCCGGGGCGAGCCGTCGCCGGCCGCCACGTCGGCCATGACGAGCCGCGCGCCGAGCGCGGCGGCGGCCTTTTCCAGTGCGTCGGGGTCGTCGACCACGCCGGTGTCGGCGAGGACGACGTCGATCGACAGGTCCGGCGCGTGCTGCCGGAGCACCTCCAGATGTTGCTGCGGGGAGAAGTCGTCGGTCTCGCCGGCCTGCGGGGCCAGGTTGAGCGTGACGAGCCGGCGGGCCCGGGTGGCGTGCAGGGCCCGCGCCAGCTCGGGCACCTTGAGGTGCGGCAGCACGCTGGTGAACCACGATCCGGGCCCGAACACCACCCAGTCGGCCTCCGACACCGCCGCGACGGCCTCGGGCCGTGCGGGCGGGTCCTCGGGCACCAGGGAGATGGCCTGGACGCGGCCGGGGGTCAGGGCGCACGCCACCTGGCCGCGTACGGTCGAGATGACGCCGTCGAGCTCCACCTCGGCGACGATGTCGAGCGGCACGGACGCCATCGGCAGGACCCGGCCGTGCGCGCCCAGCAGCCGCCCGACCCAGTCGAGCCCGGCCACCGGATCGCCCAGCAGTTCCCACAGGGCCACGATCAGCAGGTTGCCGACGGCGTGCCCGTGCAGGTCGCCCTCGCTGCGGAAGCGGTGCTGCACCACCTCGCTCCAGGTGCTGCCCCACTCGTCGTCGCCGCACAGCGCCGCGAGCGCCATGCGCAGGTCGCCGGGCGGGAGCACGCCCAGCTCACGGCGCAACCGGCCGCTGGAGCCGCCGTCGTCGGCGACGGTCACGACCGCGGTCAGCTCGTCGGTGACCATCCGTAATGCGGACAGGGACGCGAACAGCCCGTGCCCGCCCCCGAGCGCCACCACCCGCGGCCCCCTGCCGCGGGCGGGCGGGTCGTCGTCAGCGCGCGTGTCCGCCGATGCCGCGACGCCGTCATCGGTCACTCCCGCCCCACATCCCGATGGCTCACCTGGACCTCCATGCCGCGGTCACGCAGCCGGGCGGCGACCTGCTCGGCCATGGCCACGCTGCGGTGCTTGCCGCCCGTGCAGCCCACCGCGAGCGTCGCGTAGCTCTTGCCCTCGCGCGCGTAGCCGGCCGCGACCACCTTCAGGACCTCCTCGTACGCGTCGAGGAACTCCTTGGCGCCCGGCTGCCCGAGTACGTACTCGCTGACGGAGGCGTCGAGCCCGTTCATGGGCCGGAGCTCCGGCACCCAGTGCGGGTTGGGCAGGAACCGGCAGTCCACGACGAGGTCGGCGTCGACCGGCAGTCCGTACTTGAAGCCGAAGGACACCACGTTGAGCCGCAGCCCCGGCCGGTCCTCCCCGCCGAAGTACGCGACGATCTTGTTGCGCAGGTCGTGGACGTTGTGCGAGGAGGTGTCGATCACCAGGTCGGCGTTGGCCCGCACCTCGCGCAGGATGCCCCGCTCGCGGGTGATGCCGTCGACCAGCCGCCCCTCGCCCTGCAACGGGTGGGGCCTGCGGACGTTCTCGAACCGGCGCACCAGCTCCTCGTCGCTGGCCTCCAGGAACACCACCCGCACCCGGACCCCGCGGGCCTCCAGCTCTTCGATGGCCGCGTTGAGGTCGGTGGTGAAGGCGAGGCTGCGTACGTCGACCACGGCGGCGACCTTGTCGGCGGCCAGCTTGACCTTGCCCGCCTCCTCGGCCATGGCGAACAGCAGCCCCGGCGGCAGGTTGTCGATGACGAACCAGCCCAGGTCCTCCAGCGCCTTGGCCGCGGTGCTGCGGCCCGCCCCGGACATGCCGGTCACGATGACGAACGCCGGGTCGGCGCTCATCTGCTCTTTCCGCCCGTCAGCCCGGTCACCGGCACTGCCCTCACGGCTGTCCATGTCAAAGCCCTTCCCGGCCGACATCGCCCGCCGGCCCACCGATCCGGGCGCATTTCGTACGGCGGCCGTCCGGCACACCCGGCCCGGTCATCGCGGCACGCCATCCACCATAGCGGACGTCGGCGATCGCAGAGCGCGACGCAACCCATGCACGCCGTCGCCCTGTCACCGCGCCCCCTCTTCCCGAGGCGCGAACTCCCCGGCGCCACCCCCGCCCCCAGAGCCGTCCGCCCCAGCCCCGCCCGCGGAACTCGCCGTCTCAGCCCCGTTCCCGGAACGCGCCGCCTCAGCCCCGCCCTCAGCACCCGCCGCCACCTCAGCCGTGTCCTTGGGGCCTGTGGCAGCGTTCCCCGTCATGCCCTCCGCGGACGCGGGCCGGGGCGACCCGCCCGCCAGCGTGGCGACGATGACCTCGGCGGTGGCCCGCCCGATGCCCGGCACCTCGCAGATCTCGGCCGCGCTCGCCTCGCGCAGCTTCTTCACCGACCCGAAGTGCTTGAGCAGCGCCTGCCGCCGCGCCGGCCCGAGCCCGGGAACGCCGTCGAGCGCGCTCTCCTTGATGCTGCGCGACCGCTTCGACCGGTGGTAGGTGATGGCGAAGCGGTGCGCCTCGTCACGCACCCGCTGCAACAGGTAGAGCCCTTCGCTGGACCGGGGCATGATCACCGGCTGGTCGTCGCCCGGCAGCCAGACCTCCTCCAGCCGCTTGGCCAGCCCGCACACCGCCACGTCGTCGATGCCGAGCTCGTCGAGCGCGCGCTGGGCCGCGGCCGCCTGGGGGCCTGCGCCGTCGACCACGACCAGGTTGGGCGGATAGGCGAACTTGCGCGGCCGGCCCGTCTCGGGGTCGATCGGGCCGTGCCCGCCCTCCTCGCCGCGCCCGCCGTCCTCGTCGTACTCGTCGGGGACCAGCTCGCCGGTGTCGGACCGTTCCTGCAGGTAGCGGCGGAACCGGCGGAGGATCACCTCGTGGATCGAGGCGACGTCGCCCTCCTTGGTCTTGACCGCGAAGCGCCGGTATTCGCTCTTGCGCGCCAGGCCGTCCTCGAAGACCACCATGGAGGCGACGACGTTCTCGCCCTGCAGGTGGGAGACGTCGTAGCACTCGATGCGCAGCGGCGCCTGGTCGAGGTCGAGCGCGTCGGCGATCTCCTGCAGCGCCTTGCTGCGGGTCGTGAGGTCGCTGGCGCGCCGGATCTTGTGCTGGGCGAGCGACTCCTTGGCGTTGCGCGCGACGGTCTCCATGAGCGTGCGCTTGTCGCCGCGCTGCGGCACGCGGACCTCGACCCGGGCCCGGCGCTGCTCGCTCAGCAGCTCGGCGACCGCGTCGCTGTCGGGCGGCAGAGCGGGTACGAGCACCTCACGCGGCATCGACTCGGCGCCGGCCTCGGCGTACATCTGCAGCAGGAACTGCTCGACCAGCTCGCCCGGCGTGGTCTCCTCGACCTTGTCGACCACCCATCCGCGCTGTCCGCGGATGCGCCCGCCGCGCACGTAGAAGACCATGACGGCGGCTTCGAGCGGATCCTCGGCCAGGGCGATGACGTCGGCGTCGGTGCCCTCGCCGAGCACGACCGCCTGCTTCTCCAGCGCGCGCTGCAGCGCCTGGACGTCGTCCCTGAGCCGGGCGGCGCGCTCGTACTCCTGCTCGGAGGCGGCGGCGCGCATCTCCTTCTCCAGCCGCTTGATGAAGCGGCTGGTGTTGCCCGCCATGAAGTCGCAGAAGTCCTCCGCCAGCTCGCGGTGCTCGTCGGGGGTGACGCGGCCGACGCACGGCGCGGAGCACTTGTCGATGTAGCCGAGCAGGCAGGGACGGCCGATCTGCCCGGCCCGCTTGAACACCCCGGCGCTGCACGTGCGTACGGGGAAGACGCGCAGCAGCAGGTCGACGGTCTCGCGGATGGCCCAGGCGTGCGAGTAGGGGCCGAAGTAGCGGGTGCCCTTGCGCTTGGCGCCGCGCATGACCTGCACGCGCGGGAAGTCCTCCCCCATCGTGACCGCGAGGTAGGGGTAGGACTTGTCGTCGCGGTACTTGACGTTGAAGCGCGGGTCGTACTCCTTGATCCAGGAGTATTCGAGCTGCAGCGCCTCGACCTCGGTGCCGACGACGGTCCAGTCCACGTCGGCGGCGGTGGTCAGCATCGACTGCGTGCGCGGGTGCAGCGCGGAGAAGTCGGCGAAGTACGAGTTGAGCCGCTGACGCAGGCTCTTGGCCTTGCCGACGTAGATCACCCGGCCGTGGGCGTCCCTGAACCGGTAGACCCCCGGGGACTCGGGGATCGAACCCGGCTCCGGCCGGAAACTCACAGGACTGCGCGCAGATCTGGCCACATTTGAAGCCTAGTAGCCCCCACCGACAGACTCGTCCGCCCACCGCCGAGCCCGCCCCACCGCACGCCGGCGCCGGACACGGACGGCGCCGGACACGCGGACGCGGGCCCGCCTCGCGCCGTGGCGGGCCCGCGTCCTCACGCCCTCATCACCGTCGATCAAGTCACCGTCAGTCAGACGATCATCAATCAGGTGACCGTCGATCAGGCCAGGGTGATCTGGTCACCCTCGACCTTGATCGCCTGCTCCGGCAGCGGCCCCTGGGCGGGCCCGCCCGTCACAGCCCCGTCGGCGATGTTGAACGTGCTGTTGTGGCACGGGCAGACGATGTTGCCACCGTCGACGCTGCCCACCACGCACCCCTTGTGCGTGCAGACCGCGCTGAACGCCTTGAACTCCCCCTCGGTGGGCTGCACGACCACGATCTTCTGGTCCTTGAGGATCGTGCCGCCCCCCACGGGGATGTCGGCCGTCTTGGCCAGTGCGCCGCCGGCCTGCGGCGCGCTGGACTCGGTGGCGCCCGCGGTAGGTGCGGCGGAGCCGGTGGCGTTGCTGCCGGTCGCCGTGTCGGTGCCGGTCGCCGTGTCGCTGCCGCCACAGGCCGCGAGGGCCAGCGTGAGGCCGCCCGCGCCGACGCCCGCTATCACTGCCCGTCGGCTTCGAAGGTCATCTCCCATGCGGATCACCCAACCGCAGCCAGGTGAGAAATTCATGAGACCTGCATGAGAGACGCCCACCGGTCCGCTAAGCCAGGCGGATCTTGCCGCCGTCCACCGTGATCTTCTTCTCCGCGAGCGGCTCGGGCGCGGGCCCGTCGGTGACCGAGCCGTCCTCGATGCTGAACTTGCTGCCGTGGCACGGGCAGTTGATCGTCTTGTTCTGTACGGTGGCGACCGTGCAGCCCGCGTGCGTGCAGACCGCCGAGAACGCCTTGAAGTCGCCCTCCACCGGCTGCGTGACCACGATCTTCTGCGCCTCGAAGACCTTGCCGCCGCCCACCTCGATGTCGGAGGCGTCGGCCAGCGCCTTCTTGGCCGGCTTCTTCTTCGGCGCCGCGGACGACGCCTCGTCGGCCGGCTCGTCCTCGGGCGCCGCGCTGGCGTCGGTCGTCGGCGTGCCGTAGCTCGCGCACGCCGTCAGGAACGCCGCGAGCCCGGCGCCTCCCGCGCCCAGCATCATCGTCCGGCGCGTCGTATCCGTCATGGTGCGTCCTCCCAGGTTGCTTCTCCTTCAGGTACGGGCAGCGCCCGCGCGCCGGTTCAGCGTGCCCGAACCCAATCCGGGGGACCACGTAGAAATACCCGCTCAGGCCACCACGATGCCGTCGCCCTCCACCTTGACCGCGATGGCGGTCAGCGGCGCGGTGGCCGGCCCCTTGTTGGGGGCGCCGCTGTCGGCGGCGAACTCACTGCCGTGGCAGGCGCACCTGATGATGTTGTCCTTCGGCGTGCTGACGGTGCAGCCCTTGTGCGTGCAGGCCGCGCTGAACGCCTTGTAGACCCCCTGCTGCGGCTGCGTCACGACGAGCTTCAGGTCGCCGATGAGCTTGCCGCCGCCCACGGGTACGTCGGCCGTCTTGGCGATGACCTGCCCCTTCAGGCTGGGACGCGCCTGGGCACCGCCCGTGCCGCAGGCGGCGAGCGCCACTCCGCACACCGCCACTCCGGCCACCCCGAGCACCTCACGCCGCCCGGGCACGCCCCCGGACCCCCGCGCGGACCCCCGTCCAGCCACGCCACCGTCCGCCCGTACGGCCACGTCGCTCCGCTCCTGCCGCGTCGTGTCCTCCGGCCGCCCGTCTCCAGGCATGGCTCCGCCCCGCTCCGTAACTGTCATGATCGCCTCGACCCTTCGCGTCGCCGCTGACCCCCTGCAGGTCAGGCCGTTACCCGTGCCACAACTGTATTGCCGCACCCCGCCGGTCCCGCTTCCGGGTATGTGCTCCGGGCGGGACCGGCGTCGGCTCAGCCGGCGCTCGTCACGTGCTCAGACGGACAGGATCTTGCGCAGGAACCGCCCCGTGTGGCTCTCCTCGACCAGCGCGACCTCCTCCGGCGTGCCGCTGGCGACCAGCATGCCGCCCCGCGAGCCGCCCTCGGGCCCCATGTCGATGATCCAGTCGGCCGTCTTGATGACGTCGAGGTTGTGCTCGATGACGATGACGGTGTTGCCCCCGTCGACCAGCCGCCCGAGCACGCCCAGCAGCCTGCGGATGTCCTCGAAGTGCAGACCGGTGGTGGGCTCGTCGAGCACGTAGATCGTCCGGCCGGTCTGCCGCCGCTGCAGCTCGGAGGCGAGCTTGACGCGCTGCGCCTCGCCGCCGGAGAGCGTGGTGGCCGGCTGCCCGAGCCGTACGTAGCCGAGACCCACGTCGTGCAGGGTCTGCAGGTGACGCCGGATCGCCGGGATGGCGTCGAAGAAGCCGAGCGCCTCCTCGATCGGCATGTCGAGCACCTCGGCGATCGTCCGGCCCTTGTAGTGGACCTCCAACGTCTCCCGGTTGTAGCGGGCGCCGTGGCAGACCTCGCAGGGGACGTAGACGTCCGGCAGGAAGTTCATCTCGATCTTGATGGTGCCGTCGCCCGCGCACGCCTCGCAGCGGCCGCCCTTGACGTTGAAGCTGAAGCGCCCGGGCTGGTAGCCGCGCACCTTGGCCTCGGTCGTGGCCGCGAACAGCTTGCGGATGTGGTCGAAGACGCCGGTGTAGGTGGCCGGGTTGGAGCGCGGGGTGCGCCCGATCGGCGACTGGTCGACGTGGACGACCTTGTCCACGAGGTCCATGCCGTTGATGCGCGAGTGCCGCCCCGGCACCGTACGCGCCCCGTTGAGCTCCTTGGCCAGTGCGTTGTAGAGGATGTCGTTGACCAGCGTCGACTTGCCCGACCCCGACACGCCGGTGACGGCGGTGAACACGCCGAGCGGGAAGTCGATGTCGACGCCCTTGAGGTTGTGCTCGCGCGCGCCCTTGACGGTGATCTGCCGCTTCTTGTCGCGCTTGCGCCGGCCGGACGGCACCTCGATGCTCCGCCGCCCCGACAGGTATTGCCCGGTCAGCGACTCCTCGCTGCTCAGCAGGTCCTGTACGGTGCCGGACACGACGACCTGGCCGCCGTGCTCGCCCGCGCCGGGACCGATGTCGACCACCCAGTCGGCGGCGGCGATGGTGTCCTCGTCGTGCTCGACCACGATCAGCGTGTTGCCCATGTCGCGCAACCTGACGAGCGTGTCGAGCAGCCGCAGGTTGTCGCGCTGGTGCAGGCCGATGGAGGGCTCGTCCAGCACGTAGAGGACGCCGACCAGGCCGGAGCCGATCTGCGTGGCCAGCCGGATGCGCTGCGCCTCGCCACCGGCCAGGGTGGCCGCGGCGCGGTCCATGGTGAGGTAGTCGAGACCCACGTCGAGCAGGAACCCTAGGCGCGCGTTGATCTCCTTGACCACGCGCTCCGCGATGTGCATGTCGCGGTCGGACAGCTTGAGCTCGGCCAGGAACTGGGCGCACTCGCCGATGGACATCGACGCGACGTCGGCGATCGACCTCTCGGCCACCGTGACGGCCAGGGTGACCGGCTTGAGCCGGGCGCCCTTGCAGGCCGGGCACGGGATCTCGCGCATGTAGCCCTCGAACCGCTCGCGGCTCGAGTCGCTCTCCGCCTCGGCGTGGCGGCGCTGCACCCAGGTGATGACGCCGGTGTAGTCGGTGTAGTAGGAGCGCTGGCGGCCGTAGCGGTTGCTGTAGCGGACGTGGACCTGCTCGTCGGCGCCGTAGAGCAGGGCCTTCTGCGCCTTCTTCGGCAGTTGCTCCCACGGGGTGTCGATGGCGAAGCCCATGGCGTTGCCCAGCGCCTCGATCATCCGTACGAAGTATTCGCTGGTGTGGCCCCCGGACCACGGGTGCAGCGCGCCCTCGCGCAGCGTGCGCTCCGGGTCGGGCACCACCAGGTCGGGGTCGACCTCCATCTTGGTGCCGAGGCCGGTGCACTCGGGGCAGGCGCCGAACGGGGAGTTGAAGGAGAACGAGCGCGGCTCCAGCTCCTCGAACGACAGGTCGTCGTAGGGGCAGTAGAGGTGCTCGGAGTAGAACCGCTCACGGCCCGGGTCGTCCTCGGGCAGGTCGACGAAGTCGAGGGTGATCGTGCCGCCGGACAGCTGCAGCGCGGTCTCGACCGAGTCGTTGAGCCGGCGGCGCGCCGACTCCTTGACCGACAGGCGGTCGACGATGACCTCGATGTCGTGCTTCTCGTACTTCTTCAGCGTCGGCGGCTCCTCCAGCCGCACCACCGTGCCGTCGACCCGGGCCCGCGCGAAGCCCTTGGTCTGCAGCTCGCGGAACAGCTCGGCGTACTCGCCCTTGCGCCCGCGCACGACCGGCGCGAGCACCTGGAAGCGGGTGCCCTCGTCGAGGTCCATGACGCGGTCGACGATCTGCTGCGGCGTCTGGCGGGCGATGGGCCGCCGGCACACGGGGCAGTGCGGCTTGCCGATGCGGGCCCACAGCAGGCGGAGGTAGTCGTAGACCTCGGTGATGGTGCCGACGGTCGAACGGGGGTTCTTGCTGGTGGACTTCTGGTCGATCGACACCGCGGGCGACAGGCCCTCGATGAAGTCGACGTCGGGCTTGTCCATCTGGCCGAGGAACTGGCGGGCGTACGCCGACAGCGACTCGACATAGCGCCGCTGGCCCTCAGCGAAGATCGTGTCGAAGGCCAGGCTCGACTTGCCCGAGCCGGATAGGCCGGTGAAGACGATCAGCGAGTCTCGCGGCAGATCGAGCGAGACGTCCTTGAGGTTGTGTTCTCGTGCACCACGCACGATCAGGCGGTCGGCCACGGCGATCCCGGTAGTCGAAAGGCGGATAGGTCCACGGGGGATGGTAGACGGGGGCTCCGACAATTTCGGCGGCCCGCAGTGAGTCCTCCGAAAACCCGTCCCTCTCAGATTACGGCCATCTGCCGGCTCGGCAGGATGCCTTCTGATGCGAACGCCTTGACCTGGTGTTTTATGCCCTTCCGGGACCCGGGCGGGCCGCCGGCCGACATGCCGGACCGGCACACAGGGAGATCCAAGGGCGAGGCGTTAGGCTGGTGCTCGTGGGGCGGACGTTCCTGTTCGGCCGCGCGGGACGGTCTTCACCCGCCGCCGTCGTGGCTGACGACGCCGGCCCCCGCTGATCTGCCCGCGACGCCCCCGAAGGACTGTTCATGACCTACACAGGTGACGTCCAGGTCGGCGGTCCCGCCGACGTGCGCGAGCTGCCCGCGCTGACCGTCTCCAAGCTCGCCGTCGGCCCGTTCGACAACAACGCCTATCTGCTGCGCTGTACGGAGACGGGCGAGGGCCTGCTCATCGACGCCGCCGCCGAGCCCGACCGCCTGCTCGCGCTGATCGCCGACCAGCCGCTCGGCGCGATCGTCACGACGCACCAGCACGGCGACCACTGGCAGGCGCTGGAGCAGGTGGCCAAGGTGACGGGCGCGCAGGTGATCGCGCACCCGCTCGACGCCCCCGCGCTCCCGCTGCCGGCCGGCCGCACGGTCGAGCACGGCGAGACGATCCCGCTGGGCCGCGTCTCGCTGGAGGTCATCCACCTGCGCGGTCACACGCCCGGCTCCATCGCCCTGCTGTACGACGGCGGCGAGGCGGGGCCGCACCTGTTCACCGGCGACTCGCTGTTCCCTGGCGGCGTCGGCAACACCTGGAAGGACGCCGAGCGCTTCAACCAGCTCTACGACGACGTGGTCACCCGCGTCTTCGACCGTCTGCCGGACGAGACCTGGGTCTACCCGGGCCACGGCAAGGACACCACCCTCGGCGCCGAGCGCCCCTCCCTGCCCGAGTGGAAGGCCCGGGGCTGGTAGTCCCGCCGGGCTCCGAGGTCAGCGGCGGGCAGGGTCAGCTGCGGGGCAGGGTCAGCTGCGGGCGGGCGCGCGCGGAGCGTCGCCGTCAGCCCGCGCTGCGCCGGCTCCATGGTCGGCTTGCCGGGATGCCGCGTACGCGTGTGCTCTCGCGGCGTCGCCGACCTGGATCCATAAAAACCGAAATATGCCGAAAAATCCCGTTAGTTGTGGATTCGCTCGGCTACCCGGCGCTGCTCCCGCTTGTAGAACATCATCCGCAGCGGGATCGCCGCCACGAGCGCGATCTGCATGGTCGCACCGATCTTGATCGGCAGGTCACCGCCCTCGGGCCAGGCCACCCAGAAGGTGAGGAAGGCCACGTTGACCATGATCCAGCCGAGGACGACCGCCGCGAGCTGCCCCTTCGGCTTGGGGTACTCGATCCGGCTGACCATGAGCCAGGCCACGCCGAGAACGCCGACCAGCGTCCAGATGCTCGGCTGGAACAGCAGCACGATCGAGATCACCGTCATGGCGCCCATCGGGATGGGCAGCCCCATGAAGTCGCCGCTCTTGGTCTTGACGCAGGCGAACCTGGCCAGCCGTACGACCCCGGCGACCAGCACGGACGCCGCCGCCACGAGCACCGCCGCGAACGGCACCTGGTCGGTGAACCCGCCCCAGATCACCACCATGAACGCGGGGGCGAACCCGAAGCTGATGACGTCGGCGAGGTTGTCGAGCTCGGCGCCCATCGCCGAGGCCCGGAAGCGCCGCGCCACGAGGCCGTCGAACAGGTCGCACGTGGCGCCGATGAGCAGCAGCACGATCGCGGTGGCGAAGTAGCTCGGATCGGGCGTGAAGCGCCCGCCCGCGACCTGGAGCTGCTGGATGGCGGAGTAGGCGAGCACGCACACGGCGAGGAAGCCGCAGACCGCGTTGCCGATCGAGAGCGAGTCCGCCGCGGAGAGGCGGAAGGCCTTGCCGACCGGGCCCCGCGGTTCTTCCTCGCTCGCCTGCCAACTGCCGGCGTCAGCCGCGGTCAATTCTGGTCACCCCCGCAACCGTCTTCTCCCCCACGGACACCGCGGGCGAGATCCCTTCGGGAAGGTAGATGTCGACGCGCGAGCCGAACCGGATGAGCCCGATCCGGTCGCCCTGGGCGACCTTCGCGCCCGAGGTCAGATAGGGCACGATCCTGCGCGCGACCGCGCCCGCGATCTGCACCATCTCGATGTCACCCAGCGCGGTCTCGAAATGCCACACCACACGCTCGTTCTGGTCGCTGTCCTTGTTGAACGCCGGCAGGAACCCACCTGCCACATGCTGCACGGAGGCGACATTTCCCGCAAGAGGGGCGCGGTTGACGTGGACGTTCAGCGGACTCATGAAGATCGCGACCCGGGTGCGGCCGTCGGGCCAGGGGTCGATGCTCTGCACCACGCCGTCGGCGGGCGACAGGACGCGCCCCTTCCCGAAGGTCCGGTCGGGGTCGCGGAAGAACCAGAGCATCCCCCCGGTGAGCGCGCTCAACGGCACCGCCGCGAACGCCCATCGCCGGTCCTTGCGCGTCAGCAGCGCGGTGGCGGCCGCCGTGGCCGCCGTCGGGAGAAGCCACGGGGAGACCCCGCGTGCGAGCCGGATGCCGCTCGACTTAGCAGAATCGTCTGACACGTACAACCTTTGGTGGTGACTGGACTGGGCGCTTTGCCATGATGTTACAGAACTCGCAACTATTACACGGCACGGCTACACAAAGCAAAGCGCCTCGAAGCCCGTCGCGCTAGACCTGCTCAGGATGCGGCTGCTCGCCCCTCCGCGCGTCGATGCGCGCCTTGATCAGGCTGGCCCCGGTCGTGATGACCATGGTGGTGCCGATGACCGTGAGCGAGACCCAAATGGGAATTTCGGGCGCCCAGGAGACATTGCTGGAGTGCAACGCTTCCAATACCAGCTTAACCCCGATGAACCCGAGAATGAACGCCAAACCATAGCTGATGTACACCAGCCGCTGCAGCAAACCGCCGAGCAGGAAGTACAGCTGACGCAGCCCCATCAGGGCGAACGCGTTGGCCGTGAAGACGATGTAGGGGTCCTGCGTGAGCCCGAAGATGGCCGGAATCGAGTCGAGCGCGAACAGCAGGTCGGTGGTGCCGATGGCGATCATCACGATGAGCATCGGGGTGACCATGCGCCGTCCGTCGATCTTGACGGTGATCTTCGATCCGGCGTAGCCCTCGGTGGTCGGGAAGGCCTTGCGCACCCAGCGGAGCAGGAGGTTCTCGTTGAAGTCCTCCTCCTCGCCCTTGAGGTGCTGGCGGACGATGTTGACCGCGGTGTAGACGAGGAAGGCGCCGAAGACGTAGAACAGCCAGCTGAAGCGCTCCAGGGCCGCCGCGCCGAGCGCGATGAAGATGCCGCGCATGACCAGCGCCAGCAGGATGCCGACGAGCAGCACCTTGTGCTGGTAGGCCCGCGGGACCGCGAACCTGCTCATGATGATGAAGAAGATGAACAGGTTGTCGACGCTCAGGCTGTATTCGGTGATGTAGCCGGCGAAGAATTCCCCGGCTTTGACGCCGCCGAGAGTGGCCCACAACACCACCCCGAACGCGATGGCCAGAATGACGTAGAACGTCACCCAGTAGCCGGCCTGCCGCATGGAGAACTCTCGCGCTTCGCCCCGGTCCACGATCCACAGGTCGAGTGCGAGCACGACCAGGAGTCCGCCGATCACGGCCAGCCAAGCCCACAGGGGTACCATCACGTTTCAACCCTCCGGCATGCACGACTCATTGCCGGAGGTCTCTCCCGCCCGCGAACCGCGGACCGGCAGCCCCGGGGGCCCCGTGGAGCGGGGCTGCACCGTGATGACGAGGCTGTCGCGAAGGGATACTCCCCTCCCTAACCCAGGCAGTATACGAGAACGCCTTATCCCCGCCTAATCATCCCGGGGTATCCGCCCCGTCTCGTACACATTCAGGACGCTCTCCACTGCTTCGTCGCCGTCCGGCATCTCCCGTCCTCGCCGCACGGCCGCCGCCGCCAGCCGTTCCGCGGTCCCCGGCTCCTCCAGCAACCTCCGTACGGCCTCACGCAGCGCGCGAACGTCTCCATAGGGAGCGAGAATCCCGGCATCCCCCACGATCTCCGGGATCCCCCCTACTGCGGTGGCAATCACCGGTTTCCCGGCCATGAGAGCCTCCCTGATGCTGAGGGGCTGGCCCTCCCAGCGGGTGGCGGTCACCACGGCGGTCGCCGCGCCGAGCAGATCGGGCACGTCGTCGCGGTTGCCGAGCAACATCACAGGAAGCCCCTCGGCCGCGATCCGCCGCTCCAACTCCCCACGCAACGGCCCTTCACCGGCAACCACGAACAGCGGCCTCCCCCGCCCCGCCCTGCCCTTGCCGTCGGCCGGAGCCTCTTCCCGCGGCCCGGCGGAAACATCGAGTTCGGCCGGAACCTCTTCCCGTGGCCCAGCCGAGACATCGAACTCAGCCGGAACCTCTTCCCGTGGCCCAGCCGAGACATCGAACTCAGCCGGAACCTCTTCCCGTGGCCCAACCGAGACATCGAACTCAGCCGAAGCCTCTTCCCGTGGCCCAACCGAGACATCGAACTCAGCCAGAGCCTCTTCCCGTGGCCCAACCGAGACATCGAACTCAGCCAGAGCCTCTTCCCGTGGCCCAACCGAGACATCGAACTCAGCCAGAGCCTCTTCCCGTGGCCCAGCGGCTACATCGAACTCAGCCAGAGCCTCTTCCCACGGCCCGACGGCGACGTCGAGCAGGGTTTCCAGTCCCTTCTGCTGGGCCAGCCGCGCGACCGTCAGCAGGATGGGCCGCTCCCCCGCGCCCAGCTCGTCAGCGACCTCGCGCGGGGTGCGCTTCGCCGGGCGCAGTGGCGGCGCGGGCACCACGGCGGCCCGGACGTCCCGCGCCCCGAGCCCCGTCATGCGCTCGCCAAGGTCGGGCGAGACCACCAGCACCCGGTCGGCCCGCCGGGCCACGATCCGCTCCAGCACCCCGTAGACGAACCCGACGAGCCCGCCCGCGGTCAGCGCGTTGTGCAACGTCACCACCAGCAACCGGCGCCGCCCCGATGTGCCGAGCGGCACCGGCGACCGGCGACGCCCCCATGTGCCGAGCGCCGCCAGCGCCCCGGCGCGCAGCCCGTGGGCGTGCACGACGTCGGCGTCCCGCGTCACCCGCCGCAGCGCGAGCACCGCGCGCACGTCGGCCGCCGGACGAGGCCGGTCCGCCACGGCCACCTCCACGAAGCGCGCCCCCGCCTCGCCGTACGCGAACTGCTCCTCCACGCTGCGCGGCCCCGCCACGAGCACCTGATGCCCCCGCCGCGTCAGCCCTTCGGCCAGCATCCGCACATGCCGACCCGTACCGCCGGACGTGGTGCCCAGCACGAACGCCACCCGCACGCCCACCCCTCCCTCAGTTGCAACACTCACCCGCGACCAGCCGGCTCCAGCCCCTCAGCCCACCGGCTCTCCACACCAACGGCCTTCCAGCTCCAACGGCCACCCAAGCCCGATGATCTCGAGTCTGAGATCTTCAAACCGACAACTTCCAGTCCGATGACCTTCAGTCCCGACCGCCCTACAAGTCTCCCGAAAGCCCACCCGTTCCGACGGGCCTCCCTCCCGGGGCCTTCAGCCCGACGGCCCTCCATCCCGAAAGCCCCCATCACCACCCCGCCGGCACGTCAGCCTCGGCGGCGGCGCAGCATCGCGGTCACCGCGCCGGCGTCGGCCCGGTCAACGACGGCCGCGACCGCGCCGCCCACACCCGCCGCCACCACGGCGGCGAGCACCGCGGCGCCCACGTTCGCCCAGATCCCCTCAGCCCCGAGCCATCCGGCCACGGCGTCCCCGGCGAGGTAACCCAGCGCCCCGCCGCCCGCCGCCGCCCCCAGGGCCCGTCCCAGTCCGGTCGCGGCGCCACCGCCCCGCGCCCGTACGACGGCGCCCAGCAGCAGCACCCCGCCCGCCGTCATACCGATGCTCATGCCGAGCGCCATACCGCCGACCTGCCACCCTGCGGGCAGCGCCAGCGCGAGAACGGTCTGCGCGACCATCGTCACGGCCCACCCCGCCACGGTGCCGGCCGCCGCCTCCCGCCCGCGCCCGGCCGCGTACAGCACCCGGCTGAGCTGCGCGATGAGCCCGTAGCCCACCAGCCCCGGCGCGAACAGCGCGACCGCCCGCGCCAGATCCACCGCGGGCACCTCACTCTTCATCCCGAGGAACACCACCGCTCCCGGCCCGGAGGCCGCCGCCAGCACGCCGGCCGCCAGCCCCGAAACCAGCACCACGGCCCGCGTGGTGCGCGCCGCCAGCCCCGCGAACGCCTCGGCGTCCCCGGCCTGCGCGGACAGCCGGGGAAACGCGCTGGTGGCGATGGGCACGGCCAGCACCGCGTACGGCACCAGATAGATCGCCCACGCGTAGTTGTAGACCGCGATCGCCCCGGTGCCGACCACGTTGTTGGCCAGCAACAGCACCACGATCATGGCCGCCTGCTGCGCCAGCAGCGCCGCGACGCCCGCGAGCGCGAGCCGGCGCACCTGCCCGGCCACTCCGTCGGGGAAGCGCAGCACCGGCCGCCACCGCAGCCCCAGCCGCGCCGCCGGCCCGAGCACGGTGAGCACCAGCGACAGCACCCCCAGGCTGGTGCCCACGGACAGCGCCAGCTCAGCCGGCCCGGGCACGGTCGCCGGGTTGCTGTCGCCTCCGCTGAGCGGCACGAACATCAGGTACGCCACGATCACCACGATGCTCGACACGAGCGGCGCCACCGCCGGCCCGGCGAAGCGGTTGTGCGCCTGCAGGACGCCGTAGAGCACGACGGCGACGCCGTACAGCGGGATCTGCGGCGCGAACACGGCGAGCATGCGCGCCGCCACGGCAGTGACCGCCTCGACGTCGGGACACCCGTCGAGCTGCGACCCGAAGAACAGCCCGATGACCGGCCCGGCGAACACCGCGGTGAGCACCGCCAGCGGCACCAGGACCACGACCACCCAGGTCAGCAGCGCCGAGCCGATCCAGCCGGCCCGCTCACGGTCGCCCTCGCCGCCGTCGGCGTGCCGGGCCAGCACCGGGACGACCATCCCGGCCAGCGCCCCGCCGACGACCACTTCGAAGATGATGTTGGGGATCTGGTTGGCCGTCATGTAGGCCGAGGCCAGGCAGTTGGTGCCGACGGTCTGCGCGAAGGCGTACTGCTTGGCGAAGCCCGCCACGCGCGCCAGCACGGTGATGGCCCCGATGAGCACGGCCCCGCCGGCCACGCCCCGCGCCGTCACGACTCCCATCCGGCCTCCCTCGCCCCCGCGCGGGCTTTCCGCGCGGACATCATCCTGGCAGGCCGCGCCGACACTCGCGCGTCACGGGGGGCCACCTGTGGATAACGCGGACCGACCGGGTCAGGCGGGCGCTACGGGCCGGCGGCCGAGCATGTCGATGCGGTTGAGCACCGGGTTCCCGGCGATGACCTTGGTGAAGCTGATCTTCTCCGAGGCGGCGGTGAGCGCCGCCACGGTGCCGAGCAGGGCGTAGCGGCCGGGCCGGCCGAGCCGGGTGACGGCGGCCAGGCCGAGCAGCGCGCCCAGGGCGTTGGCGCCGGCGTCGCCGAGCATGGCACGCTCGCCGAGGTCGTCGGGCAGCAGCGCGGCGGCCGCGCCGAGCGGCAGGGCGGCCAGTGCCGCGGCGGCGGGTGAGCCGCGCAGCAGCGAGGCGGCCAGCAGCGGCCCGCCGGTCAGCAGGGCGACCTTGATGGCGCGGCCGGGGCGCAGGTCGAAGAGGTTGGCGAGGTTGGCGGCGCCGGCGATGGCGGCCCCGTTGACCAGGACGTCGAGCGGGCCGCCGCCGGCGATCGCGGCGGCGCCGAGCCCGGTGGCGCCGATGCCGAGGATCTTCACCGCGCCGCTGGTGACCTCGCCGCGGGTCAGCGCGGTCAGGTGGCCCTTGAAGCCTTTGGAGGACGTCGTGCCGTACAGGTCGTCGTAGGCGCCGAGCGCGCCGCTGCCACCGCCCGCGACGAGGGCGGCCAGGCGCAGCCGGCCGGGCAGGCCGGGCGTGAGCGCCGCCGCCGCGCCCGCCCCCGCGACGAACGCGGGGCCCTCCAGGAGCGTGATGGGCTCGCCGCGGTGGTTCTTGCGCGTCCAACGGCCGGTCAGGTCGTCAGGCAGCCGGTTGCGGGTGAAGGCGGCGTAGGCGGCGCGGGCCGCGACGGCGCCGATGGCGGCGCCGGCGAAGGCGTGGAGCAGTCCTCGGGCCATGTCAGCTCCCTGACTGGGCGGATGGGGTCGGGCTGGGGGTGACGGCCGCCGGCAGGGCCGCGGTGGCGCCCTTGCCGATGCCGTACTGGCCGGCGTGCCCGGCCAGTTGTTCCCGCAGAGCGTAGACCATCACGACGCGGCCCACGGGCATGTCGGCGGTATCAACGGTGGACACGCGCTTGGAGACCTCGCTGTCGTCGCGGACGGCGCCGATGAGGTCGCCGGGCAGCGCGATGTTCGCGGCGGTCCCGGCGAGCACGGTGCCGCCGGCCGCCACGTCGAGCCCGTCGGCGACCGAGACCAGCGCCCCGGCCAGGGCCTCGGCGGTCTCGCCCTCGAACGGCTTCTCCGGCGCGAACATGACGGCGAGCGTGGCCCGTTCGGCCGGGTTGTCCTCGACGTTGAGCAGGCCGCCGGTCTCGAACGCGTCGAGCACGCCCGCGGTGGCGGTGTTGGGGGTGCCGGCCTGGGCGGAGTCGTTGGTGACGAGGGCGCCGGCCAACAGCGAAGCGGCACGGTCGTAGCTGGTGGCGGTGGCGGGGAAGACCATGTTGGCCGGTTTGAGCTGGTCGACCAGCCCGTCGATGACGCCCTTGCTCTCGGGGTCGAGGAACTTCTCCGTCAGCGTGACCCGCCCGCTGACCTTGGCGCCCGCCTCGTCCAGCACCTGCTGGGCGGCCTCGCGCACGCTCGTGCTGGAGCCGGGCGTCTCGATGAGCAGCACGCGCTGCCCGGCGAGCTCGGAGGCCACCATCTGCGGGGTGCGGGCGGTGATGAACGCGTCGTTGCCGGCCTGCCGCCCGCGCAGCGCGTCGAGGTCGGCGCGCAGGCCGTTGTTGGCGCTGGTCAGCTCGTCGCTGGTGCGCTTGGCCAGGTCGAGCGCGGGGTCCTGGAGCAGGGTGGTGCCCAGGATGATGCCCACCGCCAGCGCCAGGAAGATCGCGACGATGGAGACGAGGTGATAGCGGAAATCGATCACGAGAAGAGTCCGACCAGCCAGAAGATGAACGCGTTCCAGACGTCTTGCAGGCCGTTCAGCCACGTCTTGCCGAGCGGCGAGAAGACCAGCGCGACGCCCATCGTGAACAGCGCGGTGAGCACGAGGAGCAGCAGCTGCGAGGTGGAGATGCGGCTGCGGTAGAGCCTGCTGACGCCCTTGGCGTCGATGAGCTTGCTGCCGATGATGAGCCGGGTGAGGAAGGTGCTGGCCATGCCGGAGCGCCCCTTGTCGAGGAACTCCTCCAGCGTGCCGTGCGTGCCGACGGCGACGATCAGCTCGGCACCCTTGTCGTCGGCGAGGAGCATCGCGATGTCCTCGCTGGTGCCGGTGGCGGGGAAGATCACCGCTTCGCGGCCGAGCTGGTGCACGCGCTCCAGGCCGGGGGCCCGGCCGTCGCGGTAGGCGTGCACGACGAGCTCGGCGCCGCAGGTCAGCGCCTTGGTGGAGACCGAGTCGAAGTCGCCCACGATCACGTCGGGCAGGTAGCCGGCCTCCAGGAGCGCGTCGGCGCCGCCGTCGACGCCGACCAGGACGGGCCGGTATTCGCGGATGTAGGGGCGGAGGGTGGCGATGTCCTCCTTGTAGTGGTATCCGCGCACGACGATGAGGACGTGCCTGCCCTCCATCTCCGTGCGGATCTCGGGCACGCCGACGCCGTCGATGAGGAGCTTGCCCTCGCCGCGGACGTACTCCATGGTGTTGACCGCGAACGCCTCGATCTGCACCGACAGCCCCGCCCGCGCCTCGGCCATGGCGGCCTCGACCGCTTCGAGGGTCTGCTCCTCGCCCTTGCCGATGACGTCGTCGTCCAGGTGGACGACGCCGTCGCAGAGCCGGACGACGTCGCCGTCCTTGACGCGCTCGAACAACTCCGGGCTGGCGTTGTCGACGAATGGCACGCCGGCCTCGAGCAGGATCTGCGGCCCCAGGTTGGGATAGCGGCCGCTGATGCCGGCCGCGACGTTGACCACGGCGGCGGCACCGCATGCGACCAGGGCCTCCGCGCTGACCCGGTCCACGTCGACATGGTCGATGATCGCGATTTCACCGGGCCCGAGGCGCTTGGTGAGCCTCTTGGTGCGCCGGTCGATCCTCGCCACTGCCGTGATGCCGGGAAGGTCGCCGACCTTCCTGCCGCGGAGGCCCGGCAATCTGCTTCCCGGAACCTTCATCATGACCATCCTGCCAGAGCGAAACAGCGGAGAGGCCACGCATCACGTGGCGTGTCCACTATGTCACCCACGATCACCTGTCCGCCGCGGCGAGCCCCAGCAGCTCCTCAGCGTGCGCCCGGCCGAGCTCGGAATCCTCCAGACCCGCCAGCATGCGCGACAGTTCGCGTACGCGGCCCTCGTGGTCGAGCGTGGTGACACCGCTGCGCACCACGCTGCCGTCACTGGCCTTCTCGACCACCAGATGCTGGTCGGCGAAGGCCGCCACCTGCGGCAGATGTGTGACCACAATCACCTGCGCCGTGCGGGCCAGCCGGGCCAGCCGGCGGCCGATCTCGACCGCCGCCTTGCCACCGACCCCCGCGTCCACCTCGTCGAAGACGAACGTCGGCACCGGATCGGCGCCCGCGAAGACGACCTCGATGGCGAGCATGACGCGGCTCAGCTCGCCACCCGAGGCGCCCTTGGTGAGCGGCAGCGGCGGCGCGGCAGGATGGGCGGCCATCCGCAGCTCGACCTCGTCGACGCCCTCCGGCCCGAACTCGGCGCTCCGCGTGAGCTGCACCACGACTCGGGCGTGCGGCATGGCGAGCGCCGTCAGCTCCTCGGTGACGGCCAGGCCGAACCGCTCGGCGGCGGCCTCGCGCACCCGGGTGAGCTCGGCGGCGAGGTCGGTGAGCTTGTCGGTCAGCTCGTCGTGCTCGCGGGTCAGCTCGTCGATGCGCTCGTCGTCGTTCTCCAGCTCGGCTAGGCGGGCGGCGGCGCGCTGCGCCCAGGCGAGTACGCCGGCGCTGTCGGCGCTCTGCTCGCCGTATTTGCGGATGAGCCCGGACAGCACCGAGCGGCGCTCCTGCACGACCGCCAGCCTGGACGGGTCGGCCTCGATCGACTCGGCGTAGGAGGCGAGGTCGGTGGCGACGTCGGAGATGAGGTAGCCGGCCTCGGCGAGCCGGTCGGCGACCCCGGCGAGCTGGGCGTCGAAGTCGCGCACCGCCTCGACGGCCGCGCGGGCCTCGCCGAGCAGGGAGATCACGTCGTGGGCGCCCCCCGCGGCCTCCATGGGGTCGCCGAGCAGCGCGGTGTGGGCCGTGGTGGCGGCGCTGCGCAGCGCGTCGGCGTGCGAGAGCCGCTCCTCCTCCTCGCGCAGCTCGACGTCCTCGCCCGGCTTGGGGTCGACCTTCTCGATCTCCTCCAGGCCGAAGCGGAGCAGGTCGGCCTCCTGGGTCCGCTCCCGGGCGCGGGTGGTCAGCTCCTCCAGCTGCACGGCGACCTGCTTGTGCCGTTTGTACGCCTGTGTGTACGCCCGCAACGGCTTGACCAGCTCCTCGCCGGCATACCGGTCGAGCGCGGCGCGCTGCCTGGCGGGCTGGAGCAGCCGCTGCTGGTCCATCTGCCCGTGCACGGCCACGAGGTCGTCGGCGAGGTACGTCAGAGTGCCGACAGGCACCGTGCGCCCACCCAGCCACGCCCTGGAGCGGCCCTCCGCCGAGACGGTACGCGAGATGATGAGCTCGCCGCCCTCGACGTCGCCGCCGGTGTCCTCGACCTGCTGGGCCACCCGGCCGCCAGGCTCGACGACGAGCGTGCCCTCGACCCTGGCCCGCTCGGCCCCCGGCCGGATCCTGGACGGGTCGGCCCGGCCGCCGAACAGCAGCCCGAGCCCGGTCACGACCATCGTCTTGCCCGCGCCGGTCTCACCGGTCACCACGTTGAAGCCCGGGCTGAGCTCTAGGACGGCCTCGTCGATGACGCCGAGCCCCTGGATGCGGACCTCCTCGACCCTTGGTCGCACTGCCCACTCCCGTCACTGCTGTGCCTGCCGATCACACGGCCCGTTCCCCGAACACGTGTGCCCACGCGATCCTACGCGGTCCTGCTTCCATTCACTCAGGGTCGCACCCTTCCGCGCCAGCCCTGGACGGGCAGCTCGAACTTGGCGACCAACCTGTCGGTGAACGGCGCGCCGGTGTCCTCGACGCCGTGCAGCCGCGCCAGCCGGACCGGCTCGGCACCCCTGCGCACCTCCACCCTCGTGCCGGACGGCAGCTCGAAGCGGCGCCGCCCGTCGCACCACAGCACCCCGCCGGGAGTATCCGGCAGGATCTCCACAGCGAGGGTGGACCGCGGCGAGACCACCAGTGGCCTGGCGAACAGGGCGTGAGCGCTGATGGGCACCGTGAGCAGCGCCTCGACCTCAGGCCACACGACCGGCCCGCCCGCGGAGAAAGCATAGGCGGTCGAGCCGGTCGGCGTGGCGCAGATCACGCCGTCGCAGCCCCACCGCGACAGCGGCCGGCCGTCGATCTCGGCGACGACCTCCAGCATGCGCTCCTGCTTCTCGACCGAGGCCTCGTTGAGCGCCCACGTGTCGGCCAGGATCTTGCCGTTCTGCCGGGCGAGAACGTCGATCGTCATGCGCTCCTCGACGTCGTACCGGCCCGCCACGACCGCGTCGACGGCCCCGGCCAGGTCGTCGACCTCGGCCTCGGCCAGGAACCCGACGTGCCCCAGGTTGACCCCCAGCAGCGGGGTGCCGGCCGGTCTGGCCAGCTCCGCGGCGCGCAGCAGCGACCCGTCGCCGCCGAGCACGATCATGACCTCGGCGTCCTTGGCCGCGCCGGGGTCGTCGCCGGGCACGGCCTCGACCCCTGCGCAGCCGATCTCCCCGTACTCGGATTCGAGCACCCGGACGGCGATGCCCGCGTCCACCAGCCGGTTGATCACCAGGCGGGCGCTCTCGACGGCGGCGTCCCGCCCGGTGTGTACGGCGACCAGCACGGTCCGTTTCATTGCGGCCCTTCCGCCACGGCACGCTCGATCTCGGCCTCCAGGTCGGCGACCGGAGGCTCGCCCTCTCCCTTGCCCAGCCAGAGCAGGTATTCCACATTGCCCGACGGCCCCGGCAGCGGGCTCGCGGTCACACCGCGCACGCTCAGCCCCAGCTCCAGGGCCTTGGCGGCGGCGTCACGCACGGCCTGCGCGCGCAGCACGGGATCGCGGACCACGCCGCCCGCCCCCACGAGCTCCTTGCCCACCTCGAACTGCGGCTTGACCAGCATCACGAAGTCGGCGCGCGGCGCAGCGACGGCGGCCAGCGCGGGCAGCACCAGCCGCAGCGAGATGAACGACAGGTCGCCCACGACCAGCGTCGGCGGCTCCCCCACCATCTCCGGGGTCAGGTCGCGGACGTTGACCCGCTCCATCACCGTCACCCGCTCGTCGGTGCGCAGCGACCAGGCGAGCTGGCCGTAGCCGACGTCGACGGCCAGCACGTGGGCCACGCCGCGGCGCAGCAGCACGTCGGTGAACCCGCCGGTGGACGCGCCCGCGTCGAGGCACCTGCGCCCTTCGACGGCGAGCGCCGGGAACGTCTCCAGTGCGCCGAGCAGCTTGTGCGCGCCGCGCGAGACGTAGTCGGGACCGTCGGGGGAGGTGGCGACGACGATGGCGGAGGCGGTGTCGACCTGGGTGGCGGGCTTGCGCGCGGTCTGGCCGCCGACGGTGACCCGGCCCGCGTCGATGAGCTGGGCCGCCTGCTCACGCGACCTCGCCAGGCCGCGGCGCACCAGCTCGCTGTCGAGGCGGATGCGCCGGCTCACCGGTCTCCCCGCGGCGGGAACCCCATGCCCTGGTTCATCTGAGCGGCCCGCGGATCACCCGGCTGGCGGGGGTCGGCGAGGTGAGCCATTTCCTGGCGCTCCGGCTGGTGGGCCGCGCGCGCCATCTCGTGCACGGCCCGCGCCGGGTCGTCGTCCACGGCCCCCAGTGCGGCCTCCAGCGCCGAGAACGCCTCGTCGAAGATCCGCGGATGCTCGCCCACGGGCAGCTCGCCCAGGCGGCCCAGGCCGGCCACGATGGCGTCGACCCGGTCGTCGCCGGTCTCGTGCGGCAGCTCACTCATGACTCGACCGTAACGCCTCCCGCGAGCACCCGGGACCTTGGCAGGCGTGTCACACGTTGTAGGTCGTACGGGGGTGCTAGTCATGTGGAACGCTACGGTCCGCATAGGCCCGACCAAGAAGGAGAGGATGCTCACCATGGCAAGCGTCGAGGAGTGCCGGACGGCACTGGCCAAGCTCGTCGCGCAGTTCGACGAGATCGACGAGCAGGACCGTGCCAAGCATGTGGTCGAACGCACGGTCAGCTGCCGGATCTCCGATCTCGACGTGACCTTCTATGGGCGGCTGCACCACGGGGGGCTGGATCCGTTCACGGAGCACCCGCCGCCGGGAGGCAAGCCCGCCGACGTCAAGCTCACGATCGTGAGCAACGACCTGATCGCGCTGGTGGACGGCGAACTGGATCTGGCGCGGGCGCTGCTAGGGGGCCGGGTGAAGGTCGACGCCAGCTTCGGCGACCTCCTCCGCCTACGCCGCCTGCTCTGACCGGCTCACCCGGCCGCACCATTTTTTCGGCGACGAGCGAACAGCGAAACCGCCCCGCCGCCGCCGAGGCTCCACCACACCCGGCGATGACCGGGCAGCCGGCGACAGTCGGTGAACCGCCGATTCATCCTCCCCGACCACGCAGCCACCAAAGCCCCGACCTCGAAGGCGCTCGGTCATCACGGGCAGCTCAACCGGCGATGCGCTCAAGGACCGGTTTGACGGCGTCCTCCTCCACCCGCCCTTCTCCGGCCGCCGCCCAGGCCGCGTCACACGCCGCCCGCAACCCGTCGATCCGGCTGCCGTCCCCCTCCAGATGCAGCACGCCGTCACGCCATCGCGCCTGCCATCCACCACACGCGCCGTCCCGCACCTCGGGATAGTCCGCGTGCAGGGCCGCCAGATCCTCGGCCACGAACGTCGGCCGATGCCGCGGCTCGGCCGTCAGCACATCGGCCGCCGTGGCCACCCCGGTCAGCACCAGCAGGGACTCCACCCCGGCGTTGGACGCCCCTTCGATGTCGGTGTCCAGCCGATCCCCCACCACCAGCGGCCGCCGGGCCCCCGTACGAATCATCGACTCCCTGTGCAACGGCGGGTCCGGCTTTCCCGCGTACACCGGCTCAACCCCGGTCGCGGCCGCGATGACCCGGACCATGGCCCCGTTGCCGGGCAGCTCGCCCCGCCCGGTGGGCATGGTGCTGTCCCCGTTGGACGCCACGAACCACGCCCCTTGCCGCACCGCCAGCGCGCCTTCCGACAGCAGCCCGTACGACAGCCCCGGCGCGATCCCCTGCACCACGGCGACCGGCGCCTCGAAGGCGGTCGAGACCGGCCGAAGCCCTCGGGCACGTACGGCCATCCGGAGCCCCGACCCACCCACCACGAGCACCGCCGACCCCGGCGGCACCCGCTCCGCGATCAGCCGCGCCGCCGCCTGCGCGGACGTCACGACGTCCTCGGCGGTGGCCGGCGCGCCGAGTTCCCGCAGGTGCGCCGCGATGGCGGCGGGCGTCCGCGAAGCGTTGTTGGTGACGTACGCCAGCCGCACCCCCCGCGCCCGCGCCTCGTCGAGCGCCGCCGGCGCGCCCGGCACTGCCCGGGGACCCAGGTAGACCACGCCATCCAGGTCGAGCAGCAAAGTGTCGTACCCGTCGATCAGCACCGCGCCTCTTCCCGTTCGACTCACACGCCGGGTGAGACTCTAGCGTCGCGCCCTGCCGCCCCCGCGCACCGGCGGACTGCCCAGCACCCCGGCCAAGAACACCGCCCCCACTGGTGCTACACGCGCACCCACGCCAACCACCTCAGCCTCGGCAGCCGTACGTCCCCGCCGGCACACGAAGCAGACGCCGCCCACCAATGAGCACCCGCCACCCGCCACTCGCCACCGGCAGGCAGAAACGAGCCAACCCTCCTACGACTACATCTCCCGCCGAGCCCGCAAAGTGGCACGCACACTCTTCAACGCCGACACGTAATGCCGCTCATCGGGGCGCATCGCAACAGCGATCGCCAGCGGTTCCTGCGCCCCTTCGATGTCCCCCGTACGCCACAACGCCAGCCCCAGCCCGAAGTACGCGTAGTCCTCAGCAGGATTGGCCTCGACGATCTGCCGGAAACTCGCGGCCGCCTCGCTGTACTGCCGCGAGTTGAACTGCGCCCGCGCCAACGCCTCCCGGATGCTGCGCGACTCCGGTTCGACCTCCGCGGCCCGTTCCAGCAACGCGGCCGCCGCCGCCGGACTGCCGTCCTTCAGCAGCTTTACCCCACGCTGGTACCAATCGTAAACACTGCCCCGGGGAGCACCCGAGGTCTCATCATGGGCGTTTCCTTCTCCAACCATCGGCGAGACTCCCTCCATCGCTGGACGACGAACACGCCCTGTCCCGCCGTGAAGGCAGGGCACGGTTGCAAACCGAGGGGCGATTTCCGGAAGGCATGACCATCTATGGCAGCATGCCCGGTATGGGGACTCCTGAACTGCCAGTGCCCGATGGACTGGTGCTACGGCCCTTCCGCGGCGTACGTTTCGCCGTCGAAGATCCCGCCAAGGTAACCTCCCCGCCCTACGACCTGATCTCCGACGCGGACGTCGACACGCTCCTCCAACTGCATCCGAACAACGTCGTCCGCCTCATCCTTCCCCGCACCCCCCGCGTCGATCCCGCCCAAGCCCTTCCTGCCACCCACACAACTCCTGCCACCCGCGCCCTTCCTGCCGACGAGGCCCTTCCTGAGGACGACGAACTCCCGCCGGAGACGCGTTACGCAGAGGCCCGGGACACCCTGCAGGCATGGCTTCGTGAAGGCATCCTGGTCCCGGACGACCGCCCGGCCCTGTACGTGTACGAGCAGCATGGCCCGTACTTTCTGCAACGCGGCCTGATCGGCGACGTCGCCCTGACGGACCCTGGCCAGCACGTCATCCTTCCGCACGAGGACGTGATGCCCGGACCCATCGCCGACCGCCTGGCCCTCATGAGCACCACCCAGGCGAATCTGGAGCCGATCTTCCTCCTCTACGACGGCGCCGGCGGCCCGACGACCCGCCTCGTGGAGGAGGTGGCGACCCGACGTCGCCCCCTGGTGTCGGCCAAGACGGAGGACGGCGTCACCCACCGCCTCTGGGCGATCACCGACACGTCCGAGATCGCCACCATCAACGCCGACCTCCACGACCGCCAAGCTCTGATCGCCGATGGCCATCACCGTTACGCCACCTACCGCGTCCTCCAACGCCAGGAACGCCTGGCCCATCCTCCTGCCGAGCCCTCACCCACGCCCAGGGACACCGCCCCCAAAGGCGTGGAGTCCGGCAACGCAGCACCCGCCAGCATCCTGTTCAGCAGCAGCGCCGCAAGGCCTGGTGACGCTGCCGCCGGCCTCACACCAGCTCACTCCTCACCGGCAGACGGCTCGCACCAGCCTCCTTCCACCACTCTGGTAGCCCCCTGGGACTTCGGTCTGGCCCTGCTGGTCGACTCGACCGCCTATCCGCCCGACCTCAAAGCGATCCACCGCGTCATCCCCGGCCTCCCCTTGGCGAAGGCGGCCGCCCAGGCCCGTCAGTCCTGGCGGGTCCAGGAGTTCGGCACCCTCGCAGAGGGTCTGGCCGCGTTCGAGAACAGCCCGGACCCGGCTTTCCTCCTGGCTGACGAAGCCAGCGCGTACTTGATCACCGACCCCGATCCCGTCCAGTTGGCTCTTGCCATGCCGGCTGACCACTCCGACCGCTGGAACTCTCTCAACACCTCCATCCTGAGCGAGTTCATCCTGCCGAAGGTGTGGGGGATGCGTGACGACGAGCAGGCGGTACGCATCGTGCACCACGACATCGAGGCCGCCGCCAAGCTCGCGACCAGCACCGGCGGCACTGCCGTGATCCTCAAGCCGCTGGCGACCGAGGACGTCCTGGCCGTCGCTGCCGGCGGCGAACGCGTCCCCCGCAAATCCACCTCCTTCGGCCCCAAACCCCGAACCGGTCTGGTCCTCCGCACCTTCGCCATCAACTGACAGGCAGATAGCTGCCCAGGCGGGACAGCGCTCTCAGACCACGCTGCTCCCGCCCACCACTGCCCCGGCCCGCAACCAACTAGCCCCATAACTAGCCGGGCCCGCAGCCAACCAGCCCTACAACCCCAACTGGCGTGGAGCCAACTGGCCCCACAACCCAGCCGGCCCCAAAACCCAACCTGGGCATGCAGCCAACTGGGCCTCAGCCAATGCGTCGGCGCGGAAGCCGATGTCGGTGTTCTCCTGGCCGGGCGGCGGGCGGAAGCGGGTGAACCACGGCCCCGCGACAGACCCGGCGCGGAACTACCGGACCCCAGGCTCGCTGCTGAGCCAACCATCTGCTACTGAGGCAACCCCCGACGGACCCGAGCACGCTCGCCTCGCCCCCGCAGGACACCAGCGGCGTGTGCCTCGCCCCCCAAGGACATCAGGGGCATGCGCCTCGCCGCTCCTAGGGACACCAGAGGAGTATGTGCCTCGCCGCCCCTAGGGACACCGGCGGCGTGCGCCTCGCCGCAGGTACGAACCAGAGGCGTGCGCCTCGTCGCCGGCGGACGAGGCGCACGGGCCCTGCGCAACAGCCCTTTGTCGTCGTGCTCTCATCCCCTCCGCCGCAGTGGATGAGGCAGGAGATCAGCTTGCCCTGGCCAGTTGCAGCACCCGCCTCGGCACCAATGGCGTGACCGTCCCCCCGGCCTCCTCGCCGACGCCGCCCCCATCCCCGTCCGGCGGATCTTCCGCGACCGCGATCGCATCCACGGGTTTCGCGCTGGTCACCTCCACCTCGTACTTCCAGGTCTTGGCTCCTGTCGGGCCGAAGACGCGGCAGCGGAAGGAGCCAGTGACCTGCAGATAGTCGCGTGGCTTGAGGCCGCGGACGACGTCTGCCGTCTCCAGGCTGAAGGTGACGCACGGGACGCTGTCCGTCAGCGTCGCGCCGGGTCGCTGCCGCCGGCGGCGCCGTACGATGATGCGCCACTTCGTGACGGTGTCGCCGCTCGGCAACGTGTGGTCCTCGGGCGCCGCCGAGAGCCGTCCCACCAGCAAGACCTCGTTCCGGTCCATTCCTCGTCCCTCCTGTCGGTGCTCTGCCGGAGATCACTCTTTACGATGAAGAGGAGCCCGGAACGGCCGAGCGCCATTCTGGGGACAACGGCTGCACGCTCGGGAGTACCTGTGGACAACATCACCGCGCTAGGCGGCGACGTCTATGAGATCGACACCAGGATGGCCGGATACGCGGGCATCACCGCCGGATACCTGATTCTGGGCGACCGGCCATGCCTGGTGGAGACCGGTACCTCGACCTCCGCCCCGGTGGTCCGCGACGCGCTCACGTCCCTCGGCGTCGGGCCGGAGGACCTCGCCACCGTCGTCGTGACCCACATCCACCTCGACCACGCCGGCGGAGTGGGGGACATCGCCAGGTTCTTCCCGTCCGCCCAGGTGGTCGTACACGAGAAGGGTGCGCGGCACCTGGCCGACCCCTCGCGGCTCATGGCGAGCGCCCGGATGGTGTGGGGCGACCGGCTCGACACCCTCTTCGGCGAGCTGTCGCCCACCGAGGCCGAACGCATCGTCGCCCTCGGCGACACCGGCGCCATCGATCTCGGCAACGGGCGTACGCTGAGCAGCCACTACTCCCCCGGTCACGCCAAGCATCACGTGGGCCTCGTCGACTCCGCCACCGGCGACCTGTACGTGGGCGACGCAGCAGGCGTGTACCTTCCCGAGACCGGCGACCTGCGTCCCGCCACGCCGCCGCCGGACTTCGACCTGCAGACCGCCCTCAATTCGATCGCCCTGTTCAAGGCGCTCGGGCCACAACGTCTACTCTTCAGCCATTACGGCCCGGTGGAGGCGGTTCAGGACACCCTCGAACGGTCCGCCGAGGAGCTCCGTGTCTGGGTGGATCTGACCCGGCAGGCCCATTCCGAGGGCTTGGATCTGGACCATGCCATCGCCATGGTCCGTGACCGTACGAAGGAGCGCTACACCGCGCTGAAGTCGGACGACGCGACGGCCGAGCATTTCGAGTTGTTGAGCGGAGCTCCGTCAAACGTCGCCGGCATCCTCCACTGGCTCGACCGCGTGTCGCCGTAAGCTGCCGCCGACCCGCTGACCTGCTGCGCACAGCCACCGCGAGAGCGGACAGCTCGGCCGCACATGAGGGATTGGAACGCACGCGACCAAACCGGAGGTCCCTCTGCCGTAGGTACGTGGCCAGCCACCGGCACGCCTATGGCCGGCCAGCAGTCACGTAGGTGCCGGAAGGGCCGACCGGAACATGGCGGCCTCGTACGACTCAACGGGACATCATGGGCATGCCCAGCGTCGAGAGTCGGGCTGCGGCGTCATGGACGCCCCTGGCACCGCTGTCCAACGGACGAGCCCAGCGTCCATAGTCGGGCGGGGACCGACCGCACGAGCAGGCATGTCACCGGCAGACGGACACCGTTCTCACGTGCGGACCTGCCGGGACGAGACCCAGCGCAGGGGGCATCAGGCTGCAGAACGCACAAACTCCGCCGTCCCGCGCATATCGCGGCGGTACGGCGGAGCGTGTGTCCAGCTTTCAGCTACAGGCGATCGATGCTAGTCGTCCGCCTTCGGTCGCTTGGGCGCGGGCCCGTCTTCCTCGTCCAGGACATCGCCGAAGTTCGGCTCGATGAAAGCGGGCGTTATACCGGGAGTCTCCGTCGGAGCGGCGACAGCGCCTGCGGGGCTGCCCTGCTGCGCAGCGGAGTCGTCGGCGCCGTCCTCCTCGTCTGGATCATCTGAATCGTCGGACTCGTCGGACTCGTCGGCGGAGTCGGCCGCCGTTGTCTCCGTGACCTCATCCGCGAGGCCAGCGGCCTCGTCCGACGCGACATCGGTGGCAGCGGCGACGTCAGCGACGTTCTCGCCATCCGCCGCGCCGGCAGTCTCTGGCTGCTCGCCAAGCAGGTCGTCGGCCTCGGCGAGAGAGGCGGCGTCGTCCTCCGGCTCCTCGTCCACGGTCGCGGCGCTCTCTCCGCCGTCCGCCGCGCCGGCGTCGTCGAAGTCGTCCTCGTAGTCCGCGTCCTCCTCGACGTCCTCGATGACGGAGCCGGTCAGCTCGGCGTACCGCTCGGCCGCGTCCGTCTCGCCGTCCTCGTCGAACGCCATGGCCCGTGCGAACCACTCGGTGGCCGCCTCCGTCTGCCCGGCGTCGATCAGGGCGTCGGCGTACGCGAACGCCAACCGCGCCGACCACGGCTTCGGCTGCGGGTCGCGCAGCTCCGGCAGGCGCTGGAGAGTGATGACGGCCGCGTCGTGCTGGCCGAGGTCACGGCGTGCGCCGGACTCGACGATGGTCAGCTCGATGCGCCCGGCCCGGTCGAGACGCTCGGCCTCGGGCGAACGCACAAGGTCGATGGCCCGCTCGGGACGTCCCATGCCGCGTTCGCAGTCGGCCATGACCGGCAGGTACGCCTCGGACCCCGTCAGCCGCCGCGCCGCCCGCAGATCGCTCAGCGCCTCGGAGAAATGCCCGGCACGGTACGCGACAATGCCGGCAGCCTCCCGCACGACCCCGATCCGGGCCGCGAACCGGCGCGCCACCTTCGTGTGCTCGTGCGCCCGTTCGGGGTCTTCGTCCTCCAGGGCCCGCTCGGCGGCGACCAGGTGCCGGCCGACCAGGTTGGCGAGATCGCCAGGCAGGGAACGCAGCTCCTCAAGGACTTCCTTGTCCAACTCGTCCGCGGTGATGTCGGGCGCGATCTCGGGCATCTGCTCGCGCTGCGCGTTCTCGGAGTCGCGGTCGGACCTGCCGTACCTGGCGCGGGTACCGGCTCCGCCGTGATCGTCACGCCTGGGGCGGTCGTCCCGGGAGAACGGCCGAGGGCCCCGGTCACCGCCTTCGCGACGCGGGCCTCGGTCATCACGGAACCCGCCGCCCTCACGACGCGGCCCATAGCCGGAGCCCTCGCGGCGCGGCCCACGGTCGTCCCGGTCCCTGAACCCGCCACCTTCGCGACGCGGCCCACGGTCATCACGGTCCCTGAACCCGCCACCTTCACGGCGCGGCCCACGGTCATCGCGATCCCTGAACCCGCCACCTTCACGGCGCGGACCCCGGTCATCACGGAAGCCACCCTCACGGCGCGGACCCCGGTCATCACGGAAGCCACCCTCACGACGCGGACCCCGATCGTCCCTGAACCCGCCACCTTCGCGACGCGGCCCACGGTCATCGCGATCCCTGAATCCGCCGCCCTCACGGCGCGGACCCCGGTCATCACGGAAGCCACCCTCACGACGGGGACCCCGATCGTCGCGGAACCCGCCGCCCTCACGGCGCGGCCCAGAGCCGGACCCCTCGCGGCGCGGCCCGCGGTCGTCCCGGTCCCGGAATCCGCTGCCCTCAGGACGCGGACCCCGCTCACCACGGAAGCCACCTTCACTACGCGGTCCGCGGTCGCCGTAACCGCCCTCTCGCCTGGGACCGTAACCCGGCCCCTCGCGGCGCGGCCCACGATCGTCACGGTCCCTGAATCCGCCGCCCTCGCGACGGGGGCCCCTGTCGCCGTAACCACCTTCGCGCCGGTCGCCGCCGTAACCTCCACGGCCGCCACGGCTCTCGCCGTAGCCGCCCTCGCGGCGCGGCCCGCGGTCATCCCGGTCCCGGAACCCGCCGCCCTCACCGCGCGGACCCCGGTCATCACGGAAGCCACCCTCACGACGAGGGCCCCGATCGTCGCGGAACCCGCCGCCCTCGCGACGCGGTCCACGATCGCCGTAACCCGATCCCTCGCGGCGCGGCCCACGATCATCCCGATCCCGGTACGTTCGCCGTTCCTCGCCGCCCTCGCGGCGCTCGCCACGATCGTCCCGATCGCGGTACGGCCGACGATCGTCGCCGCGCTGCCCGCGGTCGAATCCTTCGCGGCCCTCGCGGCGCGGCCCGCGGTCGCCATAACCGCCTTCGCGCCTGCCGCCGTATCCGGAGCCGGAGCCCTCGCGGCGCGGACCCCTATCCTCGCGGGAGCCCTCGTCCCTGCGCGGCCCGCGGTCGTCCCGGCCGTACGAGCGGCCTCTGTCGCCGGAACGGAACGGACGGTCGCTACCGGAGTCCCGCCCGCGCGAGCCGTATCCCCCGCTCCTGTCGCTCCCTCCGGAGCGCCTGTCCTCGAAGTCGCCGCGCCCGCGCTCTCCGCCGTCCGATCCGTTATCTCTGTTCACTTCTGGTCCATTTCGTTGAGCTCACCCAGCGGACTCACAACGACGGTCCACCGTGGCTGGTCGCCGCCCGCCCTCGGGCCTTACGCGACGAAGGCCACCGTGGAGGTGGCCCGGTCCCTCCAGCCTAGCAAGCCAGAGTACGTCCACGAGACCGGCTCATGCGCATAAAAGAGGTTGGCCGTAAATCCGGAACACGCGAGACTTCTCGTCATGTCACTACGCTTTCACGAAATCGCCGAGGCCCGGCACCGCATTCTGAACCCGCTGACCGACGACAATCTCGCCCTGCTCGGCGAGATCTGCCGCATCACTCCCGGCACCCGCCAACTGGATCTGGCCTGCGGTAAAGGAGAGCTCCTTTCCCGCTGGTCCGCCGAACACGGCCTGGAAGGCGTCGGCGTGGACATCAGCCAGGTCTTTCTCGGAGCAGCGAGAGCCCGCGCCGAGGAGCTGGGCGTGTCCGAACGCGTCGAATTCGTGGAAGCCGACGCCGGCACCTACGAAACGGCTCCGGAATCGTTCGACATCGTTTCCTGCATCGGTGCGACCTGGATCGGCAACGGCCTCAAAGGCACCTTGTCCCTCATGCGCCGGCACCTCCGCCCGAACGGCATCGTCCTCGTCGGCGACTGCTATTGGCAGACCCCGCCCCCGCCCGAGGCCCGCGCAGCGCTGGGATTGGAGGACGACAACCTGGCGACCTCGCTCATCGGTACGCACGACCGCATCGAGGAGGCCGGCTTCGAGCTGCTGGAGATGGTCCTGGCCGGCCCGGACAGCTGGGACAGGTACGTGGCCAGTCAGTGGTGGACGATCAGCGACTGGTTGCGCGACAACCCGGACGATCCTGACGTGCCTGCTATGCGCGACTTCCTGACCCAGGCACGCCGCTCCCACCTGGAGTACGGCCGTCAGTATTTGGGCTGGGGCGTCTTCGTCCTTCGTCCGAAGCCGTAAACGCAGAAGGGCCCCGACTGAGTCGGGGCCCTTCTATAAAGATTGTCCGGCGGTGACCTACTCTCCCACACCCTCCCGAGTGCAGTACCATCGGCGCAGAGAAGCTTAACTTCCGGGTTCGGAATGTAACCGGGTGTTTCCTTCCCGCCATAACCGCCGTAACCCTCCGAAACAAACAAACACACAGTGTTTGCAGTCTCAGAATTGCCTAGTGGACGCGAGCAAAAACTAGAAAGTATGCTTTGTGGTCAAGTCCTCGGCCTATTAGTACCGGTCAGCTCCACACGTTACCGCGCTTCCACCTCCGGCCTATCAACCCGGTCGTCTACCGGGAGCCTTACCCCCTCACAGGGTGGGAGACCTCATCTCAAGGCGAGCTTCCCGCTTAGATGCTTTCAGCGGTTATCCCTTCCGAACGTAGCCAACCAGCCGTGCACCTGGCGATACAACTGGCACACCAGAGGTTCGTCCGTCCCGGTCCTCTCGTACTAGGGACAGCCCCTTTCAAGTCTCCTGCGCGCGCAGCGGATAGGGACCGAACTGTCTCGCGACGTTCTAAACCCAGCTCGCGTACCGCTTTAATGGGCGAACAGCCCAACCCTTGGGACCTACTCCAGCCCCAGGATGCGACGAGCCGACATCGAGGTGCCAAACCATCCCGTCGATATGGACTCTTGGGGAAGATCAGCCTGTTATCCCCGGGGTACCTTTTAGCCGTTGAGCGACACCGCTTCCACACGCCGATGCCGGATCACTAGTCCCAGCTTTCGCTCCTGCTCGACCCGTCAGTCTCACAGTCAAGCTCCCTTGTGCACTTACACTCAACACCTGATTGCCAACCAGGCTGAGGGAACCTTTGGGCGCCTCCGTTACCCTTTAGGAGGCAACCGCCCCAGTTAAACTACCCACCAGACACTGTCCCCGATCCGGATCACGGACCAGAGTTAGACGTTCAAAACGACCAGAGTGGTATTTCACCAATGACTCCACCCGAACTAGCGTCCGAGCTTCCCAGTCTCCCACCTATCCTACACAAGACGCTCCAAACGCCAATGTCAAGCTGTAGTGAAGGTCCCGGGGTCTTTCCGTCCTGCTGCGCGAAACGAGCATCTTTACTCGTAGTGCAATTTCGCCGGGTCTGTGGTTGAGACAGCGGGGAAGTCGTTACGCCATTCGTGCAGGTCGGAACTTACCCGACAAGGAATTTCGCTACCTTAGGATGGTTATAGTTACCACCGCCGTTTACCGGCGCTTAAGTTCTCACCTTCGCCAACCACGGACTAAGCGGTCCCCTTAACGTTCCGGCACCGGGCAGGCGTCAGTCCGTATACATCGTCTTACGACTTCGCACGGACCTGTGTTTTTAGTAAACAGTCGCTTCCCCCTGGCCACTGCGACCCCCACCAGCTCCAGGCGCAAAGCCCATCACCAGCAGAGGTCCCCCTTCTCCCGAAGTTACGGGGGCAATTTGCCGAGTTCCTTAACCACAGTTCACCCGATCGCCTTAGTATTCTCTACCTGACCACCTGAGTCGGTTTAGGGTACGGGCCGCCACAACACTCACTAGAGGCTTTTCTCGGCAGCATAGGATCATCCACTTCACCACAATCGGCTCGGCATCACATCTCAGGATTTGCGGCGGATTTGCCTACCACTCCCTACATGCTTACCCCAGGACAACCATCGCCTGGGCTGGACTACCTTCCTGCGTCACCCCATCGCTTACCTACTACCCGATCGGACCGAGCGTTCAGCCTGACACCCGCCCCGAAGGGCCGGCCGACTTAAGGACTCTTAGCATCACGAGGTTCAGTATGGGCGCATTGAAGCGGGTACGGGAATATCAACCCGTTGTCCATCGACTACGCCTGTCGGCCTCGCCTTAGGTCCCGACTTACCCTGGGCGGATTAGCCTGCCCCAGGAACCCTTGGTCATCCGGCGCGAGGGTTTCTCACCCTCGATTCGCTACTCATGCCTGCATTCTCACTCGCACAGCCTCCACGACTAGATCACTCTGCCGCTTCACCGGCTGCACGACGCTCCCCTACCCACAACAAGCCAAAGGATCATCATGCCACGACTTCGGCGGTGTGCTTGAGCCCCGCTACATTGTCGGCGCAGAATCACTTGACCAGTGAGCTATTACGCACTCTTTCAAGGGTGGCTGCTTCTAAGCCAACCTCCTGGTTGTCTCTGCGACTCCACATCCTTTCCCACTTAGCACACGCTTAGGGGCCTTAGTCGGTGATCTGGGCTGTTTCCCTCTCGACTACGAACCTTATCGCCCGCAGTCTCACTGCCACGCTCTCACTTACCGGCATTCGGAGTTTGGCTGACGTCAGTAACCTTGTCGGGCCCATCGGCCATCCAGTGCTCTACCTCCGGCAAGAAACACGCGACGCTGCACCTAAATGCATTTCGGGGAGAACCAGCTATCACGGAGTTTGATTGGCCTTTCACCCCTACACACAGATCATCCCCCAGGTTTTCAACCCTGGTGGGTTCGGTCCTCCACCCAGTCTTACCTGAGCTTCAACCTGCCCATGCGTAGATCACTCCGCTTCGGGTCTACAGCATGCGACTCAAACGCCCTATTCAGACTCGCTTTCGCTACGGCTCCCCCACACGGGTTAACCTCGCCACACACCATAACTCGCAGGCTCATTCTTCAAAAGGCACGCAGTCACATCACACACCAGAAGCTGAGTAAGCTCCTACGGCTTGTAGGCACACGGTTTCAGGTACTATTTCACGACCCCTCACCGGGGCACTTTTCACCTTTCCCTCACGGTACTCGTGCACTATCGGTCATCAGGGAGTATTTAGGCTTACCAGGTGGTCCTGGCAGATTCACACAGGATTCCTCGAGCCCCGTGCTACTTGGGATCCCCTCCAGAAGCCTTCAAGGTTTCGTCTACCCGGCTCTCACGGTCTACGGCAGCCCTTCCCAGAGCTTTCAACTACCCCAAAGGTTTATAACTTCTCGAAGCAGCGGCAGCCACTTCAGGCGGGTCCCACGACCCCGGACATGCAACGCCTGCCGGCTATCACACACGCCCGGTTTAGCCTCATCCGCTTTCGCTCACCACTACTCACGGAATCACTCTTGTTTTCTCTTCCTACGGGTACTGAGATGTTTCACTTCCCCGCGTTACCACCAACCGCCCTATACATTCAGGCGGAGGCAACACCACATGACTGGTGCTAGGTTTCCCCATTCGGACATCCCCGGATCAACGTCTGGTTGGCGACTCCCCGAGGCTTAACGCAGCCTCCCACGTCCTTCATCGGCTCCTGATGCCAAGGCATCCACCGTGTGCCCTTAAAAACTTGGCCACAAAGATGCTCGCGTCCACTATGCAAATCTCAAACAACAAACAGCAACCAGCTCCACACCCACATGGTGGATGTCTCGCTGGTCCTGTGCTCCGAAGAAGACGAGCACAACGTGCCCGTTCCTTCAGGACCCAACAGTGTGTTTCAGACCCGGCCCGAACCCCCGGCGACCCCGTTCCCACTCCCAGCCTGCCTCCCAAGAGAGACACGACGGGCGGTACTTGCGGCCCGGCGACCCGGTCCGGCTGACTAGCCAGTGCTCCACTAGTGAGCTGTCACCCCACCACACGTTCGGTGGTGACGGGTGAGAGTGCTCCTTAGAAAGGAGGTGATCCAGCCGCACCTTCCGGTACGGCTACCTTGTTACGACTTCGTCCCAATCGCCAGCCCCACCTTCGACCGCTCCCCCCAGCAAGCTGGTTGGGCCACGGGCTTCGGGTGTTGCCGACTTTCGTGACGTGACGGGCGGTGTGTACAAGGCCCGGGAACGTATTCACCGCAGCATTGCTGATCTGCGATTACTAGCGACTCCGACTTCATGGGGTCGAGTTGCAGACCCCAATCCGAACTGAGACCGGCTTTTAGGGATTCGCTCCACCTCACGGTATCGCAACCCTCTGTACCGGCCATTGTAGCATGTTTGCAGCCCAAGACATAAGGGGCATGATGACTTGACGTCATCCCCACCTTCCTCCGAGTTGACCCCGGCAGTCCCCCATGAGTCCCCAACCACCCGAAGGTGTTGCTGGCAACATGGAGCAAGGGTTGCGCTCGTTGCGGGACTTAACCCAACATCTCACGACACGAGCTGACGACAGCCATGCACCACCTGTCACCCAGCCCAAAAGGGAAGCCCCATCTCTGGAGCGGTCCGGGTGATGTCAAACCTTGGTAAGGTTCTTCGCGTTGCGTCGAATTAAGCAACATGCTCCGCCGCTTGTGCGGGCCCCCGTCAATTCCTTTGAGTTTTAGCCTTGCGGCCGTACTCCCCAGGCGGGGCGCTTAATGCGTTAGCTCCGGCACGGAACCCGTGGAAGGGTCCCACACCTAGCGCCCAACGTTTACAGCGTGGACTACCAGGGTATCTAATCCTGTTCGCTCCCCACGCTTTCGCTCCTCAGCGTCAGGTAAGGCCCAGCAAGCCGCCTTCGCCACCGGTGTTCCTCCTGATATCTGCGCATTTCACCGCTACACCAGGAATTCCACTTGCCCCTACCTACCTCTAGCCGGCCCGTATCCACCGCAGACCCGCAGTTAAGCTGCGGGCTTTCACGGCAGACGCGACCAGCCACCTACGAGCTCTTTACGCCCAATAATTCCGGACAACGCTTGCGCCCTACGTATTACCGCGGCTGCTGGCACGTAGTTAGCCGGCGCTTCTTCTGCAGGTACACGTCAACTTCGTCCCTGCTGAAAGAGGTTTACAACCCGAAGGCCGTCATCCCCCACGCGGCGTCGCTGCGTCAGGCTTCCGCCCATTGCGCAATATTCCCCACTGCTGCCTCCCGTAGGAGTCTGGGCCGTGTCTCAGTCCCAGTGTGGCCGGTCGCCCTCTCAGGCCGGCTACCCGTCGTCGCCTTGGTAGGCCACTACCCCACCAACAAGCTGATAGGCCGCGAGCCCATCCCCGACCGAAAAACTTTCCACCACCATCCGATGCCGGAGGCGGTCATATCCGGTATTAGACCCAGTTTCCCGGGCTTATCCCAGAGTCAGGGGCAGGTTGCTCACGTGTTACTCACCCGTTCGCCGCTCGAGTACCCCGAAGGGCCTTTCCGCTCGACTTGCATGTGTTAAGCACGCCGCCAGCGTTCGTCCTGAGCCAGGATCAAACTCTCCAAACAATGCTTTTCAAGGCTTGTCCGGATGAATCATCCAAGCAAGAATCCGTCAAAAATGACGGGGTCATACATGTGTGATGCACATGCACTGGCTTTTAACACACTGTTGAGTTCTCAAGAAACGGACGCGAACTTCCTCGACCAGATCCGTTCGGATCTTGCCTTGGAGGCGCTATCTCGTCTTCCGCAATCTTAGCAGTTCGCCCGATTTCGTGTCAAATCCGGAGACTTGACGATAGTTGGGCTGAACTGTCTAGTATTGCGCGCCCCGTTTCCGGGGCAACCCTCTCAACTTACCGTGACATCCACGGCTTGTCGAATCAACCGGTTTTCGGTTGCTTCGGCGCGCCCTGGAGGTCTCGGAGCACGAGCATGCCGTAGCAGCTGTGCCGAGCGGCTCGTCATTCGAGGGGCTTGCCCGGGGCCCGTCCGCCTGATCGGCGTCCGGCTCACTCCCGCGGCGAGGTCAAACATTAAGTGGCGATTCGCGACTCGTCAAATCGCCGGGCTGGGCGGTCACAGGCCCGCTGCGGCGCGGCCGATGGCCGTACCGCAGCGCTCCAGGAGTTTCCGCAGCGTGGCGCGTTCCTCCGGGGTGAACTCGTCGGCCAGCGCGCGCTCGATCCGCACGGCGCGCGCGTCCGCCGTCGCGAGAGCGTCGCGGCCGGGCTCCGTGAGGCGGGTCTCCAGGACGTTGCGGTGCCAAGGGTGCGGTGAACGCTCGACGAGACCGCGCTCCTCCAGGTTCTTGAGTACGACGGTCATCGCCTGCGGGGTCACCAGACAGGTACGCGCGAGCGCCGCGCCCGAGATGCCGGGATTGCCGGCGAGCGCGAACAGGGCCGCGTACTGGGGAACCGTGAGCCCGGCCGGGCGTACCGCGAGTTGCTTGGCGGTGATCAGAGCTTGCTCGGCCCGCTTGATGTCCATGCCGAGCCGTTCGTCCGGGGGCAGGCCCTCGGACGGCTCCTCGGCGGGTCGTTCGTCCCTGTGTGACGCCATGAAGGCGATCGTACAAGGGCGGATATTTGTTCTAGCTTTGATAGTCATCAAGGGTTTGATAACTTGCCGTCGCCCCGAAGTGACGAGGGAAAGGATGGATGAGATGGGCGGAGAGAAGCGGACGGTCGTTCCGGAGAGTCATCTCGACCTGCTGGAGCGGCCGTTGTTCGCGCATCTGGCGACCGTCGGGGACGGCCGGCCCCACGTGAACCCGGTGTGGACGGTGTGGGACGGGGAGTTCCTGCGCTTCACGACGACGACGGACCGGCGCAAGCATCGGAACGTGGTGGAGGATCCGCGGGTGGCGGTCTCGATCAACGATCCCGAGCGGCCCTACCGGTATCTGGAGATCCGCGGCGTGGTCGAGCGGATCGAGCCGGATCCGGCGGGCGACTTCTTCGACGTGCTGGCCAGGCGGTACGGCCTGGAGTACGAGCGGCCGGTCGGTGACGCCGAGCGGCGGGTGGTGATCGTCGTGAGGCCGACGCACACCACCAGCCAGTAGGCGAGCCGGCGCCGGAGAAGGCCGCGCGTCCGGGCGGCGCGTGATCGATTCGGGGGCTCACGCCGGTCTTCCCGGCGGACGCGGGAGCGGCGGCTTGGTTCTCGGCGAGGGGGCGGCGGGTCCCACCAGGGCGGCGAGAGCGGAGTGGTTGCCGCATCCGCGGGACGGGCGATCAGGCCGGGCGGGTCCGCGTATCCTGCCCCGGTGACCACTGCCGCCACCCTCGCACCCCCGGCCCGCCACGTCACGGCCCCCCGCGCCTGGAGCCCCTGGTGGATGGCGTTGCTCGCCACCGCCGCCGCGTTCTCGGGCACGGGGTCCGCCACGCTGAACGGCGACGAGCTCGCCACGCTCAGCGCCGCCCGGCGTTCACTCGCGGGCATGTGGGAGCTGGCGCTCAACATCGACGGTCATTTCCTGCCGTACTACCTGTTCATGCACTTCTGGACGATGGCCGGCACCGCGGAGCTGTGGCTCCGGCTGCCGTCGGCGCTGGCGATCGGCGTGGCGGCCTGGCTGCTGACGGACCTGGGCCGTCGGCTGAGCTCGGTCCGGGCGGGGGTGTTCGCGGCGGCGATCTTCGCGGTCCTGCCGTCCGTCTCCTATTTCGGGGCTTTCGCCAGGTCGTACGCGTTCGCGGCGGCCGCGGCGGTGCTGTCCTTCTGGGCGCTGCACCGGGCGCTCGAACGGCCGGCGGCGGCCAGGCGGTGGGTGCTGTACGGGGTGGCGGTCGCGCTGGTGTGCTCGACGCACCTGTTCGCGGTCCTCGTGCTCCCCGCGCAGCTCGCGCTGGCCCGGCGCGGGACCGTGGTGCGCATGCTGGGCGCGCTCGCGGTGGGCGGTCTCCCGGCCGTGGCGCTGGGGCTGATCGGGTTCGGGGAGCGGCACGCGATCAGCTGGATCCCGCAGCGCGGGCCGGAGGTGTGGCTGAAGTTCCCGAAGATGGCGGCGGGCACGAACGCGTTCGGGGTGGTGCTGTTCACGGTCGCGGTGGCGGGCGCCGTCCACCTGTACGCGCGGCGGGGCGAGCGGCCGTGGGCCCTGGCGCTGGCGGGGTGGCTGGTGCTGCCGCCGCTGCTCCTGCTCGCGGTCTCGCACCTGGTGACGCCGGTGTACGTGGACCGCTACCTGTTCGTGACGGCGCCCGCGCTGGCGCTGCTCGCGGGCCTGGCGGTGGCGGCGATCCCCCGGTTCGCGGTGGCGGCGGGGGTGGCGGTCGTCGTGCTCGGGTGCGCGCTGTCGTTCCCCGACCATGTGGACCTCCGGGAGGAGAACGGGCGCTTCGAGAACATCCCGTGGGCGTTGCGGGTGATCAGGGCCGAGCGGGACGACGCGATCGTGTACGGCCAGAGCCAGCTCCGCACCGGCTTCGACTACTACGCCGACTCGCTCATGCCGGTGGACGTGCTCCGCTCCGGGGACGAGCCCTCCCCCACCGGGTTCGGCTATCCCGAGCGGGCGGACGTGGCCGCCGCGCTCGACGGCCGCGAGCGGGTGTGGGTGGTCTGGCGCGGCAGCAAGCAGTCGGGGCTGGAGGGGGACGCCGTGCCGCGGGTGGCGGAGGTCGAGCGGGCGGGGTTCGAGCTGGAACTGGCCAAGCACTCGGCTGAGCTGCCGGGGCTCACGGTGGCGTTGTTCACCCGCGAATAGCCACGCGAACACGCGGAAGCGGGCCCCTCCGCAGGTGGAGGAGCCCGCTTCGCCCGCGGTCGTCGTCGCGGTCAGCCGACCTCGACGCCGCCGATCGACTTCTTGCCGCGCCGCAGCACCATGAACCGCCCGTGCAGCAGGTCCTCGGCTCCCGGCACGTACGCCTCGTCAGTGATCTTGACGTTGTTGAGGTAGGCCCCGCCCTCCTTGACCGCCCGCCGAGCGGCCGACTTGGACTCGACCAGGCCGCTGTCGGCCAGCAGGTCGACGAAGGACGCGCCGAGCGCGGGCACCACGGCCTTCGGCACCTCGGCCAGCGCCGCGCCGAGGGTGGAGGCGGGCAGCTCCTCCAGCGTGCCCTGGCCGAACAGCGCCTTGGAGGCGGCCACGACGGCGTCCAGCTCCTGCTTGCCGTGCAGCAGCTCGGTGAGCTCCTCGGCCAGCGCCCGCTGCGCCTCGCGGGCGAAGGGCCGCTCGGCGACGGCCTTCTCCAGCGCCTCGATCTCCTCGCGGCCGCGGAAGGTGAACACCTTGAGGTAGTGGATCACGTCGCGGTCGTCGGAGTTGAGGAAGTACTGGTAGAAGGCGTACGGCGAGGTCATCTCGGGGTCGAGCCAGAGCGCGCCGCCGGCGGTCTTGCCGAACTTGGTGCCGTCGGACTTGGTGATCAGCGGCAGGGTCATCGCGTGCACGTGGGCGCCTTCGATGCGGCGTACGAGGTCGACGCCCGCGGTGATGTTGCCCCACTGGTCGCTGCCGCCGATCTGCAGCGCGCAGCCGTAGCGGCGGTGGAGCTCCAGGTAGTCGTTGGCCTGGAGGATCTGGTAGCTGAACTCGGTGTAGCTGAGCCCTTCGCCGGCCAGCCGGGCCGAGACGGACTCGCGGGCCAGCATGCGGTTGACCGGGAAGTGCTTGCCGATGTCGCGCAGGAAGCCGATCGCGCTCATCTCGCCGGTCCAGTCGAGGTTGCTCACCATGAGGGCGGCGTTGGACGAGGCGTCGAAGTCGAGGAAGCGGCCGACCTGGCCGCGCAGGCGCTCCACCCATTCCGCCACGGTCTCGGTCGCGTTGAGTGAGCGCTCGCTGTTGCGTCCGCTCGGGTCGCCGATGAGGCCGGTGGCGCCGCCGACCAGGCCGATCGGCCGGTGCCCGGCGAGCTGCAGCCGGCGCAGGGTGAGCAGCGGCACGAAGTGACCGACGTGCAGGGAGGGGGCGGTCGGGTCGAACCCGGCATAGACCGTGATCGGACCCTCGGCCATGGACGCGCGCAGGGCGTCGAGGTCGGTGGACTGCGCGATCAGGCCCCGCCAGGCGAGGTCATCGAGAATGTCGGTCACGGTGCGGGCTTTCCAGGAGAGTGAGACGTGTCGGATGAGTACAGCGTGCCCGATCGGCCGGGTAGCCCGCCACTTGGATACGCTCTGTGCCCATGTGGAAGGTCCGTCGCGAGCTGGCCGTTTTCAAGATCTTAGGGGCTCTCGCGTGCGCGGGTCTCGCCGTCTACTGGTGGATCGGCGGCGATCACCGCGGCGTGATCCTGGCCGTCCCGGGGGCGGTGCTCCTCGGCGGCATGGGGCTGCGGGACCTGCTGGTCCCGGTGCGGCTGGCGGCCGACGAGAGCGGGATCACGGTGGTGCACGGGTTCGCGGGACACCGGCACGTGCCCTGGGACGAGATCCGGGACGTCACGGTGGACGTACGCAGGCGCTGGGGCCGGCGCAGCGAGATGCTGGAGATCGACACCGGCGACCACCTGCACCTCTTCAGCCCTCACGAGCTCGGCGCCTCTCCGACGGAGGTGGCGGCGGCGCTGCGGCGGCGCGGCACGTGAGCCCGGTACGGCGACACGGTCGGGTCGCCGTCGATCCAGAACCGCCACGGCACCTCCTTGGCGGTGGAGATCCCGGTGCGCGGCCCGGACTTGACGAGCCCGGGTGCGGGAGTACGGCCTTCGAACACGGCGGCCGACTCGTGGGGCCGCCCGGCGGGTGAGCCCTCCAGCACGGCGTCGAGGCCGTTGTGCTCGCGGGCCAGGCCGAGGACGACGGCCAGCCGCGCGGGGCCACGGGCGAGATCGCGGTCGGGCGGCGGCTTGCCGCGCGAAGAGCGGCGGACGCGGGCGATGTCCAGGCCGTCCAGGACCTCGCCGGCCCGCAGCAGCACCGCCGAACCCGATCCCTCGGGCAGGCACACGAGGTTGGCGCAGAAGTGCATGCCGTAGGTGAAGTAGACGTACAGGTGGCCGGGCGGGCCGAACATGACCGCGTTGCGCGGCGTCCTGCCGCGGTAGGTGTGCGCTGCCGGGTCCTCGCCGGGGCCGCCGTACGCCTCGACCTCGGTGAGGCGCACGGCGACGGGCCCGTGCACGAGGACGCGCCCGAGCAGGTCGGGCGCGACCTCGTGGGAGGGCCGGTCGAAGAAGCTCCGCGGCAGCGGCGCGGGGCTCAGCTCTGCGCCGCCCATGCCGCCTGCGCGTCGACCGCCTCGCGCAGCGCGACGAGCTGGTCGCGTACGCGGTCGGGGGCGGTGCCGCCGTATGCCTTGCGGGCGGCGAGCGCGCCGGGCACGCTGAGCACGTCGCGCACGTCGGGGGTGAGGTGCGACGAGACCTTGAGCAGCTCGTCGTCGCTGAGCTCGCCGAGGTCCTTGTCGTTGACCTGACACCACACGACCAGGTGGCCGACGGCCTCGTGCGCCTCGCGGAACGGCACGCCGCGCCGCACCAGCAGCTCGGCGAGGTCGGTGGCGAGCGCGAACCCGTCGGGGGCCGAGGCCTCCATGCGGGCGGTGTTGACCCGCATCGTGGCGACCAGCCCGGCCATGGCGGGCAGGACCAGCAGCAGGGTGTCGACGGCGTCGAACACCGGCTCCTTGTCCTCCTGCAGGTCGCGGTTGTAGGTCAGCGGCAGGCCCTTGAGCGTGGTCAGCAGCGACATGAGGTTGCCGATGAGCCGCCCGGACTTGCCGCGGGCCAGCTCGGCCACGTCGGGGTTCTTCTTCTGCGGCATGATCGACGAGCCGGTGGAGTAGGCGTCGTCCATCTCGATCCAGCGGAACTCCTGCGAGGCCCACAGGACGATCTCCTCGCCCAGCCGCGACAGGTGCACGCCGATCATGGCCGCGTCGAACAGGAACTCGGCGGCGAAGTCGCGGTCGGCGACGGCGTCCATCGAGTTGGGCGCGGCGGCGGCGAAGCCCAGCTCCTCGGCCACGGCCTGCGGGTCGAGCGGCAGCGACGAGCCGGCCAGCGCGCCGGAGCCGAGCGGCGAGATCGCGGCCCGCTTGTCCCAGTCGGTGAGCCGGTCGACGTCGCGGGCGAAGGCGTGCACGTGCGCCAGGAGCTGGTGGCCGAACGACACCGGCTGCGCGTGCTGCAGGTGGGTCATGCCGGGCGCGGCGGTCTCGGCGTGCTGCTCGGCCTGGGCCATGAGCGCCGTCTCCAGCTCGACCACCCGGGAGACGACCATGCGGACGTGGTCGCGGAGGTAGAGGCGCAGGTCGGTGGCGATCTGGTCGTTGCGCGAGCGGCCGGCGCGCAGCTTGCCGCCGAGCGAGCCGAGCCGTTCCAGCAGGCCGCGCTCCAGCGCGGTGTGCACGTCCTCGTCGGCCACCGTCGGCCGGAACTCGCCCTCCTTGCAGGCGCGGTCCAGGTCGTCGAGGGCGCCGATCATGCGCCCGAGCTCCTCGTCGCTCAGCAGCCCCGCCCTGTGCAGCACCCGCGCGTGCGCCCTGGACGCCGCCAGGTCGTACGGCACGAGCCGCCAGTCGAAGTGCACGCTCACCGACAGCCGGGCCAGCGCGTCGGACGGGCCGCTCTCGAAGCGTCCGCCCCACAGCCGCATCGGCTTGCCTTCACTCACCGTCATCTCCTTCGTGTCCCCCGCGACCATAGTGCACGTCGGCCCCCGTTCGCGTCACGGGCGGCGCGATCTTCAGCGGGGCTTCTTCCGTTTTCAGCCGCGCCGGTCGGCGACCTTCAGCAGCGCCTCGGCGACCGCCTGCCCGCCCTGCGGGTCGCGGGTGATGACGAGGATCGTGTCGTCGCCCGCGACGGTGCCGAGGATGGACTCCCAGTCGGCGTGGTCGATGGCGGAGGACATGAACTGCGCCGCGCCGGGAGGCGTCTTCACGACGACCAGGTTGGCCGAGGCCTCGGCGCTGACCAGCAGCTCCTCCGCGACGCGCTGGAGGCGGGCGGAGGGGGGCTCGCCGGCGCCGACCCGGGCGACCGGGATGCGGGCGCCGCCCTCGCCGGGCAGCGCGTAGATCAGCGAGCCGTCCTCGGCGCGCAGCTTGAGCGCTCCGAGCTCGTCCAGGTCGCGCGAGAGCGTGGCCTGGGTGACCTCGACGCCGCTGTCGGCGAGCAGCTTGGCGAGCTCCGGCTGGGAGCGCACCACCTGCCGCCGCAGCAGGTCGGTGATCCGCGCCTGCCGGGCCGCCTTGGTCATCGGGATCGTCACGGTCTGGTCACCAGCCAGTGGAGCAGCGCCTTCTGGGCGTGCAGGCGGTTCTCGGCCTGGTCCCACACGACGCTGCGCGGGCCTTCGAGCACGTCCTCGGTGATCTCGTAGCCGCGGTAGGCGGGCAGGCAGTGCAGCACGATCGCCTCGGGGGCGGCGTGCGCGACCAGCGCGGCGTCCACCTGGTACGGCATGAGCGCGGCCACCCGCTCCTCCTTGCCGCTCTGGCCCATCGACACCCATGTGTCGGTGGCGAGCACGTGGGCGCCCTCGGCGGCGGCGGCCGGGTCGGTGACGACGCTCACCGAGCCGCCGGTCCGCTCGGCGACGGCCGCGGCCCGGTCGAGCACGGCCGGGTCGGGCAGGTAGCCGTCGGGGGCCGCGATCCGTACGTGCATGCCGGCGGTGGCGCCGCCGAGCAGGTAGGAGTGGGCCATGTTGTTGGCGCCGTCGCCGGTGTAGGCGAGCGTCAGGCCGGCGGTGCGGCCGAGGTGCTCGCGCACGGTCTGCAGGTCGGCGAGGATCTGGCAGGGGTGGTACTCGTCGGTGAGTGCGTTCACGACCGGGACGCGGGCGTGGGCGGCCATCTCCTCGATGAGCTCCTGGCCGTTCGTGCGCCAGACGATGGCGGCGACCTGCCGGTCGAGCACGCGGGCGAGGTCCTTGGCGGGCTCGCCGCGGCCCATGAGCGCCCCGACGTTGTCCACGACGAGCGGCAGGCCGCCGAGCTCGCCGATGCCGGTGTGGAAGGAGACGCGGGTGCGGGCCGAGGGCTTGTCGAACAGGACGGCGACGCTGCGCGGGCCCTCGAAGGGGCGGTAGCCGAAGCGGTCCTTCTTCATGGCCTCGGCCAGGTCGAGCACCTCCGCCTGCTCGGCGGGCGAGAGGTCGTCGTCCTTGAGGAAGTGCCGTACCCGTGCGGAATCCGGGCCCAGCTCGGTGCTCTGACTGCTCACTTCGACGCCTCTTCCACGATCGCGGGGAACGCCGTCACGAAGGCGTCCACCTCCTCTGCCGTCACCACCAGCGGGGGCGCGATGCGCACCGCGTCCGGCTGGAGCGCGTTGACCAGGAACCCGGCCTGCGCCGCCGCCTCCTGGAACCGCGCCGAGCGCGGCTCGCGCAGCACGGCGGCCAGCCACAGGCCGCGCCCGCGCACGCCCTTCAGCAGCGGGTGGCGTACCGACTCCAGCCCGGCGCGCAGCCGGGCGGAGACCTCGCGCACGTGGGCGAGGTCGACGTTGTCGAGCACCGCCAGCGCGGCGGCGCAGGAGACCGGGTTGCCGCCGAAGGTCGAGCCGTGGTCGCCCTTGCCGAACAGCCCGCCGATCTCGCCGAAGCCGACGCACGCGCCGATCGGCAGGCCGCCGCCGAGCCCCTTGGCCAGGGTGAGGATGTCGGGGGTGACGCCGTCGGCCTGGTGGGCGAACCAGTGGCCGGTGCGGCCGATGGCCGACTGGATCTCGTCGGCGACCAGCAGCGCGCCGGTGGAGTCGCAGATCTCGCGCGCCGCCTCGAAGTAGCCGTCCGGGGGCGGGACCACGCCGGCCTCGCCCTGCGTGGGCTCCAGGAAGACCGCGATGCAGTCGCCGGTCACGGCTTCCTTGAGCGCGTCGGCGTCGCCGTAGGGGACGAAGCGCACGTCAACGGGGAACGGGCCGAACGGATCGCGGATGGCGGCCTTGCCGGTCAGCGACAGCGCGCCGATGGTGCGGCCGTGGAAGCCGTTCTCGGCGGCGACGAAGTAGGAGCGGCCCTCGCGGCGGCCGTACTTGAGCGCCAGCTTGTACGCCGCCTCGTTGGCCTCGGTGCCGGAGTTGGCGAAGAAGACCCGGGCGGGGGCGTTGAGCAGGGCGCGCAGCCGCTCGGCGAGCAGCACCTCGGGCTCGTGCAGGAACAGGTTGCTGGTGTGCGCGATGGCGGAGACCTGCCGGGTGACGGCCTCGACCAGGGCCGGGTGGGCGTGGCCGAGCGAGCTGGTGGCGATGCCGGCGATGAAGTCGAGGTATTCCCTGCCGTCGACGTCCCAGACGCGGCTGCCCTCGCCGCGGGCCAGGGCGATCGGCGGGACGCCGTAGTTGGGCATGAAGGCGTCTTCGAACCTCTTGAACAGGCTCATCAGGGCATCACCATCGTTCCGATTCCTTCATTGGTGAAGATCTCCAGCAGCAGGGAGTGCGGCACCCGGCCGTCGAGGACGTGGGCGCGCGGCACCCCGCCCTGCACGGCCGTCAGGCACGCCTCCATCTTGGGCACCATGCCGCTGGACAGCGTGGGCAGGAGGGTCTCCAGCTCGTCGGCCGCGAGCTGGTCGATCACGTCGGTGTCGTCGGGCCAGTTGGCGTACAGGCCCTCGACGTCGGTGAGCACGATCAGCTTCTGCGCCTGGAGCGCGACGGCCAGCGCGGCCGCGGCCGTGTCGGCGTTGACGTTGTAGACCTCGCCGTCGTCGCCGCGGGCGACGCTGGAGATCACCGGGATGCGGCCGTCGGCGATGAGGGCGCGGACCGCTCCCGGGTCGACCTTGATGATGTCGCCGACCTGGCCGATGTCGACGAGCTCGCCGTCCACCACGGCATGCTTGCGCACGGCGGTGAACAGGTGGGCGTCCTCGCCCGACATGCCGACCGCGAACGGTCCGTGCCGGTTGATCAGGCCGACGATGTCGCGGTTGACCTGGCCGACCAGGACCATCCGCACCACCTGCATGGCCTCGGGCGTGGTGACCCGCAGGCCGGCGGTGAAGGTGGAGGCGATGCCGAGCCGGTCGAGCGCGCTGCTGATCTGCGGCCCGCCGCCGTGCACGACGACCGGGCGCAGGCCGACGTGCTGGAGGAAGACGACGTCCTCGGCGAAGCCGGCCTTCAGCCCCTCGTCGGTCATGGCGTTGCCGCCGTACTTGATGACGACGGTCGCGCCGTGGAAGCGGGTGAGCCAGGGCAGCGCCTCGATCAGCGTGCCCGCCTTCGTCTCGGCCGCGCTGCGCCTCATGAGCTGTAGGCCGAGTTCTCGTGGACGTAGTCCGCGGTCAGGTCGGTCGTGTGGACGGTCGCGGTGTGCGGTCCCGCCGACAGGTCGACGGTGATCGTGACGTCCCTCGGGCGCATGTCCACCTTGGAACGGTCGTCGCCGACCGCGCCGCCGCGGCAGATCCAGATGCCGTTGATGGCGACGTTGAGCCGGTCGGGCTCGAAGACGGCGTCGGTGGTGCCGACGGCGGCGAGCACGCGGCCCCAGTTGGGGTCCTCGCCGTGGACGGCGCACTTGAGCAGGTTGGAGCGGGCGACCGCGCGGCCGACCGTGACGGCGTCGGACTCGGAGGCGGCGCCGACGACCTCGATGGCGATGGCCTTGGAGGCGCCCTCGGCGTCCACGAGGAGCTGGCGGGCCAGGTCGGCGCAGACCTCGTAGACCTTCTGCTCGAACTCGGCGAGGTCGGGCTTGACGCCGGCGGCGCCGCTGGCCAGCAGCAGCACGGTGTCGTTGGTGGACATGCAGCCGTCGGTGTCGAGCCGGTCGAAGGTGCGGGAGGTGGCCTTGCGCAGCGCGGCGTCGAGCTCCTCGCTGGTGAGGTCGGCGTCGGTGGTGATCACGCAGAGCATGGTGGCGAGTGCGGGGGCGAGCATGCCCGCGCCCTTGGCCATGCCGCCCACCATGTAGCCGGCGGCCCGCTTGAAGGAGATCTTGCTGACCGTGTCGGTGGTGCGGATGGCGTCGGCCGCGGCCAGGCCGCCGTCGCGGGAGAGCTGGCCCGCGGCGGTCTCGACGCCGGACAGCAGCTCGTCCATGGGCAGCCGCTCGCCGATGAGGCCGGTGGAGCAGACGGCGATCTCGCCGGCGGAGTCCTGCAGCGCCTCGGCGACCTTCTCGGCGGTGGCGTGGGTGTCCTGGAAGCCCTCGGGCCCCGTGCAGGCGTTGGCGCCGCCGGAGTTGAGCACCACCGCCCGCAGCCGGCCGCCCGTGAGGACCTGCTGCGACCACAGGACGGGGGCGGCCTTCACGCGGTTGGCGGTGAAGACGCCCGCGGCGGCGCGGCTGGGCCCGTCGTTGACGACGAGGGCGAGGTCGCGGGCGCCGCCGGGCTTGATGCCCGCGGCGACGCCGGCCGCTCTGAATCCGAGTGGAGCAGTAACGCTCACGGTGCGACTCCTGTCAGGGGAAGGCCGAGCTCTTCCGGCAGGCCGAGGGCGAGGTTGACGCTCTGGATCGCGCCCCCGGCGGTGCCCTTGGTGAGGTTGTCGATGGCGATGACGGCGATCACGCGGCCGGCGCGCTCGTCGAGCGTCACCTGCAGGGCGGCGGTGTTGGCGCCGTAGGTCATGGAGGTGGCCGGCCAGACGCCGTCGGGCAGCAGGTGGACGAACGGCTCGTCCTTCAGCGCCACCTCGTACGCCGACCGCAGCGCCTGCCGGGTGAGGCCGGGCGCGGCCGGGGCGGTGCAGGTGGCGAGGATGCCGCGGCTCATGGGGGCCAGCGTGGGGGTGAAGGAGACGCGCACCGGCGTGCCGGCGACGGCCGACAGGCCCTGCTCCATCTCGGGGGTGTGGCGGTGGACGCCGCCGACGCCGTACGCGCTGACCGACCCCATGACCTCGCTGCCGAGCAGGTGCGCCTTCGGGGCCTTGCCCGCGCCGCTGGTGCCGCTGGCGGCGACCACGACGACGTCGGGGCCGGCCAGGCCGGCGGCGAAGGCGGGGAAGAGGGCGAGCAGGACGGAGGTCGGGTAGCAGCCGGGCACCGCGACGCGCCGCGCGCCGCGCAGCCTCTCACGCTGTCCCGGCAGCTCGGGCAGGCCGTAGGGCCAGGTGCCCGCGTGCTCGCCGCCGTAGAACTCCTGCCAGGCGGCGGGGTCGGCGAGCCGGTGGTCGGCGCCGCAGTCGACGACCACGGTGTCCCCCACGCCGTCCTCGCCGAGCTGGGCGGCGACGGCTGCCGAGTGGCCGTGCGGCAGGGCCAGGAAGACGACGTCGTGGCCGGCGAGCGCGGCCGCGGTGGTCTCCTCGATGACCCGGTCGGCGAGCTGCGGCAGGTGGGGCTGGTGGGCGCCGAGGCGGGTGCCGGCGCTGGAGGCGGCGGTGAGCGCGCCGATCTCGAACTCGGGATGGCCGAGCAGGAGGCGTAGCAGCTCTCCGCCCGCGTAGCCGCTGGCTCCCGCTATCGCCGCTCTCATTCGCGCCCCTCCTGCATATTCATGCATCATAGCTCATGACCTTGCTTGTGAGAATGATGCACGTCGCGGCGGGGATGTGCAAGCCGCCCTTCCCAGCCGGATGCAGGTGAACACCAAGTGGCGGCCTGAATGATGAGCTTATGAGCGATTTCTTGTCCGATGTGCCCTTCGTCACACCGCAGCCGGGGCCGGGGCGGGACCCCGGACGATGGGGCCGGGCCGTGCTCGTGCTGCTCTGGCTGGCGGTCTGCCTGGTGCCGATGTGGCTCGCCGTCGGGGACCTGGAACTCGCGACCGGGCGCGTCGGCACGCCGGGGACGCTGCGCGTGATCTCGTGCGAGGACCTGGGTTCGGGCCGCTACGACTGCGACGGGCAGTTCACGCCGGACGGCGGGGGCGCGCCGGTGCCGGTGGACGCCTCGCCGGACTCGTCGGCGGGCGACGTGCTGCGGGCGCAGCTCACGCCGGAGGGCGACCGGGCGGCCCCGGCGGGGACGAAGGGGGTGCTGGCCGCGCTGGCGCTGCCGTCGTTCGGGTTCGGCGGGCTGGGCTTCCTGCCGTACGTGATCATGTACTGGGCCGGGGCGCGGCGCGGGCGGCGGGCCGCCGTGATCGGCGGGTGGCTGGTCACGGCGGCGGGCACCGTGGGGATGCTGGTCGGGGTGGTCGCGGCCTACGCCTGACGGGCCGACTCACCGGCCGGGGTCCTCCGCCGGCCCGGGAGCCGGCGGGGGACCCGCTCGCTCAGCGCAGGAACGCGGCGGCCACGCCCGCGTCCACCGGCACGTGCAGGCCGGTGGTGTGGGAGAGGTCGCTCGCGGCCAGCACGAACACGGCCGCGGCCACGTGCTCGGGCAGCACCTCGCGCTTGAGCAGGGTGCGCTGGGCGTAGAACTCGCCGAGCCGCTCCTCCTCCACGCCGTACACCTTGGCCCGGTTGGCGCCCCAGCCGGAGGCGAAGATGCCGGAGCCGCGGACCACGCCGTCGGGGTTGACGCCGTTGACGCGGATGCCGTGCCCGCCCAGCTCGGCCGCGAGCAGCCGCACCTGGTGGGCTTGGTCGGCCTTGGCCGCGCCGTAGGCGACGTTGTTCGGGCCGGCGAAGACGGCGTTCTTGGAGGAGATGTAGACGATGTCGCCGCCCATGGCCTGGTCGATCATGACCCTGGCGGTCTCCCGCGCGACCAGGAACGAGCCGCGCGCCATGACGTCGTGCTGCAGGTCCCAGTCGGCGAGGCTGGTCTCCAGCAGCGAGCGCGACAGCGACAGGCCGGCGTTGTTGACCACCAGGTCCACGCCGCCGAAGGCGAGCACCGCGGCCCGTACGGCGGCGGCGACCTGCTCCTCGGAGGTGACGTCCACGCCGACGGCCACGGCCACGTCGGTGGGGCGGTAGGCGTTCGCGCCGAGCTCGGCCGCCACCTTCTCGGCCGCGCCGAGGTCGCGGTCGGCGACGACGACGCAGGCGCCCTCGGCGGCGAGGCGGCGGGCGGTGGCCGCGCCGATGCCCGAGCCGCCGCCGGTGACCAGCGCCACCCGGGTGGCGAGCGGCTTCGGCTTCGGCAGGCGGCGCAGCTTGGCCTCCTCCAGCTCCCAGTACTCGATGCGGAACTTCTCCGACTCGGGGATGGGGGCGTAGGAGGAGACGGACTCGGCGCCGCGCATGACGTTGATGGCGTTGACGTAGAACTCGCCGGCCACGCGGGCGGTCTGCTTGTCCTTGCCGAAGGAGAACATGCCGACGCCCGGCACCAGCACGATCGCCGGGTCCGCGCCGCGCATCGGCGGCGAGCCGGGCTCGGCGTGCCGCTCGTAGTAGGCGGTGTAGTCGGCGCGGTAGGCGGCGTGCAGCTCGCGCAGCCGCTCGGCCGCCCGCTCCAGCGGCGCGTCCGGCGGCAGGTCGAGCACCAGCGGCGCGACCTTGGTCCGCAGGAAGTGGTCGGGGCAGGACGTGCCGAGCGCGGCGAGGCGCGGGTGCTCGGCGCGGGCGACGAAGTCCAGCACCTCGGGCGTGTCGGTGTAGTGGCCGACCACGCGCACGTCGGTGGAGGCCAGGCCGCGCACGATCGGGAACAGCGCGGCGGCGCGCGCGTGCCGCTCGGCCTCGGGCGGCGGGTCGTGCACGACCGGGCCGAAGGGGTCGGGGCGGCCGTGCTCGCCGAGGTACGCCTCCGCGGCGCGGATGATCTCCAGGGAGCGGCTCTCGCACTCCTCGGAGGTCTCGCCCCAGGCGGTGATGCCGTGGCCGCCGAGGATGCAGCCGATGGCCTGCGGGTTGGCCGCCCTGATCGCGGCGATGTCCAGGCCGAGCTGGAAGCCGGGCCGCCGCCAGGGCACCCACACCACGCGCTCGCCGAAGATCCGCCGCGTCAGCTCCTCGCCGTCGGCGGCGGTGGCGAGCGCGATGCCCGCGTCCGGGTGCAGGTGGTCGACGTGGCCGGCCTCGACCAGGCCGTGCATGGCGGTGTCGATGGACGGCGCGGCGCCTCCCTTGCCGTGCAGGCAGTAGTCGAAGGCGGCGACCATCTCGTCCTCGCGCTCGACGCCGGGGTAGACGTCCTTGAGCGCGCGCAGCCGGTCCAGGCGCAGGACAGCGAGGCCGGACTCCTTGAGCGTGCCGAGGTCGCCGCCGGAGCCCTTGACCCACAGCAGCTCGACGTCCTCGCCGGTGACGGGGTCGGGCGCGCGGCCCTTGGCGGAGGTGTTGCCGCCGGCGAAGTTGGTGTTGCGCGGGTCGGCTCCGAGGCGGTGCGAGCGTTCCAGCAGTTCGTTCACGACGTCGTTGGACTTGTTCTTGTCAGGCATGGTCTCGTCAGGCATGGTCTTGTCAGGCTCCCCAGCCCGCCTGCTGACCGCCGACGCGCTCGGCGGCGATCTTCTCGAAGTAGCCGGACCCGGCGTAGGCGGCCATCGGGTCGGGGGCGAGGCCCATCTCCTCGCGCAGTTCGGCGAGCAGCTGGCGTACGTCGGTGTTGTAGGCGTCCATGAGGACGGCGTTGGCGCCGAGCACGTCGCCGGCGGCCTGCGCGGCGGCGAGGGCGTCGCGGTCGACGAGCAGTGCCTTGGCGGTGGCCTCCTGGACGTTCATGACCGAGCGGATCTGGCCCGGGATCTTGGGCTCGATGTTGTGGCACTGGTCGAGCATGAAGGCGACCTCGTCGGTGAGCCCGCCGCCTCTGATGACCTCGTACATGATGCGGAAGAGCTGGAACGGGTCGGCGGCGCCGACCATCAGGTCGTCGTCGGCGTAGAAGCGGGAGTTGAAGTCGAACCCGCCGAGTCTGCCCTCGCGCAGCAGGAAGGCGACGATGAACTCGATGTTGGTGCCGGGCGCGTGGTGTCCGGTGTCGACGACGACCTGGGCCTTGGGGCCGAGTTTGACGCAGTGGGCGTAGGCGGTGCCCCAGTCGGGCACGTCGGTGGCGTAGAAGGCGGGTTCGAACAGTTTGTACTCCAGCAGGAAGCGCTGGCCGTCGCCGAGCCGGTCGTAGACCTCGGCGAGCGATTCGGCCAGGCGGTCCTGGCGGGCGCGCAGGTCGTCCTGTCCGGGGTAGTTGATGCCGTCGGAGAACCACAGCTTGAGCGTGTCGCTGCCGGTGGCGTCCATGATGTCGACGCATTCGAGCAGGTGGTCGGTGGCCTTGCGGCGGACGCGGGGGTCGGGGTTGGTGACGCTGCCCAGTTTGTAGTCGTCGTCCTGGAAGACGTTGGAGTTGATGGCGCCGATGGCGACGCCCAGCTCGCGGGCGTGGCGGGCCAGGTCGGCGTAGTCGTCCACCTTGTCCCACGGGATGTGCAGGGCCACGGTGGGCGCGATGCCCGTGTAGGCGTGGACCTGGGCGGCGTCGGCGAGCTTCTCGTACGGATCGCGCGGCACGCCCTGCTGCGCGAACACCTTGAAGCGGGTGCCGCTGTTGCCGTACGCCCAGGACGGCGTCTCGATGCGCTGCGAGCGCAGCGCGGCCTTGATGTCAGTCATAGCTCCCCGATCAATCCAGGTGGAACACTTCGGTCAGCGGCGTCATGCCCTCGTCGGGACGCCCGTCGAGATCCTCGAAGAACGGCGCCATCTCGGCCTGCCAGCGGGCGTTGACCTCGGTCTCGGCCATGGCCTTCTTGGCGGCCTCGAAGTCGTCGGTCTCCAGGTAGCCCACGAGCAGGCCGTCGTCGCGGAGGAAGAGCGAGTAGTTGTGCCAGCCGGTGCGTGACAGCGCCTCTCGCATCTCCGGCCAGACGTCCTGGTGGCGTTCGCGGTATTCCGCCAGCCGCTCTGGGCGGACTCTCAGGAGGAAGCAGACCCGTTGCACTGGCACTCCCTTCAAAACGTTTTAATCCTTCAGGCAGGAAGCTATGGTTCCCGCTCCACGCTGTCAATGCGTCCCCTGCTCCCCGCCCGGGACCTCGGGCAGGATCAGCACGTCGCCGGCGGGCACCGCGACCCGGGCCCCTGCGGGCGTCGTCACCTCGGCGTCCGCGCCGGTGTGGTTGATCGCGAACAGGAACGCGCGGCCGTCCTCATGGGCCCGGCGCACCACCTCCACGCCCGGCGGGGCCGTGGCGGCCGGGCGCACGCCGGCCTCGGCGCAGACCGCCGCGAGGACGCGGGCCAGCGCGGCGTCGTCCAGGCGGGTGGTCAGGTAGTGGGCCGCGCCGCCGCCCTGCTCGTGGCGGGTCCAGGCCGGCTCGCCCGTCGCGTACGCGTCCAGCACCTTGGCCCCGGTGACGTGGGCCAGCTCGCTCCAGACCGTCCCGGTGCCGCCGGACTCCAGCGCGATCGGCCCCTCCAGCGGGAAGAACTCCTCGACGCTCACCCCCAGCAGCTCCCGCCAGGCGCCGGGGTAGCCGCCGAGGCGGACCCGGTCGTGCTCGTCCACGATCCCGCTGTACGGCCCGACCAGCGTCACGCCCCCCGCCCGGGTGAAGTCCGCCAGGCCGGCCGCCCCCGCGTCGCTCACCAGGTAGAGCATGGGGACCAGGACCAGCCGGTAGCCGCTCAGGTCGCCCTCGGGGTGGGCCAGGTCGCAGGTGATCCCCGCCCGCCACAGCGCGGCGTGCCAGCGCTTGGCCTCCTCGACCGGGTCCAGCTCGGAGGTCGGCTGGGCGGGGTGGTCCTGCGCCCAGACGCTCGCGTGGTCGAGCAGGATCGCGACCTCGGCCGTCACCCGGCTGCCCGGCATGCCGTCCAGCCCGGCGAGCTCGGCCCCGAGCGCCTTGACCTCGCGGAAGATCTTGGTGTCGGGCCCGGCGTGCGGCAGCATCGCCGAGTGCCACTTCTCGGCCCCGGCGCGGGAGGCCCGCCACTGGAAGAACATGATCGCGTCCGCGCCCCTGGCCAGGTGCTGCAGGGAGTTGCGGCGCAGTTCGCCGGGGGCCTTGGCGAGGTTGCGCGGCTGCCAGTTGACGGCGCTCGTGGAGTGCTCCATCAGCAGCCAGGGCCGGCCGCCGTTCAGCGAGCGGGCGTAGTCGGCGGCGAAGGCCAGGTCGATGTGCGGCTCGGCGCGCGCCCCGATCAGGTAGTGGTCGGTGGCGACCACGTCGAGCTCGGCGGCGAAGGCCCAGCAGTCCATGTCCCAGTGGACGCCGGCCATGAGGTTCGTGGTGACGGGGACGTCCGGGGTGACGGATCTCAGCAGGTCGCGCTCGGCGGTGTAGAGCTCCACCAGGGCGTCGGAGCTGAAGCGGCGGAAGTCGAGCTGCTGGCCGGGGTTGGTGAAGCTGGGGGTGGCGCGGGGCGGCAGGATCTGAGCCCAGTCGCCGTAGCGCTGGGACCAGAAGGCGGTGCCCCAGGCGTCGTTGAGCTCGTCGAGCGAGCCGTGGCGGGCGCGCAGCCAGGCGCGGAAGGCGTCCGCTGAGGTGTCGCAGTAGCAGCGGGCGTTGTGGCAGCCGTACTCGTTGTGCACGTGCCAGAGTGCCAGCGCCGGATGGCCGGCGTAGCGGGTGGCGACCCGCTCGGCGATGCGCAGGGCCCGGTCGCGGTAGATCGGCGAGCTGGGGCAGAAGCCCTGCCTGCTGCCGTGGTGGAGGCGGCGGCCGTCGGCGTCGACCGGCAGCGCCTCGGGGTAGGAGGCACCGAACCACGGCGGCGGCGAGGCGGTGGGGGTGGCCAGGCCGGCGCGGATGCCGTTCGCGGCCAGCAGGTCCATGGCCCGGTCGAGCCAGCCGAAGTCGAACACCCCCTCGGCGGGTTCCAGCACGGACCAGGAGAAGATCCCGAGGCTGACCTGGTTGACGCCGGCCTCGCGCATGAGCGCGACGTCCTGCTGCCACGTCTCCTCGGGCCACTGCTCGGGATTCCAGTCGCCGCCGTAGGCGATGACATCCGGCATGAGCCTGCCTTTCGTCCTTGGAGTTCACCGGGGATTAAAACGTTCCTGGGCATCGTGGCACAAGGGCGTGCGCGCCGCACCCGGCTGTCGGTGCTGGTCGGCGGCCGGGAAACGGCCGTTTCCCGATGGGCGGATGGAGGCGTGTGCGGGACGTACGGCGGTCAGGTTGAAGAACGATTCAATGCCGCCGTTCAATGGAGAGAGCGACTCTCCCCGGAGGTGGAACGTTTTACCAGCAAGACCGCGACGTCGGCGGGCGGCGCCGTCCGGGATCGGCGCGCTGACTGGCGCCCCGCCGGTTGGTACGTTTTAATGAGGCGTCATGGCCATGGTCAGCATCAAGGACGTCGCCGCGCACGCCGGCGTCTCCCCCGGCACGGTCTCCAACGTCCTGAACCGGCCGGGCAAGGTCGCCCCCGCCACCAGGGAGCGCGTCGAGGCGGCCATCAAGGAGCTGGGGTTCGTCCGGCACGGCTCGGCCTCGACGCTGCGCGCCGGGCACAGCAGGACGATCGGCCTGAGCGTGATCGACATCGGCAACCCGTTCTTCACCGAGGTCGCCGCCGGCGTCGAGGACGTCGCGAGCGACCTGGGCTACGCCGTGATCCTCGGCAACTCGGCGGGCTCCCCCGACAAGGAGGACCGCAACCTGCGGGTGCTGGCCGAGCACCGGGTGCGCGGCGTGCTGATCACCCCGTCCGGCGAGGATCCCGGCCGGATCGACCGGCTGCGCGAGCACGGCATCAGCGTGGTGCTCGTGGACCATCCCGCGCACCGGCCCGACCAGTGCGCGGTCGCCGTCGACGACGTGGCCGGCGGCCGGGCCGCCGTGGCGCACCTGCTGGCCCGGGGAGCGCGAAGCGTCGCCTGCGTCACCGGCCCGCTGACCATCCGCCAGTGCGTGGAGCGCTGCGACGGCGCGCGGGCGGCGCTGCGCGGCGCCGGGCTCGACCCGGCGGAGCTGCGCGTCGTGGAGGCGGCCACGATGACCGCCCGCGCGGGCGAGAAGGCCGCCGCCGAGCTGCTGGCCGGCGACCTGCCCGAGGCCGTCTTCTGCGCCAACGACCTGCTCGCGCTCGGCGTGCTGCGGGCGCTGCTGCGCGCCGGCGTGCGGGTGCCCGAGGACGTCGCGCTGATCGGCTACGACGACATCGACTTCGCCGCCGCCTCGACGGTGTCGCTGAGCTCGATGCGGCAGCCGACCTATCAGCTCGGGCGCATCGCCACCGAGCTGCTGCTGGACGAGTGCGACAACCCCGACACGCACGCACACCAGCACATCATGTTCCAGCCTGAGCTCGTCGCTAGGGAGTCCACCCAATGAGCCGTTTCGCCGCCGTGGACCTCGGTGCCTCCAGCGGCCGGGTGATGCTGGCCGACCTGTCCGGCGGCCTCACGCTGACCGAGGCCCACCGCTTCCCCAACGGCCCGGTCCGCGTGGCCGGCCGGCTGCACTGGGACGTCCTCGGCCTCTACCGGGAGATTCTGGCCGGGCTGCGCGCCGCCGGGCCGGTCTCCTCCATCGGCGTCGACTCCTGGGCCGTCGACTACGGCCTGCTCGACGAGAGCGGCACGCTGCTCGGCAACCCGGTGCACTACCGCGACGACCGCACCCAGGGCGTGGCCGAGCGGGTGGCCGCCGAGGTCGGCGCGGAGACGCTGTACGAGACCAACGGGCTTCAGGTGCTGCCGTTCAACACGGTCTACCAGTTGCTCGCCGACCGGCTCGACCGGGCGGCCACGATGCTGCTCGTGCCGGACCTGCTGGCGTACTGGCTGACCGGCGAGATGGGCGCGGAGGTCACCAACGCCTCCACCACGGGCCTGCTCGACGTGCGCGGCAGGACGTGGGCGTACCCGCTGATCGAGCGGCTGGGGCTGCCCGCCCGGCTGTTCCCGCCGCTGCGTCAGCCCGGCGAGGACATCGGCGGGCTGCGGCCCGACGTGGCCGCCGAGCTCGGCTGGTCGGCCCCGGTGCGGGCGGTCGGCTCGCACGACACCGCCTCGGCCGTGGCCGCCGTGCCCGCGACCGGCCCCGCCTTCGCCTACGTCTCCTGCGGCACCTGGTCGCTCGCCGGGGTGGAGCTGCCGGAGCCGGTGCTGACGCCGGAGAGCCGGGCGGCGAACTTCACCAACGAGGCCGGCATCGACGGCACCGTACGCTACCTGCGCAACGTGATGGGCCTGTGGCTGCTGCAGGAGTGCCTGCGCGCCTGGCAGGGCGCCGACCTGGGGCAGCTGCTGAAGGCGGCGGCCGGCGAGCCGCCCTTCGCCGCCGTGGTCAACCCGGACGAGCCGGTGTTCCTGCCGCCGGGCGACATGCCGGCCCGGATCGCCGCCGAGCTCCGCCGCACCGGGCAGACCCCGCCGGTCACCGAGGCCGGCTACGTGCGGTGCGTGCTGGAGAGCCTGGCGCTCGGGCACCGGCGGGCGGTGCGGCAGGCCATGGAGCTGTCGGGGCGCGAGGTCGAGGTCGTCCACCTGGTGGGCGGCGGCTCGCGCAACGAGCTGCTGTGCCGGCTCACCGCGGACGCCTGCGGCCTGCCGGTGGTGGCAGGACCGGCCGAGGCGACGACGTTCGGCAACGTGCTGGTGCAGGCGCGCGCCGCCGGGCTGGTGTCCGGCCTGGACGAGATGCGGGCGCTGGTGGCCGCGGCCGGGCCGCTGCGCCGCTACGAGCCCTCCGGCGACGCCCGCGCCTGGGACGAGGCCGCCGCCCGCGTCTTCCCCGAGGCGCCCTGACCGGCCGTTTCCCGCCGCGAAAGGCCGGGCAGAAGTCGGAGCATGAACAAGAAGATCGTCCACTATCTGCCGTTCCTCGGCATCGTGCTGACCGTCTGCACGGCGTCGTGGCTGGCCGGGCGCACCCTGCTGCCACCGGTCAGGGCACGGCGCTGAGGACCTAGGCCGTACGATCAAGCAATGACCGAAAAGACCGAAACGACGCCCGCCTGGCTGTCACCGGAAGAGCTGGAGTCGGTACGCGGCCGCATGCCGATCCTCTACGTCGACGCCGTGCCGGTGCGGGTCGACGAATACGGCGTGGTCACCCACGTCGGCCTGCTGCTGCGCATCGCGTCGGACGGCACGGTCAGCAGGGCGCTCGTCTCGGGCCGGGTGCTGCACCACGAGCGGGTCCGCGACGCGCTGCTGCGTCATCTGGAGAAGGACCTCGGCCCCGTGGCGCTGCCGCGGATCCCGGTGTCGCCGCAGCCGTTCACGATCGCCGAGTATTTCCCGACGCCGGGCGTCACGCCCTATCACGACCCGCGCCAGCACGCGGTGTCGCTGGCCTACATCGTGCCGGTCGCGGGCGACTGCCGGCCCCGGCAGGACGCCCTCGACCTGGTGTGGTTCACGCCGGAGGAGGCGGGCTCCCCGGCGGTGCAGCAGGAGATGACGGGCGGGCAGGGCGTGCTGCTGAAGCAGGCGCTCGCCCATGTGGGCCGGCTGTCCTGACCCGTCGCGGGCAGGTCAGCGGGAGGCCAGGGCGCTCCTCGCGTGCGGGCGGCGGAAGAGCTGTGAGCGGCCGAGCGCCCTGAACGCGGCGCGGGCGACCGCACGGCCGGGGCCGGCGGCGGGCAGCGGGAAGCCGACCGAGATCGCCATGCCGGGCTCGACCCGCTCCACCTTGGTCGCGCGGGCCTTGCGCGGGCCGTCCACGCCGAGCACGACGTCGCTCCAGGGCACGCCGGAGCCGTTCTCCAGGGTGACCACGAGCTCGTCGCCGACGACCTCGCTGCGCAGCCCGTACGGGATGCGCGGGTCGTCCCCGATCTCGGCGTCGAGCGTGGCCGCGAGCTCGGCGGCCAGCTCGGGGCGGGCGGCGGCGAGGTCGTGCCGCTCCCCCGGGTCGGCGGTCAGGTCGTACAGCTCGACGCGCTCCGGCCGGGTCCCGGAGGCGTCCGGGGCGATGCGCACGGCCTTCCACCGGCCGCGGCGGATGGCCTGCGCCTTCCCCGGCCGGTTCCAGACGAGGTGCTTGTGCCGGGGCGCGCTCGCGCCGGTGAGCAGGCCGCGGAAGGAGACGCCGTCGAGCCGGGCGGGCACCGGCACCCCGGCGAGGTCGGCCAGCGTCGGCATCAGGTCCCAGCCCGCCACGGGCTGGCGGACGACCCGGGGCCGCAGGGCGGGCGACCAGGCGATCATCGGGACGCGGAGGCCGCCCTCGTACATCGCGCGCTTGCCGGACCGGTAGGGGCCGTTGGCGTCGAACAGGTCGGGCGTCACGCCCTGCTCGTGGTGCGGGCCGTTGTCGCTGAGGAACAGCACCAGCGTGCGCCCGGCCAGCCCGTTGTCGCGCAGCGCGCCCGTCAGCGCGGCGACGTCCCGGTCCAGGCGGGTGATCTGGGCGGCGTGCCGGCGGTTGGCGTCGCTCCAGGGGCGGCTCTCGTAAGGGCCGGCGTCGCCGGGGACCGCGCTCGGCGCGTGCGGCAGGTTCGTCGGGTAGTAGAGCAGGAACGGCTCGTCGCGGTGCTGCTCGATGTAGCTGACGGCGCGCCGACGGAACAGGTCGGGCGCGTACTGCCGGCCGTCGAGGCCGACCTTCTCGTCGTTGTGCCAGAGGTACTTCGGGAAGTACTGGTGGGCGTGCTTGTGGCCGATGTAGCCGTAGAACTCCTCGAAGCCGCGCTCGTTGGGGTGCGAGGGCTGCCCGGCGCGGTCGGGGCCGAAGCCCCACTTGCCGATGCAGGCGGTGCGGTAGCCGGACAGGTTGAGCAGCTCGCCGAAGGTGAGGTCGGCGGCGGTGAGCGCGTGCTGGGGGCCGCCTCCGGGGTTCTCGCGTACGGTGCCGTGCCCGGCGTGCAGCCCGGTGAGCAGCGCGCAGCGGGAGGGGGCGCAGATAGGGGCGCCCGCGTAGGCGTCGGTGAAACGCACGCCCTCGGCCGCCATCCGGTCCAGGTTGGGCGTCCTGATCAGGCGCTGGCCGTAACTGCCGAGCTCTCCCCATCCCAGGTCGTCGGCGAGGATGACGAGGATGTTGGGACGGAAGGGTAAGCCGCCCCTGGCCGTCGCGGAGGCGGGCGACGACGGGGAAGCGGCGAGGCCGGCGAGGGTTCCGGCGAAGAGAGCGCGGCGGGAGGGCCCGTTGATCACGACGGGACCATATCGGACGTCGCGGCCCGCCGCCCACCGTTACCCGCGCTTGACCGCCCTCGGGTGCACCACCGCGTACGTGTCGCGCAGCGCCGCCATCGACTTGTCGTAGGACGCCTGGGCGACCCCGGTGAACAGGCAGTCCACCACCATGAGCTGGGCGATGCGGCTGCCGAGCGCCCCGGAGCGGAACGCGGTCTCGCGGGCGGCCGTGGTGAGGGTCACATCGGCCGCGCGGGCCAGCGGCGAGTCCAGGAAGTTCGTGATCGCGACCGTGGCCGCGCCGGACCTGCGGGCGATGGCCAGGAACTCGGCGGTGTCCACGGTGGCGCCGCTGTGCGAGACCGCCACCGCCACGCAGGTGCCGTCCAGGGTGGCGGCCGAGGTCCACGCGGAGTGGGCGTCGTGCCAGTTGATCGCGGTGCGGCCGATGCGGGAGAGCTTCTGCTGCAGGTCGAGGCCCACCAGGGCGCTCGCGCCGACGCCGAAGGTGTCGATGCGGCGGGCGGCACCGATCACCTCGACCGCGCGGGCCAGGGCGTCCAGGTCGAGGGAGCGGGCGGTGTCGGCGATGGACAGCGTCTCGTTCATGGCGACCTTGGAGACGATGCCGGCCAGGCTGTCGTTGCGGTCGATGTCGCCGGGCGCCTCGGCGAGGCCGGAGGTGGCCAGCTCCTCTCTGGCCAGCGCCCTGGTCAGGTCGATGGTGAAGTCCTTGTAGTGGGCGTAGCCCATCCGCCGGTAGAAGCGGACGACCGAGGTGGTCGAGGTGGCGCAGCGGGCGGCGAGGTCGGCGATCGACAGGTTCGCCGCGGCGGGGTCGGCGGCGAACGCCTCGGCGATGCGCCGCTCGGACGGGCGCAGGCCGGGCATGGCCGCGCGGATGCGGATCAGCAAGGTGCCGGCGTCCTCGGCCATCGTCAACCATCCCGGTCAGGAAAAGAAAATACCCTGGTGGTAGGGTCTCGGTAATTTTATAACCCAATCCCCTGAGGAGGCCACAATGCCCCGTGGCGCGCTTTCCGCGGCCGCCCTCGCCGCGACCCTGTCCCTTGCCCTCGCCAGTTGCTCGTCCTCCTCCGGGTCCGACTCCTCCGGGCCCGCCCCTGGCGCCGAGGGCACGGGTGGCGGCAAGCCGCTGGTGGTCGGCGTGACCTCCGACCCGGACACCTTGTTCCCCTGGAAGGCCACCCAGTTCCAGGCCGTCAACGTGCTGCAGAACCTGTACGGCACGCTGACCGAGTTCGACAAGGACCTCAACGTGGTCCCCGGGCTCGCCGAGTCGTGGGAGGCCTCCGAGGACGGGAAGACCCTGACGCTCAAGCTGCGCCAGGGCGTCACCTTCGCCGACGGCAGCGCCTTCGACTCCGCCGACGTCAAGTCCTCCCTTGACAAGATCATGGACGAGAAGACCGCGGCCGTGGCCCGCGCCTCCCTGTCGTCGGTGAAGTCCGTCGAGGCGCCCGACGCGAACACGGTGGTGCTCAAGCTGTCCACCCCGGACGCCGCGCTGCCCGCCAACCTGGCCACGGTGAACATGGCGATGCTCTCCTCCGACGACACCGAGGAGAAGCTGTCGGCCACCCCCAACGGGACCGGTCCCTTCAAGCTGGGCAAGCGGGTGCCGAGCCAGTCGATCACGCTGACCAGGAACGACGCGTACTGGGGCGCGGAGAAGGCGAAGTCGCCGGCGGTCGAGTTCCGGGTGATCCCCGACGAGTCGTCCATCGTCTCGGCCATGCAGTCGGGCAACGTGCAGCTCGCCGTCTTCAACGACCCGCTGGTGGCGCAGACCGCCGAGGGCGGCGGCACGGTCACCGTCGCCAAGACGCCGCAGCTCAACTACCACGCGCTCCAGCTCAACGCGCGCCGCGGCGAGCTCGGCGACGTCAACGTGCGCCTGGCCGTGCAGTGCGCGATCGACCGCAAGCAGGTGCTCGACACCGCCGCGCTGGGCGAGGGCGAGGTGACCGGCCCCAACACCGCGCCGGCCTTCAAGTCGGACCCGAACAAGCGGCCCTGCCCCGCCCGCGACCTGGCCAAGGCCGCCGACTACCTCGCCAAGGCCGGCAAGTCCGGCGGGGTGACCATCAAGACCATCGTCTCCCAGGGCGAGTACGCCACCTCCGTCAACGAGGCCCAGAACCTCAAGGCCCAGCTCGCCGAGGCCAAGATCAACCTCGACCTGGAGGTGCTGGAGTCCGGCGCGTTCGTGGACCGCTGGGTGGCCGCCGACTTCGACGCGGCCGTGGCGCTCAATGGCGGCCGTCCCGACCCCGACGGCTCCTACGGCCGCTACTTCACCAGCGACGGCAACCTCAACAAGGTCGCCGGCTACAGCTCCGACAAGCTGGACAAGCTGTTCGCCGAGGGCAAGGCGACCACCGACCAGGCCGCCCGCAAGGCGATCTACGACCAGGTGGCCGCCGAGCTGGAGGACAACGCGGCCTGGATCTGGCTGTTCTCCGGCTACACCTACACGGCGACGACCTCGGGCGTGCAGGGCTTCACGCCGATGGCCAACGGCTCGCTCCAGTCGCTGCGTGCCACGTCCGTCTCCTGACATGAGAGCGTTCCTCCGCAACCGGGTCGTCCGTCGGGCGGCGGGCACGGCAGGCACCCTGTTCGGGGTGGCGGTGTTCGTGTTCGTCATGCTCCGGGCGATCCCCGGCAACCAGATCACCGCGGGCCTCGGCACCGAGGCCGCCGCGCTCACCCCGGCCCAGCAGGCGGCGCTGGAGCGCTACTACGGGCTCGACCAGCCCCTGGTCACGCAGTTCTTCGCCTGGCTCGGCAACATGTTCACCGGCAACTTCGGCTACTCTGCCCGCAACCAGCAGAGCGTCCTCGACCTCACGCTGCGCTCGCTGCCGGTGACGGCCGAGCTGGCGGTGCTGTCGATCGTGCTGGCGCTGCTCATCGGGGTGCCGCTCGGCATGCTGGCCGCCTCCCGCCCGAACGCGGCGCGGGACGCGCTCGGGCAGGTCGTGAGCCTCGCCGGGCTGTCGATCCCGGCGTTCCTGCTGGCCACCACGCTGCTGTCGGTGTTCGCCGCCTCGTTCGGCTTCAACCCCAACGGGCAGGGCTTCGCGACGCTGGCCGAGGACCCGCTGCTCAACCTGCGGCAGATGGTCCTGCCCGCGCTCGTGCTGGGCTTCGGCATCGCCGCGCCGATCCTGCGCACCACCCGGGCGGCGGTGCTGGAGGTGCGCTCGGAGGACTTCGTCCGCACCGCCCGCGCCAAGGGCGTGCCGGAGCGGCGGCTGCAGGTCAGGCACGTGCTCGGCAACGCGCTCGTGCCCATCGTCACCATGACCGGCCTGCAGTTCGGCTACCTGCTCGGCGGCGCGGTCGTGGTCGAGCAGATCTTCTCCGTGCCCGGCATCGGACGGCAGGTGCTGCTCGGCATCCAGCAGAAGGAGTACGCGGTGGTGCAGAGCACGGTGCTGGTGATCGCGCTGGCGTTCGTGCTGGTGAACCTGCTGACCGACGTGCTCTACCGGGTGATCGACCCGCGGGTGAGGGCGTCGTGAGCGCGCTGCGCAGGAGCCCCGCCGCGGTGTCGGGCACAGTGATCCTGGTGCTGCTGGCCGTGGTGGCGGCGCTGTCGTTCCTCGGGCTGCTGCCCTACGACCCGATCGCGCAGAACCCGCCGGAGCGCTTCCTCGCGCCGTCGGGGTCGCACCTGTTCGGCACCGACCAGTTCGGCAGGGACGTGTTCTCCCGGGTGGCGGCCGGGGTCGGCAACTCGGCGCTCATCGCGGTCGTCGCGGTGGCGTTCGCGACCGTGGCCGGCACGCTCGGCGGCCTGGTGTCCGGCTTCTACCGGGGCCTCGCCGACGGCGCGATCGGCGGGGTGACGAACGTGCTGTTCGCGTTCCCGCCGCTGCTGCTGGCGCTGTCGCTGGCGTCGGTGCTGGAGCGCAACTGGTTCACCGTGGCGGTGGCCATCGCCATCGTGTACGTGCCGATCTTCATCCGCGTCACCCGCGGCCCCGTGCTGTCGCTCAGGGAGATCGAGTACGTCAGGGCCGCCGTCGCGACCGGCCAGAGCCGCGCGCAGATCATGTTCCGGCACGTCCTCCCCAACATCACCTCGATCATCGTCATCCAGGTCGCCCTGTCGTTGTCCTGGGCGGTGCTGACCGAGGCGTCGCTGAGCTTCCTGGGGCTCGGCACGCCACCGCCCGCGCCGTCGCTCGGCTCGATGATCTTCGAGGCGCGCAGCCTGGTGTTCGTGGCCCCGTGGACGCTGATCGCGCCGGGCGCGGTCGTCGTGCTGCTCGTGGTGGGGCTGAACCTGCTGGGCGACGGCCTGCGTGACACACTCGACCCGCGAAACCGAGGCAAGCGGTGAATCTCACGAATCTGACCACAGAAGCGGCCGACCCCCGCTTCTCCGGCATCGACACGATGAGCGTGGCGGAGCTCGCCGCGACCATGAACGCGGCCGACGCCACCGTCCCCGCCGCCGTGGCGGGAGCGCTGCCCCAGATCGTCGCGGCCATCGAGGCCACGGCCGAGCGCATGCAGCGCGGCGGGCGGCTGATCTACGTGGGGGCGGGCACGCCGGGGCGGCTCGGCGTGCTGGACGCCTCCGAGTGTCCGCCGACCTTCGGGACGCCGCCCGACCAGGTGTTCGCGATCATCGCGGGCGGACCGCGGGCGATCGTCGCGCCCTGCGAGGGCGCCGAGGACGACGAGCAGGCCGGCGCCGCCGCCATCGACGGCGCCGGTGTCGGGCCGCTCGACACCGTCGTGGGCATCGCCTCCAGCGGGCGGACGCCGTACGTGGTGGCCGCGGTGCGGCGGGCGGCCGAGCGCGGCGCGCTGACCGTGGGCCTGGCCTGCAACACCGGGACGCCGCTCGGCGCGGCGGCCGCGTACGCCGTCGAGGTGCCGGTCGGGCCCGAGGTGATCAGCGGCTCGACCCGGCTCAAGGCGGGCACGGCGCAGAAGCTCGTGCTCAACATGTTCTCGACCATCGTCATGGTGCGGCTCGGCAAGACGTACGGGAACCTGATGGTGGACGTACGGCCGAGCAACGGCAAGCTGCGCGAGCGGGCCGTGCGCATCGTGCGCGCGATCACCGGGGCCGGGCGCGCCGAGGCGCTGTCCGCGCTGCGGCAGAACGGCTTCAACGTCAAGCAGGCGGTCGTCGCCTCGCGGTTCGACCTGACGCCCCAGGAGGCCGCGGCGCGGCTGGCCGGGGCCGGCGGGCGGCTGCGTACGGCTCTGGGGGAGCGGGCATGAGGATTCTCGGGATGATCTCCGGCACCTCGCACGACGGCATCGACGTGGCCGTCGTCGACTTCACGCCGGAGGGTGAGGTGCTGCGCGGCCGGGTCGGGCACACGGCGAGCACGCCGTACCCGGCGGAGCTGCGGGCGCGGCTGCTCGCGGCGCTGCCGCCCGCGCCCGTGACGCTGGCGGAGGTGTGCGTGCTGGACACGCTCATCGGTCAGTGCTTCGCCGAGGCCGCGGCGGCGGCGATCGAGGCGGGCGGGCCGGTCGATCTGATCGTCTCGCACGGGCAGACGGTGTTCCACTGGGTGGAGGGGGCGCACGCGCGCGGCACCCTGCAGATCGGACAGCCGGCGTGGATCGCCGAGCGGACCGGCGTGCCGGTGCTGTCGGACGTGCGCATCCGCGACATCACCGCGGGCGGGCACGGCGCGCCGCTGGTGTCGGTGCTGGACGGGCTGCTGCTCGGCGGCCTGGAGGACGGCGCCGCTGCGCTCAACCTGGGCGGCATCTCGAACATGACCGTGCTGCGCGACGGCCGGCTGTCCGCCTACGACATCGGCCCGGCGAACGCGCTCATCGACGCCGTGGTGACCGCCCGCGGCCTGGACCCCCGGGGCTACGACGCCGGCGGCGCGATCGCGGCCTCCGGGCGGGTGCACCCCGGCCTGCTGGCGGCGCTGCTGGACGAGCCCTACTACCGGCTGGCCCCGCCGAAGAGCACCGGCAAGGAGCTGTTCCACCTGGGCTACGTGGAGGCCGCCCTGGCGGGCCTGCCGGACGATGACGTGAGTGACGCCGACCTGGTGGCGACGCTCACCGAGCTGACCGTGCGGACCGTGGCCGCCGACGTGCGGGCCGCAGGGGTGGCGACGCTGGTGGTCTCCGGCGGCGGCTGCCGCAACCCGGTCGTCATGGACGGCCTGCGCGCGGCCCTGCCCGGCGTGCGGGTGTCGGTGTCGGACGCCTACGGGGCGCCCGCCGACGACAAGGAGGCCATCGCGTTCGCGCTGATCGGCTGGCTGAGCCTCCATGGCCTGCCCGGCACGGTGCCCGGCGGGACGGGCGCGTCCGCGCCGCGCGTCCTCGGCACGCTGACCCCCGGCGCGGGACCGCTGGCGCTGCCCGCGCCGGTCACGGTGCCACCCCGCTCGCTGGTGCTGGACCGATGAGCGCGGATCCGGCCGTCGCCGAGCGGCCGCCCGAGCCGCCGCCCGGACTGATCACCGCCGCGCGCACGCCGTGGTTCGACCTCGACGAGTGCACCGGCCACCGCACCGTGCGCCAGGAGGGCGGGGCGCTGGCCGGCGAGGCCCCGATGACGCCGGACACCCATCACGACCTCGCCTCGGTCACCAAGGTCGTGGCGACCACGACGGCGCTCATCCGGCTGGTGTCGGAGCGGCTCGTGGACCTGGACGCGCCGCTGAGCGCGTACCTGCCGCACTCGTACGAGGCCATCACCGTACGGGACCTGCTGCTGCACCGGGGCGGCCTGTGGGAGTGGTGGCCGCTGTACGTGCGGGCCGACCTGCCGCCGCCCCGCTACCGGCCCGGCCGTGCCCGGCACTACTCCGACCTCGGCTTCATCCTGCTCGGCCGGATCGTCTCGGCCGTGACCGGGCTGCGGCTGGACCGGGCCGTGGCCGAGCTGGTGACCAGGCCGCTCGGCCTGACCCGCACCACCTACGCCCGCCCCACGGGCACCGAGGTCGCCATGAGCGCGCTCGACGACCGGGTGGAGATGACCATGCTCGACACCGGCCGCCCGTACCCGGTCCCCTACCGCAGCGCCGACTTCGCCGGCTGGCGGCGCGGGCCGGTGCTGGGCGAGCCGGCCGACGGCAACGCCTTCCACGCCCTCGACGGCGTCGCCGGGCACGCGGGGCTCTTCTCGACCGTGCCCGACCTGCTGCGCTACTGCCTGGCGATGTCCCGGTACGAGGAGCACGACCGTCTGTGGCGGCCGGAGACGGTCCGCGAGTTCTTCGCCCCCGGCCCCGACCCCGAGCAGGCGCTCGGCTTCCGCCGCTACGCCCTCGACCTGGGCGGCGAGAGCGTGACCGTGCTCGGCCACCCCGGGTACGTCGGCTGCGCGATCGGCTTCGTCCCCGGCCGGGACGTGGCCCTGGTCGTGGCGAGCAACCGCCTGCTCGTCACGGGCGTGCCGACGCCGACCGACGACCTCTGGCACGGCCTGCTGCAGGCCGTCACGCGACAGACGAGGAACGCATGACCCCGCTCCTGGAGATCCGCGGCCTGTCGGTCGCCTTCCGCACCCGCAAGCAGGACGTCACCGCCGTACGGAACGTCTCGATGGACATCCTGCCCGGCCAGACCGTCGCGGTCGTCGGCGAGTCGGGCTCGGGCAAGTCCACCACGGCCGCCGCGATCAACCGGCTCCTGCCCGACAACGGCCGCATCACCGCCGGGGAGATCCTGTTCGAGGGGCGCGACCTGGCGCGGGCGAGCCGCAGGGAGATGACCGCGATCCGCGGCGCGGGCATCGGCCTGGTCCCCCAGGACCCCATGTCGAACCTCAACCCGCTCATGCGGGTCGGCGACCAGATCGCCGAGGCCCTGGAGGTGCACGGCGCGGCCACCGGCAGGGCGGCCCGCGCGCGGGTGCTGGAGCTGCTGGACCTGGTCGGCATCCCCGATCCGGAGCGGCGGATCGGGCAGTACCCGCACGAGTTCTCCGGCGGCATGCGCCAGCGGGCGCTGATCGCCATGGGGCTGGCCTGCCGGCCGCGGCTGCTCATCGCCGACGAGCCCACCTCAGCGCTGGACGTGACCGTGCAGCGGCGCATCCTGGACCAGCTCGCCGCGCTCACCGCGGAGATGGGCACGGCGGTGCTGCTCATCACGCACGACCTGGCGCTCGCGGCCGAGCGGGCGGACGTGGTGGCCGTCATGTACCAGGGCGAGATCGTGGAGACGGGCCCGGCGGCCGAGATCCTGGCCGCGCCCGGTCACGACTACACCAGGCGGCTGCTGGGGGCGGCGCCGAGCCTGTCGTCGGTACGCGTGGCCGAGCCTGCGGGACCGCCGCCGGAGGACCTGGTCGTGGTCGAGGGGCTGCGCAAGGTCTTCCCGCTGCGCGGCACGGACGAGGAACTGGTCGCGGTGGACGACGTGTCCTTCCGGATCCCGCGCGGGCGTACCGTCGCGATCGTCGGCGAGTCGGGCTCGGGCAAGTCCACGACCGCCAACCTGGTGCTCGGGCTGGAGGCGGTCACCGCCGGCGGCATCCGGTTCGACGGCACCGACCTGGCCGGGCTGGGGCGGCGCGAGCTGTTCGCCTTCCGCCGCCGGGTGCAGCCGGTCTTCCAGAACCCGTACGCCTCGCTCGACCCCCGCTACACCGTCGAGAAGTCGATCACCGAGCCGCTGCGCGTGCACGGCGTCGGCACCGCGGCCGAGCGCCGCAAGGCCGCCGCCGCCCTGCTGGAGCAGGTGTCGCTGCCGGCGTCGATGGGCGAGCGGCTGCCGCACGAGCTGTCCGGCGGCCAGCGCCAGCGGGTGGCCATCGCGCGGGCCCTCGCCCTGTCGCCCGAACTGGTGGTGCTCGACGAGGCGGTCTCCGCGCTCGACGTGCTGGTCCAGGCGCAGATCCTGGAGCTGCTCGGCGAGCTGCAGCGCGAGCTGGGCCTCAGCTACCTGTTCATCAGCCACGACCTGGCGGTGGTCCGGATGATCTCGCACCAGGTGCACGTGATGCGGCGCGGCCGGATCGTGGAGAGCGGCACGACGGAGGAGATCTTCGACCGGCCGGCCGACGGCTACACCCGGGAGTTGCTGGCCGCCATCCCCGGGGGGACAGAGTAGGAGGGTGAAGATCCTCCTTGTGCAGCCGCCGCGCTACTCCCCCGACGGCCACGCCAACTTCGACGCCGTCGAGGCGCTGGTCACCCCCCGCTCCGCCGAGCTGATGATCCTGCCCGAGCTGGCCGGCGCGTCCCTTCCGCGCGCCGACTATTTAGCGCGGGTGCGCGAGCTGGCCAGGGGCTCGGGGATGGCGGTGGTCGGCGGCTCCCACTACGACGACTCCGGTCCCGGCGGGCGGGTCAACCGGGGCGCGGCGGCCGGCGCGGACGGCACGCTGCTCGCCGAGTACGACAAGGCCCACCCCTACGGGCTGGAGCTGCGCTCCGGCGTCGTCCCCGGCCGTCCCGGCGGCGGCTTCGAGCTGCACGGCCGCCGCCTGCACGTGCTGCTCTGCGCCGACCTGTGGTACTCGGCCAGCCTGGCGGGCGCGGACGGCCCGGACGCCGTGCTGGTGCCCGCCTTCTCGGTGACCCGCTGGGACGGCCCCGCCCCCGCCCGGCAGCTCTGGCAGCACATGAGCGTGGCTCGCGCGTACGAGTTCATGACGTACGTGGCCGTGAGCGACTGGCACCACGAGACCACCTACCACGGGCATCCGTGCGCGGGCGTGACCGGCCTCGCCAACCCCTGCCCGCACACCCACACCGGCTTCTTCACCGGGCCGCCCGACGACGCCGTCTCCGTCCACGAGCTGGACTTCGGCCGCCTGGACGCCTTCCGCCGCGACCGGTCAGAGCGCGGCTTCCGTTAGGGCTTACCGCCAATAGTTGAAAGGCGTACGGTTGACGTATGGCTGAGACCCCCGATCAGGTGCACTGGCGCGGCGTGCACCATCTCGCCCTGGTGACCGCGGACATGGACGCCACCGTGCGCTTCTGGCACGGCGTGCTCGGCGCCCGCCTCGTCGCCACCCTGGCCGTCCCCGCGTTCAAGCACTACTTCTTCGACGTCGCGCCCGGCAACACGGTCGCCTTCTTCGAGTACGCCGACCAGCCGCTCGACAGCTTCGCCAAGCCCGCGGGCGTCCCGTACGCGCGCGCGGCCCAGTTCGACCACCTGTCACTGCACCTGCCGGACGAGGAGGCGCTGCACCGCATGCGCGACCGGCTGAAGGCGCACGGCTGCGAGGTCACCGACGTCATCGACCACGGTTTCCTGCGCTCGATCTACTTCAGCGACCCCAACGGCATCGCCCTGGAAGCGTCCTGGTGGACGCTCGACCCGACCGGCCGCCCGGCCGACCACGCCGACGAGCGGCTGTTCGCCGACCCCGACCCGGTGCCTGCCGTCCGCGAGCTGCGCGAGGAGGGCCGGCTGCGCCACACGGTCGCCACCCGGCTGGTCGACGGCGTCATCGAGGACCTGCGCCGCGAGGGCATCACGCTGGAGCGCTGAACGGGACGGGCACCCCCGGAGCGCGGTCCAGGGGTGCCCGGTCTGCCCGGCCGTCAGGCGCAGGTGTAGGTGGAGGGGGTCTGCGTGTTCCCGCTCGGGCGGCTCACCTGGAAGCCGAACGAGGTGCCGGCGTTCGGGGCCAGGTTGCCGTTGTAGGCGGCGTTCTTCGCGGTCACGGTCTGGCCGCTCACCGTCAGGGTGGCGTTCCACGAGCCGACCAGGGTGTGCCCGGCGGGCAGGGTGAAGGTGACGGTCCAGCCGGTGATGGCGGAGGTGCCGGTGTTGGTGACGGTCACGGGCTGGATCACGTAGCCGCCGCTCCACTGGGTCTGCACGGTCCCGGTGGCGGTGCAGCCGCCGCCCCCGCCCGGCCCGGCCTGGGTGGTGAACGTGGCGAGCGCGGAGTTGCCGGACAGGTTGCCCGCGCCGTCCCTGGCGCGCACGTACACCTGGTACTGCGTGCTGGGGCTCAGCCCGGTCAGCGTGATCGAGGCGGTGGTGCTCTGGCCGAGCAGCGTGTCGGTGGCGCCCTGCTCGCGGTAGACGTTATAGCCGGCCAGGCCGCTGCCGCCGGTGTCGGTGGAGGCGCTCCAGGTCAGCGCGGCGGAGTTTGAGGTGACCGTGCCGACCGTCGGCGTGCCCGGGGTGCTCGGGGGGGTGGTGTCGCCGCTCGTGCCGCCCGCCAGCGCGTCGTGCACGGCCGTGTACGCCGGCTTCTGCTGGTAGTTGGCGTCGTACGGCAGCGCGAAGCCCTCGTTGGGGAAGGTGTCGGGCACCCAGGAGTGCTTGTCGGTGAAGCCCCAGATGGTGACGCCGGCGCAGGCGGTCACCGCGAGGCAGGCGTTGACGACGTTGCGGTAGTAGGTGGCCTGGGTGGTGTCCTTGGAGCTGTCGCGCGGGATCTGCATGCGCACGTCCAGCTCGGTGACCCGGACCTGGACGCCGAGCGCGGCGAAGCGCTCCATGTTCTGCTGCATGTCGCTCGGGAAGCCGTACTGGATGGCGAGGTGGCTCTGCAGGCCCACGCAGTCGACGGGGACGCCCTGCTGGCGCAGCGACGAGACGAGGTTGTACATCGCGGTGCTCTTGGCGTTGATGCCCTCGACGTTGTAGTCGTTGATGCACAGCCGGGCGTCGGGGTCGGCGGCGCGGGCGGCGCGGAAGGCGTCGGCGACGAAGCTCTGGCCCAGGGTGTTGTACCAGAACGAGGAGCGCCAGCCGCCGTTCTCGTCGAAGACCTCGTTGACGACGTCCCAGGAGACCACGGCCGGGTTGTCGGCGTAGTGCCCGACGACCTGGGTGATGTGGTTCTGCATCGCCGAGCGCATGGCGCTGGCGCCGAGGCTCTGGACCCAGCCCGGCGTCTGCTGGTGCCAGACCAGGGTGTGGCCGTGGACCTGCTGGCTGTTCTGAGTGGCGAAGTTGACGATCTGGTCGGCGCCGCTGAAGGTGAACTGGCCCTGGTTGGGCTCGGTGGACTCCCACTTCATCGCGTTCTCGGCGGTGATCTGGTTGAACTCGGTGCCCGCGATGGTGCGGTAGGAGGTCTCACTGCCGAGCGGGCCGGTGGCGAGCGCCGTGCCGATGAACTTGCCCTTGGCCGCGGCGTGCGTGCGCAGCGGCGCGGACGCCTGGGCCGAGGTGGTGGGCAGCAGGAAGGCTGCGAAAATCCCCAGCAAGGTGAGGATTCTGACGAGCGCGGACGAAAGCACGGACATCGACCTCCGGGGGGGGCGGGCATTCGATCCGAAAGTTTTCGATCCCTCATGGATCGCATCGCAGACGGTATTGACATGCTCGTTGAGGGTCAATGCCACGACTCGCCGGACGCCAAAACAGCAGTTGGGAGCCTGAAAGTATCGGCAGAGTCATGAAAGTTTCATCAGACATGTAACTCTAGCGAAACGTACTGACCGGTCGGTACTGTGGCTTTTCCAGAATAATCGTCCACAGCGGGGAGCGTTCTGCAGATGACCCTTACGCACGCCCAGGTCCAGGCCCAGCTCACCGGCCCCGGCCAGCTCTTCGAGATGGAGGAGATAGGCGACACCGGGGTACGAACGTGGAAGCACGCACCCGCCCACTTCCGGGCGCTGCTGGAGATGAGCCGGTTCCACGGCGAGAAGGTCTTCCTCGTCTACGAGGACGAGCACATCACGTTCGAGGACCATTTCCGCCGTGCCGCGACACTGGCCAACCGCCTGATCGACGAGTACGGCGTGCGCAAGGGCGACCGCGTGGCCGTGGCCATGCGCAACTACCCGGAATGGGTGATCTCCTTCTCCGCCGTGCTCGCCGCCGGAGCCGTCGCCGTGCCGCTCAACGCCTGGTGGACCGAGAACGAGCTGGCCTACGGCGTGCGCGACTCCGGCGCGAAGGTGCTCATCGCCGACGGCGAGCGGGCCGAACGGCTGGCCTCCACCGGCGTGCCGATGATCGTCACCAGGGGCGAGGCCACCGGCGGGGCGCGGGCGTTCGCCGACGTCCTGGGCGAGGTCACGGCCGACGTGACGCTGCCCGAGGTCGAGCTGTCCCCCGAGGACCCGGCCACGATCTTCTACACCTCCGGCACCACCGGCAACCCCAAGGGCGCGCTCGGCAGCCACCGCAACATCGGCCAGTCCCCCATGACCGTCGCCTACGGCCTCATGCGCTCGGTGGCGCTGGCCGGCAAGGACCCGGCCGCGGCGACGGGGACCCGCCGGATCACGCTGCTGACCGTGCCGCTGTTCCACGTCACCGGCTGCTTCTCGGCCATGACCACGACGATGTTCAGCGGCGGCGGCCTGGTGCTCATGTACAAATGGGACGCCGGGCAGGCGCTGCGCCTCATCGAGCGGGAGAAGGTCAGCGCCATGATCGGCGTGCCGACCAACGCCTGGCAGCTCATGTCACACCCCGACTTCGACAAGCACGACCTGTCGTCCCTCTCCACGCTCGGCTACGGCGGCGCTCCCGCCCCGCCCAAGCTGCTGGAGCGCATCACCACCAACCTGCCCGACCGCGCGCCCTCCAACGGCTACGGCATGACCGAGACCAGCGCCCTCGCGATCGGCAACGGCGGCGCCGACTACCACGCCAAGCCGGACAGCATCGGCGTGCCCTCCCCCGTCGTGGACGTACGCGTCGTGGACCCGGCGGGCGAGCAGCTCGCCCCCGGCGAGGTCGGCGAGCTGTGCATCCGCGGCCCGAACGTCATCCTCGGCTACTGGAACAAGCCTGAGGCCACGGCCGAGACGTTCGTCGACGGGTGGGTGCACACCGGCGACCTCGCGAGGATCGACGAGGACGGCTTCGTCTACATCGTGGACCGCGCCAAGGACATGGTCATCCGCGGCGGCGAGAACGTCTACTGCGCCGAGGTCGAGGCCGCCCTGTTCGAGCACCCGGCGGTGGACGACGCCGCCGTGATCGGGGTGCCGCACGACGAGCTGGGCGAGGAGGTCGGCGCCGTCGTCCGGCTCGCGCCGGGCGCCTCGCTCACGGCGGATGAGCTGCGGGAGTTCCTGGCCGGGCGGCTCGCCAAGTTCAAGATCCCCGTGCACGTGTGGTTCCGCGAGGGCGAGCTGCCGCGCAACCCGGGCGGCAAGATCCTCAAGACGCACCTGCGCCGCGAGGTCCTCGGCACCCCCCAGTCCTGATCACCGCCGGCGCGGTCGCTCCGTGGGGGGCGGCCGCGCCTCCGTAAGTGAATTTCGCCGTCGTCTCCCCAGCTCAGCCCCCTTTTCCGCACCTTCGCTTACCTGACGCGTAATCGCGCCCCCTACCCCGTGGCTGACATCTTCGAGGTGTCACAAGGACAGCCACCTGTAGGAGGGCCCGATATGACCGCCGTTACCGTCACCGCCGATAAGGCCAGATTCCTGCGCCTCGCCCTGGCCGCCGACGCCGTCGTCACCGGCGGCAACGGCCTGGCCTACCTCGCCTTCGCCGGACCCGTCGCCGACCTGCTCGGCCCCGACGCGGGCCTGCTGCGCGGCATCGGCGCCTTCCTCCTGATCTACGGCATCGCCGTCGGACTGCTGGCCACCCGCCGCGACCTCGGACAGGCCGGCCCGCGGACCGTGATCGCCCTGAACGCCGCCTGGACCCTCGGCAGCCTCGCCGCCGTCGTGACCGGCGCCCTGGGCCTCACCACCGTCGGCGCGATCTGGGCGATCGCCCAGGCCGTCACCGTGGCCGCCTTCGCCGAGCTGCAGATCATGGGCCTGCGCAAGGCCCGCGTCAGCTGAACGAACAACCACTGAGGAGATGACGATCATCATGGACAACACCCTCGTCGAGCGCTACGTCGCCGCCTGGAACGAGACCGACGCCGAGGCCCGCGCCAAGGCCGTGGCCGCACTGTGGACCGAGGACGCCACCTACACCGACCCGCTGGCCGACGTGGCCGGGCACGACGGCATCGCCGCCGTGATCGCCGGCGCGCAGGGCATGTTCCCCGGCCTGGTGTTCACCCCGGGCGAGGTGTACGACGCCCACCACCACATCGCCCGCTTCACCTGGCACCTCGGCCCCGCGGACGGAGAGCCGGTCGCCGTCGGCTTCGACGTGGTGGAGCTGGCCGAGGACGGCAGGATCCGCCGGGTGCTGGGCTTCCTGGACCAGGTCCCGGCCGCCTGACCCGCGATCGACAGGGCCCCGGGGAACGCCCCCGGGGCCCTGTCGCGTTTCGCGATCCGAAAACGATTTGCGGTTCTCCGCCCTCGCCCCCGACAATCTGAAGCCGTGCCCGACCTCGCCAGACGCTTCTTTCGTCAATTCCGCATCGATGTGAGCCCCTTGCGCGACTCCCGGGACTACCGGCTGATGTTCGCCTCCGGGATCATCACGATGTTCGGCACGTTCATCTCGGTGGTGGCGGTGCCCTACCAGATGAAGGAGCTCACCGGCTCCTACCTGGCGGTCGGGCTGGTCAGCCTGGCCGAGTTCGTGCCGATGGTGGTGTGCGGGCTCTGGGGCGGCGCCATCGCCGACGCCCTCGACCGCCGTAAGATCATCGTGCTGAGCGAGCTGGGCCTGCTGTTCACCTCGCTCGCGCTCATGGTCAACGCCATGCTGCCGTCGCCCCAGATCTGGGTCCTCTACGTGATGGGCGCGATCTCCACCGGCATCGGCTCACTCCAGCGGCCCAGCATGGAGGCGTTCTTCCAGCAGGTCGTCAAGCACGAGCAACAGGCGGCGGCCGCGGTGCTGTCCAGCCTGCGCTGGAACTTCGGCGCCATCGTGGCCCCGGCGCTCGGCGGCCTGCTGGTGACCTCGGCGGGGGTCGCGGCGGCGTACGGGGTGGACGCGCTGACGTTCCTCGGCTCGCTGGTGCTGCTGTGGCGGATCCGGTCGCTGCCGCCCGCCGAGGACGCCGCGCCCGCGTCGCTGCGCTCCCTGGTCGAGGGCGTCCGCTACGCGGTGGGGCGCCGCGACCTCATGGGCACCTACCTGGTGGACATGGCGGCCATGGTGTTCGCCATGTCGACGGCGTTGTTCCCGTTCCTCGCCGACCAACTGCGCGCGCCACAGGCGCTCGGGCTGCTGTACTCGGCGGGCGCGATCGGCGCGCTCATCGCCTCGCTCACCGGGGCGTGGGCGGCCCGCGTGCAACGCCACGGCCTCGGCGTTATCATCGCGGCGGCCCTGTGGGGCGCGGCCGTGGCGCTCGCCGCGCTGGCCCCGAACATCTGGATCGTCGTCGTCTGCATGGCCCTCGCCGGGGCGGCCGACATGGTCAGCGGCATCTTCCGTTCGACCATGTGGAACCAGACGATCCCGAGCGAGCTGCGCGGCCGGCTGGCCGGCATCGAGCTGCTCTCCTACGCCAGCGGCCCGATGCTCGGCAACGCCCGGGCGAGCCTCATGGCCAACCTCGGCGGCATCCGCTTCTCACTGGGCGCGGGCGGCCTGCTCTGCGTCGGCGCGGTGCTCGCCCTGGCGGCCGCACTGCCGTCGTTCCGCCGCTACGACGCCCGCACCGACGAACACGCCCTAGCTGAAAAGGCCCGCCGCCAGGTCGCCACCCAGCCCACGTGACCTCGCGCCGGCGGGCGGCTCAGCCCGTCTCGCGCCACCCGCCGTAGCGCTCGGCCAGCGCGTCCAGACCGGCCAGCGCCGCCTCGTCCAGCCCTTCCCCGAGCCCTTCCGCCACCACGAGCCACTGCGCGTCCTCGGCGTCGTCCTCCCCGGCCAGCGTCTCACGCACCACCCGCGGCACGCCGAGCGCGGGATACCACTCCCCCAGCGTCTCGGCCACCTCCTCGGCATCCTCCCGCTCGCCGAACACCAGCAGCACCGTCATCCGCCCATTGTCCCAGCCGCGCTGCCGTATCCGACCGTTCACGTGGCGTGAGAAGAATAGGTTGGTAGCGTTGAAACCATGACTGCCGAAGCGGTGACCGTCGAGATGACTTCTCCCTCACTGCCCGACTGGGTCTTTCCGCCTGCCCGCGGGTTCGCTGCAGAAGACCTCGATCACATTGCGGATTTGCCTGCACACACAGAGTTGATTGATGGAAGCTTGGTGTTCGTGAGTCCCCAAGCCTCCTTCCACATGTGCGTGGTGTCGCTGCTGGAGGGCGAGTTGCGTCGCGCCGCCCCGGAGGGCCAACGCGTCCGGCGGGAGATGAGCGTGATCCTCGATCCCGCCCAGCGGCCCGAGCCGGACGTCTGCGTCGTCCGGGCCGACGCCGTCACGGGCGGGAGGCAGACGTTCTTCCGGGGACAGGACGTGATTCTGGCGGTCGAGGTGGTCTCGCCGGAGTCGCGCGTCCGCGATCGCAAGCGCAAGCCGGTGCTCTACGCCGAGGCCGGCATCCCGCACTTCTGGCGGATCGAGGAGCAGGCCGGCAAGCCGGTCGCCTACGTCTACGAGCTCGACCCCGCGACCGGTCTCTACGCCCTGACCGGCCTGCATCACGACCGGCTGAAGCTCACCGTCCCCTTCGACCTCGACGTGGATCTCGGCGAGGTCGACCGCATGTGAAAGGGCCGGCCCGGCACAAGCCGGGGCCGGCCCTTCACCAGCCAGGAATCAGGAGCTGCGGAGCTGGGCGCCGACGCGGTCGGCGGCCAGCGCCACCGCGGCGTCCCTGGCCGCCGTCGTCTCCTCGACCGTCAGCGTACGGTCCGGCGCCCGGAAGCGCATCGTGTAGGCGAGCGACTTGTTGCCCTCGCCCACCTGCTCCCCGGCGTAGACGTCGAACAGCCGGATCGACTCCAGCAGCTCCCCGGCCCCGTCGCGCAGCGCCGCCTCGACGTCGGCCACCGGCGTGAAGTCGGGCACGATCAGCGCGACGTCCTGCGTGGCCACCGGGTAGGCCGACACCGCGGGCGCCTGCACCGGCCCCGGCATGGCCTGCTCCAGCCGGGTCAGCTCCAGCTCCATGGCCGCGGTGCGCGGCGGCAGGCCGTACGCCTCGATGACCCGCGGATGCAGCTCACCGGCGTGCCCCACCAGCGTGTCGCCGACGTAGAGCGCGGCGCACCGGCCGGGGTGCCACGGCTCGTGCTGGTCGGCGCTGATGGACAGCTCCAGCCGGGCCTCCTCGGCGACCAGCCGCGCGGCCTGTACGGCGTCGGCCCAGGACGCCTGGCGTCCCTTGCCCCACCAGCCGGAGCGTTCGAACTCCCCGGCCAGCACCACCGCGACGCGCACCGGCTGGTCGGGCAGGGCCGCCTCGATCGAGGCCAGCTCCTCCGCCGTGGGCCGCCGCTCGACGCCGAGCACCGGCGCGGTCTCGGGCGCGCCGGGCCGCGGCCGGTAGACCGGCCCCGTCTCGAACAGCGCCACGTCGGCGAAGCCGCGCCCGACGTTGCGTACCAGGGTCTTCAGCAGCCCCGGCAGCAGCGTGGTGCGCATCAGCGGCTCGTCCTCCGACAGCGGGTTGGCCAGCCGCATGGCCGCGCGCCGCGCGTCCTCGGCCGGCAGCAGCAGCCGGTCGAAGTCGTCGGGGCTGATGAACGGGTAGCTCAGCACCTCGACGTAGCCGCCCTCGGCCAGCGCCCGCCCGGCCCGGCGGCGCAGCCGCTGCCCCTCGGTGAGCCCGGCCCCGGCGGGGGCGCTGGGCAGCACCGACGGCAGGTTCTCGTAGCCCTCCAGCCGGATGACCTCTTCGGCCAGGTCGTTGGGGTCGGTGAGGTCGGGCCGCCAGGACGGCGGGGTGACGGTGATCATGTCGTCGCCGGTGACGGCCAGCTTGGCCGCCAGCGCGCCGCCGGTCACGACTCCGGTCGGGGCGACGCCGCCCTTGCGTACCGCGGGGTCGTCGCCGTCGGCCACGGTGCAGCCAACCTGCCGCAGCCGGGCGATCACGGTGTCCTTGGAGTAGGGGACGCCGGCGACCCGGCCCGGGTAGCTCGCGGGGATCGCGATCCGCGCGGGCGTGACCTCGACCTCGGCGTGCGTGACCCCGGGCCCGACCTGGGCGCCGCCCAGCTCGGCCAGCATGCGCGCGGCCTTCCAGGACGCGACCAGCGGCAGCTCCCTGTCGACGCCGCGCTCGAACCGCTTGGACGCCTCGGACACGAGCCCGTGCCGCCGCGACTCGCGGGAGATGCCGGTGGCGGAGAAGTGGGCGGCCTCGATGACGATGTCGGTCGAGCCCTCGGAGATCTCGGTCTCCAGCCCGCCCATGGTGCCCGCCATCGAGATCGGGCCGGACTGGTCGGTGATGAGGATGTCGTCGGGGTCGAGCTCGCGTACGACGTGGTCGAGGGTCTCCAGCCGCTCGCCCGGCAGGGCCCGGCGTACGACGATCTCGCCCTGCAGCCTGGCCCGGTCGAAGGCGTGCAGCGGCTGCCCGAGCTCCAGCATCAGGTAGTTGGTGATGTCGACGGCCAGCGACACCGGCCGCATGCCGGCGCGCGACAGCCGGGTGCGCATCCACAGCGGGCTCGTGGCGGCCGGGTCGAACCCGGTCACCTCGCGCAGCACGAACCGGTCGCAGGCGGTCGGGTCGGCGATCGAGGCCGGCCACGACGGCTCGTCCGTGGCGGGCACCTCGACGTCGGCGGGGTCGTGGAAGGCCACCCCGAACGCGATGGCCGCCTCGCGCGCCACGCCGCGGATGGACAGCGCGTAGCCGATGTCGGGGGTGATCTCCAGCTCGATCACGTCGTCACGCAGGCCGAGCAGCTCGACCACGTCGGCGCCGACCGGCGTGTCGGGCGGCAGCACCATGATGCCGCCGTGCTCGTCGCTCAGCCCGAGCTCGCGCTCGGAGCAGATCATGCCCTCGGACATGCGCCCGTACGTCTTGCGCGCCCCGACCTCGAACCCGCCGGGCAGCACGCCGCCGGGCAGGACGACGGGCACGCGGTCGCCGGCGGCGAAGTTGGTGGCGCCGCAGACGATCTCGCGCGGCGTCGCCTCCCCCACCTCGACCCGGCAGTGCCTGATCGGCTTCTTGAACCCGGTCAGCTCCTCGATCTCCAGCACCTCGCCGACGACGACGTTCTTGACGTCGTGGCCGTGGGAGGTGATGGCCTCGAGCTTGAGCCCGGCCGCGGTGAGCTTGTCGGCCACCTCGTGCGCGGTGACCGCCGGGAGATCGACATACTCCCGCAGCCAGGAGAGCGGGACCTTCATCAGATCTCCATTCCGAACGGGAGCGTGAAGCGCACGTCTCCTTCGACCATGTCACGCATGTCCTCGGCGTTGTGCCGGAACATCAGGGTCCGCTCGATGCCCATGCCGAAGGCGAACCCGGAGTAACGCGAGGGGTCGACGCCGCAGGCGACCAGCACCCGCGGGTTGACCATGCCGCAGCCGCCCCACTCGATCCAGCCCTCCGACTTGCAGGTGCGGCAGGGCGGGTTGCCGGGGACCGCCGAGGCGCCGCGGCAGACGAAGCACTTGAGGTCCATCTCGGCGGACGGCTCGGTGAACGGGAAGTAGTTGGGCCGGAACCGGGTGGTGATGCCCTTGCCGAACATGACCTCGGCGAACCGGTCGAGCGTGCCCTTGAGGTGGGCCATGGTCAGGCCCTCGTCCACGGCGAGACCCTCGGTCTGGTGGAAGACCGGGGTGTGGGTGGCGTCGAGCTCGTCGGTGCGGAACGTCTTGCCCGGCGAGATGACGTAGACCGGCAGCTCGCGCTGGAGCAGCGCGCGGATCTGCACCGGCGAGGTCTGCGTGCGCAGCACCATGCCGGACCCGGTGGAGCCGACGAAGAACGTGTCGTGGTCGGAGCGGGCCGGATGGTCCTGGGCGATGTTGAGCGCGTCGAAGTTGAACCACTCGCCTTCGAGCTCGGGCCCCTCGGCCACCTCGTAGCCCATGGCGACGAACGCGTCGGCGATGCGCTCCTGCAGCGTGGTGAGCGGGTGGCGGGCGCCGCGCGGCCGGCGGTCCCACGGCAGGGTGACGTCGACGGTCTCCTCGACGAGCACCCGCGCGTCGCGCTCGGCCTCCAGCTCGGCCTGGCGCGCGGCCAACGCCTCGTTGATCGTTCTGCGCGCGCCGCCGACGCGCTTGCCCGCCTCGGCGCGGGCGGCCGGCGGCAGCGCGCCGATCTCGCGGTTGGCCAGGGCGATGGGCGAGCGGTCGCCCGCGTGCGCCAGCCTGGCCTGCTTGAGTGCGTCGAGGCTGTCGGCCGCCTTGATCGCCGCGATGGCGTCGGCCTCCATGCGCGACACCTCGTCGGCATGCAACGGTGTCACCTCGACGGGGTCGTAGTCAGACAAGAGTGAGCTCCGTATCCAGGGCGTGAGCGGAAATGAGTCTAGTGGGGTCGGCCCACCGGCCCCGAATCCCGCTTGCCGGGCCTGTCAGGCGGACGTCGCGAAATCGGGGGTGCCGGTGGGCACGGTAAATCGGAACTCCGCCCCACCCTCGGGCGCCCGCTGCACGACGATCGTGCCGCCGTGCGCCTCGACCAGGCCCTTCACGATGAACAGGCCGAGCCCGGTGCCGCCGCGACGGCGGCTGTTGCCGCCGCGCCAGAACTGCCGGAAGACGCGCGGGGCCAGCTCGGGCTCGATGCCCTCGCCCTCATCGCGGACCGACACGGCAACTCCCCATCCGACGGACTCGATCTCCATTGTCACGGTGCCGCGGCCATGGCGCAGCGCGTTTTCCACCAGGTTACTCAGAATCTGGTCAACTTTGTCCTGGTCGAGCCACGTCTCCGGCAGGTCGTCGTGGACGACGAGCCGGAACCGGTCCTCGGGCTCGCCCGCCGCGACCCGCCCGGCGATGATCCGGCGGGCGCGGGCCGGCAGGTCGACGACCTGGCGGCGCACCTCCAGCCGCCCGGACTCGATGCGGGAGACGTCGAGCAGCTCGGTGATGAGCCGGGTGACGCGGTCGGCGTCGTTGTTGACCGTCTCCAGCATGACGAGCTTCTGCTCTTCGGTGAAGCGGCTCCACTTGGACAGCAGGGTCGCGGTGAACCCCTTGACGCTGGTCAGCGGCGAGCGCAGCTCGTGGGCGACGGTCGAGACCAGGTCGGCGCGGCTGCGCTCCAGCCGGGCGCGGGCGCCGCCGTCGCGCAGCGTGATCGCGACGCGCTCGACCTCGCCGCCGCGCTCCGGCTCGCGGACCAGCCGGGCGGTGACGTAGAGCTCCTGCCCGCCGGGCAGGTGCAGCGGCCGCTCCGGCACCCGGACGCGGCTGCGCAGCCCGCCCTCGGGGTCGAGCGCCTTCCACCAGTCGCGCCCGTCGTGGTCGCGGAAGGGGAAGACGTCGCTCATGTGGCAGCCGATCGCGCGCTCCATGCGGACGCCGGTGAGCCTCGCGGCGGCGCGGTTGACGGCCACCACCCTGCCATATCGGTCGGCCACGATGAGGCCGTCGGGAAGGTCGTCGATGGCTATCGTGCACGCGGCGGCCACTACTTGCCCGTCGGTTTCTGCGCCGTGCACGACCTCGCCTCCTCCGCCTACAACGCCGACAATAGCGGGTTTCCGGCCGCCTAGGGCACTCGCTGAGCCCTGGCGGAGGAGTAAAGGCATACCGCCGCGGCGGTGGCCAGGTTGAGACTTTCAGCCTGTCCGTAGATGGGCACTCTGACCACATCATCCGCTTCGGCGCGTATCTCCTCCGGCAGTCCCCATGCCTCGTTGCCGAAGATCCACGCGGTGGGACCCGACAGATCGACGTCGTCGAGCGTGTGCTTGCCCGCGCCGTCGGCCGCCAGTACGCGCAAGCCTCGCTCCTTGAGTTGACGCACGGAGGGACTCACCGGTGCACCGATGACGACGGGCAGATGAAAAAGGCTTCCGGCGCTGGCGCGTACGCACTTGCCGTTGTACGGGTCCACGGAGGCGTCGGTGAACACCACCGCGTCCGCCCCCGCGGCGTCGGCCGCCCGCATGACGGTGCCGGCGTTGCCCGGGTCGCGTACGTGGGCGAGCAGCGCGACCAGCCGCGGCGTGCCCTCCAGCGCCCGCTCCAGCGGCACGTGCACGAGCCGGCAGACCGCGACCAGGCCCTGCGGGGTGACGGTCTGGGTGAGCTCGGCCATGACCTCGCCGCTGGCCCGGTGCACCGGCACGCCCTGGAGTGTGGCCTCGGTGATCAGCTCGGCGTGGCGCAGCTCGGCCTCGGCCGTGGTGAACAGCTCCAGGGTGACGTCCGCCAGCCGCAGCGCCTCACGCACCGCCTGGGGGCCCTCGGCCAGGAACTTGCGGTCCTGATCACGGAAGGCGCGCTTGGTGAGCCTGCGTGCGGCCTTCACCCGCGGCGACTTCACGTTGGTCAGCTCGGACCCGGCCATGCGTCTCCCCCTGGGTCGTACAGGTACGGCGTCGTCTCGCGCGTACCGCATTCGTGCGGGTACAGCAAAGGGCCCACCGTCAACGGTGGGCCCTCGTCAAAAATATTCAGCTCGCGGCCGGCGCGTTCACGTTCGCCGGCAGCGCCTTCTTGGCGGCCTCGACGAGCGTGGCGAAAGTCTGGCCGTCGTTCACCGCCAGGTCGGCGAGGATCTTACGGTCAACCTCGATGCCGGCCAGGCGCAGGCCCTGGATCAGGCGGTTGTACGTCATGCCGTTCTGCCTCGCCGCGGCGTTGATCCGCTGGATCCACAGGCGGCGGAAAGCGCCCTTGCGGTCCTTGCGGTCACGGTAGGCATAGGTCATGGAGTGGAGCATCTGCTCCTTGGCCTTGCGGTACAGCCTCGACCGCTGGCCACGGTAGCCGCTGGCCCTCTCAAGGACGACCCTGCGCTTCTTCTTGGCGTTGAGCGCCCGCTTCACGCGTGCCATGTTTCTTCTCCCCGGGGAATCGCGCTACTTGGCGAGCAGCTTCTTGATCTTCTTGGTGTCGGCGTCGGAAAGGACGACCTCGTTCTTGAGACGGCGCGTCAGCGTGGACGACTTCCACTCGTTGTAGTGCGCGCGGTTGGCACGGCGACGCTTGATCTTGCCGGAACCGGTCAACCGGAACCGCTTCTTCGCACCACTGTGCGTCTTCATCTTCGGCATGTCGCCGTCTCTCCTCGTTTCGGTCGTGCCGGTAGCCGGGCCGGTGGTCGGCCGACCCGGTCGCGGCGTCTTTCGTCTGCCGGCGCTGGCTCGGGGCGCTCTGTAAGGCTAACCCCTACCGGAGGTCACGCTTCCTGTGGGGAATCGTCCTCGCCGTCGCGCTGTGCCTTGGCCGCCGCCTTCTCGGCCTTGGCCTCGGCCTTCTTCTTGTGCGGACCGATCACCATGATCATGTTTCGGCCGTCCTGCTTGGCGTGGGACTCCACGAAGCCGAGCTCCTGGACGTCGTCGGCCAGCCGCTGCAGCAGCCGGAAGCCGAGCTCCGGCCGGGACTGCTCGCGTCCGCGGAACATGATCGTGACTTTGACCTTGTCCCCCGCCTTGAGGAACCGCACCACGTGACCCTTCTTGGTCTCGTAGTCGTGCGGGTCGATCTTCGGCCGGAGCTTGATCTCCTTGATGATCGTGTGCGCCTGATTCTTGCGCGCCTCGCGCGCCTTCATCGCGGACTCGTACTTGAACTTGCCGTAGTCCATGAGCTTGCACACGGGCGGTCGAGCCGTGGCCGCGACCTCGACGAGGTCAAGGTCGGCTTCCTGGGCGAGCTTCAGGGCGTCGTGAATCGAGACGATGCCAACCTGCTCGCCGTTCGGGCCCACGAGGCGAACCTCGGGAACTCGGATACGCTCGTTGATGCGGGGCTCAGTGCTGATGGGGCCTCCTAGGTTTGCGATCCCTACGTGCTCGTCGTGCCCAAGGCCTTTCGCATTACCCCTAACGCGAAAAACCCCGCACGTCGCGCATGCGGGGCCACTGAGCTCTTCGGCTTTCGTGGCCTCGAGCTCCCCGGAGTAGTCCGGCGTGATCCTGGACCCGGCCACCTTTCGGTGACTCAGGTGGGAGGGAGACCTCCGCTTGCGCGTCCAGCAAACATGCCGGACCGATCAGAGAGCTACATTACCACAACAGCCAGGCACGCTCGAATCTTCCCGCCGGTCACCGATTTGCCGGCCGTCATGCCGGAACCTCTTCCGGCCGTCAGGCCGGGTCCTCTTGAACCGTCAGGCCGGAGCCGCGGCCCGTCTGCGGATCTCGGCCTCGCCGGCCGCGCGCATGGCCTCCACCGGCACGTCCGTGCGCCCGGTCATCAGCTCCACCTGCCGCACCGCCTGGTGCAGCAGCATCCCGAAGCCGCCCACGACCGTGCCGCCCGCCGCCGCGACGGCCGCGGCCGCCCTGGTCGGCCAGGGCGAGTAGACCACGTCGAACAGCGCGGGCACCCGGGCCAGCCGGTCGGCGAAGGCGTCGGCGGCGCCGCCCGGCAGCGTGGAGACGACCAGGTCGGCCTCGGTGAACACGTCGAGCTTGTCGAGCGTCTCCACGGCCAGCGCCATGCCCAGCCGCTCGGCCACCTCGGCGGTCCCGCCCGCGCGGGCCGGCTCGCGGACCAGGAGGGTGGCGGCGTGCAGGCCGAGCTCGCGCAGCGCCGCGAGCGTGGAGGCCGCCGTCGCGCCGCCGCCCAGCACGACGGCCGAGCGCGGAGCGCGTACGCCGGCCTCGGCCAGCGCCCGCACGATGCCGTGCACGTCGGTGTTGTCGCCGTGGCGGCGCCCGTCCCGGAACACCACCGTGTTGGCCCCGCCGACCTCGACGGCCAGCTCGGAGACGGTGTCGAGCAGCGGCAGCACGGCCCGCTTGAGCGGCATCGTGAGCGACAGCCCGGCCCAGGCGTCCTCCTCGGCGCGGCCCTGCCCGCGCACCGGGGTCAGCTCGCCCAGCAGCTCGGGCAGGCGGGCCTCGTCGCACTCGAACGCCTCATAGCTCCATCCGGCCAGCCCCATCTCGCGGTAGGCGGCGCGGTGCAGGAACGGCGAGAGCGAATGGGCGATGGGCGACCCCATGACGGCGGCGCGCATCCGCGGCTCCTTCCCCTACGAACAGCACGACCCTATCGCGGGCCGCGCGGCTCCCCGTACGACGCCGCCCACCTGCGATTCGTCGTCGCAGGTGGGCGGGGTCGGTGGGCAGGAGGGCCGGTCAGCCGCCGCAGCCGCCGTTGGCGGTGCACTCGGCGAGCAGCGCCTGCCGCTCGGCCTCGGTGGTGGCGAACTTGGTGACCGAGCTCTTGGGGTCGGTGGCCACGAAGAACAGCCACGAGCCCTTCGCCGGGTTGAGCGCGGCCTCGATGGCGTGGTCGCCGGGGTTGGAGATCGGGCCCGGCGGCAGCCCCAGGTGCTTGTAGGTGTTGTAAGGGGAGTTGGTCTCCAGCTCCGCGTGGGTCGCGTAGGTGCGGTACTTGCCGAGCGCGTACATCACCGTGCTGTCCATCGACAGCTTCATCGGCGGGTTCTGCCCGAGGCGGTTGTAGATGACGCGGGCGATCTTCGGCATGTCCTCGGCGCGGCCGGCCTCGGCCTGGATGATGCTGGCGATGACCATGATCTCGTGCGGCTTGCGGCCGAGGGCCTTGGCGCCGCCTTCCAGGTCGATGCGCTCGGCGGTCTGGTTGAACCGCTTGACCATCTGCGCGAGCATCTGCTTCGGCGTGGCCGTGGGCTGGAACTCGTAGGTGGCGGGGAAGGCGTAGCCCTCCAGCTTGCCCCTGGCGTACGACGGCAGCTCCAGGTCTCCGGCCTGCTTGGCCGCGGCCTGGAACTCCTTGACCGGCTTGCCGGTCTCCTTGGCCAGCGTGGCCAGCGTGTCCGACAGCCGCAGGCCCTCCTTGAGCGGCACCCTGATCAGCAGCTTGTTCGAGGGCGTGAGCGCGTCGACGGCGGCGGCGGCCGACATCTTCTTGCGCATCTTGTACGTGCCCGGCTGCAGCGAGCCGCTCTTGTTGGCGTTGCCGATCGCGTTGGTGAACGCCCTGGCGCTGGCGACGACCCCCTGCCGCTCCAGCTCCTGCGCCACCTCCGACGCGCTCTGGCCGTCCTGGATCTGGATGACGACCTCTCCGGTGCCCTGACCGGTGTAGTCGTCGGGCACGAGAGCGTCGCTGAGCCAGAGGTAGCCGTAGTATCCGCCGCCGCCGATGATGCCGGCCAGCACGACGAAGGCGAGCAGCGGCGCGATGAATCCACCCCGGTTACGGCGGCGGCGGCGTCTGCGGCTGCCGCGGCCGCCCCGGGCGCGCCGTCGGGACTGACCTTCGTCGTCCTCGGCGCCGAGCAGCGTGTTCAGATCGAGATCGCTCATAGGTTCGCAGGCCAATCTCCCGGTACGGCCGGCAGGGCGTCAAGCGGAAGTGCCCAACCGGCACAGCTCACCGAGCGGAACTGGGGGGCCCGCCGGTCATGTTCCCACAACCAGCGGAGATCACTCTGGGTAGCCATGCTAGAGGACAGAAAGAGGACATGTGCCCCCTTCTGCGACATTTGCGCGGGAGCGCAGGAAGCCACGTCGAACATCAGCTCGTCCCGAGGTTCTTGTTCAACTCTTCCCGGTATCTCACGAACTCGCTCTCTTTGTTGGTGAATTTGGTGATTCTATGCGCCGGATCCGTCGTCACAAACCAGTGCCAATCGCCGTCCGCCGGGTTCAGAGCCGCAACCAGCGCCTTAGCGCCGGGATTGGCGATGGGGCCAGGAGGCAGCCCCTTGCGACGGTAGGTGTTGTACGGAGAGTCGACCTTGGTGTCCTTCTCGGTCACTCTCAGCGTCCGCCGCTTCTGCGCGTACAGGACGGTGCTGTCGATCTCCAGCGGGGTGCCCCGCTCCAGCCGGTTGTAGATGACTCTGGCGATCTTGGGGTAGTCGGCGTCGGTCCCGCCCTCGGCCTGGATCATGCTGGCCACCGTGACCGCCTCCAGCGGCGTCAGGTGCACGCGGGCCGCCTGCTCGGCCAGGCGGAGCCGGCGCGCCTCGGCGCCGAAACGCTCCACCATCGCCGCCAGCACGTCCACGGGGGTGTCGCCGGGCTCGATCTCGTACGTGGCCGGGAACAGGAAACCCTCCAGGCCGGGCGCGTACGACGGCAGGCCGACCAGCCCCTTGTCCACCGCCAGGAACTCCCTGAGCGACAGGCCCGTCTGCTTGGCCAGGCGGGCCAGCACCTCGCTCACCCGCATGCCCTCCGGCACGGTCACCCGCTTGAACACCCGGGAGCCGGCGTCGAGCAGCAGGTCCAGCGCCGCCGTCGCGGCCATGCCCTTGCGCAGGCGGTAGGTGCCGGGACGCAGCCGTCCGGTCACCGCACGGTCCTCGGTCGCGCGTACGAACGACCCCGCGCTGGCCACCACCCCGGCGTCGGCCAGCGTCGTGCCGATCGCCTGGGCGCTGGAGCCGGGCGGGATGCGGACCGTCACCGTGCCCTCGCCCTTGCCCTCGAAGTCGGCGGGGCTGAGATAAGGCTTGACCAGCGCGATGACGCCGACGCCGGCCGCGATCAACGCCACCGCCAGCCCGGCGGCCACCAGCCCCGCCTTCCGCGCGGCCCTCCGCCGCCCGCCCTTCCCGGCTCCCGCCGCCGCCCCGCCGCCCTGGCCGGCGGCCACAGCCCCCGCACCCTGGTGGCCGGCGGACCCGGCGTCCGCACCCTGGCCCTCGGTCACGGGCCCCTCGCTCGCCTCGGCTGATTCCGGCCTCTCGAGCGCTGGTCCATCGGCGGCGGCGGCGCCATCGCCCAGCCCGGAGGAGCCCACGGAAGCGGAGCCCTCGCTCAGACCGGCGGGCGCCGTGGCATCGTCCTGGCTCCCGGGCGTGCCGACAGCCTCTCCCGTCGCATGAGCAGGGCCACGCACGTCACCACGCCGAGCAGCCGAAGCCACCCCGACCGGCCCATCACCACCCGAGCTGTCGCCGACCACCCCGGCCAGCCCGTCACCATCCGAGCCGTCGCCGGCCACCCTAACCGGCCCGTCACCATCCGAGCCGTCGCCGGCCACCCTAACCGGCCCGTCACCGTCCGACCCGCCGCAGGCCACCCCAACCGGGCCGTCACCGTCCGACCCGCCGCAGGCCACCCCAACCGGGCCGTCACCGTCCGACCCGCCGCAGGCCACCCCAACCGGGCCGTCACCGTCCGACCCGCCGCAGGCCACCCCAACCGGGCCGTCACCGTCCGAACCGCCGCAGGCCATCCCGGCCGGGCCGCCACCGTACGGCTCCTCGGCCGGCACGTCCATCGGGGCCGTTTCTGAGGGTGCGGCGTCCGTCGCGTCGTCAGTGGCCGCCCCGGGACCGACATTCCCCAGGTCCTCTTCCGCGGGGCTGAACGGGATGAGGTCACCGCTGTCGTCCTGTTCCTCGGGCAGGCGTCCGTCCGGTGTCTCGTTCACGACGTCACCGCCCCGGCGCCCGCCGCGCTCCCCCGCCCCGTGTGCCGCCGGCTCATTGGGCAGGTCCGTCGGCCGCCGCGGGCGGTTCGACGGGCCTGCCTGGTGGTCTGTCGGTGGCGCGTTCGGAATCGAGCGCGTCCTGCAGCAGCACGACGGCCGCCGCCTGGTCGACGACGCCCCGCTGCTTCTTGGCCTTGACGCCGCTGGCCCGCAGGCCGTGCTGGGCGGCGACCGTGGTCAGCCGCTCGTCGAACAGCCGGACGGGCGTCGGCGCGAGCCGGGCGGCGAGCCGCTCCGCGTAGGCACGGGCGAGCTCCGCCGCCTGCCCCTCACGCCCGGAGAGCGATCGGGGCAGCCCCACGACGACCTCGATCGCCTCGTGCTCGGCGACGATCGCCGCGATGCGGTCGAGGTCGCCCTTGCCACGCCGGACGGTCTCGACCGGCGTGGCCAGCATCCCCGAGGGATCGCTGCGGGCCACGCCGACCCGCACGGAGCCGACGTCCACGCCGATCCGTGAACCGAACCTCATGTCAGCGTCAGCCGAGCTGACCCGCGATGGCCTCATCGACCAGGCGCAACGCCTCGCCGATCGCCTCCGGTCGCGTGCCACCGCCCTGCGCGACATCGTCCTTGCCGCCACCGCCACCCCCAAGCGCCTTGGCGGCGACGCCGACCAGCTGCCCGGCCTTGAGCCCCCGCTCGCGCCCCGCCTCGTTGACCGCGGCAACCACCACAGGCCGGTCGGAGGGGACACCGGCGATCACGACGACCGCCGGCCTGTCGGACGGGAACCTGCCACGCACATCAAGCGCGAGCTTACGCAGATCATCCGAGCCCGTGCCATCAGGCGCGCGGTGTGTCACGACGGAGACGCCGCGCTGGTCACGGGCCTGCGCCACCAGCTCGCCTGCCACCGCGAGCACCTGCGCCGAGCGCAGCCGCTCCAGCTCCTTCTCGGCCGTGCGCAGCCGGGTGACGATGCCGTCGATGCGCTCGGGCAGCTCCTCGCGGCGCGCCTTGAGCTGCTCGCTGATCTGGTGGACCAGCACGCTCTCGCGGGCCAGGAACCGGAAGGCGTCGATGCCGACCAGCGCCTCGACCCGGCGCACGCCCGCGCCGACTGACTGCTCGCCGAGCACCTTGACCAGGCCGAGCTGCCCGGAGCTGTGGACGTGGGTGCCGCCGCACAGCTCGCGCGAGTAGTCGCCGATCTCGACCACGCGGACCTCGTCGCCGTATTTCTCGCCGAACATGGCGAGCGCGCCCATCGCCCGCGCCTCCGCCTGGGAGGTGTAGAAGGCGTTGACCTTGAGGTCGTTGATGAGCACCGCGTTGACCTCGTCCTCGACGTCGCGCAGCACGCTCGGCGGCACCGCGCCGGCCGCGGTGAAGTCGAAGCGGAAGCGGCCGGGCGAGTTCTCCGAGCCGGCCTGCGCCGCCGTCTCGCCGAGCGCGTTCTTGAAGCCGCGGTGGACGAGGTGGGTGGCGCTGTGGCTGCGCGAGATCGCGCGGCGGCGTTCGAGGTCGATCTCCGCCTGCGCCTCGTCGCCGACCTTGAGCTCGCCGCTGCGGACCTTGCCGCGGTGGACGATGAGCCCGGAGAGCGGCTGCTGCACGTCGGTGATCTCGACCTCGGCGCCGCCGGTGCGGATGACGCCCTGGTCGGCGAGCTGGCCGCCGCCCTCGGCGTAGAACGGGGTGCGCGCGAGCACGACCTCGACCGTGCTGCCCGCGCCCGCCGCCGGGACGGACGCGCCGTCGATCAGGATGCCGACGACGCTGGTGTCGGCCTCGGTGTGGTCGTAGCCGAGGAACTCGACCTTGCCCGCCGCCTCCAGCATCTGGCCGAACACCGAGATGTCGGCGTTGCCGGTCTTCTTCGCCGCGGCGTCGGCCTTGGCCCGCTGCCGCTGCTCCTTCATGAGCCGGCGGAAGCCCTCCTCGTCGACCTTGAGCCCCTGCTCGGCCGCCATCTCCAGGGTGAGGTCGATCGGGAAGCCGTAGGTGTCGTGGAGCTGGAACGCCTGCTGGCCGGACAGCGTGCTGCCGGACTTGCGCTTGGTCTCCTCGACGGCCACGTCGAAGATGGCGGTGCCGGTGCGAAGCGTGCCGAGGAAGCTCGCCTCCTCGGCGTCGATGACCGCGTGGATCTGCGGCGCGTCGATCTTGAGCTCGGGGTACTGCTCGCCCATGACGTTGATCGCGACGTCGGTGAGCTCGTGCATGTAGCGCTCGTCGCCGGAGCCGAGCAGGCGCAGGTTGCGCACGGAGCGGCGCAGGATGCGGCGCAGGACGTAGCCGCGGCCCTCGTTGCCGGGCAGGACGCCGTCGGCGACCAGCATGGTGCCGGTGCGCACGTGGTCGGCGACCACCCGCAGGCTCACGTCGGAGCGGTGGTCGCGGCCGTAGCGGGTCTTGGTGAGCTCGGCCGCCTTGTCGAGGATCTTGTAGGTGGTGTCGATCTCGTAGATGTTGTCGACGCCCTGCAGGATCGCCGCCATGCGCTCCAGGCCCATGCCGGTGTCGATGTTCTTGGTCGGCAGCTCGCCCGCGATGTCGAAGTCGACCTTGGTGCGGACCGCGCTGAGCTGGTACTGCATGAAGACGAGGTTCCAGACCTCGAGGTAGCGGTCCTCGTCGGCGACGGGGCCGCCCTCCTTGCCGTATTCGGGGCCGCGGTCGTAGTAGATCTCCGAGCAGGGGCCGCCGGGGCCGGGCACGCCCATGTGCCAGTAGTTGTCCTCCAGGCCGCGGCGCTGGATGCGGTGCTCGGGCAGGCCGACCTTGTTGCGCCAGATGTCGTACGCCTCGTCGTCCTCGAGGTAGACCGTCGCCCACAGCTTGTCCTCGGGGAAGCCGAAGCCGCCGTCGGACTCGGAGCGGGTCAGCAGCTCCCACGCGAACGGGATCACCTCGGCCTTGAAGTAGTCGCCGAAGGAGAAGTTGCCGAGCATCTGGAAGAACGTCGCGTGCCTGGTGGTCTTGCCGACCTCTTCGATGTCGGGCGTGCGGACGCACTTCTGGGCGGTGGCCAGCCGGGACGCCGGAGGCCTGCGCTGCCCCAGGAAGTACGGCTTGAACGGCGCCATACCGGCCGGAACCAGGAGAAGCGTGGGGTCCTCTGCGATCAGGCTGGCCGAGGGCACTATCTTGTGCCCACGCTCCTCGAAGAAGCGCAGGAAGCGGCGCGCGATCTCTGCCGACTCCATGGTGGCCATCCTTTGCGTTAGTCGTCGTGTCGAACGAAGGTCTCAGTGGGCTGTGGTCAGCGGGCGGTGTCTTCAGCCTGGTCGAGCCCGAGGCGTGCCCGCAACTCGGTTTCGCGCACCGCGGCCTCGCCGAGCGCGTCCGAGGTGAATTCTCTCACCCGCTGGAGCATGCCCGCCGCTCCGGCGGCCGTGCGGCGGGCGACGTGGTCGGGGTGCAGCGCCTGCAGCCGGCGCATCACCCAGAAGGCGAGGAACGCGCCGAGCGACAGGTAGAACAGCCTGCGGATCATTTGACCCGCCCCGGCCGCGCGCCGCCGGCCGGTCCGCCGCGCCGGACGGGCCGGCGGGCCTCGATGGCCCGGCGCACGCCGTAGCCCAGCGAGGACACCTTGATCAGCGGGCCGGTGAACATGGTGTCGGTGACCGCGCTCAGCCGGGCGGCGTGGCCGCTGACCTGCTTGACGTCCTTGGCGATGGCCTCGACGGCCATGAGCTGCCTGTTGGTCTCGTTGACGGTGAGGGTGACGTCGTCGAGCAGCGGCGTGAGGCGGTTGTTGAGCTCGGTGACCGCCTTGGTGGCCTCCTTGAGCAGCCGGGCGAGCTTGACGAGCACCATGGCCAGCACGCAGACCAGGACCACCCAGCCGGTGGCGGCGATCAGACCGGCGACCTCTCCGGCGGTTAGCATCCGCTCATCTCCCTTGTGTGCTGGGCAGGAACGGCACGACCCTATCGCGTCCCGCTGACAACGTTAGTGAGGACCACGAGGCGTCAGGGGCCACCGCGCAGGAACTCGCGGATCTTGGCCCAGCGTTCGGCGACCGGAGCCTCGGCGCCGTGCCGGGTGGGCTCGTAGTAGCGGCGCTCGCGCACCTGCTCGGGCGCGTAGTCCTGGCGGACGAGCCCGTGGTCGAAGTCGTGCGGGTATTTGTAGCCCTCGCCGTGGCCGAGCTTGGCCGCTCCGCCGTAGTGGGCGTCGCGCAGATGGCCGGGCACCTGGCCGATCAGCCCCTTGCGGACGTCGCCGATCGCGGCGCCGATGGCCTTGACGACCGCGTTGGACTTGGGGGCCAGCGCGCAGTGGATGACCGCGTGCGCCAGGTTGATCTGCCCCTCGGGCAGGCCGATGAGCTGGACGGCCTGCGCGGCGGCGACGGCGGTCTGCAGGCAGGTGGGGTCGGCCATGCCGACGTCCTCGCTGGCGAAGATGACGAGGCGGCGGGCGATGAAGCGGGGGTCCTCGCCGGCCTCGATCATCCGGGCGAGGTAGTGGAGCGCGGCGTCGGCGTCGGAGCCGCGCATCGACTTGATGAAGGCGCTGATCACGTCGTAGTGCTGGTCGCCCTGCCGGTCGTAGCGCACCGCAGCCTTGTCGACGGCCTTCTCGACGACCTCGACGGTGATGTCCTCGGCCAGCAGCGCGGCCGCCTCCAGGTAGGTGAGCGAGCGCCGGGCGTCGCCGCCCGCGAGCCGTACGAGGTGCTCCAGCGCCTCGGGGGCGAGCCGGTGCCGCCCGCCGAGCCCGCGCGGCTCGGCCACCGCCCGCTCCAGGACGGCGCGGATGTCGTCGTCGGACAGCGACTCCAGGGTGAGCAGGAGCGAGCGCGACAGCAGCGGCGAGATGACGGAGAAGTACGGGTTTTCCGTGGTGGCGCCGATGAAGGTGACCCAGCGGTTCTCCACGGCGGGCAGCAGGGCGTCCTGCTGGGCCTTGTTGAAGCGGTGGACCTCGTCCACGAACAGCACGGTCTGGCGGCCGGTCATGCCCAGCTCGCGGCGGGCGTTGTCGATGGCCGCGCGGACGTCCTTGACCCCGGCGGAGACCGCGGAGATCTCCACGAAGCGGCGCTGGGTGACGTTGGAGACGACGTAGGCGAGCGTGGTCTTGCCGGTGCCGGGCGGCCCCCACAGGAACAGCGACATGGGAGCCTCGCTCTCGACCAGGCGGCGCAGCGGGGTGCCGGAGCCGAGCAGGTGGCGCTGGCCGATCACCTCGTCGAGCGTGCGCGGGCGCATGCGCACCGCCAGGGGCTGCGGGGTGGCGTCCTCGGCCGCCGAATCGAACAGGCTGTCCACAAAGCGAGATTACAGGCCCCAAACAGCCCTCGCGCCCGAGTCCCCGGCCAGGAAGCAGAAGTAGCCGGCCACGGCGGCCAGCACGACCGTGAGCCCGGACAGGACCAGCGAGACGGGGCGGCCGAAGCGGTCGCGGCCGACGGAGTCGCGGGCCGGGCGGGTGGCGTGCACCAGCAGCAGCGTGACGGCGGCCAGGCCCGACGCCGACAGCAGCAGCGGGCCGGCGAAGCTCTCGTGCGTGGCGATGGCCCGGCCGAGCTCCCCCTCCGCGGTGGCGAAGCGGGCCTCCTTCAGCCGCTCGCCGCTCTCCTTGGCCGCGAACACGGCCACGGGCCCGGTGAGGGAGAGCAGGATCGCGGCCCAGGCGACGTACGGACGCCACCGCGGCACCAGCGCGTAGACCGCCGCCACCGCGGCGAGCAGCGGCACCAGCACGACGGCGAAGTGGATGACGAGCGCGTGGGCCGGCAGGCCCAGGATCTGGTCGAACATGACGACTCCTTTGTGCTCTTTTCAACTACGTTCGGGAGCACGATAAGGTTCGCGGTCCCATCCGTCGCACCTCACGGCTTTTGCCACTTACATCCGGCACATACCGAGGGCCGGTAGCATGCGCGGAGTTGTTTGGTCATGTGTCGGCAAAGATGAAGGAGACATGCGGTGAGCGGCGAAGACCGCAAGAGCGACCTCGCGCGGGAGCACAAGGAGCGGCAGGAGAAGCGCGCGGCGGCCGAGGGCTCCTCCAAGGCGAAGCGGAACGCCTTCATCGGCGCGGGCGTGGCTGTGGTGGTGGTGGCCGGCGGCATCTTCGCCGCGACCACCCTGAGCGGCGGCGACGGGCCGGACCCCGCCGCGGCGGAGAGCTCGGCCTCCGCGTCGGCGTCGGCATCGCCCTCGGCGTCGTTGCCGATCGCGCCGACGACGACCGCGGCCGCGGGGCCGGTGACGTGCACGTACAAGCGTGACGACTCCGTCCCGAACAAGTTCGTGGGCCTGCCGGGCAAGAAGCCCAACATGAAGCTGAAGAAGATGACGATCAACTTCAACCGCGGCAAGGTCGTCGTCGACCTGATGACCGAGGCGGCCCCGTGCACGGTCAACGCGCTCAGCTTCCTCAACAAGAAGCACTTCTACGACAACATGAAGTGCCACCGGCTGGTCACCACGGACGTCTCCGGCGTGCACCTGCTGCAGTGCGGCGACCCGCAGGCCAAGGCCGACGGCAAGAACCCGACCGACGGCCAGGGCACCGCGGGCTTCGTCTACGGCGACGAGAACGTCGAGATCCCGCCGGCCAAGGGCGTGGTCTTCATGTCCCAGCCCGGCGACTCCGCGGGCCAGAACAACAGCCAGTTCGTCTTCTCGCTGTCGGACGAGAACACGCAGCTCGGCGGGGGCTTCTCCACCGTCGGCGTGGTCAGCGAGGGCCTGGACATGCTGGTCGGCCTGGCCAAGAACGGCGGGGACCTCATCGTCAACGAGGCCGACATCACCGGCGACGGCGGCACCACCGCCCCCAAGAAGCCGGTCATCATCAAGAGCATCACGTTCTCCTGACCCGCGCGCGCAAGAAGCCGGCAGGGCGCCCGCCCTGCCGGCTTCTCTCATGCCGGGCCCGGATCAGTCCTTGCGCGGCGTGGCGTCGACGCCCGCCTCCTTGCGCTGCCCCGCCGTGATGGGCGTGGGCGCGCCGGTCAGCGGGTCGAAGCCCGAGGCCGTCTTGGGGAATGCGATGACGTCGCGGATCGACTCGCCGCCGGCCAGCAGCATGCAGATGCGGTCCCAGCCGTAGGCGATGCCGCCGTGCGGCGGCGGGCCGTACTTGAACGCCTCCAGCAGGAAGCCGAACTTGCTCTCGGCCTCCTCCTTGGAGATGCCGAGCACGTCGAACACGCGCTGCTGCATCTCGGCCCGGTGGATACGGATCGAGCCGCCGCCGATCTCCATGCCGTTGCAGACCATGTCGTAGGCGTAGGCCAGCGCCTCGTCCGGGTGGTCCTGGAAGTTGTCGGCCCACTCGGGCTTGGGGCCGGTGAACGGGTGGTGCACGGCCGTCCAGCCGCCCTCGCCGTCCTCCTCGAACATGGGGGCGTCCACGACCCACAGGAACGACCACTGCGACTCGTCGATGAGCCCGCAGCGGCGGCCGATCTCCAGCCGGGCCGCGCCGAGCAGGTCGCGGGCGGCGTTGCGGGCGCCCGCGGCGAAGAAGATCGCGTCACCGGGGGCGGCGCCGACCTTGGCGGCCAGCCCGGACAGCTCCTCCTCCGACAGGTTCTTGGCGACCGGGCCGCCGAGCGTGCCGTCCTCCTGCACCAGCACGTAGGCCAGGCCCTTGGCCCCGCGCGAGCGGGCCCACTCCTGCCAGCCGTCGAGCTCCTTGCGGGTCTGCGAGGCGCCGCCCGGCATGACGACCGCGCCGACGTAGTCGGCCTGGAAGACGCGGAAGGTGGTGCCCGCGAAGTAGGAGGTCATCTCGACCAGCTCCTGGCCGAAGCGCAGGTCGGGCTTGTCGGAGCCGTAGCGGGCCATAGCCTCGGCGTACGTCATGCGCGGCAGCGGCGTCGGCAGCTCGTAACCGGCGAGCTCCCGCCACAGGCGGGCGATCAGCGTCTCGCCGACCTGGATGACGTCCTCCTGGTCGACGAAGGACATCTCGACGTCGATCTGGGTGAACTCCGGCTGCCGGTCGGCACGCAGGTCCTCGTCGCGGTAGCACTTGGCGAGCTGGTAGTAGCGCTCAAGCCCGGCCACCTGCAGGAGCTGCTTGAACAGCTGCGGCGACTGCGGCAGGGCGTACCAGTTGCCGGGCTGCAGGCGCACGGGCACGAGGAAGTCGCGGGCGCCCTCGGGCGTGGAACGGGTCAGCGTCGGGGTCTCGACGTAGACGAAGCCGAGCTCGTTCATGACCTCGTTGGCGAGGTAGGTGGCCTTGGAGCGCACCCGCATGGCGTGGGCCACCTGCTGGCGGCGCACGTCGAGGTAGCGGTACTTCAGCCGCGCCTCCTCCGAGACCCCCACGTTGCCCTCGATCGGGAACGGCAGCGGCGCCGACTCGCTCAGCACCTCGACGGTGTCGGCGACGACCTCGATCTTCCCGGTGGGCAGCTCGGGGTTCTCGTTGCCCTCCGGGCGCAGGCGCACCTCGCCGACGACCTTCACGCAGTATTCGGCGCGCAGGTCGTGGGCGTGGTCCTCCTCGCGGAAGACCACCTGCGCCGAGCCGGAGGCGTCGCGCAGGTCGATGAAGACCACGCCGCCATGGTCGCGGCGGCGGGCCACCCAGCCCGCGAGCGTCACCTTCTGCCCGGTGTGCTCCTCGCGGAGCGACCCGGCCGTATGCGTGCGGATCACTGCACTTTCCCCTTCAAGACGTCCACGACCTGGGCCAGCGGCACCTCGGTCTGGTCTGCTGTGGTCAGGTCCTTCACTTGCACGGCCCGGGCCGCGAGGTCACGCTCGCCCAGGATCAGCGCGAAACGGGCGCCGGAACGGTCGGCTCCCTTCATCGCGCCCTTGAGCCCCTTGCCGCCGAAGGCCATGTCGGCGGCGACGCCGGCCGCGCGCAGGTCGTTCACGAGGGTGAACATGGCGCGGGCCGCTTCGTCGCCCAGCGCCACACCGTACACCTCGCAGCGGGCGGGGGTGGCGAGCTCGACGCCCTCGCGCTCCAGGGCGATGACGGTGCGGTCGAGGCCGAGCCCGAAGCCGATGCCGGGCAGCGCGGGCCCGCCGATGGCCTCGGACAGGCCGTCGTAGCGGCCGCCGCCGCCGATGCCGGACTGCGCGCCGAGCAGCGGGTGGTCGAACTCGAACGTGGTGCGCGTGTAGTAGTCGAGCCCGCGCACCAGCCGCGGGGAGTCCTCCCACGGGATGCCGAGGTCGGCCAGGAGCTGCTTGACCCGGTCGTGGTAGGACTTGCAGCCGGCGCACAGGTGGTCGCCGATGAGCGGCGCGTCCGTGAGCTGCTCCTGCACCTCGGGCCGCTTGTCGTCGAGCACGCGCAACGGGTTGATCTCGATGCGGGCGCGGGTGGCCTCGTCGAGGTCGAGCGCGCGCAGGAACTCCTGCAGCCGGGCGCGGTAGATCGGGCGGCACTCACGGCAGCCGAGCGAGTTGAGCAGCAGGCGGACCCGGGTGAGCCCCAGCGTGGTGTACCACTGCCAGGCCAGCGCGATCGTCTCGGCGTCGACGGCGGGATCCTCGCTGCCGATGGCCTCCAGGTCGAGCTGGTAGAACTGCCGGTAGCGGCCCTCCTGGGGCGCCTCGGCGCGGAAGACCGGGCCGTCGGTCCACACTTTGACCGGGAGCTGGCCGCGGTGCAGGCCGTGCTCCAGGACCGCGCGCAGCACACCGGCGGTGAACTCCGGGCGCAGCGTGAGCGAGCGGCCGCCGCGGTCGGTGAAGGTGTACATCTCCTTGCTCACGACGTCGGTGGACTCGCCGACGCCACGGGCGAAGAGCTGGGTGTCCTCGAAGACCGCGGTCTCGAGGTAGGAGTAGCCCGCGCGCCTGGCCGTCTCGGCGAACGCGGCGCGGATCGCGTAGAACGTCGACGCCTGCGGCGGAACGTATTCCTTGACGCCTTTTGGTGCTTGGAAGCTCATTAGATCCCTCGTGTGGGACCGGCGTGCGGCGCTGCTTCCTTCAGGTAGGGGTTGGTCGCGCGCTCGCGGCCGATCGTGGTCTGTGGTCCGTGGCCCGGCAACACGACCGTATCGTCCGGCAGCGGCAGGCACTTGGTAGCCAGGCTGCGCAGGATGGTCGGATAGTCGCCGCCGGGAAGATCGGTGCGGCCGATGGAGCCGGCGAACAGCAGGTCGCCCGAGAACATCACGTCGTCCGAGGGCAGCCGGAAGCTCACCGACCCCCTGGTATGGCCGGGGGTGTGGTCCACGACCAGCTCCAGGCCGGCCAGCTCCAGCACGGCGCCGTCCGTCAGCTCGCGCACGTCGTCGGGCTCGCTGAGGGTGATGCCGCCGAACAGCGCGGCGCTCTCGCGGGAGAAGCCGGCGCCGGGGTCGCTGAGCAGGTGGCGGTCGTCCGGGTGGATCCAGGCCGGCACGTCGCGGGCGCCGCAGACGGGGGCCACCGACCAGACGTGGTCGAGGTGGCCGTGGGTGAGGATCACGGCGACCGGCTTGAGCCGGTGCTCGCGCAGCAGGTCGTCGACGCCTTCCGCGGCGTCCTGGCCCGGATCGACGATCACGCACTCCTCGCCGGCCGCGGGCGCGACGACGTAACAGTTGGTCTGGAAGCCCCCTGCGGGGAAGCCGGCGATGAGCATCTGCCTCAGGTGATCTCGTCGAAAAGCCAATGGGAATGTAACCGAAGGGTACCGGTGCGGGTCGCCGGGCTGCGAATCATTACCCATTGGCCGATACGATTCGCCCACCTTGGTTGATTGACTATGGGAGGCAAAGCGGTGGCCACGGGGAAGGACCGGCAGAAGCAGCTGGCGCGCGAGCACTACGAGCGGCAGATGCAGCGCCGCATCGAGCGCGAGCAGAAGGCCAAGCGCACGGCGATCATCGGCTCGACGGTGGGCGTGGTGATCGTGGTCGGCGGAATCGTGGCCGCGGTCGCGCTCCTGGGCGGCGGCGACACGGGCACGGAGGCGGCCGCCTCGCCGAGCGCCTCGGCGGCCGAGACCGCCTCGGCCTCGGCGAGCACGGGGCCCAAGCCGTACGACGCGGCCACGGGCACCTGCGACTACGTCAAGGACACCACGGGCGGCACGGTCAAGGACGTCGGCATGCCGCCGGCGAAGGTCAAGACCACTCCCGCCAAGAAGACCATGACGCTCAAGACCAACCTGGGCGACGTCGTGGTCGAGCTCGACAACGCCAAGGCCCCCTGCACGACCAACTCGCTGGAGTTCCTGGCGAAGAAGAAGTACTACGACGGCAGCAAGTGCCACCGGCTGGGCAGCGAGAAGTTCCCCATGCTGCAGTGCGGCGACCCGACCGCCAAGGCCGACGGCAAGAGCCAGGACGGCGCGGGCGGCCCCGGCTACGTGATGGCCGAGGAGAACCTCGAAGGAGCCCAGTACAAGCGCGGCGTCATGGCGATGGCCAAGACCAGCGCGCCCGGCAGCACGGGAAGCCAGTTCTTCCTGGTGTTCGGTGACATCCAGCTCACCCCCGATTACACGCCTGTGGGTACGATCACGAAGGGTCTCGACATCCTGGACAAGGTGAACAAAGCAGGCGTCATTGCCGACATGGGCGACGGGACCGGGGCGCCGAAGGAAACCATGGAAATCAAAGACGTGACAATCGCCAGCAAGAGCTGACGTAATACAAACTAGGGACGAAGTAGTCCCGAAGGGTCTGATGGAGAGTGCGGGAGGACACGGTGAGCACCGACCCGTGGGGCCGGGTAGACGACGACGGCACCGTCTACGTGCGTACGGCTGAGGGAGAACGGGCCGTCGGCTCCTGGCAGGCCGGTGAACCCGAAGAGGCACTGGCCTACTTCCATCGGAAGTACGACGAGCTGGCGGGCCAGGTTCAGCTGCTCGAGCAGCGGGTGCGGGGCACCGACCTGGCTCCGGCCCAGGCCGAGGCCAGCATCGCCAAGCTGCGCGAGGCGGTGGCCGACGCCCACGCCATCGGCGACCTGCAGGCGCTGACGGCGCGCCTCGACGGCCTGACCGAGCTGGTCGGCCAGCGGCGCGAGGAGGTCAAGGCGGCCCGCGAGCAGGCGCGCGCCGAGGCGAGGACGGTCAAGGAGCGCATCGTCGCCGAGGCCGAGCGCATCGCGGACGAGACCACCCACTGGAAGTCCGGCGGCGAGCGGCTGCGCCAGCTCGTCGAGGAGTGGAAGGCCGCCGACCGCATCGACCGGGTCACCGAGGCCGCCCTGTGGAAGCGGCTCTCGGCCGCCCGCACGGCCTTCGCCAAGCGGCGCAAGCAGTACTTCGCCGGCCTGGACGAGCAGCGTGAGGGCGTACGCGCGGCCAAGGAGCGCATCGTCGCCGAGGCCGAGGCGCTGGCCGGCTCCACCGACTGGGGCCCCACCGCGGCGGTCTACCGCGAGCTGATGCAGCAGTGGAAGAGCGCGGGCCGGGCCTCGCGGGAGGTCGAGGACGAGCTGTGGGGCCGCTTCAAGGCCGCCCAGGACCAGTTCTTCCAGGCCCGCTCGGCGGTCTTCGCCGAGCGCGACGCCTCGCTGGCCGCCAACGCGCAGGTCAAGGAGGAGCTGCTGGCCGAGGCGGAGAAGATCCTGCCGGTCACGGACGCCCGCACGGCGCGCGCCGCGCTGCGCCACCTCCTGGAGCGCTGGGAGGCCGCGGGTCCGGTGCCGCGCGAGCAGCGCGACCGGCTGGAGGGCGGGCTGCGCCGCGTGGACGAGGCCGTGCGCAAGGCCGAGGACGCCGAGTGGAAGCGCTCCAACCCCGAGGCCAGGGCCCGCGCGCAGAGCACGGTCGACCAGCTCCGCACCTCGATCGAGCAGCTGGAGAAGCGGCTGTCCAAGGCGCAGGCGGCCGGCCGGGCCAAGGACGTCAAGGAGGCCGAGGAGGCCCTGATCGCCCGCCGCTCCTGGCTGGAGGAGGCCGAGCGCACGCTGGCCGAGTTCAGCTGACGCTGCGGGTAGGTTCGCTGACCTGCGGGTAGGGCGTGCCGGCCGATCCGGCCGGACCGCCGCGCCACGGCCCTGCTTTCCGCCCGATCACGGGGAATCGGGCGGCACGCGGCCCATCCCGCGATCTAGGCTGACCGCATGGATCCGGTCAGTGTCGCGCGCGCGCTCGTCGAGGAGCTGTTCCCCGGCGCTCTGTACGCCTTCGTCGGCGGCAGCGTGCTCACCGAGCGCCGCACCAGCACCTCCGACCTCGACGTCGTCGTGGTGCTCGACGGCCTGCCCACGCCCTACCGCGAGTCGCTGCGCTGGCGGGGCTGGCCGGTGGAACTGTTCGTCAACAGCGAGACGAGCCTGCGCGCCTACCTCGAACGCGACTTCGACCGGCGGCAGCCGAGCATGGCGCGCATGTGCGCCGAGGGCGCGGTGCTGACCGACCGCACCGGCGGACGGGCCAGCGACCTGCAGGCGGCGCTGGGCGAGCGCCTGGCGGCCGGGCCGGGCGGGCTGAGCGACGGCGAGGCCGCTCGGGCCCGTTACGTGCTGTCCGACCTGCTGGACGACCTCGCGGGCGCGGGCGATCCCGGCGAGCGGGCGTTCATCGCCTGGCAGGTGATCCAGGACACCGCCCGGCTCGCGCTCGGGTTCGGGCGGCGCTGGCAGGGCAGCGGCAAGTGGCTGCTGCGCGAGCTGCGCGCGCACGACCCCGAGCTGGCCGAACGGCTGCTGGCCGCGCGCGACGACCCCGCCGGCCTGGCCGCGGTCGCCTCCGGCGTCCTGGAACGGGCGGGAGGGCGTCTCTGGGAGGGTTACCGGGTCGAGGGCGACCCCTTCCACCGGCCGCTGCGTCACGTGCCCGCAGCGGCGCTCTCGGACGAGACGGCGCAGAGCCCCGGCATGCGCCGGCTGGCCGCCGTCAGCGGCGCGAGCGCCGGCTCCGAACGGCTGTGGATGGGTCAGACGCACGTCGCGCCCGCCACCCGCTCCGCCGACCACCACCACGGGGCCTCCGAGACCGCGATCTACGTGGTCAGCGGCACGCCGTCCTTCGTGTTCCTGCGTGACGGCGAGGAGGTGCGGCTGGAGACCGGGCCCGGCGACTACGTGTTCGTGCCGCCGTACGTGCCGCACCGCGAGGAGAACCCCGACCCCGAGCGGGAGGCCGTGGTCGTCATCGCGCGCAGCACCCAGGAGGCGATCGTGGTCAACCTCCCCGACCTGCGCCCCCGCTGAGGGGACGGCTCAGCCGCCGGCGCCGCTCACGCGGTAGACGTCGAAGACGCCCTGGATGTTGCGCACGGCCTTGAGCACGTGACCCAGGTGCTTCGGGTCGCCCATCTCGAAGGTGAACTTGCTGATCGCCACCCGGTCGCGGGACGTCGTGACCGAGGCGCTCAGGATGTTGACGTGCTGGTCGGAGAGCGTGCGGGTGACGTCGGACAGCAGCCGCGGCCGGTCCAGCGCCTCGACCTGGATGGCCACCAGGAAGACGCTGTCGTCGCTCGGCGACCAGCTCACCTCCACCAGCCGGTCGGGCTGCGACTTGAGCTGCTGGACGTTGGTGCAGTCGGAACGGTGCACGGACACGCCGTGGCCGCGGGTGACGAAGCCGACGATGTCGTCGCCGGGCACCGGCGTGCAGCACTTCGACAGGCGTACCCACACGTCGGCGTCGCCCGCCACGACCACGCCCGCGCCGCCCCCGCCGCGGGGACGCCCGCGCAGCCGGGTGGGCAGCGAGGTCTCGGCGATGTCCTCCTCGGCGCTGTCGACGCCGCCGATCGAGGCGACCAGCTTCTGCACCACGGTCTGGGCCGCGACGTGGCCCTCGCCGACGGCCGCGTAAAGAGCCGAGACGTCCGAGTAGCGCAGGTCGCGGGCGAGCGCCAGCAGCGACTCCCCCGACATCAGCCGCTGCAGCGGCAGGCCCTGCTTACGCATGGCCCGGCCGATGGCCTCCTTGCCCGCCTCGATCGCGGTCTCGCGGCGCTCCTTGGAGAACCACTGCCGGATCTTGTTGCGGGCCCGGCCCGACTTGACGAACTTCAGCCAGTCGCGCGACGGCCCCGCGTCCGGCGACTTGGAGGTGAAGATCTCGACGGTGTCGCCGTTGCCGAGGCGCGACTCCAGCGGCACCAGCCGCCCGTTGACGCGCGCCCCGATGCAGCGGTGGCCCACCTCGGTGTGCACCGCGTAGGCGAAGTCGACCGGCGTCGCCCCCTCGGGCAGGGCGATGACCTGGCCCTTCGGGGTGAACACATAGACCTCGGAGACCGACAGGTCGAAGCGCAGCGACTCCAGGAACTCGCCCGGGTCGGCGGTCTCCTTCTGCCAGTCGAGGAGCTGGCGCAGCCAGGCCATGTCGTTGCCCGGCTTGACCTTGCCGCCGGCGCCGGCGACGCCGACCTCCTCTTTGTACTTCCAGTGCGCGGCCACGCCGTACTCGGCCCGGTGGTGCATCGAGTGGGTGCGGATCTGCAGCTCCACCGGCTTGCCCTCGGGGCCGATGACCGTCGTGTGCAGCGACTGGTACATGTTGAACTTGGGCATCGCGATGTAGTCCTTGAACCGTCCAGGCACCGGGTTCCACCGGGCGTGGATGGTGCCGAGCGCCGCGTAGCAGTCGCGGACGGTGTCGACGAGGACGCGGATGCCCACCAGGTCGTAGATGTCGTCGAAGGCGACGTCCCTGGCGATCATCTTCTGGTAGACCGAGTAGTAGTGCTTCGGCCGGCCCTTGACCACCGCGCGGATCCTCGCCTCGCGCAGGTCGCCGGAGACCTTCTCGATGACCTCCTGCAGGAACAGGTCGCGGCGCGGGGCCCGCTCCGACACCATGCGCGCGATCTCGTCGTAGCGCTTGGGGTAGAGCATGGCGAACGCGAGGTCCTCGAGCTCCCACTTGATGGTGTTCATGCCCAGGCGGTGGGCCAGTGGGGCGAAGATCTCCAGGGTCTCGCGGGACTTCTGGTGGCGCTTGTGCTCGGGCAGGTAGCGCATGGTGCGCATGTTGTGCAGGCGGTCGGCCAGCTTGATGATCAGCACGCGGATGTCGCGGGACATCGCCACGACCATCTTGCGCACGGTCTCGGCCTGCGCCGCGTCGCCGAACTTGACCTTGTCGAGCTTGGTCACGCCGTCGACCAGCGAGCCGATGGTGTCGCCGAAGTCGGCGCGCAGCTCGTCGAGGCTGTAGGCGGTGTCCTCGACGGTGTCGTGCAGCAGCGCCGCGCACAGCGTCTCGTCGTCGGTGCCGAGCTCGGCGAGGATCGTGGCCACGGCCAGCGGGTGCGTGATGTAGGGGTCGCCCGACTTCCGCTTCTGGTCGCGATGGTGGTAGGCGGCCACGTCATAGGCCCGCTCGATGACGCGCAGGTCGGCCTTGGGATGGGTGGCCCGGACCGTACGGAACAGCGGCTCCAGCACCGGATTCATGGCCCCACCCCCGAAGCGCCGGCGGCGCGCCGCGGGGGCGCCGGACGGCTCGGCACTGCCGGAGTCGGCTATCTCGGGCACGACCGCATCACGGGGCACTCAGACTCCTCCCGCAATGGCTCCTCACGCACATGGCTCCTCACGCTCGGGTCCAGATCCACCAGTGTATCCAGGTGACGAACCCAAGCCGTCGGCGGCCGGGCTCAGACGATCACCAGGGAGTGGACCGGTATTCCGTCCAAACGCTCGCGGCCCTTCAGAAATGCCAGCTCCATCAGGACCGCGATGCCGACGACCGCGCCACCGGCCCGCCGCACCAGCTCCACGGCCGCCTGAGCCGTGCCGCCCGTGGCCAGGACGTCGTCGACGATCAGGACCCGGTCGCCCGGGGTGAACGCGTCGCGGTGCACCTCGATCGTCGCCGAGCCGTACTCCAGATCGTAGGACTCCTCCAGCGTGGCGGCGGGAAGTTTCCCCTTCTTGCGCACGGGGACGAAGCCCGCGGCCGCGCGGTAGGCCACCGGGGCGGCCAGGATGAAGCCGCGGGCCTCGATGCCGACGATCTTGTCGACCTCGTACAGGCCGGCCAGTCCGTCCACGACCGCCGCCATCGCCACGGGGTCGCCGAGGAGCGGAGTGATGTCCTTGAACATGACACCCGGCTGGGGATAGTCGGGGACGTCCCTGATCCGATCGAGGATCATCGTGCTCAACTCGCTCATGCCGTCTCCCTCGCTTGTCTCCGCCGGCGGCCGGATGCCCGGCACCATGATGGTGCATCCCGGCCCTCCCCCGGACCACCGATCCTCCTGGGCGGCTCTGCGGGATCCGCGGGGCGGTTGACCCGCGGCCCGGAACACGTCAGACGGGGCTCAGGGCCTTCCTCAGGTCCTCCGGGACGTTCCGGGACGTCCTGTACCGTCCGGAACATCCCGCGGCGTCCCCTGCCATCCCAGGGCGTCCTGGGGGGCCGCGCGGACGCGGCGACGCCCCCGCTCCCTCTACCTGGGAGCGGGGGCGTCGGCGAGTCGAACGGCCGGAGCCGCGGGTCAGCCCTTGGCTACCGCGGCGCTTTTGGGCCCGCCCTTCGCCCCTTTGCCTCCGCCCGTGGAGGCCAGCCGCTTGGCGATGGCCTGGTACTTCGGCTCGCGCTCCTTCAGCGTGACGAGCAGCGGCGTCGCCACGCACAGCGAGGAGTACGTGCCGACGACCATGCCCACGAACAGGGCCAGCGACAGGTCCTTCAGCGTGCCGGCGCCGAGCAGCGTGGTGCCGATGAACAGGATCGCCGCCACCGGCAGGATCGCGACCAGCGAGGTGTTGAGCGACCGGATCAGCGTGTGGTTGAGCGCGTTGTTGGCCGCCATCGAGTACGTCATCTTCGACGTGTGCCCCAGCTTGGCCGTGACCTCCTTGATCATGTCGAACACCACGACCGCGTCGTAGAGCGAGTAACCGAGGATGGTCAGGAAGCCCAGCAGCGTCGCGGGCGTCACCTCGAAGCCCGACCAGGCGTAGATGCCCGCCGTGATGACCAGGTCGTGGAAGAGCGCGACGATGGCGGCCAGCGCCATCTTCGGCTCGAACGCCATCGACAGGTAGAGGATGATCGCGAGCATGAACACGCCGAGGCCGATCCAGGCCTTCTGCGACACCTCGCCGCCCCAGGTGGCGCCGATGGCCTGCACGCTGACGTCGCCGGCCGGGACGTTGAAGTCCTTGGCGATCGCGGACTGCACCTCGGCCCGGAAGTCCTCCTCCAGGGTCTCGGTGGTCACCCGCCAGCCGTCACCGGCCGACTGGACGATCACCTGGTGCACGCCCTCGTCCTGGATGTCCTGACGGATCTGCTCGACCGTGAGGGTCTGGGACGTCTTGAACGAGAAGACCGTGCCGCCCCTGAACTCCACGCCCAGGTTGAGCCCGTTGATCAGCAGCCCGACGATCGAGACGAGCAGCAGCACACCCGACAGGCTGTACCAGAGCCTCCACTTGCCGACGAAGTCGACGTCGATCTCGCCCCGGTAGAGGCGACGCGCGAGTCCCATGTCAGGCCTCCTGCGGGGTGGTCGGGCGGGCGCCGCCGGCGGCATCGCTCATGCGCTCGGCGTCGAGCCCGGACAGCGGATGCCCCTTGGCGAAGAACTTCAGCTTCGCCAGCAGGGCGATGAACGGCTTGGTGAACAGGAACACCACCACGACGTCGATGAGCGTGGTCAGGCCCATCGCGAACGCGAACCCGGCCACACCGCCCACCGCCAGGAAGTACAGCACGATCGCGGCGATGAACATGACGGCGTCGGCGATGAGGATCGTACGCCGGGCGCGGACCCAGGCCACCTCGACGGCCGCCCGCAAGGTGCGGTGGCCCTCCTTCATCTCGTCACGTATGCGTTCGAAGTAGACGATGAAGGAGTCGGCGGTGATGCCGATCGAGACCACCAAGCCGATGATGTGCGGCAGCGACAACCGGAAGTTGGCGTTGTGGCCGAGCACGACCACCGAGCAGTACGTGATGATCGTCGCCACCACGAGGCTCAGCACCGCCACGATGCCGAGGCCCCGGTAGTAGAACATGGAGTAGATCACCACGAGCACCAGGCCGATGACGCCGGCGATCAGACCGCCTTTGAGCTGGTCCTGGCCGAGCGTCGAGGAGACGGTGTCGATGGAGCTGCGGTTGAACTTCAGCGGCAGCGCGCCGTACTTGAGCTGGTCGGCCAGGGTGGTGGCGCTGGCCTGGTCGAAGCCGCCGGTGATCTCGGCGCGGCCGCCAGGGATCGGGCTGATGATGTTGGGCGCGGTGATGACCACGCCGTCGAGGACGACCGCGACCTTGTTGCGCGGGTCCTGCGAGTTGTACGCCTTCTGCGTGAGGTCGGCCCAGGCGCCCGCGCCCTTGCTCTTGAAGTCGAGCTGGACGACCCACTCGGTGGTGCCCTGGCGGATGCCGGCGCTGGCGGTGTCGATGTCGGTGCCGACGACCTTGGCGACGTCGAGGACGTATTTGTAGCTGCCGTCGGCCTCACAGCCGGCGTACTGCTTGTTGGGGTCGTCCTGGACGCCCTGGCCGCGGTTGGCCGGGTCGGCGCAGTTGAGCTTGTTGAACTGGGCCAGCACCGCCGGGTCGATGCCCTCGGGGTTGACGCCGGGGTTCTGCTGCTGGGCGGGCGGGGTGCTCGCCTGCTGCGACGGCGACGCGCTCGGCGTGGCCCTGGTGTTCTGCTTGGCGCCCTGGTCGTTCTGGCCCTGGGCGCTCCGCGTGGCCGACGGTTCGGCCGGCGCTGAGGCGCTCGGGGTCGGCGCGGTCAGCGCCGACGACAGGGCTTTGCCGGTCGGCGAGGCGCTGGGCGCCGGGCCGGCCGACTGGGAGGAGCGGGGCTGGGACGGCTGCGTCGACGGCGTGCCCGTCCCCGTCGCCGACGGAGCGGCGCTCGGGGAGGGGGCGTTGGTCGCGAGGTCCTGCGGGATCTGCGTGGCCTCCATCGCGAGCACCTGACGGAAGCGCAGCTCCGCGGTGGTGGCGACCAGCTTGATGGCCTCGCTCTGCCCGACGCCGGGGATGGAGATGATGATGTTGTCGCCGGACTTGGCGACCTCCGCGTCGGAGATGCCGGTGCCGTTGACCCGGTCGCGGATGATGTTGACCGCACGGTCAAGGATCTCCTCCGGGGGACTCGCGTTGTTGAGAGTCACCGGAGACAGAGTCACCGTCGTTCCGCCGGCGAGATCGAGCCCCAGCTTCGGCGTGAACGCCTTCTGCAGGAACATCGTCGCGCCCATGGCGAGGATGAACGCCAGCAGCACCAGGAGCGTTCGCCCCGGTCGGCTGTGGCGGCTGGTCGGTCGGGCCACTGGTCGTCAGTTCTTTCGGATAGAGGATTGTCGCAGAAGCTTAATCACGCCGCTTGGTGCTGGAGTCCTCGCCGTTGTGATCGGCGGCGATCTCGGACTCGTTCTTCTCATCGACGGCCTCGTCGGCGACCACCGGCTCGCCGGCCACAGCGTCACCCGGGGCGACGACACGGCCGATGGCGGCCTTGACCCAGCGGGTCTCGACGCCCGGCGCGACCTCGAGGATCACGTCCTCATTGTCCACGGCGACGACGGTGGCGAACAGCCCGGTCGTCGTCATGACGCGGCTGCCCGGCGTAAGGCTGTTCTGCATCTGGACCGCCTCTTGCTGGCGCTTGCGCTGAGGGCGGATCAGCAGGAAGTAGAACACCACCACCAGAAGGATCAGCGGCAGGATGCTTCCGAGTTGTCCCATGTCCATAAGGGGCGACCTTCCATCGTCGTACAAGGAGTTGACACTGGCCTCGCGCCGGAAATTCCGTGCGTTGCGTCGGGCCGCGCCGCTCAGCCCGTCAGCCTACACAGCCAGCCAAGCCACGGAGTGTAGGCGCTTGTTGCGAAACGCGGCAACGAGGCAGCGTTTCGGCGCGCGGGGAAGTTCCCGATTTGAGATGGTTGCAACCGATCTGTGATCAGTCCACGACGGCCGCCCCGAAAGCGTCCGGCGGCGGCGTCAGCCCGAGATGGGTCCAGGCCGCCGCCGTGGCCACCCGGCCGCGCGGCGTCCTCGCCAGCAGCCCCTGGCGGACGAGGAACGGCTCGGCCACCACCTCGACCGTCTCCGGCTCCTCCCCCACCGCGACCGCCAGTGTGGACAGGCCGACCGGGCCGCCGCCGAACTTCTTCAGCAGCACGCCGAGCACCGCCCGGTCGAGCCGGTCGAGCCCTTCGGCGTCGACCTCGTACAGGTTGAGCGCGGCCGCCGCGATGTCACGGTCGATGACGCCGTCCGCGCGGACGTCCGCGAAGTCGCGCACCCGGCGGAGCAGGCGGTTGGCGATGCGGGGCGTGCCCCGGGAGCGGCGGGCGATCTCGTACGCGCCGTCGGGCGGCAGCTCGACGCCGAGCAGCCGGGACGAGCGGTAGAGCACCTGCTCCAGCTCGGCCGGCTCGTAGAAGTCCATGTGGGCGGTGAAGCCGAACCTGTCGCGCAGCGGCGCGGGCAGCAGCCCGGCCCGGGTGGTCGCGCCGACCAGCGTGAACGGGGCGATGTCCAGCGGGATGGCGGTCGCGCCCGGGCCCTTGCCGACGACGATGTCGACCCGGAAGTCCTCCATGGCGAGGTAGAGCATCTCCTCGGCGGGCCTGGCCATCCGGTGGATCTCGTCGATGAACAGCACCTCGCCCTCGGACAGGGTGGACAGGATCGCGGCGAGATCGCCGGCCCGTTCCAGGGCGGGGCCCGAGGTGATGCGGAGCGGCGCGTTGAGCTCGGCCGCTATGATCATGGCCAGCGTCGTCTTGCCCAGGCCCGGGGAGCCGCTCATCAGCACGTGGTCCGGGGGGCGACGGCGGCGCAGGGCGCTCTCCAGCACCAGGGAGAGCTGCTCGCGCACCCGCGACTGGCCGATGAACTCGTCGAGCCGCTTGGGGCGCAGGGCCGCCTCGATCTGCACCTCGTCGCCGGCGGCGTCGGGCGACACCAGCTCCCGATCAAAACCCACGCCGACCACGCCCTCTCCCGGACTCCGACATCCCCCAAGCCACCCGTCCCCACGGCGCCACCGAGACTCTCGCGCCCTCCAGCAGTCCCTCGCCCCCAGCCACCCGCCCTGTCCGCCACCCGCCCTGCGCGCAACGACCGCTCGTGTGGCGGCCGATCACGCGCTGCCCGCCCATGTGACGGCTGATCATGTAGGAGCTCATCGCGCGGAGACTGCCCGTGTGGCCACCGCTCACGTGCAGCCCGCTCACGTGGCCACCGATCACGCGCTGCCCGCCCGTGTGGTGGCTGATCATGTGGGAGCTGATCACGCGGAGACTGCCCGTATGGCCGCCGCTCGCATGCAGCCCGCTCACGTGGCCACCGATCACGCGCTGCCCGCCCACAGGGCTGATCATGCGGGAGCTCATCGCGCGGAGGCTACCCGTGTGGCCGCCGCTCGCGTGCAGCCCGCTCATGTGGCCGCCGATCACGCGCTGCCGGTCCGCGAGACGGCCGCTGACGTGCGGCCCACCTGCGTGCAGCTCACCCATGTGACGGCCGCTCACGTGCGGCCCGGCCGCGTTCGGCCCATCCATGTGACGGCCGCTTACGTGCCGGCCGTTTGTGCTGTGGTCGCCCCCCTTCCCGCTACTCGCATGGTGGGCGTTCGGGTGAGGGGGCGGGGTCGGGGGGTGGGGGGTCATCGGGTGCTCAGGGATCGGAGTGCGGCCTTCAGGAGGGCGGCGACCTGGGGCTGGCGGCCGGCGGCGAGGTCGGCGTCGGCGATCGGCTCCACGGCGGCGATCGCCTCGTCGGCGTCCTTGCCGGAGTAGCCGAGCCCCACCAGCCCCGAGTGGACCTGCTCGCGCCACACGGCCACCCGCCGCTCGCCGTTGAGCGCGGCGTCGACGGCCGCCTCCGGCGTGCCGAGGCGGTCCTTCAGCTCCAGCACGATGCGCTGGGCGCCCTTCTGCCCGATGCCCGGCACCTGGGTGAGCGCCTTGAGGTCGGCGCTCGCCACGGCGACGCGCAGCGCGTTGGGCGGGTGGACGGCGAGCATGGCGAGGGCCAGCTTGGGGCCGACGCCGCTCGCGGTCTGCAGCAGCTCGAACACCGCGCGCTCGTCGTCGGTGGCGAAGCCGTAGAGGGTCAGGGACTCCTCGCGCACGATCAGCGACGTGGCCAGCCTGGCCTCCTCGCCGACGCGCAACTGGGCGAGGGTGCCCGGAGCGCAGTGCGTGAGCATCCCGACGCCGCCGACCTCGATGACGGCGGCGTCGGGCGCGATCGCCGTCACCTTCCCTGCCACCGACGCGATCACAGCCTGTCCTCCGCCGCTCGTGAAACGTTCACGGTCACCGACCCTAGACCCCTCGCCCCGGACCCGGCGTCATCCTCTGGCGCCCTTCGGGGTGGCGCGGGCGAGGGCGGCGGCCAGCCGGCTCTGCGCGCCGCCGCGCCAGACGTGGCAGATGGCGAGGGCCAGGGCGTCGGCGGCGTCGGCGGGCTTGGGCATCTCCGGCAGGCGCAGCAGCCGGGTGACCATGGCGCCGATCTGCTTCTTGTCGGCGGTGCCGCTGCCGGTGACGGCCGCCTTGACCTCCGAGGGCGTGTGCAGCGCCACGGGCAGCCCGCGCCGCGCGGCGCACAGCACGGCGATGCCGGCGGCCTGGGCGGTGCCCATCACGGTGCGTACGTTGTGCTGGCTGAAGACCCGCTCGACCGCGACCGCGTCGGGCCGGACGTCGTCGAGCCACTGCTCGATGCCCGCCTCGATGCCGACGAGCCGGGTGCCGAGCTCCTCGTCGGAGCCCGTGCGGACCACCCCGACCGCCACCATGGTCAGCGGCGCGCCCGGCCGCCCTTCTACGGCGCCCAGGCCGCACCGGGTCAGCCCCGGATCGACGCCCAACACCCGCACCCGATCGCCCTCCCCGCACGTGGCCGAACATCTGTTCGGCACGAGACTTTACCGCGCCGGGCCCGGCCGCGCACCGTGCGACGCACGGCGGGGCACGGGCCGGATCGCCCGGCCCGTACGGGAAAAGCCGTCAGAAGTAGTCGACCATGTACGGCTTGGCGGCGAAGGCGGCGTCCAGGGCCTCGTCGAAGCGCTCTTCGCCGGACATCAGCCCCGCGACGCGCAGCGTGCTGGTCGGCACCCCGGAGTAGAGGGCGGACAGGCCGTTCGCCGTGAGCACCGCGGCGGGTGCTCCAGCCACCGGCGTGGCCGTGCCCGAACCGCCCGAGATGTCCAGCCGCCAGGTGCCCTCGCCCCGCACCGGGTCCTGGACGGTGACCACGGCCTCGCAGGTCACGGCGGCCGGATAGCCCCTGCGCTCGACGGCGGCGGCGACGTCCAGCACCCGGAACATCCACCGCTGCTCGGTGACGTGATCCTCCGAGCGTTCCGGCAGCAGCCACAGGACGGGGTCGTCGGGCGCCAGCGGGGCGATGACGTTCTTGGCGACGGAGGAGGAGGTGCCCACCATCGACCACAACGCCCTGGCGGTCTCGGGCGACCCGGCGACGAGGGTGTCGATCTGGATGTCCTGGCCGTGCCAGCCGTAGATGACGAAGCCGTCGTCGGTGATGTAGCGGAAATCGTCGTCGTCGCCGAGCCACAGGCCCCAGGTGCGCTCGTCGTAGGAGACGGGCCCGCTGGAACGGGCGGCGCCGTACACCTTGTGCAGGACCGCGATCAGCTCGGCGGCGTCGGCCGGCCCCATCCTGCGCAGCTTGACCTGCCCGGACGGGCGCAGGCCGCGCAGGGCTTCGGCGGGCAGGGTCACCTTGCGCAGGCCGCCCGCGTGCTCGTAGCCGAGGGAGCGGTAGATGGGCGTGGTGGCCGGGTAGAGCGCGGACACCGCGTCGCCGAGCTCGACGCCCCGCTCGATGACGGCGCGCATGAGCCTGGTGCCGACGCCCCGGCCGCGGTCCTCGGGGCTGACCGTGACGCCCGCGACGCCGGCCATGGGCTGGGGCCTTCCGTGCCACCACTGCGTGAACTGGCGCAGCCGCGCGGCGGCGGTCAGCCGGGAGCCGTCGAAGACGCCCAGGTAGCGTCCCTCGCCCAGCACCGGCGTGACGGCCTGCCGCCAGGTCTCCACGTCGGCGGCGGGGATCGGGCCGAAGGCCCGCTTACGGAGGTCGAGGACCTGGTCGAGGTCGTCGGGGGTCACGTCGCGAAGTTCCACAACGGTTCAACCTACGCAGCGGCGGCCTTCCGGCGCGAGCCATTTCCGGCCCGGCCGGACGTGCCGTTCGTCACGCTCGCGAGCGGGCCGCCGCCGAGGCACCCGAGGCGGGCGTCACTCGGCGCCCAGGCGCTCCAGCACGGCGTCGCTCACGTCGAAGTTGGCGTAGACGTTCTGCACGTCGTCGCTGTCCTCCAGCGCCTCCACGAGCCGGAACACCTTCTTGGCGCCCTCCTCGTCGAGCGGCACGCTCATCGTGGGCAGGAAACTCGACTCGGCCGAGTCGTAGTCGATGCCCGCGTCCTGCAGCGCCTTTCGCACCGGGACCAGGTCGCCGGCCTCGGAGACGACCTCGAAGGAGTCGCCCAGGTCGTTGACCTCCTCGGCGCCCGCCTCCAGGACGGCCATGAGGACGGTGTCCTCGTCGAGCCCGTCCTGCTTGGGGACGATCACGACGCCCTTGCGGTTGAACATGTACGAGACCGACCCCGGGTCGGCCAGGGAGCCGCCGTTGCGGGTCAGCGCGACGCGCACCTCGGAGGCCGCGCGGTTGCGGTTGTCGGTGAGGCACTCGATGAGCACCGCGACGCCGCCGGGCGCGTAGCCCTCGTACATGATGGTCTGCCAGTCGGCCCCGCCGGCCTCAAGACCACCGCCGCGCTTGCGGGCCCGCTCGATGTTGTCGTTGGGCACCGAGTTCTTCTTGGCCTTGAAGATGGCGTCGAAGAGCGTGGGGTTGGCGTCGGGGTCAGGGCCACCGGTGCGGGCCGCCACTTCGATGTTCTTGATGAGCTTGGCGAACAGCTTGCCGCGCTTGGCGTCGAGCGCGGCCTTCTTGTGCTTCGTCGTCGCCCATTTGGAGTGGCCGGACATTACTTAGAGCTCCCTAACCATGTCTACGAAGTAACGGTGCACGCGCGTGTCCCCGGTGAGCTCAGGGTGGAACGACGTCGCGAGCAACGGACCTTGACGGACCGCGACGATCCTATCCCCAGGCTCGCACATGGCCAGCACCTCGACGTCGCCGCCGATGGATTCGACCCACGGCGCGCGGATGAAGACGGCGTGCACGCGCTCCCCCGCGAAGTCCAGGTCCGACTCGAACGAGTCCACCTGGCGGCCGAACGCGTTGCGCCGGACCACCATGTCGATGCCGCCGATCGTCTGCTGTCCCGCGATGCCGTCCTCGATCCGGTCGGCCAGCATGATCATGCCGGCGCAGGAGCCGTAGGCGGGCATGCCTTCCTTGATCCGCAGGCGCAGCGGTTCGAGCAGGTCGAAGATGTCGGCGAGCTTCCACATGGTGGTGGACTCACCGCCGGGGATGACGAGGGCGTCGACCGCGTCCAGCTCGGCGGGCCTGCGCACGGCGACGGCCGTCGCGCCTGCCTCCTGAAGCATGCGCTGATGCTCGCGCACGTCTCCTTGGAGAGCGAGTACACCGATCGTGGGCACAGTCGATCCTTCCGTCCGGGTGCGGATTCAGCTATTCAACACCAGGGCGGCCCCGCATCTTCCTGCTGGGGCCGCCGGTGTCGCGCGAGGAGGGCTCAGTTGGCGGGGGCCGCCGCGAGGTCCTGCCGGGTGTGATCGGCGTCGACGCGGACGAGCGTGCGCAGGTGGTGCCGGCGCAGGTAGAGGACCGTCATGCCGACGAAGCAGCAGACGGCGCCCAGCACGTACGGCACCGCCACCCCGATCTCCTCGCCCAGCTTGGTGGCGACGAACGGGGCCAGCGCGCCGCCCATCCAGCGGACGAAGTTGTAACCGGCGGAGGCGACGGGCCGGGGCGCGTCGGAGACCTCCATGGCCGACTCGGTGAAGACGGTGTTGTTCAGCCCGATGGGGATGCCGGACAGGACCACGCACACGACGACCCCGGCCGTCATGCCGGTGACGCCGAACACGGCGATGCCGGCCTGCAGGACGGCGAGCAGCGCCAGCGCCAGGTGCAGCACGTTGACCGAGCCGATGCGTCGCTGCAGCGGCGGCGCGCCGAAGACCGACGCCAGGGCCACGCAGACGCCCCATCCGAAGAAGACGGCGCCGATCCCGTACGGGCTCATGCCGAGGATGAACGGGGTGAAGGCGAGGATGGTGAAGAAGGCGAAGTTGTAGAACAGCGCGGTGAACGCGGTGGTGGACAGGCCGCCGTGCGCGAGGGCGCGGATGGGGGCGCTGAGCGCGGTCTTGGCAGCCGGCTTGGGTGCGGCCTTGAGCAGCGTCAGGATGAGGACGAAGCCGACGGCCATGAGCGTGGCGGTGCCGAAGAACGGCGCCCGCCAGTTCCAGTCGCCGAGCAGCGCGCCGACCAGCGGTCCTGCGGAGATGCCGAGGCCGAGCGCGGCCTCGTACAGGATGATGGCCGATTCGGCGCCGCCGCTCGCGGCGCCGACGATGACGGCGAGCGCGGTGGCGACGAACAGGGCGTTGCCGAGTCCCCAGCCGGCGCGGAAGCCGACCAGTTCGGCGACGCTGGTGGAGGTGCCGGCGAGCGCGGCGAACACGATCACCAGCGCGAGGCCGGCCAGCAGGGTGCGCTTGCCGCCGATGCGGCTGGAGACCCAGCCGGTGATCAGCATGGCCACGGCCGTCACCAGGAAGTAGCTGGTGAACAGCAGCGACACCTGGCTGGGCGTCGCCTTCAGTCCCTGCGCGATGCTGGGGAGGATGGGGTCGACGAGGCCGATCCCCATGAAGGCCACGACCGCGGCGAACGCGGTGGCCCAGACGGACATCGGCTGGCGCAGAATCCCTCCGCCGGTCTGCATGGTGCTCCTTCTGTGGTGGTGGTGCGTCTAGCTGCGGCCGAGCTTGGCCAGGACGGGCAGCGCCGCCGCGAGCGTGGCGCGCTCGTCGTCGGTGAGTGCCGCCAGTTCCTCGGTGAGGTGGGCGATCCTGGCCGCGCGTACGCCGCGCAGCCGCTCGCGCCCCTCGGCCGTCAGCCCGACCGTGCGTACGCGGGCGTCGGCGGGGTCGCCGCCGCGCGTGACCAGCCCCGCGTCCTCCAGCCGGTTGATCTGCACGGTCATGGTGGGCAGCTGGACGGCGTGCTCCTCGGCCAGCTCGGTCATCCGGCGCGGGCCGGGTTCGAGCGAGCCGAGGACGCCGTACTGCTGGCTGGTGAGCGGCTGTCCGGCGACCGTGCGCCGGAGGAGCAGCACCAGGTGACGCAGCACCGTTGAGACCTGTTCTGCCAGGCGGGCGGGATCGTCCCTCATGCCTGACCCAACTAACTTAGCCTGGCTAATATTCCTTGGAGAGGAGCGTCAGGGGCGCTCGGTCTCCTGCCGGACGGTGTCCTCGGCCGTGATCGGCGCGAGGCGCAGGCTCGGGTCGAGCGGCCGCAGGTACGTCTGCTGCACCCCCGGCACCCGGTCCTCGATCACGAACGTGGCCCGCGTGTAGGCCTCCGCGCCCGGCACGGTGACCCGGGGCACCACCTTGAAGTCGGCGGTGATCTGGTCGCGCTCGATCCTGGTGAGCACGTAGCCGCGCTGGTTGTTGTAGAACTTCAGGTGCGGGTTGATCGCCAGGAACGGGTGCGCCGCCGGGTCGGAGTCGGCGCCGTCGCCGGTGGTGGAGATCGAGGTGGCGACCAGCTCCGCGCCCACCGAGGGCCCGGTCGGGTCGTCGTAGTCGAGCTTGAGGTCGCTGGCCCAGTGGGCGTGCACGTCGCCGGTCAGCACGACGGCGTTGCGCACCCCCGCGTCCACCCAGCCCTGTGTGATGCGCCGGCGGGAGGCCACGTAACCGTCCCAGGCGTCCATGCTGGTGATCTTGGCGGGTCCCGCGTTGTTGTCGCGCTGGGCGAAGAAGACCTGCTGGCCCAGGATGTCCCACTGCGCCCGCGAGCGGCGGAAGCCGTCCAGCAGCCACGCCTCCTGCTCGGCCCCGGTGATCGAGCGGGCCGGGTCCACGGCGGCCGGGCAGTCCTTGTAGCCGTCGCCGCAGCCCTGGTCGTCGCGGTACTGGCGGGTGTCGAGCATGTGGAAGGTGGCCGTCCGGCCCCAGCGGACCCGCCGGTAGAGCTGCATGTCGACACCGCGCGGGATCGAGGTGCGGCGCAGCGGCATGTTCTCGTAGTAGGCGCGGAAGGCGGCCTCGCGGCGGGCCAGGAAGTTCGGCTGCGGGACCTCGGGCTTCTCCGGCACCTTGTCCGCCCAGTTGTTGTCCAGCTCGTGGTCGTCCCAGACGACCAGCCAGGGCGCGGCGGCGTGCGCGGCCTGCAGGTCGGGGTCGGTCTTGTACTGGGCGTGGCGCTGGCGGTAGCCGGCCAGGGTCTCGGTCTCGGGGCCCTCGTGGTCGCGGATGTTGCCGCCGGGGATGGTGTAGGTGTCCCTGGTGTACTCGTACTGGTAGTCGCCGAGGTGCAGGACCAGGTCCGGGTGGTCCTCGGCCAGCCTGCGGTACGAGGTGAAGTAGCCGTGCTCGTACTGGGCGCACGAGACGAACGCCATGGCGAGGGCGCCGCCGTAGGACGCCGGGTGCGGGGCGGTGCGGGTGCGGCCGGGCGGCGAGACGTACGGGCCGACGCGGAAGCGGTACCAGTACTCCCGGTCGGCGGCCAGCCCGTCCACCTCGACGTGGACGCTGTGCCCCCATTCCGGCGCGGCCGTCGCGACGCCGGCGCGCACGACCCGGCGCAGCCGCTCGTCGGCGTAGACCTGCCACAGGACGGGGAACGGCCGCTGCGGCATGCCGCCGAGCCCGTCCTCGGCGAGCGGCTGCTGCGCGAGGCGGGTCCACAGCACGAAGCCCTCGTGGTCGGGGTCGCCGGAGGCCACGCCGAGGGTGAAGGGGTCAACGCGCAGCCCCCGCGCGGCGGACGCGGCGGTGGGATCGTCGGCGTGGGCCGCCCCGGGGACGAGCGTGGCGGGAATGGCCGCCGCGGCGCTCGCGGTCAGCCCGGTGACGAGGAAGTGCCTGCGGTTGGGGAAGGACATGGGCGCTCCTGGACGGATCTCGGGAGGGGGGAACGCCCGTAGCCTGACCGAGGATCATGGCCAGGTGGTGAACGCCACGCGACGCGAGAGAGGCGACATCCTTCGCGGATGCCGCCTCACTCGAAGATTTCCGTCAACGCCCGGGGGCCGGGGGCCTACCAGCCGCGCTCGGCCAGGCGGTGCGGCTGCGGGATCTCGTCGACGTTGATGCCGACCATCGCCTCGCCGAGGCCGCGCGAGACCTTGGCGATGACGTCGGGGTCGTCGTGGAACGTGGTGGCCTTGACGATGGCGGCCGCGCGCTTGGCCGGGTCGCCCGACTTGAAGATGCCCGAGCCCACGAACACGCCCTCGGCACCGAGCTGCATCATCATCGCGGCGTCGGCCGGGGTGGCGATGCCGCCCGCGGTGAACAGCACGACCGGCAGCTTGCCGCTCTTCGCGACCTCGGCGACCAGCTCGTACGGAGCCTGCAGCTCCTTGGCCGCGACGTAGAGCTCGTCCTCGGGCAGGGAGCTGAGCCGCTTGAGCTCGGCGCGGATGGTGCGCATGTGGGTGACGGCGTTGGACACGTCACCGGTGCCCGCCTCGCCCTTGGAGCGGATCATGGCCGCGCCCTCGGTGATGCGGCGCAGGGCCTCGCCCAGGTTGGTGGCGCCGCACACGAACGGCACGGTGAACTGCCACTTGTCGATGTGGTTGGCGTAGTCGGCGGGGGTCAGCACCTCCGACTCGTCGACGTAGTCGACGCCGAGCGACTGCAGCACCCGGGCCTCGACGAAGTGGCCGATGCGGGCCTTGGCCATCACGGGGATGGACACGGCCGCGATGATGCCGTCGATCATGTCGGGGTCGCTCATCCGGGACACCCCGCCCTGGGCGCGGATGTCGGCAGGCACGCGCTCAAGGGCCATGACGGCGACCGCGCCGGCGTCCTCAGCGATCTTGGCCTGCTCGGGGGTGACGACGTCCATGATGACGCCGCCCTTGAGCATCTCGGCCATGCCGCGCTTGACGCGGGCGGTTCCGGTGACGGGGGTGCTTTCTGGCGTGCTGCTGGACACGGTCATCCTCACGGGCTCTCACGGCGGATCGGTTCGTCTGTCAAGCCCATCGTAGGTCCTGCGGGACCCCTCGCCCGACATGCCAAGATGTCAGGATTCAGGGCTGTTGTTGTACATGCAGGCGGCTAAGGGATCACGGGCTTGCGGCTGGCGAGCGCCACCCAGACCTGGCCGGGCGCGAAGTTCATCGGCTCGCCGCTCTCCGTGGTGAACGTCGTACCGGTGTCCTCCGATTCCCGTTCCCAGCGCGCCTTGAAAGCTTTGCCGTCGCGCAGCACGATCGCCGAGCCCTTGCCGGTGGTGTGCACGAGCGGCGTGTAGCTCTGGTTCTTGTCGTGGAACTCCGAGCGCTCGGTCTTCGTGTACTGGACGACGATCGTCGGGGCGCCGAGCTGCCCGCCCTCGGCGGCCATGTCCTTCTTGCCGTCCTGCCAGATCATCCACAGCTTGCGCTGCTCGTTCCAGGCGAAGGTGAAGCGCGCGGCGGGCCAGCGGACCGTGTACGACTTGCGCTCCACCCCGCCCTCGGCCGGCGCCTCGCCGAAGGTGAAGCCGATGTCGTGGGCCTTGCTCGCCTTGGGCGCCTTGGCCAGGAGCTGCTTGGTGGTGGCGAACAGGTTGTAGGGGGCGAAGCGGCCGGGCTCGCGGTAGTAGGCGCCGGGATTGCGGGTGTCGCCGACGTCCCAGAGCGAGGCCTCGGCGATCAGCGGGAGCATCTTGGTCTGCGCGCCCGAGTAGGAGAAGGCGGGCTTGCCGAACATCGGCGCGATGTGCAGGTCGGAGACGCGCGCGCTGCGGACCGGGCCCACCTTGGCCGGCAGCTTCGAGGAGAAGATCGCCATGAGCCGGGTCAGCCCGGCCTCGACCTGCTCGACGTAGACGATGTCGGCGCTCTTCAGTCCGAGCTGCGGCTTGCCGGCCGCGGTGTTCTCGATCTTGACCGCGAGCACCGGCTTCAGCGTGTCGTACGGCTTGCCGGTGAACGGATGCGCCGGCGCCGACTCCTCGGGCTGGTCACTGGGGGCCACGGTGGCGGCCTGGGGGGCCTGGCCGGGGGCGGGCTCCTCGCTGGAGCAGGCCGCCATGGGCAGCAGCACGGCCGCTCCGGCCAGCGTGACCGAGATCATCCGGGGTAGCCGCACGTTGAACACTCCTCGCTCCATGCCTGGCAAACCGGCATGAGCTTACTGCTTCCCCCCAAATCTGGTCATTCAGTTGCCATGGTCGCCGGGGGATTGTCATCAATCTCGAAGAAACTGGGGTAGTCCGTGTGGCCCGCCAGCCGCAGCGTCCGCGCCAGCCAGCGGCGCTGCGCCGTCCGGGTGACCGCCACCGCGTTGTTGTAGAAGCGGCGCGCGTAGACCACCTTGGCCACCGCCGCGTCCAGCTCCTCCAGCAGGTCCGCGCCGCCGGGCGACTCGGCCAGCTTCTCCCTGAAGCGCTCCTGGTCCACCGCCGCCCGCAGCGCCCGTGACAGGTCGCTCTCGGCGTGCTCGCGCTCCTCCGGGCCGGCGATCCTGGCCTCGTGCGCCGCCGCGGCCAGCACCAGCGACGTGGCCGGGTCGAGCAGGCGCGAGCCGGCCAGCTCCAGCACCACGGCCCGGCGGCGGGTCAGCGCCGCGTCCATCGACTCGCGGGCCAGCTCCAGGCGGATGTGCAGGCGGTCGAGCCGGCCCGCGCGCCAGGAGACGTAGACCGCGAGCAGCACCACGACGAGGCCCGCGACCAGCACGGCCATGGTCGACGTCACAGGTCCTCCTCCACCCGGCCGGCGCCCGCCGCGGTGACCGTCTCGTAGACGCGCACGACGTCGCGGGCCACCGTGGACCAGTCGTACTTCCTGACCGCCACCAGCGCCTCCTCGGCCAGCTTGGCCCGGCGCTCCGGCGCGTCGAGCAGCGCGCCCGCCTCGCGCGCCAGGGAGGCCGCGTCGCCGTTGGCGAACAGCGCGCCCGCCTGGCCGTCGCCGAGCACCTTGCGGAAGGCCGGGATGTCGCTGGCCAGCACCGTCGCCCCGGAGGCCATGGCCTCGGCGAGCACGATGCCGAAGCTCTCGCCGCGGGTGTTGGGCGCGCAGAACACGTCCACCGAGTGGTAGGCGCGGATCTTGTCGGCCTCGCTCACCATGCCCAGCACCGTCACCCGGTCGTGGAAGCGCGCGGGGACCCGCTCGTAGACGTCCTTCTCGTCGCCGGGTCCCGCGATGAGCAGCTTGACCTCGGGCCGCTCGGCCGCCAGCGCGGCGAACGCCTCCAGCAGGATCGGCAGGCCCTTGCGCTCCTCGTCCATTCGGCCGAGGAAGCCGATCGTCCGGCCGTCGGGGCCCCAGCCCTCCAGCGGCTCGGCCCGCGCGTAGCGGTCGACGGTCACCCCGTTGGGGATGAGCACCGCGTCGCCGCCGAACTGCTCGACGAGGCTCTTGCGGGCCGCGTCGGAGACCGCGATGCGGCCGGTCAGCTTCTCCAGCGCGCTGCGCAGCAGCGGCTCGGCCACCGCGATCGCCCGCGAGCGCGAGAACGAGGCGTGGAAGGTCGCCACGATCGGCCCCTTGGCCGCCCAGCAGGCCAGCACGCCGAGGCTCGGGATCAGCGGCTCGTGGATGTGCAGCACGTCGAAGTCGCCGGTGCGCACCCAGCGCCGCACCCGCGCCGCCGACAGGAACCCGAACGACATCCGGGCCACCGACCCGTTGTAGGGCACCGGGACCGCCCGGCCCGCCCCGGTGACGTACGGCGGCAGCTCGTCGTCGTCGGACGCCGGCGCGATCACCGACACGTCGTGGCCCTGCGCCGCCAGCGCCTGGGTCAGGTCGTCGATGTGCTGCTTGACGCCGCCCGGCATGTCCCACGAGTAGGGGCAGACGATGCCGACCTTCATCGGCCGGCCCCGCCCGGCAGGTCGTCCAGCCAGAGCCGCTGCAGCATGTGCCAGTCCTCCGGATGCTCGGCGATGCCCTTCTCGAAGGCGTCGGCGAGCCCCTGGGCGAGCGCCTGCACCTTTTCCTGCCGGGTGCCCTCCGCCGGCACCGGGAGCTCCTCCTGGATGTGGATGCCCCAGTCGTCGCCGTCGAAGTGCACGATCGCGGGCAGCAGCGCGGCCCCGGTCTGCACGGCCAGCAGCGGCGGCCCCGCGGGCATCTTGGTGGCCGCGCCGAAGAAGCGCACCTCCACGCCGGTCTTCGTCAGGTCGCGCTCGGCCGGCAGGCACACGACGCCGCCCCTGCGCACCCGCAGGGCCAGGGTGGCGAAGTTGTGGCCGTCGCCGCCGGTCAGCGGCAGCACCTCCATGCCGAGGCCCTCGCGGAAGGCGACGTAGCGGCGGAACAGCGACTCGGGCTTGAGCCGCTCGGCCACCGTCGTGAACGGGTGGCCCACGTTGACCAGCCACGCGCCCGCTTGGTCCCAGTTGCCCATGTGGGGCAGCGCGAGCACCACGCCCCGGCCGGCCGCCACGGTGTCGTGGATGTGCTCGGCCCCGACGACGCGGGTGCGGCGCACGATCTCCGCGCCGCTCATCCGCGGCAGCCGGAAGATCTCGTGGAAGTAGCGGAAGTAGGAGCGCATGCCCGCCCTGGTCAGCTCGCTCAGCTCGCGGCTGCCCGGCTCCAGGCCGGTCACCCTCGCCAGGTTGGACTCCAGCCGCGCCACCGACTTGCCGTGCCTGGCCCACACCCGGTCGGCCAGCAGACGGAAGACCGCCGCCGTGGGCCGCTCGGGCAGCAGCGGGACGATTTTCCAGCCGGCCGCGAAGCCCGCGGCCACGATCCGGTCGCCGAACGACGTGTCCCCGCTCATCTCTCCCTCGCCTGCTCGTGGACGTGCCACACCCGCTGGCCCACCGTGATGACGCTCGCCGCGGCCAGCAGCCACATGCCGGCCGCCAGCACGTACGGCACCCCGAGCCCCGAGAGGAAGGCCGCCACCAGCGCCACGACCAGCCGCTCAGGACGCTCGGCCAGCCCGACGTCGGCCGTGAGCCCGAGCCCTTCGGCCCTGGCCTTGGCGTAGGAGACCAGCGCGCCCGCGATCAGGCACGCCAGCGTGACCGTCGCCATCAGCGTGTCGCCTCGGGAGACGAAATACAAGATCAGGCCGGCGAAGATGGCGGCGTCGGCGACCCGGTCGAGCGTCGAGTCGAGGAACGCGCCCCAGGTGCTGCCCCCCTTGCCGCCGAGCCGGGCGACCACCCCGTCGAGCAGGTCGAACAGCACGAAGACCGTGATCACGAGAGCGCCCCAGGTCAGCAGGCCCAGGGGGAAGAAGGTCAGGGCGGCCACGACGGTGCCGAGGGTGCCGATCGCCGTGACGGCGTCCGGGCCGATCCCGCGGCTCACGAGGGCCCTGCCCAGCGGGGTGAGTATCCGGGTCATGGCCGGGCGCAGGAGTTTGAGCATCGCGGTCCGATCGTAGGCCATCACGGACCCAGGCACTTTCTTTGCCCCGCCCCCCTTGTGATATCCGCCACACGGGTATTTGGTGAACACACCGCGTCCATGCGGTTTCCAGCACATTCCGCGGGCGCGATCCGGGACGGAGTTCGACGCGCGGGAGGCTGATGTGGCGGAGAAGAGCTCAGGCAGCGCCGTGGGAGCCGCGGGCAGGGCACCCGCGGCCGACCGGGCTGATGCGATACGCAATGTCGTGCTGGTCGGCCACTCGGGAGCGGGCAAGACGACCCTCGTCGAGCAGCTGCTGGCCGCGACGGGCACCGTCCAGCGACCGGGGCGCGTGGAGGACGGCAACACCGTCAGCGACTTCGACGAGGTCGAGGTCAGGCAGCAGCGGTCGGTCAACCTGGCCGTGGCCCCGCTGACGTACAACGGCATCAAGATCAACCTCATCGACACGCCCGGCTACGCGGACTTCGTGGGCGACCTGCGGGCCGGGCTGCGCGCGGCCGACGCCGCGCTGTTCGTCGTGTCGGCCTCCGACGGGATCGACGGGCTCACCCAGATCCTCTGGGAGGAGTGCTCCCAGGTCGGGATGCCCCGCGCGGTCGTCATCACCAAGATCGACCACCAGCGGGCGAACTTCGAGGAGGCGCTCGCCACCTGTCAGGAGATCTTCGGCGACGGCGTCGCGCCCCTTTACCTGCCCGTCATCACCAACGGCCACGTCAACGGGCTGATCGGGCTGCTGACGCAGAAGTTCTACAACTACGCGACCGGCGCCCGTACCGAGAAGGAGCCCGGCGCCGGCTACGAGGCGCAGATCGAGGAGCACCGCGGCAGCCTCATCGAGGGGATCATCCAGGAGAGCGAGGACGAGTCGCTCATGGACCGCTACCTGGAGGGTGAGCCGATCGACGTCAAGGTCCTCATCGAGGACCTGGAGAAGGCCGTGGAGCGCGGCAGCTTCTACCCGGTCGTGTGCAGCGGGCTCGGCGTCGGCACGCACGAGGTGCTGGAGGTCATCACCCAGGGCTTCCCCTCGCCGCTGGAACACCCGATGCCGGAGATCACCGACCTGTCCGGCAAGCCGGTGCGGGGCATCACCTGCGACCCGGACGGCCCCCTGGTGGCCGAGGTCGTCAAGACCACCAGCGACCCGTACGTCGGCCGCATCAGCCTCGTCCGCGTCTTCTCCGGCACGCTGCGCCCCGACATGACGGTGCACGTCTCGGGGCACGGCCTGGCCGACCGCGGGCACGAGGACCACGACGTGGACGAGCGCATCGGCACGCTGTCCTGCCCCCTGGGCAAGCAGCAGCGCCCGATCCCCAAAGGGGTGGCCGGCGACATCGTGGCGGTGGCCAAGCTCGCGCGGGCCGAGACCGGCGACACGCTCTCCGACGTCGAGCGGCCGCTGCTGATGACGTCCTGGACGATGCCCGACCCGCTGCTGCCGGTGGCGATCAGGGCCAGGTCCAAGGCCGACGAGGACAAGCTGGCCCAGGCGCTCTCCCGGCTGGTCGCCGAGGACCCCACGCTGCGGCTGGAGAACAACGCCGAGACCAAGCAGCTCGTGCTGTGGTGCATGGGCGAGGCGCACACCGACGTGCTGCTCGACCGGCTGTCCAAGCGCTACGGCGTCGAGGTCGAGCGGATCGACCTGCGGGTGCCGCTGCGCGAGACGTTCGGCGGCAGGTGCCAGGCGATGGGCCGCAACGTCAAGCAGACCGGCGGCCACGGCCAGTACGCCATCTGCCACATCGAGGTCGAGCCGCTGCCCTCCGGCGGCGGGTTCGAGTTCGTGGACAAGATCGTCGGCGGCGTGGTGCCGCGGCAGTTCATCCCGTCGGTGGAGAAGGGCGTGCGCGCCCAGATGGAGCGCGGCGTCGTGGCCGGCTACCCGATGGTGGACGTACGGGTCACGCTGTACGACGGCAAGGCCCACTCGGTCGACTCCTCCGACATGGCCTTCCAGATCGCCGGCCAGCTCGCGCTGAAGGAGGCGGCGTCGAAGGTGCCGACGCTGCTGCTGGAGCCGGTGGACGAGCTGTCGGTGCTGGTGGCCGACGACCACGTCGGCTCGGTGATGTCCGACCTGTCGTCGCGGCGCGGGCGGGTGCTCGGCACCGAGCCCGTCGGCACCGGGCGCACGCTGGTGCGGGCCGAGGTGCCCGAGCTGGAGATCACCAGGTACGCGATCGACCTGCGGTCGATGTCCCACGGCACGGGCACCTTCACGCGCTCGTTCCTGCGCTACGAGCCGCTGCCGCCGAACCTGGCGAACAAGATGGCGGCCGCCGGGTGATCCGCGGGGCGGTCTGAACCGTGGAGCCGGGAGGGCAGATCACGTCCCTCCCGGCCCAGCCATAACGAATAATCACAGAAGCATCACGGTTTCATTTCGCTCTTTTGGCCTGATCACCGGCCCCGGGCTGCCAGACTGGGTGGCACTATGCGTACTGGACGCCCACTTTTGGCCGCCGCCGCTCTCGCCGTCGCCACCACCACGGCCGCCTACCTGTTCGGCCCAGGAGCCGGAGAGAGCCCCGCCGCGAGCAAGAAGAAGACGACCACCGCCACCACCGCGGCCACCGCGGCGGCCGCCGCCTGCAAGGCCGACCCGCGCTACCCCAAGCGCCAGTTGCGCGGACTCTGGATCGCGACCACCACCAACCTCGACTGGCCGTCCAAGGCCGGCCTGTCGCAGGCCCGCCAGAAGGCCGAATACGTCAAGATCCTCGACACCGCAGCCAGGCGCAATCTCAACGCGGTCTTCGTGCAGGTCAGGCCCGCTTCCGACGCGATCTACAAGTCGTCGCTGGAGCCGTGGTCCAAGTTCCTCACGGGCGTCGCGGGCAAGGATCCCGGCTGGGACCCGCTGCCGTTCCTCATCGACGAGGCGCACAAGCGCAACCTCGAGTTCCACGCCTGGTTCAATCCCTACCGGGCCGCGTACGAGTCCGACGTCTCGCAGCTCCCGGCCAACCATCCCGCCAGGCAGCACCCCGGCTGGGTCGTCAAGTACGGCGGCCGCCTCTACTACAACCCGGGCCTGCCCAAGGTGCGCGAACACGTCGTCAAGGTCGTCGACGACGTCGTCAGCCGCTACGACGTCGACGGCGTGCACTTCGACGACTACTTCTACCCCTATCCGGGCGAGGGCGGGCAGTTCGACGACAAGGCCGCCTTCGCCAAGCACGGCAAGGGCAAGAGCCTGGCCGAGTGGCGGCGCGACAACGTCAACAAGCTCGTCGCCGAGGTGGACAAGTCGGTCCACGACCGCAAGAGCTACGTGAAGTTCGGCATCAGCCCGTTCGGCATCTGGCGCAACAAGGCGCAGGACCCGTCCGGGTCCAACACCTCCGGCATGTCGGCCTATGACTCGATCTACGCCGACGCCCTCGCCTGGATCAAGGCAGGCACGGTCGACTACGTCATGCCGCAGCTCTACTGGCCGCGCGGCTTCAAGGCGGCCGACTACCGTGTGCTGCTGCCGTGGTGGGCGGGCGCGGTCAAGGGCACCGGCGTGCATCTCTACATCGGGCAGGCGCTCTACCGGGTCGGCGAGGACCAGTCGTGGTCCAGGCCGGGCGAGCTGGCCGCGCACCTGACGCTCAACCGCAAGTACCCCGAGGTCAAGGGCGACGTCTACTTCAGCGCGAAGAACCTGCTGGCCAACCCGCTGGGCGCGATGGACCGCGTCGTCAAGGAGTTCTACAGCCGCCCGGCGCTGCTGCCGATCATGAAGGACCTCGACGGGCAGGCGCCGGCCAAGCCGGCGGACGTCAAGGCCACGGGCACGACGCTGTCGTGGGCGCCCGCGCAGGGGGCCCGCGCCTACGCGGTCTACCAGGTGCCGAAGTCCGGCGAGGCCTGCCACGAGACCGACGCCCGCAGCCTGGTCGCGGTCGTCACCAGCCCGTCCTACACGGCCAAGGCCGCCGGCACCTATCTGGTCACCTCGCTCGACCGGCTCCAGCACGAGAGCAAGGCGGCGAGCGTCAAGGTGAGCTGACGCCCGCCGCGCCGCCCTCGCCCGGGACCAGGGTGAGGGCGGCGGGCAGGGCCGCCAGGGCGTCGCGTAGCCGGGCGGCCAGGTCGGCCGGGTCGGGCTCGGGGCCCTCGGCCCAGCCCGCCATCGCGACGTGGAACGCCGCGACCAGCATGTCGACCGCCAGGCGGGGCCGCGGGTCGTCAGGGCCGCCGAGGCCGAACCGCCGCCACAGGACGTCGAGGGCGCTTCGCGTGGTGCTCTCGCAGAAGTGCCGGTTGTGGCCGTCCATGGAGGGCGTGCGCTGGGCGAGCGCGTACGCCAGCGCCATCCGCCCGGCCCAGCCCTCCTCCTGCGCGGCGCGCTCCAGCGCCGCCAGCAACGTGTCCCGCTCCATCTCCAGCAGTGTCCGTCCGCCGGGCTCCGCGGACTCCAGCTCCGCGAGGAAGAGCGTCCACAGGTCCTGCGCGGGCGCCATCGCGACGTCCTCCTTGCTGGCGAAGGTGCGGAAGAAGGTGCGCTTGGACACCTCCACCGCCTCGCACAGCTCGTCCAGCGTGACGCCGTCGAAGCCGCGGCGGGTGAACTGCTCCAGCGCGGTGTCGATCAGGGACTGCCGGGTCCGGAGTTTCTTGCGTTCGCGCAGTGTCACGCGAGGAGTGTAGCAGGGGCGAATGCCACTTGCAGGCTTATGCCACTCAGTGGCATAAATGGCCTGGACGCCCGTTCGCACCACAAGGAGATCTCGCATGCGCGCCTTGCTCGTCGACCACTCCACCGCCTCCGGCCTGCGCCTCGGCGAGACCGCCGACCCCGTGCCCGGCCCCCATGAGGCCCTGGTCAGGGTCAGCGCCGTCTCGCTCAACTACGGCGAGGTCAGGCACGCCCTCGCCGGCGCGCCGGACGGCGCGGTGATCGGCTGGGACGCCGCCGGCGTGGTCGAGCGGCCGGCCGCCGACGGCTCCGGCCCCGCCGCCGGCACGCCCGTCGTCACGATCGGCGGCGACGGCGGCTGGGCCGAGCTGCGGGCCGTGGACACCGGCGCGCTCGGCGTCGTCCCCGAGGGCGCCGACCTCGGCGCCGTCAGCACCGTCCCGGTCGCGGGGGCCAGCGCGCTGCGCGCCCTGCGCGCGATCGGGCCGCTGCTCGGCAGGCGCGTGCTGGTCACGGGGGCCACGGGCGGCGTCGGCCGGTACGCGGTGCGGCTCGCCAGGCTCGGCGGCGCGTACGTGGTGGCCTCCACCGGCGACCCGCGGGCCCACGGGGACGGGCTGCGGGCGCTGGGCGCGCACGAGGTGGTCGCCGCCCCCGACCTGGTCTCCGGGACGGTGGACGGGGTCGTGGACTGCGTGGGCGGGCCGCAGCTCGTGCAGGGCTTCTTGAAGCTGGCGCCGCACGGGACGCTGGTCTCGGTCGGCCACTCCGCCGAGGAGCCCGAGGTCTTCCCGCCCGGCGCGTTCTACGGCGACGGGGGGCGGCACGGGCGCTCGATCGTCACCTTCTACCTGCTGGACGGGCAGCCGCTGGAGCCTGACCTGACGTGGCTGGCCGCGCGCGTGGCCGACGGCGTCCTCGATCCGCACGTGGCGTGGCGCGGCGGGTGGGACAGGGCCGGCGAGGCCGTGAGCGCGCTGCTGGAGCGCCGCCTGCACGGCAAGGCCGTCCTCGACCTCACCTGACGGCCCGGCCCCCGACCGGCGAAAGCCGCTCGACCGCCGTGGCCGGCGGGGGCCGGTCAGCCGCCACGCCCAGCCACCACCGGCGGGGGCCGCTCAGCCGTCGTGGCCGGTCGTCCAGGCGCGGGTCAGGGCCTCGACCGCCTGGTCCAGGAGGGCCGGCGGGAGGGCGAAGCTGAGCCGCAGGCGGTCGCGGTGCCGGCCGTCCGGCGAGAACAGCGAGCCGGGCGCCACCGCCACCCCCTCCTCCCTGGCCGCCACCGCGAACCGGTCGGTGTCCGTGCCGGGCAGCCGCGCCCACACCGACAGCCCGCCCGCCGGCCGCTCCCAGGTCCAGTCGGGCAGGCGGGCGGCCAGGGCCGCCGTGAAGTGGTCGCGGCGGCGGGCCAGCTCGGCGAGCCACGGGCCGGGCGGGTTGTGGTCGAGAAGGTCGGCCGCCAGCCGCTGGGCCACCGCGCTGGTCGCCAGGTCGGCGTCCAGCTTGGCGTCCACCAGGCGGGCCAGCAGCGGCTCGGGCGCGGACAGCCAGCCCACCCGCAGCCCGCCCCACAGCACCTTGGACAGGGAGCCGACCGTCACCGTCCCGTACGGGTGCAGCCGGGCCAGCGGCGCGGGGGGCGGCGCGCCGTCGTGCACGAGGGCGGCCAGGGTGCGGTCCTCGACGAGCGGCACGTCCGCCGCGGCGGCCAGCTCGGCGGCGGGCCGCAGGTCGGGCAGGGCGCCCGTGGGGTTCTCGACGGCGACGACGTACACGGCGGCGGGCCGGTGCCGGGCGAGCGCGTCCGCCACGGCGGCGGGCGCGGTCAGGTCGACGGGCACGGCGATCGCCCCCGCGCGCCGGAACACGCTGAGCGCGCCCCCGTACGTGGGATCGCCGACCAGGACGCGCTCGCCGGGACGCAGCAGCACCCGCGCGGCCAGGTCGATGCCCTGCTGGGCCCCGGCCGTGACCAGGACCTCTCCCCCGCCCTCCGGCCAGGCGCCGGCCGCGCCCCCGCGCAGCAGCGCCCGCAGCCGGGGGTCACCCATGGCGTCGTAGCCGTGGCCGCTCGGCGAGCGCAGCAGCGCGGCCGGATCGAGCGGGGGCACGACCAGGTGGGACGGATCGGGCACGACCGAGGTGGACAGGTCGGCCACCACCGCCCCGCCCTTCAGCAGGCCGCCGAACGAGGGCGTGCCCAGCACGTACGTGCCGCTCCCGTGCCGCCGCTCGCACAGCCCCTCCTCGCACAGGGCGTTGAACGCGGCCGCCACCGTGCCCCGGCTGACGCCGACCGCCTGGGCCAGGTCGCGTTCGGAGGGCAGGCGGTCGCCGGGGGCCAGGGCGCCGGTCTGCGCCAGGTCGGCCAGCGCGCCGGCGAGCCTGCGGCTGGGGGTGCCCCGGTGCAGGCGCAGCCGGTCGCGGACGAGTGTGACGAGGTTGTCATCCCTTCCCATGCCACTAGTATCCCGCTACTGTGCCACTCATAAGCCAATTGGCCCATATATCCCGCAAACTTGCGGCCAATGAGGAAGAGGGTGGGCACGGTGCGCGAAGCCACGTACATCTGGATGGACGGGGAGCTGGTCCCCTGGGGTGAGGCCCGCGTGCACGTGCTGACGCACGCCCTGCACTACGGCACCGCCGTCTTCGAGGGCACCCGCGTGTTCGCGACGCCGGACGGGCCGGCGGTGTTCCGGCTGGAGGAGCACCTGGCGCGGCTCACGCGCAGCGCGCGGATGATCGGGCTCGCGCTGCCGTACTCGGTGGACGAGCTGCGCGCCGCCACCCTGGAGACCGTCGCCGCCAACGGCCACGCCGCCTGCTACATCAGGCACCTCGCCCACCGGGGCCAGGGCGAGATGGGCATCGCCGCGCGCCGGTGCCCGACCGTCGTGTCGGTCGCGACCTGGGAATGGCCGCCGCTGCTCGGCACCTCCGGCGTACGGCTCATGACCAGCTCCTGGCGGCGCAACGACCACCGGGTCGTCCCGGTCGCGGCCAAGGCCACCGGCCCCTACCTCAACTCCGTCCTCGCCAAGGACGAGGCCATGGCCGCCGGCTATGACGAGGCCGTGCTGCTCAACGCCGCCGGGTACGTCAGCGAGTGCACCGGCGCCAACCTCTTCGTGGTGCGCGACGGGCGGCTGCTCACGCCGCCGCCCGGCGCGGGGGCGCTCGACGGCATCACCCAGGACACCCTCGAACGGCTCGCCGCCGACCTGGACGTCCCCGCCGTCCGCCAGGACCTGATGCGGACCGACCTGTACGCCGCCGACGAGATCCTCCTGTGCGGCACCGGCGCCGGGGTCGTGCACGTCAGCGCCGTGGACGGACGCGAGCTCGGCGGCCCCGGGCCGGTCACGCAGAAGCTCGCGGACGCGTACGACGCCGTGACCCACGGCCGCGACGACCGTCATCGCCACTGGCTGACCCCGGTGCCCGCGTCCGGCGGCCTGGCCCGCCCGCACGACCCGGCCTCCGACCTGGTGTCGCGGGCTTGATCCTTCGTGCGCGTAACCGGCTCGCGGCGGGCCCGCGGCATGAGAGGGTAGTCGCGTCCGACGGCGCGGCCCGCACCGGCCCCTCGTGCGCCGGTGGCACGACGCCCTAACCGAGTCGCGGGAGGTCTTCGAGGTGAGGCGCGCGCTGATCGTGCTGGCCGTACTGGCCGGCCAGCTCTTGGCCGGCCAAGGGCTGCTCACCGCTGCGGCGCCCCCCGCCGCCGCCCGCACGACCGCCGGACCGCAGGAAGCGACCCCGACCGGCGCGGACGCTAACCGGCAGGCCCTGACCGGCACCACCGCGCAGCAGCAGGCCCCGACCGGCGCCGCCGCACAGCGGGTGGCGTTGATCGGGGTGCCCGCGCTGCACTGGCACGACCTCGACCCCGCCGTCACCCCCCACCTGTGGGCCCTGGCCGGATCGAGCGCGATCGGCTCCCTGTCGGTCCGTACGGTCGGCAACGTGACCTGCCCCTATGACGGCTGGCTGACCGTCTCGGCGGGCGCCAGGTCGGCGGCCGGCTACGGCTGCGGCGCGCCCCCGGCCCCCGAGCAGCAGGGCGAGGGCGCGATCATCCCCGACTACCGCTACCTCATCGACGTGGCCGGCAACCGCGAGGCCGGCAACCTGGGCGAGGCGCTGAAGGCGGCCGGTCAGTGCTCGCTCGCGATCGGCCCCGGCGCGGCGCTCGCGCTCGCCGACCGCGAGGGCCGGATCCCGCGCTACCACGCCTCCCCCGCCCAGCTCGCCGCCGGCGACCTCGAACGGTGCCGGCTCATCGTCATGGACGTCGACGACCTCGTGAGCCCCTACCTCACCGGCGACCGCCTGCCCGCGACGCCCGAGCAGCTCGCCCCGGCGCGGCGCCGCGAGGCGGCGCGGCTGGCCGACGCCAAGGCCGGCGCGCTGCTGGCGGCCCTGCCCGCCGGCACGACGGTGCTGCTCGCCGGGCTGTCCGACCACGGCTCGGTGCCCCATCTGCGGGTGGCCGCCATGCGCGCCCCGGGCGCGGAGGGCCGCCTGCTCGGCGCCGCCTCCACCCGCCGCGACGACATCTCGATCCTGCCCGACCTGACCGCCACCGTGCTGACCGAGCTGGGCGTGCCCGTGCCCGCCACCGTGGTGGGCGTGCCGATGCGGGCGGGCGAGGGCGGCGCGACGATCGAGGCGATGGCCCGCGCCGACGCGACCGCGCAGACGATGCGCTCGGCCAAGGGCCAGTACTTCACCGCGCTGGCGGTCTTGCAGGTGCTGTTCTACGTGCTGGCGTTCGTGCTGCTGCGCCGCCGCAGGCGGCTGCCCCTGGTGCGGGTGGCGGCGGTGGGCCTCGCGGCGCTGCCGGTCACCACGTTCCTGGTCAACCTGCTGCCGTGGAGCACGCACCTGGAGCTGTTCGGGTGGATGGTGGCCTGGTGGGCGGTGATCGTCGCGCTGGCGCTGGGCGGGCCGTGGCGCAGGCGTCCGCTCGGCCCGCTGGCGGTGGTGGCGGGGGTCACGGCGCTCACGCTCGCCGGCGACCTGCTGACCGGCACCACGCTCCAGCTCAACAGCTTCATGGGCTACAGCGCCGAGCAGGGCGCCCGCTACTTCGGGCTCGGCAACATCCCGTTCGCGCTGTTCGCCACCGGCACCCTGCTCACCACCACCGCGATCGCGCACCGCTGGCCGGGCCGGGTCGGGCTGGCCGCGATCGTCGGCCTCGGGGCGGGGGCCATGGTGCTCGGCGGGTCGGGGCTGGGCAGCGACTTCGGCGGCGTGATCGCGTTCGTGCCGGGCATCGCGGTGACCGCGCTCGTGCTGACGGGCAAGCGGGTGTCGCTGGTGAAGCTGGGGCTGTTCTGCGTGGCGGGCGGGGTGATCGTGATGACGTTCGCCTGGCTCAACTATCTCAAGCCGCCGAACGAGCAGACGCATCTGGGCCGGTTCGTGGGCCAGGTGCTGACCGGCGAGGCGTTCGACGTCATCTGGCGCAAGCTGCAGGCGATGCTGGCCACGCTGCTCAGCCCCAACCTCATGCCGATCGTGATCGTGGCCGTGGCCTTCCTCGTGTACGCGATCCTGCGCCCCGACCAGGCCTCGGCCGGGGTGGTGCCGGCGGCCTTCGAGCACTCGCCCGCGCTGCGGGCCGGGCTGATCGGCACGATGGTCGCCGGCGTGGTCGGCATGCTGGTCAACGACTCCGGGGCGGCGGTGCTGTCCATGGCGCTGGCCCTGGCGGTGCCGCTGCTGCTGGCCACCGGCATCGGGGTGCTGGTGCGGCGGGAGGAGTCAGCCCCAGGCGTCGGCGAGCAGCTGGCGGGTGTCGCGAAGTAGCTGCGGCAGCACCTTCGTCTGGGCGACGACCGGCATGAAGTTGGTGTCGCCGCCCCACCGGGGCACCACGTGCTGGTGCAGGTGGGCGGCGATGCCGGCGCCGGCGACGTGGCCGAGGTTCATGCCGACGTTGAAGCCCTGCGCGCCGCTGGCCTTGCGCAGCGCGCGCAGCGCCTTCTGGGTGAACTCGCCCAGCTCCACCAGCTCGGCGGGGGTCAGCTCGTCGTAGTCGGAGACGTGCCGGTAGGGCACCACCATGAGGTGGCCGGAGTTGTACGGGTAGAGGTTGAGCACCGCGTAGACGCTCTCTCCCCGGGCCACGACCAGGCCGTCCTCGTCGCTCATCTGGGGGATGGCGTCGAACGGGCACCCGTCGCCGGGGCCGGTGCCCGTCGGCTTGTTCTCACCCTTGATGTACGCCATCCGATGCGGGGTCCAGAGACGGTCGAAGTTGTCCGGGGCCCCGGCCCCTGCCTGATCGTGCATAACTAGCAGCATAGGACCCCGGGCGGACCGCGGCTCAGGGCGCTCGCGCGGAGGACCACCGGGCCGCACCGGCCTAGGGTGTGGGGATGACCACGAACGATCAGCTTGAGCCCATGCCCGGCGACTGGCGGCGTGCCCTGGCCATCGTCGCCCACCCCGACGACCTGGAGTACGGCTGCGCCGCCGCCGTCGCCGTCTGGACCGACGCCGGCCGCGAGGTCGCGTACGTGATCGTCAGCAGCGGCGAGGCGGGCATCGACACCCTGGAGCCCGCGGAGAGCGGACCGCTGCGCGAGCGGGAGGAACTGGCCGGCGCCGCCGAGGTGGGCGTGCGCGAGGTGGAGTTCCTCGGCCACCCGGACGGGGTCATCGAGTACGGCGTCGCCCTGCGCCGCGACCTGGCCGCCGCGATCCGCCGGCACCGCCCCGACCTGGTGATCACGCTCAACCCGGACGACACGTGGGGCGGCACGTACTGGAACAGCCCGGACCACCGGGCGGTCGGCAGGGCCGTGCTGGACGCCGCCGGGGACGCCGGCAACCGGTGGATCTTCCCCGGCACGGACGCCGAGCCGTGGAACGGCGTGCGCTGGGTCGCCGTCGCCGGCAGCGACGCGCCCACCCATGCCGTGGACGTCACCGACGGCCTGGAGCGGGGGGTGCGCTCGCTCATGGCGCACCGCGCCTACATCGAGGCGCTGACCGGCGAGGATCCGGAGAAGTACGCCCGTGACCTCATCGAGGGCCAGGCGCGGGAGGCGGCCGGGCGCTTCGGCGGCCGACCCGCCGTGACCTTCCGCCTGTTCCCCCGGTGACGAACGCGGTGACGAGCACGAACCGGGGGGCGGAGCCCGCCCCCCGGTTCGTCAGATCCGCCGCCTGAGTGTCAGACCTGGACGCGCTGCTCCACCGCGCGGACGATCTCGGCGATCGCCTGCTCGACCGGCACGCCGTTGTTCTGCTCGCCGCTGCGGTAGCGGAAGGAGACCGCGCCGCTCGCGATGTCGTCGTCGCCGGCCAGCAGCATGAACGGCACCTTGGCCTTCTGCGCGTTGCGGATCTTCTTCTGCATGCGGTCGTCGGCGGTGTCGACCTCGACGCGGATGCCGTGCTCGCGCAGCTTCTTGGCGACGTCCTGCAGGTAGGGGACGTGGGCCTCGGCGATCGGGATGCCCACCACCTGCACCGGCGCGAGCCAGGGCGGGAAGGCGCCGGCGTAGTGCTCGGTGAGCACGCCGAGGAACCGCTCGACGGAGCCGAACAGCGCCCGGTGGATCATGACGGGCGTCTGCCGGGAGCCGTCGGCCGCCTGGTATTCGAGCCCGAACCGCTTGGGCTGGTTGAGGTCGAGCTGGATGGTGGACAGCTGCCAGGTGCGGCCGATGGCGTCCTTGGCCTGGACGGAGATCTTCGGGCCGTAGAAGGCCGCGCCGCCCGGGTCGTCCTTGAGCGTGAGGCCCGACTCGGTGGCCACCTGGCGCAGCGCCTCGGTGGCCTCCTCCCACTCGGCCGGGTCGCCGATGAACTTCTCGGAGTCGTCGCGGGTGGACAGCTCCAGGTAGAAGTCCTCGAGCCCGAAGTCGCGCAGCACGCTCAGCACGAACCGCAGCAGCGACTGGATCTCCTCGGCCATCTGCTCGCGGGTGGTGTAGATGTGCGCGTCGTCCTGCGTCATGCCGCGCACCCGGGTGAGGCCGTGGACGACGCCGGACTTCTCGTAGCGATAGACGGAGCCGAACTCGCACAGCCGCAGCGGCAGCTCGCGGTAGGAGCGGCCACGGGCACGGAAGATGAGGTTGTGCATCGGGCAGTTCATCGGCTTGACGCGGTATTCGACGCCCTCCAGCTCGAAGGCCGGGAACATGTCGTCGGCGTACCACGGCAGGTGGCCGGAGGTCTCGAACAGCGCCGACTTGGTGATGTGCGGCGTGTTGACGAACTCGTAGCCCGCCTCGGCCTGCCGGCGGCGCATGTAGTCTTCCATCTCCTTGCGGATGATGCCGCCCTTGGGGTGGAAGATCGGCAGGCCGCTGCCCAGCTCGGGCGGGAAGCTGAACAGGTCGAGCTCGGCGCCCAGCTTGCGGTGGTCGCGCTTCTCGGCCTCCTCCAGCAGCTTGAGGTATTCGTCCTGCTTGTCGCGGGACTCCCATGCGGTGCCGTAGATGCGCTGGAGCTGCGGGTTCTTCTCGCTGCCCCGCCAGTAGGCGCCGCCGGAGCGCATGAGCTTGAAGGCCGGGATGGACCGGGTGGACGGCACGTGCGGGCCGCGGCAGAGGTCCTTCCAGCGCAGCTCGCCGCTCTTGGCGTCGAGGTTGTCGTAGATGGTGAGCTGCCCCGCGCCGACCTCGACCGACTCCTCGTCGGCCGCGCCGCCCTTGAGCCCGATGAGCTCCAGCTTGTAGGGCTCGCCCGCCAGCTCGGCCCGCGCCTCGTCGTCGCCGACCGGCCGCCGGGAGAACAGCTGCCCCTCCTTGACGATCTCGCGCATGCGCTTCTCGATGCGCTTGAGGTCGTCGGGGTTGAACGCCTGGGCGACGTCGAAGTCGTAGTAGAAGCCGTTGTCGACGGGCGGCCCGATGCCCAGTTTGGCCTCGGGGAACAGCTCCTGCACCGCCTGCGCCATGACGTGCGCGGTGGAGTGGCGGACGATCGCCCTGCCCTCTTCGCTGGAGACCTCGATCGGCTCGACCACGTCGCCGTCGGCGAGCTCGTGGGCCAGGTCGCGGGCCTCGCCGTTGACCTTGGCCGCGATGACCGTGCGGCCGTCGGCCTCCAGTGCGGCGCCGGCCGTCGTGCCGGCCGCCACCACACGCTCGGCTCCGGCGAGGGTGATGTGTAGCTCGGCTGACACGGTGACTCCTAGGGGTCGCGCGCCCGGCGCCCGGCACCGGGGCTGCTTCGGTGACGAACAACGATGCTATCGCGGGTGAAACCCCAGCTTTGTCAGGTCCTTCCTGGTGCCGTGGAAGACGTTGCGGTCCACGGGGCTCTGGGCGTACTGGTGGATGGTCCAGTCGTTCCAGGGCCTCGGCACGGCGGGACGGCCGCGGGCGTGTTCGGGGCCGGCGATCCAGAGGGGATGTTCGCCGAGGCCGGCGCAGTGCCCGGAGTCGGCGAAGGAGCGGAAGGTGTAGATGAAGGGGCGCACGCCGGTGAGCCGCTCGACGTGGTGGCACCAGCGGCGGGCGTAGCGCGCGACCTGCTCGGGACGCAGGCCGTCGCCGGTCTCCAGGTCGAGCGCGATCAGGTCGCCGCGGCGCAGCCCGCCGGCCGACCTGATCGTGGCCAGGAAGTGGCGGGCGTGCTGGACGGGATCGCCCTTGGGGCGGGCGAAGTGGTACGCGCCGCAGACGAGCCAGCTCTCCCGCATGCCGTTCCAGTTGCGCGCGAAGCACTTGTCGGTCCAGTCGCCGCCCTCGGTCGCCTTGGCGAAGGCGAACGCCACGCCCGCCTCGGCGTGACCGGACCAGTCGACCGAGCCCTGCCAGTTCGACACGTCTATGCCCTGCAGCACGCCCTTCACCTTGCCGGAGTTTATGGGGATCTCCCCCGCCTCAGCCCTTCGCCGCGCCGGTCAGCAGGCTCCGCGTACGTTCCCGCTCGGCGAACACGGAGCCGACGAAGTCGGTGACCCCGGCCCGCTCCAGCTCTTCGAGCTTGGCCAGTACGGTCTTCTCGTCGCCCACGAGGGCGACGTCGCCGGGGTTCGCCGCGCCCTCCCGATCGAGCATGGCGCGGTAGGAGGGCAGCTGCCCGTAGATCTTGAAGACCTCGTTGGCGCGGGCGACGGCGCCCTCGGGGTCGTCGGTGACGCAGACGGGCAGCGCGCACACGACGCGCGGCTCCGGCCTCCCGGCCTCGGCGGCGGCGGCCCTGATGGTCGGCACGATGTGCTCGGCGACGGTCTTCGGGCCGGTCATCCACAGGACGGTGCCGTCGGCCACGGTGCCGGCCATCTTGAGCATGCGCGGGCCGAGTGCGGCCACCAGCACGGGGAAGCCGGCGCCCGGGGTGCTCAGTTTGATGTCGGCCTTCAGCGTCTCCCCCTGGTAGCGGACGTGCTCGCCGCGGCTGGCCGGCACGAGGACGTCCAGATACTCCTTCATGTGCCGGCCGGGCCGCTCGAAGCTGTAGCCGAACATGTTCTCGATGACGATCTGGTGCGACAGCCCGAGGCCGAGCGCGAAGCGGCCGCCGAGCGCGGCGTTGGCGGTCATGGCCTGCTGGGCCAGCGCGGCCGGGTGGCGCGGGTAGGTGGGCACGACGGCGGTGCCGAGTTCCAGGGGCGGCGCCTGCACGCCGGCCGCGACCAGGGCGGTGATCGCGTCGAGGCCGAAGATGTGGGACAGCCAGGCCGAGCTGAAGCCGTCCTCGGCGGCCTGGGCGATCTGGTCGCGGAGGCCGCCGATGGGGTCGGCGCCCGTGGGCTCGTTGAGGAAGTACCCGTAACGCATAGAACAGAACTCCATTCTGGTTGCTGACGTGAATGTACTTCGCACACCCCGACTCGGTCACCCGCCGCGCCGGGCCCCGTTTGTAAAGTGGCCTGCATGACCCACGAACGCGCCGGACAGCCCGCTCAGCCCGCCGACCTGGTCGACGTCCCCCGGCTGGTGACGTCCTACTACGCCCTGCGTCCCGATCCTGACCAGGCCGGGCAGCGGGTCGCGTTCGGCACCTCGGGGCACCGGGGGTCGGCGTTCGGCGCGGCCTTCAACGAGGGCCACATCCTGGCCACCAGCCAGGCCATCTGCGAATACCGGCGGGAGCAGGGCACCGACGGGCCGCTGTTCCTGGGCATCGACACGCACGCGCTGTCGGAGCCCGCGCGGGTGTCGGCGCTGGAGGTGTTCGCGGCCAACGACGTCGACGTGCTCATCGACACCCGCGACGGCTACACGCCGACGCCCGCCGTCTCGCACGCCATCCTGCGCCACAACCAGGGGCGCAGCTCCGGGCTCGCCGACGGGGTCGTGGTCACCCCGTCGCACAACCCGCCGGCCGACGGCGGGTTCAAGTACAACCCCCCGAACGGCGGCCCCGCCGGCACCGACGCCACCGGCTGGATCCAGGACCGCGCCAACCGGTTGCTGGCCGACGGCCTCAAGGAGGTCAGGCGGGTGCCCTACACCCGCGCCCTGGAGCGGGCCGGCCGGTACGACTTCCTCGGCACGTACGTGGACGACCTGCCCTCCGTGCTCGACCTCGACGCGATCAGGGCGGCCGGGGTGCGCATCGGGGCCGACCCGCTGGGCGGGGCGAGCGTGGCCTACTGGGGGGAGATCGCCGAGCGGCACCGGCTCGACCTGACCGTGGTCAACCCGCTGGTGGACCCGACGTGGCGGTTCATGACGCTCGACTGGGACGGCAAGATCCGGATGGACTGCTCGTCGCCGTACGCGATGGCCTCCCTCATCTCCGGCCGCGACCGCTACGACATCGCCACCGGCAACGACGCCGACGCCGACCGCCACGGCATCGTCACCCCCGACGGCGGCCTGATGAACCCCAACCACTACCTCGCGGTCGCCATCTCCTACCTCTACGCCCACCGCGACGGCTGGCCGGCCGACGCCGGGGTCGGCAAGACCATGGTGAGCAGCGGCATCATCGACCGGGTCGCCGAGTCCCTGGGCCGGCGGCTGTACGAGGTGCCGGTGGGCTTCAAGTGGTTCGTGCCGGGGCTGCTGGACGGCTCGCTCGGCTTCGGCGGCGAGGAGAGCGCGGGGGCGTCGTTCCTGCGCAGGGACGGCTCGGTGTGGTCCACCGACAAGGACGGCATCATCCTCGCGCTGCTCGCCTCCGAGATCCTGGCGGTCACCGGCAGGTCGCCGAGCGCCCACTACGCCGATCTGGTGGGGCGGTTCGGCGAGCCGGCGTACGCGCGGGTGGACGCCCCCGCCACCCGCGAGGAGAAGGCGGTGCTCGGCAAGCTGTCGGCCGCGCAGGTGACGGCGTCGTCGCTGGCCGGCGAGGAGATCACCGCCGTGCAGACGTCGGCGCCCGGCAACGGCGCGGCGCTCGGCGGGGTCAAGGTCGCGACCGAGCACGCCTGGTTCGCCGCCCGGCCGTCCGGCACCGAGGACGTCTACAAGATCTACGCCGAGTCCTTCCGCGGCCCGGACCACCTGGCGAAGGTTCAGGAGGAGGCCCGTTCGCTGGTCTCCGCCGCGCTGGCCGGCTGATCCCGCCCCAGGGTCAGGTCAGCTCGCGGGCCGCGGGCGACGCCATGCCGGTGCGGCCGAGGTCGGCGTGGCGGGCGGCGGCGACGCCGTCGCGGTAGCCGGTGCCGCTGGTGCGCGGGACGCTCATCCTGACGCGCGGGTAATGCGCGGCCACGGCGCGCTCCACCTCGGCGCGCCGGTCGGCGAGGACGAGCGCCGTCCCCGTGCCGGCCGCCGCCGCGCCGGCCTCCGCGTCCGCCTCGGCCGCGCACAGCAGCCGGTAGACCTCGTCGGTGAAGCCGAGCAGCCAGGAGCGCCGGTAGGCGCGCGGTGAGACGGCGTCGCCCGGCGGCCGGACGCGGGCCAGCCCCGAGGCCATCTGCAGCAGCAGGGACGTGGCCAGCAGGTCGGCGCGCTCCAGGTCGGCGGCGAAGCCGAAGACGTGCACGCGCTGGCCGTCGTCGCCGCGCCCGATGAGCAGCGGGCGGCAGCGCACCGCCTGGGCGACCAGGCTGACCAGCCTGGCCTTCTCCCTCGCCCAGGGTGCGGGCAGGGTGACGACGCGGTCGCCGGGCGTCTCGCGGTCGGCCCCCGGCGGCAGCGCGTCGATGCCGTACTTGGCCATGAGCGCCGAGGCCGCCGCCATGAACGTGGCCCGCTCGTGCTCGTTGTCGGTGCGCTCGGCCTTGGCCAGGAGCTTCCTGACGCGTTCCAGTGTGCGTTGCTCGCGCAAGTGCCGCCCCCCGGGTGCCGCCGCTCAGTGCTTGGCGAGCACCCGCCCGTCGGCCCCGAGTGCGGGGAAGGCGCCCGTGTCCACGATGCCGTGCTGCTGGTACAGCGCCTCGATGAGGGCGTGTGCCTGCGGCTCCAGCTTCCACAGGGCACGATACTCGCGCGCGGTGGCCAGCGAGATGCCGATCTCCTGGGCGATGTCCACGGTACGCGGCACGATGCCCTTGGCGATCTGCCGGTCCCAGTAGTCGCGGGCGGCCCGCTGCCGGGCGGCGCGCTCGGCGGCGGACAGCACCTGCGGGGTGGTGTCGAGCACCTCGGCGTCCTCGTCCTCGTCGTCCACGAGCTCGGCCAGCGCGGGCGGCAGCGCGGGGCGGGCGGGCACCGGGTGGCGTTCGGCGTCGTGCTCCCACGGCACGCGCGGGTCGGCGTCGATGAGGGCGGTGGTGTTGTAGAGCGCGGCGATCTGGGCGAGCAGGGCCTCCTGGCGGGCCGGGTCGACGGCCAGGCCGGTGTGCTCGACGGCCTGGTCCATGGCCTTGTCGAGCCGGGCGAGGGCGGCGCGCATCTTGCGCTCGGGTGCGCCGGCCTCGCGCAGCGCCTTGGCCTTCTTCGCGGCCAGCGCGACGCGGGTGAGCCTGCGGTGGGCGTCCACCTCGCTGGCCGTACGGTCGCTGACCTCGGCCAGGCCGAGCCGGACGAGCAGCCGCTCGGGGGTGAGCCGCCAGTTGATGCGGCCGGTGCCGCGGATGCGGTGGCGTTCGATGGCCATGCCGCGCTCCCACAGCCAGGCGGCGACCAGCGGCGCGGCGAGCCGGAAGACGGCCTCGGGCAGGCTGCGCGCGTCCATGGACGACAGGACGGCGGTCAGGCAGGTCAGCGCCCACACGGCGATGCCGTCGATGCCGGCGGAGAAGTTCTCGCGCATGTTGCGGCGGGCGCGTACGGCCGAGGTGATGATGGCGACCTCGATGAAGGCGAACAGGAGTAACCGCAGCGGCCCGTCCAGCCCCAGCACGTCGCCGGAGAAACGCCACATGCCCTGCGCCGACACGCCGGTGGCGATCGAGGCGGCCACGATGGTCAGCACGTCCTCGATGGGGCGCGGGGCGACGTATCTGGCGAACAGCCAGGCGAGGGCTCTCCAGGCGACCCTGGTCACCAGGAACGCGAGCGCCAGCCCGAGGAGGCTGAGCAGGGCGATGACCGCCGTGGCGACCGGCTTCTCGTTGACGAAGGCGGTGAATTCCTCGAATGTCGGCATCAGTCACTATCCGTGGGGGGCGTTAACTCCGGCTCTATGCGACGAGATCATCGCAGAATGTCGCCAATCTGTACGCCGAACGCCGTCTGCCGTCCCAGTTTGCCCCGCTTTCACAGGGGCAACTCCCCTGCCCGCCGGCGGACGGCGAGCCGAACGGGCGGTCGCCCGGTGGGGTGAGGGGTAAATTCGTCCTTTCGGAGGGGCCCGGCACGCTCCCCAGGTGGGACCATCTATCGAGGGATTTATCCCTAGATGGTGCGCTATATCCCAGCAGGACGGACACGATGGCAGACAATGAGTTCCCGCTCGTCCAGTTCATGCGCGACGGCTTCGACCCCGTGGGCGAGCTCGGCCGCATCAGGAACGAGCATCCGGTCTTTCCCATGCAGATCCCAGGCGACCAGACCGTGTACCTCGTCACCCGCTGGGAGGACGTCCGCACGGTGCTCGGCGACCACGAACGGTTCAGCAACGACTTCGCGGGCGTCATCGGCCTCGGCTCCAACCAGGAGGACCCGGGCGGGCTGGGCTTCCGCGACCCGCCCGAGCACACGCGGCTGCGCAAGTTCCTGACCCCCGAGTTCACCGTGCGGCGGCTGCGCAGGATGGAGCCGCGCATCGAGGCCCTGGTCGAGGAGGCGCTCGACCGCATCGAGGCCAAGGGCGCCGCGAGCAGGCCGGTCGACCTGTTCGAGGAGTTCGCGCTGCCGATCCCGTCGCTGGTGGTGTGCGAGCTGCTGGGCGTCCCGTACGAGGAGCGGGCCGACTTCGTCAAGATCAGCAAGGACCGCTTCGACTTCACCGCCGGGCCCGAGGCGTCGCTGCAGGCGATCAACGACGCGATGACGTACCTCGTCGAGCTGGTCGCCAGGGAACGGCTCAACCCCGGCGAGGGCCTGCTCGGCCAGCTCCTGCGCGAGCACGGCGACGAGCTCGACGACCGCACGCTCGCCAGCATGGCCGACGGCCTGCTGACCGGCGGCCACGACACCAGCACCAGCATGCTCGCCCTCGGCACGCTCTGGCTGCTGGAGCACCCGGAGCAGGCCGCGAAGGTGCGCGAGGTCGACGGCTACGTCAACGACGTCGTCGAGGAGCTGCTGCGCTACATGTCCGTGGTGCAGGTGGCCTTCCCGCGCTTCGCCCGCGACGACCTGGAGCTGCACGGCGTACCGATCAAGAAGGGCGAGATGGTGCTGTGCTCGCTCATCGGCGCCAACCGCGACCCGAACGCGCTCGGCGAGGACGCCGACGAGATCAGGCCCGGCCGCGACGGCTCCCACATGGCCTTCGGCCACGGCATCCACCGCTGCATCGGCGCGCCGCTGGCGCAGATGGAGATGCGCATCGCCTTCCCCGCCCTGCTGCGCCGCTTCCCGGCGCTCCAGGTGGCGGGCGAGGTGACGTTCAGGGAGCTCGCCATCGTCTACGGGCTCAAGACGCTACCCGTGACCTGGTAGACGGGCTACGTTCGCCATGTGAGCGAGCCTGCTGCTGTTGACGCGCCCCTCATCGATCTGACCCGGGTCGGCGCCGTCGCCTTCGGGACCGACGGCGCGGTCACCGACACCGCCCGGGGACACGCGGCCGCCTGGAAGCACGTCTTCGACGCCTTCCTGCGCGGCCGCTCGGCGCCGTTCGACATCCGTGAGGACTACCTGCGCCATCTGGACGGGCGGCCCCGCCTCGACGGGATCCGTACGTTCCTCGCCGCACGCGGCATCACCCTGCCCGAGGGCACGCCGGACGACGAGCCAGGCGCCCCCACCGTGCACGGGCTGGGGCTGGCCAAGGACCGGACGTTCCTCGCCCAGGTGGACGAGTACGGCGTGGCCGCGTTCCCCTCCACCGTGGCGCTGCTGCACGAGCTGCGGCGGCGCGGCGCCAGGACGGCGGCCGTGTCGGCGAGCCTGCACGGACGCCGGCTGGTGCGGGCGGCCGGCCTGTCCCATCTGTTCGACGTGATCGTCGACGGCGCGGACGCCGCCGAGCTGGGCCTCCCCGGCCAGCCCGACCCCGCCCTGTTCCTGGAGGCGGCGCACCGCCTGGAGCTGCCGTCGGCCCGCGTCGCGGTGGTGGACGCCGCGCGGGCGGGCGTGGAGGCGGCGGGGAAGGGGGCGTTCGGGCTGGTCGTCGGGGTCGTACGCGAGAGCGGGCAGACGGACGAGCTGCGCGCCGCCGGGGCCGGGGCCGTCGTCACCGACCTCGGCGAGATCGAGGTGCGCGGGCGGGTCCTACGCTTGTCCTCGTGACCGTTCTCATCGACCCTCCCAACTGGCCGGGGCCGCGCGGGCTCATGTGGTCGCACCTGGTCAGCGACCACACGCTGGACGAGCTGCACGACTTCGCCGCGCTGCTGGGGGTGCCGGAGCGGGCGTTCGACCGCGATCACTACGACGTGCCCGAGACCGTGCACGCGCGGGCGGTGTCGCTGGGGGCCGAGGCGGTCAGCTCGCGGGAGCTGCTGCGCCGGCTGGTCGCCGCGGGGCTGCGCCGCCGCAAGCGGCACCTGCCACGGTAGACGCCCGGCGGTCAGAGGGCGGCGAGTTCGGCGGTCATGTTCGCGCGGGCCCGTTCCTCCCACAACGCCCGGCCGCGGGCGGTCCGGTAGAGGGTGGGCGTGGCGAGCAGGCGGCGCAGGACGTCGGCGCGGCCCAGCCTGAACAGGTCGTCGGGGACGTGGGCGTACTCACTGCGGACGGCGGCGGCGTAGCCGGCGTATCCGCCGGTCGGGCCGCCCAGGACGGCGAGGTCGGCGTCGCACAGGACGGCGCCGTTCGCGTCGCCGTCCGCGAGGGTGTCGTGGGCGGCGGTCAGCCGGACCAGCCTCGCCACCTCGGCGACCACGGCCGGGGCGACGCCGCAGCGCGGGAGCCTGGACTGGGCGAGCTGGGCGCTGCGTTCCTCGTCCCGGCCGGGGTGACCGTCGTAGACGGCGTCGTGGAACCAGGCGGCCAGGCGGACGGCGTCCGGATCGGCGGCGTCCCCGGCCAGGTCGTCCACGGCGGCGAGCACGGCGGCCAGATGGGCGCGGTCGTGGTAGCGGCGGTGCGGCTCGGACCAGCGGGCGACGAGCTCGGCGCCGGTGGCGAGGGCGGCGGGCGACGCCCCGGCAAGCCGCGCCCACGCCGCCGCGAGCCCGCCGTCACTACGGTGATCGATCACACCCCCACCGTAGACGGCCGAGGCCCGCCGGGAGACGCAAGGGCGTACCCGCAGATGCGGTCCCGCTGGGAGGTCTAGGGGGGTGCGGGTGGGTTTGGTAGCGTCGGGGCATCGACGGGAGCGCGGAGGAGCGGCGGCGGCTGCCGCGGTGGCGGGAGCTGCGGGAGGTGCTGCCCGGGCGTCCCCGCCTCTCCCGGGCCGGCCGGGTGGCCGCGGCGGCGGACGTCGGCGATCTGCGGGAGCTGGCCAGGAGGCGCGCCCCGCGCATGGTCTTCGACTACGTGGACGGCGCCGCCGAGGGCGAGTGGTCGATGGCCAGGTCGGTGGAGGCGTTCCACCGGGTGGAGTTCCGGCCGAGGGTGCTGCGTGACGTGGCCGAGGCGCCGACGGCGGTGGAGATCCTGGGCCGCAGGATCGCGATGCCGGTGGTGCTCGGCCCGACCGGGTTCACCCGGATGATGCACCGGGCGGGCGAGCGCGCGGTGGCCAGGGCGGCGGAGCGGGCGGGCGTCCCGTACACGCTGTCCACCATGGGCACCACCCCGGCCCCGGCGGTGACGGCGGCGGCCCCCGGCGGGTGGAACTGGTTCCAGCTCTACGTGGTCCGCGACCGCGCCCGCACCCTGGACATGCTGGCCGTGGCCCGCGAGGCGGGCATGGACGTGCTGGTCGTCACCGTGGACGTGCCGGTCGCCGGGTCGCGGCTGCGCGACGTCCGGCACGGCCTGACGGTGCCGCCGGCCCTGCGCTGGCGCAGCGCGCTGCAGGCGCTGGGCCGCCCCGCGTGGTGGTTCGACTTCCTGACCAGCGAGCCGCTGCGGTTCGCCACGGTGGACGGCGCCCCCGGCGACCTGGCGGGCATCACGAACCTGATGTTCGACCCGTCCGTGACGGTCGCCGACCTGGAGTGGATCCGGTCGGCGTGGCAGGGCCCGCTGCTGGTCAAGGGCGTGCAGCGGGTGGACGACGCGAAGGACCTCACCGACGTGGGCGTGGACGGGCTGGTGGTGTCCAACCACGGCGGCCGGCAGCTCGACCGCTCCCCCACCCCGCTGGAGCTGCTGCCGGAGGTGGTGGACGCCGTCGGCGACCGTACCGAGGTGTTCCTGGACGGCGGCGTGCGCAGCGGCGCGGACGTGGCGGCGGCGGTGGCCCTGGGCGCGCGGGCCTGCTTCGTCGGCCGGGCCTACCTGTACGGCCTGATGGCCGGCGGCGAGCCGGGCGTGACCCGGGTGCTCGACCTGCTGCGCGCCGAGCTCGTACGGACCCTGCAGCTCCTCGGCGCGGCCGGCGTCGAGGCCCTGGACCGCGACCTGGTACGCCTGCGGCCCTGACCGCCGCGGCTGCCGGAAAAGGACGCGTATCTGGGCGACGGTGCCGCCGCTCTGCTCCTTCACACGGGGACCTGGTCCTCACCCGGAGAGGAGAGCAGATGGCAACCGGAGAGTTCCAAGTGATGAAAGTGCCGGCCGAGCTGCTGGCCGGTGCCCTTCACGGCCAGGTTGTCGATCCGGGCGCGCAGCCCACGACCGTCGTCAGATGCGGCGAGGGGTGGACCGTGGACGTGAGCTGGGAGGTGTCGGGTGAGCTCATCGACTGGTTGCAGGGCCGATGGCAGCTGGAGATCATCGCCGACTTATCGGGCGGTGGCGAGAGCCGGCATCCCTCGCCTCCTGTGGAATTGACGTTCACCCCGGGGTCGGGCCGATATACCGCCTCGATCCCGATGCGTGGCCAGCTCGCCCCCGGAACCTATGACCTCGTGGTCAACCTCACCACCATGACCGCCGCCGGCACCGCGGGGGCGCTCGGCGGATTCGTGGTGCTCAGCAAGATCATGGTGAAGGAGTGACGGCGGAGTCAGCGAAGACGGCGGTCCAGGAGCAGCGCGCCCCGGCCGGCCAGCAACGAGGAGCACCACCGGCGCAGGTCGGCCGGTCTCGGCCCGCTCACCTGGCCGCCGTCCAGCAGGTCGGCCCAGTCCAGCAGCGACTCGGCGAGCATGAGCGGCACCTCTCGCCGCTCGTGCACCTCGGCGGCGGCCTCGAAGTGCTCGGCCGCGCGCCGCGGCTCGCCCATGATGACGGACAGGTGGGCCAGGTAGTGGTGGCCGCAGTGGTGGGCCACCGTCGAGTGCCCGAACGTGTCGCCCTCGCCGGCCAGCGCGTCGTAGAGCCGCGCGGCCAGGTCGGGACGGCCGAGCCGGCCGGCGGCCACGGTCAGGTTGTCGAGCGCGGGGCGGTGCGCCATGTTGCGCGGCGGGACCGCGCCCCCGTCGGCGAGGATGCGTTCCAGCAGCGGACCGGCCTCCTCGTCGTCCAGCTCGCTCAGATAGCGCAGCACCGCGTGCACGGGGTCCGCGCGGGGCGCCTGCGCGGCGCGGCGCAGCCGGTCGCGCAGCTCCCACAGCCGGCCCTGGAGCCGGCGGATCTCGGCGATCTGCTCGGAGTAGATGGCCACGGCCTCCAGGCGGCGGCCGATCTGCGAGCCGAGCCGCAGCGCCGCCTCGGCCTCGGACTCGGCCTGCGCCAGGTCGCCCTGCATGAGGGTCAGCCCGGCCCGGGAGTAGCCGACCAGCCAGTGCAGGTGCGGCTGCGCCAGCCGGTGGGCCAGCTCGTCGGCCCGGTCGAGCAGGGCGGCGGCGCGGGCGGCGTCGCCGCTGTCGAGGACCGGCGGGGTGCGCTGGACGTAGGCGTGGAACAGCGCGAGGTCGTCGCCGGTGCGGCGGGCCGCCTCCAGCATCTCGTCGCCGTCGCGGTGGCGCTGGTGCAGCGGGTCGGCCGGGATGATGGTGAGGCTGCGCAGGCCCATCACCAGCGCGAGGGTGCGCGGGTCGCCCGACTTGCGGGCCAGCGCCACCGCCTCGTCGCTGAGCGCGAAGCGCCGCTCCCCGTCGGGGGCCCAGATCAGCTCGGCGGCCAGGTTGGCGGCCAGCAGCGCGCGGGTGCTGACGTCGGTCGAGTCGACCTGCCTGCGTGCCTCCTCCAGCAGCGCGATGCGCTGCCGGTCGAGTGCGGCGTTGATGCCGGAGAAGGCGACGCCGCCGAGCGCCGCGGTGACGACGAGGTCGCCGCGCCCGCACTCCAGCGCGAGGTCGGCGGCCTGGCCGAGGGTGGCCCTCGCCTCCGGGTGCCCGGCCAGCCACATCGCCCGCCCGCAGTCGACCAGCAGCTCGGCGCGGCGCTCCGGGGGCGTGCCGGGCGTGCCGTCGAGCAGGTCGAGCACCCGGCGGTACCAGGTGACGGCCTCGTCGTGGGCGAGGCCCTTCAACGCGTGCCCGGCGGCGAGGACCCCGGCCTCGGCCGCCGCGCTCACCCGGGCCGGGTCACGGCCGTGCTCGGCGGCGGCCATCAGGTGCCGCGCCACGACGTACGGGCGCGTCTCCATGGCCCGCGGGTCGGCCTGGCACAGCGCGTCGGCGACCTTGCCGTGCAGCAGCCCGGCGCGCGGCGGCGAGAGCGTGGCGTAGAGGGCGGTCCTGGTCAGCTCGTGCGGGAAGCTGCACGCGCCGCGGGCGGACATGGCGACCAGGCCGGCGCCCAGCGCCTCCTCGGCCGCCGCGACGAAGCGGGCCTCGTCCAGGCCGAGGGCGGCGCGCAGCTCGGCCGACTCCATGTGCTCGCCCACGGCCAGCATGCTGACCAGGTCGCGGGCGTCGGTGTGGAGCTGCGCCAGGCGGGCCCGCACCATGCGGGTGACGGAGTCGGGCACGCCGAGCGCGTCGAGCTCCTTGCCCGTGGTCAGCTCGCGGGCCATCTCGCTGACGAGGAAGGCGTTGCCGCCGGTGACGCGGTGCAGCAGCTCGGCGTCGGCGCCGGGGCGCACCTCGGCCAGCACGTCGGCGACCTCCTCCAGGCCGAACGAGGCGACCTGCAGCACGCGGCCGTCGGCGGTCAGCTTGAGCAGCTCGGGCATGGCTGTCTCGACCGGCGCCGGCCGGGACGTGGCCAGGATGAGCAGCGGCAGGGCGTCGGCGTCGTACATGAGGGCGTTGAGCATCTGCAGCGACTCCAGCGTCGCCCACTGCAGGTCGTCGATGACGAGCAGCACCGGGCGCACGGTGGTGAGCCGCTCGATCAGGGTGCGCGCGGCGGCCATCAGGTGGTAGCGCTCGGAGACCGGCTCGGTGGCGGGCGGCACCTCCAGCGACAGCGGCGGCGCGGCGAGCGACGGCGCCAGCCGGACGAGCTGGCCGCACTGCTGGTCGACCCCGGCCCGCAGCAGCAGCGCGGGCGAGGTGCGGGCCAGCCGCTCGACGGCTCCGGCGATCGGCTCGTACGCCTGCCGCGCCGGATCGGTGCACCGCCCGGCCAGCACGGTGAACTGCCGCTTAAGCGCCTGCCGCGCCGCCATCGACGCCAGCCGGGTCTTGCCCACCCCCGGCTCGCCCTGCAGGATCACCAGCCCGCTGCCGAACTCGGCCGCCGCGAGCTCGGCCTCCAGCGCCCGCAGCTCCTCGCCCCGGCCGACGAAGGTCAGCTCCCGCTCGCCGGCCAGCCAGGTCGGCAGCGCGCCGCTCTGGTGGTGGTCGGCGTTCTGCCAGTGCAGCTCGTAGGTGTGCATCGGCTCACGCAGGCCCTTGCCGGGCAGCCGGCCGAGGTCCTTGAACTCGTGCCGGCTGCGGCCCTGGGCCAGGCGCCGCACCAGGTCGGTGCAGAGCACCTGGCCGCCTTCGGCGATCGCGACCAGCCGCGCCGCCTCCACCGTGGGCAGTCCGGACACGTCGTCGTGGCCCCAGCAGACGTCGCCGGCGGCGAGCGCCGCCCTGATGGAGATCTTCTCCATCGCGCGCTCGTTCTCGTCGGCGACCGCCTGCTCCACCGCGATGATCGCGTCGAGGCCGGCGGTCGCCGACTCGAAGACGGCCATGAGCCCGTCGCCGAGGCTCTTGGTGAAGGTGGCGCCGTTGGCCTGCGCCACCGAGCGGAGGAGCTGGCGGAGCCGGTGGAAGACGTCGTTGGCGCGTTCCTCGCCCAGCCTGACCCGCAGCGCGGTCGAGCTCACCACGTCGGTGAACAGGATCGTCGCCGTGGTGAGGGTGCCTGGTTCGTGCGGGACAGTCACGCGCGCAGCCCCTTTCGCCCCTGCGCGGGCGCTCGTTCGGTCTTGCGCACACTTCTGCGGACATTCTTGCGGACGATGCGCCGGATCTCACGTGATTTGACCGCGGTCTTCGACTGCCTGATCCGCCAGGCGCCGGCCAGCTCGGGCGGGATGCGGAAGGCGGCCTGCCCGTCGGAGTGGCGGTCGACCAGGGCGACCACGAGGTGCCGGCCCACCCTGCGCACCAGCCCGCGCACCACGCGGTCGGCCGCGCGGCCCAGCCACGGCCGCCGGTGCGCGGCCCTGGCCAGGGCGAACAGCGCGGTGAACCACCACGCGGGCGGCGGCACCTCCAGCAGCTCGGGCACCCGGCCGGCGCCGTGACGGGCGTCGCGGAAGACCCAGTGCACCAGGCTGCGCGGCAGCTTGCGCCAGCCGAGGTGCATGAACTCCTCCATCTCGGCCAGCAGCATGGACATGAGCAGCCGGCCCTCGGGGCTGGACTCGTACAGGCGGCCCATGCGCTCGCTCACGGGGGCGACGTCGTCGAGGGTGAGCGGCCGGTCGCGGCACGCCTCCACGCCCATGAGGTGGCCGAAGACGCTCCACGTGTAGAGGTGGGCCTCGCGCTGCTCGTCGGTCAGCGTGACGCCCATCGTCTCCAGCGCCTCCCAGGTGACCACGGTGAAGTCGAACAGGGTGGCCAGCAGCAGCTCCTGGTTGACGGGCGGGCCGAACCGCTCGGCGTCCCAGTGGTCGCCGTAGCGCTCGTCGACCAGGGCGCGTACGAACGAGTGCAGGATGCGCAGCCCGAACGCCGTCGTGTGGCCGGGGCCGCCGGGCAGCAGGCTGTTCGTGGCCTTGAGCCCCATGACGTCCACCAGCATCTGCCCGGTCTCGGCCACGCGGCGGGTGAGGCCGTGCGTGGCGAGCTGCGAGACCCCGGCCAGCACGCGGGCGCTGGAGACCTCGACGTACGCCATCGGCAGGCACTTGCAGAACAGCGCGGCCGCCTGGTAGAGCCCGTAGTCGGCGAACACCGCCTGGCCCTTGGCCAGCAGCTCGGCGTCGCGGCCCCATTCGGGCAGGTCGGCGGCGAAGTCGAGGGCCTCGAAGATCTCGGAGGCGGGCGGCCGGCCCGAGGGCTGCCTGGCCTCCTTCTTGGCCTCCCCCAGCTCCTTGACCACGGCCTTCACCAGCTCCAGCGGGCCGAGGCCGTCGTCGCGCTCCTTGAGGTGGCGGGCGACGACCTCGTCCATCTCGGGGTCGGCCATCTGCCTCAGGTGCCGGAACCTCTCCTCCGGCCAGCGCTCGTGGGCATCCTCGCGTCGGTTCATCGTCCCCGTACTCCAGATTCGGTCAGAGGCCGCCCCGCCTGCGCAGTGCGGCGACGTCCAGCAGCGTGATCGTGCGGCCCTCGATGGCGATGAGCCCCCGTGACACGAGCGACTGCAGCGCCCGGTTGACCGCCGGCCGGGTCGCGCCGATGAGCGCGGCCAGGTCCGACTGCGTCAGGCCGGGCAGGTCCACCACGGCGTCCGCCCTGCCGTGCTTGCCGGCGAGCTCCAGCAGGAGCTTGGCCAGCCGGCCGCCGAGGTCGAGGAAGGCCAGGTCGGCCGCCTGCCCGGTGAGCCGGCGCACGAGGTGGCCGAGCATGTGCAGGAACTCGTCCGCCAGCGCGGGATGCTCGCGCATCAGCTCCAGCAGCCGCGCCCTGGGCAGCGCGAACACCCACGAGGGGCGCACGGTGACGATCGACGCCGAGCGCGGCGAGCCGTCGAGCAGCGCCATCTCGCCGAAGGTGTCGCCCCTGCTCAGCATGTTGAGCACGATCTCGTCGCCGTGCTCGGTGGTGAACACCACCTTGACCAGGCCGTCCAGCATCGCGTAGAGGGACTCCCCCGGGTCCCCCTGGTGGAAGATGATCTGCCCCGACCGGTAGCGGCGGGCCAGCCCGGCCCGCAGCGCGCTCCTGACGCCGTCCTCTCCAAGTGCGCGGAACAACGGGATCTCCGCCAGCGCGGCGGCGAGCTGCTGACCGTCCTGCGGGGGCCCGCTGAACCCGTTCATGACAGAACTCTAGGCCGCAATCGGCGGCCCGGCAGTAACCGGTAAGCGATCTCTTCCACGTCTCGAATGTGACGAGGAACACATCCGAACTGTCACAGGCGCGACAGACGTCGCGGATCATCCGGCGGACCGTGGGAGGGCCGGTCGGAAGAGGCCCCCCAAGTAGCCGTACCGGCGAGGAGTGGAACATGCAGTTGGAGACCATCGACCGCCTCGACACGGGCGCTCTGGTGGCGGCCGCGCAGCAGGGCGACGCCGGCGCCTGGGAGCGGCTGGTCGAGGAGTTCACGCCGATGCTGAAGGCGCGCATCCGCCGCTTCAGGCTCGGCCACGAGGACGCCCAGGACGTGCTGCAGACGACCTGGCTGCTGGCCTGGCAGAACCTCAAGAGCGTCGCCGACGGCCAGCGCATGGCCGGCTGGCTGGCCACGATCGCCTTCCGCGAGTGCCTCAAGCTGACCAAGAGGACGCGCGAGGTCTGCACCCCCGACCTCGACACGCTCGGCAGCACCGACGACGTGGACAGGGAACTGGCCAGGATCTGGCTCGCCGGGACCCTCGAAGAGCTGGTCGAGGGGCTGCCGGACGCGCAGCGGGTGCTGTTCAGGGCGCTCACGGAGACCTCCGAGCCGCATTACGTGGACGTGGCGCGCAAGCTGGGCAGGCCGGTCGGGAGCATCGGGCCCACCCGTGCCCGCTGTTTCGCGAAGCTGCGCGGGATGCTCCAGGCGCGCGAGATCACCAGGGACTTCCTCGATTGATCCACCCGGCCGCTCACCTACGTGGCGCTCCGGTCGAACGGGAACGCCTCCAGGAACGGCTCGAAGTCGAAGTGGGCCATCTCGAAGGCGTCGGGGTCGCTCTCGGCCGGGTAGCGGTAGAGCCTGCGCCGGATGGCGGGCAGGCCGGGGTCGCGGTCGAACATCTCGCCGATCGAGTCGGGCACCAGGCCGCGCCGCATCTCCTCGGCGAGGCCGTCGGCGAGCTTCTGGTCGAAGGGCACCCGGTAGAGAGCGGCCACCGTCTGGTAGACGCGGAAATAGCTGACGATGAAGCGCATGCGGTCGGGGTAGGACGCCCAGTTGGTCACCCCGGCCGTGGACGCCTCGCGGTCCTCGGTGATGAACTCCTCGGCGAGCTTGCGCACCCGCTCGTCCTGGATCGGCGCCCACGCCCGGTCCAGGTCGACGCCTTCGGGGGCGGTGAGCGGGCGGCCCACCCTGATGTCGCTGAGCGGGGTGCGTACGGCGAACAGGTGGCGGGTGTAGAGCCCCGCCCACAGCTCTTCCAGCTTGCGGGTCAGCCAGGGCTGGTCCTGGTGGGGGGCGGCGTAGAGGGGGAAAGGGGCATACGGGCGGCGGGTCACGAGGGCGCGCAGCGAGCGCCACGACCCCCGGGTCAGCCATCGGACCGGCCGGTAGAGCACCAGCTCCAGGGCCTTCTGCGCGCGTTTCTGCTCGTACGCCGACAGCGCGATGTTGGCGCCGAACATCAGCTCCGCGCGTACCTCGGGGTCGCTCGCCTCCCTGGCCTCCAGCAGGAGCTGGGCGGCGTCGCGGAGGTAGCGCGGGTCGGCCGGCTCCAGCAGGCCGGCCAGGAACTCCGGCGGCGTCGGCGTCAGTTCGGACTCGGGGCTGACCTTGAGGAACCCGTCGGGGACGTCCCGCCAGAGGTTGACGGCGAGGCTGGCGGTCTCCAGGAAGATCGCCCGGTTGGCCAGCGCGAGGCCGAGCTGGTAGCTGGGGCCGAGCAGGGTGAGGAGCGTGGCGCGGAAGAGGCGGCGCAGGCGGCGCGGCACCCGCAGGCGGCGCCCGAAGTCCTCGATGAACGGGGAGTCGGGCGTGAGGTCGAGGCTCTCGCCCACCGCCTTGGAGGTCCAGGTGGCGTAGCAGTACCAGTTGTTGCACGCCTGGCCGAGATATTCGGAAAGGTCCCCCGCGATCCGGTGGTAAGCGTAGGCGATGACCATCGCCTCGAGCGCCGGGCTCCGGTCCTGGTAGGCGGCGATGCGGAGCACGTCTTCCGCGGTCATCCGGGTCTCGGGCATGGGGGGTGTCTCCCGTTCGCTGGTCCCTCGCCTCGAAGAGTTCAGAGCGTCCCCGAGGGCGTCAGATACAGCCCGGTGGCCGGCTTGACTCCCCGTGGCCCCCGGGGCGTCGAGCGTAAAAGGGGCCGCTTGCGAAGGGCTTGCAGGTTGATCAGCGTGGGGTGAACCCCAGGCGGCACAGACGGCTCAGACGGCCAGGGTCTGGCCGGCCTCGATGGCCTCGCGGACGCTGCGCGCCAGCGTCTCCTCCAGCGCGTCGCCGTGCGCGGCCAGCGCGGCCATGCCCTCGGCGTCGTCGGTCGCGGCCAGCAGCGCGCGGTACTTGTGGTTGTTGTCCAGCGCCTCGCGGGCGCGCAGGGCGGCGTCGGCCTCCTGGACGCGGCGGGCGTACCGCTCCAGGCCCTCGACGCGGGCGGTGACGGCGGCCAGGGAGCGGTCGAGCGCCTCCTGCTGCGGGTCGAGCACGGCCCGCAGCTCGTCGGTGACCAGGCCGTGGCGGGCGGCGTCCTGCTCGTGCTGGAGCTCGTGCTGGACGCGCAGCAGGCGGGCGATCTCCCAGACCTGCCGGGGCAGCAGCACCTCGTTGGCCACGACGTCGAGCAGGTGGCGGCGCATGGCCTCCGACCGCTGGACGACGTTGACGGCGCGGCGGGCACGTTCCAGCAGGGCGCGGCCCGGCGGGGAGAGCTCGGCGACCGCCACGAACCGCTCGCGCAGCGGCGAGGTGCGGGGGTCGCGGCCCAGCCGGGGGATGTGGCAGTCGAGCACGGCGAGCCGCTGCTCGGCGCTCAGCTCGGGGTCGAGCACCAGGTCGACGGTGCGCCGGACGTGCTCGCGCTCACGGTCCAGCCGCAGCGCCTCCTCCTGGCTGAGGGCGCGGTGGCGGAGCACGTCGTGGGCCACGACGAAGCCGCACAGGATGATGGGGGCGAGCAGCACCACGATGACCGCGGCGATCGGGCCTAACTCGACAAAGAGGGTGAAACCGGTCAGCAGGACCCCGACGGACGCGACGAGCGACGCCAGCGCCCAACCCCATCCTCTGGCCACGCCGTCCCCTCCGAAGCGAGTACCCGCAGTGCCCTGGATGCCACAATAGCCGCCACTTCCGTCAATCCGCGGCGATACCACGCCATCTCGGGGGCGTCGCGCGACCTCAGCGCAGGTAGGAGGCGCCGTTCAGGTCGAGCACCGCGCCGCTCGCCCACTCGGCCTGCGGCGAGGCCAGGAAGACGACGGCCGCCGCGACCTCCTCCGCCCGCGCCACCCGCCCGAACGGGCTCTGCGCCCTGATGGCGTCGCCCCGCGGCGCCTTGAGATGCTCGTTGGTCATGTCGGTCTGCACGAACCCCGGCGCCACGGAGGCGACCGCGATCCCGTGCGGCGCGAGCGCGACGGCCAGCGACTGCCCGAGCGCGTTGAGCCCCGCCTTGGCGGCCCCGTACGCCGGGCCGTCGGGCTCGCCGCGGTAGGCCCCGCGCGAGGAGACGTTGACGATGCGGCCCCCGGCTGGCATGTGGCGGATCGCGCAGTAGGTGACGTTGGCCGCCCCCAGCAGGTTGATGGCGAGGGTGCGCCGCCAGGCGTCCTGCCACTCCTCGTACGACACCTCGGTCACGGGATGGTGGAAGAAGACCCCGGCGTTGTTGACCAGCACGTCGATGCCGCCGAGCGCCTCCGCGGCGGCGTCCACCATGGCGCGGACCTCGCCGGGATCGGCGAGATCGGCCCGGACGACGGCGTGCCCCTCCCCGGGCAGCTCCTCCAGCAGCCCGTGCGCCTCCGCCGCCGAGTCGCGATGATGGACCGCCACCCGGTCGCCCTGCCCGGCGAAGGCCGCCGCGACGGCCCGCCCGATCCCCCGCGACGCGCCGGTCACGAGCACTCCACGTCCGCTGCTCACCCGCCGCACACTAGCAGCGCTCAGAACCGGCCGGACCGCCGCAGATCGGCCGGCCGGCCGTCCGGGTCCACCGCGAACCGGTAGAGGGGCATGGCCAGCACCTTCTGCAGCCTCGACAGCGTGGGCGCCGGGTGCGGGCGCAGCCGCCCCGGCGGGCGCGGCCCCTCCTCGCCGCCCCGGTGCCACTCCTCCAGCCGGGACGCGGCCCGCTCGAACGCCGCGAAGGCGGCCGCCGGGTCGCACAGCTCGTCCCGCTCGTCGTCGGGCAGGTCCAGGTGCTCGGCCATGAGGGTCAGCCGCAGGTCACGGGCGAAGCGCAGCGCGCCGTACGGCGGGCGCGGGTCCTCCCGCTCGTCCAGCACCGCGCAGCTCAGCTCCGAGTCGTACGTCCACGAGCGCAGGTTGACGTTGTCGGAGCCGATCGTGGCCCACACGTCGTCCACCACGCAGGCCTTGGCGTGCACGTAGATCGGGGTGCCCTGGTGGTTCTCCAGGTCGTAGACGGCGACCCGATCGCCGCCGGCCGCCTCCAGCCGGGCCAGGGCGTCCGCGCGGCCGATCAGGCTGGCGGGGCCGGCCAGCAGGCCGTCCTGGTCGGGATGGCGCGGCACGACGACGATCATGCGCAGGCCGGGCTCGCGCTCCAGCGCCTCCGCGAACGGCTCGATGACGTCGGTGGACCACAGGTACTGGTCCTCCAGGTAGACGATGGAGCGGGCGCGGGCGAGCACCTTGCGGTAGGCGCGGGCGATGCTGCGCTCGCCGTCCGGCGCGAACGGGTAGCTGTCGCGCCGCGCCGGATAAGTACGCAACAACTGCACGGCGTGCCGCCCCGCCGGCGGCGGTGGCGGGCCCGGCTTCGGCAGCGGCGGGGCGTCGTCCAGCCGGCCGACGTGGTCGCGCAGGCGGCGCAGCGGGTCGCGGGTCTCGGGGGCCGGGTCCTCCCAGCGTTCGCAGAAGACCGTCTCCACCTCGGCGACGGCCGGCCCGTGGATGGCGACCTGGACGTCGTGCCAGGGCGGGCGGGGGCCGTACACCGAGGGCATGGAACAGCTCTGCGGGTCCCCCAGGTGGTCGGCGTCGTCGCGGCGGCTGTGGCACAGGTCGATGCCGCCGACGAAGGCGACGTCCCTGGCGGGGTCGCCGTCGTGGCGCAGGATGACGAACTTCTGGTGGTGCGCGCCGCCCGGCTTGGTCCGCGTGTCCAGCAGCGCCTGGCCGCCGGAGTTCTCGATCTCCTCGCCGAGTCGGCGGTTCTCGGCCGAGCTGAAGCGCAGCAGGTCCATGTGGGAGCGCCAGATGAGACCGCGTACGAGGGCGCCGCGCCGGGCGGCCGCGGCCATGGCCTCGCTCACGGTCGGCCCGTCGGGAGTCAGGCGCTCGTCGGGGTCGCCGCGCCAGTCGGCGAACAGCAGCAGGTCGTCCTTGCCGAGCTGCTCCAGGCAGGCCCGCAGCTCGGCGAAGTAGGTCGCTCCGTGGACGAGCGGGCGTACGTCGTTGCCGGTCGTCCAGGGGCCGAGCTTGGTCGCGCCGTTGCCGCGTTCCTCCTCGGTCAGGAACCAGTCCTCGATCCGCATTCCGTACCGGTTACCCCATATGGGGGTCAAAATGTGTTCCGGTACGTCCGTGCCTGGTCAAGGCGCGGGAACGTCGACCCGCGTACACTCCTCGACCAGGCGCTCGACCCTGTCCCGGGTGAGGGGACGGGCGAGCATCGCCCGCAACCGCGCCCCGGCCCGGGTCCGGTTCTCCTCACTCTCCTCCGGGTTCATGGCCCGCCGGGCGTAGAACTCCAGCAGATGCCCCTGCTCGGCGATCGCCATCGAGAAGTCGGCCGGCTCCGTCACCCGTCCGGGACCACCCGCGTCCCGGTACGCCCGGTACGCCGGGGTCGCGGCCCCCTCGGGCAGATCGGCGAGCACCTTCGCCAGCTCCCAGGCCGGACTCGCCGGGCCGCAGTTCTCCCAGTCCAGCACCACGATCCCGCCGTCGTGAGCGGCGCGGCGGATGTTGTCGGGGGTGATGTCACGATGACAGGTGACCACGGCCGCCGGGTCGGGCGGCACGACCAGCTCGTCCAGCGCGACCAGCTCGCCCACCGACTCCCGTAACGCCTCCCGCCATCCCGCGTTCTCGCCCGCTCTCCCGTCGATGGCGGCTCCGCCATCCCCGCCAGCTCCGTCGTCGCTCGCCGCGGCGGCCGCCAGAGCCTCCCAGCCGGCGCGGCCGACCGGCTCGGCGAACCAGGCCGCCACCGGCCCCGCCGCCGGACGCCCGATGCCATGCAGCCCGGCCGTGACGGCCCCCAGCTCGGCCGCCGTGACCTGCGCCCCCTCCACGAGATCCACCCACTCGTAGACCCGCCACCGCCCCCCGGCCACCACATCCCCGCCCCCGGTCAGAACGGGCCGCGGCAACCGCACCCCCGCCTCCGCCGCCGCGATCTGGAACGCCACATCCGCCCGCGCGTCCCCCTCCCGTACGGGCACGAGCAGCTCCTTGACCGCCCAGGAGCCACGCCGCGTGTCCAGCCGCCAGATACGCCCCAGCTCGCCACGCGCCGCGTACACGGCGGCCCCGACCGGCTCTCCCAGCCCGTACGCGGCCGCCACCGCCTCCGCCGGCACCCCGCTCACGCCGAGCTCCCGGCGCCCTTCGCCCGCCGCCTCCGCCGGTACTCCCGCTTCATCCACCGCCGAGGCCCCAGCACGTCCTCGCACTCCCGCATCCCGGGCATCGTCCCCACGGTGGTCCGTTCGAGACCCTCCTCGCCGTACCACCGCGCATGCGAGAGGAGATCGTCCCGCAAGTAGTCCCCGTGCCCGTACCCGTACCGGCGATTCCGCTCAAGCAGCCGCTCCACCGCCCGCTCCGCTCCGTCACCCCGCCCCACCGCCGGCTCCTCGTCACCGGGCAGCGGAGGCGGCAACCGCCGAATGTCGAGCCGATGCCCCCACACCCCGAACCCGCTCCTCACAGGACCCCCGGACGATCAGGTATCCCTCGCCCCACTCCCTCAGAACTATGTCGTCATCCACCAACTCCCGCAGCAGCCCCTCGAACGCCCGCCGCCCTTACCGGGAAACACCCGCACCAGCATGTGCACCTCTCCTTGTCCGGACACTTGCTCATGCGTTCCCGCTGAACCGGACGTTCCGGTCGGAGCGGACGGCCGAGCCCCGGCCGCGCGGCGTACGCCATCGCGTGACGATGGTGCTGGAGACGGTCAGCACAGGCAGCAGCGCTCGAAGCTGAAGTCCTCGCCGGACGCGTCGTCCCTGATGAGCGTGTTCGCCCCGTTGTACGACGGCACGATGCATCTGGCGATCACCAGCGGCACCACGGCGGCGGCCTTCCGCCGGTACAGCGCCAGCACCGCGCTCTGAACATAGCCACCCCGCAACCACAAGCCGTCCAGAAGCAGCACCCTCTGCCCGCCCACGGGGCCAGTGGCAGTGAAGCCGTCCTCCTGAGCCTGACGTTCGCTCATGCCCGCTGCCGCGGGGCCCGGTTCAAGCACTGACCGGTACAGGTAGCGCAAGCTCGGGACGTTCTTCGCGATGCGCTGCACACGGTCTGGTGCCTCAAGGTCAGGCCGGTCACGGACGGGTTTGGGCAGAGTGGTGACCAACGTGAAGTTGCCGCCGGCCAACCTGGACAAGCAGGGCGCATGCGTTCTGTAGAACCGATCGACCACGGCGGACAGAACGGCGGCCCAGTCGACACTGCCGGGCGGCGGGTACGGTTCGTCGTAGGCCCTCACCGCCGCATACAGCTGATCGTTTTCCTGGAAAGCCAGCGAGATCGGGACGATTTCCGTGAGGGCGGCCACGCCACAGCGCAACTCTTCCGCGACAAGACGGCAGCCGAGGCATTCGGGGAAGAACTCCTCCTCCTTCCTCCTGCTGTTGTTCTCGTTCGGCCCTGAGTGGCAGATCCGGCAGACTCCTGGGCGTACTGCCGGAACGTTCCGGAGAATGTGGCGGTACCGCTCGGCGAGAGCAGGGTGACCGCCCATGGTCAGGAGACGCGCAGTCGAGGGGTCATGTCTACGAGATTGACCGCCTGCCGGGCCAGGTCGTCAATGTCCTGGACGACAGTCATGCCTGCCCGCCCGCACGCCCGCGCGACCCACGGCTGTTCCTGCTGGAGCCGCTGGGACACGAGCACGGACTTGCCGGTCGCCAGAGCCCTCGACACGTGCCCGTCGGACGAGCCCCCGGGGTGGCCGTCGACGACGTACATGCAGTCGGCGAGCCCGCAGGTCACGATGCGGGCGAGCTCGACGGTTCGGCCGGTCGGATCGGTGCCGGGCCAGAACGGGGACACGACCGCGCCCCGCTCGGCTATCTGCTTGGCCACACTGGCGTGCGCGCCGGACGCGGACGGTGCCCCGAGGCCACCGGCGAGCACCCCCAAGGTGCGACCGCCTGTGGCGAGCGCAGCCTCGTGAACAGCCGCGTCGAGGTCCGTACGGAGTGGTGCGACGACGGTGAGCCCGGCGCCGGCTAGGGCGCGGGCCACCGCGGCCGCGTGGTCGACGTCGTACTCGCCGACGACGGCGACGGCCCGGTGGTCGCCAGGCCCGAAGCCGCCGCGGACCCACAGGAACGGCTGGCGGTCGTAGGCGGAGTACAGGTTGCCGGGGTAGCCCTTGTCGAGCACGGTGACCAGGAGAACGCCTTCGGCGCGCATGGCCGCGACGAGGTCGCGCGCCCAGTCGAGGTCCTTCGGCCGGACGCGGGCGGCGATGGCGGTGGCGTGCGCCCGATCGTCTTCATCGTGGCCCGTGAACGTGCCGTCGAGCACGCCGAGGGCGCTGCCGGCCGCGGCGATGACGCGGGTGGTGTGGAACCAGGGTTTGTCGTGGGTGGCCTTGGTGAGAGCGAGGACGGCGGCCTGCTCATCGATCGCGGTCATGGTCATCACCATCTCGATTTCGGTGAAGGCTGTGAACGTACGCTTCGACACCGGCACTGCGGCGACGGGATGCGTGGTTCCCGATGGCCCATCGTGCCGGGATCGCATGATCGAGGTACTGGAACAGCCGTGCGTATTGTGTGGCACTTCGGCGACTTGACAGCGTCACTGATCGCCGCAGCCCTCAGTCGCCGCCGGGCCAAGGGTGGAAAGTCCTGTTATTCCTCCAAGGCGTTGTGGCTTCTGAGAATCACTTTCATGGATCAACGCGTTTCAGTGATCTGACCGGGCCGCACCACACACTCGACGATGAAAGCGGCGACCGGGACGATGAGCGCCAAGAGCAAGTACGCCTCGATGAATTTTGTACCGCCAGGTGGGTGGCTGGATGGCGGTCTTCCTTTTTCGTACGATTGGCGATGATGACGGGCTCGGATTCGAGGTGAACGAATGGCCGCGGACAAAATTGACAATACCGAGGATCCCAAACCTCTGGAAGTTCCAGATATCGATCTGGGGTCAATTGACGCCCTGGAGGGAACCGCGCTGGGTCAGATTCTCAACGACCTGTACGGCGCGGACCTGGACGTCGCCGCGGAAAGCGGACGGCTCGGCCAGATCTTCAGCTCCCACTCCTCGCACAGTCGTTTCAGCTCGTTCAGCTCGTTCAGTTCCTTCAGCTCATTCAGTTCCTTCAGCTCGTTCAGCTCGTTCAGCTCGCACAGTTCCTGGTCCGGACGGTAGCCGGAGTGCCCGGCACGGGTCCGCCCCTCGCGGCCGTTGAGCCGTTCAAGTCGTTCATCTGCAAGGTGGCCTCCCGCTGCAACCTGGACTGCGACTACTGCTACGTGTACCGGCACGCGGACCAGTCCTGGCGTCGTCAACCGCGGCGGATGTCGATGGCCACGGCCGCCCGGCTCGGGTCGCGCATCAACGAGCACGCGCTGGCCCACCGGTTGCCGCAGGTCGATTTCATCCTGCACGGCGGCGAACCGCTCATGCTCGGCTTGAACTACCTGCGCGAGCTGTGCGCGACGGTGACCAGAAACGCGCCGGACGTGAGAATCCGCTGGAACGGCCAGACCAACGGCACGACGTACACGCCGGAGGTGCAGGACTTCTGCCGGGAATGGGACATGTCCTTCGGGCTGAGCATGGACGGGCCGCGCGTGGCCAATGACCGGCACCGGCTGGACCACGCCGGGCGGTCGATGTTCGACCGGCTGGAACGCGCGCTCGAGTTGCTGAGCAGCACCGACGGACGTCGTTTGTGGGGCGGGATTCTCGCGGTCATCGATCTGGAGAACGACCCGCTGGAGACCTACTCCTATTTCCGGTCGTTCAACCCGCCGTCGATCGACTTTCTCCTGCCGCTCGGTCATCACGACCGCCGGCCACCCGGAAAGGAGGGCGACCTGTCGACCACGCCGTACGCGGACTGGCTTCTGGAGATTTTCGACGTCTGGTACGGCGAGCGCCCCCAGCCCATTCGCATCCGGCGCTTCCGCGACATCATCGCGCTCTATCTCGGTGCCACCCGAAGCTCCGAGGAATGGGGCCTGCAGCCGGTGGACTTCGTGGTGGTCGAGACCAACGGCGAGATCCAGGCCGTGGACACGCTGAAGGTCACCTATCCGGGGGCCTGCGATCTCGGCATGAACATCTTCACCCACAGTTTCGACGCGGCGCTCACCTCGCCCATGGTGCGCGCGCGCCAGCAGAACTGGCACGCGCTCAGCGACGTCTGCCGCGCCTGCGACCTCGTCCGGATCTGCGGCGGCGGCTATTTCCCGCAGCGGTATTCGCAGGCGAACGGATTCCGGAATCCGTCGGTCTACTGCGCCGACCTGATGAAGCTCATCCGCGTGGTGACCGGCCGGGCCCAGGAGGACCTGCTCAGGATCTCTGTCCAGGGAGCGAGATGAACGCGGAGACGACCGCCTCGTTCGTGACCCCGGCCGGGTGGACCCCGGCCAATCAGGCGGTGTTCACGGCACGGTACTACCACACCCTCGTCGGCATCCGGGAGCTGCGGCGGCGGCTGGGCGAGCTCGCGCCCCGCTGTCTGGCCGAGTCGGGGTTCGAGACGTACTTCGAGATGGTCGCGGGCGCGTCGGGGGAGGTGCAGCGGCGGGTGCTCGGGCACCCGAGCGCGGGGTTCTGGGTGGACGTGGGGTGGAATCTGCTCACCCGGCGGGCCGCGGAGCGATTTCCGCGCATGCATGTGGTCCCGCATCTGCGGGAATTCGCCCGGTTCGCGGCCGGCGCGGCGCTGCTGTCGGGAGAGGGAGGAGTCACCGCGACGGTCCGGGCCGATCACGCCGGCCGGGTGAGCCTGCCGGGTGCGGGAGTGAGTGTCGAAGGCGGTCAGCCGTACGCCAGGGTGGAGCTGCGGGTGGACGGCGGCGAGGTGGCGGGGAAGTCGCACCGGGTGCCACGGCTGGCGGCAGGGCCCGAGCTGAACTGGCTGGACGGGGATCTGCGGCTGGGCGGGCGTACGCCGTACAGCTTCGCCGACCTGGACGCGGCACAGGCGCGGCACTGGCGGCAGGTGCTGGACGGGCACCTGGACACGGTCATGGCGGCCCGGCCGGAGCTGGGCGAGGAACTGGCCCGGGGGGTCGCGGCGATCGTGCCGATCCTCTCCCCCGATCCGGCGCTGCACGTCAGCGGCAGTTTCCGGGAGGCTCCCGGCATGATCGCACTCTCCCTGGGAGAGCCGCTCGCCACCGTCGAGGCGCTCGTGCACGAGTACGGTCACCAGAAGCTCTACGCCGTTCTCGTCCTCGACCCCATGATCGTGGGCGATTCGGGGGAGGCGGTGCACTACTCGCCCTGGCGGCCGGATCCGCGACCGCTGAGCGGCCTGTTGCAGGCGACCTTCACGTTCGTGCAGGTGCTCGACTTCTGTCTGGCGCTGCTCGACGTACCGAACGAGCTCGACCGGGCGGCGGTGGTCGAGCGGGCCTACCAGGTCGGCCGCCAGGTCGAGATCGGTCTGGAGGTGCTGACCGGGCGGGCGGCCTTCTCGCCCGCCGGGGAGGTGCTGGTCACCACCATGATCAAACGCCTCGACGAGATCCGCGACGCCCTGCCGCGACCGCCGATCCAGGTCCGCGACAGGATCGACGCCGCCTGTGCGGCCCACCGCGCCCGCCACACCCGCCGGCCCCCTGTGAAGACCGGGATCTCGGCAGAAGGTGATCCGGAGACGCTGGCCCGGCTCGGGCTTCCCCCGAACTGGACGGCGGACGCCGTTCTCGGCCGCTGGTACGCCGGGGACTCCCTCCTCGACGCGGTCCGCGCGGCCCCAGCCGATCTCACCCTGCCCCCGGGAGACTCCCTGGTCGCCGACCTCGCCGCCGCTCATCTCGCCTATGTCCGCGGCGACTATCGGGCCGCCGCCGACCTGTACGCGGCCTGTGTCCGGCGCATCCCGCGCACTCCCTATTTCTGGCAGTGCTACGCCTTCGCCCTGCGCCACCTCGGCCGCCGCGACGAGGCGCTCTACGTGCTCACCCACATCCCCACCCTGATGGAGACCGGAGACCTGCCCACCGGGCAGACCTCGCACATCACCCTGCCCGATCCGATACCGGAACCGGTCGTCGCCGACGAGCCACCGCCGGGCTTCACCGACCCCATGGTCAGCCCCTCCGCCGCGCGAGAACTGTGGTCGAGCCGCTACCGCGACTTCACCGAAGCCACCGGCGGCGCCCAGCTCCCCACCCTGATCGCCGTTGCCTGCGGCCTGAAACCGTCCATGGACGTCTGGATCCCGGCCGAGGGATGGCAAGCGTTTCTTCGCGTCGTCCACGACCTGGACCTGCTCCACTACGTGGACGCCTGTTTCGACCGCAACTCCCCGCAGATCGCCCAGGTCCCCCCGGACCAGCTCACCACCACTCGCGCCGCCCTGTCCGCCGCCCTGCTCCCCGGCACCGAGGCGCACGTGTTCCTCGCCCGCGACCCCGCCGCCCTCGACCGGGTCGTCGGCGCGGGCTGGTACCCGCTGATCATCGATGGCGTGGTCGTCAACAAACACCGCGCCGACCACGACAAGTTCGGCGACGCGCTCGGCTACCCCTCCTGCTGTCAGGACTTCTTCCGCCACCGCAACAACTGGAACGACGACAACACCTACTACGCGGCCCTGCTGAACACCGAGGGCGTGCCCTCCCCGCTCTGCAACCCGTTCCTGAGGCACACCGCCTTCGGGCTCGTGCCGTACATGCCGTGTTCCTACTCCTGTCCCGCCACCGTCGAGTACGCCGCTCGCCTGCGTGACCGCATCGCCACCGAACTCCCCGGCTACCTGACCGCCATGGACCACGCCCTGCGCAAGACCGTGCTCTGCGTCTCCGAACTGCGCATGTACTGGTTCGACGGCGAGCAGGTGAACCGACACGGCGACCAGGTCGAGATCCGCTACGACGGTGTGGAGTCCCTCTACCGCGTCGAGGCCGAGGACCCGCTGCACGGACTCCTGAGCACGGGCGACCGCTGTGTGCTCGACGGCGAGGTCCTGCGCGTCCACCGTGGGAACGCCTATGTCGGCGGTTACCGGACGCGAGGAGACCGGCATGGCCCCGAGTGCCCGTTCGTCATCTCCTTCTCCGGCTGACCGCGCGGCCCACCGGCGGCGCCTGCTCGCGATCATCGCCTGCGCCTCCGTCGCACTCGGCCTCGGCGGGTACGCCCTGTGGTCCGGCCTCGAACAGGGCGACCAGCTGTCCAGCGTGGTCGCGGCCATCTCCGGCATGCTCGGCCTGGCCATCACCGTCCACGATCGCCGTTCCCAGCGCGCGCCGGACGTCCCGCCCGCCCCCAAGACCCTCGTGTACGGCGACCTGCCACGCGGACCGCTCGGCCACCAACCCCGCGAACGGATTCAGCGGGCGCTGCACGACGCCTGGCCCGCGAACGGCGGCGATCCCGTCGTCACCGTGCTCACCGGCATTCCGGGCTCGGGCAAGACGATGGCGGCGGCCTCCTACGTACGCGTCCGCCAGGCAGAGGGCTGGCGGTTGGCGGTCTGGCTGTCCGCTCAGTCGGCCGGCCAGATCCAGGCCGGGCTGAGTGCGCTCGCCCACCACCTCGACCTGCCGCAGGAAGGCGAGGAGGCAGCGGTGTCGGCCAGGCGGGCCCGGCAGTGGCTGGCCGCCTTCGACGAGCCCGGTCTGCTCGTCTTCGACAATGCCGAGGAGCCCGCCGAGGTGACGTCGTGGTTCCCGCCCGCCGGCAGGCTGCACATCGTCGTCACCACACGCAACCGCGCCTTCGACCGGGTGCATCCCTGTGTCGAAGTCGGCGTCTTCACGCCGGAGGAGGCGGTGCGCTTCCTGCGCGAGAGAACCATGCTCGACCAGGCGGCCGAGGCGTCGGAGCTCGCCGCGGAGCTGGGCTACCTGCCCCTGGCTCTGGGCCAGGCGGCCGCTGTCATCCGGCAGTTGCGCATCGGCTACGGCCGCTATCGGGAACTGCTCAGGGGCTCGGCTCTGCGGTCCCGGCTTCCCGCCGTGGGCGGGGAGGGCCATCCCGACAGCGTGGTGGACGCGATCCTGGTCTCGGTCGCCCGGGCCGAGCAGGTGGATCCCGACGCCCGGGTGCTGCTGGACGTCATCGCGCTGCTCTCACCCGGTGGCGTGCCGCGGAACCTGTTCTCGGCCGCGATCGGCGCCGCCGGGGACCGGCTCGACGACACCTTCGCGGTCCTCGCCGACGCCTCGCTGATCACCTTCAGCCAGGACAATGAGACGGTCCTCCTGCACCGTCTGGTGCAGCGTGTCCTGCGTGAGCGTGCCCAGCCCCGGATGCCGCAGATTCTCCGGCACACGATCGGCCTGCTGCGCGGTTACGAACGCTCCCTCGCCCGCATCCCCGTGACCTGGCGTGCCCGCCCCCAGTTCGAGGCGCTGGCTCAGCAGGTCTCCGTCGTGTACGGCGTGGCGAGGTCGCACGGCCTCACCGATCCCAAGCTGCTGCGCCTCTGTGCCGCCGCCGGCGGACACCTGATCGAGCTGGCCGAGCCGACCCGCGCTGCCGCGCTGCTGGAGCCCACGCTGGCCGACCAGGAGCGTCTGCTCGGCTCTGACGACCGGGTCACCCTGATCACCCGCAACGACCTCGCCGAGGCATACCGGATGGCGGGCCGCTTCGACCGATCCCTCGACCTGTTCAGGGCCACGCTGGAGGCCCGGGAGCGGACGCTCGGTCCCGACCATCCGGAGACACTGATCAGTTACAACAACCTCGCCGGGGTCGAGCGGACCCGGGGAAACCCCCGCCGCGCCATCGTCCTGCTGGAGGACGCGCTGCCCAGGATGCGCGCGGCACTGGGCGACGAGCACGAGTACACCCTGGTCGGCCTGGGCAACCTGGCGGGCGCGCTCCGGGAGACCGGCCGGGAGGACGAGGCGATCGATCTCTACGAAGGGACCCTGGCCGAACAGGAACGCCTGCTGGGGCTGGAGCATCCGCACACGTTGTCCACCCGGGGCAGCCTGGGGACCGCCGTGGGGTTGGGCGGGCAACGGTCGCGGGAGGCCGTCGCGCTGCTGGAGAAGACGGTGGAGGCGCAGTCGCGGGTGTTCGGCGACACCCATCCGGACACACTGGCCAGCCGCAGCGTCCTCGCGGGCGCGCTGCGCGCGTCCGGCAGGGTGCGGGAGGCCCTGGAGTTGTACCAGCGGACCCTCGCGGGCCGGGAGAGGACGTTCGGACCGGACCACCCGCTGACGGTCTCCAGCCGGGGCAGCGTGGCCAGGGCGTTGTGGCAACTCGGACGGGAGCGGGAGTCCCTGCTGGTGTACGAGCGTGCGCTCGCCGATGCCGCGCGTGTGCTCGGCCCCGGCCATCGGGACACGAAGGCCATCCGAAGAAGGTTCGACCGGGCCCGCGCCCCCCGGACCAGCCGGTTCGTCCGCTGGCTCTCCTCCCGGCGGTACTACCTGCCGTGGCCATGCCGGTGAGCTGCGGCGCCCTGTACAAAGTAAGCCCGTGACCGGATCGAGACATGCCACCTCTCGGGGCATCGTCAGAACCGGCCCGCAGCCGGCCGGGACGCGCGATCATGAAAAAGACCCAACCCCACGGGCGTGGGGCTGGGCCTCTGACGTGCTGGTGGGCGATACTGGGATCGAACCAGTGACCTCTTCGGTGTGAACGAAGCGCTCTCCCGCTGAGCTAATCGCCCTCCTGCCGGTCCCTCGCGGTGCCGACGGGGAAAACCATACCGCACTCCGGCACCTGCTGGCGAAGCGAAGCGGTGGGGGGCGGGTGTCAGGCGGGCGCCGAGCGGGCCCTGGGGGGTGTCCGGCGGTGGCGGCGGAGGGATTCAGGGTGAAAGGCGGCGGTTGCCCACCGACGAGTGGGGTCGGTGACATACCATCGTCGTGTCCCGGAAGTGGGCGGTCGCGATCTTTCTTGAGAAACGTTCATGATCGGCCGTTCCGGGGCAGGCTCGACAGCACGCAAAACCCTTGCAAATGCGACCCTGATTGGTGCCGTTTAGCCTGGTAGATGCCTGAATGTCCAGCTGTGATGTGCGTTACAGAAGGCCCCTGAGGCGGAATCTTTCCTACGGGTTTCTTCGTTCCGCGTCATAGCTCAGGACGAAGTCCGTCAGAGCAGTGAAAGCCCCGAAGAGGGGACCTACGACGAAAAGGTTTGGCTGACGATGAACAGCACCACCGTCTCCGCCGAGCTTGGCCTTCGGCTTGTGGTCCCCGACCGTACAACCGTCCCCCTGCTCGCCGGACTGAGTTACACAGCCGACGACCCTTACGCCATCCGCATGGCCTTCCACGTAGGGAATGACGAGCCGGTCGAGTGGATCTTCGCCCGCGAGTTGCTGACCGTGGGCATCGTCAGGCGTGTCGGCGACGGTGACGTGCAGGTCTGGCCCGCGCGGGCCGACGGCGAGCGCACGCTTCACATCAGCCTCACGTCCCCGTTCGGTCAGGCTCTGTTCGAGGTGCCGCTGGCGCCGCTGACGGAGTTCCTGCACCGCACCTACGAGAAGGTGCCGGCGGGGCGCGAGACCGACTTCATGGACCTCGACGCCGAGTTGACCAACATGTTGTGGCCGTCCTGAGACAGCACTAGACAGACCGCCGAAAGGGGCGGGCCCGTTCGCGGGCCCGCCCCTTTCGCATGCCGTCTCACGCGGGCGGCAGGGACTTCATGGCCGCGCGCATCCGGGCGATCTCGATGCTCTGTCCCGAGTAGACGTCCTTGGCGAGCAGGCGCATGCGGTGGTCGCGGCCGCCGGCCAGCTCCTCCTCCGCCATCTTCACGGCGCCCTCGTGGTGGCGGGTCATGAGCTGGAGGAACAGGCGGTCGAAGGCGTCGCCGCGGGCGGCCCGCAGCGCGTTCAGCTCCTCCTCCGAGGCCATCCCGTAGCCGGAGCCCGTGGAGGTGTGGTCGTGGCCGGCGGGGGCGGGGCGGCCCAGGTCCGCCAGCCAGCTCGTCATCGCCCTGATCTCGGGGGTCTGGGCGGCGGTGATCGCGCGGGCCACCCTGCGTACGACGTCCGTCGTCGTGCGCTCCTCGACCAGTGAGGTCATCTCCAGCGCCTGCCGGTGGTGCGGGATCATCGCCTCCGCGAAGCGCACGTCGGCGGCCACGGTCGGCCGCGGCGTCCGGCCCACCCGCTCCCCCGGCGACGCGGTCCGCGCGGGCGCACCGGGACTGCCCGGCACGATGACGGGCGCGTCCGTGCCGATCGCGGACGGCTGCCGTACGGGCTCGGCCGCGCAGGCGGCGGCGACGAGGGCGCAGGCGGCGAGCGCCAAAAGCTCCTTAACTGTGATGAATGCCGTACACGGCCGCGAACCTGCTGACATACCTTCCATAGTGAGCTACGAGACAAAGGGGAATGCGCGTTGATCTCTGCCAAGCTGCGCGGAGCGGTGTCTGTCGCGGCGATGCTGCTGCTGACCACCGCGTGCGCGGGCGGCCCGCCGGCCTCAGGGGAGCCGGCGAGCTCGGACACCTCCCAGCAGGAGACCAGCGCTCCAGGGGACCGATCCCCGGCCGGGGACGGCGTCACGACCAGCGACAACGTCAAGCAGGTCGCACAGGTGCCGAGGACCGCCCCGTTCGACGGACGGGACGACATCAACACCGACCTCGCCTTCCAGGGCGACTATGCCTTCCAGGGCAACTTCGGCGGTTTCGCCATCTATGACATCAGCGACCCGAAGAACCCCAAGACCGTCACCCAGGTGGCCTGCCCCGGCCAGCAGAACGACGTGTCGGTCTACCGGGACCTGCTGATCCTGTCCGTCGACGAGCCGGTCTCCGGCCCCGAGTGCGACGCGGACGACGACGAGCCCGCATGGGAAGGGCTGCGCATCTTCGACGTGAGCGACAAGGCCAGCCCGCGCTACGTCGGCGCCGTCGCGACCGACTGCGGCTCGCACACGCACACGATGGTGCCCGCCGGCGAGACGTTGTACGTCTACGTCTCCTCCCCCGGCCCCGAGCCGGAGTCACGGACCTGCCCGCCGCCCCACGAGCTGATCCAGATCGTGGAGATCCCGATGCAGGCGCCGCAGTCGGCGCGGGTGGTGGCCAAGCCCGACATCTTCCCCGAGCGCCAGCACGACGAGATGCTCTCGGGCTGCCACGACATCACCGCCTACCCGGAGAAGAAGCTGGCCGCGGCCGCCTGCTTCGGCGACGGCGTGCTGCTCGACATCGCCGACCCGGTACGGCCGAAGGTGCTCCAGCAGCTCACCGACACCCAGAACTTCTCGATCTGGCACTCGGCGACGTTCAACAACGACGCGACCAAGGTCGTCTTCAGCGACGAGCTCGGCGGCGGCGGCCAGGCCACCTGCGACCGGAACACGCCGCGCACCAAGGGCGCGAACGCGGTGTACGACCTGGTGAACGGCAAGCTGGAGCTGCGCGGCTACTTCAAGATCGACCGTGAGCAGCAGCAGGACGAGAACTGCGTGGCCCACAACGGCTCGCTCATCCCGGTGCCGGGCAAGGACGTCATGGTCCAGGCGTGGTACCAGGGCGGCGTGTCCGTCTGGGACTTCACCGACTCCTCCGCCCCGAAGGAGATCGGCTTCTTCGAGCGCGGCCCGCACGAGCCGCCGACCATCGCGGGCTCCTGGTCGGCCTACTACTACAACGGCTACATCTACTCCAGCGACATCATGGAGGGCCTGGACGTCCTGGAGATCGACGACCCGCTCACGAACCCCGCCAAGAAGGTCAAGATGGACGACTTCAACGTCCAGACCCAGAAGAGCTACTGAGCCCCGGCTCCGGCCGCGCCGACGCGCGGCCGGAGCTCGTCAGAGGCGTACGCCGGTCACGGGTCCAGGTCGGAGGCGGAGCGCTCGGCGAAGACCCGCATGGCCTTGCTGGTGATCGGGCCGGGCGCGATCGGCAGCTCGGTGTCGTCCACGAGCCTGATCGGCTGCACGTCGCGCGTGGTGGAGGTGAGGAACGCCTCCTCGGCCTCGTACAGGGCCGACAGCGGGATGTCGGTCTCCTCGCCGCCGAACCACTCCAGCACCAGCCCGCGGGTCACGCCGGCCAGGCAGCCGGCCTCCAGGGTGGGGGTGACCAGGCGCCCGTCGAGGACGAGGAAGACGTTGGAGCCGGTGCCCTCGCACAGGTTGCCGGCAAGGTTGCCGAAGACGGCCTCGCCGCCGCCGCGCTTCTTGGCGTAGAGGAGGGCCTTGGCGTTGTCGCCGTAGGAGGTGCTCTTGACGCCGGAGAGCGCGCCTCGCTCGTTGCGCGGCCAGGGGACGACGGTGACGTTCGCGGTGGCGGGGAACGGCTTCTGCTCGTCCACGATGACGACCGTCGTGGCGCCCTCGTTGCCGCGGTCGGAGCCGAGGGGGCCGGGGCCGCTGGTGTAGGTGACGCGGATGCGGCCGAGCGCCCAGTCGGGGGCGTGCTCCAGGATGCGGCCGATGCCGTCGGCGATGGCGGCGACGTCCGGCTCGGGCAGGTCCATGCGCTGGGCCGAGAGCTTGAGCCGGTCGAGGTGCCGGGTGAGCGCGAACGACCGGCCGTTCACGAGCTTGATCGTCTCGAAGACGCCGTCGCCGACCATGAGCCCGTGGTCGAAGACCGAGACGGTGGCCTGCGCGGGGTCGATCAGCTCCCCGTTGACCCAGACAGGGATGTTCATGCGTTTCCTCCTGTGGATGCCAGGGCTATGAGCCTGGCTGCTTTGAGCTCGGTCTCGAGCCATTCGCGCCGGGGATCGCTGCCCCAGGTGATGCCCGCTCCCGTGCCGAACCGGATCTCGCCTGCCGAGATCTGGAAGGTCCTGATGCCGACGGCCAGCGCCGCCCTGCGTCGGTCGGCGTCGACCCAGCCCACCGTGCCACAGTACGGGCCCCGAGGTGCGGTTTCGAGCTCGTTGATGATGCGCAGCGCGGACGATTTGGGGGCTCCCGTGACCGATCCCGGCGGGAACGTCGCGGCGAACAGCTCCGGCCAGCCGGCTCCCGGCGCGAGCCGGGCGCGTACGGTCGAGACGAGGTGGACCAGCCCGGGGTGCTCCTCGACCACGCACAGCTCCGGCACCTCGACCGAGCCGACGGCCGCCACCTGGCCGAGGTCGTTGCGGACCAGGTCGACGATCATCACGTTCTCGGCGTGGTCCTTCGGCAGCAGGTCGGCGGCGGTGACGCCGGTGCCCTTGATCGGCCGGGACTCGACGACGTCGCCGTCGCGCGCGAGGTAGAGCTCGGGCGAGGCGGTCACCACGCTGAGGCCGGGGACGCGGACCACGCCGCCGTAGGGGGCGGGGTTGCCCTCGGCGAGCCGGGCGGCCAGGGCGAGCGGGTCGGCGGTGGGCGGCAGCGGAGCGGTCAGGATGCGGCACAGGTTGGCCTGGTAGACCTCGCCCCGCTCGATGAGGGCGCGGATGGCGCGCACGCCGCGCTCGTAGGCGTCACGGTCGAGGGAACTGCGCCACTCGTCCGGCCTTGGACCGTGCCAAGGGACGGCAGGCCGGGGCAGCGGCGCGGGACGCACCTGGTCGAAGCGGGCGCACGTCACCTTGCCCTCGTAGTCGACGACGACGGCCCACCAGCCCTCGCCGTCGAGCGCGGCGAGGTCGGAGGTCACGTCCCGAAGCCCGGTGGCCAGCATCTGACCTAAGTGGGCGAATCCGTACACGCTTCCCATTCTTCCAGGAGCCGGACGAATTCCAGTGCGGCGGGGAGGGGGTCTTCCGGCAGGGCCGCGTACACCCTGCGGGCGGGGGCCTGCCCGCGCAGGGGCCGCAGCACCAGCCCGGCCGGTACGGCGCGGGCGGCCAGCTCGGGCACGAGCGTCACGCCGAGCCCGGCGGCGACGAAGCCGAACTTGCCGGTCCACTCGGCCACCCGCAGCCCGCCGCGCGGCGCGAACCCGGCGGCGGCGCACGCGGCGAGCAGCAGCGTCGGCTGGCCGCGCGGGGCGGCCTCGATCCACGTCTCCCCGGCCAGGTCCCGCAGGTCCACCTCGGCCTCGGCGGCCAGCCGGTGCCCGGCGGGCAGGGCGACCAGCAGCCGGTCCTCGCGCAGCGGCACCAGGCGGCCCGCGTCCGCGGCGGGCAGGCCTGCCGGGTAGTCGCTGATGACGGCGGCGTCCAGCGCCCCGGCGCGCAGGCGCTCCAGCAGCTTGGTGGTCAGCCCTTCGACCAGGCGCAGCTCAACGCCGGGGCGGCGGGCGGCGAAGCGTCTGAGCGTGCCGGGCACCAGGTCCACGTTCGCGGTGGCGAACGCGCCGAGCCGCAGCGTGCCGCCCCGGCCCGCGTGCAGGGCGGCCAGCTCCTCCCCGGCCCGCTCCAGCCGGTCGAGCACGGCGACGGCGTGCCGGTGCAGCGCGGCCCCCGCCGGGGTGAGCCGGACGCCGCGGGGCAGCCGTTCGAACAGCGGGCCGCCGGCGGCCCGTTCGAGCGCGGCGACGCGGCGCGAGACCGCGGACTGGGTGTAGCCGAGCAGCTCGGCGGCGGCGGTGAAGGAGCCGCTCCGCGCGACCTCGTCGAGGAGGCGGAGCGCGGCGGCGTCGAAGGCATTCGTGTCAAGCATGGCTGGCATGCAATCTAGTCGGTGGTGGAATACCGGACTCACCGCTTCACTGGCCCGCATGATTGCTTTTCTCGGACAGGGACGCATGGGCGTCCCCATGGCCCGGCGGCTGGCGGCGGCCGGGCACGACGTGACCACCTGGCGGCGCGGCACGGGCGTCACCGCCGCGGCGGCGGTGGAGGGCGCGGACCTGGTCATCACGATGCTGAGCGATCCGGCGGCGGTGCGCGAGGTGCTGACGGCGGCGCTGCCGGGGCTGCGGCCGGGCACGACGGTGGTCGAGATGTCCACGATCGGCCCGGAAGCGGTGCGGGAGCTGCGCGCGCTGCTGCCGGCCGGGGTGGGCCTGGTGGACGCGCCGGTGCTGGGCAGCGTCGGCCCGGCCGCCGAGGGCTCGCTGACCGTGCTGGCCGGCGGTGACGGCGAGGACGTGGCGCGCTGCCGCGAGGTGCTGTCGGTGTTCGGGACGGTGCGCGAGCTCGGGCCGCTGGGCGCGGGCGCGGCCATGAAACTGGCCGTGATGAACGCGCTCGTGCCCGCCCAGGTGCTGCTGGCCGAGACGCTGGCGTACGGGGAGGCGCACGGCGTGGACCGCGAGGCGCTGCTCGGCGTGCTGGCGCTCACCCCGCTGGGCGCGCTGGCCGAGCGGCTGCGCGTGCCGGCCGCCGAGACCCGCTACTCCCTCGCGCACGCCGCCAAGGACCTGGAGCTGGGGGCGTGGGAGGGCGCGCGCGTGGCGGGTGCCGCCCGCGCCCGGCTGCAGGAGGCGCGGGCGGCCGGGCTGGGCGAGCGCGACCTGACCGCCATCGCCGGCCACGTGGGAGCGGGCCACCGGGCCGGTACGCGGACGGTGCCGCTCAACCTGGCGACGGTCCCCGCCACGAACGGGATGTACTCCCACGCGGTGCGGGCCGGCGACACGCTCTACGTCTCGGGGGTCGCGGCCTTCGACGAGCACGGCCGGATCGTCGGCGAGGGCTCGATGGCGGCCCAGTCCGAGCACGTCTACCAGGTCATCGAGCGCATACTCGCCGACCAGGGGGCGGGGTTCGGCGACATCGCGTTCATCCGCACGTACCTGACGGACATGGACGCCCGCGCCGAGCACGGCGCGGTGCGCCGCAAGTACATCACGGGCACGCCCCCGGCCAGCACGACCGTGGAGGTGTCGCGGCTGTTCATGCCGGGGCTGCTGCTGGAGGTGGACCTGATCGTGGCGCTGCCGTCGCGGGTCACGCCAGGGGGCCGGTGACCTGCTCCACCGCGGCGACCACGCCGCCGTCGGCGACCAGGCGGACGGCGGCGTCGATCTCCGGCGCCAGGAACCGGTCGGGCCCGGGGGCGGGCACGGTCTCGCGCAGCGCCCGCACCACGGCGGCCGTCGCGGGGGCGGGCCGCAGGGGCGCGCGCAGGTCGAGCGCGCGGGCGGCGGTCAGCACCTCGATCGCCAGCACGCGGGTGAGCCCGTCGATCGACCTGCGCAGCTTGCGCGCCGCCGACCAGCCCATGGACACGTGGTCCTCCTGCATGGCCGAGCTGGGGATGGAGTCGACGCTGGCGGGCACGGCCAGGCGCTTCAGCTCGGAGACGATCGCGGCCTGGGTGTACTGGGCGATCATGTGACCCGAGTCCACGCCGGGGTCGTCGGCGAGGAAGGCGGGCAGCCCGTGGTTGCGTGCCACGTCGAGGAACCGGTCGGTACGCCGCTCCGACATCGACGCCAGGTCGGCGGCGACCACGGCGAGGAAGTCCAGCACGTACCCGAGGGGCGCCCCGTGGAAGTTGCCGTTGGACTCCACCCGGCCGTCGGCCAGCACGGCCGGGTTGTCCACGGCACTGGCCAGCTCCCGCTCGGCGACGGTGGCGGCGTGCGCGAGCGTGTCGCGGACCGCCCCGGCGACCTGCGGGGCGCAGCGCAGCGAGTAGGCGTCCTGGACGCGGGTGCACGCCTCCGGGTCGCGGTGGCTGGCCATGATGCCCGACTCGCGCAGCACCTTCACCATGTTGGCGGCCGAACTGGCCTGGCCAGGATGGGGGCGCAGGGCCTGCAGCTCCGGGGCGAAGACGCGGTCGGTGCCGAGCAGCGCCTCCACGCTCATGGCGGCGCTCACGTCGGCGGTGCGGACCAGGCGGGTGAGGTCGTGGACGGCGAGGACGAGCATGCCGAGCATGCCGTCGGTGCCGTTGATGAGCGCCAGGCCCTCCTTGGCGGCCAGCTCGACGGGCTCGATGCGGGCCTGCTTCAGCGCCTCGGCGGCGGGCCGGAGGCCGCCGTCGCGGTCGCGGACCACACCCTCGCCCATGAGGGTGAGCGCGACGTGCGCGAGCGGGGCGAGGTCGCCGGAGCAGCCGAGGCTGCCGTACTCGTGCACGACCGGGGTGAGGCCGGCGCTGATCAGGGCGGCCAGGGTCTTGGCGGTGACCGGGCGGATGCCGGTGTGGCCGGTGGCGAGGGTGTGCAGGCGCAGCAGCATGAGGGCGCGGACGACCTCGGTCTCGACCTCGGGGCCGTTGCCGGCCGCGTGCGAGCGGACGAGGGAGCGCTGCAGCTGCGCGCGCAGCGCCGGGTCGATGTGCCGGGTGGCGAGGGCGCCGAACCCGGTCGAGACGCCGTACGCGGGAACGGGGCTCTCGGCCAGCTCGTCCACCCGCTGGCGGGCGGCGGCCATGGCGGCCACGGCGTCGTCGGTGAGCCTGACCGCGGCACCGTGGCGGGCCACGTCGATGACGTCCTGGAAGCTCAGCGGCTCTGGGCCTACGGCCACGACTCCGTTGTCGCGCATGGTGGGCACTCCCTCGTCAGGTAACTGGTGTGTGCGATGTTAGCTCCTTACTCGGAAACAACGCGGCCAGCCCTTCCCTGCCCTCGTCCGTGAGGATCACCGCACGTGGGACCGTGCCCCGCCGGTACCAGCCGCGCTCGAACAGCGCGTCCGTGACCGCCGCGCCGAGCGCCCCGCCGAGGTGCGCGCGGCGCTCGGTCCAGTCCAGGCACTCGGGGGCGAACCTGCGCCGCGAGCCGCGCGCGCCCGCCACATCCACGCCGAGACCGGTCAGCAGCCGCTCGCCGTCGCCGGTGAGGTCGGCGCCGGCGTAGTAGCCGCCGGCGCGCAGGCCGTCGAGCAGCCCGACGCCGGCCCGGCCCGCGAGATGGTCGTAGCAGGTGCGGGCCTCCTCCAGGAGCCGCGCCTGGCGGGACTGGCGCAGCGAGCGGACCGGCGGCCGGGCGCTGATCCTGGCGAGGACCTCCAGGACCTCGGCGACCTCGTGGCCGGAGAGGCGGTAGTAGCGGTGGCGGCCCTGCCGGACGACGTCCACGAGCCGGCCGTCGAGCAGCCTCGCCAGATGGGAGCTCGCGGTGGCGGCGCTCACCCCGGCGACCCTGGCCAGCTCCCCCGCCGCGAGCGCGCGGCCGTCGAGGAGTGCCGTGAGGATGGCCGCCCGGGTCGGGTCCGCGATGAGCGCGGCGACAGGGGCGATGTCGGCGTCCCGGGCGATGTGTTCCATGCTCACGACGGTAGTACGCGGACATTTCGGCCCGCGTCGAAGGGTGTCAGCTTCTCCCGAGGGCCTTGCGGATCGCCTCGCGGGCCCGTTCCGCGACCGCCTTGGGGGTGTCCACCAGCAGGTTCCTGGCGGTGGACTCGGCGCCGGCGTGCGGCAGGATCGACGCCAGCCCCTCGGCGGCCCGGACCGCCGCGCCCATCGCCCGGCGCTCGACGGGCGTCGTGCGGGCGCGCAGCCGGGCGAACTCGTAGCGCTCCTCGCCGCGCGCGTGCGCGGTGACGGCGGCCCGCAGCTCGGCCAGGCGGTCCCAGAAGCGGGGGTGGTCCACGCCGTCGTGGTGCAGGTCCTGCAGCAGCCGCCTGGCCAGCCTCTCCTCGCGCAGCCGGTCGGCGACGACGCCGGGGCCGTTGTCGAGCTTCCTGCGCGCGTACGGATGGACGATCTCCTCCTCGGCGGTCTCGTGCATGGACAGCATCCGCGACAGGCGGCCGAAGGCCGCCTCCACCTTGTCCGGCGGCGCCTGCTCGACCTCGTCGAACAGGTCCCTGATCCGCCCGTGCTGGGCCACCAGCAGGTCGATCACATCGTGTTCAGCCACGCCAGGCGGCCTACCCGGCCTCCCCCTTGGCACGCGCCTCCTTACCGAACGCGGGCCGTCCGGGGACCCAACGCGGAGGTTGCCCGCCCGGCCTCCGGGTACGGGCCGCGACATGGCCTTCGATCCGCTGCAGGAGCGGGGCATCCCGCTGGACAGGCAGCTGCGCGACTGGCGCGAGCTGCACCGCACGCCCATCGACCCCGACCACGCCGACCCGTACACCCGCTGCCGGATCATCACGATGAACGGCATCGAGGTGGAGGCGGTGCTGTTCAGCCACCACCTGGCCCGGCACTGCCCGGACGAGGAGCTCAGACGGCTGCTCGCCCAGGTCCGCGCCGTCGAGGCGCAGCAGCAGAAGGCGGTGAACTGGCTGCTGCCCGGGGTGTCGTCGGTGCTGGAGACGACCATCGCGTACGAGCAGGTCGCCGTGGACCTGACGGCGTGGGTGGCGCGGATGGAGCCGGATCCGTACCTGCGGCAGGCGTACGAGTTCGGGGTGCTGGACGAGGTCGACCACCTCTACCGGTACGCCAACCTGTACGAGCTGATCGAGCACCGCGAGGCGGAGAAGATCGTCGGCGACGTGACCGAGATCATGCCGGGGCGGCCGACGCACCTGCAGCACCGCGACCCGGTGGACGACGTGCGCGAGGCGTACGACCGCGGCCGCACCGAGCCGCTGTCCCGCCTGCACGCCCTGACGATCGCGGCGACCGAGCAGCAGACCATGAACTACTACTTCAACGCCGGCCCCCAGCAGCTGGAGCCGGTCGCGCGCCGGCTCTACCAGGAGATCGGCATGGTGGAGGAGCAGCACGTCACCTTCTACGAGTCCCTGGTCGACCCGGGGCAGAGCTGGTGGGAGCGGCTGCTCAACCACGAGTACAACGAGTGCTACCTCTACTACTCCTTCATGGAGACCGAGTCCGACCCCGAGGTGAAGCGCCTCTGGGAGCTGCACCTGGGGATGGAGCTGGAGCACCTGCGGCTGGCGGCCGAGCTGTTCCGGCGGTTCGACGGGCGCGACCCGGACCAGGTGCTGGCCCCGGCGCTGCCGCCGCCGGTCACGTTCGAGCCGAACAAGGCGTACCTGCGGAAGCTGCTCGCCGCCCAGGCCGGCTGGACCACGCTGGGCACCGGCTACGCGCCCGGCGCCCACGAGCGGTTCGAGCGGCGGCGGGACGCGGTGATGGACGGCGGGAAGCCGGCGTCCGAGCAGGTGATCGACGACAACCGGCGCGTCTCAGGACAGGAGTACCGCCTGGAGACGGCGGGCCCGCGTCCAGTCTAGGCCCGGCGGGCGCGAGGGTGCGCGGCTTTTCCAGTTTGGGTACTCGGCCGAGATTCGCTACAGTTCTCTCGTCGCCCCGGTCGCGAGCGGGGCGGATGCGGAAGTGGCTCAGTGGTAGAGCATCACCTTGCCAAGGTGAGGGTCGCGGGTTCGAATCCCGTCTTCCGCTCGGAGCTTCCGGCTCGGTGGCGTGGCCGAGAGGCGAGGCAGCGGCCTGCAAAGCCGTCCACACGGGTTCAAATCCCGTCGCCACCTCACGAGGACGATTAGCTCAGCGGGAGAGCGCTTCCCTGACACGGAAGAGGTCACTGGTTCAATCCCAGTATCGTCCACCAGCACCACAGCCCCGGTCTCGACAGGCCGGGGCTTCGTGCTTGTCTGGGGTTCTCTGGCCGGGGTAGGCGCGGGCCATGAGGTTCGGGAACTGGGACGTGCGGCCGCTGGGCGGCTGGACGGGCTGCCTACTGATGATCATCGCGTCGGTCGTGCTGTCGATCGTGCTGACCGTGGTGGTCAACTGGCTGCTCTGAGCGGGTCGCGCAGGCCGGGTCTGGCGGGAACGCCGTCCCGGCGCGACGATCACCGCATGGACGCACGAGAGCTCGCCGACCGCCTGGAGATCGCGGACCTGCTGGCCCGCTACACCCGCGCCGTCGACTCGGGAAGCTGGGACCGGCTCGACGAGGTGTTCACCGAGGACGCCGTCATCGACTACAGCTCGGCGGGCGGCGTCAGGGGCGGGCGGGAGGAGGTGAAGGCGTGGCTCGCGGAGGTGCTCGCGCACTGGCCGGGCCGGCTGCACCTGATCGGCGCACCGGTGATCGACTTCGGCGGTGACGGGGAGGCCCGCGTGAGCGCGCCGTTCACCGACACCCTCGCGCCGAGCCGGGAGATGGTCGCGGCCGGGACGGCGGGCTTCCTGCACGGCGGCGGCTGGTACCACCACCGCCTGCGCCGCACCCCGGACGGCTGGCGCAGCGTGGAGCTGGTGGAGGAGCAGAGCTGGCGCACGGCCCGCTGACCTGCCCCGCGCGCCGCGTCCACGGGGCCCCACTGGCGCACTGTGGTATCTCCGGCGTGTCCTCACCGCCGGGCGGGTGTGTCCGCCGGGTTAGGCGTGCCGAATTCACCCGGCGAAGATGCTGGAGCGATGACAGGTGACGCACAGCCCAGCGATCTGATCCGCAGTGTCTCGCGCGCCCTGCGCGTGCTGGAGGAGGTGGCGCGGGCCGATCGGCCCCTGCCGGTCAAGGTGATCGCCCGCCGCTGCGGGCTCAACCTGTCGACGTCGTACCACCTGGTCCGCACGCTGTGCTACGAGGGCTACCTGCACCGGCGGCCCGAGGGCGACTACCTGCTGGGCTCGAAGGTGGCCGAGCGCTTCCACGACATGCTGGACGCCTTCGAGCGGCCGCCGCACGCCCGCTCCGTGCTGCGGCATCTGACGGAGGTCACGGGGCACACCGCGTACCTGGCGCAGTTGGCCGACGGGCGGCTGCTGGTGGTGGACGTCGTCGAGGGGCCGCGCTCGCCGTGGCTGGAGGACCTGCAGTCGGGGCTGGAGACCGCGCCCCACGCGACCGCGCTGGGCAAGGCGCTGCTGCGGGCGCTGCCGGCGCGGGACCGGCGGGAGATCCTGACCGGGTACGGCCGGCTGCCCCGCTTCACCTCCGCCACCCCGGCCACCCTGGAGGACGTGGAGGAGGAGCTGGCGAGCCTGCCGCCGGGGCAGGCGGTGGTGGAGGAGCACGGGCAGTTCCGCGAGCAGGTGGCGTGCGCGGGGGCCGTGGTCGCCGGCACGGCGTGGGCGATCGGGATCTCGACGCGCGGGCTGGAGCTCCCGGCTCCGGCGGTGGTCCTGCTGTCCGAGGCGGCCCGCGATCTCGCGGGCCCGTAGCCCTCCCCCGCCCGCCACGCCTTCCGGCCCATATCCTTCCCCTGACGACATCGGCGAGACGATCGGGGCGGGCCGCCATGAAAGTGATCATCTTCGGGGCGACCGGCATGGTGGGCCAGGGCGTGCTGCGCGAGTGCCTGCTCGACGCCAGGGTCACGGACGTGCTCACCGTCGGGCGCACGGCGACCGGCGTCGCCCATCCCAAGCTGCGCGAGCTCGTCCACGGCGACATGGCCGACCTGTCGCCGATCGAGGACCGCCTGGCCGGGTACGACGCCTGCTTCTTCTGCCTCGGCGTCTCCTCGGCCGGCATGAACGAGAAGGACTACCGGCACGTCACCTACGACTACACGGTGGCGGCCGGCCGCGTCCTGGCCCGGCTCAGCCCCGGCTCGGTCTTCGTCTACGTCTCCGGCGCCGGCACCGACGCCCACGGCCGCGCCATGTGGGCGCGGGTGAAGGGCGAGACCGAGAACGCGCTGCTGGCGATGGACCTGCGGGCCTACATGTTCCGGCCCGGCTACATCCACCCCATGCACGGCATCACCTCGCGCACCCGGCTCTACCGCCTCGGCTACATCGTCACGCGCCCGCTCTACCCGCTTCTGCGGCGGATGTTCGGCACGGCCATGACGACGACCGAGCAGCTCGGCAAGGCCATGATCGCCGTGGCCGAGCACGGGGCGCCCGAGCGGATCCTCGACCCGGCCGGCATCAACGCGCTCTGAGAACGGTGATGGAATAACCACGAGGGCCTGTGCGCTACGGTAACCGTTAAAGTTTCAACAGTCATGGATGGTGACTAAAATGCAGTTCGGGATCTTCACCGTGGGCGACGTGACCATGGACCCCACGACGGGCAGGACGCCGACCGAGCATGAGCGGATCAAGGCCATGGTGACGATCGCGCTCAAGGCCGAGGAGGTCGGCCTGGACGTCTTCGCGACCGGCGAGCACCACAACCCGCCGTTCGTGCCGTCCTCCCCCACCACCATGCTCGGCTACATCGCGGCGCGCACCGAGCGGCTGATCCTGTCCACCTCCACGACCCTCATCACCACGAACGACCCGGTGAAGATCGCCGAGGACTTCGCGATGCTCCAGCACCTGGCGGAGGGCCGCGTGGACGTGATGATGGGCCGGGGCAACACCGGCCCGGTCTACCCGTGGTTCGGTCAGGACATCCGCCAGGGCATCCCCCTCGCGGTGGAGAACTACGCGCTGCTGCACCGGCTCTGGCGCGAGGACGTGGTCGACTGGGAGGGCAAGTTCCGCACGCCGCTCCAGGGCTTCACCTCGACGCCGCGCCCGCTGGACGGGGTGCCGCCGTTCGTGTGGCACGGCTCGATCCGCAGCCCCGAGATCGCCGAGCAGGCCGCCTACTACGGCGACGGCTTCTTCGCCAACAACATCTTCTGGCCGAAGGACCACTTCCAGCGGCTCATCGCCCTCTACCGCCGGCGCTACGCCCACTACGGCCACGGCACCCCGGAGCAGGCCGTCGTCGGGCTCGGCGGGCAGGTGTTCATGCGCAAGAACTCCCAGGACGCGATCAAGGAGTTCCGGCCATACTTCGACGTCGCCCCCGTGTACGGCCACGGCCCCTCGCTGGAGGAGTTCATGGCCGAGACGCCGCTGACCGTCGGCAGCCCGCAGCAGGTCATCGAGCGGACGCTGGAGTTCAGGGACCACTTCGGCGACTACCAGCGCCAGCTGTTCCTCATGGACCACGCGGGCCTGCCGCTGAAGACCGTGCTGGAGCAGCTCGACCTCCTGGGCGAGGAGGTCGTGCCGGTGCTGCGCGCCGAGTTCGCCAAGGGCCGGCCGGCCGGGGTGCCGGACGCGCCGACGCACGCCTCCCTGCTCGCCGCCAAGCAGGAGGCGGAGATCGCCCCCGTGGAAGCCTGACCCCCCGTACGAAGGAGACATCATGAAGCTCGTCGTCGTCACGGCCGGACTGACCCAGCCGTCCTCGACCCGGCTGCTGGCCGACCGCCTCGCCGAGGCGGCGGTCCGGCGGCTGGCCGGGCACGAGCCGGACGTGCGGGTGATCGAGCTGCGCGAGCTGGCCGGGGACGTGGCCAACGCCTTCGTCACCGGGTTCCCGAGCGCGCGGCTGCGCGACGCTCTGGACGCGGTCACCGAGGCCGACGGGCTCGTCGCGGTCACGCCGATCTTCAGCGGCTCCTACAGCGGGCTGTTCAAGTCGTTCTTCGACGTGCTCGACAACACGGCGCTGACCGGCAAGCCGGTGCTGATCGCGGCCACCGGCGGCACCGCGCGGCACTCGCTGGCGCTGGAGCACGCGCTGCGGCCGCTGTTCGCGTACCTGCGGGCGGTGGTCGTCCCGACCGCCGTGTACGCGGCGTCGGAGGACTGGGGCGGCGGGCAGGACGCGTTCACCGACGGGCTCGGCGAGCGCGTGGAGCGCGCCGCCGGGGAGCTGGCCGGCCTGCTGACGCACCGCGTCCCCGCGGCGGCGGCCCCCGGCGAGGAGGTCGCCGAGGAGGTCGTGCCGTTCGAGGAACAGCTCGCCGCACTTCGCCCGAAGCGGTAGTTTCGGCCGCGTCGCGGGAGTAGGGTCCGTTCGGAAACTTTCCTAACGAACCAGGAGCTTTCGTGCTCACAGCCACCCTCCTGACCCTCTCCCTCGCCGTCACCGGCACCGCCGCGCCCGACCTCAGCGATCCCCACAAGAAGGAGATCGCGATGCGGCTCGTGTCCAGCGCGGAGAACTCCTCGCTGGACTGGAAGGCCCAGTACGGCTACATCGAGGACATCAAGGACGAGCGCGGCTACACGGCGGGCATCATCGGCTTCTGCTCCGGCACGGGCGACATGCTGGAGCTGGTCGAGCTCTACACCAAGCGCAAGCCCGGCAACGTCCTGGCGAAATACCTGCCCGCCCTCCGCAAGGTCAACGGCACCGACTCCCACGCCGGCCTCGACCCCACCTTCACCAAGGACTGGAAGGCCGCCGCCAAGGACCCCGTCTTCCAGCGGGCCCAGAACGACGAGCGCGACCGCGTCTACTTCGACCCGGCCGTCAGCCGGGCCAAGAAGGACGGGCTGCGGGCGCTCGGCCAGTTCGTCTACTACGACGCGATGGTCATGCACGGCCCCGGCGCTGACAAGCTCAGCTTCGGCGGCATCAGGAAGGCCGCGCTCGCCAAGGCCAGGACCCCGGCGCAGGGCGGGAACGAGGTCACCTACCTCAACGCCTTCCTCGACGCGCGCAAGGCGGCGATGAAGGCCGAGGAGGCGCACGAGGACACCACCCGGGTGGACACCATGCAGCGGGTCTTCCTCAGGAACGGCAACCTCGACCTCAAGCCGCCGCTGAAGTGGAAGGTCTACGGCGACAGCTACACGATCAAGAACTGATCGGTCACGGTTCGCCCGCGCTCGCGGGACGGGCGGGGTAGGTTGGGGCACTGAAGCCAACAAACGGGGTTAGATCATGTCAAATGGTGCCCGTCATGCCCTCGGAGTGGTCGCCGGACTGCTCCTTCCTCCTCTGACGCTCGACGGCCTCCTCTACGGCGTCGGCGAGATCTCCTTCCAGACGCGCTCCGCGAACCCGTCTCTGACGTTCGACGCCCTTCGCCACGGCGTCGGCGAGATCTCCTTCCCCGCGTACTCCGCGTACCAGTTCCCGTGGTACGCCGTCGGCGCGCTGGCCGCCACCGCGGTCGTCCTGGCCTTCCTCGCCGGCTCGCGGCTCTCGCCCGTCGCCTCGCTCCTCGGCGGGCTCTGGTACACCGCGTTCGGCCTGGCGCCCCTGCTCGAGTTCATGGACGGGCCGCGGCTGCTGCCGCATGGGCTGCTGCCCGCGCGCGTGTACGAGGGCTACGTGATCCTCGGCTACTCGGGGGCGCTGCTGGTCGTGGGGGTGATGCTGCTGACCGTCTCGCTGTTCCCCTCGCGGTGGCGGGCCGCCGCCCCCAAGCCGCTTGCCGTCTCCCCCGCGTACGGGCAGGGGAGCTCGCCGTACCTGCCCGAGGACGCCACGAGGCCGATGTACCGCGAGTAGGCCGCGCGCGGCCTGGCAGAATGCGGGCCATGCGCGATCTGATGGGCAGTCCGGTGGGCAAGGTGCTAGTGGTGCAGAACAGCAGGAGCGGCGGTCCGAGCCGGGTGGGCGGCTGGCTGGAGGACGCCGGCCACGAGCTGGACGTCGTGCTCGCCCACGAGGGCGCCGCGCTCCCCGACCAGCTGGAGCACGACGGCATGATCATGCTCGGCGGCGGCTACCTGCCGGGCGACGACGACCGGGCCCCCTGGCTGGCCGATGCCCGGCGGCTGGTCGGGCAGGCGCTCGCGGAGAGCGTCCCGCTGTTCGGCATCTGCCTGGGCGGCCAGATGATCGCCGAGGTGGCGGGCGGCGAGGTCACCGGTGACACGGGCGCGCCCGAGAACGGCAGCCTGCCCGTCACGATCCGGCCGGAGGCGGCGGCCGACCCGCTCTTCCACGGGCTGCCCCCGGTGGTGCCCGCCGTCGAGCACCACAAGGACGCGGTCACCGGGCTGCCGCCCGGCGCGGTGTGGCTGGCCGAGACGGCGGCCTGCCCCTACCAGGCGTTCCGGGTGGGCGAGCGGGCCTGGGGGGTGCAGTTCCATCCCGAGGTGCTGCCCGCGCGCATCCGCGAGTGGGAGGCCGACGGCTTCGACCCGGACGAGGTCCACGCGCGGGCGGTGGCCGACGAGCCGGTGTCCACCCCGATCTGGCACCAGGTGACCCGGCGTTTCGCCGCCCTGGTCGCCGAGCACGCGGCGGCGCGGGCGGCGGCTAACCCGCGTAGGAGTCCCAGCCGAGCTTGACCGCCACGGCGACCCCGCAGGCGGCGGCCAGGTACCGCAGGCTGTGGCCCGGCAGGCGGCGGGCGATCTTGGGGCCGATCCAGCCGCCGATCAGGAAGCCCGCCGCCAGCGGCGCGGCCGCCGCCCAGTCCACCGGGCCGAACAGCGCGAAGCCGAGGGCGGCGACCGCGTTCGCCAGGCCGGACAGCACGTTCTTCATGGCGTTCAGCTTGGCGGCGGGGTGGGCGAACATCGCGGAGAGCACGGCGAACAGCAGGATGCCGCCGGCCGCGCCGAAGTAGCCGACGTAGATCGTGACGGCGAACAGCGCGAGCTTCCCCAGCACTCCGTGATCGCCGCGCGCCTTGCCCGAGGGCGGCCGGGCCAGCAGGAGCGAGGCCACTCCGATCAGCCAGGGCGCGATGAGCTCGAACGTTCTCCCCGGGGTCACCAGCAGCAGGAAAGCACCGGTCGCGCCGCCCAGCGCGGCGACCGGGCCGAGGCGCAGCATCGGACCGCTCTCCCCCGCGAGCTCCGGGCGGGAGCCCGCGGCGGCGCCGACGGCGGTGAAGACGAGGGCGACGGTGTTGGTGACGTTCGCGGTCAGCGGGGGCAGGCCGAAGGCGAGCAGGGCGGGATAGGAGACGATCGAGGCGAGGCTGACGACCGTGCTCACCACGCCGGCCGCGACACCGGTGCCGAGCAGGCCCAGCACATCTCCGACGATCACCCGGTCATGCTATGGCTTGTCCGTGCCGTCGGGGCCCGCGGCCCGGTCAGGGGGTACCTTGTGCCGGGTGCGAGTACAGCGGCTCCATCCGTGGCCGGACACGGTCGAAGAGGCGGAGGCGGTCCAGGACCGGCTCCGCCCGCGCGTCGAACTGTCCGGGCCTGCCTCCTTCGACCTGGTGGCGGGCCTGGACGTGCACTACCACGGCGACGGGGAAGGAAGCGGCGGTGAGCTCACGGCGGCCGTGGTCGTCATGGACGCCGGCACGCTCGCCGTGGCCGAGCAGGTGGTGGTGCGCGGGAAGGCGGCCTTCCCGTACGTGCCGGGGCTGTTCGCCTTCCGCGAGCTGCCCGCGCTCGTCGAGGCACTCGAACGGCTCACCGTCACGCCCGACCTGCTGGTGTGCGACGGGTACGGCCTGGCGCACCCGCGCGGGTTCGGGCTGGCGTGCCATCTCGGCGTGCTGACCGGGCTGCCCGCGCTGGGGGTCGGCAAGACGCCGTTCGTCGGGACGCACGAGCCGCCGGGGCCGGAGCGGGGGGCCTGGACGCCGATCACGTACGACGGCGCCGTGGTGGGCCGCACTCTGCGCACCCGGCCGGGCGTCAAGCCGGTGTACGTCTCCCAGGGCCACCGCGTCTCCCTGGACACCGTCACCGCCCAAGTGCTCCGCCTGGCCCCCCGCTACCGCCTCCCCGAGCCGATCCGCCGCGCCGACCACCTCGCCCGCCACCCCTGAACCCCGGGGTCAGCGGCGCCAGGCGGCGACGAGCAGCCACACGCTGAGGCCGAGCAGCGCCATCCCGAGCGGCACGTGCCCGGCCACCGCCCCCGTCCCGCCGAGCATCGACTGCACGAACCCGAGCAGCAGCACCCCGAGCGCCACCAGGGCCGGCCAGCCCGCGCCGCGTCCCGGCCGCCACAGCAGCACGGCGGCGACGAGCTGGGCCAGCCCCAGCACGTGCACGGCCAGCGCCCCCGACGCGTGCAGGCCCGCGCCGCCCTCGCTCAGGAACTGCCCGGCCGTCACCCCCTGCGCGAGCACGGCCAGCGTGTTCAGCACCGTCACGGCCCGGAACGCGGTCACGTACCCGTTCCTCACGGCCACCTGCGTGGTCACCACGGACACTCTCCTTCACACTCCCGCGAACACGTGACCACCAGGATCATCCGCGGGGAGCAGCCGGGCATCCGCCGTGGGTGGTGATCATCGCTACACCCCAGGGCGTACGCCGTGGGCGCCGGACTGCTCCAGCGGGGGCAGCACGGCCTGGGCGTCCGCGCCGCCGAACCACAGCCCGATCATGAACGCCGCCGTGGCCTCGAGCTGCGTCACCCGGGCGAGGCCGCCGCCGTCCAGCGGGGTGCAGCCGAGGCCGGACACCAGCGTGCGCGCCGCCGCCAGCGCCACCGGGTCGTCCCCGCACAGCGGCACGGCGAGCGGCCGCCCGCCGAACACCGGCGGCGTCATCCGCCACACGTCCACGTGGCACAGGTTGAACGCCTTGACCACGTGACCGCCGCTGAGCCTGCCGATGAGCAGGGCCGGCGAGCGGGCCGGGTCGTAGGCGGACGGGTCCGCCGCGTTGGTGACGTCGACGAGCGGCTTGCCGCGCAGCGCGCCGCCGCAGGCGGTCAGCACGTCCACGAGCCCCGCCTCCCGCACCGCCACCACCACGACCTCCCCGAACGCCGCCGCCTCGGCCCAGCTCCCCGCCCGGACCCCCGCGACCTCTCCGGCCGAGGCGGCCATCCGGGCGGCGCGGGCGGCGGTCGCCGCCGCGTCCCTGCCGCTGATCATGATCTCGTGCCCCGCCCCGGCCCACTGCGTGCCGAGCGCGTCCGCCATCCCGCCCGCGCCCAGGATCCCGATGCGCATGTACGTCCTCCTCCTGTGAAAGGGTTTCCTCGGTGGGAGCACACTAGAAAGCCTGATACACACCGTTCGGTGCCTGACGAGGGAAGGGTCCGCGTTGTTCCTCGCCGACTGCCAAGCCCGGCTGGCGTTCGACCTGCTCGGCAACACCTGGAACGCCGTCGTGCTGTGGTCGCTGCGGCACGGCCCGCGCCGCCCGGGACGGCTGCGCGAGGAGATCGGCGGCATCAGCACGAAGGTGCTCACCGAGACGCTGCGCCGCCTGGAGTACAACGGCCTCGTCACCCGGCACGCCTACGCCGAGGCGCCGCCGCGCGTCGAGTACGAGCTGACCGAGCTCGGCCGCAGCCTGCTCGGCCCGGTGGGGGCGGTCGGCGAGTGGGCCTTCGCGCACGCCGACGAGGTCATGGAGGCCCAGGACCGCTGGACCGACCCGCCCTCGTGAGCGTCAGCCGTACAGACGTTCCAGCACCGCCGCGACGCCGTGCTCGTCGTTCGAGAGGGTGCGGCGCGGCACCGACGCGAGCACCGTGGCATGCGCGTTGGCCATCGCGTACCCCAGGCCCGCGTACGTCAGGACCGCCAGGTCGTTCGGCATGTCGCCGAAGGCCACCACCTCGCTCGCCGGCACGCCGTGCGCCCGGCAGACGCGGTCCAGGGCGGCGGCCTTGGTCACCCCCGGCGCGGTGATCTCGACGAGCCCGCCGCCGCCCGACTGCGTGATCTCGGCCAGGCCCTTCATGGTCGCCAGCACGGCGGCGATCATCTCGTCGGCGGTGTGCGCCGGCGAGTGGGCGAGCAGCTTGATGATGGGCTCCGCCTCCTCCGTCACCGAGACGACCTCGCGGTAGAACGCCAGGTCCTCGGGAACGCGCCGGGTGTAGGCGGCCTCGGCCAGCACGCCCCGGCCCGTCTCGGCGGCGAGCCCGACCCCCGGCAGCGCCTCGGCCAGGGCGAGCGCGGCGCGCCGGGCGGCCCCGGGGTCGAGCGGCAGGCTGTCGGTGATCTCGTCGGTGTCCAGGTCGTAGACGATGGCCCCGTTGCTGCAGATCGCGGTGCCCGTCACGCCCGCCTGCTCGGCGATCTCGCGCACGCCCCGTGGCGGCCTGGCGGTGACGAAGACGATCACGGCTCCGGCCGCGCGGGCCAGCCGGAGCGCGTCCCTGGTGCGGGGCGAGACGGTGCGGTCGGAGGTCAGCAGGGTGCCGTCGAGGTCGGTGGCGACGATACGGGGAGAGTTCACGGCAGGTAACGTACGCCTGCCCGGGTCGGGGCGGCTCACATGCGCATCTCCGACGGCAGCCGGGCGGCGGCGTTCATCAGCTCCACGCCGATCAGCCGCCCCTTCTCCCCGTAGTCGAGCACGGCGTCCTCCGCCACCACCTGCCGGACGGCCTCGCCGGGCAGGATCTCGCGTTTCATCGCGATGTAAGCAAGGTCGTGCTCTCTGTCCCAGGTGACCCAGACGGTCTGCGCCCGCGGCCCCGGCGAGACGTCATCCCAGTTCAGCAGCCCTTCCCTGGCCTCGTGCGAGCCGGTGACCGCGGCCCGCACCATGGCCAGCGCCAGCTCGGCCGCGCCCAGCGAGTCGGGCCCCGTGACCTTCCTCTCGTGCTCCCATCCGTCGAGCCCGTCGATGCGGTAGGGGCACGACCACTCCCCCGTCGGCTCCTCGTACGGCATGCCGACCGTGACGACCACGTCACGGGGCGGATCGCTGCGCAGCGGCAGCACCCGGTGGGCGATCTCGTACATGCTTGCTGCCTTACCCCTGCCGCCGCCGCCGGAAGACTGGTGAACGGGAACGGTCGGTCTCCTGTTCACCCGAGCGGCCCGTCCCGTAGGGTCGCCGCATAACCGTGCGAAGGGGTTCACCATGAACGAGTCGTTCGGGGCACGCCTGCGAGCCAGGCTCGACGCGTGCGGGCCGCTGTGCGTCGGCATCGATCCGAGCCCGGCCCTGCTGGACGCCTGGGGGCTGGACGACTCGCCGTCCGGGCTCGAACGCTTCAGCCGGACGGTCGTCGAGACCGTGGCGGAGGTGGCGGCCGTGGTCAAGCCGCAGTCGGCGTTCTTCGAGCGGTGGGGCAGCCGTGGCGTCGCCGTCCTGGAACGCGCCATCGCCGACCTGCGCGAGGCGGGCACGCTCGTGCTGCTGGACGTCAAGCGGGGCGACATCGCCAGCACGATGACCGCCTACGCCGAGGCGTACCTCGACCGGGGCAGCCCGCTGGCCGCCGACGCCGTGACGCTGAGCCCCTACCTCGGGTTCGGCTCGCTGACGGGTGCGATCGCCTCGGCGGTGGCCAACGACGCGGGCGTGTTCGTGCTGGCCCGCACCTCCAACCCGGAGTCGGCGGAGCTGCAGCGGCTGGTGGCCGGGCAGGTCATCGCGGGCGCGGCCGCGGCGAACGCGGGAGCGGCGCCGTTCGGGCCGGTGGGGGTGGTCATGGGCGCCACGCTGACCGAGGTGGAGCATCCGCTGACCGAGCTCAACGGGCCGATCCTGGTCCCCGGGGTGGGCGCGCAGGGCGCGTCGCCGGCCGACGTGGCGCGGCTGTTCGCGCCGGTACGGCACGCCGTCCTGCCGTCGGTCTCGCGGGCGGTGCTGGCCGACCCGAAGCGGCTGCGCGGCCGGGTCCTGCACTACCGGGACGAGTGCGCAGCCCACCTGACGCCCGAGGCGGCGGGCAGGAGGTGACCTTCCGCACCCGCGTCGCCGTGGACGCCCCCGCCGAGCTGGTGTGGCGGACGATGGCGGACGTGACCCGCTGGCCGGAGTTCACGCCGACGATGACGAGCGTGCGCCTGCTGGACGACGAGCCGTTCGGCGCCGGCAGCCGGGTGCGCGTGAAGCAGCCCGGCATGCCGGCCCTCGACTGGATGGTGACGGCGCTCACGCCGGGCCGCTCGTTCGTCTGGGAGACGGTGGCCGCGGGCGTCACGATCGCGGCGGGGCACGTCGTGGAGGCGGCCGAGCGCGGCCGGGCCGCCGTGGAGCTGTCGATCACCCGCCGCGGGCTGCTGGCGCCGGCCCTCGCCCTGCTGACCGGCGCCCGCACCCGCCGCTACGTGCGTACGGAGGCGCTCAGCCTGAAGCGCCGCTGCGAGCGGGAGTCCCCGGGCTGACCCCGTCGCCCGCCAGGGCGGCGTTGACCGCGGACAGCACCGCGTGCACCGACGCGGTGAGCACCGAGGTGTCCAGCGCCACGCCCCAGCGCGTCCGGCCGGCGACGCGCGCCTCCACGTAGGCCACGGCCTCGCCGGCCGCGTCCGTCCCGAGCGCGTGCTCGGCGTAATGGAGGATCTCCACGTCGAGCCCGTCGGCGGCCAGGGCGGCCGTGAGCGCCGACAGCGGGCCGTTGCCGGTGCCGTGCAGGCGGCGGCCGGAGCGCAGCGTGCCGGTGAAGACGTGCTCGCCCGGCCCGGCCGGGGCCGTCGTCCATTCGGCGAGCGCGCCGGGCTCGCCGGGGGCGACGTAGGCGGCGCGGAAGAGGTCCCACAGCTCCTCGGCGGTGATCTCCTCGCCGCTGCCGTCCGTGGCCCGCTGCACGACGGCCGCGAAGTCGATCTGCAGGCGGCGCGGCAGCTCCAGGCCGTACCGGCTGCGCAGCAGGTAGGCGATGCCGCCCTTGCCCGACTGGCTGTTGACCCGGATGACCGCCTGGTAGTCGCGGCCCACGTCGGCCGGGTCGATCGGCAGGTACGGCACCTCCCACGGCGCCTGCTCGGGCGGCACGCCCAGCTCGGCGGCGCGCTTGGCGTGGTGGGCCAGGCCCTTGCCGATGGCGTCCTGGTGGGTGCCGGAGAAGGCGGTGTGGACGAGGTCGCCCGCGTACGGGTGGCGGTCGGGCACCGGCAGGCGGTTGCAGTGCTCGACCACGCGCCGGATCCCGTCGAGGTCGGAGAAGTCGATCATCGGGTCGACGCCCTGGGTGTGCAGGTTGAGCGCGAGCGTGACCAGGTCGACGTTGCCGGTGCGCTCGCCGTTGCCGAACAGGCAGCCCTCCACCCGCTGCGCCCCCGCGAGCACGGCCAGCTCGGCGCAGGCCACGCCGGTGCCGCGGTCGTTGTGCGGGTGTACGGAGAGAATCACCGCGTCCCTGCGGTCGAGGTGGCGGTGCATGTACTCGATCTGGTCGGCGTACACGTTCGGGGTGGAGATCTCGACCGTGGCCGGCAGGTTGTGGATCACCGGGCGGTCCGGCGAGGCGTCCCACAGGGCGGTCAGGTCGTTGCACACCTCCAGCGCGTAGTCCGGCTCGGTGAGGTTGAAGACCTCCGGCGAGAACTCGAAGCGCACGCCGGGCAGGCCCTCGGCGAGCCGGGCGATCTGCCCGGCGGCGTCCATGATCAGGGCGCGCAGCTCGCGCCGGTCGTGGCCGAGCACGACCTCGCGCCAGGTGGGCGCGGTGGCGGTGTAGAGGTGCACGACCGCGCGCGGCAGGCCCTCCATGGCGGCGAAGGTGCGCTCGATGAGGTCCGCGCGGGCCGCGGTGAACACCACGGGCGTCACGTCCTCGGGCAGCGCGCCCGGCGCGGCCAGTTCGCGGACGAAGTCGAAGTCGAGCCGGCTGGAGGACGGGTAGCCGACCTCGATCTCCTTGAACCCCATGCGCGTCAGCAGGGCGAACATCGTGCGCTTGCGGGCCGGGTCCATCGGCTCGGCCAGGGCCTGGTTGCCGTCGCGCAGGTCGACGGGCACCCAGAGCGGGGCGTGCGTGAGGCGGCGCGCGGGCCAGGAGCGGTCGGCGGCGAGGGGGACCTCGACGCGCTCGTGGGCGGGGCGGTAGCGGTGGGAGGGCATGCCGCTGGGGCGCTGCCGGTTCCATGGGTGCCGGTTCCAGGGGTGCATGTCGGTCGGGTTCCTTGTCGTCCGTCTCCGGTGGGGGAAGACCGGCACGATCGGGCCACCGCGACGGGGTGCCGGTCCGGTCAGGCCCCGCCGCGGCGGCCGAGGAGGAGACCGTACGACGTCATGGGCGCTAGACTAACCACACCACAGGTCCTCAGACAACCTGAGAGGTTCTTTCCGATGCCCCTCGGCTCCCTCCGCCCCAGCCCGCTCGTCGAACAGGCCACCGAGCACCTGCGGGAGCAGATCACCCAGGGCGAATGGCCGGTCGGCACCCGCCTGCCCGGCGAGAACGCCCTCGCCAAGGCGCTCGGCGTCGGCCGTTCCACGGTCAGGGAGGCGCTGCGGGCGCTCGCCGGGGCCGGCCTCGTGCAGGCCCGGCAGGGCTCCGGCGTCTACGTCATCGCCACCGAGCCGGCCGAGGACTGGCCGGCCCGGCTGCGCCGCGCCGCCATCACCGACGTGTACGAGGTCCGCGTCATGGTCGAGACCCGCGCGGCGCGCCTGGCCGCTGAGCGGCGCACCGAGGAGGACGTCGCGGCGCTGGAGGCCGCGCTCGCGGCCCGGCACGCCGCCGCGACCGGGAGTGACGCCGGGAGTGACGCCGGGAGTGACGCGGCGTTCGTGGACGCCGACATCGCGTTGCACGCGGCGGTCGTCGCGGCGGCGGGGAACCCGGTGCTGACGGACCTGTTCGCGGAGTTCGCCCCGGTGCTGCGGGAGCGGCTGATCGATCTGGTGGAGCTGCTCGGCCTGCGCGAGCACGATCCCGACCCCGGGCACGCCTCGCACGCCGCTCTGGTGGACGCCGTCCGGCGCGGCGACGGGCCCGCCGCCGAGGCCGTCCTGCAGGCCGAGCTGGAGCAGACGCTCGCCCATCTGCGCGCCCGCGCCTGAGCCGGCGGGGAGCGGTCAGCCGGTGGGGCCGATGTCGGGACGGGTGACGTCCTCCTCGTTCTCCTCCGGCTCCTCGTACGGATGCGGCGGGTCGAGGTCCTGAGGCATGTCGGCGGAGACCGGACGGCGGTTGCGCGGCGTGCCGCAGCTGGAGCGCTCGGCCACCACGTCGCTCTCCCCGTCCACGCCGCCGACGGCTTCCGGCAGCTCATAGGGCATCTCGCTCATGTACGTCCTCTTCCCCCGTATCGCCCGGCCACCGCCCCCGGCGGCGCTGGTCAGGCCAGGAATTCCTCGATCTCGCGCCGGTGCGGCATCGAGGTGCTGGCGCCCTCGCGCAGCACCGACAGCGCCGCCGCCGCGGTGGCGAAGCGGAGGGCGTCGGCCATGGGCCGGCCTTCGGCGCGGGCCACCGCCAGCGCCCCCACGAACGTGTCCCCGGCCGCCGTGGTGTCCACCGCCTTGACCTCGGCGGCCGGCACCCGCAGCCGCTCCCCCGAGCGCGACCCGTAGAGCGAGCCCGCGCCGCCGAGCGTGATGACGGCCTCCTCGACCCGCTCCAGCAGGGCGTCCAGGGCGGCGTCCGGATCGGCGGCGCCGGTGATGGCGGCGGCCTCGTGCTCGTTCGGGACGATCATCGTGACCGCGTCGAGCAGTTCGCCGGGCAGCGGCTGCGCGGGCGCGGGCGTGAGGACGACCGGGACGCCGGCGGCCCGCCCGGCCTCGGCGGCGGCCACGACGGCGGGCAGCGGCAGTTCGAGCTGGAGCAGCAGCGCCCGCGACCCGGCGATGGCCGCGATATCGGCGTCCGTGGGGCCGGTGACGGTGCCGTTCGCGCCCGGGACCACGATGATGGAGTTGCCGCCGTCGTCGTCCACGACGATGTGCGCGATGCCGCTCGGTCCCGGCACCTGGCGCAGGCCGCGTACGTCCACCCCGGCCCCGGCCAGCGCGGCCCGCATCTCGGCGCCGAACCCGTCGTCGCCGACCGCGCCGAGGAAGGCCACCTCCGCCCCGGCCCGCGCGGCGGCGACGGCCTGGTTGGCCCCCTTGCCGCCGGGCACGGTGCGGAAGCGGTGGCCGGTGACCGTCTCGCCGCGTGCGGGGGCCCGGTCGACGTAGGCGACGAGGTCCATGTTGGCGCTGCCGAAAACCGAGATCATGCCCGCATCATCTCCTGAGTACGCCGGGCCAGCTCGCCGAGGCTCACTCCGTCGAACCCGGTCAGGCTGCTGGCCAGGCTGTCGCGGATGCGCCACCGCTCCGGCACGTCCCCGGCGAGCGCGCCGCAGATCGAGCCGGCGGTGGCGCCCGCCGAGTCGGTGTCCCAGCCGCCGGCGACGGCTCCGGCGATCGTGGCGGTGAAGTCGCCCCGCCCGTGGACGAGGGTCGCGGCGACGAGGGCCGCGTTGTGGATGGTGTGCACCCAGTGGAGCGCGCCGTGCCGCTCGTGCAGCCGGTCCACGACGCGCTCGAAGTCCGGCTCGCGGGCGGCGTCCGCGACGGCCGCGCGTACGGCGCGGTGCAGGCGCGAGCCCGGCGGCACGACGGACAGGCCCGCCTCGACGACCTCCTCCGCCGAACCGGCGGTCAGCGAGGCCGCGCACATCGCGGCGGCGAACATCGCCCCGTAGATCCCGTTCGCGGTGTGGGTGAGGCGGGCGTCGCGCCAGGCGTACTCGGCGGCCGTGGCCGGATCGCCCGGGTTGACCCATCCGTAGACGTCCGTCCTGATGAACGCGCCGATCCACTCGCGGAACGGGTTGCGCCGGGTGGCCGTCGCGGGCGGCTCGACGCCGTCCAGCAGGTTGCGGTACGCCACCCGCTCGGCCGTGAACGTGCGCCCGGCCGGCAGCTCGTCCAGCCACAGCCGGGCCACGTCCTCGGTGGTGAAGCCGCGGCCGTGGCGCTCCAGGACGGTCAGCGCGAGCAGCGGGTAGTTGAGGTCGTCGTCCTCGGGGATGCCGTCGATGTTCTCGGCGAGGGAGTTGACGGCGCTGCGGCGGTTCCACGGCCAGCGGCGCGCGACGTCGTCCGGCAGGCCGCGGGCGGTGAACCAGCCGCGGATCGGCCAGTTGCCGGTGGCCTCGGCGATCTCCCTGATGCCCGCGCGCGGGATCTTCTCGACGGGCTTGCCGAGCACGCACCCGGCCGCCCGGCCCTGCCAGGCCGCCAGCACCCGCCGCGGGTCGGCCGTGCCGCCCGTCCTGGCGGCGGGCCAGGCGGGGCAGGCGGCGGCGATGTCGGCCAGCTCCGACGGCTCCTCCAGGGGCGACGGCAGGGCGGCCAGCTCGTCCAGCAGCTCCTCGGCCAGGCCGCGCAGCCGCGCCGCGCCCGCCTCGGACGCGCCGGCGCGCGGCGGGGCGTCGTGACCGCCCGCCGCGTGCCAGCGTTCTGCGACGTCGCGCACCCTGGCGGGGTCGCGGCCGTCCTCGGCGGCCTGGCGCAGCTCGTGCCCGACCAGGTCCTCCGGCTGGACCCAGGTGAGGCGGATCACGGGTGGTCCAGCTCGGCGAAGGCGGCCTCGGCGGCGCGCCGCCGCTCCTGGTCGCCGGCGCGCACCCGGCGCGCGACCGCCGCGATGGCGCGGCCGGGACCCACCAGGTCCGTACGGCTCGCCGCCCCCACCTGCTCCACCCACTCCGCGGGCACCGCTGCGAGCCCGCCGAGCGCGCCCGCGATGGCGCCGCCCATGGAGGCGATGGAGTCGGCGTCGCGCCCGTAGTTGACGCCGCCCAGCACGGTGTCGCGGTAGTCGCCCTTGGCGATCACCAGCATGCCGAGCGCCAGCGGCAGCTCCTCGATGCTGTGCACGCGGCTCGGCCGCCGCGCGCCGAGGCCCTGGTCGCGGTAGGTGTCGGCGACCGTGTCGTAGGGGCGCACGGCGGCCCGCAGCGTCTCGAACGAGCCCTCCCAGTGCCCGAGCCCGGAGGCGGCCTCGCAGACCGCCTCGATGGCGGCCCTGGTGCCGTCCTTGGCCAGGCGCAGGCAGGCGGCCACCACGGAGTCGGCGGTGGCGCCCGGCCGCATGGCCTCGGCCACGGCGGCGGCCATGACGCCCGCGGCCTCGCGGCCGTAGCTGGCCTGGTGGGCGCCGGTGAGGTCGATCGCCTCGGCGTAGGCGGCGTCGGGGTCGGCGGCGTTGACGATGCCGACGGGGGCGACGTACATGGCGGCGCCGCAGTTGACGATGTTGCCGACGCCGGCCTCGCGCGGGTCGGCGTGGCCGTAGTGCAGCCTGGCCACGATCCACTTCTCGGCCAGGAAGATCCGCTGCAGCGGCAGCGCCTCGGCCTCCAGCTCGGGGATCCAGCGCCGCTCGCCCATCAGCTCGGGCACCAGGTGCTCGGCCATCGCGTAGGCGTCGAGGTGGCGGCCGGCCTTCTCGTAGACGCGGATCAGCGCGTGCGTCATGAGGGTGTCGTCGGTGATGTGGCCGTCGCCCTTGTGGTACGGCGCGATCGGCCGGGCGTTACGCCAGTCGTCGTTGTACGGCGGCACGATCCCCTCCACGCGGCCGCCGTAGCGCTCGACGATCTGCTCGGGGGTCCAGCCCTCGGTGGCGCCGCCCAGCGCGTCGCCGACCGCCGCCCCCGCCACGCAGCCGGTCGCCCTGTCCTCAAGCGGCGTCATGCGAGTCCTTTCGTCAGTTCGATCAGATCCTGGCCCGCCAGTTCCGGCAGGCAACAGCCTGCCAGCGTACGGGCCGAGGCGGTCCACCCCTCCGGGATCGCCTCGAAGCCGGCGCAGGCCCCCGTGAGCGCGCCGGTCAGCGCCGGCGCCGAGTCGGCCAGCGCGGCCAGGCACGCCGCCGCGGGCACGGCCCTGGTCAGGTCGCCCCCGGAGGCCGCGGCCAGCGCCAGCGCCGCGGGCACCGTCTGGGCGGCGCCCACGCCGTAGCTGTAGACGTGGTCGAGCAGCGCCGCGTCCAGTGCGGGCACGGCGGCGAACGCCTCGCCCGCCCGCTCGGCGGCGCTCAGCGCGAGCCGGGCGTTGTGCCCGATCGCGGTGTCGTCGGGCAGCACGTCCAACGCCGCCCGCACCGCCCGCGTCACGTCGCCGGTGGCCACGGCCGTGGTCACGGCGGCGGCCATCGCCCGCGCGCCGAGCACGCCGTCCCCGGCGTTGGTGACCTGGGCGTCGTCCGACGGGTCCCTCCCCAGGACCCCGAACGCGACGGCCCGGACCGCGGCGGCGTCGTCGAAGTGGTGCGGGTTGTCGTGCCCGGACGCGGGCGGCTCGACGCCCCGCTCCAGGTTGTCGAGCGCGGTCCGCACCGAGACGCGCGCCCGCAGGTCCTTGCCGATCAGCTCGCGGAAGGCCGCGGCGCGCGGCCGGTCGGCGGTGAGCAGCGTCCAGGCGAGCCATTCGGCGTCGTCGGACGGGCCGACGGCCAGCGGCGCGGTCGGCTGGTTGAGCGCGAACGGCACCGGCAGCGTCGTGACCCGGTGCTCCTCGGCGAAGGCGTCGAGCTCCCGGTGCAGCCGCCTGCTCCAGGGCGCGTGCAGGGCCGCGCGGTGCCGGCTCGCGGGCCAGCCCGCGGCGTCACCGACGGCGAGCCCGGCGACGGCCCCTCTGATCCTGTCCCCCGACATGTCGGTCACCGTCCCTTCGCGGGCTCGCCGGTCAGCAGACCGGCGAGTTCGTCGGCGGTCTCCAGCACGTGCCGTCCCGCCACGACGGGCAGGCACTTGCCGGTCACCGGCCCGATACTGGCCGCCCAGCGGGCGGGCACGCCGCTCTCGCCCTGCCGCGCGCCGCTGACGGCCCCGGCTATGGCCCCGATGGTGTCGGCGTCCCGCCCGAGGCTCACCCCGAACGTCACCGCCGCCTCCACCTCGCCGCCGCCGGCCAGGAAGGCGGCCAGCGCGAGCGCGACGGCCTCCGGGGCGAGGTCGGTCCACGGGTAGTGCCGGACGACGACGGCCTCGTGCAGCGCCGTTTCGAGCTCGTCAGGCGCCGTGTCACCGAGGACGGCGCGGGCGCGGCGGATGTTCCTGGCGGTCCACGAGTCGCCGGGGATCACCGCGAGCGCGGCGTCCACGACGTCCTCGGACCCGGCGCCGCTCATCGCGGCGGCCACGGCCCCCGCGACCGCGCGACCGCCGAGTATGCCCTCGCCGGACCCGCTCACCAGGCCGTCCTGCTCCATCAGCCGGGCCGCCTCGGCCGGGTCGCCCGGGCAGAAGATCCCGTACGGGGCGGCGCGCATGGCCAGCCCGTCGGACCAGCCGTGGGAGTGGACCAGCCCGGTGAGCGGCGGCTCCAGCCCGCGTCGAAGCGCTTCGACGGTGCCCAGCTCCGAGAAGCCGGCGCCCCGCATCGGCCCGTCCACCCTGGGGATGATCTCTTCCCGGTACGCCCGCGCGACCAGCTCGGGAGTCAGCCCGTGGCCGTGCCGCGTGAGCAGCGAGGCGGCGAAGATGGCGTACTCGGTGTCGTCGGTGCCGCCGCCCTCGATCTCGGTGAGCCGGCCCCACCGCCGCCGGATCTCGGCCGGCGTCAGGTTCTCGGCGGGGGCCCCGAGGGCGTCGCCGGCCGCGAGGCCGAGCAGACACCCCCGGGCCCGTTCCCGGTAGGAGGTCACCGCTGGTACCGCTCCAGGACCTTGTTGCCCTCGTCCACGAGCCGCTTGGCCGCGTCGTCGAGGGTGATCTTGCCGGCGAAGTACTCCTGCAGCACCGGCGTGGCGACCTTGCTCTTCCACTCGTCGAACCCGTTCACCTTGAGGAACGGCGCGACGACGAGGTTCTTGGCGGAGGCGGTGGCCACGTCCCAGCCGTTCTCCTGGGTGGTGATCGCCGGGTCGGAGGCGGCCGACTGCGAGGTCGGCAGCAGCCAGTCGCCCTTGGCGAGCTTGGCCTGGTTGGGACCGTTGAGGAAGAAGGCCATGAACTTCATCGCCTCCTCGGGGTGCTTGCTGTCCTGGGCGATGGACAGCGTCTGCGAGACCGCGCCCTGCTCGGCGGTGGTGCCCTTCGGGCCGGGGAGGGTGACCCACTCGAAGCCGTCGGGAGCCTGCTCGGCGACCTGCTGGCGCAGGTACACGCCGGCCGGCAGCAGCGCGAACTTGCCCTTGTAGAAGGCGGGCAGCGGGTCGGCGGTGCCCTGGCCGAGCGCGTCGGGGTCGGCGGACTTGTCGGTGTGGAGCTGGTCGTAGATGCGCTGGAGCACCTCGCGCTCCTCGGGGCCGACCTTGACCGTGGTCTTGCCGTCGGCGGTCTGGAAGAACGTGCCGCCGAAGTTCAGCGCCAGGTTGAGCGTCTTGTTGACCGGCGACTTCATGGCCCAGGCGACGCCGAAGGTGCCGTCCTTGGTCATCTTCTTGGCGGCCTCGGAGAACTCGTCCCACGTCCACGGGTTGTCGGCGGTGGGGACGCGCACCTTGGCCGCGTCGAGCAGCTTCTTGTTGGCGATGATGACCTGCGACTCCTGCAGGAACGGCACGCCGTACACGCCCTGGCCGCCCTTGCCGTCGTCGAAGGTGACGGTGTCCCAGGCGGACTGCGGGATGTCGCCCTTCAGCTCGGCGGGCAGCTTGTCCTTGAGGTCGAGCAGGTAGCCGTCGGAGGCGAAGCCGGACAGCGCAGGCGAGTCGTTGTGGATGACGTCGGGCGCGGTGCCGCCGGCGAACTGGGTGACGAGCTGGTCGTTGACGTTGTCCCAGCTCCCCTGGACGTAGGTGACCTGGATGTTCGGGTTGGCCTTGTTCCACTCGTCCACGATCTGCTTGTTCGCGGCGACGGATTCCTTCTGCCAGGCCAGGCTGAGGAAATTGATCTTGACCGGCTCGCCGGAGGAGGACGACGACGAGGAGCCGCCGTCGCCGCCTCCGCTGCCGCACGCGCCGGCGAGCGCCACGATGGCGGCCGCCGCCAGAGCGGACTTGATACGCATGTGAGCCTCCTAGCCCTTCACGGCGCCGGCCATCAGGCCGGACTTCAGTCGCCGCTGGATGATTGAGAAGAAGATCAAGCTCGGGATCGTCGCCATGAGCGACGCCGCGGCCAGCGGGCCGAGCCTGGCCACCCCCTCGGGGCCGGTGAAGCGCACCAGCGTGAGGGGAAGCGTCATGACATCGGGGTTCTGCAGGATGACGAGGGCGAACATGAACTCGTTCCACGACGAGATGAACGCGAACAGCAGCGTGGCCACCACGCCCGGCGCGAGCAGCGGCGCGACGACCGAGACGATCGAGCGCAGCCGGCTCGCCCCGTCCACGGAGGCGGCCTCCTCCAGCTCACGCGGCACCGCGCGGACGTAGCCCTGCAGCATCCACAACGCGAACGGCAGCGTGAACGTCACATGCACGACCACCAGGCCGGGCAGCGTGTTCACCAGGTCCAGGTCCCGCAGGATCATGAAGAGCGGGATGATGATCAGGATGAACGGGAACACCTGGCTGACCAGCACCCAGCCGATCGCGATCTTGTTGACCAGGCCTCGGTAACGGGCCATCGCGTAGGCGGCCGGCAACGAGATCAGCACCGTGACGACGCTGGCGGCCAGCGCCACGCCGAGGCTGCGCACCGCCGCGCCCACCAGGTCCTGCTCGCCGAAGGCGTCGCTGAAGTTGGACAGCGTCGGCTCGCGCGGGATCCACGTGGGATCGGCCAGCGCCATCTCCTGCGGCGTCTTCAGCGCCGTCGACAGCAGCCAGAGCAGCGGGAAGGCCAAGAAGACGACGTACGCGGCGAGCGCGGCGTACTGCGAGAAGCGTCTCATCGGGTCTCCCTCATCTGGCGCCACAGGTACAGCCCCAGCACCGCGAGCACCACGATCGCCATGGCCAGGCCGAGCATCGAGGCGTAGCCGGCGAAGCGGTAGCGGAACGCCTCCTCGTAGGCGAACAGCATGGGCAGCCGCGTCTGGCCGCCCGGCCCGCCCTGGGTGAGCACGTAGACCAGGCCGAACTGGTTGATGTTCCACACGAAGTCGAGCGAGGTGATCGCCACGATCACCGGGCGGAGCTGCGGCAGCGTGATGTTCCAGAAGCGCCGCCAGCGGCTCGCGCCGTCCACCTCGCCGGCCTCGTACAGCTCGCGCGGGATGCCCTGGAGGCCGGCCAGCAGCACGACCGTGGTCTGCGGCATGCCGGTCCAGACGCCGACCACGATGATCGCCGGCAGCGCGAGCGAGAAGTCGGCCAGCCAGTTGATGTGCGTGCCGAGCAGGGCGTTGAGCACGCCGGCGTCCGGGTGGTAGACGAGCTTCCACATCAGGCCGATGACGACCGGGGGCATCGCCCACGGCACCACGGCCAGCACCCGGGCCACGCCGCGGAAGCGCAGGTTCTCGTTGAGCAGCAGCGCCAGGCCGAGCGCGGCCAGGAACTGCAGCACGGTCACCGAGACGGACCAGATCGCGCCGATCCTGAAGGAGGACCAGAAGTCCTCGGCGGTCAGCAGCTCGGTCAGGTTCTCCAGGCCGACGAAGCTCGTCTCGTGGTTACGGGTGTTGCGGGCGTCGGTGAAGGCGAGCGCGATGCCGTACAGCAGCGGGCCGACGCTGAACAGCAGCACCGGCACCAGCGCGGGCAGCATGAGCAGCCACATCTCGCGGGTCTGGCGGGACACGCCGCGGGGGCGGGCGTGCGGCCGGCGCGGCGGCGCGGGCCTGGTCGCGGTGGCGGTCACGCGCCGCTCCCCTCAGCGCCGCTCCCCTCAGCGCCGCTCCCCTCAGCGCCGTGTCCCTCGCCCGCCGTGGAGGCGCGCACCACGAGCCGGGGCGGGACGGTGACCCGCCGGGGCTCGCGCTCGCCGCCGTTCAGCCGTTCGAGCAGCAGCTCGGCGGCGACCCGGCCGCGCTCGGCCGAGCCGAGCGAGACGCTGGTGAGCGAGGGCCAGGAGGCGGCGGCGAGGTCGGTGTCGTCCATGCCGGCCACGGCCACGTCCTCCGGCACCCGGCGGCCCGCGTCGCGCAGCACGTCGAGCGCGCCGAGCGCGATGAGGTCGTTGGCGCACATGAGCGCGTCCACGTCGGGGCGGCGGGCCAGCAGCTCGGCGACCGCGCGCCGGCCCTCGGGGCGGTAGAAGTCGGCGATCTGCACCAGGTCCTCGTCGTAGGGCAGGCCGACCGCCTCCAGCGCCTCCCGGTAGCCGGCCCCGCGGGCGGCGCCGGGCACGGTGTCGAGCGGACCGTTGACCATGGCGATGCGGCGGCGGCCGAGCGCGTGCAGGTGGTCGATCGCGAGCCGGACGCCGGTGCGGGAGTCGGCCCGTACGTTGTCCACGGGCGTGCCCTCGGGGACCTGGCCGATGATCACGACCGGCGCGCGGGCGGCGGCCAGCGTCTCCAGATGGGCGTCGGTGACCCGCAGGGGGCTCATGATGAGGCCGTCCACGTACCGCTCGCCGAGGCTGCGCAGCACGTCGATCTCGTCGGCGGCGACGGCGTCGGTGGAGTGCAGCACGAGCCGGTAGCCGGCGGCCTTCAGCACGGGCTGGATCTCGCGCAGCATCGCCAGGTAGGCGGGGTTGCCGACGTCGGCCATGGCGAAGGCGACCTGATGGGTGCGGCGGGACTTGAGCGACCTGGCCACGGCGTTGCGCACGTAGCCCAGCTCGTCGGCGGCCGCCATCACCTTGCGCACCGTCTCCTGCCTGGTCGGCAGGCCGTTCAGCACCCGCGAGACGGAGGCGATCGAGACACCGGCGCGCGCGGCGATCGTGTTGATCGTGGGTCCGTCGGCCAAGGTAGTCCTTCCATCGGTGTAAACGTTTACGATCTTGCTGCTGTAAACGTTTACGGCGTGGGGGACATGAAACCCGTACGTAACCTGCAGGTCAAGTCACGATCGAATAACACCAGGTCAGAGGGGTGAAACGCAAACGGGGGGCCGGCCCGGCGACCGGCCGCGCCCGGAGCTCAGCGACCGGCCCCTCTCCGCAGGGCCAGGGCGGCCGTGGCGGCGAAGGCCAGGGCCGCGCACCCGATCTGGGCGAGTGCCGTGGCGGCGGGCACCGACGGCAGGTCCCCGAGGTCGCCCAGGGCCGCCGCCGGCAGGAACAGCACCAGCGCCGCCCGCCGCCCCGCGGACGACCCGCACGCCCACCCCGCCGCCAGCCCGACCACGACCAGCCAGGGCACGGGCTTCCAGGTCACGACGTCATGATGGGCGGCCACGTCCACCCAGCGCACGATCGCCTTGCTCATGGTCAGCCCCGCGACGGCGAGCGGCCCCCACAGCAGGAACGCGCGCCAGGGGACGACCGCGATCGCGCGGTGCGCCGCGGGCACGAAGGCGATGGCCACGGCCGCGAGCTGGGCCAGCAGGACCGGGCCGTGGTTCGGGAACAGCAGCGCGTCCAACTCCAGGAGGCGGGGATGGCCGGCCTGGTACAGCACGAACGCGACCACGCCCAGCACCGCGATCCACCGGCGGCCGAGCAGCACGGCCAGCGCCGGCAGAGCCGCGGCGACGATCGGCTCGGCCATGAGCAGGATCCAGAACGGCCGCGCCACCGCGGCGACCCCCACGTTGCCCACGCTCTCGGCCGTGTGGAGCAGCCCGGTCGCCAGCGCGCCGGCCAGCATCAGCAACGGCCACAGCGCCACGGCGAGCGCCGGCCCGCCGCGCCAGGCCGGCGCGGAGAGCGGGCCGAAGGCCCGCCGCCCGTGGACGCGCAGCGCGCCCCGTAACAGGTCGGCCACGTCGGCCGGACGGGGACGGGTCTGGCCGGGCCGCGCCTCCGCGAGGAGCACGCCGAGCATCTCCTCCTCGTGCCGCGCCCGGTGGTCGCGCGGGTAGGCGGCGAGGAGGCGGCGGTAACGGGTTTCGAGCGAGCTCCCGCCCCGATCGCGCGCAGGCGCGCCGTGGCCGCCCTGGCGTGCCTGCGCATCCGCTCGGCCTCCGCCGCCAGCCTCGCGGCGCCGTCGCCGGTCAGCCGGTAGTAGCGGCGCACCCGGCCGTCGACGATCTCCTCCCGGTCCTCGGCGATCAGGCCCTCCTCCTGGAGGCGGTCGAACGCGGCGTACAGGGTGCCGGCGCGCAGCCGGACCTGGCCTTCCGAGATGCGTTCCACGTCGGTGATGACGCCGTACCCGTGCTGGGGACCGGCGGCCAGCGCGGTCAGGATCAGGAAGGTCGGCTCCTGCATCTGTCGCATGTGATCAATATATACCGATGATCTACATATTCGAGGGCGTCAGTCCCGGGCGGGCTCGGGGAGCGGCGCGGCGGACGCCGGGGGCGAGGCGCGCAGGAGGGAGCGCATGGCCGGGACTCCGGCGAGAGAGACCACGGCGGCCAGCGCCGCGGGGATGATCAGCGCGACCGGCAGCGAGGCCACGTCGGCCACGTAGCCCAGCACGCCGGGCCCGATCAGCATGCCGCTGTAGCCGAAGGCGGTGACCATGGCGAGCGCCCGCCCGACCCGCTCCCCGGCCGCGCCGACGGCGCTGAACAGCACCGGCACCACGGTCGCGAGCCCCACGCCGGCCAGCGCCCAGCCGCTCCACGCGCACGCCACCCGCAGGGCTTCCGGGGCGAGCGGGGAGAGCAGGACGAGCCCGTAGCCGGCGGTGGCGAGCAGCCCGGCGAGCTGGATCGTGCGCACCGAACCGAGCCTGGCCCGGATCGGGTCGCCCAGCAGCCGCACGGTGGTCATCGCGACGGAGAAGATCGTGTACGCCAGCGGCGCCGCCGCCGGGTCGGTGCCGAGGACCCAGCGGGCGTGCAGCGCGGCCCAGTCGATGGCCGCCCCCTCGCTCAGGTGGCCGGCGAAGGCGGCGAGACCGAGCAGCGCGATGAGCCCCCACGTGAGCGAGCCGCCGGTCCCGCCCTTCGCCTCGCCGGGGGCCGCCTCGGGGCTCGCCGGGACGGACGGCAGCAGCAGCCGCGCCGCCGGCAGGTACAGCAGCGCCACGACCACGGCCGCGACGACCAGCACGAGCTGCGGGTCCACCCCGACCCGCAGGAACAGCGCGGTCAGCGCGCCGCCGGCGGCCCCGCCGAGGCTCCACGTGCCGTGGAAGGCCGAGATGATCGGCCGCCCGTAGGCGCGCTCGACCTCGACCGAATGGGCGTTCATGGCGACCTCGCAGGCGCCGAGCCCGATCCCGAACACCACCGCGAGCGCCGCCAGCGTCGCGTACGACGGGGCCAGCGCGGGCCCGAGCAGCGTCAGCGCGGACAGGGGTCCGGCCACCCAGCAGACGCGGCGGCTGCCGAACCGGTCGACGAGCGGCCCTGCGGCCAGCATCGACACCAGCGCGCCGCCCGAGATCAGCAGCAGGACGGTGCCGAGCAGGCCCGCGCCGAGATCGAGCCGTTCGTCGAGCGAGGGCAGCCCGGCCGCCCACAGTCCCATCACGAATCCGGCGAAGACGAAGAATCCGAAAACTCCGATGCGAGCGCGCCTGGCGTCAATGAGGCTTTTGTTCACGCCTAGAGCATAAACTGTCCCCGTCAGCGAAGCCACAGGCGAACGGAGCCAGGCGTGAACGGAGCCACGACGTGAACCGGGCGACGGCATGAACGGGGCAACGGTGTGAACGGGACGACGGCGTGAACGGGGCGACGACGAGCGGTGAGCTGCGCGCGCACAACCGGGCCCGGCTGCTGCGGGCCGTGCACGAGGGCGGGGCCGCCCTCACCCGCTCCCAGCTCACCCGCGACCTGGGCCTGGCCCGTGGGACCGCGTCCGTGCTGGTCGCGGGGCTGGTGGAGGACGAGCTGCTGCACGAGGAGCCCGCCAGGGAGCAGGGCAGGGGCCGCCCCACCCAGGTGCCGGGACCACATCCGCGCGGCCCCGTGGCGCTGGCCGCCGACGTGCGCGAGGACGCCTGGGAGCTGGCGGCCTGCGAGCTGGGCGGCCGGGTCACGGTGCTCGCCGTACGGCCGCACGACGGCACCCCGGAGGGCGCTCTCGGCACCCTCGGCGAGGCCCTGGCCGCCGAGCGGGCGCGGCTCGGGCACCGCGTCGTCGGGGTGGGCGTGGCCCTGGCCGGCCCGGTCCGCCACGGCGGCCTCGTCGACATCGCCCACCTGTCCTGGCACGCCGTCAACGTCCCCCGCCTCCTCACCCACCTACCCGCCGGGGCCGGGGGGCCGGGGGTGCCGTTGTTCGTGGGGAACGACACCGCGTTCGCGGCGCTGGCGGAGGCGCGGCGGGGCCGGTTGCGGGGCGTGCGGGTGGGGTTGCACCTGCACGTGGACTTCGACCTGGGCGGCGTGCTGGTCGTGGACGGCCGCCCGCTCGGCGGCGCCGCGGGCTCCGGCGCGGAGTTCGGCCACATGCCGCTCACCGGCGGCGAGCGCCCCTGCCCGTGCGGCGCGCTCGGCTGCTGGAGCACGGAGGTCGGCGCGAACGCCCTCCTGCGCCACGCCGGCCTGGCCCACGGCGGCGGACGGGGCCGCGAGCAGGCCGAGCGGGTGCTGGCGACGAGCAGGCAGGCGGTGGCCGCCGGCGCCCGCGCCCTGGGCCGCGGCATCGCCGCCCTGGTGAACGCGCACGACCCCGAGGCCGTCACGCTCTCGGGTCACGGCGTCGAGCTGTACGAGCGGGCGGGCGAGACGTTGCGGGCGGCGGCGGAGCCGTACCTGATGGCGATCCGCCGCGAGACCCCGCCCCGCATCGAGGGCTCGGCCCTGGGCTGGCGCGGCGCGCTCCTCGGCGCGATGGAGTCGGTCTTCGACGCCTTCCTGACGCCGGAAGGACTCGGCGGGTGGCGCGGAAGCCCACCCTGACCAGGCCCGCGACACGCCCGATCCGCCGAATGTGATGAATTCCACGTCAAAGGCGGAAAAGACGCCGTAGGGCCTGCCGCGAGACCCCCGCCAGGTGATCTTGCAGAGGCGGGGCGCAGCCGGAGACGGCCGGGGAGCGGAACAATCATGGTCCAGGCTCCGGCCGTCGCCGATCACGCCGCCGCTCCCCCGCCACCGGGCAGGAGGCCGCGCTCACCCCCGCCGCTCCCCGCCGGGCCGGGCCGGCCGCACCAACGGCCACGTCTCCGCAGGTCATCGGGGTTCTGCCGGCCCCCGGGCAGGTCCCGGAGACGGACATGGCCCCCCGCCTCGCCGCCGCGTTCCGCGACTTCCCCGCCCCCGCATCGGCAGGTGAGCCCGGCAGGCCCGCGCGAGGCCGGCGCCGGCCGGGTACGGGCGGCGCCGGGCAAGATCGTGTGACAGGCGGCCGGGCGGCCGGAGCAGCCGCCCGCAGCCCCCTCCTGAGCGACGACACAGGCCGAAGATGGCGCTGAGCGGGAGCTTTCCGCAAACAAGAACCCCCGGCATCCGCCATGATTAGCCACTGCACCACGGGTAACAAAGACCCGAACCCAAACTCCCCGAGGAGAGAACAGAGATGGCACTTCCCACTCTCACCCCCGAGCAGCGGCAGGCGGCTCTGGCGAAGGCCGCCGAAGCCCGCGCCGCCCGTACGGCCCTGCTGGCCAAGGTCAAGGCCGGCGAGCTGACCTTCTCCCAGCTCCTGGAGCGTGACGACGACATCGCGAAGAAGATCAAGGTCTCGCAGGCCCTGCGGGCCGTCAAGGGCGTCGGCCCGGCCAAGGCCACCGCGCTCATGGAGGAGGCGGGCGTCGACGAGAAGCGCCGTCTCGGCGGTCTGGGCGCCCAGCAGCGCAAGAAGCTGGTCGAGGCGCTCGGCTAGGTAGGGCGGCCAGGTCCGCGCGGGGCGTCGCGCGGACCGGCCATTGACCCTTCGACCAGGTCACGGAGGGGCCGGAAGAGCGGCGAGCCGCCCCGCTCTTCACCGGCGGGCCAGGCGAGGGGCCGAGGGATCGGAGACGGGCACGCCTCTCAGGAGCGCAAGTAGGCCAGGACGGCGAGCACCCGGCGATGCTGGTCGGCGTCCTCCGCGTAGAGGCCGAGCTTGCTGAAGATGCTCCTGATGTGCTTCTCCACCGCCCCGTCGCTGATGACGAGCTGCCGCCCGATGGCCGGATTCGACTTCCCCTCGGCCATCAGCCCGAGCACCTCGCGCTCACGGGGCGTGAGCTGCGCGAGCGGGTCGTCCTTGCGTCTGCGTACCATCAACTGGGACACCACCTGTGGATCGAACACGGTCCCGCCCGCGGCGACCCGCCGCAGACCCTCCAGAAACTCGTCCACGTCGACGACCCGGTCCTTCAGCAGGTAGCCGACCGCGCCACGGGCGTCGGCCAGCAGGTCGTCGGCATAGGAGACCTCGACGTACTGCGACAGGATGAGCACGGGCGCGCCCGGCACCCTGCGTCGTGCCTCGACCGCCGCCCGCAGCCCCTCGTCGGTGAACGACGGCGGCATCCGCACGTCGACGACCGACACGTCGGGCTTGTGCTCGGCGATCGCCTCGACCAGCGTGTCGCCGTCCCCGACGGTGGCGACCACCTCGAAGCCGAACTCCTCCAGCAGTCTGACCAGGCCCTCCCTGATCAGAACCGCGTCATCGGCCACGACTACCCGCACGGCACCTCCGCCACGATCAACGTCGGCCCGCCGTCCGGCGACTGTACGGTCAGCTCCCCGTCGACGGCGCGGAGCCGGTCGGCCAGCCCGGCGAGACCGTGTCCCTTGGCGACGTTCGCGCCGCCGACCCCATCATCCCCGATCGTGAGCATGAGGGCGTCGCCGAGGCGCTGGAGCTGGATCGTGCAGACGGTGGCGCGGCTGTGCTTGGCCACGTTGGTGAGGCTTTCCGCGCAGACGAAGTAGAGGGCGTTCTCGATGGCCGCCGGGTAGCGCTCGACGACCTGCACGTCGAGGTCCACGGGCAGGGTGGCGCGCCCGGCGAGGGCGGCGAGGGCGGGCGCGAGTCCCCGGTCGGACAGGATGGGCGGGGCGATGCCGCGCGAGAGCGCGCGCAGTTCGTCCAGCGTCTCGCGGGTGGCGGAGATCGCGGACGTGATCGTGGCCGAGGCCGCCTCCGGGTCCCTGGCGAGCTGGCGCTGGGCCCGCGACAGCTCCATGGCCAGCGAGACCAGCCGCTGCTGCGGCCCGTCGTGGATGTCGCGCTCCAGCTTGCGCAGGGCGTTCGCCTCGGCGGAGACGGCGGCGGCGCGGCCCTCGGTGAGGTCGCTGATGCGCTCCTGCAGCTCGGCCACGCCGGTCAGCAGCGCCCGGCCGAGCGAGGCCCGCAGCAGCGCGGCGCCGCGTACGAGGACCGGCGTGAGCATCGCGAAGGCCAGGCCGAGCACGAGGTAGAAGGCGGAGTTGACGAGGTAGCCGTCGCCGAGGCCGAGCAGTTCGGGCAGCTCGACGTTGCCGGGGATGTTCGAGGTGACGATCCCGTAGATCGGGTACGTCAGCGCGGCCAGCGGCACCGCCCAGGCCACCACGGTCAGCACGAACGACACGATCGCGAACGGGAAGTTGATCACCCCGTGCAGCAGGTCGAGCCAGGACTGCCCGCTGGTGAGCGGGTTGACCACGCGGCGGAAGCGGCCCGCGCCGGCCGGGGCGGGCTTGTACCGGGGCCGCACCGGCGGCCGGTCGAGCACGTCGGACAGCCAGCCGCGCTCCGCGTCGGCGAAACCACGCGCCATCATCAGCGTGCCGGCCAGCAGCGGCACGCCCACCCACACGACCGCGGTGCCGACGCCGGCCGCGAAGCCGGTGATCATGAGGCAGAAGCCGATGACGGCCGTGGGGAAGCCGACGAACGTGTAGCGGGTGTCAAGAAGGACACGCCTCATCAGGGAGCGCATGACCATCACGCTAGAACCTCCGCACGGACGTGACGAGCAGGCGGTCCGGTGTGAGGGGGTAGGGCTGCCCCTACCCCCGGCAGTGGTGTGATCGCGACCCGGGAACGGCGGCTCGCGGCAATGTGCCGGACCGGTCCGCGGCGGGAGCCTTGAGCCAACGGCTCCCCCCTGAATCGAGGCTCCTCATGACCGTCCTGCTGGACCGCCCGGCCGCCCCCGCCGCGCCACCGCGCCCGTCCGCGGACGCCCCCAAGAGTGCTTCCAAAGGGCGGGACCCGTTCGTCGATCTGCTGCGGGTGCTCGGCATGGCGCTGATCGTGTTCCAGCACTGGACGATCCCCGTGCTGTCGTACGACGGCGCGCGGCTGACCACGGGCAACGCGCTGGCCACGCCCGGCGTGTGGGTGGTGACGTGGCTCAGCCAGGTGATGCCGCTGGTGTTCTTCGCGGGGGGCGCGGCGAACGCGATCGGCTTCGCCCGCTCCCGCGAGGGGACGCCGCGCTGGCTGGCGGTGCGGCTGCGGCGGCTGGCCTGGCCGCTGCTGCCGCTGGCGGCGGTGTGGATCCCGCTCCCCCAGGTGCTGCTCTCGCTCGGCGTGCCCGAGCAGCCGCTCCGGGTCGGGGCGCAGCTCACGGGCCAGCTCCTGTGGTTCCTCGCGGTCTACCTCATCGCGGTGGTGGCCACCCCGTACGCGCTGCGCCTGCACGCCCGCTTCGGCGCGGCGGTGCCGGCGGCGCTGGCGGCCGGGGCGGTGCTCACGGACGTCGTACGCTTCACGACCGGCATCGACGCCATCGGCTACCTGAACGTGGTGTTCGTCTGGCTGGCGGTGCACCAGCTCGGCTTCTTCTACGCCGAGGGGCGGCTGCGCCGGCCGTGGGCGCTCGCGGCGGGCGGGTTCGGCGCGGCGGCGCTGCTGGTGGCCTTCGGGCCCTACCCGGGCAGCATGATCGGCCTGCCCGGCGCCGAGGTGTCGAACATGGCCCCGCCCACGCTCGCCATGCTGGCCGTGGGCCTCGGGCAGATCGGGCTGGCGGTGCTGCTGCGTCCGGCGCTGGTCCGGCTGCCGCTCGGCCGGGTGCTGGCGTGGGCGAGCCCGCGGATCATGACGGTGTACCTGTGGCACATGCCGGCGCTGTTCGCGGTCACGGGCGTGGTCGTGGTGCTGCTGCGGGTGGACACCCCGGCGCCGGGGGGCGCGTTCTGGCTGGCGGGCTGGCCGCTCTGGTTCGGGCTGCTGTGCCTGGTGATGTGGCCGCTGACGCGGATCTTCGCCCGGTTCGAGACGCCGCCCGCGCTGCCGTACGGCACCGCCGGCATGCGCGCGACGACGGCCGCGGCGGCGCTGGTCGGGGCCGGGGTGCTGACGCTGACCTGCGTCGGCTTCGCGCCGGGCCCGTGGGCGTTCCTGGCGATGCTGGCGATCCTCGGCGGGCTGCTCGTGACCGTGCCGCGGACCCGCTCGTAGCGCTGCGAGGGCCCCTGGTTGACCCGAGATGGCGGGGACCGGTTCGAGCACCGGGCAAACTTCGGCAGGATAGGTGGTGTGAGCCTACTCGTGGACCGCCTGCCAGAAGAGATCGACGCCGAGCCGGACGCCATCTTCGACGCGTTCGCCGCCTGGAACACCGAACGCGGGCTCACCCTCTATGCGGCCCAGGAAGAGGCGCTCATCGAGGTCGTCTCGGGCAGCAACCTCATCCTGGCCACGCCGACCGGCTCGGGGAAGTCGCTCGTGGCCGCCGGAGCCCATTTCACGGCCCTGACCCGCGACCAGCGCACCTTCTACACCGCGCCGATCAAGGCGCTGGTGTCGGAGAAGTTCTTCGACCTGTGCGCCGTCTTCGGCACCGAGAACGTCGGCATGATGACCGGCGACGCCAGCGTCAACCCGGGCGCCCCGATCATCTGCTGCACCGCCGAGATCCTGGCCAACGTGGCGCTGCGCGACGGCGCGCGGGCCGACATCGGCCAGGTCGTCATGGACGAGTTCCACTTCTACGCCGAGCCCGACCGCGGCTGGGCCTGGCAGGTGCCGCTGCTGGAGCTGCCGCACGTGCAGTTCGTGCTGATGTCGGCGACGCTCGGCGACGTCACGATGTTCGAGCGCGACCTCACCCGGCGCACCGGCCGGCCGACGGCCGTGGTCAAGCACGCCGAGCGGCCGGTCCCGCTGATCTACTCCTACCGGATGACGCCGCTGCACGAGACGCTGGAGGAGATGCTCTCCACCGGCCAGGCGCCGGTCTACGTCGTGCACTTCACGCAGGCCGCGGCCATGGAGCGGGCCCAGTCGCTGATGTCGATCAACATGGCGACGAAGGCCGAGAAGGAGGCCATCGCCGCGATGATCGGCGGCTTCCGCTTCACCACCCGCTTCGGCCGGGCGCTGTCACGGCTGGTCCGCCACGGCATCGGCGTGCACCACGCGGGCATGCTGCCGAAATACCGCCGCCTGGTCGAACGCCTGGCGCAGGCGGGCCTGCTCAAGGTCATCTGCGGCACCGACACCCTCGGCGTCGGCGTCAACGTCCCGATCCGCACGGTGCTGTTCACCGCGCTGTCGAAGTACGACGGCAACAAGGTCCGCAGGCTGCGCGCCCGCGAGTTCCACCAGATCGCCGGCCGGGCCGGCCGGGCGGGCTTCGACACCATCGGCTACGTCGCCTGCCAGGCCCCCGAGCACGAGATCGACAACGCCCGCGCCCTCGCCAAGATCGGCGACGATCCCAAGCGGCGGCGCGGCTACGCCCGCAAGAAGCCGCCGGAGGGGTTCGTCGGCTGGAGCGAGGAGACCTTCCAGAAGCTGCAGGAGGCCGAGCCCGAGCCGCTCCAGTCGCGTTTCAAGGTCACCAACGCGATGCTGCTGGCCGTCATCAACCGGCCGGGCGACTGCTTCCAGGCGATGAAGCACCTGCTGACCGACAACCACGAGGACCGCAAGTGGCAGCGCCGGCACATCAGCCAGGCCATCGCCATCTACCGGTCGCTGCTCGCGGGCGGCATCGTCGAGCAGTTCGCCGAGCCGGACGAGCAGGGCCGCCGGGCCCGGCTCACCATCGAGCTGCAGGAGGACTTCGCGCTCAACCAGGCGCTGTCGACGTTCGCGCTGGCGGCCTTCGACCTGCTGGACCGCGAGTCGCCGTCGTACGCGCTGGACCTGGTCTCGATCGTCGAGTCGATCCTCGACGACCCGCGCCAGATCCTGTCGGCGCAGCTCAAGAAGGCGAAGGGCGAGGCCGTCGCGCAGATGAAGGCCGACGGCATCGAGTACGAAGAGCGCATGGAGCGGCTCACCGAGGTCATGTACCCGATGCCGCTGGAGGACCTGCTGCTCGGCGCGTACGAGACCTACCGGCGCGGCCATCCGTGGGTCGCCGACCACACGGTGAGCCCGAAGTCGGTGGTGCGCGACATGTTCGAGCGCGCGATGACCTTCGGCGACTACATCCAGTTCTACGAGCTGGCCCGCTCCGAGGGCACGGTGCTGCGTTACCTCGCCGACGCCTACCGCACGCTGTCGCGCACGGTGCCCGAGCATCTCAAGACCGACGACCTGATCGACCTCATCGAGTGGCTGGGCGAGCTGGTCCGGCAGGTCGACTCCTCGCTCATCGACGAGTGGGAGAAGCTGGCCAACCCGGCCGAGGCGCTGGAGCGGCAGCAGGAGCTGGAGGCGAGGGTGCGGCCGGTCACCGGCAACCCGAGGGCCTTCAGGGTGCTGGTCCGCAACGCCATGTTCCGGCTGGTCGAGCTGTGCGCGCTGGAGAAGGAGGAGGAGCTGGCGGAGCTGGCTCCCGACGTCGACTGGGGCGCGGCGCTGGACGCCTACTACGCCGACCACGAGGAGATCGGCACCGACGCCGACGCGCGCGGGCCCGCGCTGCTGCGCATCGAGGAGGAGCAGGGGCTCTGGAAGGTGCGCCAGACGATCAAGGATCCGGCGGGCGACGGAGACTGGGGCATCGACGCCCAGGTGGACCTCGCCGCCTCCGACGAGGAGGGCCGGGCCGTGCTGCACGTGCAGGGGCTCAACCGGCTGTAGGGAGATGACAAGCCGTGTGCCGGAACGGACTGGCAAGGGCGTCCCGGCACACGCCTGTCGATTCAGTGTCCGACGCGGGACGTAGGGGTCGTGTCATGACACTGTCTTAAGATCGTGACATTTCCCAACCACTCGGGTCGGGTCCTTCGCGGTCCCGAAAAATGACTGGCGCCCATGGGCAAAATAGATCAAATGAGTGACGAAGAGATCAGACGCGTCCTCGGGCTGCTCTCCCAGGACGACACCTTGCGCGCCTTCGCCTCCCTGGTGCTCGGCGAGAGCGACGGGCTGCCGCCGAAGACGCTGCACAAGCTGGAGGCGGGCGGGCTGGCCGCGCGCGACGAGAGCGGCAAGTGGCGGGCGGCGCCCGAACGGTTCAGAGAGCTGCTGCGGGCCCAGGCCGAGCCCGCCGAGGCGCTGAGCGACGAGGAGCGGGTGCTGCGCACGTTCCTGGTCGACGGGCGGCTGACGACCCTGGCGATGCGCCGCGACAAGAGGCTGGTCGTGCTGCGGTACATCGCCCTGGTCTTCGAGCCGGGCAGGCGTTACGCGGAGAAGGACGTCAACGTGGCGCTGCGGGCCTTCCACGACGACTACGCGGCCCTGCGCCGCTACCTGGTGGACGAGGCGCTGCTGTCACGGGAGGGCAACGTCTACTGGCGCAGCGGCGGTCACGTCGAGATCTGAGGCAGGTTCGCGGTCCACGCCGCGAGCTTGGCCCGCCACCGCTCGGCGTCCTCGGGACGGCCGGGCACGCCGGGCCGCCGCTGCCAGGGCAACGGCCCGTCCGCCCGCCGGTACTCCACGCCGATCGCGTCCAGCCGGGGCAGGTGGGCGGCCAGCCGCTCCCTGAAGTGCGCGAGGTCGCGCCCCTCCGGGCTCCACACGGTCTCGGCGAAGGCCGCGAGCCGCGGGAAGGCCATGTAGTCCACGCGGCGGGCGGAGTCGATCAGCTCGGTCCACACGCCGCACTGCGCGCCGAGCACGCGGCCGGCGGCGGGCCGGCCGCGCAGCGCCTCGGGCACGGGCTCGAAGGTGTAGACGTCCTCCAGCGTCAGCACGGGGCCGAACGGCACCGGCTCCTCCTCCCCCTCCGCCTGCCGGTAGTCCAGGTAGAGGCTGGTGTTGGCGCAGTTGACGACGTCGTGGCCGCGTTCGGCGGCGATCACCGCGCCGAGGTCGCCCCGCCAGGACGCGACCACCGCGCCGGGGGGCGGGCCGCCCTCCAGGATCTCGTCCCAGCCGACCAGGCGGCGGCCCCGGGCGCTCAGCCACTCGTCGAAGCGGTGGACGATCCAGCTCTGCAGCTCCTCCTCGTCGCGCAGCCCCAGCTCCCGCATGCGGCGGCGCGCCGACGGGCTCTCCCGCCACTGGTCCTTGCGGCACTCGTCGCCGCCGATGGACACGTACGGGCCGGGGAACAGCTCCAGCACCTCCTCCAGCACCTCCTGGAAGAAGGCGATGGTGGACTCCTCGGCGTTGAGCACGTTCACGCCGACGCCCCAGGTGGTGCGCACCTCCAGGGGCGTGCCGAGGTTGCCCAGCTCCGGGTAGGCGGCGATGGCGGCCTGGGTGTGGCCGGGCAGGTCGATCTCGGGGACGACCATGATGTGCCGCCGGGCGGCGTAGGCGACGATCTCCCTGATGTCGTCCTGGGTGTAGTAGCCGCCGTGCGGGCGGCCGTCCATGGCGCCGTTCCAGCCGCTCTGGCTCTCCCCGCGCCAGGAGCCGGCCTCGGTGAGCCGGGGGTGGCGGCGGATCTCGACGCGCCAGCCCTGGTCGTCGGTGAGGTGCAGGTGGAGCACGTTCAGCTTGTGCAGGGCCAGCAGGTCGATGAAGCGCAGCACCTCGTGCTTGGTCATGAAGTGCCGGGCGACGTCGAGCAGGCAGCCGCGCCAGGCAAAGCGGGGGGCGTCCTCGACGTACGCGCCGGGCGCCTCGAAGGGCCCGGCGGCGGCCCGCCGGAAGGCGGCGGGCGGCAGGAGCTGCCGGAAGGTCTGCGCCCCGTAGAAGGCCCCGGCGGGGCCGCCCGCCACGATCTCGGCCTCCCCCGGGCCGACGGTCAGCCGGTAGCCCTCCGGCGGCAGGTCGCCGAGGCCGAGCCTGATCGTTCCCGAGCCCGGCCCCGGCAGCAGCTCGCCGCCCGTGACGGGGGCGAGCTCGCCGCGCAGCCAGGCGGCCGGCCCGGCCAGCGCCGGATCGGCGGTGAGCGAGGTCCGGCCGTCGAGGATGAACGGGCCCGGCCTGGGCTCGTACGTGACGGGCTTGGGAACGATCATGAACAGGTGACTCCCTACTCGCAGGTGATGACGGCGTCGGCGAAGTCGACGTGGTCGGAGGTGGCGTTGTCGCCGCCGTTGGTCGCGACCAGCCGGACGTGGCGGGCGCCGGTGACGTCCGCGGTGACCGCGCGGGCCGGCATGGCGCCGGTCAGCAGGCCGGAATAGGCGACCCGGCCGCCGTCGGCCCAGACCTCGAACCCGGCGGAGCCGGCCGCGCCCACCTCGTCGTCGATCCCGGCCTGGAACGACACGGACGTGCAGCGCCCGCCGGTGTAGAACTCGATGTCGGCGGGCGCGTGCGCGCCGAGTCCCTTGGCGAAGCGCACGCCCTCGATGGTGAGCGGGCGGCCGTCGCCCGCGGCGCGCTCGCCGTTGCTCATGTCCTTCTCGACCGGCCCGAAGTGGTTGGCGGCCCGGGTCCAGGCGAGGTCGCTGAGGTAGGTGCGGCCCGCCCCGGGGCCGGTGGCGACGGCCACGACGGCGGTGGCGCGCTGCCCTGCCGCCTCGAAGGCAAGCTCGTACGTGCCGGGCGCGGTCCCCTCCGGCGGGGTGACCGCCCAGGTGACGGTGAAGGCGTCGCCGCCGTCGAGCCGGCCGGTCCTGACCGGGGTGCGGGCGGCGATCTTCCAGCCCTGCGGCCCGGAGGCGGTCACCTCGACGTCGCGCAGCCGCGCGGTGGCCCCGGTGTTGGTGACGCGGGTGACGATCTCGCCCGTCCTGCCGGGCTCCAGCGTGGTGGGCCGGTCGTCGCCGAGGACCTTCGCCGGGTCCGCCTCGAACGTCACCAGCGGCGGCGCGGAATCGTTGCGGGCGCTGACCCGGTAGAGCAGGGCGGCGTGCGCGGGCACCTGGGCCGCCAGCGCGCCCGTCGTGGTCGCGACCGCGCCGGTCCACAGCTCCTCGACGCGGAAGCGGCCGGAGCCGAGCGACCAGGAGATGGTGGCGGCCCGGTCGCTCTCGTTGAACAGCGCGACCGCCCGGTCGCCGCCCGCGAGCGGCTTGGCCAGCACGTGGTACCAGCCGTCGCTCTTGACGAGGCGGCCGTGCGCGCCCAGCTCGTCCTGGTCCACGGCGATCACGTCGGGGTCGGCGACGATCGCGGGCGGCGCGGCGGCCGGGTCGGCCTGCAGGACGAGCGGGGCCGCGCCCATGGCCCAGAGCGTGAACTGGGTGCGGTACTCGGTGTCGGTCATGCCGCCGCGGCCCGCCTGGACGAGGTCGGGGTCGGCGTAGCTGCCGCCGCCCGCGTACTCGGCTCTGAGCTGGTTGGTCTCCCAGATGTCGACCATGTTCGGGTAGGCGTCCGGGATGGGCCGGTTGTAGACGTTGGTGCGCCAGGTGGTGGCCTTGGCGTCCTTGCCCCACAGCCATGGGACGGTGCTGCCGTCCTCGTTGTTCATGGCGAACACGACGCCGTCGCCCAGGGCCTCGCGCATGCGCGGGTAGAGGGTCTGGGCGATCTGCTGGACGTTCTGGCCGGGGAAGTCGGCGGTGGGGATGTTGCACCAGGCGTACGTGACGTGGTCCACCCCCCACTCCTTGAGCCGGGCGGCGTCGGCGGCCTCGTTCTTGTACGAGCCGGGGCCCCCGCCGGCGCACGCCTTGGTGCCCGCCGACAGGGAGAGGCCCAGTTTCAGCCCCTTGGCGTGCAGGCCGGCGGCCAGGGCGGCGATGCCGGCGGGGAAGCGGGCCGGGTCGGGGACGAGGGCGCCGCCGGATCGCTGCGGGGCGAGCCAGCAGTCGTCGATGATGACGTACCGGTAGCCGAGCGGGGCGAGGGGCGCGAGGGCGTCGGCCGCCTTGAGCACCGCCGCCTCGGTGACCGCGCAGCCGAGCGTGCGGCTGCTCCAGCCCATCGGCGGGCGGACGGCCTCGGCGGCGCCGGCGGCGCTCGATAACGGGACGAGGGGCAGGGCGAGGAGGGCCGTCGCGGCGACGGCCGTGAAGGTGCGCATGGGGGGTTCCTGTCAGGCGGGGTTGAGCTGGGGGCGGCCCGGCTCGATGACGAAGGAGCCGGAGGTGTAGGCCGGGGCGTACGGCTCGGTGACCCGGGACACGGAGCGGAAGTCGACCTTCATCTCCTGCTGGGTGATCCGGGTGCGGACGTAGCCGCGGCGGCCGTTGAAGAACTTCACGTGCGGGTTCTCCGCCAGCAGGTTCTGCGTGTCGGGGTACTCGTCCAGGCCGTTGCCGGCGCTGGTGACCGAGGTAGTGACCAGCTCGACGGCGACGGACTTCGACTCGGGGTCGGCGTAGTCGCGCTTGACCTCGCCCGCCCAGTGGGAGTGCACGTCTCCGGTGAGGACGACGGCGTTGCGGCGGTAGGCGTCGATGGCGGAGGTCAGCCGGTTGCGGGAGGCGACGTAGCCGTCCCAGCCCTCGTTGGAGTAGCCCTTGCCCGCGCCGTTCGTCCAGTCCATCTCCATGAAGAAGACCTGCTGGCCGAGCAGGTCCCAGGTGGCGCGCGAGTCCTTGAGCCGCGCGTCGAGCCACGCCTCCTGCTCCTGGCCGAGGATGGTCCTGTTGGGCTCGAACCGCTCCAGGCAGTCGGCGCCGACGGTGCCGCTCCTGCCGGTGCAGGCGTACAGGTCGCGGTACTGCCGGGTGTCGAGCAGGTGCAGGTTGGCCACCTCGCCCCAGCGGATGCTGCGGTGCAGCCGCAGCGAGGACCCGTTGGGCTTCTGGGCCCGGCGCAGCGGCATGTTCTCGTAGTACGCCTGGAAGGCGTCGGCCCGCCGCTTCAGGAACGGCGGGTCCGGCTGCTCGGGCACGTCACCCGCCCAGGCGTTCTCGATGTCGTGGTCGTCCCACACGACAACCCAGGGCGCGATCGCGTGGGCGAGCTGCGACTCCGGGTCGGCCTTGTGCTGGGCGTGGCGCAGCCGGTAGCCGGCCAGGTCGAGGCATTCGCCGCCGGCCTGGTCGCGTACGGGGTACTTGTAGTCGCCGTACTCGTAGATGTAGTCGCCGAGGAAGGCGATGAGGTCGGGCTGGTCCTCGGCCATCCGCCGGTACGGCGTGAACCAGCCGGTCTGGTAGTCGGCGCACGAGGTGAACGACAGGTTGAGCGCGCGGCCGCGGCTGTTCGGGGCGGGGGCGGTCAGCGTGCGGCCGGCCGGGCTGATCTCGCCCTCGGCGCGGAAGCGGTAGAAGTACTCCGCGCCGGGGTCGAGGCCGTCGAGCTCGACGTGCACGCTGTGGGCGGCCTCGGGGCGGGCGACCTCGGTGCCGCGGCGTACGACGCGGCGGAAGCCCTCGTCCTTGGCCAGCTCCCACTGGACGGGCACGGCCCGGCCCGGCATGCCGCCGAGCCCGTCGAGCGCCACCGGGTCCATGGCGAGGCGCGTCCACAGGACCACGCCGTCAGAGGTGGGCTCGCCGGAGGCGATCCCGAGCTGGAAGGGGTCGGAGAGAGGGGCACGGCGGGCCGCCGCGCGCACGGGTTGGACGCCCAGTGCGGCGGTCAGGCCCAGGCTCGCGCCCCCGGCGAACAGAGAACGCCGGGTGATCATGGGGGATCCTTACTCGACGGTGGCGTTGCCTTCTGCGACAGCCTGGTCGGCGGCCTGTTGCGGAGAGAGTTTTCCGAGGTACATCTCGTTGAACAGCTGGTTAAGCTTCGTCTCGAAGCCGGTGAAGCCGGTGGTGATCGGCAGCGGGAAGGTGGTGCCCGCCGCCTCCTCCACGAACGGCGAGACGTCCACCTTCTTCGACTTCCAGTAGTCCACGTAGCCCTGCGACAGGCCGTCGAGCGCGGGGAAGGCGTAGCCACCGTCGGCCATGATCTTCTGCGCCTCCGCCGTGCCGAGATACTGCGCCAGCTTCATGGCCTCCTGCGGGTGCTCGCTCTTGGCGTAGACGGCCTCGGCCAGGCCGTTGAGGTTGACCGCGCGCCCGGCCGGGCCCTCGGGCATGAGGGCGACGCCGAGCTCGAACGTCGCCTCGGGCGCCACGAACGGCAGCAGCGCGTTGTTGGCGGGGAACATCGCGACCTCGCCGGCCTTGAACATGTCGGTGACCTTGCCGGTGGGCGGGTTCGTCCGGGTCGCGGGCGGCGAGACGTGGTGCTTGTTGACCAGGTCCACGCCGAACTGCAGCGCCTGGACGGCGGCCGGCTCGTTGAAGGCGTACTTGCCGAAGGGCTGGTCGACGAGCTTGCCGCCGTTGGAGACGACCCAGTTCATCCACTGGGTCTGGTAGTGGTTCCAGGAGGCGAAGCCGTACGTCTTGACCTTGGCGGGGTCGAAGCCGGACTCGCCGGGGTGCTTGCCGGCCTCGTCCACGGTGAGCTTGCGGGCCGTGTCGAGCAGCGTGCCGCTGCCGTCGGCGGCCCAGGTGAGCTTGTCCGGCATCTCCACGCCCGCCTTGGCGAACAGGTCCTTGTTGTAGAGCAGGCCGACGGTGCCCCAGTCCTTCGGGACGCCGTACAGCTTGTCCTGGTAGGTGAAGGAGCCGACGACGGTCTTGTGGTACTTGGCGGCGTCCACCTGCACCGGGGCGAGCACGCCCTTGGTGACGAACTCCGGGAACTGGGTGGGCGTCATCCAGAACACGTCCGGCGCGGTGCCGGCGACCACGTCCGCGGTGAGCTTGGTCCAGTACTGGTCGTAGGGCAGGAGCTCGACGGTGACGTCGATGCCGGGATTGGCCTTCTCGAAGGCCGCCATGACCTGGTCGTAGCCGGCCTTCTGCTGCTCGTCCCAGAGCCGGTAGGTCAGGCTGACCTTGCCGGAGTCCCCTGAGGAGGAGCAGGCGGGCAGGACGAGCATGGCGGCGCCGAGCAGCGCCCCGGCCCAGCGAATCCGGGGGGTTGGCATCATTCGCTGACCTCTTCTTGTTCGGGTTCTCATTTGAGGCCGGTGAGGACCACCGACCTGACGATGTGTTTCTGGAAGAAGATGAAGACGGCCACCATCGGCACCAGGGCGATCAGGCTGCCGGCCATCATGAGGTGGTAGTCGACGCCGATGCCGGACTTGAGCGTGGCGATGGCGACGGTGATCACGCGGGTGTCGTCGCCGCTGGTGATGATCAGCGGCCACAGGAAGCTGTTCCACGACGAGATGACGGTGATGATGGCGAGCGTGCCGAGCGCGGGCCGGCACAGCGGCAGCAGCACGCGCAGCAGGATCGTCATCAGCCCCGCCCCGTCGATGCGGGCCGCCTCCTCCAGCCCGGCGGGCAGGCTCTTGAAGAACTGCCGCATCAGGAAGATCCCGTACGGGGTGCCGAGGATGTAGGGGGCGAGCAGGCCGTACCAGGTGTTGACCAGGCCCAGCTCCCGCATGATGAGGAAGAGCGGGATCATGGTGACGGCGCTCGGCACCATCATGGTGGCCACGTACAGCCAGAACAGCACGTCCCTGCCGCGGAAGCGCAGCCGGGCGAAGGCGTAGGCGGCGAACGTGGTGAACACCAGCTGCCCGGCCGTCAGCAGCGCCGTCATCACCGCCGTGTTGAGCACGTAGCGGGGGAAGTCGCCGGCCAGCATCGTGGCGAGGTTGCCCGTCGTCGGCGGCAGCCCCGGCAGCCACGGCTCGGTCGAGCTGAGCTGCGCCTGCGTCTTGAACGCGGTCAGCACCACCAGCAGGTACGGGAACACCGACACGAAAGCGCCGATCGTGAGCACGGCGTACAGGAGGACGCGCTTGGCCATGACTCCTCAGCTCAGGTCGTAGGTGGTGCGCTTGCCGAAGAACCGGACCTGCGCCAGCGTCACCGCGAAGATGACCGCGAACAGCAGCGTCGACAGCGTGGCCGCGTAGCCGAAGTCGAACTCCTTGAACGCGGTCTGGAAGATGCGGAAGTTCAGCACCTCGGTGCTGTGGCTCGGCCCGCCGTCCGTCATCGCGTACACCGTGTCGAACACCTGGAAGGCGCCGATGAGGTTGGTCACCGTGACGAAGAACATCGTGGGGTTGAGCAGCGGCAGCGTCACCCGCCAGAAGCGTTCGCGCGGCCCCGCGCCGTCCACGGCGGCGGCGTCGTGCAGCTCGCGCGGGATGCCCTGCAGCCCGGCCAGGAAGAACAGCATGTTGTAGCCGGTGTGCTGCCAGACGCTGACCAGCGCGACGGCCGGCAGCGCCCAGGACGGGTCGGACAGCCAGTCGGGGCCGGTCACGCCGACCAGCGCCAGCGCGCTGTTGAGCGCGCCGTCGCGCGGATCGAAGATCCACTGCCAGACGAGGCCGAGGACGATCGGCGTCGCCATCCACGGCACCACGAACAGCGAGCGGTAGAACCGCAGGCCCTTCACCCGCCGGTCGAGCAGCACCGCCAGCGCGAGGGCGAGGACGGTCTGCAGCGGGATCGACAGCAGGACGTAGCCGACGGTGACGAGGAGCGAGTGCCAGGTGCCGCCGTCGGTGGCCAGGCGGCGGTAGTTGTCCAGGCCGGCGAACTCGGGTGCGGACAGCAGCTCCCAGTCGAACAGGCTCAGCACGAGCACGATGACCATGGGGAGCAGCAGGAACGCCACCACACCGAAGAGGCTGGGCCCGATGAAGAGGTAGGCGTGCCATCCTCCCCTGCGGCCTCGGGTCACGACGGGTCCGTCGCGGTGGGGACCAGCAGCCGCCGGGTCGTCTCCATGCCCCACTCGTCCAGGGCGGCGATCGGGTCGCTGGAGCCGCGCAGCCCGCCGGTGGCCGCGACGTGCGCCGCCCACTCCTCCCGCGCCTCCATCTCGGGGCGGACGACGATGCAGTCCGGGTCGTTGACCCACCACCGGGCGTGCAGGAACTCCCGCGCCGCGCCGGTGAGGCGGGCGCCGAGCTGCGAGGGCTGGCTGATGTCCCCGGACCTGGGCCGCAGGGTGAGCGCGATGTCGGGGCTGACCCGCATGACGTCCACCAGGCCGATGCTGGGCAGCATCGGGGCGCCGCAGCCGTGCAGCGTGGCCTCCTCGCCGGCGCCGCGCCGGATGAGCTCCAGGCCGCGCCGGTAGGCGGCGATCGGGTCGAGGTCCTCGTGGCGGCGGCCGGCGAGCGCGCCGGCGTACAGGTAGTCGAGCTTGAAGTGGGTGATCCCCATGCCGGCGAACGTGCGGAAGACCTGCGTCAGGTGCTCGGCCGCGTCCGGATGGGTGACGTCGAGGACGGCGAGGTCCTGGTTCCACATGCGGCCCGCGTACGCGCCGCCGACCAGCCACTCGGGATGCTCCCGGTACAGGCGGCTGTCGTGGCCGACCAGGAAGGGGGCGGTCCAGATGCCGGCGCGGCGGCCGGTGCCGGTGACGGCGTCCACGGCGCGGGCGAGTGAGCCGAAGCCGGGACGGGGGTCCAGCCAGTCGCCGATGCCGGCCTCGTAGCCGTCGTCGATGAGGAACATGTCGGCGGGCAGGCCGTGGCGGGTGGCGAGCTCCAGGTTCTCCAGGACGTCGGCCTCGACGACCTTGTCCCAGTAGCCGTACCAGGTGCACCACATGGGCGGTAAAGCAGGGAACGTGCGCGGCGCGGAAGCGGCGGCGGCCATCGTCTCCGCCCACCGGCGCAGTGCCGTGCCGAGATCGCCCTCGACGCGGTGGTGGCGGGCCGGGGCGTCGGCCGAGATCACCAGGCGGCCGCCCTCCTCGCGGGCCCGGATCGAGGGCACCTCGTGGGGGCCGGCGGCGGACCACAGCTCCACGGAACCGTCGCCCGTCTCGACCGCGAGCAGGCCCTCCCCCTGGAACGTGCGCTCGGGGACCGGCGTGCCGGGGCGGTAGCAGAGGATCTGTATCGTCCCGTTCGCGGGCCGGGGCGGGGTCTCGTCCAGGCGATAGGCGCCCGTGGGGCTCCACGACTGCCAGCCGTGCTCGAACACCCGGGCCGAGCCGGGGACGTACGCGACCTCGCCGATGTCAACGAACGACATCAGACCTCTTTCCTGTTCTACTTACGAAGGAGCGCTTCATTAGTAGCACGGGCCTATGGCGCTCGTACAGCCCTTGATCCCTGGCATAATGCCTGACATAAACAGGAGACCTACCAAAGGACACGGCGAATGGCGGACCTACGCGGCGGCGACCTGTCCCGGCTGCGCCAGCTCAACTCGCTGACCGCCATCCGCGCGCTGCGCCGGGCGGGCCCGCTCACCCTGTCGGCGCTCGCCGAGCGCACGGGCCTGTCGCGGCCGTCCATGAAGGAGGTCGCCGACGAGCTGATGGGGCTCGGCTGGGTGGAGGAGGTGCCGCCCAGCCCCGGCACGATGGGCCGGCCCGCCCGCCGCTACCGCTTCCGCGCCGACAGCGGCTACCTGGTGGGCGTCGACATAGGGGGTCACAACATCCGCGCCGCCCTGTCCGACCTGGACGGGGAGATCCTGGCCGAGACCCGGCAGCCGGTGCTGCCCGACGCCCCGCTGGAGGAGCGCCTGGCCGCGATCGAGCGGGCCGTCGAGGGGTGCCTGACGCTGAGCCGCACCTCCGTCTCCGACCTCTGGACGGTCGCCGTCGGCACCATCGGCGTCATCGACGTCGAGGGCCGGGTCATCTACTCCGCCGCCGTCCCCGCCTGGCGCGACCTCGACCTCGCGGGACGGCTGCGCGAGATGTTCCCCTGCCCCGTGCTCATCGAGAACGACAGCCGCCTGGCCGCCATGGCCGAGACCAGGCGCGGCGTCGCCCAGGGCGCGAGGGACGTGGTGTTCCTGCACGTCGGGCGGCGTATGGGCGCGGGCCTGGTGATCGACGGCAAGGTGCACCGGGGGTTCGGCGCGGCGGCCGGGGAGGTCGCGATGCTGCCCGAGTCCCGCTGGTTCGACGCGCCCGAGCATCTCAACACCTGCGCGTGCGTGCCCGAGGGCGTCGCGCCGGAGGACGCGGCCGGCCACACCCTCGCCGCCGCCCGCAACGGCGACCCGGTCGCGGTGGAGTGCGTCGAGCGCTACGTCGACGACCTCGCCGTGGGCACCGCCGCCATGGTGCTCATCCTGGACCCGCAGATGGTGGTGCTCGGCGGCGGGTTCTCGCGCTCGTCCGACGTGCTCCTGGAGCCGCTGCGGCGGCGGCTGGAGACCCGCTGCATGCGGATGCCGGAGGTGCGGGCCTCGACGCTCGGGGACGAGTGCGTGGTGGTGGGCGCCATCGAGTACGCGGTAGCCCACCTCGACGACCAGCTCTTCCCCCCGGACCGCGGCCCGCTCCCGGTCGCCCGCTGACCTGTCCGGGAGGTCAGCCGCCGGACACCTCGGACTCGGCGTCCTGCGGCACCGCCACGTCCCACGGGTCGTCCAGCCAGCCGTCCGGCAGGAGCACCTTGTCCCGCTCGCCCGACTTGCCGCGCGGGGTGTCGGTGTGGGGCGGCCACGGCTGGTCGTGCTCCAGCTTGGCGAGGCCGGCCCGCAGCCCGTCGAGCGACTCGGCGGTGCCCAGCTCGCGCCGCAGTTCGGCGCCGACCGTGAAGCCCTTCAGGTACCAGCCGACGTGCTTGCGGAAGTCGGCGACGGCGTAGCGCTCGATGTCGAAGCAGCCGGCCAGCCCCTCGGCGTGCCGCATCATCATCCCGGCCACCTCGCCGAGCGTGGGGCGGACCCGCTCGGGGCTGCCGTTGAAGGCGTTCTCCAGGTCCTTGAACAACCACGGGCGGCCCAGGCAGCCGCGCCCCACCACCACGCCGTCGCAGCCGGTCTCGGCCACCATGCGCAGCGCGTCGTCGGCGCACCAGATGTCGCCGTTGCCCAGCACGGGGATCTCCGGCACGGCCTCCTTCAGCCGGGCGATGGCCGCCCAGTCGGCGAGCCCGCCGTAGTGCTGCCTGGCCGTGCGGGCGTGCAGCGCGATCGCCGCGACGCCCTCCTCGGCCGCGATGCGCCCCGCGTCGAGGTAGGTCAGGTGGTCGTCGTCGATGCCCTTGCGCATCTTCATCGTCACGGGCAGCGCCCCGGCGTTCGCGACCGCGGCCCGCAGGATGCGGCGCAGCAGGCCCCGTTTGTACGGCAGCGCCGACCCGCCCCCGCGCCTGGTCACCTTGGGCACCGGGCAGCCGAAGTTGAGATCGACGTGATCGGCGAGATCCTCCTCGGCGATCATGCGGACCGCCCGGCCCACGATGTCGGGGTCCACCCCGTAGAGCTGGATGCTCCTCGGCCGCTCGGAGCCGTCGAACCGGATCATCCGCATGGTCTTGGGGTTGCGTTCCACCAGCCCGCGTGTGGTGATCATCTCGCACACGAACAGCCCGGCGCCCTGCTCCCTGCACAGCACCCGGAACGGCGCGTTCGTGATGCCCGCCATCGGCGCCAGCACCACCGGCGGCCACACTCCGAGAGGCCCAATCTTCATCCGCCCAGTTGTAGCGCAGGTCAGGCTGTGACCGGTATTCGGCCGATAGGCTGTGATCGGCATCTCGGTGAGGGGGAAATGGATGCTTCTTCGCGTACGCGTGCGGCTGCCCGACAAGCCGGGCTCCCTGGCGCAGGTCACCAAGGTCCTGGGTGCGGCGGGGGCCGACATCACCCAGGTGATCGTCCTCGACCGGGGCGCGGGCACCGCACTCGACGACCTGACGATCTTCTGCCCGGAGAGCACGTCCCGGCAGGATCTCGTCAACAGCCTGGAGGGCGTCGAAGGCGTCGCCGTCGAGGCGATCTGGACCACCCGCGAGGCGCCCGGCACCTACCCGGAGCTGGAGATACTCAAATACATCACCACGGCGGGCGACCGCGCGCTGACCACGCTCGTCGACTCCCTGCCGGTGCTGTTCAGCGCCGACTGGGCGGCCACGGCCTCCGGCGGCCGGGTGGTCTACGCGAGCTGGCGGGCCCCGCAGGAGTTCGACCTCCCGGCCGAGGCGCCGTCCCGCCCGGCCGCCATGACCCTGGCCGACGGGCTGCACATCATCCACGCCCCGCTGCCACCGCTGGCGCTGACCCTCGTCCTGGCCCGCTCCGAGGGCCCGGCCTTCCACCGCATCGAGGTCCACCGCCTCACCCGCATCCTGGAGATCTTCCTCAGCCTGCCTGCGACCGAGCGGAGCGTGGCCCGGCAGCTTCGCAAGTAAGCATCAACGCCGAAAACCCGCTAGAGTTGTGAAAGCAGCAACGCGGAAGTGGCTCAGTGGTAGAGCATCACCTTGCCAAGGTGAGGGTCGCGGGTTCGAATCCCGTCTTCCGCTCGGAGTGGGATGTTGACGCGGTGGCGTGGCCGAGAGGCGAGGCAGCGGCCTGCAAAGCCGTCCACACGGGTTCAAATCCCGTCGCCACCTCACAAGGACGATTAGCTCAGCGGGAGAGCGCTTCCCTGACACGGAAGAGGTCACTGGTTCAATCCCAGTATCGTCCACCAGCACGTCGTCGAGAGCCCCGGTCGCCCAGGCCGGGGCTTTTTCGCGTCCTCCGGCCCCTCCCCGTGCCGAACACTTGCCCTGAGATGTTGCGCGCGTCTGCCCCTTTCGCCTGTTAGCGTTTACCTGGCAGGGGGTGAGCTGTGGTCAAAGCCAAGACGGGGCGGCCTGCGGTGCTCATGGACGTGGCCGTTCTCGCGGGGGTTTCCACGATGACCGTCTCGCGGGTGCTCAACGCGCCCGAGCGGGTCAGGGCCGAGACCAGGGAGCGGGTTCTCGCCGCTGTCAAGGAGCTCGACTACCGGCCCAACCACGCCGCCCGCCAGCTCGTGACCGGCCGTTCCGGTGTGCTCGGCGTGGTCAGCATCGACACCACGCTCTACGGTCCGGCCTCCACGCTCTACAGCGTCGAGCAGGCCGCCCGGCACGCCGGCTACAACGTGAGCATCGCCAGCCTGAGCTCGCTGCACCGCACCTCCATCCGCGAGGGCGTCGAGCGGCTGCGCGCGCAGGCGGTGGACGGGGTGATCATCGTGGCGCCGCACGAGTCGGCCGCCGACGGGCTGCGCCACCTGCCGCCGGCGATGCCGGTGGTCGCGGTGGACGCCGGTGACGACATCCCCGTGCCGGTGGCCAAGGTCGACCAGCGCGCCGGGGCGGTCAGGGCCACCCGCCACCTGCTCAGCCTCGGCCATCAGAGCGTCTGGCACGTCGGGGGCCCGGCCGACTGGCTCGACGCCAACGGCCGCATCGAGGGCTGGCGCGGGGTGCTGGAGGCCGCCGGGCGGCCGGTGCCCGACGTGCTGCGCGGCGACTGGAGCTCGCGCTCGGGATACCAGCTCGGCCGCCGGCTGGCCGACGATCCCGAGGTCACCGCGGTGTTCGTGGCCAACGACCAGATGGCGCTCGGGGTGCTGCGGGCGCTGCGCGAGGCGGGGCGGCGGGTGCCGGAGGACGTCAGCGTGGTCGGGTTCGACGACATCCCCGAGGCCGCGTACTTCTGGCCGCCGCTCACCACCGTCAGGCAGGACTTCGGCGAGGTGGGCCGGCACGCCTTCCACATGCTGCTCGACCGCATGGCGGGCGCCGAGCCCGAGGCCCGGCGCCTGGTGGAGCCGGAGCTGGTCGTACGCGAGAGCACCGGCGCAGCCCCGGGGCTCAGCCGAGCCTGATGACGTTCCAGGAGACCGGGGGCAGCACCACGGTCTCCGGGTCGTGCCGCACGTCCGGGTTGGGGCGGGGCGCGACGCGGCCGGGGTCGTCGGCGGTGTTGCGGGCGTAGACGTCCGGGCCGCTCAGCGTGCTCGCCTCCAGGACGCGCGCCCCGCCGAGGGCGCGGGCGTCGATGCGCAGCTCCATCGGCCGGTCGGTGGAGCGGTTGATCGCGAACACGGTGGTGGACCGCTCGTCGTGGGTGGCGACCGCGTGCAGCAGCGGCACCTGTCCGTACGCGGCCGTCTCGTAGCTCGGGCAGACCGGCTCCACGCGTAGCACGTCGCCGCTCGCGTACCTGCTGGCCTGGGCGAACGGGTGGAACGTGGTCTGCCTCCACGCCCGCCCGCCCGGCTCGGTCATGATCGGGGCGATGACGTTGACCAGTTGCGCCAGCGACGCGGCGCGCACCCGGTCGCTGTGCCGCAGCAGCGTGATCAGCAGGCCGCCGACCGCGACCGCGTCGGCCAGGTGGTAGTGGTCCTCCAGCAGGCGCGGCGCGACCGGCCAGTCCGACGGGGGGTCGGCGTTCTGGAAGCGGGACAGGTACCACACGTTCCACTCGTCGAAGGAGATGTCGATCCGCTTGCGCGACTTCAGCTTCGCGCCCACGTGGTCGGCGGTGGCGGCCACCGAGCGGATGAAGAACTCCATGTCGGTGGCGCAGGCGAGGAAGCTGCCCAGGTCGCCGTCCTTCTCCTCGTAGTAGGCGTGGCAGGAGATGTAGTCGACGACGTCGTAGGTGTGGGTGAGCACCTCGGCCTCCCACGCGCCGAAGGTCGGCATCGACGAGCTGGAGCTGCCGCAGGCGACCAGCTCCAGGTTCGGGTCGATCATCCGCATGGCGCGGGCGGTCTCGGCGGCCAGCCGGCCGTACTCGGCGGCGGTCTTGTGGCCGGTCTGCCAGGGGCCGTCCATCTCGTTGCCCAGGCACCACATCCGTACGTCGTGCGGCTCCTTGGCGCCGCCCGCGATCCGCCGGTCGGCGAGGGCGGTGCCGGAGGGGTGGTTGCAGTACTCCAGCAGGTCCAGCGCGGCCTCGATGCCGCGGGTGCCGAGGTTGACCGCCATCATCGGCTCCACCCCGGCCTTGCGGCACCAGCGGACGAACTCGTCCACCCCGACCTCGTTGGTCTCGGTGCTGTGCCAGGCCAGGTCGAGCCGGCGCGGCCGGAGCTCCTTGGGGCCGACGCCGTCCTCCCAGCGGTAGCCGGAGACGAAGTTGCCGCCGGGGTAGCGCACCGTGGAGACGCCGAGCTCGCGGGTCAGCTCCAGGACGTCGGCGCGGAAGCCGTCCTTGTCGGCGGCGGGGTGGCCGGGTTCGTAGATGCCGGTGTAGACGCAGCGGCCCAGGTGTTCGACGAACGTGCCGAAGGTGCGCCGCTGGACCGGGGCCACGCGGAAGGCGGGATCGAGCGTGAGTGCGGCCTGGTGCACGAAGGGAGCTCCTCAGGTTTCGCGGGCGTTACGTCACGGAGGCATTGTTAGCGTTATCAGGGGGGCCGGTCAAGAGCTCGGAGCGAGCGGGCCGGGCCGCGGAAAACGGTTGCCACATGGGCCTTGACACCGTTTTGTGTTACCGCTAACACTCGGGTAACCCCGCCGTAACCGCCTCGAACGACCTCGATCAACGGCCGGGCGACAGCCCGGTGAAGGAAGAGGCAACCGTGCAAGGTCCCCCCTCCCACCTCACCCGCCGGAGCCTGCTCGGCGGCAGCCTCGCGCTCGCCGGCGCCGCCGCCGCGAGCTGCGCCCTCCCCGTGGGGCTCGGCTCGTCCCAGACCCGCGTCCAGTACTGGCACTTCCTCGGAGCCAGCGACGGCATCATCATGAACCGGCTGGTCCAGGCGTTCGCCCAGGCCAACCCGGACGTCTTCGTGGAGGAGAACGTGCTGGCCTGGGGCGAGCCGTTCTACACCAAGGTCGCGATGGCCGGCTCGGGCGGGCGCTCCCCCGACCTCGCCACCTTCCACCTGGCCCGGCTGGCCGGCATCGGCGCGGGCGCCATCCTCGACCCGATCAACGTACGGCTCCTGGAGGAGGCGGGCCTGCGCGGCGCGGACTTCTCCCCGCCGATCTGGGAGCGCGCCCACCTCGACGGCGTGCTGTACGCGATCCCGTTCGACGCCCACCCCATGGTGCAGTACTACAACACCGACATCTGCGCCAAGGCCGGCCTGCTCGACTCCGGCGGCAAGCTGCAGCCCACCCAGGGCGAGGACGGCCTGATCGCCATGCTGCGCAAGGCCAAGGACGCCATGGGCGGCCGGCCGCCGCTCGCCTTCGACGCGCTCGGCCTCGGCACGGTCGGCCCCTGGCGGGTCTGGGGGTCGCTCTACCCGCAGAGCGGCGGCACGCTGCTGTCGCCGGACGGCTCCGCCATCGCCATCGACGACGCCAAGGCCCTCGCCGCGCTGCGCCTCATGGCCCGGCTCGGCAAGGAGGGGCTGTGCGACTGGCGCACGGACTACGGCGCCTCGGTCGCGAAGTTCACCAACGGCGAGGCCGCGTTCCTCTGGAACGGCGACTGGGAGGTGACCGGGCTCAAGGAGCGCGGGACGCCGTTCAGCATGTCCCGTTTCCCCAGCGTCTTCGGCACCGGCGCGGCGCAGGCCGACTGCCACTCGTTCGTGCTGCCGCACCAGCGTGACCGCGATCCCGAGGTGGAGCGGGCCACCTACCGCTTCATCGCCCACATCGTGAAGCACAGCGCCCAGTGGGCGGTGGCGGGTCACGTGCCCGCGTACCTGCCGGCGCTGGAGCAGCCCGACTACCTCGCGCTGCAGCCGCAGTCGGAGTACCGCTCCGTCGTCACCGAGGTCGCGCTCGACCCGCAGGTGTGGTTCGCCGGCTCGGCGTCGCGGCTGTGGATCGAGTTCGGCGAGGCGTTCTCGCCGGTGATCAGCGGGGAGCGTTCGCCGGAGGACGGCCTGGCCGCCGCCAAGGCGTCGCTGACCCGGCTGCTCGCCGCCCCGAACCCCTTCCCCAGGCAGGAGCGCTGATGACGACCGCCGTCGCGGCCCCCGCGGCCGCCCCGCCCGTTGCCAAGGCCAAGGTCAGGCACGCCTGGACGCAGCACGGACTGCTGTTCGTCCTGCCCTTCCTGGCCATCTATGTGGCGTTCCTCGTCTGGCCCGTGGTGCTGGGCGTGCGGATGAGCCTGTCCAGCGTCAACATCGCCGGCACCAACGACACCTTCGTCGGCTTCGGCAACTACGCCGAGGCGTTCGGCGACCCGCGCATGTGGCGCTCGTTGTGGAACACCCTCGTCTTCACCGTGCTCAGCACGGTGCCGCTGGTGCTGCTCGGGCTGGTGTTCGCGCTGCTGGCGCACCACCTGCGGTTCGTGCAGTGGCTGTGGCGGCTGTCGTTCTTCGGGCCGTTCCTGCTGCCGTCGGCCGTGGTGTCGCTGCTGTGGCTGCAGATGATCTACCCGCCGGACTACGGCCTGATCAACGGCACGTTCGGACTCGACGTGCTGTGGCTGGGCGATCCGTCCGTCGCCATGTGGTCCATGGTGCTCACCACGGTCTGGTGGACGGTCGGCTTCAACTTCCTGCTCTACCTGGCCGCTCTCCAGTCGATCCCCCACCACCTGTACGAGGCCGCCGCCCTCGACGGCGCCGGCGCCTGGGCCCGGCTGCGCTCGATCACGCTGCCGATGCTCGGCCGCACCACCGCGCTCATCGTGGTGCTGCAGCTGCTGGCCTCGCTGAAGGTCTTCGACCAGATCTACCTCATGACCGCCGGCGGCCCCCAGGACGCCACCCGGCCCATCATCGAGTACGCCTACGACGTCGGCTTCACCGGCTACCGGATCGGCTACGCCTCGGCGGTCTCGTACATCCTGTTCGCCATCATCGTCGTCGTCTCCCTGGCACAGCTCCGGCTGTTCCGCAAGCGCGCGGAGGACTCATGACCAAGCGGTTCCGCCCCGGTCAGCTCGTGCTGCTGCTGGTGGCGCTGGTGCTGGCGGCCGTGTGGCTCGCGCCCATCGCCTGGGCGGTGGCGACCTCGCTCAAGCCGGAGACGGAGACGACCAAGCTGCCCCTGGAGTGGTTCGGCAGCGAGCTCACGCTGGACGCCTACCGGCTGGTGCTCGGCACCGGCGACATCCTCACGTGGGCGATCAACTCCACGGTCACGGCGGTGCTCGTCACGTTCCTGACCGTGCTGCTGTCGGCGATGGCCGCCTACGGCTTCGCGCGCACGCACTTCCGCGGCCGGCGGGCGCTGCTGGGGCTGATCCTGGCCGGGATCATGGTGCCGCCGCAGGTGCTGATAGCGCCGCTGTTCGCCGAGATGGTGGCGCTCGGGCTGGTGGACACCTGGTGGGCGATCATCCTGCCGCAGGTGGCCGCGCCGCTCATCGTGTACGTGCTGTTCAAGTTCTTCCAGGACGTTCCGCCGGAGCTGGAGCAGGCCGCGTTCGTGGACGGGGCGGGGCGCTGGCGGGTGTTCTTCACGATCGTGCTGCCGCTGTCGCGGCCGGTGCTCGCCGCGGTGTCGATCTTCACCTTCATCACGACGTGGAACAACTTCCTGTGGCCGTTCCTGGTCTCCACCGACCCGAACACCATGACGCTGCCCGTCGGGCTCGCCAACGTCGTGCAGGGCACCTTCGGCCTCCGGTACGCGCAGATCATGGCGTCGGTGGTGCTCGCGGGGCTGCCGCTGCTGGTGGTGTTCGTGCTGTTCCAGCGGCAGATCGTGCGCGGCGTCGCGCACACCGGCCTGGCCGGGCAGTGACCGGGGAAAGATCTACCCGTACGGGAACGCCGACGGCATCGGCGTTCCCGACTCCGTGTCCAATTCGTTGTCAAATTCACCTCAAAGCAGGCGGCAACCTGGGGTAATGCGTAACCGGAAAGCCCGCCTGGCCGCCGTCGCCGGCGCCCTGGCCCTGGCCACGGGGGTCGTGGCGCCCGCCTACGCGGACGCGCCCGCCCCCCTCGCCGCCGCGCACGCGGCACTCGACGCTCCCGTGCTGTACGGGCGCGCGGCGTACCTGCTCGACGCCTCCACCGGCAAGCCACTCCTCGACGACCACGGCGGGGAGCGGATGCCGATCGCCAGCCTCACCAAGACGATGACGGCCCACGTGGTGCTGAAGCTCGCCAAGCCTACGGACGTGGTCGAGATCTCGCGCGCCGACGTCGCGTACGCGGAGGACGGCGGCGGCACCACCGCCGACCTGCGGGCCGGCGACCGCCTCACCGTGGGCGAGCTGCTCTACGGCCTCATGCTGCCGTCGGGGGCCGACGCGGCGCACGCGCTGGCGCGTACGTACGGGCCGGGCGTGGACGGCTTCGTCGCCAGGATGAACGCGACCGCCCGCGAGCTCGGCATGAACGACACCGAGTACGTCAACGCCGACGGCCTCCCCAGCCCTCGGGGCAACGGTCACTCCACGGCCCGCGACCAGGCCGTCCTCGCCGCCGAGGCGCTGCGCAACCCGCTGATCAAGCAGGCCGCCGGCACCCGCTACCACGAGCTGGACGCCACCGCCGAGCACCGCGCGTACGGCTGGCGCAACACCAACCGGCTGCTGGGCACGCCGGGCGCGATCGGGCTGAAGACGGGCTTCACCCGCGCCGCCGGGTACTGCCTGGCCTTCGCGGGCGAGCGGGACGGGCAGACGCTGGTGGGCGTGATCCTCGGCGAGTCCGTCTCCGCCCGGCGCTTCTCGACCGCGGAGTCCCTGCTCACCTGGGGGCACTCTTGGGGGGCTGCCCGTACCGCGGCCTGACCTGTAGGCCGCATGGACGGGATGATCCTTTTCTATTAGTTTTCCCGACATGATGCTTCACACAACGTTGAGCATGCTGTCAGCGGCCACCGTCATCGCGACGGGCTTCCCCGCCTTCTCGCACGCAGCCGACGACCTGCCGCGGCTCGGCTGGGAGCTGAAGGAGACCGGGGTGACCGCGCGCCTGCGCGGCCTGTCCCCCGTGAGCCGCCACGTGGCCTGGGCCTCCGGCTCGGAAGGCACCGTGCTGCGCACCACGGACGGCGGCCGGAGCTGGCAGAACGTCCCCCCGCCCGGCACGGCCGGGCTGCAGTTCCGCGACGTCGAGGCGTTCGACGCGCGCCGGGCGGTCGCGTTGTCCATCGGTGAGGGCACGGACTCGCGCGTCTACCGCACCGAGGACGGCGGCCGTACGTGGGCGGAGACGTTCAGGAACGACGAGCCGCGCGCCTTCTACGACTGCCTGGCCTTCTTCGACGACCGGCACGGCCTGGCGATGAGCGACCCGGTGGACGGCAGGTTCCGCGTTCTGGCCACCGAGGACGGCGGCGGGAGCTGGCGGATGCTGCCCGCCGAGGGCATGCCGATGGCGCTGCCGGGCGAGGCCGGGTTCGCGGCGAGCGGGCAGTGCCTCGTGACGGCGGGCAGCCGGGACGCCTGGCTGGCCTCCGGCGGGGCCGGGCGGGCGCGGGTGTTCCACTCGGCCGACCGCGGCCGGACGTGGACCGTCGCCAACACGCCCCTGCCGGCCGGGGATCCGGCGCGGGGGGTGTTCGGGCTCGCCTTCCGTGACCCGCGGAACGGCCTCGCGGTCGGCGGCGACTACCGGCCGGACCAGCAGTCGCCCAGCGCCGCGGCGGTCACCAGGGACGGCGGCGTCACCTGGCGGCCGGCCGCGACGCCGCCGCCGGGCTACCGGTCGGGGGTGACGTGGCTGCCGTTCCCGTCACTCGCGGCGGTCGCGGTGGGGCCGGGCGGCAGTGACGTGACGTGGAACGGCGGGCGGACGTGGCAGACGTTCGACGACGGCTCGTTCGACACGGTGTCATGCGCGCGGGACGGCTCCTGCTGGGCCTCCGGCGAACAGGGCCGCCTCGCCCGCCTGCGCCTGGAGTGACCGCCTGCCTGGAGTGAGCAGAGGGCTCAGCGGACGCCGCGCGGGCGGAACTGGACGCTGATGCGCGGCCCCGCGGGCCGGGCCGTCTTGGGGATGGCGTGCTCCCAGGTGCGCTGGCAGCTCCCGCCCATGACGATGAGGTCGCCGTGCCCGAGCTCGTGGCGGATCGACGGCCCGCCGCCCTTGGGGCGGAGCAGCAGCGGGCGCGGGTCGCCGACCGAGAGGATGGCGACCATGGTGTCCTCGGTGGAGCCCCTGCCGATGGTGTCGCCGTGCCAGGCCACGCTGTCGCGCCCGTCGCGGTAGAAGCACAGGCCCGCCGTGCGGAACGGCTCGCCCAGCTCGGCGCCGTAGTGGGCGTCGAGCGCGCGCCGGGCCTCGTCGAGGATCGGGTCGGGCAGCGGCTCGTCCTCGCCGTAGAACTTCAGCAGGCGGGGGACGTCCACGAACCGGTCGTACATGCGCCGCCGCTCGGCGCGCCAGGGCACCTCGGCGGCCAGGCGCTCGAACAGCGTGTCAGCGCCCGTCAGCCAGCCGGGCCGGAGGTCGATCCAGGCGCCGTGGTCGAGGTGCGTGCGGCGCACCGCCGCGCCGAGCGGCCCGAGCCCCAGCTCCTCGTCGAGGCCCAGCAAAGATGCTTGGAACGCGACTGTCATGCCACCCAGTCTACGCGATCGTTCAAACACGTTTTCGAGTGATCTTCCGGGTGCGCTTCCGGTGTAACGTCTCCTTCGTGTTATGGCGTTACCTGGCGGGGGCGGCGTCGGCCCGCACCGCGGACGAGATGTCGGGCCCCGCGCTGCTGATCGCCGGGCTGGCCGTGACCGGGTCGCCGGTGGTGGCGTCCTGGCTGCTGGCCGGGCTGACGGTGTCCGCCGCGGCGGGCGGGCCGCTGCTCGGGGTGCTGCTGGACCGGGCGCGGCGGCCGGGGCGGCTGCTCGCCGGGTGCCTCGTGGCGTACGCGGGCGGGCTGCTGGTCATCGTCTCCGGGCTGGGGCGGCTGCCGGAGGCCGCCCTGGTCGCGGTGGCGGTCGCGGCCGGCGTCGTGGGGCCGGCGCTCACCGGCGGCTGGACGGCCCAGCTCCCCGCCGTCACCGGAGCGGCCCGGCCGGGACAGGCGGACCCGTCCGACGCCGATGCGACCCCGCCGGGCGGGACGGACCCGGCCGACGCCGATGCGACGCGGCTGGGGCGGGCGAACGCGATGGACGCGATGACGTACAACGTGGCGGGGCTGGCGGGGCCGGCGCTCGCGGGGGTGATCGCCGGGGGCCCGGCCGCCGTCCTCGTCTGCGTCGCCCTGCTGGTCGCCGCCCTGCCCGCCGCCTGGGCCCTGCCCGCCTCGGCGGGGGTGAAGGCGCGCCGCGGCGTCGGCGAGGAGCTGCGGGAGGGGTTCGGCGCGATCCTGGGCAACCCGGCGCTGCTGCGGGCCACGGCCGGGTCGATGGTCTCGTGCGCGGGGACGGCGATGCTGGTCGTGTCGGCCCCGGTCCTCGGCGACCGGCTCACCGGCTCGACCGGCCCCGGCGCGCTGCTGCTCGCCGTCACCGCCGCGTGCGGCCTCGCCGCGAACGCGCTCGTCGCCAGGGCACGCGGGCCGCGACGCTGGGACGCCCTGCTCGTACGGGGGACGGCGGTGACGGGCGTGGGAATGGCACTGGCCGCCGTCGCGGCGGTGTCGGGAACGTACTGGGTCGCGGTGGTGGCGGCCGGCGTCGTGGGCCTGGGCGAGGGGCCGCAGCTCACCGCCCTGTTCTCGGTACGCCACCGCGAGGCACCCGAGCGGCTGCGCGCCCAGGTGTTCACCACGGGCGCCAGCCTGAAGATCACCTCGTTCGCGGTCGGGTCGGCGGTGGCCGGGCCGCTGGCGGCGTACTCGGTCGGGGCGGCCCTGCTGGCGGGCGCGGCGGCCCAGGCGGCGGCGGTGGCCGTGCTCACAGTCGGCCGCCGGTCAGTCCGGGACGTCTGAGGAGGCCGCGCGCGAGCGGTGGGCGGCGACGCGCTCGCGGGTGGCGCAGCGGGCGCTGCAGAAGCGGCGCGGGCTGCCCCCGCCCAGGTCGAGGTACGGCCGCCGGCAGCCCGCCGACGCGCACAGCCCGCCGGGCACCCGCTGATGATCGGCCAGGAGCACGGCGAACGCCATCGCCGACGACGCCAGGAACCACTCGGCCCAGGGCGCGTCGTCGGCGTCGTCCACGTGCACGTGCCAGCCCGTCGAGCCCCCGTGGTCGGTCAGCCTGGGGGCGCGGGCGGCGTCGGCGAGCAGCCGGTTGAGCAGCGCGGCCGCCCGGCCGGTGTCGGGAGCGGCCAGCACCTCGCGCAGGCGGGCCGCCGCCGCGCGCATCGCGGCGACGTCCGCCTCGCCGAGGTCGAGGTCTCCGCTCTCGCCGTGCTCGCGCAGGACGCGCGACACGGACTCGACCGACGCCTGCCGGTGCAGCAGCGCCACGCAGAGGTCGACGGCCCGCGCGGCCATCGCCTTGGTCGAGTGAACCGTGGTCGAGTGAACCTGGGTTGAGTGAACCTTGGCCGAGTGAGCCCGCACCCCAGCAGCGTAGCCCCACCAGCCCGTCCGGCTCAGCCGGTCAGCCGCCGCACGCGGCGAAGACGAAGCTGTCCTTCAGCACGGTGTAGCGGTCCCTGACGGTGACCGCGCCCGTCTCGGTGTCGATCCTGACGATGGTCATCGTGGTGCCCTTGGAGCCGGAGGCGGCCAGGTGGGCCGTCACCTGGGCGGCGCCCGTCCAGTCCAACATCTGGACGGGCGCCCGCGGCAGGCCGATCCTTCTGCGCTCGACGACCTGGTCGGTCTCCATGTCGTACGTCACCAGCTCCGGCTTGCCGCCCTGCACCACGGCGGCGACGGTCCGCCCGTCGGCGGCCAGCGCCTGCGGCCCGTTCGCGGCGACGACCTGGGGCGGCGTGGCGCGCAGCAGCTCCTCGCCGGTCTCGTCGTGGACGACCAGGTCGGTGGCGTTGTCCTCGCCCTCGGCGGTCGCGAGCAGCTCGTCGCCGTCGTAGCTGAAGCCGAGCACGTTCCGGCCGGCGGGGACGGTTCCGACGCGGGCGCCGGTGGCGGTGTCGAAGACACGGGTGCCCCGCGCCTTCTCGCCGTCGATGGAGACGGCCAGCCGGGCGCCGTCGTCGGAGAGCCGCAGTATCAGCGCGTCGTGGCGCACGCGGGGCAGCGCCGCGGCGGGCAGCAGCCGGACGCCGCCGCCCAGGGTGCGTACGGCGAGCCGGTTCGCCTTGGTGAAGTACGCGACCTTCCGGCCGTCGCCGCTCACCGCGATCGGGGCCGGGAACCAGGTCAGCTCCCTGCCCTTGGCGTCGCGGGCGACCCCCTGGGCGTCCGGCAGGGTGGTGACCTTGCCGCTGTGCAGGACGAGCCGCCAGTCACCGCACGGCCGGGCCTCCCCGTCGCGGGTGGCGCAGCTCTTGATGGAGGCGTACCTGATGCTGTCGGCCCCGTGATGGGGAGCCGCGTGGGCCGGGAGGGCGCCGGGCCAGGTCAGGGCCGCCGCCGTGAGGGCCGCGAGGATCGTCGTTCTCATGCCGGTCACTCCCCCGCCGTGAAGTAGGCGTACGCGTTCTTGCTGATGGTGTAACGGTCGATCTGCCGGGCCTCGCCGGCGCGCGGGTCGGCGGTCAGCACCCGTATCACCGCCGGTTTCCCGTCGTCGCCGCGCTGGGTGAGCACGCGCAGCGTCCCGTCGGGGACGTAGTGGAGCGCGTACGGCGACTCGCCGCGGACCAGTGGCAGGTCCACGGCCGGGGAGACGTCGCCGGTGTCGAGGTCGTACAGGCGTACCCGGGCGGGCCGCTTCGCGGTCTCGTCACCGGTCACGAGGTAGGCGACCGTCCTGCCGTCCGGGGCGAGGGCGTGGAGCATGGCGTTGGCGACGGCCTGGGGCGGGGTGCCGGCGACCGGGGACCCGTCGCCGAGCGGGTACGCCCGCAGCGCCGTGGTGTGGTCGGCGCGGTAGCGGAAGGCCAGCACCGCGCCGCCGTCGCCGCTGAAGCCGAGCGCGTCGTCGCGGGCGGGCAGTTCGGCGACCGCGCCGGTCGCGACGGTGACCACCTTGGTGGGCAGGCGGGAAGGCTGGTCCTCGTAGTCGATGAGCAGCTTGTCGCCGGTGGGCGACAGCTCGATCTGCAGGTCGTCGGTGCCGACGCCCTTGGGCCGCAGCCCGGCGGGCAGCACCGTGGCCGGGCCGCCGACGCGGCGGACGACGAGGCGGTGGTCGCGGGCGCGTTCGTAGGCGATCACGCGGCCGTCGGCGCTGACGACGAACGTGCTCTGGACGCGGCTCTCGACGCCTGCGGCGTCGATCTTGCCTATGGCGGCGTCGCGGACGGTCAGCCGCCTGCCGTCGCGCAGGAGCAGCCGCCAGTGGCCGCAGGGATCTCCGTCGTTGTCGTGTTTGCGATCGACGCAGGACGGGAGCCAGGCGGCGCGCACGGGCGCCGGCCCCGTACCGGCGTGGGCGGCGGCGGGCGCGAGACCCGCTCCGCCGAGTACCGCCGCGGCCAGGAGGGCGGCGGTGGCCGAAGGGTGCCTCATGAGGTGGTCCTTTCGCTCACCCGCTTAGACAGTGCGGGAGGGCGGCAGGTTCGTCACGGATCGGCCACGGCCAGGCGGTTCACGGGAGGGTGGACAAGAGCTGGGCGAGGCGGTCCATGGACTCGCGCCCGCCCCGGGCGGCGTCGGCGCGCACGACGGCGTCGCGGGCCTCGACGGACTGGTGCACGGACTGGGCGACGTAGCGGGTGCCGCCGTCCGCCTCCGTCAGCGTGACCGTCTCCAGGGCGACGTCCTCGGGCGTGCCCTCGTACTGCCAGGTCCGTACGTACCGCTCGGGCGCCACGACGTCGTGGTAGACGCCGCGGAAGCCGTACTCGCGGCCCTCGGCGTCGATGTTGACGTAGCGCCAGTGGCCGCCGGGCCGGACCTCCATGCGGTCCACCCGGGTGGCCAGGGAGTGCGGCCCCCACCACCGGGGCACCAGCTCCGGGTCGGTGACCGCCCGGAAGACGGCCTCCCGGGGCGCGGCGAAATGGCGGATCATGATGATGTCGTGCCGTCCGGGTTCGATGATGAACGCGGTCTCACCCATCGGTGTCACTCCCTGGTCGCATGCGCCGGATCTCGCGGTCGAGGCGGTCGAAGCGATCGTCCCACCGGTCGCGGTAGCGGCGGATCCATTCCGATGCGCCGTCCAGCGGCGCGGTCTCCAGCCGGCACGGACGCCACTGGGCGTCGCGGCCCCGGCTGATCAGCCCGGCCCGCTCCAGCACCTTGAGGTGCTTGGAGACGGCCTGGAGGCTCATGTCGAACGGCTCGGCGAGCTCGTTGACCGTCGCCTCCCCCTCGGCCAGGCGGGCGAGGATGGCGCGCCGGGTCGGGTCGGCCAGGGCGGCGAAGGTCAGGCTGAGCGGGTCGTCGGGCACGAGATCAATGATCCACGGTGTCGATGATCCACGGTGTCGGTGATCCCCGGCGTCAGTGGTCCACGATCGCGCCGCAGGAGATGTTCACGGTGGCCGAGGTCATGGTCCTGGCGCGGTCGGAGGCGACGAAGGCGGCCACGTCCCCCACGTCGGCGAGCGTCGCCGTCCGCCCGAGCAGGGTGGCCTCGACGAGGGACGCGGTGATCTCCCCCTTGGGGTCGAAGCCGTCCGGGATGCTCTCGGGCACGCCGCCGGTCACCATCGTGACCACGCGGACGCCGTGCGCGCCGGCCTCGCACGCCCATTGCCTCCGTATGCCCTCCATGGCGTCGAGCGCGACCTTGAACCCGCCGAGGCCCGGCAGCGTCTGCGGCCCGCCGCCGCCGAACATGAGGATCACCCCGGACCCCTGCGGGATCATGTGCCGGACCGCCGCCCTGATGGTGAGGAACTGCGTGCGGACGGCGTTGACGACCGGGCGGGCGAACTCCTCGGCGCTGATCTCCAGCAGCGGCTTCTGCACGTCCCCGACGCCGATGGCGTTGAACGAGACGTCGATGCGGCCGTGCCGGGCGGCGACCCCGTCGGCGAGCGCGTCCACGGCGGCCTCGTCGAGCGCGTCCACCTCGGCGACCTCGGCCGTGCCGCCCGCCGCGCCGATGGCGGCGGCCACCGGGTCGAGCGCCGCCCGGGTGCGGCCGGCGAGCACGACCCTGGCGCCCTCGCGGGCGAAGGCGCGGGCGGCGGCGCCGCCGATCGGTCCGCCGCCGCCGTACACGATCGCGGTCTTGTCCTGAAGGAGCATGGTATTCAACCTTTCGGTTAATCAACCGTCAGGTTGAATATAGCCACGCGGACAGCGCCGCCGTCAAGACGTGCGGAAGATCAGAGCGGGCGGCGGCCGGCGAAGCCCAGGTCGGTGCGGTGGTACCAGGCCAGCTCGGGCTCGCCCTCGATCCAGCAGAGCCGTACGGACACGCCGTCGAGCACCGCGGGGAAGTCCACCAGGACGGGCGCGACGCCCTTCACCTCGATGCCCCGCTCGGCCCATCCGCCGAGGACGTCCTCGATGCGGGCCTCCAGCGCCTTGATCTCGGGAATGCCGCCGAGCGCGGAGTGGCCGTGCGCCTGCCGGTCGTGGGCGATCTCGGCGAGGTCGGCGCGGGCGGCGATGACCAGCCCGGCGTCGTCGATGATCTCCGGCAGCAGGGCGCGGGCCTCGTCGACCGTGAAGAGGCGGTTCATCGCGCCCACGTTACCGGTTGGGCTCGTAGGCGTGGACGAGCAGCTTCTCCGCGTGGTCGAGGTAGTCGTCGAGATAGGCGGCGGCCTCCTCCCGCCGCCCGGACTCGACGAGCCCGAGCAGCACCCGGTTGCGCTCGACGAACGGCTCGTGGAAGGCCCGCGGGTTGTCCATCACGTGGAAGACCAGCCGCAGCTCGGCCAGGAGCTGGCGCATGAGCTCGTCGATCCTGGGGCTGTCGTTGAGCGAGACGAGGGCCTGGTGGAAGCGGATGTTGGCGGTGCCGACCCGCTGCCAGTCGTCCTCGGCGGCGGCCCGTTCGGCGTCGCGCATGGCCTCCTTGACCAGCGCCAGGGTCTGCGGCGACGGCGGCCGGCGCACGGCCGAGCCCTCCAGGACGCGCCGCACCCGGTAGAGGTCGAGCACGTCCTCGACGGACGGGAGGCGGACGAACACGCCGCGGTTGAGCTGGTGGTCGAGCAGCCGCTCGTGCCCGAGCAGCCGGAACGCCTCGCGCAGCGTGTTGCGCGAGACCCGCAGGGCCTCGGAGATGGCCTCCTCGGAGAGCCGCTGACCGGGCTGGAAGAAGCCCTCGCTGATGCGCTCGCGCAGGATGTCGGCCACCCGCTCGGCCGTGCTGCTGCGCCCCAGGCGCGGCCGGTCCTGGGAGAGATCGGCGACGAGGTCGTCCACCTCCACAGGAAATCATGGGACAAAACTCTTGTCGAATTGTTGAACGATCCTTACGTTGAAATCATCCCCCTGATGAAGGAGCATCGGATGGCAGGCTCCACGCAACAGACCCGGCGGGTGATCCTCGCCAGCCTGATCGGCACCTCGCTGGAGTGGTACGACTTCTTCCTCTACACCACGGCCGCGACGCTGGTCTTCCCGAAGCTGTTCTTCCCGTCCCTCGATCCGTTCAGCGCGACGCTGGCCTCGCTGACCACCAACGCGGTGGCGTTCGTGGCCCGGCCGCTCGGCGGGGTGGTGTTCGGTCACTTCGGCGACCGGGTGGGCCGCAAGACCGTGCTGGTCGTGACGTTGCTGGTGATGGGCGTCTCGACGTTCCTCATCGGCGTGCTCCCCGGGTACGCGAGCGTGGGGATCGCGGCGCCGATCCTGCTGGCGCTGCTGCGCTTCGTCCAGGGGCTCGGGCTCGGCGGCGAGTGGGGCGGCGCGGTGATCATGTCGCTGGAGCACGGCGACGGGCGGCGGCGCGGCTTCAACGCGAGCTGGCCGCAGGTCGGCGTGCCCGCCGGGTACGTCCTCGCCACCGGCCTGCTGACGCTGCTGTCCTTCGTCCAGTCGGACGCGGCGTTCCTGTCGTGGGGGTGGCGGGTGCCGTTCCTGCTGTCGGGGGCGCTGGTGTTCGTCGGCCTGTGGGTGCGGCTGAAGGTCACCGAGTCGCCGCTGTTCGCCGAGGTCGAGCAGAGCGGGGCCAAGGCGCGGATGCCGCTGGTCGAGGTGCTGCGCACGCACCCGCGCGCCCTGCTGTCGGCCTTCACCGCCCGCATCGGGGTGGACGTGGCGTTCTACACCTTCACCGCCTACATCATCGTCTACCTGACCGGGCAGCTCGGCCTGCCGCGCTCGTACGCGCTGAACGCCGTGCTCATCGGCTCGGCGCTGCAGCTCGCGCTGATCCCGCTGTTCGGCGCGCTGTCGGACCGGCTGGGGCGGCGGCCGGTGTACCTCGCGGGCGTCGTCGCGGCGGCGGTGTGGGCCTTCGCGTTCTTCCCGCTGCTGGACACGAGGTCGTTCCCGCTGATCGCGCTGGCCGCGGTGGTGGCGCTGGTGACGCACGCCGCCATGTACGGCCCGCAGGCGGCCTTCATCGCCGAGCTGTTCAGCACCCGGCTGCGCTACAGCGGCGCCTCCATGGGCTACCAGGTGGCCGGGATCGTCGGCGGCGCGCTGGCGCCGATCATCGCGCTGCAGCTCTTCGAGGCGTACGGGAGCACGGTGGCGGTGTCGCTGTACGTGGTCGCCGCCCTGGCGGTCACCGCCGTGGGCCTGGCCATCGCGCCGGAGACCCGCGACCTGGACCTCGCCGCCGCGCCGGAGCCCGGCTCCCGGCCGGTGGGGCCCTCCGCCTGACCTCCCTCTGCCGCGAGAGCGCGGGCGGCGGCTGCCAACGCCGCCCGCGCCGCGGCCAGGGCGGAGGCGGAGGCGAACCGTGCCCGCCAGGACCCGCGGTCGGTCGTCGTGCCCTCACGGTGACGGGACGGCGGGCACGTCCACCGGCCCGCGGGCGCGCCACCGTCCCTTGAACGCCGCCATCGACGCCAGGAACAGCACCTGCCCGGCGAGCGCCACCCCGAGCCAGGTCTGCCAGCCGGACGACTCGACCACCATGGGCGAGACCACCAGCAGCACCACGATCATGACGCGGACGACCATCCCCCAGATGCCGAGCGCCGAGCCCTGCAGCCGGGACTCGACGTCCTCGGCGTTCTCGGAGAAGCTGGCCATCCACGGCACGTACGCGATGCCCATGAACAGGTAGAGCAGCGCGTAGACGACCGTGACCTGTCCGGCGGGGACGCCGGGCCCGATCAGCGCGATGAAGTAGCCGAGCGCCGCCACGGTCAGCACGGTCCCGGCGGCGATGAACGGCTTGCGCAGCTGCAGCCGGTCGGACAGCCGGCCGACGACGACCACCGCGACGGCGTTGAGCACGATGCCGAGCGCGACGACGCGGTTGGCGGCGGCCGGGTCCATGCCGAAGCCGCCGGTGAGCATGGTCTGCCCGAAGATCGCGAACGTCCAGTAGAGGACCTGCCAGCCGGTGTTGCCGAGGACGTGCGCCCACAGGTGCGGATGGCGGAACAGCTCGGCGAGGCGGGCGTGGTAGGTGGGGCCCTCTGCCTCCCTTTGGGCTCCGGCCTGGGCCTCGTGGTGCATGACCTCGGCCCGCAGCGCCGCCGACGGCTCGGCGATCTTCCAGACGATGATCGCGCACAGGCTCAGCGAGACGACGCCCATGATGACCGCCTGCGAGCGCCAGGAGTTGCCGAACAGCGGCAGCGTGAAGCCCGCGATGGCGGAGGCCAGGAAGGACGCCCCGACCGGTCCCCACGTCCAGAACGCGAACGCCTGGGCCCGTCCCATGCGGGGCGAGAAGTCGCGTACCAGGGAGGCGGTGATCGTGATGCCCGCGCCCTCGATGAACAGCATGAGGCAACGCACCCAGAACAGCCCGGCGACGCTGTCCACGGTGGCCAGCAGGAAGTTGCAGGCGGCCGTGATCGTCAGGGTGGGCACCAGGATCGTGACCCGGCCCCACCGGTCGGACAGGATGCCGCCGAACCCCGCCGACAGGCCGCCCACCAGCACCGACAGCGCGGCGATCTGGCCGTAGACGGTCAGCGACATGTCCAGGTCCTGCATGAGCAGCGGCAGGATGGTGGCGATCGTCGTCTCGAAGTTGGCGACCAGGCTCGCCAGCACCGCGATGGACAGCAGGAAGATCCGGCGGCGGCCCACCGGATAGACGCTCAGCTCACGTACATAGAACGGCTTATGACGGACGTGGAACGGCTTCATTCCCAGCCTCCGGGGGTGGTTTCCAGCTTTCCGTCTCGCGCGCCCAAGTCAACGAGCGGCGCGATCACGATGTGATCTCGATCACTGCCCCGGCGTCGTGACGGAATCGCCATCTATTCCCGGAACATGGCTCATGGAATAGGCATAAACTGCGCGCCTGTGAGCCTGCCTGTACGTGAACGTTCCCCTCGCCCGGGCGGCGGTCGCCACCGCCGTCCCGTGCCCACGTCCCTGCCGCCGGACGCGCCCATGCTCGTGCTCGCCACCCCTGGCGACACCTCCGGCGTGGCGGAGGAGATCGCCGCCGTCGTGCGCGTCGACAACCCGCAGATCGAGGTACGGCTGACGAGCGTCGCCGACCTGGCGGACGCGCTGCCCGGTGGACGCGAGGCCGTCGTGGTGCCGCTGCTCACCTGGGACGACCCCGTCGTCATGGCCGAGATCGGCAAGGCCGTCGCCGCCACCGGCAGCGGCGCCGTGGTGACCGACGCGCTCGGCCCCCACCCGCTGCTGGCCGAGGCCCTGCACATCCGGCTGGCCGAGCGCGGCCTCGCCCGCGCCGACCGGGTGCGCCTGCTCAACGTCTCCAGTCCCGTCGACGCCGTCATCCTCGGCACCGTCGGCGGCGAGCGCGCGGTGCGGGCCGTGCAGGCCACCGCGGTGCTGCTGGCCTCCCGGCTCACCCTCCCGGTCGTCGCCGCCTCGCTCGACACCGAACCCGGCGTGAGCGTGGCCGCCCAGCGGCTGCGCGCGGCCGGCGCCGGGCGGCTGGCGATCGCCCCCTGCATGATCGGCCACGAGGCGCCCGCCGGGCTCGTCGAGCGCGCCGCCCAGCAGATCGACGCCGGCCACGCCGAGCCGCTCGGCGCGCACAGCACGGTCGCCGAACTTGTCGCCCGAGCTTACGGTAGTCAACTCGCCACTTGACAAGGGCTTGTGAAGATCGCGGGAATCGCGTTACCGTCTGCGCATGCGGCGCGTGGTATGCAACGGTTTGCGACTCGGCCTTCGTGACGTCACGGAGGCCGACGTCCCCGCCTTGCACGCCGTCTACGGCGACCCCGCCGCCACCCAGCACATGCCGTTCGCGCCCCGTTCGCCGCGGGAGGTCGCCGATCTCGTCGGGCAGGCCATGGAGGCCGCCCGCGCCGAGCCGCGCCTGCTGTACGTGCTCGCCGTGGTGGACGCCGAGCACCGCGACGTGATCGGCGTGGCCCGGCTGAGCATCGAGCCCGAGCACCCGCACAGCGCCGAGATCGGCTTCGGCCTCCACCCCCACCAGTGGGGGCGCGGCATCGGCACCGACCTGGTGCGCCTGCTGCTGTCGTTCGGGTTCAAGCAGCTCGGGCTGCACCGCATCTGGGGCGCCCGCTCCCCCTCCAACCTGCCCGCCCAGCTCGCCATGCTGACCGCCGGCATGGTCGAGGAGGGCCGCATCCGGCACCATCTGCGTACGCCCGCGGGCTGGCGGGACTCCGTCGTGCACTCGGTGCTCGAAGACGAATGGACCGAACGCTAGCGGGCGTGCGATTTCGAGAGCGCTCATTCTTTCGCGTTCTGTCAAGGAAGGCCGGTCTATTCCCTGGCCCTTTCCCTGCGCCGGTCAAGTCCGCGCGGAATTGTCGGTGCGGCATCCTACGATGAGCCTCCTCACGGAGGGATGGCCTGATGCTCGACTCGCTGATCGTGCCGTTGTTCGTCACCACGGACCTGCCGCCTGACGCCGACCTGGCCGGGTTCGGCGAGCTGCTCGCCGAGACGGTGCGCGAGCTGGGCGCCGGCTACCCGGGATCCCTCGACGGGCGGGTGTTCTGGCTCGACCGTCCCGTGCTGCCCGGGCAGCGGCCCGCCGCCGAGGGCGAGCTGCGCTTCGCCGGCATGCTGGGCCACCTCACCGCCGCCGGCCCCGGCCACACCGTGCGCGAGGTGGTCGGCGACGTCCGGCGGGCGGTCGGCGCCGCCGTGACCGCGCGCTACGGCGACGTGGGCGTCGCGCCGGCCGTCTTCGCCATCCGCGACCAGGACGTCCGCGAACGCACCCCCGACACCGCCCTCCCCCTCCACACCTCGGCGCTTTCCCACCTGTAGTGGAGCGGGGCAGTACGGGCAACGCAGGCTGAGCCGTGTGTGCCGGTCGCCACAGCCCGCCATGCGTGCGGGGCCGGCACAGGCCGAGCAGCATGTGCCGGTCAAAGCCCGAGGCGTGCGCGCTGATGAGCGCAGCCCGAGCCGCGTGCGCGAGTCGACGTAGCCCGAGGTGTGCATGCTGGTCAGCGCCAGCCGAGGCGCCCGTGCGCGTCAGCGTGCCCGGAGCGTACGCCCGCCTCAGCGGGGCAGGCCGAGCAGCGCGTACGGCGCCCACAGCTCGGGCTCGGTGGCCCCGTACAGCTCGCGCAGCGCCAGCACCCCTTCGCGCAGCGCCTGGGCCGGGTCGGCGCCCGCCCGCGTACGGGTGTGCAGGTCGCGCAGGAGCGCCCGCGTGATCTCGGCGGCGGGCGGCCACAGGGCGAGGAGCACGGCGCGGGCGCCCGCGTGCAGGAACGCCTCTCCGAGCGCGGCGAGCCCGTCTCCGGAGTGGGGGCCGCCCGCGCAGCCGGTGAGGACGACGAGGCGGGCCCGTACGCGCAGGCTCATGAGCCGCCGGGCGGTCAGTACGCCGTCAGTCAGCCGCACACCCGCACCCAGCGGGTCGCGCGGATCGCTCACCACGTCGGCGGACAGATCCACGACGTCCCAGCTCCCGGCCAGGTGAGCGGAGGTGGCGGCGCGGCCGGTACGCGGCTCTGCGCCGAGCAGGGCGGCGATCCCGGCGTCCGCGTCCTTGCCATGGGCCATCACCAGCGACCGGCCGCCGGCGCGGACCGGCACGTCGCGGGCCAGCCGGGCCAGGACGGCGGCGGAGGGGGCGTACGTCACCGGGCAGCGCTCGATCAGCGGCGGACCGCCACCGGGGGCGAGGGCGTGCAGCGGCACGCGGTGCAGCTCGCGGTGCGGCAGCAGGTGGATCATCGACAGATCGTCGCCGAGCTCCCGGAGCGCGTCCCCCAGCAGCAGATCCGCCAGGCGGCGCCACAGGTCGAGCCGGCGCCTGCGGGCGGCGAGGTCGAGCAGCCCAGGACGTTCGCCGTCGATCCCGGCCACGAACTCGGCCACCAGCGCCGCATCGACGGCGGACCCGTACACGCGCGGCTCGGCCCAGCCGGTGCGGTGCGCGAGCACGGTGACGCCGCCCTCACCCACATGGAACCCGAGAAGCCCGGCCGGCTCACCCCGCGCGACCAGCGCGTCCAGCTCGGCCCCCGTCAGCGGGGCGGCCCGCCGGGCGGCCACGTGCCCGGGAGCGAGGGGCTCCAGCTGTCGCCACGACGCCTCCAGCTCGTCACGTACGGCGTGGGCGCGGCGCACGAGCGCGGCGGCCCGGACGGGATCCCGGACACGCCCGGCCGCCGCCATCAGCGTGCGGGCCCGGCCGAGGTCGCGTTCCTCGCGCTCCAGCAGCTCCGGGGGGACGATGGGCGGCGCCGGCCAGCGCCCGTCGCCCAGTCGCGCGGCCAGCGATCGGGCCTTGGCCTGCTCGGCCCGCGCCCACGCGGCCCTGCCACGACCCAGGCGTACGGCGAGGGAGACGACACGGTCGAGCACGCCCCCCTGCCCGTCCACGCTCCCGTCCGTACCAGAAGGCACTGGACCGCCAAAGGGGCTGGGGTGGGGCGTGGCGGGCGCTCGGCCGGCGAAAAGGACGAGGTGGGGCCTGACGGGCGTCAGCGTGGCGAGGTCGGAGGCGCGTTCGGCATCTGTGAGGGCGGCGGCGAGGTCGCCGAGGCGGGTGGCCGCGTCCGCCCGTCGTTCGAGGGCGAGGCCCAACGCCGGGTCATGCCCCAGGTCCTCCAGCAGCTCGACGGCCCGGGACAGCCGCTCGCGCGCCCGGCCCGGCTCGCCGTTGGCGAGGTCCAGCGCGCCGAGAGCGGCCAGCGCGATCCCCTCCCCGCCGCCGAACCCGATCCGCCGCGCCAGGTCGGCCGCCTCCTCCAGCTGACCGGCGGCAGCCGGCGAGGACGCCGCGGCGGGACCAGAGGCCGACGCCGGCGCCGGCGCTGACGTCAGGGTGCCGAGGGCTATCAGGCTGAGGACCGCGCCCCGGTCGTCGCCGATCTCGCGGTGGACGGCCAGGGCGCGTTCCAGGAGCGGCCCGGCCTGGGCCGTCTCGCCGCGCAGGACATGTACGAGGGCCAGATCGGCGCAGTCGTCCCCGAGCCCTGCCCGCTCGGCCAGCTCCTCGCGAAGCCCGATGGCGTCCCGGTAGAGGAAGGCCGCGGCGTCCAGCTCGCCGAGCTCAAGGTGCAGGGAGGCGCGGCCGGACAGCAGAGGGGCGCGAAGGGCGCGCCAGACCGGAGCCGTCGTGAGGGTCAGGCCCTCGTCGTACGCGCGGGCGGCATCCGTCCAGCGCGCCTGGTCGGCGAGGGCGCGGGCCAGCGCGGTCAGGGCGTGGACCAGAGGCGCGGGAAGGGCCGGTCCGGCGTCGTCGCGGGCCAGTTGCACGGCGCGGGTCAGATGGCCGATGGCCTCGTCGGGACGGCCGAGGGCGTGCGCGGCGGCTCCCAGATTGCGCAGGTGCTCGATCGTACGGGCGTCGCGCAGCTCGTAGCCCTCGGCGGCGTAGCTGTAGGCGGCGGTGAGGTCGCCGAGGGCCACGCAGTACGAGGACAGCTTGGCGAGAAGATGGGAGCGGTCCTGCGGAAGGAGCGGGACGGCGGCGGCGCCGGGGTCGTCGTCGCCCCAGCCGGGCGGGCGGCCCAGCCTGCCCTCCTGCCGCCGGAGGTCGCCCGCGGGCGCTTCCGGGCGAGCCTGGGCCAGGACCTGCTCGGCCATGGCGCGGGCCAGCGGAAGATCGCCCGCGGACTCGGCCTCCTCCAGGCGCAGCCACGTTTCCAGGCGTTCGGCGGCGGCCGGGCCGATCGCCTGCACGCGGTCGCGGCCGGCCCGGAGCGTGGCGACGGCCTCGGCCAGGGTGGCCCGGCCGCGCGTGAGGTCACCGAGAGCGAGCTGAACGGCGGCCACCCGGGCGAGGACGTCCGCGTCCAGTCCGCCCGACGCCGCCATGACCGCCACGATCTCGAACGGCGCCGCCCCCACCCACCGGGCCTCCGGTTTGGAGGCCGATGAGGCAGGCGGCGGCTGGGAGGCGGGCTCCTGCCTGGGAGGCGATGGGGCGGTGAGGGCCGATGGCGTGATGAGGGGCGATGGGTCGGAAGGCGATCGGGTGGAGGGCGACCCGGTGGACGGCAACCCGGCAGACGGCAACCCCGTGGACGGCACCCCAGTAGACGGCAACCCCGTGGGCGGCAACCCGTCAGACGGCAGTCCGGCGGACGGCGACCCGGTAGACGGCAACCCGGTAGACGGCAACCCGGCGGAGGACGACCCGGCGGAGGGTTGGAGGGGTGGGGTGAGGGTGGTGAGGCCGGATTCCAGGGGGGTGCGGGCGCGGCGGTGTTCGCCGCGTTCCTCCAGGGCGAAGCCGAGCCGGAGCGAGGCGAGGGCGGCCAGGCGGGGCTGGGCGGCGGCGCGGAAGCCGGTGACCGCCTGTTCCAGGGCGTCGATCTGGGCGGGCAGGTCGCCGAGGCGGGCGGCGAGCGAGGCCAGGCGGTCCCGTACGACGGCTTCCTTGAGCGGGTCGGCGGCGGCCAGGCCGAGGGCGGCGCGCAGGCGCTCGCCGGCGGCCGGGAACTCCCCCAGGCGTTCGTCCAGGACCGCCCGGTGCAGCGTGGCGAGGAAGAGGGCGTCGAGGTCGCCGCCGGCGGCGGCGAGGTCCAAGGCGCGGTCCAGCTCCGTGGCCGCGTCCTCAGCCAGGTCAAGGGCGGACAGGGCGGCGGCGCGCATGGTCAGGGCCGTCGCCTCCTTGCCGGGGGCGCGCAGCCGGGCGAACGCCTCGGCCGCCGCTCCGAACTCCTCCAGCGCCCGCCCGGCCTCCCCCTGCCCGTAGGCGAGCGCGCCGAGGTTGTAGCGGACGGCGGCCGAGCCGTCCAGGTGCCCGATCGCCTGGTACTCGTGCTCGGCCAGCTCGAAGGCCGCCCGCGCCCCCGCCGGGTCCCCGGTGGCGCGGCGGCGCTGGGCGATGCGGTACCACTCGTCGGCGGGCTCGCGCCGGCCGCCCCGGCGTCGTACGACCTCGACCAGGCGGGCCTCGCAGGCGGCGGCCGGCTCGTGGTGGCCGCGTACGGACAGGAGGACGGCGTGCGCGTCCAGCGCGCGGCAGGCGTCCTCCCAGGCGCCGGCGGCCTCCAGCTCGATGGCGCAGGCAGCGATGCGTTCCCCGGCGGCGGCGAGGTCGCCCTGGTCGACGGCGGCGCGGGCGGCCGGGACCAGCACCAGGGCCGCCTCCCTCGGCTCCCCCAGCGCCAGATACAGCTCGCGGGCACGGGCCGCGCAGGCCAGGGCGGCGGCGGGGTCGGCGGCGGCCAGGTACGCCTCGGCGGCGCGCAGCTGGTGGGCCGCCTCTCCGGCGCTCAGCCCGGCTCCCGCGCACAGGGCGATCGCCCGCAGGTGCTGCTCGACGGCACCCGCAGGGTCGCCCGCGCGCAGCAGGACGTCGCCCAGGTGGCCCAGTTGCTCCGCCTCGGCCGGGATGTCGCCGAGCGTGCGGTGGACGGCGGCGGCACGTTCGAACGCCTCGGCGGCGCGGGCGGGGTCGTTCAGGTGGTCGTGGTTGACGCCCTGGAGGGACAGGGCGTGGGCGGTACGGGCCCGGTCGCCCTCCTCGTCGAAGGCGGCGGCGGCGCGGGCGAGTACGGCGCCGGCGGTGCGGCGGCGGCCGGCGCCGGCCAGCCGGAGCCCGGTCTCCAGGAGGAACGCGCCGCGGCCGGTGTCCCCGTGCGGGCCGGGGGCGCTCGCCGTGGGGTGGTGTTCGGCGTACGCGAGGAGTTTGAGCGTCAGGGGCTCGTCGGACGTCTGGAGGGCCAGGTCGGCGGCGGCCCTGGCGAGGTGTTCGTCGACGGGCAGCCGGGCGGGGTCGGTGAGCAGGACGTCGAGCTGCGCCAGCAGGTCGGGGTCGCCGTCCCTGGCGAGGGCCAGCGCCTCGCCGAGGTCGCGCGGGTCGCCGCCGTGGGAGAAGCGGGCGAGCAGGGCGCGGGAGAGCAGGCGGTGGGCGGGGGTCTGGTCGCGGGAGCTCTTCACGGCCAGCTCGGCGGCCTGCCGGGCGGTCAGCACCGCGCCGTCGAGGTCCTCCGCGCGGTGCGGCGCGGCGTCCTGGTGGGTGGCGCGCCAGCGGAGCAGCTCGGAGAGCAGCGTGTACGCCTCCAGCCGCGCCGTCGGCCGGTCGCCGGTGGCCAGGGCCTCGCGCAGGGCGGCGACCGCCTCGGCGGCGGTGGACGGGGTGAGCCGGAGGCGCAGGGCGCGGGCGAGCAGGAGCAGCGCGTCGGGGCGGGCCGGGTCGTCCACGGCGTGGGCGGCCAGGGCGGTACGGGCGGCGGCGACGGGAGCGGCGGGGTCTCCGCCTGTGGTCAGGGTGCGTTCGAGGATGGTGGCGGCGAGGTCGGTGAGGAGCCTCGGGCGGTCGGGGTGGCCGGGCGGGACCTCCCGGGTGGCCTCCCTGAGGGTTTCGACGGCGAGGTCGAGGTCCTGCTGCGCGCCGGTCGCCTCGTAGCGCCGCCGGCGCCGCTCACCGAGCAGGGCGAGGCGGGCGAGCGGGTCCGCGGAGAGCCGCCGGGCCAGCTCGAAGGTGGCGCGGTACGCGACCCGCTCACCGGTAAGGGGCAGGGGGGTCGCGGGAGAAGCGCCCGACGAGGGGACGGACGGCAGGACCCCGCCCCCGTCGGTATCCCGGGCGACGGGCGGCAGCGCCCCGCCCCGGTCGGCGTCCGGGACGGCGGGACCACCGGGCGCGGCGGGGTCGCCCGTGGCGTCGGGATCGTCCGTAAGGCGGGGGCCGTCCGAGGAGGCGGGGCTGTCCCGGATCGCGGCGCCGGGCGGGAGGTCCGCAGCGGGGGCGGGGAGCCCGAGGGCCTGGAACATCTCGTGGCCGGCCTCCAGCGACCGTTCGTCCCCCGTCACCACGTACCACTCGACCAGCCCCACCGCGTACGGCCCCAGCACCCCGGGATGCGCCCACCGCTCGTGCCAGAAGTCGAGCGCGCACTGCCCCACCCGGATGAAGGCGAGCAGGTCGTCGTCCAGGCAGGAGCGGGCGGCGCGGGCCTGGGCGAGGCCGACGAGGCTGAGCAGCGCGCGGGAGCGTTCGCGGGTGCCCGGCTCGGACTCGGCGGCCGACAGGTACGCCCGCACCAGGTCCTCGTCGTCGGGCACGGCCAGGGCGAGCGCGGCGGCCAGCTCCGCCAGGTGGGCGGCCTCGCCGGGAGCGGCGAGCGCGGCCCGGAACAGCACGTGCACGGCGTCGTCGAGCACCTCCCGCTCCCCCGTCCGCCCGTGCAGCCGGACGAGCCCGCCGCCGAGCAGGGCCAGCGCGCCGGGCGCCCAGGACGGGTCGGCGGAGCGCATGGCCTGCTGCAGCAGCAGCTCGCCGAGCCGGTCGGCGGCGTCGGCGGTGAGGTGGGCGGCGGCGCGCCCGACGAGGGCGTGCACGAGCAGCCCGACGTGCCGGTACGCCGCCGGGTCCACGTGCCGGAACACCTCCTCGACCAGCCCCGCCCAGGTGCCGGCCGCGTCGGCGGACGGCACGGAGGCTCCGCGCAGCTTCTCCGGCAGCCGCGCGGGGTCGAGCACGGCCACGGCGGCGAAGAAGGCGCCCGCGACGGCGGCGTCCTGGTGGGTACGCGGGTCGAGGCGGTACCGGGCGAGGTGGAGCACGCCGATCAGCCGCCAGGTGGCGGCGTCGGAGCGGTCGCCGGCGCAGGCCAGCATCGCCCGCTCGGCCTCGATCAGCGCCGCGGGATCCCAGATCAGCTCGGGATCCGCGGCCTGCTCGAACCGCTCGATGCGGGCGGCCAGCGTCTCGGCCGGATCGGTCATGGGCACAGGCTCTCACCGGCGCGCCCGTGCGTACAGTTCGGGGGCGGGCTCGCGCGGCGGGGCAACTCTTCGTACAGACGCCAGGGGCGGCGGTGCACGGCTCTTCCTGGTGGGTAGGGTCGCGGGCATGCTCTATGGCAAGGAACATGTCCGGCGTTATCAGGAGACCGACGGCGCGGAGGGGCACGACTGGAACAACACCACCGTCCTGCTGCTGACCACGAAGGGCCGCAACTCGGGCCGGCCGTACACCACGCCGCTGATCTACCAGCGCCACGGCGACGTCTACCTGGTCGTGGCCTCCTACGGCGGCGCGCCCGAGGACCCGCAGTGGTTCAAGAACCTGCGGGCGGACCCCGAGGTCGAGGTGCAGGTGAAGGGCGAGAGGTTCGCGGCGCGGGCCCGCCCGGCCCGGCCCGAGGAGAGGCCGGAGATGTGGCGGGTCATGACGGCGACGTGGCCGCAGTACGACGAGTACCAGGAGAAGACCGACCGGGAGATCCCGATCGTCGTCCTGGAACGCGCGTGAGGTGACCTCGCGGGCGGGAGCGAAACCCGCCCGCGAGGTGAGTCACAGCGTGGCGTAGAGCTCCATGGTGCGGTGGGCGATGCGCTCCCACGAGAAGTGCTCGACCGCTCGCGCCCGCCCCGCGAGCCCCATGGCGCGGGCCCGTCCGGGGTCGCGCAGCAGCGTGTTGACCCGCTCGGCCAGGTCGGCGGCGAAGCGGTCGGGATCGTGCGGGGTGCCGTCGCGCTCCTGGGAGATGGGCACGAGCAGGCCGGTCTCGCCGTCGGCCACGACCTCGGGGATGCCGCCGGTGGCCGTCGCGACGACGGCCGTCTCGCAGGCCATCGCCTCCAGGTTGACGATGCCCATCGGCTCGTAGACCGACGGGCACACGAACACCGCGGCGTGCGTGAGGAGCTGGATGACCTGCGGCTTCGGCAGCATCTCCTGGATCCAGTGGACGCCGTCGCGGTCGAGGTCGCGGACGAGCCCGCTCACCTCGGCGGCGATCTCGGGGGTGTCGGGCGCGCCGGCGCAGAGCACGAGCTGGGCGTCGGGGTCGAACGAGCGCGCCGCGTGCAGCAGGTGGACCAGGCCCTTCTGGCGGGTGATGCGGCCCACGAAGATCACGTACGGGCGGTCGGGGTCGATGCCGTGCCGGGCGAGGACGTCGGTGCCGGGGTCGGGGGCGTATTCGGCGGTGTCGATGCCGTTGTGGATGACGGTGACCTTCTCCGGCGCGATCTCGGGGTAGGCGGCCAGCACGTCGCGGCGCATGCCCGCCGAGACCGCGATGACGGCGTCCGCGGCGGCCAGGGCGGTGCGCTCGGCCCAGGAGGAGATCGTGTAGCCGCCGCCGAGCTGCTCGGCCTTCCACGGCCGCAGCGGCTCCAGGCTGTGCGTGGTGATGACGTGCGGGACGCCGTGCAGGAGTTTCGCGACGTGCCCGGCAAAGTTGGCGTACCAGGTGTGGGAGTGCACGAGGTCGGCTCCCTCGCAGGCGGCGGCCATCTCCAGGTCGACGCCGAGCACCTGCAGGGCGGCGTTGGCCTTCTCCAGCCCGCCCGGCACCCGGTACGCCGAGACGCCCGGCTCGGCGCGGTCGGCGCCGAAGCAGCGCACCCGTACGTCGGCCAACGGACGCAGCTCCCGGGCGAGGTATTCCATGTGCACCCCGGCGCCGCCGTACACCTCGGGCGGATACTCCCGGCTGAGTAGATCAACACGCATAGAGACGACCTTACGATCAAGGCGAGCATGGGGACACAACCGGCGAGCCCGGGGTCGGCGACCCCCGCCGGGCCCGCAAACGGCAAATCGGGACACGAGGGAAGTTAGCCGCGCCGGGATTCGTCGATAGAACGGCCATTTGAGGGTAGCGTCTCGGGCATGAGGTCCCGGAGGGTGCTTGCGGTCGTGCTGGCAGGTGGAGAGGGTAAGAGGCTCATGCCGCTCACGGCGGATCGGGCCAAACCAGCGGTGCCGTTCGGGGGGATATATCGGCTCGTAGACTTCGTGCTGTCGAACCTGGCGAACGGCGGCTTCCTGAAGATCGTCGTGCTGACCCAGTACAAGAACCACAGCCTCGACCGGCACGTCTCGCGCACCTGGCGGCTGTCGGCGATGCTCGGCAACTACGTGACGCCCGTGCCCGCGCAGCAGCGGCTCGGCCCGCGGTGGTTCTCCGGCTCGGCCGACGCGCTGTTCCAGAACCTCAACCTCATCTACGACGAGATGCCCGAGCACGTGATCGTGTTCGGCGCGGACCACATCTACCGGATGGATCCGCGGCAGATGGTCGAGCAGCACGAGGACTCCGGCGCTGACGTGACCGTGGCCGCGATCCGGCAGCCGCTGGCGCTGGCCGACCAGTTCGGCGTCATCGAGACCGACCCCGAGGGGCGCAGGATCGTCGCGTTCAGGGAGAAGCCGAAGGACGCGGTGGGGCTCGCCGACTCCCCCGACGAGGTCTACGCCTCGATGGGCAACTACGTGTTCAAGACCCAGTCGATGATCGACGCGCTGCGCGAGGACGCGCTCGACCCGACCAGCAAGCACGACCTGGGCGGCAACATCATCCCGATGCTGGTCAAGTCGGGCGGCGCCGACGTCTACGACTTCAAGAACAACATCGTCCCCGGCTCCACCGAGCGCGACCGCGGCTACTGGCGCGACGTGGGGACGCTGGACGCCTACTACGAGGCCCACATGGACCTCATCTCGGCGCATCCGGTGTTCAACCTGTACAACGACAAGTGGCCGATCTTCACCGGCCACGACCCGCTGCCGCCGGCCAAGTTCGTCCACAACGAGGGCGACCGGGTGGGGCGGGCCATCGACTCGCTGGTCTCGCCCGGCGTGATCGTCTCGGGCGGCACCGCCGTACGCTCGGTCCTGTCGCCGAAGGTGGTGCTCCACTCGCACTCGCTGGTGGAGGACTCCGTGCTGATGGAGAACGTCAAGATCGGGCGGGGCGCGATCGTGCGCAAGGCGATCATCGACAAGAACGTCGTGATCCCCGACGGCGCGCGGATCGGGTTCGACCTGGACTACGACCGCACGCGCTTCGCCCTGACGCGCGGCGGCGTCGTGGTCATCGGCAAGAACGAGATCGTGGACCGCTGAGCGGCGGGTCGCACAGGGAGGGGTCCCGGGGCGCTCGCGCGGCCCCGGGACCGGTCCGCTCCAGAAGTCACTGGTGGCGGTTGTGCGTGGTGGCCTGGTAGCGGTAACCGTTGGCGCCCCAGGTGCGCCCGTGGTCGTCGGGCTCGATCCAGCCCCAGCCACGGCCCAGGTCGCGGCCGTCGCGGCCGTGCTTGTCGTCCCCGTAGGACGCCCCTTTGAAGTCGCCTTTGAAGTCGTCGTCGAAGCCGCTCTTGAACCCGCCGTCGAACCCGTGGTCATCGGAGTCGTCGTCGGACCCGCCCTTGAACCCGTCCTTGAACCCGCCGTCGAACCCGCGGTGGGACTTGTCGTCGAACCCGCCGTCGAAGCCGTCCTTGAAGCCGCCGTCGAAGCCGCCCTTGAAGCCGTCATCGGAGTCGCGGTCGGACCCGTCGTCAGTCCTGTCCCGGCCGTCGTGGTGGTCCCGGCCGTCGTGGTGGTGCCGGTCGTCGCTCTGGCAGGACTTGGTCTCCCGGCTCGTGAACCAGATGCGCTCAGTTTCGGCGTCGATGCCGAACGAGTGGGTCTTGTCGATGGAGCCAAGGTCGCAGTGCACGCCGGCGTTCGCCGGGCCGGCCACGCCGATGATCGCGACGGCGGCGGCGAGCACGCCACCGACGGCTATGAGGTTACCTTTCACCATTTCTCCCTGTGATCACGATGTGACATCACTCGCTAACTCTAAGTAGCGAAGAGCGATACGGCGGGTAACGCCACGCGGTGACCCATGATCACCGATTTGGGCCTTGATGCCGCTCCTGTACGGGATCACCCTGAACGGCAGGAGGCATTGACATGACGCATCCACTAGGAGTCAGCCGCCCCGATCTTGAGGTCACCGACCTGCCCACCCCCGAAGAGGTCTTCAAGGTCTCCAGGATCGGGTTCAAGGAGATCGTGAAGTACGCCGTCGGGCCCAGCCTGATCGCGCTCGGAATCTCGATCGGCAGCGGCGAATGGCTGCTCGGCCCGCTGAACGTGGGCCAGTACGGCTTCGTCGGCGTCGGCTGGGTGATCGTGGTCTCGGCACTGCTGCAGACGTTCTACAACGTCGAGTGCTCGCGGTACGTCATCGCGACCGGCGAGTCACCCGTGGTCGGCTGGGGCCGGGTGCCGCCGGGCTGGCCGCTGTGGGTGCCGCTGTCCGTCCTCATCGTGATCTTCGCCTTCATCGCGGGCGGCTGGGCCGCCTCGGCGGGGCAGGGCGTGTACGCACTGGTCCACGGCGTGCCCCCGGCCGCGACGGACGCCGAGCCCCGCTGGTGGGCGGTCGGCCTGCTGGTGCTGGTGTTCCTCATCACCGCCTTCGCCCGCCGCATCAGCCGGGCGCTGGAGCTGGCCAACTGGGTGATGGTCGGCACGATCCTGCTCGCGCTGATCGCGGTGGACCTGCTCGTGGTGCCGTTCGACCTGTGGTGGGAGGGCATCCGCGGCTTCCTCACCCCGGCCGCGCCGCCCGCCGGGATCACGGCCACGCAGCTCGGCGCGCTGGCCGGGTTCACGGCCCTGGCCTCGGGCCTCAACTGGTACGTGATGGGCCACTACCGCGACAAGGGCTACGGCATGGGCCATCGCGTCGGCTACCTCGCCGGGCTGCGCGGCGGCCGCAGCCGCCTGCTGGCCAGCGGCGTCACCTTCCCCGACGACGACAGGAACCGGGGCCTCTGGCGCCGCTGGTACCGGCTGCTCATGATCGACATGTGGGGCGTGTTCTTCGTCGGCGCCATCCTCGGCATGCTGCTGCCGACGATCCTCATGGCGCAGGCGGTCGCGCTGACCGGCGAGAAGCCGACGCGGGCCAACGTCCCGACGTTCGTGGCGAGCGCGCTCGGCGGGGAGTACGGCCGGGTGGTGTTCTACGTGGCGCTGGCGGTCGGGGTGCTGATCCTGTTCTCCACGCAGCTCGGCATCTTCGAGGCGATGGTCCGGGTGACCACGGACGCCGCCAACGCCTCCAGCCCCCGCCTGCGCGCGCTCGTCGAGGGCGACCCGCGGCGCCTCTACTACCCCTTCATGCTCGTGCTGCTGGTGGTCATCTCGGTCGTCATCTTCCAGTCCCTGCCGGTGGGGCTGGTGGAGTGGTCGGCGAACATGTCCAACTTGGGCGCGCTGATCTACCCGTTCCTGCTGATGTACCTGAACAGCAGGCTGCCACGGCCGGCCCGGCCCCGGCCGTGGCACTACGTCGTCCTGGTGCTCAACTTTCTCTTCTTCGGGTTCTTCTTCGTCAACTTCATCGCCGACTTCGTGGGCGACCCGCTGGTGACGTTCTAGGACGGCAGGCCGGTCTCCGGGGCGAGCGTGGCGAGGAAGACGTCCCCGTTCCCGGGACCGGCGGCGCCGTAGGTGAGGCCGGAGACCGCCACCTGGCCGGACGGCGTCGGCGCGGCGTACAGGTTCGGCTCGGAGAACGGGTCCACGGCGTCGTCCCTGGCCGAGCCGAACTGGGCGGCGGCGCGCTGCCCGCCCTTGGCGTCCAGGCGGAGGGTGAGCACGTCGGCGCCGCCCGCCTGCACGCCCACCCGGCCCCGCGTGTGGCCCACGACCTCGACCTCGCCGCCGGGCAGCGCGGCCACGGCGGCCCCCTCGTCGGCGGACGGGGTGGCGAGGGTGTGGGTCCAGCGCCGCTTGCCGCGGGCGTCGTAGGCCGCGGTGTGGGCGTCCCCGTTCACGGCGCCCGTCGCGACGGCCAGGCCGCCGGTGGTGACGGTCACCGCGTTCAGCCGGTCGTCGCCGTCGCCACCGGCGGTCGTGGCCCACGTGCGGGTCCCGTCGGCGGTGCCGAACGCGGCCAGCCAGCCGTCGAGGCCGCCGAGCGCGCTCGTGCCGGGCAGGGCGGCGGTGGCGCTGCCCGCGACGTACAGGTTCGCGGCGTCCGCGGCCACACCGTACGCCTTGTCCTCGCCGGGGCCGCCGTACTGGCGCAGCCAGGCGAGCTCGCCCGACGGGGTGAGACGGGCCACGAGGGCGTCCTTGTCGCCGGCGTTGCGGCCGTCGAGGTCGCCCTTGGTGTAGCCGGCCACGTACGCGCCGCCGTCGGGCGCGGCGGCCAGGCCGTAGAGCCGGTCGGCGGCGTCCGGCGCGCCGAACTGGGTGATCCAGCGGACCTCGCCGTCCGGGCCGAGCCGGACCACGAACGCGTCGTCGGCCGCGTTGCCGGGATGCCGGCCGTCGAGGTCGCCCTTGGTGTAGCCGGCGGCCAGCACGCCGCCGTCGGGCAGCGCCGCGACCCCGTACAGGCGATCGTCGGCGGCGGTGCCGAGCTGCCGGGTCCAGCCGTTCGCGCCGGTACGGGTGATGACCGCGTCGAGGCGGCCGGCGTGCGGCTGACCGCCGACGGGGCCGCCGGCCGCGTAGCCGACCGTGAGCGAGCCGTCGGCGTGGGCGGCGACGCCGCCGGCCCAGTCGGTGGCCGCGGTGCCGTGCAGCGGGGCGGGCAGCCCGGTGGGCGGCGTCACGCTGAGACCCGGGCCCAGCTCGGCCATGGCCTGCTCGAAGGCGGGCGTCCAGACCGTCCAGTCGTGGCCGCCGTCGAGGACGCGGAGCTGGGCGGAGACGGCGGGCGAGCGGCGCGCGGCGTTGTAGAGCGCGGCGGACTCGAAGTCGAGGTCGTGGCGGGCGTCGGCGGGGTCGGGGTTGGCGTACTCGTCGTCGCCGACGGCCACGAACATCCGTACCGGCAGGTCGGGGTCCAGCTCCGGCAGCAGGGCCGGGTAGTTGAGCTCGCGGTAGACGTCGTCGGAGAACTTCGCCGCGCCCGCGCCGAAGGCGCCGTAGTCCCGGGCGGAGGAGTCGCCGGGCGGCAGCGGGGTGTAGACGGCGGGGCTGAGGACGGCGGCGGCGCTGAAGACGTCCTGGTGGGCGAGGGCGAAGCGGAGCGCGCCCGCGCCGCCCATCGAGTAGCCGCCGACCAGCCGGGCCTCGCGGATCGGCGCGGTGCGGTAGGTGGCGTCCACGTGCTCGACCAGGTCGTGCGCGAGCGCGGTCTCCACCTTGCGGCCGGGCAGGTCGGAGCCGGTGTAGCGGGAGTCGGTGTACCAGCTTCCGCGTTCGCTCCACGGGGCGTCGGGCATGACGGCGATGACCGGCGGGATGCGCTTGGTCCTGATGAGGTCGTCGAGCACGGTCTTGACGCGGGTCCACGCCTGCATGGTGTCGCCGCGGCCGTGGAGCAGGTAGAGGACGGGGTGGCGGGCGCCGCCCCGGTCGTAGCCGGCGGGCAGGTAGGCGGTGTAGGCGACGGCCTCCCCGCCGAGGGCCGGCGAGGGGGCCGAGCCGGTGGTGAGCGTGCCGCCCGCGCGCGTCTCCGTCTCGCCCGGCGGGGCGAGGAGGGTGAACGTGGTGAGGGCGGCCAGCGCGGCGGCGCCGATCCAGCGAGGCAGGGGCATGGAGCACTTCCGAGGGCCGTAAACGTTTACAGTACGCACCTTGTGGTGTGTTGGGAGAGTTTCCTGGGGCGGGGGGTGCCGTGTCAACAGATCCTCGGCGGACGGGGCGCGGTGGCGGGCACCCGGAGCGCCGGTTCGTTCGTTGTCGGGATGGCGGTCGATCGTCGTCTCTTCGGGAGTCGCACCATGGAAATCACCGGCATCATCTCCGGCCTGATCATCGGCATCGTCATCGGCGCACTCGGGCGGCTCGTCGTGCCCGGACGCCAGCGCATCCCGATCTGGCTCACCATCCTCATCGGCGTGGTCGCGGCCCTCATCGGGACCGCCATCGCCGCCGCGCTCGGCGTCGCCGACACCGGCGGCATCGACTGGATCGAGCTGGTGATCCAGGTGGCGCTGGCGGCGCTCGGCGTCTCGCTGACCGCCGGTCTGTACGTCAAGCGCCGCCGCGAGTGAGCCGACGGGCGGCCGCGGGACCCATCCCCGCGGCCGCCCGCCCCATTCCGTTCAGCCCCGGCTCAAGCCGCGGTCTGGGCTAGGCCCGGCGCGGGGTCACCACTCGTCGTCGCCGCCCTCGTCGTCGTCCTCGAAGACCTCTTCGATGATCTCGCCGGCCACCAGTCCGCCCACGACGCCGGCGGCGCCCGCGGCCACCACCGCGCCGACGCCCGGCCCGCTCCTGTGCTGGTGGTGGTGGTCGTCGTGGTACGGCTGGTGATGCGGGTCGTGGTAGCCGTGCGGGTCGTGGTAGCCGTGCGGGGCGCCGTGGTGGCCGCCGTACTCGGACAGGCGCTGCAGCCAGCGCCCGAGCTCGCCCGACCAGTCGGTGCGCAGGGCGTCGTCGTGGCTGACAGTGAAGTGGTCGATGGCGTCGCCGGAGGAGTAGCGGCCGGACCGCTTGTCGGCCTCCAGGACGACGGTCAGCCCCTCGGGGGTGGCGACGAAGGTCACCTCGACCTCGTTGACCAGGCCCTGGTACTGCGGCGGCGGGTAGAACTCGATCTCCTGGTAGAACGGCAGCCGCTGGTCCACGCCGGCCAGCCGCCCGGCCTCCAGGTCCGCCGACTTGAACGAGAAGCCGAGGCCGAGGAACGCGTCCAGGATGCGCAGCTGCGACGGCAGCGGCTCGACCGCGAACGCGTCGAGGTCGCCCTTGTCGACGGCCTTGGCGATGGCCAGCTCGGTGCGCACGCCGAGCACCATGCCGTGCAGCGGCTGCCCGCCGATCTCGCTGACGGGCGCCTCCCACGGCACGGGCATGGTGAAGCCGAGCGTGCGGTCCTCGCCCTTGCGCAGCGTGAACGGCCCGGAGACCTGGAGGCGGCCGAACTCGGTGACGCCGGCGCCCTCGGAGTCGCCGTACTCGATTTCCACGCGCGCCACCAGGCCGAGCGTGACGTGCTCGATCTCGGCGTCGAAGTCGCCGCCCTTGAGCCGGACCTCGCCCTCCAGCGTGCCGCCCGGCCGCGTGCGCGACGTGGCGAGGACGGTGTCCACCGAAGGCGCGCCGACGCCGAACGCGCCCAGCATGCGTTTGAAGACCACGGCTTTTGCTCTCCCTGTCGAAGATCGGGTGGGTGATCAATTGATGATCACTGCTTGCGCCCGCACAACGAGCGGCGTACCGGCCGAGTTCCTGAAACCCCTGCGTGCAGGGGGTTTTTGGGGGTATGGGGTGGTTCGGGGTGCGGAAGAGGGCGAAGGTCCCTGATCGGTGAGGCTTATGGCACTCCCCGTACGGGCAGTTGGAGCCCACCTTTGTGGTGTCGAGGAGGTGCGCGGTGAGAGCTGCACTGGATTCCCTGAGAATGGTGACGCGCGGGTACCGATGGGATCGCAACCCGCTGCGCCGCCGTACCGATCGTCTGGAGTCCGCGCTGGTGGTCGCGGCGGTGCTGCTGGTCCTCGCGAGCGTCTGGCCGGCGGTGCTGGCGGGGAGGGCCGCGTACGAGACCGGGATGGCCGAGACCCGCGTCGGGCCGGGCGGGCGGCAGCAGGTGACGGCGACCCTGCTGCAGGACGCGCCGCCGGCCAGGGCGACGTACGGCGAGATGCCGCCGCAGTTGCCGCAGACGCCGGCGCGGTGGACGGGCCCGGACGGGGCGGCGCGCACCGGTGAGGTGGCGGCTCCGGGGCTGGCGAAAACCGGCACGGCGGTGCGGATCTGGATCGACTCCGAGGGGCGGCCGTCGACCGCGCCGAAGAAGCCGCTGGAGATCGTCATCAGAGGCGTGGGCATGGCGGTCTTCGTGGTGCTGGTGGCCGTGCTGATCGCCGTCACCGGCTTCGCGGCCGGGCGGTGGGCGCTGGACCGCCGCCGCTACCGCTCGTGGGACGCCGCCTGGGCCGTCGCCGACAAGCGCGGCCACGGCCACCGGCGCGGCTGAGCCGGCCCGCCGGCCCCCGGACCCGGACCGGCCGGGTCAGCGGCCGAGGCGGACCACTTCGCGCAGGTCGCCGTTCCAGGCCGGGCCGTGCACGGACGCCAGGTCGGCCGCCATCCGCGCGGCCGTCTCCCGCAGCTCGGGCAGGACGTCGCGCACCAGGTCGGCGGCGGTGGCGCGGCTGGCGTGCGTGGCGACGTTGACGGCGGCGACCACCCGCCCCGAGCCGTCCCTGATGGGCACCGCCAGCGACCGCACCCCCTCCTCCAGCTCCTGGTCCACCAGGGCGTACCCGTCGGCGGCGACCTGGCGCACCACCGCCTTCAGCTCGGCCGTGCTCGAGATGGTGTGGCTGGACAGCGGCTTGACCGCGATGGCGTCCAGCCGCTCCTCCGGCAGGTCGGCGAGCAGGACCCGGCCCATGGACGTGGCGTAGGCGGGGAAGCGGGTGCCGACCGTGATGTCCACGCTCATGATCCGCCGGGTCGGGCGGCGGGCCAGGTAGACGATGTCCTCGCCGGACAGCACGGCGACCGACGCCGACTCGTGCACCCGGGCGACCAGGTCGTTGAGATGCGGCTGCACGACGGCGCGGAAGGGCAGGCCGGACAGGTGCGCGTAGCCCAGCTCCAGCACCTTCGGCAGCAGGACGAAGCGGGTGCCGCGGGCGGCGACGTAGCCGAGCCGTTCCAGCGTCTGCGCCGCGCGGCGTACGGTCGCGCGGGGCTGGCCGGTCGCGCGGGAGGCGTCGGCGAGGGTGGCGCCGCCGGGCCGGCCGAGCGCCACCATGACGGCCAGGCCGCGGGCCAGCGACTGCAGGTAGCCGGCGCCGAACTCCTGCTTGGCCGCCCGCGACCGGTCCACGCCGCCCGAGTCCTCGTCCTGGTCCGTGCTCTGGGGCGGGTGGGCGAGGGCCGCCTCCATCTCGGTCACCGTCGCGCGCAGCCGGGGCAGGGCGTGCGCGCGCAGCCCGTCCGCCGTGTGCCTGCTGGTGTGGCTGACCACGCTGACCGCGCCCACGGCCCGCCCGGCCGGGTCCCGTACCGGCACCGCGACGGCCACCAGCCCCGGCTCCACGAGCTGGTCGTCCACGGCCCACGGCGCGGCCGGGTCGAGCAGCGCGAGCCCGGCCGCGCACCGGCCGGCGGGCAGCAGGTCGCCGACCCGGAAGGCCACGGACATGGTGCGCCGCCGGGTGAACTGCGCGATGAAGCGCACCCCTTCCCCGTCCGGCACGGCCAGCGACACCGACTCGTCGAGCTCCTCGGCCAGCCGCCGGGCCGGCGGCGACAGGGCGTCGCGGAGCCCGCCGCCCGCCAGGTACGCCTCCCCCAGCTCCATCAGCCGCGGCGCTAGGCGTACCTCCCGCCCGTCGAGCCGCAGGTAGCCGAGGTGGGTGAGGGTGGCGAGCACCCGGTCCACCGCGCTTCTCGCGAGCCCGGTCGCGCGGACGAGGTCGGTGGCGGCCATGGGCCGTCCCGGCTCGTCCGCCAGCACGCGCAGCACGGCGAGGCCGCGTTCCAGGGTTCCAGGTTCCAGGGTTCCGGGCGCTTCCATCCGGTCACTCCTCCGGTCGAGTGAGCTCCTTTGACAGGCCACCCCTCTTTACGGATACTCGGTACCACAATAGTGGACAAAAGTTCACTATGCGAACACTCCCGGTGAATTGGAGCGTCGTGCGGAGAGACAAGGTGGTGGCCTCCCCCGAGGAGGCGCTGGCCGGCGTGCGGGACGGCGCGTCGTTCGCGGTCGGCGGGTTCGGGCTGAGCGGCATCCCGAACGTGCTGATCCAGGCCCTCTACAACACCGGCGTGACCGGCATTTCCGTCGTGTCGAACAACTGCGGCGTGGACGGCGGCGGCCTCGGCGTGCTGCTGGCCGCCGGCCGCATCGCGAAGGTGACGGCCTCCTACATCGGCGACAACAAGGAGTTCGCCCGCCAGTACCTCGGCGGCGAGCTGGAGGTCGAGCTGACCCCGCAGGGCAGCCTCGCCGAACGGCTGCGCGCGGGCGGCGCCGGCATCCCCGCCTTCTACACCCCGGCCGGGGTCGGCACGCCGGTCGCCGACGGCGGGCTGCCGCTGCGCCACCACCCGGACGGCTCCGTCGCCGTGGCCTCGCCGCCCAAGGAGGTACGCGAGTTCGACGGCCGCCCGTACGTGCTGGAGCACGGCATCACGACGGACTTCGCGCTGGTGCGCGCGGCCAAGGGCGACCGCCACGGCAACCTCGTCTTCAACAAGTCCGCGCGCAACTTCAACCCCCTGGCCGCGATGGCCGGGCGCGTCACGATCGCCGAGGTCGAGGAGCTGACCGAGCTGGACCCCGACGAGGTCCACCTGCCGGGCGTCTTCGTCCAGCGCGTCGTCGTGCTGACCCCCGAGCAGGCCGCCGACAAGGGCATCGAGAAGAGGACCACCCGATCATGAGCTGGACGCGGGACGAGATGGTGGCGCGCGCGGCGGCCGAGCTGCGCGACGGCGACTACGTCAACCTGGGCATCGGCCTGCCGACCCGCATCCCGTCGTTCCTGCCCGACGACGTGGACGTCATCCTCCACTCGGAGAACGGCCTGCTCGGCGTCGGCCCCTACCCGTACGAGCACGAGGTCGACCCCGACCTGATCAACGCGGGCAAGGAGACGGTGACCGTGCGCGAGGGGGCGTCGTTCTTCGACTCCTCGCTGTCGTTCGGGATGATCCGCGGCGGGCACATCGACGTGGCGGTGCTGGGCGCGATGCAGGTGTCGGCCACGGGCGACCTGGCCAACTGGATGGTGCCCGGCAAGCTGGTCAAGGGCATGGGCGGGGCGATGGACCTCGTGCACGGGGCACGCAAGGTCATCGTGATCATGGATCACACGGCCAAGGACGGCTCGCCGAAGATCGTCAGCAAGTGTTCGCTGCCGCTCACCGGGCAGGCGTGCGTCCACCGCGTCATCACCGACCTCGGCGTGCTCGACGTCACCGAGGACGGGCTGCGGCTGGTGGAGACCGCGCCGGGCGTGAGCGTCGAGGAGCTGCGCGAGCGTACGGAAGCCGAGGTCCTGGCATGAAGACCGTGTACGTCGTGGACGCCGTCCGCACCCCGTTCGGCCGCCACAACGGCGCGCTGGCCGGGATCCGCCCCGACGACCTGGCCGCGCACGTGGTCAGGGCCGTCGCCGAGCGCAACGGCGTCGAGGCCCCCGACGAGGTGATCCTCGGCAACGCCAACGGCGCCGGCGAGGAGAACCGCAACGTCGCCCGCATGGCCGCGCTGCTCGCCGGGCTGCCGGTGAGCACGCCCGGCGCGACCGTGAACCGGCTGTGCGGCTCCGGCATGGAGGCGGTCATCCAGGCGTACCGGATGATCGCGCTCGGCGACGCCTCCACCGTGATCGCGGGCGGCGTCGAGTCCATGACCCGCGCCCCCTGGGTGCTGCCCAAGCCCGACCGGGCCTTCCCCGCCGGCGGCGCGGAGCTGGTCTCCACCACGCTCGGCTGGCGCCTGGTCAACCCGAGGATGCCCGCCGAGCACACGGTGCCGCTCGGCGAGGGCGCCGAGCTGATCGCCGACAAGCACGGCATCACCCGCGCGCAGCAGGACGCCTACGCCCTGGCCAGCCACCAGAAGGCGGCCAAGGCGTCCTTCGAGCGCGAGATCGTCCCCGTCGGGGACGTGACCAGGGACGAGGGCATCCGCGAGGACAGCTCGCTGGACAAGCTCGCCCGGCTCAAGCCGGTCTTCCGCAAGGAGGGCACGGTCACCGCGGGGAACTCCTCCCCGCTCAACGACGGCGCGGCGGCGCTGCTGCTCACCGACGAGGACGGGCTGGGCGGCCGCGAACCCCTGGCGCGGATCACCGCCGGCGCCGCAAGCGCCCTCGAACCCCGCTACTTCGGCCTCGGCCCGGTCGAGGCCGCGAACCGGGCGCTCGCCAAGGCCGGCCGCACCTTCGCCGACCTCACCACCGTCGAGCTGAACGAGGCGTTCGCCGCCCAGACGCTCGGCTGCCTGGCCGAGCTGCCCGATCTCGACCCCGCCCTGGTCAACCCCGAGGGCGGCGCGATCGCGCTCGGGCACCCGCTCGGCGCGTCCGGCGCCCGCGTCATCGGCGCCGTCGCGCACCGGCTCGCGGCGGCCGGCTCCGGCGTCGGCCTGGCCTGTCTCTGCATCGGCGTCGGCCAGGGCCTGGCCGTCGTACTGGAAAGGTAGCCCCGCATGACCCCACCCCCCTCGCAAGCCGACGTCGACCGCGAGATCGCCGAGCTGCACGAGGCGCACGCCGGCGAGGAGCAGAACCAGCCGCTGCGCGACTTCGCCCCCTACCGCAGCAGCATCCTCCGCCACCCGAAGCTGCCGGCGCTCGCGGTCAAGGACCCGGAGGCGGCCGAGCTGGCCGGGCCGGTGTTCGGCGTCTCCGACGTGACCGCGCTCGACGCCGACCTGACCAAGCAGCACCTCGGCGAACCGCTCGGCGAGCGGATCACCGTACAGGGCCGGGTGCTCGACCGCGACGGCCGGCCGGTACGCGGCCAGCTCGTCGAGGTGTGGCAGGCCAACGCCGCCGGCCGCTACCTGCACCAGCGGGACGACCATCCCGCCCCGCTCGACCCCCACTTCTCCGGGGTCGGGCGCTGCCTGACCGACGACGAGGGCCGCTACCGCTTCACCACGATCAAGCCGGGGCCGTACCCGTGGCGCAACCACGTCAACGCCTGGCGGCCGGCGCACATCCACTTCTCGGTGTTCGGCACGGCGTTCACGCAGCGGCTGGTCACCCAGATGTACTTCCCCGGCGATCCGCTGTTCCCGTACGACCCGGTGCTGCAGTCGGTGACGGACGAGCGGGCCCGGCAGCGGCTGGTGTCCGCCTACGACCACGACCTGTCCGTGCCCGAGTTCTCGCTCGGCTACCGCTGGGACATCGTCCTCGACGGCCCGGCCGCGACCTGGATGGAGGAGGGCCGATGAAGCCGACCCCTTCGCAGACGATCGGTCCGTTCTACGGCTTCGCGCTGCCGTTCCCCGGCGGCGGCGACCTCGCCACCGGCGGGATCACCGTCCAGGGGTACGTCTACGACGGCGACGGCGTGCCGGTGCCCGACGCGCTGCTGGAGTTCTGGCAGGCCGACCCGTCGGGCGACCTGCGCGGCCGGCCCGGCTCGCTGCGCCGCGACCCGGTCACCGGGGCCGTCATCGGGCGGCACGGGCTCGACTTCACCGGCTTCGGCCGGGTGCCGACCGACGCCGACGGCCGCTACGGGTTGCGTACGCTCATGCCGGGTAACGGCTACATCAGCGTGTGCGTCTTCGCCCGCGGCCTGCTGGACCACCTGTTCACCCGCGTCTACTTCGACCGCGACGCGGCCTTCCTGGACACGGTGCCGCCGGAGCGGCGGGAGACGCTGCTGGCCGTGCCGGAGCGCGCGGACTTCTACCGCTTCGACATCCACCTCCAGGGCGAGAAGGAGACGGTCTTCCTTGACTTCGGCTGACCCGGACGCCGATCTCGGGCTGCTGTCCCCCATGCGGGGCGCGGCCGAGGAGACCGGTGACGTCGCCGTCCTGCGCGCCCTGCTGGACGCCGAGGTCGCGCTGACCCGCGCCCAGGCGGCGCTCGGCCGGGCGCCGCGGGAGGCGGCCGAGGCGGTGGCCGGGGCGGCGCGGGTGGCGGCGTTCGACCTGCCGGGGCTCGTCGCGCGGGCGCGCTCCGGCGGCAACCCGGTGATCCCGCTCGTGGAGGACCTGCGCGCGGCGGCCGGGCCGCACGGCGCGCACGTGCACCGGGGCGCGACCAGCCAGGACATCATGGACACCGCGCTCATGCTGGTGGCCCACCGGACGCTGGGCCCGGTGCTGGCGGTCCTCGGCCGGGTCGCCGGCGACCTCGCCGGGCTGGCCGCCGCGCACCGCGACACCGTGATGGCCGCGCGGACGCTCACCCAGCAGGCGGTGCCGACGACGTTCGGGCTGAAGGCGGCGGGCTGGCGCAAGCTGGTCCTGGACGCCCGCGACCGGCTGCGCGCCGCCCGCGACTCCCTGCCGGCGCAGCTCGGCGGGGCCGCGGGCACGCTGGCCGCCTTCCACCCCGAGCAGCCGGAGCCGGAGCCGGGCGAGGACCCCGGGCTGCGGCTCGCCGCCCGTTTCGCCGCCGAGCTGGGGCTGGCCGAGCCGGTGCTGCCGTGGCACGTGCTGCGCACGCCGGTGGCCGACCTCGGCGGGGCGCTGGCGTTCGCGTCGGGCGCGCTCGGCAAGCTCGCGGCCGACGTGCTCGTGCTCTCGCGCACCGAGGTGGGCGAGCTGTCCGAGGGCGTCGGCGGCGGCTCGTCGTCCATGCCGCACAAGCACAACCCGGTCCGCGCCACCATGATCGCCGCCGCGGCGCGGCTGGTCCCCGCGCAGGCCGCCGTCCTGTACGCCTCACTCGCCGCCGAGGACGAACGCCCCGCCGGCGCCTGGCACGCCGAGTGGCAGCCGCTGCGCGAGTGCCTGCGCCTGGTCGCCGGGGCGGCCCGCGACGCGTCCGAGCTGGTCGCCGGGCTGCGGGTGCACCCCGAGCGCATGCGGGCCAACCTGACCCTGTCCGGCTCCACGGGCTCCGCCCGCGCCCTGGTGGAGCGGGCTCTCAAGGAGGACTGACGATGTTGCACCACCGGCTGGACGGCCCGGCGGACGGCGAGCCGCTGATCCTCGGTCCGTCGCTCGGCACGTCCCTGCGCCTGTGGGAGCCGCAGCTCGCCGCGCTGGCGCGGACGTTCCGGGTGCTGAGGTTCGACCTGCCGGGCCACGGCGGCTCCCCCACGGCCCCGGTGGCCACGGTCGAGGACCTGGCCGCCCTGGTGCTGGAGACGGCCGCCGCGGCGGGCTTCGACACCTTCCACTACGCGGGCGTGTCGATCGGCGGCGCGATCGGCGCGACTCTGGCGCTGCGCCACCCCGGCCGGGTGCGCTCGCTCGCGATGGTCTGCTCCTCCGCCCGCTTCGGCGAGCCCGGTTCGTGGCACGAGCGGGCCGGGCTGGTGCGCGCCGAGGGCACCGGCCCGCTGCTGGAGAGCACGGCCGCCCGCTGGTTCGCCGGCCCGCCCCAGCAGGCGCTGCTCGACGACCTGGCCGCCGCCGACCCCGAGGGGTACGCCGCCTGCTGCGACGCCCTGGCAGGCTACGACGTGCGCGCCGAGCTGGCCGCGATCAAGGCTCCCACCCTGGTCGTGGCGGGCCGGGACGATCCCGCGACGCCGCCCGCGCACGCCAGGGAGCTCGCCGACGGCATCCCCGGCGCGACGCTCGTGGAGCTGGCCGGCGCCGCCCATCTGGCCCCCGCCGACCAGCCGGAACGCCTGACCGCCGCGCTGCTCGCCCACCTGCCCTCAACGCCCGGCATGCGGGTGCGGCGCGAGGTGCTGGGCGACGCGCACGTGGACCGGGCGGTGGCCCGTACCACGCCGTTCACCAGGGACTTCCAGGACTTCATCACCCGCTACGCCTGGGGCGAGATCTGGACCAGGCCCGGCCTGGACCGGCGTACCCGCAGTTGCGTGACGCTGACCGCGCTCGTCGCCCACGGCCACCTGGAGGAGCTGGCCATGCACGTACGGGCGGCGCTGCGCAACGGGCTGACCCCGGACGAGATCGGCGAGGTGCTGCTGCAGAGCGCCGTCTACTGCGGCGTGCCGGCCGCCAACGCCGCCTTCGCCGTGGCCCAGCGCGTCCTGTCGGAGGAGTGACCCCAACCCTTGTGCGGCGATCGGTGACGGCGGGGTCACGCTGCGGTCATAATGCTGTGCGTATTCAGGCGTGGTCCGCACCCCACCCTCTCTGATGGGCTCGCAGCGACGCGAGCGACCGCGAAGGGGTTACGCATGTCAGAACGCTCATTGCTCGACGGGAGCTGGTTAAGCGGCGCTCCCGGCGAGTGGACCGGGCTCAGGAACAAGGTCACCTATCCGTCCCGGGCGCAGGTCCTGGAGCTGTCGGTGCAGCTCTCGCGGCCGGTGCCGGGCCACATCGTCGAGTTCGGCGTCTGGAAGGGCTACTCCACCCGGGTCATCAGGGACGAGCTGTGGCGGGCCCGGCTGTGGGAGCGGCGGCAGCGCCGCAAGCGCATCTACGCCTGCGACTCGTTCGAGGGGCTGCCGGAGGGCTACGAGAACCTGCCGGCGGGCACCTTCGCGACGCCGGTGCCGCGGCTGAACGGGGTGCGGGTCGTCAAGGGGTTCTTCGCCGAGTCGCTGACGCCCGCGCTCGCCTCCGAGGTGGGCCTGGTCAGCCTGGCGCACCTGGACGCCGACCTGGAGTCGGCCACGGCGTGCGCGCTGGACTGGCTGACGCCGCTGCTCGCCGACGGCGCCCTGCTGCTGTTCGACGAGTTCTACGGCGAGGACCCGGCCGAGTGCCGGGCCTTCGTGGACTGGAGCGCCCGCTCCGGCGTGCGGACGGCGCTGCTCGCGCTGTTCGGCAGGGAGCCGAGCGGCAAGGGCGGCATGACCGACCGGCGGGCGCTGTTCCAGGTGATCGGCAGGCGGCACCTCAGGAAGGCTCCGCCGCTGCCGCCGGTCCGGCTCCGGCGTCGCCTGGCGTCTCGCTGGTGAGCCAGCCGGCGTAACGGGAGGCGAGCAGGCCGGGCAGCCCGCCGGTGTGCACGAACACCACCCGCGTGCCCCTGGGCGCCTCGCGCACGGCGGCGAACAGGCCCGCCATGGCCTTGGCCGTGTAGACCGGGTCGAGCAGCAGGGCCTCGGTCCGCGCCGCCGCCCGCAGCGCGTCCAGGGCCGTGCCGGTCGGCTCGCCGTACGCCTTCCCGGCCTGGGCGGTGTCCAGGCGGCAGCGGCCCCGGGGCGCGGGCAGCCCGGCGAGGGCGGCGGCCTCGGCGGCCAGTTCCTGGACCGCGCCCGCGAGGCCGGGCCGGGCGCCGACGTCCACGCCGAGCACCTTGCCGTGGTCGCCGAGCCCGGCCGCGAGCCCGGCATGGGTGCCGCCCGAGCCCGCGGCGACCACGACGAGGCCGGGGTCCAGGTGTTCGGCGAGCTCGCGGCCCACGTCCACGTACGCGGAGGCGCCGAGCGGCGACGAGCCGCCGATCGGGATGGCGTACGGCCGCCGGCCCCGCGCCGCCAGGGCCCTGGCGTGCTCCTCGATGGCGGCCTCGGTCTCGGCGTACGGCAGCGGCCCGCCGTCCAGCCAGTGGATGCCGGCGCCGAGCACGCGGTCGAGCAGCAGGTTGCCGCTGTCGTCGCCGGGCGTGAGCAGCAGGTCGCAGCCCATCCCCGCGAGGTTGGCGGCGGCGGCCGTCATCCTGGCGTGGTTGCTCTGCGCTCCCCCGCCGGTGACCAGGTGGTCGCAGCCCTTGGCCGCCGCGTCGGCGACGATGGCGGCGAGTTTGCGCGCCTTGTTGCCGCCGCCCGCGAGGCCGGTCAGGTCGTCGCGTTTGACCCACAGGTCCTCGGGGCCGAGGCCGAGGCGGCGGGCCAGGCGGGGCAGCGGGTGCAGCGGGGTCGCGGGTACCGGAAGGATCACCGGCCCATCGTGTCCGGGTGGCGGCGGATCGGGCAAGCGGATGTGCGATGTTGAGCGGAAGGTGAGCAGTTGGCTCCACGGTTACGGGGTATCCTGCCCATATGGGGGGTTTCGCGCTGCTTTGGTGCTCACCGTGCGTGAGCGGAGAAGCGGGCGGCTGAGCCGGTGCGGGAGCACACCGCGCCCCGGCCGGGCCGGGCCGGCCTGGACGACCTGCTGATCCAGGCCATCACCGGCGCGGGGGCGCACATCGGCACCGTCTACCTCCTGGCCGACGACGGCCGGGTGCTGCTGATGGACGTCCAGCTCGGGATGCCCGAGCCGATCGCGATGTCCTGGGCCCGGCTCCGGGTCGGCGATCCCATTCTGGCCTCCAGGGCCGTACGCGAGGACCGCCTGGTCTGGGTCTCCGGGCGGGAGGACCTCGCGCGGCAGTTCCCCTCGGCGGCGCTCTCGGTGCCCTACCACTTCTCGGCCGCCGTACGCCCCATCCGCGGCGGCGGGCGCGTCTGGGGCGCCCTGCTGCTGGTATGGCCCGCGGGATACTCCCACGCGCTGTCACGGGAGCAGCTCGACGTGATCGACGCGAGCTGCGCCGCCCTCGCCGACCTGCTCCAGCGGGAGGCCGACCGGGGCGAGCCGATCACGCCGGGGCCGCGCCCGCGCACCCTCAACCCCCGTCCCGCCCGCGCCGCCGACACCGGCTCCCAGCTGCTCGCGCTCTCGGCCCTGAACCGGCTGCCCGAGGGCTACTGCTCGCTCGACAACGAGGGCCGCCTCGCGCTCATCACCGCGCCGGCCGCCGCTCTGCTGTCCGTCTACACCTCCGAGCTCCAGGGCGAACGCCTCGGCGAGGCGCTGCCCTGGCTCGACGACCCGCTCTACGAGGACCTCTACCGGTCGGCCGTGGTCAGCGGCCGGGTCACCGCGTTCACCGCCCGCCACCCGTCGGGGCGGCTGGTCACCTTCCGGCTCTTCCCCGGCCTGACCGGCGTCACCCTGCGCATCACGCCCGGCGGGCAGGGTGACGACCCCGCGGAGCGGCCGCCGCCGCACGAGATCGGGCAGCCGACCCGCATCATCGCCCTGCACGAGATGCTGCACCTCGCGACGACGCTCGCGCGGGCCGTCACCGCGCAGGAGGTGGTCGACCTGGTCGCCGACCACGTCATGCCCGTCTACGACGTCCAGGCGCTGGCCATCCTCACCGCCAAGGGCACGCGGATGCGGGTGGCCGCCTCGCGCGGCTACACCCGGCAGGCCGTCGCCGAGCTGGACGGGCAGCCGGAGATCCCGCCGTCGCCGGAGCGGGGTCCGTACGACGCCGCCCGGCCGGCCTTCTTCGAGAGCTGGGGCGAGCTGCGGGAGACGTACCCGGACGCCGTCGACTCCGACGACATGAAGGCGTGGGCGTTCCTGCCGCTGGTGACCTCGGGGCGGCCCATCGGCACCTGCGTCCTCGCCTACGACCGGCCGCACCGCTTCGACTCCGACGAGCGGGCCACGCTGACCGCCCTCGCGGGACTGATCGCGCAGGCGTTCGAGCGGGCCCGGCTCTACGACGCCAAGCACCAGCTCGCCCAGTGCCTGCAGTCGAGTCTGCTGCCGCGTACGCTGCCGGAGATCCCCGGGCTCGACCTCGCCGCCCGGTACGTCCCCGCCACCCCCGGCATGGACATCGGCGGCGACTTCTACGACCTGATCCGGCTCAGCGACACCCAGGCCGCGGCCGTCATCGGCGACGTCCAGGGACACGACGTGACCGCCGCCGCCCTCATGGGGCAGGTGCGCACCGCCATCCGCGCGCACGCCACCGCCGGCGCCTCCCCCGGCGAGGTGCTGGCGCACACCAACCGGCTGCTCGTCGAGCTGGCCCCCGACCGCTTCACGAGCTGCCTGTATCTGAGCCTCGACCTGGAGCGGCACATCGCCTGCCTGGCGAGCGCCGGCCACCTGCCGCCGCTGCTCGGCCGGCCCGGCGAGCCCACGCGCGTCCTCGACAGCACCCCGGGCCTGCTGCTGGGCATCGACCCGGAGGCCGAGTACGCCGTCCTCGACCTCGACCTGCCGCCCGGCAGCGTGCTGGTCCTCTACACCGACGGCCTCATCGAGCAGCCGGGCCTGGACCTCGGCGACGCCATCCGCGACCTGGCCGAACGTTTCAACCCCACCGAGGACGGGCCGCTGCCGGACCTGGCGGACTCGCTCATCGAACAGGCGGCGCTGGAGCAGCGCATCGACGACTGCGCCGTCCTGCTGCTCCGCTGCACCACCACCGGCCCCTGAGCTGGGCGGCCCGCATGGGGGCGGGGCGGGAGGGGAATGCCCTTGTACGCCCCTGCACCCGCCTGCCGCCGGGAGGCTGACCCGTGGCCACGACCCTGACGTCCGCGGAGGAGGCGGGGCGCTGCCTCGCCACGCCCGCCGCGTACACCGACGAGGCACGCCTGCACGAAGCCCTGACGCTGCTGCGCCGCGAGTCGCCCGTGCGGCGGGTGGAGGCCGACGGCTACCGGCCCTTCTGGGCCGTGACGCGGCACGCCGACGTGCTGGAGATCGAGCGGGACAACGCGCTGTGGCTGAGCGCGCCGCGGCCGGTGCTGCGCCGGGCGGAGGTGGACGCCGCCCTGGAGGCGCATCGGGCGCGCGGCGACGGGCTGAAGACGCTCGTCCACACCGACGACCCCGAGCACCGGGCGCTGCGCGCGATCGGCGCGGACTGGTTCAGCCCGAAGGCGATGCGCGAGCTCCGGGCGCGGGTGCAGGAGCTGGCCAGGCGGTACGTGGACCTGCTGGCCGAGCACGGCGGCCGGTGCGACTTCGTACGGGAGGTCGCCGCGCACTATCCGCTGCGCGTCATCCTGTCGCTGCTCGGGCTGCCGGAGTCGGACTTCCCGCTGATGCTGCGGCTGACGCAGGACCTGTTCGGCCAGGACGACGACAGCCGGCGGCGCGGCGAGGGGGCGGCGGCCCACACGTCGGTGCTGGCGGACCTGCTCGGCTACTTCCGGGAGCTGACCGCGGCCCGCCGCGCCCGTCCGACCGGCGACCTGGCCTCGGCCATCGCCAACGCCCGGGTGGACGGCCGGCCGCTGAGCGACGCCGACGCGGCCTCGTACTACGTCATCATCGCCACGGCCGGGCACGACACGACCACCTCCACCATCGCGGGCGGGCTGGAGGCGCTCGTCCGGCATCAGGGCGAGCTGCGGCGGCTGCGGGAGGACCCCGGGCTGCTGGCCCCGGCCGCCGAGGAGATGATCCGCTGGGTGAGCCCGGTGAAGGCGTTCATGCGGACGGCGGCGGCCGACACGGTCGTGCGGGGGACGCCGATCGGGGCGGGCGAGTCGGTGCTGCTGTCGTACCCGTCGGCGAACAGGGACGAGGAGGTGTTCGACGGCCCGTTCCGCTTCGACGTGGGCCGGACGCCGAACCGGCATCTGGCGTTCGGGGCGGGGGTGCACTACTGCCTGGGGGCGGGGCTGGCGCGGATGGAGATCCAGGCGCTGTTCGCCGAGCTCGTCCCCCGGCTGGCGGAGGTCGGGCTGGACGGCGAGCCGGCCTGGCTGGCGACGACGTTCGTGGGCGGGCTGAAGAGCCTGCCCATCCGGTACGCGCTGCGCTGACCCGGCCGTCAGCGGTGGTCGCGGCGCAGCGGGTGCTCGGGCGGCACCTCCACCAGGACGAGGCGGTGGCCGTCCGGGTCGGCGATCCACAGCTCGACCAGCCCCCACGGCTCGCGGCGGGCCTCGCGCAGCACCTCCACGCCGGCCTGACGCAGGCGGGTCTCCTCGGCGGCCACGTCGCGCACCTGCAGCCAGAGCGACACGCCGCCGATCTCACCCTCGTCCCCCTGGCCGGACAGCTCCAGGAGGCCCTGCCCGAGGAAGAACACCGTGCCAGGATGCTCGGGCGGGCCGAACTCGCGGTAGACGGCCAGCCCCAGGGTCTCGGCGTAGAAGCGGCGGCTGCGCGCGGGGTCCCGGGGGCGCAGCAGCACGCGGCTGCTCAGCACGTCCATGCCGCACCCCTTCCCGCCGGGCGGGAGCCCCAAGCCCCTCAGGCGAGTACGGCGGCGAACCGCCAGTCCAGCACATCGCGGGGCGCGCCGTCCGGCCCGGTCGCGGCGACGAGCGAACGCAGGTGCGCCAGGCCGCCGCCGCCGGGCAGCGGCTCGCACCGCTCGACGATCACCTCGCTGGTCAGCGTGTCGCCCTCGTGCACCGGCCCGAGGTGGTCGCAGCCGTGCCAGCCGGCCACGGTGACCAGGTTGGGCAGCGCGCGGACGGCCTGGGAGAGCGCGAGCCCGATCGTGTGACCGCCGTAGACCAGCCGCCGGCCGCCACGGCCGTCGTGGTGCGCCTGGGCGATGTTGAGGGTGAGCCGGGCCAGCTCGGGGGCGGCCGACACCACGTCGCCGCCGCTGACCCGCCGCCGTTCGCCCGCGCGCAGGCCGTCGAGGTGGGGGCCGGGGACCAGGCCGGCGTACCGGTCGAGCCGCCAGCCGGCCACCGCCGCCGCGAGAGCACCGTCGTCGTCGATCACGTCGTCCTCGATGGGGTCGCCGATCCTGTCGAGGTCGGCGTCGTGGCCGGTGTCCGCCTCCTGGTCGCGCAGCGGCAGCATCGCGCAGCGCCAGAAGTCGAGCACGGGGCGGCCGTCCTGGTCCTCGGTGGTGATCCGCAGCGCCGCGAGGCCCGTCGGGCGGCGGCCGGGGCGGGGCCGGTTCTGGCGCAGCGCGACGACCTCCGTACGGGTGCGCAGCGTGTCGCCGATCACCGGGAAGCGGCGGAAGACCAGCCCTCGGTAGAACAGGTTGGCCTTGACGTGGTGGGTGACCAGCGTGGACTGGCCGATCGCGACGTCCCACACGAGCGCGGGATGGGCCAGGGGCGGCCCGCCGGTGACCTCGCGGCACAGGTGGGCGTCGAGCGGCAGCCGCAGCCGGTCGCCGCAGATCGCCTGGTGGGCGGCGGCGTGGCCGGCGGTGAGCGTGAGCCCCGGGGCGCCGTCGAAGACCTGTCCCGGCTCCAGTTCGTCGAAGAAGGGGCCTTCGGCCACCAGCGCGTCCCCCGGGGTCGTCGTCGGGGTCATCGTCGGGGTCCTTCCGTGGTGAGGGGCGGTCTGGCCCGCAGGATGCGGACGAGCAGCCCGGTCAGTTGCTCGCGCTCGGCGGGCCCGAGCACCGCGAACCACTCGCGTTCCCTTCCGGTCTGCTCGGCGAACGCCTCCCGCACCGCCGTCTCGCCCGCCGGGGTCAGCGCGACGACGACCGCGCGGGCGTCGCCCGGCACGGGGCGGCGTTCGGCCAGGCCGGCGCGTACGAGGGTGTTGACCGCGTTGGTGACCGCCGAGCGGGACATCGCGGAGATCTCCGCCAGCCGGACCGGCTGTGTGGGGCCGAGCAGCCAGAGCTTGAACATCAGCCGGAAGCCGGGCAGCGTCCAGCCGCGCGGGCGGTGGATGCGGGTCTCCAGGTCGGTGACCAGCAGGTAGGCGAGCTGGAGCAGGTGGTAGGCCAGCGCGAACGCCTCGGCGTCGGCGGGCGGCGGCATGGCGGCCAGGCGCTCGCGCGCGTAGGCGGCGTAGCGCAGATCCGGCGCGTCCGCGGCCTCGCTGCTGGGGACTCCGGCCCCTGTGTCGCTCACCGGTCAAGTCTTGCGCAGGTGCGGACCACTCCGACATATTGTTTCGGCCATAACAATCCATGAGGAGGGCTCGTGCGCATCGTCATCGCCGGAGCGGGCATCGGCGGGCTCGCCGCCGCGCTCAGCCTGCACGCGGCCGGGTTCGCGCACGTGACGGTGCACGAGGCCGCCCGCGAGATCCGGCCCCTGGGCGTGGGCATCAACCTGCTCCCCCACGCCGTGCGCGAGCTGACCGAGCTGGGCCTCGCCGACCGCCTCGCCGAGATCGGCGTCGCCACCGCCGAGCTGGCCTACTTCAACCGGCACGGCACCCTCATCTGGTCCGAGCCCCGGGGCGTCGCGGCCGGCTACTCCTGGCCGCAGTACTCGGTGCACCGCGGCCGGCTGCAGCGGCTGCTGCTGGAGGCGGTCACCGAACGCCTGGGCCCGGACGCCGTCCGCCTCGGCAGCCGCATCACCGGCCCCGGCGAGGAGGACCTGCTCGTCGGCGCCGACGGGATCAACTCGGCCGTGCGCGCCCATCTCTACCCGGACGAGGGCCCGCCGCCGTGGAACGGCCTGGTCCTGTGGCGCGGCGTGACGTACGGCGAGCCGTTCCGCACCGGCCGTTCCATGATCATGGCCGGGGACGGCACCGCCAAGTTCGTCGCCTACCCCATCGAGAACGGCGGGCGCACGCTCATCAACTGGATCGCCGAACGCCCCCTCGACGGCGAGCCGCCCGAGCGCGGCAACTGGAACCGTCCCGCCGACCTCGCCGAGATCGGCCGGCACTTCGCGGACTGGCGCTTCGACTGGCTGGACGTCCCTGGCATCGTCGCCGGGGCCGAGGCGGCCTACGAGTACCCGATGGTGGACCGCGACCCCCTGCCCCGCTGGACCTCCGGCAGGGTCACGCTGCTCGGCGACGCGGCGCACGCGATGTACCCGATCGGCTCCAACGGCGCCTCGCAGGCGATCATCGACGCCCGCGTGCTGGCGTACTGCCTGGCCAGGGGCGACCTCGCCGGGTACGAGGCGGAGCGCCGCCCCGCCACCACCGCCCTGCAACTGTCCAACCGGCGGATGGGCCCCGAGATCGTCATGAAGCTCGCCCACGAGCGCGCGCCCGGCGGCTTCGACGACGTCGAGCGGGTCATCCCGCACGCCGAGCTGGCCGAGATCGCCGCCTCCTACAAGCGCACCGCCGGCTTCGACCCGCGCGCGCTCGACGAGCGTCCCTCCTGGAGCGTGACCCGGTGAACCTCGAACCGCTCGCCCGCTTCCACGTGGAGCTCGACCCGATGCTCGACCTGGGCGAGACGCACTGGGGCAACCGCCGGGTGGTCGCCATCGCGGGCGGCTCGTTCGACGGCCCCCGCCTGTCCGGGCGGGTGCTGCCCGGCGGCGCGGACTGGCAGGTCGTGCACGCCGACGGCACGATCAGCATCGACACCCGCTACACGCTGCGCACCCATGACGGCGCGCATCTCTACATCACCACGAGCGGCGTCCGGCACGGCCCGCCCGAGGTGCTCGACCGGCTGGCGCGCGGCGAGGACGTCGATCCCGCGGACTACTACTTCCGGCTGTTCTGCCGCTTCGAGACGGGCGACGAGCGGTATCACTGGCTCAACAGGACGCTGGCCGTGGCCTCCGCGGCACGCGCGGCGTCCGCCGTCCGTTACGACGCCTACATCCTCACCTGACCCCCCGCCCTTCCGGGAGCCGCCATGCCGAAGCTCGACCGCCCCCCGCTGTCCGTCGCCGTCGAGCACGACGCGCCCATGCCGATGCGCGACGGGACCGTCCTGCGCGGCTCCGTCCACCGTCCCGCCGCGGGCGGGCCGTTCCCCACGCTGCTGGTGCGCACGCCGTACGGGGAGCAGACGTTCCGGTCGGTGCCGGTGATCCCGGCGCTCCAGGCGGGCTTCGCGGTGGTGCTGCAGCACTGCCGGGGGCGTGGCGGCAGCGACGGCGAGTTCCGGCCGTGGCGGGACGAGGGCGCCGACGGCCACGACACCATCGCCTGGATCACCGGGCAGCCGTGGTCGAACGGCGAGGTGGTGATGAGCGGGATGTCGTATCTGGCGGGGTGCGCGCTCCAGGCCGCCGCCACCCGGCCGCCGGGGCTGAAGGCGGTCGTCGCGCAGATGACGCCGCACGACTTCCACGACGGCCTGAAGTACCACGGCGGCGCGTTCGCGCTCGGCTCGGCGCTGAACTGGGGGGCGCTGCAGGCGATGCTCGGGCTGCTGCACGCCATGGAGGCGGGCGGGGAGGCGGGTGAGGACGCGGGCCGCGCGTTCGGCGCGCTGCTGCCGGTGCTGGGCGACCAGGGCGCGGCGGCGCGTACGCTGCCGGTGCGCGACATCCCGGGCATCCCGTGGTGGCGGGACTGGACGGGGCATCCGGAGCGGGACGCGTACTGGGAGGATCTGGCCGAGACCCTGCGGCACGACCGGATCGAGGTGCCGGTCATGCACGTGGCGGGCTGGTTCGACCTGTTCCTGGCCGGGACGCTGGAGAACCACCGCCGCCTCGGCGGGCCGCTGGTCATCGGGCCGTGGACGCACCTCGCGCCCGGCGCGTCGGGTGCCGGGCGGCTGGACTTCGGGTTCGGCGCGCAGGCCGGGACCATCCGGCTCGAACAGCGCCAGCTCGCCTTCCTCAAGGGCGAGGACACCGGCCCAGCCGTGCAGATCTTCGTCATGGGCGACGACGTGTGGCGGGAGGAGGAGTCCTGGCCCCTGGCCCGCGCCGTGGAGACCCGCTACCACCTGCACGCCGACGGCCTGCTGTCGCCCGCTCCCCCCGTGTCGGGCGAGCCGCGCACGTTCGTCTTCGACCCGCGCGACCCGGTGCCGACGACCGGCGGGCCGCTGCTGCTGGCCGACCCCACCAACGTCGGCCCGCAGGACCAGCGGGACGTGGAGCGCCGGCCCGACGTGCTCTGCTACACGACCGAGGAGCTGGCGGCCGACGTCGAGGTGACCGGGCCGGTGACGGTGACCCTGCGCGCCGCGACCTCGGCGGCGGGCACCGACTGGACGGCCAAGCTGGTGGACGTGTACCCGGACGGGCGGGCGATGAGCGTCATCGACGGCATCACACGCACCTCGGCCTCGTCGGGGACGTACCTGATCGACCTGGTGGCGACCAGCCAGGTCTTCAAGGCCGGGCACCGGATCCGGGTGGAGATCTCCAGCTCGAACTTCCCGCGCTTCGACCGCAACCCGGGCACCGGGCGGCCCGCCGCCGAGGCCGGGGAGGCCGACCTGGTGGTGCAGCGCCAGCGGGTGTTCCCGGACTCCTACCTCACCCTTCCGATCGTCCCCCGCTGAGCGGGAACCCCTCCAGTTCGCCGACGGCCTGATCGAGCTCGTCGGCGACGCCCTGGCACAGCAGCCGGGCGTGCAGCGGCTCGCCGGCCGCGCCGAGGCGGCGGATACGCGCCGCCCGCTCGGCCAGGCGGCCGCGGATGTCGGCGATGACCGCCGCCGGGTCGCCCGCCCATCCGTACGCGTCCAGGAACAGCCGCAGCCGGGCGGGCCGCGCGGCGAAGTCGGTGAAGCCCTCGGCGGCGGCGACGCGCCGGGCGTGCAGCGGCACCCAGGCCAGCGCGACCCAGGCCACGTCGGAGTCGCGGATGACGGGACCGGCGAAGTCCCAGTCGAAGAAACCGGCCAGCCGGCCGTCGTGCCAGGCGGCGTTGAACGGGCTCGCGTCGTTGTGCGCGACGATCAGGCCCGGCGCCCACCGCCCGCCGGTGCGCCAGCGCGCGTCCGGCGACGGCGCGAAGTCGGCCACGGCCTCGTGGTAGGCGCGCAGCCAGCGGGCCACCTGGCGCAGGGTGTCCTCGGCCCGGGTCCACTCCGGCCAGACGCGGCGCCCGCCGATCGTGTCGCCCTCCAGGTAGGTGAGGATCTCCCTGCCGTCGGCGTCGACGCCGAGCACGCGCGGCGCGCCCTCGAACCCCTTGGTCTCCAGGTGCCGCAGCAGCTCGTGGACGGAGGCCGTCCACGCCCGCACGGGCCGTCTGACCGTACGGCCGATGCGGATCGCACCCGAGTCGTTGCCGCCTTCCATCGCCCACCGCCAGCACGCGTCGCCGTACCCCGCTACGGGCACTATCGCCCATCCGGGCGCGCTCGCCTATGCCTCACTCACGGCGGCGGGCAGCGGACGGGGCGGGCCCGTCACAGCGGGCCCGCCCCGACGGGCGTCGCTATTTCTTGAACGCGTCCTTGACCTTCTTGCCCGCGTCCTTGACCTTCTCGCCCGCCTGCTTGAGGCCGCCCTCGGTCTGGTCGGCGCGGCCCTCGGCGCGCAGTTCCTCGTCGCCGGTGACGTCCCCCAGGTTCTCCTTGGCGCGGCCCTTGAGCTCCTGTGCCTTGTTCGAGACCTTGTCCTCGGCGCTCATATGTGCCTCCCTTGTCGTGCTGGGTCGTGGTTCTCAGCGAGCACTTCCTCTTTCCCGGCAGCGCGCCGGGAAACCCCGCGTTCAGTCCACGTCCACGTCGTCGAGGAGGCGGAGCAGGCGGGAGAGCACGCGGAGGCAGGCGGCGATGTCGGCGTCGGACAGGTCGCCGCCGATCCGGCCGAGCACCGCCCGCTCCCGGGCGAGTACGGCGTCGATGGCGGCCCGCCCCTCCTCGGTGAGCCGGACGAGGGACGACTTCCGGTGCGCCGGATTGGGGGCGAACGCCACCAGGCCGCGCGCCGCCGCGTCGTTGGCCATGCGCTGCACGAACTGCCGGCTCAGTGCCTGCTCCCGCCCCATCTGCGGCACGGTCATGGGCCCGTGCTCGCGCAGCAGGTGGAGCACGGCGCGTACGCCGACCGACAGGCCCTCGATGGCCGCGTCCTGCTCGACCTTGCGCTGGGCCCGCCGGTACAGCGGCCCGACCAGGTCGAACACCTCGGTCAGCCGGTCGGTGGGGCGTACGGGATCTGTTCCGCTCACTCCTCCATCATGACACCTGAGTTGTCATATCGGCGAGAAAATGACACCTTGGTTGTCATGAACGACCTCTTCTGGCTCGACACCGGAGGCTCGGGCCCGCCCCTCGTCCTGCTGCACGGCGGCTTCCTCGACCACGGCATGTGGGCCGAGCAGATCCCGTACTTCGCCGGGCGGCACCGGGTGATCGCGCCCGACGCCCGCGGCCACGGCCGCTCGGGCAACGCCACGGGCCCGTACCGGCTCGCCGACGACCTTGCCGGCCTGCTGCGCCACCTCGGCACCGGCCCCGCGGTCCTGGCCGGCGTCTCGATGGGGGCGAGCGTCGCCGTGGACGCCGCGCTGGAGCACCCGGACCTGGTCCGGGCCGTGGTCGTCACGGGCGCGGGCACCTCCGAGCCGTACTTCACCGACCCCTGGACCGTCCAGGCCATGTCCACCTGGCACGCGGCGATGGCGGCCGGCGACCTGGAGGGCTCGATCGACGGGTTCATGGCCTTCGCCGCGGGCCCGCACCGCGTGGAGGCCGACCTCGATCCGCGCGTCACGGCCCGGCTGCGCGCCATGGCCAGGACCACCATGGCCAAGCACACCCCGGGCGAGCCGGTGCACCTCGTCCCGGTCCGCGACACCTGGGAGCGCGTCTCCAAGATCGGCGTGCCGGTCCTCGCCGTGCACGGCGCGCTCGACTCCCCCGATCACCTCGCCATGGCCGCGCGCCTGGCCGCCGAGGTCCCCGACGGCCGGGAGGCCACCGTCGAGGGCGCGGCGCACTATCCCAACCTGGAACGCCCCGGCGGCTACAACGAGATCGTCGGGTCGTTCCTGGACGACGTGATCGTGTAGGCCGTGCCGGCGTGGGCGGTCCAGGTGAGCGTGTCGCCGTCGCGGCGCGCGCCGACCTCGTGGCCGTGATCGTCGTGGACACGGCAGCGGTCGCCGACGAAGGCGGAGCGGACCGTGAGGGGGCCGGTCCGCCCCTTGCGGACGGTCACCGTGTCGGGGGCGCCGTTCCGCCAGACGGCGTCCACGGTGACGTCGCCGCGGGCGCGCAGGCCGCGTACCGAGCCGTCCTTCCAGGCCGAGGGCAGGGCGGGCAGCACGTGCACCACGTCGTGCTGACTCTGCACCAGCATCTCCGCGATGCCGGAGGCAGCGCCGAAGTTGCCGTCGATCTGGAACGGCGGGTGGGTGTCCCACAGGTTGTCCAGGGTGCTGCCCTTGAGCTGCTCGGCGAGCATCCTGTGGGCGTGGTCGCCGTCCAGCAGCCGAGCCCAGAAGTTGATCTTCCAGGCCTTGGACCAGCCGGTCCCGCCGTCGCCGCGCGCGGCCAGCGACACCTTGGCCGCCTCCGCCTCCGGCGTGCCGGGCCGGATCCGGTCGCCGGGGTGGAGGGCGTACAGGTGGGAGACGTGCCGGTGGGTGTCGTCCCGCGCGTCCCAGTCGCTCTTCCACTCCTGGAGCTGGCCCCACGAGCCGACGCGCAGGCCGTGGTCCAGCCCGGCCAGCGCCGCGCCCGCCTCGGCCTGGAAGCCGGCGTCGACGCCGAGCGTCCGCGCCGCCGCCAGGGCATTGGCCAGCGCCTCCCCGACGATCTGCTGCGACATCGCCGCGCCCGCCGAGAAGTCGCCGTGCTCGGGCGAGTAGCTGGGGCTGACGACGAGCGTGCCGTCGCGCGGGTCGGTGTGCAGGAAGTCCAGCCAGAACTCCGCCGCGCCCTTGATCACCGGGTACGCGGTCTCACGCAGGTACGTCTCGTCGCCGGTGAAGCGGTAGGTGTCGTACAGGTGCTGGGTGATCCAGGCGGCGGCCTCGGGGAACCAGAAGGCGGTGGGCCAGTCGTGCACGCCGGTGAAGCCGAACGGGGTGGTCTCGTCGTTGACGACCCAGCCGCGGGCGCCGTACATGTCCCTGGCGGTCCTGCGGCCCGGCTCGACCAGGGCCGCGATGTAGCGGATGTACGGCTTCGCGGTCTCGTGCAGGTTGGTCTGCTCGGCGAGCCAGTAGTTCATCTGCAGGTTGATGTTGACGTGGTAGTCGGCCGACCAGGGCGGGGCGGTGGAGGTGTTCCACACGCCCTGGAGGTTGGCCGGGAGCAGGTCGTTCTCCCGGGAGGAGGCGATGAGCAGGTAGCGGCCGTAGGCGAAGAACAGCGCCTCCAGCGCGCGGTCGGCGGCCGAGGCGCCGCCGGTGTAGCTCGCGCGCAGCCGGTCGGTGGGGATCCCGGCCGGGGCGGCGCCGCCGAGGTCGAGCGCCACCCGGTCGAACAGCTCGCGGTGGTCGGCGACGTGCGCCCGCCTGAGCTCGTCGTAGGGTGCGGCGGCGGCGGCGTCCACGGCGGCGGTGACCCTGGCGTGCGGATCGTCGCCCCGGTAGGCGGGGTAGGTGTCGGCGTAGTCGGTGCCGGCCGACAGCACGAGCACGGCGCTGTCGGCGCCGGTGACGATGATCCGGTCCTCCGCGTCCGTACGGGTGCCGCCCCGCACGATCACCTGCACCTGCGCCTCGAAGACCATCCCGTTGTCGCGCAGGCGGCCACGGATGGTGAGCCGGCCGCCGGCGGCGGTGACCGTCTTGTCCCCGTGCGGTGAGGTGTGGCGCAGCGTGAAGGAGACCGCGCCGGGCCGGTCGGCGGACAGGCGGCCGGCGATGACGCCGCCGGGGTTGCCGGCGAAGTACTCGCGCGTGTGGCGGACGCCGCCCGCGCTGTAGGCGACGCGGGCGACGGCCTCGCGCAGGCTCAGCTCGCGGCGGTAGCCCTCCGGGGCGGCGGGCGCGCCGGGGAAGTCGAGGAACAGGTCGCCGAAGGTCTGGTACGCGCCGTAGCCGGACCTGGCCTGGCCCAGCACGGCGGCCACCGCCTCCGGCGCCATCCTGCCGTCGCGGTCGATCCGCCGCCGGACCTCGGCGATCGCGCCGGGACGGGGGCTGTTCCAGTTGCCGAAGTCGTAGCCAGGGGAGCCGGGGCCGCCGGTCCAGAGCGTCTTCTCGTTGAACTGGAGCCGCTCGCGGGCCACGCCGCCGAACACCATCGCACCCAGGGGGCCGTTGCCGATGGGCAGGGCCTGGGTCTCCCAGTCGGTGGCGGGCTTGTCGTACCAGAGGGTCAAGTCATCGGGTGTATCGGCGGGCGGTAAACCGGCTGAAAGCATGAGAGCGATGATAAGTGGCCCCCGCCGCGCAGGCGAGGGCCCTTTTGTTAGACCCGGAGGTCGGATGAATGGTCGCCGGCGCTCGTGAAGAGGGTCCTGCGGGCCAGGACGCCGACGAGCAGGGCCGCCGCCACCAGGACGACGGCGGCCCACGCGGGCGAGCGGTGGCCGAGACCGGCGGCGAGGGCCAGGCCGCCGAGGGCGGGCCCCACGGCGGCGCCCACGTTGAGCGCGGCCGTGGCGAACGAGCCGCCGAGCGACGGCGCTCCGGACGCCGCGTACAACGCCCGCGCGATGAGGGCCGAGCCGACGGCGAACGCGAGCGCCCCCTGGACGAAGGCGAGCAGGACGGCGGCGACCGGATTGCCGGCCGTGGCGGCGAGCAGCGCCCACCCGGCGAGCAGCGCGATCCCGCCCCCGGCGAGGAGCTGCGCCGGCCGCGTGTCCGACAGCCGGCCCGCGACGCTCACCCCCGCGAACGAGCCGAGCCCGAACAGCGCCAGCACCGCCGGCACCCACCCCGCCGCCAGCCCGGCGACCTCGGTCACCAGCGGGGCGAGGTAGGTGAAGACGCAGAAGGTCGCGGCGTTCACGAGCGCGGCCAGCACCAGCACCACGACCACCCGCGATTCCCTCAGCACCCGCACCTCCCCTCCGGCACTCCGCGCCGGCGCGTCCTTCTCCGGAGTCGCGGGGATGCTGCGGAGGACGGCGTACAGGGCAGGGAGGCAGGCGAGGGCCACCGCCCAGAAGGCCGCGCGCCAGCCGAACGCCTGCCCGAGCACCGCCCCTCCCGGCACCCCAGCGACGCAGGCCAGCGTGACGCCGCCGAGCAGGACCGACGTGGCCCGCCCCTTGGCGTCCGGCGGCACCATGGCGACGGCCGCCGCCAGCCCCACCGCGAGGAACCCGGCGTTGGCGACCGCGGCCAGGACCCGCGTCACCAGCAGCACGCCGAAGTCGTCGGTGACCGCGCCGACGACGTGCACGAGCACGAACACGACCAGGAACGCCGTCAGCGCCCGCCGGCGCGGCCAGCGCATGCCGGCCACCGCCATCAGCGGCGCGCCGACGATCATTCCGGCGGCGAAGGCCGACGTCAGCGACCCCGCGGCGGAGACGGAGACGCCGAGGTCGCGGGCGAGGTCCGGGACGAGGCCGGACAACATGAATTCCGAGGTCCCCTGCGCGAACACGGCCAGCGCGAGGACATAAAGGGCCAAAGGCATGAGTTGCGACTCCACAGCCACGTCGAAGAACGACCCCGGCAGATGGGCACGGGGTTCCGGTCCGTACGACGGCGATCCGGTGGCTGGAAAGGCGCAGTCCACGACGGGCCCGGGCGGCGAAGAGCGGACGCGGGCGCGACGGCATGCTGCGGGGCGCCACCGGATGACCGGTGGCTAGAGTCTTGACGCCTCAGGGCCGGACGACATGATCACACCCTAGTCAGGGGCCCGGCCGGGCGTCCAACCGGTTTCGCCCGGCCCGGGGCTCAGGGGTAGTCCGCGATCGCGGACGACGAGCCGTAACCGCCCGAGGCGGAGAAGGACGCCCGCCACCGGCCGTTGCTGCGCGGCGTGATGACGGTGAACCGGCCGGAGGGGTTGCCGGTGCTGTGGTCGGTGACCGAGACGCCGCCCTTGGACACGGTCACGGCGAGGTCGTCGAGCCGCGTATGACCGTTCCTGGTGCGCAGGATGCCGGAGTGCTTGAGCCGGTCGTCCGGATAAGGGCGGATCGTGTACTTGACGATCTCGGTGCCGGGGAGCGAGCTCGTGCGGAACGCCCGGCTGCGCGACCCCATGAACGCGGGACCGCCGTCCAGCTCGGCCCGCCAATCGCCGTCCTCCTCCGGGGCCGTGGCGAGCGCGCCGAACGTGCCGTCGTCGCCCGTCAGGGTCTGGGTGACGAGGTGCCGGCCGCAGGTGTCCGCGCCGTGGAAGCCGATGTCGACGATCTGCCCCGCGAGCGGCGCCCAGTCGCCGCCGCTCTCGATCTCCACCCTCCCCTGGAGGACCAGCCACTCCCCGGCCTCCGCCTCGCGCGGCCGCAGCTCGAACGAGGCGAAGCGGGTGCGCGCCTTCGCGCCCTCCCGCTCGACCCGGAACTCCCTCACCACCGTCGCGATGCCGTCCGTGACCTGCACCCGCCAGACGCCGGCCGGCGCGTCCGGCGGGAAGGCGTACGTGGCCTGCCAGTCGCACGGCGGCGGCGCGGCGGTCAGGTCGAGCTTCACCGGCGGCCCGTCCGGCGGGACGAGCAGCCCCCGCGCCTCGGGCACGCCGAAGGCGACGACGAACGTCACCTCCACGGGCGCGGCGCCCACCACGACGGGGTGACGGGTGATCTCGATGGACCCACTGGTGACACACGGCATCGTCATGCTCCTCGGCTCAGCACACCTTCCGGTACGGCGTCCACGGGATCAGCCGCCGCCACGTGGCCGGCGAGAGCGTTCCGCCGGCGCGGGCGCACACCTCCCGTACGAGGGCGCCGGGGTCGAGCGGGTGGACCGCCAGCCGGCCGTCCGGGCCCACGCTGTGCAGGGCGCGGCCGTCCCGGCTGACGGCCAGGGCCAGCACCGCGCCCTCGTGCCGGGGCACCGGCAGGCCCAGCGAGACGCCGTGCGCCAGGTCCCACAGCCACACCTTGCCGTACGCGCCGGCCGCGGCCAGCGTGCGGCCGTCCGGGGAGAAGGCGAGGGCGTCGATCTGCTCGCCCTCCTCCGCGCCGACCGGCAGCCGCCGCGGCGGACCGGCTCCGTCCCACAAGGTCACGCCCTCGGTGGTGGCGCCGGTGGCGAGGACCTTGCCGTCCGGGCTGTAGGCGATGGCCCGTACGCCGTCGGCGGCGGCGAACGGCGCCTCGGCGGTCCGGCCGGTACGCAGGTCGAACAGGGCGTTGTCCCTCCCGTTGACGGCCAGCGCGCCGCCGTCGGGGCGGAAGGCCATCCGGGAGCCGCCGGTGTGCGGGAGGACGGCGGTCCTGCGGCCGGTCGCCACGTCCCACTCCTCGGCGCGGGCGCGTCCCCGAGCGGCCGACTGCGGCGAGACCACCAGCGTGCGGCCGTCGGGGGCGAAGACGAGCCCCTCGACCTCGTCGGCCCCCGCGATCGGGACGGCGCGCGGCCTCGCCGGGTCGCCGGTGTCCCAGAGGGTGACCGTGGCGGGGTAGGACGTGCCGACCGCCAGGGTGCGGCCGTCCGGGCCGAAGGCGAGGGCGGCCGGGGAGCCGCCGGCCGCCGGGACGAGGCGCGCGACGCGGCGGCGGGCGGCGACGTCCCAGAGCTCGGCCGCTCCTGCGCGCCAGATGGCCACGGTGGCGGCGCCGGGCGCGAACGTGGCCGCCCCGGCCGACGCCACCAGCGGCGGGGGCGCGGCGACGTCCAGCACGACGGCCCTTCCACCGGGGCCGAGCGCGACGAGCGTCCGGTCGCCGGGGCCGAAGACGAGCTCGGCGGGCGGCTGCGCGAGCGGCCACACGAGCAGCGGGTCGTCCCTGCCCGCCGCCCAGAGCGCGAGCGCGGCCCCGTCGTAGGTGGCCAGCCGCCGCCCGTCCCCGCTGAAGACCAGAACCCGCGCCTGCACAGGCAACCGCCCCCGCCAGACGGGCCCGGCGGGCGCGGCGGGGGGCAGGCCGGTCAGGTGGACGGTGGCGTTGTCGGCCACGGCCAGGGTGTTCCGGCTGAGGGCGACCGCGCGGCCCGGTGCGGTGGCCAGGCGGTGTCCCCGGTCCCACAGTTCGTAGCGGCCGCGGGAGACGGGTACGGCCAGGTGCCGGCCGTCCGGTGTGAAGGCGACGCCCAGCGCCTCGGGGACGTCCAGCGGGAGCGGCCGGGCGCCGCCCGCCGTCAGCTCCCAGACCCGTGCCCGTCCGCCGGGGGTGACGGCGGCGAGCAAGCGGCCGCCGGGGCCGAAGCCGAGCCATTCCGCGCCGCCCGCGATCTCGCCGAGCCGCCGGGCGGTCGCGACGTCCCAGGTCCTGATGGAGCGGGCGTCCGCGGCGGCCAGCAGGGCCCCGTCGCCGCTCAGGGCGAGAGCGTGCGCCGGCCCGCCGATCCCGCGTACGGTGACCGCCGGGACGCCGGACGAGCCCGGCGTGGCGACGGGCAGGCGCCAGAGGGTGGCGGTGTCCCCGTCGGCCAGGGCCAGGGTGCGGCCGTCGGCGCTGAGCGCGTACCGGGCCCCGCCTCCCACCCGCACCGGCGGCGTGAACGCCCGCAGCTCGCGCTGGGCGAGCGAGCTGTGCAGCGCCGCCACCGCCTGCGGGACCGCCGCCACCCGCCAGGCCGCCACGCTGAGCAGCATCGCCGTGGCCGGATCGTCGCTCCTGCTCGACGCGGCGAGCTGGGCGATCCGGAGGGCGGCGGCCTCGTCCCGCTGCCGGGAGCCGGCCCGGTCCTGGGCGACGGCGACGGCGGTGGCGGCGAGGACCAGCGCCACGAGCGCGGCCATGACGCCCGCCGTCCGCCTGCGCCGCCGTGCCCGGCTGCGGGTGCGGGCGGCCGACTCCTCCAGGAACGCGTGCTCCAGCGAGTTCGGGCGCAGCAGCCCGCCACCGCTCCCGGCCCAGGCCAGGGCGTCGCGCAGGGCCGTACCCCGGTACAGGTCGTCGGGTTCGCGGCCGTGGTCGTCCCACAGGCGGGCCGCCGCGCCGAGCGGGCCGTGCACCGCCAGGCCCGGCCGGTCGGCCTCGATCCAGCCGCGCAGCCGGGGCCAGGCGCGGATCAGGCCGGCGCCGGCCAGGGTCACGGCGTCGTCGCGGCGTACCAGCAGGCCCTCGCCGGCGAAGCCGTCCAGCACGCGGGCCACCGCCTGCGGGTCGGTTGTGGGGTCGGACAGCTCGTGCACGTACGCGGTCCGCAGCGCGCCGTCGGCCCCGTCGGCCCCGTCGCCCGGGAGGACGAGGCGCAGCAGGACACGCGGCACGACCTCCCTGTCCTCGGGGCCCAGCTCGCCGTAGACCTGCTCGGCCAGCTCGGCGGGCGACGGCTCGACGGCCGCCGCCGGGCGGAGCAGTCCGGCGGCGGCCCGGCTCCCCTGCCGGAGCAGCCGATCCGTGTCGTCCCGCCGATCACGCGTATCGGCCCCGGCGGGCGGGGGTGGCCCGGAGGGCTGGGGCGTGAACTCCTGCGGGAGGCTCGCGTCGCCGTCCTGGCTCCGGGGCGGCTCGGGGCGGGCGAGGAGTTCGGGATTGGTGAGGACCTCCGGCCTGGCGAGACCGTCGGGGGTCAGCAGGGCCTCCGGGAGCAGCCGCTTCGGGGCCCAGCCGCCGACCAGGCGGAGCAGCAGCGTCGCGGCGTCCGGCCGGGCGTCGGCGTACAGCGACATCGCCGCCTCCACCAGCTCCCGCAGCCCCGGCAGCGGCACGACGGAGAAGTCCGGCCGGTGGTTCAGCACCCGGTAGCGCACCAGGGTCACGTCGCCGCCGCTGTCGCCGGCGAACGGTGAGCGCCCGCTGGCCGCGTACAGGAGGACCGCTCCCCAGGCCCACACGTCCACGCCGGGTCCGCCGCGCTGGCCGGCCAGGCGTTCCGGGGCCATGTACGCGGGAGTCCCGGCGGCGGCGCGGCCCTCGTTCGTGAGCGTCATGCCTCCGGCGTGGGCGATGCCGAAGTCGATCAGCCGCGGCCCGTCGGGCCCGAGCAGCACGTTGTCCGGTTTGAGGTCGCGGTGCACGATGCCCGCCCGGTGGATGCTGGTGAGCGCGGTGGCCATGCCGACCGCCAGCCGGTGCAGCGAGTCGTCGTCGAGCGGCCCGCCGGCCTCGACCGCCCGCCGCAGGTTGGGGCCGTCGACGTACTCGCTGACGATGTACGGCGGCAGCGCGTCGAGGTCGGCCTCCAGGACGCGCGCCGTGCAGAACGACGCCGCCCGCCGCGCCGCCACGACCTCCTTGGCGAAGCGGGAGCGCATGTCCCCCTGGTCGAGGTACTCCTCCCGGAGCGCCTTGATCGCGACCCGGCGCCCGGCGCGGTCGTACCCCTCGTAGACAACCCCCTGCCCGCCCGCTCCGAGACGTCTGACCAGCCAGTAATCCCCGAGCTGTCGCGGGTCTCCCGGGAGAAGGAGCCCCATGTCCTCTGCAGAGGCCGCGACGGGCCCCGGTGATACCGGAGGCGTCGTTACGAGTAGAAGTGCATGACGATCGCCAGGCCGACGAAGTGCATGAGCACCACGGAGACGATGAGCGCGATGAACACGAACTTGGCCGGGCCGTGCTCGAAGTGCTTGCCCTCCTTCAGCGGCGGCAGCTTGGCCTGGCGCTCGGCGATGCGCTCCTCAAGCGGCTTGCGGTGAAACACGGCGGTCCTTCCCGGCGGTTGGTTTGCGTACTCACGTTTGGGAGGCTAATAGTTGGTACACAAAGAAAGTTACCAGAGGCCGGCGGAGGTCCCCTCATGGAGGACGTGACAGAGGTGACGGACGTGATGGAGATCACGGACCCGCTGGCGCTGGAGCGGCAGGTGTGCTTCGCCCTCAGCATCGCCGCGCGCAGCGTGATCGGCATCTACCGGCCGCTGCTGCAGCCCATGGGTCTCACCCACCCGCAGTATCTCGCGATGCTCGCGCTCTGGCAGCACGAGCCGCTGTCGGTGAAGGAGCTCGGCGAGCTGCTCCAGCTCGACCCGGGAACGATGTCTCCGCTGCTGAAGCGCCTGGAGGCCCTGGGGTACGTACGCCGCGAGCGCAACAGCAGGGACGAGCGCGCCCTGTCGGTCACCCTCACGCCCGAGGGCAGGGGGCTGCGGGCGGAGGCGGAGAAGATCCCGCCCGCCATCGTCTCCCGGCTCGGCATGGGCCTCGACGAGCTGCAGGACCTGCACCAGGCGCTGACCCGCCTCACGGCCGCCGCCCGGCGCCACCCGCCGGCATGAGCGACGGCGTGTCGCTGGAGCGGCTGACCCGCCGCCTGGAGGAGGTCGTGGGCGAGCTGCGCGGCCTCCCCGTGGACGTCGAGCGGCTGGAGGACAGTTCCGTCGTACGGGACCGGATCCTGCGGGCCGCCCGCACCGCCCGCGAACTGCGCGCCATGCACCCGGTGGGCTCGCAGGACACGGGCCGGCAGGAGCAGCGCAGCCGGCGCGACGTGCTCGACGTCCTGGAGGGCGGCGTGTCGATGCGGACGATCGTGCACGCGAGCGTGCTCGACGACCCGGTCAAGGCCGCCCGGATCCGGCAGCTTCACACGGCCGGCGACCTGCACCGGGTCGTGGACGAGCCGATCCAGCAGGTGCTGATCTTCGACCGGGCGGTGGCGTTCGTCCGGCTCACCCCCGTCCCGCAGGCGCCCGGAGCACTGGTGATCCGGCAGCAGAGCCTCATCGCCGCGCTCGTCGACCTGTTCGAGCTGACCTGGGCCAAGGGGCGGGAGGTCACCGAGCCGGCGCACCGGCTGACCGCGCGCGAACGCGAGGTGCTGGCGCTGATCGCCGAAGGACGCTCCAACGGCGCGGTCGCGCGGGCGCTGTCGATCACCGAGGCGGCCGTCGGCAAGCACGTGGCCGGCCTGTTCGCCAAGCTGGAGATCCCGGCGGGCGCCGACGACAACCGGCGGGTGCTGGCGGTGCTCGCCTATCTCCGGGGCGCCGTTCAATAGGGGTGGCCCTACCTCGTCCTCGCCCTGTCCCCCGTGTGGGCGCGGCGCCCGGGGCCGTTCAATGGGCGGCATGCAACGCATGACAGGTCTGCTCATCGGCGCCGTATTCGGCGCCGTCTTCGTCGTGGTCAACGCGCACGCGCCGCTGAACGGCGCGGTGGCGACGTTCCTCAGAGTGGCGGCCTGCCTGGCCGCCGCCGCGGTCGCCGCGATGTGGTTCACCGCCGCGCGCGGGCGGCGGGCCGGGGAGGGCGGCGGCGGGCCGATGTTCGGCCGCGGCTACCTGGCGGTGGTGGCGGCCGAGGTGCTGCTGCTGTTCGGGGGGCTGCGCGTGCTCGCCGCGTGGGAACGTCCCGTCCAGGCCAACGTGGCGTGGATCGCCGTGGTGGTGGGCGTGCACTTCGTGGCGCTGGCGCCGATCTGGCGGACCTGGGACATCGCCGTCCCCGGGGCGCTGCTGGCCGGGCTCGGGGTCGCGGGCCTGGTCATGACCGGGACGGCGGCGATCGCGTGGGTGCCGTTCGTCAGCGGCGTGCTGTCGGGGGTGACGCTGCTCGCGGGGGCCGTCGCCGCCGGGTGGCGCGCGGTGGCCTCGGCGGCCAGGACGGCCGCCTGACCGCCGCCTGACCGCCGCCGGTCCGCCGCCGGTCCGCGCGACCCGGGACGACACCCGTATACCCCCTCCCCCTATACTTCCTGATGCCATCCCCCTAAGGAGCGTCATGGAACACGGCGATCATCATCACCCGGCCCCCGCGCATCGCACGGCCACCTGGGCCGCGGCCGCGCAGGCGACCCTGCACTGCCTCACCGGCTGCGCCATCGGCGAGGTGCTCGGCATGGTCATCGGCACCTGGCGCGGCCTGTCCAGCCCGGCCACCGTCGTGCTGTCCGTGGCGCTCGCCTTTCTCTTCGGCTACGCGCTCACCATGCGCGGCGTGCTGCGGGCCGGCGTGGACTTCCGTACCGCGCTGAAGGTCGCGCTGGCCGCCGACACCGTCTCCATCGCGGTGATGGAGGTCCTCGACAACGCCGTGATGCTGCTCGTGCCGGGCGCGATGGACGCGGGCCTGGGCAGCGGCCTGTTCTGGGGGGCGCTGGCGGGCTCGCTGGTGACCGCCTTCGTGCTGACCACGCCCGTGAACAAGTGGCTGATCGGGCGCGGCAAGGGGCACGCGGTCGTCCACCGCTACCACCACTGACTCCTCGTTGAACGCGCCCGCCGCCGCGGGCGTACCTCCCTATGGGCCGCCCACCGGACAGGGAGACCACGAGGAGGCTGAGTGGCCGTGCCAACAAGGGCCGCGCGCGCGGCGGCGCTCACCACGGCGCTCACCACGGCGCTGGCCGTCGCCGTGGTGGCCGTCCACCCCGGCGCCGCGCTCGCCGAGCCGACCCCCGCCCAGGCCAGGGCGAAGCTGGTGAAGCTCAACGAGCAGGCGGACCAGCTCGTCGAGCAGTACAACCAGGCGAACGAGACCTACCGGAAGGCCCGCGCGAAGTACGCGGCACTCGACGCCGAGATCGGCCGCAAGGACGCCGCTGCCGCCGCCCTGCGCCGCGACCTCATGGCCGCCGTGGTCAGCGACTACCAGATCGGCTCCGTGGACGGCTGGGCCAGGCTGATGGGGCAGGGCAGCCCGGAGGCGCTGCTCGGCGGCGTGGCCTCGCTCGACGAGATCGCGCGGGCGCGGGCGGCGAAGCTGCGCGCGTACGAGGCCGCCGGCGCCGACCTGCGCCGGCGGCACGCCCAGGCCCAGGCCGTCCTGGCGGAGGCGGAGGAGGCCCGCGACAAGGTACGCGGCCGGCGCGACAAGGTGGACAAGATGGTCGCCGAGCAGACCAAGCTGCTGCGCCGCCTGGGCACCTTCCGCACCGGCGACCCGGCGAGCCGCGGCATCCCGTACACCGGCCCGGCCTCCGGCAGCGCCCGCGCGGCCCTCCGGTTCGCCTTCGCCCAGGTCGGCAAGCCCTACCGGTACGGCGGCACGGGGCCGGGCTCCTACGACTGCTCTGGCCTCGTCCAGGCCGCGTGGCGGGCGGCCGGGGTCACGCTGCCGCGTACGACGTACACGCAGTGGAGCTGGGGCGCCTCCCGCCGCGTCCCCCTGACCGCCCTCCAGCCCGGTGACCTGCTGTTCAGCAAGGGCCTCGGCCACATGGGGATGTACGCGGGCGGCGGCAAGATGGTGCACGCCCCGCAGACCGGCGACGTCGTCAAGGTGGTCGACCTCGACGGCTACTGGCGGGGCCGCCTGGTCGGCGCCGTCCGCCCCTGACCGGCGCCATCGTCCTCGGCCCTCCAGACCTTGCCGGTGCATCAGGGGCTCAGGGAGCGCCAGATGCGGTCGGGCAGGATGCGCGCCGCCTCGGCCAGGTCGATGCCCGGCGCGCCGGCCAGCCACCGCCTGCTCACCTCGGCGACCGGCCCGATGAGCAGCATCTCCACCTGCGCCTCCGGCAGCGGCGCGACCGTTCCCGCCGCCATGTGGCGGCCGATCCAGTCGTTCAGCCGCGCCAGCCGCTCCGCCTTGCCGGCCGCGATGCGCTCGGCGTGCGGCCCGAGGTCGATCGCGTACGGCCCCGCGTGGATGAAGCGCGCCTTGTCCGGATGGCCGCCCGTGAAGTCCAGGTACGTCCTCACCGCCCGGCACACGCCGTCACGGGCGTCCGCGGCGCTCTCCACGGCGGCGATCAGCGCGTCGAGCAGCTCGGCCATGCACCGGCTGTACAGCGCGGCCGCCAGCCCCTCCAGACTGCCGAAGTGGTGGTACAGGCTGCCCATGCTGACGCCGCTGCGCTCGGTCACGGCCCTCAGGGTGAAGTCGCCGGGGTGCACCTCCAGGGCGGTGTCGAGGAGCTTGGTGATCGTCTCGGCGCTGCGCTTGTGCGGGGTCACCGGGCCGCCGTCAGCGCCTCGGCCTCGTCCCAGACGCGCCGGGCGAGGTCGCGGTCGCGGGCCGGCCCCTCCAGCGGGACCTCCCTGCTCTGGTCGAAGTAGCGGCCGGTGCCGGTGTCGCGGGCGAGGGCGGCGACGGGGGCGGCGCCCTCCTCGGGCGTGGCCCACTTGCGTTTGGCGGCCTTGAGCAGCCAGCCGAGCGGGCCGCCGCGGTCGCCCAGCCCGGTGCGGATCACGCCGGGATGCACGGCGTCGATGGTGATCCCCCGGTCGCGCCAGCGTTCGGCGAACAGCGGCACGGTCAGCAGGTTGCACAGCTTGGTGTCGGCGTAGGTGCGGAGGGAGGAGAAGTCCGCGCCGACGGCGGTGCGGCCGGGCTCGGCCCGGCCCTTGACGTAGAGTCCCGCGCTGACCTGCACCACCCGCCCGAGCCGGTCCTCCAGCAGGCGGTTGAGCACGAACGGCGCCAGGTGGTTGACCGCGAACGACTCCTCCAGCCCGTCGCCGGTCAGGACGCGGCGGCTCGGCCAGAGCCCGGCGTTGTGCACGAACACCTCGACGCGCGGGCACCGCGTACGCAACTCCTCGGCCAGCCTCCGGACGGACGCCACGGTGGTGAGGTCGCCGGGCACGCACTCGACGTCGCCCGCGAGCGCCGCGGCGGCCCGCCGGCCCTGTACGGGATCGCGGGCGACCAGCAGCACCTTGTATCCGTCGGCCGCCAGGCGGGCGCACACCGCGTACCCGATGCCGCGATTGCCGCCGGTCACCACCGCGAGAGAGGTCATGGCAGAGCAGTTTTCTGGAGAAATGCTCTAATTTCAAGACAGGCCGCCCGCGCGGCACCCCGGTCGGGCGCGATGCGGGATCATGGAGAGGTGGCCGGGGCGTCGCAGCCGGCCGTCAGGACGAGCCGTTGCCGAGGGGTCCCCCGTGACGAGAGTTTCCCTGATCGTGCCCTGCTACAACGCCGCGCGGACCCTGCGTCTGTGCCTGGAGTCGGTGCTGGCGCAGACCCGCGTGCCCGACGAGATCGTGGTGGTGGACGACGCCAGCTCCGACGGCTCCCCCGCCCTGGCCGAGGAGCTGGGCTGCCGGGTCGTACGCCTGCCGGACAACCGCGGCGTCTCCGCGGCCAGGAACGCCGGCGTCGCGAGCACCACCGGCGAGGTGATCTTCTTCCTGGACAGCGACGTGGCGCTGCGCCCCGACGCCGTGGGCAACGCCCTGGCGATCCTGGAGTCGGATCCGGGTGTGGGCTGCGTGCACGGCGTGTACGACACCGAGCCGCTCATCGACGACGGCCCGGTCGAGTGGTACCGCCTGCTGCACCAGGTGCACTGGCGCAGCCGGCACGTGGGCGAGGTCAACAGCGTGGTGTTCGCGCTGGCCGCGGTGCGGCGCGAGGTCCTGGAGGCGGCGGGCGCGCTGGACGAGAGCCTGCGCGACTGCGAGGACGTCGAGTACAGCAGCCGCCTCGCGGTCCGCACCAGGATCGTGCTGTCCGACGCCGTGGTGGGCCGGCACGACGAGGGGCACCGGCTGCTGCCGGTCCTCGGCGAGCAGTGGCGGCGGGCGCTGCCGCTGATCCCCCTGGCGCTGGCCACCGCCCGGCGCGGCGCGGCCAAGCCGGAGAACGCCAACAGCCGGGCCGGGATCCTCGCCTGCGCGCTCGCCCTGGCCTGCCTGCCGCTGGCGCTGCTGTCCCCGGCGCTGCTGGCCGTGCCGGTGGCGCTGGTGGGGTGGTTCGTGGTGGCGGATCCGGGGTTGCTGCGGTTCGTGCACCGGGAGCGGGGGGCGGGGTTCACCGCCTACTTCATGGCCGTGCACCTGGCCGTGCACGTCGTGCTCGTGGCCGGGCTGGCGGTGGGCTCCCTGCGCGTGCTCCGCCCGGCCAGAACCTGAAGACGCGCGGGCGTCGCCAGGGCTTGGGACGGGGCGTCAGGGCTTGAGCGCCGCGTCGTAGACGGCGAGCGTCTCGGCGGCGGCGCGTTCCCAGCTCAGCCCCTCCCTGACCAGCCGCTCCCCGCGCCGGGCCAGCGCCCGCCGCAGCGCCGCGTCCGACATGACCTCGACGACGCCGCGCGCGATGTCGGCGGGCTCGCTCGCCCGTACGAACCGGACCGCGGGCCGCGCCGGGTCCGGCCCGATGAAGATCCGCGAGAAGCCGTCGCCGAGCACCACGGCCCGCCCGAGCGCCATCGCCTCGGTCGCCACCAGCCCGAACGGCTCGAACAGCGACGGGAACACGCACACCTCGGCCAGCTCGTAGTACGCCATCAGCTCCCGGGCCGGTACGAACCGCCCGGAGCACACCACCTGCCCGCTCAGCCCGGTCGCCGCCGCGATGCGCCGCACGCCGGTCTCGTCGCCCTCGCCGGCGATCACCAGCCGCGCCCCCGGCACCTCCTTCACCACCTCCCGCATCGCCTCCAGGAGCTGGTAGACGCCCTTCTGCCGTTCGATCCTGCCGACGAACAGCAGCACCCGGTCCCGCTCGGCGAGCCCCAGCGACCGGCGCAGCTCCGCCGCCTCCGCCCGCAGCGCCTCCCGGTCGAAGGCGGGGCCGGCCAGCGCCGCCTCGTACGTGCCGCCGAGCGGCACCACGTCGATCGGCGTCCGCCGCCACCCGGCGGCGAGCAGTTGCTCGCGCACCTCGGGCGTGGCGACCACGACCCGCCGCGAGACGCGCGCCAGCCACCGCTCCAGCGCGGCGAACAGGTTGAGCGGGTCGGTGATGCTGCGCTGCGGCGCGACGCCGTACTCGGTGGTGTGGACGTGGAAGACGACCGGCAGCCGCAGCAGGTAGTGGCAGAGCAGGCCGGCCAGGAAGTTCGTGGAGTCGTGCACGGCGACCAGGTCGGGCCGGGGGCCGCGGCGCAGCCGCCGCACGTAGCGCCAGTTGCTGGCCACCACGCGCGCCGTGAGCAGCAGGAACTCCGCCCGCCTGGTGCGGTTCAGCCGCCTGCCGCCACCGGGGAGGCGTACGCGCGGGCGGTGCACGGCGACCCCGTCCACCCGCTCGTCCACGGGCAGGGCGCCGTCGTTCGGCGTGTGCACGGTCAGGTCGTGGTCGCGGGCCAGGTGCGGGGTGATCAGCTCGACGTACCGGCCGAGTCCCGCGGTCACGTTGGGCGGGAATTGGTTGACGATGCAGGCGATTCTCATGACGTCCTTCACGAGCGGTATCTCCGGGCGGCCGTCGTCGCCACGACGGCCAGCAGGACCAGGTTGACCAGCGCGAAGCCCACCAGCCCGCCGGTGAGCCCCTCCTGGCGTACGCAGACGGCGAGGACGGCGAGCGCGGGAGGCGCGCTCACCAGCAGGCAGCCGGCCAGCACCTTCGCGCCGCGCACCCCGTCCATGGACAGCGCCACCGAGTACAGGTTGAAGGCGGTGTGCAGGCCGATGCCGAGCGCGGACAGCGCCATCAGCTCCGGCGCGTACGGGTAGGCGCCGCGCATCAGCAGGAAGAACACCAGGCTCGCGGCGAAGGAGAGCACGGCCGTCGCGACGGCCACGGCGGGCGCCAGCCGAGCGATGCGCCGCATCAGCTGGGGTTTGTCGGTGGTGGCCATGAGCGGCAGCAGCGCCAGCCCGATCCCGTCGGTGAACACCACGCCCATCAGCCGTTTGGGAAAGCCGTTGTAGACGGAGTAGACGCCCACGTCGGCCGCCGGCGCCCAGTGGTTGAGGAAGATCACGTCCACCCCGAACAGCACGCCGCTCAGCGCGGCGATCGCGGTCACCCAGCCGCCGTGCCGGTACAGCGTCCCGGCCAGCCGCGCCGACCAGGCCCCGAGCCGCGGCCGGGCCGCCACCACCGCCACCACGGCGAACCCGGCGTTCGTGACGATCAGCGCCGCCAGGTACGGCTCCGCCTCCCGCACGCCCAGCACCAGCAGGCAGTAGCAGGCGGCGCCCAGATAGCAGAGCGCGACGGCCAGCTTCAGCCACGCCACGAACGCGAAGCGCTTCAGCCCCCGCAGGAAGCTCTCCGCGAGCTGGTTGACCGTCATGGACGCGGCCAGCGCCAGCCCGGCGGCCAGCGTCCCGGTGTCCACGTTCAGCGCGGCGGTGAGCAGCGGCGCGGCCAGCAGGGCGAGCCCGGCGAGGGCCGCGCTCACGGCCAGCGTGGCGAGCAGCGCCGTCGTCAGCAGCGCGGGCCGCTCCTCGAGGGTGGCGCGCGGCAGCTCCTGCAGCATGACGTAGTGAAGGCTGGTCAGCATGCCGACGGTGACGATCAGCGCGATCGACAGCACCACCGTGAAGTCGCCGAACGCCGCCGCCCCCGCCCCGCGCGCGATCACCAGCGTGGTGGCCGCGGCGATCCCGCTGGCCAGCGTGCTGACCAGGGTCGGCCCGGCCGCCCACCGGTGCGCGGCCAGCCAGCCGCGCACCAGGCCCGCGGCGCGCGTGCTCCGGCGCTCCGGGGCGCTCAGTCCGGGCACCGCAGGTACGTCCGGCGGGCGAACTCCAGGTCCTCGGGCGTGTTCACGCCGCGCGCCTCGGCCGGGTCGGCCACCGGCACGACGGTCACCGGCCGGCCCTCCACCCGCGACAGGTGCGCCAGGAACGGCAGGAAGTTCACCTCTCCGGTGGCCGCGCCCCGCCCGGCGCCGGCCGCGTACCGGGCCCAGGCGGCCTCCAGCCCGTCCGTGGCCAGGCAGAACACGCCCACGTCGCTGAGCCCGCCGGGCCGGCACTCCTCGCCCTCCCTGGACTGCCGGACGCGGACCAGCTCGCCGCCGGCCAGCTCGTACTCCACGTACGGGTCGGCCATCGCGACCAGCGGCAGCGTGATGCCCTTGCCGGGGTGCGCGGCGAGCACCGCGCGCACGGTCTCCGCCGACAGGTTCGCCTGGTCGCCCCAGACCACCAGGATCGTCTCGTACGCCGCCCAGTGCCGGGCCGCCGCGCCGAAGATCGCGTCCCCCATGCCCGTGGGCCGCTCCTGGACGCTCACCGACACCCCGCCATCAGCCAGGTCCGTGGCGGCCAGCTCGCGGAACGGGTCCTCCCCGTCGGGCGAGACGACGACGTGGACGTGCCCGGCGGCCGGGCGCAGGCGCCGGCGCAGCAGGTGCCAGAGCGTCACGCCGTCCGCGACCTCGATCATGATCTTCGGTACGCCGGAGCCCAGCCGGGTCCCCCGTCCCGCCGCAGGGACGACGGCGCACACCCCCCGCTCACTCACTGCCGTTCACCTCTTCTCCCACCAGGGACACCACGTCGTGCAGGCTGCCCGCCCCGATCGCGCCGGGCGTCGGCGCGGCGGTGTGGACGTGCAGCGTCGCGAGGCCCGCGCCGAGCGCCGCCGCCACCCCGTGCGCGGAGTCCTCCAGCACGACCGCCTCCGCCGGGTCCACGTCCCAGCGGCGGCAGGCCAGCCGGTAGACCTCCGGGTCGGGCTTGCTGACCGGGACGTCGTCGGCGGTCAGCACGTCGCGGAAGGCGTCCGCCAGCCCGGCGGCGGCGAGCGCCCGAGCCACGGACGCGCGGCTGCCACCGGTCACCACGTACGCCGTCCGCCCGCCGGCGGCGAGCCTGTCGAGCAGGAGGCGCGCCCCGGGGAAGGGCCGGACCCGGCCGGCGCGTACGTGCTCGCGGTAGAGCTCCTGCTTGCGCCCGGCCAGCCGATCGGCCACGCCGGGGTCCCCGGTCAGGCGGGCGGCGACGGCGGCCGTGCTCGCCCCGGCGTGCTCGGCGTACCTGAACCCGGCCAGCCGGGACGGGACCAGCTCGGCGATCGCCTGGCGGAAGGCGGCCTCGTGCGCGGGAAAGGAGTCCAGCAGCGTCCCGTCGAGGTCGCACAGCCAGACGCGCCATGGCCGCTCTCCGCTCATCCGGCCCGCGCCAGGGGCGTCTCGCCGAGCAGCGCGCGCAGCGCCGCCACGGTGCGGGGGCCGTGGTGCTTGCCGGGGCGGCACGGATCCTCCAGGTCGGCGGCGATCCAGCGGGCGCCGGCCCACGTCCCCCGCTCGGCGACGGCGCGCGGCACCGCCGGCCCGCCCGCGGAGCCGTCGTGGCTGAGGATGTGGGTGATCAGGCGGCGTTCGTTGCCGGGGTCCCCCAGGTACGCCAGCGCCCGGTCCACCAGGTCGGTCGCGCTCAGCCCCTGGACGTCGTGGTCGCTGCCCACGTTGACCACGAACACCCGCGCCGCCGACCGCCCTCCGGCGACGGCCTCGGCCACGCCCTGGGTGAGGTAGCTGGGCAGCAGGGAGGAGTGCGGCGTCCCGGGGCCGTACACGACGAGGTCGCTGTCGGCGAGCGCCCGCAGCGCGTCGGGGTCGGGCGCGGCGGGGACGGCGCGGCGGGCCAGCAGCTCGCGCACCCGCTCGGCGGGCAGCCCCGCGAGCCCGGCCAGCTCGGGCCCGGTGAGCGGCGCGGGCAGCAGGAACAGGCCGGTGATGGCGGCGGCGTCCTGCGGCCCGACGATGTCGGCCTCGTCGGCCAGCACCCGCCCGTCCTGCTTGAGCGCGACGAGGTAGGCGTTCGCGCCGTCGGTGACGTTCAGCAGCCGCGCCGGGGTGGCGAACGCGCGGGCGCAGGCCCGTACGGCGGCGTTGAAGTCCTCGCCGAGCCGCAGGTACGCCCCCGCGAAGACCAGGTTGCCGAGCGCGCAGTCCGCCAGGTCGAACCCGCCGGGGTCGGCGGCCAGCCGCGCGGCGAAGATCCGCAGGTCGCGTGCGACCGCCTCGGGGGCGGCCCCGGCGATCCTGTCCAGGTCGGCGAGGGTGCTGCCGGGCGGCAGGCGGTGTTCGAGCAGCGCCCGGCGCGGGTCGTCGCGGCCCAGGTGGAGCAGGAGGTTCTTGCGGAAGTCGGACGGGCCGAGCATGCCGGGCAGGTAGCGGCGCAGCGCGCCGGTGGACAGGCCGTTGTCGTAGCCGTTGACGAGCAGGGCGAGGTCGAGGCCCGGCGTGCGCAGCAGGGCCCGCGCGATGCCGGCCGCGCCCCGGCCGCCGCTGAACATGGCCACCCTCATCGGGCCTCCCGGACGGGCACGCCGACGTGCTCGCTCGGCTCGGGCGGGCCCGGCTCAGGTAGGCGCGGCTCGGGTACGCGCAGCACGCCGCGGCGCAGCAGCCAGTGCCGCAGCCCGAGGTAGCCCACGAACAGCGCCCGGTCGCGCGCGCCGCGCCAGAACCGCCAGCCGCGGCTGCCGCCGCCCCGCTCGCGGTGCTCGATGGGCAGCTCCGTCCAGGTGTGGCCGAGTTCGGCGACGCGGGCGGTGATCTCGGTGGAGCAGTTCATGCCCGCCGACTCCAGCGGCAGCGCGCGGAACAGCGGCCCGTGCACGACCTTGAAGATGGAGTTGAAGTCGCGGTAGCGGGTGCGGTGCAGCAGGTTGCTGACCGCGCCGCTGGCGGCCGACCCCCACCGGTACGGCAGACTGTCGGCCTTCCTGATCCGCGCCCCTGACAGCGCGAGCACGCCGCCGGCCTGGATGCGCCCGATGAAGGCGTCCAGGTTGGCGATCGGGAACTGGCCGTCGGAGTCGAGCAGGACCACCCATTCCAGGCGGGTGGCCGCGATGGCGGCGGCGATGGCCGCGCCCGCGCCCCTGTTGCGGGCGAAGGTGACGACCGTGAGCCGCGGGCAGCCGGCCTGGAGCTCGCGCAGGATCCGGCCGGTGCCGTCCGAGCTGCCGTCGTCGCAGACGACGATCTCCCACGCGCCGACCTCGGGGTGGCGCTCCAGGTAGTCGCGCCACTCGGTGACGGCCGCCGCGATGTTGTCCGCCTCGTTGTAGGCGGGGGCCGCGACCGAGATCTCGATGGGCATCGGTCACCTCCTCGGGGCGGCGCCGGTCAGGCGCTCGATCCAGCGGTCGAGGGGCAGCAGGTTGATGCCGGCGATGATCGGGACGTGCGCGAGCGTGAACCAGATCGCCGCGCCGAACGAGATCGGCCCGCCGGTGAACAGGTTGATGTGCGGGGCGTCGATGGTCTCGGGGATCGTGACCGGGTTGACCACCTGCCACATGACGTCGAGGAAGCCGGAGAAGACGATCAGCACTCCGGTGGCCATGATCTTCAGGCAGCGGCCGGGCGAGCCGCCGCCGATGCGGTACGCGGCGGCGACGGAGAGCACGATGCCCGGATAGAGCAGCAGGTAGAGGTGAGTGTAGAAGGAGTCGCCGTGGGCGCGGGCGCCGTCGCCGTAGTAGAACCAGCTGATGCGCGGGACGAGGTAGCCGGTCAGGACGACGAACGGGACGTACAGCAGCCAGTGCAGCCGCGGCGACACCCACGGGAAGAACGCGATCGCGCAGCACAGGCAGGCGAAGGCGAGCAGCTTGGCGGCCAGTTGCCAGGCGGCCTCGATGTCGCGGGTGTGCGGGGTGGCCAGCCAGACGAAGGCGAAGCCGGCGGCGCCGGCGGCCAGGGCGATCCACCAGATGTGCACGGCCCACGGGCGGCGGGCGTCGAGCGGGGGGTCGGGATGATTCACGTACCGGGCCCTCGGAGGTCGGGGACGGGTCGGCGGGAGCGCTCCCAGCGCAGTATGACATCCCTCTCCACGGAGCCGGTCTCAATATGAAATTAGGGACTCACCGGAACTTGCATCGATACTGACTGGTTGTGAGATGACGACAAAAGACCAGCTCGGAGCGCGTTGAGCGGTATGCCCGAAAGAATGGAACGTTCTGGTCAAATGTTTGAGCAAATCGCCTGCCTGCGATGTCAAGTCCTCGGGCGGAAAAGCGGGCATTGGCCGGCTGTCGGCTTCCCGCCGGGCGGCCGGAGGCCGAAGATTCCGTAGGCGCAGGTGAAGGTGAGGACAGGACCTTTGGGAGCGCTCCCGAAATCTTCGGCTGATCGGACCCGAAACCACCGTTACGGCGGACCGCAATCAGGCCAGGGCGGGCTCGCCCTCGTACCCGGGGAACATCGGCGGCAGCTCGCCGGGCGTGAGCGCCGTCGGCCCGAAGAGCCAGTCCACGTACGCGTAGTCGTGGACATCGCGCTCGCGGAGCACCGCGTTGCGCCACTCCCGCTTCTCCCCCTCGTGGTGCCAGAGCCTGCCCCAGGCGCGGGCCGTGGTCAGCACCCGGCGGCAGTGCAGGGGACGGACGGCGTTGTAGGCCGCCAGCGCGCCGTCCCACTCCACTCCGGCCGGGCCGGTCAGGCGGGCCACGTGCTCGGAGAGCACCCACGCGTCCTCGATGGCCATGACCGCGCCCTGCGCGAGGTACTGCAGCGGCGGGTGCGCGGCGTCGCCGGTGAGTGCGACGCGGCCCCGCACCCAGTCGTCGATCGGCTCGCGGTCGAACATCCGCCACCAGCGGTCGCGCCACATCAGCGGCAGCCCGGCCCGCACCTGCTCGCTGGTCGCCGTGAACGCCGCGTCCAGCTCGTCGGGCGTGCCCCAGTCCTCCTCGCCGGCCAGCGCCTTCGGCGACTCGAAGACCGCGACCTGGTTGAACATCTCGCCGTGGCGCAGCGCGTACTGGACGAAGTGGCAGCGCGGGCCGACGTGCACGACCACGTCCTTCGGCTGCACGTCGAGCCGGGCGACCTGCTCGAACGGCACCGCGCCCCGATAGGCGACGTACGCGGAGCTGACCGGCTCGTCGTCGCTCAGGAGACGGCGGGCCACGGAGCGGAGCCCGTCGGCGGCGAGGACGACCGCGCCCCGCTCGCGCCCTCCCGCGTGCACGGCGACCGCGCCGTCCGCGGCCTGCTCGTACCCGGTGACCGTGACGTCGTTGACGAGGTCCACCCCGGCCCGGCGGCAGGCGCGCAGCAGGGTGCCGTGCAGGTCGCTGCGGTGGATCACCAGGTAGGGGAAGCCGTAGCGCCGCTCCACGTCCCGCAGGTCGAGCCGGGTGAGGACCTCGCCGTCGATCGCGTCGCGCATGACGATGCTCTCGGGGAGCACGCCGAGCGACGTGACCTCGTCGAGCAGCCCCCACCGGTCGAGGATGCGCGTGCAGTTGGGCGCGATCTGCAGGCCCGCGCCCACCTCGCCGAACTCGTGGGCCTGTTCGAGCACCCGGACCCGCAGGCCCTTCAGCGTCAGCGCCAGGGCGTTGGCCAGGCCGCCGATGCCCCCGCCCACCACGACGACGTCGACGTCGCGGCCGTGTCCGACCATGTCCGTTCCTTTCCTTCAGAAGCGAGCGGGGCTAGAGCCAGCGCGGCAGTTCGGGGGGCGGGCCGCCCGCCTCACCGGTGACGCCGCCGGAGCCCCGGCCGGAGAGATAGGCGGCCAGGCCCGCGAGGGTCCCGGTGAGCGGTACGGCCGGCCCGGAACCGGGGATCGGCCACGTTCCGCCGCCGGTGGCCGTGAGCGTGAGCGTGAGCGCCGGGCCGGGGGCGGCGGCGCGCTTGGCGGCGATGTCGCCGACCAGCGCCGCGAGGAAGTCCGCGGGCAGATCGTCGAACGTCACCCCCGCGCCGAGGTCCACGGCGTGCACCATGACCTCGCGGGCGCGCATCCAGGGGATCTCCTCGGCGGTGACCGTACGGCCCTGCGCGGTGCGGACGTGCTCCTGCCACTGCCGCTCGTCCAGCTCGGCGAGGCGCGCGGCGAGGTCGTCCGCGGCCCGCGCCGCCCATTCCCGCAGCTCGGCGGCGGGCCTGGCGGCACCCGCCGCGATGTCGGCGTCACGCTGCTCCGGCGAGGAGTACATGGGCCGCTCCTCGCCGGTGCGCGCCCAGTGCACCAGGTTGGCCAGGGCGGCGGCGTTCGCGGCCACGTGCGCGAGCAGGTGCCTGCCGCTCCAGCCCGGCAGTGCGGTCGGCTCGTCCAGGCGCTCGTCCGGCAGCCCGGCCAGGGCGTCGAAGAAGATCGTGCTGCCCTCGGCCGTCCAGCGCAGGCTGTCGGCGCGGCTGCGGCCGCCGGTCATCGGGCCGCCGGTCATTGCGCGACCGACTCGGCCACGGCCTTGACCTCCGAGCGGCCGAGGCCGGTGATCTCGGTGGCGAGGACGCTGCCGTCGGCGAGGTAGCGGGCGGGCTTGCGGGCGTGGCCGACGCCGCCCGGCGTGCCGGAGGCGATGACGTCGCCGGGGTTGAGCGTGAGGATCGTGGAGACGTAGCGGACCAGGTCCACCGGGTCGAACACGAGGTCGGCGGTGTCGGCCTGCTGCACCTGCTCGCCGTCCACCCAGCCGGTCAGCGTGAGCGAGGGCCGTACGCCGCCCTCCAGCTCGTCCGGCGTGACCAGGTAAGGGCCGAACGGCGTGCTGGCCTCCCAGGTCTTGCCCTGCAGCCACATCGGCGAGCGGTACTGCCAGTCGCGCATGGTGACGTCGTTGAGCACGGCGAACCCGGCGATGGCGGCGGCGGCCTCCGCCTCGTCCGCGCGCCGCACCCGCGTCCCGATGACGACCGCCAGCTCGGCCTCCCAGTCCACCTGGTCGGACTCCGGCGGGAGCCGGATCTCGTCGTACGCGCCGACCAGCGCCTCGGGATACTTGGCGAACAGCGTCGGGTGCCGCGGCAGCTCCCGTCCCATCTCCAGGATGTGGTTGCGGTAGTTGAGCCCCACACAGACGATCTTGCCGGGGTTCGGCACCACGGGCGCGAACCCGGACGCGGCCACCGGCTCGCCCGCGCGGGCGGCGCGCTCGGCCCAGCCCGGCCGGGCCAGCAGCTCGCCGACGTCGGCGAGGCCCAGGTCGACCAGGGTCTCCCCCTCGACCCGCACGGCGCGGGTGCCCCCCTGGGAGGTACGGATGGTGGCGAGCCTCATGCCTGCGGCCTTTCCACGTCGGAGCGGTCGAGGCGCAGCGCCTCGAAGATCGGGCTGTCGCTGAACCGGAAGAGGTCGAGCGAGCCGGAGTCGGAGTCGGACGCCGACGCCTCCGAGCGCGCCGAGAACGGCGTCCAGGAGGGCACGACGAACAGGTCGCCGCGGGTCACCGACCACGACCGGTCGCCGACGGTGATCCGGCCGCTGCCGTCGAAGACCTGGTAGACCGAGGATCCGGTCTCCCGGCACGGCGCGGTCTCGGCGCCCGCGCGTACGCGGTGCATCTCGACCCGGATGGTGGGCAGCACGTCGCCGCCGGTGGTGGGGTTGGTGTAGCGGACGGCGGCGTGGCCGGGCTCGACGGTGCCGGCGTGCCCCTCGGCCTCCAGCGCGAGCTGGTCGGCGAGGGCGCGGTCGGTGTCGGCCCACCGGTAGGCCAGCAGCGGCGACGAGGTCCGCGCGCCCGGCGCGGACACCGGCCGCAGGCCCGGGTGCCCCCACAGCCGCTCGGAACGGGACCGCTCGGGCGTGGTGCGCTCGGCGTCGCTGATCCGGTCGCGGCCGAACTCGAAGAACTGGGACTCGGTGACGTACTGGAACGGGATGTCCAGGCCGTCGATCCAGGCCATGGGCCGGTCAGCGGCGTTGTGGTGCGCGTGCCAGTTCCAGCCGCCCTGGGGCAGGAAGTCGCCGCGGCGCATCGGCACCGGGTCGCCGCCGACGACCGTCCAGACGCCCTCGCCCTCGACGACGAAGCGGAAGGCGTGCTGGGTGTGGCGGTGCTCGGGGGCGTCCTCGCCCGGCATCAGGTACTGGATCGCCGCCCACAGCGTCGGCGTCGCGAACGGCCGGCCGCCGAGCGACGGGTTGGCGAGCGCGATCGCCCGCCGCTCCCCTCCCCTGCCGACCGGCACCAGGTGCCCGGCCTCGCCGGCCAGTGCCACCAGGTTCTCCCACCGCCACAGGTGCGGGACCGCCTTGCTCCTCGGGTGCAGCGGCATCAGGTCGCCGATCTCGGTCCACAGCGGGACCAGCAGCTCCTTCTCGAAGCCGCGGTACAGCTCCTCCAGGGCCGCCGACGGTGTCGGCTGATCCGGCGAGTCGACCGCGGTGAGGCGAACCGGGGAGTTCGCGATCTCGGTCATGTCCACTCCTAGCGTCCTCGACGCGGGACGACGCGACGGCACGCCGCCGTTCCCGCGGGTCTCCAGCTTGTATCGTGGGGAGCGGAAAAGAATAGGAGATTCTGCTGTGAAGAATCCTCCCAACTATCTGGTCCGCAGCGTCGATCACGCGCTGCAGCTCGCGGTCATGCTCCAGGTCGAGGGCCCGTTCGGAGTGGGCGAGGCGGCGCGGCGGCTCGGGGTGGCGCCCTCCACCGCGCACCGGCTGCTCGCCATGCTCGTCTACCGCGACTTCGCGGTCCGGCGCGAGGACCACCAGTACGCCGCCGGGCCGGTGCTCTCGCTGGGCGGCCGCTCCCAGTCGCACACCGCGCTGCTCCGCGCGGTCGCCATGCCGCACCTCGCCGCCCTGGTCGAGCGGGTCCAGGAGAGCGCGAACCTGCAGATACTCTCCGGCGACCACGTACGCTTCATCGGCTCCGTCGAGTGCACGCAGGCGCTGCGGGTCGGCAACCGCGAGGGCATGGTCTTCCCCGCCCACCTGGCCTCGGGCGGCAAGGTCCTGCTCGCCGACCTGCCGCAGGAGCGGCTCGACGGGCTCTACGGCGAGGACAAGTGGGCCGACCGGCTCGACCAGCGGCCCAACCTGACGGCGCTCCGCCGCGAGCTGCGCAACGTCCGCGAGCGGGGCTTCGCCATCAACGCCGGCAAGACCGAGTCGGGCGTCACCGCCGTCGGCCGGGCCGTACGCGGCCCCGACGGCCACGCCCAGGCGGCCCTGTCGGTGTCGATGCCCACCAGCCGCTTCTCCCGCAACCGGCTGCCGGAGCTGGTGGGCGCGCTGTCGGTGACCGCCCGCGACATCGAACACGAGATGCGCGCAGGCCACCCCGCCTGACGCCCTCAGCGAGCGGGCGGGCCGGCCGTGCGTCGCGCCTTCCTGGCGAGCAGCGCGATGAGGTAGCAGCCGCCGATCACCGTGGTCACCACGCCCACGGGTAGCGAGACCGGGGCGAGCAGGACCTGCGCGACCACGTCGGCGGCCGGCAGCAGCACCGCGCCCGCCAGCGCCGCCGGGGCGAGCGCGACGCCGGCCGTGCCCGCCAGCAGCCGGCCGATCTGCGGCGCGGCCAGCGCGATGAACATGATGGGCCCGGCCGCCGCGGTCACCGTCGCCGTGCAGCCGACGCCGGCCAGCACGAGCAGCAGCCGCAGCGGGTTCAGCCGCACGCCCGAGGCTATCGCCTGCTCGTCCCCGAGCGCCGTCTGCCGCATCGCGGGCGAGAGCGCCGCGAGCAGCAGGGCGAGCGCGGCGATGACGGCGATCGGAACGGCGATCTCGTCCCAGTCCAGCCCGTTCAGCGAGCCGGAGCTCCAGCCGGTGGCGGCGATGGCCACGTCCAGGTCGGCGCGGAGCACGATCCAGGAGTTGAGCGCCGTCAGCATGGCGTTCACCGCGATCCCGACGACGATCAGGCGCAGGCCGCTCAGCCGCGTCCCGAGCGACAGCACGTAGACGGCCGCCGCCGCCAGCAGGCCGCCCGCGACGGAGCTGCCCGCGAGCGTCCCGGCGCCGCCGCCGAGCACGGTGATCGCGAACAGCGCGCCGGTGTAGGCCCCGGCGTCCAGTCCGACGACGTCCGGGCTGCCGAGCGGGTTGCGGGTGAGGCTCTGGAAGACCGCGCCCGCCAGGCCGAGCGCCGCGCCGAACGCCAGCCCGGCGACGACCCTGGGCAGGCGCCACTCGCGTACCACGACGACCGAGTCGCCCTGGCCGGCCAGCGCGGCCAGCACCTCGCCGGGGGCGGTCCACGAGCCGCCGCCCAGGCAGAGGCCGAGCAGGCCGGCGCCCAGGGCCGCGGCCAGCAGCGCGCCGGACACCACCAGCGTCCTGCGGCCGGCCCGGAACGACCACGAGCCCACGCGCAGCACGACGGACCTGGTCAGGGCGGGCGGAGCGGCGGCGGGCCGGCTCATGCCGCCACCCGCCTGCGGGCCCGTACCGCCCAGATGAGCGCGGGCGCGCCCGCGAAGGCGGTGACCACGGCCACCGGCACCTCGCCGGTCGGCAGCAGCACCCGCGCGGTGACGTCCGAGGCCAGCAGCAGCACCGGCCCCAGCACCATCGTGTACGCCATCAGCCACGGGACCGACCCACCGGCCGGCCGCCTGGCCAGGTGCGGCACCATGAGCCCGAGGAAGGCGATCGGCCCGGCGACCGCGGTGGCCGCCCCGGCGAGCAGGGTGACCAGCACCAGCACCGCCACCCGGGTGCGGACGACGTTCCCGCCGAGCGAGCGCGCGGCCTCGTCCCCCAGGACGAGCGCGTTGAGCGGCCGGGCCACCAGGACGGCGCCGGCCAGCGCGAGCACGATGGTCGCGGCGGGGAGGGCGAGCGGCGCCTGCTCGTGCCCGGCCAGCGAGCCGATGGACCAGAACCGGTACCTGTCGAACACGTCGGGCAGCATCAGGCGCAGGCCGAGCGAGATCCCGGAGAGCACCGCGCTGAGCGCGACGCCGGTCAGCACCAGGCGCAACGGCTCGGCCGAGCCGAGCGCGTACACGAGGACGGCGGTCAGCGCGGCGCCGAACGAGGCCAGCGCGAGCTGCCCCGCCTGCCCGCCGGCCAGCCCGAGCAGGCCGCCGACGTTGATCGCGAAACCGGCCCCCGAGGTGACCCCCAGGAGGCCCGGCTCGGCGAGCGGGTTGCGCGTGAGCGTCTGGACCAGCATGCCCGCGACGCCGAGCGCCGCGCCGACGCAGACGCCGAGCAGCGTGCGCGGCCCGCGTACGTCGTGCACGATCAGGTACGCCTCGCCGCCGTCCGCGCCGACGAGCGCCCGCCAGACGTCGGCCGGCGCGATCGCCCGCGCTCCGACGCAGACGCTCGCGACCAGCGCGGCGAGCAGCAACAGGACGAAGGCGGCGAGAACGACCGCCCGTCGCCGCGCCACCGGGACGGCCCGCCGCCCGGAAGCGCCGGTTCTCGGGATGGCCGGCTGCCCGGAGGAGTCAGTCCTCGGGAGGACCGGCCACTCGGAAGAGCCGGTCCTCGGGATGGCCCGCCGCCCGGAAGAGTCAGTCTTCAAGCCCGGCGACTCCGCGCTTCCAGTAGCCGGTGAACAGCGCGTCCAGCCGGCCGGCGCTCCAGGCGCGCAGCGGCTTGATGTCGCCCGCCTCCCCCGCCGCGAACAGGAACGCGGGCCCCTCCGGCAGCCGCAGCCCCCGCACGGTCTCGGCCAGCAGCGACCGCCCGCCCTCGCGGACGAGCCAGGTCACCTCCACGCCGGCGCGTTCGGCCAGCGGGTACGCGTGCTCGGCCGGGTCGTCGGTCTCGATCACCAGGTGCGCAGAGACGCCGGACGGCGACTCCTCCAGCCAGCGGGCGGCCGCGGGCAGCGCGGTGGCGTCCACCGCGAACACCCAGTGCCGGTAGTGGTGCGGGAACGCCTTGGCCCCTGGCGGGCCGGCGATCGTCACCTGATCGCCGACCGCGACGCCGGCCGCCCACTCGGCCGCCACGCCGCCCTCGTGCAGGACGATGTCGAGGTCCAGCTCGCGCGCCGCGGCGTCGTAGCGGCGCACGGTGTACTTGCGGGTGGTGGGCCACGGCCTGGGCCAGTCCAGCTCCAGGTGGTCGTTCGGCACCGGGGCGCGCAGGGCGCCGTCGGCGTCCGGGAGGACGATCTTCACGTGGTCGTCGGCCTGGTAGGTGTGGAAGCCGTCCAGCTCGGGGCCCACCAGGGTGAGCCGGAGCATGCGCGGGGTGACGAGCTCGCGCCGGGCGACCGGCGCCGTGCGGACGCCGATCGGGTAGCCGATCCTGGCCACGCCGGAGCCGCCGGCGTGGTGGGCGGCGACCCGGCCGCGCGGGTCGCGGCGCTCGATGTCCATGGCCCGGCTCACTGGGCGAGCAGCGGCGCGAACGCCTGGTCGATCGCGTCCAGGGTCTTCATGGCCGATGAGTACGTGGCCGCCTCGCTGTAGCGGATCGGGAACGTCCGGCCCGCCTTGACCGCGGGCAGGCTCTTCCACAGCTTGGAGTCGAGCACGTACTGGACGGCCTCGTTCGGCTTGCCGTCGGCCTGCACGGTGTACGTGATCGCGTCCGCCTCGCCGAGGCTCTCGTTCAGCTCCTCGATCGAGGGGTACTCGCTGACGTCCGCGGCGTTGCCGCCCTTCTTCTTGACCTCGCCGTAGTAGGTGACGCCGATGTCCGTGGCGATGTTGGTGCCCCACGAGCCGGCGAACTCGCGCTGGAACGTTCCGCCGGCGATCTCGCCGTACGCGCCGACGTGGCCGAACTTCAGGCCCGCCAGCACGTCCTTGTACTTGGCGGCCAGCTCGCCGGCCTTCTTCTCGTAGGCGGCCTTGGCCTCGCCGAAGTTCACGGCGCGGCCGGCGGCGTCGCTCTGGCGCTGGGACAGCTCGCGCCACGCCGACGGGACGGTGGGGCCGATGGCGACGACGGGCGCGATGGACTTCAGCCGGTCCAGGTCCAGGTCGGCCATGGCGGGCGCGGGGACGCCGATGACGATGAGGTCGGGCTTGGCCTTGGCGATGGCCTCGTAGTTGGTCTCCGCCGCGGTCTCCCCGGCGATCTTCTCCAGCCGGTCGTAGGTCGCCCGGTCCTCGTCCGACATCAACGGCAGGCCGCGCTGCCAGGAGGAGATGCCGACCAGCGCGGCGTCGGCCTCGATGAGGGCGGGCACCGCGTAGCCCGTGGCGACGACCCGCTCGGGGTCGGCCGGGATGGTGACCTCGCCGTTGTCGGCGGCGAAGACGCGCGTGGCGGGCCCGGCGCCTGCGGCGCTGTCGGCGGTGCTCTCACCGGATTCGGCCGAGCCGCAGCCGGCCGTCATCGCGAGCGTGAGTACGAGGGCTCCGGCGGCGCGCCGGAGGTGGACGTGGTGCATGGGGTTCCTTCAACTCCTAGAGATGAGGTTAGGCTACCCTTACCACTGGTTCCGCTGATGTCTCTGAGAGGCCAACCGATGTCGCCGAGACGCCAATCCGTCACCCTCGCCGACCCCGTGGGCACGGACCCGCTGTGGTGCGAGGAGTACGGCTACGGCCTCGGCCGCCCGGACGGCATCCTCGTGCTCAAGTACCGCTCCGCGGCCGTGCTGGAGTTCAGCGAGGGCCGCCAGGACTTCCTGCACCAGCTCTACTGGTCCCCCGACGGCATGCTGGCGACCAGGCACGGCGCCCGCACCCAGTTCGTCGGGCCGCGCGAGGCGTTCTGGGCGCACCGGGCCGTCACCCACGAGGTACGCGCCGCGGACCGGCAGAGCGTCTACCGGATCTGCCTGCGCCAGGTGCCCGAGGCGCTCGCCGGCCTGCGGGCGGGCGCGGTCTCGATGGACCCGGAGGCGGCGCGGCTCGTCGAGGCCATCTGCCGCCCCGGTCACGACGAGGGCGCGGCGCTCGCCGCCCGCGCCCGCATCATGGCCGGGCTCGGCGCGGGCGCCGCCGACTTCGTCGGCCACCACGCCACCGGCACCGGCTTCGCGCTCACCGTGGCGCGGGCGCTCTCCCACGACCCCGGGGACGAGGCCGGGCTCGCCGAGTGGGCCGAACGGCTGCACGTCAGCGTCAAGACGTTGCAGCGCGACTTCGAGCGGGAGTTCGGGATGCCGTACTCGAAGGTGCGGACCAAGCTGCGGCTCAGCACCTCGCGGGTGCTGCTGGAGACCCGGCCGGTCGCCGAGGTGGCGCACCGCGTGGGCTACTCCAGCCCATCGGCGTTCATCTCGGCCTTCACCAAGGAGTACGGCTGCACGCCGGGCCGCTACGCCGACCGCCGCCCGGCCGCAAACGCCTGACCGCCTCAGCTCAGCAGGCCGCCTCAGCCCAGCAGGCCGCCTCAGCCCAAGCAGACTTGCCTCAGTCCAGCAGGGTGCGCTCCAGGACGTCGGTCACCCAGGAGGCCCACCGCTCCACGCCCCAGTCGCGGTCCACGACGAGCGCACGGATGGCGGTGGTGGTGAACAGCGCCCAGACGACGTCCGCCGCCTCCGCCACGGTGACGCCGGGCCGCAGGCCGGGAGCCAGGGCCTCGGCGATGGCGGTCATGTCGGCCAGGCGGCGCTCCTCGTAGGTCGCGAACACCTCCGCGATCTCCGGGTCGGCGGCGGCCGCGGCCTGGAAGGCATGCATGACCGGCAGCGCGTGCGGTATGCCCTCGACGAGGAGCTCCCGTAGCCGCCGCAGGACCTCGCGGGGGTCGGGCGCCTCCAGGACGCCGCGCATACCCGGCCGCTCCAGCACCGTCTCCGGACCCTCGTCGCCCGCCAGCGCCCGGTCCACCACCTTGAGCAGCAACGACGCCTTGTTGCCCTGGGCGTAGACCGTCTCCACCGAGACGCCGGCCCGCGCCGCGATGTCCTTCATCGTGGTCGCGACGTAGCCCGTCTCGACGAAGCACCCGGTGGCCGCGTCGACCACCGCTGTGCGCGTCCGCCGGGCCTGCTCCTCCCTGAGCGGTGATCGGTACCTTCTTGACGGCTCACGGTTTTTGGCTACAGTCATCATGTATCCAATCCAGCTCGGCTGGGATGAACACTACCAAGGAGCCGCGATGACCGCGACCTCGGCCGAACGCCGCCACCCCTCCGACGCCGGCACCTCCCCCATGAGGCGGGAGGGAAGCGTGTCGCGGGTCATCGCCGCCGATCCCCTGCGGCTCTACCACTGGGTCTCCGACATCACGCGCACCCCCGAATGGAGCCCCGAGACCCGGCGCTGCACGTGGACCGGCGACGTACGCACGACCCGCGCGGGCGCCCGCTTCGCCGGGGTCAACCGCTTCGCGCTGCTGCGCTGGACCCGGCAGTGCGAGGTCGTCACGGCCGAGCCCGGGCGCGAGTTCTCCTTCCGTACGCTGCCGGACGACAAGGTGGCCGACTCCACGGTGTGGACCTTCCGCCTCGAAGCGGCGCCGGGCGGGACGCGGGTGACGCACGCGTACGAGATGGTGGCCCACCTGTCGCGCGGCCAGGAACGGCTCGCGGCGCTCCTCATCCCCCCGCACCGGGACCGGCGGCCGGACATGGCGCGCTCGCTGGACCGCCTCGCCGATGCCGTCGAGGGACGCGCCGACGCCCGGCAGGCCCGGCTCGGGCAGGCGCACACAGCCGAGGGCCCCATCGACCTCACCGGCGTGTACGCCCTCCACCACGCCCTCCGCCGGGACCTCGACCTGCTGGCGCGCGCCGTCCCCGCCACGCCGCCCGGGGACGCCGAGGCGTGGACGGCTCTGGCCCGGCGCTGGCACGTCTGCGCGGCCGTCCTGCGCCACCGTACGACCGGGGCCGACGCCGTCCTGCCGCTCCTGCTGGAACGTGCCGACGCCGCCGGCGACCCGGTGGCCCGCGAGTCGGCGGAACGGGCGCGCACCGGACGCGACCGCCTGACCCCGATGATCGACGCCTGCACCGCGACCTTCGACACCCTCATCTCCGAGCCGATTCCCGGGGCTGAGCGACTTGCCGCCGAGGTCGCCGGCCTTCGTGACGCGCTGGCGGACGTCCTGGCGTACGAGGAGAGCACCGTCCTGCCGCTCGTCCAGCGGCACCTGTCGGTGGCCTCGTGGCAGAAGGCCGCGCACGCGACGCGGCAGGGGCTCGGCCGACTCGGGCTCGGCGTCGTCCTGCCCTGGCTCGCCCTGGACACACCACGCGACGAACTCGGCCACGTCCTCGCCCACACCGGCGGCCCCATCGCCCGCGCCGTACTCAACCGGGGCGGCAGCCCGATCGCCCGCGTCCTCCTCGCTCTCACTGGTCGCCGTTTCGAGCGGGAGCACCGCATCGCCTTCCGGTGGCTGTGACGGACCGGCCCCTCTCCAAATCCCCGTCAAACGACCGCGAAATAGCCACATATGCGATATTTCGTCCCTATTTGCGAGCTAGCGTCGGGGTGAGGGGATCAGACCGTCAGAGGGAGGAACCATGGCCGGATATGGGTTCCGCGAAGGCGGAGGCTGCTGCCGCCGCCGCCGTTGGTGCGGTCGTCGCTGCCGCCACCGCAGACGGTGGTGGGGCGGCCCCTGGGGAGGAGACAACTGGGGTGGTTGGTGGTGGTAATCCATCCCCAGTGAGAGCAGCCCGTGAGGGCAGCCGGCGAAGACAGCGGGTCACGACGGCATGCGACGACCGCGCCCGTATCGGCATCGATATCGGCACCGGTTCTCGCCCGACCTCACGGCCGATTCCCGTCCACACTCGGCCGTGAACCGGTCAAGCCGCCGTGATCCGCCCCCTTGAATCCATCAGAATGTGGCGATCGGGTTGACCGGGCTGCCGGACGTACCGGCGAAGCGGACCGGCGCGACCGCGAGATGGAAGTCCCACTGGCCGAGCTCGGCAGCCGTGCTCGCGCACGCCTCCAGGTCGCAGTTGTCGAGCATCCACAGACCCATCGCGACGAGGCTCACGGCGTGAACCGGCATCAACACGCCTTCGTACCCCGACGGCTGAACGTCCTGAGGCGTGTCAGCGCCGATCAGCGCGACCTCGCGTTCCTGCAGCCACGGCAGGCAGGACGCGTGCCACCCGGCCTGCGTGAAACCGCCGGCCGCACCGTTCTCGTGCCGGAACCGGCCGTAGCCGGTCCGCAGGAGCACCGCATCGCCGGGTCGCACCCGTACGCCCTGGCGACGCTCGGCCTCCTCGAGATCGTCGGGAAACACACCCTCCCCCGGCTCCAGCCACGACACATCCCGCACGCTCGCGATGTCCAGCAGGACACCGCGCGTGACGATCCCGTTCGCCGCCGCCGTCACCGACGCCCACGCCGATCCCGTCGCGGCGTCGACCAGCGTGTGCGACCGCCCGTTGTACATCGTGCCGTCCCAGAAGATGTGGCACGGCGAGTCGAGGTGGGTGAGGGTGTTGCCGTGGAACGTGAGGCCGAGCCGCTCCGACGAGAAGCCCCAGTGCCGGTCGTTGCGGAACGTGGGCGCCGGCATGTTCTCGGCACCCGGCATGTCGGCGGCGCACGGGCACGCCGTCGTCGACCGCTCCATGTCGTCCGGTACGGCGACCTCCCAGGCGCACGACACGCTCCTGCCGTGGCGCACGGCCCGCGCCGCCGCCAGCCGTACGTCGTCCGTGATGTGGTTCAGAGTGCCGAGCTCGTCGTCGTCGCCCCACCGGCCCCAGTTCGACAGGGTGTTGAAGTACCCGAGCACGTCATCCTGCGTAGGCATCGTTCGCTCTGCCGTCATCCCAGCGTCGACTCCTTCGGTTACGCGGTTCGAGTCACCGCGGGCAGCGTATTCCGTCACACCTGGCACAGAGGGCCGGCCTGACCGCGCGAGATGTGGTCGTACGGCTGCGCCCGATCTCCGTTGACCGTCATGGTGGAGGTCATGCACGACGACCCACTGCCCGCGGGGCGGGCGGCCCCGCCCCCCGCGCCCCCCGCGCCCAAGCCACCGGACCCGCCCGAGCCACCAGACCCGCCCGATCCCGACCCCGTCCCCAAGCCGAGGCCCGGACCCAACCCCGGCCTCGGATTCGAGCCCGGACCCGAGCCCGACCCCAGCCCCCGCACCGGACCCGCGCCCGGACCCGAGCCCGGGCCCAAGCCCGACCCCAGCCCCCGCACCGGACCCGCGCCCGACCCCAGCCCCCGCACCGGACCCGCGCCCGAGGCCGAGCCCGGTCCCGAGCCTGACCCCCGCCCCGAGCCGCTGCACGTACGCGATCTGTTCACCTGGTGCGAGTCGAACCCCCCAGGCCGCTGACCAAGGCAGCCCGACCTCCTCCGGCCACCCGTCACACCGCGTGCACCGGCCGGGCTTCCTCGGAGCCCTCCGCGTCGCCCGTACGGGCGGGCAGCAGCAGGGCGGTGGCGACGACGGCCACCGACAGCACCGCGCCGATGACGAACGCCAGCCGCATGCCGTCGAGGTCGGCCAGCGCCTCGGGGACCCCCGCCTCCTGCAGCGCGTCGGCCCGCGCGCTCATGACGGTGATGACCAGCGCGGTGCCGAACGCCGCCGCGACCTGCTGCAGCGTGCTGAGGATCGAGCTGCCGTGGGAGTAGAGCCGCGGCGGCACCGCCCCGAGCGCGAGGGTGAACACGGGGGTGAAGGTGGCGGCCAGGCTGACCATGAGCAGCGCGTGCAGGCCGAGGATCTGCCAGTAGGGCGTGGTCATCGACACCTGGGTGAGCCCGGCGAGCGTGAGCATGATCCCGATCGCGCCGGGGACGACCAGCACCCGTCCGCCGAACCGGTCGAACAGCCGCCCGACGGTCGGCCCGAGCAGCCCCATCGCCAGCCCGCCCGGCATCACCAGCAGCCCGGTCTCCAGGGCGCTGAGCCCGCGCAGGCTCTGCAGGTAGAGGGGCAGCAGGATCATGGAGCCGAGCATCGCCATGAAGGCGATCGACATGAGGATCAGCGCGATGGTGTAGGTGCGCTGGCGCAGGGTGCGCAGGTCCAGCAGCGGCACGCCGTGCTTCTGCAGCCAGAGCTGGCGGACGACGAAGCCGGCGATGGTGACCAGGCCGGCCGCCACGATCGCCGCGGCGAGAGCGGGGTCGCCGCCCTCGAACCGGCTGAGGCCGTAGACCAGGCCGCCGAACCCGGCCGCCGCGGTGACGACGCTGAACCAGTCGATGCTGCTCACCTCGGTCTCCCCGACGTCCTGGAGCCGCTTCAGCCCGCCCCAGGTGATGAGGGCGGCGATGGGGAGCACCACGGCGAACAGCAGCCGCCAGGAACCGAACTGCAGGATCACCCCGGAGACGGCCGGCCCCATGGCGGGCGCGACCGACATCGCCAGGCTGACGTTGCCCATCACCCGGCCCCGGTCCTCCTCGGGGACCACCCGCATCAGCGTGGTCATCAGCAGCGGCATCATCACGGCCGTCCCCGCCGCCTGGACGATGCGGGCGGCCAGCAGCACCTCGAACGTCGGCGCGACGGCGGCCAGCGCCGTGCCGGCCAGGAACAGGCCCATCGCGGTGGTGTAGGCCTGGCGGGTGGTGACCCGCTGCAGGAACCAGCCGGTGGCGGGGATGACCGCGGCCATGGTGAGCATGAAGGCGGTCGAGAGCCACTGCGCGGTCTGCTCGGTGATGCCGAGGGCGCTCATCAGCCGGGGGATCGCGTTGATCATGATGGTCTCGTTGAGCACCACCACGAACGTGGCGAGCACCAGCAGCCGGATCACGGCCGGCGTGCGGCCCCCGGCAGGGGAGCTGGCATGGGAATGGGACTGTCGGCCGGACACGGCACCTCGTTCAGGGTCGTCGGACGGAATGTGCTCACGGCCGGCGTCGCGGCCCTCGATCGCGCAAGCGGAATTCGTTGTCATGCACAGAATGACAGCCGCCACCGACAGAACTCATCGGTGGCGGCCGTCCAAAGAAAGTGGCGGGTCAGTGGCCGCCGGTCAGCTCCCGGGACAGGGCGCCGTGCATGCGGGCGCTGGGTGGTTGAGCCCGACGATCCGCACGCTCTGCCACGGGCCGCGTACTTGGCCTCGACGGTGTCCAGCGCGGCGACGGAGGAGGCGTCCCGGATGTAGGCGTTGGTGGAGGCGAAGAACAGCTCGCCGGTGACTGCGCCTGAGGGTGGCCGGGGTGATGGAGTGCCGGTCGAAGGTGCCGAACGACACCAGGATCATGACGGCGACCAGTGCGGCCATCGGGATCTGGGAGACCAGCGGGCCGAAGACGACGCACAGGACCATGAGCAGGACGCGTGGATCGGCCCCCGAGGGGCGGCGGGCGGTCAGGAGGACGTGGCCGCCCGCCGGCTCTGTTCCGGCGCGCCGGTCAAGAGGTCTCCGGGGACCGGCCGCGCGGACCCAGCAAGCCTTCGATGAGGTCGGCGGCCCGCGTGGTGCCGCCCTCGGCCCGCGCCTCGGCCTGGAGCCGCGCCGAGCGGCGGCCGACCTCGGGGTCGGAGACGAGCTCGCGCAGGGCGGCGCGAAGGGCCTCTGCCGTGGCGTCCTCGGTGTCGATCCGGCGGGCGACGCCGAGCTCCACGAGCCGGTCGGCGTTCTGGAACTGCTCGGCGGCCTGCGGCACGGCGATCATGGGCACGCCCGCCAGCAGCCCTTCACCGCAGCCGCCCATCCCCGCGTGGGTGACGAACGCGTCCGCCTGCTCCAGGATCGCCCGCTGGGGGACCCACGGGTGGACCTCGACGTTGGCGGGGATGTCGCCCAGCTCGCCGGGGTCGGTGTGACGGCCGATCTGCAGGACGACGTGCCAGCCCGGCAGGTCGCCGAAGGCGGCCAGGCACTGGCGGTAGAACTCCGGCCGGCGGGTGTAAGCCGAGCCGAGGGAGATCAGCAGGACGTTCGCGGCGCCCGCGGGGCGGCTCCACGCGTCCTTGTCCGCGCTCAGGTCGAAGCAGGGGCCGACGAAGGTCACCCGGCGGGGATCGACCCGGTCGGCGTGCGGCTGCATGGCGCGCGTGATGAGAGCGAGAGCCCGTTCGGGACGGCCGGAGAAGGCGTCCACGTCGGTGGTGGTCGCGCCGCAGCCGGCCAGCCAGCCGGCAAACCTCTCCCGGTAGGCGGCGGCGCCCGGCAGCTCCCAGAGGTGCGCGGCCACCTCCTGGTCGTAGCCGTCCCAGCCCACGATCGTCGGCGAGAGCTGCAGGAGGGGGCGGCCCTGCGCCTCGGCGAGCGCGCGGGCGGCGTAGGCGCCGATGTCGTACAGGTAAAGGTCGGCGGGGTCGTCGTCGTAGGCGGACCGGAGCTGCGGCAGGGCCTGGACGGCGTCGTCCAGGAAGAGGCTCATCGCGGCGATGGGGTCGTCGGGCCAGAGGTTGTCGGCGACCGGCAGCGTGGACGAGCACGGCACCAGCTCCGCGCCGGCCCCGGTGACCAGGTCGCGGACCACGGGGTCGTTGGCGTAGGTCACCCGGTGGCCGCGGGCGGCCAGCTCGCGGATGATCTCCAGGCTCGGCAGGACGTGGCTGACGGCGGGAATGCCGATCATGGCGATGTGGGCGCGGGGCACGTGGGAATCCTTCGGTTCTGGGGACGCGACGGGTGTCAGGGGCGGCGGGCGGCCGGTGCGACCGCTTCGAGCTCGGCGACGGTGCCCGACATGATCGTGCGCACGTGCCGGGTGATGTGCTCGACCGGCCAGTCCCACCAGGCGACGGCGAGCAGCCGGGCCACGTCCTCGTCGCTGTGGCGGACGCGGATGAGCCGGGCCGGGTTGCCGCCGACGATGCCGTAGGCGGGGACGTCCGAGGTGACCACGGAGCCCGCGCCGATGATCGCGCCGTGGCCGATGCGCAGGCCGGGCAGCACCGTCACGCCCCGGCCGAACCAGACGTCGTTGCCGACGACCGTGTCACCGCGGCCGGGCAGGCCGGTGAGCAGGTCGAAGTGCTCGGCCCACGAGCCGCCCATGGTGGGGAAGGGGAACGTCGAGGGGCCGTCCATGCGGTGGTTGGCTCCGTTCATGATGAACCGCACCCCGGTGCCCAGCGCGCAGAACCTGCCGATGACCAGCTTCTCCGGCCCGTAGTGGTAGAGCACGTTGCGGGTCTCGAACGCGGTCGGGTCGTCCGGGTCGTCATAGTACGAGAACTCCCCCACCTCGATCAGCGGGGACGTCACCAGCGGCCGGAGCAGCACCACCCGCGGCTGCCCCGGCATGGGGTGCAGGACGTCGGGGTCGGCGGGGACGAGCGGTTGCATCGGCCATTCCTTCATCGTTAATGCGACAACTTATACATTAGGATCGTGTCATGACCTCGTCCGCAGGGCAAACGGAATCCGGGGAGACGCCCGCTCCCGCCCGTCAGGTGCGCCGCCGCCCAGGCGGCCGGACCAGCCGCACCCGCGCCCGGGTGCTCGACGCGGTGCGGGCCGAGCTGGGCGAACGCGGTTACGACGCACTCACCCTGGACGCCGTCGCGGCCCGCGCGGGCGTGCACCGCGCCACGGTGTACCGGCGCTGGCGGGACGTCGGCGGCCTGCTCGCCGATCTGCTCGCGGCCACCGGCGACGACGACTGGCAGCCCCGGGACACCGGCTCCCTGCTGGGCGACCTGACGGCGCTCAACGAGGAGAACCAGGAGGCGCTGACCGCACGGCCGTCGGTCGCGGCCGCCCTGCTCGCCGCCTCGTTCCGGTCCGAGGAGGCCGAACGCGGCCTGCTGCGGCTCTGGGCGGACCGCTACGCCCGCTGCGAGGTCATCGTGGCCCGCGCCGTGGCGCGCGGCGAACTGCCACCGGACACCGACGCGCGGCGGCTGCTCGTCGCCGCCACCGCGCCGCTCTACCACCAGCTCATGCTGCTCCGTACGCCACCCGACCCCGACCTGCCCGGCCAGGCGGCCAGGACCGCCGTCCTCGCGGCGTCCGCCGGCGCCTTCGCCGGCGCCGGCGAGGCGGTCAGCTGACCGCGAAGAGCAGGGCTGCGGAGATCAGGACGACCACGGCGGTCGCGAAGTGGATGCCGAACGCCGCGGCCTTCGTCCCGCCGTTGCGCAGCACGATCAGGGTGTCACCGAACGGCACCAGCGCCACGACCAGCATGAACCACGCCTCGGCGGTGGTCCCGGCGAAGGCCAGCAGCGCCAGGCCGATCAGGCCGCAGACCCCGTCACGCACCCCCTTGACGGCCAGGTACGCCCGGTCGCCGTCAGCCTTGGCCGGCACGCCGTAGGCGGCCGCCGCGGCCTGCGGGACGAGCAGGAACCGCGCTCCGATGAACAGGATCATGAGGTTGAGCACGACGGCCAGGCCGTAAGCGGTGTAGGTGAGCATCTTCGTCTCCAGGGGGAACTAGCAGCGCTAGGAACAAGAATCACGCTAGCAGAGCATCGACAACTTCGCTAGCGATGCTAGATTCTGAAGCATGACAATCCAATCCCGCCGGGAGCGTGAACGCGCGGAACGCGAGAAGCTGATCATCACCGCCGCCCGGGAGCTCGCCGAGACCGAAGGATGGGAAGCGGTGACCACCCGGCGGCTCGCCGAGCGGGTGGAGTACAGCCAGCCGGTGCTCTACAGCCACTTCAAGGGCAAGGACGCCATCATGGCGGCGGTCGCGGTGGAGGGCTTCGGCGAGCTGGCCGGCGAGCTGCGAGCCGCGCGTACGGCGGCGCGGGACGAGGCCGGCGCCCTGGAGGGGGTCGGGCAGGCGTACGTCGCCTTCGCCGAGCGGCGGCCCGCGCTCTACGACGCGATGTTCCGGCGCGGTGTGGACCTGCCGTTCGCCACCCCGCAGGTCCCGCCCGCGCTGGCGGCCAGCTTCCAGGAACTCGCCGAGGCCGTCCGGCCGCACGCCGGCGACGACGACCTCGGCCTGCTGGCCGAGACGTACTGGGCCGCCCTGCACGGCCTGGCGACGCTCACGCTCGGCGGCCGGCTGCCCCGCGAGCTGCACGAGCGCAGGCTGGCGCTCCTGCTGGCCCGGTTCACCGCGGGGAGAGGCTGAGGCCGGGCCAGGCGAGGGGGTCCACGGCCAGGAACGGCTCCACGGCGAGGGCCGACGGCGTCGCGCCGGTGAACGCCATGACCTCGCGGTGCAGGTGCGACTGGTCGGCGTAGCCGCCCTCCGCCGCCACCAGGGCCGCGCCCTCCCCCGCCGCCAGGCGGTGGGCGGCGCGGTCGAAGCGGACCAGCTTGGCGGCACGCTTGGGCGGCAGGCCGAGCTGCGCCCGGAACCGGGACCACAGGCGTTTGCGGCTCCACCCGACCTCCCCGGCCAGCATCTCGACCCGGACCAGGCCGCGACCGGCGACGATCCGCCGCCAGGCCCAGGCCACCTCCGGGTCCACCGGCGGCCCCGCCCGGTGCCGCCGGGCGAGCAGCGCGTCCGTCAGCGCGAAGCGGTCCGGCCACGACGTGGCGCCGCTCAGCCGGTCGCGGAGGCGGGCGGCGTCCCGGCCCCACAGGTCGTCGAGGTCCACGACCGCGTCGCCGAGGTCGGCAGGGGACACGCCGAGGACCGCGCGGGCGACCACCGGGGACAGGCGCACCTGCACGCACTCGACGTCCACGCCCCGCGCCCGGACCGCGCCGCCGGAGCCGAACCCCGGCCCGGCGGCGACGTTCCCGACCGGCCGCGGCCCGGGGGCGTGGTCCAGGACGGGCGTCCCGTCGCCGAACCCGACGAGCAGCGTCACGGCAGGATGCGGCACCATCCGGATGGTCCGCAGGTCCGGGATGCGGAACCCGGCCATGGTGACGCCGGCGACCCCGCTGGGCCGGCGCGGGCACGCCACGCCCCACGCGGCGGCGTCGTGCACGAAAGTCCGCACGCTCCGATGCTAGGTCCCGATGCCGGCGGGAAAGGCGGGGAACATTCGTCCAAGACGCGGCCGGCCGCCCCCGGCGACAGTGGCCCCATGACGATCACCGACGGCGAGCTCCTGCCACTGAAGGACGGCGACCTCCACGTACGCCAGGACGGCCCCCAGGACGCCCCCGCACTCCTGCTCATCCACGGCACCGCGGCCACGGCCCGCTCGTGGGACGCGCTGGCCCCGCTGCTGACCGGCTCCCACCGGGTCATCAGCGGCCCGACCTGGTGTCCGCGCTCGCGCTCGTCGGCACCGGTCCCGGCATGGACGCCTTCACCGGGCCCGAGACGGGCGGCGCGCCCGCCGGGTGGCCGCCGGGCGACGAGCTGATCCGCGCGCTGGTGAACAGCGGGTTCAGCCGCCCGGGCTTCGAGGTCCCGCAGGAACTGCTCGACGACCTGCGCGACTCACTGCGCGACACGCCCCCCGCCGTGTTCGCCGCGGTGATGCGGGCGCCCCGCGACTATCTGGAGGAGCGGACGCTGCCGGACCGGCTCGCGCCTCTCGGCAAGCCGCTGCTGGTGATCTTCGGTACGGACGACCGGCGATGGCGGCCCTCGTCCGCCGCCGGCTACGGGGTGGTGCCGGGGGCCAGGATCGAGCTGATCCCCGGTGTCGGCCACACGCCCGTCCTGGAGGACCCGGTCCGCAGCGCCGAGCTGCTGCTGTCCTTCATCTGAGGGTTTGTCCCGTCGCGCTGAGGGCATCGTGGTGTGCTCGACCGAGGGAACGTACGTTCGAGGAGATGAGCACATGAGCCACGGACCGGTGGAGAAGGACCCGGAGGAGTGGACGACCGGCGACGAGCCCATGACCGCGCCGCAGGAGTCCTACCTGCGCACCCTCGCCCGTGAGGCGGGCAGGGAGGTGCCCGAGGGGCTCAGCAAGGCCGACGCGTCCCGGATGATCGACGAGCTCCAGCAGGACAGCGAACGCCTGCGCGACGCGCCTTCCGCCCGGGACCAGGACACGAACGCCCGCCGTACGACGTGAGCGCCTCGCCGGGTGTCCGGCGAGGTCACGACTCCGCTTCACCCGCTGTTCTTCCGCGGACGCGAGAGTAACCTCGCGTCCAGCGCCGGCATCCGCGCCGGCGTCCGGCGAGGAAGGGTGATCGCGTGTCCCAGCCCGGCGGACCCCCGGCTCCGGGACGGACTCCCGCGTGGCGCTATGCCATCGGGATGTTCGGCACCTCGATCCCGATCAACATGATCAAGGGATCGATGATCCTCTTCTACGTGGACATCCTCGGGCTGGACGTCCGCGCGTACGGCGTGGTCATGGTGGTCTACGCGGTCATCGACGCGCTCGACAACCCGGTGCTCGGCCACCTCTCCGACCGCACCAGGACCCGGTTCGGCCGGCGCCGGCCGTGGCTGCTCGTCGGCGCGCCGCTGCTGACCGCCTGCATGATCGCGTTCTTCTCCGCGCCGTCGTCGCTGGAGGGCGCGGGCCTGCTGATCTGGTTCGCGGTGTTCGCGATCCTGTGCGAGGCGTTCGACTCGATGCTCAACGCCAACTACGGCGCGCTGCTGCCCGAGCTGTACCCGCGCGAGCGCGACCGCGCCGTGGCCAACGGCCTGCGCCAGGGCTTCCAGCTCGTGGCGCTGGTGATCTCGCTCGCGGTCACCCCCGTGCTCACGACCCAGGTGTTCGGCACCGAGGACTCCACCGAGGGCTTCCGCACCACGGCGGTCGTCTACGGCGTGGTGGCGCTCGCCGTGATCGTGTTCATGGCGCTCGGCGCCCGCGAGAACCCCCGCTACTCCACCCGCGAGCAGCCGATGCTGCTGCGCAGCGTGTGGTCCATCGTGCACAACCGGCTGTTCTGGACGGTCGGGCTCACCGGCGCCTGCTACGGCATCGCCATGGCGCTCGTCCTCGCGGGCATCCAGCTGTACGTCCGCTACTCGCTCGGGCTGCCGGTCGGCAACGCGCTCTACCTCCAGGGCGTCGTCATCCTCGTCACGGCGGCCGGCCTGGTGGCCTGGACGCGCGTCGTGGCCCGCCGGGGCGCGCTGTGGGCCTGGCGGGTCGCCTTCGTGGTCCTCGCGGCCGGGTTCGCGGCGCTGTTCTTCGCCCGCGACCTGGTCACCGCGATCGCGGCGGGCGTGGTCGTCGGCGCGGGCTGGTCGGGGATGCTCGCGACGAACGACCTCATCGTCGCGCGGGTGCTGGACGCCGACGCGGCGCGCAACGGCGAGCACCGCGAAGGGCTGTTCCTGTCCGCGTTCGGCTTCTTCGGGCGGCTCAACGGGGTCGTGACCGGGCTCGCGCTCACGTCGCTCGGCGTGTTCTTCGGCTACAACTCCGGCGACGACCCCGGCGGCGATCCGGGGCTGGCGTTCCGGGTCTATCTGTGCGTGTACCCGTTCGTGCTGACGGCGATCGGGGCGGTGGCCGCGCGGTTCGTCTCGGTGCCGGTCGCAACGCCGCCCGAGGCGGCCGTACCGGAGGAACCGCCGCCCGCGGACCAGGCCGGCGAGCCCGCCGTGGAGGGTCCCCGATGAGCCGCCGCCTGGTGATCACCGCCGACGACCTCGGCAGGGAGCCCGGCTCGACCGAGGTCATCCTCGGCCTGCTCGCCGAGGGCTGCGTCAGCGCGACGACGCTCATCTGCCTCACGCCGTCCGCGGCCCACGCCGCCGAACGGGTGCGCGAGCTCGGCGTCGTGCCGCGCGTGCACGTGACGCTGACGAGCGAGCGCGGGGTCCCGCGCTGGCGGCCGCTCACCGGCGGCGCGAGCCTCACCGATCCGGACGGGACGCTGTCCGACGACCCGTTCGCGCTCGGCGCCCGCGGCGCGGCCGGGGACGTCGAGCGGGAGGCGGAGGCGCAGCTCGGCTGGATGCGCGCGCACGGCCTCGCGCCGGAGGCGGCCGACTCCCACGCAGGCACCCTGTACGGCCTGCACGGCAGGTCGTGGCTGGCCGAGACCCTGCGCTGGTGCGCCCGCCACGGCCTCGCGTTCCGGCTGCCCCGGGACCCCGAGCCGTACATGGGCGGGCCGCTCCCGCCGGAGCTCGCGGCGGCGCACGGGCAGGCCGTCGCCCTCGCGGACGCGCTGGGCGTGGCCCTTCCCGAGACGATCGCCACGAACCGCAGCACGGCGGCCGAGCTGGGCGGCTACGAGCGGCTGCGCGAGGACTACCTGCGCCGGCTGGCCGCGCTGCCCGAGGGCACGAGCGAGCTGTTCCTGCATCCGTCCAGCGAGGACGCGGTCGCGGGCCCGGACGGCGTCGTACGGTCCTGGGAGGCCCGGCTGCTGCGCGACCCCGTCTGGCACAACGCGCTGAAGAGCGAGGACGTCGAGGTCGTCGGCGGCTGGTGGCCGCCCCGCCCCTGACCCGGCGCCGGGGATCAGGGCAGCAGGATGATCTTGCCGCCGGTGGCGTCGCCGGACTCGGCGCGGCGGTGGACGGCGGCCAGCTCCGTCAGCGGGAGCCGTTCCGCGACGTCCACGGCGAGCCTGCCCTCCCCGGCCAGCGCGGCGAGGGCGGCCAGGTGGGCGGCGTCGTTGCGGGCCACGAAGCGGATCGCCGTGACGCCGGGCGGCGCCTCGACCGGCACGGTGGCCGAGACCAGCACACCCCCGGGCCGCACCAGCCGGGCCAGTCCGGCCCCGTCGGCGGGGTCGAGCGGGACCAGGTTGAGCAGCACGTCGAGACCGCCGGGCAGCGGCTCGGTCCGGTGGTCCACGACCTCGTCCGCGCCGTGCGCCCGCGCCCGCGCCGCGCTGCGCGCGCTCCCCGCCGTGGCGATGACGAAGGCCCCGGCCAGCTTGGCGAGCTGCACGGCGAACCCGCCCACCCCGCCGCCGGCCCCGTTGACCAGCACCCGCTGTCCCGGCCCGATCCCGGCGTGCTCGTGGACGGCCTGCCACGCCGTCAGCCCGGCCACCGGGATCGCGGCGGCGTCGGCGAGGGGCACGCCGCGCGGCGCGCGGGCGAGCACGCGGGCCGGCGCGAGCGCGTACGAGGCCGCCGCGCCCCCGTCCAGCCGGCCGATCACCTCGTCGCCCGCGCGCGGCCAGACGACCCCGGGTCCGGTCTCGGCGACGGTGCCGGCGACGTCCCAGCCGAGCACGTACGGCAGCGGCAGCCCGGCGAACTCCGGCACCGCCGCCGCGAGCAGCCCGGAGCGCAGCCCGACCTCGGACGGGTTGAACGAGGTGCCCGCCACCTTGATCAGCACCTCGCCCGGTCCCGGGGCGGGGATCGGGAGCTCGTCGTGCCGGATGACGGAGGGGTCGCCGTAGGCGTGGACGCGCGCGGCCCGCATGGTGGTGCGGAAGCGGTGGGCGTGCTCGTCCGCCCAGGCGCGGAAGGAGCGGGCGCCGGGGCGCGGCGTCACCGGCCACGGGGAGTCCACCAGCTCGGCCCGCGCCCGCAGGATGCCGTCGGCGACCTCGGGCGGCAGCCCGGCCGCGACCAGGCGGTGACGGCCCTCCTCCGGTGGCCGCTCCTCCCAGCGGGCCGGGCGGCCGGCCGCCTCGCCGACGATGCGCACCTGCTCGGCCTGCGTCAGCGTCTCCGGCCCGGTCAGCTCGTGCACGACCCCGGCGGGCCCGCGCCCGGTGAGCGCGTCGGCGGCGACCTCGGCGAGGTCCCGCTCGTGGACGGGGGGCGCGGCCGATCGGCCGTACGGCTCGGCGACCACGCCCTCGGCCAGGAACCGCGGATCGGCGGCCCAGCGCAGGGCGGCGGCGGCGAACTGGTGCGGGCGCAGGATCACCCACTCCAGCCCGGAGCGCCGGATCAGCCGCTCGATCTCGCGTTCGGCCGGGCGGCGGGCGGCCGAGGAGAGGTACACGACGCGGCGGGCATGCCGGGCGAGCACGTCGAGGACCGCGCCGAACCCGTCGGCGGCGCCGAACGGCCACAGCAGGAACGCCGCGGTGACGCCCTCGACGGCGGCGGCGAACGAGGCGGGGTCGGTGAGGTCGCCGCGTACCGGCTCGACGCGCGGCGGGAGGACGGCGGCGGGGTCGCGGACCAGGGCGAGGACGCGCGGCCCCGCGGGATCGGCGGCCAGCTCCGTTATCAGCGCGCGGCCGACGGTGCCCGTGGCCCCGGTGACGAAGATCTTCGATGACATGGCTGCCACGCTAGAGCGGCGGCGCGAGACGACCAATGTCCTGCAATCCGGGAAATATACGCGTTCGTCGATAGGGTGGCCCGATGGACGTGCTCAGCGACGTGATCGCGCTCATGCGCACCGGCCGGCCGAACACCGCGCGCATCGCCTGGCACGGCACCTGGGGGCGGCGTTTCCCGTCCGCGCCGGGGGCGGCCGGGTTCCAGGTGATTCTCAAGGGAGCGTGCTGGCTCATCCCGCCGGAGAGCGACCCCGGCGCCGAGCCGGTGCCGCTGGCCGCCGGGGACGTCGTGTTCTTCCCGCACGGCGAGCCGTACGGGCTGGCCGACTCCCCCGGCACCCCGCTGGCCGTGACCGACTGCGATCCCCTGGCCGACGAACTGGCCCTGTTCGCCACCGACACCGTCGGCAGCACCGCCGGCAGCGGCCCGGCGGGCGTGGTCACGCTGTGCGGCGGCTACCGGCTCGACCCCCGGCACGCGCACCCGCTCCTGCACGACCTGCCCGGCCTGATCCACATCCCCGGACCGCGGGGCGGCGCGGCCCCGGGGGCGGCCGGGCTGCACGCCCTCGTCGAGGTGCTCGGGCGGGAGCTGGACGAGCCGCGCCTCGGCACGGACACCGCCATCCCCGCGCTGCTCGACACGCTCCTGCTGTTCATCCTGCGGGCCTGGCTGGAGGAGCGGCCCGCCGGGGACGACGCCACCGGCTGGGCGGCGGCGCTGACGGATCCGCCGGTCAGCGCCGCGCTGCGCGCCATGCACCGCGAGCCGGACCGCCCGTGGACGGTCGAGTCGCTGGGGCGCGCGGCCGGGATGTCGCGGGCGGCGTTCTCGGCCCGGTTCACGGCGCTGGTGGGGCGGCCGCCGCTGACGTACCTGACCTGGTGGCGGATGACGATCGCGGCCCGGCAGCTGCGGGAGAGCGACCTCGGGCTGGCGCGGATCGCCGCCGGCGTCGGCTACAGCTCGGAGTTCGCCTTCGGCACGGCCTTCAAGCGCGCGTACGGCACCGCTCCCGGCCGCTACCGCCGGGCCGCTCAGGGCGGCTGATTCCCCGGGCTCAGGCCAGGAAGTCGATCTCGGTGCCGACGCCCCGCCGTCCGGCTTCGCGGTAGGCGAGCAGGCTGAGGGCGAGGTCCTGCCACGGGAGGCCCACCGGCCCGTACACCGTGATCTGCCCGGGGTCGGTGCGGCCCGGGTGGTCGCCGCGCAGGATCTCGCCGAGGGTGGCGTGGGCGGCGCCGGCGGGCAGGCCGGTCGCGGCGAGCACGCCCATGGCGGCGGCGAGCGGTCGGTCGTCGACCGCGAGCACGCCGGCGGCCCGTACGAGGGCGGGCGAGAGCTCCTGCTTGCCTGGCTCGTCCACGCCCAGCGTGGTCAGGTGCCGGCCGGGGCGGACGTCGGGGAGGTCCAGGAGCGGGGTGCGGGACCAGGTGGCGAGGACCACGATCCCGGCGCGGGCGGCGACCTCGGCGGCCGAGCCCGCGACGCGTCCGCCGTGCCGGTCGGCGAAGGCGGCGGCCCGCTCCGGCGACAGGTCGTGGACGACCAGGTCGCTCACGGGGCGCAGCCGGCGCAGGCCGGTCACCACCAGGTCGGCCTGGGCGCCCGCGCCGACCACACCGACGACGTCGCTCTCGCCGGCGAGGGCGTGCGTGCCGAGTGCCGCCGCGAGCCCGGTGCGCCAGGCCGTGATCGTGGCGGAGTCGAGCAGCGCCAGCAGCTCGCCGTCCGCGCCGTCGTGCAGGCAGATGACGCCGCGCAGCGCCGGTGAGGCCGCGGGGAACTTGGCGTTGACCTTCACCGTGTACGCCTCGACGCCGGGCAGCAGGCCGGGGAGCAGCGCGGTGGCGGTGCCGGGGAACGGCAGGTCCGTACGGATCCGCTGCCCCGGGACCGCCGTCGTGCCCGGGTCCGCGGCGAAGCCTTCGCGCAGGGCGTCGAGGCAGGCGCCGGGATCGAGCAGGGTGAGCAGGTCGCCGCGGGTGAGGATCGTGGTCATCCGGCCATGATGGCAGGCCGCTCAGGTGTCCTCCTTGGCCACCTCGGACAGCGAGACCAGGTCGTCGACGAAGCGGCGCATCAGGCGTTCGAGCTCCAGCAGGTCGCGGTCGCTCCAATGCTCCAGCACCGGCGTGGCGATCCGCTGGCGGGCGGCGTCGAGCGCGTCGGTGACCTGGCGGCCGGCGTCGGTGATCAGCGCCTCCTTCACCCGCTTGTCCACCGCGCCCGGCCGCCGCTCGGCCAGGCCGAGCTCGGCGAGCTTCGCCACCTGCCTGCTCACGGTGGTGTGGTCGCGGCCCGTCCGCTCGGCGAGCTCGCCGACACTGATCGGGCCGAACCGCTGGATGCCGATGAGCAGGGGGAACAGGGCCCGGTCGAGCTGGAGGCCGGCCTCGGCGAGGAGCGCCTCGTCGCGCTGCGGCAGGTTCATGAGCACGGTGAGGTCGACCATGGACTCGTGCAGGCGCCTGAACGCGGCCTGCCGGCGGTGCTTGGAGGTCATGCTCGTCGTGCTGCCTTACGTGGACGGGCGGACGGTGCTGACGCGAGGATACCGCTACGGCGAACATGTTCTCCATACACAGATATCCATGCTGCTCACAGGCCATAGCTTGACCATGCCTCTGAATTATGTGCAAAATACACGCACTTGAACCAAGGAGGCACACACCCATGACAGACCTCGGCGTGATCATCTGCGGCGCCGGCCCGACCGGCCTGACCCTGGCCATCGACCTCGCCCGCAGGAACGTCCCCTTCCGCCTGATCGACGGGGCGACGCACCCGTTCCCCGGCTCGCGCGGCAAGGGCGTCCAGCCCCGTACGCAGGAGGTGTTCGAGGACCTCGGCGTGCTGGACCGCGTCGTCGCCTCCGGCGGCGAGTACCCGCACCAGCGCCTCTACACCGACGCCGGGCCCGTCGACCGGCCCGCAGGGCAGCTGCCCGACCCGACGCCGGCCGAGCCCTACCACCTGGCGCTGCTCGTCCCCCAGTTCCGCACCGAGAGCAGACTGCGCGAGCGGCTGGCCGAGCTCGGCCACGCCCCCGAGTACGGCCACCGCCTCACCGGCTTCGAGCAGGACGGCGGCGGCGTGACCGCCACGATCGAGACGCCCGGAGGCCCCGAGACCGTACGGGCGGGCTACCTGGTCGGCGCGGACGGCGGCGCCAGCTCCGTGCGCAAGGCCCTCGGCATCGGCTTCCCCGGCAAGACGCTCGGCGTGCGGGCGCTCGTGGCCGACGTGCGGCTGGACGGGCTCTCGTCCGGCTTCTGGCACCGCTGGAACCAGGGGACGCCGGAGGACGTGTCGCTGTGCCCCCTGTACGGCACCGACCTGTTCCAGCTCCAGGCCCCCGTCCCCTTCGGCGTGGACGTCGATCTGTCGGCCGCCGGGCTCACCGCGCTCGTCCGCGCCCGCACCGCCCGCGACGACCTCACGGTCCGCGAGGTGACGTGGGCGTCGGCCTACGAGATGAACGCCCGCCTCGCCGACACGTACCTGCGCGGGCGGGTGCTACTCGCCGGAGACGCCGCCCACTGCCATCCGCCGACCGGCGGACAGGGACTGAACACCAGCGTCCAGGACGCCTACAACCTCGGCTGGAAGCTGGCGGCCGTGCTCGGCGGCGCTCCGGAATCGGTGCTGGCGTCGTACGAGCTGGAGCGCCGGCCGATCGCCGAGGCGGTGCTGGGCCTGTCGGAGCGGCTGCTGCACGCGGCCATGAACCGCGACACCCGGCGCGGCCGGGAGGTGACCCAGCTCGACCTCGGCTACCCGGACTCGCCGCTGACGGCCGCCGGTCCGGACCGCGACAAGGGCGTGCGGCCGGGCGACCGCGCTCCCGACGCGCCTGTGACGGGCGCGGCCGGGGTCGCGACCCGGCTGTTCAGGCTGTTCCAGGGGCCGCACTGGACCCTGCTCGGCCACGGGAGCGACCCGGACGCGTTCACCGGGCCGCGCCGTGGCCTGCGGGTCCACGTCGTCGGCTGGGACGTGCTCGACACCGGCGGCCACGTCCGCGACGCCTACGGGTTGTCGCGGGGCGAGTGGGCGCTCGTCCGCCCGGACGGATACGTGGCGGCGGTGGGCGGCCAGGACGAGCTCGCAGCCCTCGCGGCCTACCTCGACGGCGTCGGCGTCCGGTGAGCTACCAGGCGACCTCGAACGAGGTCAGCCCGTAGACGACGTTGAAGGAGCGGAAGCGCGGCGGTACGCCGCTCTCGCGCAGCCCGGGGAAGCGCTCGAACAGCGCGGGGAAGGCGATGCGCATCTCCATCCTGGCGAGCGGCGCGCCGAGGCAGTGGTGCACGCCGTGGCCGAAGGCGACGTGGCCGAGGTCGCCGCGGGCGATGTCGAAGCGGTCGGGGTCGGCGATGAACGCCGGATCGCGGTTGGCCGCGGGCAGCGCGACCATCACCAGCGCGCCGGCCGGGATGCGGACGCCGGACAGCTCGGTCTCGACCGTGGTGAGCTTGCCGGTGCCGGAGTGCACGATGCTGAGCCAGCGCAGCAGCTCCTCGACGGTCGCGCCGATCCGCTCGGGCTCCTTCTTGAGCAGGTCGAGCTGGTCGGGGTGGCGCAGCAGCGCCAGGGTGCCGAGCCCGAGCATGTTGGACGTCGTCTCGTGCCCGGCCAGCAGCAGCAGCCCGGCGACGCCCACCAGCTCGTCGGTGGACAGGTCGTCACCGTGCTCGCGCACCAGCATGCCGAGCATGTCCTCGCCCGGCTCGGCCTGGGCGCGGGCGACGAGGCCGGCCATGTAGGCGCGTTGTTCGAGGCTCGCGGCCCGCCGTTCGGCCACCGGGAGCGAGATGTCGAGCAGCGCGCCGGTGCGCCGCTGGAAGTCGTCGCGGTCGTCGTACGGGACGCCCAGCAGCTCGCAGATCACGAGGGACGGGATCGGCAGGGCGAAGGCGGTGACCAGGTCGACCGGCGGCCCGGTGCGCTCCATCGCGTCCAGGTGCTCCCGGACGATCTCGTGGATGCGCGGCTCCAGGCGGCGCATCCTGCGCATGGTGAACTCGGGCGTCAGGATGCGGCGCAGCCGGGTGTGCTCGGGCGGGTCGAAGGCGAGCAGGTTGCCCGCCCGCGCCTGCCGCAGTTCCTCCTCGCTGAGCTCCGGGCGGGCGGTGGGCCGGAACGCCGCGCCCACGTCGTTGCTGAAGCGCGTGGAGTCGCCGAGCACCTCGCGCACGTCGGCGTAGCGGCTCACCACCCACGCGTCGACGCCGAACGGCGTGGGCACCCGGCGCACGCCTTCACCGTCGCGCAACGCCGACAGCTCGGGGTCGGGGTCGAACCCGTCGCGCCGCATGTGGAGCGGCACCACCGCAGGATCGCTCATGTCATCTCCCGGAGGGATCGGCCTCGGACGGAGTTCCTGACAACGTTCTCAACCCGACGGTAATGCCTGCGCCCGCCCGCCGCGCGGAGCCGCGGGTCACCACGTGACGGGAAGTTCGTAGACCCCGTACACCTGGCCGTCGTGCTTGAACGGGATCCGGTGCAGGTCCGTCGCCAGGGCGAGGGTGGGGATCCGCCGGTAGAGGGTGGCGTAGGCGACCTGCAGCTCCATGCGGGCCAGCGGCTGGCCGAGGCACTGGTGCACGCCGAAGCCGAAGGCCACGTGGCGGCGGGCGTCGCGGCGCAGGTCGAGCGTGTCGGGGTCGGGGAAGACCTCGGGGTCGCGGTTGCCGAGGTCGTTGGCCATGATGAGGCCCTCGCCGGCGCGGATGACCTGGCCGGCGATCTCGATGTCGGCCAGCGCGACCCGGTGGCGTCCCCGGTGGGTGATGTTGAGGTAGCGCAGCAGCTCCTCCACCGCGCCCGCGACCAGCGCGGGGTCGTCGCTCCCGCGCAGCAGGGCGAGCTGGTCGGGGTGCTGGAGCAGGGCGAGGGTGCCGAGGGCGATCATGTTGGCGGTGGTCTCGTGCCCGGCGACGAGCAGCAGCACGCCCATCCTGGCCGCCTCCGGCCTGCTCAGCTCGCCCGCCGTGACCTGGGCGGCCACCTTGGACAGCAGGTCGTCGCAGGGGTGCGCGAGCTTGTCGGCGACGAGCCCGTCCAGGTAGTCGGTGAGCCGGCCGCCGGCGGCGGCCCGCTCCTCGGGCGGCACGTTCCGCTTGACGATGACCTGGCTGTTCTCCTGGAAGAAGGCGTGGTCGGCGTACGGGACGCCGAGCAGCTCGCAGATCACCAGCGACGGCACCGGCAGCGCGAACGCCTCCACCAGGTCCACCGGCTTCGGCCCGGCCAGCAGGCCGTCGATGAGGTCGTCCACGATGCGCTGCACGGCCGGGCGCATGCCCTCCACCCTGCGGACCGTGAACGAGCCCTGCACCATGCGGCGCAGCCGGTGGTGCTCGGGGTCGTCCATGAGGATGAAGCTCACCGGGCTGTCCGGGCGTTGCGGCGTCTGGGCGGGCAGCGGGTAGCCGGGCCGGGTGATGTCCGAGCTGACCTGCGGGTGGCTGAGCAGCTCCTTCTGCTCGGCGTACGCGGTGACCAGCCAGGCCGTGCCGCCGTCCCACAGCCGCACCCGGGTGAGCGGCGCGTCCTTCTGCAGGGCGCGCAGCGCGGGCGGCGGGTCGAACGGGCACGAGGCCGCCCTGACGCCCGGGAATTCGGGAAGTGTCTCGGTCATGCGGTGTTCCTTCCTGCTGCCGTGACGGGGGCCGTCCAGATCCCGACCACCGCGTCGATCAGCCCGGTCGCGGCGTCGTGCCAGCTCGGCCGGAGGGTGGGGAGGCCTTCGGCGAGCGCGCGCTCGCGCTCGGCGCACATGTGGACGACGAGCTGGCCCGCCATGTCGGCGCGCTCGGCGTGCACCTCGGGGGGCAGCTCGGGCAGGCAGCGCCGCAGGCCGTCCACCACGCGGCGCAGGGTCGGCGAGTTCAGCGCCTCCTCGGCCATGATCAGGCGGAGCGCGGGGTCGGTCATGACCTGGGCGGCGAAGCGGGCGTACCAGGTGGGCGGGCCGAGGTCGTCCAGGTGCCCGGTGAACGAGCGGACCAGGCAGCCCACCCAGTCGCGTACGTCGTCCGAGCCCTCGATCCCGGCCAGCAGCCGGCGGCGCAGCAGCTCGACCCGCTCGGTGTGGGCGCGCACGATGGCCCGGACGAGGTCGGCCTTGGTGCCGAAGTGGTAGCCGACGGCGGCGTTGTTGCCCTGGCCGGCCACCTGGCTGACCTGGCGGTTGGAGACGGCGTAGACGCCGCGCTCGGCGAACAGCCGCTCGGCGGCGGCGAGGATCTGCGCGCGGGTGGCGTTGACGCGCTCGGCGCGGACGGCGCTCACTGACATTCCACCTGACACATGGTGTGCCCCCTTTGTCGGTTTCACCTAACCCGACAGGCCCGCGCAAGTCAAGCAGCTGCTTTACGTTCTGCCGGTCACTCCTCCTTCAGCTCCACCGGCTCCAGCGGGCTGACGGCCGGGCCCTGAAGAACACGCCCGTCGAGGCCGAAGCGCGAGCCGTGACAGGGGCACTCCCAGGTCCGCTCGGCCTCGTTGAACCCGACCACACACCCGAGATGGGTGCAGACCGCCGAGACGGCGTGCGCGCGGCCCTGCTCGTCGCGGTAGACCGCGCACCGGCGGCCGTCCAGCTTGACCACCGCGCCCTGACCGGGCCGCAGCTCCGCGACGTCGGCGGCGTCGCCCGCGGCGAGCCGGTCGGCGACGAAGTGGCGGGCGACCGTGGCCTGCATCTTCGCCATCGGGACCGCCTCCTGCCGCGGGTGCAGGCGGCGCGGGTCGTACAGGCCGTCCCATGGCTCGTCCTCGCCGGTGACCAGGGCGGACAGCACCAGTCCCGCCAGCACGCCGTTGCTCATGCCCCACCCGCCGAACCCGGTCGCGACATAGGCGTGCCCGGCCCCCGGGTGCAGCGGGCCGACGAACGGCAGCCGGTCGGTGGTGTGGTTGTCCTGGGCCGCCCAGCGGTGCGTGATCCGCGCCCGGGGGAAGTGCTCGCCCGTCCAGGCGGCCAGCCGCTCGAAGCGGTCGCCCACCCGCCCGGACCCGGGCCGGTACGACTCGCCGGTCACGATGAGCAGCCGGCGGCCCCCGGGCAGGGGCGCGGTCCTGACCGAGCGGGTGTTCTCCTCCGAGGTGATGTACATCCCCTCCGGATCGTCCTCCGGCGGCAGCGTGCCCGCGACGACCAGCTCCCGCGTCACCTCCATCCGGGCGAACAGCAGAGCGCGGTCGAAGATCGGGTAGTGGGTGGCCACCACGACGTCGGCGGCGCTCACCACGGCCCCGCTCCCGGTCGTCACCCGGCACGGCCTGCCCTCGCTCAGGCCGGTGACGCGGGTGCGTTCGAAGATCCGGCAGCCGCGCGCCGTCATGGCGTCGGCCAGGCCGAGCAGGTACTTGCGTGGGTGGAACTGCGCCTGGCCGTCGACCCTGACGGCCCCGGCCACCGGGAACGGCAGCGCCGTGCCGGTGACGAAGGAGGCCGCCAGCCCCGCCTCGGCGGCCGCCCGCGCCTCGGCGCGCAACTCCTCCACCTGGTCGGCCGAGCGGGCGTAGGTGTAGGCGGGACGGCGTTCCAGCTCGCAGTCCACGCCGAGCTCGGCCGCCGTGCGCGCCACGTGCTCGACCGCCTCCTGCTGGGAGCGGGCGTACCGGCGGGCCGTCTCGGGGTCGCGGCCGGCCAGCTCGGCGTAGATCAGCGTGTGCTGCGCCGACAGCTTGGCCGAGGTGTAACCGGTCACGCCGGCCGCCAGGCGGTCCGCCTCCAGCACGGCGACGGACCGGCCGGCGCGGGTCAGCTCCCAGGCGGCCGACAGCCCCGCGATGCCGCCGCCGATGACGGCCACGTCCACGGTGACGTCCTCGGTGAGCGGCGGGTGCTCGCGCGCGGGCGCGGAGTCCATCCAGTACGACAGCATGCTCACGCCTCCCCCGCCGCCTGCGAACGCTGCTTCATCTCCGCCTCGTACACGTGCCGGCGGCCGTCCATGAGCCGGTCGCGGACCTCGCGTTCCAGCTCGCGGAAGGTCGTGTAGTAGTCGTCGTCGTACTCCTCGACGATCTGGAACGTCCACCGGCCCGGCAGGACGTCGCGGCCGACCAGTTCGGCGGCCAGCCGGCGGGCCAGGTCGTCGTGAGCGCTCCCTTTCAGCAGGTCTACGACCTCGGCCACGGTGGCGTGGGCGGAGCCGGTGAGCTGGTGGAAGGAGTAGAGGTGGCCGCGGGCGCGCTCGACCGTCTCCAGCGCCTCCGACAGCATGCCGGCGGCCTTCACCGCCTGGTCGTCGGCGCCGTCGGGGCGGCGGTGGTCCTGATCGGGTGTGTATGCCATGGACCCCGCGTTACCCTCCGGAGCGCGAAGGATGCACCGTGGGAGGCGCGGAGGGATGCGCTCAGGACCTGCACGAGCTCTGCTAGTTTTACCTTTCCGGCCGGATTCGCTCCCGGCCGGAAAGTGTTTTTTATGACTACTTCTCCGGTTCTCGTACGGCCCGTGACCGCCGCCGACCGTCCCACCGTCGAACGGCTCTGGCTGATGTTCCGCCACGACATGGCCGACTACCAGGGCGGCCTGCCGAGCCCCGACGGCACCTACCACAGCGACCGGCTGCGTCAGGCGTTCGAGGACGACGACTGGACGGCCTACCTGTTCACCAGCGGTGACCGGCCGGTCGGGTTCTCGTTCGTCCGCGCCCTGTCCGGTCCGGCGCACGTGCTGAACAGCTTCTTCGTGGTCCGCGGCGCGCGCCGGTCCGGCGTCGGATCGGCGGTCGTCCGCCAGGTGATCGACCGGCACCCCGGCCCGTGGCGGATCGCCTTCCAGGACGCGAACACGGCGGCCGTCGCGTTCTGGCGACGCGTCGCCACCGAGATCGCCGGCACGGCGTGGACCGAGGAACGCCTTCCCGTCCCCGGCCGTCCCGACGTCCCCCCGGACGTGTGGATCTCCTTCACCACCGCCTGACGGCGGGGCTCAGGTCAGCTCGTTGCGGTGCAGCCGGCGGGCGACGAGGGCCAGGTGGAGGCGCAGTCGTCCGGGCGGCTCGGTCACGTCCCAGCCCAGCAGGCCGGACGCCTGGCCGAGGCGGGCCTGCAGCGTGGAGTGGTGGACGTGCAGGACCCCGGCGGCGGCCCGCAGGCTCGGGGCGGTGACGACGGCGTCCAGCGTGGCGAGCATCCAGGGCGCGGCGACGGCGGCGCGGCGCAGCGCGTCGACGTCGGCGGGCGGCGGCGTCCCGGGGTGGATGGCGGCGGCCAGCGTCGTCAGGGTGCCGAGGTCGCCGGCGTGGACCAGGCGCGGCCCCGGATCGTGCTCGCCACCGGCGGCGGTGAAGCGCAGGGCCGTACGGGCGCTCTCCCAGGAGGCGGGCAGGTCCAGGACGGGCACCGTGACGCCGATCCCCGCGCGCCGCCCCGCCGGCACCCCGGGGTCGGCGGGCCCGCCGCCGGGCGGCATCGGCTGGACGCGGGCCGCCTCGCCGTGCACCGCGATCGCGCGGGCGGACCCGGTCAGACCGAGCCGGGCGGCGGCGGCCCGCCGCTCGCGCTCGGCGGCGTGCCCGTCGATCAGGACCTCGACCCAGGCGGGATCGTCCGGCGCGGCCCGGCCGCGGGTGCGGTCCAGCACCGTACGGGCCACGCTCGCCGCCCGTTCGAGTATCACGGTGTCGAGGACGGAGGCGGGCCGCTCGCGTTCGAGGAGCAGGCGGGCCTCGCCTCCGGGAGTGAGGTCCTGCGCCGGCCAGCACGCCAGCACCGGCTCCCGCGCGTCGAGCGGCACCCCGTCGGGGCCGATGCGGATGCGCAGGTGGCGCGCGTCGTCGACCAGGCGGGCCGGGCAGCCGGCCAGGAACGCCGCGCCGCGGACCACCGAGCCGAGACCGGCGGGGTGCCCGGCCAGCTCGTCGAAGTAGGCGACGACCCGGAGGGCGGCTCCCGCCTCGGGGTCCAGCGCGGCGACCCGCCCTGCCAGCTCTCTCATCGTCACATCATGCACTCGGGCGGCGGGAGCGTGGACCGGCCCCGGTCAGGACGCCAGGATGCGCCGCAACCAGTTCCCGCGCGCCTGCTGGGAGCCGATGGAGATGGCGGCGTGCGGCGCGATCCCCTCGAAGGCGTGGCAGCCGCCGGGCCAGACGTGCAGCTCGGCGTCGCCGCCCGCCTGCCAGATGCGGGAGGCGTAGGCGACGTCCTCGTCGCGGAAGGTCTCGGCGGAGCCGGCGTCGATGTAGGCGGGCGGCAGCCCGGACAGGTCGGTGGCGCGGGCGGGGGCGGCGTAGCAGGACACGCCGGGCCCGCCGCGGTCCTCGCCGAGCAGCGCCGTCCAGCCGGTCTCGTTGGCGGCGCGGTCCCAGACGCCGAGCCCGGCCATCTGGACGGCCGACGGCGTGTCGTTGCGGTCGTCCAGCATCGGGCACAGCAGCATCTGCCCGATGAGCGCGGGGCCGCCGCGGTCGCGGGCGAGCAGCGCGGTGGCCGCGGCGAGGCCGCCGCCCGCGCTGCCGCCGGCGACGACGATCCTGCCGGGGTCGGCGCCGAGCTCGGCGGCGTGCCGGGCGGTCCACACCAGGCCGGCGTAGCAGTCCTCGACCGGCGCGGGATGGGGGTGCTCGGGCGCGAGGCGGTACTCCACGGAGACGACGGCCGCCGGGGTTCCGTCCAGCCAGCCCTGCACGTCGGCCACGCCGAGCCGGCGGTTGCCGGAGATCATGCCCCCGCCGTGGATGTGGTAGATCACCGGCACGGGGGTGGCCACGCCGGTGGGCCGGCAGATCAGCAGCGTGAGGTCCGGCGCGCCGTCCGGGCCGGGCACCTGACGCTCCTCGACCTCGTACGCCCCGTCGCGCCGCAGGTCCTCCAGGGTCACGTCCATGCCGGGCAGCGGCGCGCGTACCGCGTCCAGGTTGTCCAGGGTGACACGGGGCATGAACTCGCGTACGGTCGCGAGCGCCGCCGCCACGTCGGGGTCGAACGGCACGGGCGGGCCGGGCTTCACGCTCATGCGCACTCCTCGGGAGTCGGGATCTCACCATTCTGGCCGCCACGAGGTGCGCGGTCCGCGCGCGGATGGCGGATGTCGCCCGCCGATCCGGCACACCGGCGCAGGGAGACCTTAAGGAATGCGTAAGCGGGCTCCGCGAGGCTGTGACCAGACCACGACGGAGGGCCGCCACCCGGCCCCCTTTCCCCTGGAGGATCATCATGAGGACCATCACCGCCGGCTTGTTCATCTCCCTCGACGGTGTCGTGCAGGACCCGGCCGACTGGCACTTCCCGTACTTCGACGAAGCGATGGGCGCCGCCGTGGAGGCGCAGATGGCCGACACGCTGCTCCTGGGGCGGGTGACGTACGACAGCTTCGTCGGCGCGTGGCCGCAGCAGGAGGCGGAGGGCGGCGAGGACGCCGGCTTCGCCAAGGCGCTCGGGGACGCCCGCAAGATCGTCGTCTCGCGTCAGCCCCTGGAGTTCACCTGGCGCAACTCCGAGCTGCTCCAGGGCGACCTGGTCGAGGCCGTGGCCGCGCTGAAGCAGGAGGAGGGCGGCCGCATCGCGGTCAGCGGCTCGGTCTCGGTGGTCCGCCAGCTTCTGGAGGCGGGCCTGCTGGACGAGCTGCACCTGCTGGTGCACCCGATCGCGATCCGCAAGGGCGAGCGGCTGTTCGACGAGGGGTCCCCCATCCCGCTGGAGCTGGTCAGCTCCGAGACCTTCCCGACGGGCGTGCTGAACCTCGTCTACCGTCCCGCCGCGCGCAACGAGCCGTAGAAACGACCCCGTCAGGACGTTCGGCCGCGAGCACGATCGTGCGTAAGGGGCGCCGCCCGGCCGGGCGGCGCCCCTTACAGCGCTTCAGAACGGGTCAGGCGACTCAGTCGCGCGGGTCCCAGCCATCGGTGTCGACGTCCAGGTCGAGCTCGTCGGCGATGTCCTCCCACTTGGTGTACTTGAAGTTGGTGATCTCCCGGTCCCCTTCCGCCGGCGTGTTGACCCCGTCGTGGGCGATGAAGACGCCCTCGTCGAAGTCGCCCAGCGGCACGTTGAGCACGGTCGAGCCGTCGCTGACCTCGACGCCGTCGATGCCGTTGCCCGCGCCCACCCTGAACTGGCCGAGGTAGGAGTTGGAGCCCTCCCTGCGGTAGACGGCGAAGGTGTTGTCGCCCTGGCTGGAGGCCAGCAGGTAGCCCTTGCCGTCCTCGCGGTAGTAGATCGTGAGACCCTCGGCGTCCGCGGTCAGGTGCCGGCCGCCGAAGCCCGGGTCGGCGCCGGGCGTGCACTCCTCGGTGGCGGGGTCGTAGGTGCCGGGGACGCCGTACTCCTTGACCTTGTCCACCAGCACCGGCGTGCCGGTGAGGTCGGCCCGCATCCGCCAGATGCCGACGTCCTCCTGCGCGGCGTAGAGCACGTCCCGGTCCTGGTCCACGACCATGCCCTCGACCTGCGCCAGCTCGTCGGGCTCCAGGCACGGGGCCCACGACTGGCCGTTGGGGAGGGTGAACGACGCGGGCAGGTCCAGCGTCCTGACGAGCTGGTAGCCGACCTTGCCGCCCGGCTTGGCCAGCAGCTTGACCAGGCCGACCGAGGTCTTGTGCCGGCGGCTGACCAGCGCGTACGTGCCGGTGGAGTCCTTCCACGCGCCCAGGCCGTACGCCGTCTCGCCGTTGTTGACCTGCCCCTGGGTGGTGTTGAAGACGAACGGCGCGGCCGGGTCGGTCACGTCCGTGAGGCGGCCGTTGGAGATGGAGTAGATGCGCAGGGTGTCCCGGCCGCGGTCGGAGACGATCGCGAGGTCGCGTCCGCCGAAGCCGTAGGTGACGTCGACGTTGTTGAACCGGCCGGGCTCGTCGTCGGGCCCGGGGGCGGCGGGCGCCGCGATGTGCTGGAGCGGGCGCCCGTCGAGGTCGTAGACGTTGAGTCCGCCCTCCTTGGCCGTGGTGACGACCACGCTCTTGCCGGAGTCGGACGGGTGCACCCAGATCGCCGGGTCGTCGCCGTTGGAGTTGCCGCCCGCTTCGTCGTCGTATAAGGCGGGGGTCTCGACGTCGGGATGCACCGTCGCGACGGTGGAGCCGGACGCGGGGACCGCCATGCCCGCCGCGAGGGTGAACATCAGGGCTGCCAGGGAGAGCCTGGGCAGGGGACGCATTGCGCCTCCTCGTTCTGGGGAGTGATGGTGCGAACGTAACCATTAGTTGCCGAGATATCAACAGGTCATCCTTATGTCAGGACATAAGGACTCATGGGAGTTCCAGGGCATGCGGGCGGACCGCCCGGCCGAGGTCTCCGGCCGGGCGGCCGGTCCGGTGACGCCTAGCTCTTGTTGACGCGCCAGAAGTCGGAGATGGTCTGGCGGTTCTGCAGGTCGCCGAGCAGGCCCTTGGGGTCGGTGTGGAAGAGCTGGCCCTGCCAGTCGGACAGCCCGGCCGGGGTGACCAGCGGCTTGACCGTGCTGTTGCCCGAGATGCCGCCCTCGCCGATCTCGTGCTTGACGCCCTCTTCGGTCATGATGAAGTGCACGTACAGCTTCGCCGCGTTGGGGTGCTTGCTCTTGCTGGCGATCGCCACGTACTTCGGGTAGCTGAAGCCGGTGAAGGGCGCCATGCCCTCGCACGTGGACTGGTTGTAGCCCTTGTCCTCGTTGTTGCGGAACTTCGAGATCGACATGAAGCCGATCTTCTTGTCGGTCGCGTTCGGCGCGCCGACCGCGCCCGAGATGTCCTCGTCGGAGCCCGTCAGCACCGGCCGGTTGCCGGCCAGCCGCTTGACCCACTCGTAGGCGGCGCTCTTCTCCTCCGTCTTCAGCGGCTTGCCGTACTTGGCCTGGAACGCCTGCTCCAGCGCCTGGTTGCCGTGCGCGTCCAGCTGGGTGAAGAACGACAGCACGGTGGGCTTGCCCAGCGGGTCCTGCATCACCAGCTTGCCGGCCCACTCCGGCTCGGTCAGGTCCCAGATGTTCTTGACCGGGCAACCGCCGGGCGACAGCTTGGTGTTGTAGGCGAAGACGGTGGCCTTCGACAGGGCCAGCAGCGGGTTCTGGTTCTCGGCGGGGATCTGGTCCTTCAGGTCCGAGGGGATCCAGGTCTGCGTCACGCCCTGCGGCGCCAGCTGGCCGACCAGCACGCCGCCGTCCTCGTACATGGCCGCGTCGATGGTGACGTTGTCGGCGGCGTGCTCCCTGAGCATCTTCTCGGCGGTCTGCGGGGTGTCCGACTTCACGCCTTCCATGGCGATGCCGTACTTGGCGGTGAAGGCCTTGGCGACCTCCTCGATGTCGCCGCTGGAGTCGTAGACCAGCAGGCTGCCTTCCTTCTTCGCGGCGGCGACCAGCGCCTCCAGGTCGAAGTTCGCGTCGAGTGAGGGGCCGGGCAGAGCCTTGGCGGTCGCCGTCGACGGGGCGTTGCCGGCCGTGGAAGGCGCGCACGCCGCAGCGGCCGCCGCCAGCACCGCCACGGAGATGATCTTCGCGGTACGCCTCATGATGGCGTCACTCCTCTTACCTCGCAAGGGTGAAGCGTCGCACCAGCCCCGACGACGCCATGGTGAGCTCACGATGAACGTCGCGTGAACAGTTTGTCAAGACATTCTTACGTCATATTCGCAGTCTCTTATAGCCAGAAATTAGGCCCTGTCCTCACATAGTCAGGACATACAGACATCACTTACGTTCGGCTCCGTGACTCGGAGACTGGACATCCGCCTCGACAGGACGAGCCCCATCCCCCTCTACTTCCAGGTGGCCGAGCGCATCGCGCACGCCATCCAGGCAGGCGAGCTGCCCCCCGGCTCCTGGCTCAGCAACGAGGTCGAGCTCGCAGGACAACTGGGGCTGTCGCGCCCGACCGTGGGCAGGGCCATCCAGTACCTGGTGGACAAGGGCCTGGTCGTCCGCAAACGCGGCGTGGGCACGCAGGTCGCGCACAGCCAGGTCAAGCGCGCGGTCGAGCTCACCAGCCTGTACGACGACCTGCGCAGGTCGGGGCAGGAGCCGAGCACCAAGGTGCTGTCCATCGGGACCGTCGCGGCCGAGGACGACGTGGCGGTCGCGCTGGGGATCGCGCCGGGCGCCGACGTGGTCCGGCTGGAGCGGATCAGGTACGCGCGCGGCGAGCCGCTGGCCCTGTTACGCAACTGGCTGCCGCTCACGCCCCGGCCCCTGCCGGCCGGGGTGTCGGCCGAGGCTCTTGAGGAACACGGGCTCTACGAGCTGCTGCGCTCCGGCGGCGTACGGCTGCGGGTGGCCAACCAGCGGATCAGCGCCCGCGCCGCCAGCCAGGCGGAGGCCACGCTGCTCGGCGAGCGGCCGTCCTGCCCCCTGCTCACCCTGGTCCGCACCGCCTACGACGACCAGGGCGGGGGCGTCGAGCACGGCTCGCACCTCTACCGCGCCTCCCACTACTCACTCGAGGTCACGCTCGTGGAGCGATGAGCAACTTTCTCCTTATGTCAGGACAAACTATTGACTGTTCATCTCCCGTTCACCTAGAACTGGAGACCCCTGGATGAGGAGCGATCATGCGTGTGGGTCTACTGGGGCTCGGCCGGATCGGCATGTTCCATGCCGCGACCCTGTCCGCTCTCGTCGACGAGCTCGTCGTCGCCGACGTGGACGAGACCAGAGCCGAGGAGGCGGCGCACCGGCTGAAAGCCCGGGTCGGAGATCCCTTCGACGCGGACGCGGTGGTGATCACGACACCGACGTCCGCGCACGCCGAGGCGCTGCTGCGGGCCTGCGAGCTGAAGGTGCCGGCGTTCTGCGAGAAGCCCGCCGCCCCGACCGTGGCCGAGAGCCTGCGGGTCGCCGCGGCGGTCGAGCGCAGTGGCACCCCCGTGCACATCGGCTTCCAGCGCCGCTTCGACGCCGGCTACACCGCCGCGCGGGCCGCGCTGCGCTCCGGGGAGCTCGGCGAGCTGCACCGGGTCCACCTGCTGACCGGCGACCCCGCTCCCCCTCCCGCCGCGTACGTCGCCCAGTCGGGCGGCATCTTCCGCGACTGTCACATCCACGACTTCGACATCCTGCGCTGGGTCACCGGCCACGAGGCCGACAGCGTGTACGCGATCGGCGCCAACCGCGGAGCGGAGTTCTTCGCCGAGGCCGACGACGTCGACAACAGCGCCGCGCTCATCACCATGGACGACGGCACCCTGGTCACGCTGCAGGGCTCGCGCTACAACGGCGCGGGTTACGACGTGCGCATGGAGCTCGCGGGCACCCTCGGCACCTGGACGGCCGGGCTGAGCGACCGGACCCCGCTGCGTTCGGCGGAGGGCCTCGACCCCGGCGGGCGGCCGTGGCCGGACTTCCAGAGCAGGTTCGAGGCCGCGTACGTCGAGGAGATGAACGCCTTCCTCGCGATGGCGCGGGGCGAGCGCGAGAGCCCCTGCACCGTCCAGGACGCCCTGGCCGCGCTCCACCTCGCCGAGGCGGCCGACCTGTCGCGCCGCGAAGGCCGCAGCGTGCGCATCACGGAGGTGGCCAAGTGAGAATCGCCGCCGCCCCCATCTCCTGGGGAGTCTGCGAGGTCCCCGGCTGGGGCCACCAGCTCTCCGCCGGACGCGTGCTCGCCGAGATGGCCGAGCTCGGCCTGACCGCCACCGAGCTGGGCCCCGAGGGCTTCCTGCCCGCCGATCAGGACCTGCTCGGCCGCCACGGGCTGCGGCCTGTGGGCGGATTCGTCCCCGTGGTCCTGCACGACCCCGATCATGACCCGCTGCCGGGACTGCGGGCCACGTGGTCCGGGTTCGAGGAGGGCACGGTCGTGGTGCTGGCCGCCGCCACCGGCCAGGACGGGTACGACACCCGCCCCGAGCTCGACGAGACCGGCTGGCGCACCCTTCTCGGCAACCTGGACGCGATCGCCGCGGAGGCGGCGCGGGAGGGCCGCGTCGTCACCCTCCACCCGCACGTCGGCACCATGGTCGAGAGCCGCCAGGAGGTGGACCGGGTGCTCGGGGGCAGCTCCGTCGCGCTCTGCCTGGACACCGGCCACCTGCTCATCGGCGGCACCGACCCGCTGGACGTCGTCGACCGCGCCCCCGGGCGCATCGCCCACGTCCACCTCAAGGACGTCGACGCGGCCCTCGCGGCGCGCGTGCGCTCCGGCGAGCTGTCCTACACCCAGGCCGTACGCGCCGGGATCTACCGCCGGCTCGGGCTGGGCGACGTCGACGTCAAGGGCATCGTCGCGGGCCTGACGGCGGCCGGGTACACCGGCTGGTACGTCATGGAGCAGGACGTGATCCTCGACGCCGAGCCCCCGGCGGGCGCGGGCCCGGCCGACGACGTCCGCGCGAGCGTGGCGTTCCTGCGGGGCCTGGCGTGACGCCGCCGGAGGTGCTGACGATGGGCCGGGTCGGCGTGGACGTCTACCCGCTGCAGGTCGGCGTGTCGCTGCGGCAGGTGGAGACGTTCGGCAAGTACCTGGGCGGCAGCGCGACGAACGTGGCCGTGGCCGCCGCCCGCCTGGGCCGGGCGAGCGCGGTGATCACCAGGACCGGGGACGACCCGTTCGGCGCGTTCGTCCACGACGCGCTCCGCGCGTACGGCGTCGACGACAGCCTGGTCACCGCGGTGCCGGGACGGCCGACTCCGGTGACGTTCTGCGAGATCAGGCCCCCCGAGGACTTCCCGCTCTACTTCTACCGCGACCGGGCCCCCGACCTGGAGATCTCACCCGGCGAGCTGGATCTGACCGCCGTCACGCAGGCCGGGCTGTTCTGGGCCACCGTGACCGGGCTGTCGGCCGAGCCGTCGCTCGGCGCGCATCTGGCCGCGTGGCGAGCCCGGGGGCGCCGGCCGTACACAGTGCTCGACCTGGACTACCGGCCCATGTTCTGGCCCGACACGGCGCTCGCCCGCGAGCGGGTGCGCACCGCGCTCGGGCACGTCACCGTCGCGGTCGGCAACCTCGACGAAGCCGAGGTCGCCACCGGGACCCGCGACCCGGTCGCGGCGGGCGCGGCCCTGCTCGCGGCCGGCGTCGAGCTGGCGATCGTCAAGCAGGGCTCGGCCGGTGTGCTGGGCATGACCGCGACCGAGACGGTACGGGTCCCGCCCGTTCCCGTCGAGGTCGTCAACGGCCTCGGCGCGGGCGACGCCTTCGGCGGCGCGCTCTGCCACGGCCTGCTCGAAGGCTGGCCGCTGGAGCGCACGCTGCGCTTCGCCAACGCGGCGGGCGCGATCGTCGCGGGACGGCTGGCCTGCGCGCCCGCGATGCCCACGGTGGACGAGATCGAGGCCGCCCTGTCCGCCCACTCAGAAGGAGGCCTCACCCATGCGTGAGCAGGACTACCGCAGACTGCTCGACGAGCGGGCCTGGCAGCCGGAGCTGGTCGCGGAGGCGGCCGCCGCGCGTAAGCGGAGACCGCTCAGGAACGGCAGGGAACAACTGCTCATCATCGCCGCTGACCACCCCGCGCGCGGCTCGCTCGGGGTCGCCGGTCACCCCATGGCCATGCGCAACCGCGTGGACCTGCTGGACCGGCTGAGGACCGCCCTGGCCAGGCCGGGCGTGGACGGCCTGCTGGCCACGCCCGACATCGTCGAGGACCTGCTGCTGCTCGGCGCGCTCGACGACAAGATCGTCATCGGCTCGATGAACCGCGGCGGCGTGCACGGGGCGGTGTTCGAGTTCGACGACAGGTTCACGGCTTACGACGCCGACTCGATCGCGGCGATGGGGCTCGACGGCGGCAAGATGTTGTGCAGGATCGCGCCCGAGGACACCGCCACCGCCGCCACCCTGGCCAACTGCGGCAGGGCCGTCACCCAGCTGGCCGGGCACGGTCTGATGGCGATGGTCGAGCCGTTCTGGTCCGGCCGCCACGAGGGCGTGGTCAGGCACGACCTGTCGCCCGAGGCGGTGATCCGCAGCGTCAGCGTCGGCCAGGCGCTCGGCGCGACCTCCGCGCGCACCTGGCTCAAGCTCCCGGTCGTGGCGGACATGGAGCGCGTCATGGAGTCGACGACCCTGCCCGTCCTGCTGCTGGGCGGCGATGCCGGCCAGGACTCCGACGAGATGTTCGGCTCGTGGAGCAAGGCGCTGCGCCTGCCCGGCGTACGCGGCCTGGTCGTCGGCAGGACGCTGCTCTACCCGCCGGGCGGCGACGTCGAGGGCGCGGTCGACACCGCGCTGAGCCTGCTGGAGGCGACCGGCACCCGGGCGGTCCCCGCAGGAGGTGCTTCATGAGGCTGACCACGGCGCAGGCACTGGTGCGGTTCCTCGCCAACCAGTGGTCGGAGCGCGACGGCGCCGAACACCGCCTGATCGCCGGTGTCCTCGGCATCTTCGGCCACGGCAACGTGGCGGGGATCGGCCAGGCCCTGGCGGAGGAGGGCGCGGGCACCGGCGATCCGCTCCCCTACTATCTGGCGCGCAACGAGCAGGCGATGGTCCACACCGCCGTCGGCTACGCGCGCACCCGGCGCCGGTTGTCGACGTTCGCCTGCACGGCCTCCATCGGTCCCGGCGCCACCAACCTGGTCACCGGCGCGGCGCTGGCCACGATCAACCGCCTTCCCGTGCTGCTGCTGCCCGGCGACATCTTCGCCACGCGGGCCGCGGGACCGGTTTTGCAGGAGCTGGAGGACCCGCGTTCCTACGACGTGTCGGTCAACGACGCGCTGCGCCCGCTGTCGCGCTTCTTCGACCGGATCAACCGGCCCGAGCAGCTGCCCTCCGCCCTGCTGGCGGCGATGCGGGTGCTGACCGACCCGGCCGAGACGGGCGCCGTCACGCTGGCGCTCCCGCAGGACGTGCAGGCCGAGGCCCACGACTGGCCGGAGGAGCTGTTCGCCAGGCGGGTGTGGCACGTGCCGCGCCCCGTGCCCGAGCCCGCCGCGCTGGCCAGGGCCGTCGAGCTGCTGCGGGAGTCGCGGCGGCCGCTGATCGTCGCCGGAGGCGGGGTCAAGTACAGCGAGGCATGGACGGAACTGGCCGATTTCGCCGGGAACCACGGCGTCCCGGTCGGCGAGACGCAGGCGGGCAAGGGCGCGCTGCCGTACGACCATCCCTGCGCGGTCGGCGCGATCGGCCACACGGGCACGCACGCCGCCGACACCCTGGCCCGCGAGGCGGACCTGGTCATCGGCGTCGGCACCCGCTACAGCGACTTCACCACCGCCTCGCGCACGCTGTTCGGGCAGGCCAGGTTCCTCAACGTGAACGTCGCCGCCTTCGACGCGGCCAAGAACTCCGGCCTGATGCTCGTCGCCGACGCCCGCGCGGCCCTGCGCGCGCTCGACGAGGTGGACTGGCGGGCCGACGCGGACTGGACCCGCCGGGCCACGACCCTGGCCACCGCCTGGCAGGCCGAGGTCAGCCGCGCCTACACGGGGACGCAGCTCACGCAGCCCGTCGCGCTCGGCATCGTCAACGAGATCGCCGCGGGCGGCGTGGTGGTCAACGCCGCCGGTTCGATGCCCGGCGACCTGCACCGGCTCTGGCGGGCGAGCGACCCCGAGGAGTACCACGTGGAGTACGGGTACTCGTGCATGGGCTACGAGATCGCCGGCGGGCTCGGGGTGAAGCTCGGCGCGCCGGAGCGCGAGGTGATCGTGCTGGTCGGCGACGGCTCCTACCTGATGATGGCCCAGGAGATCGCCACGGCCGTGCAGGAGGGCGTCAAGCTCGTCATCGTCCTGGTGGACAACCAGGGCTTCGCCTCGATCGGCGACCTCAGCGAGTCCGTGGGCGCGCGCAGGCTCGGCACCGCCTACCGGGCGCGCGGCGCGGGCGGCGAGCTCGACGGCCCGCCTCTGCCCCTGGACCTGGCCGTCAACGCCGCCAGCCTGGGCGCCGACGTGCTGCGTGCCGACACTCCCGAGTCCCTGCGAGCGGCCCTGATCAAGGCCAAGGAGTCCGCCAGGACCACCGTCGTCCACGTGGAGCCCGTCCCCGGCGACGGTCCGGGAGCCCAGGCCTGGTGGGACGTACCGGTCGCCGAGGTGTCCGCGCTGCCCGAGGCCCGGGCCGCGCGCGAACGCTACGACGAGGCCAAACGCGACCAACGGTCCTACCTCTGATGGGCTGGACGCTGGCCTTCGCCCTGGTGGCCGTCCTGTTCGTGCTGATCAGCGGGGCCAACGACGCGGCCACGCTGATCGGGCTGGGGCTGCGGTTCCCGCACATGCCCGGCTGGGTGGCCGTCACGCTGCTCGTGACGATCCTGTTCGCCGTGCCGTACGTGCTGGGCGTGGCGGTGGCGCGGACCTTCACGGAGGGGCTGGCGGGACTCGGCACCAGCATCGGCGCGGCGGTGTTCCTGGTCGGAGTGGTGGTCGCGATCGTGGTCGTGGCGGTGCTGACCGGAAGAGGACTCCCGACCAGCCTCACGCTGGCCGTGATCGGCGGCATCTCCGGCGCGGGGCTCGGCGCCGGCGTGCCCGTGTCGTGGGGCGGCCTGGCCGGCGTGCTCGCGATCGGGCTCTGCGCTCCCGTGGTCGGCCTGGTCCTCGGCTACCTGCTGGGGACCGCCTCACGGCGGGTGCCGTCCTACCGGCGGATGCCCAAGCTCGTGCTCGCCGCCCACCTGGTGGCGTACGCGGCGCAGTGCACCGCGTACGCCGTCAACGACGGCCAGAAGATGATCGCGGTCGTGAGCGTGGCGCTCGACGTGGGCCGCAACGGGCTCGGCGGGGTCGGGCCCGTCGCCGTCTCCCCGGCGTGGATGGCCGTTCTCGTGGCGCTGTTCCTGGCCGGGTCCCTGACCAGTCTCGACCGGGTGGGAGAGCGGATCGGCCGCGGCCTGGTCATCGCCCGGCCGCTGCACGTGCTGTCGGCCGAGACGGCGGCCACCGGCGCCGTGCTCGGCAGCTCGGCGCTGGGGAGCCCGGTGAGCATGACCCAGTCGGTGACCGCCGGCGTCGTCGGCGTGGCGGCCAGTGAAGGAAGCAGGAGGGTGCGATGGCAGGGCGTGGTGAACATGGGCACGGCGTGGCTGGTCACCCTCCCGTCGTCCCTGCTGCTGGGCTGCCTGGCCGGACTCGGGCTGAGGCTGCTGTGAGCGGCGCGAAGGGCCGCACCGGACGGCTCGGCAGAGTCCTGGACGACCTGCGGGGCCGTACGGGACGACGGGTGATCGACCTGCTCCGCCACCAGGTCGCAAGCGCGAGAGAAGGCGCCGAACTGGCGTGCACGGCCGCCTCGGGCACGGTCGAGAGCACGCAGGCCCGCGCCCGCATGTCCGTGGTCGAGCACGAGGGCGACGAGGCGCGGGCCGAGCTCGTCCGGGCCCTGTCGCGGACCCTGGCCACCCCCATCGACAGGGAGGATCTGTTCCGGCTCTCCCGCTCCATCGACGACGTGCTCGACCAGCTGCGGGACTTCGTCCGCGAGGCCGACCTGTTCGGGCTGTCCGACCTGAGCTTCGCCGTCGAGCCGCTGCAGGCCGTGATCGACGGGCTGGACGAGCTGGAACAGGCCCTGGTGAAGATCCTCGGCGATCCCGGCTCCGTCATGGCCGCCCTGCTGGCCACCCGCAAGTCCCAGAGCCGCGTGCGCCAGCTCTACCAGGCCAGGCTCACCGCGCTGTTCGCGGGGCCGCTGGAGATGGACACCCTGCGCGAACGCGAGCTGCTGTCCCGCCTGGACGCGGTGGGCCGGCGGCTCGGAGAGTCGGCCGACGCCCTCGCCGACGCGATGCTCAAGAGAAGTCACTGAGCTCATGAGAAGTCACTGAGCTCATGAGAAGTCACTGATGCCCTACCCCCCGAAGGAAGCCCCATGGCTGTTGTGACCAAGACGGAGCCGCCACCTCGCCCGCCGAGACGGCGCAGACTGCTCTACCGCCTGCAGGTCATGCGGCACGACCCGACGGCCGCGCTCGGCCTGATCCTCGTCGTCCTGCTGGCCTACCTCGTGGTGGCCCCGCTGTTCGCGGTGCTGTCCGACGCCTTCCGCCTGCAGTACGGCGACGAGGTGCACGCCGGCCAGCAGCCGGGCGAGTGGACCGGCTACTACCTGTGGCGCGTCTTCCGCTCGCAGATCAGCGAGCTGCTGTTCTGGGAGCCGCTGGTCAACACGCTCGTCGTCGCCGTGGGCACCACCCTGTTCGCGCTGCTGCTCGGCGGCGGCATGGCGTGGCTGGTGACCCGGACGAACGTGCCGGGGCGCAAGTGGCTGGCCGGGGCGCTGGTGGTGCCGTACATGCTGCCGTCGTGGACGTTCTCGCTGGCCTGGCTGACGCTGTTCAAGAACGAGCGGGCCGCGGGGCAGGTCGGCTTCCTGCAGGCCCAGGGCATCCGCACGCCGGACTGGCTCGCCTACGGCCCGCTGCCGATCATCGTCACGCTCGGGCTGCACTACTACCCGTTCGTGCTGCTCCTGGTGGGCAACGCGTTGCGCCGCATCGACGTGCAGCTGGAGGACTCGGCCCGGATCCTGGGCGCGCCGCGGCGCACCGTCGTCCGGCGGATCGTGATCCCGCTCATGCTGCCCGCGTTGTCGTCGGCCGTGCTGCTCGTGGTCGGGCGGGTGCTCGGCACGTTCGGCACGCCGTACGTGCTCGGGCTGCCCACCGACTACCGGGTGCTGTCCACCGGGCTGTTCCAGTCGATCCGCGACCGCAGCACCGGCGTGGCCTCCGTGCTCGCCACCGTCATCGTGATCATCGGCATCGTGATCGTCTTCACCGACATGCGGCTGATGCGCGAGCAGCGCAGGTTCGTCACCGTGGGCGGCAAGGGCGCGATGGACCGGCTGAGCGACCTGCGCCACTGGCGCTGGCCCGCCTACGCGCTCGGCATGGTGGTCTTCGCGGTGAGCGTGCTCGTCCCCGTGCTCACCCTGCTGCTGTCCACGGTGACCAGGACCCCGCTGGACCTGTCGACCTTCACCCTCGACTTCTGGATTGCCGAAAAGCTCCCCGGGGCGGTCGGCTTCCCGCACGGCGTGCTGCGCGGCTCGGAGCTGTGGGAGGCCGCGTGGAACTCGGTGCGCATCGTCGGACTGGCCTCGCTGATCTGCGCCGTCGCCGGCCTGCTCGTCGGGTATGTGGTGGTGCGCGGGACGGCCCCGCGCATCGCGGCCTTCCTGCGGCAGGTCTCCTTCCTGCCCTACCTCATCCCCGGCATCGCCTTCGCCGCCGCCTCGCTGTCGCTGTTCGCCGTCGCCCGCGGGCCCGTCCCCGCGCTGTACGGGACGACGTTCCTGCTCATCCTGGTCATGGCCGTCACGCATCTGCCCTACAGCTCACGCTCGGGCATCGCGGCCATGATGCAGCTCGGCAGGGAACCGGAGGAGGCCGCGCAGATCGCCGGGGCCTCGTGGTGGCAGCGGATGCGCCGGATCATCTTCCCCATCCAGAAGGGCGCGCTCGTCACCGGGATCGTGCTGCCCTTCATCTCGGGGCTCAAGGAGCTCAGCATCGTCATCATGCTGACCACCACCGGGACCCAGCTGCTCACGACACTGTCGATCGGCCTGGTCGACTACGGCTACACCCAGCTCGCCAACGGCGTCGTCCTCATGATCGCCTTGCTCTCCTTCACCATGACCTACCTGACCCAGCGCCTCACCAAGAGCAGCCTGGCATCCGGACTAGGAGGATAGATGCCGGACATCACCCTCAGCGCGATCTCCAAGAGCTACGGCGGCGGAGAATTCGCGGTGAAGAACCTCGACCTCGTGGTCCCCGACGGCGCTTTCATGTGCCTGCTCGGCCCCTCCGGTTGCGGAAAGACCACCACCCTGCGCATGATCGCCGGTCTCGAACAGCCCACCGCGGGCAGCATCTCCGTCGGCGACCGCGTCCTGGACTCCGTCGAGCAGGGGATCTACGTCCCACCCGAGAAACGCGCCATGGGGCTGGTCTTCCAGAACTACGCCCTCTGGCCGCACCTGTCGCTGCGCGAGAACGTCGAGTTCGGCCTGCGCATGCGCAAGGTCCCCGGCCCGGAACGCCGCGCGCGGGCCGAGGCGGCGTTGAAGATGGTCCACGTCGACGCCGCCATGGACCGCTACCCCTCCCAGCTGTCCGGCGGCCAGCAGCAGCGCGTCGCCCTGGCCAGGATGCTCGCGGTCAACCCCACGGTGCTCCTGCTCGACGAGCCGCTGTCGAACCTCGACGCCCGGCTGCGCCTGGAGATGCGCGCCGAGCTCAAGCGCATCCACGAGGAGAGCGGCGCGACGATCGTCTTCGTCACCCACGACCAGCTCGAAGCGCTCACCATGGCCACCGACGTGGCCGTCATGAACGAGGGCGAGCTGCAGCAGCTCGCCGCCCCGATGGAGATGTACGCCAGGCCCGCCAACCGGTTCGTCGCCGAGTTCGTCGGCAGTCCGCCGATGGCGATCGTGGACGCGGGCACCTCCCCCGGCGGGCTGGCCGCGTCCCTGCTGCGCTTCGTCGAGTCGCGCGGCGCGAAGAGCACCCCGGCCGCCGTCGGCATCCGGCCGGAGGCGCTGCGCCTCGGCACCCCGCCCGCCGCCGCCTGGAGCGAGGAGGCGGTGGTCGAGGCCGTGCTGCCGGCGGGCTCCTCCTGGACGGTACGGCTGCGCGTCCTGGACACCGAGCTGTACGCCGTGTCCTACCAGCCGGTCCAGGCCGGCCCGGGCGACGTGCTGACCTGCTGGACCGAGCAGTTGCACCTGTTCGGCGCCGACGGCGCGCGGATCACCTCCTGGGACCGGGCGGAGGTCAGCGCGTGAACCGTCCCAAGGCGCTGCTCCTCGACTTCGGCGGCGTGATCGTCGAGACCGTCAAACGCCCGTCCTGGGCCGCCGAGCTGGCCGCCGAGGTGCACGCGCTCCTCGGCAGGACCGGGTTCGACGGGCTCACGGCCGAGGAGATCGAGAGCGACATCCGGGCCGCCGCGCGGGCCGACAAGTACTGGAAGGACTCCACCTCCCGGCAGTTCGCCCCGGAGGAGATGACGCACCGCAGGTTCTGGGCCGAGTTCGTGGCCACCGACTGGCCTGAGCGGGCCCGCACGCTGGTGACCGTCGAGGCGACGCCCCTGTGCAAGCGCATGGGCGAGCTGCGCAGCGACCGCAAGCTCCGCACCGGCATGACGGAGCTGCTGGCCGCCTGCTGGGAGCACGGCGTCGTCCCCGGGGTGGTCAGCAACTCCCTGTCCGGGGCCGTGCACCGCGACTACATGACCGCCGCCGGGCTCGACGACCAGGTGGCGGTGCAGGTGTACAGCGACGAGGTCGGCATCCGCAAGCCGAACCCCGAGATGATCTGGCTCGCCTGCCGGTCCCTGGGCGTGGACCCCGCCGACGTCTGGTACGTCGGCGACAACTACGACCGTGACGTCATCTGCGGCGCGCGGGCCGGGGCGGGCGCGACCGTCCTGATGGTCTCCACGAGCACCGACAAGATCCCGTACGCGGTCCGGCAGAGCCCCCAGGCCACCGTCGAGGACCCCCGCGCACTGCTGAGCCTCTTGGAGAAGACATGGACGTGAACACCTCCCGCGAGCTGGCCGACATCGCGGTCGAAGCGGCCAGAGCGGTCGGCGACCGCCTGCGCGGCGCCTTCCGCTCCCGCCCCGAGATCCAGACCAAGCGTGACTTCCACGACCCGGTCACCGTGCACGACAAGGCGGCCGAGGAGGACATCCGCGACATCCTGGAACGGCGCTGCCCCGACAGCGTGGTGGTCGGCGAGGAAGGCGGCACCCGCGGGGAAGGCGCCATCCGCTGGTACGTCGACCCGATCGACGGCACCGCGAACTTCGCCGCCGGCCTGCCGTTCTTCTGCACCTCGATCGCGGCGGCGCTGGACGGCGAGGTGGTGGCCGGGGTGGTCTACGACCCCGTACGCGACGACGAGTTCACCGCCTGGCTCGGCGGCGCCGTCTGCAACGGCGAGCCGATCCGCAGCGCCGGCGCCGCCACCGAGCGCGAGGCGATGCTGCTGTCGAGCTACCCCACCCCCCGCGACCTGGCCGAGGACGAGGAGGGCGCGCTGCGCCGCTTCTCGCGGATGACCCAGGCGTTCGCCGCCATCCGCCGTCCCGGCAGCGCGGCGCTCAAGCTCGCGCACGTCGCCGCCGGCTGGGCCGACGTGGCCTACGGCACGCGCGTCAACGCCTGGGACGTGGCCGCGGGCTCCCTCCTGATCAAGCAGGCCGGCGGCGTCTACATCCCGCTGTCGGGCAGCGTCTTCGAGCCGGGCGGCTACCTCGCCACCGTGGGCGGCTTCGACCTCGCGGGCTCCGTGCTGGCCGACGTCGCGGGGTCCGCGCGGGCCGACATCGCGGGGGCGGGGAGCGCGCGGTGATCCGCTGGATCGTGACGGACCTCGACGGCACCCTCGTCGGGCGTGACCTGGCCATGGTCCCCGCCAGCCGGGAGGCGCTGCGCCGCTTCCGCGCGGCCGGTGGCGAGGTGATCCTCGCCACCGGGCGCATGGAGTGCTCCGCCCGCCCCTACTACGACGAGCTGGGCCTGGACGGGGCCGCCATCCTCTACAACGGCGCCGCGACCGTGAACCCGGCGACGGGCGCCGTGCTGCGCTCGCGCAACCTGCCGGCGACCGCGTGGAAGACACTGCTCGGCCTGTTCGGCGAGCTCCCCGAGGGGGTCTACCCGGTCGCGTTCTCCGGCGGGGAGGCGCTGGCCGTGCACGACGTGCCCGAGCTGCGCGAGTACGCCAGGCGGGACGGGATCACGCTGCGCGATCCCGGCGACTGGGCGGCGCTGCCGCCGGACGAGATCGTCAAATGCATGCTCATCGGCGGTCCGCTCCCCGAGCTGGACATCGCGGGGACGGTCACGGTCCGCTCCGAGGCGACCTACCTCGAGGTGCTGTCGGAGCAGGCGACCAAGGGCACCGCCCTGCGCGAGCTGGCCGCGGCCACGGGCGTGCCGATGGAGCAGATCGCCGCCATCGGCGACAACCCGAACGACCACGACATGATCGCGGCGGCCGGAGTGGGGTTCGCCGTCGGTGACGGCCACCCGGACGTCGTCGCCGCGGCTGACGTCGTGGCCAGGGCCTGCGCCGACGGCGCGCTCGTGGACGTCGTGGAGCTGGCGTTCCGGTCCAACGGGTGGGCCGAAGGAAAGGGAGAGCTGTGAAGTCGGTCAGGCATTGGATCAACGGCGCCCGTGCGGACGGCGACGGCCGTTCCGCCGAGCTGTTCAATCCGGCGACCGGGGAGGTCGGCGGGCACGTCGCGCTGGCCTCGCCCGCCGACGTGGACGCGGCCGTGGCGGCCGCCGCGGCCGCCTTCCCCGCCTGGCGCGACACCTCGCTGGTCAAGCGGGCCCGGGTGTTGTTCCGCTACCGCGAGCTGATGGAGGCCCACCGTGACGAGCTGGCCGCGCTGATCTCGGCCGAGCACGGCAAGGTGCACTCGGACGCGCTGGGCGAGGTGGCTCGCGGGCTGGAGGTGCTGGATTTCGCGTGCGGGATTCCGCACCTGCTCAAGGGCGCCTTCTCCGAGGGCGTCTCGACCCGGGTCGACTCCTGGTCGATGCGTCAGCCGCTGGGCGTGGTGGCGGGGATCACGCCGTTCAACTTCCCGGTCATGGTGCCGATGTGGATGTTCCCGATCGCGATCGCGTGCGGGAACACGTTCGTCCTGAAGCCGTCGGAACGCGATCCGTCGGCGTCGCTGCTGATGGCGCGGCTGTGGCAGGAGGCGGGGCTGCCCGACGGCGTGTTCAACGTCGTGCAGGGCGACAAGGTCGCCGTGGATCGGCTGCTCGAACACCCCGGGGTGCGGGCGGTGTCGTTCGTCGGTTCCACCCCGATCGCCAGGTACGTCTACGAGCGCGGCGGCGCGCACGGCAAGCGGGTGCAGGCGCTCGGCGGGGCCAAGAACCACATGCTGGTGCTGCCCGACGCCGATCTCGACCTGGTCGCCGACGCCGCCGTGTCCGCGGGCTTCGGCTCGGCGGGTGAGCGGTGCATGGCGATCTCGGTGGTGCTGGCGGTGGAGCCGATCGGCGACGAGCTGGTACGGAAGATCGTCGAACGGGTCGAGCGGCTGGTGGTCGGGCCGGGCGACGACCCGAAGTCGGAGATGGGGCCGCTGGTCACCCGGGCGCACAGGGACAAGGTGGCCTCCTACCTGGACCTGGGCGTTCAGGAGGGCGCCACGCTCGTGGTCGACGGCCGCGACGCCCTCGTGCTCGGCGGTGGCAGGGCCGCGGAGACGCCGGGCTTCTGGCTGGGCCCGACCCTGCTCGACCACGTGCCCGTCGGCTCGCGGACGCACGTGGACGAGATCTTCGGCCCGGTCCTGTCCGTCGTGCGGGTGTCCTCGTACGAGGAGGGGCTGCAGGTCATCAACGACTGCGAGTACGGCAACGGCACGACGATCTTCACCAACGACGGCGGCGCGGCCCGGCGCTTCCAGAGCGAGGTCGAGGTCGGCATGGTCGGCGTCAACGTGCCGATCCCGGTGCCGATGGCCTTCTACAGCTTCGGCGGCTGGAAGGCGTCGCTCTTCGGCGACACGCACGTGCACGGCACCGAGGGCGTGCACTTCTACACCCGCGGCAAGGTGGTCACCTCCCGCTGGCCCGACCCCTCGCACGGCGGCGTGAACCTGGGCTTCCCCACGAACGCGTAGCCCGCCCGCCGGTGAGGCGTGGACCCCGGGCTCGGCCGGCGTGAGCCGGCCCGGGGTGTGGGCGGGGTCCGGCCGGGGGGCGCCAATCCCGTCGGCCAGGCCGCGGCCCGCGGCCCTCTTCTTTCAGGGCCGCCGCGAAGGAAGATCAAGAGGTTCGCTGCCGGACATTCACCACGGTAAGCGGATGATCGGCAGAGGGCCATCCATTTATCCGGCCATTTATCCGGCCAGTTATCCGGGCAGCCCCGCGCTCTCGACGCGGAAGCGGGGCAGCGCCTCCGGATGGTTGTCGCGCACGTAGTCGACCAGGAACTCGCGCACGTCGCACTTGAGGTCCCACGCCGACGGCGAGTCGGCGGCGCTCATCAGGCAGCGCAGCTCGACCAGCCCGTTGGGCAGCACGTCGGTGACCTGCAGCGTCCAGTCCTTCTGGTCCCACAGCGGGTTGCCCTGGAGGAACTCGTACAGCGCCTCGCGCAGCCGCTTGACCGGCACCGACCAGTCCACCCGCAGCTGGACCGCGGCCAGCACGCGGCTGCCGTGCCGGGTCCAGTTCTCGAACGGGTTCTGGGTGAAGTAGCTGACCGGCAGCACGAGCCGCCGCTCGTCCCACAGCCGCAGCACCACGTACGTGAGCGTCAGCTCCTCGATCCGCCCCCACTCCTCCTCGACCACCACCACGTCGTCCAGCCGGAGCGCGTCGCTGAAGGCGAGCTGCAGCCCGGCGAGCACGTTGCCGATCGTGGGCTGGGCGGCGATGCCGACGACGGCGCCGGCGATGCCGGCCGAGGCCAGCAGGCCGGCGCCGAGCGCGCGCACGCCGGGGAAGGAGAAGAGCATCGCGCCGACCGCGATCACGACGATGACCGCGGCGGCGATGCGGCGGACCAGCGCGATCTGGGTCATGATGCGCCGCGCCCGCCGGTTGCGCTCGCCCTCGATCTGCACCAGCCGGTCGAGGACGACGTCCGTCAGCGCGTACGAGGCCTGCACGATCAGCCAGGTGACCGCGGCGATGGTGAGCAGCCCCAGCACCCGGTCCACGCCTTCGGCGAGGGCCCGCTGCTGGCCCGACTCGCCGAGGATGCCCACCCCGAACACCACGTTGGTCGCCACCACGGCGGCCACCGCGAACGCCGGCCACGTGCAGCGCTCCGCGAGGTGCTGGGCGAGCGCCCATTTGCGCCCGATCCTGCGGAGCACCCGCCGGACCACTTCGACCAGGAGGATGGACCCGACCACCGAGAACACGAGGATCGGCCAGTCCGCCGGAGACTGCACGCTCTTGCCCCCCAAAAAATCCTAGAACGTCTCGTCGAAGCTCACATTGCCCTCAACCGCCACCTGGTAAGCGGAAACACGCCTTTCGAAGAAGTTCGCCAGCTCCTGCACGTCCTGGAGCTCCATGAACGCGAAGGGGTTGGCCGAGCCGTACCTGCGGGGCAGGCCGAGCCGGGTCAGCCGCTGGTCGGCGACGTACTCGAGGTACTGGCGCATCTGGTCCACGCCCATGCCCGGCATGCCCTCGCCGCACAGGTCCTCGGCGAAGGCCAGCTCGGCGGCGACCGCCTCCTCCAGCATGGCGGTCACCTGCTTGCCCAGCTCGTCGTCGAAGAGCGACGGCTCCTCGGCGCGCACGGTGTCGACCACGCTGAAGGCGAACTCCATGTGCATGGACTCGTCGCGGAACACCCAGTTCGTCCCGGTGGCCAGGCCGCCGAGCAGGCCGCGGGAGCGGAACCAGTAGACGTAGGCGAACGCGCCGTAGAAGAACAGGCCCTCGATGCAGGCGGCGAAGCAGATGAGGTTGAGCAGGAACTGCCGGCGCTGACCGGCGTCCTCCAGCCGGTCGAGCCCGCCGATCGAGTCGATCCACCGGAAGCAGAACTCGGCCTTGTCCCTGATGGACGGGATGTGATCGACCGCGGCGAACGCCTTGACCCGCTCGTCGGGATCCGGCAGGTACGTGTCCAGCAGCGTCAGGTAGAACTGCACGTGCACCGCCTCCTCGAAGAGCTGCCGGCTCAGGTAGAGCCGCGCCTCGGGGGCGTTGACGTGCTGGTAGAGGTTGAGCACGAGGTTGTTGGCCACGATCGAGTCGCCGGTCGCGAAGAAGGCGACCAGCCGGTTGATCAGGTGCCGCTCCTGCGGCGTCATCCGCGCCAGGTCGGCGACGTCGCTGTGCAGGTCCACCTCCTCGACGGTCCAGGTGTTGCGGATGGCGGCGCGGTAGCGCTCGTAGAAGTCCGGATAGCGCATGGGGCGCAGGGTGAGGTCCATTCCGGGGTCGAGCAGCATGAGGTGGGGCTCCTTGCGTCGGGAGGGGGCTACTACTGGCAGGCTTCGCACGTCTCGGGGTTCTCCAGCGAGCACGCGATCGCGTCCACGGGCGCCGGCGCGGCGGCCACGGTGGTCTGGGCGATGCGGGTCGCGGGGCGCGAGCGCAGGTAGTAGGTGGTCTTGAGGCCCTTCTTCCAGGCGTAGGCGTACATCGAGGAGAGCTTGCCGATGGTCGGCGAAGCCATGAAGAGGTTGAGCGACTGCGACTGGTCGATGTACGGCTGGCGGGCCGCGGCGAGGTCGATGAGCGCCTTCTGCGGCAGCTCCCAGGCGGTGCGGTAGAGCGTCTTCAGGTCGTCGGGGATGCCGGGCACGTCCTGGACCGAGCCGTCGGCGCGCTTGATCGCGTCGCGCATCTCCTGCGTCCACAGCCCGCGCGCCCGCAGGTCGGCCACCAGATAGCGGTTGACCTGGAGGAACTCGCCGGACAGGGTCTCGCGCTTGAACACGTTGGACACCTGCGGCTCGATGCACTCGTAGCAGCCGGCGATGGAGGCGATGGTCGCGGTCGGCGCGATCGCGACCATGAGGGAGTTGCGCAACCCGGTCCGCGCGATCTTGGCGCGCACCGCCTCCCAGCGGGGCGTGGCCGGCAGGTAGTGGTCGGGGTGCAGCACGCCGCCGGCCGCGCGGGTGTCGGCGTAGGAGGGGTGCCGGCCACGCTCGGCGGCCAGGTCGGCCGAGGTGTCGTACGCGGTGAGCGCGATCTCCTCGGCGATCCTGGTGGACAGCTCGAGCGCCCGCGGCGAGTCGAACGGCAGCCGCAGCGCGAAGAACACGTCGGCGAGCCCCATGACGCCGAGCCCGATGGGCCGCCAGCGCCGGTTGGCCGCCTCGGCCTCGGGCGTCGGGTAGAAGCCGAGGTCGATGGTCCGGTCGAGGAAGCGCACGGCGGTGCGGACGGTGCCGCGCAGCCGTTCCCAGTCCAGGTCGTCCGCTGTCAGATGGGCGGCCAGGTTGACCGAGCCCAGGTTGCAGACGGCGGTCTCGCCGTCGCTGGTGACCTCCAGGATCTCGGTGCACAGGTTCGACAGGTGGATGACGTTGCCGGGGCGGGCGGTCTGGTTGGAGGTGCGGTTGGCGGCGTCCTTGAAGGTCATCCAGCCGTTGCCGGTCTGGGCGAGGGTGCGCATCATCCGGCCGTAGAGGGTGCGGGCGGGGATCTGCCGGACGAAGCGGCCGGCCGCCTCGTACGCGCGGTAGGCGGCGGTGAACTCCTCGCCGTACAGGTCGGTGAGGTCGGGCGTCTCCTTCGGGTCGAACAGGGACCAGACCTCGTCCGCCTCGACCCGGCGCATGAACTCGTCCGGCACCCAGTTGGCCAGGTTGAGGTTGTGGGTGCGGCGGGCGTCCTCGCCGGTGTTGTCGCGCAGCTCCAGGAACTCCTCGATGTCGGCGTGCCAGGTCTCCAGGTAGACGCAGGCCGCGCCCTTGCGCCGGCCGCCCTGGTTGACCGCCGCCACCGAGGCGTCGAGGGTGCGCAGCCAGGGGACGATGCCGTTGGAGTGGCCGTTGGTGCCGCGGATCAGCGAGCCGCGCGAGCGGACCCTGGTCCAGGAGATGCCGATGCCGCCGGCGTACTTGGACAGGCGGGCGACCTGGCCGTAGCGCTCGTAGATGGCCTCCAGCTCGTCGCGCGGCGAGTCGAGCAGGAAGCACGACGACAGCTGCGGGCGCCGGCTGCCGGAGTTGAACAGCGTGGGCGAGCTGGGCAGGTACGACAACGTCGACATCAGCCCGTACAGCTCGGCCGCCTCCGCCACGGTCTCCGCGAGCCCGCAGGCGACGCGCAGGAAGAAGTGCTGCGGCCGCTCCAGCACCGCCCGGGTCTCGGGATGGCGCAGCAGGTAACGGTCGTGCACGGTGCGCAGGCCGAAATACTCGAAACGGTCGTCGGCCGCCGGATCGACGAGGGCGTCCAGCTCGGCGGCGTGCTCGGCGACGAACGCGGCCAGCCGGTCCTGGAGCAGCCCGGCCGCGTGGCACGCGGCCACCGACTCGGAGAAGGCGCGGACCCCCTGCGCGGCCGCCTCCTCGGCGATCTCCTCGGCCAGCAGCCTGGCGGCGACCCGGGAGTTCTCCGGGTCCGTGATCACCCGGGCGGCGGCCTCCTCGATGGCCAGCCGGCGACCGGCCGCGTCCAGGTGCCTGGCGGCCTCGACAGTCTGCGTCACGTGCTCTCTCCTCGCGAGCTCATTCCCGGGGAAGGGCACGTGAGAGCCACGCGGGCAGGCCGCGTCGCCCCGCCTGCCCTCCCTCGGGGCCATGGACGGTCACGTCGCGGGCAGGTCTTCGGGCTCGCGGGCGCGCCTCATCGGCTCCTACTGGCCGTCGCTTCCCGGATCACTCCAGTGCTCATGACGGCGGTCGTTCCCGCTCACCGCTGCGGGGCAGCCCCGGAATCGCACCGGGTTCCCTTTCACTCCGCCCCGAGGGGCGAACCAGCGACGACCTGGATCCTACATCTAGTGGCCCTTCCCGCAACTACCCCTACAGGTTGTGGCTCGCGCCGAGTTGATCAGCCCCAGGTCATGGAGGACGGCCCGGGTGCGCTCGACCTCGGAGGACAGCCAGAGCACGAAGTCGTCGCCGCCGAGCGGGATCGAGACCCAGCCGGCGGCACGGCAGGCGGCCAGCCAGCCGGTGGAGGAGGTCGCCTCCTCGCACATGCGCACGGCCGCCTCGCGGCTCTCGTCCGGCATCTCGTCGGGGCCGAAGGCGGCGGTCCAGTCGGTGAAGTCGACCCGTACGCCGGACTCCAGCAGCGTCGGCGCGTCCACCTCGGGCACCCGCTGGGCGCACGAGACCGCGAGCGCCCGGAGCCGGCCGCGGGCGAGGCCGTCCCGCCAGTCGGCGAGCGCCCCGGTGGCCGCCGCGGCCTTGCCGGACAGCAGGGCGGTCACGACCTCCTGGCTGCCGGGATAGCCGGTGTAGTCGACCTGCCGGGCGTCGGCGCCGATGCCCTTGGCGATCAGGCCGAACAGCAGGTGGTCGGGCGCGCCCTGCGGGCCGCCGGCCAGCGGCGTCGCACCGGGCCGGGCCAGCAACTGGGCGGCGAAGCCCTCGAAGTCCTTGAAGCGGGAGTCGCCCGGCACGACCACGACCTCGACGTCGCCGGCCAGCCGGGCGAGAGGGGTGGCCAGGTCGAGCAGGGTCTGGCCGTTGTTGAGCTCGGCGGCGGTCATCGCGGACAGGCCGCTCACGGTGACCTTGGTGCCGGTGCCGGTCTCGTACCCCGCGGCGCGGGCCGCGCCGGCGAGCGCCCGCCCGACCTCGCTCCAGCGGCGGGATGCCGGGTCGATGACGAACCGCGCCCGCAGCCCCGACCGGCCGGGGCCGCCGGTGACCTGCCGGGCGCCGCAGCCACTCAGCGCCGCTCCGGTCAACGCCGCGCCGGACGCGGCCAGCAGGCTTGCCAGGAACTCTCGACGGCGCATGTGCCTCTCCCCCGAAGCTCCGCGAATCCCCCTTACCTACAGTTATTCACACATTACGCAGAGATACACATATAGGCGACAGATCCCACCAGCCGAAATTTGGTGAAATGTCGCTTTTTACGCTGGAGTGGAAAGATCGATTTTCCGGGCCACGCCCGCCATGAGCGACGACGGCAGCGTCCAATCGCCCACGAGTTTCGGCCGGTCCGGCCGCCAGTCGACGGCCTGCACCAGTCCGGGCGGATCAAGGGAGAACTCGCCGAAGAAACGCCGGATCTCCGACGGCCGCCGGTCCGCTCCCCCGCCCCCGGACGAGCCCCGGTAGCCGCGGGGGACCTCCTCGTCCCCCAGCCGCCCCATCGTGGTGGCGTGGCTGATCACCAGGAAGCTGCCGGGGACGACCCGCTCGCGCAGCCGGGCCACGGCCCGCCCCGGCTGGGCGGAGTCGGGCAGGAAGTGCAGGATCGACACCAGCAGGACGGCGACCGGCCGGTCCAGGTCGAGGAAGTCACCGGCCTTGGCCAGCACGTCGTCGGCGTCCAGCAGGTCGGCCTCGACGCAGACGGCCCTGCCCACGTTCGTGAGCAGGGCCTTGGCGTGGGCGGCCACGACGGGGTCGTGGTCGACGTAGACGACCCGGGCGCCGGGCGCCACCTCGTGCGCGCTGCCCTGGGTGGGCAGCCCGCTGCCCAGGTCGATGAACTGGTCGATCCCGGCGGCGGCGACGTAGCGCACGGCACGCTGCAGGAAGGCCCGGTTCGCGCGGGCCAGCGGGACCGCCTCCGGGACCAGCTCGGCGAGCTGCTCGATGGCCAGGCGGTCGACCGCGAAGTTGTCCGTCCCGCCGAGCATGTAGTCGTACATGCGTGCGAGATTGGGCCGTTGCTGGTCGAACTGCCGCACGTATCGAATTTATGCCGTCCGGGCCCAGATAACACTACCCAGAGCGAAATGTGGCTTAATTGGAGTCAATTACTCAACAGTAACGCTCTTGGCTAGATTGCGCGGCTTGTCGACGTCCCGGTCCAGCGCGACCGCGGCGTGGTAGGCGAGGAGCTGGAGCGGGATGGTGAGCAGGATCGGGTCCAGCTCGACCTCGTTCTTCGGGATCACGATGACGTCGTCGGCCAGGTTGGTGTCCGGCTCCCGGTGGCCGACCATGAGCACCTGGCCGCCGCGGGTGCGGATCTCGCCGAGCGTGGTGAGGTTCTTGTCCAGCAGCTCGTCGTCGGGGACGATCGCGACCGTCGGCATCTCGGGGCCGATCAGCGCGAGCGGGCCGTGCTTGAGCTCGCTCGCCGGGTACGCCTCGGCGTGCACGTACGAGATCTCCTTGAGCTTCTGCGCGCCCTCCCTGGCCACCGGGTAGCCGCGCACCCGCCCGACGAACATCATGCTCGGGTGGCCGGCGTACTTGCGGGCCAGCTCGGCGATCTTGTCGCCCTGGGTGAGGATGTCGGCGATCTGGCCGGGCAGCCGGCGCAGGCCCTCCACGATGCGCCGCCCGTCGGCCGGCGACAGGTCGCGCACCCGGCCGAGGTGCAGCGCGAGCAGCGCGAAGGCGACCGCCGTGGAGGTGAACGCCTTGGTCGAGGCGACCGAGACCTCGGGCCCGGCGTGCAGGTAGATGCCGCCGTCCACCTCGCGGGCGATGGCGCTGCCCACGGCGTTGACGATGCCGATGACCCGGCCGCCCTTGCGCTTGAGCTCCTGGACGGCGGCCAGCGTGTCGTAGGTCTCGCCGGACTGGCTGATCGCGACGTAGAGCGTGTCGGGGTCGACGACCGGGTTGCGGTAGCGGAACTCGCTGGCCGGCTCGGCGTCGGCGGGGATGCGCGCCAGCTCCTCGATGAGCTGCGCGCCGATCTGTCCCGAGTAGTACGCCGATCCGCAACCGATGATCTTCACCCGGCGGAACGAGCGGGTCTCGCGGGCGTCCATGTTGAGCCCGCCGAGGTGCGCGACGTGGAAGCGCTCGTCGAGCCGGCCGGACATCGTCCTGGTGATCGTCTCGGGCTGCTCGGAGATCTCCTTGAGCAGGTAGTGCTCGTAGCCGCCGGTGTCGTAGTGGCCGGCGTCCCAGTCGACGGTCAGCGGCTCCTTGGCCGTCTCGCGGGCGTCGCTGGAGAAGGTGTGGAAGCCGTCGGCCTTGATCACCGCCAGCTCGCCGTCCTCCAGGTGCACGACCTGGCGGGTGTAGCGGATCAGGGCGGCGACGTCGGAGGCGGCGAACATCTCCTTCTCGCCGATGCCGAGCACGATCGGGCTGCCGTTGCGGGCCACGACCACCTCGCCGGGGCGCTCGGCGTCGATGACCGCGATGCCGTACGTGCCGACGATGCTCTTCAGCGTCTTCCTGACCGCCTCCTCCAGGGTGTCGTTCTCGTCCACGGCGTGGGCGATCAGGTGGGCCAGCACCTCGGTGTCGGTCTCGGAGGCGAACTCGACGCCGTCGGCGACCAGCTTGGCGCGCAGCTCGGCGGCGTTCTCGATGATGCCGTTGTGCACGACCGCGATGCGCTGGTCGGCGGACAGGTGCGGGTGGGCGTTCTCGTCGCTCGGGACGCCGTGCGTGGCCCAGCGGGTGTGCCCGATGCCGAGCCCGCCCTTGAACCTGGCCGGCACGACCTTGGCCAGGTCGGCCACCCTGCCCTTGACCTTGCGGAGCTTCAGCCCTTTGTTGGACACCACGAGCCCGGCGGAGTCATAGCCTCGGTACTCGAGCCGCTGCAGCCCCTCCAACAGGATGGGCGCCGCGTCCTTGGGGCCCACATAGGCCACGATTCCGCACATCGAGGTCTCCTCTGCGTTTCTGGTTATCCGTAGACGATCCTGCGGAGCTGCCGCAGTGACAGCTCGGGCGCGGCCACCCGGCGGCCGCGTAACTCGGCGGCGATCCTGGGGAAGATCTCGTCGTTGGTGTGGCCGCGCGCCTTGAGCTCGCCGTGGCGGCGCCGGACGTACTCCTCGGCCGTCTCGGAGAAGTAGGCCAGCACGTCGGCGACGACGCGCGCCGCCTCTCCCGGGCCGAGCGCGCTCGTCCGGATGAGGTGGGCGATGAGGTCCTCGTAGGGATGCCGTGCCGTGGACACAGAGGAGGACACTACGCATCTGGAACGAGACACGCCAACATCCTGCCCGATATCGGGCAGGAATTAACTCTTCCTCAAGTCCCACCAGTAACAGGAGCCCCGTCTGACCCAGCCCTTTCCTGGGAAGACTACGAAGCGTAGTCACGCCGTGACGCGCTTCAGGGGGATGGACATGCACTTCTGGCTGGCCTGGCCGATCTCGCTGCTCGCCGGCCTCGCGCCCGTGGCGGGGCCCACGCTGTCGCCCGTCCGGGAGGTCCCGGCCGGTCGGCAGGGCGAGTTCGCCGCGGCGGCGCGCGAGTTCGGGGTGCCGCAGAGCGTGCTGCTGGGGGTGGCGTACCTGGGCTCGCGGTGGGACGCGCACGAGGGGCGGCCCAGCACCGCAGGCGGCTACGGGCCGATGCACCTCGTGGACGCCCTCCCCGCCGGCGCCCTCACCGTCGGGGACGCGCTCGGGGACGCCCGCGGCGACGAGTCCCGGCCGATGCCGCCCCGGCCGGTGCACATGCTGTCCCCGCTGAGCGCCGCCGCGAAGCCGGCGCACACGACGCTGCCCGAGGCCGGGCGGCTCATCGGCGTCACGCCCGCCCGGCTGCGCGACGACCCGGCCGCCAACATCCGCGCCGGCGCCGCCCTGCTCGCCTCCTACCACGACACCCCGAGCACCGATGCGAGCAGCGATGCGAACCCCGGCCTGGCCGGCTGGTACGACGCCGTCGCCCGCTTCTCCGGCGCCGACGACCCGGCCGCGGCGCGGCAGTTCGCCGACGAGGTGTTCGCGGTGATGAGGGAGGGCATGGTGCGGCGCACCGACGACGGGCAGGTGGTGCGCCTCGATCCGGTGCCCGGCCTGCGCGTACGGTCCGACCCCCCGTACGACGAGGCCTACCCCGAGTTCTTCCCTGACCAGTACGACCACGCCGAGGTCCCGATGGAGGACGACGTCGCCGAGCCGTACGACCCGGCCGAGGTGACCGCGGCCTCGGGCCGCTCCTCCTCCGCAGAGTGCCCCGCGAGCCTGGCCTGCGAGTGGATGCCGGCCGCGCACAAGCGCTTCGGCAAGAAGGGCGGCAAGGACTACGGCAACCACGACCGCCTGTTCAAGACCCGGCACGTCGACTACATCGTCATCCACGACACCGAGGGCGGCTACGGGGGCATCCCGACCATGGTCCGCGACCCCAAGTACGTGAGCTGGCACTACACGATCCGCTCCCGCGACGGCCACGTGGCCCAGCACGTCAGGACCAACGACCTGGCCTGGCACGCGGGCAACTGGGACGTCAACACCCGCTCGATCGGCATCGAGCACGAGGGCTACCTGGCCAAGGGCGGGGCGTGGTACACCGAGGCGATGTACCGGTCCTCGGCCAAGCTGGTGCGCTACCTCGCGAACAAATACGGCGTGCCGCTCGACCGGGCGCACATCCTGGGCCACGACAACGTCCCCGGCACAACCCCCCAGACCGTCGCCGGCATGCACGACGACCCGGGACCCTACTGGGACTGGGCCCACTACTTCGAGCTGATGGGCCGGCCGCTGCGGGCCGCGAAGAACGGCGACTCGGTGCTCATCCGGCCGTCGTACGACGACAACCAGCCGCGCTTCACCGGCTGCGTCACCACGAAGGCGGGCAAGGACTGCCCGCCGCACGGCGCGTCCACGGTCTGGCTGCGCACCGCGCCGCGCGAGAACGCCTCCCTGGTCACCGACGCCGGCAAGCACGGCGGCAAGGCCAGCACGTACAGCGTGTACGACCACGCCGCCCGCGCCTCGACCGGCCAGCGCTACGCGGTCGCGGAGCGACGGGGGGACTGGACGGCGATCTGGTACCTCGGGCAGAAGGCGTGGTTCCACAACCCGGCCGCGCGGCCGGTCGCCGTGCCCGCCAAGGGACCGCTGGTCACGCCGCTGCGGGCGGGCACCCGGGTGTACGGGCGGGCCTATCCGGAGACGTCGGCGTACACGAAGGCGGCCGCGCAGCCGCTGACGCCGCTGCAGTACCGGATCGCGCCGGGGCAGACGTACACGGTGGGCGACACGATCACCGGCTCCCACTACTCGGCCGGGGCCTTCAGCCCGTCGCGGCACGTCACGACGACCGGCACCATCCGCTACCACCAGATCCAGCTCGGGCACCGGATCGCGTTCGTCATGGCGAAGGACGTGCGGTTGATCCCGTGAATTTTCGCCGCACGGGCGGCCGAGTGCGCACGGGCACTCCGCGGAGACGATATGGTTTTCCCGTGGCCCGGAGCACGTAGCCTGGGGTTCACGCGGAAGTGGCTCAGTGGTAGAGCATCACCTTGCCAAGGTGAGGGTCGCGGGTTCGAATCCCGTCTTCCGCTCGGAGTGTGACTCCTGGTGGAGTGGCCGAGAGGCGAGGCAGCGGCCTGCAAAGCCGTCTACACGGGTTCAAATCCCGTCTCCACCTCGCTGAACGGCGGACCCGCCAGGATCCGCTAAAGTAAAGACAACGCCATGCGGAAGTGGCTCAGTGGTAGAGCATCACCTTGCCAAGGTGAGGGTCGCGGGTTCGAATCCCGTCTTCCGCTCTGAGTGACAACTCAACACGGACGATTAGCTCAGCGGGAGAGCGCTTCCCTGACACGGAAGAGGTCACTGGTTCAATCCCAGTATCGTCCACCCCATCGAAAGGCCCCGCCGACCGCGGGGCCTTTCGGCGTTCCGCGCCCGCGATGCCGATTCTTGCCGCCGCTATCTGGGCGATTTGTCGGGTCTTGAGAAGTTTTGATGTCCCTTTGCGCATGCGCCGTTGCTCTCCGGGTAGCGCCGTGGCACTGGCTCCTCGGAGGAGGAAAGCGTGGACATCAACATAGGCCAGGGCCTCACGGACGCCTGGCGATCAATTGCGACGTTCGTGCCTAGGCTGGTCGCGTTCCTGGTGATCCTGATCATCGGGTACCTCATCGCCAAGGCTTTGGAGAAGGTGGTCGACAAGATCCTGCAGCGGGTCGGCTTCGACCGCGCGGTGGAACGCAGCGGCGTGCGCCGCTGGCTCGAACGCAGCAAGTACGACGCCAGCAGCCTGCTGGGCAGGATCGTCTTCTACGCCATCGTGCTGGTCACCCTGCAGATAGCCTTCAGCGTCTTCGGGCCGAACCCGATCTCGGCGCTGCTCACCGGCGTCGTCGCGTGGCTGCCCAGGGCACTGGTCGCCATCGTGATCGTCGTGGTCGCCGGCGCGATCGCCAAGGCCGTCCGGGACATACTCAACGGGGCGCTCGGCGGGCTGTCGTACGGCCGCTGGATCGCCACCGCGGCCGCCGTGTTCATCTGGGCGCTGGGCATCATCGCCGCGCTCAACCAGATCGGCGTGGCCACCACGGTCACCACTCCGGTGCTGGTCACCGTGCTCGGGACGATCGGCGCCATTCTCGCCATCGGCATCGGCGGCGGCCTGATCCGGCCGATGCAGCAGCGCTGGGAGCGCTGGCTCAGCCGCATGGAGGCCGAGGCCCCGCAGGCCAGGGCGCATGCCGAGGCCTACCAGCGCGGGCGGCGGGACGCCGCCGCCATGCACGGCGAGGAGACCGCGCCCATCGGCACGGCGCCGGGCGCGACGGCGGCCGACCGGCCGGGCACGACTCCGGGCGGGAGGTCCACGCCTCCGGGCGGGATGTCGCCGCCTTCGGGGCCGCACCGCTCCGACATGCCTCCGGGCTGACCCCTCCGAGAACGGCCCGCCGCCCGGCACCGCCCACCCGCCCGGAGCGACGGGCGCATCCCGCCGGCCGGCCGCCACACGCGGCCGGTCGGCGGGGCATGCAAGGCCGGCGCGGCCAGTCGGCGGGGCGTGCAAGGCCGACGGGCGGCTCGACGGGGCGTGCAAGGTCCTTCGGCGAGATCAGCCGGTGGCTCAGGCGGGGAGTTCGTCGCCCAGGAAGCCGTGCTCACGGGCCAGCCAGCAGACCGCCGTCAGCCGGAGCGACGGCTCGTCCGCCTCGCCGGTGAACACCCAGCCGCGGTGGCGCAGCTCGTCGAGGAAGCCGAGCAGGTAGTCACCCAGCGTCTCCTGGTCGATGGGGATCGCCTCCCGCAGGTCGGCCGCGTGCTGGTCCACGGCGGCGACCAGTCCGGGCTCGGCGCCCAAGCGGGCGAGCTGGGAGGCGCCCAGCGCGTTCATCAGCCAGCGAAGGGGCGAAGACGCCCAGCCATCCTCAAACACCACCAAAACACCTTAAAGCACGTTTAGTCGTGCGTCATCAGGGAACGGCAGCCCGACGTAGTTCTCCGCGAGCGTCGTCGCGGCGGCCTCGGACGAGGTGACGTAGTCCAGGTAGGAGAGCTGGAGCCGCCCCCCGTAGGCGTCCTCGTCCTCGAACGTGTGCAGCAGCGTCGTCATCCACCACGAGAAGTGCTGCGCCCGCCACACCCGCTTCAGGCACGCCTCCGAGTAGCCGTCCAGCAGGGTGGTCGAGCCGTCGGCGAAGTACGCGGCCAGCGCCTCGGTCAGCACCCGCACGTCGGCCACCGCCAGGTTGAGCCCCTTGGCCCCGGTCGGCGGCACGATGTGGGCGGCGTCCCCGGCCAGGTAGAGCCGGCCGTACTGCATGGGCTCGGTCACGAACGAGCGCATCGGCGTGACGCCCTTCTCGGTGATCCGGCCGGTGGTCAGCGTGAAGCCCGGCACGCTCTCCAGCCGGGCCCGCAGCTCGTCCCAGATCCGCTCGTCCGGCCAGTCCTCCACCTTCGTGTCGGCGGGGACCTGGAGGTAGAAGCGGCTGACGGTGGGCGAGCGCATGCTGTGCAGCGCGAAGCCGCGGTCGGTCCTGGCGTAGATCAGCTCCTCGGACGAGGGCGCGACGTCGGCCAGGACGCCCAGCCAGGCGAACGGATATTCCCGCTCGAAGACGGTCAGGACGCCCTCGGGAACGGACGGCCGGGACACGCCGTGGAAGCCGTCGCAGCCCGCGATGACGTCGCAGTCCAGCCGCTCCCCGTCGCCGAAGGTGATGTACGGCTCGGACTCCAGCGAGTGCGGCACCACGTTGTCGACCTCGAAGCGCACGTCTCCCCCGGCCGCCAGTCGCGCCGCGATGAGGTCCTTGACGACCTCCTGCTGGCCGTAGACGGTGATCGCGCGGCCGGGCACCAGCTTCTCGAAGGCGATGCGGTGGCCGGCGCCGCCGTACCGCAGCTCGATGCCGTGGTGCGGCAGGCCCTCGCGCTGCATCCGCTCCCCGACGCCGGCCTCGATGAGGGTGTCCACGGTGCCCTGCTCCAGGACGCCGGCCCGTACCCGCCGCTCGACGTAGTCGCGGCTGCGCCGCTCCAGCACCACGGAGGAGATGCCCCGCAGGTGGAGCAGATGAGACAGCAGCAGGCCCGCCGGGCCCGCGCCGATGATCCCGACCTGAGTTCGCATGACCGAAGCATGCTGCCTCGTCCCCCTTTGGTGGGAGGCCCGGCTTCCGTCCAGTGGAATCCTGATGCAGGATTTACCCCATGGCAGGAGGATCCAGGGAGCCGGGCCGGACCGTGACGTCCAAGGTGCTGGCCCTGCTCGGGGCGTTCGACGCCGCGCACCCCCAGCTCACGCTGACGGAGCTGGCCAGTCGCGCCGGCGTCCCGCTGAGCACCGCGCACCGGCTGGTCGCCGAGCTGGAGGAGTGGCAGGCGCTGGCCCGCGACCCCGACGGGCGGCTGCGCGTGGGGCTGCGGCTGTGGGAGCTCGGCCAGCTCGCCCCCGGCCGGCTGGTGGCGCTCGCGCATCCGTGGTTGCAGGAGCTGTTCGGCACCACCGGCGAGAACGTGCACCTCGCCGTCCGCGACGGCATGGAGGTGCTGTACGTGGACAAGGTGTACGGCCGCCGCGCCGTCCCCATCGTCTCCAGGACCGGCGGCCGGCTGCCCATGCACCCGACCGGCGTCGGCCGGGCGCTGCTGGCCCACGAGCCCGACTGGTTCGTCACGTCGTACCTGGCCCGCACGCTCGAACGCCCCACCCCGCACACGATCACCGAGCCGGGACGCCTGGCCAGGGAGCTCGCCGCGGTGCGCGCGCAGGGGTACGCGCTCACCTACGAGGAGATGACGCTCGGCTCCTGCTCGGCCGCCGCGCCCATCGTGGTGGACGGGCGTGCCATGGCCGCGCTCGGCATCGTGCTCTCCTCGCGCCGCGCCCGCGAGCTGCCCCGGCTGGTCGAGCCGCTGCTGCACGTGGCGGGACGGATCGGCCGCGCGTTCGCCGATCCCCCGGCCGCCGGCACCTGGGCGGGCCCGGCGTCGCGGAACCCCTGAACGCGGTGCCGCTGCTTTCTACCCCTGACGTGCGAAGACATGTCAGACCAGCGGAATCGGGGGTAGAGGGGGCCGCATGCGGATTCTGGTCACGGGAGCGACAGGCATGCTGGGCAGGGCCCTGGTGCCCGCACTGGTGAAGGCGGGTCACCAGGTGCGGGCGCTGAGCCGTGCCAGGAGGGAGAGCCGCGGCAACGTCGAATGGGTGTGGGGCGACCTGTTCTCCGGGCACGGCGTCCCGGAGGCCCTGGCCGGCATGGACGCGGTCGCGCACCTGGCCACCAGCGGCCGCAGGGGGCGCGGCGCCGCCGACATCCCGGGCACCCGCCGGCTCGTCCTCGCCGCCCGCGAGGCCGGGGTCGGGCATCTGCTGCTCACCTCGATGGTCGGCGCCGATCGGGCTCCTGTCGGCTATCTCGCGTACAAGCTGGAGGCCGAACGCCTGGTCGCCGCCGGCGGCCTCGGCTGGACCGTGCTCCGCAGCACCCTGTTCCAGCAGTGGCTGCACCAGCGGTTGCGCGACCACGCCGTGCTCCCGGTGCTGCCCGTGGATCCGACCGTGCTCATGCAGCCGGTGCACACGGGCGAGGTCGCGGCGCGGGCGGCCGAGCTCATCGGCGGCGAACCACTCGGGACGGCGGTCGAGTTCGGCGGGCCGGAAGTGCTCGACCATGCCCGGCTGGCCCGTACCTGGTGCCGCCTGCACGGCCTGCGCCGGCTCTACCTGCCGATGCGCTTCCCCGGCCGGCTGTACGCGGCCCAGCGCGCCGGCGAGCTGACCACGGACGCGACGCCCCGCGGCACGATCACCTGGGACGACTACCTGGCGCCGCCCGCGACGGCGCGCGCCGCCCGCTGGGGCGGCTCGGCCGCCTTCCCCGACTCCGACGACTTCGCCTCCGAGCACACCGCCTCCCCCACCAGCCCGGCCACGCAGCCGGAGCAGGATCCTGACGTGCACGTGTACGGCGGCGACGACGGCTACGAGCGCCCCACCCGCGGCTGACGCGATCTTTTCTGACACTTTGGGCCTTGCGTCAGGGAAGAGGTCAACTTATGCTGCGCCGCAAGTTAGGAAACTTTCCTAACCCGATGAGGTGCCCGACCGTCCCCCGGAGAATCGGAGTCGTACGTGAGGCGAAGCGCATGGGCGAGCATCCTGACCATCGTGGCCGCGATGGCGTTACCCCTGGTGGCGCCGTCCGGCGCGGGCGCGGCCACGGCGCCGCAGGTGGCGGCCGACCCCCTGGTGTCGCAGGGCAGGGCCGTGACGGCCTCCTCCACCGAGGCCGCCGGCCTGGAGCCGGGCAAGGCGGTCGACGGCAACCCGGCCACCCGCTGGGCCAGCGCCGAAGGGGTCGACCCGCAGTGGATCCGGGTGGACCTCGGCTCCACGCACACCATCTCCCGGGTCCGGCTGACCTGGGAGGTCGCCCACGCCACCGCGTACCGGGTGCAGACCTCGCCCGACGGCTCCACCTGGAGTGACATCTACTCCACCGGCAGCGGCGACGGCGCGGTCGACGACCTCACGGTCAGCGGCGCCGGCCGGTACGTCCGGGTTTATGGCACCCAGCGCGGCACCCCCTACGGCTACTCCCTGTGGGAGCTGGAGGTCTACGGCGCCCCCACGGGCAGCGGCGGCGGCACCCCCGTGCAGGCCAACGGCCAGCTCCGCGTGTGCGGCGTCAAGCTCTGCAACCAGAACGGCAAGCAGATCCAGCTCCGCGGCATGAGCAGCCACGGCATCCAGTGGTACAGCCAGTGCCTCAACACCGCCTCGCTCGACGCGCTGGCCGGCGACTGGAAGGCCGACGTCCTGCGCATCTCGATGTACATCCAGGAGGACGGCTACGAGACCAACCCCCGGCTGTTCACCGACCGCGTCCACTCCCTGATCGAGATGGCCACCGCCCGCGGCATGTACGCGATCGTCGACTGGCACATGCTCGACCCCGGCGACCCGATGTACAACCTCGCCCGGGCCAAGACGTTCTTCACCGAGATCGCCCAGCGGCACGACAACAAGAAGAACATCCTGTACGAGATCGCCAACGAGCCGAACGGCGACGCCGTCACCTGGTCCGTCATCCGCGACTACGCGCACCAGCTCATCCCGGTGATCCGGCAGCACGACCCCGACGCCCCGATCCTGGTCGGCACCCGCGCGTGGTCGTCGCTCGGCGTCTCCGCCGGCGCCGACGAGACCGAGATCGTGAACAACCCGGTCAACGCCGCCAACATCATGTACACGTTCCACTTCTACGCGGCCTCGCACGGCACCACCTATCTGAACACCCTGTCCAGGGCCGCCGACCGGCTGCCGATCTTCGTGACCGAGTTCGGCACCCAGAGCGCGTCCGGCGACGGGGCCAACAACTTCACCAGGTCGCAGCAGTATCTCGACCTGCTGGCCCAGAAGAAGATCAGCTGGGTGAACTGGAACTTCTCCGACGACTTCCGCACCGGCGCCGTCTTCACCACCGGGACCTGCCCGAACGGCTCCTTCGCCGGGACGGGCCGGCTGAAGGAGGCCGGCGTCTGGATCCGCGACCGGATCCGCACCGCCGACGACTTCTGACGCCCGCGCTCGCGGCGAGGGCGTCCCGCGACCGTACGCGGGACGCCCTCGTCACGCGTCTCAGGTCAGGCGGCCGGTCCAGCTCGCGGCCGCGGCCTTGTAGACGTCGGCCAGCGGGGTGTCAAAGTACGGGGAGACTCCGGTGTCGTAGCGGCCGTCACCGTCGGTGTCGGAGACCCCGGCCGTGACGCCGTTGAGATAACCGAGACCGCGCTCGTCCTCGTAGCGCTGCAGCCAGGCCGAACCGAGCGATCCCTCCCCCGTGAACGGGGACTCGACGCCGACCAACTGGTCCGCGGACGGGCTGGACAGGCTCGTCGCGGACACCCGCCCGGCGGAGTGTTCGAGGCTCTGGCCCGTGTAAGGCCGGCTCCCGTCGGGGTGGGGGCCGGCGGGGAAGCCGAAGACGTCGACCTCGGGTGCGGTCGTCTCGTCGATGGACTGGTTGTAGGCCACGCCCTGCCTGCCGACGATGTCCCCCAGCCGGCCGTTGGTGGTGAGCGTGCCGTCGGCGGACGGGACGACGCCGCTGTAGACGTTGACGAAGGCGACGTCACGGTCGGAGTCGTTGTACGCCGTGAAGTCGAAGTGGGTGAACACCCGGTTTCCGGCGTAGATGCCGTGCGGGTGCGTGCCGTCGGTGGCGGGGCCGGGGATGAAGACCCAGTTGTCGGTGGTGGTGGGCTCGCCCGCCATGTCGTACACGCAGTGGGCCGCCGTGGCGACGAGGTTGCGGTACTGGCTCTGCACGGCAACGGCCGAGCACCAGTGCGGCTGCTGGTCGCCGCCGACGAAGAACACCTTGCCCGCCGTACGGGGCGGGTCACCCTCGGCCAGCGGGGAGACCGGGTTGATCTTGATCGGTTTGCCGGGCGGCACGACGGTACCGGAGGTGCGTTCGCCGCGGACCTCGTACGGCGGGGTGAGAGGAGTGGCGTTCCTCAGGTTCGCGCCCCCGTCGGCCAGCCAGTAGGCCACGGCCTGCCGCGCCTCCGTCACGTCCCGGACGAGCGGGGCCGAGACCACGTCGGCCGCGTGGGCGGGCGCGGCGGTCCTCTGAAGCTCGCCACGCCCGCGCCACCGCCGCTACCCCTCGCCGAGTCACCACCGCCGTACCCGGCCTCCCTCCCCCGCCGCCCTCAGTCGCCCTCGGCCGCGCGGCCCCAAGGGTCGTAGTCGACCTCCAGGGGCTCCTGCTCCGGCCGCTCGCCCTCGGGCACGTTGTGCAGGTTGACCCGGATGCGGTACCAGACGCTGCTGCGCCCGCGCATGCCGTCGACCAGCACGTCGGCGGGCTCCAGCCGGGCCGCCGCCTCCGGGTGCTTGGCCTTCCAGCGTTCGAGGCCGGCCAGGGCCTCGTCCTTGTGCTCGGCCCGCGCGATCTCGATGACCGGCTTCGTCTGCTGCCTGCGCCCTTCGCCCTTGGGCGGCTTGGGCGCCGGCCCCAGCTCCTCGGCCAGCTCCAGCAGCCCGTCGAGGGTGCCGGGATGCAGGTCGAGGTCCTCCCAGGGGTCTCCGCGCTCGACCAGCCGCCGGGGCACGGTCTCGATCGTGAACAGCTCCGGCCGGCAGTCCGGCACCTCGTCCCAGGTCAGGGGCGTGGACACGCGCGCGTCGGCCACGGCGCGCACCGAGTAGGCGGAGGCCACGGTGCGGTCGTAGGCGTTCTGGTTGAAGTCGACGAACACGCCGTGCCGCTCCTCCTTCCACCAGCGGCTCGTGGCCAGGTCAGGGGCGCGCCGCTCGACCTCGCGGGCCACCGTCTCGGCGGCCTTGCGGACCTTCGCGAACGGCCAGCGCCGCTCGATCCTGGCGTAGACGTGGAAGCCGCGCGATCCGGACGTCTTGGGCCAGGCCACGAGCCCGTGGTCGGCCAGCACCTCGCGCGCCACCTCGGCGGTCCGCAGCACGTCCGACCACGGCACGCCGGGCACGGGGTCGAGGTCGATGCGCAGCTCGTCGGGACGGGACAGGTCGTCGGCGCGTACGGGATGGGGGTTGAGATCGACGCAGCCGAGGTTGACCACCCACAGCACCTGGGCCAGGTCGGTGCAGACGACCTCCTCCGCGCTCAGCCCCGAGCGGTATTTCAGCTCGGCCACCTCGATCCAGTCGGGCCGCTTGGCCGGAGCCCGCTTCTGGAAGAACGCCTCCTCCTCGATGCCGTGCACGAACCGCTTCAGCACCATCGGCCGCCCGTGCACACCCCGCAGCGCCGCCTCGCCGACGGCCTGGTAGTAGCGGATCAGGTCGAGCTTGGTGTGCCCGCTCCGCGGGAAGACCACCTTGTCGGGGCTGGTGATGCGCACTTCGCGGCCGGCAACCTCGATCTCAGGCATGACCTCACGATACGTTCCGCCTCCGACAATCAGCCGCCCCCGCATGCCGTGTCAGCATGCCGTGTCAGCAACGTCCGTTTCAGGAGCGGCCGCTCTCAGAAACGGCCGTGGCGGCCCGCGCCCCCGGCGAAGCGCGCAGCCCCGTCCCTGGCACCGGGCAGCGACATCAGCCCATGCCGCAGCTCGTTGCGCATGGCCTCCTCCTCGCCGATCCCTTCCTGCTCCAGCGCCGACAGGCGGTCACCGCGCAGGCACCCCTGCGGGAAACGGGCGATCTCGCGAGCCAGCTCCTCGGCACGCGACCGGGCCTCACCGCGCGGGACGACCCGGTTGGCCAGCCCCATCTCGTACGCCTCCCGCGCCCCCACCGGCCGCCCGGTGAGGATCATGTCCATGGCGCGGGACGTACCGACGAGCCTCGGCAGGCGCACCGTGCCACCGTCGATGAGCGGCACGCCCCACCTGCGGCAGAACACCCCGAACACCGCGTCCTCCTCGACCACCCGCAGATCGCACCACAGGGCCAGCTCAAGTCCGCCGGCCACCGCGTGACCGGCGACGGCGGCGATGACGGGCTTGCCCAGGCGCATCCTGGTCGGCCCCATCGGCCCGTCACCCTCCTCACCGACGCGGTTGTCCAGCGCCTTGAGATCCGCGCCCGCGCAGAACGTACCGCCCTCACCCCACAACACCGCCACGTCGGCATCGGACTCCTCAAAGCCGCGAAAGGCGTCAGCGAGCGCGCCGGCGGTCTCGCGATCGACGGCGTTGCGCGCCTCCGGCCGGCTGATCACCACAGTGGTGACGGGTCCCTGGCGCTCCACACGTACGGTCATCAGGCCCTCCTCGGTGAGCTCCGCCGAGCGTACGCCTCCAAGACCACCACGCCATGGACGAGGCCGCGATGAACCCTTCCCAGCCTGCCGCTACGAAGTACAGTCAGCTTCTCGATCGTGAACGGCCGAGCTTGCAGCTCCTCGCCGTCGATGGGCGTCGACGGTCTGGTCCGCGTCAGGCAGCGTGACTCACTGCCCAGCCCGCCTCACCCCGTGAGGCGATGTTGCGGGCCGCGTTGACATCGGCGTGCTCAGCGAAGCCGCACGACGTACAGGCGAAGGTCTCCTGATCAGGCCGGTTGTTCTGGCCCACATGCCCGCACCGCGAGCACTGCTGGGAGGTGTAGGACGGATCGACGTGGATCACGGCGACCCCTGCCCGGGCCGCCTTGTAGGCGATGAAGACTCCCAACTGGTGAAAGCTCCAGGAATGCAACGTGACCCGCTGGGGCTTGCGAAGCCGTACCCGGTCGCGGATCCCCCGGAGGTCCTCCAGAGCGATGCCGCGCGCGGTGCGTTCTGCCTCGGTCACGACCTGCTTGGCGAGGCGGTGGTTGACGTCGGCGGCGAAGCGCGCCTCCTTACGACGGCGTCGTTTCAGCAGCCGCTTGGCCGACTTGGTGGCCTTGGCCTGCAGTCTGCGGCGCAGCTGGCGGTGCCGGCGCCGGACGGCGTTCAGCCCCTTGCCGCTGTGCCGCACCCCGTCGGAGGTGGTCGCGAGGTTGGTGATGCCCAGATCCACCCCGAGGAAGCCGTCCGGAGCGGCGACGGGGACATCGGCCATCTCGACGGTGGCGTGGAGGAACCACATGCCGTCCCGCCACACCAGGTCGGACTCACCCTTGCGGCGCTCGGCCAGCAGTGCGAGCTGCTGGGCCGAGCCGGTGAACGCGATGCCACGCAGCCGCCCGGCAGTCGTCCAGATCGACACCGTCCGGTCCTCGTGCTGCCAGGACAGGCACCGGTCGTCGTACGGCTGGGCGGCCTGCGGGCGGAAGGAGATGGGTTTGCTTTCCGCCTTGACCCGCCGCGCGCATCCTGGCTTGCCCAGGTTTCCGGCGGCCAGGTTGACATGCAGGGTGCGATAGGCGTCGCACACCTTCTTGATCACGTGCTGGGCGGCCTGCGCGGCCAGCCCGAAGTTGGCCTTGATCTCTTCGTAGGTGTGCTTACGCAGGTCGAAGTTGCGAAAACACCCCTTCTGGAAGGCGATGCGCGAGACGAGGCCGGCGGCCTCGTTGGCGGCGCGCAGGGTGGCCTCCAGAGCCGCCGCCTGCTCGGGTGTCGGCAGAAGCTTCACCTGCACCACCAGCTTCACATCCGAGCACATTACCGTTCTGCCTCTATCACCGCTGTTTTTCTGGTCGCTGATCCGGCAGGGGCAAGCGGCCGGCGCACCGGATTCGGCGCGGTGGAAGCTTGGGGAGCGCCTGCCGGTGATCAAGGAGTACCTTGAGGACCAGAAGCGCCCGGACACAAGCCCAGGTCAGGGCAACAATTCCTCCCGGGCGTAGATGTGTTCGATGGAGGAACTCATGGCGTCCACGTCCTGGCCGGTGTACAGCCCCTTCGCCCGCGAGCACTACGGTCGCGGCCTCGAAGAAGGCAAGGTGGAAGGCAGGGCAGAGGGCAGGGCGGAAGGCCAGGCCGAGGGCAAGGCGCGGGAGGCGGCGAAGCTGGTGCTGTTGTTCCTCTCCGCGCGAGGGCTCGACGTCACCGACGACGTCCGCGCCCGCATCACCGGCTGCTCCGACGTCGAGATGCTCGAAGCCTGGGCTGCGCGCGCGGCCACCGTTCAGGCGGCCGACGAGTTGTTCGACGAGTCCGGCCAGTAGCGTTTTCTATCTGGAGGGTCGGCTTGTCGTCCTCCTCGGGCCGGGTCCCAGAGGCGTACGGTCCCGGCGTGTTTCAGCCGGGACCGGCGCTCAGCCGGTGAAGGCTCCCTCGACGAGTGCGTCGAAGGGGTCCTCGGCGGGGGCGTCGAGGCCGCGCAGGGGGCCGCGGTCGGCCAGGTGGGCGTCGGCGTACAGGCGGGCGACCAGCGATTTGCGGCCGTCGTCCAGGCCCCAGCCGGCCTGCTCCTCCAGCAGGGCGGCGGCGTAGACGTCGGCCATGAACTGCGCCAGCGGATACAGCCGGGCCTCGGCCACGGCGGGCTCCAGGGCGGCCCAGGCGGTGATCGCCTTGGTGAGGTCGTCGATGCGGGTGTGCACCAGGTCGGAGGTGGCGGCGGCCCGCAGCCGGTCGAGGAAGGGCAGGTGGGCCTGTTCCTTGGCCATGGCGCGGCGTACGTCCAGGCAGAGGATGTGGTCGCCGCCCTCCCAGATCGGGTTGACCTGGGCGTCGCGCAGCAGGCGGGCGACCGGCCACTGCTCGATGTAGCCGTTGCCGCCGTGCACCTCGACGGCGTCGCTCGCGGCGGTGAGGCCGAGCCGGGAGGCGCGCAGCTTGATCAGGGCCGGGGCGAGCCGCAGGCGCGGTCCGAGGTGGCCGTCGAAGACGAGCGCCTGCGCGGCTTCCACCTCCACGACGAGTTCGGCCAGCTTGCGGCGCATCAGCGGCTGCTCGGCGAGCGGCCGGCCGAACGCCTCGCGGGCGCGGGCGTAGCAGAGCGACTCGATCAGCGCCCGGCGGGCCACGCCGAGGCCCATCATGGCGACGCCGAGCCGGGAGCCGTTGGTGAGCTGCATCATGGTGCCGAGCCCGGAGCGTGAGCCGCCGGACGTGGCCGTGTCCTGTGCGCGGCCCTCGGCGTCCGGGCGGTCCATGAGCAGGAACGCCTCGGCGTCCGCGAACTCGACCTCGCCCGACGCCACCGACCGGGTGCCGAGCTTGTCCTTGAGCCGCCGGATGCGTACGCCGTTGCGGCTGCCGTCCCGCCGCTCCCACAGCACGAGGAACGGCGCCACCGCTCCTTCGGGCAGCCGGGCGAGCACCACGAACGCCGAGCCGTTGGCGTTGGAGGCGAACCATTTGAAGCCGGTCAGCAGCCAGGCGTCGCCGGCGGGCACGGCCGTGGCCTCCAAGGCGGCGAGGTCGGAGCCGCCGGTCCGCTCGGTGAGCATCTGAGCGGCCTCGCCCGAGTAGTAGCCGTTGGCGAAGATCTCCCGTACCCGGTCTCGGACGTCCCGGGGGGCGTGCTTCTCGGCGAGCTGCACCACCATGTCGCCGCCCGTGCCGAGCGCGCAGCCCATGCCGATGTCGGCCTGGTCGAGCAGATACGTCCAGGCGGCGGCGAGCGCGGACGGGTTCGCCCCGTTGGCCCTGGCCTGCTGGGCGAAGGCGGGCGAGGTGAAGTTGTCGGCCATGAGCGCCTGCCGGGCGGCGTGGAACGACGGCGGCATGACGACCTCGCTGACGTCCCTGCCCCACTTGTCGTACTTCTCCAGGCGCGGCGGGTTGCGGTCGGTCTCCTCCGCCCAGGCGGCGATGGGCCCGCCCATGAGCGCGCCGAGCCGGTCGAGGTGCGGCTCGGCCCAGGCGTAGCCGTCGCCCAGGTGGTGCCGCATGAGCAGGTGCAGCGTGGGATCGCAGGCCCACCAGTTGCGCCCGGCCGCGCCCTGGTAGCGCTCGGTGGCGTAACGGTCGCTGCGGTCGAAGGGTTCGATGAGATAGCGCCCCATAACTGCGAGTGTTACATATACTCGACACGCGATGGAAGAGCGTAATACATTGAGCGCCCGCTCGGCCGTGCTGAGCGCGCTGCTGGGCAGCCATCCCCCGCGCCTGCCGGCCCGGCACCTCGTCCGCATCGGCGCGCTGTTCGGGGTGGCCGAGGGCACCGTACGGGTGGCGCTGTCCCGTATGGTGGCGGCGGGCGACCTCGTGCAGGAGAACGGCTTCTACACGCTCTCGCCGCGCCTGGTCGAGCGCCAGGCCCGCCAGGACGAGAGCCGCGACCCCCACATCAGGCCGTGGGACGGCACGTGGGAGGTGGCGGTGGTCACCGCCGAGCGACGTGCCCCCGCCGACCGGGCCGCGCTGCGGCACGCGATGACCGCGCTGCGCCTGGCCGAACTGCGCGAGGGCACCTGGATGCGGCCGGCCAACCTGGTGCGCTCCGCCTGGCCGGAGGTCGTCACGGCCCAGTGCACGCTCATCGACGGACGTCCGCACGGCGATCCCACTCCCCTGTTGTGGGATCTCGACGGCTGGGCGGCCGAGGCCCGCCGTCTGGAGGGGGCGCTGGAGCGTGCGGACGGGCTGGCGGAGGGCTTCCTGGTGTCGGCCGCGGTGCTGCGCCATCTGCTGGCCGATCCGCTGCTGCCGCCGGAACTGCTGCCGGCGGACTGGCCGGGCGCGGAGCTGCGGGCCCGTTACGACGCCTTCGACGCCCGCTACCGCGAGGTCCTGTTCCGGCACCTCGCCGGCTGAGCCCAGCTCACCGGCTGGTTACCGTCCGGCCCACACGCCGGCTCAGAGGGCGACGCCGAAGACGACGCGTTTGCCCTTGAACTCCGTGAGGCTCCACAGCCTGCCGTCCTGCACCGTGAGGTCCTCGGGGCCGATGGGGAACGGCCTGGTCTGGAGCTTGCCGCCGCGGTGCACCAGCAGCTTGCCGTTGCGGGCCGAGCCGCCGGTCTGGCTGAGGTACCAGGTGTCGCCCTGGGAGAGCGCGCCCTGGATCTTGGGCTGGCCCATGACGTACGCCTCGGCGGGTTCGCCGCCGGAGAAGGGCAGGTTCCAGCGGGCCACCCGGCCGCCGGGGTCGTTCTCGCGGTACTCGCCGGCGATCAGTTTGCCGGTGCCGCCGCTGCGGTCGAGGGCGACGAAGGAGAAGACCGGGCCGGGGTTCGCGAGCCGCCACATGTCGGTCTGCGGGATGACGTAGCGGTAGCCGAAGGCGTGGAACTTGCCGCCCGAGCGGCCGATGCGGTCGGCGTCGCCAAGGTCGTTCTGGGCGGTACGCAGGTCGAGGATGCGGCGCAGGTCGAACACGCGCAGGCCGCGCGTCGTGTCGGCCACGTAGAGCAGGTCGCCGTCGATGGCGATGCCGCCCGCGTGGATGTTGATCGGCCCGTACGAGCCGTCGGGCTTGGCCAGCACGAGCAGCGCGTGCCGGTACTTCAGCGTCCGCGGGCTCAGGAACGACACGCGGATGCCGCGCTCGCCGGCCGCCGGCTTGAAGTACCAGCTCACGACGGACGCCGGGACGCCGATCGCGCCGGAGTCCGTGCTGCCGGTGATCCCCTGCGGGTACCAGTCGACGGTGTCCTGGTCGCCGGCGTCGAAGGCGTACCATTCGGCCGGTCTCGGCTGCATCGGGCCGAGGGCGGCGGTCGCTCCCCTGCGTGCCGCCGCCCGGTTGGCCTGGGCCAGCACCGCTTCGACGGCGGTGGCGCCGATCTCCTCGGCCAGTTTGGCCGCTCCGTCCGCGAGGTCTCCCGTCGCCCTATTCAGGACGAAAGGTGATTTATCGGTTATTACCATCCCCGTCACCGACATAACTTCCTTCCTTTTCCGTCCTTTTACCCAGTGTGACGGAAACGAAAGGGGGATGGTTGTGACTCAACGCCACATATGCACCGGCAGTCCCGACAGGGCCAGCTCACGATAACGGCGCACCAGCTGCTCGACGTCGCCGCCGAAGCGCTCCAGCGTCTCGCGCTGCCACACCGCGCCCGTACGGCGTAGCCGCGTACGCTGCTCCATGATCTCCAGGGCGCGATCGGCGTCGCTGGGGGCCACCCCCGCGCCCAGCAGCCCTTCGCGCGCCTCGGGCAGCAGCCGGAGAATGAGGTCGGCGGCCTCGTGCTCGCCGTCCCAGCCCGGCCAGGACAGCTTGGCGTCCAGCCCGTGCATGGCGGCGCGGTAGAAGTTCTGGTAGGCCTCGGCGAAGCGGTAGCCGGTCAGGTCCCGTTCGGCCTGCGAGAGCGTGAGCCCGATCAGGAACGCGGTGTTCGCGGCCATGTCCGCGCACGAGGGCCCGGCGGGCAGCGCCCGCATCTCGATGCGCAGGTGGCCGCCGTCGGCCGGGTCGTAGACGGGCCGGTTCCACTGCCAGATGGTGCCCTGGTGCAGCCGCAGCTCGGGCACGTCGTGGGGCCCGGCGCCGTCGACGAGGTCGGGCACGATGGGCTCGTAGTCCGCGACGTACCGCTCGAACAGCTCGATCGCGCCCTCACGCACCCAGTCGGAGCCGAACGTGACCCGCCCGTCCCGCCGTTCGAGCCGCGCCACGTCGCGGTCGTCGGCGGCCTCCTCCATCAGCGCGATGCGGGTCTCCTCCCACTTGCGGGGGCCGAGAAAGATCGGCGAGTTCCCGCAGGCCGCCAGCACCGGCCCGATGGCGAGCTGGGCGGCGTTGAACAGCCGGGCGAAGCGCTCCGGCGGGGTGCGGATGTGCACCTGCCAGGAGGTGTTGGCGCTCTCCAGGATGACGTCCTCGACCGACAGCTCCAGGTCGTCGATCTTGACGAGGAACGGCTCCAGCCGCAGACGCCGCAGGCCCCTGCTCATGGCCCGGTAGCGGTTCTGGTCGCTCATCGCGCCGACCGTGAAGTCCCCGGTCTCCAGCGTGGGCAGGATGCCGATGGGCACCGCGCCGCCGCCCTCGACCGCCGCGTCCACCTTGGTCACGGTGTCGTGGATCTCCGCGCCCAGCAGCTCGAACGGCTTGCCCTCCAGCGTCGTGGGGGTCAGGTTCACCTCGAGGTTGTAGCGGCCGAGCTCCAGCACCACGCGGGGGTCGCCGAGGGCCTCACGGACCTCGCTGTTGTGCGGGAGGGGCCGGCCCCGCTCGTCGACGAGGAACAGCTCCAGCTCCGCGCCGATCGTCACCGGCCCCTGACCGAAGCCGGGGGTGCCGAGCAGCTCGCGCAGCGTGCCGAGCTGCTCGCGGATGCGCTCTCCGAAACGGAGGTACTCATCCTCCGAGAAGCGCTCCTTGTCCAAGTCTTGTCCCATGGCCCCTAACTGTCCCGCCCACCGGATTCCACACCTGTGACAGGGCAGGTGCTTGCGCAGGTCACGGCCGCTCACTCTAAGCTCATGAGATGCGAGCGGTTGCGTTTGACATCTTCGGGGGCGAGCTCGACGTGCGCGAGCTGCCGGATCCGGCCCCCGCCCCGCACGGCGCGGTGATCAGGGTCCTGGCCACGGGGTTGTGCCGGTCCGACTGGCACGGCTGGCAGGGCCACGACCCCGACATCACGGCCCTGCCGCACGTTCCCGGCCACGAGTTCGCGGGCGTCGTCGAGGCCGTCGGCTCCGACGTACGCGGCTGGCGGCCGGGCGCGCGTGTGACGGCGCCCTTCGTGTGCGCCTGCGGCACGTGCCCGTCCTGCGCGGCGGGCGAGCAGCAGGTGTGCGAGCGGCAGACGCAGCCGGGCTTCACCCACTGGGGCTCCTTCGCCGAGTACGTCGCGATCGACCACGCCGACGTCAACCTGGTCGCCGTCCCCGAGGACATGGCCTTCGTCACGGCGGCCGGGCTCGGCTGCCGCTTCGCGACCGCTTTCCGCGCCGTCGCCCAGGTGGGCGAGGTACGCCCGGGCGAGTGGGTCGCGGTGCACGGCTGCGGCGGCGTGGGGCTGTCCGCCGTCATGATCGCCACGGCCGCCGGCGCCCGCGTCGTGGCCGTGGACGTCAGCGGCGACGCGCTGCACCTGGCCGAGCTGGCCGGCGCCACGCACTTCGTCAACGCCTCGGCGGGCGACGCGGCGGCGCAGGTGCGCGAGCTGACCAGGGGCGGCGCGCACGTGTCGCTGGACGCGCTGGGCAGCCCGCAGACCTGCGCGGCCTCGGTCGAGAGCCTGCGCCGCCGTGGCCGGCACGTCCAGGTGGGCCTGCTGCCCGGCGGGCCGACCCCGGTGCCGATGGACCGCGTGATCGGCCAGGAGCTGCGGCTGCTCGGCAGCCACGGCATGGCCGCGCACGCCTATCCGCGGATGCTGGAGCTGATCAGGGCCGGGGTGCTCCACCCCGACCAGCTCGTCACCAGGACCATCGGGCTGGCCGACGCGGGCAAGGCGCTCGCCGCGATGGGCTCGGTGCCGGGCGTCACGGTGATCACTCCTCGATCGCCACTCTGAGCGTCCGCAGCACCAGCGCCAGCATCCGGTAGTGGGCGACCAGCATGACCAGCTCGATCCGGCCCGCCTCGTCGTAGCGGTCGCAGAGCGCCGCCCAGGTGGCGTCGGTCAGGTCGCCGCCGTAGTGCAGGTCGTCGGCCACCTGGAGGACGAGCCGGTCCTCGACCGGCCACAGCGCGTCGGGGTGGCGCACCGAGTCGATCTCCAGGTCCGTCAGGCCCGCCTCGCGGCCGAGGCGGGCGTGGTGGGCCCACTCGTAGGCGCTGCGGCTGTGGTACGCCGTGCGCAGGATGGCCAGCTCGCGGTCGCGGGCCGGCAGTGTGCCGTCGAGCAGCACGCCGCCGAAGCCGAGCCAGGCCCGGTAGAGCTCCGGGTGGCGGGCGATGGTGGCGAAGACGTTGTAAGGGTTGGCCCTGATGAAGCCGTCCCACTCCTCGGGAGGCAGGGGCCGCACGCGGGGTTCCATCTTCGCAGCATCCCCCGGATCGGGGAACAGGTCGACAGGGCGGAAACCCGTACGTTCCGCCCCCTAATGTGAACGGTATGGATTACACGCGACTGGGTGGCACGGGTCTGCAGGTCTCGCGGGTGTGCCTCGGCATGATGAGCTACGGCGACCCCTCCCGCCAGGACTGGGCGCTGCCGCAGGACGAGGCGGAGCCGATCATCCGCCGGGCGGCCGACGCCGGCGTCACCTTCTTCGACACGGCCGACGTCTACAGCCGGGGCGAGAGCGAGGTCGTGACCGGCAACGCGCTGCGCGCGATCTTCCCGCGTCGCGAGGACTACGTGCTGGCCACCAAGGTGTACTTCCCGATGAGCCGCCGGCCCAACGACGGCGGCCTGTCGCGCAAGCACATCATGGCCGCCATCGACGCCTCACTGCGCCGGCTCGGCACCGACCACGTCGATCTCTACCAGATCCACCGCTGGGACCCCGAGACGCCCATCGAGGAGACGATGGAGGCGCTGCACGACGTGGTCCGGGCGGGCAAGGCGCGTTACCTCGGCGCGTCCAGCATGTGGGCGTGGCAGTTCGCCAAGGCCCAGCACGTGGCCGAGCTCAACGGGTGGACGAGGTTCGTCTCGATGCAGCCGCACTACAACCTGCTCTACAGGGAGGAGGAGCGGGAGATGCTGCCGCTCTGCCTCGACCAGGGCGTGGGCGTGATCCCGTGGAGCCCGCTCGCGCGCGGGGTGCTGGCCAGGGCGGGCGCGGCGGCGTCCACCTCCCGGGCCGGCTCCGACACCCGCATCGAGTCCCTGTACGACCCGGAGAACGACAAGGCCATCGTGGACCGCGTGGCGCGGGTGGCCGCCGACCGTGGGCTGCCGGCCGCGCAGGTCGCCCTGGCCTGGCTGCTGCACCAGCCCGCGGTCACCGCGCCGATCGTCGGGGCCACCAAGGACCGGCACGTGGACGACGCGGTGGCGGCGGTGGACGTACGGCTGTCGGAGGAGGAGCTGGCGTTCCTGGCGGAGCCGTACCGGCCGCGTGAGGTGCGGTTCTGACCTCCCCGGATTGTCGGTGCGGGCCTCTAGGGTTAGGGGCATGCGGGCAAATGAGGAGGCGGCGTCGGCGCTGCAGGAATACGCGGAGCTGTTCGCGCTCTGCGGCGGCGACGCCTTCCGGGTGCGGAGCTACCAGAAGGCGGCCAAGGCCATCGCCGGGTTCCCCGAGGACATCTCGGTGGTCGACGTGCGCTCGGTGCCCGGGGTGGGCGAGGCGATCGCCAAGAAGATGGAGGAGTTTCTCCAGCGGGGCAGCTTCCGGCAGCTCGACGACCTGCGGGGGCGGGTGCCCGAGGGCGTGCGGAGGCTGACGCGGGTGCCGAGCCTGGGCCCGAAGACGGCGATCATGCTGTTCGAGGACTACGGCATCGACTCGACCGACGCGTTGCGCGAGGCCATCGAGGGGGGCCGGCTCAAGGGCGTCAAGGGCCTCGGCCCGAAGACGCTGGCCAACCTGCTGAAGGGCGTCGAGCAGCTGGAGCAGTCCGGCAGACGGGTGCACATCGGGGTCGCGATGTCGCTGGCCGAGCAGGTGATGGGGTCGCTGAGCGCCGAGCGGATCGCCTACGCGGGGTCGCTGCGGCGGATGAAGGACACGATCGGCGACATCGACATCCTCGCGGTCGCGCCCGAGTCGATCATGGAGGAGTTCCGCGCGCAGCCCTACGTCGCGGAGGTGATCGCGGCCGGCGACAAGAAGACGTCGATCCGCACCACGTCCGGCGTCCAGGTCGACCTGCGGCGCATCCCGGCCGGCTCGTGGGGCGCGGCTCTTCAGTACTTCACCGGCTCCAAGGAGCACAACGTGGCCATCAGGGAGATGGCGGTGAAGAAGGGGTGGAAGCTGTCGGAATACGGCCTGTTCGAGGGCGAGCGGGTGATCGCGGCCGAGTCGGAGGAGGAGATCTACCACGCGCTCGGCATGCAGTACGTCCCGCCGCCGATGCGGGAGGACGGCGGCGAGGTCAAGGCGGCGCTGCGGGGCGAGCTGCCGGCGCTGGTGGAGCTGGCCGATCTCAAGGGCGACCTGCACACGCACACCGACCTCACCGACGGCATCGCCTCGCTGGAGGACATGGTGGCCGCCGGGCACGCCCGCGGTTACGCCTACTACGCGGTGACCGACCACGCGCCCGACCTGTCCATGCAGCGGATGACGCTGGACAAAGCGCTGGAGCAGCGGGAGCGGCTGGCCCGGCTGCAGGAGAAATATCCGGACATGCGGCTGCTGCACGGCTCCGAGCTCAACATCGCCCCTGACGGGTCGGTCGACTGGCCCGGAGAGGTGCTGCGGGACTTCGACGTGTGCGTGGCGTCGGTCCACTCGCATTTCGGCATGTCACGGGACGAGATGACGCGCCGGTTCATCGCCGCCTGCGAAAACCCGTACGTCGACGTCATCGGCCACCCGACCACCCGCAAGATCGGCAAGCGCGAGCCGGTGGACGCCGACTGGGACGCCGTCTTCCGCGCGGCGGCGCGCACGGGCACCGCGATGGAGATCGACTCCTATCCCGACCGCTCCGACCTGCCGTCCGACCTGGTGCGGCTGGCCAAGCACCACGGGGTGAAGTTCTCCATCGACAGCGACTCGCACGCGATCCCGCACCTGGCGCACCAGCGCTTCGGCGTCGGGATCGCGCAGCGGGCCTGGCTGACGCCGGACGACGTCATCAACACCTGGCCTCTCGAACGCCTCCTGGCCTTCCTCGGACGTCCCCGGTGACAACGGCAGACCCACTTTTGACCAGGGGGCGCCCGCAAAAGCGGATGAACAACGTCGGGGTCGGGTGAAAGGGTGGGCTCGTGAGCGAGACGCGAACCGTGGTCCTGGTCGAGGGCGCCAGCGACAAGGCGGCGTTCGAGGCGCTGGCCCGGCGCCATGAGCGGGATCTGACGGCCGAGGGCATCTCCCTCGTGGCGATGGGCGGCGCCACGAACATCGGCACCTATGTCGGCAGATTCGGCCCCGCCGGGCTGGGCCTGCGGCTGGCCGGCCTGTGCGACGCCGGGGAGGAGGACGACTACCGGCGCAGCCTCGAACGCGCCGGCCTCGGCTCCGGGCTCGACCGGGACGGCCTGGAGGCGCTCGGGTTCTTCACGTGCGTCGCCGACCTGGAGGACGAGCTGATCAGGGCGCTCGGCACCGACGCGGTCGAAGCGGTCATCGAGGCCGAGGGCGAGCTGGGGTCGTTCCGCACGCTCCAGCGGCAGCCCGCCTGGCGCGAGGGTTCCACGCATGACCAGTTGCGCCGGTTCATGGGGGCGGGCAGCGGCCGGAAGATCCGCTACTCCGGCCTGCTCGTCGCGGCGCTCGAACTCGACCGCGTGCCACGGCCGCTGGACCTGCTGCTGGCCCACGTCCTGAGCGACAGGCCGAGCCCGCTCGCCGGGTGAGCCCCCGGCCGCGTCCGGGTAGAGCCAGAGTGTCACGGTAGAGCCGTCGCGCTCCCCCAGGGGAGTGCGACGGTGAGGGTTTGTTCCGGCAAAGGATCGCGACGGAAGCCGACGCGAGGAGATTAAATGGTTTACAGGTAGGGAATACCAATTAACGAGGTGACACCCCATGACGAACGCCACGGCGAGCATCCTGAAGCCCCTGCCCGGCCACCTGTTCAGGGTGCGCGGCGAGAACGCCGAGATGCGGTGGGAGGCCATGTCGGGGCAGGGATACCACACCCCGATCGACCGGTTCTTCGTCCGCAACCACACCGGCACGCCGCTCATCGACGCCGCGACCTGGCGGCTGCGCCTGCACGGCCCCGGTCTGCGATGTCCGCGCGCGTTCGGCTACGAGGAGCTGCGCGCCATGCCGTCGCGGACGTACGACGTGGCGATCGAGTGCGCCGGCAACGGACGCCGCTTCTACGGCCGCCAGCAGCATGACGCCGCGCCGGGCACCCAGTGGGGGCTGGGCGCGATCGGGGTGGCGCGCTGGCGCGGCGTGCCGCTGAAGCACCTGCTCAAGGAGGCCGGCGTGCGGCCCGAGGCGGTGGACGTGCTCCCGTCCGGTCTCGACGACCCGTTCGAGGACTACGGGCACGTACGCCGCCCGCTGCCCATCGCCAAGGCCATGGACGACGTGCTCGTGGCGTACGAGATGAACGGCGAGCCCCTGCCCCCCGACCACGGATTTCCCGCCCGGCTGGTGGTGCCGGGATGGGTGGGAATCGCGTCCATCAAATGGCTCGGCGACATAGAAGTCTCCACGAGCCCCGTGTCGAGTCCGTGGAACACCGTGTTCTACCCCGATGTCACCACGCAGCCGGTGAAGAGCGCGTTCGAACTGCCGTGGAACGCGCAGCTGGCGATCGGCGGCGTCCCTCTGGTGCTGCACGGGCGGTCCTGGTCGGGGCAGGGCCGGATCACCCGGGTCGAGGTCAGCTTCGACGGCGGGGGCACCTGGCGCGCGGCCACGTTGCACGGAAGTCACCTGGTCAGCGCCTGGTCGCAGTGGCACGTCACCTGGGCGCCCCGGCGGCCGGGCCCCTATGTGCTCATGGCCAGGGCGACCGACGAGACGGGCGCCACGCAACCGCTGGTCATCCCCCGGCACCCGTTCGGCTACCACTTCAATGCTGTGGTGCAACACCCTGTTGAGGTTGTTCTTGGCTAGATAATTGTCACGGATGCTTGCTGAGCTGGCCATTTTCTCACAGCTTGCACGAAGCGGACCGATTCATCTGAAACACTCTCCCGGAAACCTTGCGGAAATCCGCTCATGTGATGCTGCTCGTACGACGGGAGAAAGGAGAGCAGATGCGCCAGCTCACCGCGCTCGACGCCCAGTTCCTCAACGTCGAGACCGCGACCACCGCCGCGCACGTGGCCGGACTGGCGATCCTGGACTCCGGCGAGGGCGCCGTCAACCGGGACGCGCTGGCGAGCCTTCTGCTCGACCGCCTCCACCTGTCCCCCGCTCTGAGCCTCCGGCTGGCGGAGGTGCCCCTGGGGCTCGACCGCCCGTACTGGACGCAGGACCCCGACTTCGACATCGGCAACCATCTGTTCGAGCTGACCCTGCCGCAGCCGGGCAGCGACTGGCAGCTCGCCGAGGCGGTCGCGGAGCTGCACGCCCGCCGGTTGGACCGCTCCCATCCGCTGTGGGAGATGCACCTCATCCACGGGCTGCCTGAAGGGCGGGTGGCGGTCTACACGAAGGTGCACCACGCCGCCATCGACGGCGTCTCCGGCGCCGAGACCCTCGCCACCCTCCTCGACCTCACCCCGGACGGCCACCTCGTCCGGCGTCAGGAAGCCACGCCCCCCACGAGCCCGTCCAAGTGCGGGGTGGGCCGCGAAGGCGGGGACGGGACGTCGCGGGAGGTCGTCGCGGGTCGCGGGCCCGGGGTGGTGGGCATGCTGGCGGGGGCGGCGGCGCGGTCGGTGACCCAGCCGGTGCGGACGGTCGGGTCGGCGGTCAGGATGGCCGGGGACATGGACGCCATCCCGCTGGCGTCGCGGCTGCCCGGCGCGAAGGCGATCGCGAGGGCCGCGCGGCTCGTGTCCGGGCAGCGGCGGGACCGGCCCGAGCTGCCGAGCCTGGCGGCTCCGCGCACGCCGTTCAACGGGCCGATCAGCGGCCGGCGGCACGTCTCGTTCGGGTCGCTGTCGCTCAAGGACGTCAAGAACGTCGCCAAGGCCAACGCCCTCAGCGTCAACGACGTCGTCATGACCCTGTGCACGTCGGCCCTGCGCGCCTGGCTGGCCGAGCGCGGCGCGCTGCCGGAGGAGCCACTGGTGGTGGCGGTGCCGGTCGCGGTGCGCAAGCACGGCGCCAAGGACGCGGCGGGCAACCAGATCTCCGCCATGATCGCCCCGATGCCCACCGACGTGCCCGACGCGCGGGAGCGGCTGCGGCTGGTGGGGGCGACGATGCGGCGGGCGAAGCGCAGGTTCGCGCTGGCCCCGGCGACCTGGCTGCAGGAGCTGTGCTCGCTGCTGCCCGCCCCGGTGACGGCGCTGGCCACGCCGGCGGTGTTCCGGCTGACGGGCAGGCTGGCGGGCATGGCGCTGCCGCCGGTCAACCTGATCATCAGCAACGTGCCGGGGCCGCAGTTCCCGTTGTACCTGTGCGGGGGCAGGGTGCTGTCCTACTACCCGATGTCCGTCCTGACGGACATGAGCGGCGGGCTGAGCATCACCTGCTTCTCCTACGACGGCATGCTGGACTTCGGCGTCGTCGCCTGCCCGGAGCGCGTGGACGACGTCTGGAGCCTGGTGCGGCACCTGCGCGAGGCGCTGGAGGAGCTGCTAGACGAGCGCGTGGGCGACGAGTTCCGCGACGGCGTCGGGGTCGATCTGGTGTCCTGTGAGCTGCCACAGGTTCTCCTGGTAGATGAGGACGGCGGCGAACATGGCCGCCGCGACCTCCAGCCTCGCCGCGTCACCGCGGGCCCCGGGTAGCGCCAGCTCCAGCGCGAACCGGGCACGCCGGACGAGCTCGCCGTTGAGCCGGCCGAGCCGCTCCTTGACCGAGCCGTGCGTGTCGGCCTCGCGGAACAGGATGCGCCGCATCGCCGGTGAGGCGCGCAGCGGCAGCGCCCGGGCGAGCCGGGCGAGGGTGCCCGCCGGGTCGCCCGGCACCGCTTCGACGTCGCGCCCCTCCTCGATGTGGGTGCGTTCGTCGATCAGCGCGACCAGGACGTCGATCTTGCGCGGGAAGTAGTCGGAGATGAGCTCTCCGGGCACCCTGGCGAGCTTGGCGATGACAGCCGTCGGTGTGGCCTCGTAGCCGGATCCCGCGAACAGCTCCTCCGCCGCGTCAAGGATGCGCGTGCGCACGTCACCCGTCACCACAGCACGAACCCTAACGGCACCGCCGCGCCTGCGTCACGCCCTCTCCGGCCCGTGTGAGAGGGCTCACCGCGCGCCGATCGCGGAGACGAGCATCGGGTAGGCGCGGTGCAGCTCACGCTGCCAGTACGTGTGGTTGTGTCCGCCGCGATAGAAGTGCGTGCGGACCGGGATGCCGAGGTCGTCGAGGCGGGCGGCGAAGGAGCGGGCGGCGCGGTTGGCCAGGTCCTCCACCAGATCGCCCTCGCCGGCGGCCACGTACAGCTCGACGCCCTTCAGCTTCTCCGCCAGGTCGTACGGGTTGTGCGCCCGCCACACCCGCCGCTGCTCCTCCGGGTCGCCCCAGACGCGTTTCCAGTCGGTGCCGAAGCAGCCGACCGTCGTGCCGGCCATCACGGCCTGGGGGACGCCGGGGGCGGTGATGTTCACGGCGCCGCTGAAGGAGGCGGCCGCCTTGAACATGCCCTTGGCCGCGTACAGCATCGCGCCCTGGCCGCCCATCGAGTAGCCGGCGATGGCGCGGTCCCGGCCGGCCCGGTAGCGGGATTCGAGGAGGGGGAGCAATTCGCGCAGGTGGTAGGTCTCCCAGCGGGGCGGGCCGCCGTCGCCGCCGTTCCACCAGTCGGAGTAGCTGCCGCACTTGCCGCCGTCCGGCATGACGACCATGACGCCGGTGTCGCGGGTGAGCGCGTCGACGTCGGTTCTGGCCGTCCACGAGGTGTGGTCGTCGAGCCCGCCGTGCAGCAGCCACAGCACGGGCCAGTCGCGGCGGGACTCCCAGCCGCGCGGGAGGAGCAGGCGCACCTTGGTGGTCTCGTCCCCGAGTGCCGGGGAGCGGATCGTGAGCTCCAGCCTGCGCTCGTCGAGGCGCCGCTCGTCCACGACCTCCGCCGCCCGCGACGGGCTGGGGGTTACGGACGCGGGGGCGGTTGGTTCCGGACCTGCCCTTTGCGAGTCGTGGGGCAGCAGCAGGGCCAGCCCGAGCAGGAACAGACCGCCGGCGACCACCGCGCCGACCAGGCATCCACGTAATCGGGGTGCCATCCGGGCCTCCTTGTCGGATCGTCGGATAATAGCTGGATGAGATCGATAGGCACCACGGACCTGTCCGTTTTCCCGATAGCACTCGGCACGAACGTCTTCGGCTGGACGGCCGACAAGGAGACCTCGTTCGCCGTGCTCAACGCCTACGTCGAGGGCGGCGGCAACTTCATCGACACCGCCGACGTCTACCCGTCCTGGGTGACCGGCGAGTCCACGTCCGAGATGATCATCGGCGAGTGGCTGGCCGAGCGGCGCATCCGCGACTCCGTCGTCCTCGCCACCAAGGTCGGCATGCTGGAGGGGCTGCGCGGCCTGGCTCCGGCGACCATCCGCACCGCGGTCGAGGACTCGCTGCGGCGGCTCCGTACCGACTACATCGACCTCTACTGGGCGCACGTGGACGACCACGACACGCCGGTGGTGGAGACGCTGTCCACGTTCGACGACCTGGTGCGCGAGGGCAAGGTGCGCTACGTCGGCGCGTCCAACCACACGGCGCGGCGGCTCGCCGAGGCGGTCGAGCTGTCCGACAAGGAAGGACTCGTCCGGTACGTGGCCCTGCAGCAGGAGTACAACCTGGTGGAGCGCGGGTACGAGGGCGAGCTGCGGGACGTCGTGGCGCGGGAGGGGCTGGCCAGCACCCCGTACTTCGGGCTCGCGCGCGGCTTCCTGACCGGCAAGTACGCGCCCGGCGTGACCGTGGAGAGCCCGCGGGCCGCGTCGGCGGCCGAATACCTCGCCACCGAGCACGGGCGGCGCACGCTGCGGGCGCTGGCCGAGCTGGCCGACGCGCGGGGCGTCGAGCAGGCGTCGATCGCGCTGGCGTGGCTCGCGGCGCAGCCGACGGTGGTGGCGCCGATCTCCAGCGCGCGCGACGTCGCGCAGCTGGGGGCGCTGATGGCGGCGGCCGAGCTGGAGCTGAGCGACCAGGAGCTCGCCCTCCTGGACAATGCCTCCCGCCCGGCTGACTGACCCGTCGGCGGTCAGTGGGTGCGGTTGACCAAGGACTCGCACAGGGCGCGCAGGTCCGACGCCCCGGGAAGGTGCGCGTCCAGGAGGTGGAGAGCCGCGGAGAGGTGGCGGGCGGCCAGCGTGCCGGCGGCGGCGCGCCCGCCCGCCTCCTCGACCAGCCGGGCCGCCGCACGCACCGCGTCCTCGTCCTCCAGTCCCGCCGCGAGGACGGCCGACAGCTCGCGGGCGGCCGTCCCGCCCGCGGCGAGCGCGCACAGCACGGGAAGCGTCTTCTTCTCGCGCCGCAGGTCGCTGTGCACCGGTTTGCCGGTGACGGCGGGATCGCCCCAGATGCCGAGCACGTCGTCGGCGATCTGGAAGGCCACTCCCAGGTCGCGCCCCATCCGGCCCATCGCCTCGGCCGTCTCCGGCGGCGCCCCGCCGAACGTGACGCCGAGCGCCGCCGCGGCCCCCAGCAGGCCGCCGGTCTTGCCGGCCGCCATGCGGGTGTACTCCTCGACGGTGACCGCGTGGGGCCCGCGCCAGGGGCGGTTCTCGAAGGCCATGTCGGCGCTCTGCCCGTGGACGAGCTCCGTGAGGGCCGCCGACAGCAGCCGCATCACCTCCGGGACGCCGGCGAGCTGGGCGACGGCCAGGGCCAGCAGCGCGTCGCCGGTCAGCAGGGCGGGGCCGGGCCCGTACGCCTTCCAGAGGGTCTCGCGGTGCCGGCGCCGTTCGTCGTGGTCGATGATGTCGTCGTGCGCCAGGGAGAAGGCGTGCACCAGCTCCACCGCCACCGCTCCGGGCAGCGCGGCCACCGCGTCGCCGCCCACGGCCTCAGCGGCGAGCAGGACGATGGCCGGGCGCACGCCCTTGCCGCCGTCCCCGGTCTGGGGGCGGCCGTCCGCGTCCGACCAGCCGAGCGCGAACCCGGCCATCCGCGAGCTCCACGGGTGCAGGCCGCCGACGGCCTCGCGGAGCGCGGGTTCGAGCAGGCGGCGGCAACGTTCCATGGCCGCCGTGACGGCGGCGGCCGGGGGACGGCTGACGTTCAACTGGTGCTCCTCCCCCGGTCCGATGCCCTTCCAGGACCCTATGCCAAAAGTGACTAACGGCGCGTAGCGCTCACGTGGGCAGGGACAGGTACGCGTGCAGCTCGGCGGCGGCCGACAGCATGGCGCGGCCACGGGCCGAGAGGCGGTCACGCCAGCCGTCCAGGGCGGCCCGCAGGGGTTCGACGCCGCCGGCGGCGCGTACCTGCTCGATGAGCGGGGCGATCTGCTCCAGCAGGTAGCCGCCGCGCCTGAGCTGGTGCGCGAGCCGGGCGTCGCGTACGTCGGCGGCCGAGTAGACGCGGTAGCCGGTCTTCGGGTCGCGGCGCGGGCGGACCAGCCCGGCCCGCTCCCACTTGCGCAGCGTGGCGGGGCGCAGCCCGAGCCGGCGGGCCAGGGGGCCGATGAACGTCGCGTCCGGCCCGTGCTCGCCGGCAGGGGGCGACGTGGGGCCGGCCGGGGCGCGGGTGAGGTCGGCCGGGGCGCGGGTGAGGTCGGCCGGGGCGCGGGTGAGGTCGGCCGGGGCGCGGGTGAGGTCGGCCGGGGCGCGGGTGAGGTCGGCCGGGGCGCGGGTGAGGTCGGTCAGGGCGCGTTCCACCGCTTCCAGGGTGCGGCGGTCGTCCAGGAGCTGGGCGTGGCTCTCGTCGACGCGCCGCAGCGCCTCCTCGACCGCGCCCTCGTTCACCGCCCGCATGATCGCGGTCGCCGTCGCGTGCCCGTGGGCGGGCACCAGGGCGAGGAACGCCCGCAACGCCTGCGCGTGCCGGGGCGTGTAGGCGCGGTAGCCGGCGGCCGTCCGGTCCGCGGGCGGCAGGATGCCCGCCTCCTCGTAGTTGCGTACCGCCTGGGTGGACAGCCCGTGCCCGCGCGCCAGGTCGACCGGCCGCAGCCGACGCCCGTCTCGTGACACCGCCGCTCCTCGCGAGAATCCTCCATGAAAGCTCCGACGATACCGCCGGACGACGGCATGTAGGCTGGCGGGATGATCTTCGTCAAGACGCCCCTGACCCGGGAGATCCGCGAAGCCGTGGCTCTGACCTGGGGTGTCACGGGGGAGGGTGAGCGGTTGTACGGCGGAGAGGAATCCGCCGCGTACCGGCTCGACGGGCACGTCGTCCGCGTCGGCCCCGCGTGGCGGACCGCCGCCGAGTCGGAGTGGTGCCACGCGATCGCCCGGCACGCCGCCGCCGGCCTCCCCGAGGCCGTCGCCCCGCTGCCGACCGCCGAAGGCGCGACGGTCATCGTCGTGGACGGCCGCCCGATCTCCTGCTGGCCGTACGTCGAGGGCGCCTGGCCGGACTCCGACATCCCGGCCCAGCGCGCGGCCGGCGCCCGTCTGCTCGCCAGGCTGCACAGGTCCCTGGCAGGCTGCCGTCCCGGCCCGCGCCCGGTGCCCGCCTTCCAGGAGTCCGGCCTGTACGGCGATCCGCCCCAGGACGCCACCGAGCTGGACGACCCCGGCCTGGACCGCTGGCTGCGCGCCTTCCACGCCGCGCACCCCGTGCGTCACCCCCTGCACGGCGACTACTACGCCGGCAACACCCTGGCCAGAGACGGCCGGATCGTGGCGGTTCTCGACTGGGACGAGACCTTCGTCGGCGCCCCTGAGCTGGAGCTGGCCGCCGCCGCCCTGGAATGGGGCGACGACCTGAAAGGGCCGAGCGAGGAGTTCGTGGCCGCTTACCACGAGGAGGGCGGCACGGCGGCCCGCCTGGACGAGGAGTCGCTCGCCCAGCTCGTCAGGCACAAGCTCCGCAGGGAGCACGCCTACTTCCACAAGGCCATCCGCTCAGGGGTGGAGCACGACGAGGAGGACGCCGAATACCACCGCGTCCGGGTGGAGCTGTTCCACCGGCTGCGCCCCTGACAGCCCGCCGTCCAGCGCGCGAAGAAGGGCCCGGTCTCGTCACCGAGACCGGGCCCTTCGGTGCGGAGGGCGCCCGGGCGGGGGTGGGCGGCCTTCCGCGGAGAGGCGCCCTCAGGGCAGGAGGCGCCTCACGCTCGCGGTCAGTGCGGGTCGGCCTTCTCCGCGCCGACGCCGGTGAGGGAGCGGACCTCGATCTCGGCGTACTTGGCCTCGTTGTGCTCCTTGCTCAGGATCGTGCCGAGCCAGCCGCACAGGAAGCCGATCGGGATCGACACGATGCCCGGGTTGCTCAGCGGGAACCAGTGGAAGTCCACCGTCTTGAACAGGGACGTCGGAGCGCCGGAGACCACCGGCGAGAAGATCACCAGCAGGAGGGCGGAGACCAGGCCGCCGTAGATGGCCGCCACCGCGCCGGCCGTGTTGAAGCGCCGCCAGAACAGGCTGTAGAGGATGGCGGGCAGGTTGCCCGAGGCCGCGACCGCGAAGGCCAGGGCCACCAGGAACGCCACGTTCTGTTTCTGGGCGAGGATGCCGAGGCCGATCGCGACGGCGCCGATGACGAGGGCCGAGACGCGGGCCACCGCGACCTCCTGCCGCTCGCTGGCCTGGCCGCGCTTGAAGACGTGCGCGTACAGGTCGTGGGCGAAGCTGGAGGAGGAGGCCAGGGTGAGCCCGGCGACCACGGCCAGGATCGTGGCGAAGGCCACCGCGCCGATGAGCGCGAGCAGGATCGTGCCGCCGACCGAGCCGAAGATCTCCTCGCCGATCCGCTGGGCCAGCAGCGGCGCGGCCGTGTTGCCCGCCGGGTCGCCCTCGGTGATCGCCGTCTTGCCGACCAGGGCCGCCGCGCCGAAGCCGAGGACCAGGGTGAGCAGGTAGAAGACGCCGATGATGCCGATGCCCCACAGGACGGACTTGCGGGCGTCCTTGGCGGTGGGGACGGTGTAGAAGCGGATCAGGATGTGCGGCAGGCCGGCCGTGCCCAGCACCAGGGCGAGGCCCAGGCTGATGAGGTCGATCTTGCCGGCCAGGCCCTGCGCCTCGGTGCCGTACTTCAGGCCGGGGCTGAGGAAGGACTCCGGGTTGGCCTTGGGGCCGCTCGTCGCGGCGGCCTGGCCGAGCAGCGCCGACAGGTTGAAGCCGAACTTGCCGAGCACCAGCAGCGTCACCAGCGCGGCGCCGCTCATGAGCAGCACGGCCTTGACGATCTGGACCCAGGTGGTGCCCTTCATCCCGCCGAAGACCACGTACACGATCATCAGGGCGCCCACGCCGACGATCGTCCACACCTTGCCGGCCTCGCTGGTGATGCCGAGCAGCAGGCCGACCAGCGCGCCCGCGCCGACCATCTGGGCCAGCAGGTAGAAGATGCTGACCACGATGGTGGAGACGCCGGCGGCGGTGCGGACCGGGCGCGGGCTCATCCGGAAGGCCAGCACGTCGGCCATGGTGAACTTGCCGGAGTTGCGCATGAGCTCGGCGACCAGCAGCAGCGCGACCAGCCAGGCCACCAGGAACCCGATCGAGTACAGGAACCCGTCGTAGCCGGACAGCGCGATGATGCCCGCGATGCCGAGGAAGGAGGCGGCCGACATGTAGTCGCCGCCGATCGCCAGGCCGTTCTGCACGCCGCTGAACGAGCGTCCGCCCGCGTAGTAGTCGGCGGCGGTCTTGGTCTGGCGGCTCGCCCAGAAGGTGATCGCCAGCGTCGCGGCGACGAAGGCGAGGAAGAGGATCATCCCCAGGGTGGTGGAGCTCACTTCGTCTTCTCCTCGACCTCGTGGCGCAGCTTGTCGGCGATGGGGTCGAGCTTCTTCTCGGCGTGCCTGGCGTAGGCCCACGCGATCAGGAACGTGGACACGAACTGCAGCAACCCGAAGATCAACCCGACGTTGATGTCCCCGAGGACCTTGGTGGCCATGAACCCGCGCGCCCAGCCCGACATCACGACGTAGAGCAGGTACCACACGAGGAACGCCACGGTCATGGGGAACGTCCAGGCCCGGAAGCGGCGCTTCAGCTCCTGGAACTCACTGCTCTCCTGAACGGTTTCATAGACCGATGCGTCATGTTCTTGAGTCGTCACGAGACCTCCACTGTGATGCGGATCACGCTCAACGTAGGAGCGCAACGTACCCCGCGTGGAGGTCCCGGGAGGGGTTGTTCGCCGAGCCGCCGCCGAGCGGCGATTAGTTGGGGCGGGCCTGCGGTGAAAGGTCCTTCTCGCGCGATGAGCGGTCGGTCATCCCGTTCGCCCCCTTCAGCGCCTTCAGCGCCTGATCGAGATCGTTGATCAGGGTGTCGGCCGGTTCGAGGCCGACGGACAGACGGACGAGGCCGGCCGGGATGCCCATCGTGGCGCGTACGCTCTCCTCGGTGGACAGGGCGGGGGCGTTGACCAAGCTCTCGAAGCCGCCCCAGGACACACCGATCCTGAAATGCCGCAGTTTGTCGAGAAAAGTCGCGACCTGATCGGTGTCGTCCGTCGCCAGCTCGATGCTGAACAGGCTGGAGAACCCCGACATCTGCCGCAGCGCGATCGCGTGCCCCGGATGCGACGGCAGGCCCGGATGGTTGACCTCCCGCACCCCGGGATGGCCGGCCAGGAACCTCGCCACCGCGAGCCCCCGCTCCTGGTGGGCCGGCATGCGCACGGGCAGCGTGCGCAGCCCCTTGATCACCTTGGCCGCGTCGTGCGGCGACATGGCGGCGCCGTAGAGCTGGTACTCGGTCAGCGCGAGCGGCCTGATGAGCCGGGACGGACCGATGACGACGCCGCCGACCAGGTCGCTGTGGCCGCCCACGTACTTCGACAGCGAGTGCACCACCAGGTCCACGCCCAGCGTCAGCGGCTTCTGGAACAGCGGCGTGGACCACGTGTTGTCCATCACCGTCACCAGCCCGCGCTCACGCGCCCACGCCGCGACCTCGGCGATGTCCACGATCGCGTACGCCATGTAGGAGGGCGACTCGAAGTAGAGTAGGCGCGTCCGCTCCTTGATAGCGCTGTCACACTCCGCGAGGTCGCTCACGTGCGTATGCGTGACCCCGAACTTCTCCAGGTAGCGCAGGAACTGCGTGGTCGGCCCGTACACCGCGCCCAGCACCAGCACGTGGTCACCGGCCGACACCAGCGACGAGATCGTCGCCGCGATGGCGCCCATCCCCGAGCCGAAACACTTGGCCCGCTCTCCCCGCTCCAGCGCCGCGAGCTTACGCTGGGCGAGATCGACCGTCGGGTTGGTCCCCCGCCAGTAGACGTAGCGCTCGTCCTCGTTCCTGATGGCCTCGCCCAGCTCCCCGGCCGTCGCGAACGTGAACAGCGAGTTCTCGAACACCGGCGGATTGACCGCGCCCAGCGTCCACGGCTCGTCCTCGCCCAACCGGCCACAGATCCATTCATCATCCATGGGGGCAGAGTATGACAACGCGCAAGCCGACCATGGCCGACGTCGCCAGGCACGCGGGCGTGAGCCTCAAGACCGTCTCCCGGGTGGTCAACCAGGAGCCGCACGTACGGGCCTCGCTGCAGCAGCGGGTGCAGGCGGCCATCAGCGCGCTCGGCTACCGCCGCAACGAGGCCGCCGCCCGGCTGGCGCGGGGCGCGACCATGCTGACGCTCGGCCTGGTCATGGAGAACATCTCCAACGAGTTCTACGCGCGGCTCGCGGCCGCCGTGGAGGCCGCCGCGGCCGAGCACGAGGCGCTGGTCGTCTTCGGCTCGTACGAGGAGAGCCCCGACAAGGAGCGCATGCTCATCGAGTCCATGGCGGCGCGGGGCGTCGACTCGCTCATCGTCGTCCCGTCGGCGGCCGACCACGGCTGGCTGGCCGAGCACGCGAGCCTCAGGATGGTGTTCGTGGACCGGCTGCCGCCCGGCCTCGCGACGGCCGACGTGGTGGTGCTCGACGACGAACGGGGCGGGCGGGCCGCCACCGGGCACCTGCTGGCGCGCGGGCACCGGCGGATCGCGCTGATCTCCGACGACGACGGGCTGAGCTCCGTCCACGAGCGGGCCGCGGGCTACCGCGCCGCCCTCGCCGCGGCCGGGCTGCCGGTCAACGAAGGGCTGGTGGTGCACGGGGTGTTCGACCCGTGCCGGGTGGCGGAGGAGGTGGCGCGGCTGCTCGACCTGGCCGATCCGCCGACCGCGTTCTTCGCCGCCAACAACCGGGCGGCGATCGGGATCCTGCGGGCGCTGCGGGAGCGGCCGGAGCGGCCCGCGTACGTGGGGTTCGACGACTTCGCCCTCGCCGACGTCTTCAGCCCCGGGGTGACGGTCGTCCGCTACGACGTCCCGCTGCTCGCGCGCACCGCCGTGGACCTGCTGCTGCGTCCGGCGGAGGGGGCGGCCCGGCTGGTGAGGCTGCCCGTGGAGCTGGTCCCCCGCGGCTCCGGCGAGCTCCCGCCCCCCTGACCGTCCCGGGGGTGGGAATCGGCCGCGTTCTGTCGGCGATCCTCGCTAGTCTCGTGCCGTGCCGCGCACGAACGCCGAACTCACCACCCTCCTGGAGCACCGCCCGGAGCTGGCGGCGGCTCCTTCACTCGATGTGGTCGAACGCCTGCTGGCCCGGCCCGAGCCGGCCATTCCCGTGCTGCTCGGTCTCGACGCCGACTGCCACGTGGTCAGCCAGGCCGTCCAGGCGGCGGGCGGGGCCACGACCCGGGAGCGCCTGGCGGCGGCCCTGCACGACCCACGGGGCCGCCTCGGCGAGGTGCTCGCCACGCTCGCCGCCCACGGCCTGCTCACCCTCGACGGCCCTTCCGTGCGTTCCCCGCACCAGGCCGGCCTGTGGGCGCACCCGTTCGGGCTGGGCAGGCCGCTGCGCGAGCTGGCCGTCGAGCTGACCGCCGAGATGCTGAAGACGCTGGTGAGCGCGCACGGCGGCCGGCCCAGGGGGCGGAGGGCGGAGCTCGTGGCCGAGGCCGGGCGGCTGCTGGCCGACGGCGCGGCGGTCCGGGCCCGCGCCGCCCGCCTCCCCCGTCAGGCGGCCGACCTGCTGCGCACGATGGCGGCCGGGCGGCCGGTGCTGGAGAGCGAGCAGGTCCACTTCGGCTCCGGGGTTCGTACGCATCCGGTGCGACGCCTGGTCGAGGCCGGGTTCCTGGTGCGCGACGGATGGGCTTACGAGATGCCGCGCGAGATCGGCCTCGCGCTGCGCGGCGACGACTGGCGGCCGGCGCTGACCGGGCAGCCCGGCGTTCCCGTGCGCGAGGCAGTGCCGCCCGCCGACGGGGTGGGCGCCGCGCTGCGTGCGCTCGACCTGGTCGAGGCCCTGGTCGAGCTGGCCACCGACACCCCGCTGGGCGAGCTGAAGGCGGGCGGCGTCGGCACGCGGGAGCTGCGGCGGGCGGCTAAGGCGCTGGGCGTCACGGAGCAGGAGGTGACGTTCTGGCTCGACGTCGCCCACGCCGCCGCGCTGATCGCCTCCGACGGCGGCGAGCGGATGACCGGGACCACCCTGGCGGACGACTGGCTCGCCCGCTCCCCCGCCGCCCGCTGGCGGGTGCTCGCCGCCGCCTGGCACGGGCTGCCGCAGGCGGCGACCCACCGGGTGGTGGGGTGCTGCGAGGGGCACCTGGACCCGCTGCCGCCGCCCTACCCGTTCGAGTGCGGGGCGGGGGCGATCCGCCGGGCCGTCCTGGACACCCTCCGCACCCTGCCCGAAGGCGTGGGCGCGGCGGCGTCCGGGCTGATGGCGGCCGTCCACTGGCGCACCCGCGCCGCCGCCGAGTCGCCGCCGGCCGCCGAGTCCTTCGTGACGGCCGCTCTGCGCGAAGGCGACCTCCTCGGCCTCACCGCCGACGGCGCCCTCACCCACCTGGGCCGCACCTACCTCACAACCCCCGGCGCCTCCGGTGGGGAGCCGGAGCCGCTGGCGGCGCTGTTTCCCGTGCCCGCTCTCACCGTCACCCTGCAGAACGACCTGACCGCCGTCGTCACCGGCCTTCCCGCGCCCGCCCTGGCCGCCTTCCTGGGCTCGTGCGCCGACCTGGAGTCCCGTGACCGGGCGAGCGTATGGCGCTTCTCCGAGCGGAGCGTGCGGCGCGCCCTCGACGCGGGCGCCGACGCCGAGTCCCTGCTGGCGGGCCTGGCCCGGCACAGCGCGAAGGACGTCCCGCAGCCCCTGCGCTACCTCGTCACCGACGCGGCACGCAAGCACGGCACGCTCAAGGTCGCCGCCACCCCGTCGGTGGTGATCGCCGACGACGCGGCCACGCTCACCGGGCTGTGCCGCGCGAAGTCCCTGCGCAAACTCGCCCTCCAGCAGGTGGCGCCCACGGTCGCGCTGTCCGCCCGCCCGCCCGAGGAGACCCTGCGCCTCCTCCGCGAGGCCGGGCACGCGCCCGTGGCCCTGGCGCCCGACGGCACGATCAGGGCCGAGCCGGCCCGCCGGCCCCGGCTCCCCGTCGACGCCGAGCCCGCCCCCGACCCGGCCGCCACGGCCGCCGCCATACTCAAGGGCACCGCCACCGGCACCGCCGAGGCCCTGGCCCTGGCCGCGATGACCGGCGAGCTGGTCGTCATCGTCTCCCAGCGCCGCGAGCACTACATGGACGACCTCGCGATCGCCGGCGACGCGATCACCGGCTACTGCCACGACTGCGACCGCGGCCACACCTTCGACCGGGCCCGCGTCACCAGGGCCTACCTGCCTTAGGACGAGCCCTAGGAGGAGCGGGGCCGCCAGTCGCCGCGGTTGAGGTCCAGGTTCTCGGGGGTGTGCAGGCGGACCATGACGCGCGCCACGTTCGCCGGCACCCGGTGCGGGGTCAGGAACGACACCGCCACCATCACGACGAACGCGATCGGCACCGTCCACGCCGCGGGCTGGGCCAGCAGCGCCGCCGTGAAGCCGTCGTACGGCGCCCCCGTGATCGTGGCCAGCACCGCCCCGCAGGCGAGGCCGCCGCCCACGAGCAGCCCCGCCAGCGCCCCCGTCGTCGTGAGGCGGCGCCACCAGATGCCGAGCACCAGCAGCGGGCAGAACGACGAGGCCGCCACCGCGAAGGCCAGCCCCACCACGTCCGCCACCGGAAGCTGGCGCGCCCACAGTGCCAGGCCCAGCGGCACCACCACGGCCATGAGGGTGGCGATCCTGAACGAGCGCACCCCGCCCTTGAGCAGGTCCTGCGCGATCACCCCGGCCACGGACACGGTCAGCCCGGACGAGGTGGACAGGAACGCCGCGAACGCCCCTGCGGTCAGCAGCGCCGTCAGCAGGTCGCCCAGGGTGCCGCCGATCATCCGGGCCGGCAGCGTCAGCACGACCGTGTCGGTGCGGGTCAGGTCGGGGGCGTAGAGGCGGCCGAGCCAGCCGTACATGGCGGGCATCAGGTAGAAGGCGCCGAGCAGGGAGAGCACGACGAGCGTCGTACGGCGGGCGGCCCGGCCGTCGGGGTTGGTGTAGAAGCGCACGAGCACGTGCGGCAGCCCCATGGTCCCCAGGAACGTGGCCAGGATCAGCGAGTACGTCGAGTACAGCCCGTACTCCCTGCCCCCGCTGAGCGGCGTCTGCCAGGTGGCGGCGTCCGCGGCGCTCACCCCGGGCGCGCCGTTCGCGCGCCAGGCCATGAGCAGGAACACCAGCGGCACGGCCAGCGCCGTCAGCTTGAGCCAGTACTGGAACGCCTGCACGAACGTGATCGACCGCATGCCGCCCGACAGCACGTTCACCGCCACGACCAGCGCCACGAGCAGCCCGCCCGCCCACGGTGGCGCGCCGGTGATCTCCCGCAGCACCAGCCCGGCGCTCTGGAACTGCGGCATCAGGTAGAGCCAGCCGATGAGCACGACCAGCACGCTCGCCGTCCTGCGCACGGCCATGGACTCCAGCCGGGCCTCGGCGAAGTCGGGCAGCGTGTACGCCCCGGAGCGCCGCAGCGGCGCGGACACCAGCACCAGCAGCACCAGGTAGCCGCCGGTCCAGCCGACCGGCAGCCACAGCATGTCCACGCCGAAGGCGAGGATGAGCCCGGCGACGCCGAGGAAGGAGGCGGCCGACAGGTACTCGCCGCCGATGGCGGAGGCGTTCCACAGCGGGCTGACGGTGCGGGAGGCGACGTAGAAGTCGGACGTGGTGCGCGAGACGCGGATGCCGAACGCTCCGATGAGCACGGCCGCCACCACCACGACCAGCACGGCGGTGAGGCTCATCGGCGTTCGACCAGCTCGGCGAAGTGGCGTTCGTTGCGCTCGGCCTGGCGGACGTACAGCCAGGCGCCGAGGACGAAGGCGGGGTAGATGAGCCCGGCGAGCACCGCCCACGGGAGCGGCACGCCGAGCAGCTCGACCTCGCGCAGCTCGGGGATGAGCAGGAACAGCAGCGGCAGGCCGCCGACCACGCAGGCGAGTACGGTGCAGACGAACAATGCCAGCCGGAACTGGGTGCGCAGCAGGGAGCGCATGTAGACCTCGCCGAGGCCGGTCTGCTCGTCGATCTCGCGGGTGGCCGGATAGCGGGGGCGGCGCGCGGCGGCGGTGCGCGGGCTGGTCACGGCGGTCCGCCGGGGCCGCCGGCCGGGACGCGGCTCCTCCGCCGACGTTCCCGGCGTTCCCGTGGGTGTTCCTCCAGGCGTTTCTCCGGGTGTCATTCCGGGCGTCCCTTCCGTGCGCGCCGGACCAGCACGTCGCGCAGCTCCCGCGTGTGCCTGCGGCTGACCGGGATCTCGGTGCCGGCCACCCGGACCGTGCACCTGCCCGAGTCGATGTGCAGCTCGTCGATGTGCTTGACGGCCACGAGGTGGCTGCGGTGCACCCGGAGGAACCCGGCCGGGGCCCACCGTTCCTCCAGCGTGGCCAGCGGGATGCGGACGAGATGGCTGCCGGCCGCCGTGTGCAGCCGGGCGTAGTCGCCCTGCGCCTCGACGTAGATGACGTCGGCGCTGGAGACGAAACGGGTCACCCCGCCCAGCTCGACCGGGATCGTGTCGCTCTCGCCGCCTTCGGCGGCGGGCACGTCCGCCGAGACCGCGACGCGCCGGATGGCCTCGGACAGCCGCTCCGGCCGTACCGGCTTGAGCAGGTAGTCCTCGGCCTTGATCTCGAAGGCGTCCACGGCGTGCTCCTCGTACGCCGTCACGAACACCACCCGGGGCGGGTTGGCGAACTGCGACAGCAGCCGTCCGAGCACCACCCCGTCGAGCCCGCGCATGCGGATGTCGAGGAACACGGCGTCGATCGGCCGCCCGTCGGCGATGGCGCGGTCCAGCAGCCGCAGCGCCTGCGCGCCGTCCCGCGCGGTGGCGACCTCGCCGATGCGGGGGTCGGCGCGCAGCAGGTACGACAGGTCTTCGAGGGCGGGCAGCTCGTCGTCGACCGCGAGAACCCGGAGTTGTGCCATAGACAGTGATGAAACCGACAACAAAGATCAAGGTCAACGGGCAGAGACACCGGGGTGATATTTCGGCAATCTGATGTTGACCTTGGTGCCCGCCCCTTCGCCGGTCTCGACGACGAGGCCGTACTCGTCGCCGTACACCTGGCGCAGCCGCTCGTCGACGTTGGCCAGCCCGACGCCGCCCGCCGGGACGATCTCCCCGGCGAGGATGAGCCGCAGCCGGTCGGGGTCCATGCCGAGGCCGTCGTCCTCGACGCTGATGCGGCACTCGGCCCCCGCGTCCTCGGCGACGATCGTGATGCGGCCGACGCCGTTGCGGCTCTCCAGCCCGTGCCGTACGGCGTTCTCGACCAGCGGCTGCAGGCACAGGAACGGCACGGCGACGGGCAGCACCTCGGGCGCGATGCGGAGGGTGACCTGGAGCTGGTCGCCGAACCTGGCCCGCTCCAGGATCAGGTAGCGGTCGATGGAGCGCAGCTCCTCGGCGAGGGTGGTGAACTCGCCGTGCCGCCGGAAGGAGTAGCGGGTGAAGTCGGCGAACTCCAGCAGCAGCTCCCTGGCCCGCTCCGGGTCGGTACGGACGAAGGAGGCGATGGTGGTGAGCGAGTTGTAGATGAAGTGGGGGGAGATCTGCGCCCGCAGCGCACGCACCTCGGCCTCCATGAGCCGGGTGCGCGAGCGGTCGAGCTCGGCCAGTTCGAGCTGGGAGTCCACCCAGCCGGCGACCTCCTGGGCGGCGCGGACCAGCCCGGCCGAGGCGCTCTGGCTGTAGGCGATGAGCGCGCCGACCACCCGGTCGTCGGTGGTGAGCGGCACCACGACGGCCTGCCTGATCGGGCATTCGAGCAGGTCGCAGTCGAGGGTGAGCACCTGGATGCGGCCGTCCTCCAGGGTGGCGGCGGCGTGCTCGAAGGCATGCTCGGCGTGGTGGTCGTCGCCCTCTCCGTCGTAGACGAGCAGCCGCTCGGCGTCGGCGATGGCCAGGGCGGGCGAGTTGAGCAGGGCGCGCAGGTGACGGGAGGCCCGCTCGGCGCCGTCCTCGGTGAGCCCGGCGCGCAGCGGCGGCGCGGCCAGTGAGGCGGTGTGCAGGGTCTCGAACGTGGCCCGCTCGGCCGGGCTGGTGCCCAGCTCGCGGCGGCCCCGGAGCACGCGCCAGAGCACGATCGCGGGCACGCCCACGAGCACGGCGACCACGGCGCTGCCGACGACGTACTCCACGCGGCCGAAGCCTAGCCGAGGCCGGAGCCCAAGCACACAGGGCCCGCGCACACCGGAGGGGCCGGCGGCTCAGAGCGCCGCCGCGACGCGGGCGGCGTACGACTCGGCCTCCTCGGCGGAGTCGTATTTCGTGCGGGGCCAGAAGAAGCCGCGCAGGCCGTCCTTGCGGTGCCGGGGCACCACGTGCACGTGCAGGTGGGGGACGCTCTGGCTGATGCGGTTGTTCATCGCGACGAACGTGCCCCCGGCCTCCAGCCCTTCTTCCACGGCCCGTGCCAGGGCCTGCACCCGGGTGAAGAACGGCCCGACGTCGCCGAGGTCGGCCAGCGTCTCGGCGTGGACGCGCGGCACGACCAGCACGTGACCCTTGAAGACCGGCCGGGCGTCGAGGAACGAGACCGCCACGTCGTCGGCGTGCACCAGGTGAGCGGGCCGCTCGCCCGCGATGATCTCGCAGAACAGGTCTGTGCTCACGCTCCCGACCCTATCGGCTCGACATTTGGCGACAGGTCGTTGCTATCTTAGAGACATGGTGTCGCTAAACGAGCGGACCCGGCAGAGCTGGCTCCCCCTCTTCGTGCTCGGCGTCGGCATGTCGATGATCATCATCGACGCGACGATCGTGAACGTGGCCGTCCCCGCGATCATGGCCGACCTGTCCTTGTCGGCGACCGACGTCGAGTGGGTCAACTCGATCTACTCGCTCACCTTCGCCGCCCTGCTGGTCCCGCTCAGCCGCACCGGCGACGCGCGCGGCCGGCGGCGCATGTTCGCCTCGGGCCTGGTCGTTTTCCTGGTGGCCAGCGTGCTCGCGGCCCTGGCGGGCAGCGGCGCGCTGCTCATCGGCGCCCGCGTGCTCCAGGGCGTCGGCGCGTCGATGGTGGTGCCGATGACGCTCGCCATCATCAACTCTCTCTACGTCGGGCCGCGCCGCACGATCGCCTTCGCCGTCTGGGGCTCGGTCATCGGCGGCATGGCCGCGCTCGGCCCGCTGCTCGGCGGCTGGCTGGTGACCGGCCACGGCTGGCGCTGGGCGTTCTGGGTGAACCTGCCCATCGGCCTGCTCGTGCTGCTCGGCACGCTCAAGGTGCCGGAGTCCAAGGACCCGGACGCCCGCGGCTGGGACGTGCCGGGCGTGCTGCTGTCCGTCGCGGGCACCTCGGCGCTGGTGTTCGGGCTCATCGAGGGCCAGCGCTACGGCTGGTTCGCCCCGGCCGAGGGGCACACGATCTCGCCGATCCCGTTCGCGTTCGCGCTGGCGGCGCTGGCGCTCACGGCGTTCACGCTGGTCGAGCGGGCGCGGGCGCGGGCGGGCCGGCCGGTGATCCTGGACCTGTCGCTGCTCGCCATCCCCTCCTTCCGGTACGGCTGCCTCACCGCGATGATCGTCACGCTCGGCGAGTTCGGCATGATCCTGGTGCTGCCGCTGTTCCTGCAGTCGGCGATGGCGTTCACCGCGTTCGAGGCCGGCCTGGTCATCGCCTCGCTGGCGCTCGGGACGTTCCTGGCCGGCGGCGTGGTGCCGAAGCTCCGGCTGACCCCGCGCCTCATCGTCCGGCTCGGCCTGGCCCTGGAGGCCGTCGGCGCGATCGCGGTCGGCCTGTCGGTCTCCCCGTCGCTCGGTTACTGGACGCTGGTGCCCTGGCTCGTCCTGTACGGCGTCGGCGTCGGCTTCGCCTCGGCCCAGCTCCCGAACCTCACGCTGGCCCAGGTGCCGCCCCGCCAGTCCGGCGTCGCCTCCGGCCTGCAGAGCGCGATCCGCCAGCTCGGCGCCGCGATCGGCATCGCCGTGCTCGGCTCGGTGCTGGTGACCGGCCTCGGCTCGGCCATGGCCGACCGCCTGCCCGCCGACCCGGCACTCGGCAAGGCGGTGCGCGACAGCGCGGGCGCGGCCGTCGCCATGATCAAGGACCCGGTCAGGCACGCCGCCGCGGTGGCCGCCGCCGCCGACGCCACCCGCCGGGTGACCGTCTTCACCGGGATCGTGCTGTTCGGCGGGGTCGGGGTGACGCTGCTGCTGCCCGATACTGGGGTGGGACGACGCAAGGAGGAGTGAGACAGCGGTGCCGAGGATCAGCGCGGCCACGGTGGCCGACCATCGGGCGGGCCGGCACGCCGCGCTGCTGGCGGCGGCGATGGAGATCCTGGCCGCCGAGGGCGCGGCCGGGCTCACCCCGGCCGCCGTCGGGGCCCGGGTCGGGCTGGCCCGCTCCAGCGTCTACCGCTACTTCTCCTCGACCGCCGACATCCTCGCCCAGCTCGTCGAGGACGCGATCCCGCGCTGGGCCGGCCGGCTGGCGAGCGCGGCGGCGACCGGCGACGACCTGGAGACCCGGGTGCGCGCCTACGGCACGGTGACGCTGTCGTTCGCCGCGCATCCCGACTACGCGCTGCTGCGCGCCCTGAGCGCCGTGGACCTGCCGCCCGACTGCCGCGACCGGCTCGACCAGCTCCACGAGACGATGATCGGCCCGCTGCGCGAGATCCTGGCCGAGGCCGGGCACGACGACCCCGGCCTCGTGGCCCACCTGGGCTGGAACGTGCTCGGCGAGGGCCTGCGCCGGCTCGCCGCCGGCCCGGCCGACCCCGCCGCCGTCACCCGAACGGTGCTGGAGGTGCTGGTCCGCGGGATGTCGCCGGGCCCTCCTTCGTCACCGTGAGCGTGAAGACGGCCTCGCCCGACTCGCTGCGGCTCTGCTCGCTCTCCGGCGTCCCGCCGGTCCCGCAGCGCCAGCAGTCGTACAGCCTGACCTCGGTCGTGCCCGGCTGCTTGGCGTTGAACACGAAGTAGGTGGTGCCGCCCCCGCCGACCTGGTCGCTGTCGCCCTCGTGCTCCTGGCTGATGAACGACACCACCTTCGTGTCCGGCAGGGCCTTCAGCGACCAGCTGTCGCCCACCGACGCGTTGCCGGTCACCGCCAGCGAGAAACGCTGCCCGCTGCGCAGCTCCACCGGCACGGTGGCGCCCTTGGCGCCCTTGACCACCGTGCCGAGGTCGCTCACCGCCGAGCCGGCCCCGCAACCGCCGCAGGCGGCGAGCAGCAGCAGGCCGAGCCCGGCGGCGACCGTTCGAAGTGTCATTCCGGCAGGCTATCGGCCTTCGGCTCGTCGCGGGGCACGGCGTACGGCTCCCGCTCGGCCGGGCGTCCCCCGGCGATCGAGCGCTGCCGGATCAGCTCGGCGTCGAACTCCGCGCCGAGCAGCAACGCCATGTTCGACAGCCACAGCCAGACCAGGAACACCACGATCCCGGCCAGCGCGCCGTACGTCTTGCTGTAGGACGCGAAGTTGGCGACGTACAGGGCGAACCCGCCGGAGACGATCACCCACAGCACGATCGCGAGGATGCCGCCCGGCGAGATCCAGCGCAGGCCGGGCTGGCGCACGTTGGGCGCGGCCCAGTACAGCAGCATGATCAGCCCGGTGGCGACCAGCACCATGAGCGGCCACTTGAGGATGTCCCAGGCGAGCACGGCCGCCTCGCCGAGGCCGAGCGCGCCGCCGAGCGCCGCCGCGAGGTCGCCGGTGAGGGTGACGGCGATCGCGCCGACCGCCAGCAGCACGGTGGCCAGCAGGGTGAGGCCGATCCGCAGCGGGGTCGTCTTCCAGAACGGGCGGCCCTCGTCGATGTCGTAGATCGCGTTGCCGGCCCGGATGAAGGCCGCGATGTAGCCGGAGGCCGACCACAGGGCGACCACCAGGCCGGCGATCGCCACGGCGCTCGCGGCGCCCGCGCCGTTCTGCGCCGCCTCGATGCTCGTCACCATCAGGTCGCGCACCTCGGCGGGCACCAGCACCATGACGCCGGAGAGCTGGGCCGCGGCGTCGCCCCGCCCCAGCAGCCCGAACACCGACACCAGCACGATCAGCGCGGGGAAGATCGACAGGACCGCGTAGTAGGTGAGCCCGGCGGCGAGGTCCTGAAGACGGTCGTTCTTGAACTCGACGATCGTCCGCTTCAGCACCGTCCACCAGGCCCGGCGGGGGAACTCGCCCGGACCGTCGGGCACGCCGGCAGCGCCGGCGCCCCGCTCGGAGGCGTCTCGGGAAACTGTCACCTAGTTGCTCCGGAGTTTCATCAGGCGGCGCCGCGCGGCACGGGCGGCCGTGGGACGGCCCGTCAGGCATGTCTTGACGACGGCGTCCGTGATGATGCGGCCCTTCGTCAAGCGGCTGGTCGTCAGGCGGGCCTTCGTCAGGCGGGCCTTCGTCACGCGGCCCGCCATGTCGCCCCGCATCACGCGCTCCACGAGCGTGCGGCGCGTGGTCGTGCGGCGTCTCGCCATCCGCCGTACGACGAGGACGGCCACGGCCCCGGCGGCGACGGCGACGAGCAGCGCGGGACGCCGCCTCGCCTCCACGGCGACGGCCTTCACCTGCTCGGGTGTGTGGTCGCCGACCTGGCCGGCCATCTCGGAGGTCTTGTCCTTGATCAGGCCCGCGGTCTCGGTGGCGCGGGCCCTGACCGTCCCCGCGGCCTCGGACGCCCGGGTCCTCGCCACCTCAGCGGCCTCGGACGCGCGCTCCTTCGCCACGCCAGCGGTCTCGGCCGCCCGCTCCCTGGCCACTTCGGCGCGGCCCCTGGCCACCCCCGCGGCCTCGGCGGCGCGGGCCCTGAACGTCCCGGCGGCCTCGGCCGCCCGGTCCTTGGCCACCCCGGCGGCGTGGCTCGCCCTGGACTTCACGTCAGCCTTCTCCGCCAGTGCGCTGACCGTGCGACCCAGTTGCTCGCGGGTCTCCTCGATGTCCCTGCGCACGGCGGCTCTCCCGTCGTCATCGTCCTCGTCGGCGGCGCGCCTGCGGGTGCCGTGCTCGCGGCTGGTGCCGGTGGCGGCGCCGCGGCCGCTCCGGTTCACCTCCGGCATGGAACGTTCCTCCGCGCGCAGGCTCTCGATGGTCTCGGCACGCTCGTCCCGGATGGGCCCCTCCGGGATGAAGGTCTCGTGGCCCTCCCGCTCGGCCTCCGCCCGCCTGGCGTTCTCCGTCGCGCCCGGCCTGGTAAGGGGGACGTTGATGGACTCAGGCTCGGTCGGGGCGCCCACGGTGGCCCGGTGCGCGCCCACGTCGCCGGCGTGCTGCTCGCTGTATCCGGGATCCGTCTCGCTCATCGGTGTGCCCTCTCCTTGACCATGTCGATGTCGGCCTTGACGCTCGCGATGGTCTCCTCGGGGACCGGCGGCGTGGCCCGTTGCACCTGGTTCTTGCCGACCAGGCCCAGGACGGCGGCGACGACGAGCATGACGACGCCCACGACGGCGGCCGCCACCCACGCGGGCATGACCAGGGCGAGGAGCAGGATCACGGCGGCCACCAGCGCGGCGGCGCCGAAGAAGGCGGCCGTTCCGGCCGCCCCGAACAGGCCCGCGCCGAAGCCGGCGCGCTTGCCCTTCGCGGTGAGTTCCATCCTGGCCAGGCGGAGTTCGTCCTTGACCAGCCGGGTGACCTGTTCGGAAAGGTCACTGACCAGTTTCTGGGTGTCGCTCACGATCGTTCGCCTCCTCCGTCCGAGTGAGGCGACTACCCAGGCACTTGGCCTTCTATCACGCGCTATTTCCGCCTGGCGGACTTCAGCACGAGGTCAAGGACCTTCAGCACGGGATCCTTGGGCGTGTCACACCAGTTGTCGGGCTGCTTCGGCTTGTTCCACGGAGAGGGGAGCTCGCACGACGGAGCCTGCGGCTTGGGCCGTTCACACCACGATCCGGGATTACTGGTCATATTTCCACTTTACTCTTTCAGCAGCCGCTTATATAAGCGCGAACGATTTCCTGACGGGCGACGGTAATCTGCCCTGGTGCTGGTCGTACACGGGGTCTGGGCGGAGGACGGGCTCGCCTTCTGGGCGGAGGACGTCGAGGGCGGCGGGCCGGCGGCACGGAGCGGCCGCGGCACGGGCCCCCGCCCCCATCCCTTCGCCGCCCCGGCCGCCGCCGTCGCCGCCGCGCTCGGCCTGGACGAGCCCGCCGAGCGGACGCTGGAGTTGTTGCTCCCCGGCTCGGCCGCGGAGCCGTCGCCGTCGCCGGAGACCGGGCGGCTGGCCGCGACCGCCCGGCCCCGGCTGCGGCCGTGGCGGGTGCCCGCCGTCGTCCCGCCCGCCGCCACGGCGCTGCGCCTGCTCGCCGGACGGCCGGAGACGGCGACCCTGCGTCACTGGGCGGCGGTCGCCGACCTCGCCCGCGACCTCGTACGGAGAGGCCGCGTCCTGCCCCAGCTCGCCCTGGAGGCGGGCGGGGCGCGGGCCGTGTGGCGGCCGGTCGTCAACGGGGCCGACGGCGGCTACTTCCGCGAACTGGCCCTCGCCATGCCGCCCGCGTGCCGGACCGCCGGCGCCGAACGGCCCTCCGCCGGCGTGCTGCGCGCGGCCCTGGAGACGTTCGCGGACGCGCTGGTGCGGCAGGCGGTCACCGAGCCGCTGATCACCCGCCCCGCGACCCCCCGGGACCGCTGGCTGGCGGCGCTGACCGGTCCCGACCCGTCCTGCCCCGACGTCCCTGAGCTGCGCGCCGAGCTGGCCGCCTGGCACGACGCCGCCGCGGCCGCCGAGGGCGCGGCCCGCGTGTGCTTCCGCCTCATGGAGCCCGTCGGCGACCTGACAGGCCATGGCGAGGACGCCTGGCGGGTCGAGCTGGCGTTGCAGGCCGCCGACGACCCCAGCCTGTACGTCCCCGCCGCCGCCCTCTGGGCCGGTGAACGCGCCCCCGGCCTGCCCCCGGCCCCCGAGCGCGAGCTGCTGACCGGCCTCGGCCGCGCCGTCCGGCTCTACCCCGAGCTGGAGCGCGCCCTGCGGGTGCCGGAGCCGGCCGAGCTGGCCCTGGACACCGCGGGCGCGTTCGGGTTCCTGCGCCAGGCCGCGCCGCTGCTCCAGGCGGCCGGGTTCGGCGTGCAGCTCCCCCGCTGGGCGGGCCGCGCGAGGCTCGGGCTCAGGCTGACCACCAGGACCAAGACGCAGACCGCGGCCGTGAGCCAAGGGTTCGGCATGCGGGAGCTGGTCGACTTCCGCGTCGACCTGGCGGTGGGCGACGAGACGATCAGCGAGGAGGAGCTGGCCGAGCTGGCCCGGCTGAAGGTGCCGCTGGTCCGCGTACGCGGCCAGTGGGTGGAGCTGGACGACCGGCAGCTCAAGGCGGCCCTCCGCGCCGTGGAGGGCGCACGCGCGGGCGAGGCGGCGGCGGGCGAGATCCTGGAGCTGGTGGCACGGCACGACGGCGAGCTGCCACTGCTGGAGGTGGACGCCGACGGCGCGCTCGGCGACCTGCTGTCGGGCCAGGCCGAGCGGCGGCTGCGGCCGATCGCGACGCCGCCGGGCCTGGACGCGGTGCTGCGCCCCTACCAGGAGCGCGGCCTCGCGTGGCTGAGCTTCCTGTCGGAGCTGGGCCTCGGCGGCGTGCTGGCCGACGACATGGGGCTGGGCAAGACGGTCACCACGCTCGCGCTGCTGGTCCACGAGCGTCGCGAGCGGGAGGGGCCGGGCGCGCCGACGCTGCTGGTGTGCCCGATGTCGCTGATCGGCAACTGGCAGCGCGAGGCGGCCAGGTTCGCGCCCGGCCTGCGCGTCTACGTCCACCACGGGGGCGCCCGCGACGACGCGCTCGTCCGGGACGCCGACCTGGTGATCACCACGTACGGCACCGCCCACCGCGACCTGGAGGCGCTGAAGTTGCACGAGTGGCGCCGGGTGGTGTGCGACGAGGCCCAGGCCATCAAGAACAGCGGCACCCTGCAGGCCCAGGCCGTCCGCGCGATCCCGGCCGCCACCCGCCTGGCGCTGACCGGCACGCCGGTCGAGAACCACCTGGCCGAGCTCTGGTCGATCATGGAGTTCGCCAACCCGGGCCTGCTGGGGCCGCGCTCGCGGTTCCGCACGCGTTTTCAGGAGCCCATCGAGGCCCGCCAGGACGAGGAGGCCGCGCACGCGCTGCGCCGGGCGACCGGCCCGTTCATCCTGCGCCGGCTGAAGACCGACCGGTCCATCATCACCGACCTGCCGGAGAAGATGGAGGTCAAGGAGTGGTGCCCGCTCACGACCGAGCAGGCGAGCCTCTACCAGGCGGTCGTGGACGACATGCTGGCGAAGATCGACGACAGCGAGGGCATCGAGCGGCGCGGCCTGGTGCTCGCCACCATGGCCAAGCTCAAGCAGGTCTGCAACCATCCGGCCCACCTGCTGAAGGACGGCTCCCGCCTGGCGGGCCGCTCGGGCAAGCTGGCCCGGCTGGAGCAGCTCGGCGAGGAGATCCTGGCCGAGGGCGAGAAGGCGCTGGTGTTCACCCAGTACGCCGAGTTCGGCGGCCTGCTCCAGCCCTACCTGGAGCGGCGGCTGGAACGCCCGGTGCTGCTGCTGCACGGCGGCCTGCCGAAGAAGACCCGCGACCGCCTGGTGGACCGGTTCCAGAACGACCCCGAGCCGATGTTGTTCGTGCTGTCGCTGAAGGCCGCCGGCGTCGGGCTCAACCTGACGGCGGCCAGCCACGTCGTGCACGTGGACCGCTGGTGGAACCCGGCCGTCGAGGACCAGGCCACCGACCGGGCCTTCCGCATCGGGCAGCGCAAGAACGTGCAGGTGCGCAAGCTGATCTGCGCGGGCACCCTGGAGGAGCGCGTGGACGAGATGATCGAGCGCAAGAAGGCCCTGGCCGAGCGGGTGGTGGGCACCGGCGAGGAGTGGCTGACCGACCTGTCCACCAGGGAGCTGCGCGAGGTGTTCAGCCTGACGGGCGGGGCAGCAGGCGAGGCGGGGGCGAGCTGAGATGGCCTGGTTCGACGAGTACGACCACCGCGGCCCGATCCGGGTCGAGGGCGGCCTGCGGGCCCGCTCGAAGCGCGGCTCGATCGGCTCCACCTGGTGGTCGCGGCGCTTCATCGACATCCTGGAGCGCGTCTGCGACAAGGGCCGGCTGACCCGCGGCCGGGCCTACGCCCGCCAGGGCCAGGTCCTGTCGATCGACCTGGCCGCCGGGGAGGTCAGGGCGGCCGTGCAGGGCTCGCGGCCCGAACCGTACGACGTGGTGATCAGGATCGAGGCGTTCGGCGAGCGCCGGTGGGCCGAGCTGGAGGAGGCCATCGCGGCGCAGGCCGTGCACCGGGCCCGGCTGCTGGCCGGGGAGATGCCGCCGGAGATCGAGGAGCTGTTCGCGGCGGCGGGGGCCGACCTGTTCCCGCGCGACCTGGACATGGACTGCTCGTGCCCCGACTGGGGTTTCCCGTGCAAGCACCTGTCGGCGGTGCTCTATCTGCTGGCCGAGGCGTTCGACGACGATCCGTTCCTGGTGCTGGCCTGGCGCGGACGCACCCGCGAGCAGCTGCTGGGGTCGCTGGCCGCCGACGAGGGCTCCGGCGTCCCCGAGGTCGTGGACGTGCCGTTCGCCGAGCGGCTGGCCGACTTCTACGCCCCCGGCGCCACCGCCCATCCGCCCGAGCGCCGGCCGGCCGGCTCCCCGGCCCTGCTGCTGCGGGTCTTCCCGCCGCCCGGCGACCTGGGCCCCGTGCTCGCCCCCGCCTACGAGCGGCTAAGTGGCGGCCCGGACTCCTGAAGCGGCCGGTCAGCGGTCCTCGAAGGAGTCGGGCACCATCACGCGCACCCCGTTGGGCACCACGCGCAGCCTGATCGGGGTGCGCAGCCGCACCTCGCCGTCCACGTCGGCGGCCATCGGCGGATCGGTCTCCAGCAGCATCTCCCGGCCGACCACGAACGGCCCGCCCGCGAGGCTGCGCCAGCGGCCGGTGGTGGCGCGGAGCAGGGTCTCGCCGAGCAGGCGGAGCTTCTTGCCGGAGCCGAGCTGGTAGGCGACCAGCGTGCCGTTGTCGATGCTGATGTCCCTCGCCACCTGCCAGCCGCCGTGGAAGCGGCCGTTGGCGATGTTGAGCTGGTGGGTGAGCAGTTCGTGGCGCTGGCCCTCGACGGTGATGAAGGCGCGGAAGGGCCGGTGGCCGGGCAGGATCGTCAGCGCCGTCAGCGGGTAGGCGGGCCGGCCCAGCAGGCGCTTGAGCCACGGCTTGACCGTGCCCGCGACCTCCACCGACACGCCGAAGCTGGCCAGGTTGGCGAACGGCCGGTCGTCGGCCATGCCGAGGTCGATGTCGGCCACCTTGCCGGTGGCGAAGACCCGGATCGCCCCGGCCAGGTCGAGCGGCAGGCCGAGGCTGCGGGCGAAGTTGTTGGTGGTGCCGAGCGGCAGCACGCCGAGCGCCACGTCGCGGTGGGCGACGTGCCGTACGGCCGAGGAGAGGGTGCCGTCGCCGCCGCCGACGATGAGCAGGTCGGGGTTGGTCGCGAGCGCGGTGTCGAGCAGCTCGCGCAGGCGCTTGGGGTTGTAGACCGACAGCTCCACCAGGGGCTCGAAGCCCGACTCGTGGAGCTGCTCGATGACCTCGAAGTAGTGACGGCGACCCCGGCGCGAGCGAGTGTTGACCACCACGGCCACCCGGCGATCCCGCTGGATCGCCGCGGTGTGCTCGGCTTTGGTGCGCAAGTCGCTCATGGTCACTTATGGTAGGGCCGCCGGGAGGCCCCGGCGGCCCGTGATCTCCTTCTTCGGAGCTACTTCTTCGGCGGGACGACCTGGACGATCGCGCCCAGGTTGCCCGGCAGCGGGCTGATCAGCTTGAACTGCACGCCGAGCGCCTTGCCCTCGTCACCGGGGTTGCCGGTGCCGAGCACGGAGCCGGCGACCGCCTGGCCGTACAGCTCGGGGGCGGGGGTGCCGTCCGCGTGCACCGCGCGGGTGCTGTAGGACTGGTCGCCCTTCGACGGCACGACCGCCGAGGCGTCGAAGTCGCGGTAGGCCAGGGCGCCGTTGAGCAGCTCGATGCCCGGGTACCACGTCTTGGCGTCGGTGAAGGTGGTCACGCCCTTCTGCGCGGGGAAGTCCGTGCAGTAGGCGCTGAACGGCTCGTTCGCCGCCTCGATGCACTCCTTGAAGGGGTACGTCTTGCCGAACCCGAACGCCGCGTTGGACGTCTGCACGCGCCCCTGCAGGTTCTTGTTGGCCGTCGGGTCCTTCTCGGCCGCGACCCCGGTGCGGCGCAGCGGCTCGAAGTGGGAGTCCACGACCAGCAGGCTGCCCTTGGGGCCGAGGCTCGGCGGGAGGCGCAGGTTGTTGCCGACGGAGTTGTTGGTGTAGGTCGAGTCGCGGTACCACACCAGCAGGCCGGGCGCGTTGTACTTCACCTTCTGCACCTTCCACGAGCCTTCGCGGCTGTAGTCGGTGTCGTAGGTGTAGGCCAGGCCGTTGTCGAAGCCGTCGAAGTTGCGCCACTCGGCGAGGTAGAAGCGCTGCACCTCGCGCTCGCCGTTGTTGCGGGTCCAGCCCTGGCCGCTCGTGTTGGTGAACGTGCCGCCGGTGGCCTTCCAGCCGTTGTCGCCGCCCTCGACGTCGTCGCTCCAGACGGTCTCGCCGCCGTTGGTGAGCGCGAAGTCGTCGACGTGCCAGCCGCGCGGGGTGTAGGCGGCGTCGGTGTTGTACGTCAGGCGGAACTTGACGGTCTGCCCGGCGAACGCCGTCAGGTCGACGTAGTCGTGCCGCCACTGCTCGCCGGTGTCACCGGTGATGCCGTACTTCTTGCCGCCGAACGTCTTGAGGTTCTTGTTCGGGTCCGGGTAGCCGTCGGGCGTGGTGACCTCGTTGCCGGCCTCGTCGTACATCTTCTGCTGCGCCCAGGTCTGGCCGCCGTCGGTCGAGACCTCGACGAAGCCGAAGTCCCAGTCCTGCTCGATCTCGTAGTTGTTCCACATCCACAGCCGCACGTCGGAGCCGGACGGGACGGGCAGGTCACGGGTGAGCGAGACGTTGGCCCACTCCTGGTCGAGGTTCGTCCACCAGGCGTTGGAGCCGCTGTGCGGGGTGACCATCTCCAGCGGCTCCGAGGCCAGGTTGACCCGGACGCCGTCGGCGGTCAGCTTGGGCGTGCGCGAGGACTGGCCGACGGTGACGAGCTTGGCGGCGTCGCCGGGGTCGAACGTCTTCGGGTTCGCCCAGCCGAGCACCCACTTGTCCCACAGGCCCATGTGCGTCGGCATCGACTGGAAGATCGGGCCGGAGTGCGAGCCGCTGGACATCAGGTCCCAGAAGTCGACCGCGGAGCTGGCCGAGCCCGAGGTGTCGTACAGGTCGGGCAGGCCGAGGTCGTGGCCGTACTCGTGGGCGAAGACGCCGACGCCGGAGTCCTCGGGCTGCACGATGTAGTTGGAGATCTTCTTGTTGGTGCCGGGGACGGTGTAGCCGCCGGCGACCGCGCTGGAGTGGGCCCAGATGGCGTAGGTGCCCTCGGCGCCGCCGTCGGAGGACTTGTCCTTGCCCGCGTGCACCAGCACCAGGTGGTCGATGACGCCGTCGGGCTCCTGGAAGTTGCCGTCGCCGTCGGCGTCGGAGATGTCCTCGACGTCGTAGTCGGCCCACGGGAAGTTCGGCTGGGCCTGGGCGAGGGCGTTGACCGTGTCGATGGCGAGCTGCTGGGCGCCGACCTCGTTGCTCGGGTGGCCGGACATGTCCTGGGGCGCGCCGCCGCAGGCCGCGGCGCCGTAGTACGCCTCGGAGTGCGGGACCTTGATCCAGCCGACCGCGGAGCCGGTCACCGAGTAGGCGCCCTTCGACATCTCCTCGTACATCTTCTTCATCGTGAAGCCGGAGATGTCGATGCCGGGCTTGCCGTCGCGCGGGTCCTTGAGGTCCTTGCGCACGCGCTCGGTGATGCCCTTGTCGCTGTAGAGCATCTTGTTGAAGTGATCGGTGCTGAAGTCCTTGACCCAGAAGGAGTTGTTGTCCGCGTGCGGCAGGGTGGCCGGGTCGGGGATGTTGTTGTGCAGCGGGCCGTTCTTCAGCGTGCCCGGCGGCTCGACGACGCAGTCGTCCGGGGCACTGTTGACGGTGCGCAGCCGGTTGAAGCCGGAGAAGTCGTCGTTGGCCTGCTCGTTGAACTCGACGAGGACGGTCAGGAGCTTGGCCGTGCGGGTCTGCTTGCTGTTCTTGAAGATCCACTCGGCCGGGTTGCGGCCGGTTCTCAGCGCCTCCCGCTCCCGTGCGGCGAGGATGCGCCCGGCGGCCGGGTTGCCGCTGCTGAACTTCCGGTCGTACTTCTGCGCCGGGGTCAGCGAGCGGGCCTTCTGGTCGGCGAGTCCCGGCTCCCGCGGCTCCCTCTCGACGGCCGGCGGGGCGTAGTTGATGTAGTGGTCCGCGGCCGTGGGCTCGTAATGGGCGACGGAGGCCGCCTGAGCCGTGGGCACGGACAGGGCGGCGCCAAGCAGGGCGACCGCCGGAAAAGCTGCCAATAAGCGCTTAGTGCTGGGCACCAGAAACCCTTTCTGCCCGGGATCTCCGGGCGAATGGCCATAGGGCATGCAATGCCGGACGCTAGAGCGTTTATCAACGAATCGTAAAGTGTGTTGTTGAAACGTGACCAAAACACCACAATCAGAACATCAGCGCCCCCGCGATCGCCCCTCCCGCGACCGCGCCGCCGCGCCAGAGCACCGCGATGATCAGGTCGAACCTGCCGATCCCCGGCGGTTCCCCGTCAGCCCTCCGTGTCCTCGCCGGGCTCCCGCTCCTCCCCTTCACGGGGGTAGTGCAGGTCGAAGGCGGGCCGTTCGGAGCGGATGGGCGGGATGGCGGTGAAGTTGTGCCGGGGCGGCGGGCAGGAGGTGGCCCACTCCAGGGAGTTCGCGTACCCCCAGGGGTCGTCGAGCGTGACCTTCGGCGCCCTCCGTGCCGTCTTCCACACGTTCCACAGGAACGGCAGCGTGGAGACGCCCAGCAGGAACGCCCCCACGGACGAGACCTCGTTGAGCGCGGTGAACCCGTCGCCGGGGCTGTAGTCGGCGTAGCGGCGGGGCATGCCGATCTGCCCCAGCCAGTGCTGCACCAGGAACGTGGTGTGGAAGCCGATGAACAGCAGCCAGAAGTGCAGCCGCCCGAGCCGGTCGTCCAGCATCCGCCCGGTCATCTTCGGCCACCAGAAGTAGAAGCCGGCGAACATGGCGAACACCACCGTGCCGAAGACCACGTAGTGGAAGTGCGCCACCACGAAGTAGGTGTCGCTGATGTGGAAGTCGAGCGGCGGCGAGGCCAGGATGACGCCGGTGAGCCCGCCGAGCAGGAACGTCACGAGGAAGCCGACCGCGAACAGCATCGGCGACTCGAAGCTCAGATGGCCCCGCCACATCGTGCCGATCCAGTTGAAGAACTTCACCCCGGTCGGCACCGCGATGAGGAACGTCATGAACGAGAAGAACGGCAGCAGCACCTGCCCGGTCGGGAACATGTGGTGCGCCCACACGGTCATCGACAGCCCGGCGATCGCGATCGTCGCCCCGACCAGCCCCATGTAGCCGAAGATGGGCTTGCGGCTGAAGACCGGGAGCACCTCGCTGATGATGCCGAAGAACGGCAGCGCGATGATGTAGACCTCGGGATGGCCGAAGAACCAGAACAGGTGCTGCCAGAGCAGCGGGCCGCCGTTGCCGGCGAGGAAGACCTGGGTGCCGAGCTTGCGGTCGGCCTCCAGCACCAGCAGCGCGGCGGCCAGCACCGGGAATGCCATGAGCACGAGCATGCTGGTCAGCAGCACGTTCCAGGTGAAGATCGGCATCCGGAACATCGTCATGCCGGGCGCCCGCATGCCGATGATCGTGGAGATGAAGTTCACCGCGCCGAGGATCGTGCCGAGGCCGGACAGCGCCAGCCCCATGATCCACAGGTCGCCGCCCACCTGCGGCGAGAACGGGGACGACGCCAGCGGCGTGTACGCGAACCAGCCGAAGTCGGCCGCCCCGCCGGGCGTGAAGAACCCGGCGACCGCGATGATCCCGCCGAACAGGAACAGCCAGTACGCCACCGCGTTCAGCCGGGGGAAGGCCACGTCGGGCGCGCCGATCTGCAGCGGCATCACCACGTTCGCGAAGCCGGCGAACAGCGGCGTGGCGAACAGCAGCAGCATGATCGTGCCGTGCATGGTGAAGAGCTGGTTGTAGAGGTGCTGGTTCACCAGTTGCATGCCGGGCTGGGCCAGCTCGGCCCGCATCACCATGGCCATGACCCCGGCCACGAGGAAGAACGCGAACGAGGTGATCAGGTAGAGATAGCCGATGACCTTGTGGTCCGTCGTCGACAGCCACGACGCGATCACCGTGCCGGTGCGGCGGCGCCTGACCTGCTCGATCGAGGTCTCGCGGACGGTCGTCATCGGCTGCTCCCTCCGGTGTGGAGTGGGGATGCCCCCGATCCCCCCATTGCACGCCATGGACGCCCGCTCGTGAAGCGGTTGACGGAGATTCGCCGGTGGAGATTCGCCCCCGCCGACTGCGCACGCCGCCGATTCTTCTATCCTTGGGCGGGCACCGATCCGATCCGGAGGAGAGACTTCTCGTGACCGCACAGCGTGACTACGACGCCCTCGTCCAGCGTGGGCTCTCGCTCGACCTCACCCGGGGCAAGCCGTCACCGCGCCAGCTCGATCTCTCCGACGATCTGCTCAAACTGCCCACGAGCTACCGGGCGGCCGACGGCACCGACGGCCGCAACTACGGCAACCTCCAGGGGCTCGCCGAGCTGCGCGAGCTGTTCGCGCCGCTGCTGCAGGTGCCGGCCGGGCAGCTCGTCGTGGGCGGCAACGCCAGCCTCGCGCTCATGCACGACACCGTGGTGCACGCGCTGCTCAGCCCGGTGCCCGGCGCGACCCGGCGGTGGGTGGAGGAGCCTGAGATCACGTTCCTGTGCCCGGTGCCCGGCTACGACCGGCATTTCACGATCTGCGAGCGCCTCGGCATCAAGATGGTGCCGGTGCCGATGACCGCCGACGGCCCCGACATGGACGTCGTCGAGCGGCTGGTCGCCACCGACGCGAGCGTCAAGGGCATGTGGTGCGTGCCGAAGTACAGCAACCCGACCGGCGCCGTCTACAGCGACGAGACCGTCAGGCGGCTGGCCGCGATGCCGACGGCGGCGCCCGACTTCCGCATCTTCTGGGACAACGCCTACGCGGTGCACCACCTCACCGACAGCCCGGCCGAGCTGGCCGACGTGCTGGCGCTGGCCGCCGAGGCGGGCAACCCCGACCGGGTGTTCGTCTACGCCTCCACGTCCAAGGTGACGCTGGCCGGCGCGGGCGTGTCGTTCTTCGGCTCCTCGCCGGCGAACGTCGAGTGGTTCCTGCGCAACACCGCCAAGCAGTCCATCGGCCCCGACAAGATCAACCAGCTCCGGCACGTGGAGTTCCTGCGCGACCCGGCGGGCGTCGAGGCGCACATGCGCAAGCACGCCGCGCTGATCGGGCCGAAGTTCGAGCTGGTGGACAAGGTGCTCTCCGAGCGGCTCGGCGGCCTGGCGAGCTGGACCAGCCCCGAGGGCGGCTACTTCATCAGCCTGGAGGTGCCGCACGCGGCCGAGGTCGTCGCCAAGGCCAAGGCGGCGGGCATCGCGCTCACGCCGGCCGGGGCCACCCACCCCTACGGCAAGGACCCCGACGACCGGACGATCCGCATCGCGCCGACCTACCCGGAGCTGGACGAGCTGGAGCAGGCCATCGAGGGCCTGGCCGTCTGCGTCAGGCTGGTGGCCGAGGAGCACGGGCTCGCCTGAGCCCCGGGCTCGGGCCGGCCTGAGCCCTCCGGGCTCAGCGGCTCGGGTTCAGCGGCCGGGGCGGAAGCCGAAGATGTACTCGCGCGTCTCGCTCGGATGGAACGAGACGCCCACCCCGGGCTCGTAGACGACGTTGTCGCGCGCGCAGTAGTAAAGGCGCTCCCACACGGCCAGGGCCTGCTCCCTGGCCGGCGCCTCCTGCGCGTCGCGGCGGCGCGCGCCGCGCGCGCCGAGCACGTTGAGCAGCCCGAACCCCCAGAACAGGCCCGTCAGGCAGAACGGCGCGAGCAGCACCTCGCCCCACTGCGGGTCCTGCCCCATCGCGATCACCAGCGAGACGACCAGATGCACCAGGGCCGCGCCGAGGAGCAGCAGGTAGCCCTGGTTCCTGGTCCAGGCCGTGTAGTGGCGGCTGGGGAACGACAGCCACACCGCGAGCTGGGTGCGGCTCATCACGTGTTTGGACGCGCCGAGCACGGCGGCGGTGGGCAGGTCGGCGACCTCCCTGGCCCCGGGGAGACGGGCCCGCCCGATCTTGTACGTGGTCCCGGCGGCGACCGCTCCGGGGACCGCGACGACCTGGTCGGTCTCCGAACACACCGGGCACCTGACTTCCACCCGGGCAGTTTGTCCTTAAGGGCCGCCTTGCGCAAACCGTAGGCTGCTCAGCGTGAGACCGATTGATGCCCTGGTGCACTCCCTGTCCGAAGCCCGGGTCGTGACCGACCCCGACGTGATCGACTCCTACGCCCGGGACCGGACGTTCCTGGAGCCCGGCAGGCCGCTCGCCGTCGTCCTCGCCGCCTCCCGCGACGACGTGGTGACCACGCTGCGGTGGGCGAGCGAGCACCGGGTGCCGGTGGTGCCGCGCGGCGCGGGCACCGGCCTCGCGGGCGGGGCCGTCGCCGGGGACGGGGCGATAGTGCTGTCGCTGGCCCGGATGACCGCCATCAGGGAGCTGTCGCCGGCCGACGAGATCGCCGTCGCCGAGCCGGGCGTCATCACCGCCGACCTGGACCGGGCGGCCAGGGAGCACGGCCTCATGTACGCGCCGGACCCGTCGTCGTACGAGATCTCCACGATCGGCGGCAACCTGGCGACGAACGCGGGCGGGCTGCGGTGCGTCAAGTACGGCGTGACCAGGGACTCCGTGCTCGGCCTTGAGGTCGTGCTGGCCGACGGCCGGGTGCTGGAGACCGGCCGGCGCACGATGAAGGGCGTCACCGGCTACGACCTGACCGGGCTGTTCGTCGGCTCCGAGGGCACGCTCGGCGTGATCACGGCGGCCACGCTGCGGCTGCGGCCCGCGCCGGCCGGGCCGCCGGCGACGTTCGCGGCCGAGTTCGGCTCGCTGCGGGACGCGGGGGCGGCGGTGTCGGCGATCATCGCGGCGGGCTGCGCGCCGTCGCTCATGGAACTGCTCGACCGGGCCACGCTGGAGGCCATCGACGACTGGCGTCACATCGGGCTGGAGTCCGGCACGCAGGCCATGCTCATCGGCCAGTCGGACGCGGGCGACGGGCAGGCGGCGGCCCGCCGGATGGAGCGGATCTGCGCCGACCACGGGGCCTCGTTCGTGGCGGTGTCCTCCGGTCCGGCCGAGACCGAGGAGCTGGTGGGGCTGCGGCGGCTGGCGTACCCGGCCACCGAGCGCCTCGGCGCCTGCCTCGTGGAGGACGTGTGCGTGCCGCGCTCGGCGCTGCCCGACATGATCACCGCCATCGAGGCGGCCGCCGTCCGGCACGGGGTGCGCATCTGCACCGTCGCGCACGCCGGGGACGGCAACCTGCACCCTGTCTTCGTCTTCGAGCACGGCGCCGCCGAGCCGCCCCCCGAGGTGTGGGCCGCGGCGGACGAGGTGTTCACGCGGGCGCTGGAGCTGGGCGGCACGCTGACCGGGGAGCACGGGGTGGGGCTGCTCAAGCAGCGGTGGCTGGCGCTGGAGTCGGGGCCGGTGGCCGCCGAGGTGCAGCGGGGCATCAAGGCCGTCTTCGACCCCCTGGGCCTGCTCAATCCAGGCAAAGCGATCCATTAACTGTCGGACGTTTAGAGTTTGCCAAGCCGTGACCTTGGTTTTCCGGGTGCACCACGACCTGCGGTGGGAGCTGACTGGCCGGGTCAGGATGTGGAAACTTCTGTCCGGACCGGCAGACGCCCCGAGTGTCACGCTGGTAGCGTTTTGCCCCATCTGTTGGGGTTGTAATGGGGGTCCGACGTGAATCAGTTCCAGCCGTTGGCGGCGGACGATCCGCGGCGGCTGGGGGCGTATGACATCGTCGCCCGGCTCGGCGAGGGTGGCCAGGGCGTCGTCTATCTCGGCAAGAGCGACACCGGGGAGCAGGTCGCGGTCAAGCTGCTGCACCACGCCCTGGTGGCCGACGCCGACGCGCGCACCCGGTTCCTGCGCGAGGTGGCGGTGGCGCAGCGGGTCGCGCGGTTCTGCACCGCGCCCGTGCTCCACGCCGACCTGGACGGCAGCCGGCCGTACATCGTGAGCGAGTACGTCCCCGGGCCGTCGCTGCGCGAGCTCGTGCTCACCGAGGGGCCGCGACGGGGCGCGGCGCTGGAACGGCTGGCCATCAGCACGGCCACCGCGCTCGCCGCCATCCACCGGGCCGGGATCCTGCACCGCGACTTCAAGCCGGCGAACGTCCTCATGGGGCCCGAGGGGCCCGTCGTGATCGACTTCGGCATCGCGCGCGCCCTCGACTCGCCCGGCGCCACGGCCACGGGCATGGCGATGGGGACGCCGTCGTACCTGGCGCCGGAGCAGCTCAGCGGGGCGGCGGTGTCGGAGGCGGCGGACGTGTTCGCCTGGGGCGTCACCATGGTCTTCGCCGCGACCGGCAAGCCCGCCTTCGGTGCCGACTCGATCCCCGTGGTCATGAACCGGATCCTCAACGAGGAGCCGGAGCTGGGCGGGATGGAGGGCGAGCTGGGGGAGCTCGTCGCCGCCTGCCTGTCCAAGGACCCGGCCCAGCGGCCCACGGCCGACGGCCTCATCCTCCGGCTCACCGGCCAGCCCGTGCCCAAGGCCATCGAGCCGGTCACCGGCCAGCACCTCACCGGCGCCCCCGGCCCGGGACAGCCTGGGCATCCGGGCCAGGACGCCGGCGCCTGGGCGCAGGGTGGCGGGCCGCAGCCCATGTACCCGCCGCAGCAGGGCCCCTTCCCGCACCTTGCCGCGGCCATCCAGAACGGCCCCGGCCAGCCCTCGGGGCCCGGCGCTCCTAGCGGACCCCAGGCCGGAGTGCCCGGTGCTCCTTCGCAGGCGGGCATGCCCGGCCAGCCGGGACCCGGCGTCCCGCCGCAGGCCGGTGCGCCCGGCCAGGCAGGGCCCGGCGTCCCGCCGCAGGCCGGTGCGCACGGTCAGGCGGGACCCGGCGTCCCGCACCAGGCCGGTGCGCACGGCCAGGCCGGAGCGCCCGGTGTTCCGCCGCAGGCGGGCAGGCCTGGTCAGGGGGGCCACGGGCCGTACAACGGGCCCCGTTCGCAGCCTCCCGGCGCGGCCGGTGGGCAGGGCGGCGGTGACGGTGCGCCGGCCAAGCAGCGGCGGACCATGACGCTCGCCCTCTCCGGCGCCGCCGCGGCGGCCCTGCTGGTGGTCGCCGGCGCCGTCGTGGTGCAGGCGAACAGCAAGCAGGTGCCGGTGGTGGCCGTCGGCGACGCCTCGCAGCGCACCGAGGACGGCGGTTCGGCCGCGGGCAAGCCCGTCGAGCCTCCGTCCACGCAGCCGACCGCCGATCCGGTGCTGCCCACGGACAGCCCCGTCCCGGTCGGCACCCTGGACATCGAGGAGCCGGAGAAGAGCGACAAGAAGCAGCGCTCCGAGCAGCCGGTCGCCCAGATCCCGACCCCGCCGGCGACGGCGCAGCCGCGCCCGCAGACGAACAACACCCAGCGCCCGCAGGCCACCCCGACGCCCAAGCCGACCAAGACGAAGAAGAAGGAGAGCCTCGGCGTCGACCCGGAGGCGGAGCCGACGGACGCGCCCACGCACAACCCGGACGAGACCACCAAGACGCTCCCGCCGACCAAGCTTCCGGCGAAGCGGAACCCGTACACGGCGGCCGGCGTCTGCGGCGCCGGCTACAAGGTGATCAACTCTCACGCCCTGGGCAGCTACGCGACCGTCTACCTGCTCTGGAACGCGGGCGCGGGCAAGAACTGCGTGGTGACGCTGTCGCGCTACGTCTATCCCAACAAGGTCGAGATGAACGCGATCCTGCAGGTCAAGGGCGGCTCCAGCGGCAGCAACCCGGGCTCGTTCAGCACCTATGCCGGGCCGATCCGGCTGCCGGCCGCGAAGAAGTGCGTGATCTGGGGCGGCTCGATCTCCAACGTGAGCTGGAAGTCCGGCTGGAGCCACTGCAAGTAGGCCGCGCCGTAAGTAGACCGCGCGGCAAGTAGGCCGCGCCGTTCGTGGCGAAGCGTCCGGCTCTTCCGCATCGGGGGGCCGGACGCTACCGTACTTGGCGTGATCGTCAGGGCTCCGGCGGGACAGCCGTGATCAGAAGCAGGCTCGATCCCGGGGGCGAGGATTACCTGGCGCGCCGCGAGTCCATGCTGGCCAAGCTGCGCGAGCTGGACGCCGAGCACGCCAAGGCGGTGGCCGGCGGCGGCGAGAAATACGTCGAGCGGCACCGGCGGCGCGGCAAGCTGCTCGCCCGCGAGCGGGTGGAGCTGCTCGTGGACGCCGACTCGCCGTTCCTGGAGCTGTCGCCGCTGGCGGCGTGGGGCAGCGACTACCCGGTCGGGGCGAGCGTGGTGACCGGCATCGGGGTCATCGAGGGCGTCGAGTGCGTGATCACCGCGAACGATCCGACGGTGCGCGGCGGCGCGACCAACCCGTGGACGCTGCGCAAGACGTTGCGCGCGGCCGACATCGCGCTGCGCAACCGGCTGCCGTACGTGAACCTGGTCGAGAGCGGCGGCGCGGACCTGCCGACGCAGAAGGAGATCTTCATCCCGGGCGGCCAGGTCTTCCGCGACCTGACGCGGCTGTCGGCGGCCGGCGTGCCGACGGTGGCGCTGGTGTTCGGCAACTCGACGGCGGGCGGCGCGTACGTCCCCGGCATGAGCGACCACGTGGTGATGGTCCGCGACCGCGCCAAGGTGTTCCTGGGCGGCCCGCCGCTGGTGCGGATGGCGACCGGCGAGGAGTCCGACGACGAGTCGCTGGGCGGCGCGGAGATGCACGCGCGGGTGAGCGGCCTGGCCGACTACCTGGCCGAGGACGAGTACGACGCGCTGCGCATCGGCCGCCGCGTGGTGCGCTCGCTGAACTGGCGCAAGCGGGGCGTCACGCCGCTGCCCGCCGAGGAGCCGCGCTATCCGGCGGAGGAGCTGCTGGGCATCGTCCCCGAGGACCTGAAGGTGCCGTTCGACCCGCGCGAGGTGATCGCCAGGGTGGTGGACGCGAGCGCGTTCGACGAGTTCAAGCCGCTGTACGGCACCTCGCTGGTGACCGGGTGGGCGCGCGTGCACGGCTATCCGGTGGGGGTGCTGGCGAACGCGCGGGGCGTGCTGTTCAGCGAGGAGTCGCAGAAGGCGACGCAGTTCATCCAGCTCGCCAACCAGTCGAGGACCCCGCTCGTCTTCCTGCAGAACACGACCGGCTACATGGTCGGCAAGGACTACGAGCAGCGCGGGATCATCAAGCACGGCGCGATGATGATCAACGCGGTGTCCAACTCGACGGTCCCGCACCTGACGATCGTCATGGGGGCGTCGTACGGCGCCGGCAACTACGGCATGTGCGGCCGGGCCTACGAGCCCCGGTTCCTGTTCGCCTGGCCGAGCGCCAAGTCGGCGGTGATGGGGCCCGCGCAGCTCGCCGGGGTGCTGTCCATCGTCGGGCGGGCGGCGGCCGAGGCCAGGGGGCAGGCGTACGACGAGGAGGCGGACGCGGCGATGCGCGCGACGGTGGAGGCGCAGATCGAGGCCGAGTCGCTGCCGTTCTTCCTGTCGGGGCGGCTGTACGACGACGGGGTGATCGATCCGCGCGACACCCGTACCGTGCTGGGGATGTGCCTGTCGGCGGTCAACAGCGCGCCGGTGCCGGAGCGGGCGGGGTTCGGGGTGTTCCGCCCGTGATCAGCCGCCTGCTCGTCGCGAACCGGGGCGAGATCGCCCGGCGCGTCTTCCGTACCTGCCGGGCGCTCGGGATCGAGACGGTCGCGGTCTTCGCCGACCCCGACGCGGACGCGCCGCACGTGGCCGAGGCCGACCTCGCGGTACGCCTGCCGGGCGACCGTCCGGCCGGGACCTACCTGGACGCCGGCCGCGTCGTGGCCGCCTGCCGCGCCTCCGGGGCGGACGCCGTGCACCCGGGTTACGGGTTCCTGTCCGAGAACGCGGAGTTCGCGCGGGCGGTGCTGGCGGCCGGGCTGGTGTGGGTGGGCCCGCCGCCGGAGGCGATCGCCGCGATGGGCTCCAAGATCGAGGCCAAGCGGCTCATGGCGGCAGCCGGGGTGCCCGTGCTGCCCTCGCTCGACCTCGCGGCGCCCGGCGAGTTCCCGCTGCTGGTCAAGGCGTCGGCCGGGGGCGGCGGGCGGGGCATGCGGATCGTACGCGGGCCGGAGGAGCTGGCGCGCGAGGTCGCCTCGGCGCGGCGGGAGGCGGAGGCGGCCTTCGGCGATCCCGCCGTGTTCGCCGAGCCGCTGTGGGAGCGGGCCAGGCACGTCGAGGTGCAGGTGCTGGCCGACGCGTACGGCACGGTGTGGACGCTGGGCGAGCGCGAGTGCAGCGTGCAGCGGCGGCACCAGAAGGTCGTCGAGGAGTGCCCCTCCCCCGGGATCGCGGCGGAGGTGCGTGAGCGGCTGTGCGAGGCGGCCCGGCGGGCGGCGGCCGCGATCGGCTACGTCGGGGCCGGGACGGTCGAGTTCCTGGTGCGCGGCGACCGGGTGGCGTTCCTGGAGATGAACACCCGGCTCCAGGTCGAGCACCCGGTCACGGAGCTGGTGCACGGGGTGGATCTCGTACGGCTGCAGCTGGAGGTGGCCGAGGGCGGCGCGCTGCCCGCGGAGCCGCCCCGGCCGTCCGGGCACGCCGTGGAGGTGCGGCTCTACGCGGAGGACGAGCACTACCTGCCGCAGTCGGGGGTGCTGCGGCGCTTCGAGGTGGAGGGTGACGTCCGGGTGGACTCGGGGGTGGAGTCCGGGTCGGTGGTCTCGCCGTACTACGACGCGATGCTGGCCAAGGTGATCGCGCACGGGGCGTCGCGGGCGGAGGCGGTCAGGAAGCTGGTGACGGCGCTGCGGCGGGCACGGCTGCACGGCCTCACCACGAACCGCGACCTGCTGCTGCGGATCCTGACCCATCCGGACTTCGCGGCCGGGAACACCCACACCGGCTTCCTCGACCCGGACGGCCCCCTCGCGGCATCCGCGCCCGAGCCGACCGGGCCCGGCGAGCTGGCCGGGCTGGCCGCCGCGCTCGCGCTCGCCGCGGACAATCGCCGCCGCGCCCCCGTGCTCGGCGGCCTGCCGAGCGGGTGGCGCAACGTCCGCTCCCAGCCCCGCCGCACGGCCTTCACCACCGCTGACGGGGGCACGATCGACGTCGTCCACGACCCGCTGCCCGCCGGCGTCGCCGTCGTCAGCGCCACGCCCGACCGGGTCGTCCTGGAACGGGACGGCGTCCGCCACGCCTTCGCCGTCGCCCGCTACGAGGCCGGCGGCCCCGTGTACGTGGACCACGCGGGCGGTCACGCCGAGCTGACCCCGCTCCCCCGCCTGCCCGAGCCCGTCGAGCACGTCGTCCCCGGCTCCCTGCTCGCCCCGATGCCGGGCAGCGTGCTCCGCGTGGAGGTGGCACCCGGCGACCGCGTCGTCAAGGGCCAGGCGGTGCTGGTGCTGGAGGCGATGAAGATGGAGCATCGGATCACCGCCCCGGCCGACGGGGTGGTCTCCGGGCTGCACGTCGAGCAGGGCCGGCAGGTCGAGGCGGGGGCCGTGCTCGCCATCATCCACGAGGGGGAGTCATGACGAGTCTGGTGCACGGAAGCCTGGCGAACGGTGTCGCGACCGTCACGCTCGACTCGCCGCCCAACCGCAACGCGCTGTCGACCCGCCTGCTGGCCGACCTGAAGGAGCGGCTGACGTGGGCGCTGGCCGAGCCCGAGTGCCGGGTGATCGTGCTGACCGCCACCGGCACGGTGTTCTGCTCCGGGGCCGACCTGAAGGAGCAGCGCGCCGCCGAGGGGAAGCCGGGTGCCCCGGTGACCGCGTCCCTGCCGGAGATCTTCACGCTGCTGTGGGAGAGCCCGAAGCCGGTCGTGTGCCGGCTCAACGGCACCGCGCGGGCGGGCGGGCTCGGGCTGGTGGCCTCGTGCGACTTCGCGGTGGCGCCGCTGACGGCGTCGTTCGCGTTCACCGAGGTACGGCTGGGCGTGGTGCCAGCGATGATCTCCGTACCGGTGCTGCGGCGGCTCGATCCGCGGGCCGCGGCCGAGTACTTCCTGACCGGCGAGGTCTTCGACGCCGCGCGGGCGGCCGAGATCGGGCTGGTGTCGCGGGCGGTGCCGGAGGAGGAGCTGGACGCGGCCGTCGCGCACTACACCGAACTGCTGGTCAAGGGCGGCCCCGAGGCGCTGGCGATCACCAAGCGGCTGGTGCGGGAGGTGCCGGCGCTGCCGTTCGAGGAGGGGCTGCGGCGGATGACGGAGCTGTCGGCGGAGCGGTTCACCTCGGAGGAGGGGCAGGAGGGCATCGCGGCGTTCTGGGAGAAGCGCCCGCCGAAGTGGGTCTCGGGATGAGCCCATGACGCTGAGGATCGCCAACTGCAGCGGGTTCTACGGCGACCGGCTCTCGGCCGCGCGCGAGATGGTCGAGGGCGGCCCGATCGACGTGCTGACCGGCGACTGGCTGGCCGAGCTGACGATGTTCATCCTGGCCGGCAACCGGCTGAAGGGCCGGCCCGGCTACGCGCCGACGTTCCTGACGCAGCTTGAGCACGTCCTCGGCACGTGCCTCGACCGGGGCATCAGGATCGTCTCGAACGCGGGCGGCCTCGACCCGGCCGGCTGCGCCGAGGCGGTGCGCGAGCTGGCCGCCCGCCTGGGGCTGTCCGCGACCGTCGCGCACGTGACGGGCGACGACCTCATCGGCCGCGACCTCGACCTGGTCAACGCCGACACCGGCGAGCGCCTGACCGCGACGCCCCTCACCGCGAACGCCTACCTCGGCGGCCGGCCCATCGCCCGGGCCCTGTCGGCGGGGGCGGACGTGGTGGTGACCGGCCGGGTGACGGACGCCGCCCTGGTGACGGGCCCCGGCATCTGGCGCTACGGCTGGGGTCCCGACGACCTGGACCCGCTCGCCGGGTCCGTGGTGGCCGGGCACGTGATCGAGTGCGGCTGCCAGGCGACGGGCGGCAACTACGCCTTCTTCCAGGACGTACCGGACCTGGCGCACTGCGGCTTCCCCCTCGCCGAGCTGCGCGCCGACGGCTCCGCCGTCATCACCAAGCATCCGGGGACAGGCGGGCTGGTGTCGGTGGGTACGGTGACGGCGCAGCTCGTGTACGAGCTCGGCGGCCCCCGCTACCTCGGGCCGGACGTCGTCGCCAGGTTCGACACGATCACCCTCGCCGACGACGGGCCGGACCGGGTGCTGATCTCGGGCGTGCGCGGCGAGCCGCCGCCGGACACCCTCAAGGTCGCGGTCAACCACCTCGGCGGCTACCGCAACACGATGACGCTGGTGCTGACCGGGCTGGACGTCGAGGCCAAGGCGCGGGCGGCCGAGGAGGCGATCTGGGCGCGGATCCCGAAGGAGTCCTTCGACGCGGTGGACGTGACGCTCACCGGCTCGGGCCTGCTGCGGATCACGGTCATGGACGCCGACCGCCGCACGGCCGGCCGTGCCTTCTCCTCGGCGGTGGTGGAGACGGGGCTGGCGAGTTATCCGGGCTTCCACGCGCTCTCGCCGCCGGGCGACGCCTCCCCGTACGGGGTCTACTGGCCGGTGCTCGTCCCGGCCGCCGAGGTGCGCCCGCGGGTATGGCTCGACGGCGAGGAACTGCCGTACACGGCCTCCTCCGCAACCTCGGGGGAGCCGATTCCCGTGCGCCCGGCGGAGAGGCGGGCCGCCGCCCCCTCGGGGCCGTGCGTACGGCTGCCGCTCGGCCGGGTCGCGGGGGCGCGCTCGGGCGACAAAGGGGGCGACGCCAACCTCGGCGTCTGGGTGGACACCGACGAGCGGTACGCCTGGCTGGAGGCGTACCTCACGGCCGGACGGCTGGGCGCGCTCCTGCCCGAGCTGGCCGCGTACCGGGTCGAGCGCCATGAGCTGCCCGGCATCAGGGCGCTCAACTTCGTCATCCACGGCCTGCTCGGCAGGGGCGTGGCCGCGAGCCCGCGCATGGACCCGCAGGCCAAGGCGCTGGGCGAGGAGCTGCGCGCGCAGGTGGTGGACGTCCCCGCGGCCCTGGCGCGACAGCCGGGTTGACCGAGGGGTAAGGCTCTCGTAGGGTCCCCGCTAGAACATCATTCTGTCGAGAGGTGATCATGACCTCCACGCACATCGACGTCGGCGCGATCGACTTCGGCGCGCTCGGCGCGTGGATGGACGCCCAGGGACTGCCCGGCGGCCCGATCACCGGCGTGGCCCCCGTGATCGGCGGCACCCAGAACGTCATGGTCCGCCTGGAGCGCGGCGGCCGGTCCTACGTCCTGCGCCGCCCGCCCCTGCACGCCCGCAGCAGGAGCAACGAGGTGCTGCGCCGCGAGGCGCGGGTGCTGGCGGCGCTGCGCGGCACGCGGGTGCCCGCGCCGGCGCTGGTGGCCGCCCAGACCGAGCGGGAGCCGGTCTTCTACCTCATGGAGCCCGTGGACGGGTTCAACCCCTCCACGGGGCTCCCCGAGCCGCACGCCTCCGATCCGGCGATCCGGCACCGGATGGGGCTGGAGGCCGCCGCCGCGCTGGCCGAGCTGGGCCGGGTCGATCCCGGCGTGCTGCCGGGGTTCGGGCGCCCCGAGGGCTTCCTGGAACGACAGGTGCCGCGCTGGCTCAAGGAGCTCGACTCCTACGGCGACCTCGACGGCTATCCAGGCCCCGACATCCCCGGCCTGCGCGAGACCGCCGACTGGCTGAGCCGGCGGCTGCCCCGTTCGTACACGCCGGGGATCATGCACGGCGACTACCACTTCGCCAACCTCATGTTCGCCTGGGACGGCCCGCGGGTGGCGGCGATCGTGGACTGGGAGATGTGCACGGTCGGCGACCCGCTGCTCGACCTGGGCTGGCTGCTGGCGACCTGGCCGAGCGGCAACGGCCACGTGCCGGGCCTCCCCTCGCCCCAGGAGCTGGTGTCCTACTACGCGGCGCTGTCCGAGCGCGATCTGTCGGCCGTCGACTGGTACGCGGTGATGGCCTGCTTCAAGCTCGGCATCGTGCTGGAGGGCACGCACGCGCGGGCGTTCGCCGGCAAGGCGCCGAAGGACACCGGCGACCTGCTGCACGCGATGACGCTGGGCCTTTTCGAGCGGGCCAGGGAGTTCATGGAGGGCGCCCTGGACTGAGTGTCACTTCCCAAAAGGACAATTTCCGGAAAAACGATCACAAAACACTCCCCGAGTCGTACAATTGCGCGCAATTGCACTTTGCATCGGGGAAGGATCGTCATGCGCATGAGGTTCCTCGGCTCCACCTCGGAGGCCGGCGCCTGTCCCACCCTGTACGAGACCGACCGCGGCACCATCGTGGTCCAGGGCCTCGAGGTCACCGACGCCGAGGCGCTCGCGGATCTCCGCGACGTCCTCGCCGGCGAGACCGCGGTCGAGGTCCCCCGCGAGCTCATCACCGAGATCGCCCGCCGGGTCCTCCCCGACGGCGTAGCAACCGCTTTCCCGACCAGCGGCGGAACACCCTCGGCTACCACCTGATCACAATTGCGGCGGGCCCTGGCATGATCCGAGCAACCAGGGCTAGCCTCTTGCGGCGTGACGTCGTTTCAGCAGGCGCGCATCGACCTCGGCGGTCAGCTGCGCCAGCTTCGGGAAGCCGCCGGCCTGTCGGGCAAGGAGCTGGCCGAGCGGGTGCGCTGGCAGCCGTCCAAGGTCTCCCGGCTGGAGAACGCCAGGCAGACCCCCACGGAGGACGACGTGGTCACGTGGGCGCAGGCGGTCGGCGCCGCCGCGGACACGACGGACGACCTGATCAGCCAGGCCCTCGCGCTGCAGGAGCGGCACGACAGCTGGAAGCAGCGCTACCGCAGCGGCCTGGCCGCGATCCAGGAGGACATGCGCGACCTGGAGGCGCGGACCAAGCTGTTCCGCGCCTTCGAGCCGGGCATCATCATGGGCCTGCTCCAGACCTCCGAGTACGCCCGGCACGTCTTCCGCAAGGTCAAGCGCCTCTACAGCGCCGCCGACCAGATCGACGCGGCCGTACGGGTGCGCATGCAGCGCCAGGAGATCCTCTACGACCGCGGCCGCACGTTCCGTTTCGTGGTGCCGGAGGCCGCGCTGCGCACGATGCTGGCCCCGGCCGACGTGATGCGCGGCCAGATCGACCGGCTGCTCGCGGTCAGCACGCTGCCCAACGTCGAGTTCGGCGTGATCCCCGCCGAGACCGAGCTGCCGTCCGCGCCGATCAACGGCTTCTGGATCTACAACGACGCCATGGTGGGCGTGGCCACCATGACGAAGGACCTCGTCCTGCGCGAGCCCGACGACCTCGCCTTCTACGTACAGGCCTTCGATGATTTCGCGAAGGTCGCCGAGTTCGACGAGAGCGGGCGGGAGGTGATGATTCGCGTTCTTCACACCTACCGGAAACAAACTCCACATTAACCGCAGCAATTGCTTGCCTCCCGCCACAAGATCGTGCAATTCTGTCGCGAGAAGTTGCGGAGGTGACGCATGATGCTTGATACGGCGCTCAGCCTCGAGCGGTTCGCCTGGCACGCGGGTCGTCACGCCGACCTGTCCGTGCAGAGTCTCGCTCTGGCCAGCGATCCTGCCTACGTGTCGGTCCGCAACCGCTTCTCCGCCACGCTCGCGGAGACGGTCACCTGCTCCGACGAGGGCGCGTTCGTCACCTCGTGGGGCTACCGTCTCGGCACGACGGACGACGTCGAGTCCGCCGCCGCCCGTCTCGCCTTCCTCCTCGCCGCCCTGCCCGCCTGAGCTTCATCAGGCCGCGCAGTCGCGGAGGCCGTCCTGGCCGTCCACGGCGGCGCAGTTCTCCTGCACCCAGCTCGACACCTCGCCGCCGCCCCGGCCGGGGCCGCCGCCGGTCATGACGTACCTGAGCCGGCCCGAAGAGACCAGCTCGCGCAGCCTTTCCACGGTCATGGCCGGGTCGCCGCCGGTGAAACCGCCCATCGCGATCACGGGCTTGCCGGTGGCGAGGATCAGGCCGGACGCCTGCTGGGCGCTGTTCACCGCGACCAGCCAGGTGGCCGTGCCCTGGTTGGCGACGAGGTACGCGGCCACGGCGTCGCTGACACCGCCGCCGGGACCGTCCCGCAGTGGACCGCGCGGCCCGCCTTCCGGCCGGCCCGGTTGTCCCATCCCGCCCGAGGAGGGCCCGGCGGTCGGGTTGGTGCCGTTCACCGGGGACGCGAGCGGCGTCACCGCGTACGCGGCCGGCCCGCCCAGCGTGGCCACCAGCGTCGCCGCCAGCGCGAACGCCGCCACCTTCACCGTCACCTGCGCCCGTGCCCGCGCCAGGACCAGCGCCGCCACGGCCACCAGGGTCGCCCCGAGCACGACCCAGGCCGCCCACGGCGTCCAGTCCGGCGTCCGGCGCAGCACCGTGAACGCCCACGCCCCGGTCGCGGCCACCGCGACCGGCAGGAGCCACGCCCAGGCCCGCGAGTTCCGGTACGCCTGCCACATCACGACCGCCCCCATACCGGCGAGCGCGGCGACGGCGGGAGCCATCGCGGTCGTGTAGTACGGATGGAACGTGCCACTGGAGAAGCTGAACACCACGTAGTGCACGACCAGCCAGCCGCCCCACACCAGCCAGGCAGCCCCCGAGGGAGCCTCGCCGACGGGGAGCCGCCGCGTCCGCAGCAGCACCGCGACGGCCAGCGCCGCCACGCAGAACGGCAGCAGCCAGGAGATCTGCCCGGCCAGGACGTCGTTGAACAGCCGCCCGGCCCCCGGGTCGCCGCCCCAGCGGGCCCCGCCGCCCCCGAAGCCACCGCCCTGGCTCTGGCCGAAGATCCGCCCGAGCCCGTTGTAGCCGATGACGAGGTCCCGGACGGTGTTGTCGGTCGAGCCGCCGACGTAGGGCCGCGAGCCCGCCGGCCACAGGTCGACGATCACCATCCACCACGCGCTGGACACCGCCAGCACCGCCCCCGCCGACAGCAGCCGCCCCAGCCGCTTCGGCCAGGACATCCCGGCGCACGCCAGGTACGCCACCGCGAACGCCGGCACCACCAGGTACGCCTGGAGCATCTTGGCGTTGAAGCCCAGCCCCACGAAGAACGCGGCGAGCAGCAGCGGACGCAGCCGCCCGGTCCGCAGCGACTCCAGGCAGAACCAGCCCGCCAGCGTGAGCAGCAGCACGAGCACGGTGTCGGGGTTGTTGTCCCGGTTGATCGCGACGGTGATCGGCGTCAGCGTCATGACGACGGCCGCGACCAGCGCGGCCGCGTGCGCGTTGCGGCCGGGCGGGAAGGACCGGCGCACGGCCGAGTGCACGAGCGCGACGGCGGCCACGCCGGCCAGGGCCTGCGGCAGGAGCATGCTGTAGGTGCCGTAGCCGAAGATCCGGGCCGACAGCCCCATCACCCACAGCGCCAGCGGCGGCTTGTCCACGGTGATGAACGACCCGGCGTCGATGGCGCCGAAGAAGAACGCCTTCCAGCTGCCGGTGCCCGACAGGACGGCGGCGGCGTAGTACTCGTTGGCGTCGCCGCTGAGCGCCCAGGCGTACAGGAAGAAGGCCGCCGCGAGCACCGCCCACAGGGCGGGGCGTGACCAGCGCGGCGCGGGCAGGGCATGGCTGCCGGCGGCCCGGTGCGCGGGCCGCGGGATGGTGAGGTTCATCGTGCCGTCCTCCGCCGGGGGTTGAACACCCACACGCGCAGGAGCAGGAAGCGGACGAGCGTCGCGGCGGCGTTGGCGGCGATGACCGCGGCCAGCTCGACGCCGTGCGGGACCTGCGCGGGCAGCAGCGCGAGGGTTCCCGAGGTGAGCGACAGCCCGACGAGGAAGGCGATCAGCCCCTCGAACTGGTGCCGCAGCGCTCCGGCCGAGCCGGTGACGCCGAAGGTGAAGCGCCGGTTGGCGGCGGTGTTGGCCACGGCGGTGATCAGCAGCGCGAGCGCGTTGGCGGCGAGCGGTGGGATGACCGGCCGCAGCAGCGAGTACAACGCCAGGTACGCCAGGGTGCTGACCACCCCGACGACCGCGAAGCGGGGAAGCTGGCGGGCCATGCCGCGCGGCAGCTCGGCCCGCTGGATCCGGGGCGGGACGGGGATCCCGGCGGCGCCGGAGAGCGTCTTGCGCGCCACCCTGACCATGCCGCGCAGGTCGTCCAGGGCGGTGCGGACGATGTCGACCCGGCTGTCCGGGTCGTCCACCCAGTCGACGGGGACCTCGTGGATGCGCAGGCCGTACCGTTCGGCCAGCAGCAGCAGCTCGGTGTCGAAGAACCACTGCTCGTCCTCGACACCGGGCAGCAGCGCCTGGGCGACCTCGGTGCGCACGGCCTTGAAGCCGCACTGGGCGTCGGAGAACCGGGCGCCCATCAGCGACCGCAGCAGCAGGTTGTAGGAGCGGGAGATGAACTCCCGCTTCGGTCCCCGCTCGACCCGCGAGGCCCGCGCCAGCCGGGTGCCGATGGCGAGGTCGCTGTGTCCGGACAGCAGCGGCGCGACCAGCGGCAGGAACGCGTCCAGGTCCGTGGAGAGATCGACGTCCATGTAGCTGACGACGTCGGCCTCGCTGCGCGACCAGACCAGGCGCAGCGCCCGCCCGCGGCCCTTCTCGTCCAGGTGCACGGCGCGGACGTGCGGCAGTTCTTTCTCCAGCTCGGTGGCGATCTGCCAGGTGTCGTCGGTGCTGGCGTTGTCGGCGATGGTGATCCGGAATCCGTAGGGGAAGTTCCTGGTGAGGTACCCGTGGAGGCGGGTGACGCTCGCGCGGAGCGCCCGCTGCTCGTCGTACACGGGGACGACCACCTCGACCAGGCGGGTCCGCACTGCTGTCGTGTCCATGCACCCAGCTCACGATTCGGATCTTTAACCGGACTTATCCGATTCTGAGCCACGAATGAGAGTTCCGGGAAGGTCCATTGTTGCGACCGCGCCGCCACCGGGCGCGTTCGCCAGGCTCACTTGACCGCCCGCCTCCGCCACGGCCTGGGCCACGATGGCCAGGCCGAGCCCGGATCCGGGCAGGCCGCGCGCGGACGGCGAGCGCCAGAACCGCTCGAAGACGTGTGGCAGCTCCTCCTCGGGCAGCCCCGGGCCGTGGTCGCGGACGGTCAGCCGCCCGCCCCGCAGCGACACCTCGACCCCGTTGTCGGAGCTGAACTTGGCCGCGTTGTCGAGGAGGTTGATCACCGCGCGCTCCAGGGAGGCGGCGTTGCCGACGACGTACCAGGGTTCGAGGTCGGTGACGACCTCCGCGCCGCGCAGCCGGGCACGCTCCACCGCGGCCGTCACGACCTCGTGGAAGGCCAGCTCGATGTGCGGCTCGTGGTCGTGGTCGCCGCGGGCGAGCTGGAGCAGGTCGGCCACCAGCGTGGTCAGCTCGGCGAACTGCGCCTTGACGTTGACCAGCAGCCGCCGCTTGGCGTCGGGGTCGATGCTGCGGCCGGTCTGCTCGCTGCGCAGCAGCAGGTCGATGTTGGTCCGCAAGGTGGTGAGCGGGGTGCGCAGCTCGTGGCCGGCGTCGGCGACGAGCTGTTTCTGGCGTTCGCGGGAGCCGGCCAGGGCGGAGGTCATCGCGTTGAAGGACGACGACAGGCGGGCGATCTCGTCGGTGCCGCGTACGGGGATGCGGGTGTCGAGGTCCTCGGTCTGCGCGATGTGCTCGACCGCCCTGGTCAGCTCGCCCACAGGACGCAGGGCGGCGCGCGAGACGGCGAGGCCCGCCATGGCCGCGCCGAGCGTGCCGAGCGCGGCGATGCCGCCGAGCCCGACGGCGGCGTAGCGGAGGGTGCGCTCGACGTGCCAGAGCGGCCGGGCCGCCATCACGGCGAGGCCCGGCTCCACGTTGACGGTCACGACGCGCACCCGTTTGCCGTCCGTCGTCACCCCGTTGCGGTAGATGGGCTCCGGAATGGGCTCCAGCGCCTTGCGGTCCTCCTGGGTGGGCACGATGGCCCGGCCGAGCGAGCAGGTGGTGCCGTCGGGACGGAGCACCGTCGCCATGCCCTCGAAGTAGGGGCCCTGCGTGCCTTCGGGGCGGCACTCGTTGAGCAGGTACTTCACGTCCCCCTGGTTCTCCAGGATGCTCTGGTCCACCTGCGCGAGGACCAGCATCTGGATGATGAACCACGACAGCACCGCGCACAGCACGACGGCGGACGACACCGCCCCGGTCACGAGGAGCGTCAGCCGAGCCCGGAGGCTGCGGGGTCTCACGCGCCGGCCCGCAGGACGTAGCCCACCCCGCGGACGGTGTGGATGATCCGCGGCTCGCCTCCCGCCTCCGTCTTGCGCCGCAGGTACATGACGTAGACGTCGAGGGAGTTGGAGGTGGGCTCGAAGTCGAAGCCCCACACCTCGCTCAGGATCTGGTCGCGGGTGAGCACCTGGCGCGGGTGCGACAGGAACAGCTCCATGAGCAGGTATTCGGTCCTGGTGAGGTCGAGCCGGCGCTCGCCGCGGGTGACCTCGCGGGTGGCGGGGTCCATGCGCAGGTCGGCGTACGTCAGCGTGTCGCCCTCGGGCCCGCCGGTGCTGAGCGCGCCGCGCCGCAGCAGGGCGCGGACCCTGGCCAGCAGCTCGTCCAGCTCGAACGGCTTGACCAGGTAGTCGTCGGCCCCGGCGTCGAGCCCCGAGACCCGGTCGCCCACCGCGTCGCGCGCGGTGAGCATGAGGACCGGGATGTGGTTGCCCGAGGCCCGCAGACGGCGGCAGGCGGTCAGCCCGTCGAGCCGCGGCATCATGACGTCGAGCAGCACCGCGTCGTAGGAGGTGCGGGCCAGTTCGTCGAGCGCGGCCTGCCCGTCGTTCGCGGTGACGACCTTGTAGCCCTCGAACTCGAGGCTGGACTGCAGCGCCTCGCGCAACGCGGGCTCGTCGTCGACTACCAGCAACCGTGCGGCCTCACTCATGCAGCAAACGCTAAGGGAACATCATGAGAACCCTATGAACGGGCCGTCCGTGTCCCCTGGGGTCACCAGGTGACGGGAAGCGCCTGGAGGCCGAAGATGGCGGAGTCGTACTTGGCGGGCACCTCCTCGTCGCTCACCGTGGCGCGCAGGCCCGGCAGGCGCTCGAACAGCGTGCGCAGGGCGATCTCCAGCTCGGCGCGGGCCAGGTTCTGGCCGAGGCACTGGTGTACGCCGTAGCCGAAGGCCACGTGATGGCGGGCGCCGCGCCGGGCGTCGAAGTCGTCGGGGCGCTCGAAGGCCCGCTCGTCGCGGTTGGCGGAGGCGCCGAGGACGAAGATGCCCTCGCCCCGGCGGACGGGCTGCCCGCCGATCTCCTGGTCCTCGGTGGCGACCCGGTCGAAGGCCACCCAGTCGACGACGGAGAGATAGCGCAGCAGCTCCTCGACCGCCATGGGCCAGCTGTCCGGGTCGGCGCGCAGCGCGGCGAGCTGGTCGGGATGGCGCAGGAGGGTGAGCACGGCCAGCGGGATCATGTTGGCGGTGGTCTCGTGGCCGGCGACGAGCAGCAGGAAGATCACGCCGACGATCTCGTCGTGGGTGAGCCGGCCGCTGGTGATGACCCGGCCGAGCAGGTCGTCCTCGGGGCCCTTCTCGGCGGCGGTGACGAGCGCGTCGAGGTAGTTCCTGATCTCGGACACGGCGGTGTACCGGACCTGCTCGTCGCCGAGCGCGCCGAGCATCGCGCGGGTGCGCGACTGGAAGAACTCGTGGTCGCCGTACGGGACCCCGAGCAGCCGGCAGATGACCAGCGACGGCAGCGGCAGCCCGAAGTCGGCGACGAGCTCGGCCTCCGGCCCCTCGCGCAGCATGTCGTCGATGAGCCGGTCGGCGATGTCCTGGATGCCGGGGCGCAGCTCCCGTACGCGGCGGACGGTGAACTCGGGGATGAGCAGCTTGCGGAAGCGGGTGTGGTCGGGCGGGTCGAGGTCGATGAAGTGCCCGGGGGCCATCTCGGTCAGGAGCGCCTCGCCCTCGGGGGTGAGCCCTCCTGGGTGGAGGACGTGGTGGGGATGGCCGGGTGTGGCGGGGCTGGTGCTGATGCCCGTCCCGGACAGGACCTGCTGCGCCTCGGCGTGCCTCGTGACGAGCCAGACGACGCCGCCGGGCAGCTCGGCGCGGACGAGCGGGGCCTGCTCGCGCAGGTCGGCGTACTCGGGGGGCGGCGCGAAGGGGCACCTGCGCTGGACGGGGAAGATCTGAGCCATAGTCTGCTCCCTACAGACGGGACCGCATTGATTACTTACACGAAAGTAAGCAATGCGGGAGTGTGCGTCAAGGATGGGAGAGGGATGGCAGGGCGGCGGACGGACACACGAGAGCGGATTCAGCAGGTCGCGCTGGAGCTGTTCGCCGAACGCGGATACGACAAGACCACGCTGCAGGAGGTCGCCGAACGCCTGGAGATCACCCGGCCGGCGCTCTACTACCACTTCCGTACGAAGGAGGCGATCCTCGCCAGCGTCGTGGAGCGGCTCGTCGAGTCGATGGACGAGCTGGTGGCGTGGGCCGGGGAGCAGCCGGCGACGGCGGAGGCCAGGAAGGAGATCCTGGCGCGCATCTCGGGGCTGCTGGAGGACCAGTGGCGGCCGCTGTTCCAGTTCGCCCAGGTGAACCAGGGCGTGATGCGTGAGCTGCCGGCCGGGGAGCGCATGCAGCGGGGACTGATCGCCATGATCTCGGTGCTGGCCTCGCCCGGCGACGATCCGGTGCGGGGGTTCGAGGCCCGGCTGGCGGTGCTCGCGGTGGTCCTCGGCAGCGTGCCGTTCCTGTTCGACCTGGAGGTGCCGGACGAGCGGCGTACGGCCGTGGCGCTGGAGGTGGCCGGCAAGCTGGTCACCGGCGGCTACTAGCGGGCGGGCGGTTACGCGGGCGGGCGGTTACCCGTTCAGGCGGTTACCCGCGGGCGAGCAGGGCCATCGCGGCGTTGTGGCCGCCGATGCCGCTGACGCCGCCGCCCCGGCGGGCGCCCGCGCCGCACATGAGGATGCGCTCGTGCTCGGTCTCGACGCCCCAGCCGCCCCGGCCGTCCTCGTCGTACGGCCAGCTCAGGTCCGTGTGGAAGATGTGGCCGCCGGGCAGCCCGGCGTCCCGCTCCAGGTCCACCGGGCTCTTGGCCTCGACGCACGGCGTGCCGTCGGGCGCGAGGAGCAGGCAGTCCTCGATGGGCTCGGCGAGCACGGCGTCCAGCGAGGCGGACGTGGCGCGCAGGGCCGCCGCACGCGCCCCCTCGGGGTCCTCGCGGAACAGCCGGGCGGGCATGTGCAGGCCGAACAGCGTCATCGTCTCGGCCCGGCCGCGCAGCTCCGGCCCCAGGATCGACGGATCGGTGAGCGAGTGGCAGTAGACCTCGGCGGGCGGCAGCTCCGGGATCCGCCCGGCCGCCGCCTGCGCGTGGGCGCGGGCGAGCTGGTCGCGGGTCTCGTTGATGTGGAAGGTGCCACTGAAGGCCGCGCGCGGGTCCACGGAGTCGTCCTTGAGCCGGGGCAGCCGGCTCAGCACCATGTTGACCTTGAGCTGCGCCCCCTCGGGGACGGCGGGCTCGCGGCCGAGCAGCCGGTCGAGCACCGCGGGCGGCAGGTTGACCAGCACGTGCCCGCCGGTCACGGTGTGCTCCCCGCGCTCGTCGGCGAACGTGACCTCCCCGGACGGCGCGATCCCGACGATCTCCGCGCCGGTCCTGATCTCCGCGCCCGCCCGGCGGGCCGCCGCCTCCAGCGCGCCCGAGACCGCGCCCATGCCGCCGACCGGGACGTTCCACTCGCCGGTGCCGTCGCCGATCACGTGATAGAGGAAGCAGCGGTTGGCGAGCAGGTCGGCGGACGGGTCGGCGAAGGTGCCGATGAGCGCGTCGGTGAGGACGACCCCCCGGACCGTGTCGTCGGCGAACCGCGCGTCCACGGCCCGGCCGATCGGCTCGGCGAACAGCGCCCGCCACGCCTCCGGGCCGACCAGGCGCTCGATCTCGGCGGGCGCGCGGAGGGGTTCGAGGAGGGTGGGGGCCAGGGCCTCGGCCACCCGCCCGGTCATCGCGTAGAAGTCCTGCCAGGCCTTGTGGTCGCTCTCGCCGCCGGTGACCGCGGCGAAGGAGGCCGCCGTGCGGGCGGCGTCCTCGTTGTCGACCAGCAGGCCCGCGCCGCCCACCGGCGTGTACGAGGCGTAGCGGCGGCGGCGCAGCTCCAGGTCGAGGCCCAGGTCGCGGACGATCTGCGCCGGGAGGAGGCTGACGAGGTAGCTGTAGCGGGACAGCCGCACGTCCACGCCGGGGAAGGCGCGCGTGGAGATCGCCAGGCCGCCCACGTGGTCGTACCGCTCCAGCACCAGCACCCGCCGGCCGGCCCGGGCCAGGTAGGCCGCGGCCACCAGCCCGTTGTGCCCCGCTCCCGCCACGATCACGTCATACGCGCCCATCCCCGCACTTTACGTGTCATACCACACCCCGCGTCAACGCCGGATGTGTGATCATCTCGGCCGGGATGACCGAGTCGGGGAATGGCCGTAACCTGCATTGTCGGCGAGCGATGCCGTAGAGTTCGCCGTTCCCCGCCCCAGGATTTCGCAAGGAGCACGAGACCCACCATGCGCAGCACCGCCGACTCCGTCCTGCAGCCGTCCGACGAGGTGGCCGAGGCCCTGGCCAGTGGCGCCCCGGTCGTGGCGCTGGAGTCCACGATCATCTCCCACGGTCTGCCGCAGCCGCGCAACCTGGAGGTCGCGCGCGAGCTGGAGGAGATCGTCCGCGCGGCGGGAGCGGTGCCGGCCACGATCGCCGTGCTCGACGGCGTGCCCCGCGTCGGGCTGGACGCGGCCGGGCTGGAGCGCATCGCGACCGAGTCCGGCCTGCGCAAGCTGGGCCAGCGTGACCTGCCCATGGCCGCCGCTCTCAAGGCGAGCGGCGCGACCACGGTGTCGGCCACGTCGTTCCTCGCCGCGCGGGCCGGCGTACGCGTCTTCGCCACCGGCGGGCTCGGCGGCGTGCACCGGGGCTGGACCGAGGACCAGGACGAGTCCGCCGACCTCGACACGCTCGCCCGCACCCGGATCACCGTCGTCTGCGCGGGCGTGAAGTCGATCCTCGACGTGCCCGCGACGCTCCAGCGCCTGGAGACCCGCGGCGTGAGCGTGGTGGGCTACCGCACCGACGCCTTCCCCGGCTTCTACCTGCACACCTCCGGCCTGCCGATCGACTGGCGGGTCGAGTCGCCCGAGGAGGCGGCCGCGATCATGCGCGGCCAGGACGCGCTCGGCGGCCAGGAGACCGCCCTGATCGTCGCCAACCCCGTCCCCGTGGACCAGCAGCTCGACCCCGACCTGCACGACCGCGTGCTGGCCGAGGCGCTGGCCGCCGCCGAGCGCGACGGCGTCAAGGGCCAGGCGATCACCCCGTTCCTGCTCGGCTACCTGGTCGACGGCACGGGCGGCGCCTCGCTGGAGGCCAACCTGGCCGCCGTGCGCGGCAACGTCGCCCTCGCCGCCCGGATCGCCGTGAGCTGGGCGGACTCGTGACCGACCGCGGTCTCCTGGTCGTCGGGGACGCGGTCACCGATGTGGTGGCGCTGCACGGCTCCCCCGTCCTGGCGGGCACCGACACCGCGGCCGACATCATGCTGCGTCCCGGCGGCTCGGGCGCGAACACCGCCGCCTGGGCCGCCCACCTGGGCGCCGACACCCGCCTGCTGGCCAGGCTGGGCTACGACAGCAGCGACTGGCACATCGCCGAGCTGACCAAGAGCGGCGTACGGCCCCAGGTGACCGTGGACCCCGACCACCCCACCGCCGTCGTGATCGCGATGGTGGACCCGAGCGGCGAGCGGTCCATGCTCACCAACCGGGGCGCGGGCGGCCTGATCTCCGCACGCGACTGGGACCCCGCCCTGCTGGAGGGGGTGGCCCGGCTGCACCTGTCCGGATACGTGCTGTTCGCCGCGCCCGGTCTGGGCCTCGCCAGGGCCGCCCTGGCGGACGCGGCGGCGGCCGGGGTCGCGGTCAGCGTGGACCCGGCCTCGACCAAGCCCCTGCTCGACTTCGGCGCCGAACGTTTCATGGCCGAGACCGCCACCGCCGATCTCGTCATCCCCAATCTCGACGAGGCCCTGCTGCTGTCCGGCGCGCGGACGCCGGAGCGGGCGGCCGAACTGCTGAGTGAGAGATACGGCACAGCCGTCGTGAAACTGGGCGCCGACGGCGCGCTGGCGGCGGTGAACGGCACGATCACCGCGCGGGTTCCTGGGCTGCCCAGCCAGGTCGTGGACACGACCGGAGCTGGGGACGCGTTCGCCGCCGGGTTTCTCGCGGCAACCTTGCGGGGATGCGGGGAAAGAGCCGCTCTTGAGGAAGGATGTCGTGCGGGTGCCGCATGTGTGGCCCAGGTGGGGGGTCGTCCACGGTACGGTTTGGATCTGAACCGTCTTTACCCTATTCACACTGATTGATAGCTTGCCGCGTAGGCTGCACCATTAGCCACATGCGCAACGGGCAGCACACGCGGCACACTGGGGAGGATAAGGTCCGCCGATGGAAGTCGAGTCATCGATCTGCCTGAGCGACCTAGTCCCAGCTCTTCGCTGGAGCCGACCACAGCAGGTGGCCGAGGCGCTGGGCGACCCGCGCCTGCCCGCGGGATGGTGGTCCTCCCTCCCCCTGTCCAAGGCGCTCGGCACGGCGGGACTCGACTGGATCTGCGAACGCCTGGGCCGGCTGGCCACCGCCCGCTGGGACCACCTGCCGCTGTCCGACCTGGTGCCCGCGCTGACCGTGCACCCCGTCGACCCCGCGTTGCCCGGCTGGCCCGAGGCCACCCGTACGGCGGTCATCGGCCTCGGCGGCTGGCAGCGGCTGCGCCGCCTGTCCCCCAGCGATCTCAGCACCCCGTCCGCCACGCCTGAAGTGGTGGTCGGCGCGGTCCTCCGCGAGATCCTCGGCCGCATCCCCGCCCTTCCCGCCGCCGGTCCGGCCGAGCTGACGCGGCCGGTGCCGCGCGGCGCGGACGGCGCGGAGGAGGCCAGGAACACCGGCTCCTTCCCTGCCGTACCCTCGGGCGGCCCCTTCGTCGCCCCCTCCCCCAACGGCCAGAGCGGCCCCTTCCCCGCCCCCGCGGACGGCCGCGACGCCCCACTCGCCGCCTCCTCCGGCCAGAGCGGCCCGTTCCCCGCTCCTGCAGACGGCCGCAGCGCCCCACTCGCCGCCTCATCGGGCCAGAGCGGCCCGTTCCCCGCCCCCGCGGACGGCCGCGACGCCCCACTCGCCGCCTCCTCCGGCCAGAGCGGCCCGTTCGCCGCGCAGCCGGGCGGGCAGAGCGCGCCCGGCGCGGGACAACCGGGCGGGCAACCGGGCGGACAGGGCAACGGGCTGCCGCAGCGCCCCGCGGCGGCGTTCCCGGGGCGGCCCCCGGAGCCGCCAGCGGGCGGGCAACCCGGCGAGCCGCGCCAGACGGGCTCGTTCCCTGCGCAGAGCGGCGACCGGCACACGGGCTCCTTCCCCTCCTTGCCCGGCGACCGGCAGGCGGGCCCCCTACCCGGCGGCCAGCAGACGGGCCCCTCCCCCGTCGTGCCGGGCGAGCCACGCCAGACGGGGTCGTTCCCGGCGCAGAGCGGCGCGTTCGCCGCCCAGCCGCAGAACGGCGCCCTGCCGCAGCGCCAGACCCCCGGCCAGCCGCCGCAGCCCGGCCAGCAGAGCCAGCCCGGTCAGCCCGGTCAGCCCGGCGCGGGAGGGCTGCCGCAGCGCCCGGCGGCCCGGCAACCCGGCCGCGAGGAGACCGGCTCCTTCCCCGCCGCCCCCGGCGCGGCCCCGGCCAAGACCGGCGCCGGCTCCTCCCCGGTGCCGTTCGACGCCGACCACGCGATGGTCCGCGTCGTCGACAACCTCTTCCGCGGCCTGGACAAGCTGGAGCTGGCCGTGGCCGTGCACCGGCTGTTCGCCGAGGACCCGATCAGCCTCCGTACGCTCGCCCACAAGCTGCTGGTCGAGCGCGAGTCCCTCTCCCACGCCCAGCGCACGGCCGAGGAGCGCGTGCTGACCTGGCTGCGTTCCTCGGAGTCCGCGCCGGTGACCGGGCACATGTTCCGCCTGACGGAGTGGCTGGGCGCGGCGGCCACCGAAGAACAGCTCATCGGCGCCGACCCGGCCCACCCGGTGATGGTGCCCTCCCTGCGCACCCCGCTCTGGCGGGTGCTGGTCACGCTCATGCCCGACCGCCGGCTCCAGGACGGCTGGCTCGTGGTGGGCGACATCCACGGCCTCCAGGCCCGTACGCGCCAGCTCCTGGCCTCGGCCCCGCCGGACGCCGACGTGGTGGAGCTGATGGCCGAGCTGGGCATCCGCGCCCATTCCGCCAAGGCGTGGCTGGACGCCCTGCCGCCGGAGTCCGCCGACCCGATGGCCTCGGCCCCGTCCCCGGCCCAGCCCCTCCCCCGCCGTACACCCGGCGCGAACGGCCACCACCACCGCGGCGGCCAGCCGATCCCGTCCGCGACGTCCGGCTCCATCGACCCGTCGGCCGCGCTCGCCACGCTGTCGGCGCTGTCCGGCGGCCGGTCGGGCATGCTGCCCGCCGGCCTGGCGGGCGCCCCGGCGACGCCGCCCCCGCCGCTGCCGAGCCCGTCCTCCGACCCGCGCCGCTGGCAGCGGATCGAGGTCACGCCGGAGCACCTGCGCGGCGGCCCGGTGCCGGTCCCCGAGGGGTACGCCGCCCAGCTCGGCATGCGCCCCGGCACCCTGCTGTCGGTCACCGGCCCGGGCGACAATGCGATCGTCCTGGTCTGGCAGGGCCACCAGCCGGTCTTCGACTCGCTCCTGCCGGTGCTCATGCGCCTGAACGCCCGCCCCGGCGACCAGGTGTACGTGACGGTGGACGGCTACCGCCTGGAGGCCCAGCTCACCGGCTAGCGGCGCCCGAACCCTTGATCACCACCTCCTACGCGACGATGCTCTAACCCGGACGAACCTGTGCGGAGCAACGCGAAGGAGATCCATGAACGCCGGGACGACCCCCGAAACCTCGGCCCAGCCACGCACCCCCTGGGGCACGATCACCGTCGTCTACCTCGGAGGGGTCGTCGCGGCCATGAGCCTCGGCAAGTTCAGCCCCGTCGGGCCGGCGGTGGCGGCCGAGCTCGGCCTGTCGCTGGCGCAACTGGGCTGGGTCATCTCCACGGTGGTCGGCGTCGGGGCCGCCGTGGGCCTGCCCGCCGGCTACCTGATCCGCCGCTTGGGCGCCGAGCGGTCGCTGGTCGCCGGGCTCGCCCTGACCGCGGTGGCGAGCGCGGCGGGGGCGGTCGCGAGCGGCTACGCCTGGCTGCTGACCGCCCGGGGCATCGAGGGCGTCGGATACCTCCTGGTCACCATCGCCTGCCCCGCGCTGATCGTACGGCTGGCCAGGGAACGCGACCGCGGGACCGCGCTGTCCATCTGGGCCACGTTCGTCGCGGTGGGCCTGGGCGCGAGCACGCTCGCCGGGGGCGCGGTCGGCGCCGCGATCGGCTGGCGCGGCTGGATCGGCGTACTCGCCGGGCTGACGCTCGTGATGGCGCTGGTGGTGTGGGTACGGCTGCCGCGCGGCTCCGCCCTGCGCCCGGAGGCCGGGCCGGTGCCCCGCGTGCGGGCGCTGGCCTGGCCGGGCCTGCTGGCCGCGGCCTTCTGCCTGGCCGTGCTCGTGACCATCCCGGTGCTCGTCCTGCTGCCCACGCTCCTGGTCGAGCGGTACGGCCACTCGGCCGCCTCCGCGGGCGCGGTCACCGCCGTAATCTCGCTGCTCAGCGCGCTCGGCGGGGTGACCGTGGGGATGCTGCTGCGCCGGGGCACGCCGGTCGGTGTCCTGGCCTCGGCCGGGCTGCTCACGCTGCCGGCCGCCTGGCTCATGTTCGGCGGTCACGGCTCGTCGCCGGCCGCGCTTACCGGCGCGGCCGTCATCTCGATCGAGAACGGCTTCCTCGGCGCCCTCGTCATCGCGGCCCTGCCGCTGGTGCTGGAGCGGCTCGACCACGCCGACGTCGGCAACGGCGTCGTCGCCCAGGCGGGCAGCATCGGCTCACTCCTCGGCCCGCCGCTGTTCGGCCTGGTGGCCGAGGGACTCGACCTGCAAGCCCTGGTGCCGGTCATCGCCGTGGGCATCGTGATCTCCGTCGGGGTGCTGCTGCTGGTCGGCCGGAGAACGTCCCAGACACTGCCCACCGTCTGACCGCCCGGAGGCGAGGCCGTGGACCTGCGGACGCGATGAGTCAGGGCAGTAGGTCAGGGGCCGCGGGACAGGAGCTGCGGGTCAGGGCCGTGGTTCAGGGGCCGTGGTTCAGGGGCCGTGGTTCAGGGGAGGTCGTCGAACAGGTGGAGGCGGTGTGCGGTGGCGGCGGCCTCGCCTCTGCCGGCGACGCCGAGCTTGGCCAGGATGTTGGAGACGTGCACGCTCACCGTCTTCACCGAGATGACCAGCGCCTCGGCGATCTCGCGGTTGCTGCGCCCGTTCGTCACCTCGCGCAGCACCTCCAGCTCGCGCGCCGTCAGTCCGAGTGGCTGCCCGTCGCCGGTGGGCTCGTCGGCCGCGCCGCCGCCGAGGCGGGCCCGGCGGCGGACGACGTCGAGCTGTTCCAGCAGCGGCGCCGCGCCGAGCCTGGCGGCCAGCTCGCGGGCCCGTTCCAGCCGCGCCGCCGCCTCCTGCCGGTCGCCCGCCGCGAGCAGCGCCTGCGCCGACCCCAGCAGGGCGCGGGCCTCCGGGTAGGGCTGCCCCAGATCGACCCAGGCCCCGACCGCGGCCTCCCACGCCTTGACCCGCCACCCGACCCGCGCCTCCGCGTCGTCGGCCGACGCCCCCGCCCCCAGCCGCGCATCCGCTCCCGCCCCCGGCGGCTGCGCCCCCACGAGCGCCTCCGTGCCGCCGCCGGGCGACTCCGACCTCCGCAGTGCCTCCACGCCCGCGACCGGCGGCTCTGGCCCCAGCAGTGCCTCGAAGGTGAGTCGCTGTGCTTCCTGCAGCTCGCCCTCCGTGCCGATGCGCCGTGCCACCTCCCGCAGCCGGGGCAGCGACGCCGCCGCCTCCTCCGCCACGGACGCCCGCCCCGGAGCCGCCCTGCCCCCGGCCGCGGCGGCGGCGGTCAGGAGGTGGGCGAAGGTCACCAGGAGCTGCCACACGTAGCGTGGGCTGGACACCAGGTCGCGCTCCGCCAGCGCCTCGGCCACCTCACGCACCGCCTCGCCGGCCTGGCCGCGCGCCTCCAGCAGCTCCACCTTGCGCCGCAGGTGCGGCAGCAGCGTCTGGTCGCGGAAGGTGCCCCGCGCCAGCACCCCGCGCGAGGCGTCGAACAGCTGCTCGGCCCGGTCGAGCTGCCCGCGCGCGAGCGCGATGTCGGTGACGAACCCCTGCAGGCTCGCCCGATAAGGCGCGGGCGGCGTGAGGTCGAGGGCCTGCTCGATGACCTCCAGCGCCTCGTCCCACCGCCCGAGCGAGACCAGCGGCTCGGCGAGGTTGATCGCGAGGAAGGTGCCGGAGGTGCGTGCCAGGCCGTAGTGGGCGGAGTCGGCGATGCCCGCCCGGGCGACCTCGGCGGCCCGCTCGTGCCACCCCGCGCCCTCCAGCGCGTCGGACTCGGAGATCGCGCAGCGCATGAGCGCGTTGTAGGCGTCCGCGGCGGCGGCGATGCGGCGCGCCTCGGCGAACGCCTCCATCTGCGCCTCGACCTCGTGGAAGCGGTAGCGCGCCCAGGTGGCGGTGATCAGGGAGTTGGCCTCGACGTTGACGTCGCCGACCGCGCGGGCGATCTCCCGGGCGATCTCGGCGGTGGCGATCTTCTCGTCCTTGTCCTCGGGACGGAAGAGCATGCGGGAAAGGCTCTCCAGCACCTGGGCGCGCAGCCGCGTGGGCGGCTCGGCGGGCACCAGCGCGGCGGCGCGGCGCAGGTCGTCGAGGTGGCCGGGGCGGCCCAGGTCGTAGCGGGTCAGGCCGCGCTGGCGCAGGACGACGGCGGTGCGCACCGGGTCGGTCTCGGGGTCGAGCTCGGCGAGGAGTGCGCCGGCCAGGGCGATGCTGCGTTCGTACTCGCCGGCCAGGTGGGCGACCACGGTGGTCTGCCGGAGCACCTCGAGCCGGTCGGCGCCGATGCGCCCGGCGGCGTCGGGCACCTGGTCCCACAGCTCCAGGACGCGGGAGAGCATGCGGAGCTGCTCGTCGTAGGCGGTGGAGGTGCGCGCGGCCTCGGCCGCCCGCCACGCGCTCACCAGCGCCCACGTGGAGTCGTGGGCGGCGTGCCAGTGGTGGGCCAGCTCGATCGCGCCGCGCGGGGCGGGCAGGATCGACGGGTCGCGCTCCAGCGCCTCGGCGTAGCGGGTGTGCAGGCGGGTGTGCTCGCCGGGCAGCAGGTCGTCGTGGAGCGCCTCGCGGATGAGCGCGTGCCGGAAGCTGTAGCCCTCGCCGTCGACCACGAGCACGTTGCCCGCGACGGCCGGGCGCAGCGCCCGCGACAGGGCGTTGTCGTCGAGCCCGGCGACGGCCGACAGCAGGTCGTGCTCAAGGCGCTGGCCGCCCGCGCTGGCCACCCGCAGCAGCTCCTGCGTCTCCTCGGGCAGCCGCTCGACGCGGGCGAGCAGCAGGTCGCGCAGCGACTCGGGCAGATCGCCCCGGCCGCCGCCCTCGCTCAGCAGCGCCTCGACGAACAGCGGATTGCCCTCGCTGCGGGCGTAGATGAGGTCCATGTCGGCGTCCGCCGGCCGGCGCTCCAGGATGCTGGCCGCCTGCGCGACGGCCTCCCTGCGGGTCAGCCTGCGCAGCTCGACCCGGGTGACCCACTCCACCCGGCCCAGCTCGGCCAGCATGGGCCGCAGCGGGTGCGTACGGTGCAGCTCGTCGCTGCGGTAGGTGACCACGAGCAGCAGCCGCCCGGCGGTGCGCTGGTAGCGGACCAGGAACGACAGCAGGTCGCGGGTGGAGCGGTCGGCCCAGTGGGCGTCCTCGATGACGAGCGCGACAGGGCGCTCCTCGGCCAGCCGCTCCAGCAGCCCGAGCACCAGCTCGAACAGGCGCGCGCGGGCCTCGGCGCCCTCCCTGCCCGGCTCGCCGAACTCGGGCAGCAGCCTGGCCAGCCCGCTGGTCGCGCCGCCGGGCACGAGCGCCGCGACGCCGTCACGGCCGAGCCGCCGCACCAGCCCGCGCAGCACGGCGGTGAACGGCGCGAACGGCAGGCCCTCCGTGCCGAGCTCCAGGCAGCCGCCGACGAGCACCAGGGCGTCGTCGGCGCGGTCGGCGAACTCGCCCAGCAGCCGCGTCTTGCCGACCCCGGCCTCGCCGCCCACCAGCACGGTGGCGGACACACCGGCGCGCGCCTCGCCGAGCGCGTCGCGCAGGACGGCGAGCTCACGGGCACGCCCGACGAACAGCGGGCTGACGGCGTGTACGGTCACGTACGCAAGGATGCCATCGCACTCCGACAGAAGCGCCCGCTGATCGCGCTCAGCGCAGCACCTTGCGGAAGAACGTGGCCGACGCCTCGTAGCCGAGCGCGTGGTAGAACTCCGGCGCCCGCCGGGTGGCCATGGCGACGTAGCGGGCCTCCCGCGAGCGGGCCCACCGTTCGAACTCCTCCAGCAGCGACCGCCCGATGCCCTGCCGGCGCGAGCCCGACTGGACCATGGCCTCCTCGACCCAGGCGACCGGCCCGTTGGCGAACAGCGTGAGGTGCGTGAAGCCCAGCAGGTAGCCGCGGACCCTGCCTTCGGCGACGGCCACGAGCAGCAGGGCGGAGTCGTTCGCCAGCAGCTCGGGGAGGGCGGCGTCGAAGGCCTCGCGCTCGGGCCGGAACGTCAGCCCGAAGTCGCGTGCCAGCGCGAACACCTCGTCCGCGTCCGCCTTCTCCGCCCTCCTGATGAGAAGATCGTCAGCCGTCATGACCCCTGACAGTAGATCCTCGCGCGCCGGTGGCGCAAACATGGAAGCTCTCGCGGGCCGGTGACCTCACAGGTCGGCCAGGCCGAGCTGGCGGGCGATGAGCATCCGCTGCACCTCGCTGGTGCCCTCGCCGATCTCCAGGATCTTGGCGTCGCGGTAGAAGCGGCCGACGGGGAACTCGTTCATGAAGCCGTAGCCGCCGAACACCTGGGTGGCGTCGCGGGCGTTGTCCATGGCGGCGTTGGAGGAGACCAGCTTGGCGATCGCGGCCTCCTTCTTGAACGGCAACCCGGCCAGCATGCGCTCGGCCGCGTGGTAGTAGGCCAGGCGGGCGGTGTGGGCGCGGGCCTCCATGTCGGCGACCTTGAACTGGATGGCCTGGTAGTGGCCGATCGGGTTGCCGAAGGCCCGGCGCTCCCTGACGTACTTCAGGCACTCGTCCACGCAGCCCTGGGCCAGGCCCACGCTGAGCGCGGCGATCGCGATGCGGCCCTCGTCCAGGGTCTGGAGGAACTGGGCGTAGCCGCGGCCGCGCTCGCCGAGCAGGTTGGCGGCGGGCACGCGGCAGTCGGAGAAGGACAGCTCGCGGGTGTCGGAGGCGTTCCAGCCGACCTTGGAGTACTTCTTCGACACGGTGAAACCGGGCGTCCCCGCCGGTACGAGGATCGTGGAGATCTCCCGTTCGCCGGTGAGCGCGGCCACGCCGACGACGCTGGTGATGTCGGTGCCGGAGTTGGTGATGAACGCCTTCGACCCGTTGATCACCCATTCGTCGCCGTCGAGCACGGCCGTGGTGCGCATGCCGCCGGGCACGTCGGTGCCGCCGCCGGGCTCGGTCAGGCCGAACGCGCCGAGCTCGGTGCCGGAGGCGAGCCTGGGCAGCCAGTGGGCGCGCTGCTCCTCGGTGCCGAAGCGGTAGATCGGCATCGCGCCGAGCGAGACCGCCGCCTCCAGGGTGATCGCCACGCTGGAGTCCACGCGGGCCAGCTCCTCCAGGGCCAGGCACAGGGCGAAGTAGTCGCCGCCCATGCCGCCGTACTCCTCGGGGAAGGGCAGGCCGAACAGGCCCATCGCGCTCATCCTGCGCACGATGTCGTACGGGAACTCCTCGCGCTCGTAGTAGTCGCCGATCACGGGGGCGACCACGTCGCGGGCGAACGTCTCGACCGTCTTGCGCAGCTCTTCGTACTCGTCCTTGAGCATGTCAGCCTTTCGCGAGCGCCTGTACGACGCGGGATGGGCTGGGCCGGCCGAGCAGCCCGGCCAGCCAGGTGCTGGTGGCGACGAGCTTGCCCAGGTCGAGCCCGGTGTCGATGCCGAGTCCGCGCAGCATCCAGACGAGGTCCTCGGTGGCGAGGTTGCCCGTGGCGGACTCGGCGTAGGGGCAGCCGCCGATGCCGCCGGTGGAGGCGTCCACAGTGGTCACACCGGCGCGGAGCGCGGCCAGAGTGTTGCCGAGGGCCTGGCCGTAGGTGTCGTGGAAGTGCACCGCCAGCCGCTCAGGGGAGCGGAACGCCTTGATCAGCGCGGTGACGTGGCCCGGCGTGCCGACGCCGGTGGTGTCACCGAGCGACAGCTCGTGGCAGCCGAGCCCGAGCAGCCGCTCGCCCACCCGGACGACCTGCGCGATCGGGGTCGGACCCTCCCAGGGGTCGCCGAAGCACATCGACACGTACGCGCGCACCCGCACCCCGTTGTCGAGCGCCCTGGCGACGACCGGCTCGAACATCTCGAACTGGCTCTCCAGGCTGCGGTTGAGGTTCTTGGCGGCGAAGGTCTCGGTGGCGCTGGCGAACACGGCGATCTCGGCCACGCCGCGGTCGAGCGCCCGGTCCAGGCCGCGCTCGTTCGGCACCAGGACCGGGTAGCGGACGCCCGGCCTGCGGTGCAGCCGGGTCAGCAGCTCGTCGGCGTCGGCGAGCTGCGGCACCCACTTGGGGTGCACGAAGCTGGTGGCCTCGATGATCTTGTGGCCGGCGTCCGCGAGCCGGTCGATGAACTCGGCCTTCACCTCGACGGGCACGATCGCGGCCTCGTTCTGCAGCCCGTCGCGCGGTCCGACCTCGTAGACGGTGACCTGCTTGGGAAGGCCGTCCATGGGATGCGGCATCTAGTCCTCCTCGGGGGTCACGACGGCCAGGACGGCGTCCATGTCGACCGGCTGGCCGGGCTGGACCGGGAGGTCGGCGAGCACGCCGGCGCACGGGGCGGTGACGGCGTGCTCCATCTTCATGGCCTCGACGACGACCAGCGGCTGGCCGGCGCTCACCCGGTCGCCCGGCTGGGCCTTGACGATGAGCACGGTGCCCGGCATGGGGCTGCGTACCACGCCGTCGCCGGAGGCGGCGGCTCCGGGGCGGTCGCCGGGGTCGCCGATCAGGTGGCGGGTGAACGCCCATGCCCGGCCGTCGCGGCCGAGCCAGAGCGTGTCGCCGTCGCGCGCGCACAGGTAGCGCACGGTCCGGTCACCGAGCGTGACGGCCACCTCCGGGCCCTCCGCGCGCAGGCGGGCGGGCACCGGGCGCTCGTCCAGCAGCACCTCGGCCGACTCGGCGGGCAGGCCGCGGACCCGTACCTCGTGGACGCCGTCCCTGGACGCGAGCCGCCAGGTCGTCCAGGCCCGCTCGCCGACCCGCCAGCCGTCGGTGACCTCCCACGGGTCGTCGCCCTGCGGCAGCGCGTGGAAGACCAGCCCGGCCGCGGCGAGCACGTCGGCGGGGGCGGCGGCGTCGGTGACCAGCTCGGGCAGCGCCCGCTCGACCAGGCCGGTGTCCAGCTCGCCCGCGCGTACGGCTGGATGAGCGGCCAGGGCGCGCAGGAACGGCACGTTGGTGACCACCCCCAGCACGGCGGTGGCGGCGAGCGCACGGTCGAGGGCGCGCAGCGCGGCCTTCCGGTCCGGGGCCCAGGCCACCACCTTGGAGAGCATGGGGTCGAACTCGCTGCCGACGACCCCGCCCTCCGCCAGCCCCGAGTCCGTACGGACCAGCGGGCCGGAGCCGGCCGGGTGAGCGGCGGGACCGGGGACGCCCGGCTCGCGGAGCAGCAGGACCCGCCCGCCCGTCGGCAGGAAGCCGCGCGAGGGGTCCTCGGCGTAGACGCGGGCCTCGACGGCGTACCCGCTCAGCCGCACGTCGTCCTGCCCGAACGGCAGCGGCTCCCCGGCCGCCACCCGGAGCTGCAGCTCCACCAGGTCGAGGCCGGTCACCAGCTCGGTGACGGGGTGCTCGACCTGGAGGCGGGTGTTCATCTCCATGAAGTGGTAGGCGCCGGTGGCGCCGTCCACGATGAACTCGACGGTGCCCGCGCCGACGTAGCCGACCGCCCGCGCCGCCTCCACGGCCGCGGCTCCCATGCGGGCCCGCAGCTCGGGGGTGACGAACGGCGACGGCGCCTCCTCGATGACCTTCTGGTGCCTGCGCTGCAGGCTGCACTCGCGCTCGCCCAGGTGCACCGCGCCGCCGAGGGAGTCGGCCAGCACCTGGATCTCGATGTGGCGGGGGCTGTCGACGTACCGCTCGATGAGCAGCGTCGCGTCGCCGAACGCGGCCCGCGCGGTCCGCCGCGCCGACTCCAGCGCGTCGGGCAGCTCCGCGGCCGAGCGCACCAGCACCATGCCCTTGCCGCCGCCGCCCGCGGACGGCTTGATCAGGGCGGGGAAGTCGCGCCACTCCTCCAGCACGTCGTCGGGCTCGGCCCCGCCCGGCACCACCGGCACCCCGGCGGCCGACACCGTGGCCTTGGCCCGGATCTTGTCGCCCATGGCGTCGATGGCCTCGGCCGGCGGCCCGACGAACGCGGCCCCCGCGGCGGCGCAGGCCCGCGCGAAGGCGGCGTTCTCGGCCAGGAACCCGTAGCCGGGGTGCACGGCCTGCGCCCCGGACGCGAGCGCCGCCCCCGCGATCGCGTCGGCGTCCAGGTAGCTCGGCACCTCCAGGGCGAGGTCCGCCTCGCGTACGTGCCGGGCGCCGGCGTCGGACGGCGTGTGCACGGCCACCGCCGTGACGCCGAGCCGGCGCAGCGTGCGGGCGATCCGTACGGCGATCTCGCCCCTGTTGGCGATGAGAACACGGTCGAACAGCATGATCACATCCGGAAGACGCCGTATCCGGCGGGTTCGAGCGGGGCGTTGGCCGCCGCGGACAGCGCCAGGCCGAGGACGGTGCGGGTGTCGAGCGGGTCGATCACGCCGTCGTCCCACAGCCTGGCCGTGGAGTAGTACGGGTTGCCCTGGTGCTCGTACTGGGCCCTGATGGCGTCGGCGTCGGCGGTGCCGACGGTGGTGAGGACGTTCGCGGCCTGCTCGCCGCCCATCACGGAGATGCGGGCGTTGGGCCACATCCACAGGAAGCGCGGCGCGTACGCCCGGCCGGCCATCGCGTAGTTCCCCGCCCCGAACGAGCCGCCGATGACCACGGTGAACTTGGGCACCCGCGCGCAGGAGACGGCGGTGACCATCTTCGCGCCGTGCTTGGCGATGCCGCCCGCCTCGTACGCCTTGCCGACCATGAAGCCGCTGATGTTCTGCAGGAACACCAGGGGGATGCGGCGCTGGTCGCACAGCTCGATGAAGTGGGCGCCCTTCATGGCCGACTCGCTGAACAGGATGCCGTTGTTGGCCACGATGCCGACCGGGTGGCCGTGCAGGTGGGCGAAGCCGGTGACGAGGGTGTGGCCGTACTCGGCCTTGAACTCCAGGAAACGCGAGCCGTCCACGAGGCGCGCGATGACCTCGCGCACGTCGTACGGCTGGCGGGTGTCGGCGGGGACGACGCCGTACAGGTCGCGGGGGTCGTGGCGGGGCGGCTCGGGCGTGACCACCGGCCAGGGCCGCTCGGCGCGCGGCGCGAGCGTCGAGACGATGTCGCGGACGATGGCGAGGGCGTGCGCGTCGTCCTCGGCGAGGTGGTCGGTGACGCCGCTGACCCGGGCGTGCAGGTCGCCGCCGCCCAGCTCCTCGGCCGTGACCTCCTCGCCGGTGGCCGCCTTCACCAGCGGCGGGCCGCCCAGGAAGATCGTGCCCTGGCCGCGGACGATGACCGCCTCGTCGCTCATCGCGGGGACGTACGCGCCGCCCGCCGTGCACGAGCCGAGCACGGCGGCGATCTGCGGGATGCCGCGGGCGGACATGGTGGCCTGGTTGTAGAAGATGCGGCCGAAGTGGTCGCGGTCGGGGAACACCTCGTCCTGCCGGGGCAGGAACGCGCCGCCTGAGTCCACGAGGTAGACGCAGGGCAGGTGGTTGTGCAGGGCCACCTCCTGCGCGCGCAGGTGCTTCTTGACGGTCATCGGGTAGTAGGTGCCGCCCTTGACCGTGGCGTCGTTGGCGACGATCACGCACTCGCGGCCCGAGACCCGGCCGACGCCCGTGATGATCCCGGCCGCGGGCGCCTCGTCGTCGTAGAGGCCGTTCGCGGCCAGCGGCGACAGCTCCAGGAAGCGCGAGCCGGGGTCCAGCAGGCCGTCCACGCGGTCGCGCGGCAGCAGCTTGCCCCGCTCGACGTGCCGCCGCCGCGACCGCTCGGGGCCGCCGGGCGCGGCGGCGGCGAGGCGGTCGAGCAGGTCGGCGGCCAGGCGTTCGTTGATCTCGGTGTTGCGCTTGTACGCCTCCCCCGCCGGGTCGGCGGCCGAGCCCAGCACCGGCCAGTCGCTGCTCATGCGTCCCCTCTCATGTCCTCATGCCTCGAATGTTAGCCAGCGTTAACGTCATCGTCTAGCATGTGAGACGTGACCAGCACCTCCGCCACCCCTGCCCGCTCCCGGCGCAACAGGCGCGCGGAGATCCTGGAGGCGGCGGCCCGGCTGTTCGCGGCACGAGGCTTCCATGGCGTCCCGATCGAGGAGATCGGCGGCGCGGTCGGCGTCTCCGGCCCCGCGCTCTACCGGCACTTCAGCGGCAAGGAGGCGCTGCTGGCCGAGATGCTGCTCGACGTCAGCTCGCGGCTGCGCGAGTCGGCCGTGGCCGTCGTGACCTCCTCCCCCGGGCCGGAGCAGTCCCTCGACGCGCTGCTCGACGTGCAGATCACCTTCGCCACCGAGCAGCCGGCGCTGATCATCGTGCACGACCGGGAGCTCGGCAACGTGCCCGAGCCGCACCGGCGGCAGATCAGGCGGCTGCAGCGGCTGTACGTCGAGGAGTGGGTGACCGTGCTGGCCGAGCTGCACCCCACGTGCCCGGCCGCCCGGCTGCGGGCCGCCATGCACGCGGTCTTCGGGCTGCTCAACTCGACCCCGCACAGCGCGGGCGAACTGCCCGGCGGCGACATGCGGCCGCTGCTGCGCGCGATGGCCCGCGCGGCGATCGACGCCGCCGTTAACGCACGCTAACACTCGGCGGATCGCGCGACGGCCGACTAGGACTGACTTTCGTATCTCCCTGCGCTCGATCATGTACGGAGGGTAACTTTCCCGATGTGGCCGCGCGGCTTCCCTCCGTCCTCCCTCCGCAGTAAGGAGCGCACCGAATGTTGGATCTCCAGAAGAAGTACGATGACCTGGAAGTCCGGGTCACGGCCCTGGAAGCGGCTACTGTTAGCGGCGTGCCACAGCTCACCATCGCCGACCGGATCGACACGCTTCACCGGCGCGTGGACGACGTCGCCGACAACCTCCTCGACAAGATCGACCGCGAGGTCGGCGCACTCAGGTCCGAGATGAGGGCGGGCTTCGCCAGAATCGACCAGAGATTCACCCAGATCGACCAGAAGTTCGCCCAGATCGACGAGCAATTCGTCAGCATCGACCAGAGGTTCGTCGAGATCGACGCGCGCTTCGCCAAGGTGGAGGAAAGGCTCGACAGGCTCGAGAAGCGGCTCGACTCGCATGACGATCGCTTCGATCGGCTGGAGTCGATCCTCGGCCGGATCGAGAGCAAGCTCTCCAACTAGCCGGCGACACACACGAAAAGGCCCGGAGCCGAAGCTCCGGGCCTCCTCCTGCTTACCTGCGGGTCACCCGGACATAATCCGTACGGCTCGAAGACCCGTACGTGTCGTCGTCACCCTTGAACACGAACTTCCAGCGCCCCGAGTCCCAGGCCCTGGCCTTCACGTAGAGGCGCCCGCTGTCACTGGACCGGAACACCTTCACGTACTCCCACTTCTTCGACCCGGCCTTCTTGAAGTACAGCCCGACCTTGCCGCTGTACCCCTCCCAGCCGTCGTCGTCGGCGATCTGCAGCCTGCCCTTGAACCTCAGATACTTGCCGCGCTTCACCGGCTCCGCGTAGGCGTTGAACCCGGTGATCCGGCTGTCCGCCCTGCTCACCGCGGGCGGCGGGGCGGGCTGTTCGACCGTCACCCAGTCGGCGTCGCTGACGCTGCCGTTCACGCCGCGGGTGCCCGCGTACTCGGCGCGCCACCAGCCGGAGGTGACGGCGGTGGCCGACGCCCAGAAGCGGCCGTCCCTGCCGGTCACCGCGCTGGTCACGTCCTCCCAGCGGGAGGAGCCCGCGGCCCTGAAGGACACGGTCACGCGCTGCCCGGCGAGCCCGTCGCGGCGGTCGGCCTTGAGCGTGCCGGTGAACGTCAGCCGGTCGCCCTTGTCGACCGGCTGGGGCCGTACGTCGAAGCCGTCGATCCGGCTGTCGGCGTTCCGGTGCCTGACGGCCACGCCGGCGGGGTCGCTGACGGAGCCCTTCGCGGCGGCGGTGGCGGCGAACACGGCACGGAACGTGCCGCTCGTCCGGATCCGCACTCCGTCGCCGAACCAGCCGTCGTTCCCGGTCGTGGTCTTGGCGACCTCGCGGAAGTCGCCGGAGTGGCGGCCACGGAACTGGATGGAGACGCTCTGTCCCGCGTACCCCTTGCCGTCGGCGAGCAGGCGCCCGAAGACCTTGACCACATCACCGCGGTCGGCCACGCGCGGCCGGACGCCGAAGGAGGCGAACTTGGTGTCGAGCGCCTTCTTGACAACCACGTCGAAGGTCCCTGAGGCGGACTTCTCCTGGCCGCCGCCCGTGGCCGTGGCGAGGTAGCTCCACGTGCCGGTGGGCGAGGTCTCGAACTTCCTGGTGCCGGTCCACTTGACCCAGTCGCGTACCGGCGTCCTCGTCAGCTCGCCCACGGAGGTGTAGACCCCCGCGGGCGGCTTGAGCTGGAGGGTGGCCTTGTCCGCGTTCTTCGTGAAGACGGTGAAGGTGGCGGTGACCGGCCCGCCGGTCACGTCGAGCGGCGATGCGGGGCTGATGAGCACCCGGCCGATTTCGACGGGTTTCTGTGGGGCCGCCGACGCGGTTGCCGGCGCGAGGGCGACCAGGGCCCCTGCGCCGATCATGACGGCGAAGGCGGTGACACGAATGCGTTGTAACATGCGGGTTCCTTTCTGGATACCCCAGTGCTTCAACGCGGCATTGAGGGTGCCACGTGTGTCTCCTTAAGAGACGCCCAGGAGAGCGGCGAGGTTCAAATACTGACAAACGGTTATGAATCAGGGTCTATAACGACCGGACCGCAACCTGTCCCCCCGCGTCGGGCAGACGCCGGGCCCGATGGCAGACATAATCGGGGTGTGGCGCGGGACACTGTTGAAACACATTTCACCGAAGCCGTCGCGACCCTTGAAGCGGGTCCCCCGCGAGATCCGGCCCAGCCGGTCCGCGAGGGGACGACGCTGACCGGCGAGCGATGCCGGGCGTTGTTCCGGCGCCAGCTCGACAGCCGGCTGCTCGACATCGCCGCCCGCTGGCTGCGCGAGCAGAACGAAGGCTTCTACACCATCGGCTCGGCCGGGCACGAGGGCAACGCCGCGGTCGCCGCCGCGCTGCGGCCCACCGATCCCGCGCTGCTCCACTACCGTTCCGGCGCGTTCTACCTCACCCGCTCCGAGCAGAAGGGCCGGCTGCCCGAGCAGGGGCTGCGCGACGTCCTCATGGGCCTGAGCGCGGCGGCCGACGAGCCGATCGCGGGCGGCCGGCACAAGGTGTTCGGCCATCCCGAGCTGGCGGTCATCCCGCAGACCTCGACCATCGCCAGCCACCTGCCGCGGGCCGTGGGCGTCGCCTTCGCCGTCGAGCGCGCCAAGGCGCTCGGCGCGCCCTGCGCGTGGGAGCCCGACGCGGTCGTCGTGTGCAGCTTCGGCGACGCCTCGATCAACCACGCGAGCGCGCTGTCGGGCTTCAACCTCGCCTCCTACGCCACCTTCCAGGGGCAGGCGCTGCCGATCCTGTTCGTGTGCGAGGACAACGGGCTCGGCATCAGCGTGCGCACGCCCAAGGGCTGGGTGGCGGCGGCCGCGCGGCGGCCCGGCATCGAATACTTCGCGGCCGACGGGTGCGACCTGGCCGACGCCTACGACGCGGCCGCGCGCGCGGTCGAGCACGTACGCACCCGCCGCTCCCCCGCCTTCCTGCACCTGTCCTCGGTGCGGCTCATGGGGCACGCCGGGTCCGACGTGGAGGCGGCCTACCGCACCCAGCGCGACATCCGCGCCGACCTGGCCCGCGACCCGCTGCTGCGTACCGCCGCGATGCTCGTCGAGGCCGGCCTGGAGACCCCGGACGAGCTGCTCAAAAGGTACGAGAGCGCACGCGAGCACGTGCTGCGCATCGCCCTGGAGACCACCCGCCACCCGCGGCTCGGCACCGCCAAGGAGATCAAGGAGCCGCTCGCGCCGCGCGACCCCGACCTGATCGCCCGCATCAGCCCGGCGGCGGCCCCGCCCGCGGCCAGGGACAAGGCGTTCGCCGGGGCGCTGCCCGAGCTCGACAAGCCGCTCACGCTCTCCCAGTCGATCAACCGCACGCTCGCCGACGCGCTCGCCGTCCATCCCGAGATGCTGGTGTTCGGCGAGGACGTCGCGCGGAAGGGCGGGGTCTACGGGGTGACGCGGGGGCTGCAGAAGCGGTTCGGCGCGGGGCAGGTGTTCGACACGCTGCTCGACGAGCAGGCCATCCTGGGGCTGGCGCTCGGGTCGGGGGTGTCGGGGCTGCTGCCGGTCCCGGAGATCCAGTATCTCGCCTACCTGCACAACGCGCTCGACCAGATCCGCGGCGAGGGTGCGACGCTGTCGTTCTTCTCCCGCGGCGCCTACCGCAACCCGATGGTGGTGCGGGTGGCGGGCTACGCCTACCAGAAGGGGTTCGGCGGGCACTTCCACAACGACAACTCGGTGGCGGCGCTGCGCGACATCCCCGGCCTGGTCATCGCCTCGCCGGCGCGGCCGGACGACGCCTCCGCGATGCTGCGCACGTGCCTCGCGGCGGCGCGCGCGTGCGGGACGGTCGCGGTGTTCCTGGAGCCCATCGCGCTCTACCACACGCGCGACCTGTTCGAGGAGGGCGACGGGGGCTGGCTGGCGCCGTACGCGCCGCCGTCCCGCTGGGCCGAGACGCACGTGCCGATCGGGCGGGCCCGCTCCTACGGCGACGGGCGCGACCTGACGATCGTGACGTTCGGCAACGGGGTGCGGATGAGCCTGCGGGCCGCCGTGCGGCTCACCCAGGAGGGCTACGGCTGCCGCGTCCTCGACCTGCGCTGGCTCGCGCCGCTGCCGGTGGAGGACCTGGTGCGGGCGGCGGAGCTGACCGGGAAGGTGCTGATCGCCGACGAGACCCGGCACTCCGGGGGCGTCTCCGAGGGCGTGCTGGCGGAGCTGGCGGACGCCGGGTTCACCGGGCCGGTGGCGCGGGTGACGTCGGACGACAGCTTCATCCCGCTGGGCGGTGCGGCCGATCACGTGCTGCTGTCGGAGGCCGAGATCGAGCAGGCGGCCCGCAAGCTCCTCGGATAGGGAACTAGAGCGGGTTCATGAGGTAGGCCCCGAACGCCGCCGCCGTCACCGCCACCAGGAAGAAGAAGAACACGAAGAAGCCGCCCGGCAGGATCGTCAGCCGGGCGAGCTGGTCGGCGTCGGAGTCCCTGGCCTGCCTGCGGCGCCGCTTCTGCTGCAGCTCGATGATCGGCCGGATCCCGCCGAGCAGCAGGAACCACACGGCGACGAAGGCGACGCCCTGCTGGACGGCGGCGGGGGCGTACATGACGAGCGCGAACACCGCGCCGCCGGTGGCGAGAAGGATCAGCGCGCCGTAGAGGTTGCGGATCAGCAGCAGCATGCAGACCAGGAACAGCAGCACCGTCCAGATCAGCAGCGTGATGCGGCCCTGCTCGGTCAGCCAGGCGGCGGCCAGCCCGAGCAGCGGGGGCGCGAGGTAGCCCGCCATCGCGGTCAGCACCATGCCGGGCCCGGTCGGCCTCCCCCTGGTGAGCGTCACGCCGGAGGTGTCGGAGTGGAGGCGGATGCCCTCCAGCTTGCGCCGGGTGACCAGCGCCATGAGCGCGTGGCCGCCCTCGTGGGCGATCGTGATCAGGCCCCGGGAGACCTGCCAGGGCATGCGGAAACCGACGATCGCGAGCGCGACCAGAGCCGAGACCACCACGACCCAGGGGTGGGGGTCAGGCTGAACCTTGATCAGGTGGGCCCAGAGCTTGTCCATCGAGACAGAACCCTATCCAGGTAAAGTCACGGCCGTGGTCACGGAACAACATTCTGACCAGGGGGTGCCGCAGTGGTGGCGGCGGCTGGGGCTGCCCGGCCTGGTCGACCTGCACGTGCACTTCCTGCCGGAGCGGATGGAGCGGCGGGTCTGGCACCACTTCCGCCACGGCGGGCCGCTGATGGGCGAGGGCTGGCACATCGCGTACGAGTGGCCGGTGGCGGAGCGGGTGGCGCACCTGCGGGCGATGGGGGTGCGGAGCTTCCCCGCGCTGGCGTACGCGCACAAGCCGGACATGGCGGCCGACCTCAACGCCTGGACCATGGATTTCGCCCGCCGTACACCGGGTTGTCTCCCGTCGGCGACCTTCTACCCGGAGCCTGGGGTGGTGGCGTACATGCGGCGCGCCCTGGACGACGGGGCCCGCGTCTTCAAGGTGCACCTGCAGGTCGGCGGGTTCGATCCGCGGGTCCCCGAGCTGTCGGAGGTCTGGGGGCTGCTGGCGGAGTCGGGCGTGCCCGTCGTGGTGCACGCCAGCTCGGTCCCGGTGCCCGGCGGGCACGTCGGCGCGGAGCCCATCGGCGAGGTGCTGCGCCGCCATCCCCGGCTGCGCCTGGTGATCGCCCACCTCGGCATGCCGGAGTACGACCCGTTCTTCGAGCTGGCCCTGCGGTACGAGCGGGTGGCGCTGGACACCACGATGGCATTCACCGACTTCAGCGAGCGGGGCATGCCGTTCCCCGGCCGGCTCCGCCCGGCGCTGCTTGATCTGGGACTTGCGGGGAAGGTGATCCTCGGCAGCGACTTCCCGACCATCCCCTACCCCTACGCCCACCAGCTCGACGCGCTCGCCCGCCTGGACCTCGGCGAGGACTGGCTCAGGGCCGTGTGCTGGGGCAATGGGCGGGCCGTGATCTGATATGAAGGTGAACGAACGTCACATGGCGCTGATCAGTGCTTTCTACGACGCGTTGGGGCGCAACGACCTCGCGGCCATGGAGAGCTGCTACCACCCCGAGGTCAGCTTCGGCGACCCCATCTTCCAGGAGATCGAGGGCCGCGACCGGGTGATGCGGATGTGGCGGCTGCAGCTCGGCGTACGCGACGGGTTGCGGTCCGCCTACACGGACGTATGGGCCGACGACCACAGCGGCACCGCGCGCTGGACCGCCCGCTACACCTTCTCCAGCACGGGGCGGGAGGTGGTCAACGAGGTGGAGGCGCTGTTCAGGTTCGAGGACGGGCTGATCGTGCGGCACCACGACGACTACGACTTCAAGCGCTGGTCGAGGATGGCGCTCGGCCGCCCGCACGGGCTGCTGTTCGGGTGGACGCCGATGTGGCGCAAGACCATCAGGGACCGGGCGACGCAGCAGCTCGACGCGCTCGCCTAGGAGGAAAGGATCGGAGGGGCATGGCCAGGGTCAGGAGTCTGCGCCGCGGCGGTGACGCGCGCGAGGAGCCGCCCGAGCACTCGATGGACCCGCGGGCCACCGAGGAGCCCCCCTACCAGCCCACCGTCATCGACAACGCCATCTACCGCGACGGCGAGCGGGTCGACAACCCCGGCTCGCTCGCCGACGCCTTCGAACGGCTCAAGGACATGCCGGGCAGCATGGCCTGGATCGGCCTCTACCGGCCGAAGGAGTGGGAGCTGGTCAAGCTCGGCGAGGAGTTCAAGCTGCACGAGCTGGCGCTGGAGGACGCCATCGTCGGCTCCCAGCGCCCCAAGGCCGACCGCTACGGCGACACGCTCTTCGTGGTGCTGCGCGCCGCCCGCTACCTCGACGAGGCGGAGGAGGTCGCGTTCGGCGAGCTGCACGTCTTCGTCGGTCCCGACTTCGTGATCACCGTACGGCACGCGGAGGCCCCCGACCTCCAGGGCGTGCGCAAGCGCATGGAGTCCGACCCCGACCTGCTGCGGCAGGGCCCGCAGGCGGTGCTGTACGCGATCGTCGACGCGGTCGTGGACGGCTACGCGCCCGTGGTGGCCGGGCTGCAGAAGGACATCGAGGAGATCGAGGTCCAGGTCTTCAGCGGCGACCCCTCGGTCTCGCGGCGCGTCTACGAGCTGTCCGGCGAGGTCATCGAGTTCCAGCGGGCCACCGCGCCGCTCGTCGGCATGATCCACGCCTTCATCGCCGGAGCCCCCAAGTACGGGCTCAACGACGAGCTGCAGAGCTACCTGCGCGACGTGGCCGACCACGCGATCACGGTGTCGGAGCGGGTGTCGTCCTTCCGGCAGATGCTCCAGAACATCCTGGTCGTCAACTCCACGCTGGTCACCCAGGCGCAGAACGCCGAGATGGCCCGGATGACCGAGGCCAGCATCCAGCAGGGCGAGGAGGTCAAGAAGATCTCCGCGTGGGCCGCCATCCTCTTCGCGCCGACGCTGGTCGGGACGATCTACGGGATGAACTTCGACTTCATGCCGGAGACGCACTGGGCGTTCGGCTATCCGTTCGCGATCGTGCTGATGGCGGCCGTCTGCCTGGTGCTCTACATGGTCTTCAAGCGGCGCGACTGGCTCTAGTATCCCACCTCATGATCACTCGTTTACCGGCGGCCGCGCTCGCCGCCGCCGCCCTGACCCTGCTGTCCACGGCGACCCCCGCGCATGCCGCGCCCGTGACGGGCGCCCCCGAGCTCACGCACAACGCCCTCTACAAGGCGGCCAAGCTCCCCAAGGTCGGCTGCGCGCTGAAGAAGGGCACGACCGCCGCCTCCACGAGGAAGTACGTCACCACGCTCGTCGGCTGCCTCAACAAGGCGTGGAAGCCGGCGATCAAGGACTTCACGCCCGTGGAGGTGCAGTTCAAGGAGTCCAAGGACAAGACGTCCTGCTCCACGGGCCTGGAGGTGTCCGGCTCGTTCTCGGAGATCTGCGCCACGGCCATCCGGGTGCGCCTCGCCGACGACTGGATCAAGGCGAAGGACGACAGGAAGGTGTTCACGTCCGTGGTCAGGACGTGGAGCGGGGTCGTGACTGGCCAGACCGGCATCGGCCGGGCCTGGTGGGCGCTGGAGAACGGCGGGGTCGAGACCGTCATGGACGAGCACAACCGCCGCTACTACCTGCAGCTCGACTGCTTCTACGGGGTCTCGGCCAAGAGCCTCGGCCGGGTGGTCAAGGACTGGAAGCCCGTCCTCGGCATCCCGGACATCTGGAAGAACCGGTTCCACGGCAAGACCGCCAACCGCCTGTCCTGGGTGCGGGCGGGATACGAGACGGGCAAGCCGGGGGCCTGCAACACCTGGAAGGCGAGCTCGGCCAAGGTCGCCTGACGTCCCGGGGACGTCACAGAGCCCCGACGACCAGGCCGACGAGGATCAGGGCGACGAGGGCGAGGCGTAAGGCGATGAGCACGCGCCGGTTGTCGTCCACGACGGTCAGGGCTGCAGGCCGGCGTGCGTCTCCAGGCGTTCCAGGCGCTCCACGATCGGCCGCAGCTCGGCCTTGAGCTGGGCCTTGAGCGCGGCGGCCAGCTGTTCGGCCTGGCCGGGCGCGGGGGCGGCGGCCTGCTGGGTGCTGGCGCGCAGGTGTACGTACCCGGCCAGGGCCGCCGACACTGCGCGGCGGGTGAGGCGCGGCTCGGCGCCCAGGGCGCGCAGCACCTGCCCGGCCGTGCCGTCGGGCTCGGCGACCAGGCCGAGCAGGAGGTGCTCGCAGCCGACGTAGTTGTGGCCGAGCGCGATCGCCTCGGTGACGGCGAGTTCGAGGGCGTTGGCGGCGGGCGAGCTGAGACGCCTCGAACCGGCCCCTGCCGGGTCGGCGGGGTCGGCCGGGGCCGGATCGGTGGGGCCGGCCGGGTCGGTGGCGGGCGGGACGTGCCGGTCGAGGTCGCGGCGCACCTGGTCGAGGCCGATCTCCATGGCGCACAGCACGCGCAGGGCGAGGTTGGTGCCCTCGGTCAGCATGGCGTCAAGCAGGTGCCCGGTGCCGACCTCGGCGGTGCCCTGCGCGCGGGCGGCCTCGGCGGCGAGCTTGAGCACCGTACGGCTCCGGGCCGTGAGGTGGGTCAGCGCGCCGGTCGGCTTGTCCAGGTCGAGATCGCCGAGCGAGGTCTCCCTGATCGCGGTCACCCGGCGTACCGCCTGCTCCAGCGCCCGCTGGCAGACGGCGGACACCGGCACGCCGGCCTCCTTGACAGCCTCGGCGAGGTCGTCGGGCAAGTACACATTGATCTTCGGCATACCCCCAACCATAACCCTATTGGGGTTACACGTCCAGGGCGCCAGCGGCGTCGAGTTCTCCGACTGTCGGTGGGAAGCCGTACCTTAGAGCGCGTGTCCGAACAGCCCCTGACCCTCGACGCCGTCCTCACCGACGAGGCGGTCCTGTCCACCTACCGCCGCATGTTCGCCGCGCTGGCCCGCGACAGCGGGGCCGTGGTCGACGACCCGGTGCTGGTCGACATCGCCGAGACGCTGTTCGCGGCGTTCGCGGAGGCGGGCGAGGAGTGGCTGACGCACGAGCAGATGCGCTTCGCCTGCCGCGCCTATCCGGGCGAGCAGTTCGACAACCGGCTGCGGGTGCTCAAGGGGCTGGGCGCGATCCGCGAGGTGTTCCCCAAGCCCAACCAGCTCCGCTACCGCGCCTCGTTCACCAGCGTCGTCGGGCTGATGTTCATCCGGCGCATGATGGACGACGGCGGGCAGTCGGAGATGCACCGGCTGCTCGCGCTCGAAGACCTCAACGTCGCCGACCCGCGCACCACCATGGAGGAGGCGCGGCAGAGCGCGGTCAACCTCGCGCGGGCGTTCCGGCTGTGGGCGCTGGAGCTGATCACGCTCACCACCGGCACCATCGAGGAGCTGCGCGAGCAGGCGCCCAAGCTGTGGGGCACCGAGGAGATCGCGCGGCGGGCGCAGGGCCTGCACGGCACCATCCTGACCCGCTGGCCCGAGCTCGACCGGGTCTGCACCGATCTGCGGGCCGCCATCTACGCCTACAGCGACGCCTCCCGGCGGGCGGCCGGGCGGCTGGCCGACTCGGCGGGCACCACCCGCAACCTCACGCTGCTGCCGACCGAGACATGGCGCACGTTCTCGCAGACCGCGTCCAAGGAGCGGCTGGCCGCCGTGCTCGACGGGTTCGTCTTCGACGCGCCCGCGCCGTGGCACGATCCGGCCGCCATAGCGCGGGCCGTGGACGAGGCGCCGCGCCCGGCTCCGGCTCAGCCCACGCCGCCGCGCTCCACCCTGCCCGATCCCGGGCCGTCCGACTCGCTCGACACCTCGCCGGGGGCCGCCGTCGAGCGGCTGCGGGAGATGGCCGAGTCAATGCTCGGCGGGTCTCAGCGGGTCGCGCTCTCCGACGTGCTCGGGCCCGACTGGGTGACCGCCCGGCGGGTGCTCGCCGACCTCACCAGCATCGATCTGCGGCCGGAGCTGCCCTATCGGCTGACCTGGAGCGACGAGCTGTCGGTCGATCCCGGCCGGGAGCCGGCCTGGCTGTCCTGCGGCCACCTGGAGCGTACGCGATGAGCACTGGTCAGGAGCAGAGGGCCGCCGGGGAAGAGCGGGCCACAGCGGGCCCGGCGGCCGTGAAGGGCCCGGCCGTGGATGGCCCGGCCGCGAAAGGCCCGGACACGAGGGGGGCAGTCGTGGAGGGGCCGGTTGCGCATGTGCGGGCTCGGTCGGGCGGGCCGTTGCCGCTCGGGCCTGGGGTGCCCGCTCCGGCCGGGATGATACGGCTGACCTGGCCCGACTCCACCGGGCAGGCGCTGCCGGTGTGGCCAGACGGGGTGACGCCGGCGCTGCTGGAGGAATACCAGGTGGCGCCCGCGCCCGTGGAGCGGGCCGGGGAGACGCGGCGGGTGCTGGCGGCCGTGCTCAAGTGCTGCTGGACCGACCTGTCGGTCGACCCGTGGCCGGGTACGCCCGCGCCGGTGGAGCTGGTGCTGGACACCTACCGGGCGTTGATCGGGCGTACCGACGATCTGATGCGCAACTGGGCCGTCGGAGCGCTGCGGCGGCTGCACGACTCGGCGTGGGTCGTCGTGGACGACGGCGTGGTCGTGCTCGGGCCGAGGTGCGCGCTGTGGCCGGTGGAGGCGCACGCACTGCTCCAGGAGCTGGTGCGACGGCTGCCCTCACCGGACCGGGCCGAGCTGACCGTGGTGGGCGACGCCGACATCGTGGCCGCCGCCATGCCCGCAGAATCCGGCATGACCGCCGTGTCCGCTCCGGCCGCCGCCACCGGTGGGCGAGCCGAGGGCGGGGGTGCCGGGTTCGACGATCTGCTCGGCGCGTACGACGAGCGGCGGCGGGCGGAGCTGGTGGCGGCTTACATGGTGGTGGAGCACGCGGCGGAGCCGGTACAGGAGGTGCGCTTCGCCGCCCTGCGGGATCCGGCGCTGCGCCACACGCTGAGCGAGATGCTGGCCCGGCGCGGCCGGGTCCTCGTTCAGCACCGGGACCGCTGGATCACGGGGTACGACGACGCCTGCGCGGCGGCGGTCCCGGCCGCCTCCGGCCGGGACGATCCCGCAGCCGCGAGTCCGCCTACCGCCGGCGAGGGTTCCATGGGCGGGGGGCGGCTCGGGGTGGCGGAGCGGGCGGTGCTGACGCTGGTGCTGGTGCACTCGGTGGCGATCCCGCGGGCCGAGGGGCTGCTGCCGGAGGACTCCTGGCTGTCGCCGCACCCCACTCCGGCCGACGAGCTGCGCCGGCACACGCAGTTGCCCATCGGGGAGCTGGAGGCGGCGCTCCGTACGTTGCGCCACGCCGGGCTGCTCGCGCAGGTGAAGGCCGGTGAGGAGGCGGGCGGCTACGTCCCGGGCCCGCAGTTCCACCGGCTCACCCCGGCGGCGCGGCGGCGGCTCCAGGAGGAGCTGATCCTCGCGGCCGGGCCCAACACCCCGCTTGCGGCGGCCGTACGGGCCCGCAGGTCGGCCAGATGACACGAACAGACACAGGCAGAGCCAGAGCAGCCACAACGGGCGGAAGGGTTACGGGGGTCACAGGTGTCGCAGGTGGAGAACGTCGTCGGAGACCGGGTGCTGATCGCCGTGCAGGCGGTCAACATCTCGCGGCTGTCGACCCATCCGGTGCCCACGGTCCCCGGCACGCTCATCGTGGTGGCGGGGGCCGGGCCGAAGGACTCCAACGGGGCGGGCAAGTCGTCGTTCATCGCCTCGATCACGGCGCTGCTGGGTGACGAGCAGTGGCGGTTCGCCTCGGGCGCGAAGGCGGTCTCCGAGCTGCTGTTCAACGCCGAGCTGGCGAGCGGAGCGGGCGGCCGGCAGTGGGCGAGCGCCGACCACGGCTACATCGTGGGCGTCTTCGCGCCGCCCGGCATGAACGGCTTCCCCGCCGACGACGCCCAGCCGGCCCCAGTGGACGAGCCGGACGCCGTGCCCGCGGACGAGCTGCTGCTGGTGGACTCGGACGAGGCGGGCGGTGAGCTGTTCGAGGTGCCCGACACCTCCGGCGGCGCCCTCACGGTGTGGCTGCGCGTCAACCAGGAGGCGCCCCACCTGGAGATCCGCTGGCGCGAGGGCGTCCATCTGGCGGCGTCGCCGTCGGAGGCCGAGCGGGTGGCGCGGGCCGACGAGATCTGGGCGTCGCTGCCGAAGTCGGCGGGCAAGCGCGACGTCGTGGCGCGCGACCTGACCAAGGCGCTCTACGGCGACCGGATCCGGTGCGTGTCGTTCCTGTCCACGTCCGTACGCAGCAAGGTCGCGACGAACCTGCTCTCCCAGCCGCTCAACGAGATCTCGCCCGAGCGCGTCTTCGAGGCCATCGCCGCCCTGACCGGCCTGGACGCCGAGCTGGAACAGGAGCGGGAGGCCCGCAGGGACGAGCACGCCAAGCGGGTGCGCGCGGCGCAGGCGGGCGAGCGGCTGGCGGAGTTCGAGGCAGAGTCGAAGGCGCTGCTGGGGACGTTCGACCGGCGGGACGAGGCGCGTGTCCGGCTGGCGGAAGCGCTGCGGTGCTGGCGGGGGCGGCAGGCGCGCAAGCTGGCCGACGCCGCCGCCAAGGACGACGCGCTGGCCGCCGAGCTCGACCGGCACCGCGCGGCCGGGGAGGCGGCGGGCGAGGCGATCGCCCTGGTCAGGGCCGAGATCGGCACGCTGCGCGAGGACACGCTCGACCGGCAGGTGTCGGAGGCCCGCAAGGAGCTGGCGGCGCTGCAGGCCAGGGCCGCCAAGCTGGACGCCGACCGGGCCGTGGCCGACAACTCCGCCGACGAGCTGCGCGGCCGGATCCCGGCGCTGGAGCAGAGCCGCAGGTTCGCCGACGGGCGGGACGTGCCCGCCGCCGAGCTGGAGCTGCGCGAGGCGCGGCTCCGGCTCAACGAGGCGCTGAAGGCGCTCGGCGTGGCCGACCAGGAGGTGGCGTCGGCGCAGGCGGCGCTGGACGACGCCGAGGGCGGGCCGGCGGCGGCCCAGCTCAACGCGCTCGCCGCCGCGGGCGTCGGCGCGACCGGCCTCCTCGACGCGCTCGACGTGGCCGAGCAGGCCCGCGACAACGCCACCCACATGCCCGCGCAGGCGGGGCTGCCGGGTGGCGGGCAGGCGGTCGGGCAGGTGGTCGGGTTGCGGGGGTGGCCGCATGAGCATGCGGTCATCGTCGATGCCGCCCGGCTCGGCGAGGCGGCCGAGGCGTTGGCGGGGCTGCCGGGGTCGGTGCTGGTCAGCGCGGCCGGGGTGAGCGTGGTGGGGGCGTTCGAGGGGGTGGCGACCGGGCGGGAGGCCCGGATCAAGGCCGCCGAGCAGCGCCTGCACCGGGCCAAGGACGCGCAGGAGACGGCGGCCCAGGCCGTACACGACGCCGAGGAGGCCGTCGCCGAGGCGCAGCGGCGGCTGGACGGCGCCCAGGCCGGGGTGCGGCTGGCCGAGGTGGAGGCGAAGCTGGCCGAGCGGCGCGCCCGTCTGACCGAGCTCAACGCGGCCGTCGAGGAGCTGGCCCCCAAGGTCGCCGAGGCCGAGCGGCTGGCCGGCGCGCTCGACTTCCGGGCCCGCACCCGGGACATGGAGATCGAACGCCTGGAGGGCCGCAGGCAGCGGCACGAGAGCGAGCGGGCGCAGGCCCGCGACCAGGAGGCGAAGGTCGCCGCCGAGCGGGAGGCGCTGCGCCTGGACGCGCTCGCCGCCGACTGGGGCGGCACGGTGGAGACCGCCCGGCAGTGGCTGGAGGCGCTGCCGGAGGAGGAGCGGCCGCGCACCGCGGACGAGTGGTGGCGGGTCGCCGAGCGCCACTTCGACCAGGCGCTGCGCGACACGTTCCCCGAGGAGGACGCCGAGATCCCCGAGGAGCTGGCCTTCCTGCTCAACGAGCGGGGCGGGAGCACGGCGCGCGAGCAGGCGACGTTCGCGGCGGTGTGCGGGGCGCTCGCGTCCTATCTGCGTGGCCAGGAGGAGTACGAGCGGCACCAGCGGCGGCAGATCGAGGCGCAGCTCGGCTCCCGGCAGCGCGACCTCTCGGCGGCGGCCCGGGGCGCCGAGGAGGCGGCGCAGTCCACGGCGGTGCACCGGGCGGCGCTGACCGCGGCGATCAGGGCGCGGCTGACGCGGGTGGCGGAGGAGTTCGACAAGCTCGACACCTCCTACGGCGGCTACGGCGCGACCCTGGAGTTCCCGGTGCCGCCCGCGCCCGCCGATCCGGAGCAGCGCTGGCAGTGGCGGGTGACGCCGAAGTGGCGGCGCGGCGAGGGCCAGGGGTTCGTGCCGTACAACCGGCGGGCCAACACCGCGCTCATGGACGAGAAGGCGGTCAAGCTGGTGTGCGCCGCCGCCATCGCCTCGTCCGGGGGCGGGCACCTGTGCCTGGTCCTCGACGAGCTGGGCCGCAACCTGGGCAAGGAGCACCGGCGGGAGGCGGTGGCGCTGTTCCGGCGGATCGGCGAGACCTATGGCATCACGGTGATCGGGGCGTTGCAGGACGACATGGAGCCGTACGCGATCGACGCCTGCGGCCAGTACGTCAAGCTGCGCCGGTCGTCGGACGCGATGCCGTACAACGAGCCGCCGGTGATCGTGGGCCACGACCAGCACGCGGAGCGGGTCCGGGCGCTGGCCGCGTACGTCGAGCGGACCGCTATCTGATCGGCGGGCCGGTGTAGGAGGCGCGCAGGCGGAGGAGGGCGCCGCGCTCGTACTCCTCCATGGCGTGCGCCAGCCAGCCGGTCACCCGGGCGACCGCGAAGATCGCCTCGCCGGCTCCGGGGGTCATGCCGGCGACGGCGGTGAGGACGGCGAGGGCGAAGTCGACGTTGCGCTCGGGGAGCCGGCGCCGGCGCATCTCGGCGGCCAGGGCCGTGGCCGCGGCGATCCTGTCGTGGCCGGGGGCGGCCCGTTCGACCAGGTCGAGCAGGACGGTGCCGCGGCCGTCGCCGTTCTTGTAGACGCTGTGGCCGAAGCCGGGGACGCGCTCGCCGCGCCGGACCCGCTCGGCGACGGCGCGGGCGGCCTGACTCGGCTCGGCGACCTCGCGGAGCAGCCGTTCGGCGCCGTACGACGCGCCGCCGTGCAGGGGTCCGCCCAGCACGCCGAGGCCGGTCAGCACCACCGCGTACGGGTCGGCCTTGGCCGAGGCGGCGACCCTGGCGGCCAGGGTGGAGGCGGCCAGTTCGTGGTCGGCGAGCAGGACCAGCGCGGCCCGCAGCGCGTCGAGCGGGGCGGGCGTGGCGGGGTGCGGGCACAGGCGGGACCAGAGCCGGGCGGGGATCGACTCGCCGGCGGGCTCGCTCAGCTCGGGGAGGGCGTCCACCAGGCCGGCGATGAGGCGGCGGCCGGTGGCGGCGACCGAGGCGCGGTCGAGCTGGAAACGCAGCGAGTCGGACGCGCCGAGGACCGTGGTGATCACCTGGAGGCGGTCGAGCGGCAGGAGGTCGGCGGGCAGGCCCTGCTGCGCCGCCACCGCCGCCCGCAACGCCCCTTCCTCGCACCGCCACGGCCATCCGTCGCCGCCACCTGTCCGAGCATCGGACGCAGGAGGGTCGGAGAGGGGCGCGGGGGCGGGGGTGGCGGTCCAGAGCCAGGTGGCGACGGTTTCGAAGGGGTGCCTGCCGGCCAGCTCCAGGGCGTCGGCCCCGCGATAGTACGGCCGGTCCACGCCGAGCGCCGTCACCGCCGACTCGATGACCAGCTCCGGCGGCTGGCTGCGCGGCCGGCCGCGGCGGGCGAGGCGTTCGACCTCCTCGGCGGAGAAGAGGCTGCGCCGCCCGTCGTCGGCGTGCCGCCGCCGCAGCACTCCTCTGCTCACGTACGCGTACAGAGTGGCTGGTTTCACGCCGAGCCGCTCGGCGGCCGTGGCCGCGTCGATCCACTCCATAGGGCTCTTCCACCCTCCACATTGATGAAAATCAATATTGATCCATGTTGAGCAGGAGTGTCAACGTGGACGCATGCCCAAAGTTCACTTCCTCGACGTGACCAACCGGGACGGCGTGCAGACCGCGCGTACCGGCCTGTCGAAGTTCGGCAAGACCATGGTCAACTTCTATCTGGCCAAGCTCGGGGTGGCGCAGTCCGAGATCGGTTTCCCGTTCCTGTTCCACGAGGTCCCGTACGTACGGGCGCAGCTCGCGCTCGCCGAGGCCGGCGCGTTCGGGGAGCTGCGGCTGTCCGGCTGGTGCCGGGGCGTGCCGCAGGACGTGGAGCGGGCCGCCCCGCTCGGGCTGAAGCACTACAACCTGTCCATCTCGACGTCCGACTACATGATCCAGAACAAGTTCCGCGGCCGGCTGGACCGGGAGGCGATCATCAGGGAGATGACCGCCGCGGTGCGGGCGGCCAAGGCCGCGGGCGCGCTGACCGTGGGGGTGAACGCCGAGGACGGCTCGCGTACGGACGACGCCTTCCTGCTGGAGTTCGCGCTGGCGGCGAAGGAGGCGGGGGCCGACCGGGTGCGGTACTGCGACACGATCGGCGGCGACACGCCCGGCCGGATCCGCGAGCGCTTCGCCAAGCTCGCCTCGGCCGCCGCGATGCCCGTCGAGACGCACTGCCACAACGACCTCGGCATGGCCGTGGCCAACTCGGTCTCCGGCGCGCTCGGCGACCTCGACGCCGGCCAGGACGCCTGGATCAACACCTGCGTGAACGGCATCGGCGAGCGTTCCGGCAACGCCGACCTGCTCTCCACCATCCTGGCCTTCCGGCACGGCTTCGGCCTGGACGCCGAGATCGGCGACGCACTGGACCTGTCGTGGGCGCGGCGCTTCGCGTTGTGGGCGGCGTACGCGTTCGGGCAGCCGCTGCCGTACAACCAGGTCGGGGCGGGGCGGAACGCCTTCGCGCACGAGTCGGGCATCCACGCCGACGGCGCGCTGAAGGACCACGGCAACTACGAGCTGTACGACGAGGCGACGCTCGGCCCGTTCCCGCAGGACTGGCACGCCCGCTCCGGGCGGGTGGTCCTGACCGGCGAGTACGGCGGCAAGGCCGGCTTCCGGCACGTCATGGACGGTCTCGGCGCCGAGCTGGCCGCCGGGGACGAGGAGCTGGCGTTCCGCCTGGTCCAGCTCTGCAACGCGATGACCGGCAAGCCGCTCACGGACGACGAGCTGCGCCTGATCGCCGCCCACCCGCGCGAGCTGTCCCTGCTCTTCCCCGGCCTCGCGGAGTAGGGCGGCGCTCAGGCCGCCCGGGGCAGGTCGGCGGCGGCGCGGAAGTCGGCGTCGGCGTGCTCGATCGCCTGGAGCGGCACGGTCTCCCTGCGGAAGATCGCCGACAGCGTCCAGTCCGTCAGCACCCGGGCCTTGTTGCCGAACGTCGGCACCCACGCCAGATGGTACGCCCGGTGCGCCAGCCACCCGAGGAACCCGGTCAGCCGCAGCCGGTACACCTGGGCGACCCCCTGGTGGTGCCCGAGCCCGGCGACCGAGCCGAGATAGGCGTGCCGGTACGGCCGCAGCCGCCGCCCCCGAACGTGGGCCACCACGTTGCGGGCGAGCAGCTTGGCCTGGCGGACCGCGTGCTGGGCGTTGGGGGCGGTGAACTCGCCCGGCCGGGTCAGGTCGGGCACGGCGGCCCCGTCGCCGGCCGTGAACGCGTCCGGCACCCCGGCCACCGTCAGGTATTCGGTGGCGACGATCCGCCCGAGCCGGTCCACGGGCAGGCCGGCGGCCGCGGCGAGGGGGTTCGGCCGGCCACCGGCGGCCCAGACCAGTGTGCCGGCGTCCAGGCGGGTGCCGTCGCTCAGCTCGGCGACGCCGTCCGCGGCCGAGACCAGCCGGACGCCGACGCGGACGTCCACGCCGCGGGCGCGCAGCGCGCCGGCGGTCCACCGGCCGAGTGCGGCGTCCAGCTCGGGCAGGATGCGCTCGCCGGCCTCGACCAGGGTCCAGCTCAGGTCGGCGGGCTCGACGCCGGCGTGGTGCCGGACGGCCTCGTCGGCCAGGCCCTGCATCTCGGCGAGCGCCTCCACGCCCGAGAACCCGCCGCCGACCACGACGAACGTCAGCGCGCGGCGGCGTACCTGCTCGTCGTCGGTCGAGACGGCGGCGGCGAGCTGGGCGAGGACGCGGTTGCGCAGGTGCACGGCCTCGCCGACGGTCTTGAAGCCGACGGCGTGCTCGGCCAGCCCGGGGATGGGCAGCAGGCGGGTGACCGAGCCGGCCGCCATCACGAGGATGTCGTACGTGAGGGTCCTGGCCGGCCCCTGGACCGGCTGGAACTCGGCGGTGCGGGCCGCGTGGTCGACGCCGGTGACGCGGCCGGTCAGCACCCGCGCGCCGGGCAGCGCCGGGGCGAGCGGCGCGACGACGTGGCGCGGCTCGACCGCGCCGCCGGCCGCCTCGGCGAGGAACGGCTGGTAGGTCATGTAACCGCGCGGGTCCACGACGGTGACGCTCGCCTCTCCCGAACGGATCAGCTTGCGCAGCCCCAGAGCGGTGTAAAAGCCGACATATCCGCCGCCGACGATCAGAATGTGCTTGCTCACTGTCCCCAGCTCCTCTCGGGTCTCACCATGAGGACGGGACAGCGCCGCCGGATGTGACAACCCGGCGCGGAGAACTCACGATGTCCGGCTCACAGGGTCCGGTCGCCGGTCTCCGGCAGGGCGCGCAGGCAGAGCAGGCTCAGCAGGGCCATCGCGGAGACGTACACCCCGACCGACGCCGCCCCGAGCCCACCGGCCTGCATGCCGGTCGCGACCAGCGGCGGCACGGCGCCGCCCAGCACGCCGCCGAGGCTGTAGGCGACGGAGGCGCCGCTGTAGCGGTATTCGGTGCGGAACAACTCCGGCAGATAGGCGCCCATCGGGCCGAAGACCAGCCCCATGAGGCCGAGCGCGCCCGCCAGCGCCACGCCGACGAGGACCACCGACCGGGTCTCCATGAGCGGGAACATCACCAGCCCCCACGCGATCGCCAGCCCGCACCCGGCGATCAGCGTGCGCCGGCGGCCCAGGCGGTCGGACACCATGGAGGAGGCGACCGTCCCCGCCGCCATGAAGAGGACGCCGATCATGGTGAGGCCGAGCATGGTGGTGCGCGGGATCTCCAGCGTGCCGGTGCCGTACGACAGGCAGTAGGTGGTGGCGGTGTAGAACAGCGTGTACGCGACCGTCATGGCGCCCGCGCCGAGCAGCACCCGCCGCCACTGGTGCCGCATGAGGCCGACGAACGGCACCTTGGCGATGCGCCGCTCGTCCATCGCGGCCTGGAAGACCGGCGTCTCGGAGATCTTGAGCCGGACGTACAGTCCGACGATCACCAGCAGCAGGCTGGCCACGAACGGCAGCCGCCACCCCCACCCGTCGAACTGCTCCTCGCTCAGCGCCTCGCCGAGCACGAGGAAGAGCCCGTTGGCGGCCAGGAACCCCACCGACGGCCCGAGCTGCGGGAACATCGCGTACAGGCCGCGCTTGCCGGGCGGCGCGTGCTCGGTGGCGAGCAGCGCGGCGCCGCCCCATTCGCCGCCGAGGCCGATGCCCTGGGTGAAGCGCAGCAGCACCAGCAGCACGGGCGCGGCGACGCCGATGGCGGCGTAGCCGGGCAGCAGCCCGATCAGCACCGTCGACAGGCCCATCACCAGCAGCGACACCACGAGCATGGACTTGCGGCCGATGCGGTCGCCCCAGTGACCGAACACGGCCGAGCCGAGCGGCCGCGACACGAATGCCACCGCGAACGTCGAGAAGGAGGCCAGGGTGCCCGCCACCCGGTCCATCTCGGGGAAGAACGCCGTGTTGAGCACCAGGGCGGCGGCGGTGCCGTAGATGTAGAAGTCGTAGAACTCGATCGCGGTGCCGGCGAGGCTGGCGACCGCGATCCTGGACCGGCTCGGGGCGGCCGTGTCCGGCCGGGGGGTTGTCTTCATGGGGGCTCACTCTGGGGCTGACGTGCGGTCACTCGACCCGTCAACGCTACCTGCCGATAGGGTCGGGACGGAAAACCAAGGGGAGGCAAGGCGCGTTGGGTGTCGAACTAGTCATATTCGACTGCGACGGGACATTGGTGGACAGCGAGGCCATCTCTGTCCGCGTGGGGACCGCCGCGCTGCGACGCCTGGGCTGGTCGATCGACGAGGCGGAGTACGTCGAGCGCTTCGTGGGCTGCACCAACGAGTTCTGGGCCGAGCAGGTCGGCGAGACCCCGCCCGGCTGGCGGGAACGGCTCGACGCCGAGTACGAGGCCGCCATCACGGCCGAGCTGCGCGTGATCGCGGGCATCGAGACGGCGCTCGACCAGCTCGACGTGCCGAGCTGCGTGGCCTCCAACGGCCGTCACCGGACCATCCGCCGCAGTCTGGAGATCACCGGGCTGGCCGAGCGGTTCGCGGGCCGGGTGTTCAGCGCCGAGGACGTCACGCGGGGCAAGCCGGCGCCCGACCTGTTCCTGCACGCCGCCGCCACGATGGGGGCCGATCCCGAGCGGTGCGTCGTGGTGGAGGACAGCCCGTTCGGGGTGATGGCGGCGGTGAGCGCGGGCATGCGGTGCCTGGCGTACACGGGCGGCTTCCACCCGGCCACCCGCCTGACCGGCGCGGGCGCCACCCACCTGTTCCACGACCCGGCCGGCCTCCCCGAACTGCTCACCGGCCTGGACTGAACGCTCCCATTCGGGTTTTCTCTTGTTATCGTGAATTGACTTTGATGTGTTATGCTGTTTGCATTCCCATAAATGCCGTGGCTAATATCGCCGCGTGTTCAGCGAGAAACCCAGCCAAACCGCGATGATGGCCGCCGCCGCGCGCGCCGCCCACCTCGTGGTCGACGAGCCCCCGCACATCTTCGCCGACCATCTGGCCGCCCCGCTGCTCGGCGAGCGGGCCGGCGAACTGCTCGGCTACCACCGCCTGCACGGCGGCCATCTCATCCTGTCCGGCACTCGCGCGCAGGTCACCGCCCGCAGCCGGCACGCCGAGGACCGCCTGCTCGGCTCCGGCCTCACCCAGTACGTCAGCCTCGGCGCGGGCCTCGACACCTTCGCCTACCGGCAGTCCGGCGGCGGGATCCGGGTCTTCGAGGTGGACCATCCGGCCACCCAGGAATGGAAGAAAAGACTCCTCGCCGACGCCGGCATTTCCGTGCCGGAATTTCTCACGTTCGTCGGCGTGGATTTCGAGAAGGAGGACCTGAATTCCCGGCTGGGGGCGGAGGGATTCACGTTCGGCCGCCCCGCCTTCGTGAGCTGGCTCGGGGTGAGCATGTATCTCACGGCGGAGGCGGTGTCGGCCACGCTGGCCGCGTTCGCCGCCTTCGCGCCGGGCTCGGAGCTCGTCATGGAGTACGCCCTGCCGCCCGAGGCCCGGGACGCGCTGAGCGCGGAGATGGCCGGCTACGCCCTGCCGGCCGCCGCCGAGCGCGGCGAGCCCTGGCTGACGTTCCACACGCCCGAGTCGGTCACCGCGCTGCTGGCCGATCATGGGCTGCGGGTGGTCGAGCACGTGCGCCAGCCCGACCTCCCGGCGGTGGCCGCGCGGACGGCGGCCACGCCGGTCGGCGTGGACCTGTGCCGCCTGGTCGTCGCCGCCCCCGCCTGAGCCGTCAGCCCTCCTTGACGCGGGCGCGGCCGTTCTCGTCCAGGTAGTCGCGCCACGACCGCTTCGGGGTCCAGCCCAGCAGGCGGTGCGCCTTGGCGCAGGAGACGCCCGAGGCGTCGGGACGGGCGAGCGGCCGCAGCTCGATCGTCTCGCTCACGTGCTCGCGCAGCGCCGCCGCGAAGTCGTGCCCGCCCGCGTTGTCGGGGGCGGCGATGTAGAACACCTCATGACCCGGCAGATCGGACTCCACGGCCAGGACGATCGCGTCCGCCAGGTCGTAGGCGTCGGTGTAGCTCCACAGCCCCGCCCCGGCCTGGCTGACGTCGCGCACCTGCGGGCCGAGGTTGCGCTCGTAGTTGCCCTCGTGCTGCACCCAGCTCGGCCGCAGGGAGATGCACCTCAGGTCGGAGCGGCGCACGGCCGCGTCCATGAGCTGCTCGCCGACGTGCTTCGACAGCGCGTACGGGTCCTGCGGCCGGATCGGGTGCTCCTCGTCCACCGGCACGTAGTCCGGCAGGAACGGCCGCTCGGGGAAGAAGAACCCGGGCACCGTCTCGCTGGAGATGTTGACGAACCTGGTCACGCCGAACCGCACGGCCGCCTCGACCAGGTTGAACGTCGCCATGACGTTGTTCTGGAACACCACGTGCGGCGGATTGTGCGTGGGGTCGGGAATGGCCGCCGCGTGCACCACCGCCTCCGCCCCGCGCGCCACGGCGAACGCCTGACCGGCGTCCGTCAGGTCGGCCTGCAGGTAGCGGGGGGCGCCCGGCTCCTCCCGTTCCCAGACCGGACGGGTGACATCGGAGGCGGTCACCTCGTGACCGGCCGCCAGCAACGCCTGGACGGCCGCCCGCCCCACCTTGCCGTGGGCCCCCGTGACGACGACACGCATGGGTTTGTCTCCTTCGCCGCATAGTGGTGGATCGGGGCAGATCATCCCACCCCGGAGGTGGCGAGCGCCGAACCTCTGCGGGTCTTGGTGACCTTGAGCTGGGCGGTGATCCGGGACCGCAGCTCGGCGACGTGGCTGACGATGCCCACCGCCCGGCCGCCGTCCCTGAGCCCGTCGAGGATGTCGAGAACGCCGTCGAGGGTGTCCTCGTCCAGGGTGCCGAAGCCCTCGTCCACGAAGAGCGCGCCGATCTCCGCGCCGCCCGCCTCCGCGGTGACCACGTCGGCCAGGCCGAGCGCGAGGGCCAGGGAGGTGATGAAGCTCTCGCCGCCCGACAGGGTCGCCGGGTCGCGGTCGACGCCGGTCCAGCCGTCGGACACGCGCAGCCCCAGCCCGCCGCCCGAACGGCCGCGCGAGCCGGCCGTCTTGCGCAGGTCGTGCTGGAGCAGGTAGCGGCCGGCCGACATGTGGTCGAGCCGCTCGTTGGCGGCCTCGACGACCGCGCGCAGCCGCTCGCCGAGCACGTACGACGACAGGCTCATGCTCCACCGGTTGTCGCCGGAGGTGCCGCCGGTCAGGGCCGCCATACGCTCGGCCAGGCGGTGCCGCTCCTCCGCCGGGCGCCAGCGCTCGACGCACGCCGACAGCTCGGCCTCCAGCTCCGCCAGCCGCCGGGCGCGGGAGGCGGCCCGGTCGCGTACGCTCGCCAGGCTCGTGTGCGCCTGCTCGGCCGCCTCGCGGGCGGCGGCGGCCCCGGCCAGGTCGGGAGCCGGCTCGGCCGCGGCGGCGGCCAGCTCGGGATCGGCGAGGGCGGCGGTGACGGCGGCGTGCTCGTCGTCGAGCCGCCGCAGGGCCTCCGCCTTGCGCTCCCGCTCGGTGGGGCCGCGGTAGGCGGCCTCGGCCTCCGGGACGTCCGCGAACCCGGCCTCGGCCGCCGCTTCCCGCGCCTGGTTTCTCGCGCGGGCGAGCTCGTCGTCCGCCGCCAGCGCGGCGCTGGTGGCCTCGACCGCCTCGCGCAGCAGCTCGGCCTCGTCGGTGAGCCGGGAGAGGCGGTCGGTCAGGGTCGCGTCGCCGCCGCGCGCCGCGTCGAGCCGCGCGGCCAGCCGGGCGGCGTCGGCGCTCAGCTCCTCGTGCCGGGCGCGGCCCGCCGCCAGCCGCGCGGCGAGCGCGCGAGCCCGCTCCTCCTGCTCCCGCGACTCCTCCCGCCGCCGCGCCACCTCCCGCGCCGCCCCACCCTCCAACTCCGCCGCCCGCCGCAACCGCCCGAGCTCCCTCTCGACCTCCGCCAGCACCGCGACGACGGTATGGAGCGCGCCGTGATCGGGCGCAGCGGGACCGGACACAGCTGCATCGGGCGAGGTGGCATCGGGCGTGAGGGGCGTGCCCGCGGCGATCTCGGGCGTGCCCGCAGCGGCCTCGGAGGTGCATGCGGCGACTTCGGGCGTGCGCGTGGTTGGCGCCGCGAGGTGGGTGCGGAGGCGGGTGTGGTCGGTTTCCAAGCGGGTGCGGAGGCGGATGTAGTCGGCCTCCAGGCGGGTTCGGAGGCGGGTGCGGTCGGCCTCCAGGCGGGTGCGGTGGGCGTGGTGGGCGGCGAGTTCCTCGGCGACCCGCGCCGCCTGGTCGCGTACGCGCTCGCGCTCGGCCTCGACCCGCTCCAGCGCCGCCGCCAGGGCGGCTTCACGCCCGGCGACCGCCCGCAGGCGGGACAGCTCCTCCTCCGCCTGGCGTACGACAGCGGCGGCGGTCTCCGGGTCGAGGTCGCCGGTGGCCTCGACGGCGTCGGCGTGCCGGGACCCCAGGGAGGCGAGGTGGCGTTCGGACGCCTCCCGCTCGGCCAGGGCGTTCTCGTGGGCGTCCTCGGCAGCCCGTTCGTCATCGGCGGACGGCGCGCTCGGGGCCGGGGACGCCGGATGGGGATGGTGCTCGGAGCCGCAGACCGCGCACGGGCGCCCGTCGGCGAGGTCGCGGGCCAGCTCGGCCGCCATGCCGTCCATACGGGCCTGGCGCAGGTCGAGCCAGCGTTCGCGGAGCGCCTGGGCGCGGTCGACCAGCACCTGGTGGGCGGCGGTGACGGTCTCCAGTTCGGCGGCCAGGGCGTCGCGGCGGCGTACGGCCTCCAGCGCCGCCCGCGCGGCGTCGAGCCCGGCGGACGCGGCGGGGACGGCCGCGGCCTGGGCACGCACCTCCTCCAGGGCGGCGCTCGCTTCGGCCAGGCGGGCGGGCAGCTCGGCCTCGGCGGCCGACGCCTCCGCCTCGCGCCGCTCCAGCGTCTCCAGCTCCGCCGCGAGCCCGGCCAGCTCCCTGTCGATGCCGATGAGGTCGGTGGCGGCGTCGCGTACGGCCTCGGCGGCCGGGATCCTGGTGGCGTCGGCGCGGCACCGGGCCAGCTCGGCCTCGGCCTGCTCGATCAGGGCGGGGAGAGCGGCCAGCCGGGCGGCCACCCGCTCGTCCTCGGCCACCAGCCGGGTCAGCTCCTCCTCGACGCGGAGCAGGTCGCGCCGTACGCCGGAGAGCCTGGCCTCCTCGGTCAGCAGCTCCGACAGGCGCGCGATCTCGGCCCGCCGGTCCCGCTCCAGCGCGGCCAGCTCATCCGCCGAAGGCAGAGACACCGAAGACAGGGACACCGAAGACAGGGATGCCGAAGGCAGGAGGGGGTGGGCGCGGGCGAGGGCGTCGGTGGCCAGGGCGCGGGCCTTGGCGGCGGTCTCCTCGCGTTGCCGTACGGCGGTGACGAGCGGGATGACCCGGTCGGCGCGGGCGGCGTCGTCGAGGACGGCCTGGAGGTCGGCGCGCTCGTCGGCACGCTCGTCCAGCGCGCGCCGGGCGGTCAGCGCGTCGGCGTGCCGACGCTGCCGGTCCGCCAGGGCGGCGGCCTGGTCGAAGCGCAGTCGGGCCTCCCGCAGCGCCCGCGCGGCGGCCTCGTGCTCCTCCTCGGCGCGTACGGCCACCGCCTGGGCGGCGGCGAGCAGCGCCCCCGCCCAGCGCAACGGATCGTCGTCCCGCGACGGCGCCTCCTCACCCTGACCGGGGGCCGCAGGAGCGGCGGGCAGCGGGATCAGGGGGTCGAGGGTGGCCTCCTCGACGCGCTGGACGGCGAAGTCCACCTGCCGCCGCAGCTCCTGCGCCTCCCGCCAGGCCAGTTTGCGCTGCTCGGCCAGCCATCCCTCCGCAGCCGTGAACACCTTGACGGTGAACAGCCGCTCCAGCAGCTTGCCGCGCTCCTCGCCGTCGGCGCGCAGGAACTTGGCGAAGTCGCCCTGCGGCAGCATCGCCACCTGCCAGAACTGCTCGGCGTTCATGCCGAGCAGCCCGCCCACCAGGTCGCCGGCCTCGTCCAGCCGGGTGGTGAGCCCGTGCCAGGCGCCGTCGCGCCGTTCGGAGACGATGACCTTGGACTTCTCCTCGGTGACGCCGCTGCCCCGCAGTTTGGGACGCAGCCACGCCGGCGAGCGCTGGACGCGGAGTAAGCGACCCCGGATGGTGGCCTCCAGGGTGACCGACGGCCCGGTGCCGGCCGGGGCGTGGTCGCAGCGCAGGCTGCGGGCGCTGTTGCGCTGCCCGGGAACCTGCCCGTAGAGGGCGAAGCACAGGGCGTCGAGGATGGTGGTCTTGCCCGCGCCCATCGGCCCGTGGATGAGGAACAGGCCCGCCTCGGCCAGGGCGTCGAAGTCGACCGTCTCGGTGCCGGGGAAGGAGCCGAACGCCGTCAGCGTCAGCCGGTGAGGACGCATCTACGCCATCGTCTCCTTTGTCCTCGACGCCTCGATGGCCCGTCTTAGCAGGTCTTCCTCCTCGGGCGCGGCAGGCTCGCCGCGCACCTCGCGGACGAAGTCGAGGGCGACCTCGGCCTCGGGCCGCCCGCTCAGGCGGGCCGGCTGCGCGGCCGGGGCGGCGTCGGCCGGGTCGAAGGAGAGCGCGAGGGTGTGCGGGAAGCGGGCGCGCAGCCGGTCCATGGCCGCCTTGGGGCGTACGGAGTCGGTGAGGGTGACCTGGAGCCAGTGGTCCTCGACGGCGGCGTGCCGGGGATCGGCCAGCAGCCACTCCAGCTCGCCGCGCAGCCGTCCGACGGGACGGGGCACCGGCGCGGGGACGAACTCGGCGCCGCTCCCCTGCCCGAGCGTGACCAGCCACGAGCCCTTCACCTGGCCCGTCTCGGAGAAGGAGTAGGCGAGCGGCGAGCCCGAGTAGCGCACGGTCTCGGACATGCGCTGGCGGCCGTGCAGGTGACCGAGCGCGACGTAGTCGACGCCGTCGAACGCGGCGAGCGGCACGTGCGCCACCCCGCCCACGCTGATGTCGCGCTCGCTGTCGCTGGCCTGCCCGCCGGTGACGAAGCAGTGGGACAGCACGACGGCGGCGCGGTGGCGGGCCGCGTCGGCCCGGACGCGGTCCATCGCGTACGTGATCGCCGCCGTGTGGCTGCGGTCGGGCAGCTCCCACGGCGCCCGCACCAGCTCCGGCTCCAGGTAGGGGATGCCGTAGAAGGCGACACCGTCGACGAGCACCGGCTCCCAGGCGCGCTCGGGCGCGCAGCGCACGTGCACCCCGGCGGACTCGAACAGCGCCGACCCGAACCGCAGCCGCAGCGCCGAGTCGTGGTTGCCGCTGATGAGCACCACCCGCGCGCCGGCACCGGTCAGCCGGGCGAGCGCCTCGTCGAGCAGGGCGACCGCGTCGACCGGCGGCAGCGCCCGGTCGTAGACGTCGCCGGCGACCGCCACGACGTCGACTCGCTCCTCCCGCACCGTCTCGACCAGGTGGTCGACGAACGCGGCCTGCGCCGCGAGCAGGCTCTCCCGGTGGAAGGCGCGCCCGAGGTGCCAGTCGGAGGTGTGCAGGATCCGCATGTCGCAGGAAGCTAACAGCTCTCACTGACAAATGTGGCCCCACTGGTCCCACGAGCCGGGAGTACGCTAGAAGATCGGCGGGCAAACCAACGCACATGGGGAGGCCGATGCGCACGGGCCGGGGCACCTTGAGCATCGCCGCCGGTCTGGTGCTGGTGGCGCTCGCGACGGTCGGCTACGTCCTGCCGCCCGCCTTCGACCCTCCGCCGCTGAAGGCGGACCCCGCCTTCCAGGCGATCCCGCCGCAGCCGCGGCACGAGTTAGAGCCGCCGGCGGCGACGGCCGCGATCCGCCGGCAGGAGATCTCGGTCGCGGCGGAGGGCCAGCGCCTCTACGGGACGCTGCGCACGCCGCTGACGCCCGGGCGGCATCCGGCGATGGTGTTCGTGTCGGGGTCGGGCAACGGCTCGCGCACCGAGTTCACGCCGCAGGCGGAGTTCCTGGCCAAGGCGGGCGTGGTGACGATCGCCTTCGACAAGCGCACGGTCGGCTACGACTTCCGCGAGCGCGACTTCGGCCTGCTCGCCGACGACGCGCTGCGCATGGTGGAGTACCTGCGCGCGCTGCCCGAGGTGGACCCGGCGCGGGTCGGTGTCTGGGGCGTCAGCGAGGGCGGCTGGGTGGTGCCGATCGCGGCGGCCAAGAGCGCGGCGGTCGGGTTCGTGGTGCTGGTGTCGTCCCCGAACGTCTCCCCGCTGCGCCAGGTCGCCTGGGCGCTGAACGAGCAGTTGCTGCGGCTGCGCGCCCCCATCGGCGCGCGCGACCTGCTGACCAGGGCGATGGGCGGGGTCGGCTTCACGTTCCTGCGCTACGACGCGATGCCCGCACTGAGCGGGATCAAGGTGCCGGTCCTCGCGTTCTACGGCACGACCGACCCGTCGATCCCCTTCGTGGAGTCCACCAAGGCGCTCGTCACCGCCATGGGCAGGGCCGGCAACGACGACTACACGATCCGCTTCATCGGCCAGGGCGACCACGCCATGCGGGTCGGCGGCGGGCCGTTCGCCAAGGGCTACCTGGAGACCCTCGGCAACTGGATCAGCGGCCTGCCGGCCACGGCCAAGCCCGCGGCGCACCTGGCGGGCGCGACGCCGGTGCAGCGGTTCGAGGCGAGCGACGTCCCTGCGGCACCCTGGTACGCGGGCGGCACCATGCTCGGCCTGACGATCTGCTTGGCGGCCGTCGGCTACGTGGCGGGGCCGGTCGCCGCGGTGGTCGTCCGGCTGCGGGGCCGCGGCCATCCGCTCGTCGTCGCCGAGGCCAACGCCCGGCTGTGGCCACCGATCCGGCGCCGCCTGGTCAGGATCGCGTGGACCAGTCTGGGGCTGCTGGCGTCGGTGGTCGCGTTCATCACGCTGCTGGTGCTGTTCTCCATCAACCAGGCGGGCGCCTGGCCGGCGGTGCTGGCCGGCTGGCTCGTGGTGCGCATCCTCGCCGTGCTCATGCTGGTGCAGGAGGTCACGGCGGTGGCGGCGGTGCTGTCGGCGCTGCGCGAGGGCATGCGGCCGGGCCGCTGGCAGCACGTCGCGGTGGCGGGCGTGCTGGGCGGCACCGGCCTGCTGATGGTGGCGGCGGCCTACTACGGCCTCTTCGCGTTCCCCTGGTGAGCGTTCCCCTGGTGAGCGTCTCCCTGGTGGATGTAGGTGCTCATCCAGCGGTCCAGCTCGGCGAAGACCTGCTTGCGCGCCGGCTCGGCCGACAGCACGAGGTCGTGCACGCCGTCCTGGATCCGTACGCAGGTGACGTGCGGACCGACCGAGGTGGACCAGCGGGCGATGTGGGCGGGGTCGAGCACGATGTCGGCCGAACGCGCCTCGGGGACGAAGTCGCGTACCCGCAGGCCGTTCGAGGAGGCCAGCACCAGCACGGGCACGTCCACCGCGAGCCCCTTGTGCAGGCGGCGCTGGGCCCGCCGGATGGCGGCCAGCCACATGGCGTGCACGGAGAACCCGCCGAGCGGCTTGAGCTCCAGGTCGTAGTCCCATTCGCCGCCGTGGTCGCGGTGCAGCGTCTGCCCGTAGACGGTGCTGACGCCCAGCGGGAGCGGCCGGCGCGTGTACGACAGCGGCGTCCCCAGCAGGTCGGCGGCCATCCGCAGCGGCGCGGGCACGTTGAGGTCGAAGAACGGGCTGTTGAGCGCGAGCCCCTGCACCAGCCCCCGGCCGCGGACCCGGTCGGCCCACAGGGCGGCGACCAGGCCGCCGGTGGAGTGGGCGTTCACGGTCAGCTCGTCGTGGTCGCGCCGGATGAGGCGGACGGCCTCGTCGATCTCGGGGAAGTAGTCGGTGACGCTCCTGATCAGGCCCCTGGTCTGGTGCGGGAGCAGGGAGCGGCCGTACTTGCGCAGGTCGAGGGCGTAGAAGTCGATGCCGCGCTGGACGTAGTGCTCGGCCAGGTGGTCCTGGAAGAAGTAGTCGGTGAAGCCGTGCAGGTAGAGCACCGCCCTGCGGGACGCGGCGCCCGCGCTCCTCGCCACCAGGGTCGCGACGACCTCGCCCTCGAAGTCGTCGGGCAGCCGCAGAGTGGTGATTTCGTACATGTCAGCCACCATAGGGATTGTCGGGCCAGGACGGTACACCCGGCGGCAGGTCCTCACTGACCTTCATCGGGAAGTCGGCCTGCCGCTTCTCCAGGAACGCGGTCACCCCCTCGACCGAGTCGGCCCCGCCGCCCAGCTCGGCCATGAGCCGCGAGTCGGCGGCGTGCGCCTCCCACGGCGAGCTCGCCGACAGCCCCGACCACATCAGGCGGCGGATCGCGGCGACGGAGACGGCCGAGGTGTTGTCGGCGATCTCCCGGGCCAGCGCGTACGCCGCCGGCAGCAGCTCCGCGTCCGGCAGCACCCGCGACACCAGCCGCCCCGCCAGCGCCTCGGCGGCCGGGAAGACGCGGCCGGTCGCCGCCCACTCCATGGCCTGCGCGATGCCGACGATCCGCGGCAGGAACCAGCTCGACGCGGCCTCGGTGACGATGCCGCGGCGGGCGAAGACGAACCCGAAGCGCGCCGACTCGGCCGCCAGCCGCACGTCCATCGGCAGCGTCATCGTCACGCCGACGCCCACGGCCGGGCCGTTGATCGCGCCGATCACCGGCTTGAGCGAGCGGGCGATGCGCAGGGCCACGGTGCCGCCGCCGTCGCGCGGCGCGCCCTCGACGGTCTCACCCCGCTCCCGGTGGCCGAACGTGCCGCCGCCCCCGCCGAGATCCGCCCCCGCGCAGAAGGCCCGGCCCGCGCCTGTCACCACCACCGCGCGGACCTCGTCGTCGGCGTCGGCCCGGTCGAACGCCTCGATGAGCTCGGCGCGCATGGTGAGCGTGAACGCATTCAGCCGCTCAGGGCGACACAATGTGAGGGTGGCCACGCGGTCGGCCACGTCGTACGCGATCTCGGTGAAGGCCATGAACCGAATCTTATTCGGTCGTTGGTGTTCACCTGCCGATAACGACATCATTCGTTTTCGGTGCGTATGCTGCCGCCTCGGTCCGGTGGCCTATGGAGACCTTTACGGGGAAACGGGGATGTCGTGCAGGCAAAGGAACCGGTGAGCACCGGCGCGGTTCTCGGCTGGCTGGCGCTGTCGGCGCTGGCGCCGGGCGCGGCGCACCTGCGCGCGGGCCGGCGCAGGACGGGCCTGGTCCTGCTGTCCTGCTACGCGGTCCTGCTGCTGGCCGCGCTCGGGGTGTGGCTCGCGGTCGACACCGGCGATCTGGTCGGCGCCCTGATCGACAACACCGCCATGACGGCGGTCATCGCCGGGACGATCGCGCTCGGGGTGGCCTGGTTCGCCCTGATCGTGCACTCGTTCGTGGTGCTGCGGCCCAGCGGGCTGTCGCAGGGCGGCCAGATCCTCACCGGCACGATGGCGGGGCTGATGGCGGTGCTCGTCGTGGTGCCGTTCGGCGCGCTCGGCAACCTGGCGTGGACCGCCCAGGCGACGATCAACGACATCTTCCAGGGGCCCGCCGACGCAGCCGCCGACCCGGGCACCGGGCTCCGCGCCGACGCCGGCACCCCGGCCACGGCCCAGCCCTCGCCCGAGGACCCGTGGGCGGGACGCAAGCGGGTCAACATCCTGCTGCTGGGCGGCGACGCCGACGACCACCGGGTGGGGGTCCGCACCGACAGCATGAACCTGGCCAGCGTGGACGTGGAGACCGGCAACACGGTGCTGTTCAGCCTGCCGCGCAACCTGGAGGACGTGCGCTTCCGCCCCGGCACGCCGATGGCCGAACGCTTCCCCGGCGGCTTCCGACTGCCGGCCGACCCCGGCGGCGGCCGCAGCGACCTGCTCAACAGCGTCTGGGAGTACGCCGACGCCCACCCGGAGATCTTCGGCGGCAAGCAGCACCAGGGCCCCGAGGTCCTGATGGACACGATCGGCTACACCCTCGGCCTCAGGGTCGACTGGTACGCCCTGGTCAACATGTGGGGCTTCGCCCGGCTCATCGACGCCATCGGCGGCATCACGCTCACCGTCGAGACGGACGTCGTGTTCGGCCGCTACAACGAGGGCCTGGTCAAGGCCGGCACACGCCGGCTCAAGGGCGCCGACGCGATGTGGTACGCCCGCTCGCGCACCAACAGCGATGACTTCACCCGGATGCGCCGTCAGCGGTGCGTGCTCGGCGCGCTGCTGACCCAGGCCGACCCGGCGACCGTGCTGACCCGCTTCAACCGCATCGCCCTGGCCACCAAGGAGCTGATCAGGACCGACATCCCGCGTTCGATGCTGAAGAACCTGGTGCCGCTGGCCCTCAAGGTGAAGAACGCGAAGGTGTCGAGCGTGCAGTTCGTGCCGCCGCTGATCAACACGGGCTACCCCGACTGGGACAAGATCCGCGGCATCACGGCCAAGGCCGTTCGCGACTCCTCCGCCGCGAGCCCGGCCGTCGCGGCCACCGGGCCCGCCACGCCGGCGAACGCCGACAGCGGCGCGTCGGCCGACCCCTCCCCGACGAAGACTCCGGAGAAGAAGGCCCCGAAGAAGAAGCAGCAGCAGTCCGGGACGGACGACGACCCGGTCAAGGGCCTGACGGAGGGCTGCGGCGGCGCTCTCTGAGCGCCCCTGGCATGAAGATCCTCGTGGTCGTCTCCGGCTGCGTGTGGTGCTGGGCGACACCGCCCGCAGCTACCGGACGCGCCGCCGCTCCCGGCTGATCCACCTGGTGCTGCCCGGCGCCGGCCCGCAGATCGCCGCCGGAGCGCGGCAGGCGCTGTGCATCGGGATCATCCTGCTCGGGCTCGTCGGCATCGCCCTGTCGATGGTGTTCCGGGCGGTGGAGGCCCGGCTGCCGCGGTGGTACACAGGTTTGCGTACGGCACAGCGAGAGGGCTGACACATGACCGCCGACCCCACGGGCGCCCCCGCCCGCCCCCGCTCCGCCACGACGGCCATGCTGGACGTCCGCGGGCTGCAGAAGGTCTACGAGGGGCGGGGCCGCAGTGTCGAGGCCGTCCGCGACCTGACGTTCACGGTCGCCGCCGGCGAGCTGGTCTGCATCGTCGGCCCCTCGGGCGCCGGCAAGACCACGCTGCTGCGGTGCGTCGCCGGGCTGCTCGAGACGACCGCGGGCGAGGTCGTGCTGGAGGGCGAGCGCGTCACCGGCCCGCCGCCCGGCATGGCGGTCGTCTTCCAGGAGTACGGCCGCAGCCTCTTCCCCTGGATGACCGTACGCCAGAACGTCGAGCTGCCGCTGAAGGAGAAGAAGGTCCCGAAGGACCGCCGGCGCCGGCTCGTCGAGGACTCCCTGGAGGCCGTCGGTCTCGCCGAGGCCCAGGACGCGCACCCGTGGCAGCTCTCCGGCGGCATGCAGCAGCGCGTCGCCATCGCGCGGGCGGTCGCGTACGAGCCGCACCTGCTGCTGATGGACGAGCCGTTCGCCGCCGTGGACGCCCAGACCCGCGCTGACCTGGAGGACCTCGTCCGCTCGCTGTGGCGGCGTCTCGGGGTCACGGTGCTGTTCGTCACCCACGACATCGACGAGTCGGTCTATCTCGGGCAGCGCGTCATCGTGCTGTCCAACTCGCCGACGGTCGTGCTGGAGGACGTCCCGATCGACCTGCCGGCCGAACGCGACCAGCTCACCACCCGCTCTCTCCCCCGCTTCGCCGAGCTCCGCTCCCAGGTGTACGAACTGATCCAGCTCGCCAAGTCCGGCCACCGCCCCACCTGATACGCGCGTACCGCAGTTTGCTGGGGTCATGGCCGAGACGATGGCGCGCCGGCTCCTGCATCAGCTCCTCGGCGCCGACCTCGTCATCAGCGCCAACGCGTACGGCTCATAGCCGTCTGGCCGGCTCCGCCGCGGCGCCGGCGCCATCGCGCAGCTGTTCCCGCAATGCCCTGAGCTTGCCCAACCTGGCAGGCGTCGGATCGCCCTCGGCCACATCGGGGAGAAGCGACCTCAGCAGTTCCATTCTGCTGGAAGCGTCCGCAGGGCGGGGTGCGGTTGCCTCCTTCTCCGCCTCCTGCAGCAGCTTCCCGACGGCCTGATGGGAGATGCCCAGGAGGTAACCGATGTCGCGGTGGACATAGCCTCTTCTTGCCAGGTCGGCCACGGTCGTCTGCGTCACCTCCGCGGCCTGCTGCTTGGCCACCCTGGCGGCGAGGCGGGCCAGCAATGTGGCCTCCAGTTCGGTGGCCACGTCCTCGTCGGCCACCGTCAGCTCGAAATCGGCGTCAACCTCGGAGACATCGACGTCGAGCATCGTGGCCACGAGATCGCGGGCCATCTCCTCGGCGTGCTCCAGGCGTTTCACCTGAGTGTGGTAGTCGCGCTTGAGGCCGGGCCCGCAGACGGTCAACGCCCACCAGGGGCCGCTCCTGCCGGCGGTGATGGTGTACGTGTCGCGTTCGCTCACTGACCCTCCTGCTCCTTCGCGGCCTCGACGAGGATGCTCTCTCAGTTCTCCAAGATTCCTTTCGCCGTCCGCTCGTTGACCTCCGCATGGCGAGGGACGGGCATCGCCTCTGAACCGACATGCCACTTCGTGTGGCTGCCGCCTTCAGTGGAGTGCACAGGCACGCCGTATTCCTTTGCGAGCTTGCGCATGCGGCGTTCTAGATCCCGCTTCCTCATCACACAGCTTAGGCTACTTAGGTTGCAGAACTATAGGCAACCCAGGTTGCAGAATGTCGGCAATTGCCCGACCGAAGCAGGAGCAGCAATGAGGAAGTGACACGTCAGGCCGGGGTGACGGTTTCTGTGGCCTCGTTCCAGCGCCACGGCACCTGGTGGCCGTGCAGGTGCACGCCGCCGATCCACCGGTCGACGCCGTTGAGCGTGACCTGGTCGGCCTGGCCGGCGAGCACCCGCGCGCCGGTCTCCGTCAGGCGCAGTCGCGTCGCCGGCGTCACCGGGCCGCCGGCCGGATCGAGGTCGAGCAGGGGGTGAGGGCCGCGCGCCAGCCGCTCCATCCGCTCGAAACAGGTGAGGTCGCCCATGAACGGCCGCGTCTCGCGGGCCGCGGCCCGTACGAAGGCCGTGCCCGCGTCGGGCGCGCCGGCGGCGACGGCGGCCAGCACCCGCCGCTCGGACAGCGACAGCCCGTCCCGGGTGGAGGGGTATTCGCGGCCGAGCCGGTCGAACGCCTCGCCCAGGAAGCGCAGCTCCCCCAGCCGGGCGGCGGCGATGCCGGCCAGGCCCTCGGGCGTCGGCGCGCGGAAGGCCGCCCACGCGCGGGTGGCCAGCTCCAGCGCCGCCGGGGTCAGCCGGGCGCACGCTCCCGTGCCGGGCAGCTCGCGCAACTGCTCGGCGGTGAGCTGGCCGAGGCCGCCGAACCGGGCGATCCCGGGGTATTCGCCGATGCAGATCAGCGTCACCCGCCCGGCGGGGACGCCCAGGGCGGCCAGGCGGGCGAGGATCTCGACGATCTGGAGCTGGTCGTACAGGTCGGCCTCGAACCACAGGACGTACTCGCCGTCGCGGTTGTCCTCCAGGGCCTGGTCGCGCTCGGCGAAGGCGCGCAGCGTCGCCTCGCGCTCGGCGCGCTGGTGGGCCGTGAGGTAGCCGGCACGGACGCGGCGCAGCTCGGCCGGCGCGACCTCCGGCACCGGGCCCTCGTGCAGGACGTCGCGCCAGTAGACCACGCGCCGGGCGAGGCCGGTGCCCGGCACGTCGGTGGCGTCGCCGTTGCTGAGGTGCAGCGCCTTCTCGGGCAGAGAAGCGCTCGGCCCGTTCATGGCGTGAGCGAGCGGTGGAAGGTGGCCCGCCAGCGGTGGCGCCCGCCGTCGCGCAGGTCCTCGACCGTGCCCCGCTCCAGGCCGTCCGTCGCGAACGCGGCGATCTCGGACGGCGTCAGCGGCCACGGCGGCGCGAACACCGGCCCGCCCTCCTCCCGTCCAGTGGCGACCACCAGCAGTGTGCCGCCGTGGCCGACGAACCCGGCGACCGCCTCGGTGGCGGCGGCGTGCAGCGGCTCCGGCAGCGCCTGTACGGTCATGATCTCCACCACCAGATCGTACGCCCGCCGCCACTCCTCCGGCGGGTGCAGCAGGTCGGCCACCTCGTAGCGCACCCGGCTCGCGGGGAACCGCTCGCGTGCCAGCCGCACCGCCGACTCGCTCACGTCGAAGGCGACGGTGTCGTAGCCGAGCCCGGCGAGGTGTTCGGCGTCGTCGCCGAGCCCCGCCCCCACGACGAGCGCCCGCCCCTTTCCGGCGGCGTGGGCTTCGGCCCACTCGGTGAGCAGGGGGTGCGGGGCGCGCGAGTCCCAGGGCACGATCGCCTCGCCGGACGCCGACTCGGCGTAGAGGCGTTCGAACCAGCCCAGCGGATCGCCGGCCGCCAGCGACTCTCCGGCCAGCCGGATCGCGTCCTCGTCGGTGTCCCTCGCCATCAGCCCACCTCCGGCAGCAGCCCGGACGTCCCGCCGCGCCCGGCTCTCCGGCCAACTCCACCATGTCCGCGCGACCGCCGGGCGGCCTGGCCGGTACGCGTTCGGCGAACACCGGCCTCAGGCGTGGAAGGTCTCCTTCGCCATCCGGCGCAGGCGGCTCTCGTCGATGTCGTGGCCGAGCCCGGACTGCGTCAGCGGGACGGCGATGACGCCCGCGTTCGCCCCCACGATCGGGGTGACGAGCTGGTTCTGGCGGGGCGGCTGGGTGACGTCGCACGGCAGCGTGCAGCCGGGCAGGCTGGCGACGGCGACGGTGGCCGCCCTGGCCAGCCCCATCCCCTGGCCGCCCGCGCACTGGATGTCCCAGCCGGCCGCCGCCGCCCGGTCGTGGGCGCGGCGGGCCTCGCTCAGGGAGGGGAACGCCGTGGGCCGCAGCAGCAGCACCCGCGCGGCCCGTACGGTGAGGAAGTCGTCGAGCTCGGCGGTGGAGGCGACCTCGACGGCCACGGAGGCCGTCACCTGGTCCTGGAGCGCGGCGTGGGCGTAGACGTCGCCGGTCGCGAACGGCCGCTCGATGACCTCCAGGCCGTAGGAGTCGAGGGCGACGAGCTGGCCGTGCTCGGTGTAGGCGTTGCCGCAGTCGACGGCGAGGGTCAGCGCGGGGTAGGCGGCCCGGACGGCGCGTACCGGCTCGACGTCCCAGCCGGGGCGCACGTCGAGCGTGACGTGCCCGTAGCCGGCGCAGACCTGCTGGTTGACCCGGCTGACCAGGCTCTCCGTGGACGGGTCCGGCGAAAGGCGGACGGTGGCCATGAGGGAGGTGCGGGTGCCGCCGATCGCCTCGGCGAGCGGCACGCCGCGCATCCTCGTCCACAGGTCCCAGCAGGCCATGTCGACCGCCGGGTCGCCGCTCGGGACGGCGTCGGGGTGCTCCCAGTCGACGCCGATGATCAGCGCGGCCAGTGTCTCTTCCAGCTTCGACCAGGTCTTGGGCTGAGGGGAGAGCGCTTCGCCCCACCCGGTCATGCCGCCGTGGTCGGTGAGCTTCACGAGCAGGGTCTCCGACCTCCTGCCGTACGGCAGGACGAGCCGGAAGACCTCGAGCTCACGGACTCGCGGCATGTACCCCCCTCTTATGGCCCACTCAGGGCTCGGTCACTTCCATAGTGCCTGCTGCGCGGGACCGGACCAAACGGGGGGCCAGCGCGAACGCCAGCACGGCCAGCGCCACGGCGGTGAGCAGACCGGCCGCGTAGCTGCCGCCGGAGGCGGTGAAGATCGCGCCGCTGGCCGCGACGGCCACCACGGTGAAGACCGACTCGCCGACGCCCACGGCCGCGCTGTTCTGGCCCTCCTCCCCCGGCGCGGACATCTCCAGCACCAGCACCGACACCGTCGGGTGCAGCATGCCGATGCCGAGCCCGGCGATCGCCATGGCGACGTGCGCGAGCGCCAGCGGCACCGTGTCCACCAGGACGAGCGTGACCAGCGCGAGGCCGGTGGCGAGCAGGGCTGCTCCGCCGCGGACGGCGAGCAGGTTGCTGATCCGGCCGCGGCCCTTCAGCCAGGAGCCGGTGGACCAGCCGAGCGCGCCGACCGTGAGGACGATGCCGGCTGCGGTGGCGCTGAGCCCGCGCTCGTTGATCAGCATGAGGGGGATCAGCACCTGGGCGGCGGTGAGCGAGCCGAACGCCAGTCCGCGCAGCACCGGCGCGCTCGGCAGGCCGGGCGCGGCCCGCAGCGAGCCGGTCGGCAGCAGCCTGGGCAGGGCCACGGCCAGCAGGACGACGCCCGCCGCGAGCAGGGGCAGGCCGGCCAGCTCCAGGGCGCTGCCGTACTGGATGAGCGCGGCGGCCACCGCCGTCACCGCGGCCCAGACCAGCTTGCGGCCGAGCGCGGGAGCCGGTGCGGCCTCTCCCGAGCCGGTGCCGAGGTCGCGACCGGTGGTGCCGCGCCAGAGCAGCAGCGCCGACGGGACGACGATGAGCGAGACGCCGAGGAAGATCCACCGCCAGTCGGCGTTCTGCACCACGAACCCGGCGATCGCCGGCCCCACCATCGACGGCACCACCCACGCGGCCGAGAACAGCGCGAACACCTTCGGGTGCAGCGCGGCGGGGTAGACGCGGGCGACCAGCACGTACAGGGCGACCTGGGTGGCCCCGGCGCCGAGCCCCTGCACGAACCGCCCGGCCACGAACACCTCCATGGTCGGCGCGAACCCCGCCAGCAGCAGCCCGGCCACGAACGTCACCACTCCGGCCGCGATCGGTTCGAGCGGCCCGCGCCGGTCGCTCCACCGCCCGCCCAGCACGGTCGCGATCACACTGGCCGCCAGAGTGGCGCTGAAGGCCAGGTTGTACAGGCGCATGCCGTCCAGTTCGCGGGCCACCACCGGCATGGCCGTGGCCACCGCCATCGCCTCGAACGCCAGCAGGGTCACGATGGCCACGAGCCCGAAACTCAGCGCCCGGTACGGCGCCGACACCACGCCGGTCGGGGCCGGCTTCTCCTCAACGATCGTCGTCATGCCGGTCACGCTAGGGCGAAGGCACAGCTCAGCGCATCGGCCGCTGGGCCTAGGCGCCTCTCGGCACTTGGTCCTAGATCAGGCTCCGGGCCGGGGCTGGATCAGGCGCCGGGCATGCGGTTCTCGAGGCCGTCGAGCATCAGCTCCAGTCCGTACATGAAGCGGTTCTCGCCGTCGTCGGCGACCAGCTCGTCGATGTGCTGGTGCAGGTGCGGGAAGGTGGAGGCGGGCAGTGCGCGGTAGTAGGTGGCGATCTGGCCGGAGAACCGCTCGAAGTACTCCTGCGGGTCGGTCAGCCCGGCGGCGCGCATCCTGGCCCGGTGCAGGGAGCCCTCGTAGGCGTCGCCGATGAGGTAGAGCGAGAGGCGGTCCATGACCAGCGACGCCTCCCTCGGGTGCATGCCGGCCTCGATGAGCAGCCCGTAGACGAACTCGCCCGCGCGCAGGGAGTTGGGGCCGGTGGGGATGCTCGCCAGCGCCGCGCGGGCCACGTCGGAGTGGTGGCCGAGGACGCGGTGCACCTCCAGGCAGTACGCGCGCAGTTGCTCCTTCCAGTGGGCCGAGTCGCGTTCGGGCAGCCGGATCTCGCCGAGCACCCGGTCGTAGATCAGCTCCAGCAGCTCCTCCTTGTTCGCGACGTGCGCGTACAGGGACGCCGGGCCGGTGTCGAGCTCCTGGGCGACGCGTCGCATGCTGAGCGCGTCGAACCCCTCGTCGTCCAGGATCCGCAGCCCGGCCTCGACGATGAGGTCCTGGCTGAGCTGGCGCTTGGGCTGCGGCTGCCGGCGTGACTTGCGCCAGGGAGGCACGGGCACGCCGTCGGTCGTCCTCGTCCGGTCCATACCGAACACTGTACTTGACACGAACGGTGTTCGCCTCTAAAACGGTGTTCGTGACGAACACCGTTCGTTCGCTAGAACACCGTTTTATCCGTCAGGAGTTATCAAGATGACCGTCACCGCCTCCCAGGAGACAGGCGAGGCCCAGGGCTACCGGTGGCGATGGGTCGCGCTCTTCGTGATCCTCGCCGCCGAGGTCATGGACCTGCTCGACGCCCTGGTCACCACCATCGCCGCCCCCACCATCCAGCGCGATCTGGGCGGGAGCGACAGCCTCGTGCAGTGGCTCGGCGCCGGCTACACGCTCGCCATGGCCGTCGGCCTCATCACCGGCGGCCGGCTCGGCGACCTCTACGGCCGCAAGCGCATGTTCCTCATCGGCGCCTTCGGCTTCACCGCGGCCTCGCTGCTGTGCGGCATCGCCGTCAGCCCGGAGATGCTGATCGCCGCACGCGTGCTGCAGGGCCTGTTCGGCGCCGTGATGCTGCCCCAAGGGCTGGGCCTGATCAAGGAGATGTTCCCGCCGCACGAGATGGGCAAGGCGTTCGGCATGTTCGGGCCGGTCATGACCATCTCGTCGGTCGGCGGCCCGGTGCTGGCCGGCTGGCTCGTCGACGCCGACTTCTTCGGCACCGGCTGGCGCATGATCTTCCTGATCAACCTGCCGCTCGGCCTGGCCGCCGCGCTCGCCGGGATCCGCTTCCTGCCCGAATTCCGCCTGTCCAACGCCACCCGGCTCGACCTCGGCGGCGTCGGGCTGGTCTCGCTCGCCGCGCTGCTGCTCATCTACCCGCTCATCCAGGGGCGCGAGCAGGGCTGGCCCTGGTGGACGTTCGCGTCCATGGCCGCCTCGATCGTGGTCTTCGCCGTGTTCGCCCGGTACGAGTCCCGCCGCGCCGCCTCCGGCAGGGACCCGCTGGTCGTCCCCGGCCTGTTCCGCAAGCGTGCCTTCACCGGCGGGCTCGTCGCCGGGCTCGCCTTCTTCACCGGCATGATGGGCTTCGGCCTGGTCTTCGCCCTCTACACCCAGATGGGGCTCGGCTTCACGCCGCTCAAGGCGGGCCTCGCCGGGCTGCCGCAGGCCATCGGCGGCGTGGTCGGCTTCGGCCTGGCGATGTCCGGGCTGCAGGAGAAGCTCGGGCGCGGGCTGCTGCAGATCGGCGCGACCGTGATGGCGGCGGGCGCGGCCGTGCTCGCGCTCACCATCCACTTCGCCGGGCTCGACGTCACCGTCTGGCAACTCGCCCCCGGCCTCGGCCTCGTCGGCATCGGCATGGGGCTCACCATGGCGCCGTTCTTCGACATCGTGCTCGCCGGCGTCGAGCCGCACGAGTCCGGCTCGGCGTCCGGGACGCTGACCGCCGTGCAGCAGCTCGGCGGCGCGCTCGGCAGCGCCGTGCTGGGGACGCTGTTCTTCAACCTGCTCGCCGACCAGTGGGGGTTCGGCGACTCGATGGAGATCACGGTGTGGGTCGAGGTCGGGCTGCTGGTGCTGACGTTCGCGCTGTCGTTCCTGATGCCGCGGCACGCCCGTCCCGACCAGGAACCCGCCCACTGAGCCCCGCCGGCCATGGGGACGGCAGGGCGGACGGCAGGGCGGACGGCAGGGCGGCGGGATCAGGCTCCGAAGGTGTGCTCCGCCCACCGGCCGATGTCGCGGCGCTCGATCGCCGCCGCCATCAGGGCGGGGAAGGCGTCGGGGGTGCAGGCGAACGCCGGCACCCCCATCGCGGCCAGCGCGGCGGCGTTCTCGTGGTCGTAGAAGGGCGCCCCCTCGTCGGACAGCGCCAGCAGCACGATCACCTGGACGCCGGCCTCCGTCATCGCCGCGACCCGGCGCAGCATCTCCTGCCGTACGCCGCCCTCGTACAGGTCGCTGACCAGGACGAAGATCGAGTCGGCCGGACGGGTAATGAGGCCCTGGCAGTAGGCGATGGCCCGGTTGATGTCGGTGCCGCCGCCGAGCTGGGTGCCGAACAGCAGCTCCACCGGGTCGTGCAACTGGTCCGTGAGGTCCACCACCGCCGTGTCGAACACCACGAGTGACGTCCGCAACGACCTCATCGAGGCCAGCACCGCACCGAACACGCTCGCGTACACCACCGACGCCGCCATCGACCCGCTCTGGTCCACGCACAGCACGACCTCCCGCTGCACCGCCCGCCTGCGCCGGGCGTAGCCGACCAGCCGGGACGGGACCACCGTGTTGCGGTCGGGCAGGTAGTGCTTGAGGTTCGCCCGGATCGTACGGTCCCAGTCGATGTCGGCCGCCCGCTTCGGGCGGTGCGTGCGCGCCGAGCGGTCGAGCGCGCCCGCCACCGCCGCCCGCGTCCGCTGCGCCAGCCGGCGCTCCAGCTCCGCCACCACCGTGCGGACCACCGCCCGCGCCGACTCCCTGGCCTGGTCGGGCATCACCTTGTTGAGCGCGAGCAGGGTGCCGACCAGGTGCACGTCGGGCTCCACGGCCTCCAGCATCTCGGGCTCCAGGAGGAGCCTGGTGAGGTTGAGCCGCTCGATCGCGTCCTTCTGCATCACCTGGACGACCGTGGCGGGGAAGTACGTCCGGATGTCGCCGAGCCAGCGCGCCACGCGCGGGGCCGACGCCCCAAGCCCGCCCTCCCTGCCGCCGCCGGTCCCGATGCCGCCGCCCTCGCCGTGGTCGTAGACGGCGGCGAGGGCGGCGTCCATGTGGGCGTCGTTCCCCTGCAGCCCGAACCCGACCCCGTCGGCGTCCCCGCCTCCCAGCACCAGCCGCCAGCGCCGCATCCGCTCGTCGTTCAACGTTCCCCCTTGGTCGTGCGGGCGGGTGTACGGCCGATGATCGACAGGACGGTGGCGACGGCGCCGGCCGCGCGGCGGTCGTCCAGGTCGTGGGCGTCGTCCCCGCCCTGTCCGCGTCCCGCCGAGCGCAGGCGCTCGCCGATCGAACGGCGCTCCGGGGCGGCGAACGCACCGAACGTACGGCGCAGCAGCGGCAGCACGTCGGTGAACTGGTCGCCGGACAGCCCGGCGAGCCAGCCGTCCACCAGGGAGAGCAGCCGCGGGTCGTGCACCAGCAGCAGGCCGCCCCCGCTCAGGAAGCCCTCCACCCAGGACGCCGCCCGCGCCGGCGCCTGCCCGCGCGACATGGCCCGGGACATGCGGTCGCCGGCGTCGTCGAGCTCACCGCAGTCGAGGAGGATCCGGGTGAGCCGGCCCTCGATGAGGCCGTGCAGATCCTGCCGGTCACTGAGCCCTCGCAACGTCGCCAGCCAACGTTCCCGCTCCCGCCCGCCCTCCGCCCGCCCGGCCGCCCGCTGAACGCCCTCCGCCCGCCCGGCCTCACTCTGCGCACCCTCGGGCCACTCGGCGGGCTTCGCGTGTTCGGCGTGTTCCCCCTGGTCCGCCTGGTCCATGTGTTCGGTGAGGAGGGCGACGGCGGCGTGGACGGCGTCGATGTGTTTGAGCAGGTCGGCTGCGGCGTCGTCGTCCAGGCCGGTCACCGCGACCGGCAGCCCGATCCGGATCCGGTCCAGCATCGAGCGGACGATCACCGCCAGCCCCTCGGCCGGGGTGCCGCGTACGTCGCCGTACCGGTGGGCGCGGACCATCGCGGGCAGCGCCGCCATGAGGTGCGTGACGTCGGTGTCCAGGGCGGCCCGCGCCGACAGCGCCGCCAGCACAGCGGGCAGCGCCTCCGGCAGGTCGGCCAGCAGGCACTGCTCGACCAGCGCCGTCAGCTCCGCCAGCGCCGCCGAGCCGCCTCCGGCGCGGTCGGCGGCCCGCCGCGTCGCCGCCGCGGCGACGGTGGTGCCGAGCGCGGCGTGCTCGATGAGCGCGAGGTCGTGCTCCGGCCGCCACCGCAGGGTCCACGTCTCGCGGAAGGTGCCCTTGCCGCGCGCCTGCCCCGGCGTGCCCCAGCCCACCTCCAGCAGCCGCAGCCGGTGCAGCAGGTGGCTGCGTTCGAGGTCGAGGGGCTTGCGCAGGTCGAGGTCGAGCTCGCGGTCGAGCGCCTCGGGCCGCAGCCTCAGCCGCCGCTGCTGGTCGCGCAGGTCGCGCTGGAGCGGCACCATCGGCACGCCGTCCGGTACGTGGCCGAGCCGGTCGCCGACGACCAGCCGCCGCTGGATCAGCTCCACCGCGAGGTCGTCGCCCTCGCAGAGGACCGCCCGCGCCGCCTCGGTGACCTCGCTCAGCCCGGCCAGGGGCCGGCCACGGAGCGCGGCCAGGCTCTCGGCGAGCCGTACGGACTCGATGACGTGCGCGGACGACACCGCGAGCCCTTCGTCGCGCAGCACCCCGGCCGCCTCGGCCAGCCACCGCTCCACCGGGTGGTCGGGCACGGTGAACAGGTGGTGGTACCAGCCCGGCGAGGTGACGCCCGCGCCGTAGCCGCTCCAGGAGGCGAGCCGGCCGTACGTCCACGGCACCCAGGTCAGCTCCACCTTCACCCTGGGCAGACCGCGCAGCAGCGCGTTGTCGGCCGAGGCGGACGGCTGCGGGCCGGCGAGCGCGGGCACGTGCCAGGCGCCGCAGACGACCGCGACGCGGGTGTGGCCCTGTTTGAGCGCGGCGCGGACGGTCCGGCGCATGTAGGCCTCGCGCCTGGCCTCCCGCTCGTCGGGCACGTGGCCCTCGCGTACGGCGGCCATGGCTTCGGCGATCACCTCGAACCAGGGCGCCGACCCAAGTGCCGACGCCGGCTCCGGCCCATGTGCCGGCGCCTGTTCGGGCGCGGGCGCAAGCCCGTGTTCCGACCCGTGCGCAGGTGTGTCAGCGGCGGGACCGGACCGGTGCTCGACGACGTCCTCCCACCAGCGTTCCGGGTCGTCGTAGCCGGCCGCGGCGGCCAGCGTGCCGATGGGGTCGGCCGGTCGCGCGCCGGGCGGCTCGTCCTCGCCGCCCCGCGGGTCCTCGGCCAGGGTGTGCGCGGCGGGCAGGTCGCAGAAGCGCACCGGCACGCCGGCCGACACCCCGTACAGGATCGCCTGCCACTCCGGCGAGAACCCGGCGAACGGCCAGAACGCCGCACGGGACGGCGCCCCCGGCACGTGCGCCAGCAGCGCGACGGGCGGGTCGAGGCCGGGCGCGAGCTGGACGAGCGCGTCGGCCTCGGGCGGCCCCTCGATGAGGATCGCGTCGGGACGCAGGCGTTCGAGCTCGGCGCGGACCGCCCTGGCCGAGCCCGGCCCGTGGTGGCGCACGCCGAGCACCGTCACGCGCGCCTCCCCCACCGCGAGGACTCCGGACGTCGTCATGTGGCCTCGCGGCAGGCTCGGTAGAAGTCGCGCCAGTCGGAGCGCTCGCGGACCACGGTCTCCAGGTATTCGCGCCACACCACCCGGTCGGACACCGGCTCCTGCACCACGGCCCCGACGATGCCCGCGGCGACGTCGGCCGGGCGCAGGACGCCGTCGCCGAAGTGGGCGGCGAGCGCGATGCCGCTGGTCAGCACCGAGATGGCCTCGGCCGTGGACAGCGTGCCGCTCGGCGACTTGAGCTTGGTGCGCCCGTCCTCGGTGACGCCCATGCGCAGCTCGCGGAAGACCGTCACCACCCGCCGGATCTCCTCCAGCCCCGTGGCCGTCTCCGGCAGCTCCAGCGAGCGCCCGAGCTGGGTGACGCGCCGGGCGACGATGTCGACCTCCTCCTCGGCGGTCGCCGGCACCGGCAGCACGACGGTGTTGAAGCGGCGGCGCAGCGCGCTGGACAGCTCGTTGACGCCGCGGTCGCGGTCGTTGGCGGTGGCGATGACGTTGAAGCCGCGTTCGGCCTGCACCTCGCGGTTGAGCTCGGGGATCGGCAGCGTCTTCTCCGAGAGCACGGTGATCAGCGCGTCCTGTACGTCGGACGGCATGCGGGTCAGCTCCTCGACCCTGGCGATGCGCCCCTCGGCCATGGCCCGCATGACGGGCGACGGGGTGAGCGCGTCGAGCGAAGGGCCCTCGGCCAGGAGGCGGGCGTAGTTCCAGCCGTAGCGTACGGACTCCTCGGCGGTGCCGGCCGTGCCCTGCACGAGCAGCGTGGAGTCGCCGCTGACGGCGGCGGCGAGGTGCTCCGACAGCCAGGTCTTGGCGGTGCCGGGCACGCCGAGCAGCAGCAGCGCGCGGTCGGTGGCGAGCGTGGCGACGGCGACCTCGACGATGCGGCGGGGGCCGATGTACTTGGGGGTGACGCGGTCGCCGTCGCCCAGCACGTACGTGGTGACCGCCCACGGCGACAGCCGCCAGCCGGGCGGTCGTGGCCGGTCGTCGTCCTTGGCGAGGAGGGCGAGCTCCTCGGCGTACTGGTCTTCCGCGTGCGGGCGCAGAACGGTCATGGATGCTCCTTCGTCGGTCTCATGACCGGGGCGCTGTCGGACATCTCGGGCAACAACTCCTTGTGCAGGTCGGCGCGGAACCGCAGCAGGGCCGCGACCTGCTGGATCGGCTCGACCGGCGAATAGCTCTCGGCCAGCGGGAACAGCGCGGGGTCGATGTGCTCGCCGGCCAGCTTGACCAGCTCGCCGAGGTTCCACGGCTGCGTCGCCGCCACCTTGACGATCTTGTGGAGGACGGCCGTGGCCAGCTCCTCCTTCCACGGGGACGACACGCCGCCGAGCACCATGATGAGCTGGCTGTCGGGTTCGTGGCCGCGGACGAAACCGGCCGCCAGGTCCTGCTGCTCCTGCGGCGGCAGCGACACCAGCAGGTCGGCGATCGGGTCCCAGCCGAACATCGCCCGCGCCCACTCGGGGTCGCGCTGGAGCACGGCGGCGCGTACCCAGGCGGTCCTGACCTCGGCGTCCCAGTCGGGAACGCGCATGGCCAGCAGCCGCTCCGGCGGGTGGCCCCATGCCGCGAGGGGGGCGCGGGAGATGAGCTGCTGGAGCCACCAGGCGCGCTCGCCGAGGCCGCGCGGGGGCTTCGGACGGATGCCGTCGCGTTCCATCGCCTTGTCGCACGCCTCGGGTGCCTCGATGACGATGAGGTCGCCGGTGACGGTGACGCACGCCCGCAGCCGCTCCGCCATGCGCCGCGCCATGCGGGAGCCGGGCAGGCGGGTGAGGAGGTTGGCGGCGGTCTGGCGTACCTCGCGGCGGCGGTCGTCGAGCGCGGCCTCCAGGAACGGCTCGTCGGCCATGCTCAGCCCGTCGGCCAGCAGCGCGACGAACTCGGCCCGGTCGTCCGGGGTCTCGCGCTCCCACGTGCTCTCCAGCAGCAGCCTGGCCTCGCCGGGGTCCGCCGCGCGCAGCGCCCGCAGGTGAGCGCGGCGGTCGGCGGGGCCGCCGAGCTCCCAGGTCTCGCCCGTGGGCTCGGCCAGCAGGTATGCCCACGCCGGGTTGAGCGCGGCCAGCCACCTGCCACGCCGGCCGGCCAGCACGCCGAGGTGCGCCCGGATGGAGCCGTCGCGGCGGCCGCGGTCGAGCAGGTCGGGCAGCATGCGCGGGGGGACGCGGCGCTCGGTCGCCGCCGCCGCGGCCAGCCACTCGGGCAGCAGCCGCTCGTGCTCGCCGCCCAGGATGCGGGCCAAGCGCTCGGCGGCCCGCCGTCCGACGGCCGGGCGGTCCTCGCCGGGCGCGGGCTCCGGAGGCGCGAGCGGGCCGAGCCGCCGCCCCGCCCGCAGCCGCGCCACCTCGACGGCCGCGTCCTCCAGCAGCACGCCGTGGTACGGCCGCCGGTCGGTGCCCACGAGCGCCGCCGACGTCAACTCATCCCACCTGCTGCTCACCACGCCCCCTCCCTCACTGATCGCACCCGCTCACCGTCCGGCCCCTCACTCATCCCACCCGCTCACCGTCCGGCCGCTCACTCGCCCCACCACTCGCCGTCCGGACCCTCTCCCCCTCGTCTCACCCGCTCCGCCTGTTCCGGATCGCACCGGCCCTCGTACGTGCTCACAGGATCACCGCCGCGCCGTCGTCGTCCCAGGTGGTGAGGGGGCGCAGGCCACGCGGCGTCCACTCGGCCGCCACCGTGAGCGGGTGGCCGCCCGACACCGCGAGCAGCCGCCAGGGGTCGCGGGCGGCTGGGTGCAGCGGGAGCCCGCCGATCGCGGACCGCTCGGGAACGACGTCCGCCAGCACCACCGGCCACGACTCCACCCACGGGTCCTCCGCGACGGCGCGGGCGACCTCCTCCAGCGCCTCCTCGGGCGGGCCGCCGGGCGGTGGGCCGGCGGCGGGGACGGTGCCGTGCCGGTCGGCGACCAGGGCCCGCAAGGGGGCCGCGCCAGGGTAGAAGGCGACGTCGGCGTCGATGGTGACGCCCGTGACCAGGGAGGCGTCCAGCGGCTGGCCCTGCGGCGCGAACGACAGCACCAGCGCCGCCCGCCCGCTCCGCCGCCCGCGCAGCCACACCCGGCGCGCGGTCAGGCGGTCCTGCACCTCGTCGCGGCGGCCCAGGACGTCCCAGTGGTCGCGGAGGGCCGGGCCGGCCAGCACCTCCTCCCGCGTGACGGGGAACCCGGCGCGGATGAGGACAGTGCGGGCCAGCGGAGCGGGCAGCTCGGCGCGCCGCCGGTAGGCGACGGCGAGCAGGTTGATCAGCGCGTACTCGGCCAGCAGCCGGCCCGGCCAGTCGTCGCCCGCCCGCACCTGGGCCAGCCGGGACACGAGGCCTGCGACGCCGGGGGCCTGGGCGTCGATGAGGCGCTTGGCCAGGCCGTCCCACTCGTGCTCGGCCGCTCCCGCGAGCCCCTGCCTGACCTGGTCGGCCAGCCACCGCTCCACCTCGGCCAGCCCCGCACCCACCCGCCCATGCCGCACGGACTCCGCCCCGGCGGCCCGCCGCTCCGGCCCGGCCCCGGCGGGCTGCCGTTCCGCCCCCGGTTCGGGCCCAGTGGGGGGCCGGGTTGGTGTTGCCCGGGCGGTGCGGGTGGCGAGCCACTCGGCCGCCCATCCCGGGGCCGGGTCACCCTCCGGGACCCCGTCGCCCGCCCACAGCAGCAACAGCCCGAGCGCGTGCTTGCAGGGGAACTTCCGGCTGGGGCAGGTGCAGCGGTAGGCGGGCTCGCTCAGGTCGACGCACGCCAGGTAGGGCTCGGCCCCGCTGCCGCGGCACGCGCCGTAGAGCAGCACGCCGGCCACGCCGCGCACCTGCCATTTCCCCGGCGACGCCACGCCCTGCGCGGCCTTCCCGGAGGCGGCGTCGGGGGCGAGGGCGAGCACCTGATCACGGCTCCACCGTTCGATCACCTGCCGCAGACTAGCCACTCCGACCGACATTTCGCGGCCCCCTAGACTCGGCCGGGTGGAGCTCAAGACCTACCCCGACGGGCCGTCCGTCCGCGTCGCCGACGAGGCCGCCGCCCTGGCCGCCGGCCTGCCCGGACAGCTCGTCCTCGACGGCACCCGCTTCCTGCGCAGGGACGTCACCGGCGCCCCGGTCGCGTTCGTGGAGCGCCCGCCCGTGGCCGCCGCCCTGGACCTTCTCCCCCACCCGGAGGGCGGGTGGTTCCGGGAGACCTGGCGTACGGAGGTGACGTTCGAGCCGCCCGGCTACGCCGGTCCCCGCGCCACCGCGACCGGCATCTACTTCCTCCTCGACCCGGGCGAGGAGTCCGTGCCCCACGTGGTGAAGTCGGACGAGGTCTGGTTGTGGCACCGCGGCGGTCCGCTGGAGCTGACGATCGGCGAGCGCACGATCGTCCTGGGGCCGCGGGTCGAGGACGGCGAGGTCCCGCAGGCCGTCGTCCCCGGCGGCGTCGTGCAGTCGGCCCGTCCCGCGGCCGGCGAGCCGGTGCTGGTGAGCTGTGTCGTCTCCCCGGGCTTCGACTTCGCCGACTTCACGGCCTGACGCCGAGGCCCGGACGCGCCGATTCAGCCGATCCAGGCCGTCAGGCCCGCCCTCGTGCCGCGCCGGCACAGGCGGGCCAGCGACTCGCGTTCGAGCTGGCGCACCCAGTGCGGGGTCACGCCCATCCGGTCGGCGATCTGGCGGGGGGTGTGCTCGTCCTGGCCGTCCAGGCCGAAGCGCATCCGTACGATCATCGCCTGGCGCGGCGCCAGCCCGGCCACCAGCGCCGTCAGCGCGTCTTTCAGCGCCTCCCGCTCGGCGCTCTCCACGGGGGCCGGGCCGCCGGGGTCCTCGACGAGGTCGCCAGGCGCCAGGTCGAGGCTGACGTAGCCCTGGGAGATCCGCCGCAGCAGAACGAGCTTGGCGGCCTTCTCGCCTAGGTGGGCGGCCAGCTCGTCCTCGGTGGGGGTGCGGCCGAGGCGCTGCGCGACGGCGCTCTCGGCCCGCGCCAGTTTGCCGAGCTCGTCCTGGACGCCGATCGGCAGCCGCATGGTGTGCGCGTACTCCAGTCCTTGCTGGATGTACTTGCGGATCCACCAGGTGGCGCAGGTGGCGAAGCGGTGTCCGCGGGTGTGGTCGAAGCGTTCGACGGCCTCGATGAGGCCCAGGTTGCCGTCCTGGACGACGTCGGCCCAGGACATGCCGCGGTAGGCGTACCGCTTGGCGACGGAGACCACGAGGCGCAGGTTCGCCCGGATCAGATGCTCCCGTGCCGTTTGGCCGTCGGCGGCCAGCTCCTCCAGGCCGGGCCGCGCGTCGCCGGCGGCGAGCAGGCGGGCGGCGGATCTGCCGGCCGCGACGCGCCCGGCCAGCGCGACCTCCTCCTCGGCGGTCAGCAGCGGCGTGCCGCCGATGCGGGCCAGGTAGTCGCCGAGCTGGTCGGCCTGCGGCCCGGTGTCGTGTGCCGTACGGGAGCCGTCGGACCCCACGATGCTCATTTCAGCCTCCTGATCGCTCCGGCTCCCATGACATCGCCGGGGCGGGTGGCGGGCCCAGCGGCGAAAGTCCTTTTCGTGAGGGACCTCCGGGCACGTACGCGGCCGGGCCGTAGGCTGGCGGGCATGTCGCCGCTCGTGCTCTTCGACCTGGACCGGACCCTTCTCGACCTGAACACGGCGGTGGCCAGGTGGGCCGCCGAGCTGGCGGAGGAGCGGGGGCTCGGGCCGGAGGCGGCCGGGCTGATCACGGCGCTGGACGCCGAGGCGGGTGCGGACCGGGCGCGGTTCTTCGCGGGGGTGCGGCGGCGGTTCGGGCTGCCCGAGCCGGCGGCCGAGCTGTGGGAGGCGTTCCGGCGGCGGCTGCCGTACTTGGTGGACTGCTATCCGGGGGTCCGCGAGGCGCTGGCGGAGCTGCGCGCCGGCGGCTGGCGGGTGGGGATCGCCACGAACGGCTCGGGCGAGCGCCAGCTCGCCAAGATGCGGCGGACCGGGCTGGACACGGTGGTCGACGGTTACGCGATCTCCGGCGCGGAGGGCGTGCACAAGCCGGCGGCGGAGCTGTTCGCGATCGCGGCCCGGCGCTGCGGGGCGGACCTGGCGGCCGGCGGCTGGATGGTGGGCGACGACCCGGCCACGGACGTCGCGGGCGCGAGGGCGGCCGGCCTGCGCAGCGTGTGGATCGACCACGGCGTCCGGCCGGTGGACGCGAACGTGGCCGACCATGTGGTCGGCCACGTGCTGGCGGGCGTCTCGGTCCTGCGGGAAGCCGGCTCCGGGGCGGGCGGCCCGGCTACCTGAGCCACGCGTTCTCGCGGACGATCCGCAGGTTGCCGAGGCCGAGGGTGGCGCCGGCGTTGGCGAGGGCCAGGCCGATCAGGACGATCGCGTAGATGATGTGCTCGTCCATGAACGGGTTGGTGGTGAGGGGCAGCTCGGCGGCCCACATGAGCACCAGCATCACGGTCCCGGCGACGGCGGCGATCCGCGTGCCGACCCCGAGGACGAGCGCGGTGCCGACGCCGAGCAGGCCGAGCATGAACAGCCAGTCCACCCAGACCTGTCCGGCCAGCGCGGTGAAGAGGCCGCCGAGCGCGTTCTCGCCGGTGCCCTTGAGGAAGCCGGTGGTGGGGCTGCCGCCGTTGATCCAGGCCTTGGCCGCCGGGGTGGCGAAGCCCCAGCCGAAGGTCTTGTCCAGGAAGGCCCACAGGAAGACCCAGCCGATCGAGATCCGGGCGGCGGCCCAGACGTAGTCCACGGGGCGGCGTGCTCTTCCAGTGGCGACGTGGGCCCCGGTGGCGTGCTTGCTGACGGTGGCGGTCATGACGGCGTCCTTTCGTGGAGATCGCGTCGTGTTCCCGTACCTCAAGGACATCGCTTCACCCGGTTCTGGCGCAGAGCCGTACGACCCGCACGGCAGGGGCCTTTGGTCCTCACTCCGGGCGGGCCGCTACAGCAGGGGCGGCATGGCGACGAGGTCGTCCACGTCGCAGCGCACGTCCGCGACCACGTCGATGACGCCCTCGACGGCGCGCAGCCGTTCCACGAGCGCGATCACCTGCGAGCGCCGTTCGGCCACGCCCGCGACGCGCACCACGCCCCGGTCGATCTCGACCGTGTACGTCCCCCGCTCGGGCAGCACGGCCCGCACGTCGGCCGCCAGCTCATCCCCCGGCCGGGTGAAGACGCGCAGCACGTCCCGCTGGTGCAGGGTGCCGACGATCCTGCCGGTGTCCGGGTCGACGACGGGAAGCTGCTTGATGTGCCTGTCGTGCATCAGCCGGGCCGCCACCCGCACCGGGTCGCGGGGCGCGACGGTGATCGCCGGGGAGGTCATGAGGCGGGCGGCCGTGACCGCCGCCGCCTTCTCGTGCTCCGCCCGCTGCCGGCGCGACTCGTAGATCGAGATGCTGTGGCGCACCTGGTCGGTCTCCTTCATGAGGAGATCGTCCGCGGTGACCACGCCCACGGGACGCCGCTCGGCGTCGATGACGGTGACGGCGCCGACCGCGAACCGCCTCATGGCGGCCACGATGTCGGCGAACGACGCGTCCTGCCTGACGGCGATGGCCACCCGTCCCATGAGGTCCTTGACTTCGATGGTCATGGTCTTCCCACCTCGCTTTCCCCTCCTACGCTCCGCTACCCGTGGGCGTGCCCGTCACCGGCGAACGTCCCGTGCCGGTGGTGGCTTAGGTCCTCTGCGCGGGGACGTCCGCTCGCGGCGCGCGTACGACGGCGACCGTGCAGCGGGCGTGGTGCAGGACGCCCCGGCTGACCGAGCCGAGCACCGCCGCGCCGAACGGCCCGCGCCCGTGGGAGCCGACCACCACCAGGTCGGCCTCGGCGGAGGCCGCGGTGAGCGCGTCCACCGGGTGGGCGAACCTGACGATCTCCTCGACCTCCAGGTGCGGATAGCGGTCGCGGAAGGCCCGCAGCCGCTTCTGGACGACCCGGTGCCGGGCGGCGCACACCTCGTCGAGGTCGCGGGCGATCTCCGGCGCGAAGGCGTGCACCACCTGGAGGGCGCTGCCGCGCAGGTCCGCCTGCTGGAAGGCGTAGGCGAGCGCGGGCTCGGACGTGGGCGAGTCGTCCACGCCGGCCACGATCCTGCCCTGCCGGGGCCGCCGTTCGCCGCGTACGACGACGACGGGGCAGTGCGCCTGCCCGGCCACCTGCGCGCTGACGGAGCCGAGCAGGGTCCCGGCGAAGCCGCCGAGCCCGCGGCTGCCGAGCACGATCTCGTCGGCCCGTTCGGCCTGCTCGCGCAGCACGGCCACGGGCAAGCCCTCGATGTCCCGCGTCGTCACCTCGACCGAGGGCTGCCGCTCGCGCGCCAGGGCGACGGCCTCGCGCAGCACCCGCTGCCCCTCGCGGACCAGCGTGTCGCCGCCCCCGGATCCGCCCCCGGAACCGCCCCCGATGCCGCCCCCCGAGCCGCCTCCGGAGCCGCCGAACCTGTCCACCTGGTACGGCGAGCGGTCCACCGCGTGCACGATCCGCAGCGGCAGGTGCGCGCGGAAGGCGTCCGCGGCCGCCCAGTCCACCGCCGCCCGCGCGGTCATCGATCCGTCCACACCCACCACGATCATGATGGCCTCCTCTCCCTCCTTCCATCGCAGCGTGCGGGCGAGCGCCGGGCGCAGGGCCGGAGGTCCATCAGGCGAGGGCCGAAGGACCCTCCGCTCGCCCACCCGAACGTCCGCGCCGTCACCGCCCTTCGGCACTGGCCGCCGTCAAGGGGCAGAACGGACACTGAGGACATGAGAGGTTTCTCCAACGCCCGGCCGCTCTGGTGGGCGGCCGTGCCGGTCGCGTACCTGCTGCTCGTCCGTCCCTGGCTGCTGCGCTGGGGCGCGACCCGCGAGGAGGCCCGCGCGGCGCTGCCGGGCGACGAGCTGGTGCCGCACCCGCACGTCGTCGCGACCCGCGCCGTCACGATCGAGGCCCCGCCGGAGGCGGTGTGGCCGTGGCTGGCGCAGGTGAGCGGGCCGGACGAGCGCTTCGCGCCGGAGCCGGCGAAGTTCGGGGTCGGCGACCTGTTGCCGGCCGGCCGCGGCGACGTCGGTTACCGGGTCGCGCAGGCGGAGCCGGAGCGGCTGCTGGTGCTGTCGATCCGCGCCTTCCACGTCACGCTGGCCTGGACGATCGCGCTGCGCGACCTCGGCGAGGGGCGCACGCGGCTGGTGTCGCGGCAGCGGATCCGCTGCCGGCCGGGCGTGCCGGGCCTCATCTATCTGCTGCTGTCGCAGTCGGCCGACTTCCTCGCCGTACGCGGCCGGCTGGCCGCCGTGAAGGCGCTGGCCGAACGCGAGTTCCGGCGGAGTTTCCTCGAGCCGCAGGTGGGCAGCCGGGTGCCATGAGAGCAAAAGAATGGAACGTACGCCTGGAGCTGACCGAGGACGGCGACGACACCTCGGCGCGGGCGGAACTGGTGACCGACGACGGCGTCGAGGTGACGGGTCAGGGGCGGGCGCGACGCAACCCGTCGGACCCGTCGGTGCCGATGATCGGCGACGAGCTGGCGGCCTCGCGGGCCCTCGCCGACCTCGCGGAACAGCTGGCGCTGACCACGCGGCGGGACATCGCCAGCTCGGTCGAGACGTCCGCACCGAACCGTTCGTGGTGATTTTGTCATGAAATGATCCCGGTGACGTGCCCACACCTCGCGAAGGAGATCCACGTGGTGCGCAAAGCCGTGATCCCGGTGGCCGGTCTGGGCACGAGGCTGCTGCCTCTGACCAAGGCGCTGCCGAAGGAGATGCTGCCGATCGGCGACAAGCCCGTCATCGAGCACACCATCAGGGAGCTGGTGGAGTCGGGCATCGACGACATCACCATCGTCACCTCCTCACGCAAGGAGCTGGTCCAGCGGCACTTCGCGCCCGACGCCGACCTGGAGGCGCAACTGGCCGCGGCCGGCAAGGACGAGCTGGCGGCGGCGATGGCCGAGCTGTCCTCGCTGGCCCACATCACCTACCTGTACCAGAACGGCCCCTACGGCAACGGCACGCCGGTGCTCAACGCCGCCCGCGTCATCGGCGACGAGCCGTTCATGGTGCTGTGGGCCGACGACGTGTTCGTGGCCGAGGTGCCGCGCGCCCGGCAGCTCAAGTCCGCCTACGAGGCGGCGGGGGCCCCGGTGCTGGCCCTGATGCCGATGGCGGTCGAGGACGCCTCCCGCTACGGCGTCCCCGTGGTCGAGGAGGATCTCGGCGGCGGCCGGCTGCGCATCTCGGGGCTGGTGGAGAAGCCGCGCCCGGAGGAGGCCCCGTCCCGTTACGCCGCCATCGGCGGCTACGTCGTCACCCCCGGCGTGGTGGCGGAGCTGGAGGCCGCCACCCGCCGCTGGCACGAGCACCCCGAGGGCGAGATCTACCTCACCGACGCCCTGCACCGCCACGCCGCCGCCGGCAACCCGGTCTACGGGCAGGTCATCGACGGCACCTGGTGGGACACCGGTTCTCCGCTCAATTACCTGAAGGCGCAGTTCGCCGCCGCGCTCGCCGATCCCGCCTACGGGCCGGAGCTACGTAAATTGGCTCAGGAGGGCTAGCGTCTACCGCAACACTTACGGAGGAGGCCCGGTGAGCCGACAGATCATGTCCGTCGTGGGCGGCAAGGAGGCCGCGAGCACGGCCACGTACGACTCGACCAACCCCGCCCGGCCGGCCGAGGTCGTGGCGCGGGTCGGCCTGGCGGACGCGGCCACGTTCGCCGCCGCCTGCCGCACCGCGGCGGAGGCGCAGCGCGAGTGGGCGAAGGTGCCGGCGCCGGTGCGCGGCCGGGTGATCGCCTCGATCGGGCGGCTGGTGGAGGCCAACGCCGAGGCGCTGGCCCGGCTGGTGACCGAGGAGATCGGCAAGCCGTACGCGGAGGCGCTGGGCGAGGTCCGCGAGATCGTCGACACCTGTGACTTCTTCCTGGGCGAGGGCCGCCGGCTGTACGGCCAGACGGTGCCGTCGGAGATGCCGGACAAGAACCTGTTCACCTTCCGCAACCCGGTCGGCGTGGCGGCGGTCATCACGGCCGGCAACTTCCCGGTGGCCGTCCCCTCGTGGTACCTCGTCCCGGCCCTGCTGTGCGGCAACGCGGTGGTGTGGAAGCCCGCCGAGTACGCCGCCGCCTCCGCCCACGCCATGTTCCAGCTCTTCACCGCGGCCGGCCTGCCCGACGGCGTGCTCAACGTGCTCTTCGCCGACGGCGCGGAGACGTTCGCGGGCCTGGAGCGGGCGCTCGGGGAGGGCACCGTGCACAAGGTGGGCTTCACCGGCTCCAGCGAGGTCGGGCGGCGCGTCGGCGAGCTGACCGGCCGGCATCTGCAGTCGGCCTGCCTGGAGCTGGGCGGCAAGAACCCCATGGTGATCATGCCGGACGCCGACCTCGACCTCGCCGCCGAGGGCGCGCTGTTCTCCGGTTTCGGCACCGCGGGCCAGCGCTGCACCAGCCTCGGCACGGCGATCGTGCACGAGAGCGTCCACGACGCGTTCGTCGAGCGGCTGGTGCGGGCGCTGGCGGCCGCCACCGTCGGCGACCCCGCCGGTGACGTGCTGGCCGGGCCGCTGCTCGACCGCAAGTTCGCCGACCGCTACGAGGAATACCTCACCTGGATCCAGCCGCACCACACGGTGGTGTCGGGGCCGGTGGGGCGGATCACGAAGGACAACCCGCGCGGCGGCTTCGACGGCGGCGCGGGCCTCTACTACCACCCGGTGGTCGTGGACGGCGTACGCCCCGGCGACCGGCTGTTCATGGAGGAGACGTTCGGCCCGATCGTGGGCGTCACGACCTTCGGCACCCTGGACGAGGCCGTCGAGCTGGCCAACCTGCCCGGCTACGGCCTGTCCAGCTCGATCTACACGAGCGATGCGCGCAACGCCTTCCGCTTCCGCGAGGGCGTGTCGGCCGGCATGGTCAGCGTCAACAACTCCACCTCCGGGGCCGAGGCGCACCTGCCGTTCGGCGGCAACGGCAAGTCGGGCAACGGCAGCCGCCAGTCGGGCATGTGGGTGCTCGACCAGTTCACCCGCTGGCAGGCGATGAACTGGGACCACTCGGGCCGGCTGCAGAAGGCGCAGATGGACGTCGCGGAGATCGTTCCCGACCTGGACTTCCGGCTCGCCGAGACCCGCCTGCCCTGAGCGCGCGAAAGGGGGCTCCCGCCGGGCGGGAGCCCCCTTTTTCACGTCTGGCCTCGGATCAGACCTGGCCGGCCTTCTCCAGCGCCGCGCAGCAGGTGTTCACCAGCAGGCGGGTGACCACGTACGGGTCGACGTTGGCGTTGGGGCGGCGGTCCTCGATGTAGCCCTTCCTGTCCACCTCGACCTGCCACGGGATGCGCACCGAGGCGCCGCGGTCGGAGACGCCGTAGGTGTACTTGTTCCACGGGGCGGTCTCGTGGTGGCCGGTGAGGCGGAGCTCGATGTCGGCGCCGTACTGGCGCACGTGCTCCATCGGCTTGTCGCCCTCGCCGAGCGCCTCGCAGGCGGTGATGATGGCGTCGTAGCCCTCACGCATGGCCTTGGTGGAGAAGTTGGTGTGGGCGCCGGCGCCGTTCCAGTCGCCGCGGGCGGGCTTGGCGTCGAGGGTGGCCTCCACGCCGAACTCCTCGGCGGTCCGGTAGAGCAGGTAGCGGGCGACCCACAGGTGGTCGGCGACCTCGACCGGGCCCGCCGGGCCGACCTGGAACTCCCACTGGCCGGGCATGACCTCGGCGTTGATGCCGGAGATCTTCAGGCCGGCGGCCAGGCAGCGGTCGAGGTGGAGCTCGACGATCTCGCGGCCGAACACGGCCTCGGCGCCCACGCCGCAGTAGTAGTGGCCCTGCGGGGCGGGGAAGCCGCCCTCGGGGAAGCCGAGCGGGCGGCTGCCCTTGAAGAAGGTGTACTCCTGCTCGATGCCGAACCAGGACTCCTGGTCGGCGAACTGCTCGGCGATCGGGCGCAGCAGGGCGCGGGTGTTGCTGGCGTGCGGCTCGCCGTTGATCTCCTCGACCTCGCACAGCACGAGCTTGTGGTCGCCGCCGCGGATCGGGTCGGGACAGGTGAAGACCGGGCGGAGCACGCGGTCGGACGCGTGGCCCTGGGCCTGGTTGGTGCTGGAGCCGTCGAAACCCCACACCGGCGGCTCGACCCCGTCAGCCACGATCTTGGTCTTCGAGCGCAGCAGGGCGGTCGGCTCGGTGCCGTCGATCCAGATGTACTCAGCCTTGTAGCTCACGGTGGTCCCTTTCACGTCTCTTCCAGCCACGCCGAGTCTTGCGGACGGCCGTTTCCCGCTTTTTGCCCGAATGTGAACGCCGTGTTAAGGCGCAGGCAGTCTGACCGGAACCGCGCGGGAGGCATAACCAGCGGAAGGTGGGACAGACGTTACCCATGAGCGTCTCGCCGCTGGTCTGGGGTCTCACGATCGCCGGGATCGTCGCGCTGCTGCTGTTCGACTTCTTCTTCCACGTGCGCAAGGCGCACATCCCCACGCTGCGCGAGGCGTCGCTCTGGTCGGCTCTGTACGTCGGCATCGCCCTCGTCTTCGGCGCCGGCGTGTGGATCTTCGGCGGCTCCGACCCCGGCGCCGAGTACTTCGCCGGCTACGTGACGGAGAAGGCTTTGTCGGTCGACAACCTCTTCGTCTTCCTCGTCATCATGTCGAGCTTCAAGGTGCCGCGCGCCGACCAGCAGAAGGCGCTGCTGTTCGGCATCGTGTTCTCGCTCGTCGCGCGATCGCTGTTCATCCTGCTGGGCGCGGCCCTGATCAACACCTTCGCCTGGGTGTTCTACGTGTTCGGCCTGATCCTGCTGCTCACCGCGGGCAACCTGCTGAAGCCCGAGAGCGAGGAGAGCCACTCCCCGGACAACCTCATGGTGCGCCTGGCCCGCCGGGTCTTCCCCGCGACGGACGTCTACGACGGCGACCGGCTGTTCACCGTCAAGGGCGGCCGGCGGGTCATGACACCGATGCTGCTGGTGATGATCGCCATCGGCGGCACCGACATCCTGTTCGCGCTCGACTCGATCCCCGCGATCTTCGGCCTCACCCAGAACGTCTACATCGTCTTCACCGCCACCGCGTTCTCGCTGCTGGGGCTGCGCCAGCTCTACTTCCTCATCGACGACCTGCTCGACCGGCTGATCTACCTGGCCTACGGCCTGGCCGTCATCCTGGGCTTCATCGGGGTCAAGCTGATCCTGCACGCGCTGCACGAGAACAACGTGCCGTTCATCAACGACGGCGAGCCCGTGCCGGTCGTCGAGATCAGCACCGGGCTCTCCCTGACGGTGATCATCGCCGTCCTGCTGATCACCGTGATCGCCTCGCTGGCCAGCGCGAAGGGCCGCGCGCAGAGCACCGTCTCGGCCGCGCGCCGCTACGCCCAGGAGTACCTGGAGGTCGAGCACGACCCGAAGCGGCGGGCGGAGCTGTTCGCGAAGGTGTGCGCCAAGGAGCGGGACCTGCGGGAGCTGCCGGAGAAGTACCGCAGGCGCATCCGCGAGGAGGACAAGCTGCTGGCGCTGCTGCGCCGGGTGCACGAGGAGCACGACCGGCACCAGGACCGCGAGGAACGCGAGGAGCACGGCCGGAGCCGCTGAAGGCTCCGGCCGCGCTCCTCGGGGCCTCGGTCAGGTGCGGCCCTCGCGCCCGTGGCCGTTCCCGTTGCCGTCGTAGCCGAGCAGCCGCAGCGCGGTGTCCGGGTCCATGGCGGCGGCGAGGAGCTGGGCCCGCGCGTGCGCCTCGTCGCGCTCGCGCTCGGCCTTCGCCTGGGCCGCGCGTACGCCCTTGACCGCGACCAGCGCGAGCCCGCCGCCCACGATGACCGCGACGATCACCACGAACAGCACCAGCAACAGCCCCGGCGAGGCGATCCCCTGGGCGCCCGCGGCGTTGAACAGGTTGCCGCCCGCGCCCGTCACCGCCAGCGCGGCGATGACGGACAGCACGACCAGGCCGAGCAGGCTGGCGATGACCAGCCACACCCTGCCCGCCGCCCGCCGTCCCCGCGAGGGCCCCGGCACGGTGGCCGCCGGCCCGACCACCACCTGCGCCGCCGGCGCGGGCGTCGCGGGCGTCGCCGGCCGCTGCTCGGCCGCCCACGGCACGAACTCCGGCCGCTCGGCCCCCTCCTGCCCGAACCCCTGCGCACCTGCTGAGGGCGGGAGGGTCAGTCCCGGGGACGGCCCGACGACCGCCGGCGCGCCGGAGGGCGGGGGCACGATCTGGACGGCTGTCGTGATCGTGCCCCCCGCGTGGACCGCCGCCGGGACGGCCTCGCGGGCCTGCCCCGGCAGCTCGCGCTCGACCCGGCTGTGCTCCCTGTGCGCCCGCGCCGCCTCCGCGTGGTACTCCTCCAGCTCCTCGTAGAGCGTGTCGGAGGCGTAGACGGTGCCGTCGATGAGCGGCCCGGGCTCGCGCCGGATGATCGCCACGACGTCGTCGCCGTTCAGCGTCTTGTGCGTCTCCAGCGCGTGCGCCACGCAGAGCACCTCCCTGCGGTGCTCGTGCAGCAGTCGCTCGGTCTGCTCCAGCAGCCGCACCAGGTTGAACTCGATCCGCTCCCCCAGCACGTCGGGGGTGAGGTCGGGCTCGCGCCTGGCCGGCTCCCTGTCGGTGATGCCGATGCCGCCGCCCCCGCCGGCCGGGCGCTTGCGCACGGCCTTGCCGCCCAGGATCTCCAGCTCCTGGAGGGCGGGCAGCGAGGTGACGCCCGACCCCATGCCCCAGTACGACTCCATCATGGCCGTCAGGTAGGTCGCCGAGAACAGGTCGCCGGAGACGCCGGAGGAGTTGTCCTCGCCGAAGAACATGCGCTCGCCGGCCAGCGACGCCAGCGACACCATGATGTCGGCCTCGTGCTCGGACTTCCACCGGGTGAACTGGTCCTCGGGCTTGATGGAGGCGACCATGCCGAGGTAGTCGGCGCCCTTCTCGATGGTGGCGATGTCGATCTCCAGGTGGAACCTGGTCGCGTACGCCACCACGGCGTGGCAGGCCTCGTGCACGGCGACGGCGTGCCGCTCGCGCTCGATGTACTCGACGTCCTCGGGCGGCCCGAGCTGCTTGAGCCGTTTGGCGCGCAGCACGTCGGACCAGGTGATGATCTCCCTGCCGTCGCGGATGGCGGTGATCAGGGACTCGTTGACCAGGTCCTTGATCGTGGCGCCCGTCGCGTACGGGGTGATGGTGGCGAGCTTGTCGATCTGCTCCGGGGTGAGCTCGTGCCAGACCTTGTCGAAGTAGCCCTGGTAGGTGCGCACCCGCCCGGCCTTGGACGGGTAGCCGACCTTGTAGATGCGGTCGATGCGGCCGGGCCGCAGCAGCGCCTCGTCGAGCGCGTCCGGCCGGTTGGTGGCCATCATGACGAGGATGCGGTATTTGGGCGGCGGCTTGGGCCGCATGCCGAGCAGCCGGCGGACGAACCGGTTGAAGAAGCCGCGCGGTTTCTTGAGCCCGGACAGCTCGGTGAGCAGCGCCTGGAGGGTGCCGGGGTCGCCGCCGCCGCCCATCATGCCGCCGCCCATCATGAAGCGCTCGCGCCCGCCGGGCTTGTCGCGGTCCTCGCGCCGGGAGCGGAAGGTGAGCATCTGCCGGGTCGGCTCCGACAGGTAGCCGAAGCCGTGGCAGCCGTGCGCGTCCGTCATCGCGGAGAAGCCGCCGCCGGGCACGTTGGGCCCCTGCTGGGCGAGCCGGCCGCGTTTGCCGAGCGAGTCGGCCTCGTCGAAGAAGACGATGACGCCGCCGTAGCGGAGCGCCAGCTTGCGCAGCTTCCTGAAGAGCGTCTTGACCTTGAGGATGCCGATGCCCATGAACATGTTCGTGAACGCGCCCGGGTCCACGAACACGTACGGCTTGCCGGTCTCGCCGGCCACGGCCTCGGCCATGAGGGTCTTGCCGGTGCCGGGCGGGCCCCACAGCAGCAGCCCGCTCGGGACGTACCCGCCGCGCCGCTCGATCTCGTCGGGCCGTTCCAGGAAGACGATGTTCTCGCGGACCCGCTCGACCACGTGGTCCTGCCCCCACACGTCGTTGAAGCGGGTCTTGATGTCGTCGGGGAAGTACGTCTCGACGCCGCCACGCGACAGGAACCAGAACAGGCCGACGAACTGGATGATGACGAAGAAGAACAGGAAGACGATCTGGAGGAAGAACGGCAGCGCCTGCCAGATCAGCGCGGGCGCCTGCATGAGCGCGGCGAACGGGCTGACGTCCAGCACCGCCCCCAGCACCAGGGCGACCAGCGCGACCAGGAAGATGATCTTGAGCGCGCGGGAGAGCCGGTAACGCGTCCAGTCGTCGAAACGCCGGTGCGTCCACCGCTCGAAGCCGCCGAAGACCTTCTGGCTCCAGAACCGGTGGTAGCCGGACCAGTGCTCGCTGACGAAGAAGTGCAGCTGACGCACGAGCTCGACGCCCAGCAGCCAGAAGATCCAGGGGTAGGCGTTCGCGATGGACTCGGCCGCCTCGGGGAAGGTGGTGACGCCCTCGTAGTCGGCCATCACCTTCCACGTCAGGACGAGATAGGCGAGCACCAGGGCGATGAGGAACTTGCTCCGGTCCCAGAACTGCATCTTCTTCCTGGTCACGGATTCGGGATCGGAGGGCCCGCTGCCGGGTGCGCGCAGCCCTTCATGGTGTTCGGTCGTGGTCAATGGTGCTCCCTCATCAGATACCTCCGAGGAGACCCCCGCCTTCAGGCGGGGAAGGAATCGGACTCCTGCGGAGCAGGGCAGGAGCAGGCGATACGCCGTCAGGCGGACCGCTGTCGTCTTTCGGAATCGGCCGGTGCGCGTGTGATCTCGCACCTAGGATCGAAAGGTGGCGCAGCTTGTGAAGCGGGCCTACAAGTACCGCTTCTATCCGACCCCCGAGCAGGCCGAGGAGCTTGTCCGGACGTTCGGTTGCGTGCGCCTGGTCTACAACAAGGCGTTGGAGGAGCGGACTCGCGCCTACAAGCTGGAAGGCCGGGGGGTTTCCTATGCGGAGTCGTCGGCCGCGCTGACCGCGTGGAAGAAGACACCCGAGCTGGCGTTCTTGTGCGAGGTGTCGTCGGTGCCGTTGCAGCAGGCGCTGCGGCATCTGCAGGCGGCGTTCGCGAACTTCTTCGCCCGCCGGGCCAAGTATCCGACGTTCAAGAGCAGGAAGAGGTCGCGGGCGTCGGCCGAGTACACCCGTTCGGCGTTCCGCTGGCGTGAGGGCCGGCTCACCTTGGCCAAGATGGGCGCGCCGCTGGACATCGTGTGGTCGCGTCCGCTGCCCGAGGGAGCCGAGCCGTCCACGGTCACCGTGTCCAGGGACGCGGCCGGGCGATGGTTCGTGTCTCTCCTGGTGGAGGAGAAGATCGCGCCTTTGCCGCCCGTCGAGCAGTCGACAGGCGTGGACGCGGGCCTCACCGCACTGCTCACGCTGTCGTGCGGCGAGCAGATCGCCAACCCGCGTCACGAGCGTCGTGAGCGGCGCAGGCTGGCCAAGGCGCAGCGCGCGCTGGCCCGCAAACAGAAGGGATCGAACAACCGGGCCAAGGCCCGGCTGAAGGTGGCACGGGTGCACGCCCGGATCGCCGACCGCAGGCGCGACTATCTGCACAAGGTCACCACACGGCTCGTTCGCGACAATCAAGTGATCGCCGTGGAGGACCTGGCCGTCCGCAACCTGCTCAAGAACCATGCCCTGGCCCGCGCCATCTCCGATGCCGGCTGGCGGGAGCTGCGGCGCATGCTGGAGTACAAGACGGACTGGTACGGCCGCACCCTGGTCGTGGCAGACCGCTGGTTCCCCTCCTCCAAGCTGTGCTCGGCCTGCGGGGCCCTGCAAGAACAGCTGCCGTTGAACGTCCGTGAGTGGATCTGCGCCTGCGACGCGGTCCATGACCGGGACGTGAACGCGGCCCGGAACATGCTGCTCGCCGCCGGGCTGGCGGAGAGCTGAAACGCCTGTGGAGCTGGTGTAAGACCTCAACGGGAGACCTCCTCTCGGGCGGGCGACCGGCGGTGAAGCAGGAAGACCGACCGGCGACGGTCGGACTCCCCCTCGTTCACGAGGGGGAAGGATGTCAACCAGGCAGCCGGAGCAGCTTGAAGGAACTCGCGATCCTGTCGAAGTCGTCGGCGCGCCGCCGGTAGCAGGTCGTCTGGCAGGCGATGAGCATGACGGAGACCGTGTCGCCCTTCTCGCCGAGGATGGCGGTGTGGTCGAAGGTCTGGACGTCGCCGCCGATCTGGTAGTTGAACCGCACCCGTACGCCCTTGGCGCCGTCGTCGAGGCTCAGGACCTGGTCGTCGAGGAGCTCGAAGTTCCTGAAGACCGGCGGCTGCCCGGTGGCGGCGGCCTGCTGCGCGTAGAGCTCGCGCACCTGCTCGGTGACCGGCAGCACGAAGTCGCGCAGCCGGTTGAGCGAGATGCCGTCCCGCTGCTCCTCGGTGAGCTGGTGCACGGTGGCGTAGACGAAGGGCTCCTTGGAGCCCAGCAGATGGTCGACCGAGGGGTCGGCGGACTGGTCGAAGGCCGTCGACCAGACCCGCTGGGCCCGCAGCGCCGCCGCCGCCGAGCCCGGGTGGTCGCCCGACAGATACTGCTCGATGGGGTTGGCGTCGAGTTGCTTGAACGAGGACGGCACTTTGAAGTATGTCGTCCCGTCGCGGTCACGGACGTAGGTGAACTCCGGCTGCCCGCAGGCGGACAGCAAGGTCACCGTCACCATGAGCGCGATCAAAGCCCGTGTCTTGGTCACCAGGGCTTACCTCCGGTTTACGGACCGACGGAGTTGTTGTGCCCGCTTTTCCGAGGGAATGAGCCCGCGGTGGAATGAGAAATCTTGACCAAATCTTGCCCGGCCCTTGGCTCGATTTGTTACAGATCCGCCGGAGAGGCGGAGCCTCCGCTGGCGTCGGGGTCACTACAACGTTCATGCAACCCCCATTGGTTCAACTCAGGAAGTAGCGAAAGATATGAGGATCCCTATCGACCCGGAGCTCGTGATGACGGAACCCGCAATGCAGATCGTCGACTCCTTCGGCATGATGGCCGAGCGCCGGTTCGCCGACGTGTGGGCGAGGACCGTCCTCCCGGTCAGGGAGCGCCGGATGCTCCTCCTCGGCCTGCTCGTGGGCCAGGGTCTGGACGATCAGATGGAGATTCAGCTGGACGCCGCGCTCCGCACCGGCGAGCTCACCGAGACGGAGCTGCGCGAGGTGGTCGTGTTCCTGTCCCACTACGCCGGCTGGGCGCGCGGCGCGCGGCTCAACGACCAGGTGGAGAGCCTGATCGAGCGGGCCGGCCGGCCCCGCTCCGGTGCCGCGGAGTAGGCGTTAGGGTTGCGGGCATGCCCACCGCTTTGATCACCGGCGCCACCGCGGGCCTCGGCGCCGCCTTCGCCCGCCGCCTGGCCGCCGAGTCCTGCTCTCTCGTCCTGGTCGCGCGCGACGAGGCCCGCCTCGCCGAGATCGCCGGCCAGCTCAAGCTGAGGTACGGCGTGAGCGTCGAGGTGCTGCCCGCCGACCTGACGACGGAGGAGGGCCTGGCGGCGGTCGAGTCGCGCGTCCGCGAGGGCGTCGACGTGCTGGTCAACAACGCCGGTTTCGGCAACCGCGGCCACTTCCCCGAGGTGCCGGTGGCCGACGAGGTGCGCATGCTGCGGCTGCACTGCGAGGCGGTGCTGCGGCTCACCCTGGCCGCGCTGCCCGGCATGCGCGAGCGCGACAGGGGCGCGATCGTCAACGTCGCGTCGGTGGCGGCGTTCTTCACGCGGGGCACCTACAGCGCGTCCAAGGCGTGGGTGGTCAACTTCAGCGAGTCGGCCGCGAACGAGGTCGGCAACCCGCGCATCAAGATCATGGCGCTCTGCCCGGGGTTCGTGCGCACCGAGTTCCACGCGCGGGCCGGCATGGACACCTCGGGCATCCCGGGCTTCCTGTGGCTCAAGGCCGACGACGTGGTGCGCGAGGGGCTGCGCGACCTGGCGCTGGGCAAGCGGGTGTCCGTGCCCGACCCGCGCTACAAGGCGATCGTGGCGGTCGGCCGGCTGGTGCCGCGCGGCCTGCAGCGCTACGTCTCCTCCCGCATCGGCCGCTGACCGGTCCTTCCCCGGCATGAGAACGGGCCCCCGCCGCGGGAGGGGGTCGCGGTGGGGGCCCAACGGCCGTTAGCAGAGCTCACGGCCGGGATTCAGGAGACGGGAAACCCGCTCAGCGGTTGGCCTCGTGGCCGATGGACAGGCCGGAGGTCGTGTCGAAGAAGTGCAGGTTGTGCGTGTCGACGACCAGGTCGAGGCTCTGGCCGGAGCGCGCGTGGCTGCGGGCGTTGACACGGGCGGTCCACAGGGACTTGTCGCCCGCCAGCGGCAGCGTCGCCTCCTCGTCGTCACCGGTGTCGGCGGCGGCGACGGTGTCCTTGTGCTCGACCGGCGGGGCGTCGATGAGGAACAGCACGTTGATCTCGGAGCCCAGCTCCTCGGTGACCTCCACGCGGACCGGCAGGGTGGCCCAGCCGTTGGCGTGGTTGCCGGCGGAGTTCGCGTCTTCGAAGTCGGACGGGCGGATGCCGAGGATGATCTTCTTGCCGACGTACTGGTCGAGGCCCGGCTTGTCGGTGAAGGTGGAGTCGGGGATGGGCAGCTTGTAGCCGGCGAAGGCCACGGCGGCGCCGCCCTCGTCGCGGACCAGCTCGGCGGTGACGAAGTTCATCGCCGGGGAGCCCATGAAGCCCGCCACGAACAGGTTGACCGGCTTGTCGAACAGGTTCTGCGGGGTGTCGACCTGCTGCAGGATGCCGTCGCGCAGCACGCAGACGCGGTCGCCGAGGGTCATGGCCTCGACCTGGTCGTGGGTGACGTACACGGTGGTGACGCCGAGGCGCTCGTGCATCTGGTTGAGCGAGGCGCGCATCGAGACGCGCAGCTTGGCGTCGAGGTTGGACAGCGGCTCGTCCATGAGGAAGGCCTGCGGCTCACGCACGATCGCGCGGCCCATGGCGACACGCTGGCGCTGACCACCGGAGAGGGCGGCCGGCTTGCGCTTGAGGTACTGCTCCAGGCCGAGCATCTTGGCGGCCTCGTTGACGCGCTTCTGGATCTCCGGCTTCGGCATCTTGCGGAGCTTGAGGCCGAAGGCGAGGTTCTCCTCGACCGTCATGTGCGGGTAGAGCGCGTAGTTCTGGAAGACCATCGCGATGTCGCGGTCCTTGGGCGGCAGGTGGTTGACCACCTTCTCGCCGATGGAGATCTCGCCCCCGCTGATGTCCTCAAGGCCGGCGATCATCCGGAGCGCGGTCGACTTACCGCAACCGGACGGGCCGACCAGCACCATGAACTCGCCGTCCTTGATCTCAAGGTTGAGTCCGTTCACGGCCTTCACGCCACCGGCGTAGATCTTGTCGACGTTGCTCAGAACGATGGATGCCATGACAGTCCTTCGTGCTCCAGGGCGCGTTGAAGCCCGGATTGGTAGCGTGTCCCCACGTACGTGGATACGTTTTCAAACATCTCACCGGAAAGGGTGATCTGTGTCAAGGGTTCCTTTGTGACCAGGCGTTGTGGGCGCGCGGAGCTTCCCTCTGCGCGGAAACCATGATGGAATCGTTTCCATGGAGAAGCGGGCGACGATCAAGGATGTGGCCGAGGCGGCCGGCGTGGGCGTCGCGACCGTCTCCAGGGTGCTGTCCGGCGGCTCGGCCAGCCCCCGCACCCGGGAGCGCGTGCTCGCCGTCGCCGCGCAGCTCGACTACCGGCCGAGCGCGCTCGGCCGCAACCTGCGCCAGCGCCGCACCGGCGGCATGGGCCTGCTCGTCCCCGACCTCACCGACACCTTCTACGGCCAGCTCGCCGAAGGCGTGCTCGCCTGCGCCCGCTCGACCGGCGAGCCGGTGGTGGTCGGCTCCACCGGCGACGACCCCGAGCAGGAGTCGGAGCTGATCGGGATGCTGCTGGAGCAGAGCGTCGACCGGCTGATCGCGGTCCCCACGGGCGACGCCGAGACCTGGGCACCGGCCGTACGGGCGGGGATGTCGGTGGTCTTCGCCGACCGCCTGCCCGCGCGGCCCGCCGAGGAGGAGCAGCAGGACGCCGTGGACGACCTCATGCGCCTCGACGGCCTGTCCCCCGCCGCGCGCACGCGCCCGCCGGAGGCGCCGTCGGTGCTGGCCGACGACCGCGCCGGCATCCGCACCGCCGTGCGCTACCTGCGCGGCCTCGGGCACCGGCGCATCGCCTTCCTCGGCGGCCCCGGGCACGACCGGCGGGTGGCGGCCTTCCGCGAGGCGGTGGGCGCGCCGGTGGACGAGGAGCTGGTGGTCTTCGCCACCGGCAGCCGCGACTCCGCCTACGCGGCGGCCTCCGGGCTGTTCCAGAGCCGTCCCGACCTGACGGCAGTGGTGGCCGGGGGCAACGTGCTCGGCGAGGCGGCGGTGCTGGCGGCCAGGGAGCTCGATCTGCGGGTGCCCCGGGACGTCTCGCTCGTCATGTACGACGACGTGCCGTGGGCCGAGCTCTGCTCCCCGCCGCTCACGGTGATCGCGCAGCCGGGGCGCGACATGGGCTACCGGGCCGCCGAGCTGGTGCTGCGGCCGGGCGGTCGCCGGCCGCGCACGGTGGTGCTGCCGACCGAGCTGATCATCCGGGGAAGCTGCGGCCCGCGCCGCTGACCGGCTCCGGCCCCGCGTCCGTCCCCGCTCCGGCTCCGGCTCCGGTGTAGCGGCGTGGCAGGATCATCGTCGGGTTGTCGTCCAGGATGACCTCCGGCGGCCCGAACCGCGCCGCCACCTCCCTGATCTCCGGATCGTCGAGCAGCAGCAGCCGTCCGCGCTCGATGAACAGCTCGCCGTCGACCACCATCGTCGGCCGGTCCACCTGGATGTCGCAGTGCGCGAAGCCGGGCCCGGTCGTGACCGGCACGCCCTCGGTCAGCCCGTCGAGGCCGCAGTAGAAGGCTCCTGCGTGCTTCTCCCGCTCGAACTGGGTGCCGCCCGCCACGCGTACCTTCGGGTTGAGCCCGAGGAGGCCGTGGCGCATGTAGAAGCCGCCGGGCGCGTAGCGGCGGAGCTGCTCGGCCGCCATGCCGCCCTCGATCTTGCGGACCAGGTTGCCCTCCAGCGTGACGCGCAGCGGCTCCTCGGGCACGCCGGTGACCGTGGAGTCCTCGATGACGATCACGCCCTCGGTGTCCGTGGGCCAGAAGTTGGCGCCGCCGTACGGGAAGGGCCGCCAGTCCCCCGGCCGCATCGCCCCCGGATCGGGGTCGAAGGTGAACCCCGAGTAGGTCACGTCGGAGCCCCGCTCGCTGGTCACCCGGATCGAGCTGGCCGGTGAGAGCCGCTCCAGCGTCCGCCGCAGCAGGGCGTAGAAGACCTCGGCGGGCAGCCGGCCGCCGGTGAGCAGCGCCCCGGCGGTGGCCGTCATGTGCAGCGACAGCCAGCGCGAGGGGCGGGCCTTGATCTGGTCGAAGAACAACGGGGCCGTGTGCACCTCGCCCCACCACGTCCCGGCGATGATGACGTCGGCTTCACGAAAGGCGGCGGTCTCGATGTCGAGCGGCGCCTCCCTGTCCCATCCGCCGGGGCTGAAAGGCGGCACCGACAGGATCCGCACGTCCGCGTCCCGGAACGCGGCCGCCGCCGCGAACGCCTGCACCACGACCGGGTCGACGGCGTGCTCCATCATGAGCAGCACCCGCTCCCCGGCCCGCAGCCGCAGGTAGTCCAGCGCGTTGCGGATGCCGGGCATCAGCTCGACGATGGAGTAGGGCGCGGCGGCGGGTTCGGCGGCGTAGCCGACGTGGGCTCCTGCGTACGGGTTGCTCGTCATGGATCACCGATACCCCGCAGTGGAAATCGCGTACCGTAACCGGACGATTGCCTTCAGTTCAGGAGCTTGTCGATGGCCGAGGTGACGGCCGGGTCCTCCGGGGTGGTGCGGGGGCGGAAGCGGGCGACCGGGGCGCCCTCGCCGTCGACCAGGAACTTCTCGAAGTTCCACTGCACGTCGCCGGCCTCGCCCTCGGCGTCGGCGAGCCGGGTGAGCTCCGCGTAGAGAGGGTGCCGGTCGGGGCCGTTGACCTCGGTCTTGGCGAGGAGCGGGAAGTCCACGCCGTACGTCGTGGCGCAGAAGGTCTGGATCTCCTCCGCCGACCCCGGCTCCTGCCCGGCGAACTGGTTGCACGGCACGCCGATGACGGTGAGGCCGCGCGGGCCGTACTGCTCCTGGAGCTTGACCAGGCCGCTGTACTGGGGCGTCAGGCCGCAGCGCGAGGCGACGTTGACGATGAGGGCGGGGCGGCCCGCCGTGAGCTCGCGGAGCGTGGTGGGGGCGTCGGCGAGGGTGCGGAGCGGGATGTCACTGAGGCTCATGATCCGACGATACAGAACCCCGCTCGGGGGTCGGTCCGCCCAAAATGTGACGCAGACCTCATTTAGCTGACAAAACCCCTGGACAGCAAGATACGACTCCCTTTACTAACGATCTACCTTTTCATGGTCAATTCGCAACGAAAGGTGCTTATCGGGCAGGGTGGCGCGGTCCATGTCACCTTCGAAAGGGAATCCATGCCCATGCTCCGCCGTACCGGCGTCCTCGTCCTGACCGCCACCCTGGTGGCGGCGGGCGGCGCCTCGGCCGCACAGGCGCAGAGCTCCCAGACGAGCAGCAGCAGGAACAAGTCGATCGCCAAGCCCATGGTGGCGGCGCGCGGCTGGAACAACGTCCAGTTCAGGTGCCTGGAGCGGCTCTGGGCCCGCGAGAGCGGCTGGAACCACCGTGCCGCGAACGGCTCCGGGGCCTACGGCATCCCGCAGGCGCTCCCCGGCGTCAAGATGTCCTCCTCGGGCCGCGACTGGCGCACGAACCCCCGGACCCAGATCAAATGGGGTCTCGGATATATCAAGCAGCGGTACGGCACACCGTGCGGCGCGTGGGGACACTTCCTGTCCCACAACTGGTACTGACCCAAACCCCAGGATTGTCCGCACTTTGCGGCAAGTCCTCGTCAGCACCGCGACCGGCCCGGCAATACCGGCCCAGCGAGGCCGCCTTTTATCCGCAACGATCACACAAAGGCCTGTCCTTCGCGTGTCCCGATGTATGACCCGTGGTGACACCGCGTAATAGGAATCGTGCTAAAGGACACGTCGCGGTGCCCTCCGGGCCGCCCAGCAGGATCGGGCGGAACCAGAATCCCGGAGAGCCGGCGGACCCCTTCGCGTGCGCGCCACGTACGCGAAGCGGCAGGGCGCCCCCTTCGGCGGGGCGCCCGTCCGCACGCGACCCGGAAGCAAGGATCGCTTTGGACAGCAAACGCGCGCGCGGCGGCACGCTCATCGGCCTGACCGCGTTCACCGCGCCGGTGATCGTGTTCAGCACGATCACCACACCCACGGCCTGGGCGGGGACGGCGGAGACGCCGTTCCCGATCAGAATCAGGACGTGGACGACATCAGCGCAACCTGAGATCCCGGCCGTCGTGCCGGCCAACAGAAACAAGCGGATAGCCCTCGGCCACGTCGTCCAGCGATCGTGGAACCTCAGGGAGTTCCGCTGCCTGGACCAGCTCTGGACCAGGGAGAGCAACTGGAACCATCACGCATACAACCGCTCGTCCGGCGCGTACGGCATCCCGCAGGCGCTGCCCGCGGGCAAGATGAGCGGCGCCGGCCGCGACTGGCGGTCCAACCCGGAGACACAGATCCGCTGGGGCCTCGCCTACATCAAGGGACGCTACGGCAGGCCGTGCGGCGCATGGGGACACTGGAGGTCGCACAACTGGTATTGACGACTGGATCGACGACGCCCGGGAGGGCGCCCGGTCAACGGGTGCCCTCCCGGCTCACCTGCTTGCCGGCCTGCCCGCCTGTCTGCCCGCCTGTCTGCCCGCCGCCCGGGGCCCTGGCCGTGGCCGCCTGGATGAGCATCTCCAGCCCGAACTCGAACTCCCCCTCGTGATCACACGTGCCGAGCAGCGACGCCATCGCTCCGACCTCGGGGAACAACGCGGGATCCACGCCCGCCGACGGGACCGCCGGGGCGCTCGCGGGCGCGAACGCCGGCGTCACCCCGACCTCGCGCAGCAGCGACCCCACGATGTAGGCGATGAACACCCGCAGCATGCTGACCGCCTCCGCGCCGTCGAACCCGGCGCTGCGCAGCGTGGCCAGCGCCCGTTCGACCGGCAGCAGCCCGGCGGCGGAGTGGAGCTGCCTGCTGACCACCAGCATCGTCGAGCGCGGGTAGTGGCCGGCGATCTGCCGGAAGGCCCGCGCCTGCACGCGCACCCGGTCGGCCCAGTGGGCGTCGGGGTCGTCGGTGAACTCGATCTCGCTCAGCACCGCCTCGGCCACGCCGCTCAGCAGGGCGTCCTTGCTGGGCACGTGGTTGTAGAGGGACATCACGCCGACGCCCAGCTCGGCGGCGATGCGGCGCATCGAGACCGCGTCGGCGCCCTCACGCTCGATGAGGTCGATGGCGGCCGCGACGATCCTGGCTCGGGAGAGCGGCTCCGTGGGCATGGCTCATTCTGTACCAGAAGGGCATGAGGAGGAGGACGTCACCCCGTTGGTCCCGCTGTGGAAGCGGCGGTGCAGCTCCCTGACCTGCTCGGCCAGTTCGGGCACCGGGCCCTCCACCGGCACGCCGGGCACGATCTCGGCGATCGGCAGCGTACGGACGGGCGGCGCGGGCACGCCCAGCTCGCCCAGCCAGGCGGCGAGCTGCGCCGACGAGGCGACGTACACGATGCGGCCGAGCCCCACCCAGCCGTGGGCGGCCGCGCACATCGGGCAGTGCTCCCCCGAGGTGTAGACGGTGGCCGCGGCCCGCGCGGCGGGCGTGAGGTGGGCGGCCGACCAGCGGGCCGCCGCGAACTCCGGATGCCGCGTGCGGTCGCCGGAAGCCACCCGGTTGTGGTCCTCGAACAGCACCTCGCCGTCGGCCGAGACGAGCACGGAGCCGAACGGCTCGTCGCCCGCCTCCAGGGCCGCGGCGGCCAGCTCCACGCAGCGGCGCAGATGACCGAGGTCGATTTCGGAGATCATCTGCTCAGTCTACGTCGCCCATTGTGCATGATCCTTCACGTTTTCCCACGTCACATACGTGATACGCACCTCCGGGTCACAAAAAACGGGTTGATCGCCGGTATTAGCCTTGAGGGGATGCCTCCCGATACTGACGTACCTCGCCGTCCCCTGCTCTCCTCACTCTCCTCCAACTCCCTGTGGCGGATGAAGTCCTACCTCCGCCCCTACGTCGTCAGACTGATCTTCATCTGGCTGTCGGCGATCATCGGCATAGGCGCGAGCATCGCCCTCCCCCTGATCAGCAAACAGGTCATCGACGGCCCCGTCTACCACAAGGACGCGGACGCGCTGCTCCCCCTCGGGCTGCTCGCGCTCGGCGTCGGCGTGGTCGAGGCGGGGCTGATCTGGCTGCGGCGGTGGGCCCAGGTGAAACCGGTGCTCGGCCTGGAGACCGCCATCCGCGACGACCTCTACGAGCACCTGCAGCGGCTGCCCATGCGCTTCCACGGCGACTGGCAGTCGGGCCAGCTCCTGTCGCGGGCGACCACGGACCTGTCGACCATCCGCCGTTTCCTCGGCTTCGGCCTGCTGTTCCTGGTCATGAACATCCTGCAGCTCATCACCGTCACCGTGCTGCTGCTCAACATGTACTGGCCGCTCGGGCTGCTGGTGCTCGCCTCGGCCGTGCCGATCGTGTGGACGTCGCTGCGCTTCGAGAAGCGCTACATCCGCATCTCCCGCCAGGTCCAGGACGAGCAGGGCGACCTCGCCACGCTCGTGGAGGAGTCCGCGCTCGGCATCCGCACCATCAAGGCGTTCGGCCGCCGCCACCACGTCTACGACCGCTTCGACGACGCGGCGCTCAAGGTGTACGACACCTCGCTCGCCAAGGTGCGCATGTCGGCCCGCTTCTTCTCCTTCCTGGAGGTGATCCCCAACGTCACGCTCGCCCTGGTGCTGCTGCTCGGCGCGCTCGCGGTCGGCGGAGGTGGGCTGACGCTGGGCGCGCTGGTCGCCTTCACCACGCTGATGCTGCAGCTCGTGTGGCCGATCGCGAGCCTCGGCTACATCCTGGCGATGGCCCAGGAGGCGATGACCTCGGCCGACCGCCTCATGGAGGTCATGGACACCGTCCCGTCCATCGAGAGCGGCACCGAGACCATCGAGCGGCCCCGCGGCCACCTGCGTTTCGAAGGCGTCGGGTTCAGCTTCCCCGGCGCCGAGCGGCCGGTGCTGCGCGACGTCCGACTGGAGGTGCGGCCCGGCGAGACCGTGGCGATCGTGGGCCCGACCGGCGCGGGCAAGACGACGCTGACGGCGCTGGTGCCCCGCCTGCTCGACCCGACCGAGGGCCGCGTCACCATCGACGGGCACGACGTGCGCGACCTGGAGCTCACCACTCTGCGCACGGTGGTGGCCACGGCGTTCGAGGAGCCGACGCTGTTCTCGATGAGCGTGCGCGAGAACCTCATGCTCGGCCGGCCCGACGCCACCGAGGAGGAGCTGGCCGAGGCCATCCGCACCGCGCAGGCCGGGTTCGTCCACGACCTGCCGTGGGGTCTCGACACCCGCATCGGCGAGCAGGGCCTGTCCCTGTCCGGCGGCCAGCGCCAGCGCCTGGCCCTGGCCCGCGCCGTGCTCAGCAGGCCGCGCATCCTGGTGCTCGACGACACCCTGTCCGCGCTCGACGTGGAGACCGAGGCCCTGGTGGAGGAGGCGCTGCGGCACGTGCTGCGCGACGCGACCGGCATCGTGGTCGCCCACCGCGCCTCCACCGTGCTGCTGGCCGACAAGGTGGCGCTGCTGCGCGACGGCACGATCACCCACGTCGGGCAGCACCACGAGCTGCTGGCCGAGGTGCCCGAATACCGCGAGCTGCTGGCCCAGGACGCCGACCTCGACGACGCCTCGGAAGGAGCGCTGCGATGAGCACCACCACGAGCACCACCACCGACTCCTCGCGGACGTCCTGGCGCGGGGTCGCCTCCGAGGACCAGGACGAGCTGCCGGAGAAGGTCTCCGTCCTGCTGCGCGACCGGTCGCGGCGGCTGCTCGGCGCGCTGCTGCGGCCCTACCGCAAGCAGATCGCGCTGCTCGTGGCCACCATCGTGCTCTCCAGCGCGGCCGGGCTGTCCATCCCGTTCCTGGTCTCGATCGGCATCGACGAGGGCATCCCGCCGCTCGCCCGCGGCGACGGCCCGGCGGTCCTGCTGACCGTGGTCGGGGTGATCCTGTTCTCCACCGTCGTGCAGGCGGTGACCAGGCAGACGTTTCTCAACATGTCCGGCCGGATCGGCCAGAACACCCTGCTGGAGCTGCGCCGCCGAGTCTTCGACCACTTCCAGCGCCTGTCGCTGAGCTTCCACGAGAAGTACACCTCGGGGCGGGTCATCTCGCGGCTCACCTCGGACATCGAGAGCATCGCCGAGCTGCTGCAGTCGGGCTTCGACGCACTCGTACGAGCCCTGCTGACCATGGTCGGCACCGCCGTGCTGCTGCTGGTGCTGGACGCGCACCTGGGCCTGATGGCGCTCGTCCCGCTGCCGTTGCTGCTGCTGTTCACCCGCTGGTTCCGCCGGCAGTCGGCCATCGTCTACCGGCGCACCCGTGAGACGGTCGCCCTGGTGATCGTTCACTTCGTGGAGTCGATGACCGGCATCCGCGCGGTGCAGGCCTTCCGCAGGGAGCCGCGCAACCAGGAGATCTTCGAGCAGCTCAACGACGACTACCGGGACGCCAACGCCGGCGGCATGAAGCTCGGCGCGACGTTCATGACCGGCATCAGGCTGGTCGGCAACCTCACGGTCGGCGGGGTGCTGCTCTACGGCGGCTACCTGGCGCTGCACGACGAGGTCAAGGTCGGCGTGCTCGCCGCGTTCCTGCTCTACCTGCGCCAGTTCTACGAGCCGATGCAGGAGGTCAGCCAGTTCTACAACACGCTGCAGTCGGCGAGCGCCGCCCTGGAGAAGCTGTCGGGTGTGCTGGAGGAGGAGCCGTCGGTGCCCGAGCCGCGCGATCCGCAGCCGCTGCCGCAGGGCCGGGCGCGCGGCCGGATCCGCTTCGAGCACGTCAGGTTCGCCTACGTGGAGGAGATGCCGATCCTGCCCGGCCTCGACCTGACGGTCCCTGCCGGGCAGACGGTGGCGCTGGTCGGCTCGACGGGCGCGGGCAAGACGACGCTCGCCAAGCTGATCTCGCGCTTCTACGACCCGACCGAGGGCCGGGTGCTGCTCGACGGCGTGGACCTGCGCACGCTGGACGAGCCGACGCTGCGCGGGGCCGTGGTCATGGTGACGCAGGAGAACTTCCTGTTCAGCGGCACGGTGGCGGACAACATCAGGTTCGGCCGGCCGGGGGCCTCCGACCGGGAGGTGCGCGAGGCCGCCAAGGCGATCGGCGCGCACGAGTTCGTCACGAGCCTGCCCGACGGCTACGACACCGAGGTCGGCAAGCGCGGCGGCCGGATGTCCGCGGGGCAGCGGCAGCTCGTCGCGTTCGCGCGGGCTTTCCTGGCCGACCCCGCGGTGCTCATCCTCGACGAGGCGACCTCCAGCCTCGACGTGCCCAGCGAGCGGCTGGTGCAGCGCGCGCTGCGGACCATCCTGGCCGACCGTACGGCGCTGATCATCGCGCACCGGCTGTCGACCGTCGAGATCGCCGACCGGGTGCTGGTCATGGACCGCGGCGAGATCGTCGAGGACGGGCCGCCCGACCGGCTCATCGCCTCCGCGGGCCGGTTCGCCGGCCTGCACCAGGCGTGGCTCGACAGTCTGAGCAGCTGACCCGTCAGTGGTGCACGGGCCGCACGATCGCGGCATACAGTTCGTAGCCGACGAACAACGCGATCGGCACCCCGAGCGCCACCAGCAGCCGGCCGGGCAGGGTGACCCGCTCCACGGCGGCCACCCGGTCCGGCGGCCTGATCCCCGGCACCCGTACGGGTGCGGGGTCCGGTTCCTGGGCCGCCACCAGCTCGGGGTGGCGGCTCAGGTAGCCGGCCGGGAACGACGTCACCCGATAGGCGCCGCAGCCGGGGCAGGACGGCCCCGACCAGGGCGGCTGCACCGCCACGCCGGAGCTCAGCCAGATCTGCGTCTCGTTGCCTCGCGTGTCGGTGACGGTGCGGAGCAGGTAGTCCTCCTCCCACACGTGCAGGCAGTGCAGGCATTCGAAAAGCCATGACACCCGGGTCTCGAACCCTTCGGGCACGAAGATCACCCCCGACCGCGGATCGCCGTTCGCCCTCAGTGTCCGCCTGGTCACATTGGACCGGCAAGGCGGTCTTGTGACACCTGACGTCAGGAAAAGCTCACCAACCGTCAGGTTTGCCCCTAATAGAGCGGCCGCGGAACGGGGCTCATCAACGGCGTCTCGTCGGGTGCCGCCGCGGTGTCCGGCGGGACCAGCTCAGGATGCCGTAGCAGATAGCCCTCGGGGAACGTGGTCGCGTGCTCGCAGCCGCACCTCGGGCACCTGGCCCCCGGGGAGGGCGGCGGGACCGCGATCCTGTTGCGCAGCCAGAGCGTCGCCTCGTTGCCGTGGTCGTCCTCGACGTGCCGGACGAGGTATTCCTCCTCCCACACGTGCCAGCAGCTGCGGCACTCGAAGGGCACGATTCTGCGTTCTTCCTCCAACGAAATCACCCCCTCATCTAGAGTCTCCGCCCTCGGCGCCGGATCACGCAAACCGGCCCTTCACGCAGGTCAGAGGGTGCGCGACCAGACGAAGACGACCGCCCCCAGGACCACGCAGAGCGTGCCGAGCCAGGCGACCAGCACGTCCGCGCCGTGGTCGAGTGGCCGGCCGCCGTGCAGCGCCGCCTGCACCCGGCGGTAGCGGGCGCGCGTCCTGATGAGCAGCACGCCGCCGCAGAACGAGGCCGTCGCGAACACCGCCACCGCGGCGACCGGCAGTCCGTTGCGCAGCGCGATCCCGGCCGCGCCGAGCCCGCCGGTGGCCAGCAGCACCGCCGTACGCACCCAGGCGAGCCGGGTCCGCTCACTCTGCAGGCCGCTGTCCCAGACCTCCTCCTCCGGCGCGCTCCCCATGGTCGCGTACCCCCCGTCAGGCCGCGAGGAGGACGAGGACGAGCGCGATGACCGCCACCAGCGCCACGCCGTAGCCGAACACGGCGGCGAGCGCGGGCGGCGGCAGCGGCGCCTGGGCGCGCAGGGCCCGCTGGATGTTGCGCCAGCGGGGATAGGCCAGGCCGGCGGCCAGCGCCGAGAGGGCGACGAGCACGACGGCCAGCGTGGTGCGGATCCACGGGACGAACACGTCGGCGGGCAACGCCGCCATCGCCACCCCGCCCGCGCTGAGCGCCAGCGCCGTGCTCAGCCAGGTGAGGAAGGTGCGTTCGTTGGCCAAGGTGAAACGCGGGTCGGGTTCCATGGGAAAAACGGTAATTCGTCCACTTTTCCCCTAGAGAAGGCGGGATTGCCCGCCCGCTCAGTTGGTGCAGGCCTGCCGGACCGTCTCCAGGTACGTGACCGTCTCCTTGCCCACCTGCTGGGCCGCGTCGACGGCGTCATTGACGTTCTGGACCGAGATGCCGCTCAGCTTGGCGGCCAGGTTGTCGGAGGCCTCCTTGAGCGTGGTGTTGGCGGCCTGGTCGGCCACGTCGCCGAGCTTGGCCGCGGCGTCGTCGAGCGCCTTGTCCATGGCCTGGGGATCGTCGGTGAGCTTGGTGATCTGCGCGCCCAGGTCGGTGACGATCTTGGGCGCCTCCAGGCACGCCTGGGCCTTGTCGATGGTCTGGTTGACCTCGCCGCATCCCGCGACGGCGAGGGCGACGGCGGAGAGGCCGGCGAGGGACAACAATCGGCTCTTGTGGAGTCGCATGCCCCGACCCTACCCAAGCACCCGCCGGCGCGCGGTTGCTGAAATCCGCGACAATCCCCACCAGCGATGATATCGGATTCAATATCAACTGATTGCCGATATCGCTATTAGACATCATGTGATCCGGTCTGGTGTGCTGCTGCCTTCTGACGGACGACAGTTAGGACAGGTCACATGCGACACGCCTCCGCCCGCCGCCTCGCCGCCGCTCTCGCGGCCACGCTCCTCACCGGGAGCGCTCTGGGGACGGCGACGGCCGCGACCGCGGACGCCGCCGTCGCGCCGCTGCGGGGCGGGCAGGCTCAGGTGACGAAGGAACTGCGGGCGCTGGAGAAGTCCTACAACGGACGGATCGGGGCGTACGCGATCGACACCGCCACCGGCCGGACGGTCGGCTACCGCTCGGGCGAGCGGTTCCCGCTGCTGTCCACGTTCAAGGCGCCCGTCTGCGCGGCGGCGCTGCACAAGGCCCGCACGTCCGAGCCCGGCCTGATGGACAAGGTCGTCAAGTGGACGAAGGCCGAGCTCAAGCCCAACTCGCCGACGACGGAGAAGCATGTCGCCGACGGCCTGACCGTCGCCCAGCTCTGCGAGGCGACCATCACCCTCAGCGACAACACCGCGGGCAACATGGTGCTCAAGCAGGTCGGCGGCCCGGCCGGGCTCACCCGCTACTTCCGGTCGCTGAAGGACCCGGTCTCGCGCCTCGACCGCTGGGAGACCGAGCTGAACGACTGGACCGCGAAGGACAAGCGGGACACCACCACGCCCGCCGCCATCTCCCGCGACCTGCGCCTGCTCACCTGGGGCGACGCGCTGAACGCCAAGGACCGGCAACGGCTCAACGGCTGGCTGCGGGCCAACCAGACCGGCGACGCGCGCATCCGCGCCGGCCTGCCCAAGAGCTGGACCATCGGCGACAAGACCGGCACGAACGCCGAGATCGGCGGCGCCAACGACATCGCCGTCATCTGGCCGGACAAGGCGGCCGCCCCGATCATCATGGCCGTCTACACCACCCGGTCGACGCCCGCGGTGGACGACAAGGTGCTGGCGAAGACCGCGACCGTGCTCGCCCGCGGGCTCGGCAGGCTCTGATGGCGGGCCGGGGGACGAAGATCGTACGCCTGGCCGCCGCGGGGGCCGCGGCGGGCGTGCTCCTGGCCGGGATCGCCGTCCCGGCCGTGGGCGGGGCCGGGTTCGGGCTGGTGGCGGCGGCCGACGAGGTGGACCTCAGGCCGGTCGACCTGGTCGAGCCGCCGCCCGCCGAGGTCACGATCGTGCGGGACGCGAAGGGCCGCGAGATCGCGCGTTTCTACGAGGAGTACCGCGAAGTGGTCGGCTTCGACGCCATCGCCGAGGTCATGAAGACGGCCATCGTGGCGATCGAGGACTACCGCTTCTACGAGCACGGCGCGATCGACGTGGAGGGCACGCTGCGCGCGCTCGCCACGAACCTGCGGGCGGGCAAGGTCGCGCAGGGCGGTTCGAGCATCACCCAGCAGTACGTCAAGCAGGTGCTGCTCAACTCCGCCGGCACCGACGCGGAGCGCGAGGCCGCCCTGGAGGCCAGCTACACGCGCAAGCTGAACGAGCTGCGTTACGCGATGGGCGTGGAGAAGAAATACACCAAGGACCAGATTCTTGAGAAATATCTGAACATCGCGTACTTCGGCGCCGGGGCGTACGGGGTCGAGGCGGCGGCCAGGCGCTTCTTCGGCGTCCACGCAGCCCGCCTGACCCTGCCGCAGGCCGCCACGCTGGCCGGCGCCGTGCAGGACCCGAACGCGACCGACCCCAATCTGGGCCGCGAGCAGCAGGCCCGCCTGCTGAAGCGGCGCAACGTGGTGCTCGACCGGATGGCGGAGCTGGGAAAGATCACCCAGGCGGCCGCCGACCGGGCGAAGCGCACCAAGCTCGGTTACAAGGGCACGAAGCTTCCCGGCGGCTGCGAAGCCAGCAAATATCCCTATTTTTGCCTGTACGTCCGCCAGGAGATCCTCAACAACCCCGACTTCGGCCGGACCGCCAAGGCCCGCCTCGCCACGCTCAACCGCGGCGGCCTCACCATCAGGACGACCCTCGACCCGGTCAAGCAGGCGGCCGCCGAACGGGCGATCCGCGCGTACGTCCACGCCTCCGACCATGCGGTCGCCGCCGAGGCCCTGGTCCGGCCGGGCACCGGCGCGATCGAGGCGATGGCGGCCAGCCGCACGTACGGCAACCGCGCGGCGCGCCACGAGATCTCGTACAACGTGGTCGCCGACGCGGCGCACGGCGGCGGGGCCGGGTTCCAGGCGGGCTCGACGTTCAAGACGTTCACCCTGATCAGCGCGCTGAAGCAGGGCATGAAGGTGGACGACGGGTTCACCGTGGGCGCGGGTTACCGCGCGCCCGCGTACGCGACGTTCAAGAACTGCGCGGGCGAGAACGTCGGCGACCCGTCCCACACGGTCACCAACGACGAGGGCTCCCCCGGCTGGAAGACCCTCAGGACGGGCACGTGGGGGTCGGTGAACACGTTCTTCATGGAGCTGGAGCGCCGGGCCGGCCTCTGCGAGACGGTGACCACGGCCAAGTCGCTCGGCATCCGCCGCGCGGACGGCCGCCCGCTCCAGGAGTACGAGACGTTCACGCTCGGCATCAACGAGATGGACCCGGTCACCGTGGCCACCGCGTACGCGGCGATCGCGGCCCGCGGCACGTACTGCGCGCCGATGGCCATCACCGCCATCACCGACCGGAACGGCAAGACCGCCCGTTACCGGCCGAAGTGCCGCCAGGCCCTCGAACCGGCCGTCGCGGACGCCACGGCGGACGTGCTGTCCGGCGTGTTCACCAAGGGCACGATGCGCGGCGTCGGCGGCATCGGCCGGGACGCGGCCGGCAAGACCGGCACCACCGACGACTACGCGACCGCCTGGTTCGCCGGTTTCACCCCCGATCTGGCGGCGGCGGTGAGCATCGGCGACCCGCGGGGCTCGCAGCGGCACAAGCTGCTAGGGGTGACGATCGGCGGCCGCTACTACGGGATCGTCGCCGGGGCGAGCCTTCCCGGGCCGATCTGGAAGGCGACGATGATCGCGGCGCTGAAGAACGTCCCTCCGGCGTCCTTCACCCCGATCGACCGGGACCGCTTCGAAGGCTGCGCCGCCCACTGCCGCCCGGCCGTGGACGCCGATCCCGAGCGGGAGAGCCAGGAGGAGACGCCTCCGGAGGATCGGCCGCAGGGGCGGTGAGCAGGAAGAACGCCCCTAAGATCGCCTTTGTCACCGCGTACTAGGATGATTGATATGGCTACTTGCGAGCATCTTTTCCAGGCCGACGACCCTGCGGCGCGCACTCCTGAAGGTTGCGAGGAGTGCCTGGCGACGGGCGGCCGGTGGGTCCATCTGCGGCGCTGCCTGGAGTGCGGCCACATCGGCTGTTGCGACTCCTCGCCGGGCAAGCACGCCACCGCCCACTTCCACGGCACCGCACATCCGGTGGTCCAGTCGTTCGAGCCTGGCGAGAACTGGCGCTGGTGCTTCGTGGACAAACTGCTGGCCTGAGGCCGGCCGGCCTCAGCGCTCCAGGATGGCCTCCTCGAAGTCGAGCTGGGCCATCACCTCACGCAGCACCTCGTCGTCGAGGCGCCGCTCGTCGCGCAGGCGTACGAACACCTGGCGTTCGGCCTGCAGCATGTCGCGGCGCAGCCGCCGGTAGAGCGTGCTCGGCGTCTCCGCGCCGCCCTGCCCGGTGCCGCCGCCGAGCCGCTCCCACGCGGTGAGCGAGCGCCGCCAGGACTTCTCCCTGAGCTGGTCGACGACCTGCTTCTGGATCTCGTCGGGCTCGTTCCCGAGCTCGGCCACCAGCCGGTCGAGCTCGGCGATGCCCGCCTCCAGCGCCGCCTGCTGGGCCGCCGCCTCGGACAGCCGGTCCTCGTAGCGCTCCTGGTCGCTGGACACGCCGAGCCGCTTGATCAGCGCCGGGAACGTGGTGCCCTGGATGAGCAGGGTGCCGATGACGGTGGTGAACGTCAGGAACAGCAGCATCGCCCGGTCGCGCGGCGGCACCTCGGGCGGGATGGCGAAGGCCGCCGCCAGCGACACCACGCCGCGCATGCCCGCCCAGCCCAGCAGGACGCGCTGCTGCCGGCCTGGCCCGGCCGGGCCGCCCCGCACCTTGATCAGGAACGAAGCGGCGAACACCCACACGAACCTGGTCAGGATGGTCGCGCCGAGCACCGCGGCGGCGTAGCCGGCCACCTCCCAGGCGCTGTAGCCGGAGATGCCGCGGATCACGGTGACGAGTTGCAGCCCGATCAGCGCGAACACGATCGTCTCAAGGAAGAAGGCGGTGACCTGCCACACCGCGTCGGACACCAGCCGCGTGCCGAACCCGCGCAGGTGCATGCGGGAGCCGAGGTAGAGGCCGACGATGACCACCGCGATCACGCCGGAGGCGTGCACCGACTCGGCCGCGAGGTAGGCGGCGAACGGGATGAGCAGCGTCAGCGTGTTCTCGACCAGCGAGTCGCGGGTCAGCGTGAACAGCCAGGCGAACACCAGGGCCAGCGCCAGCCCGATCGCCACGCCGCCGACCGCCGCCAGCAGGAACTCGCCGACGCTGTGCAGCAGATCGACCGTGCCGCCCACGAACGCGCCGATCGCCACCCGGTAGGCCGTCAGCGCGGTCGCGTCGTTGAACAGGCTCTCGCCGATGAGGACGGTCAGCGTGCGGCGCGGCAGCCCGAGCCGCCGCCCGACCGCCACGGCGGCGACCGCGTCGGGCGGCGCGATGATGGCGCCCAGCGCGAACGCCAGCGCCAGCGGCAGGTCCGGCAGCAGCAGGTGCACGACGAAGCCGACCACCGCGGCCGTGAACAGCACCAGCCCGATCGACAGCAGCCCCACGGCCCGCCTGGCGTCACGCAGGCGCAGGTAGGAGCTGTCGAGGGCGGCGGAGTAGAGCAGCGGGGGCAGGAAGACGTAGAGGACCAGCTCCGGGTCGAGCGGCACGGCGGGCACCAGCGGCGACACCAGCAGCCCGGCGGCCACCAGCAGCAGCGGCGCCGGCCAGCCCTTGCGCCTGGCGACCGCGGCGACGGCGATCGCGCCGCCCGCCACCAGCAGCAGTTGCAGGCCCATGATGGGACTCATCGGTGCGCCTCCCCCCGTCGGCTGATCGGACTCGCCGACGAGAGCGTACCTGGCCGCGCGGACCCGAAAGTCCGCTCACCAGTCCCTGCGGTCGCTCCGCTCGTGGTAGTCGGGCTGGTCGGGGCGCAGGCGCTCGCCCGTGGAGAACATGGGGTCCCCGACGTACGGGCGGGTCATGCCGGGGTCGGCCTGCTGCGGGTACTGCTCCTGGCGGCCGAGCGCGAGCAGCGGGTCCACCGGGTTGGGCTGCTGGTAGGAGCCGTAGTCGTCCCGGTAGTCGGCGCCGTAGCCGGAGGCGGCCTGCTGGGGGGCGGCCTGCTGGGGGGCGGTGCGGCGGCGGCCGGCGCCGGGGATGCCGTGCATGGGCGTGCCGAGCCCGGCCCCGCCGGAGCCGCCGCCCTGGCTCTGCTGCTGGGCCGGCGGCTGCTGCTGTTGCTGGGACGGCTGGGCGTAGGAGTCCCGGCGACCGTAGGAGTCGGACCCGTAGGAATCCGGCCCGTACGGGTCCGACTGGTAGGGCTGTGCCGGCTGCCCGCTCCCGGCGTACGTGCCGGCGGCCTGGGAGGGGAAGCCGAGGGGGTCGGTGCTGAGCGGCGCCGGACGGCGCTGGTCGGCGCCGGGCATCTGGTAGAGGGGCTCGTTCTCGGCGTACTGGGGCTCGGCGTACTGGGGCTCGGCGTACTGGGGGCCGGTGAAGCGGTCGGGCTGCTGCTGCGGCTGGTAGGGCGACCGGTCGGCGGTGTACTGCGGCCCGCTGAACGGGTCGCCGGTGTACTGGGGACCGCTGGCGGGGTCGCCGGTGTAGTGAGGGCCGCTGGCAGGGTCGCCGGAGTAGTGGGGACCGCTCGCCGGGTCGCCGGTGTACTGCGGGCCGCTGTAGGGGTCGCCGGTGTAGCGGGGCTGGGGGCCGGTGCTCTCGACGTACTGAGGGCCGGTGAAGGGCGTCCGCTCGCCGTAGGCGGGGGTCTGCTCCCTCGATCCGGTCGTCTCGCCGAACCCGGCCACGAGTTTGTCCTGGGGCGCCGGGCCCCGGGCCACGAGGACGTCGTTCGGGGACAGCGCGACCGGCCGTTCGTCGAGCGGCGACTGCGGCTGGTGGAGAGGCTGCGCCGGGCGTTGGTACTGGCCGGTGCCCGGCATGACCTCGGTGCCAGGGTCGTGCGCGGGCACGGCGGGCTGCTCGCCCGTGGCCTCGGCGAAGCCCTCGTCGAGGGTGTCGAGCAGCCGGCCGACGTCCTCCATCGGCATGCGGAAGCTCGCTGTGCACATCTCCCCACGCCACAGGCTGAGCACCAAGGTGCCCTCGTGCCACGTGACCCGGAGGCAGCGCTCCTGACCTCGTGCATCGAAGAAGACTTCGCCGAACGACGGCAACGGGACAACTTCCGACATGGCAGACATACTGTATTAACCAGCCTTTATGCGTCCACTCAACCCCGGAAAACCCTACTGAACCGGCTCTCCCATACACACTCCAGGCCCCCCTCGTCAACCACCATGAGCGCGTGTCCGACTTGTTGGGGTCCCGATCGCCCAGTGTGCCACGCCCGCCGCCGCACGCGTTCGGGAATGCCGGGATGCGTCTGGCCGATCACGCCGCGTTCGGCACGGCGACCCGGCAAATGCGGGTAGCGTTTACTGCCGTGCCGGACTCCCATCTCCCGTCAGTCGACGAACTGCTCAGCATCGCCGTCAACGCCGTCGGAGGGAGCGAGCGGCAGGGCCAGGTCACCATGGTCCGCGCCGTGCAGCAGGCCATCGACGCCGACGAGCATCTGGCCGTGCAGGCCGGCACGGGCACCGGCAAGTCGCTGGCCTACCTCGTCCCGTCGATCCGCCACGCCATGGACAGCGACAAGCCCGTGGTCGTCTCCACGGCCACGATCGCGCTGCAGCGCCAGCTCGTCGACCGCGACCTCCCCCGCCTGGCCGAGGCCCTGGGCAAGGAGCTGCCGCACGAGCCGACGTTCGCCATACTCAAGGGCCGGCGCAACTACCTGTGCCGCTACAAGGCGACCGCCGGCTGGCCCGAGGACGACGAGCAGGACCAGCTCTTCGACCCGCGCGAGGTGAGCGCCACCGGCCGCATGGTGCAGCGCATCCAGGAGTGGGCCGAGGAGACCGAGACCGGCGACCGCGACGAGCTGGTGCCGGGCGTGAGCGAGCAGGCCTGGCGGCAGTTCTCGGTCAGCGCGCAGGAGTGCCTGGGCGCCAACCGGTGCCCCAGCGGCGCCGAGTGCTTCGCCGAGCTGGCCCGGCAGCGGGCCGGCGAGGTCGACGTCGTGGTCACCAACCACGCGCTGCTCGCCATCGACGCCATGGGCGAGCTGCCGGTGCTGCCCGAGCACAAGGTCGTGGTCGTCGACGAGGCGCACGAGCTGGTCGACCGGGTCACGTCCGTCGTCACCGGCGAGCTGTCGGAGCTGACCGTGTCGCTGGCCGTACGGCGGGTCGGCCGGCTCATCGAGCAGTCGGTCGCCGACCAGCTCCAGGAGGCCGGCGAGGACCTCAAGGCGCTGCTCGCCGCCGCCCCGCCGGGGCGCGTCGACGAGCTGCCCCAGGTGCTGGGGCTGACCCTCCAGCTCATCCGCGACACCGCCTGGCGCTGCGTCACGGCCCTCGGGCCGCGCAACGCCGACAAGGACGACCCCGACAAGGCGGGCCAGCGCAAGGCCGCGTTCACCGCCCTCGACGAGGTGCACGACACGGCGGTGCGCATGCTGGACGCCTACGGGCACGCCTCCGAGGCCGACCGCGCCGAGGTCGTCTGGCTCGACGGTGGCACCGACCGCCGGCCGCCCGCGCTGCGCGTCGCGCCGCTGACCGTCAGCGGCATGCTGCGCGACAAGCTGTTCGGCGAGCGTACGGTGGTCCTCACCTCCGCCACGCTCGCGCTGGGCGGCACGTTCGACGCGCTGGCCGCGCAGTGGGGGCTCAGCGGGCCCGGCGAGTGGCAGGGCATCGACGTCGGCTCCCCCTTCGACCACCCCAGGTCCGGCATCCTCTACGTCGCCAAACACCTCCCCCAGCCCGGACGCGACGGCCTGCCGCAGCAATACCTCGACGAGATCGCCGAGCTGATCGAGGCGGCCGGAGGGCGCACGCTGGGGCTGTTCTCCTCGATGCGGGCGGCCAAGGCCGCCACCGAGGCGCTGCGCGACCGGCTCGACGTGCCACTGCTGTGCCAGGGCGACGACTCGACGATGCTGCTGGTCAAGCAGTTCGCCGAGGACGAGCCCACGTGCCTGTTCGGCACGCTCTCGCTGTGGCAGGGCGTCGACGTGCCGGGGCCGTCGCTGCGGCTGGTCATCATCGACCGGGTGCCGTTCCCGCGCCCCGACGATCCGCTGACCTCCGCCCGCCAGCGGCACGTGGCCGCGCGGGGCGGCAACGGCTTCATGGCGGTGGCCGCCAACCACGCCGCGCTGCTGCTGGCCCAGGGCGCGGGGCGGCTGCTGCGCTCGCAGCACGACAAGGGCGTCATCGCGGTCCTCGACCCGCGCCTGATGACGGCCCGCTACAGCGGCTTCCTGCTGAACTCGCTGCCCCCGTTCTGGCGCACCACCGACCCGGCGATCCCCCGCGCCGCACTGAAGCGCCTGGCCGCCGAGGCGGCCGAAACCGCCGACGCCTGAACACCAGGAAGGGCCGCCCGCCGGAGCCCGGCGGACGGCCCTCGAAGGCAGATGCTCAGCCCAGAGCTTGAGCCAAAGGCTCACGTCCTAGGGGGTTGGTGGCCCCCAGGAACGTGAGGCCGGATGCCGATGGCCGCCCAGGGCTTGAGAGGGTGTCTCCAATCCCCGACCCGTGATCGTCAAGGAAACTCGAAAGGCCGGCCGCTTTCTGCGCCTGACCTTGAAGATCGTGCTCCCCCGGCGGCCTGACCAACCTGTGGAGCCGGGCCCGCCGGGCAATGCGTGATCGCGGTCGAACCTGGTTCACGAACGCCCTTGCAAGCTTTCCAAAGCTGAGCCAGGGTCGTCGGCGTAGAAGCGGATCGTGGTGACGTGCTCGCGACGGCCGAGGGGCCTGGTGACGGCGATCGGCCCGGTCAGGTTGACAATCAGGTTGGTCTGCGCGTCCACTCCCAGTGTGAGGTGGCCGTCCGCCACTTCGATCACACCACGCGCGTTGTAGTTACGGCTTACCTTGACCGAGGCGATGAGCTCGCGCGGGACGCGCAGGTCGAAGTACGCGCCGTAGCGGATGCGCAACTCCTCCGCGGTCACGACATGCGGCCGGGTGGCGGACGCCGCCCCGAGGGCCAGCACGAACAAGAGTTGGTAGACATCGGCCACCATGACGACGGCGCGCAGGCCGGCCGCAGCGTTCGAGGCGGCCAGCATCCACTCAAGGGCGACGGCCTGCACGATCACGGCGAACAGCAGCATCAGCAACAGCGGCCGCTGATTCTTCGCATACGCCAGAGCGATACCACCCGGCGGCACCCCGTCCTGACGCCGCCTGACCCACAGAGCGAAGCTGGCCAGGTTCCTGTGTTCCGCTCTCATGAGCATGCGTACCTGCAGCGGCACCAGAGCATCGGCGACCGTCCTCAGCGCGTCCCAGGGCGCCGCACCGACCTCACGAGCGGCCCTGAACAGCCGGTACGCGTGCATGTATCCCATGGCGGACAGCGGCGCGACCACCGCCGCGGCCACCAGTCCCGCCGGCGTGGGCGTCAATCGTCCCGCAACCATCAATAAGGCGACGAGCAGGTCCAGGGCCGCCACTGCCAGCAGGCCGTTACGAGGGAGGCTGAGCCGCATTCTCATGTCCTTCCATCATCGGAGGAGGGCCATGAAGATCATTCCATATGGATCATCGCCCGCCATGCAGGGCATCCTCGGAGCTCCATCGACTCCACGGCCAGACGGATCGTGCACCATGCCCGATGCAAGCGAATCCACCGTTGTGAGTTCGACGCGTTGGTCGCCAAGCCGCTCAGAATCCTTCGAGTGCTCCTCCCAGGTCACTTCCAAAGGTTCGAAGACACCCTCTGAGCTTGATTCTTCATCCACCAGACCGTTGCGCTCGTCTGGACTCACGAACCGATTCAACCCCGGGTGGTCCGGTCGACGTGTAGTCGCCCGAAACAACACCCAAGCGGCCGGTACGATGCGAACACCGAACCGGGCAGCTGGCCGTACCAGCAGCACCAGCGGGCAGGACTTCTCCGTCAGAGGACGTGGCCGTACCGCGCCCACCAGCGGTTTCCACGTACCTCACGTTGATGGAGAACCCGTCACGACCTCTGCCGTCCCTCGCGCCTTCCACTGCGAGCACACCCGCGCCAAGAGCAGGGTGTACGCCCTCGTCGAGCGCTCCGGCCAGCCCGCGACCCTGCATGCCGTACTGACCTGCACCGATCCCGCCCCCGCTCAGCACGCCGCCTACCTTCTCTCCTCGGTGCTGGAGAACGGCCTGGGCCCCGCCGCCCGCGCTGAGTCGGAGCGGATCGCAGCGGCCCTGCCCGACGCGCCCGCCGCCTCCTTCCGCCGTACGCTGGCCGATGTCGTGAACGGGACCTGGGCCGACGCCCCCGAGTTGGCCGCCACGTGGGAGTCCCTGCGGCGGGGCCGCGGCGACTCGGCCGGCCTGCACGTCCACGACCCCGCTCGCCTTCTCGCGGCGGCCACCGCGACGGGCTGGAGGCCGTTCGACGCCGAGGACCTCGACGAGGACGACAGCCAGGACGTCGTCGGAGCCGTCATGCACTTCGTCAACGGCCCGGAGTTCCTGCCCGGCGCCGATCAGCTGATGGACGCTGTGCAGGCGCGGCTGCTGCGCATCGACAGGGGCGATGAGGTGAGTGACTGGAGCACCGCGCCCGTGACGGCGAGGTTCGACACGGGAACGAGGTCCGGCCCCGACGGCCGGGCCGACTAACTGCTACCTCACAGGCACGTCGGCGCGGCCGAGCACGAGATCGACTCGGCTGCGCCGGGATGTTCACACGCCTAACTTGTTCTTTATTGTCCGGATTGTTGTAGTGCTGCGAGGGTGCGGCCGCGTTTGACGGTCTTGCCGACGTCGTAGCGGGGCGCGAGCCGGCGGTTGGGGATGCCGGGAGGACCAGAGCCAGACTGGCGGAGCGTCACAGTTGCCGGGCAGGTGCTCGGCCTTCAGACCGATCCGGGTGCCCTCGATGAGCGGCAGCGCACCCTCGTGGTCGAGCCAGGCGGCGCGGTGGGTGAGCCGGGCGGATCCGGTCCCAGGCGCGGGTTTCGGCCTTGCCGTAGGGGGTGGTGTCGGTGAGCGTGCTCACCACGGGTTCGGGCCAGGTGGCCGGGTCGGCCAGGGCGAACTCGCCGCTGGGCTTGGGCGGGCGCCCACCGTAGGGGTGGGCTCGCAGGAACTCCTCGCGTGAGGGTGCCGGGCAGCGCATCACCCAATCGGAGCGGATGCGGCCCGGCAGTTCGACGGGCAGGTCGCGCAGGACGTTGGCCAGGCGTGTGATGTCGTAGCCGGCATCGGTCACGATCAGCACGTCCGGGTCCCCGGTGCGCCATTGACCGGCGGTGATCAGTCGCTCGATGACGCCGCGGAGCTGGTTGGCGGTGACGGCGGTGGCGTCGTCGGCCGGTCCCAGCCGCACCACGTCCAGCAGGGATGTCCACGAGTGCGGCCCACCTCCAGCGCCGCCACGAAGGAGTAGGGCCAGCCCGGGATGAACTGCGAGGCGCTCTTGGCCCGGCCGTACACGTGGCAGAACAGCCGCTCGGCCGAGCAAGGCGCGTCTGAGCGCAGCCACGGCGACACATCCACCGCCGGCGCGATCCACCCGTCCGGCCAGCACGGCAACGGCAGCCTGGCCAGCACCTCACGGAGCTGTGCCACGTCGATCCGGCCGTGGTTGAGCGCACATGATCACTCAAGGCCGTCTCACTGTCCGCGAAACGATCAAACCCTGCTCAGCACAACAATCCGGAGGATAAAGAACAAGCTGAGCCCGCAGGCCGACGGCCGCCCAGGACGCGAGCCGGACGCCGGCGGCCATTCAGGACGTGACCCGCAGGCCGGTGGCCGCCCAGGGCGTGAGGTGGAGCGCGGGGGTCAGCCCCAGGGGGTGAGTTCGGGGCGTTTGGGTGACAGGCCGTCGCCTGAGGAGACGCCCCGCAGCCGGCGGCCCATCCAGGGCACCAGGTGCTCGCGGATCCACTGCGCGTCCTCGCGCCGCCGCGCGCGCGGGTCGACGAATCGCTCCGGCCAGTCCTTGCGCCAGTCGTCGAACGGCACGCCCAGCACGTCCAGGACCCGGGCGGCCACCAGCCGGTGCCCGTCCTCGTTCATGTGCAGCCGGTCGGGGCTCCACGCCCGCCAGTCGCGCAGCCCCTGCATGGACCACTGGTCGACCAGCCGGCACCCGTAGAGGTCGGCGATCGAGCGCAGGTGCAGGTAGAAGATGGCGAAGCGGCCCCGCAGGCGGCGCATCAGCGGCGTGTCGCGCGGATCGACGCCGGTGAACAGCAGCACGTCGGCCCCGCCCGCCCGCAGCTCGCGCACCGCGCGGGCGAGTTTCTTCGCCATCACGTCGGGGTCGCTGCCCGGCCTGAGCAGGTCGTTGCCGCCGGCGCAGAAGCTGACCAGGTCGGGCGCCATCTCGACGGCCACGGGCACCTGCTCGGCGATGATCTGGTCGAGCAGCTTGCCGCGGACCGCGAGGTTGGCGTAGCGGAAGGAGGGGTCGTCGGCGGCCAGCCGCTCGGCGACCCGGTCGGCCCAGCCACGGTAGTGGCCGTGGGGGCCCGGGTCGTTCAGTCCTTCGGTGAAGCTGTCGCCGAGCGCGACGAAGGACTTGTAGTGCCTCATGAGGTGGTGTTCAACTCCGCGATAGCGTGCAGCGCAAGGACGTACGACTGTAGTCCGAAGCCGGCGATGGTGCCCGTCGCCACCCCGGCGACGACGGAGTTGTGCCGGAACTCTTCCCTGGCCGCGGGATTGGTGAGGTGGACCTCGACGAGCGGGGCCGTACGCTGGGCGATGGCGTCGCGCACCGCGTAGGAGTAGTGGGTGAACGCGGCCGGGTTGAGCACGACCGGGATGCGGCCGTCGGCGGCCTCGTGCAGCCAGCGGATCAGCTCGGCCTCGTCGTCGGTCTGGCGGACCTCGACGTCCTCGCCCAGCTTCTTGCCGGTGTCGCGGCAGAGCGCGGCGACGTCCTCGAAGGTGTCGGCGCCGTAGACGTCGGGCTCGCGGGTGCCGAGCCGGCCCAGGTTGGGCCCGTTGAGCACGAGGATCATGCCGAGATCTCCTTGTAGGCCGCTTCGAGCAGCTCTTCCGAGGGGCCTTCGAGCCGGCCGGGCTCGGCCAGGCCGTCGAGGACCACGAACCGCTGCTTGGCGCCGCGGTTCTTCTTGTCGAGCCGCATGTGGTCGCGCAGTCGCGGCCAGGCGTCGGCCCGGTAGGAGACGGGCAGCCCGACCGAGGTGAGGACGGCCCGTGTGCGCGCCACGAGGTCGGCCCGCCCGGCGAGCCTGGACAGCTCGGCGGCGTAGACCATGCCGATGGCGACGGCCTCGCCGTGGCGGATCCGGTAGTGCTCGTCGCGTTCGATGGCGTGGGCCAGCGTGTGGCCGTAGTTGAGGATCTCGCGCAGGCCCGCCTCGCGCAGGTCGGCGCCCACGACGTCGGCCTTGACCCGGATCTTGCGCTCGATGAGCTCGCGGGTGTGCGGGCCGCCGGGCCGGGTCGCGCCCTCGGGGTCGGCCTCGATCAGGCGCAGGATCTCGGGGTCGGCGATGAAGCCGCCCTTGATGACCTCGGCGAGGCCGGCGCGGTAGTCGTCGCGCGGCATGCCGTCGAGCGTCGACAGCTCGCACAGCACGCCCGCGGGCGGCAGGAACGTGCCGACGAGGTTCTTCCCCTCGGGCGTGTCGATGCCGTTCTTGCCGCCGACCGCGGCGTCGACCATGGCCAGCAGCGTCGTGGGCACGAGCACGACCTGCACGCCGCGCAGCCACGTGCCGGCCACGAACCCGGCGAGGTCGGTGGTGGCGCCGCCGCCCACGCCGACGACGGCGTCGGAACGGGTCACGCCGTGCCGGCCGAGCTCCGACCAGAGCCGGGCGGCCACCTCGACGGTCTTGGCCTGCTCGCCGTCGGGCACCGGCAGGGCGACGACCTCGTGCCCGGCCGCCGCGATCGCCTCGCACACCGGGCGGGAGATCTCCGGCAGGGTCTCCGGATGGATGACGGCGACGGTGCTGACGCCGGGCCTGAACAGGGTGGGCAGCTCGGCCAGCACGCCGGTGCCGACGACCACGTCGTAGGGGCTGTCGCCGCGTACGGTGATCCTGGTCGCGGCGCTCATGCCGGCAGCCCCTTCAGGATCTCATCGGCGAGCTCCGCCGGCTCGCGCTGGTCGGTCGTCACGGTCACCGCCGCGAGCCGCTCGTAGATCGGCCGCCGCTCCTCCATGAGCTTCTTGAGCTGGCTGCGCGGGCTGAGCACCAGCAGCGGCCGGGCCGAGGCGAGGCCGACCCGCTGGACCGCGTCGGCCAGCCCCACCTGGAGGTAGACCACGTGGTGGCCGGCGAGCAACGCCTGCGTCTCGGGATGCAGAACGGCGCCGCCGCCCAGGGACAGGACGCCGTCGTGCTCGGCCAGGGCCCGGCGTACGGCCTCGTGCTCCAGCTCGCGGAAGCGGGCCTCGCCGTCCTCGACGAAGATGTCGGAGACGGGCTTGCCCGCCACCGCCTCGACGTCGGTGTCGGTGTCGCGGAAGCCGACGCCGAGCCGGTCGGCGAGCAGGCGCCCGAGTGTGGTCTTGCCGGAGCCGGGAGGCCCGATCAGCACTGCCTTGGCCGTCATTTGATCACCATGGATGAGAGGTAGCCGGACAGGTTGCGCGCGACCTCCTCGACGGAGTCGCCGCCGAACTTCTCCAGGGCCGCGTCGGCCAGGACCAACGCGACCATGGCCTCGGCCACGACGCCGGCCGCCGGGACGGCGCAGACGTCGGAGCGCTCGTGGTGGGCCTTGGCCGCCTCGCCGGTCTTGACGTCGATGGTGGCGAGGGCCCGCGGTACCGTGGAGATCGGCTTCATGGCGGCGCTGACGCGCAGGATCTCGCCGTTGGTCATGCCGCCCTCGACGCCGCCCGCGCGGTTGGTGAGGCGGCGGACGCCGTCGTCGGTGGTGTAGGCGATCTCGTCGTGGGCGCGGGAGCCGGGCCGCCTGGCGGTCTCGAAGCCGTCGCCGACCGCCACGCCCTTGATCGCCTGGATGCCCATGAGCGCGCCGGCCAGCCGGGAGTCGAGCCTGCGGTCCCAGTGGGTGTAGCTGCCGAGGCCGGGCGGCAGGTTGTAGGCGAGGACCTCGACGACGCCGCCGAGCGTGTCGCCGTCCTTATGGGCTTTGTCGATGACCGCGACCATGGCGGCGCTGCCCTCGGGGTCGTGGCAGCGGACCGGGTCGGCGTCGATGCGGGCCAGGTCGCCGGGGCCGGGCAGGGTGTCCGACGGGCTCTCGGCGCCGCCGATCGAGGTCACGTGGCTGACGATGTCGACGCCGAGCGCCTGCTTGAGGAAGCGGCGGGCGACCTCGCCGAGCGCGACCCTGGCCGCCGTCTCGCGGGCGCTGGCGCGGTCGAGCACGGGACGGGCGTCGTCAAAGCCGTATTTCTGCATGCCGGACAGGTCGGCGTGGCCGGGGCGCGGGCGCGACCGGGGCGCGTTGCGCGCCAGGCCCTCCAGCTCGGCCGGGTCGACCGGGTCGGCCGCCATGACCTTCTCCCACTTGGGCCACTCGGTGTTGCCCACGCGGACGGCGACCGGGCTGCCCATCGTGCGGCCGTGGCGGACGCCGCCCACGATCGTGACCTTGTCCTCCTCGAACTTCATCCGCGCGCCGCGGCCGTAGCCGAGCCTGCGGCGGCGCAGCGCCTCGTCGATGGCGGCCGTGGTCACCTCGACCCCGGCCGGCAGGCCCTCCATGACGGCGACGAGTTCGGGCCCGTGGGACTCTCCGGCGGTCAACCAGCGCAACATGCGTACAAGTCTTCCACGTGCCGCCGAGTGGGCTGACCCACGTTCACCCGTCGAGACACAGCACGATGAACGCGCCCATCAGCATGAACGGGCCGAAAGGGAACTGCGTGTGCCGGGTGCCGCTCCGCGTGGCGAGCAGCGCGAGTGCGTAGAGCGCGCCGAGCGCCTGCCCGGCGAAGGCCGCGGCGACCCACGCGGGCCAGCCGGCCGCGGCGGCGTTGAGCCCGATGAGCCCGGCCAGTTTGACGTCGCCGAGCCCCATGGCCTCGGGGCGGGCGAACCAGAGCAGCCCGTAGAGCGCCGTCAGCGCCGCAGCTCCGGCCAGCGCCCGCGGCAGCTCCCCCGTGGGCCAGAGCGCCAGGGCGGTGATCGGGTACGCGGGGAGCGTGAGCGCGTCGGGCAGGATCGTGGTACGCCAGTCGATCACGGCCAGCGCGACCCCGATCACCGCGAACGGCACGTACGGCAGGCCCATGCGCCACGCGGTCAGCGCCGCGACGGCGGCGGTCACCAGCTCGACCCCCGCTCCCGGGGCGCCGGCCGGAGGGGCGTAGGTGTCGGCCAGCGCCCTGATGCGATGCCCGCAGACCAGGCCGGCCAGCGCCATGAGTGCGACCACGAGCCGACCCTAGTGCGCGACCCGCCACCCGGCGCCCCGTTCACCGACACCGGTCTCGCTGGGCAGATCAGCGGAGCGCGGGGGCGGGTCAGCGGCGGGAGAACCAGCGGCGTTTCGGGGTGGGCTCGACGCGGGCGACGGTGGCGCGGTCGAGCTGGGCGGCGGTGCCGGACTCGACGGCCGCCAGTGCCTCCAGCACCGCGCCCTCGATCACGAACGGCACCGGCCCCGCCACGTCGATCACGACCGCCGCCGCGCCCTCCTGGGCCGCGGCCCGGCACACCTGGAGTGTGGTGCTCTGGATCGGGCGGGCGTCCGGCCGCCACCTGGTCAGCGCGTCGGTGCCGGTGAAGGCGGGGACCGCGTGCCTGCCGTCCTGCCCGACGAGCTTGGGCAGGGCCATCTCGCTCTCCTTCTCCTGCCGCAGCCCGTGCTCGCCCACCTCGGACCGGGTCAGCAGCGCCACCACGGGCACCAGCAGCCGCGCCCCGGCGAGGGCGTTGAGCACGGCGGCGACGTCGCCCGTGCCGTCGCGGTGGGCGGCGAGGGCGGCGGCCACGGCGGGCGGGGCGCCGCCGTCGTCGGCGGGGTCGAGGGGTTGCGGGATGCTCGGCACAGCCCCCGAGACTACCTGCGCCTGCGCCCGGCCCCGATCCTGCCCCACAGCCCCCGCAGCGCCCCCAGCGCCCGCGACGCCCGCAGCCCCCGCAGCGCCCCCAGCGCCCGCGACGCCCGCGGCCCTCGCAGCGCTCCCAGCGCTCGTGCCCATCCGGCGGCGTCCCATCGGCCGAGGGCCGCGGCCAGGCTCGGCATGCCGAGCAGCAGCCCGGCGGCGAACCGCCTCCGCTCCCGCCGACTGGGAATGGCGTGCAGCTCGGCCAGCCACTCCTCCAGGTAGCGGGCTCGGGCGTGCGGCGGGAGCAGCACCGCGCCCGCCCTGACGAGCCGGTACGGCCCGTTCCCCGGCAGGTTGGCGGTGGCCAGCCGCCGCAGCTCCTCCCCCACCCGTTCCAGGCCCGCTCTTCCGGCGGCGGGCACGTACAGCTCCAGGGTCTCCCGCGCCTTGCGGGCCCGCTTGGCCTCGGGGAGGAAGCGGGCGGTGCGCAGGTTGTGCAGCCGGTCGGCGAGCTTGAGCGCCAGGACGCGCTCGTCGGTGAGGTCGCGCCGGTCCGGCGGCAGACCGCAGGGGTTGTCGAGCGCGGAGAAGCCGCGCAGCAGCGCCATGACGTCCTCGCCGAACTCGGCCAGCTCCGCCTCGGGGCACGCCGTGCCGTCGAGCACGTCGTGCAGCAGGGCCGCGCACAGGATCTCGTGGTCGCGTACGCCCTGCTCGGCGAGGATCACGGCGACGGCGAGCGGATGCGTGACGTAGGGGTCGCCGCTGTGGCGCCGCTGCCCGTCGTGCCGGCGGGCGGCCACCTCGTACGCGCGGCGCACCAGCCGCAGCCGCTCGCCGTCCAGCGACTCGCCGGCGGCTCGCAGCAGGGGCCTGAGCGGGTCGCCGCGGTTCATGAGGTGCCTCCCGGGTGGAGCAGCCAGGCCGGGACCGGCTGGCGGCGGGATCGGTAGGCACGGGCGACGGCGTCCCGGCCGCGTTCAGCCCCGTCGGGGGTGATGCGGTAGTAGCGGCGGCGGGGGCGGCCCGCCTCCTCGTGGGCGCTGGGCTCCTCCCAGCGGCTCTCCACCCAGCCGAGCCGCTCCAGCCTGGCCAGGATCGGGTAGACGGTGCCGCCGGGCAGCCCGGCGAGGTCGCAGAGCTCCAGCCCGTACCGCTCACGGGCGGGGTCGGCGAGCAGGGCGCGCAGGACGGCCTGGGTCGGCAGGGTCATCCGGGGTGCGTTGCTCTTCATAGCTCGTACTCTACATAGGTAGAAGAGCGTGGGGCAGAGCGGCGGAGCCACTCTGCCCTTCCCTATTCGCCCAGGTCGGCGATCGCGGCGACCGGGCCGCCGCCCGACGGGCCCTGGTGTACGGCCGCCACCGACACGAACACCGCGGGATCGCCGGTCACCGACGCCGCCACCCCGCCCACGGCCGCCTTGATCTGCCGGTGCCAGTGCACGTCGGAGTCGTCCAGCATGATGTTGCGCCGGCCGCGTACCCGCCCGGACGGGTCGGCCTCGCACTTCATGAAGACGTTGACCAGCCGCCCGCCGAGGTCCGACGGGTGCGGGCGCTCGGGCAGCGGCAGGCCGGAGTCGCGGATGGCGGCCCAGATGCCGTCGGCGTCGAGGGCGTCCTTCATGACGCTGTGGCCGATGCGGTAGCGCCCGCCGATGCCGCGTACGTTGCCGACCAGCACGATCTGCGCCCGGTCCAGCTCGACGCCGGACGAGCACGAGGCCACGGACGAGTAGAGCGACAGGTCCTTGTGGATCTGCTCGGCGCGCGGCATGTCGATCTCGCCGAGCGCCACCGCGATGCCGAGCGCCGTGGTCGAGTTGGACAGGTCCATGGAGGGGCCGGTCTCCTCGATGGCGGTGTCCTTGCCGCGGCTGCGCGCGTCGGTGATGGTGGCCAGGGTGAGCAGGGGCGTCTTGGTCTGTACGTAGTGGACGTCGCGCGGGTCGTCGATGCCGGCGATCTTCATGGCCTCGCGGACCCCGGCGGCGACCTTCTCCACCATGGCGGGGCGGCCGATGTCCTCGGGCAGGATGACCTCGCTCATCGCGACGCCGACCGACAGGCGCGGCTCGTCGGTGACGGGGGCGCGCTCGGCCGGGGTGGTGGCGAAGACGGTCGCGTGCGGGCTCAGGATGCCGTCGGTGCCGCCCGACCACACCAGGGGGACGTTCTCCGGCGCCGGATGCCCGTGCCTGGCCAGCACCTCGCGGAAGGCGCGGTCGGCCAGGATGCGGGTGTAGTCGTTGACGCCGCCGTTGCCCTCGGTCTTGCCGACGACGGCGAGCACCCGTTCGGCCTCGATCACGCCCTCGGCGATGAGACGTGACAGCCCTGAGGCGTCGGTCACGCTCTCGATCGGCACCTTGCGGACCTCGATCGGTTCCGGCATGCGACCACCCTTTCTCTGCACCCCTGGCGACGCTAGCCGAGCCCGCCACCGGCCTTCATGGGCAATGTCTGCCCATGAAGGCCGTCCGCCATGTCAAGGCGCGCCGTACGCTGATCCGCGTGATTCACGAAGCACTCGTCAACGGGATCAGGCTCGTTTACCGGGAGGAAGGGCACGCGGGCGCTCCGCCGCTGCTGCTGGTCCACGGCCGGACGGCCGACCACAACGACTGGAACGGCATCACCCAGCACTTCGCCGCCCGCTACCACGTGCTCGCGCCCGACCTGCGGGGTCACGGGAGGAGCGACCGGCCGGGCGACTACCCGCTGCCCGCCATGGCCGAGGACCTGGCCGGCCTGCTCGACCACGCGGGCGCGGCGCGGGCCACGGTGATCGGGCACTCGCTGGGGGGCATGGTGGCGCACCTGCTCGCCGCGAACCATCCCGAGCGGGTCGCCCGGCTCGTGCTGGAGGACGTCCCGCCGCCGCTGCCGCTCCAGGGCCGGTCGCCCCTCACGGAGGACGACTCCACCGACTCCACCGGCTTCGACTGGCGGATGATGCACGACACCGAACGGCAGATCCTCGACCCCGACCCGGCCTGGCTCGACGGGCTGGCCAGGATCACGGCGCCCACGCTGGTGCCGTCGGGCGGGGCGGCCAGCCCGTTCGACGCCGCGGGTCTCGCGGCGCGCATCCCGGGGGCCGAGCTGGTGACGATCGAGGCAGGACACCTCATCCACAACAGCGACCGGGCGGGGTTCCTGCGCGCCGTGGACGGCTTCCTGCCGGTGTGAGACGTGGCTGACTGGACGCGGGTCGCGCAAATCGGCTAGAACGGGCGAAAGTGATCCGAATGTCATAAAGATCCGCCAAGGTGAAAAGGTGCGTACGAGGCTCGGCGAGCATGTCAGGGAGCGGCTGGGCACGTTCGCCCTGGCGTGGCCGTCCATCGCGCAGTGCGCGGTCGGCGCGGCGCTGGCCTGGATCGTCGCCGTCCGGCTGCTCGGCCACCCGCGCCCCTTCTTCGCCCCGATCTCCGTGCTCATCTGCGTGGGCGTGGGCCTCGGGCAGCGGCTGCGCCGGGTGGCGGAGCTGATCGTCGGGGTCAGCCTCGGGGTCGGGGTGGGCGACCTGCTGATGGCCTGGATCGGCTCGGGGCCCTGGCAGATCGCGCTCGTGGTGGCCCTCGCCATGGCCATCGCGGTGCTGCTGGACGGCGGGGCGCTGTTCGTGGCGCAGGCCGGCTCGTCGGCGGTGCTGGTGGCCACGCTCGTCCCCGTCGAAGGGGCGGGCGGCCTGGACCGCATGGCCGACGCGCTGACCGGCGGCTTCATCGGCATCGCGGCGGTGGCGCTGATGCCCGCGAGCCCGTTCACCATCGCGGGCAAGCACCTGTCCGACGTGCTGGACGCGCTGTCCACCGCGCTGGAGCGGGCCGCCGAGGCCATCGAGAGGCGGGACGTGGACCTCGCGGCCGAGGCCCTGGAGGCGGCGCGCGACACCCAGGCACTGGTGGAGGAGCTGGAGAAGGCGCTGGAGACCAGCAAGGAGATCACCACGATCTCGCCGCTGCACTGGCACCGGCGCGCCCGCCTGGCCCGCTACGAGGCCGCCGTGCTCCCGGTGGACCTGGCGATGCGCAACGTCCGGGTGCTGTGCCGGCGCACGCTGGCCTCACTCGGCGAGGCGAGCCCGCCCCCGGCCGCGCTGGCCGAGGCCATGCGCGAGGTGTCGGAGGCGGCCCTGCTGCTCCAGCTCGAACTCGGCGCGGGCCGGGAGCCGACGCTGGCCAGGCAGGCGCTGCTCGCCGTGGCGGGCCGCGAGCGGCCGGAGCACCTGGGGTTCTCCGCGCACGTGATCATCGCGCAGCTCAGGTCCGTCGTGGTGGACCTGCTGGAGGCCACCGGCATGGACCACGAGGCGGCCAGCGCCACCCTGACGCCGCTCGACGGGAGCGCGGCCTGACGCAGCGGCCTGACCGCTCAGGCCGACAGGCGCTTGAGCCTCGCCGCCGCCTCGTCGATGACCTCGTCCTTCTTGCAGAAGGCGAAACGGACGTAGTGCCTGCCGCGCTCGGGGCGTTCGTAGAAGACCTGGGTCGGGATGGCGACCACCCCGGCCAGCTCCGGCAGCCGCCGCGTCAGCTCCAGGCCGTCGGTGAAGCCGAGCGGCCTGATGTCGGTCTGCACGAAGTAGGTGCCGGCCGGCCTCAGCACCTCGAACCCGGCCGCCGCCAGCCCCTCCATCAGCCGGTCGCGCTTGTCCTGGAGCCCGGAACGCAGCGCGGACACCCACTCCAGCTCGTGCCGCAGCCCGTAGGCCACCGCGAGCTGCCACGGCGCGCCCGCCGTGAACGTGAGGAACTGCTTGACCGTCTGCACCGCCGTGACCAGCGGCGCGGGCGCGCACACCCAGCCGGTCTTCCACCCGGTGACCGAGAACGTCTTGCCGGCGGAGGAGATCATCACCGTCCGCTCGCGCATGCCGGGCAGCGTGGCCATCGGGACGTGCGCGACGCCGTCGAAGGTCAGGTGCTCGTACACCTCGTCGGTGATCGCGATCAGGTCGCGCTCGCGGCAGAACTCGGCGACGACCTCCAGCTCCTCCCGCGTGAAGACGGTGCCGGTCGGGTTGTGCGGCGAGTTGACCAGGACGGCGCGGGTGCGCGGCGTGACGGCGGCGCGCAGCTCGTCGGGGTCGAAGGTGAAGCGGCCCTCGACCGGCCGCAGGGTGACGGGCACCAGGCGGGCCTGGGCGAGGGCGATGGAGGCGGCGTAGGAGTCGTAGTAGGGCTCGAAGGCGATCACCTCGTCGCCGGGCTCGCACAGCGCCAGCACGCTCGCCGCGATCGCCTCGGTGGCGCCCACCGTGACCAGGACCTCGCCGGACGGGTCGTAGTCGAGCCGGTAGTGGTCGGCCCGGTGCTCCGAGACGGCGCGGCGCAGCTCGGGCACGCCGGGGCCCGGAGGGTACTGGTTGGCGCCGGAGCCGATGGCCTGGACCGCCCGGTCGAGCATGGCGGCCGGTCCGTCGGTGTCGGGGAACCCCTGGCCGAGGTTGATCGAGCCGGTCTGTACGGCGAGCGCGCTCATCTCCGCGAAGATTGTCGTGCCAAAAGCACGCATCCTGGACACTAGTGGTTCCGTCACGGTCCCAGACTATTAGTCTCGTCGGGTGATCCTTCGGGTCGTGCTCGCTCTCGTCCTGTCCGCGCCGCCGGTCATGACCCCCTCAGCGCCGCCCGCGCGGCCCTGTCCGGTCGCCGTCCCCGCCGGCACCACGTGCGGGTTCCTGGTCGTCCCCGAGCGCAGGGACGCCCCAGACCGGACGATCCGGGTCGGTTACGCCGTCCGCCACTCGACCGCGCGCGAGCGCAGACCGGACCCCGTGGTCTACATGAGCGGCGGCCCCGGCTCGGCGTCGCTGCAGCTCACCGGCTTTCTCGCCCAGATGTTCCCCGACCGGGACGTGGTGGCGCTCGAGCAGCGCGGCGGCCGCTACTCCGAGCCGGAGCTGAGCTGCCCCGAGACCGCCGAGGCGCTGCTCGGGCAGCTCCGCCGCCCGCCCGCGGACCTGGCCGCCGCCGCCGTCACCTGCCGCGACCGGCTCCGCGAGCAGGGCGTGGACCTGCGCGGCTACACCACCAAGGAGATGGCGGCCGACGTCGTCGCGCTGCGCCGCGAGCTCGGCTACCCGAGCTGGAACCTGTTCGGCGTCAGCTACTCCACCCGCGTCATGGTGGAAGCCGCCGCGGCCGACCCCGAGGGCACCCGGTCGCTGGTGCTGGACTCGTTCCTGCCGGAGGGGGTCGACTGGTACGACGACGCCGAGCGCAACCTGGCCGACACGATGGCGAAGCTCGGCGTGCAGGACGCCTTCGAGTCCATGACCGCCAGGCTCAACGCCTCCCCCGCTCACGTGCCGGCCACCGACCCGCTGCTCGGCCAGGAGTTCACCGCGCGGCTGAGCGGCGACGACGTGGCCGCCGTGCTGTTCGAGGGACTTGCCGGGGCGGACGTCGCGGCGGTGGCCCCGGCGCTGCTGCCCGCGCTCGCCGCGGGCCACGACGAGCTGCTGCGGCCACTCGCCGACGCCGCCGGTGAGGGGCTGGTCTCGCACGAGTTCGGGCTCTACCACGCGGTGCAGTGCCAGGACGAGCTGCCGTTCAACGCCACCGCCGGCCGCTCCCGGCTGTTCACCCACAACGCCGACAAGGCGGTCTGCGACGCCTGGGCCCTGCCGCGCTCGCAGCCCGCCGCGGCGGCCCCGCGCGCCCCCGCGTTCGTGCTCGGCGGCCAGTACGACCCCACCACCCCCGTCAGGACCAGCAGACCGGCCGCCGAGGCGCTGCCGGACGCCCGCTTCGCCGAGATCCCGCGCGCCTCCCACGCCGTCTTCCTGTCCAGCGCGTGCGCCCGCCGCATGATCGCCGACTTCGTCGCCGACCCGGCGGCCCGGACCGCCGCCTCCTGCCAGGACGCGGGCGGCGGCCGGCAGGAGGACCTGCGGGTGACCGCGGCGCCGTACGCGATCGCGCGGGCGCCGTGGCTGGCCGCGCCGTTCGCGGTGTTCGCGCTGACGGCTCTCGCGCAGCTCGTGGCGGCCGCGCTGAAGGGCCGGGCGCTCGCGGCGTACGGCGGGCTGTGCGGGGTGGCCTTCGCCGGGCTGACCGCCCAGGCGGTGCACGGCCTCGCGGCGCGCAACGCGACGGCGCTGGCCGTCGGGCTGCCCGCCGACGTCGTGCCGTACACGTGGATCGCGGTGGCCTCGGTCGCGCTCACGGCGGCCGGGGCGCTGCTGCGGTGGCGCCGGTGGACCGGCTGGGCGGCGACCGCCGTGGGCGCCGGATTCCTCGTATGGTGGCTGCTCTGGGTGACATGACGCGCATCAGAGAGCTCGACGCGCTCCGCGGGTTCGCGGTGTGCGGCATCATGCTGGTCAACACCTGGCAGCACACGCGCGTCCCCAACGCGCCGTACACCTCTGTTGACCTCGTGGTGGAGCAGCTCTTCCAGAGCCGGTTCTACCCGATCTTCTCGACGCTGTTCGGCATCAGCTTCCTGCTGTTCCTGCGCGGCCACAGCAGGTGGGCGCTGCTCAGCCGGCTGTTCTGGCTCTACTGCATCGGGCTGGCGCAGGGACTGTTCTACGCGGGCGAGGTGCTGACCGACTACGCGCTCTGGGGCGCGGTGGCGCTGCTGCCCGCCTCGTTCATCCCCGGCGGCTGGGCGCAGCTCGCGCTCGGCGTGGCCGGGCTGGCGTGGGGGCTGCTCGCCAAGGGCGGCGGCTCGTGGCTGATCCCCGGCCTGCTCCTGGTGGGCATGGGGCTGTGGCGGCTGGCGCCGCCCCGGTCGCTGCTGCTGCCGGGGTTCGCGGCGAGCGCCCTCGTCTCGGCGGTGCTCGGCTACGTCGCCTTCACCACCGGCGGCTGGAACGCCTACAGCGTGGCCGCGCTGGCGGGGGCGCTGGCGTACTCGCTGGGGCTGCTCCTGGTGCTGCGGCCGGGGCTCTCGGCGGTGCTGGAGCCGCTCGGCCGGATGGCGCTGACCAACTACGTGACCGGCACCGCGTTGATCGTGCTGACGCTACCGCTGGTCAGGGCCGACCCGACCCGCTGGGCGGTCGTGGGGCTCGCCGCCGTCACCATCGCCGCGCAGGCGCTGGGGAGCAGGTGGTGGCTGGCCCGCTACCGGTACGGGCCGCTGGAGTGGGTCTGGCGGTGCCTGACCTTGTTTCGGCGGGTGCCCAACCGGTTAGAGTCGGGCCGTGACCACAATCGCCCTCTGCCAGATTCCGGTCTCCACTGATCCCTCGACCAACCTCAAGAGGGCCAGGGAGGCGCTGTCCCGCGCCGAGGGGGCCGACCTCGCGATCTTCCCCGAGGCGACGCTGACCCGCTACGGCCGGCGCATCACGGGCCTCGCCGAGCCGCTGGACGGGCCGTTCGTGTCGGGCCTCGCCGAGGCGGCGCGCGAGCACGGCCTGGCGGTGATCGCCGGGACGTTCGAGCCGGGCGACGGCCGGGTCCGCAACACGGCCGTGGCGCTCGACGCCCAGGGGGAGCTGCGGGCGGCATACCGCAAGATCCACCTGTTCGACTCCTTCGGCGCGAAGGAGTCCGACCTGGTCGAGCCGGGCACCGAGCCGGCGGTGGTCGAGCTGGCCGGCCTCAGGATCGGGCTGATCACCTGCTACGACGTACGCTTCCCCGAGCTGGGCCGGGCGCTGGTCGACAGGGGCGCCGAGCTGTTCGCGGTGATCGCCGCCTGGGGGTCGGGGCCGCTCAAGGAGGACCACTGGACGACCCTGGTCCGCGCGCGGGCCCTGGAGAACACCATGTGGACCGCCGCCGTCGGCCAGGCGCCCAACCCGGGCGAGTCCTCCGACGGCTACGGCGTGGGCCGCAGCATGCTGGTCGACCCGCTCGGCGTGGTCCGCGCCGACCTGGGCACCGCGCCGGGGGTGCAGGTGGTCAGGGTCGACCGGGCGTACACCGAGTCGGCGCGGGCGACGCTGCCCTGCCTTCAACACCGGGTCTTGTAGGGGTCAACCGACCGTAAAGTAGTAGCGTGAGCGGAACGCAGATGCAGAAAGTGATCCCGCCGCGTCTGCTCGTCCCCTACCTGTCGGGCAAGCGGACGGTGATCTCCGGATATGTCTACCGGGTGCAGGACTGCGTCAGGCTGACCACCCCCGAGGCGCTCTACTGGGGCCTCGACCTGTCGTTCGACGGCTCGGAGCTGTTCCCGGAGGTGCCCGAGGTGTACGTGATGCGCTGGAATGCCCGCGACGTCGACACCTACGCGGTGCCGTACGGTCCGCACATGGGCGGTGACTGGAGCGACGCTCCACCGTTCGCCGGCAACGGCTTCACCACCTCGCCCGACCACGTCGTGCCGCAGTTCCACACCGTGCCGATGCCGATCCCCGCCGGGGCGGAGATCGTGCACGTCACGCGCGACGGCGAGCGGCCCTTCGCCGGCTACGACGGGCTGACCTGGCGGCCCGCCGCATGAGCGAGGAGATCACGCCGGTCGCCTCCGGCTTCGTCGCCCGTTTCGGTGAGCACACCCTGCCCGCCGCCGTGGGGCCGGACGACGGCCAGGTGGTGCTGTTCAGCGAGGCCGAGCTGCCGGGCTTCGAGCCGGCCAGCGGCTACTGGCGGCGGCAGGTGGCGCGGGCCGAGGTCGAGTGGCTGGTGCTCATCCGCACCGTGGGGGCCTTCGGCGGCGAGCCGTGCGTCATCCTCGACGAGGACGAGGACGGCCTGCACATCGCCTACACCGGGCACAGCGGGATGAAGGCGGAGGCGTTGGGTTACTGGATGGTGGATCACGGGGCCTACGAGGTCGTGGTGCCCCGCGAGGAGGTCTTCTCCATCAGGGTCGAGCGGATCCCGGTGCCATGAAGCAGCTCTTCGCGGTCGAGCTCGGTGACGACGGCGCGCTGCTGGCGGCCCTGGAGCCGTGGCGGGCGGAGGAGTTCCTGGCGCACATGGAGCGCGGCCGGGAGCACATCGGGCGCTACACCGGCCTCGCCGACGTCGTGACGGACCTGGAGTCCGCCCGCTCATACCTGGTGTCCTACGCCGACAAGGCCGCCACCGACACCGGCCGGCTCTACGGCATCTGGCTGGACGGGCTGCTGGTCGGCGGGGTGCTGTTCCGCACGATGGACGTCGGCGGCGGCCTCGCCGAGGCGGGCTGCTGGCTGGAGCCCGCGGCCGTGGGCAAGGGCCTGGTCACCCGGGCGGTGCGGGTGATCATCGACTGGGCGGTCGAGGAGCGCGGCATCCATCGCGTGGAGTGGTGGGCGGCGGCGGACAACACCGCGAGCCTCGCGGTGGCCCGGCGGCTCGGCATGTCCCGCGACGGGGTGCTGCGGGAGCACTATCTGCATCGGGGGCGGCGGCTCGACATGGAGATCTGGTCGGTGCTCGCGCCGGAGTGGCGCGCCACCCGCTGACCCCGGAGGCCGACGCCTCCAGGCGCCCAGGTAGTGGCGGCGGTCAGGTGCCGAGGTTGCGGTAGCGGGCCAGGCGGGTCGCGAGGCGGTCGGCCGGGTCCTGGCGCAGCAGCACGGCGATCTCGTGCTCCAGCGCCCGCCCCACCCGCTCGCAGAACTGCCGCGGCTCGTAGGCGGCGTCGGGCATCTCCGGGATGACCCGGTCCACGATGCCGTCGCGCCGCAGGTCGGTGGCGCGGACGCGCTGCAGCCGGGCGATCTCGGGCGCGAAGTCGACCGAACGGTAGAGGATCGCCGAGGCCCCCTCCGGCGGCAGCGGCGACAGCCAGGCGTGCTGGGCGCACAGCACCCGGTCGGCGGGCAGCAGGGCCAGCGCCGCGCCGCCCGCGCCCTCGCCGAGCAGCAGGCAGACGGTCGGCACGTCGAGCATGACCATCTCGGCCAGGCAGCGGGCGATCTCGGCGGCCAGCCCGCCCTCCTCGGCCGCCTTGGACAGGTCGGCGCCGCCGGTGTCGATGACGGTGACCAGCGGCAGGCCCAGCTCGCCGGCCAGTCGTACGCCGCGCCTGGCGACCCGCAGGGCGGCCGGGCCGAGCGGCGCGCTGACCCGCTGGATCCGCCGGTCCTGGCCGAGCACCACGGCCGGCGCGCTGCCGAACCTGGCCAGCGCGAGCAGCAGGCCGGGCTCGTTGTCGCCGGTGCCGGTGCCGCTCAGCGGGGTGGTCTCGGTGGCGGCGAGCTTGAGCAGGCTGCGTACGCCGGGCCGGTCGTCGCGCCGCGAGCGGGTGATCGCCTCCCACGCCTCGGCCGGGCGGAGGTCCTCCTCCGGCGGCTCGCCCGCCTCGACCGCGCTCATGTCGGCGGCGAGCACGCCGAGCGCGCGGATCGCGACGGGGCGCAGGGCGTCGGCCGACACCACGGCGTCGAGCAGGCCCTTGTGGAAGAGGTTCTCGGCGACCTGGACGCCCTCGGGGAACGGGTAGCCGTGCAGCGCCTCGAACACCCGCGGCCCCATGAACCCGATCAGCGCGCCCGGCTCGGCGGCCGTGACGTGCGCGAGCGACCCCCACGAGGCCAGCACGCCGCCGGTCGTCGGGTGGCGGAGGTAGACCAGGTAGGGCAGGCCGAGCGCGCGGTGCCCCTGGATCGCCGCGGTGATCTTCACCATCTGCACGAACGCCTGCGCGCCCTCCTGCATGCGGGTGCCGCCCGAGGCGGGGGCGGCCAGCAGCGGCAGGCGCTCGCGGCCGGCCCGCTCGATCGCGGCGGTGATCCGCTCGGCCGCGGCCACCCCGATGGAGCCCGCCATGAACGAGAACTCGGAGGCGACCACCGCCACCCGGCGGCCGTCGAGCAGGCCCTCACCGGTGATCACGGCCTCGTCGTAGCCGGACTTGACCCGGGCGGCGGCGAGCTCGTCGGCGTAGGGGGAGCCCGGCTCGGCCGGGTCGGCGGGCGGCGCGTCCCACGACTTCCACGACCCCCTGTCGAGGACCGTTTCGATCAGTGTGCGCGCGTCCGGACGGCTCACTCTCGCTCCCTCGTGGTCGGCCCTGCAGTGTTGACGCGCGAGCGCCCGCGCGGGTGGCATCGCGTGGCGGTCATCGCTCGCAGGTGGCATCGCGTGGCGGTCATCGTTCGCGCTCCTCCAGCCAGGCGAGCACCGCCTCGCCGTCCTGGCCGAGCATCGGGGGCGCGGTGTGCTCGCGGGCGGGCAGGCCGTCGAAGCGCAGCGGCGGCCCCGGCAGCTCGACCCGGCCGAGCACCGGGTGGTCGACCTCCACGACCAGGCCCTGGGAGCGGGTCTGGTCCCACGTGTAGACCTCGTCGATGGAGCGGATCGCGCCCGCGGGCACGCCGGCCGCGCCGAGCTCGGCCAGCCAGTGGGCGCGGTCGTGGGCGGCCAGCGCCTTCTCCATCTCGGCGACCAGCTCCTCGCGGTGGGCGCGGCGGTCGCGGTTGGTGCGGTAGCTCGGGGTGTCGGGGTCGATGCCGAGCAGCCCGGCGACCTTGCGCCACTGGCCGTCGTTGGCGGCGGCGATCTGCAGCATGCCGTCGGCGCAGCGGAACGAGCCGTAGGGGGTGATCGAGGCGTGGTGGTTGCCCGCGGCGCGGGAGACCTGGCCGCCGACCGTCCAGGCGGTGCCGTGGTAGGAGTGGACGCCGGTGACGGCGGCCAGCAGGGACGTACGCACGACGCGGCCCTTGCCGGTGTGTTCGCGCTCGTAGAGTGCGGCGGCGACGCCGTACGCGCCGTGGATGCCGGCCAGCAGGTCGGCGATCGAGGCGCCCACGCGGTAGGGCTCCTCGGGTGAGGGGCCGGTCAGCGACATCAGCCCGGCCTCGCCCTGGGCGATCTGGTCGTAGCCCGGCCGCCCGCCCTCGGGGCCGTCGTGGCCGAAGCCGGTGATCGACAGGACGACCAGGCGTGGGTTGAGCTCGTGCAGGCGCTCGACGGAGAAGCCGAGGCGGTCGAGCACGCCGGGGCGGAAGTTCTCGACGAGGACGTCGCTCTGGCGGACCAGGCGTTCGATGACGGCTTTGCCCTCGGCGGACTTGAGGTCGAGGGCGATGGACTGCTTGTTGCGATTGGCTGCCAGGAAATAAGTCGATATTTCGTGATCAGGACCTACGAACGGCGGGCCCCAGCCCCGCGACTCGTCGCCGCCGTCAGGATGCTCCACCTTGATCACCCGTGCGCCGAGGTCGCCCAGCATCTGCGCGGCGTGCGGCCCGGCCAGCGCCCTGGACAGGTCCAGCACGACGATGTCGCCGAGGGGTCCGAGCACGGTCAACCTCCTGCTTGCGTCCGGGTGAAAGAACATTCTCTCAGTTGCGGGTGATCCGTCACCTACCCTGGGTCGGTGAATTCGCTGGCCGCCCGCATCCGGAGCCTGCCGCCCTCGTGCGGCCCCGTCCGCCTGGTCGCCGTGGACGGGCCGGCGGGGTCGGGCAAGACCACGTTCGCCGGGCGGCTGGCGGGGGCGCTGGCCTGCCAGGTCGTCCACAGCGACGACTTCCCCGTGCCGTGGGAGGAGGGCCCCGGCGGCTGGTTCCACGCGCTGGAGGAGCAGGTCCTGAAGCCGCTGCGGGACGGGCGGCCCGGCGGGTTCCGCCGCTACGACTGGGTGCGGGGCGAGTACGCCGAGCAGGTGGCGGTGCCGCCCGCGCCGGTGCTCGTCGTCGAGGGCGTCGGCACCGCCCGCGCCTCGGCCGCGCATCTGGTGGCGTACACGGTGTGGGTGGAGGCGGCCGAGCCGGTGCGCCTCGCCCGCGTGCTGGAGCGGGACGGGCCCGAGCTGGCCCCGCGCTGGCGGGAGTGGTTCGCGGCCGAGCGCGAGTGGTTCGCCGCGGACGGCACCCGCGAGCGCGCCGACCTCGTCGTCCGCACCTGAGCGCTCACGCCAGGTGCCCGACGTCGTTGAAGCGCACCGGCTCGAAGGAGCCCTCCCCGGCGCGCCAGACCGACACCGAGGCGTTGAGCACCGGCGCGAGGGGCGGGCCGGTGCTCTGGACGCCCTCCAGGACGTGGCGGAGTGCCAGCACCACCGAGTCGTGCGCGACGATCAGCACCGGCCGGCCGCCGGCCCGCCCGTCCAGGTCCCGTACGAACGCCCGCACCCGCGCCACCACGTCCGCCAGCGACTCGCCGCCGGGCGGGCGGAAGGCGTAGACGCCCGCCGCCTCGCGCCGCGCCGCCTCCTCCGGGAAGCGCTCGCGGATCGCCGCCGCGTTGAGCCGGTCGAAGGCCCCCTGTTCCTGGTCCCTGAGCCGCTCGTCCACGGCGACCGGCAGCGTGTCACCCCAGGCGTCGCTCGCGACCTCCCACGTCTCGCGCGCCCGCAGGTAGGGCGAGCACCACACCGCCTCGGGCCGCTCGCCGCCGGGCAGCGCCGCGAGCAGCCGCCCGAGCGCCGCCGACTGCCGCCGGCCGAGCGCGGTGAGCCGTACCTCGTCGTCGCCCAGCCCGTAGACCAGCGGCCGGTCGCCCGCCTCCCGGTGCGCGAGGTTGGCCGCGCTCTCGCCGTGGCGTACCGCGATGATCCGCGAAGGTCCCGCGCCGGCCATGGTCAGAGCTCGTCCACGTCCGCCTGGGTCCGGCCGCCCGACAGCCTGGCGAAGCCCGGCCCGCGGTCGAAGAAGCGGTTCGACGGGGGCCGCAGCGTGGCCCGCAGCTCGGCGGTGCCCCGCTCGTCGATGCGGTCGCCGTCCAGCACCACGCCGTAGTCGCCGAGCGCGCCCGCGATCGAGACCTTCCCGTCGCGGACGTCGGCGGCGACGGCGCGCGGGTCGCGGTCGTAGGGGGAGCCCCAGCCGCCGCCCCCGGTGGTGCGGATGCGGATGATCTCGCCGGCGTGCACCGGGAAGTCGTCGACCAGGCCGTCCATCTCCTTGCCGTTGACCTCGACCCGGAACGGCCGCCCGGCCAGGCCGCCGTTGACGCCCCAGCACGACAGGATCGAACGGTCGGCGATCGACATGTACGAGGCGTCGCGCAGCATCCGGATGTGCTTGTCGTAGCCGAGCCCGCCGCGGAACGTGCCCGGCCCGCCGGAGTCGCAGGCGAGCCCCAGCCGCTCGACCCGGAACGGCCAGCGGGCCTCGGCGAACTCGACCGGGATGTTGCGCGAGTCGGGCACGACGTGGATGGTGTCCTCGCCGTCGGCGTACCAGCGTCCGCCGGAGCCGCCGCCCAGGACCTCGCGCATGAGGTAGGGCTGACCGTCGGCGTCGGTTCCGTACACGCCGGTGTAGCGGATCGTCTCCTGGTCGGCCGGCATGCGCCCGCCGGTGGCCTTGGCGAGCACGCCGGCGAGCACGCCGAGCAGGCGCAGGATGACGAACGTGCGGGCGTTAGTCGGGGCGGGGAAGACGGGCGTGAGCAGCGTGCCCTTCTCCGGGAAGACCATCTTGATGAGCGGCACGACGCCCTCGTTGACGTCCAGCTCGGCCATCCGCTCGGGCGTGTCGGCCAGGTTGCGCAGGATCGGGGCCAGCCACTTCTTGAGGAACACGCCGTCGGCGTAGTCGCCCGCGTGGTTGATCGGGCCCTTGGCCTGCGGCGAGGTGCCGGTGAAGTCGATGGTCAGCGGCGTCTCGGCCGCGTGGTCCACCGTGAGGGTGATCCGCTGGGCGTGCAGGCGGGGGTCGTCCACGCCGTCGTGCTCGGCGTAGTCCTCCCACACGTACGTCCCCTCGGGGATCTTCGACAGCAGCTCGCGGCGGAAGGTCTCGGTGGTCTTGCCGATGATGGCGTCGAAGCACTCCTGGACCGCCTCGCGGCCGTAGCGCTCGAACAGCTCGCCCAGCCGCCGCGCGCCCATCAGGCAGGCCGAGCACTCGGCGTCGAGGTCGCCGGCCAGCGAGTCGGGCATGCGGGAGTTGCGGGTCATGATGCGCAGCGCGGCCTCGTTCGGCACGCCCTGGTCCCACAGCTTGATCGGAGGGACCATCAGGCCCTCCTCGAACACCGAGCGCGCGTGCGAGGGCATCGACCCCGGCACGCTGCCGCCGATGTCGTCGTGGTGGCCGAACGCCTGCACGAACGCCACCACCTCGCCGTCGTGGAAGACCGGCACGGTGACGCACAGGTCGGGCAGGTGGCCGATGCCGCCCTCGGACAGGTAGACGTCGTTGTGGAAGTAGACGTCGCCGGGCCGCATCGTCTCGATCGGGAAGTCGCGCACGACCGGCTGGACCAGCGCGCTGTAGGAGCGGCCGGTCAGCTTGCGCAGGCGGGCGTCGTGGATGCCGGCGCGGAAGTCGTGCGCGTCGCGGATCATCGGCGAGCGGGCGGTGCGCGCGATCGCGGTCTCGACCTCCTTCTCGACCGACGCCAGCGTGCCCTCGACGATCTCGATGAGGATGGGATCAGTCACGCTTGACCTCCACGTTGCCGTACGCGTCCACCGTCGCCGTGAAGCCCGGATGGATGGGGATGGTCGAGCCGTACTCCTCGATGACCGCGGGGCCGGTCACCGTCGCGCCGGGGCCGAGCGCGGCGCGCTGGTGGATCGGCGTGTCGCGGGTCTCGTCGAAGTGCACGGCCCGTACGGAGGTCGCGCCCGCGCCCGGCTTGTCCAGGGGACGCAGGGCCGGGCGGGTGATGGGCCCGACGCCCGAGACGCGCAGGTTGACCCATTCGACCCCGTGGCGGGGGTCGTCGCGGTAGGCGTAGCCGTACAGCTTCTCGTGCGCCTCGTGGAAACGCTCGACGACCTGGGCCTGCCACCCGTCGTCGATCTCCCCCGCCGGAGCCGGGACCCGGACCTCGTAGCCCTGGCCGTAGTAACGCAGGTCGGCGCTGCGGATGTGGACGGGGTCGGCGAAGCCCTCGCGCTCCAGCGCCTCCGCCGCCTGATGCTCCAGGTCCTGGAAGATCTCCGCGGCCTTGCCGAGTGACAGGTCGCGGGTGACGTACGTGCGCACGTAGTCGTTCCTGACGTCCACCGTGAGCAGCCCGAACGCCGAGACGTTGCCCGGGTCGCGCGGGACGACGACCGAGGGCAGCCCCAGGATGTCGATGAGCCGGCAGGCCAGCAGCGGCCCCGAGCCACCGAAGGTCACCAGCGGGAAGTCCCGCACGTCCAGCCCCCGCTTGACGGTGAGCTGGCGGATCGCGTTGCTCTGGTTGAACGCGCTGATCTCCAGGATGCCCGTCGCGGTGCGCTCAGGGGTGAGGCCGAGCTTGTCGGCCAGGGCCTCGATGCCGGCGCGGGCGGCCTCGGCGTCCAGCGGGATCTCGCCGCCCAGCAGGTGCGGCGGCACCCGGCCGAGGAAGACGTGCGCGTCGGTGACCGTGACCTCGGTGCCGCCCCTGCCGTAGCAGATCGGGCCGGGGTCGGCTCCGGCGGAACGCGGGCCGACCTTGAGCGTGCCCTCCGGCGAGATCCACGCGACCGAGCCGCCGCCCGCGCCGACCGTCACGATGTCGATCATCGGGATCTTGCACGGGTAGCGCCCGATCGTGCCCTCGGTGGTGATGGACGGCTCGCCGTCGATCACCACGGCCACGTCGGTCGAGGTGCCGCCGCCGTCCAGGGTGATCACGGACTCGTGGCCGGCGGTGGAGGCGATGAGCGCCGCGCCGAGCGCCCCGGCCGCCGGGCCCGACAGGACGGTGGTGATCGGCTGGTTGACGACCTCGCGGGCCGACAGGATGCCGCCGTTGGACTTCATCACCGAGAACGGGCGGCCGAGCCGGGTGGACAGGTTGGCGAGGTAGCCGCGCATCGCGGGCTTGACGGCGGCGTCCACCAGCGTGGTCACCGAACGTTCGTACTCGCGGTACTCGCGCAGCACGTCGCTGGAGAGCGAGATCACCGCCTCCGGGTGCTCACGCCACAGCACCTCGCGCATGCGCCGCTCGTGCTCCGGGTTGGCGTAGGAGTGCAGGAAGCAGACGCCGATCGCGTTGATGCCCTTGCCGCGGAACCAGCGGGCCGCCTCGACGGCCTGCTCCTCCGAGAACGGCCGCACCTCCTCGCCCAGGTGGTCGAGCCGCCCGCCGACGGTGCGTACGTGGTGCACCGGGACGATCCGGGGCGGCTTGACCCAGAAGTAGGAGTTGCCGTAGCCGTCGGGGACGCTCTGCCGGGCGATCTCCAGGATGAACTCGAACCCCTCCGTCGTGATGAAGCCGAGCCCGGAGATGCGGTCCTCCAGGAGCTGGTTCGTGGCGACGGTCGTGCCGTGCACGATGCCGCCCACGTCGAAGCCGCCGCCGCCGTCGAGCTCGCTCAGCTTGGCGATGCCCGCGAGGAACCCGTCGGCCGGGTTCGCGGGCGTCGAGGGGGTCTTGGTGGTGAGGATCTCACCGGTCTGCTCGTCCACCGCGACGACGTCGGTGAACGTCCCCCCGGTGTCCACTCCGATTCGTACGCTTCGCATGGCTCCTCTAGCCCCGGCGCCGGCCGAGCACTTCGTCGACGACCCTGGGCGCGTTGGCCGTGCCGACGTGCGCGGCCAGGCGGATCGCCAGCTCCTGTGTCCTGGCCAGCTCGGCCTCCACCCTGGCCTTGCCCGATTGGCCGGCCTGCACTCCGAAGTACGCGCCGACGATCGTACCGATCACCCCCGCCACCCCGGCGAACAGCGACGCGAACTCGCGCGTGGCGAAGACCGCCGCGGCGAAGGCGATCAGGACCGCCACGATTCCCACCACGACCACATAGAAGCCGTAGCGCCATCGGGTGGCGTCGGCCTGCGCGGCGGTAAGGTCGTCCTGCTGCAACATCGCGTCGAGCGGGGACGGTTTGTCGGTGACCACAGTTCCTCCTGAAACCTCAGGGGGAAAATGTCCCACGAGGTCATGGAACAAGCCAAGCCACTAAGCTGGCGGCCCGTGACCCAATCGTCTGCCTTGTCGCCGGTGCCGTCCGGGGCGCGGGATGCCGTGCTGAAGTTCTACTTCGGCCCCATGGACTGTGGGAAGTCCACCCTCGCGCTTCAGATGAACTACAACCACGCGAGACAGGGCCGGCGCGGCCTGGTGCTCACCAAGCACGACCGCTCGGGCGAGCCCCAGGTGACCAGCCGCATCGGGCTCGGGCTGGAGGCCGTCGAGGTGGAGGACGGCCTCGACCTCGTCCGGCTGGTGACCTCGTACGACCGCGTCGACTACCTCATCTGCGACGAGGCGTGCTTCTACGACGTCGAGCAGATCGAGCAGCTCGCCGACCTGGTGGACGAGCACGGCGTGGACGTCTACGCCTTCGGTCTCGCCTCCGACTTCCGCTCGGTGATGTTCCCGGCCGCGCAGCGGCTGTTCGAGCTGGCCGACGAGGTGTGCCGGCTGCAGGTCGAGGTGCTGTGCTGGTGCGGGCGGCCCGGCCAGCTCAACGCGCGGGTGGTGGGCGGCGTGATGGCGCGGACCGGGGAGCAGGTGGTCATCGGCGACACCGACGACTCGCCGGTGCGCTACCAGGTGCTCTGCCGCCGCCACCACCGGTCCGGGCAGCTCGGCGAGGGCTCCCCCGCCGAGCGGCCCGGTCAGCTCGATGAGGGTTCCCCCGCCGACCGGTCCGGCCGGCTGGACGACGTCCTCGCGCCGGCCGCTCAGACGGCGCAGTAGCCGTCGTCTCAGACCGCGCAGTAGCCGTCGTCGTCGCAGCCTTCCGCGGGCGCGGCGAGCTGCGTGATCGGCTGTTGCCCGGTGCGCTCGGCCACCTCGTCGATGGCCGCGTCGAACGCCTCCTGCGGCTGCGCGCCCGACACCGCGAACTTGCCCTCGAACAGGAACAGCGGCACGCCCGTGATGCCGAGCGAGCGCGCCCGCGCGATCTGCTCGCGTACCTGCTCGGCGCCCTCCCCGGTGTCCTCGACGCCGGTCTCGGCGGCCAGCTCGGCGAGCACCGCGGGGTCGGCGACGTTGCGGCCCTCGGCGAAGTGCGCGCGGAACAGCCGCTCGGCCATCTCGCCGCCGCGGCCCTGCCGGGTGGCCAGCTCGATGAGGCGGTGCGCCTCGAACGTGTTCGCGCTCACGCCCTTGTCGTAGTCCATGGCCAGGCCGTCGGCGGCGGCCACGCCGGCCACCCGCTGCACCATCTGGGAGGCGTTCGGCCCGAACTTGCGCTCCAGCATCGGGATCATCGGCTCGCCCTCGTGCGAGGCATCCGGATCGAGCTGGAACGGGCGCATCGTCACCTCGATCGTGCCGCCCCTGGCCCGGAACCGCTCGGCCGACTTGAGGAACCTGGCATGCCCGATGTAACACCAGGGACACGCGACATCGGAGAATATTTCCACCTTCACGCCAGGGGACAACCCCGGCGACCCGCGGCCGATTCCTGCCCGCCGGCGGGGCGTCAGCCGGCGGCCAGCTCCTCCAGCCGGTACGGCAGGTACGCCGAGTCGTCCACCAGCGCCGACACCCCCCGCCACCACCCGAACCACTCGCCGCTGCGCCACATCCAGTCGACCCGTTCGATGGCCGCCACCACGTCGCCGACCGTCTCCCAGGTCTCGCCGAGCTGGGCGCGGGTGGCCCCGTGACGCAGCGCCCAGGCGCGCAGGATGCCGGAGGCCCGCGCGGGGACCTCGCGGGCGTACGGGTCGGGGTGCTCGCCGGGCAGCCGGTGCGGCCCGAGCCCGGCCGCCACGCCCCAGCTCCACTGGGCCTCGGCCGGACGGGAGTAGCGCAGGGACTGGAAGTCCAGGTTGGAGCCCAGGTCCTCGTCGGCCCGCCGGGTGACAACGGCGTCCAGCCGGCCGCCGGCGTCGAAGTGCACGACGAGCCGCTGCCCCGGCCGGACGCCGGGCGGCAGCGCGAAGCGGTCCTCCGCCTGCCAGGAGTTGAGGTCGACCTGGGCGACCGGCGTGCCCCAGAGCTGGTCGGCGGCGTCGTCGGCGATCCAGGCGGCGAGCATCTCCAGCGCGGTCAGGTCGGTCCACGGCTCGATCGCCACGGCGGTGCGGATCACCTCGTCGGGCGGCGGCAGCTTGCCGCCCCGCGAGCTGGTCCACCATTCGGCGCCCAGCTCGCGGGTGCCGACCAGCAGCGCGGCGAGGGCGGCCAGCTCGGCCGAGCGCCGGGTCAGCGCGGCGCCGATCGCCAGGTCGAGCGCGCGGCCGGTGCGCTCGTCCCCCAGCACCGGACGCACGGCGGCGATCAGGGTCTGGGCGGACGGCCGCTCCTCGCCCAGCAGGTCACGTACGATTTTCCTGGCTTCGGTCCGTGCGTCTTCAGCGTGTTCCTGCCGCATATCGCCACGTTACGCCGGGAGATCCTTTTCCGCGAGAGGCCGCCCGGCCCTCCAGGAGAGCGAACTCTCAGGCGCGGGAGCGGCCGAACCTGGAGAGCAGCCAGCCCACCGCGACGCCCGCGAGCGCCACGCCCGCGCCCGTGCCGAAGGAGGCGAGCATCACCCACGGACGGGTGGTGGTGTGGGTGTCCGGCTTGGGTGGCCGCTCGTAGACGGCTCCGGCCGCCGTCTCGGCCGCAGCCACCTCGGTGAGCACAGGGGCGGGCGCTTCGGAGGGTGCGGCGCAGAGGTGCTGCTCGACGGCCGAGAAGAACTCGCCCGCCGTCCGCTTGGCCACCGAGCCGAGCATGCGCTGCCCGACTCCGCCGATCATCCCGCCGATCACCGCCTCGGCGTCGTAGTCCACGCGGGTGCCGTCCGGGCCGCCCGCGCCGTCCGCCTCGCTGAGCCGGAGCTGTACGGTCGCCTCCACGGTGCCGGGCGCGCCCTGCCCCCGCGCCCTGAGCGTGAAGCCCTCGCCCGGCACGGGCTCGGTCAGCACGACCTCCCCTTGGTAGACGCCTTTGATGGAGGCCACCCCCGCGTTGACCGTCATCCGGTACGCCCCGGGCCCGGTCTCCTCCAGCCGTTCGCAGCCGGGGATGGTGCGCACCAGCACCGCCGGGTCCTGGAGCGCCGCCCACAGCCGTTCCTTCTGCACGCCGATCACGGCGCTGCCCGCCACTCGCATGCCGCCACTCTAGGCAGCGGAAGCCCGCCGGATAAGGGCAACACCTGCCAGACGGCGGCGGTGTCGCACCGACAAGGGTCGTCCCCCGAGAGCCCTCGGAGAGATGGCAGGATGGTCCCTCGTGCGTCCAAGATCCGTGTTACCAGCGTTCAGGCCCGCCTGCGTCGCGCTCGCGCTGCTGGCCGCCGCCTGCGCGCCGGGCGGCGACGCCACGCCCGACCAGGCCGGGCCCTCCGCCGCGCCCACGGGATCCGCGCCGCGCTCGTCCGCCCCGCCCCGCCCGCAGGGCCCGCCGGGCGCGCTCCCCCGCGCGGGCGAGGTACGCCCCCTCCGCACCGGCGCGCTCCCCCCGGTGATCAGCTCGATCCCCACCAAGCGCAAGGTCGTCTTCCTCACCATCGACGACGGCTGGGAGCAGGACCCCGGCCTCGTCCGCCAGGTACGCGACCAGCGCATCCCCCTCACCGTCTTCGCGATGCGCGACGCGGTGGAGGCGAAGGGCACCCCCGACCAGTCGGGCGGCCAGGCCCGCTACGTCGGCGCCGGCAAGTGGGACTACTTCCGCGAGCTGCGCGACGCCGGCGCCCCCGTCGAGAACCACACCCTCGCCCACCCCGACCTGCGCACCCTCCCCTACGCCGCCCAGCGCCGCGAGCTGTGCGGCGCCTCCCGGCTGATCGAGAAGGAGCTGGGGGCCCGCCCGGCCCTGTTCCGCCCGCCGTACGGCTCCTACAACACCGACACCCTGCGGGCCGCGAAGAGCTGCGGCATGTCGGCCGTGCTCCTCTGGACCGCCACCGTCCAGCCCGGCGGCAAGATCGCCTACCAGGTGCCCGACAAACAACTGCGTCCCGGCGACATCCTCCTCCTGCACTTCCGCCCCAACCTGGCGCGCGACTTCCGCGTCCTGGTCAAGAAGATCAAGCGCCGCGGCTACGAGCTCGGCAATCTCCAGGCCTACCTGGACGCCACTCTGGCCCGCTGACGCCAGGGTCCGCCGAGCGGGGTACCCCGGAATCAGCCCGGCGGGTGACGCCCCGGACCGCCCCTCGGCGGCATTCTCGATACTCGGCAACCAGCACGTACGTAAGCGGATGTGACCAACGTCGCATCGCGTTGCTCTACGGCCTGTAGTACTACTGAAGGTAGATGTACTACAGCGTGTAGAGCTCAGGAGTCGACGGGGAAGATGGACGCACTTGACCTGGCACGGTGGCAGTTCGGGGTCACCACCGTGTACCACTTTCTGTTCGTGCCCCTGACCATCGGTCTGGGGATCTTCGTGGCCGGGCTGCAGACCGCCTGGCACCGCACCGGCAAAGAGCACTACCTGAAGCTCACGAAGTTCTTCGGCAAGCTGTTCCTGATCAACTTCGCCATGGGCGTGGTCACGGGCATCGTGCAGGAGTTCCAGTTCGGGATGAACTGGAGCGAGTACTCCACCTTCGTCGGCGACGTCTTCGGGGCTCCGCTGGCGATGGAGGCGCTGCTCGCCTTCTTCATGGAGTCCACGTTCCTGGGCCTGTGGATCTTCGGCTGGGACCGGCTGCCGAAGAAGGTGCACCTGGCCTGCATCTGGGCCGCGGCCATCGGCTCCAACCTGTCGGCGTACTTCATCCTGGCCGCCAACGCCTGGATGAAGCACCCCGTCGGGTACGAGGTCGTGGACGGCAAGGCCCGCATGACCGACCTGTGGGCGGTGCTGACCAACTCCACGGCGCTCGCCCAGGTGCCGCACGTGGTCGGGGCGGCGTTCATCGTGGCGGGCGGGTTCGTGCTGGCCGTGTGCGGCTACTGGATGCTGCGGAACAACGCGCCCATGTGGCGCAGCGCGGCGCGGGGAGCGCTGGTCATGACGGCGATCGCGGGGGCGGTCGTCGCCGGCACGGGCGACATGTCGGGCAAGCTGCTGTACGAGCAGCAGCCCATGAAGCTGGCCGCCGCCGAAGGTCTCCAGCACGACACCGCGGGCGCCGGATTCAGCATCGTCCCCGGCATCGAGATCCCCCACGTCCTCAGCTTCCTCGCCACCAACGACCCCAACGCCACCGTCCAGGGCACCGAGGACCTGCAGCGCCGCTTCGAGCAGCAGTTCGGCCCCGGCGACTACCGCCCGGACCCGACCGTCGTCTTCTGGTCCTTCCGCGTGATGATCGGCTTCGGGATGGCCACCGTGGGCCTGTCGGTCCTCGGGCTCTGGCTGACCCGCCGCCGGCGCGAGTTCCCCCGATGGCTGTCGCGGGCGCTGGTCGCGGCCCTGCCGCTGCCGCTGCTCGCGGTGATCGCCGGCTGGCTGCTGAGCGAGATCGGCCGCCAGCCGTGGACGGTGGCCGGCGAGCTGCTGACCGCCGCCAGCGTCTCCCCCGGCGTGTCCCTGGCCGAGGTGGCGGTCTCGCTCGCCGTCTTCACCCTCCTGTACGGCGCGCTCGCCGTGGCCGAGGCCGTGCTGCTGACCCGGCACGTACGCGAGGGCGTCCCCGAGCCCCAGCCCGCCCCCCTGGCCGAGCAGCGGCGCGAGCCGTCGCTCATGTACTGAGCAGAGGCACACCGACCATGATCGATCTCTGGTTCGTCATCATCGCCTTCCTCTGGACGGGTTACTTCGTGCTGGAGGGCTTCGACTTCGGCGTCGGCCTGCTGGCGCCCCTCCTCAGCAGGAACGACGCCGAGCAGCGGCAGAGCCTGCAGACCATCGGCCCCGTGTGGGACGGCAACGAGGTGTGGCTGATCACCGCCGTGGGCGCGATGTTCGCCGCCTTCCCCGCCTGGTACTCGGGGGTGTTCAGCGCGTTCTACCTCCAGGTCACGCTGATCCTGGTGGGACTGATCCTGCGCGGCGTGGGCCTGGAGTGGCGCGGCAAGGTGCGCAACCCGGCCTGGTGCGACATGGCGGTCATGGTGGGCAGCGGGCTGCCGGCGTTCCTGTGGGGCGCGGTCTTCGCCGACCTGCTGTTCGGCAGCCCGGTCGCGGCGGTGCTGGGCGGCGCGTTCACGCTGGCCGTGTGCGTCCTGCACGGCGCGGTGTTCCTGGCGCTCAGGACCACCGGCGCGATCCGCCGGCGGGCCCGCCTCGCCGCCATGGCCGCCGGCGCCGCGGTCATCCCGGTCGCCGTGCTCGCGCTGTCCAACCTGGGGACGTTCCCCGCCCTCGTCGCCATGGCGGCGCTCGCCGCGGCGGCGGCACTGATCTGGCGGCGCAGGGAGGGCTGGGCGTTCACGGCCACGGCCGCCGCCATCGTGCTGTCCACGCTCGCGGTCTTCATGGAGCTACGGGTGCGTCCGCTGCCGGGGCTGACCCTGGCGGAGGCGGCCTCCGGGGCGTACACGCTGACGATGCTGAGCTGGATCGGGCTGATCGCGCTCCCGTTCGTCCTCGTCTACCAGGGCTGGACGTACTACGTGTTCAGGAAGCGGGTCCGGGTGACCGCCTGAGAGGCGGCTCAGCCGACCACCTTCATCTGCTTCGTGCGGTGGTCGGTCAGGTGGAGGTCGCCGCCGAGGCGTTCGCGCAGCAGGTCGAGCACCTGGCGGCCGGACAGCACCGTCCACAGGTTGCCGACCAGGTGCGGGTTGTACTCGGGTGCGGCGTCCATCCAGGCATCCTTGCCCGCCTGGGACGCGAACGTGGTCACGAAGAACTCGCCGTCGGGGGTCCTGCAGTAGCCCGTACGGAGCTCGGCGGCGTCGACCTGGATGCGCGGCTTGCAGCCGACCTTGGCGGCGAGCTGCTCGACGGAGGGCGGGGCGGCGGCGGCCCGGCCGCCCGCGCCGGCGGGGCCGCCGCCGCTCCCGCTGCCCTGGGAGCAGGCGACGGCCAGCCCGGCGAGCAGCACTACGGCCGCCAGACGTGGAAATGTCGTCATGTGCGGAGGTACGCAGCCCTCCCGGCCCCGGTTCGGCCCCATACCGGTTCGGGCTACTTGGGGGACGGCGTCTGCGAGACCCGGTGGTCCATGAGGTGCAGGTCCCCGCTGAGCGGCGACTTGAGCTGCTCCAGCACCTCCAGCGGGCCGAGCACGGTCCAGCGCGGGCCGACCAGGTGCGGGTTGTACTCCGGCGCCTGGTCCATCCACTGATCCTTCAGCTTCTCGGACTTGAAGGTGTTGACGAAGAACTCGCCGGCCTCGGTCTTGCAGTGGCCGGTGCGGATCTCCTCGCTGTCGACCTGCATCTTCGGCGTGCAGCCCACCTTGGCGGAGAGCTGTTCGACGGAGAGCGGGGTGGCGTTCGCCTGTTGCTGGTCGTTGCCCGCTGCGACGTAGCCGCCCCAGCCCCCTGAGGAGCATCCGGCGACCAGTCCGGCCAGCAGCGCGAAAGCGGCCAGACGTGGAAATGTCGTCATGTGCGGAGGTACGCAGGGATCGGGGGTCCGGTTCAGCGCAGGACGACGCAGCCGCGCCCGGCGAGCACCCGCAGCACCTCGGGGTCGCCGTCGAGCTTGTTCCAGCGCAGGTCCAGCTTCTCCAGCCCGGTCAGCCGGGCGAGGCCGGCGGGCAGCTCCCGCAGCCGGTTGGCGCGCAGGTCGAGATGGGTGAGGCGGGGCGGCAGGGCGTCCGGCAGCGCGCGGAGGTGGTTGCCGCGCAGGCCGAGCACGCGCAGCTCCGCGCAGGCGGCGAGGGCCGCGGGCAGGTGGGTGAGCCGGTTGCCCTGCAGGTGCAGCTCACGCAGCCGGCCCAGCCGGCCGAACGACTCCGGCAGCGCCTCCAGCCGGTTGTTGTAGAGGCGCAGCTCCACGAGCGCGGCCATGTCGCCGAGGGCGTCAGGGAGGCGGGTGAGCCGGTTGTCGGTGAGGTTGAGGTAGGCGAGCCGGTCCAGCCGCCCGAGGGCCGCCGGCACCTCCGTGAAGGCGTTGTCGCTGAGGTAGAGGTAGTCGGTGAGCGGCAGGTCACCCAGCTCGGGCGGGATCGTGGTGAGGCGGTTGTGGCCGAGGTCCAGCATGCGCAGCCGGGTCAGGCCGCCCACGGCCGCGGGGAGGTCCGTCAGGGCGTTCTCGGCCAGGTTGAGCGAGCGCAGCCCGGTCAGCTTCCACAGGGCGCCGGGGACGGCGGTCAGGCCGTTGGCGCCGGCGGCCAGGTGGCGGAGCGCGGACGGCAGGCGGTCCGGGAGCTCGCGGACGCGGTTGCCGTACAGGAAGAGCGTCTCCAGGCCGGGCGGGCAGGAGGGGAAGGCCGTGAGCCGGTTACCGTCCAGGTGCAGCGCCCGCAGCGCGCCGAGACCGGACAGGTCGGGCAGGGCGGTGAGGGCGTTGCCGTCGAGCCGCAGCTCCTCCAGCGCCGCGAGCTCGCCCACCCGGTCGGGCACCTCGGCGAGGTCGTTCCAGGCCAGATCGACCACCCGGACGTCGTCCGGCACCTCGGGGAACACGGTCAGCCCGGAGGCAGGCGCACGCATGCCGCCGATCTTATGTGCCGCGCAGGTGGAACAGGTCGGAGGGAGAGATGGGCATCCGGTCGATGGGGAAGCCCTCGGCGTCCTCGATGGCCGAGGCGATGACGGCGGAGACCGGGATCACGCCCGCCTCGCCGGCGCCCTTGATGCCGAGCGGGTTGAGCGGCGACGGCGTCTCCAGGTGGGCGGTCTCGACGTGCGGCACCTCGGTGGCGTACGGCATGAGGAAGTCCATGAAGGAGGCGTTGAGCAGCTGCCCGTGCGGGTCGTAGACCATCCGCTCGTAGAGCGCGCCCCCGATGCCCTGCGCCACTCCCCCGTGGATCTGCCCCTCCACGATCATGGGGTTGATGAGCCGCCCGCAGTCGTGCACCACGGCGTAGCGCAGCACGCGGATCTCGGCGGTGTCGGGGTCGGTCTCGACGACGGCGGCGTGCATCCCGGCCGCGAACGTGGACCGGATCGGCGAGTAGTAGTCGCGCCCCTCCAGCCCCGGCTCCTCGCCCTCGGCGACCGGCGGCCGGTCGGGCGCGGCGGCCCCGGCGAACTGGGTGGCCTTGGCGGTTTCCTCGTCGAAGGCGTAGCGCAGCGGGTTGGCCAGCACGGCGACCGTGGACAGGGGGACGGCCGCGTTCGGCGCCCCGGCCACGTGCACGATCCCGTCGGTGATCTCCAGGTCGGACGGGTCGGCCTCCAGCGCGTCGGCGGCGATGCGCAGCGCCTTCTCGCGCACCTTGCGGCAGGCGAGCGCGATGGCGTTGCCGCTGACGACGGCGGCGCGGGAGGCGAAGGTGCCGACCGCGTAGCCGAACCTGCGGGTGTCGCCGGTGACCACGCTGATCCGCTCGATGGGCACGCCCAGCTCGGTCGCGGCGATCTGGGCGAAGGCCGTCTCGTGGCCCTGCCCCTGGGAGGTGAGCCCGGTGGAGACGTGCACGCGCCCGTCGGAGGTGATCTGCACGTGCCCGCCCTCGTACGGCCCCACGCCCGTGCCCTCGACGTAGCAGCCGATGCCGATGCCGCGCCCCGGCACGCGCTCGAAGGAGTCCCAGCCGATGAGCTCCTTCAGCAGGCGCAGCATCTCGGGGTAATCGCCGCTGTCGTAGATGAGCGGCCGGCCGTCCTGGAAGGTCATCCCCTGGTCGTACGGGAACTCGCCGGGCCCGATGAAGTTGGCCGCGCGCACCTCGGCGCGGTCGCGCCCCAGGTGGCGGGCGATCTTGTCCATGGTGCGCTCCATGCAGAACACGCCCTGCGGGCGGCCCGCCCCGCGGTACGGCGTGACCTGCACGGTGTTGGTGTAGACGGCGCTGAACTCGACCCGGTACGCCCCGATCTTGTAAGGCCCGAGCAGCTGCGTCGAGGTGACGATCGGGACGATGATCCCGTACGGGGTGTAGGCGCCGTGGTCGTGCAGGATCGTCACGTCCAGCCCGAGCACGCGCCCGTCGTCGTCGAACCCGACGCGGACGTACTGCACCTGCCCGCGTTCGTGCGCGGAGGAGATGAAGTGCTCCCTGCGGTCCTCCGTCCACTTGATCTCGCGGCCGAGCGTCATCGCCGCCCACGGCACGAGGATCTCCTCCGGCCACGGGTGCACGATCTTGACGCCGAAGCCGCCGCCGACGTCCGGCGCGATGACCTCGACCTGCGGCAGCGGCAGGCCGAGCGCGGCGGCGACCGCCATGCGCACGCTGGTGGAGGTCTGGGTGCTGGAGTGGACGCGCAGGTCGCGGCCGTCCCAGCGGGCGTGCACGCCGCGGCCCTCCAGCGGCATGCTGGCGCTGCGCTCGATGTCGAGCCGGAAGGCGAGCGTGTGCGGCGCGGTCTCGATGGCCTCGCGGGCGCCGCGCCCGTCCGCGCCGGGCACCTCCTGGACGAGGTGCGCGCCGACGTTGCCGGGCACGTCCTCGTGGACGAGCGCCGCCCCCTGCACCGCCTCCTCCAGGCCGACGACCGGCTTCAGCACCTCGTAGTCGACCTCGATGAGCGCGCAGGCGTCCTCGGCGGCGTAGCGGTCGGCGGCCACCACCATGACCACCGGCTCGCCCACGTGCCTGACGACGTCCCTGGCCAGCGGGTAGGCGGTGCGGCCGTGGGTGAGAGCCGGGTGCGGGATGAGCAGCGGCAGCGGCCGGCCGACCCGTTCCGGCAGGTCCTCCCACGTGTAGATGGCGACCAGGCCCTCGACGTCGAGCGCCGGGCCGACGTCGATGTCGCGGATGCGGGCGTGCGCGTGCGGGGCCCGGACGAACGCGGCGGCGAGCGCATCGGGCCCGAGGTCGTCGAGGTAGCGGCCGCCTCCGGTCAGCAGCCGCGGGTCCTCGCGCCGCTGGACCGGCTCCCCGAACAGCCTCGTCGTCATCAAGAACCTCCGAGGAGACCCCCGCCTTCAGGCGGGGGAGGAATCGGACTCCTGCGGAGCAGGGCAGGAGCAGGCGGTGCGCCGTCAGGCGGACCGCCGTCGTCTTTCGGAATCGGCCGGTGCGCGAATGATCTCGCACCTAGGATCGAAAGGTGGCGCAGCTGGTGAAGCGGGGCTACAAGTACCGCTTCTATCCGACTCCTGGGCAGGCCGAGGAGCTTGTCCGGACGTTCGGTTGCGTGCGGTTGGTCTACAACAAGGCTCTGGAGGAGCGGTCCCGCGCCTACAAGCTGGAAGGCCGTGGCATCTCCTACGCCGAGTCGTCGGCTGCGCTGACCGCGTGGAAAAAGACACCGGAGCTGGCGTTTCTGTGTGAGGTGTCGTCGGTGCCGTTGCAGCAGGCGCTGCGGCATCTGCAGGCGGGGTTCGCGAACTTCTTCGCCCGCCGCGCGAAGTATCCGACGTTCAAGAGCAGGAAGAGGTCGCGAGCGTCCGCGGAGTACACCCGTTCGGCGTTCCGCTGGCGCGACGGCCGGCTCACCCTGGCGAAGATGGGCGCGCCGCTGGACATCGTGTGGTCGCGTCCGCTGCCAGAAGGGGCCGAGCCGTCCACGGTCACCGTGTCCAGGGACCCGGCCGGGCGGTGGTTCGTGTCCATTCTGGTGGAGGAGAAGATCGCGCCGTTGCCGCCGGTCGCGCAGTCCGTCGGTATGGACGCCGGTCTCACCACGCTGCTCACGCTGTCGTGCGGCGAGCAGATCGCCAACCCGCGTCACGAGCGTCGCGAGCGGCGCAGGCTGGCCAAGGCGCAGCGGACCCTGGCCCGTAAGGAGAAAGGGTCGAAGAACCGGGCCAAGGCCCGCCTGCGCGTGGCGAAGGTCTACGCCCGGATCGCCGACCGCAGGCGCGACTATCTGCACAAGGTCACCACACGGCTGGTTTCCGAGAATCAAGTGATCGCCGTGGAGGACCTGGCCGTCCGCAACCTGGTCAAGAACCGCAGACTGGCCCGCGCCATCTCGGATGCCGGCTGGCGGGAGCTGCGGCGCATGCTGGAGTACAAGACGGACTGGTACGGCCGCACGCTGGTGGTGGTGGATCGGTTCTTTCCCTCCTCCAAGTTGTGCTCGGTCTGCGGGGCGCTGCGGGAAGAGATGCCGTTGAGCGTCCGTGTGTGGGTTTGTGCGTGTGGCGCGGTGCATGACCGGGAGGTGAACGCGGCCCAGAACGTGCTGCTCGCCGCCGGGCCGGCGGAGAGCTGAAACGCCTGTGGAGCTGGTGTAAGACCTCAACGGGAGTCCTCCTCTCGGGCGGGCGACCGGCGGCGAAGCAGGAAGACCGACCGGCGACGGTCGGAATCCCCCTCGTTCACGCGGGGGGAGGAGGTCAAGCTTCCTCCGCGAGCAGCTCGGCGGCCCGGTGGACGGCCTTGACGATGTTCTGGTAGCCGGTGCAGCGGCACAGGTTGCCGGAGATGCCCTCCAGCACCTCCTCCTCCGTGGGGGCGGGGTTCGCCTCCAGGAACGCGGTCACCGTGCACAGGAAACCGGGGGTGCAGAAGCCGCACTGCAGGCCGTGGCACTCGGCGAAGGCCCGCTGCACCGGCGACAGCCCGCCCGGCCCGGCCAGCCCCTCGACGGTGGTGATCTCGCGGCCGTCCACGGTGACGGCGAACGTCAGGCACGAGCGCACCGGCTCGCCGTCGAGCAGCACCGTGCAGCAGCCGCAGACGCCGTGCTCGCAGCCGACATGGGTGCCGGTCAGCCCGAGGTCGTGGCGCAGGCAGTCGGACAGCAGCCGCCTGGCCGGGACGCTCACCCGCCGGGCGGCGCCGTTCACCATGAGCGTGATCTCATGCTCCACGATTCTCCGCCTCCTGTGCGGCCTCGCGCAGGGCCCGCTCGGCCAGCACGCCGACGAGGTGGCGGCGGTAGGCGGCCGTGGCGTGGATGTCGTCGTCGGGTTCGGTCTCCGCCCGCACGGCACTCGCCGCCGCCGCCCAGTCGGGGGCGAGGGCGCTCACGTCCACCACGACGGGGACGGGGCCGACGCCGACGCAGGCCACCCGGGCGGCGCCGTCCGGGCCGACGACGGCGCACACCCCGGCGAGCGCGTAGTCGCCGTGCCTGCGGGACACCTCGGCGAAGGCGCATCCCGCGCCCGGCGCGAGGTCCGGGAACCAGGCCGACACGGCCAGCTCGCCCGGCAGCACCGCCGACTCCATCGGCCCGGTGAAGAACGCGGCGGCCGGGATGTCACGCTCCACCGCGCCGCCGTCGTGCCAGCGGGCCACCCGTACGGACCCGCCGAGCACCGCCAGCACGGCGGGCAGCTCGGCGGCCGGGTCGGCGTGGACGAGGCTGCCCACCACGGTGCCGCGGTTGCGGATCACCGGGTGGGCGACCAGTTTGAGCGCCCGCGTGAGCAGCGGGTGCGCGCCGGAGCGCTCGGCCTCCGCGTGCCGGGCCAGCGCCCCGACCCGTACGCCGCCGGGCTCGCGCCCGATGCCGCCGAGCCCGGCCACCCGGTTGACGTCCACGAGGTGGGCGGGCGCGACCAGGCGCATGTTGAGCATGGGGATGAGGCTCTGCCCGCCGGCCAGCACCTTGCCCTCCGCCCCGACGTCCGCGAGGGTGCGGAGCGCCGCGGCGAGGTCGCGCGGTGCGTGGTAGTCGAACGGCGGCGGCTTCACCCGGCCTCGTTCCCCGCCGGCGTGGCCGGTTGGAGCGGCCGTCCGGCGATGGCCCGCAGCAGGTGGTAGCCGCCGAGCACGACGATGGTGCCGAGCGCGATGCCCTCCAGGGTGAGGTCGCCGCCGACGTAGTGGCTGACCGGGCCGATGGCGAGGATGATGCCGGCGCCGGTCGGCACCATGTTGACCGGGTCGGCGAAGTCCACCCGGTTCTCGATCCAGATCTTCGCGCCGAGCAGGCCGATCATGCCGTAGAGGATGACGGTGACGCCGCCGAGCACGCCGCCCGGCGTGGCCGCGACGAGCTGGCCGAACTTGGGGCACAGCCCGAACAGGATCGCGATCACGGCCGCGATGTAGTAGGCGGCCGTCGAGTAAACCTTGGTGGCGGCCATGACGCCGATGTTCTCGGCGTAGGTGGTGGTGGGCGAGCCGCCGACCGCGCTGACGACCACGGTGGCGACGCCGTCGGCGGCGACCGCGCGGCCGACGTAGGGATCGACGTCCGTCCCGGTCATCTCGCCGACGGCCTTGACGTGCCCGACGTTCTCCGCGACGAGCGCGATGACCGCGGGCAGCACCAGCAGCACCGCCGAGAAGCGGAAGTCCGGCCCGTGGAAGCTCGGCAGCCCGAACCAGTCGGCCTTGGCGACGCTGTCGAAGCTCACCCGGTCGTGCGGGAAGGCCGTGGCCAGGCAGTACGGGCCCTCGGGGGCGCACACGTTCCCGGCCGCGTCGCGCAGGTTGGCGCCGGGCAGCACGGAGGTGAGCGGCCCGGCCAGGCGGTCGAGCACCCACGACAGCACGAACCCGGCGACCAGCCCGATCAGCACCCCGATCCGCCCGATGAAGCCCTTGAAGGCCACGATCACCACGAACGTGATGAGCATCGTGAGCAGCGCCACCCAGTGGTCCTGGGGCCAGTAGACGTCGGCGACCACGTACGCCAGCCCGAACCCGATGAGCATGACCACCGCGCCGGTGACGACGGGCGGGAACACCCGGTGGATGATCTGCACGCCGAGGAAGTGGATGGCGACCCCGATGAGCGCCAGCACGAAGCCGACGATCAGGATCGCGCCGGTCACGACGGCGTCCGCGCCCGCGGTGTCGCCGCCCGCGACCGCGCGGATGGCGAGCACGCCGCCCACGAACGAGGCGCTGGTGCCGAGGTAGCTGGGCACCTTGCCCTTGACGATCAGCAGGAACAGGATCGTCGCCACGCCCGACATCATCACCGCGACGTTGGGGTCCAGCCCCATGACGAGGGGGAAGACGAACGTCGCGCCGAACATCGCGATGACGTGCTGAGCGCCGAACCCGATCATTCTGGGCCAGCTCAGGCGCTCGTCGGGCCTGACCACCTCGCCGGGCGCCAGATGCTTGCCGTCTCCGTGTCTGGTCCATCCCCAAACCATGAGCGCCCCTTTTGCGCTGGGCCTTGCCGGCGACCCGTTTACCGTTGCGGGCACATTAGGCCCGCCCCGGTAGTCCTACACGGGCATGATCTGCCAAATCTGCGCGGCCCACCAGTGGGAACCTCGCGCACATGCCGATCTAGGCGACGTGAATGGAGAAACCGTCACCGCTCATGACGCCCGAGGAAGTCGAGCTTCGACCGCCGGCATGCGCCGGTCGGTGGCGCGGGCCATGGTCTGAAGCTCCGCGAGGTCGGGCGGCGGCCCAGGTCATGAGGGGAGCTCGTACTAGCCGGTCAGCGTCGCCCAGACCCGGTGACCCACCTGGTCGTCCCCCTCATGACCGACGTCATCGGCGACCGCCGCGACGATGACCAGCCCTCTGCCCCGTACGGCATCGAACCGGCAGCGCCGTCCGAAGCGGGGAACACCGCCCCAGCCGCAGTCGTAGACGGCGACGGTGACCGCGGCCGTCGTCCGGGCCAGTTCCACGATGAACGTGCCCTTCGGGCGGCCACTGCCGGTGTGCCTGATCGCGTTCGCGGCCAGTTCGGCGACGACGAGCTCGGCATCGTCACAGCGGGACGAGTCGGCGAGGAGATAGCGGGCGAAGTGCCGGGCTCGCGGTACCTGATCCTCCGTCCCGGGGAACGTCCGCCGCCATATCAGGCCGCCCGGAGTGAGGTCGATCATCGCCTCGACGAGTACGGGCGCAACGGCATGCGATTCCCGTTGTGCGGGGATGAATGCGGTGATGACCTCGGGCATGGGAATTCTCCCTTCGCAGTGCTTTTCTCTTTCCACTCTCAGCGCGTACGAGTAGCGTGATCGATATGCGCGACCAGTCGCGCGCATTTCGCGTTCAGATCGTTCAGGGCTGTTCAGGGATCGCGAATCAGCGGAGGGGCGGCAGTCGATGGGAAGCAGATTCGGCCAGGTCATGCGGTGCCTGCGGGGCGACTCGACGGTGCGCGCGTTCGCGCGGCGCGCGAACATCAGCGCCAGCTACGTGTCCATGCTGGAAAAAGGCGACATAAACCCTTCCGTGAAGCTCGCCATATCTCTGGACAGAGACCTGGCCGCGAACGGCGGACTACTAACGGCATTTGTGGCAGATGCGATAGAAAACCGTAATGTCCCGTCCGACACGCCTATCCAGCAGAACGGTTTCGTGCCTACCCTGGTCACGGATAACGCGGGCGACGAGGACGGGGAGGACGCCACGAACCGCCGACGCATGCTGCAACTGGCCACCGCCGCCGCTGTGGGGACCGTCATCGACGACGAGGCGACCAGACGACGACTCAACGACGCCATGGGCGCACACCGCAGCCTCGACGAATGGAGCACCGCCCACGAGGACCACCTGCACGCCCTCCGGACCCGCCCACCCGTGCAGGTCGCCCACGACCTCTCCATCGACCTGGACACCCTCTCCCGGCAGATCGAGCTCGCCAAGGGCAGCGAACTCGTGGAGCTGCACCGGGTGACCGCGCTGCTCGCCGCCATCCAGGCCAACGCCTTCACCCGGATGGCCCAGCACGGCACGGCCCTGCGCTGGTGGGAGACCGCCCGCTGGGCGGCCGACGCGAGCCGCGACCTCGACATCCGCCTCCTGGTACGCGCAGAGGAAGCCGGCCACGGCCTGTACGGGCAACGGTCACCGCAGTCCGTCCTGCGCCTCCTGACCGAGGCCGAGCACCTCGCCGGTCAACGACCGATGCTGAAGCTGGCCGCGATCAGGGCCAAAGCGCTGTCCAAGGCGGGCCGCCACGCCGAGGCCGAGGAAGTGCTGAACAGGATGACCGACCTGGCCGATCGGGGCGTGCGCGGCGACGCACAGGGCTTCTGGACCCCGAACGAACTCTACTTCTCCCAGAGCTGGGTGTACGCCGCCATGGGCAGGGAGGAAGCAGCGGCACGAGCCCGCGAGGAACTGCTCCGCCGGACGCCCGACTATGTGTACGAGACCAACATCCAACTGCACGCGGCATGGGCCGCCGTCATCAGCAGCGGCGTGGAGCAAGGGGCGAGCCAGGCGGCCACGACCATAGCCGCCGTCCCCGAACAATTCCGCACCGTCCACGTCCTGGAGACCGCCAGGATGACCCTCAGGGCAGTGCCTGTCGAACACCGGACACGCCCAGCGGTGGGCGAACTGCGCGCGATCCTGGCCGACAGCGCATGACCACCGCCTGAGCTGGAAGATGCGGAAGCGTCGCGGCCGGACAGGAGATCCCGAATACGCTCCGCAACCACACGAGAGCCAAAAACGCGCGATTTCCCACCTAACTCTCGAGAGCCGCCAAAGTGCACGCCTTCCAGATCGCCTCCCAAATGCCGCCTCACCCCTGCCAACCCCTGACACTTCAACAACCGAGATCAGCCGTTGAGTTGAAACTCCTGTCTACGGCCAGAGTTGCAGCGTGAGAAGGGTGACCTCGTAGATGTCGCGGGGGAAGAGCGGTTCTCGATCGTTGTCGACGAATTTCGAGAGCAGGCGGGCACTCCACTGCGTCATCTCACGTCCGAGGTCGAATACCGGGAAGTAACCCTTCTCTCCCTGATTTTCCTGCACGGCGCAGACCCGCCCCGAGGCGAGGAAGAGCGGGCCGTTCCACACCATCTCCCATTCCGCATACGGGTCGGGCGGGCCGTCCCAACACTCGTAACGTACGAACACGCCGACGTCCGGAGCGACATCCACGATGATCGCGTTGGGTCCCACCGCGACCCGCCGGCCCCGGCCAGGCCCGCTGAGGTCCCAAATGCTCTGCTGACGGGGACGGAGATCCTTTACGGCCTCGACGTCCGCGAACCCGTGGAAACTCCTCATCTCTATACCGTCGGAGCGCTCAGCAATGATCTTTGTCATGACAGCTCTTCTTATCCGGGTCCAGCGGGGACCGCGGCCCCCTTCCTGGCTACGGGAAGCGGGCCGCGGCGGGCGTTAGGGCTGCTAGGCGACGTGGATGGAGAAACCGTCGCCGCTTACGACCTGGCCGGCCCGGATCTTGGCGGTCTTGCGCAGCTCCACCTCCCCGTCCACGAGGACCAGGCCCTCGGCGATGAGGTGCTTGGCCATGCCGCCGGTCTCGGTGACGCCGCAGTACTTCAGCAGGTCGCAGAGCGGGATGAAATCGGAGCGCAGTTCGAAGTCGAGGTCCACGGGGACAAGCCTAGATACCTCTCATGCGCAGGACGTGCAGGGCCAGCGTCAGGTTGAGTCGCAGGTGCGGGTCGTCGGTGAAGTTGCCGAGCATCCGCTCCAGCTTGCCGATGCGGTAGCGCAGCGTGTTGTAGTGGAAGTGCAGCCGGCGCGCGGTCTCGGCCACGTTGAGGTTGGTCTCCAGCAGCACGTGGAGGGTGCGGCGCAGGTCAGCGTTCTCGGCGTCGTCGTCGGCGGCCAGCGGGCCGAGCGTCTCGCGGACGAACGCGTACAGCTCGTCGGTGTCGTTGACCAGCGACAGCAGCCGGTAGACGCCGAGCTGGTCGAAGTGGGCGACCGCGCCGGGTCCGTGGAGCTGGCGGCCGACGCGGGCCGCCTTGAGCGCCTGCGCGTACGCCTCGGGCAGCGCGTCCGCCCCGGGGCTCGGCCGGGAGGTGCCGGTGGAGAACGTCGCGGGCGGCAGGTCGGCGAAGGCCGCGGCGGCGTCCTTGGCCACCCGCGCCGCGTCGAGCCCGGCGTCGATCACCGCCACCACCTCGTGCGAGAACCCGGCCACCGCGCCGCGCTGGTCGTGCCGCCGGACGGCCGCCGTCCAGCAGGCGACGAGCCGGTCCTGGGCGCTGCGCTCGTCGCCGTCGGGGTCGAGCTCGGCCACGAGCACGGTCACCGGCCGCGACAGGTCCCATCCGAACGCCCGCGCGCGGCCGTTGACCCGTTCGGCCGTGCCGGCCCGGCCGGTGAGCACGTCGCGCAGGAAGTCGGCGCGGTATTTGCTCTCGACGGCGTTGACCGCCTCCTGCCGGGTGACGACGAGCGCGGCCACGGTGGCGGCCCGCTCCAGGATGCCGACGTCGCTGTCCCTGATCGCGGTCGAGGCGCTGTAGGCGACGATGCGGCCGTGGTGGTGCCCGCCGGCCAGCACGGGCACGGAGGCGAACTCCCGGCCGCGCCCGCCGGTCCCGGCCCGCGTGGGCGCGCGGGCGGCCGTGGTGGGCGGCCCCTCGCGGGAGATCGACTCGCGCAGCGCGGCCACGTGCTCGGCGGGCCCCGCGGTGGCCAGCACGGCGCCGGCGCCGTCCACGACCGCCACCGACACGTCGAGGAGCTGCGCCACCTCGGCGGCCACCTCGCGCAGCCCGCCGCCCGCCAGCACGACCTGCACCAGGGCGCGGTGCGCCTCCTCGGCGCGGGCCAGCACGGCGGCCTGCCGGTTGAGAATGTCGGTGAGCACCTGGTTGAGGATGTCGTCGAAGCCCACGTCGTTGGGCAGCAGGATGAGCGGGAAGCCGAGCCGGTCGGCCTGCTCCACCATGTCGCCGGGCAGTTCGTCGACATACCTGCCGAGTTTGATCGCCAGGGCGGCGAGGCCGCGCTCGTCGAGGTCGGCGACCAGCCGGCCGAGCGACTGCGGGGTGTTGCGCAGCGGGTAGCCGGTGGTGAGCAGCAGCTCGTGCGGCTTGACCCAGGCCAGGATGTCGGGGACCTCCATGACGTTGAGCCGCTGCACGATGCGGCCGAGCCCGCTCTCCCCCGCGATGAGCCTGGCCTCCGCGAGGGTCGACACGCCCAGCACCTCCCCGACGGAGACACCGTGAATGATGGTGCCGGTGCTGGCGAGACGGACTGGGGGCTCCATGGGGAGATTGTGACCCCCGGAACGGTCTGTCAGGAAGAGCCAACCTTCCCGCGCACTGTTGGCAAATTTCTCCGTACGGAGGGTTCGCGGACCGTTCTACGGTCAGGTCCAAGGTCGGTCAGGGAGGTCCGGTGCCCGTCGGTGTCCATGTCAGCACGTCCGCGCGGCGCAACCGCGTCCGTGTCTCGGCCCACGTCTCGGGAGCGGCCAGCACCGCGGTCCGTCCGCTCCTGGAGGCGTCGCGGCGGCCCGCGCGGGTGCTCGCGGCGTTCCCCGCCGGGGTCTACCTGGAGGTGCGGACGGAGCTGGAGCCGACGGTGATCGCGGTCATCACCGGCGAGGCGGTCCGGCTCCCCAACTCGGTGCTGCTGGCGGGCGGACTGCCCAGGGTCGAGGTGGGCGAGGAGGCGTGGGTGGGCGACCGGGGCGTGGACCTCGGGCCGCTGAGCCTGCGCGTACGGCGCTGGTGGGATCCCGCCCCGCCGCTGGGCCAGGTGAACCTGGCGGACCTGGAGGGGGCCGCCGCGGTCCTGGCCCGGCCGGCGGAGCCCGCTCCCGGGCTGCCGGGCAACGGCGCGGTGGCCGCGCTCGCGGCGGCCTGCGGGCGCGGCTGGCTGCTGGGCATGGCGACGGCGGCCGAGCAACTGGTCGGGCTGGGTCCCGGGCTCACGCCGAGCGGCGACGACGTGCTGGCCGGGCTGCTGGTGACGCTCCGGCATCTCGGGACGGCGACGGGGACGGAGCGGGCGCTGTGGCTGGCGGGCTGGCTGGCGGCGACCGTGACGTTCGACGCGCGCACCCGTACCACTCCCCTGTCGGCGACGCTCCTGCACTGCGCGGCCAGAGGCGAGGCGAGCCCGGAGGTGACGGCGGTGCTGCGCGGCGTCGCCGGCGCGCAGCAGCTCGAACCGGCGCTGCGGCGGCTGCGCCGGGTCGGCCACACCTCGGGGGCCGACCTGGCGCAGGGGATCGCGATCGGCGTGGACGCGGTGCTCGCACTCGGCGGGCGTCCGTGAGCGGGGAGGTCGTCGTCGTCCGCAAGGGCGCCTACCACGACTCGGTACGGCTCATGCGGGTGAGCAGGGCGCTGTCGGCGACGCCCGGCGTCGAGGCGGCCATGGTCGCCATGGCGACGGAGCTGAACGTGGCGGTGCTCGGCGACCTCGGCTTCACCGTGCCGCCGTCCGGTCCGGGCGACCTGCTGATCGCCGTACGGGCCGACGATCCCGGCGCGGCCGTGGCGGAGGCGGACCGGCGGCTCGCCGAGCTCGAACGGCCCGGCGAGGCGGGGGCGGACGGGCAGCCGCCGCTGACGACCGGGTCGGCGATCCGCCGCGAGCCCGCCGGGCTGGCGCTGGTCTCGGTGCCGGGCGAGCACGCCTTCTGCGAGGCGTACGACGCGGTGGTGGCCGGGTTGCCGGTCATGATCTTCAGTGACGGCGTGCCGGTCGCGCTGGAGCGGCGGCTGAAGGAGCTGGCCGAGGAGCGGGACGTCCTGGTCATGGGCCCCGACTGCGGCACCGCCTCGATCGGCGGCGTGGGGCTCGGCTTCGCGAACGTGCTCGCGCCGGGGCCCGTCGGCGTGGTGGCGGCGTCCGGCACCGGCGCGCAGCAGGTCACCTCGCTGCTCGACTGGGCGGGGGCGGGCGTCAGCCACATCCTTGGGGTGGGAGGCAGGGACCTGTCGGCCGAGGTCGGCGGCCTGTCCACGCTGCGCGCGCTGCGCCTGCTGGACGACGATCCGGCCACCGAGCTGATCGTGCTGATCTCCAAGCCGCCCGCGCCGGAGGTGGCGCGGGCCGTGGCGGAGGCCATGGCGGGGCTGCGTACCCCGGTGATCAGCGCGCTGCTGGGGCGGGACGCCACCGACCTGACCGACGCGGCCGAGGCGGCGCTGCGGGCGCTCGGCCGGTCGGTGCCGGAGTGGCCGTCCTGGCCCGGCCCGGTGCGCGGCGGCGCGCGCAAAACGCTCAGGGGCCTCTACTCCGGCGGGACGCTGAGCGCGGAGGCCGCGCTGGTCGCCGGGCAGGGCGACTTCGTGGACTACGGCGACGACGCCTACACGCGGGGCCGCGCGCACCCGATGATCGACCCGGCGCTGCGCGTGGAGGCGCTGGCGCGGGCGGCGGATACGGACGTGGTGCTCATGGACGTCGTCCTCGGCCACACGGCCGACCCCGATCCGGCCGTGACGCTCGCTCCCGCCATCGCCCGTACGCCGGCCACCGTGGTCGTGGCGCTGGTCGGCACCCAGGGCGACCCGCAGGACCTGCACCGCCAGGCCGCGGCGCTGCGGGAGGCGGGCGCGGCCGTCTATCTCTCCAACGCCCAGGCCGCCCGGCACGCCAGGAGCCTTTTGTGACCGTCTCGCCGTTCCTGTCCGCCCCGTCCCGCGTCGTCACGACCGGGGCGGGCCTGCTCGACGAGTCCCTGACCGCGCAGGCCGTGGCCACCACGCCGGTGGACTGGCGCCCGCCGCTGCCGGGCACCGCCGAGGCGCTGGTCGCGGTGCTGTCCGACCCGCGCAGGCAGGCCGCGAACGAGCTGGCCGCCCGCCGCCTGACCGCCGCCAGGCCGCACCTGGTGGGCGTCCGGCGCGCCTCGGAGGTGCTGGGCGAGGCGCTGGCGGGCGGCGCGTTCCTGCACGCGGGGCCGCCGATCACCTGGGAGCGGGCGTCCGGGCCGCTGCGCGGCGCGCTGATCGGCGCGATGCTGCTGGAGGGCCGGGCGGGCGACGAGCGCGACGCGGAGCGCAGGCTGGCGGCCGGCGAGGCGGCGCTGCGGCCCTGCCACGAGCACGGCGCGGTGGGGCCGATGGCGGGCGTGGTGAGCCCGTCGATGTGGATGTTCGAGGTGCGCGACGAGGAGCACGGCGGCCTCGCGTACTGCTCGCTGAACGAGGGCCTGGGCAAGGTCCTGCGGTACGGCGCGTACGGCCCCGAGGTGCTGGAGCGGCTGCGCTGGATGGACGAGGTGCTCGGCCCGGTGCTCGCCGCGGCGCTGGCCGCGACCGGGCCGCTCGACCTGCGCGCTCTCGTCGCGCAGGCGCTGCAGATGGGCGACGAGCTGCACAACCGCAACCGCGCGGCCACCTCGCTGCTGCTGCGCGAGCTGGCCCCGGCCGTGGTCGAGGCCGCACCGGGGCGGGCGGCGGAGGTGCTGCGCTTCATGGGCGGCAACGACCACTTCTTCCTCAACGCGGGCATGGCCGCGGCGAAGGCCGCCACGGATGCCGCCCGCGACGTGCCCGGCTCGTCCATGGTCGTGGCGATGGCCCGCAACGGCACCGATTTCGGCGTGCAGGTGTCGGGGCTCGGCGGGCGCTGGTTCACCGGCCCCGCCGGGGTGCCCGACGGGCTCTACCTCGGCTCGTACGGCCCCCAGGACGCCAATCCCGACATCGGCGATTCCACGATCACCGAGACCGCGGGCCTCGGCGGTTTCGCGATGGCGGCCGCGCCGGCGATCGTGCGTTTCGTGGGCGGCGAGGTGGCCGACGCGGTGCGGGCCACCCGCTCGATGTACGAGATCACGCTCGCCGAACATCCGGCGTACCAGATTCCGGGGCTCGGCTTCCGCGGCACGCCGGTCGGCATCGACGTGGCGCTGGTCGCCAGGACGGGCGTGCTGCCGGTGGTCAACACCGGTATCGCGGGCCGCGTCGCGGGAACCGGCCAGGTCGGGGCAGGTCTGGTCGAACCACCCGCGCAGGCGTTCGTGGCCGCTTTGCTGGGATTGGCCGCAGCGGTAAATGATCCAAATTCTTGAAATTGACCATTTCTGCACGTCAAGCGGGATGTAACGACGTATCAGCTTCCCTTGCGCATTCGCCGCCGTTATTGTAACGAACCTCATAATCTGCAAGTAGCGTGATGAACGCACGTGACGGATGAGGGAGATGGGGGCGGGATCATGGCAGCCGACCGCTTGCTCAGCGGATCCGGCCAGGAAGGGGACGCCGTGAGCGGCGCCGCCCAGGGCCAGGGCCGGCTGGTCGGCCGGCGCTACCGCCTGATGTCCCCGGTCGGCAGGGGCGGCATGGGCATGGTGTGGCACGCCCACGACGTGCTGCTCGACCGGGACGTCGCGGTCAAGGAGCTCATGCTGCCCTACGGGCTCGACCACGCGGGCAAGCAGCTCGCGCACCGCCGGATGCTGCGCGAGGCGAGGTCGGCCGCCCGGCTGCAACATCCCGGCATCGTGACCGTCCACGACGTGGTCGAGGAGGACGGGCGGCCCTGGATCGTCATGGAGCTGGTCCGCGCGTGGTCGCTGGAGCAGGCGGTGCGCCAGAGCGGGCCGCTGCCGGTGATCCAGGCGGCCGAGATCGCCATCCGGGTGCTCGACGCGCTCATGCACGCGCACGCCGCCGGCATCCTGCACCGCGACATCAAACCCGGCAACGTGCTGCTGACCTCCGACCGCGTCGTCCTGACCGACTTCGGCATCGCGGCGATCGAGGGCGACGTGACGATCACCCAGACCGGGCTGCTCATGGGGTCGCCGGCGTACATCCCGCCGGAGCGGCTCTCGGGGCAGACGATCACGCAGGCGGCCGACCTGTGGTCGTTCGGCGCCACCCTGTACGCCGCCGTCGAGGGGCGGCCGCCGTACGAGGGGCCGGACCCGGTCGCGGTGCTCGGCCAGGTGCTCACCCAGCCGCCGATCACGCCGTCGCGCGCCGGCTCGCTCATGCCGGTGATCGAGGGCCTGCTGCGCAAGAACCCCGAGGAGCGGCTGACCGCCCCGCAGGTCGTCGAGATGCTGGAGGCGGTGCTGCGGGCGCACGGCTCGGTCCGGCCGCGTACGCCCGAGCCGCTGCCGAGCCCGGTGGAGCCGGTGCCCGCCGACCTGCTGCCGCCGCTGGACCCGCCGTCGGGGCCGATGCCCTCGCGGATCGTGGAGACGCCCTCGGGGCCGGTACGGATCCCCTACGACCCGCTCACCAGCCCGTCGGGCGGGCACGCGATGCCGTACGACGGGCTGGGCACGCCGTCCGGCAGCCACCGCACCGACCAGATCCCGCGCCCGCAGGGCTTCGGCGACCCCGCCCACCCCGGCGGGCCGCTCCCCGGCAGGTCCGCGGGCCCGTCCATGGGCCCGTCCATGGGCCCGGACGACGACCTGATCGACGGGTCCGGCCCGCATCCGCGCCCGATCCTGCCGCTGACCACGGACAGCCGCTCCGCCGGCCCGGCGGACACCCCGTGGCCGCTGGCCTCCCCCGACGACCTGCGCGAGCACTCGCGCGGCCTGACCGACGACCTGCGCCCCGGCCGCCTGACCCGGCTGCCCTCCGCCGCGCCGCGCACGGGCAGGAGCCGCCGGAGGACCGAGGACGACGACGGCCTGTGGATGCGCGACGGCCGGCCCACGCCGCTCACGATCGCCGGATCCCTGGTGGTGGTGGGCGGCGCCATCGTCGCGGCCGTCCTCGGCCTGTCGAGCGGCGGCTCCCCCACGCCGGTGGCCGAGCAGACCGCCGCCACGGCCACCGCCCGCACCCTGCAGAGCGAGCCGTCGGCGGCGCCCGACGGCTACCGGCAGCAGACCGCGGCCGGGTTCACGGTCGCGGTGCCCGAGGGCTGGAAGCTGGCGGCGGCGGGCGGCGTGGCGACGTTCACCGGGCCCAAGGACTCCGGCCTGCGCGCGGTGGTCGAGGAGGCCGGCCCGGAGGCCGACGGCGGCCTGGCGGAGCTGAGCCGCCGGGAGGCCGAGGGCGGGCGGGAGAGCTACATCCAGGTGCAGCTCCAGGGCGTGAAGTACCGGGGCTGGAAGGCGGCCGACTGGGAGTACACGTACACGACCGACGCGGGCGTCCCCATGCACGCCCTGACCCGGTACGTCACCGTGGACGACACCACCGCCTTCACGATCACCTTCGACGTGCCCGAGCTGAAGTGGGACGAGCAGGCCGACATGCGCAAAGTGTTCCTGGACACCTTCCGGCAGACCACCTGACCTGTTTTGCACTGATCGTTCCATAACGTGCTAGCGTGGCCGTCATGGCACGACCGAGGACGTTCGAGGAGGAGGCCGCGGTCGAGGCGGCGATGCGCGCGTTCTGGCGGGCGGGTTACGAGGCCACCTCGACGCAGGACCTCTGCGCGGCCACCGGGCTCGGGCGCAGCAGCGTCTACAACGCCTTCGCCGGCAAGCACGACCTGTTCCGCAGGGCGCTGCGCCGCTACATGGACCAGCGCGACGCCGCGCTCATCGAGCTGATGGACGGCGAGCTGCCCATCAGGGAGAAGATGGCCGTCGTGCTGGGCTGGGCGGTCGCGCCCGATCCCGACGACCCGGACGGCTGCCTGGTGGTCAACTCGATGATCGAGCTGGGGCCGCGTGACGCGGAGGTCGCCGAGATGTTGCGGCGCGACACCGAGCTGCGGGTGGGGATCATGCGCGCGGCGTTCGAGGACGCCAGGGCGCGGGGCGAGCTCGCGCCGGACAAGGACCCGCTGGAGCTCGCCAGGTTCGTGACCGCCACCGTCTCCGGGCTGCGCGTGCTGGCGCGCGGCGGAGCCGACCGGGCCGCGCTCGAGTCCGTCGCGCGAACCGCGCTGGGCGTGTTCTGATTTTTTCGTGCCCGAATTTTGTACTGAACGATCTAAAAAAGGGAGGCCGCCGTGCCCTTGGCGGTTTACGTACTGGGCCTGTCGATCTTCGCGCAGGGCACCTCGGAGCTGATGCTGGCCGGGCTGCTGCCCGAGCTGGCCGCCGACCTCGGGGTGTCCGTGCCGCGGGCCGGACTGCTGATCTCGGCGTTCGCGATGGGGATGCTGGTGGGCGCTCCGGTGCTGGCCGTGGTGACGCTCCGCTGGCCCAGGCGCACGGCGTTGCTGACGTTCCTGGTGATCTTCGCGCTCTCCCACGTGGTCGGCGCGCTGACCAGCGACTACACCACGCTCTTCGTCACCAGGGTGGCCGGCGCGTTCGTGTACGCCGGGTTCTGGGCCGTGGCGGCGGGCACCGTCATCAGCCTCGTGCCGGCCGGCGCCCGCGGCCGGGCGATGAGCGTGCTCGCGGGCGGGCTGACCGTCGCGACCGTGCTCGGGCTGTCCCTGGGCACCGTGCTCGGGCAGCACCTCGGCTGGCGGGCGGCGTTCTGGGCGGTGGCCGCGATGACGCTGCTCGCGGGCGCGGGCGTGCTCGCCACCATCCCGGGCGGCGGCGGGCGCGGGGACTCTGCGCCGCGGGTCGGGGCGGAGCTGCGCGCGCTGGTCAACCCCCGGCTCTGGCTCGCCTACGGCACCACCGCGCTCGCCACCGCCGCGCTGCTGGCCACCTTCAGCTACCTGAGCGCGCTGCTCACCGTCACCACCGGGCTGGCCCCCGCCTGGGTGCCCGCCGTGCTGGCCGGCTACGGCCTCGGAGCGCTCGCCGGCATCATGATCGGCGGCAGGACCGCCGACGCGCGGCCGTTCCCGACCCTGTTCCTCGGCGTCACGGGCGTGGTCGTCGTCTCGGCGGCGCTGGCGCTGGCCGCCCCGGTCCCGGTGCTCGCCGTCGTGCTGGTGGTCCTGCTCGGCGGGTTCGGCTTCGGCACCAACCCGGCGCTCCAAACCCGCGCCTTCGCGCTGGCGGAGGGCGCGCCGACGCTCGCCGCCGCGGGCAACGTCGCCGCCTTCAACGCCGGCATCACGATAGGCCCCTGGCTGGGCGGCCTGGTCATCGACGCGGGCCTCGGTTATCCGTCGGTCTCGTGGCTCGGCGCGGCGATCGGCGTCGCGGCCCTCGCCGCGGTCGCGCTGTCGGCGCGTCTGTCCCGCGGCGAGACTCCCGCGACCCAGGACCAGGCCGTGCCCGGTGCGGTACGGTCTGCGCTATGAGGCTGGCCAGCATCCACCGATACCCCATCAAATCGACTGCCGGGCACGACCTCACCGAGGCCGAGGTGCAGCCCTGGGGCCTGGCGGGCGACCGCCGCTACCTGATCATCGACGAGCGTGGAGACATGCTCACCGCCCGCGACGAGCCCCGGCTGCTGTCCTGCGTGGCCCGGCTCGACGGCGAACGGCTCACCCTGACCGGGCCGCACGCCGATCCGTTCCCCGTGGTCCCGGACGGCACGCTGTCCACGGTGGACGTGTGGGGCACCCCGGTGGAGCTGACCGACTGCGGCGACGCGGCCGCGCGCTGGCTGTCGGAGCTGGCCGGGCGGCCGGTCCGGCTGAAGTGGCTCGACGACCCCACGCGCCGCCGCATCGGCCCGCCGTACGGGAAGCCGGGCGACAGCGTGAGCCTGGCCGACGGCGCTCCGCTGCTGCTCACCACGACCGCCTCGCTGGCGCGGCTCGACGAGTGGGTCGCGGAGGGCGCGCTGGAGCGCGGCGAGGAGCCGCCCGCGCCCCTGTCCATGCGCCGGTTCCGGCCGAGCGTGGTCGTGGACGGCGCGACGGCCTTCGCCGAGGACGAGTGGAAGCGGCTCAGGATCGGCGACGTGACCTTCCGGGTCACCAAGGGCTGCGACCGCTGCGTGCTCACGACCATCGACCCGGAGACGCGCACGAAGGGCAAGGAGCCCATCCGCACCCTGTCCCGCCACCGCAAGTGGGACGGCAAGGTCTGGTTCGGCATCAACCTGATCCCGGACACGACCGGCTGGATCAAGGTGGGCGACGCGATCACCGTCCTCTGACCGCTGTTCCTGAAATATCGCAGAAAAAGGTCTTCCCAGCCGGAAAAGGGTTGCTGTCCTTCTTTGGGGTGTTGTTGGGGTACATGCGAGACTTCACAGGTGACCAGCGCCCCTACCACGCCCGCCCAATCCCCGCCTGACCGGATCCGGAGCATCCAACGCCGCACCTTGGGCGTGTTGTCGGCGGCCCAGATCATGGGCGGCGTGGGCGTCGCGGTCGGGCTCGCGCTCAGCTCGGTCGTCGTGGACGAGCTGTCGGGGTCCACGGTCATCAGCGGCTTCGCGGGGACCGCGACCACGCTCGGCGCGGCACTGCTGGCCCTGCCCACCGCCAAGGCCTCCGGCAGGGGCGGGCGCCGCGCGGGGCTCACCCTCGCGTACGCTGCCGCACTCACCGGCTGCGCGATCTCGGTGACCGCCATCAGCCTGCGCACCTGGCCGCTGCTCCTCGCCGGGCTGGTGCTGGTGGGCGGCGGCAGCGCGGGCGGCCTGGCGGCGCGTTACTCGGCCACCGACCTGTCGCCGAAGGGCCGCTCGGCCCGGCACCTGTCGCTGGTCGTCTGGGCCGCGACCATCGGCTCCGTCGCCGGCCCCAACCTGGCAGAACCCACCGACCTGATGGGCATCAGGCTGGGGCTGGTGGACAAGGCGGGCCCGTTCGCGTTCGCGGCGCTCGCCTTCACCGTGGCGATGATCATCATCCTCGGCCTGCTGCGCCCTGACCCGCTCCGGCTGGCCCGCCGCCTCGACGGCACGGCCGAGGACGGACCCGCCGGGAACCGGACGATCCGCACCGCCTGGGACACCCTGCGCACCACCCCGGCGGCCCGCCGCGCCCTGGTCATGATCGCGGTGAGCCACACGGCCATGGTGTCGGTCATGTCGATGACCCCGGTCAAGCTCCACCACGACGGCTCCACGCTGGACGTCATCGGCCTGGTGATCAGCCTGCACATCGCCGGGATGTACATGCTCTCGCCGCTCGTCGGCTGGCTGGCGGACAAGGTGGGCAAGGTGCCCGTGCTGCTGCTCGGCACGGCGCTGCTGGTGATCGCCGCCGCGCTCGCCGGCACCGCCGGGCACCGGGTCGGGCAGGTGACGGCGGCGCTGTTCCTGCTCGGCCTCGGCTGGTCGTGCGGGCTGGTCGCCGGCTCGGCGCTGGTCACCGAGTCGGTGCCGATCGAGCGCCGCCCCTCCGTCCAGGGACTGTCCGACCTGATCATGAACGTCTGCGGCGCGACCGGCACGATCGTCGCCGGCGCGATCGTCGGCGCGCTGTCCTACGGCGTCCTGGGCCTGGTCGTCGGCGTCATGGTCGCCCTCGCCGGGCTCTGGCTCCTGGCCGTGCGCTCCCGCCCGTGACCGGAAGGCTCATTTGGCGTCGCCGTAACAGGTGACGGCCACCGCCTCCATCGGAAAGCGGACCGGGGTGCCGCCGAACAGCAGGCGGGTGGCCTCGGCGGCGGCCGCCTGCACCGCCGCGATCACCTCGTCGGCCTGCTCGCGCGGGCAGTGCACCATCACCTCGTCGTGCTGGAAGAACACCAGCCTGGCCGGCTCGGGCAGCAGCCCCCGCAGCACCGCGAGCAGCGCGAGCGCCCACTCCGCCGCGGTGCCCTGCACCACGAAGTTGCGGGTGAAGCGGCCCCGGTCGCGGGCCGCGCGCCCGCCCTCGGGCCCCGACACGAGCTCACGCCAGCGCGCCGACGGCGGCGGGCTGGTGCGGCCCAGCCACGAGCGCACCAGCCGGCCCTCCTCCCCCGCCTTGGCGGCGTCCTCCACGAACTGGTAGGCCTTCGGGAAGCGCTGCCGCATCACGGCCAGCAGCTTGGAGGCGTCGCCGCTGGTGCCGCCGTACATCGCCGACAGCATGGCGATCTTGGCGTGGTCGCGCTGCCCGCCGAAGGACGTGGCGAGCGCCGAGTAGAGGTCGATCTCGCCCGCCGCCCTCGCCAGCCCGACGTCACCGGCCATGGCGGCGAGCACCCGGGGTTCGAGCTGGGCGGCGTCGGCCACGACCAGCGTCCAGCCCTCGTCGGCCACCACCACGCGGCGCATGACCTTGGGGATCTGCAGCGCGCCGCCGCCGCTGGTGGCCCACCGCCCGGACACCACGCCGCCCACCACGTATTCGGGGCGGAACCGCCCGCCGCGCACCCACTGGTCGGCCCACGCCCACCCGTGCGCGCTGAACAGCCTGGCCAGCTCCTTGTAGGCCAGCAGCGGCGTCACGGCGGGATGCTCGACCCGCTTGAGCTCCCACGAACGGGTGCTCTTGAGCTCGACCCCCGCGTCCTTGAACGCCTTGACGAGCTGGCGCACCGAATCGGGGTTGACCGGCCGGCCGAACGCCGCGGCCACCTCGTCGGCCAGCGCCTGCAGCCTGGCCGGCCGCATGCCGTGCACGGGACGCGGCCCGAGCAGGCCGGTCAGCAGCTCGTCGTGCAGGTCCTTGCGCCAGGGCATGCCCTCGTGCGCCATCTCGGCGGCCACCAGCGCGCCCGCCGACTCGGCGGCCACCAGCAGCCGGAACCTGCCGGGCTCGGGCAGCGCCGCGACGCGCCGGAGCTGGTCGGCCAGCACCTCGGCCACCGCCTCCGCCGCCATCGGCTCGGGCGCGAACAGCGTGCCGGGCGGGCTCGGCGGCTCCTCCGGCACGGGCAGCCCGCGCAGCCTCGCGTGGGCGGCCCTCGCCGTGCGGCTCTCGCCGTGGCGGCCCTCGTACGCGAGCAGCAGGCCCTCGGTGAGCGCGAGGTCGTGGCAACGGCCGACCCGCACCCCTGACTCCAGCAGCGCCGGATAGGTCTCGCGCGTGTCGGCCCACGCCCATCGGGGCCGCTCGGCCGCCTCGATCTCCCGCACGGCCGCGGCCAGGTCGGCGGGACGGCTCACCTCGCCCCCGACCGGGAGCACCGTCTCTCCGGCGACCACCACGTACACGTGCTCAAGGGTGCCAAACGGCTACGACAGACTGATGCGCACCTCGTCCTCGACGGGCGGCTCCAGCTCCTGGGCGAGGCAGCCGGTGACGGCGAAGCACCGCAGCGTCAGCTCCCGCGGCGTCACCGAGGCGTGCAGGAAGTGCTTGAAGAACGGCGGCGCGTCCCAGTCGGACAGCTCCGACAGGAAGCGGTGGTTGGTCTTGCCCACGGGCAGCCGCAGCGGCCACGGCCAGGCGCCGAGCAGCCGCGCCGCCCACCGCATCCGGCGGGTGACCTCGACCGGTCCCTCGGGCGTGCGGGGCGGCTCGTTCCCGATCCGCTCCGCCGAGATGCACACCGCCTCCCGCGGCCGCAGGTAGAGCCACCTCATGCGGAGCCTGCGGGCGTAGAGATGGCTGTAGTACGACAGCGAGTCGCCGCGCAGCGGATAGCACTTGAAGTCGTCCTCGGCCACCTCGGCCACGTCGACCCGGTCGATGGTGTGCGTGGCGTGCATGAACGCGCCGCCCCCGCCGGAGACGACGTACTGGATGACCCGGTCGCCCACCCGGACCGGGTAGCGCTGGTAGTTGTGCACGTCGCCGCCGATGGCCGCGACGTAGCGGTGCGCCGGGTCGCGGACGATGTCGTCGATCGTGCCGCCGCCCTCCAGCGCCGACGGTTTGTACGCGTTGTTGACGTAGATCGGCTTGCCGGTCACCAGGATCTTGGGGCGCGGGTCGAGCGAGACCCGGCGCAGCCAGGCGGTCTGGCCCTCGTCGATGACGTTCTTGATGCCGGTGTCCACGCCGACGATGAGCAGGCTGTCGGTCTCGATCGCCCAGTAGGGCCCCGGCTGGGCTCCCTGCTGGGACGGCCGGCCGCGCAGCGCGCGGGCCTCCTTCAGCAGGGTCTCGTCGATGGTCTCCGGCTTGCGCCAGAGCAGCCCGCGCAGGCCGCGGTCGGGCTTGGGCTTGAGCGGGGGCGCGTCGCAGAAGACGCGCATGAAGCCGCCGAGGCCGTCGTACCAGTCGTGGTTGCCCGGGATCGCGTAGATGGGGGCGTCGTAGTCTTTGTACGGGCGGAAGAATTTGGCGCCGTACTCGTTGCCGGATCCGGTCGGATAGATCACGTCGCTGGCGATGACGGCGAAAGCGGTGCCTGCGCCCACTTTCAGCATCGGGGGGACGACGGCGTACTGGGAGGCGTCGCCCTCGCCGGTGTCACCCAGCAGGAGGAAATCGAAATTTCCCTTTACGGGCGGCCTGATGCGAAATTCCGGATCGACCCCGCGGACTTCCTGTTCCGCCACCCACCGCGCCCGCACCTCGCCCGACGGATCCCCGAACAGCCCCGCCAGGATCTCGTTGCGCGAGCGCCATAATGTGCTCGCGTTGAGCCAGGTGAAGCCCCGGTCATCCGGTCTTAACGCCGCGAATGTGCCCATCTGTGAGCAGGCCCATCCCGCTCCTTCCTCAGACTCCCGCGAAGAGAGCCTTTTTCCACGCTCGGCCGCCGCTTCCACCATGAACACATCTTTACCTCACTCCACCCTTCACGCATCATGGACGCTCCGTGCCGTGAAGAACACAGAAGGTTCACAATGGTGTACCCTCACCCCCCAAGCAAGCGGTTGGGACCACCGAGGGGAGGCTCCCATGACGCGTAACGGCCCGGACGACGCGACCCGGAGGGGAACCGCGGAGACGGCCGAGATCGAGGGCCTGCTCGCCCTCGCCGCCACCCGTCCCAAGTGGGGCAGGGCGGCACTGAACGTCATGAGCGAGGCGATCGCCAAGTGCAGGGTCCTCCGGCGCAGGTTCCCCGGCGAGCACGACGCGCTGCTCGCCCGCTGCCTCTGGACGGCGTCCCTGATGCTGCTCGACCGGCGCCAGGCCGTCGAAGCCCTCCCGCTCGCCCAGGAGGCGGTGGCGCTCACGCGCGAACGCGGCGGCGCCCCGCTGGTCCAGGCGCTGCGTCACCTGGCGAGCGTCGAGGAGGCGCTCAACCGCTTCAGCGAGGCCGCCGCCACCCTGGAGGAGGCCGACCGGGACAACCGGCCGCCGGGCTGACGGCCTACGGAGCGGCGACCAGCGCGCCAGGGTTGAGTATCCCGGCGGGGTCGAGCCGGGCCTTGACCGCCTGGAGCACGGCGACGCCCAGCGGCCCGATCTCGGCGGCGTAGGCGTCGCGGTGGTCGCGGCCGACCCCGTGGTGGTGGGAGATCGTGCCGCCGGCGGCCACGATGGCGGCGTTCACCTCGGCCTTGGCCCGCTCCCACTGCGCCACCGGGTCGCCGTCCTGGGGGGTGACGACGGTGAAGTAGAGGGAGGCGCCGGTCTCGTACACGTGCGAGATGTGGCACATCACCAGCGGCGAGCCCAGCGCGCCGAGCAGCGCGAGCCGGACCGCGTCGTAGAGCCTGGGCAGGTCCGCCCAGAACCCGGCGGTCTCCAGCGTCTCGACGGTGGCCCCGGCGGCGAGCAGCGAGTCCCGCAGGTACGGCGCCGAGAAGCGCCCGTGCTCCCACGCCCGTCCCGGCTCCTCCCCCAGCGGCTCGCCGCCGAGCCGCGCCAGCACGGCCCCCGCGGCGTCCCGCCGCGCGGACACCGACGCGCCCTCGTAGCCCGCCACCAGCAGGCACCCGCCCGAGCCGCCCGAGCCGATCGCGTCCGGCTTCGCCAGCCCGATCATCGTCTCGGTCTCGTCCGACAGCCGCAGCACGGTGGGCGTCGGTCCGTCCTGGGCGAGCGCCCGCACGGCCGCCGACCCGGCCGTCCAGGACGGGAAGCGCCAGCCCTCGTAGACCCGCTCGGCGGGGGCCCGGCGCACGCGCAGCCGCAGCGCGGTGATGACGCCGAACGCGCCTTCCGAGCCGAGCACGAGCTGGCGCAGGTCGGGGCCGGCCGCCGACTTGGGCGCGCGGCCGAGTTCGAGCGTGCCGGAGGGCGTGGCCAGGGTGAGGCCGACCACCATGTCGTCGAAGCGGCCGTAGCCGGCGGATGCCTGGCCGCTGGAGCGGGCCGCGGCGAAGCCGCCGAGCGTGGCGTACTCGAAGGACTGGGGGAAGTGGCCGAGGGTCAGGCCGTGCGCGGCGAGCAGCCGCTCGGCGTCGGGGGCGCGCAGGCCCGGCTCGAACTCGGCGGTCATCGACTCGGCGTCCACCGAGCGCAGCCGGTCGAGCCGCGCCAGGTCGAGCGCGATCACGCCGGCGAAGCCGTCGCGGGCGCTCGCGGCGAGCCCGCCCACCACCGAGGTGCCGCCGCCGAAGGGCACGACCGCGACGCGTTCGCGCGCGCAGAGGGCGAGCAGGCCGGCGACCTCCTCGTGCGAGCCGGGCAGCACCACGGCGTCGGGCGCGTCGGAGCCGTCGCCGGCCCGGATGCGCAGCAGGTCGGGGGTGGACTTGCCGCGCGTGTGGCGGACCCGGTCCTCGTGCCCGGTCCGTACGTGCTCCGCCCCGACGACCCCGGCCAGCGCCTCCAGGTGGGCCGGGGTGAGGGCGACCGGTGGCAGCCGTACCGACTCCAGGGCGGCGGCGGGCGCGTCGGGGGCCCGCACGCCCAGGAGGTCGCGCAGCAGCCCGCGTACCTGTTCGGGCAGCTCGCGGGCCTTGGCGGGGTCGCCCCAGCCGCACCACAGCATCGGTTCTCGGGTCATGCGTACACTGTGACACATGACGGCTAATCGTCACAATGACGGCGTTCTGGACGCGGCTCGCGACTGCGTGCTGGCCTACGGCGTCCGCAGGACGACGCTCACGGACGTGGCGCGGCGGGCGGGCGTGTCCCGGATGACGCTGTACCGCCGCTGGCCGGACGTGCGCACCCTGGTCGCCGACCTGATGACGCGGGAGTGGGTGCGGGTGCTGTCCGGGCTCGACCTCGGCGACCCGGTCCCGGCGGTCGTCGAGGGCGTACGGAGCCTGCGCGCCCACCCCCTCTGGCGCAAGATCGTCGAGGCGGACCCCGACCTGCTGCTCCCCTACCTGCTCGACCGGCGCGGCGCCACCCACGAGGCCGTGCTGGAGCTCCTGGAGCCGGCCGTCGGCGACCCGGCGAGGGCGCGGGCCGTGCTGCTCGTGGCCCAGTCGTTCCTGCTGTCGGCGCCCACCATGCTCGACCCCGTCACCCTGGACGAGCTCGACGCCGAGCTCGCCGCCCTGCTGGAGGCCTATCTTGGACAGTTCGCTCAACGCCGCCCGCCGCGCCCGTGAGCTGCGCGGGGTCGCCGAGGAACGGCTCGACGTGCTGGTGGTCGGGCTGGGCGCGACCGGCGCGGGAGCCGCGCTGGACGCCGCCGCGCGCGGCCTGCGCGTGGCCGCGATCGACGCGCACGACCTGGCGTTCGGCACCTCGCGGTGGAGCTCCAAGCTGATCCACGGCGGGCTGCGCTACCTGGCGAAGGGCCAGGTGGGCGTGGCGCACGAGAGCGCCGTCGAGCGCGGGATCCTGCTGCGCAGGACGGCTCCGCACCTGGTCAGGGCGCACCCGTACGCGCTGCCGCTGACCCCCGCCGTCTCACGGAAGCAGGCCGCGCTGGTGATGTCCGGCTACCGGCTCGGCGACGCGCTGCGGGCCGCCGCCCGCACCCCGCGCCGCCTGCTGCCCGGCCCGTCCCGGCTGGACGCGGCGCGGGCGCACACGCTCGTCCCGGTCGCCCCCGCGGGGAGCCTGCGTGGCGCGCTGCTGTCCTGGGACGGCCGACTGCTCGACGACGCCCGCCTGGTGGTGGCGATCGCCAGGACCGCCGCCGCGCGCGGGGCCCGCGTGCTGACCCGCTGCCGCGCCCTGCGCATTACCGGCCCGGACGGCGGGATGACGGTCGCCGTACGCGACGAGCTGACCGGCGAGGAGTTCGAGATCCGCGCCCGCACGGTGATCAACGCCACCGGCGTGTGGGCCGGAACCCTGGACCCCCACGTACGGCTGCGCCCGTCCCGTGGCACGCACCTCGTGCTGCGGCCGGGGACGCTGCCCGGCCTGATCGCCGGCGTGCATCTGCCCCTTCCCGGCGAGACCAACCGGTTCGCCCTGGTTCTCCCCCAGCACGACGGCCGCGTGTACGTCGGCCTCACCGACGAACCCGTGGACGGGCCGGTGCCCGACGTTCCCGAGGCCCCCGAGGAGGACGTCACAGCGCTCCTGGAGGTGCTGAACGGGGTTCTCGGGACTCGGGTGGCCAGAGAGGCGGTCGCGGGCGCGTACGCGGGCCTGAGGCCGCTCCTGGCGACCGACGACGCCGGGGGTGACGCGGCGGGCGGGCGCACCGCCGACCTGTCCCGGCGGCACGCGGTGCTGTCGGAGGGCGGCCTCGTCACCGTCGTCGGCGGAAAACTCACCACATACCGTCGCATGGCGGAGGACGCGGTTGATCGTGCGGTTTCCTGCGGAAACCTGCGGGCAGGACGAAGCAGCACCCGGCGCATCCCGCTCGTGGGCGCGGAGCCACGTGCCGCGGCGGACGACGTGCCCGCCCGGCTGACCGAGCGCTACGGCGGCGAGGCGGCCGCCGTCCACGAGCTCGTACGGGCGCATCCGGAGGAGGTCGGCCTCGGCATCACCGTGGGCGAGCTCTTGTGGTCCGTCCGGCACGAGGGCGCGCTCGACGCGAGCGACCTGCTGGACCGGCGGACCAGAATCGGCCTGGTCAAAGAGGACAGGGAGCGCGCTCTGCCCGCGACACGTGACGTGCTTGCGCGAATCACCCACCTCTGATGTCGCCTATCCGTTAGGTTAGTCTTACCTAATTAACAGGCGACGGAGAGAGGACCGGCGTTGGCGAAGGGCTGCGACCATCCGTTCGGGTGCCACACCGGGGAGGTGCCCACGCTTGCCAGCGCCACCGTGGGCGCCCGGCTGTGGCTGCTCGTCGAGTATCCCGGCCCCTGGCCCTCCCACCTGGAAAGCTTCGAACTTGCTGAAGAAATTTCAGAACTGGTCCGCAGGGCGCTCGAACGCGGTATCAGGCCCCAGCTGATCCGCCGTCCCGGCCGCCGGACCCGCCCACGGGAGCAGGGGATCCGTGTGCTACTCGCGTACGCGGCAGGAGAGCGCCCCTGGCTCGCGAGCGGCATCGTCGCAGGTCCCGAAGATCTTGACCTGGACGCGCTGGTGGCCGGAGTGGTCCCAGGGTCCTGCATACTGGAAGACGAGCCGGTATTTCTGGTCTGCACGCACGCCAAGCGCAATGTGTGCTGCGCCCGCATTGGACTACCCCTCGCTCGGTCCCTGGCCGAAAACTTGCCGGACAGAGTATGGGAAACGTCACACGTTGGCGGCGATCGCTACGCCGCCAACCTCGTGTGCTTGCCACACGGAATTTTCTACGGCAGCATGTCTCAGGCTGCTGCACTGGCAGCGGCTAACGCGTACCGGTCGGGCGAGGTCATCCTCGACCGCTACCGGGGACGCGCGGGCATCCCTGAGCCATTGCAAGCCGTCGAGCACTTCGCCCGAGCCCATACGGGAGAGTGCTCCGTCGGCGCGGTGGCCGTGGAATCCTCCAGGACGGACGGCGACGTCACCGAAGCCATCGTGCGAGTGCGCACGAAGCGGCACGGTGACGTACGGTTCCAGGTTGTGGTTGAGCCATCGGCGTTCACGACGCCGTGTGGTACGGCTTGCGCCGAGACGATCATGACCTACCGGCTGGTTTCGCTGGACAGGCTCACGCCTGTGCGGTACGCCACGCCCGCCCTCGCCTGATCAGGGAACATCACGGCTCCTCCTTGCGTTGGAACAGTGACGCCAAAAGCGTCCAATGCGGCTCAATTACCGAAATACCTCTCACGAAGGTGGTTTTCTCATGTCTCAGGTACGTCGGCAGCTCGCCCGCCCGCGCCCCAGCTGGGGTTGGCAGGATGATGCCGCGTGCCGGGGTGAGGACCTCGTGCTCTTCTTCGGCCCCGACGGGGAGCGGCAGCCCGAGCGTGACGTACGTGAGCGGAAGGCCAAGGCGATCTGCGCCCAGTGCCCCGTCCGCAACGAGTGCCTTGACTACGCGCTGTCCCGGCCGGAGAAGTACGGCACGTGGGGCGGTCTCAACGAGGACGAGCGCGCCAGCGAGCGTCGCCGTCGCATGCGCCGCGCGGCCAGCGCCGGCATCTCCGCGGCCTGACACCTCACCCGGCAGCAACACCATCATCGCGTGATCGCGCAGTTGTCCCGATGAACCGGAGCCTGGCGTCCCACGACCAGGCTCCGGCGAACCCGGTCGGGGCAACTGCCTGATCAGGCGCACACGAACCACGAGGAACCCGACGCACGGCGGCCCCCACTAGCCGCCGGGCGCTCGGGTTCTCCTCGTCTTCGGCACCGAACGCGCGCGGCCGGTGACCCCCGATCGGGGGTCACCGGCCGCGCGCGTTAGAGTGCCCGGCATGGCACGGACGAAGCGGACTCCGGTGACGGCCGACGACCTGCTGCGGGTCGTCCATCTGGCCGTCGATCTGCTCGCCGGCGCGCCCGCGGGCGCGTGGGAGCGCAGGGCGGGCTCGCTGGAGTGGACGTGCCGCGAGACCGCCGACCACCTGGCCGACGACCTGTTCGCCTACGCGGCGCAGCTCGGCCCGCGACGCCCGCCGCTGGACGGCTACGTCCCCTTCGCGGTGAGCGCCCGCAGGGAGGGCGCGCCCGTGGAGACCATCCGCACCCGGCCCGAGGCCGGGCCGGAAGGGCTGCTGCAGGTGGTGGAGGCGTGCGGCGGGCTGCTGGCCGCGATGGTGCGCACCGCGCCGCCGGACGTGCTCGCCCATCACGGGTTCGGTGACGCCGATCCCGAGGGCTTCGCCGCGATGGGGCTCGTGGAGACGCTCGTGCACACCCACGACCTGGCCGAGGGGCTCGGCCTGACGTGGGAACCACCCGCGGAGGTGTGCGCGCGGGTGCTCGACCGGCTCTTCCCCGACGCCCCCGAGGACGCCGAGCCGTGGCCGGCGCTGCTGTGGGCGACGGGACGCGCCGAGCTCCCGGGGCGCCCGCGCCGCACGGAGTGGCGCTGGTACAGCGCGCCCCGGGACTGACCGGTAACCCCGGCCTCACACGATGAGGTCGTCGAACTCCCCGTCCTTGGCCCCGAGCACGAACGCGGCGATCTCCGCGGGGGTGTAGACCAGGGCCGGCCCTTCGGGAAAGCGTGAGTTGCGCATGGCGATCTCCCCGTTGGGCAGGGTCGCCACCTCGACGCAGTTGCCGTTGGGGTTGCTCCGCCTGCTCTTGCGCCAGACGACGGGAAGGCGGCCGGCGGGGGTTCCGTTCCGGAACTCGTGCATGGGGGCAGCTCCTCGCGATCTTACGGATGCACGTGCATCCGCGTTTGCGAAAGGACAATACGGCAGCACGAAGACCTCCATATACCGGACGACCAAAAATCCGGTATGGAGTGGATCACAGGGATATCAGCAGGTCATTGAATGAGACGTTCCAGGAAGCGCCGCGTCTCCTTCGGCGTCTCCGCCTGGACGCTGAGCCGGTCCATGACTTCCATGTAGTTGTCGGAGTCGGCAGGTTTGTCCAGGTAGAGGGCGCTGGTGAGCTGCTCCATGTAAACCACGTCGGGCAGCTCCCGCTCCGGGAAGCGCAGGATGCTGAACGGCCCGCCCGCCGCGGCGTGCCCGCCCCGGTCGAACGGCATGACCTGGACGGTGACGTTGCGCTCGGCCGTGACGTCCAGCAGGTGCGCGATCTGGGCCCGCATGATGTCGGGGCCGCCGAGCGTGCGCCGCACCACCGCCTCGTCGATGACCGCCCACAGCGTCAGGCCGCTCTCCAGCCGCCGCTGCCGGGTGGTGCGCAGCGCGACCCGGCGGTCCAGCTCGGCTCTCGTCGCCTTCTCGTGGGCGAGCTCGATGACCGCCCTCGCGTAGCCGGCGGTCTGCAGCAGGCCGGGGACGAACTGGTTCTCGTAGGTGCGGATGCTCGACGCCGCGCCCTCCAGGCCGATGTAGACCTCGAACCACGCGGGCAGCACGTCGCCGTACTTGTGCCACCAGCCAGGGGCGTTGGCCTGCTTGGCGAGGTCGAGGAGCTGCTGGCGCTCGCCGGGGTCGGTGACTCCGTACAGGGTGAGCAGGTCGGCCACGTCACGCTGCTTGAAGCTCACCTGACCGAGCTCCAGCCGGCTGATCTTGGCGTGAGAAGCGCGAATCGAGTATCCGGCGTCCTCGCGCGAGATACCCTTCTCCGTACGGAGCCGGCGAAGCTGGGTTCCGAGCAGGATCCGCAGCACCGTCGGGCTCCCCGGCGCATAGCTGAGAAGCTTCCCCTCCGCGCTCTCTGCGCTCACCGTACCGCTCCTAGATCATCTGCACGTGCAGATGCGATTCGCATCCGTAAACTACGAAAAGTCTTGCATTGGTAAGCGCTCCCCGTAAAGATGGGCATTGGATCACCAGACCGCGCTTCGGGGGCCAGAATGACGACTTTCGACGCTCGGCCGCAAGCCGCCATCGGTGCCCGGCCTCCCGGCTGGCTGTTCTCCATCTTGGTGGACGGCCTCCCCGGTGAGTGTGACGCCGTCTTCCCCTTTCACGAACGGACGGCGCTGGAGCCCGCCTGCGTCGCCACCGCCCGCCGCTTCGTCGACGGGACGCTGGGCTCGTGGGGCGTCGGCGACATCGCCTTCGAGTGCCAGCTCGTGGTCTCCGAGCTCGTGACCAACGCGATCCGGCACGGCGGCGGCGCCGCCCAGCTCCGGCTGCTGACCCACGGCCCCGAGCTCGCCTGCGTCGTGACCGACCACAGCCGCACCGTGCCGGTGGCCGCCACGCCCGACGTGTTCTCCGAGTTCGGGCGCGGGCTGCGGCTGGTCGACGCCCTCTGCAGCGGATGGGGCTGGCTCACGACCGGCACCAGCCGCAAGCTCGTCTGGGCCGTGCTCGCCAACTGATCGCGCGGCCCCGGCTCAGGCCTGCTCCAGCAGGTCCAGCACGTCGGCGTCGGTAAGTTGCTCGAAGTGCACGTACCACTGGCCAACCGCGCGGAAGTCCACCGGCGTGAGCAGCGCCACCACCTCGTCGGCCTCGTGGCGCAACGACTCCACCGTGCCGAGCGCCCCCACCGGCACCGCCAGCGTCACCCTCGCGGGCCCGGCCGCGGCCACCGCCCGCAGCGCCGCCCGCGCCGTGCCGCCCGTGGCCAGGCCGTCGTCCACGACGATCACCTCGCGGCCCGCCAGCGCGGGCAGCGGCCGGTCGCCACGGTAGACGCGCACCCGGCGGGCCAGCTCGCGCCGCTCCTGCTCCACCACGTCCGCGACCGACTCGGGCGTCATGCCGAGCCGGCGCAGCAAGGTCCGGTCGAACACCGGCTCGCCACCCTCGGCGACGGCGCCGACGCCCAGCTCGGGCTGCCGCGGATAGCCGATCTTCCTGGTCACGAGCACGTCCAGGGGCACGCCGAGCCGGCGCGCGATGGGGGCCGCCACCGCCACGCCGCCGCGCGGCAGCGCCAGCACCACGGGATCGTGGACGTCCAGCAGCCGCTCGGCCAGACGCCTGCCGGCCTCGGCCCGGTCCGCGAAGAGCTCCATGCTCTCTGCCCTACCCACCAGCCCCCGTCCCTCGCCCCTCCGGCCCTGGTCAAGGCCGGGAGGGCGGCGGAACGTCCGGCGTCAGGGCCGGCTACGGCCGGAGCGGCGCATCTCCTTCGTGATGATCTTCCACTTGTTCTGCTGCTCCTTGCGCAGCCGCGCGTCCGTCCTGGACGCCATCCAGGCCGCCTCCCGCTGCAGCTTGCGCCAGCTCTCCAGGCGCCGCTCCGGCAGCTCGCCGCTCTCCAAGGCGGCCACGACCGCGCAGCCCGGCTCGCCGTCGTGCCCGCAGTCGCCGAACCTGCACCGCTCAGCCAGCTCCTCGATGTCGGAGAAGACGAGGTCGACGCCCTGGTTCATGTCGTACAGGCCGATCCTGCGGATGCCCGGCGTGTCGATGACGATGCCGCCGCCGGTCAGCGGGATCAGCTCCCGGTGCACGGTGGTGTGCCGGCCGCGCCCGTCGGCGGCGCGTACCTGCTGGGTTTCCATGACCTCCGCGCCGGCCAGCGCGTTGACCAGGGTGGACTTGCCGGCCCCGGACGGGCCGAGGATGACCGCAGTGCGGGAGCCGCCGAGGTAGGAGCCAACCAGCTCGACCCCCTCGCCGCGGAGCGACGAGACGGCGTGCACGTCCACGCCGGGCGCGGCCGTGCGGACGTCGGCGAGCAGGTCGTCCAGGCCGTCGTCGAACAGGTCGGACTTGGTGACGAGCACGACCGGCGTGCCGCCGGACTCCCAGGCGAGCGCGACCAGCCGCTCGATACGGCCGAGGTCGGCGAAGTCGGTGGAGTGCATGGACGGCTCGGCGACGAAGACCACGTCCACGTTGGCGGCGAGCACCTGGCCCTGGCCGTCGCCGGACAGGCCACCGATCGAGTCGCGGCTCACGCCGCCACGGACGAAGGCGGTGCTGCGCGGCAGCACCGCGTCGAGCTCGTAGCGGCCCTCGGGCAGCAGCCGCAGCGCCGCCCAGTCGCCGACGCAGGGCAGCGCGACCGGGTCGGCCGCCGAGGCCCGGCGTACGGGCGCGGAGTAGCGGACGTGGTGCTGGCCGTCGGCCGCGATCACCTCGGCGGCGCCGCGGTCGACCCTGGCCACGCGGGCGGGGACGGTGCCGTCGGGCAGCTCGGCGGCGCGCGAATCGGTCCAGCCGAGCAGGGAAAGGTCAAAAGAAGACACTGGAGTGAGAACCTTTGATCGAGAAGGAAGAGAAGAGCCGGGGCGGCGTCAGCCGCGCACCCGGAGGTGGACGGACGGAACGCGGAACAGGGCGACCCGCATGGTCCTCACCTCCTCGATCGTTCGAACGGGACGACTCTACGCATCCCGCTTCCCGCAGGCAAACCTTTTTGGTCTGGCGTTTCGTTGAACCGCGCCAGGCCGGCTCCCCGTACCTCCTCGCGACGGACACGAGAAAGGGGAGCACATGCGGACGAGCACGTACCCCCCGCCCTCGGCCGACGGAGCCACCGCGCAGGGCAAGCCGCGCGCACGCCACTGGATCCGGCGCGTGCGACCGGAGCACGAGGTGCCCGACGACGAGGTGGCCGTGTCCGCGCTCTACCGGGAGTATCACGGCCCCCTGATGGGCTTCGTGATCCGGCTGACGGCGGGCGATCGGCAATGGGCGGAGGACGTGGTGCAGGAGACCATGATCCGGGCCTGGCGCAGCGCCGAGCGGCTCGATCCCGACGCGGTCTCGCTGATGCCCTGGCTCGCCACGGTGGCCAGGCGGATCGTGATCGACGACCGGCGCCGCAGGGACGCACGCCCGCGGGAGTCGGGCGACGGGCCGCTGGAGAGCATGCCCGTTCCTGACGAGATGGAGGGGCTGCTGCACCAGGTGGTCGTGACAGAGGCGCTGAAGGCGCTGTCGCCGGCCCACCGCGAGATCCTCAACGAGACGATCCTGCGGGACCGGTCGGTGAACGACGCCGCCGCGGCGCTCGGCATCCCGGTGGGCACCGTCAAGTCCCGCGTGTACTACGCCGTGCGCGCGCTGCGGATCGCGCTGGAGGAGAGGGGGGTGACGGCATGACGGCGGGAGTCGAGCACACGGACGTGGGCGTGTACGCGCTCGGCCTGCTCGAAGAGGAGGACAAAGCGGCGTTCGAGACCCATCTCCTGCACTGCGGCGGCTGCCGGGCCGAGCTCTCCGACCTGGCGGGGGTCGCCAGCGCGCTGGACGGCCTCGGGCCCGTGCGCGACCTGTTCCCGTCCGGCGACGACTCCGCGGCCGGCCCGGCCATCGACCTGATGCGCCGGAAAAGGGCCGCCGACCGGCGGACGCGCAGGGGGACGTTCATCATCGGGATGGCCGCCGCGGTCACGCTGGTGGCCGGCGGGCTGACCGTCGGCACGCAGCTCGCCGGGGGCAGCACCGCCCAGCTCGCGCGGGACCACTCCGGTCACGCCAGCCACATGGGCCCGGCCGAGCAGTTCTACGCCGACGGGCGGCCCATCGAGGGCAAGGGCGTGGACGGCGTCACCGGCGGGCTCGTGGTCGAGTCCAAGGGCTGGGGCACGCACGCCGCGCTCAGGCTGGCCGGCGTCAAAGGGCCGCTCCAGTGCGAGCTGGTCTCGGTCGGCCGGGCGGGCGAGCGGCGGGTGATGACCGGCTGGGCCGTGCCCACGGCCGGGTACGGAGTGCCGGGTTCGCCCGATCCGCTCTACATGCACGGTGGCAGCGCCACACCGTTGAAGGAGATCGACCACTTCGAGGTGGTGACCTCGACGGGCAAGCGGCTGCTGACCGTCCGGGTCTGAACGCGGGGGTTGTCCATGTCCGTACGAAGGTCAGCCGTTTCCTGCCTGATGCTGGCCGCCGCGCTGCTGACCGCGCCCGCGCCCGCCTCGGCGGACGACGGTCCTGCGGATCAGCGGGGACGAGATCGCCTTCGCCGCCCGCTGGAACGGCGTGCTGAACGGCCCGGACCAGGCCACCCTCACCGCGGCGACGACCCCGCAGGGACGGGCGACCTGGTGGCTGCAGCCCGCGGGCGCCGCCCTCGCGTACGCCGCGTCCTGGTCCGGCGCCCCCACGCCCGTGACCGGCGGTCTGGTGGCGCGCGAGGGCGTCACCAGACCGGCCGTGGCGACCCTGTTCGCGGGCGCCCTGCCGGAGAACGTGACCGGCGTCTCGGGGGTGACGCCGGTCCCGCCCGAGGTCCTGCGGCGGATCGCCGCCGCCCCCGCCCGCTACGAGGGGGCGCGGCCGAGGGGCTGCTCGCGCGGGCCGTACAGGTCCTGCGGGTCAACACCACGGGCGGCACGCCCCCGGCGGGGCCGTGCGAGCCCGGGACGGAGGTCAGGGCGCCCTACGGCGCCGACTACGTCTTCCTGAGCTGAGGCCCGGCGGGGGGCGACTCGGTCCCGTCCCCCGCCGGCCGTCCCCGGCCGCGTGGCGCTCCCCGGAGCATCGCGCGGCCACCGCGAGCGGGGCGATCCGGCCTGCTCCGCTCGCGCCGGGCGCCCCGCCGCACACGGAGCCCGTGCGGCGGGGCGTTCGCGGCTTGTTACAGGCCGGGTTTACAGGCCGGGGGCCGGGAACTGCGAGGTGAGCTCGCTGACCTCGCGGTGGACGCGGGCGATGACGTCCTCGGCGTCGCCCTTGGCGAGGGCGGTGACGACCTCGTCCATCCAGGCGCCGATCTGCCGCATCTCGGCCTCGCCCATGCCGCGCGAGGTGACCGACGGCGTGCCGATGCGGATGCCCGACGGGTCGAACGGCTTGCGCGGGTCGAACGGCACCGTGTTGTAGTTGGTCTCCAGCCCGGCCCGGTCGAGCGCCTGGGCGGCCGGCTTGCCGCCGATGCCCTTGGGCGTGAGGTCGAGCAGGATGAGGTGGTTGTCGGTGCCGCCGGAGACGAGGTCGAACCCGCGGCTGGCCAGCTCGTCGGCCAGGGCCTTGGCGTTGGCGACGATCTGGTGGGCGTAGTCGCGGAAGGCCGGCTGGGCGGCCTCGTGCAGCGCGACGGCGATGGCGGCGGTGGTGTGGTTGTGCGGGCCGCCCTGGAGGCCGGGGAAGACGGCCTTGTTGAGCGCCGTGGCGTGCTCGTCGCTGGTCGCCATGAGCATGGCGCCCCGCGGGCCGCGCAGCGTCTTGTGCGTGGTGGTGGAGATCACGTCGGCGTGGCCCACCGGGGAGGGGTGGGCGCCGCCCGCGACGAGGCCGGCGATGTGCGCGATGTCGGCCGCCAGCACGGCGCCGACCTCGCGGGCGATGGCCGCGAAGCCCTCGAAGTCGATGGTGCGCGGGATGGCGGTGCCGCCGCAGAAGATGAGCTTGGGCCGGTGCTCCAGGGCGAGCTCGCGGACCTCGTCGAGGTCGATGCGGCCGGTGTCCTTGCGCACGCCGTAGCGGACGGAGTTGAACCACTTGCCGGTGGCCGAGACCGACCAGCCGTGGGTGAGGTGGCCGCCGAAGGGCAGGCCCATGCCCATCACGGTGTCGCCCGGCTGCAGGAACGCCAGGTAGATGGCGAGGTTGGCGGGCGAGCCCGAGTAGGGCTGGACGTTGGCGTGGTTGACCCCGAACAGCGACTTGGCGCGATCGATGGCCAGCGTCTCGATCTGGTCGATGACCTGCTGGCCCTCGTAGTAACGCTTGCCCGCGTAGCCCTCGGAGTATTTGTTGGTCAGGACGGTGCCGGTGGCCTCCAGCACGGCCTTGGAGACGTAGTTCTCCGAGGCGATCAGCTTGACCGTGTCGGCCTGACGGCGCTCCTCGGCCTTGATGAGGTCGGCGATCTGCGGGTCGACGCTAGCGAGAGAACCCATGACTCCCCTGTCATCGTTGACGACTGCGAAGACCCAGGCGCCCGGCCTCCGCTCCTTTCGCTCCCTGGTGGTCGATCCCACCCAATGCGCCAGTCGCGTCTCGCTGTAGACGATAGCGGATGCGGCGGTGGGCTTTCCCCGCTCCTATCAGCGCATCCGCCCCGCTCGTACGGTCACGCCGGCGTGATCGGGACGTCGCGCAGGACGCCGAGCACCCTGAGGTCGACGTCGACCTTGTCCACGTCCTCGGGGACGTTCTCGAAGATCGCGTACATGCGCATCCGATCCCCGCCGCCGAACGACGCGGCCCCCATCTCGGTGCACTGGCAGGAGCCGATCTTGCGGGCGGGGTGGATCGGTTCCGCGACGCCGGGCGGGATGAGGTTGACCGCCGAGACGGAGAAGTCGAGCGCGCCGTTGCCGAGCCGGGTCAGCGCGTCGATCCGCACGCCGAGCCTGCTGCCCGCGGCGTCGAGGGTGGCCGCCACGGTGGGCTCGCCGGACCCGCCTCCCCGTTCCTCCCAGGGACGGAGCACCGCGAGCGTGGCGGCCACGCCGAGCACGGCCGCGGCGACGCCGACCAGGACGGTCGGCAGCAGGCGCCGCCCGGCCGGAGGGGGCGGCGGGGCCTGCCGCGTGGACGGGGTGACGACGGGCGTCCAGGTCTCGGAGACCGCCCTGGTGACGGCGTCCACCGGCACCGCCGAGCGCCCCATGAGCAGGTCCATGAGCTGCTGGGCGCTCGGCCGCCTGGCCGGGTCCTTGTCGAGCGCCCGCTCCACGAGCGGCCGGATGCGCTCGTCCAGCCCGTCCAGCGCGGGGGCATGGTGGATCACCCGGTAGACGACCTCCGCCACCCCGCCGGTGCCGAACGGCGGGCGGCCGGTGCCCGCGTACGCGACCAGCGAGCCCCAGGAGAAGACGTCGCTCGCGGGCGTGGCCTGCTCGCCTCTCGCCTGCTCGGGCGACATGTACGCGGGCGTCCCCATGCCCTGGGCCACGGTCGCGGGCGCGTCCCCGGAGGGCTCGGCGAGCTGGGCGATGCCGAAGTCGATGACCCGGGGCCCGACCGGGCTGAGCAGCACGTTCGACGGCTTGAGATCGCGGTGCACGACGCCCGCCTGGTGGATGGCGGTCAGCGCGGTGGCCACCCCGATGGCGAGCGCCTCCAGGTTCGCGCCGGTCAGCGGCGCCTGGCGGACCACGGCGGAGAGGTAGGGGCCCTCGACGTACTCGGTGGCGAGGTAGGCGACGCCGCCGTCGAACCCGGCGTCCAATCCGCGCTATTTGGTACGGCTTTCTCCCGGCCACAGCCGATCGACCTCGGCGTTGAGAATCGCCCCGATGAGCACGGCGAGAGCCGTGATGTAGAGCCACAGCAGCACCGCGATGGGGGCGGCCAGGGAGCCGTACACGGAGACGGGCGAGAACCAGGCGGCCAGCACGGCGCGCAGCACGGCGGCGCAGACGATCCAGAGGAACAGGGCGAGGATCGCGCCGGGCAGCTCGCGGAACCACCGGGTGCGCACCGGGACGCTGACGTGGTAGAGGACGGTCAGGAAGAGCACCGACCCGATGGTGACGACGGGCCAGTAGAGGATGTCGATCATGACGCCGTACTGCGCGGGGAGCGCGTCCTTGAGCAGCGTCGGGCCGACGACCAGGATCGGCATGATGATGATCGCGATGACCAGGCCCACGATGTAGAGGCCGAAGGACATGAGCCGGGTGCGGATGATGCCGCGCTCCTCGCCGAGGCCGTAGGCGACGGAGATGAGGTCCACGTAGACGTAGAGCGCCCGCGATCCGGACCACAACGACAGCAGGAAGCCCAGCGAGATGATCGACACCTTGCTCGCGTTGTCGCTGAGCACGTCGGTGATCAGCGGGTTGACGACCTTGTTGACCGCCTCCTGGGTGAACAGCAGGCCGGCCTGATGGATCACCCAGGTCTTGACCTCGTCGACCACGCCGCCGCCCACCCAGGTGCCGATCTTGCCGAGCACCCCGATCAGGCCGAGCACGAACGGCGGCAGCGACAGCAACGCGAAGAACGCCGCCTCGCCGGCCAGCCCGGTCACCCGGTAGGCGACGCCGGCGTTGGTCGACGCCCGGACGATCGCCCACGCGTTGGTGTCGAGCACCCAGCTCAGCGTGGCCCGGGCATGCCTGACCAACCCTTTTTTCGGCCGCTTTTTCAGCCGGGGAGGCGCATCGGTGGACGTCATGGCACCCAACGTTCGCAGTGGTTCTTCGGGACAGCTTACGTCCCTGGCCCCTGCCCTAGTCGATGTCCACGATGCGGGCTCCCAGCGGAAGAAGGGAGACGGGCACCAGCTTGAGGTTCGCCACGCCCATCGGGATGCCGATGATGGAGAGGAACAGCGGGATCGAGGTGACGACGTGCCCGATGGCGAGCCAGACGCCGGCGACCACGAACCAGATGATGTTGCCGATCAACGAGAACACCCCGGAGTCCGGGTCGCGCACGACGGTGCGGCCGAACGGCCAGAGCGCGTACGCCGCGATCCGGAACGAGGCGATGCCGAACGGGATGGTCACGATCAGGATGCAGCAGATGATCCCCGCCAGCGCGTAACCGATCGCCAGCCAGATCCCCGCGAACACCAGCCAGATGACGTTCAGCAGAGTGCGCATATCTCCAGCATGTCACCCCCTGGAGGGCCGCCGGCATCGGGGAACCACCCTGATCGCACCCTGAGGACCCCCGGTCAGGAGGAGCGCGGCGGCCGTCCCTCGCCAGGCGGTCCCGCGAACGCCTGGGCGATCTCCATCCAGGCCCGCGCCGGCTCGCCGACGAGCTCCAGACCGGTGTCCGACAGGTGGATGCGCTGGGTGACGGCGAGGCAGAAGTCGAGCATCGGGCCGCGTACGACGCTCGCGGCGTCCGCGGGGCCGGCCGTCCAGACGCCGCCGCCGGGCATGACGAGCTCCACCCGCACCGGCTCGGCCGGCGGGGGCAGGCCGCGCACGGCGAAGCCGTACGGCCGGGCGCGGTAGCCGATCGTGGCGACGTGCCTGAGCCGGTCCGTGGGCTCCCTGACGACGCCGAGCGCGTCGGCCACGTCCTGGCCGTGCGCCCAGGTCTCCATGAGGCGCGCGGTGACGAAGGAGGCGGCCGACATGGGAGGCCCGAACCAGGGCACCCGGTCGCGGGCGTCCAGTCCGGCGAAGACCTCCATGCTGCGCCCGCGCGCGGCGCGGAACCACTCGCGCAGCTCGGCCGGCGTCATGCCGCGCGCCTGGCGGGCGAGGTCGTCCACGGAGGTGACGCCGGACAGGCCGGCCGTGAAGCCGTCGGGGTCGGTGACGGCCCGGGTGGCGGCCTCGTCGAACCAGGCCAGATGGCTCACCTGGTCGCGGACGGCCCAGCCCGCGGCGGGCGTGGGAAGCTCCCAGTCGTCGTCCTGCAGCGGCTCCAGCAGCCGCTCCAGTGACGCGGTCTCGGCGCGCAGGTCGTCGAGCAGCTCGGCCATGAGGTCCACGCGCGCCAGCCTAACCCGAGCAACGTTCTGGGAGAATAATCGGAGACGTGATCTGCGAGAGCTGCAAGGACAAGCGCCACGAGGACTGCCGCGGCGGTTCCTGGTGCGACTGCCAGCACCAGAGCCCCGATCGGCCGGTGGAATCCGAGCTCGACTGGCCACGCCAGGGGTAGCCCCCGAAAGCGGCCCTGAACTCGGACAGTCCCACACTCTGGACCCGGTCTTGGACATCCCGGACCCCCAAGGTATCGTCGGAGACATGCCAGCGGACCCCATGCTCGTCGGTCGACGCCACGTCGACCTCCAGCGTGTCCGCAGTGCCATCTGTTGCGACGCCCGCTAACTCCTGCTTTTTCTCTGCCGCTGAGCGCGTCGCGACCCTCCTGGAACTTCCTGCCCCTCGATGACGAGGCCAGGTAGGGCCCTTGCGCGCGCCCATGAATCGAAGGACGCGCAATGAGCACCCCTGCCAGCCGCACACCCGCCAGCCGGCATCACAAGCGCCCGCGTGGCGAGGGCCAGTGGGCTCTCGGCTACCGGGAGCCGCTGAACAAGAACGAGGAGAACAAGAAGAACGACGACGGGCTCAACGTCCGCCAGCGCATCATCGACATCTACTCCAAGCGCGGGTTCGACTCGATCGACCCGGCCGACCTGCGCGGCCGGATGCGCTGGTACGGCCTCTACACCCAGCGCAGGCCCGGCATCGACGGCGGCAAGACCGCGGTGCTGGAGCCGGAGGAGCTCGACGACAGCTACTTCATGCTGCGGGTGCGCATCGACGGCGGCCAGCTCGACCTGGCCCAGCTCCGTACGATCGCCGACATCTCCAACGAGTACGGCCGCGGCACCGCCGACCTGACCGACCGCCAGAACATCCAGCTCCACTGGGTGGAGATCGAGTCGGTGCCGGACATCTGGGAGCGGCTGGAGGCCGTCGGCCTGTCCACGACGGAGGCGTGCGGTGACACGCCGCGCGTGATCCTGGGCTGCCCGCTGGCCGGCATCGACGTCGACGAGGTGCTGGACGCGAGCGAGCAGATCCGCGAGCTCCAGGAGCGGGTGATCGGCAACCCGGCGTACTCGAACCTGCCGCGCAAGTTCAAGTCCGCGGTGAGCGGCTGCCCGGCGCACTGCACGGTGCACGAGATCAACGACGTGGCCTTCGTCGGCGTGGTCAACGAGCACGGCGAGGCCGGCTACGACCTGTGGGTGGGCGGCGGCCTGTCCACGAACCCGATGCTCGGCAAGCGCCTCGGCGCGTTCGTCCGGCCCGAGCAGGTGGCCGACGTGTACGAGGGCGTGATCGGCATCTTCCGCGACTACGGCTACCGCAGGCTGCGGCACCGGGCGCGGATCAAGTTCCTGGTCAACGACTGGGGCGTGGAGAAGTTCCGCGAGATCCTGGAGACCGAATACCTGAAGGCGCCGCTGCCCGACGGGCCCGCCCCCGAGCAGCCGCGCGGCAGCCGCCGCGACCACGTGGGCGTCTTCCCGCAGAAGGACGGCAACTTCTACGTCGGCTTCGCCCCCAAGGTGGGCCGGCTGGACGGCGACGCGCTGCACAGGATCGCCGACATCGCCGAGCGGCACGGCTCCGGCCGGGTGCGCACGACCGTCGAGCAGAAGATGGTCATCCTCGACGTCGCGCCGGACCAGGTCGACTCGATCGTGGCCGAGCTGGAGGCGAGCGACCTTCAGGTGCGTCCCTCCACCTTCCGCCGCCAGACGATGGCGTGCACCGGCATCGAGTACTGCAAGCTGGCCATCGTCGAGACCAAGGCCACCGCGGCCCAGCTCATCGACGAGCTGGAGCGCCGGCTGCCCGAGTTCGCCGAGCCGCTGACCATCAACGTCAACGGCTGCCCCAACTCGTGCGCCCGCATCCAGGTCGCCGACATCGGGCTCAAGGGCCAGCTCGTCGTGGACGAGAACGGCGACCAGGTCGAGGGCTACCAGATCCACCTGGGCGGCTCGCTCGGCGTCAACGCCGGCTTCGGCCGCAAGGTGCGCGGGCTGAAGACCACCGCCAAGGCCCTGCCCGACTACGTCGAGCGGGTGGTGAAGAACTTCGACGCCCAGCGCAAGGAGGGCGAGTCGTTCGCCGACTGGGTGCAGCGGGCCGACGAGGCGGACCTGCGATGAGCGAGCGCGCGGTTCCCTTCCACTGCCCCTACTGCGGTGACGAGGACCTGGAGCCGTACGAGGGCGACGGCGGCTGGTACTGCCGGTCCTGCGCCCGCGCTTTCAAGCTGAAGTTCCTGGGAATCGGAGTGACGAGATGACGCTGGTGGACATCGAGGTCGGTTTAAGAGATCAGCGCGGCACGCTCGACCTGCAGGACATCGTCGAGTCCGCCGCCACGTTCCTGGAGGGCGCCACCGCCAGGGAGATCATCCGGTGGGCGGCGGCCACGTTCGGCGACCGGCTCTGCCTGACCTCCTCGATGAGCGACGCGCTGCTGATCGACCTGGTGAGCAGGGTGAAGCCGGGCGTGGACGTGTTGTTCATCGACACCGGCTACCACTTCGCCGAGACCGTCGGCACGCGGGACGCGGTGCGCCAGGTCTACGACGTCAACGTGATCGACGTGAAGCCGTCGCGTACGGTGGCCGAGCAGGACCGCGACCTCGGGCCGCGGCTGTTCGGGCGCAACCCCGACCTGTGCTGCTACCTGCGCAAGGTGGAGCCGCTGAACCGGGCGCTGGAGCCGTACCTCGCGTGGATCTCCGGCATCCGGCGGGACGAGTCGCCGGCCCGCAAGGACGCGCGGGTCGTCGAGTGGGACGCCAAGCGCCAGATGGTGAAGGTCAACCCGATCGCCGCCTGGACGCAGGAGGACGTCGACAACTACATCGCCGACAACGGGGTGCTCATCAACCCGTTGCACTACGACAACTATCCCTCGATCGGGTGCGCGCCCTGCACGCGGCAGGTCGCCGAGGGAGAGGATCCGCGCAGCGGGCGCTGGGCGGGCCTGGGGAAGGTCGAATGCGGCATTCACCTGTGATCCCCGGAAGGGGTCTCGTCCCGTTGGCAGGCGGGGCGGCCCCCGGCCGCGTGCCACTGGTGGCGGTGGCGCACGGGTCGCGTGACCCGCGCGCCGCCGCCACCGTGGCCGCGCTGCTCGACCAGGTGCCGCTGGACGTGCGGGTGGCGTACCTCGACCACTGCGCGCCGACGCTCGGGCAGGCCCTGCACGGCCTGGAGGAGGCCGTGGTGCTGCCGCTGCTGCTCACCGAGGCCTACCACAGCCGGGTGGACCTGCCGGCGGCGCTGAACGAGGCGCGGGCGCACCAGCCCCGGCTGCGCGTCCACTACGGGACGACGCTCGGGCCGCACCCGCTGCTGCGGGCCGCGCTGGAGCGGCGGCTGGCCGAGGCGGGCGTGCGCCCCGGCGACCCGGACACCGCCGTGGTGCTGGTGTCGGCCGGGTCCAGCGACGCGCGCGCGAACGCGGTCGTCTCGCGCATGGCGCGCGAGTGGCGGCGCGGCGGGTGGTGGACCGTACGGGCCGCGTACGCCTCGGCCGCCGGGCCCACGCCCGCGCAGGCCGTGGCGGAGCTGGTGCGGGCGGGCGCGCCCCGCGTGGTGGTGGCGCCGTATCTGCTGGCGCCCGGGTACTTCGCCGACAAGGTGCGGCGGGAGGCGCTGGAGGCGGGCGCCGCCGTGGTGGCCGACGTGCTCGGCGCCGCGCCCGAGCTGGTGGACGTGCTGCTGGAGCGGTACGAGGGCGCGCAACGCGACCCGGTGTCCCTGGTCGGCTGATCCCCGCCCTTGGGGTGTGTCAGTAGCCGCGCCCGAGGCCGTCACGTCCCATGCCGTCGCGCTCGCCGCCGAGCTGGCGGCGCAGCTCGCGGCCCTCGTGCCGGAGCTGGCGGCCGAGCTCGCGCCAGTCGTCGCCGTGCAGCTGCCGCCAGTGCTCGCGCCAGGCGGCGAACCCGCGCCGCAGCGGCTTGGCCCGCGAGTCGCCGACCACCTTGACGTCGCCCATCACGGCGTAGGCGTGCACCCGCACCACGGGGACGTTCATGCCGGGCGCGGCCTCCAGCACGTCGATCTTCTTGTCACCCATGATCGCCATGCCGTCGAGGTCGACGTGGACGCCGTCGGGGACGATGATCTTCACGTCGCCCATGACGGAGACGGCCGTGATCTCGACCATGTCGGTGCGCACCTCGGCCTCGCGCAGGTCGAGCAGCACGTCGCCCATCACGGCGACCGCGCCGAGCTCCTGGTCGATGCGCCACGAGCCGCGCCGCTTGGTGTCGCCCATCACCCCGACGAACCACCGCCGCTTGCGCTCCGGCCGCGCGGACGCGGGCGACGGCGCGGCCACGGCGCCGCCGGACGGGAGGTCCTGGGTGAGCAGCGCGAGCTCGGCATGCGTGGTGGCGGAGTAGGCGGCCTCCGTGCGGTCGGTCAGCTCGACCAGCGTGAGCCTGCCCTCCACCGAGGCGACGCGGAGTTGTTCGACAACGGCCTCGCGCTCGGCGTCGGACGCGCGGACCCCACCAGGATCGGTCATACTCGCAACATATCGCGTTTCGCCGGCGGCTGACTCCTCCCCCAGGAGGAGTTGCCGCCCCGCCGAAGGATGCACGCCCCCGCGCCGGGGACCCGTCGCGGCTTGGCCCGGTGTGTGGCCTCGCCAAGCTAGGGTCCGTGTCATGCATGAGGAACAGCTCTACCGCGCGGCGTTGAACGGCGAGACCGACACGGTGGCCAAGCTGCTCGCCGCCGGCGCCGACCCCAACAGGCCCAGCGAGGGCGAGGAAGAGGGCCTGCCGCTCTGCGCGGCCGCCGCATGGGACCGCGAAGAGGTCGCCGAGACGCTGCTCGCCGCCGGGGCCGAGGTGAACGGGCGGGAGGCCGGCGGCTGGACCGCGCTGCTCTGGGCGGCCGCCAACGGCCAGGCCGGCGTCGCCCGGCTGCTGGTGGAGGCGGGGGCCGACGTCGACGCCACCAACGACGACGGCGACACCCCGCTCACCCTGGCCGCCAGGCGCGGCGCGCTCGGCGTGACGCAGGTGCTGCTGGAGGCGGGCGCGGACGCCGGCAAGTACGACGGCGACGGCGACACGCCGCTGGAGATCGCCGCCGACTGGGTGGGCGTGCACCTGGAGAGCGCGCTGCTCGACCAGATCGAGCAGGACGGCTGGGAGTACGTCGTGGCCCGCCAGTACGCCAAGGACGGCACCGAGCTCGTCACCGTGGCCGGCCGCTCCCCCGACGGCGAGCGCAGCGAGCAGGTCCAGGCGCAGCGCGGCCACGCCGCGATCGCGACCCTGCTGGAGGAGGCCACGGAGGTCGAGACGCCGGTCGAGCGGCTGGTCGCGCGGGCGCTGGCGCACCGCGACGTCGACGAGGACGCCGAGACCTGGTGGGTCGTGGCCGACACGCTGGCCAAGCGGGCCGACGACGACACCTACGAGGCGCTGGCCCGGCTGTGCGTGAGCGAGGACGCGAGGGAGCGCGAGTTCGGGGTGGACGCGATCGCGCAGTTCGGCTTCGCCGACGGCGAGAAGCCCTACCTGGAGCGTACGCTGCCGCTGCTGCTCAAGATGGTCACCACGGAGAGCAACGAGCAGGTGCTGCGCTCGGTGCTGGCCGCGCTCGGCCACCAGGGCGATCCGCGGGCGCTGCCGGCGGTGCTCGACATCATCGGGCGCCCGGAGCACAAGCGCACGATGACCGACCCGATCGCGCTGGCCGACGTGCTGCCGCCCGACCACGAGGAGGGGCTGGCGCTGCTGATCGAGATGAGCGAGGACGACGAGGCCGAGGTGCGCGACTGGGCGACGGCCGGGCTGGCCGGGCTCGACGCCGACACGCCGCGCATCCGCGAGGCGCTGGCGGCCCGGCTGGGCGACGCCGACCTGCGTACGGTGGCCGAGGCCACGCGCGGGCTCGCCGTGCGCGGCGACGACCGCGCCGCCCAGGGGACCGCGCGGGTGCTCGCCGAGAGCGACGACGAGTACGCGCGCGACCTCGTCACCCAGCCCCTGGCCTGACCGGCTCCGCCGGAGACGGTCAGGGGACGGTCAGGGGACACCGCCGCCGTTGAGCACGCGCACCACCCAGTCGAGGGTGCCCGTGCTCAGCGCCTCCTCCGCCAGCCGCTTGCCGGTGGTGGTCGTGATCGCGGCCAGCGAGCTGTCGATCCACCCTTGCGTGTTGTGGTTGCCCTGCTCGCGGTACTCGACGGCCTGGAGGAGGCATTCCAGCTTGTCGGCGTCGCGCGCGCAGACGGCCTCGATGCTGGTCTTCTCCTCGTACTCGGCGACCGCGTCGCGCACCATGTCGGCCACCGGCCCGGCGACGTCACGCGTCTGGTCGGCGGTGACCTCCTCGTTGGAGGCCGCCTTGAGATAGCGCTTGCCGAGGTAGGGGATGTCGGTGACGCGCGTCTCCTGCGAGTCGTGGAACAGCGCCATGAACGCCGCCCGCTGCGGGTCGCCGCCCTCCAGTTGAGCGATCACGGCCGCGATGACCGCCGTGCGGAAGGAGTGGTCGGCCACGCTCTCCGGGTCGCGTACCCCGGCGACCAGCCATCCCGTGCGCTTGTAGCGCTTGAGCAGACCGAACTCGTACAGAAGGTCCGTCAGCCCTGTCACGTCGCTCGCCACGATGAGCCCCCTCTCGTCATGCGCCCGAGCCCGAACGTGCGCGGGGTGCAGATGTACCCAGCGAGGCGGCGGCTCACCCTCTCGGTCAGGGGCCGGAGAGCGTGGGGGCGGTGCGGAGGACGTCGGCGGCGAGGGCGCGGTCGCCGGTGACCGTCGCGGGGAACGTGGCGGGATCGCCGCGGCCGCCGAGGAGGAAGCAGAAGGCGCGGACGTCCGCCGTCAGGTGCGCGTCGGGCTCGCCCGGCGTGGTCTCCTCGACGCCTAGGGGCAGCAGCCACTCGCCCCCGCCGGCCCCGGTCAGCGTCAGCCGCAGCGTACGGCCCGAGCCGTCCAGCCCGGCGAAGAGCATCGTCCAGGGCAGCAGCCGGGCGCACAGGTCGGCGGTCGGCCGGATGTGCTCGGGGATCGGGTCGGGCAGCCGGACGCCGGCCGCGCGGGCCGCGTCGTCGGTGTGGATCCAGGTCTCCAGGCCGCGCGCGAGCACGTGGTCGCGCACCGGCACCTCCAGCCCGTCCAGGGTGGCGCGGTCGGTCTCCGGCAGCCCGGCGAGGTGCCGGCAGAGGGCGTCGGCCTGCGCCCGCCAGTCGCGCCGCGTCTGCTCGGGGCTGCGCGCCCGCTCGTACGCCTGGACGTCGCCGGTGCGCCCCGTCGAGTCGAGCGCCCGCAGCGGCGGGCCGAGGACGGGGGCGCCCACGGAGGCGGCCAGCAGCCCGTCCTTCGCGGCCAGGTGCGCGACGAGCTCCTGGAGCGTCCATCCTTCGACGACGACGCGCGCCCAGTCGTCGTCCCCGGCCGTGGCGAGCAGGGCGTCCATGGCGGCCACCCGGCCCGCGTACGGCGCCGCCCACGAGGCCGTGGCGGCCGCGGGCCTGCGCCGCGCCCGGGCCCCGGCCAGGAGCTGGGGCCGCAGTGAGTGGGCCGGCACCGCCGGCTCCTCCATCAGCGCGTCCAGGTAGAGACGCTCGACGGGGTCCATCACACCTCTTCCTCCGCCAGCGCGTCCGCCAGCCGCCTGAGTGCCAGCCGGATGCGCGATTTGGCCGTGCCCTCGGGCACGCCCAGTTCCTCGCCGACCTGCCGGTACGTCCTGCCACCGTAATAGGCCAGCTCGACCGCCTGGCGTAATCCGTCGGGCAGTTCGGTCACCGCCTGGCGTACGCGGTCGGCCTCGTCGGCGGCGAGCACGCCGTCCTCCAGCCGGGCCGGCTCGCGTTCGAAGAGCCGGGGGCCGAGCGCCGAGACCCGCCGCCGCTCCTCGGCGCGCACGTGGTCCACCGCCCTCCGGTGGGCGATGGTCGCCAGCCAGGCGCGCAGCGTGCCGCGGTCGGGGTCGTAGGCGAGCGGCCGCTCCCAGAAGACGAGGAACACCTCCTGCGTGATGTCCTCGGCGATCACCCGGTCCCTGGTGACCCGCAGGGCCAGGCCGAAGATCAGCGGGGAGAGCCGATCGTAGACCTCGCCCAGCGCGGACTCGTCGCCGCCGACCACCCGCTGGTGCAACAGGCGGTCGTCGTACGGTGCCTCCACTGGCACCACGCTCCCGTTGTATCCGGACCCAGGCGGCAGGTGCGCCGCGACCCGAGCATGTCATTATTCGCCGCAAAAGTAGAGACGGATGAGTGCCTCGCCGGATTCGCCGCTCCCAGGGGCAGGGTTCCTGACAGGGTAGGGTCGGAAGTCCGTACCGGAGGGAGCATTTCATATGGCCACCACCCGCACCGCGACCACGCAGTGGAAGGGCGCCCTGCTCGACGGGTCGGGCACCGTCTCGCTCGACACCTCGGGCGTGGGCACGTTCGAGGTCTCGTGGCCGTCGAGGGCGGAGGCGGCCAACGGCAAGACCTCCCCCGAGGAGCTGATCGCGGCGGCGCACTCGTCCTGCTTCTCGATGGCGCTCTCGCACGGCCTGGCCGGCGCGGGCACGCCGCCGGAGTCGCTGCGGACCAGCGCGGACGTCACCTTCCAGCCCGGCGAGGGCATCACGGGCATCGTGCTGAGCGTGCAGGGGCAGGTGCCGGGCATCACGGCCGAGCAGTTCCAGCAGGCCGCCGAGACGGCCAAGGCCAACTGCCCGGTGAGCAAGGCGCTGGCCGGCACCACGATCACGCTCAAGGCCGAGCTGCTCTGAAACGTCATCCACGGCGCCGGTATCCTTCCGGCGCCGTGCAGGTGAGGGCATCCGCACATTGAGAGACCAAAACCGGCTTCCCATGCGACAATTGGGCCACATGCGCGAGGTCTGGCCGGGGCAGCCCTATCCACTCGGCGCTACCTGGGACGGCGTTGGCACGAGCTTTGCGGTGTTCTCAGAGGTCGCCGAGCGGGTCGAGCTTTGCCTCTTTCACGATGACGGCTCCGAGGATCGGGTGGAGCTACCTGAGGTCGACGGGTTCGTCTGGCATGGCTACCTGCCGGGCATCCAGCCGGGCCAGCGGTACGGCTACCGCGTCCACGGCCCCTACGCCCCGCAGCACGGGCACCGGTGCAACCCGAGCAAGCTGCTGCTCGATCCCTACGCCAAGGCGATCGACGGCGAGCTGACCTGGAACCAGGCGCTGTTCCCCTATTACTTCACCGATCCCGGGCGGCGCAACACCGAGGACAGCGCCCCCTACATGCCGAAGAACGTGGTGATCAACCCGTTCTTCGAGTGGGGCAACGACCGGTCGCCGGGCATCCCCTACCACCAGACGGTGATCTACGAGGCGCACGTGCGCGGGCTGACGATGCGCCATCCCGACGTGCCGCCCGAGCTGCGCGGCACCTACGCCGGGATGGGCCATCCGGCGATCATCGACCATCTGCTGTCGCTGGGGGTCACGGCGGTCGAGCTGATGCCGGTGCACCACTACGTACCCGAGCACTTCCTGGTCGCCCGCGGGCTCACCAACTACTGGGGCTACAACACCATCGCCTACCTCGCCCCGCACGGCCGCTACTCCAGCAGCGGCACCCGCGGGCAGCAGGTCCTGGAGTTCAAGGCCATGGTGCGGGCGCTGCACGAGGCGGGCATCGAGGTCATTCTCGACGTGGTCTACAACCACACCGCCGAGGGCGACCACATGGGCCCGACGCTCGGCTTCCGCGGCATCGACAACGCCGCCTACTACCGCCTGCACGACGGCGACCGGCGCTACTACCTCGACTACACCGGGTGCGGCAATTCGCTCAACGTACGCTCTCCGCACGCCCTGCAGCTCATCATGGACTCGCTGCGCTACTGGGTGCTGGAGATGCACGTCGACGGGTTCCGCTTCGACCTGGCCTCGGCGCTGGCCCGTGAGCTGCACGACGTCGACCGGCTGAGCGCGTTCTTCGACCTCATCCAGCAGGATCCGGTAATCTCGCAGGTCAAGCTGATCGCCGAGCCGTGGGACGTGGGGCCGGGCGGCTACCAGGTGGGCAACTTCCCGCCGCTGTGGACGGAGTGGAACGGCAAATATCGCGATATCGTGCGCGATTTCTGGCGGGGCACGCACTCGGCGCTGCCCGAGTTCGCCTCCCGCCTGACCGGCTCGGCCGACCTCTACGAGTCCTCCGGCCGCCGCCCGGTCGCCTCCATCAACTTCGTGACCTGCCACGACGGGTTCACGCTGAGCGATCTGGTCTCGTACAACCACAAGCACAACGAGGCCAACGGCGAGGACAACCGCGACGGCACCAACGACAACCGCTCCTGGAACTGCGGCGCGGAGGGGCCGGTCGAGGACCCGGACATCGTGGCGCTGCGCCGCCGCCAGCGCCGCAACTTCCTGGCCACGCTGTTCCTGTCGCAGGGCGTGCCGATGCTCTCCCACGGCGACGAGATCGGCCGCACCCAGCACGGCAACAACAACGCCTACTGCCAGGACAACGAGCTGGCCTGGGTCGACTGGTCGAGGGTGCGCACCGAGTCCGACCTGCTGGAGTTCGTCCGCGCGCTGGCGAAGCTGCGCCGCGAGCACCCGGTCTTCCAGCGCCGCCGCTTCTTCCACGGCCGCCATCCCGACAACGGCGACCGCGACCTGGTGTGGCTCACGCCGGGCGGCTCGGAGATGACGGCCGGCGACTGGCACATCGGCTACGCCAAGTCGCTCATGGTCTATCTCAACGGCGAGGCGATCACCGAGCCGGGGCCGCGGGGCGAGCGCATCGTGGACGACTCGTTCCTGCTGCTGATCAACGCCCACCACGAGAACATGCCGTTCACGCTGCCGGGTCCGGAGTACGGCAGCGGCTGGCTGCCGGTGCTCGACACCGCCCACGACTCGATCGAGGACCTCGTCGCCGATCCGCGGCAGCCGGCGGGAGGCGTGGTGACGGTCACCTCGCGCTCGCTCCAGGTGCTCCGCCGTCCCCGCGAGGCCCAGTAGGCGGGGGCCGTCAGAAGACGCGGGCGGCGCTGGCCGTGAGGAACACCAGCGCGAACACGGTCACCCCGGCGAGGCCGTGCAGCGCCACCGCCAGCACGGGCAGCCCGGACACGGCGTCCCCGTGCCTCCCGCTGCCGAGCCACCTGGTGAACATCACGAACCCCAGCAGCGCCGCCGCCGCCAGCCCGGCCGTGGCGAGCCAGGCGAGGGCCCGGCTGCCGGTGGCCAGCGCGGCGGCCCAGCACGCCAGCGCCGACACCGCGAGCGCGGGGTGGGAGAGGACCAGCGCCAGCGGGAAGCGGGTGACCTTGGCCCGGCGGCCTCCGCCGCCCGCCAGCCAGCGGCGCAGCAGGTACGCCCCGGCGAGCGCGGCGATCGTCCACGTTCCGGCGGTGACCAGCCCCATGGGCCCTCCCCCTGTCCGTCCCATGCCTGCCTTGACGTCACTTGACGTTACTTGACGTTACTCGTCACGTTAAGCAGACCGTTGGCGTTATGTCTGCGGATACACAAAAGTGCGATATGAGGGAGACCGGCGGACGCCCCCGGACCGGTTGTCGGTGGCGTGTGCCAAGGTAGAGACGTGCGGCGCATCCTTCCCGACATTCACGACAATCCAGACATCGCCCAGGCGTACGCCTACCCCGAGGGCCGGCCATGGCTGCGGCTCAACATGGTCTCCAGCGCCGACGGCGCCGCCTGGCTCAAGGGCCGCTCCGGCGGCCTGTCCACCCGTGGCGACAAGCGCGTCTTCCAGGTCCTGCGCGGCCTCGCCGACGTCGTCATGGCGGGCGCGGCGACCGTGCGCACCGAGGGCTACCGCCCGATCGAGCCGCGCGCCTCCTGGGCGGACATCCGCGCGGGCCGCCCCGACGTGCCCCCGATCGCGGTCGTCTCCCGCACCCTCGACCTCGACCCCCGCCACCCGCTGTTCACCGGCGCGCCCAGCCGCACCCTCGTCATCACCTGCGAGGCCGCGCCCCGCGAGCGGCGCGCCGAGCTGGCCGAGGGCTGCGACGTCATCGTGGCCGGCGACGAGAGCGTCGACCTGCGCGAGGGCGTGGCGCGGCTGCACGAGCGCGGCCTCGGCCGCATCCTGTGCGAGGGCGGTCCGCTCATCAACGCCCAGCTCTCGGCCGCCGGCCTGGTCGACGAGCTGTGCCTGACGATCAGCCCGCTGCTGGTCGGCGGCGACGCGGCGCGCATCCAGAACGGCGAGGCCGCGCTGGTCGGCCTGGACCTCGTCCAGGTGCTGGAGGAGGACGGGGCCCTCTTCTGCAGATACGTCACGGGGAAGGAAGATCACGCATGACCACGGACCCGACAGTCAACGCGGCGCCGGCCGAGGAGCCCGAGCCGGAGCCGGTGCCCAACCTGGTCGTACGCCCGCCGGTGCCGCCCATGCTGGCCAAACCGGTCAAGGCCATGCCCAGGCAGGACGGCAACCTCTTCTACGAGCCCAAGTGGGACGGCTTCCGCTGCATCATCTTCCGCGACGGCGACGAGGTCTACCTCGGCAGCCGCAAGGAGCGGCCGTTCACCCGCTACTTCCCGGAGATCGTCGAGGCGGCGAAGGCCGAGCTGCCCGACAAGGTGGTGATCGACGGCGAGATCGTGCTGCCCAGGGGCTCGCAGCTCGACTTCGACGCGCTGCAGCAGCGCATCCATCCGGCCAAGTCGCGGGTGAAGCTGCTGTCGGAGGAGACGCCCGCCCAGTTCATCGCCTTCGACCTGCTGGCCGTGGGCGAGGAGTCGCTGATGGAGGCGCCGTTCGCCGAGCGCCGGGCCCGGCTGACCGAGCTGTTCACCAAGGAGGGCGGCTCGATCCGGCTGACGCCGGTGACGACCGACGACCGGCAGGCGGACGAGTGGTTCGAGACGTTCGAGGGGGCGGGGCTCGACGGCATCATCGTCAAGCCCGGCGACCAGCCGTACGTCCCGGACAAGCGCACGATGTTCAAGGTCAAGCACGAGCGCACGGCCGACGTCGTGGTGTGCGGCTACCGCGAGCACAAGTCGGGGCCGATCGTCGGCTCGCTGCTGCTCGGCCTCTACGGCGACGACGGGAAACTGCACCACGTCGGGGTGGCGGCGTCGTTCCCGATGGCGCGCCGGGCCGAGCTGGTGGAGGAACTGCGGCCGCTCATCGCCGACCTCGGCGAGCACCCGTGGGGGCACTGGGCCGAGGCGGCGCAGGCCAACATCGGGCAGCCGGCCGCCGGGCCGTCGCGGGGCGGGCAGCGCGTGCCGGGCGCGGTGTCGCGGTGGAACGCCAAGAAGGACCTGTCGTTCATCCCGCTGCGGCCGGAGCGGGTGATGGAGGTCGCCTACGACCAGATGGAGGGCGACCGGTTCCGGCACACGGCGCACTTCCGGCGGTGGCGGCCGGACCGCACGCCGGAGTCGTGCACGTACGAGCAGCTGGAGCGTCCGGTCAGCTACAACCTCGACGACATCCTTGCCCGCTGAGCGGAATGCCCCAATAGTCTCTAAGCATGAGCACTGGGGATGAGTTGAAGGCCGCTGTCTCGGCTCGCCGCGACTTAGGGCCCGATTTCGAGGACGCCATCGTCGAGTCGTTCCTCGACAAGATGGGCAAGGAGGTCGACCGGCGGGTGGACGAGCGCCTGGCCCAGGCCGCCCCGAAGGCGTCGGCCCAGCGCCGGTCGAACGACGGGCAGCGGCTCGCCCTGGCCATCGTCTCCCTGTCCCTGGGCACGGTCGCCACGCTGACGCTGGCGCTCGTGGGCGAGGGGCAGAGATTCCTCCTCATACCCGTCTGGGTCGGCATCATCATCGTGAACGTGGTCTTCAACAACGGCCGAGGCAAGGACTGAGCGCCGCCGGCCGCGGGCGTCAGTCGAGCCAGACGAGGCCCGCGAACCGGCCGCCCGGCTGCTCGCGGCGGTGGGAGTAGAGCTCCCGCGACTCGATCGTGCAGCGCGCGTCGTGCCGGATCTCCGCCAGCCCCGCCGCCCTGAGCTGGGCCTCGATGCCGGCCCGCAGGTCGAGCGCCGGGGTCTGCCACGACGTCGTGGACCACGTCTCCGGCACCTTCGCGGCGACGCGCTCGCGCAGCTCGGCGGGCACCTCGTAGCAGCGGCCGCACGCGCCGGGGCCGATCAGCGCGACCATCCGGCCCGGCTCGGCGCCCTTCGCCGCCATCGCCGTCACCAGCGCCGTCGCGATGCCCGCCTCGGTGCCGGGGCGGCCGGAGTGCGCGGCGCCCACCATGCGCGCGACCGGGTCGGCCACCAGCACCGCCGGGCAGTCGGCACCGAGCGAGGCCAGCGCCAGCCGGGGCTCGGTGGTGAACACGCCGTCGAGCGGCGGCGGGTCGTCGCCGAAGGGCTCGCTCACGTACGCCACGTCGGCGCTGTGGACCTGGCGCATGTAGACCACGGCCCGCACGCCCAGCTCGGCCGCGACACCCGCGCGGTTGGCGCGCACGGCGGCCGGGTCGTCGCCGACCATGCCGCCGAGGTTGCGCGAGCCGTAGGGCGGGGCGCTGACGCCCCCGTGCCGGTCGGTGACGGCGACGTGCACTCCAGGGGCCAGTTGCATACCTCGATCCTAGAACGCCCCCACGCCCGGATGGGTTCGCCTGGCTCCTTCTGTCAAGCAAGCATATGCTTGGTCGCGTGCCTGACTATCGTCATCTCATCGGCGGCGAGCTGGTCGCCGCGTCCCGCACGATGGAGTCGGTCGACCCGAGCACCGGCGAGGCGTGGGCGCGCGTCCCGGCCGGCGGCCCGGCGGAGGCCGAGGCGGCGGTGGCCGCGGCCGCCGCCGCCTTCCCCGCCTGGGCGGCGCTGCCCGCCCTGGCCCGCGCCCACCACCTGCGCAAGGTGTCGGAGATCTTCGGCCGGCACGCGGAGGAGCTGGCCAGGCTGGAGACCCGCGACAACGGCCGCATCCTGCGCGACACCCTGAAGAGGGACCTGCCGGGGATGGCGTTCCTGTGGCAGCTCGCGGCGGGGCAGTGCCTGGACGCGGTCACCGGCGACACCGTCATCCTGGGGCCGGACACGCTCGGGCTGACCCGGCGCGAGCCGTACGGGGTCGTGGTCTGCATCATCCCGTGGAACTCCCCCATCTCGACCTTCTCCGCCAAGGCCGCGTACGCGCTGGCGGCCGGCAACACCGTGGTCGTCAAGCCCGCCGAGCAGGCGAGCGCGTCGGTGCTGCGGCTGGGCGAGCTGCTGGCCGAGGTGTTCCCGCCCGGCGTGCTCAACATCGTCGGCGGGCTCGGCGAGGAGGTGGGCGACGCCCTCGTACGCCACCGCGACGTCGCCAAGATCAGCCTCACCGGCTCCACGGAGACCGGCCGGGCGATCACCCGGGCGTCGGCGGACGCGCTGAAGCCGATGACGTTCGAGCTGGGCGGCAAGTCGCCCAACATCGTCTTCCCCGACGCCGACCTCGACGCCGCCACCCAGGGCGTCACCGTCAACTCGATCTACACCGGCAACGCCGGGCAGGTGTGCGTCGCCGGCTCCCGCATCCTCATCCACCGCTCGATCTGGGACGAGATGCTCGGCCGGATCAGGGACACCTGCGCGGGACTGGTGCTGGGCGACCCCCAGGACCTGCGGACCACGATGGGGCCGATCGTGTCGGCCGGGCAGTTCGAGCGGGTGACCTCGTACCTGGAGCTGGCCGCGAAGGAGGGCGCCCGGCTGGTGTTCGGCGGGCGGAGCGGCGCGGAGGTGGTGCCGGAGCTGCCGGGCGGCTACTGGGTGGAGCCGACGCTCTTCGCGACCGAGGACAACGCGCTGCGGGTGTGCCAGGAGGAGATCTTCGGGCCGGTGGCGGTGGCGCTGCCGTTCGACAGCGACGAGGAGGCGCTGGAGATCGCCGACGATTCGCCGTACGGGCTGGCGGCCGGCGTCTGGACGCGCGACCTGGGGCGGGCGCACCGGTTCGTCCGGGATCTGCGGAGTGGGACGGTCTGGGTGAACACCTATCGGCAGATGCCGCCCGGCCTGCCGTTCGGCGGCGTGAAGGACAGCGGGTACGGCCACGATTCGGTCCTGGAGTTCACCCGGGAAAAGGCGGCCATTATCCAGATCTAGTGGATAGAGTTCCGCGTCATGAGCGAGGGGATCAAGGACCGGGCCGAGCCCGGAATGCCCGAGGCGGCGGCTCAGTCGCGGGCGTCGGTGCTGCGCAGCCGCGCCGAGTCATACATCGCCCTGTCGCGGTACGAGGCCGCGATCGCGGACCTCACCGAGTCGATCGCCCTGGTGCCCGACAACGCCCGCGCCTGGCGGCTGCGCGGCGAGAGCCACCGGATGATCGAGCGGTACGACGCCGCGCTGACGGACTTCGACGAGTCGCTGAAGCTGGAGCCCGACAGCGCGTACGCGCTGGGCTCACGGGGGCAGACGTACGCGGCGATGGGCCGCCTGGAGGAGGCCATGGCCGACTTCGAGCACGCCCTCACCCTGACGCCCGACTCGCTGTGGATCCTGGAGGCGAAGGCGGACGCCCTGGTGGACCTCGACCGCCTCGACGAGGCCCTGGACGAGCACGCCAAGATCATCAGGGTCAACGGCGAGCAGCCGTACCCGTGGGTGGCCCGCGGCGACCTCTACCAGCGGCTCAACCTCTACCCCGAGGCCATCGACGACTACGCCAAGGCCCTCGCCATCGACCCCGGCCACGTACGCGCCCTGAGCCGGCGCGGCGAGGCGCTGCGCATGATCGACCGCTACGAGGAGGCCCTGGAGGACCTCAACCGCGCCCTGGAGCTGGACCCGCACAACGACCGGGCGCTGGGCAGCAGGGGCGCGGTGCTGAGCGAGCTGGGCGACAACGAGGCGGCCCTGCACGACCTGGACCGGGCACTCGAACTGGACGACGAGTACGTCTGGGCCTACCGGGTGCGGGGCGAGATCCTTCAGGAGCTGGACCGCCACGAGGAGGCGGTGGCCGACTTCACGCGGGCGCTGCACCTCGAATTCGGCGATTGAGCCCCGCGGCGGGCGGTGGACACGATAGAAAAGCAGCGAAGCCCCCGGCATCGACGGGCGTGGTTGTGGTGGCCCTCCCGTTCGCCGGGGGCTTCGCTGTGTTGTGAAGTGCTGTCTCAGATCGCGAGCAGCGCCGTGGCCGGGAGCCGGCCGCCCGCGGACAGCGGGCGCATGGCGATGCGGAGCAGCGCCAGCGCGTTGTCGTCGCCGGCGATGCGGTTCGCGCTGAGCTCGTCGCACGACTGGCAGTGATGGATGATCAGCCACTCGCCGTCCGGCCGGACGGTGACGCTGAACGCCGCCATCCGGCCCCGGCAGCCCGCCCGGCGGTCCCCGGGCACCCGGCGATCGACGTGCAGGCTGGTCAGGCAGTGCGGGCAGTGGTTGCGGTGCGCGGTGCCGGGCGCGGACATGGGCACGTCCAGCCGGCAGCCGACACAGCGGAACGCGTCGCCGCGCTCGCCGTGCCGGACCGCGATCTTGCGCCGTTGCGGCCGTTCGTCACGGCCGGGGTTCCTCCTGGGCATGTCACAGATCACCGAACGCCTCAAGCGGGAACGGCGGCTGCGCGAGCGGGCGTACCGCCATGCGCATGAGGATGAGCTGGTTGTCGTCCCCGCAGATGGGGTTGGACGTGAGCTCGCCGCAGCGGGTGCAGCGGTGGATGAGCATCCAGTCGCCGGTGCGCAGGACCGCGATCGAGATCGGGATCATGCGCGCGCGGCACTCGGACGGGCCGCCCTCCACGCGGTCGAGCACGTGCAGCGAGTGCAGGCAGCTCGGGCAGTGGTTGCGGCGGGCGCCGTCGGGCGCGGCGGCGGTCACGGTGAGGCCGCAGCGCACGCAGGCGAACGTGTCGGTGGAGAGGGTGGATCGTGGTTTGCCGTTGCTGGACAACGCGGGTTGCTCCTTGCCGGAAGAAGAACGATGAGCGTCGACGAATGCGGCAAGGGTGCGCCTGGCGGGCCGTCGCGCGTACGGACGCGCGGGCACGCCGGTGCCGTGGGCTGTCGTCCTCCGGCCGGTCGGTGCGGGAAACGCGGATCAGCGGCAGGAGGGGCCGGCGGCACGTCGAGGCGCACGCCGCAGCGTGACGGTCATAAACGCACTCCCTCCAGGGGCGGCGGGTCGCCTGCCCGGGTCTTCCCTCGATCCGATGCTGATGGTTCGCAGAGTAGCCGGGACGGGTGGCGAGGGGCCAACCATTTTTTTCCTGGGCTGGAGGTACACCGAACAACGTTCTAGGTTCGGTGCCATGAGTATCGGATTGAGTGAGGAACACCGGGCGCTGGCCGCGTCCGTGCGCGGGCTCGCCGGGCGAGGCGCCGATCATCCGGCGCTGGCCGCGCAGGGGCTGCTGGGTCTGCACCTGCCGGAGCGCTGCGGCGGGCAGGGGTACGGGCTGCTGGAGCTGTGCGTCGCCCTGGAGGCGCTGGCCGAGCGGCGGGCCGGCGGGCCGTACCTGGCGAGCGTCGTGGCGTCGGCCGTCCTCGCGCGGAGCGGCGGGCACGACGACGTCGTGGCCGCCCTGGCGGACGGGTCGAGAACCGCCGCCGTCGCCCTCCGCCCGGCGGGTGAGACCGTCGGCGAGGCCCGCCACCCGGCCGGCGGGGCCGCCGGCGGCGCCCTCGGCCCGACGGCCGGCGGGGGCCTTTCGGTGCTCGCGCTCGGGGCGGCCGATGCCGACCACTTCCTCGTGCCGGCCGGTGACGGGTCCTGGGCCCTGCTGGGCCGGGACGCCGTCACCGCCACGCCCGCCGGCGGCGTCGACCTCGACCGGACCCTCTGCACCGTGACCCTGGAGCGGCCCCCGGCGGCGGAGGCGGTGCTGCGCGACGCCCCCGTACGGGAGATCGCCGCCGTCCTGCTGGGCGCGGACGCCTGCGGGGTCGCCGCCTGGGCGGTCGCGACGGCCGCCGAGTACGCCAAGGTACGCCAGCAGTTCGGCCGCCCGATCGGCCAGTTCCAGGCCGTCAAGCACCGGGTGGCCGCCGCCCTCGTGGCCCTGGAGCAGGCCCGCGCCGCCGTCTGGGACGCCGCCCGCGCCCTGGACGGGCCTGCGCTCGACGACGAGACCCGCCTGGCCGTGGCCGTCGCGGGCGTGCTGGGGCCGGACGCCGGCGTACGGTGCGCCGCCGACGCCATCCAGGTGCTCGGCGGCATCGGCTACACCTTCGAGCACGACGCCCACCGCTACTACCGCCGAGCGCTGTCCGACCGCATGCTCGCCGGCGACCCCGGCCCGTGGGCGGAGGAGGTGACCGGGCTGGCGGTGGCCGGCGTACGGCGGGCGATGGAGCCGGACCTGCCCGAGGAGGCCGCCGCCGTCAGGGACGCCGTCCGGGCCGAGGCGGAGTCGCTGCGCGCCGAGGAGCCGGAGGCCAGGAAGGCGAGGTTCGCCCGGGAGGGATGGATCACGCCGTACCTGCCGAGACCGTGGGGCCGGGGCGCGTCGCCGCTGGAGCAGGTGATCATCCACCAGGAGTTCCGCGACCTCAAGCGGCCAAACCTCGGCATCGGCGCCTGGGCGGCGCCGTCCATCGTCGCGTACGGCACCCCTGAGCAGCGGGAACGTTTCCTGCCGAAGACCTTCGCCCGCGAGATCGTGTGGTGCCAGCTCTTCAGCGAGCCCGGCGCGGGCTCGGACCTGGCGGGCCTGACGACGAAGGCCGTCCGCGTGGAGGGCGGCTGGTCGCTGACCGGGCAGAAGATCTGGACCTCGCTCGCCCAGTACGCCCACTGGGGCATCTGCCTGGCCCGCACCTCGCCCGACCGGCCGAAGCACGACGGCATCACGTACTTCCTGGTGGACATGTCCTCCCCCGGCGTCACCGTCCGGCCGCTCAAGGAGATCAACGGCGACGAGATCTTCAACGAGGTGTTCCTCGACGACGTGTTCGTCCCGGACGACCTGGTCGTCGGCGAGGTGGACCAGGGCTGGCGGGTCGCCAGGGACACCCTCTCCCACGAACGGGTCGCGCTCGGCGACTCCTGGGGCCCCGGGTCGCAGCACACCGACATGGCCGGCCTCATCGCCCGGCTGCCCGCGCTGGGGCAGGCGCGGCGCGAGCAGGCGGGCCGGCTGTGGGCGGAGGGGCAGGCCATCTCGGCCCTCGGGCTGCGGGTGACGCTGTCGAAGCTGTCCGGGGGCGACGCGGGGGCCGCCGCGAGCGTACGGAAGCTGCTCGGCATGCGGCACTCGCAGGCGATCTCCGAGTTCTGCTGGTCGCTCGCCCCGGACGACCCCTACTGGAGCCGCATGATCCTGACGACCCGGGCGTTCACGATCGGGGGCGGGACCACCGAGGTGCAGCTCAACATCATCGCCGAGCGGGCGCTCGGGCTGCCCCGCGACCCGTGACCGGTCAGCTCCCGGCCCCGGGATAGTACGGGGCCGCGAGGTGGGCGTACACGATCGTGTTGTCCCGGTAGCTGTGCGCCCGCCGGTCGAACGTCCCGCCGCAGGTCACCAGCCGCAGGCCCGGGTAGGAGAGCTTGCCGTAGACCTTCCGTGCGGGGAAGCCGGACTTCGGCGCGTGCTCGACCCGGTCGACGACGAAGACGGCCACCGAGCGGTCGGCGCGCAGCACCTGCACCTGGTCGCCGCGCCTGACGTCCTTGAGTCGGGCGAAGACGGCGGGGCCGCTCCTCGTGTCGAGGTGGCCGGTGATGACGGCGGCGCCGCGCTGGCCGGGGACGGGGGCGTAGCGGTACCAGCCGGCCAGGTTCGGATGGTCGAGCGGCGGGTTCTGGATCGCGCCACGGGCGTCCAGGCCCAGCTCCATCAGCGGGGCCGCCACGCCGACGGACGGGATGTAGACGGCGGTGGGGCGGGCGGCCCGCATCGGCCGGGCGACCACGCCCACGGGCAGGGGGCCGGTGACGGGCGCGGCTCCGGGCGGCGCCTGCCGCGCCGCCGTCGGGGACTCCGATCGGGCCGGGGCGCCGCCGACCGGCTCGCCGCCGTCCCCTGTCATGCCGCGCAGCCCGTACGCGATCAGCGCCAGCCCCGCCAGCGTGACCACGGCCGCCAGCCCCCAGATTCCCCACTGCCCGCCCCTGCCGGCCGTTCGCGCGGGGGGCGCCGGGTCAGTCGGCATCCCGGCGGCGGCGTACCGCGACGCCGGTCAGGCCCGCGCCCGTGATCAGGGCGAAGCCGCCGACCGCGAGCGCCCACACCGGCCCGTCCTGGACGAGCCCGCCGCCGCCGGTCTCGGGGTGGCCGCGAGGGACCCGGTGCTCGCGTTCGCGGGCCGGCCGCCAGGGCGCGTCCGACGCCTGCGGGGTGGGCGCCGAGGACCAGGAGTCCTGCGGGGCGGGGCCCCCGGACCAGGTGTCGCCCGGGGTCGGGACGCTGGACCAGGTGTCGCCGGGGGCCGGAGCGTCGGACCGGGTGTCGTCGGGGACCGGCGACCAGGAGTCGCCGGAGCCCGACCACGAGTCGTCCCCGCCGCTCGGCCGGGAGGCGGGCGGCCCGGTGTCGCGGCCCGTCCACGAGTTGTCGGCGGGTGCGTCGCAGCGGAGCGGCGGTGGTAGGACGCAGGCGGATCCCGTTCCCGGCACCTGGGGATCGGTGCGGGTGACGGCGGAGGCGGAGGCGGAGGCGGCGCCGTAACCGGCCGCCAGGCTCACTCCCGCCACCACGAAGGCCGTCACCGCTCCCGCAGCCGCGAGACGTCGCGCTCTTGCCATGGAAGGCTCCCGAAGGGTCGGCTGTCGCCCCCGATGCCCTAGAGAGCCTTGCGAACTATTAGACCGAGCGTCAAGTTATGTGACCGAAGTGAAACAGGCCGATACGTTCTGTTCGCGGTGTTTGGCTCTCCACCGAGGTGGCAGGGGACCTCGGACAAGCCGTACAAACAAGGACGAAACACCATGAGCAACCCACAGCAGCCTGAACTGCGCAGATCGGGCAAATCGGCTACCGAGTCCAAGTCCGCGAAGGAGATCCCCGAGACGAGGAGCGGCGAGAAGCGCTCGGCGCGGCCCCACGGCACCGACAAGGGCCGCAAAGGCGGCGGCAAGGGCGGCGGCGTGCCCCCTGGTCAGCAGCCGCCGTACCCGGAGTGAGGCGCCGCCGTGAAGGGGAGCATCCAGTTCATCGGGAACGCGACGACACTGATCCGCTACAACGGCTTCACGTTGCTGACGGATCCCAACTTCCTGCACCGTGGACAGCTTGCCTACCTGGGCCACGGCCTGGTCTCGCGCCGCCGTACGGACCCCGCCCTGGAGATCGAGGACCTGCCGACCCTGGACGCGGTCGTGCTCTCGCACATGCACGGCGACCACTGGGACCGGGTCACCCGCAGGGGCCTGGACCGCGACACGCCCATCGTGACCACCCTCTCCGCGGCCGGCAAGCTCCGCCGCCGGGGCTTCGGCCAGAGCGTCGGCCTGCGGCAGTGGCAGCAGCACGAGCTGCGGAACGCACAGGGCAGCGTCATGATCACCGCGCTGCCCGCAAGGCACGCGCCGGGGCCGCTGGAGCGGCTGCTGCCGCCGGTCATCGGGACGATGCTGGAGTTCTGTGACCGCGAGGGACGGGTGGAACTGCGCCTGCACATCAGCGGCGACACGCTGCTCGACCGCCGGCTCGACGCGATCCCGCGCCGCTTCCCGGAGATCGACGTGGCACTCGTCCACCTGGGCGGGACCAAGCTGCTCGGGACCGTGCTCGTGACCATGGACGGCAGCCAGGGCGCCTCGTGGGTGGACCAGCTCGATCCGCGTACGGTCGTGCCGATCCACTACGACGACTACACCGTCTTCACCTCGCCGCTGGACGACTTCCGGCACCACGTGGAGCAGGCGGGCCTGGGCGACCGGGTGGTCTATCTGGATCGGGGCGAAACGCGGGAGCTCGCCCCGCACCAGATCGCCCGCCACTGACCGCCACCATCCGCCTGGTGGCGTCAGTCTTCCTGGTGTCGGGCGCGGCTGGGCTGCACGCGCATCGGCTCGCCCGGCATCTTCGGATAGTTGGGCGGATAGGGCATGTCGCCGCGATCGTCCTTGGCGTACAGCTCCAGCAGCGGCTCGATCGAGTAGGCGTGGTCGTCGATGGTCGCGTGCACGTCGCCCAGCTCGGCGAAGCGGGCGGGCACGGTGCGGATGTCGAAGTCGCGCGGGTCGGCGTCGGCCAGCTCGTCCCAGGTCAGCGGGGTGGAGACGGGCGCGTGCGGCTGGGCACGCACGGAGTAGGCGCTGACGACGGTGCGGTCGCGGGCGTTCTGGTTGAAGTCGATGAAGACGCGCTGCCCGCGCTCCTCCTTCCACCAGGCGGTGGTGACCAGGCCCGGATCGCGCTCCTCGACCGCCCTGGCCAGGGCGATGCCGGCGTGACGGACCTGGATGAAGTCCCATCTCGGCTCGATGCGGACGGCGATGTGCGCGCCGCGGTTGCCCGAGGTCTTCACGAAGCCGGTCATGCCCAGCTCGCCGAGGACCTCCCTGGTCAGGAAGGCGGCCCGGCGCGCGGCGTCGAAGTCGAGCCCGGGCTGCGGGTCGAGATCGATGCGCAGCTCGTCGGGGTGCTCGACGTCGGAGGCCCGCACCTGCCAGGGGTGGAAGTCGATGGTGCCGAGATTGGCGCAGTAGGCCAGGGCGGCCACCTCGGTGACGCGCAGGGACTGCGCCGTGCGGCCGCTCGGGAAGGTGACGGTGACCGACTGGAGCCAGTCGGGGTGCTTGGGCGGCATGCGTTTCTGGTAGATGGCCTCGGTCTGCACGCCGTCGGGGTGGCGCTTGATGTTGGTCGGGCGGTCGCGCAGCGCCCGCAGCGCGCCCTCGCCGACGCTGACGTAATAGTCCACCAGCTCGCGCTTCGTGGCGCCGAGCTGCGGGAAGTAGACCTTGTCGGGGTTGGTCACCTTGACGGTGCGCTCCCCCACCTCTAGCTCGATGAACGGCGATGCCATGCCCAGGAACCTACAGCCCTTCTCCGACAGAAACGGGGTGGGAGGCCGGTCGCGGGCAGGGTGGGCCCGCCCCGGAGCACTTCTCGGTGGCGGGACCGAGGGCTCGACAGGGCGGGCCTGCAGATCGTCCGCCGCCGTTCCGGGCGCTGGCGCGCCACCCGGCCGGCCGTTCCGACCCCTTCAGCGGCGCCAGCACGGGCGTGGGCTGTGCCGCTCATCGGGTCCGCGGACGATCTCACCCCTTCGCAGGAGGCGATGACACCCCCTTACCGACAAAGACGCGAATTCTCCCCAGAATGGATGCTTCACCCTGCGGAGATCTCTTTTTGCCGGATCTCGCACTTCGGCCGTCTCGTACTCTGGGGGTATGGAAAAGGTCGTCAAGAGCGAGGCCGAATGGCGGTCGCAGCTCTCCCCGGAGGAGTACCACGTCCTCAGGGAGGCCGGGACCGAGCGCCCGTTCACGGGGGAGTACGTCGACACCAAGGTCGAGGGCGTCTACTCGTGCCGCGCCTGCGGTGCCGAGTTGTTCCGCTCCGACACGAAGTTCGAGTCGCACTGCGGGTGGCCGAGCTTCTACGCCCCCTCCGAGTCGGACGCGGTGAAGCTGATCGAGGACCGCAGCCTCGGCATGGTGCGCACCGAGGTGCGGTGCGAGAGGTGCGACTCGCACCTGGGGCACGTCTTCCACGGCGAGGGCTACCCCACGCCCACCGACGATCGTTACTGCATCAACTCGGTGTCGCTGCGCCTCGAACCCAAGGCGTGATCACTCAGCGACTCCGCGTACCAATCTTGGGCCACGGGTAAGCCTCCCCGCGTGCGGTTCATCCATCTCCGCCACCGGTGGGTGACGATCGAGACCATCGGCCGGGTCGTCACCCAGCGGTGCGAGGTGTGCTCGAAGACGCGCGTACGGGTGCGTTGACCCCTCATTCCGGGGCGCGGTGGGTGAGGGTGCAGCTGCGGTCGGAGGGGCCGAGGATGTTGGCGAGCACGGGGTTGCCGTTCCCGCCGAGCCGCGCGTGCACGAACACCACGCGCCTGGCCGCTCCGGCGGCGCGCAGGTAGTCCATGCCGCGTTCGCACAGGACGACGGCGGCGCGGGAGTTGCGCGCGGACTCCGGCAGGTTTGTGTAGATGCGTAAATATCCGCCGACGGAGCGGATGTCCGTGACGCGGCTCTGAGCCCGGTCGGCGGGGCTCCAGTGCGCGCGGAAGTAGTCCATCGCGCGGTGGTCGGTGTGCGAGGACGGGCCGTCGGCCCGATAGCCATCGGTGCTGTAGCTGTCAGTGCGGTAGTCGTCGATGCTGTGGTCGTCGGTGCTGTGGTCGTCGGCCGTGTCCGTGCCGGGGATGGCGAGCAGGCCCTCGTCCTGGGGTGGGGTGGCGCCGGGGATCGCGGCCTGGCCGGTGGCGGCGGTGCCCGGGACCGGCCCGGCCGTGGCGGCTCCGCCGTTGAGCGCGCCCGTCGCGGCGGCGGTCCGCCTGGGGGCGGCGGTTCCCCGGGAGGTGGCCGACGAGCCCGGACCCCCTGGGTCCGCAGTTCCCCCGGACGTGGCGGACGAGCCCGGACCCCCTGGGTCCGCCGGCCGGTCCGCGTCGCTCGCCGCGGACGGGACGCCCGCTCGCGGCCCCGTACCGTCCCCTCGCCCGGATGACGCCGGACCGTCCGGCAGCGTCCCGCCCGGCAGCGCGGCCGGTCCCGGACCGCTCGTCCCGCCGCCGGCCACCGCGCCGCCGAACACCCCGCCGCCGGCGAGCGCCCACGCCACTCCCCCGGCCAGCACGAGCGCCCCCACGACCATCGCGACCGCCGAACGCGCAGGAGCCGGACGGGCCGCATTTTTCCGCGCCCCACGGCCCCGCCGGCCGCGCTCCCGCAGGCCGCCCTCCCGCGCCCCACGCTCCCGCGCCTCGCCCTCCCGCAGCCCGCGCCACCACGGCCCGCGCCCCCACAGGCCGCGCGGGCGCCGGGCGGCGTGCCGGCCGGCCGCGTGCCTGCGGCTTCCCGGCCGCGGGATCTGTTCCCGCCGTGCCGGATCCAGGTCCGGCGTGTGGCGGGGCTTGCCGGATGGTCGCATCGCGGCCTCCTCACCCCCGTGGGCCCCGGATCGGGGCTTGCCGGTGTAGGACGCCTACGATCACACTACGGTTGTGGCCCAGGACGAGATCCTGAAATGTCATGAGTTACGCAAGACGTTCGGCGATCTCGTGGCGGTCGCCGACGTCAGCTTCGCCATCACCGCCGGCGAGACGTACGGACTGCTGGGCCCCAACGGCGCGGGCAAGACGACCACGATCTCGATGATCGCCGGGATCCTCGACCGCGACGGCGGCGAGGTGCTCGTCTGCGGCCGTCCGCATGGCCCGTCGAGCACCTGGGGCAAGCGCCGCATCGGCTACGTCCCCCAGGAGCTCGCCCTCTACCCCGACCTCACCGCCCGCGAGAACCTGCGCTTCTTCGCCCGCCTCCACGGCCTGGGCCGCGCCGAGGCCCGCCGCCGCATCGACGAGGTGCTGGCCGTCGTCGGCCTCACCGACCGGGCCGAGGACGCCGTCAAGAACTTCTCCGGCGGCATGAAGCGCCGGCTCAACATCGGCGTCGGCCTCCTGCACCGACCGCCCCTGCTGATCCTGGACGAGCCCACCGCGGGCGTCGATCCGCAGAGCCGCAACGCCATCCTGGAGAGCGTCGCCGCGCTCGCCGGCGAGGGCACCGCGATCCTCTACACCACCCACTACATGGAGGAGGCCGAACGCCTCTGCGATCGCATCGGCATCCTCGACCTCGGCCGGATCAGGGCCGAGGGCACCCGCAGGGAGCTGGTCGGCCTGGTGGGCGAGCTGGACCGGATCACGCTGACGGTCGAGGGACCGCGGGTGGTCCCGTCGCTGCTGGCGCTGCCCGAGGTGCGCGCGGCCACCGGGCACGAGGGCCGCGTCGAGGTGATGGTCGAGGACGCCGGCCGGGCGCTGCCCCGGGTGCTCGGCGCGGCCACGGACGCGGGCGTGACCGTACGCGCGGCCGAGGTGCACGAGCCGAACCTGGAGTCGGTGTTCCTGCACCTCACCGGCAAGGCGCTGCGGGACTGACATGCGCGCGACCCTCCTCGTCATGGCCAAGGACCTGCGCCAGCGGGTACGCGACCGCTCGCTGTTCCTGCTCGCGCTGGTGGTGCCGTTCGCCCTGGCGGCCGTGTTCAGCCTGGTGTTCAGGGGCATCGACGCCCAGCCGGCGCCGACGCTCGCGCTGGCCGACCGGGACGGCGGGCCGGTCGTCACCGCGTTCGCCGAGCAGGCGCTGCTCCCCCTGGAGCGGGGCGGCGTCATCAGGTTGCGCCCGGTCGCGGACGAGCGGGAGGCGCGCGCGGCGGTGGAGCGGGGCGAGGCGGACGCCGCCTACGTCGTCCCGCCCGGGTTCAGCGACGCGGTGACCGGCGGCCGGCCTACGACCCTCCAGGTCATCGGCGACTCCGGCCAGGGCGCGTACGTGGCCCGCGCGATCGCCGAGTCGTTCGCCGCCGAGGTCCGCTACGTGCAGGTGACGCTCGCGGTCGTGGACGGCGGGACGTTCGAGGGGGCGACGCTGGTCCCCCGCCCGGTCACGGTCGAGGACCTGGGGGCGGAGCGGCGGCAGCTCTCACTGGCGGAGGGGTTCGCGGCCGGGATGGCGGTGTTCTTCCTCTTCTTCACCGTGCAGTTCGGCTTCAGCTCGATCCTGGACGAGCGCCGCGACGGCACCCTGGCCCGGCTGCTGGCCGCGCCGGTCCCGCGGGCCGCGATCGCGCTGGCCAAGCTGCTGACGGGGTTCGTGGTGGGCGTCGCCGCCACGGCCGTCCTCATGAGCGCCGCCGCGCTGCTGCTGGGCGCGCGCTGGGGCCATCCGCTGGGCGTGGGGCTGCTCGTCGTGACGGGCGTGCTGGCCGCGACCGGGGTCATGGCGCTGGTGGCGACGGTGGCGAGGACCGCCGAGCAGGCGGGCAACCTGCAGAGCGTCGTCGCGGTGCTGTTCGGCGTGCTCGGCGGCGTGTTCGTGCCCGTGCAGCAGCTCGGCGGCGGGTTCGCCGCGCTCAGCCTGCTCACGCCGCACCGCTGGTTCCTGGAGGGCCTCGCCGACCTGCACGGGGAGCACGCGCCCGCGGTAGCGCCGGGGCCGACGCTGGCGCTGCTCGCCTTCGCGGCGGTCACGACCGGGGTCGCGCTCCTGCGGGCGGGAAGGATGCTGCGGCCATGACGATCGCGCGTGCCGCCGGGGCGATCGCCTGGGCGAACCTGGTCCGGCTCTTCCGCGACCGGACGAACGTCTTCTTCGTGATCATCTTCCCGATCGTGCTGATCATGGTGTTGGGGCTGTCGTTCGGCTCCGGCTTCCGTCCCCCGCTCGGCGTCGTGGACGCCGACGGCGGCCCGCGGGCGGCCGAGCTGGTACGGGCACTGGAGGCGACCGGGCACCGCATCGTGCCGGTGAGCGGCGACGCCGAGGCCCGCGACGCGGTCGAGCACGGCAGACTGGCCGGCGCGCTGATCGTCCCAGCCGGGTACGACCGCGCGCTGCGCTCCTACACCCCCGTCACGCTGGCGTTCATCGGCCGGGACGAGCCCGCGGCCCGCCGGCTCGGCGCCGCGCTGAACGCCGTGGTCGCGCGGGTGACGATGCCGGCGCGGGCCGCCGCGCACGCGCGGAGCGCCGGCGTCTCCGGCGGCTTCGACGAGCTGGTGGCGAAGGCGGAGGCCGCTCCCGCGCCCGGCGTCACGGTCGCCGTGAGCGCCGCCGGGGCGGCCGGCCCGCCCCCTCTGGGCGGCTACGACAGCGCCGCGACCTCGCAACTGCTCCTGTTCATGTTCCTGACCTCGCTGAACGCCGCCTCGGCGGTCATCGAGACGCGCCGGCTCGGGATCTCGCGCCGGATGTACGCCGCCCCGGTGCCGGTCCATGTCATCCTGCTCGGCGAGGCCGCGGGCCGGGTGGGCGTGGCCCTGCTCCAGGGCCTGGTCATCATGGCCGGGTCGGCGCTGCTGTTCGGGGTGCGCTGGGGTGACCCGGCCGGCGCGGCCGCGCTGCTGGTGGCGTTCGCGCTGGTGAGCGGTGGGGCCGCGATGCTGCTCGGGGCGGCGGCGCGCACCGAGCAGCAGGCGAGCGCGCTGGGCCTGCTGCTCGGCCTGGGCCTGGCCGCGATCGGCGGCGCGATGGCGCCGCTGGAGTTCTTCCCCGCACCCATGCGCCTGCTCGCGCACATCACCCCGCACGCCTGGGCCCTGGACGGCTTCGCCGAGCTGCTGCGCGGGGACGCCGGCCCGGCCGGCGTCCTGCCGCAGCTCGGCGTGCTGGCCTGCTACGCGGCGGCGCTCCTCACGCTCGGCGCGTGGCGCCTGCGCGCCGCCCTGTCGCGATGAAGCCCGCTAGGGAAGGGCTTCGACCAGCTCGCGCACCGGCTTGCGGGCGCCGGTGTAGAACGGGATCTCGACCCGGGTGTGGCGGCGGGCCGAGGCGCCGCGCAGCGTACGCATGAGGTCGACGATGCGGTGCAGCTCGTCGGCCTCGAAGGCGAGCATCCACTCGTAGTCGTTGAGCGAGAAGCAGGAGACGGTGTTGGCCCGCACGTCGGGGTAGTCGCGCGCCATCCGGCCGTGCTCGGCCAGCATCGCCCGCCGCTCGGAGTCCTCCAGGAGGTACCACTCGTAGGAGCGGACGAACGGGTAGACGCTGACGTAGGCGCGCGGCTCCTCCTCGGCGAGGAAGGCCGGGATGTGCGACTTGTTGAACTCGGCCGGCCGGTGCAGCGCCATCGCCGACCAGACGGGCCTGCTGTGCCGGCCGAGCGCCGTACGGCGGAAGCGGGAGTAGACGTCCTGCAGATCCTCCGGCGTCGGCGCGTGCCACCAGAACATGAAGTCGGCGTCGGCCCGCAGCCCGGAGACGTCGTAGACCCCCCTGGTCACGACGTCCTTGCCCGCGGCCTGCTCCAGCAGCTCCTCGACCTCGCCCGCCAGGCCGTCGCGGTCGGCGGGGCACGGCTCGGTCGCCTGGAAGACCGACCACATGGTGTAGCGGATCACCTGGTTGAGATCGCGGGCCTTCGGCCGCGGAGCTCCTTCTGTCATCAGATACCTCCGAGGAGACCCCCGCCTTCAGGCGGGGGAGAAATCGGACTCCTGCGCAGCAGGGCAGGAGCAGGCGATACGCCGTCAGGCGCACCGCCGTCGTCTTTCGCAATCGGCCGGTGCGCGAGTGACCTCGCACATACAATCGAAAGGTGGCGCAGCTCGTGAAGCGGGCCTACAAGTACCGCTTCTACCCGACCCCCGAACAGGCCGAACAGCTTGTCCGGACGTTCGGCTGCGTACGCCTGGTCTACAACAAAGCACTCGAAGAGCGGGCCCGCGCCTACATGGAAGGCCGCGGCGTCTCCTACACCGAGTCGTCTGCGACGCTGACCGCCTGGAAGAAGACACCCGAGCTGGCGTTTCTGAACGAGGTGTCGTCGGTGCCGCTGCAGCAGACGCTGCGGCATCTGCAGGCGGCGTTCGCGAACTTCTTCGCTAAACGGGCCAAATACCCGACGTTCAAGAGCAAGAAGCGGTCGCGGGCATCGGCGGAATACACCCGTTCGGCGTTCCGCTGGCGGGACGGCCGGCTCACCCTGGCCAAGATGAGCGCGCCGCTGGACATCGTGTGGTCGCGCCCGCTGCCCGAGGGGGCCGAGCCGTCCACGGTCACCGTGTCCAGGGACCCGGCCGGGCGGTGGTTCGTGTCCCTCCTGGTTGAGGAGAAGATCGCGCCCTTGCCGCCGGTCGAGCGGTCGACAGGTCTGGACGCGGGCCTGACCGCGCTGCTGACGCTGTCGTGCGGTGAGCAGATCGCCAACCCGCGTCATGAGCGGCGTGAGCGGCGCAGGCTGGCCAAGGCGCAGCGGGCGCTGGCCCGCAAGGAGAAGGGGTCGAAGAACCGGGCCAAGGCCCGGCTGAAGGTGGCACGGGTGCATGCCCGGATCGCCGACCGGCGCCGGGACTACCTGCACAAGGTCACCACACGGCTGGTACGCGAAAATCAAGTGATCGCCGTGGAGGACCTGACCGTCCGCAACCTGCTCAAGAACCATGCCCTGGCCCGCGCCATCTCCGACGCCGGCTGGCGGGAGCTGCGGCGCATGCTGGAGTACAAGACGGACTGGTACCGCCGCACACTGGCGGTCGCAGACCGCTTCTTCCCCTCCTCCAAGCTGTGCTCGCTCTGCGGGACGCTGCGGGAAGAGATGCCGTTGAGCGTCCGGGTGTGGGTCTGTGCGTGTGGCGCGGTGCATGACCGGGAGGTGAACGCGGCCCAGAACATGCTGCTCGCCGCCGGGCTGGCGGAGAGCTGAAACGCCTGTGGAGCTGGTGTAAGACCTCAACGGGAGTCCTCCTCTCGGGCGGGGCGACCGGCGGTGAAGCAGGAAGACCGACCGGTGACGGCCGGAATCCCCCTCGTTCACGAGGGGGAGGATGTCAACGTTCCTCTTCTCCTCGCTGGGACAACTGGTCCAAGATCCGGGCGGCCGCCGTACGGGCGGTGCCGATGCAGGCCGGGATGCCGATGCCGTCGTAGGCCGCCCCGCACACGGCGAGCCCCGGCTCGACCGCGACCGCCGCGCGCACCCGGGCCACCCGGTCGAGGTGGCCCACGTTGTATTGAGGCAGCCCGCCTCCCCAGCGGGTGACCCGGCTGTCGACCGGCAGGCCGCGCGCGCCCATCACCTCGGCCATCTCGGCGATGGCGAGCGACACCAGCTCGGCGTCCTCGCGCTGGAGCAGGTGCTCCTCGCCGAGGCGGCCGATCGAGCAGCGCAGGATCACCAGGTCCTTGGCCAGGTGGGGCCACTTCACGGAGCTGAACGTCACCGCCTTGACCGGGCGGCGCTCGACGGGCGGCACGAGGTAGCCGCTGCGGGCGGGCGGCTGTGGGAACGCCGACAGCGGGTAGGCGAGCGTGACGACGGCCATGCTGGCGTGCTCGATCCTGGCCAGCTCGGCCGCCGCCTTCGGCACCTCGTCCTGGAGCAGGCGGGCGGCGGCGGGGCTCGGCGCGGCGACGATCACGGCGTCGGCCTCGACGGTCTCGGGCCTCGGCACCGGCCCGGTCACCAGGCGCCAGCCCTGCCCGGCGCGGCGCAGCTCGCGTACGGTGACGCCGGTCCTGACGTCGGCCCCCGACGCCTTGGCGACCGCCTCGGGCAGCGTGCCGACGCCGCCGCGCAGCGTCGTGAAGACCGGCCCGGCGTTCTTGGGGGTCTCCTCGACCAGGTGGCGGGCGGCCGACAGCAGCGAGCGCTCGGCGCGGGCCGCGGCCGCCACGCGGGGCATCGTGGCCTCCAGCGAGAGCAGGTCGGCGCGGCCCGCGTAGACGCCGCCGAGCAGCGGCTCGACCAGCCGGTCGACGATCTCGCCGCCCATCCTGGCGCGGATGTAGGCGGCCACGGACACGTCGGTGCGTACGAGCGTCGCGGGCAGGATCTGGTCGAGCGGCACGCGCAGCAGCCCGGCGGGCGAGATGATGCCGGACTTCGCCAGCTCGGTCAGGTCGGCGGGCACGCCCATGACCTGGCCCTTCGGCATGGCGTGCAGGGCGCCCCTGGAGTAGATGGCCGAGCTGGTGGTGCCGGGGAAGACCAGCTCGTCGCCGAGGCCGACCGCCCTCGCCAGCTCGCCGCCCTCGGGGCGGCGGGCCAGCATGGCCTCCGCGCCGGCGTCCACGCTCACCCCGGCGACCTCGGAGGCGTGCAGCTTGCCGCCGATGCGCGGGCTCGACTCCAGCACGGTGACCTTGACCCGTTCGTCCGCGCCCTGGCGGATGTACCACGCCGCGGCGAGGCCGGAGATCCCTCCGCCGATCACGACGACGTGCGCTCGATTCCCTTCCACGCCTCCTGACGCTACCGTCTCGGCGCCCCGCCCACCTGCGCGGGGCGCGTGACCGGACCGTGATTCATGCCATCAAACCGATCGGCCCGCCGAACCGTCTTCAAGGCATGAGGAGAATCCGGTACGGCATCACGTCATCGCTCGCGGCAGCCGTTCTGCTCCTGGCGGGCTGCGGCGGGGGCGGAGCCACGATCCAGAGCGCGTCCGCGCCCGCGGTGGCGCAGCAGGACATGGCGGCAGAGGCCCGGCCGATGCCCACGGCGATGCCCACGGCCTCGAAGGCGATCCGGCGCGACGCCAAGGCCGATCAGGCGGGCCTGGTCTCCGACGTCAAGGTGACCAGCCAGGACCGCCAGGTCATCTACACCGGCAGCATGACCGTCCGGGTCAAGCAGGTCGGCGACGCCGTCGAGCAGGCCAAGCAGATCGTCACCGCGGCCGGCGGCTACCTGTCCAGCGAGCAGAGCAGCTCGGCCAGCAAGGCGCGGGAGACCGCGACGCTGGAGTTCAAGATCCCGCCGACCGGCTACAACGCCGCGCTCGGCCGGCTCGGCAAGGAGCTCGGCACCCAGATCTCCATGAAGCAGTCCACCCAGGACGTCACGCTCCAGGTCGCCGACGTCGAGAGCCGGCTCAAGTCGGCCGAGCGGTCGCTGGAGTCACTGCGTACGCTGCTGAAGCGGGCCGACACGATCGGCCAGGTGCTGGACGTCGAGCGCGAGATCGCCAGCCGCGAGGCGGACCTGGAGTCGTTGCAGGCGCAGCAGAAGGAGCTGGCCACGCAGGTCGCGATGGCCACGCTCACGCTGCGGCTGCTCGGGCCGGTGGCCGAGGCGGCGCAGCCCGAGGAGGAGTCCGACGGGTTCCTCGCCGGGCTGAAGAGCGGCTGGAAGGCGCTGCTCTCCAGCCTGGTGGTGCTGCTCACGCTGCTCGGCGCGGTGCTGCCGTGGCTGCTGATCTCGCTGCCGCTGGTGGCGCTGCTGGTCTACCTGGTACGCCGCGACCGCGCCCGGCGTGGCCGCGTGCCCGCCGCTCCCCCGTCCGGCCCGAGCGGTCCGAGCGGTCCGTCCGGCCCGAGCGGTCCGAGCGGTCCGAGCGGTCCGTCCGGCCCGAGCGGTCCGAGCGGTCCGAGGGGCCCGAGCGGTCCGGACCTCAAGGCCGGTCCGGACCCCAAGGCCGCGTGAGCCGGGTCAGGCGGTGTGCTCGTGGACCAGGTCGGTGAGGCGCTTGAGCTGGTCGGGGTCGGTCGAGGGCAGGACGCCGTGGCCGAGGTTGAACACGTGCCCCTCGGCGGCGCGCCCCTGCCGCAGCACCTCGCGCGCCTTGCGCTCGACGACCTCCCACGGGGCGAGCAGCACGGCCGGGTCGAGGTTGCCCTGCAGCGCCTTGCCCGGCCCCACGCGGCGGGCCGCCTCGTCGAGCGGCACCCGCCAGTCGACGCCCACGACGTCGGCGCCCGCCTCGCCGAGCAGGCCGAGCAGCTCGCCGGTGCCGACGCCGAAGTGGATGCGCGGGACGTCCGTGAGGCCCTCGAAGATGCGCCGGGTGTGCGGCAGGATGAACTCGCGGTAGTCGGCGGGGGCCACCGCGCCGACCCAGGAGTCGAAGAGCTGCACGGCCGAGGCGCCGGCCGCCACCTGGACGCGCAGGTGCGCAAGGACGATGCCGGTCAGCCGCTCCATGAGGTCGTGCCAGAGCTCGGGGGCGCCGTACATCATGGCCTTGGTGCGGTCGTGGTTCTTCGACGGGCCACCCTCGATCAGATAGGACCCCAGCGTGAACGGCGCTCCCGCGAACCCGATCAGCGGTGTGCCGCCCAGCTCGCCGGTGAGCGCCCGGATCGACTCGGTCACGAACGGCACGTCGTCCGGCTCCAGCGGCCGCAGCGCCGCGAGCCCCTTGGCGTCGCGGATGGGGTCGGCCACGACCGGCCCGACCCCCGGCTTGATGTCGAGGTCGATGCCGATGGCCTTGAGCGGCACCACGATGTCGCTGAAGTAGATGGCGGCGTCGACGCCGTAGCGGCGGACCGGCTGCATGGTGATCTCGACGATCAGCTCGGGGGTCGCGCACGCGGTGAGCATGGGGACGCCCTCACGCACCTTGAGGTATTCCGGCAGCGAGCGCCCCGCCTGGCGCATGTACCAGACCGGGGTGTGCGGAACGGGCTGGCGGCGGCAGGCACGCAGGAACGCGGAGTCGGCGAGATTCACCCATCAAGGGTGCCATGTCGGGGCACCGGTCCTGTCATCGGTGCGAGAAGACGCGCGGTGTCGGAAAAAGATGCATTGGACACCCAAAATCATGATCAGATAGCAAGATGAAGGTTTACCGGTCTGCTCGGCATCGGCGTCCCGCGCGAGTCGAGCACACCCCACGGCCGGGCAGAGAGCCGGTCCCGGCTGTGTCAAATGTTCGCCAACCCACCGCGCGGCACCGATTCAGCGACCACTTTCGGGACACGCCGAGCGCGTTGCGGGGAATTGTCAGCGGCTCGTGCCAACGTCGGAGCCACGACCCGAAGAAAGGCCCCGTTGCGATGTCCGCGTTGTGGAGTTCCCCAGAGCGCCGTAGTGAGCGCTGCGCTTCCTGCGGTGGCGATCGGCCCTTCGAGCAGCCCCCGTGCCTTGACGGGCACGAGCCGGGCGAGTGCCCCGAGTGGGCCTGCTCCGGCTGCGGCCACGCGATCATCCTCGGCTCCGCCGAGACCGCCCGACCGGTTCGCCAGCTTGTTACGGCTTTGGCTTGATCACCAAGGATGCGCACCCCCGTGGTCCCCTTCCGCCCGACATCGACCTACGCTTCGGCTATGCCACTCGGTGACCAGCCACCGCCTCCGGCCACGTTCCTGCGCGCGGCCCAGAGCCTCCGGCTGTCCGAGGTCCGGCCGGAGATCGAGCTGGAGGACCTGCCCGCACCCCAGCGGCTGGCCCCCTACTCGGCCGCCATCGGCGCGTCCGTCTACCGCGACGACGACGAGCTCGCGGTCGGCCGGCTGATCCTCCTCTACGACCCCGACGGCCAGCGCGGCTGGGAGGGGCCGTTCCGGCTGGTGGCCTACGTCAGGGCCGACATGGAGCCGGAGATCACCTCCGACCCGCTGCTCGGGCCGGTCGTGTGGAGCTGGCTCACCGAGACTCTGGAGTCCCATCAGGCCGACTACTCGGCCGCCGGCGGTACCGTGACTAGAGCCGTGTCCGAGGGGTTCGGCAACAAGGCCGAGGATCCGGTCACGACCGAGCTGGAGCTGAGAGCCTCCTGGTCTCCCGCACAGGAGGATCTGTCCGGCCATGTCGCCGCCTGGTGCGACCTGATGTGCCTGGCCGCGGGCATCCCGCCGCTCCCGCCGGACGTGGCCGCGCTGCCCCGGCGACGTGATGATCCGGAGAGTGACCGTACGAAGTGAGGGCACCAGTCGACACCGCACGAGCGTCATGAGGTCGGTGAACTCATGACAGAAGAACGAACCGTCGAGCCGCTGCTCGAACCCCGCGAGGGCATCCCGCCGGTGATCGCCGACGCGGACGGCCTGGCGCGGATGGTGGAGCGTTTCGCCGCGGGCGAAGGGCCCGTCGCCGTGGACGCCGAACGTGCCTCAGGCTACCGCTACGGCAACCGCGCCTACCTGGTGCAGCTCCGCCGGGCGGGATCGGGCACCGCGCTGATCGACCCGATCGCCTGCCCCGACCTGTCCGCGCTGGACGCCGCGGTGGCCGAGGCGGAGATCGTGCTGCACGCCGCCTCGCAGGACCTGCCGTGCCTGCTGGAGGTGGGCTTCCGGCCCCGGGAGATGTTCGACACCGAGCTCGCCGGGCGGCTGCTCGGCTACGAGCGGGTGGGGCTCGGCACGATGGTGGAGACCGTGCTCGGGCTGCGGCTGGAGAAGGGCCACTCGGCCGCCGACTGGTCCACCCGGCCGCTGCCGGAAGACTGGCTGCGCTACGCGGCGCTCGACGTCGAGGTGCTGGTCGAGCTCCGTGACGTGCTCCACGCGCAACTCGCCGAGAGCGGCAAGCTGGAGTGGGCGCGCGAGGAGTTCGCCGCCGTGCTCGGCACGCCGCCGCCCGTGCCGCGCTCCGACCCGTGGCGGCGCACCTCGGGCATCCACAAGGTACGCAACGTGCGGGCCCTCGCCATCGTGCGCGAGCTGTGGCTCATGCGTGACCGCATCGCCCGCGAGGCCGACCTCGCTCCGGGGCGGGTGCTCCCCGACGCGGCCATCGTCACGGCGGCGCTGGAAGGACCGCGCACCAAGAAGGCGCTGACCGAGATCTCCGCCTTCACCGGGCGCAGCGCCCGGCGGCACATGAGCGACTGGCTGGCCGCCGTCCACCGCGCCCGCAACCTGCCCGACAGCCAGCTCCCCGCCCCCAGCACGCCGGGCGACGGGCCGCCGCCGCCCAACCGCTGGGCCGACCGCGACCCGGCCGCCGCCAAGCGCCTGGCCGCGGCGCGGGCCGTCATCGCGGCGCTGGCCGACGAGCACCACATGCCGACCGAGAACCTGCTGCAGCCGGACGCGGTGCGCCGGCTCACCTGGGAGCCTCCCGACGATCTCGACGACGAGACCGTGGCCGGGCGGCTGCGCGCCCTGGGCGCACGGGAGTGGCAGATCTCCCTCACCGCTCACCTCATCGCCAAGGCGCTGTCCCGGTTGCGGATCCGCGGCGAACTCTGACCCCTCGCACAGAAGCGGTCTCGTGATCCTCTCTGTGATCATGAGACCGCTTCTGCCGGCCACCTAGGTTGCAGATCATGACAGAGAGCCCCGCCGGCGGCCGGTGCGACTGCGGCGCGGTCGCCGGCCCGCTGGGCCTGTGCGTGGACTACTACCACGCCGTCCTCTCCGAGGAGCAGGCCGATCCGCAGATGTACAGGTGGCACGCGCCCGTGGTCTGCGCGTATCTCCTGCAGCATCCTTCCGCAGCCCACGAGAAGTACCTTGACGGGCAGTTCCGCCAGTTGCAGCTCTACCTGGACCAGGGCCTTGACGCGCTCCTTCGCGTGGCGGCTCGTCAGGTGGCCAGGAACAGTCACAGGGCGCGGGCGGGCTACGACACGAGCCCCTTGGCGGCGTACGGGCCGCTCCCGCCCGGCGGGCCTCCCGGGCGCTTCCGCGCCTCGTTCTGCGGGTTGCCGTTCAGGGACGGCAGCTTCGTGTTCGACGGGCATCAGGCGTACGGACACCGCATCGAGCTCATCGCCGAGGCGACCGTGGAGTCCTGGAGATCCGTCCAGGCGCCGTGAGGGGGCTTGACGCGTTCGGGCGCGCAGCCGTACCGTTCGGGAAAGCGCTTTCCCCATTTTGTCCTTGAAGGGATCCCTATGAGCGTGCGCACCATCGGCGTCGTGATGAACGGCGTCACCGGACGGATGGGCTACCGCCAGCACCTGGTCCGTTCCGTCCTGGCCATCAACGAGCAGGGCGGTGTGACGCTCTCGGACGGCGAGCGGGTGAAGCTGCGGCCCGTCCTCGTCGGCAGGAGCGCCGGCAAGCTCGCGGACATCGCGGCCAGGCACGCGATCCCCGACTTCACCACCGACCTCGACGCCGCCCTCGCCGACGACGACAACCTGATCTACTTCGACGCCCAGGTGACCAGCGCCCGTGTGAAGGCCGTGCTGAAGGCCATCGAGGCGGGCAAGCACATCTACGCCGAGAAGCCCACGGCCGAGTCGGCGCAGGAGGCGGTCGCGCTGGCCGAGGCCGCCACCGCCAAGGGCGTCAAGAACGGCGTGGTGCAGGACAAGCTGTTCCTGCCCGGCCTGCTGAAGCTGAAGCGGCTGATCGACGGCGGCTTCTTCGGCCGGATCCTGTCGGTGCGCGGCGAGTTCGGCTACTGGGTGTTCGAGGGCGACTGGCAGGAGGCCCAGCGCCCGTCCTGGAACTACCGCGCCGAGGACGGCGGCGGCATCGTGCTCGACATGTTCCCGCACTGGCACTACGTGCTGGAGAACCTGTTCGGCCGGGTCGAGTCGGTCTACGCCCGCGCCGTGACGCACATCCCGTCCCGGGTGGACGAGCAGGGCGCGACCTACCAGGCCACCGCGGACGACGCCGCGTACGGTGTGTTCGAGCTCGAAGGCGGCGTCATCGCGCAGATCAACTCGTCCTGGACGGTCCGCGTGAACCGCGACGAGCTGGTGGAGTTCCAGGTGGACGGCACGCACGGCAGCGCCGTCGCGGGCCTGCGCAACTGCCGCGTCCAGCACCGCTCGGCCACGCCGAAGCCGGTCTGGAACCCCGACCTGCCGGTCACCGCGCGCTTCCGGGACGACTGGCAGGAGGTGCCGGACAACGGGGAGTTCGACAACGGGTTCAAGATCCAGTGGGAGGGGTTCGTCCGGCACGTGCTGGAGGACGCGCCCTTCCCCAACGACTTCGCCTCGGGGGCGCGGGGCGTCCAGCTCGCCGAGCTGGGGCTGCGCTCGTCGGCCGAGGGCCGCAGGATCGAGGTGCCGCAGCTGTGAGGATCGACCTGCCGGGGCACGGCGCGTACACGGTGCGGGAGCGTACGGACTGGGCGGTGTCGGCCGCGCCGGCCGCGAGCCGCGTCGCCTACGCCGCCGCCCACGTGGTGGCCGACCCGCTCGGCGACAACACGCCCGGCTCCCCCGCCGCCGTGGACTGGGACGCCACCCTCCGCTTCCGTCACCACCTGTGGGCGCACGGCCTGCGGATCGCTGACGCGATGGACACCGCGCAGCGCAACATGGGTCTGGACTGGGCGGCGACCGCCGAGCTGATCCGGCGCACCGCCGCCGAGGCCCGTACGCTCGGCGACCCGGCCACGCTGGTGTCGTGCGGCGCGGGCACCGACCACGCGCCGGACGCCGCCGATCTGGACGCGATCACCGCCGCCTACGCCGAGCAGATCGAGACCGTCCAGTCGGCGGGGGCGGGCGTGATCGTCATGGCCTCCCGCCAGCTCGCCAGGGTCGCCACGGGCCCCGCCGACTACCACCGCGTGTACGCCAAGCTCTTCGGCCTGGCCGGGCGCCCGGTGATCCTGCACTGGCTGGGCGAGATGTTCGATCCGCAGCTGGCCGGCTACTGGGGCTCGCGGGACGTGGCGGCGGCGACGGAGTCGTTCCTGGAGCTGGTGCACGCCCACGCCGCGATGGTGGACGGCGTCAAGGTGTCGCTGCTGGACGAGGAGCACGAGGTGCGGCTGCGCGCCGCGCTCCCCGAGGGCGTGCGGCTCTACACCGGCGACGACTTCAACTATCCGTCGCTGATCGCCGGCGGCTCGCACGCGCTGCTCGGCATCTTCGACGCCATCGCCCCCGCGGCCGCGGCCGCGCTGCGCGAGCTGGACGCCGCCGAGGCGGGCGACGAGGCCGCCAGGGCCCGCTACGAGGCGATCCTGGCCCCGACGGTCCCGCTGTCGCGCAAGATCTTCGAGTCGCCGACCTACCACTACAAGACCGGCATCGTCTTCCTGTCCTGGCTGAACGGCCACCAGGACGCCTTCGCCATGGTCAACGGCGCGCAGTCGGCCCGCTCGCTGCTCCACCTGGCCGAGGTGTTCCGCCTGGCCGACCAGGCGGGGCTGCTGGCCGATCCGGAGCTCGCGGTGCGCCGCATGTCGGCGCTGCTGGCGGTGAACGGCCGGTGAGCCTGTCACTCAACCAGTGGACGACGCGGCGCTGGTCCGTGGCCGAGGCCGTGGACGGCTGCGCGCGGCACGGCCTGGAGGCGATCGGGCTGTGGCGGGAGAAGGTGGCCGAGCAGGGCCTCGCGGCCAGCGCCAAGCTGGTACGTGACGCCGGCCTGCGGGTGTCGTCCCTGTGCAGGGGCGGCTTCCTGACGACGGGCGGCGAGGCGTTCGCCGCCGCGCTGGCCGACAACCGGCGGGCCATCGACGAGGCGGCCGAGCTGGAGGCGGCCTGCCTGGTGCTGGTGGTCGGCGGCCTGCCCGGGATCAAGCCGGGCGAGCCGCTGACGGAGACGGCCGGGCGGGACCTGGCGGGCGCGCGGGAGCGGGTGGCCGAGGCGCTGGCCGAGCTGGCGCCGTACGCCGGGGAGCGGGGCGTCAAGCTCGCCCTGGAGCCGCTGCACCCGATCTACTGCCCCGACCGGGCGGTGCTGTCCACGCTGGGCCAGGCGCTCGACCTGGCCCTGGCCTACCCGGAGGAGCAGGTCGGCGTGGTGGTGGACACCTTCCACGTGTGGTGGGACCCGCGCCTGTTCGCCGACGTGGCGCGGGCCGGCCGCCGGATCGCGAGCTACCAGGTGTGCGACTACCTGCATCCGCTGCCGGCGGACGTGCTGCTCGGGCGGGGCATGATGGGCGACGGGGTGATCGACTTCCCGCCGATCACCCGCGCGGTCCTGGACGCCGGCTACACCGGCGACGTCGAGGTGGAGATCTTCAACGCCGACGTCTGGGCCGCCGACCCTGACAAGGTGCTGGCCACCATGAAGGCCCGCTACGCGGAGGTCGTCCTGGCCTGATCCGGCCCCGGGCGGGCTGTCACGGTGCCGGCCGCGCCGTCGAGCTCGATCTCCTGCCCGGTCGTGATCCGGTGGGTGGCGTCGGCGACGCCCACGACGGCCGGGATGCCGTACTCGCGGGCCACCACCGCGCCGTGCGACATGGCCCCGCCCATCTCCATGACCAGCCCGCCCGCCGTCAGGAACAGCGGCGTCCAGCCCGGGTCGGTGGACGGGCAGACCAGGATCTCGCCCGGCTCCAGGTGCGCGCCGACGGGGTCGAGCACGACGCGGGCGCGGCCGGTGACCGTGCCGGCCGAGGCCGCGGTGCCGACGAGCGCGCCCTCGGGCGCCGGGGAGGCCAGCGCCTCGGGCTCGGTGCCGTCGGACAGCAGCATCCGGGGCACGTGGCGGCGGCGCGACTCCCGCTCGTGCTCCGCCCTGCGCCGCGCCACCAGCTCCCGCAGGTCGCCGCCGGCCAGCGCGGCCCTGGTCTCGCGCAGGTCGAGGAAGAACACGTCGCCGGGGGCGTCCAGCACGCCCAGCCCGGTCAGGTGCTCCCCGACGGCGAGCAGGCTGTGCCGGACCCCGGACAGCGCCTTGACGAGGTAGAACTTGGGCAGCTCGCGCAGCCCGGCATAGGTACGCGTGCGTCGCAGCGCGAACCGCGTCACCGGGGCCCGCCACCGGCCCCTGCCGCGGGCCGCGGCGGTCACGCGGGCCGCGGCCGCCCGCGCCTGGGCCTCGCCCTTGGCGAACAGCGCGGCGGGCGCGAGATCGGAGCCGGCGTCCATGCGCAGGTAGTTGGCCAGCGCGCCGAGGATGTGGGCGGGCTCCTCCGACCAGCGGGGCACGCCGAGGTCGATCTCGGCGACGCCGCGGTGGCCGTACTCGGCGAGGAACGCGGCGACGCCGCGCTGCGCGACCGGCGGCAGCTCGCCGGCCTCGTAGCGACGCACCAGCTCGGCGACCGTCAGCTCCGTGAACGGCTCCGGCTCGACGCGGGTGGCCAGGTCCCACAGCTTCAGGTCCATCTCGGTGGTGGGGTTGTGCGGGAGGCCGCGCAGCACGTCCTGCATCTCGGCCAGCGGCAGGCCGGAGAGCCGGCCGGCCAGCGCGAACAGGCCGTAGCCCGTGAGCACGATCGGCATCACGGAGACGATCGACGGGAACGTGGCGGCCAGCAGCCGCTCGGCGTGGTCCAGGCGTTGCGCGGGCGTGGCGGTGGCGGGCACCCGCAGCCGCCGGTCGAGCACCTCGCCGACCCGCCGGGTGTAGCCGAGCGCGCGTCGCGGTGAGGTGAGCGCCAGGAACACCCGCGAGGGCAGGTGGACGCGCCGGGCGAAGCGGGCCAGGCCACGCAGGAACGGGCGGCGCGAGGAGCGGGCGAGCTCCAGGCGCGGATCGTCGAACAGCCGCCGTACGAGGGCCACGCCGCGGGCCTCGCCGAGGGTGAGGGCGCGCGGCAGGATGGCCCGGCCGGGGCGGCTGCGCAGCGGGGTGGTGAGGTCGAGCCAGAGGCGCTGCCCGGAGACGGCCATGAAGGCCGGGCCGTCGAGCGGGTCGGCGGGGCCGTGGCCGACGATGCCCGCCGCTCCCCCGCCGATCACCCGGAACGCCGCCAGCCCCATCGGGGTGAGCGGGCCCATGACGCCCTGGATGACGTTGAGCGAGAAGTAGACGCGCAGGCCGGGCCGGGCCGGCTCGGGCAGCGGGTAGAGCGTGGTGATCGGCCTGGCCTGGGTGAGCCAGAGCTCGCCGCCGGCGTCGACGGCCCACTCGGTGTCCTGGGGGGCGCCGTAGTGGTCCTCGACGCGGCGGCCCAGCTCGGCCAGGCGCAGCACCTCGGCGTCGGTGAGGCAGAACTCGTCGTGAGAGGTTTCGACGCGTACGGTGCCGCCGCCGGGCAGCGGGCGGATGGCCACGCGCTTGTCGCCGGCCCGGCGCTCCAGGATCTCGCCGTCGTACGCCACGAAGCGGTCGGGGTTGACCGCGCCGGAGACGACGGCCTCGCCGAGCCCGGGGCTGGCGTCGATGACGGTCTCGCACCGCCGTCCGGTCACCGGGTTCGCGGTGAACATCACGCCCGCCACCCGCGCGTCCACCATGACCTGGACGACCACGGCGAGGCGGACGGCGGCGTGGTCGATGCCGTTGGCCTCGCGGTAGGCCACCGCCCGGTCGGTCCAGAGCGAGGCCCAGCAGCGGCGTACGGCCTCGACCACGGCCTCGGCCCCGACGACGTTGAGAAAGGTGTCCTGCTGCCCGGCGAAGCTGGCGAACGGCAGGTCCTCGGCGGTGGCCGACGAGCGCACGGCCACCGCCACGTCGGGGCCGAGCGCCGCGTAGTGCTTGACGATCGTCTCGTGGACGGCGTCGGGGACGGGGGCCTCCAACAGGTGCCGCCGGGCGCGCTCGGCGAGCGTGCCGTCCGGCGTGAGGTCGAGGCCGGTGGCGGCCAGGCCGTAGGCGTCGGTGGTCAGCACCCAGCCGGGCGGGACGGGCAGCCCCGCGCGGGTGAGCTCGCCGAGGTTGGCGGCCTTGCCGCCGACCTCGGCGAGCATGCCGCCGTCGATCTCGGAGAAGTCCAGTGCCGTGTTCATCGCGCGCACCCCTGCCGTTCAGCGTCGTGTCACCAGTGTCACGCCTGCCGGGCAGAAATTCAACACCCGATGAAAATCGATCACGGCTCCAGGGGCGCGCCGTCCAGGTCCCAGGCCGGCTCGATCGGCACGCCCAGCGCGGCCAGGGCCGTCGGGCCCACGTCCACCAGGCGCGGAGCGGCGAGCCGCCGCCCGCCGAGGTCCCGGCCGAGGTGGTGGGCGATGACGAAGACCGTGCGCTCCTCGTCCGAGACGCCGCCGTGGCCGCCCTCGTCCACGTGGCCGTGGTCGGTGGTGACGAGGACCGTCCAGTGCTCCTCGCGGTACGCCGGCCGGGCACGCACGGCGTCCAGCAGGCGGCCGAGGTGCGCGTCCTGGGTCTGGAGCGCGGCGGCGTACTCGGGGCAGTGGGGGCCGAGCTCGTGGGCGACCTCGTCGGTGTCGCCGAGGTAGACGAAGACCGCGTCGGGGTCGTCGTCGCCGAGGTGGCGCTCCGCGGCGGCGGTCACCCGCTCGTCGGCCGCGCTCCAGCCGCCCTCGCAGGTGTAGCCGTCGAGGACGAAACGGTGGTCGATGGCCGGGCCGAAGGCTCCGTGCTCGGCGAGCGCGGCCCAGGAGAAGAACGCCGAGGTCACCAGGTCGGGGCGGACGTTCTTCGCCCGCGTCAGGAAGTCCGGAAATTTCATGAATCGGGGGTCAGTGAAGGCGTTGTCCACGACGCCGTGCTTGTCGGGCCACACCCCGGTCGCGATGGACGACCAGCCGGGGCCCGAGTCGGTGCGCGAGCGGATCGCCCGGGCCACGACGCTGCCGCCGTCGCCCGGTTCGGGGCTCTTCGGCACGACCTCGCCGATCGACTCGGTACGCGGCGCGGCGGCCTCGCCGTACGGGAGCATGCTGGTGCCGTACGCGCCGGCGGACATCAGCGCGCTCAGGACGGGCGCGCCCGAGGCGGCCAGCAGGTCGAAGCGCAGCCCGTCCATGCCGACCACGAGGACCTTGTTCCTCGCCGTGTTGGATCTTGCCAAGTTAGATGCGGACATACCGCTATCTAAGCGGCACAATCCGGTCGGTTCACCCCGCGAAGCGCCGCACCCAGGCCGCCGCGCCCGGCAGGATCTCCTCGACCGGCGCGACGTGCGGATACCACGTCCGCTCCCACTCCAGCGACACCCAGCCGGTGTAGCCGGCCGCGCGCAGCAGGGCCCCCGCCTCCTCCAGCGGCACCGAGCCCGTCCCCAGGGGGACCGGCGTGGTGTCCTCGGCCGAGACCGCGTCCTTGATCTGCACGTACGCGAGGTGCGGGCCGAGCGCGGCCAGCGACTCGGCCGGCGGCTCACCGTGCCGCCAGGGGTGCAGCAGGTCCCAGATCGCGCCCGTGACGCCGGGGCGGGCAGCCGCGTCGAGCAGCCCGGCCACGGCCGCGCAGGTCGCCATCGCGTCGTGCGTCTCGACGAGCACCCGGACGCCGAGCCCGGCGGCGCTCTCGGCGACCGCCTGCAGCCGGCGCGCACCGATCGCCGGGTCCGCGCCGCGCGGGAACACCCGCACCCCGGGCGCGCCCAGGTCGGCGGCCAGGCGCAGGTCGGCGAGGAGGGCATCGGTGACCGGCTCGTCCGGCCCCGGCTCACAGATCCTGACATATCCCGCCAAGGCGGCGATCTCCAGGCCCGCGCCCGCCACCCTGGACCGCACCGCCCGCCGCTCCGCCGCGTCCAGCCCGGCGTGCACCCCGGTGTCCGGGTGCAGGCGCAGCTCCAGCCCCTCGCACCCGTGCCGCGCCGCGAGCTCCACGGCCCGGCCGAGCCCTTCGCCGGGCATCCCCAGCGTGCTGACCGCCAGTCTCACCAGGGCCTCCCGCCCGCGCGCGTCAACCGAGCCTCCGTACGCTCTCGCGCAGCACGACCTCGCCGGCGACCTGCTCGACCACTGGGGCGACGTCCTCGGCGAGCGCCAGCTCCAGCGCCCGCGCCCCCATGTCCTTGAGCGGCAGCCGTACGGTCGTCAGCGCCGGAACGTGATCACGGAGCGTGACGATGTCGTCGAAACCGGCCACCGACACGTCCTCCGGCACCCGCACCCCGGCCTCGCGGTAGGCGGCCAGCGCCCCCACGGCCATGACGTCGTTGACCGCGAACACGCACGTGACGTCCGGATCGACGCGCCGCGCGGCCTCATGGCCGCCGTCGCGGTCGAACGGCCCGGGGACGATCTGCGGCGCGGGCAGCCCCAGCTCCTCCAGCGCCCCGGCGAAGCCCGCGCACCGGTCGGCCGCCGTCACCAGGTGCGGCGGCCCGGCCAGCACCGCGAAGCGGGTGTGGCCGAGCCCGGCGAGCGCCCGCGCCAGCTCCGCCGCGCCCGCGCGGTTGGCCGGCGCGACGGTGTCGACGCCGAGGAGGTCCTGGCCGACGCAGGCGGCCCGGCCGCCGCCGGCCCGGTATCGGGCCAGCTCGTCGCGGAGCCGCCCGGTGACCTGGGGGTCGGCCACACGGGAGCCGACCAGCAGCACGGCGCGGACGCGCTGGGCGCTCAGCGTGGCGACGTAGGCGATCTCCTGCTCGGGGTCGCGGTGCGTGGTGCCCACCATGACCAGCAGGCCCTGGGTGGCCGCGGCCCGCATCGCGCCGTCGGCGAGGGCGGCGAAGTAGGGGTCGGTCAGGTCGTGCACGACGATGCCGATGACGTTCCCGGCTCCCCTGGCCAGCGTCTGGGCCGCGATGTTGGCGCGGTAGCCCAGCTCGTCGGCGGCCTGCTCGACGCGGGCCCGCAGGGCCGCGCCCACCTGGCGGGTGCTGCCGTTGAGCACCCGCGAGGCGGTCGCCAGCGAGACGCCCGCCTGCTTGGCGACGTCCTCAAGCGTGACCACGAGACCTCCCCCTTGGAAAGCGGTTTCCATTGTGCCCGAACAGCACCGTGATCCGCATCCTCGCACGGCCCCGACCCCGGGCGACACCACGGCCGGGGCCGTTTCCCTGACCGGAGGCTCAGGCCCAGGGGAAGAGGTAGTCGAACAGGCCCTTCCGCTCCTCCTGGGTCGGCGTCGGCGCGGGCTCCTGGGTGACGGGCTCCTCGGCCGGCTTCTCCTCCGCCTCCTTGCGCTGCTCGGTCTGCGTACGCTGCTGCTCCGTCTGCGAGTCGCGGACCGTCCCGGCCTGGTCGTCGGTGTCCCGCATCTCGGGCTCCTGCGAACGGGACGAGCGCGCGGTCGGCCGCGACGCCGGCTCCTCGCTCCGGGTGGCCGTGGGCCGGGCGGCCGGCTCACGGGTCGGCCGCGCCTGCGTGGTGGTCGGGGACGGGTCCGCCGTCGGGGTCTCGGCCGGCTCGGTGGTCTCCTCCTCGGCGGGCTCGGTGGTCTCCTCCTCGGCCTCGTCGTCGGAGGCGGCGGAGTCCGTGGGCGTGCTCACCTGGCCCGCGCTCGCGCACCGGCCGTCGGCGCACGGGTCGTCGGAGCCTCCGGTGAGCGCGAAGCCCGCCCCCACGCCGACCAGCACCACCGCGACGGCGGCCAGCACCAGCATCCGGGTACGGCCGCGCCCCTCGCGCTCGGAGCGCTCGGGGCGGTCGGCGTCCTCGGAGTCGTCGGTCCAGCCGGAGCCGAGGAAGCCGCGCCGGGGCCGCTCGTCGTCGGTCCCGCCGTCATAGGAGCTGTTGTCGTAGGAGCCGTTGTCGTAGGAGCCGTTGTCGTAGGCGCTGTTGTCGTAGGAGCGGGTGTCGTAGGCGCCGCTGTCGCGCGAGCCCCCGTCGTACGCGCCCTCGTCGTACGAGCCCGCCTCGTAGGAGGCGTTGCCGTACGCGCCCGCGTCGTACGAGCCGCCCTCGCGGACGTCGCCGTCGTACCCGCTCGCGGGCCGGTCGTCGTCGGACGGGCCGTCGTAGGCGCGGTCGAGCGGCAGGTACGCGGGCTCGCCGCCCTGCCCCTGACCGGCGGGCCCCTGACCGGCGGGCCCCTGACCGGCGGGCCCCTGACCGGCGGCGGAAAGGGCGTCCGGCGGGAGGTCGTCGAGCACGTCGCGGCCGGCCTCGGGCAGGATGTAGGGCTCACCGGCCGGCGAGACCTGGATGGCGGGCTGCTCGTCGGTGTCGTCCGTGCTCCACCGTGGGGACAGCACGTCGCCCGTCAGGTCCGGGTTGACCGGCCTCCCCTGGCCGTCCTCGTATGGCCTGTCGTTCTCGTCGCGCACCACGATGGGACCTCTCTAAGTACGTATTGTGACCGCGCCCTTTCTTAGCAGAGTCGAACCCGACTTGTCCGGAAATTCCACGCGTTTCTCTAAAATCACTCTAAGTAACATCCGTCGCTCGCGGCCCAGCACAGAAGGGACGCGGGACCGCCCTACTTGCAGGGATCGGTGGTGACGTCGACGACCTTGTCCTTGAGCGAGTCAGGGATCGCCGACAACACCCGCACCCCCGGCCAGTCGGCCCCGATGACGAGCTGCACGACCGGCCCGCCCTTCGGCGCGGGCACCTTCGACTGGTAGGCGTCGGTGTTCAGCGGCGCGACCTTGCCCGCCGTCGGCGTCCGCTTGTCCTTCGACAGGCGGGCGGCCACCGCGTCGGCGTACGCCGGCCCGTCCTGGGCGTCCTTCTTGGCGTAGCGGACGGCGGTGACGGGGGTGGCGGGCGCGTTGCCGACCTGGATGACCGCGAACCCCTGCGCGGCCAGTTCCTCGGCCACCTGCGTGGCCTTGCCCTGCTCGCCGGTGCCGTTGAGCACCTGCACCCGCACCTGGCCGTGCTCGATCTTCGGCGCGGCCGGCTTGCCGGGCGTGGGCGTGGCGGTGACCTCGACGTCGTTGCGCACGGCCTCGAAGAAGTTGCGCGCGGCCGGCTCGCTGAACTGCACCCGGTTCTTGTCCTGCGGGTACGCCTCCACCGGCACCGTGATGCCCTTGAGCTCCTTGGCCGTCAGCCCCTTGACGCTGTCGGCGATCTCCAGCATCCGGTCCGGAGTCAGCCCGCTGTCCACGGTGACGGCGGCGGCGGCCGAATGGAGGAAGCCGTTGAGCTTGACCGGGTTGGTGAGCAGGCCGCCGTCGGTGACCTTCGCCAGCACCTTGGTGAGGAAGACCTGCTGGCGCTGGATGCGGCTGAGGTCGCTGCCGTCGCCGAGCGCGTAACGGGTGCGGACGTACCCGAGGGCCTGCTCGCCGCTCACCACGTGCTTGCCCGCGCCGAGCACCAGCTTCGCCTTGGGGTCGTTGACCGGTTTGGGCAGGCAGATCTCGATGCCGCCGAGCGCGTCGATGATGCCCTTGAAGCCGGTGAAGTCGACCTTCACGAAGTGGTTGATCTTGATGTTGGTGAGCGATTCCAGCGTCTTGATCGTGCAGTTGATGCCGCCGTCGTTGAAGGCGGCGTTGATCTGCCGGATACCGGGCCCGATCACGGTGCCGTTGTGGCCCGTGCACTGGGGCACCTGCACCATCGAGTCACGCGGGAAGCTGATCATGGTGGCCTTGTCCCGGTTGGGGGAGATGTGCAGCAGCATGATCGTGTCGGTGCGCTCGCCCAGGCCCTGCGACTTGGGGCCGTACTTCTTGTTGTCGCCCTCGCGCGAGTCGGAGCCGACGAGCAGCACGTTGAGCGCACCGGTCTCGGGAGGCCGGGCCGCGTCGACCACGATCTCCTCCTGCTCGATGCCGGCGAGAATGCTGCGGTAGTAGGCGTAGCCGCCCAGTGTTCCCGCCACCAGCACCCCGGTCAGCCCCACGCTCACCCATCCCAGTGGCGTGAGGGACTTGCGCCGGGGGCGCGGATCGTCATCTCGTGACCGCCGCGAACCCGGGGCGACTGGGGAACCCGCAACCGTATTGCCAGGTCTTGCTCTCACACGGTCCATCCCTTGCGCCATGATCGCGCAGCTTAGTCACAAACAAGCAGCCACGACGACAAATCTCCGCTTCTTGACCCACCACGACCCCCGAAGGCCCCGTGACGCCGGCCCCTCACGCCAGTTCGCCCTCCGCAGGCTCCGCAGGCTATGGCCCGTCCGCCACTCCTTGCTCACCTTCGTCCAGCGGCAGGCAAGGGCTCCATCCGAACCGCGCGTACTCCGGCGTCACCGCGCGTGCTGCCGTCATCATGGCGTTCATGCTGCTGACCGAGATACCGCCGCCTCCCGGGGCCGCGGAGCTTGCCGCGCTGCGGGCCGGGGCCCGGGCCGCCCGCCACCGCGCCTGCATCGCGCTCGTCGCCTCCCTGGCCCTGCTGGCCGCCGCCCAGGTGCTCGCCGACCGGTCCGCGCGGGAGCACACGCCGGCGCTCGCCGTGGTCTCCCTGGCGATCTTCGCGGCCGCCCTGCCCGCGCTGGGGGTCACCCAGTGCATGTGGGGCCTGCGCGCCCGCCGGGTACGCCGCAAGGAGCGCGAGCTGTACGCCGTGTCCCGCTCGGGCCGGGCCCGGCCGCTCACCCGGCTGGCCGTCGCCGCCGGCTGGGCGGTCACGCTGCTGCTGGGCGGCAGCCTGCCGCAACTGCTGCGCCGGGCCGGGTTCGAATCCGTGGCGACCGTGCTGACCTGGGCGGTCGAGGCGTCGGTGATGATCGGCCTGGCGGCGGGGGTGTCGTTCCTCCTGTGGTGGGCACGGGACTCCACGGGGATGCCGGCGCGCGCCCCGCGCCCGGGAGGGTCACCTGGCGACCCGTGGGACCCGGGCCCCGGCGCGCGTCCGAGGACGGGCGCGGCGCTCTGGACCGGCGCGACCCTGGCGGTCGCCGCCCTGGTCGGGGCCCGCGCCCATCTCTGGGAGCCCGCGACGGGCTGGGTCTACACGTTGCTCACGGCCGCCCTCGTCTGCGGAGTAGTTACTGACGAGTAGCATAGGCACGGAATCCCATCCAGAACGAGGAGCGAATCCGTGCCTTCCTCTCGTGACGTCGTGTTCGTCGACGGCGTGCGCACGCCCTTCGGCCGGTCAGGGCCGAAGGGGCTGTACGCGGAGACCCGTGCGGACGACCTGGTCGTCCGGGTCATCCGCGAGCTCATGCGGCGCAACCCCAACCTTCCGCCGGAGCGCGTGGACGAGGTCGCCATCGCCGCGACCACCCAGATCGGCGACCAGGGCCTGACCATCGGCCGCTCGGCCGCGGTCCTGGCCGGGCTGCCGAAGACCGTGCCCGGCTACGCCATCGACCGCATGTGCGCGGGCGCGATGACCGCCGTCACCACGGTGGCGGGCGGCATCGCGTTCGGCGCGTACGACGTGGCGATCGCGGGCGGCGTCGAGCACATGGGCCGCCACCCGATGGGCGAGGGTGTCGACCCCAACCCGCGCTTCCTGTCCGAGAAGCTGGTCGACCCGAGCGCGCTCGTCATGGGCATGACCGCCGAGAACCTGCACGACCGCTACCCGGCGATCAGCAAGGAGCGCGCGGACGCGTACGCGGTGCTGTCGCAGGAGAAGGCGGCCAAGGCGTACGCCGACGGCCGGATCCAGCCCGATCTCGTCCCCACGGCGATCAGGACCGCGGAGAAGGGCTGGGGGCTCGCCGTCGAGGACGAGGCGCCGCGCCCCGGCACCACGATGGAGGGCCTGAGCGCGCTCAAGACGCCGTTCCGGCCGCACGGCCACGTCACGGCGGGCAACTCCTCCGGCATCAACGACGGCGCCACCGGCTGCGTCGTGGCGGCCCGCGAGGTGGCCGAGGAGCTGGGGCTCGGGCCGCGGATGCGGCTGGTGTCGTACGCGTTCGCGGGCGTGGACCCCGAGGTGATGGGCGTCGGCCCGATCCCGTCCACCGAGCGGGCGCTGCGCCTGGCCGGGCTCGACATCTCCGACATCGGACTGTTCGAGATCAACGAGGCGTTCGCCGTGCAGGTGCTGGCCTTCCTCGACCACTTCGGCATCGCCGACGACGACCCCCGCGTCAACCCCTACGGCGGCGCGATCGCCTACGGCCACCCGCTCGCCTCCTCGGGCGTGCGGCTGATGACGCAGCTCGCCCGGCAGTTCGGCGAGCGTCCCGACGTGCGCTACGGCATCACCACCATGTGCGTCGGCATGGGCATGGGCGGCACTGTGATCTGGGAGAACCTGGCATGAGCACGATCGAGAACTGGCGGGCGCTGCTGGGCGAGCGCAACCCCGACGAGGTCGTCACCAAGGCGCTGGTCCGCGACGTGCAGCTCCCCGGCGGCGCGGGCACGATGGCGCTGATCACCCTCGACAACGGCTTCGACCACACCAAGCCCAACACCTTCGGCCCGCTCGGCCTGTTCGCGCTGGACGAGGCGCTGACGGAGATCGCCGGGCGGAGCGACCTCGCCGCCGTCGGCGTGACCGGCAAGCCGTTCATCTTCGCCGTCGGCGCCGACCTCAAGGGCGCGGCGGCGCTGCGCACCCGCGAGGAGGCCCTCGCGATCGGCGCGCTCGGCCACCACGTCTTCCGGCGGCTGGGCGAGCTGGACGTCCCGTCGTTCGCGTTCGTCAACGGCGCGGCCATGGGCGGCGGCCTGGAGATCGCGCTGCACTGCACGTACCGGACGATCTCCTCCGGCGTGCCCGCCGTGGCGCTGCCGGAGTGCTTCCTCGGCCTGGTGCCGGGCTGGGGCGGCACGCAGCTCCTGCCGCGCCTCATCGGCCCGGCCGCCGCGATCAAGCTGATCATCGAGAACCCGCTCGCTCAGAACCGCGTGACGAAGGGCGCCGACGCCTTCGCGCTCGGCGTCGCCGACGCCATGTTCGAGCCGGCCGACTTCCTCGAGGAGTCGCTGCGCTGGGCGTCCCGGGTGCTCAAGGGCGAGGTGACGGTCGAGCGCGCCGCCCACGACGGCTGGGAGAAGGCGGTCGCCGACGCGCGCTTCCTCGTGGACATGAAGCTGCGCGGCGCCTCCCCCGCCCCCTACCGGGCCCTCGACCTCATCGCCAAGGCCGAGACCGCCTCGCGGGACGAGGGCTTCGCCGCCGAGGACGAGGCGCTGGCCGACCTGCTGACGGGCGACGAGCTGCGGGCCGGGCTCTACGCGTTCGACCTGGTGCAGCGCCGGGCCAAGCGGCCGGCGGGAGCGCCGGACAAGGCGCTGGCCCGCAAGGTCACCAAGGTCGGCGTGGTGGGTGCGGGGCTGATGGCCTCGCAGATGGCGCTGCTGTTCGCCCGCCGCCTGGAGGTGCCGGTCGTCCTCACCGACCTCGACCAGGCCCGGCTCGACAAGGGCGTCGGCTACGTCCACGCCGAGGCCGACAAGCTGCAGGCCAAGGGCCGCATCTCCGCCGACCAGGCCAACCGGCTGAAGTCGCTGGTCACCGGCTCGCTGACCAAGGACGCCTTCGCCGACGCCGACTTCGTCATCGAGGCCGTCTTCGAGGACATGGCGGTCAAGAAGCAGGTGTTCGCCGAGGTGGAGGCCGTGGTGACGGCCGAGTGCGTGCTCGCCACCAACACCTCCTCGCTGTCGCTGACCGAGATGGGCGCCGGCCTCGCGCACCCGGAGCGGCTGGTCGGCTTCCACTTCTTCAACCCGGTCGCGGTCATGCCGCTGCTGGAGATCATCAGGGGCGCCGCGACCGACGACGCCACGCTCGCCACGGCCTTCGCCGTCGGCAGGACGCTGAAGAAGTCGTCCGTGCTGGTCAAGGACGCCCCGGCGTTCGTGGTCAACCGGCTGCTGACCTGCTTCATGGGCGAGGTCGTGGCGGCCGTGGACGAGGGCACGCCGCTGGAGGTCGCCGAGCACGCGCTGGACGGCCTCGGGCTGCCGATGACGCCGTTCGCGCTGCTGCAGCTCGTCGGGCCGGCCGTCGGCCTGCACGTGGCCGAGACGCTGCACGAGGCATTCCCCGACCGCTTCGGCGTCTCGGCGAACCTGGCCAAGCTGGTGGCCGCCGGCAAGCCGGGCGTCTACCTGCCGGACTTCACCCTCGACCCGGAGGCGGTGGCCTTCTTCGCGGGCGGCGACCGGCCCTCCACGGCCGAGGAGGTCCGCGAGCGGGTGCTCAAGGCGCTGGCCGGGGAGATCCGGACCATGCTCGACGAGGGCGTGGTGGCCGCGCCGCAGGACATCGACCTGTGCATGATCCTCGGCGCCGGCTGGCCGTTCCATCTGGGGGGCATCACGCCTTATCTGGACAGGACCGGCATCGCCCAGCCGCGCTTCCTTCCTCCCGGTGTGGCCTCCGTACCGGCCTGACCCTGCCGACGTTCTTTACGGAGGCCCGGTCCGGGCCTCCGCATTTCATGACCTTCGCCGCCGTAGCGTTACGTCCCGCACGACGAACGGAGAGTAATCATGAAGCGAGCAATCGGCACGATGGCCCTGTGCGCGGCGTTCCTGGCGTGCGCGTCCCCCGCCCTCGCACAGGCGCCCCGCCCCGCCAAGGGCAAGCTCAAGATCGCCGTCGCGGTGAAGGGCTCCCCCACCAGAGGGGTCACCCTTCGCTGCAACCCCGACGGCGGCACGCACCCGCACGCCAAGGCGGCCTGCGACGTGCTGCGCAAGTACAAGGGCGACCTCAGCACGATGCACGTCCCGAAGAGCAACACCTGCGGCGCTGAGGTCCAGCCGTACGCGGTGGTCATCAAGGGCACCTGGGGCGGCAAGCAGGTGGAGTGGAGCAAGGGCTACCGCAACGCCTGCGTGATGAAGGCCGCCGGCGGGGCGCTGCTGTCCTGACCGTGGGCGGGAGGGGCGGACTGGGCTCGGTCCGCCCCTTTTCGCGTCTCAGCGGCGGGCCCCCGCGCCCCCGGTCCTGCTGTGCCGGTAGCCGTAGCCGAAGTAGACGAGCACGCCGACCGCCATCCAGATGACGAACCGCAGCCAGGTCTCCACCGGCAGGTTGAGCATCAGGTAGAGGCAGGCCAGCACGGACAGGATCGGCAGCAGCGGCACCAGCGGGACGCGGAAGGACCGCGGCAGGTCGGGACGGGTGCGCCGGAGCACCCACACGCCGATCGAGACCACCACGAACGCGAACAGCGTGCCGATGTTGACCAGCTCGGCCAGCTCCCCGAACGAGACGAACCCGGCCAGCGCCATCGTCACCACGCCGATGACGAGCGTCAGCCTGGCGGGCGTGCCGAAGCGGGGGTGCACCTGGGACAGTGAGCGCGGCACCAGCCCGTCGCGCGACATCGCGAACAGCACCCGCGTCTGGCCCAGCAGCAGCACCAGGACGACGGTGGTGAGGCCGGCCAGGGCGCCCAGGCTGATGATGGTGGCCAGCCAGTCCTGGCCGACGGAGATGAAGGCGTCGGAGAGCGGCGCCGCGGTGCTCAGCTGGGTGTAGTGCTGCATGCCGACGACCACGAGGGAGACGGCGACGTAGAGGACCGTGCAGATGGCCAGCGAGCCGAAGATGCCGCGGGGCACGTCTCTCTGCGGCGTGATGGTCTCCTCGGCGGCCGTCGCCACGACGTCGAAGCCGATGAAGGCGAAGAACACGACCGCCGCCGCCGAGAAGATGCCGAGCACCCCGAAGGCCACCGGCGTGATCCCGAACAGCACCTGGAACAGCGGCGCCTTCACCCCCTCCACGCGCGGCGTGCTCACCGCCTCGGGGATGAACGGCATGTAGTTGGCCGCCTTGACGAAGAACAGCCCCGCCACGATCACCACCAGCACCACGGCGACCTTGGTGATCACCAGGATCAGGTTGACCCGGGACGACAGCTTGATCCCGGCCACCAGCACCGCCGTGAGGATCGCGACGATGATCACCGCCGGCAGGTTGACCACGGCGGTGTCGCCGGCGATCGCGGCCGGCAGCGGCAGGCCGATGGACTCCAGCATCGACGCGAAGTAGCCCGACCAGCCGACCGCCACCACCGCCGCGGCCAGCGCCAGCTCCAGGATCAGGTCCCAGCCGATCACCCAGGCGGGGAACTCGCCCAGGGTGGCGAAGGCGAAGGTGTAGGCCGACCCGGCGACCGGGATCGTGGAGGCGAACTCGGCGTAGCAGAGGGCCGCCAGGCCGCACACCACGCCCGCCACGACGAACGACAGCGCCACCGCCGGCCCCGCCGTCTCCTTGGCCACCTGCCCGGTGAGCACGAAGATCCCGGTACCGATGATCACACCGATGCCGAAGACCGTGAGATCCAGCGCGGTCAGGCGCTTGCGCAGCTGATGCTCCGGATCCTCGGTGTCGCGGATCGACTGCTCGACGCTCTTCGTGCGAAAGATGTTCACGGCCGTTGGTCCTTCCCACACCCTGGGCGGTCATTCCCTCGCGTGGTGCGTACGGCGGCGCCGGATCCTCAGGGCCAGGTCGTCAGGGGCGGACGGCCTCCGCGGCGGAGGAGGTGCGCCTGGCGACGGCCTCGGTGATCCGGCGGGCGAGATCCTGGCCGGTCAGGCCGACGCGGCCGAGGATCGCCGCCCGCTTGGCGTGGTCGAGGAACTCCTGCGGGACGCCGAAGGTGCGTACGGGCACATCGACGTCCGCGTCGCGCAGCAGGCGGGCCACGGCGTCGCCCACGCCCCCCACGCGGCCGTTGTCCTCGACGACGGCGACCAGCTTGTGCACGGCGGCGGCCGGCGCCAGCGCCTCGTCCAGCGGCTTGACCCAGCGCGGGTCCACGACGGTGGCCGCGATGCCCTGCGCGTCGAGCAGCCGGGCGGCGTCGAGGCAGACCTGGGCCATCGGGCCCACGCCGACCAGCAGCACGTCGGGCTCGGCCGCCGGGGTCAGCAGCACGTCCATCTCGCCGAGCTTGCCGACCGCCTCGACGGGCTCGGCCACCGGGCCCTTGGGGAAGCGCAGCACGGTGGGGCCGTCGGTGACCTCGACGGCCTCGCGCAGCAGCTCGGCCAGGCGGTCGCCGTCGCGCGGCACCGCGATGCGCAGGCCGGGCACGACCTGGAGGATGGACAGGTCCCACATGCCGTTGTGGCTGGCGCCGTCGTCGCCGGTGACGCCCGCCCGGTCGAGCACGACGGTGACCGGCAGGCGGTGCAGCGCGACGTCCATGAGCAGCTGGTCGAAGGCCCGGTTGAGGAACGTGGCGTAGACGGCCACGACCGGGTGCAGGCCGCCTAGGGCGAGCCCGGCGGCGCTGGTCAGCGCGTGCTGCTCGGCGATGCCGACGTCGTAGATGCGCTCGGGGAAGTGCTCGGCGAAGGCGTTGAGCCCGGTCGGGTGGAGCATCGCGGCGGTGATGGCGACGAGGTCCTCGCGCTCTTTGCCGAGCCGGACGAGCTCCTCGCTGAAGGCGTTGGTCCAGATGCGGCCCTTGGGCTTCTCCGCGCCGGTGGCCCGGTCGAAGGCGCCCGGGGAGTGGAACTGGTCCTCGTCGTGGTTCTCGGCCGGGCTGTAGCCGCGGCCCTTCTGGGTGAGCGCGTGCACGATGACCGGCCCGCGGAAGCCGCGCGCCTTGCGCAGGGCCGCCTCCATGGCCTGCTCGTCGTGGCCGTCGATGGGGCCGACGTATTTGAGTCCGAGGTCCTCGAACATGGCCTGCGGCGCGAGGACGTCCTTGACGCCCTTCTTCACGCCGTGCAGGGCGTCGTAGAGCACGGGAACGTTCCCGATCTTGTCCTTGACGTAGCCGAGGAAGTCCTCGTAGCGGCGGTTGACCCGCAGCGAGGACAGGTGGGAGGCGAGGCCGCCGATCGTCGGGGAGTAGGAGCGGCCGTTGTCGTTGACCACGATGACGACCGGCAGGTCCTTGACGGCGGCGATGTTGTTGAGCGCCTCCCAGGCCATGCCGCCGGTCAGCGCGCCGTCGCCGATCACCGCGACCGCCGTGCGGTCGCGCTCGCCGCGCAGCTTGAACGCCTTGGCCAGGCCGTCGGCGTAGGACAGCGCGGTGGAGGCGTGGGAGTTCTCGACGAAGTCGTGCTCGGACTCGGCCTGGCTCGGATAGCCGGACAGGCCGCCCTCCTGCTTGAGCGCGGCGAAGCCGCCGGCCCTGCCGGTGAGCACCTTGTGCACGTAGGACTGGTGGCCGGTGTCCCAGATGATGGGGTCGCGCGGGGAGTCGAACACGCGGTGCAGCGCGATGGTGAGCTCCACCACGCCGAGGTTGGGGCCGAGGTGGCCGCCGAACCGGGCGCACGAGTCGACCAGCAGGTCACGGATCTCCCCCGCGAGCCGCGGCAGCTCCTCGGCGGCGAGCCGTTTGACGTCTTGCGGTCCTGCGATCGAACCCAGCAACCCGCTCACGGATTCGACTCCCCTCTGCTGTTGTCAGCCGACGCCCTGAGTCTAGTTCGCCGAGGCCTCACTGACTCCATCGAGTCAATTCCACCCACATATGTCCGATCTTGACCTAGTCTTTCGGTACCTATGAACTCCGCACAAACTGGCAAGATCGTGGCAATCGTCTCCGCCCTGCTGGCGCTGGTGCTCGCCGCGGCCGGTCTGGTGTTCGTACTCGCAGACTCCGCCACGACCTCGGCCAGGCCCGTGAACGAGGCGCAGCAGATCGTCTCCCCTCCCGTCAACGGCGCCGAGACCAAGAAGGTGCCGCTGCCCGGCAGGCGCCTCGCCACGGCCAGCCCGCTCTACGGCACCGGCCGGCTGACGGACGTGAACTGCTCGCCGGGAGAGCTGCCCGCGGGCAGCATGACGGCCTACCGGCGCTTCCTGCTGCGGGTGACGGCGTGCCTGAACAAGGCGTGGGCCGCGCAGTTCGCCAAGGCGGACATGCCCTTCAGCAAGCCGAAGCTGCGCATCATCACCGGCAAGGTCCGCACGCCCTGCGGGGCCTGGAACGCCGGCGCGGACGGCGTCTACTGCTCCACCGACCGCACCATGTACCTGATGATCAGCCGCGACCAGCTCCGCAACCCGTTCCCGCTCGGCATCACCCGGTTGATCGCCCACGAGTACGGCCACCACGTCCAGCAGATCTCCGGCATCTGGAGCTACTACTGGACGGCGCGTTCGAGCGCGGGCAAGGCCGGCCGGCTGCTGCTGTCGCGCCGGTCCGAGCTCCAGGCCGAGTGCTTCTCGGCGATCTTCATGAGCACCATGAAGGGCACCTCGCTGGTGACGGACGCGGACTGGTCGTACACGGTGGACTGGTTCCGCAAGAACGGCGCGAAGGGCTGGCCGCAGAACGACCACGGCAAGGGACCGACGCAGGCCGCGTGGATGACCCGGGGCTTCAACCGGGGCACTCCCGCCGCCTGCAACACCTGGGCCTCGGCGGCCCGGAACGTCACCTGAAAACGTTCTTTACCTGGAGCTCCGTCTTCACTAGGGTGCCGTCCCATGCGTATCCCTCGATCGACGCTCCTGGCGGGCGTCCTGACGAGCGTGCTGTTAGGCGGCACGGCTCACGCGGCGGCCGCTCCGGCATACAAGCCGGTGCTGACCGCCAACCCGGTCTACAAGACCGGTGAGCTCGACCTCGGGACGTGCCAGGAGGAGCAGGCCGCGCCAGGCGACCCGCAGGACGTGAAGAAGTACCTCACCGGCGTGCTCGACTGCCTCAACGAGGCCTGGGCGCCGAAGATCAGGAAGGCCGGCTACAAGTTCAGCAAGCCGTCGTTCCAGGTCATCACCAAGCTCGGCGCGAAGACGGGCTGCGGCCGCTTCCCCGCCGGCGCGCAGGCCCTCTACTGCACCCGCAACAACAAGATCACCTACTGGCTCTCCCCCGACTTCCTGCGCAACCCGGACGACCTGCGGCTCATGCTGGTGCTCGCGCACGAGTACGGCCACCACGTCCAGCAGCTCACCGGCATGCTCGACGCCGGCACCGAGTACACCGGCAAGAACACCCGGCGCGTCCTCGACGAGAGCCGCCGCTACGAGCTGCAGGCCGAGTGCCTGGGCGCGGCGTTCATCGGCGACGTGTGGCACTCGCTCGGCCGCTCCCACGACGACTGGTACTACCTCGTCAGGAACAACGGCAGCGGCTCCTTCCTGTCGGTCTTCGGGCTGAAGGAGCCCGGCGAGGAGACCCACGGCGGCGGCGCCAACGTCGGCTACTGGCTGGAGCGCGGCTTCGCCAAGGAGTCGGCGAGCGCCTGCAACACGTGGAAGGCCCCCAAGTCCAAGGTGTCCTAACAAAAAAGGACATATTGATTTATGATCCGCCATCGTGCGCACTGTTCTCGTGCCGGTGGCGGTGGCCGTGTCGATGGCAGCCAGTGTGGTCGCGAGTGAGCCCGCGCTGGCCGCGCCGCGCACCGGGCAGGGCTCGCTCTCCCACGTCATGGGCGGCGACCTGCCACGGCTGAGCTGCGCGGTGCCGGCGATCAAGGTGGGGTCGGCGGGCTCGCTGCGCGCCTTCCACCGGGCCATGGCGACGTGCGCGGACCGCTTCTGGGCGGAGCGGTTCGCGGCGGCCGGGCTGCCGTACAGTTCGCCCGAGGTGACGATCACGTCCGGCGCGGACTCGATCTGCGGGCGCCTCACGGGCGCGGGCGCGCACTACTGCCCGGAGCAGCGGGCGATCGTCGTCCGCATCACCCGGCACGACCTGCGCGACCCCTTCAGGATGAACGTCGCCCACTCGGTCGCCCACGAGTGGGGCCACCACGTCCAGCAGCTCACCGGGGTGCTGAAGGCGCACGAGGCGCTGTACCTGCCGGCCTCGGAGCGTGCGCGCACGGTGCTGAGCCACCGGCTGGAGATGCAGGCCGAGTGCTACGCGGGCGTCTTCTACAGCGCCGCGCTGAAGTCGATCGGGCCGGGCATCGCGTGGGACGACTGGCTCGACGCGGTACGGCAGGCGGAGGAGAGCGAGGTGCACGGCAAGCCGCGCAACCTGGCGTTCTGGCAGGACCGCGGCTACCGGGGCGGGGCCACCGGCTTCTGCAACACCTGGACGGCGGCGCGGGCGAAAGTGGGCTGAGCGGGCGGTCAGCCGTTCGCGCGGGCCAGGACCTCCAGAGGGTCGGCGAGGACGTGCGCGAAGGCCAGCTCCGCCGCGCCGACCAGGGTGGCGGAGTCGCCGAGCGCGGAGGTGCGCAGCCGCACCTGCTCGCGCTGCGCGGCCATGGCGTGCAGGGTGAGCTGCGTGCGCACCTGCGCGGCCGAGCCGAGATAGACCTCACGCAGCATGCCGCCGAAGATCACCATCTCGGGGTTGAAGATGTTGACGAGGTTGGCGACGCCGAGGCCGAGCCATTCGCCGGTGCGGCTCAGCGCCTCCTGGGCGACGATGTCGCCGCGGTCGGCCGCCTCGACCACGGCCCGGACCGCGTCGCGGCCCTGCTGCCCGGCGCCGAAGCGGCCGGCCGCCTCCAGCAGGGCGCGCTCCCCCACCTCGGCCTCCAGGCAGCCGTGCGAGCCGCAGCCGCAGGCCCGGCCGCCCGGGTTGACGACCATGTGGCCGACCTCGCCGCCGTAGCCGTCGTGGCCGCCGAGCAACTGGCCGCCGGCGATGATCCCGCCGCCGATGCCCACGTCGCCGTGCAGGTAGATGAGGTCCCTGACGGCGACGCCGACGCCGCGGCTGTGCTCGGCGAGCGCGGCCAGGTTGGCGTCGTTGCCGACGCTGACCGGCAGGCCCAGGCCGAGCTTGCGGCCCAGCTCCTCGCCGAACGGCACCTCCTCCGCCTTGAGGTTGGGGCCGAAGGTGACCACGCCGTCGGCCTTGCGCACCCCGCCGGACACGGCCGCCGCCGCGCCCACGCAGACGGTGTCGGCCCTGGTCTTGCGGCGCATCTGCCGGGCGAAACCGGCCAGCGCGCCGGTCAGCTCGTCCAGCTCGAACGTGTCGCGGCGGCGTACGGCCTCGCGCCGGTCGAGTATGACCCCGCCCAGCCCCACACGCGCGGCCGCGAGCCGGTCGGGCCCCACGTCGAAGGCGAACACGTAGACCCGCGACGACTCCGGCCGGACCACGAGCGAGGGGCGGCCGGCCCGGCCGGTCTCGCGGGGCAGCTCCTCGCGTACGAGCCCCGCCGCCGTCAGGTCGGAGGTCAGCGCCATGATCGTGCTGCGGTTGAGCCCCATCTTGGCGGTGAGCTCGGCACGCGAGGTCGGCCCGCCCAGGTGGACGTGGCGGAGCAGCGCGCCGAGGTTGTGGCGCCTGATGTCCTCCTGCGAGGGGCCGGCACGCATGATCTGGGGTTCCTTGGAAGGCTGCGGGTCGCTGATCACCTTAGACCAGCGGCAGCCGCCCGCCTGCGCGCCAGGGCGTCGACACCCGCGGCGAGGAGCAGCACGCACCCCGTGACCAGATACTTGACGCTGGCTCCGTAGCCCATGAGGCCCATGCCGTTCTCGATGACGGCCACCACGGCGCCGCCGAGCACGGCGTCGAGCACCCGGCCCTTGCCGCCGAACAGGCTCGTGCCGCCGATGACCGCCGCGCCGACCGCGTACAGCAGGACCGAGCTGCCGCCCGTGTTCGGGTCGACGGAGCTGGCGCGGGAGGCGGCCACGATGCCGCCGACGGCCGCCATCGCCGAGCAGATCACGAACGCGCTGATCTTGAGCCGGTCGACCGGGATGCCGGCCCGGCGGGCGGCCTCGGTGTTGCCGCCGACCGCGTACAGGTGGCGGCCGAACGCCGTGCGGCGCAGGATGACCGTCCACACGACCAGCAGCACCAGGATGACCGGCACCACGATCGGCACGCCGGTGAGCGAGACCAGCGCCGGGTTGCGGCTGCGCTCCAGGTTGAGCACGAACACCGCGACGCCGGCCAGCACCGCCAGCGCCCCCACGCGGAAGGCGATGAGCGACAGCGGGTCGGCGGTGAGCCCGCGCTTGGCGCGCCGCGCGGCCCGGATGAGCTGGATGGCCGCGAAGCCGCCCACGCAGACGGCGTAGAGCGCCCAGCCGAGCCACGGCTCCAGGTTCTTGTTCGCGATGGCGAGGATCACCGGGTCGCGGACCGAGATGTTCGTGCCCTCCTTCACCAGCACCAGGACCAGGCCCTGGAAGGCGAGGAAGGCGGCCAGCGTCACCACGAACGACGGGATGCCGACCTTGGCCACCAGCGCGCCGAGCACGACGCCGATGACCACGCCGGTGAGGATGGCGGCCAGCGCGCACACGTACCAGGGCAGGCCGAGACTGGCGAGGGTGACGGCCAGCACGGCCGCGCAGACGCCGCTCGCGTACCCGGCGGACAGGTCGATCTCGCCGAGCAGCAGCACGAACACCAGGCCCATCGCGATGAGCGTGATCGCGGCGCCCTGGGTGAAGAGGTTGGCGAAGTTGATCGCGGTGACGAACGAGGGACGGGCGATCGCGAACACCGCGCAGAGCACCACCAGGCCGAGGACGGCGGGCAGTGACCCCATGTCGCCGCCGCGCACGCGCTGGACGTACGCGCGGAAGCTGTTGCCGATGGACGGGGCCTGCGTCGCGGCGACGATGGCCTCGCCCGGCAGTTCCTTGACCTTGCTCATGGGGTGACCCCGTTCTTGAGACCGAGTTCCCCGCTGCGGCCTGCGGTGATCAGTTCGACGACCTGCGGGTGCGTCACGTCGGAGGTCTTGACCTGGGCGGCCATCCTGCCGAGGTAGAGCGCCGCGATCCGGTCGGAGACGGCGAACACGTCGTTCATGTTGTGCGAGATGAGGACGACGGCGAGGCCGGTGTCGGCCAGCCTGCGGACCAGTTCGAGCACCTGCGCGGTCTGGGCCACGCCCAGGGCGGCGGTGGGCTCGTCGAGGATGACGACCTTGCTGTTCCACAGCACGGCCTTGGCGATGGCGACGGTCTGCCGCTGCCCGCCGGACAGGCTGGAGACCTGCTGCCTGATGGACTTCACGGTGCGCACGGACAGGCTGCTGAGCGTCTTCTCGGCGAGCTCCTCCATGGTGTCCTCGTCGAGCAGGAGCCCGCTCCTGCGCTCCCGGCCGAGGAACATGTTCTGGACGATGTCCAGGTTGTCGCACAGGGCCAGGTCCTGGTAGACGATCTCGATGCCCAGCTCGCCGGCGTCGCGCGGGGTGTGGATGTGCACCGGCTTGCCGTCGAAGAAGATCTCGCCGGCGTCGATCGGATAGATGCCGCCGATGCACTTGACCAGGGTGGACTTGCCCGCCCCGTTGTCGCCGACCAGAGCGGTGACCTCGCCGGCGTAGGCGGAGAACTCTACGTTGTGCAGGACTTTGACCGGACCGAAGCTCTTGTCGATCCCGCGCACTTCAAGGAGGGGGGTCATGGGGCTCCCTAGAGGGGAGGGTACGGCCCCGCGCCGGTGACGCGGGCCGTACCCCTCTCGGTTCTACTGAATTCCGGCCTCGGTGCACTTCGCGGCGAAGTCACCGGTGCACAGTTCCTCCTTGGTCACGTAACCGTCGGCCACCACGTCCTTGACGTTGTCGAAGAAGATGCCCTGCGGTTCCATGAGCTCGGCGGGGACGTCCTGCCCGCTCTCCGGGTCCTTGACGCTGGAGCTCGCCGTGGGCTTCTCGCCCTTGGCCAGCGCCACCGCCAGCTTGGCCCCGGCGTCGGCCTCCTTCTTGACCGCCTTGTAGACGGTCATGCACTGGTCGCCGGCGAGGATGTTCTGCAGGCCCTGGACGGTCGCGTCCTGGCCGGTGACCGGGACCTTCCCGTTGAGGCCGTTCTTCTTCAGGATGGTGATGGCGGCGTTGCCGAGACCGTCGTTGGCGGCCAGGACGCCGGCGATCTTCGACTGCTCGGTCAGCATCTGCTCGAAGAGCGTGCCAGCCTTGGTGTTGTCCCAGTCGGGCACCGACTCCTCGGGGCCCTTGACGAATTCGCCGGAGTCGAACTTCGGCTTGAGCACACCGTCGTAGCCCTGCTTGAACAGCGTGGCGTTGTTGTCGGTGGGAGAGCCGTTGAGGTAGGCGACGATCGGCTTGTCCGCCTTCTTGTCCGCCAGGCACTTCGACAGGCCCTCACCCTGGAGGGTGCCGACCTTGGTGTTGTCGAAGCTGACGTAGTAGGCGGCGCCGCCGCCGAGCGTGAGCCGGTCGTAGTCGATCACGGCGACGCCCTGCGACTTGGCCTTGTCGATGACGGCCTTGCCGCTGCCGCTGTCCAGGTTGACGATCATGAGAACGGTGGCGCCGTTCGTGATCATCTGGTCGGCGATGGTCTGGAACGCCGTCTTGTCGTTCTGAGCGTTCTGGATGTCGTACTCGACGCCGGCGGCCTTGAACGCCTCTTCGAGATACTTACGGTCCGCCGTCTCCCAGCGGGCCGAGGACTTGCTGTCCGGCAGGATGACGCCGATCTTGCCGGCCTTGGCCGCCGCCGTGGCCGACTCGGAGGTGGTCGACGTGGTGGTCTGACCGCTGTCGCCCCCGCAGGCGGTGAGACCGAGGGCGAGCGCGGCTGCCGCGGCGGTCAGGCTGAGGATCCCCTTGCGCATGGTGCAGGGTCCTTTCTTCCGGAGGGGCCCGGATGAATGTTGTTTGCGGCAACGTATTCCCGGACGGCCTGCTTTGGAAGGGGGTCGGGGCCGGGAGTTTGTTGTTTCGGGTAACAATCCAGAAACGCAGCCTCAACCCGGCGGACTCCTGGGCGTAATGCTGCGGGCGCCAGTCGGCCCCGCGTGCCCACCAGGCCGGGGACGCCGCTCAGCGGGGCAGGACCTGCGTGATCACGTTCTGCGCGATGAGCCCGACGGCCGACACCGCGGCCACGACGAGCACGGCCGTCCGCACCTTGCCACCGTCGAGGTAGCGCCGCAGCGGGCCGGACACCAGGAATCCCAGCACCATGGGGACGAGCAGGGTCGCTCCCGCCGACAGGGCCCGCCCGGGCAGTTCCCCCACGATCGCCAGGATGGCCAGCGACTGCACCGCGCTCAGGAAGAAGAACATGGCGAGCGTGGCGCGGATCTGGGGCCCCTTGGCGGTCTGGTAGACCAGCGCGATGGGCGGCCCCCCGATGCCCGTGGCGGTCCCGGTCACGCCCGAGACGAAGCCCGCCGAGGTGATGGTCACACCGTTGCGCGGCATGCTCAGCGCCCTCGCGGTCAACGCCACCGCGACGAGCACCATGACCGCCACGAGGAGGCCACGGGTGTAGATGGAAACGTAGACAATGATGAACGCACCCAGGACGCTCCCCGGCACCCTGCCCAGCACTGCAAAGCCTAGCCCCCTCCAATCCACCCTGCGCCACTCGACCGCAAGCGTGAACAGCGGCAACGTCGCGTTGACGACCTGGATGGCGCCCGGCATGAGGTCGGGATCGAGCAGGGTGAGCACGGGAGCCGCCACCAACCCCAGGCCGAACCCGACGCTGCCCTGCACGATCGCACCGACGAATACCGCTGAACCACCAAGGAGCAGCACCAACGCCGTATCACTCATGCAGGAGAGTCAACCATCCTTACGCAGAGTTGCCGCACATGAAGCGAGCGTGACTGCGAGCATGTAGTGTCACCGGAAGACGCCGACGTAGTCTCAGGAGTATGGCCGTGAAGCCGAAAGCGACGACGATACGTGTCAGCGTCAAGACCCGGGACAGGATCGCAGCGCTAGCCAAGAAGGCAGGTGAGCCCATGACCGCGATCATCGACCAGGCCATCAGGGAGATGGAGAGGAAATACCGCTGGCAGCGGGTCGCGGAGCAGATGGAGGAGACACGACACGAGGACCCCCGGGCCTGGGCCGACTACCTCGGCGAGTCCGAGGCGGTCCAGGGCCCCCCACCGCGCTCTTCCCGCGTCGCGCCCGAATGGGAAGGGCTGATCCCCGAGGAGAGAGATGAGGGTGATCCAGGGCGAGATCTGGCTCGCTGACCTGGGCGATCCCATCGGCCGCGAGCAGGGTTTCCGCCGGCCGGTGCTGGTCGTGAGCAACGACGGATTCAACGCCGCCACACCCGTCAAGATCGTCGTGCCGCTGACCACGACGAATCGAGGATGGGACAACCACATCTCCGTCAGCTGTGACGGCACGGGCCTGGAGAAGCCCAGCTGGGCCATGGTCGAGCACGTACGGAGCGTGTCGGCGCAGCGGTTCGCCAGAAGGATCGGGATCGCTCCCGACGAGGTGGTCCGCGAGATCATCGACTGGCTCACGGACGCGCTGTAGGGGATGCCGCCCGGCGAAAGCGAACTTCGCCGGGTGGCTTCCCTCATCGTGCCACACGCGGTCGCTGGTTAAGCTGCCGATCGTGCGATTCCTCCCGATCAAGCGCGCCCTTGTCCTCGCCGCGGTCCTGGCGACCTCCCTGCCGCCCGCTCCGGCCGGGGCCGCCGTCCAGGATGCGTTCCGCGAGAAGGCGGGCAGGCTGCCGGTCACCTCGTGCCCGGAGCCGGCGATCAGCTCCGGGGGGATCCCGCGGACCCGGGAATACCTGCAGACGGTCGTGGGCTGCCTGGACGCCTCGTGGCGGACGTACTTCGCGAAGGCGGGGCGGGCGTTCGCGAAACCCGTGGTGCGGTACTTCGACGAGCCCGCCGACCGGGTGTGCGGCGGGGACTGGCCCGCGCAGGCGGCGGCGTTCTACTGCGTGGAGCGGCGTACGCTCGTCTTCCCGCTCACCGGCCCCTGGATCGAGAACCGCACGGACCTCTATCCGCTCAAGGTCGCCGCCCACGAGTACGGCCACCACGTGCAGCGCCTCATGGGCGTCGGCCTCCCCAAGGCGCGTGAGAGCGCGGCGCGGCGCCGCTACGAGTTGCAGGCCGACTGCCTCGCGGGAGTGTTCCTGGGCAGCGTGCAGGGCTCTCTGGGGCGCACCGGGCAGGACTGGGCGGCACTGGTGGAGGCCGCCAGGGCGAGCGGTGACGACTTCGACGGCGTCCGCAGCCACGGCAAGGGGGTCAACCGGGCCCGCTGGCTGGAGCGCGGCCACCGGGCCGGCTCCCCCGCCGCCTGCGACACCTGGTCCGCGCCGGCCGGGCGCGTCGCTTGAGCGGAGGAACGGCGAAGGCCGCCCGGCGGAGGGTGTTCCGCCGGACGGCCTTGTCGGTTCGGGTGGTTCCCCCGATGCGGGGCGCGTGAGGATCACGCCCCAACCCCCGGCCCCCGCCCGGCTCATGACCGGGCGGCGACCAGGAAGATCACTTGGCCAGCAGCGAGCGCAGGACGTACTGCATGATGCCACCGTGCCGGTAGTAGTCGGCCTCGCCCGGCGTGTCGATGCGCACGACGGCGTCGAACTCGACGCCGGCTCCGTGCGCGGACGACGCCGTGGCCCTGACGTGCACGGTCTGCGGGATGCCGCCCTTGTTGAGCTCCTCGACGCCGGTGATGTCGAACGTCTCCTCGCCGGTCAGGCCCAGCGACGCCGCCGTGGCGCCCTCCGGGAACTGCAGCGGCAGCACGCCCATGCCGATGAGGTTGGAGCGGTGGATGCGCTCGTAGGACTCGGCGATGACCGCGCGCACGCCCAGGAGCGCCGTGCCCTTGGCCGCCCAGTCGCGCGAGGAGCCGGAGCCGTATTCCTTGCCGGCCAGCACCACCAGCGGCGTGCCCGCGGCGGCGTAGTTGACCGAGGCGTCGTAGATGAACGACACCGGGCCGTCGGGCTGGGTGAAGTCGCGGGTGTAGCCGCCCTCGGTGCCCGGCGCGATCTGGTTGCGCAGGCGGATGTTGGCGAACGTGCCGCGGATCATCACCTCGTGGTTGCCGCGCCGCGAGCCGTAGGAGTTGAAGTCCTTGACCTCGACCCCGTTGGCCTGCAGGTATTGCGCGGCCGGGGTGCCGACCTTGATGGAGCCGGCCGGCGAGATGTGGTCGGTGGTGACCGAGTCTCCGACCTTGACCAGGACGCGGGCGCCGCTGATGTCGGTCACGGGCTCCGGCTTCGACGGCATGCCGTCGAAGTAGGGGGCCTTGCGGACGTAGGTGGAGTCGGGGTCCCACTCGAAGGTGTCGCCGGTCGGGATCGGCAGCGAGCGCCAGTGGTCGTCGCCCTTGAAGACGTCGGCGTAGTCGCGCTCGAACATCTCGCGGCCGATCGAGGAGTGGACGACCTCGGCGACCTCCTCCGGGGAGGGCCAGATGTCGCGCAGGTAGACCGGCTGCCCGTCGCTGCCGACGCCGAGCGGCTCGGTGTCGAGGTCGACGTCCATGGTGCCGGCCAGCGCGTACGCCACCACGAGCGGCGGCGAGGCCAGGTAGTTCATCTTGACGTCGGGGTTGATCCGGCCCTCGAAGTTGCGGTTGCCGGACAGCACGGCGGTGACCGCGAGGTCGTTGGCCTGGATGGCCTCGGAGATCTCCGGCAGCAGCGGGCCCGAGTTGCCGATGCAGGTGGTGCAGCCGTAGCCGACCAGGTTGAAGCCGATCTTGTCGAGGTAGGGCTGGAGGCCCGAGCGCTCGAAGTAGCCGGTGACGACCTGGGAGCCGGGCGCGAGCGAGGTCTTGACCCACGGCTTGCGGGTCAGGCCCTTGTCGACGGCGTTGCGGGCGAGCAGGGCCGCGCCGAGCATGACGTACGGGTTGGAGGTGTTGGTGCACGAGGTGATCGCGGCGATCGAGACGATGCCGTGGTCGATCTCGAACGACGTGCCGTCGGCCAGCGTGACGGGCACCGGCTTGTGCGGCCGGCCGCCGTTGGCGGTGGCGTTGGAGGCGGGCGCGTCGGAGGCCGGGAAGCTCTCCTCGACGGCCTCGTCCACGCCGTCGCTCACGTAGTTCTCGACGTCGCGGCGCCAGGCGTCCTTGGCGTTGGACAGCGCGATGCGGTCCTGCGGGCGCTTGGGCCCGGCGATGGACGGGACGACCGTGCCGAGGTCGAGCTCGATGTACTCGGAGAACGCCGGCTCGGGCGCCGACGGGTCGAGCCACAGGCCCTGGGTCTTGGCGTAGGTCTCGACGAGGGCGATCTGCTCCTCGGTGCGGCCGGTCAGGCGCAGGTAGTCGACGGTCTGGCCGTCGATCGGGAAGATCGCGCAGGTGGAGCCGAACTCGGGGCTCATGTTGCCGATGGTGGCCCGGTCGGCCAGCGGCACCGAGGAGACGCCCTCGCCGTAGAACTCGACGAACTTGCCGACCACGCCGTGCTTGCGCAGCATCTCGGTGATGGTCAGCACCAGGTCGGTGGCGGTGGCGCCGGCGGGCAGCTTGCCGTTGAGCTTGAAGCCGACCACGCGCGGGATGAGCATGGAGATCGGCTGGCCGAGCATCGCGGCCTCGGCCTCGATGCCGCCGACGCCCCAGCCGAGCACGCCGATGCCGTTCTCCATCGTGGTGTGGGAGTCGGTGCCGACGCAGGTGTCGGGGTAGGCCTTGCCGTCGCGGATCATGACGACCCTGGCCAGGTGCTCGATGTTGACCTGGTGGACGATGCCGGTGCCGGGCGGGACGACCTTGAACTCGTCGAAGGCGGTCTGGCCCCAGCGCAGGAACTGGTAGCGCTCGCGGTTGCGCTCGTACTCGCGCTCGACGTTGCGCTGGAAGGCGTCGGGGTGGCCGAAGTAGTCGACGATCACGGAGTGGTCGATGACCATCTCGGCCGGGGCGAGCGGGTTGATGCGCGCCGGGTCGCCGCCGAGGTCGCGGACGGCCTCGCGCATGGTGGCGAGGTCGACGACACACGGCACGCCGGTGAAGTCCTGCATGATGACGCGCGCCGGGGTGAACTGGATCTCGACACTGGGCGCGGCGTTGGGGTCCCAGGAGCCCAGCGCGCGGATGTGGTCGGCGGTGATGTTCGCGCCGTCCTCCGTGCGCAGGAGGTTCTCCAGGAGAATCTTCAGGCTGTACGGGAGGCGTGCGGCGCCCTCGACGGCATCCAGCCGGAAAATCTCATATGACGCGTCGCCGACGCGCAGCGTGTCACGGGCGCCGAAGCTGTTCGCGGACACGGTGATTCGCCTCCTCATCAGACCGGTGTTCACTCAAATCCTGCCGCACAGCCGGAACCACTCGTACGTTAGGTACGCCTAACTCCACGGCCGCAGCGGATGTCTCGACGTCAAGATATTACTAGGGTATCTCGACATCAAGTTAAACCGGCGCGAGGCGCCAGAAGAGCAGGCCGATGATCGCCACCGACAGGAGCGGGGCCAGGATCTTCTGCTCGAACTTCTTGCCGGTCTTGATACCGATCTTCCACGGCAGCACGAACTTCACCCCGAGCGGCCATAACACCGGGCAGCCGCGTTCGGTCATGCAGTCGCCGACGACGTGGATCAGGCAGCCGACGCCGACCGCCAGGCCGAGCCAGGCGTAGCCCACGCCGAGGGAGAGGAAGACGGCGTAGAGACCGGCGGTCATGCCGATGTTGACCATCGCCGAGCCCAGCTTGTTGCCCGGGATGCCGACGCCGATCGCGCGCAGCGCCAGGCCGATGAGCAGCACGACCATGATGTCGCGGCCGATGGGATAGGTGTTGGCCAGCCAGTGCGTGCCTAACCCGAGCGCGACCGCGAAGGCCAGCGAATGGGTCGCCCCCCGGTGGCCGCCGGCGAGCCAGGACACGCCCTTGCTCAGTAACCAGGTGACCGGGCCGAAGGTCTGGGCGATCGTCGCGCTGGGATGGTCGAGGTCGGGCAGCATCGCCGCGCCCGCGCAGATGATGGCTCCGGCGATCAGCTCGGCCGGACCGAGCGCGCCGGCCATGATGCCGGTCTCGATGAAGCGGGAGGATTCGCTCAGCAGCGGCAGGGCGGCCAGTGGCGGCGCCAGCCCCAGCCAGGCGATGGCCCCGGTCATCGCGTGCGTGTGCCCCATCATGATCGGGACTGTACCCGCGTTTAATGGCCCGCGCTCCGCGCGGGCGGCTCGGTCGCCGTGTTCCGGAAACTTCCCACGCTGCGCGTTGGGGATTGCGGGCGCTGCGCGCGTTCGGGATTGAGGACGCTGCGCGTTCGGGGGTTGCGACGGGTCTGAGCGACCGAGCCAGCCCGCGCGGAGCGCGGGCCATGAAAACGCAGACGAGGTCGTCTCCACGGCGACAGCACCCCCCAGCCCTGCCGACGCGGAACGACCTCGTCTGCTCTGTTCAACGGCTTCATCCCCGATCCTGTTCCCCGATTCCGCAACTTTTTCGTGATCTGGCTCACTTCGGACTGGGGCTTGCTGGCGACACAGTAGCGATATATCGTTGATGCATCGAGAAAGAATCACGATATAGGGGGAAACCTATGAGTTCCGCACAGGCAGCGTCCGGCCCCTGGCCCGGCGCGCACGAGTACAAGCGAGCCGCCCGCGAGGCGTTCAGGGCCATGGCCGACGCCTTCGAGGAGATGGGCGGCCACCGGCACCACAGGCACGAGCACCGGCACGAGCACAGGGAGCGCGGCAGGAGAGGCGGGCCCGGCGGGCCGTTCGGACCCGGTGGGCCTTTCGGCCTGGGGGGTCCGTTCGGGGGCGGAGGACCGTTCGGGCCCGGCGGGCCGTTCGGCGGCCACCACGGCTGGGGCGGCCGGGGCCGCAAGGCCAAGCGCGGCGACGTCCGCGCCGCCATCCTGGCCCTGCTCGCCGAGGAGCCGCGCAACGGCTACCAGATCATCCAGGAGATCGCCGAGCGCAGCGAGGGCGGCTGGAAGCCCAGCCCCGGCGCCGTCTACCCGGCGCTCCAGCAGCTCACCGACGAGGGCCTGGTGATCTCCGAGGAGAACGAGGGCCGCAAGAGCTTCCGTCTCACCGACGAGGGCCGCGCCTACATCGAGGCGCACCCCGACGAGGTCCGCACGCCGTGGGACGAGATGCGCCCCGACGTCGACGACAACGTCACCGAGCTGTGGCAGATCGGCCGCCAGTCGGCCTTCGCGATGATGCAGATTCTCCAGACCGGGAACGACGCACAAATCCGCGAAGCGCGTAAGACTTTGGTGGAGACCCGGCGCAAGCTCTACCAGATCTTGGCCGACGGCGACCCGGGCGACGAGTGACCCTGCGAGGCCAACGGAGCGAGGAGCCAGGCATGGACCCGAACGACCTCCGCATCGGCGACGCCGAGCGCGAGCAGACGATGGCCGCCCTGCGCGAGCACTTCGCCGAGGGCCGCCTGACCCGCGAGGAACTCGACGAGCGGCTGGACCACGCGCTGACCGCCAAGACCGCCCGTGACCTCGCCCGGGTCACGGCCGACCTCCCCGGCCCCCAGCCCGCGACCCGCCACCGGGTGCCGGAATTCCTGGAGCCTCCTCCGCTTCCCGGCCTGGGCGGCGACTGGCACGAGGCGATGCGCGCCCATCGCCACCAGCTGCACCAGATGCACCACGACATGCGCCAGGCCCGCAGGGAGATGCGCCACCAGTGGAAGCACGGCCTGGCGCGTCGCCACCGGCACCACGGACCGCACCCGTTCGTCGGGCTGCTGTTCGTGATCATGATCATCGGTCTCGCGGTGGGCGGCTTCGGCGTCTTCAAGGTGCTGTTCGGCGTGTGGCTGATGGTCATGCTCTTCAGCCTGGTCCGCCGGCGCATGCACCACCGCGGCTGAGCGAGCCCGCGCGGATCGTTTTTGGGCCTTGACCCTGTCAGGGACGCCATTGATGATCTGGGCGGGTTTTCCAGCCGGCGAAGGGAGCCGCATGACCGAGCACGGCGCGTCGCACACGGTCGACCACCCGGGCCATGATCCGGCCCAGGATCGCGCGGGCAACCCGTTCGCCGCCGTGGCGCACGCCGACGCCCTCGTCCTCGACGCGGAGGGCTACCACGCCGCCTTCGACCGCGACCACGCCGTGACCGCCGAGCCGATGTGGAAGCTGGAGCGGGCGCAGACCTTCTACGAGCCGGACGTCGCGAGCTGGCGGGCCATGATGGACGGCGACTGGGCGGGCTCCCTCGCGCTGGTGGCGGAGATGGCGGGCCCGCTGCGCCGCTACTTCACGAGCCGGGTGCCGGTCCGGCGGGTGCGGGTGACGGAGTTCCCCGTCACGGCGTACCTGCAGTGGGAGATGCACGTGCTGGCCGTCCGGGCCCGCGCGGGATCGCCGTGCAGGGTGCTGCCGGCCGCGCGGGTCGCGCACCTCGACCCGCTGCCCGAGCTGGTCGTCTTCGGCCCGTCCCTCATGTACGAGGTGCTCTACGACGAGTACGGCGGCTGCCGCGGCGGCCGCCGGATCACCGACGCCCGCGTCGTGGGCCCCTGCCTGGCGGCGGTGCGCGAGCTCTACGCCGTCGGCGAGGACGTGCTCGCCTTCCACGAGCGCGAGATCGCGCCGCTGCCGCCGCCCGCCGTCACCGACGCGATGCGGGCCGCGGTGCCCGGCTACGGGCACCGCACCGAGGAGTTCAGGGTCTGAACAGCGCGCCGCCCGGCTCGTTGACGCACCGCAGCACCGGGAAGCCGGTCAGCGCGGCGGCGTCCAGCTCCTTCACCGTGGTGACGTGGAAGACCGCGCTCTCGCCGGGCAGCAGGGTGACGAGCTGGTCGTCCACGCCAGCGGCCGGGTCCAGCCGGTCGGGGAAGAGCGCCAGCTCGCGCAGCACGGTGCGGGCGGTGACGGTCACCCGGTAGCCGTCCTGCGCGGGCGCGGCCTCGGCGTCCCAGTCCGCCGGGGGGAAGGCGACGGCCGGATCCTCGGCGTAGAAACGGACCAGGCGGACCGAGCCGAGCCGGGCCGACAGCAGCTCGCGCGCCGGGTCGTCGGCGGCGGCCACCGGCGGCGGCAGCGCCACCCGGGTCACCGCGCGCGGCGCCACGTGCACGGCGACGACCTCCTTGGCCAGCGGCTCGCCGGTCAACCGGCGCCGGACCAGCTCCAGCTCGCCCGACCACGCCTGTGGGGCGTCGTTGACCACGGCCAGCTCGCCGTCCAGCATCGTGATCAGCCGGTCGGCGTAGGCGCGGCGCAGCGCGTGCCAGAGCGGCTTGCGCCGCCCGTCACCGTCCACCGCCGCCCACGACGTCACCGGCCAGCAGTCGTTGAGCTGCCAGACGATCGTCCCCATGGTGTGCGGCATGAGCGCGCGGAAGCGCTCCACGCCGAACGCCACCGCCCGCGCCTGGTTGAGCTGGGTCAGGTAGTGCCAGTCGTCGAACGTGCCCGGCCGCGGCAGGTGCGCGCCGAGCCCGCGCAGCAGCTTCTCCTGGCCGTCCACGGCCTTCTGGTGCGAGGAGCGTGGGGTCAGCGGCTCGTCGGAGGAGGCCCGGCGCAGGGTCGCGTACGCCGGCGGCCCCTGGAAGCCGAACTCGGCGACGAAGCGCGGCCGGTAGGCGGCGTACCGGGTGTAGTCCTCGCGGTTCCAGACGTCCCAGATGTGGACGGTGCCGCGGGCGGGGTCGTTCGGCGGCAGGCCGGGCGCGCCCGAGTAGGGGCTGCCCGGCCAGTACGGCCGCGTCGGGTCCAGCTCGGCCACGATGCCGGGCAGCAGGTCGTGGTAGAAGCCCGCGCCCCAGCTCCGCCCCTGGAGCCGGTCGCGCCAGCCCCAGTCGGCGTGGCCCTCCAGGTTCTCGTTGTTGCCGCACCACAGCACCAGGCTGGGATGGGGGGCCAGGCGGGTGACGTTCTCGCGCGCCTCGGCGGCGACCTCCGACCGGAACGGCTCCTCCTCCGGGTAGGCGGAGCAGGCGAACGGGAAGTCCTGCCAGACCATCAGGCCGAGCTCGTCGGCGAGGTCGTAGAAGTCGTCGCTCTCGTACAGGCCGCCGCCCCAGACCCGCAGCAGGTTGACGCCGGCGTCGAGGGCCTGCCCGAACCGCTCGGCCAGCCGCTCCCTCGTGACGCGGGACGGGAAGCAGTCGTCGGGGATCCAGTTGACGCCCCTGACGTAGACGGGGCTGCCGTTGACCTTGAACCGGAACGCCTCCCGTTCCAGCTCCACCGAGCGGAAGCCGATCCTGCCGTGCCACGCGTCCTCGCCGAGCCGTACCGTCAGGTCGTAGAGCGGCTGGTCGCCGTGGCCGCGCGGCCACCACAGGTCGGGACGGGGCACCTTGAGCGCGAGCACGGCGGAGCGGCCGTCGATGCGCCGCTCGGCGGTGACCCCGGCGACCTCGGCCGACAGCGTGAGCGGTCCCTCGGCGGTGCGCTCGACCCGGACGTGCACCCGCACCGTCCCGTCGGCGCCCGCCAGGGGGCGCACCTCGGCCAGCCGGGCGCCGCTCCAGCTCTCCAGCCCGATCGGCCGCCAGATGCCGGCGGTGACCAGCGTGGGGCCCCAGTCCCAGCCGAAGTTGCAGGCCATCTTGCGGATGAACGCGTACGGCTCGTCGTAGGCGCCGGGCCGCTCCCCGAGCGCCGCCCGCTGCTCCTCGGCGTGGGCGTAGGCGGAGCGGAAGGTGACCGTCAGCTCGTTGGCCCCGTGGCGCAGCAGGTGGCGGACGGGGAAACGGTAGGAGCGGTGCTGGTTGGCGGTGCCGCCGACGCGCACCCCGTTGAGCGTGACCTCGGCGACCGTGTCGAGCCCACGGCAGACGAGGTCCGTACGCTCGTGCTCGTCCGGCGACCAGGCGAACGTGGTGCGGTAGGTCCAGTCCCTGCGGCCGATCCAGGCCAGCCGGCGCTCGTTGTCGTCGAGGTAGGGATCGTCGATGAGCCCGGCGGCGAGCAGATCGGTGTGCACGCAGCCGGGCACGGTGGCCGGGACCCCGGTGATGAGATCCGCGGCGTCCCGCGACGAGAGGGTCCAGCCGTCGTGCAGCGGACGGTGGTTCAAGGACATCTCCTTAACAGGTCTTCGACCGGGCGCACGCGACGAAGTGGCCCGGAGCGGCCTCCAGCAGGCCGCCGGAGGCCCCGCGCTCGTGGTAGAGGCAGGTGCCCGCGTCCTCGGCGTCGGCCCAATCCTCGTGCAGGCGCGGCACCGCCGACAGCAGCTCGCGCGTGTAGGCATGGAGCGGGTCGCCGAAGACCTCGCCGGTCGGGCCCATCTCCACCACCGCGCCCTCGCGCAGCACGATCGTCCGCTCGGCCAGGTAGTTGCCGAGCGACAGGTCGTGCGTGATGTAGAGCACGCCGAGGCCGCGCGTCTTCAGCTCGGCCAGCAGGTTGAGCACGTCGATGCGGGTGGAGGCGTCCAGCATGCTGGTGATCTCGTCGGCCACCAGCAGGCGGATCTCCAGCAGCAGCGCGCGGGCGATGAGCAGGCGCTGGAGCTGGCCGCCGCTGAGCTGGTGGGGAAACTTGCCGAGCACCTGGTCGGGGTTGAGCCGCACGTCGCGCAGAGCCGTACGGACCCGCTCGGCCCACTCCCCCTCGGGCACGCCGGGATGGTACGACTCCTTGATCATCGCGAACACCCGGTCGGCCTTGAACACCGGGTTGAACGAGCTGAACGGGTCCTGGAAGATCCCCTGGACGTCGCGGTAGTAGTCCTTGCCCGCCCGCGCCGGCCGCCCGTCGAAGGTGATCGTGCCGCTGGTGGCCCTGCTGAGCCCGAGGATCAGGCGGCCGAGCGTGCTCTTGCCGCTGCCGCTCTCCCCGATGAGGGAGACGACCTCACCGGGCGCGACGTCGAAGCTGACGTCCCTGACGGCGGTGACGGTACGGCCGCCGAAGGCGCCGATCCTGAACACCTTGGTGACGTGGTCGAGTCTCAGCATCATGCCTTCCAGCAGGCGACGTGGTGGCCGGGCGCGACCTCGGCCACGGGCGGCTCCTCGGCGCACTCGTCCCCGGCGAGCGGGCAGCGGGCGCGGAAGCGGCAGCCGGCGGGCGGGTCGAGCAGCGACGGCGGGCTGCCGGCGATGCCCTCCAGCCGCCGATCGGCGTAGCGGACGCCGACCTCGGGCAGCGAGTCGATGAGGAGCCTGGTGTACGGATGCCGGGGCGTCTTGACGAGCGCGTCGGCGGGGGCCTTCTCGGCGAGGCGGCCCGCGTACATGACCATGATCGTGTCGGCGATGTGGTGGGTGAGCGCGATGTCGTGCGTGACGAAGATCATGCTCGTGACGTAGCCGCTGTCGCGGAAGCCGAGCAGCGCGCGGGCGACGGCCTTCTGGGTGGAGACGTCGAGCGCGGAGGTGACCTCGTCGGCGATGAGCAGCGACGGGTCGAGCAGCGTGGAGATGACCATGACCATGCGCTGCTTCATGCCGCCGGACAGCTCGATCGGGTAGCGGTCGAGCACCTCGCGCGGCAGCCCGACCTGGTCCATGCGCCGCTCCAGCTCGGCGGCGTCGAGCGTGACGCCGCGCGAGCGCAGCAGCTCGCCGACCATCTTGCGGATCTTGCGGGTGGGGTTGAGCGCGCTCATCGCGTACTGCGGGATGAGGGAGACCTCCTTGAAGCGGAAGCCGTTCATCGCCCGGTCGTCGGCGATCGGCAGCTCGCGCCCGTCGAGCACGACCCGGCCGCCGACGTGCCGCATGCGGCCGTCCATGCGGATGAGGGACTTGCCCAGGGTGCTCTTGCCGCAGCCGGACTCGCCGACCAGGCCGAGGATCTCGCCGTCGCCGAGCTCGAAGGACATGCCGTCGAGCGCGCGCACGTCGCCCCTGAGCGTCCTGTAGTGGACCCTCAGCTCGCTGACCTGCAGGCTCATGTCTCCCTCAGTTTCGGGTTGAAGACCTCGTCGAGGCCGACGTTGGCCACGTACAGGGCGCCGACGATGGCGGTGATGGCGGCGCCCGGCGGCACGAACCACCACCACATGCCGAGCTGGAGCGCGCTCCACTGGTTGGCGTTCTGCAGCATCAGGCCCAGCGAGACGCCCTCGGTGGGGCCGAGGCCGATGAAGTCCAGCGAGGAGGCGATGAGCACCGAGCCGCCGAACAGCAGGATGAACGTCATGAACAGGTAGGAGCTCATGTTCGGGGCGATCTCCCTGGCGATGATCCGCCCGGTGCCGGACCCGCTCATCCTGGCCAGGTCCACGAACTCGCGGGTGCGCAGCGAGAACGTCTGCGCCCGGATCGCCCGCGCCGCCCACGGCCACTGCGTCAGCCCGATGAACAGGCCCTGCACGGCCACGCTGCGGATGCCCAGGTAGGCGTTGACGATCAGCAGGACGGCCAGGCTGGGGATGACCAGGATGATGTTGGTCAGCATGTTGAGCACCTCGTCCACCAGGCCGCCGACGTAGCCGGCCACGAAGCCGACGACCATCCCGATGACCGCGGCGATGCCGCCGCCGACCACGCCGACGGCGAAGGTGGCGCGCAGGCCGTGCACGAACTGGGCGAAGATGTCCTGGCCGAAGGTGGTGGTGCCGAGCCAGTGCTCGCCGGTGGGCGGGCTCATCGCCTGGACGCTGTACTCGTTGGGCGCGGCGGCCACGAACAGCGGGCCGATCAGGCCCAGCAGGAGCAGCGCCAGGACGATCGTCAGGCCGGTCATGAGCTTGCCGTTGCGCACCGCGAAGTAGAGGGCCTCGCGCCGGACCGCGGCCCGCTCGCGCGGCACGGCTTCCTGGATCGTCGTCATGCCTGCGCACCCGCCATTCCCGCCCTGGTCCGGGGGTCGACCACGACGTAGACGATGTCGATGATGAAGTTGGCGATCAGCACGCCGAGCACGATGAACAGGAACGCCCCCTGGAGGAGGAAGAAGTCCTTGTTCTGGATGGCCTTGAGTATGAGGCTGCCGAGGCCCGGGTAGGCGAAGACGATCTCGGTGACCAGCGCGCCGGCCACGAGCACGCCGAGCTGCAGGGCGAGACCGGTGATCTGGGGCAGGACGGCGTTGCGGAAGGCATATCTGCGGATGAGCCGGGCGGGCGCGCCGAGCGCCGACAGGTAGGTCGAGTAGTCCGACTCCAGCTCGTAGATGATCATGTTGCGCATGCCGATCGCCCAGCCGCCCAGCGCCACCAGGAACAGCGACAGGAACGGCAGCGTCCAGTGGTGCAGCAGGTCGAGGAAGAACGTCCACGACAGGTTGGGGCGCATGGAGAAGCTGTAGCCGCCGGCCACCGGGAAGAGCCCGGCGATCACGCCGAGCGACCAGGCCAGCAGCACCGCCAGCCACATGTACGGCATCGCCGTCAGCACGTAGCCGACCGGCAGGACGGTGTTGTCGAGCAGCTTGCGGCGGGCCGCGTACGCGCCGAACTGGTTGCCGACGACCCAGCTCAGCAGCACCGACGGGACGACCAGCGCCAGCGTGTACGGCACCGCGCCGCCGATCACCTGGCTCACCGGGGTCGGGAACAGCCAGATGCTGGTGCCGAAGTCGCCGCGCAGCAGCGCGCCCCAGAAGTTGGCGTACTGCGTGAGCAGCGGCTGGTCCAGGCCGAAGAGGTTGTTGTAGTAGGCCCGCATCGCCTCGACGGCCTCGGGCTTGGTGACGTTGGCCCGCGCGACCATGCTGGCGACCGGGTCGCCGGGCATGAAGCGCGGGATCATCCAGTTGACCGTGACGGCGACGAAGAACGTCAGCCCGTAGATGAGCAGTTTCCTGCCGAAGTATCGACGCACGTGATCTGTCTCCGTGAGGGCCCCGCTCCCCAGCGCCGGGGAGCGGGGGCTTCGAGGGTCCGGCTAGGAGGCGGCGGGCTGGATCTGGGTGAGGGTCTCGAACCCGCCCAGCTCCAGCCAGTTGCGCCACATCACGGCGGGGGTCTTCGGCGCGCTCCCGGCCGCGGCCGGCCAGTTCTTCCACACCGAGGTGCTGGACTGCGCCCAGAGGCCGTTGTACCAGAGCGGGATCACCGGCAGGTCGTCCAGGTGGATCTGCTGGAGCTGGGAGATGATCTTCTGCATGCCGGCGGTGTCGTCGGTCTTGACCTGATCGAGCTGCTGGACGAGGTCCCAGGCCTTCTTGTTCTCGTAGCGGCCGAAGTTCACCGTGTTCTGCTGCTTCTGGATCGGCAGCTGGAACAGGTACTCGTAGTACGTGTACGGCGAGTTCGACAGCTGCCGCTCGTTGTTGATCACCAGGTCGAAGTCACCCTTGGTGCGCTTCTCCACCAGGGCGTTGAAGTCGGGGAAGTCGGGGGTGATCTGGATGCCGGCGGCCTTGGCGCTGGCGGCGATCGAGCGGGCCGACTCCATCCAGTCGGTCCAGCCGGACGGGACGATGAGGGACAGGCTGATCTTGGAGCCGTCCTTGTTCTCGACGTACCCGTCGCCGTCGCCGTCCTTGTAACCGGCGTCGGCCAGCAGCTTCTTGGCCTTGGCGGCGTCGAAGGAGAAGCCCGACTTCGCGACCACGTCCTGGTCGACGTACTTGTCCCACTGCGGCAGCAGGCCGGTCGGGCTGGCGGCCTTGACGAGGTTGCCGTAGACGCCTTCGACGATCTTCTTGACGTCGATCGAGGAGGCGAGGGCCTTGCGGAAGGCGGGGTCGTCCATCGGCTTCTTGGTGGTGTTGGGCACCAGCCAGGCGGTGTTGGCCGACAGCATGTACGGCGGCTCGGTGTAGAAGGTGGTCAGCCCGAAGTTGCCCTGGACCAGGTTGGCCACGCCGGGCAGGAAGTTGTTGCTGAGGTCGAGGCCCTTCTGCAGCAGCAGGCCCATCGCGACCTCGTTGCTCGGGGTGGCGATGTCGACGATGTAGCGGGGCTTGGGCTCCATGTTGAGCGCGGTCTTGCCCCACCAGTCGTCGCGGCGCTGCAGGGTCACGCGGTCCTGGTCCTTGCTCAGGAACTTGTACGCGCCCGTGCCGACCGGGTTCTCGTTGAGCCCGTCCAGGACCTCCTTCTCGGACCGGTCCTTCCAGATGTGCTCGGGGACCATCGTGCGCGAGTAGAGCATGAAGTCCCACTCCTGGTAGTTGGCCGTGGAGAAGGTGAAGCGCGCGGTCTGGTCGTCGACCGCCTCCGCCTTCTGCAGCCAGTTCCACAGGTTGTGGTACGGGATCGTCTCCATCTTGCCGAGCTCGAAGGAGAAGACGACGTCCTTGGCCGTGAACGGCTGCCCGTCGGACCACTTGACGCCGGGACGCAGCTTGATCTCGTAGGTGGTGTCGTCCGTCCACGAGCCGCTCTCCGCCAGCCAGGGGGTGAGCTTGGCGGCGGTGGTGTCGTAGTGGAACAGCGACTCGTACACCAGGCCCTTGGTGCCGACGGCCGAGTCCCACTCCCTGATCGGGTTGAAGTTGGCCGGCGGGCCCCACTGGGTGCCGGTGGTGTAGAGCGTCTCGCCGCGAGGGAGCTGGTTCGGGTCGGCGTCGGCCGGCGCGCCCTGGCTCTGGCCCTGGCTGGGGGCGGGGCCGGTCGGGGTGGAGGGGCCGCCGCTGCAGGCCGTGGCGGCGAGCAGCAGGCCCGCCGCGAGGAGCGGGATGATCTTCCTGGGCCGGTTACGCATCGCTTCTCTCCTTCCTTCGCGTGGGGGCGCGAAAGTTCCTACGAGCACGTACCTGTGGGAGCGCTCCCAAGGCCGATGCCGAACGGGCTCCCGCCACGAGCGCTGGGGTTTGCTGAACCGGATAAGTACCGCGAACGTAAATTCCTGGTGTCGCTCCCGTCAAGAGCCGTGACATTTTCGAGACGTCAGCGCCGGGAGCGCTCTCAACGGTCACCTAACCGGTTCGGTGACCGGATTTCGGGCGGCCGGAACGGGCATGGAGCGGAAGCGCCCCGCCATGCGCCCGGGGGGCGAATGCCACCTCTGACGCACCAGGAGACGCTTTGGTTTACCTGCGACATCACAGAAATGTTGCGAAATGGGAGACAAATAGGTTGCTGCCCCGACAGAATGCCTTGCGATCCAGCGTCCATCGCAACTGGAGGAACCCCCCTATGCGTAGACCCCTTGGGGTCCTTGCCGGCCTGGTGAGCGTCGCGGCCCTGTGCGCGCCGACCACCGCGGCCGAGGCCGCGACCGCATCGCAGGCGGCCTGCCGGGTGACCGTCACCAAGCCCAGGCTCAGCGGGAACGCCCTGAAGATCGTCTCCTCGGCCGCCCGCCGCGGCTGTTTCTCCCCCTCCCTGGTGCGCGTCCGCATCCTGCGGGCCGTGCCCGGCAAGGACCCGGTCGTCAAGAGCGGCGCCACCAGGAGCGGCCGCGTCAGCCTGGCCATGGACTGCCGGCCCGGCACGTACTACGCGACCGCCACCGACTACCGCGGCCGCACGGTCAAGTCGCGGGCGGTCCGGCTCACCTGCTCCCCGGACTCGGGCACCCCCACCCCGACGCCCACGAGCTCCCCCTCCGGTTCGCCCACCGCGACGCCGACCCCCTCAACCTCTCCGACGACCGGCCCGACCGGTGGCGCCGTGGGCACCGCTGAGGAGAACGAGGTCGTCAGGCTGGTCAACGACGAGCGCGCCAAGGCCGGCTGCGGCCCCCTGACGCACAACGCCCAACTACGCGCGGCGGCCTTCGGCCACTCCGACGACATGGCGAAGCAGAACTACTTCAGCCACACCTCGAAGGACGGCAGGAGCTTCACCGACCGCATCCGCGCGGCCGGCTTCACCGGCGGCTCCGCCTGGGCCGAGAACATCGCCTTCGGCCAGTCCTCGCCCGCCTCCGTCATGCAGTCGTGGATGAACAGCGCCGGGCACAAGGCCAACATTCTCAACTGCCGCTACAACCTCATCGGGGTCGGCGCCGCCAAGAACGCCCAGGGCCGCATCTACTGGACGCAGGACTTCGCCGCCCGTTAGGACTGGGCGAGTGAGGATCGCAGGCGGCTCATCTCGTCCGCGATCCCGGCCAGGGTCCAATGGGCGTTGAGCCCGCTCGGGTTGGGCAGCACCCACACCCTGGCCCCGCCCACCGTCTCCTCCTGCGGCCCGATCCGCGCCTTGGGCCGCAGGAAGGCGGTGCGGTAGGCCGACACGCCCAGCACCGCGAGCGCCTTCGGCCCCAGCCCGGCCACCTTCGCCGCCAGCGCGGCCCCGCCCTCGACCAGCTCCTCCTTCGTCAGCTCCGACGCCTTGGCGCTGGCGCGGGGGGCGAGGTTGGTGATGCCGAGCCCGTACGCGGGCAGCAGGTGCTGCTCGGCGGGCGCGAGCAGCCGGGGCGTGAACCCGGACAGGTGCAGCGCGGGCCAGAACCGGTTGCCGGGCCGGGCGAAGTGGTGACCGGTGGCGGCGGACATGAGGCCGGGGTTGATGCCGCAGAACAACACGTCGAGCGAGGGACCAAGGACGTCGTCGAGCACGCCACAGGCTAGCCCATGTCCTCCAGTTTGCGGCCCTTCGTCTCCTTGATCCGCCGGAGCACGAAGACGAACGACAGCGCCGCGAAGACCGCGTACGCCGCATAAGTGAGCGGCAGGTTCCAGGCGGCGAGCGCCGGGAACGACACCGTGACCGCCCAGTTGGCCAGCCACTGCGCCGCGGCGGCGACGCCGAGCGCGGCGGCCCGGATCCGGTTGGGGAACATCTCCCCCAGCAGCACCCAGACCACCACACCCCAGGACAGGGCGAAGAACAGCACGAACAGGTTGGCCGCCACGAGCGCGATCGGCCCCTGCGGATCGGGCAGCGTGGCCACGCCGCCCCTGTTCACACGGGGGGCGCTGAACGCCCACGCCGTCGTGGCCAGCGAGAGCGCCATGCCGGCCGAGCCGATCAGCAGCAGCGGCCGCCGCCCGATCCGGTCCACGAGCGAGATCGCGATGAACGTGCCGATGATGTTGATGATCGAGCTGGAGAAGCTGATCAGCAGCGAGTCGCTCTGGTTGATGCCCACCGACTGCCACAGGACCGACGAGTAGTAGAAGATCACGTTGATGCCGACGAGCTGCTGGAAGGCCGACAGGACGATGCCGGCCCACACGATCGGCAGCAACCCGAGCGCGGGCCCGCGCAGGTCGCGCAGCCCCGGCACCCGCTGGGTGCGCACCACGTGCTGGATCTCGGCGATGCGCGCGTCGAGGTCGACGTCCTCGCCCTCGACCTCGGCCAGCACCTCCCGCGCCCGCCGGGCCTTGCCCGCCATGATGAGGTAGCGCGGCGACTCGGGGATGACCAGCGCGAACATCAGGTAGAGCAGCGCCGGGACCGCGCACGCGCCCAGCATCCACTGCCACGCCTGCAGCACCCAGAGCTGGTTGTTGACCGCGCCGCCCGCCAGCCGCGCGATCACGTAGTTGACGAGCTGCGAGACCGCGATGCCGAGCACGATGGCGAGCTGCTGGAACGAGCCGAGCCGCCCGCGGTAGGCGGGCGGCGCGACCTCGGCGATGTACGCCGGCCCGAGCACCGACGCCATGCCGATGGCGAAACCCGCGATCACCCGCCACAACGCGAGGTCCCAGATGGCGAACGGCAGCATCTGCCCGATCGAGCTGACCGCGAACAGCAGCGCCGCCACCTGCATCGACCGGGTACGGCCCCACCGGTCGGCCAGCCCGCCGCCGATCCAGGCGCCGACGGCGGAGCCCAGCAGCGCGATCGCCACCACGATGCCCGTCTCCACCGGCCCCACCCGGAAGTACCGCTGGATCCCGACCACCGCGCCGTTGATGACGGAGCTGTCATAGCCGAACAGGAACCCGCCGATGGCAGCGGCGGCCGTGATGAACACGACGTAGCTCAGGTGCTCCTGATGCGTGTGCTGAGTGGCCATGCAGGTCCTTTCCCCGTCACCGGGGCATACCCGCACGTCAGGGACCCATCGGACCCCTTACCCAACCTTTAGAGGCGCGGGTCCACCGGCTCGGACTCCAGCGCCAGCACCGCGAAGACCGGCTCGTGCACCCGCCAGGCCGCCTCGCCGTCCGCCAGCCGCGTCAGCGCCTCCAGGCCGAGCGCGTACTCGCGGAGGGCGAGCGAGCGCTTCTTGCCGAGGAAGCGCCTGCGCAGCACGTCCAGCGACTCGGTGTAGTCGGGGCCGTAAATGATCCGCAGGTACTCGCGCCCGCGCACCTTGATCCCCGGCTGCACCCGGCCCGGCGTGTGGACCGCGGGCTTGACCACCATGCCCTCGCCGCCGGCCGCCGTCAGCGACTCCCACCACTCGGTGGCCGCCGCCCGCGACGCGGGCGAGCCGAGGTCGGCGAACACGTGCCGGGTCGGGGCGATCAGCGGCGCGTCCAGCTTGCCGAGCGTGGCCAGGTGCCAGGCGTGCGGCTCCAGCGCCGTGGCCCGTCCCTCGCAGGCCAGGATCTGGAACGGGGCCACCTTCACCCCTTCCAGGCCGTCCACCGGCCAGCAGTAGCGCGCATACGCCTCGCGGAACAGGGCAGCGTTGGAGGAGCGGCGCCGGGTGCGGATCAACAGCTCGCCCACATCCAGTCCGCGCCCGGCCGCCGCTTCCAGGGCCGCGACCGCCTCCGGCAGGGCCGCGCGGGCGGCCGCGCCCACCGAGGCGTACTGGCGTCTGATCAGCTCGCCCGCCTTGGCCGACCAGGGCAGCAGCTCGCAGTCGAGCACCACCCAGTCGGAGCCGAGCTCGTCCCACAGCGGCGCGCAGGCCGCCCGCAGCCGCTCGGTCAGCGGGCCGGTGTCGGCGAAGAACGGCCGCCCGGTCCGGGTGTAGACCGCGCCGCACGTGCCGTCGCGCACGCCGAAGCGGGCCTCGGCGGCCTCCGGCGTCCGCGCCAGGACCGCCACCGCCCGCGAGCCCATGTGCTTCTCCTCGCACACGACCTCGCGCACGCCTGCGGCGGCCAGCTCCTCGAACGCCTCGTGCGGGTGCTCCAGGTAGCCGTCGAGACGGGAGGTCTCCGGCGGCGCCATCGTCGGCGGCAGGTAGACCAGCCAGCGCGGATCGACCGCGAAGCGGCTCATGATCTCCAGTGCGGCGGCCGCGTTCGCCTCGTCGATCTTGATCCGGCCGCCGTGGCGGGTCTCGACGTGCCGGGTGCCGATCACGTCGCCGATGTCCAGCGTGCCGGGGTCGCGGCCGAGTCCGGTGCCGAGCGGCTTGACCGGCTCGTACCACATCTTCTCCGCCTGGACCTGGACGATTTCCCGCTCCGGGTAGCGCAGCGCGGTCAGGTGGCCGCCGAAGACGCAGCCGGTGTCGAGACAGATCGTGTTGTTGACCCACTCGGGCCGCGTCGTGGGCGTGTGCCCGTAGACGACCATGGCACGGCCGCGGTAGTCCTCGGCCCACGGCAGGCGGACGGGCAGGCCGTACTCGTCGGTCTCGCCGGTCGTCTCGCCGTACAGGGCGAACTCGCGCACCCGCTTGGAGGCCCGCCCGTGGTAGGACTCCTTCAGCCCGGCGTGCGCGACCACGAGCCGGCCGCCGTCCAGCCGGTAGTGGCTGAGCAGGCCGTCCATGAACGTCTTCGCCCGCGCCACGAACTCCGGCGGCTGCGCGGCGAGCTGGTCCAGCGACTCCTGCAGGCCGTGGGCGATCCTGACCTTGCGGCCGTCGAGCGCGCGCACCAGCTTCTGCTCGTGGTTGCCGGCCACGCAGATCGCGGTGCCGGCCTCGACCATGTCCATGACCAGGCGCAGCACGCCCGGCGTGTCCGGGCCGCGGTCCACCAGGTCACCGACGAACACCGCCGTACGGCCCTCGGGATGCCGCAGGCCCTGCCAGCCCAGCCGGGCCAGCAGCGTCTCCAGCTCGGCCCGGCAGCCGTGCACGTCGCCGATGACGTCGAACGGCCCGGTGAGGTGAGTGAGGTCGGACCACGCCTTCTCGTAGCCGATGACCGCCGCGTCGATCTCCTCGGGGCCGCGCAGCACGTGCACCTTCCTGAACCCCTCGCGGGCGATCCTGCCCATCGAGCGGCGCAGGTCCTTGCGCTGGCGGATCACCACGCCAGGGCCGAAGTCGCGGTCGGGGCGGACGGCGTTGCGCTCGATCGCCACCTGCTCCGGCACGTCCAGGACGATCGCGTCGGCCAGCACGTGATGTCTCCTGGCCAGCGCGACGAGGCTCTCGCGCGCGGCCTGCTGGACGTTGGTGGCGTCGACGACGGTGAGCAGCCCGCGGGCCAGCCGTACGCCCACGATGTGGTGCAGCAGGTCGAACGCCGCCGGCGTGGCCGTCTGGTCGTTCTCGTCGTCGGCGACCAGGCCGCGGCAGAAGTCGGAGGAGATCACCTGCGTCGGCTTGAAGTGCCGGCGCGCGAACGTCGACTTGCCGCTGCCGGAGACGCCGACGAGCACCACGAGCGACAGCTCAGGAACGCTGATCACGGGTGAACACTCCCATCTGGGTCGGCGGGCCGACCTCGGGGTCGTCGTCGCCGACCGGCTCGAACGCCACCGCGTAGCCGTGCTCGGCCGCCACCCGGCAGGCCCAGGCGGCGAACTCGGCGCGGGTCCACTCGAAGCGGTGGTCGGGGTGGCGCAGGCCGGTCAGGAACGCGTAGCGGACGTTGTACTCGATGTTGGGCGTGGTGATGACGACGTGCCGGGGGCGGGCGTGGCCGAACACGACGCGCTCCAGCGCCGCCAGGCGGGGCGGGTCGACGTGCTCGATCACCTCCATGAGCACGGCGGCGTCGTAGCCGGACAGGCGCTTGTCGGTGTAGGTGAGCGCGCCCTGGAAGAGGGTGAGGCGGGCCCGCTTGGCCTCGGGCATGCGGTCGAGGCGCAGCCGGCGGGCGGCGATGGTGAGGGCCAGCGGGGAGACGTCCATGCCGGCGACCCGCGTGAACGCCGGACGCGACAGCAGCGCGCCGACCAGCTCCCCCTGGCCGCAGCCCAGGTCGATGACGCTCGTCGCGCCCAGCTCGGTCAGCTTGCCCAGCACCGCCTCCCGCCGCCGCACGCTCAGCGACCTGACCTTGACCTCCGGCTCCCCGGCGACCTCCGGCTCCCCGGCCTTCTCGCCGCCGCCCGCACCCGGCTCGCCGGCCTTCCCGGCCCCCGCCTCCGCGGCCCCCGCCTCCGCGGCCCCCGCCTCCGCGGCCCCCGCCTCCGCGGCCTCGCTCGCCGCCGCCTCCGCGGCGGCGGCCTCGTCGGCGGCGGTCTCCTCGGGCGGGGCGTCCTCGGCGAGCGCCGGCTCCAGGTGCTCCTCGGTATCGTCGCCCAGCTCGGCCAGCCGGGTCAGCGCCGTACGCGCCAGTGACCAGCGCCGCCCCAGGTAGCGGCGGGTGATCAGGCCCCGCTCCGGATGCCCGCGCAGCCAGCCCTCCCCCGCCCGGATCAGCTTGTCCACCTCGTCGGGGGCGATCCAGTAGTGCTTGCCGTCGTCGAGCACCGGCAGCAGCACGTACAGGTGGTTGAGCGCGTCGGCGACGCGTACGGTGCCGCGCAGCGCGAGACGGACGTAACGGGACTCGCCCCACTCGGGGAAGCCCTCGTCGAGCGGCAGCACCCGCGCCTCGACCTCCCACCCCAGCGGCTCGAACAGCCTCCGGGCCAGGTCGGGCCCGCCGCGGCAGGGCAGCGCGGGCAGCGTCAGCTCCAGCGGCAGCGCCGTGCCCGGCAGCTCAGGCCGGGCCGCGCACCGCCCCGCCCGCGCGGTGCGGAACACTTCGCCGAGCGCCACGGCGAGCAGCGAGGAGGCCGCGTAGGGGCGGTCGTTGACGTACTGCGACAGGCTGAAGTCGGGCGAGCCCTTGCCGCGCGCCCTGGCCAGCGCGACCGGGTCGATCTCCAGCAGCAGCGCCGCCGTGCAGCGCTCCTCGTCCGCCTCCGGATAGAACACCGTGGCCGTGCCGGACGACTGGCGGAACTCCTGCACGCGCTCGGGATGCTTGTGCAGGAGGAAACCCAGGTCGGTGGCGGGCCTCGCGGTGTTCGTGATCGTCAGCAGCACCTTCCCAAGTGTGCAGGAACGCCGCGAAAACCCGCCATCCGTTTACCTACACGTGCGGCAGCACCTCGGCCGCGATCAGCTCCAGGTGCTCCAGGTCGCCGAGGTCGAGGACCTGCAGGTAGAACCGCTCGGCGCCGAGCCCGCCGAACTGCCCGATCCGCTCGACGACCTCGGCGGGCGTGCCGCACAGGCCGTTCTGGCGCAGCCTGTCCGGGTCCTCGCCGATGGCCGCCGCGCGCCGCTCGATCTCCGCCCGGTCCGCGCCGACCACCGTGGTCTGCGCGGCCGACAGCACGATCTCGCGCCCGGCCTCCTCGCACGCCTGGCGCACCCGGTCGTAGGCCGCCCCGGTGTCGGACAGCGAGCGGAACGGCACGTTGTACTCGTCGGCGTACGCCGCCGCGAGGCGCGGCGTGCGCTTGGCGCCGACCCCGCCGATGATGATCGGCGGCCGGGGCCGCTGCACCGGCTTGGGCAGCGCGGGCGAGTCGGCGAGCCGGTAGTAGCTGCCCTCGAAGGAGTAGCTCTTCTCCGCCGTCCACAGGCCGGTGATGATCTCCAGCTGCTCCTCGAAACGGGCGAAGCGCTCGCCGACGGGCGGGAACGGGATGCCGTACGAGGTGTGCTCGGCGTCGAACCACCCGGTGCCGAGACCCAGCTCCACCCGGCCGCCGCTCATCTGGTCGACCTGCGCCACGCTGATCGCCAGCGGCCCGGGCAGCCGGAACGTGGCCGGCGACACCAGCGTGCCCAGCCTGATGGCCGAGGTCTCCCTCGCCAGGCCCGCCAGCGTGACCCACGCGTCGGTCGAGCCGACGCCGGGGTCGCCCGCGCCGATGCGCTGGTAATGGTCGGACCGGAAGAACGCGTCGAAGCCCAGCCGCTCGGCGGCCTGGGCGACATTGAGCAGGTCGTCATAGGTGGCGCCCTGCTGGGGCTCGGTGAAGATCCGCAGCTTCATGTCAGCCATTATCGGCGCACATCGGACGCGAACCGGAAAGGGGTCACGTCGCGTCGCCGGGCTTGCTAGCGTTCAACCCAGCGCCCTAGGTAGCCGATCGAACACGGGGAGTGCTCTATGCCGCGGCACCAGAGGGAGCCGGGCCTGCTCCCCCGTCCTCTCGCCGTCCTCGCCGGGCTGGCGCTCGTGGCCGCCACCGTCGTCGCGGTCCGGCTGCTGCCGCCCGCGAGCGCCGTCGCCACGTCCCCGCCGCCCGCGCCGCCCGCCTCCCGGGCCGCGCCCCTCGACCTGCGCACGCCCGCGCTCTCCGCCGCGGTGGCCGAGTCGCCGCTGCCCGGCTTCATGCGGCCCGGCCTCGTGGGGCCCGGTTCCGTGGGGCCCGGCTTCGTGGGGTACGTCGACACCGCCGCCGACCCCGCGTTCGACCTGCCGGCCACGGCCCTGCGCAGCGGCGTGCTCCACTACCTGCTCGGCCACCTCGTCGCGGGCGGCGCCGACGGCTGCTCCCCCGCCTGGGCGGGCGCGGGCGGCACGCTCATCGACCCCGGTGTCAACCAGGTGGCCAACAGGATCGGGCGGCTCAGGGCGCTCGGCGGCGACGCCGCGCCGTCGTTCGGCGGCGGGGGCGGGGGCGCGGGCGGCGCCGACCCGGCCGCCCGCTGCACGGAGCCGCGCGCGCTCGCCGCGGCCTACCGGCGGGTGGTGGGCGCCTTCGACGTCTCGGCCGTCGACTTCGAGCTGCCGGCCGGGGGCGAGAGCGCCGCGACGGCGGCGCGCCGGGCCCGCGCGCTCCGGGTCCTGCAGCGGGAGCGGGAGCTGCAGGTCAGCTTCACCGCGCCGCTCACGGCGTCGGGGCTGGAGGCGTCCTGCGTCGCGGCGCTGCGGGCCGCCCGCCTGGCCGGGGCCGAGGTCGGCACCGTCAACCTGCTGGCCGGGCTGGAGCCGCGCACGGCCCCCTCCGGCCGGCTGTCCCGGCTCGCCGCCGCCGTGCGGCTGGCCGAGGCGCAGATCGCCCGCGCCCAGTCGCTGCCGGAGCAGGAGGACGCCTGGCGGCGCGTCGCGCTGACGCTCGTGCTCGCCGACGGGTCCGAGCTGAGCGAGCAGGACGCCCGCACCCTCTCCGCGTACGCCGTCCGCCACGGCCTCGCCTGGCTGTCCCTGCGCGGGGCCGAGCCCGATGAGGGGGCTGCGACCGTTCTGCACGGATCCGTACCCTGACTATAGGATTCCCTTACCGTCACCACATCCAGGCGAGGGGGAGGGGCGATGGCGGCTCGTCCCGAGACGGCCAGGAAGATCCTGATTTACTGGATGGACGGCGTCGTGGCGCTGATGGCCGTCATCACCGTGGCGTTCACCGTCGGCCGGAGCACGGCGGGCGCGATCTCGCCCCTCCACGCCGCGGTCACCGTGACCTGCCAGCTCGGGCTGTGCGTGCTGTTCCCCATCCTCCTCAGGGAGGCCTTCGACCACCGGCCGCGCCCCACCTGGAAGCTGGCGCTCGCGGGGGCGTTCGCGCTGGCCGCGACGCTGCTGCGCCCGACCACCCTCGACAACTCCTCGCCGTGGATCGAGGTGGGCACGCTGTGGCTCGCCGCAGCCGCCCTCTACCTGTCGCCCCGGGCGATCGTCTGCGTGGCGACGGCGGTGGCCGGGCTGCTCACCGTCCACGGCGCGCTGGTGCACGACCAGAGCTGGCCCGGCGTCCTGATCAGCTTGCTGATCAACTTCGCCTTCATGATCCCTGCCATGCTCCTGTGGCGCTGGCTCTGGTGGATCATCAGGGACGCCTCCAACGCGCGCGAGGCGCGGGCCCGGCTGGCGGTCGCCGAGGAACGGCTGCGCTTCGCCCGCGACCTGCACGACCTGCTCGGCCACAGCCTGGCGGTGATCACGCTCAAGAGCGAGCTGGCCGCCAAGCTCGCCACCAAGGACGCCGCGCGGGCGCTGACGGAGATGACCGAGGTCAGGGAGCTGGCCGGCGACTCGCTGGCCGAGGTCCAGCAGGCCGTGCACGGCTACCAGCATCTCGACCTCGACGAGGAGGTGGCCGGGGTGCGGGCCGCGCTGGAGGCGTCCGGCACGCGCTGCGTCGTCCACGTACGGGCCGACGGGCTCGGACCGGCCGCGCGGGCGCTGCTCGCGTGGGTGGTGCGCGAGGGCGGCACCAACGTGCTCAAGCACAGCAGGGCCACGCGCTGCGCCATCACGATCGACGGCGGTCTGCTGGAGATGCGCAACGACGGGGTGGCGCGAGGCGCGGCGCAGCCGTCGCCGGGCAGCGGCCTGCGCGGGCTGGCCGAGCGGCTGGTCGCCGCGGGCGGCACCCTGTCGGCCGCGCCCACGGCGACGGGCGAGTTCCTGCTGCGCGCGACGGTGCCGGTCGTGGGCGAACTGCCGGCCCGGGAGGCGGTGCCGGCATGACACCGACCACAGAGGCCGGCCCGACGAACCCAGAGGCGGGCGCGACGACCGGGGACGGGGTGCGCATGTGGCCGCTGCGGCGGCTGCGTACCGCGACCAAGCTCGACAAGGTCCGCTGGCTGATCGTCTACTCCACCGATCTCGTGCCGCTGGTCAGCCTGATCGGCCTCTACGCGCTCTACCTCCAGTGGCAGGCGGGCATGCCCCCCGCCCTGGCGGGCGGCGCCGCCGTCCTGCTGGTGGTCTTCGCCGCGCTCTGCACGCGGCCGTTCCGGGTCGCGGTGCGCGGCGGGCCGCGGCCCACGGCGCTGCTGGCGGTGAGCGGGGCGCTCGCGCTGCTGCTGGCCGTCGTGGCCGTCGTGTGGGCGCTCCCGTCCTGGCTGGGGGCGCTGACGCCGTTCGTCCGCATGCGCACGATCGTCGCCGTCTCGACCGGCTCGATCGTGCTCCTCGCCCTCATCGGCGCGCTGTCCGGGGCGCGGCTCACGGACATGCTGGCGCTGGTGGCGGCGATGACGTTCCTGACGGTGGTCGCGGTCGGCGCGACGGGGGCGAACCTGAAGCTGTGGCGGCTGGCCCACGAGGCGCACGAGGGCGAGGAGGCGCTGGCCAGGCTCGCGGTCTCGGAGGAGCGGCTGCGCTTCGCCCGCGACCTCAACGACCTGCTCGGCCAGAGCCTCACCGACGTGGCCGCCCGCGCCGGGCACGCCGAGGAGCGGCTGGGCGTCGATCCGGAGGCGGCCGCGGCCGAGATGTTCGAGGTGCGCGACCTCGCCCGGCGGTCGCTGCGCGAGGTGCGCGCGGTCGTCCAGAACTACCGCGCCGTCGACCTCGACGAGGTCCTCGCCAGCGTACGGGCGGTGCTGGAGGCGGCGGGCGTGCGCTGCGCCGTACGCGCCGACACGGCGGCGCTGTCCCCCGAGAGCCGCACGCTGCTGGCCACGGTCGTCCGCGAGGGCGCCACCAACGTGCTCAAGCACAGCCGGGCCGAGCGCTGCGAGATCAGGATCGAGGACGGCGTGCTGGAGATGTCCAACGACGGGGTGAGCGGCCCGGTGGGCCGGCACGCGCCCAACGGCCTGGCGGGACTGGCCGAACGGGTGCGCGCGGCGGGCGGCAGCCTGGAGGCGGCGCCCACGCCCGAGGGCCGTTACCTGTTGCGGGCGACGGTGCCCGCGTGAGCTCTGGGGAGAGACCATGACCATCCGCGTGCTGCTCGCCGACGACGAGCACCTCGTCCGCGGCGCCATCGCGGCCCTGCTGGACCTGGAGGAGGGCATCCAGGTGATCGCCCAGGTCGGCCGGGGTGACGAGGTGGTCGCCGCCGTGTCCGAGCACCGGCCCGACGTGGCCGTGCTCGACATCGAGATGCCCGGCATGGACGGCCTGAGCGCGGCCGAGCAGATCAGCGCCCAGTGCAAGATCGTCATACTGACCAGCCTGGGCCGGCCCGGCTACCTGCGCCGGGCCATGGCGGCGGGCGTGGGCGGCTTCCTCGGCAAGGACGCCTCCGCCGAGGAGCTCGCCATGGCGATCCGCAAGGTCCAGGGCGGCGGGCGCTACCTCGACGCCGAGCTGGCCGCGGCGGCCATGGCGGCCGGCGACAGCCCGCTGACCGACCGCGAGCGCGACGCGCTGCGGCTGGCCGGCGACGGCGCGACGATCTCCAGGATCGCGGGCGAGCTGCACCTGACCGAGGGCACCGTGCGCAACTACCTGTCGAGCGCGATGACCAAGCTCAACGCCCAGAACCGGCTGGAGGCCATCCGTACGGCCCAGCGCATGGGCTGGCTCTGACCCCGGCCCGCCGGGAGCGGGGGTCAGTGCTGGGAGAGCAGGTGGGCGAGCTCCTGCTCGACCTCCTGGTTGGCCACGAAGAGCAGCTCGTCGCCCGCCTCCAGCGGGTCGTCCGCCGACGGCACCAGCACCCGCCCCTCGCGCAGGATCGCGACCAGCGCGGAGTCGACCGGCCACGGCACCGCGCCGGCCCGCTGCCCGACGACGGGGGCGTCCTCGGCCAGGGTGAGCTCGACGAGGTTGGCCTGGCCCTGGCGGAACGTCATGAGCCGCACCAGGTCGCCGACGCTCACCGCCTCCTCCACCAGGGCGCTCAGCAGGCGCGGGGTGGAGACGGCGACGTCGACGCCCCACGACTCGTTGAACAGCCACTCGTTGTTGGGGTGGTTGATGCGGGCCACGACGCGCGGCACGCCGTACTCGGTCTTGGCCAGCAGCGACACCACGAGGTTGACCTTGTCGTCGCCGGAGGAGGCGACCACGACGTTGCAGTTGTTGAGCCCGGCCTCGTCGAGCGATGCGATCTCGCACGCGTCGGCGAGCAGCCATTCGGCCCGCGGCACGCTGTCGATCTTGATGGCGCGGGGGTCCACGTCGATGAGCAGGACCTCGTGGCCGTTCTCCAGCAGCTCCGCGGCGATGGAACGCCCGACCGCGCCCGCTCCGGCGATGGCGACGCGCATCAGTCATCCTCTTCCGGCGCCCCGGCGAGCGCCTTGTTGATCCGGTCCATGTCGTTCTCGGCGGCGATGACGTGCAGCACGTCGCCCTCCTGCACCACCAGGTCCCGGGTGACGGTGTGGGCCTCGCCCATGCGGTTGACGAACGCGGCGCGGGCGCCGACGCGCCTCTCCACGTCGATGACGCGGGTGCCGATCCAGGCGGGGTTGACGGCCACCTCGGCGAGCACGACGGTGCCCGTGGGGTCGCGCCACAGCGGCTCGGCGCCCTCCGGCAGGATGCGGCGCATGATCTGGTCGGCGGTCCAGCGGACGGTGGCCACCGTGGGGATGCCCAGGCGCTGGTAGACCTCGGCCCGGCGGGGGTCGTAGATGCGGGCCACGACGTTGTCGACGCCGAAGGTCTCGCGGGCCACCCGCGCGGAGATGATGTTGGAGTTGTCGCCGCTGGAGACGGCCACGAACGCCGCCGCCGACTCGACGCCGGCGTCGGTGAGCACGTCGCGATCGAAGCCGACCCCGGTCACCCGGCGGCCCCGGAACCCGGCCCGCAGCCTCCGGAACGCCTGCGGGTCGCGGTCGATGATGGCGACGGAATGGCCGTTGTCCTCGAGGATGTGCGCGAGGGTCGATCCCACACGGCCACACCCCATGATCACAATATGCATGTTCCCCCGCATGTTCGCGGCCGGCGGTTGTTCAGCCTCCAGTATGGCGCTAGGGGGGAGCACCTCGTTTAGGCCGTACGTCTGGGGCTAGCATCTCGTTACGTGGCGAAGGTAACGGATCTTGTCAAACGCTTGCTCGTGGGGCGCGCCCTGCGCAGCGGGCAGCTCCATGAGCAATTGCTCCCCAAACGCGTTGCTCTGCCGGTCTTCGCCAGCGACGCGCTCTCCTCCGTGGCCTACGCGCCCCAGGAGATCCTGGTCATCCTGTCGCTGGCCGGCGTCTCCTTCTACGCCTACAGCCCGTGGATCGCCGCCGCCGTCGTCGTCGTGATGCTCACGGTGGTCGCCTCCTACCGGCAGAACGTGCACGCCTATCCCAGCGGGGGCGGCGACTACGAGGTGGCGACCACCAACCTCGGCAAGAACGCCGGTCTCACGGTGGCCAGCGCGCTGATGGTCGACTACGTGCTGACCGTCGCGGTCTCCGTCGCCAACGGCGTCGACTACGTGGGCGCCACCATCCCGCTCGTGGGCCAGCACAAGCCGGCCGTCGCCATCGCCATCGTCGTCCTGCTCACCGTGGTCAACCTGCGCGGCATCCGCGAGTCCGGAGTCGCCTTCGCCATCCCCACGTACGCGTTCATGATCGGCGTGCTGGGGCTGATCGTCGTGGGCGGGTTCCGGCTGCTGGTGCTGGGCGACGAGCTGCACGCCCCGAGCGCGGACTTCACCGTACGGCCCGAGCAGACCGACCTGACGGCCTTCGCCGCGGCCTTCCTCATCCTGCGGGCCTTCTCCACCGGCTGCGCGGCCCTCACCGGCGTCGAGGCCATCAGCAACGGCGTGCCCGCCTTCCGCAAGCCCAAGAGCAAGAACGCCGCCACGACGCTGCTCATGATGGGCCTCGTGGCCATCACGATGTTCGGCGGCATCATCGCGCTCGGGCTGGCCTCGGGCGTGAAGGTGGCCGAGCCGTCCGTGGTGGCCGAGGACCTGATCCGGCCGGACGGCACGCCGGTCGGCCCCGGCTACTACCAACAGCCGATCATCTCGCAGGTGGCGGACGCGGTGTTCGGCGGCGGGTCGCTGATGTTCGTGCTGATCTCGGCGGTGACCGCGCTCATCCTGTTCCTGGCGGCCAACACGGCCTTCAACGGCTTCCCGGTGCTGGGCTCGATCCTGGCCCAGGACCGCTACCTGCCGCGCCAGCTCCACACCCGGGGCGACCGCCTGGCCTTCTCCAACGGCATCATCATCCTGGCGGCGGGCGCGTGCCTGCTGCTGTGGGGGTTCAACGCCGACGTCAGCCGCCTGCTCAACCTCTACATCGTCGGCGTCTTCGTCTCGTTCACGCTCAGCCAGACCGGCATGGTCATCCACTGGACCCGCCACCTGCGGACCGAGCGCGACCTCAGGCTCCGCCACCAGATGCACCGCTCCCGGGTGATCAACTTCTTCGGCGCGGTCATGACCGGGCTGGTGCTCATCGTCGTGCTGCTGACGAAGTTCATGGTCGGGGCGTGGATCGTCGTGATCGCGATGCCGATCCTGTTCCTCATGATGAAGGGCATCCGGCGCCACTACGACAACGTGGCGGCCGAGCTGGAGCTCGACGAGGACTACGAGCCGGCCATGCTGCCCGCCCGCAACCACGCGGTGGTGCTCGTCTCGAAGATCCACAAGCCGACGATGCGGGCGCTGGCCTACGCCCGCGCCACCCGGCCGTCCACCCTGGAGGCCGTCACCGTGGGCGTGGAGGGCGAGGAGGCCCGCCAGCTCCGGGAGGAGTGGGAGCGGCGCGGCATCCCGGTGCCGCTGAAGATGCTCGACTCGCCCTACCGGGAGATCACCCAGCCGATCCTCGACTACGTGAAGACGCTGCGGCGGCGCTCGCCGCGCGACGTCGTGACGGTGTTCATCCCCGAGTACGTCGTCGGCCACTGGTGGGAGCACCTGCTGCACAACCAGAGCGCGCTGCGGCTGAAGGCGCGGCTGCTGTTCAAGCCGGGCGTCATGGTGACCAGCGTGCCGTGGCAGCTCCACTCCTCCGACCGGCTGACGGGCCGGCGGGAGCCGTACGCGCCGGGCGCGGTCCGCCGCCCCGGGCAGGTCAAGGACGACGAGATCACGACGAGCTGAGCAGCGCCCGCAGCCGTACGTTGTCCGCGGCGTCCCAGCCGGGCGGCGCGGCCACGGCCGCCCAGGCGTCGACGACGTTGGCGTTGTAGCGGTGCCCGTGGCCGGGCGGCACCGACAGCGCCGAGGTCATGTCCACCAGCACCTGCCAGAACGTCACCAGCGGGAACCAGTTCATCTCCGGGTTCACGCCGGGCCCCCGCTCGCCCTCCAGCCAGGCGGGCCGGCGCAGGATCAGCGCGGGCGTCCACCAGACGACGGGGTCGGAGGCGTTCTGCAGGTAGACCACGCGCGGCCTGGCCCAGGGGCCGGGCGGGAGGTCGAGGTCGCCGGGCGTCTGGGCGAAGCGGACGGTGCGGCCCGCCTCGTACACCGGCCGCCACACCGGGCTGCCCGGCTCCCTGCCGACGGTGACGTGGTGCCAGATGGGGTTGGCGTTGGGCGGGCCGACGAAGACGGCGCCGTCGGTGCGGGCCGCCAGGTCGTCGAGGTCGCGGAAGGCGTGCTCCAGCGCGTAGGAGCCGAGGCTCTCCCCCGCCAGCACCAGCTTCGGCCGGCTGCCCGCGGGCAGCTCGGCCCAGCGGGCGCGCACCGCCTCGAACAGCGCCCGCCCCGCCCTGGCCGCCCGATCCCTGTCCACCATGAACGACACCCAGCTCGGCAGGTACGAGTACTGCACGGCGACCGTGGCCGAGCGGCCGTCGTACATGTGCTCCAGGGCGGCGGGGATGCTCGGGTCCACCCATCCGGTGCCGGTGGTGCCGAGCACGGCGAGCACCGGCCGCCGGAAGGCCCCGGTGCGTTCCAGCTCGCGCACCGCGAGGGCCGCCTGCGTCTCCGGGGTGGGGGCGGCTTCGAGGCCGACGTACACCCGGATGGGCTCGGTGGCGGGCTCGCCGGAGAAGGCGGTGAGGCGGGCGGGGGTGGGGGCGGTGGCGACGAAGGTGCGCCCCTCCTTGCCGAGCGTGTCCCATGGGACGAGCGAGCCGGGGCCGCCGGACACCAGGCTCGTCGAGGGCCGCCTTACGCCCGGATCGGTGCCCTGGTTGGCGACCGAGGACACGTCGCTCACCCGGGCGACGAACGCCGAGAACAGCACGTCGTCGGCGAACACCGCGACGAGGACGGCGACGAGCACCACGCCGATCGCCTGCCCCACGTAGATCGGCACGAACCGGCCGAGCCAGCCGATGAGCTTGCGGCCGCCGAGGCGTATCAGCCGGGCGAGCAGCAGCCCCAGCACGAACAGCACCACCGCCACGGCCAGGATGAGCGGCGAGAACCAGGTGATGCGGGTGTCCATGCCCATGAGCGCGCGCAGGTCGCGCTGCCAGTCGTGGCTGTACCAGAGCGCCACCAGGCTCAGGGCCGCGCTGCCGCCGATCAGGACCTGCCAGGCGAGGCGGCGCCCGCGTTCCGGCGGGCGGTAGGCGATCAGCGCACGGCCGAGCGCGCCGATCGTGGCGCCGACCGCGTAGCCGATCAGGGCGGTGACCGCGGCCATCACCCCCTGGTACATCCAGGTGCGCGGCAGCAGCGAAGGCGTGAGCGAGGCGCAGGCGAACAGGGTGCCCAGCAGGACTCCCCCGAAGCCGGGCCACCGCCGTACCACCCGAGCCGTGTCCACGACGACCAACAGTAGTGGATCAATTCCGAAAGTAGTTGGCCAGGTCAGGGCATAGGGTGTGGCATGTGGAACAGGCATCTCTGGAGCTGACGGTGGGTCCGGTCGCGCACGGCGGCTGGTGTGTGGCGCGACACGAAGGACGGGTGGTGTTCGTCCGGCACGCGCTGCCGGGTGAGCGGGTGATCGCCGAGGTCACCGAGGAGAGCGCCAAGTTCCTGCGCGCCGACGCGGTGAAGATCCTGGACCCCTCGCCCGACCGCGTGGTCCCGCCCTGCCCGTACGCGGGGCCGGGCCGCTGCGGCGGCTGCGACTGGCAGCACGCCACGCCGGCCGCCCAGCGGCGGCTCAAGGCGCAGGTGGTGGCCGAGCAGCTCCAGCGGCTGGCGGGCATCGAGCGTGAGGTCGTGGTCGAGGAGGTGCCGGGCGCGCCCGACGGCCTCGGCTGGCGCACCCGCGTGCAGTTCGCCGCGCTGCCCGGCGGCGAGCTGGGCTTCCGCCGGCACCGCTCGCACGAGATCGAGCCGGTCGACGCCTGCCTGATCGCCCATCCCGAGGTGGAGGCGGTCGGCGCCGAGGCCCACACCTGGCCGGGGGCGGCGGGGGTCGAGGTGATCGCCTCCTCCGGCGGCGAGCGGGCCGTGGTCGTCAGGCCCCGGCCGCGGCGCAGCGTGACCGTGCCCGACCTCGACGCGCCCGCCTCGATCCTGCTCGACCAGGGCAAGGGCCGCACCGAGCCGCGGCGCGGCTCAGGGGTGCTGCACGAGCAGGTGGGCGAGCGCGGCTTCCGGGTGATGGGCAGCGGCTTCTGGCAGGTGCATCCGGGCGCGGCGGAGACCCTGCTGGACGCGGTGCTGGCGTACGCGGCGCCGGAGCCCGGCGAATGGGCGCTCGACCTCTACTGCGGGGTGGGCCTGTTCGCGGCGGGCCTGGCCGAGGCGGTGGGGCCCGAGGGCGCCGTGTTCGGCCTGGAGTCCGAGGCCGCGGCCGTCCGTGACGCCCGCGCCAACCTCCGCGACCTGCCGCAGGCCCGGGTGGAGCGCGGGCGGGTGGAGGAGGCCCTGGACCGTTTCCAGATCGAGCGGGCCGACCTCGTCGTGGTGGACCCGCCGCGGGCGGGTCTCGGCCGCGAGGTGGTGGAGCGCGTCGCCGCCCTGAAGGCCACGCGCATCGTCTATGTCTCCTGCGACCCGGCGACCTTCGCCCGCGACCTCAAGTGGCTGGCCGAGCGCGGCTACACGCTGTCGGCCCTGCGGGCGTTCGACGCCTTCCCGATGACCCACCACGTGGAGTGCGTGGGCCTGCTGCTGCCCGCCTGACCGGGCGGGCCGGCCTGACCAGGCGGGCTGGTCAGGCCGCGGCCGGGGGTTTGATGGGGGTGCGTCCGCGGCCGAGTACCCAGAGCATCGCGCCCAGCGCCGCGACCTGCAGCGGCCACCCCATGACGATCTTGGCGAAGCCGAGCGCCGCCACCGCCTCGTCGCCGCCGCCGAACAGGTAGACCGGCCCCTGCACCGCCACCCGCACCGCGCACGGCAGCATGAGCAGCCAGGTGAGCCGGGTGCAGAGCCGGACGATGCCGGGGTCCCTGTGCCAGGCGGTGGGATCGCCGGTGACGGAGCCGATGAGGAAGCCCACCACCGGCCACCGGGCGACGATGGAGACGAGCATGCCCACCATGTAGCCGGCGTTCCACAGGATGCCGGGCAGGAAGTAGTCCTTCGCGTCGCCGGTGCGGCTGGCGAAGAACGCCCCGATCGCGATGCCGATCAGGCTGTTGATGACGAACTGCGGCGTGGACCGCTGCACGATCCGGGCCACCAGCAGCAGCACCGCCAGCGCGATGCTGACGATGAGCGACGTCTTCAGCTCCTCGGTGACGATCCAGCACACCGTGAAGGCGATCGTCGGGACCGCCGCCTCGATGATGCCGCGCACGCCGCCGAACGCCTTGGCGAGCTGCGCTCGCACCGCCGCTTCCACCGTGTCGTGGGCGACCTCTTGCGCCTCAGCACTCACCTGATCAACTCCCTGGCCGGAGCTCGTATCGCGGATTGAACATCACCTTGCGGCCGTCCTGCATGCTGACCAGCCCCTCGGCCTTGACCGTGCGGCCCGGCTCGATGCCGGCGATCTTGCGGCGGCCGAGCCAGACCAGGTCGATCACGTCGGACCCGTCGTAGAGCTCGGCCTCCAGCGCGGGGGCGCCGCCTCTCGGACGCAACGTCACGGTACGTAGCGTACCCGCCACGCAGAAGCGCCTGCGCCCGCCGCACGACACGATCGGAGTCGCGCCGACCTCGTCGGCGTCCTCCCGTAGTTCCTGGGCCTCGATCTCCGACTGGGGGGATGCCAGTCGTGCGAAGAACCCACGCAATCCCCCGCGTTTCGCGGGCTCTGCCGTACTCATGATGACTCAGCCTACGTGATGTCAGCTCTCAGCGAATCTCACTGATCTCCGGTCCCCGCTTGAACGGGTTGAGTCCGGGGCGGTCGTCCGTCTGGTCGCCGCTCGCCTGCTCGTTGGGCCGGCGCAGCGGGATGGGCTCCTCGCGGGCCATCGGCTCGTCGCCGCGCACCACGACGACGTCCTTGACGAACTCGACGAACGCGCCGGCGACGGCCTCGTCGTACGCGCCCGGCCCGGAGATCACCGCGAGCAGGAACCAGCGCGGCCCGTCGATGCCGAGGTAGCGGGCCGGGCGGCTGGCGCCGTCGACCTTGAGCTCGCCGGCCAGCTCGGTGCCGAACGGGCCCTCGCGCTCCTCCAGGTCCTTCGCCTGCGCGCGGATCTTGGTCTTGACCTCGTCCCACAGGCCGGAGCTGCGCGGCGCGGCCAGCGCCTGCAGCTGCAGCGTGCTCTCCCCGCTGATGACGACGACACCGACGTGCTGGTCGCCGACCGAGGCCAGGCGCACCTCGAAGTCGGGGTTGTGCGGCAGCCGGAGGCCGCCGAGGTCGATGCGTTCGCTGTCCGGATGGGGCTCGTCGGCGTCCCATGGACCGGACTCGCGCGTGGGGGCGGCCTGCTCCTGCTCGGCCACCGTATCCGGCTGCTCACGACGACGACGTCGGAACACGTTCCTCACTCTCCCTGATAGTGCTGCTGAAAGGGGGCCGTCAGCGCCCCGTCGAACCGAATCCGTTGGCGCCGCGCACCGAGCCGGGCAGCCGCTCGACCTCGTAGAAGGCGGCACGCTCGACCCGCTGGATCACCAGCTGGGCCACCCGGTCGCCCCTGCGGAGCCGGAACGGCTCCTTGACGTCGGTGTTGATCAGCGTGACCCTGATCTCGCCGCGGTAGCCGGCGTCGACCGTGCCGGGCGCGTTGACCAGGGTGACGCCGTGCCGGGCCGCGAGGCCGGAGCGCGGGTGCACGAAGGCCGCGTAGCCGTCGGGCAGGGCGATCGCCACTCCCGTGCCGACCACGGTCCGCTCGCCCGGCGCCAGCTCGACGTCCTCGGCCGCGTAGAGGTCGGCCCCCGCGTCGCCCGGGTGGGCGTAGGAGGGCGGCGGCAGCTCGGCGTCGAGCCGCTGGATCAGAACCTCCACCTTGCTCACGGATTCACCTCGAAGTCCTGGTGTTCGGCGGCGATGGCGGCCAGGTCGCCGTGCTCGGCGAAGTGCTCCATGCTCACCTCGATGAACAGCGCCGCCGCCCGGACGGCGACCGGCCCGTCTGGGGCTCCGATGCGCCCCTCAGCCTCAAGGTACGCCTTCCGCCCCGCGATGCCGTTGCACCAGGCACGCAGGTGGAGTGTCGTGCCCACAGGAACGGGCTGAAGGTAGTCGGTCTCCAACCGTCCCGTGACATACGGCTTGTGGAACAGGTAGACCGACATTCCGATGACCTCGTCCATGGCGGCGGCCAGGACGCCGCCGTGCGCCAGCCCGGGCGCGCCCTGGTGCGCCTCGCCCACCGTGAACTCGGCCTCGACGGTGGCGCCGTCGGGGGTCCTGGCCTTGAGGTGCAGGCCGGTGGGGTGCTCGGTGCCGCAGCCGAAGCAGCGGCCGTAGTGGGAGCCGAGGACGGCGCCGGGCCGCGGGGCTCCCGGCGGCGCCGCGGGCGCGGCGGCGCCGGGCGGCGGGGTGGTCAGGGAGGAACGGGTCACGGGTGACGAGGTTACTCGGTGTCCGCGCTCCGCTCGTCCGCCTCGGGGGCGGCGGCCCGGCCGGGGCCTGGCTCGCCGTCCGGTTCGCCCCGTTCGTGCACTGATGGAGGCGGCGGCAGGGCCGGCTGCTGGTGCCGCAGCTCGGGCAGCGCCCGGTAGATGACGGCCGCGACCGGCACCGCCACCGCGGCCCCCGCGATGCCCGCCAGGATGCCGCCGATGGCCAGCACCAGGATGATCGCCAGCGGGTGGAAGTTGAGCGCCCGGCCGACGATCAGCGGCTGCAGGACGTGGTTCTCCAGCTGCTGCTCGACGATGAGGATGCCGAGGAAGACCAGCGCGAGCACGAGGCCCTTGGCGCCGAGCGTGACCAGCGTGGCCACGGTGCCGGCGAAGAAGATGCCGACGATCGGGATGAAGCTGGCGAAGAAGATCAGCACCGCGAGCGGCGCCCACAGCGGCACGCCCATGCCGGCCAGCACGATGCCCATGATCACGCCGTGCACGGCGGCCACCGCGACCGTGCCCTGCACGTAGTGCGAGAGCGTGGTCCACGCCGCCCGCCCGGCCCGGTCGATCCGGGGCGCGACGTCGCCGAAGCCCTTGAGCACCCACGCCCAGATGCGGTCGCCGTCCTTCAGCAGGAAGAACGTCACGAACAGCAGCAGCACGATGGACGCCAGCACCTCGAAGGCCACCGCGCCCGCGCTCAGGACGGTCGTCGTGATCGCCTGCCGCTGGGTGTTGACCATGGTGGCGATCTCGTCGACGTAGGCGGTGATCTGCGCCTGCTGCAGGTGCAGCGGGCCGGTGATCAGCCAGTCCTGGACGTCTCTCGCGGTCGCCTGGACCTGCTGGACCAGGTTGGGGAACTCCTCGCTGGCCCGCGCGCCGACCAGCCAGCCGGTGCCGGCCAGCACGGCCAGCGCGACCAGCATGGTGACCCACGTGGCGTAGATCGGCCGCATGCCCGCCTGGCGCAGGCTGTTGGTGAGCGGGTAGAGCAGCGCGGTCAGCAGCAGCGCGACGGCCACCGGCAGGGCCACGAACGTGAGCCTGGCGATGATCAGCGCGAAGAAGTAGACGACCACGCCGACGAGGATCAGGCACACGCACCAGGCGGCCATCTTGGCCAGCGTGGGCGGCACGAGCTTGGTGGGGCGGTCGGGCAGCACGTGTTCAAGACTGTCACGTCCGGGCGGCGAGTGCGCGCCCACCGCGTCTCCGGATCGGCCCCCCAGGTGGATCGTGGAGATCGGGCCTGGGCAAGCGCCGGGGCGCGTGCCACCGTCATGGGCATGAAGGCCGTGGCGATTCTCACCCTGGCTCTGCTCGCGCCCCTCACCGCCGCGCCCGCCCCCGCGCGGGCCGCCGCTCACGGCGCGCTGGAGCTGGAGGTGCTCTCCAGCCGTCCCGACCAGGTGAGCGGCGGTGACGCCCTGGTCAGGGTACGCCGCCCGAAGGGCGTGAAGGTCAAGGTCCTGCGCAACGGCGAGGACGTGACCAGGGCGTTCACCGAGACCCGCGACGGCCTGACCGGCCTGGTGACCGGCCTGGCCGTCGGCGCGAACACCGTCACGGCCGTGGCCGGGCCGCTGCGCCGTACGCTGACGGTCCGCGACCACCCGATCGGCGGCCCGATCTTCTCGGGGCCGCACCAGTACCCGTTCCTGTGCAAGACCGAGCGCGCCGGGCTCGGCCCGCCGGTGGCCGACAACCAGGACGGCCAGGGCATGCGGACCACGGGCGGCTGGAGCAGGGACTGCTTCGCGCCGGTCGTGACGGACCGGCTCTACCGCTCGACGGACGGCACGTACAAGCCGATGCCCGCGGAGCGGCCCGCCGACCTGGCGACGACCACCCTGCTGGACGGCCGCACGGTCGACTTCGTGGTACGCCGCGAGCGCGGCGTCATCAACCGCTTCCTCTACTCGATCGCGATGCTGGAGGACGGCTGGAACGGCCGGGCCATCTACCGCTTCGACGGCGGCGTGGCGATCGGCCACGACCAGGGCACGCTCGGCGGCGGCGCGCTGGACCCGTACGGGCTCGGCAAGGGCTACGCGATCCTCCACTCCTCGGGCACCCGCACCTCGACCCACTACAACCTGATCCTGGGCGGCGAGACGGCCCTCATGGTCAAGGAGCGCTTCATCGAGCGCCACGGACCGCCGCTCTACACGGTGGGCGTCGGCGGCTCGGGCGGGGCGATCCAGCAGTACATCTACGGCCAGAACTATGGCAACCGGGTGATCGACGCCGCGATCCCGCAGTATTCCTATCCGGACATGGTCACCCAGACCATCCACGTGGGCGACTGCGAGCTGCTCGAACGCTACATGGACCACAACCCGCGCTGGGCCCGCTGGGACGACCGCACGGCGCTCATCGGCATGAACGCCAGTGACACGGTGGCCAACCCGTACACCGGCTCGCCGGGCTCGGACGAGTGCGTCACCGGCTGGCGCGGCCTCACCCCGCTCACCATGAACCCGCTGTGGACGTCCAACAACGACCCGGAATGGGCGCTGATGGACCCGCCGGGCGTCAAGGACACCGTCAGGTGGACGCACTGGGACGACCTGCGCGAGGTCTACGGCGTGGACGAGCGCGGCCACGCCCGCTCCACCTGGGACAACGTCGGTGTCCAGTACGGGCTGAAGGCGCTGGTGGACGGGGTCATCACCCCCGCGGAGTTCCTGGACGTCAACGCCAAGGCCGGTTCGTGGAAGGAGGCGGACGACATGGTGCAGGAGGGCTGCCCGTTCGTACGGACCGCCTGCCCCGGTGACCTCGACCCGTGGAGCGCCCGCAACATGAACCTCGGCGACCCGGCGCACCGGCGCACCGGCGACCCGGTCGCGATCAGGAACGTCGAGCGCAGCGGCCTGGTCTTCCGCGGCGACATCGACATCCCGGTCATCGACTGGCGGCCGTACCTGGAGGACCAGCTCGACATGCACAACGCGCACCAGTCGTTCGCCTCGCGCCGGCGCATGCTCGACCACGACGGCAGCGCCGGCAACCAGGTCATCTGGTTCACCGACGCGCGCCCGGACGGCCCCAAGTTCGACCAGACGCCGGAGGCGCTGCGGGTGATGGACGAGTGGATGGCCAACCTCCGGGCGCGGCCGGGGCGCGGCGTCGCGGGCAACCGGCCGCCGCTCGCCGTGGACCGCTGCTTCGCCACCGACGGCACGCAGCTCGCGGCGGGCCCGCACGTGTGGGACGGCGTACTGGACCGCCGCCCGCAGGGCGCGTGCACCCGGCTCTTCCCGCTGTACGGGACCTCCCGCACGGTGGCGGGCGGCCCGCTCGCGGGCGGCGTGTACAAGTGCCGGCTGCAGCCGGTCGGCCGGGCGATCGTCCGCGGACTGTACGGCTCGTGGCGGCCGACGCCGCAGGAGCGGGCACGGCTGGAGCAGATCTTCCCCACGGGCGTGTGCGACTACTGATCAGTCGTGGCAGGAGACGGCGCCTCCTGCCACGACATCCCGGTCAGCCCAGGTGGACCTCGACGGCGAGCTCGTCACCGTGGCCGAGCACGAACTCCTCGACGTTGCCGGCCGCGCACAGGTCGTCCTGCGCCTGCCGCACCAGCTCCGCCTCGGGCCCGGTCACGGTCAGCCGCGCCACCTCGGCCCGCATCGACAGCTTGGCCTCGGACTTGGCCTTGCGCACCCGCCCGAGCACCTCGGAGGCCACGGCCAGCACCGCCGGGTTGCCGTCGCCGGGCTCGGGGGCGGGCCACGGCGCGCGGTGCACCGAGCCCTCCCGCCACCACGACCAGACCTCCTCGGTCACGAACGGCAGGAACGGCGCGAACAGCCGCAGCAGCACGTCCAGCGCCTGCCGCAGCGCCGCGTGCGCCGAGCCCGCCCCCGGCCCGCTCTCCTCGTACGCGCGGGCCTTGACCAGCTCCAGGTAGTCGTCGCAGAACGCCCAGAAGAAGCGCTCCACGCTCTCCAGCGCCCGGCTGTGCTCGTAGGCGTCGAACGCCTCGGTGGCCTCGCGCACCACGCCCGCCAGCGCCGCCAGCATGGACCGGTCGAGCGGCTCGCTCACCTCGCCGCCGCCGTCGCCGGCCAGGCCGAGCACGAACCGGGAGGCGTTGAGGATCTTGATGGCGAGCCGCCGGCCGATCTTGAGCTGCCCCGGCTCGAAGGCGAAGTCGACGCCGTAGCGCCCGCCGGCCGCCCAGTAGCGCACCGCGTCGGAGCCGTGCTGCTCCAGCAGGTCGAGCGGGGTGACCACGTTGCCCTTGGACTTCGACATCTTCTTGCGGTCGGGGTCGAGGATCCACCCCGAGATCGCGACGTCGCTCCACGGCAGCCGGTCGGACTCCAGGTGGGAGCGCGTCACCGTCGAGAACAGCCAGGTGCGGATGATCTCGTGCGACTGGGGCCGCAGGTCGGCCGGGTAGACCCGCTGGAACAGGTCGTCGTCGCGTTCCCAGCGCCCGGCGATCTGCGGCGTCAGCGACGAGGTCGCCCAGGTGTCCATGACGTCCGGGTCGGCCATGAACCCGCCGGGCACGCCGCGCTGCTCCTCGGTGTAGCCGGGCGGCACGTCGCTGGACGGGTCGACCGGGAGCGTGTCCTCGGCGGGCAGGATGGGCGCGTCGTGGACCGGCTGCCCGGCCTCGTCGATCGGGTACCAGACCGGGAAGGGCACGCCGAAGAAGCGCTGGCGGGAGATCAGCCAGTCGCCGGTGAGCCCTTCGACCCAGTTGTCGTAGCGCACCTTCATGTGCGGCGGGTGCCAGCGCAGCTCGCCGCCGCGCCGCAGCAGCCGCTCGCGCAGCTCCTCGTCGCGGCCGCCGTTGCGGATGTACCACTGGCGGGTGGTGACGATCTCCAGCGGCTTGTCGCCGCGCTCGTAGAACTTCACCGTGCGGCTGACCGGCCGGGGCTCGCCGTCGAGGTCGCCGGAGGCGCGCAGCAGCTCGACGATGCGCTCGCGGGCGCTGTGCACGGTCTTGCCCGCCAGCTCTTTGTACGGCTCCGCGTCCACGCCCTCGGGCGGCTCGGGCAGCAGCCGGCCGTCCCAGCCGATGATCGGCCGGGTGGGCAGGCGCAGCTCCCGCCACCAGGTGACGTCGGTGATGTCGCCGAAGGTGCAGATCATCGCGATGCCCGAGCCCTTGTCCGGCTCGGCCAGGTGGTGGGCGAGCACCGGCACCTCGACCCCGAACAGCGGCGTCAGCACGGTGCTGCCGACCAGCGCGCGGTAACGCTCGTCGTCGGGGTGGGCGACCAGCGCCACGCACGCCGGGATCAGCTCCGGCCTGGTCGTCTCGATCCAGACCGGCCCCTGCTCGCCGTAGAAGGAGACGCGGTGGAACGCGCCGGGGTGCTCGCGGTCCTCCAGCTCGGCCTGGGCCACGGCGGTGCGGAAGGTGACGTCCCAGAGCGTCGGCGCCTCGGCGAGGTAGGCCTCACCGCGCCGCAGGTTGCGCAGGAACGCCCGCTGCGAGACCGCCCGCGCCTCGTCGCTGATCGTCGTGTAGAGCAGCGACCAGTCGACCGACAGGCCGACCCGCCGCCACACCTCCTCGAACGCCCGCTCGTCGACGGCGGTCAGCTCGTGGCACAGCTCCACGAAGTTGCGCCGGGAGATCGGAATCTCGCGTTTGCCCGGCTTCTCCGGTGGAACGAACTCCGGGTCGTAGGGCAGCGAAGGGTCGCAGCGCACGCCGTAGACGTGCTGGACCCGCCGCTCCGTGGGCAGGCCGTTGTCGTCCCAGCCGATCGGGTAGAAGACCTCTTTGCCGATCATCCGCTGGTAGCGGGCCATGATGTCGGTGTGGGTGAAGGAGAAGACGTGACCGACGTGCAGGGAGCCGGAGACGGTCGGCGGCGGCGTGTCGATGGAGTAGACCTGCTCGCGCGGCTTGGACCGGTCGAAGCGGTAGGTGCCGTCGGCATCCCAGCGGGCTACCCATACCTGCTCCAGGCCGTCGAGAGTGGGTTTCTCGGGCATGGAGGTATGGCGTAGCCGCTGTTCAGTCATGCCACCTTATGGTACGGCTTCGCGGCTCCCGCCAACGGTACAGACTAGTGTTCGTTACATATGGGGAAGGAGATCGGCATGGCGGATGACAAGCCGGACGTTGCCTGGCGGATCATCGGCGGCCTGGTGGGGCTCGCCACGGGTTGGGCGGCCCGCAAGCTGCTCACCTTCGTGTGGGTGAAGGCGACCGGCAAGGAGCCGCCCGTCGACACCGAGGCACCGGAGGTCACCCTGGCCGAGGCGATCGGCTACGCGGTCCTCATGGGCGTCGGCATGTCCGTGGCTCAGATCGTGGTCAACCGGACCGCCAGGAAGCGCTATGACGCGTGGCGGGCTCTGAAGCAGGTGACTCCAGGGCAGTGAGAAACTCGCTCGCCCAGCGGTCCACGTCGTAGGTGGCGACCCGGCGGCGCATCGTACGCATCCGCCGGGCCAGCTCGTGCGGCGTGGCCCGCATCGCGGCCAGCATCTGACGCTTGACGTCCTCCACGTCGTACGGATTGACCAGATAAGCCTGGCGCAGCTCGTCGGCGGCCCCGGCGAACTCGCTCAGCACGAGCGCCCCGTTGAGGTCGTGGTGGCAGGAGATGTACTCCTTGGCCACCAGGTTCATGCCGTCGCGCAGCGGGGTGACCACCATGACGTCGGCGGCCAGGTAGAGCGCGGCGAGCTCCTCCTGGTTGTACGACTGGTGGAAATACCAGATCGGCTGGTAGCCGAGGGTGGCGTGCTCGCCGTTGATCCGCCCGACTTGCAGCTCGATGTCGTCGCGCAGCCGGCGGTATTCGTCCACCCGTTCGCGGCTCGGGGTGGCGATCTGCACGAACACCGCCTCGCCGGTGCGCAGCCGCCCGTCCTTCAGCAGCTCGCCGAAGCCCTCCAGGCGCTGGCCGATGCCCTTGGTGTAGTCGAGCCGGTCCACGCCGAGCAGCACGTGCTCGGGCTCGCCCAGCTCGGACCTGATCTCCTTGGCCCGCGCCACGATGTGCGGCTCGCGCACCAGCGAGTCGAGCTGCCCGAAGTCCACGGAGATCGGGAACGCCTGGGTGCGCACGACGCGGTCGTCGAGGAAGATCTCGTTCCCCTTGTACGGCAGCCCGAGCAGCCTGCGGCACAGCCGCCGGAAGTTGGAGGCCCCGCCGGGGAGCTGGAAGCCGACCAGGTCGGCGCCGAGCAGCCCTTCCACGAGGTCCTTGCGCCACGGCAGCCGCCAGAACAGCTCGACCGGCGGGAACGGGATGTGCAGGAAGAACCCGATCCGCAGGTCGGGCCGCAGTTTGCGCAGCATTGAGGGCACGAGCTGGAGCTGGTAGTCCTGCACCCAGACGACCGCGCCCTCCTCGGCGATCTCGGCGGCGGCGACCGCGAACCGCTCGTTGACCGCCCGGTAGGCGTCCCACATCGAGCGGTGGTAGACCGGCGGCGCGACGGCGTCGTGGTAGAGCGGCCAGAGGGTGGCGTTGGAGAAGCCCTCGTAGTAGAGCTCCACCTCCTCCGCCGACAGGGCCACGGGGATCAGGTTCATGCCGTCCTGCTCGAACGGCTCCAGCTTCTCGTCCGGTGCCCCGTGCCACCCGGCCCAGGCTCCGTGACGGCGCTGCATCACCGGCGCGATCGCGGTGACGAGCCCGCCGGGGCTCCTGCGCCACGAGGCCGTTCCGTCGGGATCGACCGTCCTGTCCACCGGCAACCGGTTGGCGACGATCAGAAACGAACTCCGGCCAGCCACGCAGTCCCTCCTCTTGTGGGGTCAAGTTTCGGTAGAACCGCCGAGAGCGCGGCTCACGGCGACCGCCACCGACTCCGGACCCGCATGGGGGATGATGGCGGCGATGTGCGCATCCGGCCTGATGAGCCATGCCTCATCCGGCCCGGCGCCGAGTCTCTCAGCGAGCGAGCCGGTTCCGTCCATCTCCACGAGCCCGCGTACGGCGAGCGGCGCCGTAGTGACCTTGCCCAAGACCTGCGCAAACAAACTCGAATCGCACATATCACCCAGCAGTACGAGGAAACCATCCCGGCAGCTTTCACGCAATCGCCCGCCCGCCAGAACGGCGTCGGGCAGGATCACGCCCGGCGCGGGCGGGCACGCCGCGCCCCTCGGCGGGCGGCCGGCGAACGGGCGGGACGGCTCCGGCGTGGTGAGGGGCGAGTCGACGTACCAGAAGGGCTCGGCGAAGCGGCCTGAGTCCACCTGGTCCACCAGCCCGCCCTCCAGCACCGCCCGTCTGCGCACCCGCTCCTCGACGCTCCTCGGCGCGAGGAAGCGCATGGTGGCGCCGGTCACCTCCAGGTTCTCGCGCGCCGCCGCGTGCCGCTCGGCGTGGTAGGACTCCAGCAGCTCCGGCCCCGCCCACCCGTTGAGCGCGAACGCCAGCTTCCAGGCGGCGTTCTCGGCGTCGGGGACGCCGGAGTTGAGGCCGCGCGCCCCGAACGGGGCCAGCAGATGCGCGCAGTCGCCCGCCAGCAGCACCCGCCCGGCCCGCATGCGGTCGGCCAGGCGGTGGTGGAAGCGGTAGGTGCCGTGCCAGAGCAGCTCGTAGGGCCGCTCGCCGACGATCCACCTGATCTTCCGTTCGATGTCCTCCCGTGTCGGGACGAAGTCGGGCGCGATCTGCCAGTCGATCCTGAACGTCCCGCCGGGGCACGGATGGATGAGCACCTGCCGGCCGGGGTTCCAGACGGGGTCGAAGTAGAAGCGCCGCTCGTCCTCCCAGCCGGGCAGGTCGGTCCTGACGTCGCAGATCAGGAACTGGTCGTCGAACGTCTCGCCGCCGAAGCGCACGCCGAGCGCCCGCCGCAGCGGCTCGGCCCGCGCACCGGCGCACAGCAGCGCGTACGCCGCCCGCAGCCGCCGCTGCCCGCAGTGCACGGTGACGCCGGAGGAGTCCTGCGTGAACCCGGTGACCTCGTGGTTCCAGCGCACCTCGACGAGCGGCTGCGCGGCGGCGGCATCGTCCAGGATCTGCTCGGTGCGGGCCTGCGAGAGGTTCACGAACGGCGGCAGCGGCCCCTCCCGCTCGAACGAGCACGACAGCAGCTCGCGGTCGCGGTAGTAGGTGCGGGCCGTGGTCCAGGTCACGCCCTCCTCGGCGATCCGCCCCGCGCCGGCGGCCGCCCAGATGTCGAGCACGTCGCGCTGCTGACAGATCGAGCGCGACCCGGCCGCCTCCCGCTCCGGCCGCCGGTCCAGCACCAGCGTGCCGATGCCCCAACGGGCCAGCAGCAAGGCGGCCGTCAGCCCCACGGGCCCGGCCCCGACCACGATGACCTGCGCGTCGTCGCTCATGACCGGAGCCCGTCTCAGACCTCGCGGACGGGGTGGCGGGACTGGACGACGTGGAAGCGGCCCGCGACGTAGCCGGGGTCGGTGAGCGAGGCGGTGGCGGCCGGGTTGGCGCCGGTGCCGTGGTAGTCGCTGAAGGCGGCCGACTGGTTGACGTACACGCCGTCCGTCAGGTTGCACGACAGGTTGACCCCCGCGTCCAGCGCGGCCCGCTCGGCGTCGTCGAGCACCCGCGGCGAGGTGGAGTAGACGGAGGCGGTGAGCGCGCCCCGGACCTTCACCGTGCGCCGCAGCAGGTCGAGGCTCTCCCCCGTGGAGCCGGTGGGGATGAGGAACGACACAGGCCCGAAGTGCTCGCGCCCGTAGACGTCGTCGGCGGAGGCGTGCACCCGGACGATCGCGGGCGTGCGCACCACCGCGTCGGGGAACGACGGATGCCGGATCGCCCGCGACTCCAGCACCACTTCGCCCAGTTCCTCCGCCCCCTCGACGCGGGCGAGCACGTCGGGGTTGACGATCGCGCCGGTCAGCTCGACCGCCCGCGCGTCGTCGCCCAGCAGCCGACTGACGGCGGCGGCCAGCCCGTCCGCGACCTCCTCGAAGCTCTTGTGCCCCTCGTCGGTCTCGACGCCGGCCGCCGGGACGAAGATGTTCTGCGGCGCGGTGCACATCTGCCCGCTGTAGAGCGACAGCGAGAACGCGAGGTTGGCGAGCATCCCGCGCCACGAGTCGGTCGAGTCCACGACGACGGCGTTGACCCCGGCCTTCTCGGTGTGCACGAGCGCCTGGCGGGCGTTGCGCTCCAGCCAGTCGCCGAACTCGGTGGAGCCGGTGAAGTCCACGATCCGCACGCGGGGGTGGGTGGCGAGGGTCGTGGCCAGCCCCTGCCCCTCCTCGGCGGCCAGCGACACCAGCGCGGGGTCGAACCCGGCCTCGGCCAGCACCTCGCGCGCCACCAGCACGGTGATCGCGAGCGGCAGGATCGCCCGGGGATGCGGCTTGACGATCACCGGGTTGCCGGTGACGAGCGAGGCGAACAGCCCCGGGTAGGCGTTCCAGGTGGGGAAGGTGTTGCAGCCGATCACCACGGCCACGCCCCGGGGCACGACGGTGAAGCGCTTGGTCATGACCAGCGGCTCGCCCTTGGCCGGCTTCTCCCAGCGGGCGCTCGCCGCCGAGGAGGTCATGGCCTCCAGCCCGTACGCGACCGCCTCCAGCGCGCGGTCCTGCGCGTGCGGCCCACCGGCCTGGAACGCCATGACGAACGGCTGCCCGGTGGTGTGCTGCACCGCGTACGCGATCTCGAAGCTGCGCCGGTGGAGCCGCTGGATGATCTCGGCGCAGACGAGGGCGCGGGCCTCCGGGCCCGCGTCGCGCCAGGCGGGCAGGGCCGCCGCGGCCGCCGCGATCAGCTCCTCGGCGATGGGCTCGGGGTAGGTGACCCCGAGGTCGATCCCGTACGGCGAGCGCTCTGCGCCGATCCACGACCCGGTGCCGCCCGCCTGCTCCAGCGGGAACGGCTTGCCCAGGTAGGACTCGAACGCCGCCTTGCCCCGCTCGGCCGCCCCCTCGCCGTGGACACGGGGGCTCGGCGACTCGGGGTAGGCGCTCCAGTGGCCGCGCCCGGCGATGGCGGCCCGCGCCTGCTCCAGGGTGCCACGGTGCTGTTCGTACATGTTTGCTCACCCTCTTGACAGCAATCTGCCGGACGGTGAAGTGTTTACCGAACATTCGGTCAGTTAAACAAGGAAGACCTGCCGTGGCCTTAGACGTCTCCGCCTCATCAGACAGGTCCACCCGGCCCCGCCGGCGCGGGCACGACCCCGAGTCCGTCCTGTCGGTCGCCGTGGCCGTCTTCAACGAGCGCGGCTACGACGGCACCAGCATGGAGGACCTCGCGCGGGCGCTCGGCGTCACCAAGTCGGCGATCTATCACCACGTCCCCGGCAAGGAGCAGCTCCTCGCGCGGGCTCTCGACCGGGCTCTCGACGGGCTGTCCGAGCTGGCCGCCGACGAGCGCGCGGCGCGCGGCCCGGCCATCGACCGGCTGGAGTGGGTGGTCAGGCAGAGCGTGCGGGTGCTGACCGAGCGGCTGCCGTACGTGACGCTGCTGCTGCGGGTGCGCGGCAACAGCGCCACCGAGCGGGCGGCGCTGGCGCGGCGCGCGGAGCTGGAGGCGTTCGTCGGTCACCTGGTGGAGGAGGCGGCGGCGGAGGGCGCCATCCGCCCCGGACTGGACCCGGCGCTGGTGACGCGGCTGCTGTTCGGGGCGGTGGGCTCGATCGCCGAGTGGCACCGCCCCGAGCGTGACGCGCCGGCAGCGGACGTGGCCGACGCGCTGGTGAGGATGACGTTCGACGGCCTGAGGAGGGCCTGAAAGGGGGATGGAAGGGGGTCAGGTGGGCAGCTCGCCCCGGCTCGGGCCACTCGGCAGTTTGCCGCGCAGGTCCGCGCGGATGGCCTCGCCCAGCTTCTTGGTCGCCATCCGGTTGAGCGCGCCGCCGGCGACGGCTCCGGTGAGGAAGGGGCCCAGCGTCGTGAGGTGCCGGCCCAGCGTCCGCATGAGGCGGTTGCGCAGGGCGGTCTTGGTGGCGGCGCCGAGGGCGAGCGTCACGGACGCGGGGGCGAGGGGGTCGATCCCGCGTTGTTTCGCCCAGGCGGCCGTGAAGGCGATCGCGCGCTGGGCTCCGGTGCCGTGCACCCGCACGCCGTAGACCTCGTGCAGCTCGGCCAGCAGTTTGACCTCGATGGCGGCCACGACGATCGTCTCGGCGACGAGCTGCGCGGGCGCGGAGAGAAGGAGGGGCGGTGCGGCGAACTCGGCCGCGGCGAGCGCTCCGCCGATGGCGCCGACCGTCATCGTCGCCTTCTGGGCGGTGCGGATCAGGTCGTCGCCCAGTTGCTCGCCGGTCAGGCCGTGGTGGTGCTCGGAGAGGGTGTGCAGGTCGCGGATGGGGATGCGCGGCGCGATGTTGAGGAACACGTCGGCCAGCCAGCGGCCACGCCCCGCGCCGGACTCCTTGGCCTTCTTGGCGCCCGCGGACAACGCCTTGGCAAGGCGGCCGAGCAGCCTGCGCCGCTCGGCCGGCTCCAGCTCACCGGGCTCGGTGAGCCTGCCCACGAGCTCGCCGACCTCCTTTTCGGGGTCGGCGATCTCGTCTCCTGCTCGACGGTCTTTCTCTGGTACGGCCACGCGATGCCTCCGTCCTCATGGTCGTGACCTTCAGGGTTCGTCGGCTCGATGTCCCGCTCTCGTACCCTGAGGCACGGCGATCAGGCGGCGCACTCCCGGCAGACCTGCTGACCGTTCTTCTCGGAGGCCAGCTGGCTGCGGTGATGCACCAGGAAGCACCGCGAGCAGGTGAACTCGTCGGCCTGGCGGGGGATGACCCGCAGGGAGAGTTCTTCGTTCGACAGGTCGGCGCCGGGCAGCTCCAGCGACTCGGCGAGATCGGTCTCGTCGATGTCGATGCTGCCGGACGACTTGTCCGTGCGCCGCGCCTGGAGCTCTTGGAGGCTGTCCTCCCCCAGGTCGTCGTCCGTCTTGCGCGGGCTGTCGTAGTCGGTAGCCATTGTGCTTACTCCATCCCCCTCATCAATATGTCGGCGCGCTCGGTCGCGCGTCTTCTAACGTCCGGGAGGTCCATCTTGTGCCCGTTCCGCCGGGGAGATTTCCCATCGGTACCCCGGGGGAACGGACCACGAACCTCCCGACACGCCAGGGCGTGCTGCCGACGGCAATGGTTAGCCAAATATGGCGAAACCCACAGCCTTGGCGTCATGCTCCACCGTGTTCGACGGCACATCCAACCACATGTGCGGCGCGAACGAGACGCCCCCCGTGCATCAACACGCGGACGAACGTCCCGGAGCATCACACGTCAGCCCTTCGGCAGTCGAATGGTCACCACGAGCCCTCCGCCGTCTCGCGGCACGGCGGCCACATTTCCGCCGTGCGCCTGCACCACCGCACGGACGATGGACAACCCGAGACCCGCTCCCTTGCCGGAGTCCACGCGGTCCGCGTGGAGCCTCCTGAACGGCTCGAACAGGCTGTTCACCTCGTACGCCGGGACGTGTTGTCCCGTGTTGGCCACCTGAACAACGACGGCGTCGTCCACCATTCCCGCCCGGACCCATACTTTTCCGTTTTGGGGAATGTTGTACTTCACCGCGTTCTCCACCAGGTTGCTCACGCAACGCTCCAGGAGCACGGGATCGCCGACGGTAGGCGCGCTGACCAGTTCGGTGCTGACGGTTACGCCGTGTTCCTCGGCGAACGGCGCGAGCTGTTCCACGGCGGTCTGCGCGACGTCCCGTACGTCGAGCGGTTTGCGCACCGCGAGTTCGCGTTCGCTGCGCGCCAGCAACAGCAGTCCCTCGATGAGCTTCTCGTTACGCGCGTTCACTTCCAGAAGCGTGCGCCCGAGCGCTTTGAGGTCTTCCGAAGCCTCCGGATCCGACAGGGCGATCTCCAGGACCGTCCGGTTGATGGTGAGAGGAGTGCGCAATTCATGAGAGGCGTTCGCCACGAATCTGCGCTGGGTGTCGAAGGCCACGTTGAGCCGGGCGAGCATGGCGTCGAAGGTGTCGGCCAGCTCCTTCAGCTCGTCGTTGGGTCCCTCCAGGGCGATGCGCTGGTGGGCCAGCGTGCTCTCGGAGAGCCGACGGGCGGTGGCCGTCATCCTGGCCACCGGCCGCAGCGCCCGGTCGGCCACGAAGTAGCCGATGATGAGCGACAGGATGCCTACCCCGACCAGCGCCATCACGCTGCTGCGCAGCAGGGCGTCCTGCGCCGCCGCGACCGCGTCCTGCCTGGACTGGCGCCAGATCAGCTCGTCGCGGGCGTTCCACCAGCTCAGCGCGGGCCAGTTGCGGTCGATGGCCTGCGCGACGATCGAGTAGACCGAGAACAGCAGCACCGCCGAGGCCACGAAGACGAGCGCGCCGTAGGTGAGCGTCAGCCGCCAGCGGATGCTCACCTTGCCGGGGAGCGCCCGCATCCACTCCATCGTCGTGCGCTGGACGGGAGGGTACTCAGGAGGAGGCGGGCCGTCCCAGGCCGGCGGGCCGCTCGGCGGCGGCGGGGCCTCCTGGACCCGCGTCGCCTTGCGTGCCGAGTGCGGGCTGATCATGGGATGCGTCGGCTCCGCCTGGTGCTTCGGCCCTTCAGTCACAGTTTGTACCCAACCCCGGGCACAGTCTCGATCACCTGAGGCTCGCCCAGCTTCTTCCGCAGCGTCATCATGGTCACCCGGACCACGTTGGTGAAGGGATCGATGTTCTCGTCCCACGCCTTGTCCAGCAGGTCCTCCTGGCTGACGACGGCGCCCTCGGCGCGCATCAGCTCCTCCAGGACCGCGAACTCCTTCTTGGTCAGCACGACCTCCCTGCCGTCGCGCTCCACCAGGCGCTTGCCCGGGTCGAGCCGGATCCCGGACCGCTCCAGCACGGGCGGCAGGGCGGGCGCGGAGCGGCGGCCGAGCGCGCGCACCCGCGCGACCAGCTCGATGAAGACGAACGGCTTGGCGAGGTAGTCGTCGGCGCCGAGGCCGAGGCCCTCCACCTTGTCGTCGACGTCGCCCGAGGCGGTCAGCATGAGGATGCGCGAGGCGGAGCGCTGCTCCACGAGCCGGCGGCACACCTCGTCGCCGTGCACCACCGGAAGGTCCCGGTCCAGGACGATCACGTCGTAGTCGATGTAGGAGGTCCGTTCGAGGGCGCCGCCGCCGTCGTAGGCGACGTCGACGGCCATGGCCTCGCGGCGCAGGCCCGTCGCGATCGCGTCGGCGAGCACCCGCTCGTCCTCCACCACCAGCACTCGCACGCTGGAACACCTCTCTCCGTCTCCGGCCCCTCATTGTCCCCCCGGGGGCGATAAGCGCACGGTAAGGCATGTTCGGGCGTTGGCCATCCACAGGTGAGGCGGACCACGGAGAAATTCATGTTTCGGAGGGGGACATCGCGGGGTATGCCTGCGGGACACCCTTTGCCAGGACATCGACCTGCAATGGGCGTACATCGCCCTTACGCGGCACGAACCCCTAGAGAGTAGGTGAGATGGGCGAGTTCACCACCACGATCGAACACCGCCTCGACCAGGCTTACAGGGGCCTCCGGGAGGCCCGCAGCGCCGGCGACGAATATCTCGCCGACACGCTCACCGCCGAGATCGAGGACCTCCGCCGGCTGGCGGACGACCACGGCATCGCCCTGCCCGGCTGACCGCCCGGCTGATCGTAGGCGGACGGCCGGAGCGGGGCTCCGGCCGTCCGCGCGTTCACGGATCAGGCGCCGCGCTCGGGGTCCAGCGGCGCGAGCAGGTCGTGCAGTTCCTCGAACAGCCCGGGAGCCGCGCAGATCGCGAAGTCCGGGCTCACCGGCCGGCCGTTGAGCCCGGCGAGCCTCGCCCCCGACTCGGTCGCCACCAGACCGGCGGCGCCGTAGTCCCAGGGGTTGATGCCCCGCTCGTAGTAGGCGTCCACCCGGCCGGCGGCGAGCGAGCACAGGTCGATGGCGCACGAGCCGCCCCGCCTGATGTCGCGCACCCGCGGCAGCACCTTCGCCACCACCTCGCCCTGCACGGCCCGGCCGGCCTGGGAGTAGCCGAACCCGGTCGCGACCAGCGCCTGCGGCAGCGGCACCCCGGTGTTGCAGCGCAGCCGCGCGCCGCCGAGCCAGGCGCCCTCGCCCAGCGCGGCGGTGAAGACCTCGCCGCGCGTCGGGATGTTGACCACGCCGGCCACCACCCGCCCGCCGACCTCGACGGCGATCGACACCGCCCAGTCGGGCAGGCCGTAGAGGAAGTTGACGGTGCCGTCGATCGGATCGACGATCCAGCGCACGTCCGACTCGCCCGGCGCCTCTCCGCCCTCCTCGCCGAGGATGCGGTCGCCGGGGCGGGCGGTCTCGATGCGCTCGCGGATGAGCAGCTCCGACGCCTTGTCCAGCGCGGTGACCACGTCGGTGGGGCTGGACTTGGTCTCGATCTCCGCGGACATCGTGGGCCGCTTGGCCAGCAGCATGTCGCCGGCCTCGCGGGCGATGTCCTCGGCGAGCGTCAGGAAGTCGGTCATCAGGCCACCGAGTCCGGGCGCTTCCACTCCTCGCCGAGCACGTGCTGGGCGAGGAAGGCGAGGACGGTCTCGTACCAGGCGACGGTGTTGCCGGGCTTGAGAATCCAGTGGTTCTCGTCGGGGAAGTACAGGAACTTGGCGTCGACCTCGCTGCGGCGCAGGTCCCACCACAGGCGCAGCCCCTCGCCGATCGGCACCCGGTAGTCCTTGTCGCCGTGGATGACGAGCATCGGGGTGGTGATCTTGTCGAGCGAGCGGTGCGGCGACAGCCGATCGTAGCGCTCGGAGCCGGGCGCGCCGAACTCCCGCTGCCAGTAGTGGGCGGCGTCGGTGGTGCCGGCGAACTGGTCGAGGTTCCACAGCGAGGCGTGGGTGACGATGGCGCGGTAGCGGTCGGTGTGCCCGGCCAGCCAGTTGGCCATGTAGCCGCCGAACGAGCCGCCCATGGCGGCGATGCGCTCGCTGTCGATGTCGTCCCTGGCCAGGGCGACGTCCACGATCGCGTCGAGGTCGGCCTGGGTGCGCGGGCCCCAGTCGCCCCAGCCGCGATCGATCATGTGCTGACCGTAACCCGTGGACAGGCTCGGGTCGGGGAGCAACACGGCGTAACCGTGCTCGGCCATGATCCACGACTGCCAGCGCCACTGCCAGTCGTTCCAGGAGGCCACCGGGCCGCCGTGGATCCACAGCAGGAACGGCGCGGGGTCGTCGGCGGAGGCGCCCTCGGGCAGCACGAGCCAGCCGCGGATGGTCTGGCCGTCGTCGGCGGTGGCGGTGATCTCGGTGAGCGTGCCGCGCACCTCGGGGCGGGGCGCGGGCGAGGGCAGGTCGGTGATCTCGCCGGTGGCGAGCTCGATCCGGGCCGGGCCGGGGGCCAGGTTGACGGCGCTGCGCACGACGTAGAGGAAGCGGCCGTCGGCGGTGACGTCCGGCTGCGCGTACGCGGCGTCGTCGGCGGTGACCCTGCGGACCTCGCCGTCGAGCGGCACGTGGAAGACCGGGCGGCGGCCCTGGTGGTCGGCCACGATGTAGACGGAGGCGGAGTCGGGCGCCCATTCGACGCCGGAGGGGAACAGGTCGGGCGCGTACGCCCGGCCCTCGCCGGTGGCGAGGTCGGCGATCCACAGCTCGCTCCTGGCCGAGACCTCCAGCGAGGTGAACCGGCTGCGGGAGCAGGCCACGCGGGCGCCGTCAGGGGAGATCGCGAGCGGGCCCTCGAAGTCCTGGCCCTCCTCGGTGAGCAGCGTGCGCCGCTCGCCGGTGGCCAGGTCGATGACCACCAGGTCCGTACGCACCTCACCGCGCGGCAGCTCCACCTGCCAGGTGGTGACCACGCGCGTGCCGTCGGGCGTCAGCTCGAAGGAGGCGTTGCGCAGCGCGTTCCCGGCGTCGGGGGTGAGCTCGCGCACGTCCTCCAGCCGGTCGGCGCCGAGCCTGGCGGCGAACAGGCGGGGGCGGCCGGGGCCGAGGTCGTGGTCCCAGAAACGGACCGCCGCGCTCTCGTGCAGGATCGCGCTGATCCCGGCGTCCTTGCGGGCCTTGCGCCGCTCCTCGTCGCCGGCCTCCTCGCCGTCGAGCACGTCGGAGACGAAGACGACCACGTCGCCGGCGGTGCGCACCCCGCCGATCCCGCCCGGCCTGGTGGCGACCTGGCGGGCCTCGCCGCCCGCGCGCGGCAGCAGCCAGAGCGCCGGGACCTCCTCGCCGGCGTCCTTCACGGTGGGGTCGGGGCGGGCGGAGGTGAACAGCACGTCGCCGGCGTCGGTGAACACGGCGGCCGACTCGCCCTTGGCCGAGCGGGTCAGGCGGAAGGGCTCGCCTCGGCCGTCCAGGGGGATCTCCCAGAGCGCGGTGCCGTACGACTTTCCGTCGGGGTTGAGTGACTGGACGATGGAGACGAGCCGGGAGCCGTCGGGCGAGAGCTGAGCCGAGAGAACCCGGGGGATGGCCACATAGTCGCGAATGTCATTGAATGCGCTCACTCGACCGAACCTACCTCGCGAGAGGACCACCGGCGCTCGCCAATAGGCTGGTTCACGTGGCTGATTACGACGCTCTGCTGCTCCTGTCGTTCGGCGGCCCGGAGGGCCCCGACGACGTGATGCCGTTCCTGGAGAACGTGGTGCGAGGGCGCGGCGTGCCGCGCGAACGGCTGCTGGAGGTCGCCGAGCACTACCAGGGCTTCGGCGGGGTCAGCCCGATCAACCGGCAGAACCGCGAGCTCCTGGAGGCGCTGCGCCCGGTCCTCGACGTGCCCGTCTACTGGGGCAACCGCAACTGGCACCCGTTCGGCGAGGACACCGTCCGGCGGATGAAGGACGACGGCGTGCGCAAGGCGGCCGTCCTCGCCACCTCCGCCTTCGCCGGCTACTCCAGCTGCCGCCAGTACTACGAGGACATCAAGCGCATCTCGATCGAGGGCGGCCCCGAGCTGATCAAGATGCGGCACTTCGGCGACCACCCCGGCTTCGTGGCCGCCATGGCCGACCACATCCGCGAGGCGCTGGAGCGGCTCGGCCGCGACGACGCCCGCCTGGTGTTCACCGCCCACAGCATCCCGGTCTCCATGGCCGAGACCGCCGGCCCGTCAGGCGGCCTGTACGAGGCCCAGATCCGCCGCAGCGCCGAGCTGGTCAACCAGGCGCTCGGCCGCGACGAGCCGTGGGACCTCGTGTGGCAGTCGCGCAGCGGCCCGCCGCAGGTGCCGTGGCTGGAGCCCGACGTCTGCGACTTCCTGCACAAGACGGACGCCCCGGCGGTCGTGCTGGTGCCGATCGGGTTCGTCTCCGACCACATGGAGGTCGTCTACGACCTCGACACCGAGGCCAGGGACGTCGCCGCCGAGCGCGGCCTGCCCCTGGAGCGGGCGGCCACCGTGGGCACGCACCCACGCTTCGTGCGGATGGTGCGCGAGCTGATGGCCGAGCCCGAGCCGGTGCCCTGCCCGCTCACCTGCTGCCCGGCGCCCCGCCGGCACCGGTCCTAGGCATAGGTCCTGGCGTACGCCTCGGCGATCCCCATGACCTTGTTCACGTAGTCCCACGAGTGGTTGTAGAACCAGATCGCCTTGCGCAGCTTCTCGCCGCCCTTGCCCGCGCCGTTGGCGCACAGGTAGCCGGCCGCGCTCGGCACGGCGTCGTACGGGCTCCAGATGTCGGCCTTGCCGTCGCCGTCGCCGTCCACGCCGTAGTGCTTCCACGTCGCGGGCATGAACTGCATGGGCCCGAGCGCGCCCGCGCTCGACGGGCCGTTGTTGCGGCCGTGCCCGCTCTCGACCTGCCCGATCGCGGCCAGCACCGTCCATGACAGGCCGGGGCAGCGGGCCGCGGCGAGCCGGTAGAGCTCCAGGTAGGAGCCAGGGCGGCCGACGCTGACGCGCTGCGGGGTCTGCTGGGCGGCCGCCGTCGGCCGCTGCTTCTCGACGCGGGCGGCGGCGTCCAGCAGGGCGACCTGGACGCCCTTGCCGAGCAGCTTGCGCACCCCGGCCGCGCTGATCCGGCCGGGTTTGCCGTGCAGCAGCACCGCCACGCCCGGCGCGAAGCCCAGCGAGCGGCCGAGGTCCACGCCGACCAGGCCGTCCACGCCGGTGAGCCCGAGCGGCGCCGAGGCCGCCAGGCGCAGCTTGGGTCCGCCGTCCACCTGGTAGTACGCGCCGGGCACCATGCCGTACCTGCGGGCCGCGTCCGACTCCGCGACCAGCTCTCCCCTGGCCAGGGCGCTCCACACGGCGGGCTGGTCGGCGACGGCCTGCGGCGTCCAGGAGCGGAAGTGCGCCGGGTCCACGGCCAGCAGGTTGAGCGGCGTGCCGGTGAGCTTGACCCGGCCCGCGTCCACGACGATCACCTTCTCCACGTTCTTCAGCGCGCCCAGCTTGAACCTGGTCTCCTTGGGCACCTCCGACCCGGCGATCGCGAGCACCCGCGGCGGGGTGACGGTCACGCCGGGGCCGCCCTCGCCGAACTCCCGCCGCTCGCCCGCGGGCTCCGTGGTCGGCACGAGCTGGTCGAGGCGGGGCGCCGCCGTGGGCGAGCGGGCGGGCTCCGGCTCGCCGGAGCGCTGCCGCGTGCCGCTGACCAGGTCACCGTCCAGCAGGACGATGACGCCGCCGGTCGCCACCGTGGCCACGACCACCGCGATGACCATGAGCATGACCGCACGGAAGGAGGGAAGACCGGACACGCGGGACACGTTAGCCCAGCCGACGGGGAAATCACTTGCAATCCGGACATCGGGTACGCAAAGGTTGGCCGGGCGCAAGTAAGGGGGAAACGGGGTGGTCGGGCCTTACCGGGGGCTGTTCGACGGGCCTGGCATCAAGGCGTTCGTGCTGGCCGGGTTCGCCGGCCGGATGCCGATGTCCATGCTGGGGATCGGCGTCGTCTTACTCATCTCCGGCGTCACCGGCTCCTACGCCACCGCGGGCGGCGTCGCCGCCGCCAGCAACCTCGCCTTCGCCATCGGCGCCCCCATGTCGGGGCGGCTGGTGGACCGGTTCGGGCAGAGCCGCGTCATCCCGCCGTTCGCCGTGCTCAACGCGCTCGCGCTGACCGCGCTCATGATCTGCGCGTTCCTCGGGCTGCCCGAGTGGACCCTGTACCTGTCCGGCCTGGTCGTCGGCGGCACCTCGCTGTCGGTGGGCTCGCTCGTACGGGCCCGCTGGTCGGCCATCCACGGCGGCTCGCCCCGGCTGCACACGGCCTTCGCCTTCGAGTCCGTCGTGGACGAGGTCGTCTTCGTCACCGGGCCCGCGCTGGTCACGCTGCTGGCCACGCGGTTCAACCCGTACATGGGGCTGGTGGTCGCGCTGGTCTTCATGCTGGCCGGCTGCCTGACGCTGGCGGCGCAGCGGCGCACCCAGCCCCCGGTGGCCGAGGTCCGGGCGGCGGGCGGCACGCCCATCCTGATCCCCGGCATCGCGCTGCTGTCGTGCGTCTACGTGGCGATGGGGTCGGTGTTCGGGTCCGTGGACCTGGTCACGGTGGCCTTCGCCGAGGAGCAGGGGGTCAAGGGCGCCGCGGGGCTGCTGCTGGCCTCGTTCGCGGGCGGGTCGATGATCTCGGGGCTGTGGTTCGGGTCACGGCACTGGAAGATCTCGCTGCGGGGGCGGTTCGTGCGGGCGCTGATGGTGTTCGCGCTGGGGCTGCTGCCGATCTCGTTCATCGAGAACGCGTGGGTCATGGCCGCCGCGCTCTTCCTGGCCGGCTTCGCCATCTCGCCCACCCTGATCACCGGCTTCTCGCTGGTCGAACGGCTGGCGCCGCCGTCGCTGCTCACCGAGGGCATGGCGTGGTGCTCCACGGCGATCGGCATCGGCGTGGCGCTCGGAGCCTGGGCGGGCGGGCACCTCACCGAGGCCGCCGGCGCGTCCGCCGCGTACGTCGTCGCGCCGGGCGCCGCCGTGCTCGCGCTCGTCGTCGGGATCGGAGGTTCGGGTTTGCTGAGACTTCCCGAGGCGGCTTCACCCGCCGGAGGCTGATCGGCTACCGTCGGGACATCCCTCGCAACATCCATCACAAATGGAAGCTTTTCTGATGTCCCGACAACTCACCTCACTCCTGACCATCGCGGCAGTCTGCGTCACCGTGGCCTCAGCCCCGGCGCAGGCCGCCGCCAAACCGGCCGAGAAGTCCGCCCCGGTGGACTGCGCGAAGGTCAAGTGCATCGCGCTGACCTTCGACGACGGCCCGGGCAAGTACGCGGGCACTCTGCTGGACACCCTGAAGAAGTACGACGCCAAGGCGACGTTCTTCCTTGAGGGCCAGTACGCCAAGAGCCGCCCCCAGTACGTCAAGCGCATGGTCGCCGAGGGGCACGAGCTCGGCAACCACAGCTACAGCCACCCCGACTTCACCAAACTCGAACCTGGGGCCATCAGGAACGAGATCCAGAAGACCCAGGACGCCGTCAAGAAGGCGGCGGGCGTGGAGCCGAAGCTGCTGCGGCCCCCGTACGGGCTGGCGGACCTGCAGGTCTCCGACATCGCGGACGAGTTCAACATGCCGATCATCCTCTGGACCGCGGGTTCGGAGGACTGGGCGAGCAAGAACGTCGAGGCGATCAAGAAGAAGACCCTTGAGGTGGCCAAGCCCAACGGCATCATCCTCATGCACGACTGGGTGAAGCAGACCGTCGACGCCATGCCGTCCATCGTCAAGAGCCTGCAGGCCAAGGGCTACCACCTGGTGACGGTCTCCGACGTCATCAAGGACGAGGGCCTGGAGGCGGGCGACGTCTTCCCGCTTCCCGCGGGCTGGCAGAACTGAGTATCGTTCACGTTTGACGTCGGAGGTGCCCGGGCTCCTGCCCGCTCGCGGAGGTGCTGCTCAATGGTCTTCACGAACTGGGCGGGGAACCAGACCGGCGAGCCCGCCGAGGTCCGGGCACCGGCCTCCGTCGCGGACGTCGTATGTGCCGTGCGCGACGCCGCCGCCTCCGGGCGGCGCGTCCGCATGGTCGGCACCGGGCACTCCTTCACCGGCGTGGCGCTCACCGACGGCGTCATGCTGCGGCCCCACGCGCTGACCGGCGTCGTCTCCTGGGACGAGGACCGCGTCACCGTCCTCGCCGGCACCCCGCTGCGCGAGCTCAACGAGCTGCTCCACCGGCGCGGCCTCGCCCTCGCCAACATGGGCGACATCACCGAGCAGACCGTCGCCGGCGCCATCCAGACCGGCACGCACGGGACCGGCCGCGACAGCGGCGGCCTCGCCGACCAGGTCACCGGGCTGGAGCTGGTGCTCGCCGACGGCACGGTGGCGAGCGCCGTTCCCGGGGACGAGCTGTTCGACGCGGCCAGGGTGGGGCTCGGCGCGCTCGGCGTGCTGACCTCGGTCACCCTCCGGGTGGAGCCCGCGTTCCTGCTGCACAACCGGCGGCGCAGGATAGCGCTCAGCGACATCCTCGCCTCGCTCGACGAGCTGACCGCCGGCAACGAGCACCTCGACTTCTTCTGGCTGCCGCACACCGACGCCTGCCTGGTCAAGACCAACAACCGCCACCCCGGACCGGCCCGGCCGCGCAGCGCCGCGCGGCACTGGATGGACGACGTCCTGCTGGAGAACACCGTGTTCGGGGCCGCCTGCGCGCTCGGCGCCCGCGTCCCCGGGCTGATCCCGCGGATCAACGCGGTCAGTGCGGCGGCGCTCGGGGACTCCGAGTCGGTGGACGCCTCGTACAAGGTCTTCACGGCCCGGCGCGACGTGCGTTTCCTGGAGATGGAGTACGCGGTGCCGCGCGAGCGGCTGGCGCAGGCGCTGCGCGAGACCCGCGACCTGGTCGAGCGCATGGACTGGAAGATCACGTTCCCGGTGGAGGTGCGGGTGACGCCGCCGAGCGACGCCTGGCTGTCCACGGCGTACGGGCGGGCGTCGGCGTACGTCGCCTGCCACATCTACCGGCCCACGCCGAACCCGGCGTACTTCGAGGGCGTCGAGGAGATCATGACGCGGCTGGACGGGCGGCCGCACTGGGGCAAGCTGCACACGCGGGACGCGGCCTACCTCGCCAAGGTCTATCCCCGTTTCGCCGACTTCACCGCGCTCCGCGACCGGCTCGACCCCGGCCGGCTGTTCGGCAACGCCTACCTGGACCAGGTGCTCGGCTGAGCCTCGGCCTCCGGGTGGTCCGGCTCGGGAGCCGGGTCGACCGGGGTGGGCTCCGGCTCGGCCGGAGCGGTGGCGCTCTGCTGCGGCTCGGCCGGCTCCTGGCCGGCGGTGGCGGTGGGAGCGGCCGGGACCGTGGGCGTGGCGGTGACCGTGGTCGTCACGGTCGGCGTGGCACTCGGCGTCGGCTCCGGCGTCCGGGTGACACCGGCCTCCGGCGTGGCGACGGGCACGGCGGGAACGCTCGCCCGGACGGTGGGCCCGGACGGCGTCCGGCGGTCGCCGGTCGCGGGCTTGTGCCGCGTCGTCCCGCCGGTGACCTGCTCGTGCACCGTCTGATGGGCGGCCGCCTGGTAGACGAGGATGCCGCCCATGCTGACCGCGAACACCAGCCCCGCGGCCAGCGCCACCCGCCCCCAGGGCAGCCTCCTGCGTGGCTCTCCGGCCTCGACGACGGGCAGCACCAGCGTGTCGCCGCCCGCGCCGGATGCGAGCGTTTCCTCCTCGCGTGCGGGAGACCCGGCCCGCAGCCGCACCCGCTCCCCCGTCCGCTTCAGGTAGTGCGTGTAGACGGCGGTGCCCACCGTGCTCCCGACGCTCATGACCGCCGCGCCGATCACCGTGCCGGCCACGCCCAGGAAGGACGCGGCCACGGCGGCCGTCACCGCCGCCAGGGCGCCCCCCAGGATCTGCGGCACACTCAGCTCGAAGGTCCGCTGCTCGCCGCCCATCCCCCGGATCAGTCCTCTCTCATCATGCGCTCGGTAAAGACCTGTCCCGTGAATAGACGTGACGGCGTGTCCCGATGTTGGTGTGACATGGCTGACAGGCACCCTCGTGGCTCGTGCCCCGACGACTCGGCCTGCCCTCCGTGTATCTGGCCGCGGCCGCGGCGACGGCCGCCGCGACCGCCGTACCCCTGGCCATGACGCCCGCCTCCGGCCTCACCGCGCGCCCCGCCGTCACCGAGCCCACGCGGCCCTACATCGTCGTCGCGCGCGGCCGGGCCGCCGCCCGCGACCTCGTGGGCGAGGTGCGCTGGCGGGTGCGGCGCTACTACACGGCGGCGCTGCCCGGCTTCGCCACGTATCTCACCGCCGCCGAGCTGGCGTCGCTGCGCTCCGACCCCCGAGTGCGCGCCGTCGAGCCCGACCGGCAGATCCACCCTATGCCCGTACGGCGTCCCGCCCACCCTCTGACCGGGCCCGCGACCGGGGCCGGAACCACGATCTACCTGGTGGACAGCGGTGTCGACACGGGACGCGCCGAGTTCGGCGACCGGGCGTGGCGGGCCTACGACGCCACCGGGGGCTCCGGCCGCGACTGCACCGGCCACGGCACCCAGGTCGCCGGCCGGGCCCACGCCGCCGCGCCAGGGGCCGGGATCACCTCGATCCGGGCGCTCGGCTGCGGCGGGCCCGGGTCGCTGGCCGACGTACTGGCGGGGCTGGAATGGATCCGCCGACACGCCCGGGGGCCGTCCGTCGCCGCGCTCCCCGTGGACGGCGCGGGCTCCCCCGCTCTCGGCGAGGCCGTGCGCTCCCTGGTGGGCGCCGGCGTGTTCGTCGTGGGGGCCGCGGACGCCGACGGGTGCCGGATCGGGCCGGGCGGGGCCGCGTACACGGGGGCCGTGCCGCACCTCGCGGCGGCCGCCGCGCGGCTCATGGAACGCACTCCCGACGCGAACCCGGCGATCCTCGCGTCTCTGCTCAACTGCGCCTTTGCCCGCGACGCGATTCGCCAGAACCCGTCGAGGGCCCTTAACCTCCTCATGCATAGCGGCAGGCTCTAGAGGGATGGATTCGACGAATGTGACCGGCGTCACATCGCCCCTTGGCTATCCCAGGAAGGCGATGTTCGGACATGCCGGGTACGGTGCTGGCAGGCAACCGGCACACGCGAGAGACTCAAGGGTCCGGGGGAAGAATGGCGACGCTGACGAAGGGACTCGCATGCAGGAGCTCCGACTCGTCGCGGTGAGTGAGGACGGCACCTATCTCGTACTGGCCACGGCCGGACGGGGAACCCGCTTCACTCTTCCCGTGGACGACCGGCTCCGTGCTGCCGTCCGCGGCAATTTCTCCCGTCTCGGCCAGTACGAGATCGAAGTGGAGAGTCCGTTGCGTCCCAAGGAGATCCAGGCTCGCATCCGCGCCGGGGAGACCGCCGAGGAGATCGCGGCGACCGCCGGGATCCCCGTCGAGCGCGTGCGCTGGTTCGAGGGGCCCGTCCTGCAGGAGCGGGAATACGTCGCCCAGCAGGCGCAGCGCGTCGCCGTACGCATGCCGGGCGAGTCCGCCCCCGGCCCCACACTCGGCGACCTCGTCGCCGAGCGGCTGACCAGGCGCGGCGTCCCCACGGACGAGATCGACTGGGACTCCGCCAAGCGCGACGACGGCCTGTGGCGGGTCAAGCTCGGCTACGTCTGGAACGGTCACACGCGCCACGCCGAGTGGCTGTTCGACCCGCGCAAGCGCCACGTGACGCCGCACGACGACGAGGCCGTCCGGCTGTCGGCGGCCGACTTCGACCCCGAGCCGCCCGTGGTGGAGGACACCACGGTGACGCCGTTCGCGCCGCGCGTGGCCAAGCTGCAGCCGGTGCCGCCGCTCGCCTCCGACGCGCTGCCGTTCCCTTCGGTGGTGCGGCGCGAGCCGGAGGAGCCCGCCGTCGGCTACAACCCGCCCCCGCGCCCCACCGACACCCCGGCCCGCGACCACACCGGGACCTCCTCCCGCGAGTCGGCCTACCTCGCTGACCCGCCTTCGCGCGAGTCGGCCTACCGTGCCGACCCGCCTTCTCGTGAGTCCGCCTACGGCAGTGACCCGTCCTCTCGCGAGTCGGCCTACCGCGCTGACCCGCCTTCCCGTGAGTCGGCCTACCGCGCTGACCCGCCTTCCCGCGAGTCCGCTTACCTCAGTGACCCGTCCTCTCGCGAGTCCGCCTACCGTCAGCCGAGCGACGCCACCCGCGACCAGTCCCCGGCGGCCCGCGACCCGCTGCGCCCCGACTCTCCGTCCCACGAGGCCGGATCCCGCGAGCACGGCCACGCCCGCCCCGGCGACAACTCGTCCCGCCGTGGCGGGACTTCGCCGTGGCTGCCCGACTTCAGCTCGGGCCGCCCAGCCGACCGCGACAACGACACCATCTACGCCCCCTCCGCACGCGCCTCCACGCCGGACGCCCCAGCCACCCACGAGCCTCCGGCTGCCGAGATCCGCACCACCCCGCAGCCGACGCCGCCGTTCGCCGAGAGCGCCACACCTGGTCAGCCGACACCGTCGCCCGTCCAGGACACCGCGCCCGCCGAGCCGGCCTGGCAGGCGTCTCCGTCGGCCCATGCGACTCCAGACGCCGACCCTGCCCCCTCCACCACGGAGCCGTCCGCCGCCACCGAGCTCCCCGCTGCCGGGGGGCAGTCCACCACCGAGCAGCCGTCGTCGGCCGACGAGCCGACGTCCGCCGGCGTGGCAACGCCCGGTGACGCGGCGTCGATCGAGGTGGCCCAGCCGGGCGAGGAGTCCACGTCCGCCGACCCGGCGGCGTCCGCGCAGGTGACCCCTGCGGCTCAGGTGGCGCCGTCCGCCGAGCCCTCTGCCACCACCGATGCCGCCGCCACTCCGGAGGCGGCCACCGGCTCCACCACCGCGCAAGAGCCCGCCTCCGCGGATACGGCCTCCGACAACGCCGCCGAAGCGCAGCCGGCCACTGACGCGAGCGTCACAGCGGGCTCCTCGGCCGAGCCGTCGTCGGACGCCACTGCCACCATCAAGCCGGCCGTTCCCGCAGTCCAGACACCCAGCGGGACGGCCATCGCCGACGCGGCGGCACCGGCCGCCGAAGCCGCGCCCACCGACGCCTCCACCACGGCCACGACGACCTCGCCTGCCCCCGAGGCGAGCACCGGCGCCGACGCTGCACCCGTTCAGCCGACGACCAGCGACGACAGCAAGTCCGAGCGCGCGCCGAGCCAGGCCGCGCCCGTCGCGGCGGAAGCCCCGGCTGCGGAGACAGAGCCGAGCACGGAGACCCCGGAGCCCGAGAAGACCGCCACCGCCGAGCCGGCCGCTGCCGAAACCGCCGTCACCGAGCCGCCCACCGTCACCGAGCCCGCCGTTACCGAGCCCGCCGCCACGGAGCCTTCGGCCACCGAGCGCGCCGCTGGTACAGCAGCCGCTACTGCCACCGCAGGACCCGCCACCGCCCAGCAGTCCGACACCGCTGAGCCCGCCGCCGCAGGACCTGCCACCGCAGAGCCTGCCGCCGCAGAGCCCGCCGTGGCCGAGCCCGCAACCGCAGGACCCGCCGTCGCAGAGCCCGCAACCGCAGAGTCCGCCGTCGCCGAGCAGTCGGCCACCACGCCGCCGCCCGCTCCCAGCGCCGAGGCGCCTGCTGTCGAGCAGCCGGTCGCCGAGGACGCTGCTCCCGCGACTGAGCAGCCCAAGCCCGAGCAGCCCAAGCCCGAGCAGCCGAAGGCGAACGAGCAGCCGAAGCCTCAGCAGCCGGAGGCAGTCAAGGAGGAGGCGGTCAAGGAGGAGGCCAAGCCTCCGGCGCCCAAGCCGAAGCCCGCCCCTGGCGCCGAGCCCAAGGTTCCGGCCGCTCGGCCGGGAGGCAAGGACGCCAAGGAGGAGCCGCCGGTGCCGGTTCCGTCCCCGCCGCCCGCGCCCGCCGCCCGGCAGGCGCGCAAGGGTTCTCGGGGCCGCCGCGCCTCCGTCCCGACCTGGGACGAGATCATGTTCGGCGCCCGCCGCCAGGACTGACCGGCGAAGAAGAAACACCGGGACAGCTCTCCTCCGAGCGGCGAGGCGCTGGTCGAGTCCCCGGCCTTTCAGGCCGGGGAGCTGCCCTCAGTGCCACCGAGGAACGGAGTGAGCCATTCCGGCGTCACCTCCGTCGGAAAAGCCACCCCCTGCGCCTCGGAGACGTCGATCGCCTCGTAGCCGCCCGTACCGGCCCCCACCCCGGCGATCAGGGTGAGCACCCCGGCGCGCCGCTGGAACCAGGTCTGCCGCAGCCGCCACCCCACCACGGCCCGCCGTTCGATCACGGCCTGGGACCGGCGCAGCGACCCCGACCGTACGCTGAGCCGCGCCCCGTCGTAGCCGTGCCCCAGCGACGCGTACCGGTCGAGCCCCAGGGGAATGCCCACGCCGGCGAGCAGCAACGCGACCACGGCCAGGATCCACCCCAGCGTCACCCCGGTGACCACCGCGGTCACGGCGCTGAGCAGGGCCAGCACCGCCCAGGGGAAGATCGCGCGGAAGAGGCGGCGGTCGCGGGCCACAGGCGGGTGGGCGCGCAGGGCGGCGTCGTACGGCCCGACGGCCTCGCCCGTGACCGCGTACGCGACCGGCCGTGGCACGTCGGGGAGGAGCTGGCCGCGTGTCCGCGAGTCGCCGAGGCCGGTCACGATGGCCCAGGCGCGTACGACACCCGCCCACCGCTCGGCCAGCCCGTCCACGATCTCGTAGCCGCGTACCCGCTGGGACTCCAGCGACACGCTCCGCCGGTTGACCAGCCCGCGCTCGGCCACCAGGTAGCCGTCCCGCCGCTTGAGCACGAAGTCCCAGTTGAAGACGGCGTACATGACCCCGCCGAGCACCGGCATCAGCAGGACGAGCAGCACCGCCACGGCGAGCAGCAGGTAGGGGCGCTCCCAGAGCCACTCCCCCGCGTGCCAGGCGACGTCGCGGCCCACTCCGAGGTCGTCGCCCCATTGGAACGCCAGCCCGATCGCGCCGCCCGCGAACGCGAACGGCGTGAGCAGGTAAGCCCCGGACAGCGGCCCGTACAGCAGCCACCGCTTCGGCACCCTGACGATCTCCCGCTCGGCGTGCCCGGCGACGTGCGCGGGAGCCGGGCCGGCGGGCGCGGAATGCGCGGCGTGCGCGGGGTCCAGGGGATACGCGGGGGCGGTGCGGCGCAGCAGGACGGTCTTGAGGCGTTCGGCCTCGGTGAGCGTCACCCCGTCGAGCCCGGCCTCCTCGTTCCCGCCGCTCGCCCCGGTGTCGATCTTGAGAACGGCCAGGCCCAGCAGCCGGTGCATGGGAGGGGTGGAGACGTCGACGCCGCGGATCCGTTCCAGCGGGATCGTACGGACCGACCGGCTGATGAGCGCGCGCTTGGTCTCCAGGCGGTCGCCCACGAGCTCGTACGTGAACGTGGCCCAGCGAACGACCGCGAACACCACCGTGCCGACGACGCCGAGAGCGGCCCAGATGTACGACCTGGCCGAGAACCCGCCCACGAACAGCACGCCCACCAGGGGGAGGAGGAGGGAGGGCAGCATCCGCACCGGGTCGATGAGCAGCACCTTCGGGCTCAACCGCAACGGCACGGAAACAGGCATCGGCGGCGCGACCGGAGGACCGCTGGAAGGCGGACCCGGCTCCCCCGGGCCGGACTCGCTCTGGTAGGGACGGGGATCGGTCATGTCGCGTCGTCCCTCAGCACCTCGGCCCGCCGCGCGAGCTGCTCGGCCAGCCCCGCCGCCACCCCGTACTCCAGCCCCTGGATCGTGGACGACCCGGCGTGCGACGCGGTACGGATCTCCAGGGTGGCCAGCCCGAGCATCCGCTCGAACCAGCCTTGCCCCTTGTCGACGGTCTGGATGCGGCTCACGGGCACGAAGACCCATTCCCGGGTCAGGAACCCCGACCTGGCGTAGACGACGTCGCCTGAGAGCTCCCAGCGGTGCACGGCGTAGCGTACGAACGGTTCGGCCGCCAGGAACGGCAGCCCCAGCACCACGACCGCGACGGGCAGCAGCCAGGAGTGCTCCGAGAGCCAGTCGGGCAGCCACCCCCATCCGCCGACCAGCCGCGCCACCAGCAGCGAGCCTCCCAGCATGAGGACGAACGCCACCAGTGACTGGAGCAGCCACAGGCGTACGGCCTTGGGCGAGACGCGGTTGGCGGGATCGCGTAGCGGGCCTTGAGAGGTCACAAGGCCAGCTTAGGACCGAAGGCGAGGCAGGCCGCCGGGCCGGTAAAGATCGACGTTCCGCGCGGCGTGTCCGCCTGCCGGCCCGCGCCGCCGGTGCCATGCTCGATGGCGGCCCGGCCGCAGGCTGTCGTGCCTGGCCACCGGCGGCGCCACGTTCGTGCCAGCCAGGCCCAGGGCCAGCGCCAGGCCGCACCCGGAGCGCGATCGCCCCCACGCAACGTGGCAGCCGCCGTCCCCTCCATCCCTCACCTCGCCGACCGAAGATCCCGGAAGGCGGCTCCCTGTGCGTCCTTCCTCATGTCGCGATACCGGCAGGGGGTTGCAACCAGAGGGGCAGGTGTGGCGAACTTCACTACCCGGATCCCGCGATTCCGGCTGGTTTCGGTTCCTTTACCGGGCACCGACCATCGAGAAACGGTCTGCGCATCGCCGAGAGCCGCGTAGCATCGTCCGGCATGGGGCTGTGTAACACGGCAACGCGTCTGCGACGCATCACCGTCACTGTGACGGCTGTGGTCGCCGCGTTCGCGCTGACGGGTTGCGGCAGTCTCATCGGCAGATCACAGGCCAAGGACATCGCGGAGATCAACGTCTCGAGCCCTGAGCTGCGCGACGGCAAACCGCTGCCGCGCGAATACTCCTGCCAGGGAGGCCAGGGCAGCCCGCCGCTGCGCTGGTCGAGTCAGCCGCAGTCGGAGGCCAAGTCGATCGCCATCGTGGTCGACTCGCACACCTCCTCGGACGCGGCCGTGCACTGGGTGCTCTACAACATCCCGGCGACCACGACCGAGCTGGGCCCCAACGCCGCCGAGGACCCGCCGGAGGGCAGCGGTCAGGCGAAGGTGACCAGCGGGAAAACGGGTTACGACCCCCCATGCAGGACCCCGGGGAGCTACCGCTTCACGGTCTACACGTTGAACGGCAAGGTCGATCCCGCAGCGGGGAGCACCCTCCCCGAGATCCTCAAACAGATCGCGGACCAGACCATCGCCCGCGGCAGGCTGACAGCGGTCGACATCGAGTGACAGGGCGAACACCCCAGGTAATGGGGTGTACCAATTCTTCACGTAGGGTGTGACAACGCTCATAGTGGTCCGACACAATCAGATCCAATCGTTAGGCATTGGTGATCAAAGGGGGCAGATCGCGTCGATGGCCGCGCGATCTCACCAGTGCCAGAGGGAGGCCATGGCTTTGAGGGTGGTGCAATGACAGCGGTCGTCGTGAGCTTGGTCGCTATCGTGCTCCTCGTGCTCGTCGTCGTGGCACTGGGCATGCGTTCGATGAGTCGGCGAGAGAGCTCGTTGCCTCCTGAGCGGCTGAAGGAGATGGCCGAGAAGGAGGAGAAGACCCATGCGCGCTCCACGGACGAGTTCGCGTCCCACGAGCCGCGGATGGCGAACTTCAGCCCCGACTTCAGCCCCATAGACGCGCCCAAACAGCCCAAGCCGGTCCGTACGGGCCAGCGCGGCAAACGCGGCGTGGACGAGTGGGGCAACCCCGCCGTCAACGACGAGGATGACGAGGAGTTCTGGGCCAGCATCCGCAGCGACGCCGAGCAGGGCGGCTTCGGCGCGGGCGGCACCGTGGCGGCCAGGAAGGCCGCCAGCCGCCCCGGCGACCCCGCGTCCGAGCGTCCCGCCGCCGAACGCCCCGCCGAGCGTCCGGCCGAGCGGCAGCCGCAGCGCGCCGCCGAGCGCCCCGGCCGCCAGGACCGCCCCGCGGAACGTCCCGCCGACCGCCCCAGTGAGCGGCGCACCGAGCGCAAGGCCAAGCCGCGCCCCGTGGCCGCGAGCGTCGATCCCGACGCGACCACCATCCAGGCCCCTCTGCCGCAACGCCCGGCCCCGGCTCCGGCCGCCGCTGCCGCCAACCTCGCCGACCTCGTCGAGCCCGGCCGGCGCGCTCCCTCCCAGGCCGAGCTCGCCGAGCAGCGCACCGTGACCTTCGCCGCCCCGACGCCCGACGTGATGAGCATCCTCGGCGCGGGCGCGCAGCCGGTGCCCGCCTCCCGGCCCGAGCCGTCCCCGGCGCCCCGTTCCTCCTCGCGCTCCTCCCGGTCCCGCTCCCGCGCCGCGGCGAGCCCGGCCGCCGCGAGCCCGGCCGCCGCGGCCCCGGCCGCCGCCGGTCCCGCCGCCACGAGCAGCGGCTCCTACCCGGCTATCTCCTCCAACAGCGCCACCACCAGCGGCTCGTTCCCCGCCGCCACGCCCACCTCCAGCGGCTCGTTCCCGATCGCGCACCCGGCGCCCATCCACGGCGCGCCGACGAGCGACCCGTTCCCCGCCGCCTACAACGGCGCCCCGGCCGACGCCCTGGACTCCACGTGGACGACGCCCGCGCCGACCGCGTCCGGCTCCTGGCCCGCGGGGCCGGTGGCCGACATCCTCGACGACGCGGCTCCGGCCGCCGCTTCCTACCCCGGTCCGGCGAGTTCCTGGCCGGCGTTCGAGCAGCCCGCGTCCCGCTCGTCCTACCCCGCCTCCTACGAGGTGCGTCCCGGCTGGGCGGTGGCCGACGACTCCGACCCGGTGACCGGGCCGAGCCCCGCCACGGGCACCCCGACGATGCCTAACCGCGCGGTCTCGGCGTCCGCCTCCTACCCGGACGTGTTGTCGACCCCGACGCCGGCCTCGCCGCCGTCCGCGTACCCCGCGTACGAGACCGGCGACATCACCAGCCTCCCCGCCGCAGCCTGGCCCGAGCCGCCCGCCGCGGGCGCCGCCCAGGCCCCGTGGCCCGGCTACGGCGCCCAGCCGCAGCCGGCCGCCCCTCAGGTGGCTCCCAACGCCGCCGACGGCACCACCTCCGGTGGCCGCAGGCGCCGCGAGCAGGACTACCCGCACGACTACTACCGCTGAGGACGCCGGCCGGCGCCCCCCTGAAGGACACACCTGTTGAGCGCCGCCGCCGCGCGGCGCATCTCACCGGGCCGTCGGCCGTCCTCATTACTCGGTAAAACCCACGCGAAGCGCAGCCAAAGCGCGGAAGCCCGCGCACTAGGGTTTGCTGCATGTTCCGCGACACGCAGGGTCGCCTGCTGAACACCCTCCGTCATGACGTGCCTGCCTCGCTGGTGGTCTCCCTCGTGGCGGTGCCCCTCTCCCTCGGCATCGCGCTGGCCTCGGGGGCCCCGCTCGCGTCCGGACTGATCGCCGCCGTGGTGGGCGGCGTGGTCGCGGGCGCGCTGGGCGGCTCGTCGATGCAGGTGAGCGGGCCGGCCGCGGGACTGTCGCTGGTCGTCGTGGATCTGGTGCAGACCTACGGCTGGCGCGCCACCTGCATGATCACGCTGCTGGCCGGCGCGGTGCAGCTCGTGCTGGGCGTGCTCAAGGCGGCCAGGGCGGCGCTCGCGGTCTCGCCGGCCGTCATCCACGGCATGCTGGCGGCGGTGGGCGTGATCATCGCGCTGTCCCAGCTCCACGTGGTGCTGGGCGGCTCGCCGCAGCAGTCGGCGGTGGCGAACCTGATCCAGCTTCCCGGCCAGCTCGCCGACGTGCACGGCCACAAGGTCATGGTGGGCCTCGTGACGATCGGGGTGCTCGCGCTGTGGACGCGGCTGCCCCAGCGGGTCAGGGCCGTCCCCGCGCCGCTGGCCGCGCTGCTGGCCGCGGCGGTGACGGCGTGGGTGTTCGACTGGGACGTCACCCGCATCGACCTGTCCGGCAGCGGCGTCGAGTGGGCCTTCCCCGTGCTGCCGCAGGGCGACTGGCACCTGGTGGTGGCCGCGGTGCTGCTGGTGGCGCTGCTGGCCGGCTGCGAGTCGCTGCTGTGCTGCGTGGCCGTGGACGGCCGGCACACCGGCCGGCGCGCCGACCTCGACCAGGAGCTGACCGGGCAGGGCGTCGCCAACATGGTGTCGGGGGCGCTCGGCGGCCTGCCGGTGGCCGGAGTGATCGTCCGCAGCACCGCGAACGTGGTGGCGGGGGCGCGCACCCGCTGCTCGACCATCCTGCACGGGGTGTGGGTGCTGGTGTTCGCGCTCGGGTTCGGCTGGTCGCTCGCGCTGATCCCGATGGAGGCGCTGGCGGCGCTGCTGGTGTTCATCGGCGTACAGATGGTGAACCTCGGCCACATCAGGAAGGTGCACGGCCACGGCGAGGTCCCCGTGTACGTCGTGACCATGATCACCGTGATCCTCCTGGGCCTGGCCGAGGGCGTGCTGGCCGGGCTCGGGCTGGCCGCGCTGCTCGCGCTGCGCCGGCTGACCTGGGTCACGGTGCACAAGCGCGGCGGCAGGGACGGCCGGCTGCACGTGACGGTGTCGGGGTCGCTGACGTTCCTCGGCGTGCCGCGGCTGACCCGCGAGCTGCGTACGATCGCCACGGGCACACCGGTCGACCTCGACCTCAACATCGACTTCATGGACAACGCCGCGTTCGACGCGTTGCACTCCTGGCGGCTGGACCATGAGCGGACGGGCGGCACGGTCGACATCGACGAACTGCACGACGAGTGGTACGCGCTGACGGCGAGCGGCGCCCGGTCCCGCCCGACGAAGAAGTCGCTGCCGCTGGAGCCGGACCGCTGGTGGCTCCCGTGGGACCAGCGGCGCCGCGGCCCCGGCCGGCGTACCGTGATCTCAAACGGCGGGTCCGTCCAGGTGGACTGCCAGCTCACGGCGGGGGCGCACGAATACCACCGGCGTACGGCCGCGCTGGTGCGCCCGATCTTCACCGAGCTGGCGCGCAAACAGCAGCCGTCGCACCTGTTCATCACGTGCGCCGACTCCCGGATCGTGCCCAGTCTGATCACCGCGAGCGGCCCTGGCGACCTGTTCACCGTACGCAACATCGGCAACCTGGTGCCGCGCCGCGGTGCCGAGCCGCGCGACGACTCCGTGGTGGCCGCCATCGAGTACGCCACCCAGGTGCTGGGCGTGCACACGATCACCGTGTGCGGCCACTCGGGGTGCGGCGCGATGGCCGGGGTGCTGAGCGCGGGCGTACGGGCGGGCAGCCTGCCGGGGCTGCGGCGCTGGCTGCGGCACGGCCGTCACAGCCTGGCCAGGTTCATCGAGACCGAGGGCGACCGGCTGCACTCCGGAGCGCTGGACGTGCTGTGCCGGGTCAACGTGCAGCAGCAGCTGGAGAACCTGCGGACGTACCGGAAGGTCGACGAGCAGGTCAGGGCCGGGAAGCTGGAGCTGGTGGGGTTGTTCTTCGACATCGCGACGGCCAGGGTGCACCTGGTGCCGCCGCTGCGGTCTACGCCCTCGGTGAAGATGTCCGATGGCGGGGTGCTCGCGGGCGAAGAATGGGGCGCATGAAGGTTCTTGTCATCGGTGGTTCGGGGTTCCTGGGGCGTGCCGTCGTGGAGGAGGCACTGGCCCGGGGCCATGAGGTCACGACGTTCAACAGGGGGCGCAGCGGCGCCGACGTGCCCGGGGTGGAGGCCGTGCGCGGCGACCGCGAGTCGCCGGCCGACCTGGAGCGGCTGGCCGAGGGCCGCAAGTGGGACTACGTGGTCGACACCTCCGGCTATGTCCCCCGCGTGGTGGGCGCATCGGCGCGGGCGCTGACCGGGCACGCGGGCACCTACGCGTTCATCTCCACGATCTCGGCGCTCGCCGGGTTCCCCGCCGAGCCCGCCGGCGACGACGCCGAGCTCTGGCCGTGCGCGCCCGACGCCGGCCCCGAGGACGGCAACTACGGCGTGCTGAAGGCGGGCTGCGAGCGGGCGGTCGAGCAGGGCTTCGACGGCGACGTGCTGATCGTGCAGCCGGGCATCATCCTGGGCCCGTACGAAGACGTCGCCCGGCTGCCGTGGTGGCTCACCAGGATCGCGCGCGGCGGGAAGGTGCTCGCGCCGGGCGCGCCGGACGAGCCGCTGCAGTTCGTGGACGCCCGCGACCTGGCGATCTTCACGCTCGACCAGGCCGAGCGCGGCGGGAACGGCCGGTTCGTGGTGACGGGGCCGGTGGGCCAGACCACCTACGGGGAGTGGCTGGAGGCGTGCAAGGAGGCCACCGGGTCCGACGCCGAGTTCGTGTGGGTGGACAGCGAGTTCCTGATCGAGCAGGGTGCCGGGGAGTTCGTGGAGCTGCCGCTCTGGCCCGGCCCTCCGTCGCCCGAGAACACGCATTTCTGGACCGTCCCGACCGACCGGGCTCAGGCCGCCGGGCTGCGGATCCGCCCGGTGGCCGAGACCGTGCGCGACACGTGGGCGTGGCTGCGGGAGATCCCGGAGCAGGAACGCACGTTCGGCAAGAGGAGCACGCACGGCATCGCGCCGGAGAAGGAGGAGGCGATCCTCGCCGCCTGGGCGGCCCGTTCTGCATAATCTTCCGCAGACCGGGCGCGTCCGCCGAGCTAGTGTCCCCCTCGTGGAGCCGGTCCTCACTCCCAGGGGCCGGAGGGGCGGAGACCTGCGGCGTCTCCGCCCCTCGCGCGCCCCGAAAATAATGTCGGCCGGCATGTAGAGAATCCGTCGCCCGCTCCGACTCCTTCGTGAGAACCGCTCCACTGCGAAGGAGAATGCGAGATGAGCAAGGTCACCTGCGACATGGCGATGTCACTGGACGGCTTCACGGCCGGCCCGAACCAGAGCCTGCGCAACCCGTTCGGCGAGGGCGAGGACGGGCGGCTGACCCGCTGGATGGTCGACGAGCCGGAGGCGCACGCCGAGGTCATGGCGGGCATCACGGACGCGGGGGCGTTCATCATGGGCCGCAACATGTTCAGCCCCGGGCGCGGGGCGTGGGACCTCGGCTGGACCGGCTGGTGGGGCGAGGAGCCTCCCTACCACGCGCCGGTCTTCGTCCTCACCCACCACCCGCGCGAGCCGCTGACGATGAAGGGCGGGACGACGTTCCACTTCGTCACCGACGGTATCGAGGCCGCCCTGGAGCGGGCGCGGGAGGCGGCGGGCGACCGTTCGGTCGCCATCGCCGGCGGGGCGCACACGGTCAACCAGTATCTGGCGGCGGGGCTGATCGACGAGCTGCGCCTGCACGTCGCGCCGGTCTTCCTGGAGCGGGGCGAACGGTTGCTCGCCGGGATGGACAACCTCGACCTCGAACCGGCCGGCGAGCCGTGGGGCACCGCCCTCGTCACGCACCTGACGTACCGGCTGCCCCGCCGCGCCTGAACCCCCGGCCGGCTGTTCGACTCAGGGCCGCGGGCGCGCGGCGCCCTCTCGGTTGAAGGCGGCGCCCTCCCCGCTGCTGAAGGCGGCGCCCTGTCCGCTGAAGTACTCCGTCACCACCCGCGTGTGCAGCGAGAACGCCAGCTCCCGCGGCCCGTCGATCAGCAGCCACTCCGACGTCTCCGCGGTCGCCACCACCGGCGGAAGCGCGTCGGCGGCCACCCGCGGCCCGACCCCGAACACCAGCAGCGTCCCGTCGGGCGCGCTGATCACGTCGAACAGCCGCACCTCCCCCGCGTCGACGACCACCCCGGTCTCCTCGCGCAACTCGCGTACGGCCGCCTCCTGCCATGACTCCCCCAGGTCGATGAAGCCACCCGGCAGCGCGAGCTCCCCGCGCCGCGGCTCGACGGCCCGCCGCACCACCAGCACCCGCCCGCCCTCGACGGGCAGCACCAGCACGGCGACGGGGAGCGGGTTGAGATAGCTGGTGTTCCCGCACGCGGCGCAGGTGCGCGGCCACGGCTGCCCGCCCGCGAAGGCCGCCCCGCAGAAGGAGCAGTGCGTGTTCCTGGTCGTCATCGGCCCAGCCGTTCCATGAGTTTCCCGGCGAACCGGTGCATATGGGGATCAAGGTGCTCGCCGGGCTCGTCGAGCAGCCGCCTCGGCGCCACCCACCTGATCGCGGAGAACTCCCGCCGGTCGTAGGTGGTGACGGTGGCGACGTCCAGGACGTACCAGAGCGAGACATCGGTGTGCGCCCCCTCACCCCGCGTCCGCGCCGAGGTGACGAAGAAGGGCCGATCACCACTGACAGCACTCGGAACCGCCGCCGTGTGCAACTCCTCCTGGCACTCCCGGACGACGGTGTCCCAGGGATCCTCCTCCGGCTCCACATGCCCACCACTGGGCAACCACAGCCCGGCCTTCCGGTGCGCCACCAGCAGCAGCTCCTCGTCCGGGTTGAGCGCCACGAAGTAGCTCACCAGGTGCGGATCGGGAACGTCTGGCTTCCTGGTCCGATACAGCGGCGCCCCACCGGCGATCCAGGCCAGCGCGCCGGCCGCCTGCTCCTCCTCCGTACGGTCCCAGGGCGTGATCGCCTGGATCCGTTCCATGAGCCGGACCCGCGCGGACGCGGCTTTCGAAGATCCCTCGGCGACCATGCAGAGCAATCTAGTGCTGTGGCCGGAATCCGATCACCGGATTGGCGTCCGAAGCGAGAAGGGCGTCCGCTGGGGCGGCCGACCCCCGACGTCCGCAGCCTGAGTCCCGCGTCGGCTTGGCGCCGATGCTGTCAGGAACTACTCGCGGTGCCAGGGCTGCCCAGGTGCCGAGCGAAAAATCGGATCGAGCTGTCGATTTCGAAGGACGGGACTCGAAAGTGGCTGCCGGGGTTGGCGTGCAGGGTTTTCTCGGCGGAGCCGAGTGCGTCGAACAGCTTCATGACTGAGTCCCGCGGATTGCCTTCATCGTCCCACTGCAGCACGAACTCGACCGGGATCGTGATCCGCGCCGCGGTGTCGGTCAGCCAGTCGCTTCCGATGAGGCCGAGGACGGCAGCTGTGATCCGAGGTTCGGCCGCGACGAGGCGGATGCCCATCTCACCGGCCTGGGACAGGCCGTAGTACCCGACGGGCTGGTTGTCGCCGACGGAGTCCAGTTTCTGGAGCGCGTCCAGGGTGGTCTGCCAGTCGGGTATGAGCTGCGCCGCCACGGTTTCGTTGAGGGCGGGCCACGCCGGGCCGAAGGGCTCGCCCGCGGCCTCTCGTTCCTGTATGAGCGCGACGAGCCGCCGGATTTGCGGGTGCTCCGGCCTGTCGCCGGTACCTGGAGCATCGATCGCGGCGACCGCGAAGCCGCAGGAGGTGACGTAGGGGAAGGCCCGGGAAACGACCTCCCATCCCTTCTTGTGCTGGCCGCCGCCGTGCCCGATCAAGACCAGCGGACGGGGACCGGAGCCCTCGGCGGGCGTCCAAAGCACCCCGGGGATGTCTCCGATAGTGAAGAGCTGTTCGCGGATGCCGTCAGCGACGGTTTCCGAGACGATGCGCATGGCAGGATTACATCGGCATTCCCGCTGACGCGGCGAGTCATTTATCCGGGCGGCCAGGCCGGCGACGGTGGTGCCCGCCGCCAGGCTGTCCATGATCACGCCGGCGGAGCGCCCTACGCGCCAACCCGGTGATTGTTTCCGGTTACAGCACTAGCCATACGGCCGTACCCACGGCAGGGGCAGCGATTTGGCCTCAAGATGGGAACATGCTCGGAGAGCGCTTGCAGTCCTACCGGAAGCTGCGCGGCCTCAGCCAGCGCGAGCTGGCCGCACGGTCCGGTGTCACCCAGTCCCTGATCCGGAAGGTGGAGCAAGGCGAGCGCAAGAGCGTACGTATCGAAACCGTTCGAGCCTGGGCCACAGCGCTGGACGTCACCACTACTGCGCTACTCGGCCCCGTTCCGGAGACCGAACAGCAGAACGGAAACGGGGATCGCCTCGCGCCGCTACGGCAAGCACTACAGGGTGCGGACCCGGCCGATGTTGAGGACGTGCCGACCGCTGACGGCTTGCGGTCCGCCATCGCAAGCGCCGTACGGCTGTACCACGACGACGCATACGCCGAGCTGACTACGATCCTGCCCGTCCTGGTCAAGGAAGCACAAACCCTCGTTGAGCAGGGCGGGCCGGAAGCCCTGGCCATCCGCGCCAGAGTTCTGCAACTGGTCGGCTCACTGGCTACGCAGACGCGAGTGTTCGACGTGGCCGAGACAGCCCTGGAAGGCGCCGTGGCGGACGCGATCGAGACCGGCGACCGCATAGAGGCTGCGTCCGCCGTCATCACCCTGTGCTGGCTGCTCCTGCGCCAGCGTCGCCTTGATGAGGCACGTTCTCGTGCCGTCGATTGGGCGGACGAGATCGAGCCGCGCATGTCGCGAGCGACCACCACGGAACTCTCCGCCTGGGGATGGCTGCTGCTGCGTGGCAGCGCGGCAGCCATCCGAGACAACCGGACGGACGAAGCGGACGAGATGATGCGACTGGCCCTGTCGGGCGCGGTTCGCATGGGACGAGAACACGGCTCGTACCACGAATACTTCACGACATTCGGACCGGCCACGGTTCAGATGAAGCGGGTGGAGAACGCCATCATCGAGCATCAGCCAGAGCGGGCCCTACGGCTCGCACGCGAGGTACCCCCAGGATTGAGACCTACCAGCGACAATCGAAACCGACATCTTTTGGACGTGGCCAACGCTCACGTCATGCTGCGCGAGTACGACAAAGCCCTAGATATCCTGTCGCAGCTTGCACGCGAAGCGCCCGCATGGCTGCCGAATCAGCGTTACGCCAAGGATCTGCTCCAGACGATCGTCGGCCGCCGTCGCACGCTGACACCGGAGATGCGGAAACTGGCGGACGCGGTGGGTCTGGAACCTTAGGCGTGTGGCACTTCACGGTACGGCTCGCCGAAAGTGCCACAGACAGCTTGACCTCGGTCTTTCTACCTTGTGGTCATGCGCTCTCGAAACATATCCGCACAGCTCGAAGGACTAGAGCCAGGCAAGCCCGTCACAAAGGCAGAAGCCGATCGGCAACGTGCCGCACTGGACCGCGTTCTGGAGCCCATGACAGAAACGGTAGGCGTACATGCTGAGCTGATCACGCGGATTGCTCTCGACTGCGAGAGGCGACCTGAACCGAGCGCCGAGAAACGCCGGCATCCGCCAACGCTGCTTGTCTACGCGGACGCTGGGCGGAGAGTCGCCACGGTCACCATCGGGGAGCGCTCCGGTAGCTATCTGATCGAGTTGGCGCGCATCGCCAACCGAGCCGAAACAGACGTGTTTTTCGCGGCGCCGGCCGCAGACATGCACCGTGACTGGATCGCGGTCGTCCCCGCGCACCTCCCCGATCAGGCAGCGCTAGTGATCGCACAGCACGCGGGGGTGCACAGATGAATGAAGACCTAACCCCGCAGCCAACGGCGCCCCATCGTGCCACCGCCGAGGATCTGCGAGTCCAGTACGGCGATCACTGGGAGATAGCATCGAATTTGGCTGTCGGTGTAGCCGCCTGGCGGAAGACATACCTTTCCCCAGCCCAACTCACAGGCGACTTGCTCAATGTCCTGCACGCATCCGATCTGGACGCGCTCGCCGTAAGAATCGCAGAACAAGAGGCCCAGCATGCGAGTGGTCGTTCCCGCCTTAGTCTGGCGTTCAGGCAACGCCCTTGGACTCGAATACGGGATGATGGGAAGCGTTAAGGCTTTCTCAACCCCGCCTCCATAAGGCGGAAGGTGTGCCCTACCCGGTTGAGGAATTCCGCTCGCCCGAGCAAGCCCGGCGGCGCGCGGAGGAGATCCGCGAAGAATGGCGTCAAGCTCTCGCCAGGCCGTACGACGGCCCGTAGATGCGGGCGTCATCGATGCCCCGGTAGAGGTATGAAACTGACGGCCCCTCTATCGGGATGCTGGCGGCCTCCGATTGGAGGGGAGTTGGTCCTTCCTGGCGCGTAGAAGCCGCCCGCCTTCTCGCGCCTCTCCGGTCGGAGGGCTATGAGATGCCCCACAATTACAGAAAAGTTCCGTGAGGGGTTGCCGGCATCCCCGACCGACGTGCTCGTCGGCGCTGTCCTCGGCTCATTGCCGGACACCACCCCGACCTGCGTGCCCGAGACAGTCTGCCCGGCACGGTACGGCTGGCCGACAACACTCTGGGACGGCTGCTTCCTCGCCTGAACGGCGACTCCGTCACTAGCCGACCTGCCCCAGCCAGCGGCGCGTCTCGGCGCGGCTGGTCAGGAACACCACCGGCTTGCCCGCAGCGAGTTCGTGGATCTTCGCCAGCACTTTGGGACGCATGCGCCGACGGTAGGTGGCCACGTAAGTGATCACGCCCCAGTGGATGCGGTTGTAGACGCCGGATGCGTGTTGGCCGGCGCCGTGCCGGAGCTGGCGGGAGAGAATCCCCCACAGGGCGACTCGGGTAGGCACGTCCATCATCACCACGGTGTCGCACGCTTGCAGCCGGACGTGCAGTGAGGAGTTGTAGTTGCCGTCGATCACCCAGCGCGGTGCCGCGACCAGCTCCCGCTGGGCCGCCTCGAACTTCTCCGGCGGCAGCGGGTTCCATTCGTCGTCGTAGTAGACCGCGTCGAGGTGCGTGACCGGCGCATCGAGCAGGCGGCCGAGTTCGCGGGCAACGTAGGATTTGCCGCTTCCACCGGACCCGACAACGGCGACTCGACACATCTGCACGGTGCTCCACCGTAGTAAAGAACGGGCCTGGTCAGAACGATGATGTGAGATGTAGAACCTCGGGCGCAGAGCAATCGCCGCTGAGGGCGCTCGGGACAGCCGCCGTGTGCAACAGCGCCCACTGGAGATCCACTCCAGCACCCCGCGCGCATTCGCGAAGAACAGGAATCACGTTGAGGCATGCCTTGGTTCTCGGGGGTTCAAGCTCTTCCAGTCATGCCGACTCGTCATCAGGCCAGGTCCGGTGAGCGCTAGCAGCACTGCCATAAGAAGCGGCCTTCCTGCTCGTCCGGGCTGAGGAAGCCGTAGCCGACCCCTGCATCCCCAAAGTTGACGTCGTTGCCCAGGCGACCGACCGAGTCGAGTTGGAACAGGAAGTCCCACGCGCCGGGAGGGTATTCCTCGAACTGCAGCCACGTCGGGAGTCCGCCGATCCGGCTGTCGTAGACGTCGTCGAGTTCGCCGGGGTTGGCGACATCGAATTCGGCTGCGTATTCGGAGATGGTCGGACCGTCGGCATCAGTGCGCACCTCGATGAACGGTGGCACCCGGCCGGGCTGGACGATCAGCGCATTCTCCCCCGCCTCGCTCTCGTAGGTACAGTCAATGCCTTCGTCGGTCATGAACAGGTACGCCATCCGCAGCTCCGGGCCCGGGAGACGGAACTGGCCGATGAACATCATCGGCCGCTCCAGGCGCAGCGACAGCGGCCATTGCGGCTCGTTCACCCACACCGGCGCACCGCCGAACTTGGTCACATGCTCGCGGATCGGCTTCTCAGCGGGGGTGAGGAGGAGCCGGTACGGCGGGTTCTCGATCGTCATGCCGGGCACCCTAACCATCGCGACCGACATCGTCTGGACGTTACGGCCGCCCTCTGATCGAAGGGTGGAAGTGACAAGTCGGCCTGTGGGCCGGTTCTGATCCGGCAGCGGTGCGATGTGCACTGGAAGTGCTCTGCGAGGAGGCTCAGCCTGCCCCAGCCGCGTGCTCGGTACCAGGACCGCGATGGAGTTTTCTGCTTCGATCACAGCCATGAAACATGAAGCGGCAACCTACGAGCCGATGACTCAGGCGCATCACGCCGTGGAGCACGGCGACCTGGCGGAGCTGACTCGGTTGCTCGACGCCGGTATCGATCCGAATGAGGTGTCGTCCAACATGACCTTGCTCTTGCATGCGATCGACATGGAAGCTGACGGAGCAGCCCAAACCGGGCAGCCACTGGACGCTGTGCATGTACCGCCGTGCTTCTGGCCTATGGGGCTGACCCCGAACGTCCGGGCCCTCACGGGGAGGTCCCGCTGCTCTTCGCCTTCCACTATGGTCACGGACTGGCCGTCCGGTTACTTGAGGCTCACATCGCTCGTCGTCATGGCGGCACGGTGCCGAGCCCCTGTCCCGAACTTCCTCCGGCGGAACCACGTCCCTGGTCGATGTGAACCTGCGACTTCTTGCTCCCAAAGCAGTCAGATGGATCGAGCCTTTCCAACCGCGTTGATCGAAGCTCCGCGCCCTGATCCCGTCCGCCGAAAGGCCGCGGGTCGGTCTTCTGCGGCCTCTCTGAGATCGTCACCGTTGGTCGCTGGCTTCCGTTCGTACGATGGGCAGATCTCTACATGCCGTCAGGAACTTCTCGAGATACCAGCCCAGATCGACGAACTCCGGCATGTGCGCGATGGTGCGGTAATCCAGCAGAGGGATCAGGGAGACCGACGTCCTTTCCTCATGGAAGAGTACGTTTGCGAAGGTCTCCTCGCCGGGCAGCTTGGTGGTTATGCCTACCGCCTCTCCGGCCTCATAGGAGGTGCGCATGTCGCGCTTCGCCTCGGCCAGGTCGTCCAGCGGCAGGATCTTCCAGTCGTAGTCGGTCATGTACCAGATGGCGTCTTCTTCGCGGAGCAACTCCCAGCCCATGCGGGCGAGCCGATCGAGGACCTCCATGAAATCGATGTTGTGGTGGAACTCCAAGTCGATCGCAACGTCGCGGCTCATATCTCCTCGTGCCAGATCGATGAAAAGGGGGCGCTCCCGACGAGCCACCTCGCGGCGAATCGCTGAGCTTCCTCAAGGATGGCGCAGGTCAGTAGCGGCAGACGCTGGGGCAGGTCGGCGTTGAGGCCTCTATAACCCGACCGTGCAGGTCGTCACGGGTTCGTACAGGAGCAGGTTGGCATGGCAAGAGGATCCCGGTAAGACAGCAGTCGACGAAGATCCAATGCCCCAACCGGGAGCCTCGTTGCTGTCCTACCGTGCCGCGATTCCCCTGTCCAACCACACCCTGACCCATCTGGCCGAACTCATCCGCAGGCAGCGGGCTGAACGCCGTTGCCGCCGCCGTTGAGCGCGCATCCAGGCTGGCCTACATCATCCTGGACGGCACCCTCATTCCCATCGACCGCCTTGCCGAGGAGCGACCGTACTACAGCGGCAAACACAAACAACATGCGATGAACGTGCAAGTGCTGGCCGATTCCGTGGGTCGTCTGGTGTGGGCGTCACCTGCGCTGCCGGGCGCCGTCCATGACCTGACCGCCGCTCGGACAGTCGGCCTGATCGATGCCCTGACTGGCGTCGGCGTCAAGACCTTCGCGGACAAGGGCTGTCAAGGAGCGGGCGGAACAATCCGCACGCCGTTCAAGCGGCATCGCCATCGTCCCCTGCTGTCGCGCGGACAGCTGGATCAGTGCGCGAAGTACCCCTGCCGGAGACCAAGCTGCGCTGTTGCCCCATCGTGCGACTGCGCTCGTGCGCGCGATCCTTGTCCTGCAACTCGTCGAAGAGGGCCGCTACTCAGGATGAAAGGGCTCATCTATTGAGCAGGTTGTCGCGCTGTATCGAGCAATGGTCCCGGAGTACCGCGCACTCGTTCTGGTTGGCGCCGGCTCAGGGCTTCGGCAAGGGGAAGCGTTCGGACTGGCTGGCGATCGGCTCGACTTCGACAGGGGCATGATCATGGTCGACCAACACTCGGCCCATCGTTAGGACGCTCAAGAGCCCTGTATCAGTGCGCGAAGTACCCCTGCCGATGTTCCTCGCTGAGGCTCTGGCCAAGCCGACGCCCGACACGACCTTTCACGACCTCAGGCACACCTTCGCCAGCACCGCTCTCGCCTCCGGCGTCCCAATCTCGGAGGTCTCCAAGTGGCTCGGTCATGAGTCGATCACAACCACTGTGGACCTGTACGGCCACCTCGTCCCCGAAGCCTCCGCCAGGGCCGGAGAACGTGCCCTGATCTTGAAGGGCGCCCGTTCCCTTCCAGGTCAGAGAGGGAATGGGTGACGAGTCGGCCTGTAGGCCGGGTTCTGTCCTTCGTGTGAAGGGGCGACCATCCATCTAGGGCCGTCGTTGCCGGCGGCCTCGAGCGGTCTACCCGCGCGGCTCGGGCGGGCAGCCCTCGAACGTCGCGCGCGGAACGCTCCGAAAAGCGTTCCTTCTTGACCTTGCTCCGGGTGGGGTTTACCTAGCCGCCCACGTCGCCGTGGGCGCTGGTGGTCTCTTACACCACCCTTTCACCCTTACCTCCCGGCGTGCGGGAGGCGGTTTGCTTTCTGTGGCACTGTCCCGCGGGTCACCCCGGGTCGGTGTTACCGACCACCCTGCCCTGTGGAGCCCGGACCTTCCTCGGCGGGCCCGCTGGGAGCCCGACGCGGTCGCCCGGCCGACTCGTCTGGCAAAGGGTATCAGTTTCAAGCCGTTCTCAACTCAGCCGCAAGATCACTCCGATGGAATGAGCAGGTCATCGCCTGAGGGGGGCGATGCGCAGGCGGCCGTGCCGGGGCCTTGGCGGACCCCGGCACGGCCACAGCACCGCGTAAGCGTGATGTCAGCGCAGGTGGGCGGTGTCGTTGAAGGACTTCACGACGGCAGGGCCGTCGGCGTAGTACTCGATCAGGCTCAGGCAGGCCAGGTCGAGGTGCATGCGGTAGAGAGACTCCAGCGGGGCCATGAGCGCCAGGCGCAGGAGCATCTTGATGGGGGTGACGTGGGAGACGGCGAGGACGGTCTTGCCCTCGTACCGCTCCACCAGGCGCTCCCCCGCCGCCCGCACGCGGCGGGCGGCCACGGCGAAGCTCTCGCCGCCGGGCGGGGCGGTCTCGGGGTCGGCGAGCCAGGCGGCGAGTTCGGCCGGCCAGCGGCGCTGGACCTCTGTGAAGGTGTGTCCCTCCCACTCGCCGAAGTCGACCTCCCTGAGCTCGTCGTCCACCTCGACGTCGAGGCCGGTGCGGGCGGCGATGGCGGCGGAGGTCTGGCGGGCGCGCTTCAGCGGGGAGGAGACGATCACGTCGGGCCGGTACGGCTCCCGCGACAGGCGTGCGGCGGCTGCCTCCGCCTGGGCCAGGCCGTTGGGCGTGAGTTCGGGGTCGCCGAGGCCGGAGAAGCGGCGTTCGAGGGAGAGCTCGGTCTCGCCGTGGCGGAGGAGGAGCAGGGAGGTGGCGACGCGGGTGGGGGGACGCCACCCAGTGCCCGTCTCCACCTTTTTCCCGGCGGCCCGGGTGCGCTGCTGGGCGGCGGCCACGGAGGCTGTAGGCGCGGAGAGGTCCGACGAGCCACGGGCTGGGGCGGAGATGCTGCTGACGTCCAGGAGATCGGTTTGCGAAGGCGAAGGCGAAGGGGGCAATCCCGGTTCTTCGCCATCGCTTGTGCCGCCGGCCTTCCACCGCAGCCCCTGGGCGGCGGCGTCCATGGCCTCGTTGGCCAGGCGGTCGGCGTGCTGGTTGCGTTCGCGCGGGATCCAGGTCCACTCCGTGACCCGCAGCCGCCGCACCAGCGCCCCGGCCTCCGAGGCGAGTGGCCGCAGCCCTTCGTTCTTGATCTTCCAGCGGCCGGCCATCTGCTCGACGACCAGCTTGGAGTCCATCCTGACCGCGACCGCCGCGCCCTCGCCGCCCACTCGCAGCACGGCCTGCAGCCCGGCGATGAGCCCGCGGTATTCGGCGACGTTGTTGGTGGCGACGCCGATCGCCTCGGCGGACTCGGCGAGCACCTGGCCGCTCGCCGCGTCCTTGACGACCGCGCCGTAGCCGGCGGGGCCGGGGTTGCCGCGCGAGCCGCCGTCTGCCTCGATGACGTAACGGGTCACAGGCCGGACTCTGGGGTGCGGACGAGGATCCGCCGGCACTCCTCGCACCGGAGCACCTCGTCGTGGGGTGCGGCCTTGATGCGGTTCATCTCGGCGATGGACAGGGCGACCTTGCAGCCCTGGCAGCGCCCGTGGCGGAGCATGGCCGCGCCGACGCCGTACTGCTCCCTGAGCTTCTCGTAGAGCTTGAGCAGGTCGGCGGGGATCTCGGCGGCGACGCCGGTGCGGCGGCCCTGGACGTCGGCCGCCTCCTTGTCGATCTCCTTCAGCGCGGCGTCGCGGCGGTCCTCGGCGGCCGACCGCGCGGCGGCGGTCTCGTCGCGCTTGGCCACCAGGTCGCGCACCTTGCTGTCGGCGGCCTCGCGCCGCTCCATGATCTCCAGCACGACCTCCTCCAGGTCGCCCTGCCGCTTGTGCAGCGAGGCGATCTCGGACTGCAGGCTCGCCAGGTCGCGGGGGGAGGTCACGGCGCCGGAGTCGAGGCGCTTCTGGTCGCGGTCGGCGCGGGTGCGTACGGCGTCGACGTCGCTCTCGGCCTTGGTCTGCTCGCGGGCGAGGTCGCCGGCCTCGGTCTCGGCCTCGATGACCTGGGTGGCGAGCCTGGCGTACTGCTTGGAGCTCTCGTCGATCTCGGCCAGCTCGGGCAGGGTGCGGCGGCGATGGGCCAGCCGGTCCGCCACGGAGTCGAGCTCTGCCAGGTCGAGCAATCTCTTCTGGGCGTCAGGCGCAGCTTTCATGATCAATATCCTCTTGTCCAAGCATCGGTGACCGTGGCGGAGACACGCGTCTCAACGGTAACGCCACTGGCGTGCAGGATGGACGCCGCGCTCTCCAGCCACGGCCACTCGGTCGCCCAGTGCGCGGCGTCGATGAGCGCGGGCCCGCCCGACTCGACGAACTCGCTGGCCGGATGGTGCCGCAGGTCGGCGGTCAGGAACACGTCGACGCCGGCCTCGGCGGCGGCGCCGAGCAGGGAGTCGCCCGCTCCCCCGCTGACCGCGACCCGGCGCACCGGCCGGGAGAGGTCGCCCGCCACCCTGATGCCCCACGCCGTGCGGGGCAGCCCCTCGGCCGCCCGCGCCGCGAACTCGCCCAGCGTCGTCGGCTCGGCCGGCTCGCCGATGCGGCCGAGGCCGCGCCACGGGTCGTCGGGGAAGGGCCGCAGCGGCACGAGGTCGCCGGTCAGGCCGACGGCGCGGGCCAGCGCGTCGGAGACGCCGGGGTTGGCGACGTCAGCGTTGGTGTGGGCGGTGTAGAGGGCGACGCCGCGCCTGATCAGGGTGTGGATCAGCCGGCCTTTGGGTGTGGTGGCGGCCACGCTCGTGGTGCCGCGCAGGTAGAGGGGGTGGTGGACGACGATGAGATCGGCGCCCCACTCCAGGGCCTCCTCGGCCACGGCCGCGACGGGGTCGACGGCGAGCAGCACTCGCCGCACCTCCTGGCCGGGATCGCCGGTGACCAGCCCCACCGCGTCCCACGACTCGGCCCGGGCGGGCGGGTAGGCCGCCTCGAGCACTCCGATCACGTCCGTCAACGTCACAGCAGCCACCTGCGAAGACTATCGGCCTCCGGGAGGGTCGCGGCGAAACGACGTCCGGCGTAATGTAAGTGGACACTGACAGGCGGAGGGTGGCATGGCACCAAGCGTCGCGATCATCGGAGCCGGCTTCGGCGGACTGTGCATGGCGATCCGGTTGGAAAGGGCCGGGATCCGCTCGTACACGATCTTCGAGAAGGCGGACGACCTCGGCGGGACCTGGCGCGACAACAGTTATCCGGGGGCGGGCTGCGACATCCCGTCCCACCTGTACTCCTACTCCTTCGAGAAGTACGCGAGCTGGACCCGTCGCTACCCGGACCAGCCGGAGATCCTGGGCTATCTGGAGCACTGCGCCGACAAGTACGAGGTACGGCGAAAAATCAGGTTCCGCAACGAGGTCAGGAGCGCGGCGTTCGACGGCCGCCAGTGGCAGATCACCGCCGCCGGGCCGGACGGGGACGAGCACACGGAGGCGTTCGACGTCATGGTGGTGAGCGTCGGCCAGCTCAACCGCCCCCACCTCCCCGACATCCCCGGAATGTCGGACTTCACGGGTGTCTCCTTCCACTCCGCCCGCTGGAACCACGACCACGACCTCACCGGCAGGCAGGTCGCCGTAATCGGCACCGGCTCGTCGGCGGCCCAGCTCATCCCGCCCGTCGCCGAGCGGGCCGCGCGGCTGCACGTCTTCCAGCGCACCCCCAACTGGGTGATCCCGAAGCCGGACGCCACGTTCGGCCCGCTGACCAAGCTCGCCCTCCACTATGTCCCCGGCCTGCAGCGGGCCTACCGCGAGTGGATCTACCGGTACGCCGAGGCCACCCTCTACCCCGCGCTGGCCCAGGGCTGGAGCACCGGCCTGCTGAGGAAGCGGGCGCTCGGCCACCTGTACGAGCAGGTGCCGGAGCCGGAGCTGCGTGCCAGGCTCACCCCCGACTACCCGCCGGGCTGCAAGCGGGTCGTCATCGACAGCCGCTTCTACCCTGCCCTCACCAGGGACAACGTGGACGTGATCACCGACAAGATCGTCCGCATCGGCCCGAGCGGCGTCGAGACCGCCGAGGGGCTGCGCGAGGTCGACACGATCGTCTACGCGACCGGGTTCAAGAGCACGGAGTTCCTGACCCCGATGGAGATCACCGGCCGCTCCGGCCGTTCACTGAGCGAGCGCTGGGCGAACGGCGCGGAGGCCTATCTCGGCATCTCGGTGCCGGAGTTCCCCAACATGTTCCTGCTGTACGGCCCCAACACCAACCTCGGCCACAACTCGATCATCTTCATGCTCGAATGCCAGGTCGGCCACATCATGGCCTGCCTGCCCCGGCTGGCCGAGCAGGGCCCGATCGAGGTGCGCCCCGAGGTGATGGCGGCCTGGACCCGGCAGCTCGACGCCGCCATGGAGCGCATGGTGTGGGGCGGCGGCTGCCAGAGCTGGTACAAAACAGCCGAAGGCCGCGTCACCAACAACTGGCCGGGCTCGACGCCGCTCTACCGCAGGCTCACGGGCAAGGCGCCGGGCGGCGCCTACCGGCCGAGCCCGGCACGGTAACGTCCGAGCATGACGCTTCACCCCTTGCACCAGCGTGCCGTCGTCGCCGACACCCACAACGACCTGCTGATGGCCGTCTCCGCCCGCCCGCCGCACGTATGGTCGTCGTTCTTCCGCGAGCGCTGGCTGCCGCAGCTCACGGCGGGCGGCGTCGACCTGCAGGTCCTGCCGGTCTTCATCGACGACCAGTACCGTCCCGAGGGCGCGCTGCGGCAGACGCTGCGGATGATCGAGTGCGCCCACGTGATCGCCGAGGGCAACGCCGACCGGGTCGCGCTCTGCCGCGACGCCCGCGAGATCGACGCGGCGCTGGAGTCGGGCAGGATCGCGCTGGTGCTGGCGCTGGAGAGCATGCCGGGCCTGGACGCCAGCGTCGAGCTGATCCCGACGGTGCACCGGCTGGGCGTACGGGTGGCGTCCATCGCGCACTTCGGCCGCACGCCGCTGGCCGACGGCAGCGCGGAGGACGCCACCGGCAGCGGCCTGACCTCGCACGGCGTCGCCGCGCTGGCGGAGATGGAGCGGCTCGGCATCATCTTCGACGTCTCCCACCTCGGCGCCTCGGGCGTCGCGCACGTCCTGGAGCTGGCCACCAGGCCGGTCATGGCCACCCACTCCTCGGCCCGCGCGCTGCGCGACCACCACCGCAACCTCACCGACGAGCAGTTGCGCGGGGTGGCCGCGACCGGTGGCGTGATCTGCGTCAACTTCTTCGCCCCCTTCCTGGCCGAGCAGCCGGCCGGCTACACGCTCGACCGCCTGCTCGACCACATCGAGCACATCGCCGGCGTGGCCGGCGTCGACCACGTCGGCCTCGGCCCCGACTTCGTCAAGGAGGTCTACGACGACCTGATGCCGCCGTTCTGCGAGGGCGAGAACGACCGCGGCGTGGACCCGAAGGCCACGGTGCCCGGCCTGGCGGGGCCGGAGGGCCTGCCCCTGGTCACCGAGGGGCTGCTCGCCCGCGGCCTGCCGGAGAAGGACGTCGAGAAGATCATCGGCGGCAACGTGCACCGGCTCTTCAGCGAACTGCTGGCCTGAGAACATGACACCCGCGAGCGAGCAGGCGGCGGCCAAGGCCGGCGTCGTGATCAGGGAGCTGTCGGAGATCGACGAGTTCCAGCAGGTCAACCGGCTGTTCGACGACATCTGGCATCCGGAACCGCGCAACGTGCCCGTCCCCCTGGAGCTGATGATCGGTTTCGCGCACGGCGGCGGCTACGTGGCCGGGGCCTACGAAGGCGACACGCTGGTCGGCGCGTCCGTCGGGTTCCTGGCGGCGGACCGTACGCTGCACTCGCACGTCACGGGCGCGGCGGCGGGCCGCGGCATCGGCTACGCGCTGAAGCTCCACCAGCGCGACTGGTGCAGGAAGCGCGGGCTGAGGCGGATCACCTGGACCTTCGACCCGCTCGTCCGCCGCAACGCCCGCTTCAACCTGGTCAAGCTGGGCGCCCGCCCGGAGGAGTACCTGGAGGACTTCTACGGGACGATGGCGGACGCGATCAACGAGGGCGACGCCTCCGACCGGCTGCTCGCGGTGTGGCCGGTGGACCAGGACCGCCGGGCGACGGCGGGCCCGCCCGCCGGAGACGAGCCGCCGCGCGCGCTCCTGGCCTGCGAGGACGGCCGCCCGGTCTTCCACCTCGCGGGCGGCGAGGTCGTGCTCGTCGGCACCCCGCCCGACATCGAGGAGCTGCGCCGCACCGACCCCGGCACGGCCGCGGAGTGGCGTGCGGCGGTCCGTACGGCGCTCGGCGGGCTCATGGCCGCGGGCGGCGAGGTCATCGGGTTCACCGACCGGGGCGAGTACGAAGTCTGGGTTCACTAGCCATTTCATGACAGTTGGGGATCTTTGTAAGGTGAGCGGTGAGGCACGCCGAGCAAGGAGATCCGCATGGCGGAGTTCACCCCCACCGTTCCTGCGCGAGTCCTACCCCCCGTCACCGTCCGCGACCTGCCCGAACCACCCCGATCGACCTGGCGCGTCATCGGCCCCGGCCTCGTGGGCGCGGGCGTCGGCCTGGCGTCGGGCGAGTTCATCCTCTGGCCGTACATCGCCTCCCAAGTCGGATTGATCTTCGTCTGGGGCGCGGCGATCGGCATCATCACGCAGTGGTTCATCAACATGGAGATCGAGCGCTACACGCTGGCCACCGGCGAGACCGCGCTCACCGGCTTCAGCCGCATGTGGCGGCACTGGGGCCTGGTCTTCGTCCTCATGACGCTCTGCTCCAACCTGTGGCCGGGCTGGGTGACCAGCTCGGCCACCATGGTCACGTACCTCACCGGGACGGGCCAGGGCAGCATCCGGTGGATCGCGATCGGCATGCTGCTCCTGATCGCGCTCGGCCTGACCCTGGCGCCGGTGATCTACACGATGCTGGAACGGGTGATCTTCCTCAAGATCGCCCTGGTCGTGACGCTGATCGTGGTGGCGGTGCTGTTCGCCATCACCGCCGACAGCTGGGTCGAGCTGGGCAAGGGCATGACCGTGAACGCCGGGTTCCCGGTGCCCGAGCTGGAGTTCGCGGTGCTCATGGGCGCCATCGCGTACGCGGGCGCGGGCGGCGGCCAGAACCTGTGCCAGAGCAACTGGATCCGCGACAAGGGCTTCGGCATGGGCCTGTACGTCCCCCGCCTGGTCAGCCCGGTCACCGGCCAGGAGGAGGCGGCCCCCACGACGGGCTTCCAGTTCGCCCCGACCGAGGGCAACCTCGCCCGCTGGCGGCGGTGGTGGCGATTCGCCAACGTCGAGCAGGCGTGGACGTTCGCCCTGGTGTCGTTCGTGACGATCGCCCTGATGTCGATGCTGGCGTACTCGACCGTCTTCGGCCGGGAGGGGCTGCAGAACAGCATCGGCTTCCTGGAGGTGGAGGGCCGGGCGCTGCAGGAGGCCGTCGGCGCGTGGTTCGGCGTGCTGTTCTGGGTGATCGGCGCGCTGGCGCTGTTCGCCTCGGCGATGGGCATCGTCGACTACACCTCGCGCCTCGCCTCCGACACGATCAAGACCGTCTACCTCCGCGACCGGCCGGTGTCGGTCAACCGCGTCTACTTCCTGACCGTGTGGGCGCTGGTGCTGGTCGGCATCGTGATCCTGCTGCTGGGCTTCGACCAGCCGCTGATCCTGCTGGTGTTCTCGGCGAGCTTCGCGGCCGTGATGATGTTCGTGTACTCGATCCTGCTGATCGTGCTCAACCGGCGGGCCCTGCCCAGGGAGATCAGGGTGCGGTCGTACCGGCTGGGGGCGCTGGTCTGGTCGGTGGCGTTCTTCGGCTCGCTCACCGTGCTGACCGTCGTGCAGCAGGCGCAGAAGCTGTTCTGACGAGGAACGGTTCCTGCCGCGAGGGCGGGCAGACTGGGCGTCATGCTGGAAACCTCCGCCCGCCTGCTCAAGCTGCTCTCGCTCCTCCAGGCGCACCGCGAGTGGTCCGGCCCCGAGCTGGCCTCCCGGCTCGGGGTCTCGACCCGGACCATCCGCAACGACGTGGAGCGGCTGCGCACGCTCGGCTACCCGGTGCACGCCACGCCGGGCGTCGCGGGCGGCTACCGGCTCGGCGCGGGCGCCGCGCTGCCGCCGCTGCTGCTCGACGACGAGGAGGCGGTGGCGGTGGCCGTCGGGCTGGGCCGGGCGGCGGGCGGCGGCGTCGAGGGCATCGAGGAGACGTCGGTACGCGCGCTGGCCAAGCTGGAGCAGGTGCTGCCGGCGCGGCTGCGCCGCCGGGTGCAGGCGCTCAACTCCTACACCGTGCAGGCCCCGTACCGGATTCCCGACGCGCCCGCCGTGCCGCCCGAGCTGCTGACCACGATCGCGAACGAGGCCCGCGACCACGAGCGCCTGCGCTTCGACTACACCGGCCACGACGGCGACGACACGGTCCGCGACGTCGAGCCGCACCGGCTGGTGCACCGGCGGGGCCGCTGGTACCTGGTGGCGTACGACGTCGAGCGGCGCGGCTGGCGTACGTTCCGGGTGGACCGGATCCGGCCCCGCACCCCCGGCGGCCCCCGGTTCGTCCCGCGCGAGCTGCCGGCCGACGGCGACGTGGCGGCCTACGTGGAGCGCGGCATCACCACGGCGTTGGTGCGCCACCGGGCGACGCTGCTCGTGCACGCCCCCGCCGGGCGGCTCGGCCACCTCGCCAGGTTCGGCATGGAGGCGCGGCCGCGCGACGAGGCGAGCTGCCTGGTGGAGGTCGGCGCCGACGACCTGGAGGGCCTGGCGGTCTGGGTCGGGTTCATCGGCGAGGACTTCGAGGTGCTCGACCCGCCGGAGCTGGCCGAGGCCGTGGCGCGGCTGGCGGAGCGCTACCGCCGCGCGGCCGGCGGCCGGTCCGGGCCCGGCGAGCGGCCGGGCCCGGACCAGGGCCTATGACGTGGTGTCCAGGTACTCGGCGCGCACCTTCGAGCGCGACAGCTTGCCCGTGGGGGTGCGGGGCAGCAGCTCGCGGTACTCGACGACCTTGGGGTGCTTGAACCTGGCGATGCGCGGCCCGCAGTGCTCCAGCAGCTCGGCGGTCAGCTCCGGCCCCGCCTCGACGCCCTCGGCCGGCTGGACGAGCGCGACCACGTTGTGCCCCCACTCCTCGTCGGGCACCCCGATGACGGCCACGTCGGCCACGGCGGGGTGCTCCAGGAGCGCGGCCTCGATCTCGGCCGGGTAGATGTTCACCCCGCCGGAGACGATGAGGTCGGTGCGCCGGTCGCACAGGAACAGGAAGCCGTCCTCGTCGAGATAGCCGATGTCGCCCGGTGTGTACCACTCGCCGCGCATGCTGGCGGCGGTCTTCGCCGGGTCCTTGCGGTACTCGAAGCTGCCCATGGTGGACTTGACGTAGATCATGCCGGGCTCGCCCGGCGGCAGCTCCTCGCCGTCCTCGTCGAGGATCTTCGCCTCGAACGTGGGCGCGGGCCGGCCGACCGTCCCCGGCCTGGCCAGCCAGTCGTGCGGCTTGACGGAGAAGGCGATCGTGGACTCGGTGGAGCCGTAGTACTCGTAGAGCACCGGCCCCCACCAGTCCATGATCTGCAGCTTGACCGCGACCGGGCAGGCCGCCGCGGTGTGGATGACCTGGCGCAGGCTGGAGACGTCGTACTTGGCGCGTACGTCCTCCGGGAGCTGGAGCATCCGGTGGAACATGGTCGGGACCATCATCGCGTTGGTCACCCGGTAACGCTGGACCAGCTCCAGGATGTTCTCCGGGTCGAACCGCGGGGTGATCACCACGGTGTGCCCGAAGTGCAGCGCGAACTGGGTGTGCGCGCACGGCGCGGAGTGGTACATCGGCGAGGTCACGAGATGGGTCTCGTCGCCCGGCTTGAGGTCCACGACCTCGCCGAAGAACCACGCGTACAGCGGCACGATCGCCTCAGGCTCGGCGCCCGGCAGCGACCGCTGGACGCCCTTCGGGAAGCCGGTGGTGCCGGAGGTGTACCACATGACCGCGCCGCTGGTCCGGTCAGTGGGCGTGTCGCCGGGCTGCCCCTCGGCGAGCCCGGCCGTGCCGACCTCGGCGCCGGGCACCTGGTGGTCGGGGCCGGTGACGACGACCTTGGCGTCGCAGTCACGCAGGATGTACGCCACCTCGGCCTCGGTCAGGTGCCAGTTGATCGGCACGTAGTAGAGGCCGAGCTGGCCCGTGGCCATGAGCATGACGACCGCGTCGATGCCGTTGGGCAGCACGCCCGCCACCACGTCGCCGACGCCGAGCCCGCGGGCGCGCAGGCCGTGCGAGACCTGGTTGACGCGGGTGAGCAGCTCGCCGTAGGTGGTGCGGGTGCCGTCGGTGTCGATGACGGCCAGGCGGTCGGGGTGTGCGGCGGCGATGGCGTAGAAACCGGGAGTCTTGTCGAAGTCCATCACAGCTCCAGGAGCTCCGCGAGTCGGGCACGGTGGATCCGGGGCGGGCCGAGCAGCACTTCGTCGGTCTTGGCCCGCTTGTAGAACAGGTGAGCGTCGTGCTCCCATGTGTATCCGATGCCGCCGTACAGCAACAGGTGGTCGCGGGCGACCTCGAAGCAGGCGCGGCCGATGTATGCCTGGGCGAGCGCGGCGGCCTCCGGCAGTTCGTCGGGGGCCTCGTCGGCGGCCCAGGCGGCGTACCTGACGATGGACTCGGCCTGTTCGAGCTTGTTGTGCATGTCGGCGAGCTTGTGCTTGACCCCCTGGTAGGAGCCGATGTAGCGGCCGAAGGCGACGCGGATCTTGGCGTAGGCGACGATGGCGTCGAGCGCGGCCCGCATGACGCCGAGCTGCTCGGCGGCGAGCGCGACGCACACCCGGTCCATGACGCCGTCGTCCCGGCGGGGGCCGAGCACCCGGCAGGGCGCGCCGTCGAGGACGATCTCGGCCTGGCCGCGCGTGAGGTCGAGGGCGTCCAGGGCGGTCCTGGTGACGCCGGGGGCGGTCAGCTCGACGGCGACCATGACCGCGCCGCCGTCGGCGGCGGTGGCGGGCGTGACCAGCACGTCGGCCTCCATGCCGCTCAGCACCTGCGCGAGCCGCCCGCTGACGGACGTGCCGTCGCAGGTGAGCTCGTCGCCGGCGGGCAGGCCCAGGGTGGCGGCGAGGCGGCCGTCGGCGATGCCGGACAGCAGCTCCTTGTCGGGCGTCGCGGTCAGGGCGATCGCGGCGAACGCGGTGGCGAGGAACGGTCCCGGCAGCAGCGCGGCGCCGGTCTCCTCCAGCGCGACCGACAGCTCGGTGAGGCCGGCGCCGGCACCGCCGTACTCCTCGGGGATGATCAGGCCGGACAGGCCCAGCTCACCGTTCAGCCGGGCGTAGACCTGCGGGTCGTAGCCCTCGCGGGCCTTGCGCAGCGGCGCGGCCGACCCCAGGAAGGACCTGACGGACTCCTGGAGCTGCCGCTGCTCCTCGCCGAGTACGAGCTTCACGCCTGCGTCCCCACCTTCAGGTCCTTGAACGGCACGTTCTTGTCCACCCGCGGCTCCGGCGGCAGCCCGAGCACGCGGTCGCCCACGATGTTGCGCATGATCTCGTTGGTGCCGCCGCCGAGCGCCAGGCCGGGCGCGATGGACAGGGCCTGGGCGAGCGGATGGTCGGCCAGCGCCGTCTCCGGCCCGACGAGCTGGGTCGCGAGGTCCGCCTGGAACATCGTGAGCTCGGCCAGCAGCAGCTTGGCGCCGCTGCCCCGCGCGCCGGGGAAGATGCCGGCCTTGGTCTCCTGGGACAGGCGCTGGTTGAACAGGGCCAGCGCGCGGCTGCGGATGTGCAGCTCGACGAGCTGGTCGCGGACCAGCGGGTCGCTCGTGTCGAGGACCTTGCGCAGCGCCTCCACGGAGGCCGGGTGGTCCTTCGAGCCGCCCATGCCGACGCCCGCGGAGATCGACAGCCGCTCGTGCAGCAGCGTCGTGACGGCCACGCTCCAGCCGTCGTTGACCTCGCCGACGCGGTGCTCGTCGGGGATGATCACGTTGTCGAAGTAGATCTCGTTGAAGTTGGACCGGCCGGACATGTCCTTGAGCGGGCGGACGGTCACCCCCGGGTGGTGCATGTCCACCACGAACATGGTGAGGCCCTTGTGCTTGGGCACCTCCACGTCGGTGCGGGCCAGCAGCAGCCCCCAGTCGGCGTGGTGGGCCACCGAGGTCCACACCTTCTGGCCGTTGACCACCCAGTGGTCGCCGTCGCGCTCGGCCTTGGTCTGCAGGCTGGCGACGTCGCTGCCCGCGCCCGGCTCGGAGAAGAGCTGGCACCAGATCTCCTCGCCGCGCAGGAGCGGGCGGACGAACCGTTCGCGCTGGGCGTCGGTGCCCCGGTCGACGAGGGTCGGGCCGGTCATCCCGAGGCCGATCGAGAAGACGTACGTGGGCAGGGTGTAGTCGCGGGCCTCGGCGGCGAAGGCGCGCTCCTCCGCCTGCGTCAGCCCCTGGCCGCCCCATTGCGCGGGCCAGGTGATGCCGGAGTAGCCGGCGTCGTAGAGCTTGGCCATGAACTCCTTGGCCCTGGAGATGGCGTCCGTCCCGGGCGGATCGTCGTGCGGAGCGTTCTCCTCCAGCCAGGCCCTGGCTGCACGCCGATAGTCAGCAAGGTTCACTTCGACTCCTCGGTATCAGTGCTCACTTACTCTAATCAGGCGAACGCGGGACGCATAGAGCATTGCTCTGCCGAGGCCGCACGCCCGGGGGTGAAGGCGCAGGCGAGCGGGTAAGGGATGGTTTCCGGCCCTGATCGACTACGGGCGAGGACCGGCCGATACCATGATCATGAAGATATTCAGCTTGGAAAAGAGTTACCCGTTGTGACATCTGGTTTCAGCCGATTACGGCGTGAGGATCTCCTGAAGACCGCCTGCGAGGTGATCGCGGAACAGGGCTTCGGCCACACCAGGACCGTCGACATCGCCCGCGCGGCGGGCGTCAGCCAGGCCCTGCTCTTCTACCACTTCGAGAGCAAGGAACGGCTGTTCGCCCAGGCTTTCATGTACGCCGCCCGGCAGCACCTGACCACGCTGGAGGACATCGAGCAGTCCAAGGCCGCGCCCCTCGACCGGCTGCGCCGGCTGTTGCGCGTGTGCGCCCCCACCATGCAGCCGGAGGGCTGGCGCCTGTGGATCGACGCGTGGGCGGAGGCGATGCGCAACGCGGAGCTGGAGCAGATCTCCCGCCGCATCGACACCCACGGCCGCCTGCTGCTGCGCGTGATCATCGAGGACGGCGCCGCGGCGGGCGAGTTCACCTGTCCCGACCCCGACGGGGCGGCCTGGCGGATCTTCGCGCTCATCGACGGGCTGGCCATCCAGACCAACGTGCATCCCAAGGTGCTCTCGCGGCGGCGGATCAACACGCTGATCCGTACGTCGGCGGCGAACGAGCTCGGCATATCCCTCGAAAAGCTGTGAAACACCCCTCTTCCCGAGTTATTGGACAGTTCGTACAATTACTTGGCGAGGAGAGGAGTGCATGCGATGACACGCGCACCGAGCTCTATCACCGCCAGGGAAGCCGACGAGCAGGTGGCCGGCCGCGCCGCCTACCGGGCGGTCATCGACCGCCTGTCGAAGGCGTCGGTGGACAAGCACTGGGAGCCCTACCGCGACATCCCCTGGGACGACCCCGAGTACCGGGTGGACCCCGCCGACCCCCGGTGGGAGCTGCCCGAGGTGGACAAGCTGGGCGGGCACCCCTGGTACCGCGCCCGGACCCCGGAGACGCGCGCCGCGATCGGGCTGTGGCGGGTGGCCACCGCCATGAAGATCGGCCTGCAGTTCGAGAACCTGCTCAAGCGCGGGCTGCTCAACTACGCCTACCGGCTGCCGAACGGGTCGCCGGAGTTCCGGTACGTCTACCACGAGACCATCGAAGAGGGACATCACGGGATGATGTTCCAGGAGTTCGTGAACCGTACCGGGATGCCGATCCGGGGCATGCCGCGGCCGCTGTCGTTAGTCGCGCAGGTCGCGCCGTTGATCCCGCTGATCTCGACCGAACTGTTCTTCGTGTTCGTGCTGGGCGGCGAGGACCCCATCGACCACGTACAGCGCAAGGTGCTCAAGGACGACCGGCCGCACCACCCGCTGGAGGAGACGATCATGCGCATCCACATCGCCGAGGAGGCCAGGCACATCTCCTTCGCCCGGCACTACCTGCGTAACCGGGTGCCGCGCATGCCCGCGTACCGGCGGTTCATGCTCGGCGTCGCCGCGCCGCTGATCCTCGGCGTGATGGCCCGCATCATGCTCGCGCCGCCCGGCGCGATGATCCGGCACTTCCGCATCCCCCCGAACGTCGTCGCCGAGGTCTACCTGCGCAACCCCGAGGCGCGGCGCGAGATCCGCGACTCGGTGGGCAAGACCCGTGAGCTCTGCGTCGAGCTGGGGCTGGTCAACCGGTTCACCCGGCGGCTCTGGAGGGGCATGGGCATCTGGGCGGAGCCAGGGACGGCGGGCCGGTGAAGACCGCGATCGTCACCGGAGGGGCGTCCGGGATCGGGCGGGCGCTGGCGCGGGCGCTCGCCGCGCGCGGCGTCGCCGTCACGGTCGCCGACCTGAACGAGCCCGCCGACCTCGCCGGCTGGGGCAAGGGCGAGCTGGAGTACGCGCGGGTGGACGTCACCGACGCCGAGGCCGTGGCCGCGCTCGTCGAGCGGGTGGCCGGCGAGCGCGGCCGGCTGGACTTCATGGTCAACAACGCCGGCATCGCCGTCGGCGGCACCGCCCTGGAGATGACGCGGGCGCACTGGGACCGGACGATCGACGTCAACCTGCGCGGCGTCGTGCACGGGGTGCTGGCGGCCTACCCGATCATGGTGCGGCAGGGGCACGGGAACATCGTCAACACCGCGTCGATGGCGGGGCTGGTGCCCGCGCCGCTGATGCTCCCGTACACCGCCACCAAGCACGCCGTCGTCGGGCTGTCGCTGGCGCTGCGGGCCGAGGCGGCCGAGCACGGCGTGCGGGTGTGCGTGGTCTGCCCCGGTTTCGTGGACACGCCGCTGCTCGACAACGCCAACCCCGGGCTGCCCGCCACCAGGATCGGCGCGGCGGCGCGGCAGGCGATCGGCCCCGGACGGCTCTACTCCGCCGACGCGCTCGCCGCGGACGTCCTGCGCGGCATGGCCCGCGGCAAGGCCGTCATCGCGGCGCCCGCGTCGGCGCGGATCGCCTGGCGGCTGGCGCGGCTGTGGCCCGGCGGCGCGGTGCGGGTCGCCGGGCTGGCGTCCCGGCGGGTCAACCGCGGGGAGGACGGCGCGCCACCACCACCTCGGTCTGCCTGACGTGCTCCCACTCGCCTGAGGGGTTGTCCGCGAGCAGCTCTCTCCTCGCGTCCTCGGCGAACGCCTCCAGCCGCTCGCCGAGGTGCGCGGGCGTGCTGTAGGAGTAGGAGAACTGCAGGCCGAGCACGGTGTCGAGGCCGGTCGTCACGCGCCGCTCCCAGCAGGCCGTGGTGACGTCGGAGAAGGGCGAGGCGGCCAGGACGTCGTGGTGGTGCAGGCCGGTCGCCTGGTAGGTGGCGGGCGCCGTCTGCTTGCCCACGCCGAAGCGGGCGCGCACCCGCCGCATCGCCGGCTCCCACGGCTCCTCCGGCGGCTGCCGGGACGGCCCCAGCAGCACGACCACGCCGTCCGCCGGCAGCAGCCGGTCGAGCTCGGCCAGCACCGCGCGGCGGTCCATCCAGTGGAACGAACGTCCCATCACCACGTGGCCGAACGGCGGCAGCGCGGCCAGCCCGGTGGAGTCGCCGGACAGCCAGCGGATGTTCGGCACGTGCGCGCCCCGGCGCCGGCCCTCCGCCAGCATCTCCGGGTCCGGATCCACGGCCAGGACCTCGCGTACGTGCGGGGCCAGCGGGATCGCCACCGTGCCCGGGCCACAGCCGAGGTCGAGCACCGTCGCGTCCTCGCCCAGGACGGCGGCCACGTGGGCGACGGCCTCCTCGCCGTGATCCAGCCGGTGTCGGGCGTAGTACGGCGCCGCGCCGCTGAACGGGCTTCCCATGGATGGGACCATATACGGGTTCTTGACGTGTTCGATGGAAGGCTTTCGGCTTTGAGGCGGCTACTCACGGTCCTGCTGCTCGCCTGTGTCGCGGCGGTGATCGTTCCTCCGTACGCGGCTCAGGCGCACAACGTACTGGTCGGCAGCGACCCCCGGGACGGGGCGACGCTGACGGCCGCGCCCGGGCGGGTGACGCTGGTCTTCGACCAGGCGGTGCGGCAGGGATACGCGCAGATCGGGGTCACCGGGGCGGACGGCTCCTCCTGGGCCGACGGGGACGCGGTGGTGGCGGCGGAACGGGTTTCCGTGAAGCTCAAGCCGCTGCCGGGGGGCGGGCCTTACGTGGTGGGCTATCGCATTTTGTCGGCCGACGGGCACCCGGTGACCGGCAAGCTCACCTTCACCCTGGCCCCGGCGGGCCCCGCCTCCCCAGCACCTGCGGACGCCACCTCGGCCGCTACGGCCCCGAACGCTGCGGCGGCGTCGGAGGCCGCAGGGGCCTCGGGGGCGGCGGCCGAGGCGGCGGCGAACGGAGGGGCCGGGATGGCGGTCGTCTGGATCGTCGGGGCGCTGGTGCTGCTCGCCGCCGGCACCGCCGTCGCCCTCCGCCGCACCCCACCCCCGGCCCCTGCCGCACCAGGCACCCCGCCTCCGGCCTCGGCGGCGCCCGCTGCCTCGGCCCCGACGGGGCCTGCCGCCCCGGACGCTCCCTCCACGACCGGCCCCGCCGTCCCAGGAGCCCCCGGCTCCGTGGGAGCGGCGGGGGCCGGTGAGGGTCAGGGGGCGCGGTCGTGAGTGTCGCGGCTCCCACCCTCGCCCGCCCCCGGACCGGCGGCGGGCGGCTGCTGGCCGGGGCGTTCGGCGTGTGCGCCGTGGTCGCGGCCGTGGCGGCGAGCACGTTCACCGCGCAGGAGGCCGTCCCCGGCATCCCCATGCCCGGCCCGGTCGTGGAGTTGGGCCTGCCCGTCGTACGGGTCCTGCTCGACCTCTCCGCCGTCGCCGTGGTCGGCCTGAGCCTGCTGCCGAAGCTGCTCGGCTTCGACGCCCCCGACCGTACGGAGCCGATCCTGCTGCGGGTACGCCCGCTGGCCGTGATCGCGGCCTGGGCGTGGGCGATCTGCGCCCTGCTGACGATCGTGTTCCAGACGGCGGAGCTGAACCCGGGCGTCGTGCCCACGTTCGGGATGATCGCCGACTATGTCGGAAACGTCGGGACAGGCCAGGGTCTGCTGTTCAGCGCCGCGTGCGCGCTCGCCGCCGCCGGGATCGGGCTGATGGCGGTGCGGTTCGGCGAGAAGGTCCCCGCCGAGCTGCGGCTGGTCGTGGCCCTGTTCGGCCTGCTGCCCATCCCGGTGACCGGCCACGCCGTCGACTCGGTCTGGCACGACCCGATCATGGTCTCGATGGAGATCCACGTGATGGGCTCGGCCGCCTGGACCGGCGGCCTGATCGCGACCGTCGCGTTCGTGGGCCCGCACCGCGATCTGCTGGCGGTGACGCTGCCGAAGTTCTCCCGGCTGGCGACGTTGTGCCTGCTGCTGGTCGGCCTGTCGGGCCTGGTGACCGGGCTCGGCACGATGGCGCTGACGCCGGGCGTGACGCTGCCGGACGCGATCGTGACCAGCCACTACGGCCTGCTGGTCGTGGCCAAGACCGCGCTGGTGGCCGCGCTGGTGCCGCTGGCCGCGCACATCCGTTTCCGCCTGCTGCCCGCCATCAGGACCGGCCGGGCCACCGCCCTGGTGGGCTGGGCGGTGGCCGAGGTGTCGGTGATGGGCCTGGCGTACGGGGTGGCGGTCGCGCTCACCCGCGCCTCCATCGCCTGACCCGCCAGGATCGGGGCTCAGGCGGTGGCGACCGCCGGGGCCTCGATCGGCGCGGGGGCGGGGACCCGTCTGTGGGCGATCCACTCGGCGGCGAGCCAGGCGGCCAGCAGTCCCAGCCCGGCCCACACGGCCGAGGCCGTGGCGAGGGGCGGCGCGCCGGCCAGCCCCTCCTGGCCCTTCACGGCGCCGTACACCGCGCCCATGATCGTGCTCTGCGCGACGAGCGCCCCGTACGCGACGGCGGTCGCCCCCACGGCCCCCACGACGGCCCGTACCGCGGGCATCCGCAGCAGGAACGCCACGTCCACCATGAGCCCGGCCACGACCAGGAAGAACGGCACCGCCGACGGCGGGAAGCCGGTGAAGGTCAGCAGCGGCCAGATCAGCGTGCGGAAGGCCACGTACGCCCCGGCGACGAGGGTGGCGGCGCCGAAGCGGCCGATCAGCAGCCGCGCCACCACCAGCACCGACAGCCCGGCGACCACGGCGTAGACCGGGTAGAGGAAGTCGGGCACCGGCAGCGCGAAGCCGAGCATCATCGTACGGTCCACCGGCCGCCCCATCTGGTCGGCGGCGAACTGCAGCAGGATCGGCTCGGCGTAGACGGCGTTGTTGTCCCAGGCGCCGACCGACAGGATGCCGTACTCCTGGTGCTGCTCGGGGAAGTGCACGTTCTCCAGGAAGAAGGCGAGGAACGCGGCCAGCACGAGCGTGCGCTCCCTGCCGGGCGGCGCGCCCAGGAACCAGCCGCGGATCACCCCCGCGATCATGAAGAACGTTCCAACGTAGAGCATGATGTGCGACGGGCTCCACGAGGTGATGTCGAGCCCGTTGACGCGGTGGTTGATCAGGTCGAGCGGGACCGCGACGAGGAAGATCCCGGTGCCCCACTGGATCAGCCTGAGCGCGAGCTTGTCCACGCCGTAGCCGGTGTAGCCGTGGATGATCGTCAGCGCCACCACGATCGCCGTGCCCGCCGAGTTGAGCAGGTGGGGCGGGGCGAGGTCGTCGCGCAGCCACTTGAAGTGCCACGAGACGTCCCAGGCCGAGCCGAGCAGCTTGAGCGTGAGCGCCACCAGCCATCCGAAGTAGAGCACCCTGAACAGGTCGTTCGGCGTCTCGCGCCCCGCCTGGCCTCTGGTCCAGTACGGCAAGGCCCACTCAGCGGCCTTTTTGATCGATGCTGGAGACTTCACGGGAGTGAATCTTACGGTCCTTGGCGACCCCGGGTCGCGGTCCCTTGAACGTAAGGGACATACACCCCTCCTACTGCGACAATCCGCCATATGTCATACGAAATTCGGGCGGCTCGGCCGGAGGACGCCGGCGTCATCGAGGAGGTCCGCCTGGCGACCTGGCGCGTCGCCTACCGGGACGTCATGCCCGCGGACTTTCTCGCCGGGCTGGAGGTGCGGCCCGAGATCGTCCGCGGCCGCGCCGACGCCCTGGCGAGCGGGCGCGTGACGGGCCGGGTGGCGGTACGCGATGGCGTACGCGGGTTCGCCCTGTACGGCCCCTCGCGGGACGAGGATGTGCCCGGTATGGAGGTGTACGCCATCTACGTGCTGCCCGAGGAGTTCTCGACAGGCATGGGGCGGACCCTGATGGCCTCCGCCGTCGAGGACCTGGCGTCGGCCGGGCATCGGGAGGCCGGGCTGTGGGTGCTGGCGGCGAACGCGCGGGCGCGCCGGTTCTATGAGCGGTTCGGGTTCAGCCCGTCCGGCCGGTCGAAGATGCTGCCCGACCCGCCGCTGGAGGAGGTCCACTACCGGATGGGCCTTACAGGGGACGCGCGGTCAGGCGTACCGGCAGGCTCTTGAGTCCGTTCTGGAAGTTGGAGGTGAGGCGCCGGGGCTCGCCGGCGAGCTCGACGTCCCAGCGGAGCAGTTCCCTGAGCATCGCGCGGAACTGCGCGCGGGCCAGGTGCGCGCCGAGGCAGACGTGCGGGCCGAAGCCGAAGCTGACGTGGTCGTTCGGGGCGCGGGCGAGGTCGAGACGGTCGGGGTCGGGGAAGACGGACGGGTCGCGGTTGGCCGAGGCGTGGTAGACGACCACCTTCTCGCCCGTACGTACGGGGTGCCCGCCGAGGGTGAGGTCACGGGTCGCCGTACGGCGGAAATGGATCACCGGCGGCCAGAACCGCAGCAGTTCCTCGACCGCGGGCTCCAGGAGGGACGGGTCCGCGCGCAGGCGGGCCAGCTCGGCCGGGTGCTCCAAGAGCGTGAGCAGGCCGCCGGGGATGCCGTTGCGCAGGGTCTCGTTGCCCGCGACGGCGAACAGGAAGAACATGTTCTCGAACTCGCTCTCCGTCAGCCCGCCGCGCCGCATGGCGGACATGACGGACCCGTCGTCCCCGGACGCCCCGGCGAGGGCGTGCGCGTAACCGAACATGTCCGCCAGCGCCGCCCGCGACCTCGGGTTCACGCCCGGCCGCGGCTGCGGCCTGGACGTGACCGCCCGGCGGCCCATCGGCGTGAGCGAGGCGACGTCGGCCGTGGACAGGCCCGCGTGGTCGGCGTCCTGGTAGCCGATGACCCGCGAGGCCCAGTCGTACAGCAGCCGCCGGTCCCGCGCGGGAACCCCCATCACGTGGGCCAGCGTCCAGACGGGCAGGTCGGCGGCCACCTCCACGAAGTCGCACGTGCCCTGCGCGAACAGCGCCGCCGCGCGTTCGGCGATCGCCCGCTCCAGGGTGCGGACCGCGCGCGGGGTGAAGGCCGCCGCCACGATCCGGCGCAGCCTGGAGTGGTCCGGCGGGTCCATGTTCAGCATCATGTCCTGGACGAACGCCAGGTCCGACGGGGTGTCGGGGTCGCGGATCTGGGTGGCGCCGAGGTGTGAGGAGAAGTCCTCCGGGGTGCGGAGGACGTGCTTGACGTCGGCGTGCCGGAAGACGGCCCAGAAGCCGGGGCCCTCGCGCCAGGGGCCGACGGCGGGCTCGGGGATCCAGCGGACCGGGGTTTCTGCGCGGAGGCGGGCGAAGAGGTCATACGGGACGGAGTTCTCGTACGTGGACGGCAAGAAGACCTGAACCGCCTCCGCGTCCATCACTGCCGCCATGTCCGATCGATACACCGTCATCCCTGCCCTTCCCCGCCGGCCCTCTCGCTCCGCATACGAGCGTTCCCTCATCCCCGCACGGAGTTATCCACAGGCAGGCACTTCTCGCGCGACGGCGGGCGAGCGTGCATGATGACCGCGTGACCTCAGCAGATCTGACACCGCAAACTCCGGCACCGGCCGCCGGCCCAGAAGCCCTGGACGCCATCCTCCGTGACAACTTCGCCCCGTGGATCCAGCGGCTCGGCCTGCGCGTCGAGGAGGCGGGCGAGCGCCGCACCGTCCTGCGCCTGCCCTGGTCCGACGAGCTGGCGCGCGAGGGCGGCGGCCTGTCCGGGCAGGCGATGATGGCCGCCGCCGACACCGCCACGGCCCTGGCCGTCTGCGCCGCGCGCGGCGGGTTCGTGCCGATGACGACCGTGCAGCAGTCCACGACGTTCCAGCGTCCGGTGTCGGGCCGCGACGTCCTGGTCGACGTACGCATCACCAAGCTGGGCCGCACCCTCGCCTTCGCCGAGATCACCCTCACCGCCGAGGGCGCCACCGAGCCGGCCGCCCAGGCCACCACGGTCTACGCCCTCCTGGGCTGACCGTCCCGTCATCAGTGATCTTCCTGTTTCCGCAGGTCAACGGCACCGAGCACGACCGTGACGGGCCGCCGGGACGTCCGTCTCAGAAATTTCTCAGGTCCGGAAAGTAGGCTCTCGGCATGAAACGTGTGGCCGCGCTGGTGGCAGCACTCGCCCTGATCGGGGTGACGACCTGGCTGGTGTGGCCGTCGGCCCCGCAGGCGCGGGGCCAGGACCAGGCGATAAGTGTCGTCGACGGACCCGACGATGACCAACGGGTGCAACTGGACGCCACCTTCTTCCCTCCCTCCGGCGGCGGCAAGGCGCCGGTCGTGCTGCTCGCGCACGGGTTCGGCGGCAGCAAGCAGAGCATGAGGCAGCAGGCGGCGCAGCTCGCCCAGGACGGCTACGCGGTCCTGACCTGGTCGGCGCGGGGCTTCGGCCGTTCGACGGGCGAGATCGCGCTCAACTCCCCCGACTACGAGGTCAAGGACGTCAAGCAGCTCATCGACTGGGTGGCCAAGCGGCCCGAGGTCCAGCTCGACGCGGCGGGCGACCCGCGGGTGGGCATCGTGGGCGGCTCGTACGGCGGAGCCATCGCGCTGATGACGGCGGCCTTCGACCAGCGCGTCGACGCGATCGTCCCGCAGATCACCTGGGCCGACCTGGCCGACGCCCTGTTCCCGAACAACGCCGCCCAGAGCACCGACGCCGCCGCCCAGGCGACGTCCGGCGGGCTCGGCGACCCTGAGACCGGCGTCTTCAAGCGCATGTGGTCGGGCATCTTCTTCGGCCGCGGCCTGTCCCTCGAAAGCTTCGCCCAGCAGAGCCAGAGCCAGACCCAGGGCCAGACCCAGGGCCAGACGCAGAGCCGGGGCCCGGCGCAGAACGGCCAGGGTCAGAACGGGCAGGGTCAGAACGCTCAGGGCCAGAGTGCTCAGGGCCAGAACGGCCAGACGCGCGGTCAGGGACTTGGGCAGACGGCCATGCCGATGACGCCCGAGGAGGCGCGGTGCGGCCGGTTCCTGCCGGCCATCTGCGACATCTACCAGACCGTCGCCAAGGACGGCCGGGCCACCGCCGAGGCGATCACGCTGCTGCGCGCCTCCAGCCCGATCACCGTGGCCAACCGCATCAAGGCCCCCACGCTGCTGCTGCAGGGCCAGCGCGACTCGCTGTTCCCGCTGAGCCACGCCGACGCCAACGCCAAGGCGATCGCCTCCGCGGGCACTCCCGTCAGCCTCGCCTGGTTCGACGGCGGGCACGACGGCGGCAACGGCGAGGCCGACTGGCTCTACGAGCAGACCTCCGCCTGGCTCGCCCGTTATCTCAAGGGCGAGGGCTCGGCGCAGGCCACGCCGCCGGTCAGTGGCTTCACGGTCACCCGTGACGGCGGCCGCGACCCCGGCACCCGCCAGCGCATCCGCCTGCACCCGGAGACGGCGTCGTACCCGGGTCTCGCCGGCACCGACACCACCACCGTCCAGCTCAGCGGCCCCGAGCAGAACGTCGTCAACCCGCCCGGCGGCGCCCCCGCGGCGATCTCGACCGTGCCCGGCGTCGGCTCGCTCCTGGGCGGCCAGAGCGGCGGCGTGTCGATCGACATGCCCGGCCAGAGCGCGGTGTTCGAGTCCGCGCCACTGACCGCGCCGCTGCAGCTCACCGGCAGCTCCACCGCCAAGGTCAAGGTGACCGGTGAGGGCGAGGCGACGCTGTTCGCCAAGGTCTACGACGTGTCCGACGGCTCGCAGCTTCCGGTCCTGCCCGCCGGGCAGGTGGCGCCGTTCCGGGTGACGTTCCCGGACGGCGGCGGCAGCGTGGAGGTCACGGTCGCGTTGCCCGCCGCCGACCACAACTTCGCCGCCGGGCACCGGCTGCGCCTGGTGGTGGCCACGACCGACATGGGGTTCGCCACGCCGGCCGAGCCCGCCACCTACCAGGTGGCGCTCTCCTCCCCGGGGCTCGCCGTCCCGACGGTGCGCACCCTGTCGGCCCCGCCGGCCGGGATCGCCTGGTGGGTGTGGGCGATGCCACTGACCGCGGTCGTGATCGCCACCATCGTCCTCGCCACGGGCCGCACCTCCTCGGGCCGCACCTCCTCGGGCCGCACTTCCTCGGGCCGCGCCCGTATCGGCCGCGCCTCCACGAGCCGCACCACCGCTCCCGACCCCAGCACCGCCCCCGACGCCGCCACCGCCCCCGACCTCACCACTGCCCCCTCCCTCACCACCGCCACGCCCGAGCCGGGCGCGAGCGACGGCCAGGCGGTGCCGCTGGACATCAAGGGGCTCACGAAGGCGTACCGCAACGGGGAGCTGGCCGTCGACGGGCTGTCGTTCCGCGTCGAGCAGGGCCAGGTCCTCGGTCTGCTCGGCCCCAACGGCGCCGGCAAGACGACCACGATGCGGATGATGATGGGACTCATCCGCCCCGACGACGGCGAGGTCCGCATCTTCGGCGAGCGGGTGACGCCGGGCGCGCCCGTGCTGTCCAGGCTCGGATCGTTCGTCGAGGGTCCCGGCTTCCTGCCGCATCTGTCCGGCCGCGACAACATCCAGCTCTACTGGGCGGCGACCGGCCGTCCCCCCGCCGACGCGCACTTCGAGGAGGCGCTGGAGATCGCGGGCCTGGGCAAGGCGCTGGATCGGGCCGTACGCACCTACTCTCAGGGCATGCGGCAGCGCCTGGCCATCGCGCAGGCCATGCTCGGCCTGCCGGATCTGCTGGTCCTCGACGAGCCCACGAACGGTCTCGACCCGCCCCAGATCCGCGAGATGCGCGAGGTGCTCAAGCGCTACGCGCGCGACGGCCGTACCGTGATCGTCTCCAGTCACCTGCTCGCCGAGGTGGAGCAGACCTGCAGCCACGTCGTGGTCATGCAGCGGGGGCGGCTCGTCTCGGCGGGCCCGGTTTCGCGGCTGCTCACCTCGGCCAAGCCCACCAACGGGCACGGGCCGCGCCTGGAAGACGTGTTCCTCGACCTCATCGGAGACAAACCTTGACAACCTCCCCCTCGCGAACGAGGGGGATTCCGACCGTCGCCGGTCGGTCTTCCTGCTTCACCGCCGATCGCCCGCCCGAGAGGAGGACTCCCGTTGAGGTCTTACACCAGCTCCACAGGCGTTTCAGCTCTCCGCCAGCCCGGCGGCGAGCACGTTTCTGGCCGCGTTCACATCCCGGTCATGCACCACGCCGCAGGCACAGGCCCACTCACGCACGCTCAACGGCATGTTGTTCCGCAGGGCCCCGCAGGCCGAGCACAACTTGGAGGAGGGAAACCAGCGGTCTGTCACCACCAGGGTGCGCCCGTACCAGGCCGTCTTGTACTCCAGCATGCTGCGCATTTCCCGCCAGCTCGCGTCGGAGACGGCGCGGGCCAGCCTGTGGTTCTTGACCACGTTGCGGACGGACAGGTCCTCCACGGCGATCACTTGATGCTCGCGAACAAGCCGTGTGGTGACCTTGTGCAGGTAGTCGCGCCTGCGGTCAGCAATGCGGGCGTGAACCTTCGCCACTTTCAGCCGGGCCTTGGCCCGGTTCTTCGACCCCTTCTCCTTACGGGCCAGCGCCCGTTGGGCCTTGGCCAGCCTGCGCCGCTCACGCCGCTCGTGACACGGGTTGGCGATCTGCTCGCCGTTCGACAGCGTGAGCAGCGCGGTGAGACCGGCGTCCACGCCCGTCGACTGCTCGACCGGCGGCAAAGGCGCGATCCTCTCCTCCACCAGCAGGGACACGAACCACCGCCCGGCCGAGTCCCGGCTGACGGTGACCGTGGACGGCTCTGCCCCCTCGGGCAGCGGACGCGACCACACGATGGCCAGCGGCGCGCCCATCTTGGCCAGGGTGAGCCGGCCGTCACGCCAGCGGAATGCCGAACGGGTGTATTCGGCCGACGCCCGCGACCGTTTACGGGACTTGAACGTCGGGTACTTGGCCCGGCGGGCGAAGAAGTTCGCGAACGCCGCCTGCAGATGCCGCAACGCCTGCTGCAACGGCACCGACGACACCTCACACAGAAACGCCAGCTCCGGCGTCTTCTTCCACGCGGTCAGCGCGGCCGACGACTCCGCGTAGGAGACACTACGGCCCTCCTCGGCGTAGGCGCGGGTCCGCTCTTCGAGGGCCTTGTTGTAGACCAGGCGCACGCAACCGAACGTCCGGACAAGCTCCTCGGCCTGCTCAGGGGTCGGGTAGAAGCGGTACTTGTAAGCCCGCTTCACCAGCTGCGCCACCCCTCGATCCTAGGTGCGAGATCACTCGCGCACCGGCCGAATCCGAAAGACGACGGCGCTCCGCCTGACGGCGTATCGCCTGCTCCTGCCCTGCCCGGCAGGAGTCCGATTCCTCCCCCGCCTGAAGGCGGGGGTCTCCTCGGAGGTATCTGATGACCGCCGCGCCGGGCTACGCGCCCCGCCGCACCCTGCCGCTGCGCGTGGAGATCGTCCGGCAGTTCAAGCGGCGGCGGACGCTCGTCATGTTCGGGCTGCTGCTGGCCCTGCCGTGGATCCTGGTGATCGCCTTCCAGTTCGGGCCCCAGTCCAACAACGGCGGGCAGTCGCTGCGCATCTCCGACCTGGCGACGCAGAGCGGACTCAACTTCGCCGCCTTCGCCCTGTCGGTGTCGGCCAACTTCCTGCTGGTGGTGGCGGTCGCGATGTTCTGCGGCGACACCGTGTCCAGCGAGGCCAACTGGTCGTCGCTGCGCTACCTGCTGGCCGCGCCGATCCCCCGGGACCGGTTGCTGCGGCAGAAGCTGATCGTGGCGCTCGGCTACTCGGCGGCGGCCGTGATCTGCCTGCCGGTGATGGCGCTGGTGGCGGGCACGCTGGCGTTCGGCTGGAACGACATCCAGGTGCCGGTCACCGGCGAGATCATCCCGGCGCTGGACGTGCTGCCACGCTTCGGCATCGTGATCGGGTACGCGCTGGTCAGCCAGCTCGTGGTGGCGGCGCTGGCGTTCCTCGTCTCGACCATGACCGACTCCCCGCTCGGTGCGGTCGGCGGGGCGGTGGGGCTGTGGATCGTCTCGACGATCCTGCAGGCGGTCGAGGCGCTGGGATCGCTGCGCGAGTTCCTGCCCACCTACTGGAACAATGCCTGGACGGACGCGCTCACGCCCGAGGTCGACTGGGGCGGCATGGTCAAGGGCGCGTCGGTGTCGATCACGTACGCGGCCATCCTGATCGCGCTCGCCTTCCGCCGCTTCCGCCGCAAGGACGTGGTGAGCTGAACGGAACCCGGCCGGCCCGCGTCCCCGCGCCAGCGGGCGGCGGGCCGGCCGGGTGAGGACACGGCCTCCTGAGCCGTGTGCGCGAGGACGGTCTCCAGGAGCCTCGCCTCCCGTGGACGCGCGCCTCCTGAGCCGCCTGTGCGAGCGCGGTCTCCAGGAGCATCGTCTCCCCTGGGGCCGCCCGTCCCGCAATGGATGCGCAGATAGGCCCCGGCGCCGCTGGCCGACGCTCCGAGGAGGGTCAGGGGAGGGTGCGTTCGAAGGTGATCAGGGTGGTGCCGGGGCCGTTGTAGGCGGGGTGCGGGCCGCGGACCGTGAATCCCATGCGCCGGTGGAACGCGATCGACGTCTCGTTCACGGGCGAGGTGATCGCCTTCACCACCTGCCGCCCGTGGTCCCGCGCGATGCCGAAGAACGCCTCGTACAGCCTCCGGCCCAGACCGGTGCCCCGGGCCGCCGGGGAGACGCCCACGAAGTGGATGTACGCCTCGTCCTCCGCCGACGGCGAGGGGAAACCGACGAGAAAACCGGCGAGCTCACCCGCGTCGGTCGAGGCGACCAGGCTCGTACGGTGAAAGTGGTCGAGGAAGAGCCGGGGCAGGGAGGGGAGGATGGGGCGGCCCCACCACGTGTCGACGACGGCGGCGATGGCGTCGTAGTCGCCCGGGGTGGCGGGGCGCAGCCCAGGTGCGGTCACGGGGCTTCAGTCCCAGTGCGGGGGCCTGTTGTCCAGGTAGAAGCTGTCCGTGTCCTCGTCGGGGAGGTCGTCGCCCCAGCCGAGGTCCAGGTCGTCCGAGGTCTGCTCGGGGTAGAAATCTTCCACGACCGCCATGCTACCCAGACATACAAAGCAACACCGCGCGTGTCCCCAGGTCCAGGGACACGCGGCATTCGCGGGGGTACGATGCCAGGGTTGGTGTCGCCTGTCCCCCGTGAGGCTGCGCATGGCCACCCCGACAGGCTGGCGACGAGAGGGCAATCTTCCGGCGGAGCTCACCAGTTTCGTCGGCCGCACGCGCCTGCTCGCCAACCTCAAACGGCACCTGAGCGAGTCCCGGCTGGTGACGGTCACGGGCATCGGAGGCGTCGGGAAGTCGCGGACCGTTCTGCGCCTGGCGCATCAGGTCCGCGCGCAATACCCGGACGGCGTCTGGTTCGCCGACCTGGCCCGGCTGCAGGACGCGGGCATGGTCAAGCACACGATCTCCTCGGCGCTGCGCATCGCCGACCAGTCCTCGCGGGCGGAGTCGGAGTCGCTGTCGGAGTGGGTGGGCGAGCGCGACATGCTGCTCATCATCGACACCTGCGAGCACGTCGTGCAGGGCTGCGCGGAGCTGGTGCACGAGCTGCTGGAGGCGGCGCCCAACCTGAAGGTGCTGGCCACGAGCCGCCAGTCGCTGCACCTGCCGTACGAGCACGTGGTCCCGGTCCCGCCGCTGCAGGTGCCCGGCGACGACCCGGCGGAGAACCTGTTCACCAACGAGTCGGTGCAGTTGTTCGCCGCCCGCGCGGGAGCGAGCGTGCCCGACTTCCAGCTCGACGAGGGCAACATCGGCACGGTGGCCGAGCTGTGCCGGCGGCTCGACGGCATCCCGCTGGCGATCGAGCTGGCCGCGGTGCGGCTGCGGGCGCTGTCGGTCGATCAGATCCTGGGGCTGCTGGCCGACCGGTTCAGCCTGCTGGCCGGGGCGAGCCGGACGGCCCTGCCGCGTCACCAGACGCTGCGCGCGGCGATCGGCTGGAGCCACGAGCTGTGCGAGCCGGCCGAGCGGCTGCTGTGGGCGCGGCTGTCGGTGTTCGCGGGCGACTTCGAGCTGGACGCGGCCCGTTTCGTCTGCTCCGACGGCCGCCTGCCGTCCGAGGACATCACGGACCTCGTGACCGGCCTGGTGGAGAAGTCGGTCCTGCTGATCAGGAGCAACCACGCCGGCGTCCGTTACAAACTGATCGACACCCTGGCCGAGTACGGCGACGAGTGGCTGGACAAGCTCGGCCAGCGCGAGCAGATGCGCCAGCGGCACCTGGAGTACTACCTGAGCCTGGCCCAGCGCAGCGAGGACGCCTGGTCGGGCCCGCGGCAGATCTACTGGTTCGTACGGATGCGCCAGGAGCACGACAACGTGCGGGTGGCGCTGGAGCACGCGCTGAAGACGCCGGGCAGGGAGGTCTCGGCGCTGACGCTGCTGTCGTCGCTGTGGTTCATGTGGGTGTGCTGCGGTTTCGCCCGCGAGGGGCGGCTCTATCTGGAGCGGGCGCTGGAGGCCAATCCCGAGTTCAGCAAGGAGCGCTGCAAGGCGTTGTGGGTGCTGTCGTACGTCAAGAGCGCCCAGGGCGACAGCGCGGGAGCCCAGTCCTCGGCCGAGAAGTGCAGCACCGAGGCGGTGCGGGTGGGCGACTCGCGGGCGGTGATCCTGGCCTCGAAGATGCAGGGCACGGCCGCGCTGCTCCAGGGCGACCTGCAGAAGGCCAGCGCGCTGCTGGGCGTGGCGATCGAGTTCAACACCGACAACAAGGAGCTCAACCCGGGCCTGCTGCCCGCCATCGTCGAGCTGTCGCTGGTGCTGTCCTCGCAGGGCGAGCTGTACGAGGCCGAGTCGCTGCTGCAGGACTGCCTGCAGGTGTGCCGCGAGCGCGGTGAGCTGTGGGTCAGCTCGCACGCGCAGTGGGCGCTGGCGGGCGCCAGGCTGACGACGGGCCGGGCGGACGAGGCGCTGCACAACGTCCGGGAGGCGCTGCGCATCAAGCGGCACTTCCACGACACGCTCGGCACGCTGCTGGCGCTGGAGACGGCGGCGCGCATCTTCGCCGCGCTCAACGACGTCACGACGGCCACGCAGTTGCTGGGGGCGCTGCAGCAGAACTGGAAGACGGCCGGCCTGCCGCAGCTGGGCGCGCCCTGGATGACCGACGACCACGACGAGTGCGTACGGGCCTGCAAACAGGAGCTGGGCGAGCTGACGTACAAGAACACCTTCGAGGAGGGCGCGCGGCGCGACCTGGACGAGGCGTCCGCGCTCGCGCTGGGCGAGCTGGACGCCACCGACGAGAACCGGCCCTGAGACGGCCGGAGGGCTAGACGGCTCGGGGCCAGCGGGTGTCCTCGGGCCACGCGCCGACGTAGCGGGCGCTGCCGAGCGAGAACTCGATGTGCCCGCGGACCCAGTGTTCGAGGCCGCGGACGTACTTGCGGACCGGCAGGGTGGCCCAGCGGTCGAGCGCCGCGCGCCGGTCGAGGAAGGCCGCGACGGAGTCGTTGTGCATCTGCGCGACTTCGACCAGGGCGTCCTGGAGCGTGAGCGACTTGTGCGTGGCCAGCACCGTGACGAGGTTGTGCCGGGCTTTGTCGTTGTCGCGCTCCTTGGCGTAGGACAGCAGGTCGTTGTCCCAGCCGATGAGGTCGCAGGCGAGGTCGGAGAGTGTGCGCACGTCGGGGTGGTGCCACTCCTCGGCTTCGAGCCGGTAGCCGCCGCCCACGTCGATGAGGGCGAAGCAGGTGTACGTGGCCCCGGTGATGCGGCGCATCATGACGTAGTCCTCGGGGGTGGGGATCAGGTCGACCTCGCGGTTGGCGGCCTCCCATATTTGGGCGAACAGGTACTCCTTCACCGTCGTACGCCAGCGGTCCACCTGGGCGGGGGTGGCGAGTTCGGAGATGCGGTGGAGGAGCTCCTTCAGCGCCAGGCCGAACGCGTCGCCCTCGTCGGGCTCGCGGCGGTCGTCCAGGATCTCGAGGAGCGGGGGCAGGGCGCGGGCCAGCGCGGCGGCGCGGTGTCCCATCAGCTCGCCCTCGCAGAAGGCGTCGTCGAACGCGAACAGCCAGTTGTACCAGTCGTTGATCAGCCTGAGGCTGTCACGCGGCACCGCGGGATTGGTCCGTGCCGCGAGCATACCGATCTTGGAGCGCCGGAAGTGCTCGATGGTCTCGGCGCCTTTGAGCATGTGCGAGGCGGCCAGCCAGGTGTGGCTCTCCGCATCGACCGCGACGCCGTGCTCGTTGGTCTCGCTGGGGAACGGGCACGGCAGCGGAGGGATGTGGAGCGGTCGCCCGGAGAAGGAATGCGCAGAAGTAGCCACGCCCCAAGCATGACTACGGACTGCTCGAATGGCCACAGTCAGCATGTTCACCGGCTTTAATTCTTATTTCACACTGTGAATCCCATCCCGCACGCCTCGATAGGGTGCCGTGCGCGGAATCGTTCCGACCCGCCATAGGTTCTGGAAAGAGTACCTACGGAAAGGCTGTCCAACCGTGTTCGACCCGAAGGATCTCTACGAGCTCGCAGATGAGCTGCCCGAGCTGCGTGAGCCGGTGTTGCTGTACCACTTCGACGGCTTCGTCGACGCGGGGGGCTCCGGGCGTCTGGCGCTGGGCCACCTGCTGGCAGAGCTGGAGCACCGGGTCGTGGCGACGTTCGACGTGGACCGGCTGCTCGACTACCGGTCCCGCCGGCCCATCATGACCTTCGACACCGACCGCTGGGTCGAGTGCGAGAGCCCGGAGCTGGCCGTTCACCTGTTGGAGGACGCGACGGGGACGCCCTTCCTGCTGATGCAGGGGCCCGAGCCCGACCGGGAGTGGGAGCTGTTCACCGCCGCGGTGAAAACGCTGGCGGAGCGGCTGCGGGTGAACAAGCTGGTGACCGTGCACGGCATCCCGATGGCCGTCCCGCACACCCGCCCGCTCGGGGTCACCATGCACGCCAGCCGGCCGGAGCTGGTCAACACCCAGAACAGCGCGTTCGGCCGGGTCCAGGTGCCGGGCAGCGCGGCGGCGCTGATCGAGCTGCGGCTCGGCGCGCAGGGCTTCGACGCGATGGGCTACGCCGTGCACGTGCCGCACTACCTGTCGCAGGCGGAATACCCGACGGCCGCGGTGACCGCGCTGGAGGCGGTGACGCGGGGCACCGGGCTGGTGTTCCCGATGGACGCGCTGCGCGACGCCGCCGAGCGCACCACGGCGGAGATCGAGGAGCAGATCCGGGCCTCCACCGAGCTCTCCACCGCGATCACCGGCCTGGAGCAGCAGTACGACGCCTTCGCCGCGGGCGCCGAACGCGAGAACCTCATCGCCGAGTCGACCCCGATGCCGACCGGCGACGAGCTCGCCGCCCAGTTCGAACGCTTCCTCGCCGAACGGGAGGATCCGCCCGCCTCCTGAGCTTGGGTAGCCTGGCCGGATGAGCGAGATCAGGGTCGGGCTGGTCGGGTACGGAGTCGCCGGGGCGTTCTTCCACGCGCCGCTGATCGCCGCCACCCCGGGGCTGCGGCTGGCCACGGTCGTCACCCGCGATCCGGGACGGCAGTCCGAGGTGGCCGGCCGCTACGGCGCGCAGGGCGTCGCCGACGTCCGGGAGCTGTGGGAGCGGAGCGACCTCGTCGTGGTCGCCTCGCCGAACAGGACGCACGTGACCACCGCCGCCGCGGCCATCGAGCAGGGACTGCCGGTCGTGGTGGACAAACCGCTGGCCGGCACCGCCGACGAGGGCCGCGAGCTGGTACGCCTGGCCAAGGAGCGCGGCGTGCTCCTGACCGTCTTCCAGAACCGGCGATGGGACGGCGACTTCCTGACCGTGCGCCGGCTCGCGGAGGAGGGGGCGCTCGGCGAGATCCGGCGCTTCGAATCGCGCTTCGAACGCTGGCGGCCGGTCCCCAAGGGCGGCTGGCGGGAGAGCGGCGGGCCCGAGGAGATCGGCGGGCTGCTCTACGACCTCGGCAGCCACCTGGTGGACCAGGCCATGCGGCTGCTCGGGCCGGTACGCGAGGTCTACTGCGAGAGCGACGTACGGCGGCAGGGGGTCTCCTCCGACGACGACACGTTCGTGGCGCTCACGCACGACGGCGGGGCGCGTTCGCACCTGTGGGCCAGCTCGGTGGCGGCGCGGCCCGGCCCGCGTTTCCGGGTGCTGGGGTCGGCCGGCGCGTACGTCAAGCACGGCATGGACGTGCAGGAGGAGCGCCTGCGCGCCGGGATCGCGCCCGACGCGCCGGGCTTCGGGGAGGACGAGGAGGACCGCTGGGGCGAGCTCGGCACCGCCGAGCGGCACCGGCGGGTGCGCACCGAGCCGGGGTCCTACCTCGACTTCTACTGGGGCGTGGCGGCGGCGCTGCGCGACGGCGGGCCGCCGCCGGTGGACCCGGAGAGCGCGGTGGACGTGCTCACCGTGCTGGAGGCGGCCCGGCTGTCGGCCACCCAGCGCATCGTCGTCCACCTGTCCTGAGGATCGCCGGCCGCGGGCGTCAGTCCCGCAGGCGGGCGCGCATGGCCGCCGTGTCGTCCGCGGTCCAGCCGTTGGCCGCCAGCCAGCCCATCGGCCCGCCGAACCGTTCGTCCAGCACCCCGAGGAACTGCTCCAGGTAGCGGGCGCGGGGCGCATGGTCGTCGGCGGGACGGGAGTCGAGGTCGCCGCGGTAGGTCTCGCTGGCGCGCAGGCGCTCCAGGATCAGCTCCAGCCGCTCGCCGGTCGCCACGTAGTCGGCCACGATGGCCTCCCGCGTCGCGCCCGCGACCTCCAGCGCCAGCGCGCACAGCACGCCGGTGCGGTCCTTGCCTGCCGCGCAGTGCACCAGTGCCGCCCCGTCGTCCAGGGCCATCGTGCGCAGCGCCTCGATCACGGCGGACGGCCGGTCGCGCAGGTAGCCGAAGTAGAAGCCGGTGACCCGCAGCTCCTCGTCCAGCGCCCGCTCGGCCCACGGCAGCACCCGCTCCCCGTCGATGCCGGTGGGGGCGGTGTCGGCCTCGACGTCGGTGTAGCGCCCGCCCTCGGCGAACAACGTCAGATGGTGATGCCGCACCTCCGGCACCCGCGTGAGCGGGCCGGGGCCCTCCAGCGCGACCTCCGGCGTGGAGCGCAGGTCCACCACGTGCCGCAGCTTCAGCTCGCCGACCAGCAGGTCGATGTCGCGGGGCGTGAGCCCCTGCAGGTTGTCGGACCGGAAGATCCGGCCACTCTTCGTGACGCCGCCGTCGCCAAGGGCGACGCCACCCAGGTCGCGCGCGTTGACCGCGCCCTCAAGCTCGATCCACCTCGTCATTTCGCTCATCATCTTCGACCCTATATGTCCACCAAATATGAGCGGATTCGAGCTTCATAACGCAGCATTAACGTATGGATCCACGAGCTCTGCCTCCACGGCTGGTGATCGATCCCTCGCTGCCCCGGGAGATCTCGGTAGAGCTGCGGTCGAGCCCGCACATCCTCCGCATGGCTCGGACCGGCAAGCGCCTGGACACCACGTTCAACCCCGCGCTGCTGTTCGTCCTGCCCGCCTTCCTGCTGCTGATCGGCCTCCTGGTCAGCCTTCCGATCGCCGTCGTGGCCACCGTCGGCGTCGGGCTGATCACGCTGTTGCGGTGGGCGGCGGTGGAGGGGTCGTACCGCACGACGAAACGGCGGCTGCGCCTCGCCTACGCGCACGCCGACCGCTACGTCCTCGCCGAGGACCTGGACTACCCCTGCCAGCAGCTGCTGCGCCGGGCCCAGAACGCGGTCGAGGTCATCCTCGGCTCCAAGGTGCACCGGGCGGGCCTGATCGACACCATCGACAACCAGGTGACGCTGCCGGAGGAGGTCTGGCAGATCGCGCAGCGGCTGCGCAAGCTGTCGGCCATGCACGCCGAGCACGGCAAGCTGGTGCCGCGCGAGCTGCCGCCCGGCATGGAGGAGGCGTTCAAGCCGTACTCGAACGCCCTCGACGCCGCCTGGACGTCGCTGTCGCAGCGGGTACGCCACCTGGAGAAGTACGCCAAACAGGTGGTCAAGACCGACAAGGTCTACCAGACGCACCGGCGGCTGGAGGCGCTGGCGGCCAGGACGCCGGATTACCAGCGGCTGATCGCCGAGACCGTCCACGACGAGCTGGCGCACCAGCACATCAGGGAGCTCGCCGACCAGGCGGCGCACGCGCGAAAGATGTTCGAGGAGAGCATCATCCAGGCGAGGCAGGCGGCGGGCGCGCTGCTGCGTACCCCGCTCACGTGAGCGCTCAGGTGGCGGCCCGCCGGAGCAGTTCGAGGGTCCGGCGCATGCCCGCCTCGTTGCCGAGGCTGCGGTAGATGTCCCTGGCCTGCTCCAGCGGCCCCACGGCGGCCTGCGGCCCGCCCGCGTCCAGGTGGACCTCCCCCAGGTAGCGGAGGCTGAGCGCCATCCACCATCGGTCCTGGAGCTCCTCGAAGGCGGCGACGGCGCGGCGCAGCTCCCGCTCCGACTCCTCGGTGCGGCCGAGGCGGGCCAGCGCGCGCCCCGCGGAGACGGCGGTGCGTGCCCCGCCCCACGAGTCGCCGAGCGCGGCCAGGATGTCCTCCGCCCTGCGTACCTGGTCCAGCTCGCGCAGCCCGCTCGCGGGGTCGCCGACCTCGCCCGCGGCCCGCAGGCAGCGGGCCTCCTCCCACAGCTCGCCCCGCTGCCGGAACATCTCCGCCGCCCGGTCGAGGCTGAGGCTCGCCCGGGTGAACAGTCCGGCGGCGATCCTGCGGTCGCCCTCGCGGTGCTCGCCGCGCGCCTGCGCCGCCAGCACCTCGCCGTAGACGCGCAGCGTCTGGGCCTCGGAGTAGCGGTTGCCCTGGCTCTCGAACACCTGCAGGGCCTCCTCCAGCAGCTCTCTCGCCTCCTCGGGCCGCCGCTCGGCCATCCGCATCTCGGCCAGGTTGCGCTGGGTGCGGGCCATCCACCACGGGTCGTCCTCGCCCTTGAAGGCGGTGATGGCCGCGATCAGGTAGTCCTGGGCGCGGTCCAGGTGACCGTCGTTGAACAGCGTCATGCCGATGGTGCGCATGGCTCTGGCCGCCCACCAGCTCTCGCCCAGCTCGGTGAAGACGTCCATGGCCTGCTTGGCCTCCTCCAGCGCGTGCTCGCGCAGGCCGAGGCCGCCGTGCACGGCGGCGCTGTCGAGCAGCGTGATGGCGAGGGCCCGCGGGTCGCCGGCGCGTTCGGCCGCGGCACGGCCGATCTCCGCGACCGCCTTCCAGTCGGCCCAGTACGCGCGCAGCGAGTGACACAGCGAGCAGAACGCGCGGGCGAGGCCCCAGGTCAGCTCCCACAGTTCGAGCCGGCGGGCCAGGTCGACCATGGCGAGCAGCGTCAGGCGTTCGGCGTTGAGCCAGTCGGCGGCCCGGACCTCGCCGTCGGCGGTGGAGCGGCGGCCGCCCTTGCTCCAGTCCTGCGGCCAGCGGTTCTGGGCGGCCTCCTCGGCGCGGCGGCGGTAGCCGTACAGCACCCGCTCCAGGGCGGCGCGGCGGCGGGCCGGTTCGTCCTGGTCGGCCAGCTCGGCGGCGAAGACCTGGACGAGGTCGTGCAGCCGGTAGCGCATCGTGCCGGTCTGGTCGGTGCCGGAGCATTCGGCGAGCTGGGCGTCGATGAGCGCTTCGAGCTGGTCGCCGCCCTCCAGGCCGCTGATGTCGAGCAGCTCGCCGGCCACCCAGCCGGGCACGTCGGGGGCGGGCAGCGCGCTGAGCAGGCGCAGCAGGCGGCGTTGCATGCCGGTGCAGTCGTCGTAGCTGAGCTGCACCGACGCGCGCACGCTGGTCTCGACGGTCTGGGCCACTTCGAGCTGGTCGAGGCGGCGGCGGGTGTCGGCGAGCCGGCCCGCCATCTCGCGCAGCGTCCACTGCTCGCGGGTGGCGAGGCGCCCGCCGCAGATGTTGATCGCGAGCGGCAGGTGGTCGCAGAGCCGGACGATCTCCTTGGCGGAGGCGAGGTCGTCCACGATGCGGGCGCCGCCGGCGAGCCTGGCCAGCAGTTCGACGCCGTGCGCCTCGGTGAGCACGCCGAGCCGGCTGTCGTGGGTGCCGGCCAGGAACAGCGGGGAGCGCGAGGTGACCAGCACCGCGCAGCCGGGCTCGGCCGGGATGAGCGGCCTGACCTGGTCGGCGTCGTGGGCGTTGTCCAGGCCGATGAGGATCTTGCGGCCCTTGGTCCAGGTGAGCCAGAGCTTGCGCAGCTCGTCGAGCCCGCCGGGATCGGTGGTGAGGCGTACGCCTAGCGCGCGCAGGAAGCCGATGAGGACCTCGTCGGGGCGGACCGGGGCGCCGACGCCGCCGCGCAGGTCGGCGTAGAGGCGGCCGTCGGGGAACCAGCCGGCGATCTCCTGGCTGAAGCGGGTCATGAGGGCGGACTTGCCGACGCCGCCGCGGCCGTAGAGGGAGATGACGAGCGGCGGCGCGAGGTCGCCGGCCTTCCGGCGGGCGGTGGCGACGCCGCGCAGCTCGGCCAGGGCCTCGGCGCGGCCGGTGAAGTGCTCGGGTACGGGCGGCCACTGGTCGGGCGCCTGGCCGCCGCCGGCGCGTTCCGCCGCGCGGCGGCGCGGCTGCGACTCGGTGGTGGCCCAGGTGGTGAGGCCGACGAGAACGGCGGCTGCCACGGTCACGCCGACCTTGGCGGCGGGCGGGATGTCCCAGTCGACGCTGGCCGCCAGGATGCTCGCCGCGGCGGCCGCGAGGCCCGCCGACACGGACGCGGCCCACGGCACCTTCCCGCGCCTGCGGCGGGGCCTGTCGGGTAAGTCCTCGATCTTCTCCGGCAGGTCGTCGCTCAACCGGCACCCCCTTCCGGGGGTCGATTCAAGCCGATGGGGCACGGCCGCGCCAGCCGTGCCCCACCGTTTTCCACGGATTCTCGCTACAGGCCGATCACCTGGCAGCTGGCGGTCATCGTCTTGGTCGGGTCGCTCTCGGACGTGGCCGTGAGCTTGACCTGGGCCAGGCGGGCGCCGCCGGCCTCGCGGACCGCGTTCACGGTCACGGTGTCGTGCTTGCCGAAGGCGACGGCGGCCAGCTCGTTCGGGACCTGGACGGTCCAGCCCTTGCCCTTGACCTCGGCCGACAGCCGGTAGACGTCGGAGCCGAGGTAGGCGCTGACGTCCTCGGGGTGCTGCCCCTGGGCCGGGGCCGCCTTGCCGGTGTTGAACAGCGGGAACTTGCAGGAGGAGAGGTTCTTGCCGGTGGGGACGCCGGCGCCGGGCAGCAGCTTGACGCCGCGCCGCTGCGGGCCCGCGCCGTCCAGCGAGCGGACGGCCACCTTGTACGTCAGCTCGCCGTCCTTGTTGCGCTTCAGGTCGAGGACGTAGAAGTGCAGGCGGTTGGCCTCGTCCACGTGCTCGTACTGGCTGCCGGAGCCGGTGCCGGCGTGGAAGAGCGCGTCGGAGAGCTGGCGGTAGTCGCCGATGGTGATCGGGACCTTGGTGCCGTCCGGCAGGACGTAGTCGGTCATGCCGATGTCCTGCGGGTTGGCGTCGATCACCCACTCGAACGGGGAGCGGTCCTGGTTCTTGGTCTTGGCCAGGAGGACGCCCGAGTCGGGGGTGAAGGAGTCGGCGCCCATGCGGTCCACGACCTCGACGGTGTAGTTCTCGTAGCCGCCGCCGTCGCACATCGGGTCGGCGGTGTTGCAGGAGCTGTTGTCGGCGCCGTCGAAGGCGATGTTGACGCCGGACAGCTCGTCCTTGCCGGGCTGCACGGCGCGCGCCAGCACGTCGGCCACGACCAGGCCGGACTGGGCGAGGGCGGGGCGGGACAGGCGCAGCACGTTCTGCTCGTCCACCATGTTGAGCTTGATCTTGTTGCGCAGCATGTGCTGCGCGCCCATGGACCCGCCCCCGGTCGGCGGGATGAGCCAGCGCGAGTGCGGGCCGCCGGGGCCGTTGAAGCTGCCGCGGCTCAGCATCTCCCAGATGCCGGTGTAGGCGCGCTTCGGGGGCACCGAGTACGGGTTGTTGTAGTTGTCGGCGATGCCGAAGATGTGGCTCAGCTCGTGGGCGTAGACCCCCATGCCGGAGCTCTCGGCCTGCACCGAGTCGACGCCGAAGCGGGCGTTCGGCCAGAAGGTGGAGCCGGCCTGCCAGGAGGTCCAGTCGACGTAGCGGGTCTTGGACCAGTTGGGCAGGTTGGGGTCGTCGGGGCCCCACTCGTCCGGCACGTCCTCCTTGGTGGGGAACTTCATCATGCCGAACTCCTGCCAGGTGGACGACTCGTCCTGGCCGGCGCTCAGGTAGAAGACGAAGTCGAACTGGGCGGCGCCCTCCTGGCCGACGTCGGCGAGCCAGGCGGCGTTGCCGTCGCTCCGCAGGTTCTTGGTGCAGGTGTCGCCGGCGGGGCAGGCGTCCCGCTGGTACTCCATGGCGTACTCGTGGTCCTTGCCCGGCATCGTGTACGGGCCGAACCCGGTCAGCTCGACCCCGATGCGCCCGCCGGAGTCCTCCATCCAGTACTCGTGGATGGTGTGCCCCTTGTTGAGCGCGTTGGGGGTGTTGAGGAAGTCCTGGTAGAACTTCGCGACCTGGTCACGCGGGACGTCGTGGGCCTCGGCGCTCGGGTTCGCGAAGATCGTCGAGCCCTTCGGCTGGGTGACGACGAACGGCTGGTTCGGGTAGTCCAGCAGGACGAGCGCGCCCTTGAAGGTGCGCTGCGAGCCCTTGACGCTGGGGTCGTTCCACTTGGTGCCGGGCGGCTTCTTGTAGTCCGCCCAGGTCATGTTGTCGGGGTTTTCCCAGTTCTGCGGGTCGATCGGCTGGATGCCCGGGGTCGTGGGGCGGCCGCGCAGGGTCTGGGGGCTGTCCAGGGGGGTGTCGCTCTGCCACGGCTGCGTCTGCGGCCAGTGGTCGCGGCGCCACGGGTGCTCGGGGTCGCTGGGGGGTGCTGCGGAAGCTGGGGTCGCCACCAACGCGATCGGAACCATCACGATGGTCGCGAGCAGCCCCTTGAATAGCTTCTTCGGGACAATCACGACACGACGCTATAGACGTTGTTGACCCAGATCATCGCGCAGTTGTAGGGAAGACCCATAGCACCTTGTCCTACAAATGCAGAAATCTCCAGGTGAAGGGGTCTTCGTGGCGGATCTCCAGCGGACCGTGGACGAGCTCGCCGCCCGTCTCGGCCGTCCCCTGCTGCTGGAGGACCGGGTGCAGCGCGTCGTGGCCTACAGCGAGCAGAACGGCGCCATGGACGACATCCGCCGCGACTCGATCCTGCGCCGGCGTACGACGCCGGAGGTGCGCGCCTGGCTACGGTCGGCCGGCATCCACGAGGTCACCGCGCCCATCCGCACCGCGGGCGCGCCGCACCTGGGCCTGCTGCCGCGGGTGTGCGTACCGGTCCGGCACGCCGACGGGCTGCTCGGCTTCCTGTGGTTCATCGACTCGGACCCGCCCATGCCGGACGCCCAGGTCGCCGAGGCCCTGGCCGCCGTACCCGGCCTGGCGCTCGCGCTCTACCACGAGAGCCTGGCCTCGGAGCTGGCCTCGCACCGGGAGCTGGAGGCGGTCACCGGGCTGCTGCTCGGCGAGCAGGACGCGGCCAGGCAGCTCATCGAGGCGGGCGCGTTCCCGCAGGCGCGGGCCGTGACCGTGCACGTGGCCAGGCCGCTCGCGGCCGAGCCGTCGGACTCGCTGCGGCTGGCGCTGGAGCAGGGGCTGCTGGCGTTGCGGCGGCGGCTGAGCGGGCACCATCCGCTGCACCTGGTCCGCTACGACCACGGCGTGCTGCTCACGGCCGGGACCGCGCTCGCGGCGGACGAGCTGCACGCGGCCATGCCGGTGCCGGTGGTCGTCGGGGTCGGGAGGCAGCGGGCGGCGCTGGCGGAGGCGGCGGAGTCGTACCGGGAGGCGCGGCACGCGGCCGAGGTCGCCGCCCGCGTCCCCGCGCTCGGCCGTACGACGGAGTGGGCCCGGCTCGGCGTGTACCGCATGCTCACCCACCTCCCCGCCCAGGAGCTGCATCCGGGGCTGGAGGAACTGCTCGCCGACGCCCAGCACCTGCCGCTGCTGGAGACCCTGGAGATCTACCTCGACCTGGCGGGCAGCGCGGTGGCGACGTCGCGGGCGCTGCGGCTGCACCGCACCTCGCTGTACTACCGGCTGCAGCGGGTGGAGGAGCTCGCGCGCACCGACCTCAAGGACGGCGAGGAGCGGCTGGCCCTGCATCTCAGCCTCAAGCTCGCCCGGCTGTCGGGACGTTACTCACCTCGGGATTTGCCCTAGCGATTTGCGTACTTGGACCTGATTGATTCCCTGGCCCGGCTCACGTTTAATGCCCTGAAGGGTTATCGGACGGAGAGTGCTGATGCCGCTGGCGACGCGTGCGGGACCGATGCTCGGGCGGCCCGCCCGGCCGCGCCCGGGGCGGCGGCGCCCGTCCGCGCCGGTCGTGCTCCACTCCGCGCCGATCGTGCTGCCCGTCAGCGCCGCGCCGCTGCGCGACGGGGCCGTGGTGGTCCGCGGCGACCGGGTCCTGCAGGTGGGGGCGCGGGCGGAGCTGCTCGCGTACTTTCCCGTCGAGACCGAGCACCGCTGGCCCGGGATGATCGTGGCCGGAGCGGTGGACGCCTGCGCGGCCGGAGCGCCCGAGCCCGGCGTGACCGCGCGCGCCACGGTGGTCCGCGATCCGCACGAGCCCGCCGCCGGGCTGCCCGGCATCGCCTACGTCGAGGTGCGCAGCGCCGCCGAGGAGGAATGGGAGTCACGCGAGCGGGACGCCGTCATCACCGCGATCCACGAGGCCGACCGGCCGGGCGGGTGCGGGCTCGCCGCACGTACCCGGGATCCGCAGGTGCTGGAGGACGTGGCGGTGCTGGCCCGTACGTTCGGGCTGCGGCTGCTGGCCGACCTCGACGCCCACGCGCCCGTCGCCCTCGACGAGGCCGGGGTGCTCGGGCCGCTCTGCCACGTGATCTGCTCCCGGCCGCTGGACCCAGGCGAGCGCAAGCTGCTGCGGCTGCGCCGTACGGCCGTGGCCGTCGGCCCCGCGCATCCCGCGGCGGACGTGCTGGCCCTGCTGGAGGAGGGCAACGTCGTCGCCTTCGGCTGTCTCGGGCTGCCGGGCGGGCCGCTCGCGCTGGCGGCGGACGTACGGCGGCGGGCCCGCGAGCTCGGGCTGCGCCCCCGCGGGCTGGACCGGCGGCTGGTGGCGGCGGCCACGCTGGGCGGGGCGCGAGCGCTCGGCATGGACCAGGGGGCGGGCCGGATCGGGACGCTGGGTCCCGGGGCGCGGGCCGACTTCGTGGTGCACGACGCGCGCGGGCGTTATCCGTACGCGGCGCTGCTGGCCGGGGCGCCGTGCGCCGGCACGGTGCTCGGCGGCGCGATCGTCGCGGGCGCCCCCGAATAACCTGGTCACCCCTCGCGTGACCTGGTCACCCCTCGCGGGCCTGCTCCAGGTCGCGGCCCCTGGCCTGCGCCGCCGCGTCCACGGTGGCGAGCAGCTCGCCGAGCTGCTCGCGCTGCCCGGGCGTGAGCACGGCGAACAGGTCCTCGCCCGCCTGCCGGCGCGCGTCGCGGGCCCGCTCGTCGGCCGCCCTCCCCTCGGGCGTCAGCTCGACCAGCGTGGAGCGGCGGTTCGCCGGATCCGTACGCCGCCGCACCAGCCCCGCCTCCTCCAGCGCGTCCACGACGGGCGTGAGCGAGCGCGGCACGATGCGCAGCTCCTCGGCGAGCTGGACCATGCGGAGCGGCCGCTCGGGATCGGCGGCGAGCACCCGCAGCGCCCGCGCGTGGCTCGGGCTGAGCCCCATCGGGACCAGCCGCCGCACGTAACCGTGCCGCAGCCGCCGGTTGACCAGGTGCATCAACTCCGCCAGCTCTCTCTCACCCATGGAGACAGTTTAGCCGGAACAAATATGAGTTAACCTCTGTTTGAGTGCGCATCTGAAAGGAGCACCACTTGGCGGAGGAACCACGGGCGCCGCTGCGGCGCATCATCACCCTGTTCCGCCCCTACCGGGGCCGGCTGGCCCTGGTGGGCTCCCTCATCCTGCTGTCGTCGCTGGTGTCGCTCGCCTCGCCGTTCCTCCTCCGCGAGGTGCTGGACGTCGCCATCCCGGCCAGGGACGCCGGGCTGCTCGCGCTGCTGTCCCTCGGCATGATCGCGGTGGCGGTCACCACCAGCGTGTTCGACGTGGTGCAGACGCTCATCTCCACGACGGTCGGCCAGCGGGTGATGCACGACCTGCGCATCGCCGTGTACGCGCACCTCCAGCGCATGTCCCTGGCCTTCTTCACCCGCACGCGGACCGGCGAGGTGCAGTCCCGCATCGCCAACGACATCGGCGGCATGCAGCAGGTCGTCACCTCGACCGCCTCCTCCCTCGTCTCGAACCTCACCACCGTGATCGCGACGATCGCCGCGATGGCCGCGCTCGACTGGCGGCTGACCGTGATCTCGCTCCTGCTGCTGCCGCTGTTCGTGTGGATCAGCCGCAGGGTGGGCGCCGAGCGCAAGCGCATCACCTCCGAACGGCAGCGCAAGCTCGCCACCATCGCCTCGATGGTCCAGGAGTCGCTGTCGGTCAGCGGCATCCTGCTCGGCCGTACGATGGGCCGCTCCGACGCGCTGACCGAGCGCTTCGGCCGCGCCTCCGACGAGCTGGCCGACCTCGGCGTACGGATGAGCATGTCCGGGCGGTGGCGGCAGGCGTCCATCCAGATCGTCATGGCCGCGATGCCGGCGGTGGTCTACTGGGCGGTCGGCCACACGGGGGCCATCTCGGTCGGGACGCTGGTGGCGTTCACGACGTTGCAGACGAGCCTGTTCCGGCCGGCGGTGTCGCTGCTGCGGCTGGGTGTGGAGGTGCAGACCTCGCTGGCGCTGTTCGGGCGCATCTTCGAGTACCTGGACCTGCCGGTCGACATCCGGCCCGGCACGCGGACGCTGGAGGGGGTGCGCGGCGAGGTGCGGTTCGAGGGGGTCGAGTTCGCCTACGGCGACACGCCCACGCTGAGGGGCGTGGACCTCACCGTCCCCGCGGGGTCGAGCGTGGCGGTCGTGGGCGAGACCGGCGCGGGCAAGACCACGCTGAGCTACCTGCCACCCCGCCTGTACGACGTCACCGGCGGCCGGGTGACCATCGACGGGGTGGACGTGCGGGAGCTGACGTTCGAGACGCTGAGCGCGACCGTCGGCGTGGTCTCGCAGGAGACCTACCTCTTCCACGCCTCGATCGCCGACAACCTGCGCTTCGCCCGGCCGGACGCCAGCGACGAGGAGCTGGAGGCGGCGGCCAGGGCGGCGCGCATCCACGACCACATCGCGGCCCTCCCCGACGGGTACGACACGCTGGTGGGCGAGCGCGGCTACCGCTTCTCCGGCGGCGAGAAGCAGCGCCTGGCCATCGCACGGACGCTGCTGCGCGACCCGCCGGTGCTGATCCTCGACGAGGCCACCAGCGCGCTCGACACGCAGACCGAGCGGGCGGTGCAGGAGGCGCTGGACGCGCTGGCGAAGGGGCGTACGACGATCACGATCGCGCACCGGCTGTCCACGGTGCGGGACGCCGACCAGATCGTGGTGCTCGACCGGGGCCGGATCGCCGAGCGCGGCACCCACGAGGAGCTGATGGCGGCGGGCGGCCACTACGCGGCGCTCGTCAGCCGGGACCGGCCGGAGCTGCTGTCCGCATAATCGCGCTTTAAACCGTGTTCTGCCTCACATTTCGGTCAGACCGGAATGTGCGTGCCGGATCCGCACGTTCGGACCTCCGGTTTGCAAGTTCAAGGCTAGGACCCCCGTTTTGTCTGCGTCATCCTCCACGTTCCGCGCCCTGCGCCATCACAACTACCGGCTGTGGGCAGGGGCCGACATCGTCTCCGTCACCGGCACGTGGATGCAGGTCCTCGGCCTCAACTGGCTCGTCCTGACGATCACCGACTCCGCGACCAGCGTCGGCGTCAGCCTCGTCGTACAGGCACTGCCGACGCTGCTGCTGGGAATGTGGGGCGGGGCGCTCGCGGACCGGCTGCCGACCCGTCCCGTCGTGATCGCCGCGCAGCTCGCGCACGCGGCGCTGGCGGCCGCGCTGGCCGTGATCGCGTTCACGGGAGTCACGTCGGTGGCGCCGATCTACGTGGTGGCGCTGCTCAGCGGCGTGGTGGGGGCGCTCGGCGGGCCCGCGCTCGGCCGCTTCGGCGCCGAGGTCGTGCCGCCCGACGACCTGCCGAACGCGATGGCGCTCGGCTCGATCCTCAGCTCCGGAGCCCGCATCCTGGGCATGAGCCTGGCCGGGGCGCTGCTGCCGCTCACCGGCGACGGCGGCCTGTTCGTGATCAACGCGGCCACGTTCTTCGTGGTCATCGCGGCGGTGCTGGTGATGCGGCGCGCGGAGTTCCACCGGCTGGAGGCGGCCGAGCGACAGCCCGGCGCGGTGCTGGAGGGACTGCGGCTCGTGCTGCGCACCCCCTGGCTGCTCGTGGTGCTGGCGCTGTGGTTCGTCTCGGGCAGCGTGGGCCGCAACTTCCAGGTCACGATGGCCGCCATGAGCGCCGGCCCCCTGGGAGCGGGCGTGGGCGGCTACGGCCTGCTGTCCACGGTCTTCGCCGTCGGCACGGTGATCGGCGGCTTCCTCGCCGCCTCCCGGCCGAGCCTCACCGTACGGCTGCTGCTGATCACCACGTTCGTGACCGGCGCGGCGCAGACGCTGAGCGGGCTCATGCCGGGGCTGTGGGCGTTCGCGGCGCTGATGGTGCCGATCGCGGCAGGCGCGGTGACCGTGGACACCACCGTCAGCGCGCGGGCGCAGCTCGACAGCCCCGAGGCGATGCGCGGGCGGATCATCGCGGCGCTGTCCATCGTCAGCGCGGCCGCGGGCGCGCTCGGCGGGCCGCTGCTGGGCTGGCTCAGCGACACCTTCGGGCCCCGGCTCGCGCTGGAGGTCGGCGGCGTGTGCTGCGTGGCGGCCTCACTCCTCGCGGCCGTGGCCCTGGCCCGCCTTTCGGGCCGGACACTCCGGCAAGCGGTACGGCCACGCCCGGCTCCCACGCTCACCTAACCGTTTGGACAGGTTTTGCTTACCTCGCTTGTCTGCCCCTCCCGATGGAGTTAACCTGTAACTGCAGTTGGAGGTTAGATACAACCGAGAGCGCAGCGAGGAGGTCCCGACATGCTTCTCACCTCGATCGACCCGTTCATCCAGGAGTTCGAGCGGCAGTTCAACCGCCTGGCCCGGCAGACCCTCGACAACGGCTCGGCCATGCCGATGGACGGCCTGCGCCGTGACGACGACGTCGTCCTGCGCTTCGACCTGCCCGGCATCGACCCCGACTCCATCGAGGTCACCGTGGACCGCGGCGTCCTCAGCGTCAGCGCGCGCCGCGAGGAGGAGCTCGGCGAGAACGAGCGGGTGTTCGTGCGCGAGCGCCCCATGGGCGTCTTCACCCGCCGGGTCTACCTGTCGGAGCACCTCGACAGCGAAAGGATCGACGCCGGCTACGCCAACGGCGTGCTCACCGTCCGCATCCCGGTGCTGGAGCGGGCCAAGCCGCGCAAGGTCGAGATCCAGCGAGGCGACACCAAGGCCATCAGGGCGTGACCCGCGCGGCGCGGGGGCGGACGCCCACGTCCGCCCCCGTACCATGAGGAGGTCATGATGGCCGATCTGCCCTTCGACGACGAGCACGCCCCCCTCTACTCCCTCGGGCAGGTGGCGGCGATGCTCAACGTCCAGCAGGCCTACCTGCGCCGCCTCGACCAGCACGACGTGGTCACGCCGCGCCGCTCCGAGGGCGGCCAGCGGCGCTACTCCCGCCGTGACGTCCTGATCGTCCAGCACGTCACCCGCATGGCCGACGAGGGCATGACCCTCATCGCCATCCGCCGCATCCTGGAGCTCGAACGCGAGCTCGCCGCGCTCCGCGAGGAGCTGAAGCGGACCCGGGAGCGCCTGCGCGAGCTGGAGTGACCCGGCGATTGGACGGCGTTCCCTTGGGTAGCGCTTGACCTTATGGCAACCGACGTCATCACCTTGATCACCAAGGACCACCGGACCGTCGAATCCCTCTTCGACCGGCTCAAGAAGGGCGAGGGCGACACCAAGGCCACCGTGGCCGAGCTCCACGCCCTCCTGGTCGCGCACGCCCGTGCCGAGGAGGACCGCGTCTACCCCGGCCTCGACGCCCACCACGGCGTCGAGGAGCACAAGGAGGCCGAGGTCCTGCTCGACGCGCTCGTACGGGCCACGCCCGGCACCCCCGAGTTCCGCACCACCCTGGAGAAGCTCGTCGAGTCGGTGCAGCACCACGTCGAGGAGGAGGAGACCGACCTCCTGCCCCAGCTGCGGAGGTCCGCCGACGACAAGCGGCTCCAGGAGCTCGGACGGGCCTTCGAGGAGCGCAGGAACGCCGAGCTCAAGGCCCTCGGCGCGACCGCCCCGACCACGGGCGACACGACCAAGGCCGAGCTGTACGAGCAGGCGCAGCGGGCCGACATCCCCGGCCGTTCCGGGATGGACAAGGAAGAGCTCGCCGAAGCCCTCAAGCGGGCCGATTCATAGGATTTCGTACCTGTCCGGGGGTAGGGGATTCTTATGAGTCAACTACCTCCGGACCGGTTCGGAATGAGCGACGAACAGGACGTCGAGGTCTCGGAGTGGACCGACGACCTCGGGCTCAACCACGAGGTCGTCCCCGACGACCCGCGGCACCGGGACACGCTCGACGAGCGGCTGTGGCGCGAGGCGCCCGACCGCCTGCACGAGCCGCGCTCGCTGCACCGGCTCACGCAGCCCGACGAGGGCCTGGAGCCGGATCGGGAAGACGAGGAAGTGGCCGAGGACCAGGGCGCCGACGACGGCGACCTGTCGGCCGAGGAGCGGGCGATCCACATCGACCTCGGCGAGGACCTCGACGAGGACTTCAGATGAGGGCCTGAGGCGCCGCCGCTACGTCAGTCGCCGCGCCGCCGCCAGGACCTCGTGCAGGTCGTCGACGACCACGTCGGCCGCCCGTGCCTCCGGCCGCGCGGCGTGCAGATAGCCCCAGGGGCCGCGGCGGATGAGCGCGGTGCGCATGCCCGCCCGCCCCGCCGGGAGCACGTCGTTGTCGAGCCGGTCGCCGACGTAGAGGATCTCGCCGGGCTCCCGCCCCGCCACCGCCGCGACCTTGGCGAAGAACTCCGGCTGCGGCTTGGCCACCCCCCATCCCTCGGAGGTGTGGACGGAGTCGGCCGGCAGCTCCATCGCGGCCAGCGCGTCATAGGCCCGGCGCGGCTGGTTGCCCGCGATGATCACCTGGTAGCCGGCCTCGCGCAGCGCGCCGAGCGCCGGGCGGACGTCCGGGTAGAGGTCGTCGCCGTCGAAGTGGTTGCGCAGCCCGTCCGGGTCGTCCCGCTCCCACGCCGCCTCCTCGGCCTCAAGATCGATGCCCGGCCGGATGATCTCGAACGCCTCGCTGTGGGACCGGTCCAGCGCCGCCATGCCGCCGAGCGCGCCCATGAGCACGAAGTGGCTCACGCCGATCCGCTCGGCCCACCGCGTCCAGATGCGCGTCTCGTCGACCAGCGTCTCGCCGACGTCGAACACCACAGCCCTGACCATCGATCCCCCTGCACTTCGCAATCAACCGCAAATCGGGATTCTCGCACGCTCGGGTTCGTCTCCCGCGACCGGCCGTGCGATACTTAGCGTGCCCGTTCGAATACGAAGGGATAACTCCGATGGTAGCGATGGCGACCGAGCCTCCGGCGGCCCAGCCAGAGGAGATCCACATGCCGCAAACAGCACGTGAGTTGCTGGGCAGCCCGGAACACACCTTCATGGCGGTGAACCTGCACAACGTTCTGCTGCCGCTGAGTCTCGAACGGAGGTGGCTCGCGGCGCCGGGCGGCCTCAGCGTCTGCATCGAAGGCCCCCGCGACGCGCTCGTGCCCGACTACGCCCTGCTGCCACCGGACTGTCCCCGCTGGGGCCGAGGCGAGCTGCTCTCCTCCGGCTTGATCATGGTCGCTGAGGTGGTCTCCCCCAGCAGCGTGCACATCGATCGCGAGGAGAAGCGGCACCTCTACGCCGTCGGCCGGGTGCCCGTCTACCTGCTGATCGACCCCGTGCCCGAGGTGCCCTCCGTCACCGTGCACAGCGACATCGCCGACGGCGCCTACCGGTCGATCGCCACCGTCCCGATGGGCAAGCCGCTGCCCCTGCCCGCCCCAGTCGACTTCGAGCTCGACACCTCGGTCTTCATGATGTGAGCTTGTCCATCGCCTTGGTGATGCGCTTCTCGCTGATCGGCGTGGGCGTGCCCAGGGTCTGGGCGAAGAAGCTGACCCGCAGCTCCTCGATCATCCAGCGGATCTCCACCACGTCGGGATCGCCGCGCCGCGCCGGCGGCAGCTTGTCCAGCAGCTCGTGGTAGTCGTCCTCGACCTTGTGCACCCGGTCCATCCACTCCTGGTCGCGCCACGGGTCCTCGGGCAGCTTGCCGAGGCGGCGCTCGACGGCGCGAATGTAGCGGAGCAGGTCGGACAGGCGCCGGTGGCCGGTCGCCGTGACGAACCCCTTGTAGATCAGGTGGCCGAGCTGGTCGCGTACGTCGTCGGTGGCGGCGCTCGGGCGCAGGGCGTCGAGGCGGGCCGCCGCCTCGTGCCACACGGCCAGGATCTGCTCCACCTTCGCCAGCACCCCGGCCGCCGTGTCGTGCAGCTCGGCGCGGACGTGCTGATAGAGGCGGTCGAAGGCGACCGGGTCCCAGGCGGGACCGCCGGCCTCCCCCATGAGCTGGTCGACGGCCGCGTTGACCACGTCGTCGAAGAGCGCGACCGCGCCGCCGTGCGGGCTGCGCGACAGCGCCAGCTTGGCCTGGTTGCTCAGGCCGGCCAGCAGGGACTTGGCCGGGTTGGTGACGTTGAGCAGGAGCAGGCGGCGCACACCCGGCCAGTGGGCGCGGCGCTGCTCGGCCTCGGTCTCGAAGATCTTGATGGAGACGGAGTCGCCGGCGTCCACGAGCGCCGGGTAGCCCTTCATCCTGCCCTGCTCGAACACCCGCGGCAGGCTGCCGAAGCTCCAGGTGCGCAGGCCCGTCCGCTCCAGGTCGTCGCCGGCCTCGGCGAGCGTCTGACGCAGCCGGGGCGCGAGACGGCGCTTGAGCGCGTCGAGGTCCTTGTCCTCGGCCAGCGTGCGCTTGCGTTCGTCGATCACGCGGTACGTGATCCGCAGGTGGTCGGGGATCTGGTCGAGCTGCCAGGCCTCGCGCGGCACCCGTACGCCGGTCAGGCGCAGCAGCTCACGCTCCACGGCGGCCAGCAGCGGCTCGCCACCCGGCTTGACCGCGGCCAGCACCTGCTTGGCGTAGTTGGGGGCGGGCACGAAGTTGCGGCGCAGGTTCTTCGGCAGGGAGCGGATGAGCGCGGTGATGAGCTCCTCGCGCAGGCCGGGGATCTGCCAGTCGAAGCCGTCGGAGCCGACCTGGTTGAGCACCTGGAGCGGCACGTGCACGGTGACGCCGTCGGCGTCGGCGCCCGGCTCGAACTGGTAGGTCAGCCGCATCCGCTGGCCGAGCTGCTTCCAGGTGTCGGGGTAGTCGCGGGCGCTGATGTCGGCGCCCTCGTTGACCAGCATCTCCGGCGAGAACGTGAGCAGGTCGGGCGTCTCCTGCCTGGCCGTCTTCCACCAGGAGTCGAAGTGCCGGGCCGAGACCACGTCGGCGGGGACCCGCTGGTCGTAGAAGTCGAACAGGGCCTCGTCGCCCACCATGATGTCGCGCCGGCGGGCGCGGTTCTCCAGCTCCTCGACCTCGCCGAGCAGCTTGCGGTTGTCCTTGAGGAACCGGTGGTGGGTGTCCCAGTCGCCCTCGACGAGGGCGTGCCGGATGAACAGCTCGCGGCACAGGTCGGGGTCGATGCGGCCGTAGTTGACCTTGCGGCCGACGACGAGCGGCACGCCGTAGAGCGTGACCTTCTCCAGGGCGATGACGGCGCCCTGGTTCTTCTCCCAGTGGGGCTCGGAGTAGCTCCGTTTGACCAGGTGCTGGGCGAGGGGTTCGACCCAGGCGGGCTCGATCTTGGCGTTGACCCGCGCCCAGAGCCGGGAGGTCTCGACGAGCTCCGCCGACATGATCCACTGCGGCTGCTTCTTGGCCAGGGCCGAGCCGGGGAAGATCGCGAAGCGGGCGTTGCGGGCGCCGAGGTATTCCTGGATCGGACGCCGGCCGCCGTCGGCCGGGCGCTGCTTGTCGAGCACGTCCTTGACGCCGATGTGCGACAGCAGGCCGACCAGCAGCGACACGTGCACGTAGTAGGGGTCGGCGGGGGTGCTGTCGGGCTGCACGCCGAGCGACTGGCGGAGCTGGCTGTAGATGTCCTGCCACTCGCGTACGCGCAGGTAGTTGAGGAACTCGGCCTTGCACAGCCGGCGGAACGCGCTGGAGGACAGCTCCCGCTGCTTCTCGCGCAGGTAGTTCCACAGGTTGAGGTGGGCCATGAAGTCGGAGTCGGGGTCGGCGAAGCGGCGGTGCTTCTCGTCGGCCTGCTGCTGCTTGTCGGCCGGCCGCTCGCGCGGGTCCTGGATGGACAGGGCGGCGGCGATGACCATGACCTCGCGCAGGCAGCCGTTCTTCTCCGCCTCCAGCACCATGCGGCCGAGCCGCGGGTCGACCGGCAGGGTGGCGAGCTTGCGGCCGATCGGCGTGAGCCGGCCCTGCGCGTCGAAGGCGCCCAGCTCGTGCAGCAGGTTGACGCCGTCCTTGACCTGGCGGCGGTCCGGCGGCTCGACGAACGGGAACGCCTCGATGTCGCCGAGCCCGATCGCGGTCATCTGCAGGATGACCGAGGCCAGGTTGGTCCGCAGGATCTCGGGGTCGGTGAACTCGGGCCGGCTGAGGAAGTCCTCCTCCTCGAACAGCCGGATGCAGATGCCGTCGGAGGTGCGGCCCGAGCGGCCCTTGCGCTGGTTGGCGCTCGCCTGCGAGATGGGCTCGATGGGCAGGCGCTGGACCTTGGTGCGGTGGCTGTAGCGGGAGATGCGGGCGTAGCCGGGGTCCACGACGTATTTGATGCCGGGGACGGTGAGCGAGGTCTCGGCCACGTTGGTGGCGAGGACGATGCGCCGGCCGGTGTGCGACTGGAAGACGCGGTGCTGCTCGGCGGCGCTGAGCCGGGCGTAGAGCGGCAGGATCTCGGTGTTGCGGAACTCGGCCTTGGCCAGGGCGTCGGCGGCGTCGCGGATCTCCCGCTCGCCGGACAGGAACACGAGGATGTCGCCGGGCCCCTCGGTGATCAGCTCGCGGCAGGCGTTGACGATGCCCTGCGTCTGGTCGTCGTCCTCCTCCAGCGGCCGGTAGCGCACCTCGACCGGGTAGGTGCGGCCGGAGACCTCGATGATCGGCGCGTCGTCGAAGTGCCGGGAGAAGCGCTCGGGGTCGATCGTGGCGCTGGTGATGATGACCTTGAGGTCGGGGCGCTGGGGCAGGAGCTGCTTGAGGTAGCCGAGGATGAAGTCGATGTTGAGGCTGCGCTCGTGGGCCTCGTCGATGATCAGGGTGTCGTACTGGTCGAGCAGGCGGTCGTTCTGCAGCTCGGCCAGCAGGATGCCGTCGGTCATCAGCTTGACGAGCGTGCGCTCGCTCGCCTGGTCGGTGAAGCGCACCTTGTAGCCGACGACCTCGCCGAGCCCGGTGCCGAGTTCCTCGGCGACGCGCTCGGCGACCGTGCGGGCGGCGATGCGGCGGGGCTGGGTGTGGCCGATCAGCCCGCGTACGCCGCGCCCCAGCTCCAGGCAGATCTTCGGGATCTGCGTGGTCTTGCCGGACCCGGTCTCACCGGCGATGATCACGACCTGGTGGTCGCGGATCGCGGCGAGGATGTCGTCCTTGCGCTGCGAGACCGGCAGGTTCTCCGGATAGCGGATGGCGGGCACGGCGGCGCGGCGGCGTTCGAGACGCCGCTCGGCGCGTTCGACGTCGGCCAGGATCTCCGCGACGATCTTGTCCCGGGTGTCGCGGGAGCGGACCCGGCGCATGCCGTCGAGCCTGCGCCGCAGCCGCCGCTGGTCGCGCGGCATGAGCTCGGGCAGGCGGGACTGGAGGTCGGCGAGCGGAGAGGACACGGAAGGCGTTCCCATACTGCTTTCAAGGATATTTGAGCCGCGCAGAAGCGGAGCCAACGGCCCATCGTGCCTCACCGTCCGCGACCGGCGCATCTGAATATCGCCAGACCCGGCCGGGGCTGGTCAGGGGCGGGCGGCCAGGGCCGCGCCGATGATGCCGGCCTCGTTCTGCAGCCCGGCGGGCACCACACGGGTGCGCAGCGTGATGTGCGGCAGGAACTTCTCCGCCTTCTTGCTGACGCCCCCGCCGATCACGACGAGCGACGGGGAGAACAACATCTCCACGTGCTCCAGGTATTCCTGGACCCGCTCGGCCCACTTCTCCCAGCTCAGGTCGTGCTCCTCGCGCGCCCGCGAGGAGGCCCGGTGCTCGGCGTCCTTGCCGTGCAGCTCCAGGTGCCCCAGCTCGGTGTTGGGCACCAGCACGCCGTCGCGGAACAGGGCGCTGCCGATGCCCGTGCCGAAGGTCAGCATGAGCACGGTGCCCTTCTCCCCGCGCCCGCAGCCGAACCGCATCTCGGCCACGCCGGCCGCGTCGGCGTCGTTGAGCACGCTCGCGCCGCCGAACAGCGCCGCCGCGTCCACCCCGATCCATGACCGGTCGACGTTGGCGGCCGTGCGCACCACGCCGTCCATGATCACGCCTGGGAAGGTCACCCCGACGGGCCCCGTCCAGGCGAAGTGTTCCCGGATCTCACGTACGGCGGCCTCGACCGCCTCCGGGCGGGACGGCTCAGGGGTCGGGATCCGCAGGCGCTCCTCGGTCAGCTCTCCGGCGTCGGTGTCCACGGGGGCGCCCTTGATCCCCGAACCACCGATGTCGATGCCCAGCACGTTCATGCCTGTCCCTTCCCCGATGCGGCGCGATGAATTCGCCTGACGATTTTTCCCCATGACGGAACCTGAACCTGCCTTCGCCCGTCCACGTACCTCCCGTCACAAGCGCTAACTAGGAGGCAACGGATGCGGACACGCATCATCACACTCTGCGCTGTTGCGGTCGTCTTGGGAGCGACTCTCACCACTCCCGCACACGCCACCACCAGGACTCGTTTCGACGTCACCAACCTTGTGTCGGACGTCCAGGGCAAAGCCCCGGTCACCGACGCCAAGGTCGTCAACCCGTGGGGCCTGGCCATGGGCAAGACGCTGTGGGTCTCCAACACGGGCACCGGCACCGCCACGGTCTACTCCGGCACCGGCAAGAAGGAGCAGACCGAGGTGTGGATCCCCGGCGGAGCACCCACCGGCCAGGTCTTCAACTCCGGCAGCGGCTTCACCGTCAAGGGCAAGCCCGCCACGTTCATCTTCTCCAGCCCGAGCGGCGCCATCACCGGCTGGAACGCCGAGGTGGACCCGAAGAACGCCGTCATCGCCGCGTTCACCCGGGGCGCCGACTACAAGGGGCTGGAGCTCGTCCAGACCGAGGACGACGCCTTCCTGCTGGCCGCCGACTTCGCCGGTGGCCGCATCCACGCCTTCGACCAGGACTTCCAGCGCATCCGCCTGTCGCGCTGGCAGTTCAGGGACCCGGGGGTGCCGAGCAACTACCACGCCTACAACGTGGCGGTGGCCAACGGCAACATCTGGGTGTCGTACGCGCTGCGCGACCCGTCCACCGGCAAGCCGGTCTTCGGCAACGGCAAGGGCTTCGTGAGCCGTTTCAACGCCTCCGGCCGCGTCACCGGCCGCATCTCCCGCGTCGGGCTCAACGCCCCCTGGGGCATCACCGCCGCGCCCAGAGGCTGGGGCCAGTTCGCCGGCGCCCTGCTCGTCGGCAACTTCGGCGACGGCACCGTGCACGCCTACAAGAACAGCCGTCACCTCGGCGCGCTGACCACGTCGAACGGCCGGCCGATCGTGCTGCCGGGCCTGTGGGACCTGGAGCCGGGCACCGCGGCCACCGGCGGCGAGCGTTCCCTGTGGTTCTCCGCGGGCATCGACGGCACCAAGCACGGCCTGATCGGCGTCATCACCCCGCAGGGCGTGAAGCCGACCTCCACCGGCGCGGCGGCCAACCCGTCCGCCTCCCCGAAGCACCCGTCGGGGCACAAGACGAGCGCCCCAGCCACCACCTCGCCGTCCTCCCAGAACCCGTACGGCGGGTACTAGGCCGGCGCTCTCGCGCCGCCGTCCCCGGCGGGCTGCATCGCCCGGCGAGGAGCGCAGCTCGCCGAGACAGCGAGCCGGGGACGGCGGTCCCGCAGACGTTTCCGGCGCGGCCGGCGCGAGCCGCGCCGGAAACAAACGGGTCAAGAAGCAAGCGGCCAAGCAGCAAGAGGGTCAGAACGCGCCGGCGAGCACGGCCGCCAGGTCGGCCGCCGTGCGGAAGTGCACCCCGGCCATGCCGAGGGCCTCGGCGGCCTGCACGTTCTCCAGCCGGTCGTCGACGAACAGGCACCGCTCCGGCGGCACGCCGGCCCGCTCGGCGGCGATCTCGTAGATGCGCGGATCGGGCTTGGCCACCCCCACGCGGTAGCTGCTGACCAGGTCGTCGGCGAAGTAGCGCAGGCCCAGCCGGTCCAGGTGCTCCTCCACGGTGTCCATGGCGTTGGTCACGAGGATCACCGGGACGTGCCGCTGCGCGCTCGCCAGCAGCGCCCTGACCTCCTCGTCGACGAAGAACGGCACCTCCATGAACTCGGCGACCGCCTGCCTGGCCGCCTCTCCCCCGCCGAGCGCGGCGACGATGGACTCCGCCCACTCCGTCTCGGTGGCGAGGCCCAGCGTGGGCGGCCCGATCAGGGCGGGATCGAAGGCCGTCTTCCGCAGCGGCAGGCCGTAACGGGCCTCGATCTCGGCCTGAACGCCGTGGTCGAACTGGCGCAGCACTCCGTCAAGGTCCGACAGGACCGCATCAAACCGGATCACAGGCCTCATTCTCGCAGCTCGCGCCTTTTCCCGTACCACCGGAAGGTGCCTGAGCGATCGTCGGCACTACCATCTCCGAGACAGGATTCGGTATCGGAACGGTAGGGCATGAACGATCACCGGCTGCCACGTGAGCTGTGCCGGCTGTTCCCCGACGGCGGCAGGGGGCGCAGCCTCGGCGCGTCGCTGCCCCCGGGCGAGCTGATCTGGCCCGATCCCGGTTACACAGGGCAGGGCCAGGCGGTGACGCCCGCGTTCTGGATGAGCTCCGAGCCGGTCGCCGGCGAGGACTGGGCGCTCATGCGCGCGTGGCATCCGCACAGCGGGCTGTGGCCGCTGCTGCTGGACGAGTCCGCGCAGCCGTGGGCGGTGGGCCAGGTCGTCCCCGACGATCCCCGGCAGATCGATCACTTCACCGCCGAGGGCTTCATGACCGAGGTGTGGCAGGAGTGGGTGGCGCAGATGCCGGCGGACGCGATGGAGGAGCTGGAGCCGTACGGCGCGATCTGCCCGGGCCTGGCGCCGCCGGGCGAGCTGAGGGCCGATCCCGAGGCGGTCGCCGAGTGGTACGCGGGCCGGCTCGCCGCGCGGAGCCTGCCGCTCGGCCTGGTCGCCGCGGCGCGTGGGGCGGACGCGCTGGCCGTCATGGGCTGGCAGGGGGCGCTGCACCACAACGAGTGGATGGTGCCGATGGCGGCGGTCGTGCGGAGCTGGGAGGAGCGGTTCGGGGCGCGGGTGGTGAGCGTGGGCTTCAACACGCTCGAACTGAGCGTGGCCGCCCCGCCGGTGGACCCGGAGCACGCGCTGCACGTGGCGGCCGAGCACTGGACGTTCTGCCCGGACAACGTCGTGCAGGGCCCCGGCGACCTGCGGGGGTACGCCGAGCAGATCATCGGCGGGCACGCGTGGTCGTTCTGGTGGGACTGAGACCGCGCCACGGGATGCGGGGTCACGGGATGCGGGGTCACGGGATGCGGGCCACCGCGCCATAAGTGCCCGACGCGCTCGGGTCGTCCAGTCCGGCGGCGTCGTGACCGTCGGGCCGCCACTCCGGGACCCACACCAGCCCCGGATCGACCAGCACCAGACCGTCCAGCAGCGCCGCCACCTCCTCCCTGGCGCGGATCGCGTGACCGGGCAGCGTCATCGCCAGCAGGTCGTGGATGGCGGGCAGCAGCTCGGGCGGCACCCCGTCGAACGTGGTCTGCAGCAGCGACAGGTAGCTGCCCTCCGGCACCGCCTGGCGGATGCGCTTGATCACGTAGTGGAAGTACTCCTCGTCGTTCAGGCTGTGGGTCGACAGCAGCAGCACCGCCACGGGCCGGTCCCAGTCCAGGAAGGTCCGCATGACGTGGTCGTCGAGGACCTCGTCGATGTCGCGTACGTCGCCCTCGACCACGCGGACGAGGTCGGTGACGGGCTCGATGGTCGCCCGCGCCCCGGCCAGCACCATGGGGTCGTTCTCCACGTAGACGACGCGGGGCCGGCCGCCCGGGAGCGCCTCGCGGGCCACGTCGTGCAACTGCCGGCCGGCGGGCAGCCCTGAGGGCACGCCGCTGCCGACGACGACGAATTGTTCGACGCCACCGGCGGCCAGCCAGCGCACCACACGGCGCACATGGTGAAGCACCGCCCGCGCGGCTTTCGTGGTGATCGGAGCCGCGAGGTCATAACGCCGCATCGCATCCCGGTCGGCCACGAAGTTGTTCTTTCCACCCGCGGCCGCGTCGAGGATGCGGGTGGCACTGGCCTGGGTCATCTCCAGCTTCGCCAGGTTTCGGATGGCACGCTGACGCATTGAGTGTTGCCCCTTTCCCCTCGCCCACAATCTCGGGAAAAGTTGTCCTTTCGGACCCCACTCGATGACCCAGAACCTATGATCCCCGCCGGGTGAGAGAACACAACACGAAATGCCATTAGTTTTGGGTATATCTGGCTAACCGCCGCAAACGATCACTTTCCGAGCGAACGCGAAAGCCTTTCGCAATGGGCGCTCAGCAGCTCGACGGTCTCCTCGCGGGTGGTCGTCGTCACCGACAGCTTGGTGAACGCCTGGTGGTAGGACTCCACCGCGCCGGTGTCGGTGAGCAGCTCGTCGCGGTCGATGCCGTGGGCGCAGGCGACGTCGGCCTCGTACGCCTCCGCGAAGCGCCAGAGCGTGAAGGGGCCGGTGCGCGGCACGTAGGCGGGGTCGTCCATCGGCACCACGTGCAGCGAGACGTTGGGCCGCTTGGCCTGGTCCATCAGCGTCTCGAGCTGGCGTAGCTGGATGTGCCTGCCGACGATCGAGCGCAGCAGCACGCTCTCGTCGATGATCGCCCACAGCACGACGCCGCTCTCGCGGGTGAGCGCCTCCTGGCGGGCCGTCACCAGGGCGAGCGCCTCCTCGACCGTCGGCTGGCCGAGCGTGGCCGGGCCCATCACGGTGAGCGCGGCGCGGGCGTATTCCTCGGTCTGCAGCAGCGGCGGCACGAACTGGGTGTGGAAGGTGCGGATCAGCGTGGCCCGCTGCTCCAGCGCGTAGGTGGTGGCCAGCCAGACCGGAATGGAGTGCGCGTCGTACCAGGCGGCCTCGCGCTCGCCGCGGGCCAGCGACAGGACGTATTCGCGGATCGGCGGCGAGCCGACGCCGAAGAGGGTGAGCAGCCGCTCGACGGTGATCGGCGGCGGCGCGAGCCGGCCCTCCTCGATGGCGGGGATCGGCGCCGCACCCCTGCCGAGCGCGGTCTCGACCTGCTCGACCGACAGGTCGGCGGCCAGCCGCAGCCCGTGCAGCCGGCGGCCGAGCGCCCGGCGCTGCGAGCCGGTCAGCGGCGCGGCGGCCGCGGGGATCTCGTCGGCGGGCTCGGGCTCGTCGGGCAGGCCCTCGGCCCTGCGGGCGAGGTCGACCACGCCGCGCAGCACGCTCAGCGACGCCTCGGACAGGCCGGAGGCGGACAGGCCGAGGGTGGCGGCGCGCACCTGGAGGTCCTCCACCGCGCCGGACTCCAGGTGGTCGTCGCCGACCAGCCAGCCCACGCTCACCTGGAGGCAGGAGGCCAGCGCCCGCAGCACCTGGAGCGTCGGGTTGGTCTGTTTGCCCGTGCGGAGCTGGCTGACGTAGGCGCGGGTGATGGGGATGCCCGCCTCCGTCAGCGTGGAGGCGACCTGCGCGCCCGTGAATCCGCGCTTGGTCAGCGCGAGATCGAGCCGCTCGGCGAAGTTCGCCACGGCACACCTCCTACTGCCCGTGAACTTTTCCAGCGTAAGGGACGCGGGGCCCGGTGTCCCCCGCCATGCGGGCTAGCTCTGCCCCGCGGGTGGGAACCAACTTATGCGGAAACTGTCAGTTGACATAGCCCCCTCTCGAAGCAGACTATCGGAGCACGTTGATAAGTGAGGCTTAACGGCCGGAAGATTCTGGAGAGAGTTACCCGACGAGGAGGTGGCCGGAGGTGACCATGGAAGTCTCGGGCGGTTCCTGGTTCCAAGCGGATTCGGTCCCTTCCCCTCAGGAGCGCGTGGTACATCGCATCTGCGGCCGCGTCGCCGGGGCGGGCGTGCGCGTCGCCGATCTGCCTCTGGGCGGCGTACAGGTCTGGCTGGACGACGCCGGCGACCGCTGGCGTCACTACCACCGGATGGCCCGCGAGCTGCGGCTGGCCGGCTGGCACACGGAGACCGGGCCCGACCGGCTGCTGCTGCTCGGCTGGAGCTCGGTGTGCCTGAGCCACCGCGCGAGGATGCTGGGCGCCGCCCTGTCGGGACGGCTCGCCGACTTCGACCGTACGGCGTTCACCGCCGTCATGGCCGCCACCCGGCTGCTGCACGACGGCTTCCCCGCCCAGGACCTCGCGGCCGAGGTGGAGGCGCGCTGCCGCCACCTGCTGCGCTGGCCCGAGCGGCTGGCCGACCTCGACGGCCTCCAACGTACGTCGTCGCTGGAGCCCATGCGGCTCCGCCTGGCCCAGGTGGCCGGGCTGGAGGCCAAGGTGGGCCGGCGCTGCGGCGAGCACCTGGCGCTCGCGGCCAAGGTCGCGCGGATGGTCGCCGGCGGCGCGATGCCGGCCGCCGCCCCCGCGGGCGGCCCGCGTGCCCGGCACGCCGGCCGGACGGCCGAGCGGGCCGGGCTGGGCCAGCGGGCCGGGCTGACCGAGCGCATGGTCTGCGCCAGCGTGCCGAACCTGGCCTTGAGCGCGGTGACCGCGCGATGACGACCGCTTCACTCCACACGTACGCGCCGCCGCCCGGGAGCGGGCCCGGCCCGCTCGTCCCCTCCGGGGGACCGGCGGCGCGATTGGCGCTGGCCCCGGCGCTGTCCTGCCTTCCCGGCACCGTGCGGCACGTGCCCGAAAAAATCGGCACGGTGCTGTTGGCCAGCGCGGTCGCGGCTGGCGTGCTGGCCAAACCGGAGGACAGCGCCTGGGGTCGGCTTGGTCCGCGTTCGCCGGGGTGCGGGGTTTCGCCCCGTCCCCGGCGGCGCGCGGCCCCGACGACAGATCTCTTCACCGAAATGCTGATGACCACAAGGGACGGGATCATCTCTGGCGGGGGTCCCGTCCCGTGCGGAGGCCGCGCGAGGCGCGTCTCCGTGTCCGAGGCCATCGGCATGGGGGCGATGCCGGGCAGTGCGATCGGCGTGACGGGCGCCGCTGTGCTGATCGGCCGGCCGTTCGGGAACGGTCCGGTGCCCAAGCGTTCCTCCGTGCTGGTGGCCGTCCTGATGGCCGCCGTTCCGCTCGACTCCGCGGCGCTGGTGCGGGTCGCCGCTGCGTCGAGCCATGAGACCGCACGTCGATCTCACCATCGATCTCAACGTCGATCTCAGCGCGCGGCAGGTGGGGGGCCGGCGATGCCGAGCCGGCCCTCCGCCCACTCCGTGCGCGACCGGTTTCATCGGGTCCCCAGCCCAGCCATGCACCGATAGACAGGAGCGGACATGCTCGCGGACGAGATGCGCAGGTCACGACCACACGAGGTTCGCCCGGCCCGGCCAGGGCCACCGCACGACGAACCCGGCGCCGAGACGGAAGCGCGCGGCGCGCACCGGCTGCGCAGGATTCGAAAGATGCCCGCCCAGACGCCGGCCGACCGGACGCCACGGCACCGTGCGCACTGATCCCGCCGCTCCCGAGGAGACCTCGATGCGCACTCGTTCGGTGGTGAGCCGCGGCAGGGTGGGCGTGATCGTGGCGCCCGCGAACCCGTCGGCGGAGCCGGAGCTGACCCGCCTGCTCGGGTCGCGGGCCGACATGCACGTGGCCCGCTTCCCCGTGAGGCGCGGGCTGCCCCTGGCCGAGCGCCTGGAGAGCTACAACGACGAGCTCCCCCTCATGGTGTACGCCTTCGACGGCCTGCCGCTCAACGCCATGGTCATGGCCTGCAGCGAGCCCCGCTACCTGCTCGGCCCCGACGAGGACCGCGAGCAGTGCGCGCGGCTGAGCGCGGCGGCCGGCGCGCCGTTCGCCTCCTCCACCCTCGCCACACGCGAGGCGCTGGCCCACGTCGGGGTGAGCGACATCGTGCTGGTGTCGCCGTACCAGCCGTGGCTGACGGAGCTCGCCGAGCGCTTCTGGAAGACCGCCGGGCTGACGGTCACCCAGACGGTGCAGGTGCGTGCCAAGACCGGCTACTCGTCGTACGCGGTCACCCCCTCCGAGCTGATCAGCCAGGTCGAGCTGGCCGACGTGCCCGAGGACGCGGTGCTGCTGTTCACCGGCACCGGGCTGCCCACGCTGCCCGTGCTCGGCCCGCTGAGCACCGGCAACGACCGGCTGCTGCTCACCTCGAACCTCTGCACGGCCTGGTGGGCGCTGTCACGGGCCACCGGCCAGCACGTGACGCTGAGCCGCGTCCCCCACCGCAGCCGCGTCCCCGCGCAGGGAGGTCACGTCCCGGCGCAGGGAGGCCCCGTGCCGCCGCAGGGGAGCCCGGTCCCCGCGCAGGGGAGGCGCCCGGCATGAACGGCGTCATCGTGGTGGGCGCGGGGCCCGCGGGACTGACCGCGGCGCTCTCGCTGGCCAGGGCGGCGATCCCGGTCACCGTGCTGGAGAGCGGGAACGAGCCGCCGCGCCAGCCGCGTGCCTGCACCTTCCACCCGGCCACGCTCGACCTGCTCGACGGGCTGGGCGTGGCGGCGCCGCTGGTCGCCGGAGGGCGGGTCGTGGACCGGGTCCAGTGGCGCGACCGGCTGGGCACCGTGCTCGCCGAGATGGGCATGAACCAGCTGGACGGGCTGACCCGGCATCCGTTCCGCGTCCACGCCGACCAGAACGCGCTCACGCCGCTGCTGCTGCGGGCGCTCGCCGTCTACGGCGACGCCGACGTGCGCTTCGGCGCCCGCGTGGACGGCGTGGCCGAGGGCGGCACGGGCATCCGGGTCCGCGTGGGCCACACCTGGACGAGGGCCCGGTACCTCATCGCGGCCGACGGCGCGCAGAGCACCGTGCGGGCCGCGCTGGGGCTGCCGTTCCCCCGGTCGGGGCACATCGCGCAGGCGCTGCGGGTGTTCACCGACTCGCCGCTGGACCGGCTGCTGCCGAGTCTCGCGCCGCTCACGTACGTGCGCGACGTCCAGCAGTCGTGCACCCTGTTCGGGCTGTCCGACCACTGGCGGATCATCTTCAAGATCCCCGTGGACGGGCACGAGCCGCTGTCGCAGGGGAACCTGTCGATGCTGGTGCGCCGGGCGCTGCCGGGCGCGGGCGGGCCGATCAGGGTGGCCGGGGCGGACCGGTTCGGCCTGTCGCGGGGGGTGCTGCCCTCGTACCGGTGCGGGCGGGTGCTGTTCGTCGGCGACGCGGCGCATCTGACCTCGACCGTCGGCGGGCTCAACATGAACGCCGGCATCCACGACGCCGCCGAGGCCGCCCAGGTGATCGCCGCCGTGCTGCGCGGCCGCGCCCGGCCGGCCGCGCTGGAGGCGTGGGCGTGGCGGCGGCGCTCGGTGCTGATGCAGCGGGTGCTGCCGCGCGGCGAGACCCGGCTGGTGGGCGTGCGCGAGCACGACAGCGCCCGGCTGGCCGCGGCCATGGACGGGTTGCGGGCGATCGCCGGCGACCCCGACGCGACCCGGGCGTACCTGGCCCAGGCGTCCCTGCTCGACAACGTGCCGGGACGAACGTGACGAGGAGGTGACGCCGGATGTGGCGGACGCTGTCCGACGACGCGCGGCAGGCCATCCGTGACCTGTGCGACCAGCACGGGGCGCGCCTGTACGACTACTGCCGCACCGAGCTGGCCGAGGGCGACGCCGAGCAGGCGGTCGCCGGCGCGCTGCTGACGGCTCACCTGTACGCCGAGCGCGCGGGCGACCCGGCCGTGAACCGGCCCTGGCTGTACGCGCTGGCCCGCGCCCACCGCGCCATCGTCGCCAAACCGGCGAGCATCGGCTCCTGGTCCCGCCCCGGCCGCATGTCGGAGCTGCTGCCCGAGGCCCTGCTGTCGCTGGAGCGGCCGCAGCGCGAGCTGCTCGACCTGTCCGTACGGCACGGCCTGGCCGACGCCGAGCTCGCCACGATCTTCGAGCTGGACGCGGCCGAGGTGCGCGCGATCGTGACCCGGGCCGCGGCCGGCCTGGAGGAGTGGTTCGCCGCGATCCTCGCCGCGCGCGGCCCCGACGGCTGCCCCGACCTGACCGCGCGGGTGTCGGCGTGGGTGGCCGCGCCCGGCCGCCGGGCCAGGGCGAGGCTCGGCCGCCACATCCAGTCCTGTGCGACCTGCCGGGCCGCGCCCAGGACCGTGACGGCGGCGGCGCTGCTGCGCCGCCTGCCGATCGCCACCGTGCCCGGCACCCTCGCTGACCGGCTGGCGTCCGCGCAGCCGCTGCCCGGAGAGGGACCCCTCTGGCGGGCGGACGGCTTCCCCGTGCAGGCACGCACACTGGTGGAGACCGGTTCCGCGGAGACTGGCCGCTGGGCCGGCGCTCCACCGGTCGCCGACGCCACGCCGTCCGTCCCCGTCGCCGACCCCACGACGGCGACGCAGGGAAAGCCCTGGTCGGCGGCGGGCGCGGCCGCCGCCGACCAGGAGCTCCCCGCCGCTCCCGCGGCGCGCGGGCGGCATCCGTTCGCGCCGCAGAGCCGGACCAGGGCCTTCCGCGGGGGCGCGTACACCGACAAGCTCGTCTACAGCACCACGCTCAAGGGCGAGAGCAACGGCCACGCCAGGTCCCCCGACGCGATCATCCGCTACGGCGGCATCACGATGAGCGGCGAGCCGGACGGCGCGGCCAAGCAGTGGCAGGACTACTGGAAGGAGCCGCCGGGCGACGACCCGGAGGCGGGCGCCCCGATCCGCGCGGTGTCCCGGCTGGCGCTCGTCCTCGGCGTGGGCCTGCTGGCGGCCGGCCTGGTGTGGGCGCTGCTGAACGCCCGCGACCACCCGGCCGTGGTCACCAAGGCGGCGGCGCAGACGAACGTGCTGCTGGAACGGCCGTCGAAGTGGGTGGCCGAGGTCACCGCGCCCACGGCGGAACCGGTCCCGGCCGGGCGTTCCGGGCTGAGCAGCGTGCCGCGGACGGCTGAGTTGCCACGGCCGGCGCCGCCGGTGGCGCGGCTGACGCCGGCGTCGATCTCGCTGGGCGCGGCCCGCGCCGGGTCGTTCGCGCTGGCCTGCACGGGCCGCTGCACGATCACCTCGGTCAGCGCCACGTCCGGTCTGTCGGTCTCCGGGCGCAACTTCCGGGTACGCGAATCGGCCGCCGACTGCGGCGACCGGAACCGCAGCGGCCGGATCCTGGTCCGCTGGACCGGGACGGCCACCGGCGACGGCGTACGCACCGGCGGCACGAGCACCGCGCGGGGCACGCTGACCCTCGCCGTGAGCTGGACCACCGGCCGGGGCCCCTGCGAGTAGGGGCCCCGGGGAGCGGATTTAGAAGAAGGTGAATCCTTCCTCGGGCTGCGGCAGCTCGACCCGGTCAGGTCCGCGGAACCTGGCCTTGTCCTGCGGCACGTCCGCGAGCGGCGTCCCGAGCACGAACGGCACGGCGACGGAGCTCCGCGACAGGTCGACGGTGACGGTGGCGCCGGTCCCGCTCTCGTCCGTGTAGGTGGAGTCGGTGCCGGCGATCACCAGGCCGATCCTGTGGCCCTTCCTGAAGGTGTAGTCCTGCGGCAGCGTCAGCCACTTGACGGTGCCGTACGTGCCGACCGGCAGCGGCTTCGCCTGGCTGAGCGAGTCACGGTTCTGCACGTCGATCCAGCCGCGGGCGACGATCTCCAGCGGGCGGGTGGCGACGTTCGTGACGACCTTGCGGTAGCAGCCGTCGTCGGCCGCGGTGCTCTCGCCCCAGCAGTCCTCCTCGGTGAGCGTGGTGATGCCCTGGCCGCGCCGCCAGTCGACGCGGGCGCTCTCGCCGAAGTCGACGAGCAGGGCGGTCAGGTTGGCGGTCGGCTTGTCCAGCTTGACCCGCAGGTCGGCGGTGGGCGTGCCGGACAGGCGCAGGTCCAGCGGGAGCGCGCCGGTCGTGAACGCGACCCGGCCGGGATGGGCGGTGCCGACGTCGGCCACCATGTCGTTCTCGCTCATGGCGAGGTCGGTGAAGGTCGCGGTGCTGTTCTTGGCGGCCGGGCGCAGGCCGAGCGAGCCGTCGGCCGCGGGCCGCAGCGACGCCTTGAGCGCGAGCGGCGCGGGCCAGTCGCGCTGCGTGATCCACTGCGCCGGGCCGATCTCCACGTCGGCGCGGGGCTCCTGCGCGATGCCGTTGCGCACGCCGTGCAGGTAGTGGTCGAACCAGCGGTGCAGGGTCTCCACCCAGAGCCCGCGCCGGCCCTCGAAGTCGAACGGGTCCACGTGCTGGGTCTGGCCGACCCAGATCTTGCGCGGCACGCCCCGGTCGGCGAGCGCCTTCCACCAGGTGGAGAAGTTGTCCGGCCGGACGTTGAGGTCGTTGACGGTGTGCACGGCGAAGACGCTGGCGCGGACCTTCGAGGCGTCGCCGAGCAGGCCCTTGATGTAGTCGCGTTCGGCCCAGAACGCGTTGTAGTCACCGGTGTCGTCGCCGTCCTCGGCGTCCATCCGGTCGCGGACCGCCTGGCACTTGGCCTCGGGGTCGGTGTCGACGTAGTTGGCCAGCCAGGAGGCGTAGTCGTAGTTGTAGATCACGCCGTTCGAGCGCTGGTACTTGTACCAGGAGCTGATGGCCGAGATCGGCACGATCGTCTTCAGCCCGGCCACGCCGGTGGCGGCGACGGCGTTGGCCAGCGTGCCGTCGTACGACTTGCCGATCATGGCGGCGCTGCCGGTGGTCCAGTCGGCGACGGCCGGGCTGCCGTCGGCCTTGGTGGCCTTGGCGCGGCCGTTCAGCCAGTCGATGACGGCCTTGCCGCCCAGCACGTCGGCCTTACCGCCGACGTCGGGGCAGCCGTCGGACTTGGTGGTGCCGAGCATGTCGACGTTGAGCACGGCGTAGCCGCGGGGGACGAAGTAGTTGTCGTAGAAGAGCGGGAACTTCACGACGTTGCCCGCCGCGTCGTAGACCTTGCGCTCGCCTTCGTTGCCGCGGCCGGAGTTGTCGTAGTAGGGGCTCTCGTCGATGATCACCGGCACCTTGAGTCCGGGGCCGGACTCCTTGGGGCGGATGATGTCCACGCGTACCTTGTCGAGCGCGCCGTCGGCGTCGCTGTCCACGGGGGACTCGACGTACACGTGCTCGCGGACGGCGTCGGCGTAGGAGAAGACCGGTTGGGTACGGCCGTTCTCGACGGTGATGGCGGGGGTGGCGGCGCGCGCGGGGAGCGCCGTGACGGTCGTGGTCGCCAGGGTGACCGCGACGGCCACGAGAGCCGGGCGTAAGGATGACACGCATGACCTCCAAGGGGGCATCCGGGACAAAACGCAATCTCTCAGACAGATGGGGACAATGACAAGATTGACTCGCGAATGTCGGTGCCGGATGCCCGGCGGGCGAAGCGCTTAAGGTGAGAGTCCCCACCCGAAGGAGAAGAGGGGGCACATGCGCAACGTCGCACGGACCTCGCTCGTCGACGCGGCGATCGGCGAGCTCCGCCGGGAGATCGCCGACGGCACCTGGCCGGTCGGGACGAAGATCCCGTCCGAGAGTCAGCTCGCCCAGAGCCTCGGCATGAGCCGCCTGTCGGTGCGCGAGGCGGTGCGCGTCCTCGTCCACGCCGGGCTCCTGCACACGCGGCAGGGCGACGGCACGTACGTCACCGCGACCGACGAGTCCAGGGTCGCGCTGCGCCGCCGCCTCGACACGGCGGCCGCCATGGACATCATCGACGTACGCCGCGGCCTCGACCTCGTGGCCGCCCGCCTGGCCGCCGGCCGCCGCACCGACGAGGACCTGCTCGCGCTCCGCGAGATCCTCGCCCGCAGGGCCGCCGCCGCCCGGGCCGGCGACCTCGACGGCTTCGCCGACGCCGACGTCGAGTTCCACGTACGGGTGGCCGACGCCGCCCACAACGCGCTCCTCGCCGACCTCTACCGGGGGATGAGCGACGCGCTGCGCGACAGCGTCCGCGACCAGGAGGAGGCGGCGCTGACGCCGGACACCTCGCACGAGGACCTGCTGGGCGCGATCGAGGACGGCGACCCGGGGCGCGCGGTCGCCCTCTCGATCGCCATCCTCGACCAGCAGGCCCGCGACCTCTGACGTGTCAGGGGCTCAGCCGGAGATGACGATGGTCTCGGCGGAGGGGTCGCGCGGCGGCGGCTCCTCGTCCTCCGCCGCCCGCCGCCTGACCAGCCACCACCCCGCGCCCGCCAGCGCCGCTCCCCCGGCCGCCGCGAGCGGCAGCGTCCACGCCGGCACCCCGGCGGCCTCCGCCACCCGGGACGAAGGGGGCGAAGGGGGCGGAGCGGACGGCGGGGGCGGCGCGGACGCCGCGGCCGTGCCCCGCGCGACCGGCGCCGGCTCCGCGGGCAGGTCGGGGAAGCCCGGCGGCCGCACCGCGCCCCAGTAGTCCACGCCCTGCGCCACGAACCCGTCGATCGACTCCTTCCGCACCGGCTCGGCCTTCAGCCCGCCGGGCACGGACACCGTCCCCGCCTGGTACGGCGCGAACATCCCCTGCAGCCCCTCGACCTTCCAGTCGCCCTCCGGCAGCACCACGGAGGCGGCGTAGTGCCCGGCCTCCGGCAGCGGCGTGCCGGGAAAGGTCAGGCTCTCACCGTCCGGACGGGTGAAACGCAGCCCGACCGGCGACAGCTCGCCCTCGTACGGATGGGTGCCGTGCTGCAGCACCCAGAACCCCAGCGTGTACGACGTCCCCGCCACGAACCGCTGCGGCGCCGGGTCCAGGGACGTCTCCGCCCACGCCCCGCTCGTGCCGCCGAGCCAGCCGGCGACCAGCAGAGCCAGAATCCATTTCATACGCCGGATACACCGCCCGACGGGCGGAGGTTCCCGGACAATCGACATTTCCCGATGGGAGGCGCGTCATTCGCGCATGCGACGCGCACAATGAAAAGGCAGGGCGAGAATTCGGCGAGGAGCGAGGAGGCTGCCGCCGTGTCCGCCGCCGGACGTCAGAATCTCGACGCGATGCTGGACGTGCTCGTCTACGAGAACGTGCTGGTGGCGTGGCGGCGCGCGCCGCTGGGCGGCTACCTGATCGTCTCCCACGAGGGCGAGGAGATCAGGATGACCGCGCAGCAGGCGGACATGTGGTCGCGGGGCGCGTTCGCCGTCTATCTGGCTCTGGTCGACGCCCGCCGGATCAGCCCGCGCATCCCCGGCGACGGCGCACGTCACTAGGGCGTCAGGGGTTGCGCGCCCGCCCCAGGATGTGGGTCAGCGTCGGCGACGACGGCAGCGCCTTGAAGGGGAAGCTCTCGCACTCCTCGACGACGAGCCCGCTGTCGCGCAGGGCCCGGGCGGTGTCGCGGTTGGGCCGGCAGTCGCCGGTCACCAGCCGCCACAGCGGCGTGACGGCGTGCTGGAGCAGGCCCACGGCCGGGCGGGCCGAGCGTACGTGCTCGAAGAAGCGCACCTCGCCGCCGGGCCTGAGCACGCGGCGCACCTCGGCCAGGGCGGCCCGCTGGTCCGGCACCGAGCACAGCACCAGCGACAGCACCACCGCGTCGCAGCCGCCGTCGGCGACCGGCAGCGCCCCGCCGTGGCCGGCCACCACGCGCACGGGCACCTTCGCGGCTGCCGCCGCCCGCTCGGCGAAGGCGCGCAGCACGTCGTCCGGTTCGACCGCGACGACCTCGCGCACCTCGGCCGGGTAGTGCGCGAAGTTCAGCCCGTTGCCCGCGCCGACCTCGACGACCCGCCCCCACAGGCCGGCCAGCAGGCGCGCGCGCAGCTCGCCGGTGGCCCGGGTCTCCGCCTCGGCGCTCAGCCTGGCGTAGGCGCGGGCGAAGCGCGGATGCTGGAACCGCGACAGGTCCTGCGGCAGATCACCCATGATCCCACCGTAGGTCAGGACCGCACGAGGCGCGCGATCGCGTCCGAGGTCTCCTTGACCTTCGCCTCGGCCTCGGCCCCGCCCGCGCGCCACACCCCCTCCCGTGTTACGGAACCTGCTCCGGTCAGCCCGGCTTGTTGGTCATGAGGTCCGTGATCTTCCACTGGCCGCCCTGGTCGGCCAGCAGGAACAGCTCGCGGTAGGCGTCGCCGCCCTGCTTGCTGCGCGCGCGGACCACCGCGTACTGCTGGCCGAGGTCGCGCGAGTCCTCGATGGTGTGCGTGGCCTTGGAAACGTCCTTGTTCTTGAGCTGCTCCTGATAGAGGCTGCGGATCGCGCTTCCGCCGGTCGCCGTGGCCTTGCCGGCGATGGCGACCACCGCGTCGTCGGAGAAGGAGCTGACGACCTTGTCCACGTTGCCCGACTTGAGGGCGTCGAAGAAGTTCATGACGGCCGAGCGCGCCTGCGCGGCACCGGCGGTGCCGGTGGGCGAGCCCGTCTCCGTCGAGGTGGGCGATTCGGACTCCATGCCGGTGCCGGTCTCTCCCGGCGACATCATGCCGGTGGGCGAGGCGGGGCTCGCCTCGCCCTTCATGGCCTGCGAGTCGGTGCCCGCGGCGCAGCCCGCGACCAGCAGGGCGGGAACGACGGCGGCCAACAGGAATGCTCTGCGGTGAGAAATCTTGCTCATGGCCGCTTTGATGCCCCGGCGATCGATTGACGAATGCGCGGTTTAGGCACTTCCGACGGGTTCTTTACTCGGTCCGGTATTACTCGACTGAATGACCCGATATGCCGAGACCGTTCAGAGCTTCGATCGTTGCCGGGGCGAGACCAGCGAAGCTGGTGCCCCCGATACCGTCGCTCCAGTGCCGCGAACCCAGGCGAATCCGGACCCCCTTCCGCAGCGTGAGGACGCCGAGCGTTGCGACAGCTCCGAGACGGGACGCCGCTGCGTCCTGCCCGCGGGCCACCGCAGCCCACACGTCTTCCCGCCGGCCGAGGAGCTCCGGCGCTGACGGCTATGTCCGCACCTCCACCGCCGCACCCGCCAGCCGCACCCCGTAGACCGGCACGCGCACGCCCCGCTCGTCCAGGCACTGGCCGGTGGCCAGCGAGAACACCTGCTTGTGCAGCGGCGAGGCCACGGTCGGCTCGCCCTTCCTGGTGCCGACGATACCGCGCGAGAGCACGTACGCCCCGCTGAACGGGTCGAGGTTGTCCAGCGCGTGCAGCCCGCCGTCCCAGGTGCGGAACAGCGCGACCTGCCGGCCCCCCACCAGCACGCACACGCCGCGCTCCGGCAGCAGGTCGTCGTAGCCGCACACCGGCGTCCACGCGGCGCTCATCGGGCCATCACCGGCTTGATCTGGCCGCGCTCGCGCTCGAACACGATCGACGGGTCGGGGACGCCCGGCGCGTTGACGAAGCTGACGAACCGCCGCAGCTTGTCCGGGTCGTCCAGGGTGGCCGACCACTCGTCGGCGTACGTGGCGACGTGGTGCGCCATCTGCGCGTCGAGGTCGGCGCAGATGCCCAGCGAATCTTCCATGATCACCTCACGCAGGTGGTCGAGGCCGCCCTCCAGCGACTCCAGCCACGCGGAGGTGCGCTGGAGGCGGTCGGCGGTGCGGACGTAGTACATCAGGAACCGGTCGATGGTCCTGATGAGCTCCTCGGTGGACAGGTCGGCGGCCAGCAGGTCGGCGTGGCGGGGCTGGAAGCCGCCGTTGCCCGCGACGTACAGGTTCCAGCCCTTCTCGGTGGCGATGATGCCGAAGTCCTTCGAGCGGGCCTCGGCGCACTCGCGCGCGCAGCCGGAGACCGCGGACTTCAGCTTGTGCGGCGAGCGCAGGCCCCGGTAGCGCAGCTCCAGCTCGATGGCCAGGCCCACCGAGTCCTGCACCCCGTAGCGGCACCAGGTGGAGCCGACGCACGACTTCACGGTGCGCAGCGCCTTGCCGTAGGCGTGGCCGGACTCGAACCCTGCGTCCACGAGCCGCCGCCAGATCAGCGGGAGCTGCTCGACGCGGGCGCCGAACAGGTCGATGCGCTGACCGCCGGTGATCTTCGTGTAGAGGCCGAAGTCGCGGGCCACCTCGCCGATCACGATCAGCTTCTCCGGCGTGATCTCGCCGCCGGGGATGCGCGGCACGACCGAGTACGTGCCGTTCTTCTGGATGTTGGCGAGGAAGGCGTCGTTGGTGTCCTGGAGCGCGGCCCGCTCGCCCTCCAGCACGTGCCCGTTGTGCAGCGAGGCCAGGATGGAGGCCACGGCCGGCTTGCAGACGTCGCAGCCCCGCCCCTGCCCGTGCTCGGCGATGAGCTGCGAGAACGTGGTGATCCCGCGGACCCGTACGATGTCGAACAGCTCGGCCCGCGAGTGCCCGAAGTGCTCGCACAGCGCCTTGCCGACCTCGACGCCCGACTGCTCCAGCAGCCGCTTCAGCATCGGCACGCACGAGCCGCACGTGGTGCCCGCGCGGGTGCACGCCTTCAGCCCCGGCACGTCGGTGACGCCCTGGTCGGCGACGGCGGCGCGGATGTCGTCCGCGCACACGTTGTTGCACGAGCAGACGAGCGCGTCGCCGGGCAGGTCCAGGCTCGCTCCCGCGCCGCTGAAGAGCAGGTCGGACGGCGGGGCGGGCAGTTCCTTGCCCACGAAGGGCCGCAGCGAGGCGTACGGCGAGGCGTCGCCCACGCAGATGCCGCCGAGCAGCGTCCGGGCGTCGTCGCTGACGAACAGCTTCTTGTAGACGCCGGCCACCGGGTCCATGTAGGTGACGTCCAGCGCCCCCGTCATGGCCCCGAACTGCGCGACCTCGACGCCGAGCAGCTTGAGCTTGGTGGACAGGTCCGCGCCGGTGAACGTCGCCGAGCCGCCCGTGATCCGGTCGGCGGCGACCTCCGCCATCGTGTTGCACGGCCCGGCCAGGCCGTAGATCATGCCGCCGGCCAGCGCGCACTCGCCGATCGCGTAGATCGACGGGTCGGAGGTGCGCATCCCGGGATCGACGACGACGCCGCCCCGCTCGCCCACCTCCAGCCCGGCGGCGCGGGCCAGCTCGTCGCGCGGCCTGATGCCCGCGGAGAACACCACGACCTGCGCCTCCAGCAGCGTCCCGTCCGGCGTGCGCAGCCCGGCAACCCGGCCCGCGCCGTCCACGACGACCTCCCGCACGCCCGAGCCCGCGTGCACGCCGAGCCCCAGGCCCTCGATGTGCCGCCGCAGCACCGCGCCGCCGCCCTCGTCCACCTGCCGCGGCATGAGCCAGGAGCTCATCTCCACGATGTGCGTCTTCAGCCCGAGCGCCCGCAGCGCGTCGGCCGCCTCCAGCCCGAGCAGGCCGCCGCCGACCACGACGCCCTCGGCCGCGTCCTTGGCGGCGGTCCTGATGGCGTCCAGGTCCTCGATCGTGCGGTAGACGTGGGCGTGCTCCGCCCCCGGCACCGGCGGCACGAAGGGCGCCGAGCCGGTGGCCAGTACCAGCACGTCGTACGGCAGCGCGCCCCCGTCGGCGGTGAACACCCGCCGCGCCTCCCTGTCGATGCCGGTGACGCGGGTCCCCAGCCGGGTGACCGTGCCCTCGGGCACCTCGTAGGCGAGGTCCTCCGCGCTGGTGCCGGACAGGTACGAGGTCAGCCGCACCCGGTCGTAGGCCGGCCGCGGCTCCTCCCCGATCACCGTGACGCGCCCGCCGAAGCCCTTGTCCCTGAGGCTTTCGACGAGCCGATGGGCGGCCGGCCCGAACCCGACCACGACGAGCTCCTTCATACGGAGATCCCTTCCTGCTCGCACAGCCAGCCGACGATGCCTTCCACGGCGTCGCGGCAGGTTCCGCATCCGGTGGTGGCGCGGGTGGCGGCGGCCACCCCGGCCAGATCGCGCGCCCCCGCCTCCCAGCACGCCCTGATCTGGCCCTTGGTCACGTTGTTGCACTGGCAGACCCTGGCGGCGTCCGGCATGAGCGTCGGGCTGTCGGCCACGGGCGCCGCCGACAGCCCGGGGAACAGCAGCCCCGCCCGGTCGCCCGGCACCGGCCCGCCACGGTCGAAGAGCTGGGTGAGCGTGCCGACGGCGTCGCTCTCGCCCAGCAGGATCGCGCCGACCAGGCGGCCGTCGCGGATGACGAGCTTGCGGTAGGTCCCGCGGGCCCGGTGGCTGAACCTGACCACCTCGGCGTGCTCCTCGGTGAGGTGCGTCTCCCCCATGGCGGCCAGCTCGACGCTGCGCGCCTTCAGCCGGGTCACCAGGCGGGAGCCGCGGTAGAGCGCCTTGCCGCCGGTGATGACGTCGGCGGCGACGGCGGCCTGCTCCCAGGCGGGGGCGACCAGGCCGTAGACGGTGCCGTCGTGCTCGGCGCACTCCCCGATCGCGAAGATCGACGGGTCGTCGGTACGCAGCTCGTCGTCCACGACGACGCCCCTGCGCACCTCCAGCCCCGCCTCGGCGGCGAGGCCCGTGACCGGGCGGACGCCGCAGGCCAGCACCACGAGCCCGGCCTCGACCAGCTCGCCCCCGGCCAGCCGGACGCCGTCCTCCAGCACCGCCTCGGCGGAGACGCCGGTGCGCGTCTCCACGCCGAGCCCGGCCAGCGTCTCGCCCAGCACCTCGCCGGCCTCGACGTCGAGCTGCCGCTCCATGAGATGCCCGGCGAGGTGCAGCAGCGTGACCGGCAGCCCGCGCCCGGCCAGGCCGCGGGCCGCCTCGATGCCGAGCAGCCCGCCGCCGACGACCACGGCCCGGCCGGCGTACTCGGCCGCGGCGAGGATGCGCGCGCAGTCGTCCAGGGTGCGGAACGGCACGGCCCGCTCCACGCCGGGGATCGGCGGCACGACGGCGTCGCTGCCGGTGGCCAGCACCAGCAGGTCGTACGGCTCACGCCGGCCGCTCGCGGTGACGACGTGCCTGGTCTCCCTGTCGAGGTGGGCCACGGCGTCGCCGAAGACGGCCTCGACGTCGTGGGCGGCGTACCAGGAGGCGTCGAGCAGCCGCACCTGGTCGGGGCGGGAGCCGCCGGCCAGCACCTCGGACAGCAGCACCCGGTTGTAGGGCCGGCACGACTCCGCGCCGAACACGGTGATCCTGATGCGGGGGTCGCGGGCGCGCACCTCGCTGACGAGCCGCGACCCGGCCATCCCGTTGCCCACGACGACGAGCCTCATGAGTCCCTCTCCACCCTGACCGCGCAGACCTTGAACTCCGGCATCCTCGACGTCGGGTCGAGCGCCGGGTTGGTGAGCCGGTTGGCGCCCTCCCAGTGGAAGGGCATGAACACGGTGTCGCGCCTGATGGCGTCGCTGATCCTGGCGACGGCCTTGGCCTCGCCCCGCCTGCTGGTGAGCCGCACCATGTCCCCGGCGGCGATCTCCAGCCGCTCGGCGAGGTCGGGGTGCAGCTCGACGAAGGGCTCGGGGGCGGCCTGGACGAGCGGCGCGATCCTGCGCGTCTGCGCGCCGCTCTGGTAGTGGGCCAGCACCCGGCCGGTGGTGAAGTGGACCGGATAGTCGTCGTCCGGCTCCTCGGCGGCCGGCCGGTGCCGGACCGGCACGAACCTGGCCCGCCCGTCCGGGTGCGCGAAACGGTCGAGGAAGGGGCGCGGGGTGCCCGGGTGCCCCGGCTCGGGGCAGGGCCAGAAGACGCCCTTCTCCTCGGCGATGCGCTCGTAGGTGATGCCGGAGTAGTCGGCGGGCCCGCCCCGGCCGGCCCGGCGCAGCTCGTCGAACACCTCGGCGGGCTCGGTGGCGAACCGGTGCCCCAGCCGCGCGGCGAGGCCCGCGATGACCTCCAGGTCGCTCCGCACCCCGTCCGGCGGGGCGACCGCCTGGTTGCGCAGCAGCACGCGCCCTTCGAGGTTGGTCATGGTGCCGCCCTCCTCGGCCCACTGCGTCACCGGGAACACCACGTCGGCCTGGGCGGCGGTCTCCGACAGGACGAAGTCGCAGGCGACCAGCAGGTCCAGGGCGGCGAGCCGGGCGGCGACGTGCTCGGCGGCCGGGGCCGAGATCAGCGGGTTGGAGCCGAACACCAGCAGCGCCCTGGGCCCGCCGGGCGTGCCGAGGGCGTCCAGCAGCTCGTACGCCGACCGCCCCGGCCCCGGCAGCGACTCGGCCGGCACGCCCCACACCTCGGCCACGTGCGCCCGCGCCGCCGGATCGTCGATCCTGCGGTAGCCGGGGAGCTGGTCGGCCTTCTGGCCGTGCTCCCGGCCGCCCTGGCCGTTGCCCTGCCCGGTGACGCAGCCGTAGCCGGAGCCCGTACGGCCCGGCAGGCCGAGCGCGAGGGCGATGTTGACGAAGGCGGTGACCGTGTCGGTGCCCTTGGCCTGCTGCTCGACGCCGCGGCCGGTCAGCACGTACGCGTTCGACGCGGCGGCGAGCGCCCGCACCGCCTGCCGCATCCGGTGGACGGGCACGCCGGTGATCCGCTCCACCCGCTCGGGCCACCACTCCGCCAGCGAGGTCCGCACGTCCGCGAAGCCTGTGGTGCGGGCGGCCACGTACTCCTCGTCCACCAGGTTCTCGGCGACGACGAGGTGCAGCAGGCCGAGGGCGAGCGCCAGGTCGGTGCCGGGGGCGGGCTGCAGGTGCAGCCAGGCGAGCCGGGCGGTCGGGCTGCGGCGCGGGTCGATGACGATCAGCCGCGGCCCCTCCAGGTGGCGGACGAGCGGCGGCATGGTCTCGGCCACGTTGCCGCCGGCCAGCAGGACGACGTCGGCCGCGGCCAGGTCGGTGACCGGGAACGGCATCCCCCGGTCCATCCCGAACGCCCGGATCGAGGCGGCGGCGGCCGAGGACATGCAGAAGCGGCCGTTGTAGTCGATCTGGCTGGTGCCGAGCGCCACCCGGGCGAACTTGCCCAGCGTGTACGCCTTCTCGTTGGTCAGGCCGCCCCCGCCGAACACGGCCACGGCGTCGGGGCCGTGCTCGGCGCGGATCGCGGCCAGCCGGCGGGCGACGTGGTCGAGCGCCACGTCCCACTCCACCGGCTCGCCGTGCAGGAGGGGCGTGGTGAGCCGCTCGCCGCTGGTGAGCAGCTCACCCGCCGTCCAGCCCTTCTGGCAGAGGGCGCCCGAGGCGTTGGCGGGGATGTCGGTCCTGGGCCGGACGGCCAGATCCGCGCCGTTTTCTGGGCCGATCTCCATCCCGCACTGCAGGGCGCAGTACGGGCAGTGCGTCTTCACCGGCGGGCCCACGGTCAGACCCTGGCGTGGGCGAGGCTGGCCACGACCCGGACGCCCACCTTGCGGACGTAGCACCACCAGGTGAGCGCGAAGCAGGTGGCGTAGAAGAGGCCGAAGGCGAGGAAGGCCGGGGCGGGCGAGCCGGAGGCGGCGAACGACATCCCGAACGCGCGGTTGATGAGGAAGCCGCCGAGCGCGCCGACCGCCGAGATGACGCCGATCGCGGCGCTGGCCTGCCGCTTGCCGTACAGCAGGGCCTCCTCGCCCTCGCCGCGCTCGGCCACGGCCTTGGCCTGGAAGATCGCCGGGATCATCCGGTACGTGGAGCCGTTGCCGATGCCCGAGGTGAGGAACAGCAGCTGGAAGGCCAGGAAGAACGGCCAGAAGCCGCCGCCCTCGCCGGCCGCCCAGACCAGCAGGACGCCGCCGCCCATCGCGGCGAAGTTCCACAGGGTGACCGGCGCGCCGCCCAGCCGGTCGGCCAGCCAGCCGCCGAACGGCCGGACGAGCGAGCCGATGAGGGGCCCGGCGAAGGCGACGGCGGCGTACGGGGAGTCGGGGAACAGGCTCTTGCTGAGCAGCGGGAAGGCCGTGGAGTAGCCGATGAACGAGCCGAACGTGCCGATGTACAGGAACGACATGATCCACGTCTGGGCCTTGCCGGCCACCGCGATCTGCTCGCGCGGGTTCGCCCTGGCGGTGGTCAGGTTGTCCATGAAGAACCAGGCGCAGGCGGCGGCCACCACGATGAACGGGATCCAGAACCAGCCGGCCGCGGCCAGCCCGAACGCGCCGATCACCAGCGGCATGACGAGCTGCACCGAGCTCACCCCGACGTTGCCGCCCGCGGCGTTGAGCCCGAGCGCCACCCCCTGCTTGGCCCGGGGGTAGAAGTAGGTGATGTTGGCCATGCTGGAGGCGAAGTTCCCGCCGCCGACCCCGGCGAGCGCCGCGATCACCAGGAACAGCCAGTAGGGCGTGCCCGGGTTGTTCACCGCGACCGCCAGCAGCACCGCGGGGATCAGCAGCAACAGCGCGCTGACCACGGTGAAGTTGCGCCCGCCGAACCTGGCGGGGCCGAAGGTGTAGGGCAGCCGCAGCGCCGAGCCGATCAGGTTGGGCAGCGCGACCAGCCAGAACAACTGGTCGGTGGTGAACTCGTAGGAGCCCATCCGGGTCGCGACGATGCTCCACAGGGTCCACACGGTGAAGCCGAGGTGCTCGGCGAGAATCGAGAAGATCAGGTTGCGTCGTGCGACGCGCTTTCCTGAGCTTTCCCAGAAAGCTGGGTCATCGGGGTGCCAGTCGGCGATCCAGCGCGCCATCGACCTCTCCTACGCTCGGCGTCGGGGAGCTCCAACGTAGGAATCGGTCGTTACGCACACGCACTTTCCGTGGCTGTGCGTCCGTTACAGGTGATTCACCGCGGTAACAAGCCACGCACAAGCGTCACGCCGGAAACGTGCGCGTAATGCCCGGTTACTGCCGTCTTCCTGGGGTAACGACACTCAGCAAGGGGGGGAATCATGATCAAAACACTTCACAAGATGGGCATCAAGTCCAATCACATGTACGTGGCCGGGATCTGCTCGGTCGGCCTGGCCTTCGCTTCCTGGTTCGCATCCAAGCAGACCGAGCATGCAGGGCTCGACCGCGCGGACCGATGGGGCATCTTCGTCGGGGAGTGGGCGCCCACGTTCTTCGCGATGGGGGTCGCGCTGCGCATCGAGGAGACGCACCGCGAGCTGGAGGAATCCGAGATGGAGCCCTTCGGCAGATCCCAGGAGATGCGCGGCCGGACGCACGCGGGGGTTTGACCGGCACGGCACGCGGGTCACTGGGCGTGACCCGCGTGACCGCCGTCGTCACGCAGGGCCGTTGTTACGCGGGGGTGTTGTTACGCGGGGGTGTTGTTACGCGGGGTCGAGGGCCCGGTCCGCCAGCCGCCGCAGCGGCTCGTCGGTGAGCCGGTACCGGTACCAGTCGTCCTGACGCGCCGCGCCGAGGCCCTCGTAGAAGCCGATGCTCGGCTCGTTCCAGTCGAGCACCGCCCACTCCAGGCGCTGGTAGCCGCGCTCGGCGCAGATCCTGCCCAGCTCGCCCATGAGCGCCATCCCGAGGCCGCTGCCCCGGTGCTGCGGGCGCACGTAGAGGTCCTCCATGTAGACGCCGTGCACGCCTCGCCACGTCGAGAAGGTCAGGAACCACAGGACGAAACCGGCGACCTCGCCGTCGAGCTCGGCGATGTGGGCGAAGACGGCGGGCCGCTCGCCGAACAGCGCGGCGCGCAGGCCCTCCTCGGTGGCGCGCACCTCATGGGCGGCCTTCTCGTACTCGGCCAGCTCGCGGATCAGATCGAGGATGACGGGCACGTCGTCGGGGGTAGCGGGACGAATCATGCCCACCAGGGTACGACCAGGTCAGACCTGCCCCGCTCCCCCGTTCCCCGTCACCAGCGGTCGTGGACCTGCGGGCGGATCAGCTCGTCGTAGACCCCGTTGACCGCCTCCAGCGTGGCGGCCGGCAGCGGGTCGAGCCCGGCGGCGGCCGCGTTGGCGGCGGCCTGCGCCGGGTTGCGGGCGCCGGGGATGACCACCGAGACCCCCTCCTGGTCGAGGATCCAGCGCAGCGCGAACTGCGCCATCGTCGCCCCCTCCGGCACCAGGGGAGCCAGCCGCCGCACCGCCTCCAGCCCGGTCGCGAAGTCGACGCCCGAGAACGTCTCCCCCACGTCGAACGCCTCGCCGTGCCGGTTGAAGTTACGGTGGTCGTCGGGCGCGAAGGTGGTGTTCTCGTCGTAGCGGCCCGACAGCAGGCCGCTGGCCAGCGGGACGCGGGCGATGATGCCGACCCCGGCGGCACGGGCCGCGGGCAGCACCCGCTCCAGGGGCTTCAGTCGGAAGGCGTTGAGGATGATCTGCACGCTCGCCACGTTGGGGCGGGCGATGGCGGTCAGCGCCTCCTCGCAGGTCTCCACGCTGACGCCGTACGCGGCGATCTTCTTCTCCGCCACCAGCGTGTCGAGGGCGTCGAAGACCGCGTCCGTCGAGTAGACCGGCGTCGGCGGGCAGTGGAGCTGCACCAGGTCGATGGTGTCCACGCCGAGGTTCTGGCGGGAGCGCTCGTTCCACGCGCGGAAGTTGGACATCACGTAGTTGGCGGGGAGCTGCTCCATCCGCCGGCCCATCTTCGTGGCGACCGTCAGGCCGGGGCGGCCCTTGGCGAAGCGGCCGACGATCTGCTCGCTGCGGCCGTCGCCGTACACGTCGGCGGTGTCGATGAAGGTGACGCCCGCGTCCGCGGCGGCGGACAGCGTGGCGAAGGCCTCGTCCTCGGAGACCTCGCCCCAGTCGGCGCCGAGCTGCCAGGCGCCGAGGCCGATGACGCCGACCTCACGACCGGTGCGTCCCAATATGCGGTGTTCCATCAGGGTGGCTCGCTTCCTTTGCGTACTGCCTCATATTCCACCACGGCCCGTTCACGGCCTTTTGTCGGCCGCACGCGGGCGGTCCGGGTCAGGCGACCGTACGGCCGCGGGCGGTGGTGCCGAGCGTGCGGGTCAGGATCCGCAGGACGCGGCGGAGCGTGACGCCGTCCAGGTGCCCGTAGTGCAGGACCAGGCCGTTGCCGAGCGTGTGCATGCCGCCGGGCCGCTGATAATAGGGGCCGAGCTCGGCCACCGCGATCCGCCGCCCGCGCAGCCTCTCCAGCACGGCACGGGCCTCCATGCGGCCGGGAAGCAGGAGCGTCACCGAGGCGCCGGTGTCCGCGCCCAGCAGCCGGATCCCCGGGTACGCCGCCAGCGCCTGCCGGACGAGCGTCCGCTTGGCGGCGTACTGGGCGGCCAGGCGGGCCGCGCGCCGCCCCACCGCCCCCGAGGCGAGCAGGTCGGCCAGCGCGAGCTGACAGGCGTACGACGGCTGCGCGGACGCGGCACGCTCCGCCGTCCGGCGCGGGGCGACCGCGAACGCCAGGCGCAACGACGGCGTCAGCACGTCACGAAACGTCCCCACCATCGCCACCCCCTCCCCACCCCCGACCGCCAACACACTCGGCACCACCTCCACGCGGTCGAGCAGGCCGTCGAAGGCCGGTTCGATCACCAGGCCGCCGGTGCGCCGGGCCCACGCCGCGAGCGCCCGCCGCCGTTCGTACGGCATCCGCGTCCCCAGAGGGTCGCCGCGTTCCGGCAGGACCGCGACCACGTCGCAGCCCCGGGGGATCAGGTCGGGCCGCGCGCCCGCCCCGTCCGCAGGCAACGGCAGCACCGTGCCGAGGCGTGCGTAGGCGGCCCTGAGCTGCGGCGGCGCGGGATCCTCCAGCGCGATCACCGGCCGCCGCCCGCCGCAGTGCCCGCGCAACAGCAGCTCCAGCGCATCGCCGTACCCCGCCGCGACCACGATCTCGTGCCGGTCGAGAACCAGGCCGCGGGCTTCGCACAGGTACGCCGAGATCGCCGCCCGCAGCTCCGGCAACCCGCCAGGCGGCAACAACCCGCCGTCGGGCGGCGTCCGCCCGGCCGCCCGCCGCCACGCCGACCGCCACGCGGCCAGCGGGAACCCCTGCTCGCTCGGCCGCCCGCGCCGCAGGTCGACGAGCTCACCCGGCGCCGGACGGCGGCCGCCGGGCGGGGCCGGCTCGGTGCCGCCGCTCACGTACGTCCCGGACCCGTGCCGCCCCTCCACGCACCCCTCGGCCAGCAGCTTCTCGAACGCCGCCAGCACCACGCCCCGCGAGACCCCGAGGGCGGCCGACAGCGTACGGGTGGAGGGCATCCTGGTGTGCGGAGCGAGCCGTCCGGCCCGGATCGCGTCGCCGAGCTGCGCGGCGAGCTGGGCCTGCAGCGGCTCGGGCAGATCGCGGTCGAGCTGGATCGGCACGGTGAGTCGTTGCGCGGTGCGCATATGGACGTTCTCCCTGGAAGGCGATCGAAACGGATCCGTCACCCTGCGGGCGTGCCATCCCGTTCCATCTCCCGTCCGCCGCGTCACCGGGGCCGATAGCAGCAGCGAAGTCCGGTCTGCACGGACGCGCGCAGTTCCTCCCCGATCACCGGATCCACCCCGGCGATCCGCGACAACGCCCGCCGGATCGCCTTCCCCACCGCGATCCTGGCCCGCTCCTCACCGCCCGCGAACGGCCGCGCCCGCCCGCCGATCCCCGTAGCCGCCGTCAGCTCCGCCACCAGCCACTCACGCTCCAGCCGCAGCGCCGACGCCCGTTCCAGGTCGTTCATCTCCTCGAACTCGTCGATCTCGGCCTGGAGCTGCGTGAGCCGTTCGCGGTAGGAGTCCCGTGCGACGTCGTCCAGCACGGGCTGCGCCGACGAGCCCTCGCCCTCCTGCGACCAGGTGCCCGCCGCCAGGTCGGCGGCCAGGATCTCGCGTCCGGGGTGGGCGACGAGCGCCGCCAGGTGGGCCATGCCGACGCTGTGGTCCGCCACCGCGACCCGCCCGCCCAGCTCGATCCGCCAGTGCCGCCCGTCGCGGTGGAACCGGCAGGTCCGCTGCGCCTCGCCGGCCCGGCCGGCCGCGCTGCCGACCACGCCGGGCAGCGCCATCCCCAGGTCCCTGGCCTCCCGCGCCGCCGCGGCCAGCTCGGCGCGCGCCGCCGCGTCCCGCGGCCCGTCGCGCAACGCCAGCGCCTGCCCCAGCCGGCACCGCGACAGCGCCGCCGCCGGCCAGTGTCCGAGCGCCAGGTTCGCCTGCACGGCGGCACGCAGATGCCGTACGGCCAGATCCAGGTCGCCCGTGGTCAGCGCGGCCATGCCCAGCGGGTGCTCCACCGACCCGAAGCACACGACCCCGAGACTGCCGATCACCGGCAGCCCGGCGTACGGGCTGAGCAGCGCGTACGCCCGCGCCGCCGTCCCCACGTCCTCCAGCAGGTGGGCCGTCTCGGCCACGAAGTACATCGAGACCAGCCAGGAGCTCGAACGGGGCAGCTCGGCGAGATCCCGCCCCCGCACGCGGGCCAGGTGCCCGGCCGCCAGCCGGTGATCCCCCGCGACGGCCGCGACCAGCGCCAGACCCGCCAGGTACGAGTTGTCGATCGGGCTGAGCGTGGGCGAGCTGGCCAGGTCACGCAGTCCGGGCAGGAGCTCGGCCGCGCGCCCCTGGAACCAGCGGATGGCGCCGAGCTGGCCGCCGAGCCAGCCGGTGGCGTCCATGTCGCCGGCATTGACGCCCCGGTCGAAGCACTCGCCGGCCAGCTTCTCCGCCTCGTCGAAGCGGCCCGCGCGGATGGCGAGCATGACCTCGATGGCGTTGACCACATACCCGACCGCGAGGTAGGCGTGCTCGCGCAGCAGCCGGCGCAGCTCCTCCAGGCAGCGCTCCGCGTGCGGGTCGGCGGCCAGGAAGAGGTCCACGGTCCGCCACATCAGGCCCATCAGCAGGTCGCTGCGGCGCTCGGTGACCCCCGCCAGGCCGATCAGCTCGCCGGCCAGCTCACGCCTGAGCGCCGCGTGCTCGGGCCCGAGCAGGCAGTGGTGCGCCAGGTTGAGCGCCTCCGCGACGGCGAGCGGGTCCCCCGAGTCCCGCGTCTCGCGGAGCAGCCGCAGGATCCCGTCGTGCGTGCCGTTCCGGTAGTCGTCCTCCCCCTGGAGCCGGACGCGCAGCCGCAACGCCGGCGGCGAGGACGGGTCGAGCAGCGACAGCGCCCGTAACTGCCGCGTACGCACCCGCTCGGACCCCGCCGACGTCCGGTGCTCCTGCACCCAGCGCCCGCCGAGCCCCAGTGCCGCCAGCCCCAGCACGATCGGGTCGCCGGACTCCTCGGCCTGGCGATAGGCGGCGTCGAACCAGCGCCGCGCGGTCTGCAGATCTCCGTTCACGTGCAACGCCCGCTCCCCCAGGACGAGCGACAGCCTGGCATCCGAACTCGGGGCCGGCACCACCTCCGGCCGTTGTGCTACGCCCACACTCCGCTCCTGTCGGTCTCCTGGGCTGAGCTCGCGAACGGTCCCCCGAATACCGTTCGAGGAGTAGGACGTCCGGTATCGCCGGGCGGTTCAATTGAGTCGAAACTGTCGGTGCCGCACGGAAGAATGCGGAGCACCATGATTCCTTTCAACGCCGTACGCACCCCGGGTGGCGACATCGTCGTCTTCTACGTGGGCTCCGAGCCCCGCATGACCCCCGACCAGGCTCTCGCGTTCGCCGACCAGCTCCGCGCCCTCGCCGCCGCCGACCCCAGGCCGGCCCCCGCGATGGCCGCCGCCGTCTGACCTTCCCGGTCCGCCCTCCGGCCGAAGCCCCGCCGGCCCCTCAGCAACTCCTCGTCCAGCCCGCCCGCGCCCGGCCACCTTGATCTTCGTCGGCCCCGTCCGTCACGATGACTACACATCTGACCGGATTTGCCCGCACCCCCCACCCGACCCGCCCCGAGGAGCCGGCGCACATGGACGTGACGACGACATGGGTGTTCTTGGCCGTTGCCGGGTGCGTCCTGGCCGCACTCGGCATCCACACCCTGGCCACCGGGCGGATCCTCCTCGCGTCGAAACGCCGGCGCGCAAAGCTCCGGCCACGCCCTGAGGGCCTGGGCCAGCTCCTCATGGGCCTCTTCTTCGTCCTCCAGCCACTGCCCAGCGCCGTGGCGAGCCCGTCGTCCGCGCTGTACTACGTGGTGTTCTTCGCATCGGTCGGATGCCTGGTGGCAGGGATCTGCTTCCGTATGGCCGCGATGATTCCCGAGGACCGGCCCTGACCCCGGCAGCGGCAGACCGCCCACAGAAGCGGCGGCAGACCGCCCACGCAGGCAGCGGCAGAACGCCCACACGACCTCCGGCAGAACGCCCACACAACCGTCTCTACCTGCGATAACCTGCGGGATCGTGACGTACACCTCTCTGTACCCGCGCCACACCCAGGCCATGACGCTAGAAGCACTGGCGGACACCCGTGTGGTCGTGCTGAACGGCGCCCGGCAGACCGGCAAGAGCACGCTGGCGGCACTGATCGCCGACCACGTGGCCGACGCGCATCAGCTCTACCTGGACGATCCGGCGACCTTGTCCGCGGCCGAAGAGGATCCCGTCACCTTCGTCCGGCACGACGGGCTCCTGCTGATCGACGAGATCCAGCGCGCCCCTGCGCTACTCCTGCCGATCAAGCACGAGGTCGACCGGGATCCCCGCCCGGGGCGTTATCTGCTCACGGGCTCCGCGCGCCTGCTGGGACTGCGCGACCTCCCTGATGCCCTGCCGGGCCGTACGGAGACCATCGAGCTGTGGCCGCTCTCCCAAGGGGAGATCGACGATGCTCCCGACGGCTTCGTGGACTGGGTCTTCACCCACGATCTCGACGCCGCCATGCGTTCCTCTTCCCTCCGCAAGAAGGACTACGTCGAGAGGGCGTTGCGCGGTGGCTACCCGGAGGCGGTCCGGCGAGATGCGGGACGCAGGCGTAACAGGTTCTTCGACTCGTACATCACCGACCTGATCACGCGCGACGTGCGTCAGATCTCCGACATCGAACGCCCTGCTGAAATGCGCAGGCTGTTGAGCGTCGTCGCCGCCCGTATGGGCGGATTGGCGGTGATCCAGTCGATCGCCGGCGATGTGGGACTGCCCCGGATGACACTCGCCCGCTACCTGGATCTGCTGGAGTTGGTGTTCGTCATCAAGCGCATACCGGCCTGGTCGTCGAACCTCACCCGCCGCGCCATCTCCACCCCGAAACTGATCATCACGGACAGCGGTCTCGGCGGCCGCCTGATCGGCATGTCGTCCGAACGCGCCAGAGACGTCACCGCCCCCGTCGGCCCCCTGCTGGAGAACTTCGTCACCGGCGAGGTGGCGCGTCAGCTCACCTGGGCCGACGAACCCGTCCAGTTGTTCCACTACAGGGACCGCGACCAGGTCGAGGTGGACATCGTCCTGGAGCACGCCTCCGGCGAGGTGATCGGGATCGAGGTCAAGGCCGCGGAGACCGTGCGCGGCGACGATTTCCGCGGCCTACGCCACCTGGCCGACCGCCTAGGCGCACGGTTCCGCGCGGGCTTCGTGCTCTATGCCGGTGAACAGGCGCTGGCGTTCGGCGAAAAACTGCGGGCCCTTCCCATCGCGGCCTTGTGGACGCTCGGGGACGCTTGAAAGAGCCGGCGCCAGGTCAGCTCTCCTGCGCTCGCTGCTGCTTGAGGCGGAGTGCCTCCTTGCGGGCCTCGGCCTGGACGGAGCGCTCGTGCTCCAGCCACGCCGGGTTCTCCGCCTTGATCTCGTCGATCTCGGCGGTGGTGAGCGGCTGGGTGATGCCGCTCCTGGCCAGCCCTGAGATGGAGACCCCGAGCTTGGCGGCCACGACCTGCTTGGGGTGCGGGCCGTTGCGGCGCAGGTCGGCGAGCCAGGCGGGCGGCTTCGCCTGCAGGGCGTTCAGCTCGTCCCGGGAGACCGGCCCGGCCTGGAACTCGGCGGGAGTCGCCGAGAGGAGGACTCCCAGCTTCTTCGCCGCGGTCTCGGGCTTCATCGTCTGGACGGTCTTCGGTTTGGGCGACGGCATGACGCCAAGCGTAGTCAGTCGGAACGGGTTCCCTGACATCGGTACGCTGAGGCGGTGACCGATGGCGAGAGCGGCAGGGCGTTCAGGTTGGCGTACGCGCCCGGGGTGACACCCGCCAAATGGGTCAACATCTGGGCCGAGCGGATGCCCGACGTACCACTCAGCCTGGTCGCGGTCCCCGCCGCCGAGGTGGTGACGCTCCTGCGCGACGGCGGCGCGGACGCCGGATTCGTCCGGCTGCCGGTCGACCGCGACGTGCTCAGCGTGATCCCCCTCTACGTGGAGACCACGGTGGTCGTGGTGCCCAAGGACCACGCGGTGGCCGCCGCCGACGAGGTCACCCTCGCCGACCTGGCCGACGACGAGATCCTCCACCCCCTGGACGACACCCTGGAATGGGCGACCCGGCCGGGCCTGCCCGCGTTCACCCGCCCGGCCACGACGGGCGAGGCGGTCGAACTGGTCGCGAGCGGCGCCGGGCTCCTGGTGGTCCCGCAGTCGCTGGCGCGCCTCCACCACCGCAGGGACCTCACGTACCGGCCGCTGCTCGACGCGCCGCAGTCGCAGGTCGGCCTGGCCTGGCCCACCGACGCGACCACGGACCTGGTGGAGGACTTCATCGGCATCGTACGAGGCCGCACGGTCAACAGCTCCCGAGGCCGCACCCCGGCAGCCGCCGCCGAGAAGCCGGCCCAGCGCCGCAAGGAACGCAGCCCCCACCAGGCCGCCTCCGGCCGCCGCTCCACACCACCGTCGCCGAGCCGCAGAAGAAAAGGCAACCGAGGCCGCTGATCCGCGCAGGCGACGAGAAGCACACCACCACTGTCGCCGAAGAACAGTACGAGCGACCTTCACCCCAAGTGAGTAGCGACCATTCCCCCATCTTCATAGCGACCAATTCACCACGAGACCTGCGACCGACTCACCATGACGGCAGCGACGAACTCACCACGACCTGTCATGATGAGGGCATGGTCACCACCCCGCTCGGGCGCTTGATCCACCGTCACGCGGAGCAGAGAGTCGCGGACGCCCTGGCCGACACGCGCGTCGTTCTGGTCAACGGTGCACGGCAGTCGGGCAAGAGCACGCTGGTCCGGCGGCTCGCCAAAGCAAACGGCACCGAGTGGCGTGACCTCGACGATCCAACGACCCTGCGAGCCGCGTTGAGCGACCCCAGCGGCTTCGTCGACTTCCCTGGGCCCATGGTCATCGACGAGATCCAGCGCGCCCCGGAACTGCTGCTCGCCATCAAGTCCCAGGTGGACGCCGATCCGAGACCAGGCAGATACCTGCTCACCGGCTCCTCCCGGCTACTCGCCCTACGCGGCCTGCCGGACACTCTGCCCGGGCGAATGGAAACCATCGAACTATGGCCTTTCGCACAGGGCGAGATCGACGGCCGTCCTGATGCCTTCATCGACGCGGTGTTCGCGCACGGCCCGGACCTCCGGCACGCCTCCCGGCTCACCCGGGCCGACTACGCGGACCGCCTGGTCCGCGGCGGCTACCCCGAGGCGGTCGCCCGCACCAACCCCAGACGCAGGCAACGCTTCTTCGACTCCTACGTCGGCGATCTGATCAACCGTGACGTGAGGCAACTGTCGGAGATAGAACGTACGGCGGAGCTACGCGCGTTGGTCAGGTCGCTGGCGGCCAGGTCCGGCCAACTCCTCGTCGTTCAGGCGCTGGGCCGTGACCTCGGCCTGCCCGGCACCACCACCGCCAGATTCCTGGCGCTGCTGGAAGAAGTCTTCCTCATCAAACGCATCCCCGCCTGGTCGAAGAACATCAGCAGCCGGGCCGTACACACGCCCAAGGTCACCTTCGTCGACTCGGGAGTGGCAGCGAACCTGCTGGGCGTCGACGCGCACAGCCTGCTCCGGCCCGATTCGGCGTTCGGGCCGCTGCTGGAGGGCTTCGTCCTGATGGAACTGGCCCGGCAGGTGACCTGGGCGGACACCTTGGTCGACCTGTACCACTACCGGACCAAGGACAAGGTGGAGGTGGACGCCGTCCTGGAGAGTCGCCAGGGCCGGGTTGTGGGCATCGAGGTCAAGGCCGCCTCCACCGTACGACCGGACGACTTCAAAGGACTCCGTCACCTGGCGCAACGCGTAGGCCCCGACTTCGTCGCCGGTCTGGTCCTGCACACCGGCACGCAGACGTTCTCCTTCGGCGATCGGATGCTGGCCGTCCCGGTCGGCGCCCTGTGGGAGACAACGTGACGTACGGCAGACCGCTGACGGTCGTCGCCTATTCGATGGCGCGTGGGACGACGACCACCTGATCGTCGTCCTCATAGATGATCCTGCCCGGGTCCGCCGATTCGAGGCGTACGCACTCCACGCCGTGCGCGGCGAGAATGGCCAGATATCCCGGCACCCGCCGGATGAGGTGGCCGGCCGACGCCTTGAACCAGGCCGCCGCCTCCGGGTTGACGGCGCGGTCGTAGACGGTGGGGTCCACGGTGGCGGGGTCGGTGAAGTTGGCCTCGTACCAGGCGTTGTTCTCAAGCCTGAAGGCTTCCTCCGCGTCCGACAGACGTCCCTGCTTGGCCAGGTTGTTGACGAGGCCGAACACGCCCGGATATGTGCCTCGTCTGTTCGGCACGGGGCTTTGAAACCGCACGTACATTGCGCTCCTTGATGACTCGGCCGCGACACGACGGCGGCCCCCCGGCGTTCCCAAGCCGGGGGGCCTTGAATGTTGCCGCCATATGTGAGGCCAGCAGCGTTTAAGAGAGCAGGTCAGCTCTGACGATGTGCGCTCTGCCATTGAGCCACCGCGGCATGAAGAGCCGCGGGCCGGATTCGAACCGGCATCTCAACAATCAAGGCCTGCCCTCGGTCGATGTGGCTCTCGACGGTCAATGCTGAGCTTCGAGCGAGAATCTGAATGTGATCGGCTGCCTCTACCGGGTTGGGCTACCGCGGCGCGAAACCGCGGGGAGGGCTCGAACCTCCGCTTGGGCCGTTCGTCAGCTTCAGCTTCAGCCTCAGCTTCGCGCTTTCGCGCACCCCGCGCTCAACGGGGAGTCTCTACGCTAGCCGAACAGGTAGGCGAACACCGCGTCGCCGACCCTGCGGTCCTCGACGTCGGCGCTGTTGGCCTCTTCCCGGGCGTACTTCACGGCGTCCTGCAGCTTCTGCACCCGCGCCAGCAGCTCGTTGACGCGGCGGGCCGGCAGGGCGCCGGAGAACGCCGTCTTGGTCCAGTAGCCGACGACGATGTCCTCGGTGAACACCTGCACCTGCGCCGGGTGCTTGTCGGTCGCCTCGGCGAGCACGTGGTTGCGCGGCACCTTCTTGGTGCGGGTCGTCTTGACCGGCTCCGTACGCCACGCCTCGGCGTTGTCGTCGAACGTCCACGTCTCCGCCGGGTCCAGGGTCGGCAGCTTGGCGATGAACGCGTACAGCTCGACGAGCTGCTTCTCCAGGAACAGCAGGTAGGTGACCGGTACGCCCTCGATGAGGGCGGTCCCGTCCACGACGACGTCGGCCTTGGCGACGGTGTTCGTCCAGTCCTTGGTCGCCGTCACGTCGAACAGCTTCGTGAGCGCCTTGCCGACCTCGGCCAGCACCTCCTCCGCCTTCACCTGGACGCGGGTGGACTCCGGCGGGAGCTGCTCACCCTCGTCGTCGATCGGCTGGTAGGTGCGCGACAGGCCCGACAGCAGGGGGTGCTTCTGGATGGTGTGGTGGGCGTCGGCGACCGCACGCTGGCTGCTGGCTTTGACGCCCTTCTCCACGGCGAGGATCTGGTTCAGCTTCGCCACGGCGAGGGTCCGTTCATGGGAGGGGTTGACGGGACGAAAGCGTACTGCGGTACTCCCAAAACGACGCAACTCGTTAAATCGTCCAGCGACTCGGTCATTTGAGACGACGCTCATCCACCTGGACAGTCACTGTCTCCGCCGCTGTACTCGGCACAGTAGCCGGACGGCAGAGGCAGCGGAGGACGTCGCAACTCCGCCTGTCGCGCCTCCTTGAACAGACCCGCCAGGACGAAGAGCACGCACGCGGTCGCGACGAGGCCGAAGATCCAGGCGCGCACGGCTCTGCCGGTGAAGACGCAGATGCCGGTGGCGAGGACGGGCACGACAGTGAAGATCACCGCCGCTGCGGCCACCCACCCGTTCACGCCGGCACCGTCGAGTTCGAGGTCACCCGTGAGGGCGGTGGCGAGTGCCTGCCAGAGGCACAGCGGAACGCCGATGAACCAGATCATCGCCAGCAGGCCGAGGACCATGCCGCTGACGTTGCTCGGCTCCGTCTCCTCCACCTTCACGACAAGGGACTATTCCGTCCGCCTGTCATGGAGCACAAGTCAGGAGTCGAGCTGCTTGCTTCCCTTGTCCGTCAGCGACGCCAGGTGCACGGCCACCCCGAAGGTGGTGAAACCCGACCTGGCCGCAGCCGTGAACCCTGCGATCACCGCCTCTGACGGGTGATCCCTGACCAGGACGTCATAGGCCGCGAACCCGTGGTCCCGGATGGCGGCGAGAACCATGTCCGTGGTCAACTCGGAGTGACTCACGATCTCCTCCAGCAGGTCGCCCTGCCCCCTACAGTCTCACCGTCTGCCGACGGCGGTCTACCGTCTGTCCAGGATCGGGCACGAACAATCCTTCAGGCACGTGCTCGCGTGCAGCGCGCGGGCGAGCGGACCACCACGCTCGCCCGGCAGCGCTCGCTTCGTCATGACTGCGTGAGAGGTCGGCTCTCCACGGCGCCGGTGCCCGCGAGGTGGCGGCGGCGGCTCGGCATCAGCATGGTCGGGTGGGAGATGCTCCAGGCCGCGCTCGCGCAGATCATCTCCTTGATGCGGGCGGCGGTCCGGCCCGTGAAGACGGTGGACGTGACCTGGTCGTCGGGGGTCACGCGCTGGATGATCCCGTCGCGGCGTCCGAGGCTGATGCACTGCACGGAGTAGCCGATCGTGGTCTCCGGAACCTTACGACCGGTCAGGCGCGCGGCGATGACGTCGGCCGCCAGCCACGCCATCGGATTCGCCGAGGCGCAGGACATCCGCAGCGGCTTGCCACCCGCTCCTTCGGCGTACGCGGCGTCGCCGACGGCGTACACATCGGGGTGCGAGACCGATCGCATGCCGGCGTCGACGATGATCCGCCCTGTTTCGGACACCTTCAGGGTGGTGGCGGCCGCGATCGGGTGCACGGTGAAACCCGCGGTCCACACGGTCACCTCGGCCGGGATCTCGCTGCCCGCGGCGGTGACCACGCCGTCCGCTTCGACCCGCGTGATGTCGGCATCCTCGTGCACCGTGATGCCGAGCCGGTCCAGAGCTCCGCGCAGGTGGCGCTGGGCCTTGTCGCTGAGCCAGCCGCCGACGCGGCCGCCGGCGGCGATGGCGACCTCAAGGTCCGGGTGGGCCTCGGCGATCTCGGTGGCCGCCTCGATGCCGGTCAGGCCGCCGCCCACGATCAGTACGGTCCCGCCGGGCTTCACCTCGCTCAGGCGCGCCCGCAGCCGGAGCGCGGCCTGCTTGCCGGCCACGTTGCAGGCGTGCTCCGCGACACCGGGGACGCCGTGGTCGGCGACGGCGCTGCCCAGGGCGTACACGAGGGTGTCATAGGCGAGGGTCTCGCCGCCGAGATCGACGGTCTTGGCTTCCACATCGACGGCGGTGACCCGCGCGGTCCTGACCTGTACGCCGGTGCCCGCGAAGACGTCGCGCAGCGGGCGGGGCCGCAGATCCTGCCCGCTCGCGAGCTGGTGCATGCGGACCCGTTCGACGAACTCCGGGTCGCCGTTGACCAGCGTGATCTCGACGTCGTCGCGGTGCAGCCGCTTGGCGAGGCGACCGGCGGTGTTGGCTCCGGCGTACCCGGCTCCCAGGACGACGATGCGGTGCTTCATGGCTCGCTCCTATCTGGTTGCTTTCACCTCCAGAACCGGACAGGCGCGCGATCCCTGACAGGGGCAATGTGTGATGTGAGTCACCAACTCGCCGGAAGCGGGCGATGAGTTCCAGCGGCCTCCCACTGGCGCGCGACGCGCTGAAGCTTGTCGGGGTTGACCTGGATGTGGATCGAAGCGAGGCCGTCGGGGGTCGCATCGAGGCAGATCACGCCGACGATCTGCTCACCGACCTCGACCAGCACGGCAGGGCCGCCGTTGACGACGACGGCGTAGAAGACGGGATCACCGCCGACGAGGGCCCGCTTGGAGTCGCTCCGCCGGAACATGCCACGCAGGTACTGCGCGATGTCCATGGCTCCGATGACCGGCGTCCTGCGCGCGACGACCTTCCCGCCGCCGTCGGCCACACTGACCGCGTCGTCGGCGAGCAGCCGGATCAGCGGCTCGGTGTCGCCGCTGAGTGCCGCGGCGAGAAACTCCTCGACGATCTTCCGCGCGGCGACCACGTCGATCTCCGTACGGGATCGTTCGACGGCCAGATGCTGCCTGGCCCGCCGGTAGATCTGCTGACAGTTCGACTCGGTGAGGTCCAGGATCTCCGCGATCTCGCGGTGCGCGTACCCGAACGCCTCGCGCAGCACGTACACGACGCGCTCATTGGGGGTCAGCCGCTCCATCAGGGTGAGCATCGCCATGGAGACCGACTCGCGCTGCTCGAAGGTGTCGGCGGGACCGAGCATCCGATCCCCGTCCAGCACCGGCTCAGGAAGCCACTGCCCCACGTACGTCTCCCGCCTGGCCCGCGCCGAGGTGAGCTGGTTGAGGCAGAGATTGGTGAGCACCTTCGTCAGCCACGCTTCTGGCGTCTCGATCCGTTCCCGGTCCGCCGCGTGCCAGCGCAGGTACGTGTCCTGCACCGCGTCCTCCGCATCACCGGCCGACCCCAGCAGCCGGTAGGCGATCGCCTCCAAACGGCCCCTGAAGCTCTCGAACAGATCGGTTTCGTACATACGGAGCGACATGGCCCCATGATCGGCCATCCGCGCAGGTCACGTCCACACCGCGCCCCCGGACTGGACCCGCTGGGCCTTAGAAACAGCGCCAATCTCCGTCCCTTCGGCGGCAGCGGGTAGGCAAGGACGCGATCATAGAAGTCGTCCAGGCGGGCGTCATCACGCCATATCGGAATCATGACCAGCAGAAACAGCCCGAAGAGCGGGATGATGACGACCGTGGTCAAGCAACCCCACACGATTCGCACCATTTCTCCCTGATGCGGGCTACGTAGGACAGTGTGCAGTAACCGGTCACACGTCGTAATAGAGCTCGAACTCTGAGGATCAGGTCCTTATGAGTGCCTTGGCTGGCGTTGTGCTGTCTGGTCATGGCCACACGCATCAGAGAGTGCTTCGAGCCTCCTCAGCCGCGGAGTTGGTACAAGGATCAAAACGGTACCGCCGCACACGGGGGTGTAGCGCTCATGGCACCCCTCCGTGCCACGAGCCCATTGTGGCCAGCCTTGTTCTCGAAAATGCCGGCAGCGATGACATCCAATGGGCGGTCTGTCAGCGAGGGCTGGACAGCTTGCGGCAGCAGAGCGGCAGAGCTTAGGCCACAGAGCGGTTCACGGCCGTTGACCTAGGACCACAGAGCGCTCTATGCCGAGCAAGACTTTGATCATTAGAAGGCCACCCGATGGCCAGGGCCCACTGTGGACCTCGTGCTCTAGATTGTCGGCGTCGATCCGTTCGAGAAAGCTGGTTGTCCTGTGTTCAGTGAGGTCGCTAAGCGTTACGCCGAGCTGGTTCGCCGGATGCCGTGGGAAGGGATGGCGTGCACGGTGACGCTTCCTGACGATGGCGTGATGACGGTCGAAGACGCGGTGCGCCGGCTCGGGCTGGATACCGCCATCCTGCGCGCTGCGAGAGAGGTCGAGCCCAACGACCTCGAACTTCAACAAGCCGGCTCGGGCGTCGTCACATGGTCGAACAACCCTTATCCCGATGGCAAGGAGATGACGGATCGACTCGGGGGCCAAGGATTCCGGCACTGGTATCTAAGTGACGACATCGAGGGCAACACCACCCTGTATGCCTCCTATGGAGAGAGTAACGGGCAGCTTCAATTTCCCGAACCTGATTGGTTGCCCTTCATTCCCTGGACCGAACAGATCGGGCCGCTGGCACCCTACGCGGACAAGTTCGCTGCCGTCTACGACACCTGGTCGGGCACACCCGAGACTTGGTCGGACAACCGCGAGGTATCGGTGCTGGGCACGTGTCTTGCGGTGATCGAGTTGGAAAGCGGCGTTCGCCTGGACAAGGAGATGAGCAGGGGCCCGAGGACATACGTGCCGATGCCCACGTGACCCTCGTAACGGCTGTCGCTCGCCGAAGCACTCTGGCCGGAAGGTTGCTGCGGCCGGAATGGCGACACGGTGATCAACCATATGGCTCGAACCAGTAAAGAAACTCTGAGCCAGCTCTCGCCTAATTTCGAGATCAGAGATCAAACCTCTACGTAGGTGGGCGGTACTGGGTTCGAACCAGTGACCCATCGCTTGCAAAAAGCCATGATCGCCTGCGCAGCGCTGTTGACGTGCGTGTGAGCCTCGTTCCGCCAATGCTCAAGAGCGTCGACGCTCACGAATTCCCGCCTCAACCCGCAAGCCAACGCCGATTAGGGCCATCATCCACAGACCAACGAGCCACGGCCACGAGGGGGATCGTTCATCGAAGATCAGAATCCCGAAAGATACGGCGACACCGGCGACTATGGAGACAGTCCCTATGATTCGGACCGTTTCATAGCCCTCGGGGACATTGGTCGGCGAACGGTGGAGCTGGGGATCCTCGGGCTCAGTCACAGCGCAGAGCATGCCACATGGGATCGAACGGCAGGAATCCCCTACCTCGCTCTCCGCCCTGCCCGATCTTCCCGTCTGCCTCGTCCCACATGCAATGCAGCGGATCAAGGCCAGGGGGCAAGGTGGAGCGCCCTACTGGACAAACGGCCTTGACCCCTGGCCTTGATGGGCTGGGCTCTGCCTGGGACGTGGCGGACGGGAAGATCGGGCCTACCTCAGCCAACCGACTGCCCCGGTTAGGCACGGTCGCCGATCACCCCGGAGCCGACTCCCCCGCCGGAGGCATAGATTTTCGAGGGTGAGCCGTATCCGTCGTGGTGTCGCACTGGTGATGGTCGCAATCGGCCGAGAGGTCGTGGCCGTCATGCCACGCGGGCGGCTCTTCCAACCCCTCGGCCCGCGCGACTCCCGCGCGAGACCGGCCCCCAGGCCGCACGCTCGCGCGGGGAGGGCCGCGCGGGTGCGGCGGCGGAGCCGCCGCCTTGATTTCGCCAAGGGAACCGTCAGCGTGCGAACAGCACGTCGAACTGGACACCGGCAAGCTCTTCATAGGACCACCGAAGTCGCGGGCCGGCGTGCGGACGGTGGCGATCCCGGCGTCGATCATTCCCGCTCTGCAAGCGCACCTCGACAAGCACACCGAGCCCGAGCCGGATGCGCTGGTCTTCACCGGATCACCGCGGCGGCGCCCTTTCGGGGGGCGAAGCAACTTCCGGCGCGCGGCCAAGTGGAACGAGATCACGAAGAAGATCGGTGCCCCTAGCCTGCACTTCCATGATCTCCGACACACAGGCAACACCTCGCCACAGCGTCCGGCGCAAGCCTCCGAGACCTCATGGTCCGGATGGGACACGACTCGGTACGGGCCGCGCTGATCTATCAGCACAGCGCGGCAGAGGCAGACCGAAAGATCGTCAACGCGATGGACGCCGTGATCATTCGCGACCTGATGGCACGAAGCCCCGTTTCCATGATCGGAAACGGGGTTCTTGATGCAGGTGGGCGGTACTGGGTTCGAACCAGTGACCCCTCGCTTGTAAGCCACATCATGGTCAGGTGGGATGGTCGGCGATGTAACCTCCCACCTGGCCGTTCACTCCCTGGACGATCACCGACGTCCGTGCCCGTCCACGGCGGTTGTCACCCAGTTAGTCACTCAGGCTTCGAGCGCTTCGCCTGCTCGGCCTCGATCTCCTTGCGCTCTTCGGGCGTGGTCACGAAGCTGCCCATGCCGGGCTCCGTACGGATCAGCCCGTCCGCGCGAAGGGCGCGCATGACCTTCTGACCGGTGGCATTGGCGATACCGAACTCTTCGATGAGATCGATCAGGGACGGGATGCGCTCCCCTGCCTTGTACTCGCCCGTGCGGATGCGCTCGGCGATGATCGCGTGCACCTGCCGCCACCTGGGCTGATTCGCCTTCAACTCCACCATTGCAGCAACGTTAGGGAGACATGCCGCGCCATGGCGATGGACAGCGCGCCAGGCACGCTATGGCGCGCTATAGCTTGGCTTATGATGCGGCCATGACACCAGCCCAGAACCTCCTCGGCCTCGGAATCGGTGAGTGCGCGAGCCGCCACGTACGCATGCTGAGAAAAGATCATCAACGCGTAGAGTGGGCGTCACCATGCGGCACCATCGAACGACTTCGCCCGCTGGCCTGGACCTGCCCGTGCAAGGCCACGGTGTACGAGCTGTGCTCCAGCGGGGCCAGAGGTCTCATCCGGCGTACTGTCCAGCACAGCGCAGGGCACGTGCTACATGAGACGCGCATGATGTCGATCAACGATGCTTGGACCCTCTGGGCCGCTCTCTTGGATGGCGCCGCCCGCTGAGCCACCAGAGAGGCCCCTCCTCTCCAGAGGCTGCAAGTGCGGCCACCACCTTGTCACCTCGTACGCCGTCGACTCACCGCGTAGCGGCAGCGGGCCGGGGACGGAGCGTCAAGCCCGGCTTCGCGTGTACGTTCGCCGGTCGCCGCTCCTCGGCCATGTGTTGCCCTGCGGTCAGAGCCGGGCTTGATGCGGAGGAGCCGGGCTGCTGGGCTTGCCCGAGTCGATGGTGTGCGAGGTGATCCCCACCTCGGGGCCGGAGTGCTCCCGCCGGAGGCATGACGGTTGAAGAGCCGCGCGTCTCTGGTGAGTGGAGCGGCCGGCAAGACCGGCGAGTTGGGCACCCGGTCGCTGAAGTTGATCCACGGCATCCTCAACCGGTCGGTCAAGAGCGCCATGCGCCGTGACAAGGTGAAGAGGAACGTCGTGGATCTGTGCGACATCCCGGAGGGGCGCGCCGGTCGTCCGTCCAAGGCTCTGACGCTGGCCCAAGCTCTCGCCGTCCTCACGCAGGCGGAGAAGAGCGGCGAGCGCATGCGGGCCTACATCGTCTTGTCCCTGCTGATCGGCGCTCGCACGGAGGAACTGCGGGCGCTGCTCTGGTCGCACGTCGTGGCGTACGACGAGAGTCGTGCCGCCTGGCTGCCGGTGGCTCAGGCGGGCTGGGAGCACAGTGACTTCGCGGTCTACGTCTGGCGGTCCGTCCGGCAGAAGGGCGACACCAAGACCGTGAAGTCCCGCCGGTCACTCAAGCTGCCCCAGCGTTGCGTGGACGCGTTGCGCCTCCTCAAGGAAGCCCAGGACGTCGCGCGGGAGAAAGCGGGAGACCGATGGCAGGACACAGACCTCGTGTTCTGCACACGGACAGGAACGCCCGTCACGGCCCACAACGTACGGCGCGACTTCCGGAAGGTCGTTGAGGCGGCAGGGCTCAACGGACGGGATTGGTCGCCTCGCGAGCTGCGGCACAGCTTCGTATCCGTGCTGTCAGACTCCGGCGTCCCCATCGAGGACATCTCGCGCCTCGTCGGGCACTCCAACACGGTAGTCACCGAGACGGTCTACCGGCACCAGATCCGGCCCGTGATCATGCAGGGAGCTGCGGCGATGGACAAGATCTTCGGGAGTTAGTCACTCAGACGCCGTTTTCAAGATCAGAGATCAAACGTTTACGCAGGTGGGCGGTACTGGGTTCGAACCAGTGACCCCTCGCTTGTAAGGCGAGTGCTCTACCGCTGAGCTAACCGCCCCTGATCGGCACTACACCTTACGACACCAAGGGGGCCGATCGCACATCCACATCCCACCCGGGCCCCAGTTCCGGCCGGCCGGCGGCGCGCCAGCCCAGGAGGGCGGCGCCGAGCATGCCGGCGTCGACGCCCAGGGCGGCCGGGATCAGCGGCGGGGCCTCGCGGAAGGCGAGGCGCTTGACCAGGCGCGTGCGTACGGGGTCGAACAGGGCCGGGCCGGCCTCGGCGAGGCCGCCGCCGAGGACGATGGCCGAGGGGTCCAGCAGCAGCGTGTACGTGGCCAGGGCGAGCGACAGCGCCTCCACGGCCTCGTCCCAGACCTCGATGGCGATCGGGTCGTCGGAGGTGACGACCTGTTCGGCCCTGACGCCTTCGAGGCCGGCTCGCTGGCTGTAGCGGCGGCCCACGGAGGCGGCCGAGGCGTACGTCTCCAGGCAGCCGAACTGGCCGCAGGCGCACTGTTCGCCGTCGGGGAAGACCGGGGTGTGGCCGATCTCGCCGGCCCAGCCGGAGGAGCCGCCGTACGGCTCGCCGCGGATGACGGTGGCGCCGGCGATGCCGGTGCCGATGGGGAGGAAGAGGAAGTCGGCCATGTCGCGGCCGGCGCCGAGTACGCTCTCGGCGAGGCCGCCCGTACGGACGTCGTGGCCGAGCATGACCGGGATGTCCAGCGTGGTGAACGCCGAGGCGGGGACGTCCCGCCAGCCGAGGTTGGTCGCGTAGACGGCGGCGTGCTCGGTGACCAGGCCGGGTACGGCGAGGCCCACGCCGGCCGGCTCCCCGTCGCCCACGGCGGCGAGGTGGCCGATGAAGTCGGAGATGGCGGCCACGACCGCGTCCCCGCCCTCGGTGCGCGGGGTGGGGCGCCGCTCGCTCAGCAGCACCTTGCCGGAGTCGCTGACCAGGCCGCCCTTCATGGACGTGCCACCCACGTCGAGCGCGACGACGAACGACGAGCTACTCGACGTACTACTCAATGCGGACACGGTAGGAGACGATAGCGCAGCTCATGCGATGGCAGGGAAGCCCCCCGGAGGGAGGTCAGGCGCGGCCGAGTACGCGGTTGAGCGCGGCCTCCACCTCCGCCGAGAGTCCCGGCGGCGTCTCCATCGCGGGCGGGCAGCCTGGCGCCTTGCCCGCGCGGGCCATCCAGACGGATCCGCAGGACCGGCACTCCACCTCGCCGAGCCGGCAGATGAGCGCCGTGGACCCGCAGGTGCCGCAGTGGTCCAGGTCGAGGTCGTGCAGGCGTTGACAGTCCGGGCAGATCAGCACCTGGGACTCCGCGCGCACCCCGCGCTGCCATGGGCTGGAGCCGCGGACCGGGTCCGTCTGCCGGGCCCCGCAGCGGTAGCAGGGCATCCTTGCCTCCGAAGTCAGTGCCGGTGTCAGTGGATGTCGTGCAGTGGATGTCGTGTCAGTGGATGGCGGCGAGCGCCTTGACGTAGTCGGCGACGTCGCGCGCGGCGGAGATCGGGTTGATCACCGACCATCGGGTCACGCCCTCGCCGTCGATGATGAAGGTGCCCCTGCGTGCGAGCCCCTTCGCCTCATCGAACACACCGTACGCCTGCGCGACCTGTCCGTGTGGCCAGAAATCGGAGAGCAGCGAGAAGGGGTAACCCTCGCGATCCGCCCAGGCGCGGAGGGTGAAGACGGAGTCGACCGAGACCGTCAGCACCCGTACGTCGTCGCCGAACGCGGTGTCGCGCAGCGCGTCCAGCTCGCTGCCGCAGATGCCGCTGAAGGCAAGCGGATAGAAGACCAGCACGACCTTGCGGCCCCTGAGCCGGGACAGGCGCACTGGAGCGCCGTGCTGGTCCTGCAGCTCGAAGTCCGGAGCCGGGGCGCCGACCTCGACAGGATGTGCGTTCACGCCCATATCCTGCCGTATGGCGGGCGCCGTGACTCCCCGGGTGGTCGAAGCTCTCTGCGGGTCCTTTACCTCCGGCCCTTGGGCGTCACGAGCCGGGTGCCGGACCAGTCGGGTGCCGCCGAGATGCTGCTGGTCTGCGACAGGCCCGCGGTGGCGGCGTCCTCTCCGATGTCGCTCGGCTCCACATGGCCCTCGCGTCCGGACTTTGGGGTGAGCAGCCAGATCTGGCCGCCCTCGGCGAGTGCACGCATGGCGTTGGTCAGCGTGTCGAAGAGGTCGCCGTCGCCGTCGCGCCACCACAGCAGCACCACGTCCACGACCTCGTCGCTTTCCTCGTCCAGCAGCTCGGTGCCGGTCAGGTTCTCGATGGAGTCGCGAAGATCGTCGTCGACGTCCTCGTCCCAGCCGATCTCCTGCACCACCTGACCCGGCTTGAGGCCGAGTCGTTCGGCCAGGCCGCGCTCGCCCTGCGCCTGACCCGCGGTCGCGCTCACGTTTATCCCTCCTGCTTGAGTGGCCCCGCTTATGCGGTTTATCGCTTCGGGACAGTCCACACGCTGTGACCCTCAGTCGTCAACGGTCGCCACGGGTACGGCCGTAGTCGGCCAGATTCACTGGACCAAAAACGACAGGCGAACCTGACGTTGCGTGTTGTCGACATTCAGGTCCACGACGGCGATGGACTGCCACGTGCCGAGCGCCAGCCGCCCGCCGAGCACCGGTACGGTCGCGTACGGCGGAATCAGCGCGGGCATGACGTGCGACCTGCCGTGACCGCGTGAGCCGTGCCGATGACGCCATCGGTCGTCGGCCGGCAGCAGCTCCCGCAGTGCCGCGAGCAGGTCGTCGTCGCTGCCGGAGCCCAGCTCCAGCAGGGCGACCCCGGCGGTGGCGTGCGGCACGAATATGTGCAAAAGGCCGTCTTCGCCGTGACCGCGTACGAATTCGGCGCACTGGCCGGTGATGTCGTGCACGGTCTCTCGCGAACCTGTGGCCACAGAGATGATTTCTGATCTCACGAACTGATCTTACGTAGGCACATCGACGGCATCAGGACCGGCGGACACCGGCCCGCGGCGCCCGTCACCGGAGCGCGCCACGCGGGGCGGCTCTCCGTACGAGCTCTGGACCTCCCTGATGACGCCGCTCCTGTCCTTTTCCTCCACGCCGTCGGCGTGGGCCAGGAGACGGTCTCCTGCCGTTGCCTTCATACCTCCCACATTGGGCCTCGGAAAGCCGGACGAAAAGACCATTTCCCTAGAACGGACGATTTTTACCTCCCTCTCCTGGGGGAGGACCCGGGCCTGACCGGGACGTTACGCTGCGAAAGGTGTGGGGTTCCGGGCTGCGCGGGCGGATGGCGGCCTCGTACGTGCTGGTCACGACCACCGCCGTGTTCCTGGTCGAGGCCGTGATCGCGGCGACGTTCCTGATCCCGCAGGCCAACGCCTCCGATCTCGCGGAGGTGCTGCGGGAGCAGGCGTCGAGCGACGCGCAGGTGATCGGCCTGGAGGTGACGCGGCTGAGCGGCCCCACCCCCGTCCGCGCCGAAATCGCCGTTCCTGATGTTCCCGACGTTCCGGACGTCCCGGGCGAGGCCGTGAGAAGAGCCGGCGCGGACGGCCGCGAGCTGCTGCGGGCGGCCCTGGCGGGGGCCGGAGGACGTACGGTCGCGGGCGGCGCCCGGCCGCACGCCGAGCCTGGCCTCGCCATGCTGGAGACCGTCGTCGACGTGAACGGCGTGATCCTGGCGGCCAGCGCCCCCGGCATCCACCGCCTCGGCACCGAGCTGGACGTGCCGCTGCCGCCGCTCGGCCGGGAGAACGCGGGCGACGGCCGCACCGTGACGGGGCGGGCGGTCTGGCACGTCAGCCCGGTCCTGCGCAAGGAGCGGGCGGGGCCGCTCGGGTTCGAAGTGATCGGGTACGTGCACGTCCAGGCCCCCGCCGACGCCGAGGTCACCTCCGTTCCCAGCCTCACGCCCATGATCGCCCCGACGCTGCTGGTGCTGGGCCTGGTGCTGCCGGTGGGGCTGGTGTTCGGGCTGCTGAGCACCCGGCGGCTGATCGGCCGCCTGCGCCGGCTGGCCGCGGTCACGACGGCGGTGGCGGCGGGCGACTTCCGCCCCCGGGTCGAGGTCTCGGGCTCGGACGAGGTGAGCACGCTGGAGCAGTCGTTCAACGTCATGACCGACCGCCTCGGCGCGGCGGTCGAGTCGGCCAGCCTCACCGCGCGTACCGAGGCCAGGCAGGCCGAACGCGGCAGGATCGCGCGGGAGCTGCACGACTCCATCTCCCAGGACCTGTTCTCGCTGAGCCTGCTGGCCGCGGGCATGCGCAGGGCGGCTCCCGAGGGGCTGCGCGGTCAGGCGGAGGCGATGGAGCGGACCTCCGCCCGCGCGATGCGCGAGATGCAGGCGCTGCTGCTGGAGCTGCGGCCGGTGGCGCTGGAGGACGCCGGGCTGGTGCCCGCACTGGAGGAGCTGTGCCGGGCGTACGAGACCAGGCTCGGCGTACGGGTCGAGGCCGTGCTGGAGGAGGTCGCGCTGGAGGCGGCGGCCGAGCACGCGGTGCTGCGACTGGTCCAGGAGGCGCTCGGCAACGCGGTCAAGCACGCCGCCCCCTCCCGGGTGGAGGTGCGGCTGGGCCGGGGCGCGGACGGCGCGGTCACCGTCTCGGTGTCGGACGACGGCTCGGGCTTCGACCCGGCGGACGTGGCCGGGCGGCACGGGATGGGGCTGACGCTGATGCGCGAGCGGGTGACGGAGCTCGGCGGCCGCCTCGACGTCCGCAGCGACGCGAACGGGACGACGGTGACGGCCACGACAGCCGGGGCGGTGAGTCGCGCGTGAGCGTCCGGGTGCTGATCGTGGACGACCACGAGGTGGTCAGGCAGGGCCTGCGCTTCGTCCTGGAGCAGGAGGACGGGATCGAGGTCGTGGGCGAGGCGGGCGACGGTGAGGCCGCCCTGCGGGCCGTACGCGCCCTGCGGCCGGACGTGATGCTCCTCGACCTCGTCATGCCCGGCATGGACGGGCTGCGGGCGCTGGAGGCGCTCAGGGAGGCCGGCGACGGCCCGGCGCCCGCGGTCATCGTGCTGACGTCCTTCCAGGAGGAGGACCGGGTTGTGGAGGCGGTGCGGCTCGGCGCGCTGTCGTACCTGTCGAAGACGAGCGCGGTGGACCGGGTGGTCGAGGCGGTCCGCGCGGCCGCGCGCGGCGGCAGCGTGCTGGAGCCGGGCATCGCGGCGCTGCTGGTCCGCCAGGTGCGGCGGGCCGAGCGGCCCCGTCCGCTCGACACGCTCACGCCGCGGGAGCGGGACGTGCTGGCCGCGCTGGCCCGTGGCCGCTCGAACGCCGAGATCGCCCGCGACCTCCGCATGGGAAGGGAGACAGTCAAGTCGCATGTCAGCAGCATCCTCGCCAAGCTCGGCGTGTCGGACCGCACCCAGGCCGCCATATACGCCCTCCAGCAGGGGCTCGTGCCGCTCGACGAGGCTCTTTGACGGCTCGGCGGGGAGCCCGGCGGCGGCCTTCGGGAGGCATGACCGCTAGACTCGGCCGGCCGCCCGGTGACGGCCCAGTCTCCCAGCGGGGAGGCGCGTCCCCTGGGAGGAAGGCCGGGCGCGGCAGGCAGGGCCCCGTGGAGCAGGACCGGGACACGCGAGCGAAATTTCGTTCATTTTGCTGTCTTGTTAAAATGCTCCCGGGATGTAACCTTTGACTGCGAATCGTCCTACCATCGGTGGTCTAGGCCATCGAAGAGGTCCCTGCCAGCAGGGACACGCTGGTTACCGGTCAGTAGAGATGCGTTTTCTACGGCTAGAGACCAGGATGGAAGACGACCAGACCAGACATCAGTCATTCTCGGAAGGCGAGACCCAGTGGCTTCCGGACGCCAGCGTTTCTCGATCATCAGCGACGGCCTACCCAGCCAGCTGCCTGATGTCGACCCCAGTGAGACCAACGAGTGGCTCGAGTCTCTCGACAACGTCGTCAAGACCGAAGGCCGCACCAGAGCCCGCTACCTGATGCTGCGCATGCTGGAGCGGGCCCGCGAGCACCAGGTCGGCGTGCCGGGCCTGCGGAGCACCGACTACATCAACACGATCCCGCCGGAGCGCGAGCCCTGGTTCCCGGGTGACGAGCACGTCGAGCGCCGCATCCGCGCCTACATCCGCTGGAACGCGGCGGTCATGGTGTCCCGGGCCAACGCCCGCACCAACGTCGGCGGTCACATCGCGACCTACGCCTCCGCCGCGTCGCTCTACGAGGTGGGCTTCAACCACTTCTTCCGCGGCAAGGACCACGGCGAGTCGGGCGACCAGGTCTTCTTCCAGGGCCACGCCGCGCCGGGCATCTACGCCCGCGCCTACCTGGAGGGCCGGCTCAACGAGGCGCAGCTCGACGCGTTCCGCCAGGAGCTCTCGCACGGTTTCCACGGGCTGCCCTCCTACCCGCACCCGCGGCTGATGCCCGACTTCTGGGAGTTCCCGACCGTCTCCATGGGCCTCGGCCCGATCGGCGCGATCTACCAGGCGCGGTTCAACCGCTACCTGCTCAACCGCCAGATCAAGGACACCAGCCGCAGCCACGTATGGGCCTTCCTCGGCGACGGCGAGATGGACGAGCCCGAGTCGCTCGGCGCCATCGGCGTGGCCGCCCGCGAGGAGCTGGACAACCTCACCTTCGTCATCAACTGCAACCTGCAGCGGCTCGACGGCCCCGTACGCGGCAACGGCAAGATCATCCAGGAGCTGGAGTCCTACTTCCGCGGCGCCGGCTGGAACGTCATCAAGGTCGTCTGGGGCCGCGACTGGGACCCGCTGCTCGCCGCCGACGTCGACGGCGTGCTGGTCAACCAGATGAACACCACGCCCGACGGGCAGTTCCAGACCTACTCGGTCGAGTCGGGCGCCTACATCCGCGAGCACTTCTTCGCCTCCGACCCGCGCCTGCGCAAGATGGTCGAGCACCTGTCCGACGACGACATCCGCAAGCTGTCGCGCGGCGGCCACGACTACCGCAAGGTCTACGCGGCCTTCAAGGCGGCCCGCGAGCACGTCGGCCAGCCGACCGTGATCCTCGCCCAGACCATCAAGGGCTGGACCCTCGGCAAGGACTTCGAGGCGCGCAACGCCACGCACCAGATGAAGAAGCTCACCAAGGCCGAGCTCAAGGAGTTCAGGGACCGGCTCTACCTGCCGATCCCCGACTCGGCGCTGGAAGGCGACCTGCCGCCCTACTTCCACCCGGGCGAGAACGACGCCGAGATCCAGTACATGAAGGAGCGCCGGGCGGCGCTCGGCGGCGTGCTGCCCAAGCGGGTGCAGCGGGCCAAGCCGATCAAGCTGCCGGGCGACGAGGTCTACAAGTCCTTCGGCAAGGGCTCGGGCAAGCAGCAGGTGGCCACCACCATGGCGTTCGTCCGCCTGCTCAAGGACCTCATGCGCGACAAGGAGATCGGCCACCGGTTCGTGCCGATCATCCCCGACGAGGCGCGTACGTTCGGCATGGACGCCATGTTCCCGTCGGCGAAGATCTACTCGCCGCACGGCCAGACGTACGAGGCCGTCGACAGGGAGCTGCTGCTGTCGTACAAGGAGGCCGTGCAGGGCCAGATCCTGCACGAGGGCATCAGCGAGTCGGGCTCGATGGCCTCGACGATCGCCGCCGGCACCTCCTACGCCACGCACGGCGAGCACATGATCCCGATCTACATCTTCTACTCGATGTTCGGCTGGCAGCGGACCGGCGACCAGATGTGGCAGATGGCCGACCAGATGACGCGCGGCTTCCTGCTGGGCGCCACGGCCGGCCGCACCACGCTCAACGGTGAGGGCCTGCAGCACGAGGACGGCCACACGCCGCTCATCGCCTCCACCAACCCGGCCGCGATCTCCTACGACCCGTCCTGGGCGTTCGAGGTGGCCCACATCGTCAAGGACGGCCTGCGTCGCATGTACGGCGACCAGCCGGAGGACGTCTTCTACTACCTGACCGTCTACAACGAGCCCTACCTGCAGCCCGCCGAGCCGGCGAATCTCGACGTGCAGGCCCTGCTCAAGGGCCTCTACAAGTTCGCCGACGGGCCGCAGACGCAGGGCCCGAAGGCCAACATCCTGTGCTCGGGCGTCGCGGGCCCGTGGGCGATGGAGGCGCAGCGCCTGCTCGCCGAGGACTGGGGCGTCTCCGCCGACGTGTGGTCGGCCACGTCCTGGTCGGAGCTGCGCCGCGAGGCGCTGGCCTGCGAGGAGCACAACCTGCTCAACCCGGAGGCCGAGCAGCGCGTCCCCTACGTCACGCAGGCGCTGTCCGGCGCCCAGGGGCCGTTCGTGGGCGTCAGCGACTACATGAAGGCCGTCCAGGACCAGATCGCGCAGTGGGTGCCGGGTGACTGGTCCTCGCTGGGCACCGACGGGTTCGGCCTGTCCGACACGCGCTCGGCGCTGCGCCGCCACTTCCACGTGGACGCGGCCTCGATCACGCTGGCGGTGCTGACCCAGCTCGTACGCCGCAAGGAGCTCGACGGCGAGGTGCTGCGCGAGGCCATCGCCCGCTACCACCTCAAGAACGGCGTCACCGAGGCCGGCGGCGCGGAGAGCAACGACACCCAGTCGATGGGCGTCTGACACATCCATCAGGGACGCTCCCGCGAATGTCCTCGCGGGAGCGTCCCCATGTTCGGGGGACGGACGGGTGAGGCGGCGCGTTAGGAGGGGTACGGGCCGCCTCACCCACGTTTGGTGCGAGGTCGCGTATTGTGGGCACTCTTCCCCCGGAGTAGACGAGGGGAAGTTTGTGCCATGCGAGGTGTCCTAGCCGTCGCCCTGCTCGTCGGGGCCGCCGGTTGTTCCGCCATTCCGGCCGAGCCCGCCGCACAGTCCGTCCCAGGGCCCAAAGTCGGCGCCGACCAGGTCGAATGGGGCCCGTGCACCGACATCAAGCGCCCTGACGGCGAGCCGCCGGCCCGTCAGGACAGCTCGGTGCGGTGCGGCAAGCTCGCGGTGCCGCTCGACTACGACAAGCCCGGCGGCGAGAAGATCGAGCTGGCGCTGATCAAGATGCCGGCCACCGGGCAGCGGCTCGGTTCGATGGTGTTCAACTTCGGCGGCCCCGGAGCCTCGGGGGTGGACACGCTGGACCAGGCGGGCAAGGTCCTCGCGCCGCTGCGCACCCGCTACGACCTGGTCAGCTTCGACCCGCGCGGGGTCGAGCGCAGCTCCGGCGTGAGGTGCGGCAACGGCGCCGAGATGGACCGGTTCACCGCCCTCGACACGCTGCCGCCCGACGATCGGACGCACCGCGAGGGCGAGCAGATGAACAAGCAGTTCGCCGCGCTGTGCCAGAAGAACTCCGGCAAGATCCTGCCCTACGTCGGCACCGTGAACGCCGCCCGCGACATGGACCGCATCCGCGCCGCCGTCGGCGACCCGAAGCTCAACTACGTCGGCATGTCGTACGGCACCCAGCTCGGCGCCGTCTACGCCACCCTGTTCCCCAAGAACGTGGGCCGCATGGTGCTGGACGCGCCGCTCGACCCGACGATCACCTTCGAGCAGCGCACGGTCGCCCAGACGCGCGGTTTCCAGCACGCCTACGACAGCTTCCTGAAGGCGTGCGTGAAGGACGGCTCGTGCGCGGTCGGCAAGGACGTCGCGACGGCCAACACCAACGTCGAGAACTTGATGAACGAGCTGACCGCCAAGCCCATCAAGGTCAAGGACCGCGAGCTCACCCAGGGGCTCGCCTCGACGGGCGTGGCGGCCGCGCTGTACTCCGAGCTGACCTGGCCGTTCCTGGAGCAGGCGCTCGGCGAGGCGCTCCAGGGCCACGGCGAGGCGCTGCTCTACCTGGCCGACACCTACACCGGGCGGTCCACGGACGGCAGCTACTCGACGCAGATGACCAGTTTCCCGGCCATCACCTGCGTGGACACCGCCGAACGGCCGAGCGAGGCCGAGCTGCGGCGCACCGAGCAGCAGGCGCTGCAGATCTCGCCGCTGTTCGGCAGCGAGGGCTCCGGCGGACTGTGCCGGGTGTGGCCGGTCAAGGGCAGCGACCAGGCGCGGCACGTGGACGCGACCGGCTCCGCGCCGATCGTGGTGATCGGCGGCAAGGGCGATCCGGCCACGCCGTACGAGTGGGCGCCCAAGCTGACGGCCCAGCTCAAGACGGCGACGCTGGTGACGTACGAGGGCGAGGGGCACGGCGCCTACCTGTCGGGCAGCAAGTGCGTCCGGGCGCTCGTCGACACTTACCTCATCAACGGAAAAGTGCCGCAGAAGGGCGCCACCTGCCCGGCGGCCTAGTCTGGTGCGGTGAACTACGAGCCGCTGATCGAGCAGGAGACCGAACGCCTGGCGGAGCTCGCCGGTGACCTGTCCGCGCCCGTGCCCTCCTGTCCGGGGTGGACGATGGGCGAGCTGGTCACGCACGTCGGCCAGACGCACCGCTGGGCGGTGCACGTGCTGCGCGACCGGGTGCAGGAGCGCATCTGGTCGCGCCAGGTGCCGAGCGGGCTGCCCGAGGGGCGCGGCGGGGACGCCGGATGGCTGCGGGCCGGTGCGGCCGAGCTGGTGCGCACGCTGCGTGAGACCGACCCGGACACGCCGGTCTGGACCTGGGGCCCCGACCGGCGGGCGGCCTGGTGGCCGCGGCGGATGGCGTATGAGCTGGTCGTGCACCGGGTCGACGCCGAGCTCGCGCTCGGCGTCGACCCGGTGGTCCCGGCGGCGACCGCCGCGGACGGCATCGAGGAGTTCCTGCACAACCTGCCGTCCGCGGTGTGGGTCACCCGGCGGCTGGCGGAGCTCGGCGTGGAAGGGGCCACGATCCACCTCCACGCCACCGGCCCCTCCGACGCCGCACCCGTCCCCGGGGGCGTCCGGGGCGAGTGGACGATCACGCAGGGCCCCGGCGGGCGCGTCGAGTGGACGCGCGGCCACGCCAAGGGCGACGTCGGCGTGCGGGGCCCCGCTGCGGACCTGTTGCTGCTGCTCTACGGCCGCCGCTCGCCGGAGGCCCTCACGCTCCACGGTGACCACGCCCTCCTGACCCGCTGGCTCACTGCCGCGGCCTTCTGACCCCGGCCCTGCCGGCCCGGGGCCGTCGGATGCACCGGGCTGCCTGGGACCGTCGAAGGCCCTGCCGGCCCGGTCCGGCGAAGGCCCGGGCTGCCTGGGACCGTCGATGGCCCGGACTGCCCGGGTCAGGGCCCTGGACGCGCCGCCGCTCGGCGATCGGCGGCGTGTCCAGGGCGCGGGGTGACTCCGCGCCGCCCGCGAACCCCTCGTCGTGAGCCCTGAGAGGTAGGGCGGGCACGCGCGGCCCCGTGGCGGCCGGGATCGGCGGGGAAGGTGCTTCCCCCGGCCCGCGCACGGGTCATCACCTGCGGTGGAAGATCCCGAAAAGGCTGCCCGAGGTGTCCTGGAGGTAGGCGAAGTCGGTGCCCGCGCCGTCGCCGACGACCTTGGTGATCACCTTGCCGCCGAGCGCCTCGGTGCGTGCGCAGGTCTCCTCGACGTCGGCCACCTGGACGTGGAAGACCGCGTGGTCGGGGAACTCTCCCTTGGTGTTGAAGAGCCCGCCCGCCGGCTCCCCGCCGCCCGCATAGCCGATCATGCGGTAGTCCATCGGCCCGCCGCCGTCGCCGGCGGCGAACGTCCAGCCGAACAGACCTCCGTAGAACCGCTGGGCGCCTTCGGGGTCGCCGGTCGCGACCTCGAACCAGGTCACCGTGTTGTCCATCGCCATCTCCCTCTTTCTCGAACAAGACAACGATGCATCCGTTGAGCGACAACCCTATGTCGGTGTTTCCTCTTGACTTTTCGAACATCTGAATGGCCTAGTCGAGAAGCGTGCCGTGCACGATCATCTCCGGGACGTCGGTGGCGAAGCCCTCCAGCGGCCGGTCGGGGCAGCGCTCGGCGGTGACGGTCGCGGCGGCGATGCGGTCGAGCCTGAAGACGCGTACGTCGTCGCGGAGCCGGCACCAGGCCACGAGATACCAGAAGCCGCCGCGCCCGCCGAGGAAGACGCCGGGCTCGACGTCGCGCGAGGTGAGCGCGCCCTTGGCGTCGGCGTAGTCGAGGCGCAGCACCCGCCGCCGCAGCAGCGCCTCCTCGATGGCGCGCGAGACGTGCTCGGCGCCGAGCGGCCGGGACTCCTCGCCGTCCTCGCCCGGACGGCGGACGAGCTGCACCCGGCGGGCCAGCTCACGGGCCAGCTCGCCCTCCGGCCCCGGCATGGCGGAGACGACCTTGCGTAAGGCGCTGTGGGCGTGGCGGCCGAACGGCTGCTCGCCCGCCTGGCTGAGCGCCACCGCGATGGCCACGGCCTCGGCCGGGCTGAAGTTGAGCGGGGGGAGGGACATCTTCTTGTCGATGGCGTAGCCGCCCTTGCGGCCCGGCTCGGCGTAGATGGGGACGCCCGACTCCTGGAGCGCCGTGATGTCGCGCTCGATCGTGCGTACGCTGACCTCGAACCGCTCGGCGAGCGCGCGGGCGGAGCGGCAGCGGGGCGCGATGGCGCGCAGGTCCTCGACGAGCGCGTACAGCCGGTCGGTACGATTCACAGCCGTGACGCTACGTGCCGCCACCGACAATCGCGGCCCGCGGCGCTCCCCCGCCACAGCCTCCTGTCCGCCCGGCCACGACATTGTCACCGCGCCGGCCACCGTTTCCGGTCCAAGGAGGTGCTTCCCGGGGCGCCCGGCTTTCCCATCGAGCAAAATCGCGCGAACCTGACGACCCTTACCTCCGGGCCGAAGGGTGACATCTCGATAACGCCGAGTTACCACCGGGCCGCGAGAAGGAGTAGCGTCCAGGCCATGCGCCTGAGAACGATTTTCATCGCTGTCCTGGCCGGCTGCGCGACGCTCGTCCCGGCGGTTCCCTCCGCCGCCGCGGCGGCCCGCGGCACCGCTCCCTCCTGCGTCGCCCGCATCGCCGACGAGCAGCCGCACGGCCTGATCGTGTGGGTGCGCAACGGCTGCGGCAAGACCATGCGGGTCAAGGTCATCATGGACTGGGCCCGCGACACCGACTGCGTCACGCTGGCCGACGGGCGCTCGCGCGAGTGGACGTACAAGACCGGGTCCTACAACCGCACGGTCACCTGCTGAGCCGTTCGGGGCGGGCGCGGGTCCAGTCGAGCAGCCGCTCCAGCGGCCAGGTGTTCACGATGCGCCCGGCCTCGATCCCGCATCTGGCCGCCCGCTCGCAGCCGTACCGCTGCCAGTCGAGCTGGCCGGGCGCGTGCGCGTCGGAGTCGATCGCGAACAGACAGCCCATCTCGTACGCCAGCCGCATCAGCCGCTTGGGCGGGTCGAGCCGGTCGGGCCGGGAGTTGATCTCGACCGCCACCCCGAACCTGCGGCACGCCTCGAAGACCAGCTCCGCCTCGAACTCCGACTCCGGCCGCTTCACACCCCGCTCGCCGCCGGCCCGCACCACCCGCCCGGTGCAGTGCCCGAGCACGTCCACCCGGGGGTCGGCGACGGCGGTCACCATGCGGCGGGTCATCTCCTCACCGTCCATGCGCAGCTTGGAGTGCACGCTCGCGACCACCACGTCGAGCCGGTCCAGCAGCTCGGGCTCCTGGTCGAGCGAGCCGTCGAGGTTGACGTCCACCTCGATGCCGGTGAGGATCCTGAACGGCGCGAGCCGTTCGTTGAGCGCGGCCACCACGTCGAGCTGGCGCTCCAGCCGCTCGGCCGACAGCCCCTTGGCGACGGTGAGGCGCGGCGAGTGGTCGGTCAGCGCCCAATATTCATGCCCGAGCGAGCGCGCCGCCTCGGCCATCTCCTCGATCGGCGAGCCGCCGTCGGACCAGTCGGAGTGGCTGTGCAGGTCGCCCTTGAGCGCGTCCCGCAGCGCCGAGGTCTCGGCGTCCAGCTCCACGCCCTCAGTGGCCCGCATACGCCGCAAATACGTCGGAACCTGGCCGTCGAGACTTTCGTTGATCACCAGTGCGGTGACCTTCCCGATGCCGGGCAGGTCGCCGAGCCCGCCGTCGCGGGCCAACCGCAGCAGCTCCTCCTCGGGCAGCTCGGCGACGACCGCGGCGGCACGGCGGAAGGCACGCACACGGTACGTCGGCTCACCGGCGCGTTCGAGCAGGAAGGCGATCTCGCGCAACGCCTCGACCGGGTTCATGTGTCCCTTCTACCCCACGACCTCGGGCGGGGCGCGTTCATGGATTGATCGCGGCCGAGAGCCACCGGTAGGCTGATCGGCCACTGAAAGCAGGAGCTACATGGCAAAACCGCCGCAAAACAGTTCGAAGCCGCCGCAGGACCGGAAGTCATCCAAAGTCGTTCAGCTCACCATCCTCGGCGTCATCTCCGTGGTCCTCGTCGGTTACTGCGCCGCCACCGCGGACGACGACGAGGTCACCGCCGACTGCGTGGTGCAGCTCGCCGACGGCACGTACGAGGTCGTGGACGACGACTACTGCGACGACGACGACGGCCACATGCACTACTACGGCGGATCGCGCGGGGCGTACATGTGGTACTACGGCGGCACCCGCACCGGCAACAAGATCCGGGGCGGCACCACCTACCGGCCCACCGACGTGGACATCTCCTCCCGCAGCGGCAAGTCCATCCAGCGCGGCGGGTTCGGCAAGAGCTGGAGCGGCGGGAGCTGAGGCATGCGTCGCGAGCACAGCACTCCCAGGGACGGCTGGGAGAAGACGATCGAGGGGCAGGGCCTGGCCTACCACCGCGCCGCCCACCCCACGGGCCTCACCCGCCCCTACTGGGACGAGTCGGTGCACTACATCTTCTCGATGGAGGAGATCGAGGCCCTGGAGGAGCAGGTCGAGGAGCTGCACGGCATGTGCCTGCGCGCCGTCGAGCACGTGGTGAGCACCGGCCGCTTCGCCGACTTCGCCGTGCCCGAGTGGGCGTGGGAGGAGGTCGCGCGCTCGTGGGAGCGGCGTGACCCGCACCTGTACGGCCGCTTCGACCTGCGCTACGACGGCACCGGCCCGGCCAAGCTGCTGGAGTACAACGCCGACACGCCCACCTCGCTGGTGGAGGCGTCGGTCGTGCAGTGGTTCTGGCTGCAGGACGTCCACCCCGGCGACGACCAGTGGAACTCGCTGCACGAACGGCTCATCGACCGCTGGCGCGCGCTGCGGCTGCCGCCCGGCCCGGTGCACTTCGCGTTCACCAACGCCGACGAGACGGGCGAGGAGGCCATGACGGTCGCCTACCTGCAGGAGACCGCCGAGCAGGCCGGGCACGCGACGATCTCGGTCGCCATGGAGGACATCGGCTGGGACGGCCTCGAACGTCGCTTCGTGGACGCCGGCGACCAGGTGATCCGCTCGGCGTTCAAGCTCTATCCGTGGGAGTGGATGCTCTCGGACGACTTCGGCCGCCATGCCGTGCGCCACGCCACCTGGATCGAGCCGCTGTGGAAGGCGCTGCTGTCCAACAAGGCGCTGCTCGCCGTGCTGTGGGAGCTCCATCCCGGGCATCCCTCGCTGCTGCCCGCCTACCTCGACGGGCCGCGCGAGCTCACCTCGTACATCTCCAAGCCGCTGCTCGGCAGGGAGGGCGCCTCCATGAGGATCGTCACCCCCGGGGGCACACAGGAGACGCCCGGCCGCTACGGCCGCGAGGGCTACGTCCATCAGGGCTTCGAGGCGCTGCCGGAGTTCGGCGGCCAGCGCCCGGTGCTCGGCGCCTGGGTGGTCGCCGACGAGGCCGCCGGGCTCGGCATCAGGGAGAGCACGGGTCTGATCACCGACGACACCTCCTCCTTCGTCCCGCACCGCATCGCCGACTGACATCCCCCCGAAGAACGAACCAAGGAACAGACGTGACCCTTCTGGAAACCCTCGCCCGCGGCTCCGGTGCCGTCGCCTCGTACGCCGCCGTGGGCGTGCTGCTCATGATCGTGGGCTTCTACGTGATCGACTGGGCCACGCCGGGCAAGCTGAGCGAGATCATCCGCACCGAGCGCAACCCCAACGCCACCCTGCTGGCCTCCTCCGCCATGGCGGCGGTCGGCCTGATCGTGGCCGCCTCCATCTGGGCCTCCGGCGGGCGGCTCGCCGAAGGACTGGCGGGCACGGCGGTGTTCGGCCTGGTCGGCATCGTGGTGCAGACCGTGGCGATGCTGGTCTTCGACCGGATCGTCGGCATCTCCGTACGCGACCTGGTCCAGGAGCCCGAGCTGCAGCCGGGCGCGCGGCTGCTGGCGGTGACGCACGTGGCGATCGGCCTGATCACCGCGGTCGCGGTGATCTGAGCACGGGGTCCGGCCGGCCGCGCGGACCGGGCGGCGTCGCGTTCATCGCGAGCCACCTGGCACTCTAGAGTGCGTGACAGACCGGACCCGGGAGGACACCACACGTAGGCTCGAGCGAGCCATGGGCTCGCTCGGCACCGCGGCGCAGGCCCGCATGGACGAGCAGCTTCCCTGGTTCCGCGCGCTCAGCGCCGAGGACCGCTCCTGGGTGGGGCTCGTCGCGCAGGCCGGCATCGCGGCGTTCGTCGAGTGGTTCTCGAGCGCCGGGGAGGACCGGCCGACGCCCAGCATCGAGTTCTTCGGCACCGCTCCGCGCGAGCTCAAGCGCTCGATCTCGCTGCAGCAGACCGTCGACATCGTGCGCGTCGTGGTCGAGGTCGTCGAGGCGCAGACCCACGAGCTGGCCGCGCCGGGCGGCGAGGACCAGCTCCAGCAGGCCATGCTGCGCTACACCCGCGACGTGGCCTTCGCCGCCGCGCACGTCTACGCCCGCGAGGCCGAGGCGCGCGGCTCCTGGGACGCCCGGCTGGAGGCGCTGATCGTGGACGCCCTGGTCCGGGGCGAGGTCGACGACGGGCTCCACTCCTGGGCCGCGGCGCTCGGCTGGACCTCCTCCCCCGTGGTCGTCATCGCCGGCCACGCCCCCGAGGGCGACCCCCGCGCGGTCATCGACGGGCTGCGCGAACGTGGCCGCCGCATCGGCATGGACCTGCTGGCCGGAGTGCAGGCCGACCGGCTCGTCGTGATCGTCGGCGGGGCCGACGACGTCAACGCCGCGGCCAAGCAGGTCGTGTCCCGCTTCGGCATGGGGCCCATCGTGATCGGCCCCGAGGTGCCCGACCTGCACGCCGCCCCCCGGTCCGCGCGGGCCGCGCTGGCCGGGCTGAAGGCCTCCGCGGGCTGGCCCGACGCGCCCCGGCCGGCGCACGCCGAGGACCTGCTGGCCGAGCGGGCGCTCGACGGCGACGAGGACGCCAGGGAGCAGCTCATCGAGAACGTCTACCTGCCGCTGGCCGGCACGCCGCTGCTCGACACGCTGGCGACCTACCTGGAGCAGGGCACGTCGCTGGAGGCGACCGCGCGGCTGCTCTTCGTCCATCCCAACACCGTGCGCTACCGGCTGAAGAAGATCACCGAGCTGACCGGCTACCAGCCCACGGAGGGCCGCTCGGCCTTCACGCTCCAGGTCGGCCTGATCCTCGGCAGGCTCGCGGAAGCGGCCGTTACATGGCGACCCCTAACGTAATCGACCCGAAATCCTCACTGTGGGGTTCCTACAAATAAGCCTGGACAAAGTTCGTATGGATCTCCAGCCGCGTGTCGAACCTCTACAGGGCATGGTGGAATGCGTGCTTGTACTCGTCGCTCCGGGCCAAGGTGCCCAAACTCCAGGCTTCCTCACTCCCTGGCTCGAGCTGCCCGGTCTGGCCGACCGGCTCGGCGCCTGGTCGGAGGTCGCCGGGATCGACCTGATCGCCTATGGCACGACCGCCGGCGCCGACGAGATCCGTGACACGGCCGTCGCCCAGCCGCTGCTCGTGGCCGCCGCGCTGGCCTCGGCCGAGGCCCTGGGCGTGCAGCCCGACGTGCTCGCCGGCCACAGCGTGGGCGAGTTCGCCGCGGCCGCGCTGGCCGGGGTGCTCACGGCCGAGCAGGCGCTCTCCCTCGTACGCGAGCGGGCCCAGGCCATGGCCAAGGCCGCGGCGATCACCGAGACCGGCATGACCGCCGTGCTCGGCGGCGCCGAGGACGAGGTCCTGGCCGCCATCGACAGGCACGGGCTCACGCCCGCCAACATCAACGGCGCCGGCCAGATCGTCGCCGGGGGCACGCTGGAGCAGCTCGCGGCCTTCGCCGAGGACGCTCCGGCCCGCGCCCGGCTGCGCCCCCTGTCCGTGGCGGGCGCCTTCCACACCCGGCACATGGCGACGGCCGTGGAGAGCCTGCGGGCCGCCGCCGAGGGCCTCACACCCGCCGACCCGCGGGTGACCCTGCTGTCCAACGCCGACGGCCAGCCGGTGGCCGCCGGCGCCGAGTTCGTCGAACGACTGGTCAAGCAGGTCAGCAGCCCCGTCCGGTGGGACGCCTGCATGGAGACCATGGCCGGGCTCGGCGTCACCCGGATGATCGAGTTGCTGCCCGGCGGCACGCTGACCGGCCTCGCCAAGCGCGGGCTGCGCGGCGTCGAGACCGTGGCACTGAAGACACCAGACGACCTCGAAGCGGCCAGGGAGCTGATCAAGTGAGGATTCCCGACATCGCCCCCGGCGCCCGGGTGCTGGCGCTCGGCCATTACCAGCCGGCCAACGTCGTCACCAACGACGACCTCGCCAAGAACATGGACACCAACGACGAGTGGATCCAGTCCCGCGTCGGCATCAAGGAGCGCAGGGTCGCCGCCGCGGGCGAGTCGGTCGAGGACATGGCCGCCATCGCGGGCGGCAAGGCGCTCGCCGCGAGCGGGCTGTCGCCCGACGACGTCGACCTGGTGATCGTCGCCACCTGCACGCTGGAGACGCAGATCCCCAACGCCGCGGCCATCGTGGCGCACCGCCTCGGCATCAAGTCGCCGGGCGCGTTCGACGTCAACGCCGCCTGCGCGGGCTTCTGCTACGCGCTCGCCACCGCCAGCGCCGCCGTACGCGGTGGTTCGGCCAGGAACGTGCTGGTCATCGGGAGCGAGAAGCTGTCGCAGTGGGTCGACTGGACCGACCGCTCCACCGCCGTGATCTTCGCGGACGGCGCGGGCGCCGCGGTCGTCGGCCCCGCCGAGACCCCCGGCATCGGCCCCGTCGTCTGGGGCAGCGCCGGCGACAAGTCCGAGGCCATCCAGATCCAGGACCGCACGACCTTCCTCCAGCAGGAGGGGCAGACGGTCTTCCGCTGGGCCACCACCACGCTGCACCCGGTGGCTCTGGAGGCCTGCGAGCGGGCGGGCGTCGACCCGTCCGAGCTGTCAGCCTTCGTCCCCCATCAGGCCAACCTGCGCATCATCGAGGCGATCGCCCGTAAGCTGGGCGCCGAGAAGGCTGCGGTGGCGCGCGACATCGTCACCGCCGGCAACACCTCGGCCGCCTCCATCCCGCTCGCGCTCTCGCGCATGCTGGAGCGCGGCGAGGTGCAGTCCGGCGGGCTGGCACTCGTGCTGGGCTTCGGCGCGGGGCTCACGTACGCGGGCCAAGTGATCGAGATCCCGTAGGATCCCGCCCGCACCACTCTCTTGCGCGGTCCACGACCGTGCGGATCCAAGAAAAACCAAAGGAGAACAACGACATGGCTGCCAACGAGCAGGACATCCTTGCGGGCCTCGGCAAGATCATCAACGAGATCACCGGCATTCCGGCCTCCGAGGTGACCCCCGAGAAGAGCTTCGTGGACGACCTCGACATCGACTCCCTGTCCATGGTCGAGATCGCCGTGGCCGCCCAGGACGAGTTCGGCGTCGAGATCCCCGACGACCAGCTCAAGAACCTGAAGACGGTCAAGGACGTCCTCAACTTCATCCAGGGCTGAAAACCACCGCAGTACACAACTGATCACCAGCAAGGAGCGCGAAACGTGAGTGCGAACCGGGTACGTGTCGTCGTCACCGGGCTTGGCGCGACGACGCCCGTCGGTGGAGACGTCACCTCGACCTGGGCGGCGCTCCTCGCCGGTCAGTCGGGTGTCGAGACCCTCGCCGCGGACTGGATCGACACCGTCCCCGTGAAGTTCGCGGGGACGGCCGCCGTCGATCCGGCCGAGGTGCTGCCCCGGCCCGAGGCCCGCAGGCTCGACCGCAGCGAGCAGTTCGCGTTGGTGGCCGCACGGGAGGCCTGGCAGGACGCCGGCGCCCCCGAGGTGGCTCCCGAGCGGCTGGGCGTGGTGGTCTCCAGCGGCATCGGCGGCATCACCACCACGCTCAACGCCTACGACACCTACCGTGAGCGGGGCTGGAACCGTCTGTCGCCGTTCACCGTGCCCATGCTCATGCCCAATGGCCCGGCCGCCTGGATCGGCCTCGACCTGGGCGCTCAGGCGGGCGTGCACGCCACCGTCTCGGCGTGCGCCTCCGGCGCCGAGGCCATCGGCAGCGCCATGGACATGATCAGGGCCGGCCGCGCCGACGTCGTGGTGGCCGGCGGCACCGAGGCCGCCATCCACGGGCTCAACATCGCGGCCTTCGCCGCCGCGCGGGCCATGTCCACCCGCAACGACGACCCGGCGGGCGCGTCCCGCCCGTGGGACCGCGACCGCGACGGGTTCGTGCTCGGCGAGGGCGCCGGCATCATCGTGCTGGAGTCCGAGGAGCACGCCAAGGCGCGCGGCGCGCGCATCTACGCCTACTGCGCGGGCGTCGGCTACTCCGCCGACGCGCACCACATCACCCAGCCCGAGCCCGAGGGCCGGGGCATCATCATGGCGATGACCCAGGCGCTCAACAACGCGGGCGTCTCCGGTCAGGACATCAAGCACGTCAACGCGCACGCCACCTCGACCCCCGCCGGCGACGTCGGCGAGGTCAAGGCGATCGCCAAGGCGATCGGCACGCACCCACTGGTCACCTCGACCAAGTCCATGACCGGGCACCTGCTGGGCGGCGCCGGCGGCATCGAGTCCGTCTTCACCATCAAGGCGCTGCAGGACCGGATCGTCCCCGCCACCATCAACCTGCACAACCTCGACGACGGCATCGAGGTGGATCTCGTCCACGGCGAGAATCGCAAGCTGCCCGAAGGCGACATCGCCGCAGTGAACAACTCGTTCGGCTTCGGCGGGCACAACGTGTCCGTCGTGTTCAAGGGGGCTTAAATGACCGTGCTCGACAACGGGGTGGTGACGCCCGGCTCCGAACAGGAGCCCGCCGATCCCCGTGACCCACTCGTCCGCCTGTCGGCCCTGCTCGACGAGGGCTCGCTGCGGCTGATCACCCCGGAGGACAAGAGCGGCGTCCTCGCCGCCATGGGCCGCGTCGAAGGCGTGCCCGTCGTCTCCTTCTGCAGTGACGCCCGCTTCCAGGGCGGCGCGATGGGCAGCGAAGGCTGCGAGCACATCGTCCACGCCTACGACGTCGCCGTACGCGAGCGGGTGCCGGTCATCGGCATCTGGCACTCCGGCGGCGCGCGCCTCACCGAGGGCGTCGAGTCGCTGCACGCGGTCGGCAGGGTCTTCGCCGCCATGACCAAGGCGTCCGGGGTCGTCCCGCAGATCTCCGTGGTCGTCGGCCCCGCCGCGGGCGGCGCCGCCTACGGCCCGGCACTCACCGACCTGGTCATCCTGGCCGACACCGGCCGCATCTTCGTCACCGGTCCCGACGTCGTCCGCAGCGTCACCGGCGAGAACGTCGACGCCGCCGCCCTCGGCGGCCCCGAGCCGCACAGCAAGCGCAGCGGCGTCGTGCACGTCGTCACCAAGACCGAGACCGACGCCTACGTCAAGGCGCGCCAGCTCGCCACGCTCCTCGGCCACCAGGGGCGGGTGCGCGCGGGAGAAATCGAGGAAGTGGACTTCTCCACGCTGCTGCCGGAGTCCGCGCGACGGGCCTACGACGTCAAGCCGCTCGTCAACGGCCTGCTCGACGAGCCCGGCATCGAGCTGCACCCCAAGTGGGCACCGAACATCGTCACCTCGCTCGGCCGCCTCGGGGGCCGGACCGTCGGCGTCATCGCCAACAACCCGATGCGGCTCGGCGGCTGCCTCGACGCCACGTCCGCCGAGAAGGCCGCCCGGTTCGTACGCATGTGTGACGCGTTCGGCGTGCCGTTGGTTGTCCTGGTGGACGTTCCCGGTTACCTGCCGGGCGTCGGGCAGGAGCACGACGGCGTCGTACGCCGCGGAGCCAAGCTCCTGCACGCCTTCGCCGAGGCCTCGGTGCCGCGGGTCACGCTCGTCACGCGCAAGGCGTACGGCGGGGCCTACATCGCGATGAACTCCCGCGCCCTGGGCGCCACCAAGGTCTTCGCCTGGCCCACGACCGAGGTCGCGGTCATGGGGCCCGTGGCGGCGGTGCGCATTCTCAAGCGGCGCGAGCTGGCCGCCGCGCCCGAGGAGGAGCGGGCGGCGCTGGAGGAGCGGCTGGCCGAGGAGCACCAGAAGCTGGCCGGCGGGCTCGAACGCGCTCAGCAGCTCGGGGTCATCGACGAGGTGATCAGCCCCGGGGAGACGCGCGGCGCCATCGCCAAGGTCCTCGCCCAGGCCACCCCCGCCCGGGGCGCCCACGGCAACATCCCCCTGTAACACCGGCTTCTCCGAAAGGCCCCGCACTCGCCCTCTTCCTGCGGCGAGCGCGGGGCCTTTCTGCGTCATGGGCGGCGGACACCGCACAGCCCAAAAGGCCCCGCACCGGCGATCGGTGGGGGCCTTTTTGCGGGGGAGGTCGTGTGGGCGCCGGTCAGACGGCGGCGTGCAGCCAGCGGACGGGAGCGCCGTCCCCGGCGTACCGGAAGGGCTCCAGCTCCTCGTCCCACGGCCGGCCGAGCAGCTTGTCGAGCTCCTCCTCCAGCACGCAGCGCCCCTGAGCGGCCAGCATCATCGCGGCCCTGAGCCGGTCCTCGGGGACCATGATGTCGCCGTTGACCCCGATGACCGCCGTGAAGGCGCCCAGGGTCGGCGTGTAGCAGTGCCGGGACCCGTCCACGCCCGGCGAGGCGTCCTCGGTGATCTCGAACCTGAGCCGCTGCCAGCCCATGAGCGAGGAGGCGATGGCGGCCGCGATGCCGGGCCTGCCCTCCCACTCGGCCTGCGCCCGTACGACGTTGGGCGCGGCGGGCTGCGGCGTCCACGTCAGGTCTACGGGCACGCCAAGGACACCCGCGACCGCCCATTCGATATGAGGGCACAGCGCGGGCTGAGCCGAGTGGACGTAAAGGACGCCACGTGCAGTCACCGGACCTCCCGTTCGGTACGAGGTGCGCCTTCCCCAACGGCCTCGTACATAGGGATGATCACAAGTGACTAGGGAGAGACTACCGTCGGTCGCCACCCGGCACCAGTGGGGGGCCATACCAAGTTGGTGCGGGAGTGTCGCGTGACACCTGGTGCGGGCGGGAAACATACGTCGCCATGAACTTCCAATCTGTCGGCGAGTCGCTCATCCGGCCAGGTCAGCTGCTGGGCGACCGGAGCACATTGTCCGCCGTCGCCCGCTGGACCCAGGCCTTCTCCGAGGCGGACGGGGTCTGTGTCGCGCACCTGGCTCCCGGGGTGGACCCCTGCGAGCTCGCCTCCGAGCTGCACGCCAGGGGCCTGCGGGCCTCCCCCAACCACGTGTTCCGCGGCCAGCCGCTGTTCTTCGGGGGCCCGGCGTCGCGGCCGTTCCCGGTGGAGCCGATCCCGTACCGGCAGGTCAGGAACCGTTCCGCGGCGACGGTGGCGGTGCTCGACACGGGCGTGGCCAAGCATCCGTGGTGGTCGGGCACGGAGTGGTTCGCCCGCGTGGGCCCGGAGGACGCCGACGCGGCCGAGGGGCAGCAGGCGGGGCACGGGACGTTCATCGCGGGCCTGCTGGCGCGCCTGGCGCCCGGCGTGTCGCTGCGCGTGCGGCGGGTGCTGGACAGCGACGGCATCGGCGACGAGGCGAGCGTGATCCGCGCGCTGCACCGCCTGCGTGAGGACCCGCCCGACGTGATCAACCTGTCCTTCGGCGGCCACACCTTCGACGACCGGCTGCCGCCCCTGCTGAACGACGCGATCGCGGCGCTGAGCGACACCGTGACGGTGGCCTGCGCCGGCAACACCGCCTCCGACCGCCCGTTCTGGCCGGCGGCGCTGCCCGCCGTGGTCGGCGTGGCGGCGCTGGAGGCGACGGGGCGGCGGCGGGCCGCCTACTCCGGGTACGGCACGTGGGTGGACGCCTGCGCGCGCGGCGACTGGCTGGAGAGCAGCTATCTGGACCTCGGGGAGTTCGGCGGGTTCGCGACGTGGAGCGGCACGTCGTTCGCCGCGGCGCTGGTGTCGGGGACGATCGCGGCCGGGGCCGTCGCCGAGCCGGCCAAGGAGGTGGTGCGGCGGCTGCTCGACGGGGATGACGCCCGGCAAATTCCCGATCTGGGAGTTGTCGTTCCGGCGAGTCTGTAGAGTTTACGCTCAGTCCACGTTCGATCACGGGGAGGAATGATCCCCTCCCCGTCCCTGACGTGAGGGAGTCCTCGTGCACCCCCAGCGCGCCCCAGCGGAGCTGCTGCGAGCCGCCGCCGACGGCGACCGGTCGGCGTGGGACGCGCTCGAGGCCGAGTTCGGCCCGCTCATGTGGGCGGTGGCCCGCGCGAGCGGGCTCGGCCCCGCCGACGCGGCCGACGTGGTGCAGGGCGGCTGGCTGCGGCTGCTGCAGCGCCTGGAGGACATCAGGGAGCCCGAGCGGCTGGGCGCGTGGCTGGCCACGGTCGTGCGCCGCGAGGCGCTGCAGATCCTGCGCGAGGGCAGCCGTCCGGGCGTCCACGTCCTGGCGGTGGTCGAGGAGCCCGAGCCCGGCGCGGCCGTCCTCGGCGACGACGACAGGCAGTTGCTCTGGAAGGCGGTCTCCACCATGCACGAGCCCTGCCGCACGCTGCTCCAGCTGGTCGCGATCGACCTCGGGAGCCGGCAGACCGCCGCCCGGCTCGGGATGCCGATCGGCAGCGTCGGCCCCACCCGGGCCCGCTGCCTGGAAAAACTGCGCACTCTGATCTCATCTCAGGAGATGGCGCAATGATCGACGACGAATACTTCCTGGCCGCGCTCCGGCTGGCCGCGGGCACGGACCCGCCCCCGGCCCACGTGACCGCCGCCGCGCGCGAGGTCTACGGCCTGCGCGTCGCGGGCTCGCTGACCGCCGCCCCGGTGGCCGAGGCGATGCTCGCCGGCGCGGGGGCGCGGGGCGACGACGGCTCGCACCTGGTGCGGTTCGTCTCCGACGGGCTGACGTTCGACCTGGAGGTGACGGTCGGCGACGGGCTCATCGACGTGGCCGGGCAGGTGCTCCCCTGCCCGGGGGAGGACACGCTCGTCGACGTACGCACCCCGCACCTGACGTTGTCCCGGCGGGTCAGCCGCAACGGCTGCTTCGCGGCCACCGGGCTGCCTCCGGGCTGGCTCAGCGTGGTCTGCCATCGGCCGGGGCACGCGCCCGTACAGACCCGCTGGGTGCGCATCCGACCGTGATCCGCCCGGCCACCTCGATCCGCAGCCCCGACGGGAGGGGCATGTCCGCAGCCGACCGTTCCCCTCAGGGCCGGCCATGAGCGACGCCCCCTGTCTTCTCGTCGAGGCGGCCGAGGCCGCCATGCTGCGGTCGCTGGTCGATCCCGAGCACGCCCTGCGCGCCGCCGGCGCGGTGCTCGCCGCCGCCCGCCGGTCCGGCGCCCACGAGGCCGAGGCCGTGGCGCTGCGGGCCATGGCGCTGGCCGACCGCGAGCTGGGCGACCTCGACAGCGCCGAGCACCACCTGCGGGCCGCGATCGCCGTGCCGGGCGCGCCGCGCGAGCGGGTGGCGCAGGCGCGGCTGTCGCTGGTCACCGTACGCACCGAGCTCGGCCACCCGCTCCAGGCCCTCCGCGTGGCCGCCCTGGCCTGGGCCTACCTGCGCCCGCTCGACCGGGCCAAGCTCGACACCCAGCGCGCGGTCGCGCTCGCCCACCTGGGCCGCCACCAGGAGGCCATCGCCTCCTGCGACCGGGCGCTGCGCGCCCTGGTGCACGCCCCCGGCACCGTGGACGACCGCAGGTTCCTCGCCGGCGGGCTGCTCAACCGGGGCCTGGTCCGCTGCTGGCGGGGCGAGTGGGAGGCCGCCATGCGCGACCTCACCGCCTGCCTGGAGATCTCCCAGCACGCGGGCCTGCGCCACCTCGCCCGGCTCTCGGCCGCCAACCTGCCCTTCCTCTCCGTACGCCGGGGCGACATCGCCGGCGCCTTCCACTACTACCGCGAGGCCGAGGACACGCTGTTCGGCTATCCGGAGCGCCTCGCGACCATGCGGGCCGACTTCGCCGGCGCCCTGCTGGCGGCTCACCTGCCCGGCGAGGCCAGGGCGATGCTCAACCTGGCCGTGCCCGACCTGGAGTCGTGCGGGGCACGGGTGGCGCTCGCCGAGGCGCGGCTGAAACTGGCCCAGGTCGAGCTGCTCACCGGCGACCCGCACCGGGCGCTGCAGGTCGGCGAGCAGGCGGCGGAGGAGCTGGCCGGGCAGGAACGCACCTCGTGGCTGCCGCTGGCCAGAGAGGTCGTGCTGCGCTCGCGCCTCGCCCTCGGGCCCGTCACGCCCGAGCTGGTGTCCGGCCTGATCGCCTGCGCCGACGAGCTGGAGGACGGCCTCGCCCAGCTCCCCGGAGCGGCGGCGCTCCGGCTCACGGCGGCCGAGGCGGCGCTCGCGGTCGACGACCACCCCGCGGCCTCGGCGCAGCTCGCCCGCCTGACCCGGCACGCGGCCGTGGACGAGCGTCCCGACGAGCCGTACTCCGGCGGGCGGCTGGCCGGCGAGTGGCAGGTGCCCGCGCCGGTGCGGCAGCACGCGCTGGCGCTGGAGGCGGCGCTGCGCGAGGACGTGCCCGGCGCCTTCCGCGCGGTACGCGAAGGGCTGACCGAGATCGGCGAGGGCGTGGAGTGCTTCGACGACCCGTCGCTGCGGGCCCACGCGGCGCGGGCCGGGGAGCGGCTGGCGGCGTTCGGGCTCTCGCTGGCGGTGCGGGACGGCCGGCCGGACGACGTGTTCGAGTGGGCCGAGCGGTGGCGGGCCGTCACGGCGCCCGCGCACGGCTCCCCGGCGATCGATCCGGAACGGGTGCGCGCGGAGCTGGGCTCGGGCGCCCTGGTGGAGTTCGTGATCGACGGCGAGTCGCTGCTCGCGGTGCTGGTCGGCGGGGATCGGGTGCTGCTGCGCTGGCTGGGCGGGGTGCGGGCGGTCGAGGAGGCGGTCGTACGGCTGCGCTACGCGCTGCGGCGGCACGGCGAGCGGCGCGACTGGTCCGGGTCCGCGGGCCCGGACGGCGGGCACGATCTGGAGGTCGCGGCGCAGGAGGTGGACCGGCTGCTGTTCCGGCCGCTCGACGCCGAGCTGGCCGACGGGCCGCTGGTGGTGGTGCCGGTCGGAGCCCTGCACACGCTGCCCTGGGGCGCGCTGCCCAGCCTGCGCGGACGTCCGGTCGGCGTGGCGGCCAGCGCCGCCGGCTGGCTGCGGGCGCGGGCGCGGCACGACCGGCGCGGCGAGGACGTGCCCCGGGTCGCCGCGGCGGCGGGGCCCGGGCTGACGCACGCGCACGCCGAGGTGGCGCACGTCCTGGCCTGCCATCGCGTCGCCGCCGAGATCCCCGCGCGCGGCGGCCGCGTACTCGACGCCCTCGGCGAGGTGGACGTGCTGCACCTGGCCGCGCACGGCGTCTTCCACGCCCGCAGCCCCCTGATGTCCGGCATCACCCTGGACGACGGGCTGCTGATGGCCTACGACCTGCTGACGCTGGATCGGGCGCCGGAGCTGGTGGTGCTGTCGGCGTGCAACTCCGGCATGTCCCGTGCGCCGGTCGAGGGGGCGCCGCTCGGGCTGCCGGGGACGTTCCTGGCACAGGGGACGTCGTGCGTGATCGCCGGGATGGTGCCGGTGCAGGACGAGGCGGCGCGGGCGGTGATGAGCGCCTTCCACGAGCTCGTCGCGGCCGGGCAGCCGCCGGACGCGGCCCTGGCCGCCGCCGCGGCCAAGACCGGCGTGTACGAGTTCACCTGCTTCGGCGCGGGCGACCGGCCGCTCTACTGACTCAGCCTTTGACGGCCTCCGCGATCCGCAGGGCGACCTGGGCGGGCGTGAGGTGCGTGGTGTCGACGACCTCGGCCTCGGCGTGCAGCCACGTGCGGGCCGCCTCGGCGTAGGGCTCAAGGTATCTGAGACGGAACGGGGAGGGGACGGGGGCGAGAACAGTGTCCCCCTCGATGCGCCCGCGGAGGGTGTCCTGGTCGGCGTGGAGGACGAAGTGCCGTACCGGGATGTCGTACCGGGCGAGGCCGGCGCTGATCTCGCGCCAGTACTCCTCGACCAGGACGGTCATGGGCATCACCAGCGTGCCGCCGGTGTAGTCGAGCACGCGGCGGGCGGTCTCGACCACGAGCGGCCGCCACGGCGGCCAGTGCTGGAAGTTGTCCGTCGCGGGCAGCCCCGGCGTGATGTCCATGAGCGTCTCGCCGACCTTCTCGGCGTTGAACACCTGTGAGTCCGGGATCAGTCGCTGCACGAGTGCACTGGTCGTCGTCTTGCCCGCGCCGTGGGTGCCGTTGATCCAGATGATCATGAGATCCGATGCTAGCGCTGTGCGGCCCCCGGAGACGGACGCCGAGAAGCGGCCCCGGCGTCAGCCGCCGGTCGCGACCGGGCGGGCGGGGTCGGTCACCCAGTGGGACCAGGAGCCGACGTAGAGGGCGGCGGGCAGCCCGGCCAGCTCCAACGCCAGCACCTCGTGCGCCGCCGTCACCCCGGAGCCGCAGTAGGCGCCGGCCGGCACGCCCTCCCCCGCCCCGAGCGCGGCGAAGCGGGCCCGCAGCGCCGCGGGGTCGAGGAACCTGCCGTCGGGGCCGACGTTCTCGGTGGTGGGCGCGCTCACCGCGCCCGGGATGTGCCCGGCCACCGGATCGACCGGCTCGGCCTCGCCCCTGAACCGCTCCCCCGCCCTCGCGTCGAGCAGCACGCCGCCGGTGGCCAGCGCCCCGGCCTCGTCCGCGGACAGGACCGGCATGCCGCCGGGCCGGGCGGTGAAGTCGCCCTCGGCGACGCCGGGGGCTTCCTTGGTGAGCGGCAGGCCCGCGGCCGTCCAGGCGGGCAGGCCGCCGTCGAGCACGCGTACGTCCTGGTGGCCGAAGTAGCGCAGCGCCCACCAGGCGCGGGCGGCGGAGGTGGAGCCGGCGTCGTCGTAGACGACGACCGGCCGACCGTCGCGCACGCCGAGGCGGCGCATCGCGGCCTGGAACGCCTCCGCATCGGGCAGCGGGTGGCGGCCGCCACCACCAGGGGGCGCGGCGAGGTCGTGGTCGAGGTCGCAGAAGACCGCGCCCGGCAGGTGGCCCTCGCGGTAGAGCTCGACGCCCGGCGGGCCGCCGAGCCGCCAGCGGACGTCCAGCAACGTCACGTCATGGCCGAGCGCCGCGAGGTCGGCGGCGATGATCAGCGGGCCCGTCACGGGCGTACCTCCAGAAGCGGGACGTTCTGCTCGGCGGCGGTCATCGAGCCGTGGTAGCCGGTGAACAGCGCCTCGACGGGGTGGCGGGAAGGGGCGATGATGGCCAGGCCGTCGTGCGGGACCGCCACGACGTCGCCGATGCGCTCCAGCCACTCCTCGCGTACGCGGGGCCCGAACCAGCCGGAGTCCACCGCCTCCTGGCGCGAGACCACCCACGCCTTGCCGTGGAAGGTCTCGGCCCACGCCTCCAGGACGTGGCGGGCGGCGCCCGGCTCGGTGTAGACGTGCCTGGCCCGCGCCTCGCCGCCGAGCAGCGCGACGCCCTCCATCAGCTCGGGGACCTGCTCGGCGTCGACCTTCTCGGTGGCGTTGACCATGCCGTGGTCGGCGGTGACGTAGAGGGCGGAGCCGGGCGGCAGGCCCTCGGCCAGCCGGGCGGCCATGTCGTCCACGACGGCGAGCTGGCGCAGCCATTCGTCGCTGCCCCAGCCCACCATGTGGCCGGCGGCGTCGAGGTCGCCGTAGTAGACGGTGACGTGGGCGTGGGGCTCGCGCATGGCCTCGTGCACGCGGGCGATCCGCTCGTCGACGGTGTCGGCCGCGAGGTAGCGGACGCCGCGGTAGACGGCCCTGGTAAGGCCGGTGCCCTCGAACTCGGCGGGGGCCACGTAGCTCGGCCGGACGCCGGCCTCGGCGGCCCGCTGGTAGACGGTCTTGGCGGGCTGCCACTGCTCGGGGTCCATGCTCAGGCCGCCAGGAAGGCTCCAGCGCAGGCAGTTGAACAGCTGGCCGGTGCCGGGGACGGCGAGGGTCAGGCCCAGCATGCCGTGCTCGCCGGGGGTCATGCCGGTGCCGAGCGAGCACAGGCTCGTGACGGTGGTGGCGGGGAATCCGGCCGTGAGCGTGCGGGCGGTCAGGGAGGACAGGAACGGGGCGGCCTCGGGGTGAGCGCGCAGCAGGTCGGCGCCCAGACCGTCGACGAGGAACAGGCAGACGCTGTCGGCGGGCGCCAGAGTCAGGCCGGCGTTCTCATGACGGGCGGACTCGGGGACTCCCAAGGCGGCCAGCAGAGCGCCGGGCAGGTCGGCCAGCGACCCCCCGCCGTAGCCTGGCAGCAGCAT